>CAXXPS010000001.1:0-1118722 GCA_963669415.2 Rhizobiaceae bacterium
CGGCAAGGTGGACGAGTTACGCGAATAGAGGCAGACCCAACGCTGCTTTGCGGTCAGGACGGGATTGTCGAGCCGGAGGAAGTGGTGCCTTTGGAGAAGGAAAGCGCAGATCTGGTTGTCTCGCTGTTTGCTTTGCAGGAAATCAACGATGTGCCCGGATATCTGGGCGCAAATCAGGCGGGTGCTGAAACCGGATGGGCTGTTGCTTGCGGCATTTTTCCGGAGCCGGCACGCTTGCTGAATTGCGCGAATGCCTTATTGCGGCGGAAACGGAGCTAACAGGGTGGCGCTGCAGCGCGCGTTTATCCGTTCATGGACGTGCGAGATGCCGGTGCCTTGCTTCAAAGGGCGGGCTTTGCGTTTGCCGGTCACCGATGTTGATACCGTTGTCGTGCGATATGATTCGGCGCTTGATCTGATGCATGATCTTCGTGGCATGGGTGCCGGGAACGCATTGATCGGTGAGAAAAGGCCTCTGAGCAGAGGTATTCTCTGGCGGGCCAACGAAGTTTACACCGACCGGTTTGCCGACCCTGACGGGCGCCTGCGTGCGACATTCAACACGATCTGGCTATCCGGCTGGGCGCCTCATGCTTCGCAGCAAAAACCGCTGAAACCGGGATCCGCAACGACCAGTTTGGACGAAACGCTACAAGAAATAGAAAAAAGCCGGGCTGATAAGCCTGGATAAGCTCTAGTTGGAATTGGTTTTGTCGAGCGTCGTGGCATATTCCTGAAACATGTTGTTCATGGAATTACCGAAACCTTGCACACCAAAGACGACGGCCAGAGACAATACGGTGATTATCAGGCCATATTCAATGGCCGTTGACCCGGACTCATCTCGAATAAATTTCGTCCACATGGCGACACCTGCTTTTCTGTTCCAGTCCGGTTTAGCATTCGCCCGTTAACAATCGTTAACGAGAGACGCTTAACGGCGGGTTACCAGCAGATGTCGTGCGTGGGTGGTTCTTTGGGTTCAGCAATCGCCAGAGCGGGATCCATTATCGCGGATGACGCAAATGGAACTAGCCGATCCCTGCAACACGCTGCGGCGGACCGTATAACTGCCCTGGTAGCCAATCGATCCGGTCTGCGTGTAGTCGATACCGGCTTCTGCGCTCCAATGAGTTTGCTCTGGTCCGGAAATGCGGGAGAGCAGCGGAGTTACGAGCAAAGCAAGGGCTATGGCAGCTGAACCGAACAGCAGTGTTACCCGCAAAATTCCCATTCCCGCCGACGCTGGCAGATCGTAGCTGCTACCGCTGACAGTTTCCCACTCGTAGTCTGAACTCATAACCCAAATCCCCGGCCTGAATGTGCCTTTTGCGCAACGTCGCGCGCCGACGGTATAGGATCAAATTTTCACAACTAGCTAAACGTTCCATTAACGCTGATGCAGAAATGGCATTTGTGAGAGCGGGTATGACGGTTTCGCAGTGCGGAAAATCACTCGCCGCGAACAACAAGCACGGATCGCTTCGAGTGCCTTACAACCCGCGCTGCATTCGGCCCGAGCAAATAATCCTTCAATTCCGGCCTGTGTGATCCGACTACAATCAAATCGGCGGAAACGGTTTCAGCTGCCTGCAGAATTTCCTCATAGACATTCCCGTGTGCGATGATGTGTTGCACCGGGATACCCGCGGGAACATGCTCGCCGGTGAAGGCGTGCAACGCCTCTTTGGCCTTGGCAATTGCCTGCTGCTCATGGTCTGCAGGAAAGAATGAGCCGACAACACTCATGCCATAGTCGGGGACGACGCAGACAACATGAAGCGTGTCTCCATCCGTAATGACTTCCAGTGCTGCGTGAAGGACCCGCACCGAGGATTCGGAATCCCCTAAATCGACCGTGGCAAGAACTTTGCGAAACAGATTAGTCGCCATTATGCGCCCTCCGCGGCCTTGGGTGCTGTTGCCTCCGAAGCGCCTCGCCGCCGCCGTTGCAGCAGATAAATGAGGACCAAAAGACCAAGGGCCGGTATGTAAAACAGCTCTTTGGCCGGTTGGGAAGCTGGAACCAGCAATTGCGATATCACCTGATCAAAATCGAAGCCCGCGGCCTGAGCCGGGCTGTCGAACACGGCGTTGTCGACAAGCACTTTTCCGTCCTGTTCAAAAATTTCCAGGCCGAATGCATCAAGCCGCTCCTGACCGGTCGCCTCGTCGCCGACCTTGATGATCATTGTCAGCGTGATCGCATCACCCACATCATCAAGACCTTCGACAATGGCGCGCATTTCCGACCCAGGTTCGGCAGCGCCGATCGCTTCAACGATCGAAGCCGGTTCTACCTGTTGATATGGCGGTGAAACCATGTCCATCCAGAAACCGGGTCGGAACAAGGTGAAAGCGATCAGGATCAGGGCGATTGATTCCCAAATCCGCGATTTTGCGATGAAGAATCCCTGCGATCCGGCCGTAAACACCAGCATCGCTGCTGTCGCAACCACGAAAACGAATACTCCCTGCATCGGTGTTACATCAATCAGCAATATGTCGGTGTTGAAGATGAACAGGAACGGCAGCAGGGCGGTTCTGAGCGAGTAGAAGAAAGCCACAAAGCCTGTTCTGATCGGATCGCCGCCTGACACGGCGGCGGCGGCAAAGGATGCCAATCCGACCGGAGGCGTCACGTCGGCCATGATGCCAAAATAGAACACAAACAGATGAACCGCGATCAGCGGGACGATCAGTCCGTTCTGCTGGCCAAGGGCGACAATAACTGGCGCCAACAGTGAGGAGACAACGATATAGTTGGCTGTTGTGGGCAGACCCATTCCGAGAATCAGGCTGAGAATTGCCGTAAAGATCAAGATCAGCAGGATCTGGCCCTGGCTCAAAAACTCAACCAATGCCGCAAGAACTGCGCCGACGCCGGTTTGCGATACCGCGCCGACGATAATGCCGGCTGCTGCGGTGGCAATGCCGATGCCGATCATGTTGCGGGCGCCCGAAATCAGACCATCGATCAGTTCGTTGAAACCCCGAGCCGCGGATCCGGCCTGATCTTCGCCACGGAACATGGCAAATAGCGGCCTTTGGGTAAGAAGGATAAAGATCATCAACGCTGTTGCCCAAAAAGCCGACAGCGATGGCGACAGCCGTTCAACCATCAGGCACCAGATCAGCACACCCACCGGCAGCAGGAAGTGCAGGCCTGATTTGATGGTCGGGCCCGGCTCCGGCAGTCGGACGACCGGTTCATTTGGATCATCCAGCTCCAGCTCCGGATAGGCAGAGCAGAAGCGGACAAGCATAACATAGGCTGCTATCAGGATTGCCCCGATCACCCATGGCGCCGCACCACCAGTTGCGTTGCTGATAATGTCGATGAAATAGAAAATGCCGAATGCGGCGACCACCGCGGTACCGAGCACCATGCCACCGGTAGACAGGGCCTTCACCCTGGTATCTTCGCTTGCCCGGCTATTCATCAACATGGCGAATGCTGCGATAATCGCCAGCACGATTACGACCGCGAGCAGTCGGGTGCCGGACGAGCCCAGCGCCTGAAACGCCTCAAACAGATAGTAGATGGCGCTGGCGGCGGCCATGATCACTGCCATGGTGATGCCGAAAGACAGCAACGCCCATTTAAACGGCTTCGGTTCTCCTGCCCGTGGCAGGCCGGCCATGTTCTGCTTCATCGCTTCCAGGTGCACGATGTAGACCAGCGCGATGTAGGAAATGACAGCCGGCACGAAGGCGTGTTTGACAACCTCGAAATAAGAGATGCCGATGTACTCGACCATCAGGAACGCGGCGGCGCCCATGACAGGCGGCATGATCTGCCCGTTGACAGATGACGCGACTTCAACTGCGCCAGCCTTTTCCGGGGTGAAGCCGACACGGCGCATCATCGGAATGGTGAACGTTCCTGTTGTCACCACATTGGCAATGGATGATCCGGAGATCAATCCGGTCATGCCGGAGGCGACAACCGCTGCCTTGGCCGGACCACCGGAAAAATGGCCCATAAGCGAGAATGCCACCTTGATGAAATAATTGCCTGCTCCTGCCTTGTCGAGCAGAGCGCCAAACAGGACGAACAGAAAGACGAGATCGGTGGAAACGCCCAATGCGATGCCGAACACGCCTTCGGTTGACAACCATTGATGGTCGGCAACCGCGTTGAAACTGGCACCTTTCCAGGCCAGGAATCCGGGCGCGTATGGTCCCAGGAACGTGTAGCCAAGAAATACGATGGCAACTATCATCAACGGCGGTCCCAGTGCGCGTCTCGTAGCTTCCAGAAGGAAGAGAATACCGGCAACGGCAATAACCACATCCAGTGCGTTGGGATTGTTCGGGCGGTCGGATAGCCGCGAGCCGGTGATTTCCTTAATCAGGCTGGTATCAAAGATGAACAGATAGAGCGCACAAAATGCACCGCCAATTGCCAGCATCCAGTCACCGACTGGAATATATCTTCGCGGTGATGATTTGAATGCGGGAAAAACCAGAAACGCGAGAAAAATTGCAAATCCCAAATGAATAGGCCGCGCTTCGCGACTGGAGAACACGCCGATGCCGGTTGAAAAGGGAAGGGGTGAGGCTATCCAGACCTGAAATATCGACCAAACAAGCGCAATGGCCGAAATAAACAGCGCAATTTGGGTGTTTGTTGGTGCGCGACCGCCTGTATCGGTCGACGCTACAAGGTCTTCAAGTTCCTGTTCGCTAAGCGTGGCGCCCGGTTCCTCGCTGGCCATGCCGTTCCTCCCCGTATAAGTTGCGACCGCGCCGTCCTTCGCGGAGTCCCCTCATCGCGCAAGAATTCGAAACATTGCGCTCTTGTACTGAAGCACGTGTCTGACCGGCGCAGTGTAAACCGCGCCGGTCAGGCCGAAAATTACATCCAGCCCTTTTCCTTGTAGTACTTCACGGCACCATCATGCAGGGGTGCCGAAAGGTTGTTCTTGATCATGTTGGCCTCGACAAGATTGCCGAATGCCGGATGCATCTTCTTGAACCTGTCAAAGTTTTCGAAGACCGCCTTGACGATCTGATAGACAACATCTTCAGACGTTTTGGTCGATGCGACAAAGGTTGCGCCAACGCCAAAGGTCGTCACCTCGTCCGGAGTACCGTTGTACATGCCGCCTGGAATTGTTGCCATGGCGTAGTAGTCGGCTCCGTTTGCAAGATCCTTGATCTTGTCATTGTCGACATTGATCAGTTTGGATTCACAGGACGTAGTTGCTTCCTTGATCGTTCCGGCCGGATGTCCGACTGTGAACACGATCGCATCGATCTTGTTGTCGCAAAGCGCAGCGGCCTGCTCGGAAGACTTCAACTCTGCAGCAAGCGCAAAGTCATCAGTTGTCCAGCCCATCTTTTCCATCACGACTTCAAACGTCGCGCGTGCGCCGGAGCCCGGATTGCCGAGATTAACCCGTTTGCCCTTCAGGTCCTCAAACGTGTTGATGCCTGAATCAGCGCGGGCGACCACGGTGAAAGGTTCCGGATGGACGGAAAACACAGCACGAAGCTCAGGAAATGCACCGTCAGGGAACTTGTCCGGGGCTGTGCCATTATAGGCGTGATACTGCCAGTCAGACTGTGCGACGCCGAGATCAAGGTCACCGGCACGTATGCCGTTGATGTTGGCGACTGATCCGCCAGTTGTATGAGTGCACTTGATATCGTGATCAGACGTTCCGCGATTAACCAGCCGGCAAATTGCGCCGCCAACCTGGTAATAGACGCCGGTCTGACCGCCCGTCCCGATTGTCACAAAAGTCTCTGCTTGCGCAGCGGATGCAACAATCGATCCCGCAAGCGCAATTCCGAGAAGTTTTAGTGATTTGAAGATCATAGATTTCTCCCGTATTTTTACTGGAAACACCCGGAAGTCAGCCTCTGTCACCTCCAAGCGGCGTTTCGCGTGCCAGTTTTGCCTTTATTGCGCCGCGACGCAACCCGAACGCTAGCTAAAGAGTTAAATCGGCCTACGAAGCCCAGTCCTGTCCCTGCATTTCTGCCAGGCGGGAAATGGTGCGTTTGAACTCAAATGCCTCGGTACCCGTTTTCTCGGCATAAAGTTGTTCCGGGGGTACGGCGGCTGAGAGGATCAATTTGCGATTTTTGTCGTAAAGCGTGTCGATGAGCAGGATGAACCGCTTTGCTTCATTCCTGTTTTTTTTCGTCATGACGGGCACGTGATCGATCAGAAACGTATCAAAACGTTCTGCGAGCGCCAGATAATCGCGAGCCCCCAACGGTCTGGCGCAAAGCTCCTCAAAGGTAAACCTCGCGGCCGTACCCGCTGCGCGCTCAGCAACGACTTCCCGCCCCTTAATCGTAAGCGTAACCGCCATCTCGTCCCGTCCGGCAGTTGCAGCCGCCCAGGCTGCATTCATCGCTTGATCCGACTGTTCGTCCAGCGGAGACAGGTACACCGGCATTCGCGACAATTGTTCAAGCCGGTAATCCTTGTACGTATCCAGCGCAGCAATATGCGTATGTGCCTTGAGGATATCGATAAAGGGCAGAAACAGAGCCCGGTTGAGGCCGTCACGATAAAGATCGTCGGGTGCCACATTCGACGTGGCAACCAAGACGACGCCTGATTTGAACAACGCCGTGAACAGGCGGGACAGGATCATAGCATCGGCAATGTCGGTGACTGAAAACTCGTCAAAGCAAAGCACCCATGCTTCGGCCACCAGTGTTGAGGCAACAGGTGGGATTGGATCATCGCTCTTGGCAGTGCCGGCCTTAACGGCGGCTCTGTGTGCTGCAATCCTGTCATGAACATCGGCCATAAAATCATTGAAATGGACGCGGCGTTTCCGGCCGACCCGAACCCTTTCAAAAAAAAGGTCCATGAGCATTGTCTTGCCGCGCCCGACATCTCCATGGATGTAAAGCCCGGTGACTTGTTCAACACGTTTTGCGAACAGCCAGCCAAGCGCGCCACTCTTGGACGCCATGCGTTTTGAAGTTATTTCGTCGAGTACGCGATCGAGTTTTGCTGCGATGGCTGCTTGCGCTGGATCGTGGGCAATGGCTCCGTCTTCAACCAAATGCAGCAATGAATCGGCAACTGTGTGCAGCGTGTCTAGACGGTCATGTTCCATCGCGGCCAGCCCCACCGTCTGCCCGTCAGATCTTTCGGCCCAACTCGTGCTAACGCGTCAGGCTGACTGCCTGACCGCCGGATGTCTGTCCGTCGAAACGCTCTGTTCCGGTCGAATAAAGAATGGCTATCCTGGTGCCGGCGTCGTCATAGAGGACCAGTTGCTTGCCGGCGACATTCCAGCCGCGCATTGTTTGAAGTTCGCCTGCGCATCCGCGGGTGCCACCACGGGAATTTTCGCCATACTTGGTCAGTGTGAGAAACATCTGGCAGCTAACTCCTGACGAAGCCGTTCTCCATGAACCAACCACAGTATTCTTCGAAATATCGGGAGCACCTGCTGCGGCAACTTCGACGTCCTGCGCCTCATCCTGCGGCGCTTCGGGAAATTCTTCCACATTGGCAGCGTCTTCGGCTGGCCGAAGCTCCTCGGCCTCGACGGCGCCTGCGGGTGCAGGTGTCAAAGGCTCGGGAGTTGAATTGCGAGTGTTGAGCGAGCCCAGTCGTGTGCCCTGGCAGGCAGTCGCCGCCACGGCGACAAGCAACAACAGCGCGATTGGCATTGCGCGTCTCATACCCGCTACTGAAGTACTCATTTTCCGCAACCTCCGCCGGAACCCCGGTCAATTATCCGCACCACGCCCTTCAAGGCCCACAAAAGTGGCACCAATGGGGAAAACCTCGTCCATTATGGTTAATATCCGGTTTTTCTTGCGGCTAGAGCCGTTCGCTGTTCTCCACGAAATACTGCATACTGTAAAAAGATTTATCGGCTGGATACTGATCAGTATTGGATCCGATACTCTCAGAGGGTGTCGATTCCGCTCCTGGTCAGGGTTGAAGCACGCTCTGCGAATGCTAAATGATAATCCGATGAAGCGTAGGGCACTGGTCAAGTGGTTCGGTTTTACAGGAATTGCTGCCATCGGCGGCGGCGGTTTCGCGGTTAATCGCAGCCAAGCGGCAAATCGATATTATTCCGGGCCGGTTTCAGACCATTTTGACGGCCGCGTGTTTTTCAACCCCGACGGCACGCCGCCGGGCAGTTTTTCAGATCTTTTGCGCTGGCAGTTGGGCAATGGGCGGAAGAAGTGGCCCGAGTCCTGGCCGAGCCCGCATCCATCAGCCAATCCGGCATCGCGGGTCAACGGCAATCAGTTGCGGGTGACCATGGTCGGCCATGCAACACTTTTGATCCAGACTGCGGGGGTTAATATCCTGACCGACCCCTATTGGTCCGAGCGCGCTTCGCCGTTCCAATTTGCAGGGCCCAAACGGGTCAATGCTCCGGGAATTGCGTTTGATGACCTTCCGCCAATCGATATCGTGCTTCTGACACACAATCATTATGACCATCTGGACGCGCTCACGATCAACCGGCTGAAAGACGCGCACGACCCGCTGGTGGTAACGCCTTTGGGCAATGACACGATTGTCGAAAATGCAGTCCCCGGTGTTCGAACCGTTACTGGTGACTGGGGCGATTTGGTTGAATCACACGGATTGAAACTGCATTTCGAGCCTGTTCATCACTGGTCAGCGAGGGGGACATTCGACCGGCGTATGGCGCTTTGGTGTGGCTTCGTTGTCGATGGGCCAGGCGGAAAAATCTACCATGTCGGTGATACAGGCTTTCACGAGGGGATAAATTATCAGGCCGCCCGAGAGAAACACGGGCGCTTCCGGCTCGCCATACTGCCCGTCGGCGCCTATGAGCCGCGTTGGTTCATGAAGGGTCAACATCAAAATCCGGCCGAAGCGGTTGAAGGATTTGAGCTTTGCAATGCAGAATTTGCAGCCGGCCATCACTGGGGCACTGTTCAGCTGACAAATGAGGGCATCGAAGAGCCACGGGATGCCTTGCATACCGAGCTCGATCGGAGACAGATCGAGCGTAACCGCTTCCGAGCCATGCAACCCGGCGAGGCCTGGGACGTGCCGGAGAGCAGCACTACATGAAAGACTGGTAATTGGGTTTTGACCCTAAGCTTGCTTTCCGCCATATAGGCGGCGAGAACCAACGGTATCCGCGAAATGTCTGAGCGTGCGCCATTTGCCAAGATGAACGGGCTCGGCAACGAAATCATCGTTGCCGACATGCGTAGCCGTGCGGACGAGGTTAGCGCTGCTGCTGCAATTGCTCTTAATGCAGATGCTCCGACGAAGTTTGATCAGATCATGGCTATCCATGACCCACGTTCCGAAGGAACGGACAACTTTATCGCGATCCTCAATTCCGATGGATCACCGGCGCAGGCATGTGGCAACGGAATGCGCTGCGTCGTTCAGGCTCTCTCGGCAGAAACCGGTAAGACAAATTTCCGGTTTGAGACCATAGCCGGTATCCTGACCGCAGATGAGCATACTGACGGCTTGATATCAGTGGACATGGGCGTTCCCGGTTTTGATTGGGATGAAGTACCGCTGGCCGAAGAATTTGCCGATACACGCAAGATCGAGTTGCAGATCGGACCAATCGACAATCCCGTACTGCACTCTCCTTCAGTGATGTCGATGGGAAATCCGCATGCCATCTTCTGGATTTCGGATGACCCGTGGTCTTACGAGCTGGAACGGTTTGGGCCGTTGCTTGAGAACCATCCCATCTTTCCCGAACGCGCCAATATTTCCATCGCCCGGGTCGATTCAGACACGGCATTGACCATTCGAACCTGGGAGCGCGGCGCCGGACTGACCAAGGCCTGCGGCTCTGCTGCCTGTGCTGCCGCGGTATCGGCAGCCCGCACCGGCAGGACCGGGCGCGATGTAACGGTAACGGTTCCCGGCGGGCCGCTGCACATCCAGTGGCGTGCTGATAATCACGTATCAATGACCGGACCAGCGGAGTGGGAGTTTTCCGGAACATTCGATCCGGCCAACGGCGGCTGGAGCCGTGATGAAGATCGCAACGGTGCCGGAGCGGCATGATGACTGTCGATATTGTCACATTCGGATGCCGGCTAAACAGTTACGAGTCGGAAGTCATTCGCTCTGAAGCAAAAAAGGCAGGCCTGGATCAGCTCGACGGTGGCGCGGTCGTTGTCAACACATGCGCCGTAACAGCTGAAGCGGTTCGTCAGGCCCGTCAGGCGATTCGCAAGAAGCGCCGCACGCGTCCCGAAGCGCGGATCATTGTTACAGGTTGCGCTGCGCAGACATCGCCGGATGAATTTGCGGCCATGGAGGAAGTTGATCTCGTACTGGGAAACGAAGAAAAACTTCACAGCCACAATTATCGGGCAATGCCGGATTTCGGTGTCAATGACACCGAGAAAGTTCGCGTCAACGACATCATGAGCGTACACGAAACTGCCGGACACATGGTCGATGCGATTGAAGGCCGCGCGAGGGCCTTTGTACAGGTGCAAAATGGCTGTGATCACCGCTGTACTTTTTGCATCATCCCATATGGCCGCGGTAATTCGCGCTCGGTGCCAATGGGCGCGGTTGTCGAACAGGTCAAACGCCTGGCGGGAAACGGCTACCGTGAAGTCGTGCTTACCGGCGTCGACATGACCAGCTACGGTGCCGACCTTCCGGGCCGGCCAAAACTTGGACGTCTGGTGAGTGCGATTCTCAAGGGTGTTCCGGACCTGCCACGGCTGCGATTGTCTTCTATCGATTCCATCGAAGCAGATGAGGAGTTGGTCGAGGCGATTGGCGATGAGCGCAGGCTAATGCCGCATTTGCATCTCTCATTGCAGTCCGGCGACAACATGATCTTGAAACGCATGAAGCGTCGGCACAGCCGCGAAGATTCAATCCGGTTCTGCGAAGAAATCCGCAAAGTGCGGCCGGATATCGTGTTTGGCGCGGACCTGATTGCCGGGTTTCCCACGGAATCAGACGCGATGTTTGAAAATTCTTTGAAGATCGTCGCACAATGCGATCTTTCGCATCTGCATGTTTTTCCATTCAGTCCGCGGGAAGGAACACCTGCCGCGCGGATGCCGCAGTTGCCGCGAAAGCTGGTGAAGGAACGCGCCGCATTGTTGCGGTCAGCCGGTGAAGACCGGCATCGCAGGAAGCTGGCGTCGCAGGTTGGCAGCACTCAGAACATACTGGTCGAACGTGCCGGATTGGGCCGTACCGAAGGATTTTTCCTCGCGAAGACGGATGCCGGTTTGCCGGGCGAGATTGTTGCTTGCGCGATCGAAGGCCATGACGGCGACATGTTGGTGGCAAGACCCGTTAGCCGTAGGGCCGCCTGAGGATTAACTGCGCATGGCATTCGGATTTCTCAAGAAAGTCAAAAAAGTCTTCTCGTTCGGCAAGAACAAGGTCGAGGAAGTACCTGAGGAAGTACCGGCTGATGCTGCGGTTGACGAACGGGACGTCACGGCAGAATCCGTTGCCGCAAAGGAGAAGGCCCAGGCGGAAGCTGCTGCAAAGGCAGAGCAGGAACGTCTGCAGGCTGAAGAAAAAGCCCGCCTTGAGGCCGAGCGTAAAGCGGCTGAAGAAGCCGAAGCTGCCCGTCTGGCCGAAGAAGCCGAAGCCAGAGCGGCAGCAGAACGCGCGGAAGCGGAGCGGGTGGCCGCCGAAGCCGCTACGAAGGCAGAAGAAGAACGAAAAGCTGCAGAGAAAGCAGAACGGGAACGTCTGCAGGCTGAAGAACACGCCCGCCTTGAGGCCGAGCGTAAAGCCGCCGAAGAAGCCGAAGCTGCCCGTCTAGCCGAAGAAGCCGAAGCCAGAGCGGCAGCAGAACGCGCGGAAGCGGAGAGAGTGGCTGCCGAAGCCGCTACGAAGGCAGAAGAGGAAGCGCGAACCGAAGAACAGGCGCGTATTGAAGCCGAACGTATAGCCACTGAAGAAGCGGAAGCTGCCCGTCTTGCTGCCGAATCTGAAGCCAAAGAGACTGCAGAGCGCGAAGAAGCAGAGCGGGTGGCTGCCGAAGCCGCTGCAAAGGCTGAAGAGGAAGCGCGAGCCGAAGAACAGGCGCGTATTGAAGCCGAACGCATAGCCACTGAAGAAGCGGAAGCTGCCCGTCTTGCCGCCGAGGCTGAAGCCAAGGCCGCCGAAGAACGTGAACAGGCAGAGTTGGCAGCTGCCGAAGCCGCTGCCAAGGCGGAAGAAGAGCAAAGGGCTGCCGAAGAACAGGCGCGTGTTGAAGCCGAGCGCATAGCCGCTGAAGAAGCGGAAGCTGCCCGTCTTGCTGCTGAATCTGATGCGAAGTCGGAACCCGAAGAGGCAGACGAAACGGCGACCGCGGAGGACAAAGAGCCGGAGCTGGTTTCAATTTCGGAGACCGTTGAACGAGCACCCGCGGAAGAGCCTCAACAGGCGCCTGCACCGGAACCTGAAAAGAGAAGCTGGTTCCAGCGCCTCAAGCAAGGCCTGTCGCGTTCGTCAAGGGAACTGACCGAAAACATCACCGGCATCTTCACCAAGCGCAAGCTAGACGAAGATACGCTGCAGGATCTGGAAGACGTGCTGATCCAGGCTGATCTCGGTATCGAAACGGCGATGCGGATAACCGATGCTCTGTCAGCCGGACGCTATGGCAAGGACATTTCGACCGACGAGGTTCGCGCCATCATGGGTGAGGAGATGGAGAAAGTGCTCGGGCCTGTCGCCCAGCCCTTGCAGCTCGATCTTAGTCACACGCCGCACGTTATTCTTGTTGTCGGTGTCAACGGGACCGGAAAAACCACGACGATCGGAAAGCTGGCTGCAAAATTGAAAGAGGGCGGATTGTCGGTCACTCTGGCGGCGGGAGACACATTCCGCGCAGCTGCCATTGAGCAGCTGAAAATCTGGGGCGAGCGGACCGGTTCGCCGGTGGTATCTTCCAAACTCGGAGCCGATGCCGCCGGACTTGCCTATGACGCATTCGAGCAGGCCAAGGAGGCAGGTTCCGACGTGCTGATCATTGATACGGCCGGCCGCTTGCAAAACCGTACTGAGTTGATGGATGAACTGGCCAAGATTGTCAGGGTTCTTGGCAAGCATGATCCGGAAGCGCCGCATACCGTGCTGCAAACCCTTGATGCGACGACGGGACAGAATGCGTTGTCTCAGGTTGAGATCTTTCGCAATGTCGCCGGCGTCAATGGATTGGTCATGACCAAGCTGGACGGTACCGCCCGTGGCGGTATTCTTGTTGCGATTGCCGCCAAGCACAAACTGCCGGTCTATTTTGTCGGCGTTGGTGAACAAGTGGCCGATCTGGAACCGTTTGAGGCGAAGGAATTCGCCATGGCCATAACCGGGGCGGAGACATGAACCAGCCAATCTTCGAGCGCGATCCGTCCGATCCCCAGCGCAAGGAAATGAATCCGATTTTGAAGCTGGCGCTGGAGTTGGGGCCGCTCATGGTCTTCTTCTTTGCCAACTCTCGCGGCGAGTGGCTGGCCGAGAGATTTCCTGCCCTCGGAGACTTGGGCGGACCGCTGTTTATTGCAACGGCGCTGTTCATGGTTGCGATAGCGATTTCGCTGTCGGTTTCATGGGCACTGATGCGTACACTGCCCATCATGCCGCTGGTTTCCGGCATCATCGTCTTTGTTTTCGGTGCGCTGACCCTGTGGCTGCAGGACGAGACTTTCATCAAGATGAAGCCGACGATCGTCAATGCGCTGTTTGCGGCAGTGCTTTTGGGCGGGCTCGCGTTCGGGAAATCGTTGCTCGGCTATGTTTTCGATTCAGCGTTCAAGCTTGATGCGGAAGGATGGCGCAAACTGACGTTGCGCTGGGGCCTGTTTTTTATCTTTCTCGCGGTGGTCAACGAAGTTGTCTGGCGCAATTTTTCAACCGATCTTTGGGTGGCGTTCAAGGTGTGGGGCATCATGCCGATCACCATCGTTTTCACCATGAGCCAGATGCCGCTAATCATGCGGCATTCACTAGAGGAGGGCGGCAAGGATGCGTGAAACCAAGTTCATTTCGACCTCGGCGGATTTACGCGAGATCTACAAAGCCGCGTCGGAGCGTTCTCTGAAAAAGGAAATTCACCGGCTGGACAAGCACGCGCGCAATTTCATTGCGCATTCTCCGTTCATGTTTGTTGCCTCGCAGGATCGTGACGGAAATGCCGACCTGTCCCCGAAAGGTGACAATCCCGGCTTTGTCAGCGTACTCGACGACAACACGATAGCGATCCCGGATCGTCCTGGAAACAACCGCCTGGATACTCTTGAAAATGTACTCGCCAATCCGGCGGTTGGCCTTCTGTTTGTCATTCCGGGCATGGACGAGACGCTCAGGGTGAACGGAAAAGCACGAATAACGGCAGATGCGACGCTGTGTGATCAATTTGCGGTCGATGGCAGGCCAGCGGTCTCAGTGATGGTGGTCCAGGTTGAATCGGTCTACATGCATTGCGCCAAGGCATTCATGCGGTCAAAACTATGGCAACACGAAAGCTGGCCGCCGCGCGATTGTATGCCGACCCTCGGACAAATTCTCAAGGATCAGATGGCCGATGGAGCCGATGCGGCCACGACCGACCGGGAAATTGAGCAGGCCTACGCCAAGACAATGTGGTGATGTGCTCTAACCGGCCAGCCACTCTATCCAACGGCAATGCCAATCGCAGCGCGCCAGTTTGCGCGTCTCTCCGCCGGGCCACATCGTCAGCTGCAGCGTCGCGTAGGGCTCCACTCCACCGAGGCCCTCCATCCGGAGCCAGGCAATGGGCGCGTCTCGGGTTGCTCCATTGCCCGCCCGCTCCAAGGAATTCTCAATGCGCTTTTTCGTATCATCGGGCAGATATTGCCACATGACCGAGTGAAAAATCACAAAAACCTGTCCGAGCTTACGTGTTGAAAATGCACTGTCGAGATAGTCTGCCGCATCCGCGGAGACGAGCGTGAAAGACGTCTGTTCGGCGATTGCAATCGCGTCGTCCAGCCGTTGCAACCGGTCTGGTTGATCGGGCCATACATATGAACGCAAACGCAACCGGTGAGCCGGATTGCTGATGTCAAGCGGCGTGACATCGCAGCCAGTGCGTTTGACGATATCGATCTGACCCCGCGGATCCGGGGTAGCGCCACGAATTTCCGGCGCCAGCCTGACCGCCGAAACCGGATCTCCCAATTCGACCTTTCCGAAATTGTAGAAAAAACGGTCAGCCATCAGGTTCAGGCCGGCGCTGGCGCCGATTTCATGCAGGGATAGCGGCAAACGTGTCAGACGGGCAATCTCGAGCATGCCCGGAAAAAGCACGGAAGCGCGCGCAATCTCGTTGGTTTGCGGCGCATTGCCGAGGCCGGCCGACAAAAATGCGTCGTGGCGACTGATGACACCGGTCAGAATCTGCGAAAAACGTTCAAGATCCTCGTCGGGGGGATAACATTCGGTCAGCCTGTCGTCTGCGCCATCCAGCAACAAAGCGTGCAAGCCGCCGCATACTCTCAGCGCCAGAGCGTCAGCTCGCGGATCACCCTGCCAATCGAGCAAGATCCTCCCGGTTGCGGTGCTGCGATTGAGCAACGGATAAATCATCCGGCAAACCGCAGCCGTAAACGGCGACCCCATGGCATCACAGGCATCCGCCTGCTGCAAAAAATGCTCACGAACCGAATCAGACATAGTGCCAGATTACCATGGCACTGGTTTGCGTTCCCTGAATAATCCGCCTGTTGGACCATCGTCTGATAATGTTGCAAGCCAGATTGCCGTGTCCGCACCCTGAGCCGGTGACAGTGTCGCTCCGGCGCCACCCATTCGGGTGCGCACCCATCCCGGGCACATCGCATTGATCTTTACGTTTTGCGGCAATTCGCGCGATATCGCCAATGTCAGGGCGTTGAGGGCAGCCTTTGCGACGCCATAAGCCCCAGGTCCGCCGAGCCCTTCTGCAAAACTGCCCCAGCCTGAGGAAACATTGACGATGCGGCCGTATCCGGCAGCAGTCATCGCCGGCGCACAGGCGTGAATAAGCATATATGGCCCACCGACCATGACCGCCATGGAATCAGCGAAATGATCAGGACTTTCCAGGATGCCTTCGTTGAACAGAACGCCGGCATTGTTGACCAGAATATCGAACGGACCGGCTTCCCCGACAGCACGATCGATTGAGTTCGCGCTACAGACATCAAGCTCGACCGAACTGCAACCGATCTTCTCAGCGGCCGATTGACCTGCCAACGGATCGCGGGCGCCAATGATCACTTCGATACCACGCGCTTTCAGACCTTCGGCGATGGCAAATCCGATCCCGCGGTTACCACCGGTCACCAGCGCACGTCTCACTCGGAAACTCCGCTGATGGTTTCCTCAATGGCGGGCATCAGAACAGTACGGACAGCGTCTGCGGTCAGGGGTCCGACATGTTTCAGCCGGATAATGCCCTCCTGGTCGACCAAAAAAGTTTCCGGCACACCATAAACGCCCCAGTCGATCGACGTCCTGCCATTTGGATCGACACCGATCACGCGATAGGGGTCACCCAGTTCCGCAAGGAATGCGCGCGCATTGGAGGGATCGTCCTTGTGATTGAGTCCCGCGATCACGAACCGTTTGTCTTTTGCAAGCTCCATCAGAAATGGATGTTCCTGGCGGCATGGGGCGCACCAGGACGCCCAGACATTGACGAGCGTGATATTGCCTTTGAAGTTCTGCGAATTGAGACCGACTGACAATGTCGGATCAAGAGGCCGCAGGTCGGTCTGTGGCGCCAGTTGTCCGATCAGCGCGGACGGAACCGTCGACGTATTGCGGTCGGCCAGCAACATGATCAGAAACACCGCAGCGAGAACGGCAAAAACGCCCAGTGGCAAAAAAACGACCCAGCTGCGTTTCGCCTGTTTCGTCTCCGTGGCCGGGCCGTCCGGCTGACCGGTTTCGGAATTCGTGCTCACTCCACAGGCTCCGCATTTCTGTCGGAGCGCCTGCGAATGCCGCTGCTCTCCAGCTCATGCAATTCACGCTTGCGGGCCCGATGGTCGGCGATCGTCCAGAAGATCAATCCGAATATCGCCAATGCAGATGCGGTATAGGCGGCGGTGACAAAAAAAGTATGGGTCATTCCGGTTTACCGCCGTCGTTCCGGTGATCCGCCTGCCGCGCTGCAATCTTTCGCATGGCCATGATCCTCCGCCGCCAGACCTCGGTGCGCATGGCCGCCAGGTGAAGCGTAAAAAACAGGCAGGTGAACCCTACCGCCGATACCAACAGCGGCCAAAGCAGGCTTGGATGGATCGTCGGTCCGTCAAGCCGGATAACCGAAGCCGGTTGGTGCAGCGTGTTCCACCAGTCGACTGAAAACTTGATGATTGGCAGATTGATAGAGCCGATGAGTACCAGAATTGCCGCGGCGCGGGCCGCCTTTTGCGGCTCATCAAACGCCCGTGTGAGCGCGATCAGGCCGAGATACATGATCAGGAGCACGAAAACCGATGTCAGTCGCGCATCCCAAACCCACCATGTGCCCCACATTGGCTTGCCCCAGACGGATCCGGTAAACAATGCCAATGTGGTGAACACTGCCCCGATAGGAGCGGCAGCCTTGATTGACACATCGGCCAGCGGATGACGCCAGACCAGCGTTCCCAGTGCCGAGATCGTCATCACACCCCAAACCATCATGGCAAGCCAGGCAAACGGAACATGGATGTACATGATCCGGACCGTTATGCCTTGTTGATAATCCTCTGGTGCATTGAAACCCATCCAAAGGCCCACCGCGATAAGTAGCGCTGAAAGACCTGCAAGCCACGCCACCAGTGCATTGGCCACGCTGACAAACCGTGTCGGGTTCGCCAGTTCGGTGACGATGGAACGTTGGGCGGAAGTCTCGGTCATACTGCTTAAATAGCCCTTGAATTCACGCCGCACAATGAAAGGTGGCGACGCATCACGATGGATTTATCTCCTCAATCTGATGAGTGTTTCAACGCCGCCGCAGCCGCGACCGGGCCGATGACGGCAAAGAACATGGAAAGCGCGGCAAGAATGAGGAACGGTGGCAGGAATGGATCGGGATCTGCGACCGCACCGCGCGTTGCGGCAACGCCGAATATCAGCACAGGTATGACCAGCGGCAGAATAATCACCGACACCAGCAATCCGCCCCTTGGCAAGGTCACTGCAAGTGCCGCACCTGCCGCGCCGATAAACGTGATCGCCGGGGTGCCGACCAGTAATGTCAGGCAGGCGGCGGCGATGCCGAGCGGCTCGACATTCATGAATAGTCCGAGCAACGGAGTTGCGACAACCAGCGGCAGCGCGCTGATCACCCAATGAGCAGCGCATTTCACAAAAACGGTCAGCACAAGCATTTGCCTGCTCGATGCAATAATCATCAGATCGAGCGAACCGTCGTCACGATCTGCCTGAAACAATCGATCCAGACCCAGAAGCGAAGCCAGCAGCGCTCCGATCCACAAAATGGCTGGCCCGATGCGGGCCAGAAGATTGAGATCGGGTCCGACACCAAACGGGATGACAGCAACCACGGCCAGAAAAAACAGAACCCCGACGAGTGCACCGCCGCCGGCGCGAATGCCCAACCGAATTTCGCGCAGGAACAGGTCCATCACGAATGCAAGTCCAGTTTCAGTTCCTGCATGCCGTCAAGCCCCAGTGGCAGGTGGGTTGCGACAATTGCGATATCGCCATCGTCGAGATGCTCACGCAAAAGATACGACAGAACCCCTTCGGATTCAGCGTCGAGACCCGCGGTGGGTTCATCGAGCAGCCAAACCGGGCGATAATTGATCAACAGTTTGGCAATGGAAATTCTGCGGCGCTGGCCGGTGGAGAGATAGCCGAATGGTAGGTCGGCCGTCGATTGCAGCCCGACATAGTCCAGCGCATCGTCTATTGTCATATGTGGCGGCCCGAAAAAAGCCTGCCAGAAAGACAGGTTCTCTCTGACGCTCAGGGCGTCTTTCATCGCATTCTTGTGGCCAAGATAGTGGCAGGCATCGGCGAGATCGGTCCAACTGTCGCCGCCATCGAATTCGAGCAATCCGGCCACAGACGGCAATAGTCCGGCAACGACACGCAACAGTGTGGATTTTCCGGCTCCATTGGGACCGGTGACCAACAATCCATCGCTTTTGCCGAGTGAAAACGAGATGTCCGAAAACACCGATTCACCGGAGCGCTCGGCAGCCAGATTTTCGGCAGTGAGTTGCATGGGCGGTTCCTGAGTCGAACGGAACGCCTATAGCACGGATGGCTCAATTGGCGAGACTTGTCAGTCACCTACCGTGGGTGAACGGATCATGGGTGGGGCACGGCAAACGGCATTACCGTGGGTGGTTCAGGAGCGGCAGGATGTTGGACGGGCAATCGGGCCGGCTCGGCGTATTTCTGTTGGCGCAGAAAACAATGCGAAGAACACTGGCGAGGAGTTGCAGCAACCTCCGAAAAAGCGGCTTATCCTTGTTCATGGCGGTCTTACTTATTTTCTTGAGCACGACCCCAATTCTATCGGTTGCACCTGACAGGTCAAATGGAAGCAAAACAAAATGACGTGTTTCGCTGTTACTAAAGCTATCCATTTGTGTGCTTATGACCCGTCGCAAACAGGTTTGATTCGGTCGCAGATGACGGTTCGGTGACAAACTCTTCCAGCTTTGTTAACGTTTGCAAGGTCGTCTGCCGGATTCGAGGTGATCAACCATTTGGGGCTCCGGGCTTTCATGGCGACCTAGAGGAGGGAAGCCATGTCAGTTGCAGATGAAAATACCGGCCCAAAGCCGATGACCGAGTATGAACTCGGGAGCGACAATATCCGGCCATTCGGTTTGGATATTCACAATCCGGTCTTTGTTATATCGGGGGGTATCATCATCCTGTTTGTCATACTGGCGCTGTCGTTCCAGTCGGCAACAGCAGAGTTTTTTGGCTGGCTAAGGCCTTTCCTTACCAGTGAATTTGACTGGTTTCTGGTTATCTCAGTCGACATCATGCTGATATTCTGCCTGGCGTTGATTTTTCTGCCCGTCGGTTCGGTCAGAATCGGCGGCAAGGATGCCAAGCCCGACTATTCCTATTCCGGCTGGATTGCGATGATGTTTGCAGCCGGCATCGGCATCGGGCTTTTGTTCTTCGGTGTGCTGGAGCCGACCTATTATAACTTCTCTGAAGGCGGAAATGCGCGGCCTCTCAACATCGACATCAATGAGCCGGGCAACGAGTATATCGGTGTTGTTGGTACGATCCACCACTGGGGTCTGGGTGGCTGGTGCGTCTATGCCGTTGTCGGCCTGACACTGGCAATATTTGCGTACAACAAGGGCTTGCCAATGACGCTTCGCTCCGCGTTCTATCCCATATTGGGTGAACGGGTCTGGGGCTGGTGGGGTCATGCCATCGATACGCTCGCGGTCTTTGCGACACTGTTTGGATTGACCACATCGCTTGGTCTGGGCGCGCAACAGGTTGCGGCAGGCTTGAACGAAGTCTTTGGCATTGAGACGACTCCTACAGTGACCGTTTTGCTGATCATCGGCATCACTGCGATTGCCCTGGGTTCGGTACTGATGGGCATGGACAAGGGTGTGAAGCGACTGTCGGAAATCAACATGCTGATGGCGGTTGCCCTGTTCATATTCGTACTGTTCGTGACCGGTATCGGAACCGCAATCACCCGCTACTTCTCGGTCATGGTCGACTATGTGATATTGTTGCCGGCGCTCTCCAATCCGTTCGGACGCGAGGACACCAGCTTCTTCCACGGTTGGACGACATTCTACTGGGCCTGGTGGATCGCCTGGTCGCCATTTGTCGGCATGTTCATCGCCCGCATCTCCAAGGGCCGCACCGTGCGCGAATTTGTGCTCTGCGCACTTATTGCACCGACGGCCGTATGTGCGCTGTGGATGTCGACTTTCGGTGGCGCGGCGATCGACATGCTGAACGCCGGCGGAGCCGAAGTGGTCAAGGCCAACGTGATCGACAGCTATCGTCCGGAAATGGCGCTGTTCGGCTTCCTTCAGGAACTGCCACTGTACACCATCATCGCACCGATCGCATTGATCCTGATCGTGATCTTCTTCGTTACCTCATCGGACAGCGGATCGCTGGTGATCGACACGATCACCGCCGGTGGCAAGATGGATGCGCCTGTTGTGCAACGCGTATTCTGGTGCACGCTGGAAGGCCTTGTGGCTATCGCACTGTTGCTCGGTGGCGGACTATCTGCGCTTCAGGGTGCTGCGGTTTCAACGGGCATTCCGTTCACCATCGTTGTGCTTTTGATGTGCTACACCGTCTACAAGGCGCTGCAATCCGAACTGCGTTAAGGGATAAATTGGCTGAGGCGGGCCGGCGCCCGCCTCAGCTGACACAGACGACCTGGCAGCAATGCTACTTGCGCCGCAATACCCACAAATTTGAAATCACGAGTGCACTGAGCACGACGGCGCCACCCACGAGCGCCCAACTGCCCGGTTCCTCGCCCACCACTGCCCAGACCAGGATAGGTGCTAGGACGGATTCAAGCAGTATCAGCAACGATACCTCAGTGGAGCTGATGTAGCGCGGTCCGAGTGTCAGGAAACAGGTGGCAATGCCGATGAAGGCTCCGTGACCGAGGAAAAACATCCATTGCGAGGAGAACGCCGCCACAGGCTCCGTGAACGGCCAAACCACCAGCGCTGAAGCGAGATAGGCAATCGGTATGGCCGGCACCATGGAGATTTGCTTCAGCGGTCGTACGGCAGTGAGGGCGCCGGCATAGGCCATCGATACATAGATTGCCCACAAATCACCCTTCCACGAGGCGATTTTATTCGATCCGGAACCATATGCGATGATTGCAAGGCCGGCGGCTACGGCGATCATGGTGATGACCACGCGTTTGGTTATTGGCTCGCCGAGAAACATTCGACTGAAAATGGCGGCAAACATTGGAATCGAGGCGAATATGAACACGACATTGGCAACGCTGGTATTGGTCACCGCCATGACAAAGCCAGGCCCGGTTGATCCCATCAGGAAGATGTAGATGGCGCCGGTCCAACCTGTGCCGAAAATGGCGCCTATACGGCCGAGGCCAGGCAAGAACAGTACGGCTACAAGTACCAGCAGTCCGGAAGTCACCCCGCGCCAGAAGGTGGTGATCAGCGGGTCAGCCTCGATCAGCCGCACGAAAAGCGAATCGGGCACAACGAACAGAACGCCAAGCGCCGTAATCACCAAGCCTTTCACGTGTGTGTTCATGAGGGAGGCGGGTGGCTGATTTGAAATGGAATGTAAAGAGCGTCGAAAAACTGCCGCCCTGAGCGCAACCCTATGAACCCAATCGATTCACAATTCAAAGACTGATCCGAAACTGCTCACGGCCCGTATGTGAACAACTGGTTTTGTATGCAGGGTTTCTTCAGATTTGCTCTATATGCCTGATTTCCATCAACGAATTGCCAAAGTTTCAGGGACATGACAGATAACAATCGCGCTTTTTTTACACCGTTCGCAATGTTTGCCGGCGCTTTGGCGCTGTTTTTGAACCCGGACGCCGCTTTGGCGGCATCTGATGATTTGCCCGTTCCGCCAACTCAGTTCGTATTGGACTTGGGTCTTGGCGCGATGGCAAAGCCCAAGTTTCCGGGCGCAGACCGGTTCGGTGTTTCACCGTTTCCGATCATCAGGGTCAAACGGTTTTATGTTCCTGGCCTCGGGCAGGTTGTCGATGGCGAACGCAGCAATCGCGGCTTCTTTTTCTACCCATCATTTGATTTCCAGAGTTCTCGTAAAGCGTCTGATGCACCGTTTCTGACCGGAACGCGGCAGGTTGACTGGGCACTCGAACTGGGGGCAGGGACAGGCTTCCGCTACGATTGGTTCAGTGGTTTCGCGGAGTTGCGTCAGGGCATCAACGGCCACGAAGGTCAGGTAGCCGAGTTTGGGATCGACGTGACATTGAATCCAGTTGACCGCGTCGAACTGGAATTCGGACCCCGTGCGAGCTGGGCATCGGATGACTATATGGACACCTATTTTGGTGTGACCGCCGCCGAGGCTGCCGCGCCGGGTGCGGTGCTCGCGGCTTATAATCCAAGTGCCGGGTTCAAGACCGTTGGTCTTGCCGCCAGTGCCCAATATGCGTGGACCGACAAGACCATCTTCCACCTGCGGGGTGGATGGGACCGTTTTGTTGGCGATGCGGCTGACAGCCCGATTGTACTGGCCGGCAGCCGCGATCAGTTCTCGATCGGGCTTGGCATGAGCTACCGGTTTGCTTTCGACCTGTTTGATTGACGGGCGAACTCAATCAGTTTCCCGCAGTTCCAATCAATTAGTTCTCTATCGGGCAGGCAGGTCGACACAGTCACTCCGGCATCCCCGCGTCTTTCAACGCGTCGAGTAGCGCCCGCTTTCGAGCCTCGTCATTGAAAGGCAGGAATTCGAACTCCGACACGGTCGGGTCGCGGTAATCAAGACGCATGTCTTCCAGCGCCAACGCTGCCTCATCATGATGGCCCAACCGTTCGAGCGAGGCGATCCTGATCAGATGCCCCATAAAGAATTCACGTCCCCATTCGAGTGCATTGCGCGCGTTTCTCAGCGCTTCGGAATGGTTGCCCAGGTTGAAATGGGCGAGCCCCATATACGCAAACCGGTAAAACAGCAGTGGTGAGCCGCTTTCGTTTTGCATGACCGTTTCGGCCAATTCGAACACCTCATCGTTGCGGTTGCGAAATGCAAGGGAGGGCATGCGCAATCCGGCCGTCGCGTGCCAGTTTGTGCCGGAGCTCATCACATGATTGAACACACGATCAACTTCATCATTGCGTCCGAGCCAGGTCGATATGATCATATTCGTGCTGTGAACCAGGGCCAAATTGGCATTGATTGCAAGCGCACTTTGCAACAGCTTGTCGGCTTCCTGATAGCGGGCAAGCCGGTCCTTGTGGTCGCTAATATGCGCGAGATGAAACTGGGCAAGCGCATGGGTTCCAATAACAAACGGATTTTTCGGGAAATGTGAATGCGCAAACTTTGCAAGTTCGGCAATCTCCTTGAGATGCGTTCTTGTTTGTTGAACGAAGAATGCTTTCCAGTACAGACTGTTCCAGGTCGCGAGAAATGCATCGGGGCGGTCAGTTTCCTGCTTGAGCTGGGCGACGAGTTGGCTGGAGTTTTGAAGGCGGGTCAGCATTTCGTAGACATGCCGACTGGTGTGTGAACCAAGTTCACCGATCCTGTCGAAAACCTCGTCGCCATGAATGATCGCCCTGTGTGTCCACGCACTTGTTCCGCCAGCAACGCTCACGATGCGTATGCTGATCCGGACATTGTCGCCGAGTTGTCGCGCGGTGCCGGTTATCATGCATTGTGCGCCAATATTGCGGGCGTGGGGCAACAGCCCTTCGGATGAACTGATTTCCGCGGCCGCTTGCGCAGGTAGATCGATTGTCACCAGACCCAGCGAGCGCGCGCGGATGGCTATTTCATCGGCCATATCGCTGGCGATGAAGTCCGCCAGATCGCCGCCACCAAGATTTTCGAATGGCACGATGAGAGCATTGGGATGATCGGTCTGGTCAGGAGCCGGTTCGCGGTCCTTGCGAAGTGAGTCGGCCAGCGCGCGAGATTCAGAACCCGGCTCGGCGTCCAGATCGGCCTTCAGCCGGTCGCTGAATGTTTGGAAATACGCCAGTGCCTCGGGCCGCCGGTTCAGCCGGCCCAATATGGTCATGATGTGACACACCACTTCTTCGCTGAGTGGATCAATTTCCAGCGCTTTTAGGTAGTGTTCCAGCGCTTTTGCCTCATCTTGGCGGGCGAGGCTCTCCCCGGCCAGCAATGTCAGCCGCAGGGCCGACTGGGCACGCCGATTGTGTCGCTGCTCTTCCAGCCAGTCGTCGAAAGCTTCCGAGCCGCTGCGGAATCCTGAAAGAAGGGCTGTTTCGCTCAGATCGATCTCCAGCGCCCCCTGCTCGACCGATAGTTCATCATCGCCAATCACCACGTCCGGCCCGGTCGCCTTGCGCAATGCATGAAGCGCCTGACGCAGCGAATTGCGTGCCTGTTCATCGAAACGGTCGCCCCACAGCAATGTGGCAAGGTGTTCGCGAGAATGCGGTTTGCCGGTCAGCGCCAAGTAGACAAGCAGCGCCTGCGCCTTCCGGTTTTTCAACTCGACCGGCTCGCCATCACGAAGAAGCTTGAACGAATCCTGTAGCGAAAGGGTCAGGGGCAATGCTGCGGGCTTTCCGTGTTTAGAGCAATAATTAACAGTAGTACGGACGCAATTAACGACGAATAACGCATCAAATACAAGGCGTTTACGGAACAACGAACGGGAGAATAACGGGCGCAGGTCACCATACGGTCATTGAAACAGCGCCACGCGGAAGGTACCAAAATGACCGATCTGACCCACACCCGCTACATCTCTACCAAAACCGAAATCGCTCCCGTCTACCCGAAATTCATCGCCCGGCTGAAAGCTGCCTTGAGGGCCATGACCCCGTGGTCAGACAATACGCCAATATCAGAGCGCCGCCGCCGCGATATCGGACTCGGCGAAGAATACTCATCGCGCGACAATCGCGACCGGGCCGAATCCATTGCCACATCACACGGCATTCCGCTTTGAGCTTCACAAAAGGGATTACACCACACCCGAGTGGCGGATAGGACTCAGTGTTCGTTTCCGCAATAAGCGCAGAAACTTGCCTGCGGCGTGCGCAGTGGCTTGCCACAGGTGCTGCAAGGCGGTCCGAATAATCTCAGCCACGGGAACCAGGTTGGTCGAACAGGATTTCCGGTCGAAGTTCCAACTCTGAGAATCGGTTTTGCATATTTGGTTTTTTGAGCCGGTTTGATATTTTTCCGCTCAGAATGAAATACAAAAACATATACGCGGCGATTCACAATCTTGGGCACAGTTTCCTGAGCTCGATGAATTATGTTGATGGCCGGCATGTCGTTGAGGATATTGAAGAAATTCACGCAGAAGGGCATCAGATCACGATTGATTGGCTGCAGGGCGATTTTATTCCCAAGTCCCGGTCAAACCTGCGAATTGAAAAATCCATTTCACACTATGTTGCTTCGATTGAGCAGCAGTTTGCGTCCCTGAACGTTGATGTCGGCCGATTGACCTGCCTGAAGTTCCAGTGGCCGGTGCGTTCGCGAAAATACATGGAAGCGACGGACGATCGCGGAAAACACTACAAAATCTATGTGCGTGAAACGAAATAGCGATGCGAGATTGGCGCGGTTCATGTCGCCGGTTTCAATTTGGCTTGTCCCCCAAATGTCCCACTAGCGCTACCCAAAAATCTCCCCTATAAGCCCGGCAGACATGACCAGCGGCCGGTCATGCGAACGCATTTTTGCGCCGAACCCGAGCGCTATTGTCTCCCAAACAATAGCCGGGAACCGGACAGCGGAAATGGCCGCACCCGCACCTACCGGCGTTTCCGTGCCACAGGCGTCCGTTTCCCCTTTCGGCGAACCAGACAGAGGTGGCACATGCCCAAATCACTCGACAGTTTCAACTGCCGCAAAACGCTTACCGTTGGCGGCAAAGATTATGTTTATTTCAGCCTGAAAGACGCCGAAGCCAACGGGCTTTCCGGCATCTCCAAACTGCCCTACTCCATGAAGGTGCTGCTGGAGAACCTGCTCAGAAACGAAGATGGCAGGTCTGTCACCAAGGCGGATATTGAAGCTGTCGCCAAATGGCTCGATGACAAGGGTTCAGCAGGCCACGAAATCGCCTATCGCCCGGCCCGGGTCTTGATGCAGGATTTTACCGGTGTTCCTGCCGTGGTCGACCTGGCGGCAATGCGCGACGCCATGGTGTCGCTTGGCGGGGATCCGCAGAAGATCAATCCGCTGGTCCCGGTCGACCTCGTTATTGACCATTCGGTCATTGTCGACGAATTCGGTAATCCGAACGCTTTTGCCCGCAATGTCGAGTTGGAATACAAACGCAACGGAGAGCGCTATCGCTTCTTGAAATGGGGCCAGCAGGCGTTTGAGAATTTCCGCGTCGTGCCACCCGGAACGGGCATCTGCCACCAGGTCAATCTTGAGTATCTGGGTCAGTGCGTCTGGACAAAAGATGAGGACGGCGACACGATCGCCTATCCGGACACGTGTGTCGGCACCGATTCCCACACGACCATGATCAACGGCCTTGGCGTCCTCGGCTGGGGCGTCGGAGGCATTGAAGCGGAGGCCGCCATGCTTGGCCAGCCGGTTTCCATGCTGCTGCCGGAGGTGATCGGCTTTGAGTTGACGGGCTCGTTGAAAGAAGGCGTCACCGCAACCGATCTGGTGCTCACTGTCGTGCAGATGCTGCGCCAGAAAGGCGTGGTCGGAAAATTTGTCGAATTCTACGGCCCTGGCCTCGATAGTCTGACGCTGGCTGACGCGGCTACGATCGGCAATATGGGTCCGGAATATGGCGCCACTTGCGGTTTCTTCCCTGTCGATTCCGAAACGTTGAACTATCTCACCACTTCAGGTCGCGATTCCGAACGCATCGCACTGGTGGAAGCCTACTGCAAGGAACAGGGCATGTTCCGGGAGACCGGATCTGAGGCACCCGTGTTCACCGACACGCTGACGCTTGATCTCGGCGATGTCGTACCTTCGATGGCCGGACCGAAGCGGCCGGAGCATCGCATTGCGCTGGAAAACATCGCCTCCAGTTTCCAGGACGCGCTGGTCAGCGAATACAAGAAGGATGCGTCTACTGCCGACACGCTCTACGCCGTCGAGGGCGAGGACTATCAGTTGCGTCATGGCGATGTGGCGATTGCGGCAATCACGTCGTGCACCAACACTTCCAACCCTTCCGTGCTGATCGGCGCCGGGCTGATGGCCCGCAATGCCAACCGGCTCGGCCTGCGGCAGAAGCCATGGGTCAAGACGTCGCTTGCGCCGGGGAGCCAAGTGGTCGCCGAATATCTGGAAAATTCCGGCCTACAGAAGGAACTCGACCAGATTGGTTTCAACCTGGTTGGCTTTGGCTGCACCACATGCATCGGCAATTCTGGGCCGCTTAACGTCCCGATCTCCAAAACAATCAACGACAAGGGTCTGATTACCGCTGGTGTCTTGTCTGGAAACCGCAATTTTGAAGGCCGTATTTCGCCTGACGTCCAGGCGAATTACCTGGCCTCACCGCCACTGGTGGTAGCCTACGCGCTTGCCGGCTCGGTGACCAAGGATTTGACGAAAGATCCGCTTGGCAAAGGCAAGGACGGACAACCGGTCTATCTGAAGGATATCTGGCCATCGAACCAGGAAATTCAGGCATTCATCGCTGAACATGTCACCCGCGACCTGTTTGAGAAGAAATATGCCGAAGTGTTTACCGGTGATGAAAACTGGCAGGCGGTTAACGTACCCGAGGGCGAAACCTATGCCTGGGACAGCGGCTCAACCTATGTGCAAAACCCGCCCTACTTTGCGGGGATGTCAAAGGCGCCAGGCGCCGTGGGCGACGTCAAGGGAGCACGCATTCTTGGGCTGTTTGGCGACAAGATCACCACCGACCACATCTCGCCTGCAGGCTCGATCAAGGCGGCCTCGCCGGCTGGCGAATATCTGACCGGCAACGGTGTCGAGGTTGTCGATTTCAACCAGTACGGCACCCGGCGCGGCAATCACGAGGTGATGATGCGCGGGACTTTCGCCAACATCCGCATCAAAAACCACATGATGGGCGAGAATGGCCGCGAAGGCGGATACACGATCCACTATCCGTCGAAGGAAGAAATGCCGATCTACGACGCAGCGATGAAATATCGGGCCGAGAATGTGCCGCTGGTTGTGTTCGCTGGTGGCGAATACGGCAACGGTTCATCTCGTGACTGGGCAGCCAAGGGCACCAATCTGCTTGGTGTCAGGGCGGTGATTGCCAAATCCTATGAACGCATCCATCGCTCCAATCTGGTCGGGATGGGTGTCATCCCCTTCGTTCTCGAAGAGGGTACGAGTTGGCAATCGCTTGGCTTGACCGGCGAAGAGACCGTGTCGATTGACGGAATTGACCATATCCAACCGGGGCAGAAGATGGTTGCGAAGGTAACCTTTGCAGATGGCTCTACCAAGGATGTACCGATTATCTGCCGCATCGATACCGCCGACGAGATCGACTACTTCAAAAACGGCGGTATTCTGCAATACGTGCTGCGCGATCTGGCTGCGTAGGCGGAAAATCTGACAGCCGAAAGTTGGAAACACCCGGTGACAGATCGCCGGGTGTTTTGTTTGCGACAATCCCGATACATAATCTATCAAAGGTTGTAGAATGGGAAAGCGCGATGTCGATCACGAGCGAGAATTCAGTACTTGTCATTGGCGCCGGAACGTCCGCTCCGTTCGGCTTATCACTTGGTGGAGATTTGATATCTGAAATTTCAAATACAATTGGACGCGAGAAGCGCATATTTGATGGCAAATTTAGCGGTCGAATTGGAATCGGGTCCCGAGCTGCATTCCACTATTTCTTTGCACATGAAAACTTCAGGGAATGTCCAATCCTCAATACCATCGTTCATCCATACATGAATTTTGAATTGGATCAAATTGAGGTCAACGTTCAAGATCACCTTGATAAACTGTGGCATTTAGTGGAACTTCTGAACAATCAAACAAGTGAGACAATTGACGACTTCATTGTCGAAAATCCGACCTATGCTGCTGTTGTAAAAAAGTGTGTTTCCACTTTGTTCTTTTTAGCATGCGTGGACTCAAATCATACCTTGCGCGCTAAATCATTCGAAGCTCGATATCTTGGCAATCAAAATCGAAACTGGGTTCATCTGCTAATAAACATTGTTCGGCAAGGGATTCGTGCAGGTGAGGTTTCAGCCGAGAACAAGATAAAAATCATAACATTCAACTACGATATGATCTTGGAATATGTTCTGGAAAAACAGTTCTCAAATACTGAGCGACGCATGGCACATTGGTCTGACTACATTGAAATTCTTCATGTGCACGGCCAATGCGGTTCTCTGTCAGAGTTGAATGAACGTCCCGCCAAAATCTGCGACGAATGGGCGAAGGGAATTCACGTTGTGAACGAGCCGAATGTACCCGACTGGGTACAGCAAAACCGCAATCTTGCTTCAGATATCATCCGGTCGTCGCGCGAACTGTATTTCTGCGGTTTCGCCTTTTCTGGGCCCAATTGCCGCTTGTTGGAACTTGGCGAGCCCGACGATTGGCTTGGGGAGCGAACAATCTCTTTTTGCAACTATGATGGAAATGTCGGGCTTTCGAAGGCAGTGGCAAACTATGAACAAATCGTGGTTCCAACCGCTGATCCCGATCAAATCTCTCTTGTAAGTACCGATATTCAAGAGGCGAAGGGAACTCGCACTGAACCTATAGGTGTTACCGATTGGCTGCGTCTTGGATATTTGGGGGAACTCCCCGCATAATATCAAACTCCCGGTTTCCTGAGCCCGCAAGGCATTTACTTGATCACAATTGCCCGTTTCACACCTAGTTGACTGGTGATTGAAGGGCGGCAGGCGTATCTAACCGTGGGTGCGCCGGGGCTTGGCCGCGGAACAAGAAGACAAACATGCGCGGAGACCGGATGTGATCAGACAATTTTTGGTGTCGGCAGCTTTGGCGGCGATTGTTGCCGCAAGCCCCGCAGAAGCTGGAAAGGCTCGCCAGGTATCTGGTGTTGTTGAACTGTTCACGAGCCAGGGCTGTCACTCCTGTCCACCGGCTGACAAGGTGTTGGTGGATCTCGCTGATGAAGGTGAGGTAATCGCGCTTGGCTATCATGTCGACTACTGGGACTATCTTGGTTGGAAGGATACGCTTGGAAGTCCTGAATACACGAAACGTCAATATGGTTACGCCCGTACGCTTGGCGAACGTTCTGTTTATACGCCACAAGCGGTGGTCAACGGACGTGCGCATCTCAATGGAGGCGACCGGCGTTCCATTGACCGGCTTATTTCACAAATGGCCCCCGAGGGCTCAGGGCTGCCAATAAAAATCAACGTCGAAGAAGTTGGCGACGGCCTGGTGATCGAGGCGGACAAGGGTGATGTCAACGCACTTGGTGATGCGCATTTGGTCCTGGTCTATTTCGACAAAGCCAAGGATGTGAAAATCGACCGTGGCGAAAATCGCGGCAAGACAATTACCTATGCCAATATCGTCACCGGTCTTCAGACCGCCGGCATGTGGCACGGCGATGCCATTCGCTACGAACTCCCGATGAGCGAGATATCAAAGCATGGTGACGGCGGTTGTGCAGTGCTTCTTCAGGTTGTCAACAAGGACGGCTCTCCTGGTGCGATCATCGGCGCTTCGCTGCTTGAACACTGACCAGGTGTCGAAAAGCGGCGACTACCTCTTCGTAGGCCCTGCGTTTGAACGGCACGATCAGTGACGGCAAATCAGCCATCGGTTTCCACGACCAGGCGTCAAATTCAGGTTTGTGGCCACCCGGCGGAGGGTCTATGGCTATTTCGCTTTCATCGCCTTCAAACCGGAATGCATACCAGCGTTGCTTTTGCCCCCGGTATTTTCCCTTCAGCCCGATGCTGATCAAATGATCCGGAAGGTCGTAGTAAATCCAGCCGGGTGCTTCTGCCAATAGCGACACGGAGCGAATACCTGTCTCTTCATAAAGCTCCCGTTTGGCGGCCTCGAAAACATCTTCGCCCTTGTCGATCCCGCCCTGGGGCATTTGCCAGAGCTGGGGTGTCCCGTCGGATTCCGAATTTCCCTTTGACAAGCGCCTTCCGGTCCATACCAGTCCATCTTTGTTGAGTACCATGATCCCGACACAGGGCCTGTACGGGAGGCTCTTGGCATCAACCGGTCGGGACTTCACCATTTGGGGTTACTTACGCTCGGGATCGGACGCGAGTGCGGACACCGGAACGATCTCAATACCCCGTTTTTTGGCTTCGTTCACCCAGGAGACCACAGCGTCGACAGTGACATCGAATGCCGATCCGGTGCCGAGCGCATAGCCTTTTGCCCGCGCAATCCGCTCAAGCTCATCGAGCTTTTTCAGTATTTCACCGCGGTTCTTGCTCGAATCGATCACCGCATCGCCCGATGCCAGAGGTACACCCTTGGCCGGCGCCAGTTGTGGGGCAAGCGACCGGGCCGAAGTTCCGTCATCAAGATAGAGCAAGCCCCGCTTTCCGAGTTCGACCATCATTGGCTCCATGGCAACGGCACTGGAAACAAAGCGGGCGCCCATATAGTTCATGACGCCGGTGTAGTTGGTTGTACGACCCAATACCCAACGCAAATTGGCGAGATTTTTTTCGTCACCTGCATCGATGGTCAGTGTGTTCTCGCCGGGATTCACCGCCGGGTAGTCAAACGGTTCCAGCGGCACCTGCATCAGGATTTCATGACCTGAGCGGCGCGCCGAAGTCATCCAGCGGCCGATACTGTTTCCATGCGGGGCAAATGCCAATGTCACCTCGCCGGGTAGCCTTTCAATCGCCGATTGGGTGCCCGTCTGCGAAAGACCAAGTCCACCAATTACGATTGCAACCCGAGCTCCGCGCGCGCCGGACCAGGGACGGGCATAAACGTCAAATGGCCGGCGTCCATCTTCTGAGCGCCTTGGCAATGTTCCATGGCTGGAACTTTCGATCAGCGCCTTGTCAGGCAGATGCGCTATTCGCAAATTCTGACCGATCGCTGATGGGTCGCGAATGATGATGACATTGTCGGACGGCTCGGGATCAGGATCGACCTTTATGATCGAAGGACTTGGTGCCTCTTCCGGTACCTCGATGGAGCCGACTTCGATTTCATCCTCGGGTTCATCGTGGATATCGAGATCAGTTTCGGGAACGACGGTCACTTCAGCCGTTACACCGGGTTTTCTAAATCCGCGGTCATAAAGGGATGTGTAGGCTGCCAAACCGGCTATGGCGGCGACGCTCAGTGCTGCCAGTGTGGCACCGAAGCGCGGTAAAATCCTCCGGCCGGCGTCAGTTTTGCCAGCCTTCAGATTTTGCCCAAGCGGCTCTTCGATTTTTTTTTCCAGTGGCGACAATTCGTTCCCACGGTCATTTGTAACGCCTGTCTGGGCCCATTACACACTTGGCCCTTGCGGCGTGTTGATTCGCTCAACAATAAACGCGGTACACTGTCGTCCTTACTGGTTCAAGACGGGCTTGTTCGGATCAGGCGGATATGCCGGGTCTTGCCGCTCACCGCGAAGCAATTGGAGCGCATAGGCAAGCTGCTTGTCATCCTTCGGATCCGGCGGAACATAGGCCGATGATCCAGAGCCCTCTTCGTCCTCTTCCGCCCCTTTTATATGCCCTCGCAGTTCCGATTCTCCGCGTGTGACATCGCGGCCCTTCAATTCGTCAGGCAACGGTTGCGCCACTTCGATATCAGGCGTGATGCCCTTGCCCTGGATCGATTTTCCAGCTGGCGTGTAATAAAGCGCAGTGGTCAACCGCAGTGCACCGTTTTCGGCCAGCGGAATGATGGTCTGAACCGAACCCTTGCCGAAAGAGCGGCTCCCCACAACCGTAGCACGCCGCTGATCCTGCAATGCGCCGGCTACAATCTCCGATGCACTGGCTGAGCCGCCATTGACGAGGACGATGATTGGCTTGCCATTCGCCAAATCGCCGGGCCGCGAATCAAACCGGGTTACATCGTTGGCTTCGCGGCCGCGCGTGGAAACAATCTCACCGTGCTCCAGGAAAGCATCCGAGACGCTGATCGCCTGATCAAGAAGCCCGCCCGGGTTGAGCCGCAGGTCGAGGACGTAGCCTTTCAGTTCATCCTCCGGAATCTGGGAATTGATCTTATCAAGCGCGTTTTCCAGATCAGCTTGCGTTTTTTCGGTGAACGATGTGATCTTCATATAGCCGACATCATTCTCAACGCGGAATTTGACCGCCTTGACCTTGATGATGTCGCGAATGATCGTGATTTCGATCGGCTTGTCGGCGCCTTCGCGAAGGATTGTCAGATCGATCGGCGTGTTGACCAGCCCGCGCATCTTGTCGACCGCTTCGCTGAGCGTCATGCCGCGCACCTCCGCGCCGTCGATCTTGGAGATGAAATCGCCAGCAAGTACACCGGCGCGTGCTGCCGGTGTGTCATCGATTGGTGTGATGATCTTGACGAGTTCGTTTTCCATCGTCACTTCAATGCCGAGACCGCCGAATTCTCCCTTGGTCTGCACCCGCATGTCCTGGGCGGCTTCCGGATTAAGGTAGGAGGAATGGGGATCAAGCGACGTCAGCATTCCGTTGATCGCATTCTCGATCAACTCGCTCTCTGACGGAGGTTTGACGTACTGGGCGCGAACCCGCTCAAAAATGTCGCCGAAGATCGCCAGTTGCCGGTAGGTTTCCGCTCCCGCAGCGTTTGCTTCGTAACCGGGCGCCGAATTGATCAAACTGATCGCGGAAGCGCCGATGAGAGCGCCCGCTGCCAAAAGTGAGACCTTACGAATCATTTCCCGTCCTTCCACTGCGTCGTGCCGACCACCATGAGGCCGGATTAACCGGTTTTCCGTTTTTTCGAAACTCAATATAGAGTTCCGGACTTTGATTTCCCGTTTTTTGCGCTACCGCGCTGGCCAAACGTACCTCACCCATCACACCCAAGGGCTCGCCAGCCAGAACCGATTGGCCCAAGGCTGTGTTGATTCGGTCCAAACCAGCCATAACGACATGATATCCATCACCTGTATCAAGGATCAAGACTTGGCCATAGGATCTGAACGGACCGGAATATAGCACAATTGCATCTGCGGGGGCGGTAACAATAGCTCCCGATTGTGTTTGAACGGTGTCACCTGTCCGTTTGCCGCCAATTCCGTCATCGGAACCAAACCGGGCGACGATTCGTCCGGCTACCGGCAATAGGAGCTTGCCGCGCAACCGGCCGAAAGGTTCGCCGGCACCTAGCCTGTTTTGTTCAGGTACGGGCCGGTTGGCCAGTTCAGCCTCGCGGCGGCGCCTTTCCTCCTCGGCCAGTCTGGCTTTTTCCTGTGCCCGGCGGATGCTGGTGATTTGGCTCTCAAGCGACGCAATCAAATCCTTCAAATTTGTTGCCTTGCCGGACAACTCAGCGGCTTTCTGCCGTTCGGCCATCATCTCGGCCTCAGATTGCGACTGGAGCTGTTTGCGCTCAGCCAGAAGCCGTCCAAGCCGCTCCTTCTCTGCTATCTGCTCGGTGATCCTCTGGGTCAGTCGCTTGCGTTCCTCGCGAATAGAAACGGTGATTCTTGACAAGGCCTTCAAATCGGCGATGAGGATTTCAGTCTCCGCGCGCAGTTCCGGAACAACGGCTCCCAAGAGTATCGCACTACGCACAGAGGCGAGTGCATCTTCCGGCCTGACAAGCAGTGCCGGTGGCGGATTGAGACCCATCCGCTGCAGCGCGCCCAGAACTTCGGCCAAGATTCCACTGCGGAGCTTGAGTGAAGTGCGGAGATCGAAATCACGCTTGCTCAACGCTTCCAGCCGTACCTCGATATCTTCAATATCCTCGGAGATCTTCTTTTCGGTCTTGGCCGCCTGGATCAAAGCTGCAGTCAAGCTCGCATTATCCTTGCGGATCGATGCAACCTCGCGCTCCAACGTCGCGAGGCGCTCATCCGTCAGGGTGATCTGTTTTTTGAGCTGTTCATATTCTCGGCGGTTCTGCGCATTGCTGGATTCGAGCTCCAGCGGGTCCTGTGTCTGGGCCAATACGCCTGGGGTTGCCGCGATCAGGGAACCGATCAACGCCACCGTAACCGATATCGTCTTTGTCCTGATTGCCAACTGTACCGTCGCGAAGGTTGAAGTTTCAGGGAAAATCTAACCCATGGGCATTTAATGCAGCACTAACCATATTCGCCAATTTGTCAAAAACCCGGCGCTCAATCACGGTGATAGGGGTGACCACTCAATATTGTGGTTGCCCTGTATAGCTGCTCTGCGAGCATGATTCTTGCAATTTGATGCGGCCAGGTCAGTTTGCCGAAACTGATCTTTTGTCCGGCAAGGGAGTGCAGAGAGGCATCGTGTCCGTCCGGTCCACCGATCGCAAACCAGCAATCGCGGACGCCGTCGTCGCGCATGGAGCGGACAAAACCAGCAAATTCGCGCGACGTGACATTCTTTCCGGTCTCGTCAAGAAGTATCAGTGTTTGGCTGTTGTCAAACCGCGCTTTCAAGCGGTCTGCTTCCTCCTGCTGGCGCAGTTCCGGCCTGGAGGCTTTGCTTTCGGCGATCTCGGTCAATCCGGTGAATGTCAGACCCAAAGGCGGCCCCGCCTTGGCGAATCGGTCCAAATACCGGCTGCAAAGCGCCTCTTCCGACCCCCGCTTCAGGCGCCCGACAGCAAATATTGAAATGCGCACAGTTATCCGGCCAGACAGAACCTAGTGGACTGTCTGATCATCGAGGTCGGGTGCGAGCCACATTTTCTCGATGTTGTAGAAGTCTCGAACTTCCGGGCGGAATACATGCACGATAATGTCGCCGGCATCGATGAGCACCCAGTCGGCGCTCTGCAGGCCCTCCACTCGCGCTTTGCCCAAACCGGCATCCTTCAGTGCTTTCAGCAAATGGTCGGCCACTGCCGACACATGCCGATGCGAGCGGCCGGAAGCGACTACCATGTAGTCTCCGAGGCTCGATTTGCCCTGAATGTCGATTGGAACGATGTTTTCAGCCTTGGAGTCTTCGAGACTGCCAAGCACAATGTTGAGTGCCGCTGATGAGTCGTGTTGAACGCTCACTTCGGCGGGTGAAGGTTCCGGGGATACCTTCCGCGTATGTGCTGTTCTCAGAGTCTTTCCTTTCCTGGCAAGAACAACCAAACCACCGGCGTGTTCGCCGGTATTCCAAAGATATGCAGGAAATTGTTAAGGATTCAAGACAACAGCGGCTGTATTTGGCTCTAAGATTGCTGTTTTTCGTCATCTTCCGGCCAGTAGGCCAGGTCTGCCGGTACGGGCGCTTGCGCCGACATCGGCGCGAATGTGCCGGTTTCGTGGCGCGGAACCCGCTCGGCGGAGAACAATCGCCAGGCGACGAAGATCCCGAACGATGCTGCTATCACAATCACGAGAACAATGAACACAGTGGTGCCAAAACCCGCAGTCAACAGGGTTGCCAGACCGGGTATCAGGAAACCCGAAACCGACCAGGCAAACAACATCGTACTGGCCACCTGCACAAGCTCGTTTCTCTCGGCCCGGTCGCTGGCATGGGCGTTCGATATTGAGAAAATTGATTCGGTTGAGCCCACCCAGACCACATAGATGAAAATCAGGATCCAGATCGGCGAACCGTCCATGATGAAAGCCAGAATTCCTGTTCCGGTAACGCTCACAGCTGCCGCCAGCAAGACCACCCGCCTGTCCAGTCGGTCGGAAACCCAGCCGGCGGGAAGCTGGATCAAAAGGGTCCCTAGCGGCATTGCCAGCATTAAAAGTGCGATATCAGCTTTGGAATAGCCCGATGCTGCCAGATGTATCGGCGAAAATCCGGCGACCATCATGGTCAATCCGCCAACGGCGAGCATTCCGACCATGGCCACCGGTGAAATGCTCCAGACGGCACGTATGGCAATCGATGCGGTTTCCGGCGGGGCAGGCGGGCGCAGACGGGTCAAACCGACAGGAATGATCGACAAGGCCGCAAATGCGATTGAAATGATCTGCGCATGCGATCCGGATATCTCGACATAAGCAATCAGATAAGAGCCGCAACCGATACCGATGATGTAGGCAACGTAGAATATTGCCATGACCCGGCCGCGAATCTCGTTGCCAACGACGTCGTTCAACCAACTCTGTGAAACGATGAACAAGCCACTGACGGCAAATCCATAAATTGTTCGCGCCACTGCCCATGGAAACGGTGATACCCAAGCGGCAAGGATAACGTTTGATAGGATTACCAGCGCCGAAAGCGTCATAAATACACGAGCATGACCCACTCTGGCGACAAGCTGACCGGTCAGGAAGCATCCGGCAATGCCACCGGCCGACAAAGCGGTGATCATCAATCCGGCCCAAGCCGGCTCAAATCCCTCAGCTGCCAACCGCAGAGGAATGAATGCGAACATCAAACCATTTCCGACGGCGATGAGCGCCATCGATATGATTACGCCTGCGACCGCTATTGCCGGTGTCGGCAGATCTCCCGCACCGTATGCAGCCTCATCCATTTTGCCGGCGTTGATACCCATGTCCGAAACATCGACCGGATTGAGCATTTGAGCGCCAGCAAATACGACATGAATTTCAGGGTAGATTACTCGCCGTCACGAATTGCGGTCGATGACAGTGATGAACGCGGGCCGTGAATGAAAGTCCATGCCGGTGCTTTGAGGCGCGCCAATACCGCCGAATCGTCTTCGTCGATGCGCGCAAAATCATAGGATTTTGCGGTAATTGAAGAAAGGAAGGATAGCGTCGAGCCGGGGCGATCGATGACCGCAACCGGTACTGTGTCAATTATCTGACGCCATCTGTCCCACTTGTGAAAGTCTCGCAAATTGTCAGCACCCATGATCCAAACAAAATTTACGCCGGGATTGCGACGTAAGACGAGCTCGATCATGTCTGCCGTATACCGGAGATTATGAGCAGCTTCGAACGCTGTGACGCGGATACGTGGATCATTGGCTATTGCTTCGCTTTGTGCGATGCGAACGTCCAGCGCCGATTGATTTCTTCCGGTTTTCAGCGGGTTCCCAGGCGAGACGATCCACCACAATTGGTGAAGCGCGAGACGACGAAGGGCAATTTCGGCCACAAGGCGATGTCCTGCGTGCGGCGGATTGAACGATCCGCCAAACAGGCCCACGCTCAATCCCCTTGCCGCGTGGGGCATTTTCATCTTTTGACTGGACAAACCGGCTATCGCTTTCGACACCGTGCTCAAGGCCGGGTTTGACCCGATCCGCGCACGCAATATTTAAACGAAGTCAACTGTTCGACGCCCACCGGACCGCGTGCATGCATTTTGCCGGTTGCAATGCCGATTTCTGCACCCATGCCGAATTCGCCGCCATCGGCGAATTGTGTTGATGCGTTGTGAAGCAGGATCGCCGAATCGATCTCCGAGAAAAACCGATCAACGGCCTTGTGATCTTCAGCAATTATCGCCTCGGTATGGTTCGAAGAGTAGCGATTGATGTGGTCAATTGCTCCTCCGACACCATCAACCACAGTCACTGATATGATGGCGTCAAGATATTCGGTCGACCAATCCGCATCCGTCGCCTCTTTGGCAATACGAAAGCCTTTGATTTCATTTGTGTCTACCCGAACCTCACAGCCCGCGTTGATCAGCGCCTGCATGATCTGAACCAAATGCGTTCCAATTACCTCGCGATCGACAAGCAGGGTTTCCGCAGCTCCGCAAATTCCTGTGCGCCGCATTTTGGAATTGACCACCACGTCAATCGCCATGCCGAGATCCGCCGACCCGTCAACATAGACGTGACATATGCCTTCCAAGTGGGCAAAAACCGGAACCCGCGCCTCGCTTTGCACCCGCTCGACCAATCCTTTGCCACCCCGCGGCACTATGACATCGATGGCTCCGTTGAGGCCTTTCAGCATTTCGCCCACTGCGGCGCGATCGGTTGTCGGTACGAGCTGAACAGCATCAGCGGTCAATCCGGTCGTCTCAAGCGCCTTGACCATGCATTGATAAATTGCGTCGGAAGAGTGAAATGAATCCGATCCTCCGCGCAAGATCACGGCGTTGCCCGCCTTCAGGCACAATGCCGCGGCATCTGCGGTCACATTCGGTCGGCTTTCGTAAATAACACCAAGCACACCGAGCGGCGTTCGAACGCGCTCGATGCGCAATCCGTTGGGCCTGGTCCACTCGGCGATTGTTTTGCCAACCGGATCGGGAAGTTCGGCAATCGCCCTGATACCTTCCGAAATTGCCTTGATGCGATCAGCGGTTAGCGTCAACCGGTCAACAAATGCTTCGCTGAGACCGGTCTCCTTGGCGTTTTGCAGATCTTTTGCATTCGCCGCCAGGATTGAGTCCACTTCCCGTTCGATAACAAGCGCCATTCCCAATAACGCGCTGTTCTTGGTGTCCGTGGAAGTCGTCGCAAGTTGACGAGCCGCTTTTTGAGACCTTGACCCGATGTCGTTCATCAATGCGGAGACGCCGGCGTCTGAATTTCCTGCCTTATTGAGCATCTGTCACCCCGTCGTCCCGGCCGCCCCGGCCTTGCAAAGCATCACGAGATCATCGCGGTGAATCATGGCGGCGCGGCCTTCATAGCCAATTTTGGTTGCAATTTCGCTACTCTTCAGACCGATGATCTTTACGGCATCTGCCACATCATAGGCAACCAGTCCGCGCGCGATCAGCTGTTCTTCGTGATTGACGACGGCGACGGTATCTCCGCGGGAGAAATTTCCGCTGATTGCGGTGACACCCGCTGGAAGCAGCGATTTTCCTGAAAGAAGCGCCCGCACAGCACCGCCATCAATCGTCAGTTGACCGGCCGGTTCCAGATTGCCGGCGATCCAGGTCTTGTAGCTTTTGACGGGACGCGAAGACGCATGAAACAGCGTTGCCCTTGCTCCCTCGTCAATGGCTGAAAGAGGATTTAAGCGGGTACCCGACGCGATGACCATCTCGGTTCCGGCTTCCGTGGCAATGCGGCCGGCATCCAGCTTGGTACGCATTCCACCGCGGGAAAGACCGGAACCGGCATCTCCTGCCATGGCATTGATTTCGGCAGTGATGGATTGCACTTCCGCGATGAATCTCGCGTCCGGATCCGTTGCAGGCGGCGCAGAATAAAGACCGTCAACATCAGACAAAAGGATCAGCAAATCGGCGCCCATCATCGTTGCAACACGCGCGGCAAGCCGGTCATTGTCACCGTAGCGTATCTCGCTTGTCGCTACCGTATCGTTTTCATTGATGACCGGTACGGCTTTCAACTTGAGCAAGGTCGAAATGGTGGCACGTGCGTTCAAGTACCGCCGCCGCTCCTCGGTGTCGCCCAGTGTTACCAGAACCTGGCCGGATGTAAGCGCGTTCTTTCCGAGCGCCTCGTCCCACGCCCGCGCCAATGCAATTTGACCTGCCGCCGCCGCAGCCTGGCTTTCCTCCAGCTTCAGCATTCGGTTTCCAAGCCGCAATATCGTGCGTCCGAGTGCAATTGCACCAGACGAAACGATCATCACCTGACAGTCTGAGCCAGTAAGTTTGGCAATGTCCGCACACAGGGAAGCCAGCCACTCCCGCTTCAATCCGCTTTCCGGATCAACCAGAAGTGAGGAACCAATCTTCACGCAGATGCGTTGATATTTGGACAGAGGTTTCACTGCAAATCTTCTGCCTTCTGCCAGCGCGGATCTGTCTCTACGGGGGTATCGTCAGTGCGCGCTTGCGTGATGATATCCATAAGGTCGCGCAAGGACCTGTCGATGCCTTCTCCCGTCGCAGCAGATAGCACCAATACATCCCTGCCGCTGGCAACGGATAAACTGTCTCGAGCGGTATTCCGGTCCCCTTCACTCAGCAAATCACACTGGGAAAGCGCCACGATCTCGGGTTTATCGGCAAGCCCGTGACCATAGGCTTCCAACTCACGGCGCACCGTCCGGTATGCTGCTACCGGATCATCTTCCCTCGCCGATACCAGATGCAAAAGCACCCTCGTTCGCTCAACATGGCCGAGAAACCGGTCACCGATGCCGACACCTTCATGGGCGCCTTCAATCAAACCGGGAATGTCGGCAATCACGAATTCACGGGCATCGATCCGGGTGACGCCGAGACCCGGATAGAGGGTGGTAAACGGATAGTCAGCGATTTTCGGTTTTGCTGCCGTGACCCGCGCCAGATAAGTCGATTTGCCAGCATTTGGTAGACCGACCAGGCCTGCATCAGCGATTAGTTTCAAGCGCAACCGTATCGTGCGTTCCTCGCCGGGCAGGCCCGGATTGGCGCGCCGTGGCGCACGATTGGTCGACGATTTGAAATGCATATTGCCAAAGCCGCCATTTCCACCTTTGGCCAACAAGAAGCGGTCACCGACGGCAATCAAATCACAGATCAGGGTTTCGTCGTCTTCCTCAAAGATCTGCGTACCGGCCGGGACTTTCAAGGTAACATCGGCACCTTTGGCGCCCGTCTTGTGTCCACCCATGCCATGCATTCCGGTCTTGGCCTTGAAATGCTGCCGGTAGCGATAGTCGATCAGTGTGTTCAATCCATCCACCGCTTCCACCCAAACGTCACCGCCGCGTCCGCCATTTCCTCCGTCCGGACCGCCAAATTCGATGAATTTTTCACGCCTGAAAGAGACGCTGCCTGCCCCGCCGTCACCGGAGCGGATGTAGATTTTGACCGTATCGAGGAATTTCATGCCGGTGCTGCCGTGTGATCAATTTGCAAGCGGTTGAGTTTGATTGGCTGTTGCTCTATCGCATGGCTCGCAACGAAGCGAAAGAAACTGTTGCGACATTCACTTGGCGGAGCAGATCGATGACCATGCAATGTGTTACCTATAATATCCAGTTCGGGTTTGGCATGGATAACCGCTACGATCTGGAGCGAATTGCCGGTGCGGTGCGTGGCGCCGACTTGATAGCGTTTCAGGAAGTCACGCGAAACAACCCGCAAAATGGCGGCGCCGACATGGTAGCCGGCCTGTGTGACCTGTTCCCGGACTATTTCCATGTTTTTGGCGCGCCCTTCCAATTGGGATTTGCCTCGCGCATGGAGGGCGAAAAAGCGGTTTCGGAATATTTTGAGTTCGGCAACATGATATTGTCGAAGAAGCCGATCATCTCGTCGCGCAATTTGTTGCTGCCGCGAACGAGGACAACGGACGTGCTCAACCTTCAACGCGGTGCGCTGGAAGCGATGGTCGAGACATCGATCGGGCCTTTGCGTTTCTACTCGGTTCATCTTGATCACATGCGCGAAGATGAGCGCCTTACGCAGATTGATTTCCTGATGAAGCGGGTTCTCTGCTACGAGCAAGAAGGCGGCGCGGTAAGTGGGCTTCCTACGAGAGGATTTCCCGAACCGCCGCACCCGGAACACGCGATCCTGATGGGCGACTTCAACATGGTGCCGGAGAGTTCCGGTTACATTGCGATATGCGGGCCGGAAGAAAATCGTGATGGTGATTTTGTCGACGTCTCCATCCCCGAAGGCGTTGCCCCGGCCGACAGCCATACCTGGTTCGACACCGGCAATAATGAGCGAAAGAACCGTCTTGACTATTGTTTCGTCACACCCGGCCTTGCCGGGCATGCCGGCAATGCGCGAGTTGATACCGAAGCGCAAGGTTCGGACCACCGACCTGTTTGGTTTGAGCTTGGATAATGTCATTCGCGCCTGCTCACGCTGCGACATCGTAGGCCGCGCAATTCGACCCGGTGAAACGCTGTGCCGTTAGCTCGGTGTGAATGTCGCCGACCATCGCCTGACGGGCAGTGGAATATTGTTCGCCGCCACCAGTTACCTTGAAGCCCAGGCGCTTCTGTAGCGCAAGTGAAGCAGGATTGTCTGCAAACACCGAGGAATACACCGTCGCGTTTGGCAGTTCTGCAAAGTAGCGACCCAGTACCGCGCCGACTGCTTCGGTCATGTATCCATGACCCCACCAGGGTTCGGCCAGCCAGTATCCGAGCACAGGCCCAACGCCACGCTGTTCAATGCCGACAACGCCAATCAGTCTTTCGCGATGGACGGTGAAGATGATTTTCTCATCGCCGGCCCGATCACAACGCTTGAACCATTCAATGGCGTCCTGGTGGTCATAGGGAAACGGCACCCGCGCCAGCATACGCGTGACATTCCAGTTGGACAGATGCAGCGCGATGTCATCCGCATCCACTTCCAAAGGGGGCCTCAATGTCAGTCTCTTCGTGACCAAAATGTCCATGGCAACCTCCAACGCCAAAAGAGAAAGGGGAGATGGCGGCCCATCTCCCCTTCAATTCTTTCGCCGCTATCGGCTTTCAAACTTCCGGGTCCAAGATGGGACGCCGGTGTTTGAATTTGCGGAACCGGCTACTCCGCTGCCTCCATAAATGGGTTGACCGACACATAGGTTCGGCCGCCCGCTTTTTTCTGAAATTTCACGGAACCATCCGTGAGTGCGAAAAGCGTATGGTCCTTGCCCATGCCGACATTCGTGCCCGGATGCCATTTGGTTCCGCGCTGACGAATAATGATGTTACCGGCGATCACTTTCTCGCCGCCGAATTTTTTCACGCCAAGGCGCTTCGATTCAGAATCGCGACCGTTGCGCGACGAACCACCAGCTTTCTTGTGTGCCATTTCTATGCTCCTTCACGTCGATATTTCGACGCTTTCGTGACCTTATGCGCGTTTCAGCGCCTTAATTCAAGCTCAGCCTATTTGGCCAATTCCTTCGCCTGTTCGCGCCAATCGCCAATCTGGTCAGCGGAAAACGGCATGGCTTCGTCGATACGCGCGATGTCCTTGTCGGTAAGCTTGGCGATCTGGGCGTAGGTGGTGATGCCCTGTTCATTCAGCTGCCCGGCGGCAACGGGTCCGATGCCCTTGATCTTGGTCAGATCATCGCCATCACCCTTTGGCGCCTTGAAGAGCGGCGCCGCATCAGCCGGTGCTTCATCTTTCTTGGCAGCCGGCTTGGCTTCTGCCTTTGGCTCAGCCTTTTTGGCAGGTGCTTCTTCCTTGGCCTTTTCCTTCGGCGCTTCCTTCTTGGGGGCTTCCTTTTTGGCAGCTGCCTTTTTCGACGGTTTTGCGCCTCCGGTCAGGATCTCAGAGATGCGTACGGTTGTCAGCAGCTGACGATGACCGATCGTGCGGCGTGAGTTTTTGCGCCGGCGCTTTTTGAAGGTAATAACCTTCTTTGCGCGTCCCTGTTCAACGATTTCGGCGGTTACCATCGCTCCGTCCACGTAAGGCGCACCGATCGCTGCATCCTTGCCTTCGCCAACAACGAGCACATTGCCGAATTCAACCATGTCGCCGGCTTCACCGGACACTTTTTCGACCTTCAAGAGGTCCTCGGCGGCAACGCGATATTGCTTGCCTCCGGTCTTGATGACTGCGAACATCGTTTTTCCTTTCGCGTGTTCTTTCCGGCACTGGGATCAGATTGTCCCGGCCGTCTTTTTGTCAGTCGTTTCGGGTTCTTTTTTCAAAGCATCAACGGCGCGGAATACCGTCCGCGCCGAAGAACTGCGGTCTCATGCCGAAGCTGCGGTGAAATGTCAAGAAAAACCGGCGATCCTGTGCCTGTTGCGGCCTGACCCCCGATTTGGCGATCGGCAAGTTTTCGCTTGTGCCGACCGCAGTCCACCGGTATCTAGTCGCCGCTGTTCCCGCCAGCGGGATGACCACAACATGCGGTGAGGTGGCTGAGTGGTTGAAAGCGCCGCACTCGAAATGCGGTATAGGGGCAACTCTATCGGGGGTTCGAATCCCTCCCTCACCGCCAGCGACCCTGACAGTGATCAATCAGTGGCTCCGCCAATACAATCACATCCGCCCGCCTAATGCGCTCGGTATGCGAACTCCTGTGCCTGAAACCCTAGTTGAGAAAACTCAAATTGGTGGCCCGGATAGAGGGGCCAGACGCTGAAGGAGGTTGGGCAACATATGCGACAGCGAGCACTAGGCCCCCATTTAAACCGAATACGCTCTAGCAAGACATTTCCAGCGCCTGCTTTATGGTGAACCTTTGCCGATCAATTCTGACCGATACTCATGTGGTCCGATCATCAATTAGCGCATTTGGCTTTGCTAATGTTTCAAGCGCTGGTCGGTCATTTAATTTGACCGATCCTCCATTGACCACCACGCCATATCCCTTGAGCGTGCCAAATGCCCGTGACAGGTTTTCAGGTGTCATTCCCAGCAATGACGCCAATGTGCGTTTGTCGTGCGGAAGCTTCAACGAACCCGTTTCGCCCTGATCGACGTGATAGCGCAACAATCGATTGGCAAGCCGTTCTACCGCTGTGCGCAGCTTAAGGTCTTTGTGTTCCTTGACGACGCTGCGATAGCAGCTTGCGAGTTCCACTACAATCGATCTGGAGAAAGAGTCATCTTTGTAAAATATGTCACGAACCCTGTCCGATGGCAGCAGTAAAACTTTTGATCGCTTGCTGGTGCGCGCTGACATCAAATAGACCGCATCCTTCAGCACCGCCGCAAGAATGAACGTGCCAACCGGGTGGACCATTCCCAGCGTCGACTCGCGATTGTTGGCGCGGGCGAACAATTCCACACATCCTTCAATGACCACATATAGAAAGTCGGCAGGATCCCCTTCCCTGATCAATTCGAGCTGGGCGGGAAAGGTCTGCAGATAAGCCGCCTCCATCAAAGCTTCGAAGTTCTGGTCGGTCATGCTCTCGAATAATTTCAGAGACCGGACCTGGGGGAGATCAGCAGCACGCACGAAAGCCGTCCTTGATAAATATCATGTATTCATTTGATCAATTTACGTAGCAAAATTCAACCCTTCAAAGTCTGCTTTTGATCATTGTCCGAACCCGACGAGCATTCTTATTCGCATGGTCTTGTTTCGTCGCTAACCACGCCATTTCTTGATTCAGATCAAGCTGTCAGACGCCGCCACGGAGAGATTGACCCTGTTTAGCCGAATTGCGGCAAGTTAGCCGCCGGAACGACAGGGGTCAGATCATGCACACGCTTGATGGCGTTTCTCGCAACGATCAATACCGGGCATTGGGGTTGAGCACATTTGCCTTTACCGTGTGCTTTGCCGTCTGGACGATATTCTCGATTATTGGTGTCAAAATCAAAGGCGAACTCGGGCTGAACGACACACAGTTCGGTCTCCTGGTCGCTACACCGGTTTTGACAGGTTCCGTCAGCCGCATCTTTCTTGGCGTCTGGACCGAACAATACGGCGGGCGCATCATGTTTCCGCTGCAAATGCTGATCACGGCTGTTGCCGTGTGGCTGCTGACATCGGTGCAGACCTACACGGTTTTTCTGATTGCCGCACTCGGCCTCGGTCTTGCAGGCGGTTCTTTCATCGTCGGTGTTGCCTACGTTTCGCAGTGGTTCGAAAAAGAACATCAGGGAACAGCACTTGGCATTTTTGGCGCCGGTAACGTCGGCGCAGCGGTCACCAACTTTGCAGCTCCTTTCCTGGTGGTCGCCATGGGATGGGAAGGCACGGCGAGAGTCTATGCAATTGTATTGGCGATTACCGCAGTGTTGTTTTTCATCCTGTCAAAAGATGATCCGGCGCAGGCGTCGCGTAAAAAGACAGGCTCCAAACCGGTCTCTGCAGCGCAACAGCTAGAGCCGTTGAGAAACATTCAGGTCTGGCGTTTTGCCACCTACTACTTCTTTGTCTTCGGCGCGTTCGTTGCGCTCGCCTCCTTTCTGCCGCGTTACTATGTCGGCGCCTATGGGCTTGAGCTGACAACAGCCGGTATTTTTGCAGGTCTTTATTCGCTGCCGGGATCCGTCTTTCGCGCACTAGGTGGGTGGATGTCGGACAAGTGGGGCGCACGCTTTGTCATGTACCTGACATTCATCGTCTCGCTCGCCTGTCTTTTTGTGATGAGTTATCCGGACACAAGCTACATTGTTCAAGGCATAGACGGACCGATCGAGTTCAACATCGGTTTGAGCGTCGGTTTCTTTGTGGCCATCACTGTCGTGCTTGGGTTTGTCATGAGCCTCGGCAAAGCGGCCGTCTACAAACACATCCCGGTCTATTACCCGCATCACGTTGGCTCGGTCGGTGGACTGGTCGGCATGATCGGCGGGTTGGGCGGTTTCGTGCTGCCGATCGCCTTCGGCATTCTGCTCGATCTGACTGGTGTCTGGACCGCCCCCTACATGCTGATGTTCGTGCTGGTCGCCGTATCCACGGTCTGGATGCATGTCGCGATCCGCAGAATGGAGCGCCAGCGCCATCCGGCTCTGGGCGAAGAGAAGTATCTCTCCGACGTTCCCGAGCAACCGCTTCCAAAGCCGGAAGCGTCAACCGGTACAGCACCTGACGCGGATGCAGGGCAAGCAGCAAGGTAGGTATCCATGCGGGCTGCCGAGGTGGCGGCCCGCACTCTGATTTGCCCGACCAGGGCGGCACAACTGTTCGATAGGAGAACGAAGTGGGACAAGATCTACGAGGCTGGAATCCTGAAGACGAGGCCTTCTGGGCGTCCGAGGGAAAAACCATCGCCAACCGCAATCTTTGGATTTCAATTCCGAGCCTGTTGTGCGGTTTCGCAGTCTGGCTCTATTGGGGCATCATCACGGTGCAGATGCTCAATCTGGGCTTTCCGTTTGAAAAATCTGAACTGTTCACGCTTGCTGCCATAGCCGGATTGACCGGTGCGACACTACGAATTCCATCGACATTCTTCATACGCATCGCCGGTGGACGCAATACGCTGTTCTTTACGACAGCACTGCTGATGATCCCGGCTGCCGGGACCGGCTTTGCACTTCTGGATCCGAACACACCACTGTGGCAATTCCAGATCCTTGCTTTTCTGTCAGGTATTGGCGGCGGCAACTTTGCCTCGTCCATGTCCAACATCTCGTTTTATTTTCCAAAGAAAATGCAGGGCTATTCGCTCGGAATGAATGCCGGTCTAGGCAATTTTGGTGTCACCACCATGCAGATCCTGGTCCCGCTGGCGATGACGATGGGTATTTTCGGCGGTGAGCCGATGATCCTGCAGAACACGTCTGGCACGTTGATCGGCAAGATCCCCGCAGGCACAGAGACCTACATACAAAATGCGGGATTTATTTGGCTTGTATTCCTGATCCCGCTCGCATTTGCCGGATGGTGGGGGTTGAACAATATCAGGGACGAGCACGTCTCTCCGGATATCGGCAATCCGCTTAGCGCCTTCGCCATTATCACATTCATGCTGGTAATCGGGCTGTTTACCGCTGCTTGCGGCCTGTGGCTGATGCTGCCCGAAAAGGTTGGCGGTTCCGGCTTTGATGTCTCCAAATGGATCGTCCTGCCAATCGTGATCGCTGCGACGGTTCTATTGCTGCGGATGATTCCGGGCCAGGTCGGCCAGAACCTTGATCGCCAGTACCGCATATTTGGCAACAAGCACACCTGGGCAATGACCGTCATCTACACGATGACGTTCGGATCCTTTATCGGCTATTCGGCGGCCTTTGCGCTGGCGATCAAGGTCATCTTCGGCTTCCAGCATGTGATGATCGACGGCGTGATGACCCATGACACGGTCAACCCGAACGGCCCAAGTGCTTTGATGTATGCCTGGATGGGGCCATTCATCGGAGCGCTGATCCGGCCGATCGGTGGCACGATTTCCGACAAGATCGGCGGCGCGAAGGTGACGCAGATCATCTCGGTGGTCATGGTCGTCAGCGCATTGGGCGTCGCCTACTTTATGAAACAGGCCTATGCATCGGCGACACCGGAAGATTACTTCGTGCCCTTCCTGCTGTTGTTCCTTATCCTGTTCACCGCCACTGGTATCGGCAATGGCTCGACCTTCCGTACAATCGCGGTAGTGTTCGACAGGGAACAGGCCGGACCGGTCCTGGGCTGGACGTCTGCAGTCGCAGCCTACGGTGCCTTCATCATCCCCAAGGTATTGGGTGAGCAAATCAAGCTCGCGACGCCCGAGCTGGCGCTCTACGGCTTCGCCGCCTTCTACATGATCTGCATCATCATCAACTGGTGGTTCTACCTGCGCAAGAACGCCTACGTGCAGAACCCTTGAGAACAACGAGCCGTGGTTCGGTCGCGAATGTGACCGGCTCGGCGATCGGAGGATACGATAAATGAGCCACCTGCTTGACCGACTGAATTTTCTGAAGAGCAACAAGGCCGGAACCTTTTCCAAGGGCCATGGCGTTACCACCACCGAAAGCCGCGACTGGGAAGAGAGCTATCGAAAGCGCTGGCAGCACGACAAGATCGTGCGCTCGACCCATGGCGCCAACTGTACCGGCTCCTGCTCATGGAAGATTTACGTGAAGGGGGGCATTGTTACCTGGGAGACGCAGCAGACCGACTATCCACGCACCAGGCCAGATCTGCCAAATCACGAGCCCCGTGGTTGCTCGCGCGGCGCCAGCTATTCCTGGTACATGTATTCGGCAAACCGGGTGAAATATCCGCTCATCCGTTCCCGCCTGCTGAAACTGTGGCGTGAGGCGCGAGCTGTTCGCACACCGGTCGCCGCATGGGCATCAATCCAGGAAGACCCGGCAAAGCGTTCCGAATACATCAAGGTGCGCGGTCTCGGCGGCTTCGTCCGAGCAAAATGGGACGAGATTAACGAGATCATCGCTGCGGCCAATGCCTATACGGCGCGCGCCTATGGCCCGGATCGGGTCATCGGCTTTTCGCCGATTCCGGCAATGTCGATGGTCTCCTATGCCGCGGGATCGCGCTATCTGTCGCTGATGGGTGGCGTCTGCATGTCGTTTTACGATTGGTATTGCGATCTGCCACCGTCCTCACCGATGACCTGGGGTGAGCAGACCGACGTACCGGAGTCAGCCGACTGGTATAACTCCGGTTTCCTGATCCTTTGGGGATCGAATGTTCCGCAGACCCGAACACCAGACGCGCATTTCTATTCTGAGGTTCGCTACAAGGGCGCGAAGTCAGTTGTCGTGTCGCCTGACTATTCTGAAGCAGCCAAATTCTCGGATCTGTGGTTGCATCCAAAACAGGGCACCGATGCGGCTCTCTCGATGGCCATGGGTCATGTCATCCTGCGCGAGTTTCATCTCGACCGGCAGGCCGAATACTTCGAAGACTATTGCCGCCGCTACACTGACATGCCGATGCTGGTGCAGCTCGAAAAGGACCAGGAGGGCCGATTGGTGCCCGGCCGGATGGTCCGCGCCTCAGACATCAAAGGCGGGCTTGGCGAGAAAAACAATCCGGATTGGAAAACCGTCGCGGTCGACAGCAAAACCGGCAAGATCGTCGCGCCCAACGGCTCTGTCGGTTATCGCTGGGGCGAGCAGGGCAAGTGGAACCTCGAGGCCAAGGATGGCAAGGGCAGAGATGTCGAGCTCGAGATGAGTTTCATCCTCGATAGCGATCATGATTCCGTAGTCGATGTCGCCTTCCCCTATTTTGGCAATCGCGAACACGACCACTTTGAAGGCACCGAACACGAAAGCGTGCTCGAGCGATCCGTACCGGTGAAGAAAATCAAGCTTGCAGCCGGTGACACGCTCGTCGCAACGGTGTTCGATCTCTTCTGCGCCAATTATGGCCTCGATCGGGGATTGGGCGACAAGACGACTGCATCGAGCTTCGATGACGATATTCCCTACACGCCAGCATGGGCAGAACGGGTAACCGGTGTGCCACGCGAGCAGATCATCACGGTCGCGCGCGAATTTGCCGATAACGCTGAAAAGACAAAAGGCCGCTCAATGGTCATTCTCGGTGCCGGTCTGAACCACTGGTACCATATGGACATGAACTATCGCGGCATCATCAACATGCTGGTGATGTGCGGCTGTGTTGGACAATCAGGCGGCGGCTGGAGTCACTATGTTGGCCAGGAAAAACTGCGCCCGCAAACCGGTTGGTTGCCGCTCGCCTTCGGACTCGACTGGGGCCGTCCGCCTCGGCATATGAACTCGACCTCCTTCTTTTACGCGCACACGGATCAGTGGCGCTACGAGACCTTGAAAGTTGATGAAATCCTGTCGCCAACCGCGCCTGACGGACCTTGGGATGCGACATTAATCGACTACAATATCCGCTCTGAGCGAATGGGTTGGCTGCCTTCAGCACCGCAGCTGAAGACAAATCCGTTGGATCTGGCCAAGGCGGCGGCGAAAGCGAAGAAAGAGCCGAAAGACTACATTGCCGCGCAGTTGAAAGCAGGCAAACTTAAAATGTCCTGTGAAGATCCGGACGATCCGGCAAATTGGCCGCGAAATTTGTTTGTCTGGCGTTCAAACCTGCTCGGTTCTTCCGGCAAGGGCCATGAGTATTTTCTCAAGCACCTGTTGGGAACGTCCCACGGTGTGCTTGGCAAGGACTTGGGTGATGAAGGCCGGCAGCGCGCCAAAGAGGCCGAATGGCATGATGCCGCACCGGAAGGAAAGCTCGACCTCCTGGTCACGCTCGACTTCCGCATGTCGACCACCTGTGTCTACTCCGACATCGTTCTGCCAACCGCCACATGGTACGAGAAAAACGATCTCAACACGTCGGACATGCATCCGTTCATCCATCCGTTGACCAGTGCTGCGGATCCGGCTTGGGACGCGCGCAGCGACTGGGACATCTTCAAGGGTATTGCAAAGAAATTCTCCGAGGTCGCTCCGGAAGTGCTTGGCGTCGAGAAAGACGTCGTGCTGGTTCCAATTTTGCACGATACACCAGGCGAAATCGCCCAGGCATTTGACGTCAAGGATTGGAAGACCGGAGACGTTGAACCGGTACCGGGCAAGACGATGCCAACGGTGGCCGTTGTCGAACGGGACTACCCGAACCTTTACAAACGCTTCACCGCGCTTGGCCCGCTCATGGACACGCTCGGCAATGGTGGCAAGGGTATTTCCTGGAACACCGAGCACGAAGTTGAGTTGCTTGGCAAACTCAACGGCATCGTCACAGAGGAAGGAGCCACAAAGGGCCGTCCGAGGATCGAAACGGATATTGATGCAACCGAGGTCGTGCTCTCTCTGGCGCCGGAAACAAACGGCGAAGTGGCGGTCAAAGCCTGGGAGGCGCTTTCGAAGACAACCGGCCGCGACCACACCCATCTGGCCATTCCAAAGGAAGACGAGAAAATCAGGTTCCGCGATGTGGCGGCGCAGCCCCGCAAGATCATCTCATCGCCAACCTGGTCGGGGCTGGAATCGGAAAAGGTCTGTTACAATGCCGGCTATACAAATGTGCACGAGTACATACCCTGGCGCACACTGACCGGGCGGCAGCAGCTCTATCAGGACCATTTGTGGATGCGCGCGTTTGGTGAAGGTTTCTGCCTTTACCGCCCCCCAATCGACACCAAGGCGGTCAAGCCGGTGATCGAAACCAAATCGAACGGCAAGCCGCAGGTGGTGCTGAACTTTATCACTCCGCACCAGAAGTGGGGTATTCACTCCACCTATTCGGACAATCTGATGATGCTGACGCTCAATCGCGGTGGACCGGTCGTCTGGATTTCTGAAGTGGACGCCAGGAAGGCAGAGCTGGTCGACAATGACTGGGTCGAAGTCTTCAACGTCAACGGCGCAATCACCGCGCGCGTGGTTGTCTCCCAGCGCATGAAGGAGGGGACAATCTACATGTACCACGCGCAGGAGAAGATCGTGAACACGCCCGGCAGCCAGATTACCGGCCAGCGCGGCGGGATTCACAACTCGGTAACACGGGCGATCACCAAGCCGACGCATATGATCGGAGGCTACGCCCAACAATCCTACGGCTTCAACTATTACGGCACGGTCGGTTCAAACCGCGACGAGTTCGTCATCGTCCAGAAAATGGAGAAAGTTGACTGGATGGAAGGACCCTATCGCGAAACCGCAGCGAGCAAGGAGGCAGCAGAATGAAAATTCGCGCACAAATCGGCATGGTGCTGAACCTCGACAAATGCATCGGATGCCATACTTGCTCGGTCACCTGCAAGAATGTCTGGACCAATCGTGAGGGCGTCGAGTACGCCTGGTTCAACAATGTCGAGACCAAACCCGGTGTCGGCTATCCCAAGGAATGGGAGAACCAGAAGAAATGGAACGGCGGCTGGACAAGAAAGTCGAACGGCAAAATCGAACCGAAGATGGGTTCGAAGTGGCGGATCTTGGCGAAAATTTTCGCCAATCCGGATCTGCCGGAAATCGATGATTACTACGAGCCGTTTGATTTCGATTATTCCCATCTTCAGACCGCCAAGGAGAGCCAGGCGTCGCCCACAGCAAGGCCGCGCTCGCTGGTTTCCGGTGAACGGATGGAAAAGATCGAATGGGGTCCGAACTGGGAAGAAATCCTTGGTGGCGAGTTTTCCAAACGCTCCAAGGACTACAATTTTGAAGGTGTGCAGAAAGAGATTTACGGCGAGTTCGAAAACACTTTCATGATGTATCTGCCGCGGCTGTGCGAGCATTGCCTCAACCCTGCCTGCGTCGCGGCCTGCCCATCCGGCGCTATCTACAAGCGCGAGGATGATGGCATCGTCCTGATCGACCAGGAAAAGTGCCGCGGCTGGCGCATGTGCGTGTCCGGCTGCCCGTACAAGAAGATCTATTACAACTGGTCGTCGGGTAAATCTGAAAAATGCGTTTTCTGCTATCCGCGCATCGAAGCCGGTCATCCGACTGTGTGTTCGGAGACCTGCGTCGGTCGCATCCGCTATCTCGGTGTTGTGCTCTATGACGCCGACCGGATTTCGGAAGCCGCTTCGACCGGAGATGAACAGGATCTTTATGAAGAGCAATTGAAGATTTTCCTCGACCCCAACGATCCGGGAGTCATTGAGCAGGCTCGCAAAGACGGTGTGCCGGATGCTTGGCTGGAAGCGGCGAAGAATTCGCCTGTCTACAAGATGGCAATGGATTGGAAAGTCGCTTTCCCGCTGCATCCCGAATATCGGACACTGCCCATGGTTTGGTATATCCCGCCACTGTCGCCGGTACAGTCTGCGGCAGAGAACGGTAAGATCGGTTTCGACGGCGATATCCCGGATGTCCGGTCACTTCGGATCCCGGTTCGTTATCTGGCCAATCTATTGACCGCTGGAAAGGAACAGCCCGTTGTCGAGGGACTGGAACGCATGCTGGCGATGCGCGCCTATATGCGCGCCAAAACGATTGATGGCGTCATCGATGAAAAGATCGCCGGCAAGGTTGGTCTCACCGCTCAGATGATCGAGGACATGTATCATGTCATGGCGATCGCCAATTACGAAGATCGTTTCGTCATACCGACCACGCACCGCGAGGTTTCGGAGGACGCATACGATGTTCGAGGCGGCTGCGGCTTCTCGTTCGGCAATGGCTGCTCGGGCGGTACTTCGGATGCCGATCTGTTTGGAGCCAAGCGCAAAAAGCGGGTCACGACACCCGCGGATGCATTTTGAGGAGCGTGACCATGATCAAGACCCTGAAAACCATCTCTTTGCTTCTCTCCTACCCGACCCGGGAGCTGCAACAAGCCTCCGGCGAACTGAAAACAGCGATTGCTGAAGAAAGCATCATTGGCGCGAGAAGCCAAAAGCTGGTTGGCAAGCTTGCCGATAACATCGCTGAACTCGATCTCTATGATGCGCAGGAGCGATACGTCTTTCTGTTCGACCGCTCGCGGACCTTGTCACTTCATCTGTTCGAGCATGTGCATGGCGAAAGCCGTGATCGCGGTCAGGCCATGGTCGATCTGATGCAGATGTATGAGGAGAACGGCTATGAGATCGATGCACGCGAATTGCCGGACCATCTGCCGCTGTTTCTTGAATATCTGGCAACCCGTCCACTGGATGAAGCGCGCGAACTGCTTGGCCAGACAGCACATATCATCACCGCATTGAAGAAGCGGCTACGCAACCGCAAGTCTGTTTATGTGGCCGCGTTTGCCGCATTGGAGGAATTGGCGCTGGGAAAGGCCGACAAGAAGCTGGTCGATGAAATCCTGGCGGAACCGGAACACGATCCCAATGATTTGAAGGCGCTGGACGAAATCTGGGAAGAGGAAGTTGTCACCTTTGGCGGCAATGCCGGTGAAAATGCCTGCGGCCCGGACCGCATCCAGCGTCAGCTTCGCGCCCACAAACGCAATCCCGATGGCGCTCAGGCGTCGCTCTAGGAGACCGGACCCATGTTAAGCTATTTAAACACGCTTTTCTTCGGCATCTATCCCTATGTGGCGCTGGCGGTGCTGATCCTTGGCACAATTATCCGCTACGACCATGAACCATACACATGGCGTTCCGGATCGTCACAACTATTGCGCCGCAAACAATTGGTATGGGGCTCCGTCCTGTTCCATGTCGGTGTGCTGGTGATCTTCTTTGGCCACCTGATTGGCCTGCTAACCCCCATCGCATTGTTCGACGCCATTGGCATCAGTCACGGAGCCAAGCAGTTGCTGGCGATCATAGCTGGTGGCATCGCCGGAGTAATGGCAATTATCGGCGCGACCTTGCTGGTTCATCGCCGTCTGTTCGATGCCCGGGTGCGGGCTGCTTCCAACGCGAGTGACACGCTGATCATCATCCTGTTGTGGATACAGTTGGCGCTCGGTCTGGCAACAATACCGATCTCCATGCAGCACCTTGATGGTGAGGAAATGGTGCGCTTCATGAATTGGGCACAAGGCATCTTCACTTTCCAGGCAGATGCAGCAAGCTATGTTGAGCACGCTTCACCGATCTTCAAGGCGCATCTGTTCCTTGGATTGACCATCCTGTTATTGTTTCCTTTCACGCGGCTGGTTCACATGTTGAGCGCACCGATCCGCTACATCTGGCGACCCGGCTATCAGGTTGTCCGGTCGCGTTCGGCCCGTGCGTCGGTAAAATAGGCCGAAACGATGGTTACCGTCGTAGACAATGGCATTCGCACCGATCGCACGAAGGCGCAGGGCTTGGGCATCAAACCCAAAAAGGTACCGCCCAAGCCCGGTCCGGTAATGGATGAAATAACGGTCAATGGCGAAGTGATTGCGGAAGAGGAAATCCGTCAGGAGGCCCAACATCATCCGGCCAACAGTCCGGGTGAGGCGCTCAGGGCCGCGGCGGAAGCGCTTGTTGTTCGTGAACTGCTGCTTCAGGAAGCGCGCCGGCTAAATATCAAGCCGGAACACCGCAATCGCGGTGACGGCAAGCTGGAGAGCCTGGACGAAGCGTCAATTCGCCAGCTGCTTGATCAAGAGGTTGCCGTGCCCGATGCCTCCGAAGAAGAATGCAAACGCTATTATGATAACAATCTGCAGCGATTCTGTTCGGGCACAATCAACGAAGCAAGTCACATCCTTCTGGCGGTCGATCCACAAGACGGGTCAGCGCGGGATGCGGCGAGGTCGGTGACGGAGTCTTTGATTTCCCGCCTTGATTCCGACCCGGATATTTTTGCAGATCTGGCCGGAGAGTTCTCCGACTGTCCTTCCGCGAAACAGGGCGGCAATCTGGGACAAATTACCAAGGGTTCGACCGTGCCGGAGTTTGAACGCGCCCTGGGTGCGTTAAAGGATGGCGAGTTGCGAAGGACGCCGCTGGAGACACGATACGGATTTCATGTCGTGCGGCTAGACCGGCGCCTTGAGGGCAGGCTATTACCATTTGAACTGGTTCGAGAGCGAATTGCTGCGTGGCTGGAATCGGCAAGCTGGCAGCGCGCCATGTCGCAATATGTTTCCATCTTGATGGACAATTCTGAAATCACCGGGATGGATTTCGGATAGATTGTTGAGCTCCGGTGCCCAATTCGGCACGTTGTCTGTACAAACTTTGCTGCGGCCTAATTCTCTTCGGCTGCCGTCACGATCGAATGTTCGCTTCTGGGATGCTGAAATTCGAAGGTCTTTAGTTGTCGAATGGCAACTGACGGCCGGTAGCGCCTACGTGCCTTATGCCGACGAGTGTCCGCTAAAACTTACGTGAGGCCGGAAAGCTGCCAGTCCGGATTCTGCCCATTTCCGGTCATTGGATCGAAGGGAACAATGTCGGTTTTGACTGCCAGCACCGCCAATTGGTCATTGTAATTGTCTGTTTCCCTGTTTTCTTTCCCGCTGCGCTGCGGCTTTGACGAGGAGTAGCGCTGGACCTTCAGGTTGTTTTGCGGAACGCGCAATGGTGTTCGCGCAAATTGGTGATACCGGAGATGGCTCCCATATTCCATGCACCGGCAATGCGTCTGAACATCCATCGATCGGCGCGTATCTTGACCGCAATTCAGCGCGACAGAACTGTCTGCATACCTGGAATTCGGCGCAATTGCGGTAATCGCAAGCGATTGACTGGATTCAGTACTGGATTTGAGCGGCTATAAGGCTGCTCCGGAACCTTGAGCTGACCCATCAGCCTTGCCTGGACTTTCAGAAAGCTGCTCTGGTGGGACCGGGTCACATGATATGCTGAACTCAGAAACAATTCTCTGGGAACAATGCCGGACACTTCTTGCAAGCCGGAATCGCGAAGCGCGTCGCGCACAATGCTGGTGCAGCTGCGGTGAATGTAGTGGAAGTGCCGGTTTTTGTATGGACGGCTAAGGTCGGCGGGCGTCTCATGTATCGTCCTTAGTTCGGTGCGTAGCTTGTTGGTTAGCCGTTCGGTCTCGAGTCCCTCGATGCGAAGGGCATGAATTGTTCGCATGAAGCGACGACCGAACTTGTCATAGAAGGGCCGCTTGGGATCATCGACATTGAAACTCAGATTGTCCGGGTGGCCAGAGAATTCCCCCAACGCCGGCCGGTAGAAGAACTCATCCTCCGACATTTCTTCGTTTTCGTTCAGTGTCTCTGAGAAACTGAAAATCCTGCCGTCAACATTTATTGCGAAATGACCCAGCATGGACGATACATAACCGGGCAGCGACTCATTGTAGTAGAGTTCAACATAAGGCTTTGAAGGTTCGGGTTCGTCAGGCGCAAGAAGGAGAATTCTCGCACCTGTCAAATAATCACATTGCGGCAGCCTGTGTACGCGTACACGCTGGCCGAGCCAATGGATAATGTACCCTTCCCAGATACCTTCCGGCATGGGGACACGGCTTCCATCGTCAATGTCAACGTAATCCGCGCCGTCGTTGCGTCCAAGAATCCCGGATGCGACGAACTCAGGCAGTTGGTTTGTTCCGCATTTATCGGCAACCCTCATCGAGCTTGGCAGGTTCATTGTCCCCAATGGATCCATGGATAATAGAATGCTCCGTTTTGAGTATCTTGGCCAATGTCTGGCCTCATGATCAAATGAAACAAGTACCCGGCAGCCGGAGTTGCTTCCAATAGTCTGCAATCCGTCCGGTCAGCCCGCGGTTCTGTGTACCAACCACTGACATCAAACCGAAACAGAAAATGCTTGGGAAAACAGCACCGATCACCTTAACCTCGCCTAAAATTGGCCAATTTGGAGAATGCCGGATGAAAGCAGTTGTTTTCGACAAGCCGGACGGGCGGCCTGAGTCGGTGGTTGTCCGTGAGGTTCCATCGCCTGTCCCGGGGCGGGGTCAAGTTCTGGTAAAGGTCCAGTTCGCCGGACTGAATTATGCTGACCTGATGATGCGCTCGGGCATTTATCCCCATCCGAAGGGTTATCCTTTGGTTGCGGGGCTCGAGATGGCGGGAACGGTCGAGAGCGTTGGGGAAGGCGTCGACACCAAATGGATCGGGAAGAGGGTGGCTGCCTTTAGCGAAGACGCCGGCGCTTTCGCAGAGGCATGTGCAGTCCCCGAAGAACGCCTCATTCGGCTTCCTGATAGTGTCAGCCTCGAGACGGGCGCTGCGTTTTACCTGCAGGGCCTGACGGCCTGGAATCTTCTTCACGGCGTGAGCAATACCAAACCGGACGACACCATACTCGTTCACGCCATCGGCGGCGGAGTAGGCCTTTACCTGACACAGATCGCAAAAGCGGCCGGTGCGACCGTCATCGGCACCGTTGGCACTGCTGGAAAGGAGGTCAGAGCTCTGCAATTCGGCGCAGACACGGTCGTCAATCGCGGCGATACGGATTTTGTCGAAGTTGCCATGCAGGCGACGGGCGGAAGAGGGGTCGACAAGGTTGTCGATTCAACCGGGGCCTCGATTCTTGATCGCAGCTTCGACGCAATACGTCCGCTCGGTCATGTAGTCAGTTACGGCGAAGCGGAGGGAAAACCCTTTCCGAACCTTTGGGAAAAGCTTGTGGGCAAATCGCTGACATTCACGCGCATGCATATCGGGCATTTGGATTTCCGGTCGGCAAGTTGGGCAAAGGGCGTCGAGGCGGTTCTGGTTGGGATCCAGAGCGGCACAATTCGCGTGCCGATTGAGGGGATATTTCCATTTGAGGAGGTCAACGCGATGTTCGACCAACTGGCTTCGCGTCAGACCGCAGGCAAACTGCTTTTGAAGGTGTAGCGCTTCGATCCTGCAATGATCGGCAAATCCTAGGCTGTGATGCGCACATGCTATAGGTTCCCGGACAGAGACGGGCGCACCGGGGCTGAACTGGTCAGCGCAAAAATACGATATGTGGGAGCAGCGATATGCGGTTGATTGGCGTCGATGTGGGCGGAACTTTCACGGATATCATATTTCACGATACCGAAACCGGGGTCACCCATATCCACAAGGTCCCGACAACGCCCGACAATCCAGCTCACGGTGTACTCGGCGGAGTAACGGCGCTCTGCGACCGCATCGAGGTGGACCGGGCGAGCATCGATCATGTTTATCACGGCACCACCACAGCCACGAATGCGATTCTGGAGCATGACGGTGCCGAATGTGGCATGATCACGAATGAAGGGTATCGCGATATCATTCACATCGGGCGCCACCAACGGCCCCAGCATTTTTCGATTCAGCAGGATATCCCCTGGCAAGATCGCCCCTTGATCAAGCGGCGCTATCGCAAGACGGTGCCTCATCGCATTGCGCCACCCACAGGCGAAGTGCTGGTTCCGCTCGACGAAAACGCCGTGCGCGCGGCGGCACGAGAGTTACGAGACGCCGGGATATCTTCAATTGCCGTTTGCTTCCTGTTCGCCTTCCTTGACCCCTCTCATGAAGAACGCGCAAAGGCTTTGGTTGCCGAGGAGCACCCCGAAGCGTTCGTAACGACATCATCGTCCGTTTCGCCCCAGTTCCGCGAGTTCGAAAGGTTCACGACCTCGGCCATCAACGCATTCGTCGGCCCGAAGGTGCGAGATTATATTTCAACGTTGGAAGGCGCGTTGGCAGATGCAGGGTTGAATGCCGATCTGCACATCATGGCCTCGAACGGAGGGGCAGCAACTGCGGCGATGGTATCGGAGCGTCCGGTCGACACATTGCTGTCCGGACCCGCTGCCGGCGTGTTAGGCGGCGCCTGGACCGGCGGGCTCTCGGGACGATCCTCGCTTATCACCTTCGATGTGGGCGGAACGTCTGCAGACATTGGGATCGTGTCCGAGGGTCGTTTTGCCGAGGCGACACCCCGCGACACCTGGATCGCGGGTTTCCCGCTGATGGTACCGATGATTGATATCCATACCATCGGCGCCGGCGGTGGATCGATCGGCCATCAAGACAAAGGTGGGGCCTTCAAGGTCGGGCCCCGGTCTGCGGGTGCGCGACCCGGACCGGCTGCCTATGGCCACGGTGGTGTGGAACCCACTTTGACCGACGCCAATGTGGTGCTGGGCCGCCTTGATCCGGAAAATTTCCTGGGTGGCGAGATGGCCCTGGACGCGGCTGCTGCGGAAGCAGCCATTGATGAGTTTGCAAAATCGCTGGGCATGGACCGATTGGCAGCGGCCGAGGGCATGATCACGATAATCAATGCCAATATGGCGAATGCCATCCGCTCCCGTACGGTGCAAAAGGGACTGGATCCTCGCGATTTCGCCTTAGTCGCGTTCGGCGGTGGCGGTCCGTTGCAAGCGGCCGATGTGGCTGCTCAGCTTTCTATCCCAGAGGTGATCGTGCCGGCGCATCCCGGGATCACCTCGGCCATGGGGCTTTTGACGACCGACCTGCAATACGATGCCATCCGCACCGCCTTTATGTTTTCGAATGCCATGAATCATGCACGCATTGAGGAACGGTTTGCCGATATGGAGGCGGCGTTGTTGGCGCAATATGCTGCAGACCGGGTGGATCCCGCCCGGATCAGCTTCAAGCGCACGGCTGATATCCGATATGTCGGTCAGGGCTACGAATTGCGTATCGGCGTGCCCGATGGTGCCTTCGACACTGCCGCCGAGACAGCCGTGTGGACCGAGTTCGAGGCCCGGCACGAGGCCGAGTACGGTCGCTCCTTTCCCGGCAGCCCGATGGAGATTGTCAATGTTCGTGTGACGGGCATTGGAGAGACGCAAAAAATCAAGGCACAGACCTCACCCAGCGGCGGGTCGCTGGAAAGCGCAAAAGTGGCTACCCGTGCCTCGGTTTTTCGCGTCGGGTCCGACTTGCGCACGGTGGACACAGCATTCTATCGCCGGGATGCTCTGCCCCTGGAACAGGATATTCACGGTCCTGCCGTGATCCTGCAACAGGACAGCACCACTGTCGTCCGTCCCAACGACAGTTTTGTCGCTGACAAAGCCGGCAATATCATCATCAAAATTGGGGGTGTATCATGACCCGGAACATCGACCCTGTCACCGCCAGTGTCATTCAGGGCGCGTTGCAGAACATCGCGATCGAGATGGGCTATAAGCTGATGCGGATGTCTTATTCCTCGATTATCCGCGAATCCGAGGATTTTGGCACTGCACTTACCGATCACGAGGGCAATCAACTTGCCGAATCCGTCCAATCCACGCCACTGCAATCGGGGCCAATCCCCGGCTATGTGAAGAATGTCATTGAAGTGTTCCAGGCCCGCGGGGACAGATTTCGACCCGGCGATGTGGTCATGCATAACGACCCATATGGCGGCGCATCGCACGGGCCTGATATTGCATTGATCATGCCGGTTTTCCATGGGGACGAGCTGGTCGGGTTTGCCGGCACAACCGCGCACCATCTCGACGTGGGCGCCCTGTCACCGGGATCCTGCGGCATCGTTGATGCGATGGATGTCTACGCCGAGGGACTGCAATTCAAGGCGATCAAAGTGGTCGATGCGGGCGTGCGCAATGAGGCCGTCTGGCAGATCCTGCGCGATAACGTCCGCGCGCCAGCGCTGGTAGTGGGAGATCTGGATGCCCAGGTCGCAGCGTGCGAAATTGGAACTGAAAGATTCAAGGAACTGATCGCACGCTATGATGTCGCCACCATTAGAGCCGCGTCCGAAGCTCTGATGGACTATTCCGAGCGGCTGATGCGCCGGGCCATCAGCGATGTGCCGGATGGCACCTATTCAGCCACCACTCACATTGATGGCTTCCTCGGGGATCCTGAACGCAGCGAGTTGCCCATTACGGTCACCATCACCATTGACGGCGACCACATGGTGGTGGACCTCACCGGAACGGCGGATCAGGTTAGCGACCGGCCCATCAACATGCCGTTTATCGGCACGGTCGACATCTCGATCTGGCTGACCGTGCGTTCTGTGCTGCTGGACAGTGAAATCTATGGCGAAATCCCGCAGAATTCGGGTCTGACCCGGCCGATCAAGATCATCGCGCCTCGCGGTTGCCTGGCCAACCCGATTTTTCCGGCGCCGGTGATCGCTCGCTTTACACCGGGCAACCAGCTGGCGGATACTGTGATGAAGGCTTTGGCCGAGGCGGTGCCCGAGCAGGTATCCGCCGGGATTGGCAACCTGAAAGTAATCGCATTTTCGGGTTTGCGCGAGGAGGTCCACTGGGTGCACATGGAAATCTTCGAAGGTAGTTATGGCGGGCGCTTTACCAAGGATGGAATGGACGCGGTGGATACGCTTTACGCCAACACCCGCAATAACCCGATCGAGGATATCGAGAGCCACCTGCCCATGCGTGTGACCAGGTACGAGCTGCGCGAGGATACCTGCGGTGCGGGCCGGAGCCGGGGCGGGGTCGGGGCCTGCCGTGCGTTCCAGTTCCTGGAACCAGGCGGCTTTTCCGTTGAAGGCGAAGGCCACAAATTTCCACCCTGGGGATTTAAGGGTGGCGACGACGGCAGGCCCGCCGAACTGCACCTCATTCACTCTGACGGCACGGACGAAGCGCTGGCCTCAAAGGTGCCCTATCGCCCGACTGCGGCCGGAGACACCTTTCTGGCGGTTGGCCCCTCGGCGGGTGGCTATGGGCCTGCATTCGAACGCGACCCCGAGGCGGTTCTGGACGATGTACTCGACGGCATCGTCTCTGTCGAAAATGCCGCAAAACAATATGGTGTCGTGATCCGGGAAGGGATGGTGGACATGGCAGCAACTGCTGCAAAGCGAGGAGTATGAAATGACCCGTCAATACGTTGTTGCCAGCGCCCAGATGGGCCCCATCGCAAGGGACGAACCGCGCCAGGCCTGCGTGGCCCGCTTGGCCGACATGTTGCGCGAGGCGCATGGACGCGGAGCCAAGCTGGTAGTGTTCCCTGAACTTGCTCTGACCACATTTTTTCCTCGCTGGATGTTCGACGATCCGGACGAATTGGAGACATGGTACGAAAATGAAGTGCCTGGCCCCGCAACCCAACCGCTGTTCGATTTGGCGGCGGAATTGGGTGTTGGCTTCTATCTCGGCTATGCCGAGCGCGTGATGGAAGAGGGGCGCATCCGGCATTTCAACACGTCGATCCTGGTCGGTCAGGATGGCAAAATCCTGGGGAAATACCGGAAAGTCCATCTCCCGGGTCATGATGCACCGCAACCTGGCCGAACGCATCAGCATCTTGAAAAACGCTACTTTGAGCCGGGAAATCTCGGTTTTCGAGTCTTTGAGGGTTTCGGTGGACGCATGGGTATGATGATCTGCAACGACCGTCGTTGGCCCGAAGCATACAGGGTGATGGGGCTGCAAGGTGTCGATTTGATTGCGCTGGGCTACAACACCCCCATCGACCATACAGGTCACGGCGATATTGACGGGCTGACCCAGTTCCACAATCACCTGAGCATGCAGGCGGGTGCCTATCAAAACGCAACCTGGGTGGTAGGCACCGCGAAATGCGGGCGCGAGGAAGGCTCCATGATGGTCGGCCAATCCGTCATCGTCGCCCCATCAGGCGAGATCGTCGCCATGGCCGGGACGCTGGAGGACGAGGTAATCACTGCCAAAGTCGACCTGGATATGGGTACGCGGTACCGCGAGACAATCTTTGATTTTGCCCGCCACCGGGAACCGGACAGCTACGGCCTGATTGTCGAGCGAAAGGGCGCAGGCGACCCCATCTGAAAGGACGCCGGCACGCAACCCTGGCGGATATATGATGGTTGGCCGGGTTCAATGAGTCCCGAATTTGTAGAATGTGGTTTCGATAGTGATGCTATCTGGAAACAACATCTCCGGAGACGCTGCTTTCGAAAATCGTTTCCAAATTCTCAGTCCATAATTCCGATTACCAACTTTTCATCAAATCGGCTCAAAGCGGTGGTTCAATCGCGCAGATTGGGCAATTCGATCCATCGTTATAGTTGCGAACCAGGAAGATGGTATTCTCGATAACGGAAGATAAAACGAGTTTGCCTGTATTTCCCCCGGTTACAGTACTGCTGCCGCAATCGGCAATTGCGGTTCCGTGGCCGGGTTGGGATCCGCGGTTCCATCCGGGTTGCGTGTGTACAGAATTCTTTGACAGGTGGATAACCCTGAGTGGGTGATTTATCTTCACGAATGCCTAATCGAGAGCCGCGACGCGCATCTTCAATAATTTCGGCTCAAGATATGCATCAAGGCCTTCCGGACCAAGTTCCCGCCCGATCCCGCTCATTTTCCAACCGCCAAAGGGCGCTTGCAACTCGCTGACATCATTGACGTTAAGACCGATACCGCCAAATTCCAGCCGATCGGCGATGGCCCACATCCGCTCAAGATCGGAACCATAGATATAGGCGGCAAGACCATATTCGAGGCTGTTGGCCATGGCGATCATCTGCTCGGTATTGTCGAATGATGCCATTGCCGCCAGTGGCCCGTAGGTCTCGCTCATCATCGGCAGGCAATCGGGCGGTGCGTCATCAATCACCGTCGGCCGGTAAAAATGGCCGCGGTCGAACGCTTCACCGTCAGCACGATCTCCCCCAGCCAATAAGCGGCCACCCTTGGCCAACGCGTCCTGTTTGTGCTGCTCAACCCGTTCAATCACCCGTTCGTTCAAAACCGGCCCATATTCAACACCCGGATCCGCCCCGTTGCCGAGCATGGTTTCCCGTGTCATTGCGGTCAGGATATCAGCAAATTCTGTGTGGACCGATTTGTCGACAAGGATCCGGTTCACCGTGATGCAGATCTGGCCCATGTTTGAGAATGCGCGCCGGTGGGCGGCTTTGGCGGCCTCCTCCAGATTTGCATCAGCCATGACAATCAACGGTGCGTTACCGCCAAGTTCAAGGCAGAGCTTCTTCAGGTTTGCCGCAGCATTGCGCATGATATCCTGACCTGCCGGAATTGATGCGGTTGCCGAGATGACCCGCACACGCGGATGCGAAGCCAGTGCTGCACCGGCGACTGGACCATGCCCGGGCAGATCGGCAAGCGCGCCGTCGGGAAGACCGGCATCATGGAAGCAATCGACCAGCATGGCGATGGCCAGGGGCGTTTCAGGTGGCGATTTGACGATCAATGGACACCCGGCCGCGAGCGCTGGACCGGTCTTCCAGCAATAAAGATCAACCGGATAATTCCACGGCACGATTGCCGCCGCCACGCCCACCGGGTGACGGCTGACCACATTCTTGATGTGCGGATTGGCGGATGGCCGTAGCTCACCGCCGATCCGTGTTGCCTCCTCGGCATAGTAGCGAAGGACTTTGGCGCCAAAGAGAATTTCCTTGCGATTATCGGCAATAGGCTTGCCCTGTTCGCGGGTCAAAAGCAGCGCCATCTCTTCGACACGCGCCTCGACCAGCCCGGCGGCGCGATTAAGTATTGCGGCGCGCGCTTCCGCTCCCAGGCCGGACAGAATAGGCAACGCTTTTTCAGCTGCTTCAACAGCTTTGTCGATGGTTGCCTCATCGGCGAGTAATGTTGAACCGATCAGTTCACCGTTTGCCGGATTATAAATCTCGAAACGTTCAAGGCCTTGAGGTGTTTGCCACTTGCCGCCGATAAATACGCCGCGATCCATTCGGTTCCCCTGTTCAGCGCGATTTCAACCGACGCCAAAGCTCGGTGTAATTTCTGTCATTGATGCGATTTGCTTCCGCCTTTTCAGCCGTATTCGGACTGACCATGACAAAAGGCTCGTGGCCTCGTTCGATCATGATTTCGGCCGTGGCCGCATTGATCGCGTGTCCAATGGCGATCGCAATCGATGTGGATGTGGCGCCAACCCGGTACTCAAGACCCTCGATGTCTATCCCGGCATCTCCCTTCGGCACGCCGGTGTCGATCACAACGTCAGCCAGTTCAAACAACCGCTTGCCGCAGGTATGACGCGAAGGTGTCGACGAAGAATGAGGAATGGATGTGACACCAATCAGTTTCATGCCGCGCGACTTGGCGCCGACCGCCATATCCAGGGTGACGGCATTCAGACCGGAGTGAGAGAAGATCAGCATGGCGTCCCCGGGGTCGAGCTGGTGCGCCGACAGAATTGCCTCGCCATAGCCTTCCTGCCCGTGAATAAACCTGTATTGGCGGGCGCCGCCATCGCCCAGAACGCGATGAAATGAAATCATCGTGCTTTCGACGATCGGCCGGAAACCGGTAACGGTTCCCGTTCGCGGAAACATCTCCATGGCCGCAAACGAACCGTGGCCTGTGCCGAACGTGAAAACCAGCTTGTCGTCCAAGATCGCATCGGCACAGATTTCCGCTGCCGCGCGGATGGCGTCTGTCTGTGTTTCGGACACAATTCTCAGGCGCTCGATTACGGTGTCAAAATATCTGGTGCTGATATCACTCATTTTCTCATCCAACTGTTTTACGCGCCAACATCTGTCGTCATTTCACTTGCGAAAGGCCATCAAGGGCAATTTCGAACAGCTGCTTCTCACCTTTAGCGAGCAGATCAGCCGCCAGTTTTTCCTGACTGAGCGCATCGACGGTTCCAAGACAGAGCGTGGCGCAGGAGACGCCAAGAGCCGATGCGGCGGCAAGCAGGGCGGAAGTTTCCATATCGACGGCCAACACGTTTTTTTCCGCCATCATCTTGCGGTTTTCCGTCGCCCGTTTCCGGCCGGGTTCATCAATCCCGAACATGTCGCGATAAAAAGCGTCAAACGTTGCGTAACGTCCGATGCTGGCGGCAAACCCGGCCTCTACAGCTGAACTTTCCAGCGCCGCAACGAGCTTGGTATCGGCGGTAAACGGTCCGTTGTTTCCGGCGTATGCGGGGGAGGTTCCCTCAAAGCCGATCGCGGTCTCGCTGATCAGGTAGTCCCCCCCAACCGCTGGGGGAAAGTACATGGCAGTGCCGATGCGCAAAAACTTGTCAATTCCAAGATCGGCCAGTTCGTGCAGAACAATGGTCGCAATCGGTGCGCCCATACCAAATGCAGCGAGCGTGACTCTTGTTCCATTGTATGTGCCCGTCACCGATTTCAGGCCGCGCGAGACCGGATGGAAAACCGGATCGGAAAGAAGTTGAGACATGCGATCCACCCGATCGGGATCCCCGATCAGAATTGCCCGGTCGCCGATAACGTCTTCCGTCAGACCCAAATACCAGGCCTTTTTCATTGTTTTTCCTTTGCTGAACGCGTCTGAAGCAGTAATTTTGCAGTCTCCAATCCCGTTTGCGCTGCTTTGGCAGGATTTGATATTCCTGCCATCTCAGCAGCGATATAGCCGCCGGCGAATGTGTCGCCGGCACCGGTCGTATCTCTGACAATGATAGGTTCCACACCGATTGTTTCTTGCAGGTCGCCCTTGGTGATGGCGATACCTTTTTTGCCGTGCGTTTCGACAATGGTGACTTGATTGGATGGCTCCATGATCAATTCACGCTCGGAGTGACTGCAGAAAATGACATCAGCCTGAGCCGACAACAAACTGCGGACGTCAGTCGTGAAGCAATGGGCATCGTTTTTGCAGATCCAATAGAGACGCGCCGATGTCGAACGTGCCGACAGGATCGCTTCCATGAGATGTGGCGGACCGACGGTGATGCACAGATGGGTCGCCGAACCGATAATTTCACGTTGTGCGCCGGTCAGCTCTTCCGATCCGGAAAAGGCAGGATCAAACAGGCAAGCACATGAACCGTCTTGCTGGTAGGCAAGAACTGCCATTGGGGATTTTCCCTCAAGCCGGGCCACGCCTTCCTTACCGACCTTTGCGCGGGTCAAACTCCCCAGATAGATATCTGCGTGAGCGTCACTTCCCACCCAGGTGACGGGCAACGCTTTGTGTCCCAAACCGGAAACGGCCATGGCGACATAGGCGGGGCATCCCCCGATACGCGGCCAATGGCCGATGTCACGGGAATTGATCAGTGTCGTCTGGTCGCCCTCTATCTGGCCCGACAGGCCGAATGCGTAATCAACGCTTGCATATCCGGTGACCACCAGCGAAGTCATGACAGCAGTGCTCCCGCCTCAGCCGAGGTCACCAATCTGCCGAGATACCGTTCAATATCCTCCAGCGACGCCGAAGCCAGATGCTCGCGGTTCGAATTGGTGGCGTCTTTGACGACAACAACCTCGAAACCGTTGGCAAAAGCATCCTGGGCCGTGGCCCGCACGCAGACATTGGTTTTGACGCCACAGATGACGACGCGATCTACTCCCTGCTCGTTCAAGAACAGCGCCAGTTCGGTCGCAAAGAATGCGCTGAATCGCCGTTTGACGATCTCGATTTCATGTTCGCCTCTTCCTGGGCCGAACCCATCGAAATACTCGGCATGAAATCCGCCACTGACACAGTGACGCGGAAGCCGCTTATCTTCGAAATCATCGAAACCGTCTCGATGCCGATCTGCGACATGAACCAGTATGCAGTTTGTATCTCGCGCCTGTTTGATCAACGTAAGACAATTTTCGACCACGTCGCCGGCTTCGCGATAGTAGTTCTCTCCATCCGGGTGGAGGAAGGAGTTCTGCATATCGATTACAATCAACGCGGTGTTCAAGCTGCGGCCTCCTTCGCCTTCATGCGCCGCCATCCGGCAAAGCAGAGCGCTACCAGGACCATCAGATATGGAATTGTCCCGATCAATTTGGGTGGCAGGCCGGCGGTCTGCATTCTGATCTGTGTTGCATCCAGCAGGCCGAACAAGAGGCAAACCAAAGCCGTTGCCACAGGTTTATCGCGCCCGAAATAGAACGCTGCCAGCGCGATAAACCCTCGGCCTGCAGTCAAACCCTCGTTGAACAACCCTATTGATGCCAGCGCCAGATGGGCGCCTCCCAGCCCGGAGTAAAACCCGGCAAAAGCGGTTGATGCATCCTGCACCGATTTTTCAGCCACACCCATGGCGCGGGCCACCTGTGGCGCATTGCCCGTGGCGCACAATCTCAGCCCGGCCCGCGTGTGCGCCAGAACAAATGGCAATGCGAACACCGAGGCCCAGGCAAAAACCGTCAGCGGTTCGAGTTCGGACAGCGCCAGGCCGATAATCGGAATTTCTGCGGTCCACTCGGGCAGAAAACGCGGCAGCAAAACCACATCTGCAAGACGCAAGGTTCCGCTGGAATCATAAAACCAGTTCAGGATGAAGCCGAGGATGCCGGCAATGAACACATTTAGTCCAAGTCCGGCAACAATCATGTTGGCACCGGCGCGGGTGATAACCAGCGAGAACAGATAGCCGACTGCCGCTCCACCAATCGCTGCGGCAACGATTGCCACAAACCAGCTGCCCGTCGCTGCCGAAATGACCACGGCGATAAAGGCGCCAGCCAGCATCTTCGCGTCGAGCGCAATATTGACGATCCCACCGCGGCGATTGACCAACCCGCCCATGGCCGCCAGCAGAATAGGCGTCGTAAGGGTTATGGACGCAGCGATGATCTGTTCAACGATCATGCGCGCCTCCGTCGAAGAATGGTGAGCCGGCCGAGTTCGACGACTGCGAAGATCATCACCGTACCTTCGATTATGTTGACGATATCAAGTGGGATGTCGGAAAACAGTTGTATCGTGGTGCCTGCAGAAGCGAGCGCGCCGAACAGAATTGCACCCAGCAATATACCAATCTCATTATTGCGCCCCAGCAACGCCACTGCCATTCCCGTAAATCCGTATCCCGGCGAAAACCCGTCTGCAAATCTGTGCAGCTGGCCGAGCGCGTGGGATGCGCCACCCAGTCCGGATACGATACCGGAAATGACCATCACCAGAATAATCGTCGACGGGATGGAAATGCCCACTGCCCGTGAGAAGCGTTGATTGAAACCTACCAAGGCGCCCTCAAATCCTGATGGCGTGCGGCGCGCCCAAATTCCATAGGCAACAACAACGGCCAACCCGACAAGAAACCCTGCATGCAAGGTGGACGGGGGCAACAGGCGCGGGAGTTGCGCCGCCTCGTGCACCAGCGGCGTGACGTTGTTTCCGGAGATTTCCGACAAAAGCGGACCGTTGACCAAGTATCCGGTGATGCCGAAGGCAACAAAATTCAACATTAGCGTCGAAACGACTTCATCCACCTCATAATGGGCGAGGAGATAACCGGGTATAAACAGCCAAGCCGCCGAGACCGCCGCTGCGAAGATGAAAGCCAGCGGGATCAGCGAGTATCCAAAGCTCGCGGGCAGGGTGAATCCGATGTATGCGCCGCACAGACCGCCAATAACAAACGCGCCTTCCACGCCCACATTAAATGCGCCGGAACGGAAGCAGATGGCGGTGGCAACACCGGTGAAGAGGAGAGGGGTGGCAGCGGATAGGGTCGCAGCGATTCTTCTTTCTGTACCAAAGGATTCGGCCACCATAAGCGCGAATACATCAATCGGGTTTTCGCCGATGACCAGTAAAATGAGGGAGGCAATGACAAGTGCGACAATAAATGGAAAAGCCAGGCCAATGCTGCGCTCAAGAAACGCAAGATAGGCCGGCTCTTGTTCCTGCCGCGCTTCAAGCATGGCCGGCTTCCTGGATCAGCATCAGGTTGCCGATGTCTGCGATGCTCGTCTCGCTGGTCTTGCGTTCCCCCACAATTCTTCCATCGGCCATGACATAAATCCGGTCGGAAAGATCGAGGAGTTCGTCCAGTTCCTCCGACACCAGCAACACGGCCCCGCCATCATCACGGTAACGGCGTAGAATATCGTGAATTGCAGCAATCCCCACCAGATCGACCCCGCGGGTCGGTTGGGACACAACAAGCAGGTCCGGTTTGATGGCTATCTCTCGCGCAAATACGAGCTTTTGCTGGTTGCCGCCCGAGAGGCTGGAAACCGGATTGGTAAGCCCGCCATAGCGGACATCCAGCGACTGAAGGCGATCGCCAGCCGATTTGCGCATTGCTTTGCGGTCCAGAAAACCTCCGTTGCAAACAGGCGCTGCGCGATGACTTCCCGCGACCACATTTGCTTCGATCGAGGCGTCCAGCGCCAGACCTTCATGCCGCCGGTCAGCGCTGACATATCCCATGCCCAATTGGCGGCGATAGCCATTGTCCGCATAAGTAACATCTTGCCCCGACAGCAGAACAGCGCCGCTTCCCGGAGCCCGAAGCCCGACAAGGCATTCGATCAGTTCGTGTTGTCCATTGCCGGACACACCCGCTATTCCGGCGATCTCGCCCCGCGACAAGGCGATGTTGATATCATCCAATGGATGAGATTTTTCGATAGCCGCAATCGAAAGGTTCCGAACCTCCAGTACTTTGTCTTCTGCCTGGAATTTGCCTGATGAACGCTTTTTAGTCTGCTGTTGAGGCGAATGCTCGTGCCCGATCATGTGGCTGGCGATCTCTTCAGCGCTGGTGTTTTTGACCGATTCTGAAAAGCAAACCTCGCCGCGTCGCATGACCGTGACGCGATCTGCCAGCGCCATGACCTCATTCAGCTTGTGACTGATAAACAGAATTGTCGTTCCCTGCTCGCGCAAGGAGCGCAGAAGCGAGAACAGGTCGTCGACCTGCTGTGGCGCCAGGACGGCGGTGGGTTCGTCCAGAATCAATATTCGGGTGCCGCGCCGCAGCAGCCGGATAATCTCGACAAACTGCCTGACATGGACAGGCGTGCTGCCTGCTCTCCGGCTCCAGTCGATCTTGATTGCCGCCTGCTCAGCTAGTGCGTTGCCTGATAGCCGCGCTTCGTCCCAGTCAATTCGGGCGAAGGGGCCAGCCACGGTTTTCAAGGGCTCTTCGCCCAGAACGAGATTTTCCAGAAGCGTCAGGTCCGGCGCCAGCATGAACTCCTGATGCACCATTCCTATGCCAAGCGAGAAGGCTTGCTGCGGACCTGAAAGATTAGCCGGCTGGTCGTCAACAATGATTGAACCGCTATCGGCTTGTTCAATCCCCTGAAGAATACGCATCAACGTCGATTTACCGGCACCGTTCTCGCCAACGATCGCGTGAAACTCGCCGGAACCAACCGCCAGCGAAACATCCCGGTTGGCTTGAACATTGCCATAACGCTTGTTCAATCCGGCTGCCCCAAGGCGAATGGTGACGTCCTGATCGTTGGCGTTGATTTCCGCGGCCGTCATGTTCTCTGCCCATCGTCCGCCGGCGGCATTAGCCGCCGGCATCAAAAGGATCTATTTGAAGAAATCCGGATAGCCCTCAGTCGAGACGTCCCAGACATCGATTTTGCCTGCGATGATATCCGCTTTCATGGCGTCAACTTTGGCAAGATAGGCAGCGGGCACCATGTCCTTTGTATGGTTCATGTCGGACAGGGCAACGCCGTTCTGCGCCAAGCCAAAGTCCATCACCTCTCCACCAGGGAACTTGCCCGCGGCATAGTTGACGATGATGTCCTCCACGGCAACATCGACGCGTTTGATCATGCTGGTGAGCACGCTACCCGGCGCCATGCCATCCTGATCGGTATCTACGCCGATAGCGTATTTGCCTTCGGCCTTGGCCGCTTCGATAATGCCGATACCTGTCCCACCGGCAACCTGATAAACAATATCGGCGCCTTCATCGAACATCGCCTTCGCCATTTGCTGGCCTTTGGCCGGATCACCAAAGGATTCCGAATAGGCGACTTTCACGTCAATATCCGGGTTGATTGCCTTGGCACCCTGGATATAGCCAACGATGAACTTGTCGATGCCGGGTGCCTTGACGCCGCCAATGACACCAATCACCGGCTGCTCATTGATCCCCTTGATCGATGTATCGGTGGTAACCTGCGCAGCAAGTGCACCTGCCAGATAAGACCCCTCATGCTCGCCAAACACGACCGAGGCTACATTGTCACCCTTGCGCGTCTGGTTCATGATCACCCAGTTGGCTTCGGGATAGTCAACAGCAAGTTTCTCCATTGGCTCGCCGTGGATCCACTCAAGGCTGATCACCAATCCGAAACCACCATCGGCTGCCCGACGCATGATTTCTTCGCCTTGCGCGGCGACATCCTTCGATTCAATCGGTCTTCCTTCAATGCCCGTTTTTTCCAGGCCGGCCTTGAATCCTGCATTGGCAGTGTCGTTCCATGAGCCATCGCCCAGGCCGCCTTGCGCGATGATTAGTGCGGCAGGCGACACATCGGCCGCTGCCAGTGGAAGTGTCATTGCGGCCAATGCTGTACCAGCCGCCAGTGCTGCAGTTTTCATCATCTCACTTTCTCCCTGTTTTGGTTCTTGGATGCGATACTCTGCCGCCAAGACTTAAGACCTTGGCGTCATTGATGCTCGCGACCGCGCTTGGCGCCGCCACAAGCCGAAAATCGAAAGTATAATATTCGCCATGATAGACAGCCTCGACTGCCTCGACCAATCTTTCCGAGGCGTCGTAGCTGCGGCGGAAAACCACCATTACCGGGCTGGGGTCGGTGATGTTCAACAGCGAACACTCTTCCGGTCCCGCCAACCGTGTGGTCACACGCTCCTGTGCCTCCCGCACGGTGTGACCAGACGCATCGAGCGCTTCGTAGAGCGAGTAATCCGGTTGCTCCAATGCGGCCGGATCGTTGCCATTGAGCGAGCTGACATTGCGCGCAATGTTTGCGGGAACAATTGAACTGTGTACCGCGCAGGGTATTCCGTCCAGGAGCCGTATTCGCTTCAGATAAACCGCCGGACCATCGCAATGGAATTCTCTTATCAGCTCATCAGTTGCGTCGCCGATTGATATGAGTGTCTGGGTCGATCTCAACCCTTCAGTTGCAGCCGATTCTGAAAAACTGAGAAGCTTGCCGGCACGTCTGTGCAATGACGGTCTTGCGACAAAACTGCCCGCCCCTTGCCTCCGGTGAACAACACCTTCAGACACCAGTTGTTCGATGGCACGAACGACCGTTCCCCGGCTGACACCATATTTGTTGAGCAACTTGGTCTCGCTTGGAAGCTTGTCGCCTGGTTTGTACTCGCCGCTGGCAATCTGCTGGCGCAGTTCTTCCGCCAGCATCTGGTATCTCGGATTGGAAACGAGCTTTTGCACACAATCAGGTTAACCTGAATAGTTGACTAGTCAAGTTGGAATTTAATTTCTGAAAACCGGACCTTGCGTTCGCAAAAAAAGAGCCGGCGATAGCCGCCGGCTCTTAATGGCAATGTCAAAAATCAGATCAATTACAAGTCCATTTCATATTGTAGAAATTGAACTCGAAACTCTGCATCGGAACCCAGGAAAATCCGTCCATGCAGTTCGAAAACGCCTGTTTGCTGCGCTGGGTCAACAGGAAGACGTCGGATTGCTGATCAACCAGGCGTGCCTGGATTTCCTTGTAAATCCGGTTCTGTTCAGCGATGTCGGCGGTTCCGCGGGCGGCGTCGATCATCGCATCCAGTTCCGGATCAAGCACCCATTCCATCGAGGCCCAGGTCCCTTTCGCTTTGGAATGGTACTGGGTGTAGAAATAGCTGTCCGGCGAAGGATATGTCGCGCCATAGAACACCTCATTGATGGCAGGCGTGGTCTCCGGCTTGGCGGCCAGTTCGGTCATCCGGTTCCATGGTTCCGGTTTCAGGATTGTGTTGAATCCGATCTGATCAAGATTGGATTTCATCAGCAGGGCGATTTCCTCTTCAAATGCCAGTCCGGCGACAAACATGATTTCAACCGGGATCGGATCGCCGCCTGCATATTTGCTTTTCGCGACATGCTCACGGGCAACATCCAGATTAAACTCCGGCATCGGCAGATCATTGTTGTATGCATCTGCGAAAACAGCCGGCATGGGTCCGGCAAGTGGCTCTCCCGGCAATAGTGCGGCACGAATGGTATCGTAGTCAGTGGCGGCTGCGATCGCCCTACGAATATTCACATCATCCGTAGGTGCCACTTGGTGGTTCAACTTCAGATAAAAGTTCGTCGCACCTGGATATTCGATAATTCTGTATCCATCGAGTTTACCGATTGCGTCATAGGTTTCCTGCGCTTGCGCGTCGCTCGACATAGACAATTCACCTGATGCAGCAAGTGCCTTCACGGTCGCTTCTTCGTTGGTGACGACAAACCGTACCGTGTCGATTGCTTGGTCATCCCAGCCAAGATGGTAGCCATCATACTTCTTGATGGTCATGTTGGCGCCGCGGTTCCAGCTGTCGAGCATGTAGGCGCCAGCACCAGCACTATTGTTGGCCAAATAGTCCGCTGCCCACGGATCGGCATCAGTCTTGTTTGCCTCAGCCAGATCGCTGTTCACGACGAACATGATAGGTGTGTTTGTGAGAAACGGCGAATAGACCTTGTTCAGCTTGAACTGAACCGAATCCTCGTCGATCGCGGTTACGGAATTTTCATCGAGCGTGCCCTCGAACAGAAAAGCAGGGCCCTCATTGAGCGCCATCAGGCGCTTGACCGAGTAAACGACATCCTTTGCCTCGACCGGCGATCCATCCTGGAATGTCGCACCCGCCTTAAGGTGGAACGTATAGGTCAGCGTATCGTCGGAAACCTCCCAGCTTTCGGCGAGCATCGGCAATATATTGCCCTTGGAATCCAGCGTGGTCAGCGCGTCATACATGTTCACGCCGGCCATATATTCGGTGTAATCATTGATCTTTGCCGGATCGATCGTGCCGAAAATCTGGACCACATTGACGGTCGCGACATTTTCGGCTGCGGCCGCGCCGGCGCTCAACGCAAGCCCGGCGCCGAGTAATGCGCCTGTCAGCAATCTGCTTGTCTTTTTCATATGAACAACTCCCTTTGTTGTTGTTGTGACCGGTATTCAGGTCCGGCCATTGAGGGTCTCGATTGGCTGATATTCCAGCTCGTAGCCGAAATATTTTGGACCCACCAATTCCAGTCCGCGTTTCGACCGCCACTGATTATTGCACGGCAGGCCGAAAACGATGACGCGGAATCCATATCTGATCTGCTCGGTGGTGATCGGCTGTCCTGTTTCCAGGTCCAGCAGGCAGATTAAATCAGGTGTCATCGCCAGCGGATCTCCGTCGGATCGCCTGGCAATTAGAAATTCATTCTGAAATTCGAGCGAAATCGTCGATCCTTCGTCAGGACCAAGACCGGAAATCGTGCATGAGCCGCGTGCAAAGCCGCCTTCGGTTCGGCGCTCGACATCGTGTACACGGCCTTCAAACAAGCGCACGCCATCCAGTTCGGATGCAAGCGCGTCAACAGGATTACGGTTTGCCTTCTGTTCCGATTCGATAATCCTGCCGATCGACTTTATGAGTGACATCGATCCGCGAAGAATGGCTTTTTTTGCCTCGTGTCCGCGCATCGGGTAAAGCGCTATCAGCGCTGCACCACCCATTTCGACTGTTGCCACACGGGCGAATTTTTCGGTCGACAGATTGTCGACGGCATTGATAACGACCGAATTTCCCTTTTCGTCAGCCATGACCATGGGCGTGGCTTTCAGATCGTGCATCGTGAGCGACACCATCTGCAATTCCGGAAATGCACGACCCATGCCGTCACCATCCACGATAGGAAGTCCGGCCGCTGCCGCGACCGCCACGGGAATTGTCGAGTTCAAGCCTCCAGCTTCGATGCAGAATATGGCGTCTGCCTTGTGACCCAGATAGGCCTCAAGAGCGGCAAGCGCATTGCCGGCTTCGGTTCCCTTTGGAATCTTCTCCAACATGACAGTGGGTGCGCCCATCATGGCAACCGGTATGACCAGCGCGTCGTCGTCCAGACTGTCGACATCGATGACCTTCACCGGACCGTGCTCCTCGATGGCATTTTCTGCCATCAACTTGCCGATATACGGGTCGCCGCCACCACCTGTGCCAAGAAAGGCGCCACCGAGCGCAATGTCAGCCATGTCGGCCTTTTCGATGATTGTAATGGGTTGAATACTCATTGAATTCCTCCCGCATGTTTGCGACGGGGCAAGGGTGAATAGACGAGATCCGGATATCCGAATGCTGCGGGTCCTATGACATCGAGTGCTTCCGGTGAGCGAAGCAGATCGTGGCAGGGAAGTGCGAGGATCGCGATTCTCTGGCCATAGCGAAGTATTTCGGTCGTGATCGGCATTCCGGTATCTGAATCGAGAACGACGATCAGGTCCGGCACGCAAACTTCCATTTGGCCATCGCGCCTGAACACCAGAAATTCGTTTTGCAGATCGATAAGGCCGGTCTGTCCCTGATAGTTGCCAAAGCCTTCGACCTTGACCTCGCCGACCGCGAACCCGCCTTTCAAATGACGCTTCAGGTCGACAATTTTTGCTGTCATCAGCAAACGGCCGTCTTCATGTTCAAGTATCGCCGAGATCGGATCGCGGTGCTGTTCATGAGCGTCGAAAACCGCCTTGCCCAACGACCAAGCCTGCGTGATCGTGTCCGGCACGGCAAATTTCTTGATGAATTCTCCTCGCATCGGCGCAAGCGCGATTCCGGCAGCTGCACCCATGGCGACAACGGACGCGCGGGCCAGCTTTCGAGCCATACTTCCGACGCCGTATTGCGGAAGACGACAATGTTTCCCTTCTCATCAGCCATGGCGGAGGGAGAGGATTTGTGGCCGTAGATCGACCATGTGCACATTTGCATTTCTGGAAATGCACGACCCATTCCGTCGCCATCGACCACTGGAATTCCTGCTTGTGCAGCAGTCAGCATCGGTTCCATGGAGTTGGCTCCGCCAATCTCAGATGAAATGGTCGCATCGATCTTCTGGCCAAGCTCTTGCTCCAGCGCCTGCAATGCGCGCAGGCATTCCTCTCCTTGTTCGATCTTTTCGACACCGACCACCGGCGCACCAATGCCACCAAGCGAGACCACCAGTGCGTCATCATCAAGTTCCTGCAATGGAATGACATCGATCCTGCGGCCGCGGCGTAGTTCTTCGCGGCATCGAAGCTTGCCGATATAGGGATTGCCGCCGCCGCCCGTGCCCAGAATCCCGGCGCCGACCTCGATGGCCTCCAGTTCGGGTTCGCCGACCTGCCTCAAACTATCCATCCAGGTCACCGACGACTTTGAGGCGGATACGTGTAGCGTTACCCGGAAGATAAGCGAGCGGCACATCTTCCTGATCAAGTATCTCGATGGAGTCCGGTTTTGCGCCTGCGGAAATGGCCTTCTCAGTCGCCTCCTTGCGGGCGCTTTCCAAGGCTTCGTCGCGAGAGGTTTTTTCGAGGCTGAAAATGCGGTCGACCTCACCGCTGATCTGGCCTATTGCCGCACCGACAGCGTTGGCGACGGCGAAATTTTCAGGTTTGACGACGGGTAGTTCACCCACCTTGTCGCGAACCAATATGCTACCGCCGCCGACAGCAAGGACAGGGATCTTTTCCGGCGAAACCCGCATCCGTTCGACCGCGTTGACAACCATCTCGTCGATGATCTCGCAGATAGCACCAAGGCGCTCGCTGCCAAGCTTTCTTGCGGGCTCTGCATCGCCTATTTCGGCAAAGCCGAGACCGACGGCAACATCTGTTGTGGTCGGCGTTCTGCCGCCAAACAACAGACCTTCGGTATGAATTTTGTAACCCACCGATTTCGGGCCGACCCTGATCGGGTCATCCGGTTCGACAATCGATCCGCCACCCAGCGCGATGGAAAAGACATCCGGCATCCGGAAATTGGTGCGGACACCGCCAATGTCGACCGATGTACTTGCCTGGCGCGGGAACCCCTTAATGATGGAACCGACGTCCGTAGAGGTTCCACCAATATCGACCACAACTGCATCCTGTTCGCCGGTAAGGAACGACGCTCCGCGCATGGAGTTGGTCGGGCCGCTGGCAAATGTGAGCACAGGATAAGCCTTGACGAATTCGGAACCCATCAGCGTGCCGTCATTTTGGGTTATGAAGCACGGGCAGTTCAGCCCGGCAGATTGCAACGCCTTGCCAAACGCTTCAACGGTCTCGGCGCTGAGACGACGCAGCGACGCGTTCATGATCGCTGCGTTCTCCCGCTCCAGAATCCCGAGCCGGCCGATTTCGCTGGATAGGGTGAAGTTTGCGTCGGGCAGGCGCTCGGCAAGCACCGCACGCGCCTTTTGTTCCATCTCTCCATTGACGGGACTGAAAATTGAGCTGATGGCTATCGTATCAATGCCTTTTTTGCCAATCTCGTCGGCAATACCGCGCAGTTCGTCTTCATCAATTGAAGAAATTTCGCGGCCATCGAATTCATTGCCACCCTTGGCCATCCAGTAGTGACCCCCGACAGTGTCTCGAATGTCATCCGGCCAATCGACCATGGGCGGAAGGCACTCGGCAGCTGGCAGACAGAGCCGGACAGCTGCCGTTTTCGACAGCCGGCGGCGTTCGACAACGGCATTGGTGAAATGCGTTGTGCCGATCATGACCGCACCGATCTGATCGGCGCCGATTTCACTTTCTTTCAATACCTGGCTAAGGCTCGCGACGATCCCCGATGTCACATCTTCGGTTGTTGGTGACTTCACGCCGAGCACAAGCTTGTTTCCGTCCATCACAACGGCATCCGTATTCGTGCCGCCAACATCGATACCTATCCGATACATGCATCGTTCCTCATTGAAGCGTTGTTGTTGATGCAAGCACCGCTTGACGTTCCGAGGCGTCGACGAGAGGCTTCTGTGCGGCCTCCTCGTCGGTCAGGACCGGAATCGAACTGAGCAGTGCTCGTGTGTAGAGATGTTTGGGATTGGCGAATACCTCAGGTGTTTCGCCCTGTTCGCAAATCTCGCCGCGGAACATGATGGCGACGCGATTGCAGAAATTCCTCATTAGGCTGAGATCGTGACTGATGAACACGTAGGTAAGATCGAGTTCCTCGCGCAGACGTTTCAGGAGGTCGATCACAACGTTCTGGATCAGCACATCCAATGCGGATGTCGGTTCGTCGAGAACAAGTATTTTCGGATTGACTGACAAAGCGCGGGCAATCGCCACGCGTTGCTTCTGGCCGCCTGAAAGTTCGTGCGGATACATTGAGGCGTAGTGGGCTGGCAAGTCGACCAGCTCGAGAAGCTCGTCAATTCTCGCCCTGGTTTTCGCTCTGTCATAGCCGGCAAACAACAACGGAACCGAAAGCTGGTCGGCCACCGAACGTTTCGGGTTGAGCGATGATCCGGGGTTTTGGTAGACAATCTGGACAAGCCGCCTGAATGCCTTGGATCCAGCCAGTTCACGAACGGATTTGTCTTCGATGACAATATCACCGTCTGTCGGCGCGAACAGTCCGAGCATCATCTTCGCGAGTGTGGTTTTGCCCGAGCCGGATTCTCCGGCAATCCCGAAAATGTCGCCGCGGTTGATAGAAAGGTCAACATTTCTGACTGCACGACTGACGCCGATTTGCCGATTGAGCAAACCGCTGCGCAGCGGGAAGTCTTTGCTGACATTACTGACCCTTATGACCGGAGCGTTGCTTCCTTCCAGCGATACATCCGTCACGTCTGGCCCATAAAGAGGGGGCACCGCCTGCATCAGCTTCCTGGTGTATTCGTGCTCGGGATTCCTGAAAATTGTCTGTCGGTCGCCGCTCTCGACAATCCGTCCACGCTCCATGACGTAAACCCGATCTGCCATTTCGCGCACGACGCCCAAATTGTGTGTAATCAGCATCAGCGACATACCGGTTTCGTCCACCAGACGATTGAGCAGGACCAGAATTTCCTGCTGTGTCGTCACATCAAGTGCGGTGCCGGGCTCATCTGCGATCAACAGACGTGGATTGTTCAGCAAAGCCATTCCGATCAACACGCGCTGGCGCATGCCACCGGAAAGCTGGATTGGATAGGCTTGGCAGATACGCTCCGGGTCCGAAAGTTGAACTTCGCGGAGGACTTCGAAGATGCGTTCAAGGCGTTCGGCCCTGCTTCGCGAAATGCCTAGACGGACATCTGCAAAGCGGACGATATCGTCCATTTGGCGTCCGATCGACAGCAGGGGATTGAAGGAAAGCAACGGGTCCTGCAGCACGATCGAAATGCCGGTCCCCTTGAGCCGGTTGCGCGCCCGCTTGTCGAGAGTAAGAAGTTCGGTGCCCTCAAACTTGATCGAGCCGGAATCTATTTGCGCCGGCGGCATTGGCAAGGTTCCGATGATTGTCCGCATCGTTACTGTCTTGCCGGAGCCCGATTGGCCGATTAGCGAAACCCGCTCACCCTTGCCGACTTGCATGGAGACGCCATGAAGGATCTGGCTTCGTTGCCCATAGGTGGTGAACGAAATATCCAATCCGGAAATATCGAGGATGGGATCGCGCATCACAACTCCACATCCATCATGTCGCGCAGACCGTCGCCGAGCAGATTAAATCCGAGAATGGCATAGAGAATCGCCAAACCAGGCATCAGCGCTTCCCACCAGAATTCGGGAAGATATTCGGAGCCGGTGCTCACCATGGTTCCGAGATCCGGTGTTGGCGGTTGCACACCAAGTCCGAGAAATGAAAGTGCAGCGCCAAACAGAATGACGAAACCGGCATCCAGCGAAATTTTGACCGAGATCGCAGAGACGCAGTTTGGAAGCAGCTCGCGGAACATGATGTGGAAGTGGCTGGCGCCGGCAACTTTCGCCGCCTCGACATAGTCTTCGGCCATTTGTGCCTTGACGATCCGGTAGATCAGCCTGGTGTGCCAAGTCCACCAAAGTAGCGTGATTGCGATCATCGCGTTGATCAGGTTGGGCGACAGCACCGCAGTGATTGCCAGCGCCATGGCCAATGGCGGGATGGCCAGCATGATGTCGGTGAAGCGCATGATGATGAATTCAATCCGGCCGCCAAAGTAGCCTGCTGCCAGACCGAGAACGACACCGAACGGCACTGCAAAACCCAGCACGCCCAACACCAGACCCAGTGAGACTCGATACCCGTAGACGACGCGGCTGAATATGTCGCGGCCGACATTGTCGGTGCCGAAGAGAAACTCCCAGCTGGGGGGCGAGTGGCGATTGACAAAATCGACATGGGCGCCGGCCGATTGAGGCGACGGTGCAATGTAGGGAGCAAATATCGCAGCTATAAACACGGAAATGACGATTACCGACCCGACCAGGGCGGAAGGATTGCGGCTGAACCGGTACCAGGCCATTTGCCGGCTCGTCAGGGTTCGTTGCTGGCGCATGTCGTCGAACTGGGAGTGGCTGGTCATGCCGATTGCTCCCCGCGAATTCGATGCCTCGGATCAATGATGCCAAGCAGCACGTCAATCGCCAGATTGGCGATGACAAAAAAGACGCCTGAAACCAGAACCACGCCGATGACTGCGTTGAGGTCTTTTTGCAGGATTGTGCGGACCCCGTAGCTCGCAATTCCCGGCCATGAGAATACGAACTCGACAATAAAAGCGTTGCCGATGAGCGAGGCAAATTCCAGACCGAGAATTGTCAGCGGTGCCACACTTGCGACGCGCAGCATATAACGAAGCGTAACCACCCGTTCCGGAATGCCGTAGGCCCGGGCCGCTTCGATGAAATCTCGCGAACCGACATCGATCATTGAAGATCGAGTTATCCGCATGACCTGTCCGATACCCGCCATTGCCAGCGCAAGGGAGGGTAGGAATATGTACCGCAAAGCGTCGGCAAATACGTCGAACCTTCCTGCAGCGATGGAATCCAGCAGCAATAGACCCGTCGTGGTCGCCTCAAAATCAAGCGATGGGCTCAGCCGTCCTGTAACCGGGAAAAATGTGAAATAGTAGCTTGCAAGAAGCTGCAAGATAATGGCGAGGACGAAGCCAGGCGTGACTACGCCAATCAATGAAATGATGCGGGTGACATTGTCGACCCAGCTGTCGCGGTAGTAGGCCGCCAGAACACCTAGCGGTATTGAGATGATGATCTGGAGAATGATGGTAACCAGAACCAGTTCAAACGTTGCAGGCAACGCCTGCAAAATATCGTCCATCACCGGTCGGCTGGTCAGCAGGGATTTTCCCAGATCACCCTGAACCAAGCCTGACAGATAGTTCCAAAGCTGTACGTAGAAAGGATCATTCAGGCCCATTTCCTGACGCAACTCTTCGACCTGAGTAGCCGTCGCCAGTGGGCCAAGCGCAATGCGCGCAGGATCGCCGGGGACAATGCGTGCGATGATGAATATCATCACCGCAAGTCCCAAAAGCACCATCAAAAGCGAGATCGCTCGCTTGGTCAGGTAAAATGCCATCCCTTGCTCTCCCGAGCGTTATGCTGGCAGAGCAGATGGCGATTCCCGACTCCTAATAGGTATAATAACGAACTATTTGGTATAATTTTTTTAAATTATCAATAATTCTTCTGTTATTTCAATTAATTGGCCTCTTTTTCTTGCTTGAAACCGTTCCAGCAAACGACCGATGTGATATTTGACTGCAGCCTCCGAAAGGCCGAGTTTTCGGGCTATTTGCTTGTTGCTGGCACCATCTTTCAGTGCAGACAAAACCCGCATTTGCTGGGTGGTAACCGATTTCGCTGCAGCCATTCTTGGCGATAAAAAACTTCCGCGGACGAGCTCGTGGATCCGTTTGGCCATTCTGGCGAGCTGGATATGACCTCGGGCAAACTTGCCTGTTGCGAGATATCCCGAAACACCCACGACTGCCTCACGATGCTCAAGAAATGGTCCCACAAGCCCCTCATTGACAGCCAAGCGCATCGCGTTTTGGACGTGTCGTCTTTGTTTGGCCCGGTCTCTTTCTTCCTTGGCCTCAGATGCTTTCATCAACTCCCCGGCCAGAACAAAGCGCGGCGAGGTGTCCATCTCCCGGGCTATGGAAAGCGCCAAATCGCTATTACCCAGTTTTCCAAGCATGCTGCCCAACAGGATCGAACCCGTTGCACCCACGAGGCTCTGATCTTTCGGGACTTCGGAACTGATCCGGAGCGCATGCTCGGTTCGCCCGTCCAACAGCTCAATCGTTGCCGCCATGATTTCCAGAGCTTCAGAGAAATCTCCATGCCTACGGTTAAAGTCGATTTGGCAGTCGGCAACGAAATCCAGCGCCGTCGCCAACCCGTCGGAAAAGTAGAGCGATAAAGCGCCGACACGGCAAAGTTCATTGAAGATTTCGGCCCAGCTGTCGCCGTGCACCAATTCCCTGCGAAGCGACCTAAGCCGGTCGCGGTCGGGCACGTATCTTCCCGTTTCGAACGCGATGGTGTTTTTGATGATTTCAAGAAATGCTGCGCTTGTGGCGTGCGCGACTTCATCTTCCTGCACCAGTGCCTTGGCCATGCGCAGTTCACGATCAGCCCTGTGGAGACTGCCCTCAAGCACCGACATGTGCGCGAGGTGCAGATACATATAAAACTCAAGGCTTGGATTTTCGGCCTGGCGGTAACTCTCAATTCCGCGCAATGCTACATTTCTCGCTTGCTTCAGCAGGTTGAGCCGCACGAGCACGATGACCATACAATTGTAATAAAGACCATCCTGCAAGGGATTGCCGATCGGAAGCAGGCCCTCCATATGCCGCCAGCGTGTAAGCCGTTCATCTGTTACGGGCTCTCCGGTATGGATGAACACCGCCAGTTCCATCATGTCCCGGGCAAATGCGGAATCGAATATCTCCTGCTTGTCCTTGATGATGGCGCTGGCGCGCCGTGCCCGGCCGGCCTTGACCAGTGCAAAGCAATAACAGGACAGCAGGGTCTGGTACTCATTCAATGCTTGCTCCGGCGCGGCGGCCACAAGCGAATTCAGTGCTTCGTAACCGTGCAGGAAACCGAAATAGGGTCCGCCATTTGCGTCTATCAGTGCAACAGCTTCGTCTATCTTCCGGTTGGCAAGAAGTTTGACGATTTGATTGGTCGGTAAGGTCATTTGACAGGAAAGTTGCCAGAATTATTCAGCACCAGCAATCCTGGGTTCTTGATCCCAGTTCCCGACTTGCAGAATGAAGAATCTATTCCCATATTCCTGTTGACAACAGGGCTTGCCCCGATTGGGGGAGCCCGTCACGTGAAAACAGATCCGGTGCCTGTTTGAGGGCCGGTGACGAAGCGGAGACATGATCCATGAATATGGAAAAATACTCGGAGAGGGTGCGCGGGTTTCTGCAAGCCGCTCAGACTTTCGCTCTGGCTGAAAGCCATCAGCAATTCTCCCCCGAACACCTGTTGAAAGTCCTGATCGATGATCCGGATGGAATGGCGGCATCGCTAATCGAGCGGGCAGGCGGCCGCGTAGCGGACGTGCGTCTTGGAGTCGAGACTGCGCTCAATGCCATGCCCAAGGTCGAGGGCGGCAGCGGCCAGCTCTATATGGCGCAGCCAATGGCCAAGGTGTTCGCGACAGCTGAACAGGCGGCAAAAAAGGCCGGTGACAGTTTTGTCACTGTAGAGCGGCTGCTGACCGCACTGGCTATTGAAAAGTCTGCCAAGACGGCTGAGATATTGGCTAACGCCGGTGTGACGGCGCAGGCCCTTAATACCGTGATCAATGAAGTTCGAAAGGGCCGCACTGCCGACACGGCGTCTGCCGAAGAAGGCTATGACGCGTTGAAGAAATACGCGCGTGACCTCACTGAAGATGCGCGTTCGGGCAAACTTGACCCGGTGATCGGGCGAGACGAGGAAATCCGACGGGCGATCCAGGTTTTGTCAAGGCGCACCAAGAACAACCCGGTGCTGATCGGCGAGCCGGGAGTGGGCAAAACCGCAATTGCGGAAGGATTGGCACTTCGGATCGTTAACGGCGATGTTCCGGAATCACTGAAAGACAAACAGTTGATGGCGCTTGATATGGGCGCGCTAATTGCCGGTGCCAAATATCGCGGTGAATTCGAGGAACGGCTGAAGGCTGTTCTTTCGGAAGTGCAGAATGCGGCCGGCGAAATCATTCTGTTTATCGACGAAATGCATACGCTTGTCGGCGCCGGGAAAACCGACGGGGCGATGGATGCATCAAATCTTCTGAAGCCTGCACTTGCCCGTGGCGAACTACACTGTGTTGGTGCAACAACACTCGATGAATACCGCAAGCATGTTGAGAAGGATGCCGCCCTGGCACGGCGTTTCCAGCCGGTGTTCATCGATGAGCCGACGGTTGAGGACACGATCTCGATTTTGCGCGGCTTGAAGGAGAAATACGAACAGCATCATAAAGTTCGGGTTTCGGATTCCGCACTTGTGTCGGCTGCGACGCTGTCGAACCGTTATATCACCGACCGGTTTTTGCCGGACAAGGCGATCGATCTGGTGGACGAGGCGGCCTCGCGATTGCGCATGCAGGTTGATTCCAAGCCGGAAGCGCTGGACGAGGTCGACCGCCGCATCATGCAGCTGAAGATCGAGCGCGAAGCGTTGAAAGTTGAAAAGGATGCAGCGTCAAAAGATCGCCTGACCAAGCTGGAGAAGGAACTGGCCGGACTTGAAGAAGAATCGACAAGCCTTACGGCAGCCTGGGCCGGAGAGAAGGAAAAGCTCGGTCTGGCCGCCGACCTGAAAGGGCAGCTCGATGAGGCGCGCAATGAACTGGCTATTGCCCAGCGCACTGGCGAATTCCAGAAGGCCGGCGAGCTGGCCTATGGTCTTATTCCGGAACTGGAGCAAAAGCTCGAGGACGCTGAAGGCCAGGACGATTCCGGTTCGATGGTTGAAGAGACCGTGACCCCGGATCACGTTGCGCACATTGTGTCGCGCTGGACCGGTATCCCGGTCGACAAAATGCTTGAGGGCGAACGCGAGAAACTACTGCGAATGGAAGACGAGCTCGCCGCCCGCGTTGTCGGGCAAGGTGAGGCGGTCCAAGCTGTTTCCAAAGCCGTGCGTCGTGCCAGGGCAGGTTTGCAGGATCCCAACCGGCCGATCGGTTCGTTCATGTTCCTCGGGCCGACTGGTGTTGGCAAGACGGAGCTGACCAAGGCGCTGGCCGATTTTCTGTTCGACGACGAGACAGCGATGATCCGTCTCGACATGTCGGAATACATGGAGAAACACTCGGTAGCCCGACTGATCGGTGCGCCGCCCGGATATGTCGGTTACGAGGAAGGTGGCGCGTTAACGGAAGCGGTTCGCCGCAGGCCGTATCAGGTGGTTCTTTTCGACGAAATCGAGAAGGCGCATCCTGATGTCTTTAATGTTCTGCTGCAGGTGCTTGACGATGGCCGTCTGACTGACGGGCAGGGCCGTACTGTCGATTTCCGCAACACACTGATCATTATGACGTCAAACCTTGGATCTGAGTTCCTTGTCAATCTTGGCGAAAATGACGATTCGTCGAAAGCGCGTAACGAGGTTATGGCGGTGGTCAAGGCGTCGTTCCGGCCGGAGTTCCTGAACCGGGTCGACGAAATCATCCTGTTCCATCGGTTGCATCGTGAGAATATGGGCGCGATCGTCAAGATACAGCTGAAGCGGCTGGAAGTGTTGCTGACGGATCGAAAGATAGAGCTTGCGCTTGATGATGGTGCAATCGATTGGCTGGCGGAGAAGGGTTATGATCCCGCCTATGGCGCCCGTCCGCTGAAACGGGTGATCCAGAAGGAATTGCAGGATCCGCTGGCTGAAAAGATTCTCGGCGGCGAAATACTGGACGGATCGACAGTAAGCGTCACCTCTTCATCGGACCGATTGCTGTTCAGCACCTCCGAACAACCGGCCGAGGAAGCGGCGTAGAGCAAGCCTTTTTCGATAGGTAAGGAAATTGGCCGGGTTTGCGCCCGGCCTTTTCGCGCGCAGTTGAAAGATCCAGACTACCTTCCGTCCTCGAATCCCAGGTGACGAAGCAAGCCAACCCGGTCCCGCCAGCAAAGAAATCCCGATAAGGGGATATCGTCCCTCGGTCCGATCTCGAACCAACGTTCTCCGACTTTTGCAGGTTTTGTTCCGGCGTAGCAGCCGTTCTTTTCCGGACATGATTCTCCGAATTGACAGGCAATGCAAAATGGATCCCGGGAGCCAATTTCTTCATCCTCAGGGAAGTCAACAGTTCGAAGCATTTTTTCCGTCAAAGGATTGTAGTCATAGGTCACTACCGAAGCGGACAGTGAATCAATGGTGCTTTGCGTCCAACCGATCAGCCGCCAATCACCATGGTCGAAGCGGAAACGCATCGTATCGGCCCAACGGTGGCGAGACCCACCAAAATTCTCGATGACGATGGCGCCGCGTTCTATGCGCAGTTCAACCAGCGGATCGCCCATCATGCCGCCCTGATTGGAACGAAACACCAGTTGGGGTTCATCGACAGCCAAATCCTCGCCGGATTGATCGTCTGCGAACAGGACCAGCAATCGGCGAACCGGCGCATCCGAATAGTCATCGGCGCCATCGCAACCCGCTGGCGGCTCAGTTGCTTGATCCGGCGCTTCGATAATGATCGCTCGGTCCTCGAACCCATCGCGGTTCAGGTCTCCCTTTGCTTCAAATAACTTCTTCCAGCCCTGATCAAGGTAAAGCTGCGGTGGCGAGACCGGGGTCAATGCGGTCGCAAAGACCGTCATCGTCAGCAAAGCAAGCCAAGTCGCGACGGCGCGTAAAGAGTTGCGGGGTATGCCCATGGCAACAGCATATCTCAACCGATGAAAAATGCACCGGTCTGCATTTGCCCGGTTGATTTCCATCGCCGATGGTATTTCTTTCCACTCAATGACCAAGGATGAATACAATACCTATTGTGCATCACTGCCAGCCACGACGCATGTGGTTCAATGGGGTGGCGCAGAAGTCTGGAAAGTCGGCGGCAAGGTTTTCGCGATTGCCGGTTGGTCGGATGGTGACCAACTCGCGGTGACATTCAAGGTGTCCGATCTGGCCTACGATATTCTCAAGGAGCAACCCGGGTGCAGACCCGCGCCGTATCTGGCATCGCGTGGAATGAAATGGATACAGCGCCATGATCCGGTTGTTGTCGATGATGAGGCGCTGGTCGATTACATCGCCGAATCGCACCGGCTGGTCGCGGCCAAACTGACAAAGAAGATGAGAAAAGAGCTTGGTCTTTGACGTATCCGGCTTGCACGAGGGATGCAGATGATCGGGAGGCGATGCTTGCGGTGAAACCTAAATGACTCTCAGAGCAATCATCGTCGGAGCCGGGGTGTCGGGAATTTGTGCCGGTGTTCGATTGCGTGAGGCAGGATGCGATGTCGTCATCCTGGAGAAGGCCAGCTCGATTGGCGGCACCTGGCGCGATAATGTTTATCCCGGCGCCGCTTGCGATGTGCCGTCACATCTCTACAGCTTTTCCTTTTTTCCGAAGAGCGACTGGTCGAGAACCTACGCCTTTCAGGACGAGATTCTGCGGTATCTCGAAGCCTGTGTTGAGAAATTCAATCTGAGCAGATCTATCCGTTTTTCGAGCGAAGTAATTGGCGCGAAATATGACGAAGCAAAAAAATGCTGGTCAGTTGAGCTTGCTGATGGGCAAACACAGCAAGCCAATTTCCTGATTTGGGCCTGTGGGCAATTACACCGACCGAATATTCCAAAATTTGAGGGGTCGGCAGAGTTTCAGGGTGAGATCATGCATTCTGCGGAATGGAGGCGGGACGTATCGCTGGAAGGCCGAACGGTAGCGCTTGTCGGAAATGCCGCCAGCGGAATTCAGATCGCCAGCGCGATTGCGGACCAGGTTAGTCGATTGATTATCCTGCAACGTACACCCAACTGGATCATGCCGCGTGTTGGAGGTCGGTACAGGAATTTTCAGAAGCGATTGTTCGGCTGGTTTCCGCCTCTCCGCCGGCTGAGGCGATACTCCCAGTTCTTGCAACAGGAGGCGTTGATATTTGCGTTTCGGCGGAACTCGCTCGCATCCCGGGCCCTGACTTTGCTGGCGCAAAAGTTCATGCGCAGGAAGATCGGCAACGAGCTGATGTTTGACGTATTAACACCGGATTACCCGATCGGGTGTAAACGTATTTTGCTTTCCAACAGCTATCTGAAGCTGTTTCGGCGGGACAATGTCGTTCTGGAAACCGGCGGGATTGAGCGCTTCACAGCCAACGGAATCACTCTCGCCGGCGGCCAGAAATACGATGCCGAAGTGGTGGTGATGGCTACCGGGTTCAGAGCGACTGAAATGCTGGAACACATATCAATAGCAGGCACCGGTGGCAGAATGTTGCAAGACGAATGGGCGAGCGGTCCGCAGGCCCATTTGGGCTTAACAGTTCCCGGTTTTCCCAACATGTTCATTTTGTACGGTCCGAACACGGGTCTAGGGCACAATTCGATGATCTTCATGATCGAGTGTCAGGTGAATTACATCCGCAAGCTGACTGCATGGATGACAGGCCGCGGATTTAAGTCGGTTGAAGCACGGCAGTCGGCTTGCGACCATTCCAATCAGAAACTGCAAGAACATGCGTGGAATACCGCGTGGGCGGGCGCATGTGCCAGTTGGTATAAAACAGAAAATGGCCGGTTGACGGGAATCTGGCCCTACTCCGCTGTCCGCTATTGGCTGCGCACGAGGCAACCGGCGGAGCGTGAATACCGGTTCGACTGATTGACGGCTGTTATAACATCCAAGTGGACGAACAAACTGCCCGAAGCAAAGCAGGGGGATTGCTGGTCGGAACGTTGGGCGGCAATTTGACCTGAGAAATACCGATGAGCTGATCGGAAATCGACGGCTTCTGACACCGGTTGCCTATTTTAATCGAGTATGATTGCGACTGCTGGCAAACTGTGATCTAGCGGATTGTTCAATCGTACCGCCGGATTTCCATGAGCGAGATTTCAGGGTTCAGCACCGACAACACTGACGAGGGAACCACCTGCCCGCCGCAGGCGCGAAAGTTTGTATTGGTCTCTGCAATTCTGGCGTCTTCGATGGGTTTCATTGATACGTCTGTGGTTTCATTGGCTCTGCCCGCCATCCGCTCGGATCTGGATGCAACGTTGGTAGACGCCCAGTGGATCACAAATGCATATATGCTCTTTCTTGCATCGCTCGTTCTGGTGGGCGGGGCTGCCGGCGATGTGTTCGGCGTACGAAAGGTATTCGCGATCGGGGTTGCGGTATTTGTAGTCACCTCTGCTCTTTGTGCGCTGGCGTGGGACGAAAATGCGCTGATTGTGATGCGCGGCGCGCAAGGGATTGGCGCCGCGCTGATGGTACCGGGGAGCCTGTCGATCATTGCCAAAGCCTACCCCCGGGAAACGCGCGGTCAGGCGATTGGAACCTGGGCTGCATTCTCATCCATTACAACAGCGCTGGGGCCGATCATCGGCAGTCTGATACTTTCTTATGGAGAGGACTGGATGTGGCGCCTGATTTTCGCAATCAATGTCCCCTTCGGTCTTGGCGTATTGGCGATGCTGTTTCTCAAGATTCCAGCTGATAGGGGCGACAGCGGCCGGCGACTGGATTTCGGCGGCGGATTGCTGGCGACGCTTGCGCTGGGCTCATTTTCCTGGGGATTGACCGCTTACGGTCCTGAAGCTGGCGCTGACTTTCTACCGCCTACCTATTGGCTTGTGTTTGGAGCAGGATTTTCAATCCTTTTTCTCTGGTGGGAAAAAAGAGCGCGGCAGCCAATGATAAAGCTGGAGCTGTTTCGATCACCGGCATTTGCCGGCGCCAATATTTATACACTCGTGCTGTTTCTTGCGTTCAACGCGATCCTGTTCTTTCTTCCAATGACGCTGGTGACCGCTTGGGGCGCCCTGGAATGGCAAGCAAGCCTGATGCTGGCTCCCTTGTCGGTTTTTATTGGCGGCATGTCGCGGGCCTCGGGGCGATTTTCCGACAGGTTCGGACCGCGGGTTCCCCTGACTGCCGGCGCGTTGATGCTCGCCATCTCCTATCTGGCGCTGGCGCTCACAATGCCGTTGATGAATATGTGGTTCGTCACATTGCCAATCATGTGTGTGAACGCGTTTGGCATGGGATTGCTGGTGTCGCCATTGTCATCAGCAATCATGAAAGCCGCACCTGAGAACGATACGGGCCTGGCCTCCGGCGTTAACAACGCGGTGGCCAGATCTGCGGGACTTGTCTCCATTGCGGCATTCGGGGCGCTGGCAGGGACCGTTTTTGCGGGATCGATTGATCCCACCGTCTCCGGGCAGATGGAGAGTATCGGTTTTGGTGCGTTTTTGCCGGCCGACGCAACCGACGCTCACAAAACGGCCCATGCCGACTCGACAAATTGGGCATTTCAGGTTGTTGCAATAATTTGTGCAGCCATCAGCTTGTTGGCGGCGGCAATTGGATGGCTGACCCAACCGGGCATCAGGCAAAGTCCGCGATAATCAGGTTTAGCGGCTGGCGACTTTCAAAGGACTGTCGTTTTCGTCGTGCAACAGAGCGTCAATTCGATCGCGCTCGCGTTCGAATGCGGCCAGTTCGTCGCCTTTCAGGACGCGCCCGGTCGGCAGGCGCACCCGCATCGGGTCGACCTTGTTGCCGTTGACGATCAGTTCATAGTGAAGGTGATTGCCGGTTGACAGACCGGTAGAACCGACAAACCCGATGACCTGGCCTTGCCGGACCTTGGCGCCGGGAACAATGCCTTTGGCCATCGCCGATTGGTGTGAATAAGAGGTCACATATCCGTTGGCGTGCTTGACGATCGTTTGCTTTCCGTATCCCGAAGCCCAGCCGGCCTTTCTCACTGTCCCATTGCCTGATGCGATGATTGGTGTGCCGCGCGGAGCGGACCAATCCACGCCTGTGTGCATTTTGCGATATTTCAGGATTGGATGGCGGCGCATACCAAAACCGGAACGGAAGCGGCCATTGGGTACGGGGTTCCGCAGCAGAAATTGTTTGGCGCTCCGCCCTTCCGGCGTAAAATAATCGACCTTTCCGTCAAACATCTGAAAACGATAGAGGACCCGCTCGGAGCTGCCAAAATTTGCCTTCACAAAGAGAAGCTCCGAATCGGGCGTGGCGTTTCCATCTTCATCCGGCTGCGAAAAGAACAGTTCCAACCTGTCTGACGGCTTTAGTCTGGATTGAAAATCGACTTCAGCCGCCAGCATCTTGATCAGCCGCTTGGTCATTTGTTTGGACAAGCCATATGCATAAGCTGCACGGTAAATTCCGTCATAGGCGCGCGGAAGGTCACCTCTGACAGCCACTTTGTCTGGCGCTGAGCTCAACTCCGCTTCGACAAGCGGGTTGGTCGCCGGTTCTTCGGCTTTGACATATTGTTGACGATCATCAAGTGCGATCGTGAGCAGATGATCACCGTCACGGTAAACACCGGCCCGGACAATCTGCCCCGCTTCGCGGCTGTTTTCGACGCCGATTCGCACCGCCATGCCGGCTTCAAGCTTGTCCGACTTCAAGAGCGTAGTTAGTGCCTCAGTCATGCGATCGGCGTCGTCGCCGGAGTATCCGGATTTTTCAAACAAATCGCCGATCGTTCCCTCTCGCCGTGCCGGTACAATTTCCTCCACAAACGAAACAGCGATGTCGGTGCCTCGGTTTGCATGGGCGACCGACACATTTTGTGGAACGATCCTGACGCCCAGGTCTGAAGGGATTGCCTCGGCGATCGACGAATTGCCGAATCGTTGTGGGTCTACATAGTGAAGTGCTGCAACCTGAACAGCGCCATCGGTAAGAATGGCGCTCGTATCGCGGACAACCTGTTCAACCTCATCGGCTGTCAGGCGGCCCTTTTCTTCGAAGTTTGCTGATTCGAAAGGAAAGTCGATCGTTTTCAGGCTAACATCGCTCTCCACGCTGGCGCCGTAAATCAGACCTGTGGTGGCCGTCACTTCGTCGCCATCTGCTGCAAACACATCCAACGGATTAAAACGCGGGTATTTGCGCTCCGTCGTATGCCCTGCTGCAAGAGCCATCTTGACATGAGCGAAGGGAAGGGTGCGTACCAGGTCACTGTCACCTGACTTGATGACCGTGGAAACTTCCATCCTCCTGCGGTCCCGGGCGGTCGCAACCGCCAATGGTCTAGGTATTCTGCCCGTTTTTGCGTTATCGCCTTCCTTATCGCCGAGCGCGATGTCACTCAGATTGGCGATTTCAGGCGGTGTCGCTAGTTGTTCGCGCCCGTCAAGAGCGGCAAATAGCGCTACGCCGAGAAGAATGCTGGAGGTTACGCCGGTAAGAAATGTTCCCGACAACCAGCGGGCGGATACTTCACGACGATCAGGCTGACCGCGACCGTCCGCTACCAGCGGCGGCTCGTTGCCGAGTTCGGCAATGATGTATTGCGGTTCGCTCATTCCTTGCGAAGTGTCCCCTGCAGAGGTCCGGCACGTTCGCACCGAACGGTCATTTGCCCCTTATATAACGGTCAAGTCAACGATGCGCACAAACCGCAAGTCTTTTTTGCTTCTCCGCGACCGCGTTAACCGGTGATTCGGGCGCGTTTGTGGCCCTTCTTTGTGATCTGGAATTCATTGTCCACCCCAAGCGTAAACAGGCGGTTTCGGTATGTAAAAATTACAATCGCAAAAATGGCAAAAAAAGTTCAAAATCTCTGTTGACACCCGAACGGGGTGGCGACTATATACGCCCCACAACGAGGGCGGCGCGCCGCTGGCGGCACTTGCGTTCGCACTTGTTTATTTCTCTTAGAGAGCCGCGTGAGCGACACTCTTCCGGGTCCAAGCCAAAAGCAACCGACCCAAGACATTGCGTTTGCGGCGTCTGATCTTTGACAATTGAATATGGAAGAAAGAGAAACGTGGGCGGCATGGTCGCGCGGGGTTTCAGAGGACTTCGGTCTGATGGCTCCATCTAAAGACTATGGCGGACACGTTTTGAAATGAGAATATGTGACAATTTGGCTGTTTTCGGACAGTCAGGTGTTTACAGGTTCTCGTCGATTCAAGCGTGACCAAATTAAAGCCAAATCAAACGTCTTAATATCAAACTTGAGAGTTTGATCCTGGCTCAGAACGAACGCTGGCGGCAGGCTTAACACATGCAAGTCGAGCGCCCTGCTTGCAGGGAGCGGCAGACGGGTGAGTAACGCGTGGGAATCTACCTAGCTCTACGGAATAACACAGAGAAATTTGTGCTAATACCGTATACGTCCTTCGGGAGAAAGATTTATCGGAGTTAGATGAGCCCGCGTTGGATTAGCTAGTTGGTGGGGTAATGGCCCACCAAGGCGACGATCCATAGCTGGTCTGAGAGGATGATCAGCCACACTGGGACTGAGACACGGCCCAGACTCCTACGGGAGGCAGCAGTGGGGAATATTGGACAATGGGCGCAAGCCTGATCCAGCCATGCCGCGTGAGTGATGAAGGCCCTAGGGTTGTAAAGCTCTTTCACCGGTGAAGATAATGACGGTAACCGGAGAAGAAGCCCCGGCTAACTTCGTGCCAGCAGCCGCGGTAATACGAAGGGGGCTAGCGTTGTTCGGAATTACTGGGCGTAAAGCGCACGTAGGCGGACATTTAAGTCAGGGGTGAAATCCCGGGGCTCAACCCCGGAACTGCCTTTGATACTGGGTGTCTTGAGTCCGAGAGAGGTGAGTGGAATTCCGAGTGTAGAGGTGAAATTCGTAGATATTCGGAGGAACACCAGTGGCGAAGGCGGCTCACTGGCTCGGTACTGACGCTGAGGTGCGAAAGTGTGGGGAGCAAACAGGATTAGATACCCTGGTAGTCCACACCGTAAACGATGGAAGCTAGCCGTTGGGCAGTATACTGTTCGGTGGCGCAGCTAACGCATTAAGCTTCCCGCCTGGGGAGTACGGTCGCAAGATTAAAACTCAAAGGAATTGACGGGGGCCCGCACAAGCGGTGGAGCATGTGGTTTAATTCGAAGCAACGCGCAGAACCTTACCAGCCCTTGACATCCCGATCGCGGTTTCCAGAGATGGATCCCTTCAGTTAGGCTGGATCGGTGACAGGTGCTGCATGGCTGTCGTCAGCTCGTGTCGTGAGATGTTGGGTTAAGTCCCGCAACGAGCGCAACCCTCGCCCTTAGTTGCCAGCATTCAGTTGGGCACTCTAGGGGGACTGCCGGTGATAAGCCGAGAGGAAGGTGGGGATGACGTCAAGTCCTCATGGCCCTTACGGGCTGGGCTACACACGTGCTACAATGGTGGTGACAGTGGGCAGCGAGATCGCGAGATCGAGCTAATCTCCAAAAACCATCTCAGTTCGGATTGCACTCTGCAACTCGAGTGCATGAAGTTGGAATCGCTAGTAATCGCGGATCAGCATGCCGCGGTGAATACGTTCCCGGGCCTTGTACACACCGCCCGTCACACCATGGGAGTTGGCTTTACCCGAAGGCGCTGTGCTAACCGCAAGGAGGCAGGCGACCACGGTAGGGTCAGCGACTGGGGTGAAGTCGTAACAAGGTAGCCGTAGGGGAACCTGCGGCTGGATCACCTCCTTTCTAAGGATGAACCCTAATGGAAACGGCCTTTGGTCCGATCTTTTCGGTTCGTTTTAGAACAAGGCAAAGGCCAGTCAGCCGATGCCGCAAAAACTGAGTGCGCCTGTTTCGGAAATTCATCAGAATTGACGATATTGGCGTGAAGCGGGATCTGCCGCCTTCGTTTCTCTTTCTTCACGAATGAATGTGCTTTGTCCTCACGCCATCAAGGTTTGAAGACTAGGGGGCCTGTAGCTCAGGTGGTTAGAGCGCACCCCTGATAAGGGTGAGGTCGATAGTTCGAGTCTATCCAGGCCCACCAATACAAGGTTGTAGCGAGGCGTAATTGCCGCGCGAGACGGTTGGGGCTTTAGCTCAGCTGGGAGAGCACCTGCTTTGCAAGCAGGGGGTCATCGGTTCGATCCCGATAAGCTCCACCAATTCCAGGCACGTAAATATCATTCGATTGAAGAAACAATAGTTTGCGGATGCTTTGGCAACCGCTTGTTCTGTACAACATCGTAAATAGAAGATCAGTTCGGACACCGCTTTGGCGGTGTGTCGCCGTGGACGCTCAATCCACGGCACCATGATTGGCAGCTTAACCGCAAGCCACCGGACAGATCTCGAGAAGCTGGTCTTTTTAAGAGCCAATGGCGTACGGTTTTCTAAACCGGACGGGCATTGGCAATGAGAACAATCAAGTGTCTTAAGGGCAATTGGTGGATGCCTTGGCATGCACAGGCGATGAAGGACGTGATACGCTGCGATAAGCTTCGGGGAGGTGCGAATACCCTTTGATCCGAAGATTTCCGAATGGGGAAACCCACCTTGGATACTTGGAAAATCAGGTGAGCCTGCGGGCTTTCCTGATTTCCAAGTATCGTTATCAAGGGATCTTCACCTGAATAAAATAGGGTGTAAGAGGCGAACGCGGGGAACTGAAACATCTAAGTACCCGTAGGAAAGGACATCAACCGAGACTCCGCTAGTAGTGGCGAGCGAACGCGGACCAGGCCAGTGGCTATTGTGAGACAAGCAGAACCTTCTGGAAAGTTGGGCCATAGTGGGTGACAGCCCCGTATGCGTAATGCGAACAATAGTCCTCGAGTAGGGCGGGACACGTGAAATCCTGTCTGAACGTGGGGGGACCACCCTCCAAGCCTAAGTACTCGTGCATGACCGATAGCGAACTAGTACCGTGAGGGAAAGGTGAAAAGCACCCCGACAAGGGGAGTGAAAGAGTACCTGAAACCGATTGCCTACAATCAGTGGGAGCCCGCAAGGGTGACCACGTACCTTTTGTATAATGGGTCAGCGACTTAGTGTAACGAGCAAGCTTAAGCCGATAGGTGTAGGCGAAGCGAAAGCGAGTCTGAACAGGGCGTCCAGTTCGTTGCATTAGACCCGAAACCGAGTGATCTAGCCATGAGCAGGTTGAAGGTACGGTAACACGTACTGGAGGACCGAACCCATATCTGTTGCAATAGATTGGGATGACTTGTGGCTAGGGGTGAAAGGCCAATCAAACTCGGAAATAGCTGGTTCTCCGCGAAATCTATTTAGGTAGAGCGTCGACCGAATACCCTCGGGGGTAGAGCACTGGATGGGCTAGGGGTCCTCACCGGATTACCAAACCTAACCAAACTCCGAATACCGAGGAGTACTAGTCGGCAGACACACGGCGGGTGCTAACGTCCGTCGTGGAGAGGGAAACAACCCTGACCACCAGCTAAGGTCCCCAAGTTATGGCTAAGTGGGAAAGGATGTGAGGATCCCAAAACAACCAGGATGTTGGCTTAGAAGCAGCCATCATTTAAAGAAAGCGTAACAGCTCACTGGTCTAAATAAGGGTCTTTGCGCCGAAAATGTAACGGGGCTTAAGCCATACACCGAAGCTGTGGGTGCACGTAAGTGCGCGGTAGCGGAGCGTTCCGTAAGCTGATGAAGCCGTACCCGTGAGGGGCGGTGGAGGTATCGGAAGTGCGAATGCTGACATGAGTAACGATAAAGGGGGTGAGAGACCCCCTCGCCGGAAGTCCAAGGGTTCCTGCTTAAAGTTAATCTGAGCAGGGTTAGCCGGCCCCTAAGGCGAGGCCGAAAGGCGTAGTCGATGGGAACCACGTTAATATTCGTGGGCCTGGAGGTAGTGACGGATCGCGTAAGTGGTTCATCCTTATTGGATTGGATGGGCTGCGAAGCGGTTCCAGGAAATAGCTCCTCCTTATAGACCGTACCCTAAACCGACACAGGTGGACAGGTAGAGAATACCAAGGCGCTTGAGAGAACTATGCTGAAGGAACTCGGCAAATTGCACGCGTAACTTCGGAAGAAGCGTGACCCTTTTTCGGGCAACCGGAAGGGGGTGGCACAGACCAGGGGGTAGCGACTGTTTACCAAAAACACAGGGCTCTGCGAAGTCGCAAGACGACGTATAGGGTCTGACGCCTGCCCGGTGCCGGAAGGTTAAGAGGAGGGGTGCAAGCTCTGAATCGAAGCCCCGGTAAACGGCGGCCGTAACTATAACGGTCCTAAGGTAGCGAAATTCCTTGTCGGGTAAGTTCCGACCTGCACGAATGGCGTAACGACTTCCCCGCTGTCTCCAGCATAGACTCAGTGAAATTGAACCCCCCGTGAAGATGCGGGGTTCCTGCGGTTAGACGGAAAGACCCCGTGCACCTTTACTATAGCTTTACACTGGTATTCGTATCGGCATGTGTAGGATAGGTGGTAGGCTTTGAAGCGCTGGCGCCAGCTGGTGTGGAGCCATCCTTGAAATACCACCCTTATCGTTATGGATATCTAACCGCGGCCCGTCATCCGGGTCCGGGACAGTGTATGGTGGGTAGTTTGACTGGGGCGGTCGCCTCCTAAAGAGTAACGGAGGCGCGCGATGGTGGGCTCAGAACGGTCGGAAATCGTTCGCTGAGTGCAATGGCATAAGCCTGCCTGACTGCGAGACTGACAAGTCGAGCAGAGACGAAAGTCGGTCATAGTGATCCGGTGGTCCCGTGTGGAAGGGCCATCGCTCAACGGATAAAAGGTACGCCGGGGATAACAGGCTGATGACCCCCAAGAGTCCATATCGACGGGGTTGTTTGGCACCTCGATGTCGACTCATCGCATCCTGGGGCTGGAGCAGGTCCCAAGGGTATGGCTGTTCGCCATTTAAAGCGGTACGTGAGTTGGGTTCAGAACGTCGTGAGACAGTTCGGTCCCTATCTGCCGTGGGTGTAGGAATATTGACAGGATCTGTCCCTAGTACGAGAGGACCGGGATGGACGTATCTCTGGTGGACCTGTTGTCCTGCCAAGGGCATAGCAGGGTAGCTATATACGGAATGGATAACCGCTGAAGGCATCTAAGCGGGAAACCAGCCTGAAAACTAGTATTCCCTTAGAGTCGTGGAAGACGACCACGTTGATAGGCCGGGTGTGGAAGTGCGGCAACGCATGAAGCTTACCGGTACTAATAACTCGATCGGCTTGATTGTTCTCATTGCTTGTGTCCGTCATTTTGACGTGGCTCATAGGCGTAAGCGAAAACCAGCTTCTCATAAATGCATGCCTTTTGCCGACCTGGTGGTTATGGCGGGGTGGCTGCACCCGATCCCATTCCGAACTCGGCCGTGAAACGCCCCAGCGCTGATGGTACTTCGTCTCAAGACGCGGGAGAGTAGGTCGCTGCCAGGTCTGCAAAATGCATGCTTCTCATGATCTTCTGTTTTCGATGACCAGGCCCGCCGGCTTTGCCGGTGTCAGGCACGGGCCGCTTTAAGCGGCTTTTTTGTTGCCTGGAATTGGCCGGTTGCAAATTAGGGCTTGTCAGAGCCCCGTCGGCGGCAAAGATATTTGCCATTACCGCGAAACCGTTCGGGACGGTCTGTCAGGTGTTCGTAAGAACGCTTTTTGGTGACGCGGGGTGGAGCAGCCCGGTAGCTCGTCAGGCTCATAACCTGAAGGTCGTAGGTTCAAATCCTACCCCCGCAACCAATATTCAAATGAAAACAGATAGTTATGTGAAAGATTGGTTCTGCCAATCTTTCAAATAGACTTATCCATTCCTTCCCCAATAATTGTTCGAAACCCGGCATGTGCGAAAAACACACGGCCACGGGCGGCATGCCGGAGACATCCGGCATTGCCCAACCGACCAGGAAGGCCTGGTCACGAAGCAAAAGAACCGGGGAGAATTTACCCCGGCGCGATGAAACTCCACCACCATTTATTGGCTTTGCGTTTGTCACGGTGAAAAAGCTTTGTTGGGGCGAGGTCATCGTTGAACACAGGCGAGACTGAGTTGAACGCCGTGACAGATCGGGATGTTGTCTTGGCAAGCTACCCGTGACATGATGATTTGGTGCCGCGGCACGAATAACTTTTTTGAAGACGGCGAGGGGGGTCGGATGTCTGATAAAGTTGGCATATTGATACATGAATTGTCGATGCGAATACCTGTATTCCGGGAATACGAGGAGCGCCGGCGCTTGATTTCCATACAAGTATGACTGGTGAAACGCCTTTGTCATGACGGCGAGGGAACGTGATCCCAACCGGGCCTTCTCGACGGATGATGACTGTCGAGAAATCGGGCGCCCGGTGTAACCACAGATAGCATCGATTTGGCCATGAAATTTGATTTTGACCGGGTGCCGGACCGCCAAGGCACCAATGCACTGGCACTGGAAGGGTATCGCGATTACCTGTTCGGTGAAGGTGCCGATTTGCAACGCGTGGCCGAACCGCAAGACCTCATCCAATTGTGGGTCGCGGATATGCAGTTTGCGGCAGCCCCTTGCGTCATCGATGCCATGCGCAGGCGGCTTGACCACCCCGTATTCGGCTATACGGCAAATTTCGATGATCAGCTCTTCGACGCATTCTCAGATTGGGCGAAGGCCAGATATGATTGGATGGTGCATCGAGAGTCGTTCTTCGTCTCGCTCGGGGTTATTCCCGCGCTCTACAACCTCGTTGATTGTTTATGCGGACCGGGCGACAAAGTATTGACGCTGACGCCGGCCTACGGCTTCTTCAAACATGCGGCATCTCATTCCGCCACCGAAATTGTCAGCTCTCCGCTGCAGCAAAACGCGCGTTTTCAAATTGATTTCGAGGACTTTGAAACCAAGGCCGCAGATCCGGCCGTCAAACTGTTCTTCCTTTGTCATCCACACAACCCGACCGGTCAGGAATGGAGCGAGCAGGACCTTCGCCGCATGGGGGAAATATGCTTTCGATACGATGTGACAATTGTCTCTGATGAGGTTCATTGTGATCTCTTGCGGATCGGAAAACACCATACACCATTGGCGCGATTGTTCCCCGGAGAAGATCGAATCGTGACCTGTATGGCGCCGAGCAAAACGTTTAACATTGCTGGTCTCATGACCGGCGTCGTGGTGATCGAGAGCGAAAACCTCAGACGCAAGTGGCGCCAGCGAACCTATCCGTTTGTGTCACCTCTTGGCTTGGCTGCCGCAACCGCGGCCTATCGCGATGGCGCTGAATGGCTCGAACATCTCAGAACCTATCTCGACGGAAATTTTGCCCTGTTGAAAGAGTTTCTGGAAACCAACCTGCCGCAGGCCAGCTTTCACATTCCCGATGCCACCTATCTGGCATGGATCGACATGCGATCCTATTTTCCGGCCGGGATGAACCTGACGAGATATTTTCTTGAAAAAAGCGGAGTGATCCTGGAAGGCGGTGAGATGTTCATCGACAATGGTGGCGGACATATCAGGCTCAATATTGCCTGTCCCCGCAATGTGCTTCTTTGTGCACTGAAACAGATGGCTTCGGTGATAAATTCCACATGACAGATGTCCTGTCGCGGCCGCCTTTTCATACCGCATCATACGGATAACAACGAACCGCGATGCACGTCGCCTTTCCAAGCATTGAAGACAAAAGCTACAGTGCAGACTATCCGTTTAACTTCACAAACTCAGCGACAATGGCCCGGGCTGCAATCACAAAACGGTTCAATTTCACACAGTGAGGAGACGAAAGCCCGTCTTCTCAGGGCAAACTATTCTGAGTGTCGGGCTACGGATCTGCGTGTGATCCTTTGAGTTTGAATGCTGCAACACTCGAATTGTGGCGTGTTTCGGCCACACACGCCGACTGATCAAGAAAGCCGGATTTCCGGGTGGTCCAAGATGTCTAGTGCGTATCCGGTTTAAATAGTATCGCTTGAACTGGATACTTTCTAACGCGGTTGTTATGTAAATTTGGCAGGTGAAACGCCAAAACGCGTCTTGAACGCTTTTCCAAGTTGAGCAGGTGTAGAGAATCCGCAGGCATATGCGATTTTTGAAACGCCGCCGCGATCTGGCGCACCGGCGCCGAGCATTGTGCGGGCCATCTCTACCCGAACGAAGGTGATGTATTCTCTGACGCCGCCCAAACTCTCAAAGGCCCGGTACAATGTGGCCCGGGACGCGCCGGCATAGGCAGCGATCTCGTTTACGTTAAGCTCCGGATTTGTGATGTTGTCGTGGATGTATTCCCGTGCCCTCTCGCGAATAATGTCATAACCACTGATTGCTGAACTGTTGATATGATCCTCAACGAGCCTTGTTGTCAGGTTGACGGCGATACGGCTCAACAGCCCGCTGTTGGGATCGCCTTCGCGCAGCGATGTCTGCAAACCGGAGAACATGGACCTCAGAACCTGCGCCACCGGTTCATGTTCACGCACCACAAAAAATTCGCCTGATCGACTGGAAAGATCCTGAAGAATTCCGGCAGGAAACATCAATCGAACAATTTCGGTTTCTGTGATGGTGCTATGCGTATCGGTCGCTGCGATGAAGTATATGTCACCCGGACCCATTTTTTCGCATAATCCCGTCCTTCTCCTTATTTCGACATGTCCCTTTTTGATCATCGAAACCTTGATCATGTCAGATCTGAAATCTGAAATCCGGGAATCGGCACCGCAAATCTTGTAACCACTTGATTTCATTAAATGGAAGACGCAACGCTCACCGGCCCGCAGTTCACCGATGTTCACATTCTGGTTGTCCGCACCGAGCGGACTGGTGACGTATTTGTACTCCGAAGGCATCGTCCCGCCATTGACGTATTGGTCAAGCAGTCGCATCCGCGACTCGCGGGGGACCTGGCGGGTATCAATATCCAGATGCGGCAGGTCTTCGAAATTGCCACCCGGCCGCCCGGTGGCGCGGTTTTCCATTGCCATTGCTGTTCCCCCCGGTCTTTCGGCACCCCAGCACAGACGCCGATCAGATTAATCTGCCGCAACGTACAATTTCCGGCGAGTCGCACTATACCATATTCGACGCATTTCGCATCAGGTTTTCCGCATCTTCTCAAACTTACTGCGCGCTTACCCCAGCGCATGGCGTCCGCCGGCTTCGTCTTCCCTGATCAAACAAATGATCCGGCCGACCGGAAATTCGATCCGGCATGCAAATTCTGCCGCTGATATTCCTGACAATCCCAACGGCCGGCATTGTTGCCAGCTTCGCAGGATTGCGCATTATATCAGCGGATTTTCAGGCGCTCTTTGACTGAACGCTTAACCAATGATGGATTGTATGACCGAGGTCGATGTGAAAACCCAAACACCTTTTGATGGTTGCGGACTGTTTGCAAAGCCGCTTGCCGAAAAGAGGAAAGGTACGAATGGTGTCCAGTATCTGTCCAGTGGCTACGAGTTGCCTCAAGCGGCGCGGTGCCTGGGTGAATGGCTTGTTCACTGGGCGGGCAAGCAACCGGACAAGACATTTCTCGCCGAACGGTCCGGTGATGGCTGGCGGGAAGTCACCTATTCACAGTTCCTCGATGAGGTTGAATTGAAAGCGGGTTGGCTGCTCGAGGCCGGAGCAAGCTCGGAAAGACCAGTAGCGATTCTGTCGGACAATTCGGTTAACCACGCCATCATGGCATTTGCAGCGATGCATGTCGGAATTCCGGCGGCAACAATTTCGGTAGCCTATTCACTGATGTCGGCGGATCATGCCAAATTGAGATCGATGATCGCGTTGTTGGATCCCGCAGTCATCTACGTTGAGGACACTGTGCAATACGGCAAAGCGCTCACCGCGATTTCCGAGACACACAGCGCCAAAATTGTAGCCACCAGGGTTGGGCAACAGGATACTTGTAATACGCTTCGATTTGACCTGGCAGGCAATGATGAGCAACGCCCGGTTGTGGCAATGCGATTTGCCGGGATCACGCCGGAAACGACGGCCCGCCTTTTGTTCACCTCCGGCTCGACCGGAACACCAAAAGCGGTGATCAATACACATCTGATGCTGACCAGCAACCAGGAGGCAAAGCGGGTAACCTGGCCATTTCTGGCTGATCGGCCTCCGCGAATTGTCGACTGGCTGCCCTGGAGCCACACTTTCGGCTGCAATTTCACAACCAATATGGTGCTGCGCAATGGTGGTTCGCTCTTCATCGACGATGGGAAACCGGCACCGCCGTTGGTTCACAAGACAGTTGAAAATATAAAGGATGTCCGTCCCAACATGCTGTTCAATGTGCCGCGCGGTTACGACATGCTCGTTGGTCCGTTGGAGCAAGACGAAGTGTTCCGGAACGCCTTTTTTGGTGCTGACCTGATTTTTTATGCCGCCGCTGCCCTGCCGCAAACTGTTTGGGAGAAACTGATCGGATTGTCGCTGCAAGTCCGACCTGAGCCGGTTCCGTTGGTCTCGGCCTGGGGATCCACAGAGACCGCACCGTTAGCGACGGACTGCCATTTTCAGGCTGAGGCATCCGGAAATATCGGCCTGCCGATTCCCGGGACAACTCTGAAACTTGTTCCCAATGGCGACAAGCTCGAGGTTCGGGTGAAGGGACCGAACGTCACGCCCGGCTATTTCCGGCTTGATGAGATCACTAAAGAGGCTTTTGACGAAGAGGGCTTCTATTCGATTGGTGACGCCGTCCGGTTTGCGGATCCGCAAGATCCGGACAAGGGGCTCTATTTTGATGGCAGGGTGTCGGAAGATTTCAAACTGTCGAGCGGAACCTGGGTTAGTGTCGGTGCGCTGAGGATAGCCGGCATAGATGCCCTCTCACCGTTGGCGCAAGATATTGTCGTCGCAGGTCATGACCGCGACGAGGTCGGCTTTCTCATTTTTCCAAACGCCGCAGCATGCCGGGCAGTTGCCGGATCCGGCGATGATGTGCCATTGAGCGAGGTTATCGAACATCCGGCTGTCAGACAGAAAGTTGCTGATGGACTGGCGAAAATGAAAGCCGCCGCCGGCGGGTCATCACGACATGCCGCTCGCGCCCGGTTTTTGGTGGAGCCTCCAAACCCGGATACTGGCGAGATAACCGACAAGGCCTACCTGAATCAGCGGCAGATTCTGCACAATCGGGTTGCTGACGTCGAACTTCTGTTCGGGGACAATGAGGACGACCGGATAGTTGTCGGCCAATCCGGCTCAAAATGACAAAGCAGCGGCCGGAAAATGGAAATTTGCATTGCCGACTGGTGGGATTTGGCGGAATATGATTTCCATCTCAGAGCATTTATGTATGATAATGCATTAAATGCGATATAATGCACAAAGGAGAGATTTAATGAATCGTTTGATCGGTATTCTGGCGGGCATTTGCACCGCCCTGACACTGGTGATTTCTGTGTCAGTGGCGTTTGCACAGGAAGTGACGCTGAAGATGCATCACTTCCTTCCGCCGCAGGCCAACGTTCCAAAACTGGTTCTTGATGTCTGGGCCGACAAGGTCGAAGCGGCGTCGGACGGACGTATCAAGATTGAGCGTTATCCGTCCATGCAGCTGGGCGGACGCCCGCCGGAGTTGATGGACCAGGCGATTGACGGAGTGGCCGACGTCATCTGGACGGTGGTCGGTTACACCCCGGGAAGGTTTCCGCGAACTGAAGTCTTCGAACTTCCGTTCATGATGACCAATGCGGGCGCCGTTTCGCGCGCTTACTGGGAATTGTTCGAGCAGGAGATGCAGGATACCGAGTTCAAGGACGTCAAAATTCTAGCAACGTGGGTGCACGGACCTGGGCTTATCCACTCTGCCGAACCGGTAGCGACAATGGAAGACTTTGCCGGCGTGAAGATCCGTGGCGGATCACGCATGGTCAACAAATTGCTTGAGCGGCTCGGCGCGACGCCGGTCGGCATGCCGGTACCGGCAGTTGCTGAAGCACTGTCAAAAGGCGTGATCACCGCGACAACCATTCCGTGGGAAGTGACCACTGCGCTGAAAGTTCCGGAATTGGTCAAAAACCATACGGAATTCTCCAACAAGGCGCTTTATACATTGACCTTTGTGCTTGCCATGAACAAGGCGAAGTATGACAGCTTGCCGGATGACCTGAAGAAAGTCGTCGATGATAACTCCGGCGTAGAGTTGTCGGTGTTTGCCGGTACAACACAGGCTGCCGCTGACGGCCCTGCCCGCGAGAAGGCGGTTGCGGCAGGCAACAATATCATCACGCTCAGTGACGAAGAGGTCGCGAAATGGCGTGACGCCGCGCAGCCGGTATATGATGAGTGGCTCGCAGATATGAAGTCCAAGGGTATCGACGGTGACAAGCTGCTCTCCGAAGCCCAGGCGCTCATCGCGAAGTACACCGAATAAAGCGATCTTCGGCCAAAGAAACAGAACCGGTAAAGGCGGGAATTCCCGCCTTTACATTATTTCGGGCTTGGGCTGAACTCGCCTACGGCATAAGTGAGACAGCCGGTAGCTCGAATAGAGCGTATCCGGCTTAAATGGGAGCGGTTTGATGGCCGGGATTTTTCGGATCAACCAGGAGAATACCGCAGCGCGATTGCCACATCGTGCGAGGATTTCGACGCAGTTGACACGGAAAATACCGCCAAGCTTGATAAACACCAAGCCGTTGAAGTTCATAAACAATCCGCAATCGTTTCAACTTGGTACTTTGCGCTCTGGACTGCGATGCAAAAGCCTAACGGTGCCCGCACCGCGTCGGCTTTCACGCCTTGCCAGATCACAAATTACCTGCGTTCAAACGGTTCCATTTAAACCGGATACGCTCTAGGCGATTCAGGGGGAAGTTGTGCATCGTTTGGTAGTGGGATTGGCACGCACGATGGCCGTTATCGGCAGCGTCGTTCTCATTGCACTGATCATCATGACTTGCGTCAGCGTTGTCGGCCGAATCCTGAACACTTTGGGGCACTCGGACTTTCTGACAAACAACTTGTCCTTTCTGGCTTCCATTGCACAGAAGTCGGGGCCGATCATCGGCGATTTTGAAATGGTTGAGGCGGGTGTCGCCTTTGCAATCATGGCATTTCTGCCGTGGTGTCAACTCAACCGCGGCCACGCGAAGGTCGACATTCTCGCGCAAAAATTACCGATGAAGCTCGAGCGTTTTCTCATGCTCTGCTGGGAGTTGGTTTTTGCAGTCGTCATAGTAGTGCTTGCGTGGCGGCTGATCATCGGAACAAGCGACAAGATCCGGTACGGTGAAACGACCTTCCTTCTGCAGTTCCCGATCTGGTGGGGATATGCTGCGTGTGCCGCCGCCGCCATTGTTGCAGCGATTGTGGCAGCTTATTCCGTTTGGGTACACGCCGTCGATCTGTTCAAGGGCACACCTGAAGAGTTGGTCGAGGGGGGTTCGGGGCATTGACCAATTTTGAAATCGGTCTTCTGTCGTTGCCGATACTACTCACACTGATATTTCTCCGCATGCCGATTGCGCTCGCCATGCTGGTCTGTGGTTTGGGCGGAACCATGCTGGTGACAGAGGGCCCGATCGTGGTGCTGGCCCGGCTGAAAACAGAGACCTATACGACCTTTTCAAACTATTCCCTGTCCATTGTGCCGCTGTTTTTACTGATGGGGCAGTTTGCGACAATCGGTGGCATTTCGACATCATTGTTCAAGGCGGCGGAAACCTGGTTGGGGCATCGAAAAGGCGGTGTGGCGATGGCAGCCATTGGCGCTTGCGCCGGTTTTGGATCAATTTGCGGTTCATCGCTGGCAACCGCAGCGACGATGAGCCAGGTGGCGTTGCCCGAGTTACGCCGCTACGGCTATTCGGGAGGATTGTCGACAGCAACTCTCGCAGCGGGTGGTACGCTGGGGATCCTGATCCCGCCGTCGATCATACTGGTTATATATGCGATTCTGACTGAACAGAACATCGCGAAATTGTTTGTCGCAGCTTTCATTCCAGGGTTCCTCGCTGCACTCGGATATATCATCACCATCTCGATCTATATGCGGCTAAGCCCCGGCAATGCGCAGGTGCGTGAACGCGTCCCCTATTCGGAACGGTTCGCGGCCATGCTGGGCATATGGCCTGTTTTGCTGATCTTCTTTCTCGTAGTCGGGGGGATCTATCTGGGGTGGTTCACGCCAACCGAAGCCGCCGCGATCGGCGCGGCGGGAACCGGTATCATCGCCTGGCTTTCGGGACAGCTGAACAGAAACAGTTTTCGGGACGCTGTTTTGTCGACGGCGTCCAACACCGCGATGATCTTCATGATTGTTCTTGGTGCCGGATTCTATAATTCATTTCTTGCACTCACACATGTGCCGCAGGAGGTATCCACCTGGGTGGTTTCGCAGGGGTTCAGCCCCTGGCTGATCCTGTGCATCATTCTCGGCCTATATCTCGTCTTCGGCTGCATCATGGACAGTTTGTCGATGATCTTTCTCACCATCCCGATCTTCTTTCCGATCATATCCGAACTGGATTTTGGCCTTACGCCGGAGGAGACGGCGATCTGGTTCGGTATTCTTGTTCTGATTGTTGTCGAAGTGGGGTTGATCACTCCGCCGGTGGGGATGAACCTGTTCATCATCAATGCGATCGATCGGTCCACGAGAATTATCGAAACCTATAAATCTGTGCTGCCGTTCGTGGCATCGGATATCATCCGAACCGCAATATTGGTGGCTTTCCCAAGCATAACATTGCTTCTGCTCAGATTGCTCTATTGAGGTGGAACATGTCCGATAACCAGAACGCCGCAATTTACTTCGTTGATCGCCACTCGTCTGGGTCGACTGCCGACAAGGTTGTCTTTCGCGAAGCCGATGGTCTTCAGCGAAGGATGACCTACGGCGAACTTGCGAGCGAATCAGACAAACTCATCGCGCTTTTCGCAAAGCACGGTATCAGACGCGATGAGCGCGCGGTTCTGCTGATGCTCGACCAGATTGAGACGCCAGTGATTTTCTGGGGATGTCTCAAGGCAGGGGTAATCGCCGTCCCGCTCAACACGCTACTGACCGCCGATACGTATGGTGCGATCCTGAGTGACAGCAGAGCGACGGCATTGTTTGTTTCAGAAGCGCTCTATCCGATAGTGGAGCCGCTGTTAGCCAGCAATCCGCACCTGTGGACCGTTTTCATTGTCGGCAACAAAGCTCCGGAAAACACCTTGAATTTTGGAGCGGAGCTTGCGGCATGCGAACCCGGCTCTGCAATCGAAGTCCAATCGGACGAGAGTGCGTTCTGGCTCTATTCATCCGGGTCGACAGGCGAGCCGAAGGGTGTCCGCCATGTACATGGAAGTTTGAAATTCACCGCAGACACCTACGGTGCTGAGGTCCTGGGCATCGAACAGGATGACATCGTCTACTCGGCGGCGAAAATCTTCTTTGCATACGGTCTCGGCAACGCAATGACGTTTCCAATGTCGGTGGGCGCGACGACGATATTACTTTCCGGTCGGCCGACACCGGATGGTGTGATTGATATTATCAATGACCATAAGCCGACAATGTTTTGCGGCGTACCGACGCTTTATGCGGCGATGGTTGCGCATGTCGAAAGCGGCAAAGACAGCATCAACGCAAAGCTTCGCCGTTGCATTTCCGCCGGTGAAGCACTGCCCGAGAATGTCGGAAACAACTGGGAGAAACTCAGTGGCTGTGAAATCCTTGATGGGGTTGGATCGACCGAGATGCTGCACATTTTTCTATCAAACCGGCCGGACGATGTTGTGTATGGAACCTCCGGCGTTGCAGTGCCCGGCTATGATCTGCGGCTTGTGGATGAAACCGGCTTGGAAGTGGCCGATGGAGAGATTGGAGAGTTGCTGGTCAATGGCAATTCATCAGCTTCCGATTACTGGAACAAGCGAGAGAAAAGCCGAACCACCTTTGAAGGGGCCTGGACGCGAACCGGTGACAAATATGAGCGGCGTGCGGATGGCCGCCTGATCTATTGCGGGCGAACCGATGACATGTTCAAGGTTTCGGGCATATGGGTGTCGCCATTCGAAGTCGAACAGGCACTCGGTTCCCATCCGGCCGTGCTCGAAGCGGCGGTGATCCCGGCACTCGATGACGACAGGCTCGAAAAGCCCAAGGCGTTCGTCGTTCTGAAGGAAGGTGTCGATAGCGATGGCCTGTTCGAGCGCCTGAAGGATCACACGCAGGAACGGATCGGGAAATGGAAATATCCGCGCTGGATTGAGTTCGTTCCGGACCTGCCAAAAACCGCGACAGGTAAAATCCAGCGTTTCAAGCTGCGGGACTGAAGGAATCACGGTTGTGGATTTCGCGTGGAATGAAGATGCCCGACAATGGATCGAAGCGGGTGGCAAGCGGTTGGAGGCGAGATGTTTCGGGCCGCCGCCCAGCGAGCGGCCAACGATTATCCTGTTACATGAGGGGTTGGGTTGCGCCGATCTGTGGCGCGAACTTCCGCTTGACCTGGTTGAACGAACCGGGTGTGGCGTTCTTGCCTACTCCCGTGCAGGATATGGCCGCTCGGACCCTTGTGAACTTCCCCGGCCGCAAGATTACATGACTGTCGAAGCCGAACAGATATTACCGCGAGTACTTGATGTCGCTGGAATTGAACGGTGCGTTCTGTTTGGTCATAGCGATGGTGCAACGATTGCAGCGATTTACGCCGGCTGCAGGCAGGATTTCAAAGTTCGCGGACTGATACTAATGGCGCCACATTTCTTCATTGAAGATGTCAGTGTCGATGCGATCAGTGAAGCGCGAAGAGAATACCAGACGGGAGGCCTTCGTGCTCGTCTGGCCAAGTATCATAGCGATGTAGACTGTGCCTTTTATGGTTGGAATGACGCTTGGCTCAATCCCGAATTCCAGCAATGGAATGTCGCAGATGTGATCGACTATTGGCGTGTTCCTTCACTGGTCATTCACGGCAGCAACGACGAATACGGAACACTGGCTCAGATCAGGGAAATAGAAATGCGGTCTTATGCTCCGGTTGACGTGAGGGTGTTTTCCGACTGTGGACATTCCCCGCATATCGAAAAGCGGCAACAGACCGTCAGCAGCGTCGCGGAATTCACGGCACGACTGGAAAGAATCGAAACCACATCAGTTGCGATCTAGGTTGGCGAAGTGGGCGCCCCGTTCGATATCGACAATTATCCGCTACCGGAAGCGGCACATATCCCGGGGGTCAACAATCGCCAATCGCAGATGACGTTGTTGAAGCAGGTAGCCATCCGAGCACTACGCCCTACATCAGACCAAACCTGGCGAGAAAACGCCGCTTGGCTCTATGGTCTTCGGTTACTGCGAAATCGATATTACTGGGAAGCGCACGAAGTTCTCGAGTCAGTTTGGATAAACGCGACACCGAACAGCCGAGAGCGGCATCTGGTGCAAGGGGCAATTCATTTGTCCAATGCCGCATTGAAGGTCCGGATGAACCGCATCGACGCCTCACTACGCCTTTGTGAGTTGGCTGAGGAATGCTTTCGCAGGTCGTTTTCACAGTTGAAAACCGATTGTTTGATGGGGCTGAAACCGGAAATTCTGACCGCAGCCGTAGGTGGGATCCGGAGCGTTCCTCCGGATTTTAGTGGATGCAACGAACTAATACCTTCATGAATTATATTTCATTGAAGTGGGTGAACATATGAAATATATTTCTTAGACAGGAAATCTGTACGAGGAGCTGATGTTTGGACCAAGTTATTGATTTTCAAACAGAACCCGATCGTTATCGGCACTGGAGGGTGGAATATGACGGCAAGGTAGCGACGCTTCTCATGGATGTCGATGAAACGGGCGGCCTGTTTGATGGCTATGAGTTGAAGTTGAACTCCTATGATCTCGGCGTCGATATCGAACTTGCCGATATCGTTCAGCGCATGCGTTTCGAACACCCTGAAGTTGGCGCTGTGGTGCTGCGATCCGGCAAGGAAAACGTGTTCTGTGCCGGAGCAAACATTCGCATGCTCGGTGGAGCAGCCCATGCTCACAAGGTCAATTTCTGCAAATTCACAAACGAGACACGCAATACCTATGAAGCAGCAGGTGCGGAGTCCGGTCAGCATTACATTGCTGCTGTAAAGGGTGCATGTGCGGGCGGTGGTTATGAACTGGCGCTTGCTTGCGACGAAATTTACATGACTGACGACGGCTCGACATCCGTCGCCCTGCCGGAGGCGCCTTTGTTGGCCGTGTTGCCTGGCACGGGCGGATTGACGAGGGTTACCGACAAGCGAAAGGTCAGGCGCGACCGAGCAGATGTTTTTTGTTCTGTCGAAGAGGGTATCAAGGGAAAACGTGCGAAAGACTGGCGGCTTGTCGATGAAGTCATTCCGAATTCGAAGTTCGATGCGTTTATTACCGAGCGGGCGGCGGAGATAGCCGAGAATGCCAAGGCTGAAGCGGCGCTACAGGGGATCAGATTGGGGCCCTTGCAGCGGACTATGCATGCTGACGGTTCGATTTCCTATTCCACGATCGAAGTCGAGGTTGACCGAGACAGCGGAATCGCAACAGTCAGCGTTTCCGGACCCGATGAAAACGCGCCTGATTCCGTGACCGATCTCCACAATGCGGGTGATCAGAACTGGGCGCTGAGAGCGGCGCGCGAATTGGACGATGCGATCCTGCATCTTCGCTTCAATGAGCTGGAACTCGGCGTGATCTTGTTTAAATCAGCCGGAGACGCTGACAAAGTGGCTTCGCACGAAGCCATACTGATTGCCAACCGGGAAAATGACTGGCTGTCTAACGAAATCCTGCTTTACTGGAAACGCGTGCTGAAGCGAATCGATATGACCTCGCGAACGCTGATCGCAATGGTCGAAAACGGATCATGCTTTGCAGGTATGCTGGCGGAATTGCTGTTTGCCGCTGACCGTTCTTACATGATGGAAGGCGAGTTTGAGGAAGACAACCGTCCGGCCGCCGCGATCATGTTGACGGAAGCCAATTTCGGATTGCTCCCGATGGGCAATAACCTCTCCCGCCTTCAGACCAGATTTCTCGGTGAGCCGGACAAAGTCAGCGAGGCGCGCGGACATCTCGGCAATGCACTTGAAGCTGAAGAAGCAGATGAATTGGGATTGGTGACTGAAGCCTTTGACGAGGTCGATTGGGAGGACGAAATTCGCATCATTCTGGAGGAACGGGCGAGTTTCTCGCCGGACGCCATGACCGGCATGGAGGCCAATCTGCGGTTTGCTGGTCCGGAAACGATGGAGACCAGGATTTTCGGCCGGCTGACTGCCTGGCAGAACTGGATATTCCAGCGGCCAAATGCCGTTGGTGAGAGCGGTGCATTGAAACGTTATGGAACGGGAAGACGCGCCGAATATGATATGCGCCGTGTTTGACGGCAGACAGGAAAAGAAGATGCAACCTATTTCGACTGTCGAGTATGACACCTTAATCCCGAATAATGTTTCGCTGTCTTCAGACAAGCGCGTACTCAAGGCGCTGGAAAAGTGGCATCCGGGCTATATTAATTGGTGGAACGACCTGATCCCGCAAAACTTTCAGGACAGCCTCGTGTATCTGCGCACTGCGGTTTCGGTGGATCCGAAGGGATGGGCCAAATTCGATTATGTGAAAATGCCGGAGTATCGATGGGGCATACTGTTGGCGCCTCAGGCCGAAGACCGGCGGATTCCCTGTGGCGAACATGTGGGGGAACCGGCGTGGCAAGAAGTTCCCGGTGAATATCGCGCCATGCTACGCCGGCTAATTGTCATCCAGGGTGATACGGAACCTGCGTCGGTTGAACAGCAGAGATTTCTCGGGCTGACCGCGCCTTCGCTCTACGACATGCGCAACCTGTTTCAGGTCAATGTTGAGGAGGGTCGGCACTTATGGGCAATGGTCTATCTCCTGCAAAAATATTTTGGCCGCGACGGGCGCGAAGAAGCCGACGAACTGCTGCGGCGTTCGTCCGGCTCCGAAGAGGCGCCGAGGATGCTCGGTGCATTCAATGAGGAGACGCCGGACTGGCTTTCCTTCTTCATGTTCACCTATTTCACCGACCGGGATGGCAAGATGCAGCTTGAGTCGCTGGCGCAATCCGGATTCGATCCACTGTCTCGCACCTGCCGCTTCATGCTGACCGAAGAAGCGCACCATATGTTTGTCGGAGAGACTGGAGTGTCGCGTGTTGTTCAGCGAACCTGCGAGGCAATGAAAGAGGCAGGAATAGACGACCCATACGAGATCAATCGGATCCGCGATCTGGGCGTTATCGATCTGCCGACAATTCAGAAGAAACTCAACCTGCACTATTCTTTGTCGCTCGATCTGTTCGGCGGTGAGGTTTCGACCAATGCCGCCAATGCGTTTAATGCCGGTATCAAGGGCCGTTTCATGGAGCATCGATTGGACGATGATCACAAACTGACTGATGCGACCTACCCAGTCGTTCAATTTGTCGATGGCGATATCAAGCTGACTGACGCGCCGGCGTTAACCGCTATAAACATGCGGCTGCGCGATGACTACAAACGCGATGCCGCCGGAGGCGTCGGACGCTGGAACAAGCTGATCGAGAAATTGGGTGTCAATTTTGAACTGAAGCTGCCGCATGAAGGATTTAACCGGAAAATCGGCGTTTTCGCCAATCAGCCAATTGATCCGGATGGAACACTTCTTTCACAGGAATTGTTTGATCAGAACAAAAGGGACTGGCTGCCGGATTCAGCTGATGGGGCTTTCATTCAGTCATTGATGGTGCCGTGTTTCGAGCCGGGTCAATATGCGGGCTGGATAGCGCCACCGAAAGTTGGCATCGACAACAAACCGGGTGATTTCGAATATGTGAAGCTGCACATGGCCTGAGGATCATGACCACGCCGCTCAAACAACATCTGATCGATCCGGAGATTTGTATTCGTTGTTATACCTGCGAGAACACGTGCCCTATCGAAGCGATCACGCATAATGATGACAATGTGGTCGTCGATTTTGCCAAATGCAATTACTGCATGGATTGCATTCCTGTGTGCCCCACGGGGTCCATCGACAATTGGCGGGTGGTCGAAAAACCCTATTCACTGGATGAGCAGTTTGAATGGATGGAACTGCCCGAACAGGCAGAATTTGAGGCCGGCTCGGACGAAACCGCTACCGGACTTGAGGCCTTTGACGAGGAAATCGTCAAACTGCTGGCTGATGCCCACGCGGGTGGAGGCGGAAAGGCGCGGGCGCCGGCTTCTGCGTCGAAACCATCCATAAATCTCTATTCGATTGCCAAACCCGCAGAGGTTACCGTTCAGGGGAACTACAGGCTGACTGATGATGTAAATCATGATGTACGCCATATCATACTCGACGCCGGTACCTTGCCCTTACCGCTGCTTGAGGGCCAATCAATTGGGGTAATCCCGCCGGGCGAACGTGAGAATGGAGAAGCGCACCTGCCGCGTCTATACTCGATTTCCTCTCCTCGCGACGGTGAGCGGCCGAATTACAACAATTTCTCTTTGACTGTGAAACGCGAGAAAGGCGGCATATGCTCAAATTATGTCTGTGATCTTCAGCAGGGAGACAGGGTCCAAATTTGCGGACCGTTCGGATCGACATTTCTCATGCCGAACGAACAGGATGCCAGATTGCTGATGATCTGCACAGGCACCGGTTCGGCACCGATGCGCGCATTCACCATGAACAGGCAGAGAACCTCCCCTGACGCTGAGGGGAAACTGACACTTGTCTTCGGTGCGCGCACGCCAAAGTCACTTCCATATTTTGGACGGCTGGAAAAAGTTTCCGACAGCTTCCTTGAAAAGCACCTGGTATTTAGCCGGTTGAGCAATGGACCAAAGCGCTATGTGCAGGATGAGCTTCGTGCCATGGAAGACCAGATTTCCCAGATGCTCGCGGATCCGAAAACACATATCTACGTCTGCGGATTACGTGCAATGGAAGAAGGTGTCGAAGCTGCATTTGAGAACATTGCGGAAAGTACCGGACATTCATGGCGCGCACTCAGGGACACAATGCGCGAAGAAGGCCGGTATCACGTGGAGACGTATTAGTTGGCAGCACCGCTTCCTTTCACCCACGAAATTACCGTTCGCTGGTCGGACTGCGATCCGGCTCAAATTGTCTATACGGGCCGGATACCCGGGTTTGCGCTCGAGGCGATCGATGCATGGTGGGAAGCGGTTACGGGAGACGACTGGTATCGCATGAATGTGGACCGTGATATCGGCGCCCCATTTGTACATCTCAGTCTCGACTTTCGAAAAACACTCACCCCGCGCCACAAGCTGGCCTGCGAAGTTTTGCTCTTAAAAGTCGGAAACAGTTCCGTGCGGTTTCGGGTGTACGGATATCAGGATGGTCAGCTTTGCTTCGAGGGTGAATTTGTCGAGGTGTTTGTCAGGTCGGGGGTGCATGTGAAGATGACTGCTCCACCGGAAATCAGGGAGACGCTTTTGAATCGCCTGTCAGCCGAGAAATCAGCCGCTGCAAGTGACTTGGGCGGAAAACCCAATCCGACAGCATTGGCAGATTAACGTCTTGAGCGCTCCAGGAAACAAACGCAATCAAAACTCCTTAGCTGGTGAAGCTCAATCCCTTGAAAACCAGGCTGAGGAATTTGTCGCCATGGTTGGCCAGCGGGTCAGGCAGGCCCGGCAGCAAAAGGCCATTTCGCGACGAGCTCTTTCAGAGCGCTCGGGCGTTTCGCAACGTTATCTTGCACAGCTGGAAAGCGGTGCAGGAAACATCTCGGTCGCTCTCTTGTTCAAAATTTCCAAAGCACTTGGGTACACGCCGGACAGACTTCTGGGGCGGGATGATCCCTGGGATCCGGAAAGTGCGGATTTCCTGGGCCTGTTCCGTGCAGCGGAGCCAGAACGGCGCCAAAAAGTTATGGCCCTGCTGAATCCCGCCGGACCAACGGAAACCAAACTTCGACGCGTCTGTCTTATTGGCTTGCGTGGCGCGGGCAAAACGACGCTCGGCAAACTTCTGGCTGAGGATCTCGCGATCCAGTTCGTTGAGCTCAACCAGATAATTGAGGAACAGAGCGGAATACCGGTTGCAGAGATCATGGCGCTCTATGGCGAGGAAGGATATCGCCGTCTGGAGCGACAAGCGGTCGATTTGGTTATCGACACCCATGACGAAGTTGTTCTGTCTGTTGGCGGTGGGATTGTGTCCAACGCAGACACTTTTTCCGGGCTGCTGAGACATTTTCATACCTGTTGGCTCAAGGCTCGACCGGAGGAGCATATGAGCCGGGTAATGAAGCAGGGCGACCGGCGGCCGATGGCGGGGAACCCTCAGGCCATGGAGGATCTCAAGTCGATTTTGACCAGCCGTGAAGCACTCTACGCAAAAGCAGATGTGATGGTTGATACGAGCGGACAATCGGTGCAGCAAAGCCGAGTTGACCTGCTGGAAGCGATGAAACAGCTAATCTTGTGAGCTCAATTCTCCCGTACGGATCAGTTCAAGTGTCCGCCGGGTCAGATCCCGCTTCGGGTCGTTCAGATCGAGAATGATGTCGAAGTGGTTTCGGTCGCCAACCTCAAACAAGTTGCATGAAAAACCGGAGCGCTTCCAGTCGTTGGCAAAATCGCGGCTCTGACGCTTGAACTCATCGGTCTCTGTTCCACCCCAGCATACCAATATTGGGCTACCTGTGGCGGGAAGGTGTTTGATTGGGCTGTTTCGCATCGCTGCTGCAGCATCGAGATTAAGCCAGTCATTCGGGTGGCAAAGCCGGACGGGCTCCAGGTCAAACAGCCCGCTTGCCAATATCGCGCCAGCAACCACGCTATCGGGCAACGCGAAATCTTCACCCCAACCGTCGCACAGAAGCATTGCCGCCAAATGCGCACCTGCTGATGATCCGGCAACGAATATGCGGTTACGGTCGATCTGCAGTTCGTCAGCCTGCTTCCAGATATATGCAATTGAGGCACGGATTTGACGAACAATTTCGTCGAGTGAAGCCTCCGGCGCCAGTGAGTAGTTTACAGCGGCACACGCCACACCATGGTGAACGAAGTTTTTGGCAAAAAAAGACGAGTCATCTTTCGACAATAAACGCCAGTAACCACCATGAATGAAAACGAACAATGGGGCGTTGGAGCCCACAGGAAAGAAATCGAATGATTCATCTTCGTGGGGGCCGTATTTGAGATTGGGCCTCACTTCCAAATCGCGGCGCGCTTCGGCACTTTGTTCGGCATAGCGTTGCAAATACGGGGTGATGTCATCAACAGTTTCGCGGGCATTGTACTGCCGGTCGAGTTCGTCGCGATCCATCCTACCATAGAGTTTCGTTGACATGAAACTAACCTCAAACCCCGAGATAACGTTGACGCAGATCTGGCTCGGCCAGAAAAGCTTTGTGGTCGCCTTGCCAGCAGGTTTTTCCTTTCTCAACGATCACGTGCTCGTCGGCTATTCGTGATAGCTCGTCGATATTCTTGTCGACAATCAATATGCTTTCACCGTCGGCTTTCAATCCTTCAAGGCAATCATAAATCTCCAGGCGTATGATTGGCGCAAGACCTTCGGTTGCTTCGTCAAGAATTAGGAGCAGTGGGTTGGTCATTAGCGCCCGGCCAATAGCCAGCATTTGCTGTTCACCGCCGGAAAGTGAACTGCCAAGCTGGTTTTTTCGTTCGTTTAGCCGCGGAAACAGCGCGTTCACGCGATCGATGGTCCATGGTTTTGCTCGTTTGTGGCGATTGGATGCTGTTGCGATGAGGTTTTCGCGCACGGTGAGTGTTGGAAATATCTGCCGTCCTTCCGGAACAAGGGCAATCCCCAGCCTTCCGATGCGATGTGGTTTCAACCGTGCCAATGATTGTCCGTTGAAAGCAATCGTTCCGGACAATGCTGGCAGAAGACCGACGATGGTTCTGATTGTTGTAGTTTTGCCCATGCCGTTCCGGCCAAGCATCGTCACAACTCGGCCTTTGCCCACCGACAAATCGATGCCAAACAGGGCCTGACTGCGGCCGTATCCGGCTTCAAGCGCGTGAATCTCAAGCATCGGAATCTCCGCTGCCCAGATAGGCTTCCTTCACACCCTGATCTTCTCTAATGAAATCAGGATCCCCGGTGGCGATGACCCGCCCATAGACCAGAACCGATATGCGATCTGCCAACGCGAATACCGCATCCATGTCGTGTTCTACCAAGAGCATGGAAATGCTTCCCTTCAGGGATCGCAACAGTTCAATAATACCGGCAGTTTCCTCGGCTCCCATTCCGGCCATTGGCTCATCAAGGACAAGCAGTCTTGGATGACGAGCCAAAGCCATGGCCAATTCCAGTCGCCGCTGCTGACCATGCGAAAGGGCATGAGCGACTATATCGGCCTGTTCGGCCAATCCGACCTGGTCGAGACAAGCGCGCGCAGGATCGGACAGATTGATGTCTCCAGCTGCTGGCGCAAAAAAATGGAAACTGTGTCCTGCACCGAGTTGCACCGCCATTGCAACATTTTCCAGTGCGGTAAATTCCGGAAATATCGAAGTGATTTGAAAGGAGCGAACCAGACCCAGATCCGGGCGCAAGTACTGCGGCACATGTGTTATGTCGCGCGATTCGAAATGAATGCTGCCCCGGTCGGGTGCAAGTTGACCGCAAATCTGCGCGATCATTGTCGTTTTGCCGGCACCGTTCGGGCCGATGACAGCATGCAGCTCTCCTCTTTCGATATCCAGGTCAATACGGTCGGATGCCTTTAACGCACCAAATGTCTTTGTGAGACCCTGAATGGAGAGAATTGCGTCACCGGTCATCGCTTTGTCCTCGCACGATCAGCGAATGAATGCCGCCACGGGCAAACAAAACAATGACGATCAAAATCGGTCCGAACACAATTCGCCAGTGTTCCTTCCAGTCAACCAAACCCACTGTTTCAAATGCGACCGGCAAAAACTCTTCCAACAGCAGAAAAGCGGCTGAACCGATGATCGGACCCGTCAACGTGCCGATGCCGCCAAGGATCACCATGATCATAAGGTCGCCTGACTTGGTCCAATGCACATAATCCGGGCTGACAAACTCTGTTAAATTGGCGTTGAGCGCACCGGCCAGTCCGGCAACGCTGCCGGCGATCACGAAGGCGGCCAGTTTATATTGCGTTGTATTGCAGCCCAGCGCCCGCATGCGGTCTTCATTTTGCTTGCACGCCCGCAATACCCGTCCAAATCGCGATTGGATCAGACTCGACATCAACAATGAAAAGCCAATCAGGAAGACCAGGCAGACATAGTAAAACGTCGTGTCGTTTCCGAGATCGAGTCCGGGCAACGTGTTGCGGCCGTTATACATGATGACACCATCATCACCGCCATATTGCTCGAGTGAAACGAAGAGAAAGAACAGCATCTGTGCAAACGCCAGGGTGATCATGATGAAATATGCGCCGCTCGTCCGCAGGCATAGCGCACCGAGCACCAGCGCAAACAGACCCGAAAGGATGATCGCCAGCGGCCAGGCAAGCAACGCAGCGTCGGTTCCTGCAAATCCGAAGATTGTGCTTCCGTCAAACACATGAAACGAGGCGATGCCGACCACGTAAGCGCCAACTCCGAAATAGGCGGCATGTCCGAAACTGATCATGCCGCCGTAACCAAGGATCAGATTGAGGCTCATCGCGGCTAGTGCGTAGATGACAATTCGAGTTGCGCTACCGATCAGATATTCCTCGCCGGCTGCACTCAGCAAATATGGCAGTGCGATAGCCAAAACCGTGAAAGTCACCGCAATGAGAGCCCGCCCCGAATTCATCGTCAGTGCCTTGCCGATACCACGGGGAAAAGTCCGTTCGGTTTCAAAACGAGTATGATCGCCATCAGAATGTAAATTGACATTGATGACAGCCCGGCGCCGATCCCGTCTGCGGAAGCTGGATCCATGAAAGTTTTCAGAATATCTGGAATGAACGCCCGCCCTAATGTGTCTACGACGCCCACCAGGACGGCGCCGACCAGTGCGCCGCGAACCGAGCCGATGCCGCCGATTACCACAACGACAAATGCAAGTATCAACTGTTGTTCACCCATACCCACTTCCACCGATATAAGTGGGCCGGCCATGGCTCCGGCCAATCCGGCGAGAACTGCGCCGAACCCGAAAAGCAGCAGAAACAGCTGCGAGATGTTGACCCCAAGGACGCCAACCATGTCGCGATTTGTCGATCCGGCGCGAATGAGCATCCCCACCCGCGTGCGGGCAATGATCAAATAAAGACCAATGGCGACCGCTGCACCGACTGCGATGATGAACAGGCGGTAGACCGGATAGATGATGCCCGGAATAATCTCGATGGAGCCATTGAGGTAATCCGGTGCTGAATAGAACAAAGGTGTGCGGCCCCAGATCATGGCAACCAACTCATTGGCAAACAATATGATGCCGAACGTCGCCAGAACCTGATCGAGGTGATCTCGATGATAGAGGTGCTGGATAACCAGATACTCCATCAGCATTCCGACCAAACCTGCTGCCACAATGCCGCCAGCCAATCCGATGAAAAATGAGCCTGTCGCTTCTGTTACCGTTGCGGCCAGGAATGCGCCAACCATGAACAGGGATCCGTGCGCCAGATTTATGACGCCCATAATTCCGAATATGAGCGTCAGGCCAGCCGAGACCAGGAACAGGAAAACGCCGAGCTGTAACCCGTTTAACAGTTGCTCAAAGAAGAGGGTCATCTGTCCGCCGTTCAAGAAACGGGCGGGATCGCACCCGGCAATCCCGCCCTTCTCTCAAGTTTTCATGCCTATTTTAACGAGCAATCGGATGCGTAGGCGTCTGCAAGACCCTCAGCAACTACCTCGATCGTCTTGTTGTAATAGGTACCGTCGTCTGCTTTCTCGACAACACGTCCCACCCAGTCGTTGATCGGATGATTGTTGGTGTTGAATTTGAAATTTCCGCGCACTGAGTCGAAGTTGGCCGCCTTCATTGCTGCACGAAAACCGTCGGGATCGTCCTTGACCTTGCCCCCGGTTGCTTTCAAAGCGCTGGCAATCAATTTTGCGGTGTCATAGCCTTGGCCTGCATAGACTGTCGGATTACGATCGTAGGCTTCGCGGAAACCCGTCAGGAATGCCTTGTTGGCTTCATTGTCTAGATCGTGGTTCCAGTGTGACGACGACTTAACGCCGAGCGCAATCTCGCCGACTGCCTTGACAATTCCGGCGTCCATCGATGCCGATGAAACAACGATCGGGATCTCATCCTTGAGTCCCGCCTGTGCATATTGTTTCAGAAAATTGATGCCCATGCCGCCTGGCAGGAAATGAAATACCATCTCCGGTTTGGCGTCGCGAACCTTGGCGATCTCGGCGGCGTAGTCAGTTTGGCCAAGCTTGGTATAGGTTTCGCCGACAATCTCGCCTTTGAAATAGCGTTTGAACCCGGCCAGCGAATCCTTGCCTGCCTGATAGTTGGGCGCGAGAATGTAGGCATTATTGTAGCCGAGTTTCGTGGCGTAAATCCCGGCACTCTCGTGCAAGCTGTCGTTCTGCCAAGCTACCGCAAAGTAGTTTTCATGACATTGTTTGCCGGCAAAGGTCGATGGCGCAGAGTTTGGAGAGACGTAAAATGCGCCCGCCTTCAGGGCCAATGGAGCAACCACCGGTGAGATATTGGAGAAGATAACGCCGGTAATGATTTCAGCGCCTTCCTTGTCGAGAAATTTGTCGGCAATCTGCTTGCCATTGCCCGGCTTGCGGCCGTCATCCTCGACCATGACCTCGACATCAATTCCGCCGAGCTTGCCGCCTTCTTCCTTGACCGCAAGCAGGAAGCCGTCACGTACATCCTGACCGAGATAGCCAGCGCCAGTTGAAAGGGTGGTGATCATACCGATCTTCACCGGTTCTGCATTGGCCAATCCGGCACCACCAAGCAAAGATGCTGCAGCCAGCGAAGCCAAGTATTTTACTGAACGTTTCATTCGTTCCTCCCAGTTATTTTAAACTTAAAGCTTTTTTCGAGAATACATTAGCGGCAACGAGAGTCAACAAGACCGAAAGTGCACCCGGTTCCGGTTGGTCCAGCTGATCTCATTTGTTTTGCTGTCAAATCATCGTCCATTTTACCGGCAGATGTACAGGGCCTCGAAACGAAATGTTTGGCGGGAACGCCAATTGGACATCTGCCTGGAGTTCCAGCGTTTTGAACCTGTCCAACATGCTGACCAGCATGGTCTCCATCTCGATTTTCGCGAGCGGACGTCCGAGGCATAGGTGAATGCCAATGCCGAATGACAGATGATCGCGCGCGCGTTCGCGCCGTGGATCGAACAGATCGGGTTCTGGAAATTTGTTCGGATCGCGATTTGCAGCGGCGAGCGAAATCATGATTTTTGCGCCCTTTGGCAGCATGACCCCACCCAACTCCGTTTCGCATGTCGTAATGCGGCGCCAGGCGACCACCGACGAGTCGTGACGCAGGCTTTCCTCAATGACACCCTCGATCAGGTCATGTTCATTGCGCAGTCTCTCCCACAGACCGTTCTGAAGTATTTGCCGCACACAGTTGGACATCTGGTTTGTTGTCGTTTCGTGACCGGCGAAGCTCAGACCAAACAAGATACTCGCCAACTCGCGATCGCTCAGTGGCTCGCCATCTTCATCGTCACCCATAAGATCGGTCGTCATGTCATCCGCCGGGTGGTTTCGGCGGTGAGCAACATAGTCGACGCAGTATTCCCAGAACGCCACCATTGTTTCGGCAGCCCTGATTTGATGCTCTTTGGTCGGCCGGCCCCAGTTGACGATCAGCTTGTCGTTACACCACTCCTTGATCTGGTCGGCGTCATCTTCGGGAAATCCCACCATCGAAAAAATAGTCAGGGCAGGAAGCGGGTAACAAAGTATTTTGGCTATATCGGCCTCGCCAACTGCCTTGATCCGGTCAAGGATTTCGTCGCAGCGCTGCTTGATGATGGGCGTCAAAACCCGCATGCGCCTTGCCGAAAAGGCACGCGCGAGTTTTCGGCGTATCCGGGTGTGATCTGGTTGATCCAGGTTCGACATGACCGGTTGGATATTGAACCGGCCTTTCAAGATTTCGATAGCTTCGTCACACAGGGGCAATAGCGGTGCCTGAACGATTGCAGCTGAGTAGACATCGTGATTTCGAAATACGGTTTGCACATCGTCCCAACGGGTGACGATCCACATGTCCAGATCTTCGCGATAGGAAACAGGCGCCGCTTCACGTTGACCAGCAAGATGGGGATAGGGATCGGCTAGAAAAACCGGTGATAGCGGATCAATATGAGCAGACACATTCATCTTCGAACTCCGGTCATGTTCCAAGCAATCCGCATCCGGCTTGGCCGATTAATCCAGAACCACCCAACCTTCCGGAGGCTTGCCCTTTCCTGGGTGCACGGCACCACAATTGGGGCAGGTTCGAGCTTCCTCGTCATTGTGAAAAGCGTCATAGATTTTGGGGAGTGCGGTTACGATGCCGCTCGGGTCGTTCAGAGAAACTTCAGCGCGATGTACGCGGTGCTTGCACTCGAAACAGAACCATTCAAAACCCTCTTTCATGCCCGCCATTCTGGGAGATTCAACCACAATCCCGATGGAGCCTTCTTGCGGACGCTGCGGGGCGTGGCGAACGTGCGCCGGCAACATGAACACTTCGCCTTCGCGAATGGGCACATCATAGATTTCACCGTCTTCGGCGATCTTCAACATCATGTCGCCCTCGACCTGGTAGAACCATTCTTCAACCGGATCATCGTGAAAATCCATCCGCGTGTTCGGGCCGCCAACAACCATGACAATCATGCCTGAATCGCTGTGAAGCAGCCGATTGGCAACAGGTGGTTTCAACTTGTCACGATTGTCATCGACCCACTTTTTAAAGTTGAACGGCTTGAGTTTGGGGTGGACTGTCAAGGCGGGCCTCGCTTTCGGAAGTTCGCTTCGATTGAATAGAATTGAATATCGCTATTCCATTCAAATGAATTTAGCTGAATTTGTTATTGCGATATCGAATAACCATGCGCTGACAATCGGCTTTGGGTCAATCTGCACCGGAACAGCCGAAGTGGTTTGTATCCAGATGCTGCGGCGAGCCGTCAATCTAGTTGGGTATTCGGGCGGATTATACCTGATTTTGATATTTGCAATTGAGATTTGGCGCGAATTGAATGAGCGTGCAGACCAACCGGGCAGACCAAAGAGCCGGACTTCAGAGAGATATCCGATGAAATATAAAAAGTATGAAGCCAAGGAATATTCGCGCGAGCACATGCGGGGCATCTGGGCTGCGGCGCTCAATCCGATGCTGCCTGACTTCAGTATCGATGAAGCGGGATTACGCGCGAATATCGATCACTGGATAGAGGATCTGAAAATCCAGGGCTTCTTCATCGCCGGCAAGCAGGGCGAGTTCTTTTCAATGTCACTCGGAGAGCGCAAACGTAACTTCGAGCTGGCTGTTGAAGCTTGTGATGGCCGGGCCGGAACCATCATGTCGTGTTCGGACCAGAGCTTCGACACTGTGATCGAGCTTGCAAAACATGCCCAGGATGTCGGTGCCGACTACATCGTCGTTCATGCGCCTATTCTGCATTTCATTCATGATCGCGATGACACGCTGTTCAATTACTACAAGGAAATCTGCGAGCGTGTCGATATCGGTATCGCCATGTGGAGCCATCCCGATTCCGGTTACCTGATGAGCCCCGAACTCTGCAACCGAATTGCCGATTTACCCAACATCATGGCGATCAAATACTCCGTGCCTCGCGACCTGTATGCCAGGCTGACGGAACTTGCCGGTGACAAGATATTGGTAAGCACTGCTTCTGAAGATGAATGGTTCGACAACATCGTCGAGCTCGGCTGGCAACTCTATCTGTGTTCATCGCCACCTTATCTGATTCAGACCCGCAATGATTTGAGAATGCATGAATATACCGAGCTGGCGATGGCGGGCGAAGTGGACAGGGCACGTGAAATTCGTGACAGCCTCGAGCCGGTTCGACGGGCATTGAGAGAAACCCGCCCCGGTGGGAAGCCGCAGGCTCATCAGAAATATTGGCAGGAACTTTTGGGACAGGCAGGCGGCTCCGTGCGCCCGCCTCTACTTCAGCTTACCGATGAAGAAAGGTCTGCGACCAAAACGGCGTTTGAGACCTGCGGATTAAAGGTCTGATGGTTTGCAGTTGAAACAATCGTCGATGCGATTTGTATGTTCGAGCCCGGTGTGAATTCCTGTTTGCATGTCGATTGAGGAGTATGTCCATGAAACCGTGTCTCCGGACGCAGCCTGGTTCCAGGCGTTCCCGAAAGGTCTGAGCTCGCTTACATTCAAGGTGCAAATCGAAGCGAATTAATGAACGACACCCCGCAAAGCGGCCAGCTATCAAGGTTTATCACCGCAAGTGGGATAACAAATCTTGCTGACGGGATTGCCACTGTTGCGTGGGCCTGGATTGCATCTCTGCTGAGCCGTGATCCATTCTATATAGCACTGATGCCAGTGGCGCTTCGCTTGCCCTGGTTCTTGTTCGCTCTTCCCGCCGGTGTTGTGACCGATAGGTTCGACAGGCGTTTCCTGATTCTTGGGACAGACGCGGTGAGGGCCGTTGTTTTCGGGTTCGCCGCAATTGCTGTATGGATTTCGATGCCGTTGGCGGTGCCGACTGAGAGCGGAACTTCTGATCCGTTCCTGTTCAGTGTGCTCTTGGGATGTGCATTGATTGTCGGCGCAGCTGAAGTCCTTGGTGACAACGCTGCGCAAACCATGCTGCCATCAATGGTTCCCGCCACGCAGTTGGAGCGGGCTAACGGGCGGCTTTGGAGCGCCGAACTTGTGGGTGGCGCTTTGTTGGGGCCAGCCCTCGGGGCATTCTTGATCGGATCGGTCATTTGGTTGCCGTTTGCTGCAAATGCCTTGGCGTTTGTTGTGGCGGTACTTCTGGTATTCGGACTGCGCGGCAAGTTTACACCCGTTCGCGCAAATACTCGCAACTGGTATGCGGAATTGAAGGAAGGTTTTGGCTATTTGCAAGAAGCGTCGTTGTTGCGCTTGCTGGCAGTGCTTACCGGACTTTGGAACCTGCTCCATCAAATGGTTCTGATTGCTTTCGTATTGCATATCCAGGAGAATTTCGGGCTTGCGGCGTGGGGTTACGGTCTGATCCTTGCGGCGGGTGCGTGCGGAGGGATCGCCGGAGGGCTGACTGCGGAGCGCATTGTTGGCCGGCTGCATCCCGGAGCTGCAATTCAATGGATGAATCTTGCCTCTGCGCTCGCTTTTGTTGCGATTCTGTTTGCGCCAAATGGGATTGTATTGGCGATAATACTGGCCGCTTTCGAGTTTTCCGGACTGATCTGGAACACCGTCTCGGTATCGTACCGACAAAGAACGATACCCGATCACTTGTTGGGCCGTGTAAACAGTATTTATCGGCTTCTGGCTTGGGGTACGATGCCAATCGGGCTGCTTCTTTCTGGTGTGATTGTGAACGCCGCAAATACAATTTTGGACCGCAATCTCGCTTTAACAGTCCCATTCGCGGTTGCTGCAATTGGCGCCATCTTGCTAACGATATTTGCTTGGAAACCGCTGGAAAAAGGGTTTGCGTCCGTCGCCAATGAGCGGAAGTGAGCCGTATCGGACAAGAAATGTGTACTTGTTCGAACTCGGGGGTTCGTCCTTGGTGCGCCTCACACTATTTTCATACTGTGGGAAATGTTTTTCACGATCGTGTAGTGATGCAAACCTTCATCGCCGCCTTCTCGCCCGTAACCGCTTGATTTAACCCCGCCAAAGGGTGTTTCCGGTAGTGAGGCTTCAAGCGTGTTGATTGAAAGATTGCCGGCCTCGATACCGTCGGTCAGCCGGTCGACATTGGCGGCCGAATGGGTGAAGGCATAAGCGGCCAACCCATAGGGAACGCTGTTGGCCTTCTCGATTCCTTCTTCCATATCTGAAACAGCATTGATGATGGCGATGGGCCCGAAAGGCTCCTCCCGCATGATCAATGCGTCATCTGGAACATCGCACAGCACCGTTGGCTGGAAGAAATAGCCTTTGCCGGTAATCCGGGTACCGCCGGTGACGAGATTTGCTCCGCGGCGCACAGCGTCGTCGACGAATTTCTGCAGCGCTGGAATACGCCCCTCATGTGCGACCGGTCCCATCTCCGTTTCTTCATTCATCGGGTCGCCGACCTTGATCGATTTAACCTGATCGACAAAGCACTTCGAGAACGCACCATGCAGTTTCTCACCAACGAAAAAACGTGTCGGCGATGTGCATACCTGTCCGCAATTGCGCATTTTGCGAACGGCTGAACTGACGGCTGCGGTTTGGGGATCGACATCGTCACAAACGATGACCGGCGCGTGTCCGCCAAGTTCCATCAAGACCGGAGTCATGTTCTGCGATGCAAGCGTCGTCAAATGGCGGCCGACAACGGTGGAGCCGGTGAAAGCGACAAGCCGTATTGGCTCCTTTGGAATGAGGTAGGTCGATATATCCGCCGGACGTCCGAAAACCAGGTTAAGAACCCCGGGCGGCAGGCCCGCATCCTCGAATGCTCTTGCAATATGAATGGCGCCGGCCGGCGTTTCCTCGGCTGGTTTTAGAATGACGGAGCAACCCGACGCGAGTGCGCCGGCTACCTTTCGCGCCGGTTGGCTCATCGGAAAGTTCCATGGCGAGAAGGCCGCGACGGCACCAATTGGCTGACGGACCACCACATAACGTATGCCCGGCGCACTCGGAATGACCCGGCCATAGAGACGCTGGCCTTCAGCGGCATCCCACTCGAAGAATTCGCAACCGCGGATGACTTCAAGGCGCGCCTGTTTAATTGGCTTTCCCAATTCCAGCGCAATCGAATGGGCGATTTCTTCCTGCCTGTCGCGCATCAGCTGTGCGGCTTTCAGGATAATTTGACTGCGATGTATAGGCGGCGTCTGGCTCCAAATCCTGAACCCTTCCTCCGCGGCGGAAACTGCATCATCCATATGATTCTTGTCTGCGACAGGAAGAAGGCCGATCTGCTTCTCATTTGACGGATTCAGAATTGGCAAAGATTCCTTAGCCTGGACCCACTGGCCGCCAATGAACAACTGGATATGCGGGTACGCGTTCATCGAACAGCCTCGCCAAATTGCCGGTAACGAGCTCAAAATACGATAGCCCGGTTGATTGTCCGGCATTATTTCTGTGCTGGCCTGCGATTCAAATAAATTGAGTGAAGTTTGATATCAGGAATTCGGATAGCAGATATTTGATGTCCGGCTGGTGACCAAATCACGCCGCTGGCTGCTCAACGATTCATCTGATTTGACTCCATGTTACCAACAGCGGTTCTCAGGAAATATGGCTTTGACGATGTTTGCTGACGATAGAACAAAGTGGGCGGGTCATTCGATGCTGCCCAAATTTTTACGTTTACGTAATTCCCGTTTTACTTAACCGATTGAATTCATTGATGCCAAAATAATGAGTTGAAATTATCGCGGGGCATCGTTAAGCGAGAAGCGAGACTCCGGCCATCTGGCTGGCGACTGACAACAGGCGGATTACCGGCGGTTTGTCCGCTCTGCGGTCCAAGCCGTTCAACAAGGGACAATATTTCCAACATGGCAAGAAACAAGATTGCGCTGATCGGGTCGGGCATGATCGGCGGTACGCTGGCGCATATGATCGGCTTGAAAGAACTCGGCGATGTGGTTCTGTTCGACATCGCTGAAGGAATTCCACAAGGCAAGGGCCTCGATATCGCCGAATCCTCACCAGTCGATGGATTTGATGCCAATGTGGTTGGCGCCAACAGTTATGAAGCCATCGAAGGCGCAGATGTTTGCATTGTTACCGCTGGCGTGCCGCGCAAACCCGGAATGAGCCGCGACGATCTTCTCGGCATAAACCTGAAAGTAATGGAACAGGTTGGCGCAGGTATCAAAAAATATGCCCCAAATTCCTTGGTCATCTGCATTACCAACCCGCTTGATGCCATGGTTTGGGCACTGCAGAAATTCTCCGGCATGCCGAAGAACATGGTGGTCGGTATGGCCGGGGTGCTTGATTCAGCCCGGTTTCGCTATTTCCTTGCTGATGAATTCAAAGTTTCGGTTGAGGACGTCAGCGCCATGACGCTTGGCGGTCACGGCGATGATATGGTTCCGCTGATACGTTACTCAACCGTCGGCGGCATTTCGCTGCCGGACCTGATCAAGATGGGTTGGACGACCAAGGAAAGGCTCGACGCAATCGTCAATCGCACCCGCAAGGGCGGCGGTGAAATCGTCGGTTTGCTGAAAACGGGTTCCGCCTATTATGCACCTGCAGCATCGGCAATCGCGATGGCGGAGTCCTACCTGAAGGACAAGAAGCGTTTACTGCCATGTGCAGCGCATCTGAACGGCCAATACGGCGTCAAGGACATGTATGTGGGCGTACCGGTAATCATCGGCGCCAACGGTGTGGAGCGCATCATTGAGGTCAATCTCAATCGTTCAGAGCAGAAGATGTTCGACAAGTCTGTCAGCGCCGTGCAGGGCCTGTGCGAGGCCTGTCTGACAATTGCTCCCAATCTTGCAAAGAAGTGAGGTCCGCTGACCCATGAACATTCATGAGTATCAGGCCAAACAGGTTCTGAAGGGTTTCGGCGCACCGGTGGCTGCTGGTGTTGCAATTATGGATGCGGCGGAGGCGGCAGAGGCGGCAAGCCAACTGCCCGGACCGCTTTTTGTGGTTAAAAGCCAAATCCATGCTGGTGGTCGCGGAAAGGGCCGCTTCAAGGAACTCGGCGAGGATGCCAAGGGCGGCGTGCGGCTGGCCAAATCGGTGGAAGAGGTTGTCCACAACGTCAACGAGATGCTTGGCAACACGCTGGTTACCAAACAGACCGGTCCGGCCGGCAAACAGGTCAATCGTCTTTATATCGAGGATGGCGCTGACATCGACCGGGAACTTTATCTCTCCATCCTTGTCGACCGGACTGTTGGCCGCAATGCATTCGTCGTCTCGACCGAAGGCGGTATGGACATTGAGGCGGTTGCTCACGATACGCCTGAAAAAATCATCACTCTCCCGATCGACCCGACCTCAGGTGTGACGGAAGAAGATGCTTCGGCGCTTTGCGATGCGTTGAAACTTGACGGGGCAGCCCGCACCGACGGCATGAGCCTGTTTCCGATCCTCTACAAGGCGTTCTCGGAAAAAGACATGAGTCTTTTGGAGGTCAATCCGCTGATCGTGATGAAGGACGGGCATCTGCGCGTACTCGACGCGAAGGTGTCGTTCGACAACAACGCTCTGTTTCGCCATCCCGACGTGATGGAACTGAGAGACATCACCGAGGAAGATGAAAAAGAGATTGAAGCCTCGAAGCATGATCTCGCCTATGTTGCACTCGACGGCAACATTGGCTGCATGGTCAACGGTGCCGGACTTGCCATGGCAACGATGGACATCATCAAGCTTTATGGCGCGGAGCCTGCCAACTTTCTTGACGTTGGTGGCGGTGCATCGAAGGAAAAGGTCACCGCAGCGTTCAAGATCATCACCGCAGATCCGGCCGTCAAAGGTATTCTGGTCAATATCTTTGGCGGGATCATGAAATGCGATGTCATTGCCGAGGGTGTGGTTGCCGCGGTCAAGGAGGTTGGCCTGCCGGTTCCTCTGGTTGTGCGGCTGGAAGGCACCAATGTTGAACAGGGCAAGAAGATCATCAACGAAAGCGGGCTCAACGTGATTGCCGCTGACGATCTTGATGATGCGGCGCAGAAAATCGTCAAGGCGGTGAGCGGGTGATGGCATCCGTTCGCGGCCAACTATCGGCTTTGATCGTTGGAACTGGCATCATGGCCATGGCCAGTACGGCTTTTGCATCTGAACAGGCTTCAGAAATCGACCCGGTCCATGTCTTCAACGAGGTCTGCTACTCGAAAGTTCCGGTGGTTGATGCCATTCGCGAGATGGCGACGCGGCTGGCGTGGAATCCCATATCCGGCGATGACCTGAAAAGGTTCACGGCGCTCCAGAACCCCGATCTGCTTGAGGGTTGGGATATGCAAATCGGTGAGCGCCTGTTCCGCCTTGGCGTGGTGCAGTCACCTCCGGCTGGTGGAATGGAGCAGACATTTCCGGAATTTGCCGACGGAACAGCCACGTCTTGCACCCTGATTCTTGATGGTCAGGATGATCCTGAAATCCTTGCTGTTCGTATGCAGACACTTGCGGGCAAGGACCCCGAAAGCAGCAATGTTGCGGAAGGAAGTTTGAACACAACGACCTGGGCCGGCGGCAATGCCGACTTCAAGGTATTTCTTTTTTCCAAGCTCGACGCGATTGGCGGCGGGCTGTTGAACGTAACAATACTGGCAAAGTAGCGGGACGATGGCGCCAAAAAAGATCAACCTGCTCGAATCCGCTGATCGGCAAATCACCGAAGTGTTCCATCCCTACATTGCTGGCGATGTGAACGATGCGCAGGTCAAGATCGCCAAAGTCGGGGAAATGTTCGACTGGCACAGCCACGATGCAGAAGATGAGGCCTTTCTGGTGCTTCGCGGGCGCATCGCGATCGATTTTCGCGATGGTTCGCAGGAGCTTGGCGAAGGCGAATTCATCGTCGTGCCGCGAGGTGTCGAACACCGGCCGCGATCGCTGACCAAGGAGCCGGTGATTTTGATGTTCGAACCGGCAACAACGCTCAATACCGGAAACGCAGACAGCGATCTGACCGTCAGCGAACTGGATTATCTCACATAAAGAATTGCCGCTACAGGGAAAGACATGTCCATACTGATCAACAAAGACACAAAAGTTCTCGTACAAGGTCTGACCGGAAAGACCGGTACATTCCATACCGAGCAGGCACTCGCCTATCACGGTACGAAAATGGTCGGCGGTATTCATCCCAAGAAGGGTGGCACGACCTGGGAGGGCTCCGGCGGCGACAAGCTGCCAATCTTCGCAACGGTTGCAGAGGGCAAGCAAGCAACAGGGGCGAATGCATCTGTCATCTATGTGCCGCCTGCCGGGGCAGGAGCAGCGATCATTGAAGCAATCGATGCCGAGATTCCATTGATCGTGTGCATCACAGAGGGCATTCCGGTTCAGGACATGGTTAAGGTCAAGGCGAGGCTCGACAGCTCAGCTTCGCGGCTGGTCGGGCCGAATTGTCCGGGCGTATTGACGCCAGAGGAATGCAAGATTGGCATCATGCCGGGCAATATCTTCAAGAAAGGTTCCGTTGGCATCCTGTCGCGCTCAGGCACACTGACCTACGAGGCTGTTTTCCAGACCACCAATGAGGGCCTTGGCCAAACGACGGCGGTCGGCATCGGCGGCGATCCGGTCAAGGGTACAGAGTTTATCGACGTGCTTGATCTGTTTCTCGATGATCCGGACACAGAATCGATCATCATGATTGGCGAGATTGGCGGATCGGCTGAAGAAGACGCCGCCGAATGGCTTATTGAACAAGCTAAGCAGGGCCGCAAGAAGCCGATGGCCGCTTTCATTGCGGGCCGCACCGCACCACCCGGAAGAACGATGGGCCACGCCGGTGCTGTGATCTCGGGCGGCAAGGGCGGCGCTGAAGACAAGATCGCTGCGTTAGAGGCGGCAGGCATTCGCGTATCGCCATCGCCGGCTCAGCTGGGAAAAACGCTGGTCGAGGTCCTCAACGGCTGAGACCGGTGACAAGAATTCGGGCGGAAGAACCGTCCGGGATGGCCGGCATCAGGCCGGTTGAATGGTAGGGAGACGGCGTGCCTGAACGCGCCGGATGGAATATGGCACGGTCAAATCAGGCCAACGACGCCTTTGCCTCAACATCATTTCTCTATGGCGGCAATGCAGCGTATGTCGAACAGCTGTTTGCGGCCTTCAAGGATGATCCGAATTCAGTCAGCGATGAATGGCGCGACTATTTTTCGTCATTGCCGGATGACGGTGCTGATGCGCGGAAAAACGCCGAAGGCGCATCCTGGAAGAAGCCGAACTGGCCGATCGCGTCAAATGGCGAGCTCGTAGCGGCGCTGGATGGCGACTGGGCACCGACCGAAGCTGAAATGAGCTCCAAGCTGAAAGGCAAGGCCAAGGCAAATGGTGTTGCCGTCGATGCCGCCGATTTGGAGAAGTCTGCGCGGGAATCGGTTCGCGCACTGATGATGGTCCGCGCCTATCGCATGCGTGGCCATCTGCATGCCAATCTTGACCCGCTCGGCCTCGCCGCCAAGAAAGAGGACTATAACGAACTCTCGCCGGAGGCTTATGGCTTCACGGCCGAAGACTACGACCGCCCGATATTCATCGATCACGTACTTGGGCTGGAATACGCGACCATTCGCGAGATGCTTGCCATTCTCAAGCGGACCTATTGCTCCACAATAGGCATTGAATTCATGCACATATCGGACCCGGCGGAGAAGGCCTGGCTGCAAGAGCGTATCGAAGGACCGGAGAAAGGCGTCTTCTTCACCAATAATGGCAAACTCGCCATTCTGCAGAAATTGATTGAAGCCGAAGGCTTCGAGCAGTTCATCGACGTCAAATACAAAGGCACCAAACGTTTTGGCCTGGACGGCGGTGAAGCGCTCATTCCGGCGCTTGAGCAAATCATCAAGCGTGGCGGCTCCATGGGATTGACCGATATCGTGCTTGGCATGGCGCACCGTGGCCGGCTCAACGTGCTTTCCCAGGTGATGGCCAAACCCCACCGTGCGATTTTCAACGAATTCAAGGGAGGGTCGTTCGCGCCTGATGATGTCGAGGGATCAGGTGACGTCAAATATCATCTTGGGGCTTCGTCAGACCGAGAGTTTGACGGCAACAATGTACATTTGTCGCTTACGGCAAACCCTTCGCATCTGGAAATTGTCAATCCGGTGGTGATGGGAAAGGCACGCGCCAAACAGGATCAGGTTTTTGGCCGCATAAAGGAGGAAATCGTCCCACTAGAAGAGAGGGCCAAGGTCCTGCCTTTGCTTCTCCATGGCGACGCTGCATTTGCAGGTCAAGGTGTTGTTGCTGAGTGTTTGGGACTTTCGGGACTGCGTGGCCACCGGGTTGCCGGTAATCTCCATTTCATCATCAATAACCAGATCGGCTTTACAACCAATCCTCGCTTCTCGCGTTCGTCGCCATATCCGTCGGATGTGGCCAAGATGATCGAGGCGCCGATTTTCCACGTCAACGGTGACGATCCTGAGGCGGTTGTCTATGCGGCCAAGGTAGCGACAGAATTCCGCATGTTGTTCCACAAACCGGTGGTCATCGACATGTTCTGCTATCGGCGTTTCGGTCACAACGAGGGCGATGAGCCGGCATTTACCCAGCCGATCATGTACCGCAAGATTCGGACCCACCCCACAACGGTGCAGATCTATGGTGAAAAGCTTGTCGGGGAAGGCGTAATTACCGAAACCGAATTTGAGAAAATGAAAGCCGACTGGCGCGAGCATCTGGAGGCCGAGTTCGAGGCCGGAAATTCCTACAAGCCCAACAAGGCTGACTGGCTTGATGGCGCCTGGAGCGGAATACGGCTCGCGGACAATCAGGACGAACAGCGCCGCGGCAAGACTGCCATGCCGATGAAAGCACTCAAGGAGCTTGGCCGGAAGCTGACTGAAGTTCCCAAGGATTTTGAGATCCACCGGACGGCGCAGCGTTTCATGGACAATCGTGCCAAGATGATCGAATCCGGTGAGGGCATCGACTGGGCAACCGCCGAGGCGCTGGCGTTCGGTTCGATCCTGACAGAAGGCCATCCGGTACGGCTTTCCGGGCAAGATTCAGAGCGTGGAACATTCTCGCAGCGCCATTCCGTTCTCTACGATCAGCGCGATGAGAAGCGATTCATCCCGCTCAACAATCTCAGTGCGGGACAGGCCCATTACGAGGTCATCAATTCGATGCTGTCGGAGGAAGCAGTACTCGGTTTCGAATATGGATTTTCCCTGGCCGAACCCGATGCACTAACTCTGTGGGAGGCACAGTTCGGCGACTTCGCCAATGGCGCCCAAGTGGTTTTCGACCAGTTCATTTCCTCCGGCGAGCGCAAATGGCTGCGCATGTCGGGCCTCGTTTGCCTGTTGCCGCATGGTTATGAAGGTCAGGGCCCCGAGCACTCCTCTGCGCGCCTGGAGCGGTTCCTGCAACTTTGTGCAGAGGACAACATGCAGGTGGCCTACTGCACGACGCCTTCCAATTACTTCCATATCCTGCGTCGGCAGTTGAAGCGCGATTTCCGAAAACCCCTGGTGCTGATGACGCCAAAATCGCTGTTGCGCCACAAAAAGGCGGTTTCGACCCTGGCGGAAATGTCAGGCGAATCGTCATTCCATCGCTTGCTGTGGGACGACGCTCAGCTGCTCAAGGATTCGCCGATCAAGCTCGTCACGGATTCAAAAATCCGCCGCGTGGTGATGTGCACCGGCAAGGTCTATTTCGACCTCTATGAGGAACGGGAGGCCCGCGGAGTCGACGATATTTACCTGCTGCGCGCCGAACAACTCTATCCATTTCCTGCAAAAGCGCTGATCAATGAATTGTCGCGCTTCCGCAATGCGGAAATGGTCTGGTGCCAGGAAGAACCGAAGAATATGGGTGCGTGGGCGTTTGTCGATCCCTACCTTGAATGGGTGCTGGCGCACATCAACGCCAAACACCAACGCGTCCGTTACACCGGACGGCCTGCTGCCGCATCGCCGGCCACAGGGATGATGTCGAAGCACAAGGCACAGCTGCAGGCGTTCCTTGAGGATGCGCTTGGCGAATAGATTGAATTCAACGCGAAACGGGAACGAGGACCATGGCAACTGAAATTCGGGTACCGACACTGGGAGAATCCGTCACCGAAGCCACAATTGGCCGCTGGTTCAAGCATGCAGGTGAGGCAATTGCGGTCGATGAGGCGGTTGTGGAGCTGGAAACCGACAAGGTGACATTGGAAGTACCTGCGCCTGCCGCGGGCATGCTGCAGGAAATCGCGGCCAATGAAGGCGACACGGTCACGGTCGGAGCACTCCTCGGTCTGATTGCCGAAGGAGTGGTCGGATCCGATGCTCCCGCTGAACCGGCTGCTGCAAAACAACCTGAAGCAGTTTCTGCTCCAGCCGAACAGACCGATGGCGACGATGTGAACTCTTCGCCTGCGGCGGCAAGGATGATGGAGGAAGAGGGCATCAACGCTTCCTCGATCGAAGGTTCGGGCAAGCGTGGTCAAATCCTTAAGAGCGATGTGATCGAGGCACTTGAAAAGGGAACTGCAGAAAAGCTGGGCGAATCTGCCCCTGCGCAGGCAAAAACAGCGCAAGCACCCACCCCGGCGCCTGCACCTGCAGTGGCCCGCGCGCCTTCACCCGCAGACGATGAAGCGCGTGAAGAACGGGTGCGTATGACACGGCTTCGCCAAACAATCGCCCAGCGCCTGAAGGATGCGCAGAACACCGCCGCAATGCTGACGACCTTCAACGAGGTCGACATGGGCGCGGTGATGGATTTACGCAAGAAATACAAGGATTTGTTCGAGAAGAAGCACGGGGTGAAGCTTGGCTTCATGGGCTTCTTCACCAAGGCGGTTTGTCACGCGCTGGCGGAGATTCCGGCGGTCAACGCAGAGATCGACGGCACTGACATCATCTACAAGAAATTCTGCCACGTCGGTGTCGCTGTTGGCACCGACAAGGGGCTGGTTGTGCCCGTGGTGCGCGATGCGGACCAGATGACCATTGCAGAGATCGAGAAGGAGATCGGCAGACTTGGTGTGGCAGCGCGCGACGGTAAGCTCTCCGTCGCGGATATGCAGGGTGGCACGTTCACCATTTCCAATGGCGGAGTCTATGGTTCACTGATGTCGACGCCGATCCTCAACGCGCCGCAATCGGGCATTCTCGGCATGCACAAGATCCAGGAACGGCCAACGGCGATTGGAGGGCAGGTCGTTGTCAGGCCGATGATGTATCTGGCGCTTTCCTACGATCACCGCATCGTTGACGGCAAGGAAGCGGTGACCTTCCTGGTGCGGGTCAAGGAGAGCCTTGAGGACCCCGAACGTCTGGTGCTTGATCTTTAGCCGTGTCTAGAGAAGACAAGTCCCTCCTCATCACCGGTGGCTCGCGCGGTATCGGCGCGGCTTGCGCCTTGTTGGGTGCCAGGGCCGGATACCGGGTTGCTGTGAACTATGTCTCCAATGAAGCCGCAGCAAATAGTGTCGTCGCGGAAATTGAGGCGGCGGGTGGAGAGGCATTTGTCATCAAGGGCGACGTTGCAAAAGAAGCGGATATCCTGGCCATGTTCGAGGCTGTGGACCGGCGCTGGGGCCGGCTTGATGCGTTTATCAACAATGCCGGCGTTGTTGACGTTGCAACACGCGTTGACCAAATGAGCGCTGAACGGCTGGAGCGAATGTTCCGGATCAATCTGACCGGCTCATTTCTCTGTGCCCGTGAAGCGGTGAAACGGATGTCGACCAAACACGGCGGTGATGGTGGAGCGATCGTCAACCTGTCGTCAGCCGCGGTGAAGATCGCCAGCCCGAACCAGTATGTCGACTATGCGGCTACCAAAGCCGGCATCGATGTCATGACCAAAGGCCTTGCATTGGAGGTCGCTGAAGAGGGGATAAGGGTCAATGCGGTGCGTCCGGGAATCATCGATACCGATATCCACGCTTCGGGCGGGGAACCGGATCGTATTGCACAGCTGCGGGGCGTTGTGCCCATGAAGCGCGAAGGGTCGCCCGAAGAAGTGGCACAGACCATTTTGTGGCTGCTATCGGACGAAGCATCCTACATCACCGGTACGGCGCTCGACGTCACTGGCGGACGGTGATCATTGACGATAGATTGATTGGGTCCTGATCCTCAGGGCTGGCAGAGCGGAAACGAGGATTTGTCGGTATGGCGTATGATGTGATTGTTATTGGTTCCGGGCCGGGTGGATATGTGTGCGCCATCAAGGCGGCGCAATTGGGAATGAAAACCGCCATTGTCGAAAAGAATCCGACCTTTGGCGGTACCTGCCTGAATATTGGCTGTATTCCCTCAAAGGCTCTGCTTCACGCTTCCGAACAGCTTGCGCATGCCGAACATCATCTTGACACGCTCGGGGTCAGTGTCGGCAAGCCCAAGCTGAACCTGAAGAAGATGATGGCCCACAAGGACGCAACCGTTGAAGCAAACGTCAAGGGCGTCGAATTTCTGCTGAAAAAGAACAAGATCGACGCGCTTCGGGGAACCGGCATTGTGCTTGGCGAGGGCAAGATCGCGGTTCGCGCCGAGGATGGCGGGACAGAGGAGTATGAAACCAAGAACATTGTCATCGCTACCGGTTCGGATGTGGCGGGCATACCGGGTGTCGAAGTTGAGTTCGACGAACAGGTGATCGTGTCATCCACCGGTGCTCTGTCCTTCCCGAAAGTGCCGGGCAAACTTGTCGTCGTTGGCGGCGGGGTAATTGGCTTGGAGCTTGGCTCGGTTTGGGCGCGGCTCGGATCGAAAGTTACCGTGGTCGAGTATCTGGACACACTTCTTGGCGGCATGGATGGCGAGGTTGCAAAACAGTTTCAGCGCATTCTTGGCAAGCAGGGGATGGAATTCAAACTCGGCGCAAAGGTCACCAATGTTGCAAAGTCCGGCAAGAGCGCGCCGGTGACGTTTGAACCGGCAAAGGGTGGTGGCGAAGCAACCACCATTGACGCCGACGCGGTTCTGGTCGCAACCGGCAGGGTACCGTTCACCACGGGATTGGAGCTTGAAAGGGCAGGCGTCGTACTCGACGAAAGAGGCCGGGTTCGCATTGACGGCCATTTCTGTACATCTGTGACCGGAATATACGCCATCGGTGACGTGGTTGCTGGACCGATGCTGGCGCACAAAGCAGAGGATGAAGGCGTAGCGGTTGCCGAGATCATTGCCGGTAAGGCCGGCCACGTGAATTATGATGTGATTCCGGGCGTGGTCTACACCAGTCCGGAAGTCGCCTCGGTTGGTAAAACCGAAGAAGAGCTGAAAGCGGCGAATATTGACTATGTTTCCGGGAAATTCCCGTTTTCGGCCAATGGCCGCGCCCGTGCCATGCTGGCTTCAGACGGATTCGTGAAAATTCTTGCAGACAAGAAGACCGACAAGGTGCTGGGAGTTCACATCGTCGGATTTGGTGCTGGAGAAATGATCCACGAGGCAGCCGTGCTGATGGAATTCGGTGGCTCAGCTGAGGATCTGGGCAGAACTTGCCACGCCCATCCGACCATGAGCGAAGCGGTCAAGGAAGCTGCCCTGGCTACCTTTAGCAAGCCGATACATATGTAGAAAAAGCCCGGCCAGATGGGCGGCCGGGCAAATTCAATTAGCCATTGATCGCGAGGAAATTACTCGGCGATTTCGGACTCGGTGTCCTCAATTGCGCCTGTGGTCAACTCATCAACTTCCACTTCCTCGGTGACAGCACTGTGTGTTGTCGACATTGGCGGCGCGGTCTCCTCAAGTGAGGCAACCGACATGGTTTTGTACTCAGCCGATTTCATGAACTCGCAGGCGCCTGCAGACGTGGCTGCAAACGCAAGTACGCTCATGCTGGCAAGGATCGTTTTCATGAAATACTCCTTCCATTGGCGAGTGGAAGAAGTCTAGCACAGTCTCAAACAGGCGCCAGTAAACTTTATCTCAGTATTCGCGGTGAAGGTTCTATGTGGTTTCAGTCTGCTTGGGTAACCCGATATCCGGTGTTCCGCAGAAGCTCCACAATGCCTTCCTTTCCGGGCAAATGAAGTGCGCCAACGGCGATGAACACGCCGCCAGCCTGCAGGAACGGTTCAGCGTTTTCGACCATTCCGTGATTGCGGGTTGTAATCATCACCCGTTCAAATTCGCCGTACCCTTCCGGATCGTCGGTCGGCAAAATGGATTTGAACAACGGCCAAACCATGCCGATCTCGCCGTCGAGATACAGCACAATCAGCGTTTCGAACATGTCATTGATGCGATCGCCGAGTTTCAGCGTCTGAACCAAGCCTTGCAAGTGAAGATCCATCGGTAGTGAAGCCATCGCCCGCAGCTGGCTAACTCCCGTTTCCAATCCGGCAATCTCCTTGCCTTGTGATTCGGCGTCCTGCGCCAGTTTGGCATCGAGAACGGAGAGTCCACCTTTTCGCCTGGCAAACTCGCAAGCCGGGATGGAAATCGTCGCCGTCAGAAGCCAGGGTTGCATCTTGATCACGCTGCCAAGCGGAATTCCGCGTCCGTCAAGTGCTTCTGTGACGACTGTCAAATCTTCCGGTGACAACAGGGTCCGCAATGAGTCGCTTCCCGGGAGCATCATCAGCTCCGGATGCGCCAACAAGGCCAGTGCGGCCTTTTCCTCATCCAGAATGTCGGTTGTTTCGATGACGACGGTGTTTGCCTGGTCAAATGCCGCACGAGCCTCATCTGTCAGGTCGGTAACCCGATCGTCGGTCAGGTGCATAGTGCCAAAAAGAAAGGATGGCTCGAGACCATCCTTTTCGATGCGCCACAGCAGGCCTTTTCCGTTTAGCGTTCGGTCTGCTTCGTGTCTGATCAGTTCGAATTTGGCCGGGTCTCTGCGTTCCAGTTCGGCCAGCAAGTTCTGCCCCGTGCAGGCGGCTGTCTGTTCTGCCCGGGCATGTGAACTGCCAACCAGCAAGAGGATGATGAATGAAAGCACAAACAACAAGTTGGCGAGCGCGATCAATCCCAGCGCGACGCCCGATGCCTTGTCGGCAATTGTGATAATCCTTGCCATGAGGGGCTAATAGCCGGAAATGACGGAGATTCCGTTAATCAGCCATGGTGAATTGTCGACATTTCTATGCACGCGGATGGGCGGAATCGTAGACCTCGAGCAAACGCGCCGTGTCAACATCGGTATAGATCTGTGTGGTCGACAAACTGGCGTGGCCGAGCAACTCCTGAATTGTGCGTAGATCGCCGCCGCGGCCCAACAAATGCGTCGCAAACGAATGCCGAAGCGCATGGGGCGTGGCGGTTTCCGGAAGGTTCAGCGCCGATCTTAATTTCTGCATGGCACGCTGAATGATGGCTGGCTGCAATGCGCCACCGCGCGCACCACGGAACAATTTTGCACCCGGATGCAGGTCAAAAGGGCAAAGCCTGCGATATTCCAAAACAGCCTGAACCGCCACCGGCAGCAGCGGCGCAAGTCTGGTTTTGCCGCCTTTGCCCGTAATTCGAATAGAACGGCAGTCCACACTGCTAATTTCGCCGCCATCGAGACCAAGCGCCTCGGATATGCGTAATCCGGCGCCATAGAGCAGCGTCAGGACAGCGGCATTTCGGGCAGCGATCCAGGGTTCTTCTTCCAGCTGCGCGCTAGCCGATACGGCTTCGAGCGCGTCGGTTGCGGTCAGTGGTTTCGGTAGCGATTTGGGTTGCTTTGGTGCACGAATTGCCGATGCACCTGCGGCATTGGCCAACCCCTGCCTCTCAAGGTGTCGAACGAGCGAGCGAATGCCAGCCAGACCGCGGCCAAGCGTGCGGGTTCCGGCGCCGCCGTTGCGCCGGGCAGCCAGAAAAGCGCGAAAATCTGCCGGTCGCAGCTGGGCCAGGTCGCCGATTGTTGCGGGACGTCCCAGATGGTCTGTAAGGAATTTGAGGAACTGACGGCTATCCCGTTCATAGGCCTCCACTGTCAGTGCCGCCAGCCTGCGCTCATCAGAGAGCGAAGAAAGCCATGCTTCTCGCGCCGCGGCGAGTTTCGGCGTCATGTAGACCAACAATTTCTCAGTGCCGTTCCTGGGCAAAGTGCTGTTCCTTGCGCTTACTCAACCAGATTAGTGCCGATCGGTTACGGAGCCGTTGACGGCGGCTCTTCTGCAAAATTCGTTGCGGTAAGTGGTCCCCGACGCTATTCCGCCTGACAATGAGCAAAGTAAAATCGTCAGATCAGGACAAGTCACATGCCCGCATGGTGGTTCTCGGTGTCGGCGGCGCCCCGCATGGCATCAAGGGCGAGTTGCGCATCAAGACGTTTACGGATGATCCGCTTGCGATCGGAAGTTATGGGCAACTGACGGGTTCTGACGGGAGAAGTTATGAAGTTACGTCGGTTCGCCCCGCAAAGAATGTTGTTGTTGCGCGGCTGAAGGGCGTGACCAGCCGCGAGGCAGCCGAAACACTAAACGGGGTGGAGTTTTCCGTTTCACGTGAAGTGCTGGGCGACAACAATCTCGACGAAGGTGAGTTTTTCCATACCGATCTGATTGGGCTGACCGCCATCGATGAAGACGCGAACCGCTACGGAAAAATCGTGGCAGTTCACGATTTTGGAGGCGGTGACATGCTGGAACTGTCCGGTGGCGGGCGCCATAGCGTTTTGATACCGTTCACCGAAGCCGCAGTGCCATCTATCAATATTGAGGATGGTACCGTTATCGTCGAACCCATTGCGGCAGGTCTGGTTGACGATCCCGAAGAAGGTCAGCAATGAGCTTCATGGCAACCATCCTGACACTTTATCCGGAAATGTTTCCCGGTCCGCTCGGTGTGTCGCTTGCAGGAAACGCGCTCCAGCGGGGCGACTGGTCGCTTGAAACCGTGCAGATCAGGGATTTCGGCACCGGCAAACATGCAAGTATTGATGATACACCAGCGGGTGGCGGGGCCGGAATGGTCATGCGGGCAGACGTGATTGCCGGCGCAATCGACGCATCAACTTCGCAGGATGATCCACGGCCGAAACTGATGATGAGCCCACGTGGCAAACCGTTAACGCAGGCAAGAGTGCGCGAATTGGCGGCTGGGCCGGGCGCGATCATTGTCTGTGGGCGTTTTGAAGGCGTGGATCAGCGTGTCATCGATGCCCGCGGTCTCGAGGAGGTTTCGGTCGGTGACTACGTATTGTCCGGTGGTGAACCCGCAGCGCTTGTTTTGCTGGACGCCATTGTGCGCCTTCTGCCCGGAGTTATGGGTAATGAAGCTTCAGGCGCACACGAAAGTTTTGAAAACGGCCTGCTGGAACATCCCCACTACACCCGGCCGCAGGATTTCGAGGGCCTGCCGATTCCTGCGGTGCTCACGTCCGGCAATCACAAGAAAATTGCCGAATGGCGTCGGGCAGAGGCTGAAAAGCTGACCACCGAAAGGCGTCCGGACTTGCTCTCATCGTCGAAATTGGGGGATTCCCGATAATGATATCCTTGCTGAGGCTGGAAGGCTTGGCAATCGCGCTTGCGGCGCTGGTTGCCTATCACCTGTCAGGTGCGAGCTGGTGGCTGTTTGCCATACTGATTTTGACTCCCGATATTTCGTTTGTGGCCTATAAGGCGGGTCCGGTTGCCGGAGCTTTTGCTTACAATGCCCTGCACAGCTGGATTGGGCCCGCCGCCTTGATCGGAGGTGCCTTGCTCTTTGGTTGGCCGGAGGTTCTGGCTATCGGATTGATCTGGATCGTCCACATTGGCGGCGATAGGGCGCTTGGGTACGGGTTGAAGCATAGGAGTGGATTTCGCGATACCCATCTAGGACGGATTGGAAACAATTGATGGTGGCCGCGAGGGGTGACAAACCCTGTTAACTGGTGTATGTGCCCGCCGAAACCGGATGAACCGGTTCAATTCAAAGCAACAGATGCGTGCATCCGCCATGCCGGAGATACAGAATTCCGGCCCTTGAACGCGGTTCCCGGCACCGGGTCAACTTCGCAAGGCAGGCGCTCTGACGGTCAAAAGAACAAGGAAAATTGACCGATGGATATCATTCGTCAGCTTGAGGCCGAGCAGGCCGAAAAAATTAATGCCAAACGCACCCTGCCTGATTTCTCACCCGGAGACACGGTTCGTGTGCAAGTTCGTGTTACTGAAGGAACACGTACCCGTGTGCAGGCTTATGAAGGTGTCTGCATCGCCCGTTCGGGTGCCGGATTGAACGAAAATTTCACCGTCCGCAAGATTTCCTACGGCGAAGGTGTTGAACGTGTGTTTCCGATGTACTCCCCGTTGGTTGAAGGCGTGGAAGTGGTTCGCAGGGGTAAGGTTCGTCGCGCCAAGCTTTACTATCTTCGCGACCGTCGCGGAAAATCCGCACGTATCACCGAGAATACCGGTTCACGCGCCAGGAAGTTGAATGAAGCCGAGCGCCAGGCGCTTGCAGACGAAAAAGCCCGTATCGAAGCTGAAAAGATAGCCGCCGCCGAGGCGCTTGCCGCTGAAAAGGCTGCAGAAGAAGCAGCAGCGAAAGCTGCGGAGGCGGAAGCTGCGCAGGCCGAGACAAATGCAGCAGAGGAAGACGGATCCTCTGAAGGCACCGATAAGTCATAACCGCTTGAAGTTTCAGGCGGTCATTGGCCGCCAAGGAATTCGACGGAATTTCAGAAAGCGCGGCTTGGAGCCGCGCTTTTTGTTTGAGTGTATTCTCCGCGGCATAAAGAGGAGACGACAATGATCACCGGCAAAGACCTGATTGACGCCGGGCACAAGCCGGGCAAGTGGTTTGCCACGGCGCTTGAAAGGGCCAACACTGCGCTCTCTGAAGGTGCAAGCCATGAACAGGCAATCGCGCTTGCTGCGGAATTCGCGCCGCCGCCAGTTATAAAACTCGACCGGGCCGGCTCGAAGCTGCTGCATCTGAATATCGATGCAGAGACGGAAGAGGAACACCAAAACATCGCATCGGTACGGCACTCAATGGAGCGCTTGCTGCGTACGCCAGTGGTCAAATCCGGAGCGGTGATGCCGGACGCCTGCCCGGCAGGTCCGGACGGGACCATTCCCGTCGGCGGCATCGTCGCTTCTTCGGAAATCCATCCCGGAATGCATTCGGCGGACATCTGCTGCTCGATGGCGATTACCCGTTTTGGCAGGGCGGACCCGAAGAAATTGCTCGATACGGTGCAGGAGGTTACACATTTCGGACCAGCGAACCGGAAAAATCCCGTGCCGCTGCCGGCTGCGATCGGGCAGGCGGTCGATGGCAACAAATTTCTGCGAGAGCACGGAGACATCGCGCAGCGCCATTTCGCGACGCAGGGTGACGGTAACCATTTTGCCTATGTCGGACAGTCAAAGGCGACCGGTGAGACCATTTTTGTCACGCATCACGGGTCGCGTGGCCTCGGCGCAAGGCTATACAGTGCCGGAATGAAGCTCGCCGACCGGTACCGCTGCGAACTGTCGCCGGAGACACAAAAGCAGAATGCCTGGATTCCGGCTGACAGCGCTGACGGCGAGGCTTATTGGGAAGCGCTGCAAATCGTGCGTGAATGGACAAAGGCCAACCATTTTGCCATTCACGATCTGGTCGCTGAACTGTCGGATGAAGATACATCCGATCGATTCTGGAACGAGCACAATTTCGTTTTCAGGAAGCCGGACGGCCTGTTCTACCATGCCAAAGGTGCCACCCCGGCGTTTGACGGCTGGGCGGATGATGCCACGGATCTGACGATTATCCCGCTCAATATGGCCGAGCCGGTGCTGATCGTGCGCGGCAAAGATGCCGGCCATGGTCTTGGATTCTCGCCACATGGGGCAGGGCGAAACATGTCGCGGACCGCCCACAAGCGAAGGCTTGGAGACCGGCCTGAACAGGATGTCTTCGCGGAAGAAACCGCTAAGATCGATGCGCGTTTCTTTTCCGGTGAGATCGATGTGTCCGAACTTCCGTCGGCCTACAAAAATGCCGGGGCAGTGCGAGGTCAGATAGAAAAATATGACTTGGCCGAGATTGTCGATGAAGTGTTGCCCTATGGCAGCATCATGGCCGGCGACTGGGAACGCAACGCTCCGTGGCGCAAAAAACGCGAAAAGAAGAAGGCTGCAAACAGGCGGTCCTGACTCCTGCCGGGGCGGCGATTGGCCGCCCGGGCGTTCTCGCTGTTATGTGATCCCGGTCTCAACCACGATCTTGCCGTGATTCTGCCGCGGCTTGCTCATGTACTCGAAAGCGTCGCGATATTGCTCCATCGGATAGACCCGATCGATGCGTGGTGCGATCTTTCCTGCGGCTAGAGCATCATAGACGAAGGTCTTTCCCTTGGTGCACATTGCACCGTCCTGGACATAGTTGAACAGCGAATAGGGATGAAACACTGCGTTGGCCTGAAACATGTCGACAATGGGCAATTCGGGGAAATTTGCATCGAGCGTACCGTAAAAATAGATACGCGCGTCACGGGCGAATGCCTTTGAATATTGGCCGATCAGACTGCTGCCAACCGGGTCAAAAGCAGCATGGATACCCACACCTTCGGTCACCCTGTTCAGCTCAGCGCCGAGATTTCCGTCACCGGTGATAATGACATGGTTGGCTCCGATCTCTTCCAGGAACGCACGGTTATCCTCGTAGCGAGTGGTGCCAATCATCGTCGCGCCAAGTATGCGGCCGATTTCGAGCGCTGCAGTACCTGCTGTTCCTGTGGCGGCGGTAACCAGCATATTAAAGCCGGGCCCTGCTCTGGAAATCTCGGCCAGCGGAAAATAGGCGGTCATGTATTGCATCCAGATCGAAGCACTCTCGACAGCGGAAAGCCCTTCCGGTGCCTTTGTAACGTAGCGCGCATCAACAACAGCCGATTCTGCGCTGGTTCCCTGGTTGTCGTAGAAATAGGGAAGCGTGCAGACCCGTTCGCCCGGTTCGATACCCGTGACGCCGGGTCCAACCGCATCAACTATTCCAGCTGCTTCCATGCCGATTTTTGCGGGAAATCGAGGGAAGCTGAAGGAATAACGGTCATGCATGAGGTCCATATCGCCCCAGTTAAGCGCAAAAGCCTCTATCCGCATCCGGATCTCGCCCGGACCCGGATCCTCAGTGTCAAATTCCTCCAGGGCGAGGCCCTGATAGCCGGAATATTCGTGAATGACCCAGGCGCGTGGCATGTGTGGTTCCTCCAGGTATTGCTAAAATTTTAGTATAACTAAAAATCCAATATTGAAAACCGTGTTTCCTGCGTCGATTGCCGATTCTGCCGCTGACAATAACCGCCAACTTGCTTTAGGCTGACAACAGTCCAGTTGGAGGAGATTTCGTCATGTCAAAGTTGAAAACCGCGTTAGCTTTTGTCGCAGCAATGCTGATTGCTCCCGCCATTGCCGCTGCACAATCATTACCGGACCTGGGTGGCCGCGATGTCATTGTGGTGACGGAAAACGCCTATCCACCATTGCAGTTTGTCGATCCGAAAACGGGCGATGCGATCGGCTGGGAATATGATGCGATGAATGAAATCGCCAAGCGGCTCAACATCAATGTGGAAATCCAGAATACCTCGTGGGACGCAATGATCCAGGCGGTTTCCGACGGACAATATCACGTCGGCATGACCGGCATTACGATCAAGGAAGAGCGCAAGGAGAAAGTAGATTTTTCCGACGCCTATATGCGTTCGGAAATGTTCATGCTGGTTCGCGGTGACGAGGACCGGTTTACGGATGCTGCGAGTTTTGCCTCGTTTGACGACGGGCTTGTTGGCGCGCAACCGGGTACCACACCATTTTATGTGGCGGTCTATGACATGCTTGACGGCAACGAGCAGAATCCGCGTATCAAGTTGTTTGAGACATTCGGTGCAACGGTTCAGGCACTGAAAACCGGAGATGTCGATGTCGTATTGACGGATGGAACAGCCGGCAACGGATATGTCGAAGCTTCCGACGGTGGTTTGAAGATGATCGGCGATCCGCTTGGAACAGAAGATTTCGGATTTATTTTTCCCAAGGGTTCTGATCTCGTCGAACCGATCAATGCCGCAATCGCTTCAATGAAGGCCGATGGTACTATCGATGCGCTGAACAAGAAGTGGTTCCTCGATTACAAATTCGGCCAATAGGACGATCTGGCGCGGGGTCTACCCGCGCCATCCACGCGCTTTCCGATGAATCCCATCGTCACCGCTGAACCGGACAAGGAATTTCCTTGGTGGCTGGTTGTTGCCGGGACCTTGGGCGTGGTTATCGCAGTCACCATTGCGGCCAACAGTCTCTACACCCAAGTCTTTACGATCGTATCAAAAGGCGTGTTGATCACGGTATTCGTTACCGTCGTTGGATTTGCACTCGCTTCGGCTATTGGTCTCGGTTTTGCCCTGATGGCACTGTCGGGCTCGAAATTCTTGCGTCAGACCGCGCGATTCTACGTCGAGATAATCCGCGGCGTGCCAATCTTGGTCCTTCTTTTTTACATCGCGTTTGTCGGTGCGCCCGGGTTCGTCGCTGGTTGGAACTGGTTGACCTCACCGTTGCAGGAAGCCGGATTGATTGGCGAGATGAAGGTTCGCGACATTTCGTTGCTGTGGCGGGCGATCATCGCGCTCACCATCGGATATTCGGCTTTCATTTCTGAAGTGTTTCGCGCCGGAATTCAGTCGGTTGATCCCGGCCAAATCGAGGCGGCAAAGGCGCTGGGTCTGTCCCGTTTCCAGAGATTTCGACTTATCGTGCTGCCGCAGGCCATCCGGACGATCCTGCCACCGCTCGGCAACGATTTTGTCGCCATGGTCAAGGATTCATCGCTCGTTTCCGTTCTGGGAGTTGCCGACATTACCCAGATGGGCAAAGTCTACGCCTCAGGCTCATTCCGGTTCTTCGAGACCTATTCGATCGTTGCCTACATCTACCTGATTTTGACTGTTGGCCTGTCGCTGGGGCTGAGGCGGCTGGAAAAGCGCATGCGGCAAAAAGGAGAGATGCCGTGAGTGAACCGCTAGAGGCTGTCTACGCTGCTGCGACCGATGAGGAACTGGCCGAAGCTTATGCAAGGTGGGCAGCTGATTACGATCGTCAAACCGCGGAAATGGGATACTGCCTGCCATGGGTGATTGCGGCATGGATTACGCGTCATGTCCCCAAGGGAGATGGTCCGCTGCTTGATGCGGGTTGCGGCACGGGATTATCGGGACTCGCGTTGCAGGCGCTTGGGTATGAGCAATTGGAGGGGCTGGATCTGTCGGAAGAAATGCTGGCAATTGCCGGCAGCCGCGACATCTATGGCACTTTGAAACCTGCCGCACTTGGCAAGCAACTTCCCTGGCCGGACGATCACTTCGCGGCTTTCTTTTCCACCGGAGTGTTCACTGAAGGACATGCCCCAGCTTCTGCCCTCGACGAACTTGTTCGAATAACCCGGCCAGGTGGGCTGGCGATTTTGACAGTTCGCCAATCCGTGCTTGAAGCGAATGGTTTTCTCCGCAAATTCGGCGAGCTGGAGCAAACCGGCCAGTGGTCGCCCGTTGAACAAAGCCCGCCATTTCGGGCATTTGCCATCGATGAACCGGAATTGCTGGTAATGGCCTTCGTGTTCCGGATCGCATCAAGCTGATGCAAACCGATCACGTCCGGTCTCGCATATTTGTGTGTTGAAGTTCATCCCCATGGTTCCATCTCAATGCAGATAGCCGCTGAAACTGCGGCGAAGCTTGATGGAGGCCTCTATGTTGAAACACATCGTTCTCGCTGCCGCTTTGGCGCTTACCACCATCCCCGTTGCAGAAGCCGGATCACGTTTCGGCGGTCAAAGCATTTATGGTCCTCATTACAGCCACGGCCATTCATTGCACCAAAAGCGTTTCAGGTCGCACAGGGCACATCGTGGCGGACGCTATTACGAACACAACCGATTTCATGGAAAACGCAATTACAGACGGCACTACCAAAAGCGCGGCGGCGTGGTGCTGAAATTCGGTCATGGAGCGCGCGGCGGCATTACAATCTACCGGCAACCGTCACATCGCCACCATCGATAGAAATACGCGTAATTGGCTAGGCTGTAGTGACCATTTAACGATTGTCTACGTTGGTGTTCAAAATCGCTTCTGAACGGGAGAAAAGCGCAAGGAAGTGTATCTCACTTTCGAGCATTTTCGACGCAGTCAGAGGCGATTTTGCCACAACCCTTACCGGGCCGCGTGAAAATGAGCCGTTTTGGCGTCGCTCGTCGTCGAATATGCCCGGCATGTCCTTCCTCCTCGCTCCTAAAACCGGCTCATTTTCGCCTGCGGCGCAGATAACCGTTAAATGGGCACTACAGCCTAGGCCGGTGGCGGATACCGGAAATGCCCTGTGTGTTTGAAGGCAAACAGGCGATTTTCAATGCGGGTTCCGGCACCGATATTATGGATCACCAATGGTGTAACGCCATCGCTGGCGAGCCACTGTGAAACGACGACAATATGCGGCAGATTGCCCGGTAGAAGCTGAGCAACAAGATCGCCGGGTCGAAAATCAGCCGCGTCGGTGATGCTCCCAAGCCGAGCGTTCTGACGGGCCAAGAAGACTTCAAGATTGGGCACACGGCGATGGTCGATGTTGCGGTCCGGGCGTTTGTGGCCCCATTTGTTTGGATACGCGGTGAAATTTCGTTTCATGTCCTCATGGACAAGCTTCTGCAGGTCGATGTCAAATGCATCCCGTTAGGCGCGGATGACAACATCGGTACAAACACCCCGCTCGCGAGGAACATCCCCACCTGGATAGTCAAGGCCGACATATGCGGGGTCATAGATTACAGTCTCACCGATTTGGTTTTCTGCGGCTGCGATCAATTTTTTCGCCCAGTCAACCGCTTCAATACGCCTGCGATTTGCCTGACTGTCAGCAACAATGACCCTGCCGAGCGCAAAAGCGCTACAAGCAGCTGCAAATCCAATGGCTATGGATCTTCTGGTCGGAATGGTCGTTCACCGTGTGATTGTCTGCTTTGACAGGTCAGTATTCGATTGTGGCGGTTTTGGGGATTGACATGTTTGATGCAGTTTGCGGCGGATTTCTTGACGCCTGCATTCACCGCGTGCATATGACGGCCAAACACCCCACAATCTCAAGGGAAGACTGGCGATGACCGCAACGCGTACGCTTTACGACAAGATCTGGGACGATCACATGGTGGATCAGCAGGAGGACGGCACCTGCCTGCTCTATATTGACCGCCATCTTGTTCATGAGGTCACCAGCCCGCAGGCCTTTGAAGGATTGCGCATGGCGGGGCGCAAGGTACGGCATCCGGAAAAAACACTTGCAGTCGTCGATCACAACGTACCGACCACCGACCGGTCGCAAGGCATCGCCAACGAAGAAAGCCGCATTCAAGTCGAGGCGCTGGCCAAGAATGCCGCTGATTTCGATGTTGAATATTTCGACGAAGTCGACCGCAGGCAAGGCATTGTCCATATTGTTGGTCCCGAACAGGGCTTTACACTGCCGGGTATGACCATCGTTTGTGGCGACAGCCACACGTCGACCCACGGAGCTTTCGGTGCGCTTGCGCATGGCATTGGCACATCCGAGGTCGAGCATGTCTTAGCGACGCAGACACTGATCCAGAAGAAGGCCAAGAACATGCTGGTGCGTGTCGATGGTCAGCTTCCTGAGGGCGTGACTGCCAAGGACATCATCCTGGCGATAATTGGAGAGATCGGAACGGCTGGCGGAACCGGCCATGTGATCGAGTTTGCCGGTGAGGCAATCCGCTCCTTGTCGATGGAAGGCCGCATGACGGTTTGCAACATGACCATCGAAGCTGGTGCCCGCGCTGGCTTGATCGCCCCCGACGAGAAGACATTTGCCTATATCGAAGACCGGCCGCGCGCACCAAAAGGCAAGGCCTGGGACATGGCACTGGCATACTGGAAAACGCTGTATTCCGATGAAGGCGCCCAATTCGATCACACAGTGGTTCTCGATGCGGGAAATTTGCCGCCGATTGTTTCTTGGGGATCTTCGCCGGAAGATGTGGTTTCGGTGACGGGCGTCGTTCCGGACCCGGCGCTGATTGAAGACGAAACCAAGCGGGCCTCAAAACAGCGGGCCCTCGACTATATGGGTCTGACTGCAGGCACAAAGATCACGGATATCGAAATCGATCGTGTGTTTATTGGCTCATGCACCAATGGACGCATTGAGGACCTGCGTGCCGTGGCCAGTGTCGTTGAAGGTAGGAAAGTCGCCGACCGCGTCGATGCGATGATTGTTCCCGGATCCGGTCTGGTCAAAGAACAAGCCGAATCCGAAGGATTGGACAAGGTCTTCATCGAAGCCGGTTTTGAGTGGCGGGAACCCGGCTGCTCCATGTGTCTGGCCATGAATGACGACCGGCTGAAACCTGGCGAGCGCTGCGCTTCAACCTCGAACCGGAATTTTGAAGGTCGTCAAGGTTTCAAAGGCCGCACGCATCTCGTCTCGCCGGCGATGGCCGGCGCAGCGGCGATTGCCGGACATTTTGTCGATATCCGCGAGTGGAAATAGGGAACCGGCCAGTCGCAGGAAACCGGCCGGATTTTCCGGAAGCTGATTCTTGGCTGTGCTGGCGAAGTGCAGCGGCCGATCAGCGGCAATATTTGTTGACGTAGACCGCTTCGCCCTTGTTGACACCATAGGTGAAGGCGCGCCCCTTCAACACGACACCATAGGGAATACAGGTTGCACCGTCTGCGCGGTGCATACGGCTCGTACCGCGGTTTGAACTGCGCTCGACATAGCCTCCGCCATGGCGGCGCGGATGATGATAGATGATTTCCGGCTCGCCGATTTCAGCTCGCACCTCATCTGCCAAGTGGCCTTTTCCGACGATAATCTGTTTGTGTCCACTTGGATTATGAATGACGAGATTACCGTAGGCGTCGGCGTAGACGCGCTGATGTGCGGTTGCGGCTACAGCGGAAGCGAACAAAGCTGCTGCGGCAAAGGGCAGAGCAACAAACTTGAAACTGAAACGCATGGCGCGTCCTCCTTTGACCGGACATTTCTGACAGTCCGAATCGGGGTGGTCGCAGCCTCCTCGAAACTGAATTTAACCTTTTGTTAAGGAAAGTTAAGTGCGCGAATTCGCCCACATGCCAAATTCGGCAACTATGGTTAACGGTTTGCCGGCGGCACAGCCGGGACCCAACTACTGAGCGCTAAGCTTTGCTTCTTCCAGCCGGTCGCGGGTAGTCTGAATCCACTCAATCCGTGCCGGTGCGAGAAGCCCGTCTTCGCGAAGCCGCTCCAGCAACTCGAGCGCCTCTGTAAAGTATTTCACGCTTTGGTCCGTATTATCGGCTATTCGCCAGAGCGCCACATAGTGACTCCATTGACGCTCTTCGTTATCTGGATCGGTAGCCGCCAACCGTTTGGAAAGTTCCAGGTTCTTCTCATAGATTTCAAGCGCGTCATCGCGGCGTTCGAGCGCGACATAGGTGTCGGCGATCCTTTCGTAAGAGACTGTCAAATCGGCCAGCCATGTTTGGTTTTCCGGCTCCGCGACCAGCAATTCCTCGATTAGATCGAGGCTTTCAATATAGGTTTCTAACGCGTCTTCGGTCTCTTGCAGTCCGAACTGTGCATCACCGAGTTTGATCAGCCGGACCTGCCGAACCCGTTTGATCCCCAGATCTTCGGGGTGTGCTTCAATCTGCGCGTCGACCAATTCAATACTGGCCAAAAAGTGTTGTTTAGCACCTGCATAATCTTCCTGATCAAGCAGGTTTATACCGACGTTTTCATCGTCCATGCCATCGGCGATAACCCCACCTTTTTTCGCCTCTTCAAGCTGATCCTTCGTTGCTTGTATCCATTTTCGACGGTTAGATGCCAACAGACCATCACGATCCAGCCGCTCAATGAGGTTCAGAGCCTCAGCGAAGTATTCGACTTTTTCTTCCGTATTGTCAGCGATGCGCCAGAGCGCGACATAGTAGCTCCATTGCCGGCCGGCATCCGTTGGATTTTCCTCAGCGAGCCGCTTCGACAGCTCAAGATTGTCCTTATAGATTTCCAATGCATCCGCGGACCTGCCAAGTGCGACATACGTATCGGCTACCCGCTCATATGACAGCGTCAAGTCACCCAGCCATTGCAGGTTGTCAGGCTCCGCCGCCGTCAGCTTATTCATAATTTCAAGGCCGTCCACAAAACTCTTCAATGCCTCATCATTTTTCTTCAGCAACACCTGAACGTCACCCAGTTCGATAAGCCGAGACTGGCGGGTGCGCTTCAGATTCAGATGGTCGGGATGTTTGGCAATCTGCGCTTCAACGAGTTCAATGCTCCTTCTCAAGTGCTTGCGGGCACCGGCGAGATTGCCAACTACCTTCAGGTTCTTGCCGATGCGTTCATCATCGGCACCTTTTGCGCTGATTCTTCCGGCTCGAGCGTCTTCAAGACGCTCACGGGTGGTTTCGATCCACTCATGCCGATAGGGCGCCAACTTGCCTTCGGCGTGCAATTTTTCGATTAACGCCAAGCCTTTTTCGAAATGTTCGACTTTCTTTTCGGTATTGTCGGCAATGCGCCACAATGCGACATACCAGCCCCACTGCCGCCCTACATTGGTTGGGTCGGCGAGTGCCAATTCACGGGAAATGTCGAGGTTGCGCTGGTAGACTTCCAAGGCCTCATCATGCCGTTCGAGCTTGACAAAGGTATCGGCTACGCGCTCCAGGCTGACCGTGAGATCAGACTTCCATAGCTGGTTCAGGTCATCTGTCGCAATCAACGCCTCAATGATGGCTTGGCCTTCCACGTAGGCTTCAAGTGCTTCTTCGGTTTTGCCCAATTCGATATAGGTGTCGCCGATATGGTTTAATCTGATCTGTTTGGTTCGTTTCAAGTCAGTGTCGTCGGGATCTGCTTCAATCAAGGGAAGTATCCGGTCGAGGCTGGCGCGATAGTGTTTCAATCCCTTCTCATATTTCTCCCGTGCTTCGAATATGTCCCCCATACGCTCATCGCTGACGGCCAGATCCCGTTGCCAATATGAATTTCCGGGATCAATTTCGACGAGCGATTCAGCAATTTCCATCGCCTCCACATAGGCTGCCTCAGCTTCGTCGTTCTCGGCTCTTAACATTCTCAGATCGCCGATCTTATGGAGTGTTACCATGACAAAACGCGCGGTGGCGTTGTCGTTCGGGTCGTTTTCGACGAACGGCTGCAATCGATCGTAGGTCGACTGATGGAACGCGAGGGCACCGTCAAAATCACCTTGCTCTCGCAGCACATATCCCATTTTTTCCTCGCTGGTCGCGAGATCGCTCTGCCAACCCAAAGATTCGGGATTCGTCTCAACGAGTTCAGTTGCAATCTCGAGCCCTTCGCTATAGGCCGCGCGAGCGCCATTGAGATCGCCCATCGTACTCAAAACACCGCCAATACGATTGAGGCTGACCTGCCGGTTTCGCTTGGCGTTGAGGTCTTCAGGATCTGCTGCCACCATTGCTTCGGCAAGCTTGGCTGCGGCTTCGTAGAACTCGAGCGCGCGCCCCAGACGCCCGCGTGTTAGCGCGACATCACCTTGCCCGTTGGCGGCCCAGTATCGGTCAGAATACGATCCTTCATCACGTGCAATGGCGCTGGCCTTGCGATATGCGGCTAACGCCTGTGCCGTATTGCCAATGGTCCTCGAGGCCGATGCCAGGTCCATCCATGTATGGTAGTCATCAGGATCGAATTCCGTTGCGCGCTGAAAATATTTTGCGGCCTTCGCAACATCCTTTGGCCACGCAAGTGCAGCGATGTGGCGAGCCGCCTCAGCCGCTTTCCGATTGGCATCGGCGCGCCGTTCCGCAGCGGCAAGTGCAATGGCCTCGGCTTCGGCAGCACTCGCGCTGATTACTTCTTCAAACAGCTTTTCGGCTTCTGACTCATTGCCCTCTTTCAGTGCCGCCAGCGCCCTTTCGCCTTCTGCGTCGTTTCTCTGCGCCAGGGCTTTGCTGGCGCCGCCGATCTCGCGCAGAATGCGCTTGCGCTCTTCTTCGCTCAATTCTTTTGCATTCTCGATACCCGCTGAGCGCAGATATGCGGCGCCGATTTCGGCCAGTTCCTGGCTGCGGAGGTTATCTTCGGTTAGTTCCGCTATCTCGCGACGAAGCACTTCAGCTTCGGGGTCGACGCCACAGCCCTCTTCTGAAAGACAGGTCTCTGGCGTGCCTCCTCGAATAAGAATTTCCGGAATTTGGGTGAAATTATCTGCGGCAGTCTGTTCAATCACACGTTTGGACACTCGACCGAAAAGCTGATCAAACTTAATGCGTGGCTCTTGCTCCATCCAGTGGAAGAGAGCCTTGGCGAACGGTGAGTGGGTGCCAGGCTCACCATCACGGGCAACCTGACCGTTCAATGTCGATGTTATGAGCAAGAAGCGTGAGACACTCTCGGGCACTGCGAATGAACCAAAAGATAGTGGACGCGCGCCCCGTGCCAGACATTGCTGTGCCTTGAACGGATCATTGCGGCAGGCGTCCAGGATGACAATTTTCTCCCTGGCTCCGGACATTGATTCCAAGACATCATCAAGAAGTATCTCGCGTTTGGCTTTCCAGTTCTCGCATGAGATTTTCATGTCCACCGGAGCCAGGACGTTGCCCTCCGCGGTTTGCAGGCCGTGTCCGGCATAGAAGAACAGCGCCACATCGGCTTCGTCTGCTTCGTCCTCGAAATCCTCAAGTGCGTCGCGCAATTCTCCCCGACCGAGGTCAAAGCAACCCGGTGTCTCATCGTCACAGCTCATCACGTCGAAGCCATATCCTTCGAGTAATTGCGCCAACCGGGCTGCATCACTTCCCGGATTGTTTAAGGATGAGAGGTTTTCATACTCATTGTTGCCGATAACGAGCGCAACACGATTGGCGGCATGAGACGCGCCCACTACCGCAACAAGGCAGCATGCGTATAAAACCGCACCAATCAGCGTTCGCAAGAACATCATGACCACGTGCCCATTCCAACCCAAAGCTGAGCATAACCCTAAGTGAGCATTGAGAAAAGATTGAGGCGGCAAATACGTCAGCTGGTTGATTTTGAGTGATGTTATCGGGTAGTGCACGCGCTGGCATGAAACAGGCGAACGGGTTGGGTGTGGGATACAGTCGAATTCTCAAAACAGGTATGGTGGGTTTCCTTGCGGTTTCACTCACTGGCTGTCTTGGTAGCGGAGGGGTCGACACTGTTTTGCAGCAGACCGCCTACTCTGTTTATAGTTGTGGCGAAGATGGAAGGCTTTCCGTTCGCCGTCTTTCAGGAGCGATTGAAGTTCTCAGTCCACGTGGTGTTGAGGTTCGCTTGCCTGCATCACCGCCAGGACAGACTGGGCGATATGGCGCGCCACCTTATGCGCTCGTGTTCGATAATCGCGAAGCGCTGTGGTTTGTGACCGGCAAGAGACCGATTTCCTGCCGCAGATAGAGTTCGAACAGTTCAACGGTTGCCTGAAATCTATGATAAATAGATTTAGCCTGTTGCTACGGACACACCCATACGAATTGGCGAACAGATGATACTTCAATGGGCTTTGACGCGGCGCGAAAAGAACCATAGAAAAGGACCATCTCTGCAATAGCAGTCCTTCATTGACGGTCAGCCGACAGGAGCATGAATTGAGCAGAAATTCCGCTTTGCGGCCGCGTCCACTGTCACCGCATCTTTCGATCTACAAGCCGATTCCCACAATGGTGATGTCGATACTGCACCGCGTGACGGGCGCCGCATTGTATTTTGGCACTTTATTCGTTGCATGGTGGCTGATCGCGGCTGCGACTTCGCAAAATGCATTTGAGACTGCTAACTGGTTTTTCGGATCGATCATCGGCCGTTTGATACTTTTCGGCTACACTTGGGCGCTGATGCACCACATGCTTGGTGGCATCCGTCACCTGATCTGGGACACTGGCGCGCTTTTCGACAAAGAAACCTCGACCAAGCTTGCTTGGGCGACACTGGCCGGTTCAATCGTGCTTACGATCCTGATCTGGATCGCCGGCTACGCAATGCGTTGAGGGGGGCGGATATGAAAGACTTACGAACTCCGCTCGGCAAGGTTCTGGGATCCGGCTCGGCCAAAGAGGGCACCGAGCACTTCTGGCGGCAAAGGCTGACGGCCATTGCCAATGTGCCGTTGGTGCTGTTCTTTGTCGGGCTTTTGATCTCGATGACGGGCGCGGACTATGAATCTGTTACCGGCGTTTTGGCCAATCCGCTGGTTGCGATTCTGGTGATCCTGATGGTTGGCTCCGCGCTCTATCATATGCGGCTCGGAATGCAGGTGGTTATTGAAGACTATGTGCATGGCGAAGGCATGAAAATCAGCCTGCTGATCCTCAATAGTTTCTTCACTGTTGCAGTTGGCGCGGCGTGTGTATTCTCACTTCTCAAACTGGCCTTCGGAGGCTGACTCCCTGAAATGGCAAACGCGAATTCACCAGCCTATTCCTATGTCGATCACAAATTTGACTGCGTTGTCATTGGCGCCGGCGGCGCCGGACTCAGGGCAACACTCGGCATGGCAGAACAAGGGCTGAAGACGGCCTGCATCACAAAGGTTTTTCCAACGCGAAGCCACACGGTTGCGGCGCAGGGCGGCATCGCAGCATCGCTGCAGAACATGGGACCCGACTCCTGGCAATGGCACATGTACGATACCGTCAAAGGTTCAGACTGGCTCGGCGATGTCGACGCCATGCAATATCTCGCCATGGAAGCACCGGCGGCCGTCTATGAACTGGAGCACTATGGTGTGCCGTTCTCCCGCACGGAGGAGGGCAAGATCTATCAGCGTCCGTTTGGTGGCCACATGCAGAACTACGGCGACGGGCCGCCTGTTCAACGAACTTGCGCTGCTGCAGACCGGACCGGCCATGCGATATTGCACACGCTTTACGGCCAATCGCTGAAAAACGATGCGCAGTTCTTCATCGAGTATTTTGCCATCGACCTGATAATGGAAGATGACGGGCGCTGCACCGGTGTAGTGGCATGGAACCTTGACGATGGTACGATCCACCGTTTTTCGGCCAAGATGGTGGTGCTGGCGACAGGCGGATATGGCCGCGCCTATTTCTCATGCACGTCTGCCCATACCTGCACAGGCGATGGCACCGGCATGATTGCCCGGGCGGGATTGCCCTTACAAGACATGGAATTCGTGCAGTTCCATCCAACAGGCATTTATGGCGCGGGAACGCTTATTACCGAAGGTGCACGCGGCGAAGGCGGTTATCTGGTCAATTCGGAGGGCGAGCGCTTCATGGAGCGGTATGCGCCGTCGGCCAAAGACCTGGCCTCGCGCGACGTGGTCTCGCGGTGCATGACACTCGAAATTCGTGAAGGCCGCGGTGTTGGAAAAAACGCCGATCACATCTTCTTGCATCTGGATCATCTCGATCCTGCTGTACTTGCCGAGCGCCTGCCCGGCATCTCCGAAAGCGCGAAGATTTTCGCAGGCGTTGATCTGACCAAGGATCCGATTCCCGTGCTGCCGACGGTTCACTACAATATGGGCGGTGTACCGACCAACTTCTGGGGTGAGGTGCTGAACCCGACCAAGAAATCTCCGGATGCCGTGTCGCCTGGCCTGATGGCGGTTGGCGAAGCCGGGTGTGCCTCGGTGCATGGCGCTAACCGGCTGGGATCAAACTCGCTGATTGATTTGGTAGTGTTCGGACGGGCCGCGGCAATTCGCGCCGGTGAAGTCGTAAGCCGAACCGAGCCGGTGCCGACGCTCAACGAAACGGCCTGCGACAAGATCATGGACCGATTTGACCAGCTGCGCCATGCTGATGGCGGAACGCCGACTTCTGCCCTTCGCGACAAGATGCAGGCGGCGATGCAGGAGGATGCGGCCGTGTTCCGTACCTCGGAATCGCTGAAAAACGGCTGCGAGCGGGTAACGGGCATATGGTCGGAATTGTCCGATGTTAAAGTTTCCGACCGTTCAATGATCTGGAATTCCGATCTGGTGGAAACGCTGGAACTGGAAAACCTGATGGCAAACGCGATCACCACGGTTTATTCGGCCGAAGCACGCAAGGAGAGCCGCGGCGCCCACGCGCATGAGGATTATCCGGACCGCGATGACAAGAAATGGCGCAAGCACACGCTCTCCTGGGTGGACGGCAAGGGCAAAGTCAAGCTTGATTACCGGCCCGTGCATACCGAACTGATCGCTGAAGGCATTGACTTGAAGAAAATTGCACCGAAAGCGCGGGTGTATTGACCATTCGTTAACCCTTTCGAATGCGAACGCTGCAACATTGCCCATCACAATGCCGGATTTAATGCTATTCTAAGCGTTTAGGGGTCAAGACGCTCCCGCCAGTGGTGTGGAATTTGGGCCTATGCGAGCGAAACTGCAAACAAAAGATAAGCTGTGTACTAAGTGGCGCACCGGTCTGATGATCGTGGCGTTTACAATTCCTTTTTTGCTCTTTTCGATTAATGCGGCGACCAGCGTGTATCACCTTCACATGATGTTGGCGATATTCATAATCACCTATCTGGTCTTGCGGCGCTTTGCACCAAAAGCAGGCTCTTTTTCGCGTGGCTTCAGGCCGCCACTCATAACTCTGCCGACGCTGCTTTTTGGGGTCTGGGTCTATATCTATTACATCTTCGGCTATTTCGGGCTTGAGCCAATCCTGTTCCATCTCGAGGTTGGAGCTGAATCTCCCGAGGTCACATACGGAATTCTGATTGAGACACTGCCGATAATTGGCATGATTTTGGCGTCGGTCGCCGGCGTGTGGTTGCTCATCGCTTCGGACAGGCGGCTACAATGGGTCGATCGCATTACATTCTTGCCGTTGATTGCGCTCAATCCCTTGGTCCTCGATGGATTTGCCTATGCCAAGGATGCCTATTCGGTCGCCGATGTCGATCTGGTAGAACGCTATGCTGACACTATGCAAGCCACGGCTCCTACCGATCGCCCAAACATTCTGCACATCTATCTGGAGAGCACTGAAGCAACTCTATTAGACCGGACGCTGTTCGGTTCAACCATGGAACCGCTCAAGCCTTATATTGAGCAAGGAGTCAGCCTTGAAAATGTAACCCAGATCGCGCACACACAGTGGACACTTGCCGGGCAGGTGGCCAGTAGTTGCGGCGTTCCGATGATGTCGATCGGGATCAAGGTAACTGGCGATGTTTCGGTGACGGAAGAGGGCTTGTTACCGAACGCGATCTGCCTGTCCGACCGGCTTGCCGCCGACGGTTACGACACGACCTATTTGACTATCGGCACGCTCCAGTTCCAGCGCAAAAGGGAGTTCGTGGCCGCGCACAGTTTTTCCCGTGGTATCGGATATGAGTTACTGCGGGGAAAATATCCCGCCGGCGGCAACATGTTCGGCCTTGATGATGAGGACATTCTCAACGAAACCAGAGAGTTGGTCCGCGCCAAGGCCAAGGCTGACAGCCCGTATTATCTTTCGGTAACAACTGCGGCGGGACATATGCCGAAAGGCTACACATCGCGATCGTGTGTCGGCCGTCCGTCCGTAGAAAAGCTCGGTGACAGCACACTTGAAGCGATCCGTTGCACCAACGAACTGATCGTCGAGATGCTGACCGAATTCGAGACCGAAGGTTTGCTGGAAAATACGCTTGTGGTCTTGCAAAGCGATCACTGGGCGATGCGCAACACCATCTACAGCGACTTGCAAAAGCGGCGGCGCGGCAATCTGTTCATCGCATTCGGTCTGGATATCGAGCACCAGGTCATAACAAAGCCGCTTTCGATCATCGATGTCTATCCGACGATCATGGAGCTGGCGGGCTACAAGCTGGTCGACAGTGGAGCCGGTCTGGGCGTTTCCGCGTTCGCCGCAAGACCGAGCCTGATAGAGGAGTTCGGGCTGGAACACACCAATGTGCAGATCCGCCGCGACAAGAAGCTGCGGATCAAGCTATGGGGCTTGAAAAACAAGGACCAACGGGTAGAACCGAAGACGCAATCCTGACAGGAGCGTCCGTGCAATGGTTGAACTTACCCTGCCCAAGAATTCCAGAGTGGTCGAGGGCAAGACGTGGCCGAAGCCCGACGGCGCAACGAATATCCGCGAATACAAGATTTATCGCTGGTCGCCAGACGACGACGAAAATCCGCGTATCGATACCTACTATGTCGATCAGGATGATTGCGGACCAATGATCCTCGATGCGCTTTTATGGATCAAAAACAAGGTCGACCCGACGCTGACGCTGCGACGTTCCTGCCGTGAGGGCATTTGCGGATCCTGCTCGATGAACATTGACGGCACCAATACGCTGGCCTGCACCAAGGGGCATGACGAGGTGGTAGGGGAGGTCAAGATCTATCCGCTGCCACACATGCCGGTGGTCAAGGATCTGGTTCCGGATCTGACGAATTTCTATGCTCAACACCGCTCCATCGAACCATGGCTGAAAACGGAATCGCCCGAACCGGCCAAGGAGTGGCTGCAAAGCCATGAAGACCGTCAGGAACTGGACGGACTCTACGAGTGCATCCTGTGCGCCTGCTGCTCGACATCCTGTCCGTCCTATTGGTGGAACTCGGACCGCTATCTCGGGCCGGCAACGCTGTTGCAGGCCTATCGCTGGCTTGCCGACAGCCGCGATGAAGCGACAGGCGAACGGCTCGATAATCTGGAAGATCCGTTCAGGCTCTACCGCTGCCATACAATCATGAACTGCACCCAGGCTTGTCCGAAAGGTCTGAATCCCGCCAAGGCTATTGCCGAGACCAAGAAGATGCTGGTTGAGCGGAAGCTGTAGCCAGGCGCTTTCGATCACGCATACATTCGTGTTTGGCTCTGGAAATCTCGCGCTGAACTGTTTTGGACGAGATCGCTAGCCCGCGTGCCGCAGCCGGCTCTGGTCAAGCACCCGCTGCATTCGCTCGCGTGACGGTTTGCCAGACTGCAAAGACGGTTTGTTACCGGATTCGGTTGGTTGCTGAGCAGCGGCGAAACTAACCCGGTTGCGGCCTTGATTCTTGGCGGCATACAGCGCTTCGTCGGCGCGTTTGAAAGATTTGTCGAAGCCGTCACCTTTTTCGACAGCCGCTACACCGAAGCTGGCCGTCAGGCGCTCGTCTTGCGGCATTCCCTCAATTGTCCGCAACGAAAACGCGGTGCGAATTCCCTCAGCGGCCAGTCTTGCTTGTTTGTCATTGGCTCCTGCCAGAAGAACAGCGAATTCCTCGCCTCCCAGCCGCCCAGCCACCACATTGATCTCACGAAACAATTCTGCAAGCGAAACAAGCGCGGCATCACCCACTGCGTGGCCCCAGTTGTCGTTGACCCGCTTGAAGTAATCAATATCGCACAAAATCAGGAATGCACCGTCCCCGGCTTTGTCGACCCGGCTTGCAAATGCGGCCCGATTAAGAAGGCCGGTCAGCGAATCTGTTTGTGACGCCAAACGGTAATTCGACGCCGCTGTATCGAGCATACGGTAGACCATCAACAATGAGAGTGTCAGGCCGGGCAAGGCCATGACTAGAATGGTCAGGGTTGCGAACTTGGAACTCTCAATGTCTGCATAGGTGGTTACGGGATCGAACAGATAGGCGAAACCGATCCCCCGAACGCCGAACAGCACGACCATGACCATCAGACATGCGGCAATCGCCAGATCGACAGGCCTTTTTGGTTCCTGTCGAAACATGCGCCAACCCGCTTCGAACAGTGGCGCGCCGCAGCCGAAATGAAACGGTATCGTGTTGTAGACAAATGGGTAACCGGCAACTGCTGTGCCGACGGTTCCACCGGCAAGCACGATTGCAAGCGGCAGCGTTGCGGGGAACTTCCTCTTGGCATCGGTCATTACCAGGATCGTCTGGCAGGTCAGCGTGGCGGACATTGTGTACAACACCACAACAGAAAGCAGCTGAAGATCTCCGTCCTCAATCAGGAATCCGGAGGAAAATCCCAATATCATGCTGGCGATGGCCAGCATCATCCAGTGCATATAGCGTTGGCTGGGATAGTGACGGTGCAACAAGAGCGCCAGCAACAGGAAAGCTGCCAGCACTATCGATAGTGTCGCAAATATGGCGTTGAGCTGCGTCATCCGGTCAGTTTGCTGGTGCCCCGTTTCCGTGAGTATGCTCTAATTCGCGAAAACATATGGTTAATGCGTCCATAATATTCGGTAACCTGGCCCGTTGGCCCATTTGCCGGTCGCACACGGTCATTCTCGCCAAGACCGCAAACCAAACAGCTGTCAGTAAGTTTGCCTGGTGTGCCGGTACGAAGCATTTCCCTGAGTCGGATAACGCAAATCTCACAACCTCGTGTAATGGATTGATTTCAAACCCTTAAATTTGCGCACTAGGTCTACCTTGAGGCCTTTTGAGGAGAACGTTCGCCCATGATCCGATCATCCGTCGCGGCGCTTGCCGTCGCAGCAATAACGTTTGTTTCAACCCCGGTTTTCTCAGCCGATACCGAGACGGCAATCTTTGCCGGTGGTTGCTTCTGGTGCGTGGAATCCGATTTTGACGTGGTCGACGGAGTAATTTCGACCACATCCGGCTATATCGGCGGCAAAGGCGAGAATCCAACCTACTATGATCACTCCAGCCGTGGCTGGCGGGAGGCGGTAAAGATCGAATTTGATCCCGCCAAAGTCAGCTATTCCCAGCTTTTGGATTCGTTTTTCCGTTCGGTTGATCCGACCGACGCCGGCGGGCAGTTCTGCGACCGTGGCCATTCTTATTCGACCGCCGTTTATGCGACGACCGCGGAACAGGCAAAAGCCGCCGAGATGGCCAAGGACGCTGCGCAGACTGAACTTGGTAAAGCTGTTGTCACGCCAATAGAGACCGCAAGCACCTTCTATGCGGCCGAAGACTATCATCAGGATTATCACAACAAGAATCCGCTTCGGTACAAATACTACCGTTACAGCTGCGGTCGTGATAAATCAGTCAAGGCGCTTTGGGGAGCGGCTGCACGACGGGGGCTTGGATCTTAACCCAACACGGGAGGGAACCATGTCTATGAAACTTGTCGCCGCGGCAGTGCTTGCCGCGATATATGCCGGTGCGGCGTTTGCCGCCGATGGTTGGATTACCAAGAAAAGCACCCATGACGTAGCAACCACGGCCGACAAACTTGTTGCGGCAGCGGAAGGCGCCGGCGCAACGGTTTTTGCCCGTGTGGATCATCAGAAAGGTGCGATGTCGGTTGGTAGCGAAATTCCGGGCGTCACGCTGGTCATATTCGGCAATCCGAAAATCGGTACACCGATTATTTCCGAAAACCCTGAAGCCGGTCTTGATCTGCCGATCCGGGTCTTGATCTGGGACGATGGCGGCCAGACAATGATCGGCTATCTATCTCCTGACGAGCTGGCGAAGCGGTACGGCTTGAGCGAATCTGCCGGCGCGCTGAAAACCATGGGCGGAGCGGCCGGAAAGCTGACCGACAAAGCCGCCAATTAAGGTCTGTTTGTGCGGCGATCAGCCCTTTTCGATGCGGGCCTTGGCCATCGCGAGGGCAATCTCGTTTGTTGCCTGATTGTCCGCCTCTGCCCGTTTGAAGATTGAACCGAGTGTCACCGGTATTTGAGCGATCTTGGACATGACTTTGGCCTTGTCGTAGCCGTCTGGATCGACTTCGGCTGCGACGTTCATCAATCCGCCCGCGTTGATCACATAGTCCGGTGCGTAGAGAATTCCGCGTTTCGCAAGTGCCGCAGCGTCCTCGTGGCGCAAAAGCTGGTTGTTGGCCGATCCGGCAATGATACCTGCCTTAACAAGCGGGATTGTGTCGCCGGAGATCACGCCACCAAGCGCGCATGGGGCCAGAACATCGACGTCAGTGAACAAAATGGTATCCGTTGAAACAATTTCTGCACCTAACGCTTGTTTCGCTTCGATGCATCGCGCCTCATTGATATCCGCAACGACGAGCCTGGCTCCAGCACCGTTCAGCTTCTCAGCCAGCGACCAGCCCACAGAGCCCAATCCCTGAATGGCAATCCGCCGGCCGGTCAGATCTTCGCTGCCGGTTTTGTGCTCCAGTGCGGTCTTGATGCCCAGAAAAACGCCTTCGGCAGTAAATGAAGAAGGATTGCCGCTGCCGCCGATCGTGGTGCCCACGACGTTCGGTGTGCGTTTGCGCAGATAGTCGGCGTCGGCAAGCGTCATGCCAACGTCCTCGGCGGTAATGTAGGTATCCTGCACATGCGCAAGCATTTCTGCGTAGGCATCGAGCATTTGTGGCGTTTTGCCGGTTTTGGGATTGGCCCGGATAACGGCTTTTCCGCCGCCCAGCGGCAGGCCGGCGATCGCTGCCTTGAATGTCATGCCGCGCGAAAGCCTGAGTGCATCTGTGACGGCTGAATCAAAATTGTCATGCATCCAAATTCGCGTGCCACCGAGAGCACGCCCAAGCGATGTATTGTGTATGGCAATGATAGCTGTCAGTCCGCGTTCGTCATCCCGGCCGAGTATGACACGTTCATGATTGTCAAAGCCGCGAAGTTGCGAGGATGATGTGGTAATGTCTTCCAGCACCAGGCTTGAATCGCTGGAAATGAACGGCCTTTCGGCCAGAACTGCCTCGGCGTACATCATTGCTCCTCCAGATGCGTTCCTTCCATCTATTTAGGGTCGCAACCGCGAATTTTGGTGTCGAATATCACTCGGTTTGGGTACATCCGTTGCCAAGCTTGTGCCCAAATGATGAAGAAAATGTCTCCGAAGCCGCTGACTTTGGTTAACAGCCTGATCTGTTTGGAGATTTGAGATGATCACATGACGGCAGCCGTCCAGTTGGAGCAGGATCACATCAGGGAAGCGTATCGGTTCCGCCGTTAAGCGCAATCTGCATGATCACCGTGTCGAGCCAGCGGCCGTGTTTAAACCCCGAACCGGTGATCGTTCCCGATCGGGTAAACCCTGCCGCCTCGTGTAGCCTGACAGATGCCGGATGATTGGTACCGTCGCCGATGACCGCGATCATCTGGCGGTAACCGAGCGCTCTGACCTCGTCGACCAGCCTGTTGAGCAGGTTCTTGCCGATACCCCGGCCCTTGAATGCCGGGTCGACATAGACCGAATCTTCAACGATGAAACGGTAGGCAGGCCGTTCACGAAAGGGGCCGGCATAGGCATACCCTGCGATTCTGCCGTCAGTTTCTGCGGTCAGATAGGGAAGGCTTCGAGCAGCCAATTTCTCGAACCGCGCTACCATCTCAGCTTCGCCGGGAGGATCGAGTTCGTAGCTCGCGGTACCGTGTAACACGGCATCCTTATAAATTGCCGTAATCGCAGGAATATCGGTCAGAATGGTAGGGCGGACAACCATGTTGCTCACTACGACGTAGAACTACAAAACCAGAATTGACCGGCGCTTATTGCCTACATGCGGGCAAATGAAAAGGGCGGCTCGAATGAACCGCCCTTCGAATGATTGAATTTCTCAAGTCCTACTCGCGATTTCCAAGGAACTGCAGCAGGAACAAGAACAGGTTGATGAAGTCGAGATAGAGCCTCAAAGCACCCATGATCGCCTTGCGGCCCATGACCACAGCGCCATCGCCCTCATAGTACATTTCCTTGATCTTCTGCGTGTCGTACGCCGTCAGACCAGCAAATACGAGCACGCCAATGCCGGAGATGGCAAACTGCAGCGCAGGTGATGCTAGGAAGATATTGACGATCATGGCGATGATCAATCCGATCAAACCCATGAATAGGAACGAACCCATGCCTGTCAGGTCACGCTTGGTTGTGTAACCCCAAAGTGATAGTGCTCCAAACGACGCCGCGGTGATGAAGAACGTCTGCACAATACTACCTGGCGTGTAGACCAGGAAGATCGAGGAAAGCGAAATACCAATCAGTGCCGCGAAAGCCCAAAAGGTTGTTTGTGCCGCCGACACGCTCATTTTGTTAATACGGGCGCTCAGGAAGAACACGAATCCAAGTGGCGCCAGCATGATTACCCATTTCAGCGGCGAACCATAGATCAGTGTTCCGAACGATGTCAGCATCTTGCCGTTCGGCAGTTGCGCCACAGCGGTTGCCGGATCGCCGGTTGTCGCCAGTGCCACGGTGCCGAGCGCTGCCACGCCCGTGATTGCCAGACCCAGCGCCATCAGGTTGTAAACCCGGATCATGTAGGCGCGCAGGCCCTCATCGATGGCCGCATCACCACGCGCAGCGGTGGCAACGCGAGCCTGATAGTTTCGAAGTTCAGCCATGTTTATCCTCTTGTTGCTACGTCCCGTCGGGTGTCGAACCGTGTTTTGGACACACGGACAGGCGCCGCTGGCGGGACTCCAGCATGCCTCAAGTCGAATATGTGCGTTCTTTGCGGCAAGGACAAGAGCCTTTGGCGCGGAAATCGCAGGATTTTTTAGATCAGAAACCCTGTAATCCCGACCTGAGCGCTGATGGTTAATGTCCGGTTACCAAAACAGCTCCAATTTTACAGATTTCTTAGCACTGGCGCCGCTTTGTGCCCTAACACCCGCCAGGTACCGAGCAGGCCGAATCCAACCGTCAGAACGAGTGCCGTGGTGATCGTGGCAACCGCTATTTCCGGCAGAAACGCTGAAGGCAGGGTCATTATGCGGGTGATGACGAACCAGGCCGCAACACCGCCGGCAGCCAGTGCAAAGATCGCTGTTGCAAGCCCGATCAGCAGATATTCAAGCGAAAATGCGGTGATCAGCGTTTTTCTGGTCGCACCAAGCGTCTTCAGTACGACTGCATCATGAATGCGGGCACGGTTTCCGGCCGCGAGTGCCCCGGACAAGACAAGGACAGATGCAACCAGCGCCACTGCCGCTGCAGCGCGGATGGCAGTCGCCAACTGCTCGACAACACGATTGACAATATCGAGCGCATCCTTGACCCGAACCGAGGTTACCGCCGGGAAAGTTCGCGTAACTGCATTCAGCACTTTTGCTTCCCGTTCCGGAGTGGCTTTCGGATCGCTGAGTGTCGCCAGCCAGGAGTGCGGCGCGCCGGCAAGCGTGTTCGGCGAAAACACCATGACAAAGTTGATACCGAGCGTCTCCCACTGGACATCGCGCAAATTCGCAATTTCGGCGGTTATGTTACGCCCGAGAATGTTCACGGTAACCGTGTCACCGATTGTCAAACCCAGCTCACCGGCTTCTTCGGCAGAAAAGCTGACCAGCGGCTTGCCGGAATAGTCTTCCGGCCACCATTCACCGGCAGCAAGGGTTGAGTTTTCGGGCACGTTCTTTGCGTAGGTTATGCCTCGGTCCCCTCGTAACACCCAGCCACCTTCAGCCGGTATTTCCATCTTGTTGACATCGGTGCCGTTCAGTTCAACCACGCGGCCGCGCAGCATCGGCACACGTACGATCTTTCCCTCCGGCGCCTCACTTGCAATCAGATCGGCAAATTCTTCCACTTCCGTGTTTTGAATATCAACGAAGAAGAAATTTGGTGCGATTGCCGGCAGCCTGCTGATCACTTGCTGGCGCAGATTGCCGTCAATGAGCGCCAAGGTGACCAACAGTGTCAGTCCGAGACCCAGGGACAGGACAACTGAAGGCGTAAGCGCTCCAGGGCGATGAATGTTTCCCACGGCAAGGCGCAAGGCGGTCGAACGAACGCGTGGCGCCCTTTTGGCGATATCCTGTACGAGTTGGGACACGGCCCGCAGAACCAGGAAGGAAAAGGCCACGGCGCCAATGAAGATCATCGCAATGTTCTTTTGATAGGAGAACATGATCGCAAGTCCGGCGAGAACCAGAACGATTGCCAGAGCTGAAAGCACGTAAATCAGCCGTGGTCGCCCGCGTCCTTCGAAACCCATCTCGCGGAACAGTGCGGTGGCGGGAACATCTCTTGCCCGGCCAAGCGGTAACAGCGCGAAAGCGAGTGTCACGAGAACACCAAAAACGGCGGCCAATCCCAAGGCGCCGGGATAAATCCCCACTGAAGATGGCAGAGGCAATACTGAGGCCAGGAAGGCACTCGCTACGAGCGGCATCGCAGTAGCGATGGCGAGCCCTGCCAGTATGCCAAGCCCGGCAATCAGCATGATCTGGACGAGGTAAATGATGAAGACGAGATTGCCTGATGCACCAAGGCACTTGAACGTCGCAATCACGCCCCGTTTGCCTTCCAGATAGGCGCGTACTGCGTTGGCGACACCGACTCCGCCAACAACGAGCGCCGTCAGTCCTACAAGGGTCAGAAATTGTGAAAACCGTTCGATATTGGCAGCCAGCGCGGGTGCTGCGGTCGAGCGGGTTCTGATGCTCCAGCCAGCCTGCGGAAAGCGTTCATTGGCTTCAGCCTTGATAGTCTCGATGGTGGCATTGCCGGAACCAGGCGGAAGTTTCAGCCGGTAGCGATGCTCCACCAGGCTACCGGGCTGGATAAGACCAGAGGCCCGCAAGCCATCAAGTGACACCATCAGACGTGGTGCAAATCCGAAACCGTCAGATACCAGATCGGGTTCGGTGATCACTTTGGCGCGTAACTCAAACCGCAGGTTCCCAAGCCTGATGAAGTCGCCAACCTGGACTCCGAGCCTTTCGTACAGGATCGGGGTGGCCGCGGCCCCAAAAGTTCCGCCTCGTTCGGAAAACAATTCGGCAAGCGAAAGCTGCGGTTCCGTGACAAACCGGCCATAGAGCGGGTAGGAACCATCGACGGCCTTGGCTTCAACCAGCGTCTGGTCCGATCCATCGTCCAGCCGCGCCATTGAGCGCATCCCGGCGTTGATGGCGAGATCGCCTTTTGTGCGCAGGAATGCCAGTTCGTCCTCGCTTGCTTCGCGCTGGACCAATTCAAAACGCAAATCGCCGCCGAGCAATGACTGACCTTCGCTGGCAACACCGGTGGTGATGGCCTGAGCCACGGAGTTTACACCGCCAATGGCGCCAACACCCAAGGCGATACAGGCCAGAAAGATGAAAAACCCTGAAAGACCGCCGCGCATTTCACGCAGCGAGAAACGGATCGCGAGCCTCAGGTCAGATGGATGTTTCATGCCGGCACTGCCTCAGCTCCGGTGTCGATGCGCCCGGAAAGCATGGCAATTTGCCGATCGCATCGCGCCGCCAGCGTCGTGTCGTGGGTGACCAGGACCAGGGTAGTGCCGCGGTCTCGCGCGGTGGTAAACAAGAGATCGGCAATCTGCCGGCCGGTTGACTGATCCAGATTTCCGGTCGGTTCGTCGGCAATCAGGATCGCTGGCTCGGGGGCGAGCGCACGGGCGATCGCCACGCGCTGCTGTTCGCCGCCCGACAGTTCGCCCGGGTAGTGGGTCAACCGTTCCGACAGTCCGACCGCCGCCAGCTCGGCCTCTGCGGTTTTGAAGGGGTCGCGATGGCCGGCCAGTTCCAGCGGTACGGCAACGTTTTCAAGCGCTGTCATGTTGGGGATCAGATGAAATGACTGAAACACAATTCCAACGGTTCGGCCGCGAAAAGCGGCAATCTCGTCTTCGCTCTTTCCGGTCACCAGAAAATCATTAACGGTCACTGTTCCGGCATCAACGGTCTCAAGACCGGCTATGACCATGAGCAAGGTCGATTTGCCCGAGCCGGACGGTCCGACAATTCCTGCGTTTTGACCCCGCGCGAGGTCCAGGGAAATGCCTTTCAGCACGTGAACAGATGATGCGCCTTCGCCGAGTGTCAGGGAAACATCGGAAAGTTGAATGACGGGTGTTGTCACGGAATTTTCGTCCTATATTCGGGATAGTTCGCCACCTCCTCGCCGGGCGAACATTCAGGCAGATATGGTGACTACGCTATGGCTTTCAATCCGGATTGGCGAATTCAATTTTCGCAGCGTTGGGTGACCGTCCTGTTAACGGCCCTTTTATTGCTGTTTGCAACCATCGCCGGCCGTGCAGGACCGGTCAAAATCGTGGGGTTTGGCGACAGCCTGATGGCCGGATACCAGTTGGGTCCGGGAGAAGGTTTTACCGACCAATTGCAGGCGGCTTTGACACAGCAAGGACACGATGTGGAGGTCACCAATGCGGGTGTCTCGGGAGACACAACGACTGGCGGGTTGGCTCGGCTCGATTGGTCAGTACCCGATGAAACCGATCTGGTGATCCTCGAACTTGGCGCCAATGATGCACTTCGCGGCATATCACCGGAGATCACCCGACAAAATCTGGATACCATGATTGGTAAGCTGACAGGGCGCGGCATCAATGTGCTGCTGGCAGGCATGCTGGCGCCGCCGAACATGGGCAATAACTACGGTTCGGCTTTCAATTCGATCTTTCCGGAACTCGCAGACAAACACAATGTGGTGCTCTACCCGTTCTTTCTTGATGGTGTTGCCGCACAGCCGAACAAGCTTTTGGCCGATGGGATGCACCCGAATGCCGTCGGGGTGGAGGATATGGTCGCCGGAATTCTGCCGCATGTCATTGGCATGCTTGAACAATTATCCGAGTAAGCCCGACGTTGCGCGATTACCCCTTGCCGTGGCGGCAAATCAGTGATTCGCTCGCAATATCGGGGACCGATTCGGGGAGATTTCAAATGCCACGACTGTTCACCGCTCTTGAAATACCCCATGACGCTGCCCTCTCCTTGTCGCTGCTTCGCGGGGGCCTGCCAGGCGCCCGTTGGATCGACACAGAGAATTATCACCTGACATTGCGGTTTTACGGCAATATCGAAGGCCACGTCGCCGATGAGATAGCCGGTGCGCTGGACCGGGTGCGCCGGCCATCGTTTCAGCTGCAACTGTCGGGGATCGGTGTCTTCGGCTCGAAGAAGCCCCGCACTCTGTGGGCCGGTGTTGCGGCCTCGCCGGATCTTGTTGCACTTCAGGCGGAGATAGAACGCATTAGCCAGCGTTTTGGTCTTTCCGCCGATCCGCGAAAATTCTCACCGCATGTGACACTGGCACGACTACGCGATGTTGATGCAGCGGAAGTGGCTGCGTGGTTGTCGTCGCGGGGCAATTTTTCAGCCCGGCCTTTCAAGGTGTCGCGGTTCGTCATGATGTCTTCGCGAAACTCACTCGGCGGTGGACCCTATGTCGTCGAGGAAAGTTGGCCGCTTGGCGACACCGGTTCGCCCGTTCAGCAAAGCTTTGCGACAAGCGATTCCGAGGCTGCGCGGATCGTCCGGTAAACATTGTCGAAACCATCCGGCCCGCCGTAATAAGGGTCCGGAATGTCGATCACGTGTCCTGCGGCAAAGTCCAGGAACAAGTGGATTTCGCTCGTCGCGCCGGCCGGAGCGGCGCGCCTAATGTTGGCGACATTGGACCTGTCCATGCCGAAAATGTGTGTGAAGCTTGTAAAATCAGCGGGTTGGATCTTTCTCGCGCGCTGACCGGTCAGATCGATACCATGCCGCGCTGCCACTTCGATGGAACGCGGATCGGGCATATCGCCCTCATGCCATGCACCAGTGCCAGCAGACTCGATGATGAACCGGTCATCCAAACCTGCAGCTGCCGCGACATGCCGAAATACACCTTCCGCCAGCGGCGACCGGCAGATGTTGCCGAGGCAAACGAAAAGGACGGCAGTTTTGGCATTCATGGCGTTTGCCCTATCCTGCGGGGAATATCGAAACAACCGGGAGAATACATATGCGCCGCGAGAGATTGATACCCGATGCCATTGCAGAAGCGCTTGCGGGGCTTGATGGCTGGTCGTTGGATGACGATGGAACCGGCATCAAGAAATCGTTCAAGTTCAAGAACTTCAACGCGGCGTTCGCGTTTATGACGCGAGCAGCAATGGTGGCGGAAAAAATGGACCATCACCCGGAATGGTTCAATGTTTACAACAAGTTGGATGTACGATTGTCGACGCATGACGCGGGTGGTGTGACAATCCTGGATGTTGAAATGGCAAAGCAGATGAACGGGTTTACCGCTGAGTGAACAATGCAACCAAAGATCGTTGTATTGAAATGAATGCAAACTTATATTGCAAGTAATTGAGGAAATTTGATGAAATTGCTTGCATCATTGCTGACGACCGTAGTCATCGCCTCACCTTTCGAAATTGGGCGGGAGGTGTTGTTTGAGGATTCCAGCACCTTGGTCATGCTGCATCAAGCCCCTAATACCGAAACACCAGCTAAAGACATGGTGTTGGCAAGATCGTCTGAAGACCAACGCGGAAAGCTCGTGCTCACGTGCAATGATGGAAAATATTTGAGAGCAAAGATCGTTTCGACGGCGCTGGGATTTAGCGAAGCAAAGAAAAGCCAGGTGCTTTCGTATCGAATTGATGGGGAGATAACCAAACGAATTCACGGCGAGGTCCACCCAATCGGAGACCTGTCTGTCGCCTATTTCCCCGATCCGGATTTCTTGCGCGCAGTCAAGAAATCAAACACCAAGTTCTTTCAGAGCATCTCCGGGCGTTCGCGATTGGAAGCCAGTTTCAAGGTTGGTGTGCACACGGTTCACCACGCGTTCCGTTTGGACGATATCAATTATTGGATTCTGAAACTGGCGGAGCGCTGCGGGCGGGATCTTTCAGTGAGGTGATTTCGTCAGCCGTTACTTGCAATGAAGACCAGGTTTGCGGGAAAGCCTCTCAATCCCCATATTGGAAGGAAGAGTGAATCGGAGTATTTCGATGGACGATGTCAAGATCGGTGAGATACTCGCGCCGGTCGACGAGGCTGAGCAGAAAAAGCGCGAGGAACGCGTGCGGACCAAATTGTGGCGCACGGCACGGCTCGCTGCGCGCCAAGTTCCGTTCATGGATGAAGTGATCGCGGGATATTTCTGTGCGCTCGATCCGCAAACACCGATAAAGGTTCGCGGTGTACTGCTTGCCGCTCTGGCCTATTTCGTGCTGCCGCTCGATTCCATTCCGGACTTCCTGCTCGGTTTCGGATTTACAGACGATGTCGCCGTGTTGACTGCTGCGCTGACGATGATCCGCTCACATGTTACTGACGCGCATCGCGATGCGGCGCGAACTGCATTGGAGGAACAGCAGGACAGCTGATCAAGGGCATTTTCGCTCAAGCGGAATCAAGGGAGCGAAAAATGCTTCAATGGTTCCAATCGGATAGAGGCGTTGTTGCGGTTCAAAGAAACCGCAAAACGCCCTAATTCGGTTCAAACAACCGCCTTGTTGATCGGTGACAAAGAGCAGCCGAATGGCGTTCGCTACGATAACGTGGTCAAACCGGATCTAGCGCGATGAAAAAGCCCGCAAAACCCAAATCCGCTACAACACGCAAACCGGTCGCATCAACGCCGTTACCGTCTGAAATTCTGCGTAAACAGACCGACGCAGACATTTTTAAGAAAAAGTCCCAACCCGGTTCTTCCAGGCTTTTCGGACAAGCGCGGGCATTGGATGCTATCGATCTGGGGACCGCTATTGGTGGGCCCGGTTTCAATATCTTTGCCATGGGACCTGAAGGCACGGGCCGGCACACCGCGATCCGTTCGCTGTTGGAACAACGTGTTGCAAACGAACCGGCACCGGACGATTGGGTCTATGTCAGCAATTTTTCGACTCCGCACCGTCCGCGGGCGATCCGTCTGCCCCATGGACAGGCCGTCAAATTCCGCGATGCCATGGATGAGATGCTTAACGATCTCGGCGCGGCCATACCGGCAGTGTTTGATTCGGAAGAGTACAAGGCGCGAGCGAGCGCTATCAACCGCGAGATCGAGGAAGCAAATGAAACCCTGTTCAAGGATTTGAACGACAAGGCTCGGCAGCTCAGCATTGCCGTGATGCGCACCCCGATGGGTTTCGCATTCATTCCGCAAAAGGACGGAGAGACGGTAAAGCCCGAACAGTTTGAGAAACTGGATCAAGACGAGCAGGCCCGCATCCAGGAGGACATCAATTCGCTGCAATCGGATCTGCGATCGATTCTGGAAAACATTCCCGGCTTGGAAAAGAACCGGCGCGAAAAGTTGCGAAAACTGAATGAGGAGATGGCAAGCCGGACAGTGACAGCCGAAATCTCGGAAGTTGAGAGCGCCTTGGGATCGACCGACGGCATTGGAGAGTTTCTCGCTAGCGTCGCAGAAGACGTGATCAAAAATGTCGCGGTCTTCATGGAAGCTGAGGAGGCTGCCCAAAACGCGCCGCTACCCCTTGGCGATTTGGAGCCTGGACGTGATCCGCGGCTGCGCCGTTACGGCGTCAATGTCATGGTCGGCAATAATACTGGCAAGGAAAGTTGCGCACCGATCGTCATCGAAACAAATCCCACTTACCAAAACCTCATCGGGCACATTGAGCACATTTCACAGATGGGTGCTTTGGTAACAGATTTCACGTTGATCAAGCCTGGCGCGCTGCATCAGGCCAATGGCGGATATCTGGTGATCGACGCGAGGCAGCTATTGATGCAGGCCGGCGCCTGGGAGGCGCTGAAACGGGTCTTGAGGGATGGAGAAATCAAAGTCACCTCGCTGGCCGAGCAATTCAGCCTGGTCAGTACTGTGTCTCTTGACCCTGATCCCATTCCCCTATCTGTCAAGGTAATCCTCGTTGGCGATAGATCAATCTATTACTTGCTCCACGCGCTCGACCCGGATTTTGCTTCACTGTTCAAGATATTGGCTGATTTCAACGACCACATCGAACGGTCCGAAGAAACCGCAAAGTCGTTTGCATCAATGGTCCGTCTAATCGGCGAGCGGGAAAATATCAGGGAAATTTCGCCAAACGGGATGGCCAGAACGGTAGACGAGGCTGCGCGCCTCGCTGACGACCAGACCAAGCTCTCTTTGAGAATTGAAACCATCACCGACATATTGAGGGAAGCCGACCATTGCGCGGGCAGAAATAGTCACAAGGCAATTGAAGCAGAAGACATTGCTGAAGCTGTCGCGCAACGGCGTCACCGAGCAAGCCGCATTCGCGAACGCATGCACGAATCCATTGCCCGCGACATTGTCCTGATTGACACTGATGGCGGCGCCATAGGCCAGGTCAACGGCTTGTCTGTGCTGTCGCTTGCCGATCAGCCTTTCGGCACAGCCACCCGCATTACCGCTCGCGTTCGCATGGGGTCGGGCAAACTGGTGGACATCGAACGGGAAGTCAAACTTGGCGGCCCCATCCACTCGAAAGGTGTCCTGATCCTGGCCGGTTTCCTTTCTGCCCGCTATGCGCTCGATGTGCCGATGTCGCTTTGGGCAAGCCTTGTCTTTGAACAATCCTACGGTGGTGTCGAAGGCGACAGCGCCTCCTCCGCTGAATTGTACGCAATCCTTTCCGCTTTGTCGGAAGTTCCGATCGACCAGTCATATGCCGTCACCGGCTCGGTCAACCAGATGGGAGAAGTACAGGCGATTGGCGGCGTAAACGAGAAAATTGAGGGTTTCTTCGACATTTGCAATGAACGCGGACTGACCGGTTCGCAGGGCGTGCTGATCCCGGCTTCAAACGTTGAACACCTGATGCTGCGTGAAGACATTGTCAAATCCTGCGCAGATGGCAAGTTTTCTGTTCGCGCCGTAACCACCATCGACCAGGGATTGGAAATTTTGATGGGACGTGCCGCGGGAGAGCGGAACAAGGTTGGAAAATTTCCCGAAGGATCGATCAACCGTCTTGTTGAAGAACGCCTGCGGGCGTTTGCGGATTTGCGCCACCGGTTTGGCAAGGAGAATGGCGAGGGAAACGACGCGCGTGATGAGGCGGCGAAATGAAATCACCTGCATCAACGTCAATCAGGATACGCATGCTGCTGACATCGGAGCGCGAGGCCGGCAGCATGGCAGCGACCGTCAAACTTCTCAGCGCCGGTTCCGAAATTGATATCGAAGCCTCTTTTGCCGAAGAATTGCGACTGGCCTGCCGGCTGCCGGTCAATAATTTGGTTGGGTATTCGGGCGAACCGCTTGGCCTCACCGATATTGACATCGACCAGATGATCGAGCGCGAAATATCAAGATGCCGCCGCCTGTTTGAACAACAACTACCCACACACCCTGTGCGCTGGGCATCGATGGCGCCTCAACGCCAGCATGGCAAAAGCAAGTCTGAGAATATTGAAATTGTCGCTGTGGTGTCAAAATCAACACTGGCTGGGCGAACAGCGACAAAAACTCTCGAAGACGCACTCGCAGACGGAAACGCTGTTCTCGCAATTCCGAGCAATTTGCCTACCTTAAGGACACATGTCTCGATCATGACTAGTGGGGAGCGGCCGTCTCAGAAGGCTGTGGAGTTGGGCCGTCGACTGTCACATCAGGCCCAGGTTGAGCCGGAATGGAGCCTTGTACCTGCCACTTCAGTCGTTTCAGCCCTGACTTCAGGCGAAAATGACGGGTTTCTCATAATCGAACTCGCATCAGGCGAACTGTGCGGCGAGACCATCGATCGGATCTTGACGGGCGCGAAGTCCCCGGTCCTGCTGCTGGCGCGCGACTGAAGAATTGTGCGTTATGACACCTTTTTGCGGTGCTTGTCGTATCCTGCCTCCAGTTCGCCGCGCAAAAATTCGCCGAAATTGAGCGGTTCGAATGCAGCGGGACGATCCGCTGTTACACAACTGGAGAGCGGCACAATATCGGCCGCCACATTGGGGTCATAGAAGAACGGACAGGAATACCGCTCACGCCCGGACCGGTTGATCACACGGTGGGGCGTCGACAGCAGGATGCCATTTGACCAGCGGTGGAGCATGTCGCCGACATTGACCACAAACGAACCGGGTATTGCCGGCGCGTCGACCCATTGGCCGGCTGGCGTTTGCACCTGCAAACCACCGACGTCATCCTGCGCCAATATGGTCAGACAGCCGAAGTCCCGGTGAGGAGCCGAACCGAACAAATCCTCAGGCGCCAGCGGTGGCGCGGGTGGATAGTGCAAAAGACGCAACCAGGTCGTTGGCCTCTCGAAGGCAGGCAGAATCTCGAAAGGGTCAGCGCCTACAGAAAGTGCAGCGACGCGCATAAGCTTTTCACCGAGTTCGGAGAGCGCGTCGTGATAGTCGACCAGCGCCCGGCGAAACCCCTTCAGTTCCGGCCACTGATTTGGACCCGCCAGATAGGCACCCGCCGTCACATCCGGCGAGGTGGGCCCGTCCTCGCGCATCATCATGAAGGATTCGGATTGGTTTGGCTTTTTGACCTCGGCAACGGAAGAATTGATGTCCGTCGAGGTATTGATGGGAATGAATCCGCGATGGATATCATTGAGTTCAACCGCCAGCTTTTTGTCGTGCGGCAATTCGTGAAAACGGCGAGAAGCCTCAAAAACGCCTTCAATGAGCGATGGATCAATGCCATGGTGAACGATGTAACCAAATCCTGCAGTGCCGTAGGCTGCACGAAATTCAGCAGCGATATTCTTGTCCCGCGAAGGCTCGCCAAGTCCTGAAACATCGACAATGGGGATCTCGGTAAACTCGGTCATGCGGGTTCAACTCACCGCAGGTTCTGCAGCATTCCTCTCACTGGATTTTTCGTCGCCGGCCCTTTGGGCTTTTGGTGGCCACCCCTGCCGCAGCCCGCCAAACAGCAGAAAATAGCCGCCGGGAACAAAGAACAGCGTCAGCACTGAAGCGACCATCAGACCGCCGATCATCAGTGTCGCCATGGGTTCGAACAGTGCGCCACCGGCGATCGCCATTGGTAACAGACCAAATATCGTGGTCAATGATGTCAGCAGGATCGGAGTGACCCTTTTGCGGGCAGCTTCAACCACTGCTTCTCTCAATGCCTTGGATTTCCGTTCGATATCGATTTGATCGATCAGGACGATAGCGTTGTTGATGATGATTCCGGCAAGCGAGATCATGCCCAAAATGGCGAAGAATGACAGCGGCCTGCCAGTCAGCATCAACGCAATTGGCGCTCCGATGATGATGAGCGGTATGGTCATGAAAGTAAGGAGCACCCGGCGGATCGAGTTAAATTGAAAAATCAATGCCGCCAGCATCACCATCAGGGCTGCGGGCATGCCGCCGAGCAGCAGAGCGTTGACTTCTGAACTGTTCTCGGTTTCACCGCCGATTTTCAGCACTTCATCGCCGTTCATTTCAAGTGCGGCCAGTTTGGGCCCCACCATTGCGACAACCTCATTGGCCGCAAGTGTCTCGCTTTTGGCCGAAATCTTGATCTGGCGGAGCTGGTTTTCCCGCCTCAACTGTGAATATTCCAGGCGGGGCTCGAAAGTCGAGACCCGATCCAGGGATATGAGCTGACCATCAGCAGGGATCGACAGGTTTGCAAGATCCTCAATGGAATCGCGAAAACCTTCTGCTGCGCGCACAACAATCGGAATAGATTCGGTTCCCTCGCGATAGGTCGAATAGGACGATCCGGAAAAATAAGCGTCCATGACATTCGAGATATCTTCCGATGTGACCCCAAGCTCACGCGCTTTGTCCTGTGCAACATCGATGACGATTTTCAGCGTCTTGTTGCCCCAGTCATTCTCGTTTTGAACGATGCCGGGCACGTCAGCGAATATGGTTTCAACATTGCGGGCATGGGTGAGCAACCGCTCGGCGTCGCGGCCGGTAATCTTGATCTCAACGATACCGGATTCACCGCCGCCCATGGAGAGCCGTTTGATCTTGAAACGGGCAGCAGGGTGGTTTTCGACGACGTAACGTTGTGTCCGCGCTGCGGCCGCCAAAGTACCCTCAAAGCTTTCGGTGTTGATGAGAATGAAGGCGCTTGCCGGATTGGTGTCCGCAGGGTTCAGCGCGAGATAGAAGCGCGGCCCGCCATCGCCCACAAAAACCGTCGTGTTGGCGACTTCCGGATTGACCGATTTGTCAGAGAGCCAACGTTCGATTGCCAGGGCCTCCTGTTCCGTCCTGGCAATCGACGTTCCCTTTGGCATGTCAAGGTAGATCAGGTATTCCGCACGTTCTGCAAGCGGGAACATTTCTGATTTCACCTGCGAGAACAGGGTTGTCGCGCCATATACCGCCGCATAAGCGCCAATGATGACAATCGGAGCAAACACGAGCGATCTGTCGACGATGACGCTATATGCCCGGACGACAAGATTGGGGCCTTTTTCGTTGTTTTGCGATGTTTTTCTTCCTGCGAGCCAAACACACAGTGCCGGCAGGATATAGAGGGCGGTCAACCATGACCCAAGCAACATGACGCCAACCACAGCACCCAGCGAAAACGCGAATTCACCTTCGACCCCGTCAAGAATCAGCATCGGGATGAAAGCCGATACGGTGGTGATTGATGCCACGCCAAGCGGAACGAAGAACTGCTTTCCTGCGCCAGCTGCAGCTTCTTCGGGTGAAGCGCCTCGTGCCATTCGCCCCTGGATGTCCTCGACGACGACAAGGCCATTGTCGACCAGAAGTCCGAGCGAGATGATCACAGCCGCAATTGAGATTTGCTGCAGGTCAATATCCAGATAGCCCATGCCGATCAGGGCGAATGTGACGGTAAACGGGACGATGGCCGCAATGATGAGTGCAGCACGCAAACCCAGAAAGACCAGCATGACGAGCACCACCACGCCAAATGTCTGGGCGACATTGGACAATGCACCATTGATCGAAGTGGTGACATTGGTTTCCTGATAGGTGGAGAAATTATAGGCAATACCGATCGGTTGGGTGTTCTCAAATGAATCGACGGTTTGCTTCAGCGCCTTGCCAATCTTCTGAATATCCTCCGTATCGTTCATTTCGATGCTGACGATGACCGCGGGCTGACCGTTGTAATAAACCGGTTTGTTTTTCGGAGACTCGTAGCCGCGGCGCACGGTCATCAGATCTTTCAGCCGAACGAAACCCGCCTGGCCCTGCACCTTGGTGAGGAGATCACCGATTTCCTCAACAGAATTGAGGTCGCCATTGGCTTCAAGGATCAGATTGACGCCGTCTGCGTCCAGTTCACCTGCCGGCAGGATGACATTCTGGGCCCGCAGATCGTTCAGTACCTGATTGATCTGAACACCGACGGCAGCAAGTTTTCGAGAGTCGATCTCAAGCCAGATTCGCTCTTCCTGAACCCCGAACAGGGATACCTTGGATACGCCGTCGACTGTATATAGGTGTTCGCGCAGGTCGTCGGCCGATTGTTTTATGTCGGCGTAGGAGAATCCCTCGCCGGTGACCGCCACCGTGGCGATCGAAACGTCGCCGTAATTGGTATTGACGAAAGGTCCCTGGGTTCCCGACGGAAGATCATTTTTCAGATCATCCATCTTGTTGCGGATATCCTGAAATATTCCGTCGAGCTGATCCTTGGGAATTGAATTGTAGACAGTCAGTGTGACCACCGCCCGGCCCGTCGATATCAGGACGTTGATGTCCTCGATTTCACCGATCTCACGCGCCGCCCTTTCGATTGGAACGACCAACAGGTCTTCCATTCGGTTCGGCGACATGCCGGGAAATGTGACAGTGACGAGCGCATTGCGAATGGTAATTGCCGGATTTTCCCGCTTCGGCATGCCGGCATAGACAAGCAAGCCCTGAACGATCAGGCCGATCATCACGAGGATTGTCAGGCGGGAACGGCTAATCCCAAAACGAGTAAGAAAATCCACGTCTGTCAGCCCTCGTCATCCGGCAGAAGTTTTACCTTCAGCCCTTCGCGAAGAAAGGAGACGCCGGCGGATGCGACACGCTCACCCAGTTCCAGGCCGTCTACGGCGATCAGGCTATTTTCTCTGACGCCGCCAACCTTGATCGTGCGGCGCTTTACTGTGCTGGTTGGCGGATCGAAGACAAAAATGTCAACTTCGGCGGGCTGGTTGTTTCCGTTTGGCGGCTTGATCTGGCCTTCAAATGGCAGCACGGATAGCGGCAATGTATATCCCTGACCACGCGGAACCGGAAACTCCAGAGTGATTTCGACCGCCATTCCCGCTTTCATTGACGGATCGACTTCTTCCAGCGTCACCACAACCGGGAAGGATGAGACCGTGTCGGCGCGCGATCCCAGTTCGCTGACAAATGACTGCAGAACGATGTCGGGGCTGTCTGCCAGGCGAATTGTCGCTTTCTTGCCAACGGCAAGCTGATTGACAACGTCAAAACTCACGGAAAAGGCTGCCTCGAAAGTGTCGGCGGCGTAGAGCGTGATTACCGGCGAACCCGCCGCGACATTGGTAAATGATTCGACCTGCACCGTATTGATGATGCCGCTGAACGGCGCCTTGAGCTCCGCCTTGCCGAGGTTGCTCTCTGCGGTTTCGACCTGCTTTTGCGCCTGAGCGACCTGGGCAGCCGTCGTTTCCATCGCTGTCCGCGCCTGATCGACTGCAGCCTTTGTCGTTACGCCCTTCTTGAACAACTCTTCTTTGCGCTCGAAATCCTCCTTCGCATTCCGTGCACTGGATTGAGCCTGTTGAAGTGCGGCCTGCGCACTTTCCAATTGCAGTTGAAGCGAAGTGGTATCGATTTCCGCAATCGTATCGCCTGCATCGACGCGCTGCCCGACATCAAGGCTGACCTCCTTCAACCTGCCGGAAACTTCAAACGACAGAGTTGTCACTTCCGCAGGCTGCAACACGCTGGGATAGCGGCGTGCGGTTGTTTCCTCGGATTCCTTGATCAGGACGGTTTTCAGTCCCCGCACAGGTGGCTCGGAACCGGTCCCTTGATCACTTGTGTCAGAGCACCCCGCCACCAAAGCCGTCAGGATTGCGGACACAACAAAGTTTCTCATCAATGCTTTCCACTCCGGTTCGAATATTTGTGCAAGTCACACTAATTTGCCTATCGCGTAAATTCATTCACTGATTGTGTCAAACTGTTGCCGTTTTCGTCTCTATTTTCTGTCTTTCGAATAATCGTGCCGATGTGGTGCGGCGGGAAAACATCGGTGCGGGAAATCTGTATCCTTCACTGTTTGGTAACCCAAATTAATTCAAAATGAAGGTAATGCGGCGAGCTTGCAAAGCTGCCAACCATTTTCGACGCGGATGACAGGGAAACCAGTTGCAACCATGCGAATCCTGATCTCGACCTTTATAGCCCTGGCTTTGACAGGTATGCCTGCGGTAGCGCAGACGGCGAAGCGTATCTCTCAACACAAGGATTGGGCGACTTATAGCTATGACGCCAACTCAGGCAAAGTTTGCTACGTTCTTTCGGTTCCGTCGGCTAAAGAACCTTCCCATCTCGATCACGGCGACATCTATTTTTCCGTGAGCCAGAAGCCGGGGCAGAACGTGGCCTTTGAACCGCAGTTTATCGCCTCCTACAATCTCAAAGAGACTTCAAAGGTCACGGTTTCGATCGATGGCAAAAAGTTCTCCATGTTTACCAAGGGCAAGTTGGCCTGGTTAGAGAACGCTGCTGAAGAACCGATGCTCGTCGATGCCATGAAAGCCGGCTCAAAGATGCAGGTCGCCGCTACGTCGGGCCGTGGAAACAGTACAAACTACATGTTTTCACTAAGCGGTATTACAGCTGCGCTCAACTCCATCAAAACCTGCAAATAGCCGGACTGAAGCGCTTCAAGGCTCGTTGTACCTCACCGGCCGCCAAATCCGGCGGCCAGGTCAGCTACCCATTGATCCTGAAAATCCTGCAGTCTTTTCGTAGGTTGTTGGGCGCTGATGCGTTCATGCATCGGGTCTTCGATTTGGATATGTGAACCGGATAGCTGTTCGATCACCAGATGACCGCAAAACGGCACATAAACTTCCGAGTAGCCACCTTCGTGCGCCATGACGATCTTGCCCCCGCACAACCGGTCGGCTGTCTCCATCAGTTTGCCGGTCATCATTGCAAAGGTCGTTGCTGAACACATCATGCGGGAAAGCGGATCTGTGCTGACCGCGTCGAATCCGCTGGCAACGACAATTGCGTCCGGTTGAAATCGCTCCAAGGCCGGAATCACGATCCGTTCGAAGGCTCGAACATACGTCGCGTGGCCGCTTCCCGGCGGCAACGGGATATTGATATTGCATCCTTCACCAGCGCCGGAACCGGTGGCATCCGCTCCGCCGCAATCCAGTGGAAAACAATTTTCCTGATGCATCGAGATAGTCAGAATGTCACCGCGTTCATAGTATACCGCTTCGGTGCCATTGCCATGATGGACATCCCAATCGATGACCGCGAGGCGCAGGTCAGGGTTTCTACCCTTCGCTGCTTCGATGGCAATGGCAATATTGGCGAGCAGGCAGAATCCCATCGGGCTGTCCGGCAGACAGTGATGTCCCGGCGGCCGCGACAGCGCATAGGCGTTTTTCAACTCACCGGATAGAACTGCCCTCAGCGCATGATTGACCAAGCCTGCAGACAGGGCCGCAATTTCGAAACCGCCGGGTCCGAAAGGAGCGCGGGCGCCAAGCTCGCCACCGCCAGCATCGCTTAACCGTTTGAATTCGTCTATATAGGTGGCTGGATGCACTCGCAGCAGGTCGTCTCTCGATGCTGGCGCCGCTGACCGGCAATCAAGCTCATTCGACAATCCGGTCACGTCGAGCAAGTTTTTCAGCCGCCGTTTTGTTTCGGGATTTTCGGGCAGACCGCCGGCCACTTGGGGCTGTACAAGTCCTCCAACCGGCAAAACTGAAGCGTAGTTGCCACCAAAATGCCAAAAGCATTTTTCGTCATGAAAGAAACCGGTTTTGCCCATAAATGTCTCCAAACCCTCTATGAGTTGTCATCGGAGACACCGTCGATATTGTCAATTGCCGATGGTGCGAACGCCGATGACGCCGGCAATCCATTGTGCTAACAGCGCCGCCGAAACACTCTGACCGGAATTCTGCATGCCAACAACGCTCGACATCGATCACAAATCCAGCGGATTGCCACCGACCGGACGGACCGGCATCGATCATCATTCATTGATCGGGCTGTTGCGGGAAGAAATGACTGAAGCTCTCGCGGAGGTTGGTGTTCCCGAGCGTCAAAGGCGAATGCGCGTGTCACAACTTTGGCATTGGTTATATGTGCGCGGTGTGTCGGACTTTGACGCAATGCGGAATATCTCAAAAGATCTTCGGCAGCAGCTGGCCGAGCGTTTTTCAATTGCCCGGCCTGAAATCGTTGAAGAGCAGGTTTCAGAAGATGGTACCCGTAAATGGTTGTTGCGATTTCCATCCCGCGGTGCCGGCAAGCCGGTAGAAGTAGAGACAGTCTATATTCCTGAAGAAGGCCGCGGGACTTTATGCATCTCCAGCCAGGTGGGATGCACTTTAACCTGCACATTCTGCCATACCGGGACACAAAAACTCGTACGCAACCTGACAGCGGACGAAATCCTGGCGCAGTTGCTTGTCGCCCGTGACCGGCTCGGGGATTTTCCGCATCTCGATACCCCCGATGGCGCAATTGTTCCTGCAGAAGGGCGCAAGATTTCCAACATTGTCATGATGGGAATGGGCGAGCCGCTGTATAATTTCGACAATGTCAAAAAGGCATTGTTGATCGCATCTGACGGCGAGGGTCTTTCACTTTCCAAACGGCGGATTACCCTGTCGACTTCCGGTGTGGTTCCGGAGATCTATCGTACCGGCGAAGAAATCGGCGTCATGTTGGCGATTTCGCTTCATGCAACGACTGACGAGTTGCGCGATGTTTTGGTGCCAATCAACAAGAAACATACAATCAGCGAACTGCTGCAAGCATGCCGCGACTATCCGGGTCTTTCCAACGCGCGACGCATCACATTTGAATATGTGATGCTGAAGGACGTCAACGACAGTCTCGAAGACGCCAAACGCCTTGTGATGCTGTTGAAAGGGATTCCGGCCAAGATAAACCTGATCCCGTTCAATCCCTGGCCAGGTTCGAGTTATGAATGCTCGGACTGGCGGACGATTGAACGCTTTGCCGACTTTGTTAACGCGGCAGGTTATGCCTCTCCCATTCGCACTCCGCGCGGGCGCGACATTCTCGCTGCCTGTGGACAACTGAAATCGGAATCTGAGCGTCTGCGCAAATCCGAACGCCTGGCGCTGGAAGCGATGATGATTGCAGGACATGGTGAGCCATGAGCCGGTTTGCGGTGCTGGCCATCCGGTTTTTAATGATTGTCATTGGCTTCTGCGCCGCCGTTTTTGCCGCCAGCGCGTTCTTCGTTGTGCTGACGGCAGGCAGCGCGGGAATTGAGCTTGGTGAACCTGAAGAGATGGACAGGATCGGGCTGGTTGTTGCGACCGGCCTTGGTGCGCTGTTCATCGGCTACTATTCATTTCTGCCGGCAATGATCGTTGTCGTGGTTGGTGAGATTTTCGGCAATCGCGATTGGTTGTTCTACGCAGTGGGCGGCGCGTGCGTTGCTGTTGCCGGCGTGACCATTTTCTGGAGTAGCGGAGGCCAATCAGAAAACCAGACTTCGATGTTTGCACTGGCGGCTACGGCTGGAGTTTGCGGCGGTGTCGCCTATTGGCTGGTTGCCGGGCGGGGAGCGGGTTCATGGCACCTGCCAAGAAAATTGGAAAACTCTACTTCGAATCAGTCAGCAGAATCTTGACCGCAAAGGCCGAGAAAACCCCTGCAAACAACCAATCGATAATCCGTGTCATACGCGGACTGCGTTTCATCATCGATGAGAAACTGGCAGCAGCCAGTATCATTGGTGTGACAACCGGAATGGCTATCACCACGGAAAGCACGCCCAAGAAAAGAAGTTTTCCCGGCGCGTTGGGATCATTCACCGATACAAACTGGGGAAGAAATGTCATGAAGAACAGTATAATTTTGGGATTGAGCAAGTTGATGCCAACTCCGGTAATCCAGTTTTTCAGCAAAGGCCGAGCCTTGTGCTTCTCCGTTTCCGGCGAGAATGCTGAACCGTGCCTGATAGCCTGAACCGCAAGCCAGACCAGGTAACCCGCGCCAACGAATTTCAGCGCCAGAAATGCGCTCGGCGAAGCGAGTATCAATGCCGACAAACCCAATGCAACCATCGCCGTGTGCATCAGGATGCCGGTGGATGCTCCCAGCATGCATGCAAAACCCGCCGCACGGCCTTCTGAAAGCGTGCGACCAACAAAGAGTGTCATGTCGGGTCCGGGCGTTATTGCGAGAACAAAGACTGCAACCGCAAACTGGAGAATGACCGTAGTGTCTGGAATGAAAGGCAATGCGGTGTCCCATGCAAAATCTTACTTCTGCAAGGGTTACCCGATGATCGTCTTATCCGCCACGCAATTCTTCGACGATGGGGGGCTGATATGAACCGCCCATCCAGCTCCAGACAATTTCATCGCCGTCAAATGTTAGTGCGACGAGGTTGGGCCAGCCCTGAGACAGCGATTTCGGATCGATGTGCATGGAGACCCCTTCTGTCTCGTAGACTCTCGTCCAGCCGTCGCTGCCGGATTGGGCGTGAATGGTCATGTTGCAGCCGGAGTTGCCATAATACCAGCTAGATCCGCACAGCGTTGCAAACAGGAGTCTGCGGTCGCCATCAACCGGTTCCATGGCAGCGGCGACAGAAGGCGCGCTTTTGGTGGCGGAGCGGAAGGCCTTGATCTCGTCGGCCAGCAACTCGCGGGCAAGAATTGCCTCCGGTTTCAATTCCCCGGGCGATATTGCTTTGTAAGCCGACATGTCTCGCTTTGAGCAACGGGGTGCGATCTCGTCGATGATCCGCCGCGAACCGATTAACGAAAATCGGGCCCGATGGTCGATCTCGCCACCGGTAACAGATACGTCCATGCGAATTCCCGCACGCAGAGGCGGGAGCGCATCACTAGGCAGGTCAATGGCAACAGAAGTTCCGTCTCTCGTTGCAGCTGTTTCGAAGCGTTCGGAACCGACAGAAGTTACCGCTGTGCGGGCGCCATTGGTGCCTTGCATTTCGGGCATAAGTGCCAGCATGAGCTGCCATTTCTGCTCGGAGCAATTCAATCGGGCGCTGTCGATGGATTTCGTTCGAGTGGGTGGCGGCAATTGAGCAGAAGCCTGCCCGTCGATTGAGGACCATCTTTCGGCAGCCAAGGCCGATCCAGACGCTGATGCAAGTAGCCAGACAGAAATCGTCGCTGCCGGCCAGGATGAACTACGCATTACAAACTTCCAGAACCCCGAATATCGATCATAATCTGGATCAAAATTCTTAAGAATTGCCTGAAATAGACTGATGACTGGCGCTTCGGTGCCAAACAGCTTCTGTCAGCTACTTGACGGAGTGACTGCGTGGCGACACGTTCCCTGATCAAGAAAACCGGGATGCGTACCGTTGCGATCGACAGCATTTCACATTGTAACTGGCCTGGCCGCCGGTCTGTTGTTGCTCACTGTTGTGGTGACCGGTCATCCGGCATTAGCGCAAACTGGTGTCAATCTGACCACCAATGAATCCGCTAGCCCGGAAATAGCACTCCCCGATCCGCTGACCCCTGAGGCAGCGCAAGATGGGTCGCCGTCCAAACAATGATACGGTGGTTCGCGCGAAACATAGTAGCATTGTCGGTCGCGCTGCATTTGGCTTCGCACGCCAACGCAACTGATAGGGTGAGTTTTCCGGCGTCAGCAAAATGGCGCGGAAATGCAATCGAGATCGGAGGCGAATTCAGCCGACCCGCTGGAAGCAAAAAAGTACCGGCAGTGATTTTAATGCACGGCTGTGGAGGTTTGGGCTTGGCGGTACGTGCGTCACTCCGCACGCATGCAAGGAACTTGGTTCGCAACGGATTTGCCGCATTTGTTCTCGACAGTTTCGACCCACGCGGCATCGCGGGTGGATGGGTGTGCAAGGGGCTGGATCGGCTTGCCGATGCACGAAACTACCGGCTGACCGACGCCCGCGACGCCTCAAAATGGTTGCGGGCGCGACCAGATATCGATGGCCGTAACCTATTTGTCATGGGCCAGAGCAATGGCGGCAGCGTTGCGCTCAGGGCTGCTGCCGCTGGCGGGTTTCGCGCTGTTGCGGCTTATTATCCATGGTGTGGTGCCGCTTCGGGAAACCGGGTGCCGCTGATCGTTTTTGGTGGCGGACTAGATGACTGGGTGCCACCGGATGCTTGCAGAAAGCGCCGGCAATCATCCAAATATCAGTATGTTCATTACGATGATGCGGCCCATTCCTTTGATGTGAATTCGGGATTGACGCGTTATTTGGGATACCGTTTGGGCTATAACGGTACGGCGACAAAAGACAGCCGCGCTCGCATGATTACCTTTTTCCGCAAACATATGCGTTGAGCGGTAGTCATTTCTGCTCTAAGAGGCCGTCAAAATTTGCATTAGTGGAGTGGCGTTCGTGTCCAATCTTGATGGCGTAAAGAAAGTCGTGCTGGCCTATTCGGGCGGGCTCGATACCTCGATCATTCTCAAATGGCTGCAGACGGAATTGGGCGCTGAGGTGGTAACCTTTACAGCCGATCTTGGCCAGGGAGACGAACTTGAGCCGGCGCGCCAGAAAGCGGAAATGCTCGGTATCAAGGAGATCTATATCGAGGATTTGCGCGAAGAGTTTGTCCGTGATTTCGTCTATCCGATGTTCCGCGCAAATGCGGTCTATGAGGGCATCTATCTGCTCGGCACTTCGATCGCGCGGCCATTGATCTCCAAGCGTCTCGTGGAGATTGCAGAGGAAACCGGAGCAGACGCGGTCGCTCATGGCGCGACCGGCAAAGGCAATGACCAGGTTCGCTTTGAATTGTCAGCCTACGCACTCAATCCCGATATAAAGGTGATTGCTCCCTGGCGCGACTGGTCGTTCAAGTCGCGTACCGACCTGATCAATTTTGCCCGCGACCACCAGATCCCGGTTCCCAAAGACAAGCAAGGCGAAGCGCCATTTTCGGTTGATGCAAACCTCCTGCACTCTTCGTCCGAAGGCAAAGTTCTCGAGGATCCGTGGCAGGAAGCGCCGGAATATGTCTACCAGCGCACGATTTCGCCTTTTGATGCGCCGGATCAGGCAACGGAAATCACGATCGGTTTCAAGCGAGGCGACGCCGTATCACTGAACGGCAAGGCGCTGTCTCCGGCGACCATGTTGCAGACGCTTAACGACTTGGCCCGCGACAATGGAATTGGCCGTATTGATTTGGTCGAAAACCGCTTCGTTGGCATGAAATCGCGTGGAATCTACGAAACGCCGGGTGGGACGATCCTTCTGTCGGCGCATCGCGCGATTGAGTCCATTACGCTCGATCGCGGTGCGGCGCACTTGAAGGATGAATTAATGCCTCGGTATGCGGAGCTGATCTACAATGGCTTCTGGTTTTCTTCCGAAAGAGACATGCTTCAGACTGCCATAGACAAAAGCCAGGAGGATGTTGAAGGTGACGTCCGTCTCAAGCTTTACAAGGGAAATGTAATTGTAACCGGCAGGCAATCGCCGAAATCATTGTACTCTGATGAACTGGTCACATTCGAGGATGATCGCGGAGCCTACGACCAGAAGGATGCCGAAGGGTTCATTCGCGTGAATGCGTTGCGGTTGCGCACCCTGGCAGCGCGTAACCGCAGTAGTTCATAGTTTGTGACCTAGGGTTTACCCGTCAATCTGGGCCGCCATTATGGCAATGGCCTTCTGATAAACGCTTGCGGCGTTCCAGCCCTGAATGGCGCGGAAGTTGCGCTGACCCGGCTGATAACCGCGGCCCTTTTTCCATCCGTGGGCGCGAAGGAAATTGGCGGTTGAAGCCAAAGCATCGGCCGTGGATCGCGCCAGGTCGAGGCGGCCATTGCCGTCGCCGTCTCTGCCATACTTTGCAACACTGCCGGGCAGAAACTGGGTTTGGCCCCATTCGCCGTGCTTTGCACCGACGGTTGATGAAGACAGTACACCGCGATCGACCAATTGCAGCGCCGCATAAAGATGCCCGGTAAAGAATTCCGAGCGTCGGCAATCATATGCCAACGTGGCAGTTGCGGAGATCAAGTTTGTGTTTCCCTGAAAGCGGCCGAAGGCGGTTTCCATACCCCATATCGCCATCAAGACACCTGGCGGTACTCCATAACGCGCTTCAAGATTGGCGAGCAACTTTGCATGCCTGCGTTTTTGCGAGCGTCCCTGTTTGACGATAGTTGCAGCACCACGCACTTGCATGAATTTCTGGAGTGAATATTTGAAACTCTTCTGCCCGCGATCCGCCTTGATAGTTGAGGTCGAATACCGTGTTTTGGCCAGCGCTGCTAAACCGCGCTTGCCAATCCCGTTGGATCGAGCTTCAGCCGTGAACTGCTGTTTCCAAGTCTCAAACCCGCGTGAAGTATTACCGCATTTGGCCGCGTGCGCCGCCGTCAGTGAAACGGCAAGGGCGAGAGATACGCCCGAAATGACCTTGATACCCCTAGCAAACAACATGCCCGCTCCTCAGTTTGTCAAACAATGTTTGCGTCCCGCGGCACAATGCCAATAGCGGGTGCCGATGTCACCAATTCAACATTAGAATGTTCAAATAAGGTGAACGCGATTTGCTTGGCGATATTGAGGCGTTATGGCATTGGGCACTTGAAACTACGCGAATCCATGCTCGACCAAGCTTTTCCCCGATGCAATGGCGGCATCCTCAATTGGAATGAACTCAATACCGAGCGCTTTTCTGGTAGCGCTATTGTCGAGCTTACGATCAATTCCAAGTTCAGGAACCGTCAGCTTCGCCGTGGGATCAAATAAAGCCACGAGCTTGACCATGAAGTTCGGAAGTTCTTTTCTCGGCGCCTTTTTTGCTTTTTCTCCAAGTCCTTTGTGTAACGCCTTGCCGACCTCGACAAGCCATGGCATTTCAGCGCATCCAAGATACCGTCCACCTGAAGGTTCTTTGGTTTCGGCGGCCAGCAGGTGCATCTTCGCAATATCGCGAACATCAACGCACGGCATCTTTACCCGCGGAGCGCCAGGAAATTTTCCCTTCAAAAACATTTGCACCAGTTCAAGCGAGGCACCGAAATCGGAGTCAAACGGCGGGCCCATCACCAGACCCGGATTGACCGTTGAGAAGTGCAAATCACCGCCCTCTTCGGCGATGAAGTCGCGAGCAGCCTTCTCAGCCAGCGTCTTGGATTTGTTGTATGGGCTCATTCCCGGACCATCCACGACCGACCAGTCATCTTCGTTGAAATTCAGTTTGTCTGGACTGTGGCCAAACATGACGGCAACAAGAGAGGATGTCTGAACGAAGCGCTTCACGCCAGCTGCCTTGGCCGCGCGAAGAACCCTGAGTGTGCCCTCAACGGCAGGCTTGATCAGCTCGTTTTCATCCTTGGGCTGCGCTAACGGAAACGGTGAGGCGACATGGGCGACAACATCACAACCTTTGACCGCTTCTTCCCAGCCAGCATCTGACGAAAGATCCGCTTCGAAAATCTCCACTTCCGCTTTGTCGAAATGCTTTTTCAATGTTTCAACGACCTTTTCGCCCTTGGCTTTTGACCGCACGGTGCCTCGAACCTTGTAACCCGCTTTCAAAAACTCCAGCGCCACATGTTTGGCGATAAAACCGGAGATGCCGGTGATGAGAACTGTTTTCGTCATTACGGTTGTTCCTTCCCTCGAATATTGGTGGCCCGATTTCCCGGGCAGGCTTGAACCTCAGACCAAGCCCAACTTGATCAATTTGCGGCCGGTTGCAACAACGGCCTCTTCAGCCCTGATGAATTCAATGCCCAAAGCTTTTCTCGTCTGTGTGGTGTCAAAACGCCGTTCCCGTCCGAGATCTTGGATTACCGATCGCACGGCCGGGTCGAATTTGGCGACAATGCGCACGACAAAATCGGGCAGGACGAATTTCGGTGCCTTGCGGGCATCATTGCCAAGCGCTTTTCTCAATACCCGCGCCATTTCGATGATCCAAAGTGAATCGGATGCCGCTATGTACCGCCCTCCAGATGGCTGGTTCGTTTCCATGGCAAGAACATGCATCCGGGCAACGTCGCGGACATCGACGGCCGAGAAGTGAAGCCGTGGAGCAGCTGGATATTTTCCCGAAAGCAACATGCTGATGACCTCAAGCGAGGCGCTGATATCTTCGTCGAGGGGTGGTCCGAATACATATGAAGGGTTGATGCTGGCATAATGCATATTGTCCGTCTCGCTTGCTACAAAATTCCGCGCGGCACGTTCGGCAAGCGTCTTTGATTTGACATAGGGGCTCGATCTGGGGTGGCCGAGGTCAGACCAGTCGTTTTCGTCAAGAACGGTCTTGTCGTGCCCGGCGGCGATTGCTGCAACGGACGAGGTCTGGACAAAACGTTTGACACCTGCATTGTGCGCAGCCCGCAATACCCTGAGCGTTCCCTCAACGGCCGGTTTGATGAGCTCATTTTCGTCTTTCGGTTGGGCAAGGGGAACGGGTGAGGCGACGTGGGCAACACAGTCACAACCCCTCACCGTCCTGTCCCAACCGTTATCAGAAAGCAGGTCGGCTTCGGCAAAATCCAGATTTGAGACCTCCGTGTGCGCTGAAAGAGTTTGCCTGACCAAGTCTGCCTTTGCCGCGCTCCGTACGGTTCCGCGGACATGATAGTCAGCCTTCAGAAACTCCAGCGCGACCTGCTTGGCAATAAAACCTGTAATCCCCGTTACAAGAACCGTTTTCTTCGCCATGTGAACCCCTAGCCGCGACCAACCCGTGCATTCAGACCGATGTGAAAATTCGAAATCGCCGGATCATCAAATGACATATTTTAACGCTTGGTCAAATGATTAGAGTGAACTACCACTTGCCGAATGATCGATCCCTTCCGCCCGATCTGGCTTGGTACCGGCATTTTGGCTGTCGGTCTGGGAGTAGCGGGAATATTCCTGCCGTTGCTGCCGACGACTCCATTCTTGCTGCTGGCTGCATTTGCCTTTGCGCGATCCTCGCCTCGTCTGCACGATTGGCTGGTCAATCACCGGCAGTTTGGTCCGATGATCGAGGACTGGCGGCAGCATGGTGCAATATCGAAGCGGGCCAAAACGCTCGCTGTCATTGCGATGGTCGCTGCGGTTCTGCTTTCCTGGGGAGCTGGATTCGGCAACATGATTATCCTTATCCAGATCGCGGTCATGGGATGTGTATCGCTATTCATCCTTACGCGGCCAAACGCGCCGGGAGAATAGCGGATCAGCGTTGACTTTGAAGCGGATTTGCTGTTTACAGCCGCCAATTCCGCGACGAGTTCAAAACTCCAAGCGCCGACCGGGACCCGACAAGGTTTAAAGAGATCCCGGAGGTTAACACCCGGCAGCGCAATGCGCCCCCGGGTGCAAAAACGCTTTGAGTAATTGAATTTTTCCCGGACCGAACCGACCTTGAAGCAATCGAAAGCTTCTATGGGCAAGGGAAAAAGATGTTTGAATCGCTACAGGAACGCCTTGGCGGCATATTGAACGGACTTACCGGGCGCGGTGCGCTGTCGGACAAGGATGTTGCTGCTGCACTTCGAGAAGTGCGCCGCGCTTTGATCGAGGCGGATGTGGCGCTGGAAGTGGTTCGTGGCTTCACAGATCGTGTACGCGAGAAAGCCGTTGGCGCAGAGGTGCTGAAAAGCATCAAGCCCGGCCAGATGGTCGTCAAGATTGTTCATGATGAATTGGTCGAGATGCTGGGGTCGGAAGGGGTCACGATTGACCTCAATGCGCCTGCACCTGTCGTCGTCATGATGGTCGGCCTGCAGGGATCGGGTAAGACCACAACCTCGGCAAAGATCGCCAAAAGAATGACGGAGAAACAGGGCAAAAAGGTCCTGATGGCGTCGCTTGATACCCGACGGCCTGCCGCTCAGGAGCAATTGCGCCAGCTAGGCGAGCAGACAAATGTTCCGACACTGCCTATCGTCGAAGGACAATCGCCAGTCGATATCGCCAACCGGGCGGTGCAAGCCGGCAAGCTCGGCGGCCATGATGTGGTGATCCTCGATACTGCCGGTCGCACGCATATCGACGAGCCTCTGATGGGTGAGATGGCCGATATTAATAAGGCCTCCAGTCCGCACGAAATTCTGCTTGTTGCCGATTCGCTGACCGGTCAGGATGCGGTGAACCTTGCCAAGAGCTTTGACGAGCGCGTCGGAATCACCGGCCTGGTCCTGACGCGCATGGATGGTGACGGGCGCGGCGGTGCAGCGCTGTCGATGCGGGCTGTTACCGGCAAGCCGATCAAACTGATCGGCACCGGCGAGAAGATGGATGCGCTGGAGGAATTCTATCCGAAGCGCATTGCTGACCGCATCCTTGGCATGGGTGACATCGTTTCGCTGGTTGAAAAGGCCGCCGAAACCATCGATGCGGAAAAAGCCGCAGCGATGGCCAAGAAGATGCAGTCGGGCAAGTTCGATCTGAACGATCTTTCCGATCAGCTGGGCCAGATGCAGAAGATGGGTGGCATGGGCGGTATCATGGGCATGATGCCCGGCATGGGCAAGATGAAGGACCAAATGGCTGCCGCCGGTCTCGACGACAAAATGTTCGGCCGTCAGCAGGCCATCATTTCGTCAATGACGAAATACGAACGCGCGCATCCAGAAGTGCTCAAGCACAGCCGCAAGAAGCGTATTGCTGCCGGCTCCGGAACCAATTCCGCAGAAATCAACAAGCTATTGAAGATGCATCGCCAGATGGCAGACATGATGAAGGCGATGGGAGGCGGCAAGGGCAAGGGTGCCGGCATGATGCGTTCGCTGATGGGTGGACTTGCGGGTAAAATGGGGCTGGGCGGCGGTCTGCCCGATCTTTCCAACATGGATCCAAAACAGCTGGAGAAGTTGCAAAAGCAGGCTGAAGCCGCAGGCCTGACCAAGGAAGGCGGAATGCCGCCATTGCCGGGCGGTGGTGGCTTGCCAGGATTGGGTGGGCCGAAGTTGCCAGGGCTTGGTGGTCCATCGTTGCCTGGACTGGGCAAAAAGAAATGAGGCGGGTGTCAGACTTGATCCCGACGTTCGAAACAGAGCGCCTGATCTTGCGCTGCATTGAGCAGCGCGACTACGAACCATTTGCGGCTTTTTACGCCACCGATGCGACGAGCTTTGTCGGCGGTCCGATGAGTTCCGAGTTGGCGTGGCGCAAGCTGGCTGGCTATGCAGGCGGGTGGGTGCTGCGCGGTTTCGGACAGTTCGCAGTTGAAGAAAAATCCACGGGCAGTTTTGTCGGTATTGTCGGCCCTTACCATCCGGAAGGCTGGCCGGAACCTGAAATTGCCTGGTCGGTCGTGTCAGGATTTCAGGGTAAGGGTTATGCGCGCGAAGCTGCACTGCGTTCATTACGCTTCGCCTATGAGGATCTCGGCTGGGAAAAGGCATGCTCGTGCATCGACGCCGATAATACGCCCTCGATCAAACTCGCAGAAAGTCTTGGTGCGGTCTGTGAGGGTGAGACCGAAATCCGTCCCTTTGGCCCTGCGCTGCTCTACCGGCACAAATCACCCGCCGAGTTACTCGGCTCCAATCATTTGGGGAGTGCGGCATGAGCGATACCGAAACAGCGATGGCGTTGCTGAAGGAATATCGCCAGTCGATCGACAATTTTGATGCCATGCTGGTTCACACTTTGGCAGAGCGGTTTCGCTGCACCAAAGCGGTTGGCGAACTGAAGGCCATGCATGACCTGCCGCCGGCTGATCCGGCGCGTGAAAAAGCCCAGATTGAACGCCTGCGACGATTGGCAAAGGAATCCGATCTCGACCCGGATTTTGCGGAGAAGTTCCTGAATTTCATCATCCAGGAAGTCATCCGTCATCACGAGAGAATCGCCGCTGAGAGCGGTGCAAACAACGATAATTGACATTCAACAGACAAGCCCATCAGGAGACTTTGAAATGGCACTGAAAATAAGACTGGCCCGTGCGGGCTCCAAGAAACGCCCATATTATCACGTGGTAATTGCCGATGTGCGCTCACCGCGTGATGGCCGCTTCATTGAGCAGGTTGGTTCCTGGAACCCGATGCTGCCGAAAGACGGGGAGCGTGTGAAGCTCAACGAAGAGCGCATCAAACATTGGCTCGGCCATGGCGCGAAGCCGACCGACCGTGTGCTTCGGTTCCTCGATGAAGCCGGTATTGCCAAGCGCGATGCGCGCAATAATCCAAACAAGGCCAAGCCCGGCAAGAAGGCCATGGAGCGCGTAGAAGCCGCAAAGCAGGCTGAAGAAGACGCCAAGGCAAAGGCCGAGGAAGAGGCCGCTGCTGCAAAGGCTGCAGAGGAAGAGGCGAAAGCTGCCGAGGCAGAAGCGCCTGCTGAGGAAGCTCCGGCAGAGGAAGCTCCGGCAGAAGAGGCGCCGGCAGAAGAAGCGCCCGCCGAAGCTGCAGCTGAAGAGGCTCCGGCCGAAGAGGAAGCCAAGAAGGAAGAAGCTGCCTCCTAACGGTTTCCAATTTTGTGCATGATCGACGGCGGGTCAGGTGATCCGCCGTTTTTCTTTGCCGTTATGATGACTCAATGTCATCGTAGTGGAATTCGCGAGAAGGATCGTCGATTTGTTGGCGCCAATTGCAAAATCAAAGATTCTGGCGTTTCCGATTTCCACGGTCTACAGGGCGTGGGTTTCGTCCGACACGGTGATCCCGCCTGCAACCGCCATGGATATTGATCCGAAAGTCGGTGGCCACTACCGGCTGATCATTAATACACCGGACTTCAAGTCGCGTTGCGAAGGCGTTTTTTCTGTCGTCGAGCCTGAAAACCGTATCGTCTACTCCTGGCAGTGGGAGGGCGACGACAACGCCACTCAAATCGAAGTTCAATTTACTGAGATTCCGGCTGGCACGAAGGTAGTTCTTACTCACTCCGGCTTTTCCGATGAGCAAAGCCGCTCCAATCATGCTCATGGCTGGGACAGTTTTTTCACCGGGTTCGAATCTTATCTGGACGATCAGTGACCAGCTATCGACGGTCTTTCATCTGACCGAGTTCTGCTGTAGAAGCGCCTCAGATTCACGCAAATCCACTGGCTTTGCAAATACCTTCCCGAAAGAAATCCAATGCCCCTTCGCAACATAGCGATCATCGCCCATGTCGATCATGGCAAAACAACGCTTGTCGACGCGCTTTTAAAACAGTCCGGTGCGGTGCGCGAAAATCAGCGCGTTGACGAACGCGCACTTGATTCAGGCGATATTGAAAAAGAACGCGGCATCACCATTCTGGCCAAGGCGACATCGGTGGTCTGGAAAGATACCCGGATCAATATTGTCGATACCCCCGGACATGCCGATTTTGGCGGCGAGGTTGAGCGGATCCTCAATATGGTGGATGGCGCAATCGTATTGGTCGATGCAGCTGAAGGTCCGATGCCTCAAACCAAGTTCGTCGTCGGCAAGGCTCTCAAGGTTGGGTTGAAACCGATCGTCGCGGTCAACAAGATTGACTGTCCGGATGCGCGCGCCAGCGAAGTCATCAACGACGTGTTTGATCTCTTTGCCAATCTGGATGCGACCGATGAACAGCTTGATTTTCCAATTCTTTATGGCTCTGGCCGCGACGGCTGGATGAGTGCCGAAGAGAACGGCCCGCAGGATCAGGGGCTGGCACCGCTGTTCGATCTGGTGCTTGATCACGTGGCGGAACCGAAGACTGGCGCCGGACCATTCCGCATGATCGGCACGATCCTCGAAGCCAATCCTTATCTCGGGAGAATAATCACCGGCCGCATTGAAGCCGGGTCTGTAAAGCCGAACCAGACCGTCAAGGTGCTGGATCAAGATGGCACCATCGTCGAACAAGGCCGCGTGTCGAAGATTTTGGCCTTTCGTGGCCTCGAACGCCAGCCGATCGAGGAGGGTAAAGCCGGGGATATTGTGGCAATAGCCGGACTGTCGAAAGGTACCGTAGCTGATACTTTTTGCGATCCCGAAATCGAACAACCAATGGCGGCGCAACCTATCGACCCGCCGACGGTGACGATGTCGTTTATCGTCAACGACAGCCCGCTTGCCGGAACCGAGGGCGACAAGGTGACAAGCCGCGTCATCCGCGAGCGTTTGTTCCGCGAGGCTGAAGGCAATGTCGCCTTGAAGATCGAAGAAGCGGAAGACAAGGATTCGTTTTATGTTTCCGGCCGGGGCGAACTGCAGCTGGCGGTTCTGATCGAAACCATGCGCCGGGAAGGCTACGAGCTGGCTGTATCGCGGCCTCGCGTGGTGATGAAGACTGATAATTCCGGCAATCAACTCGAGCCGGTGGAAGAAGTGGTCATCGACGTTGACGATGAACATTCCGGTATTGTGGTCCAGAAAATGTCGGAACGAAAAGCCGAAATGGTGGAGTTGAAACCATCAGGTGGCGGCCGGCAGCGGTTGGTTTTTCATGCGCCAACCAGGGGTTTGATCGGTTACCAGTCCGAACTGATGACCGACACTCGCGGCACAGCGGTCATGAACCGACTGTTTCACAGTTATGAGCCCTACAAAGGACCGCTGCCCGGGCGCACAAACGGGGTACTCATTGCCAACGAGGCTGGCGAAGCAGTGGCCTATGCATTGTGGAACCTGGAGGATCGCGGCCCGATGGTGATCGATGCCGGTGTGAAGGTCTATGCGGGGATGATCATAGGTATTCACTCCAGGGACAACGATCTGGAGGTCAATGTCCTGAAAGGCAAGAAACTCACCAATATTCGCGCAGCTGGAAAGGATGAAGCAGTCAAACTGACACCGCCTGTCCGCATGACGCTTGAGCGGGCGCTTTCATGGATACAGGACGACGAACTTGTCGAAGTGACACCAAAATCGATCCGCTTGAGAAAATTCTATCTGGATACGCACGAACGCAAAAGATTTGAGAAATCACGCGCCGGAGCCGCTTGACAAAATCGCGCCAACAGGAAAATTGGCGGTTCAAAGCGGACAGTCTGACATGACCCCCATCAATGTCGCCCACTGGCCTCGAAAGAGCCAGTATCTGTTTTTTCGGACCTATCGTAACCCGCACTTTTCGGTGACGGCGGAGGTGGATGTTACGCGTCTGATGACCGAGCTGAAGCCGAAAGGCATACCGGTGTTCAACGCATGCCTTTACGCAATAACAGGTGCAGCCAATGATGTGCCGGAGTTCCGCACACGTTTCGATGCCACTCTCGTCTATGAATGCGAAACGGTTGGTGCGTCGGTCACAGTTCCGATCGAAGATCGCAAATTTGCATTTTGCGACATACCGTGGCAGCGCGACTGGCTCATGTTTGACGAAGCTTGCAAACGTCAGATCGAGCAGGCGCGGCAGCAGACTGATCTTAAAAACAAGGTCGCCGGGCAGGGCAACTGGATCTACATGACGTGCCTGCCATGGGTTCATCTGACGGCGATGACCCACCCGGTCAGCGGGCCGGAGGACTGCATTCCCAGAGTTGCCTGGGGAAAGATCTCACAACTCAATGGCCGCTGGAAGATGCCGGTTGCCGTACAGGTCCATCATGCATTGGCTGATGGTCTGCATGTCGGTCTCTTCTTCGATGCGCTCCAAGCGCGTTTGAACACGCTGCAAGCGTAGAGGATTATCTCGCCATTGCGTGATACTCCCGGTTTGGCTTCATGTCGGTTGCCGCTGCGACGCGGTTCGACATGTTGAAGAATGCGGCAGTCGCCGCAATGTCCCATATGTCACGATCGGAGAACCCGGCCTCGCGAAGGGCCTGCCTATCAGGATCGGCAATCTTGTCGGGGACTTCGGTCAGTCTGGTTGCAAATTCAAGCATCGCGGTCTGCCGCTGATCAAGTCCGGCGCCGCGCCAGTTGTGCGCGATCTCTTCACCAAATCCCGGGTCACCTGACAATTGCCGTACCGCCGCGCCATGTGCAGCCAGACAGTAGTGGCAATGATTGATGGCCGAAACGGTGACGGCGATCATTTCGCGCTCCAACTTCGACAGGCCAGAATCGCCGAGCATCAAATCGTTGTAGAAGTCGGTAAATGCCCGCAATTTCTTTTCGTTGAAGGCATAGGCGGCCAGCACGTTTGGTACCAGGCCCAGTTTTTCCCTGCACTTTTCGAAATAGGCAGAAGTCGCGTCACTCAATTCGCCTTCGGCTTCAATATTGAGTGCAGTAATTTTCGTGTCGGAAATCTCGGCCAATTGTTTCACTCCGGTATTTGGTATCTTTCTGAAGCGCAGTCGCAATCAAGACGTCGCCATGCTGAAAATTTCTGTTACGATAGCTCAAAATTGAGCCAATGCGAGGGAGAAACGCGAATGGCTGCTGCCAAAAAAAAGAGCGCCAGCAAGACAACTAAATCCGGATCTGAAAAATTCTCCAAGCTTTTGTTCGACCGGGCCCCAAAAGAGGATATCTCCCGATACGACAAGAAGTCCCTGTCGATCACCGCCGAGTGCGCTTTCAAGGCCGTTAAACAACACCGGCTGGGCAAAAGCGTCGTTATGAGCCATTCGCAGGCCGATGTGACCTGCGGTGGCAGACCGGTGTCCATGTTCACCATCGTCAACGACAATATGCCGTTCCTGTTTGATTCAGTGATGGGAGCGATAACCGCTGAATCGGGTGAAGCTTCACTCGTTCTCCACCCGGTGATCGAGGTCAAGCACAGCCGCTCCGGGGTCTCCGAGCTGATCGGAATTGCGAAGCCGGGTGTCAATCGGGAAGGCATCGACAAAATCAGCGTCCTGCATGTCCACACGGATGCAGTTGACAAGGATACGAGTGAGCGCCTCGTTGATAATCTGAATGCGATCCTGCGGCAGGTACGGGACGCGGTAAAGGACTGGCGGCCGATGCTGGCCCGCCTTGAGCAGGCAATAACCGATTATCGCTATGCGCCTCCGCCGCTCAGATCCGAAACACTCGATGAGGCGGTGTCATTTCTCGAATGGTTGCGTGACGACAACTTCACATTTCTCGGCATGCGAGAATATCGTTACTCCGGATCGGGAAGCACCGGAAAACTCAAACGGGCAGACAAGCCGGCACTGGGAATACTTTCTGACCCGGACCTGCGCGTGCTGCGTCAAGGCGATGAGGCGCTGTCGACAACCCCTGAAATACGCGCCTTCCTGACCGGTCCGGAACCCTTGCTGGTTACAAAGGCGAATACCAAGTCGAAAGTCCACCGGCAAACCTATATGGATTACATCGGGATCAAAACCTTCAATCAGCGAGGCAAACTGACCGGGGAACTGCGAGCTGTCGGGCTGTTCACGTCGACCGCTTACACTCGTTCTGTCATGCGCATCCCTTATCTGCGCTCCAAATCAAAAGCGGTCATTTCCAGCCTGGGTTACGATCCGGCCGGCCATCTCGGCAAAGCACTTACCAATGTCCTTGAATCCTATCCGCGCGATGAGTTGTTTCAGATCGATCTGCCGACGCTGACAAAGAACGCGGAAGCCATCCTTGCCCTCAGCGAGCGGCCCCGAGTGCGGGCACTGATACGCGCCGACCAGTTCGACCGCTTCGTATCCGCCATCGTTTATGTGCCGCGCGATCGCTACAACAGCCGAAACAGGGAACGAATAGGAGATTATCTGAAAGATATCTTCGTTGGACGCCTATCGGCCTATTATCCGGCGTTTCCGGAAGGCAGCCTCGCCCGGGTCCACTTCATCATTGGACGCAACGCCGGCAAGACACCTTATGTACCGCAGCCGGAGATTGAGGCCAAAATTCGCGAGATCGTTCGCAATTGGGACGACGCCTTGGCGCAAGCCGCGTCAGAAGCCGGTGTTGACCGATCTCTGGTGCGCATAGCGGGCCGTTTTCCCGCAGACTACCGCGAAAGCTTTCCTGCCGATCAAGCGCTTGTCGATGCGCAGCGTGTCGGTATGGTCTCGCCGGAAGATCCAATCGCGATCGACTTTTATCGATCTGGCGATCAGAGTGACAACGAAGCTGCGCTCAAGATCTATCATTGTGGTGCACCGGTATCTTTGTCGCGGCGTGTACCACTGCTCGAAAATATGGGTTTCCGGGTAATCAGCGAGCGGACGTTTGAAGTCTCCGATGGTGATGAAAATCCGGTTTTTCTGCATGCCATGCACCTGACCAGCGCCGATGGCCGGGCAATCGATCTTTCAGATGACGGGAAACTGTTTGCGGAATTGTTTCTTTCTGTCTGGTTCGGCTCAAATGATAATGACGGCTACAACGCGCTCGGTCACGCAGCCGGATTGCGCGCAGGCGAAATCACAATTTTGCGCGCCTATGGCCGGTATCTGCAACAGGCCGGAATTCCGCAAGGCCAGGAGTTCATCGCATCGGTGCTTAGCCGATATCCGAAAATCTCGGCGGATCTGTATGCACTGTTTTGCGCCAGATTCGATCCGTCCAAACAGGCCGCGGCTGAGAAGCAGACAGCCAATCTCCAATCGGCGATTAACGAGGCGCTTGAGGCGGTGCCCAATCTTGATGAAGATACGATCATTCGGCGCATCGCCAATTTGATTGAGGCGACACTTCGAACCAATTGTTTTGCGGCACCCGCGACAGCGCAACCGCGATCACTTGCCTTCAAACTTGAACCACGTGCCATCGACGGCCTCCCGGAGCCGCGACCTTGGAGAGAAATTTTTGTGTATGGCCCGGAGGTCGAGGGCGTGCACTTGCGGTTCGGATCGGTTGCGCGCGGCGGTCTGCGATGGTCAGACCGGGCCCAAGACTACCGTACCGAGGTGCTCGGCCTGGCCAAGGCTCAGCAGGTCAAAAACGCGGTTATTGTGCCGGTCGGCGCAAAGGGCGGATTTTACCCGAAGCGACTTCCGGTCGGCGGCTCGCGTGACGAGATTTTCCAGGCAGGCCGGCAGGCATATATGAACTTCATCGCCAGTCTGCTTTCGGTGACCGACAATCTTGACGGTGACAAGGTCAAGGCGCCCAAGGATGTGGTCCGCCAAGACAGTGATGACCCGTATTTTGTTGTTGCCGCCGACAAGGGAACGGCCACATTTTCCGATACCGCCAACGGCATTAGCCAGGAACACGGTTTCTGGCTGGACGATGCTTTCGCGTCAGGCGGATCGGCTGGCTACGACCACAAGAAAATGGGAATTACCGCCCGGGGCGCCTGGGAAGCGGTCAAGCGTCATTTTCGAGAGATGGATCACGATATTCAATCCCAGGAGTTTTCGGCGATTGGCGTCGGCGACATGTCCGGCGATGTCTTTGGTAATGGCATGCTGTTGTCCAGACATACCAGGCTTATTGCTGCGTTCGACCATCGCGATATTTTCATCGATCCAGACCCCGACGCGGAGAAAACGTTCGTTGAACGCGAACGCCTGTTCAAGATGGGACGATCCAGTTGGCAGGATTACAATGAAAAGCTTCTGTCAAAAGGCGGCATGATCATCTCGCGTGCAACCAAATCGGTCAAACTCAGCAGCGAGGCCGCCAAGGCGATCGGATTGGATAAATCAACTGCGTCTCCACAAGAGATCATGCGCGCCATTTTGAAAAGCAATGTCGACCTGATGTGGTTCGGCGGGATTGGAACCTATGTGCGCGCCAAGACGGAATCGAACCAGGACGCAGGTGACCGGGCCAATGATTCGATACGAATTACCGCAGGCGAAGTTGGCGCGAAGGTTGTCGGAGAAGGGGCAAATCTGGGAATGACCCAGTTGGCCAGAATCGAGTTTGGACTGGCCGGCGGGCGCTGCAATTCCGACGCAATTGACAATTCTGCCGGCGTCAACTCGTCCGACGTCGAGGTGAACATCAAGATTGCAGTGGCGGCTGCGATGCGTGATGGCGGACTGACCCGGTCGGCTCGTGACAAGCTGCTCGCCCAAATGACCGATGAAGTTGCAGATCTTGTGCTGGCTAACAATTACAAACAGACTCTGGCGCTGTCGCTCTCGGAACGACGAGGCCTCGCAGACATGGGCCACCAGGGCCGGTTCATGAACGGGCTGGAGGATCGCGGACTGCTGGATCGGGCGGTGGAGTTGTTGCCGGATGACGGGGAATTTGCAGACAGACAATCCCGTGGCGAGCCGCTGACCAGACCTGAACTCGGTGTACTTTTGGCCTACGCCAAAATCGTCTTGTTTGACGAGCTGGCTGCCAGCCACCTGCCGGACGATTCTCACTTCTCAGAGGATTTGTCCGCCTATTTCCCGACCAGAATGGCAAAGAAATTTGGAGGACAAATCTCCACTCATCGCCTTCGCAAGGAAATCATTGCAACACTGTTGGCGAATGATGCCATCAATCGCGGCGGTCCGGCTTTTATCAGCCGGTTGCAGGACCTGACCGGCAGGAATTCCATCGACATTGTTGAAGCCTTTGTGTTGGTACGCGACGGTTTCGAACTTGAACAGATCTACGCTGATATCGATGCGCTCGATAACAAGGTATCGGGGAGCGCGCAGATCGACTTCTATTCCGAGGTTGGCCGTATCGTTCACGGCGCAACAGGGTGGTACCTGCGCCAAGTACAAAGCCAGCAGCCACTGGCCGATCGTGTCGCAGCGGTAAAACGTGCCCGTAGCGAGCTTGAACCGAAACTCCACGACATGATGCCGGATTTTATGGCGGAGAAGCTTGACGAACGCGCAGCGAATTTCACGACAGGGGGTGCTCCGGAAAGTCTTGCCCGACGCTTGGCCTTGTTGGGGATTTCCGATGCCGTGCCTGATGCGATGTCGATTTCGGAAAGCTCGGGTTGCCGCCTGATTGAATCAGCGCGCGTTTATTATGCTGTCACCGAGCAATTCCGAATCGGCAAGATTGCAGAGGCTGGCCGCATGATCAGCACGCATGATTATTATGACGGATTGGCGCTTGCGCGGGCGAACGAGACGATCGCCTCCGCTCGACGCAGGATTTCGGTTGCTGCGTTGCAGGCCCATGGAAATGAGGGCGATCCTGTGGCGGCTTGGTTGGATAGTGGCGGCGCGCAGGCAGCAAGGACATCTGAGCGAATGCGCGACCTCATAGAAGGTGGTGATATGACGCTGTCCCGTCTGGCGGTTGCTGCCGGGTTGATGAACGATTTGGCCGGCCACGGGGGGTAAAACGAGATAATGAGCGATGCGGCAATTTCGGGCGGGGCTCCAAGAGCGAGCAAACGCGGCATCTGGGGCTGGATGTTCTTTGATTGGGCCGCGCAACCGTTTCACACGCTGATCATCACTTTTGTCTTTGCGCCCTATTTCGCTTCCTCGGTTGCCTCCAACAGCGCCGAAGGACAGGAGTATTGGGGCTATGCGACAGGATTTGGCGGATTGCTGATCGCAATCATGGCGCCAGTACTCGGTTCGATAGCCGACGCCACTGGCCCAAGGAAGCCGTGGATTTTCGCGTTCTCGATACTCGGCGTTGCGGGTTGTTCGATGCTCTGGCTGGCCACGCCCGGAATGGAAAGTCTGGCGTTGCCGATGTTTGCTGTCATGCTTGCGCTGATTGGCATGGAGTTCGCGGGCGTTTTCAACAGCGCCATGATGCCCGACCTGGTGCCGCGCTCAGAGCTTGGCCGATTGTCAGGGTCGGCTTGGGGGTTGGGCTATGTCGGTGGGCTGATCAGCCTGATCATTGTGCTCGGATTGCTGGCCGGCCAACCATCGACAGGAAAGACACTGCTCGGCCTTGATCCACTTTTCGGCCTTGATACTGAGGCGCGCGAAGGGGACAGGGCGTCAGGACCGCTGACCGCAATATGGTATGTCATATTCATTATCCCAATGTTTCTGTTCACACCGGATGCGCCGAAGAGAAAGGCAGCGAAAGGTGCGATTGTGAACGGGCTGAAATCCCTTGGCGCGACGCTTCGCGCCCTGCCGCACGAAAAGAGCTTCTTCAGTTTTTTGCTCTCCAGCATGTTCTACCGGGACGCGCTGAACGCACTTTACAGTTTTGGCGCATCTACGCTGCCGGCGTTCTTGGTTGGTCGATTACACAGATCGGGATATTCGGCATCCTGGCCAACATTACCGGAGCAATCGGGGCCTGGCTTGGAGGCAGGATTGACCAGCGATTTGGTCCGAAGATCGTGGTTGCCGGTTCAATCATCTTGCTGACCATGTGTTGCATTCTGGTGATCTCGACGACCAAGACCGAGATACTGTTCATGGCAGTTGCCAGCGAAGGATCTAACCTGCCGGACATCACATTCTATGTTGCCGGCGCGATAATCGGCGCTGCCGGAGGATCTGTTCAGGCCGCATCGAGAACCTTGCTGGTTGATCAGGTCGAGCGCGATCGGGTGACCGAAGCGTTTGGTCTTTACGCACTTTCTGGAAAGGCGACCGCGTTCATCGGTCCTCTGGCAATTGCATTCGCGACTGCGTTTTTCGCACGCGAAGCGTTGGGATTTTCTCCGCAGGATGCTCAGCGCCTTGGCGTTACGCCGGTGGTTGTTTTGTTTATCGCCGGGCTGGTCTTGCTGCCATTTATCAAAAGCAAGCATCAGCAACAGGCTATAGCGGCCTAACTAGTTTTGGCGTTGATCCGACCGGTCGTCAGATCATGTGGGAAGAGGACCGCAGCCCGCTCCTGATCGGCGGGGTCAGATATCGGCGTTCCGACGTCGCAGCCCGAACAAGCCACCCATTGCCGGTTTTACTGTTTGGCGCGGACAATCGCTTCAACAATCATGCGCCTGGCGTCGTCGGCGTCGAGCCAGTCACCGATCTTGACCCATTTTCCCGGCTCCAGATCCTTGTAATGCTCAAAGAAGTGCTGGATCTGCTTCAGGGTGATTTCAGGGAGATCGGTCGCATTGTGCACATCGCGATAGCGCTGTGTCACATGCGGAGACGGGACCGCCAGTATTTTTTCATCCTGCCCGGCATTGTCCTCCATGATCAGGACCCCGACCGGACGGACATTGATGACGCAGCCTGGAATGAGTGCCCGAGTGTTACACACGAGGACATCGATCGGATCTCCGTCATCCGACAATGTGTGCGGAACAAATCCGTAATTTCCGGGATAAGCCATTGGCGTATAAAGAAATCTGTCGACGACAAGCGTACCAGCATCCTTGTCGAGCTCATATTTGATCGGCTGACCACCCAGCGGCACTTCAATGACTACGTTGACGTCTTCTGGCGGATTATCGCCGATGGAGATTGCGTCTATGCGCATAATATCGCTCCTCGCGAGAAAAACTCCGCAGTTCGATAGTCCACCGTATGCTGCATTGCAACATAGACTTGTTACCCATTTGCGGCCGGAATAATCGCTCCTGCACCGTTGTAGCGGATGCCCAGGTGTCCGGCGATGGTTGCACCGATGTCTGACATTGCACGTCTTCCGCAAAACCCGGATCCGCCGGACCTTCTGATCAGAATTGGCACCTGTTCTCGAGTATGATCCGTGCCGTGCCACGTCGGATCATTGCCATGATCGGCGGTCACGATCAGCAGATCATCAGGCCTGAGTTTCTCCAATAGATCGGGCAGGCGCCGATCGAAATCCTCGAGTGCGGCCGCATATCCCGGCACGTCGCGCTGATGTCCAAACTCTGTATCGAAGTCGACAAAATTGGCGAACAGAAACCCTCCGTCGCGCAGTTCGTCGATCGCCGTGAGCGTTTTGTCAAAAAGGGCCATGTTGCCCGGCGCTTTCCGCACCTCATCCAACCCCCGGTAGCTGAATATGTCGCCAATCTTGCCCATGCCAATGGTGTGCCGGCCGGCGGAATGGGCATAGTCCAGGAGTGTGTCCTCCTCCGGCTCGACGGTATAGTCCTTGCGATTGCCGGTGCGCTTGTAACCGGTCGAATGATCTCCCACAAATGGTCTGGCGATCACGCGTCCGACACGCATTGGTGCAGTCAGTTCGAAAACAGTTTCACACAGTTCGTAAAGCCGTTGCAGACCGAAATGCTGTTCGTGGGCAGCAATTTGGAAAACGGAGTCCGCCGACGTATAGCAAATCGGTTTGCCGGTCCGGATATGTTCCTCGGCGTATTCGTTGATCACCGGGATACCGGATGCATGTTTATTTCCGAGAATCCCCGGAAGACCGGCATTCTCGATGATACTTTTGGTCAGACCGGCCGGAAAGCTTGGCTCGGTATCCGGAAAATGCATCCAGGGTTCTGGCACGGGAAGGCCGCAAATTTCCCAATGCCCGGATGGCGTGTCTTTGCCAGCCGAAGATTCTGTTCCAACCGCCCATTCGCCTTCAGGTTCGGCACCAAGATTGTCGACAGAGCCAGGAACAGAGGCATTGGCAGCAGCTCCCAGACCCATTGCGGCGAGATTGGGTAGGTGGAGTTTCCCGCGCCGCAAGCCTTCCCGGTTGCCTTCCCCGGTAGCGCATTTTTGAGCAATGTGGCCGAGAGTGTTCGCGCCTTCGTCACCAAACTTCGCTGCATCCGGCGCACCGCCGACGCCGACAGAATCCATCACGATCAGTATGGCTCGCGTCATTGCGGAGTCTCCTACTCAGCCGCCAAAATTTTCAAGGTAGCGGTTCAAAAGCTTTGTGAGCTTTGCTGCGCCGACGGGTGCCATCTCCTTTGTGTGATCGTGGCTGATGTTCTCGTCGCTCAGTCCCGCACCCATGTTGGTGATCGACGAGATAGCGCCAATTTTCAAACCCAAAAACCGCCCCAGGATAACCTCCGGCACGGTGGACATGCCGACCGCGTCGCCGCCCAGGATTTGGGTTGCCCGTATCTCGGCCGGCGTTTCGAACGAAGGCCCGGAAAACCAGGTGTAGACGCCGCTTTGCAGTTCGACACCGGATTGCTTGGCGGCGGTCTTTAGGCCATCAGCCATGTCCTTGTCATAAGCGTCCGTCAGCGGCACAAATCTGCGGTCGGTTTCCTCGCCGATCAACGGATTTGCTCCAGCAAAATTGATGTGATCGGAAATCAGCATCAGATCACCGGGCCCGAGTCCCTTGCGGACCGAACCAGCGGCATTTGTCAAAAGCAATTGCTGCGTACCGAGTGCAGCAAGTGTCTCAAGCGGTCCGCGCATCGCGTCCGCCTGTCCCCTTTCATAGTAGTGAACACGCCCGCCCAGAATAGCGACTCGCGCCTTGCCCACCGTTCCGAGCACCAGCTTGGCCGCGTGCCCGGAAACGCTGGAATCGGGAAATGCCGGCAAGTCCGCATAGTCGATTGATACGCCATCGACCTGGTCGGCAAATCCACCGAGACCCGACCCGAGAACCATCGCGACATCGACTTGTTCGAATGATATTTTGGCCTTAATGATGTTGATGGTGGCGTCGAGTGTCATCTGGGGTGTTCCTGCGCTGATATTATCGGCATTTTCGATAGCATGGATATACTCACGCGCTTGCAAAAATAATGAAGTGCGGATCGGCCACAAGCAGACTGAAATCTGGTGGAGCCGAGGTCCGTCAAACTGGCGTTTGTCATTGTTCGTAGCTGGTTTTGAAAACCTATGAATATCAGCATTATCGCACTTCACTGTCTTCTAGTGTTCGCCTAGATCCGCTATAATCCACGTTCTGAAGTAAGAATCAAAGTAAGAATGTGACGCGGGCAACAAACAAACTCTCGGCAACGGCAATCGCCAAGCGTAAAGGACGCGGCCGGTTAGGTGACGGAGGAGGACTGTGGCTCAACATCTCGCACAGTGATGCAAAGTCCTGGGTTTTTCGCTGGGTCACCGCCGGTGTTGCGCGAGAGATGGGGCTCGGTCGTTTTCCGGATGTGTCTTTGGCTATGGCCAGGGATCGTGCAGCTCAATGCCGGCGACTTGTTGCTGACGGTCTCGATCCGAAGGCCGAACGGGACCGGGAGAATGAACCGACATTCGCCGAGTGCGCTGAGATGTTTTTGGCACAGATGGAAAAGCAATGGCTGAACGAGAAGCATCGCTACCAATGGCGCATGACCTTGACCGATTACTGCGGACCGATTCGCTCATTGCGCGTTTCACGGATTGGCACCGATGACGTGCTGAAAGTGCTTAATCCCATCTGGCAGGACAAACATGAAACAGCGTCTCGTCTCAGGGGTCGCATTGAGCGTGTTCTGGACTATGCCAAGGCGCGGGGCTGGCGAGATGGCGAAAACCCGGCACTATGGCGCGGTCACCTGAAAAACGTCCTGCCAGCACGCCAGAAGCTGACCCGCGGTCACCATGCCGCTATGCCATACGAGCAGCTTCCAGAACTCATACGTCGCCTACGAGACGCCGAGGCCCTTTCTGCAAGGGCGCTTGAGTTCTTAATCCTCACGGCAGCGAGGTCTGGTGAGGTGCTGGGGGCAAGGTGGGACGAGATCGATCTTGAACGCAAGATCTGGACCGTTCCAGCGGAGCGCATGAAGTTGAAAAAGGAACATAGGGTTCCGCTGTCTGAACGGGCAATGGAACTTTTGACGCCATTGCTTGAACTAAGAACGAGTGAATATATCTTTCCGGGCCAGAAACCGGGACGCCCGCTCTCCGGGATGGCTTTTGCAATGCTGATGCGGCGAATGAAAGCTGATCAGTACACGCCGCACGGGTTCAGGTCGGCCTTCCGCGATTGGGCTGGGGACAAGACATCTTTTCAGCGAGAGGTCGCCGAAGCGGCACTCGCTCACAAGGTCGGGGATGCAACCGAACTGGCTTATCGGCGCAGTGATGCGCTCGAAAAACGACGGGCACTGATGGAAGCCTGGGCGCGTTTTTGTGATGTTCCACCAACCTCGAATATAATATTGCTTCAAGCCAAATAGGCTGCACCAGATCGACGAATCGATCTCGCCAGATTCGATCGAGAACGGATTGATTGGATGTCATCTGTTTAGTTGATTTGAAAAAATATTTGGACTTGGCTTAGCTTCCCCGTAATTCACAATAAAAATAAGTATATGAAATTAAACAACAAAAAAAATAAATCGGTGGAAGAGCTGATTTTTTGGCCTTTGGCTGTTGTCAGCGCTTTCTGAATTACGTTCTACCTTGGTCCGTTTCAATCGCCAAAGGATTAGTACGTATGAGCCAAACCAAAGCAGCGATGACTGTTGACGAGTTCTGTGGCTGGGCGAGCATAGGTCGGTCGAAGTTCTATCAGGAAGTGAATGAAGGTCGCATCAAGCTTCGCAAAATTGGCCGGAAAAGTATTGTCACCGTGAATGATGCCGATGCATGGCTTGCCAACCTGCCGGAAGCGGGGGGCGGACATGCGATGTAGGCCTGAGTGCAAAACCCCGGCAAAAGAAACGCAACTCGCCAAAGTCAATCGTTTCCCAGCCGGGGCAGAACTGAACCTCCCGTTTCAAGAAAGGAACAGCAATGACTTCATTGCCGAATAGGCGCGTGCGCGTCAAATCAAAATCGGCTGTCCGGCGTTCAGACCAGGCGGTTGAAGAACTTATCCCACGGTATCATGTCTCTACACCGGTGTTTCTTGTGCGCCAACGATGTGAATATGGGTCGCAAGTGAACGGAGTGATCTGCGAGGTGTCGGGGAGCTTTGGAACGAGCGGCGATGGGTTGTCACTCTCCACAGCATCAAATTTCCGGGTATCGAGTCAAGCGGCATGACGACGAAAGCCGAGATCCTGAAGGCGATCCGGAAAAAGTGCCTCGACTGCTGCTGCGGCCAACCGTCGGAAGTCAGGATTTGTCACCTGCAGAGGTGCGATTTGTGGTCGTATCGCTTCGGGAGAGACCCTAACCCCTCAAAACCGCGCGGCATCGCAAACCAAGCCTCCGGAGGGATGATTTCCGGGAAAGGAGACCATTCATGATCGTGCCGAAAGCGAATGCCCCGGCAGGTGCTGTAACACCTGGCCCGGGGCGGAACCGAAGAAATTCCTCATCAAGCAAAATCAGGAGTTCGGTCATGACGAAAATAGACCGTCATTCTCTCTCTTACAATAGACTTCCGCTCTGGCAGGTGGTCAGCGAGCGGCAATACCGCGAGCTTCCCTATCCAGCCAGACGACTGGCAAGGCGTCTTGGATGCGATCCTTCGGTCGCCCGCCTGGTCTGCGAACATGCCGGGATTGGAGGTGACAGATGACCTTCAGGTTTCCCGGCCTGAACCAGGCGCAGATCGACTGGTTCCTGGCAAATGGTGTCGATATCATGGCTCTGGCAACACCGATCGGTGCACAAACGGCGAAAGGAATTGTAAAAAACAATCGCTTCGTTTCAGATCCGTCCGGCCCGCATTGGGTCGTTTTCGAAGAACCTGAAGACCTCGTCTTCTGGCAACCGAGGACGGGTGAATTGAAGACGCTGAACGGCAGGGCATTCGCATTGGGTGAAGATGCAATCGTGAATGCCGGCTCTTATGCGTTCGATGGCAACCTGAACATCCTCGCCGAACCGCTTGCATGGCTTGCCAGGAAACGTGACGGAATCGTCGTTATCGACTGGGACAGGGCCTTCGACAATCTGCGAGACTGTCCAAGAATAGCCGTCGACGAGGCATTGCTACCGATTTACCGGAGGTACATGCGTCCGGGCCGGATACCCGAACTGTTTATCCTGACGAGCAACAGGAGGTTGGCGGCATGAACGTCCACAATCTCGAACCTGTTCCGGAAGCTGACTACGAGCGAAACAAGACCAGCCATCCGGTCCTGATGACCAGGAGCTTCCAGAACATCATCGAGACCGATTACCCACCGATGCGGTGGGTGGTCCCGGGCTACTTGCCCGAGGGCTTCAGCGTATTGGCCGGTCGCCAGAAGCTTGGCAAGACATGGCTTGCCCTCGATATCGGGGTGGCCGTCGCCTGCGGCGGCTGTGCACTTGGCCGGATTGAGTGTGAGGTGGGCGATGTTCTTTACATTGACCTGGAGAATGGCGAACGCCGACTGCAGCAGCGATTGTTCTGCATGTTTCCGGACGAGAAAAACCGTCCGGACTTGTCCCGTATTCAGACGCTATCGACCGCCCCAATGCTCGACCAGGGATTCCTCGACGGACTGGAAGCATGGAAGCTTTCGGTTCCGAATCCGCGCCTTGTCATCATCGACGTGCTTCAGCGGATTAAACCACCAGCCAGACTGAGGCAGAATGCTTATGAATCGGACTATTCCATCTTTGCCGGTCTTCAGTCATTTGCGACCGAATCCCGAATTGCCATCCTTGGTCTCCATCATGTGCGCAAGGGTGGCGCCGACGATCCGCTGGAAGCACTTAGCGGTTCAAATGGCCTATCCGCCGTCGCCGACACGACTCTCGTTCTTAATCGAGATGCCAATGGCATGACGCTTTACGTTCGTGGCCGTGATGTGGAGGAGAAGGAGACGGCTGTCCGGCATGACTGTGGGATTTGGACGATTCTTGGCGAAGCAGCTGACGTGCATCGCTCATCAGAGCGTGAGCGAATCTTATCGGAGCTTCTTACCGCTGAAGGCTCATTGACGCCGGCCGATATCGTAGCGGCGACTGGGATGCGCCGTAACAATGTCGATCAGCTGCTCTACCAGATGGGTAAGGCCGGCGAAGTCAGAAAAGCCAAGCGCGGACAATATGTTCATCCCGAACGAACTGACCTAATGCAAGGTGATACCCCCAATAAGTAAGATAAGAAAGTAAGAAACCGGTAATCTGGCTTCACACCGATATCTGTAGCTTTTCTTATCTTCTTATCGATCTCAGGGGGAGGCCGCACCGAACGACGCAACCACGCCAGTCAGGCGATTACCGAGCTCCTATTGGTGATCCAGTCCCAGAGTTGGAATCCCGCATGGACGTGTGCTTCCGTGTGGTTAGTTCGAATGTCCGAAAAGGGGCCGACAGCGGACTGTCTGCTTTTGGGCGTCGATTAGGCAGAGCAGACGTTCGTGCGCGTTGATGTTTCCGACCCAAAGCCAAAAATTAGCAGCTCTGGTAAGTATTGAACTGCGGAAATCGAAAAGTGGATCTTAGAATTAGTGCGTTTCGGGAGGTGCGAGAAAGGCAGCTGAGCTGATCAGTGCATCGTTCACCCAATCTCAAACAGCAGACACCAGGCAATTATTGATCCGACGCATTCCTTCATTGTCAAACTAATTTGAGCCACATGCGGCTTTTGTTCGCCGCTTTGACAACTTCGGGCCAGGAGGGATGTGCGGTACAAAGCTCCGGGTCGCAGAAACGGCTAAACGCCAGAATTAGTTGCCTGCCCCAGAACTAATCCATTGCGTTACCAGCGCATCAGACTAGTGAAGCCTGCAGCTGCTACCTTCGAAATTGTTTTAGTGACTCCCAGCCAACGGACAAACACGCAGGCGGAATTGATTCCCGTTTCTTAGATTGTGAATATTTATTCAGAATTAACATACTCATTCACCTTGGTGTGATGGGTGTTACTCTCCCCACGTCACAGCGCATCGAAATCGCATCAGATGATCGCGGCCTCACGCAGAACCAGAAAGGCCCCAATGCAGCGCTGCAACAGATCATGAATTGGAGGAAATCTATGTCGAAATTCCTGACTTTCACACGTAGAGCGGCGATTATTGCGATGGCTGCATCGGCGACCGCCTTCTCGGCGGGATCGGCCACAGCTGCCGACGTTAAGATCGGCTTTCTTTTGAAAACAATGCAGGAAGAACGCTACAAGCGCGATCGCGCTGCGTTTATTACTAGGGCCGAAGCGCTCGGTGCTGAGGTGATATTTGATTCAGCGAACAATGACGAGCAAACGCAATTGGCCAAGTTCGAGAATATGCTGGCCAAGGGTGCCAACGTCATCGTGCTGCAGCCGGTCAATACCGGCACTGCCGGAAGCATGGTCAGTATGGCGAATAGCGAAGGTGTGAAGGTCGTTGGTTACGACTCGATGCTGGTCAACGGCCCGCTCGATGCGATGGTGATGCAGGACAGTTGGGCTGTCGGCCGTCTTCAGGGTGAAGCCATGATTGAATGGCTCAAAGAGAAAAAGGGCTCGGTGTCCGGTAAGGTAGCCTTGATCCAAGGCCAACCGGGTGATTCCAACGCGATCGCAATGAGTAGCGGTGTTTTGGAAATTGTCGAAGCCAACTCTGATTTGGAGCTGGTCACCAACCAAGCCCACGAAGGTTGGTCAACCGACAAGGCGATGGCAACTGCGGAAAACACCCTGACGTCTAACGACAACGCAATAGATGCATTCATCTGCAACAATAGCGGTATGGCAAGGGGTGTGATCGCGGCACTTGAAGCGCAGGGGCTAGCTTCGTCAGACAAAGTATTCGTTGCCGGTTCGGATGCTGATTTGGCTAATATCCAGTATGTCGCCCAGGGAAAACAGGCCGTGGAAATCTGGAAGCAGATCGATCCTCTGGCCGAAACGGCTGCCGAGGTAGCGTTTGCATTGGCCAGCAATCCCGATGGGGTTCCCGCCGATATTCTGAAGGTTGACAAGGTGATCAACAACGGCATGGCCGATGTTCCGACCATTGTCACACCGATCACATTGGTGACACAGGATAATATCAAAGACACAATTGTCGCAGGCGGTTTCTATACCGAGGAAGAAGTCTACGGGAACTGATCCGAGACCGAATTCCCGCTGAGGGAGGATGCCCTCCGAAAGTGGTCGCGTTCACTACCTCCCGGTGCAACCGCCACATAACGTCCTCCCTCAGCGCGAGAACCGCAGGATTTTAACCAAGTCCTCGCAATCACGTGGAACCGATTGTCCAATCCAATGGAAACAGCCATGTCTGAAGTTGTCTTGAAAATGCAGGGTATCATCAAGGACTTCCCAGGAGTTCGTGCCTTGAACAATGTGAACTTTGAGGCACGATCAGGCGAACTTCTGGCGTTGATGGGCGAAAACGGCGCCGGAAAATCCACATTGATGAAAGTGCTCAGCGGAGTTTGGCCCTATCCGACTTATGAGGGTGACATCTATCTTCGCGGCGAAAAGGTGCAGTTCTCGAACACGAAGGAAGCTGAAGCCGCCGGCATCGCCATCATCTACCAGGAACTCAACTTAATTCCAGGGCTCACGGTCGCCGAAAACATTTTTCTGGATCGGCAGTTCACCGACAGCAAAGGCAAAATCAGCTGGAGCAAAACTTTTGCCGAGACACAGAAAATTCTCGACGATCTCGGCATTAGTGATATCCGGCCGACCGATCTCGTCCAAAATATTACTGTCGGCAAGCAACAGATGGTCGAAATCGCCAAGGCCCTGTCCCTGAAGGCGGACATCCTCGTTCTTGACGAGCCGACCTCGGCGTTGACCGATAAGGAGGTCAAGGACCTCTTCAGGATCATCCGCAAACTCAAGGCCGATGGCGTGTGCATGTGCTACATCTCCCACAAGATGGAGGAGATCGAGCAAGTTGCCGACCGGGTGGCTGTGTTGCGGGACGGCGAGACGATAGGCGATGTGACGCCGATTGCCGATATCACACTTGATCAGATCATCGCTCGTATGGTCGGCCGTGACATCAAGGACATGTTCCCCAAAGTCGACTTCAAACCTGGCGAGGTCACACTTGAGGTCAACAATCTAACAGTTAGTAATCCGGATTTGCCGGGCACATACAAAGTGAAGGATGCCAGCTTCGTCGCTCGAAAGGGTGAGATTCTTGGGATTTCCGGTCTAATGGGCGCAGGTCGCACGGAACTGGTCGAGGGTGTGTTTGGTGCTTATCCGCAGAATACGACCGGCGAAGTTAAGCTGAACGGCAAGGCGCTGTACATCAAATCACCGAGAGACGCGATTGACGCCGGTATCGCCTTGCTAACCGAAGACCGAAAAGCCTTGGGCTTGTTTCTGGATAAATCGATTACGTTTAATACAACGATCTCCTCGCTGGAGACAATTAGCTCAAAGGTCTTGGGCATCATCAACAACCAGCAGGAACGCAAGGTCGTCAAAGATTACGTTGATCAGCTGGGTGTCAAAACTCCGTCTATTGAGACTGTTATTGGTACGCTTAGCGGCGGTAATCAGCAAAAGGTCATTTTAGGCAAATGGCTGAATTCTAAACCTGATGTTTTTATCTTGGATGAACCTACACGAGGCATAGATATCGGCGCCAAAGTCGAGATCTACAAACTGCTGAATGAACTGGTCAATCAGGGTGTGACGGTGATCATGATCTCTTCAGAACTCCCCGAAGTTTTAGGCATGTGCGATCGGATTTTGGTGATGTGCGAAGGCGAGATTGTCTCCGACTTCGAACGCGACAAAGCGAAAAAGGAAGCCATCATGGCGTATGCCACCGGCAGCGCTTAAGGGAGGAAAGAACATGACTGTTGATAGCAATGTCGCAGGTGTAGGGCTCGGAATATCCAAGGAAAATCACCTGCTCAATTTTGTAAAGAATAACGCCTCATTGATCGCTTTGATCGTGCTGGTGGTGGGACTAAGTTTTGCCGATGATGCCTTCTTTACCGAACGCAATCTCAGCAACTTGTCGCGCCAGGTTACGATCATCGGCATCATTGCGGTAGGTATGACAATGGTTATCCTGACCGCCGGAATTGATCTGTCGGTAGGTTCTGTAGTTGGCCTTTCTGCTGTGGCCTGTACGTTAATGATGCAATGGGGTGTGCCGGCCGCACTTGCGGTTCCGCTGACATTGGTCATCGTCGGTGGTGGTATTGGTTTGTGGAACGGATTTTGGATCGCAAAATTCAACATTCCGCCATTCATAATAACATTAGGCATGCTGACGATTGCGAGAGGCCTTGCCCTGACCTTGACCAATGGCAGTTCCGTGCCGGTGAAGGACAATTCATTCTCCATTATTGGCGGTGGATACATTCCGCCGATGGCTTCCAGTATTATCCTCATCGCTTGTGCGGCGCTGGCCGTTTATTCGATTTTTCGCGAAGTGCAGCAAAGTGCTGCTCATGGTGTACAGGTCAACAAGCAAGAACTTTACGTTAACGGCGCCGTAATGCTGAGTGGCTTCGCGCTCGCGTTCTACGTATTTACCGGATATAAGGGAATCCCGGTCCCGGTCGCAATTTTTGCAGCTATAGCGTTCGCTGGTATCTATGCGTTAAACAATACCCGTTTTGGACGCCGCATCTATGCACTTGGTGGCAATGAGGATGCAGCGCGGCTGTCAGGTATCAATACCGTTCGAACGAAGATGGTGGTCTACACCATCATCTCAGTATTGGCCGCATTGGCGGGAATCATTCTTGCCTCCCGTTTGAACGGCGCTTCGCCCAATCTCGGGACGATGTTCGAGCTGGATGCCATCGCGGCGGTGGTCATTGGCGGCACCAGCCTAGCTGGTGGGTCGGGCCGAGTCAGCGGAACTATTATTGGTGCCTTGCTGATCGGCGTTCTGAACAATGGCATGAGCCTGCTGGGTGTCGTCACCTTTTATCAGCTGATCATCAAGGGCCTGATCATCATTCTCGCCGTCTGGTTCGATGTGATGCAGAAAAACAAGTAGGACGATCGTGGTCCCGCTCAGTCAAACTTTGTGGGACCACATCTCCGACTTTGTCCATAAGTGCGAAACAGACGGGAGATGAATCATGGCAAATCGACTGTGGCAGTCCATTCGCAAAACCAGCCTGGAAGGTTTGACCCTGATCGGGATCCTTGTTGCCTCGCTCGGTAATGCGGTTGCGCAAGACGCTCCAAAAATCGGGTTTCTTTTAAAGACGATGCAGGAAGCCCGGTATCAAACCGACAAAGCGCTGTTTGTCGCCCGCGCGGAGTCTAATGGTGCAGCGGTCGTGTTCGACTCCAGCGGCAATGACGAACTGCGCCAATTACAGCAATTTGAGGCGATGTTGGAAGATGGTGTCGATGTCATTGTGCTGCAGCCGGTCAACACCCAGACGGCCGGTGCTTTAGTGAACCTTGCCCATGACCACGGCGTTAAAGTGGTTGGCTATGACTCGATGCTGCAAAACGGTCCTCTTGATGTAATGGTGATGCAGGATAGCTGGGCCGTCGGACGCCTTCAGGGCAAGGCCATGATCGAGTGGCTAAAAAACAACCGAGGTAAAGTCGGTGGCCGGGTTGCACTAATCCGTGGACAACCCGGAGATGCTAACGCCGAGGCGCTGAGTAGCGGCGCCTTGGAGATCATCACCGAATACCCGGAACTGGAATTGATCGCCGATCGCAGCCATGTGGATTGGTCACCCGAAATGGCACGCGAGACCGTCGAGAACCTACTCGTTGAGTACAACAATTCAATTGACGCGTTCATCTGCAACAATAGCGGTCTTGCCTTCGGCGTGGTTGCCGCACTTAGCGATGAAGGTCTCGCTTCAGTCAACCAGGTATTTGTCGCTGGCTCGGATGCGGACCTAAGAAACGTGCGCATGGTTGCCAATGACGTTCAAGCTCTTGAAATCTGGAAAATGATCAAACCGTTGGCATTTGCGGCAGCTGATATCGCAATAGAAATTGCCAAGGCACCTGACAGCAATATCGCTGACATTGTTGGCGAGCATGCTCTAATCAACAACGGCTTTGCGGACATTCCGACGGTTATCACTCCAGTCATAGCCGTCTCCAAGGATACAATCGATGCTACGGTAATCGACGGCGGATTTTACACCACCGAGCAGGTCTACCAGAACTGATGTGCGAACCTGTAGAACACCAAACCAGGTTTGCACCACTTCGGTCGTGTCGAAATATTCATGCCAAGTGGGGATGAGATGTCCGATAAGATTGATGTCGCCGTAATCGGTCCGATACCGCGTGATAGAATAACCAGTTATCAAGGTGAGAAATTCGAGAAATTCGGCTGCGCCGTATATACGGCCGCTTGCCTGTCAGCGCTAGCGGGACCGGGCTCGACGATCCGCGCGGTTAGTCATGTGCGTAAATCGGATATTGTCAAAATACACGACCTTCTGACCGCTTTCCCTTGTCTCGACGTGTCGCATGTCACCGGAAAAGCGGATCAGGGAGATGTGATCGATTTGGTCTATATCGATCAGAACCACCGCGATGAAAAGCAAACCGGATTCATGAATCCAATTCTACCCGAAGATATCGAAGACATAATGCACTGTGATGCGTTTGTCTTTGTCCCAATTACCGATTTCGAAATACCGCTCGAAACACTGCGCTACATAAAGGCCAACAGCAAAGGAACGATCATTTTCGACGCACACGGCCCGACCAACGGCGTGTCCAAGCATGGCGACCGGTTTCACAAATTTTGGATCGACCGAGACCGTTGGCTTCCAAACATCGATCTACTGAAGATGAACCTCGAGGAAGCGCGTTGCAGTTGGTTTGAAGGTGAATACGACAAGCAGGATCTGAATGAAGTCGGTGAACTGACGATGGATGAGTTGCCGAAGTTTGCCAGGCACTGCCTCGATCAGGGGGTAAAGGCGTTGTACGTAACGCTCGATCAGCACGGGTGCGCGGTCTATTTCAAAGACGATTCAGGTCGGATGCGTGAACACTTGGTCAAACGGGTGCTCGTCGAAAATGTTGTCGACACAACCGGTTGCGGCGACTCTTTTGCCGGTGGATTGGCTTTCGGCTACCTGGCGACAGGCGATTTTGTCAAAGCCTGTCAGTTCGGTAACTGTGCAGGCGCCCAACGCTGCACAAGCAGCGAATTGGACGTCTATTTTAACCGAAACGAGACAGAGCGCCAGATTGCCGAAACCTACGGTGACTGATCCATCGAACATCCGTTCAGATAGAGCTTCTAAAATGCAAGACACGTTGAGCAGTGATGATTGGTTGGTCAAAGAAACCGGGTTTGATGCCGCTGAAGCCAATTTCAGGGAGACGATATTCACCGTTGGCAACGGATATCAGGGCACGCGCGCTTCCCTAGAGGAGGGGCACAAGGGCGAATTGTCCGGCACCTACTTGGCCGGGGTTTATGATCATCATGATTCCACGGTGATCGATTTGGTCAACGCACCGACATGGTTGCCGATGCAGGTCCGAGTTGATGGTACATTGCTCGGGCCCCAATCCTGCAATGTTGTTGAGCATAATCGCGTGCTGGACCTGAAGACAGGCCTATTGCACCGAGACACGCTGTTTGAGGATCGACAAGGTAGGCGGACGCGCCTGTGTAGTGTGCGTTTTGCCAGTTTTAACGATCAACATATTTGCGGTATCCGGCTGACGGTAACGCCGGAAAATCACACCTCGACAATCACAGTTGAAAGCGCGCTTGACGCTGAGCGCTACAACCTCGACCGGCTACCCGTCTGGAAGCATATGCCGACCTTTGACCCCGAAGTGAAATGGGAAAAGTGGGCCAAGAGCCACCACATGCGCGTGGTCCAGGCCAAAGCTGCGAAATCGCAAATCTATATCGAAACCGAGACGCTCGACACCAACATAGTGATAGGCATGATCGCCGCTCTGGACGGGTCACCCAATCCAGTCGAAAGTGTGACTTCGCAGGACTATGAGCGAGTTGCCCATCAGCAGAGTTTTGAAGGGTCAGAGGGGCAATCCTATACGTTTGATAAGTTAGTCGCGATCTATACGTCACGTGACCTGAACGGAGCAGAACTGTCTAGTAAGTGTCTGGCAGCTCTTGAGACAGCACAGGCGCAGGGTTTCGATGCCTGCGTAGAAACAAGCGTAGCCGTTTGGCACGATAAATGGCGGGCATGCGATTGCGTTGTCAACGGAGATTCGGCAGCAACACGTGCGCTGCGGTTCAACATCTATCATCTCTTGATTGCCGCAAATGAAAACGATCCGCGCGTCAACGTCGGTGCCAAATCTATGTCGGGAGAAGGCTACAAAGGGCATGTGTTTTGGGATACCGAGATTTTTCTCCTTCCCTTCTACATCTTCACCCAGCCACGGACGGCGCGCGCATTGCTGGAATATCGTTACCATACATTGCCCGGGGCAATTCAGAATGCGCGCACAAACGGCTATCAGGGTGCGCAATACGCCTGGGAATCTGCTGATACGGGCGTTGAAACTACTCCGAAGTGGACCGCCGACGGTGCCAACCGCATCTGGACCGGCGAAGAAGAAATTCATGTTACTGCCTGCGTCGCGTACGGCGTAATCAGTTACGTTACCGCGACTGGCGACCGGCAGTTCCTGCGCGAATATGGTGCTGAGATCTTGTACCAAACCAGCCGTTATTGGGTAAGCCGGTTGGAATGGAATGAGGGAGCCGACCGATACGAACTGACCCGCGTAATCGGCCCGGATGAGTTTCATGAACATGTGGACAACAACACGTTCACCAACCGCATGGCAAAGTGGCATCTGGAGCAGGCCGTTAAAGTTTTTGAAGACCTGAGTAGTGAGGCAGGAGACCAGCACCAGACTCTGCTGGCAAAACTCGAATTATCTCAGGATGAAGTAGCCAAATGGGCCAGAATTGCGGCCAAAATCTACATTCCGTTCGATCCGGAGCGTAGCTTGATTGAACAGTTTGAAGGCTATTTTCAGTTGGAAGACATTCCCATCGTCGAATGGGATGAAAACCAGATGCCCTGCTATCCCGAAGGGCACGACCACTTTACCCTGAATGGGTCTATGCTCTTGAAACAGCCGGACGTCGTGATGCTCAATTACCTGCTGCCTGATGAATTCTCCGACGAGATCAAGGCCGCAAATTACGAATTTTACGAAAAGCGCACGATGCACAAATCATCGTTGAGTCCGGCGATCCACGCTATTATGGGTATTGAAGTCAATGATATGTCCAGCGCTCATCGCTACTTTGAGCGCTCCGCTTTTGTCGACCTGATCGACAATCAAGGCAACACTCAAGATGGCATTCATATTGCCTCGGCAGGAGGAACTTGGCAGTCGCTGGTGTGCGGTTTTGGCGGATTCCGTGTCAAACACGGTCAAATGACCTTCAAACCGTGGCTTCCTCGCCAATGGAATGACATTCAATTTACTCTTGCTTGGCAGGGTGACACCGTCGAGGTCTCGATTGCTCACGATATATGCCGATTTCAGTACAACGCGGTTGAAGGCTCCAACATCATGATCGAAGTATTTGGTGAGCCGGTGACATTGTCGGCATCACAAGAGACAATTGTTAAGGTTCCCGAAACGTCAGTCGGGACTCTATCTCGTTAGTTTTCTGCGAGCCGCTTGTGCAGCTGATTGGCAGCGGCTTGGTCTAAAATCAGTTCGTTGACCAAGCCACGACGGATCAATTCGAAAGCTGTGTCACCGCGTTCGGCCTGGATCGCGACAACAACCACACCACTCATCGCGGTATCTTTGATCGCGCGATCGGCCATCGCGCGAACATGTTCGGTTTTAATGCCGGTCCAGATTTCATTGAGTTCCTCGATCAGCTTTTCGCTCGCACTTGATAGATCGTCACGCGGAATCAAGATTCCGCCGAGATCACCAACTACTAACCGTCGCAGCTCATCGGCAGGAAGGCCGCTAGCCATTACCAGTTCTTCAAAGCTTCCAAGCACTGGCATCCTTGACGATCCGACACTGGAGATCAGCATATCCATCCGATGAATGAGCGCATTGGAACCTGAAAACACGCGACTGTGCCCTGGCGTATCGGAAATGAAACGCCAGATTGAATCTCGCATGGTTTGGTCGTAGTGCCGGGGAATGTAGGCAGGAAAGCCGGTCAGCTGCACGGCATTACCGGCTGTTCCGTTGATGACTTCACTAAAAGCATCGGCAAGTCGGCTAGAAGAGTGTTCGTGCTGGGCGAGTGCGACCAGTTCAGCACAAACAGCAGTGAACTCAATTGGTCGTGACCGCCTTATCGGTTGCCGAGATGCCTCGATGCCGTTCACTAGCGACTTGATTGTCCGGCCCCAGGCCACCCCGACGATTTTTGAAGCTTCGATCAATTCAATCAGACGGCCCGCTGCGATGCGCCCGAACCGCGCACGACGCTGCGTCAACCGGGCTTCGGTGTTTCCGGAACCGCTTTCGAACACTCGCAAACGCGGCGCATGCAAACCGGACCGTTTGCAAAATGCGTTTAAAATGTCGTTCAGACCGGCCGGAGCTAGTAGCGCCTCTATCTGACCCAGCCATGCATCGGAAAAAAGTTCGCTGGCAAAGCGCTGCTCGATGACGAGATAGTTTTTCTTTTCAGCATAGGTGAGCAACCGGCTGACATGAGGTTGCGACAGACCTCCTAACGCTTGTCCGATTTCTGCTTGGGACATGTTGTGTGTCGCGCGCATATAGGCTGCACATTGTGCCCGTTGTTCGAGGGGTAATTTCTTTACGTCCATATTCGCATCATTGCAGCTAACGTCCTGTACCCGGTTTTTGAATATATATGCCTGATATTCATTCTCATGCATTCCGGTTGCCCAAAAATCAAGGCATGATATCGGACTGACCAAGATACCGGTTACGGGAGACCATAATGCGAATCAAGGGATTGATATTTGACCTCGACGGGGTTCTCGTTGACACAGTACCGGCCCATTTTCGGGCTTGGACACGCATGTTCAATGAATACGGCTATGAATTCGGAACTAAAGATTATCGCAGTTTGGTTGACGGCCGGCCGCGTTTTGACGGCGCCCGCGCCGTCATGAACCGACACTCGGACTCGGAAGTCCGGAAGGCAGCGGACAAGAAGAATGACTACTATGTCGAAATGATCGAGCGAGGGGAGTTTCAAGTCTTCGATGCTGCCATTGCGTTGGTCCGGCAATGTCAAGCGTTGGGATTGAAGCTGGCAGCTGCTTCCAGCAGCGCCAATGTCAGAGCTGTCCTGGAAAAGGCAAATTTGATCGATGCGTTTTCAGTTGTCGTTGGCGGCGACGAGGTAGAGCGGGGAAAACCCAATCCGGATATCTTCCTGACTGCATCAAATGGGCTTGGACTGTCGATCGATGAGTGCATCGTGATCGAGGATTCTTCATCCGGTGTAGAGGCGGCCAAGCGCGGTGGATTCACTTGCATCGGTTTGTTGCATGATGACCATGACGAAGAACTCGCCGGAGCCGACATTGTCGTTTCGTCACTAGCGGATTTAAGCTTGGAACAACTGGTCAGAAATGAGTTGACCGGCGCTACTCAGCAGTGAGCACACGTCCAATCAGTACAAAGTTTCGTATCGCATATTCTGATCCTGCACCGACCATGCGCACGTGCGGACTTCTCGGCCCCAACAATTAGCTACCTACTGTGATTGGGGGTCGCATGCCTCACCGATCGAGTTTTTCGAACGAACGATCACCCCCACTGCCGTTCGCAATTTGTCCAATCGATTGGATATGAATGTCAGCTTTTGAAAACCAGGTTTGCGGATTGCTTCTCTCAACCTTCAGATTGGGCTCGGAACCGAAAATTGAGCGCCTAAAAAGCCATGGTGGAACCGTGGCTATGTCACTCCATTTTTGTGTAGCCGCCAAAACATTCTGACTTCAGGCTAACGGGCAAGCAGTCTCTCGGCGGCGATCTGCAGCACTTGCTTAAATGCTGTCAAATCAGTCAGCAGTTGATCTGGCGCGGCATTGCCAACGACAACAACTCCGTTTCTGTTCTCCACGCCGCCAGGCATCATCACATTGTCGATCATGTCGAAATCCTCAATCGACATGTTATCGGGCGCGCGGGGCCGCTCGTTGTCTTCCAGGGAGATGTTGCCGTCATAGAAGTCGTTGTGACGCTGATAGTGATTGCGGACATCGTTGGTGTAGGCGAATGCCGGCTTTTCGAGTGCGCACATGAAACCCAGCTCAAAACATGTGCCGGTGTCTGCACTCAGTCCGCGAAATGGTGTCAGATTGGCGATGATCATGTCGGAACCTCGCATCTGCTTTTCGTGGAAGGCGCTGATTGCGACGCCTTTTTCCCGGCGCGTCTCTGTTTGCGGAATGACCATGTCACCGGGCGAAACCGGAATGAAGCCGGCAGCCTTCGTCAGTTCGACTTTTTTGCCGAGAACTTCCAGCGCATTTGGCAAAAACACTTCCGGGCCCGCCAGATAGACACGCAACTTTTTCATCGCACAAATGCTCCATATTCAATTTGAAGAGACGTTGCGAGTGAGGCACGGCTGCCCGCTCAGGGTTGCGAATGGCGCCAGCGCAACGCATATCTGAACCACTGCGCCGATGCTAACAGAGCATGCAGAAGATTCGCCGTTGCTTGAGTAGATTAGCCTCAAGCAAAGCGCAACCGCAGTGGCCGTTGGCAAGCAGGATTGACCAACCTCCAACCAATATCCAGAGGTAGCTCTTGGCTCGCCATAGCACCGGCACCCTGGTCGCAAGTTGAGCATCCGCGCTTGGTATACCAAGACAGTTCGTCCGTTCGGCAGACATTGAGCTCTGAAAGCTTCAACGTCCGCTTTCAGGAATTTGTGGAGAACGGACGAATGACCGAAACGGGGGCGCAAACCGGTCGTCTATGTCGTGGCGGCAATGGTCGTGATTGAGCCCGTTTTACCGCTCGGCTGGTGAGGTTAATCGTGTATCTGGATCAGACCATCGTGCAGCGCTGAGAAAATTTTTCACCCGTCCGCGTTCACAAAGAAATTATGGCCTTCCGCCTCTTGTCCAGTCCGGGTTTACAAGGTCCGGCCCGCACCGGCCCCGTAGCAGGAATTCGGTGATGTTTTCCGCACAGCTCATTGACATGCGAAGCGTGCTCTCAGGTGTAACGCCGGCAATGTGAGGCGAGAGAACAACCCGTTGGCATCGGCAAACCGGCGCATCTGCGCCCGGCGGCTCGCGATCAAACGTATCCAATCCCGCGCCAGCCAGATGACCGGACTCCAGCAAGCTGACAAGCGCGGCCTCGTCGACGATGCCACCTCGGGCGGTGTTGACCAGGATGGCGTCCGGTTTCATCAGGGTTAGCGCCTTTGCATCGATCAGATCGCGGGTTCGATCTGTCAACGGGATATGAAGACTGACGACATCGCTTTTTGTCAGGAGATCGGCCAAGCTCTCGCATCGACCAACCGGAACCGGCCATGACCGGTCGCGCGCTGGGTCAAATGCAACAACCTCCATGGAGAACGCTGACGCCAGTTCTGCAACGCGCTCACCGATTGCTCCGAGACCGACAATTCCCATCACCGACCCATGCAGTTCGGCCGTAGCCGGTTTGCCCGGCCTCCACTCACCAGCCCGCACCAACGCGTCGTATTCTGTAATCCGTTTTCGCACCGCCAGCAGCAGGGCAAAAACCTGCTCTGCCACGGCAATCGCATTGCGGCCTGCTGCCGCGAAGACGGGTATGCCCAGCCGGGTTGCCTCCTCGACATTGACATCATCATACCCCGCGCCGTGATTTGCGATCACTTTCAGCTTCCCGGCGGCTCCAAAGCAGGACTGATCGATGACGCCTGTTCGCACGACAAGGCCAACCGGATTTACTTCCTCAAGACGGGACAAAATCTCTGCCTGGTCGGGGTCAGGGCTGGTGCCTTCCACTTCATAGCCCTGCTCGCGCAGCAATCTTTCGGCCGCCTCGACGAGCGGCCATCCGGTGACGAGAATTGATCCTGCCGAGGCGCTCAAGCAAGCCCCTCGGGAATTTCGCTTTCGCGTTTCAAAACGAAACTCCGCAGTGCCTCGGCGATGCCTTGGTCGAGAACGGGAGATTCGTCGGCATATCGCTCAAGCATATTGCGGCACCATTCGCGTCCACGATCACCAACAGACTTGGATCCGGTGGCAACCCACGATTCAAAGCGTTCGTTGTCTTGCAGGTCATCGAGAAACGGCATGTGTTCGCGGGTGTAATCCTCGTCGAAAAAGTGCCCGCCAGGCCCCACCTTATTCAGACTTTCAAGCGCCAAATCCATTTCGCCGAAGGAAGCGCCATCAAGTAGCGTTTGAAATCCGAGGATTTGCTGCGCGTCGGCTGCCAGTTTTGACATCGAAATGCACAATGATCCTTCGATCGTGCCACCGCAATGGGTCAGCAGGTTACAACCACCCAATATCGCCGGATATACTTTGAGAATTGAATCATAACCGGCATACAGATCATCCTGTTTCGAACCGGATTTTGCCCCGTTTGTGCGCCATGGCACCCCATAGTAGCGCGCCATTTGTCCGAAAATGTACATGATGAGCGACACTTCCGGTGAGCCGAAGGTCGGTGACCCGCTTTTCATGTAGACACCCATCGGGGCCACACCCATGACTGCTCTGCACCCGGGACGAATGAGTTGTGTAAATGCAAGGCCGGCGACCACTTCGGCAATGATCTGAGCGGTGGCAGCAAGTGAGTGAACGGGGGTAGAGGCGCCAAACAACACAAATGGCGACATCAACAGCGCCTGGTTGTTGGCGGCATAGACCCTGACTGCGTCCAGCTGTGTCTTGTCCCAGACCAATGGTGAGTTACAGTTGAATATCGCAGTCATAACGACATTTTGGTCGACATAGTCGTCGCCGAATACAATCTTGGCCATCGCGATACTGTCGCGCGCCTGAAAGTCCGATTGCGGAGACCCCATGATAGGCTTGTCGGTGGCCAGAAAACTCCTCTCCACCATGTGCAGATGGCGATGCGGTACCGCAACATCCATCGGTTCGAGCGTATAGCCGCCATTGTAGTGAATTGCGGGATTGACCTGGTGAAGTTTCATCAAGGTCGACATGTCTTCGGCAGTGGCCTGCCGGCGCGCACCGTCCAGATCGATCAGGTTTGGCGTGCCGTAGGCGGGACCAAATATCATGTTATGGCCACCAACGCGGACGGTACGCTCGGGATTTCGTGCGTTGTAGTCAAATTCGCCCGGAATTGAGGACAACAGTTTGCGTATCAGGTCGCGCGGAATTCGAACCCTGTGTCCCACGACATCCGCACCCGCATCTTTCCAGATCTGGGCCGAAGTGTCGTCGCGAAACTCGATGCCAATCGATTCGAGAATTCCCATCGCATGATTATCGATGGCCTCAAGACCATCAACGGAGAGGACATCGTAGGTGGGAATTTTGCGGACGGTCGTCGCCGGATAGACGATGGGCGCCTTGAGGCGGGCTTTGCGCCGTCCGGCGGCGCCCCCGCTACGTGAGCGGGTCTTGGATCGCCGCAAGGAAGGCGATTTCGATGTCGTCACCATTTGGATCTCCAGCCAAACCAGTATCCTCCTGTGACGAGGTCGGAACAATCTCACAAATTATTGCCCGGCTGCGAAATCTCAGATTACGCAGACAATGATTTGGCTACCGAGTTCTAAGTCTCGCTACCCGAACTCAATTCGGTTTCGAGCCAGTCGCGGAACTCGACGACGGTTCGTGAAGGTGAAGCACCTTCCGGCTGGCACAAGTAATATCCGTGCTGCGGTAATGACTCTGTCTTCAACGCCGGAACCAGGACGCCACTTTCCAGAAACTGCTGCATCAGCGGTGCGCCTAGTAAACCCACTCCCTGACCGTCAAGCACCGCTTGAACCAGGTTGATGTATGAATCATACGAGCTCATGCGGATCCGGCTTGAGAGGACCGATCCCTTGTCACGGAAATAATTTGTCCAGATCGAAGACGGATCAAATGCAGACTCAAACTCCAGAAGCGGAACTTTGGCCAGATCCTCGACTGTTTCAAACGGTCCGTAATTTTTGTGAAATGACTGACTGCAAAGCGGAAGGATTTGCTGACGCTGCAACAGGACACTGGTGGTTCCCGGCCAATTGCCGGTGCCATATCGAATGGCGATATCGACATCGTACTGCACGAGATTGACCAGTTCGTGGGAGACCAGCAGCCGGAAATCGACATTCGGCTTGATCCGCCGGTATCGGCCTATGTTCGGCATCAGCCAGTAGGTCGAAACACCGGTGGTCGTGGCGAGCGTGATCAGTCTATCTTCTTTGATCGTCTCGATCGAATCGACTTCATCCAGAATGGCCTGAAAGCTCTGATGTACGGTGCGCGACAGGCGCTGACCGGCGCGTGTCAATCGGATGCTGCTTTGGCCGCGGGCAAAAAGGTCAAATCCCAAAAACTGCTCCAGGTGTCGAACCTGACGCGATACCGCCACCCGGGTGACATTCAGCTCCTTTGCCGCCTCGGTAAAACTGAGGTTTCGCGCTGAAGCCTCAAATGCCATCAGCGCCTTTGGCGGCGGAAGCTTTCGAAAACCTTGGCTCAGAGTTTGCTCCCACATGTTTGACAAAATGAGATACGATCTCAGTCGTGGCTCATGCGTAACTTGACGTTACCCATGGGGTCATTTTTTTGCAATGTGGCGCCGACCGCATTTGTGCGAAGATTAGTGCGGAAGGGCGATGCATATGTCGCAAAGTCAAAACAGTTCGACCTCTGAAAGCGCGATCGAGTGCCGCAATCTATGGAAGATTTTCGGCAGTCGGGCCGATGAAGCGCTCGAAGCCGCCAAAGCCGGCAAGATCGGCAAGGATGAGGCACTGAAGGATTTCGGCTGCGTCATTGGCGTTGCTGACGCCAGCTTCTCGGTCAGCAGGGGTGAAATCTTCTGCATCATGGGCCTTTCCGGCTCCGGTAAATCGACCATTCTGCGCCACGTCAACCGGTTGATCGAACCGACTTCCGGTTCTGTCCACGTCGACGGCCAAGACGTTATGGGCTTGAGTGACAAGGATTTGCGGGCTTTGCGGGCGCGCAAAATCGGGATGGTCTTTCAACACATGGCTCTTTGGCCGCACAAGACGATTGCCGGCAACGTCTCGTTCGGACTTGAGGTTCAGGGGTCGGAGAAAAAGGCCTGTCGTGATGCGGCAGAAGAAGCGCTCGCCAAGGTAGGGCTGGCAGGTTGGGGTGATCGCTATCCCGACGAACTCTCGGGTGGTATGCAGCAGCGTGTCGGCTTGGCGCGCGCGTTGGCGGCAGATCCGGACATTTTGCTGATGGATGAACCGTTCAGCGCGCTCGATCCCTTGATCAGACGTGACCTTCAGGACGAATTCCTGAAACTGTCGTCAGAGGCCCACAAGACGACATTGTTTATTACTCACGACCTGGATGAAGCGATGCGCATCGGCCATCGGATTGCTGTCATGAAGGACGGCAGGATCGATCAGACGGGCACACCGGAGAATATCGTGCTGCATCCTGAAACCAGTTACGTGGCCAGGTTTGTCAGCTCTATTTCGACGCTCAAATATATTTCGGCTTCAGAGATCGCGGTCGAAGGCTCAGTCGCCAACGATGCGCCTGTTCTTGGACCCGACACACCCTTGCCGGAACTCATCGGACAACTGGCCAATGGCGCCGATCATGTCGCGATCAGAGATGGTGAGACCCTGATCGGCCGCATCGGCAGGCCGGAAATCCTGTCCGCCGTCGGCCGGGATCTGGAGCGCCGTTGAAATGGATCCTTTGCTCAATCCATTTGACTACTTTTCCGTACCATTTGGCGCATGGGCCGAAGCGGCGCTGGACTATATCGTCGGCCAAAGCCGTGCGACGCTGCTGGCCGCAAAAGCGCCGGTGCAGGCCTTTCTCGATCTGGTTCAAGCCAGCCTGGAGGCGGTACCGCCAACGCTGGGCATCATTGGCGCAGCGCTGTTCGGTTGGTGGCTGGGCGGATGGCGGCTTGCCCTGACAGGGGTGGTTTGTCTTTCCCTGATCGGTTTGATCGGCGCCTGGCAAGCTGCAATGACCACGCTTTCCATCGTTATCACCGCGGTCGCGATTTGCCTGATTGTCGGACTGCCAACCGGCATACTCGCCGCCCGCAGCGACCGGTTCTTCCGATTTCTGCGGCCGGTTCTGGATCTGATGCAGACCATTCCGTCCTTCGTCTATCTGGTTCCGGTTGTCATGCTGTTTGGCATTGGCGATGCGCCGGGTGTCATCGTCACCTGCTTTTTTGCAATCACACCGCTGATCCGATTGACGAATCTTGGCATTCGAGAGGTTCGCGAAGACCTCGTCGAGGCCGCCCGGGCATTTGGCGCCAGCGAATGGCGGGTATTGCTCGGCACACAGCTTCCGCTCGCCCGACCAACCATTCTCGCCGGGCTCAACCAGACCGTACTGCTGTCGCTGTCGATGGCGGTTGTGGCTTCCATGATTTCCGTCGACGGATTGGGCCGTATTGTGCTTGAGGGCATTGGCCGGCTTGATTTCGGAAGCGCGACCGTTGGCGGTATCGGCATCGTTTTGACCGCAGTCACCGTTGACCGATACGTGCAGGCACTGGGCGCGGCCAAATCCCGAAACAAGGCGGGGGCCTGAGCCATGGATTGGGCCCTGCTTCTCGATCCGTTTGCGGCGATCAATATGCCATTGGTCGAGTGGGCCAACGACGGAATGCGGTGGGTCACGTCCAACTACCGATCCGTTTTTCAGTCGATCAAGGCGCCGGTCAAATGGGTGCTCGATCTGATTGAAGATGGATTGCGCGACACACCCCAATCAGTTCTGCTTTTTGCTTTCACCGCGTTTGCTTGGCAGATCGTCAACCGCGGTACCGCAATCCTGACATTCTGTACGCTCGTATGCATCGGTCTGATTGGGGCCTGGGACCCGGCAATGACCAGTTTCGCGGTGCTTATCACCGCCGTCGCCATCGCAACGCTCGTCGGCTTGCCGCTCGGCATTCTGTGTTCGCGGGTCAACTTCGTCTGGATAATCGTGCGGCCGATTTTGGACTTCATGCAAACCATTCCGTCCTTCACTTATCTGGTTCCGGTCGTGCTGCTCTTTGGCATCGGCAACGTACCCGGCGTGATCGTGACGGCCTTTTTCGCCACCCCGCCATTGGTGCGGCTTACCAATCTTGGCCTGCGCGAAGTACGCGGCGATCTCGTAGAAGCAGCTGACGCCTTTGGTGCCTCGCCCTGGAAACGTCTTTGGTCAATCGAGTTGCCGCTGGCCCGGCCGACGATCATGGCGGGGATCAATCAGACCGTCATGCTGTCTTTGGCCATGAGCGTCATTGCTTCCATGATTTCCGTTGCCGGACTGGGGCGCCTGGTCTTGGTCGGCATCAGCCAGTTGGATCTCGCCCGGGCTGCCGTCGGCGGCCTTGGCATCGTTTTGCTCGCCATCATGTTCGACCGGATCACCCAGGGTTTCGGTTTTACCCGTCGCGAACGGGGGAACCGCGGTATCTGGGAGCAAGGTCCGGTAGGCTGGCTGCGTCAGAGGGTGAATGGTGGGCGTCAGCAATCAACCACATAGCCATATCAAGGAGGAGAATATGAAACAAACGTCAAAAAACCTGGTACTCGCCGCACTGGCGAGCGGAATGATTGCCGGTTCAGCATATGCTGCTGAGGTAACCGCGATCAGTACCGGCAGAACAGACCATCAATTGATTTATGAAGTCATTGAAGAAGGTCTCGCAGTCCTTGGTTACGAGAACGGCGAGATGCTGACCGGAAATTATCCGGCAATTCACCTCAGCCTGGGCCAGGGCGATGCAGATTACACAGCTGTGCACTGGAAACCGTTGCATGACGAATTCTATGCCAATTCCGGTGGAGACGATGCGCTGGTGCGTGCTGGTCCCATGTACGAAAAGGCGATGCAGGCTTACTTCATCGACAAGAAGACGGCTGACGAACACGGCATTAAAGCTCTGGAACAAATGAAGGATCCGGCAGTAGCCGCGATCTTCGACACCGATGGCGATGGCAAGGCCAACCTGACCGGTTGCAACCCCGGTTGGGGCTGCGAGAAAGTCATTGAACATCATCTCGATGCTTACGAGTTGCGCGATCATATCAACAACGACAAGGGCGAATATTTTGCTCTGATGGCCAACACGATCGAGCGCTACAAGGCTGGTCAGCCGATCTTTTACACAACCTGGGCGCCCAATTGGATCAATGCGGTATTGGTGCAGGACAAGGACGTCGTGTTTTTGAACGCGCCATTTTCTTCGCTTCCAGGCCAGGACAATGCCAACACCGAGTGGGCAGACGGGCGCAATCCCGGATTTGGATCAAACGACAATTATGTCCTGATGAGCAAGGCATTTGCCGATGCCAATCCAAAGGCATTGGCGTTCATGAACGGCCTCAAGATATCGGTCGCCGACCTGAGTGTGATGATGGACCGGATCAACAATGGCGAGAAGGAGCCTGCGCAGATCGAGCAGATCGCAAAGGACTGGATTTCAGCCAATCAATCCGACTGGGATGCGTTGATCGCAAGTGCAAAAGCGGCTGAATAACCGGCAATTGTCATAGGGCAGGCCCGTTTTTTGCCGGGCCTGTCCGCAGGAAACAACGCGAACTGATATCAGAATGGCTATTTTCTTCCACTGGACCGAGGCAAGTCCTGAAATCTGGCGGGACGCCTTTCAGTCGGCTGGCATTGATATGGGTGTTCGTTTTGCCGACGATGTCGGTGATGCGAAGGACGTTGAGTTTGCTGTCGTCTGGGCGCCGGAACAGGGTTTACTCAGGACCTTTGAAAATCTGCGTTACATTTTCTCAATTGGTGCCGGGGTAACCCACATCACGCTCGATCCGGACTATCCGAGCCATGTTCCGATTGTTCGGCTTCAGGACCGGCTGCTGGTGCTCGACATGTCCTGTCATATCATCCACTGGGTCCTGCATTTCCACCGGTTCTATGCCCGCTACGGGCGCTATCAGTCGGAACGCAAGTGGCTGCGTCACCGTTATCCCGAAAATGTTCAGCGCCGTGTTTCAATCCTCGGCATGGGGCAAACCGGGCTCGACGTCTGCCGTCGTCTTCGCGACCTGGGATTTGCCGTTACCGGCTGGGCCCGCAGCCCGAAATCGATTGAAGGCGTGCGCTGCCTTGCAGGCGAAGACATGTTCGACACGGTCGTGCGCGAAGCCGATGTTATGGTGAACTTGCTGCCGCTGACGCCAGCCACGACGAACCTGTTGGACGCCTCGGTCTTCGAACGCATGCCACAGGGTAGTTTTCTGATTAATTGCGGACGTGGCGGCAGTGTTGACGACACAGCTCTGCTGCAAGCGCTCGACGCTGGACCGTTGGAGGCGGCCGCACTTGACGTGTTTCGTGACGAGCCGCTTCCGGCTGACAGCCGTTTTTGGGATCACCCGGCTGTCTTCGTAACGCCCCACGCCGCTGCGCCGACCAATGAGCGCTCGGCCGCCGAATTCATTGCGGCCCAAATCCGGATCTGTCTCGATGGCAAACTGCCGTCCCCGATTGTCGATTTGGACCGCGGGTATTGAGGCATGAAGCGGCCGGCGATCATTCCAAAACATAGCGATAGCAATGGCTGGTGGGAGACGCTGCCCGAAGGACAGCCGGTCAAGGTCCTGTCAGGCACTCGCCGCGCCCGGACTGCAATTGTCGGCGCTGGAATTTGCGGCATGGCGGTTGCCCACCAGTTGGGTCTTCACTGCCCGGACGAGGAAATTGTCCTGATCGACGCCGAGCGGGCCGGTTATGGCGCGTCGGGGCGAAATGCCGGCTTCATGCTTAACATTCACTCCCACGGACCGCCAAAACGTATCGACGTTCTCCGGCGCAACATGCAGCTGTGGGAAAGTGGCCTTGCTGATCTGCGCCGCATGGTAAGGGAGTTCCAAATTGATTGTGACTGGCATGAGTTCGGCCGGTTCTATGGATCGGCGGGCAGCGATGGCGACCGGCATATCGAGGAGATCGCCGAAACACTTGAACAACTGGGTCTTGAAAAGGCATGGATGACGCAGGACGACGTCAAAGGACGTATCGGCACGGACTTTTACAGACGCGGCCTGTTTACACCCGGAAGCACTCTGGTCAATCCGGCAGCCATGATGCGTGGACTGGGACGAAACCTGCCGACAAATGTGGTGCTGTTTGAGGAAAGCCCGGTAACCGGTTTTGAGACCAACAGCGGCGGCTACCTCGTCGAAACTGCCGAAGGGTCGGTTCAGGTGGATCGTCTGGTGTTGGCTGCTGGCGTTTTCCTGAACCAGTTTGGTGCCGCCTCAGGCCGATATGTTCCGATGGCCACTTACGCAAGCTTGACAGCGCCGCTGAGTGACGATGAGTTGAAACATCTGGGAACCGCTGAACCATTCGGCCTTCTGGCCGGGTCCGAATATGGTGCAACCATCCGCTTGACCAATGATCGGCGATTGTTCGTCCGCAACGTCTACAAGCATTCTCCCAGCGATCCTTCCGGTGCCAAGGAGGTCGCAGAAATCTCCAAAAAACATCGCAAAGCGCTACAGGCGCGATGGCCAGCGCTCGCAACCACGCCGTTTGAGCATTGCTGGGGCGGCACGATGGCCTTTACCTGGAATGATGGAACCGTATTTGGCGAGATCGAACCTGGCTTGTTTGCAATTCTGACGAATGACGTCTCACCCATGACTCGTGGAGCGGCAGCCGGTAGGCTGTTAGCCGATTTTATGGAGGGGCATGACAGCGATCTCCTTGCAACCCAGCTAAGTATTCCGGGAGCCAGCCGCCTGCCGCCGCGGCCATTTCTCGATATCGGTATCGCCTTGCGGCGGGGATATCTGCACATGGTCGCCCGCAACGAGTTTTGAGCAGCCACAAACGACCAAAACACTCAAAATCGAGTCGCATATTGTAAGGGTTCGCCAAAATCCAACTGCAGCCAAGTCCGCTCTGCAGTCGTTTAATACCCAAAGCTGCAATGTCCGCTTTCAGGACTGACACGAAATCCAGCGAACGACCGAAATGGGGGCGCAAAGCAGTCGTCCGAGGGCAGCGCGTTGATCTGCAGCTCCGAGCCCTTAGCTGACGCATCTGCGGTGATTGCAAATGCTCCGGAATGAGCGTTCGGGGAAGCAGTGCACCAATACCGACAAAATTCAGATTTTTTCCGGTCTGTGCTATGCTGCACGGGTTGGAGAGAAGCAAATCGGGTTGGCTGGGACCACGGGGTCTCTCCGCATAATTGGAACAGCATTGCGTTCAAGGAGGCTTATTCCAGAGCACAGGGAGATTATTCGAGTGTTGGGATTCAGGTATCTGCATTCGAAATCACAGTCGTCGAAGTTTTGGATAGCTAAAGTGGGTTACAAATAGCATGCGCAAAATCATGACCCTTTTTGTAGCTGCGGTTCTCACAATTCCGCTTTTGGCCCACGACGCACTTCCTGACGACACGGTGAGAATTGTGGCCCTTGGTGGAAGCAACACAAGAGGCAAGGGCGTGGGAACTCGTTCAGCGTGGCCGGCGCAATTGGAGAAGCTGCTGAAGCAGAAAGGCTATGCGGTCAAAATCGTAAATAAGGGCGTAGATGGCCTAACGACTGCTCAAATGCGTGGGGGGGTGAAATTGGCAGTTGGTTCCAATGCCCGAATTGCCATCCTAGAAATCCCGCTGACAAATGATCGGATAAATGACAGGAACACCGATGCCAATGTGGCAGCCATGAAGTCGATTCTGCGTAAGAAAGGGGTCCGGGTAATTATTGTTGATCGTCCTCGTAAATGGGCTGAACGGAAAATGCAGGGCGATGGTTTACACTTTAATGTGGCCGGGCACGGCGCAATAGCCAACAAACTTGTTCCCATGGTAATTTCTGAGATCAGAAAACTCCAGTAATGTCTGGTTTTCTGACAATCAGTTCAACCTTCGGACAATGACGTCGCCGGTACATCGCGTCGTAATACCGGACATCCGACCGCGACCGAGATCGCCCTTTATGATCGCTTCTACAGTGCTGATCGTTTCACCTTGCGATCCAAACAGATTTATTTGAAGATGCCCTCCACTGGTGATCGTGCCTTTTTTGGGGACCCTGTGTGTAGGCTCATTTATCTGGCCCAATTGCACAAGAACGGGATACGCCTTTGCCTCGTTATCGCGACATCCCTCTCTTGAATTGACGACTATTTCCCAGCGGCCGTCAAACTCGTGAATTGGTGGGCTGTTACGGGAGCCAGTTGCGGTCTCCAATCGGGGTTCAGATTCAGCGCTGTCAACGCTTTGGCCGCCGGAATTGGACGGTTCAGGGAAATCTAATACATATCCAAACGGACCCTGCCATGTGGTCATGGCAACAATAATCAGAGAGACGGCCAAACCTGTGGCGAAGACGGCGGAGCGCCACGGCACAGACCGGTGCTTGTGCGGGGGTGCATGCGGCGTTGTCTCGACCCGGTAGGCGGTGCTGTCTGGCTCTTCGCTTGCTTCAAGTAGCGTGACAGTAAAATGTTCTTGGTCGCTGACAAGTGCCTGTACATTTGCCGAGATGCACGTTCCGCTGTCCGTCAGGCGATTGACAAGCGAAATGGCCCTTTTGGCGGCTTCACCATCAATAGCCACTTCTATTCCGATCCGGATGGTTTCTCCGTCTCCGTCCACGCCAAACTGCCGACTGATGTCGAGTGCGCAATGGACGGCATCGTTCGCGTCGGAAAATTCGGCGATCACGCCATCGTCTACACCACCAACCAACTTTCCATGATGGGCAGTGATGATCTCGTCGATCTTCTTGATGCGATCACTGAACACGGAGTGAGACAGAGCGTCATCAGAGCCGTCCGGACCGACAACTTTGGCAACAAGAATGGTCTTCGTCTCAGGGGTCATACAATCGCCATTGATTCAATTACTCGTCTTTGGAACACTGGCTGCGCGGAGGAGTTGTCTCAAAGTCGGCAAGAAATGTGGCCAATTGAGAGGACGTATTTCACAGGCGAGAGTGTCACTCTTCCTTTCGTTAACCGTACTGATGACCGACCTAGTCATCTTCCGGACCCTGTAGGTTTTCAGGAAGTCCTGCGCGTCGGAGGGCGTCCAAAAATCGGTCTGCAAATTCTCTAATGATGTCATTGCGGAGCATTAGAAAAACGGCTCTAAGGTTTTCCTTCGGATTGAAGCTCAAGATGTCTTTCACGTATTGGCGAGCCGCAATTGGATCATTTTCGAACATGGCGACGACCGCCGGCCTTCGATTGGCGACGTTCCCGAACAGCATTCCGGTATCGGAAGCTACGTCCATCCGTCCTCTCAAGTAACTTTTAAATATTATAGCGATGTGAGCAGGCGCTGACTATTATCCAGCTCCCTTCAAGCTGGCACTCCGCAATTGTGCCTTGAGTGTGGAAAGCACATACTCGCCGAACTCCCAACTACCGAACGGTCGCGACCGGCCGCAAAGTCCGCATTGCAGACCTTGAACACCCAAAGCTGCAATGTCCGCTTTCAGGATTTGGTTGAGAGCTGCCAAACGTCCGAATTGGGGGCGCAAAGCTGCCATTTTGCAAGGAGTTATTTGACTTCGGTTTTGGGCTGAACTGACCGCGCGTGGTGACACCGGTGCTCTCGAATCGGACCGGAAGAGTCCACTACTTTCCGCCGGATTTCTCAGCCCATAAATTGGAAGTTCAGTGCCGCTATCTTGTGGGGAGTTAAAATAGCAATCCTATGAAAAAACAGTGAGTTATGGTATTTTAAATAGCGAAAAATGACGAGGTGAACGATGGCACAAATACCAATCGCCGGGTTCAATATGGACGTTCATATCCGCATTCCGACAGACCTTGTGTCATGAGTGCATGTTGTAACCAGGTCAAAAGATATAACGGCTGCCAGTTTCGTGTTGGCCACCATCATCGATGCGTTGCAACGATCAACAGGACAAGAGGCAACGCCGAAACGAAACACTGCAGAGGGTAATTAAGATGCGAACAGCTGCAGATCTGCGAGCAACCCGCAAAAGTGCCGGATGGTCGCAGCGCCAGCTTGCCGAAAAGGCAAGTGTTCATGTGCAGACGGTGAAATACTGGGAAGCAAAATCTGGCTCTATCAAGGGCTGGGCGGTAAACCGATTCTGGGATGCGTTCACTGCGGAGAACGTCAAGCCGGTCTGTGATTGGGATTTGCCGCTTCATCCATCGCCGCCTTTCTTTCCTCGCAGGCGTCCGAAATGTGGTGCGCGAAACCGGAAGGGCGAACCCTGCGAAGCAAGGGCACTTCCCGGAAAACAGAGGTGCAAGTTTCACGGCGGCTTGTCCACCGGTCCGAAAACGGATGCGGGTCGGAACAGAATTGCCGAAGCGCAACGGAAACGCTGGGAACGATGGCGACTGGCTAAGACCCCGTAAAGACTTTGGTCGTCAGGTATAATTTCTCCTCACAAACGCGCGGGTGCGGTAAAGGTATTAACGGCGGTACAAACAAGCGAGCGCGATGCCGATGCTCGTTTCCTGACCTGCAGGCACTGAGTCCAAGCGCTTAGGTATTTAAAGCAACCCACCATTCAAGCTGCCAGCGGTTCACCAGTTCTTTGGCCGGTTTTAAGTATCCTTGGTTCGCTTTGAATTCAGTCCAAGCGTAACAGGTCTTTGCGCAATCGTCACAGATTCAATAGTAAGAATAAAAGAAAGAATCACAAACTTAAGAAACAAGATAGTTATTTAATATCAGATAATTATCGAATAAAAGTGGTGGAGCCGAGGGGAATCGAACCCCTGGCCTCGTCATTGCGAACGACGCGCTCTCCCAACTGAGCTACGGCCCCTGAAGGAATTGCGGCGATTTAGGAGGATGGCCGGATGAGTGTCAAGCATGTCAAAAACACGCCAACGGCTTATTGAGAATACTTGCCGCGGACAATTCCAATGTCTAAATGTCAGTCTGATTTCAGGAGAAACAGATGCAAGCACTTTTGCTGACGATTGATCTCGCGCTCGGGATTTATATGTGGCTCATTATCGCTTCGGCGATATTTTCCTGGCTGTTTGCTTTCAATGTCGTCAATTCCCGCAACCAGTTTGTCGGCATGGTCGGTGATTTCCTGTATCGTGTGACCGAACCTGCTCTGCGGCCGATCAGACGGTTTCTGCCTGATCTTGGAGGGATCGATATCTCACCGATAATTTTGTTGCTGATCATATTCTTCCTGCGGAATCTCCTGTGGTCTTCGATAGCACCAGCGGTTCTTTAAATTTCATGTCTTGAAGTTCATCTGCCACTTCGCCTTTGAAGTGACGGATTGGCGACGGCGGCCAAAACGCGTATTGGTGTGCTCAAACGTTGGCGATCAACGCGGAGTTTCCATCCATGGCCAAATTGCTCTTTCAGGCTGCCTGGTTGCTTTTCATAATATTTTCCGTCGCGCCGCTCAGTGCCGGTGAAATCAGCAGCGAATACACCAAGCTCAACACTGAAACCGATTGCACGGTTTTCAGTTCTGCTGCCGAGGGCGACGGTGACTGGGCCAATCTGACATGCAACGGATTTCGCGGCTACCCAATCCTGATCTATTATTCCGATTTGCGCGAAAGCCTTCATTATGGCTTTCCGCCGTCAGGAGATCTGGCGCCGAAATGGGAGAGCTTCGGTGGGTTCAATTCGACCAGCGACACGATCGAATGGCGAATTGAAACGGGTGAAAGCGGACCCCGGCCTTTTGCCACCATTCATCGCTGGACGGTGTCTGACATAAATGGCGACGGGGAGATTCAGGTCCTGGTGGTCGAAAAGGTCGCCGGTCCGGGAGGCGACGGTTGTGTGGTTGGTTACGTTGTGGCAACCGGCAACGGCAATGCCAATCAGGCTGCCCGAGACGTTGCAGACGAATATGCGCGCGATTTCTCCTGCGGCTTCGATGAACAGGTGGTCCATGAAGGCAGCGTTGCCTTGCCACCGGTGTTTGTCTCCGAACCATAACGTGCCTTCGACGGAAAATCGGGGCCGGCGTTGTGCCGTGCCCCGACTGTCCGGAACGAAACCGCTCCAATAGCGACAGATCCGTTTGTATCTGTCACGGCGCATTTCTAGCATTGCCTCAGCCGCAAATGGGTGAATTTTGTTCGCATAATTAGTGCAATCATAACACATCAATTAAAAGTGGTGATTGCTCGATTGTCCTCCTTGCGCCAAGTCGCAGAACTGTTCGGAATTTTGTTATTCCAAGAGCGCTCAATATTGCATGTTTCTGCTGTAAGCACGTTCGGAGGGGACAATGAAAATCGGATTTATCGGACTGGGCAATGTTGGCGGGAAGCTGGCTGGCAGTATCATTCGCAATGGATTCGAACTGACGGTTCGCGACCTCAACCGCGATCTGGCCGAACCCTTCCTGGCGACGGGTGCAAACTGGGCCGACAGTCCGCGCGAGATGGCGGAAAATTGTGACATGATTATCACCTGTCTGCCGTCTCCGGACGCCTGCGCTGCGGTGATGGAAGCCGATGATGGAATTCTTGCCGGCCTTTCGCCCGGAAAAATCTGGGCCGAAATGTCGACCACCGACGAAGCGGAGGTCAAGCGGCTCGGCGCGCTGGTAGTGGGCAAAGGAGCCGAGCCGGTCGATTGTCCGGTCTCTGGCGGTTGTCACCGCGCAGCGACGGGAAACATCTCGATTTTCGCCGGCTGTGAGCGGGCGACCTTTGAACGCGTGCTTCCGGTGCTGACCACGCTGGGACGGAGAATTTTGCACACCGGCCCGTTGGGATCGGCCTCTGTTCTCAAGGTGCTGACGAACTATCTGGCGACTGCCAACCTGGTCACATTGTGCGAGGCGCTGGTCACCGCCAAGGCGGCGGGAATGGATCTCAACACCACATTTGAAGCCATTCGCATTTCGTCCGGAACATCTTTCGTGCACGAAACCGAAAGCCAGGTCATTCTCAATGGTTCGCGCGACATCAATTTCACCATGGATCTGGTGGCCAAGGATATCGGGCTGTTTCAGGAAGTCGCGGACAGGGCTGGTGTGCCACTGGATGTTTCGCCGCTGCTGATCGAGATTTTCCGGGACGGGATCGCGCGTTACGGTGAGCGCGAATGGTCGCCAAATATTGTCAAGCGCCTTGAGGAAGCGACGGGCCTGGAAATCCATGCGCCAGGATTTCCTGCCGAGATGGTCGATGACGAACCGGAGGAACCCGGATATGAAGTCATTCCGACCGGCAAGGAAATACGGCCGGCAGCCGAGTAAGCCGCTCAATCCTTGAACAGGTCGCGATAGGTATCCCGCAAAACGTTTTTCTGAACCTTGCCCATCGTGTTGCGCGGCAGTTCGCCAACCAGCACGATTTCGCGCGGTTGCTTGAACCGCGCAATACGGTCACGAATTGCAGACTTGATTTCGCCGGGGTCAATCCGCGCTTCCGGCATTGCAACAACAACACCGACAACCGCTTCACCAAAATCGGCGTGGGGGACGCCGATGACCGCGGATTCCAAAACGCCGTCCTGTTCGTCGAGCAGCAGTTCGATTTCCTTGGGATAGATATTCAGGCCGCCGGAAATGATCAGGTCCTTGCCGCGGCCGGCAATTCGGACATAACCATCATCATCACGCGACGCCAGATCGCCGGTTATGAAATAGCCGTCAGGCCGGAACTCTTCGGCGGTTTTTTCCGGCATGCGCCAGTAACCTGAAAACACATTCGGGCCTTTGACTTCGAGGATGCCGATTTCGCCATCGGCAACCTCACTACCGCTCTCAGCCTGGCAAATACGCACCTCGACGCCGGGTAGCGGAAAGCCGACCGTGCCGGCGCGGCGCTCTCCTTCATACGGGTTGGAGGTGTTCATATTGGTTTCGGTCATGCCGTAGCGCTCGAGTATGCGGTGACCGGTGCGGGCCTCGAATTCCACATGGGTTTCAGCCAGCAAAGGCGCGCTGCCGGAAATAAACAGGCGCATGTGATCAGACAGTTCGCGATCAAAACGCGGGTCGGAAAGCAACCTGGTGTAGAAAGTCGGAACACCCATCATCGTGGTTGATTTCGGCAGGTTGGCGATGATGGCGTCGAGATCGAATTTCGGCAGGAAGATCATCGATCCGCCGGCAAGCAGCATGACATTGGTTGCGACGAAAAGGCCGTGGGTGTGATAGATCGGCAGCGCGTGCAGCAGCACATCGTCGGCCGTAAACCGCCAAAAGTCGACGAGCGCGAGCGCGTTGGACAAAAGATTGTCCTGCGTCAGCATGGCGCCCTTGGAGCGCCCGGTGGTTCCGGACGTATAGAGAATTGCAGCGAGATCGTCACCGCTGCGCGTGGCCGCGTCAAAGTCTGCCGATTGGGACGCCGCGGCACCGGCCAGTGTTCCGGTCTCGTCGCCGTTCAGCGTCAGAACGGTTGCGCCACGGGCGATTTTCGCAATTGACGCTTCCGCCGCAGCGTCACAGACGATCAGCGACGGTTCGGCATTGCCGATGAAGTAATCCAGTTCGGAAGGCGTGTAGGCGGTGTTGAGCGGCAGAAAAACTGCGCCGGAGCGAACGCAGGCGGCATACAAGGCCAGCGCGGTTGCCGATTTTTCGACCTGAACGGCGACACGGTCGCCCGGCTTGACGCCAGTGGCGACGAGCAAATTTGAAATGCGGCCGGTTGTGGCGATGAAGTCGCGGTAGCTGATCGCGCTGCCGGAAGATGCGATGAGAAACGGTTTTGTGTTGTCCGTGTGCGGAGCAAACAGCGCGTCATAGAGTATGTTGGTCACCGGTCCGCCTCCACCTATCGTTTGATCGGGTCGGACATGCACATGCCACCGGAGCGGAGGCGAAGCAATATCCTGCTGGCGGGAACTGGCACTCCCAAGGGGACTCGAACCCCTGTTTCCGCCGTGAGAGGGCGGCGTCCTAGACCACTAGACGATGGGAGCGTGCCGGACCGGGAGGATATAGGCCGGTGGGCAGGCGAATGCAACGGCGATCTGCGATGGCACATTTCAGCGGGTTCGTTCGATCAGGTCCCAATGGTTGCCGTACAGATCCCTGAATACCGCGACAGTTCCATAGTCTTCGTGGCGGGGCGCCTCCAGAAATTCCACGCCTTTTGAAATCATGGCTGCGTGATCGCCGGCGAAATCGCCGGTCTCAAGGAAGAAGGCAACGCGGCCACCGGCCTGATTGCCAACCGCCGCCATCTGATCGTCGCCGTCGGCGCAGGCGAGCAGAAGCTGGCACGAGCCGGCGGAAGCCGCCACGACAACCCAGCGCTTGCCGCCGCCGAGCGCGGTGTCCTCGATCAAATCGAACGCCAGGCAATCGCGAAACCAGGCAATCGCCTCGTCATAGTCACGCACGAGGAATGTCACGGTTTGCAGACGGCGCATTTTCGGGTTTCTCCTTTTTGCCGGTATCTCTCTCTTTGTGAGAGAGGGGCACCATCTTCGCTCAAATTCATCCTTTTCGTTTTTGACCCGACATCTCAACCCCCTCTCTGGTGAAAACCAAGGACTTGCTTGCTTCGCGGCACAAGCCCAGATTTTCACTTTCTCCCCCTCCAGGGGGGAGATAGTCGCACGCCATCGTTCCCGATAATCCCTCGATCCGGGTCAAAAAACTTGCACGGATGGAAAACGCTCACGGCGGTTTGTAGCCGCATTCCTGCGCCAGCCAGTGGCACTCGCGCAACAGGTCGTCGACGGGCTCGCGCGGGCGTTGGCGGTGGCCCGGCGGGTGGCCGGGACGCATTGGCCCAACTTTTCCGGGACCGGGTTCTGCCTTTGCACGCCTGGCCATCAGCCGGTTGAGCCGCCGCGCCTGTCTCGGCAGGGTGTGCAACGCATATTGCAGTCTGCGGATGCGGCGGATCAGCTTGACGGCCTGAAGGGTGTCATCCGGCTTCTTCAGCGGCACCGGGTCGAAAACACCGGGGACGCAGATGCGCGGGATGCCGCTGGCGACCGGCCGCATCATTCCATCAATTGGCTTTCGCGGGTCGATCAGTTGAAACGCGGGAAGCGTGTCGTAGGTGGCGAAGGTGGAGAAATCCGGCAGTTGGATTTCCTTTTTATCCACGCCGTCGTTTCCCCGCTCCCGCGCCCTTTGGCTCAGCATCGCCGCAACGACGACAATCAGGCGCCGAAGCGCCGATTCCGCCGGGCGCAGAATGCGAAGCACGGAGCGGCGGAGCGTGTCGTCGCGCTGCGCCAGCGCCAGCAATTCGGTGACCATGTCACCCAACGCCTGACGGTTTCTCTGAATCGCAATTTTCCAGTCCATATCCGCTTCCCGGTTTGGCTGGAGAGTGTGAGGGAGGTTTCGGAAACGTGGATAAGATTTTTTGTCGAAGGTCGGCTCTGCGGTGTGGATTCAATTGATCGCCGCAACACATTCTGCAAATTTCTCAGCCGGCGTTTGATATTGCAAGGTCTTCCTTGGCCGTTCGTTGAGCTGGCGGGCGATGGCACTGAGTTTTGCCTGTGAGTGCTCCGACAGATCTGTTCCTTTCGGGAAGTATTGCCGCAGCAGCCGGTTGGTGTTCTCGTTCGACCCGCGCTGCCAAGGGCTGTGGGGATCGCAGAAATAGACCTCAATATCCGTCGCCATAGTGAATTGCTGGTGGCCGGCCATTTCCTTGCCTCTGTCCCAGGTGAGGGATTTACGCAGTTCGCGCGGCAGTTTCTTTGATTGTTTGATCAGCGCGGCAACAACACTGGTGGTGTCCTTGTTGGGAACTCTTGCCAGCATGACGTAACGCGAATGACGCTCGACCAGCGTGGCAATGAAGCTGTTTTTCGAACCCGCGATCAGATCACCTTCCCAATGTCCGGGAACTGCGCGGTCTTCCACCGCCGCGGGTCTTTCACTGATCGACACCGCGTCTTTGACCTGTCCAAGCCCGTCGCGCTTCAGGCTGGCATGCCTTGACCGGCGGATCGAACGCGTTGCCCGCAGATGCGCCAGCAGTTCCTTCTTCAGGACACCCCGGGTCTGGATATACAGGCTTTTGTAGATGGTTTCGTGCGACACGCGGCTTTGCTCGTCAACTCACTCAGGCCGTGTTTGGACAAAAGTTTGATGATCATCGACTTAGGCATACAAAATTCATCTGGAACATCGATGGTAACTTTTATGTTTTGCAGAGTTTTCTTTGACGTGTTGCGTATAGCGTAAGTCAGTTGGCAATATTCAATTGTTGTTCCGGCCTCTAGCGAAATTAGATAGACCAAATGCCGCGGGTTTTTGGTAAGCCTTTGCGAACGAACAGACTGTTCTCCAATTCTAATTGAAAAATTTGGGTGAGAAAGCTGTCGTGACCATATGGCGATAAAAAAAGCTGCAGCTAAACTCAATATGGCTATTGCTGTGGTTACCATAAATTCCATACAGCTCTCCTGTCTCTTCGTGTTGCAGCCTTAGTTTTCTTTGCATGGTCCCCGCATGGGACTTGTCGACACAATAATTCGGCAGTCTTCGCAAATGCAATGCAAGCTTTTCGGATCGCACGAGAGCCCGCGATTATCCTTAGCTATGGCCCGAAAACGCTTTGCTCAATGTTCTGCGCTTCGGTAGAACCCTGTGTCCTATATAGCCTCTGCGCAAGAGACATCCGGAAAGCCTAGTGACAATTTATAGTTTGATGGTGGATAGTTCCGTTAAGTCTCAACCACTTGTCAAAGACCGGACATTTGTACACCACGTAAATTCGGCTCGAGTGGGCTCGAAGCCGCCATTCAACTTCCCCCTTCCCATCCTACTTTCTACACGCTATAGTCGCAAGTGGAGCGGGTTTCGCCTGCTCTGGGGCGTGATAACCCCACCACCAGCGGCTGACATCAGCCGTGAAATGGTGTCTCCTCGATTCCTAGGGTCGGGGAGGCATTGGCGCATGTTCAGGGCGAAAGCCTAAAGGCCAGTGCGACCGTCTGGTGGCGGTTTATCAACTCCCCGGCTTTTCAGGTTCTGCCTGAGAGGCCGTTTTCATTTTCCGGGGCTTTTTGGTGCCGCTGATAGTTCGGCGGTCAGGTGAAGATGTGCGCGGAGGCGCGAGCGTGAACAATCTCCCCCCTTGCGGGGGAGATGTCACGAAGTGACAGAGGGGGGTGAGGATTCCGAGCCAAGGCACCCCCCTCTGCCCTGTCGGGCCAGAGGGTCGAGCCGCGGGTCTCGCCCCGTCCTTCGGACCCCGCCGCAAGGGGGGAGATCGGCGGTTGCGATATCGCGCTTCGCCAGGAAATGGGGAGACAATATTGGACAACTATTCATTCCTGCGCGATGTGCTCGAAACCTGGCGGTGGACCTCCGACTGGGTCAAGGCAGTCGTCGTGATCGCCATTCCAACGCAGGTGCTCTTCTTCATCTATCTGGTGCTGCAATTGAGGTCGGAACAGCGGCAGATGTTGATCGATGAACGCGAAACCATGACCGAAGAACGCGTGCGGCAACTCGCCGAAGCCGAACTCTGCCGCATCATCGCCGAGATGGAACGCGCGCGGCGTGAGGGAGATGCGCCGGCACCGGCCAAGCGGATCAGCGAGGGTGGACAGCAATGGCCCGCGTGAGACGGCGCAGGCGGTGGCGAGTGCCCCGACGCGGGCAGTTTCGCAAACGGTTTCGCGGGATCGGATGGAGGAAGCGCCGCCGCCTATCTCTCCCCTTGCGGGAGAGAAAGCGATTTCAGTTTCTTAGCCGAGCGAAGTGATGGCTAAGTGCTAGAAATCGCAAGAGAGGGGCTATTGCATGGGGGAATGACCCCCTCTCTGGTCTTTTCTAAGCACTTACTCGGGCTCGCCCTCGTAAGCCCAAGAAAAGACTTTCTCTCCCGCAAGGGGAGAGATAGGTCCGGCGCCCCACCGCAAAGGGAGAGATAAAGGCGCTTCACTCACTCCCCACTTCAATCCGGCCCACGACCTTCCGCATGGCGGTGTCGAAGATGAAGATCGTCTGGCGGCCGTTTGCGTGTTCGGCAAGCAGGGTCAGGCGGTCGCCGGATAGCGATTGCGAGACGATTTTTGCGCCGGCGGGAATGGCAATCACGGTCTCGAACGTGTCGCCTGCGGGCGCGGCGGCCTCGTCACCGGCCGAGATCTTGTAGACAATTGCAAACAGCACCGCCATAAGGCCGATCATCATGATGCCGATTGAAATCGCCATAAGCCGCATCATCTTGCGGCGCACGCGCTCCACCGCCGGGTCTAGCGGCTTGTCTTCGTCGCCGCCAAGATCGGCCTGGTTGAGTGGCGCCTGTTCGGTCATGTCTTGCTCATCGGGCTGTTGTCGTGCCGGCACCTGATACAGAAACCGCGGCTGAATGGGAAGCCATGACGGTGCCGGACACCGGCGAAGGCGCGCGGCTCGACCAATGGCTTTCCACGCAACTGGGGCCGAACGTGTCGCGCAACCGGGTCAAGGCGATGATCGGTGCAGGCGAAGTGCGGCTGAATGGCGGGCCGGCCGAGCCGAAGCGGCGGCTTGCGGCTGGCGACAGCGTGGAGTGGCGCATGCCGGAAGCGGAAGCAGCCGAACCGGAACCACAGGATATCCCGCTCAACGTGCTCCATGAGGACGAACATCTGATCGTCATCGACAAGCCGGCTGGTCTGGTGGTGCATCCGGGCGCCGGCGTGCCGGACGGAACGCTGGTCAATGCGCTGCTTTTTCATTGCGGCGACACGCTGTCGGGCATTGGCGGGGTCAAACGGCCGGGCATCGTGCACCGGCTCGACAAGGAGACCAGCGGCGTGATGGTGGCGGCAAAGAACGATGCGGCACACAAAGCGCTGTCGAAAGCCTTTGCCGACCACGGACGGTCGGGTGATCTGGAACGCAGCTATCTGGCGGTGGTCTGGGGCACGCCGAACCGGATGACGGGCATAATTGATGCCGCACTGGGCCGGTCTGCCTCTGACCGGATGAAGCGGGCCGTGGTGCGTGAAGGCAGGTCTGACGCGCGCCGGGCGGTGACACATTTTGCCGTAAAACAGCAATTTGGCTTGCAGGCAGATGCGACGGCGACCGCCTCGCTGGTCGAATGCAGGCTGGAAACCGGCAGAACGCATCAGATACGCGTTCACATGGCCCATATCGGCCATCCGCTGATTGGCGACCCGGTCTATGGGCCCGGATTTCGTACCAAGGCCAATATCCTGCCGGAACCGGTAAAATCGGTGGTCAGCGGGTTTTCGCGCCAGGCGCTGCATGCGGCGACATTGGCCTTCCAACACCCGCAAAACGGCGAATTGATGCGGTTTGAGGCGCCTTTTCCCACCGACATGCGTAATCTGGTGAATGCGTTGAAAATTCTATGAATTTCAATGGTTTGAGGCAAATATTTGCCAACATGACGAAAATTTAACCTGCGATTTTCGTGAATCTGCCTAAAAGGGCACCTATATTTGGTGATGAACGGGGGCGCGCACGAATTGCGGCTACCGGTCATAAAAGCCCGCCTCTTGAAGAGGGGGCAAGAACAGAAAAACTGGAGAGGAAGGGTGCTGAATGGCCCAGAACTTACCGAGTGTCGTATCCGGCGAAGGCGGTTTGAGCCGCTATATGGAAGAAATTCGCCGCTTTCCCATGCTGCAGCCGCAGGAAGAGTACATGCTCGCCAAGCGCTATCACGAGCATGAGGACACAGATGCTGCACACAAGCTTGTCACCAGCCATCTACGGCTCGTCGCCAAGATCGCGATGGGTTATCGCGGTTATGGACTGCCGATCGGCGAGGTGATTTCGGAAGGCAATGTCGGCCTGATGCAGGCTGTGAAGAAATTCGAGCCGGAGCGCGGTTTCCGGCTGGCAACCTATGCGATGTGGTGGATCAAGGCCTCGATCCAGGAATATATCCTGCGTTCGTGGAGCCTGGTCAAAATGGGCACGACCGCCAATCAGAAGCGGCTGTTCTTCAACCTGCGCAAGGTCAAGGGCAAGATCCAGGCGCTGGATGATGGCGACCTCAATCCCGAACAGGTCACAGAGATCGCCACGCGCCTGAAAGTCTCGGAAGAGGAAGTCGTGTCGATGAACCGGCGCCTGTCGGGCGATGCGTCGCTTAACGCGCCGATACGCGCAGCCGAAGGCGAGGGCGGTGAATGGCAGGACTGGCTGGCGGACGAAAGCGAAAGCCAGGAGCAAATGCTGGTCGACCAGGATGAGCTGGAAAACCGCCGTGCGATGCTGTCTGACGCGATGAACGTGCTGAACGAGCGCGAGCAGCGCATCTTTGAAGCCCGCAGATTGTCGGAAGACCCGCTGACACTGGAACAACTGTCCGGGGAATTCGACATCAGCCGCGAGCGTGTCCGCCAGATTGAGGTCCGGGCGTTCGAGAAGGTTCAGGCTGCCGTCAAGGAGGCGGCCAAGCGGCAGAAACAGGCGCTGCGCACCATCGACGCCTGATTTATCCACATTTTTGCAATAAAAAGGCGGCTTCAAGCCGCCTTTTTTGATGCTTCCCGATTTGTCAGCCGCTGTTTTCCGGGGCCCAGGCTTTCAACGCTTCGTCGAAGACTTTCGAGCCAGGCACGCCCTTTTCCATCGTGATCAGGGCGCGGCGGCCGGAATTGTAGACCAGCGGAATATCCAGCCAATCCAACCGGCGCATCATGGTGGTGTTGGCCTCGATATCCGCCTTGCTGTCGGTGAGCGCGAGCAGGAAGAAGCCGTCGGAAATCTTCGCCGGTATGCCAAGCAGCGGATTACCGGCGGATTGTTCGGAATCCTTGAAGGTGATGCGCAGGACATTTTCGATGCCGCCGCCGTCAAAATTATCGGGCGTGATGAATATCATCTCGATAATGTGGCTTGCCGGCAGCGATTTATCACCATTCCGGCGAATGGTCATTTTGAATTGCAGGCCCTTCTCGGGAATGGTTGCTTCGCCGCGAATGGCTGGCTCAGGCGGCAGATTTCCGCCTGGTGATTCCTGGACCAGCGACCAGATGACTGCGCCCGGTTCGGCCGATCCCTGAAGGTCAGAAGTGCGTTCCTCGTAGAAAATGGCGCGCTGACCGACAGGCAGCGCCGTTCCTTCCGGCGTTTCCGCGCCTGTCTGCTCAGCGTCTCCGGTGGTCTGTTCCGGTTCGGCTGCAGTGGTATCCTGCGGGGTTTCTTCGCCGGTGGCGTTGTTGGCCGAAGCAACCGACGTGCCCTCGCCGACGGAAGGTTCATCACCTGCCGGCCCGGGATCGACCTCGGATCCGTCTTCCAGCAGACGCTGCGTGAATTTCTGCTCTTCGTCATCGGCGGCAGCGGTGTCTTGAGCGGCGTCCTGATCGGTGGGTTCAGATGATGTGTCTTCGGTATCCGCCGTGGTTGTGTCCTCGGTCGGCGCTTCGGTATCCGAACCCTGGTCCATCGCCTGATCAAGGCCCACCATGCGGGCGAAATCTTCCTTGTTCTGCCAGACGCCATATCCGGCGCCGGCAAGCAGCAGCAGGACAATGGCCGCGGCGATCAATCCGCCCCGGCTGCGTTTTTGTGCGGAACTGGCAGAGCCCGATCCGGCCAGGCGATTGTCTGTTTCGCCACCCGCTGCCGATTGCGACGTCTCGACGGTCGCTGCCGTCTCAGCTGCCGCAGCTGCAGGAGGCGCGGTGGGCGCCGCTGCGGGTTCGGGGGCAGCGGGAGCTGGTTCTGGCGGTGCTGCGCCGGTGTCACCTGCTGCTGCTTGTGTTTCAGCGATCGCCGGTGGTGGTGGCGGGTTCGTTCCGAATGCCTTTCCGGAGACAAAGTCCGCAAGCGGATCGTCTTCGGCACGCGTGTTGGTTTCAGCGTGCTGGTATTCGGCCTCGATGTCGGAAATGGCTTTTTCCAGCGCGGCGCGTTGTTTTTCGATCACGGCAGCCGGCGGAGGCGGGCTTATAGCGGCGAGCTTGGCGGAAATTGTTGTTCTCGCCTTGTCATATACTTTTTCACGTGTCTGCTGCGTCGGACTTTCAAGCCCGTCGAGTGTCTTTTTCAGCACTGCGACAAAGTCAGCCATACATCTCGCCCTGTCTTCAAACCCGCGCCATCATATCGCTGAATTCGGCCCAGTTATGACAGCATGGCCAAGAAATTGCCGATGCGCCTGCAATCGTCGTGCCTTTGGGCGAAAAGATGCCGCTTTCCCCTCGTAACCGCTTGTTTCTGCTGCACCAGGGCGCAGGAAACACTGATTCGGTGAGGATAGAGCAATTCGGCGGAGTTGGGAATCACCGCAAGCAAGCTCAATCACAGGTTTAACGTTAACCCGGCAACTCAATCCTGAAACGGATCGGTGACGAGGATCGTGTCGTCGCGCTCCGGGCTGGTCGACAGCAGCGCCACCGGTGCGCCGATAAGTTCCTCGACATGTCGGACATATTTGACGGCCTGAGCCGGCAGGTCGTTCCAGCTGCGCGCGCCGACGGTGGTTTCGTGCCAGCCCTCAAGGGTTTCATAGATGGGCTCGACCCGCGCCTGCGCACCCTGGCTTTCGGGGAAATGGTCTATTTCCTCTCCATCAAGTCTGTAACCTGTGCAGATCTTGATTTCATCCAGCCCGTCGAGCACATCGAGTTTGGTGAGCGCAATGCCGGTAATGCCGTTGGTGGCGACTGCCTGGCGCACGAGCACGGCGTCAAACCAGCCGCAACGGCGCTTCCGCCCGGTCACGGTGCCGAATTCGTGGCCACGCTCGCCCAAAAACTGTCCGACTTCATTTTCCTGTTCGGTTGGAAACGGCCCTTCGCCGACGCGTGTCGTGTAGGCCTTGGTAATGCCCAGCACATAGCCGACGGAACCCGGACCCATGCCGGAACCGGCAGCAGCCTGACCGGCGACGGTATTGGACGAGGTAACAAAGGGATAAGTGCCGTGGTCGATGTCGAGCAGGGTGCCTTGCGCACCCTCGAAAAGGATGCGGGCGCCGGCCTTGCGTTTGGCGTCGAGCAGGCGCCAGACGGTATCGTGAAACGGCAGAATGCGTGCTGCAACGCTGGTCAGCTCTTCCATGATGACGTCATGGGCGATCTCCGGATGCCCGAGACCCCGTCGAAGCGCGTTGTGATGGGTCAGAAGCCGGTCGATCTTTGCCGGCAGCGTATCGGTGTTCTTCAGGTCCATGACGCGAATGGCGCGACGGCCGACCTTGTCCTCATAGGCAGGGCCGATGCCGCGCCGCGTGGTACCGATCTTGGTGCCTGAGTTGGACGCAGCGTCCTCGCGATATCCATCAAGCTCGCGATGAAGCGACAGGATCAGGGTCGCATTGCCGGCGATTTTCAGATTGTCGGTCGTAACGGTGACACCCTGCTCTCCCAAGCGGTCGATCTCGGCGACGAGCGCATGTGGATCGATGACGACGCCGTTGCCGATGACGGCGAGCTTGCCCGGGCGGACAACGCCCGACGGCAGCAGGCTCAGCTTGTAGGAGGTTCCGTCGATGACCAGCGTGTGGCCGGCATTGTGGCCGCCCTGAAAACGAACAACGACGTCTGCCCGTTCTGACAACCAGTCGACGATCTTGCCCTTGCCCTCGTCACCCCATTGAGAGCCGACGACCACCACATTGGCCATGGAGTTTCCCCTTGCTGAAAAGCATTAAATGACCAAGCTGGTCGCTGTCTTATAGCGGCCAATTTTCTGCATTGCGAGGCTCAATTGGATCGATCGCCTGCGGCAAAACGGTTTTTTGCCGGGATTGAATATGTTAGCGGTCTAACGGTCCGGCGATGTCCGGGAATGGACTGATCCGGATGCACCGTACCGCCTATCTTCTGTTGATCATGACTGCCCTTTTCTGGGCCGGCAACGCAGTAGCTGGCAAAGTTGCCGCCGGGCACGTTTCTCCGATGTTGCTGACGGCCATGCGTTGGGTGATTGCGGTGGCGATCCTGTTTGCCATCGGTCACCGGCATTTCAAGACAGAGCGGCAGATCATCGTCGACAATTGGCGCTATCTGGCGGTCATGGGCACGGTGGGGCTGACCGGGTTCAATGTGGCGCTTTATGTGTCGCTCAATTTCACCACAGCCATCAATGTCTCGATCGTGCAGGCGGCCATTCCGATGGTGGTATTCGTCGGCAATTTCCTGCTGTTTGCGATCCGGGTTTCATACGCACAGATCGCCGGGTTTTTGTTGACGGTCGTGGGCGTGATCATTGTCGCAGCACAGGGCAGTTTTCAAAGGTTGCTGGCGCTTGAGGTCAATTTCGGCGACGGGCTGATGCTGTTGGCCATCGTCGCCTATGGCGGCTACACGATTGCTATTCGCTACATGCCAAAACTGCATTGGCAGTCGATGATGATCGCGCTTTCCATGGGTGCGCTGGCTTCGGCCACGGTATTTGCCGTTGTCGAGTGGTTGGCGGGCTACACCCAGTGGCCGGACCGGCAGGGCTGGATTGTCATCGCCTATACGGCTGTCTTTCCGTCGATCCTGTCGCAGACCTTCTACATCATTGGTAACCGGATGATCGGGGGAAACCGCGCCGGGCTGTTCGTCAATCTGGTGCCGATCTTCGGTACCGGCCTTTCGGTCCTGCTTTTGGCCGAACGCTTTCACTTCTTCCACGCCATTGCGCTGGCGCTGGTGTTCGGCGGCATCTGGCTGGCGGAAAGGAAGGCGTGAGGGATTATGAGCCGGTAGATCAGGTTCGGCGTGTTTCAGACGCCTGCTTTGCGCCTTTGGATACTGGCTTGCTTGACGCCCACAGCCACGTGAGGAATGGTACTCACGTATTTAAGATAAAAAGCATATACACAAAAAAGAGGAAACGATGCTTACTTCGAGGACGACATTTGACCGGCGCACCATGCTGGTTGGGATGGGTTGTCTGGCAGCCTCACCCGCGCTGGCAAAGGCGCCGCTTGCCGAAAGCCAGGTCGCCGGAGTGCATCGCTACAAGATCGGCGATATCGAGGTAACCGCCATTCTCGACGGCCATTTTGAACTCGACACGACATTGATGCCCAAAGCCACACCTGATGCTGTCGCGGAAGTTCAACGGGCTGAATTTTTACCCGTCGGCCAAACCATCCAGGGGGCCGTAAACACCTATATCATCAACACCGGCGATGAACTGATAATGGTCGACACCGGTGCCAGGGACTACTTTGGTCCGACCGTTGGCAAGTTCCTTCAAAACATGGAGGCTGCCGGATACACGCCGGACCAGATCGACCGCATCCTGCTCACGCATATGCATCCCGACCACATCGGCGGCGCAATGGACAAAGATGGCAAACGGGTATTCCCGAACGCCACATTGCACGCGCACGAGGCCGATTGGGCTTTTTGGCGCAGCCCCGAAATCAAGGCAAAAGCCGGTGAAGGTGCCGCCTTTTTCTTCGATGTCGCTGTAGCAAGCTCATCGATCTACGAAGATCGGGCCGAATTGTTCAAATTTGATCAGGAATTGGGCACGGGCATCACTGCATACGACATGGCCGGCCATACGCCCGGTCACACCGGTTTTATGATCAGTTCCGGCAATGACAGCATGCTCATTCTTGGCGACGTGGTCCATTCGGCGCCACTTCAGTTTGCGCATCCGGACTGGAGCATTGCATTTGACGTCGATCAGGATGCTGCCGCGGCGGCGCGGATGCGATTTCTTGGTTCGGGCCGAGGGAAAGTTCTTGTCTTGAAATGGCGGCCACCGACCGGTTGCTGATTGCGGGCATGCACATTCCGTTCCCGGGCGTGGGATATGGGGAAAAAAGCGGCCAAGGGTACGGGTTCGTCCCGGCGCCGTGGCAGTACGCCCTGGACTGATTCCGATTATGGCGGCCTGCCGAAAAGCATTTGGCTGACGGTATCAGATTATGCTGCCGGCGTGGCTTGACGGGTGCTTCCGGTAACTGAACTTGCGTTCATGCAGGGCCCGGACATTTTCCGGCCCCTCCGCCTATTCGGTTGTGCTATCCCGGCCCCACTTCTGTTTGTCCAATTCCCTCTCCGCCATGCGATCGATGATCCCGGCCTTGTGACCGGCACCGAAGACGGATGTCGCGTGGATAACAACTGCAATACCCCATCCGGCAAGAGGCCAGATTACCCAGTAGGAACCGGATGCCGAAAGGAAATTGATCACAAACAGCAGCGCGATCACAGCCACGTAGACGGCCACGTGAACATAGAACCCGAATTTGGTCTCCGCTCGCCGACGGGCGCGAATGGCAGTATCGTCGCTATGCATGTTTTCTTCCTCCATACTGGGTACAGAAAACATCAATCACAGCGTGAAGGCCGGCGCATTGATGCACGTCAACGGCTGGTCCAGTTGGGGCCTGCCGATACCTGCAATTGGCACGGTGAAACCGCTCCCCGGCAGGACAAATCCGATCAGGCCGGGCGACCTGGAAGGTAATTCCCCGGCTGCTTACTCCTCCACTTCAAACTGCAGCGGCTTGGCCGATTCGATCTTGTTGCTGGAGCGAAGTTCTTCCAGCACGTCAGGCGGGAAAGGACCGTCCAGATAGAGCAGCGCGATGGCGTCGCCGCCGGGCTTGTTGCGGCCCAGATGGAAGTTGGCGATGTTGACGCCGGCCGCGCCGCAGATACCGCCCAGCAGGCCGATAATGCCCGGCACGTCCTTGTTGGTCGTGTAAAGCATGTGCTGACCGACTTCGGCATCGAGGTTGATGCCCTTGATCTGAATGAAGCGCGGCTTGTGGTCGGAAAAACAGGTACCGGCAATGGAGCGGGTCTGGCGTGCGGTGGTGACGGTCAGCTTGATATAGCCGTCAAAGACACCTGACTTGTCGCGCTTGACCTCCGACAGGATGACGCCACGCTCCTTGGCCATGACCGGGGCGGAGACCATGTTGATGTCGGAGACCTGCGGGCGGATCAGGCCGGCCAATGTGGCGCTGATCAGCGCCTTTGTGTTCATGGTTGCGGTCACACCGTCAAACAGGATTTCGACCTCCTTGATCGGATCCTCGGTGACCTGGCCGACGAAGGAACCCAGCACTTCTGCCAGCTTGACGAACGGCTTGAGGATCGGGGCCTCTTCGGCCGAGATCGACGGCATGTTGATGGCGTTGGTGACCGCGCCCTTGACCAGGTAATCTGCCATCTGCTCGGCGACCTGGATGGCGACGTTTTCCTGTGCTTCCGACGTGGAGGCGCCCAGATGCGGGGTGCAGACGACGTTTGGCAGGTTGAACAGGGCGCTTTCGGTTGCAGGTTCCACTTCGAATACGTCGATGCCGGCGCCGGCAACCTTGCCGGATTTTAACGCCTCGACCAGATCGGCTTCGACGATCAGGCCACCGCGGGCGCAGTTAACGATGCGCACACCGTCTTTCATCTTCGCAAGGGATGTCGCGTTGATGATGCCGCGGGTCTTGTCGGTCAGCGGTGTGTGCAGGGTGATGAAGTCGGAGCGCGTGAACAATTCGTCGAGCTCGACCTTCTCGACGCCAAGTTCGTTGGCGCGCTCCGGCGACAGGAACGGATCAAACGCGATAACGTGCATCTTCAGGCCAATGCCGCGCGCCGCAACAACCGAACCGATATTGCCGCAACCGACGACGCCGAGCGTCTTGCCGGTAATCTCGACGCCCATAAACTTGCTCTTTTCCCACTTTCCGGCGCGGGTGGAGGTGTCGGCCTCGGGCAGCTGGCGGGCGACAGCGAAGATCATGGCGATGGCGTGTTCGGCAGTGGTGATGGAATTACCGAAAGGCGTGTTCATGACGATGATGCCACGGCGCGAGGCGGCGGGAATGTCGACATTGTCGACGCCGATGCCGGCGCGGCCGACGACTTTGAGGTTTTCTGCCGCGCCGATCAGCTTCTCGGTGACCTTTGTGGCCGAGCGGATGGCAAGACCGTCATATTGCGGGATGATCTTGAGCAGTTCTTCCTTGTCCTTGCCCACATCGGGGAGAAAGTCGACCTCGACGCCGCGATCCTTGAAGATCTGGACGGCGGTATCGGAGAGTTTGTCTGAAACGAGTACACGGGGTGCCATGGTCTTTGGCCCTTTTTCTGGATTGTCGAATTGTTTGAAAGCGGCAGCGTCCTGATGCGAAATCAGGCTGCCTTGCCGACCGCTGAAATCTGCGAGTGAAACGCCCAGTCGAGCCATGGCATCAGCGCGCCGAGGTCGGAAGCTTCAACTGTTGCGCCGCACCAGATGCGCAGGCCCGGCGGCGCATCGCGATAGGCGCCGATGTCGTAGGCAACGCCTTCTGCGTCGAGCGCTGCAACCATCGACTTTGCAAAGGCCGCCTGCGCGTCGGGCTCAAGCATTGTGACGCGTGGATCGGTGATCGACAGGCAGACGGAGGTGTTGGATCTTGTCGCGGGCTCGACGGCCAGGTTCTCAAGCCATTGGTTTTCTGCAACAAATCTGTCGATCACCGCAGCATTGGCGTCGGCGCGGGCGGTCAATGCATCCAGCCCGCCGATCGATTTGGCCCATTCAAGCGCGTCGAGATAGTCCTCAACACAAAGCATGGATGGCGTGTTGATCGTCTCGCCACGGAAAATGCCTTCAATCAGCTTGCCGCCCTTGGTGAGGCGAAAGATTTTCGGCAGCGGGCGCTGCGGCGCGTAATTTTCCAGTCGCTCGACGGCGCGCGGCGACAGAATGAGAATGCCATGGCCGCCTTCACCACCAAGCACTTTCTGCCAGGAGAAAGTGGTGACGTCGAGTTTTGCGAAATCGAGCGATTGCGCAAAAGCTGCCGAAGTGGCGTCGCAAATGGTCAGGCCGCCGCGATCTGCCGGAATGAAATCGCCATTGGGTACCCGCACACCGGATGTGGTGCCGTTCCAGGTGAAGACGACATCGCGATCGAAATCGATCTTGTTCAGATCGGGTAGTTGGCCATAGGGAGCGTCAAGCGTGCGCACATCATCGAGTTGCAGCTGTTTGACCACGTCTGTGACCCAACCGGCGCCAAAGCTCTCCCAGGCGAGCATGTCCACGCCGCGTTCACCCAGCAGCGACCACAACGCCATCTCGACTGCACCGGTATCGGAGGCGGGTACGATGCCGATGCGATGGCTGTCGGGTACTTGAAGCACTTCGCGGGTCAGATCAATGGCACGGGCGAGGCGCTCTTTGCCGACCTTGGCGCGGTGGGAACGGCCCAATGGTGCATTGGCCAAAACGTCCGGCGACCAGCCGGGCCTTTTGGTGCAGGGGCCTGAAGAAAAATTGGGGTTCGCCGGACGTATGTCCGGCGTCGGTATGTCTGTCATGTCATCTATCCTTCCAGATAGTTGCCTCTCGTTGGGGAGAGGTGTCCCACTGGCGGCGATAGAGATTTCGACGGCTCACGTCAAGGCAGATGTTGCAATGCAGCATGCGACACAACATTTGTTCACAGCCCGAAAATGAAAACAGCGGGCTGATAACCCGCTGTTTTGGCTTGGTATTTGCGAGTGCCCTACCAGAGCGAATAGCGGACGCCAACCTTGACTTCGTGCTGCATGAAACCGTCGTCGACGCCCTGAACGCCAGCTGCGCCAAGAGCGGTGCTGGCACCGTCGAAATTGAACATGTCACCACCGGTGATGTGGCGGAACTTGTAGCTCAGGTCGATTTTCATATTGCGGGTAATGTCATAAGCGACGCCCGCCATCAGACCGTAGGTAAACCGCCAGGTAGACAGTCCGGCATGGGTGGTTGCGACCGGAACCGGCACCGCGGGGCAACCAGCGCCTACGCAGTTCTGCACGCCACGAACCGTTCCCCACTGAACGCGGCTCATACCCGCTCCCGCACCGACATAAGGTGTAAATCCGACATAGGTTCCCAAATCTCCGTAAAGATTGGCCAGAATGGAGTAGGTCGTGACATTGGAGTTGAACGTGGTCGAACAGGTATCGCCTGCTATGCCGCCGGCGCACGGAACGGCGCTTGGCACCAGTCCGTTGAAATCATTGTCCTGGCCCTCGACTGTCGCATCAGCGCGAAGCCAGCGATTGAACTGATAGCCGAAACCGACGCCCCAGACATAGTTGTTGTCGAAGTTTGACGTTGTGAAGTTCGACGGCGTGTAGACACCCGCGTTGAACACGCGATAGCTGGCCGGACCGTTGGCTTCAGCGCCGAAGCTGTAACCGATGTCTCCGCGCAGATACCAGCCATTGCCGACTTCGACTGGGACGAATTCTGGCGCCTTGTCAACAACGATCGGCGGATCGTAATCGGCGGCGATTGCCGGAGTAGTTGCGATTGCGGCGGTTGTTGCAGCTGCAATCAGAAAACGCGAAAACAGGGTCATGTTGATAGCTCCAGAACGGTTCGATCCCCCCACATGCCCGCAAGGGAACGGCAGTTTCCTGAAGCCAAATATTAACCATAGTGGTTAAGCCACGGTTAAGCATAACCGCCAATCGGGCGATTGCTGAAAATTCTTTTATTTCAGATATTTGTATTTTGGATAGGGAAAGAAAAAAGCCCGGCTCGCGCCGGGCTTTCCGTAGAATTCCTGATGCCGGATTATTTGTAGACCGGCGGTGTGTATGGCGGAATGTCCGGCGGCGGTGGCGCGCAGCGATTGGCATGCCCGCCCAGATGCCAGCGAAGTCCGGCGCGGCCTTCGTGAACGTTAAATCCACTATCGAAGCCGGGGCCGACGACGGGTGCATATTCGAACATGCGGCCGCCGTGAATTCTCGTATAGCGATAACCGACATCAAGTTCCATGCGGTCGGTCACGCAGTAGGAAGCACCGGCCATGAGCGCCCAAGCAAAGCGCCAATTGCTTGCTCCGGCGTGAACGGTTGTTACGCCGCCGACGGTGTTGCGAAGATTGTCCCACCACACATATGCGCCACCGATACCGGCACCGACATAAGGTGTAATGCCGTGATAGGTGCCGAGATCAACATAGGCGTTAGCGAGGAGCAGAAGCGCCTGGTACGCCGATGAGTCGACCGAGACACAGGGCACGCCGCCGCAAACGCCGGTCGTGGAGCCGGTAAATGTGGATTTCGCCCAGTAATCGAGTGTCCAATCCGTACGCAGATATTTGCTGATCTGATAACCAACACCGGCGCCGACAGACCAGGTTCCGCGCAGATCGGTTGTGGTGAAGGCTGCGGTTCCGGGGGGCGGTCCGTAGGTGATGTATTGGGTCGAGCGCAGCGCCGACCAATGATAGTCGACATCGCCGCGAATATACCATCCGCCGTAGCTGACCTTCGCCGGCTCCTCATAGACCACTGGTGGCGGGGGCTCGATGGGTGGCGGGATGTACGGATCGGCCGCAATTGCCGGAATTGCCGTACCCGCCAGCAGTGTCGCGCCCGCGAGTAATGGCCGAATGGTCTTGAACATGTTTGTCACCCTCGTTTACGCATCGCGGCGCAAGGCGCGCGAAAGTTTAGAACTCGATGATGGATAATGAAGTTCAAAGGTTAAATCGGACTTAACCGTGTTTTTTCACCATGGCGCTTAACCATAGCGACGGGCCAAATGTTGGGGCGAAATACGTCACCGACTGCTGTTGCAGAAGTTGGAGCGTGTCCGGTTCAAATGATTGCGGAGTGTTGATGAATTTCAACGGCTTGATGTTGCCTTGCTTGGAGGTCTTCTCCGTGCCAACTGCGTCGAAATCCTCGCACGATGTGACAATCGCGCTGCGGTATTCTCCTTGTTGATCCGAAAAACCCCTGCCATCAAACCGTTTCCATTTAAGCCGGATACGCTCTAGCCAGCCCAATTCACAGATTTGATTTTAGCAGATGTTCACGCCGCCGAACGGCTGGATGACATGGCGCCGACGATGTCGTTGACGACTGTGCGAACCAGTGATTCGTCATCACCTTCCGCCATCACGCGGATCAGCGGTTCGGTTCCCGATGGCCGGATCAGTACACGGCCGGATTTGCCAAGCCGGTCTTCGGCTTCGGCAATCGCATCTTTGACGATTGTATCTTCCAATGGCGAGCGCCCGTTGACATGCACATTCTTCAATAGTTGCGGCACCGGCTCAAACTTGCGGCAGACCTCGCTAGCGGGTCTGCCTGCGCGCTTGATGCAGGCCAGCACCTGCAGTGCCGAGACGAGGCCGTCTCCGGTGGTCGAAAAGTCGGACATGACGATGTGGCCGGATTGTTCGCCACCAAGATTGAAACCGTTTGCACGCATGTGTTCAACAACGTAGCGATCGCCAACCTTTGTGCGATAGAGCTTCAACCCGGAAGCTTCCAGATGCCGTTCAAGACCGAGGTTGGACATGACGGTGGCCACGACACCGTCGCCGATCAGCCGGCCATGCTCCTGCCAGGCATCGGCAATGAGCGCCATGATCTGGTCGCCGTCGATTTCGGTTCCCGTTTCGTCGACAATGACCATGCGATCGGCGTCGCCATCAAGCGCGATGCCGACATCAGCGCGCACTTCACGCACTTTTCGCTTCAGTGATGCGACATTAGTGGAACCGCATTCCTTGTTGATATTCAAACCGTTGGGTTCGGCATTGATCGATACGACTTCGGCACCAAGTTCCCAAAGTGCAGCAGGGGCAACCCTGTAGCCGGCTCCATTCGCGCAATCGATGGCAACCCGCATGCCGGCAAACGAGATAGAGCCTGGCAATGTCCGTTTGGCAAACTCGATGTAGCGGTCGTGAACGCCATCAACCCGGGTGGCGCGGCCGAGGTCGGCGGCGTCGGCCATCATCGAATCGAGGTCCTTTTCGAGCAGCGACTCGATGCCTTTTTCGATTTCGTCGGACAGTTTGTATCCGTCGGGGCCAAACAGCTTGATACCATTGTCGTAGAAAGGGTTATGCGATGCTGAAATCATCACACCGATATCTGCGCGCAGTGAACGGACAAGCATGGCAACCGCCGGTGTCGGCATCGGACCAAGCAGAAACACATCCATGCCCGCGGCGCTCAAACCGGCCACAAGGGCATTTTCGATCATGTAGCCGGACAGGCGGGTATCCTTGCCGATAACAACACGATGGCGGTGACTGCCACGCTGAAATGTCAGACCTGCGGCCATGCCGACGCGCATCGCAACCTCAGCGGTCATCGGATAGGTGTTTGCCCTGCCGCGAATTCCGTCAGTGCCGAAATAGTTTCTGGTCATCGATTTGCTCGGTTCATCCACTGAAGCACATACCCGATGTGCCATAATTCTTCACGTGTTTTGATCAAAATATATGTGCATCTGCAACATGATTGTTCAGGTGCTGAGGTCAATAATACACCAAATTTCAACCAAAACCCTTAACGTAGATTTGAAATCCAGCTTCGAAGCAGCTCCACGGCATCCGGATCCGGTTGGGTTCGCCCCAGTTCCGGCATCATGACGCCGGCCTCGGTGCTTTCCACCCGGTACAACAATATCGACCCATCCGGATCGCCAGGCGCGATGTCAAACAAACGTCCCCCGGAACCGCGGCCGGCCGCAACCGGGCGCTTGCCAATCCCCAGTGCGACGGGGTCTTCTTCGCCATAGGTCAGGAACAGACCGGAATTGCTCGCCGGCCCCTGGCGACGGTGGCAGTGAGCGCAATTGACATCGAGCCAGACGCGGGCGCGTTCCTCCAGATCGGCGGCTTCATCTTCCCAGTCTGGTGCTTTTGGTGCGGAATCCGGCCTCGGCGCCCTGGCCAGAATTCCGGCATCGACCCATACTGAAAGCTGGTTTCGGGTGCCGGAGGCATAGGGATAGTCTCCGTTCAGATTGCGGGCTTTCGGCCCTATCGGCACAACCTCGCCTGCCAGGGAATGGCAGCCCTTGCACTGATTTTTGTTCGGGACGCGATAGGTAAAATCGAGGAATGAGCCATCAGGTTTGTTGCTCTCAATCTCGACCCTGGCGCCGGTGACCTTCAACACCGCATCGGTTTGCTCGTCGTTCCACAGGTAGGCCCAGGCTTGCCAACCGCGTTCGGACTTCAGCAGCAGGCGTGTCTCGATCAGCCGCAGTTTTGCGTCCGGTCCGCTTGCGCCTCCGGGAAAGGCGAATGTCTTGATCAGTGCCGACCCGGCCGGGAACTCAAATGCCTCGTTTTGATTATAAACCGCCTGGTTGCCGTCGGGCACATAGACGAAACGCATTTTGTGGGCATGATCGGAAAATAGCGGCGTGTTTAACCGGAACGGGATGACGGCAGCGGCAGGTTTGTGGGCTTTCATGTCGTCGAAAAAACCGAACTGCGACAAAAGTTTCGGTGGGCGCTTGGCCACAATTGCCGCATCGGAGACCGCAAAGGCTGCGTCGGCTGGTAAAAGCCACGCCAGCACAATGGCCAATAGGCCAATGTGGCGATAGGCGTGCGGGTTCATGGTGTCAGCTTTGGTGATCCTGCGGCAGTTCAACCGGATCGGGCTCCGACAGGCTGCCACGGTGGCGTGAGACGCGCCGGTCAGGCGGCGTCTGCCATGGAAAGATCAGTTGCGAGATCATCTTCAGATTGATGAAGCTCGTATCTGTCGCTTCGTCGATGTAAATCCTGTCTTCCGGTGCTGCCCAGGTGAACCACTCCGGAATGCGCGTCACACCGTCCCAGACGATATCCGGCACCGGTGTGCCGGAGACATTGGTGATCGTCTCTCCAACCTCGCCATCAGGCGCGTTGCCGCCTTCGCCATACTCGTTGTCGTGAACGTACACGCCGCGTGGCACGAACATGTAGTTTTCGTCCTCATATTCGTTGGGATAGGCGGCGATCAGCACATGGGTTGTGCCGTTGCCCGAAAGGCGATTGTTGAACACATGCACATTTCGGTTGGCCATCACCATGATGCCCATGCCCTTCGGCACGATGGCGACAATATTGCCCGCTGGCGCAAAATTGGCGGTGTCGTTGTCGATCACATCATTGTCGAAGACGCGTATGTCTCTGCCGCCCTGAACCGGCAGGTTGGGCAGATCGAAAACCAGAATACCGCCGGTGTTGCGGGTAGCCGTGTTGCCATAGACATCGGCACGTTTTGAATTCTCGATTTCGATTCCGGCGACATTGAATTCAGCGCGGTTGTTTCGCACGATGATGTTTTCGCTTTGACCGACATAGATGCCGGCATCCGATGCGCCGCGAACCGTGACGCGCTCTATCAACACATTTTTGGATTCGACCGGATAGACGCCATAGGCGCCGTTGGTTTCATTTGGACCGCCCGTCCATTCGACGCGCAAGTCGCGGAAAGTGATTTGATCAGAGCCTTTGGACTTGATGCCGTCACCCTTGGTGTCCTCGATGGCGAACTGTTCAAGCACGACACGGTTGGACGTGACGAGCAGGCCTTCGCCCGCTCCGGTCTGCCCCTTGAATGAAAGGACCGTCCGGTTGGTGCCGGCGCCGCGAACGGTCACCCGGTCGACGTCCAGCGAAAGACCGTCGGTCAGGTCAAACCGTCCCGCTGCTATCAATATCGTGTCTCCGGGTTCCGCCAGAATCAGCGCTTCGGCAAGGCGTTCGGCGGCGTTTTCACCCGGTTCAACAGTGATTTCGGCGGCATTTGCGCTGAAAGTCAGCGCAAGGATCGGCAGTATGAACACAATCCGCAGCAAGCGTGCGACACGCAGCGACACCATAACTCAAACCTCCCACCAGTCTCCAAAAATGTTGCGCGTGTGAAGAGCGAAGTCAATCGTGCCGTATGGTTATGGTTGAAACTAGAGCGGTTCACATCCAAATGGGAGCAGTTTGATGGAATGGATTTTTTGTCTCAGCAAGAAGAAGTCCGCAGCGCGATATGAATATCGGGTAAGGGCTTCGACGAAGCTGAGGCAGAAAAGACTTCCAAGTGGGATTCATAAAATGTTGAAAAATCACGATAAACTGCAATCGTGTGACCTTGCTCCTTCGCGCTCTGGACGTCGTCGCACGGGGCTAACGGTGCTTGCACCGCGTCGCCTCACGCTCCTCGCCAGATCACGAATTACCCGCGGTCAAACGATTCCATTTGGAGGAGAACCGCTCCAAAAGCCCGCCGGGTGGCGGGCTTTATTTGGTCGCTTGGAACGATAATCAACCCTGTGGCTGCGGTTCCATATCGGGTTCGGGATCGTCGCCCTTCTTCTTGCCCTTCTTCGCACCGGCAGATCCGGCCTTCGGAACGGCGGACCCGCGCGATGTCGGCGTGTCGTCGCCCATGTCTCGCGACGGTTTTTCGCCGGCAAGCAGTTGCTTGATTTCGTTGCCTGAAAGGGTCTCATATTCCAGTAAGGCCCTCGGCAAGCGCGATCCAGTCCTTTTTCTTCTTGGTCAGGATCTTGCGGGCCGTGTCATAGGCTTCTTCGATCAGGCGGCGGACTTCCGCATCAATGATCTGGGCGGTTTCCTCGGAAACATTTTTCTGCTGCGCCACCGAGTGGCCGAGGAAAACTTCCTGCTGGTTTTCACCATAGGCGACCTGGCCGAGCTGGTCGGAAAAGCCCCATTGAGTAACCATGGCGCGGGCAAGCTTGGTGGCCTGCTCGATGTCGGATGCAGCGCCAGAGGTGATGTTGTCCTTGCCGAACTTGATCTCCTCGGCAACCCGGCCGCCCATCATGATTGCAAGCCGCGACACCATGTACTTGTAGCTCATGGAATAGCGATCGCCTTCGGGCAGCTGCATGACCATGCCAAGCGCGCGGCCACGGGGGATGATGGTCGCCTTGTGCAGCGGATCGGCAGACGGAACATTGAGCGCAAGGATTGCATGACCTGACTCGTGATAGGCAGTCAGTTGCTTTTCCTCCTGCGTCATGGCGGTTGAGCGACGCTCCGCACCCATCATCACCTTGTCTTTGGCGTCCTCGAACTCAGCCATTGTGACGAGGCGCTTGTTGCGGCGTGCCGCCATCAGGGCGGCCTCGTTGACCAGATTGGCCAGATCGGCACCGGAGAAGCCCGGCGTACCACGCGCTACGATTTTCAGATCGACATTCGGCGCCAGCGGAACATTGCGCACATGCACTTTGAGAATTTTCTCACGGCCGATGATGTCGGGATTTGGCACAACAACCTGACGGTCGAAGCGGCCGGGCCGCATCAGCGCCGGATCCAGAACGTCGGGGCGGTTGGTAGCGGCTATCAGGATGATCGATTCATTGGCCTCGAACCCATCCATCTCCACCAGCAGCTGGTTCAGCGTCTGTTCGCGCTCGTCGTTTCCGCCGCCGAGACCGGCGCCGCGATGACGGCCAACAGCGTCAATTTCGTCGATGAAGATGATGCAGGGTGAGTTCTTTTTCGCCTGCTCGAACATGTCGCGTACGCGGCTGGCGCCGACGCCCACGAACATCTCGACGAAATCGGAACCCGAGATGGTGAAGAACGGCACGTCCGCTTCGCCGGCGACTGATCGGGCGAGCAAGGTCTTGCCGGTACCGGGAGGTCCCACCAGCAGGACACCGCGTGGAATCTTGCCGCCAAGGCGCTGGAATTTTTGCGGATCGCGAAGGAATTCGACAATCTCCTCCAGGTCTTCCTTGGCCTCGTCTACGCCTGCCACATCCTGGAACGTGACGCGGCCATGGGCCTCGGTCAGCAGTTTCGCCTTGGATTTACCGAAACCCATTGCCCGGCCGGAGCCGGATTGCATCTGCCGCATGAAGAATATCCACACGCCCAAAATCAGGATCATCGGCAGCCAGGACAGCAGATAGCCGAATATCGAATTGGAGCCGTCGCTTTCGGGCCGTGCATTTATGGTGACACCCCGCGCCTCAAGGCGTTCGACCAGCTTGTCATCTCCCGGAGAGTAGGTCTGGAAACCGCTGGAGCCGTCGACATAGGAGCCGGTAATGCGATCGCCGGATATGGTCACCGACTTGACGCGGCCATTGTCCAACTCAGTCAGGAATTCCGAATAGGCAATATCACGGGTTGAGCCGCGTTGCTGGGGCGACTGAAACAGGTTGAACAGCGCGATCAGCAGCACACCGATAATCGCCCAGAGGGCCAGATTTCTGTAATTGGAGTTCATTTGCGGTCCTGTTGGCGCCGAAGAGCAGCGCATATGACTATGTTAGACCCTAAATAGGGACATGATCCAGCATTGCCAACCTTATCTCATGCCGGGTGTTAAGATTCCCGGTACTTTTATGCAACTGCCGGTGGCGGCGGATATGGTTTCCGGCCGAATAGCGACGCCGCAGCATTGGCCATTGTCAGATCAAATTCGGGCAGAAAATGGTCGAACGGCGCGAGATAGCGGTGGATTTGGGGTTTCCAGGCGATTTCCGATCCTTCGGAATTTTCCGGTGAAACCAGTTCCGGTTCCATCTTGGCTGCGGTGAGCGCCAGAGGCGACAGTTCCCGGTCAACCTCCATATCGATCGTGCCGGGCAGCTGTAGTGACCACCCTGCCGCAACTGCATCGGATGAAATCCGGTAGCGACAGTCAAAAACGCCATCGGTGAAACTGAGTTCACCACCGCTTCGCCGTTCCCGGCAGAAATGCAAACCGTCTTTGGTTTTTGCGGCAAGACAACCTGACAGACAGCTGCGGCCTTTCCGAAGCTGGCTCATCAGGATCGAAGTCCGATCTGTATCGGCCAGCCGGTCCGAACCGCCGGCACAGGCAAGCACCGTGCGTACCGCATTATTCCTTGCCTTACCCTCACCATAAAAGTCTTGATCGAGACGAACCAGACCGGGAGCGATCAACGACCCGTGACGTCCGATCAGGGTAGCTGCTTCAGCTGCAAATTTTGTGCGCCAATCAGCGGATTTGACCGCCATGGCGCACAGTTCCTCAAACTGATGATTTTCCGTAAGCAACTTTCGGATGGCAACCCGCTCAAAACTCTCATCTTCGTTTGTGGGGTCTTCGATCCACTCAACGCCGTCTTTGGCAAGAACATCCCTGAGTGTATTGCGGCGGCTGTGGAGCAATGACCGGACAATCCAAGTGTCGCCGTCAAACAATGTCATACGGGCCATTCCCGCCAGTCCGCGGGATTGAACCGTATTGCGTCCACGCGACCGGCGCATCTGAACCGTTTCGGCCTGATCATCCGCGGTATGGCCGGTGAGGACGATGTCCGTTCCTTCCTCGCGGGCAGCCTTGGCCAACAGCGTGTAGCGAGCCTCGCGTGCAGCAGCCGCTATTGCGGACTTGGGTTTTTCTCCTGTCCATCTGACAGTGCGATGCGCGATGCCCAGCCGAGCGCAAAGCGACGCAACATGCTGTGCTTCCTCAGCTGATTCCGGCCGCAGACCGTGATCGATCGTGACGCAGACAAGCCGCAGATCATGATTGGTTTGCTCAATCCAGCGTTTGAACGCAATCAAAAGAGCAGTCGAATCACTGCCGCCCGAGACTGCAACGATGACAGAGCTTCTGCCGGCAAAGTCGATCCAGCCAAAGGCCGGATCAGGATCAAACAGTTCAGATTGACTCAGCAACCGGCAATAGCCTGTTCCTGCTTGACGCGGCCGATCAGAATTCCCGATGCGCCGGGGTAGCGAACGCCAACCTCCCTGAATGTCGCGCAGGCGATATCACGCTGGCCGAGCGCCGCCAGCGACATGCCGAGCTTGAGCAGCATTTCCGGCGCCTTGCGTGAATCGGGATAATTGCGGCTGGCGGCGAGGAAAACTTCTGCAGCCTCTGCGGGTCGCTGTTGCGCCAATATCGCTTCACCCAGCCAGTAATGCGCGTCGGCGCTACGCTCATCGTCTGGATAATCCTCCACATGCCGGCGAAATCCGGCTTCTGCCGTGGCGTAGTCGCCGGACAGGATGAACTCATAAGCGTTGGAATAAAGTTCGTTGGGATCGCCCGATGTGGGCAATGCGGCAACGGTTGTGCCGTCTGCAGATGACCCGGTTTGCCGGCCGAGCAAGTCCATCGGCTCCTCTGTCGTCGCACCGCTTACGCTGCCATCGGCTCCGATGATCACTTCACCGAGATTGCGTGGCGGATCACCAAGGGTCTGTGTCTGGCCGCTATCAACCAGCCGGTTGTCTCCGCCGCCATCGGTTTCACTCTTTCGCTCAGGTTCGCTGGTTCTTCCGCCACCTTCCAATTCCTGAAAACGAAAATCATTGTCTTCCTGCATGCGGCGCAATTGTTCCTGCATCTGCAAAACCAGGAAGTTCAGTTCCTCGATGCGCCCGTTGAGCTGGCGAACCTGCTCTTCAAGCTGAACGACACGGGGGTCGCTGGATTGTGCCAGTACGACATTCGGATTTGATTTGGCCACCGCAAGCAAAGTGTGATCGGGAGCAACCGCACTGGCGATACCTGTTGCTGAAAACTGCACAACTGCCGCGATTGCGACAGCTGCCAACACCGGTTTGGAATTCATTATTCGTTGCCCTCAAACGCAATAGGCGACCAGATTAGCGGAAAAACGCGCAGAAATTAACAAGCCCTACAAGTTCGGCCAAATTGGGGACTGAATCCGGCGATGATACGGCACCTGGCCATAAACATCGCCCGGTTTTGGCCACGACCTTTCAGCAGCACAAGTCTGATTAGGGTCAGCTTCCCTGACCGCCCAGAACGGTCACCGCCCGGCGGTTCTGCGTCCAGCACGATATGTCGTCACAAGCGGCCACCGGCCGTTCCTTGCCGTAGGAGATTGTCTTTAACCGGTTTCCAGTAACGCCGCGGGCAACAAGAAAATCACGCGTCGCGGCGGCCCGGCGGGCGCCAAGTGCAATATTGTATTCCCGCGTTCCGCGTTCGTCGGCATGGCCCTCGATGGTGATTGTGTAAGAAGGATACTGGTTCAGCCATTGTGCCTGCCGGGTAAGGGTGGTTTGGGCGTCGGCGCGGATTACCGCAGAGTCGGTATCGAAAAATATCCGGTCTCCGACATTGACTGTGAAGTCACGCGTCGAACCGGGCGTTTCGCCATTGGCGCCGAGGCCGATATCGGCAGGCGAATTCGGTACTTTTTTGGATGCACATCCGGCAATCGCCAATGAGACTGCAAGCGCGATCATGGCGGGATTTCTTGTCAGGGCGGTCAGACCACGCATCGCGGTCACTCCTTAAATTCTGGGGAAATTCGTTGACTTTCCAGTAACCACATTCCGGTTAACCGGCGCTCAAGAAACAGGGTTAACAATTCCCTGCCAATAATGGCGCCCAATTGTCGATTGAGTCCCAAACCCTGCGGGCAGATTATCTTGAAATGCGGCGATTGATGGGCACAGCGGTATTATTCCAGCAATGGCGACCAGGCCGGGTCGGAACCGAAATTGGGAGTTGAGACAGCCTGTTCATGGCGTCCGGTCAGGTCAATGGAATGAAGTTTCGGACCGCTTGAGCCAGCCTCCTGGCGGAAGAACATCAACACCCGCCCGTTTGGCGCCCAGGTCGGGCCTTCATTGTGGAAACCGGAAGTGAGGATGCGTTCGCCGGAACCGTCGGTGCGCATGACGCCGATGGAAAACCGGCCACCGGACTGTTTTGTAAATGCAATGAGATCTCCGCGCGGCGACCAAACGGGTGTCGAGTAGGTGCCGTCGCCAAACGAAATCCGCCGCTGATCGGAACCATCCGAGTTCATGGCGTATATCTGAGTGCGGCCACCCCGGTCCGAAGTAAACACGATTTGGCTGCCATCCGGCGAATAGGAAGGCGAAGTGTCGATGGCGTTGGAGTTGGTCAGGCGAGTGGTTGTACGGCTTCTCAAATCGAGCGTGTAGATGTTTGAATTGCCGTCATCACGACCGAGACTCATAATGACCTTCTGCCCGTCCGGAGAAAATCTTGGGGCAAAGGTCATGCCGGGAAAGTTGCCGACGATTTCCCGCTGTCCCGTCTCCAATTGCAGCAGGTAGACCCGCGGCTGGCCACCGGCAAAAGACATGTAGGTGATCTCCTGCCGGCTCGGCGAGAAGCGCGGGGTCAAAACGAGATCATTGCCGTTGGAAAGAAAGCGTACATTGGCGCCGTCCTGATCCATGATCGCAAGGCGCTTCTGGCGTTCTGTGCGCGGGCCGGATTCGTCGATATAGACGACCCTGGTGTCAAAATATCCCTTTTCACCGGTCAGACGCTGATAGATTGCGTCGGCGATGATATGGGCGACGCGCCGCCAGTTGTCGCGGTTGGCAAAGAACTGCTGGCCAATCAGTTGCTCGGCGCCGAACGTGTCCCAGAGGCGAAATTCGGCCCGCAGACGACCGTCGGCCTCTTCGCTTACGCGACCCGTCACCAGGGCTTGCGCGTTGATGATCCGCCAGTCCTCAAAGCGGGGCGCCACATCCGGGTTCGAAACCTTTTCGATGAATGCTTCACGGTTGATGGGTGCGAATAGCCCCGAGCGTCTGAGATCATCGGTGACGACGCCTGAGATATCCGCGCCAAGATTGTCGCCCGCCAGAAATTCGGTAATCGCGATTGGCAGCGGTTCGATGTTGCCCTTGCTGATGTCGATTTCAACCAGCGCATGGGCGGGTGGAGTTGCTCCGGCGGCAATGCCGCAGCAGAGTGCCAGAGCCACAAACAAGGGTTTCAACAGCGTTTTCATATTGGCCTAATTTCCCGTCATTCAGAACATTTCGCTGGGATCGAAATTGACAATGATATCCGCCCAGACCGTGTGTTTGTCCTTCGGCAGTTGCAGACCGCGGCGATCGCAGATTTGAACAGCGCGAACCGCGCTGTCATCGAACTGACGGTTGCCGCTTGATTGCACGATCACCGGACGACCGTCGAGTTTGCCGGTGATGTCGACCTTGAACTGGACCGAAGCGCGAAGGTCGGACATGCCCTCGGTACCCGGATTGATTCCCCAGCAGCTTTCCAGCTGGCTTCTCAGCGCGTCCATCTCGCCTTGAGAGAGTTTTTTTGCATCGCTGTCGCGCTTGTTGCCAAGTGCTGCCGTCTTGACCGAACGCTCAGCACCGCCGCCGGAGGCTTTTTCCTGGCTCAGCAATTGAGCGATCTCGTCGGCATTGAATTCGGTCTCCGCGGTATCGCGTTTTGCGGTCTTCTCGATTGCCGGCTCATCGGAATCCTTGCGTTCCGGCGCCTTTGCGGTTGCCGCCTTGGGCGGCTCCGGTCTGGCTTCGGGGACAGGAGCCCGTTCGGGCAGTTCCACCGTTTGTGCATCGGGATTGTCGGTTACGGCAGTCTTTTCGGCCGCCTCGGGAGAGACTTCGGCCTTTTCGGTCGGTGTTGGTGTCACTTCAACAGCCGGCACCGGCGCCGGGTCGACGCGGGCTGTTTCAACCGGGTCGTTTTCCGGTTTTGGTTCTGGAACCGGAGCCGGATCGGCCTTGGCGGTATTTTCCACCGGTCTGGGTCTTGGGTCCGGTGTCGGCGCGGTATCCAGGTCGACCGTGTTGTCGCCTATGTTCTGCGCATCTTCGACCACGTCGCGGCGCTTGGTCGGCACCGGCGCCGGTTTCTCTTCGGCCGGGGCCTTTTTGTCGCCGCGCATGATCTCGGCAAATTCCGAAACCGAGACGATATCGACAGGCAGAGACTCGACATCGGCTACCTCGAATGCCGGGGGTGCAGACAGCGAAAAAACGCCGAATCCAATCAGCGTTGCGTGCAGTATCAGGGATGTCGACAGACCGGCCTTCATAGCGGTTACTGCGTTTCCTGCTCCTGCAATGTGACGAGACCGAGGTTGCCGTAGCCAGCCGACGAAATCCGCGCCATCACTTTCATGACGGTGCCGTAATCGGCAGTGCGGTCGCCGCGCACGTAAATGCGCTCCTCATAGCCGGTCTGGGCGATCTGCTCCAACTTGGGAACAACTTCGTTCAAGGCGATTTCGGTCTCCTGCAGGTAAATTTGACCTTCTTCGTTGACCGAGATCGTGATCGGCTGGGTTTCGGAATTAAGCGCCTTGGCTTCGGTTTCCGGCAAGTCGATCGGCACACCGACGGTCAGCAGCGGTGCGGCAACCATAAAAATGATGAGCAGCACCAGCATGACATCGACGAACGGCGTCACATTGATTTCCGACATTAGATGATGACGGCGGCCGCGGCGGCGTTCACTGCGGGAAGATCTGCCGTTGTTTGCGATTGCTACTCCCATGACGGTCAGGCTGCCTGGCGGTGGGCAACCACCTTCTCGTCGATCTGCCGCGACAGGATGGCGGAAAATTCGTCAGCAAACCCTTCCAGCCGGCTGGCAATCCTGCCGGCATCTGCCGTCAGCTTGTTGTAGGCGATGACCGCCGGAATTGCGGCGAGCAATCCCATGGCGGTGGCCAGCAGCGCTTCTGCGATGCCGGGCGCGACGACTGCGAGATTGGTCGACTTGGAACCGGCAATGGCCTGAAACGACGTCATGATGCCGACGACGGTTCCGAAAAGCCCAATGAACGGAGCCGAAGAACCGATCGTTGCCAGGAATCCAAGGCGGCCTTCAAGCCGTTCCACTTCGCGGGTCAATGCCAGATCCATCGCCTTGTCGATGCGCGACTGCAGACTGATGGGTGAATTGACACCGCGTTCAAAGGATTTCTTCCACTCGCGCATGGCGGCTACGAAGATCGAGCCCATACCGGAGGTCTTTTTCTCCGAAACGGTTCGGTAGAGTTCGTCCAGCGACTGGCCAGACCAGAATACTTTCTCAAACCGGTTCAATGCGCGCCTGGCCCGCACATAGCCCAAAACCTTGTCGATGATGATTGCCCAGGTCCAGACGGACGCGACGAGCAGGCCGATCATCACCAGTTTGACCACCCAGCCTGCCTGCCAGAAGAGTGCCCAAATCGACAATTCACCCGGATTTACCAATTCTGTCATTGCTGTTCTTCCTGTCCCTCGGAGTCCCGTCCGATCCGCCGGCAACGGATTGCCTGCGCGTTTGAATTCTGACTTTTCCTCCGGAATTCTGTCCCGATGCCGACGCAACCAGATAGCTGTCCCATGTGCCGTCACCCGGTGGCAGGCTTTTCCGGGTAAAATTTGGTCAAAGGAAGGCGCGGCCGCGAAGCCGCACATTCTTCGCCGAAACCATGGACTTTTATGGTTAATGGAGAGTTAGGACCCGGATGTTTGGATGTCCGGTTTTTTTGGCATGAACACGTCGATCCACTCTTTCGGAAAACGGCGCGGTTTGCCGGATTCGCCGATGATGGCAGCCTGAACCCGCGCCTCGACCAGGACCTGATCTCCGCGTTTGATCTGCTGGGCCATGACAATTCTTGCCCCGGAGATTTCGGCGGTTGCGGTTTCGATCAACAGCACATCGTCAATACGGGCGGCGGCGCGGAAATCAATCTCCATGCGCTTGACGACCCAGACGAGTTTCTCGCCGTGTTTGCCATCGATCAATTCGTTATGATGGACGCCGGCGAGCCGCAGATAATCGGAACGGCCGCGTTCGAAAAACTCCAGATAGCGTGCATGATAAACAACGCCGGAAAAATCCGTATCGGCAAAATAGACGCGCGCCGACAGGCGGTGGCCGGAATCAGTCAGTTCTCCGGAGAGCCCGACGGCTGCCTCCGCCGGTTTACCATCATTTGCCATATTGCTTTCTTTCGCGTCTCCACGGGCCCATTTTACGGGCGGAAACGAGGCAGTGGCAGAAATGGGCCGATTGATCAAGATTTGCGCCGCAATAGCAGTTGTTTGGCACGGCATGCTCGCCATCGCTGCTGCTGAACCGATTGTGCTCAAACGCGGCATCAATCTCGATATCTGGGACAGTTGGCCCGGCGAGGAACATTGGAGCAATCGGGCTCTATTGCTGCCGTTTCCCGAATGGCAGCGCAAGATCAAGCCCGAAGATCTGGTGGCGTTGAGACAGTCCGGCTTCGACTTCGTCAGGATACCGGTTGATCCTGCGCCGTTCCTGTCGCCAAAAACTGCGCCATTTCGCGCTGCGTTGTTTCTGTCGGTCGAACAGGCTGTCGACACGATTACGGCGGCAGGGTTGAAGGCCGTTGTCGATCTGCACGCGATCCCGGCAGGTCAGCGCTCATCCGGTTCCGACCGGCTTGCAGCCGATCCTGCCCTTTTTGACCGCTATATCGACCTGGTACGCGAGTTTGCAGGCATTTTGCGGGACAAACCCGCAAACCAGGTCGCCCTTGAACCGATGAATGAGCCATTGGCTGGCTGCGATGGCAATCAGGCAAAGTGGGCACAAATGCAGAAACGGCTTTTTGCGGCCGCACGCGCGTCAGCGACGAGACTGACGCTGATCCTGTCGGGCGGGTGCTGGGGCGGCGCGGAGAGCCTTGCCGAGATCGATCCGAAATCCATTCCGGATGACAATATCATCTGGACATTTCACTCCTACGCTCCGTTCGTGTTGACCCATCAGGGTGCGAACTGGGCAGGAGACTTTATCCGCTATGTGACCGGCATTCCTTACCCACCTTATGGCGACAATGCGGGCCAAACGGAACTGGCGCTGGAAACCTCGCGGCAACGCATTCGCACTGAGGCGCCTGCCGATCGCCGTTCGGGAATGCTGACCTACCTTGATGAGTTGATCAGTGAAGTCGATACGGCCGATGAGCTGTCGGCCATGATGCGTTCCCCTTTCAATACGGTGACGGCATGGGCAGACCGGCACGGCATTGATCGCAGAAACATCCTGTTGGGCGAATTCGGCATGATCCGCCAGGAATATGGAACGATTGACGTCATGAACCCGCAATGGCGGGTAGCCTATGTCGGCGACATGATCGATCTGGCGGAGAAAAGTGGATTCTCATGGTCCATTTGGGGCTATGGTGGCGCTTTTGGCGTGGTCGAGGAGTTTGACGGCCGCAGGGCAGAGACAAACATTCTCGATCTTGTGCGCGACCTGGGAGCTGTGCGCCCAAGCCATTGATACTCAACGGCCAATCGCCGGGCGACTTATTTCTTCAATTGCCTGCGCTCGCGAATCCTGAAGTTGTTTTGAACCTTGTTGCCTCCTGTTGCGACGCAGAAGCATGGGCCGCGGAAAGTCGCGGCCTCAACCGCTTCGGCAACAGGAGAGAACAATGAGAGATTTTGCCCTAACCATGTCCAAGAGCCTACTGCTTGGCACAGCCATCATCGCAGCTGCATCCACAACCGCTGTGGCCTCACCTGCCAACATCATGTTTGTCATGGATGCTTCGGGATCGATGAAAAAGGACGCCGGCAACGGCTTTTCGCGCATGGACAATGCCAAAAACGCCATCGCCCGCATGCTCACGGATGTGGATGATCAAAACCGGTTTGGATTGACGGTCTATGGTCACCGTCGGCCAAAAGCCTGCGACGACATACAGGTTGTTGCAGATGTAGGGTCTGCCGATGCCGGATTCGTCAACCAGTTTGTACAGGAACTGGCGCCGAAAGGTGAGACACCGATTGCTGCGTCTGTGCAGCTCGCTGCTGCGGCATTCGAGCGTTTTCCGGACCAGAACAACCAGCTCGTCGTGGTGACCGACGGGATCGAGGAATGCGGTGGCAACGTTTGCGCCGTGGCCGACGATCTTGCCCGAGTGAATGTCGACCTGAAGGTCAATGTGGTTGGCTTCACGCTCAATGACGAGCAGATTTCGCTGATCCGCTGCCTCGCCGACAAGACTGGAGGCAAGTTCTACGACGCGCGTGACGCTGAAGCACTTGAAGCGGCGTTTGTCCGGGTCAAGCAGGATATCGCCAAGGTAGAGCCCAAAGCCGAGCCTGTGGCAGTTGGTCCGACGGTTTGGTTCGAAGACCATTTTGATGGTGGCGAACTCGGCGAACACTGGACGGTCGAAAACGAGAATATCGACGGCTATGTTGTCGAAGATGGCAAGCTGCTCGTGCTGTTTCCTGACACGGGTGAGCAGACAAATGCGCTTGCAGCTGCCGAGAATGTTTTCAAGTTGAACGCCGAAATGCCGAAGGGCGACTGGACAATGTCAACGCGGTTTGTGTTTACCGCACAAACGCAAAGCGAATGGCTGCGAATGGGTCTGTCGGACGGAGCGGAAAAGTCGCTTCTCGGTTCGTTTCAGATGTTCACTTACAACTACGCCCTGACCTTCGTGAAGCTTGATGTCGAGAAAATCAGCAAGGGCGAACCATCCGGTTTTAACAATGTCATGACGCAATTCGACAATAGCGACCTGGCGGCACGCTCGGCGATGTTTGGCGAGGCGATTGAGGCCATGCAGATGAAGCTGGAGAAAAGGGGCCGCAACTACATCGTCTCCGGCAAGCTTGAAGGACCGGCGGACGCCAAATGGGTGGAGATGCAGAAGATGACTTCGATCCGCTCGCCCGGAAAGGCTCTGACACTCGCATTCGGCAATGCCAACAATGGTTATGCGCCAAAGGGTGGCGAAGGCTTTGTTGAGGTTGACTGGGTGCGCGTCACGACGCCCTGATCCGATACCCGACAATCTGTCGGGGAGCGCGGTTTTGGCTGCGCTCCCTTCGTCTAATCAAACCGCCTACGAGGTGAAATAGAAGAATGCCGGTATCGGGATCGTTGCAACGGCCACAGTCGCGATATAGCGCGGCAGCGAAAACAAGCGGCTGAGCCCGGCTGAGAAAGCGATGCCGCCACCGCCGCCGATCAACGAATTGCCCGGGACATTGATGAGCACGATCAGCGCCAGATAGCGATGGCGGATCAGAAACGGGATCAGCTTGCGCGGCGCGTTGCTGATCAACAGGTCCATGCGCTGTTTGGCGTTCAATCCGTCCATTTGCGTCACCAGATCGCGCGCCCTCTCCAGGCCGAAATATCCGAAGAAGGAGGCGGTCAGTCGGGACGGAACCAGCATTCCGACCAGATAGGAAGAGGTCAGTGCGGCAACCATTGCCAGCCAGACCAGCAAGGCGATCTTACCGCCAAAAATCAGGATCATCCCAAAACCGATTTCGGCGCCCGGCACGAACGGAATGGCTGACGCCAAAGCATAGACGGCCGTTGTCGCCATGATCATCATGTGCACTTCAGGTTCGTTTAGCGGGCGGATTTCGACGTTTGCGACCTCCATCAGGAAACCGCCGGCGTACCAGCCGCCAAGAAGCAGCAGCGCATAGGCTCCAGCGAGAACGATCGTTTTTCCGCGTATCACCGATTACACTGCGCGAGCTGCTCTGGGCTGGCAGTTGATGCCGTATTTAGCGCATCGGCGACAGACATGGATTTCTCAGCCAAACTCAGCGAGCCGGAAAACTTGAGCTCCCTGTTGATGGTCCAGTACCAGCGTTCCTTGGTCCAACTCACCGAGGCGGTGGCTTTTCCGTCGACAATCCTGCCTTCGTAGATGAATGTTCCCGGTTTTCCGACAAGCGTTCCGCGGAAATGAATTTCATCACCGACGCTGCGAACCCAATAATCTCCGGGTGGCAAACCGCACCGGGTACAATATTCGGACCAGAACTTGCCGTCACGAAAATGGAGTTCGTCGTCGAGTTGATGACTGCCCGCGGCGCCGATCTTGCCCGAGAATACCATACCATCGAGTGGTCCGCTGGCCATGGTGTCGCCAGCCGACGATAACGCCGTGCTCAACAGCAGCGCAGCAATAGCAAAAACCGCCGAAACGACGGAACCAGCCCGGACAACGTTCATGTTGCTCTCCCGCCTTGCTACAGCCTATGACAAAGCTGGCAACCAATCAATCATGCGCTCCGCGAGGCACGCAAATGCTCTCATTTGATCAGGGATCCGATCGCTTCAATTTTCGTGTCGCCGGCCTGGCGTTTAATGACGGTCATGTGCTGGTTCACCGCGCGACACATGAGCACTTCTGGACTTTTCCCGGCGGCCGGGCCGAAATGGGCGAAGAGACCGAACAGACATTGCGGCGCGAAATGCGCGAGGAAATTCAGCACGATGTGGAAGTGGGGCGCCTGTTATGGGTTGTGGAGAATTTCTTTCGTTACGAAGGACAGGAATTCCACGAACTTGGCTTTTATTACGCGATGGAGATTGACACGGATTTTCCGTTTCGGCCCGGCGAGATCGTGCATGAGATTGTCGATGGTGTGAACGAATGCATTTTCAAATGGGTTACCGCATCAGCCGAGGTGCTTGCAGCAATGCCGCTCTACCCGGAATTCATTCCGCGCCGGATTGGCAGTCTGCCGCAGACAACGGAGCATCTTGTCTGGCGCGATCAGATTCCGGCCGAGAACCAACGGCCGCGCAGTGAATGACAAAGTTTTGTTTGTCAGTGCCATTTATTCCGAATCTGCATCCAATGCAGCGTCAATTACCCTATAAATTTTGAAAGTGATACAATGACCGGGTGATTTCTATCGATGCAGTAGGGCGTCATAGTGGGTTTCTGAAATTGTCATTCTTTGGAGGAGTAGCCCATGAACGCTGGTTCATCGGAAGGCCGTTTGACCACCCATGTACTTGATACGGCCAAGGGATGTCCCGCAGCCGGGATGACAATCGATCTTTACAGCGTCAACGGTGAAGAACTGACCCTGATGAAGTCGGTTCAAACCAACAGCGACGGGAGGACGGATTCGCCAATGCTGTCGGGTGATGAGTTCCAGACCGGTTCCTACGAGCTTCGCTTCCATGCAGGCGCTTATATCGGCAGCAGCGACGGGGTTCCGTTCCTCGACATCGTGCCAGTGCGCTTCGGGATCAGTGATGGCGCCGCGCATTATCATGTGCCGCTGCTGGTCTCACCGTATGGCTATTCCACGTATCGGGGGAGCTAGAGGCAATGACGGTTGTTCGAAACGAAATCAGGTTTCTTCTCAACGACGAGGTAGTCTCGGTAGGTGATGCCGGCGCGTCCGACACGCTCCTGGATTATCTGCGTCTTGACCGGTTGTTGCGTGGCACCAAGGAAGGCTGTGCAGAGGGTGATTGTGGCGCCTGCACGGTTTTGGTCGGGCGATTGCTCGGTGGTGAATTGGTCTATGAGAGCGTCAATGCCTGCATCCGCTTCATGGGTTCTCTCGACGGCTGCCATGTTGTGACGATCGAGCATATGCGGGGCGCCGATGGTGGATTGCATCCGGTGCAACAGGCGATGGTTGACCATCACGGGTCGCAATGCGGATTTTGTACGCCGGGCTTCGTCATGTCGCTTTACGGTCTTTGGATGACCAATCCGAATCCGGATCGTCCGGCGATCGAGAAGGCGCTGCAAGGCAATTTGTGCCGCTGCACCGGTTATGCGCCGATCGTTCGCGCCGCGCAGGCTGTCGGCGGTTCGCCCGATGATGATCCGCTGGTGGCAGAAAGGGCAGCGGTCAAGGCGAAGCTTGAGGAGCTCAATGACGGCAGCCGGGTCGATTGCGGACCGGCTGACAATCGCATTCTTGTGCCGGGCAGTGCTGATGATCTCGCTGACATTTTGGCCGAACATGCTGATGCGACGATTGTCGCCGGATCGACGGATGTCGGCTTGTGGGTGACCAAGTTCATGCGAGAGATCTCGCCGGCCGTGTTTATCGCGAATTTGGCTGAATTACAGGACATCAAGGTCGCCGACGGAACGATCTCGCTTGGCGCCGGCGTGACCTACACGCAGGCGTTTGAGACGATTACAAAACATATTCCGCAATTGGTCGGTTACTGGGATCGTATAGCCGGTGAGCAAGTTCGCAATATGGGTACGATTGGTGGCAATGTGGCCAATGGCTCGCCGATCGGTGACACGCCTCCGCCATTGATTGCGCTTGGCGCGACGGTGACGCTGCGCAAGGGTAGTGAACGGCGCACACTGCCGATGGAAAAATTCTTCATCGCCTATGGCAAGCAGGATCGCGAGCCGGGAGATTTTGTCGAAAGCATCGATATTCCATTGCCCAACGCCAGCGACAGATTTGCCGCCTACAAGATTTCGAAGCGGCGCGACGAAGACATTTCCTCAGCTGCCGTCGGTATCCGGGTGCGCGTCGGCGATGATGGCAAGACATCAGAGGCCGTGATTTGTTACGGCGGCATGGCTGCAACGCCGAAGCGCGCCGATAATGCTGAAAAGGCGCTGATCGGCAATGCACTTGAACAGCAGTCCATCGACGCAGCGATGAAGGCGCTGGAACAGGATTTCCAGCCAATTACAGATATGCGCGCCACCGCTGAATACCGGATGATGACGGCGAAAAACCTGCTGAGGCGTTTCCTGCTGGAACAAGACGGTTCCACGGTAACTGTTGACCGCAGCGCGGCCGCTTGAAGGAGGGAACGAGGTGAGTGGAACACAGACGGAAATGCTGACCACGATCAAGGGCGGCGTACATAAGCCACAACGGCACGATTCCGGCCACAAACACGTCAGTGGATTGGCTGAATATATCGACGACATTGTCGAACCGGCCGGCGCACTGCACGCCTATCTCGGTCTGTCTGACCGGGCGCATGCCGAGATCGTATCCGTTGACCTGGATGCAGTTCGCGCAGCACCCGGCGTCGTTGATGTGCTGACGGCGGCAGACGTTCCCGGCCACAATGATGTCAGCCCGGTCGGCAAGCACGACGATCCGGTTTTTGCCGAAGGAAAGGTCGAGTTCCTCGGCCAGCCGATGTTTGCCGTGGTTGCCGAAACGCGTGAACAGGCGCGGCGGGCGGCGGTCAAGGCAAAGGTGGAATACAAGGACCTGCCGCATGTGATTGATGTCGTAGAAGCCGATGCCGCCGGTTACCCGCTGGTGACCGAGCCGCTGACCCTGAAACGTGGTGACGCCAAGGCAGCGCTTGAAAAAGCGAAAAACCGCATAACCCGGCAAATGCGCGTCGGCGGGCAGGACCACTTCTATCTTGAGGGTCAGATTGCCTATGCGCTTCCGGGCGAAGACGATGAGGTCATCGTGTTCTCCTCGACCCAGCACCCCAGTGAGGTGCAGCATATGGTTGCCCATGTGCTTGGCGTGCCGTCCAATGCTGTCACCGTCAACATGCGGCGGATGGGCGGAGGATTTGGTGGCAAGGAAACCCAGTCCAACCTGTTTGCCGCGGTCGCAGCCATGGCCGCCAAGAAACATCATCGCGCGGTCAAGATCAGGCCGGACCGCGACGATGACATGACCGCGACGGGCAAGCGGCACGATTTTGTCATCGACTATGATCTTGGCTTTGATGATGACGGGCGGATTGAGGCTGTTGATGCGAGCTTTGCGGCGCGGTGCGGTTTTTCGGCCGACCTATCAGGTCCGGTAACAGACCGGGCTCTGTTTCACGCCGACAACTGCTACTACATTCCCGATGTCCTTTTCGTTTCCAAACCGCTGAAAACCAACACGGTTTCCAACACCGCCTATCGTGGTTTCGGCGGTCCGCAAGGCATGATTGCCGGCGAACGGATGATCGAGGAAATCGCCTACGCACTGGGCAAGGATCCGCTGGAAGTGCGCAAGGCCAATCTTTACGAGGCTGGTGGCCGCGATGTGACGCCCTACCACCAGACCGTGGAGGACAATATTGCCGGGCGGGTGATCAGCGAACTGGAGGAGAGTTCCGGCTATCAAGCGCGACGGCAGGCGGTTATCGAGCACAACCGCAATAACGAGATCGTCAAGAAGGGCATTGCCCTGACGCCGGTGAAATTCGGCATCTCGTTCACCGCGACCTGGTACAATCAGGCTGGCGCGCTTGTGCACATCTACAATGACGGCTCGATCCATCTGAATCACGGTGGCACCGAAATGGGCCAGGGATTGAACACCAAGGTTGCCCAGGTGCTGGCCGATGAGTTCCAGGTTGATCTCGACCACGTGAAAATCACTGCGACCTCGACCGGCAAAGTGCCGAACACGTCAGCGACAGCTGCTTCCTCCGGCTCTGACCTGAACGGAATGGCGGCAGCCAATGCCGCAGGGCAGATCAAGGCAAGACTGGTTGATTTTGCGGCTGAAGAATTTGGCGTGCCGCCCGAGCAAGTGGTGTTTGAGCCCAACACGGTGCGGGTCGGCAATCAGCGCATCGCCTTTCCTGAATTCATCATGCAAGCCTATATGGCGCGTGTTCAACTGTCGGCGGCTGGATTCTACAAGACGCCAAAGATTCACTGGGACCGCGCTGCCGGCAAGGGACGGCCTTTCTACTATTTCGCCTATGGTGCATCGGTGTCAGAGGTCAGTGTCGATACGCTGACAGGCGAATACCATGTTGATCGGGTCGATATTCTTCATGATGTCGGCAGATCACTTAATCCGGCTCTGGATCTCGGTCAGATCGAGGGCGGGTTTATCCAAGGCATGGGATGGCTGACAACGGAAGAACTTTGGTGGGACAAGGATGGCAGGCTAAGGACCCATGCTCCTTCCACCTACAAGATTCCCTTGGCATCGGATGTGCCGCCAATCTTCAATGTAAATCTTGCCGACTGGTCATCGAACCGGGAAAACACCATCCGGCGCTCCAAGGCGGTCGGTGAACCGCCATTCATGCTGGCGTTTTCGGTTTTGGAAGCGCTTTCGATGGCAGTGGCCAGTCTTGACGATTATCGTACCTGTCCGTGTCTCGATACGCCGGCGACGCCTGAATTAATGTTGTTCGCTGCCGAAAGAATGCGGGAAGCGGCTGCGGCGAGAGGTTAAACCGGCGTGTCTGCATTCACCGACATCCGAGCTTTTCTGCGCGACAATCCCGACGCGGTGAAGGTCGAGGTCACCGCGGTCGACGGTTCCACGCCACGCGAACAAGGCGCATGGATGCTTGTGTCGCCGACCGCTCTTTTTCTGACCATCGGCGGCGGGCAGCTGGAATATATGGCGATCGACCATGCCCGCGGAATGATGCGGGATGGAAAGGAGGCAGACGGGATATCGATACCGCTGGGTCCGGAGATCGGGCAGTGTTGCGGAGGACGTGTGGGGTTGGGATTCCATCGGCTTGACGAAGCGCTCATTGAAGATCTTGTTCGTGAGCTGGACCAGCAATTTGCCGAGCAACCTCATGTCTACCTGTTCGGCGCTGGTCATGTCGGCAGTGCTCTGGCGCGAACCTTGACCCTGCTTCCGGTCAGGACCGTACTCGTCGATACCAGAGCCGATGAGCTGGAGCATGCACCGGTCGAGGTCGAAACGTGCCTTACTGCCGTGCCTGAATCGATTGTCCGCGAAGCGCCACCCGGCAGCGCATTTGTTGTTCTTACCCACGATCATTCGCTGGATTTCTTGATCGTGTCCGAAGCACTCGGTCGGGCAGATGCGGCCTATGTGGGAATGATCGGCTCCAAATCGAAACGGGCAACATTCAAAAGCTGGTACCTGAAACAGGATGGTGGTTCGGAGCCGGTGTTCGACCGGCTGATTTGCCCCATTGGCAAGGGCGATTTGAAAGACAAGCGCCCGGCGGTCATCGCCAGCCTTGTTGCCGCGGAGATCATCGAGGCGCTTGGCAACATTGATACCAAATCGGAATCTGCCGAGGAAGCCGCTACAGCCGGCTGAGATAGTATCGATATTCTGCCGCCGTAATGATGGAGGTCAGTTCCTTGATTTCGTCACGGCGGACCATTGAATATATGTGCCGGTAAGTCTCACCGAATACTTCTGCGGCAAATTCCGACTCTTCAAACCGTGTCACTGCGGTCACCCAATCATGGGTCAGTGGTTCGGCGTCGCAGGGTTGATCGTCGTCGAGCGGTGCGGGAACCGGACATTCGTTTTCCAGCCCATGCAGGATCCCGGCGAGGATGGCAGCGACTGCCAGATAGGCATTGACGTCAGCGCCGCAAATCCGGTGTTCAAGACGCGCGGCCTTGCCTTGTGTGTCCGGTAGGCGAATTGCAGCACCGCGGTGATTTATCCCCCAATTCGGCGTTGTCGGGGCAAAACTGCCGGGCTGGAAGCGGCGGTACGAATTCATGTGCGGGGCGAAGATTGCCTGCATGTCGTACATGGTCGACAACACGCCACCGATGGCCCGGCTCAGCGTCGGGGAGACGCCGTCCTCTGACGCAAAGATGTTGTTGCCATCTCCGTCAACGACAGAGGCATGCACATGCATGCCGTTGCCCGGCTGGTCGGCAAAGGGCTTGGCCATGAACGTCGCTTCCATGCCATGTTTGTCGACCACGCCGATCACCAGCCGTTTGAACAACAGCGCCGTATCGGCGGCGTGTAAAACGTCGTCCGTGTGGTGAAAATTAATCTCGAACTGGCCGGCGCCGTATTCGGCAATGAGCGTGTCTGTCGCCAATCCCTGCACTTTGGCGGTCTCGAGAATTTCAGTGAGGATTTCCTCGGTCAGACTTAGGGCTTCGAGATCATAGTTTTGGGCATCCGGCAGACCGTCCGGCGGTTCCGGCGCAGTTTCGGCATCTTCGCGTATCTTGACGATGTAGAATTCGAGCTCGGTAGCGACGACCGGATAAAGATCTCGCGCGGCAAACCTGTCGAGAACGTTTTTGAGGTGCTGGCGTGTTGAAAGGCCGCTTACCTCGCCGTCTTCACCGACCATTTCCACCAGCACCTGAGCGACATTGCCATTCGACCAGGGAACCGGTTTCAACGTCCCCGCGACCGGTACGATGTAGCCATCAGGATCTCCCTTGGAGATCCCCAACCCGGTCGCCTCGACTTCCAGACCCATGATGTTTGGCGCATAAGTCGACATCGGCAGGCGGACGCCGCCATTCAACAATTTTCCGATTTCGTCACCCGGCAGCCATTTGCCGCGCAGAACGGCATTCAAATCGCACAGCATCATTTCGATGCGGTCCGGTACGCCGTACTCTTCACAGTAGGCCCGGTATTCGTCTTCAAATGCGCTCATGCAGCAACTGCTTTTTGTTCTTCCCGCTGACGCATGGCGATGCTGCGTTTCGATACAATCGATGCCGACAACACGCCAATGGTGACAATCGCGATGAGGATGGTGGACAGTGCGTTGATTTCCGGGCTGACACCGAGGCGCACAGCGCTGAATATCTTGATTGGCAGTGTCGTCGATGACGGTCCCGACGTGAAAGAGGCAATTACCAGGTCGTCGAGTGACAGGGTAAATGCGAGCAGCCAACCGGAAATCACCGCCGGTGCAATGATCGGCAATGTGACGCTCTTGAAGGCGTCAAACGGTGTACAGCCAAGGTCGAGAGCGGCTTCCTCCAGCGAATTATCGAAACTGACCAGCCGTGATGAAACCACGACGGAAACGTAACACATCGAGAATGTCGTGTGTGCCAGTACGATGGTGAAGACGCCACGATCCAGCCCGATGGCAATAAACAACAACAGGAGTGACAGGCCGGTTATCACCTCCGGCATCACCAGCGGCGCATAAATCATGCCGGAAAACAATGTCCGGCCATAAAAGCGGCCGCCGCGGACGAGAACATAGGCGGCCATGGTGCCCAGGATTGTAGCTAGCGTGGACGAAAATACCGCGACTTTGATTGTCACCCAGGCGGCGCCGAGAAAAGCATCGTTATTCAAAAGCTCGCCGTACCATCTGGTGGAAAACCCTGCCCACACGGTGACGAGTTTCGACGCGTTGAAACTGTAGATGATCAAAATGACCATCGGCATGTAAAGAAAGGCAAAACCGAGCGTCAGTGAGGTGGCGTTGAACCAGGAGAACCGTCTCATTGTCCGGCCTCGCGCTGTTTTTGTTCGTTGCGCTGGAACAGCACGATCGGGATCACCAGGATCAGGAGCAGGATGACAGCGACCGCCGAAGCGACCGGCCAGTCCCGGTTGGAGAAGAATTCCTCCCACAGCACCTTGCCGATCATCAGCGTGCCGGAGCCACCCAGCAGCGACGGAATGACGAATTCACCCAGTGCCGGAATGAACACCAGGAAACAGCCGGCGATGACGCCAGATTTGGACAGTGGAATGGTGACCAGCCAAAACGCCTGTATGCGCGAACAGCCCAGATCTTCAGCGGCTTCCAGCAGCGAACCATCGAGCTTTTCAAGCGTTGCGTAGATGGGCAACACCATGAAGGGCAGATAGGTATAGACAATGCCGATATAGACGGCGGTATTGGTGTTCAGGATGGTAAGAGGCTCGTTAATCAGCCCCAGCCACATCAGGAACTGGTTCAAGATTCCCTCCTGGCTGAGAATTCCCATCCACGAATAAACGCGGATGAGGAAAGAGGTCCAGAAAGGCAGGATGATCGCCATCATCAGGGTTGGGCGCCATTCTTCGGGTGCCTGGGCCATGCCGTGGGCGATCGGAAAGCCGACCAGCAGTGCGAGGATGGTCGACAGGAACGCGATCCAGAGGCTGGAAAGATAGGCTTTCCAGTAAAGCTCGTCCTCGGTCAGGAAGACAAAGTTTTCAAAATCCAGCGCCGCAAGGAAGGCTTTGAACCCTTCCCATCCCTCGGCCAGATCCAGCGTCGGCCTGTAGGGAGGGATCGACAACTCGATGTCGGAGAGCGAAATCTTCAAAACGATCAGGAACGGCACAAGAAACAGCGCCAGCAGCCACAGGTAAGGCACCAGGATGACAAAGAGCCGGCGTGGATTCATTGCCGTTCCTATCTTGTCAGCACGACGCTGCTGGTTTCGGTAAATGACAACCAGACAGAATCATCCCAAGTGAAGTCGCGTCGCTCGATACGGCTCGCATTGGCGGTCTGAGCCTTGATAATATGACCGCCAGCCAATTCGACATGGTAAGTGGAGATGTTGCCGAGATAGGCGATGTCGAGCACCTTGCCCTTGTAGGCGTTTGTCGAACCTTTCGGCTTGGTTGCGGCGATGGCGATCTTTTCCGGCCTGATGGCGACAGAGACGCGGTCACCGTCGGCTATGCTGTCGGCGGTGGTGGCGGATATCGGCTTCTCACCTTCCGCCCAGCTGACCTCAACCTTGCCGCCGCGTTTGGGTTTGGCGTTGCCTTCGATGATGTTCACGTCGCCAATGAAATCGGCGACATAGACGCTGTTGGGAGCTTCATAAATTTCCGAAGGTGTCGCCACCTGGATCAGCTTGCCATGATCCATCACCGCGACCCGGCTGGCGACGGTCATCGCCTCTTCCTGATCGTGGGTAACGATGACGAAAGTTGTGCCGGTCTTTTCCTGGATATCCATCAACTCGAACTGGGTATCCTGACGCAACTTCTTGTCGAGTGCGCCCAACGGTTCGTCGAGCAGCAGCAATTTTGGTGCCTTGGCGAGCGAACGGGCGAGGGCGACGCGCTGGCGCTGGCCACCGGAAATCTGGTGAGGCTTGCGCTTGGCAAATTGCTCCAGCCGTGTCAGCCGCAACATCTCTTCCAGCCGTGCCTCGATGTCGGGTTTTGCCAGGTCTGACCGCTTCAACCCGAAGCGGATATTGTCGGCGATGGTCAGGTGCGGAAACAGCGCATAGGACTGGAACATCATGTTGACGGCCCGCTTGTTTGGCGGCACCGGCACGATATCAACCCCATCCAATGTTATGTCGCCTTCGGTCGGCGTTTCAAATCCTGCCAACATGCGCATCAGAGTGGTCTTGCCGCAACCTGATGGGCCGAGCAGTGCAAAGAACTCGCGTTCGTAGATGTCGAGATCAAGCTTGTCGATTGCCGTGAACTCGCCAAACCGCTTGGTCACGCCGGCAAAGCGGATCAGAGGAATGGCCGAGGGATCTTCCCAGGGTGTAAATGCGTCTTGTTTTGAAGATTGCGCCATGACCAAGCCCGAATATCACCGCGCCGGAAAGCCCGGCGCGGTGATTGATGTCAGATCAGGTGCCCGATTTTACCTTTGTCCAAAGGCGGGTAACCACCCGCTGAACTTTGGCCGGGTAAGGCGACTTGGTGTAGAGATTCTTGACGGTTTCCTCGTCCGGGTAAATCGCCGTGTCACCGATGACATCCTCATTGAGGAATTCCTGCGATGCCTTGTTGCCATTGGCAAAATAGACATAGTTTGATGCCGCAGCCATGTTATTGGCGTCCATGATGAAATTCAGGAATTCATGCGCGCCTTCCGGATTCGGCGCGTCAGCTGGAATTGCCATCTGGTCAAACCACATCAACGAGCCCTGTGCGAATGCATTGTAGGCCACTTCAACGCCGTTGTCGGCTTCAGCGGCGCGGTCGCGCGCTTGCAACACATCACCCGACCAACCGACGGCCACACAGATGTCGCCATTGGCAAGTGCATTGATGTATTCGGAACTGTGAAATTTCTTGATGTAAGGCCTGACAGCCATCAACGTGGCTTCGGTCTTCTTGATGACATCGGTATCGTTGGAATCGGGATCCTCGCCAAGATACTTCAACACCATCGGAATGATCTCGGTGGGAGCATCAAGGAAATAGACGCCGCAGCTCGCCAGCTTTTCCATGTTCTCCGGCTTCAAGATCAGATCCATACTGTTGAGCGGAGCATCGTCACCCAACACCTCCTTGACCTTGCCTACGTTGAGGCCAAGACCGGTCGTGCCCCACATGTAGTTGATCGAATACTCGTTGCCCGAGTCATATTGCGACGTGCGGTCTTCGATAACGTCCCACATATTGCCCATGTTGGACAGTTTCGACTTGTCCAGTTTCTGAAACGCGCCTGCCGCGATCTGGCGCTGAAGAAAGTCTGCAGTCGGTACCACAACATCGTAGCCGGAGCTGCCGGCAAGCATCTTGGTTTCGAGCACTTCGTTGGAATCAAAGACATCGTAGATGAGGGTATGGCCTGTTTCGGCCTCAAATTTTTTCAGCAGTTCTTCGTCGATATAGTCGGACCAGTTGTAGACCCTTACTTCGCCGGCCAGAGCCGTGCCGGTGCTCATCGCCGCTGCCAGGGCAAGCGATACCCAAACCGATTTCATGATTGCTTCTCCCATTTAAGAAATTTTGATTTTATGTGTGAGAAAGATTTGATCAAAAATTCTGACCGAATGCAACCACGAAATTACCAAGCGGGTGATCTTGCTTGGATTCAAGGTGTTAATGGCACTCCATACGGGAAATTTTATGCCGCCTTGCCTGTTGATACCTTGTTCTCGTATCGAAATAAGCCAGCAATTTGATCAAATGAGATTGACAGGGAAAAATATGATCATATTCTCTCAAATCATCATCTGAACAGAGGTGGAGAGCGCAATGAATGGTCTGACAAATCACCTGCCAACAAGCGAATTGCAGGCGCTGGACGCAGCGCACCACATGCATCCATTCACCGCCAATGGCGCGCTTGGAGAAAAAGGCGTCAAGGTCATCACGCGGGCAAGCGGATCGACCCTGACCGATTCAGACGGGTTGCAGTATCTTGATGCCATGGCAGGGCTCTGGTGCGTCAACATCGGGTATGGCCGCGAAGAACTCGCCGATGTCGCTGCGCGTCAAATGCGTGAACTGCCCTATTACAATACGTTTTTTCAGACTTCGCATGTGCCGGCGATTTCACTTGCCGCGAAGCTGGCGGAGCTTGTTCCAGGTGACCTGAACCACGTGTTCTTCGCCGGTTCGGGCTCCGAGGCAAACGACACGAACATTCGTCTTGTGCGTCACTACTGGGCCCAGAAGGGCAAGCCGGACAAGAAAATCATCATCAGCCGCAAGAATGCCTATCACGGTTCAACGATGGGCGGCGCCAGCCTTGGCGGCATGGCGCCGATGCACGAACAGGGCGGATTGCCGATCGCCGATATCCATCATATCGGCCAGCCGAACTGGTACGCTGAGGGGGGAGATGTTTCGCCGGAGGAATTCGGACTTGAGCGCGCCCGGCAACTGGAGACGGCGATTGAAGAATTGGGTGAGGATCGTGTAGCTGCTTTCATCGCGGAACCGGTTCAGGGCGCCGGCGGTGTGATCATTCCGCCCGACAGCTACTGGCCCGAAATTCAGCGGATCTGCAATGCCCACGAAATATTGTTGATCGCAGACGAGGTGATCTGCGGTTTCGGACGCACAGGCAATTGGTTTGGGCACCAGACGTTCGATATTCGCCCCGACATAATCACCATCGCCAAAGGTCTGAGTTCGGGATACGCGCCGATTGGCGGCTCTGTCGTCAGTGACGAGGTGGCGGAGGTGATTGGCGGGGACGAATTCAACCATGGCTACACCTATTCGGGTCATCCGGTCGCAGCAGCTGTTGCACTGGAGAATTTGCGCATCCTCGATGAGGAAGGGATCGTTGAACGCGTAGGCAGTGAAACCGCTCCCTATCTCGCATCGCGGTGGTCAGAACTTGCAGATCACCCGCTTGTCGGCGAGGCTCGGATCTGCGGGATGATGGGTTCTATCGCGCTAACACCGGACAAGACTTCCCGCGCCGAGTTTGCCTCCGAGAAAGGAACCGTTGGCCTCATTTGCCGCGAACGCTGTTTTGCCAACGGCCTTATCATGCGCCATGTCGGTGACCGGATGATCATCTCGCCGCCGCTTGTGATCACAAACGATGAAATCGGTGCGCTTGTTGAAAGAGCATTTAAATCGCTTGATGAGACCCACGCTTCGCTGAAGGATGACGGCCTGCTTGAAGCCGCATGACCGCGTATCGGTGCTCAAACAGATTGCGGTGCCGATCGACCGCGCGCTAGTGGGATTGATCCAGGGACAATCGTATCTGTTCAAGACCTTGGCTGATGTCTGCCCTGATTGCCTCGCCAACCGCCTCATGATCGCCGGAACGCAAGGCAGCCAATGTCTCCTCATGCAGGTCCGGCAGGTTTGATGTTCCAAAACGTCCGCAGACCACCCGCAGCGAAGGGCCAAGCCGAAGCAGCAGCGTGTCCACCAGCGGAAGTATGATTTCAGCGCCGGACGCTGCATACAGACCGGTATGGAAGGCATGATTGTTCTTCAGATAGGCGTGGACATCGCCACGATCGATCGCCTTGTTGAGACTTTGATCGATCGAGTGAAGCTCGTCGATAGCGGTGGCATTGATTTTCTGTGCCGACCAGATTGCCAGTTGGGGCTCCAGCGACAAGCGGGCAAAGGTAAGTTCGTCAAGCTGTGCCGGAGTGAGAACCGGTACCGAAACCCGGCGGTTGTCCTGAAAGACGAGGGCATGTTCGGCAATCAGGCGTCGGATGGCCTCGCGAACCGGTGTAATACCAGCGTCCAATCGGGCGGCTATTCCCTGGATTGTAACTGCCTGACCCGGCTCGAGTTCACCGAACAGGATCATTTCGCGCAGGCGCCGGTATACCAGCTCGTGGGTCGGAGGATTTGTCTCGCTAGTGGCCAGGGTTTCCACCTCCGAGCGTAGTTTGCAGAATTGATGCGGAGATTACCGCTGATCAATTGTTTCACGGAAATCGCATTTGATCAAATAATTTGATCATTTTTTACCAGCCATTCCGGACCCTAGGCGAAGATCTCGTTGATGTGCTTCTGGCAGCGCGCTGCCATGAAATCGATAAACAGACGAACCTTGGGATCCTGAAACTTCTTATGCGGGTAGAGACAGGCCAGTTGGGCAGGTACAGGCGGAAAATCGGACAATATCGGCACAAGGTGGCCAGCCTGAATGTGGTGGTGAATTTCGAAGCGAGGCTTGTTGATAATCCCGCGTCCGGCAAGCGCCCATTCTGTCAAGACGTCACCATCGTCGGTGTCAAACGGTCCGTCGATCTCGAATTTGCGAATGCCGTTAGGCGTTCTCAGATACCAGAAAAACTCATTTGATCCAGGGAACCTCAGCAAGAGACACTGGTGACGCTCGGTGATCAGAGCTTCCGGCGTTTCAGGCTCGCCATTGCGTTTCAGGTAGTCGGGAGAGGCGCAAATCAGCCGTTCACACTCCATGATGCCGCGCATGCGCAGGTTTGAATCTTCGATCAGTCCCAGCTTGAAGGCGATATCGACACCTTCGTTCATCAAGTCGATCTTGCGGTCAGAAAGCCGCAACCGGACATTGATCTCCGGATAAAGATCGTGGAATTCCGGAACAGCCGGACCGATCAGCCGGCGGCCAATTCCAAGCGGTGCGGTGACATGAATGGAGCCGCGAGGATTTTGTGCCACATCGGCGACCGCTGCCTCCGCGCCATCCACGGCCTCGATAATTTTCAGCGCGCCTTCGTAAAAAATGCGGCCATGTTCCGTGGGAGTGAGTTTTCGCGTCGTGCGGTTGAACAGGCGGACACCCAGATGCTTTTCCAGTTCTTTGATCCGGTTGCTGGCAACCGCCGGCGAAACACGCTGATCACGTCCGGCTGCAGAGAGATTCCCCAGTTCGACGACTCGTACGAATACCCTGATATTATTCAGATATGACATGGTATTCACCTATCATTATATAGATTCATTTGAAAGTGCTCGCGCGATGCACCGCTTTTGAATCGGGCCGTGATGGGAGAAAGTACAGTTCTCGAAATCGGCGTTGAACGCCATGCTGGTTCGGCCAAAACAAGCTGGATTGGGGGAGAGAAAATGTATGATTTTGCCATTGCCTGGGACTGGCTGAACCTTGCAGTCCGCTGGCTTCATGTGATTACCGGAATAGCCTGGATCGGGTCATCGTTCTATTTCATTGCGCTTGATCTCGGCCTTCGAAAGCATCCCGACTTGCCTGAAGGCGCGGCTGGCGAAGAGTGGCAGGTTCACGGTGGTGGCTTCTACCACATGCAAAAGTATCTCGTCGCGCCTGCGCAGATGCCGGAGCATCTGACTTGGTTCAAATGGGAGTCTTACGCCACATGGCTGTCGGGCTTCGCTTTGCTTTGCGTGCTTTATTACGCGGGTGCCGATCTCTACCTGGTCGACCGCGATGTGCTTGATATTTCGGGTACGACCGCGATCCTTATTTCGCTTGCATCAATCGGCGTCGGTTGGGTGATCTACGATTTGTTGTGCAAGTCGCCGATCGGGAAGAATACCAACGGATTGATGGTGCTGCTGTTCGTGGTGCTTGTCGCCATGGCCTGGGGCTATACGCAAGTGTTCACCGGACGTGCGGCGTTTCTGCACCTGGGCGCGTTCACGGCGACAATCATGTCGGCGAATGTCTTCTTTATCATCATACCAAACCAGAAGAAGGTGGTGGATTCGCTGGTTGCCGGCGAAACACCCGACCCAAAACTTGGCGAACAGGCCAAACAGCGTTCATTGCACAACAACTATCTGACGCTGCCGGTGCTGTTCCTGATGTTGTCCAATCACTATCCGCTGGCATTTGCAACGGAGTACAACTGGATAATCGCTTCGCTGGTCTTCCTGATGGGCGTAACAATCCGGCACTATTTCAACACGACGCATGCACGGGCCGGCAATCCGACCTGGACGTGGCTGGCGACTGTCATCCTGTTCATTCTCATCGTCTGGCTGTCTACAGCGACCGGAAAACTGACCGGCGCCGATGAGAAGGAAGTCTCGCAGGTCGACCACCGCTTTGTCGCTGCCGCCAACTATGAAGACGTTCGCGATACGGTGCTCGGCCGGTGTTCGATGTGTCATTCAGCCGAACCGTTCTGGGAAGGCATCTATTTTGCTCCCAAGGGTGTGAAACTCGAGACGGATGCACAAATTGCGGCGCTGGCGCGGGAAATCTATCTTCAAGCCGGGCGGTCAAATGCTATGCCGCCAGGCAATATCACCTCAATTACCAAGGAAGAACGACGTCTGATCGTGAGCTGGTATGAAGCGGTCATCGAGGGGGGAAATACCACACAATGAACGAAAGGCTGATCCGTGGCCGGTTACTGTCGTTCAGGCGGGCGCCAGAGGCCGCCGATGACGATGACAGTTTTGACTATATTGAAGACGGCGCAGTCCTGGTGCTCGACGGGGTCATCGTCTCCAGCGGCAGCTTCGACGAGGTTTCGGCAGAAGCATCTGAAAATTGTCCGGTTGATGACCACCGGCCCAATTTGCTGATGCCCGGATTGATTGACACGCACATTCACTATCCGCAGATGCAGGTTATCGGTTCCTGGGGCGCGCAACTGCTCGACTGGCTCAACAAGTACACCTTTGTCGAAGAGCAGAAATTTGGCGATGCCGGCCATGCAGACAGAATTGCGGGCTGTTTCTTTGACGAAATGATCCGATACGGGACAACTACCGCCGTCGCCTACTGCTCAGTCCATCGCGAATCGGCAGAATCATTCTTCTCGGAAGCCGAACGTCGCAACATGCTGATGATTGGCGGCAAGGTCATGATGGACCGTAATGCTCCCGATGCGCTGACCGACACGCCGCAATCAGGTTACGACGATACCAAGGCGTTGATTTCGAAATGGCATGGCCGCTCGCGAAGCCTTTACGCGGTCAGCCCGCGATTTGCGATCACCTCGTCGCCGGAGCAGATGGAAATGGCAGGCGCTTTGATGCGCGAACATCCCGAATGCTACATGCAAACCCATTTGTCGGAGAACAGGGACGAGATAGCATTTGCTGGCGAACTCTATCCGGATGCTCCGGACTACACGGGTATCTACGAACACTACGGACTGCTGGGGGACAAAAGCCTGTTCGGACATTCCATCCATCTGTCCGAGCGTGAACGCACTGTGATGGCGGAAAGCGGTTCGATAGCGGTTTTCTGCCCGACATCGAATCTGTTTCTTGGTAGCGGATTGTTTGACATGGACGGATTGGCAGCTGCCGGTGTTCGTTCGGCAGTGGCGACAGATGTTGGCGGCGGGACCTCTCTGTCCATGCTGAAAACGCTTGATGAGGCCTACAAGGTTTTGCAGTTGCGCGGTCAGAAACTCACTCCGCTAAAATCGTTTTACTGGATGACACGGGGCAATGCGGAAGCGTTGTCATTGACCGACCGGATCGGAACACTTGATGCGGGAAGCGAAGCCGATCTGATTGTCATCGACAGCCGTGCGACGCCGGCAATGGCGCTTCGCATGGAGACGGTGACGACGCTTTCAGAGGAATTGTTCGTGCTGCAAACGATGGGCGATGACAGAGCCATTGCTGAAACCTACGTCGCCGGCCGGCCATCGAAAAGCGTGTTGGACGTATCGCACTAGGCTGTCAAATTCCGGTCCGAACCGCCATCTGCAAACAGGGTATGTGGCTTGTCGATTGTCTGCAGTTCCGACACGGGTTCTCCAGCAAGTCTTCGCAACAAGGTTCGGCCGAGCAGACGTCCGGTCTCCATCAGATCTTCATAGACTGTATCGATCCGTGGCCGAATTTGATCGAATAGCGGGGAGGTCTGCTTGGCGACGATACCAACTTCCTTTCCAACCTTCAGGCCAAGATCGTCGACCGCGGCCATGACCGCCATGGCGGACACCTCGCCACCGCAGACGAAACCGTCGGGCGGGTCGGCCGAATTGAGCGCTTTCAAACAGGCCTCGCGAATATTCTGCGGAGGCGATTCAATGCTCAACTCTGACGGAACATTAAAAGATACACCACTTTTGCGAACCGCCGTCATGAAGCCGTGCCGCATGTGATTGGAAAAAGTAAATGCTTCCGGCGCGTTCAACAGCATCAGGTTGGACCGGCCTTGGTCGATGAGACGCTGGGCAGCGAGTTTGGCAAATTCGAAATTGTCGTAGTCGACAAATGAATGCGGTGTCGCCAGTTCGGTCCGGCCATGACTGACAAATGGGAAATCGTTTTCCAGGAGCAGCCGTACGCGGGCGTCAAAAGGTTCGGTTCGCGAGAAGATGATCCCGTCAGCCATTCGATTGCGCAGAATGTACTCAATCGGCTGAATTGCCGGCATGTCCGGGAAGTGCGGCGTGACGATCAAATGATACTGGGTCTCACGCAGGGCCTCGGTAAGCCCGGCAATGACTGACGTGCCGAAGCCGATGATTTCCGAATGCGGAAACAGGACATAGCTGATTACATTGGTCTGGCCCGTACGCAGCCTTAGCGCTGCGCGGTCCGGCATGTAGCCGAGTTCATCGGCGACAGCGCGCACGCGTTCACGGGTGGCCTTGGCGATTTCCGGTTCGTTCTTTAACGCCCGCGACACGGTTGTGACAGCAAGTCCCGTTGCCTCTGCAATCGTGCGAAGCGTCGGTCTTGCAGTCGCGCCTGTGGCGGTTTTGCCTTTATTGGTCGATGTTTCCGCCATCGTCCTCCACCGGAAACCCCAGATTTCACCTCCGCATACCATATTTGTATCGATACAAATCGCAAGCGTTAATGTGAAAATTGTTCTGACGATTATGTATGATGGAATAATTATGCAGTGAAATCATATACTAATGAGAAACTCAATCAAACAACAATGTAGACCCTTGACATACCCCCTATTTATATCGTTACAAATAGACAGGATTTCAAAATCCTGACTATTTCCGAGCAACGACAAAACCGGGAGGAACTCCATGTCCTTGCGTCGAATTTCACTACTTCTGGCAGGTGCTGCGGCACTTGCAATTTCCTCAAACTCCGTTCGCGCTGCCGACAGCGTTGAAGTGTTGCATTGGTGGACATCAGGCGGAGAAGCTGCGGCTCTCGACGTTTTGAAGAAAGATCTCGAATCAAAGGGCGTCAGTTGGGCCGACATGCCCGTTGCCGGCGGTGGCGGCGAGGCGGCGATGACCGCTTTGCGGGCACGGGTGACTGCAGGCAACGCTCCGACGGCCGTGCAGATGCTCGGTTTCGATATTCTTGACTGGGCCGGACAGGGCGCGCTTGGCGATCTGAATTCGGTCGCTGCCGCAGAAGGCTGGGATGATGTTGTGCCGGGTGCTTTGCAGAATTTTGCCAAGCATGACGGCAAGTGGATCTCTGCACCTGTGAATGTTCACTCGACCAACTGGGTTTGGATCAACAAGGCGGCACTTGATGCTGCGGGTGGTAAAGCCCCGGAAACATGGGAAGAGCTGGTTGCAGTGCTGGACGCGATGAAAGCAAACGGCATTACCGCGCTCGCTCATGGTGGCCAGGCTTGGCAAGACGCAACGATCTTCGATGCGGTTGTGCTTTCGCTTGGCAATGATTTCTACAAGAAATCAATGATTGATCTGGACGAGGATGCGCTTGGCGGCGACATGATGAAAGAAGCTTTCGCCCGCATGGAGAAGCTTCGTTCCTATGTTGACGACAATTTCTCGGGCCGTGACTGGAACCTTGCTTCTGCCATGGTCATCGAGGGCAAAGGCGGCATGCAGATGATGGGTGACTGGGCGAAGGGCGAATTCCTCCGCGCCGGCAAGAAGCCGGGCGAAGACTTTGTCTGCATCCGTTTCCCGGGCACGCAAGGATCTGTCACCTTCAACTCCGACCAGTTCGCGATGTTCAAGGTTGGCGATGATCGCGTTGATGCACAGAAAATGATGGCGTCCGCTGTCATGAACCCCGTTTTCCAGTCTGCGTTCAATGTTGTCAAAGGTTCGGTTCCGGCTCGTACAGACGTCCCGAATGATGACTTCGACGATTGCGGCAAAAAGGGCATGGCCGATCTTGCGGAAGCCAATACGTCGGGTTCATTGTTCGGTTCGGCCGCTCATGGCCATGCCGCGCCGGCTGCAGTGAAAAACGCGATGTATGACGTCGTCACCCAACACTTCAATGGTGAGTTGACATCCGACGAAGCGCCAGCGGAGCTCGCAGGGGCAATTTTGGCGGTCAAGTAAGTTGACGAATTGGCGCCGGTTTGATCCGGCGCCATTTCCGGTCACGGGTCCATAACCCGTTGCGATCCACCCGGATCTAATTTGGATAACGAAGCGCCGGGCCTACAGTCGATCAGCCGTCGCGGGGAGGGATTTGAGATGAAGGAACGGCTACAGGAGTGGATGCCCAAGCTGGTCCTTGGTCCGAGTTTCCTGCTGATCATTTTCTTCGTCTACGGTTTCATTGCCTATACCGGCTATCTGTCGATGACAGATTCGAAGATGCTGCCATCTTATGGTTGGGTTGGTCTCGACAATTACTCCCGGCTCTGGAAGCTTCCACATTGGTGGAGGTCGCTTACCAACCTGGCGATTTTTGGTTCCCTATACATCATCATATGTAGCGTTCTGGGTTTGCTGGTCGCCATTCTGCTTGACCAGAAAATTCGCGCAGAAGGCGTTTTGAGGCCGATCTATCTTTATCCGATGGCGTTGTCGTTCATCGTTACCGGGACTGCGTGGAAATGGTTTCTCGACCCCGGCATCGGCCTTGAGCACACAATGCATCAGTGGGGTTGGGAAAGCTTCGCGTTCAACTGGATCAAAGACAGGCATTTTGCCATCTATACGGTCGTTATCGCCGCTGTCTGGCAATCTTCCGGTTTTGTGATGGCGATGTTTCTTGCAGGATTGCGCGGTGTCGACAACGAGATCATCAAGGCGGCGCAGATCGACGGAGCCTCGACCGTGACGATCTACCGGCGCATCATCATACCGCTGATGCGTCCTGTGTTCCTCTCAGCCTTCGTGGTGCTGGCGCATCTGGCCATCAAGTCCTACGATTTGGTCGTGGCATTAACGGGTGGCGGCCCTGGTCAGGCGACCGAGCTGCCCGCAACTTTCATGTACTCTTATACCTTCACCCGAAACCTCATGGGAATCGGCGCTTCGTCGGCGATCATCATGCTGATCATGATCTTCTCGATCATCATCCCCTATCTTTATTCCGAACTGCGCGGAGGGTCGAAATAATGAGCCATGCTTCCGCCGAAAATGCCGCAACAACGGGGCGCCTGACCCGCGCAGTGATCTATGCGGCGCTGATCCTGTTTGCGATCTACTATCTGTTGCCGCTCTACGTGATGCTGGTGAATTCGCTCAAGCCGCTTGACGAAATCCGCCAGGGGGACATGCTTTCGCTGCCCGGCGCACTGACCATCGAACCATGGCTCACCGCGTGGTCAACGGCACAGATCGGGGTCCAGCCGACCGGTTTGAAGCCCTATTTCATGAACTCCATCCTGATGGTTGTTCCGGCAGTGACGATCTCGACGATTTTGGGAGCACTCAATGGCTACGTGCTGACCAAATGGACCTTTCGCGGTGCCGGCCTTGTCTTCGGCCTGATGTTGCTGGCCTGCTTCATTCCGTTCCAGATCGTGTTGATCCCGATGGCTCGAATCCTCGGCATCTTCGGATTGGCCGGTACGACAAGCGGTCTGGTGCTGGTGCACGTGGTCTACGGACTTGGCTTTACCACGCTGTTCTTCCGGAACTTCTATGCGGCATTTCCAACCGAGCTGGTGCGGGCTGCGCAAATCGACGGTGCGAGCTTTTTCCAGATTTTCTTGCGCATCCTGCTGCCGTCTTCGGGTCCGATTATCGTGGTCACCGTCATCTGGCAGTTTACCAATATCTGGAATGATTTCCTGTTTGGCGCTTCGTTCGCCGATGTTGATTCCGTTCCCATGACGGTAGCGCTTAACAATCTCGTCAGTTCTTCGACGGGTGTGAAGGAATACAATGTGCATTTTGCCGGGGCGATCCTGGCAGCGCTTCCAACACTCATCGTCTATGTGGTCTCCGGCCGCTATTTCGTGCGCGGGCTGATGGCCGGCGCGGTCAAGGGTTAAGACAATGGCATTTCTAGAAATCAAAGACCTGAAAAAATCGTTCGGTCCGGTCGATGTGTTGAAAGGCATCAACCTGGAAATCGAGGAGGGTGGATTTCTTGTACTGGTCGGGCCGTCTGGCTGCGGCAAGTCGACTTTGCTCAACACGATTGCCGGCCTTGAATCGATCACCAGCGGTGAGATACGCATCAAAGAAAAGTCGGTGGAGGGGCTGCACCCGTCCAAACGCGACATCGCCATGGTGTTCCAGTCCTACGCGCTTTATCCGAATATGACCGTTGCCAAGAACATCGCGTTTGGCATGGAAATTCGTGGCATTCCCCAGGCCGAACGTGACAAGGCGATCTCATCAGTTGCCGACATGCTGCAGATCGGTCACTTGCTCGACAGGAAACCCAGTCAGCTTTCGGGTGGACAACGCCAGCGTGTCGCCATGGGCCGCGCGCTGGTTCGCAATCCACAGGTGTTCCTGTTTGATGAGCCGTTGTCGAACCTGGATGCGAAACTGCGTGTCGATATGCGCACCGAAATCAAGCGCCTGCACCAGCGCATGGGAACGACCATCGTCTATGTGACCCACGATCAGATCGAGGCAATGACGTTGGCTTCCAAGATTGCCGTTTTGAAGGATGGTCATCTGCAACAGTTCGGCACGCCTGCTGAAATCTACAACGATCCCAACAACATGTTTGTTGCCGATTTCATGGGATCGCCATCGATGAACCTGATTCCAGCCCGCATTGAGGGATCAGCACGAGCAATCAAAGTGGTGCTGGAACGTGAAGCTGGCAAACCCGTCGAACTGAAACTAGGTGCGGAGCACAAAGTTTTGAAGGATCATATCGGCAAGCAGGTTGTTTTCGGAATCCGCCCAGAGGCGGTAACAGACCCGGACGGCGCAGACAAAACTTCGGGAACACTGGTCGACGCAAAGTGCCTGATAGAGGTGGTCGAGCCTGCCGGTTCGGATACTTTTGCGGTCACCCGGCTGGGCGGCAAGGAAATCATCGCACGATTGAGGGCCGATGCTGCAATTGCCGCCGGCACGGAAACCAAGCTGACTTTCAATCTGTCCAAGGCGGTGTTCTTTGATCCCGCGACAGAAAATCGTCTTGCATAGGAAGCTCCTGGCTGCCATCTGCCTGCGTTGGAACGATGGAACGTGCGCATTTGCGCATTGATGTTCCTTTCGACCTCGACGCGGAGACGCAGATGAACGATCCACGCGGTTTTCTGGTTTCTCTCTTTGACGCGGCCGTCGCGGCGGCAGACCCAAAACTATCGATCCCAAAGTTCCTGCCAGATCCTCCCGCCGGCCGGACGATTGTCATCGGTGCTGGCAAAGGTTCGGCGCAGATGGCGCGTGCGCTGGAGGATAACTGGGACGGTCCGCTGGAAGGCGTTGTCGTCACACGTTACGGATTTGGCGTTGACTGCGAGCAAATCGAGATCATCGAAGCGTCTCACCCGGTGCCTGACAAAGCCGGTCTTGTTGCCTCGCAGCGGCTTCTTGATGCGGTGTCTGGCCTCTCAGCCGACGATCTTGTAATCGCACTCATTTCCGGCGGCGGCTCGGCGCTGCTTCCTGCACCTGCCGGACCTTTGACGCTTGAGGACGAAATCGAGCTCAACAAGACACTGCTTGCTTCAGGCGCTCCGATTTCGGCGATGAACACGATCCGCAAGCATGTTTCGCGCATCAAGGGCGGGCGGCTCGCTGCTGCGGCGCATCCGGCGAAAATACTGAGCCTGATCGTCTCGGATATTCCAGGTGACGACCCCGCCCAAGTGGCTTCCGGCCCGACGGTTGCGGGCGAAGGAAACCGCGAGGATGCACTTGCCGCCATCCGCCGATTTGGCATCGACGTTCCAGAAAAGGTGCTGGCGTATATATCGTCTATCGATTCCGCAGCGCCTGAACCTGCCGATGGGGTATTCGCGAACCATGAACACCATGTCATCGCTTCTGCTGCGGTATCCCTGGAGGCAGCGCAGGCCGAGGCGCGCCGTCAGGGTATCGAGGCGGTCATCCTGTCAGACGCGATTGAGGGTGAATCGCGCGAGGCGGCAAAGGTTCACGCTGCCATTGCGCGGGAGATCGCTAGCCGCGGACGACCTTTTGCAAAACCGGTCGTTCTATTGTCGGGAGGGGAAACCACGGTCACGGTGCGCGGCGACGGCAAGGGCGGCCGCAACACCGAGTTCCTGCTTTCGCTGGCCATGGATATCGATGGCGTTGAAGGTATCCACGCGCTGTCTGCTGATACAGACGGAATTGACGGTTCCGAAGACAATGCAGGTGCATTTGCCGATGCTGGATCGGTCGGCCGGATGCGGGACAAGGGTTTGGACCCGGCCGCGTTTCTCAACAACAACGATGCATGGACTGCATTCAATGCGATCGGTGATATCTTCGCGCCAGGACCGACTGGGACCAATGTCAACGATTTGCGTGCGATTCTGATCCGGTAACCACGCATGCCAAGGTCATTTGGCTAGCAAACAGTGGGTTTCTGCCGCTGTTCGCCGGCACACAGGTGACATCCGGCATTTTCTGATTCAGAAATGTATTAGCCGAATCAAGAATCCCTTGGATTTGAGCGGGTTAGTGCGGGTAAAATCACAATTTAGAGTTTGCGTTAAAGGCCCCGGCACGTACAACTGTGCTGTGTGGCCAGATTGGCTACTCGGCAGTGCGCTATCGGGAGGAGAAGCAAGCGGGGAGCAGATCGGACGTGAGGCCGGAAGGGCGGAACCGATTCCGGACAGGAATTCGCCGGGTTAATACCGACTCAGGCGGGGATGACCGCTATTTTCCAAAATTTGCCAGATTGGCTGCCATTGCTGCTCTTCTCGTCGGGATCATTGCTGCTGCGGCCACGTTCGGTTCAAAGTCCGCGCCTTTGTCTGGCGCCACGGTTGTGGTGATCGATGCTGCGGTTCGCGATGCGGACAAGCTTGTCGAAGGGATGCCGGATGGCACCATCATTCACCGGCTTCCCGAGGAAGCTGGCGGATTAGCCGATCTGGTCAATGTTCTTGCTGGCTATCAAGACATTTCATCATTGCACATCATCTCTCACGGCGAACCGGGTACGCTGCAAATTGGTCAGCGCGAATATGATCTTCAGAACGTCGATGAAACCGCGGCCGATCATCTGAAGATGATCGGGCAACGAATGGCGCCGAACGGCGACATTCTGTTCTACGGCTGCGATGTCGGTGGTGGACCCAACGGCCAGCGGTTTGTCGAGAAGCTTGCAGCACTGACCGGGTCTGACATCGCCGCATCCGATGATACGACCGGTCAGCGTGCCGCCAACGGAAATTGGCGTTTGGAGACGACATCGGGAACGATCGAAAATGATGTGCTGGTGTCAATGGAAACCCGGCTGTCCTGGCCACATATCTTGGCCAATACGACATTGGTTTGGGATACGCGGCCCTATACCAATTTCCTGACCGGCGGTACCGATGTTGTCACGATCGACAATGTGACAGTGACCACGTCGGGGACGCAGACCGGAACGCGCACGGCCGAATTCCATGATATTTTCCCGACCTATAATTACGATGGTTTCACCGGTCTGATCGCATCGGAGTTCAATGCGACGACCGACAACGGGTCGGTGACCAACACAACGTCGATCTCGTTCTCGGAGCCGGTCTACAATCTGACCTTCACCCTGATTGATATTGACGGCGGACCGGCCTTGGCGTTTCGTGACGCCATACAGTTTGGCTCGGATACCGGCCAGTTCCCCACTGCGACCTTTGGATCGAACGTCACCTACAATGCCGGAACCGGCTTCGGCCAGGCAATCGGCGCCTATTGCAGTCTGGGCGCGGGCAATGTGCCCAACTGCCTGCTGACACCAACCTATGCCGGACCGGTTTCCTCAATCACGGTCCAGCACATCGCGGCCGGCGCTTCAGGCTCCAATCCCGCCTACCAGATCGTGGTGATGGACGACATCACGTTCAACACGCCTCCGGACGCCACCGACAATTCCAATACCACCAATGAAAGCACTTCCGTCGGCGGCAACATGATTTCCGACGATGACGGCTCGGGGATCGACAGCGACAATCAGGATGCCAATTCGGCGCTGACGGTCCTTTCGGTCGATGGAAACCCGGTGCCGGTGGGTGGATTGGTCATCAACACCGCAAGCGGTGGCATTTTGACGGTCCAACAGGATGGCTCGTATACTTTTGACCCGAATAGCGGGTATGAGTCGCTCGGGCTTGGCCAATCGACGGTTGAGACCTTTACCTACATCGTTCAGGACGCCGAGGGCCTTTCCAACAATGACGGATCGGGAACGGATTCCGTCGCGACGCTGTCGATCACTATCAACGGCGAAGCCGACTATGATTTCACGGTTTCAAAAGTGGTCGATATCGGCAATGTGACCACCCTGCCGACAACGCTGAATTACACGATCACCGTGACCAATACCGGCGACACCGGCATGACCGGCGTCACCCCGGTCGATACGTTGAGCCAGGGTGCGAGTTCGCAGATTCTGACGCTTACCGGCCCGAGTGGCGATGGTGGAACGATTGGCACGCTCGATGTCGGCGAAGCGTGGACCTACACGGCCAGCCACGCGGTGACCCAGGCGGAAATGGATGACGGCAACGACCTGGTCAACACGGTTGATGTCACCACCACCGAAATGGGCGCTACCGTGCGGTCGGATTCGGCAACAACGACAATCACCCAGAATCCAGCCTTCACGATCGTCAAGGTTGTCGATCAAACCAACATCACGGCGCCGACCACGCTGACATTCACCATCACAATCACGAACACAGGAAATGTGACGCTGACCAATCCGGTGTTTACGGACGTGCTTACCCAGGGTGGATCGAACCGCAATCTGACAACCGGACCAACGCTCACTTCCGGTGATACTGACAGCGATGGAGAAGTCGATGTGGGTGAAGTGTGGGTCTATACCGCCACACGCGCCGTCACGCAGGGCAATATCAACAACGGCAACGATTTTGTGAATACCGGCACGTTCGACAGCGACCAGGTCGGGCCGCAGTCGGATACGTCGACAACGACAATCACTGCGCCGCCATCGATATCGGTGACAAAAGTCCCGGATGTGGCCAGCGTCAACAATGCCGGCGATCTCATCACCTACACGATCACGATTACCAACACCGGAACCTCAACCGTCACCGGAATCACGGTTTCCGATCCGCTTCTCTCGAGTATCTCGTGCACACCCGGAACAGGTCCGAATCCGAACAATCTCGGCCCCGGGTCGGTTGCCACTTGTACCGGAACCTACACCGTCCTTCAGTCGGATTTTGACAACAATGGCGGCGGCGATGGTGATATCGACAACACCGCTACTGTTACCGCAAATGGCGGCGTGAACGAGACCGCAAATGCGGCGGTAACGCTGAACATCAATCCCGACCTGACCGTCACCAAGACCGCTGACGATACAACGGATGTAATCGTCGGCCAGTTGATCACCTACACCTATGAAGTCGAAAACACCGGCAACCAGACAATCACGGCGATTTCGCTGTCCGATGCCCATGGCGGTTCCGGCCCGGCACCGGTTCCGGGTGGGGAGACGCTGACGACCGACAGCCTGCCTCTTGGCGATTCAACCGATGGCGGCGCCAACGGCACTTGGGACACGCTGGCACCGGGCGACATCGTCACTTTCACCGCGACTTACACGGTAACCCAAAACGATGTGGACACACTGCAATGAGCAAGATGGCTGCAGGTTTTCAACGAACCAAAAGGGTCGGCAAACGGCTCAGGTGCAAGTTTTCATTCGAAAGCCTGTTTGGACGAACGGCGCGTCCGGCGAATGACAACGCCGCGGCGATTTGGGGGATTTTCCCCGATAAGCCGCCCGGCCCTTTGTTCGGAGCGGCCGAAATGGAAATATCAGCGAATTCAGATTCAAAAATGCGAAGCGAGTCTCTTGAATGGGGGATCAAATGAAAAACAAAACTTTGAAATCGACTTACGACGAAACCAAAAGGAGCCTGGTTATGAGAAAACAGAGAAATAGATGGAAAATGCCTGATTTTAGCGGGCTTAGCTGGCGTGTGATGCGCGCTGCATTATTGGCGTTGATGCTGGCTGTGGGACAGGTTCTGCCTGCCTGGGCGACCATCGACAATACGGTGACTGTCACGGGTTCATCACCAAGCGGTACCAATGATGTGACCGACAACGACACCGAGAATGTTGACGTTGAAAACGCCGCACCGGCGCTCACCGTTACCAAGGTCGCAGATACTGCCGGCCCTGTCGCGGCGGGTACCACGATAACCTATACCTATACGGCGACGAACTCGGGAAACCAGACGTTGACGGCAGTCAGCATGGCCGATCCGCATGACGCGGGTGCCGCCAATTCCCTTTCGACCATCGCGTTCGTGGCTTCACCGCTGACAGACAATGCGCCATTGGGTGATTCGACCGATGGGGGCGGTGACGATGTCTGGGATACGCTGGCGCCTGGCGACACCATCACCTGGGAGGCAACCTATCTTGTAGACGTTGCCGATATCTCGTCCCAGGTTGGCGGCGACGGAACGATCGACAACACAGCAACGGGTAGTGCTCTTGATCCCTTGCTGGCAGGCGTCAACGACAGCAGCCTCGCGGTTTCCATTCCGGTTGAAGCGGTTAATGCTTCTCTCCTGATGGCCAAGGTAGCCGACGGGGTCTCCCAAGCGGGTAACGTACCGCTCGGGCATGTGATCACCTACACCTACACGATCACCAACAACGGTAATGTGCCGATTACTGCGATCTCGCTGGCGGATGTTCACAACGGTAGCGGACCTGCTCCGGCGCCGGATGCTGATGCAGCTACACTGACCGATAATTTACCACTTGGCGACTCGACCAATCCAACGGGTGGTGACGGTCAATACGACACGTTGGCTCCCGGTGATGTCCTGACGGTGACGGCGACATACACCGTGACCCAGTCCGACATCGATACGCTGCAGTAAGGCTAACGATGTTACCGGACTGGTTCTCAGATCTGGCTTTCGCCAGGGGCTCAGGCCATTTGGCCTGCAAGCGATGGGCCGTGTTTTTCCTGCCACATTTCGGCAGGTGGGCATTGTCCGTGCGCCCGAACCTGTCCGGCATGTCTCCCTTCCGCCTCCTGCGAGGCTCCTGCATGGAGGTGGAAACGGCTTGATGGCAATGCGCTGGCAACAGATCAGGCGGCACGCTGTTCCACGGAGACGGAAGTCTCCGTGGGCGGTGTTGCTCGTCGTTCTACTGTCTCTGGCGCAAGTTCAATACGCGCTGGCCGCTATCACGAACACCGTGACGGCGACCGGTAATCACGGTGGAGGAGCCGTTGTTTCAAATCCGGCAACCGAGAATGTCGACGTTGAGAACCTGGCTCCGGCTCTCAGCCTCGACAAACGGGCGACGACGCCGACCTATGTCAACGCCGGGGACGTTGTGGCTTATGACATTGATGTCATCAATACCGGTAACGCGACGATAACATCGATCAATGTTTCCGATCCGGACGCTGATGCTTTGGTCTGTCCGGGTGGTGGAACAACGATCCCGACACTGGCGCCGGGCCAAACGGTCACCTGTACTGCAACAGCGATCGTCATTCCTGCTGATGTTACGGCCGGATTCATCACCAATACCGCCTCGGCGAGCGGTACGGATCCTGATTCAAACCCTGTCGGACCAGTGCAAGACACCGAGACCGTGTTCCGCACCGGTGCAGACTTGGTCACGGTGAAATCGCTTGCGTCTGCCAACCCCACGCCGAGCGAGGGCGATACGGTTACTTTCCGGATCGACGTTACCAACAACGGTCCCGGGCCGGCGACAGGAGTGGAACTGACCGATTTGCTTCCTGTAGGTCTGACCTATGCCGGCGACACCGGAGGGGGCTTATACAATTCCGGTACGGGGGTATGGACAGTCGGCGCCATTGCCGTGGGCGTCACCGTTTCACTGGAAATAAGCGCCACCGTTGATGCCGGAACGGCTGGTCAGACAATTATCAACAATGTCGCCGTTACCGGACTCGATCAAAACGATACCAATACAACCGGCGACGATCTGACCGAGAGCATTACGATCTCTTCAGCTGACCTTGTCACGGTCAAAACATTGCTGACGGGTGGCGCGGTCTTCGATGGCGATACGGTCCAGTTCCAGATTGCGATCACCAACAATGGACCGGACGACGCGACGAATATCAGCCTCACCGACATTCTGCCGGCGGGTCTGACATATTCCGGTCCCGGCGCCACCGTGAGCCAAGGCTCATTTGACCAGCCATCGGGTATCTGGACAGTTGGCACGATCGCAAATGGCGCGAGTGCCACGCTTACACTCGAGGCGACGATTGATGCGGGCCAGGGCGGCAATACGATTACAAATACAACAACCGCTGCGGTCAGCGCCGATATCGGCGACCCTTCGACAACCGGCGATATACTCGATGCCTCGGTGGTGGTGGGACTACCGGTCATCGATGCAGTAGACGACGGGACGACCGGGGTGGACGGTCTCGCCGGTGCGACTGCGGTCGTGAATGTCTTCAACAATGACACGATCAACACCAACCCGTTTGTTCCGGCGGATGTCAATCTGACCAATCTTACACCAGGAGGCCCGCTGACGCTCAACCCGGATGGTTCGGTGGATGTCGCAGCTGGTACGCCGGCAGGCATTCACACCATCACCTATGAAATCTGTATCGCGCTTTATCCGACGATCTGCGATACTGCAGTGGTCTCTGTCACGGTTGCTCTTCCTGTCATCGTCGCTGTTGATGATTCATCACCCACGGTCGCCGATGGGGCGGCGGGAACAGCGGATTATCTCAACGTTTTCGACAATGACACATTGAATGGCGCGCCCTTCCTGCCGGCGGGGGTAACGCTGACAGAACTGGCTCAGGGTCCAGGCAGCTTCCTGATATTGCAGCCGGACGGAACCATTGACGTGCCGCCGGGTACACCTGCCGGAACCTATACGCTCGACTACCAGATTTGTGATGTGGTCAATCCGGCGGTTTGCGATACAGCCACTGCAACGGTCGTTGTTGATGTGCCGGCCAGCATCGCTGGATATGTCTATCTTGACGCAAACGGCAACGGTGTCTTCGATATCGGATCGGACCCGCCCCAGGGAGGCTATATCGTCGAACTGATTGTCGGTGGCATCGTCATCGCTTCCGTCACGACCAATCCCGACGGCTCCTACCTTATCCCGTCAATTCCGGCCGGGCCTGGATATCGTCTGGTCTTCCGTGATCCGTCCAACAACATCGTTGGCGGTATTTCGAACATCACGCTGACGCCGGGCGAGAACCTGATCGATCAGAATCTGCCGATTGATCCTTCCGGCGTGGTGTATGACGCCCTTACGCGGTTGCCCGTTGCGGGTGCGGTGGTGACGATGACCGATGGTGTAGGAACACCTCTGCCGGCAGCTTGCCTCGTAAATCCGGCAAGCCAGGGCCAGGTGACGGGAGTGGATGGTGGTTATCGCTTCGATATCATCCCCGGCGCCGACCCCGCGTGCCCGCTAGGCGAAACCCGGTACCAGATTTTGGTTGCGCCGCCTGCTGCCTTCCTGCCGGGTGTGTCGACCATTTTGCCGCCAATGGCAGGTGATGCAGAAATTACAGCTTGTACCTTTGATGCTGTCCCGGGTGGCGCCTGCCAGACTTCCGCCAGCCCCAATCCGCCGCCCGCAGGTACACCGGCGCTTTATGCTTTGGCGATACTGCTCGAGGCAGGCGACCCACATTTTATTCATAATCACATACCGGTCGATCCTTTGCCGAATGCGGTCAATATTGTCGTGACAAAAACCGCAGATCGCAGGGTGGTTCGCCGCGGTGAGCGTGTCGGTTTCACGATAGAAATCGCCAATCAGAGCCCCAGTGTTCACCCAAATCTGACGCTGGTTGACGTGATACCGGCCGGGTTCAGATTTGTTCCCGGCTCGGCAACGGTGGATGGTGTGCTGGCCAATCCGGCCGAGACCGGAGCTCGGCTTGACTTTATCGGCATCAATCTCGGACCAAATCAAACCATCACGATAACGCTGCTGCTTGATGCCTTGAGCACCGCCGGACCGGGCAAATATGTCAACCGGGCGAGGTTATTCGATACCGCCAACACGCTGCTTGCCCCCGAAGCAACTGCCACAGTTGAAATCCAGCTCGAAGCGGTGTTTGACTGTTCGGATGTTATCGGCCGGGTCTTCGATGACCGCAACCGCAATGGCTACATTGACGATGATGAACCCGGCCTACCCGGTGTTCGTCTGGCGACCGTCAACGGTTTGCTGATTACTACAGATCGTCACGGCAGATTCCACGTGGCTTGTGCCGAACTACCGGACAAAACCATAGGGTCCAATTTCATCCTGAAACTGGATACCCGAACTTTGCCAACGGGTTACCGCATGACAACGGAAAACCCGCGAGTTGTGCGTCTGACCGCCGGCAAGACGGCGAAGATGAACTTCGGTGCGACTGCCGGCAGGATCGTGAGGCTTGATATCAATGGTGGAGCATTTGAGGATGGTTCGACCAATCTCAAGCCGCGCTGGATTGCCGGAATCGATCAGCTGATAGGTGTTTTGCGCCGCGAACACTCGGTATTACGGCTGGTTTACCAGTCGGGCCGTGGAGAAGGCGCGCTGGCGCGCGAAAGGGTTAATACAATCATTGCGATAGTGCGAGAACGCTGGGACTCGTTTAACGAGAGTTATCCTCTTGAAATTGAAAGCGAAATTAGAAATTAATTGCATCTTTAAGTTCTAATTTAATACACCATTAACCATAAACATTAAAGACTCGGACTCGTTTTGAATATGCGGGTTCTAATTTGTCGTGGGCGAATAATACGAGGGGACACCCCCGCGCAGGCCGGAGGATTCTGTCTGGCCGACCATTTGTAAGCGCTTGTAAGGCGCTTCTCACGACATCGCTTTCCCTGCTCCTCCTCACCACCAATATGGGCGAAGCCGCAAAAACAGGCTCGCACTCTGCTTTTTCCATAACTGTGGAGAGCGGGGCAGCATCAAAATCCGGCCGGTTGCTACGGCAGGAAAAGCAGCGTGATGGACCGATCACCGAAGATCCGACGCCCACCGGGGAAGCGGAGATCGTTCCAGACGCTGCAGTCGAGGAGATAGTCGGTCCGTCTGAGTTGCCCGACGGTTCCGACCGGCTTTCAGGATGGGTTCCAGTGTATGCGGAGGTTTCACAGCCCTATCTGCATCATATCCTGCCTGCATTGGATGCGGCTGGGGAGTTAGGCCCAGTCGTTAGTGAAATTTCTGGCGCTGGTCCGCAATCAGTCCGGCCGGCCGGGAAGCGGCCATCGAAAGCGCGGGCGAAGACTGTTCTCAATAAAGCTGCCGCAGAGAGGACACAAATCGCATCCGCCGGTCCCAAGCCTGACGTCACAAAGCAGACCGGTAAGGCGTCACCGGACAAGACCGCGCTTGTTCCTCAGGAGGACACACAAACCACTCCTGCGGTAGCCGGACAGGAAAAGATCGTTTCACGAGCCGCAGTGAAGACGGACCGGATCACTACCGGAGCGATAGGCAGGCAGGCCCGTCAGCCAACCGATTCGGGGGATGTCGATCCGGAGATCATGTTCTCTATCAGTGTCGATGGAGAACATGTGGCCGGAACGCCAGCGCGGGCCGATCCTTCGGGTGTTGAAGGCACGCCACTAGAAGCGATGGATGTTCAGGTCAAGTTCGACGGTTTGGAAGTCGAACCAGCATTGAACATCTCGACGCTTCCCGTTCGCAAGAGTTACCGCGCAGGCGAGAAAATCAGTTTCCTGGCAACCGCCAATTATCCGGCATTCATCAATCGCGCGGAGATTTGGATCACCGCCGCCGATGAACAGTACCGTAGCCGCCCGGCGGTCATTCTTCCGGTCGACATCAATGGAACGGCTTTCTGGACCATGCCTGCAGATGGTCCGGCTGACTATTCCTATGTGCTTCGGGTCTATGATGTTGAAGGCAGATTTGATGAAACTGCACCCTTGAACCTGTCTCGTACCGTGCGATTTACCGACGGCCATGAGCGTTTGGGTGCGGCAATTGCCCCGGGATTGGGAGAAGACCGTACAGCAAAGCGCAATATTCCGGTTCGTGGCGGCGCTGTCACCGTTTATGGCAGCGATGTGCCTCCCGGATACGACGTCCGCATCATGGGTGAACTGGTGCCGGTCGATCGGCAAAATGCATTTGTCATCCAGCGTATCCTGCCGGCGGGCGATCATTCCGTCGATGTTGAAGTCGATGGCGGAGAAGCCGGCGGTATTCAGTTCGAACGCGCGATCAACATTCCGGCCAACGATTGGTTTTACGTTGCGCTGGCTGATGTGACCATCGGTTACCGGGATGGCGATTCCGGCATCGAAACGGTCAGACCGGGAGAATTCGGAGATGTCTACACCAAGGGCAGACTGGCTTTTTACCTGAAAGGAAAAATCAGGGGTCAGACCCTTTTGACGGCCGCCGCGGATACCGGCGAGGGGGAAATTGAAAGTCTCTTCCGAGGCTTCGATGAAAAATCATCGCGGGATTTGTTGCGACGATTGGATCCGGATGATTTTTATCCGATCTATGGCGACGATTCGACAACCGTTGAGGATGCCCCAACCCGGGGCAAATTCTACGTCAGGCTGGAACGCGGCGACAGCCACGTGATGTGGGGCAATTACAAGACCGTGATTTCAAACACCGAATTGATGCGCTCGGACAGGGCACTTTATGGCGCCAACGCAGTTTACCGGTCGCCCGGTTCCACATCGTTTGGCGAGCGCCGCACCGAAATTGCCGCCTATGCGGCGCAGCCGGGCACCCTGCCTCAGCGTGATGTATTCCGCGGCACCGGGGGTTCTGCATATTTCCTTAAATATCAGGACATAACGGCCGGTTCGGAGACGGTTACGATCGAAATCCGTGACAGTACCACTGGCGCGATAATCGAGCGCAGGAGCCTTCAATACGGAACGGATTATGAACTCGACTACATCCAGGGCGTCATCATTCTTGCCAAGCCGTTGTCATCGATCGCCGGAGGTGATGATCCGGTGCGCGACGGCGCGCTTGATGGTCAGGATGTGTATCTGATCGTGCAATACGAATTCACGCCAGCTGCCGGCGATGTTGACGGGTATGTTTATGGCGGCCGCGTGCAGCACTGGCTGGGTGAGCATCTGCGTGTCGGCGCCACAGGCATGAGCGAGAAGACCGGTACTGCGGACCAGATCGCCTATGGCGCGGATCTGCAGCTGCGCATGTCCGACAATACCTACTTTGAGGCGGAGATCGCCATATCCGATGGTCCGGGCTTTTCGACCGCGTTCTCCACCGATGGTGGATTGTCGATCAGCGATACCGTTTCACCGGGTGTAAGAGGTGTTGCTGCTAAAGCTTGGCGTTTGCGCGCCCACGCGGCGCTTGAAGAGCTGACCAACGAGCTGATCACCGGCTCTGTCGGTGGTTACTACGAGGAAAAGGAAGCCGGATTTGCCACGCTTGCCGAACAGGCGACCGTCGATCAGCGCATTTGGGGCGCGCATGCTGAGGTCGATCTCACCGAGAAGACTTCGGTGAAGATTGCTTATGACGATTTTTGGGATGCGACCGGCAAGCAAAAGCGGCTTGGTTCTGCCACCGTAACGATGAAATTTGACGATCGGTGGAAACTTGCGGTCGGTGTGGAACACGCCCGCTTGTCCTCCCCGGGTACGACCAAAACGGGATATAATGGCGAACGGACTGATGTGGGCGCGCGGCTGGAATTCCGGCCGGATGACGACCGCATGTTCTATGTCTTCGGTCAGGGAACGCTCGACAAATCGGGCGATATTCGCCGCAATGACCGCGCCGGCGTTGGTGCAGAGTTCAAGCTGACAGAGAAAGTCGGCGTCACCGGCGAAGTCTCATACGGCTCTTCTGGCGTCGGCGCCCTGGCAGCGATCACCTATGATCCCACAGCCGACGATCACTACTATCTCGGCTACGAGCTCGATCCCGACCGCTCGTTGAACGATGCCGGTTCCTACACACTGGTCGGAGACGACAATGGCACGCTGGTCGTCGGGGCCAAGCGGAAGATCAACGAGACGCTTTCGGCCTATGCCGAAAACAATTTTGATATTTTCGGCCGCCGGCGGTCGCTCACTCAAACCTATGGCGTTGTCTATACGCCGGATGCCGTATGGACCGTCAATGGCGGTATCGAGATGGCGCGGGTCAGCGATGCCAGCATCGATCCCGGCACCGGGCTGGAGCGAAGCGATTTCGACCGCAAGGCGTTCTCGGTGGCTGTCGGCTACAATGACGAGGAGCGGGGAATATCCGGCCGGGTTCGTGGTGAAGCGCGGTTTGAGGACTCCCAGGACGGGTCTCGCGACCGCAACACCTGGCTGTTTGCAGCTGGCTTGGAGTGGCGCACCAGCGAAAACTGGCGTCTGATCGGCAAAATAGACACCGTTGTTTCCGATGGCGGCGGCTCTTTCCGCGACGGCGACTACCTGGAAGCTTCGCTTGGCTATGCATACCGGCCAGTCGACAATGACCGCCTCAATGCACTGTTCAAATACACCTATCTCTACGATCTGCCCGGTCCCAATCAGGTAAACGTATCCGGCGACCTTCTCGGTCCGGCGCAGCGCAGTCACATCCTATCGATGGATGCGACATTCCAGGTTCACAAGTGGCTTTCGATTGGTGGAAAATATGGCGTCCGGATCGGTGAAAGCCGGGTGCGCGGTGGGGTCAATTGGGAGCAGTCTATTGCTCATCTTGGAATCGTTCGCGCGGATTTCCATGTCGTCAAAAACTGGGATGCGCTGCTCGAAGCGCGCGTCATGCACATTCCCGGCCAAGATACTACCGACTTTGGTGCACTGGTTGGTGTCTACCGGCACTTCGGCGACAATTTCAAAGTCGGTGTAGGCTACAATTTTGGCCGGTTCTCCGACGACCTTCGCGATCTGACATTTGACGACCAGGGCGTGTTCATCAATCTCATCGGCAAATTCTGATCCCAGGTCCCGGTCCTGGTTCAATCCGGGTTTGAAAGCTGGCGCTCATCGTGCAAATGTCCTGCGCGATAGCAGTTCCAGCAGGGTGAAATCAGATGTCCGAACCGGTTTTGTTGAGCGAGAAGCACGATGGTTATGTGGTTTTGACGCTGAACCGCCCAGACCGGCTCAACGCTTTCACCATCGAACTGCATGAGGCGCTCGCCACCGCACTTGATGAATGCGAAAATGATGATGATTGCCGCGCAATCATTTTGACTGGCGCCGGGCGTGGATTTTGCGCTGGCCAGGATTTGTCGGATCGCGATCCTGCCATGTCGGGCGAGCGGCCTGATCTCGGCAAGACCCTCGAGACGTACTACAACCCGCTGATCAGGCGTATCCGGAACATGGACAAGGTCATTATTGGCGCAATCAACGGCGTAGCGGCGGGTGCGGGCGCCAATATTGCGTTTTCGACTGATATCGTGCTTGCTGCCAAATCTGCGAAATTCATTCAGGCGTTCTCCAAAATAGGCCTCATACCCGATGCCGGCGGTACCTTCTGGCTGACAAGACGGCTGGGCGAAGCGCGGGCAAAAGGCCTCGCTTTTACTGCTCAACCTCTCCCTGCCGAAGATGCGGCGGATTGGGGCCTGATCTGGCGGGCAGTCGATGACGACAAACTGGCGGGGGAAGCAGCGGCCCTGGCCCAGCAGATTGCCAATGGACCCTCAGCTTCATACGCCTTGACCAAGCAGGCCATCCACGCGGCATCCGGCAACACTCTGGAAGATCAACTGCAGCTTGAACGCAACCTGCAAAGGGAGGCCGGATTTTCAGACGACTACAAGGAAGGTGTGGCCGCTTTTCTGGAAAAACGACCGGCGAACTTCCGCAAGAAGTAACGTTGACAAGCTCTAGCCGCTGACTTTGTCGTTGAAATCGCTGAAGAATTTTCCAGCGAGCTTTTTTGATGTCGACTGAATCAACCGGCTTCCAAGTTGGGCCATCTTGCCGCCGACGTCGGCTTTTGCGGTATATTTCAAGACGGTGGCGTCGGCGCCATCCTCGGTCAGAGTGACATCGGCGCCGCCCTTGGCGAAGCCGGCGACCCCGCCCTTGCCCTCACCGGCAATGGTATATGAATGAGGCGGTTTGAGATTCTTAAGCTCGACCTGGCCCGCAAACCTGGCCTTGATCGGACCAATTTTCAGTGAAACCGTCGCTTCCATTTCGGTTGGCGATTTCATCTCGAGCGTCTCACAACCGGGAATGCAATCTTTCAACACCTCAGGATTGTTGAGCGCTTCCCAGACCTTGTCGATCGGTGCTTCAATTCGCTCTTCACCTTCCATATTCACGGCCATCGGGAAACCTCTTAACAACAGTTCTTGTCGCTTCCGGTTACAACAGTGCCGTCACCCTGTCTATTGCGCTTGCGGTTACCGGTGGCATGTCATAACCAACGAAAAACGGAATGGAGACGACATGGCCGAAGGAAAGCCGCTTAAACTCAGATCGCAGGCCTGGTTCGACAATCCGGACGATCCAGGAATGACGGCATTGTATATCGAGCGCTATCTCAATTTCGGCATTACCCGAGAGGAGTTGCAATCGGGCAAGCCGATCATCGCGATTGCCCAGACGGGATCGGACCTGTCGCCCTGCAATCGTCATCACATCGAACTTGCCAAGAGAGTACGCGAGGGCATCGTCGCGGCAGGCGGCATTGCCTTCGAGGTTCCGGTGCATCCGATCCAGGAAACCGGAAAGCGCCCTACTGCGTCGCTTGACCGGAATCTCGCTTATCTTGGCCTGGTCGAGGCACTATACGGATATCCGATCGACGGTGTTGTTTTGACGATCGGCTGCGACAAGACCACACCGGCGCTGTTGATGGCGGCGGCAACGGTCAATATTCCGGCGATTGCGCTGTCCGTTGGCCCGATGCTCAATGGTTGGCACGACGGCAAGAGGGCAGGTTCCGGCACCATTGTCTGGAAGTCACGTGAACTGCTGGCAACCGGCGAGATCGATTATCCGGAGTTCATGGCGCGCGTGGCGTCATCCGTTCCTTCAGTCGGATATTGCAACACGATGGGTACGGCGACCACGATGAACTCGCTTGCTGAAGCGCTTGGAATGCAGCTACCGGGCTCGGCGGCAATTCCGGCGCCCTACCGTGAACGCGGGCAGATAGCCTATGCCTCGGGCCGTCGCATTGTCGGCATGGTGCACGAGGATTTGAAACCTTCCGACATCATGACCCGGGAGGCGTTCGAGAACGCCATCGCCGTTAATTCGGCCATCGGCGGCTCCACCAATGCGCCGATCCATCTCAATGCTGTGGCAAGGCATCTTGGTGTGCCCCTCGACAATGATGACTGGCAGAAAATTGGCCACGAAGTACCGTTGCTGGTCAATTTGCAGCCTGCCGGCGAATATCTCGGCGAAGATTACTGTCGCGCGGGAGGCGTTCCGGCGGTGATCGGCGAACTGCTGCGCAACAACCTTCTGCCGCATCCGGATGTGGTCACTGCCAACGGCCAAACCATGCGTGTGAACTGTGCGGACGTTGTTTCCTCGAATGATGACGTCATCCGATCCATCGGCAATCCGCTGGTCGAAAATGCCGGATTCATCAATCTTAAGGGCAATCTGTTCGATAGCGCGATTATGAAGACAAGTGTGATCTCTGAAGAATTTCGCCAGCGCTATCTGTCCAATCCGGACGATCCGATGGCGTTTGAAGGAACGGCTATCGTCTTCGACGGCCCGGAGGATTATCACGACAGGATCGACGATCCGTCGCTCGGACTTGATGCCAACACAATGTTGTTCATGCGAGGCGCCGGACCGGTCGGCTATCCCGGCGCAGCAGAAGTGGTCAACATGCAGCCGCCAGATTATCTCATCAAGCAGGGCGTGACGTCGTTGCCGTGCATCGGCGACGGACGGCAGTCAGGGACTTCGGGATCGCCATCAATCCTCAATGCTTCACCAGAGGCAGCTGTCGGCGGAGGGCTGGCACTTTTAAAGAGCGGTGACAGGGTCCGCATCGATTTGAATGATTGCACAGCCAACATGTTGATATCAGACGAAGAGCTGAGTTCACGCAGGGAGGAGCTGGAATCGGCGGGTGGTTACGATTATCCCGATCACCAGACCCCGTGGCAGGAGATTCAGCGCGGCATGGTAGACCAATTGTCGGAGGGAATGGTGCTCAAGCCTGCGGTCAAATATCAGCGCGTAGCGCAGTCAAAGGGAATTCCGCGTAACAATCACTGATATTTTCGCTGCTGATCTGGTGACCTACCAGCCCATCTGTTCGCGTGGCAGAAAAACATTTTCGAATGTTTGACGGATCTGGCCGTCCAGTTCTCTTGAGACGTGCCGCGGGAAGGAATTGGTCAATATCCGGTTCTTCTCTGCGATTGCCTTTTCGACAATGTCCGGTTTGTCTTTTTCGACCCATTCCTTGGGGCTGAGCCGGTCACCCAACTGCGGGTAAATATATTCCGTTTGCATCAGGTTAAGCGTCTGTTCGTGGCCGAGATAATGGCCCGGACCGTTCTGGCAGACATCCGCAATTGTTGCCACCGAGAGTGATTCATCTGTCACCTCGATACCGCGAACACAGCGCAGGCACTGACCAATCAAGTCATCATCGATGATAAGGCTTTCAAGGCAAAATCCCATCAGCGAACCGTGCATGCCGGCGGACTCGTAGACCAGATTCAGGCCGGACAGGCCAGCCATGACGTTGGAGATGCCTTTTTCGTAACCCGCCTGGATATCCGGCAGCTTGGCGTCGGCCATACCGGAAGCAGAGCCGCCCGGCAGGTCATAATATTGCGCCATCTGTCCGCATGCCGCCGTCAACAACGCCTGTTCGCCCGATCCGCCGGACATGGCGCCGGTTCTCAAATCCGAGACGAACGGCCATGTGCCGAACAAGGCAGGATGGCCTGGTTTCAGCGCGTTGACGTAGACGAGTCCCGCCAGGACCTCGGCGACAGCCTGTACGACCGCACCGGCGACCGCAGCCGGAGCAGTGGCACCAGCCTGACCGGCCGACAGAAGCAGTACGGGCATTCCGCCTTCCACGCACGCCTCCAATACACCGCAGGCGTCTTCGGCGAATTTCATCGGCGGGACAACAAAGCAGTTGGAGTTTGAGACAAACGGACGGGCGCGGAATTTCTCCTCGCCGCCGGCGATCATGTAACAGAGCTTTATTGCTGCTTCGACATTTTCACGCACGGTGAAGCTGGTGCCGACATGTTTGGTTGTGCCACACAGTGCGGCATAGAGGGTATTGAAATCAAGATCGGCCGGATCGACCATGTCGCGGGCCACCATTGGCCGCTGGAAGAAATGCACATTGTCCAACGTCTCGACAATTCGGGCGGCGTCGTAGATGTCGCGGAGCGTGGACTCACGATATTCGCGATTTTCAACATCAACCAGATGTACGGCTGCACCGGCGGTGCCGAAATGGACGCGCTTTCCGCCGGGCTTTAGATCATATTTGGGATCTTGAGCGTGCAGGACAAAATCGCGTGCGGCGTTTTGAATGACCGACAATACCAGACTACGCGGAAACCGAAGGCGTTTGTCGTCGCTGTAGACAGCTCCAATCCGCGTGCATGCGTCAATGCAAGAAGGAATTGCGTCGGCAAACCCCACCGTTTCAAGGACAGTTAGAACCGCCTCGTTAATCCGATCCATGTCGTTATCGGATAATGGTTTGTAGGTTCCCCCTTCCAGGCCGGCCCGGACTGGTTTGACTTCGTCTGCCAACGGAGCGGCGCGCATGGCGCGTCTGGCCTCACGGCCTCCCGAGCGTCTGGATGCACCATCATTTCCACGTTCCGGTCGCTGCATCGGCTCACCCACTTCGTGAAATTTTTTCCGGATTTTTCATAGCGACAGTCACATTGACGATGAGAAATGCGACCATTGATGGCGCAATAACGCCACTCGCGGCACCAGTTGGTCATCGGGAACGTATTTCGGCCGCCGACGCCGCCAATTCAACGACGCCTTTGTCGATGCGGCGAAGCGGAATTGAAGATATGCCCAGCCGCATGAAATTTGCAGGCTTGTTGTCGCCGGCAAAAAAGATTGCCCCGGGTTCCACCAACACGCCCCTTTTCTCGGCGCTTGCCGCCAACAAGGCGGTGTCGATTGAATTGGGTCCCTTCAGCCAAAGCGACGTACCGGACTTCGCCTGACCAACAGACCAATCCGGCAAATGCTGCTCGACCGATTGAATAATACGTTCGCGGCGCTCACCAAAGGCGGCGGCAAGTTTCCTGACCAATGTATCGTGGTGGCCCAGAGACAGAAACAGCGCCACTGATCGCTGGTTGTTTGCCGGGGGGTGTCTCAAAACAAATCTGCGAAAAGCCCTTAACTCCGCGATCAAATCTGGAGATGCGACGATGTAGCCGACGCGCAATCCTGGCGCCAATGTTTTCGACAGGGAGCCGACATAGACTACCCTGCCGGTCCGGTCCAGGCTCTTGAGCGCCGGCTCGGGCGCGTCATCCAGCAATTGACTGTCATAATCATCCTCTATGACAATCATGTCGGTTTGCGCTGCATGTTCGAGCAATTCCTTGCGTCTTGACGCTGTCATTGAGACCATGGTCGGGCATTGATGACTTGGAGTCGTAAACGCGAACTGGCAGTTTTCCGGCAACTGAGAAACGATCAGCCCTTGATTGTCGTTGGCAACAGGGACCACATCGGCACCGGCAAGCCGGAAGATGCTGCGGGCATCGGGATAGCCGGGATTTTCCATTGCCACCCGCGTGCCCTTCGACATCAGCATGGCAGCCAGCATGTAAAGAGCGTTTTGCGCGCCGAGCGTGATCATGATCTCTTCCGGCCGGGCGAAAATTCCGCGCTTGGGAAGCATTCTGGCCTGGATCTGCTCGACCAATAGCGGATCGTCCTGCTCAAACATATCCGAAGCCCAGTTGTTGATCTCAAGTACCGCCAATGCCATCCGGTTACATTCCCGCCATTCAGCGGTGGGGAAAAGGGAAGGATCAAACTGCCCATAAATGAATGGGTAGGTCGAACTCTGCCAGTTTTGCGGTTTTTCGGGTTTGGGAAGGTCACGAGCGCTGACGATGGTCCGTGAACACCAGTCGACTTGTTGTTGATCGGAAGCTGAGACGGGTTGTGGCTGGTCCGGTGTCGTAAGAACATCGGGGTTGACGAAGTGTCCGCGGCGCTCGCGGGCCACGAGAAATCCCTGGTCGACCAATTGTTGAAAGGCGAGAACGACAGTTCCTCGGGCGACCCCGAGTTTCTTTGCCAGGACCCGGCAGGATGGCAACGGCATTTTTACGGAAATTTGCCGATCCAGTATTGCCGCGACGATCGCCTGGCGAATTTGTGCTTGCAGCGTTTGCCCGGAACTTGGCGTGATCGAAAACAGACCCGACCACATGGTGTTATCATTACGTGTCGCCATCAACGTGCCCCGGTACGCAGGAACCAAAACCTGTCCGGTTATATGATGGCAGTGCGCTTGGTACAACACCCTTGGTCCAAAAAGTGAATGCCGTCGAGCGTTGCGCACTTTAGCCGCTGAAGAGCGCACAAATCGTGCCACTGCAATATATTTTCTGGATAATATTGCGTAAATTCAGATACTTAACAAGTGATGAATGCACCTGTGACCCGGCGCACAGCGTTTGTGATCGTTCGTCGGCATTGTGGCTTCGTGTTCAACAGCAAACCCAAACACGGAGAATGAAAATGAAAAAGATTATCGCACTTGCTCTTATCACCAGCTTTGCAGTTACCGGTACCGCGCTTGCTCGTACAGCCGGTGGTGCCAATGGACAGGGTGGCGGAAATGATGGTCAGGGCGCTTCTGACAATCATGTCGTCCAGCGCACGCTGGTACGTGCTGTTCGTCCTCAGCCGCCGACCTACATGCCGCGCCGGGTTAATGAGTTCTGCCACATTGCTGGTGAGACCGCCGCTTCGGACTATGAGTGTGGCCACAACAGCCGCTAAGTTCGGCTAAGCTGACCTCCTTGCGACCGGCCTGCGTCCCTGCAGGCCGGTTTTCCATGTAATTTCCGATGCGTAAAAGGCATGTTATGTTCGTACATTATTGATTGTGCGAGGATCTACGATGGTTTCACTCAAGACATTTTCATTGTTCAGTTCTTTGAGCGATGCCCAGGATCAGAAATGGTCTTCGCTATGCAATTTCACCGAGCATGGTGAGCACGAACTCATTGTCGACTTTCTCGACGAAAGCCATGATGTCCGCTTCATCATTAGCGGCAGGGCGAGGGTGATTTTGCGATTTGCTACCGGTCAGGAGGCAATCCTCGGTGAATTCGGAGATGGAGATTTCTTCGGCGAACAGGCTGCCATCGACGGTCAGGCCCGATCGGCCAATATTACGGCGATGGTCTCAACGAAACTCCTATCCGTGCCGCGTAATGTGTTCATCGATATCATGCGGGATGCGCCGGAAGTAGCCATCGAACTTCTAAAGATCCTTTCAGCACGGATTCGCGATCTAAACATGCGGGTCGCCGAACGCTCGTTCCTCAAGGCAAAGTATCGACTCTATAGCGAATTGCTCCGTCTATCGCGCCCCCGAATGGGTCATCAGGGTCAGAGGATCGTCTCGCCGCCACCTGTTCAGCAGGCGCTTGCGGAGCGCATTGGCTGCAGTCGCGAGGCGGTTTCACGCGAGATGGCATCCCTGGACCGGGCGGGCGTTATCGAGCGTGCGCGCGGCGGTGTAGTGCTGAAAGATGTGCAGGAACTTTCCCGGCGCATTTCAGCCGGTTGGAATGACACTGCCTGACCGCACAACAAATCCGGATACGCTCTAACTGCGGTCGTAGGTGCTGAAGGTCTCGATCGCCTCGTCAAACCCCTGAAGTTCCACCGGACCCAGAGAGTTTAGCGGCGTAGAAACCGAGGCTTGAAATCCGGGACCTGTCAGCAACGGTACCCCGACTTTCTTTGTGGCGCCTTCGAGCCTGGAAGCCATATTCACGGTGTCTCCAATGGCGGTATAGTCGATGCGGCGCGCCGAACCGAAATTCCCAACCGAGCACACACCCGTTTCCAATCCTGCTCCGACGCGCAAGGACGGTAATCCTTGTGCTGCGAGCCTGTCGTTTTCGGCCTGAACGCGATTAATGATAGCCAAGGCGGCGGACAGCGCCCTGTCGGCATGATCGCTGACTTCGATCGGAGCGTTCCAGATGGCCAGCACCGCATCCCCCATGAATTTGTCAATGGTGCCATCACGCTTCAGGATTTCATCTGTCGCAATTCCCAGGAAGTGATTGACAACAGTGACGATTTCGCTTGCCGCAAGCGTGTGAGTCATTGCAGTGAATCCGCGAATATCCATTATCAGGACAGTCACTTCGCGCTTCTCGACTATGATCATTGCCTCTGCGTCGCTGTTGGCGAGCTGGCGGACGATGGCTGGCGACAGAAATTGCGAAAACTGGCGAGCCAGTATTTTGCGTCTCTGATCGGCGACACGGAAATTGGCATAACCAGACGCCATGGCGACCAGCAGCAGGCCAGCTGCCGGCTGTAATCCCTCGTACAGTTCCTGTTGTAAGGCAAATGCGGCCAATCCGCCGATGAAAGGTGAGGCGATGATCAACGACAGCGCCGTCACCGACAGCAACGGCCGAACGCTTATCATCCCGGCGAAAATCAGGATTAGTACCGAGCCGGCGGCAAACCAGCCCCGCTCAAGCCATTTTGCCGATTGTGGCTCTGCCGGGTATTTGCCAGTCAGTATCTGTTCGATCAGCATTGCGTGGATGTCGGCCCCGAGCCTGGCGACCTGTGCGGGTGTGATGTGATACTGGTCGAGCCCCGCCGCATGGACGGCGATAATTGCGATGGCGCCGACAAGCTCTGGTGATGCTTCCCCACTCAAGAGCCGTGCCGCCGAGACTGCCGGTACACTGCCATAACGCTCGCGAAGCAGGACGGATCCATCTGGACTGAGGGGAACGATGCTGCTGCCAAGCTTAAGTGCATCAAAACCGCCAGCTTCCATTCTCGCTGCAAACCCGGTCTCGCCGACGTGTAGCCTGACGAGTTCGAGGGCGAATGATGGCCACAGTTGGACGCCATCCGCACCGGATTGCAGCCACACGAGAGGCAGCTTGCGCAATGTGCCATCCCGGTCCGGAATCGCCCGGATGATTCCCAGCCCGGCTGCCGCGTCATTCAACTGACCCATCGAACCGATGGTGCCGTCAAATGATGGAAGTTTGTCGGGGACTTCGCCGACAAGCGACCAGCCCGCCTTGGGTTTCAGTTGATTGGCTGCGGGGACATTGTTTGCGCTCACCGCCAGAACCGTGGGCGCGTTGGCCAATGCAATGGCCAAAAGATTGTCACCTTCTGCGCCACCGGGTGCCGTGTCAGGCTCTGGAAACAGAATATCCAATCCGATCGCGGTCGCACCGGCCAGATGCACAGCATCGACCAAACGTGCGACTTGCCCGCGATTCCATGGCCAACGGCCCAATTCCTCGAGGCTGTTATCATCGATGGCGACAAGGACGACCGGTGAGGAGATTGCCGGTGCGGGGAGCAGGGTCTGATAGACGTCAAACGTCTTGCCCCGGAGCTCCGACAAAGCGCCCTCAAACGCGATATGAAAAGCAAGCAGAAGTACCGACAGAACTGCAGCGCCGAGCCATGCCCTGCGTTTCAAGCCAAAGGTCCTTACTGCCGTCCGAGCGGATCGTTGGGAAAGTTTGGCTGACGGAACGGATCGCCTCTCGGTAATGATCCATCCCTTGATCCGCAGCGTTTCAATCGCCGCGCAGCTTTGGAGGCGCAGGCAATATCGGCATCGATTCCACTTCCCTGGCGCCCCGGAACCCCGGTTCCGGCAATGCGATCGGTGCTATCGAGAATCGCAAACTTGTTGCGTCCGCCCGGCCCAACCTGGAGTTCGCTCCCATTGGAAATGCATGAGAAACCGGGTTTCGTGACAATCTTCTTGCGACCGGCTGAATTGCAGGTCATCTGTCCTGCGCGCAGGATGCCTTCCGACAATTCTTTGCTGACCTTTACCTCAACAATGCCGCCGCGGACACCGAGCACCATGTGCGGTGTTCGCACATTCATGCGGCCGCGCTTGGATATCTGGCCGCCATAGAGCCTGATCAAACCACTATTTGCGCGAATGGTTGAGCGGCCGCGTTTGGTCGAGGGGTTATAGACAAATTCATCAATCACCAGGCTGGCGTTCGGACCGATCTTCGCGCTGGATTCATCGTCGAACACGATCATGCCAAGCCCGGTTGCATTGCTCTTCAACCGGTCATTCAGAAAGATGTCGGCTCCGACGCCCAGTTTTGGCCCGTTTGAACGGGACACGACGGTCTGAAAAGCGGTCATCTTGCCAACCTGTTGCGCAAGCGCTTGCTGGCCGGAGACAAGCGCTGCTGAAGCAGCCAGCAGTGAAGCGATCAAAATGCGTTTCATCTCCGGCCTCCTCAAAATAGTGAAATCGTGTAGCTCAGCGACACGTCGAACTTCGACTGATCGCGCGCAGGTAAATTGGTGTAATCGGTCTCCCGGTAGCTTAGATCGAGATCGATACGGCTGATGTCGTCAATCTGCAGGCTGTGAGACCAATAAGTCCGCCAGTAGCCACCGAAATATGGAAATACGGGTCCCAGAACGAAGTTCGTGACCTGAATGTCAGCGACCGCAACGCCCGCACTTTGGGTCCACACGGCGCCGTTTTCGAATGCCATCACCTGGCCGGCGTAGCTCAGTTCCGCTTCGTATAGGTGAGCAACCTCACCAAATCCCTGAACGCGATCAATATATCCCCGGCCGGCAAACCCCAATGTGTGGCTGTTAAACACCCGCCATGTGAGGCCCGCTTCGAAGGTGTAGCGTTCATCTTCGAACAGAACTGCGTCCGAGGCGCCAAGCCAAGCGTACCCACCTTCAGCGTATACGAATGTGTTGGCGGTTGGCGCGGCGGTAAGCCGCGCCGTTCCGCCATAGGCGCTGCGATAAAGCCCGAAGTCAAAGGTCTCGTAGTCCGCATAAGCCGTCAGTTGGCCACGCAGCGTGGGGATCAACTCTGTTGGCAGTCCAACATCAAGGGTGATGCCGGCCCGACCTTGTGGTGCATAATAGACGCCACCAAATCCGTCGAAATTGAAGTCGCCAAACCGGCGGCGCGCATTGAACTGGCCAAATGCCAAAATGGCGTTGTTGGTTGATGTCTCAAGATCAAACCGCACCTGCGCTGTCGCCACAAAGAATGGGTTGATGTCCGTCCGGTCCGTCCAGGGAGCCGTGGGCTGAAAATCAATGGTTTCACTACGAACGCCGGTTGTCAGGTCGAGAAAGCCGGAAATCCCTGCCAGAGACCGATCAATACTCGCATGAAGCCGCTGGGCAGACCTGTCGTCGCCGGCATCAAGCGTGCCAATATCGAGCGCAATCTCCACATGGCGCGCTGCGAGTTCGCGTGAACCGACATTGTGATACAGCCTGGCCGCGATCAAATGCGCTTTCGCATCCAGCGGATAGTTGATCAAATGTTCTTCGATGGTGGAAATGGCCTGATCATATTGCCCGGCTTCGACGGCAACCCGAACAAAATCGGACAGCGCCGAAGTGTTTCCAGGATTGCCGACGCGCCTTGCAAATGCTTCCTGGTATTTTGAATCGAACGATTGGGCGCCGGCAGGAGCGATGACGCCGCCTGCCAGTAAAACCATCGTCAAGGCGAAGACCGACTTGCGCATTTGCACTATTTCCTCGCTCGCCCCGGAATAATGACGCCCGTAGCTACCAGACTCTTGCAGCAAAGCGGCATGAGCGGTCAAGACCGGTTGCGACTGTGATCGTTGCACGGCGGTGACAGTAGGCAAAAATAGAGGGTCTCTTTTGTTCATGCATCAATCATGCACGAATGGACTTTTCGGTGGTGTGACGTCGGGCACAGCGACGTCACACCATAGGCACTAGGGTTTTCTCGAGCGCCGCAATCGGGCGGCAGCCATAAACAGGAGAGAGAACCATGTTTAAGAACACTTTGATCGCCGCCGTTGCCGCATCCGCAGTTCTCGGTGCTTCCGTACAGACTTCAGCTGCCTTGCCGTTGGACGTCGAGACGTTGAAATCCGCGAACTCGTCGCAAGTCCAGACGGTTGGTTTGACCACCAAGCAAAAGCAGATGCTCGGTTGGGGCGCTGCTGCTGGTGTCGTCGGCGGTTTGTTGCTTTCGGGCGCCATCAACAAGAAAAAGCAGAACAACGCCATGAAGCTGCACATCGCTTACTGCTCAGGCAAGTTCCAGACCTACGATGCATCGACCAACATGTATATGTCCACAACCGGCCCGAAATACTGCTATTCACACTATCTCCACTAAGGGCGATAGCATGCATGCAAAAAACCCGGCTTTGAGCCGGGTTTTTTTGTTACTTGATGGCTGTGATTACGCGGCGGCCTGCAAATGGCGGAAGCGGTCCATCAACATGGGTCGGTCAAACGGCTTCATGATGTATCCGGCCGCTCCAGCGCGTTTGGAACGCATGATCGCACCGATATCCATTTCCGGAATGCAAATGGCGATGTTGGGCGATTTGGCGGCGCCGCCAATTTGTTTTACCTGTTCGATAAAGTCGGTGACCTCCATATCGGAGAGGACCCCATCGACAATAATCACATCCGGCATCTCTGCCGAGCACATTCCAATGGCTTCCTCGCCGCTTGAAGCTTCGACGACCAGCATTTGCGGGCCGGCCAGAATTCGCTTCGCGACTTTGCGGATGACACTCGAATCATCAACGATCATGCAGCGTTTCATGGCTCTTTTCCTCTGTGCGCCAGCGCTACCGCTTTTCGGTTGCGCCCCTGTTATTGGCCTGATGTTAGGGCATGCGGGTAAACACAGGGAAAAGAGACACGGTAAAGTAATCGCTGGTAAACAGGCTTAAGGAGCGGTTTACAGACAATTTGCACCAAATTAATCACGGCACTTTGCTTGGAAACCGCCATAGTGTGGACACGGCCAGGTCTGCCGCACAGACCGTGGCCTCGTGAACATCTGAAAAGAGTGCTGTGGTCAGGTAGCTTTCAAAACGATCTCATCGGGATTCACCCGAATATCGATGGTCATTTCCGCTTCGCGGGCGAGCAGCAAAGTGTAATATGGCTGTACGGCATGCGCATCGATCGCCTCTTCGGGAGGTTGCCCGGAATGCAGTTCAAGGAATTTTGGCGGAACACGCATCATCGGGCCCGTTGTGCGCAAGGTGAATTCCGGTTTATCGCTGCCGGTCTCAAGTGAAACGCTGATCTCGCCACCGCGAGGTATTGCGGCATTGGCGACGAGCAGCAGATTGAGCAACAATTTGACCTGGTTTTTGGGTAGCAACGCCCTTGTGCCGGTCCAGGTGAAATCCGGTTTTTCATTGGCCATATAAGCACTTGCTACTGCTTCAGCGTCGCCGGTGTCGATTTGCATTCCAGCTGATCCGGCAGCGCCAAATGCGATTCGGGCATATTGCAGCCTGGCCGAAGCGTTGCGAGCGCTTGCCCGTATCAGCGCCATCGCGTCGTCATCTGCACCGCCTTCATCCAGCAATTCGAGGCCATTATTGATGGCACCCACTGGGGAAATGATGTCATGGCATACGCGACTGCACAGGAGCGCTGCCAGTTCGGGTGCGCCAAGTGTCAGAATATCGCCCATCAATGGCTCCTAAATCTCGTTTTGTGTTGTTGGTACACAGCCGAATCACGCACCGAAACCGCTCCAAAGCGATACATAGACGCTTCTTGAACAGCAAGGAACATGGCTTTTCCGCACCCCAAACCCGAAATTGCCGTCAAATAACCAACATGACGCCACTATTTCGGCCCGTGTAAATACGAACATTAATGGTTGAAAAAGGATTACGCGGTAGCGTTATCACATTATTGACAGATCCGCTGATCGCCTCAATGGCGTTAATGAGCGGGTTTATGGTGCTTGATTAGGCTTGGAGAACATCCTCATGTCCATAAAATATTTGCTTGGCCGCATTCCGGTTGTTCTGGCTGCCGCGGTACTGTCCGCCGGCCTGATATTAAGCGGTGCGTCGGGCAGCCGCGCCTCACAGGCGTACTCTGCGCAGGAAATCGTCGATTCCGGTCATCAGTTCTTTGGCGCTACCTCAGGTGGGCTTGCCTCGATCATCGAAACGATTTTCTCGAAATATGGCCTGCCGAACGGTTACGTGCTCGGGGAGGAAGGCGCAGGGGCCATTGTCGGTGGTCTGACCTATGGCGAGGGCACCCTTTACACCAAGAACGCCGGCGATCACAAAGTCTTCTGGCAGGGCCCGTCGCTTGGCTGGGATTTCGGGGCAAACGGTTCCCGCCTGATGATTCTGGTCTACAATCTGGATGAGGTTAATTCGCTTTACAAACGGTTTGGCGGCGTTGCCGGATCGGCTTATGTCGTTGCAGGTCTCGGTTTCAACGTTCTGAAAAACCGCAAAGTCCTGCTGGTGCCTGTCAGAACCGGTGTCGGAGCGAGGCTTGGTGTGAACGTCGGATACCTGAAAGTGACATCCAAACCGACCTGGAATCCGTTCTAGGCTGTCAATTTTTTAGGGCGGACAGTTTCGGCGCAGATGGCTTGCCCGTCTTTCAAAGCTCACGCCATAATACTCCCGTTTTGCGCGCTGGAACTCGAATACCTTCAAAATTGAGTCGAATTCCCGATAGCCGCGCAACAGACCTTCCTTTGCCATTCGCCTGATCGATAGGCAGTCAGCGGTCTGCACAAGCTCGTTTCGCAGTTGTCCGCCACTTTCCAATACCCGCCAAGAGCCGGAATGGCTGACCAATGTGGCCAACTCGCAAGCTGAAAAGTATTCGAAAGCGACGACTTCAAATGCATGTTCACGGATGATGGATTCGTCGGCAACCAGCCGCATCGAGCCCTTGGGCCCGGAAGCCAGCTCAACGGTTACCCGAAACCGCGATATGCCGGGGCCGACTTCCATCCAGCGCTGGTCGACCGAGCAGCGATAGCGGAATTGCAACTCATCCACCGCGCTTCCGGCGTTGGCCGGCCGCGGCGTAAACGAAAGTATTGTCACACCGATCGCTACACTGATCGCAAACAAGATGCCCCTGTGGAGACATGCACCCATCCTGGTCATCCTCCTGCCTCCTGTTCGATCAGCCAATCTTTCCACGCTACCCGGTCATTCAGGCATTGAGCGGCAGAGATGCTCATACAATGGGTTAGCGGAGGCAAATTGAGTGAACCGCTGCCTGCCTGGTTGATCAGATTGTTCAATTGCTCTTCGAATTCTTTTCCGAGCTGGTTGGCATTGTTGTCACCGTTTGGCGCCTGCAGCACCTGAGCCATGGCGATCAAGGCGGAGCGTGGAAAATACTGCGAGGAAAACTCCATCGACAATTGCCGGATCAAATCCGGTTGACTGCTGTCGAGGATTGCCGCTTTCAGAGCCTGCTCGAATTTGTCATCGGATATGCGTTGAATAGCGCCGCTGAAAGCGCCATTTCTTAGCGCCGAGAAGGCGTCGGCGATGTCATACATATCGACTGTGCGACCGGTCAGTCCGACAGTGATGAAATTTTGAACCTGACGGACGATGCCCTCTGTATCTTCTTCGTGAAACCGCCCCAGCGTGAGAAATGGTTTCGCCGAGGTTATTTCCTTGTTCGCCTCGTAGGCTTTGGCGATACGCTCGATAAAGTTGGAGCTCTTACCAGCGCGATAGAACATGTAATCGATCAGGAGCGGGATTTCATCACGCAAAATGAATTCCTTCCGGATGGTCTCGGCAGCCGCATCGCTATTGCGGATCAGGTCTGTCATGACATCGACATTCTCGTTGTCGGCAAAACCGTTCCAGACATTGCTATCGATCTTGTCCAGCGTTTCGAACATCAGTTTGGCGGCGCTGTCCGGCGCTACCCGGACAAGCACCTGCATGGCCGGATTTGCAGTCAGTTCGCTGATATTTTCCTTGGTGTCCTTGTTGACCTTGGCCTTCAGTATGTCCTTGTACTGGGCCAGATCCTGATCGGATTCCACGATCATTTCGATCAAATCGGACTGGTCGGTCTCGATTGCTACCGTGACGATGATCTTCTCGTCTTCCTTGTCCGGATATAGCTGCCACAGATTGAGAAGGGCAAAACGTGCTTCCTCAGGCTTGCCAAGCGATTTGAAGAGTTTTTCAAACTTGTCGACCTTGGCGATGAGGTATTTTTCCTGGGCTTCGTTGAGCTGGGTATATGCCGTCAATCCGCCGGATAGCAGGCCGCTAAGCAAACCGACGACGGAAGCAATAATTGTCGACCAGTTCATGACGCAACTCCCATCGATATATCTGTGGTACTACTTTACGCGTGAAGTAGTGTCGCGCCCAACCGATGTTACCATTATTGTTCGGCTCTAACAATTCATCTTTGAAATATCAGGTAATACTCGGAACAATTGCCTGGAAGGCGCCCGACAACCAGTGATTTGGCCTACATTTGAATATAGATCTTGAAAAAAATGGGTGGATGCGATCGAAGGCCTTCCATGCCGCCACCTGCGCTTGCGTTTTAGCGTTCTTTGACGGCAATTTGTCGATTTAAAACGGAAAACAACTGAGCGGTGACCTTTAAGATCGGATTTCTAGGGAGGGGCCACTTGGCATCCTACACAATCGCAGCATTGCGCAATGGGGGTCATGCCTGAGATATTTTCTTGTCGCCGAGGAATGCGGCGGTCGCAGAACGTCTGTCGCGGGACCATGTCTGCGAGGTCATGAACTCAAACCAGGACGTGGTGAACAGCGCCGGTATCGTTGTTCTGTCTGTCCGACCGCAGCATCTGCCCGGCCTGCTTGAAGGCCTGAAATTTAACGAAGACCATATTGTGCTTTCCGCCGTAGCTGCGACCAGCCTCGATGACCTGAAGGCATATTCAAATCTTCCAGGCACGATCATCCGGTTCATGCCTTCGAGCTTTATTGAAGCCGGTGACGCAATTTTTCCGTTGTTCCCGAAAAACCAGGCACTCGAGGAAATGCTTGGTGCTCTGGGATCCGTCGTGACGTTTGATACGGAAGCTCAGTTCGAACTGGCGATGATCGCTTCGTGTGCCTATGCATGGATCTATGACATAGCCGATGAGCTCAGCGAATGGTTTGCATCTGCGGGCTGGCCCGCCGATTTGGCGCGCGATATGACGCTTCGCCACATTCGCGGCGCTACCACCTATGCGCTTGCCAACCCCTCTTCATCACTTGCAGAAATATCTGCCGGCATCGCAACGGAAGGCACTTTCACCAAATTGGGACTGGAGCAACTTCGCAATACAGGAGCTATTACTGCCTGGAGCGATGCGCTCAATCTGCTGCGGTCGGAACTCGAAAAACGGTAGACCGTGCAACATCTGATGGCGATGCTAGTGCCAAATGCTGATTGCGCTTGATCGCGCCGAGTGCTTAAGTTGCCGACGAATTGACGTATACGTAAGTTGAGGATTTCCATGATAATCAATGGTCAAGTCGCCGTGGTAACCGGCGGAGGTTCAGGTCTGGGTGCTGCAACCGCCCGAGCGCTTGCAGAAAAAGGCGCTTCGGTCGCTGTGCTCGACGTTGCAATGAAAAATGCCGAAGCTGTCGCCGATGAGATCGGCGGACATGCCGTTCATTGTGACGTTTCAAGTGCAGAGGCGGCGGAAACGGCGGTAAGCGCGGTTGTTGACCGGCTTGGAGAGCCGCGGATTCTTGTCAACTGTGCCGGTATAGGCGTGGCGATGAAAACCGTGTCCAAGGACGGTGTTCATCCGTTCGATCTGTTCAACAAGGTTATTCAGGTCAATCTTTCGGGTTCGTTCAACATGATCCGACTGATTGCCAATATCACCCAGAATCTCGACCCACTTGATGGCAATGAACGTGGAGTTTTTATCAATACCGCTTCTGTGGCCGCATATGACGGCCAGATCGGCCAAGCGGCCTATTCGGCGTCCAAAGGCGGCATCGTAGGCATGACCCTGCCGATCGCCCGCGACCTCGCCCGCTCAGGAATTCGTGTCGTGACGATCGCGCCAGGGTTGTTCAAGACGCCTTTGCTGGCCGGATTACCCGAGGAGGCGCAGATCTCTCTGGGACAGCAGGTTCCGTTTCCCCCAAGACTTGGCGACCCATCCGAGTATGCTGCACTTGCTGTCCACATTGCCGAAAACCAGATGCTGAATGGTGAGACCATTCGCCTGGACGGCGCAATTCGCATGGCGCCGAGATAGGAAAGGGCCCATCGCATTGGCTGACAGAAAACATGCCAAAAAAACCGGTCCGTTAGCCGGTTTACGAATAATCGAGATGGCCGGATTGGGCCCGGTTCCATTGGCAGGTTTGTTTCTGGCTGAGCTAGGTGCGGATGTGGTTCGAATCGAGCGCATCAAGACTGCGGGTTCGTTTCTGCGCCTGCCTGCCGAGGCGGATATCGACCGGCTGGGACGCACCAGCGTCAAGGTTGATCTGAAATCGGAGCAAGGCAAGGGGTTCCTGCTGGAGCTGTGCGCAAATGCAGATGTGCTGCTGGAAGGATTTCGCCCCGGTGTCATGGAGCGACTGGGACTTGGACCAGAAGATTGCCTTGGCGTTAATCCGGGGCTCGTCTACGGCCGAATGACCGGATTTGGCCAGGAAGGCCCCTTGGCTGATCGGGCTGGCCACGACCTGACCTATCTCGCTTTGTCCGGCGTTCTGAGCGCTATCGGGCCTGAAGGAGGCAAGCCGGTTCCGCCGCTAAATCTCGTTGCCGACTATGGTGGCGGGACCATGTTCTTGATCACAGGAGTGCTGGCGGCGCTGTTGGAGCGGTCGCATTCCGGTTGCGGCCAGGTTGTTGATGCAGCAATGATTGATGGCGTCTCCAATTTGGCTTCCCTGTTCTTTGCGCTGAGTTCGAATGGGATGTGGCAGGATCAGCGTGGTACAAACCTGCTCGATTCCGGCGCGCCATTTTATGACACTTATCAAACCGGCGATGGCCGCCATCTTGCGGTTGCCTGCCTCGAGCCGCAGTTCTTTGCCGAGTTTGCCACGATGATTGATCTGCCTGACGACCTGGCGAAAGCGCAGTATGACCGCACAAAATGGCCTGAAATGCGCTCCGAGATAGAGCAACGAATTTCAAAAAAATCCAGAGACGAGTGGGCTGAGCTGTTCGAACCGACAGACGCTTGTGTCGCGCCTGTTCTGAGTATTTCGGAAGCGCCTGGACATCCTCACAATAATGCGAGGGGCACTTTCGTTGACACGAAGCCAGCGCCGGCGCCACGGTTCTCCCGCACCCCATCAACAGTTGCTGAAGCAATTGCCGGCGACAAGGCGTCGATTGCGGCGACATTAACGCGATTTGGCATCAGCGCTTCGACAACCCGCGACCTGTTGGCGGCAGGCGCAATCGCTGTTTGACCATGGCACCCGCTGAAAGAAAGAAGGATATCCTTCAACCCGTCGATGATGAGGCTATTGCTCTGGCGCGACGCCTTTTGCGAACTGCCCGTTACGGTGCGCTGGCGACGCTTGATCCTGAAACGGGAAGCCCTGCGGCCAGCCGTGTTGCAACGGCGACCGACCTGGATGGTGCGCCACTCATTCTTGTTTCCGCACTTGCTCCCCACACCGCTTCGATGATCGCGGACACTCGATGTTCTCTCATGGTCGGAGAACCCGGCAAGGGTGATCCGCTGGCTCACCCGCGCATGACTTTACACTGTCGTGCCCAAAAACTTGACCGGGACCAGGATACCGGCAGACACGCAAGGCGGCGATATCTCAACCGACATCCAAAGGCGTCCCTTTATGCTGACTTCGCGGATTTTTCGTTTTTTCGGCTGGAGGTCATTTCTGCCAGTCTGAATGGCGGGTTTGCGCGTGCCTATGTTTTGAAATCTGATCAGCTTTTGCTGAAACATGGGGCGATACCGCAGTTCGCTGAAGCAGAGCAATCTGTGCTTGACCACATGAATTCAGATCATGCCGATGCAGTTGGCAGGCTGGCAGAATACGCCGGGGAAAGAGCTGTGAAGCAGTGGAAGCTGACCGGCGTGGATCCAGAGGGTTTTGACCTCGCCCGTGGCGATTCTACACTCAGGGTTGTGTTTCCAGAAATGTTGGAAACGCCCGGAAATTTCCGCAATGCGTTTATCAAAATATCGAATTCAACCAAAAGTTGAGAAATGAGGCTATGAATATCGCTCTTCGATAAAAAATCATCGAATGATGTTTGAAATTATTAACTTATGTAGTATGAAAATTTCAGCGGTAGCTGGTCGAAATGCACTAAGCCAGTATACCGCAAACACAAATTGAATTCCCCCATGTTCAATTTTGTGAGTAGCAACCAAGGTGAAATGGGGCCTTCCATATGTACGAAAACGTAACCAAAGAGCACACGTACTGTGCTGAGATTTTGTCCGCGCTTGGAAATGAGCGGCGTCTGCTGATCATGTGCCACCTGCTAGGTGGTGAATACTCAGTGGGAAAGATAGCCGACTTGGTAAAGCTGAGCCAATCGGCATTGTCGCAACATCTAGCCAAATTAAGGGCATTGAACCTTGTCCAAACCCGGCGTGACGGACAAACAATTTACTATACATCCAACAGTTCCAGGGCTGGGAGTATAGTAAATGCGCTCAACCGCATGTTGGAAGCCGGCCCAGCAAGATAGAACAACGGTAATGCCAGCGGCTTGACCAAAGTCGCGATGCCGCGCAATCCTCCGTCACGTGTTCCCAAAATCAATTGGGGACACGTGATGGAATGCGTTCTTTGTCCACACACTTGCAAATTACAGACCCTGACGACCCTCGGGTTTCTGCGTTTCGCGACATCCGGGAACGGGATCTTGTTGGTCGCCATGGCCGATTTGTTGCGGAAGGAAAGGTCGTTCTTCGGGCACTGCTGGAGAGCTCACAATTCGAGGCCGAATCGATCCTGATTTTGGAGAGCAAGATCGGAGGTCTTGGTGAGGAATTGACCTGCGTTCCCTCCGGAACGCCTGTCTATGTCACCTCGAGATCGGTCATTGAGAAAATAACCGGCTTTGCACTGCACCGCGGAATTTTGGCTATTGGAAAGAGGGCAGACAGCGTTGAACCGGCTGTTCTAATTCCACGACCGGACAAACCATGTTTGCTTGTCATCTGTGTGGGAATCTCCAACCATGACAATGTCGGTTCGATATTTCGCAACGCGGCTGCGTTTGGTGCCGATGCGGTGTTGCTGGATGAAACCAGTTGCGATCCGTTTTACCGAAAGGCACTCAGGGTTTCGGTTGGCTCTGTGCTCAAGGTTCCTTTTTTCAAGGGCCGTGGTTCAAAGGAACTGATGGATCTGTTGTCGGTCCGGCAAGTTGACACCTATGCAATGTCTCCCTCCGGGAGCGTTGAGTTGGAAGCGCTCACTCCTTCGCGGCGATCCGCAATCATATTTGGCGGTGAGGGAGCAGGTTTGCCGGAGGAGATCCTTGACCGTGCACAAACCGTCCGCATTGCAATGGAGGAAGGGTTCGACAGCCTAAACGTTGGCGCAACGTCAGCAATCGCCTTGCATCGATTTCGCAGTACTCTGGCGACTTGATCAGGATTGGAAAGTAGATCGAGAAAGTGCTGATCGGGCGATCGAGTTGTTATTTGACCTCGGTTTGCCCGGCAGACAGGGCAGCCTCGCGCAGCGCGCGAACCCGGTCTGCGATGCTAGACGACTTGTCGACCACGCCTTTTTGGCTCTTGCCGTTGCGGATTATCTTGGAGATTTCCGAATCCGGCCCGTCGAGCATCGCAGTCAAATTGACGATTTCAGCGGCAAGATGATTTATCTGAATTCTCAACTCTGCATTTTCGCTTTCCGCGGCATCGGAACTCAGGTCACTGACAATCGCCGGCGTTCCATTCGTAGATTTCAATCGCCTGTTCTCAGCAACAACCTTCTTCAGCCGGTTTTCAAGCCGCGAACGGTCCTCTTCAAGTTGAAATACCTTCTGTTCGAGCGCTGCATCGTTGGTGGGCACAGGCCTGGTCTCCTTGCTTCCGCGCTCCAGTTGAGCTTCCAATTTAATTCGCTGCTTTTCGGATTCTTCCAGTTGAAGACGGATTTCCCGGTCGGCGCCAGAACCCTGCTTGATCCTGTCCTTTAATCGGGCGAGTTCCTTTTCCCGCCGGTCAAGCTTCTCTTCCGCATCGGTCATTGCCGATATCATCTGCTCAATTTTCTTTTCGAGCACATCGATTTTCTTGGCCTTGGCGGCCAATTCTCTCTCCGCAACCTTGCGGGTGGCAGAATGTTCGCGGGCTTCGGCCTGCACTTCGTCGCGCACCTGTTTCAGGGCATCGATCTCACCAGAAAGATTTTCGATTTTGGCTTCCCGGGCAACCAGTTCTATCTGGCGGTTGCTGGAAACAAGCGAGGCTTCGTCGTAAAGCCGGGCGACACGCTCGTTTTCGGCAATATGCTGCTCGATCTGGTCACATGCCCTTGAAAGTTCGCCAGACAGCGAAGCGCCTTCCTTTTCCAGAGATTCGACTTTTTGATCGAGCTCTCTGATATCTGTCTCCAGGCCTTCAATCACTTCCGCCTGGCCGTTGTTTTCTTCGTTCAGTTGCCGGATCTCCTCCAGCCTTCCGCTCAGCTCAGCTTTCTTCGCGGTCAACACCTCATTTTGCGTCTTGAACTTTGTTTCCAGGCGCCGGATCGACATTGCGGCTTCGGCGCGCACCTGATCCTTTTCCGCCTGCAATTCTCCCGACGACAAGGGAACGGTTGCCTCGATGCGCCGTTCGGTCATTGCCACAGCGCGCCGCCAAACCACCGGTGCGAGCATTAAAGCCAGCAAAATGGCGGCCAAGAAGCCAAGCAGCAAAAACAGGGTTGATTGTACCACCGCTAGTTCCCGAGACAGGTAACGATCCAAACCAAAACACGATTGTCGCACGCCAAAACGCGCTGATCCAGTGCGCTTCGTCACATACCGTACAATATTGTTAAAAAAGGAACGCCCGGGCGTTGCCCGGGCGTTTGTTGTAGTGAGCCTGTTTTCAGGCTTGTGGCTACTCTAAGCGTTTGCCGATGCAACCGCTCTTTTGGTCATGACAGCGATCAGATTTGCCCGATAATCAGCAGACGCATGAATATCTTCCATCAGATCGTTTGAGGAAACGGACACGCCTTCCAAAGCGGACGCATCAAAACTCTTCGATAGCGCAGCTTCGATCGGTTTGGACCGGAACACTCCATCATCACCCGCTCCGGTGACCGCGGCGCGCACGCCATCCTTGCCTTTTGCCACGAAAACGCCTGTCATCGCGTAGCGCGAAGCCGGATTGGGGAATTTCGCATAGCCAGCCTTGGCTGGTGCGGCGAATGATACCGACGTTATGACCTCGTCATCCTTCAATGCAGTTTCAAACAGTCCCTTGAAGAACTTGTCGGCCGAGATTTCCCGCTTGTTGGTCTTGATTGTCGCGCCGAGGGCGACCATCGCTGCGGGATAATCGGCCGCCGGGTCGTTGTTTGCGACCGATCCGCCGATCGTGCCCATATGGCGCACATGTGGATCGCCGATATGTGACGCCAAATGGCAAATAGCGGGACACACCTTTGCCAGCTTGGCGTTGGTCGCCACTTCGGCATGGGTCGCACCGGCGCCAATGGTGACGTTCTTGCCCGAGACCTTGATGCCTTTCATTTCACCAATGTGGCTGAGGTCTATCAGGTCGCCTGGTGCTGCGAGCCTGGCTTTCATGGCAGGGATCAGCGTTTGTCCGCCTGAAAGGAATTTGGCGTCATCAGCTTTCTTTGCCGATCTGACCGCATCCGCAACGGAGGCAGCCCTTGAATAGTTGACTGAATACATTTGTTTGTCCTCCCCTTACTTGGCTGCCTGGATCGCCGCCCATACCGCCTGCGATGTGGCGGGCATGGCAAGATTGTTGTTTCCGATGGCGTCGGTGATTGCGTTGATGACCGCAGGTGGCGAACCAATGGCGCCTGCTTCGCCGCAACCCTTGATACCCAGCGGATTGGATGGGCAGGCGGTTTCGGTGGTCGAAACATCGAATGACGGCAGATTGTCCGCACGAGGCATTGCATAGTCCATGTAACTCGCAGTCAGCAATTCACCGCCTGAATCGTAATGCGCGCATTCAAGCAATGCCTGTCCGATACCCTGTGCGATACCGCCATGGACCTGCCCTTCGACGATCATCGGGTTGATAATTTTTCCGAAATCGTCGGCAGCCACGAACTGAACGATTTCGGTGTCGCCCGTTTCCGGATCGACCTCGACCTCGCAGATGTAGCAGCCGGCAGGGAAGGTGAAGTTGGTCGGATCGTAAAACGCACTTTCCTTCAGGCCGGGTTCCATGCCGTCGGGAATGTTGTGTGCGGTATAGGCCGACAGGCAGACTTCAAACCATTGCAGTTTCTTGTCGGTGCCGGCGACCTTCACTTCCCCGTTTTCGATAACGATGTCCTTGTCGTCTGCCTCGAGCAAGTGGGCGGCAACCTTCTTGGCCTTCGCCTCGACCTTGTCGAGCGCCTTTTCGATTGCGGACATTCCGACGGCGCCTGAACGCGAACCGTAGGTTCCCATGCCCATCTGCACCTTGTCAGTGTCGCCGTGCACGATGGAAACGGAATCGATCGGAACACCGAACCGGTCAGAAGCGAGCTGTGCGAATGTGGTCTCGTGGCCCTGGCCGTGGCTGTGTGAGCCGGTCAGGATTTCGATTGAACCAACCGCATTGACCCGGACTTCGGCAGATTCCCACAGACCTACCCCGGCGCCCAGCGAGCCGACTGCGGCCGATGGAGCGATGCCGCAGGCCTCGATATAACAACTCATGCCGATGCCGCGCAGTTTGCCCTTCTTTGCGGCAGCCTTTCTGCGCCTTTCGAAACTGTCATATTTTGACGCCGTCATGGCCGCATCGAGCGAAGCCTGAAAGTCACCTGCGTCATAGGCCATGATGACCGGCGTCTGATGCGGGAACTCGGTAATAAAGTTCTTCGACCGTAATTCTGCCGCGCTGACACCAAGCTCACGCGCAGCAGTTTCCATGGTTCGTTCAATCAGGTAACAGGCTTCCGGTCTGCCAGCGCCGCGATAAGCATCGACAGGCGCGGTGTTTGTGTAGCAGGTGCGCACATTACAGTGGATAGCCGGTATGTTGTACTGACCCGAGAGCAGCGTTGCATAGAGATAGGTCGGTACTGACGAAGAGAACAACGACATATAGGCGCCGAGATTGGCGACCGTGTCAGCCTTCAGGCCCGTGATCTTGTTGTCCTTGTCGAACGCGATTTCGATCGTTGAAACGTGGTCGCGCCCGTGGGCATCAGTCATGAAGCTTTCGGTGCGATCTGCCACCCATTTGACCGGCACGCCGGTGCGTTTGGACGCCCAAAGGCAAATGATCTCTTCCGGGTAGATGAAGATCTTGGATCCAAATCCGCCGCCGACATCTGGCGCGATGACACGGAACTTGTTTTCCGGGGCAACATTGTAGAACGCGCTCATGACCAGCCGGGCCACATGCGGGTTCTGGCTCGTCGTCCAGCAAGTGTAGTGATCCTCCGCCTTGTCGTAGTGACCAAGGGCTGCGCGCGGTTCCATTGCGTTTGGCACCAGACGATTGTTGGTGATCTCCATGCGGGTGACGTGCGCTGCGTTCGCAATCGCCTTGTCGGTTGCCGCTGAATCACCAATTTCCCAGTCGTAAATCAGATTTCCCGGTGCTTCGGGGTGTAGCTGCGGTGCGCCTTTCTTCAGCGCTGCGGCAATATCCGGCACCACTTTCTTTTCCTTGTAGGTAACTTCAACAGCTTCAGCTGCATCGCGCGCCTGTGCTTGCGTGTCGGCGACGACAATGGCCACAGCCTCACCGACAAAGCGCGCGGTTGATGTCGCCATCGGCTCCCAGGCGCCCATATTCATTGGCGATCCGTCCTTCGATGTAATCGCCCAACCGCAGATCAGGTTGCCGATGCCATCGGCCTTGATCTGTTTGCCGGTCAACACGCCGATCACACCCGGCATTGCCTCGGCTGCCTTGGTGTTGATCTTCCTGATCGCAGCGTGCGCATGCGGGCTACGCACGAACACAGCATGTTTCATGCCCGGTACGACCATGTCGTCGGTGTAGCGGCCGCCGCCGGTAATAAATCTTTTGTCTTCTTTTCGCGCCACCCTGGCGCCAATGCCTTCCATACCCATTTGGGATTTCCTCCGAGAAACGTTTGAGAGCTTGTTGACGGTCCCGTCGCTAAAGTTCAGCGCCGGAATTCAGCTGCCTGTCAGGCAGCTTTTTTCGCCTTGCCCTTTTTGTTCATCTTCTTTGAAGCGGCGAGGATCGCCTTGACGATGTTGTGGTAGCCGGTGCAGCGGCAGATGTTGCCTTCCAGTTCCGCACGGACTGTCGCCTCATCCAACCCTTCAGGATGGCGATTGATCATGTCGGTTGCGGCCATGATCATTCCGGGTGTGCAGAAACCGCACTGAAGTCCGTGATGTTCCTTGAATGCCGCCTGAACGGGATTCAGATTATCGCCATCGGCAAGACCTTCGATCGTTGTGACATCGGCGCCATCAGCCTGGGCGGCGAGCATTGTGCAAGACTTCACGGCCTTGCCGTTAACGTGGACGACACAAGCGCCGCATTGCGACGTATCGCATCCAACATGGGTGCCGGTAAGTCCGAGCCCTTCGCGCAAAAAGTGCACGAGCAAGGTGCGGTCTTCCACCGAACCGGAAACATTGCGGCCATTCACGACCATTGAAATGTCAGACATTTAACCTCCTCCATCGGCGACTTTGTTCCTGCTGCCCCCCTTGACCGGACGGAGCATCTGCCGAAGCAGAAACAATAGCCCGGCGGTGAGAATAGTCCAGACGAGCAGAAGCGAAATTTGACCTGAATCGCCCGCGTTAGACTAATAGTGTATGCGGCCGGTGGGATAGCGGGCGCTCATCCGGCATTTGGAACGGGTGAACCGTTGCGACATTGACCGGATTGAAACGGGCAAATGGCCCGCAATTCCAACCAAATTGTGATCGGGTTTTGGGCGGAATGCCCGCTTGAAATGGTGCGGCATTGGGAGTATCACCCGGCTGCCGCTGAACCAAGGCAGCGGTTCGTGCCGCTTTAGCTCAGTTGGTAGAGCACATCATTCGTAATGATGGGGTCGTCAGTTCAAGTCTGACAAGCGGCACCATGTTATCTGAACCAACAATTTCCAAGTGTGAACCGTTTTGGTTGCAGTGTGAGAGGTCATGGTGTGGGCGTTATGGCGTTCATCTGACATGAAGATCGTCATCACGATGGTTGAATTCACCACGTGACAGTGTCGCCTTCCATCGTAACCGGTCTCAGAGACAACCTGTCCTCTGGCGGGTTTTTACCACGTTTAGCTTTCGGCGATCAGGCCACCCACTGCAATTACCTTGCATTGCGACCGTTCAGCTCGTCGTCAATCAATCTGTTCAATTTCGCCATCATCTCGGTAGCTGCATCGCGATTGTTCCCCGAAACGCGGTCTGGATGATTTTGCAAAGCGAACTGCCGCCTGAGATTGACGAGTTGCGCTTCGCTCGCAGCACTGAGTTCCTGTTTGGTCGGTAGCTTCGCTGTCGGTGGTGCTTTTCTTGGTTGCGCGTTATTGCAAGCTTCATCACGATCGGCAGAGGTGGAGTTGTGCATTGAATACAAGTGCGGGAAAGCGTTTTGCAACCCCGTTGTGATGTGGCCGGTGGAGGTTAATTGGCTGCGCTTCCATTCTTGACGGACCGTGGACGTCTGAAACAATGAGGAAAATTTGGGACGCACGTGTCTCTCTTTGGCACTCGCAGCAATTTTGAAGGTGTCCAGAGGGCATGGTTCACCAAAATGAATTAACAAATAGTCGACTGATCAAATCTTAAGGTCAGCCACAAGCAAGAAAGATCAATGAGTATTCGGAGCGGAGTCTTGATATCTCGTGAAAGAAGGCCGCCGCTTCAATGATCAAAAACATCGTTTTCGCATTGATTGTTTGCCTCACGACTGTTGCCGGAATGTACATTTCCGGATCTGGGATAGGGCTGGATTTCGCCGGCGATAATGTCGCGACGGATGACGGTGATCAAATGACCACCAAAATGATAGCTGTTCCGATTTTGCGGGATCAAAAAGTCATCGGCTATTTTCTCGCCCGTCTGCAATACGTGCTTGTCGACGAAACACGGTTGCGAGGCGTCCCAGCCGATGCTGTGCTTCGGCATGCACTTCACTCTGCGGTCCATCAGATGTCATCAACGGATTTTAAAAGTTTAGGCAAACCGGATATGGAGGTTCTTGCCGGAACAGTCGAGGACAGTCTCGCAAAGCAGCTGTCCGTAAATACATTTACCCGCATAAACGTGGTGGATGCTGATTTCCTTCACAGAGCAAAAAGCTAGGCTCTTGCCACACCGACGGTTGATTGAACCCATTGGGGCAGCATTCTTGCCAAACTCTCAGTGCTCCCGATGACAGGTTCGCGCAAGGTCCGGCAGCAATGATGTAATAGTGTGACATGTATTATTCGAATACTGATGGTTTCAGTTGAAAAAAAGAGGTCCTATAAAAAATAGTTCTGAATTTTTTTCCATTTGGATTTGTGTTTACGAACAACAGGGGTAGTGTAGATACAGAAGGGGTGGCTGATTCGGAAATGAATTCGCTTGGGCATAACCTAAATTCATTCAATGAGTCCTATCCGGACCAACAGAGGAAATTGGGTCCGGGAAACGGCAACAAAAGCGTTGCGCAGAACCTTCTCAGGGCGTCCAGGGTTTACGAGTTTCACGAAGTAATTGTTGCGGATATGAGCAAGACGGATGTGGACAATCCGTTGAATCAGATTGCCGCCACGAGCCTGGACAACAATTTCTTTTATCAGTTTCATCAGACCTTCAGGGCAGATCAATGTCCAGTTTTTAAGCGGGCGAGATATGCATTATCACCGTTTGGGTGGGGCGTACGCGACATTGTCGACCTGATAGAACCACCACTTGGCCGAACCGAGGATGATCGTCAAAAAGCCATAACATCGCTGTTTGATGATTACGGGTTCGGCGGTGGATACGCCATTCCGGTAAGAGGGGTGCATGGACAGTCTTTTGTCGTTGTTTTTGGCGGTCCTCATGATTGCACTGGAATCAGCTTTCCTGAACTATTGCAGCGTACATTGGAGCTGATGGAGAAATTCCTCGCTCAGTTGCATTACACCGAGTTGGCCGCATATCGACTGACGAGACGGGAAATTGAGTGCCTCGCTTGGGTGTCGGAAGGTAAGACAAGTAACGAGATCGCCAAAATCGTCAGCCTGTCCGAACACACCGTAAATCACTACCTGCTTTCGGCAACGAGAAAGCTGAACACTTTCAACAGAACCGAAGCAGTCGTGAAAGCATTGCGGGCAGGACTGATTTAGGCACGAATATTACGTACCTGCGCCGGCTTTTGGCCGAGCATTTCGAGTTCGATGTTATCTTGATCTGAACCCAAGATTTCATCCGTCGTTAACATTTTTTTTTAAATTGCGATGTAGTCCTTACACGTTGGCAAAATCCCGTAGCATCCAAGTTAGCAGGCCTTGGATCGCTGCACTCGCAAATTTGAGTGACGGTGAAAAATGCCAAACTTAGCCGATGAAGTCGCAAACTCACCCAACCGGCCTGTGCCGATCGGTCTGCGTATCGCCAATGCAATGCACAAACTTGGGGTATATGGCCTCCCCCGAAATTATGAAATCTTCTACGATGCACTGACCGGAACCAACGAAAAATTGAATTCCAAATTTTGGGCTCTGGGCAGAGCCCCCAATCAGGAAATGCTCGATGAGCTCTACAAGGAATTCTACGGCTCCAAAGAAGAGCACGAAGTAGTTGAAAAAGCACGGAATGTACTCGAGAACCACGTCGGTGAGGCAATCAAACTGCTCAAGGCGGAACAATCGTCGATAACGGCCTACGGGAGGGTTCTCGACAAAACAGCCAGCTCGGTGCAGGGCGAAAACGACATGTCCCCGCTGATGTTCCTGCGGATTGTCGAGGTTCTGGCAAATGCTACAGGGTCTACATTGAAAGAAGGCCGAAAAGCCTTGGACGCAATGGTCGACAAAACATCCGAACTTGATTCCCTGAAACAGGAACTCGCCGAGTACAAGAGGCTTGTTGACACCGATCCGCTCACTGGCGTCTGGAATAGGCGTGCATTTGATAATCGGCTGACCAATGTGGGGACAAAGAGTTCCGGCCTTGTTTCGTTGTTGCTCCTGGACATCGATCATTTCAAACAAATCAATGATCGTTGGGGGCATCCCTTCGGTGACGTGATCATCCGCGACACTGCACAGATCGTTCAATCAAAACTCAGAAACGATGTTTTCGTGGCCAGAACAGGCGGTGAGGAATTTGCCGTAATCCTTGATGGCGTCGAAGCGGAACTCTCAGAGAAACTTGCTGAGCGATTGGTTCGGAGCATCCGTGAAGCATCGTTCTCAAACGACGATCTGCACCTGGACAAAGGTAATGTGACGATCTCGGCCGGCGTGTGCACAGCACCCCCCGCTGTGTCCGGTGAAGATCTTTATTCGAAAGCGGATCAGGCCCTTTATCAATCAAAACGCAACGGGCGGAATCGCGTGACTATGTACCGCGATCAGCAATCGGATGCATCGATGAAGCGCAAGGACTACTATCTTTACCGGGCATGATCCGTGCCGAACTGATTGCGTATTTTGCGACTGCATTGCGCAGGAAGAGTGTATTGTCGGCAGGATTGTCTGATGGGTCGTCAAAGGAAATGTATGCCAATCTGAGTTCAGCTGTATCCGCTTGAAGACGAAGCGCGAAGTGTACTTTTGCGCCCGCCGGTTGCATGATCAGATCGAGACAGATCTCCAAGGGATCTGACCATCCGCCACTGACGTTCCCTCCCTGACCCATGGTGAGGAAACCAGGAGCGAAGTGCATTTCAGCCGCCGAATTGACTATGTCGGAGAGATTGGCGACCAGCTCCAAGCGGAGGAATGCCGCCAGATCAACAGGATCGACCAGGCGCATTTCGTTCACAAAGCCGCTCAGGGCATTTGCGATTATCTTTTCCCGTTCCAATGATTGCTGCTGACGTAACATGGTAATACCTAAAGGTTTTGGGCGACTGGTCGGTTTGCGTACAGTACTTTGATCAGCTCTGCGACGGCTCTAAAGAACTGCACTGGAATCTGCTGGTCGACGTGAACTTCGCTGTACATTGAGCGTGCAAGAGCCTTTTCCTCGAAAACGGGCACATCATTTGCACTGGCAATTTCCCGGATGCGGAGCGCAATAAGATCCTGACCCTTCGCAACGACCACGGGTGCTGTATCTTTTTGACCATCATATCTGAGGGCTATTGCGTAATGTGTGGGATTGGCGACGACCAACGTGGCCGTCGGGACAGCGTTCATCATCCGTTGCCGGGAGCGGTCCTTGGCGACCGACCTTACTCGAGCCTTAATGATCGGATCGCCTTCAGCTTGCTTGAGTTCGTCTTTGACCTCTTGTTTTGTCATTCGCAGATCCTGACGCCACATGTAGCGAGACCAAAGAAGATCGGCTCCGGCTATGATCGCCATGGCCAGGCAAACGGATGTCAACAAGCTTACAACCAACGAACTGATATCGTTTATGAATTCTGTGGTTTGCTGCAGAGTTCCTTTCAACAGCATTTCAGGCGCGTTCCACATGGCAAACACGACAAACAGCGTCGCAAAACCGAGTTTACCAACCGATTTCAGAAACTCTGCAAACCCTTTTGCGCCAAACTGGCGCTCCCAGCCCTTTTTCAATGAAATACGCGATAGTTTGGGTGTGATCCGATCAGCAACGAAACGCGGCATATTCTGGGAGAATGACGAAACCAGCCCACCCAATATCAGTACCGCAAATACCGGAAGAAGCAGCGATCCCGCCAGGATGGATACCGTTCTGACCAGTTCGACAACATCCTGGGTGGTCTCAAACAATCTGGCATCGGCACGGTCAAACAGCTCTCCCAGAAACACAGAAAACCGAAAGGTGCTTTCGGGTCCGTAAAACAAATAAAACAGCAGAAATGAAAGAATTGAGACAAGAATGGGCAGTTCCTTGGAAACCGGTAACTGCCCTTTTTCGATCGCGTCCCTGATCTTCTTTTCTGTCGGTTCCTCGGTTTTGCTGTCTTTGTCGGATTCGTTGGACATAACAATTCATCAGCCGCTTCAAGCGGCTTCGTCATGAGCAGATGGCAAAACAATTCGATCTTCGGTTGCCAATCGTATGGCAGACGAAGAAATATTCCGCCTTGCCTGTGAAACGGCATCTTCATTCACCGGAATGTCGGCGGCGAGCTCAGATTCCATCATTCGTCTGGTTCTCTGGCCAACAGAACTGAGCACGGCTTCTGTCAACTCGGAATCGGCACCCTGTAATGCCTGTGTTGCCACTTCCGTCTCGATCCCATCAAACAGGATGCTTCGCGCTGTTTGATCCAGATGAATTATATCCTCAAAGCGGAACAGCAATGATTTGACCGCAGCAATGTTGTCCGGATCGGAATCATTTGAGAGGTCGTCGAACACTTCCTCCATATTGGGTTTGTCAAGCTCGTTGAGCACGTTGGCCACCCGAATTCTTCCGACCTGAATCGCGTCATCGCCTGTCGTGCCTCCAAACCTTTCGCGCAACGTGGATTCGATGAATCGCAGGACGTTTGTCGAAGGTTCACCCATCGACAGCATTTGTTTGAGTATGTGCTTTCTGTTCTCTCGGTCGAAAGTTGCAACGATATCAGCAGCGTTTCTTGGTGAGAGCTTGGACAAAATCAGTGCACAGAATACAGGATGCTCATCCTTCAAGAATTCCGAAACGTCCGGCACTTCCAGGTCATCCATGATCTTCCATATCGAAGGTCCATCGGGCTTGGTGCCCTCAACAATGGCAGGTTCCAGAAGCTGTTTGAATTCCTCCGGGCTGAAAGCTTCACTGATTATTGAATCAATCGCGTCAGCTGAGTCGAGAAGACCGCCACCGCGCGCGAACTCGTTTTCAAATTCATTAACAAGGTCCTCAAGATCGGATTGAGAAATTGATTCGAGCGAGTGTGCGGCATCGACAAGCCGCTTGAGTTCGGCACCCTTGAAATATTTGAGCAACTTGGCGGCCCGTTCTTTGCCCATGGCGACAAGAATGGCCGCTGCTTTCTCAACATGACTTAGTTCAGCTTTCTCCACCAACGGACTCATCTCCCGGTGAATTCTGGAGCGTTGCGGAATTCCCAAATTGCGTCAGGTCCGCATGGAGGCCTCTCGGAATGGACTATCTTTGCCATCAACAATCTTCCTGGCTTTTGCTCAACTGACACGACGCTTGCAGACGGGCACTAGTTTTCGACCACTTCTGTCAGTTTGATTCCGAAGCGGGTGGGGTCATCTTCCAAAACAACGATTTCTCCACGGGCAATTCGACGACCACTGACCACAACATCCACGGGTTCGCTAATTCGCCGATCCAGTGTGACGGTTGTTCCTTTCTTAAGAGCCATAAGTTGATGAACTGGCATCTCGGTTGTTCCAAGAACAACATCAACGGAAACCGGTATGCTCATTATTACGCTGTTGTCGGTTTCGCGGCGCATCGGAGTAGCGGGCGCCCTTGCTTCATCGCCGGAACCGGAAGTCGGTTCTTTGCCAGGCCCTCCCAATTGGGAAGCGGTTTCTCCCTTCAGTTCGTTGATAGCCATATCCAGTTCGCGCTCCGACTGAGAAAGTGGATCAAGATCGGCATCGGGTTGTTCATCGTCCTGGGTAACATGTTGATTAGTCATGGTACTTTCCAATTATGTGCGCGAATTCACATGGTCGACATAATGTGTTCGACCAAATCGGACCGACGCTGATTTGGGCGCTCTACGCGAATCGAATACCGGTTACCCACGCGACCGAACTGGCCCTCGAACAAAGTTTTGTTGTGGGCGCAGAGCACCGCTTGGAGTGGGTTGTCGGCAGGAAAATCGATAATGTCGCCGATCCGTAGTCTGCCAAGATCGCCAAGAGTTGCCTGATCAAGGGAGATAATTGCCTTGACCCCGACATTCATCTGAAGAATGCCATCGCGCAAATCGGTATTCCATTTGCTCAAATTGTCGTTCTCTGCGGTGACGGAGTCTTCGTTGGGAGTCAGAAGTCCGCGAAACACGAAAATAGCGATGTCACCGGACAGCTGCCCAAATGTCAGTTTGAACCTGAAAACCACCACTTCACCGGTCAGTTCGCTCATGTTCTCAACATCGATCTGGCCCTTGATGTCGATAATATCGTTTTGCGAACTTGCCAGCTGGGCATCTTTGAGAGCCAGGGCGAATGGATGTCCGGAGATCTTTAGTATTCCGGCTTCCATCTGTGAAAGCGGGGTGGTTATCGACATGATCTCGCCGGAGCGGTCAGCGCCAAGCGGAACTCCAAAGAGTATCGAGGTAGCGGCGGAATCGATTGTTGCATATCCGGCCGGTTCGCCCTCTTCTGCGCCCATAACCAGCAAAAGATCGGATTCGCCAAATTCTCCCGGCAGATCGGACAAGTCACCTACATTCCAATTAAGTGTCTCGACCTCGACTGAGCCACTCAGCAATTGGGGAACATGTTCATTCAGCGAAGTTGCGAGCTTCTTGAAAACGATATCGCACAGCACCCCGAGATCAGAATCATCGTCGCTCCGATCTTTCAGGCGCTCGATAATGAATGCCTGCATTTCGGCCGGGCTGGAAGGAACGCCTGACATCAAGCAGCCTGGGGCGCGACGGACATTGCCTGTTCTTCAACCGTATCGATTGATGGCCGATCATAGGCAGAAATTGCTTTTCGACCGAATTCAAGCGCCACCTGAGGCAAGGAACCGTTCATATAGGCAATGAGTGTCTGTTTGGACACGAAATACAAGCGCAGTTGCTTTTCACGGACGATCTTGACCTTGGCTGCAATTGGTCCAACCACCGCATATGACAGCAGAATTCCGACAAATGTCCCAACGAGTGCAGCAGCGATGTAGCCGCCAAGCACTTCTGGTGACTCATCAATGTGTCCCATCGCTTTGACCACACCCAGTACGGCTGCAACGATGCCCAATGCCGGCAAACCATCACCAACATCGCTTAGTGCATTATAGGCTTTCAGCTTGTCATGCCGGATGGTTCCAATTTCCTCTTCCATGAGAGCTTCCACTTCGTGCGGCCTTGCGTTGCCCACAAGGATTAAACGGCAGTAGTCGCAAATGAAATTGGTCAGCGCGGTGTCTTTGAGAATTGTCGGGTACGCTTGAAAAATGGCAGCCTCATCCGGATTGTCTATACAAGCCTCGACCTCGTTTTTTGGCTTCGTCTTGAGCTCGCGGAGTAATGCGTGAAGCAGTCCCAGCAGCTGCAGGTATTCTTTCTCGTGAGGAACGGAGTTCTTCAACGCCTCGAAGATTCCGCGGCCAGAGTCTTTAACAACGGCCAGCGGGTTGGCAACCAGAAACGTGCCCAGCGCAGCGCCGCAGATAATCACATATTCGAACGGTTGCCCCAGCACACCTACATGGCCACCCATCGCCATGAAACTGCCGAGCACGCAACCCATCGTCACCACAAGTCCGATAATAATTGTCATAGGATTCCCGGTACAAATCTGAATTTGGCCAGATGCTAGAATACGAGACTTGCGTGAAGCTGTGTCATCCGGACTGGAAAGCCTCGCGCAAGAATTTTCCCACACTATCAAGTCAGAAATTCGGGAGACGTCTCGTCAATGATCAGCACTTTCGTCGGCTATTCAAACATCGCAAACGACCTGACCCGGTCATTGAGCCAGGTTCGCCAACAGCCGCCGGTTCAGCGTGAGACCGAGTATTATCTGGAGAACATCGGGAACGTCGACACGATCGAACAGCTGATCGAGGACACGCGATTGTTCACATACGCCATGCGCGCGCATGGGCTGGGCGATATGGCCTATGCCAAGGCATTCATGGTCAGGGTGCTGGAAGAAGGTAGAGACAGCGAGGACAGCTTTGCCAATACGTTGGCAGACAGCAGATATCGCGAATTCGCTGAAACGTTTGACTTTTTCCGGTACGGCAGTTCCGCCACCACTTTTGGCCGCGCGCGTGAAGGTGTCGTCGACAAATATTTGCGCCAGACTCTCGAAGAGGATGCCGGGGCAAACAATGAGGGTATTCGATTGGCGCTCTACTTCGAGCGCAAGGCGCCAAACCTCGAATCCATCTATTCTATCCTGGCCGATCGTGCGTTGGGTGTTGTGGTTCGGACCGCTCTTGGGATGCCGGAAAGTACCGCTTTGCTGGATATCGACAAGCAGGTTGAACTCATCGGAGAGAAACTGAACCTCACCGACTTTCAGGACCCTGCCAAACTCGACGAGTTCCTGAAGCGATTTACGAATTTGTGGGAGCTGGCGAATCCATTTGCCAACCAAGGACAGACCGCGGGTTTGCTTCTTGGCCAGTCGGAGCAGTTTGGAATCTCAACTGAATTAATGCTCACCATTCAGCAATTGAAGTAACGGAAACAGCGATCGGGAGACGATATGTTCTCGATCCAAACACAAGATGAGGAGCCGGTTCTGTGCAGGAAGGTCTCTATGTAGCGCTGTCATCCCAAATTGCGCTTGAGCGACGGCTCACGACTATTGCCGATAACATGGCCAACACAAACACGGTCGGTTTCAGAGCGACCGGAATCCGGTTTGAGGAAGTGTTGAGCAGTCTCCGCTCGGATGCACCGACCTATGTGTCCAGCGGACAATCTTATCTCCACACCCAGTCCGGAGCGTTAAAGTCGACCGGAAACAAACTCGATTTTGCAATTCAGGGGGATGTCTGGTTTGCTATTGAGACCGACGCAGGTCCAACGTTGACCCGCGATGGCCGGTTCAAGCTGCTGGAGACCGGAGAACTGGTAACTCTTTCAGGCAATCCTGTACTCGACCCAGGCGGTTCGGCAATTAACCTCAATCCGGCGGGTGGTGCGCCCCTAGCGGGCCGTGACGGATTCTTAAGTCAGAATGGAAATCAGGTGGCTGCTATCGGCTTGTTTGAGTTTAGGCCCGGGCCGAACGCCCGACGGCACGCCGGTTCCGGGATTTTGGCCAATGGGCCGCTTCAGCCAGCTGTCGACAGGTCTGATGTTGGAGTTTTGCAAGGTTTCGTCGAGCAATCCAATGTCAATCCGCTCAAGGAACTGACGAAGCTTATTATGGTGCAACGAACATTCGACCATGTGACATCGCTCGTTCGAGATACAGAGAATGCTTATGAAGAAACCATCAAGGCATTCGGTTCCTGATCATTATGGGAGCGCCTGAAAACATTGTTTCCTGCCACCGCCAGTTCGCGTCTGATGGCACACTTGTCCGACAGGGTGGCAGGATCAGCGCAATCTCTCCGCACTGCTACCAGATAAGAGGGATCTCACATGCGGTCGCACTCGGCGATGTCGTGTCGACCACGCGTGGCGAAGCCGGCCGGCGCGGTGAAGTAATCCGCATCGACCGAAAAACGGTGACCGCCGCTCCGTTTCGAAATGCCCAAAAACTGCGTGTAGGTGACGCAGTATTCGCACACGGACCCCTCATCTGCCGTCCGGATGACTCCTGGCTTGGACGAATTGTCGACGCTCTTGGCGAGCCGATCGATGGCAAGGGTCCATTGTTCTCGCAATCGCCTGGCATTGAGCAAACGCCGCCGGTTGTGAATGTTCTGGGCCGAGAGATGGTCAACCAGCCATTTCGTACCGGGGTCAGGGCAATCGATATCTTCACACCGCTTTGCTACGGGCAGCGCTTTGGCATTTTCGCAGGATCGGGCGTCGGCAAGTCAACACTGCTTGCGATGCTGACGAGGACTGATGATTTCGATGTTGTCGTCGTCGTGCTCGTCGGCGAGAGAAGCCGCGAAGTTCGAGAGTTTGTCTCTGAGACCATCGGCGATGACAATCTGTCCAAATGCGTTCTTGTCGTGGCAACCGGTGACGAAAGCGCGCTAATGCGCCGACGGGCGCCGGAATGCGGAATGCAAATAGCTGAACGATTTCGACATTCCGGAAAAAAGGTTCTTCTACTGCTCGATTCCCTCACACGTTACGCTCATGCATTACGTGAGACTGCAATCTCTGTCGACGAACCTCCGGTCGCCCGGGGCTATCCGTCTTCGGTATTTGCCAACCTGCCGAAACTGCTTGAGCAAGCGGGTCCGGGCGGAGCCAATGGCGGATCAATCACGGCAATCATGTCGGTACTTGTGGATGGCGACGACCATAATGATCCGGTGGCGGACGCTGTACGCGGCATGCTCGATGGCCATCTGGTGATGGATCGCGCCATAGCGGATCAGGGCAGGTATCCGCCCATCGATCCGCTGGCCTCTATCTCGCGATTGTCGGGCAAGATCTGGACGGATGAGCAGCGCGGTCTGGTCCTTCAACTGCGATCGATGATCTCGCAATTTGAGGAAACGCGCGATCTTCGCCTGATGGGAGCCTGGCAACAAGGTTCCGATCCCGCAGTTGACCGTGCGGTTGAGGTAGTTCCGCTAATTTATCAGGCCCTGAAACAGGATGTTCAGGATCCGGCATCCACAAACGCATTCGCAGAACTAGCCAATGCTCTGAAAGGCCCCTCTCCTGAGACGGGCAATGAAGTTGACGCCAACTCCGGGAGTACAGACGCAACCGGCTCATGAACACTATGTTGAAATCGCGAAGGGAAAAGCTGCGGCGCCGGGTGACCGACTCGTTCCTGCTCGCCGTCGGTCTCGTGCTCGCCGCGGGGAGCCTCTATTTTCCGTGGCACGTCTATCACAACGAAGATGCAGTGGTGCTGCCTCGGTTGCAATTTTCCGGCCAAGGTGATCTCTACGGTGAAGCAGAGGACAGAATTGTTCCAGGACAAGCTGGATTTGTCTCACCGGTAGCCGGTCAACTGATCGATCCGGTGATCACTGGATCGGTCACAAGCGATGAATCGACGGAAGTTGATGAAGAGAGATTGCTTAGAGTTGCAGGGGATAGAATCCTAACCGACTACATAGTTATTCACGGTGCAAATGGTTTGGCACTGGTTAGAGACGCAGACAGCCTGTTTATCGTTCGCAGGGGGTCCACCCTTCCCGATGGTAGCCGAGTCGACTCCATATCCCGGAACGATGGCGTCTGGGAAGTAACCACTTCCGATGGCTACCGGATAGTGGGTGAGTGATGCCGATCTGGTGTCGAACAAAATCACACTGCAGAGGATTTCCCTCTCCGCCGCTATGCCTACAGGTCAGCGCCACGCAAGGGTAGCGTTGTAGTTATCTGCCCAGGAGCGGAGAAGTATGGACACTGTTCAGCTATTTGACCTTGCATCGCAACAAGCGCGCTGGCTTTCAGTCCGGCAGACTGCGGTCGCCAACAACATCGCCAATGCGAATACACCGGGATACCGCTCGGTCGATGTGCAGCCATTCCGCCAAGTTTTGGATAATTCGCTGATGATGCAGACGGTTACCCATCCATCACACATGCGCGCCACCGGGTTCAGCTCTGCGGTAACAAGAATAGAAACCGATGGATCGCCATCGAACACCTCGTCCTCCACGGTCAAGCTGGAGAATGAGTTGGTCAAGTCGGGAGAGGTTGCACATGCCTACGAGTTAAACACCGCAATCGTCAAAGCGTTCCACCGAATGGTCATGATGACAGTGAAGACGTAAACATGGATCCACTATCAGTCGCACTAAAAGTAGCCGCCTCAGGTTTGGATGCCCAGTCAGAAAGGTTGCTCGTTGTTTCCGAGAATATGGCCAACGCGCAATCCACGTCCACCGTTTCTGGTGGTGATCCCTATCAACGTAAAATCATTTCTTTTGCCGGCGAGCTGGATCGGGCATCCGGTGCGACACCGGTTCGGGTCAATGGTGTTTTTCGGGATCGCACTGCCTATCCAGTGGAATTTGATCCCGGAAATCGGGCCGCTGACGCGAGCGGTTATGTCAAGCTTCCCAATGTGAACATGCTCGTCGAAATGGCTGACATGCGCGAGGCCAACCGATCCTATGAAGCGAACCTTCAGGTTGTAAAGCAGGCCCGAAAATTGATTTCAATGACGATCGACATGTTGAGGGCGGGCTCATGATCGACCCTGTATTACTGTCAGGCATCGTAAGAACCACCGACCCGAGCCCGATTTCTTCGACACGGGAAACCGTGTCCGCAACACCGGGTTTCGCCGATATGGTCTCAAACATATCAAATGATGCGGTAGGGAGCATCCGCTCGGCTGAAAGCCTGTCGCTTCGGGCGCTTCAAGGAGACGCCAGCCCGCGCGAGGTCGTTGATGCCGTGATGAGTGCGGAGCGTTCGCTTCAGACCGCCATTGCGATCCGAGACAAAATCGTGACCGCGTATCTTGAGATTAGTCGAATGTCGATTTGAGGAGTAACGCTATGAAAGCGCTGGCCATCGCCGCCACTGGCATGAACGCCCAACAAACAAATCTCGAAGTAATTGCGAACAACATCGCCAACATAAATACGACGGGCTTCAAGCGGGCTCGCGCTGAATTCTCGGATCTGCTCTATCAGACCGAAAGACTGCAGGGTGTGCCAAGCCGGGCCAACCAAAATATTGTCCCGGAGGGCGCTCACATCGGATTGGGCGTTCGCACTGCCGCGATACGCAATGTTCACCTGCAAGGCACATTATCGACCACCGGGAACCGTTTCGATCTGGCGCTGGTTGGCAACGGGTGGTTTCAGATCGATGGCGCCAACGGAGAAACCTTCTACACAAGGGCTGGCGCCTTTAACACAAATGCAACCGGACAAATCGTGACGGTTGACGGATTTACCGTCCAACCCGGGATCACTGTTCCCGAAAATGCGCTGGAAGTAATCATTTCTGAAACCGGGCAGGTATTTGCCCGCATATCCGGGCAGACCGATCTGCAAGAACTTGGCCAATTGACGCTGGCGACATTTGCCAATGATGCAGGACTGGATCCTCAAGGCGGCAATCTGTTTGCCGCGACCGCAGCTTCTGGTCCGGCCAATGTTGGTGTTCCCGGCGATCCGGGATTTGCAACCGTTCGGCAAGGATATCTGGAAGCCTCGAACGTCGACCCGGTCAAGGAAATTACCGATATGATTTCCGCCCAGCGCGGTTATGAGATGAATTCGAAAGTCATTCAGGCGGCAGACGAAATGGCTGCTGTCGTATCCAAGAACATAAGATAATGCGGCGACTTTTTCGAATTCTGCTCATCTCTGCTTCCGTGGTGCTCGTCATTGCCGGCAGCGGTAGAGCGCTCGAAAGGGGCGAAAAAATCATCATCGTATCTGGCGTGGTTTATCCGGGACAGGAGATTACTGCCGATGTGGTCAAGGAAGTTACGCTTGCAAGGCCGCTTCGGACGCGAGGCAGGGTCGTCCAGCGACTGGCCAGCGTGGTTGGAAAGGTCGCCCAGCGCACAATCCTGCCACGCCGCGCGATACCTGTTTCTGCTGTTCGCGACGCATATTTGGTCGAAGCCGGAGAGCCGGTTCGAATTGTCTACCAAAATGGCGGGCTGAGGATTGCCATGACCGGAGTGGCCTTGGTTTCCGGGGCATCAGGCAGTTCCATCAGGGTGCGAAATCCTGACAGTGGTCGGATTGTAACCGGCACTGTCAGCCAGAACGGCACTGTCATCGTGGATCCGTTGTAATGCGGTTGTACTTGTTCTTGCTCGTCTTCGTCATCGGATTGACACAGGCGCTGGCTGCTTCGCGGGTCAAAGACATCGCCACATTGCAAAGCGTGCGCGACAATCAGTTGCTCGGATATGGATTGGTTATTGGGCTGCAAGGGACGGGCGACAGCTTGAGAAACTCGGCCTTCACCGAACAGTCCGTCAGAGCAATGCTTGAGAGCCTTGGCATCGCCAGCGACGGGACCGCACGTTCCAAAAATGTTGCCGCTGTCATTGTCACGGCCAACCTGCCGCCATTTGTTAAAGCCGGCGCAAGGATTGATATCAACGTCTCATCGCTGGGAGATGCGACATCCTTGGCAGGCGGCACGCTCGTGATGACGCCTCTGCGGGGACCGGATGGTGACATATATGCAGTTGGGCAGGGTGCGGTTTCGGTGTCCGGATTTTATGCCCAGGGTGCAGCGGAAACGCTGACGCAAGGTGTTCCAACCGCAGGCCGGATTCCCGCAGGTGCGATTGTCGAGCGCGAAGTCGAAGCAGGACTAAGTGAACAGGACCGGTTTGTCCTGCAACTGCGCAATCCGGATTTTTCAACTTCGATCGCGGTGACCGACGCAATCAACAACTACGCCCAGAGCCGGTACGGGGTTCGCGTTGCAGCCGAACAGGATTCGCGATCGATCAATCTGGCCAAGCCAAAAAACGTTTCTGCAGCGCGATTTTTTGCCGAAATCGAACGACTGCTGGTTGAGACCGACATGGTTGCACGGGTGGTCATGGACGAACGGTCGGGCACTGTTGTTATCGGCCAGGACGTGAGGATTTCCACGGTGGCGATCAGCCACGGAACACTCACAGTTCGTGTGACCGAGCTTCCCGAAGTGATTCAGCCGCTGCCCTTCTCACGTGGTCAAACTGAAATACAGGACACCACCGTGATCACCAGCGAGCAAGAAGGCGGCCAAGTTTCGCTGATCGAAGGCTCAAGCCTTCAGTCGCTTGTCGAGGGACTGAATCGACTCGGGGTCAAACCGACCGACATCATTTCAATACTGCAGGCAATCAAGTCGGCAGGAGCGCTGCAAGCGGAGTTGGTGTTGCAATGAAAATGGACAGGACCCTGTCGCGGCACAGTCGAAAACTAACTCTGTGTGTATGTGCATTGCCGATCATTCTTGTGCAGTCGGTTGCCCACGGCCAGTCAACAAGCGACGGTCAACAAGACATGATGGCGCCGCGAAACGCCAATGAGATCCACGAGTTTTGTACCAATATTGCGGATGATGCCAAAGACCTCAGATATGCCAAAAGAGCTTCCGAGCTGCGGGCCCTGCAAAGCGAGGTCGAAGAACGGATTGCAATTCTGGAAGAAAAAAATCGCGAGTTCGAAGCATGGATCGCGCGGCGCAACGAATTTCAGCGCAAGGCGCAGGATGGTCTGGTTGAAATCTATGCCAAAATGAGGCCGGATGCCGCCGCAGCGCGCCTGGAGATTCTCGGCACCGATCTGGCTGCTGTCATATTGATGAAGCTTTCACCGCGCCAGGCTGGTGTGATCCTCAACGAAATGGACGCCAAGAAAGCGGCACTGGTAACCGGTATCATTTCCGCAGCCGGACAGAAACGGGATCCGGCATGAAACGCACTTTGGCTTCGATTGTTGGGCTTATGCTGCTGCACGGGTGCAGTACGCCCGTGACAGAGATTGGCCGGCCGCCAAGTTTCTCCGATATCGACAGCAGTGCGGGATCGGAAGGGCTTGGGCCAGACTTTTTCCCCAAAGCGCCGCCGAAACCTGTGCACCGATATTCACTTTGGGATGACAAAAGAAGCAACCTGTTCACTGACCGGCGAGCACTCGCCGATGGCGACATCCTGACGGTTTTGATCGAAATTCAAGACAAGGCCCGGCTCCGAAATCAGTCGGATCGTTCGCGCGATGCCAGCAAAAGCATTGGTCTTTCAGCTGAGTACGACATCTCAGGCATTGGTGCCAACGCCGGATCGGCATCTGCGTCTGGCGACTCCAGTACGGATTTCGAGGGCTCCGGTTCGACCATTCGCTCCGAGACGATAAGCCTCTCGGTGGCGGCAATGGTCACAGCGGTTTTGCCGAATGGAAATCTCATCATCCGTGGGTCCCAGGAAGTCCGGGTCAACTCCGAATTGCGAATTTTGAATATCGCCGGGATCGTCCGTCCGACTGACATTGGACCTGACAACACCGTTTCCTACGAACGGATTGCCGAGGCACGTATCTCATACGGTGGCAGAGGACGAATATCCGAAGTCCAGGAGCCTCCATACGGACAGCAGATCCTGGATAAATTTCTCCCGTTCTAACCACCTGGTGCGAGCTAATGGACGACACTGAAACCAACAAACCGGCAAAACCGAGCATGATTTCGCAAATTGCGGTTCTTGGACTTGTCACACTATTCGCATTTGGCGGTGGTTGGGGCTACGGAAAATTTATCCTGGAAAAAGGCTCAACACTATCGGCTGAAACATCATCAGCGGAAGATTTGGCGAATGCCGATCAGTCCGGTAAGTCGCTTAATGGCTCTGAAGAACAGGCTCATGAAATGGCCGCGGATGAGGGTGCTTCCGACAAAACCAGCGTGGAGCAGATTGGCCCCGGGAACACCATGCCCCTGGAACCCATCATAGCCAATCTTGCAGCACCCGCAGACACCTGGGTTCGGCTTGAAATGTCTGTTCTGTTTACCGCGGCACCAAACTTGGAGATCGCGCAGGCCATCCATCAGGATACACTCGCATACATCAAGACTGTGAAACTGCACCAGATAGACGGACCCAGTGGGTATCTGCACTTGAGATCTGATCTGCGCGAGTTGGCACGAACACGAAGCGGTGGGGAAGCGCAGGACGTTCTGATCCGGGCGCTGCTATTTGAATGAGATATTTTCTGACGGCGGTGTTTCTTCTTGCATCATCGGTTGGCGCCTTCCCGCAAGAGATCGACCTGACCAATGTTGTGCCAGGCGCCGATGGGCAGACAGCCGGCTACATTATCCAGTTGTTTGGCCTTTTGACCGTACTGGCGATTGCGCCCGGCCTTTTGATCACCGTGACCAGTTTCACCCGTTTTATCGTGGCATTCTCCATCTTGCGAACGGGCATTGGTCTTCAGACAACGCCGGCCAATCTCATCTTGATCAGTCTTGCCTTGTTCATGACCTTTTACGTGATGGCTCCTGTATTCGAGAAAGCCTGGGACGACGGCATGAAACCCCTGATGAACGAGGAGATCAATCAGGAAGTCGCACTGGAAAGGATAGCCGAACCGTTTCGCGGCTTTATGTTGAACAATGTACGTGAAAAGGACCTCCAGCTGTTTTCTGATCTTGCCAAAGACCGCGGAAGCGAAGCTGCAGAACAAGAGGTGGTAGCGTTTCACATTCTTGTTCCAGCCTTTATGATCTCCGAAATTCGGCGTGGGTTTGAAATAGGATTTCTGGTTGTCCTGCCGTTTCTCATCATAGATCTTATCGTCGCCACTGTGACAATGGCGATGGGCATGATGATGCTTCCCCCGACCGTGATCGCACTGCCATTTAAGATTTTGTTCTTTATCCTGATCGACGGTTGGAACCTGCTGGTCGGCAGCATGATCCGATCGTTCCTATGAAGCGCTATATCCGACTATTGCGCGTGGTAAGGATTTGCTAACCCTGTTTGGAACCAGGTGGTGCGTTGTTTCATACTAAATTAGGTTTCATCGGCGATAAGTCATGCCTGACGGTGGGTTGTCACTATCGACGAATGGCATGATGCCGAGCTGCCGTACCGGACGAACCGGTATGTCCCTATTATTTGTGTAGCGTACAAGGGGACGGCAATGTCCAGTATCATGACAAATGTGTCGGCAATGACCGCACTGAAATCTCTCCAGGCCACCAATCGTGCACTGGAAACAACCCAGCAAAGAATTTCAACAGGCCTTCGCGTTTCCGAGGCGAAAGACAATGCGGCTTATTGGTCGATCGCCACGACGATGCGGTCCGACAACAATGCCTTGTCAACGGTTCAGGACGCTCTCGGACTGGGATCCGCCAAGGTCGACGTGGCGTACACCGCAATCAACAGCTCCATTGAGGTCGTCGACGAGATCAAGGCCAAACTGGTTGCGGCTCGCGAACCTGGCGTCGACCGCTCGAAAATCCAGAGCGAAATCACGGAATTGCAAGCGCAGCTTACCAGCATCGCGACATCAGCGAGCTTTAGTGGTGAAAATTGGCTGTCGGTCGATTCAGGTGCCGCCGGATATTCGGCCACGAAATCAATCGTCGCATCGTTTACACGTGCTTCTGACGGCTCGGTTTCCGTCGGTACAATCAGCATCGACATCACATCGACAGAGTTGTTTGACGCTGATGATCAGTCGGGCATTTTGGACAGCACATTCACGACGACTGGTGCAGGGGCGGTTACTGTTGCCGTTTCCACGCTCGACATTACCGCTGCGAATATCGATGACACTGATATCGACGATATGATCTCAAATGTCGATTCCGCTTATTCCTCGATGACGACCGCCGCGTCGGATCTTGGTGCGGCAGGCAAGCGTATTTCGCTTCAGTCTGATTTTGTCGCGAATCTCATGAATGCAATTGATCGTGGTATTGGCCAGTTGGTCGATGCAGACATGAACGAAGAGTCGACCCGCTTGCAGGCACTTCAGGTGCAACAGCAGTTGGGTATCCAGGCGCTTTCGATCGCCAACTCTGGAGCACAGTCGATCCTGTCGCTGTTCAGGTAATCGATAAGCCGCATTACTGATTACGGGCCGCCAATTTGGCGGCCCGTTTTGTTTACACTTTTGAAACGCTTAACGACAATTTCACACAAGCTTGGACCTCTACGTTGACTGTCGTCAATTTGTAGGAGTCGATCGCGTGCCAGACCAGTTGCAGTTGGTGTACTCAAACATTGTCTCGCTGGGAGCCAAGCGCTTGTTGGCGCTTGCCGGAGCTGCGCTTGCCGTTCTGTTGCTGGTTGGTGGCGGGGCCTTTTATTTGAACCGGCCGGCCTATGAGACGCTCTATGTCGGTCTTGAACGCGGTGACGTGAGCAGAATTGGAATCGTGCTCGGCGAAGCCGGTGTTTCTTACGATGTCGACAGCAGCGGAACGTCGGTTCTCGTACCTGTTGGCAGTTCCAGTTCAGCGCGGATGATACTCGCTGAAAAAGGTCTCCCGACCAGTTCAGGTGCAGGATACGAACTCTTTGATAATCTGGGATCGCTTGGATTGACCTCATTCATGCAGGAGGTCACACGCGTGAGAGCTCTTGAAGGAGAAATCGCGCGATCAATTCAGACAATCAATGGCGTGAAGGCTGCAAGAGTTCACATAGTGATGTCGGAGTCTGGAAACTTTCGCCGCCAGGAACGGAAACCGACCGCTTCCGTGATCGTCCGCACTAACGGCTCCAGGGACAATCGCATTGCGTATTCGATCCGGCATCTTGTCGCAGCGGCTGTTCCGGGTCTTTCGTCTGAGAATGTGACGGTTCTGGATGCCAGTGGCAGGTTGATGGCCGCCGGCGAGGATCCGCTAAGCAATATGCTCACCAGCAACATGAGCATAGAGCACATGATTGAAAAACAGATCTCCGAGAACATCCGCAGGGCGCTTACTCCCTATCTCGGTGCTGACAATTTCCGCACAAGCATCCGCACCGATATCAATACTGATCGCAAGCAGATCGAAGAGACGATTTTTGATCCGGATTCGCGCATCGAGCGATCGGTACAGGTGGTAAAAACTGAAGAAAGTGCAAGCCAGGAGAGTGGTGCAGAACCGGTAACGGTTGAGCAGGCAATCCCGGGAGAAATCGAAGAAACCGGATCAGGACCGCAATCATCGGAAAACCGGGAACGCCGCGAGGAGACAACCAACTACGAACTCAGCTCGAAAAAGATAGCAACCGTCAGCAGTGGATACACTGTCGAGAAAATGTCGATTGCAGTGGTGATAAACCGTGCCCGGCTAACAGACGTACTTGGAGCAAACGCCACAGCGGCTCAGATCGCCGAGCGAATTTCCGAAATCAGAAACGTCGTCGCAACAACCGCCGGGTTTGATGAAGCGCGGGGTGACGCGATCAACATCACCGCCGTTGAGTTTCTGGCCCCTGAAGACCTGCAGCCAGCCGCAGCTTCAAGTATCTTCGCCGACGCAGGAAAACACGTCGGTACCGCGATTAATGCAATCGCTTTCATCACGGTCGCGCTGCTTGTTTTGTTTCTTGGTGTCAAGCCGCTGATACGCGCGATCGGTGCTATTCCAGGTCCTACAGCCACCGACGCAAGTGAATACCCAGCGGCAATGGACCAGATCGAGACCGACCCTGACATTTCAGAAATCGCTTCGGGCGATCCGACAGCACCTTTGAGGCTGCCGCCTGGAATAGAAGAGGAGACGGATGATCTACTGTCGCGGATGAAACAGATGCCGCAGGAAAGGTTGGAGGCAATCGTTGATCTTGACGAAGAGCGCAGTGCACAGGTGTTGCGAAACTGGGCATTTGAGGCCGCGGCATAATGACAGCGCGCGCTCTGGCAGAAGTTTTGTCTGATTTTTCCGGCAACGCGGAATCTTCTCTAAGCGGATCTGCCGCAGTATTCATTCCATTGAAACATTCTGAGGCAGAGCCCGGTCCTGCTGAATTTGTTCAGTGGCCCATCGCAGCGGTTAACCAAAATGAGGTTCAATCAGACGGGCTCCACGAGCAGCTTAAGCGAGATGACGATTATCAGACGCCGTATCCCGAAACGGCGGAGGTCTACTTGGACGGATCTACCGTGCCGGCTGAGACAAACGATACCGAGCAGCATGGGCCATCAGAAGAGCCGGATAATCAACTGGAGAGATCGACCAATCATGCGGAACAGGAGATAGCGCGTATTCGTGAGGAGCATGCCGCCGAATTGGAGAAGGTAAGGCAGGAGTGCGCCGATCGGCAGTTGGCTGAGTTCGCCGAGCGTTTCGCAGAAGCAGATGCCGGGCTGTTAAGGCAGCTCGAAATGGGTGTCGCTAAAACACTGGCGGACCTGCTCGGCGAACGAATTGCCGACGAAAGCCTCACCATGGTCTGCAAATGGCTCAAGGCCCGGATCGAACAGCCGGGGTTGCTTCAGGTTGAAATTTCGGGGCCGAAAGAGCTGAATCTCAAGCTCATGCGCATGCTCGGCGAGAGCACCGATCGGTATAGGATAACGGAGAACGAGTCGCCCGATATTCAGATCGATGTCGATGGCGAAGTCCTTTCTACTCGACTGGGTGAGTGGAGAAAAATGGTCGAAGGCTGCCTGCGGTGAACGGCGAAGACGAAAAACAAGAAATCATAATCATCAAGCGCGGCGGCGATCATGGTGACGGCCACCACGGCGGCGCCTGGAAAATCGCGTTCGCGGACTTCATGACGGCGATGATGGCTTTGTTCCTCGTGCTGTGGCTTGTCAATGCGGCCAATGAGGAGACCAAAAAGTCGGTCGCCAGCTACTTCAATCCTGTGAAGCTGGTCGACCGAAATCGAAGCACAAAGGGCCTCGACGATATGAGCGGTGGTCCAGTTGAATCAAGCGAGGAAAGCGAGGAATCGACCAGTGCGGTTGAGCCCGAAACGCAGCAAGAAGTGAATGCCGAACAAGCACACACTGACGCCGAGCTTCGCGAGGATCCATACAAGGTTTTGGCGGAAATAGCGGAGAGAGCCGACGACGGCTTTGAGGGTGACTCAGGGCAGTCATCAAGCGCGACTGACATCCAGTATCAGGACCCGTTCGCACCAGACTTCTGGAACAAGGAGGCGGGGCAATTGGCTGCAGCGCTGGACGGTGAAGATGCGCTTCAGCCGGACATCGACACAAAAACGGCTGCGCTTGACAACATTGAGAGCCTTCCGGGCGGGCAATCGGAACCGAGTCAAGCGGAACATGCAGGCGACGAAGCGACTGGAGGGTCGTCTGCGGAGTCCGATGAAAATTTGGACGATCAATCGCCTAGTGAGCCCGTGCAGGCAGATAAGCAGGCCGCCAAGGTCGACGACGATATCGATGGAGAGGTGGAAGCTGACGTCAACAAAATGCCTTCAATGAATTCCGAAAAAATTGTCGACGAGATCAAGAAGGCGATTGATCAGGCATTTGGAGAAAGCGATCCGGTGATTGCGGGCTTGACTGTCGAAGAGGTGGAAGAAGGTGCACTTATTTCCATCACGGACCGTCTTGAATGGTCGATGTTCAAAATCGGTTCTGCCGTTCCACGCCGCGATCTTGTCTTGGCAATGGAAAAGATTGCAGGAGTTCTTGCCCAGCAAAAAGGCAATGTCAGGCTTCGGGGGCACACCGACGGACGTCAGTTTGCTGGCGATAGTTTCGGCAACTGGAGGCTGTCGGCCACGCGCGCGCAGACAGCTTATCATATGCTTGTCCGCGCCGGATTTGACGGTGGTCGCATCTCACAGATCACCGGATTCGCTGATCGGCAATTGAAATTGCCCGATGACCCGTTGGCAGCAGTCAATCGGCGAATCGAAATACTGCTCGAGGTGCCGAATTGAAAACGATAAAGCGCTTTACATTTCTCGCCGCCTTATTCGTGTCCGGGACCGGACAATCGTCAGAGTTGCCGCATTTGGAACCGCACCAGATACTGAGATCGCTACAGCTGGTGCAGGACCAGATTGCAACTGGGGAACATGCTGCGTTACCGATGCAGAGCAAGTTGCTTGCAATCGTTGACAAGGAATTCAACAATCTGCCACGCAAGGCGTTGAGCGAACCGGCCAATGTCAAAGCCCTTATGATTTACAGTCTTACCGGGGGCAATCCGAGAACGGTTCTCAGCCTTCTTCCGGCAGTTCCGGAGACCGATCCCCACCATGGGCTGATTGAGGCAATTTCCCACTATGTACGTGGCGAACGTCAACGCGCCCAAGAAGCATTCGGGAAGATTGACGCCACAAACCTGGACAACGATATCGGGGCGTCGGTTGCTCTGGCCATTGGGTCGGCAAGAGCCAAGGAGAAACCGGAAGACGCGATATCACAGTTGAAAACGGCCATACTTCTTGCGCCGGGAACGCTGGTCGAGGAAGCCGCACTGAGGCGCCTTATCGCACTGTATCTTCGCTATGAGAATATGGTTGAATTTGTCCGGGTTTCCGAAAGATATGCCCGGCGTTTTTATCGATCGCCTTATGCAAACCAGTTTGCCGACATGTTCGTGATCGGTACGGTCGGCTTCCCGGAACAGATGGCAGACTGGCAGATACGCCATGTAGCCGATAGTCTGCCGCCAGCGCATCGAAACGCTGTGTACCTGCGTATAGCAAGGTTGGCGGCAGTAAAAGGTCAAGGCGATTTGTCAGCGCAAGTATCATCTTTCGTTGACCCCAAAGCCGGCACGCTGCTTTCAACTGAAAAGCTTTACCCAGACAATGCCGCTGTTGCGGAATACGGCGAAGCTACCGAATTACGCGCCCGGCTTTACGCGGGCATTTCAGTTTTACGTCAATCGGGAAATATGGAGCAACTCAACGAGTTGCGAACGGCCAATATCGACAAATTACCGGCGGAAGATCGCAAACTGTTGTCTGCAGCACTTGCGGTGGCTGATGCAATTTCAGAGCCAATCGAAAAACTTGACGATGATTTGGCGCTGTCTGCAAGCCAGATCAAAAGCGCAGATGAAGCTGGCGAATTGCCGGAAAATTCTGCTGCGCCGCAAACAGAACATGGAGCATTGAACAAGGCTGAAACATTGATTTCCGACATCAAGCAGAAGCTCGATCAAATTGACCAGGTAATTGAGGAAGAATCCCGATGATTAGTGAACAGATTGCCTTGGGTGCTCTTCGCAACATTCTCGTCCCAACAAGGGGCTCCAACAAAGGCGAAAAAAATCAACTCGATTTTGATGGGCTGGTTTCGAAGGGCAGGAACACCGCTGAAGAGAAGTCCACAAACCTTCGTGATTCGACCGTTTCCTTGTTGCCGGCGGTCAAGAGTCAGACTGCAGAATCAGGATACTCAGCGGATGCCAACGAATTCGTCGAGCAGGAAGCTTTGGCAGACAAGGACCTCGATAACGGGAAACAGTTGGAGCCAACTGCCGAGCAGGAATTTGGAATCAACGATGTACGTTCCAGGTGGCGATCTCACACTGATGTTGCTCACCCGAATGTGGATTTCTCAGGTAACGCTGCAGAACAAAGGGCAGATGTAGCTGCGGAACTGCCGCGCCCCCTGCCTTTAAAGACCGACGGAAGTTTGCAGAAATCCGTCGGCAAATTTGAGCCTGTGATAACCGAAGCCGCAGAAAACACTCTTCCATTACAGAAAATAACGGATGTTCTGCAAGATGAGCAAATTGCCGGGCCAGTGGCAGCCGATCGGACGAAAAAACTCTCAATCGGGAAAGACAAACTGACAGTTCAGCAATTTCACGCATTGAAATTTCGCAATTTTGCACCGAGCGAAACCGCGGATCGTTTTGGCAAACCGTTTGAGAGGTGGAATGTTCAAAAACCTGCGACGGATGTTGGCGCCAGCCAGCCAAAAATTAATGACCTGAATTTACAACACACAGCCCCTGCCGAGATTCGCCGGCTCGGTTTGACAGAGAAGCTCTCAAAGCCCTTCGGACAGCTCGGCGAAACAAAGGCGCGCGCAGAGTCCGTTCCCATCAAGCTGGATCGTCAACCGGAATTAGGTTCAACCCGGGACGGGCGGTTTCACTCGGAAATGAACGTCAATGCGCTGCCTTCGGACAAAGTGCAGCTTACCACCAAATTTGAGACGCGTTTTCTGACTGCCAATCCGACGAACACCGTCGAGCATTCTGGCGCGCTGCCAAATGTGACAGAATTTGTCAAGGGCCAGGTCGCTAACCCCAATCAACTCGGCGGAGGGCACAATTCGACGATTTCTTCGCATGCCACCGTCTCGCTTCTCGCTGTGATTGAAGAAAACAGCAATTGGTCAGGCCAACTTAAGGCATTGGCGACCGCTACAGTTGCAAAGCAACCTCGGATTGGAACTACGCCTCAGTCCCTCCGTATACAATTGCATCCGGCCGAGTTGGGGGCAATGGATGCGACATTGCGGATTTCGGGTGACAGGCTTCATCTGACGTTGAGTGTCGAACAGGATTCGACGCTTCGATCGTTGCTGAGAGACAGCCATGCGATACACAATGCTTTACGCGCATCCGGATTTCACGTCGATGAACTGACAATAACGGGCACGTCCCAGCAAGACGATCTCGGCATGAATGAACGCGCATCGGCAAACGGCAATGCCGCGCGCGAGAAAACCGAGGATGGAGAGCGGCCGGCCAGAAATCAGTTGCAAGGCGAGCGTGATGCAAATGATCAAAATTCAAACGAGCTTGCTCAAGAACCTGACGCTGACGGTCTGTATATTTAGTGCGTTCACCGGGCTGGCGTTTTCCAATCCCTGCGAAAAGGAAATCATTTCGGCGGCTCGCAACCACGGTGTTCCAATTGGGATCCTCTACTCTGTTGGACTGACCGAAACCGGGCGAAAGGGCAGCTTGCAACCCTTCGCACTCAACGTGGCAGGCAAAGCTCATTTCCCGCCGACCAAGGAAAAAGCGCGGATGGTGTTTGATCAAGCATTATCCAACGGTATCAGACTGATTGATCTCGGCTGCATGCAGATAAACTATCACTATCACGCCCAGCAGTTTTCAGGCGTTGATGAAATGCTCGATCCCACGAAGAACGTCGAATATGCAGCGAAATTTCTCATGCAATTAAGAAGAAGGCATCAGTCCTGGACAATGGCTGTTGCCCGATATCACGCCGGACCCAACAACAATCCTGCGCAAAAGAAGTATGTTTGCCGTGTTATCAGCAATCTTGTCGCAACCGGGTTCGGCAAGTGGACTCCAACTGCAAAAACGTTCTGTCAAAAGTGATGTTGATATTAACCTTTGATTAATAAAACAAAACATGAACAAACATGAAAATATTGGTTAAGAAACCAGGAAAATTCATCGTTATCAATAAGTTAAAACACCCCAAAATATCATGTGCGAAATCTAGCCATTGCGGCTGATTCGGCAATCCAGATAGCTATTTCCCTGGCGGTGAGAATCTGATTCGGGGGACATGACATGATTGTCATTGTTGATGAACGGGAAATGGTAACCCAAGGTTTTGCTTCACTATTCGGGCGCGAAGGCTTCTCAAGCACTGGTTTCAAGACTGACGAATTTCACGACTGGATCGGCAGCGCCGCCGGTGAAGACCTGAAATCGATTGGCGCGTGCCTGATCGGTCAGGAAGAAACAAAGCGGCTGTCGCCATCATCCATCCGCAAGAAAACCGGAGCACCGATTATTTCGATGCTCGAACAGAACTCGCTTTCCAATACTCTTGAATTGTTTGAATGCGGCGTTGACGATGTCGTCAGAAAACCGATCCATGTCCGGGAGCTTCTGGCGCGGATATCGGCTATCCGGGCCCGGTCACAGGGCAAGGAAAACTCCGCATATATAGACGGACTCCGCATCTTCTTCGATGGCCGGGATCCGGAGATAGATGGAGAGGTCTTTCCACTGCCGAGACGCGAAAAACGGATACTGGAATACTTGGCATCAATCGACGGCAGGCGTGCGACGAAGGCCCAAATTTTCAGCGCGATCTACGGTATTTTCGACTCCGATGTCGAAGAAAACGTGGTTGAGAGCCATATCAGCAAACTTCGTAAGAAGCTTCGAAAAGCCCTCGGACAGGACCCAATCGATTCAAAAAGGTTTCTGGGGTACCGATTGGTTTCGGCAGCGTAGACTGGGCTCAATTCTCTGATATCGCAGCGATAATCGTGGATCGTGAATCGATTGGAGAGTTTCAGACAAGGTTCCAAACGTACAATCCGATCCAAGGTCAATACTGAAGGATCAGACCATGAGTTTGTACAATTTGATGCGCACTAGCGTTTCGGGCATGAACGCCCAAGCTAACAGACTGTCGACGGTTGCAGAGAATATCGCCAACTCCGATACGGTGGGATACAAGCGCAAGAGTATCGCGTTTTCAACGCTGGTTGTGCCGGGAACGAAAGCTCAGTTCAACTCGGGTAGCGTGGTCACTACGGTCCGTGAAGCGGTCGGTCTGCAAGGGGTTTTGACCTACACAGCATCGATCACAGATCTTGCCATCGACGGCTCCGGTTTCTTCGTCGTACATGATTCATCCGGTGCGCCATTTCTCACCAGAGCTGGGTCATTTGTCCCCGACAGTGAGGGACGGTTGGTCAATGCGGCTGGATTTTTCCTGACTGGCTACAGCTACGCGAACGGTATTCCTAGCGCTGTTGCAAACGGCTTCGAGGGCCTGGAGATCGTCAGCATCGACAACACTGACCTTGCCGCCACACCTACCACTTTCGGCGAGTTTATCGCGAATCTGCCCGAAGCGGCTGATATCGTCACCGGGGATCTACCATCAACCAACTCGGCGACCGCGGAATATACGGAGAAGTCATCGCTTGTTGTGTACGACAATTTCGGCGGTCGGGTCGTTCTCGATATCTATTTTACCAAGACTGCGGACAACACGTGGGAAGTCGCCGTATACGACCAAGCTGACGCTGCTCCCGATACGAGCTTTCCTTACGCTTCCGGTCCGATGGTGACCGAAACGCTCTCCTTTGACCCGGCCAATGGCCGATTGGATGCGGCGAGCGCAAGCAGCATTACGCTCAACGTTCCCGACGGTCAGCCAGTGACCATCGACATGGCCTCGACGACCCAGTTGGCGACGAATTTTATGGTCACTTCGACCGAGGTAAACGGCAATTCGCCGGCGTTCATACAATCCGTGTCGATTTCGGATGATGGGACACTCTACGCGAGCTATGACGACGGCACACTTCAGCCTTTGTATCGAATTCCCTTGGCGACGGTCATGAGTCCCGATTTGCTCGAAGGCCATTCGGGCAACGTCTACACTCAAGGCACAGATTCCGGTGACATTCAGATCGGATTTGCCAATGACGGAGACCGCGGACGGATAGCATCCGGGGCACTCGAAGCATCAAACGTAGACATCGCAGATGAGCTGACTTCAATGATTCAGTCTCAGCGAAGTTACACCGCGAATTCGAAAGTATTCCAAACCGGGTCCGACCTCATGGACGTGCTCGTAAATCTCAAGCGGTAGCATGAACAGCTTGGGCACGTGCGAACTGGCTTAACCGCAGGCAACAAAGGGAGGGGCATGTAAGCCCCCTTAGTGAAAAATGTCCCTGTCGACCGCATTGAATATTGCGCAGTCGTCTCTGTTCAATCTGAGCAGGCAGACAAGCGTTGTTTCGAACAACATATCCAATGCGGGAAACGAAAACTACGTCCGACGTTCAGCGGCGCTCGAGTCGATGAATCCAGGTGTCCGATTTGTCTCGGTCAGAAGGCATGCCGCTGTTGAACTGTTTCGCAGCAGCATCCAGTCGAGTGCCAACTTTGAGGCGCAGAACACACTTCACTCGCACATCAACGGGCTTAAATCTTCGATTATCGGAGCCAATGGCGAGTTGTCCGTATCAAGTCACCTGACCGCATTTCACAATGCTCTGCAGGTCTACTCCGCCTCACCGTCCGACGGTTTGCTTGGAGAAGCGGCGGTCAACAGCGCCAAGGATCTTGTGCGCAGGCTCAACGATGCCGCCAATGCAATTCAGTCGACGCGAACATCTGTCGATGCCGAAATTGATGCAAATGTCGATCGTCTCAATAGCCTGTTGTCAGATTTCTACGAGGCAAACAAAGAGGTCACGAAGGGTACGATTGCCGGAACCGATGTCAGCAATGCGCTCGACCGGCGGGATACGCTGATCAAGGAAATTTCCAAGATTGTTCCTGTCTCTACGATTCAGCGTGCCAACAACGATCTCGTCTTGATGAGCAATGGCGCAACGCTGTTTGAGACAACACCCAGGAATGTCACTTTCACTCCTCAATCTGCCTACGGTCCATCGACGGTCGGCAATCTGGTCCGCATTGACGGTATTCCGGTTGACGCCGGCACAGGTGCAAACACGACAGCAAAAGGGTCATTGGCTGCACTCCTGCAAGTTCGTGACACGGTCACGACCGATTTGCAAAGTCAGCTGGATGAAGTTGCCCGCGGTCTGATCGACACATTTGCCGAGCGCGATCCGTCAGGCGGTGGTCTTCCCGCTCTGGCCGGACTGTTCACCTATCCTGGCGGACCCGGCCTGCCGCCTTCCGGCACAATCGTTCAAGGCCTGGCGCAGACCATTTCCGTCAACAGTCTTTTCGATCCGGCGCAGGGTGGTGATCCGGCTTTGCTGCGGGACGGTGGTACGAATGGCGCCGGTTATATCGAGAACAGTAGCGGAGGAGCTTCGTTCGCCGATCGCCTGATCCGTTACAATGAAGCTCTGGACGCGCCCCTAGCGTTTGACCCCGCCTCAGGCATCGGCGGCTCCAAATCACTCGTTGCCTTTGCGGCTGACAGTCTTGGCTGGCTCGAAGGCTATCGCGCATCAGCCAATGAGGCGGCGATCACCAAGCAGGCGTTGGCGGTTCAACTCAATGAGGCCTTGATTTCCGAATCCGGGGTCAATCTCGACGTGGAAATGTCAAGATTGCTCGACCTTGAAAATACCTTCGAAGCATCGGCTCGTTTGATTAGGGCTGTTGATCAGATGCTGCAAGATCTGCTGGCGGCGGTGAGATAACGCATGAAGATCTCACACGTTTCCACCCTGTCGCTTTCCCAATCGCTTCGTCATTCAATCTCGCGGATGCAGGCGGAGATGGCGAGCACTCAAAAAATGGTCGCGACAGGCCGGGTGGACGATTCAGGTCTTGCTTTGGGGGCAGGTTCGTCGCGCCTCATCTCCTTGAAAGGTGATCAGAACAGATTGCTGGCCATCATAGACACAAACAACATGGCCATAACCCGGATGAGTGCATCGCAGGATGCAATCGGTCAGGTGATTGTACGGGCCCAAGACATACTGGAATCCATGGCATCTGGTCTCAGTCAGAACACGGATCCGGCAATTGTCGTCCAGTCGGCAAAAGCTGCGCTCGGCGACACGTTCAACTTACTCAATACGAATCTTGACGGTGATTTCATCTTCTCGGGGATCAACAGCGACAGCAGCGCTGTAGCCGACTTTGAAACGGGACCCGCAAGAGCAGCTTTTGATGCGGCATTTTTGGGTTTTTTCGGCTTTACCAAGAACGATCCGGCAGCCGAGCTCATCGATGAGGCGACCATGCGAACCTTCCTCGACACGGTCGTGGAGCCGCAGTTTTTGGGCGCAGGCTGGAACACAAATGTCTCTGCAGCTTCGGATGAGGGAATCCTGTCAAGGATAACCCTGTCACAAACGGCGGTCACTTCGGTCAGCGCAAATGAAAGCGGTTTCCGCAAGACGGTCATGGCTACGGTCATCGTGGCGGAACTCTTTGACAGCAATTTAAGCAGCAATGCTCTCAACGCTGTTGCAGATAAATCAACGGAGTTGTCCGGTGAAGCGGTAGCCGATTTATCGGAATTACAAGGCCGGACCGGACTCGTCGAGGAACAATTAGACAGGGCGAACGACAGATTGCAGTCACAGGCTGACTTGCTGGAAGGATATGCCGACTCGCTGGAAGCGATCGATCCATACGAAGCCTCCACAAGACTGACTTCGCTCCTTACCCAGATCGAAACATCATACGCGCTCACGGCTCGAATCCAGCAGCTGAGCCTGATGCGTTTCATGGTGTGACAGTGATGCGTTGACTTCAGGAGAGTTGAGATTGTTTCAAATACGCTACGCCGAGATCGAAGACGACTCCCTTGCTGATGCCAAGGAACGTGAGCGCATGCTCATTCAACGTTCGATCGATCTGATGGCGGTCGCGCGCGAGGACGGAGCTAACTCCTTCGCCGCCTCCGAGGCGATACTGTTTGTTGTCCGGCTCTGGAGCTCTTTTCTGGAAGATCTCGGACAATCCAACAATGAACTTCCTGATCAATTGCGGGCGAGCCTGATCTCGATCGGGATCTGGATTCTCAAGGAAGCCGAAGCAATCCGGCAACAAGAGTCCGATAATTTCGACGGGCTGATTGAGATATCGGAAATCATAAGGGATGGAATAAAATGAAGGGCGGTTTCAAAGTTTCACTGAAAGCCAATGAGCGGGTATTCATCAATGGAGCCGTTGTCAGGGTAGACCGCAAAACATCGCTTGAGTTCTTGAACGATGTCGATTTCCTGCTCGAGAACCATGTCCTGCAGGCGTCAGATGCTACGACACCGCTAAAACAGCTCTACTATATCGTTCAGATCATTGTGATGGCGCCGAACAATGCTGACAATGCCCGCGACCTATTCCGGGTTAGTATCGACGCGTTGCTCGAAACATTCGAGAATTCGCAAATCACCAACGAACTGAAGAACGTCGATCGATTAGTGAACGAGAAGCGAATTTTTGAAGCGCTGAAAACCATTCGTTCCTTGTTCCCGATCGAAGAGGAAATCCTGGTGGCCGACAATCCCGTCCATCAGGATTCCAGCGAGAGCCCACAAGAACTCAGAGCAGCCGCAGGATAGAAAAATGGATAGCATTGCCCCCCTTTCACAGCCCACACGTTCGCCGACCGCGGCGTCAGCGGCAAATGTTGACTACCAAACATTCCTGCGCTTGTTGGTCGCGGAAATGCGCAATCAGGACCCGACCAAACCGATGGAATCGACCGAATACATAGCGCAACTGGCGAGCTTTTCGAACGTCGAGCAGAACATTCAATTGAACTCCAAGCTCGATATGCTGCTCAGCGCCTCCTATATCTCGCAAGCCGATGCACTAATCGGACGGGAAATTACATCTCCAGACGGTCAAGTGTCCGGGACAGTTGTCGAAGTGAAGGTCTACGATGACGGATTGATTGCAGTCCTGGACAGTGGTGAGGAGATTATCGTTGGCGGTGGCGTGAAGATAAGCTGATGAACCAAGCCGACGCACTAGAGCTGATGCAGGCATCAGTGTGGACCGTACTTACCACTTCAGCACCGGCGATCATCGCGGCCATGCTAGTTGGAGTCGGAATAGCACTGCTCCAAGCGCTCACACAGGTGCAGGAAGTCACCCTGACATTCGTGCCAAAAATTTTGGCGATTCTGTTGGCCGTTTCGATATCAGCACCGTTCATGGGTGCCCAAATCGGCCACTTAGCGACGATAGCATTCAGCCGCATCGAGGTCGGCTTCTAGCCGGCGAGTTCCGCGCAAGCCACGGTCCATAAGATGGTCGCCTGATACTACGGCAGAATATCGGGCGCCATGACCGCAATCGACACCATCGCAGATGAACAGCGAAATCACAGCAGGGACGTGCTGCTTGCTGTTGGCATTATCTTTATACTCGCTGTACTGTTTCTGCCGATCCCGGCGCTGCTGATCGACTTCGGCCTAGCGATCTCGGTCGCTTTGTCGGTATTGATTTTGATGGTCGCGCTGTGGATCGCCCGTCCACTCGATTTCTCCGCTTTTCCAACGGTTTTGCTGATCGCAACCATGTTGCGGTTGTCTTTGAATATTGCCACTACCCGGCTCATTCTTTCTGAAGGTCATGAAGGCGTAAACGCTGCAGGGTATGTAATTGGTGGTTTTTCACGATTTGTGATGAATGGCGACTTCGTCATCGGTCTTGTCGTTTTTCTGATTTTGATCATCGTCAATTTTGTGGTGATCACAAAAGGCTCCACACGGATCGCTGAGGTCGGCGCGCGTTTCACGCTAGACGCTATTCCCGGCAAACAAATGTCGATTGATGCGGATCTGTCGGCCGGCATCATCACCGAACGAGAAGCTCAGGACAAACGCCGCGAGTTGGAAGAAGAAAGCTCATTTTTCGGGTCGATGGACGGTGCTTCCAAATTTGTGCGCGGCGATGCGATCGCCGGCCTCATCATCACTGCAATCAATATTCTCGGCGGAATGATCATCGGTTATTCCAGACACGGTATGTCGCTGGGAGATGCCGCCGACGTATTCATCAAACTCGCAGTTGGAGACGGGCTGGTATCGCAAGTTCCAGCGCTTATCGTTTCCCTGGCCGCTGGTCTGCTGGTTTCGAAAGGTGGTACGAGAGGCTCTGCTGATCAGGCCGTTTTTGGCCAATTGAGCGCCTATCCAAGAGCGCTGTACGTGGCCTCGCTGCTTTTGCTTGTTTTGGCCCTTACCCCTGGCTTGCCGGCCCTACCTTTCCTTTTCCTTGCCGGCTTGATGGCATCTTGCGCCTATATAATCCCGAGGCGCATTGAAACGCGGGAGCGCGAGAAACAAGCAAAGAAGGACCGGGAACAACAGGAACTGGAAGAAGAGGATCGAGATTCAATACGGTCATCTCTCAAGGCAAATGAAATCGAGCTTTTGTTCGGCAGGCAGGTTGGAGCCCGCATGCTGCCGCAGCGCCAGGAACTGGCGTTCAGAATGTCTCGAATGCGCAAGAAATTCGCTCTGCAGTACGGGTTTGTCGTGCCAGAAGTAAGATTGTCCGATGACTTCTCAATTCCGGACAAGGGTTACCAGATCAAGATCCATGGAACGGTGGCCAGTTCCTATGAACTTCGCATCGGTGAATTAATCGCGCTTGTCGGCGAAAGCGAACTGCCGGACATGCCGTCCGAAAAGGTCCGCGAACCTGCCTTCGGCATGGATGCGCTGTCGGTTCCAGAGGCGTTTGCCGATGATCTCAAACAGGCGGGGATACCGACGGCGGACAATATGTCGGTGCTCCTAACCCATCTCAGTGAGGTCATCCGAAACAACCTTCCTCAACTTTTGTCTTACAAAGATATGAAGGCACTCATCGATCGGCAGGAGCCGGAATATCGAAAGCTGATCGACGAAGTTTGTACGACTCATCTCTCCTATCCAGGCTTGCAAGCTGTACTGAAACTATTGCTGGCGGAACGGGTATCCATTCGAAATTTGCACCTGATCATCGAGGCGATCGCGGAGGTCGCACCCCATATCAGACGGACGGAGCAAATTGTCGAGCATGTTCGGTTGCGGATTTCGCAGCAATTGTGCGGTGACATCACCGAAGATGGCGTGTTGCGGGTGCTGCGACTGGGTAACCGCTGGGATATGGCGTTCCATCAGAGCCTGAAACGGGATGCCAATGGTGATGTTAGGGAATTCGATGTCGAACCTCGTGCACTGGAAGAATTTGGCGAAGAGGCGAGAAAGGCCATTCAACAGCATCTGGAGACCGCCAAGAATTTCGCTGTCGTCACCGCGCCTGAAACCCGTCCCTATGTCCGCATGATCATTGAGAGGCTGTTTCCAAACCTTCCAATCCTGTCCCATGTTGAAATCCCCAAGGGTGTGGAGTTGAGGATCCTCGGGACGATTTCTTAATGTTGGATTTGCCTGCTCCGCTGATCGCCGCATTTCTGGCATTTTGCAGAATCGGCGGATGCTTCATGGTGATGCCGGGATTTTCCAGCGCCCGTCTTCCCGTTCGCGTAAGGTTGCTGTTGGTTGTCGTCATCGTCGTTCCTCTGACAGCCCATGTCTGGGAGTTGGTCCTGCCGCAGGTGTCAGCCAACCCCGCCGACCTGTTCTTCCTGATTTCCACGGAGACATTGAAGGGCGTGTTCATCGGCCTCATCGCGAGAGTTTATCTTCTTGCCTTGAGTTTCATCGGTGCTGCAATCGCCAATTCCATTGGTCTTGGCGCTCTTGGCGGTGTTGTCATCGATGAAACCGAGCCACAGGCAGCTTTGAGCGCCCTGATTTCGCTATTTGCGGTCATGATCCTGTTCACTTTGGAATTCCACCACGAGATGATCAGGGCGCTGGTCGGTTCCTACTACGTCTTTCCGGTCGGATCGGCCATGTCTTTTCAGTCAGTGCTCGTTGTGCTGGTCGACAAACTCGCGGAGGCATTTCTTGTTGTTCTGCGCTTGGGAAGCCCATTCATCGCATACGCGGTGATCGTTAATCTGGCGGTTGGCCTGCTGAACAAGCTCACCCCTCAAATTCCGATCTATTTTGTCTCGCTACCAGCGGTGATCGCCGGTGGGCTGGCGTTGTTTTACTTCGCCATTCCTGTGATTCTCAGCCTTTATGGCGGCACTTTCACCGATTTCGTTATTGTGCAGTGACGATATGGCGGAGAACACAAAGAGACTTGTTCGTTTGATGCGGCTGCAAACGCAGCTCAATCAGGCAAACCGCTCGAAGCTAATTTCGAGAACCGCTGAACAAAAGCGACTTGTGGCCGAAAGAGAATATCTCAATGACGTGATTGGCGGCGAGAATCTGACAACCAAGTTGTATCCGCAATTTGCGCTTCGGCGAATGGAGAAGATAATTGGACTTGAGAGCGACAGCTCAGCCGAGATTGATCAGCTCGCCCAGACCGTCAATGCCGGCAAAATGAAAATTGAACATTTGCAAGAGCGGTTGGCCAAATGCCTCGAGGTTTCCGAAAACAAGAACCTTGAACTGGATTTCCTCGAGCGATTGTCTCGTGCTTCAGATGGTCAGTGACCAGTTTCCCACAAGTCTCTGATATTATGGTCACGGCGAGAATTGGAGAATACTGCCTTGGCCATATCGCCACCCTCGGACATTGTCCTGGACGTCGTAAACGCCGTGGATCCCGCACGAGCGTTGCAGGCCAGGGATCGGCTTGCAAATATCTCCCGGTCTATCAGCAAAAGCACGGAGACCGGAGAATTTGCACCGGTTGTTGACCAAACCGTAAACGTGTTTGGAACCGCGAGTCCAAATGCAGTGCCTTCTGTAGATGTCCGGGTCAAATTCGAAGGTATGGTCCTGCAGACATTTATCGATTCAATCTTGCCAAAGGACACGGATTCCGCCTTTGGCAGTGGCTTGGCCGGAGATATGTGGCGGTCAATGCTTTCGGAGAAGATTGCTAACGTCGTTGCTGAACACGGTGGGGTCGGGATCGCAAATCGGATCCTCTCTGATTATGTCATCAATGGCGACAGAATTGAGCCGCTAGCCGGTGCGAACGACTTAGACCTGCTTGTTCAAGAGGCGCACGCTAGAGACCACGCTGCGGCACTGATTCACAACAAGCAGCGAAAATTTGTCGAGCTGATCAGCGGCTGGCAACTGCACAAACAAGGCGAGGATACAAGATCGTGAACGGAATGGACAACATGTACGAAGCCAAGTCTGTATCCATTGATGCAATCGGTCAAATTGCTACGCCGATGGTAGCGGAAACCTCGAACCTGCAATCCATCATCAAACGAATTCGCGATTGTGTGGAGATGGAAACAAGAGCCATCCAAGCCGACTCACGATATGATGCGAAGCAGTTAAACAGTCGCAAGAGCCGATTGCTGTACGAACTTGGCCGGGCCGGCAGAGGTTTGGACCTCGATGACTTTGATGATCAATGTCGCAAGGATTTTGCCGAACTTCGCAAGGCATTGGCTGAGAACGAATCCGTGCTGAAAGCACATATCTCGGCGGTTTCCGAGGTCGCATCTATTGTTCAGGATGCGATTCAGCGCGACGAGACGGACGGCACCTATACCGCTGGGGAATTTGCTGAACAGTACTCGATATGATTCGTCTTGTTTTCTACGCCTTGGTGGCGTGTGCCGCTACACTAGGCGGGGCGCAACTGTCCAAACACTCAACAAAACCGGCATCAGTTGCCAAAGGCCAATCCGAATATTCGGCATATCCACTGGAAATCGTTGAGACGGACCTGCTGGCGGCGAATCGATTGCGGGAAGGAGAGATTACCGGATATTTTCTAGCCAGGTTTGTCGTGGCACTGAATCCAGTTCCGAGTGAATTCTCAGCCCTCACTATTGAATCGGTATTTGTGGACTCATTTCACAGTCTGGTCTCTGCCAGTCCAGTTTTCGGCAAGGATTTGGGTGATGCAATTGACGTCACCCAGATTTCGCTCGAAATCAAAGACCTTGTGAACAAGCGGATTGGAATCGATCGGATTCACTCGGTTTTCGTTGCGCAAGTCGACCAACTAAAGCGGAACGAGGTTCGTACCAACAGCGCCGCGCGCCGTGCGACGATTCGTGGTGAAATAACCGGAGACTCGGGTCCAGGTATAATTCCCAGGCCGGCCAAATAGGTGGCACGCCAAGACCCGGTCGACGGGTACTAAAAAAGCGTCCCGCGAGAACGGGACGCTTTGATTTGCGACCAAGCAGGTAGCGGTCGCAGAAATTGCAGCCAATTGTACGGGCGGTGTTGGCGGTGACTGGAAATACATGCCCGACAAGAAGCGAAGACATTCCGGGCTATCCGGGATAGCGAAATTGCTTCATGCAGGGGCAGCGCCCTTCGCTATGCAGAAAACCTATCAAAGTCTTGGTTAATGACGCGTTAAGCAGCGAACCGGTCTGTGGCTGCGCAATTGCCGCCACCCAAATTTGCTATCACTAATTCGGTAGCAATGAACGAAGAGGAACGATTGCAACAGTGCTTCCATTAACCGAGATTTAACAACGTTCTTCTACGCTAAATTAACCATACTGGGCAGGTTACACACCTGAGCATGATGCTTTCCCGCTCCGATGATCGGATGTTGATTTAACAAAGTTTCGATCTGGGTGAGGAAATTCGATGTCCAGCATAATGACAAATCCGTCGGCAATGATTGCGCTCAGGTCACTCCAGGCGACCAATAAGGAACTCCAGGCAACACAAAATCGGATCTCTACCGGCCTGGAAGTGGAAACTGCGGCCGATAATGCGGCCTATTGGTCTATCGCCACAACCATGCGGTCCGACAACAAGGCACTGAGTACCGTTCAGGACGCGCTGGGCTTGGGTGCCGCCAAGATCGACACGACCTACACTGGTTTGACTTCCACATTGGATGTTGTCGGGGAGATAAAAGTAAAAATCGTTGCCGCGAGGGAACCCGGAGTCGACCGCTCAAAAATTCAGGCGGAAATTACAGAACTACAAAGTCAGCTATTTGCTATCGCTGAATCCTCTTCTTTTTCTGGCGAGAACTGGCTTTCTGTAGATTCCAGCGCGCCTGGATACGCTCAAATCAAATCGGTCGTATCCTCATTTACGCGCGGCTCGAGTGGCGTGTCGGTTCAGACGATTGATATAGACACCGCTTCCACAGAGTTGTTCGATGCGGCAGATCAGTCGGGAATTCTGGACTCGACGTTTACAACCACCGGTGCCGGAGCGGTGACTGTCTCGGTGTTTACGCTTGACGTAACGGACGCGACAATTGACGATACTGACATCGACGACATGATCTCGAACGTCGATACCGCGCTTCTCTCGATAACCACAGCTGCCTCTGACATTGGAGCAGCAAAAAAACGAGTATCAATGCAACAGGATTTCGTTTCAAGTTTGATCGATGCGATTGATCGCGGAATCGGAACCCTGGTAGATGCGGATATGAGCAAGGAATCAACCCGTTTGCAGGCGCTGCAGGTCCAGCAGCAACTTGGCATACAGTCTCTGTCCATCGCCAACGGAAGTGCCCAATCAATATTGGCGCTTTTCCAGTAACGGACCATTCTGGTTTACGCTTGAATAGGCGCTGACACATTCAGCTTGGGGCGAGACCGGCTAGTCAAATTTATTCTTGATGGGCACTGCCCAGACAACGATGAAATCGGCTTTTTCCCAGCCGAGTCATGTCAAATTGGCACTTTGGCAGACTGCCGTCAGCTTCGCGCAAGTTTCGGTTTCTAGCTTCGCATTGTCATTGTTGCATTTCAGCAATGGAACTTAAACTCCAATCCGCCAGGTTCAGGCTCCAATCTCCTGGCGGATTTTTTTGCGCAATAACCAACTTTGCATTCATAAGATATTTACCCGCCAACGCTACTGTCGAGATCAAGCGAAACAGGGTCAATCCCTGTGCATGAAGCGCTTCGCTTTCCCGGGTCGCCCGGAGTGTATCCCTTTTTTCCAAGTACTACCGTTTCCGTAGCAGGCATTGCTCGCGCGAATTCCGCACGAATCCTCTTCATTGAGGTAAGAAATCCCTATGGCAGCCTTCACGCTTTGGGGTCACTTGCGCTCCGTCTTTTGGCGGAGCGCCTTTTTTTGTTGTTTTCACAAGATTGTGGGTGATTTCGACGCGTTAACACTGCACTGCGAAAAGAAGCGTTCGTTGAACTCAGTGAAGTTCCCCCACGGATCGGCAAGTTTCACGAAAGGCTGGAAGCATATTAATTTCGTGCCTCCTGGATTCGCCCCCTTTTCCCCGGGAGGAAAGCCCGCCGCCCGGACCCGCTGGGCGGCGGGCTCAAGCACTTGAAATCAGTCGGTCAAGATTGGCGCCATCGGGGCCTTGTGCCGACAAATTCAGCTCCAAGTTCGCAGTGCTTTCGCCAAACTAGGCGGCAGCGGAACGTCTTGGCGCCATTGGGAATCTTCAAGAGAAATTGATTCGGGATGTTTTCATTCGGTGCTACAGCCAACCGAACACCGATTGTCGAAATATTCCTGATCAGACATCGGATCTCCGATAAATCAGCGCCAACCAATATTGAGCCATTCCATTCCACGGCATGTCGCTTGATACGACGATCTTCAGCTGTACTTTTAGGCGCGGTCATATCTGCAGTCCTTTGACTGCAAACTTTACCACTTTGTCGTTATCGATTGGTAAAACGGACCTCAAAGCACATGCGTTTTCTGCGAGGTTTGGATCGATACCGATCAAAGGTTCGCTTGTCCTCGATAAACTCTGCACGGCGGGTTTCAAGTCAGTTATCGGGAACAAATGCATCAATGAGACTGACAATTCTAACGCAAATCTTCTCTCTGTTCGGCGAAGAACCTTTAAATCGAACCAGTTCCGCAAGCAGGAATTTGCAAAGTTCAATCAGCTCCGGCTTCGAGCTGGGCTGGTGTCGGAGAATTTGGCCAAACAGTTCGACCATCTTGCGATCTAATTCCTCAATCGCTTGCTGGCCATCGTGCTCTATTGCTTTTGATCTCGGTATGGAGTGACAGATATTGATCGACCAACGGACTGAACACAAGTTCCTCGACGTCATATACCCCTTACCGGGTCGCCGTTATACCAATCTGGCCTAAAATCCTATCAATTGCCGCGAATTTCTTGTCCAAATTCGAGCCAGCGCTGTTGTTGCCTGCCAATTTGAAATGCACCCCTGGAATGTTCGCGCAAAGCTGAGTTTGATGCTTGCGTGCCAGGCGGAAGCGCAGCTGGTTTGTTCGGTGGAAGTTGGCTGCTGCTGCTGCGCAGAAACGCTTGTTGTTATCCTGCGCCAGGCACAACTGTTCGGGTTTGTTTGGTTGCACTCATTTCCAACTGTCTTGCTTTCCTCGGTGTAAGCCATCTCGACAGTATCTGGCGTCAATCCCGCCTACCGATGAACGCAATATCGGGAAGTTCGCGAAGACTGGATTTGATTGTTCATGGGCACCACCGGCAGCGGGCAGAATGGAGAGACCATCTCCACCGGGTGAATAGTCCACTTCCGTTCCGATCGGAACATCTCAGTTGTCAAATCTTGTCACCACATGAAATTTCTTTCGACGATGGAAATTCGGTGCAGAGATCAAGCGGATATTGGTGAAGAAATTTGTTCGACAATCTGTCGGAGCATCTGTCCGACGATCATCGCGATCTCCAGGATGTTCTGAAACACCTGATAAAACAGCTGAAAACAAGACAGGTACGCTCAATTGGGAGGCACACGATGGCCATGATTGAGCGATCGAAGGAAAAATCGGCCCCTGTATATGCGGGATCGAAAGCAAATCGTTTGCAATTAATACGATAGAGTTTATTAAAATATTTATCTCCGTTTTGTAGCGGTGCGAGGGGGCAGCTGGAATTCGGGCATGATCAAAGACGAAATACGCAAATATCATCAGTTACTCTCCAAATTGCATAAGGCAATAAACGACGATGATAGTTCCCAAATCGCGGTCCTCGATCGTGACATCGAAGTGATTTGGCAGAGTATTTTGTCACATGAACCGGAGGATGAAACAGACCTGTTTCTGATGGTTGATTTCTTGCTGACAATTGTATTGCCGGCCCCGGACCGCGACGGTACCAAGGTAATTGCCGCTGAGAGAATCAGATCCCTGGTTCAAGATTTTGCGGTCGCTCAGGATAGCAAGTCGTCGGAGTCAAGCGGTAACGCCAGCAATTGAGACTGTCACAGTTCCGGGAGACCCGCGGCGGTATTTCAGATCCTTCAACGTCGTGGCATTTGCAACCGGTGTTTCAACGCGATTGAGATTGTCAAAGCCGAAACACCCATTGCGGCAGCGATGTCGTCCAAATTCATCCCCTCCTTCCTCATCCGCACACAAGCTTCCCTGAATGTCTCGCCGCCATGGTCACGCGTGGATTCGATTTCATTTCGCTCTTCGGCGAAACCGGGGGCGAAGGCCGGCCTTCCGTCATTCAGAGGAACGTCTTTCTTCGCATCCGTCAGCATGGTGATCAGGACGGAATAGCTTGAGGGTGGCGTATTCAAAGTTTTGATCGCATCAGCCAGTTTGTCGAGATCGATAGCCCGGTCGGTATGTGTCAGCAGCGGTTTTTTTATCGCTCTTGCAGTTTGGACCTGCGCAGTGCCGGAAGGTTCGAGCGTCAACACCGCATAATCGATCGCCCCGTTCTCTTTAACGAATGCCGAAATGGCCTCGAGAAATCCGTCAGTTAGCTTCATCATTTAGCACACCGCCATTCGAGGCAGTTGATCTTGACTCAACTGCCTCATCTCGACCGCAACACGGTCACCTATGATCCCAAAGCCTGGCATCTTTGGCTGAGTTGAAAGATATGCGCTGGAATGCCAGCGACTAGTGAAACAGGGCAGCCACACCGGTGTTTTGCGTGACCGGCGCGACGTACCGATATTTCGGCTTTGGACGCGATGCCGTATAGAGAGGCGATTTGATGTCGAGCTTGTCCCGCATGGTGTCGCGAATTTCCTCTGAGACTTCAAAAACACCGCAACAAACCGGGCGTTTGCCATAACCCTCGGCACGGCCGATCTCATCGAGTTTCGCACCGGACCTTTTGTAGATTCGCTTCAGATGCGGCTCATAGTTCGAGATCAGTGTATGTATTCCGTGCGCAAGTGCCACTTCACACAATGCCAGCAACAGCATGCAAAACGCATCACCGGGCGCGATTTCGGGATGGTCATCTGCGATGCGCGTCTCATCAATGCACATTCTCGTCCCTTCCCAAATTCCCGGCGCTCGCAGATCGATATTCTCGGGAAATGTCCGGCGGAAAACATCGTAAAGCAGTGTCGGTCCGGTTGTAGGGAGAAGCCGGATTGCTCCATAAAGAACGTCCATGTCTTCGTTGCACCAAAGCAGGTAGGCAGGCTTCATCTCGTCATAGCCGTCCTTTTCCATGTCTCCGTGAACGGGAACGTTCCATTCCAACTGGTCGGAGAAAACTCTTTTCCTCAACCGGTACATCTGCTTCAGCAGATTGGTATGGCGCTCGTAGTTGTAGGCTTGGACCAGCAGGATCATTTTGCGTCCCTTCGTTGCAAATATCACGCAACAAGGTTCGACAAATTTCATGACTTTGACCATTCACCCATCTGGTCCCACCCATATGGGGGCATTCGCTTAATCGATATCAATCAGACGGGCCGCAATCGCCTTGGCAACGCATTGGGTCATGGTGGTCGAATTCAATTTGTGCCGGATGGACTTCATATACGCTTTGACCGTGTGGTGCGAAAGATTGAGGATAATGGCGATCGCTTTGTAGTCCTTACCTCGGGCCGTCCATATCAAAACCTCCCGTTCACGGGCGGAAAGATTGGGCACCTCCTGGTCACCAAACACTTCAGTGATAGCGATCGTGTGAACAATCTGTGCAATTTCGACAATAAGATCACGAAACCGGGATATGAACTCGCGCCAGTCCGTTTCGCTAAAATTGGCGTTGATGGAAAACAGTGCCCGCCGGCTGCTGGTATCGACCACCGGAACGGAATACCCCCAGATACCGATCCCGTGTGCGATCGAGTCAGCCATCATGGCGTGGGCATCTTCGCCAACTTCCAGTTCCGACCAGTCAAATGGAAGAATACGCTGAAAGCCTTCGCGCACGACCGGATCGACACGCACATACTGGGCCAACAAATATCGCGCGATCCAGTGGTCCGGATAGGTTGTTCGCACAAAGGGATCGTCGGTTGCACTGGATACAGTATGCGCAAGATGATATGTGACGTGTACATCAAGTGCATCTCTGACGGCAACTACAGCACGCTCTACATTTGGCAACTCGCGAATTTGATCAAGAAGTGCCTCACGCTCAATCGCCCCCGTAGACATGTTTCTTCTCCTCGCGACCCACCCCATATGGGGGTATTTACTTTTTTAGGGGCTTAGCTGCAGTAAATAGATGCCCCTTAGTCAGTATAGGCGATAAAAATACGAAATTTGGAAATATCAAATCTAGTGAATATCGCACAAAATGATCGCGAATCAAATCATCATGAAGCACTACTGGTGCTGAAAACCGTTTATCGGGACCGTGCAGCAGAAGAAGCGCTCCTTCGTGCAGTGACCGCCGAAAGGGCCAATGACAGAGACGGTGCGGTGTTTTGGATCGAGATTTTCTCGGCAATTATTGAGTAAGCGTGCAACCTTGTTTCTGATTTCCCGCGCCGCAATTCAGTGGCTGCAGGTTAATTTGACAAACTCCTGATCAAAACCGATTCTTGAAAATTATCCGCTTGAGATACTAGGCCGATTTGAGCGCGGCGAAGGGGAGTCTCTAGGTATATCCGTACAAATCCCGCTTTGCGAAGCTCTGCCGCTGCGTTGATTCGCCTTTACAATTATTGTGGAATGAAGCTCTCAAATCACCCTTGCAACGTCCAGAATTATTGGTCGCGATCAGTTTTTTCGATCTGATCGGTAGCATTACATGCTGAGCAATGATGCATCACAACGTTGGTTTCTCGGTCAAAGCTGATTGGCCTGGCCGATATTCGTGTTGGATATTTCGCCAAAGGCGATCGCCCTGGCTATCGCGTGAGGCAAATTGTTTGCGCCCAGTTTCTTTTGGGCGTCTCTGGTTAGTTGATCGATTGTGTTTGTCCCAAGGTTCATCACCCGACCTATCTCTTGGATGTCCGTTCCGATTGAGACAAGGAAAAGTATTTCCGCCTGAAGAGTGGATAACACCTTGGTTTCAAACAGCTTTGCCACCTCTGGAAAGGTACTCAGTGTGGCTGAAAACGTTTGTCCAACGCTGTTGAACAGTTCGGTTTGGAACTCTGGAGTGATGGTCCTGTTACCAGTACCAATGACCAGGTTACAGAGGCCACGCCCAAGCGCGATGGGAATCACCAAAATCCGGCGATGACCAAGTTTTGTCAGTTCGGCAAAAAAACGCTTCTCCAAGAAAGAAGGATAATCATTTTTGTTGATACTCAATGCGTCGAAAGGCTGCTGGAGCCGGCGGGCTTCTTTGATGATCGGACAGCCGCCGATTTCATAGAACTCGTTGGCTAGAGATCCGAGGACACCCGGCATATCTCGATATGGCCGTATGGATGGGTTTTCTCCTTCCAAATCGCAAAAAACCACGCTCATGAGCGAAAGTTCAAGCGTCTTCAGGTGACGTGCAATTATCCCAAAGGCACTTTCGACATCCTTGCTTGACGCGATCAAACGCGTGACCATTTTTAGGTCACCGTAGCTCCATTCAAACTGATAATTCTGCCTTCGATTTATCAACCCACAACCCTCCATAGCTTTGGCGGTTACGGGAGGCACTTTCCTTTGGATCACATTTTTTTCATCTTGCTCAAGTGAGGGCGACCACGCTCCAGCATTCATTCCGGACCGGTCCGATCAGGAAATTCGACCCAATGACGTGTTCGAAATTGATCAGGCGCAATGTTTGCGGCTCATGAATGTGGGAGGAGTTTGAAGCAACACTCCTGAATATGCTGCGGGGCTGGGCGATGAAAGAAAAGACACAACCCATTCAGTTTGATTGGGGATATGGAAATATCCGCAAAGTAATCCGCCTGATTGCATCCGCAAGTGATGTGAACGACGCCTGCAAGATATTGGCCCGTCACCTGAAACACGTCGAACTGAAGCTGATCTGCGTCAATTTTTGCGACTTCGAAGGAGAAAATTCTTCAATTCGTCCCTATCGCGATATGCCAGAGTCATTAACAACTCTTTCCAACCAATTTCATCATCTTGGCGGATGCCCCATTATCAGGCAGGCAAAAACAGACAGACGGCCATTTGATGCCTTGAACCTGGACAGAAATGTCTACTGCGAGTTCCTTGAGCAGAGATTCCTCGACGAGTTGTCCAAGCTGGGACACCGGCACATACTTGTCTTGCCGGTGGCCTTTGGAAGGGGATTGGCAAATGTGGTGGTCGGCACCGGCACGCGGGAGATTTCGTTTCAGCTTCAGGCCGAGCTGTTCGCAAGAGTTGGCCAGTCGCTTGCCGCAATAATTGCGAGATTTCCCGACATAACGAAACTATTCGAAACCAAATGCTTGTCGACGTTACAGGCCGAGATTTTGTTCCTGATATCGATTGGCACCAGTCTGGACGATATCTCACGGCTAACGGGCCGAGGAGATTTGGTCATAAACGCGCTCTTGAATAACGCCCAGGAGAGACTTAACGCCAACAGCATTCCTCACGCTGTGGCCAGGGCTTTGGCTCTTGGAGAATTTTCAAATATGAACCTCGGTGCGGCGATTTAAGTCAACTTGAGCAACCCGGTCGATTGGAGACGCTGTTTTCACGCCGGTTGCGGTAAGACTGGAGCGGCATATGGGGCATAGCTTATCCGAGCTGATTGCGAAGCACCGCGAATTGTCCCGCAAGTTGGAAACTTTGGTATCTACTCTGGAAAACGGATCTGACACAGGTTTGTCCGAACTCGATACTCAACTGACAGAAAATCTGGAACAAATATTGACTGCTCAGTCGTTGGGTGAGTCAGACCTGCGCTTGCGAATAAAGTTTGTATCAGAGTTGATTCGTACCCGTACCGTCGGATTGGTCTCGTTGGATCGGGAAATTCAGCTTTTGCATGATGACTACGAAAATATCATCAGGCTGCACCATCAGCCGGACACGGCGAACGAAGATTATATTTGAGATGCCTTCCAAAATCGATCGCAAATGTGGGAGGTGCCAAAAGGGGGATCATCAGAGGATGTCTTGTTTAAAATCTGAAGGCATGCCTTGATTGCAAGGCTCAAATCTGTACGGAACGAATAGCATCCATTATTGCGGCGAACACTATGGCGAATTCAACCGTTGTTACCAATTTCGGCCGCGATGGATTAGGCGATCATCCTGACATTGATCAGCTGCAATTGCATTGCATGGAGCACCAATGTCTGAGAACGACCAACTGGCCGCCACTGTTGGGGATGCCGTTCACCTCGACTTCGATCACCCGTGGATCGGCCCCCAAATTAACCGGGATTGATTCAATCGTGAAATAGGTAAACTCTGCCCGAGCACTTATTGTAAATGAGTGCGCAACCTGGTCTGCTGTCTGAATCGGTGAGAATTGTGTGTCCACCAGAGTTCCAGGACCACTGCCAACAGGATCTCCAGGGTCACCCAGGTACAATTCAACGACAAGTCGGACAGGACTGTAGTCCCCCGGGCCGATTTCCTCGTCTCCATCGATGTCGAAATCATCTTCGTCGAGTTCCCCGTCACCGTTTCGGTCCCAATACGAAGCCCCATATCCGGCGTCTTCCAACTCCTCCACCAGATCCTCCACATCCTGCCCGGCGGCGTCATCTGCTTCGAAATAAACCGTTAAGGTAGTGCCTGACAGAAACGACTGGTTTAAATATACGATCAGTGCATTTTGCCCAGTCGATGCCGGATTATCGAAACGAAGATTTGGATTACCCGAGTAGGTCCTTGAACCGTCGAAAAGCAGATTCACATCGGAATCGCTTAGAACTGCAGGTACGGATTTGACCGTGGCGTAGACGATGTTTTCCTGACACCGCGAATGGGCTGAATTCGGCATCGCGACGACGGCAACTGCAGCAAGAAGGCTTGAAGTTTTGATCAGTGCCCGCACTAGGACAAACCCGAGTGCATTCATCGCAACCCCCATCAGGCTGAAGAACAAATTCTGCTGATTCATGTGAGGTGAAGATCAGCTCACCGAACCCGAACCACCTGTCGAAGTCAGTTACGCAGCCGAGCCTTGTGCCAACCTGATTGCTTGAAGATCGGCCGCAGACCATCAAACCGCGCGAGCAGAACAATGATGCTGATCCGGATCACGGTAATCGCCAAACTCAAGCCAACTTGCGAAGAAACCTTCATTCAACGCGCCAATCAAGTTCTGAGTGACGCATCAGTCTTTCGCCAGCCTGGAAACTTGAAGCCTGATGAAAATCGGAAATGAGTAAATGCGCAACGTTCTCCGAATTAGACCATAGGTCCGCATTCAGTTTATCTTTGCATTTTATGCCCGAGACAGTGGCGTGATCACCATGCGACGAATTTAGACTTCGTTAGTTAACGTCTGCGAACATCGATCCGGTGGTGAATAAAGACGCGAGGCGCAATATGGCGTATTCATCACCCGTTCTCATCGTTGACGACGATTCAATATTTGTAGAAGTCGCTTCCCACGTGTTGTCTTCGCTCGGAGTTTCGTCCGTTTCGACTGCAAGTGACGGTGAAAAAGCGATCTCAGAACTGGAAAGCGCCGGAGAGCCGTTTGGGCTCATTATTCTTGATCTGAACATGCCCAATCAGGATGGGTTGACGTTTCTGCGGGCTGCCGCAAACAGCCAGTATATTGGTCACATCGTGGTCTCAAGTGGTGAGGATGTTGCAATCATTCAGGCGGCGCAAAACATCGCGCGAATGCTCGATCTCAATGTTGTCGGTTCGATTGAAAAGCCAATCAACATGGATGATATGTCAAAGGTTCTGGAACGCTGCGAGAAATCAGTGATCTCGCCAAAGTCAACACGTGCACGCATAGACGTACAAACGGTGACAAATGACAGGATCATTCCGTATTATCAGCCGCAGTACAGGGTCAGGGATCTATCACTGCGCGGTGCGGAAGCGCTGTCCCGAATTATCGCGGAAGACGAGATAGCGGTTGCACCGGGCGAGTTCTTTGAGAAGATCAGCCATACACCGCGAGCATACCAGGTCGCCATTTCGACCGCGCGCAAGGTGTTCGCAGATCTCAACGCTTGGCATTCATTAAATCTTGACTGTGACGTTGCCATCAACCTCGATGCCTCCATACTGGAACAAGACATTGCAACGGCATTTGACGCGCTATCGAAAGAGTTCGGAATCGCGCCCACAAATGTGATTATTGAACTGACGGAAACTGCGCTTCCGAAAGATTCAAGCCGTTTGATCGAAACGGTCGCCCGTTTGCGCATGATGGGCTACGGAATAGCGCTCGACGATTTTGGCACAGGCATGTCGAACTTTGATCTCCTTCGGCGGCTACCAATCACCGAACTGAAGATCGACATGTCGATCATTCAGGCGATGGAGCATGATTCAATTTCAGTCGAGTTTTTCAAGACGGCCGTGAAGGCCGCTAGCAGTCTTGGCCTGACTATTGTGGCAGAAGGCATCGAAACAGAAGCACAGTTTCTGTCTGTTCGCGATCAAGGTGTCGACGTTGTGCAGGGATTTTTGTTCGACAAAGCATTGCCCCGGGTGCAGTTTGAAAAACGCTTGTATGAGACATTGACACGCGCGGAAGCGGTTTAAGCGCCATCCACAAAAGCCACAGCTGGAACGGAATCACGGTACATTTAAAAATTTGACAGTGCCTGAGCATGTTCCAAAGGCGGGTGTTGTGTTTCGTAATCAGCCGGTCGGCGGACAGCCTGAATCAAGATCGAGAGCAATTATGCAATGCAACCATTAAGCACTGTGTATCTGCTAGGTCGACCAACTCAAGATCGGCGATAACGAGAACAATGTTTGGATATGCGATGTTAAACTTTCCGTTTGTCTGACTACCTCTACCGAGGTGCAGAAGCGTTTGGAAGTTCGCTGTTTCACTGCATATACCGTCCCGAAAATTTCGCGGAACATTAGTAAGGTGTTCGAGAAGGATCTTCGACTACCTCAAGAGGAAGCTGAGGAGACAACTTGGTTTGCCAATTGTGTCGCATTTATGTCGCGTGGAGTCGCCGTCGAAATCTGAAAATCGTTTGAAATCAATGGTATAAATTTGCAACATGGCGCGACACAAAATCAAGTTCGGCGGCGATATCAAGCGCGATACCTTTATGAAAACACTACCGAAATTCTGGTAGCGGGGGAGGGACTTGAACCCCCGACACGCGGATTATGATGCCATTAGAGCAAGGTGTAGGGCATTGATATTGTTATATTAACGATCGAATGATCGCCAATTGTGTAAGTTTTTGTGTAAGAATTTCACCCATATTCGGGTCGATTTTGGCGTCGACTGCCGCCATTTGCTTCTCACGCCTGAAATCACTGGCAGAGAAACGGGAATCGGCATAATATGCCGGCCAATCTCCAAGAGATTGGTAGCCTGTTGCCCCGTCGTTTCTAGAACAGACGGGTCTAATTGATATCGAGCAACCGCTAATCGCTTGTCATTGCTCGATAATTGTTCCCCCGTGTTGTCTTCGCTCCGCTCGACCCCCCGCGCTCGCCCTCGTCAAAATTCCGTCTTTGAACAAAGACTGGCATTTTGTAGTCGGGCTGCGCTTGGCGGCTCCGTCGCCAGGCAAAGCCTAGAGGGCGAGCGTCGCCAGCTTAGGCTTCAACCGCAACCATGGACATGGCGCATAGCTGTTGCGGTCTCAGCCCGAGCGCGGGGGGTCGAGCGCACGACGAGCGAGACCCATCCGCTCCTGATCGTCGCGGAACGGGCCTCTTGCTCTGTCGGCTTCGACAACACGGGGGGGAACGTTTTGCGCCATAAAAGGCGCGCGCTTGGCAATAGCAGCGCCAAGGGCAGGAAGCTGCCCTCGGGTTCTGGTCTGCGAAGGCAAAGACCAGAAACAAATTTGTTCCAGGCGAACGGTCTGCCTGGAACGGTTTAAGGAGATCATGCCATCTCGTCTTTCCATGATACCGGCCGTCCGCAAAAGTAAAGCCACTGCGCATTCGCTACGGGCGTTGACTTTTACGCATTGAGGCCGGTCGCTCTCATGGCAGACGAGCTGTCGTAATTCAGCTTGTCGGTCGAAGACCTTTACAAGCGCTAATCGTTCTCATGCATCATGACAAACGATGAATATCGCTCCATGGATATGGGGCTGAAACTGCTGTTCATGGATGTCATCCATAAGCGTTCAGTTTCCGCTGATGCGGCCATTGACGAAATCAAGGGCCAAATCATGGATGCGTATCTGCTCGGATATAAACGAGGTCAGAAACACATGCGAAAGGCCCAGGAGTTGGAACCCCTGAGCCGACGAGAACCATTGTACACGATTACGAGTAATCGGTAATGCGATGGTTGAGATTGCCCCGCCAATTGGCGGGGCTTTTTCGTGTACCGAAGCCGGCAGATCTCAATCCGATTGGATCCTCAATCGCTCGCGCCGGTTGGGGAAAGGGAGCGAAGATGGGTGTCGGTGGCCGGCGCTCGCTCATCTCAACGCGCAAATCTGATGGTCTATGGTACCAAAATAGATTTTATGTTCGCCTCCTCTGGATCTATTCATTTTACTGGCCACCCTCACGCGTAAAGCCATTTCGCTATCGCTCCAGGCGTTGACCCGTGAGCCGCTCTGCCAGTGACGCCTCGATCGTCGAGCAGGGCTCGCCCCAACAGGGAAGTTGCTGCTCGTCCGGTCTGAAGACCAATTTACAAGCTCGCTAATTCACACTTCATTATGCGTGAAAATTATCTCACCGGCATCGAGCGCCGGTTGCGCGACCTGTTCGCGCAGGTCACTGACGGCACCGAGACCGTCGACAACGCAGTTGCGTTTTTAAAAGACGAGCTGCTCGCTTCTTACAAGCGAGGCCGAACCTCGGGTATCGAGGGTCGGGCAAAAGCTCAACCGAACGGACAAGGTTCGTTCAGACGCGCAAGCGCATCTAAGCGCTAGCGCAGAAGGAACCCCGCCAGTGGCGGGGTTTTTTCTTGTTTGGCGAAATGTGTGATTTTCTTCAAATTATGTTTTTGCCCAGTTTCAATTTTAAAGCCCGAACTGCTACTCAAAAGCGGAATTTAAGACATTCGTTGACGAACCCAGAATTGGCGAGTTTGGCGGAGAGCGATAATTCGAAGCAATTTAGACGGATGGCCGGATGTGGAGATCGCTGAAGCGCGTGAGCGGGCAGCCAAGGCAACGCGGCAGTTGCGTGACGGTCTTGAACCATTCGAAGACTAACTTTTCTTCATTCGTGACGGCTTAGATGAACTAGCAATCTTTCCTTACCCAACCAACTTAGTTTGCACCATAAGCGCTAATATCATGCGCCGTCAGTCTCCGGTGGTTTTTGGTTGCGCATTCTGAACAACCTCAGAAGCAGCAGTGGCGATCGTCGTTTTCTGCGCTTCTGATAGCGCAGCAGCGTCTTCGCCCTCCGGGATTTTTACCCGCACTTCTCGGCGCGCAAACTCGATACCGTTCTCCTCAAACGCCTTCTGCACCCGGCTGTAGACATCCTTGCGGATCAGGAACTGTGAGCCTGGTTTGGCCATGAACTTGCCGCGGACCGTAATGCCCACATCGTCGACGTCGTGGACTCCTTGGAACTTGAACGGCTCGAGGATGTTCTCAGCGTAATACGGATTCTCCTCGTACATCTGCTGGCCGATTTTCTTAAACAATTTGCGCGTCTTGTTGAGGTCGGTGTCGAATGGGACGATGAACTTCATCTTCACGATGACCCAGTCACGGCTGTTGTTTGTGATCTTCGGGATCTCGCCATAAGGAATGATGTGGACCGCACCGGACGGATGGCGCAGTTGGAGCGAACGAACTGAAATCTTCTCGACGGAACCGACGGTCCCCCCGACGTTGATAAATTCGCCCACACGAAAGGAATCGTCGAGCAGGAAAAACACACCTGAAACCACGTCCTTGACCAAAGTCTGCGCACCGAAACCAATCGCTAGGCCAACAACTCCAGCGCCGGCCAGTAGTGGCGCGATGTTGATCCCGAGCTGACTTGCCGCCAACAATACAGTCAATGCAATTATCGCCACCTGCAGCGTTATGCGCACCAGCGGCAGGATCGTCGCCATACGTGACAGGGCGGCACCGCCGCCCTCGCCTCCAACTTCAGCCTCCTCGCCCATCGACGCCGGGACCTCGGTCAGCATGCGTCGGTAGATCCAAAGGTTGACAATTTCCCAGGCAACGTACCCGACGGCAACCGTGAGAAGCAGCCCAAAAATCCCGGCGCCAAACTGCGCGCCGAATCCGGCTTGAGCAACGTCCTGCAAGCTGATACCCCAGATCTTGCCAATGCCGATCAGCGCTAACACGATCAGTATGACCCGGCCGGAGCGAACCAAGCTCATTCGAGTTTCCTCTTGAGCCGTTTGAGCGACATCGCCCGTGATGGATAATGGCTGCTGCAGGTGGCGCACGAGGCCGCGCAATGCGGTGTCGAGAAACGGCAAGACCAGAATCAGCACAATCGTCAGCGCACCCTTCATCGGCGAGATTTCCTGACCATTACTCATCAGAAACTGGAGCATGAGCCAGTCCAGAACGATGAATATGATGGAAACTCCAGGCCACCATGCAGCCATGCGTTCCAGTCCGGGCGTCAATTCGTCGTCACCTTGGATGATGCCGGTCAGGCCCGCTCGATTGCGCCAGACCAAAAAGACAATGAGCCCAATGACGCACGCCGCGAACCAGAACCGGAACGAAGTTGCAATTTGTGGCTGGGCATCGGCCAACTGCGAAAACAAGAACAGCGCAATGCCGATGATGGCTGAGACGAGCACCAGGTCTTTCATGACCCGCGCCGCGGTCATCGAATCGGCAGTGACGAGACGCTGCTCGGCTCGCTTCGGCGATAGAAAGAAACGCAGAAAAAGGGCTGCGATACGCGGAAACATGATTACTTGTAATACGAACGCGGACGCCAAAGTTGTGACGGCCATTTCAAAGCCTGACACCCGAATAATCGCAAGCGTAACTATAGCGAACACACTGAGACCAACAACATTGCAGGCGAGTCTCAGACCCAGTACGCGAAGAACAACAAGTAGCTGGTTCGAATCTGCAACCTCTTGGATGTCCCACCGACGTGGGAGGCTTTTTTTGAACAAAATTTCAGCGAGTATCCCGGCGCCAATGGAGACCACAAGAAGACCAATCAGTTTGGCTACTCCAGAGCCACCCAATCCGATCAGAACTCCGGCAAGCAGTGGAACGACTTCCAGCACCATTTGGGGGAACAACAAAATATTGCCGGCAAGATACGCCGCGAAATTCGAGAACGACTGTAATAAACTCGTCGGTTGCTCCGCTGTCACTTCATGGTCTGGATCCTCAGGGGTATCACGTGCGAGCACCTCGATCAGTCTGGCTAGGGCTTCGACCTGCTCAGGTTCGAGCCGTGATGTGAGGTCACTGATAAATTCCGACGAGAGAGCTTCGGGGAGCGCTTCCTGCTGTTGATGCGTATTGCTTGTTTGCGCCGTGGCTGGGACGCTGGACAGGATCAAAGAGAACCCGAAAACGAAAAAGTAAAGGTGACGCACACCAAAAACTCCCCTGAATTTATAGTAATATTTCCGCCGGTACGTCCGAGCAGGACGGTCGAAACAAGCGCTACGTTATACACATATCAAGGCCGCATGGAACACCACGCGCAGACTGCGAAGAGCGGCTAAGCACTGGCATAACGTTTTGCAACATCATTCAGCGCGATTTGGGCAGGCTGTCCTACCACCAGCGTTACGCATCGCGATTGCCTGACATCAGCGCTTATTGTGCACACAATGTTGATTGAGAGTTCAGCTGGGTCCTGTTAAATGAACCAACGGACGCTCGTTTGAGCATCCCGCCCCTAAAGTTTGGAGTAAAAAATGCGGATATCTGAAACTCAACGTGTGATCGCGCCGCTATTGGCTATTGTGTTGTCAGCTTCTTCTGTACAAGCAATGTCGAAACACAATATTTCCGGACTTTCATGCGCCAAGGTTCAAGCTATCTTGAAGTCGGAGGGGAGTGCCATCTTGCGATACAAATCCAAGCGAGGTTCCGGGACGCTGTTATACGACACGTTTGCCGCACCAGGTTCCTACTGCAAATCCGGCGGACACGGACGGCTTGATACAGTTCCTACCGCTGATACACCGTCCTGCAAAGTGATGCGTTGCTCGAGAAAGCACGGTGGCGGACGGTAGAGTCACGTTAGAATCGTTCTTGTTTTAGATCAATAAATGTCGGAGAGGATCAATAGTATTTGTCCGTTTGTTAATTGTTGTATTCCAATGCCAAACTCCTATCTGACTGATGTATAATATATGGAGACTTGACATCATGAAAATCCGCTTGATCTTTACATTAGCTATTTGCTTGGCGTTGACCGGTTGTGTCGGCACTAACTATGCCCCTGAAGGTGACTCGGCGCGTGCCCAACTAGATCCCAATTTTCCGCGTGGGCGTTAACTGAATCAGCCGACAGTTAACTCCCCACATCGTCTGCCCAGACAACTATAACCTTTGACCTATTCCGGACCCTCACAGATCTAAAGTTCTGCCTTGAAATTCGCCAGAGCTGAGGTGTTTGGCGCAGCAAACAACACCGCTGCTGTCACAATAAGGAAGGCGGTTTGCCGAACCACCTGTAGCACGCCGAGGTGAGATTTTGGGGATGGTCATAGCCGAGGAAGAACGACGTGTCGGTAACACTTCTTCCACCACTGAGCTCTCGCAATGCGATCGATTTTCTGGAACAATCGACGATCTGGCGAAAAGACGTTCCTTCGCCGTTCAAAGCACGCTGTAGAGACCTCGCACTTATGCCCAACATCGCGCAGATCGATTGCTGTGAGGGTTTCGCCACGCCCATCGAACATTCAACGAGCTCCGCCACAACGCGCGTCATGTTGAAGTTTGTCGCCGACATAATTGGATTCGCGCTCAGGAATTGTCGCAGTATTTCGGCTTGGCCGGCGTTGGATCTTGGCATCGAACTGTGCAGTAGACGGCGGTCAAATTCGACAATTGCGATCCTTGAATCTCGAAATCTGGCGTTCGATGGCAGGTCCCTCATGGAAGTGTTTTTGGCACCGGGGCAATAAATTGTCAGCTCCGGATCATACTTGTGCTGCCCCAGGCAAATCAGGTTCGACAAGATGCCAATGGAGTACTGCAAATCTGGTTCAATCTCATCAGATTCTCCAAAACCTGTACTATAGTAGAGCTGGCAACGTCCACGGTGACTGTTTATTTCAATCAAAGAGTTGCTTTGCACATAGCCTAGAATTTGATGTGTCAACTCGATAGCATCACCAAGCGTTGGCGCACTTTGGACGGCTTTACCTGCCAAGCCGAGTTGCTCCATTGGGGTGCCAAAGCCTGCTCGAAACAACAGCCGATCATCGGCCGAACGACCTATCCGTGCCATCAGATCAAGATACTGGTGGGTTTCGAGGATCGATTCCGGATCTTCGATCATTTGTTCAGACAAGCCGGAGGCTAAAAGCTGTTCGGGGAGGTCTCCAAATTGAGAGGCGTAGGCGGCACACGGTCCCGCCAAAACGGCTGAGCGAATCAAATTGCGCGGAACCTCACCGCGCGATTGATTTCGATTAACGTCGTCCACCACCATCGCCGCATTTACCTCACGGTACTAGTCAGATAACGGTCCAGCATAAATTAATTCTGCGCCCCTACCAGTCGCCGTCGCAAAATCAGAGGTTTTATATGGCTGCAGTTTGTAACGTGTCGAAGACGGAGGAGTGACCGCATTGAGACTTTTTCAGATTTCGAGAACTTTTTCGGTTCTACGTGTCGCAACGGCAATAATCGCTTTACTGGCGATCCAGACGGCTGTCCATGCTCAGGAAAAGCCGAACATCGTGCTGGTCTTGATGGACAACTTCGGCTGGGGTGAAGTTGGCGCCTATGGTGGCGGAATCCTGCGTGGCGCCGCAACACCACAAATAGACTCATTAGCCGAAGAGGGCATGAAGCTCCTCAATTTCAACGTGGAATCTCAATGTGTACCCAGCCGATCCGCCATCATGACAGGTCGCTATGCAATTCGCTCTGGTACTTCCAAAGTCCCTCTGGGATCAGGATTGTACGGTTTAACACAATGGGAATATACGATCGCAGAAATGCTTTCAGATGCCGGATATGCGACCGGTATGTTTGGTAAATGGCACCTAGGAGATTCGCCCGGCCGTTATCCGACGGATCAGGGTTTTGACGAATGGTATGGTATTCCCAACACCACCGATGAGAGCTTATGGCCAGACAATGATCTGTTTCGCGAAAACGTGCATCCGCAAGCGAAGTTCGCGCATTTAATGGAAGCGAAACGGGGTGAAGAACAAACCGAGCTTGAAGTCTACAATTCAACCAACCGACGTACGATAGACGGCGAGATTACAAGACGTTCTATTGACTTTATCAAACGCAAAGCGGGCGGTGATCAGCCCTTTTTTCTTTATATCCCCTATACCCAGACTCATTTTCCGGTGAGCCCAAGTCCCGATTTTGATGGCGTGACCGGTAACGGAAATTTCGCTGACGTGCTGACGCAACTCGACCACTACGTAGGCCAACTGCTCACAGCTATCGACAATGCGGGTGTCAAGGAAAATACAGTATTCATTTTCACCGCAGATAATGGCCCTGAAGGAACAGCGCCCCACGAGGGTTTTGCCGGACCATGGAGCGGCACATATTTTACCGGAATGGAAGCGTCTCTTCGCGTTCCCTTTCTAATCAGATGGCCGGGCAAGATCCCAGCGCGAAGTGTGAACAATGAGGTTACCCACGAAATGGACCTGTTTGCGACATTTGCCAATATCGCGGGTGGAAAGATGCCGGATGACCGTATCATGGATAGTATCGACCTAACCGATTTTTTTCTTGGCAAGCGCGATCAGTCGGGGCGTGAGTCTGTCGTGATATATAATGGCACGGACGTTTATGGCGTCAAATGGCGCAACTGGAAAATGATGGTCCGTGAAATCCGAAACATGAACCTTGAAGATTCGAATTACTCGGTCCCAAGGTTCTACAATCTTTTGGTTGATCCCAAAGAGGAACACGGAACGCGGCTTATTCCTGAAAACCTTTGGGTGCGATATCCCGCGAGCCAGGTCCTCTTAGATCATGCCGCTTCCCTGCGGGAAGAACCCCCGATCAAGGAAGGCACGCCGGATCCCTATGTTCCCGGAAATTGATTTGAACAACGAAAGATATAGTAATGACGATGATCTGTCGGAAAATCCTGTCGCTAGCTTTGTCCAGATAGCTTGGATAGATGCTCTGCAATCAGGTATTTGCTGCAGAAGATGCGGCTACCAATTACTTTCCTGGCGGGTGGTCCACTTGGTGATGCCTCCGATCGTGAAGCAATTTACGTTCCAAAAGGAGCCGCCTATTAAGTTGGGAGCACCTGACCCCTCGTACCAAGCCAGCGGGAGTTTGGAATGTTCTTAGATGTTGTTATTCGCAACGCATGCTTAATATTCGCCACAGCGTTGTTAACAGCGTCGATCGAAAGCGCCGCAAAAGCCGGCGAGGGCGCCGCGTCGAATTACTTTCCTGGTGCCTATGGGAACCTCCTTGTAGGGGTGGCGCCCGATCCTGGATTTGTAGTTCAAAGCCTGAATCTTTTCTATCGAGGCGAAGCAGAGCGCGCGGTTCTGCAGGGAGCCGCCAATTTAGGCATTGAAGCGGAAGTAAATGCCTCGATTCTGCAAGGCCTCCACGTGTGGGACGCGCCCTCGCTTAATGGCCTATTCGCGATTGGCGGCTACATCTCTGGCGCGCATTCAACGCTGAATGCTCGCCTCTCCGCTGGGCCGCTTGCTGCTGGATTCACCAGCGATGAGTACGGCTTAGGCGATTCGGGAATTATTCCGGCATCCTTTTATTGGAACAACGGCAATTTTCATTTAAATCTTTATGAGTTGATCATTGTCCCGACTGGCGAATACAATTCCTCCCGGTTGGTGAACATTGGACGAAACTATTGGAGTTTCGATTCCGTGGCGGCTGTAACGTGGTTTGATCCGCAAATCGGATTAGATTTGTCTGTGGTTGGCGGGATCATGGTCAATACAACCAATCCAGATACCGACTACCGCACCGGTACGGAGTTGCATCTCGACTTCATGGCCAACCAATTCCTTTCGAAGACCTTTGCCATTGGAATTCACGGATACGCTTATAAACAGATCACTGGCGACTCTGGATCCGGGGCGATCTTTGGCAATTTCCAGGGGGAAGGATTTGGAATAGGCGCCGCTTTTAACTGGATTCCGGCATTTGGTGGCGGGAATGTCGTCATCTCGGGGAAATGGATGACCGACATTCGTTCGGTCAACAGGCTCGAAGCCGACTACGGGGTTTTGTCGATCGCTAAAACATTCTGAATCCAATTGATTGTCTCATGCTTATGGTCCACATATGAAATTCATCGTAGAAAAAAAGGAGGACACCAATGCCAGAGTACCTAAATAAGCTGCTGGTTGCATTGCTGGCGGTTTGTCTATCGTCAATTGTTAATGTCGCTTGGGCCCAATCTGACAAACCGAACATTCTGATAATTTGGGGCGACGATATTGGCCAGTTCAACATAAGCGCCTACAATATGGGAATAATGGGCTACCGAACGCCAAACATCGACCGGTTGGCAAAGGAAGGCGCGCTATTCACCGATTGGTACGGACAACAAAGTTGTACCGCAGGACGGGCTGCGTTTGTGACGGGACAATCACCCATTCGCACTGGACTGACCAAGGTCGGGTTGCCAGGCGCCCCGGAAGGTATGCAAGTTGAAGACCCGACGGTTGCGGCTCTGCTCAAGCCTCTGGGCTACATGACTGCACAGTTCGGCAAAAACCATTTGGGCGACCTCGACGAAATGTTGCCGAGCAATCACGGGTTTGATGAATTTTTTGGCAATCTTTACCACCTGAATGCGGAAGAAGAGCCCGAACACCCTGACTATCCGAAGGATCCAGCATTTAAGGCCAAGTTCGGCCCGCGCGGCGTAATCAAGTCGACTGCCGGTGGCGAGATTATCGACACCGGACCGCTGACGAGAAAGCGCATGGAAACAGTGGATGAAGAGGTAACAGAGGCCGCGCTGGACTTCATGGAAAGAGCGCATGCAGCAGGCAAACCGTTCTTCCTCTGGTGGAATTCGACTAGGATGCATGTTCACACACATCTCAAGGAAGAATCGGAAGGAGTTACCGGTCTGGGAATATTTGCCGACGGTATGACCGAACACGATGGAATGGTGGGGCAGCTTCTCGACAAGGTTGATGAGCTTGGCCTCGCAGACAACACCATCGTAATGTATTCAACTGACAACGGAGCCGAAACATTTTCTTGGCCAGATGGCGGCACGACCATGTTCAGGGGTGAGAAGAACACCCCATGGGAAGGTGGATTCCGGGTTCCCACGTTGATCCGTTGGCCCGGCGTGATTGATGCAGGAACCATCGTAAATGAGATCGGCGCGCATGAGGACATGTTACCGACGTTGCTAGCGGCGGCGGGCAAACCGAATATCAAGCAAGAGCTCAAGGATGGTGGGGTTCAGGCAATCGGGCGTGAATACAAGGTCCATTTGGACGGCTATGACCTTACACCTGCGCTCAAAGGAGACGCCGATTGGCCCCGCAAGGAGTTCATTTATTGGACAGATGATGGCTCGGTTGCGGCATTACGGTATCAGAACTTTAAAGTCGGTTTCCTTCGGCAGAGTGCCATGGGTCTTGACGTCTGGACAAGGCCGTTTGAGGTGTTGCGAGCCCCGTCGCTGGTGAATCTGCGTATGGATCCATTTGAGCGTGCGGAACGGGAATACGCGATGGGCTTCCAACGCTGGTATATTGACCACATGTTTATCTTTGCCCCCGCGGCAGGTTTTGTTGCGCAATGGCTACAAAGCTTCAAGGAATTTCCGCCGCGCCAGAAGCCCGGCAGTTTCAGCCTGGACCGGGTTATGGAAGCAATGACTGCCGGTTCAATGGGCAATCAGTAAACTTGTTCTGGACCAAGTGATAACTAAATGGCCGAGCGGTTTCTGGAAACAGGAACCGCTTTGTCATTCTTATGGCTGCACTCAGACATTTGTCTTTATCAGTAATTTCAAAAAGTAATTGACGTGCGATGATTAAGTTTTTGTATTGCTCAGCAATAACCTTGTCATTAAGCTTGATGTGGGTTTCAGCGCCATTGGCCCAGATCTCGTCTAGAAATCCAGAGTTCGTTGACTCTTCTACCTGTATTGGCTGTCACCAAGCAGAGTTTGAGCAATGGAATATTTCCCATCATTCATGGGCGCTTAGAATTCCGGACAAAACCTCAGTACTTGGTGATTTTGATAACCGTAAATTTATTCATGGAAGTGAAACAAGTCGGTTTTATCGACAGGATGACAAATATTTCGTGGAGGTTACATTTGAAAACCTAGAAAAACGGTCATACGAAATCAAATTCACAGTGGGAGTTGAACCACTCCAACAGTATCTTGTCGAGCTAAATGGCGGTAAGCTTCAAGCGCTGGATGTTGCCTGGGACACTGAGCTCAAGCAATGGTTTCATCTATATCCCGACGAAAATCTCAAGCTTGGTGACGGATTGCATTGGACGGGTCCTTACAAAAATTGGAACGCCCGCTGCGCGGTTTGCCACCAAACCAACTTCCGCAAGAATTACGACCCACAAAAAGATATCTATGAGAGCCGATGGAGCGAGGCGACTGTGACTTGTCAGGCCTGCCATGGACCTGCAGAGGCGCATCTGAAGTGGTCACAAAAGCCCAGTAGTTTTGATGCAACAAGTTGGAAGGACATTAACGAAAAAGGATTCATACAGAACTTCTCTCGCGAGAATCCCCAGCATGAGATCGAGGTCTGCGCACAATGCCACTCACGACGAGGTGGCTTATCTGCAAATAGCCCGCCACCTGGGAGCCGGTTTCCTGATTACCACAGACTGGCTCTTCTACGTGAAGGGTTATACCACCCAGATGGTCAAATCGATGATGAGGTCTATGTTTATGGATCATTTCTTCAAAGCAAGATGTACCAACAGGGAGTGCGGTGCAGTGATTGTCACCAGCCCCATAGCGGAATGCTTAAAGCCGAAGGTAACGCTGTTTGTACTCAGTGTCATAGTGAAGCAGGTAACCCTGATTTTCCAAGCTTGAAGAAGCGTATCTACGATGACGGCACCCATCACAACCATAAAACAAATTCTGTCGGTTCCCAGTGCGTTAGCTGCCATATGCTGGAGAAAAAATACATGCAGGTTGACCCTCGGCGGGACCACAGTTTTCGAATTCCGCGACCAGATTTAACGGTAAAGCTCGGTACGCCCAATGCCTGTAACTCGTGTCATCAAGATAGAGAGGCTGATTGGGCCGTTGATCAATTACGCGATTGGCTAGGTTCATTCAATCAAAACTCAGAACACTTTGGAGAAGTTATCCATGCGGGCCGAGGCCAAACCAATGCGCAGGGGGCAAGCAGAGTTAATCTAATAGAGTTGGCGATCGATGAAACGAAATCGGCGATAGTGCGTGCTAGCGCAATTGCAACTCTGCAAGCAGTTCAATCGGGTGAGGAAATAGTCAAACTTGCACCACTTCTAAAGGACGATTCATATTTGGTCAGGTCTGCGGTTTTGGGAATTTTGGACAGCGCTCCTGACGCTGTTCGAGTACGCCTTTCAATTGCTTTACTATCAGACCCTTTTCGTGTGGTTCGTTTGTCCGCAGCACGTCTCTTTGTAAATATTTCTCCACAAAGCTTATCACCTCAGGATCGCAAAACCGTGGCAAACGCAATGATCGAGTACCAAAACTCTTTGTTGGCCAACACTGACTTTCCAGAAGTTCAAATGCAGTTGGCCGGTTTAGCCATGACAACCCGTCAGTTTTCCGCCGCGCAACAAGCCTTGAAAACAGCGTTGAAAATGGATCCCCAATTGCTGCAAGCATGGCAGACTTTGGCAGATATTCAGACAGCTCTTGGCCGGCACCATGAGGCGACATCGACCCTGGAAGCCGCACTGCAGAACAATCCAGGCAACGGATTTATTGGGCTTCAGCTTGGGGTGTCCTACGCTCAACTGGGTGAGCACGCGAAAGCGATCGAAGTTTTAGAACGCAGTATTGAGTTTGTGTCTGACCGCCGCGCAGCATTGGAGTTATTGGCGCATAGCTATCTTCGATTAGGGGACATTGATAAAGCCGTTTTCCTCGCAAAACAACTCAAGCAGGAGTTTCCAAACCATGCCCTAAGTTCTTTGCTTAGGGAAATTCTGAATTTACGGCAGTGAGGAGAAACTGACAACGCTGGATTGAGATCTATACCACCGCCTGACCCTGCCCCTTTTGTACGCGTTCATGGGTTAGCTCTGTTCAAGTTGAGGTCCGTTTGGGACCGGATTGAAAATTGATTTGGAGTGAATCCGGCAAAATGAGTCGAACAGCTCGAATTGCATTCTATGTGCAGCATCTGATGGGTATCGGCCATCTTCAACGAGCGGCCAACTGTGCCGCGCTCTCGCGGCTCGTGGGAATGAAACGCTTTGCGTTTCTGGGGGATATCCCGTTTGTGATCTCAATCTCGGAGATGCTCAATTACTGCAGCTCCCCCCCTACGTGCGCGCGACCTGTCATACAAGGCCCTCAGTGAGTGACTGGAGACATTCTCGCTTCTGCATTCCGCAGCCTCGCGTTCTCCTTCTGTGACCGTTTGAGTTCCTTTGGCGTTGGGCAGTGGGCTCGATGTGGTCATTGAACTCGACAATCGGGTCAATCGGTCTTTGACAGTCCGGAGCGTAAACGATACTGCCCCATGTTGTTAGATGCTCTTGAATCTCGATTTTAATACGCTAGTTGCGACAAATAACGGAAATTGAATGATTACGTTCAACTGTACGAAAGGGATTTACATGATTTATCGCTTGATAGCTATTTGCATCACTTGCTTAGGAATCATTGGCTGTGTCAGTTCAGACTACGAACCACCAAGTCGCGAGTATTCAGACACCGCAGCACAAAGAGAGTTGCGCGGACCAAGCGGGCGGTAACGGCATTCAATTCTAAACCTATGCGCACGAGGACGACTGGCGCTTTCTGAAACATACGCATCAACTGGAGATAAAATCCTTCCCAGTCTACGAAATGCCGGAAAACGATCCGGTACGGTGATCGGCTGGAGAACGGTCGAGCAGGGGTGAAAACTTGGCGAATATTTGTATGAAAAGCCATGACTGGTGGATGAATTATTACTTTAGTTTCAATCCGGTAATTTGCTGAATCAACATCAGGGCCTCGTTATAAAGAAATTCAAAGCATGTGGTATGCTGCGCTGATTTAGATTCCAAAAAGTGAACTTTGCAATGACAGCACCGCGAAGCCACCGGACTGACATTGTAGGTCGTTTAAATCATTTCGGTGTTTGTTCCGACAATGAGAGTTGCGATGCTAGCGCAAATTGTTGACGCAGAGTGGAGAACATCGCGCCCTGTTCTGAGTCGGGGTTTTCTGGCTCTCTGTTTTGGCTGTTTGTGCACGAATGCCGCAACCGCTCAAACGACAGCAACCGAAAAACTTGATCGTATCGAGTCGAATTCGAACGGTAAGGAAACGCACCTGCCGGAGTTCAGGTTCGGCGATGATCAATTGCAAATTACTATTTCGGGCCACATCAACAAAGGAGTTCTTGCATATGACGATGGCATGCAGACTCTAGATTATTGGCTCGTCGACAATGCGAATTCGTCGACACGGGCGCGTTTGCAAATCTACACCGCCTTCGGAGATGATTTTGCGGCGGGTGCCACGCTAGAAGGGCAGTGGACTCCGTACTCGACTGGAAGCATCAATCAGACCAATCGCGGCAACTACGGTGGCAGCAACGCCAGTCTGCGAAAAGCAGAAGTGTGGATAGGCGATAATGCAGATGCCGATCGATTTGGCAAGATTTGGATTGGTCAGGGGTCGATGGCTTCCGATGGCGCAACAGAAATCGATCTGTCCGGAACCGAGGTAGTTGGCTATTCGGGAGTTGGAGATTTGGCCGGTGGGCAATTATTCCGCAGCGCGGGCACAAATATCCTGTCAACCGTGATGATCGATGACGCCTTCAGTAATCTGGACGGACTAAGCAGGTTGTTACGCGTTCGCTACGACAGTCCACAAATTGCCGGTTTTTCGCTCTCAGGCTCCTATGGCACCAAGGTAGTTCCTACCGCATCTGGGAAACCCGGTTGGGATGCAGCACTGCGTTACACGCAGAACAAAAACAACACATTGTTTCAGGCTGGTCTTGCTTTTGCCGACTCGGGCAATGGAAAACGGCTGGTGGCTGGATCGGCTTCTTTGCTTTTACCATCCGATATCAATTTCACGGTGGCTGGAGGACGCAGCAAATCTGGCGGCGTTACGAGCCGCTTCATTTACGGCAAGGTCGGATACAAAGCGCGCTTGAATGATGCCGGTGTAACTGCATTATCCGTGGACTATTTTCACGGTCAGAACTTTAACTCCAATGGCTCACGCAGTAGGTCCTATGGCCTCCAGATTGTACAGAATTTCGACTATTGGAAAACGGAACTTTACCTCGGCTTGCGCAGGTACGAGTTTTCAGAGTTGGCCAACGCGTATAGCGACTCGGTTGGCATCATGTCAGGCGCAAGGATGAAGTTTTAACCGGTAACGTTCGATCTGATCTGCGAACTCGCACTGCAGATTTCACCGCTTACCCAACTCCTCTCCCACAAGATCTGGTGGTCTAGCGCTGAGGAAAAGCACCGATAGGTGGCAATGCGAAAGACAAACCTTAAATCATTCGCCATCTGAAAGTTGTCATTCCAAGCTTTCCTCAGCGTATGAAAATGCCTCTTGGCAATTTGACGCCAGTTCATCGCGATGATCTGCCAGGCACTGCCGGAGGCGGTCGCCCCCAACTACCACGTCTTCACAGTATTGATCGATGTCATCGGAGCATTGCTCGATGACATAGCTCACAGTCGTTAGAATTTGGGTAAGCTGGAGCACGCCGATCTCAAAGGTCAATTGGCACTGTTCTGATAGTTTATCGTTATGCGCAAAAAGACAGGCCGCTATCCTGCCTCGGCTCGGCGTAACGGTGCCACAATAATCAGACAGTTCCTGTTTGCAATCTTCCTGCACCATCTCTCTAACAGACATCTCCTGAGCCCACCCAAATGCAATCGGGGCTAATGTAAAAATGATCCCAACAGCGGCAACCTGGCTCGAAGACTTAAGCGTTTGTAAATCCATAAATTGGGACCTTCCAAAATTAACAAGGATTAATGCGTTCAGTCGGTTTCTGGCCTGCGACATGTCTGAAGATTTGTCAGTCCGTTGTCTGATAAACGATCAGAGACGTTCAATCGCGATTACAATAATACCAATAACCACGGGTCAGAGCAGCGTTTGTCCAAGTCCAACAAAGTGAACTATCAGGTGGAGGTGGAGGCGCGTTGGCTGCAACAACGATAACTGCTCCCAACGTAACGCCATAAACCACCGCACCCCAATAACGGCCTCTCCACCCGTGGTGGTGATGCCTGATAACTACATTCACATTTCGGTTGATGTTCACGTTCGTATTTTTTCCGCTGCGGTGGTGATGACCAGCTCCGCGGCTGCGAACACTTCGGCCTGCCCCTCTCTTCGCACCTCTGCTCCGAGCAAATGCGGTAGTCGCTCCGAACGCGCTCGGAATATTGTAGAAGACACCAACTACTGGATTGCCATGGGTGCCCAATGAGGGAGAATAAATTGCAGCAGCCGCTATTATCGCTAAACTCAATATCCAATAATTGATTTTTCGCATCGATTTATCCTTCCGCAGGCATCGTAACCTTTGGTAGTAAGCAACTTTCATTGGAAAGTTGCAATCACTTCGTCAGAACTTACGCCCAATTTTGATGCTGCTTCGCTTGCTGCCATTTTCATCCAGCCACAATTCTCGCGTGATTATCCGGTTACCTTTACGGTATTCCCAGACACCAACATCTCCTCGGCCATCCAAATCTTGAAGTCGAAATTCATGAAACTCTGCTCGGCTGGGTGCCTTCTCGGGCAGATAACGACTGTCGCGCGGGTGAACAAAAATATCGCCAAACCGGTTGGCCTCGTCGAGCGAAAGTGTTGTGTCAGCTCCACTCTGCGCTAAAGCAAGTGAGGGTGCACCAAAAAGCATTGTTGCCACCGCGATGGCGCGGCCAAAATCCCTTCTCTTGTCGCGTTTTCGAAAGTGGCAAAATTCAGCTCCAAATCTACAGAGCTTAAGCAAATATCTAAACTCGAACTGGCACATCGTAAATCTACTTTCTCTTATGGGCCTCCCTATTATAATACAGGCTAGAAGATAAACTTGATCCCGAAAAGCGGACCATGCGTTGTTAGATTGACTGCGTCATTGCCGCTTGACCAATCCTGATAAAGAACCCGGTAACCGCCGAAAACATTGAGATCGAAGTTGTTGTAGCGGCGGGTCTTGCCAATTGTCGCTATGCCCTGCGCTGACACGCCTTCTCCGATGCCAAGATCGGCAAAAAGCGAGTACGTAACGCCATTGTCACTTTGACCACGCACCCGCACACCCAGAGTGCCGTCGGCCCAGTCCAATGTATCGCTCAACATAATGGGAATCGGACCTATCGCCCCGCTTAAATCGAGGTCGTAGTAGGTGTATCGAATTCCACCAAGGAAATCCAATTCATTGGAAAAGCCATTGCCTTCCCATTCATGGGCTGTGTAAGTCACTCCGGCGTTGATCAACACATAAGTAAAGTCCATCCCGAACTGGGCGGTAAGCGGTCCCGGTCCGAGCGACAGGTCACCCGTTGCAAAGTTCATACCAATAAAGCTGCCGTCGAAATAAGCACCCCATTCACCGCCATCCCATTCTGCAACTCCCACCAATGGGGGAAAACGAAGGTCTCCAGCTCGAAGCAAGTCGAACACGGTGGTTCCACTCATGTTGACCGTCTGGCCGTTGACAGTCATCGTGCCTTGATAAATCGTCGTCCAGAAATAGGGGGTTATCGAAATACCTCTGTCACGATTAGCAATCGCGTGTTCGCTCTCCCGGACGTTATCCACATCGTCCGCATAAGATGGAGTCAAAACTGATCCCGCAATCAATCCGGCAAAAAGGCATCTGACTATCATGGAGCGGGTCAGGCAATGATCCAATAAAATTCGATTCTCTACTTTCATTCCTTGATCTCCACTTTTTCGATGAATCGAATTCCAAACTCTCTTTTGATGTAAGCTTGGCAATTCCTGCGCCATAGATACCCACCGATCTCCTAGTCAGGTACGCGAAAAATGTTCCGAATTGCAACCCTTTAAATCGCGGGTTCCTGCAATTGCGAATTCAGGCGAACCAATTGCTCATAATTGATGCCATCTTTTCTCTGACGATACCTCCATATGATGTGTGTCTTAGCCCCCTAAAACTGTGCCATTGTTTTGATGGTTCAGGATTTGGCTATGGCGAGGAAGCGTTATTCGGATGAGGATATCCTCAAACTGCTGCGTGAGATTGAGCTGAACCTGGCATCGGGCCAGGATGTTGTGTCTGCATGTCGTTCAGTCGGCGTGAGCGATGCAACTTACTACAATTGGCGCAAGAGGTTTGGCGGGATGGGTAGATCGCAGTTGTCGGAGCTGAAGGCTCTGCAGAAAGAGAATGGCCGGCTGAAGAAGATCGTAGCGGAGCTAGAGCTGGACAAGCTGATCCTCAAGGAGAGCCTGGATTACCTAAAGCCCAAGGCCTGACGACCGATCAGCTTCGTCAGGCTGTCATTCATACACGTCAGAAGCTCGATACGTCGGAGCGGCGCACCTGCAAAGTGATGGGCGTTGCGCGCAGCACGCTGCAATACAAGGCCGTGCTGAAGGATGATGAAGAGGCTTTGCGTTTGGCCATGATCCGGCTGGCTAAGCAATATGGTCGCTACGGCTACCGCAAGATTGCCAGACTGCTGCGTGTCGAGGGCTGGCATGTGAACCATAAGAAGGTAGAGCGGCTGTGGCGTGAAGAAGGATTGCAACTTCCCCATCGCCACAAGAAGCGCAGACGGCTCTATCACAAGGACAGTTCCGTCATCCGGCTGCGGCCCCAATACCCAAACCACATCTGGAGCATCGACTTCGTTCACGACAAGCTGAGCAACGGCCGCAGTTACAAGATGCTGACGGTACTGGATGAGTACACTCGACAGGCCTTGTGCGTGGCTGTGAATACCAGGATGGGATCGGCCGAGGTGCTTGAAGCGCTATATCCACTACTGCTGCGGTATGGAAAACCGGAATACGTTCGCTCAGACAATGGCCCGGAGTTCATTGCCAAGCCTCTACAGGAATGGCTGACAAAAGTCGGCATCAAACCAATCCAGATCTATCCGGGTTCACCATGGGAGAATGGCTACAACGAAAGGTTCAACGGAACGCTGCGTCACGAAGTACTCAACGCAGAATGGTTCAATACTACCAGGCAGGCCCAAATCGTCATCAATCAGTGGCTCAGACAGTACAACCACATCCGACCACATCAAGCCCTCAATATGCGTGCGCCGGTCCCAGAAACCGTTTCAGAAATTGGCCCATGAAAAGGGGGCTGGACAGTTTTTCAAATGGGCCGCGTAGTGCTTCTCAATCATCTCCACTGACGTCCGGCAGTTCTTGGCAATCTGATAGATGTCCGCCCCCTCGAGAAGCCTGATGCTGATGTAGGTGTGGCGAAGGCTGTAGAGTGTTCGGCGATTGCCGTCACGATCGAATTTCAGGTTTAGCTTGTCGAGTATGCGATTGAACTGGCGCTTATGGTCAACAGGGAAGAGCTTATCCTCTGGATTGAAATCATTGCGCTCGACCATCCGGCGAAAGGGTGTCACTGCCATAGGCGTACTCTTGCAGTACCCAACACCGCGCTTGCCGCGCACCTCGATTTCCAGGATCGTTTCACCTGTCGCCTCGTCGTCGACAATTTTCACGTCCCGATATTCGAGCCAGTTAGCCTCATCAGGACGAATGCCGGTATTCGCCATGAACAATATCTTGTCGTGCAATTGTTCGGCGGCCCACTGCCAGTTCGTTCCTTTGGCCGCTTTGGCGTTTTCACGGGTCGCCGTATAGAGGCGCTTGTATTCATCAGGCGAGAACCACGCCCGATGAACGACCTTGCCGGAAGCTCGATATGGCATTGAAATGTCCGGTAGAACCGCAAGCCAACCGTGCCGATATGCTGTCTTCAATACCTGACGCAGTGTAACGATCTCATGCTGCATCGTACTGCGTGATGGTGGCTTGAAGCCATCTTCACCATTCAATCGATGAATGCGGTAATCCTGCACGGCGCCGGCCGTTATTTCGGACAGGCCCATCTTGCCAAAATAGGGGATCAGATGGTTGCGCAGGCGACTGTGATGATCCTGTACGTACTTGGCATTCCGCTCACCTGCGGTCATCACTTCGTACTCATCGGTGAAGCGCTTGGCAGCGTCCTTGAATGTCTTTTCATTTTTGACTTCACCACGACTGGCTTTACCGCGAAGTTCCAGATACCAGTCCTCTGCAAAGTCCTTGGCCTTGGAGAGGCTTTCTTCTTTTGTGCTAACCCGCCGGTTTCTACCACCAAGGTAGGTTGAGCATTGCCAAAGCGGGCTTCCAGGCCGCTTGTAGACATGTACCTTGCCACCCAGAATAGTGTGCTTTTCAGCCATAGAACCGGCCTCCGAAGCGTGTGCAAGAATGTGAAAGCTTTGTGTAAGCGTAATTCAGCCGTCGAAGAAAATCAAACATTCCTCCAACGTTCTGAATTATTTATCAAATTTGGTAGCGGGGGAGGGACTTGAACCCCCGACACGCGGATTATGATTCCGCTGCTCTAACCGACTGAGCTACCCCGCCGTACCAAATACGTCCGTTTCCGGCAGGGTGCAGGACCGTTTCGAAGAATGAAGGTCCTTGGTCGGGAAATGCACCAGTGCCATCTGCAGAATGAGTTTCATTGCTGCTTGAACGCGGCGGATATAGTGTGGCCTGCATTAAACTGTCAAGCAGCTTTGCAGGCCGATGCGCGTGCATTTGCCGGATCGGCACAGAGGAGACTGGCTCGCAGATTGAGCAGAGAGGTGTTTTTTGGCGAACGGCTACATCCAAGCCCGCGACAGATCACGCCGATCCGGGTTCAGAAAACTGCGGTCTTCCGGCAAGGGTGCGGGTGCAGTTAATACGTGCTGAGACCAAAGAAGGGTTGAGTTCGCTCAAGCGGACCGATAAGTGTCGCCGCGATCCAATTTGGCAAGGAATTATGGCGCCGCGTATCGCAGTACTTGGGTGTGGCTACTGGGGCAGCAACCACATTCGCACATTAAAGTCGCTCGGAGCGCTGCATGCGGTGTCCGACGCCAACGCCGCGCGCGCAGAAGGGTTTGCGTCTGAACAGGAATGCCTGGCGATTGCACCTGACGAGCTTGCCGGGCGTGACGATGTCGATGCGATTGTCATGGCGCTGCCGCCACAATTTCACGCCGACTTTGCCATCCAGGCGGTTGAAGCCGGCAAGGATGTGCTGGTTGAAAAGCCGATTGCGCTGACGGTTGCCGACGCCGAAGCTGCGGTCGCGGCAGCGGAGGCTAATGGATGCGTGTTCATGGTCGGTCATGTGCTGCGTTTTCACCCGGCTTTCGAGACACTTGAACGGTTAATCGCCGAGGGTGAGCTGGGTGAGGTCAAATATATTCACTCGCACCGGCTCGGTCTGGGAAAATTTCACACGGAAAATGACGCGCTTTGGGATCTGGCGCCGCATGATCTGTCGATGATCCTTGCGATCACCGGGGAGGCGCCGGTTAAAGTGCGTGGCGAGGGTGCGGCGCTGCTCGACAATTTGAGCGATTTTGCCCATCTGCACATGCTGTTCAAAAGCGGCGTGCGGAGCCATTTGTTCGCTTCAAGGCTCAATCCCTATCGTGAACGCCGACTGACTGTTGTCGGCACCAAGGCGATGGCCGTGTTTGATGATGTAGAGGGCTGGGAGAAGAAACTTGCCGTCTATCGCCACGCGGTCTGGCAGGACAGTGGACAATGGGCATTCACCACCAATGAACCCACCTATGTTGCGATCCAGCAGGGAATGCCGCTGACCCGGGAGCTGGAACATTTTGTTCATTGCATTGAGACGCGGGAAAATCCCCGCACGGGTGGAGAAGAGGCGATCGGCGTTTTGCGCATTTTGACTGCAGGTACCGTCAAACACGATTCGATGCCCGGCTAGCCCGAAGACGCCTTCACCGGACATTACAGCCTGCGTTACTGATTGAAGCCTGGACACTGGCGCTTTTTGCCAAACCAGCCTAATTCAGCCGCGGGGAATGGTAACCTGCCAGGGCGGCACTGAATTTTGGGGCGCAAACCAGATGCAATTCATTGACCTCGCTGCACAGCGGGCGCAAATCGAACACAAGATCAATTCGGCGATCGAACGGGTGGTCAAATCCGGCCGTTACATTCTCGGTCCGGAAGTAACCGAGTTCGAGGACAGATTGGCCGACTATGTCGGCGTCAAACATGCAATAGGATGCGCCAACGGAACCGACGCACTGCTATTACCGCTGATGGCGCATGATATCGGACCGGGCGATGCGGTGTTTTGTCCAAGCTTCACCTTTGCTGCAACGGCTGAGGTAGTGGCGCTCAGACGCGCTGAACCGGTCTTCGTCGATGTCGAAGCCGACACATACAATATGGATGTGGCAAGCCTTGAAGCGGCAATTGCGATGGTCAGGCAAGAGGGGCGTCTGCGGCCAAAAGCGATCATTCCCGTCGACCTTTTCGGATTGGCCGCTGATTATGACGCCATTGAAGCGGTTGCAAAGCGCGAAGGGTTGATTGTCATCGAGGATGCCGCGCAGTCAGCCGGTGGCAAGCTGGGCAGCAGAATGTGCGGCAGTTTCGGCGATGTTGCCTCGACCAGTTTTTATCCTGCCAAACCACTGGGCTGCTATGGCGATGGCGGGGCGATGTTTACCGACGACGATGACCTTGCCGAAGTGCTGCGGTCGCTGAATTTCCACGGCAAGGGTGACGGGCAATATGACAATGTCCGGGTCGGAATCAATTCCAGGCTGGACACGATCCAGGCGGCAATCCTGATTGAGAAACTGGCTATCCTCGAAGGGGAAATGGAGGCACGCCAGGCGGTGGCGGCGCGTTATGCTGATGGATTGCGGGATGTGGTTAAAGCAGCGGAAATATTTCCCGGCGGCCGCTCTGCATGGGCACAGTATGCAATCGAGATGGATGACAGGGATGGATTGAAAGGGCATTTGCAATCCAACGACATCCCGTCGGTGATCTACTACACCAAACCGCTGCACCAACAGGTGGCATATGACATGTATCCGGTGGCGCCAGATGGTTTGCCGGTAACGGAATCACTGCCGGGCAATATACTTTGCCTGCCGATGCACCCCTATTTGACCGAAAACGATCAGGACATGATCATCGACTGTATCCGGCAATATGTGATGTCGAACGGGCGCGAAGCGGCGGAATAAAGTGCTAAACGTCAGCCTCTTGATAAGGTACGTTGCCGGATAACTTTCGCAACATTGCCTCGGTCTCCGCGGTGTGTTCGGTCCGGTCGATGAAGCCGCCGCCATAAATGCGGGCATCGCTGCTGTCATCGGAGTAAAGAACGCACGCCTGACCGGGTGCGACACCCGACTCTCCTCCGGTAAGTTCAACGACTGCTGTCCCATCAACCATGCGCAACAACGCCGGGCGCGGCGGCCGGGTCGAGCGCACGCGCGCAAACACTTCCAGCCCCTGTGTGGGCAAATCGGTCAGGCGTTCGTCGCCAAGCCAGTTCATGTCGCGCAGAAAAATTCGCACTGTATTCAACGCGTCATGCGGACCGACGATAACGCGTGAGTGGTCTGCATCAAGATGGACAACGTAAAGCGGATCACCCGTTGCGATGCCAATTCCGCGCCGCTGACCGATCGTATAACGCAAAATCCCGTCATGCCGGCCGAGCACCCGCCCATCCACATGGACAATATCGCCGGGGGTTGCCGAATTGGGCTTCAGCTTTGAGATGATGTCCGAATAACGTCCCTGCGGGACAAAACAAATGTCCTGACTGTCGGCTTTGTCGGCAATGGAAAGGCCCATTTTTTCGGCCAGCGCCCGAACCTGAGACTTTGGCAGATCGCCCAGTGGAAACCGCAGATAGTCAACCTGTTCCTGTGTTGTCGCGAACAGGAAGTAACTCTGGTCCCGCTCTGCATCGACAGGGCGATATAGCGCCCGGTGAGCGCCGTTTGGCCGGCTGCGGATATAGTGTCCGGTTGCCAGTGCATCGGCCCCGAGTTCGCGCGCAGTCGCCAGCAGGTCGGCAAACTTGACCGTCTGATTGCAGGCTACACAAGGTATTGGCGTTTCACCGGCCACATAACTCTCGGCAAACGGGTTGATGACCGCTTCGCGAAACCGGTTTTCATAGTTCAGTACGTAGTGCGGGATGCCCAGGGTTTCGGCGACGCGTCGGGCGTCGTCGATATCCTGACCAGCGCAACAGGCCCCGGCGCGATGGACCGCCGCACCATGGTCATAAAGCTGAAGGGTGATACCGAAGACATCATAACCCTGCTGCTTCATCAGCCCGGCTACTACGGAAGAATCGACACCGCCCGACATCGCAACAACGATGCGGGTCTCCGAGGGTGCAGATTTCAGGTCCAGACTGTTCATGTCAAATTGCCGAAAAACATAGTCGGCGGCTCCAATGCCAACATGACCAATATAGGTCAAGGGCCGGTATTCACCAATCAGGATAATCTTAACGGAAACGCTAACGGTTGATTCAGCTTCATTACCGTCGCGTTACGAGCGGCTTAGCGTTTTTTTAAAGCTGTGCGCGTAAATTAGCATTGTTGAGGTTCTGAGTATGTGGAACCAATTGAGTTTGTAGAGAGTATCATGACCGATTTGGTTAGACCGCGAGTAAAATACGTTATCGGCCCTGATGGCAGTCCGTTGACGATTGCCGATCTGCCTCCCACAAATACCCGACGCTGGGTCATTCGCCGCAAAGCGGAAGTCGTTGCTGCCGTTCGTGGAGGTTTGTTGAGCCTGGAAGAAGCCTGCAACCGATACAAGCTTACGGTCGAAGAATTCCTGTCATGGCAGGCCTCGATTGACGAGTATGGTCTTGCGGGATTGCGAACCACCCGCATTCAGCAATACCGGCACTGAATTCAAATCCGAGCGCGGATTAATCCGGCCCGTCCTGCGGCGGGCCGTTTGCTTTTTTCTGGTCGATCATTGATGAAACGACGGCAGTAAGCACGACCGAAGTGGCAAAAAACCACAATCCCGGTTTTGATATCGCCGTTGCCAGGCCGCTGGTCTTGGCAGCAAACACCACGATTGCCACAAGTATCACATCAAGCATGGACCATCTGGCGAGTGCATGCAGGCGGCTTGTCAGCCGGGTGGCAGGTCCGTTCGATCCGAGGGCTGCCAAGTGCAGCAATAGCAGTTTCAATACAGGCAAACCGAGTGAAAACAGGGCAATCAGCATCGACAATGCCCAGTCACCCGTCTCCCAAAGGCTGAGGATCACTGTGATCAGTGACGGTTCTTCGCTGAACAGCCACAGTCGGTCAACTTCCATCAGCGGCAGGGTAATTCCGAGCGCGAAGCTGAATGTTGCAGCAAACAAGAGTGGTGCAATGAGCAGTCTCATGGTCTGCCTATAGCGAAGGCTCCGGCTTCGTGAAAGCGTTTCAGTTTCGGCGGTAGCGCCTGTGCGCTGTTTCGCAGGTAGTGACCGGAACAACAAAGCCGGTGGATATGTTCCACCGGCTTATCTGGTGCGTTTGGTCTGGCTGGTACGGTGTCAGCCAATCATGGCGCGTTGGTCTTCGGGTTCTGGCTCTTTGGCGCGAGAATCCCGGTTCTCAAGCATTTCCGCTTTGGACAGTTCTGCTTCCGCCTCCGCGAGTGCAAGTTCGGCCGCCGCCCTCTGCTCGTCGAGACCGCCGCGCGATTCCATAAGATTGTCGCGCCGCTGGCGGGCCGCCTTGGCGAATGTCGGATAGGCAAAATGGTTTACGTCGGTGATGCCGGCCTTTTTCTCTTCGGCGGCAATCTGCACTTCAAGTTCGCCGGCCATTCTCTCAAACTCGGCGATCATCATGTCGAGTTGCGCCAGTTGTCTGCTTTTCTCGTTGACCTGGAAACGCTTCAGCCGGACGAGATTTTCCCGTGATTTCATGACTCGATACTCCAAAACCAGACAACCGGAACCGAATCACCGGAGCCCTGTACGCGATACACTGTGCCCGATCACGTCCGCCGGAAGTTAAGAAACGCCAATGTTTCCGGCTTTTGGTAACCTTTCGTTTACGGGCATCATTAATCATATGGGTTAGGCATTAAGGCCGGGTAAAAATTTTCGCGCTTTTGCCAGATCAAACAAGGTGAGTCAGCAGAATCGCTTATAACGATTTGTTAATCTTTCACCTTAAGTTATTAGACTGAAAATAATGACGTGGATTCAGTATGATAATCCAATTTATTAATTTCGGTGCAACCACTTGCCAAGGCGAATCAGAATTTGTTAACCATTTGGCGGCAAACTCTGGTCGAGGCAATGACTACTGCGTCCGGCTGGTTTGCAGAGGGGATTGCGGTGGAGCAAGGGGAATGAAATGCGCGTTCTGCTGATCGAAGATGACAGTGCGACAGCACAAAGCATCGAGTTGATGCTAAAGTCCGAGAGTTTCAACGTCTATACCACTGATTTGGGTGAAGAAGGTGTCGATCTAGGTAAATTGTACGACTACGACATCATTCTTCTCGACCTGAATCTTCCCGACATGTCCGGCTACGAGGTGCTCAGGACATTGCGGTTGTCCAAAGTAAAGACACCGATTCTGATTCTTTCCGGCATGGCAGGCATCGAGGACAAGGTGCGGGGCCTTGGATTTGGCGCTGACGACTATATGACCAAACCTTTCCACAAGGATGAATTGGTTGCGCGTATTCATGCAATCGTTCGCCGTTCGAAGGGTCATGCCCAATCGGTCATCACTACAGGCGATCTTGTTGTCAACCTGGACGCGAAGACGGTCGAGGTCGGCGGACAGCGTGTTCATCTGACCGGCAAAGAATACCAAATGCTGGAACTTCTTTCGCTCCGCAAGGGAACGACGCTGACAAAAGAGATGTTCCTCAACCATCTTTACGGCGGTATGGACGAGCCGGAACTGAAGATTATCGACGTATTCATCTGCAAGCTGCGCAAGAAGCTCGATCTTGCCTCGGGCGGCCAGAACTACATCGAAACGGTGTGGGGACGTGGCTATGTGTTGCGCGAACCGGAAGACATTCGCGAAAGCGCATAAGCGGAAATTTCGCAAGAGCTCAAACCGCCGGTGTCTCGCACCGGCGGTTTTTCTATTTTAATTTCATAGATTTAAATGATTCACAAAAGCGGGAACTTGTTTCTCCGCGTCAAGCCGCCTGGTATCGCGCGATCGCCGCGACAATATCATCGGATCCTATCATGCCGACGATATGTCCATTGTCGATGACACCAATTTCGCCCTTTGTCTTTGCCAATGCGGCCAGTAGCTGCCGCACCGGCGTGTCGGGTTTTGCCGAACCGGCAACCGGCTTGCTCTTGTCGGCATCACCATCGGCCGGACGCATGATGTCGCGGGCACACAAGACGCCAAGCGGATTCATATGGGCGACGAAATCGGCGACGTATTCATTGGCTGGCGACAGCAATATGTCCTGCGCCGTGCCGCACTGGACAATCCTGCCACCCTCCATGATTGCAATGCGGTTGCCTATTTTCAACGCTTCATCGAGATCATGACTGACAAAGATGATGGTCTTTTTCAGTCTTGTCTGAAGATCGAGTAATTCGTCCTGCAATCGTGAGCGGATCAGGGGATCGAGTGCGGAAAACGGCTCGTCCATCAGCAAGATCGGCGCTCCGGTCGCAAAGGCTCGAGCCAAACCGACACGTTGCTGCATGCCGCCTGACAATTCGCCGACCAGACTGTCTGCCCGTTCTGATAACCCGACGAGCGAAAGTTGTTCGGAGACTTTTTCATCTCGTTCCGTCTTGTCCATGCCGGCAAGTTCGAGCCCCAAACCGACATTGTCGGCCACCGAACGCCACGGCAACAGCGCGAATTGCTGAAATACCATTGAGACCAGCTTGCCGCGGATGGAGCGTAACTCTTCACTTCCTGCAGCAGCTACATCGTGGGCATTGCCGTCAGCGTTTATCCGCACGGTCCCCCGGGTGATGGGGTTCAGCCGGTTGATTGCTCTGAGCAGGGTAGACTTTCCGGAACCGGACAAGCCCATGAGGACAAGAATTTCGCCTTCAGAAATATCGACCGAACAATCGTGCACCCCGAGCACATTTCCGGTTGCTTCCTGGATTTCTGCGCGGTCCTTGTCCTGATCGGCAAGCGCCATCGCGTCTCTGGTATCGGTACCGAACATGATCGAAACATTATCGATCTCGATATAGGAAGCAGACATCAGCCTTGCTCCCGAACCCGAAGTATGCGGTCAAGAACGATCGCAACGACAACGATAATGAATCCCGCCTCAAATCCCAGCGCCGTGTTGACCGTGTTGAGCGCACGTACGACCGGTACGCCGAGCCCATCAGCGCCAACCAGCGCGGCAATAACCACCATCGACAGTGACAGCATGATCGTTTGTGTCAGGCCGGCCATGATCTGCGGGACCGCGTAAGGCAGTTCTACTTTCCAGAGAAGCTGACGCGGGGTGGCGCCGAAAGCTTCTCCCGCCTCGATCAGTTGGCGGGGGGTCGACGAGACGCCAAGATGTGTCAACCTGATCGGAGCCGGCAATACGAAAATAGCGGTCGCTATCAATCCCGGCACCATTCCGATGCCAAAGAAAACGATCGCGGGTATGAGGTAGACAAAGGTTGGCAGTGTTTGCATCAAATCGAGAACCGGGCGCAAAACGGTATAGAGTTTCGGATTGTGTGCGGCAGAAATTCCGATTGGTACCCCGACACCCATGCACACAATGCAGGAGGACAATACCAGCGTCAGCGTTTCCATCGTCTCCTCCCAATACCCCTGATTGAGGATGAACAGGAAACCGATTGTGGTAAGCGCGGCGACTGAGATTGAGCGCCGCAACGCATAGGCAATTGCCGCGAATATCACAACCATTACAAGGGGATGCGGCCATGTCAGCACGAGCAGAACAGCGTCGATAATTGCTTGCATCACCACCGAAAGTGCATCGAAGAACCAAGCCAGGTTGTCGGTCAGCCAATCAACAATTGTCTTTGCAAATTTTCCAACCGGAATTTTTTGGGAAGTCAGCCAGTCCACGTGTCCCACCCCTCATCTTGCCGGACAATGGAGCACATACGTTGAACAGCGCTCTCGTGGCGTCATGTTGAAATAAAGGCCGGTCAGGATCAATCCTGTCCGGCCTTTTTGTCGCCTTCGTGTCAGAGATTACATCCCCAGATGTGCTTTGACCGCAGCAACAGCATCACCGCCATCCTTGGTGGTAACGCCGTCGATCCAGCCCATTACCATTTCGGTATTTGCCTTCATCCACGCATTGGCCGCATCGGCCGGATCTTCGCCATCATTCAGGATGGCGCCCATTATCTCATTTTCCATAGCAAGCGAAAATTTGAGATTGGTCAGCAGTTTGCCGATATTTTCGCACTCTGCCACATAACCGGCGCGGACATTGGTATAGACCGTCGCACCACCGAGATTGGGACCGAAATAGTCGTCGCCTCCGGTCAGGTACGACATTTCGAAATTGGCGTTCATGGGGTGGGGTTCCCAGCCCAGAAAGATAATTGGATCGCCTTTCTTCGTTGCGCGATCAACCTGCGCCAGCATGCCTTGTTCTGAAGATTCGGCGACCTCGAAACCTTCCAGGCCAAAGGCATTCTTTTCGATCATGTCGAGGATCAAACGATTTCCGTCATTGCCCGGCTCGATCCCGTAAATCTTGGCGCCAAGTGCGTCCATTTGTGCGGCTATATCTGCAAAGTCCTTGATCCCGAGGTCAGCGCCTGCCTTGTTGGTAGCAAGTGTATATTTGGCACCTTCCAGGTTCTCGCGAACCGTATCAACGGAGCCATCCTCGCGATACGGTGCGATGTCTCCCTCCATCGTCGGCATCCAGTTGCCGAGGAATATGTCGATGTCCTTGTTTTTCAGCGACGCATAGGTCACCGGGACAGACAGAACCTTGATATCCGTGTCGTATCCAAGCGCTTTCAAAACCTCGGTTGTCGCAGCCGTTGTGGCGGTAATATCGGTCCAGCCAACATCTGAGAACCGTACGTTACTGCAGCTCTCTGGCTCTGCGGCAAAGGCCGGTTGTGCAATTGCGGCTGTCAGTACCGCCAAGGCAAGAAACTGTTTCATGGTATCCTCCGCTGTCTGATTTTTTAGCATCGGGCCATATTTCAGCCTGCAATGCAAGTTTTTTATTGATCAGCCGTTCAATAAAAAATAGGCTGTGTGCAGAGGAGATCGGCTATGCCCAAACTCGGCATGGAACCAATTCGGCGCAAGGAATTGATTTCCGCGGCAATCGCTGCGATCCATGCCCGCGGCTCGCTTGATATCACAATACGCGATATTGCCTCCAGAGCCGGTGTGTCGCAAGGGTTGGCCCATCATTATTTCGGCTCGAAGGACCGGCTGATCGTCGCGTCAATGCGCTATCTGCTGACACAGTTTTCGCGGCAGGCGAGCACCGAGTTGAAGCGCGCGCGTACTCCGCGTCAAAGGCTTTCAGCGATCGTCAACGCCAGCCTTGGTGAGGAGCAGTTCCAGCCGGAGGTGATTACCTCCTGGCTGGTGTTCTATGTACATTCCCATGCTTCTATCGAGGCCCGACAGCTACTGTCGATCTACACGAGACGGCTGCACACCAACCTGGTTCATGATTTGAGACCACTGGTCGGGAACGATGCAGCGGTGATCGCGCAGGGAATTGGTGCCATGATCGACGGAATTTACATTCGTCATTCTCTGGGAAGGCACACCAATTACTTCAAGGAGGGTCATCGTCTGGTTGAGGACTACATCGACCTGAAGATTGGTTTTGCACAGGCAGCTGCAGCAAAACCAAACGATACTTGAGCGGACCAGAACGCTGCGATAGGCAGTTCCTGAATTCACCTGTCGCGGGAAGAAATGGCCAAACTGTATTTTCATTATGCGACGATGAATGCCGGCAAGACCACCATGCTGATGCAGGCGTCCTACAATTATCGCGAACGCGGCATGACGACGATGCAGTTTGTCGCCGGTCACTATCGCAAGGGTGACAGCGGTTACATTTCTTCGCGCATCGGCCTTGAGACCGAGGCGGAAATGTTTCGCGACGGTGATGATCTATATGCCCGGATTGCGGAAAAACATGCGTCCGGTCCCGTCCACTGCGTATTTGTTGACGAGGCGCAATTCCTGGAGGCGCAGCAGGTTTGGCAGTTGGCGCGGGTGGTCGACAGGCTGAATATCCCGGTCATGTGCTATGGATTGCGCACCGATTTCCAAGGCAATCTTTTTTCGGGTTCTGAGGCGCTTTTGGCCTATGCCGATGAATTGAGGGAGGTCAGAACCATCTGCCGTTGCGGGCGAAAAGCCACGATGGTGGTCAGGGTCGGGCCAGACGGCAGGGTCGCCCATGAGGGCCAGCAGGTGGCCATCGGCAAGGACCAATATGTCTCACTGTGCCGCAAACACTGGGAAGAAGAGATGGGACGAATGCCGGCCGAGGATCTGGTTGGCTTTTCAGGAAACTGAAAAAATTCATAGATGTGAGCACTCTCACAGAGTACCAACACCAATTCGCAGTCTTTTAATCGATAAATGCCGTCGCTATATTCGCGACCACGCCAAACTTGGGAGAGATGCGCCATGGCCACCTTGCAAAATTTCGACGCCGAAATTGAAAAGACCCGCGAGGTGGTTGAGAGCATGCGCTCCAAGATCGAGCAATCAGGTGTGGTTCTCGACAAATTCGCCAAGACGGATGAGAAAATCGGTGATGCGGACTTCAACATCGAAAATGCCCGAATTCAGGACGTGCTCAAGCAACAGAAAGTGATGGAAGGCAACATTGCCGACCTGATCATCGGCCTGGAAGATGCCACCAATGTTTTCGGTTCCGAGTTCGAAAGCATGAAAAGCTACACAGGCTGGGAGTCGTTTATCGGATTGTTCTCCGACCAACGCAAACAGCGCATGCGTACAGAACGTGTGCGCAACATGTCGCTGGCCGGCAATCTACAGGAGTTGTTGTCCAAATCCGACACCATTGTCGGAATATTGAAGGACCAGAAGGCGATACTCGACGAGCGCTACAAGACATCCGAGGCCAGTCTCGGCAAGGTGATCGAACGGCGAAAAAGCGCCATGGATTTGCTTGAGACGACGCAAAAGCGCATCGAGGAACTGAATCCGATGCTGCTTGATGTCGAAAACAGAATTGCCGCTTCGACCAACCAGAAGGAGCGCACGGAACTTGAAGGTGAACGGTCTAAACTTGCCACCGAATACAATGAGGCCCAGGCCAAGGAACAGGAACTTCTGGCCGAAAGCCAGACGCTGGAGCGCTATACCTCGATGTTCCAGACGTTTGTCGACTCGCTCAACAACCAGATCGCAGCGCAGAACACGCTGATCAACAAGCTGACCATCGATACGGAGCAGCGCATCGTGCTTTACAAATCGCTGGAAGATTCGTTGAAAACGGCCGCGCAACAGGATGTCGCCCACAAGATCAACACGCTTGGCAGCCAGGTCGACAACACGGCAGAGGAGACAATGGCCGGTATCGGATCTGCGGCGCAGCGGCATATTGGCGACCTGCTCGAAATGCACGAGAAAAACATGGTGATGACGGCGGACATCCAGCGGCGCAAGAAACTTGCCGACGAAGCGTTTGCGCGGCGCTTTGAAGAGGTGATGAAAAAGCACGACGCCGCCAATTATGTCAGTCCCTGATCGGTCGAGGTACTGATCGCCATGGCGAAGACTGTCAGCGCGGATAACGCCGCCCAACGTTATTTCGATGCAATCTCTGCAGCGCTTGGCGGGCTGGATATATTCCTGCGCGACGAGCGTTCTCCCTTCTACCGCCACGGGCTCGTGGCGCAGGTGATGGTCGAGTATATCGAGCGGCTGGAGCGCTCGTTTGGTTGCTGGCGCAACCAGATCGGGTTTCTCGACAAATTCAAGATTTCACGGGCGGAAAGCGGCTTTCCGGTATTTCAGAGCATTCTGGAGCTGGAAAACGACAGCCGCCAAGCAAAGCAGCGCCTTGCCAATATTCCCGACGCGGAGACATTGCGCGCGGAGATGGCGGATTTCATCTTGCGCCACAAGGATTTTCCCGGTGCGCTGCAGAAGATGATGGCAGAACGGCTTTATCTTGAAGACGTGGAGGCTGGGCAGATATTCTCGCCGTTCGTTTTGCCGCGGACCGTGAAAGTTTCGACCAATCCGAAGACGAAACGTCCCTTCTATGTGGTGCATTGGGGAGCGTTTGACGGCACTGCCAATCTGCCGCTGGTCTATATGGCTGGGATCGAGGATTCCTCGGCCAGAATGGTTTCCGCCCTTGTTGATGGCAAAGGCCGCCTGAAAGAGAATGTGGCGCCTTCCTTGCCGGTTGAGGGGCTGCTCAACCACGATCTCGCCCACCGGTTCGATGATTTTGCCGAGAAGAATTCAGCCTATTCGTTGTCGCCGGCGACGATCGCCGGCAATCTCGACAAGGACTTTGATCAGCTGCATCCGAAACAGTTGAGAAGGGTGGTGCTCGGACCTTTTTACAGTGCGGGAATTACCGAGCATAATTCGGTGGTCAGTGACGTGCTCGCAACGGTGCGCAACGCAGATAATGGCTGGTTGCTAACCTGGACGGTGCAAGAGATATTCTCCAAATCTGAACGGCCGGAGCGCCGCGGCCTCTGGTCGTCGGAGCCGGCGCGCGACGAGTTTCATATCAATACCGACGATCTGGAGGCCGCCCGAATGGGCGTCAGTTCCTACGAAAAACACGCGCTCATTCCGCACGAAGCCTATCAAGTGCTCTACGCGGCTGGCGAAGCGCAGAAAATCTTTGACGATTACACCGTCCACATCCTGTCGAACGGGCAGGTGATTTCAGACGTTTAAACCGTATACGCTCTAGGAAATGCACATGGATACCGGCCTGACCACCATCGCCGAAGAGGACATTGAAAAACACCAGGCGACGGCGCAGTCGATGATCACCCGTATCGTGGTGATGGAAGATGGCAGCCGGTCGTCGCGCACCGAACTGGCCGGAACCGGGCGGCGTTTCGTCTCGACCGTATCGACCGGTAATCTGCGCAAGACCCGCGAGGTGGAACTGACCAAGACCATCGCATCGGTTGGTTCTGGCGATCCTATGCTGTCCATCCCTCAGCACACGCTGCTCTATCGCGCCCGGCGAGGGCTGGCTGTGGCTTTGGCAATTGCTGACACTTTTGCAGAGAGTACCGATCTTGAGAGCCTGAAAGCCAAGAACGCACGCTCGCCTTTGGAAGGCGACGAGGCGGCGACCTACAAGCGGTTGCTGTCCGCATCGGCCTACGTATCGGCGTTTTCATTCGCCTCTTATCTATTGCAAACGCTCGAAAGCGACGGCGAGCCGGCAAACGATACCGAAGAACCGGATTTCCTGTTCGACACTGCACAGGACGCACTGAAATCGATGATTGCCGGTCTGGATGCGGCGGTTGCCGGTGTAAAGGACGACATTGACCTCGTCGCTAATGCGCGCGCGCTGGCGCGTGTCGCCATTGAAGGTCTGTTGCAACGGCGCAATCGCTTCGACGGACTGGGTGTGTTCGAAGACGCCCATATCCGCATCGAGAAAGACGATTTCACCATTGACGGGTTCGACGTCGCGCCGGGTCAGAAGCGCAAACCGCTGGTGATGACATTCAAACAGCCGAACGAGATCATCGGCAACCACATCGCCAAGTATCAGGCGACCAAATTGGCCAAGATGCTGATGGCGTTTGATTTCGACCGGCAAATGAACCCGTTTGTCGAGCTGGGCGGCTTTCTGTTCACTTTCATCGGTGACGGTGCACCGGGCACCGGCAAGACCATCCTGATCCAGATGACCGCAGGCCTGATCAACGACTACTGCCAGATCGCCGGATACCCGTTCCATTATGAGAATTTCGGCGTCGACCAGATTTCGTCCTATCAGGGCAAATCGGGCCAGAACTGCAAACAGTTCATCAACAATGTGATCAATCCGCGCGCGATCGGCTTCGGCACTGTAGACGATATCGACCAGGTGGCGGCGAAAAGGTCAGACGACAGGGCTTCTGCCGGTCAGCAGGAGATTACCGGCGTTTTGATGGAGAGCTTTGCTGGCGCCGCCACGGTGGTTCGCGGCAATTGTTCATTTGGCATGTTCTCCAACTATCCCGAAAACGTCGACGATGCGCTGAGACAGCGCGCCGGCGCACGCTGGCTGGTCGACGGTCCGCAGACCCAGGACGACTACATCGACATTTTTGTCCTGCTTGCGGGCAAGAATCATGACATCCCGCTGGGTGAGCATGATCTGTTCGAGGCACAGGCGATCAAGAAAGCCGTTGCCTCCGCTTATGAACAGCACACAAAACCGCAGGAAGACGGTTTGATGAAGGTCTACGAGCGGTTTTTGGACAAGCATGGCGAGCCCAAATCGCTGGCCGATATTGGCTCCTATCTGCATCTGATCAAGATAGCCGAGCCACGTTTCACCGGACGTGCCATCAAGAACATCACCGACGCAATCAAAATGCGTGCCATGGACATCGAACTGCCGGATGAATGGTTCGAGACGGCGGAAGCCTTCATGCACAAGCCCTACGACGACAAAAAGGCGATGATCGAGGAACTGCGCGGGCCATTCACCATGGACATGGTGATGCAAGAGATCAACCGCTACGCCGATTCGGAATTCCGCTATTCCGACCGCTCTGATGACGTCGACGTTAACCGCATGATCCGCGACGTGCGGCTGAAGGAACGCGCCGTGCGCGAGATCGAAGAGATGAAACAGGACGGGCGGTGGACCGGGTGATGGAAGCTGCGTATTTATAATTCCGAACGGAATGTGAACGCAGGACGCGGTTTATGATACGGGCTTTATCGGAAATGCCATCTACCCCAACACCTCCCTTTCGGCAGCCTGCGCCAATAGCGCCGAGCGGGTCATTTTTCGGCGCGAAGCTTCCTCGTCGATCAGTTCAAGAAGACCCTTGTTCAGCGTTATGTTGATGCGCTGCGATTTGCCTCGATTGTGACGATAGGGAATCGCCATCAGACAGGCGCCTTCGGCGAGATCAGCTAAAATTTCCGGATCAGCCCGCAGAGCATCAATTCCTGATGGCTCGGTTCGAACTTCTGTATCTTCGAACCAGAGCTCAAGCGCTTCCATGGCGTTGGGAATGATATCCGCCTCGGCGTCGGCAGCCGAAAAGCAGCCCGGCAGGTCCGGAAATGAAATCCCGTAGGCGCTGTCTGCGTCCTTGTGGATGAGCGCAATATAGTGAGGCATATCGGGTCTCCTCAAATCCAGCCGGCTTGCCTGGCAATGGCCCTTGCGGTTCCTCTCGGCAGGTCCTTCTTTGGATGTGGTACGATGACCGTCCGATTTTCCTTGCGATACTTGTGATGTGAACCGCGAACGTTTACCAATTCAAAGCCATCTCGTTTCAGGCGCTCGATGATTTTTCTGGAGTTGGTCTCGACCATCGTTCACCTACAGCAGTGTGGATTAAAATACACATCAATGAGTGAATTTTCAAGCGATTGATATTATGAAACTCCTGCGCGATTCAGAACTGATCTATGGGCGGCTGATGGAAATCGCCGAACCGCATCTGATCAAGCGCTACAACAAGGCGCTGAAAGCGTTCGGGTTGAAGCCGACGAAACTGAAATCGTTCGAGATCGACCGCACCGGGTTTTCGCCGCAGATCGCCGAGGAACTGAAGGATTTTCAGTATCTCGATCCCAACAAGATCAACCGGCGTTTCATCATCCTGTCCCCCGGCCAGGTGAACCTGCCCGTTGTGCACACGGCCTATTCGAATACGTCGCAGCTGATGTATGAATTCCTGTCGCGCAATGCTCGCGCCATCAATGCCGCGACGATCAAGGACGTGATCTACGGCGAGATCGAGGATTCGGTGTCGCGGATCACCAATATCGAGGACCTTTTGGGAATCGAGCAGGTGGAGTTCCGCGTGTTGTCAGCCGAGGACCTGCTTGGCAAGGCGACTGATCTGCGCACCCTGACCGACCGGCTGAAGAGCGAGCCTGACGCCTGGCGCGACAATGACATGCTCAACCGCATGGTCGAGCTGGCGAAGGTGACCGGTGATATTCGCGAAAACTCGCTGGTGCCCGACCAGACCGTGTTCCGGCACAACGCCTACTGGACCAGCCATTTCGGCGGGCTCTACATTTTCATCGACGCCGACATGACGACGGTGATCAGCGACCCCGACGCGCCCGGATTCCGGCGTTCGCGGCCGTGGCAGGTCAGTTATCTGTCGATCAAGGACCCGGTCCGTGTGTTTGATTTTCTTTCATCGACAGGGCGTCTTGATCTGCCGCGCGCCTCGTGGATGGAAACGTCCGGCTATCTGGAGCACCGGGCCGAGATGGCGATCCGGGCGCTGATCCACATGAACGAACCGAAGCGCGACCTGAACAAGGTCGACAAGGTCTGGGTACAGACCTGGATCCACAAACACGCCGACCTGATCAATCGCGAGGGTTCATTTCCATTCCTGAACGGAGCAAAACGCGAGATCGCCGATTACGGCCGGCTTGATGTCGAAACGATGCGTCCTGAGCGGCGGTTCCAGGTTGTGCGCGCAAAGCCGGAGCATCCCGACGCGTGGCTGACGAACCGGCTGATCTCCGATTTCGTGCCATTGGATTTCGTTTCCCGCTATGTTTTCAACAAGCAAGGGTTTTATCGAGACTATGAAGGTTATGCGCCGGTTTGGCGCGCCCATGTTGTGGAAACGCTGAAAAATACATATCTGGAAGACAAGGCCGCGTTTCGCGAGCGGCTCTATGGCCTGACCGACTAATCAAGGAAATAATCCATGCTTGATCCGATCATCAATTTCTTCACCTGGATTTTCCAGATGATCGGCAAGGGTATCGGTATTGTGATCGCGTGGCTGCTATGGCCGTTTCTGCTGGCGGCCGCCTGGTACCGAAAACGTGGCATGATCCTGAAGGCTGTTGTGGGTGCGCTGTTGTTCGGATTGGTCGCGCTTTACGGATATTTCTTCTGGCAGAGTACGGTCTGGACCAATTTTGATCCCAACTATGCGACCGCCTATTCGCGCGGAGCGCAATCAGCCTCGGCGGGCGATCTGGTCGTATCGACCGCAACGACAACTGGAACGGGCACAGAGACGGATAGCGGTACAGCCGGTGAGGGTGATGTCAAATCGTGCACTCGCTCTGCCATCACAGACGTCACGGCCGATCTAACAGACTACAATGTCAATCAGAATGCCTGGATCTCCTCCATGCTGCTCTACAAACTCGGTTTGTTTGGCGTGCGCTGGGATTTGACGCCGTTTTTCGACAACAAGGCCAGTTTTCAGCGTGGCGTCCACCAGGCGGTCCGCCGGACCGGTATCGAGCTTGTCGACCGGTTGGGCCGAATTCGCGGCTCATCGCAGATCGATCCCAATCTGCAGGATGCACGCGGTAGTCTGCAATTCGATGAATCGACCTGGTATATCGGTTTCAATCCGCCGGGTCCGAAGACACCGACCCCGAGCTTCTATCGCTCCGCAATTGCGGATTTGAATGTCTACAACGAAAAGCTTGCCGCCTGTAACGCAACGTTCGATGCCCGCGCCGACAATCTGGTGCAGTTTCTCGACCGGATCGCCAGCGACATCGGATCGACGTCCGACATTTTGCGTGAACGGTCGGAGAGCCATAATGGCGGTTGGTTTGATACGCGCGCCGATGACCGTTTCTGGTTCTCCTATGGACAGCTTTACGGCTATTACGGGATTATCGTCGCCACCCGGGCCGACTTTCATGATGTGATCACCTCACGCGGTCTGGTGCCGCTTTGGGACCGGTTGGAGAGCCAATTCCGCTCGGCGCTTGCCGTTCAGCCATTCATCATTTCCAACGGACGGGAGGATGGCTGGGTGATGCCGACCCACCTTGCGACGATGGGATTCTACGTGTTGAGAATTCGCACCAACATGGTGGAAATCCGCTCGGTTCTGGATCGATAGACTAGGGTCCTGACCCTAACTGCCGGATGAACTCGAAGCTCTATTTTTCGGTAGAGCCCGCGGGGCCTTGGATTGCGTCATGGCTGACAAGATCCCAGTCCATGCTTGCATTGCGGTAGATGCGCTTCCGTTTGCGGGGGTAATCACCAACGTCATGCGCCAACCGTTCGCCAACGACGATGCAGCGCAAAGTCTCGCTGCCGGTGTTCGTGATCGTATGGGCCAAACCGCCTTTTCGGTAACCGATAAAGTCACCGGCCTTTATGTCGAATGATTGGTCTCCAATTTCGGCGGTTGCGTTGCCTGCCAGGACATAGACGCACTCATCTTCGAAATGATGAACGTGATACTCGGTTGTTTCGTCTCCCGGCGCCACGTCGATGATGTGAAACCCAAAACCGGTGATTCCAGTCAGATCGCCCAGCGACTTGTTAATCCTGATGGCGCCGGGATTGAGAAAGTGAACCTTCCGCTCTCCTTCAATGCCGTCGATTTCTTCCCGAGGTACAAGATATGTCTCGCCTGCCATGATTGCTCTTTCTGTCTGTTTGTTGAATTGGCAAATTCCGTAGCAACTGGTTTTCCCGAGCGCCAGCCATTTTCGTACTCACGCCGACAAAGCAACAGAGTACAACTATAAGTATAAAATGATATTATATACAAATATAAGTTTTATGTTACTATATGATGGGCAGGTCGGATGCAGTCGGAGCTCATTGGTTCCATGCATCAAGAATGCATAGGTCGGTTTAGGCCCCCTTACCTTCCTGTGCGGCCGCTCATTCAGCGGTCAGGAAGCCCGGATCAAGTCCGCCCCGATCCGGGCTTTCCCTGCCCTCTTTTCCGACGAAACGGTTGCGCAAATCCGGGCCAAACGATATCAAGGCGCTCATGAACAGACAACTGAACGCAATTGTGTGGTGGTGGCGCTGCTGAAACGCGGCCGATGAACAATTACGTTCTTTGCAAAGGGTATTGGCCGCAACGGGTTCGCCGGGCGGCCTTTTTTCTGCGCGAGTTCCGGCGGCAGAAAGATGGAGAAAATTCGATGAGCGCATCACCTGGTCAACAGGCAGCGGTTTATGAGACCGACGGAGGAATCCGTATTAGCCGCAGCCGCAGTGAGACAGCCTATGTAGGCGCGATCGAGACCTATCTTGATCTGCTCGACAGCAAGCGGGGCGCGATATTTTCGTCCAACTACGAATATCCGGGCAGGTATACCCGCTGGGATACAGCGATCGTCGATCCACCGATCGCCATTTCGTCAAAGGGACGATCAATGAAAATTGAAGCGCTCAATGATCGCGGGCGAACTCTGCTGCCGGTGTTTGCGGCGGTGGTACGCGGTGTGGACGAATGCGACATCACCAGCCAGGATGCGGACCGTATTGCGATCGAGATATCCGAGCCAGGGCGCGTGTTCACCGAGGAGGAACGCTCGCGCATGCCGTCGGTGTTCAGCGTTGTCAGGGCGATCGTTACAGCATTCAGATCGGAAGAAGACCCAAATGTCGGTCTTTATGGTGCATTCGGCTATGACCTTGCATTCCAGTTCGATCCAATCGATCTGAAGCTTGAGCGGCCGGATGACCAGCGCGATATCGTGCTCTATCTGCCGGACGAAATTCTTGTTGTGGATCACCATGCCGCCAAAGCGTGGCATGATCGCTATGAGTTTTCTGGTGACGCATGGACGACCGAGGGGTTGGATCGGGGTGGGCAGGAATCGCCGTTTGAATCGTCAGCCGAAACTCCGCCCCGCGCCGACCATGAGCCGGGTGAATATGCGCGGCTGGTGGAAAAGGCGAAAGCGAGTTTTCTTCGCGGTGACCTTTTTGAGGTGGTGCCCGGCCAGATGTTCTATGAGCGGTGCGAGAGTGCACCTTCGCAGATTGCGCGCCGGCTGAAAGCCATAAATCCCTCACCCTATTCCTTTTTCATCAATCTGGGTGACCGCGAATATCTGATTGGCGCGTCACCGGAGATGTTTGTGCGCGTCAATGGAAGGCGGATCGAAACCTGCCCGATCTCGGGCACAATCCGCCGCGGCGAGGATGCGATTGCCGATTCGGAGCAAATTCTGAAATTGCTCAATTCCAAGAAGGACGAATCCGAATTGACCATGTGTTCGGATGTCGACCGCAACGACAAAAGCCGCGTCTGCGAGCCTGGTTCGGTTCGGGTGATCGGACGCCGGCAGATTGAGATGTATTCTCGGCTGATCCACACCGTTGATCATATCGAGGGCCGCCTGCGCGACGACATGGATGCGTTTGACGGCTTCTTGAGCCATGCGTGGGCGGTCACGGTGACTGGCGCGCCGAAACTGTGGGCGATGCGTTTTATCGAGGAAAACGAGAAAAGCCCGCGTGCCTGGTATGGCGGCGCCATTGGCATGGTGCATTTCAATGGTGACATGAACACCGGACTGACGCTGCGCACGATACGCATCAAGGATGGTATTGCCGAAGTGCGAGCAGGTGCTACGCTACTATTTGATTCCGATCCGCAGGAAGAAGAAGCCGAAACTGAATTGAAGGCTTCAGCAATGCTGGCCGCGATCCGCGATGCAGGATCATCAAATGAACCGGCAGGCGTGCGCGATGCCTCAAAAGTTGGTGCGGGGCGCAGGATCCTGCTGGTCGATCACGAGGATTCTTTCGTGCATACGCTGGCCAACTATTTTCGCCAAACCGGCGCGGAGGTGACGACGGTTCGCTCGCCGGTTTTCGACGATGTGTTCGAGCAGGTACAACCGAATTTGGTCGTATTATCGCCGGGACCGGGCAATCCTTCCGATTTCGATTGTATTGCGACGATCAAACGAGCACGTGATCGAGGGCTGCCGGTATTCGGTGTGTGTCTTGGTTTGCAGGCAATCGCCGAGGCCTATGGCGGTGAGTTGCGCCATCTCAGGCTTCCCATGCATGGCAAACCATCCCGAATACAGGTGGTTGATCCAGGACTGGTGTTTTCCGGTCTCGGCGCGGAAGTGACCGTGGGGCGCTACCATTCCATCTTCGCTGATCCGGCAACACTGCCGAAAGATTTCCGGATTTCCGCAGAAACCGAAGATGGGGTGATCATGGCAATCGAGCACAGTGAACAGCCTGTTGCGGCTGTCCAGTTCCATCCGGAATCGATCATGACTCTGGGCCAGGATGCTGGCATGCGGATGATCGAGAATGTGGTCGCCCATTTGGGACGGTGATGCCAGGGAAAGTGACTTGGGTCAAAGAACGGCGCAGAACAATGCAGTAACCTGCAACTCGATTACAATGGGAGCTTGCCAAATATGCCAGATTGTTTCTCCAGTGCACGGCTGCTTGCTGCTTCGATTCTGATATTAGCTTGTGCCAATGCGGTCCGGGCCCAGGAGGCTGATATCGAACATGGCCGAGCCTTGGTCGAGACCAATTGCGCCCGCTGCCACGGCATAGGTGAAAGCGATCGCAGCCCTCATGCTGAAGCTCCCGAGTTCAGAACACTGTCTGAGCGTTATCCCGTCGATGCGTTGGAGGAAGCGTTTGCAGAAGGCATCGTCACCGGTCATCCGGACATGCCAGAATTCGAAGCGACACCCGAACAGATCACCGATATCATCGCTTATCTGGCCTCGATTCAACCTGACTGAAGCTGCACAGGCAGAACACTTCCCAAACAAGTGAGTGCGAAATTCGTTGACACCGGATTGACCACATAGAAGGTTGGCGCCGGGCTGAACGACTAAGCGCGGGGAATCATGGCGCCGACTCTTTATCGCTACATTATCCAGAACAGTTACAAATCGCAGGTCATCGTCGTGGTGCTGACGCTTGCGCTGTTGCCGCTGGCGCCTATCCCGCTTGAATTGCAGCGGCGAATGCTGAACGAAGCGATTGACGGGCAGGATTTAAACCTGCTCTGGCAGCTTGGCGCCATGTATCTTGGTCTGATTCTTCTCCAAAGTGGCGTCAAATTTGCGATGAAATGGAAGCGCGAAGTGATTTCGGCGCGCATCGTGCACAGTCTTCGCCACTCCATCTTCCGGTGCATCTACACCGTTCTTCCACCTTCGAAGATTCGCAAAGGTGGTGGCCCGGACGACGACCGAGTCGATGAAGGCATGGTCGTTTCGATGTTGAATTCGGAGGTTCGCAATCTGGGTGAGTTTTCCGGTTCAGCGATCTCCGGGCCCGTGCTCCAGGTCGGCACGATCGTCTTTGTGCTGGGTTACATGTTCTGGGTCGAGCCGACCGTTGCTTTGGTTGCTGTCGGCCTATACCTGCCGCAGTTCATTATCGTGCCGCTGGCGCAGAGGCGGATTAACATTTTGACGCGTCGAGGCGCGCTGAAAGTGCGCCAAATGTCGGGTTTCATCGTCGATAATGCCGAGCATGAACTCATCGGAGAAGAGGCGCCGGACGAGTTCGTGGCCCTGACCGACGAGATCCTGAAATTCAATCTGAAAGCTGTCCGCCTCAAGCACATCATGAAAACGATCAATAATCTGCTGATTGCACTGGGTCCGTTAGGGGTCATTGGAATCGGCGGATGGATGGTGATCGAAGGACAGATCGAGGCCGGCGTCATTCTTGCTTTCGTCTCAGGTCTTGAGCGGTTGGGCGGACCGGTCAGGGACCTGATCGGTTTCTACCGCAAGCTCTCCGACGCCAACATGCGTTATCGTATGTTGATAAGCGCGTTTCCCAGTGAACACAGGATCGGGCCGCTGGAACCTGCGGAGGCACAACCGGCGTGACACTTGCGCCCTGGTGAGGTGCGATGTAAAAGCAGCCCATGAACTGCGTTGAACACATCTCTGCAGCTATTTTTGTTTCGCTGGCACTCGCCGGCGCGCTTCTACTCGACCTTATTCGCGGCTGCCGGGCGAGCTGAAGGAGCACCCGGCGGTCGATTTGCCGACTGATGGCATTGCTCCTCGCCATTGACCCAATACCGCAAATCAAACACAAGGTGACTGCCTGTTGACCGCAGAAATGGCTGCGGTTCTGCGGCGCCAGAGAGAAGCAAGATGAACGCACCCGAAACAAATATGCACGCCGCCGGCATGCCAGGCGCAACCGCAAAATATCAACCCTATCCCCAAGTGGGTCTGGTCGACAGGACATGGCCGGCAAAACAGATAGTGACACCGCCGGTCTGGTGCTCCGTCGACTTGAGAGACGGTAATCAGGCACTGATCGATCCCATGGGCCATGAGCGCAAGGCGCGCATGTTTGCGCTTCTGGTCGATATGGGATTCAAGGAGATTGAAGTTGGCTTTCCTTCTGCATCGCAGACAGATTTTGACTTTGCGCGTTGGTGTGTGGAGGAAGGAAATGTCCCTTCGGACCTCTCATTGCAGGTGCTGGTCCAGTGCCGGCCGGAATTGATCAGCCGCACGTTCGAGTCTTTGGAAGGCGCCAGCCAGCCAATTGTTCATTTCTATAATTCCACCAGCGAGTTGCAGCGCCGTGTGGTGTTTGAAAAAGATGTTGGCGGTATCAAGCAGATCGCCACCGATGCAGCCAAGATGATCACCGACATGGCCGCGAAGGCCGGTGGCGGATATCGCTTCCAGTATTCGCCGGAAAGCTTTACCGGCACCGAGTTGGAAGTGGCGCTGGAAATCTGCGACGCGGTGACCGAAATCGTGCAGCCAACGCCGGACAACAAGCTGATCATCAATCTGCCGGCAACCGTGGAAATGTCGACGCCCAACATCTACGCCGACCAGATCGAGTGGATGTGCCGGCAATTGTCGAACCGGGAAAACCTGATCGTTTCCCTGCATCCGCACAACGACCGTGGAACCGGCGTGGCGGCAACCGAACTGGCGCTGATGGCAGGTGCAGATCGTGTGGAGGGCACGTTATTTGGCAATGGCGAGCGTACCGGCAATGTCGATATCGTCACTCTGGCGTTGAACATGTACACGCAAGGTGTCGATCCGGCGCTGGATTGCTCGGACATTCCGCGGATGAAAGAGGTTTACGAGTATTCCAACCAGCTGAAAATTCCAGAGCGACACCCTTATGTCGGCGAACTGGTCTACACAGCTTTCTCAGGCTCTCATCAGGATGCGATCAACAAAGGCATGAAGGCCATTCAGAAGGCCAATCATCCACTTTGGGAAGTGCCCTACCTGCCCATCGATCCGCAGGATGTTGGCCGATCCTATGAGGCGATCATTCGTATCAACTCGCAAAGCGGCAAGGGTGGTATCGCCTATGTCATGCAGGCGGATTACGGGCTCAATTTGCCTCGCAATCTGCAGATAGAGTTTTCCGGTGCAATTCAGCAAATCACCGACGTTGAGGGTCAGGAACTGCCGGCAAAACGCATCTATGACGAGTTTATTTCGGCCTATGTCGACCAGCCGGGCGGGCGTTTGAAGTTCATCGATCACCAGACCTTCTCCGAAGGCACACAGCGACGGAAGCTCGAGGCAACAATTGTCGATAATGGCAAAGAAGTTCGCATTGAGGGATCGGGGACAGGTCCCATTGATGGATTTGTCGATGCCCTTTCCCGGCACATCGGAGTTGAACTGACGGTGTTGGACTATTCTGAACATTCAATGCAGCGCGGCTCGAATGCCGCGGCGATCTGCTACATGGAAGTGGAATATACCGGCGGAAAGCTATTTGGTGCAGGCATCAACACCAATATTGTTGCAGCCTCTCTCGAAGCGGTAGTTTCAGCGGCGAACCGGATTGTGGCCAAGGGCAATCCCGCGTGAGCTCCAGCAGGTTGTTTGCCAGAGAGAAAGGCGGCGGCGAAAAAGTTGTCGTCTTTCTGCACGGTTTTGTTGACACACACGTAGCGTGGCAGGGCATTCAGGATGCGATTGCCCTTGAAGCCCGCACATTGGCGTTCGACTTGCCCGGATATGGCAAGTCTGTCGACTATCCGGATGCCAGCCGCACCAGAGCCGTGGTCGAAGCGCTCCGGCAGGAAATGGTTCACCGGCAGCTCGGCCCTGTCCATCTGGTTGGCCATTCACGCGGCGGTGCGATCGCGGCGCTGCTGGCACTTGCCAAACCCGATTTGGTTGCGTCGATGACCCTGTTGGCGCCGGGTGGATTTGGCACGGAAATCAATTACCGGCTGCTGTCGCGATATGCCGAAGCGGAAACCGCGGCCGAACTGAAAGCCATCATGGAAAACATGTACGGTTGGAACAATCCCGTCTCAGATGACACCGTTCGGCACATGGTGGAGATGCGCCAAGTTGACGGCCAGCGCGATCAGCTCATCGAGATTGCAAGATATATGCATCGGGACGGAAAGCAGGGTGTAATTCCTCGAGAGCAGCTCGCATCGCTTTCCATGCCGGTGAAGGTTCTTTGGGGAACGCAGGATCGAGTGCTCCCAACCCGGCAGGCGCACAGGTTGCCGCCAATGTTTGCGGCGCATATATTTGAAGATACCGGCCACATGTTGCCGGCGGAAATTCCAGACGCCGCCGCAGCTCTGATCAGGCAGAATTTACGGTAAAAACCAACAGCTCAAAGTTGGGTTCGGACAGCGGGCGATCCGGTCGTTTACCTCAAATCCAACGTCTTTTGCGGGTTTGATGCAATTGCCAGAATTCCGTGTTAATACCCTGTTTACCATGGTTTTGGTGAGTTAGAGTCCGCGTTTAATGAGTGATACGGTCGACAATTCCGGCCAGTCGGGCGATCGAAGCAAATTGTCTGATACGGTTCGGATCATACGTGACGCCGCCGCTGACCGTAGCGACGCAAACGTTGAACTGCGTAATTTGCGCATCGCGCGCCTCGAGCTGCTCGCAGAAGAATTGCAGCCTGTATTCGCCGAAGTTCCACCAGAAGATACCCAATTCGACTTTGTGCTTTCAGCCGGTTTGCAGCCGCGATTGTGGATTGATGCGACAGCTCACGTCGCCATTGATCGTGATGGCCGTACCTACCGGTTTTTACGCGACTCACGCATTGGGCGGACGGTGATGGCTGAATCTGCGGATATCGCAAATGTCAAAGAAGCGGTAACCCGCCATATCGCTGACCGGATGGTGGAGCGGCAGCAAATGATGGACGGCCCGGTGTCACGAATATCGCCTCGAAAAGGGGTTGTTACCGGGCGAAAACTGTCGCTGGCGATGCTGGGTGAGTATCTATCGGGTCTGCTGCTGGTGATATTTGGGGCTATCGCCGGGATTGCAATACTGATTGCCATTTTGTCGGATCTGTTTCCAGAACTCGGGATGTAATGTGCGCCCCTACTGACCGGTCAACAATTCAGCTGACAGCTCACCTACACCAGCCGTTGCCCCACCAAGACCTCTGCGTTTCAGAATAATACGCCATTGGCCGCGCGAACCACTGATCTCGATCAGATTATGCTGGGCGGGCGGTTTTAATCCGCCAGGTGCTTGACCCGCTGCCGCAACGCCGACCACCGGCACTTTTCCGGAATTGCCGTCGAGATGGTGAAGTGTCGGCAGGTGTGTGTGGCCGTGAAGGATCAGTTCGGCGCCATGCCGTTTGATCGTACGCTGAAACCGGTCAATCCCGATCAGCCGTTTGTGAAATGCAATAGCCCGGTGTACCGGCGGGTGATGGATAATGATCACGCGGCAAAGACCCGCACTGCGGGTTTCATCCAATAGTGCCGACAATGCCAATGCCTGCTTCTGGCGAAAATACCCGGTCGCCATGAATGGCGCTGTTGCGCGGGCACTGGAGACACCGATTAATGCAACATTGTCGCGAATACGAAGATAGGGGAACCGATCGGCCCGGATGGATTGGTCATCACCGGTCATCCATGGCGCCCACCGGTCGCAGCAGCGGGCAAATGCTCCAGGCACGTATGCGTCATGGTTTCCGGGAACAACAGAGACGAAATCTGCACTGCCCAGCTTCTCCAGCCAATTTCGCGCCTCTTCTACTTCGCTTTCCAGGCCGACATTGATCAGGTCTCCGGTGACCGCGATATGGGAGGGATCAAAGTTCTTGAGATCTTCGATGATCGCAGGAAGCGTACCACTGGCGTGATTGCGATGACGGTTGATACGCCAGTTCACGTAGCCGGTAATCCGCTTCGAGGCCAGCTGACGAATATCCATCTTCGGCAGCGGTCCCAAATGCGGGTCGGAAATGTGGGCCAATCGGAACATTGCCTCTCATATGATGAATTTTGCTGCTATGGAATTAGTGCGATGAATTTGATGCGTGGGAACGGGCGGTTTGTGGATCTCTGATGCATTGCGGGCGAGTTGGAGTAACTCGTGAGTAGACCCATATCACGCTCGTGGGCGCGATTGCGCATGCGGTTGTTTCATCTCTACTTCCTGTTCACAAGGCCAATGACGCTGGGAGTCAGGGTCCTTGTCCACGATCGCAGTTCCAATGAAGTTCTTCTCGTCAAACATAGCTATGTTGAGGGCTGGCACTTGCCAGGCGGCGGAGTTGAGACCGGCGAAACGGCACTCAATGCAATGGAAAGGGAATTACACGAAGAATCCGGCGTTGAGATTTCCGCACCGCCAAGAATGTACGCATTGTATTACAATCCTCGGGCAAGCCGCCGCGATCATGTGGTGCTCTATGTTGTCGATGAGTTCACCCGAGCCATTGATTTCAAACCGACAGAGGAGATATTGGCGGCAGATTTCTTTCCAGTGACCGATTTGCCTGACGACATAAGTCCGTCGTCGGCTCGCAGGATTGAAGAAGTGATATCAGGCGCTGAAGTATCGCCCTTCTGGTGATTTTGTTCCGCTTCAGAACCGGTCTCGATCATGCGTGGTGGAGTAGTCAATCTCAGGGCCCTTCGGCACCACACGCGTCGGATTTATGGATTCGTGACTGCCGTAATAATGGTTTTTGATGTGCAGGAGGTTGACCGTCTCGGCGACGCCGGGAACCTGGTAAAGATCGCGAGTATAATTTGGCAGGTTCGGATAATCGGCTATACGGCGCAAATTGCACTTGAAATGGCCGACATAGACGGGATCGAAACGAACCAGTGTCGGGAATAATCGCCAGTCGGCTTCGGTCATCTGCGATCCGCAAAGATAGCGGTTTTCCGACAGACGATTTTCAACCATGTCGAGGGTCGAAAACAGGTCGTCAAACGCCTCTTCGTAGGCTTCTTGCGTGGAGGCAAAGCCGCAGCGGTAAACGCCGTTATTGATGTTTGCATATATCGGAGCGTTGACCTCATCGATTTCGGAGCGAAGGGCCTCCGGATAGTAATCCGTCGATGTATCGGCCCACTGATTGAAAGCCGAATTGAACATGCGGATGATTTCGGATGATTCGTTTGAAACGATTACACCCTGCTTTTTGTCCCACAGCACCGGCACTGTAACACGGCCAGAATAAGTCGAATCAGACAGGGCGTAGATCTCGTTCAGCAGCTTCTTGCCGTTGACGGTGTCGCCGGTCGCTCCGGTCGCTCCGTCGCCCATATCAAACGTCCAGCCGTCCGCACCCATGAAATGATGAACGACCGATACTGAAATGATTTCGTCAAGCTTCTTGAGCTTGCGAAATATCAACGTCCGGTGCGCCCACGGACAGGCATAGGATACGTAGAGATGATAGCGCCCGGGTTCGGCCTTGAACCCGCCCGTTCCACTTGGACCGGGAGAGCCATCGGGTGTTACCCAGTTGCGGCAGGCTGCCTCCGAGCGTTGAAAACGCCCATCCGAAGCGGAAACCCTGAGGCTTTCGCTGTGCCATTTGCCATCAATCATCACGCCCATTTGTGGTCCTTCCAAACTGTTTCAAGGACCATATTCCACTCGGTGAAAAGATAAAATCACCCTGGCGGTGAACAATCCGTCATCTGAGTAGACAGCCATTTCGCCTGTTTACGGCTTGGAGCATCAGTGATACAGCGAAATCCGGAGAAATGATCATGGCATTCTGGTTCGAACGACGACGATAGGGATTACGCGCCTGAGGCGCCGCCGCAATTTGCCGGCCACATCAACCTGTCCATCTATTCGAATTGGAAACATGTCATGAGCGATGCAAGTATCGCCTTTTTGCCGGAAAAACCTGGCCACGATCCCATCATAGAAGCCATCAATGCCGAAGCCTTCGGCCCGGGCCGGTTTGCGCGCGCAGCCTACAAGATCCGCGAAGGCGGGTTGCATGACACCACCCTTTCATTTGTTGCAGTATGCGAAGATGACGTGGTTGGCTCGGTTCGGCAAACCTGGGTCGTAGCCGACATCTCGAAAGCGCTGTTGCTTGGACCGCTCGCCGTGCGTCCGGCATGGAAGAACAAGGGGATCGGGCGCAAATTGGTGTCCGTCGCGGTTGAAGCCGCCAGGGCTGCGTCTGCTCCGATGGTTATTCTCGTCGGCGATGCACCGTATTACCAGCCACTGGGTTTTGAGCCGTTACCAAACGGGAAGATCATCATGCCGCGGCCGGTTGATCCGGCTCGTTTGCTGGTCGCTGAGCTTCAAAAAGGCTCCATTGATAGACTATGCGGAAAGCTTGTTCATGCTGACCAAGCATGCGTTGTATCCTGAACCGGTCTAACGCCCTTCGCGGTACCACATCGAACCGAGCGCCAGCAGCAATATTCCGAGACCGAGGAAACCGGCGAATAGTGGTACCTGGTTGACCGCTTTAAGCACGCTGTCCTCGGTCGATCGGAGTCCAATCCAGTCGCGCCCGGAGGCGTTACCCGTGTGACGAACAGGCACGATTCCCGGAGTCGTGAGCCCCGAGCCGGCGGCAAGGCGCCTCACACTTCCACCAGTCTTGTTGGCCGGGCCCTCCATGAGGTCGGTGGTTGATATTGTATCAGCAAATTCACGCGCGTTGACCGGCCCTACATGAGCGAGAGCGGCGAGTTCGCCATTTCCGATCTGGTAGAGCCCAATTTCCTCTGCCTCGATCGTTGCCGAAAACACGCCCGGTTCGGATTCTGTCAGTTCGGCATCGCTCGTCTGGCCGGACGGCGCGATCAGCGTAGCCGGACCCGGGTCATCGCTCATTGTCTGGCGCCTGATTTCCAGCGTCATACCACGGCCTTCTGCGTAGAGCCGTTCTTCTTCAAGTTCCGGCTCTTTCATCAGCCAGTGAGCGATCCGCCTGTACAAGGATACATGTGGGCCACCGCCTTCAAATCCGCGCGCCCACAGCCAGCCCTGATCGGACAGAAACATGCCGACGCGGCCTTTGTCGATGCGATTGAGCAACAAGAGCGGACGGTCGCCAGCCCCTTTCATCACCGCTGTTCCCTGCGGATTGGCGATATCGATAATGCGGAACCAACGGCTCCAATTGGGCGGCTCTACCGTTGCACCATCGAGACCGCGCGTAACCGGATGTTTTGCACCCGTTTCTGTCAGCCGGGGATAGAAGGCTTCTTCAATTACCTGACCTGTCGGCAATGCCGGAAGTGCGGCGATCAATGGTGTTTGGGCGATCGATTGATTGCCCGAATATTCCGGCCCGGCGGCGATCAAAAGAGCTCCGCCGCGGGCGACGTACTGGGCGATATAATCATAGTACAGGATCGGCAGAACATCTCGATGCTGATAGCGGTCGAATATGATCAGGTCGAAATCATTGATCTTTTCGACAAACAGTTCGCGGGTTGGAAAGGCGATCAGCGACAGATCGGTAATCGGTGTGCCATCCTGCTTTTCCGGGGGTCGCAAAATGGTGAAATGAACCAGATCCACGGATGCATCGGATTTCAACAGGTTGCGCCAGGTGCGCTCACCGGCATGTGGCTCACCGGATACCAACAGAACCCGCAAGTTTTCGCGGATGCCGTCGACAACCGCAATTGCCTTGTTGTTCACGCCGGTGATCTCATCGGGCTCTTTTTCGATTGCCAGCTCGATTATGTTTCGGCCCGCATGGGGGATTTCCAGTTCAATCGGCATCTCCACACCGATTTCGGCTTTGGTGACTGTCACCAATTCACCGTTGATCGAGACACGAACATCAATCTGGCCGGCTCCGCTGGTGCTTGAGAACACACGATAAGTCATCTCCAGCGGCTTGCCAGCAATGCCGAAGCGTGGTGCCTTCTCGAAACGAATGCGTCGATCTTCTTCGCCATCTTCACCCGTTACAAGTGAGTGTATTGGTGCGGGGAAGTTGGTAATGTTGTCTTCGGGCAAATCGTGCACCTGGCCATCGGTGATCACAATTGCTCCGGCCACACGCGATGGCGGAACGTCGCGAATGGCGCTTGTCAGTGCCTCAAACAGCCTTGTTTCGGTACGTTCCTCTGCCTTGGCGGCGCGTCCGGCTTCGATCTCACGCACTTCAAACTGTGGGAAGCGGCCAAGCTTTGTTCGCAGTTGCTCGGCTGCTGCATCGGTTTGCAACTGACGGTCGCCAATATCCTGGCTCTGACTGCGATCGACTATTAGGGCAACCACGCTCTTCAGTGGCTCGCGTTCCTCGTCCAGGATGACCGGATTGAGCAACGCTGTCGCCAAAGCCATCGATGCGAGCAGACGAATTACTGCGCCTCGCTGACCCAGATACAGGCCAGAGAGCGCCAGGATCAACAATCCCGTGGCGCAGGCAATCACGATGGGCCAGGAAGCCAGCGGTTCTAATCCGATTGACCAATTCATCGCCTCACTGCCCCAGTCTTTCAAGCAGGATCGGCAGGTGAACCTGATCGGATTTGTAATTGCCGGTGAGCATGTACATCATGATGTTGACACCCGATCGGAAGGCATACACCCGCTGCATCGGGTTGGCCGGAACAGTCGGGAACATCGGTCGTCCTGACTGATCAATTGCCCAGGCGCCGGCAAAATCCGCCGCGGTTATCATGATCGGCGAGACTCCGTCTCCGGTCCTAACAGGCCGGTTCTCCGAATTTTCGGCTTCAAGGGAGGCTTCGACCCACAGCGGAGCATCGGCATATCTTCCGGGAAACTGCCGCAATATATAGAAGGACTTTGTCAACACGTGGTCCGGCGGAACCGGCTCAAGTGGCGGCACGTTCAAATTTGCAAGGATTTCGCGAAGACGGAGCGTCGCCGGGGTGGCCCCGGCCTGCCCGAATCCACTGGCAAATTGGTCGCGCGTATCGAACAAGACCGTTCCGCCCTGTTGCATATACGCATCGATACGACCGATGGCCGTTTGGCTTGGCATGGGGGCATCAGGATCGACCGGCCAGTAGATGATCGGATAAAACGACAATTCATCGACTGCGATGTCGACGCCGGCGGGCCGCCCTGGTTCCAATGCGGTTTTTTGAATCAGGAAGCGGTTCAGGCCTTCAATTCCGGCGCGGCTGATCGAATCGACTGCAGAATCGCCGGTCAGGACATAGGCTATTCGGGTTTGCGAAATAGCGTCGATGGCCTCCAAATCGCCGGGCTTTGCATCAGAGGTCTGTGCGACCGCCGGCTGAGGATTGGATGCTGCAAGAATAATTGCAATCAAGAGAGTTGTCGCCGCTGCGGCGCGGGAAAGCGAGCGCCGTGCAAACACGCCTGAAATCCAGAAAACTGCCAATGTGTCGAGTGCCAGCAGAACAATGGCCAATATGAACAGCAGTCCCTTTAAGTCACGCTGCTCGTCAAAACCGTAGCGGATATCGGTGACAAGGACGTTATCGGCCGGCTTGATGATGCGGTTAAACGTTGACGACTCGTCCAGCAAATTGTGCGCAACCACGCCTTCGCCGCTACCGTAGAATCCGGGTGGATTGTCAATCGATACTACTGGCGCCTCGCCGTCCAGCAACAGCGGCTTTGCATCCGGTGGCGGGGGCACAAGCGCTCCATCAGCGGAAATCATGCGATAGGGAGCCAATGCAGTCGGCTGCCCGTCAGATTGGCGCTCGTGGCGTCCCTGATTCCTCGACAGCTGCACAAGGCGCCGCAACATCTCAACGAAACTGCCCGAAATCGGCAGATTGGACCAGGTCGCTTCCGGCGGGACATGAAACAGTGCAACTGCGCCGTTACCTCTGCTCGCGCCGGTAACGAGTGGCGTGCCGTCGGCGAGACTGGCCCAGGTGCGGTCAACGATATCCGGTGTCGGTTCGGCCAGCACCTGTCGCCTGACAGAGACTTCGCGCGGTGGCGTCAAATCATAGAATGGACCTTGTGCCGGGAACTCGGCGACGGGCTGCGGTTCGGTCCACGACAGGGTGCCGCCCAGCGCCCGTTCGCCGAGCCTTAGTCTGACCGGAAGAAGATCGTCGTCGTGTTCGGCGGCTGCAAGGCGGGGACCGGCGAAGCGCACCAGCGTACCGCCATTTTCGATCCAGTCTATCAGCCTCTTTCTTGCCTCGGCCGGAATGATCCCGACATCGGCCATGAGAATGATCGCAGGCTTTGTTTCAAGCAGCGCCGGAATGGCGTTGGCCAGATCCGAAGTTTCCGGTTCGACGAGATCGGCAAAGGGCGCCATTGCGTTACGGATATAGAATAGCGGAGACAGCAGCGGCTGGGCTTGATCTGCTTCTGCTGCAGATATGAGACCGACACGCCTGCGCCTCGAATTTTCATCAAGCAAGTGAACCGCTGACGCGGTGTTTTCGCCTTCAACAATTACCGTATCGAAGTCGTTCCTCAATTCAAACGGGACTTTCAGTTCGGCTGTCGCTTGTGTTGTGCCGGCGCCAAATGTTGCCGATGATTCGGCAATACGTCTTCCCCGATCATCAAGTGCGATGACGGAAACCTGGCGCGGTGCGGAATCGTCGGGCGCCCGAATGGTTGTCACGATCATCGCTTCCGGCTCGTTGCGGGAGGTGACAATTCCAACATTGTCCAGCGCATCGGGATCAGCCCAGATCAATTCGGTCACGTTGCCGCCCAGAACACGCTCAAAAGCGGCAGTGTCATCCGGCCCGGCCAATCCATCACTCAAGAAGGCGGCGGTCACGTCGTCCAAATCCGCTATTGCGTCAGCAACCCTCTCGAAGCTAGCCAATCTGTCGGAAGCGACCGGGCGTGGTGCGGCGGCTCTGAGCCTGTCGCGGGCGGTTGCCGCGCCGAACGGGCCAATCTCCGAATTCGCAGCCTCGACTGTGAATGCAAGGACGACCGGAACATCATTGTCCGCCGCATCGGCTAACAGCCGTTCAGCGGTTGCGACACGTTCCGGCCAATCGGGCGCCGTCGGCCAGCTATTGTCGATGATCAACGCCAGCGCAGAGCCACGGTCGCCGGTTTTCTCCGTCGGTTTGAAAATCGGTTCAGCGAGAGCGAGAATGACGAGAGCGGCCAGCATCAGTCTCAGCAGGGTCAGCCACCAGGGGCTCTGATGCGGTGTCTCTTCAGGCTTAAGCACGCGCGCCAATATCTTCAGAGGCGGAAAAACCTCAATTTGCGGACGCGGCGGTGTTAGCCGCAACAACCACCAGATGACCGGAAGGGCGATAAGTCCATAAAGCAATAGCGGCTGGGCAAATGCGATCGGCAGAAAACTCATCAGATCGTCCCTGCCTCTTCGCTCATCATCATGTGAACGCGGACCAAGGCTTCGGATGCCAGGCGGTCTGTGTGGTTGATTGTGTAGCTCCAGGCAAGGCGGCGGCACCAGGATTCAAGCTCTTCGCGCCGGGCGATGTATTGGCGCCGGTAGTCGTCTGCTACCGTTTCGGCGCGGCCGGCAGTAAGTTTGACCCCCGTTTCCGGGTCGCGAAACTCGGTTCGACCTGAATACGGGAAATTTTCTTCGGCAGGATCGGTAATTTCTATCAGGTGAACCCGGACTCCGCGATCTGCCAGGGGTGCAAGCCAGGCAATCGTGTCCTCGGTCGCATCGAGAAGGTCGCTGGCGATGACGAGGTCCGACATACGGCGAATTGGAGTCAAATCCGGCTTCGGCGGGCGTTCCGAGACATGTGACAATTGTGCCGCCAGCCGCTCGGCGCCGTTGCGGGAAGTAAACGGGTCGGTCAGTCCTGGCCACGCAATGCGCTCGCCGCTTCGCGACAACAATTCAGCCAAGGCAAGTATCAGCACCAGTGCGCGCGATTCCTTGGATACATCGGCCGCCTCTGACTTGTAGAGCATCGAGGGCGATGGATCAGCCCAAAGCCAGACCGTATGCGCAGCTTCCCATTCGCGGTCACGCACATAGATGTGGTCGTCACGGGCCGAGCGGCGCCAGTCGATGCGCGAGCGTGCCTCCCCTTCGACATAGGGTCTGAATTGCCAGAAATTTTCTCCAATGCCGCGCTTTCGGCGGCCATGCCAACCGGCGATTACGGTGTTGACCACGCGCCGCGCCTCGACCAGCAGATCGGGAACGAGCGCAGCCCTTTGCCTTGCGCGGGCAAGCGCATCGGGTGTTACAACCGGTTCGACCGATTTGCCGACCTGAACCATCAAACCCTTTCTTTGACCAGTCTGGCGATGACATCGCGCACGCTCATGCCTTCGGCGCGGGCTGCGAATGTAAGTGCCATTCTGTGCTGCAATACCGGCTCAGCCAAGGCACGCACATCGTCTACCGATGGCGCCAGGCGGCCATCATAGAGCGCGCGGGCACGAGCGCAAAGCGTGAGCGCCTGGCTCGCCCGCGGGCCCGGACCCCAAGAGACATGGCGGTCGATATTCGCATCGCCTTCCCCCGGCCTTGCGGCGCGTACCAGGTTCAATATTGCCTCGACAACACTTTCAGGCACCGGCATGCGGCGCACGAGCGCCTGGATTTCCTGTAGCCGCTTGGCTTTAAGTACATTTTCGGCGACCGCATCTTTGGCGCCTGTTGTTTCGATCAGGATCCGGCGTTCTGCCTCCAGTTCGGGATAGAGGATGTCAATCTGCAGCAAAAACCGGTCCAACTGGGCTTCGGGAAGCGGATATGTGCCTTCCTGTTCGAGCGGATTTTGTGTTGCGAGCACATGAAATGGCGCAGGCAGGTCGTGGCGGGCGCCGGCGACGGTCACATGATACTCCTGCATCGATTGCAACAGCGCTGATTGAGTGCGCGGGCTGGCACGATTGATTTCATCCGCCATCAAAAGCTGGGCGAAAATCGGACCGGGAAGAAACCGGAATTTGCGCTTTCCCTTTTCGTCCTGCTCCATTACCTCGGATCCGAGAATATCCGATGGCATCAAATCCGGTGTGAACTGAACGCGGTTGGCTTCAAGGCCCAGAACCGTGCCCAAAGTGTCAACCAGTTTTGTCTTGGCCAGGCCGGGCACGCCGACAAGCAGGGCGTGACCACCCGCCAAAAGTGCAACAAGTGCACGTTCCACCACACTTTCCTGTCCGAAAATCACGGTTCCGACCGATTTACGGACATCGGAAATCTCCGAAAGCGCCTTTTCGGCAGCAGCGACCATGTCCTTGTCGCTCATGGTCTTTTCCGGTGTCATGGCTGTCATACGATGGTTTCCTTCCCAGCGAAAAATCGCTTTGCGTGCGTCAAAGCATACAGGATACCCGAATCATCAGGTTTTCGTTGGCGGCAGTTTCCGCGGTTCGGGGCCGAGTATCAACTTAAATCACCTAAAGTGGCTGACAAGCGGAACAACAGTGACTATTTCGTGACCATGGCAACGAATGAACATGTTGACAATCCTGACCTTGAAGGCCTGACCAGCGCCCATGACACGGCTGCGCTGGAGGCTTTGATATCGCGTGCGGCCAGGGCCGGTAAAGGTGTTCCGCCAGTGGACCGGTGGGAGCCGGAGTTCCGTGGCGATCTCGACATGGAGATCAAGCGGGACGGTACATGGTTCTACAATGGTACGCCGATCACACGGGCAGCACTTGTCCAACTGTTCTCAACGGTGCTCAGAAAGGACGCAGACGAGAAAACCTATCTCGTCACCCCGGTTGAGAAAGTTGGTATTCAGGTAGAAGACGCGCCATTTGTAGCCGTCGAGCTCAACGTTTCGGGCAAAGGGGACGAACGGGTCATGACATTTCGTACCAATGTCGGTGACGTGGTCGAAGCCAGTCGCGAAAATCCACTGCGTTTTGAATTTGAAGCTGAAACCGGCGGACTAAAACCCTATCTGCTGGTTCGAGGGCGTCTGGAAGCGCTCGTAGCAAGGCCGGTGATGTATGAGCTTGCCGATCACGGTGAAGAGATTGAAATGGACGGCAGATTGATGTTTGCCGTGCGCTCAAGGGGAGCGAGTTTTCCCATTATGCCTGCGGCGAAGCTGGAAGAGCTCAGCCAATGACAATGATTGCCGGAACCGGATTCAGTATCGAAGATTGGCGCAGACGTGCGGGCTTGGAAAATGGCCGGGCTGAAGTGGAGCATCTGGGTGATCACGCTCTTAACCCGGACCTCCGTGATTTGATTCTGGATCGAAAATTGCAGGATGCGGCCGTTCTTATCGCCGTGGTGGAGCGCAATGGTGTTCCGTCGGTGATTTTGACACAACGGACCGAACAGTTGCGCTCGCATTCCGGTCAGGTCGCGTTTCCCGGTGGCCGCATCGACGCGACAGACCTGTCTCCAGAGGCAGCCGCGTTGCGTGAAACACATGAAGAAATCGGGTTGGCACCGGAGGCGTTTGAAGTTGTCGGGCGCATGCCAGACTATGCAAGCGGCAGCGGGTACCGCATCTCACCCGTATTGGCGGTGGCTGATCCATCCGCCGATATGCGGATAAATCCCGCAGAAGTCGCTGATGCGTTTGAAGTGCCGTTGGAGTTCCTGATGGATCCCCGCAATCACAGAACCGAAAGCCGCATCTGGCAGGGCAAGGAACGGTTCTACTGGGTCATGCCGTTTGGCGAGCGTTATATTTGGGGCGTTACGGCGGGGATCATCCGCACGCTTTATGAAAGGCTCTACGCGTGAGCGTTTCGATATCGGGCTCCAGATGGCTTGAGGATGAAAGTCTGCAGTCGGTCCTCGCGATCCTCAATTCAGCCGGCGAAGAGGCGCGGATAGCCGGAGGTGCGGTCCGTAACGCGCTCTTGGGTGAAGATGTCTCAGACATTGATATCGCGACGACTTGCGCGCCTGAAGAAGTTATGCGCCGTGCAGACAAAGCCGGTTTCAAATCCGTGCCGACCGGTATCGAACACGGCACGGTGACGATCATCGCCAATGGCAGCCCTTTCGAAGTGACCACACTGCGAGAGGACATTGAGACCGATGGCCGACGCGCGAAGGTCAAATTCGGCCGCAGCTGGCAGGCCGATGCCGAACGGCGCGATTTCACGATAAACGGACTTTATGCCGGCCCTGATGGTGTGGTCGTGGACCTTGTGGGCGGGGTTGCGGATATCCAGCAGCGTACAGTGCGATTCATCGGGGACGCTGAAACCCGAATTCGTGAAGACTATTTGCGCATATTGCGGTTTTTCCGCTTTTTTGCCCGTTATGGTGACGGCCGACCTGATGCCGTGGGTCTTAAAGCGTGTGCGAGACTGAAAACCGGTCTTGACGATTTGTCACCGGAACGGGTTTGGGCAGAACTCGACAAATTGCTCGCGGCCACGGACCCAACCCGGGCCTTGTTGTGGATGCGTCAAGCAGGCGTGCTCGGCAAAGTGCTGCCGGAAACGGAAAAATGGGGCATTGATGCGATTCATGGGCTTGTGGCGGCTGAACGGGCACTCGGTTGGGAGACCGATGCAATGTTGCGGCTGGAAGCGATCATTCCCCCGAATGAAAGCCGGGTCAGGTTGCTAGCGGAGCGATTGCGACTGTCGAACAGGCAAACTGGCAGACTGACGAATTGGTCAGCAACAACCGTACCGCCAAGCGGATTATCGGAGAGGGCATTTCGAAAGCGGCTGTATCGGTGCGATTTGCAAGGTATGCTCGACCATCTGAGGTTGGCGCTGGCCTCGGCGCGAACCCGTGGCCAGGAGAACGACGAAGCGCTTGTCGAGGCGGGAGAATTTGGCAAGTTGCTTGCAATCGCGGAGAACTGGCAGAAGCCCAAATTCCCCCTGTCGGGCAGAGATCTGCTTGAACGAGGCTTTGAACCAGGGGAAAATTTGGGAGCGGTATTGGCGCAACTTGAAACGGAATGGCTCGACCGCGGGTTCGAACCAGACAAACAGGCCCTCATTGCCCGCGCCATTGAACTGACGCGAGCAGAAGAAGACTAAGCCTTGACGTTACTCAGGCCGCGTCGCTGACCTGACCGATGCGCGACCGGATTGCTTCAATCATGGTTTCGCGAATGGTCGTTTCACCATGAGCCTTGCGCATATGTTCGACCGCACGGCGCATGACCTCGGCCTCGTCGTCATGGCGAGTATGCCAATCACAACCTGGAACCAGCGCACCACATTGAAATTCCTTCACAGCGCGATCCTCCTCTGCTCGTGAATTTGACAATATAGCATCGGTTGGCAGTGAAACGGTTGACCTGCCTCAAATATGATTACAGCCAATATTCTAAGGCCATTTCACCTCAGGAGGCATCGATGACAGAATTGAATCGATATTGCCGCCTGTCTTGAGCCCGAAAATCGTTCCGCGATCGTAAAGCAGGTTGAATTCGACGTAGCGACCGCGCCTGACCAGTTGTTCTTCGCGATCTTCGCTGGTCCAGCCAAGATTGAAATTGCGACGAACCAGAAGCGGGTAGACGACATTGAAAGAGCGTCCGACATCCTGGGTAAACTCGAAATCGGCCTCCCAGCCGCCGGATTCGTCGCCGGAATGCAGCCAATCGTAAAATATTCCGCCGATCCCGCGCGGTTCGTTGCGGTGTTTGAGGTAAAAATAGTCGTCACACCACTGTTTGAAGCGGGGATAGTCGGCGACGTCCGGATGACGCTTGCAGACAAATTCGAAAGCCTTGTGAAATGCGGCCGTGTCCGGATCATCCTGGGTGCGGCGGCGGTCGAGCACCGGCGTCAAATCCGCGCCGCCACCGAACCATTGTCGCGTAGTGACAACCATGCGCGTGTTCATATGTACCGCCGGAACGTTGGGGTTATGCATGTGGGCAATCAGTGAAATACCGGATGCCCAGAACTTCGGATCGTCCTCTGCGCCAGGGATCTGCTTGCGAAATTCAGGTGCAAACTCACCATAGACCGTCGAGGTGTGAACACCCACCTTTTCGAACACGCGGCCGTGCATCATCGACATGACTCCACCGCCTCCCTTGCCGCCGTCACGCTGCCATGGCGTGCGCTCAAACCGTCCGGCCGGGCGATCGGAATAGGATCCGGTTAATTCGTCTTCGAGTTGTTCGAACGAGGCGCAGATCGTGTCGCGCAGTTCGGAGAACCACGTGCTGGCGCGTGTCTTCTTGTCATCGATGTCGGGGGGCAGACCCTCGGGGATATTGTGGCTTCCCATCGGGTGTCTCCAATTCAATTGGCGCGACCGGTGTGCCGGGCGGTGAAAATGACTCGTCAGTCCGGATTTCGATCCCTAAACTGAATATTCAAGGGGTCAAGTATGGGCCTTAACTTGCGAGTATACTGTTTGTGAGGCGACTGTGTCTGTTGCCAAAAGACCAGATTTGAGCAGCTTGAAAGGCAGGCTGGCTGACGCGCGCCGGACCACGAACCGGTTGCCGCGCGACGGTTTTGTCCGAGAGACATTCGTGCTGCCGCGGCTTGAAGCGCGCAGAAAAGCCAGCGAGTGGTATGATTCGTGGCCAAAGCAGGCCTATTGGACCAGCGTGGAAAGCTGGTGCGAGCGGCCCGGCGACGTCATCGAATTCACCATGCGCCGGCTACCCAGCGCGGATTGATAATTGCCGCATCGCCTCGCCGGCCACCATTGCGACGCTCATTGCCAGATTGAGACTGCGTCCACCTCCCGGCATCGGGATGGTGAGGCGCGAATCTACGGCATTGTGAACCGACTTTGGAACGCCTGCCGATTCGCGGCCGAACAGGAGGATGTCGCGCGGCCGGAAATCAAAATCGGCATAGCCGTGGTCTGCCTTTGTTGTCAGGAGGATCAGCCGCCAATCGCCGCTTTTTCGCCATGCTTCAAAGGCGTTCCAGTCAGCGTGACGGTTTAGTGATGCCAGTTCAAGATAGTCCATGCCTGCGCGTTTCAGCGCGCGGTCCGACAGGCTGAATCCCGCCGGTTCGATGATATCGCAGGCGACGCCCAGACAGGCAGCGAGCCTGAGGATCGATCCGGTATTGCCGGGAATATCCGGCTGATAAAGCGCGATGCGAAAATCTGGACCGTCGTTTGCCATGGATCAGGGTTGCCGAAAGGACACAGTTGGAACTCGCAATGTCAGCAGGACACAACCAAATGGTTGCAGCTGCAATTTGCCGGGTGTAAACAGCGATTCGTTGAAACGCAATTCGCCGGAGGCACAGATGGAATTCTGGATAATGGGACCATCCTACTGCCCACGCGCGCCCGGTGCGCGCCTTTAGGCGGATATCGCGACACACGTTCTTCAAAAATAGTCTTTAGATAACGTCACCGATTTCCGCCGGATTTATCCACTTCCGTTGGGAATCATTCGTGATGAAACAGTTTTGCCGTCATTTCGCTTCCAAACCTGCCGATCGGGCGCAGGCAGGGCGTCCGCGCGTTATTCCCGTATCAAGCCGCGTCATTAACTGCGGTGCACGAAAACTATCTGAGGTTTGAACCATGTTTGCCTGGTTTGAAAAATTGATCGATCCGTTTCCGGCTGTTGAGCCGGCTGAGCCACCTGCAAGATTGTGGCCGTTTATCTGGCACTACACGCGAGGAATATGGCCAGCTCTTGCTGTCGTGTCAGCACTGTCGGTCATCGCGGCGATCGTTGAGATATGGATCTTCTCGTTCTTCGGAAATCTGGTCGATTGGCTGTCGGGCAGCGATCGCTCGACGTTTCTGGACGAAGAGGGCAGTCAGCTCATACTGATGACGGTCGTGGTGCTCGGCATCTATCCGCTGATCGCGGTGCTGCACAATCTCGTTGTCCACCAGACCGTCGTCGGCAACTATCCGATGATCATCCGCTGGATGGCGCATCGCTATGTGCTCGGCCAGTCGATGAGTTTCTATCAGGATGAGTTTGCCGGTCGCGTCGCGACGAAGGTGATGCAGGCCGCTCTTGGTGTGCGCGAGACGGTGATGAAGACCGCCGACATTTTCGTCTATGTTTCCGTGTACTTTCTCGGCGCGCTGGTGCTCGTTTCGTCGCTCAGCGTTTGGCTGATGACGCCGTTTCTGGTGTGGTTTGCCGGATATGCGATCATCCTGCGTTATTTCATGCCGCGTATGCGCGTGATCTCGGAGCGGCAGGCAGATGCGCGTTCGGAAATGACCGGCCGCGTGGTCGACAGTTACACCAACATCATGACGGTGAAGCTTTTCGCCCATTCGAAGCTGGAAACCGACTATGCGCGAGATTCCATGGAGAGTTTTCTGGACACCGTGCATCCGCAGATGCGTCTGGTGACGCTGCTGAACATCGCGCTGGTCGTGTTGAACTATGCGCTGCTCTATTCGATTGCCGCCATAGGCATCTGGTCGTGGCTCGATTCTGCGGTCAGCGCTGGTGCGGTGGCAATCGCGATCGGACTGGTGTTGAGGCTTAATGGCATGAGCCACTGGATCATGTGGGAACTTTCGGGACTGTTTGAAAATCTCGGCATGGCGATTGACGGCATGAACACCGTTGCCCAGCCGCGGCTGGTCCGCGATGTGCCTGATGCCGGCAAGCTGGTCGCCAGCGACGGCAAGATCGAATACGACCATGTGCGCTTCCACTATGGTAAGGAAAAGGGCGTAATTGAAGATCTGTCGCTGACGGTCAGGCCGGGCGAAAAGATTGGCCTGGTCGGACGGTCAGGCGCCGGCAAGTCAACACTGGTGAACCTGTTGCTGCGGTTTTATGATCTGGAGCGCGGCCGCATCGCCATCGATGGCCAGGATATTTCGAAAGTCAGTCAGGACAGTCTGCGTGGTGCAATCGGCATGGTGTCGCAGGATACCTCGCTCCTGCATCGTTCGCTGCGCGAAAATATCGCCTATGGCCGGCACGACGCTACGGAAGACATGATCATGGAAGCCGTTCGCCGGGCGGAGGCCGATTCCTTCGTTGATGATCTTGAGGATCCAAAGGGAAGGAAGGGCCTTGACGCGCATGTAGGCGAACGCGGTGTCAAACTTTCCGGCGGCCAGCGCCAGCGCATCGCAATCGCACGTGTCATGCTCAAGGACGCGCCAATCCTGATCCTTGATGAGGCAACATCGGCACTCGATTCAGAGGTTGAGGCGGCGATCCAGGAAAACCTCTATCGCCTGATGGAGGGCAAGACGGTAATAGCGATTGCGCACCGGCTTTCGACTATCGCGGCACTGGACCGTCTGATCGTCATGGACAATGGCGAGATCATTGAACAGGGAACCCATGATGAACTGGTTGCCAAAGGTGGCCTCTATGCCCAGTTATGGGAACGGCAGTCTGGTGGATTCCTGATCCACGAAGAGGCCGAAACGGAGGTTGCTGCTGAATGAGTGATGGTCAAAGGGATGACAATGGGGTTTTTGAGCCGGTCTGGAACCGGCTTGAAAGCCGCATCGAACCCTTTGGCGATACGGACCGCGAAGTTCTGCCGCGGGAAGCTTGGAAATTCATTGCCTATTTCGCGCGGCAGGCAAAAGGGCCGTTCATTCTGCTCCTGATCATTGGCGGGCTGGTTGGCGCGGTTGATGCGGCGCTGTACTGGTCGCTCGGTTACCTGATCGACTTGCTCGACGCTGCAGATCCGGCAACCCTTCTTACTGACCATGCAGTCGAACTGGCAGCAATCCTTTTGCTGGTCGTCGTTGTGCGCGCTGTTGTGATGATCGCCGCCGTCGTGGTCGAGCAGCAGGTCATCGTTCCACGTTTCTTCACACTTGTGCGCTGGCAGTCGTTCCGGCGTGTGATCGAGCAGCCCTATGCATTCTACCAGAATGATTTCGCCGGGCGTATCGCCACCAAGATCGTACAGGGAGGCATGGCGGTCGGTGATTTCATCATCTCGCTCGTGCAGACGCTATGGTCTTTCATCACCTTCATCGTACTGACGGTGTTCGTACTCGTCACCATCGACACGAAAATGGCGGCGGTGATTGGTTTCTGGCTTGCTGGCTATTATTTGATCATCCGCTTCTTGCTGCCGCCTCTGCGCACGGCCAGTCGGAAAACAGCCAATGCGCGATCAGTTGTGACCGGCCGGTTCGTTGACGCATTCACCAACATCATGGCGGTAAAACTATTCGACAGCGGACATCGAGAGCATGAGTTTGTACGCGGCGGTCTCGAACAATTGCTTGACGAGTCGACCAAGCAGACAAGGGCAATCACCACAGTACGTGCTGCGGTGGCGACGCTGAATGGTGTCATGATCGCCGCAGTCGGCATCATTGCGGTGAACGCGTGGATGGCCGGGCAGGTGACAACGGGTGGTATTGCAGCAGCGATCGGCCTCGTCTTCCGGCTCAACCAGATGTCTGGCTGGATGATGCTCAACATCAACGGGCTGATCCGCAATTTCGGCACGGTGCAGGACGCGACCGGCACCATTTCGGTCGAACCGGCCCTTCAGGACCGGGCCGATGCGCTGGAACTGCAACCATCGAGCGGCGATATCCGTTTTCAAAACGTCATATTCCACTACGGCAAGGGCGGCGGCATCATCAAGGACCTCAACCTGCACATCAAGCCGGGCGAACGTGTTGCGCTGGTTGGGCCGTCCGGCGGCGGCAAGACGACAATTGTCAACCTGATGTTGCGCCTGTTCGATGTCGAGGGTGGGCGTGTTCTGCTCGACGGGATCGATGTGCGTGACGTGACACAATCGTCACTGCGGGCCCAGTTTGGCGTGGTAGCGCAGGATCCGATCCTGATGCACCGGTCGATTCGTGACAACATCGCCTATGGCAAGCCCGGCGCCAGCGAAGAAGAGATCATTGCCGCCGCCAGGAGTGCGCAGGCAGATCATTTCATTGGCAATGTGAGTGATCCGAAAGGCCGCAAGGGATACGATGCCCATGTAGGCGAGCGCGGGGTGAAATTGTCTGGTGGGCAACGGCAGCGCATCGCTATCGCGCGGATGATATTGAAGGACGCGCCGATCCTGCTGCTCGATGAGGCGACATCCTCGCTGGATTCCGAAATCGAGGCTGCGATCCAGGACAATCTTGCCCGGCTGATGGAAGGAAAGACCGTAATCGCAGTCGCGCACCGGCTTTCAACGATTGCTGCCCTTGACCGGCTGATCGTGATTGACAATGGCGAGATCGTCGAACAGGGCGATCACGAAACGCTGATCGCGCGAGGCGGGCTTTATGCCAAATTGTGGCATCGCCAGTCAGGTGGTTTTCTCGGGGCAGAACTGGCGGCGGAGTGATTTATTTTGACGCGCCGACATAGCAACCGCCGAGCTGCTCGACCTTGAAGCGGCCGTTGCCGTCTTTGCAAGCTTTGACGGCGTCTTTTTCGGCCTGTTTGGTCGACTTTCTGTTTAACGCAATACCACAAACGGCGCCGCTATCCATTCCTGTCGCCGTGGTCGCGTAGGCTGAATGTCCGGGTGCAGCAATATATCTGTCGAAGAGCCGGCCGCATCCTTCTCTGGGGTAATCACCCATCGCGCGCATTTTGCCCCTTTTTCCGGACAAATCTTGTGCATGTCCAACTGAAAGCAGCGCAGAAGCCGTCACAAGGCCTAACAATACAACCCAAAACCACGTGTAGCGCATAGTTTACTCCCCCAAAGATTGAATAACTTTCCCGTATTAGTGAGACATTATCAACCCCCGGATGAATTGAATTGTGGAGTTGCCAATAAATTCGATTTCAATAAATTTGTTGCCATGACCTCGGCAGTATTCCGCAAAAACGACGGGTCCGATCCGCTTTCCGCTGCCTTTGACTATGAGGCGGCCGGTGAGGCCGCTGTCTCGCTGGGATTGGCCGGCAAGAGGGTTGAGCGAGCAATGGCTCAACTGCGGGATTCGACGGTTGATCGTGACCGCAGGGATCCACTGCTTCGCGAAGCGGCAATTGCCGTGCAGCACTACTTCATCCAGCGCGAGATCATGGGTATGCGCCGCCACGACGGGGTGATCCGTGAATACGGCATACCGCGGGAAGTGCTGGTGCGTTTGGGGGCGAACTAGCCGGATAATTGCCTCTTCCTCGGCAGGACGTGATTTCCGGTTTTCCCCATGCCGCGACAAACTGCCGTCATCGCTTGCTGCGCTCTGGACAAGGCTCTACATCACGCATAGAAACCAACGCCAATTGCCGGGGGATTCCCGCCGGCCTTGCTGCTGTGTGCGGTTTTGGCCCGGTGACAAAATGAGTTCCGCCTGTCCGGCAAACGGAACAGATTGAGGGACTTGGACCGTGAGCGCATCCGATACAAGCGAACACTCCCGCCGCGACTTTCTGTATGTCGCGACAGCGATGGCCGGCGCCGTCGGTGCGGGCGGCGTTGCCTGGCCATTTATCGACCAATTGCGGCCTGACGCTTCGACACTGGCGCTGGCATCAATCGAGGTTGACATTTCCGGCATCGAACCCGGCATGTCGATTACGGTGAAATGGCGCGGCAAGCCGGTTTTCATCCGCAACCGAACGCCGGAAGAAATTGCCGAAGCCAACGCGGTTGCTATCGATGAATTGAAGGATCCGGTGGCGCGCAATGCAAACCTTTCCGGTGATGCTCCAGCCACGGATGTCGATCGTTCTGCCGGTGCGGGCAAGGAAAACTGGATCGTGATGATTGGTTCATGCACCCATCTGGGCTGCGTTCCGCTCGGCCAGGCGGGTGATTTTGGCGGTTGGTTCTGCCCTTGCCACGGATCGCACTACGATACGGCCGGCCGCATCCGCAAAGGTCCGGCGCCTGAAAATCTCGCCGTACCAAATTTCGAATTCATTTCCGACACCGTCATCAAGATCGGATAGGGGACAATCTGACGATGAGCGAAGGTCATTCAACCTACACGCCGACCACCGGTCTGGGACGCTGGATCGATGCACGCATGCCGCTGCCGCGGCTGGTATACGATTCATTTGTTGCCTATCCGGTGCCGCGCAATCTGAATTACACCTACACTTTTGGTGGCATCCTCTCGATCATGCTGGTGGTTCAGATCCTCACCGGCATTGTTCTGGCGATGCATTACACGCCGGAAGCAACGATGGCCTTCGGTTCGGTCGAGCACATCATGCGCGATGTCAATTCAGGCTGGCTGTTGCGCTACATGCACGCCAACGGCGCGTCGTTTTTCTTCATTGCTGTCTACATTCACATGATGCGCGGACTCTATTACGGCTCCTACAAGGCGCCGCGAGAGCTTTTATGGATCCTCGGTGTCATCATCTATCTGCTGATGATGGCAACGGGCTTCATGGGCTACGTGCTGCCATGGGGACAGATGAGCTTCTGGGGCGCGACCGTCATTACCGGTTTCTTTAGTGCCATCCCGCTTGTTGGCGGATGGGTGCAGGAGTTGCTGCTGGGCGGATTTGCCGTCGACAATCCGACGCTTAACCGCTTCTTCTCGCTGCATTACCTGCTGCCGTTCATGATCGCCGGCGTTGTGGTGCTGCATGTTTGGGCATTGCACGTAACGGGTCAGAACAATCCGACCGGTATTGAAGTAAAATCGAAGACCGACACCGTGCCATTCACACCACACGCGACAGTCAAGGATGCGTTTGGGATGGTGGTGTTCCTGTTCGTCTTCGCATATTTCCTGTTCTACATACCGAATTTTCTTGGTCATCCGGACAACTACATCGAAGCCGACCCATTGAAGACGCCGGCACACATCGTTCCGGAATGGTACTACCTGCCGTTCTACGCGATCTTGCGGGCGATCACCTTCAACATCGGCCCGATCGATTCCAAGCTCGGTGGCGTGCTAGCCATGTTTGCTTCAATCCTGATCCTGTTTGTTGTGCCGTGGCTTGACACCTCCAAGGTTCGCTCAGCGGTCTACCGTCCGTGGTACAAGCTGTTCTTTTGGCTTTTCGTAGCTGATTGCCTCTTTCTCGGATGGCTTGGCGCCAAACCGGCAGAGGGCTCCTATGTCTTTATGGCCCAGGTGGGAACGCTCTACTATTTCGCGTTTTTCTTCCCGATCATGCCCATTCTCGGACTGATCGAAACACCGAAACGATTGCCGAATTCGATCACCGAGGCGGTGCTGGAGAAGAACAAGTCTGGCGCATCTGTACAGCCCGACGCCGCTGCAGCGGCACCGGAAACAAAAAGCTGAGTGCGAGGGGAATTACTGGGATGAATTGGATTCTCAAAGGTTTTGCGGCGCTCGGATTTGCAACGGTCGTTGCGGGTGGCGGAGCGTTTGCTGCCGGTTATCCGATTAAGAAACCGGAAGAACAGAAATGGTCCTTTGCCGGGCCTTTCGGTCACTACGACAAGGGACAGCTGCAGCGCGGCCTCAAGGTTTACATTGAGGTCTGTTCGGCCTGCCATTCGCTGGATCTCGTGGCTTTCCGAACCTTGGAAGACCTTGGATACTCCGAAGCACAGGTGAAGGCACTGGCGGCGAACTACGAAGTCACCGATGGACCGGATTCAGATGGCGAGATGTTCGATCGTCCGGCTATTCCGTCGGATCGCTTTCCATCTCCTTTTGAAAACGCGGTTCAGGCTGCAGCCGCAAACAATGGAGCAGCGCCGCCCGATTTGTCACTCATCGCCAAAGCCCGGTCTGTGGAGCGCGGCTTTCCGCTGTTTCTTCTCGATATTGTCACCCAATATGCGGAAGGCGGTCCCGATTATCTCTACGCGCTACTGACCGGATATGACCAGGAAGTGCCGGAAGGCACCGAGGTTGCCGAAGGCACCTATTACAATCCCAGTTTCAACGCCGGAAGTTCATTGGCCATGGCCAATCCGCTTTCCGATGAGCAGGTGACGTATGACGACGGTTCGCCGGAGACTGTCGATCAGTATGCCCGCGATGTTTCAGCCTTTCTGATGTGGGCCGCTGAGCCGCAGCTGGAGGACCGCAAGAAAATCGGTTTCCGTGTGTTGGTATTTCTGGCGCTGTTTGGCTGCCTGCTTTATGCGACCAAGCGCAAGGTCTGGGCCGACCAGCACTGACATTGCCACGTAGTGAGAATTGAAAGGCGCCAGCGGGCGCCTTTTTTTGCGCCCGCAAGTGGGACGGAAGTTGGTAATATCATCCGCCCGCGGCTGTATTTCGTCACTTTCTAGCGAACACGGACGGATAAGTTCTCGCTCATTGGTGCAAGTTCGAGCAGACTCAATGCGTCGTATCCGCCTGATATCAAGCTCGTCATGCTTTCAACCTGGCCGGGCATGTTGACAACCACCAAAAGTCCGAAACCGAAGGCTATGGTTACAACTGCCTTGAGCATTTTACCCTTGAACGTTTTTTCGTCGAACATCTTCTCTCTCCGAATTTGTCACCATATGGTGACATTTTATCCAAATTCAACTAGCCAACAGGCCTTGGACCGATTTCTTCGTCGCATCTGATATTTCCACCCAGGTGTCGTCGTTGCGAATATGCATGCCGCCAAAAAGATTGATGTCCTGCGATCTCACCGTCAGATACTGGGTCGCGGCACTTAACATATTGGCCATAATCAACACCGCGGCTTCGCGACCGGCCATTTCTGGGAAACGGGCGGAAAACCGCTGTGAAACATCGTTTCCGCGTTGCTCGCGAACTTTCTCCAGCGCGACCGTCAGGGGTGAACGATCGGTCATTTCCGCTGCAAGTACTTTAAGCGTCAATGGCCGCTTCAACAGCGCTTGCCTGTGCGCAAGAATGTACGATCCAAGGGCGGTTGCCGGATTTGTGAAATCAATCTGATTGACAATCTCATCGACATTCCACCACAAATCGGCCTTTGCACACACGGCTTCGTAAAGGCCGTCCAGGTTTTTGAAGTAGCGATAGATCAACACTTTATCGACGCCAGCCTCGCGAGCAATCGCGTTCACGCCAAGGGAGGCAAGACCGTCACGCAGGGCGATTGAGACCACGGCCTCGATCAAGGCCTTCTTGGTTGCGTCGCGATCGCGCGTATTTTGCTTTCTTTTTGCCATGGGCAATATATGTCACTGCATGGTGACATAGTCAATACCCGATAATGTTTTTTCTATTGTTCACTACAAAACAGCACAAATTCCTTGAGTTCCCAGCCGTGATGCGCATGCTGGCTTTGTCAGCTTTACAGGCAGCGAGAGGGGCTGAAATGGCCGCATTGACGGAAGAACTGTTAGCGTCGATCCGCACGATTGTGGATTACCCAAAAGAAGGGATCATGTTTCGCGACATCACCACGTTGCTGGGTGACGCACGTGCATTCAGGCGTTCGGTCGATGAGCTGGTCCATCCATACGCAGGATCAAAGATAGACCAGATTGCGGGCATTGAGGCGCGCGGGTTCATCCTCGGCGGAGCCATTGCCCATCAGCTTTCAGCCGGATTTATTCCCATTCGGAAGAAAGGGAAATTGCCGCATGAGACGGTGCGCGTGGCTTACAGTCTCGAATACGGTGTCGATGAGATGGAGATGCATCGCGATGCGGTCACACCCGGTCAGAAGGTCATCCTCGTCGATGACCTGATTGCCACCGGTGGAACGGCCGAGGGTGCGGTCAAGCTGCTCAGGCAGATGGGGGCTGAGATTGTCGCTGCGTGTTTCGTGATCGATCTGCCGGAACTCGGTGGAAGACAGAAACTTGAAGCGCTTGATGTCACGGTCAGAACACTGGTTTCATTCGAGGGGCATTGAGCCGAGCTATCAACCTCCTGCGACGTCTATAAACTCACCGGAGTGAAACTCGATGACGTCACTGCCTCTCATGTTGTATCCGCGAGCGTAGACCGACATGATTTTCCAGCCGGGACGGCGTTGGTGATCGCGTATGGATACGGTTTTGCGCGTGTATGAGATTGTGTCACCGGCATAGACAGGCAGCAGCCATTTCAGTTCCCGCAGACCGGGGGAGGGGCCGGCGGCAGGTTTTGGGCCAGGTCCAGGCCAGACCATTTGCTTTTTCTGCAAAAGATAGACCGCATTAAATTTCATCCAGGTGGCGGCCGAGTGCCAGCCCGAAGCGCAAAGGCCGCCAAAAATACTTCGCCCGGCCGCTTCCTCGTCGAGATGGAAACGCTGTGGGTCATACTTTGCGGCAAAACGCTTGATTTCATCGGCGTCGAATGTGTGGCTGCCCAACTCGATGGTTTCGCCAAGGTCAAAAAACTCATCCACAGTCATGCTTCTGCTTCCGGCTCTCTCAGCAAAAACATGCCGGTATTTCGCATTTCAGTGACCGTCTCGCCGCGTTGGTTGGTCAGCGTATGTTCCACAACAACGAAGCCGAGATTGGGGCGGGAATTTGAACGGCGTTTGGAGATGATTTTCGTGGATCCCGACAGGGTGTCGCCGGCGAGGACCGGCCGCCTCCATTTGACGTATTCCACGCCCGGTGCCCCTTGGGAGGTGGAATTGACAATGTAGCCGTCACATATCATTCGCATCGCGATCGAACACACATGCCAGCCTGAAGCGGCAAGGCCGCCGAGCAGGCTTGCACTGCCTGCCTCCTCGTCAAGGTGCATGGGCTGTGGGTCGAACTCTTCGGCAAACTCGATGATTTCGTCGGCAGTGACCGTTTTCGAACCCAGCGAGCGTGTGTCGCCGACTTCGAAATCCTCAAAAGCCAGTTTCTTGCCGGGTTGTACGGTCTCACTTTTCATGCGTGCTCATTGGCGAATAAATCAAATGGGGTCAACAGGATATGCGCATCGAACCCTCATGAAGCGCCACCGATGATCAATATGAAATAGGCCGGAACGGCGACATAAGCGATGATGGCAAGCACCATCAGGGCACGAACCCAAAGCGCGTGAAATCGCCGGAATAACAGCACAGCCAATCCGATACCCAACGCCATCTCAAACAATGCGAACCAGTTGCCGTAATGCTCCGGATTCCAATAGGAAACCGGAGAATAAAAACGCCAGTCGGACAGAGGCCACAAATGCGCATGGGCATCATCGACGTGAACAGGGAAATCGCCGGCCAAATGAGCCAATGCCGCTAACGCGAAAATGATGATCAATGGCTGGCGGCGTACGAACTGCCACCAGCGGTCGCTGACCGTCACGGTCGGAAGCGGAATATCTGGAACAGCGTTCAGCGAAAACCGCGCCGTCAGAATTCCAGCCACTAAAACTGCGCTGTAGAGCGGGAGTGAGTTGCCGAAAGCCGTATAGGTCTGCCAAGGCTGCTGCCAATAAAGTTCACCCCAGACGACATTTTCAGGAATGCCGCGAATTTTCGACCACAGCCAAAGTCCGTAAATTGCAGCGTCGGGAACAAAGGCGCCACCGAGTGCCGCAATGTTGCGTTTCGGTTGTCCGGGTTCGGCGAACAGGGCTGCCGCCAACAACAGGTGTGTCTGGCTGTTCATGGCGAGAGATTACGCCCATCGGCCCGCCGTGCAAGTCACAGATTCAGTGCCCACCAGAGACATTGGCGACAAGCTGGAAGGTAGCGACGCCAATGCAGATGGCCGCTCCAAACAGACCCCACCAGCGCCACCGGCGAACGGTCACATCATCCAAAACACGTCCAAGAGCGAATAGCGCCAGATTGACCAGGGCGAACACGCCAAGAGTTACCAGGCTTGTCAGTTCCGCCAGTTGGACAAGCGGGAAGAACAGCGCCAAGGCCAATATGATGCCGGCGACGGTAAACGTTGCCCGATCCGGTGTTTTCCGTGTCTCGCTGACGGCGCCGAGCCAGGCCGGAGCGATGCCCTCATTAGCCATGCCGTAAAGCACGCGGCTGGCCATGACAATTTGCACCAGAATGCCGTTGACCATCGCGACTGCCGCCATGGCGGCAACGGGAGCAGATGGCAGGCCGGTAATCTGCTCAAACAGGACTGCCAGCGGTGCCGATGATCCTGTAATTTCATCGCGGCCAGGCGCCAGAACGGCAATCACTGACAGGAGCACATAGATGGCAATGGTGATGCCCAGCGTCCAGAAGATGGCCCTTGGCGCGGTCCATTCCGGTGCAAGCGTCTCTTCGGCCATGTTCTCGATGTCCTCAAAGCCAATGAATGCGAAGAATGCGATGACACCACCCGAGATGACACCGGTCAGCAAGATCGGATTTGCTGGAGGGGTGAAGGATGCCGCTACCGCCGGCAGATCCTCCAGCAACGGAATGCCGAATACGATGACGACAACAAGCGTTCCGACTTCGAGCAGGGTGATGAAAGCGGCAAAATAAACACTTTCTCGCACACCGAACCAGGCAATGCCGGAGAGAAATGCGATGACGCCGGCAACCAGCAGAAATTCCGGCAGCGGGGTCAGCGCCTGGACATATCCGGCAAAGGCCAGCGCGATGACCGCGCTGGAGATGATTCCGGTTGCCGCCACGCCGTAACCGGCAAGCATCGCCCAAAATGAGCCGAGGCCGCGATTGACAAAGACGGCTTCGCCGCCTGCACGAGGAAAAATCCGAACAAGAATTGCGTAAGAAAGGCCGGTTGCACCGGCGATAATGCCAGCCAGCAGAAAGGACAGTGGCGCATGGTCGCCTGCCAGTTTCAGGATTTCGCCGATCAGGGCGAATATACCTGCGCCGACGGTGACGCCGACGCCGTAGAACACCAGCCACGGCAGGGTGAGCGTGCGGCGGAGTTTGGGACTGGCTTTGGAGTGCTCGTTCATCGTTGAATTTTAGCAATATCGAAATTGGCAGGTGATGATATCGATCAAACTTCATGGCCAATTGTGGCGGTTGCGATTTTGAGGGTAGATGATGCCGATAAATCCTGAACGCAGTGGTCGATGGGCCTTCGGGACCTGAACTGGGTCGGGATTGCAGCAGGCTTCATAATTAACGTGTCGAGGTGCCAACGGAAATGACTGAGTCGAAAGTTGATCAAATTCGCGCGCTTCTGAAAAGTATCGAAACCGGTGATCCTGGGCCGGTCGCTGTCGTCAATGAAGCGAAGTATGTTCAGCATAATCCCCAGACCCATGAGGGAAGTGAGGGCTTGGCGACGTTGTTTGCGCGACTGTCCAAAACCGAACCGAAGGTGAATATGGTTCGCGGCTTTGAAGATGGTGATTACGTGTTTGCTCACATGGAGTATGACTTCTCGAGCCGGAAAATTTGCTTTGAAGTCTTTCGGTTTGAAGACGGGCGTGCGGTCGAGCATTGGGACAATATCCAGGAAAGACTGGGACCAAATCTATCAGGTCACAGCATGGTAGATGGTTCCATAGCTGTAACGGACCATCATCTCACGGAAACCAACCGTGACCTTGTCCGGCAATTTGTCGAGGCGGTGCTCATCAATCGGCAGATAGGTCGTCTGACCGATTTTATCGACAAAGATCGTTATGCTGAGCACAATCCAGACCTGGGAGATGACATATCTCTTTTGCGCAGAGCGCTGGAAGCAGAGCATGATGGCCGGAAGCGGATCGATTACCACAAGATCCACCGCATTCTGGCCGAGGGAAATTTTGTTCTTTGTGTTTGCGAGGGCGACAAGAACAACGCCCATTCGGCCTTCTATGATCTGTTCAGGATCGAAGAGGGAAGGATTGTTGAACACTGGGACACAACCGAGAAAATCGCTCCCCGAAGTGAATGGAAAAATGACAACGGCAAGTTCTAGATCGAGACCACCTTGCAAAAGCCGCTCCAAAGGAGCGGCCTTGTTGCTTTGCGATCCAGTGTCAGATGGAAAGAGCGCTGTCGAAAAGGCTGATCAAACCGGCAACGATACCGCTGACCGCGATCATGGCGAGGACGGGCCGTGAGACGAACGGGGAGCGGTGTTTGCTGTTCTCGACGCAATCCAGCGCCTGGCGCTCGATATCCTTCAGGTAGAACTGAGTGGCTTGGGTGTTGTGGTCATACATCGTCGTTTTCCTTTTCGGTTTGGCAACTTGATGTGATGACGTTACTTTCGGGCCGTGAAGCTGGGATTGGCTGGTTCGCAAAAAGTGCGTAAAAAATGAATTTACGCGAATTTACGGGACGGGGTGCAACACTTGGACATCAATCTCTTGGGGTCCGCAAATTTTGTGGTCGCAAGTGAGCGATTGGAGGGCTTGAGCCGCAAGAACATTGCGTTGCTGGCATATCTTTGTGTGCGTGGAGGTGCGCAGTGTTCTCGCGAAACCCTATGCGGACTTCTCTGGCCTGACAGCGCTGATGAACAGGCGCGGGCCAGTTTACGCCAATCATTGTCAAACACGAGGAAGGCGCTCGGAAGCGCCGGCGATGTGCTGGTTTCAGATGGTGATTGGATCGCCCTCGATATTGCGAAAGTGAATATCGACGTATTGGCCTTTGTGAGCGGCGTTGATGCGAGTGTCGTTTCGGATCTTGAAACCAGCGCCAAGTGCTATCAAGGCGACCTATTGGAAGGATTTCCTCCGGTTACTCCAGAATATGACCGGTGGTTGGAGGCTGAGCGCGGGGCAATGCGTTCGCACTTCATATCGGTGCTATTGCGATTGTCAGACGCTTATGAATACGAAAATCGTCTTGAGGACATGATCGCGGTCGCGCAGAGATTGCTCGCCGTTGATCCCCTGCAGGAGCATGTTCACCGCCGCCTGATGAGGGTGTTCAGATCTCAGAAGAGACATGACGCAGCTTTGAAGCAATTCGACAGTCTGAAAACCATACTGTCGGATCAATTGGGTGTCGAACCCGAGAAGCCGACCCTCGACCTGGTGAGGGATATTAGAGAGGAACGGCGGTCTGGCGCACCTCAAAGGTCAAACGCAACGGTAATTGCTGACGGTCAGCAACAAAACCTGCACCCAGATACCGTTAACCTGATGGCGCCTGGACGTCCGTCAATTGCCGTTCTTCGGTTTCGTGGTTTACCCGAGAATAGTGAGGCCGATTTGCTTGGCGAGGGCTTGTCGGAAGATGTGACAATTGACTTGTCCCGCCAGCCAGGCCTGATGGTTATTTCTCGACAATCCTCTTTTCGCCTCGACGAGGAGAAACTCACCGCGCGTGAAATCGGCGAGCAGCTTGGAATTCGCTTTTTTGTCAGCGGCACCGTTCGTGTTTTTGGCAAACAGCTGCGCGTGACCGCGCATCTGGTCAGCTGTGAAACCGGCCGCGAGGTTTGGGCGGAGCGGTATGACCGCGAACTGGAAGACTATTTTAAAATCCAATCGGAGATCGCGCGTGCTGTCTCAGCAACGGCGGCGGATCGAATTGCCGCCAACCTTGTTGAACAAAGCGCAACAGAGCAACTGGATGATCTGGAAAGCTATCAGCTGGTGCTGAAGGGAATCAGTGAAATTCATCGTTTCAAGGCGGATGCATATCGAAACGCCATCACCCTTTTCGAGACGGCAGTGGACAGGTCACCCGATTTTGGCAGGGCGATGGGTTGGCTGGCTTTGGTCAAGCTATATTTGCGTTGGAACATTGATGCCAGTGACGATTTTTCAGATATTGTTCCCATTGCGGAACGAGCAATCGAACTCGATCCTTATGAGCCCAAGGGCCATTGCGCATCGGCCATGTGCAATTTTATTCACCGGCATTTCGATCGTGCTGAATTTGATTTTCAATCAGCTCTGCGGGCCAATCCCAACGACGAGTTGGTTCTGACTGAATATGGCCGGTATCTCATGTATATCGACAGGCCCGAAGACGGTTTGAGGCGGATTCGCGAGGCTATGCGGGTCAACCCGTTTCACCCGGTTTGGTTTTGGGCGATACAGGGAAGAGTATTGCACACGTTGGGGCGATATGAAGAGGCGATCCAGGCGTTCCAAAAAGTGCAATCGCCTCCCTTCTACATCCACGCTTATCTCGCCGCGTGTTACGCAAAGCTCGGTGACATTGAGAAAATGGAGCAATCACGGAGAGAGCTTTACCAGGTTCGGCCCGAGTTCAATCTCACCGAGTTCAAGGCCATATTCCCATACAAGAGCCCCACAACTGCAGGCAAATTGTTCGAGAGCTTTGAAGTGGCAGGACTTGCCTGAAAATTCGTTGCCGCCATCACGTATTGAATTTGAACAGCAGCACGTCACCGTCGCGGACAACGTATTCCTTGCCTTCATCGCGGGCCTTGCCTGCGTCTTTGGCTGGCACTTCGCCGCCAAGTGAGACGTAGTCTTCATAGGCGATCGTCTGGGCCCGAATGAAGCCGCGTTCAAAGTCAGTGTGGATGACACCTGCGGCCTGGGGCGCCTTGGCGCCTCTCTTTACGGTCCAGGCGCGAGCCTCCTTCGGTCCGGCGGTAAAGAATGTGATCAAGTCAAGCAAACGGTAGCCGGCGTGAATCAACCGGTCCAGACCGGGTTCCTCCAGTCCCATGGCTTCCAGATATTCCGCTGCTTCTTCCCCCGATAGCTGGGCCACTTCGGCTTCGATCGCGGCAGAAATGACAACGGATTCCGCGCCCTGTTCGGCAGCCAGTTTCGCCACTGCTTCGGTTTGTTCGTTGCCGTCAGCAGCGTCTGCTTCCGAAACGTTGCAAACATAGAGCACCGGTTTGGAGGTCAGCAGGTTGAGGCTTTTCAGAAGCCGAAAATCCTCTGCCGCGATACCATTGAGCAAAAGGCGGGCAGGCTTGCCTTCCTGCAGCAACGCCAAGGCCTTCTCCATCATCGGAAGGATCGTGATGGCTTCCTTTTCCTTGCCGGTAGCACGCTTTCGTGTCTGGTCTGTGCGGCGTTCCAGACTATCCAGATCGGCCAGCATCAGTTCCGTTTCGATGGTTTCGGCATCGGCGAGCGCATCGATGCGTCCCTCGACATGGGTAATGTCGTCGTCTTCAAAACATCTGAGCACGTGGACAACCGCATCCACCTCGCGAATGTTTGCAAGAAACTGGTTGCCGAGACCTTCGCCCTTTGACGCGCCACGCACCAGTCCGGCGATGTCGACAAAAGATATGCGTGTCGGGATGACGTTGGCTGACTTGGCAATGGCCGCAATTTTTCCAAGTCGCGGATCCGGCACCGCAACCTCGCCGGTATTCGGCTCGATGGTACAGAACGGATAATTCGCCGCCTGCGCTGCTGCCGTCCTGGTCAGCGCGTTGAAAAGGGTCGACTTGCCCACATTGGGCAAGCCGACAATACCGCATTTGAAACCCACTAGTTTTTGCCCCCAAACAATTTCTTCAACATCGCCGCCATCGGTCCGGTTTCGGGCACCTTGACCTGCGGCTTCTTCGAGCGCGCCTGATGAATGTGGCTTTGGCCCTTCGGCGCGTTCTGTCCTTCGGAAGATTTCTGTTTTGCCGTTGATGGAACAGCCAGCGCGGCCTTGTTCATGAAGCCGGAATGGTCGCCGTCAATCAGCATGCCGGCATTTTCAGCAATCGCGTCGAGCAACGGATCAAGCCATTCACCGTCTGCCTTGGCAAAGTCGCCCAGCACATGGCCGGTTACCTTAGCCTTGTCACCGGGATGACCGATCCCGATACGCACCCGCGCATAGTCCTTGCCGCAATGGGCATCCAGCGATTTGATGCCGTTGTGACCACCGGCCCCGCCGCCGATCTTTATCCGCACCTTGCCGCGCGCAAGATCGAGTTCGTCATAGAGGACGGTCAGATCCTGCGGACCGAGCTTGTAGAACCGCATGGCCTCACCAACGGCCTGGCCGGACAGGTTCATATAGGTCTGCGGCTTGATGAGCAGCACTTTTTCGCCGCCCAGACGCCCCTCGGCAATCTCGGCGTTGAATTTTTTGCTCCAGGGCGAAAACGAATGGCGGCGGGCGATTGCGTCCGCCGCCATGAAACCGACATTGTGCCGGTAATTGGCATATTTGCGCCCCGGATTACCCAAACCTGCGATGATATGCATCGAGTGGTTTCTCCGGCAGTCGGCGAATTATTCTTCCGGCTCTCCGCCTTCGGCAGCTTCTTCGCCTTCTTCGCCCTCTTCGCCGATGATCTCGGTTTCGATCTCTTCGCCCTCTGCGTCCTCTTCCTCTTCGGATTTCAGGCCGGCCGGGGCGGCAACAGTGGCGATGGTGAAGTCGCGGTCGGTAATGGTGGGCTCCACACCTTCAGGCAGGGTGATCGCCGAAATGTGGACGCCGTCACCGATATCGAGACCGGCAACACTGACTTCGATGTTCTCGGGAATAGAGTCAGCCGGGCAGTTCAGTTCGATGGTGTAGCGAACGACATTGAGCACGCCGCCACGCTTCAGGCCCGGTGAGTCATCTTCGCCGACAAAGTTACATGGAATCTCGACCGTAACCACGGTGTCTTTGCCGATGCGCAGGAAGTCGACATGCATCGGAAAATCACGCACAGGATCAAGCTGATAATCCTTCGGCAGAACCTTGTGCTTCTCGCCGTCGACGTTGATGGTGGCGATGGTGGTCAGAAACCCGCCGCCGTGAATCTTGTAATACACGTCCTTGTAGGACAGTGCGATTGCGAGTGGGGCTTGCTTGTCGCCATAAATGACGGCAGGCACTTTGCCGTTGCGCCGAAGTGACCGGGAGGACCCCTTTCCAACCCGTTCGCGCGCCTCGGCCGCGAGCTCATAAGTGTTGCTCATGGCGTTTCCTTTCGAGGACGTTTTCAGAGGTGTTTTCCCGCCGGAAGACCCGGTCCGAAAAAACAAGAAGCGGCTTGCCGCCGCCCCGTCCATGCCGCCTCCAAGGGTGTCTGGCATGAACGAGCGTGCCTATAGCGGATGAAGCCAGCGAGCGCAAGGGTTGCGTGGCAGGGGTACTTGGTGCTTACCAGGTGTTCTGAATTGTTATTATCAGAGCTGAATTTGGTTGATGGAACTGCTGATTGTCTACCATTCGAAAACCGGTGGGAGCCGCCAGATGGCCGAGGCTGCCGCTGATGCAGCGCGCGAAGAAGGACCGGTCGTACTGAAAACGGCGGACGCTGCCGGACCGGGCGACCTGTTGCGGGCCGATGGCTACATTTTCTGCGCGCCGGAAAATCTCGCGGCGATCGCAGGGGTGATGAAGGATTTTTATGACCGGAGCTACTATCCGGTGCTGGGCCGGATCGAGGGACGGCCCTACGCGCAGATGGTTTGTGCCGGTTCCGACGGGGAGAACGCGGCCCGCCAGACCGCCCGTATAGCGACAGGCTGGCGGCTGCGGGAGGTTCAACCGCCCCTGATCATCTGCACCCATGCGCAGACACCAGAGCAAATCCTGGCCGAAAAGATCATTTCGGACGATCAGCTGGAACGGTGCCGGCAGCTAGGAGCAGCCATGGCCGCGGGATTGAATCTGGGGGTGTTCTGAAACCTCAGATCTGCCTTCTGCCGGCGGCTGCAGTTGACCGTGGCAGATGCGACGCCGCAGACCCGGTACAGATTATGAACTAGATCAATTAGGATCTGAAGATGTACTGTCTGTGGGAAAGGGAGAAACCGGATGCCATCCAAGCCGTACGGAATTCTCTGCCCGATCATCCGTGCCAGTGAGCTGCTTGAGCCGCGCTGGACCATCACGATACTGTGTGCACTTTGGAGCGGAGCGACCAAATTCAACGAGTTGCGGCGAGAGATCGGAAATATTTCTCCAGCGCTTCTGTCGAAGCGGTTAAAGGAAATGGAAGAGGCGGGCCTGGTCGAGCGTATCGATGACAAGGCCACTGGATCCGTCGACTATTTGCGGACAAAAAGCGCGATTGCATTGGAACCGGCGTTGAACGGCCTGGCATACTGGGCGCAGCAACATATTGAAGCCGAAGACATCGCCTGCGACTTTACCGCCCGCAATCTGATGTGGGATTTGCGTGGCCGCATCGATGTGGACAATCTGCCGAACAGGAGGGTTGTGCTGCAGTTTCATTTCTCTGAAGACCTGGAATACGACACCTATTGGGCGCTCGTTCAAGCCGGCGGTCCGGTAGAGATCTGCACCGTGATCCCGGGTTACGATGTTGATCTGTTCATCGAGACCAACACGATCTCGCTGGCGGGAATTCTTCTCGGCCGCACGACAATCGCCCGGGAAACCGAGCTTGGGGAATTGTTTTTGAGCGGTGATGCGGTGATTGGCCGGACAATGGATCGCTGGCTGATGGTCAGTGAATATGCACAGGTAGACGGAATTCGGACGCTCCCCGACAATCGAATTCTCAATGACCCCACGCGCAATCTTCCGCCAAAACTGCGCGCGGCCGGTTGACCGAGCCAACCGGTAAGAACCGATCGCAACGGCGTTAACCGATAATCAGCCGCGGCAGCCAGAGCACGATGCCGGGAAATGCGATCAGTACGCCGACGGTCACCACATCGGCGATGAAAAACGGCGATGCACCGCGGAAGACGTCCTGAACCGAGATATCGTCGCGAACACCAGCAACGACGAAGCAATTCAGTCCAATAGGCGGTGTGATCAGACAGAGTTCGGCCATCTTCACGACAATGATGCCGAACCATATGGCGCATTCGGTTCCGGACATGCCAAGCGCTGAATCTGCTGCCGTGACGCTTTCGCCGCCATTCAGCGCCATCACTGCCGGAAAGGTCACCGGCAAGGTGAGGATCAGCATGCCGATCGCGTCCATGAACATGCCGAGGATGACATAGGCGCCCAGGATCATCAGCAGTGTCAGCATCGGTGACTGTTCGAGCGAGGAAATCCAGTCGGCGAACGTGCCCGGCAAATCTGCAAAGCCAAGATACCGTACGTATATCAGCACTCCCCAGATCATGGTGAAAATCATCACCGAGAGCTTTGCGCTTTCCATCAATGCGCCGCTTAGTTGCTCCCACCTCATGCCTTTGAACAAGGCCATGACCAAGACAACGAAAGCGCCCAGCGCTCCGGCTTCCGTCGGTGTGCCCCAGCCGAAATAGATGCAGTAGATGATGATCAGGACGACCGCGACGATCGGAAAAGCGCCGGGCAGGCTCTGGAATCGCTCGCCCCACGAAAAGCCGCGAACCGGCGGACCAAGATCGGTCCGCCATTTGGCCAGCAGGACTACCAGTCCCCCATAGATCAAAGCCGACACTGCACCCGGCAGAAAACCGGCCAGCAGCAGGTGCCCGACGGACGCTTCAACGATGATGGCGTATATGACCAATATAGCGGAAGGCGGAATCAGCGATGCCAGGGTTCCGCCTGCTGCCACGACCCCGGCTGCGAAGCGCTTGTCATAGCCAAGTTTGAGCATCTCCGGAATGGCGATGCGTGCGAAGACGGCGGAAGTGGCGACCGACGCACCGGAAACGGCTGCAAAACCCGCGGTGGCGAACACAGTTGCGACGCCAAGACCTCCTGGCAGCCAGCCGACCCAGCGCTTTGCGGCTTCAAACAACGCTTTTGTCAGGCCGGCATAGTAGGCGAGATACCCGATCAGGATGAAGGTCGGAATCAAACCCAATACATGGGTCGACATTTTGGAGTGCGGGATCTGGCCGGTGATCTTGACCGCCGTTATGAAACCCCGCTCCCAGCCCTGGCCCTTGTCGAAGGCGAAAACGCAGAACAGGCCGACAAAACCGATCAACGCGGTCGCGAAGGCAACGCGCATGCCGCCGACAACGAGAACCACGAGCACTGCCGCCAACAACAGGCTGGTTTCAATGGTCGTCACTGTGCCTGATTCCCGTTTCCGCTGTCGTCGGCCATGCCGGAAACGGTCTCGGCCTCATGGGCGGCCTGTGCGGCGGCGTCCTCGATCAGCGGGACCGCGATGGGGCGGGTGGCATTGTCGGAGAGTGCTCGCCAATAGCCCCAAATCTGCAGTGCAAGCCGGGCCAGAAGAAGCACCAGCATGACAGGCACCGCAAGTTTGACCGGCCATGTCGGCAAATTGATATCGATAGTGCTGTCGCCGATGGAAATCGCCCTCTCGGCATGATTCCAACTGCCGTAAATCAGGATCATTGTCAGTCCGGCAATCAGGATGATTGACAACAGTTCAAACAGCCACAATGCCCGCCGGCGAAGCCTGCCGACGACAAGGTCCATGCGAATGTGCCCGCCAAGACGTTGGCAATATCCGATGCCAAGAAATGCAATCAGCGGAACGGCCTGAACCAGCCAGTCGATGAAACCGGGCACCGGTGTGTTGAAAAATTTTCGGCCCAGAATGTTGACAACCGAGATCAACATGACGGCCAGGATCAAAAGGCCGCCCGCCAGATTAAGCCAGCTTTCGATGCGAAACAGTTTCCGGTCGGCGCTCGAAAGCGCAGAATCGTCCTCGATGACATTGTGAGAAGACATGACCGCCGCCCAGTATGAATTCGCCGCCGGTATGACTGGCGGCGAGATCGTTTGACTTATTTACCCAGCGTTTTCATCACCAGATCGTAGAGTTCCTGACCCGGGATGCCCTGCGCTTCCATATCCTTGAGCCACTGTTCGCGGATAGGATCAGCAGCCTTGGCGCGGAACGCATCGATCTCCGACTGGGCCAGTTCGACCTTGTTCACACTCTTCTCGGCCAGAACCGTGTCCCACTTTTTCAACAGTTCGCCGTAGTTGGCCAGATAGTGGGCAATGGCTTCATCAATTGACGAATCCAGCGCGTCGCGATGTTCATCAGACAACGCAGCATAGGCGTCAGTGTTCACCACCACCGGGCAATTGACCGTGCCTGGGTTCAGATTTGATGTCCACCAGGTCGCAAGATCGATGGTGCGGAAGGCAAAGTGCGCGTGCGGTGCAAAGGCAACCGTGTCGACCACGCCGGATTCCATTGCATTATAGGCTTCCGTTGCCGTTACCGAAGTCGGAACAGCACCGACGGATTCAAATGCCTTGCCTATACCGCCGGTGGCGCGCACCCGCATGCCATCAAATTTCGCCAGCGTGTCGCGAGCTTCGCCGGTACCGACGATATTGTATTGCGGCATGGGCGAGGTCATCAAAAGCTTGGCGTTCCAGCGCGCCAAATCCTTCTGAACGGCCGGATGCGCATAGACTGCGTGGCTGACCGCAACTTCTTCTTCCAATGTGCTCACGCCGAGGAACGGCAATTCAAGCACGGTGATGGTCGGGTTCTTGTCGCGGTGATATCCGGCACAGAACTGCGCCATTTCAAATGCGCCGATTGAAATGCCATCAAGATTTTCGCGGTTTTTCGATAGGCCGCCATATGAGATGTTCAGCGTGAATTCGCCATTGGTTTTGGCGCTGACCAGTTCCGCAAGTTTTTCGACATGCTCGGTGAATGCCCGGCGTTTGCCCCAGAGCGAAACATTCCATTCAGTTGCGGCGAAAGCTTCGCCGGCCACGAACGAAACTGCGATGGTGGGCAGCAGTCCGAATTTGATCCAAGATTTCATTATTCTCTCCCGTTTGTTGTTATGGGAGAAAATTAGCGGATCGTCACCGGAGCGCAAGGCGCAAATTCAGATGCGGGTGTGCGGTAACCGGATTTAAATTCAGGAAATCAGGTGATCGCGTTGCTGATGATGTGAGTGCTTTCGGCAAGCCGGACCAGGCCCGCGCATGTAGTGGCGCTCGGGATGATAACGGGGCGCCAGAAACTCCCGCAACACGATTGTGCACACGCTGATCTTTTCAAGAAACTTCATTGTTCCGTTCCCTCGGTTCCCGATATCGGGATCCCCGAAATGTAAGCGATGTCCCTTCGCCTTGCTGTGACCCTAGACACAATTGCTGAATCGCTGATGAACGTCGGTATTTACCAAGTAAGTACAGAAGAAATAAGCAAAACGAGTGCACAGATGGCCCATGCCATCAAAGAAAATACCAGGTTCCAGCGGAACGACAGGGTGGTCGCGGGAATACCGGTGATACGGGAAAGGATCAGGTTGGTGCCGCCAAAGGGCGAGGCGTTCAAATTGACTGCCCAACCACATATGAGCGAGAGCGCCAGCAGATCGGGATTGATATGATCGCCAAGGGCTCCGGACAGGAATGTGCCCAGGAAGGTGACCATCAGCATGGCCGGTAATCCTGCCAGCGAAGCCACCGGCACGGTGGTTAGCACGAACAAGTAGGTAAAGAAGGGCGGCAGCTCGCGCAGAAATCCAGCAGAACCGTTTTCACCGCCGGGTACGAGTATGGCCAATGCCGTGCCACTGAATCCCGCGAGTGCCAGTGTGATCGCCTCAGGACTGCCGTCGGGAATTGTTTTCATCGCCAGATCGCGCGCACGGACTGAAAAGGATCTTTTGTCGGCCCTTCCCGAAGCGATCTGGCCGTAGATCCAGACAAGTGTGACGGGTGTTGCCGCCAACATGATGCCGGTAACCAGTGGAAGCGAGAGACTGATCGCGATCGCAGCACTGGCTGCGGCAAGCGTCGCATAGACCAACAGAAGGCGCCTGATCTCCGTTGTTGGAAATGGTTCGGAAGGCAGTGGCTGAAGCGGTTGCCCGCCGGTCAGTTGCCGCCTTGCCTTCGTGCCGACCGCGCGATCATCGAGCCAGCCGGCGATGATGACCAACACGGCCGCGATTGAACCATAAAGTGCGACATTTGCAGAAGAAGCGCCGGTGACGACCGTTACGGCCACTACTTGGGAAATCGCAGATGGAGACCAGGCGATGAACCACGAAAAGCCGCGCGCCAAAGCCGACAATTGCCGCCGTTCGCGGACCGCCGTTATTCTCGGGTCGACCCCCTCGCCACCCGCACGCGCGCCACGTTGCACCAGCGGCCCCAGAAGGCTGAGGGCGCCGAAATTCATGATCACACCCATTGCATGACCGCCAAGGGCAATAGTCCAGTAGCGGCGGCCCGGCGGTTGACGGGTGAGCATCTTGCCCACTGCCAATACCGATTCCGACGTCATTGCGGCATCACGCAGCAATGACAGGATCATGATGAAGGCTGCGAGATAAGACGCCCTTTCCAGCGCGGTCCGGTAGATCTCGGCCGGCGTGTCGTTAAACAGCAACACCAGAAGCGCGACGATGGTGGCGAGACCCAGCAAATACCTCTCGCGCAATTTCATCAGCGGCCATCCGGCAACCGGCAGAGTCAACAAACAGGCAATGGCAATCGTGGCAGCCCACCAAGCGCTGCTGACTACGTGCAAAGATGCGAACAGGCATATGCCGCACAAAATGCTGACGACGGTAATGTTTGGCTCAGACCCGCGGTTGTGAAGCTGGCCTTGAACGGCTGGTTCGTCAGGCATTGCCGATCAGCATACCGGCGGCGAACACCAACGCTCCACCGAGCACCACCTGAAAGATCGCTCGGCTCCACGGCGTTTCCATCCACCGGTTTTGAATCCAGACAATGGCCCAGAGTTCAACGAACACGATGGCAATTGCGATGGTCGTCGCAGTCCAGAAGTCAGAGATCAAATAGGGCAACGCATGGCCGAGCCCGCCAACCGTGGTCATGATTCCCGTAGCAAATCCACGTTTTATCGGCGAGCCGCGGCCGGAGATGACGCCATCGTCGGAAGCGACTTCTGTAAAACCCATCGATATGCCAGCACCAATGGATGCGGCGAGACCGACGAGGAACGTCTGCCAGGTGTCGTGTGTGGCAAATGCGGCGGCAAAAATTGGCGCCAATGTGGAGACCGAACCATCCATGAGACCGGCAAGTCCGGGCTGGACGTAAGTCAAAATGAACTGTTTGCGTTCAGCCTGTTCTTCTTCTTCCCGCACATCCTCCGTCAGGTGTTTCAACCCGAGTCGCTGCGCCATCGAAACGTGCGACTTCTCTTCGGCGGCCAGTTGGCCAAGCATTTTTCGGGTCGAGGCGTCGGTCGTCCGCTTCGCCGCTTCAAGATAAAACCGGTGCGCTTGTGATTCCATGGATTCTGCCTGATCGCGCACTTTCTCAAGTCCCAATGGCCGCACCAGCCAGTCCGGTTTGCGCTCGTAATAACCGCGCACATGTTCGCGCCTGATCAGCGGAATCGATTCACCAAATCGGCTGCGGTGGGCCTCGATCAGGTGGTCTCGATGCCTGTCCTCTTCTTCGGCCATTTCATCAAATACTTTGGCCGATTGCGGGTACTCGTCGCGCAGTCCGTCCGCATAAGCGCGATAGATTCGTGCATCATCCTCTTCTGATGAAATCGCCAGGGCGAGGATTTCCTGCTCGGTAAGGGATGAAAACGGGCGGCGATTAAAACCAAAGAATCTTGAAAACATGAACTGACTTTTTGCGTATTAGAATCATTCCAAACTATGGTCGGTAATTATCACAGTCAACGCGGCAATGTTACTTCATGGTACCTTGTACGGACGGTCGCTCACGGCGGTTCACGTTTGGACGAGAAGACACCATCGGACGTTCAAGCCCTTCACGCATCGGGCGAATGAGGCCATATTCCTTTCATGAGTGCGGAAGCCGATACAATTCTCGACCGGATTGGTCATTTTCTCGCTGCAAGGCTGGAGAGCGAGTCCTCCGGTTACGAGCCTTACACGCCTTCGGACCCGGAAACCTTGCATCGATCGCTGGTTCCCGGCGATGTCCTGCTGGTCGAGGGCAACCAGAAGGTCTCCGCCGTCATCAAATACCTGACCCAGTCGACCTGGAGCCACGCCGCCGTCTATATCGGCAATGCACTGCCAAAGCCGAAGGATGGCAGCAAGCGACCGCGGCTGATCGAGGTCAATATCGGCGAGGGGTGTGTGGCGGTGCCTTTGTCGAAGTACAAAACTTACAACACCCGCATCTGCCGGGCGCACGGCCTGACACCGGAAGACCGCGAAAAGGTGGTCGAGTTCATGATTTCGCAGATCGGTCTCAAATACGATCTGAAGAACATTATCGACATGCTGCGCTACTTTTTCCCGACCCCGCCGGTTCCGGTGCGTTGGCGCAGGCGCATGCTGGCTTTCGGATCGGGCGACCCGACGCGGGCGATCTGTTCGTCGCTGATCGCGCAGGCTTTCCAGACGGTGCGCTATCCAATATTGCCGGAAATCACGCTGGCGCCGGGTCGCACACACGCAGCATCGCGTTATTCGCGACGGGATATCCTGCACATTCGCCATCATTCGCTGTTCACACCGCGCGATTTCGACCTGTCACCCTATTTCCAGATTGTCAAACCAACACTGGAATTCGGCTTTGATTACAAGGCTTTGATCTGGGCGGACGAGAATTCGGCAAGCGACAGCCACGATGACAAGACAGCGGATGAATCGAGTGTGGAAAAGAGTGTCGAAAAAGCCGCTGAAAACGTGCCACGGACAGAAGGCAGCACCTAAGCGCTGTCGAGCGACGTCGGAGTAGACAATCGGCGGTCGAATTGTGGGTTATTTTCGCAACACCTAATGCAAACAGTTCTTGTTTTCGCAATATCTTATCCATGGTCAATTGACCCTATGTGACCTGCCTGATTGAATTTTTGCTGGAGAAATCCGGACAAAACGATCCGGAAGTCACGGCGGGACGGCGATGAACACCTTTTCAAGGGTGCCTGGTGAGCGGGTCACCAGGCGGGTATTTCAGTTAATTTTAGCTTCATTTCTGGTGGTGTTGGCGGTGCTGCCGGTGCGTTCCACGCTGGCGCAGGTTTCTCCGCCCACTTTCACCAAAACCTTTACGCCCGACACCGTTGGTCCAGGTGGTGTTTCGACGTTGACGTTCAACATCGAAAACTTGACTGGCACCCCAATCACTTCACTGGCATTTACCGACGTACTTCCGAATTTGCCCGGCGCAATGACCATTGCGCCAGCGCCCAACGCTACCCTCTCAAATTGTGATTCTGGTGGTACGATTCCGACATTGTCAGCACCTGCCGGAGGTGGCACGATCACATTTGCTGATGGGGCAATTGGCGCTTTCGAGACCTGCACCATCACCGTTGATGTAACCGCGTCTTCACCTGGCGTGTATTCCAACATTACCGGTGATCTGACTTCTTCCGCCGGCAATTCCGGTACTGCGACTGACGATCTGACTGTTGCAACCGACCGACCTGCCTTCTCCAAGGTGTTTTCCCCTGATGCCGTCTCGCTCGGTGGCAGATCAACGCTGACTTTCACGATCGACAACTCTCTCAATGCTAGCGCATTGAGTTCGCTGGTATTTACCGACAATTTTCCAGTGGGGATGGAAGTTGCCAATCCGGCGAATGCCTCTCACACCTGCGGCGGACCCAACCCGCAACTGACGGCCGTTACGGGATCAAACAGCGTCTCGTTCCAATCGTTTGGCATTCTGTTTCCGGGCTTTGAAGTTTTATTGGCGGGAGCAACTTGCACGGTTACGGTCGATGTCGTCGCTACTGCTGCCGGCTCGCTCGAAAATGTCACAAGCGAGCTGATTTCGAATGTCGGCAGTTCCGGCAGCGCTTCTGACACGCTCGTCGTCAGCAGCAACTCGCTGCTGATCGCCAAGAAATTCACTGACGACCCTGTCGTTCCGGGCAACCCGGTCACGCTCGAATTCACCATTCAAAACGGCAGCCGTACAGATTCCGCAACCGACGTTGCGTTCACTGACGATCTGACAACTGTTCTTGCGGGCCTGACATATTCGAGCCTTGTGTCGAATGATTGCGGTGGATCGGTATCAGGTGTTGGCGGAACCACCATCGGATTATCGGGTGGGACGGTCGCACCGGGAGGAAGCTGTACTGTGCGTACCAGCCTGTCTGTTCCTGCAGGTGCGGCAACAAATTCCTATGACAACACGACGAGCACGGTGACTGCAAATGTTGGCGGAAACCCGGTGGTCGGCAATCAAGCGACAGATACCTTGTTTGTGAACGGCACGGCGCCGGTGCTGACCAAGGAATTCACCGATGATCCGGTTGGTCCGGGTAACGCGGTCACACTTGAGTTTACGATAACCAATCCGGGAACCTCTGCGCTAACCGATATCGCGTTTGATGACGTACTCAGCGATGCCCTTGCCTGGCTATCGGTAGCGTCGGTTCCGGCGAACGGATCGGCTTGTGGCGCTGGTTCGATGTTCACCTTCACAAATTTCAATCCACCTCCGCCTGCCGACGCCATCAACTCGTTTTCGTTTACCGGCGGGGATTTGGCATCAGGCGCTAGCTGTATTTTTACGATTGGCTTGACGGTTCCAGCCGGTGCCGCGGCTGGAAACTATCTGAATACAACCACTCCCATCACCGCCACGTCCGGTGGATCGGCCGTGACCGGCCTGCCCGCCAGCGACACGCTTGTCGTGGTGAGCAGCGCGCTAACTTTCTTGAAGGAGTTTACCGACGATCCGGCGTCTCCCGGCGGAACGGCGACACTGGAATTCACCATTTCCAATCCGGCAGAAAATGGCACGGCGACCAATATCACTTTTACGGACGATCTCGACGCTGCATTGACTGGATTGACGGCTACAGTGCCGCCTTCTCCTGATCCGCCCTGCGGGCCCGGGTCCTCTTTGACCGGTAGTTCAGATTTGACCTTTGCCGACGGAACACTGGCGCCCGGTGCTTCCTGTACGTTCAGTGTGACAACGAACATTCCCGCAGGCACTGTGCCTGGTACCTATACCAATACCGCTGACAATCTAACGGCAGTGGTCAACGGAGTGACCGCGACGACACCCGGTGCGGTCGCCGATCTTGTCGTTAATGGCGGTTTTGTATTCACCAAGGAATTTATCGACGACCCTGTCATCCCCGGTGAGAATGTCACGCTTCGATTTACGCTGGACAACTCTGCCGGCGGCTTGGATGCGACCAGCATCTCGTTCACAGATGATCTGTCATTTGTGTTGCCCGGTGTGCCGGACCTGACCATCGTTACCGGCCTGCCACTGGCGGCTTGCGGAGGTACGCTGTCGACACTTGGCGGCACATTCTTGTTCTACAGTGGTGGTTCCGTGACCGCCGGTGCGCCAGCCTGTTCGTTTGACATTACACTGGGCGTACCGGCTGGCGCACCTCCAGGTTCCCATGTCAACACCACAGGCAATTTGACGGCAACCATCGGCGGCTCGGTTGCAATTCTTCCTCCTGCGACCGATGCGCTGGTCGTTGATCCTTCTCTTCTCGGCCTGACCAAGACTTTCACTGACGATCCGGTGGCCCCGGGAAATCCGGTGACACTGGAATTCACTATCGAAAATACCAGTGCCTCGACAGTGACCGATATTCAATTCAGCGATGACCTGGCTGCTGTTCTTCCGGGTACGCCCGATCTGAGTGCGACCGCCGCAACGGTCAACACCTGCGGCGGAATGGGATCCGGCTTCCCGACAAGCAATTTCAGCTATTCCGGCGGTACGCTGACCGCAGGCGCTACTTGCACGATCACCCTGACCGTGGATGTGCCTGTTGGCGCTGCGCCAGGTGACTACACAAACACCACTAGCGGAGTGGCTGGTTTAATCGGTGCGTTGGATGTGACCGGCGACGCGGCATCCGATGATCTGACCATACTGAATGCCAGCGCGCCGACATTCACAAAATCCTTTGATGGCCCGTCGGTTCCAGGTGGCACGCCGACGCTGACCTTCAACATCGTCAACAATGATACGGTCAACGCTCTGACCGGGCTCGGATTTACCGACGATCTTGACGCCGTGATTACCGGTCTTGTCGCGACAGGGATAAGCTTCAACACCAGTGACTGCACGGTTACCGGCACCTCCCTTCTGACGCTCACCGGCGGCACACTTGCGCCTTCGGCAAGCTGCACGATTGTAGTTGACTTGGCTGTGCCCGGTACAGCCGCCGCGGGCACTTATCCCAACACCACCAGTGATTTGGTCTCAAACGGTCTTCCCGTTGCCGGCCCAGCCACGGCAGATTTGGTAATCGAGCCGCCGCCCACTTTTGCCAAGGTGTTTGCACCTAATCCGATATTGTTCGGTGGCGTTTCGACCCTGACATTCACCATCGACAATTCAGCTTCGGCACTGTCGGCCTCGGCGCTTGATTTCACCGATAACCTGCCCGCAGGCGTCACGGTTGCTACCCCGGCCAACGCTTCCACGACCTGTACCGGTGGAACGGTTACCGCCGTCAATGGCTCAGGCGTGATCAGCTATACGGGCGGAACGGTTGGCGCTGGAGCAGTCTGTACCGTGCAGGCCGATGTCACGTCGATGACCGCCGGTGCGCATGTCAACACCACCGGTGACCTTACCTCATCGTCCGGCAATTCCGGTTCGGCAACGGACACTTTGACGGTTGGTGACCCGATGGCCGACCTCTCCATTGCGTTGGCAGATAGTCCGGACCCGGCTGTTTCGGGCGGTGCTCTGGCTTACACGGCAACAATCACCAATAACGGGCCGCAGGATGCGACCAATGTGGTCATGACCGTCACACTGCCGGCGGGAGTGACTTTCGTCTCAACATCAGGCTGCGCCGAAGACCCGAGCGGTGTTCCGACTTGCTCGGTCGGTTCGATTGCGTCTGGGGCGAACGTAGCCGTAACGATTGATGTGACGGTCGATGCCGGTACGACCGGAGTTATCACGGCGCAAGCGACAGTAACGGCGGATCAGGCCGATCCTGACGTTGCGAACAACTCGGTGAGCGAAGACACCACCGTGAACACGCCTGCGGCCGATATTTCAGTGACATTGGTCGACGATGTCGATCCTGTCGTCACCGGCAATCCGGTCGAATATACGGCGACGGTGACAAACAACGGTCCCCAGGATGCAACCAACGTGGTGGCGACTGTGACGCTGCCGGCAGGCGTTACCTTTGTTTCGACGTCCGGCTGTGCGGAAGATCCGAACGGCGTGCCAACCTGTAGCCTGGGAACCATCGCCAATGGCGGCAATGCGGTGTTTACGATCAATATCAATGTTGATGCCGGAACCGTCGGTGTGATCCAGCACCAGGTCGACGTCGTGTCCGATCTTGGTGATCCGGATCCCGGTAACAATTCGGTTGTCGAAGACACCACCGTTGACTTCCCGCCGGGCACGATCACGATCGTCAAGAACACCGCCCCGGTAGCGGCTGGCGACGGAACATTTGAGTTTTCTTCCGCCGATCCGGATTTCGATGCGATTTCGCTGACCACGGTCAGCAACACCGCGACCTCGGCGGCAATCGCCAAACCCGCCGGTGTCTACACCGTCAGCGAGGACATCACGACGGGGTGGGTGCTGGATGCGATCGCGTGCACCGGTGATACGGACGCCGGCACGGTGATCGACCTGCCAAACCGGTCTGTCGATATCGATATCGACAATGGCGAAGCGATTGTCTGTACCTTCACCAACATTCGCGACGCCAATGAAGTGATCCGGCAGACGCAAGAATCGATCATGGAATTCATGGAGCAGCGCGCCGACCAGATGACCGCCAATCAGCCCGACCTGGCAATGCGGCTGAAGGAACGGGGCACGCCGGGCGTGGCACCGCTGGAGTTTACCGGCAGCGGAACGCTTGCCTCTTCGAATTCGAAATTCTCGACGAGTTTGCACAAGATCAAGACCTGGCATTCGAGCCAACATGGCGCGAATGACTACGACACGCCGACGTTTGATGTCTGGATGAACGGGTTTTTCTCTCACACCGACACGACGAGCAGCAAAAGCCATCTGGGTATGTTGCATTTGGGCGCCGACTATCTGATCAACCCGAACCTTGTGGTCGGCGGAATAGTCCAGCTCGACTGGGCCGAATGGGATTCTTCGGCTACGGTTGCGACCGTTGATGGATTTGGCTGGATGGCAGGGCCCTATTTCGTCGCCAACCCATGGCGGAACATCTATATCGACGGCAGGGTCCATTACGGTCAGTCGTACAATGATGTGAATCCAATCGGCACTTACACCGATCAATTCGACACGGACCGTTTCCTGGCCAGTTTGCAGGTCACCGGCTCAATGAGCATGGGTAATCTCAATGTCAATCCGGCTGCCGAACTGCTCTATTTCCACGAGCGGCAGCAGACCTACACCGATACACTGGGCAACACAATTCCGAGCCAGACGCTGGAATTAGGACGTGTGATCTTCGGCCCGCAGTTCAGTTACAACATGGTGCTTGAGGATGGAGGAACGCTGACGCCATCGGCCAAGTTTGAAGGCATATGGGATTTCCGGTCAAAGACATCGACGACCCCGACAGGATCGGCCGAAACCATAGGCGGATTACGTGGCCGCGCAGACGTTGGCCTGGCATACACTTCGCCCGGCGGAACTTCGGTCAGGGCAAGTGGTTTCTATGACGGTATCGGCCGTTCCGGCTTTGAGGCGTATGGCGGGCAGCTCGAGATCAACGTGCCTCTGCAAAGGAAAGAATGAACGTCCTGAACGGCTGCCCTTGTCAGTGCTAAGGATTTGACTCTTAGCCGGTTTTAGGGAACGCTGACATTCTCGGGAACCAAATGGTGCGGCGTTTGTTTCAGGGGAGTGCCTGCGTGTTTTCAAGTCGAAGTTTTTTTGTCGCCGCGGTCTCGGCGGCGCTGGTTACCATTGGTTCATTCACAACATCATCCGCCCTGGCTGCCTGCGCGGCGGTTGAGGGCAGCGCCATTGGTGCATCTCAAGACCAGGCCGGTTTCCTGGCGCGTCAGGACGCCACAGCCAGGGCCTATCGGGGAGGTGCAGCGGGCGTACAAATCCAGTACTCCCAGCCGGCATGTTTCTTCCTTGATGACGGAACCAACAATGTGTCGTGCCAGGTTCAGGCTTCGTGGTGCACCACACCTGTCGCCGCACCCAGGCCGCAGGTTCGCATTCGGCCCGTCGATCCGCATCCGCCGAGAAGGATCGACCCGATTTTTCGCATTCAGCCGCATTTTCCGCGGTTTCGCAAAGGCTGCCGCAAGTTCACGGCGGAGGCGTCTGACTATACGGTTGATGGCGCCCAGGCGCTGGTTTATCACACGCTGGACAATGCGCTGCGCCGGCGCACCGGCCGTTCGCTGCATAGCCGCGGCGTCAGGGTGCATCAGCCGAGTTGCTACCGCCTCGGTGGCCACTATGCCCGGACCGTGATCATCCAGTGCCGCATGACCGCCAAGGTTTGCAGCCGGTAGTGCTGAGTTGGTGAGCGCTAAATAGAATACGGCCGGTTCGCCGGCCGTATTTTTGTTCATCAATAACGCCGGTGAACCCGTTTGTTGGCGACCAGCAATCGCTGCTTGTGCCGTTCGCGGGCAAAGACGAACAGGCCGGAACCTGCGATCAAAATGATACCCAAAACGGTAGCCGAACCCGGTAATTCGCCCCAGATGACAAACCCCCACATGACCGCCAGAGGAAGGCCGACATATTCAAACGGTGCGATTGTGGCGGCATCCGCCAGCCGGTAAGCCTGCGACAGCGCGTAGCCGATGATGGCAGAATTAATGCCCAGGCCGACAAACAGGTACTGGTCGAACCCCGCTGGCCAGACCCAGGCGCGCAAGAGAAATTTCGCGCTGTCATTGTCGGTGTCCGTGATGTAACCGCCGTCGCCGGCAACTGCGTAAAATCCAAGCGAAACGATGATGAATATCGCCTGGATATAAACCGCCATGGCGGAAGCCTTGCTGGTGGCACCGAGTTTGCGGGTCATCACCTGGTTCATTGCATAGGCCAGCGCCGACAGCACTGGAAGCAGCAGCAGCGCCATGCTGGCGGTACGCGAATTGCTGTCTTCCCAGGGCTGCACCATCACCACCACGCCGGCAAATCCCGCAGCAACTGCGCCAAGCCGCATCGGCCCGACCTTCTCGCCGAGAAACGGAATTGACAGCAAGGTGATCATCAGCGGGGCGACAAAAAACAATGCCGTGGCGTCGGCAAGCGGCACCACGGCAAGCGCGGTAAAGAAAGTCAGGTTTGAGATGACGATCAAGATGCCACGTATCGCGTGCAGTCCCGGCGTCTTCGTTTTCAGGATCGACCACCCGCCTTCAAACTGCACGAGCAGCAGGGAGAAGATAATGCCGATCGACGAGCGAAAGAACACCATCTGGTGCAGGGGATAACCGCCAGACAGTTGCTTGATCAGCATGTCGTTGACGGAGATCGCCGTCATGCCGACAATGATGAAAGCGATGCCCGCCGCCGGGCGATTGGAAAGGGAGGTCGGCTGAATGGCGCTCATGGCCGCGCATAGCACGCGGGCGCACGTCGATGTTACTGAAAATCGTCATGTTCTGTGGCTGAACTTTGCGGCAGCCAGACAGGCGAGACCGGTGCAATTAGCAACGTTTGAGAAAATGCCCCTGTGAATCGCGGGCATGATCCTACAATTTCTTCGCCAACCAGATGCATCTCGCCTATATCAAGTGCGGATACTTCCAGAGGCGGCTATGCGCTTTTCGCAGAATTTTTTGGATGAGATACGGGACCGGGTGCCGATTTCGTCGGTCATCGGGCCGCGTGTCACATGGGACAAACGCAAGACCAACTCATCGCGCGGCGACTGGTGGGCCTGTTGCCCGTTTCACGGCGAGAACACGCCGAGCTTCCATTGCGAAGACCAGAAGGGCCGGTACCACTGTTTTGGCTGTGGCGTTTCGGGCGACCATTTCCGCTTTCTGACCGAGCTTGACGGTCTATCCTTTCCCGAATCCGTTGAGCGCATTGCCGACATGGCCGGTGTTGCCATGCCGGCGCGTGACCGGGAGGCCGAAGCTCGGGAGGAAAAACGCGCTACGCTATACGATGTCATGGAACTGGCGGCAGAGTTTTTCGAGCAGAAACTGCAGAGCGCGGAGGGTGCGAAGGCACGCGCCTATCTGAGAGAACGCAGCCTGACATCGGCGACACAGGCGCGTTTTCGAATGGGCTATGCGCCTGACAGCCGAAATGCCCTGAAAGAGTTTCTTGCAGGCAAGGGCGTTGAGAAGGAAAAAATCGAGGCCTGCGGCCTGGTCGTATTCGGACCGGACATTGCCGTTTCCTATGACCGGTTCCGCGACCGGATCATGTTTCCGATTACCAATCCACGCGGCAAGGTGATTGCCTTTGGCGGCCGCGCTCTGTCGCCCGATGTGCCGGCCAAATATCTCAATTCGCCGGAGACCGAGCTCTTCCACAAAAGCAACGTTCTTTACAATCTCGGCCCAGCCAGAGAGGCGGCACGCAAGGCCGGCACCCTGATCGCGGTGGAAGGCTATATGGATGTTATCGCGCTGGCGCAGGCAGGCTTCGACAATGCTGTAGCGCCATTGGGCACCGCGCTGACGGAACGCCAGGTTGAACTGCTTTGGCGCGTGGCAAATGAGCCGGTGCTTTGTTTTGACGGCGATCAGGCAGGCATGAAGGCGGCATGGCGGGCTGCCGACCTGATCCTGCCGATGATCGGGCCGGGGCGCTCGACCCGGTTTGCATTGCTGCCAGAAGGTCAAGACCCGGACGATCTTGTTCAGCATTCGGGGGCAGATGCGTTTGCTGCTGTTATCAAGGAGGCATTGCCGCTGGCTGATCTGATCTGGATGCGCGAGACCGCGTCGGGTGTGTTCGACACGCCTGAACGTCGCGCCGAACTGGAGAAGACGCTTCGCAATCTCGTCTTCCAGATCAAGGATGAAGCGGTTCGGCGTCACTATCAGCAGAATATGCGCGAACGTATCCAGTCCTATTTCGGTTCGCGATCGGATCGCAAGCCGGCTTCCGGTGGTGAAAGAAAATACGGCGATGCCCATGCCAAGAGCCGGTTGGCGGTGTCTGACAGCCTTGCCCGCTCGGCGCTGGTAAAGAATGCCGGCGGGATCATGCCGATGCGTGAAGCGGCAATAATCGTCGCCCTGGTCCACCACCCGGCGCTGATCGACGAGTATTTCGACCAGATCGAAACATTTGAGGCACGGCACCCGGAATTGCAGCAGCTGCACGGCGCGCTAGTCGATGCCGTTGCCCTTGATGAGGCGGGCGAACCTGACGCGATTATCGCGGTCATCGAACGCCACGGACATCTGGACAGCTGGGATCGCGCTGTCGCACTGGTCAACCGCACGCGCACCTGGCCTGTGCTGGCAGATGCTGCGCTTGACGACGCCCGCGACGCATTTGCCCAGGCGCTGCACTTGCACCGCGCAGCAGGAGCGCTACATAGGGAGCTTAAAGCCGCCGAGGCTGCGCTTGCAAACGAGCCAACGGAGGAGAATTACCATCACCTCCTGGACATCCAGTCCCAGTTCAGGGACGCGCAGGCCACGGAAGCTCTGATCGAAGGTTTTGGCGCCTCGTCCGGACGTGCCGGGCGCAGCATGTAGCGTCCAAAAATGGGCGCTGATTCGCTTTTTTTGGCGAATCAGGGCATTGGCGGCTTGACCTAAGCGAAATTTGGCGGAATCAGAGGGGGTTATTCCACTTCTGAGGACGAACGACATCTGGACGCCGGTGAAAACCGCTGTTCCCGGGGTAATTGGCCGCAAACATGAACGATCTGAACAGGGTTAAGCGGGAATTAACGACAAAACCTGTAAATCTGCCTGACAGATCAGTTTCGGGCGGCCAGCATTGCGACGGGCGGCTGACACAGGGCGAATTCTTACCATAGGTGTGCGTCTCAAAGCAGGCGCCGGCTATCTGGAGAACAAACAAGCATGGCAACAAAAACCAAGGAAAAAGAAGAGGCTGAAACCGAGCGCGAAAGCACGACGGACAGCCCGCTTCTCGATCTATCCGACAATGCTGTGAAGAAAATGATCAAGGCCGCCAAGAAACGCGGTTTTGTCTCCATGGACGAGCTAAATTCGGTTCTGCCGTCTGATCAGACGGATCCGGACAAGATCGAAGACACGATGTCGATGCTGTCCGACATGGGCATCAACGTCATCGAGGAAGATGATTCCGCCGATGACGCCAGCAATGACAACAAATCCGGCGAAGCCTCCAAGGAAGTCGCTGAACAGACCGGCAGCGCTGTAGCCACAGTTGCCAAGAAAGAACCAACGGACCGTACCGACGATCCCGTGCGCATGTATCTGCGCGAAATGGGCTCGGTTGAGCTGCTGTCGCGCGAAGGCGAGATTGCGATTGCCAAGCGGATCGAGGCCGGCCGGGAGACCATGATTGCGGGTCTTTGCGAAAGCCCGCTGACCTTTCAGGCCATCATCATCTGGCGCGATGAATTAAACGAATCCAATATTCTGCTGCGTGAGATCATCGATCTGGAAGCGACCTATGCCGGGCCGGAAGCCAAGCAGGCGCCCAAGGTGCCGACGCCGGAGGAGATCGAAGCGGAACGCAAGGCCAAGGAAGAAAAGCAGCGAGCATTGCGGCGTCCGCGCGAGGATGACATCACCAATGTCGGCGGTGAAGGACAGCCTGAGGAAGAGGATGACGAAGAAGATGAAGCCAATCTGTCGCTGGCGGCGATGGAGGCCGAGCTTCGCCCACAGGTCATGGAGACCTTTGACGTCATCGCCTCAACGTACAAGAAACTGCGCAAACTGCAGGATCAGCATGTAGAGGGCAGCCTCGGCGACGGAAACAAACTGTCTACCTCGCAGCAACGCCGATACAAACAGCTGAAAGAAGAGCTGATCACAGCGGTCAAATCGCTTTCGCTCAACAATGCTCGTATCGAAGCATTGGTCGAGCAGCTTTACGACATCAACAAGCGTCTGGTTCGCAATGAAGGCCGGCTGCTGCGGCTGGCGGAAAGCTACGGCGTCGACCGCACCGAGTTTCTGGAACATTATCAGGGTTCCGAACTCAATCCGGACTGGATCAAAACCGTTTCAGCTTTGCCTGGCAAAGGCTGGAAGGAATTCGGCAAAAGCGAAAAGAAGAACATCAAGGAGTTGCGCGCGGAAATCCAGGCGCTTGCAACTGAGACCGGCATTGCGGTTAGCGAGTTCCGCCGCATCGTCAATCAGGTGCAAAAGGGCGAGCGTGAGGCGGCGATCGCCAAGAAGGAGATGGTCGAGGCCAATCTTCGTCTCGTGATTTCAATCGCGAAGAAATACACCAATCGTGGCCTTCAGTTCCTCGACCTGATCCAGGAAGGTAATATCGGCCTGATGAAGGCGGTCGACAAATTCGAGTACCGCCGCGGCTACAAGTTCTCCACCTATGCGACGTGGTGGATCAGGCAAGCGATCACCCGCTCGATTGCCGATCAGGCGCGCACAATCCGCATTCCGGTGCACATGATCGAGACGATCAACAAGATCGTCCGCACCTCGCGGCAAATGCTGCACGAGATCGGCCGCGAACCGACGCCGGAGGAATTGTCCGAAAAACTCGCCATGCCGCTGGAAAAAGTGCGCAAGGTGCTGAAAATCGCCAAGGAGCCGATCAGCCTCGAGACGCCCGTTGGTGATGAGGAAGATTCCCATCTTGGCGATTTCATTGAGGACAAGAACGCCGTGCTGCCAATCGATGCAGCGATCCAGGCCAATTTGCGCGAGACGACAACACGTGTCCTGGCCTCACTGACACCACGCGAGGAGCGGGTGCTCAGAATGCGCTTCGGCATCGGTATGAATACCGACCATACGCTTGAGGAAGTCGGTCAACAGTTCTCGGTGACCCGCGAACGCATTCGCCAGATCGAGGCAAAGGCACTCCGCAAGCTGAAGCATCCGAGCCGGTCAAGGAAGCTGAGGAGTTTCCTGGACAGTTAGAAACGGGTTCACGATTGCGATATCGAACCCGGCCATTGTGCCGGGTTTGTTTTTGAAAGATGATCGCGCGACAATAACGGAAAATGGCGTGACACCTGAATTTCTGCTGACATCTCTTATCGTTGTTCTCGCACCGGGAACCGGCGTGATCTACACACTGGCGATCGCGTTGACGCGTGGCAGATCAGCAAGTGTGGCCGCTTCGTTTGGATGTACGCTCGGAATCACACCGCATATCGCGGCGGCCATCCTCGGAGTTGCCGCGCTGCTGCACACCAGTGCCGTGGCTTTCCAGCTGTTCAAATATGCCGGCGTTGCGTATCTGCTGTACCTCGCCTGGCAGACTTTGCGCGATGGCGGCACATTGTCGGTCGATACTGACCGGAAGACCGGCGGCGGGATGTCGATCGCGGTGACCGGGTTTCTGATCAACATTCTCAATCCCAAACTGTCGATCTTTTTCCTCGCCTTCCTGCCGCAGTTCGTGGATCCGGCGGAAACATCACCGCTCGCCAGCATGCTTCTGCTTTCGGCAGTGTTCATGGTCATGACGTTTTTGGTGTTTGTTGCCTATGGCGCGGTCGCGTCTGTGGCGCGAACACGCCTGTTGGGCAACAAGACGGCAATGGGTTGGCTGAGGCGAAGCTTTGCCGCTGCATTTGTTCTGCTCGGCGCCCGGCTGGCGCTGAGCGAACGCTAGGGACAGGACCCTGGTTGCCCGCTACCCTGTCAGGTGTCACCTGCCATTATTCGGCAATTCAGGCGTCTTCGACCACGACACGTTTGTACAGATGCCATGTGGCATGCCCCAGAACGGGCAGGACAACCAATAGACCGAGAAATGCCGGCAATGCGGACAGGATCACCGCCACGACAACGAAGACACCCCAGCTGAGCATCACGACCGGAGAAGCGGCCACTGCCCTGATGCTGGTGATCAGTGCAGTAACGAAATCGACCTCTCTTTCAAGGAGAAGCGGGCAGGATATGACAGTCAGTGTAAACAGGACCAGTGAAATAATCGCGCCGACAATGTGCCCGACCAGAAGGAAGGTAAGGCCATTTGCGGTCGTGAAAACCACATCAAGGAAACCTTCAAAACTGGCAAATCCTTGAGAGCCAAAGAAGACAGCGACCAGCGTTCGTACCTGATACATCCAGACCCAAAAAATGAACAAGGTGACAAACGCCATCCAGCCTAGCTCGCGCCGGTGCTGCTCCCATACCACCGACAGGATGTCGCGCCATGTCAGAGGGTCATTGTTTTCCAGCTTGCGGCTTGTTTCGTACAACCCCGTCGCAATAAACGGACCAATCAATGCGAAACCGATAATCAGGGGATAGGCGAGCCAGGTCATATTGAACTGGACGACACAGGCGACCAGAAAGAGGCCGCCAAGTGCGTAGACGGCACCAAAAAACAGTCCGAAAAGCGGTGCCCGGCGAAAATCACGCCACCCCAGCATCAATATCTTCCGCAAATCCTGAAACTCGGCCGGGCGCACTTGCGGCAGATCGGATTTTTGCGGCTCCGGTTCAACCGGTTTGGGCGTCGCTGCTTTCTTGGCCATGCAATTCCCTCCCGAATCCGGAATTACAGATCAGATGATGTTGGATACATTGACCAAGATCAATAACTTCACGATCGTACCGATTTGACCTCAGTCCGGGATCGGCAAGTGGCTAATCCACCATTGGTGTCATATTACCAGTTGGTGAAGCGAGTAGTGGATTCTTGCCTGCAGCCAGCCGTTCCATCCGGTTTCCGCAAGTTTTTCCACGACATGGCCAAACGGATCTGAGGTGCCGAAAATCGCTAAAAGTCGCTCATGGCGCGACTTGTCCGACAGCAATATATGTGCAGCTTCCTCGTTGCTGACCTGAAAGTCGACCGAACGGGAAACCTGTTTGAGCGTTGCAACGTCCGCGATACCGGACGGATTGCTGGTGTGGTCGTAGTCGTCATCATCGTGGTGCGATGGCAGATCGAACCGCAGCATCAGGTCGTCAATCAATACCTCGAAATCATATGGAAGTATCAACGCATTTTCGCGGCAAACTCGCTTCAGCTCGTCCACCGCCTCATTGGCGTTCAGATAGGAAAACACACCTGCAAACGTCACCAGGTCGACAGAACAATCCGCTATGGGCAGGTTCTCGGCGGTGCCGGGCAGATAGTCCACTTTGGGGTGTTTGGTTGCCCGATCGAGCATTGATCTGCTTTGATCAATTCCGGTGACGCGCTCACAATGGTTCGTCAATGCAAGGCTGGAGTAACCCGTACCGCAACCGATATCGAGGCCGTTACGAAAGAAACTGCCATCCAATGCTTCGGCAACGATCAAATCGTGCAGAGGTGGCCGGTAAGCCGAATAGTGGTAGGCGATCTGTTCGTCGTAAATGTGCATCCGAAACGGCCTTTCAGAAGCCGATACCTAGCTGAAATTCTGCGCTTTCACATGCGTTCTGGGTTTTGCGGATTTGGTCCGGAGCTACAGCACGGGCTTGGCCGGACAGCTGGTTTTGAATTGAGTTCGGGCATTTCTTTGAAGCAGTTCTATTCACCGCCCGCCATTCCCTTCAGCCTGTAGAGCGCATCCAGCGCATCGCGTGGTGTCATCGAATCCGGATCGAGATCGGCGATTTCCTGTACGAGTTTCGTATCCTTCTTCGCTGGCGCCGCTTCGCGTTTCACCTCAGCATTGAACAGCGGCAAATCGTCGACCAGGCGATTGGCCTTGCCGGACAGTTCACCCTCCTCAAGCTGGTGAAGCACGTCGCGGGCCCGCGCGACCACCGCTTCAGGAAGGCCGGCCAGTTTTGCCACCTGCACGCCGTAGGAGCGGTCGGCTGCACCCCGCCCCACTTCATGCAGGAAAACCACATCGCCGTCCCATTCCTTGACCCGCATGGTGACATTGGCAAGCCGGTTCAACTTTTCTGCCAGCGCGGTCAGTTCGTGGAAATGCGTGGCAAACAATGTCCTGCAGCGGTTCTTTTCGTGCAGGAATTCCACCGTACCCCATGCGATCGACAAGCCGTCGAATGTGGCCGTGCCGCGCCCGATCTCGTCGAGGATCACCAGTGACCGCTCGGTTGCCTGATTGAGGATCGCCGCAGTCTCCACCATCTCGACCATGAAAGTCGAGCGACCGCGGGCAAGATCGTCGGATGCGCCGACGCGGCTGAACAGCCGATCGACGACACCGATCTTCGCAGATTTTGCCGGCACATAAGATCCCATCTGAGCCAGAATGGCGATCAGGGCGTTCTGGCGCAAAAAGGTCGACTTGCCGCCCATATTGGGACCGGTCAAAAGCCAAATCGCGCCGTTGCCCGCACCGTCGGCGGGCGACAAATCGCAATCATTGGCGATAAATGGCGTCCCCGCGTCGGCCCGAAGCGCCTGCTCGACCACGGGATGACGGCCTGCCTCGACCACAAAGTCCGGACCGTCGTCTATTTCTGGCCGGCACCAATTTTCCGACTGCGTGAGTTTTGCCAGCGCGATTGCCACATCGAGCAGCGACAATGCATGCGCGCCGTCACGAATTGCCTGCGCATGGCTCACTACATCGGTGGTCAACTGCGCAAATATTCCCAGTTCGATATCAAGCGCCCGCCCGGCGGCATTGGCAATCTTTGTTTCCAGTTCCGACAGTTCGGTGGTTGTGAACCGCATGGCGTTGGCCATGGTTTGGCGGTGGATGAATCGGGCTTTCGCTTCATCCGTTCCGGTCATGATCGCCTGGTGGTTGGCCGTAACCTCGATATAGTACCCGAGCACATTGTTGTGCCGGATTTTCAGCGATTTTATGCCGGTTTCCTCTGCCAGGTCAGCCTGCATTTGCGCGATGATGCGCCGCGACTGGTCACGCAAACCCCGCATCTCGTCCAGTTCGCTGTTGTATCCTTCGCGAATGAACCCGCCGTCGCGCTTCAAAAGCGGCAGCTCATCGCCGAGAGACCGTTCAAGATGCTCGGCAAATTGTTTTGGCAAATTCGCTAGTGCATCCCGGGCCTGAGCCAGTTCCGCCGGCAGTTGCTTGTCTTGCAACTCAACGGCTAGATCGAGACCGGCCGCCAGACCCGCTGCAATTGCGCCAAGGTCGCGCGGACCACCTCGCCCGAGCGCCAGCCGCGACAAAGCGCGAGGCATGTCGGGCGATCGTTTCAACCGCTGACGCAGTTTATCGGCCAAATCGGGCTCCGACAGCGCAAATCCAATCGAATCGAGCCTGTTCCGGATTGCAACAGGATCCGTCAGCGGCGCCATCAGCCGGTCGCACAACAGACGTGCGCCGCCGCCGGTCACCGTCCGGTCAATCGATTTCAGCAGGCTGCCGTCACGTTTTCCCGACAGCGTGCGCACCAGCTCCAGGTTGGCGCGTGTGGCGGGATCGATGAACAGCGCCGTTGCGCCGTCTTCGCGCACAGGGCGCTCCAGTTCCGGTCGCTCGGCTTTCTGCGTCTTCTCGACATAGGCGATGATGCCGGAAATTGCTGACAGCTCCGCCCGCGAATACGACCCGAAACCGTCCAGCGTGGCGACACCGAAATGCCGCGTGATCCGGTTTTCCGCCGTCGCGGAATCAAACAGGCTCGCAGGTTGCGGCATGACAATACGGCCTGCCAGGTCGAGCACCGGTTTCATGATCTCGTCGTGAAACAGCGGTTCGGGCACGATCAATTCGCGCGGTTCGACCCGCATGACTTCCGCGCTGAGCCGTTCGCGATCAGTCGAGGCAATCCGAAAAGCTCCGGTGGAAATATCGATCCATGCCAATGCCAGCGATTTGTCGCCATCGGCCTTTACCCGTCCAAGCGCCATCAGATAGTTCGACCGTGACGGCGCCAACAGTTTGTCTTCAGTGATCGTGCCCGGTGTCACCAATCGTACGACATCGCGGCGGACGACGGCCTTGTATCCGCGTTTCTTTGCCTCGGCCGGATCCTCGATCTGTTCGCAGACAGCCACGCGGTGGCCGAGCGCGATCAGTTTTTGCAGATAATCATCAGCAGCATGCTCCGGGACGCCGCACATCGGGATATCGTGGTCAAGGTGCTTGCCGCGTTTGGTAAGGGTGATGCCGAGCGCACGCGACGCTGTTTCCGCATCGTCGAAAAACAGCTCGTAGAAATCACCCATTCGATAAAAAAGCAGACAATCGGGATTGGCGATTTTGATCTCGATATACTGCTCCATCATCGGCGTTGCCTTGGCGAGGCTCTCAGGCGTTGCCAACCTGGCCGTCGATAGCCTTTCAGGTGATATGGGCGTCTCGTCGTTCACGGCCTCTCCGTGGAAACAGTTTAAGATTATTGACGATTGGCTCTTTTATCGCTGCAAGTGTAGCCTTACAAATCGTGCTCCACAAAGAACTACGCGTAATTGAGGGTATTTGTTAGCGTTATGCCGGCTACAGACAAATCAGACCGCGGCGGCCCTTCGGTCAGCGACGCGGAAGCGCTGGAATTTCACTCATCCGGCCGCGCAGGCAAACTGGAAATAAATCCGACGAAGCCAATGGCGACCCAGCGCGATCTGTCGCTGGCCTATTCGCCGGGCGTTGCGGTGCCGGTCAATGCCATCGCAGAGGACCCCAGCCGCGCCTATGATTACACCACCAAGGGCAACATGGTCGCCGTTATCTCCAACGGCTCGGCCATTTTGGGCCTCGGCAATCTTGGGGCACTTGCATCTAAGCCGGTGATGGAAGGCAAGTCTGTCCTGTTCAAGCGCTTTGCCGATGTCGATTCCATCGATCTGGAAGTCGATACCGGCGACATAGATGAATTCATCAATTGCGTTCGCTATCTCGGACCCTCCTTCGGCGGTATCAATCTGGAAGACATCAAGGCGCCCGATTGTTTCATCATCGAGCAACAATTGCGCGAATTGATGGATATACCGGTATTTCACGACGATCAGCATGGCACCGCGATTATCGCTGCCGCTGGTCTTATCAACGCGATGCATCTGACTAGCCGCGACATGAAGGACGCCAAGCTGGTGGTCAATGGCGCTGGTGCTGCGGCCATTGCCTGTGTCGAACTGGTCAAGTCGATGGGCTTTTCGCCGCAAAATATTACGCTCTGTGACACCAAGGGGGTCATCTATCAGGGCCGCAAGGAAGGTATGAACCAGTGGAAGTCGGCGCATGCGGTCAAGTCCGACGCCCGTACGCTGGCAGAAGCGGTCGAAGGTTCGGACATTTTCTTTGGCCTTTCAGTCAAGGGCGCCCTGACCCGCGCGATGGTCAAATCGATGGCCGCCAATCCGATCATTTTCGCCATGGCCAATCCTGATCCCGAGATCACACCGGAAGAAGTGGCCGAAATCCGTGACGATGCGATCATGGCCACCGGCCGTTCGGACTACCCAAACCAGGTCAACAATGTTCTTGGTTTTCCTTACATATTCCGCGGTGCGCTCGATGTACGTGCTTCGACCATCAACAACGAGATGAAGGCGGCAGCGGCTGAAGCGCTGGCCGAACTCGCCCGCGCCGACGTGCCCGACGACGTGGCGGCAGCCTATCGCGGCAATCGGCCGAAATTCGGCCCCGGCTATATCATTCCCGTACCATTCGACCCACGGCTGATCTCGGCAATTCCCGTTGCTGTCGCCAAGGCAGCGATGGATTCGGGCGTCGCCCGCAAACCGATACTCAATCTGGAGGCTTACGCGCAGGAATTGGCCGGCCGCCGCGATCCGATTGCCTCCACCTTGCAGCGCATCTATGACCGTGTGCGCCGTCAGCCCAAACGCATCGTCTTTGCTGAGGGCGAAGAGGAACAGGTGATGCGCGCCGCCGTTTCTTACGTCAACCAGAAGCTCGGCACAGCCATTCTGCTTGGCCGCGAAAAGCAGATGAAGGAAACGGCACGCAATGCCGGCGTCGATATCAGCCGGCCAGGCATTGAACTCATCAATGCGCGCCTATCGCGGCGCAACGAAGCCTATGCCGATTTTCTTTACGAGCGGCTGCAGCGGCGGGGTTATCTGCAGCGCGACTGCCAGCGGCTCATCAACAATGACCGCAACCATTTCGCCTCTTGCATGGTGGCGCTGGGAGACGCGGACGGTGTGGTAACCGGTGTCACCCGTAACTATTCCACGGTGCTCGACGATGTGCGCCGTTGCATTGACGCCAAACCCGGCCACCGGGTCATTGGCGTGTCGCTGGCACTGTGCCGGGGCCGTACCGTGCTGGTCGCCGACACAGCCGTCCACGACATGCCCAACGCCGTCGAATTGGCCGATATCGCCGAGGAAGCTGCCGGCCAGGCGCGCCGCATGGGCTACGAGCCGCGTGTGGCAATGCTGGCCTATTCAACGTTCGGCCACCCGCCGGGTGAACGATCGGAGCGCGTGCAGGAGGCGGTGAAGATATTGAACAAGCGCCGCGTTGATTTCGAATATGACGGCGAGATGGCCGCCGATGTGGCCCTCAATCCGACATTGATGGAGCGCTATCCGTTCATCGGACTGTCGGGACCGGCCAATGTGCTGGTGATGCCAGCGTTCCACTCAGCTTCGATCTCAACCAAAATGTTGCAGGAGTTGGGCGGCTCCACGGTGATCGGACCGCTGCTGGTGGGTCTGAACAAATCAGTCCAGATTGTACCGCTCAACGCCAAGGATTCAGATATCGTCAATATGGCGGCAATTGCAGCCTATAACGCCGCCGTGTGAGGCATTCATCGGCTTCGAAGTCCGGTTCTTCAAGGCTGAATACTGCGATTGACTGCAGGAGAACCGCAATTGCGAATTGCCTGGGATCAGCCCGTCGCTGCGCGTTCTTCTTGACCGTCGGAGTTCCCTGTGACGGACTCGGCGCCATTTGCAATCAATTCGGACACCCTCCGTCGTTCAAGGCAAGCTGATTAATCACAGTGATTGGAAAGGGCTGGGATTGGAAGGGGCTGGTTGCACTTCGTGGCCTATGGATGGACTTCCAAATTTCTTTCACCAAGGCCATCAGGACCAAACTATCATCGGAGAAAGGGCTCATTAGGCTGATTTTGTCTCAGTTTATTGCCAATGCGTCTCAATCTTCGTTCGCCCCAAATATCTTCGTGGGGAATTGCCGTCATGCGCTTGCCAGCTCTGTCGTTGTCTGTGCATTTTCACGGGCGGCGCCGAATTGGCAGCCGTCTGCTGCGACGATGTTGGCTGTAATTGCAGTTCGGTTATAACCTCAAACCCTTACAGCCTGCAGGATGGAGAAACTCCAGGTTGATTGTAGCGCTCCGAGTCGTTGACCCAACTGTTGTCAGTCTTCGAATTGAGCACTCTGCAGAACAGAATTTCCAAAACACGATGATGGACGCGAATTCCACATCAGGTTTTTGCCGAAAAGGTAAAACAGGTACGCCGGGAGCACAGTGGACTTGGTATGTGCTCACTTGCTAAATTCCCTCATCCAAACAACATGACTTACGGCTAACGTCATGGGATGTCGATTATGGGCACAGAAGTAACAACCGATCAGTTCGATTCAAGACATTTTCCGCCGTCGGCGCGGCTGCAAAAATTTGCGGAACATGTACTTGATTATTCCATGATGAAGGCGCGGACTTTTGGCGGCATCAATGGCGACAACCCAAACGTTTTTCTGCACGAACGATTTCTCCAAAATGAGATATATTTCTCGTTGCTGGCTTCTTCTGGATTTATTTCGACTGCCGGTCCGCGAAGATTGGATGCGCGGGCTGGCTCCATCGCGGTTGGTCTATTGAAAAGCGGAAGTGCAGAAATACGTACTGAGAAAGACCGTTTCAAACTCAGCGATGGAGACATCTACATCAATGCGACATCCAGTTTTGAATGGACGTTTGCGGAATCCAACGTTGTCCGACTGATATTCCCATCCGGCACAATCAAGGAACTGCTCCACCGTTCGGGGGAGTTTATCGTATTTCGGAACAACCAACCGGTAACCGAGATACTCAAAGCAACAATTTCGGGATTTGAGAGTACCCTGCGTGAAGGGAACGCGGCGGCAGTGAACCAAATGGGCCGGCTCGCAGTCGACCTTTCGTCAAGGATTATCGAAGAGCAAATACTGCGGAGCGCCTTCAGCGGTCATGAAATTATCCGGGAGAGGGCGCGGGAGTATATCCACGACAATTTCGCGTCCACGGACCTCCGGATAGATGAAATCGCCTCCTATGTCGGCACATCACGATCCACCTTGTACAGATCTTTCGAGGGAATTGGCGGAGTGCGCGAATATATAATGTCAGTCAGGTTAGAGAAGGCCAAACATTTGATAGGCTACGCGGAACCGGAGCGAGGCTGGTTATCGAAAATCGCCTTTGCTTGCGGATTTGGCTCAGTCGGTCAGCTAAGCGCTGCTTTCAAAACGCGCTTTGGCGTTAGTCCAACCGTGTTCAAAAATGTCGATGGGGATGGATAAGTCACGCGATATTCGTTGCTGAGCGAATCTCAATCTGAGACCTGCTGACGCGTTACAGAGCAGGGATCGCAGCTGCAACATACTTGGATTTGGCCGTTCGCAGCACAGTCCTCCAGTCGACCGGATGACGGCCTTGGCGCTAACTGCGCTCAATTCAAACAGACTCCCGGGGTTCGAGATATGCTGATTGAACACAATCAAGTGGGAGGGGCTGGTCGCACTTCGTGACTTGTGGATGAACTCCCAAGGTTTTTCACCAAGACCGTCAACTTCAACCTATCATTGTGGGATGGGTTCGCCGAGTGCGACCTATCCCAGATGATTGCGTAAATGTCTCAATCTCATTTCAGACGGTGCGTTCTCGGGTCAGAATGGCTGTGCGTGAGGCGCAGACGCACCTTCACGACCCAAGCGCCGCCAATTGACTACGTTGCGTGGCGCCGTGCGCCCTTCATTGCTGACCATCCGGAACCAGTCACCAAAAATTCCATCTCTGAAGGAGTAATTAGCGTCGTTGATACGCAGTAGACTTGATAAACGGTTCCCTGCTAAAATCTCAGTCAGATGGTGAGACAAATCGCTGATATCGGGGGGTATCGGAAATGGCTCCAGCTGTAACAACCCAACAATTTGACTCCCGGCAATTTCCGCTGGCGCTGCGGCTCCAAAGGTTTGAAGAGTATGTGCAGGGTCATCCAATGCACTTGATGTCGGCGGCCATGTTTCGCGAATTGAATGGTGATAATCCGAATGTTTTCCGGCAAGAACGACTTTACGGAAAGGGAGTGTGCCTTTCCATTTTGAATTCTTCAGGTTTCGTCTCAACAGCCGGCGAGCGGAAACGGGATGCGCGATTGGGAACCGTGACGGTAGGTCTGCTGAAAAGCGGCACTGCGGAGGTACGGACTGGTCAAGATCATTTCAAACTCAAAGATGGAGACATCTACATCAACGCGACTTCCAATTTTGAGACAACATTCGGTGAATCTGCGGTAACCAGACTGATTTTTCCTGCGGGACCCATCAAGGAGTTATTTCACCGTTCCGGTGAGTTTGTCGTATTTCGGAAAAATCAACCTGTGACGGAGATATTGAGCGCGACAATATCCGGATTTGAAAAGGCATTGCGCGAAAGCGAAATGGCGGAGGTGAACCAGATGAGCCGGCTTGCCATCGACCTCACGTCAAGGATAATCGAAGAGCAGGTCCTTAGGAGCGCACGCAGCGGATACGAGATTATTCGGGAGCGTGCGCGGGAGTATATTCACGACAATTTTGCGTCTCCCAGCCTTCAGATTGGCGATATTGCTGCCTATGTAGGAACTTCACGATCTACCCTGTACCGATCTTTCGAGGGCATTGGTGGAGTGCGCGAATACATAATGTCGGTCAGGTTGGAAGCGGCCAAACTTTTGATTGGTCGCGGGACACCGGAGCGAAGCGCATTATCAAATATTGCCTTGGCCTGCGGATTTGATACGGCAGGCCGGTTAAGGGCTGCTTTCAAGTCGCGTTTCGGTGTTAGTCCGACCCTCTACGAAAACGTCGACGGTCAACATTAGAACGTTCGAAATTCGTTGCCTCGACAATTGTGGCCAATACAAAATTGGTGCAGGCAGCCCGGCAACAGGGGTGAAGGTTATCATTGCGACAATCGTGGATTTGGCCCTTTGCGGTACAATCCTGCGGTCAAACAACCAAAGCCCCGGATGACGGTCTTGGCGCCAAAGCAACCAATCTGAACGTAGCCCCGAGGTTCGGTTCGAGGTATGCTGATTGGCCGCAAATAACCGGGAGACACTGGTCACGCTTTGTGATTTGTGGATTGAGTCCCCAAGTTTTTCGACAAGACCGTCATTATCAATCTACCATCGTCAAATGGAAGGGACGAGATCGGCCTTTCTCACTTGTTTACCGAGATGTCTCAACATCAGTTCCTGCCGGGTGCTGTGCCGGTAAAACACATTGGCGGAGCGAGAGCGATTCCTGCCTTGTTCCGGCATCCTGTTCAGTACCACAAATTTGGCTACCGCCCTTCAAGGTCAAAGTGGCTGCACGCTCATTTCAACCATGGACTGAGACCCGCTGCGCTGGCGACATGTCGCGAGCAGTAATCCAACCCGGATTGGGCCAAATAAAGCCAGGAGTTGGTCAATTTCAGAAAGGTGTAATTAACGGCCACAAACTCGACAGCATGAAAATGTCCGCCGGAAGCCGTGCAAACCTGTCTTCTATGACCGCAATTTCCGCATTGGGCGCGTGGGCATGCCGGTTCGGTATTCGCTCGGCGTGACACCAAACCTGGCCTTGAAGTTGCGCACCAGGCTCGGCTGGTTTTCAATTCCCCATTTCCGCGAGATGTCGCCGATGGAGTGGCGCGACAGGCGGCTGTCTTTCAAATCAGCGGCAATTCTGTCCAGCCGCATTTGCCGAATGGTCGACGAGATCGATTTGCCGTCGCGTTGATAAATTTCCGACAGTCGGCGTACAGACATACCCATCGCGGCGGCTAGCGCCGTGCGGCCAAAATTCTGATCATAAAGATTTGACCGGATCAACGCGTTGGATCGCATGATGATCTGATGTTCGGGATTGCTCAGATGATATTTGGACTGATCGATCGAGGCAAAGCCGGTCACGAACAGATCAATGATGGATTCCTGCGCACATTGCGCCACGGCGTCATTTGATTGCTCCATCGCGCCAACCAGTCTCAAGACGGCGTCATTGACCACACTGCCAATCAGGCCTTGGCCCGAAACACGAATACCGGTGATAAGATCGGCGTTCGGCAGCCGGCTCAGCAGATCGTCCCTCGGCACCTGCACAACCAGCTGCCGGAAACCGTTTGGCAGCTCCAGGCGATAGCGATCGACGCTTGAATAAAGCGCGAAGTCACCTGGCTTCAAAAGCGCCTGGCGATCACATTGCTCTACAACACCATCGTTGGTCAGCTGCAGGCTGATCAAAAAGCTTTCGTCACTCGATCGCAAAATATCGCGTTTGCGGCGATGCACCGTCTGGCCACTGCCGCCGACAAACGATGTCGAAAGCCGCGACATTCGGTTGAGAATGATTTCGCCGTTGAAGCGATCCGGATCCTCGCACTCACAATCGAGCAGCACATAGGTGTCGCACACGGCTTCGCGCCAATAGGCAAACCGCTCATGCTTTCCTACACTGTTTGTGCTCAGGAGCGTCGACATATCGCTCGGTCCTTCCCGTTGGGAAGTCTAGCAAAAATGGCCTAAAATGCGAAATAATTCGCGATTTCCGCCCAAAACAGCGGTATTTTGCGCCTAAAACGGCAAATTGCCCGTGCCAAACTGAGTGCAACATCCAATTTACACATGAAGGAGCGTTGCATGTCCGCACCATTCAAGGCAGCCGTTGTTCAGGCGGCACCGGTATTTCTCGATCTCGACAAAAGCGTTGACAAAGCAATCCGGTTGATTGAGGAGGCCGCCGCCAAGGGCGTGAAGCTGATCGCCTTTCCAGAAACGTGGCTGCCCGGATACCCCTGGTATATCTGGTTGGACGCGACGGCGCTGACCATGCAGTTTGTGCCGCAATATGCCGCCAATTCCATCGTCGAGGGCAGCGAACAGGACCAGCGGCTGGCAGAGGCGGCAAAGCGGAACGATATCCACGTCGTCATGGGCCTGTCGTGGAACATCAACGGCACGCTCTATATGGGCCAGTGGCATTACGGCCCCGATGGCGAGATGATTTCGAGGCGACGTAAGCTGAAGCCCACCCATGTTGAGCGTACAGTCTACGGTGAGGGTGACGGCAGCGACATGGTCGTCAAGGATACCGAACTTGGACGCATCGGCGCGCTGTGCTGCTGGGAGCACATTCAGCCGCTCAACAAATACGCCATGTTTTCCCAGAACGAACAGATCCATATCGCATCTTGGCCGAGTTTTTCGCTTTATGAAGGCGGCGCCTATGCGCTCGGTCCCGAGGTCAACACTGCCGCGAGCCGCATCTATGCGGTGGAAGGTCAGTGCTTCGTGCTTGCCGCCTGCGCCACCGTCTCCGACGAGATGGTCGAGTTATTGTGCGACACGCCGGTCAAGCAGCAATTGTTGAAAAAGGGCGGCGGCTACGCCCGCATCTTCGGGCCCGATGGTTCGCCGCTGGGTGAAAATCTCAAGCCCGACGAAGAAGGCCTGGTCATTGCTGATATCGACCTGTCGATGATAGCGATCGGCAAGGCGGCCGCCGATCCGTGCGGTCACTACTCAAGACCGGACGTCTTCCGCCTGATGTTCAACAGAAACCCCAGCCCCGCAGTGATGGCCTTTGACAACAATGAAGCCAAATCTATCAGCGAGTTGGAGCCTGCCGAACCTGCGGTAACGCAGGAGGCAGCGGAATAGCGTAGATTGGCGCATCCTGAACCTTCCAAGTCCAATCCGTACAGGAGCACATGATGCTGACCGCTGACGAATTTTATACTGCCGAGCAACGAGCGCTGCAGAAAGATCATGGCAGTGCAAAACTGGCCGATACGGTTGTCGCGGCCATCGTACGCGACGAGATCGAGGAGCCGCATATACCCTTCATTGAAAGCAGGGATTTTTTCTTCCTGTCGACTGTCAGCGCCGAGGGCGAACCGACCGTCAGCTACAAGGGCGGGCCGGTCGGTGTGGTCAAGGTGATGGATTCAAAGACACTCATCTTCCCGAGCTATGACGGCAACGGCATGTTCAAGTCGATGGGCAATATCAAAGCGGCATCAAAAATCGGCCTGTTGTTCATCGATATGGAAACGCCCAACCGCATTCGCGTTCAGGGCAATGCGAAACTGTCGAAGGACGATCCGGAGCTAGCGCGATATCCGGGTGCGAACCTGATTGTCCGCGTAGACGTGACGGCCTGCTTCCTCAACTGCGCGCGTTACATCCACAAGCACAAACGGGTCTCCGATAGTCCCTATGTTCCTGACGAAGCAGGAGAGCAGCCGCACCCGTCATGGAAGCGCATCGACATGGTGCAGGATTCTTTGCCGAACTCCGCCCGCGCCAAAACCGAAGCCGAAGGCGGTACCATCACCTTTGACGATTACGAGGACAAGCTGATGGCCGGTGAATCGTGAGGCCCATAACGTCAAGACTCACCGTCAGCTCTCTCCGGTAACGTAGTTGAAGGATCCCAGTACGAGTTGCATCACCACGGACAGTTCCTCATCCGAACCAGGAGTGTAGATCATTACGAAACCTTCCCAGCCCGGCCGCTGATCGGCCCAGGGGTGGTAGGTCGCCCAGCCGAGCTCAACAGCCTTTTTTGCAAGCTCTGGCGAAAGCGACGCATGCAGGCTGCCATCGGGATGCATATGGGCGAATTCGCGACCGCCGACGATGGCATGCGGCCGGGTGATCGTCACATTCTCGGTAATCCAAAAACCCTTGGCGCCGGGCAGCGAGATCACCGTGGCGCGAATGTCAACACCCGGAATTGCCGACACCCTGCGCAGCAGTTCCGCAGAAATCTCAGGGTCCGGCGTAACACCCAACTGAATGTGTGGTACGCCATTTGTCGTTCGTGGAATGGGACTTTCCCGGCGCGGCAGGCTTGAAGTTTCCGCCATCGCCATTGCCACAACGGATGCGAGCAAAAGGCCGATCAGCAGAGACTTCAGTTTCGTCATTGAGCGTTTTCCCAGATGTTCTCAAACGGCAGACCTACCTCAAACCCAAAGATCCGGCAGGTCCACCGCCATAAAACAATCCTACTCTTTCGGCGCCCGGAAATCATCGTGGCAGCCGCTGCAGCCAGCGCCGACTGCGCCAATATTGGCACGGATGGCGTCGACGCCGTTGCCTGCTTCTGCAGCCATCTTCTCCGCCGCGACGGTCAGCGCCTGATGCTTTGCGCCAACTTCCGGAAAACTGCTCCAAATCACCGCTTTGGCCCAGGTCAGTTTCTCGTTTCCGGCCGTTTCCAAGTCGGAACCTTTCGGCCACATAGCCATGTTGTTCATCTTGGCGGCAGCGACAAGATTGTCCGCCGAGGCTTTGGCGAGGTCGGCATTGTAGTCCATTTCGCCTTTCGCCATGGCGCCAAGAATTCCGAGGTTGAATGCATAAAGTTGCATGAAAGATTGGCGCGCCTTGATTTGCCAGTCGAAATCACCTGCCGATGCAGGCGCCAGCACACTGGCTGCAAGCAGCAGCGATGCTGCCGTAAGCAAATATTTTCTCATGTTGAGTTCCTCCGGTGGATTGCGACGACCATTTACCCGGGCCATCTGGATAGTGTAAATTGAGCAATTGGAGCGAAAGGATGTGCACAAATGCACAACACCCGTTGGAGTGACCTGGAATATGTCCTCGCTGTTGCCGCCAAGGGTTCGCTGGCGGCAGCGGCGCGCGAACTGAACGTCAACCATTCGACGGTTCAGCGCCGGGTGCAGGCATTTGAGCGGCAGACCAACATCAAGATTTTCGAGCGTCTTCGCAGCGGCTACCGTCCGACACCGGAGGGCGAGATGTTTCTCGACGCAGCGCAGTCGATCCAGACGATCGTGAGCGATCTCGACCGCAAGATCGTCGGCAGCGACAAGGGCTTGAGCGGTCAGCTTTCGATCACCACGACCGACGCGATATTTCCCGCACTTGCCGCCGACATCAGCGCATTTCAGTTTGCCCATCCGAAGATCATCACCGATATCATCATTACCAATGACCGGCTGGATCTGGACCGGCGCGATGCCGATATCGCCATTCGCGCTTCCAACCAGCCGCCACCGCATCTGGTTGGCCGCAGGGTGTGCGGGGTCAATTTCGGGGTCTACGCCACGCGGACGGTGGTCGAAGAGATGGCGCAGAAACCGATCGACCGGCGGCAATGGCTTGGCCTCGAATATCCGCTCAGGGCATCGCCCGCAGGCGAATGGATGGACGCCGAAATTCCTGCGAGCCGAGTGGCTTTGCGGGCGAGCAGCTTTACCGCCCTGTGCGAACTTGCCGGTCACAATCTGGGCCATGTCATCCTGCCTCGACATGTCGGCGAGGCGTCTCCGAAACTGATTCTGGTGCCGTTCCATCTTGGCCTGCCAACGGTAGGATTATGGCTGCTATCGCACCGCGATATCCTCCGCTCGCCGCGGGTGCGGATAGCGACGGATTTCCTGTACGATTCGCTCAGGCGAAAGCGCACGGAATTTGAAGGACCGGAAAATAGTTGAAACTTGCGAAAGGAATCACGGCGGTTGCCGCTGGCACTCCTGCGCCAGCCAGTGGCATTCGTTCAAAATGTCGTCGACCGGCTCGCGCGGACGTTTGCGGTGACCCGGCGGGTGGCCGGGACGGATGGGCCCGACCCTGCCGGGTCCGGGTTCGGCTTGAGCGCGCCTGGCCATCAGCCGGTTGAGCCGCCGCGCCTGTCTTGGCAGCGTGTGCAACGCGTATTGCAGCTTGCGGATACGGCGAATGAGATTGACCGCCTGCAACGTGTCATCCGGTTTCTTCAGCGGCACCGGATCGAAAATGCCGGGCAAGCAGATGCGCGGAATGCCGTTGGCGACCGGCCGTGAAAATTCGCCGAACGTCTTGCGTGGATCGATCAGTTGGAAAGCAGGCAAGGTGTCGCAGGTGGCGAAACTGGAGAAATCGGGTAGGGGAATTTCCTTTGCATTCACGCCGTCGTCTCCCCGCTCTCGCACCCTTTGGCTGAGCATCGCCGCAACAACGACAATCAACCGTCTCAGCGCCGATTCTGCCGGACGCAGGATGCGGAGCACGGAACGCCGCGTTTCTTCCCGCTGTGCCAGCGCGACCAGCCCGGCGATAACAGCTCCAAGTGCCTGGCGGTTTCTTTGAATCGCGATTTTCCAGTCCATGCTCGGTTCTCCAGATAACCGGGCAGGATAAGGGAGGTTTGGAAAGCGTGGATTACATTTTTACTGTTTCTGTTTTCAGCCCTTCGCTTTGAGGGTTGAATGGAAGCCGGGATCCCAAGGATATCGCCGTGGGATCCCGTGCTGCAGGCGGGTTTAGCGTGGATGAGTCTTTGACGACCGCAACTTATCTTATCCCCCTGCAGCATCATCTGTTCATCCGAACGGTAGAGTGGCCCTCATGCGAGCGGCCGTATGTAATCCAGGACAAACGGACATTGCATCATGACCAAACCCTCCAATACCGGCAAGACCATTATCGCCTTTGAAGTCTCCAAGGCGTCACTGACGGTAGATAAGATTTTATGGACGAGTGGCGGTATCACTGGTCTCCATTGATGACCATCGGGTAGATAGATCTGGATCGTCAAGAAAATTGTGGAGCAGCCCATGGAAACATTTGCCAAATATCCGAGCCTGGAAGGAGCAACGGTTTTCGTTACCGGCGGTGCTTCCGGGATCGGCGCTGATATCGTATCTGCCTTCGCCGCTCAGGGCGCCAGTGTTGGTTTCATAGACCTCGATGCAGAAAGTGGCACTGCACTGTCCAGGAAGTTGAAATCCAATGGTGCGAAAATCGTTTTTGAGCAGTGCGACTTGCGCGACATCGATGCGTTGAAGTCCGCTTTCAAGAACCTTCGCGAGCACCTTGGTCGTCCCAGCGTTCTGGTCAACAACGCTGCTCGCGATGACAGGCATGATTGGCAAGAGGTGACAGCCGACTATTACGATGACCGCATCGCGACCAATCTCCGGCATATGTTTTTTGCCATACAAGCAGTTGCACCAGACATGATCGAAGCAGGCGGTGGCTCGATCATCAATATGGGCTCAAATTCGTGGTGGGAAGCTGGTGGCGGTTTCCCTGTTTATGCAACCGCAAAAGCAGCAGTGCACGGATTGACCCGAACGATGGCCCGCGATCTTGGCGGGCACCGAATTCGCGTCAACACCGTTGTACCGGGTTGGATAATGACGGAAAGGCAAAAAGAGCTTTGGGCGTCACCCGAAGCGCTTGAGCGCCACCGACAGCGACAATGCCTGCCGGATCTGATTGAACCAGTTTACGTTGCGCGAATGGTTTTGTTCCTGGCGTCAGATGACGCAGCAATGTGTTCGGCAAATAACTACATGGTTGAGGCTGGTTCGATCTAGATTTTTGCGGCGCGAGCATTCGTTCACTTCGAATGTTCAACGTCACCTGGGGTAATCAGCGAACGCTATTCTTCCTTTGGCAGCAAGACGCGGCTGAAAATGATGCCGCTTTTCCGCGCCAAGGTTGCATCTGGTCGCCGCTTCACCGCGGATTCCTGCAATTATCTTAGCGATTGCCGATAAATCCCGTTCACGCGGTTGTGAACAGGTCAATTTCCATATTAGAATTCTCTTGTCTGGCAGAGGGGCTCGCTGTTGCCAGATAATAGAATGTAACAACAATAATAAAGTGGAGGAATACATGGTGTATCGAATAAAATCGAAAAAATTGCAAAACTTCATTGCTACAACAATACTCGCGACCGGAGTTATGGCGACGGGCGCCGGTGGCCACGACAGCCCCAATGACGGCCACATTCCTCCCAATGTCAATTACGGTTTTGAAGTGGTCGCCCGCGACTTGTTGGCGGGAGTAGCCGACGGCCTCTATACCGATGTCTGGTCGCATGACGGCTTCGCCTATATCGGCACTTTTCAGGAGCCCAACTGCACTGACGCCGGCGTTTTCATCGTCGACATTGAACAAGCGATTGCCAATTACCCGGCGATGGAAGGTGCGACCGTTGCCGAGATTCGTTCGGCGCCCAATACCCGCATCAACGATGTCAAAGTGCACCGGGTCGGCGACAAGGATGTGCTGATCACGACGCAGGAACCATGCGGAAAAGACATTCCCGGCTGGGCCGTGGCCGACGCAAATGCCAATGGTAACGGACCTGCCTTTCAGATCGGACAGGGCGGCATCAGCCTTTACGATGTCACCGATCCGTCAAAGCCGAAGGCATTGAAGAAGAACTATCTGGAATTTGAAGGTGTTCACAATACGTTTCCGTGGAGTTGGGAGGGCAAGAGCTATCTGATCGCCACGGCCGATACGTTCGATTTCTTCGATACCGTGTTCATCGATATCTCCAAGCCGCAATCACCGACATTGCTAAAGATTACCGGTGCTCTGGACTGGGTTCCTCAGGGTTTGAACCTGGATCAGCTGGAGACCGGATCATCGGGTGGCATTTTCAATCACGATGTCTGGGTCAATGAAATTGATGGTGTTCCGACCGCTGTGGTCTCCTACTGGGACGCAGGCTTCGTCACGCTGGACGTGTCCGATCCGGCCAATCCTTTGTTCCTCGATGACAGCACGTATCCTGCGACGAATATCAGCGGTCAGCCCTATGAAGGCAACGCCCATGCGGCGGTCTTCGGTAGCAACGGGGACTATATCTTCGGCGGGGACGAGGACTTTTCCGACAGCAGCTTCGGGATTTCCCACAATGGAAATTCGTATCCGGCCGGCGTGGCCCTCTTTGGCCCGCCATCAATCGGGCTTTCGGGTGATGAAGTTGTCTGGACAGGCGGCGAAGGCTGCTCGGTCGGCGAAGTGCCTGCAGCAACCGGCGCCAACCAGGTCGCGCTTATCCAGCGTGGGTCGTGCTTCTTCCAGGATAAGGCGGAAAGCGCAGAGGCGCAGGGCTATGTCGGCTATATCGTCGCCAACGACGCCGCCCGGGGCGATGCGCTGATCAACATGTCGGGTTCCGGCAGTGGTGTTCCTGTGACCATTCCCGGCGTCTTTGTCGGGTTTTCGGCAGGTGAAGCAATGAAGGCGTTTGGAGTTGCTCCGGTCAGCGCAGGTTCAGTGTACGATGGGTGGGGATACCTTCACATCATCAACAACACCGGTTCGACGATCACCGTTCCTTCAATGGGCATGGCCAACCCCGCAACCATGGATGTGCCGACCGGGCATCATCTGGGGTACTATGCGCCGGCTGAAACCGTTGAAGATACCGGCCTTGGCACCGATTTTGGCGACCTGACGATGCACAACATCGAGGCCGATCCGCTGACGCAGGACGTCGTGCCGTCGTTTGACGCCGGACCGCGCATGTTCATCTCGTGGTATTCGCTCGGCATGCGCGCTGTCGAATACCGCCCTGGCCATTATCATACCAACAGCAATGGCGAAGGCAGCTATTCACAGAACGTCCACGAGGTTGGCCGGTTCATCGCTGAAGAGGGATCGAACTTCTGGGGCATTCACATTGACGAGGACGAGGACGGGGATCAGATCATCCTGGCGTCCGACCGCAACACCGGTCTTTGGATTTTCAAGTTCCAGTGCACCGACGAAGTCACGGGCGAGCCCTTCTATTGCCGGCGCTAGGGCAAAAGTGACTTTGCGAAAACCGTGACGCCGGAGACCCGGCGGATGCGAACAGTAAATGCAGGGGACCGGTCTTGCCCGGCCCCCTGCTCACCGTCACCGATGAACGGGCGCCGTAGGTGGCGCCAAGCGAAAGATGGAGACCCTGCCGTGAGCGGCATGTTCAGGCCCGTATTTTTGGTAGCCCTCATTCCGGTGTTCTTGTTGCAGGGGCTGCCGCCTGCCACCGCGCAGACGGACGGTGAGACCGCCCGCATGCTGTCGGTAGAATATGTGGACGGCAGGTTGAGCGTAGAGGCCCGCAACGTACCGCTTGGCCAAGTGCTTCGCGCGGTCGGCGGCAAAGCCGGTTTTGAAACACGTCAGGCATCCGGCATCGAAAAACCATTCACGGGCCAGTTCACTGGACTGAGCCTGTCTGAGGGATTGTCACGCATACTCGGCAAATCGGCTTCATTTGTCGTCAAATATGGCGAAGGTGGAAAACCGCAGCGGCTTGTCATTCTGGCAATGCCGGAAGGCCAGACGCAGGCAGATATCGTGGTGGCAGGCACAAAAGCGATACCGGAGCAAACAACTGACGGACCGGTGTCGAGCGATAGCCGCGACTGGATCAAGTCTCAACTGAACGCAAATGAGCCGGACGCTCGAATTGCTGCGATCTGGCAATTGCGCGGCCTGCAACCGGATGAGGCCACCACACTTGCAACAGATGCGTTGCGGGTGGAGACGGATGCCCGGGTCCGCGCCCGTATTGCGTCCCTGCTCGGGCAGATCGGTGGTCCGGAGGTGATCCACGCACTCATTGATCTGCTGACCGACCCGTCGGTCCGCGTTCAACAGTCGGCAGCCTTAGCCCTGGCAGCCTCCGGCAGCGAGGCAGCTGACCACGCGCTTGGCCTTGCGCTTTTGCGCAAGCTTGGCGACGAGCAACTGCGCATCATGATCGTGGATCTGCTTGCCGGCCGGAGATCGCCAATTGCACTAGACTATTTGAAGACCGTCTCACTCAGCCTGGGTGGCCCGGTGGCGGAAAAGGCTCAGGCTTACGTGTCCGGACATTTACCGGTCCGCAGTTTCAGCGCCGCAGATACCGGTGATGCAGAAACCGTCGACCAGCCGGTTCGCTCGCAATTTCTCACCCTGGCTGCGCCGCTCGCCAAATAGGCCTTGCAAAGCAGGAGCCATCCACACAGACAGAAGCGGTCCACGGCCGGACGTTGCTCATTGAGTGATTGAGCGCCCGTTATAAACTGTTACTATCCTGATCCCAGGCGGCGTGAATAGAGAATGTCTGCGCACAACAATCAAACATACGAAGTTGCAATAATTGGACTGGGGCCGGTCGGAGCGGCGCTGGCGAACCTGCTGGGTCAAATGGGTATCTCGACTGTGGTGTTGGAACTTGCCACCGGGATCAATCAACTGCCGCGCGCGGTGGCATTCGACGACGAGGTAATGCGGATATATCAGGCCATGGGACTGTCGGCGGAAATCGGCGAAATCTCAGAAGTTGGTGAAGGTGCGAAATTTGTCGACAGTGCCGGAAAAACACTCGTTCACTGGCAGCGCCCGATGGAGAAGTCGCCAAACGGCTGGTATCTGAACTATCGGTTCAATCAACCGGATCTAGAACGCACGTTGCGCGATGGGACGACACGGCATCCGTCCGTGACCTTGAAGCCGGGCTGCGAGGTGATTGGCCTCCAAGACAAGGGGAACGAGGTACATGTCACTTATGTTGATGACGGCGAGGAGCGTTCATTGGGCGCAGCCTATGTTGTTGGTTGTGATGGAGGCCGGTCTTTTACCAGAGCCCGAATAGGAGCGAAATTCGAAGACCTCGGCTTCCATGAGGAATGGTTGATTGTGGATCTGTTGTTGCCGGAACGCGAAGCGGAGCCCGACCGCTACACTTATCATTATTGCGGGTTTTCCCGGATGGGCAGCAAGGTATTTGTTGGTAGCAAGCGCAAGCGGTGGGAATTTCGCCTGAACGATACCGACGACCGCGAGACTGTTCGGTCACCCGAAACGATCTGGAAGATCCTGGAGCCATGGATCAGCCCGACTGAAGCCAAATTTGAACGCACCGCGCTTTACACCTTTCACTCAACGATTGCCGATAATTGGCGCAATGGCCGCATTCTCTTGGCTGGCGACGCTGCCCATCAAACGCCGCCTTTCATGGCACAAGGCATGTGCGCGGGTATCCGGGATGCCTCGAATTTGGCGTGGAAGCTGGAGCGGGTGCTTCGCGGCGCATCGCCAGATCAACTGTTGAACACCTATCAAAACGAACGCTCGCCGCATGTGCGCGAATATATCAGGCTCACCATTGAATTCGGCAAGCTCATCAACAGCACCGCCAAGTCGCTGACATTGGGCAATCCAACGGATATCGGCGAGGGGAGGCAGGCCATTTCGCAGTTGCGGCCGAAACTGGGGGCCGGACTATCCGCCGGAGATACGTCGCATCGCGGGCGCATGTTGCCTCAATTCGCTCTCAGCGACGGACGCCTTTTGGATGATGTGGCCGGATATCGCCCCGCATTGGTACTTGCAAGCCGGGCAGCCGAGGAATTCGACGAAAGCCTTTGGTCGGGCCGCCCGGAGACAGGTGTCGAAATCGTCGGCAATCCCGGTCCTGAGCTGATTTCCTGGCTTAGGGAAGCCGGCGCGGTGGCGGTGTTGATCGGGGCTGACCGGAATATTTTGGGATCAGCACGGACAATTGAAGAAATCTCAGTATTGCACCCATCCAGATGGAGATATTCCTGAGCATCCAGGCCCTCTACTGGCTGCAAGCTTCACGAGCGTCCATTTCTGATGCAATTCAGGCGTCAATCCTTTGAAAAGGCAAGTTCAACATTTTGGCTCTGATCTGGCCTTTAGCCCGGCAGTTGCCCGCCGTTTTCCAGCCAGTCAGCGTCAACATCAGGCAGGAGTTCCTCCATCCTTGACCGGTACAGAGCCAGTTCCTCATCATCAAGTTTGCCAACCCATTTTTTGCTGCTGGCGCTGTCATAGAAAGCAGCAGGATCTTTGAAAGTTGACGAACTTTGGACGCCATGGTCCAGCGCTTTTTGAGCGTTCGCCTGGACTTGTTCAAACTGCAGGCTGTCTGAAATCTTGCTCAGAAGACCCGTGTCATAGTGATATCCCAACAAATTGGAGGCCCTTGTCGTTTGCCCGGGTAAATCTCGCCGCATATCCGCATAGTGAAAAAAGTGGATATTTGGCAGCTGGCTCCAGGCCTTAAAGGTCTTGTAATGGTGAACAATCGAACCAAGGGTGACGCCATCCGCCATCAGGTCTGGTTTCACGTCCTCGAGAAAAAAGGAGAAGGAAACAGAAGGCGCCTCACGCATCCTTGGATCAAGCATTTCCAACTTCAGATTTTGCGCATGTTTACGCATCGAGAAATGGGCATCAATCGGATGACGATAGACAACGAAGTAAGTGCAGGACGGACTATATGAAATGCCATCGAGCGGTGTGTGGGTCTTGATGCATCGCCTGTGAGTCTGAGAGGCAAACAATGATGAGATTGCCTCTTGATCGCGAAATCCTGGATCAAGCCAGACAGAGATATCGTCAATTCCGACATCCATTCCCGGCTTGCCGAAGATCAGGGACATGACCAAAGATTGCATCCAAGTGGTGCCACATTTCGGTGGCGTGGCGACAATCACATCATTGGCACGCAAGTCGAACCGATCCCACGCTCGTGAGTCCGTCAACGTGGAAATGTACTGCATCGATTTTGTTGGATGATTTTGACCAGACATGACAAACGAAATTCCTTATCCCTGAAAATCGGTCTCTCACCACGATAATCGGTGCGGCGTTAATTCCAAGCGAGAGATTAATGGTTCCTGACCCCAGGGATGTCCGCTGCTCAGATCACTTCTTTGCAAACAGCCTCTTCACCCGCTCGTAAGCCGGGGAGGTTACATCCTGGATGATCTGCAATTCCTGCTCCGAAAATGACGGCTTGTAGTATTGCTGCGCGTGAATGTTGTTTTCGGCCCAGTCGACCATTTCGTTATCGTGACCCAGTCCGCATCTGGAAACGATCATACGGCAATAGTCTGCGGGATTGGCGCACAGCGCCTCATAGGAAAGCAGGGTCGTCTGTTCGCCTATGCCGGCAGAATTCTCGACGACACCGGCGATGTGATTGTGGATCATCGACCAGTACAATGCCCAGCCCCTGACCTCATCGCCATCTGACCAATGCCTGATTATTTCTGCGGTCTGATCCTGATCGATGTTGATCGGGCTGCGATCGAGGCCAAACTCGTAATGTCCGATCTGTGCCAGATAGAGGCGGGCATCGGGCGATTGCTGTTGCCCCTTGGCAAACAGTTTGTGTTGCTTCATCGACGAAGCTATATGCATTGCCGGATCGCGGACCGGGATGACAAAGCGGCCGCGGGGGAACAGCTTGTGCAGATAGCCAATTCTGGCAATGTGGTAATTGCCTTTGGCGAGATAGCGCGACCGGTCCCGCACCATCAGCAGCTTTGCCATGTGCCTCTTGTAAAAGCGTTCAAACTCGTCATTCGATGTTTCATCATCCATGACATTCGATGTTGAAGCGTCATGGCAGTCTGAAAAGAAATGCATCCATAGCGGTTCTTCCATCGCTTCAGGACTTTCCGCCGAGACCATCAAGCCGTCCTTGTGCGAGCGTTCACCGAGCTCCGACGGTTTTCTTGCGGCCAGACCGACAAAGCGGTTCCACCAGTAGGGTGTGAATACAAAGGGATAGTCGAGATAGCGCTGGCTTGCCGTATCGGGATGACGGGAAAGCATCTCCAGCAATACGGTCGTACCGGACCGTGCCAGACCGCAGACAAAAACCGGTTGGGAGATGTCGATGGTGTCGATCTGCTCATCAAGAAACCGGCTTTCAAGCGAAGCGAGTTTTGCCAGCGCGTTGCCGTGACGGGCCAGAAGTCGCGAACCGAACGCGTTCAATCGCGGGACATCGAAAATGGTTTCCTGTGCAGCAGTCTTTGCCATGTCGTAGCCTGTTTCAGTTGTCCGGTTACTTGATCCGCAAAACGAACTTCATGCCGAGAGAAGCTAACAACAAAGCCATGAAGAACGGCAGCGCCCATTGATGGGGAAAGACGACGTGCTCGGCAAACAATGCACGCGGCGCGGTTTCGATCACCAATGTGTCGACCGGCGTTCCGGCGGGAAGTGCGCCTGCATTTGCTCCGAACAGCGACTTCATCATGCCGGGTGCGGCAGCAAGCCCCGGTGAAGATCGATGTGTAATTTCAAAAATCAGATTTCCACTGACATCGGTGATCGGCAGTTTTTCACCTTCATCCGGCCAGTTGATCAACCAACCGGCAGCCAGTTTTTGACCACTTTCGATGTTGATGGATTCGGGCTTTTCTACCAGAATCGCAGCCACGGAATTGGGTTCGGGCTTGGAAAGCGCGTAGTTTGCCTCGACCCATATGGCGAGAAAAATGACCGGAAGCGCCGAGATCAGCGCCGGCAGCAGCGAAATCCCCAAACGTTTTCCGCCGAGCTTAAGCGACTGTTTGACCAGGCCGCGATAACCGGGCTCGGATACATCGATCGAATTGAGCTCTTGCCGGATTGATTGAATATCTGCAGCAAGTTCGTTCAGTCGCGCCTGCGCGGAAATTCGCCGATAGATCGCCATGGAGCAGAGCCCGGCCAGAATGCCCCAGAAAACCAGCCTTGCCCAAACCGGCAGGAACGAAAGAGTTGAATCAACCGAAGAAAACAACGGGTTGAATGCACCGAAAACCGAGAATTGCTCGAAATAACTCATTGGCTTGTTTCCGCCATCTGGTCACCGGCTTCGGTGCCGGCCCCAATGAGTTTCCCCGAAAAGAAATCGATTGGAACACGCGTCATTTCCAACAGATCGGAGGTCCGGTCGTTGTCGGGACCGTAGCGTCTGGTCGGGCGCCATTCCCAAACCAGTTTTCCCGATCTGTCGAACTCCAGGGCTCGGGCACTTTGACTTGAAGAAATCAGGCGGTTGCCATTTGGCAGTATGTCGACCGCGCCATAAACGTAACTCGAGAGATTGAGGCCATTGGCACGATCTGCGATCCACTTGTAGTCTTGGGTCAGGGGATCCCATTCAACGACCCGGGATGCGCGGTTTCGTCCACCGGAGTTATCGTACAACAATATCGTTCCATGATTTGTTAGTATCGGTTCATGCTGCCTGACCCAATTGCCCGACGCAGCCCAGGTGATTTTTCGGGAAACGGGATCCAGCAAGGCGATCAAATTGAGGCTGCGAAGGGAGACCAGAATGTCTCCTTCCTTGGCAAATGGCAGACCGCGGGCCTGGGCGCCTGTCACATAGTTTGCGGTGTTCATGTGATACGGATCGCCGGCATCATTGTTGTGGGCAATAACTGTCAGATGACTGGCGTAGGCGGTGCCTTCGAAAGCGGCGGCGATGCCAATTCGGTCAATTTCTGTGCCATCCGGCGAAAGAATGGCGACGCCCTCGTCGAGGTAGGGTACTTTTGCTTCAGGGGCGAATGCCGGCGGCTGGTGGCTGATCTCCTGATAGAGCGTGATGATGCGGCCATCCGGCGCAACATCGATGGAATGATGATAGTGGTCCGGTCGAGCCCAAACGATTCTGGAATTCCAGTCGAGCTTCACAAGCGCAACGCCATATGGCGTTGTACGAAAATTGTCCAAAATTAGTAGCAAACTGCCGTCACTCAGCGGCTTTATTCGCCGCCAGTACATTGCTCTTGTATCGCCGGTGAATGGTTTGCCGGCTGCGGCATATGCTCTGGTGATCGCAGTGCGGTCCAGTTCCCAGCGGTGGATTTCATCACCTTTCATGTCGAGCAAACGGGCTGAATGCTCCATCGACGAGAGTTCGATATTGTAGCCTTCAAACGCCTTTTCGGTATCATGCACCACCACACCCGACGCCGAAGCCGGAAAGCGCTCCGGCCTCGTGTGCCGGCTCAGATTTACATCACCGATCCCGTCCAGGCCGAATTGGGCGGCGGCAATCCAGTCGTGAAAAACCTCCCGTGAGGTTTCATGCCAGCCGGCAGCCCCGAACAGCACGGCAAAGACCAGTATTGCGGTGCTGGAGCCGGATTTGCGGCGTTGTGGAACCTTCGACGCGGGCAAGGCAGCGGGGGTTGGATCGGCCTGGGTTTGAGCGCCAGCGGCAACGCCGTGGCTCTGGCGTTTCTTGCCCATTGACAGGACAGATTTGGCCGACCAGCGAATGAGCGCCCAGCTTGCCAGAAACAGGACCGAAACCAGGCCGGCGAGTGCGCCAAGAACGCTGACACCGGCTCCCGGTCCGATATAGGCATGAGCGGGCTCCGCCATCAGCAACAATGACGGTCCCGCAGCAAGCAAGGCGCCAAATTCGAGCTTTCTCAAAACTGCAACTACCTGTGATCGACCCGGTTTTGTCGGGTCATTCAACCGCCAAAACGTTTAATTGTCGTGAAGGCGGCGGCATCGGTGAAACGGGACCAGCGACCGCTGGCTGTCGGGGATAATCGAGACTGACCGCCTGCCGGTCCCCGCTTGCCCCGCTTCCCACCATCCCTCATAATTGGTTTTGCTAATATGATACGGGTATGTGCCCGCTGGGAGGCCTCATGGTTCGTGCATGTCTGGTTGTTATCGCGTTTTTAACACTCTGCTTGCCCGCTCAATCGCGAGTGGTTGAAAGCTTCAAGTCCGGCGGCTGGTCGGGCGACGCATATGTCAGCGACGGTACCGGACTGTTTTCTTCCTGCGCGGCGATCGCCAGATATCGCTCGGGCATTTCCATGAGCGTTGAAGTCGATTCCAACTATTCGTGGTGGATTGGCTTTTCCTCGCCAAGCTGGACCATGACCACCGGCGAGAAGATCGGCCTTCAATACCGCATCGATCGCGGTTCCTGGCAAAGCGGTACGGCGATCGCAATGTCGCCGCAACTTGCGCGCATGCCGATGCCGGCCGATGGCTATATTGTCCGGCGCTTTCGCCGTGGCAACGTGCTCTATGTGCGCGACAGCCAGAACTCATACCAATTCCGGCTGACCGGCACTTCGAGACTGCTGGCGCGGCTTGCGCGCTGCGTCGAGCAGAATGTCGCCCGCTACGGCAAGGGTCCGGGCCTTTCAGACGGGCCTTCTGCGGCGACCGCTGAAAAGACGCCGGTTGTTCAATCGCCCGAGCCCGCGGCAGAAACGCCGCCCGTCGATCCAAAGCTGCAGATCGAGGCCACACAGGCGCTGTTCAACCTGATGGCGGTGACCGGCCAGACAGGGCTGAAACTTGTCAACGAAGCCGACCGGCCGAAGGATCTGAAGGGGCTGCACGCCGTGGCTGGAAACGACGCGCGGACAATCGTGACGCACATCTTTGTTGAAAATGAATTTGCCAGCCAGACTGAAATCATGGCGCAGATGATTTTCGACGCGGCAAAAGGCTGCGAAGGCGATTTCTCCTCCGGCTTCAGCGCCGACGCGGTTGAGGGCGCAGACCTGTTTGCCGGCAGGTCATCCTGTGTTGCCGGTGATGTCGAGCGGCTGGAGCGCTATGCAATTGTCGCCCGTGACAACAATAGCGCATTGGTTTTTGGCGTTGCCGAAACTTCGGTTGGTGAAGGCGGCGGCGAAGCGTCCGGCCCCGCCACAGAACTCAGCGATGACGCCTTTCACAGTGCTGTGGTGAAAATCACCGATTAGCAGCAATGAGCGGTCCCGCAGATCACCGGAGATCCTATTTGCGGGCACCCTGAACGATGCGATCCAGCATCATGGCGCAGAACAGGATGGCAAATCCGGCAAGGATACCCTGGCCGACATTGGCGTATTGAAGCGCTTCAAGCACGTCTTCACCCAGCCCCTTGGCGCCGATCAGCGACGCTACCACAACCATCGCCAGCGACAGCATGATCGTCTGGTTGATGCCGGCGCGGATCGACGGACTGGCCAGCGGCAGATCGACCTTGGTCAGCAGATACCACTTGCTGGCGCCAAACGAGATCGCCGCCTCACGCACATGTTCGGGCACGCCGCGCAAACCCAGTACCGTGAGGCGCACCACGGGTGTGCCGCCAAAGATCATGGTCGTGACCACGGCAGCCGGTTTGCCGGTGCCGAAAAACGCGATGACGGGAATCATGAACACGAAGGCCGGCATGGTCTGCATGAAATCCATGATCGGCTGGATGAAGTTGTAAAATCGCGGCCGCCGCGCAGCATACATGCCCAGCGGAATTCCAATGGCGATCGACAGACAGGCCGCCGTGCCCAGCAGCGCCAGCGTCGTCATCGCCTTTTCCCAGAAACCCAGCAATCCGATGAATGCCAGAAATGCTCCGGAATAAATCGCTGTCTGGTAGCCGGCTGACAACCAGGTCATCAGTACGATGAAGCTGGCCACCACGATCCAAGGCGTCTGGACAAAGATCACCTCCAGTGCATCCAGGAGCAGGCGAATGACATAGGTGATCGAATCGAACAGGGCATCGCCATTGGTGACCGCAAAGGTGAAAAACGCCTCGACCCACGAAATGGCGGTCAGCCTGATTTCCGGCAATGTCGGAAAATCAGCCAGCAACGGGAAACTGCCGGGAAAACTGTAGTGCAGCATGGCGACAATGACGATGATGACCATGAAGACGGCGCTGAACGCCATGTGTCGCACCGGCATTCCGGAAGGCAGTTCAGGATTGGACAGCCAGTCGGAAAACCGGGCCTCCAGCACGGTGTTGGCCACCACCGATTGTACAGCCTTGGCGATCAACAGCACGACCAGCCCGGTCAGTGCGATCCATATGCCTTGTTCGGCCAGCAGCTCGGCCTCCAGTCGGATGTCGCCAATGGCGGCTTCCAGCGATTCCACTGTGCGCTTGTAGACATCGATCTTGTCTGAATTGTCTTCTATTGCCGCCGCCAGTTGCTGACGGCGCAATTCCAGCGTGCCTTCAATGGAAGCGATACGTTCGCGCGCTTCCGCGGCCAGGTCACCGAACAGTCCGAGCGCGATCTGCACGAAGCCGAAGGTCTCGAGGATCAAAAAGCCGACTGCCCATTTCCACAGGCTGCGCGCGCCAAACCAGATCGGACCGAACAGGCCGGCCATCAGGTTGAATGTCGGCGTGAATTTCGAACTGCTGCGAATGGCGTCGAACCGTTGGGCGTAATAGCCGGGGCTGGTGCGTACGAAGCGCTCGATCTCCTCGTTTTGGTTGGTGCCTGCCGTCTCGTCGCTGTTTTTGACCGGAACCAGATCGTCAATCGGACTGTTCATGACATTTCGGTGCCCTCGATCACCGTTTTGAGTAGGTCGCGCCGTGTGATGACCCCGACATCCGCGCCGCCATCCTCGACAATGATGGGCGCTTCCTCTTCCATTGCCAGGCTGATCAGGGCGCTGAGTGTCTCGCCTTCGTTGACGCGTTGATGCTTTTTCAGGACCTTGCCACCGCCAGCCTTGAACGCGTCGATTTTCTGCATGACGGCATGCGCACGCACCACCTTCAGCCGTGAAATACCGGCAACGAAATCGGCGACATAGTCGTCAGCCGGATGCATGACGATTTCTTCAGCTGTGCCGATCTGCACCACGCGCCCGTCGCGCATGATCGCGATACGGTCACCGACCCGAACCGCTTCGTCCAGGTCATGGGTAATGAAGATCGTTGTTTTCTTGAGGATCTGCGACAGGTTAATGAATTCGTCCTGCAACTGCCTGCGGATCAGCGGATCAAGCGCGCTGAACGGCTCGTCCATCAGCAGCACGTCCGGATCAGCCGCGAGCGCTCGTGCCAGACCGACCCTTTGCTGCATACCGCCCGACAATTCATGGGCAAACTTGTTGCCCCACGCACCCAGCTCAACAATATCGAGAATTTTTTCCGCCTGGCGCATGCGGTCATTCTTGTTGATCTGCCGGATTTCCAGCGGCATGGCCACGTTATCGAGAACCGAGCGGTGCGGCAGCAGGGCAAAATTCTGGAACACCATGCCGATCTTGCGGTTACGGAACTGCCGCAGCTCTTTCGGCTCGAGCCCCATGACATCCGTGCCTTCGATACGGATGCTTCCGGCCGTCGGTTCCAGTAACCTGTTGAAGTGGCGCACCAGGGTCGATTTTCCGCTGCCGGAAAGACCCATGACGCAGAAAATCTCGCCACGGTTCACTTCAAGGCTGACATCGGCAACACCGACGACTGCATTGAACTTTGCAAGCACCTCGGCCTTGGAAAGCCCGTCCGACCTGATCGCCGACAGGGCCTCCGCAGCGTTGTCACCAAATACCTTCCACACATTGGCGACTTCAATGACTGTGTCGTTCATTTCATGCGCCCCGATAGCCTTCCAGCAATGCGCTGGCCTGGCTCAATTTAGCCGGCACCAGAACCGCGCCCCATTGGTGCAGGCAGGATCGCGGCGCCGGATGAGTGGTCGGCACCGCGGATTGCAAATTCGCGGCCCTACAGGCCAAGCCATGCGTCGACGCGGTCCGGATTGGCTTCAACCCATGCCTTGGCGACATCAGCCGGATCTTTTCCGTTGCCGGAAATCTCAAAGGCAAATCCGCTCACATCGTCAGCCGTCAGAGAGAACCGCTCGAAAAACTCGGCAATTGCCGGCGACCTGTCCTTCAACGTGTTTGCCCAGGCAATCTGCACGTCCTTCAGCGCATCCTTGGAAGCGACCATTGACTTGTTGAACCAGTCCGGATCGTCTGAAGGCTGGATCATCACATATTTCGCCGGATCATAGGTCGGCTCGCTCAGCATCTGGACGTCGAACATGTACCAGATGGCGTGCGGCTTGTAGCAATAGAAGGCGTAGCCCTCGTCCTTCGCTATCGAGTCCTTCACACGCGCAGTCTTGACGCTTTCTTCGGCCCGGATCGGCTCGATGAAGTCCATTAGGCCGTAGTCACGAACCTTGACCTCATTGACATTGGCCGAAGCCCAGCCCGGCGCACCGATCCACATCTCACCCTTGCCATTGCCGTCGCTGTCCATCTTCGCGGCAACGTCCGGCCGGCCCAGGTCAGCAATGTCGGTAATGTTGTTGGCTTCACCGAAATTCTTCGACACGCAGAAGCCCTGATTGCCCTCATACGGGTTGCTCGACAGGGTAACCGTCTTTTCGCCATCAACATATTTCTTGGTGAAGCTTTCCTGGTTCGGAAGCCAGACATCCGGATGAACGTCGATATCGCCATTGCCCTGATGCATGGCCTGGAAGATCGTCGCGTTGTTGCCCGGCACCAATTCGGCTTCGCCGCCGATACGCATCTCGACAACGGCTTTCAACAAATGCGCAATGGCCTGTGCGCCCGTCCACGACGGGACACCGATATTGACCTTCTCTGCGCCAATGGCCGAGCCGGCCACCAGCGACAAGGCCGTGGCCATTGCCAGTGATTTGAGTTTCAGTTTCATGCTTTCCTCCATTGGATTGTCTTTCAATTTGCTTTGCGCAGACTCATCCCCCATTCCCAAAATCTTCATCTTCATAGGCAAACAGCGCTGCAGAACCGCCGGTATGAAGAAACAGCACCCGTTCGGTCGGCTTGAAAAATCTTTCGCGTACCAGCCCGATCAACCCCGCCATTCCCTTTGCCGAATAAACCGGATCAAGCAGAATGCCCTCATGGCGCGCAGTGATGGCGATCGCCTCGAGTGTCGACGGAGCGGGAATGCCGTAACCTTCGCCAACGAAGCGGTCATCAACCAGAACACGGCTTGGATTCACGGGTGGCGCATCAAACATTTCCAGCGTGGATTTTGTCAGTCCATGCACCGCCGAAATCTGTTTGTCTCTTGGATGACGCACACTGATGCCCATCACAGGAAGATCGTGGTTCAACATATGCAGACCCGCGACAAGACCGGCCTGTGTGCCGGTGCTTCCCGTTGCCGTAACCAGCCAATCAAAGCCTTGATCAACGTCGGCGCTCTGGTTGGCGATTTCCAATGCACATGACACATAACCCAGCGCTCCGACCGTGTTGGAGCCGCCACCGGGAATGAAATACGGTTTGTGCCCGTCTGCCTTGAGTTTGTCCGCAACCGCCATCGCTTCTGCGTTCATGTCGAGCCCTGCCGGGCGGAATTCGAGTGTCGCGCCAAACAGCTTGTCGAAGAACACATTGCCGGTGCTTTCATAGCTGGATTGCCGTCCGGGTACTCGCCGCTCCAGCAGCGCGTGGCATTTGAGCCCGTAGCGACAGGCCGCGGCAGCGGTTTGGCGCACATGATTGGATTGTACCGCGCCCTGGGTCACCAGCATGTCGGCACCCTGCGCCAGCGCGTCGCCAACCAGGAATTCAAGCTTTCTGGTCTTGTTGCCACCGGTTGCCAGTCCGGTGCAGTCGTCGCGCTTGACGAAAAGTTGCGGCCCGGCAAGTGCCTCACTCAGCCGAACCATCGGTTCGATAGGGGTCGGCTGGTGGCAAAGGGAAACTCTGGGATACCGGTCCAGATCGAGGGCGGGTGAGGGTTTGGAAACAGCAGCAACGACCATGGGGGACCCGTGTGATTAACCGGGCAAGCGTCGCGCAAATTCGCCATTGCCGCCAATGCTATGTTTCAATAACATGATGCGTTTTCTGCATAGGATCGACTGATGGACGTCTTGTGGTTCCGTGATTTGGCGAATCTGGCAAGAACCGGAAACTTCTCGCAGGCAGCGAAGCTGGGAAATGTCAGTCAGCCCGCTTTCAGCCGCCGGATAAAGGCGATTGAGAACTGGGTCGGCGCAACGCTGGTGGACCGCACCAAACATCCGGTTTCGCTGACCGACGCCGGGCGGCAGATGCTGGAGGCCGGCGAACAGGCGCTTGCCCGCATCGAAAACGAGCGATCGCAAATTCGCGAGGCGCAATCATTTCCGGATCGATATGTGGTCAAATTCGGTGCACAGCATTCCATTGGCTGGCGCTTCTTCCCTGCCTGGCTGCAGGCATTTGAAAATTCGTTCGGCCCGATCATTTCAAGATTGCGGGCAGACGATCTGCCCAATTGCTTGAAGGACCTCACCGACGGTGAAGTCGACTTCGCCATCGCCTATGCCAGCCGCTACGTGAGGAATGTGGCGCCAGGTCGCGAATTCGATTCCATCGTGATCGGACATGACACCCTGATCCCGGTTTGCAAATGCGCGTCAAGTGGTCAGCCGCTGTTTGATCTTGGCGATCCGGACGGGCCTGCGACCCCCTATTTGCGATTTGGGGACAATGCTCCGATCAACGATCATATCGAACCGCTTCTGACCGAGCGCGGTCTCAGCAGCCGGCTGAAAACTGCTTATGAAAATTCCATGGCCGGAGCACTTCGGATCCGCGCGCGCGAAGGCACCGGTGTTGCGTGGCTTCCCAAAAGCCTGGTGGCGCCGGACATCGAAGCAGGACTGATGATTCCCGCCGGGGGTGCGGCGTTGCAAATCAACCTCGACATCCGCCTGCACCGGAATTCCCAGCATTCAAACGGACTGACGCGAAAAATCTGGTCGTTTCTTTCCGTTCGACAATCCGTGCCGCTTTTGCCATTGCATTAGAGCTGGAGCGTTTTCAGCGTGAAGCAATCGCGCTGCTCAATCCTGGATCACGACGTCGGCCTCGCGCGACCTTTCTTTCACCAACCGCGCATTGACCATGTCATTTTCGCGGGCACGTGTTTCGGCCGCCTTTTGGTCGTGGCCATGATCGAGCCAGCGCTGAATGAGACGGTTTTCAAGTTCATCGTCGGCGACTTCGAGGAATACAGTCAGATCGAATAGCGGCGCGAGATTTGCCCATGGATCGGCGTTGAGCAGCAGATAGTTACCTTCAGCAACTATCAGGCGGCTTTCCGGTGCGATGATCCTTCCGCCAGCGCGTGCGAGGTCGAGTTCGCGGTCGAAGACCGGAACGGCAATTGGCTGATCACCCTTCCGGATCGCACCCAAAATCCGGAAAAATCCGCCGGAATCGAAGGTTTCGGGCGCACCCTTTCGCGGTAACTGCCCTCGCTCTTCCAATACCGCATTGTCAAAGTGAAAGCCGTCCATCGGAAGCAACGCTGCGTTCTCGCCCATTAAATTGAGATTTTCCACCAGTTCAGCCGCCAATGTCGACTTGCCCGAACCGGGCGGACCGGCAATTGCCGTGATGAAACGGCCTTGGTCCCGCGTACGTCGAATGATTTCGGCTGCCAGTTCCTGCGCTTCCATGTCAGGCCGCAGCCGCCTCCTGCGGCGGCTCTTTCGCACCGGTCATGAAGGCAACCGCATCGGACATGGAGTAATCTTTGGGATCGATTACACACAGACGCTTGCCCAGCCGGTGCACATGAATCCTGTCCGCAACTTCAAACACATGCGGCATGTTGTGGCTGATAAGAATGATCGGAATGCCGCGCGATCTGACGTCCAGGATCAACTCCAGCACCCGGCGGGATTCCTTGACACCGAGCGCTGCCGTCGGTTCGTCGAGAATAATGACTTTCGATCCAAATGCCGCCGCCCGCGCCACGGCCACACCCTGACGCTGCCCGCCAGACAGGGTTTCGACCGCCTGTTTGATGTTCTGGATCGTCATCAATCCGAGTTCGGACAGTTTCTCACGGGCAAATTTTTCCATCGCTGCCCGATCGAGCTGGCGAAGCAGCGAGCCGCGAATTCCGGGTTTGCGAATCTCACGGCCCATGAACATATTGTCAGCGATCGACAACGCCGGGCTCATGGCAAGGGTTTGATAAACAGTCTCGATTCCGGCTTCCCGGGCGGCAATCGGCGACTGGAAACTGACCTGCCGACCTTCAAGATAGACCTCTCCCTCGTCTGCAATGACCGCTCCTGACACCGCCTTGATCAGCGTCGATTTTCCAGCGCCGTTGTCTCCGATAACCGCAAGAATTTCGCCAGGCATGAGTTCAAAGTCGCAATGATCGAGTGCTACGACCTTGCCAAAGCGCTTGACGAGATTCCGTGCTTTCAGAACCGGCTCCATCACGCAGATACCTTTCTGATCCACTGGTCCACCGCGACGGCGGCGATGATCAGCAGGCCAATCAACAGGAACGTCCACTGCGCATCCGCGCCGAGCAGGCGCAGTCCCAAGGTGAACACGCCAACGATCAGTGCGCCGAACAGTGTGCCCAGGATCGATCCCCTGCCGCCAAACAGCGAAATTCCGCCGATCACCACGGCTGTTATGCTTTCGATATTGGCAAGCTGGCCCGAGGTCGGTGAAACGGAGCCAATCCGTCCGATCAACGCCCAGCCCGCGAATGCGCAAATCAGGCCTGAAAGCATGTAGACCGAGATGAGCGTTCGTTTGACGTCGACGCCTGAAAGTTCGGCAGCTTCGGGATCGTCGCCAACGGCATAGACATGCCTGCCCCAGGCGGTGTGCCTCAACACATAGGCAAGCACCAAGACCAGCACTACCATGAAAATCGTGCCGACGGTGAACACCGCGCCGCCAATCTTGAATTTCTCGCCGAACAACTGAAGCAGCGGTGCGTGTTCGGCAATATCCTGGGAGCGGATGGTCTCGTTCGCCGAATAAAGGAAATTCGTCGCCAGAACGATCTGCCACATGCCGAGCGTGACGATGAACGGCGGCAGCTTTACGCGGGCGACCAGCCAACCATTGATGAAACCGCACAGCGTTCCGCAAAGCAGACCACAAGCAACAGCCACAGGCGTCGGCAATCCGTACCGGAAAGCAAACTGCCCCATGACAACAGATGAGAGAACCATGATGGCGCCGACGGAAAGATCAATTCCGGCCGTCAGAATGACCAGGCTCTGCGCCGCAGCAACAATTCCGACAATTTGAACCTGCTGAAGGATCAACGTCAGAGCGAAGGGAGAGAAGAATTTCGACCCAAGCAGCAGTCCAAATACGGCGATGGAAAGCAGCAGAACGATCAAGGGCACTGCCGACGGCGTCACGTGCAGAAAATGCTGCAGGCGCGAAATCAGGCCGTGTGGTTCGTCGACGAACTCGGCAATCGCTTCGCTTCGCGATACCGCACCTTCGAAATCGTCTGCGCTTGACACTTTCCTACCGCTCCCCTCAGCCAACAGAATATCGGCTGATCCATGAAATTACGGGGCGGGCTAAAACCCGCCCCGCAGACTGTTTCACGCAAAAGGTTGAAGGATCAACCCCAGCAGAGCTCGGTTCCTTTGGCGGTGTCGATCGACTCAACACCGTCAACGGCCTTGTCGGTCACAAGGGCGACACCGGTATCAAAGAAATCCTTGCCGGGCGTGTTTTCGGGTTTTGAACCATCTTTGGCCCAGGCGGCGATCGCCTCGATGCCAAGTGACGCCATCAATAGCGGATACTGCTGGGAGGTTGCACCAATAACGCCGTCCTTGACGTTCTGGACGCCCGGGCAGCCGCCGTCGACCGAGACGATCAGTACGTCATTCTCGCGGCCAATGGCTTTCAGTGCCTCATATGCACCGGCGGCGGCAGGCTCGTTGATCGTGTAGACGACGTTGATCATCGGATCTTTTGCAAGAAGGTTCTCCATCGCCCTGCGTCCACCTTCCTCATTGCCTGCAGTCACATCGTGACCAACGATGCGAGGATCGGTTTCGTCACCCCACTTTTTGGGATCGCCTAGGTCAATTCCAAATCCCTGCATGAAGCCCTGGTCGCGCAATACGCCAACGGAAGGTTGAGAAACGGCAAGATCGAGCATTCCGATCTTGGCATTGGCTGCCTCGGCGCCGAGGCTTGCGGCCGCCCATTTTCCGATCAGCTCGCCGGCGAGAAAATTGTCGGTGGCAAATGTTGCGTCAGCGGCATCGATCGGTTCCAGAGGCGTGTCGAGCGCAATAACCAGAAGGCCGGCATCGCGGGCCTGGCTCACTGCCGAGACAATTGACGAGGTATCCGATGCGGTCAGCAGAATTCCCTTCGCACCGTCAGCGATACAGGTCTCAATAGCCGCAACCTGCGTTTCGTGATCGCCGTCAATCTTGCCTGCAAAGCTTTTCAACTCAATGCCAAGTTCCTCAGCCTTGGCCGTCGCACCTTCCTTCATCTTGACGAAGAAAGGATTCGTATCGGTTTTGGTGATCAAGCAAGCCCCGATGGAGTGGCTTGCCGCCTGAGCCTGCGTCGCAAATGCGGCACCAAGCGCCATCGCACCAAGGGTTGAAGCGATAAGTGTCTTCTTCATGGGTGTCCTCCCGAAAAATGTCGAAGTGATCATCATCCGGCGTCGATGTGTGCGGTCCGCCGACATTCAGATCCGACTGGAGGAAACAGCAAATGCCAAATACTGTCAATAAATAAATAAACTTGATTTATTAATTTTTTCGCCCAATCATGGGCAGCGGTATGATATGGCCGATCCGGGATCGGTGGGCAGAAAAATGAACCAGCAGGATGCGCAAACAGCACCCGGGGAAGAAAAAGCGCGTGTGCTTGATCCGAGCGGAGGCGCCAACCAGGTTCGCGTCCGCGCACACAACGAGCGACTGATCCTGTCGCTTGTCCGCAGGCATGCCGGGCTTTCTAAAGCCGAGATTGCCAGGCGTTCGGGTCTGTCGGCGCAAACCACTTCTGTCATCATGCGCGGACTTGAGCGCGATGGACTGCTCACGCGGGGTGATCCCGTGCGTGGCAGGGTCGGACAACCGTCCGTTCCCATGAAGCTCAATCCTGGCGGCGTTTATTCATTCGGATTGAAGATCGGCCGGCGCAGCGCTGATCTGCTTTTGATGGATTTCGTGGGCCGGGTCCGCAGCGAACTTCATCAGGTTTATAGCTATCCGCGCCCCGGTCAGATTGCCGATTTCGTTCGTGATGGCGTCGCTGAATTGGCTGGCACACTGAATTCGACACAACAAAGCAAGATCGCCGGACTGGGCATCGCAACACCGTTTGAATTGTGGAACTGGGCTGAGGAGATCGGCGTCGACCCGGCACTGATGGGGAGCTGGCGAAATGTCGACCTGGCATCGGTGATCAGCGAAGTTGTGCCGTTTCCTGTATTCCTCCAGAATGACGCGACAGCCGCCTGCGGTGCAGAATTGGTGTTTGGCCGCGGGCCGGAGTTTGCCGATTTTGTCTATTTCTTTGTCGGAACATTTATCGGCGGTGGCATTGTGCTCAACCATTCCCTCTATTCGGGACGAAGCGGCAACGCCGGCTCATTTGGAGCAATGCCGGTAGCTGGCACGTCGTTTCCTCCAGGCACGCTCATCGATCACGCTTCCATCGTGGTTCTGGAGCGCATGCTCGAAGAGAGCGGCAAAGATCCCTCACCGCTGTGGCTTGATCCGGATGGCTGGAGCGATCTCGGGCCTTGCCTCGATGAATGGATAACGCAAACTGCCAATGCACTGGCAATCGCGATCGTGTCATCCTGCTCGGTATTCGATTTTCAGGCGGCAATTGTCGATGGCGGCTTTCCCGAACCCGTCAGGGAGAAGCTGGTCGCTGAAATCGGACGTCAAATTCAGGATATCGACACACGCGGAATTGTCCTTCCGCAGATATGCGCAGGGTCAATCGGTCCGCGGTCGCGTGCCGTTGGCGGGGCCAGCTTGCCGCTTTTTGCGCGTTATCTGATCGACCAGAATGTACTCTTCAAGGGTGCTTGAGCATTGCCGGTATCGGGCGATTTAGGGTCGCGACCCTAATTACGATTGATCCGCGCTCCGGTATTGCGATAAACGATGTCCGGTACCGCCGCCGACAAACGCCACGGAGAATAGCTCATGAAACCGGTCTTCCTGCAATTGCAATGCGCACCGGGAAAGACCTACGAGGTCGCTGACAAACTTTACGAACGCGAGATCGCCTCGGAGCTCTATTCGACCAGCGGTGATTATGACCTGCTGGCCAAGATCTACATCGGTGAAGATCAGGATGTCGGCAAGTTCATCAATGACAAAGTGCTCGACATTCCGGGCATTGTCCGCTCGCTGACAACGATGACTTTCAGGGCGTTTTAAAGCTCCTAGCGAGCACAAAAAATGTTAATCAAACAGGCTGGAGACCGATTCCTCTCCCGCGGTCCTGGCGATTGCTTCGCCGATCAGGTCGGCGATGGAGAGGACGCGGATATTGTGGGCGGCTTCGACCGCGGAGCTGGGCTGGATGGAGTCGGTGATGACCAGTTCCTTCAGCATTGATTCGGCAATGCGAGCGGCAGCACCGCCTGACAGCACACCGTGGGTGATGTAGGCGGTTACGCTGGTTGCTCCCTTGGTCAGCAAGGCCTCTGCCGCGTTGCACAGTGTGCCGCCGGAATCGACAATGTCATCGATCAGCAGGCAATCCTTGCCTTCGACATCGCCGATAATGTTCATGACCTCCGATTCGCCGGGCCGTTCGCGGCGTTTGTCGACAATGGCGAGCAATGAGTCGACCCGTTTTGCCAAAGCCCTGGCGCGGACGACACCGCCGACATCGGGCGAGACGACCATGACGTTCGACAGGTCGTATTTGGCTTTTACGTCGCGACCCATCACCGGCACTGCAAACAGATTGTCGGTCGGGATATCGAAAAAGCCCTGGATCTGACCTGCATGCAGATCAAGCGTCAGCACCCGGTCCGCTCCGGCAGTGGTGATCAGGTTGGCGACCAGCTTGGCCGAGATTGGCGTACGGCCCGATGCGCGGCGATCCTGGCGGGCGTAGCCGAAATAGGGAATGACCGCAGTGATGCGTCTTGCTGATGAACGCCGGAACGCGTCCATCATGATCAGCAATTCCATCAGGTGGTCATTGGCCGGATAGGACGTTGATTGCAGGACGAACACATCCTGCCCGCGTACATTTTCCTGTATCTCGACAAATATTTCCTGATCGGCGAAGCGGCGAACACTGGCCTTGCCAAGCGGGATGTTGAGGTATCGGGCAACGGCCTCGGCCAGCACCCGGTTGGAATTGCCCGCAAACAGTTTCATGCGAAGTTCCCGCGAAAGCCCTGTCGACCTGCGGGCGTTTTAACGGGCCACAGCCGCATTGCAAGCGGGCAGGCGTGATTCAAACGCCGATTCCCACATATGATTGATGATTGCTGAACGAAAGACGCTGAATTAGCTGCGTTTCTGGCCTTGAAGCCACTCTGCGAATTCATCGACGGTCCGTGTTCCGATCCGCTCCATCATGCGCGAGGATACTGACGACCAGCCATCCGGACTTGATCCGGGGGATGATTCTTGCCCCTGAATGCGGTGCAATCTTTTGCCGCGGGCGTCAAACACGTCCCAGACGAATATGACCGTCGTCTTGCCGCTTTCGGTAATGGCTGAGAAATATCCCTTCATGTCGTGGGTGGCGCCGCTGGTTCCGGGTGGTACGAGGCCGATACCCTGTTCGGCGGAACGGGTTGCGATGCGTCTGGACATCACTTGCACCGCGTTTGCGGGTGCGCCGACAACCGGAGAAAGCCGAATTCTGGTGTCGGACGCGAGCGCTGCAACCTGGGTCGTGGCTTCGCGCGTTGCCGGTTCGGCGGTCAGAGCCGTTGTGGCATCGGTTGCTGATGCGTCACCAACCGGCTCGGACGGCTGCGGTGTTGTTGTTGCGACCGATCCCAACGCGTCTGGTGTGCTGGTACAGGCGCCAAGTACCGCCACAGCCAAAAAGACCCATACTGCCGCAAACCGCTTCGCCATTGTCTCCTGTCCGAAATCCTCGTTGTTCGCCTATAGAGGCGCGCTAGCGCACGATCAAGTCGAGACCATGGCGCGAGAGGGATTTTGGAGCGCCCTCGGTGGTCAGGTAGGTCTGGCCCAGTGTCATCGCTGTGTTTGCGTCAGTGTTCATGATGATCATGTGGGCAAACAAGGTCATATCCGGCTGGATTTCTTCGGCATTGCCGGAATAGAACATCGGCGAATCCATCCATGACGGCGAAAATCGCGCGCCAAGTGAATAGCCGCAAGCATTGAGCCGGTGCCGTGTCATGCCGTGCTTTTCCATTACGCGGGAATGGGCATCGAAAACATCGCCGAAGGTGTTTCCCGGCGCCATTGCTTTTTCCACAGCGGCCAATGCCTCAGCCGCCGCTGCATAAGCTTCCTCGTGGTGTTTGGAAACCTTGCCGACGAGAATCGTGCGCATCATTGCAGCGTGATAGTGATGATAGGTTCCGGCCCATTCCAGGGTCAGTTGATCATTTTTCGACAGTTTGCGCCGTCCGGCCTTGTAGCGGCACAGCAGTGCGTCCTGGCCGGAGCCGATGATGAATTCGTTGCCGGGATAGTCGCCGCCGCCGGCAAACACCGCACCTTGCATGGCAGCCAGGATATCGGCCTCGCTTCCACCCTGTTTGATCAGCGGCAACGCAGCATCCAGCGCATCATCGGCAAGGCTGGCCGCTTTTTTTGCCTTGGCAATCTCTGGTTCGCTTTTGATTGCCCGCAGACGGGGAACGATTGCAGAAGCATCGCTGATTTCGCCAAATGTCTTCAATTGTTCGTCGACACGGCGGCCATTCAGCGCGGTAAGGCCATGCGTGTCATATTCGATGCCGATGCGGGAGCCGAGCAAGTCCAGCTCATTTAGCAGATCGCGAAGATCAGTGGCAGGATTGGCGTTTGCGCGGTCCGTCCATACGACAATGTTCTGGATATTCGATGTGTGACGGGCTTGGCGGAGATCGGCTGAGCGCGTCAGCAACACCATCTCGCCGTCCGATTTTACGACCAGACACTGGAAGAAACAGTAGCCGAATGTGTCGTAGCCGGTCAGCCAGTACATGCTTTCCTGCGCGAACAACAGCAGCGCGTCGAGATTGCTGTCTGCCATCGCGGCTTCCAACTTTTCGCGGCGGGACTGAAACTCTGCCTCGTCAAAGTGAAGCGCCATTATGCTGCCTCCAGTGAAATTGCCGACATTTGCCGGCCATAGTCCGGTTCATTGCGGTGGGTGGTGCGCCGGTAGGAATAGAAGAGTTCCTCGTCGGCATAGGTGCACGCGTTAAGAGCGGTTGTCCTGACCCCGGCATCTTGCAGACGCTGAACAACGTAACCCTGCAAGTCGAACATGGCATGACCGCTTCGTTGCGAAGGTACAAACCAGATGCTGTCCTCCGGCTTATCGGCGGCAATCCGGTCAACGAATTCCGGCCCGACCTCATAGTTTTGCTGCGAAATCACCGGACCAAGCGTTGCAACTATACGCTCCCGCCTGGCGCCCAGTTTTTCCATCGAAGCAATCGTGTTTTCGAGAACGCCTGCCAGCGCGCCCTTCCAGCCGGCATGGGCTGCCGCGACTACGCGGGCTTCGCCATCGGCGAACAGAACCGGGCCGCAATCTGCCGTCAGCACGCCGATTGCCAGTCCCGGTGTTGATGTGACTATGCCGTCAGCCTTTGGGCGCCCGCCTTCGAACGGCCGGTCGATGGTGATTACGTCGGCTGAATGGACCTGGTGAGGTCCCACCAGCCAGTCTGGCCGGACACCCAGCACCGAAGCAATCCGGCTGCGGTTTTCGGCAACATGCCCGGTGTCATCGGCAGAACCCAAACCGGCGTTCAAACCTCGGTAAATGCCGCGGGAAACGCCACCGGAACGGCTGAAGAAACCGTGCGACACGCCTTCCAGCGCGGACAGCGGGTCACTCAGCAATGGAGCGGGGTTCAATTGCGACAACATTCGTGGCCTTGGTCTGGTGCCATCTCGAATGCGCGATGGTGGTGATTTGCGATCATCAAGTCAACGCTGTTGTCGGTCATTGAAGGAGCAATGCACATTGATCAAAACGGCGCCGGATTCATGCCCGGTCTGAACATCGCCATTGCCTTGAACATTTCACCCATGCCAACCGCGCCGGCCAGACGTTCGACGTCAGCTGAAATTTGCCTGCGGCCATCTTCATCGAGATTGGCACCGAGCCGGCCGGCACGCTCGACGATCCCCATTCGAATGAGAAACTCGCCCTGTGTGAGGCATGAGGTGGAAACTCCGGCCTTTTCGGCTGCCGTGGCCAGAGAGGCAAAGTCGACATGCGAAGTAAGATCGGCCTGGCCTGGATGGAGAAGGACCGGATCGAATTTGTGGTTATGCACTGCCTGAAGTGTGTCGCCGAAAGCCGACTGCAGGTGGCCGTAGTCGACTAGCAAAGCGCCGCCGCCATGGTCTGCGATTCTGCCGGCAATCAATTCCGCCAGTGCCTCACGGGCAGGGGAGATCTCGAATATCGTCCCGTCGGGTTCTCCGGCCGCAGCATCGGGCAACAAATCAATATCGAGTGCGCCTGCTCCGACAGCAAATGTGAGGTTGTCGTTGTCGTCCGTGCTCACCACGCGCTCGCGCCAAACGCCGCCTGAATTGACGTACTGGCGAACGGGAATGGCGTCGAACAATTCATTGGCGACCACGAAAATCGGTATATCCGGAAGCTCGTCGAAGCTCTGAAGCCACTCCACGCCCTCGCTTTTCCCCTCCAGGTTCGCCTTTTGCACGCTGGTCAGCCGGGGGCTTGTCTCGATCATGAAGACGCGCGCGTGATCAAGAAATCCGGTTCCGGATTTTTTGAATGTACGCAGCATGTCCGTCATCAGCGTACCGCGTCCCGGGCCAATTTCGACAAAGGCAACATCCTTCGGGCTGCCTGCTGCCTGCCATGCAGTCAGCGCCCAAATGGCAACGAGTTCACCGAACATTTGGCTTATCTCCGGAGCAGTGATGAAATCACCTCCTCGTCCAAACGGTTCATGCGTCGTGTAGTAACCCTGTTCCGGATCGAACAGGCATGCAGCCATGTACTCGGCGATGGAAATCGGCCCGGTTTGAGATATCTGCCGTTTCAATTTCTCGGCAAGCGGGGTGGTCATGCCGGCTTTAACTCGCGTGCCGTCGCCATTGCCCAGGCGCCGGCCAGCACCATCGGCAAGGACAGGACCATGCCCATCGTCAGCCAGCCACCTGCGAGATACCCGATATGGGCGTCAGGCTCGCGGAAAAACTCGACCAGTATGCGCGAAAGGCCATATCCGGCAACAAATGCACCGCCGATAAAGCGCGGCGTCTTCAACCTGTGCCGGGCAAAGATGAAAAAGCAAAGCACAGCAAACAGGACAGCTCCCTCCAGAAATGCTTCATAGAGCTGGCTTGGATGTCGCGGCAGCGGTCCGCCATTGGGGAACACAAACGCCCACGGCACATCGGTGGTGCGGCCCCATAATTCAGAATTGATGAAATTGGTGACGCGCACCAGGCCCAGACCGACTGGCACGCCGGCCGCGACCGTGTCCAACAGGCACCAAACGTGAATACCTCGTCTGCGGGCAAACAGCACCATCGCCAGTATCGTGCCGAGAAGTCCTCCGTGAAATGACATCCCGCCCTGCCAGACGGCAAATATGCCGAGCGGATCAGAAATATAACGCGCCAGGTCATAGAACAAAATGTAGCCAATTCTGCCGCCCAGAACCACGCCGGCTGCGGCCCAGATCAAGAAGTCGTCCAGATCCTGCGCCGTCATTGCCGGCGTGTTGTTTGCCCAAAGTGAAGGATTGGAGACGAGACGCTTCGTGAACCACCAGGCAAAGAGGATTCCAATGACATATCCAAGACCGTACCAGTGAATACCAAGCGGACCGATCTGCACAATCACCGGATCGATTTCCGGGAATGGCAGCGCTGCAAGCGGGAGAACCAGTTGTTCGGGCATTGGGTGTTGTCAACTTAGCCTGAGAATCGGCGCGGACGATGCTTGTTGCATTGGGGAACGTCAAGTCGATGATGGTTCTTTGGACCTTAGGTCATGAACTCATAAACAGGGTCAAAATGGCGCCGAAACCGCTAAGCAAACCTAGGAGAAGGCCGAAAAGTGGGGTCAATCCCCCACCTCTCGGCGGCGCTTCGCTTGCCTGCCGGCCAATCGGTTGAGGGCTTCGACGACGGATTGGGAAGCGGGTTCGAGCGTCCAACGGATATGGCAAATTTGCCCGGCTATCGCGTCGCAAGCTTTTGAAAACCGGACGGTTTCCTGCAAGCTCGCTCCTAATATCCAGCCAAATTTGCTCATACCATTGTTGATCCTGTTTATGAGTTCATGACCTCAGCGCGGCGTTATGCCGGACTTGCATTCGCCAAGATGTGTGCCTACCTCAAATCATTCGAGAGGAACAAAGTTATGACCAACGGCCCGAACCGCCTGCTGGATGAATTTGCCAAACTGATGACGGATGCTGCTGGTGCGGCCCAGGGCGTGCGACGCGAAGTAGAAACTGCCTTTCATGCGCAGGCTGAGCGCATTTTGAATTCTATGGACCTGGTTCAGCGTGAGGAGTTTGAGGCCGTACGCGAGATGGCGCTGAAAGCACGCGCGGAGAACGAGGCATTGTCGGCCAGAATTGATTCGCTTGAGGCACGGTTGGAAGAAGTCGAACTTCGAAAAGCCAAAAAGGCCGGTCCCGCCGCTACGGCGCGTGCCAGGGCGAAAAAATAATTTGGCTTGATATCCACAAGCCTCCGGATTCCAAAAACGCTTTTGCGAGAGTCGCTTACGGCGAAGCGATGAATCGGATTGTTGCAGCCTTTCCACACCCAATTTGAGTGCTGATCCAAAAAGGGGTAGCGCTGCGACTCTGCATCAATAGACTGAATTTGTTAGATGATTCGCAACGGATTGTCGGCCGGGAAGCGGCGACCCGGCTTGGTCTGTCATTGGCGACCTGAAAGCCGGCTTCTTCGAGTATGCGCGTTGATAATGGATATGGGTGGCAACTGATGCCCCCGGCAAGCAGGGTTCGACAATGGAAATCCAGCAATATGAATTTGCCCGGGACTTGCATCCTGTCGATGTCATCGAACACGTCGCGCATTCCAACGATTGGTCGTTTGAGCGGACCGGCGATGACGAAATTGCGATATCGGTAGCCGGTAACTGGGCGGACTACCACGTATCGTTTTCCTGGATGGAGGACTTCGAAGCCCTTCATCTGGCTTGCGCTTTTGACATCAAGGTACCTGAAAACAAGTCAACCGAGATCATGCGGCTATTGTCATTGATCAATGAGCAGATGCTGTTCGGACATTTCGACTTGTGGGAGCAGGAAGGCGCGATCATGTTTCGCCAGGCGTTGTTGTTGAGTGGCGGCGCTGAACCGACCGCGAAACAGATTGAAGTCTTGCTGGGATCAGCCCTGGAAGCCTGCGAATGCTACTATCAGGCATTCCAGTTTGTGATCTGGTCTGGAATACCGGCGCGCGAAGCACTGAACAGCGTCATATTCGAGACATTCGGGACTGCGTGATGTCCGCGCGAAAACCTGAAATTACCTTTGATGCGTTTTTGCAGGTCGATATTCGAGCGGGAACCATCGTCGAAGCGGAACCGTTTCCGGAGGCACGGAAACCGGCAATCAAACTGAAGGTTGATTTTGGTCCCGACATTGGAATCAAGAAATCGTCGGCGCAGATTACCAAATACTATCAGCCTGACGAACTGATCGGACGGCAGGTGATGGGTGTCGTCAACTTTCCTCCCCGGCAAATCGGCAAGTTCATGTCTGAGGTCCTGGTGCTGGGATTTCCCGATGAAGAAGGGGCTGTGGTGCTGGGCGCGATAGAACGAAAAGTTCCCGATGGCGGTCAGCTGTTCTGAATTCTCATGAATTGTATGAAATGAATGGGTTAAGACCTGTTATGCCGGTACCTTTACCTCGGCACGCAGGCCTCCCATCGGAGAACGGCTCAGGACGATATCGCCGCCATGACTGCGCGCAATGTCCCGGGCAATTGAAAGTCCAAGTCCGGTGCCGCTGTCATCCTGGTTGCGGGCCTCATCCAGCCGGAAGAATGGTTTGAACACATCCTCCTGGCGATGTTCTGGAATTCCCGGACCGTCGTCGTCGATGATCGTGGTCAGGTTGCCCTTTGTGTGCCGGACGTTGACGGCGACCGTTTCGGCATGGCGCAGGGCATTGCTGACCAGATTGGAAATCAGCCGCGAAAAAGCATTGGGCCTTACCTGAACTTCGCTGTCACCAATCAGTTCGACCGTCAGATGCTTGCCCCGCAGGCGTGCATCCTCGCGCAGGGTGTCAAACAACTCGTTGAGGTCGAGGCGGCCGGTATCTTCCAGCGCTTCACCACGGGCAAAGGCGAGATAGCCTTCCAACATCGACTGCATGTCATCCACATCCTTGTCGAGTGCGGTCGCGTCAGTCGCTTTCTCACCCAGCGCCAGCTGCAATTTGAACCGGGTGAGGATGGTGCGAAGATCGTGGCTGACGCCCGTCAGCATGGCGGTTCTCTGGTCGATCTGTCGCTCGATGCGCTCACGCATCTGGATGAAGGCCGATCCGGCGCGGCGAACTTCCTCTGCTCCGCGCGGATTAAAGTCGGGTGGCATGGGTCTACCCTTGCCGAAGCTCTCCGCAGCGTGGGCCAATTGCTGGATTGGACGGATCTGATTGCGCAGAAACAAAATGGCGATGAACAGCAATACCAGTGATGTTCCGACCATCCAGAGCAGGAAAATGTGCGTGTTTGAAGCGTAGGCCTGGCTTCGTCGCGCGAAAACGCGAAGCACATTGTTTTCAAGCTGAATACGGATTTCGACGACATTGGAGTTGCCGACCGTGTCGATCCAGAATGGCCGATTGATCTGCCGTGTCACCTCCGAACTCAGGATTTGATCCAGGATTGAGAAAAACGGCTTTGGTCCGGGCGCGGGCAGTGGATCGGGTGGCAGGACGTCCACCTTCAGGGACAGCCGCTCCTGCGCAATGCGGATTGCCTGCGTGACACCCTCTTCGCCGGGATGAGTTTCGATCATGTCGATAATTGCTGCGATATCGCTGACAACAGCGGTGGACAGCCGCTGTGTCACAGTCTGCCAATGACGCTCCATGAAAACGAAGGCGATCACCGATTGCAGCAACAGCATCGGTGCAATGACGATGATCAGTGAGCGCGCATAAAGCCGCTTCGGCATGTATCGGGAGATCAGCTTCCAGAAACGGCGCCAGACCAGGTTTGCGATCGACAGCAGCCTGAGACCGCGCTCAACGGCCGTCCTTCTTCGCCGGCTATGATTTTCTGTTGTCGCCATACCTGAATTGCCCTGGCCGATCCCCTGTAGCCGTTAATTTCCGGGATAGGTAGGGCGATTTATACCAAATCCCAACCTGCTTGGCACCGCACAGTTGGAAACAGAGTTGATTTCACTCCACCGAAAGCCGGTATCCCACGCCCCGCACCGTCTGGAGCCAGACGGGGTTGGCGGGGTCTTCCTCGATTTTGCGCCGTAGCCGGTTTATCTGGACATCGATTGTTCGTTCCCCGACGGTCGATTCACCGCTAATCAGATCTTGCCTTGGGATTGTTTCTCCAGCCCGCTCGGCAAACAGGGCCAGAATGTCCTGCTCCCGGTCAGTCAGCTTGATCGGCTTGCCCGAGCACTTCAATTCGCGGCGCAGGATCTGAAACGTGTAGGGACCGAAGACAATTTGCTCGACTTTCGGCGCCGCCGTCGGTCCACCACGACGCAGAATATTGTTGACGCGCAAAATGAGTTCGCGGGGATCAAACGGCTTCGACAGATAGTCATCGGCGCCGGCCTCAAGCCCGTTGACCCGGCTTTCGATTTCGCTGAGTGCTGTCAGCATCAAAATCGGAACCTGCTTGTCCGAGCGCAATGCACGCGTAAGTTCGATGCCGCTTTCTCCCGGCATCATCACATCAATAATCAGAAGATCGAAGTCGAGTCCCTCAAGCTTGTTGCGGGCGTCAGCCGAATTTGCTGCAACTGTCACCCTGAATCCATTGCTGCTGAGATATTGCTTCAGCAAATCACGGATACGCGTGTCGTCGTCGACAACAAGCAAATGTGGCGCATCGTCGGCTGGAGCCACGAAATCATCAACCATTCAACTGTCTCCCCTGCTGCCCCCCTGGTTTGAAACCGGCAGTCTTTCGATTTGCGAGCGACGATCCGGATTGACCATAGCCTTGAGAAAAGCCTTGATCGCAACGCGCTGATCCTGTCCGGCACCTTCCATTGCACGGCGGATGCGGCGGGACTGTGGCGCGGCCAATGCCAGCGACAATTCGCGCCCCTTGGCAGTCGGGTAAAGCTCTCGCTGCCGTCGGTCCTGCGGTCCGGGCAGTTGCACGATGAAGCCGGTATCGACCAATTGTTTTAGCACTCTTGCAAGGCTTTGCTTGGTGATATTGAGAACGTCGAGCAACTCGGCGACGGTGAGGCCTGGCATCCGGTTGACGAAATGAAGCACCCGGTGATGCGCCCGTCCAAACCCGTATCCGGAGAGAATCTCATCCGGATCGGAAATAAAATCCCGGTAAGCGAAGAACAGAAGTTCGATGATATCCAAATCGATATCATCGTCGGTTCCCATGGGGGTTTTGAGCAGATCGGGAGAGGAGTCGCTGTCGTTTGTTTGCATGTTCAGATTTCCGGAACAAAATATGTCAGCCATGTTGACATAAATACGCCTGAGTGGTAATTTTCGTTCATCTTATTGCCGGATTGCGTAAACAATGGAAAGCCGGAGGTTGATTTCCGACATTTCCGGTTATCTGGTCTGAAAGGCAATCCGGTGGCTGTTCCGGCAAATTCGGCCGGGAATTCATTTCGAGCTTTGCGGGCGATTACCCGCTGGAGGTTGGCATGGCATCAGTTTCATTTGACGAACTTGAGGGTCACATCTGGCTCAACGGGGACTTTGTAAGGTGGGCGGATGCAAAGGTCCACGTGCTCACGCACGGTCTTCACTACGCCAGTGCTGTGTTCGAAGGAGAGCGGGCCTATGGCGGCGAGATCTTCAAGCTCAGGGAACACACCGATCGCCTGCACGAATCGGCGAGGGTTCTAGGTTTCAGGATTCCCTGGTCAGCCGATGAAATCGATGACGCATGCAATGAATTGCTGCGAAAGCAGGGTTTTACTGATGCCTATGTGCGGCCCATTGCATGGCGTGGAAGCGAAATGATGGGCGTTTCAGCGCAGAACAACAAAATCAATCTGGCGATCGCGATTTGGCAGTGGCCAAGCTATTTCGACCCGGAACAAAGGCTGAAAGGGATTCGCCTCGACATGGCCGAATACCGGCGGCCAGACCCACAGACAGCGCCTTCAAAGTCCAAGGCAGCGGGTCTCTACATGATCTGCACGCTTTCAAAACACGCGGCAGAGGCGAAGGGGTATGCCGATGCCTTGATGCTCGACTGGCGCGGCCAGGTGGCCGAGGCGACTGGAGCGAACATCTTTTTCGTCAAGGACGGCGTTTTGCACACACCAATACCCGATTGTTTCCTTGATGGAATTACCCGGCGCACTGTTATCGATCTCGCCCGCCAACGCGGAATCGAGATTGTCGAGCGGGTGATCATGCCGGAGGAGATGGAGAGCTTCGAACAGTGTTTCCTGACCGGTACAGCCGCGGAAGTGACACCCGTCTCGGAGATTGGACCGTATCGGTTTACGGTCGGTGACATCACAAAAGCGCTGATGGACGATTATGACGCTGCTGTGCAACCAAGCCAATCGATTGCGGCGGAATAATCTTTTACGGAAACCAGCGTTTGGGTTCTGACCTGGCATTTCTTGATCAACAATTGCCTGTCGACGGAGGCGCCCTGCTTGCCAGAGATGGCTGGACGCGGCAGCGCCCGGGTATTTATGAGGCTGCGTTGGTATTGGAGCATCACCAATGGGTAATTTGAGCGCCGGTGTCATCACAGTCACGCCGTTTCAGCAAAACTGCACCATCCTGTTTGACGACGCGGACAACACCGGTGTGGTCATCGACCCCGGTGGCGAAGTTGATCGCATCCGGGCTGCCGTCAGCGACAATGACATTTCGGTGAAGGAAATTTGGCTCACCCATGGTCATATCGACCATGCCGGCGGGGCAATGGATCTGAAAGAAGCGCTGGGCGTCGAAATCATCGGACCGCATGTGGGCGATCGCGACATGTTGCTCAATCTGGAGCAGCAGGCACAGATGTTTGGCGTCCCCGACGCGGTTCGCAATGTTACGCCCGATCGGTTTCTGGCCGAAGGTGAGACCGTTTCGTTTTCAGGTCACACCTTCGAAGTGTTGCATTGTCCGGGCCATGCGCCCGGACACGTGGTTTTCTACAATCGCGCGGCCAAATTCGCCCATGTCGGTGATGTGCTGTTCAACGGCTCGATCGGCCGCACCGATTTGCCGGGTGGCGACCACGAGGCACTGATCCGTTCGATCAAAGAGAAACTGCTGCCGCTCGGCGACGAGATCAGTTTCATTTGCGGGCACGGGCCCGGCAGCACGTTTGGTAAGGAAAGGCAGTCAAACCCGTTTCTGGTTTGAAATAGCCGGGAAGAGGTGAGAGCCGGATGATTTGGCCCCGGGGCCGGAACACCCGAGGCATCCGTTAGCCCCTGAGGATTCTCAGTCCGCCTCGCAGAAGTGGCGCTTGCCGTCATATCCCAAGAATGTGCCGCTTCTATCGTCAAACGAGCGGTAGCGGTTGCGGCAATAGTCGTACCATTCCGGCGACCATGGCTGAGGCGCATCAAATGCGGGCTCGGCGTAGATAATTTCGGGCTCATCGTCGATTTCGTCCGGCCGAGGCGGGAAATAGTTCCTGTCGGGTCGAGGCCGGTGCGGAATGTGGGTCTTGTTGCCTCCACCCTGCGTAGCTGCGCCTATGATGATGGCGCCTACCGCAAGGCCGATAATTCCGGCGGCGATCAGTTCGCCCGTATCGTTCTTTTTGACGATGACCGGTTGGTGGTGCGGGCGATGTTGGTGGTGTTTCCAGCGCTCGTGAGCAAATGCCTGCGATATAGGCGCAGTCGCGACTGATGCCACCGCCAGAGCGGCGATGGCCGGTTTGATGATTCCGTTCATATTTGTCTCCTTGCAGACCGCCAAATGCGATCAGGCGGACGAATTGGAGAACTGAGTACAGTTTTCAGCCTGAACGGTGGCTGAACGGGATTTGTTACCCGTCGACCGTCAGATTTACGGCCTTGGGTCCCTTGCCGCGCTTGTCCGGTTCGGTTTCAAATGAAACCTTCTGCCCGTCCTCAAGACCTGGCAGGCCGGATGCCTGAACAGCGGAAATATGAACGAAGACGTCATTTCCACCTTCGTCGGGCGTGATAAATCCGAAACCCTTGGCATGATTGAAAAATTTGACGGTGCCAGTCTGGGCCATGGGGAAACTCCTTTTCTCCCGTCAGGTTTAGGGTGCAGCATATCATCTGCAGCGGTCATCTCGGTCGTTTACAGGAGGAGAAGAAACAGTGGTTGGCGCGCCGTGCCCTTGCCGGGGCATCCTATATTCACGCATTCCGGCCGGGCGCCTTTCGTCGGTATACAAGCCCGGGTATGCCATTCCAGTCTCCGGGCCGGCAAATGCCCGAATGGCCAATTGTCTCCGATTTGAGCGCAATCGGCAAGCGAAAGATTTCGCAAGTCTGTCAATCACCCCGAAATAACAGACAGTCACTGTCTACCAATTCAAAGCTTATCATCGGTGCGGAATTACATTAAGCTTTGACAAAGCTGCCAAAAAGGCGCTCCGGGGAGGTTATTCAAATGCGATATTTCGGAATAAGAACCGCGTTTCTGGCCATACTGTTCACCGCGGTTCTCGGTGCAACCGTGCCCGCAAGCTCGCAAGTCAAGTTCGAGTTCGGGGGCGGGGACCAACTGGCAATCGCCTATCTGGAGGGCCAGGGTTTTACCGATGTCCGAATAATCGCCAACGAGCTTATCCAGGTTCGCGTGGAGGCCTGCAGAGAAGGGATCAAATATCGCTTCAAGGTGCGAATTGACGGCAAGATTTTTGACTTGAGGAAGATCGGAACCTGCGGTGCGATCACGGCGCAGCAGGCGCGAAAGATCCTCCGCGATGCCGGTTATCGCGATATAGAGATATCAGCCAGTGACGGACGCTACATTGCATTTGGCTGCAGAAACGACAGCCGGTTTCGTGTGATTATGCGGCTCAACGGTTCGATCGCGCACACAAAGCGGGTCGGTTCGTGCCTGGATGATTTGTCCAGGGGCGAGATTGCGGCGATCCTTCGAAGAGAAGGTTTCGAAGGAATTGAATTTCAGCAATCCGAACCGCCGAATTTCGTCGTGCACGCCTGTCTCGGACGGGCAAAGTTCCGGCTGACCGTCGACCGGCGTGGAAACATCCTGGACGAAACCAGAGCTGGTCTTTGTGAGCAAGAAATCGACCCTCGCGATATTCCGGCGATCCTGGCGAAACGGGGCTTTTCACAAATTGACGTGGTCGACGACCGGCTGCCGCGCTATGTGGCTATCGCTTGCAAGGACGGCAAGCAGATTGAGCTGACGCTTAACCGCTACGGAAAGATCGTCAAAACAAAACGTATCGGCAAATGCGCCAAGCGTTTGAGCCGTGACGAGATCGTTTCCATCCTGGAAGGTCGTGGTTTCAAGCGGATCAATGTCATCAAGGCCGATGATGACGGATATTCCATTGACGCCTGCTACAAAGGACGCTTCCTGCGGATGCAGTTCACGATCTATGGAGACTTTGTGTCGGAACGGGATCGCGGAGAGTGCAGATCGCGACGGGTGACGGAAATCCTGGACAAGCTCGAAGACGCAGGTGTCAGCAAGCTGGAGATGTATGTCGAAGGCTGCCGCAGGGGGAGGCGGGTCCAGTATCCCATAGATGCACTCGGAGATCTGGGAAAGCGCAAACGGATCGGCAGTTGCTGAACCGCTCTTGACCAGGCTGCATCGACATTCAGGATTTGGAGCGCGGTTTGAGGCAAAATAGCCCATATCCCGGGGGGACGCGGCGTATTTCGCCCCCGACATCGTTGAAAAGCCCTTATGGCGATCGGCGCCACTGCGGTCTTTTCGCCTTGTCGGAATCGAAATCCGGCACGCGCCGCGCCCGAAACATGAATGTCGATACAGCCTAGAATACCGTCGCGTGTGGAAATTCCCACATACAAGGCGAACGCGAAGTGTGAAGTTGAACAGGGGCTGGTCCAGCACCCGGAAGAGACTTGCCGGGTACCGGACCTGCGTGACCGTGCGGAGGGACCACAGCCATGGAGAACCAGACCAAATATTGGACGACATCCAGGACGCTGGGCAACAAAACTGAAATCGCAATTTGCGCTGATTTCCCATCAAGCTGGGTCGTGTTCCCAACGAGCGCCGGACTTTCGAGGAGAGGGTGCGGTTCAAGATTGATCAATTGATGCAATCGGCCCAACAGGGCCTTCCAACCGAACTCAGCCGCATCACCACCATTCATTTTGCCCGGATGATCGTCATCCGTCCCGAACAGTATCTGATATATTCGGGACTACCCGGATTTCCAAAGCCGGGCCAGCCGGGATCCGAGGGGCCGCGCTATGGCTTCCGGAACATGATTCCGGGACATGAAGAGACGACTTGGGCATTTGATGAATTTGACGACATGCCGGAACATGCGACAAGCGATGGAAGCGCCACCGAGAAGCCCGAATTCCGTTCCTGGCTGCTCACTCAGGTGATCTTCGATGGCGATATCAAGGTCTATTTCCGCGATATCGCCGAGTTCATCCAAGACCGGTTCGATGACGTGTTCTTCAATTGTGAAGATTTTCCGGGTACCGGCAATTTTGAGGCCTATTGGCGCTGGATCCGGCGTTATCAGATTCCCAATGACCTTTTCATGTCGGTCTATCCGGATCTTTCGGTTCCGCGGATCAAATATCTGGAAAGTTTCAAGCGCCGTTTCGATGCGTTTGTCGCCCAAGTGCGTTCGCCCACGGGCGATCGATTGCAGCCGATGGACGAGCTGTTTGACGAGTTTTTGAAACAGAACGAGCAGTTTGGCAGCGGCTTTCCGGCACCGGGGGGTGTTTATGTCGCCGCGGCCTCCGAGGAGGGGGAAGATTCATGAGCAACATCGTCGACGCACAGGCCAATATCGCACGCGCAATCAAGTATCCGAGCGTCGATGCGCGCAACTGGACGCTCTATTTCTTTTTTCGGGTCATGCGCAAAACTGAAACGAAGACGTTTCAGGATTTGCTTGGCCGGCAGCTCAAAGCAGCCGGCGCGACGAAAGTTGCCGGCTCGCGCGGCAGCATGGGCAAGTCCGGAGATACGGGCGATCAGGGCACGGCGTTTTCATTGGGCGATGCCGTCGAAGCCATCGTCAAGCAGCATGCGGCCTCACTCGGCAGCGGTGGCCACAACATAGAGCCGCAAGAGGAATCCGGAGCGAGCGCTATTCCAGGGCAGTGGCCCAATGTTCCAGACGCCAAGAAGCCATCCGGAGCTTTCCTGGCCTGGCTTCGAATGGTGACGAGTGCCGAGTTCGATACAGAAGCAGACGCAATCGGCGACAAGAAAACCGCCAGTGCCGTCGCTGCTGAAGTCGGCGGCAAGGTTGACCCTGCATCGATTCACGCGGAACTGAAGAAAGCGCTTTCTTCCAAAACCGCTGGTGCGGAAGCAATGAAGGTGCTGTCGCGGTTTCCCGAACTGTTGAAGGCCAAGGATGGGCCAGTGAAGGTGGGTACTGCGGTTTTCACCCTGATCCTTACCGGCATGAACTCACCGGCACAGCTCAGCGCGACATTCCAGGCTTTGGGAAGTATGGGCGGCAGTTTGCAGGAACACTCCAATTCGCCGCGCGATTCCTGTTCGTGTTGTCGGCCTATTTCAAAGTGCTGCTTTCGAGCCCGGATCTGTTGGCGGCGATTATTGCCAAGTTTGAGAAGAACCCCTCTGCCGCGGGTGCTGCGGCGCTGAATGGCGGTTTGCCGATGATGTGCCTGTTTGAGATATTCCGCCAGGCCGCGCCATGGGCACGGAAGAAAATCAAGAGCAAGAAACAAGCTGCAGCTTTGAACCCAATGGTAATCTCCGAGGCGGATCGGGCACGACTCGTAGATGCCTCGAAAGCGGAAACCGATCGCTCCAAAGATTCAATTCCGATCAACATCGCTTTTTCCCATTCCGGGCTGGAGGCGCTCAGTCTGCACCCGGAGACGCTCCGCTCGTTTCCCGATGTGTTCAAGGAAGGAATGGCTGCCCGCGCCGAGCGCCTCGGCGACACCGGAGCCAGCGCGCCTGAAAACTGGGATGGTGCACTGGGCCTGAAGAGCATCCATGGCCATTTCAGCAGCCGGTTTGCAATCGGTGATGATGGTGATGTTGCCGATGAAGCGCCGTGGACGCGCCTGCGCGAAGATATTCGCATGTTCAATTACCGCGCCGGGCCGCGGGGCAAGTTGCTGCGCGCGTTGCTGGCAACCCTGTTCAGGCCGCTTGGCATGGAGATCATGCATATCGAACTTGGGCAGGACCCTTACAGTGTAGAAGAACGACCCGACGAGGATGGCGGACCGGGTCGCAGGATCATGGTGCCGGAAAAGTACCGGCGTGAGCATTTCGGTTTCCGTGACGGGATCAGCCAGCCATTCGTCGACATTGGTCTTGCCCCCCCGCCGGCAGGCGGCGGCACGCCGCGCAGAAACCGGACCTGGGACAGTGTCGCTGCCGGTGAGATATTCATCAGTCAAGAGGATGAGGACGGACATCTTCAAGGCCAGCCCGCCAACGAAATGCTTCGGGCAGGTGCGACCTATGAAATATTCCGCAAGCTTGAGCAGGATGTGATCGGGTTTCGCAATTTTCTCAAGAGCCAACGGTCCACACCTGACGGCCAGGAAAAACTGGCTGCCCAGTTCATGGGGCGCTGGAAAGACGGCACTCCGCTTATCGTCTCGCCGGACCACGACATGAATCTCGGCCGGGATCTGGACAGCAAGACCAATGATTTTCTCTATGCAAAAGACGATCCGCGTGGAGAGCGTTGTCCGCTGGGGGCGCATATAAGGCGGTCCAATCCGCGCGATATCGGCGGCGGTGCGGATGCAAAACGCCACCGCATCCTCAGGCGCGGTATTGCCTATGGCGGCTCGCTTCTGCCCGAGGGGTCAAATGGCGACGGCGAGGATCGCGGCCTGCTATTCGTCTGCGTGAACTCGCGCATCGACCTGCAATTCGAACTGGTTCAATCCAACTGGATCAACAATGGCGAATTTCTCGGCCAAGCAGGGCTTGGACGTTGCCCGGTGACGGGCTCAAACAATGGACGCGTCTCCGACCGGTTCTTCGAATCCGGCGCCATTGCCCCAGTCCACCATATTCCCCGTTTTGTCACCACGAGGGGCGGCGACTATTTCTTCCTGCCTGGCGTCAAGGCGCTGCGGCTCATGGCTCAAGGTGACAAGTTTGAGCCGGATGCTGACTGGAAAGGCGGTGGCTGGCTGGATGATATCGTCACTCCGTCAATGATCGCCGAAACCCGGATCCGGCGATATGTGGCCCGCATGGTGTTGCTCGACAACAAGGAACGCTCGATTGTCATCCGGCCGCCCGAGACCCATTCCGGCGGGACGCTGCCCTATCCGCATCAGATCGAGGAAGACCCGCTTGCCGGTGACCCGATTACGGTTGTCGGGTTGCACAAGGACGTCAAAAAGGTTCTCGCCGACAATACCGGCGGAGATTTGCTGTTTTCGGTTCGCAATTATCGCGACGCCTGCCGTCGTGCCACTCGCGGCTACGATCTTCTGATCGGCACCGAGCTTGGAACCAAGGTGGAACCGACCCGAAAGCGGCTGCAGGAAGTTTTGAAATTGGTCTGGGCACAGTTCTCCACCCATGTCGATTTCCAGGCAGAAATGGCGAAAATCGCCGATAAGAGCATCAATGACGCGATCAACCGGACCAGCCAACGGGGTCAAATTGATCTGGTCCGCGACCTGGCAACGGACACCGTCTACAATATCGTCTCCGAATTATTTGGTGTCGGCGGACCGAGCTGGCTGACCGAGATTGCCATTGCGCTGCCATTCAAGCGCAAGCAGGTGGGCGATCTGGAGCGCGACTGGTTGAGCGCCATCAAGCGCGACAAACCGGAAAACCCGAGCCAGATCACCTTGCAGCTCTGGTCTTTGATTTTCCTTGCCGATCTGGTTGGTAACCAGTTGCGGATGGGTGAATTGAACGAGTTGGCTCGCTCATCGGGGGCCGAGTTCCTGGGTCATTTGGAACTGGAGTTGAAGAAAGCACGCACGCAAAAACGGACCGATCCGAAAACGCTGTTGGAGATGTTCGTCCATTGTGAGGATGATGCGATCCAAATGGTGCGGAACGCGGCGGGCTTCGGCGGCAATCCGGACTACTCGGTGGACGACTACTTCATCGACGTGCTGGTGTTGATGCTCGAACTCGTCGGGACTCCGATGTCGGTCATTCCAACCGCATGGGGTAATGTGATTGGCGGCATACTCAATGCGGGAATTGACCTGCAGAGCATGTTTGCGATCTTCGGCGATCCAGGGCCGGATCCATTTCCTGAGTTGCCCGGTGGCGGCGGGCGTGAAGCAAGCTGGGTTACGCGGCTTGCCTATGAGGTCGACCGGCTGAATCCCTCGTTCAAGATGTTCCTGCGGCGCAGCGAACAGACCAATGTCATCGATGAGGAATTGACGATCGAAAAGGGTCACTGGGTGGCGGCGCTGGCGGTGGCGGCAAACCTCGATAAGGAAGCTTTCCCCGATCCCTTTACGTTTTCGCTTGGGGAAAAATTTAACGGTCCACGCCGTGAAATGGGAGACTATCTCATGTTCGGCTCAGCCGGCGGCAATCGCGATTGCTGGGGTAGGGACCGGATGGCGCTTTACCTGATCGTTCAGTTCCTCCGCGCTTGTTCCCGGCTGGATGGGTTGCGCAAGGTGGCCGGTCCCGGTGGCGATGCACAGAAGCTGCTAAAGATCACTATCGGCCAGCCGGCAAGGTTTGCGCGGCAAAGGATCAAAGCAACCGCCTGACAGGCGAAATGGTGGTTGCGCGACAGTCAGACCGCGACCCACCCATTCGCCGTCTTCATCCGGTGGGTTATCGTGTTACTGCGGCCGAGCGTTTGTTCGATGAAGCAGCCCTTTTTCGCCGCCTGGATCAATTCGGCGACCTTGGCATCCGGATCGTCGCTCTCGATCATGACATCGATCTCAAAGGAGTGCGGTGCGGTTTCGTAGATGCGGCCCTTGGCTTCCCAATTCCACTGAACCCGCGTCTCGACTTTCAGATCGGTGAGGCTGACGCCCATTCTTTTCGCAAATGCCCTGATCTGGGTCATGATGCAGCCGGTCAAGCCTCCGACGAAAAGCGCCAGCGGAGGCGGCGCGCTGGCATCCCCGCCATGAAATGATCCCTCGTCCGTTGCCAACTCGAAAGGACCCTCCTCGAAAGGAAGTTTCATCATCACTGCCAGTTCGTTGCGCATCTTGCCGGTCGCATGCCCATTGCAATCAAACTGAACCATCGCCTTTTGCGGCATTCCTGCATTGTCGGTCATTGGTTATTTATCCTCATTCCAGTGGACCATTGGCTGGCCGGCAACCGGAGCTTCGAACCAGGGGATCATCGTTCCACGCAGGCTGCCAATATAAACCTTGCGCAGGTCCGGTCCGCCGAAAGTGATGCTTGCCATCCACGGCGCGATGTCACCACCGCAGGCCATCATAAGATCTGGTGTTGCCTCTCCGCGTCCAAACGCTTCCAGAAGCGCTTTTCCCGCTGCCGAGCCGTGGTCGTCGTCAAGAATGATCCGCAAATCCCCGTCGGGTGTAATCGCAAAAACCCGGTCAGTCATCACATGGGTGCCCCACAGATTGCCGAACGCGTCAAATGCGATGCCGTCTATGAATGCTCCATGGCTTTCCGGCCCGAAGGTCTCGCGCCCGCTCAGGCTGCCATCGCTGCCGACGCGAAAACGGGTCACCTTCATCGCTGTTGTTTCGACTGCGTAGAGGAATGCTTCATCAGCATCGAGGCGGATTTCATTGGTGAAAGCCAGCCCGTCGGCAACAATGCGCAATCCCTTCTCATCGGCCACCGCAATGTATCCGTCGACGATTTTCGTGCGCGCCGCATCCATCCAGTTCGGCACCATGGTCGAAATCGTCAGCCAGATCCGGTCGAGGCTATCGCGCAGGACGAAATTCACCTTGCCGATCGGTCTGCCATCAATAGTGTCATGGAGCACCTTCGTTTCGCCGGTGCGCTTCATCACTTCCAGACGATCCGTGCCGAAATTGGAAATCAGGATGTCTCCGTTACGAGCAAATGCCAGTCCGTTTGGCAGCGTGCCTTCTGTGAAGCGGGAAGCGTCGTCCGTCGCATCGGCAAAGTCTGAACGCTCAGACTGCGTGATGAGCGACTGTGATCCATCAGGCCTGATATGGACGACACCGCCGCGCGCGTCTGCCGACCATAGCGACCCGTCAGGTTCGGCAAGAATGCATTCCGGCCGTTGCAGGTCGTGGCCAATGGTTTTGATGGACGCAGGATCGACCTCGAACCCGTCGATCGGGTTTGGAAGGACCATCAGAAATTCACCATGTCGCCACCCTTCAGCTGGAGCACTTCACGTGCTTCGGCGGGAGAGGCGATACCAATGCCGAGTTCTTCAAGAATGGTTCTGATCTTGGTGACTTGATCGGCGTTGGATTTGGCGAGTTCTCCCTTGCCGATGAACAGCGAATCTTCCAGGCCGACTCGCACATTGCCGCCCATCATCGCTGCCTGGGTGATAAAGGGCATTTGAAACCGGCCTGCCGCCAGCACCGACCAGACATAATCATCGCCAAACAGCCGGTCAGCCGTCTGTTTCATGAACATGACGTTTTCCATCTCGGCGCCAATGCCGCCAAGAATGCCGAAAATCGACTGCACCAGAAATGGCGGCTTGACCACGCCGGCATCAACGAAATGCGCGAGATTATAAAGATGCCCGATGTCGTAACATTCGTGCTCGAACCGGGTACCGCATCCTTCGCCCAGATGTTTCAGAATGTAGGCGATATCGCGGAACGTGTTGCGAAAAATAAAGTCTTCGCTCGCCTCAAGAAATGGCTTTTCCCAATCGTGTTTCCATTTGTCATATTTGTTCGCCAATGGATGCAGAGCGAAATTCATCGAACCCATGTTCAGCGATGTCATTTCGGGTTCGGCCTTCAGCGGGCCAGCCAATCGCTCCTCCACCGTCATGCCCAACCCACCACCGGTGGTGATGTTGATCACCGCATCACTTGACTGTTTGATCCGCGGCAAGAACTGCATGAACACTTCCGGATCAGGCGTCGGCATGCCGGTCTCCGGATCGCGTGCATGCAAGTGGATGATTGATGCACCGGCTTCGGCCGCGTCGATGGACTGGCGAGCGATTTCGTCGGGGGTGATTGGCAGCGCGTCCGACATGGTCGGCGTGTGCACGCCACCGGTAACTGCGCAGGTGATGATCACTTTTTTCATTTTCTGGGCCATATCGACGTGCTCCTAATCGTTGAATATTGCGACGGCGCGGGTGAACCCGGCAGAAGCGTTTTTGATCTTCCAGGGAAAGCAGGAAATCTCGAATCCGGTCGCAGGCAGCGTTTCGAGATTGGATAGTTTCTCGATGTGGCAGTAACCGATCTCCATGCCGGCGCGATGACCTTCCCAGATGATGGAGGGATCGCCATTCTTGGCAAATTCCTTGGCGGTAAACGCGAACGGCGCATCCCAGCTCCAGGCGTCGGTTCCCGTGACACGAACGCCACGTTCGAGCAGATACAATGTGGCCTCGCGGCCCATGCCGCACCCTTTCATCAGATAGTCGTCCATGCCGTAATGGGCGCCGGCAGAGGTGTTGACGACCACGATGTCAAGCGGTTGCAATTCGTGGCCGATACGCTTGAGCTCCGCTTCGACATCATCAGCGCTGACAACATAGCCGTCTTCGAACTCACGAAAATCCAGCTTCACGCCCGGATTGAAGCACCACTCCAGCGGGACTTCGTCGATGGTGATCGCGCGCTCACCATTGTTCATGGTCGAGTGATAGTGATACGGCGCATCGAGATGCGTCCCGTTGTGGGTCGCGATCTGCAGCATCTCGACAGCCCATCCCTCTCCACCCGGCAACTGGTCCTTGGTCAGGCCCGGAAAGAACTGCATTACCTGTTCAGCCGATTGCTGATGGTCGATATAGGTGATGCCCGGAAGCATCGGCGGTGGATCGGAGATGATATCGGCTTCCAGCGCAACGGAAAGATCGACAATTCTGCGCGGCATATTCTGATTTCCTTCTCTACAATAGTGCGGTTGCAAGCGCCGGGAATGCGAGCACGGCAATCAGGACAATCAACATCATCAGCGCAAAGGGCGCTGCCCCGGCAAAGATGTCGCCAAGTGTGATCGACGGATCGTCCAGCGATGATTTGATAACAAAGACGGAAATACCGAATGGCGGCGTCAGCAGGCCGATTTCAACGGCCAGAACGGTCACGATTCCAAACCAGATCAAGTCGACCTGCATGGAAGAGATTACCGGCAGCATCAACGGTACCAAAATCAGCATGATGGATGATGAGTCCAAAATTGTGCCCATCAGGATGACGAGCAACACATAAGCGAAGATCACACCCCAAAATCCGATATCGGCGGTGGCGACAAATGTGCCGAACCCGGCAGGAACGCCGGAAAGCGCCAGCATGCGTGAATACATCTGCGCTGCGATGATCAGGAAGCAGATCGATGCGGTGACCAGTCCGGTGTCGTTCAGGACCTGCCAGAAATCGGCCCATTTGAGCCGGCGTTTGCCGAGACCAATCAATATGGCGCCCAAACAGCCAACTGCACCGGCCTCTATCGGCGTGAACCAGCCGCCATATATTCCGCCGAGCACGAGGGCGATCAGACCCGCTATAGGGAGCCCCTTGGCGGCGAGTTCGCCCAAAGACAGATGATCTTCATGCGGCTGTGGCCCGGAAATATTTTCTCCAACAAAGCTGGGCCACAACGTCGCCATTGCGATGACGCCAAGACCAAATACCAACGCCAAAAGCAATCCCGGCAAGATACCTGCGATAAACAGGTCGCCGACAGACTGCTCTGTCAGAAGGCCGTAAAGGATGAGCAAAAGGCTCGGCGGAATGAGCATTCCCAAAACCGACGATCCCGCGACCACGCCGACAGAAAAACGCTTGGTATATCCATGGCGCGCCATTTCCGGCACAGCGATGCGCGTGAAGACGGCAGCCGATGCGATGGATATGCCGGTGATCGCCGCAAAGATGGCATTTGCGCCGACGGTGCCGATCCCCAACCCTCCCCGCATGCGCCTGAAAATCTGGTTTGCGACATCGAACGCATCGCGGCCCATTCCCGTAACCGAGACGATGTAACCCATCAGCACGAACAGCGGCACAACACCGAAAAAATAGCTCGAGATGGTTTCCGACGCTGCAAGCGCCAACAGCTTTCCGGCAAGAACAGGCGATCCCTTGATCAGCCAGACACCCCCGAACGAAGTGAGCATCAAGGCAAACGGAACCCAGAAACCGGCATAGACCAGCGCGACCATGACGGCGAGCGACAGAAGACCGATTTCGAAGCCACTCACTCGTCACCTCCTGCCGGCGGCGTGTGCCCTGCAAGAACCGAGATCGATGAAATGGCCAACATGACCAACTGAACCATGAGTGCTGTGCAGCCGATCAGGATGATCAGCTTGACCGGCCAGATGGGAGCGGTGAAATCGCCGATGGTGCCTTCGAATGTGTTGCGGACCCAGGACTTTACAAACAAAGGCCAACTGGCTGTCAAAAGCTGCCACATGAGAACAAGCGCACCGGCACTGAAGATCAACTCGACCAAGGCCCGTGCCTTGGTGGATCGCTTCTCCAGAATATTGAGCAGTGCCTCAGTGCGGGTAAGGCGGCCCATGCGAAACGCCTGGGCAACCTGTAGAAAAACGATGGCGACAATCGACATCGAAACCATCTCCGGAACACCGGAAATTGGAAAATTGAAGAAGCCGCGGCCAATGACGTCCGCGTTGATCAAAACCATGATGGCAACGATCAGGAGCGTTCCGATCACATTGAGACCAGCAGTAATATGATCGATGATCTGGCGCAGCGCTTTCATGCCGGATTTACTTTCCACTGACGCGGATGTTTCGACCGGGCAATCGGGTACATTTCAGAGCTCACCGCCTGCCTCATTTGAATATTGTGCAATTTCGGCTTCCGGTTTCTGCAGGAGTTCGGCTGCCGCCGAGATGCCGCGTTTGGCTATCAGCCCGCGAATGTGTGTATCTCGAGCCGCGTCGCGATGTTGCTTGCGCAAGTTTCGGCATTGGCGGCAGTACTTCGCTGTTGAGTTGATGTCGCCTTTGGCGATTTCGTACCACCATTTTTGTTGTTTCGCGGTCCAGAGTTCGTCGCTGCCGCAGCCCGCACAGACAAAGGCCAAATCGACGTAGAAGGTAGGCAATGGTCCGTAGGTGTTGTTATGAGCCAGTTCCTGGTGATCTGCGGCAATGGCGCCGGCTGGCGGGAGTGCACCTCCTGCTTCCCATGGGAACAGACCTGAGCGTTGTTTCTCGGCTGAAGCCTTTTGGGCCTTGCGCAATCGCTCGGCACGAATTTCCTGCCTTCGCTGTTTGGCACTTTTCTTCACCATCTGGTGGAAGTCCCGGTTTCAGATCTGATAACTCGTCAAATGGACAGTGCTGGCCAAGGAAGCCGGATGCACCGTGGAGAAGCGCATCCGGGCCGCATCGGCAGTTTTCCGGACTCGAACCTGTCCGGAAAGATGCAGCTATTCCTTGTCCCAATCGCGTACCGGTGTGGCACCGGCTGCGCGCATGGCATCCATATAGGTCTTCAACACAGCGGTGCCGGGTTTGCCTTCACCGTCCAGTCTTGCGGCCCAGTCCTTGGCAACATTATCCATGCCGTCGGCCCATTGTTTGCGAAAAGCCTGGTCGACCTCGGTGACCGTCGCCCCCTGCGACTGCATGATGCCGAGGAACTTCTCGACAGACTCATCAAGGTCGGTGTGGTAAGCGACGCGGTCAGCCTCAGCTGCATCCTTCAGCGCTTTTTGCACGACCTCCGGCAGACCGTCATACCAATCCTTGTTGGCCGCCAGACCGCCGGCATATTGAGCACCAAATCCGACCTTTGTGATGTGCGGCGCGACTTCGTGCAGCTTGCCGGGCAGGGCGGCCGATGCAAACACAATCACACCGTCATAAACGCCGGTCTTAAGTTCGTTGTAGTAGGTGGTCAGATTGCCCGACACGCCGACAGCGCCTGTGCCCTTCAGCCAGTTGACCGCAGGCCCCGGAGCACCGATTTTCTTACCATCGAGATCGGAAATCGAGCTGACCGGAAAATTCGTCATCAGCAAATAGTCATCGATGCCGATGGCGCCTCCGAGATATTCCAGACCATTTTCTTCCCATGATGCACGAAGTTCTGCATTGGTCTCGTGCAGAGAATCGATCAACTCGGAGATCCCGGTTGAGTCGGTGTGAACGAAAGGTGTGAAATAGGTAACGTTCTGGACCGACAGTTTGGCGGGATCAAACAGGCTGGACACAAGGCCGACTTCCGCCAAGCCTTCTTCTACAGCCTCGAGCTCATCGCCAACCTTGGCCAGCGATCCACCATATTGTTCTGACCAGGTGACTGAATGGCCGCTACCCTCAAGCGCTTTGTTGACGGCCGGGATGAAGGTCTGGCTTGCGTGTTTCACCCACCGGAACACCGGCGGGTGTCCTGCGACAATGGTGACGTTGAATTCTTCAGCGCTTGCTTCGGTAGTGATCAATGCGTGACCACCCAAAGCCAGGCTTGTTGCCAAAGCCAGTGACAGCATGAGTTTATTCATATCTGGTCTCCCTGTTTTTAGTACTGTTAGTTTCGTTCCTGGTTCCCTATTAAAGCGCGGATACCACCGCAGACGTAAATGACGATTTCCGACAGCATGTCTTCGATATCACTGTCATCGCATTCACCCGCCGACAGCCTCGTCGACCGTCCGGTACGCGCCATCATGGTCATGCCAACACCGATGGAAAACATGTAGGCCCACACGGCGTCTTTTCGTGTCAGGCCGGGCTCAATTCTGCAGAGCGCGTCAATAAACTTGTGCGCAATCGGATCGTAGTAAACCTCCGCCAAACGCTTGTCCCGCTCATCTGATGAATTCGCAACCGATACAAGAATCCTGGAAAATCCCCCTCCGTCTTCCGCCAGCGAATGGCCGACCTCAATGGTCGGACGGAAGAGGGCTTCGACCACATGTTCCAGCTTCACCGTTTCGGGACCGGCGAGTAATTCGTCGAGCTTGGCGGCACGCGCATTGTTGATCTCTCCAGACCGGCGGGCGGTCATGGCCTCAAACAGATTTTCCTTGGTTTTGAAATGATAGTGAATAAGGGCCTGCGCCACTCCGGCGCGCTCGGCAATTTCACGAACGCTGGCACCGGCAAATCCTGATCGCGCGAACACGATTTCGGCAGCGTCCAGGATTGCGGCAATTCGCGAACCGGCAGGTATTTCTGGCTCAACCGCCTCGGCTACCGCCTCTCCCATGCGCCATTCTCCCCGGATTACCGCCTTCCACATTTAGTAGCAGCGATACTGACTGATCGATCAGTCAGTATGGTGATATTTCAGCGCTAGTCAATTCCGAGCGGAGAATCACCACGGATGAATCAAGGGGGTGCGGATCGCAATGAGTTTGATTTTGAAGCAAACAACCGACCGGAGCGCCGGAAAAACCGTAAACGACCGGCCTTCGGCTCGGTCACTGCGATGAGCCAAGAAATTGTTGAACCATCAGGGGTGGCGTGACTGTCCGCCGTTGTTCAATTCGCGCAATCTTGCAACATCCAGAACCCGGATTTTGCGCCGGTCAATTTCGATGATTTTCTCAAGCGCCAACACATTCAGTTCACGCGATACCGCTTCTCGGTGAGTGGCAATTCGTGTGGCGATTTCGTAGTGCGTTGGGGCCGGATTGATGATGCACTGGTTGGAGTTTACCACGGCACCATCGCAAAGCCGCAACAACTCGCTTTGTATTCGGGCGCGCACCGGCAAAGTTCCATACTCGAATATTCGCGTTGTCAATGTGCGGTTTTTGGTGACCAGCAACTCAGCCAGTCTCAGCCCCAGTTCGCCGTTTTCACGCACAAGTTGCCTGAAATCTGCTGATGTCATCGTGGCGATGGTGCAATCCTCGATGGCATCGACCGAAGCTGATCGTTGTTTGCCATCAATCGCAGAGAATTCGCCAAATATGCCGCCGGCGCCAATTTCGGTGTAGGAGACCTCCTTGCCTTCCTCCGAGAAACTTCGCGCCAATACAGCGCCGCGAACCACAAAGAAGACGTCGGTGCTGTTTTCTTCGCTGGAAAGGATCTGGCTCTTGTTTGGAAAGCGGTGCCAGTGGCAAATCTCCGCGATTGCGGACTGGTCAAGCGATTCAAGCCCCTTGAAAAGCTCGATGGTCTCGGTCAGTAGGGAAATCTGATCGTAATTTCCGTGCATATGTTTGAGCCCCGAATGTGCGACCGATCAATCAGGTTCAGGAAAGTGACGTCGAAGCAGCCATGATCAGGTGCGGTAGGTAAATGATTGGCATCGATGGCGACCCCGTTGTGAGCCGGGATCTTTTCAGATGCGATGGTTATGCTTTACAGCTGCTCCATCATGTCCTGATCAATTTCTGGTTTCGAAATTACTCCCAACCCTTGTATTTTAGTTCGATGTGATAATTATCACAAAATCGTCTCGCGGTTTAACAAGAAACTGGATAATTAGATAACAGCGGCGGCAATACCGAGCTTTTGGCCAATAATGCTGTCGCTAACGAGTTGAAATGGTGTGCAATTGGCCCGATGTGCCGGTCCGCTTCCGGTGGGTCGGTATTTCAGTAAGTGTAGCGCGATGAGGTCGCCATCAATGTCAGTGGGGGCAAGTATTCAAGGATGATTGGTGGCTGATGACTGAATACGGACGTTCGCCGGAACGAAGTATCGTCACCATGGTGGCATTCGATACCGTGGGATCGACCCGTCAGATCTCCGGTCTTGACCCGGACGATGCGCAGGTCTTTCTCGATCGCATTCTGGACTACATAAAAAGAAAGATAGAAGCGTCGGGAGGCTTTGTTGCGAGCTTTCACGGTGATGGCGGTTTTGGCATTTTTGGCTGGCCTCGCTCGCTCGAAAATCATGCTGACCTGGCATGCGAAGCGGCATGGGCAATTCAGCACCCTGCCGAGCCCAAGGAAGTACCGGTTTCGCCCGACGGGAAGCCGGTTGAGTTCAGGGTGGGTATTCACACCGGCCTGGTAGGGTTCAGACAATTGGAGACCGGCGTGGGTACCAGTCTCGATATTGTTGGTGCGCACGTTCACCTGGCGGCTACCCTGCAAAAAGCAGCACCCCCGGGCGGGATCGTCATCAGTTCAGGCACTGTGTCCATGTGCCGGAACGCACTGTCACTGGACGAATATCAGTCTGTTGATGGCAAACACACCGACGGAGCACCTTACTTTCTGCTGACTGCACCTCCCAATCTTCCCAATCCGGACGATCCGGCTGCCCAATATCCGATGCCAATCGTGGGCCGGGAGAAGGAGCGCAGGGAAATCAATGCGGCGTTGACGCCTGCGCCGGCCCGGCCAACATCTGCAGCCATTATCGGAGAGCCCGGAATCGGCAAGTCACGCCTTGCCTACTCCGTGCTCGCCGATTGGCGCGCTGAAAAGCGTGTCATTCTTTCGTTTTCCGGCGACTCCCGCAGGCAGACGACGCCATTTACGATGATCAAGTCGCTGATCCTGTCGGCGCTTAACTTGCCGGCCGACACGATGGAGCCGCAAATTGTCGAGGCGCTTTCCGTTGCTGGCATCCCCCAGACCCACATTGCAGAACTCGGTGCTTCGGTATTCAGACTGCGGGACGCGCCCAAGCCGAAAGTCCCCGTGCAGACAGCCAGACAGGTTGCGACCAGACTGGTGCAAACACTATCGGCGCTTACCAAGGACAAGCACCCGCATCTACTGATTGAAGACGTTCACCTGATCGACCCGGAAAGCCTGGATTGCCTGGCAATGATCGCGTCCGGACGCGAATGCCAGCACATGGTCACGCTGATGACCGGACGACCGGAAGCGGGTGGGGTTTTGTCGCGTATTGCTCGAACCGTGCTGCACCTTGAGCCGATGCGCGCGCAGGAAATGGTTGCCATGGCAAAAATGCTGAGCGGCCACGAAGGCGTCAGCAAGGAGTTGCTTGAGCATGCCTTGAAACAGTCGGAGGGTGTTCCTTTTGTACTGGAACAGCTGCTTGTCTCTTCAAGGCTTCAATCAGATGCCGCTGATTCCATGATCCCTCAATCGGTCGAATCGCTGATCCACGGCCGTTTGAACACACTGTCCCGACGCGCAAAATCCATTGTCCAGTCGATTAGCGTGCTGGGAAACGATGTCGAACTCGAAGTTGCATTGAAGATACTCGACATGGACATCGATGCGCTTCAACCCCACATCAACGAATTGTCGCGCTTTGGTTTGCTGCGTGGCGATGTGGGCCGCTATCTCCGTTTTCAACATTCGATTATCGCATCTGCGTGTCTGAACACTGTTCCGAAGTTGAAGCGGCGGTCGATCCACCAGGCTGCGGTGGAGGCGATAATCTCGGTACATCCGCAGTCCGATTCGCAATATGAGCGCCTGGCATTTCACGCCGAAGGTGCGGGCGATGCCGACATGGCGCTTGACTATTTGTGGCTTGCAGGCTTGCAAGCCCGGCGAAGCGCGGCTGCTGCATCGCTGCTGACCATTTTCCGCCGTGCCATGGACTGCATCGAAAAGGCGGGCGACACTTCATCAGAACGTCACGTCGATTTCTTCAACTTGTCGTGTGCGGCATTGCTGCAGATCGGAGAGTTTGAGGAAATGAAATCGGCGGTGCCGAAGGCGATTTCGATTGCCCGAAAACTGGACAATCCCGACAAGCTCTGTGCAACACTCGGTCAGCTGGGGACAATCGAGTGGTTTGAGGGCGACTATCGCTCCGCCTACCAGACATGCACCGAAGCGTTGGCACTAGCCGAGAACCTGAATTCACAACCGTTGGTCTTTGCTGCGCAAATCATGAAGGCCAGCGTGTTGCATGGCATGGGCAAGCTTGAAGAAGCTGTCGCCTTGCAGCGTGCGCTTTGTAACCGGTTGAGAGATGATCTGGAGACCGCGCGGCTTGGCGCCGCGGCTGTTCCCAGTTCAATGGCGCACGCATTCCTTGGCTGGTTTCTGGTCGAGATTGGCGAAAATGAAGACGCGCTGAAGCATTCTGACCAGGCCTTGAAGATAGCCGAACGTCATCGGGATCCTTATGCGGAGGTTCTAGCCCGCAACGCACAGGGCCGTGTGTTATTGCAACAGAACAGGGCGCGCGAAGCCATGCGAACCATGCTTACCGCCAAGCGAATTTGCGATAGTGAAGGGTTTGATGCCATTAATCCGCATGTCACCGGCCGGCTTGCGTCGGCGCTTTCGCGGTCGGGGAGCACCGAGATGGCTGTCAAGACTGCCGGTGAGTTTGTCAAAAAAACCAACGCCAGCAGAACCGGGTATCTGGAAACATTCAACCTGCGCCTGGGTTACGGAGAATCGCTGTGCCGGAACGGTCAGATGGACGATGGGCTGGAAGAAATTGGAATGGCACTCCAGATGGCCGTCAAAATTTCGAGCCCCTGTTTGAAATTACAGGCGCTGTCGGTCCGGGCTGCGGTATTGAACGGGGTTGGAGACAACAGCGATCTAGCGGAGAAAGATCACACCGAAATCGGGCGTTTGTGCAAGGTATACGGTCTGTCGGCATGGATTCCGGAGGGAATTGCCGAAAATGAGCGTGTCCAGTAGGCCATCGATTTGGGAGCAGGTTTGACTTGTTCACCTATATTTTATCTCGGAAATCAATGATTCATCGCTATCTAGATTGAAAATCACTGCAGTGAGCCTCGGATAAATGGACAGCACAATCATCAAATTTGATCTTGCAAAGCTATTCTCGGAATTGTCCGAAGATGAATTGGCCGGGATGTCCAGGGCGGGTGAGGAAGTCAAGGAGAACATCCGGCTTTTGAAGAAGTCCGGCCACAATCCGGTTGGCAGATGCCTCGAAAATCAAGGCGTGTTTTACGAAGACGCCCACTATCCGAAGGGCGATGTCTACGACAAGGAATCCCACGCGCAATATTATTATCACGCCCATCGCCCGGAAAGCGGCGAACATGGCCATTTTCACACTTTTGTTCGCGCCCGCGGGATGCCGGGCGGTATGAAGCCGACGCCCTATGATGGCGATGTCAAACGGCCCATGGGCAAGGATGCGATCAGCCATATTGTGGCGATTTCGATGGACCGGCCCGGCATGCCGATTAGCCTTTTTACCACCAACCGTTGGGTGACCGGCGAGACATTTTATCCTGCTTCAGACGTCAAGCGCCTCATTGATCGTTTCATCGTCGAACAAAGCTATCCATGCCTCGCGACCAACAGAACGGTCACCAATCTCGTGCATCTGTTCAAGCCACAGATTATCGCCTTGCTGAACAAACGGGACGAAGTGGTCGCAGATTGGGCAAATAACTATCCGGACCGTGATGTCTACGAAGACCGGGAGCTGGAGATCACATCGATTGCGGACATCAGTATTGACCGCCAGATATCAGCTCTGAACCAGGCCAAGCGGGCTTTGGAAAAACGTAACCGACGCCAGACCGCCTGATCACACCGGGCGAAACGACCCGGCATCTCCGCTGAACCAGATAGCAAGTTCAAGAGGCGCTCACCGAGTTGTGACCGGGAGCGCGCTGATCGTGATTCGGCATTGCGCCGCGACCAACTAGTGTGGACGCACCAACAATAATGGGAAGATCCTGTGCCAGAGGAGGAATTCATGGCGGTGCTTAAGAATAAATTGTTGACGACAGTCGCCATCGCGCCCTTGGCGCTGGGAATAGCCGGTGGCGTATCGCTGCTCGCAGTTGCCACCACTTCTACACCAAGTGTTGCGAGCTGTGCCGCTGAAAATCCATGCGCGGCGAAAAACCCTTGCGCTGCTTCGGCCTGCGGAGCTTGCAATCCGTGTGCAGCAAAGGCTGCGTGTGGAGCCTGTAACCCATGTGCTGCGAAGGCTGCCTGCGGCGCATGCAATCCATGTAATCCATGTGCAGCGAAAGCTGCCTGTGGAGCCTGCAATCCCTGTAATCCGTGCGCCGCGAAAGCGGCATGTGGCGCTTGCAACCCGTGCAACCCCTGTGCCGCGGCTGCGTGCGGCGCGTGTAATCCCTGCAATCCTTGTGCGGCAAGCGCAGGCGTAGGCGCAACAGAATGTTATGTTCCGCGTCTTTGGAACGCATCGGCTTGCGGCGCGTGCAATCCTTGTAACCCGTGCGCAGCGAAAGCAGCTTGTGGAGCGTGCAATCCTTGTAACCCGTGTGCAGCGAAAGCAGCTTGCGGCGCGTGCAATCCTTGTAACCCGTGTGCAGCGAAGGCAGCTTGTGGAGCGTGCAATCCTTGTAACCCGTGTGCAGCGAAGGCGGCTTGCGGTGCTTGCAACCCGTGCAACCCGTGTGCAGCGAAGGCTGCCTGCGGCGCGTGCAATCCTTGTAACCCGTGTGCAGCGAAGGCGGCGTGCGGTGCTTGCAACCCCTGTGCAGCAAAGGCAGCGTGTGGTGCGTGTAATCCTTGCAACCCGTGTGCAGCGAAAAATCCATGCAACCCGTGCAATCCGTGTGCTGCGGCTGCATGCGGTGCATGTAATCCGTGCAACCCATGCAATCCCTGTGCGGCAAGCGCAGCGGCTGATCCGGACGATCTGGAGCTGACAGCTGAAGAAGTTTCGGCACTCTACGACTGCATGAAGCCGCAGATGGCTAAACTCTACAAGGGTGGCGAACATTGGGCGGTCAACAAGTGGGAAGGCTTTGGAAATGTGACGACCCACGCCTATCCGAGCGGAACTCATGGCAACCGGTTTGTGTTGAACTATGTCAACAAAATCGGTGCTGCAGCCTATGCCAAATATGAGGATATCGGCACGGCGCCAACCGGAACGACGGTGGCGAAACCGAGCTTCACGGTAAGCGCAAAAGGACAGGCGTCCATCGGTCCGCTGTTCGTCATGGAAAAGATGGTGAACGACTTCAATGCCGACACGGCCAACTGGCGCTACGCGATGATCATGCCAGGCGGTGTCACTGCCGGTGTCACCAACGGACCGAACAGCAGTGCAATGGGGTTCTGCCATGAATGTCACCAGGGTGCGGAAGATGCCGACTATTTGTTCTTCCTGCCCGAAGACGTTCGCGCCAAATAGCTGCTGAACCGTCCAGGCAACAACAAGAAGGGCCCGCTCAGGCGGGCCTTTTCTGTTATGGATGCCGGTTTATGAAGATTTGCGGTGTTTATTTCCTGGTTGCGTAACCGGTGGGTTGTGGTATGCGCCACTTGAAACCGACAGCGGACGCAGGTGATGGCAAAGATCCGGGCAATCCTGTTTGACAAGGATGGAACGCTATTGGACTTCAACGCCACCTGGCTTGGATTCGTGCGCGAGATCGCCTTCCACGCTGCCGGAGGTGTCGAAGAAAGGTCGCGCGAATTGCTGGATGCGGCTGGTTTTGACCATGTCAGCGGGACATTCCGGGCGGGCTCGGCAGTTGCAGCGGGAACCAGCGCCGACATCATCGCCACAATGTATCCTCTCGCCTCAAGGCAAGAACAACGTGAACTGACAGAGCAAGCTGACAGGAAAGCAGCGATTGTCGGTCGCGAGAATGCGGTACCGCTGCCTGGAGTCGTCGAGGTGCTCGGCCGGCTGCATGCCGAAGGGTACAGATTGGGTGTGGCCACAAATGACGCAACCTCCGGCGCCGAAGCGACACTTCTGGCGCTCGGTATGGCCCACATGTTTGACGCAGCGTACGGATACGATGCTGTGGCAAATCCCAAACCGGCGCCCGATGTCGTGCATGCATTTGCAGACACGGTGGGCATAAACGTCGGCGAGTTGGCGATGGTGGGCGACAATACCCATGATCTGGAAGCTGCGCGTGCCGCAGGCGCCGGGCTCTCAATCGGCGTTCTAAGCGGGACTGGCACAAAAGCCGATCTGGAGCCGCTAGCTGATATTGTAATCGGATCGGTGGCGGATTTACCGGAGCAAATTGTGCGACGTGATCAGTGACGCAGTTTGATGACTGATCTCACGCCAGTGGTCCCAGAAACAATGCCTTGTTTTGCCGAAGCCGAAGCGCCAGAAAATCGACCAGCAGCCTGACCCTTGTTGTGCGCCTCAGATCGGCATGCAGGAGCAACCAGATGCTCCGGTCCAATGCGGCCGAGGTTCCCGGAGCGAGTTCGAGTTCGGGGTGCTGTGACGCGGCAAAACAAGGAAGGTAGCTCATCCCCATGCCCTCCCGCACGAGCGGCAGGTGCAAACTGCCTTCGCGGATGGAGTGGCGAAGCATCGCTTTCGGAAATGGCGAACTGCGTACCCATTCTGGATTCGGGTCGCTGTCGCCCCAGCCAATCCAATGCAATCCCTTGCCGCGTTCATCGAAGCCGCGCCGGTTTTCTTCAATATATTTCTTCGACGCGTAAATACCCTTCGCATAAGTGACCACGCGCCTGCCGACGACGTTGTCGCTAACCTCATAGGCGACGCGTACCGACACATCGGTTTCATGCCGCCCCAGATCCTGAAACTGGTTTGTCATGTCGACGGCTATGTCGATTTGCGGGTTGGTAGCGGAGAATTCTGCGAACAGTGGCGCCAGAATGTCGTAGGCAAGTGATGGCGGTACCGACACGCGTACCACTCCGGCAGCCTCACCATCCAATCCTGTCAATTGCCTGCGCGCGGAGAGGATTTCCCTTTCTGCGGCTTCTGCTCGCGGAAGGATTTCGTGACCTGCGGGGGTCAGTTTGAATCCCTCTGTGGATCGCTCAAACAGTTTGGCACCAAAACATGCCTCCAGTGCCCCCAGTCGCCTGCGCACAGTGGCATGATTTGATCCCAAATTCTCGGCTGCCGCGCGCAACGAACCGGTTCGGGCAATTGCCAGGAAATAGGGAAAGTCGGCCCAGGAATCGGCTTCAGATTGATTCATTCACACCACCATAACCGGATCACATATGTTCCAATATGTATCAAATTTGTCATCTATGAAACAAAAACAATACGCCTATCTTGGCTGTTATTCAGACTGACGGAGAAAAGAAATGTTGGACCGGATCAATTCAGCAGGTGGTGCGAAGGATCATGTGATCGGCCGTATGAAGCGGGTAGGCAGGATGCTTCGATCCGTGTGGACCGTGCCTGTTTGGTACGCTTCAAACCCTGCTGCCGCCGAACCTTACCGGTTCGAATGCACGCTTGTTTAAACCCCCAAGGAGACAGCCAAAATGGCAGAAGTTAAGCTGAGCAGAATTATCAATGCTCCGGTCGAGCGCGTTTGGAATTCATGGGATGATTTCGGTTCGATCGATCTATTCAATCCCAATTTGAACAAGTCGTTTCTGTTGCCGGGCAGCCGCAAGACCGGACTGGGCGCGACCCGTCAATGCGATTTGAAAGACGGCAAGAACTACATTCAGGAGCGGATCACCGAATATGTGCCGCAACGCCGGATGGTTGTTGATATCTTTAACGGTACAATTCCCCTCAAGCGGGCGGTCGCGGCAATTGATATCGAGGCTGCAGGCTTTGATCGCAGCAAGGTGACTTTCACGATGACATTTGAGCCGAAATACGGGCTGATCGGCAAATTGATGACGCCGATGATGAAACGGCAGTTCGGTCGCCTGCTCGGCAAGCTGATCGACGGTAACAAGGCCTTTGTCGAGGGCGAGCCGGGGCTGGAGCTGGCCGCATAAACGGATATTAACGGGGCGCTCTGATCAGGGCGCCCCACATTCTTTCTGCTTTACCGGTCAGTCGCGCAATTCGCGGCGCAGGATCTTGCCGACATTGGTTTTCGGCAGCTCGTCTCGGAACTCGATATGTTTTGGCCGCTTGTATCCGGTCAGGTTTTCCTTGCAGTAGGCAATCACATCGTCCTCAGTCAGTGCCGGGTCCTTCTTGACCACGAACAGTTTCGGCACTTCGCCGGAATGCTCGTCCGGAACGCCAATAGCGGCCGCTTCAAGTACCCCTTCATGACCGGCGACAACATCCTCGATCTCGTTTGGATAAACGTTGAAACCGGACACAAGAATCATGTCCTTCTTGCGGTCGACGATCTTGACGTAGCCATCCTTGTTCATGAAGCCCATGTCGCCGGATTTGAAATAGTCATCCTTGGTCATGACCTTGGCGGTTTCTTCCGGGCGGTTCCAATAGCCGGCCATGACCTGCGGTCCGCGGATACAGATTTCACCGACTTCGTCGATTGGCAGGTCCTTGCCGTCTTCATCGCGAATGGCGATCTCTGTTGACGGCACCGGCAAGCCGATTGTGCCGGTGAAATCGGCATCGAAGCGATTTGCCGTGGCCACGGGCGACGTTTCGGACAGTCCATACCCTTCGGAGACGCTGCAGCCGGTGAGCGCTTTCCAGCGCTCTGCGACCGGTGCTTGAACTGCCATTCCGCCACCCAGGGTGAGCAGCAGGTTGGAGAAATCGAGCTTCTGGAAATCCTCATTGTTGAGCAACGCATTGAACAGCGTGTTCAAGCCGGGAAAAACGTGGAACTGATATTTTTTCAGCTCAGCGGCGAATGCAGGAATGTCCCGTGGATTGGGGATCAAGATGTTATGCGCACCTTGTTGCATGCCCATCAGCGCGTTCACCGTCAGTGCGAAAATATGGTAGAGCGGCAGTGCGCAAATATAGGTCAACCGGTCTGGTCTCGGATTGTTGACATAGGCGCTCTCCACCCACAGGGCATTCTGCGCCACATTGGCCAAAACGTTGCGATGGAGAAGGGTCGCACCCTTCGAAACACCGGTTGTGCCGCCGGTATACTGAAGGAATGCCACATCATCGAGGCCAACTTCTACCGGCTGCGCCTTGGAAACGGAGCCAGCGGAAAGTGCGTCATTGAAACGGGTGTGGCCGGGCAGGGACCATGCCGGAACCATTTTTCGGACCCTTCGCACAACAAAATTGACGATCGCACCTTTCAGCCCCATCAAATCGCCCATGGTGGCCACAACGACATGTTTGACACCGGTCTTGGAGACAACCGCCTGTAATGTGGAAGCGAAGTTTTCGAGGATAACGATGGCTTCCGCGCCGGAATCCGTCAGTTGGTGCTCCAGTTCGCGAGCCGTGTAGAGCGGATTGACATTGACGACCGTGTAGCCGGCTCGCAGCACCGCCATCATGGCGATCGGATATTGCAGCACGTTGGGCATCATGATCGCCACGCGCGCGCCCTTTTCGAGCCCCTGGGCCTGCAGATATGCGGCGAATTTCGACGACATCGCGTCGATTTCCTCGAATGTCAGTGTCTTGCCCATGCAGGTGAATGCGGGTCTGTCGGCAAATTGCCGGCAGGCGTCGGCCATCAGGTCGCCAATTGAAGAATATTGCGGTTCGCCAATTTCGTGCGCTACAACATCCGGATAATTGGCCAGCCAGGGCTTTGGATCGCTTTTTGCCCTCGATTTGCCGTTTCCGGCTGATTTCGATGCCGAACTCTTTGCGGCAGGTTTTGCCGCTGTCTTGCGTGTTTTTCCTGCAGTGCTGGTTGCCTTGGCCACATCATCCTCCTTGAACGCGGGACGGCTATCAAGCGGCGCCGCTTCGACCGTTGTTGTCGAATTTACGATTGACCACCCTGCCAAGGCAAGTGAACAAAACCTGCCGCAGCGTAGCGCGCGTTATATTTATCAGATTACTACTGACCGTAGCCAGACGCGGTCTCCAGATATTCAAGCTCCTCGGCCGTGCTCTCGCGACCCAGCGCCTTGTTGCGATGGGGAAAGCGGCCGAATTTAGCAATCACATCGCGGTGCTCGATGGCATAATTGAGATTGTTTTCGCGCCCGAGCGCCCGAAACAACATGACGCCGCGCTCCTGGTCGGCCAACGTTTCGGAATGCATGAACGGCATATACATGAAGCAAGCCTGGTCGCCGTTCAGGCCAACTTCCAGACCAGCATCTGCGGCGCCTCGCGACAAGGCGACAGCAATATTGTCCGAACCAAATGCACCGGCGCTGCCGCGGAACATGTTGCGTGGGAATTGGTCCAGCACGATAATCGCTGCCAGCACGGTTTCGGCATCTGCACTGGCCAAATCCGGCGGATCCGATTTCAGCTGGTGGTACAAATCTCCAAATCGCTCGTTGATCGCGCGGTCAACGTCGTCGTTCTGCATGAACCAGTTTTCAGGCGTCAGCTCCTCAAACCAAAACGCCAGAACCTCCTTGACCCAATTCTCGCTCATCGGTGATCCTTCCCGTATCCGACCCCTGAGTTGAGCCGGGAGGCGCAATAATGTCAACTTTCCTGAGGTTTGCTTTGCGAACCGATTGGCGGTTCGCTCAACCGGAACGATCGGGCGTTCGGTGCGTCGCCAGATAATCGCCGAACCTGTCGAGAGCCTTCGAGATGTTCGCTTCACTGTTTGCGTAGGATATGCGCAGATAACCCTCGCCGAGAATGCCGAAGTCGGGACCGCCGATCAGAGCTACACCGGCATCCTCAAGCAGTGCAGCGGCCAGTTCCTTGGCCTTCCATCCGGTCCCGGAGATATTGGCAAAGGCATAGAAGGCGCCTTTGGGCACGGTACAGGATACTTTCGGCAGATCATTGGCGCGCCTGACGACAAGATTGCGCCTGCGGTCGAAGGCTTCCATCATTCTTGCCACGTCATCTTGCGGACCATCGATGGCGGCAATACCGGCGAATTGACTCGGAGCATTGACGCAAGACCAGCAATTGACTGCAAGCTTTCGCATCTTGTCGACCAGATTGTCGGGCCAAATCGACCAGCCCATGCGCCAGCCGGTCATTGCCCAGGTCTTGGACCAGCCATTGAGCACGATCAGACGGTCACGGATTTCCGGATAAGCGAGCAGCGATGCGTGAACTTCACCATCGTAAGTCATGACGTCGTAAATCTCGTCCGACATGACCGCGACGCCGGGATGATCGGCGAGACCGGACACCAGCTTGTCGATCTCCGCTTTGGGAGTGACACCGCCGGTGGGATTGGCCGGTGAGTTGACGATGATCAGCCGGGTCTTCGGCGTGATCAGCGACAGCGTTTCATCTGCCGAAAACGCAAATCCGTTCTCTTCTCTCATCGGAATTGGAACCGGAGTTGCGCCGGTGTATTCGATCAGCGAACGGTAGATTGGAAATCCCGGATCCGGATACATGATCTCAGTGCCGGGTTCGCCAAACATGACAATGCCGCCAAACATGCCCGGCTTGCCACCCGGTGTGATCATGATGTTATCAGGCGAGATTTCACAGTCGGTCATGGCGAAGACACGACGTGCGACGGCTTCACGCAGCGGCAAAATACCGTTTGCCGGCGTATAGCCGTGATGCCCGTCGCGCAGCGCCTTGGTTGCCGCCTCAACGATGTGGTCGGGTGTCTGGAAATCCGGCTGGCCAATACCCAGATTGATGATGTTGCGACCCTGGTTTTGAAGTTCTGTGGCGCGTGCCAACACGGCGAAGGCATTTTCTTCACCAATCCGGTCGAATGCTGAAACGGTCTGGATCATTACAGGGTCCACTGTGGCGCTTTTTGTTGATGGTGTTATGAGTTCGGATGGGTGGATATTGCAATATGCTCGCGATTTTAACATGATCGATGATCTGAAAAACTGGACCGCACGACCCCGGCCGGAGCGCATACCGCTTGAAGGCCGGTTTGTCAGGCTGGAGCCATTCAAGGCAGCATTGCATGGAGACGGGCTGTTTGATGCGGCGACCTGCGATGATGCCGATCAGCGCTTTCGCTGGCTGCCGGAATATCCGCCATCAACGCGGCCGGACTTCCAGCCCTGGCTCGAACAGGCGGAGGCAAGTGAGGATCCGCTCTATTTTGCCGTAATCGAAAAGAAAACCGGTAAAGTCGGCGGCCGTCAGACATTGATGCGTATTGATGAAGCCAATGGTGTCATCGAGACCGGCCACATCTATTGGGGTCCGCTGATTTCCAGGCGTCCGGCGTCGACGGAGGCATTTTTCCTGTTTGCGAAGTATGTGTTTGATACGCTCGGCTATCGGCGTTTTGAATGGAAATGCAACAACCGCAATGAGCCGTCAAAACGGGCAGCTCTGCGTTACGGAATGCAAGCGGAAGGTGTTTTCCGGCAGTTGAGCATCGTCAAGGGCGAAAACCGCGATACAGCCTGGTTTTCCATGATCGACAAGGAATGGCCAACAGCAAAGCGGACGTTCGAGCAGTGGCTGGCACCGGAGAATTTCGATGAAGAGGGCCGCCAAATCAGGCGACTGGAAGACATAAGGCGATCCGATGGATCGAAATAATCGCAATGCGGCGATCGCCGCCTTTTTCATAGTGGCTGCTTTCGGATTGGGCGCCTACTTCCTGCCAAGCGTAATGTTGGCTCTTGGTGAATATTCCACGGTGGTGGCTGGCATTGTGGCGGTTTGTTTTGTCGGTGCGTTCTTTGCCATATTCTGGCTGCGCGGCCGGTCGCGTCAATGATGCGCTTTGTCAGACGCTGAGTTTTGCCGTCAGCAACAAAAGCCCAATGACCAAAATGAACGTCGCGCCGGCAATTTCGATCGCAGAATGCACGGTCCGGCCCATCACCCCGCTGCCGGAAACACGCATGGCGGCAGATTTGGCCAATACAGCCAATGACGCCAAGATCGACACGGTAATTGCAGTGCCAATCGACATGGCGATCACCGATGCAATTCCGCCTAACCAAAGCTGGTTTAAAAACGCGAAGGTCAAGACGATCAATGCGCCCGAGCAGGGCCTTATCCCGACTGCTGCGATGGCCGCCCAGGCCGAACGCCAGTCGAATTGATCGCCTTTGAGCATGTGAGGTTCGGGGGCATGGGAATGACCGCATGTCTCGCAGACCTCGCCATCGCCGCTGTGGTGATGGCCGTGCGTATGATGATCGTGAGAATGGTGATCGTGGACATGACCGTGCCCGGTTCCCGCAGCCGACAGCGAAATGGGCACCGGTTGCCGAAAGAGCAACGGCTTCAACTTTCTGACCAGGAGATAGGCGCCAAAACCGGCAATCAGCGCGTAGCTTGCAACTTCAAGAAAACCTGCCGCGTCGCCCATCGAAATAGATGTTCCGCGAAACAGAAGAAAAACCAGGCCCATCACGATGATAGCGGTGGCTCCCTGCAGCAATGCTGACAGAAATGACAGAACGATTCCACGCCTGAGAACCACTTCATTTGCCAGCATGTAGGAAGAGATGACCGCCTTGCCGTGACCCGGTCCGGCTGCGTGAAACACCCCGTAAGCAAATGACAGGCCAATGAGAATCCACAGTTGGGCCGGGTCTTCTCGCATCTGTTTCAATGCGCCGGTCAGCGAACGGTAGAAGTCCTGCTGCATGGCATTGATCCAGGCCATGGTACCGGCAAAAAGGCCGGTTGAAGGCGTTGTGGCCTCACCGGTGCCGATGCCCAGCGAGTTCTGAGCCGCTGCAACAGATGGCAGCGCAAAAATGGTCAATGCAAGTATGGTCAGGCACGCAGGCTGCCGCCAATCAGCGTTCCCACGCCACTTGTTCAGCATGAGAGCTCCAGCCTGGTGGCGAACATCTTGCTCAAATCGTTGGTATCGTTTGGGTCGAAAAATGCCTCGGTAAGGGATTGCTCATTTTGTGCAATTGCCTCGTCGGGGTCAGGGCGCACCACTTCCTGTTTGCAGGAGGCTGGCAGATTTTCGACCTTGATCATGTCGTCTTCAACGAAATCGATCGCGGTATAGAAGGTGGGATCATAAACGCCGATGGCAGTTTTTGCTGCAAGCGGCCGTGTTTCCGTCGGCTTGCTTTCGAACAACACAATCAACTGACCGTCTTGAATGTCTGCAACCAGTTGTTCCGGTGCTTTCATGGAAACGTCCTTGCCATCGGCCGTTACGAACTGAAAATAGTTGAAGTCGGCGAGCGATTCATGAACCGTACTGGCCACTGTCGCCAGTTCCTCGTCGTCGAGTTTGAGATCGCTGTTCAAGTCGAATTCCACCAGCACCGTCGACGTGAACAATTCGTCAAACCGCCAAACATGACGAAGCGCGGCGATGCGATCGTCTTCGACCACGACATCAAGCCGGGCCTCGGCGAAGACATGGGGATGGGAACGCACCTGCCCAGGAGCGAGCAAAACCGCTGTGCTTAGCATTGTCAGCATCAGCGTTTTCCGGAAATGGGTCAACGATCGTCCTCCAAATTCAGCCAAGCCTGATTCTAACACAATCGCGGCAGAAGTTTGATTAATGCGCGAGGTGCCGTTCCCGTTTTTTGAACCAGTCAACCAGAAAGTCGACAAGCGTTCTTATCTTGCCTGGTAAATATCTGCGATGCGGATAAACCGCATAGATGCCGCTGTCGAAATAGATGTAATCATCCAGCAGCGGAACCAATTTCCCCTTTTCAATCTCATCTTCGACCGAGAATTCGGGAAGTATCGAGAATCCCAACCCGGACAGAAGCGCGGCCTTGACCGCCAGCGGGCTGTTGACCTCCATGGGGCCTGAAACCGCCACTGAAATCTGGGAACCGTCTTTTTCCTTGAATGTCCAGTTGTTCCGCGACCGGCCATTCGTGTCAACAATGCACGGCACATTTGCCAGATCGGTGGGATGGGCCGGTTTGCCGTATCTTTCGATAGCCGCAGGTGTCGCGCACAGTCTGACTGAGAAGTCACTGAGCTTGCGGGCGATGAGCGATGAATTCTCCATTTCGGTAATTCGAATTGCGAGGTCAAAACCCTCTTCAACCAGATCGACAATGCGGTCATCCAGGCTGATGTCCATGACGATGTCCGGATGTGCAGCAGCGAAATCAACCAATGACTGGCCAATTGGTGCATCGGCAAAGCTTCTTGATGCCGACAATTTGATCCTGCCGCGAATGTCACCGCTGGTGTCTCGAACGGCCTCGGCGAGGCTGTCTACATCTCGGACAATTTCCTGGGCACGCAAATAATATGTGTGTCCGGTTTCGGTAAGGGAGAATTGGCGCGTAGTGCGGTTCAGCAACAATGCGCCAAGATCGTCTTCCAACTCACGAACATACTTTGACAGCAATGCCTTTGACTTGCCGATACGCCGCGCCGCGGCCGAAAACCCTTCGGCGTCGACCACTTCGATGAACGCGCGCATGCGGGTCAGTGTGTCCATGATTATCCGTCCCTCGCCGCAGCTTTCAAAATCTTTCTGCCGAGCGAAATCAGTGTGCGATCGCGGCCGGGTGGCCCCAACAAAGAAAGTCCAAACGGTGCTCCGTCCACCTCGGCGAGCGGCAGGGTGATCTGCGGGAATCCTGACAACCCTGACAGGCACAGAAGCCGAAGTGCGCGTTCTCGATATGCCTGCTGCTCGTCGAATGAAGCGGCTCGAAGCGGCGCAGGACCCGGAACCGTTGGCATGACGATATAGCCGTCGGAACCGATCATCTTGTTCAGATCAGAGCGGAACGTAACCCGGCGCTCGGTTTCATTTGCGACTGTTTCATTCGAAACGGATTCGCCAAATTCAAGCCTCTGCCTTGTGCCGGGCCCCAGCTTACGGTCTTTCACAGACAACCAGTCACGATGGCACCGCCATGCCTCTTCGGCCTGAAGATTTCGAAAGCACCAGTAGAGGTCGTCCGTGTCGTGACCGAAGTTCTCGACAATCATCGGGGTCCGGGTTTGCTGCTCAACAAGGGTGCGTGCCTCGCTGTAGGCTTGCGCGGACTCGACATCGATCAGATTGTCCAGAAGCGGCAATCGCAGCGGGCGCGTCAGGGGTGTTTGGTCGCGGTCCTCGCCGAGCAGGACATTCGCCACCGCCTCATAGAGCGCCCCATCGCGGGCAAACCATCCGAATGTATCGAAGGAGGGAGCCAGGGGCATCGTTCCGGCAAGAGATATGCGGTCATGCGTTGTCCGCAAGCCTATCAATCCGCAGTAGCTGGCAGGCGCGCGGATTGATCCGCCGGTGTCGGATCCGGTAGCAATGTCGGCCAGGCCACCCGAGACGGCCGCGGCAGACCCGGATGATGAACCGCCGGTTACCCGGCCAGGCCCGCGTGGATTGACGGGCTGTGGATAGTGGACATTGTCACCAGTCAGCGAAAACGCCAGTTCGTCGGTCTGCGTCTTGCCAACGAAGCGGGCGCCAGCGTCAAGGAGTTCCTTTACCGCTGCAGCGGTTGCTGCAGCGGGCTGAGCCTCGGCAAGCTTCTCTGGATTGCCGCAACCGGTTGGATAACCTTCGACATCAAATATATCCTTGACCGCCAACGTTGCGCCCGACAGCGGTCCTGAATCAGCGTTGGCAACCGGTTTGTCTACATTGGTGACAAATGCGTTCAGCGTATCGTCTTGCATCCAGGCATTCCCTCCGACGCTCTACATTGATGAGCGGGACGCAAAGTTCAAGAGTGGTAAGGTTATCCGTTTTCAGAAGCGCCGGCTGAGGTTGACACTTTTGCACACCCTCCGGCAGCGGCTGATAGCATGACAAAAAAATCCGGGCGCAACTTGCACCCGGATCATTGTGGCTATCGGCGGCGAATCAAATGATCTGGCTAAGGGCCATTGCCACCGACATATCGCCGTCGATCTTGAGCTTGCCCTGCATGAACGCCGCGGTCGGGTCCAGTTCACCGGCGATCATGGCTTCCAGATCTTCTTTCGACAGGGAGATGGTGCATTCTGCCTCCTTGTCTTCGGTCGACACCGATTCGCCATCGATCACGACGACGCCGTCATCGCCGCAGTCGAATTTGACGGAGCGGGAAAATCCGCTTCCATCGGCACTCTTGCCCATCTTTTCCGCGATTGCGTCCATGCTCATCAGGGGTCTCCATTTCGAATTGAACAGATTGCAACAGGATTATTACCGTCGCCGCCAATGAGCACACAAAGCATGGAAACGCAAGACATTGACGTTTACGTTAACGTGACTTAGCGTTCGGTGTTCCGGCGGCATCTTCCGACAACGAGATGTCGCTATTTGCCGGGAGAAACAGGCATGCAATTTACAGCCGAACACAACGAACTTCGTCGCACAGTTGCCAAGTTCGTGGAGGCAGAGATCAATCCCAATGTGGATGAGTGGGAATCGGCTGAACAATTTCCTTCGCATGAACTTTTCAAGAAGCTGGGGGATTTGGGTCTGCTCGGGATCAAATACGATCCTGAATATGGCGGTCTCGGACTGGATTTCTCCTATTCGATGGTGATGGCAGAGGAGCTTGGCGCGGTTGATTGCGGTGCGGTTCCGATGGCGATCGGGGTGCAGACCGACATGTGCACGCCAGCGATGAACCGTTTCGGTTCCGATGACATAAAGAGCAACTATCTTGCACCCGCCATCGCCGGCGACATGGTTGGCTGCCTTGGCGTGTCCGAACCCGGCGGCGGCTCCGATGTGGCTGCGGTCAAGACCTCGGCCAAGAGAGATGGTGGCGATTACGTCATTAGCGGTACCAAGATGTGGATTACCAACGGCATGAAAGCGGACTGGTGCTGTCTGTTGGCAAACACCTCGGAAGGTCCGGCACACAAGAACAAATCACTCATTGTGGTGCCCATGGATTCGCCGGGAATAGAACGCCAGAAGATAACCAAGATCGGCATGAACTCTTCGGATACGGCACAACTGTTTTTCGACAACGTCCGGGTGCCGGCGGCCAATCTGATCGGCCAGGAGGGCATGGGTTTCACCATGCAAATGCTGCAGTTTCAGGAAGAACGTCTGTGGGCGGCCGCCAATTCGCTCAAGGGCCTGGACAAGTTGATTGACTCCACCATCGAGTACACATCGTCACGGCAGGCGTTCGGTAAGCCCCTGCTTGACAATCAAGTCATTCATTTCCGGCTTGCAGAATTGCGCACCGAGGTGGAGGCTTTGCGGTCGCTGACCTGGGACGCCATTGAGCAGTATGTGTCGGGCAAGGACGTCACCCGGCTGGCGTCGATGGCAAAACTCAAATGTGGCCGCCTGATGCGCGAAGTCGCCGATTCGTGCCTGCAATATTGGGGTGGAATGGGATTTACCTGGGACAATCCGGTTAGTCGTGCTTATCGCGATGGGCGGCTCGCCTCCATCGGCGGCGGCGCCGACGAGGTGATGTTGTCGATAATCTGCAAATTGGAAGGGACATTGCCGGGTACGGGCAACCGAGCGAAGAACTGATCGATCAGCCTGGCAACCCAGACGACGCCAGCGTCACGCTGATTTGAGTTCTTCTTCGCTGCCGGTTTCCGGTTCGCTTGACAATGCTTCAGCGATTTCCGACTGGAACTCGCCCAACAAATAACCGGCCATTTCTTCCGGTCCCATTGGTTTGGAGAAGAGATAGCCCTGGAAGTGATTGCATGCGACTTCCTTGAGGAAATCGGCCTGCTCGCTGTTTTCCACGCCCTCGGCCGTGATGTTCATCTTCAATGTCTTTCCGAGCGCCACGATGGAGCGGAGGATGTCGCGTGCGGCAGGATCGGTCGTCAAAGCCGTGACAAACGAACGGTCGATCTTGATTTTGTCGAACGGGAATTTGAGCAAATAAGACAAGCTCGAATATCCGGTGCCGAAGTCATCCATTGCAATGGTGACACCCAGTTCCTTCAGATTGCCAAGTTTGTCCAGCACTTCGTCAGACCGGTCAATAAGCAGGCTTTCCGTAATCTCAAGTTCAAGGCGGCCAGGCTCGAGACCTGATTTTAGCAATGCGTCGCGCACAACTGCCTCAATGTCGGAAAGCATGAAATGTTTTGGTGAGAGATTGACCGCGACGGTCATGTCGCTCGGCCAGTCGCATGCAGCGTGACAAGCTTCACGGATTGTCCAGTCGCCAATCTCGCGGATAAGCCCGGACTGTTCGGCAATCGGGATGAATTCCGCCGGCGGGACAATTCCGCGTATCGGGTGATCCCAGCGGACCAGCGCCTCGAAGCCGGTAGGCTCGCCGTTTTCCGCTTCGACCAGCGGCTGGTAGTGCAGCACAAACTCGCCATCGGTCAATGCCTGGCGAAGTTCGATCTCCAGCATACGCCGTTCGCGGGCGTTTGAATCCATTTCCGCTTCAAAGAACCGGTACATTCCGCGGCCTTCTTCCTTGGCGCGATAAAGCGCCAAATCCGCATTGCGAAGGATCTGGTCAGGGCGGGTTCCGTTGATTGGCGCAATGGCAATGCCGACGCTAAGTCCGATGGTGAGCGATTCAGTGTCAATATCAAACGGTTTCTCGATCGACCGGACCAATCGCTCGGCAAGGACGGATGCTTCTGAACTGTCCGAAAGATTGGGCAAGATGATCGCAAATTCATCGCCGCCAAGCCGTGAAACGATGTCGCTTTCACGAACTTCGTCGCGGATGCGGTTGCCGACCTCCACAAGCAGTTTGTCACCAACCAGATGACCGCTGCTGTCGTTGACAAGCTTGAACCGATCCAGGTCGAGATAAAACACCGAGAACGGCGTCCCGTATCGTTCCAGGCGCGAGACACACTGATTGAGCATGTCGCCGAAGCGACCCCGGTTTAACAGGCCGGTCAAGGCATCGTAGTGCGCGAGATAGTTGATCTTCTTTTCGGCAGTTTTCTCGCTGGTAATATCGGATGCCGTGCCGATGTAACCTGAATAATTGCCGTTGGGATCATGCGCGGCTTTGCCGGAGAGGCGCCAAACCACGTCCCGGCCGCCAATATTGACTCCAACTTCTATGCCGTTGAACGTTTCCTTTGCCGCAACGGCATCGATGATTTCCTGGAAGTGAAAGTTTTCACCGGACAGATGGCTGCGCAAAAACTCGATAAAGTCCATCCCGATCAGTTCGGATTTCGGAATTTCCGTTGCCATTGAGAAGCGGTCCGAGACACGATGGATTTTTCCATCGGTGCCAAATTCCCAGAGCCAATCGCTGGAGTTCTCCTCAAATTCCCGCAGCAACAAACTGATGACATTTTTCTGGTTGCGGGAGTCGATTTCTTTCAGCACGTGCTGAACCAAAGACCGGCTCGACCTGATGATGATGGTCACCACAACCGGCAGGAAACTGATCAACATGATGCCCAGCAAATTGCCCAGGAATGGCGAATCCATCAAACGAGTTCCCACGATGCTGGACAAGATCACTGGCGCCAGGAACAAGAATGCCGCTTGAGGCAAAGATGAATAGGAAATCGCCGCGCTCAAAATGACCGCTCCCATTGCGACCGGCAGGATTACCTGTATTGCCGGTGTTGCTGCAGGCAACAGCACAAACGGCAGCATTGCCCAGATAACGCCCGTCGCGGCGGCACCAACGATCGCACGGCGGGCGGCTTTTCTCGGATTGTGGCGGCGAGGCTGATTTTGCTTTTTGCGAAACCACGAGCGGGCACCGATGCCGATCATCGCCATAAGGGCCGCTGACCAGGCTGACGTGGCGGCAAATTGTTCAGTCCCCGCGGTTACGGCGAGAAGATGGAGAGCGATGACCAGAGCGCCGCAGGCAAGTGCCGGCGTCATCATCACGATCGCGTCGATCTGCTCGGACAGTATCAGATTCCGCGTGCGAGGATCCACGTCCTCCGTTAGCACAAGAGAATCGATCAACCCCCACAGTTTCTCTATTATTGACGACAGCAATCCCTGAACCCCGGTTTTTTATGCCGGCTCATCATGAGAGAAACGGGTTAAGGTTGCATAAGCTTCTGGCCGCGAAGTTCTGTTTTCAGGCGTATGATTAATTTAGAGTATACTGAATCTATACGATTTCATATGCGTTGCCGGGTGTTTAGACGAACGACATTCCCTGCAAGTTAGAACTTCATAACATAATTTAAACCATCCTGATTAAGCGGAAATTCAATCGACAGCCGTAGTGTTCTCTCCAAAGCCAAATAATAGGCGAAAAACAGGAGCGGGCATGTCCAACAATAAGAACGGTAACGTTGATTGCGATCTTTCGATTCCCAGAAATGCGCTGACCGGCAGTCTTCGCGACTACCGGGCACCATCGGGAACTGATCTTCTGGGTCGTGTATCCGGATTTTTCGATTGGCAGGATTTGCGCCGCCAATATGATTTGTGGCCCTACGCCAAGTCCTCATCCATCGCGCCAAAAACGCATTGTGCGGTTTTGACCGATGGCGGAATGCAGATCGAGGGCGTGAACTTTGCATCGCAGGACTACCTCAGCCTGTCTTCGCATCCGGACGTCAAGGAGGCGGCTATTGAAGCTGTCAAGGAATATGGCGTCCACAGCGCAGGATCGGCCGCGTTGCTCGGCAACACTCGTCACTCGCTGACGCTTGAAAAGTCGATTTCCGAGTTTATCCACGGGCGTGAAGTCGTGCTGTATCCCACGGGCTGGTCGGCCGGTTTTGCGGCGATCCAGGGAATTGTCCGTCCGGGCGATCACGTGGTTCTCGACGTGCTGGCGCATTCCTGTCTGCAGGAAGGAGCCCGTGCCGCCACGCAGAATATTCATTTCCATGGTCACCTGAATTCGGAGGGCCTGGCTCGGCGCCTGCGGCGCATCCGCGACAAGGATACCGAAAACGGCATTCTGGTGGTCACTGAAAGCCTGTTTTCGATGCACTCGGACACACCGGACATCGGTGCGTTGCGTTCAGTGTGCGACGAGTACAATGCGAAGTTGCTTGTCGACTGCGCGCATGATTTCGGCTGCATCGGCGAGCAAGGTCTTGGCCATATGGGCCTGCAGAACATGATCGACAAGACCGACGTCATCATCGGCAGCTTCTCAAAGACATTTGCTTCCAATGGCGGGTTTATCGCGATCAAGGAGAGGTCGGTCGCTGAGTATCTGAAATATTTCAGCGCTACCCAGACATTCTCCAACGCACTTTCGCCGGTACAAGCAGCGACCGTTTTGGCTGCGTTGAACATTGTCCGCTCACCGGAGGGCAAGGACCGCCGCGAGCAGTTGATGAACAACATTCTCTACATGAGGGCCAGCATGGGCGCGAATGGGCTGGAAACGCTGGGCGACCCGTCACCGATCGTACCGGTCAGGGTTGGCGCAGAGGGACTGGCCCGCATCGCATCGCGCGAACTCGGCTCCATGGGTGGCATTGCCAATCTGGTCGAGTACCCGGCGGTGCCTCAAGGCGGCGCGCGCTTTAGGGTTCAGGTCATGTCGGACCACACAAAGGCCGATATTGATGATTTCGTAACCCTGATGCGTCAGTCTATGCAGAATGCGGAAGTCGAATTCCGGGCATACAAAGAAAGTGAACAGCAAGCGCAAGGTGAAGTAGCGGACGAAATCGTAGCTCGTTCGAATGCAGCCTAGGAGCATGTCATGGGGCTTATCCCGGGGAATAATCTGAGATTGCTGGCAGTCGACGATGATGCTGCGTCTGCCGAACTCGTCGTCAGGGTAGCCGAGCGGTGCGGATACGAGGCATTTGCGACCTCGGATTCGCGCGGCGTCGTCAATCTGGCCAAAGCACTCAATCCTGATGTGATGGCCGTGGACATCTGCATGCCGAACATTGACGCCCTGGAACTGTTCAAGCTCCTCGCAGAGGCTGATTACAAGGGCCGCGTGCTGGTTATCAGCGGACAGGAAGAGCGGGTACTCGAATCGGCAAGAAGCACCGCCATTGCGCTTGGATTGTCTGTTCCGTGCGTGCTGCAGAAGCCGCTGGATTTCAAGAAATTGCGCGAGATGCTTGTTTCCGACGAAGTTCGGATGGTGGCGTAACGCCGGCACGCCCCCCACGGGCCAAGTTTATCCGATACCAACAGCTGAATTTCCGGCTTTTGCCGGCGCTTGCGTGAACCCGGCGTTGTCTCTGCACCGGTTCAGCAGCAAACGCGCATGTCTGGGGCCCCATTTAGACCGGATACGATCTAGGAGCAGAAACGCTTGCCAGATCTCAATCTGCGAGCAGTTGGAAATGAGGAAGTTTTGGTCTCAGACTGACTGAGCGATTTCGGCGTTCGCCCGGGCCGACACAAGGCTGGCCTGCATCTTGTCGAGAAGCCTTTTCAGATCAACCGGTTTTGTGTCGAATTCGCAACAGCCTGCTTCCAGGCTCTTGATGCGGTCAGATTCAAACGCGCTTGCGGTCAACGCGACAATCGGAATGTTCGTCGTCTGCGGATCCGCCTTGATGCGCCGCGTCGCTTCCCACCCGTCCATCTCACCCAGACCAATGTCCATGAGGATAATATCCGGCATGATTTCGCTTGCCGCTTCGATGCCGGATGGTCCGTCTTCGGCAAACCGGACGATAAAGCCGCGGCGCTCAAGGCGCCGGCCGAGCACATCTCGATTGATGGGGTTGTCTTCAACTATCAGGACGACTGTCATCTGACCAATCCTCGTCTCAACTATCCAAATTGCTTCATCTTCGCCTGTCAGGAACCGGCGGCTTTTACAGAAGCAGCGGCGGAGTTCCCGGCTGCCTCTGCCCCTTCAATCAGGCGTGTCACTGATTTCATGCCATCGCCGTCGAGCGGCTTGGCTATGCATCCGATCGCCCCGTGGCTTTCAGCAAGCTGCGGCTCATCCATGACGCTGAGTATGATGACCGGAATTGAGGCGGTTGCCGGTTCGGATTTCAGCGTGTCCAGCACATCCCATCCGTTTAGACCAGGCATCAGGACATCAAGCAGAATGGCCGTCGGTTTCACGGTACGTGCAATCTGCAGCACCATCTGTGGCTCGTCGGTTGAAATCGGGCTGAAGCCTTCTTTGACCAGCAGACGCTCGGCGAGTTCCAGAAACGCGGTATCGTCGTCGACGACAAGTATCCGCTCACGCTTCTCACCATCAGGTGCGCTTTGAGACAGGCCGCTGAACGCCGAGGCACGATTTTGTGTATCTTCAACAGCATCCTTGAGCAGGCCGCCGTATTCGGCATCTTCAACATCTTCCGAAGCACTGTCCTCAATCGCTGCTTTCGCGGTTCGTGCAGGCAATGCGATCGTGAAGCAGGCGCCATGTCCGAGCTCGCTCTCGACGGAGATTTGACCACCCATGAGGTGGCAGAGATTCTGGCTCAGTGAAAGGCCGAGACCGGTTCCGCCAAACTTGGCCGCAATTGCCGGATTTGCCTGCGAGAAGTTTGAGAACAGGCTATCCTGCTGATCCTGGCTGATGCCAACGCCTGTGTCGGTAATCGATATGGTAATCCACGGTTCGCCATCGCGGTCTTCCCGCTTGGCCTCCAGCGTGATCTTGCCATTTTGGGTGAATTTGGCGGCGTTGGAGAGAAGATTGAAGACGGCCTGCCGCAGTTTGGTCGCATCGGCCTGGAATGTGCCGATGCTTTCCTCGCGCTTGTAAATGAATTCGTTGGTGTTTTTGGCCGCGAGGGGGCGGGCGGTGGATTCGACCTCGTCCAACAGGCGGTCAAAATCAACGTCCTCCAGATTCAGTTCCATCTTGCCGGCTTCGATCTTGGAGATATCGAGGATGTCATTGACCATCGCCAACAGATGTTTGCCGGCGGCACTGATCTTCTGCAGGTCAGCAATTTCGCTGCCGCGACCGTCGATTTCCGCATCCTCCAACAGGATTTCACTGTAGCCGAGAACCGCATTCAATGGTGTGCGCAGTTCGTGGCTCATCTTGGCAAGGAATTCGGATTTGGCACCGTTGGCGCGCTCGGCGTCTTCCTTCGCCGCCATCATCTTGCTTGTCGTCACCTCGTGTCGCTCAATCTCTTTGAGAAGCTCAGATTGCGAGTCGACGACACTGGAGTAGTAACTCGCCATGAGGAACACATAGGAGGCAGCGCAGAAGATCGAGATTATGCCAACACCGACCATTTCATCGACCGGAATATGGACGGGGAATGTACCGTCGGACACATAGACCGCCGTAAATGCGCCCAGTCCGAGCGCGATTTGCGAGAAGATAACGATACGCGCCTGAAGGCTTGACCCGAGATAGAAAAAGGCCAGTAGCGGTGCGACAACAAACCAAACCAGGAACGGAGAACTGACACCGCCATAATTGTAGGAGCCCCACAGAATGGCGAATATGAGGTTCATCACCGAGCCAAATGCCAGCAGCTTGTAGTGACGGCCGAACATTTTCAAGGCAATCGGGAACAGCCAGAATGCTGTGATCGACGCCCCAAGAATATGCACATGCGGCCAGGGCAAGGGATCGTTCAGATACAGGAATATCGTGATCGGATGACCAAGAAGCGGTCCGAATAAATGACTGATCAGGAACATCCGCACGCGCTTCTCGCGTTGCAGATCACCTTTGTAGGCGTCTGGCATGAACCAGTTGATCAGCGCATCCATCTGCTGAATTGGTGACATCATCTCTTTCCCCTGCCGTTTCAGGGGCCATTATCCAAAATACTGTTTTAGAACTGGTAAACTTGTGCCGACTGAGCTGATGCCCGGTGGTTTGTCCGAATATTCGAAATTTCTTAATGACCGAGCCAGAATTCGAATGATCGATTTAATCGAAAATCGAACTTCGTCTGCGAATGTGGCAGTGAAGGAATATTGGGATGATGAACAGCTCTGCGGCAAAAATGAAACTGGACTGGAAGTCGGATGGGCAATCGTCCCCTACCGGTACATTCAACGCAGAGCCTCGCGTTGAACCCATTGGCCCGGAAGATCAATTTGGCCATTCAGATACCGAGCAAGCGCTTGGAACATCGATTTTTCAATTCATCGGATCTTCACTTGAAGGCGGACCGAAGGGCATCCATCCAGCCACACATATCGTCGCGCTGGCGGCGATCGCCGGCTACTCTGCCCGGCTTTCAGTTGCGCTGAAGGCGAGCCGCGGAGAAACGGATGATGATTTCCGCCGGATTTCTGTCAACCGAACGACATCGGTAATTGCCTCGGAGCAGGTAAACTGCCTTGTTCTGGGCATGGACAGGCCAAGTTTTGCGGGAATTGTCGTCGGCTTGTCCTTGCGCTGCGGTCTGATGCAGGTGCCCGACATGAACGCTCTTCTGCAGGGATATTTGTCTGCTGCGGGTACAAGCCAGCAATCCTGGACGGCATGCAAGTCCGAGGTACCGCCTGAATCGCTTCTGATGATGTACTGGGAGCAGGTCGCCAGGTTTTTCCGCAATACGCCGGGAGGCATTGATCTTGCCCCATTGGCTGCGGCACATGCGTCGGGTGAAGCCATCAGCGTATATCGCGAGGCCATACCGGTAGATCAGGCGCTCCATCTCGCCCTCAACACCGCGATAGCAATGAGCAAGATCGACAAATCGTTCTAGATTGATCTGTCCACGCGTGGCACTCATCCAACAAATTTAGCGTCAGCCAGCCGGGCCTGCCTTCCGTGTACGGAAACATTCGTGGTTAAGACTTTGCTTCTAAAGCTCTCCGCGTTAACGCACTGGAAACCATATCCGCATATTTTCGGGTAATCGAACCATGCGGAATTGGAGTTCCAAACATGCGTACCGCCGTTGTTCTTCTTGCGTCAGCCGTCACGCTGGCGAGCCCGACATACGCAGCCGACGATATTGAGATCGTTCGTCTCGATAATGAGACATCTCAGGATTACGGCTGGTCAGGCGTGTATGCCGGTATCACGGGCGGGTACGGCTGGCTTCGTGATGTTGACCGCTCATTTGTGCCGCCACTGGTCTCGCGCGGGGACGACTGGATTGTCGGCGCCCATGCCGGTTACCTGCATCAGTGGAACCAGATGGTCGTAGGCGCTGAAATCGCCTACCAGTCAATGGATATCCAGTTTGAAGGCTTCCCCATCTGGGTTGAAGACGCAGCAACGGCGCGTGTTCGCGCTGGCTTCGCCTATCAGAAATGGCTGTTCTCCGCCCATGCCGGCGCAACCTATGCAACGACCAATATCGGTCTGGATGATTGGGGCTACAATATCGGCTTGGCGGTCGAATACATGGTCACCGAGAACATCACTGCCGGCATTCAATATGATCATCACAGCTTCGACACTTTTGACGGAACTCTCATCGACGCTACCGTTGATACGGTGACGCTTAGAGTTGGCTTCAAGTTCTGACCCAATTGAGAGCCTCCAGTAGGGTGCTTCCCCGCAAGTTTTCTTGCGGGGTTCTTTTTTCCTGCTGGTCGGTGCGGCTTTTCGCAATCGCAACATTTTGCTAGATCAGCGGTGGTGATATCGACCTGCTGGAGCCGCAATATTCATGGAAATCCCATATTGGTGGCTTGAAGCGCCTCTCGACGAGAAAAATGTCAGCGCACCACAAACCGAATGCGATGCTGTGGTTGTCGGGGCAGGCTATACAGGCCTTTCGGCCGCTATAAATCTCGCAAGAGCCGGCAAATCGGTCCAGGTTTTCGATTCACTGCGCCCCGGCGAGGGTGCATCCTCCCGCAATGGCGGCATTGCGTCGGGCAATCTGAGATATTCGCTGACGGCGGCGACAGATCTGCTCGGCAAGGAGCACGCCTTGGCCATGTTCCGCGAGGGGCATCAGGCGCGGGCCGATCTTGCAGCTTTCATTCGCGACGAGAATATCGACTGCGACTATCAGGCCAACGGCCGCTTTACCGGTGCAATCAACACCGCCCAGTTGGACTTCCAGAAGCGGGAGGCGGGGTTGCTGGCTGAGCACCTGGATGTCGTAGCATTCACGGTTGATCGCGGCCAACTTCATGGGGAGATTGGTTCGGATATCTATGCTGGCGGGCTGGTCCGCGAGGATCTGGCAATGCTGCATCCGGGCAAATTTCATGCCGGAATGTTGCGAGTGGCTAAAGCGGCCGGTGCGTCAGTCTTCGGCGGCTTGCCGGTGACAGATTACGTCAACAACCGCGGTGTGTTTGAGATCAGTGCCGGCGGGCGGACTATTCGTGCCGGACAGCTGATTGTCGCAACAAACGGATATGGCAGTGCTGCAGACAAGTGGCTGCGCCGCCGGCTTGTTCCCGTTGTCAGCCGGATTGTCGTCACCGGTGAGATGCCTGCGGAATTGATGGACAAGTTGCTGCCAAAGCGACGGGCGATGGGCGAAACCAAAAAAATGTTCCGCTACTATCGCCCGACACCCGACGGCAAACGGATACTGCTCGGGTCGCGCGAAAAAGCGTTTCCCGCCAGCCCCGGAGAAAATGCCGAGCACGTGTTTGCGGGTCTGCTGGAGATTTTTCCCGAACTTGAACCCTATGGTTATGAATACAGCTGGAAGGGCAATGTTGCGTTCAGCCGTGATGAATTGCCGGGCCTGTTCGAAAGGGACGGTATTATCTATGCATGTGGTTATTGCGGGTCGGGTGTCGTGTGGGCTCGCTGGCTGGGCGCAAAGGCGGCAGCGAAAGCATTGGGATTGGAATCAGCCTCCACCTGCTTTGAGTCTGCCCCGCCGCCGTTTATCCCGTTCTACAATGGCAAACCGTGGTTCCTTCCGGCATTCATGGGATATTACGGCTGGCAGGATCGCAGGGCCGAGCGCAGCGGCCGGTAGTCGGTATTTTCAGAAGGACCTCACAGACCCATCTGACGAACGGCAAGATCACGCATGATTTCTTCTGAACCGCCGCCGATCGCCATAACCTTGACTTCCCGGTAAATTCGCTCGACCGGATTGCCACGCAGATATCCGGCGCCACCGAAAATCTGCATCGCTTCGGAGGCGCAGAATTCAAGATTTTTGGTTGCGAACACCTTCGCCTTGGCAATTTCCGCCACCGGCATGTCGCCCTCATTGATTTGCCAACAAAGCTGGTTCAGCAGTGCTTCGGTTGCATCTATGCGCATGGAGATATCGGCGATCTTGTGACGAATTACCTGATGTTTGATCAGCGGCTTGCCAAAGGTGTGGCGTTGCCTTGCCCAGTCTATCGAGCTTTCCAGGCAGACTTTCATGGCGCCCAGTGAACCCGCAATCAGGCCGATGCGTTCCAGATTGAAATTCTCCATGATTGCGATGAAGCCACGATCTTCCTCACCCATCATGTTTTCTGCCGGAACGCGGCAATTGTCGAAGTAGAGCGTTGCCTGATCGGAGCACCACCACCCCATTTTTCGATCGATTTCCGTTCTGCTGAAGCCAGGGGCGTCAGCTTCGACAAAAAACAGCGATATACCGGTGAGGCCAGGTCCACCGGTTCTCGCGCCGACAACAAAGCAGTCGGACTTCATGCCGCCGGTGATGAACGTTTTTGAGCCGTTGAGAACAAAGTGGTTGCCGTCGCGTTTTGCGGTCGTCTTCAAATTGGCGACGTCCGAACCGCCACCAGGTTCAGTTATTCCCAGCGAAGACCCCTTTCGGCCGGACACGATATCAGCGAGCACGCGGTCCTTGATTTCAGGCGATGCAAGACGATGGAGCGGATCAATTGAGATCATGCGGCCGTTCAGCGCCGCGCCGACACCACCTGCACCGCAGCGCGCCAATTCTTCGTTGTACGCAGCGCGCATAAAACAATCGTCGAAACCAAGCCCTTCATATTTCTCCTCAATGGCGAAACCCCAGACGCCCAAGGCGCCGATTTTTTCGTGCAACTCCCAGGGAATTTCTCCGGCTTCATCCCACAGATCAACGTGCGGTGTGATTTCTTTGGTGACGAAGTCTCTCAGGGTTTTGCGAAACGCTATCCGCTCTGGCGTTTCGAAGGGATTGTTCATGGATATTTCCGGTTGTTGGTGATCCATTCGCGCATGAGTGTTCCAATTGGGTACAGGCAATTGTCCAGACGTACAATGCTCACCTTGCTTGCGGCTTCGTCAATGATATGTTGCCGGCAATTGCAATGCGCGTGACTGTTCCCGCGGTCTTTTGGATGAAGAACAACCTTCTTAGAAATTATCGCCGGCTCAAAGCGCTGCTGGCAATGGATGTGAAGCCGATTGCCGTCGTACCCGGCGGAGCGTTTGCTGTCGCAATCGGGGCCTTTGCATTCCTCGTTGTTTTTGCTTTTGCCTATCTTGATCCCGTCATGCCGCGTCCAGGTACCGGATTTACCCACGAAATCCGAGTGGCCTTCTGGTCCCTTACCGAGATCGGACGATCGACATGGACGCTCGTCCCGACCGGCGCACTTCTGATCGGAGCGATCTTGATTGACTGGCGCAATTTGGCCCGGCACCGTCAGTATTGGCTCACGCGACTGGTCGGGTTTTCGATGCTGGCTTTTCTGTCAGTGGCAGGTAGCGGACTGGCCATAATGGCGCTGAAGCAGATCATCGGACGTGCACGGCCCTGGTATTATGAAACCCTGGGTCCGTACAATTTCAAGCCATTTCAGTTCACGTCCGACTTTGGCAGTTTCCCGTCAGGGCATTCGGCGAGCGCCGGTGCGCTTGCCATGGCGTTGGCGATCGCTTTTCCAGCACTTCGGATTCCGGCGCTCGGGGTCGGTGCGGCTGTGGCCGCGAGCCGTTACATGGGCGGCGTGCACTATCCGGCCGACGTGATAGCCGGATTATTGCTCGGAATCGGTTTTTGCTGGCTGGTTTCGCGTTGGCTGGTTCGACGCAATCTGGCCGAATTTCCGTTTGCTCACAAGCTCCGGGCCTAGCCGCTGGTGTAAATAAAGAGATTGACCTGTCTACCGGTGGAATAGTTTAGTCCCTTGACCTGACCGGCGAGCATCAACGCGTCCATTGCCCCGCCAGTCTTTGCCCGGATGACGGGGAGGGTGTTTGCGGGAAAGGCGACAATTGTACATTGGTCGCCTGCAGCAATTTGCCTGATCACACCGTCAATATTGGTCAGTTGTGTGTTTGTGCCGGCGGCAAATACCAGGCTCGGCTCGTAATAACCGGTAATCACCAAGCTGGCGTCCGGGCATGGTTTTTGCGCCTCGACAATTTCTGCGATGTTCCGGCTGATCCAAATTCGATCGATTCCCGGCAGCACCCATACCGTCAACAATGCATAAGCACCGGCAGAAGCAATCGCTATCGAGGTGATGCGAGTTAGCGGCCTGATCCGGTCACCCGGCGGAGAAGCTATATTGCCGGCCGCCAGGATGAATATTCCGGTCAATATGCCCGCGAACGTAATTCCGGATCCGATTTCCAGTTCAAGAATTGCAGGTGCCACCGCCAATCCGAGGGTGACAATGATCTGGCCAAACATTGCCAGCCGCAGAAACCAGACCTGCCAGCGTTTTTCGGGATCATCAGCGGTCGGATCTGACAGGTGCCATCCCAAGGCGATTGCCATAGCCGGATAGGCCGGCAGCATGTAATGCGGCAATTTGGTTGTGATCAGCTCAATCAGGATCCAGAACGGTACATACCAGCAAACGAGAAACCGGGCTGCGGCATCGATACGAAACCGATTGAGTATCGACAACCCGGCGCGCAGTGCCAGATAGCCGAATGGCCAAACAAACAGCGAATAGGTGAGAAAATAGTAGCCGGGTGGAAAACCGTGAGATTCCTGACCTGCGACGACCTTTCCGAGAAGATCCCGGCCGACCGCTTCCTGCCAGAACTCAGCGCCGCTTTTCCAGCTTATCCATGCGAGCCAGGGAAGGTTGATCAATGCGATGATCGCCAGTCCCCAGCCGAAGCGCATCGATCTTATCCAATCGCGGTTTCGATCGAATATCAGCAGCGCAATCGAAGTAAGACCGCTGATGAGGACAACGATCGGCCCCTTGATCAGGATTCCGAGACCCTGGAACACCCAGAATGCAAGCGCTGTTCTGCGCGCTGATCCGGAGTTTTCAGATCGCATCAGATAAAGGCGGGCGAGAAATAGTTGTGACAGCACGACGGTTGCCAGCAATGCAGCATCTGTTTTGGCGATGCGGGCCTCAAAAATGAGGCCGACCATTGTTGCCATGGCAATTCCGGCAAGAAGTCCGGCGCTCGCTCCAAACATGCCTGCGGCGAGCCACATGGTCGCTATTGCGGCGAGAACACCGCCCGCTACTGATACCAGCCGGTAGATGACAACCGGCGCTTCCTCGCGGTAGCCCGTCACGTGTGCGGCACCAGCCTGCAGCCAATAGATGCCGATGGGCTTTTTGTAGCGAGGCGCCTCTTGAAGGCGAATGTCGACATAATCGCCTGTCTCCAGCATCTGCTTTGTTGCCTGGAGGTAACGCGATTCATCGCGATCAAGTGGTGGAAGCGACCAGATGCCGGGAGCCATGGTGGCCAGGCAAATAGCCAGCAGTGCCAAGGTTTGCCGAATTGTGATCGATGATCGCATGGGCGGGTTCAGGACGCTCGCGCCCGCTCTGCCGCGATCAGCCAAAGGTTTCGGCTGTAAATAAACAGCCCAAGGCCCTGACCGAGGATGAATACCGGGTCCTGCCGGTGGACCGCGTAGATGAAGAGCAGCATGCCGCCGCCCATTGAGAAGAACCAAAAAGCGAGCGGAATGACGGAACGGCCTGCCCTTTCCGAGGCAATCCACTGAACCACAAAGCGCATCATGAAAAGAAACTGGGCGCAAAAACCAAGCACAACCCAAGCGGAAAACTGGTCAATGAATATCATTTGAAACCAGGCCAAAAGCTGGTCGAATAAATCAATCATCGGTGATTTCCTCTGCTATCGGCATGTTTTTGCGCCGGCGCTGTAACCATGCCACTCCGATCAGGTCGAAAAGGCCGCGAAACCCGCGATCCCAGATACCGTAATGGGAAGATCCGTGCATGCGCGGACGATCGACAACCTCGACATGAATTGTGCCGAAACCTTCCTGTTTGACCAGAGCAGGGAGGAAGCGATGCGTACCGTTGAAATAGGGTACCCGTTTGAGCACTTCTGCTCTGCCCGCTTTCAGACCACAGCCAGAATCGGGAGCTGAGTCGCGCAGGACTGCGGCGCGAATGGCATTGGCAAAGCGTGATGCAAGGTTTTTTAGCGCGCCATGTTTGCGGCCGACCCTTTTTCCCGAGGCAAGCGCAACCGCTGGACCCGCCACTTGCAAGGCATCGATCAGCACCGGTAAGAATTTTGGATCGTTCTGACCGTCGCCATCAAGCGTGGCAACCGGGTCGCCTCTAGCCGCGACAACGCCCGATCTGAGCGCCATGCTTTGACCGCCGGAATGGGGATGCCGGATATGGCGTAATTGCCAATTCCGCTTCCGCCTTTCCGCAGTCAACATTTCACCGGTCTCATCTGTCGAGCCGTCATCGACGACAATGACCTCGAATTCGTGGCCGACCATCGCGGTTTCGACCTCATCCAGCAATGTCGGAAGGTTTGCGGCTTCGTTTTTGGCCGGGATCACTATGGAAATCATGCCGCCAACGTACGCCCTTGTTTCAACCATCTCGCCCGGGAATTCGCTTTGGGTTACCGGGTATAGGTCAAGCAGCTTTGGCGGTCTAGCGCCGCGCGCCAGTCCGTAAAAACATGTGGGAAAGAATTGTCCGGTGACGCAGCGTTCGGCTGGACCGGCCCATTTTCTTGTGCTTATCTCGCATTTCCTGATGGGGGGAGTGGGAGAAAAATGTGTTTATCAAGGATCAGACAATGAAAAAGAAAACAATCGGTTCCGCGATTCTGGCCGCTACACTGGCAATGGGCCTATCATCCGCATCGGCCGAGACGTTCAAATATGCATTCCAGGGAACGCTAAAATCGCTTGACCCTTATTCGCTCAATGAGACGTTTACCCTCGGATTTCTGGGCAATGTCTATGAAGGTTTGACGCGACGGGACGGTGAATTGAACATTCAGCCGGCGCTTGCCGAGCGTTGGGAGGTTCTCGAACCTACACGCTGGCGTTTTCATCTGCGCAAGGGTGTAAAGTTTCACAATGGCAACGACTTCACTGCCGACGACGTGATTTTCTCGGCTGACCGGGTTCGTTCTGAGGGATCCGATCTCAAGACCCGCATCAATGCCGAGGTGAAGTTCGAGAAAGTCGATGATCATACGGTCGATGCAATTCTGCCATCGCCCAACCCGATCCTGCACTATGAGTGGGATACCTGGGCGATTATCGACAAGGAATGGACGGAAGCAAATGACTCCGTGAAGGTGACTTCCGCATCAGACGAGGCGGCAACCAAGATTTCGTTGGAGGCAAACGGAACCGGCCCGTTCAAGATCGTCAACCACGATGTTGGCGTCAGCACGGTGCTTGAGCCGAACGGCGGCTGGTGGGATTCCGCGCAACACAATCTGACGCGGGTCGAGTTCACCACGATCCCGTCCGATGCCACCCGCGTGGCAGCCTTGCTGTCAGGCGAACTGGACATGGTCTATCCGGTTCCGGTTCAGGACATCCAGCGTGTCAACGACAACGCAACGACGACCGCGCTGACCGGACCGGAGCTTCGGACAATCTTCCTCGGCTTCGACCAGATGCGCGACGAGCTGAAATATTCGAACATCAAAGGCAAAAATCCGTTCAAGGATGTTCGTGTACGCCAGGCTTTCTACAAGGCCATCGACATTGAAGCGATCAAGGCCAAGGTCATGCGCGGCCTGTCGACGCCTTCGGGCATCATGATTTCGCCGTTCCTCTATTCGAAATCAGGTGAATTCGGCCGCATGGCGCACGATCCCGATGGCGCCAAGACGCTGCTGGCTGAAGCAGGCTATGCGGACGGCTTTGAGGTCGGCATGGACTGCCCGAACGACCGTTACGTCAACGACGAAGCGATCTGTCAGGCCGTTACTGCAATGCTGGCCCGTGTCGGCGTGAAGGTAAACCTGAACGCGCAACCGAAAGCCAAATACTTCGCCAAGGTCCTGGCTTCAGGTGGATACGACACGTCGTTCTTCCTGCTTGGATGGACACCAGGTTCACTCGACTCGTGGAACGTGTTGGCAAACCTTGAATCCTGCCGCGACGAAGCCGGCAAGGGCGGCGCATTCAATCTCGGTGGCTATTGCAATCCGAAGGTCGATGAGCTGAAGGACATGATCCTGGTAGAGAACGATCCGGCCAAGCGTGACGATCTAATCAAACAGGCGTTCGACATCACCACCAGCGAGGTTTCACATATTCCGCTGCATCAGCAGGGTCTTGCCTGGGGCATTTCGAACAACGTCGAGCTCATTCAGCGGGCTGACAACCAGTTCATGATGTACCACGTTAACAAGAAGTAGATTTTCTTGGGTGTAGAATAATACAAGCCCCGTCCGTTTCGAGCGGGCGGGGCATTTTGCTAACCAAGGTGCCTCGGCATGCTTGCTTTCATGATCCGGCGATTGCTGCAGTCGATTCTCGTGATGTTCGTCGTCGCGCTGATCTCGTTTCTGCTGTTCCGCTTTGTTGGTGATCCGGTCAATCAGATGGTCGGTATCGAGACATCGCTGGAAGAACGCGAAGCGCTGCGGGAACGGCTGGGACTCAATGACGCGGTACTGGTGCAGTTCATGCGGTTCATTGGCGGCGCAATCCAGTTTGATTTCGGCATTTCCTACCAGTTCAAGCGTCCCGTCGCGGCGATGATCGGCGAACGGTTTCCGGCAACGCTGGAACTTTCGATCATGTCGGCGATTTTTGCGCTCTTCGTCGGTATCCCGATGGGCGTCTATACGGGACTCAAGCGCGAAGCGTTTTTGTCCAAACTGTTTTTGACCGTATCGCTGGTCGGCATCTCGCTGCCGACCTTCCTGATTGGTATTCTGCTGATCTTCTTGTTTGCGGTGCAGTTGCAGGTTCTTCCTTCGTTTGGCAGGGGGGAGGTCGTTGATTTGGGTTTCTGGTCGACCGGACTTTTGACCGCAACCGGCCTTAAAGCGCTAATTCTGCCTTCCATCACGCTGGGATTGTTCCAGATGACATTGATCATGCGTCTGGTGCGTTCGGAAATGCTGGAGGTATTGCGCACCGACTACATCAAATTTGCCCGCGCCCGGGGCTTGTCAAAACGGGCGATCAATTTCGGCCATGCACTGAAGAACACGCTTATCCCGGTGATGACCATAACCGGGCTCCAGCTCGGATCGGTGATCGCATTTGCCATCATCACCGAGACGGTGTTCTCGTGGCCGGGAATGGGACTTCTGTTCCTGCAAGCGGTCCAGAACGTCGATATCCCCATCATGGCCGCCTATCTGATGCTGATCGGCTTCTTGTTTGTCGTGATCAATCTGATCGTCGACATGTTGTATGTCATTGTCGACCCGCGCATCCGCGTCGACAGCAAGCAGGCGATGTAAGATGTCTGACGCGGCGGCAAATAGAGATACGGGTGGGCGCAGTTTGTGGGCCCGGATTCTCGACAGCGATATCTTCTACTCCTTCAAGCGGTCCAAGCTGACAATGCTGGCCGCAGCGGTCACATTTTTCTACTTCGCCATGGCATTGTTTGCCCCGTTGATAGCGCCGCAAAATCCGTTTGATCTCGCCGGGCTCAATCTTCTCGACAGTTTGACACCGCCGGCGTGGCAGGATGGCGGGATGCAACAATTTCCGCTCGGCACCGATGATCAGGGGCGCGACATGCTGTCGGCGATCATGTATGGCAGCCGTATTTCACTGGCAGTCGGTTTTGCCAGTGTGATTTTCGCCGCGGTTCTCGGAATAAGCCTCGGCCTGATTTCCGGTTACATGGGAGGCACTGTTGATTCCGTGATCATGCGGATCGCCGATATCCAGTTGACGTTTCCCTCAATCCTTATTGCGCTTCTGATCGACGGCACGGTGTCTGGATTGTTGCCCAGTGTTGCCCGCGAGGACACGGCCTTTTGGGTTCTGACGCTTTCCATTGGTCTGTCGTTCTGGGTACAGTATGCGCGGACCGTTCGCTCTTCCGTGCTGGTTGAAAAGGAACGCGAATATGTTCAGGCGGCGCGGTTGATCGGTTTGTCTTCACCGACCATCATGGCCCGCCATGTGCTCCCCAACGTGCTGGGACCTGTGCTGGTCATCGCGACGATCAATCTGGCGCTGGCCATTATCACTGAGGCGACATTGTCGTTTCTTGGTGTTGGCATCCCGGTGACCCAACCCTCACTCGGCACGCTGATACGCATTGGTAACAACTTCCTGTTTTCCGGCGAATGGTGGATCACGATCTTTCCCGGAATTGCCCTGGCCGTGCTGGTGCTTGCCGTCAATCTGCTTGGCGACTGGCTGCGCGATGCGCTCAATCCGAAACTGAGGTGACGGAATGAGCCAGCCAATCCTTTCGGTGCGAGATCTTGTTGTTGAATTCCCGACACGCCACGGGATCCTGACCGCTGTTGACCGCATCTCGTTCGATATCGTCAAGGGCGAGGTTTTGGGTGTCGTCGGTGAATCGGGCGCCGGAAAGTCGCTGACAGGCGCGGCCATCATCGGACTGCTCGAGCCTCCCGGCCGTGTTGCCGGAGGTGAGATCATTTTCGACGGCAAGCGCATCGATAATCTTGATGAGGAGCAGAAGCGGTCGGTGCGCGGAAAACGCATCGCGATGATTTTCCAGGATCCGCTGACCAGCCTCAACCCGCTATACCGGATCGGCGAACAACTGGTCGAAACCATCCTGACGCATCTCGACTTGTCGCGCGGAGAAGCCCGCTCACGCGCGATCAGTCTGCTTGACGAAGTTGGTATTCCGGCACCGGAATCCCGCATCGATGCCTACCCGCACCAGTTTTCTGGCGGTATGCGGCAGCGGGTGGTAATCGCACTGGCGCTGGCCGGTGAACCGGATCTGGTCATTGCCGACGAGCCAACCACCGCGCTCGACGTATCGGTTCAGGCCCAGATCATCCAGCTTTTGAAACGGCTGTGCCGGGAACGCGGCATGGCGATCATGCTGATTACCCACGACATGGGGGTGATTGCCGAGACCGCCGACCGCGTTGCGGTGTTATATGCCGGGCGCATCGCAGAAGTGGGCTCCACACGGAACCTCGTTCATCATCCACAACATCCCTACACGTTCGGTCTGATGGCTTCGATACCATCGCTGGAGAAAAGTTCGGGCCGGCTTGTTCAGATTCCCGGATCCATGCCGCGCTTAACCGAGATTCCGCCCGGGTGCGCATTTCATCCGCGCTGCTCAAAGCGAATTGAGCCTTGCGACCGCAGACAACCCGCGGAATATGAAACGGACCACTCCAAGGTTGCTTGCTGGCTTTTTGACGGGGGCGCTCAATGAGCGAAGCGCTGGTTGAGGTCGCAAATCTCACGCGGCTTTTTGACGTCTCCAAACCATGGCTGAACCGGGTGATTGAAGGCGATGAGAAACAGTTTCTCAGAGCCGTCGATGATGTTTCGTTTGAAATCAAGAAGGGTGAAACATTCGCGCTTGTCGGCGAATCTGGATCGGGTAAATCCACCGTCGCCAAAATGGTTGTCGGCCTGATCCCCCCAACGCAGGGTGAGATCTCGATCGAGAACATCTCCATGACCGACCCGGCGCAGGTCGGCGCCATGCGGACGCTGCGGCGGCGGATCCAGATGATCTTTCAGGACCCGTTTGCCAGCCTCAACCCACGTTGGCGCGTCGACCGGATTGTTTCCGAACCAATCCGCGCTTTCAAACTGGAGAGCGACGACAATGCCATTGCGCGCCGGGTTGAGGAGCTTCTTTCACTGGTTGGTTTGAGCGGCGCGGACGGACGGAAGTTTCCACACGAATTTTCCGGTGGCCAGCGCCAGCGCATCTGCATCGCGCGCGCCCTGGCCTCGAAACCGGATTTCATTGTTTGTGATGAGCCAACCTCGGCGCTGGATGTGTCTGTGCAAGCGCAAATTCTCAACCTGATGCGCGATCTGCAGACGGAGTTTGGCCTGACCTATCTGTTCATCAGCCACGATCTGTCGGTGGTGCGCCACATGGCGACGAGGGTCGGCGTCATGTATCTCGGCCGCATTGTTGAAGTTGCCGACAGTGCAAATCTGTTTGATACGCCGGAGCACCCCTATACGCGCATGCTGTTCGATGCCGTGCCCGATCTGATGATGAGCGGACGGCCACATCAGTCGGTGGAAGGCGAAATCCCCAATCCGATCAATCCGCCTTCAGGATGTACATTTCACCCGCGCTGTCCGCTGGCAAATGAGCGATGCCGTCAGGAAATTCCGCTACCGCTTTCCAGCGGCGCCTCTACGGTCGCCTGTCATGCGCGCGAAGAAGGCCGAACTGCATAGAATCGCCACATCGTTCTTTGACAAGCTACGCCTGCTACCGTAACTCCGCACCAGTGTGATGGAGGGAGATCGATGGCCGGTGTTGTCATTGTCGGCGCGGGGCATGGCGGTTCGCAATGTGCAGCGAGCCTGCGCGACGCCGGTTTTCAAGATGCAGTAACGCTGGTCGATGTCGAAGGTGTCACGCCGTACCACAAGCCACCTTTGTCAAAAGCCTATCTCAAGGATGCCGACGCCAATCCGCAATTATTACGGGCGGATACTTTCTACACCGATCATGACATTGAGGTTCGACACAACACGACGGTTTCTGCAATCGACCGGGACGGAAAATCGGTTGTTTTCGCAGATGGGACTTCGCTGCCCTATGATTACCTGGTTCTTGCCACCGGCGCGACACCGCGAATGCCCGATCTGGATGGGATCAACCTGAGTGGCGTCTTTGCTTTGAGAACACTGGATGACGCGCAGCGGCTGCGTTCCGCTTCGGCAGAAGCCGAAAACGTTGTGGTGATCGGCGGGGGCTTCATCGGCATGGAGGCGGCTTGCACATTTGCCGGACAGGAAAAGAATGTGACCGTCGTGGAGATGGCACCGCGCATTCTGGGCCGTGCGGTTGCGCCGGCCATCTCGGAACATGTCCATAATCGCTGTCAGGACATGGGTATTCGGATCATCACGTCGATGGCACCAGAGGCGATCGAAGGGGATGGATCGGTCAGCGGTGTCCGGCTTGCCAATGGCGAGGTTATTGCCAGCGATCTCGTGGTCGTCGGGATCGGGGTTGTTCCGGAGACCGCATTGGCAGATGCAGCGGGTTTGGCATGCGACAACGGCGTGTCGGTCGATGGCCGTATGCAGACTTCCGATCCATCGATCTTCGCCATCGGCGACTGTTGCAATTATCATCATTGGCAGGCGGACCGGAATGTACGGCTGGAATCGGTTCAAAACGCTACCGACCAGGCAAGGCATGTCGCCAAGGCAATTACGGGCGATGGTGGCGAGTATCGCGAAGTGCCGTGGTTCTGGTCCGATCAGGGCGACATGAAACTGCAAATGGTCGGTCTGTCCTTTGAACCGGACCGGTTTCTCGTTTCGGGCAATCCTGACGAAAATGCGTTTGCGGTCTATCACTTCAAAGACGGCAATCTGATCGCTATCGACACGATCAACCGGCCCGCGGACCACATGCTTGGGCGCAAATTCATCGAAGCCGGATTTACCCCGTCGGATGATGACATTCTGGAAGGTCCGGCGAAATTGAAGCAGCTGTTCAGGAACCTGCGTCAGGCCTAAGATTGGAATTGCTCCCTGCTGGCCATAACCAGAGGCAAATCAGCGTCCCCGAACAAGCAATCGCGGCGAGTGTCGAAGCGATTGCCACCATACCGATCATTGCACCACCCCAGCCGGCAAGCGGGTAGGTAACCAGCCAGCAAGCGTGGGACAGGGCGAATTGCGCCGCAAACAGGGCGGGTCGCTCGTCTGGCGCCGACAATGCAGTCAGCAGGCGACCAACAGGTGTCAGTACCGCCGAGTATCCAAGGCCGGCTATGCACCAGATGGCGAATATGGCTGTGAGTGGGGCTTGTTGAAATAGTGCGATTGCTGCCACGACCAGCGAAACGGTCATGATTGAAGCACCGGCGACCATCACGGTCCTGTTGCCGGTTAGCGGCAGGAGTTTCGGCAATATCAAAGCCGCCAGCATCGAACCGGCACCAAAGAATGCGTACGCGATTGCAACGCCGGTTTCGCCCGCGCTGTAACCAGTCTGGATGATGACCACGGTATTGACGATAACCATCGCGCCGGTGGCAGACACGACCAGATTGAGCGCCATCAGACCCTTGAGTTCGGATAGTCTTGAGAACTGGCTCATGCCTGCGGTCAGCCGCTCGCGAAATGGCTTGTCTTTGCCGTCGATGCGATCGGGGATGGGTCCTGCTGCCAGAAACGATGCGGAAACCACGAACCCGACAGCTGTGGCTGCAAACAGCCAATGGAAGGAAACAAGCGTCAACAGCGCCGCAGCAATGACCGGGCTGGCCAGGCTCTCCAGATCATAGGCGAGGCGCGAAAGAGACAGCGCCTGTGTGTACTCGTCTTCGTCGCGGAGAATGTCCGGGATGACCGCCTGGAACACCGGTGTGAACGCTGCCGAGGCCGCCTGCAAGAGGAACACCAGCAGATAGATCTGCCAGATCTCGCTGACGAAGGGCAGAAACAGGGCGATGCCTGCGCGGAAAAGGTCCAGGCCGACGAGAACAGATTTGTTTGCGAATTTCGCCGCAATGGCATTGGCAACCGGAGAGACGGTTACATAGGCAACCATCTTGATTGCCAGAGCCGTACCGAGAACCGCACCTGCGTTTTCGCCTGCCAGGCGATATGCAAGCAAGGCCAGCGCCACGGTCATCAAACCAGTGCCAAAAAGCGAAACCAGCTGGGCCGAGAAGAGGCGGCGAAAGGCAGGCTGTTTCAGCGGTGCGAACATGCGCGAATGGTATCACGAAGCACGCGGGCGTGGACCTGACTGGTGCAGCGCGCGTGGCAGGCCATGGAGTTTATTCAGCAATAAAAGCCGAGTTACTCAAATTTATCCACGTCCCACATAGGGCATTGAGGAGGCCATTACCGTTGTAAACAAAACATTGGCGTCGAGCGGCAGGCTCGCCATGTGCAAAACCGTGCTGGCGACGTGATCCACATCCATCGTGGCTTCAATAGCGATTTCGCCATTGGCCTGCGGAACGCCCTTTGTCATCGGCATTGCCATCTCGGTCAGGGCATTGCCGATGTCGACCTGGCCACAGGCAATGTTGAACGGACGCCCGTCGAGCGCCAGCGTCTTTGTGAGGCCGGTGATCGCATGTTTTGTTGCGGTGTAGGGCACTGAGCCGGGGCGAGGTGCGTAGGCCGATACCGAACCATTGTTGATGATGCGTCCACCCTGCGGGTCCTGTCCCCGCATGACGCGAAAAGCTGCGCGTGCGCACAAAAACGACCCGGTCAGATTGACATTGACGATGTTTTGCCAGACCTCGACCGGAATTTCGTCAATCATGGTTTTCGGATAACCGGATCCGGCATTGTTGAACAACAGGTCGACGCGTCCACAGCGGTCGACGGTTTCACTGAAGAGATTGTCGACTTCATCCTCTTTGGTGACGTCGCAAGCTATTGCGATAGCCCTGACCCCACCACCTGCGGCGGCCACGGCTTCTTCGAGAACACTGAGACGGCGTCCGGTGAAAACCACGGTCCATCCCGCGCCAATGAGGGCGGATGCAACCGATTTGCCGATCCCAGTACCAGCCCCTGTAACGATCGCGACTTTGTTTTCCGACATGATGGCCTCCCAAAATGATTTCCCGGCGTCATGGCACGATGAAGGAAAATAAAAAAGGGCGGCTACCCGGGAGCCGCCCGATCCAACCGGTCTCGGGAGGAGGAAAGACCAGCTTGATATCGGTCAGACTGGGACAATCTCGTTAAATCGTGGTTAATCTGCCGATCAATCATGTTTGCATTGTCATTGCGCGACGCTCGACTGAAACGGCCTTCAGAAGCGCAAAAACCTCCATTCCTGCACGAAGTTTCATCTCTTCGACCGATTTACGGGTAATTCGCGCGCGCAGGCTTTGTTCTGCCAGGCGCAAAGACAATTCGGCGAATGCACTATCGTCTGTCCTGATCTCCTCAATCACGCAAGCCAAACAATTGCGAATGGACAGTTCGTCCGGCGATGATGTCGCGATGGACACATCGCGGGCCCGAACCTGCAGACGGACCGACTGTGCGGGCTGATATCCCGTGCCAACTACCTCGACAACCTGGCCACCGATGTCCACCGAGATCAGTCCGAACTTTTCGTCGATTTTCCAAACGGTTCCATTGAGCAGAACTCCGGCCTTCTGCCGGCCGAGCGCAGGGCCGAGATCAAGGCGGGCGAACATGTCGTTCGTTTCGCCGCTTGCGACGACCTTTCCCTTCGACATCACGACAAGCGTGTCAGTCAGCCTTGCGATCTCGTCGATCTCGTGGCTGACATAGACGATTGGAACATCGGTTTCCTGGCGAATGGATTCCAGATACGGAAGGATGTCGGCGCGCCTCTGGTAGTCAAGCGACGACAACGGTTCATCCATGAGCAGTATCGCCGGGTCGGAAAGCAGTGCCCGGCCGATCGCCACGCGCTGGCGTTCGCCGCCCGAAAGCGTTTCCGGCCACCGGTCCAGATGTTCGCCAAGGCCGAGAAGATCGACGACTTCGAGAAACGAGCGGGACGTCTTCCTGCTTCCTGCCCAACCGGCATAGCTGAGATTGCGCCTGACCGTGAGGTGCGGAAACAGACGGCCATCCTGAAAGACAAATCCGGTCCGTCTTTTAAATGGCCGGACAGTGGTACCGGTTTTGCTGTCGAACAAGATCTGGCCGTTCATCTCGATGCGTCCGGATTGCGGTTGCAGCGTGCCGGCGATCATCTTCAGCACGGTTGTCTTGCCGGCACCCGAATGGCCGAAAAGGCCCGTTATGCCATTGCCTGCACTGAATTCGGCATGGACCGGAAATCCCGAACCTGCCATGCCTTTGATGTTGACCGACAGTGTACTCACCGCGCGCGCCTCCGCCTGATCCTGTGTGCAAGCCACTCCGACGCAACCACTGCGACGATCGCAATGACGATCGACGCGACAATCAAGCGAAGCGCTTCTGTGTCGCCAGTGGGGCTTTGCAGTAGCGAATAGACGGCAAGCGACAGCGTCTGTGTTTCGCCCGGAATGTTGGAGACGAAGGTGATCGTTGCGCCGAACTCGCCCAGCGCCTTGGCAAAACCGAGCACGGTTCCGGCAAGAATGCCCGGCAATACCAGCGGCAGCGTCACGGACAGGAATGTCATAAGGCGCGATGCGCCCAAAGTGGCGGCCGCTTCTTCCAGACCGAGATCAACCGTTTCGATGGACAGGCGAATTGGCCTGACCAGCAACGGAAACGCCATGACGCCGGCTGCAAGTGCGGCACCCGTCCAGCGAAACGCGAATGTGATGCCGAACCAGTCATACAGGAAGGCGCCGATTGCGCCTTTGGAGCCGAAAAGCACCAGCAGGGCGTAGCCGGTCACGACCGGGGGTACGACCAGCGGGAGGGTGGTGAGGGCCTGGACGAAAGACTTTCCACGAAATTCATAGCGGGCGAGCAACCAGGCGATGAAAAAAGCGACCGGCAACGCAAAAAGGATTGCAGCAAGAGCAACCTTTGCCGACAGCATTATGATCGCAATGGCTTCCCCGCTCATAAACTCACCCTAACCAGCGCTCGAAAAACCGAAACGGACAAACAAAGCCTGTCCGTCAGGACCGATGAGGAAATCGAGGAATCGCTGCGAACCCTGGTTCCTGCTTGCAAGTGGCGCAGCGAAATAAACAATTGGCGCGTGGCTGTCGGCGGGAAATGCATAGGCTCTGACAAGTTCAGGAGCGATCTTCATGTCGGAGCTATAGACGATGGCAGCGGTTACTTCACCGCGTCTGAGAAATTCCAGTGCCACGCGAACATTTTCACAGTGAACAGCATACGGCTGGACGATGTCCCAGATATTCAAAGTTTCAAGAGCGGTTTTTGCATACCGGCCGGCGGGAACATGGATTGGATCGCCCATGGCAAAGCGTCCCATGGTCAACATCCCGTCCAGCTTTTGTGGCGGTTTGCTGCCCTCGGGAAACGCAACAACCAGCTCGTTGCCGGCCATTTTGATGGTTTCTTCCTCTCTGATGATGTCGCGAGAAGCCAGCCAATCGATCCATTCGTGATTGGCGGAAATGTAGATATCTGCCGGCGCCCCTGCCTCTATCTGGCGCGCAAGGACTGAACTGGCGGCGAACACGAGCCGGATGTCCCGGCCGGTGATTTTTTGATAATCGTCGGCGGCGGCTTCAAGAACGTCGCGCAGGCTGGCTGCGGCAAAGACGGTGGTCAGTTTGCCGGCATGGGCGGAAGAGCCCGTCACAGCCAGAAGCAGAGTGAGCAGTGTGGTCAACAGCAGGCGCATTGGCTCTTCATCGAAATTAATAAACCCTCGGTCATGACCTGCGGCATTGCACGAATTTTCATGTGTGATAACGAGTGTCCCCCTGTCAACGAGGCAGCCAGGTTTTGTACCCATGTCCTGAGCTGAGATTGAGCGAACAAGTCGAGTAGGGGAATTGTGATGGCGAAGAGGAAATGGCCGGTCCACGGTGAAATCACGGGCCCGATTGTGATGATCGGCTTTGGATCGATTGGCAAGGGGACGCTGCCGTTGATCGAGCGCCATTTCAAATATGACAAATCCCGGTTCATCGTCGTCGATCCCCGTGACGAGGACGCTGCGCTGATGAAAAAACATGGTCTGCGCCATGTCAAAAAGGCGCTGACGCCGAAAAACTTCAAAAAGGTTCTCAAACCATTACTGACCGAAGGCGATGGCCAGGGGTTTTGCGTCAACCTGTCGGTCGACACCGGCTCGCTGGACATATTGAGCTTCTGCCGCTCAATTGATGCGCTCTACATCGATACGGTCGTCGAACCGTGGCTCGGATTTTACTACAACGAAAACGCCGACAACGCGGACCGGACGAACTATGCGTTGCGTCAACCGGTGCGCGATGAACAAAAAAGCAATCCGGGTGGAACGACTGCCGTTTCCTGTTGCGGTGCCAATCCCGGCATGGTGTCGTGGTTTGTCAAACAGGCGCTGGTCAATCTCGCCGACGATCTCGGCCTTAAATACCAGGAACCCGGACCGGACGACCGCGAAGGCTGGGCCAGGTTGATGAAGAAGGCCGGCGTAAAAGGCGTTCACATCGCCGAGCGCGACACACAGCGTGCAACAAGCCCCAAGGTGCTCGGCGAGTTCTGGAATACATGGTCGGCCGACGGATTTATTGCCGAGGGTCTGCAGCCGGCGGAGCTTGGCTGGGGTACGCATGAGAAGTGGAAACCACGTAATGCCCGTTCGCAGAAACGGGGCAACAGGGCGGCGATATTTCTCGAGCAGCCGGGCGCCAACACACGCGTGCGCACCTGGTGCCCAACGCCTGGACCACAATACGGTTTTCTCGTCACCCACAACGAATCGATCTCGATTGCCGATTACTTCACCGTTCGTGACAAGAAGGGCAAAGTAACCTATCGGCCGACCTGCCACTATGCCTATCACCCTGCCAATGATGCGGTGCTCTCAATGCACGAAATGTTCGGTAATGGCGGGCAGATGCAGCCGGTGCTCAAGGTGCTTGATGAGGACGAAATTGCAGATGGCATCGACGAGCTCGGTGTGCTGCTCTACGGCCACAAGAAAAATGCCTATTGGTACGGATCGCAGTTGTCGGTCGAGGAAACCCGAGAGCTGGCGCCCTACCAGAACGCAACCGGATTGCAGGTGACATCGGCAGTGCTGGCGGGAATGGTCTGGGCACTTGAAAATCCCGAATCCGGTATCGTTGAAACCGATGAGATGGATTTCCGGCGCTGCCTTGAAGTGCAATCGCCATATCTCGGCCCGGTTAAAGGCTACTATACCGACTGGACACCGCTGACCGGCAGGCCGGGTTTGTTCGGCGAAGATCTCGACCGGCGGAATCCCTGGCAGTTCAAGAATGTACTGGTTCGCTAGCGGTCGGAAGGAGTTGATCGGAACCTCCGGTTGATCAGGCTTGCGAGTTCCCGATCCGGTCTTGCTTTTGCCTCTTTGCGTCGCCAATTATGACGGCAAGGGAATGAGGTGAGGTGATTGTCGATGATTTCCAAACGGATATTTGCCGGACTGGCCGCAGTGGCATTTGTCGCTGGTTGTTCGGTTTCGGGACCGTATGGTCCGCCCCGGATCAGCCAGCCCACGGGTGTTGACGGTGATTGGGTCGGAACCGATGGGGTTGCAATTTCCAGCTTCAACGACGGGCAATTCCGCAGCACTGCCACAGATACCGGACAGCTGCTGGCGACTGGAAGCTATCGCTATGTCAGCCAGAACCTGGTTGAAGTGACGATCAACTCGATCATCCGCCAGTCCACCAGCAAGGCAAATTGCGCCGTTGTTTCCGGTCGGCAGCTCAATTGCACCAGTGCGACTGGTGCCCAATTCACGCTGGTGCGGCGCGCCTAGTTATTGTGGTTTTTCTGGCGGTCGCGCTTTTTCTCGCGGTTGTAATCGGCCCCCAGATTTGGGTTCGGCAGACCATATCGCGAAACGGACGGGACCGGCCTGATCTGCCGGGGACCGGCGGAGAACTGGCGCAACACCTGATCGAGCGGTTCAATCTTGATGGTGTGACGGTGGAGATCACCGACAGGGGCGATCACTACGATCCGGACGACAAAGCTGTCCGTTTGATCAAACAGCACCATGACGGACGATCGCTCTCTGCCGTTGCGGTTGCAGTTCACGAAGTTTCCCACGCCTTGCAGGATTCGCGCGGTGAGCCGATGCTGGCGCTGCGGCAAAGGCTGGCTAAATTCGCGGCAGCGACTGACCGGTTTGCCGGTTGGTTCTTTATCGCTGCTCCAGTACTGGCGGCGCTTGCACGTGTTCCTGCGGCTTTCTTCGGTGTCATTGCAATCGGTGTCGCGTTGCTCGGCATTCGCGTCATCGTCAATCTTGTGACGTTGCCCGTCGAGTTCGATGCCAGTTTCGCCAAGGCGATGCCCATTCTGGAAGAAGGCAACTATCTTGATGAGGCCGATTTGCCGGCGGCACGAAACGTTCTGCGTGCTGCGGCTTTCACCTATGTTGCCGGGGCGCTGATGTCGCTGGTCAACGTCGCTTATTGGATCAGGCTTTTGCGGTAAGCCAGCGGAATGGCCGTCTACGCCCATTGGCTGACTTGATTGCCATTGTGCCTTTACGCAATTGTTCGCTTTCCAGTTTGTGGAGAGCAGGCAAGATGTCCGGATATTTTGACGACAAGGAAACCGTGTCCGAAGCAGCGCGGGAGCAGGATATGTTCAGCCGGTTGCGGGGTCATCTTGCCCAATCAGTGAAAATTGCGCCCGGTCTTGCCAACTGGCTCGACGGCCACGATCTTTCATCAGTCGATGACCGCTTGGCTCTGGCCAGGTTGCCGGTGCTTCGAAAAGCGGAACTGATGGAAATGCAGTTGGCGGATCCGCCTTTTGGCGGCTTCGTTGACGCGGCGGCGCTCAAGGGCAATCGCGTGTTCATGTCACCAGGCCCCATTTTCGAACCGCAGGGCATCGGCGCCGATCCGTGGAATGCCGCGCGGGCGTTTCATGCGGCCGGCATCAGGGCAGGTGACACGGTCCACAATGCATTCGCCTATCACATGACGCCGGGTGGATTCATTCTTGACGAAGGTGCCCGGGCGCTAGGCTGTTCGGTTTTTCCCGCCGGGGTCGGCAATACAGACATGCAAGTGGATGCGGCTGCGGCGTTGAAACCTGATGTTTATTGCGGGACGCCTGATTTCCTCAAAGTCATGCTCGACCGTGCTGCAGAAGCCGGAAAAGACCTGTCTTCGTTTCGACGGGCTCTCGTCTCCGGCGGTGCGCTGTTTCCGTCACTTCGCGAGGAATACCGAAGCCGTGGCATCGATGTCCTGCAATGTTACGCAACAGCCGAATGCGGTGTGATTGCTTACGAGACGGTCGATGCCGACGGAAATCCGAATCCGGGCATGGTCATCAACGAAGACTTGATTGTCGAGATCGTCACACCGGGGACCGGTGACCCGGTTGACGAAGGCGATGTTGGCGAAGTGGTGGTGACGACCTTCAACTCCGCTTATCCGCTGGTTCGTTTGGGCACTGGTGACCTGTCGGCCATCTTGCCCGGCGCATCGCCGTGTGGACGAACAAACAAACGCATCAAGGGCTGGATGGGCCGCGCCGATCAGCGCACAAAGATCAAGGGAATGTTTGTCGATCCCAAGCAGGTTGCCGATATTGTCAGGCGGCATCCCGAGATCTCCAAAGCGAGGCTGATTGTGTCGCGGGACGGTGATCAGGACGCCATGACGCTTCGCGCCGAAGCAGACGACTCTGATGCCGAAGCAGTTGCGCAGACCATGCGTGAGATCACCAAACTTGGCGGCGCGGTGGAACTGGTACGTCCCGGCGAATTGCCGAATGACGGCATGGTCATCGCCGATGAGCGCGACTATTCGCAATAGAATCTGTTCTCGGTCAAACAAATCGACAATCGACCGAGCAAATTGCTTGCATCGGGCCATCCGTGGTGGAAACATCAGTATCTGAACAAACACCGCAAAGATGCCGACACAATCATGTGTCAGTCAGACACAAACAAACAATCCGGGAGGCTGTATCATGAAAAATCTCACTTTAACCTTGGCGCTTGCCGCATCGGTTTCCATGTTTGCCGCGGGTGCTGCAAATGCGGAATACACGCTCAACATTCTTCACATCAATGATCTGCACAGCCGTATCGAATCGATCAATCGCTTTGATTCAACCTGCCGCGCCAAGGATGAAGCAGAGGGCAAGTGCTTTGGTGGCGTTGCCCGCGTTCACACAAAGATCAACGAGCTTCGCGACCAGCTAACCGGCGCCGGTGCCAACGTGCTTGTTCTCGATGCGGGTGACCAGTTTCAGGGATCGTTGTTTTACTCGACCTACAAGGGGAAAGCCGCAGTCGAGTTCATGAACGGCATCGGATTCGATGCCATGGCAGTGGGCAATCACGAGTTTGACGACGGGACTGATGCGTTGGCTGATTTCATCGACGCAGCGCAGTTTCCGATAATTTCCGGAAACACACTGGTCGGCGCCAATGAGGCGAAGCTCGCAGGCAAGATCACCCCTTCGATCGTTGTCGAGCGAGGCGGCGAGAAAATTGGCATTCTGTCGGTTCTTGCTACCGATACGGATGAAACCTCGTCACCGGGTGACAATGTGTTGTTTGGAGACGAGGTCGAATATCTGCAAGATGCAGTTGCCGCGATGGAAGCAGATGGGATCAACAAGATTATCGTGCTCTCTCATGTCGGCCTGCCGCGTGACCGGGAGATCGCTGCGGCGGTGAATGGTGTCGATGTCATCGTTGGCGGTCACAGCCACACATTGATGTCGAACACCGACGAAGATTCGCCGCCCTATCCGGAATTCGTCAATAACCCTTCAGGGGAGCAGGTGCCGATCGTCCAGGCTTACGCCTATTCAAAATATGTCGGCGACCTTCGTGTGACGTTTGATGATGCGGGCAAGGTCATCGGCGCAAGCGGCGATCCGGTTTTGCTCGACGCTTCGGTTACACCCGACGCTGCGGTGCTTGCCCGCGTAGCCGAACTGGCAGCGCCGATCGAGGAACTGAAAGCAAGGCGGGTTTCCGAAACTTTGGCGGAAATCGACGGAAGCCGTGACAATTGCCGGGCGCGTGAATGCCAGATGGGTAATCTGGTGGCCGACGCCATGCTTGACAGGGTCAGGGACCAGGGTGTCCAGATCGCCATTCAGAATGGCGGTGGCTTGCGGGCCTCGATTGACACCGGCGACATCACCATGGGTGAGGTGCTTACTGTATTGCCCTTCCAGAATACGCTTGCCACGTTTGACCTGACCGGCGCGGACATCGTCGCGTCACTGGAATCGGGTGTCAGCCAGATCGAGGATGGCAAAGGCCGCTTTCCCCAGGTTGCCGGATTGAGATACGCATTTGACATCGGCGTTGCGCCGAATGAAGGACGCATTTCCGGGGTCGAGGTCAATGAGGGCGGCAACTGGGCTCCGATCGATCCGGCCAAGATGTACGGCGTTGTCTCCAACAACTTCATGCGCGGAGGCGGTGACGGCTACAAGCTGTTCGCGTCCAACGCCCAGAATGCCTATGATTTCGGTCCGGGCCTTGAACTTGTCGTTGCTGAATATCTGTCAAACAACCAGCCCTACGAGCCGTATCTGGATGGCCGGATCAAGGAAGGGGCGATGATGCAGAAATCCGAAGACGCGGCCATGGAGAAAGAGACGGAAGTAGCGGTAACGACGCCGGAACTTCCCGATACGTCAATGACGCTGACGACAGAGCCGCCAAAGGTTGAAGCACCTCCAGCCGAAGCCGACGTCAAAATGGAAGCCAAGGTCGGCGAACCCGAAGGTGGCGATGACGCGATGGCTGCGAAGATGCACACTGTCGTGCTTGGCGATAATTTTTGGACACTGGCCAGAACCTATTATGGCGCCGGCCGCATGTGGAAGAAAATCGCGGAAGCCAATCCCGACGCAAGTGCCCGCCGGCTGAAAATCGGCTCGGAACTGACGGTGCCGCCGGCGCAATAACGGGCATCTATCTCGTTCAACTTAAACTCCGCCGTCATTTCCTGGTCGGCGGAGTTTGTTTGTTTGGCGCTCATTTTTGGCCCAGTGGGCTCGAACGGTTCCAAATCAGCAATCGATGCCCTATCTGTGATTTTCAGACCCGGGCTCAGTTGGAATGCAGATGATGCAGAAGAAAAATTCGGTTTCGGACAAAGCCAAATCAATTGGCCCGCTGCCGGCGGGGCACCCGGAAATCAAGCCGCCCAAAACAGGCGTTCTTCTTATCAATCTTGGGACACCGGATGGCACCGAAATAGCGCCGATGCGGCGTTACTTGCGTGAATTTCTGTCCGACAAAAGGGTGATCGAATGGCCGCGGGCACTCTGGCTCCCGATTCTCCATGGCATTGTTCTCAACACGAGACCAAAGAAATCAGGCGCTGCCTATGCTTCGATCTGGAACAAGGAATTGGATGAATCGCCGCTGAGGACATTCACGCGTTCGCAGGCAGACAAGCTTGCCACATCACTGGCGGATTTCGATCATATTCAAGTCAACTGGGCAATGCGCTACGGCAATCCGTCAATCGAAAGCGTCGTCAACGAGATGATGGCCGCAGGCTGCACGCGAATTGTCATGTTTCCGCTCTATCCGCAGTATTCGGCGACGACAACGGCCACCGTAAACGACAAGTTTTTCGAATCGCTGATGAAAATGCGGTTTCAGCCGGCGGTGCGAACGGTGCCGCCCTACCATGAAGAACCAGTCTACATCGAGGCACTAGCGCAATCGATCGAGATGCATTTGGCATCGATCGATTTCGAACCGGACGTCGTGATTGCGTCCTATCACGGCATTCCGCAGAGCTATTTTCAAAAGGGCGATCCTTATCATTGCCACTGCATGAAGACCTCGCGGCTGTTGCGCGAGCGGCTTGGCTGGGACGAGAAGAAACTGATGACCTGCTTCCAGTCGCGGTTCGGACCAGAAGAATGGCTGCAGCCCTATACCGACAAAACCGTTGAAAGGCTCGGCCGGGAAGGCGTCAAATCCATCGCCGTGTTCAATCCCGGTTTTGTTTCTGATTGTCTGGAAACACTTGAGGAAATAGCTGGTGAAGCCGAAGAAATTTTCCACGAAGCAGGAGGCGAAAACTTCACTCACATCCCATGTCTGAACGACAGTGAAGCGGGTATGGATGTAATCGAAACAATGGTGCGCCGGGAATTGTCGGGCTGGGTTTGAAACTCACGACGCCAGTTTGTCGCCGCGTGTTTCGTCTGGATCGATGCCGTATTCTTTCAGCTTGCGATAGAGCGTCGAACGTCCAATGCCCAAGCGGCGCGCGACCTCGCTCATCTGCCCGGCATAGTGGTCGATGGCGAAGCAGATCATGTCGTACTCGACATCAGAGAGCGCGCGCACATCGCCGCGTTCATCGAGCACACTCAGGCCATCGTCACCGGCCGGCTGCGACGGGTTTTCAGCTTCATCCGTGTCGAACGTGATGACTTCCGTACCCACGGAGGTTTGAGTTCGAGCTTTTTCGGGTTCAACAACCGGTGCGGATGACGGAGCCGACTGCGGATCCGCGGACAGGTCAATCCCTTCAACCTGTGCCCGTATTTGCGGAAATTCATCCACATTCAACGTTTCGCCCTCACACAAGACCACTGCCCGCAAAACCGCATTTTCCAATTGGCGGATGTTGCCGGGCCAGTCATAGCTCTTGAGCATGGCCAATGTATCCGTCGAAATGCCGGTTATCCGGGCTCCGGCATCACCGGCAGGATTTTGTGCCATGAAATGCTTTACCAGTGCCGGAATGTCGTCGCGGCGATCTCGCAGCGGCGGCACGGTAATGGGAAAGACATTGAGCCTGTAGAACAGGTCCTCGCGAAATTGGCCGTCCTTGACCCATTGGATCAAGTCGCGATGGGTTGCCGAAATCAGCCGGATGTCGACTTTCTGCGAGCGTTTCGCGCCAACCGGATCGACCTCGCCGTCCTGAATCGCGCGTAGCAACTTGACCTGGACATCGAGCGGCAGGTCGCCGATTTCATCGAGGAACAGCGTGCCGCTATCCGCCTCGACGAACTTGCCAGTATGTTTCTCAGTTGCGCCGGTAAACGAGCCTTTCTCATGGCCGAACAGAATGCTCTCGACCAGATTGGAGGGGATTGCACCACAATTGACGGTGACGAAGGGTTTTTTGCGGCGCCCCCCGCTTCCCTGAATTGCGCGGGCTACCAACTCTTTGCCAACGCCCGATTCACCTTCGATGAGAACCGGTATGTTGGTGGCAGCGGCCTTGCGGCCCAGCGAGATTACCCGCTCCATCGCCGGGCTGGTGGAAACAATATTGTCGAAGACAAGGACGCCCGAAGGCAACGGCTTGTGTTTCCTTGTTTCGCTTTCTGCCTTTTCGACGCGAAGAGCATTGGCAATTGAGGATTTCAAACGGTCCGGAGAAACCGGCTTGACTACATAGTCGAAGGCGCCGGCGCGCATCGCGTTGATGACGGTTTCAATTGATCCTTGAGCTGTTTGTACCAGCACCGGAACGTCGATCCCGTTGCTGCGCATCTTTTCCATGACTGCCAGCCCATCCATGTCTGGCAAGCCGAGATCCAGAACGAGCACGGCAATATCGCGTCCGCGGGGTCCGTCGAACGCCTCAAAGACCTCGCTTCCCTCATTGGCCAGGAGTGTGGAGTAACCTGCCTTGGTGACGGCAGCGTCAAGCAGCCGGCATTGGACCGGATCGTCTTCGGCGATGAGGATCAACTGTGTCATATTTTCAATAATCGTGAAATGGTTTGCTAAGGATGGGCGCGTTTCTGCCTTTCAGTCTGGATCATCTTGGCACAGACATCTAAAAGTCGGCTCAAGAAAGCCGGTAAACAAGTTGCTAACGCAATACATCACCGGTCGGCTGAATATTCTCCGAAGGCCGGCCAGATCAGATGAAAGCAGAACAATCGATGACGTTCGTGACAAGTGAAATGGGCGTATTTGGTGTGGCTGAAAACGCTGCAAGTGATGCGCTATCCGGCTTGCCTGAGTGGAACCTTGCCGATTTGTATCCAGCCTTGGACTCTGAAGAAGTTTCCGGCGATATGAAGCGCGCCGCCGATATGGCAAACGCGTTTGAGGAGGACTGGAAAGGAAAACTCGAAGAGGGGGCCAGGAAGGGCGCTGAGGGCCGCCTCGGCGAAGCACTACAGCAATATGAGGCGATTGAGGAACTGATTGGGCGGATCGCTTCCTATGCCGGGCTTGTATATGCAGGAGACACTTCCGATCCGGTACGGGCGAAGTTCTATGGCGATGTTCAGGAGAAAATGACGGATGCCAGCGCGCATCTGTTGTTCTTTGCCCTTGAACTCAACAGCGTTGCCGATGAACTGATCGAGGCCGCTCTGGCTGCCGATCCGCTGTTCAACCACTACCGGCCCTGGGTGGAGGATCTGCGCAAGGACAAGCCGTTCCAGTTGGAAGACCGGGTGGAGCAATTGTTCCACGAAAAATCGGTCACCGGTCGTGGCGCGTGGAACCGCTTGTTTGACGAGACAATGAGTGCGCTGCGGTTCGATATCGATGGTGAAGAACTGGCACTGGAACCAACGCTCAACAGGCTGCAGGACACCGATCCCGAGAGACGCCGCAAGGCATCTGAAGCGCTGGCAGCGACATTTGGACGAAATCTGCGAACGTTCACATTGATTACCAACACGCTAGCCAAGGACAAGGAAATTTCCGACCGCTGGCGGGGCTTCAAGGACATCGCCGATTCTCGCCACCTGGCCAATCGGGTTGAGCGCGATGTCGTCGATGCACTGTCGAGTGCAGTAAGGGATGCCTGGCCACGCCTGTCGCACCGCTATTATGCCATGAAAGCCCGGTGGCTCGGCATGGACCAGATGAACCATTGGGATCGCAATGCGCCGCTTCCCGAAACCCCCCAGTCGATTATTTCCTGGGGAGAGGCGCGCGATACCGTGCTGTCCGCCTATCATGGGTTTGCGCCGGAAATGGCTGAGATTGCCGGCCAGTTTTTCGAAAAAAACTGGATTGACGCGCCAACCCGGCCCGGAAAAGCGCCGGGAGCGTTTGCCCATCCAACGGTTCCGTCCGCGCACCCTTATGTGCTGCTTAACTACATGGGCAAGCCGCGGGACGTCATGACGCTCGCCCATGAGCTTGGCCACGGTGTTCATCAGGTCCTTGCCGGCGGGCAGGGAGCGTTGATGGCCTCGACACCGCTGACGCTGGCCGAGACTGCGTCGGTTTTTGGCGAAATGCTGACCTTCCAATCACTGCTTTCGGCAACAAAGGACCGGCGTGAGCGCAAAGCGATGCTGGCGCAGAAAGCCGAAGACATGATCAACACGGTGGTGCGACAGATCGCGTTCTATGAATTCGAGCGGCTGGTTCATACCGAACGGCGAAAAGGCGAGTTAACAGCGGAACAGCTTGGCGATTTCTGGCTGCAGGTGCAGGCCGAAAGCCTTGGTCCTGCGATCAAGCTGGGTGAGGGCTACGAGACGTTCTGGGCCTACATTCCCCACTTCATCCATTCACCGTTCTATGTTTACGCCTATGCGTTCGGCGATTGTCTGGTGAATTCCCTGTTCGCGGTCTACCAGGATGCGGAAAAAGGGTTTCAGGACAAGTATTTCGACATGCTGCGGGCCGGTGGCACCAAGCATCATTCCGAGCTGCTGGCGCCTTTCGGTCTCGATGCATCGGACCCCTCATTCTGGCAAAAAGGCCTTTCGGTAATCGAAGCTCTGATTGATGAACTCGAGGCGACGGACGCGAACTGAATTGGAATTATAGCGAAATCCGATCAAATTGAACCATTCTGCCGGAGCGGTTTCGCGACAAGGTCGAGCGTTTGTTCGATGGACATATCCGCGATACGTACGAGAACAAACGCAAAGGATTTGGCCCGAAAACGCCCGGCCCGTAAGGGTTTGCGATTGGCGGGTGCCCGAAGCCGATCCGCTCTCGAACGATGCTACGGCATCGCCCTTCGAGCGTCTCGACGCCGGATCACCACCCCAATCGGCAAACAGAATTGATTCAATATGGTCGGCTTTCGCTCTAGCTCGCCAGTTCGCAAAACTGGTCGACATCGTCCGTAGTCGTCGCAAAGCTTGTCACCAACCGGCACAACTCCTCATCTTCGCCGATTTCACCATCAAATGACCTCGGTTTTGGCCATTCGTGGAATTCCGCACCGGCCGCTTCCAGCTTGGAAATGGTCTGCCTGCCGATAATCGGAAACACTTCATTGGCCTCAGGTCGCCAGGCCATGCGGCAGTTGGAGGATTGTTCAAGCCCCGCAACCAGCCGTGCCGCCATTGCATTTGAATGGGTCGCAAGTTCGATCCACAGATCGTTGGCGAAATAGGCTTCGAATTGAGAAGCAATAAACCGGCTTTTTGAAAACAGTTGTGCTGCGCGCTTGTGCAGAAATGCCGCGTCCTTCGCCAAATCCATGTTCAGAAAAATCAGCGCTTCGGCACACCAGCAGCCATTCTTCGTGCCGCCAAAGGAAATCATGTCGACGCCTGCATCAACGGTCATCTGTTTTGCCGATGCGCCGAGCGAAACCATCGCGTTGGCAAACCGGGCGCCGTCCATATGGAGCGGCAGTCCATTCTTCCGGCAGATTGCGGATACCGCTTCGATTTCGTCGATCGAATAAAGTGTGCCGATTTCCGTAGACTGGGTGATCGAAACGGCCATGGGCTGGCCAGCATGAATGAATTCCGCAGGAAAATGGTCGATCGCCGGCTGGAGTTTGCCGATGTCCATACGACCCAGTGGGCCATCCACACCGCAAAGGCGTGCGCCGCCGGTAAAATACTCCGGTGCGCCGCACTCATCTTCAGCCATATGCGCTTCGGGATGGCAGAATACCACACCGCCCGGACGGTTGACGGCCGTCAGGGCTAGTGAATTTGCCGCGGTACCGGTTCCGACAAAGAAAACCGCCACATCGCGGTCGAACAGTTCGCAAAACTTGTCTCGTATTCGGTTATCGAGGTCGCTTGCGCCATAAGATGAGGCAAATCCACTCGCATTCGCCGTCATGTTTTCGCAGATTTTCGGATGCGCTCCGGCGCTATTGTCTGATTTAAATTTCATTGGGACTCCGCGGGAAGACTTTTTATCTGTCATCCCGAATTTGGAGCAATTGCGCAAGTGGGTGCTGTTGTGTCAGTGACGCAAAAATGCGTTGCCAACCGCGTTGATCGCCAGTGTATTGTTGGAATTGGTGAAATTCAGTAATAAAATTATACATTGACGATGGCAGTTGAACTTTTATTTCCAGATGCGGCGGAATTTCGCGTTTGGCCATCTTGTCTGGCTGGGTCAAATGTGGCATATGAATTAGGACAGCATTGCTGTCATATATGCCATCGCGCTCCGTTCTAAAACCGGGTATCATCAAACCGGAATGAGTGGCTGCGCGAATTTTGGCGCCAACAAAAAGCCGTGCGCATCGGCGTGACAAAGCGGCAATCCTGCCCGAAGTGCAAACCGCGCATGGGCATTTCGAATTTTGTGCCACTGGCACGGGAAGATTGCGACTGGATGTGGCGCTTCCCGAACGGCGGTGACGCCGCTTGAGGCGAAGACGGAGGAACGGGTGATGAGCGAGGCGAAGAATTTTCCGGCGAACGTGGCCGACGCAGCTGTTCGCACGCCCGAACCCGGACTGCCGGAGGCGCAGGGACTTTATGATCCGGCCAATGAACATGATGCATGTGGTGTCGGCTTCATCGCCAATATGAAGGGTGCCAAATCGCACAACATCGTCACAAACGGGTTGGCGATGCTCGAGAACCTGACGCATCGCGGTGCGGTTGGTGCAGACCCGCTGATGGGTGATGGTGCAGGCATGCTGGTCCAGATCCCGGACCGGTTTTTTCGCGAGGTCATGGCAGAAAGTGGCGTCGAATTGCCGGAAGCCGGTCATTATGCCGTCGGACACGTCTTCATGCCGCAGGAAGCGGAACTACGCGACAATCTTGAGGCCATCATCACCGAAGTGGTGGCCGCAGAAGGTCAATCGGTACTCGGATTCCGTGACGTTCCGGTCGAAAACGCTTCACTTTCCAAGGCGCCGGAGATCGCTGCTTCGGAACCTGTTCACCGCCAAGTCTTCATCGGCCGCGGTGAGGCTATCGAGAACGACGATGATTTCGAGCGCAGGCTCTACATCCTGCGCAAGGTCATATCCAACCGGGTTCACAATGAAACGGAAGGCCGCGACAACGGGTTCTATATCGTATCGCTGTCATCGCGCACGATTGTGTACAAGGGCATGTTCCTCGCCTACCAGTTGGAAAAATACTACCAGGATCTGTCCGATCCGCGGTTTGAGAGCGCGTTGGCATTGGTTCACCAGCGTTTTTCAACCAACACCTTTCCATCCTGGAAACTGGCGCACCCCTATCGAATGGTCGCGCATAATGGCGAGATCAACACACTGCGGGGTAACGTCAACTGGATGGCTGCGCGCCAGGCGTCGGTCGACTCCGAGTTGTTCGGCAACGATATCTCGAAACTTTGGCCGATTTCCTATGAAGGCCAATCGGATACGGCGTGTTTCGATAATGCGCTCGAATTCCTTTGGCAGGGTGGATATTCGCTGGCCCATGCGATGATGATGCTGATTCCGGAAGCCTGGGCTGGCAACCGGCTGATGGATAACAACCGCAAGGCTTTTTACGAGTATCATGCCTCGTTGATGGAGCCGTGGGACGGGCCGGCAGCTGTCGTGTTTACCGATGGCAGGCAGATTGGTGCGACGCTGGACCGCAACGGGTTGCGCCCGGCCCGCTACATTGTCACCGATGATGATTGCGTCATTGCGGCGTCGGAAGCCGGCGTCATTCCGGTTGACGAAGCAAACATCACCGCCAAATGGCGTTTGCAGCCGGGCCGCATGCTGCTGATCGACCTTGAAGAAGGCCGGATCATCTCGGACGAGGAAATCAAGGAGCAGATTTCGACCCAGCATCCCTACAAGGAGTGGCTGACCCGGACCCAGCTGATACTTGAGGATCTCGGCCCAGTTGAGCCGCGGGCGCTCAGGCGCGATGTCAGCCTGCTCGACCGCCAGCAGGCATTTGGCTACACCCAGGAAGATACCAAAATTTTGATGTCGCCCATGGCAACGACAGGCCAGGAATCACTTGGCTCAATGGGTACCGACACGCCGATTTCGGCAATGTCGGACAAGTCGAAGCTGCTCTACACCTACTTCAAGCAAAACTTTGCCCAGGTCACCAATCCACCGATCGATCCGATCCGCGAAGAACTGGTGATGAGTCTGGTATCGTTTATCGGACCACGGCCGAACATATTCGATCTCGTCGGTAATTCACGCCGCAAGCGCTTGGAGGTTCGCCAACCTATATTGACCAATGGAGATCTGGAGAAAATCCGCTCAATCGGTCACACCGAGGACCGGTTCGATACCAAAACGATCGATATCACCTACGCATCCGCCGAAGGCGCTGCGGGACTGCCGGGCGCGGTGGCCCGTCTGTGCGAGAGAGCCGAAGCGGCTGTCGCCGGCGGCTACAACATCATCATCCTGTCGGACCGGCAGGTGGGGCCGGACCGGGTGGCAATTCCGGCATTGCTGGCAACAGCTGCAGTTCATCACCACCTGATCCGCAAAGGGTTGCGCACAGCGGTCGGTCTTGTGGTCGAATCCGGCGAACCGCGGGAAGTGCACCATTTCGCCTGTCTTGCGGGTTTTGGCGCCGAAGCGATCAATCCCTATCTCGCTTTCGATACGCTGCTCGACATGCATGCCAACAAGGCATTTCCACCCGAGGTCGATGCCGGCGAGGTCGTGGAACGCTATATCAAGTCGATCGGCAAGGGCATCCTGAAAGTGATGTCCAAGATGGGCATTTCGACATACCAGTCCTATTGCGGTGCGCAGATTTTCGATGCGGTCGGATTGAGGAGCGATTTCGTCAAGGAGTTCTTCTTCGGAACGGCTACGACCATCGAAGGTGTAGGGCTCGAAGAGGTTTCCGAAGAAACCTTCCGCCGCCATCGGTTAGCCTTCAGCGACGATCCGGTACTGAGAAACGCGCTGGAAGTCGGCGGTGAATATCTCTACCGCATTCGCGGTGAAAGCCATGTGTGGTCGCCGGATGCGGTGGCTTCGCTGCAACACGCGGTTCGCACGGATTCGTGGAAAACTTACAAGGAGTTTTCCGACCAGATAGACCATGACGCGGCAAGCGCACAGACGATCCGCGGCCTGTTCCATATCCAACAGGCAGAGGAAAACGGCCGCAAGCCGGTCGAATTGAGCGATGTGGAGCCCGCTGCAGAAATCGTCAAACGCTTTTCGACCGGCGCCATGTCCTTCGGTTCAATCAGCCGCGAAGCGCATACGACGCTGGCGATCGCCATGAACCGGATCGGCGGCAAATCAAATACCGGCGAAGGTGGCGAAGAACCCGACCGTTACATGCCGCTGCTCGACGGTTCATCCAATCCTGAGCGTTCGTCGATCAAACAGGTGGCGTCCGGCCGTTTCGGTGTCACGACAGAGTATCTGGTCAATTCCGACATGATACAGATCAAGGTGGCGCAGGGCGCGAAACCCGGTGAGGGCGGTCAGCTGCCGGGTCACAAGGTCGATGCGACAATTGCCAAGGTACGTCACTCGACGCCCGGGGTCGGGCTGATTTCGCCGCCGCCGCACCACGACATCTACTCGATTGAGGATCTGGCACAGCTGATCTTTGATCTGAAGAATGTCAATTCGGACGCGGATATTTCCGTCAAACTGGTCTCCGAGGTCGGTGTCGGCACGGTTGCCGCCGGTGTTGCCAAGGCGCGTGCCGATCACATCACGATATCGGGCTTTGACGGGGGAACAGGCGCCTCTCCCCTGACGTCGATCAAACATGCCGGCAGCCCATGGGAGATGGGACTGGCCGAGACGCATCAGACGCTGGTGCTGAACGGGCTTCGCAGCCGCGTGGCGCTGCAGGTCGATGGCGGTTTGCGCACCGGACGCGATGTAATTGTTGGAGCGCTTCTTGGCGCGGATGAATTCGGCTTCTCTACTGCCCCTTTGATCGCTGCCGGCTGCATCATGATGCGCAAATGCCATCTGAACACCTGCCCGGTTGGCGTGGCAACCCAGGACCCCGTGCTTCGCAAGCGCTTCAAGGGAACGCCGGAACATGTGATCAACTACTTCTTCTTCATCGCTGAGGAAGTGCGCCAGATGCTGGCTGCAATGGGTTTCAAATCTCTCAACGAGATCATCGGCCATTCGGATCTTCTCGAACGCGAAGCAATGATCGATCACTGGAAAGCCAAGGGACTGGACTTTACCGGTGTGTTCTACCGGCCCGAGGCCGAGGGCGATGCAATTCGTTGGACGGAAACGCAAAATCATCCGATTGCTGACATTCTCGACCGGAAACTGATTGGCGAAGCTGCACCGGCGCTTGAGGCCAAGCAAAAGGTCTCAATCGAAACCGAGATCCGCAACACCGACCGTTCCGCCGGGGCGATGCTTTCAGGTGAGGTCGCCAAACGCTTCGGCCACAAGGGGCTGAAGGACGACACGATTTCGGTAAAGTTGCATGGTACGGCGGGGCAATCTTTCGGCGCATTTTTGTCGCGCGGTATCACTTTCGACCTTGCCGGCGACGGGAATGACTATGTCGGCAAGGGTTTGTGCGGTGGCCGGCTGATCATCAAACCGCCGCAGGCCTCAAAAATAGTCGCGGCAAACTCGATCATCGTCGGCAACACGGTACTTTATGGTGCGATCGAGGGTGAGTGTTATTTCTCTGGCGTTGCGGGTGAGCGATTTGCTGTCCGCAATTCCGGCGCCGTTGCGGTTGTTGAGGGCGTCGGCGATCACGGTTGCGAGTACATGACAGGTGGTGTTGTGGTCGTCATCGGGCAGACCGGGCGCAATTTTGCAGCCGGCATGTCTGGCGGCATTGCCTATGTTCTGGATGAAGCCGGCGACTTTGCCAAACGCTGCAACATGGCGATGGTCGAACTGGAACCGGTGCCGGAGGAAGACGACCTTCTGGAAAAACTGCATCACCATGGTGGTGATCTGGATCACAAGGGCCGGGTTGATGTTCTCGACAACATGACCAGTCATGATGAAGAGCGGCTGTACCAGCTGATCTCCAATCATCTTCACTATACGGGCTCGGCGCGCGCCAAAGACATACTCGACAATTGGGCTGACTACCGGCCGAAGTTCAGGAAAGTCATGCCGGTCGAATATCGTCGTGCTTTGCAGGAGATGGAAAACATGCGCCTTGGTTTGGCAGCGGAGTAAGTGGAATGATCATCAGCACGACAAATCGTCTCGAAGGTCACGAGATCGTTGAATACAAAGGTATCGTCACAGGTGAAGCCATCCTGGGAACCAACATTTTTCGGGATATCTTTGCCGGCATTCGCGATATCGTTGGCGGGCGCTCCAGTGCCTACGAGCAGGTGCTGCAAGAAGCCCGCGAGACAGCGCTTCGGGAACTTGAAGACGAAGCAAGCCAGCGTGGCGCAAACGCGGTGATCGGCATCGACATCGACTACGAAAACATATCGACAGGTTCGAGCGGATCGATGCTGATGGTGTCAGCGTCGGGCACGGCCGTGGTCATTCGCTGAGCAGGGACGGGAAATGGGCAAGGTAACCGGATTTCTGGAAATCGACAGGCAGGTGCCAAAATATCAGCCTGCGTCTGACCGGATTCGCCATTTCAGGGAGTTCACCCTGCCGATGTCGGATCCCGAGGTCATCAAGCAAGCGGCCCGTTGCATGGATTGCGGCGTTCCCTATTGCCATGGGCCAACCGGCTGTCCGGTGCACAACCAGATCCCGGACTGGAACGACCTCGTCTATAATGGGGACTGGGACAATGCGATCCGCAATCTGCATTCGACCAATAATTTCCCCGAATGGACCGGCCGCATCTGCCCGGCCCCGTGCGAAGAGGCATGCACGCTCAATCTCGAAGACGTACCGGTCTCAATCAAGACGATCGAACAGGCAATTGCGGACCGGGCTTATGAGACTGGGCACATCCGGCCCTATCCGCCGGAGAAAAAGACCGGCAAATCCGTCGGTATAATCGGCTCGGGCCCGGCAGGCATGGCGGCCGCGCAGCAACTCGGACGTGCCGGTCACGACGTGCATGTCTATGAGCGCGAGAGCCGCCCTGGCGGGTTGATGCGCTACGGCATTCCCGACTTTAAAATCGAAAAGCATCATATCGATCGCCGCGTCGTGCAGATGAATGGCGAGGGTGTAACCTTCCATTGCGGGGTTAATGTTGGCGTCGACAAGACCGTCGCTGAATTGCTCGAGGAACACGACGCGGTACTCTATTGCGGCGGTTCGGAAAAACCGCGCCCGGCCGGTGTCCCCGGCGCCGATTTGGCCGGTGTGCACGATGCGATGCCATATCTGGTACAGCAGAACCGCCGGGTCGGCGGTGAGGACATCCAGTCCGTCGCATGGCCGTCGGAGCCGATATCGGCCTCCGGCAAACATGTCATCGTCGTCGGTGGAGGCGACACCGCATCTGACTGCATCGGTACGGCATTCCGTCAGGGAGCGGTCAAGGTAACTCAACTGGATATCCGGCCGGAGCCACCTGAAATGGAAGACAAGCTGACGGTCTGGCCGTTCTGGGCGACCAAGATGCGAACATCATCTTCGCAGGCCGAAGGGGCGAACCGGGAATTCCAGATTGCCACGCTGGAGTTCATCGGCGAAGAAGGCCATCTTGTCGGTGTGAAATGTTGCCATGTCGACGAGCAGCGCAAACCGATCGAGGGAACCGAGTTCCTGATCCGCGCCGACCTTGCTTTTATCGCCATTGGTTTTCACGGTGTGATGGAAACCGGTGTACTCGGCGAAATGGGTGACACGTTGAAAACTGACGTCGATGCTCGGAAATCCACCAATATCGACGCCAATGAAACCGACTACCGGACCAATGTTGACCGGCTCTATGCAGCCGGAGATGTGCGCCGCGGTCAGTCGCTTGTCGTCTGGGCCATCCGCGAGGGTCGCCAGGCCGCCGCCAGTATCGACGAATCATTGATGGGTTCGACGGTTCTGCCGCGGTAGTTCGACCGGCCTTACTGGCTCGTTTCGGCAGGTTGCGGTTTCCAAGTGAAGTCGTCTGCCCTGCCAGGTTTGGCCGGTGCGGCAATACCTTCAACCCTCAATTTGCGCGCCGGCGTTTCCCGAACATCGGTGGCATTGATTTCGACGGTGGCTCCCAGCAGCTCATTGCCGCCATCGAGTTCCGGATCATTGAGTGCGATTGGCGCGAGGCGGTCGATTAGCGGGGCGTCGCCGTGGTCAAGGCGCAATTGCGGCAGGTTTTCCGGTCCCAGCGCACCAATGTCAGGTGCACTCGCATTGCCCAAAATCTTGCGCAGCGGTTTTTCCGCATAAAATGCGATTTTCCGGCGACCCGCGCGGGTGACATTGATGCCGTCCGAAGACCGCAACCGCGCCGGTTGCCCATTGATGTCCGGGCCGGACGTCACATAGGCGCCGGCTTCATTGACGAAGCCATCCCAGATATCGACGAAATTGCCACCTGTCAGCTCGGTCACACGTTTGTAGATATCGTTGTATGTCAGCATGTCGGCCGTCATGCTTCTTTTCGAAAATGACGGAACGCCGACCCAGACGAACGGGATGTTCCGGTCGGTCGAAATCTTGGCGAGATCAGTCGCGCGCTTTTCGTATTCCTTCAACCATTCGTCGGAGCGCCGCCGGTATCTGGGTTCGGTTGTGCGGAAATCCTGACGGTCGTTGGCCCCGATCATGAAGACCAGCACGCTCGGGCTTGTCGCCTCGATTATCTGAGGCAAATTCGCGCGCCAGTCGTAGTAGTCATCGCGGACGATGCCTGAGGAACCATTGGATTGCTCCATGATCCTGATTCCCGGTGAATCCTGGAACGCGGTTTCCAGCCCTTCGGCAAGCCCACCAGCGAGAAAATCGCCGACAACAAGAACAACCCTGGCATTTTCCAGTTTGTCAGGGATCTTTTTCGCAGTGGTCGTGCCACCGTTCGTCTGTCGTGAATTGCGCCGTTTCGATTTTTTCGACCGCTTTGTTTTGCGTTTGACGCGTTGCTCTTTCCGGTTGGGTTTGAAAAGACGCTGAAACAGGGTTTGCGAATTCTGCGCGAAGGAAGGCACTGCATAAGTCAGAGGTAGCGCTAGCGCCAGCAAGGCCAGGGCCACGAAGGGCCATCCCGACAGTTTGAAGACCTTGCTCTGCAGCATGTACCGTCAACGCCTCTTTATCGCGGTGAGTACTTCCTTGCTCGGATGTCCGGTTTGTTTCATCCCGGCGCGGGCCTGAAACGCTATTATTGCCTTTCGCGACCCCGAGCCGATTTTGCCATCAATCTTGCCGTCATAATAGCCATGCGCCAGCAATTGTTTCTGCAATTCCTGTTTTTCGGCAAATGAGAGTTTCGTGAACGGGCGGCTCCAATCCTTGGCCAAGCCGCCATAGCCGGCAATTTCGTCAGCCAGCAGCCCGACTGCGAGAGCGTATTTGTCCGCGTTATTGTAGCGCTTAAGCACAAAAAAGTTCTTTGTGACCAGAAAAGCCGGCCCGGAGCGGCCCTGCAAAACCTTGAGCACGGCATTGTCACCGCCACGCGGAAACGGTTTGCCGCTAACGCGTTTGACCCCGATCGAGCTCCACCTCGAAATTTTCATCGATCCGCCCGGAAACTTGCGGCCTGATGGCAGCGATACTTCATATCCCCAGGTCTGTCCGCTGCGCCAACCGTTTTTGCGAAGCAGGTTTGCCGCGGTGGCAAGCGCGTCCGGAATGGAATTCCAGATATCGCGCCGACCGTCGCCATCCATGTCAACCGCATAGGCCATGTAACTGGTGGGGATGAATTGGGTATGGCCCATGGCGCCTGCCCATGAGCCTTCCAGATTGCGCTCCGAAATGTCTCCGCGCTGCAGGATTTTCAGGGCCGCAAGTAGCTGTTGACGGGCAAATTTACGCCGACGTTTGTCGGCATAGGCGAGCGTCGAAAGCGAACGAATGACATTGCGCATGACCCGGTCGTTTTCCAGAATGGCGCCGTAATTGGTTTCCATCGACCAGATGGCCAGCAATGTGTAGCGATCAACGCCGTATTTCTTTTCGATCTTTGACAGCCAGGGCTTCCACTTGCGGAGCATCTTGCGGCCGTTGGCAATCGCGTCTTCCTGGACGCGATTGTCGAAATACTGCCAGACCGGAGCCTTGAACTCCGGTTGATATCGCGCCTTTTCCAGCACTTCCGGGTCAGGCGCAGTCACGCCCTTGAATGCGCGGTCAAGCGTTGAACGTTTGATGCCCGATTTTGCTGCAGTCGCCCGGAAACTGGACACCCATTTACGGAACCCTGCGTCGGCGTGCGCAGCCTGGGTAGCTGACAAACCGGTAATGCCGGCCAGGAGCAACAGTACCACCGTCAGGCGGAAAATATGTGGCAAGGACACCTGCATGGCGCTCTCCTCAATCAAATCCGGCTGCAATCTGAACCATTGCCGTTAGGAATTGGTTTACCATGGATCGCAAATTCAGTGCCAAATGCGATTTTCACCTTCCCCAAACCGGAAAAGTCCGGTGCCGGATTCAGTAGTTATCAATTCGGGCGTGAAAATGTCGGTGTGGGACAGGTGAGAGATTTAACGCATGACGAAAATTCGCAAAGCGGTTTTCCCGGTTGCCGGCCTGGGTACGCGATTTCTGCCGGCGACCAAAGCCGTGCCGAAAGAGATGCTGACCGTACTGGACCGGCCGGTGATCCAATATGTGGTTGATGAAGCCCGCGAAGCCGGTATCGAGCATTTCATCTTCGTCACAGGGCGCAACAAGACCGTGATCGAAGACCATTTCGATATTCAGTTCGAGCTCTATGACACGCTGGAAAGACGCGGCAAGACCGATGAGCTTGCCCGGCTGAAAGAGTTGCAGCCAAAGCCCGGCCAGACGAGCTTCACCCGCCAGCAGGAACCATTGGGGCTTGGTCACGCAGTCTGGTGTGCCCGTGAAATCATCGGTAATGAGCCCTTCGCACTGTTGCTTCCCGACATGATCATGCCACCGGACCAGAACTGCACTGCAGCCATGGTTGAACTGTATGAGAAAACCGGCGGCAATATCATCGCGGTTGAGGCGTGTGATCCTTCTGAAACCCATCGATACGGCATCGTGGGAAAAGGAGAGGCGGTCCACAGCGGATTTGCAATTTCCGGCATGGTGGAAAAACCGGCGCCGGGCACCGCGCCCTCGAACCTGTTCATCAATGGGCGCTACATTCTGCAACCGGAGATCTTTGAACATCTCGGTCGCCACGAGAGGGGGGCCGGCAATGAAATTCAGATCACCGATTCCATGCTGGCGTTGAGCCGGGAACAGCCGTTTTTCGGATACCATTATCAGGGCCACACGTTTGACTGCGGCACGCCGGCTGGTTTTGTCGAAGCCAATCTGGCTTTTGCCATGGCCGATGAGGAAGTCAGGGAGCAGATTCTTCCCATCGTAAGGGCACACGCGGGCGAGAAGTGAGCTAGCGTCTCAAACGTACACCGAGAAATACACTTGCAGTTTCAGCATCGCGGCCCGCAACGGTCGAGCTGACGATTTCGTATCCGCCGCGCCCGGTGATGCCGAAATTGCGGTTCAACCACCAGGTCAGGCCTGCTTCGACATCGAACAGCAGGTCTTGGCCTGCCGAACCGACGAAATCGCGAAAGCCCACTCCGGCACTCAAATTGCCTGTCAAATTGGCCCTTAATTGTCTCTCTATGCCGAGATTGGCATCATAAAGCACCGATCCGGAGGCACCGGGTTGCGTTGTCGTCTCGATCGCTGTGATGGCTTCAAGATTGACAGTCGTTCGACGCGATGGCGACCAGGCAAGCGAAGCCAGTGCGCTGATGCCTTCGACAGCGGCGAGCCGGCTATCGTCGGGCTTTTCGCTTATCCAGCCGGCAGCGATTTCGCCGGTCAGCTTTTCGCCCAGGTCAAGCTCAAATCCTGCGCGCACCGCATAGCGGTCCGCAGAGCGGGAAAATCCGGCGCTATCGGTTTTGACGTCGTAAAACCGCTTGCCGATTTCACCTTCGATAAAGGGAACCAGGGCAGGGGAGATCTCGTATCCGGTTCGCAGCGTCACGGTTGCGAGTGTCGAGTTCCGTTCGCGCTGCGACAGAGTTCCGCCGCCGCCGAGATCTGCGTCACCATAGATCAGCCGCTCGACCCGACCGGTGGCTGCGAGCCGCAGTTTGCCCTCTTCGCGGGCGACACCCAAAGTTCCGACCAGCGTATGGAGCAATGGCTGCTCAACCACGCCAGGAACGACAACTGCCGAAGCTGCACTGTCTTGGGTCAGATCATAATCGATGCCGGCGTTCGCCGCCCAGCCATCCGCCAGGTCAAGACGCAAGTCAGCATCGACGCCTGCAGAAGGTTCAGAAACGTCTGCACCTGATAGGGACTGCCGGAAAGTGCCAAATGCCTCGATTTGCGCCGAATGGCGCGACCAATCGGATTCAGCCCTGAGGCGCAAAGTGGTTTCAGACAGGACCGCCTCGCCACCACCGGATGTCGAATCTGCATTGGATGACCAGGCTATCCCCTGTTCCAGTTCCGGGAACAGGGTGAAAGTGCCGGCGCGGATACCGAGCGGCGCATAGGGATCTTCTTCAGGCTCCCGGTCGAAGCCTTGAATTGCCCCGGTTCGTTCGCTGCTCGGGTCGGCCGCGACATTGCGTTCTTCGTCCAGGGCGTCGATGCGGTCAGCCCGCACCGTTCCGGTCAGGATATCTTCGTCTGCCTCTTGTTCAGCCGCGCTCGAGCGTTCGGCGCGTTCCAGCGCGATGCGTTGGCGTACGGTTCGCGGCCGCTCGTTTTGCAAATCGCGATTGCGTGTGGTCCTGCGGGCCCGGCGTTCAGCACTCAGCGGCTCATCGGCAAACGGGTTGTCGCGATTGAGATCAAATATGCTTTGCGCATCGTCTGACCCGCGCTCGGCGGTTTCGTCGGGCACCGCGCCTTCGCTTACGGGTTCGTACTCCGGCGGCTGAAATCCCGGCGCGTCTTCGGCCGGATCATCGCCGCGATCCAGCGCATTGATGCGTTCATCGAGACCCGGCCGCCGCAGAATATAGCGGTTGACCTCGTCCTCGGTGACCTGCCCGCGAAGCCCGTCGGCCTGTTGGGCATGCGTTACCGGTGGCGCAAACATCAGCATCGCAAAGACGCCAATGGATAGGTGGGCCTTCCAAGCTGTTGATATATTTGACTTTCTGGAGGCAGACATGGGCACCATGGCAAATCGGGCCAAGGCCCGGCAAAACATTTACCGAATCGTAAACACAGGTGGTTAACGGTTGGTTGAGACGGAGCTGTTACTGCAGCGTTTGGCGGGCCTGCTCAAAGGGTTGGACACCGGCCGATTTTGACGCTAATCGCTGACCGCAATGCATGGAAATCCGATGAAGATTCCGGTCGACGGCAAGGCGGCGATCGATGCCGCAATAAGAACCATCCGGACCGAACAGTCCGGCGTGGCGGCGCTCGCCGATGCATTGGACAACGGACTGTCCGAGCCGTTCGCCAGAGCAGTTGAAGTTATCTCAGCAATCGGCGGCCGGGTTATCGTTACCGGCGTCGGTAAAAGCGGTCACATCGGTTCGAAGATTGCCGCAACGCTGGCTTCCACGGGAACGCCTGCCTATTTCGTTCATTCCGCCGAGGCCAATCACGGCGATCTTGGTATGGTTGCGCGGGATGATGCGATCATCGCATTGTCATGGTCCGGGGAAACAGCCGAGCTTGACGGTATTGTCGCCTATGCAAACCGGTTTTCAATTCCGTTGATTGCAATCACATCGGGAGATAAATCCGCACTTGGACGAGCAGCTGACATTGTATTGGCACTGCCCCGCGTTGACGAAGCGTGCCCGCATGGATTGGCGCCGACAACATCGACATTGATGCAGTTGGTGATGGGTGATGCGCTGGCGGTGGCGCTGTTGGAAGCGCGCGGGTTTACAGCAGACCACTTCAAGACATTTCACCCTGGCGGACGGTTGGGCGCCAATCTTACCCATGTCAGTGACATCATGCATACGGGTGATCGCATTCCCAAAGTGCCGCTTGGCACCAAGATGCCAGAAGCGGTGATGGAGCTGTCAAACAAACGCTTCGGTTGCGTATGTGTTACCGATGGTGACCGGCTCGCGGGAATTATCACGGACGGCGATCTGGCGCGGAACCTGAGCCGCAACATGGCGGATATCGCGGTCGACGATATCATGACCAGGGATCCGAAAACCGTTACTCGTCAAACGCTTGCGGGGGCTGCAGTGGCAATTCTCAACGAGAACAACATCAGCGCATTGATTGTTGTTGAGGACGATATCCCGGTTGGAATTGTTCATTTCCACGATCTGTTGCGGCTTGGTGCTGCCTAACAGAGTTCAGACAGCCTCTACCGTCAATTTCATATCGGCTGCACCGGTCACCTTCACGCGCGTTCCCGCTTCAAGGTCCGGGCCGGATACGCTCCAGGTAGTGTCACCGATTTTGACCCGTCCCTGACCGTTGACGATTGCCTGCTCCAGCGTCGCCGTTTGGCCGATCATCTGTGCGCTGCGTTTGTTGAGCAGCGGCTCATCGGAAACCTCACCGCGCCGGGTCAGCGCTCGTCCGGCAAAGGCCGAGATCAGCGACAACGCCAGAAACACAAGCACCTGCACCTGCCAGGTCCACATCGCGGCGTCCCAGAGCGCAAGGGACAATGCGCCGACTATTACGGCTGCAATTCCGATCCAGATCAGGAAGAAACCAGGCACCAGCACCTCGGCGCCGAGCAATATGAGGCCGAGGACCATCCAGTTCCAGGGACCCAATTCAGTGACGAGTTGCTCAATCATGATGACAATCCTCCCCAGTCTAGGAGCCTTCCGGTTGGACGGTTGGCGGCCGGTTCGACTGCGTCCTGTTGGAGATTGCACCACCATTGCCGCCTTCACCAAAGACCTCCTTGGCGATTGCGCCTATGCCGCCAAGCGAACCGATCAGCGAAGAGGCCTCCATCGGCATCAACACGATCTTCTGGTTCGGCGCGCTGCCAATCGTGGCCAGGGCTTCGGTGTATTTTTGGGCGACGAAGTAGTTGACCGCCTGGACATCGCCCGAGGCGATTGCCTCCGATACCATCACGGTGGCCTTGGCTTCGGCCTCAGCGAGCCGTTCACGGGCCTCAGCATCAAGGAATGCAGCCTCTTTTCGGCCTTCTGCCTCGAGCACCTGCGCTCGTTTCAAACCTTCGGCTTCAAGGATCTCGGCGCGTTTTTCACGCTCGGCTTTCATCTGACGGGCCATGGAATCGACCAGGTCTTTCGGCGGATTGATGTCCTTGATCTCAACGCGGGTCATCTTGATGCCCCAGGGATTTGCCGCTTCGTCGACCACATGCAAGAGGCGTTCATTGATCGCATCGCGGTTGGATAGCAATTCGTCGAGATCCATCGAACCCATCACGGTACGGATGTTGGTCATGGTTAAATTGAGAATTGCGTTTTGCAGGCCGGAAACCTGGTAGGCGGCCTGTGCGGCATTCAACACCTGAAAGAACGCCACGCCATCGACTGCCACCGTCGCATTGTCCTTGGTAATGACCTCTTGGGTAGGGACGTCGAGTACCTGCTCCATCATGTTCATCTTGTGGCCGATGCGGTCAATGAACGGGACGATGATGTTGAGGCCCGGGTCCAGAGTTCGGGTGTATCGTCCAAATCGTTCGACAGTATAGTTATATCCTTGCGAGACTGTTCTGACGCCAGTCAGCAACAGAAGCAGAACAAGAAGAACCAGAACAACTACAACGATGTCAAATCCCGAAAAAGTCATTCCAATCTCCTTAATCTGTATTTCAAATGCTGTCTGCGCCACCGCTTTGGCCCCATTACTTCTTGATATATAGGTATCTGGACTGTCAGTTACAAATTTTGCCTGTCAGGAAACCCTTTGCGACCACCAGCGGCATGCGAATCGGTTACCGCTTCATGTGTTGTTTTGATCATCACTGAACACAGTGTTCAACCACCGAAACGGATGTGTTGTTTGCTGACCAGTTTCATGGTGTTCTCATGATCAAAGAACCTCCATGTTTATAGGACGTTAACCAAAATTGCGGGATTGACAATCAATCCACAGACTTGCCTTCGTGTGAACGCATTTCAGCTTCAATAAGCGGCAATTAACTATTAGGATCGATAGTCGGTTGCATAATCGTTGTATTCGGGACAATCGATCCGGTGGGGATCAAGGGACAGCCGGCAAGGCCTTCACATTGACCAAACGAGTAACCATCGCAAGCGAGTGGCGGACAGGCTTGTCTGCATGGCGCCGAATTGTGGCCTGCGGCTTGCTGGCGATCTTTGCGACTTTGACATTGGTGACCGCAGCCAGCGCGGAAACGCGAACGCTGAAACTCTTCTTTGTCCACACCCGGGAAAAAGCCGAAATCACCTATAAGAAGAATGGCCGCTACCTGAAAGGTGGACTGAACCAGATCAACCGGTTCCTCCGGGACTGGCGGCGCAATGAGCCGACCAAGATGGATCCCCGCCTGCTTGATCTCATCTGGGAAGTCTACAAGAAATCCGGTTCGCGCAAACATATCCACGTCATCTCGGCCTACCGGTCACCGGCAACCAACGCCATGCTGAGGAAGCGCGGGCGCGGTGTTGCCAAGAAAAGCCAGCACATGCTCGGCAAGGCGATGGATTTCTATATTCCGGACGTGAAGTTGTCGAAAGTCCGGCGCATCGGTTTGCAAATGCAGACAGGTGGCGTCGGCTACTATCCCCGCTCCGGTTCGCCGTTCGTACACATGGATGTCGGCAGCGTTCGACATTGGCCACGCATGAGCCGCAGAGAGCTTGTTGCGGTGTTCCCGAATGGCAAGACCCTTCATGTACCAAAGGACGGAAAGCCGCTACCCGGCTACAAGCAGGCATTGGCATCCTACAACAAGCGGCGCAAATCCGGCGGTGGTGTTGTTGTTGCAAGCGCCGAACCCAGAAAGCAGGAGAGGAACGAGCGCAACAATCGCAACAGCGGTGGCGGCGGAAATTTCCTGACTGCCTTCTTCAGTGGAGGTCAGGACGACGAAGAGGATCGCGTGCAGGCGGCAACAGAGCCGAAGCGCGTGAAAACGATTCCCGCTCCAGCGCCGCTTGAACAGCAACCACAAACGCCGGAAATGATCATTGCGGCATTGCCGGCCCGCGACGTTCCGTTGCCTTTGTTTGCACCGCGGCCGAAAGCCGACATAGGCAATCCGGCTGAAGAGGCAGTAGAGGTTCCGGCGGAGGCCGATGCCGTAACGGTTGATGCTAATACGGTTGAGGTAGCCTTGGCGATTCCGAGGCCTACTCCGCGGCCGCAGGTGCCAACGGATGACAGATTCAATGCCCGGCTGGCCGTTGCCGAAGATGCGGACATAAGCACAGGTACAGTGATCGCCTCGGCCGGCAAGAGCGGCATCGACGATGCGCTTGCAATTATGCGTGGCATCCAACCCGATACGGGCAAGGGTGACCGTGTCATTGCCGTGCCGCTGCCTGAAAAACGTCCGCGGATTGAACCGAACAATCAGATCGTGCTTGCGGCGCTTCCAAACGAACGCTCTGTGCTTGATGCGGAACCAGCCCGATATGCTGTTCCAACGTTGGGCGAAAAGAAAGTTGTCGAGACGAACGAAGAACCACCCCAGACGGTGATAACCGGCGAGGCCGCAGCTGCATCTCCGCGTGAATTCATCCTGGCCAGCATTGAGCCGATCGACCCGCTCGAAGCGTTGAAAACCGGTGTTCGCACTACCGGTAAATCAAACAAGCCTGCTGTGGGAGACAAGAAGGCGAAGCGTCAGGTCATGATCGTACCATTGCCGGCAAATCTCTCCCGGCACACACTTTCGAAGACCCATATCGCTCGGGCTAGAGGGTATTCGAAGGCCCCGTCCTTCGTGTTTGATCTGGTCGGAACGTCGCCGAGCGAAGTCTACACAGACGGCTTCAGCAGGACTGCACGCATTGCCAACCCCTACCGGTTTACCGGCAAGGCGGTTGAATTCCTGTCGGTCGCCAAATTTAACTGAATTCAGACAATCAGCCCGATTTGATGCTTGCCGCCTTGGCGGCAAGTGCTTCAATCTTGTCCCAAGCACCGGCCTGGACGAGATCTGGCGGCGTGATCCATGTTCCGCCGACGCAGACCACATTGGGAAGATTGAGGTAATTGGCAGCGTTGGAGGGCGTAATTCCTCCGGTCGGACAAAATCGAATGCCGGAAAGGGGTGAAGCAAGTGCGCTGAGAAACGCAATGCCACCCGACTGTTCGGCAGGAAAGAATTTCAGAACCGAGTAGCCTTCCTCATAGATCGACATGATCTCGCTTGGAGTAATCGCTCCGGGCAGCATCGGAACTTCACTTGAACGCGCTGCATCGAGCAGTTCCTGTGTTGTTCCGGGGCTGACAATAAACTTCGAACCGGCACTGTCGGCCTTTTCGTATTGTCTTTGTGTCAAAATCGTACCCGCACCGACAATGGCACCTTCCACCTCCTCGGCGACCAGCCGGATCGCGTCCAGTGCGTCTGGTGTGCGAAGGGTGATCTCGATTGCAGGAAGCCCCCCCGAGACGAGTGCTTGTGCGAGCGGTACTGCGTCTGCAAGCCGTTCAATTTTCAGCACCGGGATAACCGGTTGCGCTTCCAAAATTGCCAGCAGCGCGTCTTTCTTTTGAGCCATAACTGGTTCCGCATTTAGTGTTTGACCGTTGCGGGTTAACAGGCCGCACAGCTGCTGTCCACTTGGACCAATCGCCTCATCGCCTGCCCAACAATCCCGCCAACATTGCGTTCAGCCATTCCCAAAGTGAATTCCCACCCCTGGAGAAAGGCAAGCTGCGGCCCACCGCATCGAGCGTGTTTTCGTCAGATACACCCGTCGGTTCGAAATTATTGTTGCGTTGGAATTTCTTCAAAGCGGTTTCGGTTGCGGGCCCGAAGTCGCCATCGACTTTCAATGTATAGCCGATTGCCGACAGTTGTCGCTGCAAATCCGCAACCGCTTGACCCTTCGATCCCCTCCGCAGAGCTTTTTGACCGACATGGCCGCCGGCTTCGTACTGCATCTTGTCATAGCGCCTGTAGGCGGCCGCAATTCTCGTGTCATAGCGATATTTCCTGTAGGCGGGACCGTTGTACCCGCGTGCGAATTCGGCCCAATCTTGAACCCGGATTGCCTTTTCGAGACCTGCCTTGCGAATGTAACGCGCCATCAGGCGCACCTGTCCCGACAGGCCGCTGCGGGCCTCTTCGACCAAATCGTCCACGGACCCATATCCCAACCAGGCCCAGTGGGCGCCCATCACCTGCCCGAGGCCCCAGGAAACAGATTCGTGTGCCGCGCGCCGGTCGATCTCCTCTGCCCGGTGCAGCAATGCCCAACGGCCAGCCTGGGTTCGCGGATTTGCAATTGCGCCGGCCTTCGGAGAAGCAAGCTTTTCGCGCCTGGCTCTCAAGCGTTTGTTGCCCGTCAGCCGGCGGTCAAAATAATGGCCTTCAAACCGGATCAACGGTTCCAGTCTGCCGTTCACACGGGCAAAAGTTTTACCTCCGCTTTCGACGTGGCAAATGGCCAGCAGGGCGGCCGGTTCAAGTTCATATTCCCGAGCGATTTTCGTGATTTCTGCGACTATTTCCGGAGATTTCATTTGCGCATCCACTGCTGTTCGGTGACGCGGTATTTTGCGGGCAAAACTGCCGGCGTGGACAAATCAGGCGCAAGGTGGGACCGGCTGCTCCATAATTCATTCTGTTATGCCATTGAAAATAAATGAGAAAAATCTGCCCATTGATTGGCGGCCAGTCAGGCGATAGGCACTCGCCTGATGCAGTTATCCACGACCAAAACAGATTGCAGCGTTGTTGCGCTTTATCGCTTCTTCCCTGTCGGCGATCCTGACGGGTTGCGTGCGGCGTTGACCGAATTGTGTGACCAAAACGGTATCAGGGGTACACTCATCATTGCAGGAGAGGGCATCAACGGCACCGTTGCCGGCGACCAGCGGGGAATTGATGCACTCGTCGCTTGTCTTGAGCAACTTGACGGTTTTTCCGGCGCCGAGATTAAATATTCAACCGCAGAAGAGATGCCATTCCGCCGGCTGAAAATCAGGATCAAGAAAGAGATCGTGACGATGGGTGTGCCGGATGTCGATCCGTCGAGGGATCGCGGACACTATGTCGATGCCCGGGCATGGAACAATCTCATCTCCAACCCGGATACGCTGCTCATCGACACGCGAAATGACTATGAGGCGGCAATCGGGACGTTTGAAGGCGCTGTTGATCCGCATACGGCGACATTCAGGGAGTTTCCGGCGTGGGTCAAGGAGAACCGGGCCCTGCTCGAAGGCCGCAAGGTGGCCATGTTCTGCACCGGTGGCATCCGCTGCGAGAAGGCTACCGCCTATGTCAAATCGCTCGGTATCGAGGATGTGTTCCACCTCAAGGGCGGTATCCTGAAATATCTCGAGGATGTGGATGCCGGCGAGAGCCGATGGAATGGCGAGTGTTTTGTGTTCGACGAGCGGGTCGCCGTCGGACACGGGCTTGTTGAAGGTGATCTGACCCTGTGCCGCGCCTGCCGGCATCCGCTGAAGCCCGAGGAACGGAAATCTCCGGAATTTATCGAGGGCGTTTCCTGCCCGCACTGTCATGACAAGCGCAGTGATGCTGACCGGGAACGTTACGCGCAGCGGCAGCGCCAGGTCGACCGGGCATTGGCGCGGGGCGAGGCCCACCCGATCGGCCGCGTTCAGCTAAAACGGTCCGCCAGTTAGACAAGCCGAAGTAATTTACCGCTGGTCTTCTTTTGTTATCTTTCTGCCATTGCAATTCGGTACCGGCACAACTACGTCCGAAACAACCAAACCCTGTGTATGAAGCATTCATATCGGGTTGCAGAACAAATTTCCCCAAGGGAGAGGCCCCATGATTGATGCGAAAAAACTGCTCGATGAGCTATTGGGCTCGCGGGTTCCCGGAACTGAATCGACGGTGCGTGAAACCGCTGGCAAGGCCGGTCAGATGGCCAAGGACAACCCGTTGGCAACCGGCGCGATAGCTCTGGCATTGCTCGGAACGGGGCCTGGCCGCGCGATTACCGGCTCTGCCTTGAAAATCGGTGGTCTGGCAGCTGTGGCGGGTCTCGCCTACAAAGCCTACCAGAACTATCAGCAAGGCAATTCACCGTCCGGCGACGGCGAAATCCTCGACGGCGAAGTGCTGCCGCCGCCGGAAGATACCAGTTTTCACCCTTCGCACGCGCCTCAGGGCGAATCGGAGTTTGCGCTGACCTTGATACGCGGCATGGTTGCCGCTGCGCACGCTGACGGTCATGTCGATGCTGAAGAGCGGGGCAGAATATCCGACCGGATCATGCTGAGCGGGCTTGACGACGAAACCGGCTCATTTCTTAGGAACGAACTGCAAAATCCGATCGATATCGGCGATCTGGCCGCAGCGGCGCAGACCGATGCGCAGCGGGTGGAGCTTTACACCGCATCCAGACTGGCGGTTGACGCCGACAACCGGGCTGAGCGCGGTTATCTCAACATGCTGGCCGGCCGGCTCAAATTGCCCGACGCGCTTGTCGATCACATTGAGGCAACGGTCGCATCTGCAAATAGATAACCAGGATCGAAACTGGCTCAGTCTGAGCCGCACTCGCCATCGTGCAGTACAGCGACGCCATGGGTGTTGGCGGTGCATCGATTGCCGTAGGTTTTGCCATCGCAACCGCAAACCGGTCGATAATCCCTGGTACAAAAGTCAGGCTTGGGCCTGCACGTGCCGAGGAAATCGCCGGCTCCGCAGATTGCGCCTTCCGGATAGTCGCACCATTCGTTCTCGGTACAGGCAATTCCAGCGATACCGCCGCACACCGGTACATTGATGGTCTGGCCGTCGATCGTGAGTTCTGCAGCAAATGCGATCACGGCCGCTGAGGTGAAAGCAATTAGCAAGGGGAATGACAGGAGCGGTCGCATGGGGCGATTGTATCACTGCGCGCTCAAATGAGGAATGCCGCCAATCGGCTTTGGTGCTCGGATGTCTTCTCGTTTGGCAAATAACAAACGGCGCCTCACAAGAGGCGCCGTTGTCGTGTCTTGGAGGTCAGTTTTGGTGTCAGGCGGCTTTCGCCTCGATCTGCTTGCCCCGTTTGGCCTTTGAAGCGCTGATCGCGATGCGGCGCGGTTTCAACTCCTCGGGCACTTCGCGGACAAGGTCGATGTGAAGCAGGCCGTGTTTCAGTTCGGCACCGCTGACTTCAACGTGATCGGCCAACTGGAAGCGGCGTTCGAACGTACGGCCGGCAATGCCGCGATACAGAAGCTCGGCGCCTTCGCCGTCTTTCTGATCAGCTTTCTCGCCCTTGACCGTCAGCACATTGCGGTGGGCCTCGAGCTCAAGCTCATCCTCACCGAAGCCGGCAACGGCCATGGTGATGCGGTAGGCGTCTTCACCGGTTCTTTCAATGTTGTAAGGGGGATAGCTTTGTGCGCTCTCGGGCTGACCCATCGAGTCAAGCATCGAAAACAGGCGGTCAAAGCCGACGGTCGAGCGGTAGAATGGGGAAAAATCAACGTGACGCATTTTCATGTTCTCCTGTTGAGCAACGTCTGTTTGCGTGGTCCGGCGTTCGGCTCCTCACTGGACCCCGATTACCGGTGCGGCCCCGTCATAGGCGGCCACGACAAATAGATAGGAATTGGAAAATCGGGGTTCAAGGGATGGCGTTGCCCGAATTTCATCTGCTGCAGACGAGCGAATATTTAGCTCTGAAAGCGACTGCAGGATCGCTGGTTCAGTACGTCAGATTTTTCGGAAGAAAACCGGTTGCACCCGCCGCTAATCCAATTGTGTCAGTGCAGCAAACGCAGTTCACCGCTACTTGGCCCCAGACCTGCCGGAACCGGCACGTTGGTCGACTCATAGTTCGTGTTCAACACGACGTTGGGTTTGCGTTTGAGCTTGATGCTACGAGCGACGATGGCCGTGTAGGCTGAAGCGTCCGCCACCTTGGAATTGGTGTCGATGATGAAATTGCCGTTTGGAAGATAGATCGTGCCAAGCAGATTGGAAGCTTTGTTGCTGCGCAGCACGAAGTCGGCATAGTTGGAAGATCGATCCTGGAAGAAGATCAGGCCGGCCATCGATCCGGTTTTCGCTGCTTCCAGATCAACGGTCGATCCGCTTTCGAGCGCGAATGTCGATTTGGACCCAGTGAAGTAGAAATCGACACCGCGGCCAAAAAGCGTGGCGTCCGATCCCAGTGTCAGCGGACCATTCTTGATGACATAGATGCCGGGATCGAGTGTGACCTGAGCTTGCGCTTTGATTGTCAATCCGTCGCAGTAAACGCCTGGCGAAAGGCGGTGCACCGCCCCTTCGTCCTTTAATTGCAGGGCCGACGCTTTGCAGGATGTCGAACTGTGAGATGGTGGTGTCCGCAATTTCAGCGGATCCTCCATCGGCGGACAGTCGGTGATGGGCAATTTGTTGTAGTTCTTTGCTGCTCCACCAAAGCCGCCTGCGGTGCAGGCTAGTTCGGCCACCATCGATGCACTCTTGTTCGAGGACATGCCGTCGACCGCGACCGAGTTGGAATATACTGCACAGTTCGGCGCAGTAAGCAGTGCATCATCGTTCAGGCTGATAGTCTGCGATGCGCTTGGATTCAGGCCGATGGCGCAGATATTGGTTTTTCCTGCAGCCGTGGCGGTAGCGCTTTTGACGATCTGCGGTGAAGAAAAGAAGGACGAATAGAAATAGGGGTAATGATCCTGTTTGACCGTCACTGTCACCTGCTTGTTCGTCTTGTCGACTTCCGTCTCGACCTCGTAGTAGTTCTTCGAAGCATGATGGGTCAGGTAGTTGGATTTCACCACATGTTCGGAAATTGCCTTGGCGGTTTTTTCGTCCCAGCCTTTCAGCGAAGCCTCGCGAACTGCAGCGAGTGCAGCGGCATCGGCTGAGTTCTGGATCGCCGATTTTTGCGAGTGGACCAGGAACATATCCATGCCACCGGCGGCCAGTCCCAGAAGAACGGGCGCAGCAAGGGCGAAAGAGACAGCAAAATTGCCCTCCCTGGATTTCAATGCTGAACGAATGAGTGCCGCCACTTTTGCCATTCCGGAATATTATCAAGAAGTTGCTAAGGTCGACTCAATCAGCTGGTTAAAATTTTTCCTTCGAAATTAACCAACCTGGCCGGTCCGAACCTAGATCGTTGCAACGCTGCATTGAGTGCCGATCGGCAACCACAACTGCGCATTCTTTTGATCGACTATTCGGTTTTTATCGAGATTGCCAATTGACGGATAAGCTCCCGACAATATCAGGCACACAACGATGGGTGAAAATCAGGAAGCCGCGCGAACCGATTCATATTTGGCAAGCATGCCGCTGAATACCGATTTCGGTTCCGCTCTGCCAAACAAGTATCCTTGTCCGATATCGACCCCTCGATCCTCGACCATCCGCAGCTGATCTTCGGTCTCGATACCTTCCGCGACCGTCTTCAGGCCGATATTGTTGGCCAGTTCGACTGTCGTGTCGAAGAAGTGACGCGAAATCGGATCGAACTCCATCGACTGGACGATAGACATGTCGATTTTCAGTTCGGTGAACGGGCACAGCCGCAACATGTCGAAATTGGCCCCGCCGGTGCCATAGTCGTCGATGGACAGTCTGAAGCCGGCCAAACGCAGGCGGGTAAGCGATTCCAACAGCCGGTTCATCTGTTTTGGTAGCGCGGTTTCAGTCAGTTCGATCGCGACCGTGCTGGTGGCAATTGCAAACTCCTCCGCTAGGTCGCAAATCTCTTCAACTACCCCCGGCTCCTCTACGACCGAAGCATCCATATTGACCGCGAAATCGCAATCGAAACCGTCGAACTGCCATTCGCTGATGTCGGCAAAAACCTTGCGAACCGTTGTAATCGCTGCCGTTCTGGCCCGATCGGTGTGACTGATCCGCTCGAAATAACCGTGCGGTGGCGCAAACTGTCCATCCGACAATTTTATTCGCGTCAGCGCCTCCGCGCCAGACAGTGTTTTGTCGGAAATATGAAACTGCGGCTGATAGAACGGCACCAGCATCAGCTCAACCGCATCCGATGATTCATCGGGATGGTTGGCGGCATTTTCCATTGAATTGATCTCGGCGCAGCGTGCCAGTACCGCGTCCAGCTGCGCGTCGTCGATCGGTTTTTTCAGCGCTCCAACCACATTGGCATCGAGCATTTTGCCGAGGTTCATCGCGGATTTCAGGATGCCGCCTTCCTCACCGCTCATGATCAGAACCTGACCGGCAAACCCACGTGCAGCCAGTTCGCGCATGAATGCCAAACCGTCGAGTTTGGGCATGTTGAGGTCCAGGATAATCAGACCTGGGGGCTGGTCCGGACGTGAAACTATCTCCAGACCTTCTTCGCCGTTTGCGGCCATATATACCGGTTCGACACCGCGCGCCTTCAGCGCTTCGGCAGCGACGGTGCAAAAAATCGGGTCATCATCGACGACTAGGACTGGTTCGTTATACACAGACATCTCCCCGGAGTGGCTCATGCCTAACACCAATTCCTTATGATTCCATTGACGAAATAACGTAATGTTTTCAGTAAGTAATGGTAGAAATCCAGAATCGAATACAGCTTGTAATTGACTCGATATGCGCAAAATGGAGCGTTCTGGTGATCGGGCTTCGTTAACCAATTATCCCTAATATGCGCCGCATTTCCATCAAACGGGCGGCAAATGCGGCAACTCCGATTTTTCAACCTGTTGAGCTTCCGTCTCGCATTGATTGTCGGTGTGAGTGCGCTGGTGGGCATCTACCTGATTTCCGGGCTCTTTCTTTTGCAGGACTTTCAGAAGACCATTTCGGCTGAAAAGGAGCGGTTGAAAGGGGCGGCAACCGCGTTCTCCGCTGCCGTCTCTTCGCCATTGGCGGCTGGAGACCAGGCTTCTACGCTACGTGTGTTGCGCGGAATCCGCGAACTGCCGGACACCACCTACGTCGCTGTGGAGCTACCCGATGGACGCACATTTGCCGAGATCGGCAGTGGTGTCATGTTGCTCGGCCGGGACGGCTCCGTAGAGGGCCAATCGCTCATCGACATATTCCGCTCAGAAGCGATTACCACCCAGGCGAACATTGTGCAGGGTGGCGTTCAAATCGGAACACTGAAAATACACAGTGAAGTCGAATCCATCCGCTCCAATTATCTCACCAGCGCCACCAACATGCTGCTGGTTGGCCTGGTTGTTGTGGTGTTGACCCTGCTGGCGACTTCAATACTGGTCCGTCGTGTCACAGGACCGTTGCGACAGCTGACCGACAAGCTGATCAATATGCGGGACAACAATGATCTGTCGCTTCGCTTCAAATATGACCGCGGCGATGAGGTGGGCGTGCTGGCGCGGGCATTCAATGAGGCCTTTACCGGGATTGAAGAGCGCGATATCGCCTTGCGCCGGCACCGAGATACGCTGGAAGAAACTGTTCAGACCAGAACACGCGAATTGCGCGACGCGGTGGTTGTGGCGGAACAGGCTAATGCCGCGAAGTCGGAGTTTCTGGCAACGATGAGCCACGAAATCAGAACGCCGATGAATGGCATGATGGTTATGGCCGAACTACTCGCAGCCTCACCATTGTCTTCGAAACATTTGCGTTATGCGCAGGTCATCTCGCGTTCGGGACGGTCGCTCCTGAACATCATCAACGACATTCTCGACATGTCGAAAATCGAATCGGGCCGGCTGCAGCTGGAACAGACTCCGTTCTCGCTGGATGAAATGATCGAAGACACAGTCAGCCTGTTTTCGGCGCGGGCCCGTGAGAAGGGGCTGACACTAACGTCGTTCATCAGTTGCAACGCGGCGACCGTCTTCAGCGGTGATCCAACCCGGCTCGGACAGATCGTCGCCAACCTTGTCAACAACGCGCTGAAATTCACCGACGAGGGGGGCGTGTCGATCAATGTACACGCTGCCGTTCAGTCTGGGGACCAAAAGGTGCAGCGCGTCCGCATTGATGTGGAAGACACCGGCATTGGAATCGCCGCGGACAAGCTGGACAGCGTTTTCGAACAGTTTACCCAGGCTGATCAGTCGACCACCCGCAAGTTTGGTGGAACCGGCCTTGGATTGCCGATTTCCAAGAAGCTCATCGAAATCATGGGCGGAGAGATTGGCGTGACCAGTGAACCGGGAACCGGCAGCATATTCCACGTCGAAATCGACCTGCCTGTCTGCGAAGCACGGACCAGCGAATCTGGTTCGAACGCTGCTGCACGGACGGTCGTCGTTGTCGATGATGATCCGGTTTCGCGCAAATCCATCATCTCTGCGCTAACCGATCGCAATGTCGCAGTGCTCGAATGCGCCGCCGACCGCACGCTACCGGCATCGGATCTGGTTCTGGCGCGTTCCGGCTCCTGGTTATCGATTGCCGGCAACTTCGACGAAGAAATAGATCAATGCCCTTCCGTGGTAATCATGACCGGGTATGGGGAAGACGGCATCGACAGTGGCGAGACGGGCGTCATCGCCGGCGAAGTTTCATTGCCGGCGACGAGATCGGCGATCGATATCATCTGCAAGGGATTGCAGTCGGGAGATTACTCCGAACTGTTGCACAGCCAGTCTGAGCTCACCAAAATTGATTTCCCGACATTTGGAGGACTATCGGTTCTTGCCGTCGATGATGATGCGGTGAACCGCGAGGTTCTCAAAGAGGCGCTCACAGCCCTGGGAGTAACGGCCAGCTTCGCAAACAGCGGCGAGGAAGCCATCGAAAACGTCAAAAAGCGCGAATTTGAAATCATCTTCATGGATTGTTCAATGCCGGGCATGGACGGTTACGAGGCGACCGGAAAAATTCGACAAATTGAGCGCGAGACAGGCCGGGATTATACCCGCATCGTTGCCCTGACCGCACATGTTGCGGGTGAAGAAGCCCAGCGTTGGCGCAGCGCGGAGATGGACAGTTACATCGCCAAACCGTTCACCATAGCGGCACTGGCCAAGGAGTTCGAACTTCTGGGAGCCGATCCGGTTCTGCTGAATGCGGTTGCGGACCAATCCGATGAAGCCACGAAAACGGAAGAGGCGCCAATCCTGTCCGACAGGATGCTGGACATGTTCAAGTCTGTCGGCGCGACAACGGGGGCTGATTTGGGCGCCCGTGTGTTTGGCCTGTTTTCGCGGCACGCGCCGAACGCGCTGTCTGATATCCGAAACGCAATGCAATCCGATGCCGATTACGAAGAGCTTGCGAAACTCATTCATGCGTTGAAGTCGATTTGCAACAGCGCGGGCGCAATGCGGGCGGCGGCTTTGTGTGAGAAGCTTGAGCAGCAAGCCAAATCCGGCGAGCCGATATCAGCAAAATCACGTGATGAACTGGAAATCGTCGTCGAAGATACGATCGGAACCATGAAGGGTTTGAATGCCCGGGTCTCCGATGCGCCAGCAGAAGCAGTAAAGGCCGGCTAGCAACCGGTGCGCTTGGAATGACCCGGAGCGTACCGGGGCACAATTTTCCGCATATCCATCGCATGAACCCAAGATGAACGGCTGTTTCCGGATCCGTTCACCCCGACATTGCTAAACCGGTATCCGACGGTTCCAACGAATCGTATCGGACCGAAGGTCCTGACCTGGTCCGGCTCGCTGTCCCGGGGGTAACGTCCCTTCCTCCCGGGACAGAGAGGCCGGTTTGCAGGTCCAAGCTACAATTGATCTCTCCCAATATTTTTTCTCATCGGTAAATGGGCTTGCATTCACCACCTGCGGCCTTATCACCGCATTGTGGAGGCCGGATAAGCGAAAATGTCGGATCACCTTGTCGAGACGGAGAACAATCCCGTGCCCAACGGAGCTGTCGCCGACTTTTTCCGTTCGAGGGATGGCCGCAAACTCCGCTACGCGCTGTTTCGCGATGTCTCCTCTCCGCGTAAGGGAACCGTTATCGCCCTTCATGGCCGTAACGAGTGTATTGAAAAATATTTTGAAACAGTCGGTGACCTGGCTGAACGCGGATTATGTGTCGCCACCCTGGACTGGCGCGGGCAGGGCGGTTCCGACAGGCTGATCGGAAATCCCGCCAAGGGCTATGTTGACAGTTTCTATGACTATGTGTCGGACCTCGACGATTTCTTCGAGCAGATCGTTCTGCCTGATTGCCCCGGACCCTATTATGTCTTGGCCCATTCAACCGGATCTCTGGTAGCGCTGCTTGCCACCCCGCTTCTGGTCAATCGGGTCGACCGAATGGTTTTGTGTGCGCCGCTTTTGGAATTGCACACATCGCGATTTTCCATGGCCGCGCTGAAAACCCTGACAGGCGTGATGAACCAGATTGGTTTGGGGCGGATTTATATGGCGGGTGGGCGGCGCCCACGCGAAATACGACCGTTTAAGGGAAACAAGCTGACGACTGATGCAGATCGCTACAGGCGCAATGCAGAGCTGTTCAAAAAGGCGCCACGTTTGGGTCTGGGAGGACCGACCGCCGCATGGGTCAACGCGTTTTGCCGTGCATCCATCGATGTGTCGGACACCGACTTCATGGCCGCTATTCGCATTCCGATCCTGATCATTGCCGCCGGCGCCGACGAAGTCGTCTCCAACCGCGCCATCGAGCGCTACTCCCGGCGTCTCCGTTCGGGCAAGCTTGTGGTTGTTGACGGTGCCCGCCATGAAATCCTGCAGGAGGCGGACAGGTATCGCGACCAGCTGCTTGCGGCATTCGACGCGTTTGTTCCGGGCAGTGAGAGTTGAACGCCTCTGGGATCATGACCCTAGGAGTTCAGCTTTGCCAATGCCGCTTCGTGCAATGCCGGCGTTGCCGCCGCAATGACATTGCCGCCGGTCTCGGCCGGGCCACCGTCCCAGCGGGTCACCACGCCGCCGGCCGCCTCAATCAATGGAATTAGCCCGACGATGTCGTAGGGTTGCAGGATTCCGGGCTCCGCGACAACATCGATGTGTCCGGCCGCAAGCAGCGCGAAGGCATAGCAGTCGCATCCGTAGCGGGCCAGTTTGACCTCTGATTCAAGACGTTCGTAGGCCTCCAGCTCTCGTCCTTCGAACAATTTGGGAGAGGTGGTGAACAAAATCGCATCGTCGAGAAGTGCTGTGTCTTTCGTTTTCAGCGCGGTGTTACCGCCCGGACCCTCGTGAATTCCTTCGCCTCCAGCGGCCATGTACAGTTCACCGGTAAATGGTTGAGCCATCAAGCCGGCGATCGCTTCTCCATCTTCGGTCAGGCCGACAAGTGTGCCCCAGACCGGAAGACCGGAAATGAACGCACGGGTGCCGTCAATCGGGTCGATGACCCAGACGTGCCGGTTATCGGTGTTTTCCGCGCCGAATTCCTCACCAAGTATTCCGTGACCCGGATAACTTTCATTGATCAGGCTTCTAATGGCGCGTTCGGCTTCACGATCCGCTTCGGTTACCGGATCGAACCCACCCTGCTGCTTGTTTGAGACATGGCCATCAGCCCTGAATCGCGGCAGGGTCTGTTCGGCGGCTGCATTTGCCAGTTGTCTCAGAAACGCAATGTCGGTCGGCATCGGTATTATCTATTCCGCCGCCAGCGGCATATCGGCGAGGTCCGGTGCCGACAATTTCATCAGTTCGAGGCAGAAACTGCCCAGATCCTCGCAAAGAGCGGAGAATCCGGACTTTTTGTGATAAGTCCGTTCGTCCATATAAAGGCTTCGATTGACCTCGATCTGTATCGCGTGGAGGCCATTATCCGGTCGGCCGTAATGTTCGGTGATGAAACCACCGGCATAGGGCTTGTTGTGGGTAACCACGTATCCCATTGAGCGCAGCAGTTTCATTGCCCGTTCGCTGAGATGCTGGGATGCCGATGTGCCAAACCGGTCGCCAATGATGAAATCAGGTTTCTCGCCGCCGTCAGTGGCGCGGATATTGGCCGGCATCGAGTGGCAATCAACCAGAATTGCCGCACCAAATCGGCCGTGCGTATGTGCGAGCAGACGTTGCAGGCACTCGTGATAAGGCTTGTAAGCCTGTTCGATGCGCATCAGCGCTTCGGAAAGCCGCAATCGCGAATGATAAATTTCAAGCCCTTCGCCGACGAGACGGGGAATGGTTCCCAACCCGCCTGCCACGCGAGCTGACCTGGTGTTGGCAAATGAAGGGACAGGATCGTCGAACATTCGAGGATCAAGCTCCCATGGTTCCCGATTGACGTCGAGCCAGGCCCTGGGAAAGTTTGCAGCAAGCAGCGGCGCCCCGAGTGAAGGTGCGCACACAAACAGTTCGTCTACATAGGCGTCTTCGGATTTACGGATTGAAATCTGGTCGAGGCGCGACTGGTTCAAGAATTCCGGTGCGTAATGGCGGCCGCTATGCGGGGAGTTAAACACGAACGGCACGGACTGATGTGCCGGCATGCTGACATGGAAGGGAGGAATCTCGGACATGTCATCCGGTTTGTTCACGCGCATTCCTTCCATGCTGGCTGAATCACTCTTTGAATAGCGTGCGGAGACTGCCATCGTGGAGAATGCATGTCCAGCAATGGCGCTCATTCACTTGATATTTACCGTCTAACCCCCATAGTGAGATTGGCAAAGACCATGCACTAAGGCTTGAATACCGTCGGAATCACGAGGACAGAAATCCGTGACGAGAATACTGCTCGCCGAAGACGATGAGGATATGCGCCGTTTCCTGGTGAAAGCTCTGGAACGGGCAGGATATGAGGTCACCGACTTCGACAATGGCGCCAGCGCCTATGAGCGTTTGCGCGAAGAGCCGTTCAATCTGCTTTTGACCGACATTGTCATGCCTGAAATGGACGGCATTGAGCTTGCCCGGCGTGCGACCGAAATCGATCCGGACCTGAAGGTGATGTTCATAACCGGTTTTGCTGCTGTTGCGCTCAACCCGGATTCCAAAGCGCCGAAAGACGCTAAAATCCTGTCAAAGCCGTTTCATCTGCGCGACCTTGTCAACGAGGTTGAAAAAATGCTTCAGGCGGCCTGATTGCCTCACTTTCCAGCCGGCGAAACACCTCAGATTCAGATTGTGAGACTATTGCGCGGCCGCTAAATCTGTGTTCTATGCGCGGCGCGAATGGGCGTGTAGCTCAGCGGGAGAGCACTACGTTGACATCGTAGGGGTCACTGGTTCAATCCCAGTCACGCCCACCATTCTAACAGTTTGATTTTATTCATCTTTTAGAATTAGCCTCTCTTCTCGAAAAGCTGACGATTTGGCTGTGGTCACACTCTGGTCACACTGAAAGGTCGGTTATGGCTTCAATTCGCAAGAGAAACGGGAAATGGCAGGTTCAGGTCCGACGCCAAGGACTGCCATCAATTACCCAGTCATTTTCATTCAAATCCGATGCTCTGGAATGGGCACGAGAGATCGAAAGACAAGCGGACAGGCGCGAACTGAAACGAGATGATGAGGTACTTGGTAACATCACGCTCGGATCATTGGTCGAACGCTACAGAAACACGGTTTCTCCCGGCAAGAAGGGCCATCAAATCGAGGTCATCGTTCTCAATGCGTTTCTGAGAGACGAGATTTGTTCACGGACATTGTCTCAACTGACGTCCACTGACTTCGCTCGATACAGAGATAAAAGGTTGCGCGAGATTTCGGCAATTTCCCTAAAACGGCAACTCTCTCCTATCCATAATCTGTTCGAAGTGGCTCGGGACGAATGGGAAATCCCGATCAGCGAAAACCCCCTCGACAAAATGAGGTTGAAAACAACCAACAACAGGCGGGAACGGAGACTGAACGAAGGGGAGTTGGAACGCATTATTGAGTCTTCAAAAACGACGAGAAATCCCTTCATTCTTCCTATCATTATCTTTGCCACGGAGACCGCCCTGAGGCGCAGTGAGATACTTTCCCTTAGGTGGGGTAGCCTAGACACTAAACGCCTCTCAGCGACTCTCTACGAGTCAAAGAACGGGTATTCCAGGATTGTCCCTTTGTCACGTGTAGCCTTGGATATGGTGATGGTCACACAGGTAGTTCAAAAAGGTATTAGTAATGGAATAAGTGTAGGTTCTAAGGGTGCCTTACCAAGGAATAGGCTTTGTTTATCCCTCCTAAATCCTCAAGAATCTAAGTCTGTCTCTTATTCAACTGAACTAGGATATTTGTCTGGTTTAGATTCGAGAGGTTCTCAGGACTCTTCAGAGTTTGACTTAAGTGAATTTGAGCGGACAGACATGGATCCTGAACAACGTCTGTTTCCTATCACCCCAAATGCATTGAGACTGAGCTGGGAGAGGATTTGCAAGCGAGCAGGGATCAAAGACCTCCACTTCCATGATCTCAGGCATGAAGCCATCAGCAGGTTGTTCGAGAAAGGTCTTACAGTTCCTGAGGTGGCCTCAATCAGTGGCCACAGGGACATAAGGATGTTGATGCGGTACGCCCATGCTCATCAAGAAAACATTCGAAGGAAGCTCTAATCGATGCGCAACGTATTAGATTTGTGGAATTGGAATGTTGAACGCAAATTTGGTGCGTTACAATTTTTTATGACCGTAACGTCGTATGTCGGCAATGTACGTTAACCAGAAATATCTTTGTTGAATCACAATTACATTGTATTGTGAGCATGATTTATTATAATAACAGAAGGCTGCAATTGATGATTATTAGAATTGTATTGTATTTGATATTTGCATCGATAATCAGCAACGCATCTGCGGAGCCTTATTTTGGTAAATTTGTCGGAGTTGTCAGCGGGGATTTTATTTCTGGTACTGATCCACAACTGTTCAAACTCGACCAACCTTTCACATTTGTAGATCCAAACGGGCTGAACTGGACTGCTCCCAGCGGAGAGGTCGTTGATGGCGCATCGATACCTTGGTGGGCTTGGACAATTGTCGGTAGTCCATTTACCGATAACAATATTCGAGCATCGGTTATTCACGACTACTATTGTTGTGCGAAAACAAGAAACTACTTGGACACGCATACCGCTTTCTGGAGAGCTCTGAGGCTTTCCGGTGTGGGAAGACCAAGCTATCCTCATGTGGCACGCAGTGCTTTTCGGTGGACCAGACCACTGGGAAGTTGATCCAAATAGAACCCCTCCCGTACCCTGTAACCAAGGCCCGTCTGAAGTGGCAGTGGGAATATTAGACAACATGCCTCCAAGAGTTAAAGGCATAACTGTTAGCAAATACATCGCATTGGCACGAACGATAAAATCATCTGATGGAAGAATATTAGATATTGTGAACGGTAAGGTTATCGAAACAGGGACTGCTGAAGCTTTTGAACATATCAACACTCTTCAGAAGGCCATTTACAGCAAGTTTGATTTTCCCCGAGAGGCGCTTGGCTTATTTTCTACAATTTCGGCTGAAGAAGTTGCAGCGATGAGCGATAAGGATACCGAAATTCGAGTTGCGCCATGGAGCCCTGGCCAAGTTCTCGAGATAGAAGCGTTTCTCAAAGAGGCAGGAACAATTGTTGACCATGAGCCAGTATTCTATGAAGGTAAGCTGATTGAACCGGTCCTCGTTGATAACATCAATTCCGAGGACTACTGGGAGAACTCGCTAGCTGTACTTAGGTAACGGCACCCTCCTCGAGAGGCATGTGAGTTTAAATTCATTTCTCGCATACACCTGTCGACCCGAGAGCGCCGTTTCGAGTTTTCAGGTACCATACCACCGGAGAAACAAAACGCCTCTCTACCTCAGGTTTGTTAGCGCTGGAATCATGATGAAAAGAGAGCTGAAACCTATGATGATCGACTGGGATCGTCAGCCGACAAGTCCTGTCGAGTTCAAGTGCACGATAATTCCGTTCCGGGAAGCCCTAAAGTTTCTCCGATCGATGAAAGACAAGGTAGTCGTGAAACGGTACGCCGGCAGAGAAGCGGGTCTTCGGTTCAGACGTGTCTTGAATCCTATCATCATGTGCGGTGTTGAACAGCTTGAAACAGGAATTTCAGTCAGAGCAAGCAAAGACCAATTCAACAATCATCGATTAGAAGAACTGGGGATCGACTGGTCCTATATCGATAGTGCTTTTTGGGCTCTCAGAGAAGTAGGAGCTTTGGACTTTAAGTACATTGATCCGGATTCTGGCGTCCTAGAATATGTCTTGATCACCGAAGCTCCACCAAGCATCGAAAACAAGTCTGATAAAGCTTTGGATCTAGATCACTCCAGACAGCTTGACGTCCATGTCTGGTCAACGCATCAGGAAACCAATGAATTCGTCGATGCGATCTATGAACGGTACTTTGAGGGTGGCAACGAAAATATCCGGAAGAAGCACCTCAAGGTCGTGCTCTTCGATCTCTACCTTGCCTGGAGTGACGATCCGGAATTGAAAATCGCTTACTCGAGGAATGTTGATTCATACAAAGCCAAATCTCGCTACAATGAACTACATATCTCGAAGCTCACTCCCACAATTGTCGATAGGCTGGTCGAAGTTGGATTAGTCGAGCACATAAAAGGCTTTCGAGATCGGGAAAGCGAAATAGGCAGAATGTCTCGAATGTGGCCGACCGACCATCTCATCGAGATGTTTAAAAACGCGAAATTCGGTCCTCTGGATTTCGGCCACCTTGAGAACCGAGAATGCATCATCCTTAGAAACGAAGATGGTGAAGACATCGAATATGAAGACACCGAAGAAACAAACCTAATGCGTGGTGTTCTGAATAATTACAATGCCCTGTTGCGTCGGACCTTCATCGATATTCCGACTCTTGAAATGACGTGGATAGACCTGGAACCTGATAGTCCACTGCGCCACAAACGATTGCACGTAAATCAGCGAGACAAATTCGTTCGGCGCATATTCAATCGGGGATCATTCGAGAAGGGTGGAAGGTTTTTTGGCGGCTGGTGGCAAAGGTGTCCAGAGGCATGGCGAGAGAAGATTTTTATGAATGATCGGCCATCAGTGGAGATCGATTATTCCGGACTTCACATGGTTCTCTTGTATGCACGAAAAGACCGGATGTCTACGCGGCTGGTAGGGTCAAGGAGCGCACTTCGATAATACAGAGCAAAACTGGTAAGCCTGTGCAGTTTGAAATTACTGAAGGGACAAGAAAGTCACTTCGTGAATGGATAGGCCATCCAGGAATGACGGGTTGTGACTTTCTTTGGCCGAGCAGGTTTCATGCTCCTGACCATATTTCGACCAGACAGTATGCAAGGCTGGTGAAAGACTGGGTTGCATCGATTGGCCTGGAGCCTAGCGCACATGGCACACATTCACTTCGAAGGACCAAGGCCGCACAGATCTACAAGAAAACTGGCAACTTGCGGGCGGTCCAGCTTCTTCTTGGCCATACCAAGATGGACAGCACAGTTAGATATCTGGGTGTCGAGCTCGAGGATGCACTCGCAATATCAGAAAGCGTCGAAATCTAGATTAGAACTCGGGCCGGTATCGCTGCCGGCCCAAAGCCGACATTCGGATATCAACTTCATCTCGCATTGCAGTAACTGAAAAGCGGACAAGGCGTGCGTTTCGTAGACAGCGGATATTCCAGGTGCCACATTTGGTTTTCACACGTTGATGGAATCAACCCGATGCAGAATTGCGTCATCCTCAATCCGCAAGCTGGCGGTGGTAAAGCCGGTGCTGTTTGGCGGCATATTGCTCCATTACTCGAAGACGTCATCGGGGAATTTGAGCTCTTCCGTACTGAGGCTCCAATGGATGCGACACACTTGGTGCGAAAGGCAATTTCCGACGGAGCCGAACTAATTGTCGCAGTGGGCGGTGACGGCACGTCAAATGAAGTGGTCAACGGCTTTCTCGACAGTAATGGCCAAGTCTCACAGGTATGTGCGCTGGCATTGGTCCCTTGTGGAACCGGCACTGACTTCGGCCGAACGCTAGGCCTGGCCAGTGACCCGACAGTGGCGATCTCCAGAATATCCAAAGACGCAGAACGGGTGATCGATGTCGGGGTCGCGAGCTTCCATTCAAATGAAGGTGCTTTGGCATCACGCTTGTTCTTGAACATAGCCAGTTTCGGACTTTCCGGAGCAATCAACCGAAGAACTGAGAGGGCGGTGCGGTTGCCTTTTTTGCCGATCAGGTTGACATATTTGATGGAGACACTTCTCGGGTTACGCTCCTACAATCCAGCAAACGTTCGTTTGTCCATTGACGATACCGTCATTGAACGAGAAATCATGTTTGTCGCGATTGCAAATGCTCGATATTTCGGGGGCGGTATGATGGTCGCTCCGGATGCGGATCCGTCTGACCGTCTTCTGGATGTTGTTGTTCTCAACAAAATGTCGAAGGTACGGCTGGCGAGAAATATCCCGCTCGTATTTCGTGGCGCCCATGTTCGACTTCCGGAAGTTGAAATATTTCGCGCCGTGCGGATCATCGCGGAGACACAGGATGAAACGAATCAGTCGCCGATATTTTTGGAGTTAGATGGCGAGAATACTGGTTTTCTGAACTGCGAGTTTACTGTTCAGGCAAATGCGCTTCGGTTGTGGCAATAGTTAGAATGGCGGATCTATTATCGTAAGCTGACGGCCCAAAGCTGCTGTTCAGTGAGTTCGCATGTATCGCACCGCACCATGCACAAATCGGACATTCCTGGGATCGTCGCGCGAACTGAGTTTCCGTTTCGTCAGTGACTTATCTCTCTGTTCAGCAATTCAAGCTAAGGTGACAGCACGTTCGCAACGATTGTTGCGGCCAGATTAGTATGTCGCAGCGCAGCGGTACTTTTGTCAGAGCAAGGATCTCCATACTGATGAAAAAGCTGATTGCGATAAGCTTGGTAGCGGTCTCGTTGGTAATGTCTGCGGGATTTGCCATCGCTCAGGCGCCCGACCCTCGCACGACAACTCGCATCATTGACTTTCCTGATTGCTGTCCGCGCCCCGTCTGGTGGGATGAAGTTGAGGTTGAGACCCGAATCGACAGCATGGAAACGTTTCTTGCTGTCTGGCAAAATCGTGAGTTGACAGACAAGCAAAGAGCAAAGGCGCTGTTCCGGGCTATTGAAGATTTTGCCCGGCACAACGACGACATCTCCGCAGCGGCGGTCAACTACTACTACTGGGTCGACAGGGACTACGACCATATCCTCAGGCTCTACGAATTCGGTGTTGGGCGCTACCTCGACTACGACCGGCCGTTGCAAAACTACACAGGCAAAGCCGGCGACATGTCAGCTGGAATGGTGAACAATCTGGCCAAGCTCTATTTGCGTGTAGGTGAGCCTGAAAGGGCGGTGCCGTGGCTACGCTTCATCCTCGAAGTCCGTTCGGTAGAGGTAAACGACCATCTTCTTGAAACCGCTGCAGCGCACTTGGGCGACACGCTGACCCGTCTAGGGCGCAGACCTGAGGCGATTGAGGTGCTGCTGGCAGCACGACGCGATTATGAGGGTGATTGGGAGAAACGATTAGACGATCAACTGGCCAGATTACGTGACGAAATGGGATTGTCCTATCACCTCCACGACACCCGATACGGCGTCCGAGTACTTGGCGCCGCGATCATTCTTGCTTTGGGTGGCATCTTGATTTGGCTACGACAACGACGCAAGGCCACCTTGAGCTAACGGCCCAAACCGGCCATTCGCTATTGCAAGTCCCAGCATCCGTTTGCGGACATTCGCTGCATCTGCGAAGTGTTGGGCAGCCCGATGTCGGCAAGAGACGGGGGCATAATTGACCGACTGCTCAGCGCATAAACCTGGCGCGATTCATTCGATGAGCCCATCCAAGATCGAAAAAAGCTTCTGCTCAATTTCGTCAGGATACTGAGTAGTTACGTCAACCTTGGAGGCAACCTTTTTGGCCAAATCCAGCTTTCGGTGGGTTGTTCCACACATTGTAATATTGTCCTCAACTATCGACATCTGCCCAATGCCACCAAAGATCTCCTGCATAATCGTTTCAGGATAGAAGTGCTCAATACCGTTTTTCGACCATTTGATGATCCTGTCTTCCGACACGCCCTTCTTTTTGAGTGTTTCCACGATGTCAGCACCGTGGGTCGAATCCAGAATTGGCACGATTCTTCGGTTGTACGGGCTTCGTTGGAGGTCAGGAAAAATCTGCGCCATCATGTGCGCGTATCTCTTCATCTCACTGTCGTTGGTCGCGTTTATGATGCTCACGCTAAGGCCTGGGTACTTCGTCTGAATCACCCTTCCCAAAAATATCTCTTCAGATTCCCCTTCCACGAACAGGATAATTGACGGAAGGAAGAGGCTCTCAAGTCGATTTCCAAGCAGGAAAAAATGTATCTGGTTGAACTCAGATAGTGATGACAATCTGTGAACATTAATGTTGTCATCTTGCTTATTGATGATGAGGTTATTGGATATGTTCTTGCGATCCAAAAAGAGAGAGGAGTGCGTCGCAAAAACTATGGATTTGATATGAGGGAAGTATTTCTTTCGGTTCGCGTCCTCGAGCAGAAAGTCTGCCAGTTGTCCCTGCGATTTTGGACTGATCCCCAGTTCCGGCTCGTCAATCAAGAAGTGTGTGTACTCGTCATCTAGCAAACTAGTTACAATTGATACGACAAGCCGGATGCCAGAGCTGGCAAATGAAAAATTGTGCCCATCGCAGGATATGTACCTTTGGGACATTTCGTTTTCTGGATACGCAAGCTCCAAGGTTAGTTCTGCGCCGAGAACCAACTTGACGATCTCGAAAAGTTGGTTTCTGCGAGTATTGTCCAGTTCAGCAATCGCCTGCTGAACGTTGAAAGGCGAGTTGTCAAGATTTTGAGATGCGGTTGAGAATTGTCTCCGAAATTGCCTGTACCACTCCGACCGACGGTTTGGTTGTGGTGAATAGGGCTACAACGCGTTAAAATTATTGTAGCGCTGCGGTCCCAAGTACGTGGCATTCTCGCCAATTGCGAGGACCAAATTCTTTAGAACAAATGACTTCCCAGAATTATTAGGACCGATTAGGCAAGTGTATTCGCCGTCTTTGAGCTGGTTCTCAGTCTCGCCGTCCGCAAAACATATTTGGGTATTCGGTCTTTCGTTGAATCCATACTTGGGCATTGGAGACACCAATTGAAACGAATTTCTTAATTCTCATAGTTGTGTTGGCAAGTAGGCGCAACTCCAATGTCTGCCTTGATATTTGGCTGACTTTGTATCAACTCGGTCGCGCGATCATCAAGATTGAAGAGCCCATTGGGGTGGTTGCAAAAAAGGAAAACAAACAAACATAACTCGCACTGTCGTGCTGGTTTACACCGCCCGCACCGCCGGGGAATCCCACGACTCCAATGGCGATAATACACCGTCTTAAAAGACGGCGAGGACGCGAAGAGACCGCTAACTCATTGATTTTAAAAAGATAGGCGCATAGCTCAGTTGGCAGGGCAGCTGACTCTTGTTTAGCCGGTGCAGAGTTCAAGTGCAGAAAATCAGGCAAAGTGAATGCCACTCCTGCCCCGGGGAAGACGTGTGACGGTGTGGAGAAAGTGGGTTTTCATCACCACCCTAATGTCAGCTTTTGCCGAGGCAACCCGGCAAATTCGCACCTGCAACCAAAGTCTGCTTCCCGCCCGTTTTGGACCTCGGCCGAAAATTCGCAGATGTGCGCTTTGTCCGCATAGTGGTCGTTCGCTCGCCATTCGAGCGCAAAATTCCGGCGAACGTCCGCTTTCGGAAATCTCGCCTGAACTCTTCGCACCTGCAGCGAAAGTCTGCAATCCCCCCATCCAAGTCATTTGTGTCTGCTCAACTTCTTTCAATCTGCACAAACTGTGATGTCGCATTACCATATGGTCAGATATTTGGCGTGATGCAAACGGTTAGGTTTGTACCGCGTGCTCATTCTAAGGTTTCCCGGAATTGGGCGGATTCTCGATAATATTTGGCAACCGGCTTGATGCGATACATTACCCCACACTTCTATCCTACTTTGCACTCTATTCATTCCTTACATTTCAGTGATTTCTGCGAGAAAATCTCGCGGTGTCACACATGCCGACTGATGCCCCGGCACCCCTCCAAAGCGATGCACAAGTGCACGGGTTAAGCAATGAAACTGTGTCTTCTTTCATCATGTAGAATTGGTCCGGAGGTATTCGACATCAGATGGTAAGCTATCAGACAGACCTCGGTTTCTGAGATTTGAACAATTATCTCTCTTGGAGCACCTTGAGGCGATAGAATTTCAAGCACTCTGCCAACGCTGCCATTGCAGCAGAGGAGTAGTAGGCTCCCGATTGATATGCGTGATCCGCGATACGTTCCACGTCCCGATATCTCGCTTCTAACCACTGATAGTTCACGACTTCATCTTGCAGTGAAATCGCGCTTTGAAGCTCGCGCAAATACTCAATTGCTAGATCAGTTTTGAATTCCGACTGCTTTTCAGTCGAAACCCGCCATATGGTATTCTCGAATACCGAATAGATGCCGTCGTCCTTATTACTCGCATCGTAGTAAGAATCCATGATTTCTCGCTTTGTGTCCTTCCAATAAGGATCATCTATGCTGAGAATTACAGGATCGACATGCGTAGAGGATGGGGGATCATATGTGCTGATCCCGAAATCCTTGATCCATCTGCGTTCACGTTCCGCCCAGGCATCTTCACCTTGCTTCTTAGATTCTAGGGGGGATAGTGGATTTCGTCCTCTTTCTGCCATTGCAAAACGTTTATAAGCCTGTTGTTGAACGGACTTTCCTTGCAGTTTTATCGAAGATCAATGGTCCCACTATACTACAAGTATGGGCAGAGCTGAATCGGCGTTCTGGATCCAAATATTGATTTAACACTTCGTGCCTCAACCGCGCTTCGTTATTGCCGCTAGCAACACGATGGCTTTGTTGGCGGAGGCCAAAGAAATTAACGTCGGAAGTCAGACCAGGATTAACAGTACCATCGCCGCAAATGGGTTGAGCTTAGCTGTCGAGCAGCTCGGCGGTTTTCAATTCAATCCCAATCTCATTTGCATCCAGTATCTCAGTATCTGTGACCTGGTCCAGTTTCGTACTAAACCGCAGCTGAGCGTTTTGTGCGTCTTCGATCAATTTCTGAGATGAAAGGTATAGATCGTCGACTGCGTCGAGTAACTTTTCACGACCTTGGATCGCTTCTCGCTCGCTCTCTAGAACTCTGATGTTCTGATCTATTTCTTTGTATCGTGATTTAATGCGCTCTTTCTCAGCAGCCACGTCGTTATAGAATGCTGGTGTTGCCATGGTCCAATCCCCGTATTTGGTGCCAATGACCATTCTGAGCATTGATGATCAATTGGTCTAGCGTTCTCACAATCACTCTCCAGGAATTGACCTGATATTCTCAGGCTATCCACTGAATTGGCTCGCTGAGCTAGGTCCTTGATCCAACTATTCGGTCAATTGGGATAACTTTTGTCAGAGTTTTTTCAGCTAAGGAAGTGATTCGGATTCTCAGATTGAACGGTATCAGCACAGTCAATGCTCTGAGGTGGAAAAACCAAAGACAGAGAAATCGCCAACCAATGGCTGCTCAGCGCTTGACGATGTTCCTATTTTGTTCCATTTGCCAGATCTATGGCGTCTCCTATCAAAAATCTTCGACATGCAGCGCGTCTTGGGATGGTTTTGAAGGTCGAGTGCCGTCATTGCCACCACATCGCGCATTTCTATGCTTCTGACGTCGCACAGTTCACTAGTCCTGGAAAGGATCTGTCCAACATTCCATTCAGGTGCCATGAGTGTAATGAACAGAAGTGCCTTGTCGTACCAATCGAACTCGATCGAGACCGGCGTCCTGATATCGTTGTCTGGAGACCAACCCGATTGAAATAATGAGCCCGGTCGCTCCAAATTCGCCTATCCTTAGGCTCAAACAGGTGGGCGATTAACTTGGTTTTTTTCTGGTCTTTGGCCCAGTAGGTGATTTTCTCGTCGTTCGTTTTCTTGGCTTTGCAGTTGTCGATCCTTTGGTTTGATCTTCTTCGACCGAGGTTTCTTCAGGCTGCAAAGTGACGGGATCATCCTTGGTCGTTTCGTCATCGGGCTCGTCCGGCCAGGTCGAAAATGGAAACGGTCTTTCTTCGGTCGCAAATGTCATGAACGCGATGATCTGTTGGATGTAGTGAGCAAGGTTGCGGCCAAAACGCATCAAACGGTCATTGGGTTCACCGGTGAACAAGCTGGCAAGAAACTGGAATACCGTCACAATGAGGATGACGATCTCAGCGACATTGAACGCCACTGCAAAAATGATCATGAAGACCAACCGCATCCAAATGCTGGATCGAGTGATGTTGGCTTTGTAGTCTTGGCTCATACCAGTCTCTCCAAAACGTCCAACTAACGATGGGAATGGCGAGGACCGATTTCAAGTCGAGAGGTGGTAATCGCTCTTATAGTTACCAAGCGGTCTTGGGCTTGAGGCGTGTTTCTCGGACCACCAAAAATGGGAGCTTTGTTCAGATCGATGCGGGATTCATCGCCTTAATAGCCTGTATGTTGTTCGGGAAAGCGGAACGCTTTTAATATGTCAGCCGGATTGACCGCATAAATGATGAGACTGGGCTAACCAATGTTGATCATTGAAGCATCGGAACTTGATGACGGTATCAGCTTGCGTGAGCTGGCAGATCGAAACTACCTACTTGAGTTTATGTGCACCAATTGCCGAATGCGACAGCAACTCGATTTGAAAAAGCTGATTGCGACGCATGGAGGAGAAACCAGGCTCGGCTATATAAGACGCAACACACGTTGTCATCTCTGCAAATGATCATGCGGTTGCGTTGGATCCAGAAACTATTCAGACAACGAGCCTAGCGAATATTCGAGTTTGAAGACCTCGCTTGATTGCAAGAGCCAGGCAAAGGCGGTTGATGACGCGGAATAGACATCTCAATGTCTCTTCACATTCAGAATTTGAAAATTGCCGATGCCAAGAATTTTTGTGAGAAAATCTCGAGGCTCGATACATCTGAAATGATGCCCGGGTAACCCCCCTCGGGGCCCTTTAAATGGATGCTCAAACACGCGGGTCGATCATCGTTCCGGTCACAGTACGGTCACACTGGGCACACTATATTCTCGTTTTGTTCATGGGCTTGTGTAGCTCACAGAAAAGACGTAAACTGCGTAAGCAGCTGAATTTATTCAGTCTTTTCGCAAGGAGCCGAAGGGCGAACTCGGGAGAGCACTACGTTGACATCGTAGGGGTCACTGGTTCAATCCCAGTCACGCCCACCATTCCCTCAAACTCCGTGACCTGTCTTCCCCGCATGCGGCGAAGCATTCGCTATTTGCCAAAAACCCGCTCACTCCACCGGATCGACGCGCCATCGCACTGCTTCGCCGTGCTCCCCTTCAACGGGCTGCCAAGCGCTGAACGCCTCGGAGGGTGACGGATCGTCCGGCATGTCGAGGATCACCGTGGTGCGGTCATCATGCTTGGGGAAGTTCCAGACCTGAAACATTCTTCCGTCCTCTCGCCAGCGAAGGCTGGCGCGAAAGCGCAGAATGGTTTTTCCGTTCTCTTCGCGAAAATACGGATCGTCCCAATGTGAGCTGAGTGTCCAGTCCATGAAGGTCGACCGCATTGTATAACGGTATACGGGCTTTATCTGTTCAACCGGCACCAGTTTGGACAACCGCCATTCAATATGCGCGGTCGGCTCTTTGGCGGCGTCATAAGGATCTCCATCAGCCATCTCTTCCAAGACGAACCAGCCGCCGACCGAGGCCATGGCCAGCGCCAACAGACCAAAGCCTCCGCCCAGTATTGCCGCCTTGTTCAGACCGGTGATCGCTTTCCACGCAACCCAGACGCCGATGCCGGCGCCCAACAGGCCGCCGATCGGCATCAATCCGGCCGCGCCCATGGCTAGCGCTCCCTCGCGGCTGTCGGCTCCCAGCAGCAGTGAGATGGAAATCAAGCCAAAAAATGAACCGAATGCGCCAAGGGCTGCGGCGATGATGACAATCTGGATGAACAGCAATATGCGAGCGATGAGAAGCATCACTTTCCATATCACAATTTCCGGATTTACTGATTAGAATCAGGCGTGTTCGGTGGAAATTCCGCGGTTGGCAGGTATCGTGGCCGTCACTGCGCTGGCAACCAATCCAGTGGCACATATCCGGGAAGGGCGGCGATGCGCTCCAGCCAGCCGTTGATCGCGGAAAATTGCGCCATGTCAAAACCGGCCTTGGTTCCGGCCGTGTGGGTGTATCCGTAAAGGCAGATATCGGCGACTGTCGGCTGGTTGCCAGCAAGGTAGGCGGATTCCCGAAGCTGGGTCTCCATGGTGCCCAGTGCCCTGTTTCCGGCTTCCAGCAGCGGATCGAGATGTTCGGGCGTTCTGAGGTGTTTCCTTTGCGGGTAGGTCAGTATGGCACTGCGCACGGCAACACTGGTCTCATGGGCATTTTGTTCGAAAAACATCCAGGCATGAGCCAATGCCTGCTCATAAGTATCTTCGGGCAGGAACCGTGTTCCTTCTGCAAGGAAAATCAGGATTGCATTGGATTCCGACAGCAAGCGCCCATCTTCCAATTGCAGGAGTGGCACCTTGCCCTTTGGGTTTTTGGCAAGAAATTCTGCCGATGTGGTCAGCCCATTACCGTATTCGGCGTCAACGTGCCGGTATCTGATGCCGAGCATCGCCAGAAGCAGGCGAACCTTGTAGGAATTTCCCGAACTGGGCATGGAATAGAGGGTGAGCATTGGAATCACCTTGCACAATGAAGATCGGCGACACAGTCTACACGCTGGGTCAAACCGACCGCCAACAAATTGCGTTGGGAATTGGGTTCAGTGCTGCTGAACGCTGAGAGTGTGCGTGTCTTCAGAAATACATCCGGCGCTGTTGCTCAGCCTGCAACTGGTTATACAGCGGTTTGGTTCCAAGCATTGAAGCCAGGGATACGGGGTGGTGCTTGACCTCCGATCCGGCAAGCGCCGGCCGGCCAATCAGAAATCCCTGAAATCGCTCCACGCCGGCGTCCAGTGCGTATTGCAGATGAAGCGGTGTTTCGACACCTTCAACCAGCACCGGTATGTCGGATTCGTGAAACTTCTCGACCAGTCTGGTAAACAGATCGACCGCACCGGGCTCTGCGGCCAGGCGCTGGAACCACCGGCTGTCGATCTTCACCACATCGGGCTCGATAAGTTCAAATCGCTCCCAGCCAGACTGGCCGGTACCAAAATCGTCGAGTGCCAGACGGATGCCGTGGCGCCGCATCTCCCGCACCAATTCCAGCAAAACATCGTCATCAAGAGCGGCGCTCTCGGTGATTTCGCAAACCAGGCTGCGCGGGTTGATGTGAAGTTCGGTCAGCCGTTTCGCCATGAAGCGAATTTCACGGAGAGAGGGCTCGAGCCGGTCATGCGAGCTGGGATCAAAATTGAAGAACAGATCGATATTGTTCAACCCGGCAGGGCGCAGGTTGCGCAAGTGCAGGGCGCGGCACATGCTCTCCAGGAACAGCTTGTCTTCGGGAGGTGTTTGCCGGAACAATTCGATGCATGGAACGCGTTTGCCATGAAGACGTACCGCCGCCAATCCTTCGACCGCGATCGGGCGGAGCCAGTCTTCAGCTTTGCTGAATATCGGCTGATAGGCGGAATTGATGACGTAGTCGCCATACCGCCCGTATTGCAGGCCGACTTCGTCTGCGAATATCGCTTCGCTGACGTAAACTGGTCTTTGAATTTCGCCCAAGACTATTCCCCCGAAAGGCGCGGAGTCCTATTGGGGCATAAAAAGCGTGTCTATTTGATTAAAGACAGCGCCGAGGCGGCATGAATTACAAAATGTGATCAAAAGCTATCGTCTGCGGCCGAAAACGGATTGCAAGCCTCCATGAGCGACAGACAGCTGAGTGGGCTCTTCAATTTCCGGGATGTTCGGAGCGGAGGAATTTCCTGCCGTTGCGGCGGTAAACGCAGTTGGCGCAATTTGTGGTTTTGCGATGCCAAAGCCCTGAACCATGAATGCGCCGGCCTTTTCACTCAGTTCAAGCTGCCAGGGTTCCTCCACCCCCTCGATCACCGTCTGGATACCCCTTTCGGAAATCTTTGTGATCATTGACTTCAACAGCGCATATCCTGCCGCCGATCGCAGAAGTTTGACGACCCATCCGGCATCGAATTTCACGATATCCGGATTCATCTGGATGATACGGTCAAAATCGGAATCTTCGGCGCCAAAGTCATCGACCGCTATCCTGAATCCGTGGTCACGCAACGCCATCATCAGGTTTTTCAGCGCCAGTGGCGAAGCACTTTTCTGTTCCGTCAGTTCGCAAACGATGCGTGAGGGATCAATATTTGTCTGGTGAAGAACCAGACGCATGCCGCGCAAAGCATCTTCCACATTCTCTTTCTTGGCAAATTGCGACGGATCGAAATTTACAAATATCAAGGCAGACGGATCGATAAAGGCGCCGGCATTGAGCAAATGCAGATTGCGCATCAGCGTTTCCACTTCAACGCGCTCTTCGGGGGGAATGTTGGAGAAGAATTTGTAAGGAGATACAGCGGCGCCCTGGCGGAAAGGCCGGATCAGACACTCAAACGCCATGATTTCCAGCTTGCCGACGGGGTTGAACGCAAAAATCGGCTGGAATGCCGAATACAGCTTGTAAATCCCCCAGACGGCGACCCTCGTGCCATCTTTCTGTTGGGTTATTTGGGCAAATCCGCCTTGCCGTGACAACTGGATTCTCCGAAGCTATCGCTACGTGCGAATATGATCTGATTAACTTCACGCGCAGTTAACAGCTTCATTTGAAACAGTGAACGCCTTGCACTATTAGCTGCGATGGGAGATGAAAAGTTTGATCTGACGAGCGGTCCACGCGACGCCAATTTGCCAGGATAGTTGTTATGGCTTTTTTTGCCGAGAATCTTGGGAGGGTACAGCCTTCCGCGACCATAGCCGTGAGCCAGAAGGCGCGCGAATTGAAGGCCCAGGGCCGCGACATCATCGGCCTGGGGGCTGGCGAACCTGACTTTGACACGCCCGACAATATCAAGAACGCAGCAATTGATGCGATCAGACGCGGAGAAACGAAGTATCCGCCCGTATCGGGCATCATGCCGCTACGCGAAGCGATTGCAGCCAAGTTCAAGCGCGAAAACAACCTGGAATACGAACCGACACAGACGATTGTCGGCACCGGCGGCAAGCAGATATTGTTCAACGCGTTCATGGCGACGCTCAATCCGGGTGATGAGGTCGTCGTTCCCGCGCCCTATTGGGTGAGTTACCCCGACATGGTGATGCTGTGCGGCGGCACGCCGGTGTTCGCGGCGACTTCCACCGAAAACGGCTTCAAACTGACAGCAGAAGCGCTTGATGCGGCAATAACACCCAATACCAAGTGGCTGGTTTTCAATTCTCCTTCCAACCCGTCGGGCGCCGCCTACTCGAAAGCAGAACTGCGCGCTCTTGCAGATGTTCTGCTGCGCCACGAGCATGTGTGGGTTCTGACCGACGACATGTATGAACACCTGACCTATGGCGACTTCCGGTTCCATACGATCGCTGAGGTCGAGCCGGCACTGAAAGACCGCACGCTGACCATGAATGGTGTTTCAAAGGCCTATGCCATGACCGGCTGGCGCATCGGATACGCCGCAGGTCCAATTGAGTTGGTCAAGGCGATGGACAAGATCCAGGGTCAGCAGACTTCGGGCGCCTGCACCATTGCCCAGTGGGCCTCGGTTGAAGCGTTGAACGGTCCCCAGGATTTTATAGAAAAAAACAAGGCGATCTTCCAGGCCAGGCGCGATCTTGTCGTGTCGATGCTGAATCAGGCGAACGGGATTTCCTGTCCGGTCCCCGAAGGGGCATTTTATGTCTATCCATCATGCGAGCAGTTGATTGGCAAAACCTCACCGACGGGCAAGAAAATCGAGACGGACGAAGACTTTGTCACTGAATTGCTGGAAGCTGAAGGGGTGGCCGTGGTCCATGGGTCGGCCTTCGGGCTTGGGCCCAATTTCCGCATCTCTTACGCGACCAGCGATGCGATGCTGGAAGAAGCGGGCATGCGTATCCAGCGATTCTGCGGCGAGTTGCGGTAAATTAGCTTTCTCTCAACTGTTGCGGGAATAGCACAGTTTCCTACAATCTATTAGATTATCCGCCGCAGTGGCTTTATTCCTCCGATAAATGTTGGCATGACGATGCGGATATTTAATGGAATCGGGGGGTTCAACGATCATGTTCAAACATCTATGTGCTCTGGCATCGACGTCAGCTATTTGTGTAATCATTGGCGGGCAGGCTTCTGCAGCTGATCTTGGCGGGCAGGCTCCTGCGCCTGATCCGGAAGAATATACCCAACAATCAAAACCGGCGGTTTCCGGCCTAAACGCTAAGCTCGACATTCAATACAACTATCTCGATTATTCTACTATCGATGGTCACGTCGATTCACCTTCGGTTATCGGCACGATCACGTTACCCGTCGGTCACAGCTTCGGATTGCAGATCGATGCGGGTATTACGCAATATGAGGGATCGTCTTTACCGGTATCCATCACCATGGCAGCGGGAGCCGGCCACTTGTTCTGGCGCGATCCGGATTTGGCTCTGTTTGGTCTGTATGCCCACTATGCGAATGTTTCGTATAGCGGTGGAGGATCAAGCGTAGGTTTGTGGCGGTTTGGCGCGGAAGCTGAACTCTTTCTTGATCGAGTGAGTATTGAGGGATTTGCCGGTGCTGACATCTCGGATCTATCGACTGGCAATCTGGATTACTTCAACGGAAATATGAAAGTGGCGTTTTACGCGACCGAAAATTTCCGCATTCATGGTGGTGTGATGCACCAGTTTGACCAGACGTTCGGCCGTGTCGGCGGAGAGGCGATGTTACCGTTTGGTAGCAACAATATTGCTGTTTATGCTGATGGAGTTTTCGGCGGCGACGTCGATTCGGTGCGTGGTGGTATTCGCATCTACTTCGGAGAGTCCGGGAAATCACTGATGGCGCGGCATCGCGAAGACGACCCGCAAACGCAGTTGGATGCATTCGCGGCAATTGGCTGGGGCACTGCATCCGGAGTTATTGCATCTCCAGGAATAGTTTGTGCTGGAGATGAAATTAGTGACGGCAACGGCGGCTGCATTGCGGACGATGAGGTGGAGGAATAGGGCTGACCGTCATCGCGCGGCCTTTCATTATCCTTTTTCGCTCCATCCTCAACCGGGACGCGGCGTTTCTGTCGCGTGCCGGAACATGGTGAGGGTCCGTCCCGCAACACGCATCGGGGCAGGCAAGGCTCATCCCCATTCAGCCGCCAGTTGAGTTCTGGCGCTTCTGTGGTCTGACTGACAGGACCAAAACTCATTGGCATGAGACCTTCCAGCCGGGCAACAACGCGCCGGCTGGAAAGCGTTGCGCCATTTCAACACAGACACAGGACTTGCCCCGCGCCCGTAACCGTGGTTCGATGCGTCAACGGCCAGCGATGCTTGCCGTATCGCGGGCCGATTGGTGTCGGCTGAGACCGGTTGTTCTCGGAGTTGTGCGTTCGCCTCTCCCTTGCTGTTGCGACAGGCAATCCTCGGCCGCCGTGGGTTGTTGTTGTTGTTGTCATGGGAGGAGGTCAATTCATGGGAAATCGTGCCGGAGAAAGACGCTCGGGACCGAAATGCGTCGCCATTGTCGGTCCCTTTGCAAGTGGCAAGACCACATTACTTGAAGCCTTGCTGGCCCGTACGGGTGCCGTTTCGAAGCAAAATACGGTCGCTTCCGGCAATACGGTAGGGGATCATTCGCAGGAAGCCCGTGATCACCAGATGAGTGTCGAGGCTTCGGTAGCGACGACCGAATTCATGGGCGAAAGCATAACGTTCGTCGATTGCCCGGGTTCGGTAGAGTTTGCCGTCGAATCGGAAGCCGTATTGGCTGCCTGCGATCTGGCCGTGGTTGTGGCCGAGGCCGATGAGAAGAAAATTCCCGCCTTGCAATTGATCATGCGGAAACTCGAGGATGCCGGTATTCCGCGCATGCTGTTCCTCAACAAGGTCGACAAGAGCGAACTGGGTGTCCGCGACACACTGCAACTATTGCAGCCGGCCAGCCGCAATCCGCTGCTGCTGCGCCAAATTGCGCTAAGAAAGGACGGCATTGTCGTTGGATCGATCGATCTGGCGCTTGAGCGCGCCTATGTCTGGCGTGAACACGCTGAAAGTGAAATCACTCCGATTCCCGATGATGAAAAAGCCCGTGAGGTGGAAGCCCGTTTCTCGATGCTGGAAACGCTGGCAGACCACGACGATGCGCTGATGGAACAGTTGCTGGATGAAATTGAGCCGCCGCAGGACGCGGTATTCGATGACCTCTCGGCAGACCTTCGCGAAGGAACCGTAACGCCGGTCTTCATCGGCACCGCAGAAGCCGGAAACGGCGTACTCAGGCTCCTGAAGGCCATTCGCCACGACGGCCCCGATGTTTCTGACACGGTTGAGCGGCTGGCTGCCGGCGAACCTCTGCCTGAACCATGCCTGCAAATTATGAAGACGGTTCACACACCGCATGGCGGCAAGTTGTCGATTGCGCGGGTATTGAACGGCAAGATCTCCGACAGCCAGGAACTGACGACAAGCGATGACCGTTCCAGCAAAGTTTCCGGCCTCTACCAGATGCTGGGCAAGGACCAGACCAAGATTGCCGATGCGCCTGTTGGCGAAACGGTTGCGCTTGGCAAACTTGAGGACATTCAGACCGGTGACACCGTTGGGCCGCCGAAGTCGAATGTGACCGAACTGGCGGCCATGGCTGCGCCGCACACCGTGTTCTCGACTGCGCTCAAGCCAAAGGAACGCAAAGACGAGGTCAAGCTGTCTTCGGCATTGCACCGGTTGGGCGAGGAAGATCCATCGCTGACGCTGGAGCACAACCAGGAATCGGGTGAAACGATCCTGTCCGGTCACGGCGAAATGCATCTCAGGGTGATACGGGAGCGGCTGGAAAACAAATATCAGATCCCGGTTGAATCCAGCCCGGCGGAAATTCCCTACCGCGAGACCATCGTCAAGGGGACGACCCAGCGTGGCCGCCACAAGAAACAGTCCGGCGGTCACGGACAGTTCGGCGATGTGGTGTTGGAGATCAAGCCGATGCCGCGAGGATCCGGCTTCGAGTTCACCGATACAATCACCGGCGGCGTGGTGCCGAAACAGTATATTCCCTCTGTTGAGCACGGTATCCGCGATTTCCTCAAATGCGGTCCGCTCGGCTTCCCGGTTGTCGATCTTGCTGTCAATCTCTCCGACGGATCGTATCATTCGGTCGATTCTTCGGACATGGCGTTCCAGATGGCCGGAAAGCTCGCCATGAGGGAGGGTCTGACCGCATGTCACCCGGTTCTGCTCGAGCCAATCATGAAGGTCGAGATATCAACGCCGAATGACACGACCGCCAAGATCACTGCCATCATCCCACAGCGGCGCGGCCAGATACTCGGCTTTGACGCCAAGCCTGGCTGGGACGGATGGGATGTGGTCGAGGCAACAATGCCGCTTGCCGAAATGCGCGATCTGATCATCGAGTTGCGCTCTGCGACGGCGGGTGTGGCGAGCTATTCGGCTGAGTTCGACCATATGGCCGAGCTCGTTGGCCGGTTGGCCGACGATGTCATGAGCCAGCACGGCAAACAGGCGGCGGCTTAGGGTCCTACCCCTTACCTGTTACCGGGCCACCGTTCATCAGGAGCGGTGGCCACGCAATCGTGATTGTCATTGGTTTGCCTTGTCCATGCGGCTGACTATTGTGTGCGCTTGTTGAGCCTGAATTTTTCGGCCAACGACTGCACCAGGGGACAGGGAGGCACCAATGGTTTCAATCCACAAGCGGCCTGCATGGGCAATCGCTGAAACACTAGCAACGCCTGAAAGTGTCTATCTTGACCGGCGCAGGATCCTTGCGGGAATGGGTTTGGGTGGGATCGCTGCAGCTGCGTTGTCGATGATGCCGACATCGGCCCGCGGCGCCGACGATCCGACAGCCGACCTCTACCCTGCAATGCGCAATGAGGCTTTCAAACTCGACCGGGAATTGACGCCGGAAGAGATCAACGGTGCCTACAATAACTTTTACGAATTCGGCTCTCACAAAAACATCGCGGCAGCTGCCCAGAACCTGGTCATCCGGCCATGGGATATCGAAATCGACGGCATGGTCGAAAAACCGATGACCATCGCTTTCGACGAACTGGTGCGCAAGATTCCACTGGAAGAGCGCCTCTACCGTCACCGCTGTGTCGAGGCTTGGTCCATGACCGTACCTTGGACCGGATTTGCGCTTTCCAAGCTGGTCGAGTTCTCAAATCCGTTGGGGTCAGCCAAATATATTCGCTTCGAGACTTTCCTTGATCCTTCCATGGCCAGCGGCCAGAGGCAGGTCTGGTATCCGTGGCCCTATGTCGAAGGTGTGAGCATGGAAGAAGCAATGAACGATCTTTCGTTCATGGTCACCGGCGCCTATGGCAAACCGGCCGCCAAGCAATTTGGTGCACCGATCCGGCTGGCACTGCCGTGGAAATACGGTTTCAAGTCGATCAAGTCGATCAAGAAGATCACCTTTACCGACAAACGGCCGCGCAGCTTCTGGGAAGAGATATTGCCGGAAGAGTATGGTTTCTGGGCCAATGTCAATCCGGACGTACCGCACCGGCGCTGGAGTCAGGCCGAAGAGCGCATCCTGCACACGGGCGAGAAGGTGCCGACCCTGCTCTACAATGGCTACGGCGATCAAGTTGCCCATCTTTACAAGGATCTGCAGGGTGAAAGCCTGTTTATGTAGGCGTTCGTGAACTCCGGAAAAAGAAAAGGCCGGGCGTTTCCGGCCGGCCTTGAAAAATTGGATCTGCCTTAAACGCGGCTACATCCAAAGGGAACATTACCGGTGCCAATGGGAGGAGGAATGCATCCGGTAACTGGCTGTTAATATGTTAATTAGAACGCAGTTGCACAATGGCCTATTGTGCAATGCACCTATGCGCCAGGCGCATGGCTTGTTTGTACGCTAATATTCCCAGTTTCGTGCCTTCGACAGCAGAAAATCGCGGAATGCCTTGAGTTTTGCCTGACTTCTCATCGCTTCGGGATAGCAAAAATAGGTATCGAACGAAGGTGGCTCGAGGTCGGCAAGAACCTGCACCAGGGCAGAATCGTCTGCAATCATGTAATCCGGCAGCATGGCGATCCCGGCGCCTCGTTGCGCGGAACGCTTGATTGACAACAAGTCGTTGATTTGCAGGGAGGCACTTCTGCGCGCCCCTTCCGGCATGCCCATGCTTTCAAGCTGGTTCAAATTGCGTAGCCATTGGGGAACCGGCTCGCCAAAAGTGACAATGCGGTGCTTTTCCAGATCTTCAATCGAATTGGGTGTGCCGAATTTGTCCAGATAGGTCTGCGACGCCCACAAATGCATGTGCACGGTGAACAGTTTCCGCTGGATGAGATCGGGTTGCTGCGGTTGTCTCAGCCTGATGGCGCAATCGGCCTGCCGAGTTGTCAGGTCCAACTCTTCATTGGACAAAATGAGCTGCAGATTTATATCCGGGTAAACATCAATGAATTCCGGCAGGCGATCGGTCAGCCAGCCGGCGCCCAACCCGACTGTGGTTGAAACCCGGAGCGACCCTTGCGGCTTGTCGGTGGTTTCGCTGAGCTGCGACTTGACCGTTTCAAGTTTGACGAAAACATCGTGAGCGGTGTTAAAAAGCAGTTCCCCCTGCTCGGTCAGCACCAATCCTCGGGCGTGACGTTGAAACAGCGGCACGCCGACATCGTGTTCGAGTGCGCTGACCTGGCGTGAAATCGCCGATTGCGACAGATGCAGCGATTCGGCGGCATGGGTAAACGAGCCGGCTTCCGCAGCGGCGTGGAATACGCGCAGTTTGTCCCAATCGAGCGGCATCGCTCGCCTCCTCCATTTGAATTTGCGGCCGGTATTCCGGCTCTGTTGTTCTTGCGCCTACTCGGCCGCCTCGCGATGGGCGGCCATTTCGGCGATATATTTTTCAGCCTCGAGCGCTGCCATGCAACCCAGTCCGGCTGCCGTGACCGCCTGGCGATAAATGTCATCGGTAACATCGCCTGCGGCAAATACGCCGGGAATGTTGGTTTTGGTCGAATCCGGCTCGGTCTCCAGATAGCCGTTAGGCTTCTGCTTTAGCTTGCCTTCAAACAGCGAAACGGCCGGCGCGTGACCGATCGCTACGAATACACCGTCGACAGCGTGGTCCGAGACTTCGCCCGACTTGACGTTCTTCAACCGCATTCCGGTAACCGATGGCGGCATGGGTGGTTTGGCAGGATCACCGGTAATTTCTTCAAGCACCGTGTCCCACAGGATTGTGACATTTTCCTTGGCAAACAACCGTTCCTGCAGGATGCGTTCGGCGCGCAATTCATCACGCCGGTGAACCACCGTCACGTGTTTGGCCAGATTGGACAAGTACAATGCCTCTTCAACGGCTGAGTTGCCGCCACCGATGACGGCAACGTCCTTGCCGCGATAGAAAAATCCGTCGCAGGTGGCACAGGCTGATACGCCAAATCCCATGAATGTCTGCTCTGAAGGGATTCCCAGCCATTTGGCCTGCGCGCCGGTTGCGATAATCAGCGCGTCGCATGTGAATTCATTGCCGGAATCACACTTCAGCCGGAATGGCCGGTTGTCGAGGTCGACTTCTGTCACCAGATCGTTGACTACTTCGGTGCCGACATTCTCGGCCTGTTTCAGCATCTCACCCATGAGCCACGGACCCTGAATCGGATCACCGAAACCCGGATAATTTTCGACATCCGTCGTGATCATCAACTGGCCGCCTTGCTCCAGTCCTGCAATCAAAACCGGATTGAGCAAGGCGCGGGCTGCATAGATTGCGGCTGTGTAGCCCGCAGGTCCGGAACCGATAATCAATACGGGCGCGTGTTTGGTTGTCATGGCTGGCCTTCGATATATTTCGTATTCATCCGGGAAAGCGCCAATGTAGTTATGGTGGGGGCCCGGTTGCAAGATGCGGAAGCAGGTTTGGCGCATTCGTCGACAGGAATTCTCGTTTCGCCGACAACATCTTCAACTAAACGTGTCGAAGAGGTTCGCTTTACCGTGATATAGGCCGGATAAGGTTAGCTGTGTGGAGCAAAGGCCATGGTTCGTCAGTTCCTCGCCATTACAGCACTCGTTGCGGGCGTGGCGACCGCACATGCGGAGCCGGTGAGGATGAACGGCGCCGAAATCACCGAAGCGCTGGCCGGCAAGATCGTGGCCGGAAACCAGAAAGGGCGCGAGTGGCGGCAGGAATTTCGCGCAAGTGGCTGGACCAGCTACCGCGAAACAAATGGCCGCTCATCATCTCCGTCCGAAGGCCGCTGGCGTGTGCAAGGCGATCAATATTGCTCTGTCTGGCCGCCAAGCGATTTCTGGGCCTGTTATGACATGGCGCGTGACGGCGAAGAGATCATGTTCGTCGAATCCGACGGAACCCAGTGGCGGGCGCGTTATGTCGACAATTAGGTTGGAATTCTGAGCCTGCGGGCTTGGATAATCCTCCGCCATCAGGTAACAAACTTGTCGAAACGCGACAGATTGTTGCGCGTGGGTTTGCACGATGCCTCTCAAAGCCGATCTCGATGCCATTGACTGGAAAATCCTGCGTGAACTGCAGGACGATGGCCGCATGACCAATGTGGAATTGTCGAACCGGGTGGGCATATCCGCTCCTCCCTGCCTGCGACGGCTGAAGCGGCTTGAAAACAGCGGCATCATAAAGGGATATCGCGCGCTGCTGGATGGTCCAGCGCTTGGTCACGACATTGTGGCGTTTTGCCTGGTTGGACTTCATCACCAGTCGGAAGCGGAGTTAAAGGCGTTTTCGCAACTGGCGCAGGGCTGGCCATTGGTGCGGCGGGCCTGGATGGTCTCCGGCGAGACAGATTTCCTGTTGCATTGCGTTGCAACAGACCTGTCCACCTTCCAGAATTTCGTCATTGAGGTTCTGACCGCAGCACCGAATGTGGACACTGTGCGCACTGCGCTGACAATCAGGCAGATCAAGGATGACGGGCTGGTCGATATAGATGTCGGATGAAACCCGCCCAATTGCGGTTGAAGAATATATGCAATTGGCCCCGGGGTCCGAACCCTCTTGGGGCCAGTTTGCTCCTAATGTACTGCAGCGGCTACTGATATCGATGGTCAGGAACAGCCCTTTGCGGCGCGGGCTGTTCCGGCGAACCATGACGCGATTGATCAAAGGGTTTTCCGGCAAACCGCTCGATGTGGAGTTCAGAAACTGCGCTTTCAGGCTGCGCGGGCAAAACAATCTTATCGAATACGGCATATTGCTCAGCCCCGACTACAATGCTGCGGATATCGATTTTTTGATTGATGGTGCGCCGGATGGCGCGAGTTTTGTCGATGTCGGATCGAATATCGGTCTTTATTCACTGCCGCTGGCCCGGAAGGCCGGTGATGCGGGAACCGTCTTGGCGATTGATGCCAATCCGCTGATGGCTTCGCAGCTGCGATCGAACGCCGAACATTCGAATTTGAACAACATCAGGATGTTTGCTTGCGGTGTGAGCGACACGGAGGGTGCAGCAAGACTGACGGTTCGCAAGAACGATGTTGCCATCGTCGCGATGGAAGAAGCCGAAGACGGGGATATCCCCATCAGAACCCTGGCGTCGATTGTCAGTGAAACGGGTTTGACGTCGATATGCGGATTAAAAATCGACATTGAGGGGCATGAAGACAGAGCCCTGGTGCCATTTCTCGACTCAGCACCCACTTCGCTGCTGCCGAAAAAGATTGTCATTGAGCATCCGTTACCGGATGAAGACTATTCGGGCTGCGCAGCCGCGTTTGAGCGCCATGGATACCGGCTGACCGCCCGCACGCGGAACAATTCCTTGTATGAACTGGGCGGGGACGAAACGGATTGAGCGTTGCCGTCCTCCCATACGGAAAGAAGCCGGGTTTAGCGCTTTCAAAACTGCCTCTATCGGAGCTCAGGTGGCCGCTTGGCGAGCCTGATAATCTGAATGGCACAATTGCCGATCTCGGTCCTGATGACCACCTGCTCGTCTACCCGAACAGCCGCCTTTACTACCTGCCGCACCCAGGCATCAGATGCCGTGTATCGCTGGCGATTGTCGAACCCGAATCTGTGCACGGTTATCACATGAAACTGATGCGCCTGTACCACCGGCGCTTTCACCGGGTGTTGACTTGCAATCAAGCGCTCATCGAGGCGATTCCAAACGCCTTGCATTATGTCTACGGCTCGACCTGGGTCTCGACCAAAAACCTTGACCGGACCAAATCAAAACAACTGTCACTCATCGCTTCAGCAAAGCGGGTGTATGAGGGACACCGTCTGCGCCACGCAACGGTCGACTGGGTGCGGGAGAACAACATTGAAGCGGACATACTAGGGCGTGGATACAAGCCCTTCACCATGAAATCGGACGGTCTTGCGCCTTATCGATACTCGATCGTCATTGAAAATGTCCGCGAAAGCAGCTTTTTCACCGAGAAACTCATCGATTGCCTGTTGTGCGTCACGGTGCCCATCTATTGGGGGGCGCCCGACATTGGTGATTATTTCGATACGAGCGGCATGTTGATCTGTAACGATCTCGACGATATCAAGGCCGCGGTCAAAGGGCTGTCGGACAGCGATTTTAAATCGCGAGGCTCTGCGATACTGAAAAACCGAGATACTGCGGCGCAATACGCTAACCCAGAAGTAACCGCCGCCCGCCTGCTGCTTACCGGGCGTATGCTGGCCGAGGAGCCTTCATGACGAGTGAAACAAAGAAAAAGGCGCTGATTACCGGCGTGACCGGACAGGATGGCGCTTATCTGTCCGAACTGCTCCTCGACAAGGGCTATGAGGTGCATGGAATCAAGCGCCGTACGTCCCTCTTCAACACGGCGCGCATCGATCATCTGGTCGAAGGCGAACACGGCCAGAGTGGTCAGTATGTCTTGCACCATGGTGACATGACCGATTCCTCGTCGCTCACACACATCCTGCAGCAGGTTCAACCCGACGAGGTCTATAATCTGGCGGCACAAAGCCACGTCGCAGTGTCATTTGAAGAACCTGAATATACCGCCAATTCCGATGCGCTGGGCACGCTGCGATTGCTGGAGGCGATCCGTATCCTCGGCCTTGGTGACAAAACCCGCTTTTATCAGGCATCAACGTCGGAGCTTTACGGACTGGTTCAGGAAACGCCGCAGCGTGAGACCACACCATTCTATCCACGCTCCCCTTACGCAGTCGCCAAGCTTTATGCTTACTGGATAACGGTCAACTACCGCGAAGCCTATGGTCTTTATGCCTGCAACGGCATCCTGTTCAATCACGAGTCGCCGATCCGCGGTGAGACCTTTGTGACCCGCAAGATCACGCGGGCGCTGGCGCGTATCAAGCTGGGGCTGCAGGATTGCCTCTATCTCGGCAACATGGACGCAAAGCGCGATTGGGGCCATGCGCGCGACTATGTCGAGATGATGTGGCTGATGTTGCAGCGTGACGAACCGAGCGATTTTGTCATCGCTACCGGCGTGCAGTATTCGGTGCGGGAATTTGTCGAGGCAGCGGCGGAAGAACTGAAACTGAAAATCACCTGGCAGGGTAGTGGGGAAGAGGAGATCGGCACCGATCAGGATGGCCGCACGATTGTCGCCGTCGATCCGCGCTACTATCGCCCAACCGAGGTGGAAACGCTGCTTGGCGACCCGACGCGGGCGCGAGAGGAACTGGGCTGGCAACCGCGCACATCGTTCGTCGACCTGGTTCGTGAAATGGCCGCTGCTGATTTGGAAGAGGCGAAAAGGGATGCCCGCTAAACCCTACGATCTCGCCGGAAAGCGGATCTATGTTGCCGGCCATCGCGGCATGGTCGGTTCGGCGATCGTGCGGCGCCTTGCAAGCGAGAATTGCGAGATCCTGACTGCCGGTCGCGACGAGGTCGATCTGTCCCGTCAGGAGCAGGTCGAAACCTGGTTTGCCGGCAATCGGCCCGATGCTGTATTTCTGGCCGCGGCAAAAGTCGGGGGCATTCTCGCCAACGATACCTATCCCGCTGATTTTCTTTATGAAAATCTGATGATCGAAACGAACATTATCCAGGCGGCGCATGATTGCGGCGTGGAGAAGCTTCTGTTCTTGGGATCGTCCTGCATCTATCCCAAGCTTGCTGATCAGCCGATTGCGGAATCATCACTGCTGACAGGACCGCTGGAACCAACCAATGAATGGTACGCGATTGCCAAGATCACCGGCATCAAATTGTGCCAGGCTTATCGAAAGCAATATGGCGATGACTTCATCTCGGCCATGCCGACCAATCTCTATGGTCCCGGCGACAACTACGATCTTGAGTCCAGCCATGTGCTGCCGGCATTGATAAGAAAGGTTAGCGAAGCGAAAGCGGCGGGAGCGCCGTCCGTTACCGTCTGGGGATCGGGCACGCCGCTCAGGGAATTCATGCATGCTGACGATTGCGCGGATGCGCTGGTGTTTTTGATGCGGCACTATTCTGACGCTGATCACGTCAATGTCGGTACCGGGCGAGAGATAACGATCCTTGATCTGGCGAAGATGATTGCCAAGGCGGCTGGTTATGATGGCAAGATCGAACTTGACCGTTCAAAACCGGACGGTACGCCCCGCAAACTGATGGATTCGTCCAGGTTGCATGCCATGGGCTGGTCGCCAAAAATCGACTTGGAAATAGGGATCAGGCAGACCATATAGGACTGCAATTCAGCCGTAATGCACGACGGCAAATGGGGGGCAAATTGAGTGATGACAGTCTTCGCTGGCATATAGTTTCTTATCCAAGAAGTGGTAATCATGCCGCCCGCGCGATAATTGAGGCTACAACAGGTCGCCCCACTTTGGGCTGTCGCGGAAGTACCCCTGATACGCCCATCTACCTGCGCAGCCCGAACAAACGTGACGGCCTTATCCGTATTAGAGACAAAACTCCAATTGGCTACAAAGCCCATTGGAATTACGAGATCATTGCGAATGAACGAGAAATTGACGGGCAGATGGGCTTCCTGCTCATGTTGCGTGATCCCGTTGACGCAATCGCCTCGCAATCGTACCGCCTGCTTGCAAGGAAAAAATACTACCTCCCACAGAAGCAAATTGCCGAAGTAGTCAATTGCCAGGTAAAGGACTATATCGCGTTGCTTACCTATTTTGCTGCTTTCAGAGGCTTGAAAGCATGTATTCGTTTCGAGTGCTTGCTCAGCAGTGATCCTGGTCAACGCATGGAATCGGTAAAAAGCATTACACGGTTGGTCGGTGGGTATCCTGAAAATATGTCGATAGACAAGATAGATTTGATCCTAAAGCTGGCGAAGGAAAGCCAAGAATCACTTGGTGCCTATAAACAGAGGCGCATGGACGATATACGTAGCAATATTCGGGACTTGATCACTATGTCAGATGTTGAACGTATTCTCGGTTCAGCACTACGAACAAGCCAGTCATTCATGCACCGGCTTCCAGATATTGTGTGACCAGTGTACAGTATTAACGCTTGCCAAGGCGTTTCAATCTCCGGCGCCATTTGAACAATTCCCACTGCAACCAACTGTAGTTGCCGGGATAATCGTGCAGGAACGCAGGAAACATCTGCACGTCTTTTTGCGTCAGCGTTTCGTCGTGCCAAAGCAAATCCAGCGGTTCGGTCAATTGTACTGAACCGTCATAGCCGGCAAATACAATCGAAAGCGGGGGTTCTTCCAATCGAAAATTGGTTAGATCATCAGCACTTTGCGGATGCTCCCCGTCCCACAGGTCTTCGCGAACAAGAAAGGCGTTCAACCGGTTGGCACAAACAAGCTTGTAGCCCTTTTCCAACCCCAATTCGTAAAACGCAAGCAGGCTGTTGCCGTGGTTGACCGATGGATCGGCGGGCTGAACATAGCTGACAATGGAAGGTATCGTCGGATTGAACTCGACACAGATCAGCTTTGGCCTGTAGCGCTCCATCGCGTTGATCGTGTGGTAGTCATTGCCATCAATATCCACTGAAAGGAAATCAAACCCTTCCGGACAATCGGTTCTCTCCAGCAATATGTCGAGCGAGTCGGCCTTCGTAAAACCGACAAAGGCATTCAGGCAGGTGACTTGGGGAAATTTGGCCATGTTGGCCGCAAGCTCGCGGGATTTTGCGGCGTCTCCCTCAATCAAGACAGCCGAATAATTGTCGTTTTCGATCAGGTTCAGCGTGTTGCTGAGATAAAGCCCGTCCCAGGCGCCAAACTCTACACACCAGTGATCGCGCTCGGGCATGAGGCTGAGCAGGTGGTCGATGATGCCGTCCTCACCTTCCTGCGAGTGGACGTTTTCAGCATGGGATAGAAATTCTGCAGCGCTTCTGTTCAGGCCGTCGCGCATAGCGTTCAAGTCCTGGCTTCCAGATTGAGCGACACAGATGTGCCATACTGCATGATGTGCCAATGAATGGTGCGGCAGCCGATTTCGATCATCGGCTTTGGTCGCGAAACCGTCTCCTCGGATATGCGGGTTCCAAGATCTCCCGCCAGGGTGACGCATCTCATATCGGCTGCTTCCAGAGAATATTATGTTTTGCTAAATTACAATTTTGTCTCGTAAACCGAAGCCCGCGTGGACTGCAAGCTGTAAATCACAGTGCTGATCGGATGGACTCATCAGGACGTTCACGCTACAGCGCTGGCCAACATCTCAATCGGGTAAAATTTATGGGCCAGAGCGACTTTTCGAAACTCCACTTGGGCTGTGGATCGAAGCACATCCCAGGCTATTTTCACGTCGATGCGCTCGACTATCCGCATGTCGACAAAATTGGCCCGGTGGACGACCTAAGTTTCATCCCAGACGGCGCGGTCGAACACATATACGCTTGTCATTTGCTGGAACATTTCGGCCGGAAGGAACACATGAACGTGTTGCGGGAATGGCGACGCGTATTGAAAACAGGCGGCACATTGCGTTTGGCAGTCCCTGACTATGAAGCCTGCGCCAAATTGTATCTTGCCGGAAAGTTACCCGACGGTTTGCCGAACATAATGGGCCTCATGATGGGTGGTCAGCGCGATCAATATGACTTTCACAAGATGGTCTTCGACGAGAGAAGTTTGACCGCTTATCTAAAAGAGGCTGGATTTTCAGACGTTTACCGATGGGATTGGCAAAAAACTGAACACGCCGATATGGATGATTACAGCCAAGCCTATCTGCCACATATGGATAAGCAGAATGGCACGCTTGTATCGCTCAACCTTGAAGCCAGGGCGTGAAAGCGTTTGTTGGCCGGACGTGCCAAAGATCCCTTGAGCATCTGCGGGATCCCATCAATTTGCGGCATGATTTGCAGCTTGCAGTGCGAGCGGGCTTCGGTTTACGAGATTGGAAAGTAATTTGCTGGCCAGTTTTGGAGAGTTCGGAAAGAAATTGAAATGAAATGTGTCATCCTGGCGGGCGGCCTTGGAACCCGCATTTCCGAGGAGACGGTCTCACGGCCCAAACCGATGATCGAAATCGGTGGCCGCCCGATTCTGTGGCACATCATGAAGATTTATTCGGCTCATGGCATCGACGATTTCATCGTCTGCTGCGGCTACAAGGGCTACATGATCAAGGAATATTTCGCCAACTACTTCCTGCACATGTCGGATGTCACTTTCGACATGAAAAACAACGACATGCAGATACACAAACGCAACGCCGAACCCTGGAATGTGACCCTTGTCGATACCGGGGATGACACGCTGACAGGCGGGCGGTTGAAGCGGGTGTCGTCCTACGTGGAGAACGAAGACGCATTTTGTTTCACCTATGGCGACGGCGTCGCCAACATCGATGTGACCGCGTTGGTCGCGCAGCATCGCCGGAGCGGCAGGCAGGCGACTGTCACCGCCGTGCAGCCGCCTGGACGATACGGCGCGCTCGACATGGATGAATCTCAGGTGCTCGGTTTTTCAGAGAAGCCGCGCGGCGACGGCGCCTGGATCAATGGCGGCTTCTTTGTGCTTTCACCAAAATGCATTGATCTGATCGAGGGCGACGATACATCCTGGGAAGGCGAACCGCTGTCGTCGCTCGCCGCTTCGGGTCAACTTGACGCCTATAAGCACTCCGGGTTCTGGCAGCCGATGGATACGCTGCGAGACAAGAATCACTTGGAACATTTATGGGAGCGCGGCGAGGCGCCCTGGAAAATCTGGTGATGGATTCGGACTTTTGGAAAAACCGGAGGGTTTTTCTGACCGGTCACACCGGTTTCAAAGGTGGCTGGCTTTCGATCTGGCTTGAGAGCTTGGGCGCAAAAGTTCACGGCTTTTCGCTTGAACCGCCAACGGAACCGTCCCTGTTCAAAGAGGCAAATGTGGAAAGCGTGCTCGCTTCACACACGATCGGCGATATCCGGGACCTAGAAGCCATTAGTGCGGCGATGGCGGTAGCAGAACCGCAGATTGTCTTTCACATGGCTGCACAGCCGCTGGTACGGTTCTCATACTCCGAACCGGTTGAGACCTATTCCACAAACGTAATGGGTACGGTGAACGTGCTGGAGGCCGCACGCTCCATCGATAGTATCCGCTCGATCGTCAATATCACTTCAGACAAATGTTATGAAAACCGGGAAGAAAACCGCCCGTTTCTCGAAAACGATGCAATGGGCGGTTTTGATCCATACTCATCCAGCAAGGGCTGTGCCGAACTGGTCACGCAGGCATACAGGCGTTCGTTTTTCGGAGATGGCAAACTGTTGGCGTCGGCGCGCGCCGGCAACGTGATCGGCGGCGGTGACTGGGCGGAAGACAGGCTTCTGCCGGATTTATTGCGAGCGCTGGACGCCGGGGAGCCGTTGACCATCCGCTCACCAAAGGCGGTGCGACCATGGCAGCATGTGTTGGAGCCGCTGTCAGGATATCTTCTGCTGGCCGAAGCCCTCACTTCAAAAGATGCCGATTTTGCCTCCGGCTGGAATTTTGGCCCGGATGAGGGCGATGCCTGGACCGTTCGGCGCGTTGTTGAATACCTGATGCCAGACAAAAACGCCGTGAATCTGGTAAATGAAAAACAGCCGCACGAAGCCGGTATGCTCAGGCTCGATTCAACCAAAGCCAGGAACAGACTTGGCTGGAAACCTGTCTGGTCTGTCGAACAGGCGCTTGCCGCTACGCTCGACTGGCACAAGGTCTGGCGTGCGGGAGGCGACACGGCTGATGTGTGCCGCGAACAGATTTCCAGGTATGGCTCGGAATCATCATGAGCAGCCGCTTCGATATTTCACCGACGCTGATCGATGGTGTGTCAATTGTCGAGCGCAAGCCAATCGGCGATGAACGAGGGTTTCTGGTTCGGGTATACGCCGAAGATGAGTTGGCCCAATTTGGATTTGCGGGCGGAATCAAACAGATCAATCACACGCTGACCACCAGCCGGGGTGCTGTTCGCGGCATGCACTTTCAGCACCCGCCACATGCCGAGACCAAACTTGTCACCTGCATTCGTGGGGCTGTGTTCGACGTGGCGGTCGACCTTCGCACCGGTTCGCCAACATTTCTGCAATGGCATGGTGAGGTGTTGTCGGCCGAAAACAACCGGGCGCTGTTCATCCCCAAGGGTTGCGCCCATGGTTTCCAGGCGCTGGAAGATGATTGCGAGTTACTCTATCTGCATTCGGCCGCGTTCGAACCTTCTTGTGAAGGAGCGCTAAACCAGTCAGATCCCCGGCTTGCGATTGATTGGCCGTTGCCGGTAACTGACCTTTCAGACCGTGACCGGAACCACGAGTTTCTTGATGACAAGTTCAAAGGGTTGAGCCTTTGAAGTGCCGACACTGCCAGACACCGCTGACAAGGACGTTTGCCGACCTCGGCAGCGCGCCGCCATCGAATGCCTATCTGACAAAAGAAGCATTGAAAGCTCCTGAACAGCATTTTCCACTTCGCGTTCTCGTTTGCGACAACTGCTTCCTGGTTCAGACAGAAGACTTTGCCGCTTTTGACGAGCTGTTTGACGACAATTATGCCTACTTCAGTTCCTATTCGGACAGTTGGCTGAAACATTCCGAGCGTTACGTGGCTGACATGGTCGAGCGTTTCAATCTTGGGCCGAATTCGATGGTCGCGGAAATTGCCGCCAATGATGGCTATTTGCTGCAATTCGTCAAAGCGCGGCAGATTGCGTGTTACGGCGTTGAGCCGACTGCAAGCACCGCCGCGGCAGCACGGGACAAAGGCATTGAGATCGTCGAAGAATTTTTTGGCGAGAGTTTGGGCGCCAAGTTGGCGCGTGCGGGTAGGGCGGCTGATCTCATAGCGGCAAACAATGTTCTGGCCCATGTGCCGGATATCAACGATTTTGTCTCCGGCTTTACGGCACTTTTGAAGCGCGATGGCGTGGCAACATTTGAGTTCCCACATCTGGCTGAGTTGATTAGGCATAACCAGTTCGACACCATCTATCACGAACATTTCTCATATCTGTCGCTGGGAACGGTACGTCGCATTTTCGAGGCCAACGGACTGAAGGTGTTTGATGTCGAGAAATTGCCGACGCACGGTGGAAGCCTGAGAGTGTTTGCGCAACGGGGTGACACCGGCACAAATGCGCAAACAAGTAGTGTCGAGCAGATTGTTGCCGAAGAGCGTTCGCTCAATCTCGATCAGATTGAAGGCTATGAAGGTTTTCAGTTGCGGGCGGAGAAGGCCAAAGATGACCTCCTTGGATTTCTTCGGGAGCAACGGTCTAACGCCAAATCTGTTGCGGCCTATGGCGCCGCCGCCAAGGGCAACACGTTTCTCAATTTTGCCGGAATAGGTTCGGACCAGATATCCTTTGTCGTTGATCGCAATCCCGAGAAACAACAAAAGTTCATGCCCGGCAGCCGGATTCCGATCGTGTCAGAAGACAGACTGCGTGCAGATAAACCCGACTTTATTGTCATTTTGCCGTGGAACCTGGCGAATGAAATTGCAGAGCAACTCAACTACACACGAGAATGGGGCGCGCGATTTGTTCGCGCGATCCCGGAGGTAAAGATCTGGTGACGACGATAGCGGTCACCGGTGCGTCCGGTTTTCTTGGCCGCCATGTACTGGCGCGGTTGGCCGATCGGGACATTGAAGTTGTCGGGGTTGCGCGCAAACGACCGACAGAACCGGAGCGCGGCACGGTTCGTTGGGTGGAATTTGATATCCACCAGCCCAAGGCAAACCCATATGAGGTGCTTCAAAAACCAGATGTTTTGCTGCATCTCGCCTGGGGTGGATTACCGGATTATCGAAACGCATATCAGTTGGATATTGAGCTTCCGGCGCAAACGGCCTTCCTTGAAACGATGTTGCGTGCCGGATTGAAAGCGCTGACGATAACCGGCACTTGTCTGGAGTACGGAATGCAGTCGGGCCAACTATCGGAGGATTTGCGTTGCGCTCCGATTTTGCCATATCCGCAGTCAAAATTGGCGCTACTCAATCATCTGCAATCTTTGAAATCGGAAATTCCGTTCGCGCTTACCTGGGCGCGATTGTTCTACATGTACGGGAAAGGCCAACAGAAAGGCTCGCTTCATTCGCAGTTTCTGGCAGCGCATGATAATGGCGCTGAAAGTTTCGACATGTCAGGAGGCAAACAAATCCGCGATTTTCTGCCAGTAGAAGAGGTAGCGGCTATTCTGTGCGAGCTTGCGCTTTCACGCCGCGACAGCGGCACCGTCAATGTGTGTTCGGGAAAACCGATCACAGTACGGGACCTGACAAAGGGCTGGGCGAAGATGTTGGACTGGGACGTTGAATTGAATCTTGGAGTTTATCCTTATCCCGATTACGAACCGATGGAATTTTGGGGTGACAATCGTCGCTTGAAAGAAGTACTAGCTGGGCGATGAATGCCTCTCGGGAATTATACAGAATTGACGCGCTGCCGGTTTTTCAAAACCGGATGCATGACAGCAAGCAGGACGCGCGCGCCTGCCCGCGAGGGGATATGCGGCTGGTAGAGGACTTGGCGTCCGGGCTTATCTACAATGCCGATTTCGATCCTTCCATCATGGTCTATGACGAGAAATATCAAAACGAGCAGGCTGCCAGCCCAATGTTCCAGGACCATCTGGAACAGATGGCGCTGATGACCGGTGAATTGCTCGGCAGCGACCAGCTTGTTGAGATTGGTTGTGGTAAGGGCCGGTTTCTCGATATGCTCATTGAGCGTGGCTTCGACGTTTCGGGCGTTGATCCAACATTTGAGGGTGAACACCCGGCGGTGATCAAGGAATATTTTTCGCCCGGCCTCGGTGTTCACGGCAAAGGATTGATCCTCCGCCATGTGCTTGAACACATTGAGGATCCGTATGCGTTCCTGGATATGGTTCGAATTGCAAACGGTAATACCGGACGAATATATATTGAAGTGCCGTGTTTCGATTGGATTTGCGGGCAGCGGAACTGGTTCGATATATTCTACGAGCATGTGAACTATTTTCGCTTGTCCGACTTCAAGCGCATGTTCGGTACAGTCCTTGTGGCTCGGCACGTTTTTGGTGGTCAGTATCTTTGTGTGGTTGCTGAACTTTCGAGCCTCAGGAAGCCGGAATATGCTGTAAGCTCCAGAGCGGCATTTCCCGCCGATTTTTCCGAAAACATGCCACGCGATGGAATTGGTGGTGGAGGTGTTGTGTGGGGCGGTGCCTCGAAAGGCGTATTGTTCAGCTTGCTGAGTGAACGCGCCGGCAACGCTGTAGAGGCCGTCATCGATATCAGTCCAGCAAAGCAGGGAAAGTTTCTGCCGGCGACCGGAATTCGGGTTTCCAGTCCTGATGAGGTATTGCCTGGACTTGCGGACGGGACCACGGTGCACGTTATGAACCCCAACTATCTCGAGGAAATTCGCGACATGTCGGGCAATCGATTTAATTATGTGGGAGTAAGTGGTGGTCAACAACACTGATGACAATGGCAAAATTCGTGCCGCTGCTGCGAAGTTTATGGAAGCATCGATTGCTCCCCAATATTCTTACAATTTCGAATGGCTCGGCCGGCCAATTATTCAATATCCTCAAGACATTATCGCAATGCAGGAGATTATCTGGCGGGTGCAGCCGGACCTGATTATCGAAACCGGAATCGCGCATGGTGGATCGCTGATATTTTCTGCGGCGATGCTGGAACTGAATGCCGCGTGCGGCGGAAATCCAGATGCGTCCGTGTTGGGAATTGATATTGATATCCGCGCACACAATCGCGAAGCCATTGAGGCGCACCCCATGTTCCGGCGCATCAACATGCTGGAGGGGTCATCGGTCGAAACCGGGATTGTCGAGAACGTTCGAAAGACTGCTGAAGGTAAGAATTCGGTGCTGGTCTGTTTAGACTCAAATCACACCCATGATCATGTCCTTGCGGAGCTTGAAGTTTATGCTCCGCTTGTAACCGTCGGCAGCTATTGCGTTGTTTTCGATACGATTGTCGAAGATCTGCCGGACGACCTCTATCCGGACAGACCGTGGAACCAGGCGGCCAATCCGAAGACCGCGGTTCATCAATGGTTGCCCGAACATCCCGAATTTGAGATTGACAAATCAATCGATGAAAAGCTGCTGATTTCGGTCGCACCTGATGGATATCTGAAGCGGGTTGGATGAGCACTCCGGAATTCGAACAGTCCATCACCGTTAGGAAGTCACCTTATTAGCAGACCTTGTCCTGTAGGTGATTGAAAGATCACGCGTTGCCTTGATTTTGCAAATTCATTCCACGCGTTGTGCTGTTCGATATGACTGGCGAAATTATAGTCATCCAAGACAACGGGTGCGCCGGGAACGAGGATATCCCAGATGGCTTCGATAACCTCAATCTCCGGCTTCGTGACGTTTAAGTCTATTGAGGCAAAGCACAATTTATCAAACTTAACCTGCGATAGGGAATCTGGAAGTCTTCCCTTCACCAGCACGGCATTCTCGTAGTCTGAAAACGCCTCTTTCGCGACAGCATAGGCGTCGTGTTTGTACAGAACCTGATTCGCCAAATTCGCGTTTGCCCGCTCTGTTTGGCTGCTTTGTTCGACGGGTATACCCTCATACGTGTCGAACAAGAAAAACTTCCGATCCGTATCAGCCAACTCTGTCAGCTTGTAAATCATCGAAGAGAATATGCCGGTGTTGACACCAAACTCTGCAAAGTCACCTTCAAGCTGCAGGGCTTGGTGTGCGGCCCAAACAACCAAATGAGCCCGCCACCTTACATCTGGCGTTTCTCCGTTCCAGTAAGGTTTGTTAAATTCGGCCACCTGTTGCCATGCTCGATCAAACTCTTCATCGACCAAAAAAGTCATATTGCGACCGATGACACCAAGTCCGTCGGCAACGAAATCCATCTTTACGCGATTGCCGTGAAGCAATTTTTTGTACGTTTGCTCTATCGATTTGATTAACTGCATTGCCCACCGCTGAGTTCGACATTCATTGGCCTTGATTATTAGCTAATTCTAATTTGCTTCAAATACTAGTCGTCTGCTGGTCGCGATGCGGGTTCCATCAAAAAGAATTCCCTGAAACTGATCGAAAGTCATTCAGGTCTGGCAAACAGAGATCATCAACATACTCAATTCGAATGGGTCAGATCGTTCAACCGATCAGTCTCACCCCATTGCGTATCTGGGTGACATCCTTAAAAGAGCACTCGGACTCGCACATGAATTTGCACAACAAGGTTTCAGTTCGAGTTTCGACACCAGACTCCGTGTTCGGTCGTTTCAAGCGGAATAAATAATGGGGAATTCAAGGTGTGACGCCGAATAGCAGATCCGAAAAAGATAAAGTGTTCATCGGCATTCCCTGCTACAACCGTCCTGGTGGGCTCCAAAACACGATTGAATGTATGCAGGCGCAAAGCCACCGGAATTGGCAGGCGCTAGTCTCCGACAACTGCTCAACTGATCCACGGGTTCAGGAAATTGGTCAGGCCGCCGCCGATGCTGATCCAAGGATTTCCTATCATCGACATGAGGAAAATCTTGGCGCGGTCGCCAATTTTCGCTTACTCATTGACCGCGCTGATGCTCCGCTTTTCATGTGGGCCAGTGATGATGATGTATGGGAACCAAAATACATCGAAACATTGACCGGACTGATCAAGAATAGTCCGGGCACCGAACTGGCGTTCGCTTCGCTTGAGGCGATCAATAACAAAGGAGAACTCTACAGGAATGTAGCTGCATTTTCGCGTTTTAGCTCCGGTTCCGACCGGTTGGAGGATGCACGCCGATATCTGGAAGAACCGGAAATATTGGGCAAGGCGAATATTATTTACGGGATTTATAGGACGGAGACTCTGCGCGCGTATATCGAGCAGTGCTGGGACGCCGCCGATTTTGGAGGCTATGCCGGTGATATCGTGTTCATGTTCGGCTTTCTGTCCCGTTATCAGGTATTGGGAACCGACGAATTGTTGTTCCGCAAGCGGGCGCCCACTAACGACCGAAATTTTCAAATGGGCATCAATCCGAAAGCGCATTTTGTACCGACCGGCGAATATCGCAATTATCTGAAGCGCCACCTGGCGGTATCGCCAAATGAGCAGACCCGGCGGCTGGTCAGAAGTGTTTTTCGACGCCGCTTTATCGAGAGACAGTTTTACCGGCTGGCTGCAAAACTCGGAATATCCGGAAACTCAAATTAATTCGCGCGCGGGCGAGCTTGGGCTCGGTCTCACACATTCTCCACTGTCTGCCAGCCTTCTGGCGTGATGTACTCATTTGACAGGCTTTGGTGCAAGTACCAGGTTTTTGGACCAACGACGATCTTGTCGGATGACGGGTTCAGCCAGGCCCCCCACCAGGAGAATGTCGAGTTCGAGATGATATTGTGCCGGCAGGCGGCCATCAGCCGCATGTCCTCGTAAGCTGTCTCAGGACCATTGATGTCGACGACGACCAACTCACCGGGCAGTCGCAGGTTATCCCTGGCCCATTCGGGGTCATCGGAGAAGACAAAGAAAACCGGTTCTTCATCCAGCTGCGACACAATCATCTGTGCTGCCCGGTCATAATATTCCTGTCCACATCGGGCATAAACACCCTGAGTGCGCGCGTCCGCCAGATAGTCGCCCCGGCGCAAATGAACCGAGACCGATTGCGTCGAGGTGATCTTTTCGAGCATGGCCGCATTTGACGGGCTTGGCGGCTCAATGAAGGTAAAATCCTCGCGCAGTTGCGCTTCCACATCGGCAAAATAGTGTTCGTTTTGCCAATAGCCGCGCAGTTCGGCGCCAGGTTTGGCTGTCAGGACACGTGGCTCAAACGCATTGTGTTTTTCGCGGATGAAGCGTCCCTGCGCTTTTGCCAGTGTCCGCCAGGCGAGGCGCTTTATCGGGCGCTCTTTTGGAGGGCAGAGATCCTTCTTGTCGCCAATTCGGGCCTTGATGTTGAAGTGGCCGAGATCATAGGCCCAGTTGGAGCGAGCCAGTATTCGGGTGTCGAGGACCACTTCGCCACCGGTGCGCAACGCGACCGCGCGGGCAGTCGCATATTGGAACATTTGGTTGCCAAGGCGGCCCAGCAGTTCGACCACTATGGCGTTTTCCGGCGCCCGCCAACGGCGCGTTTTGCGAAGTGCCTGAGCACCGCCGAATTTGGCCTTGTCGCGGACGAGGATCTTCGTTTCAAACGGCAAGTCCCATCCTTCCGGATAGCAATAACCGGGATCGACGATCCGATGTGGGTGATCGATGACATAGCGGTTCAGGTGCGACTCATCATGCCAGACTGCCATGACACCGGCTTTTTTGTCGGCTTCGATGGCTTGGCGTGCTGTCTCGATGAAATGCAGGTAAGCATCTCGCGGTCCGCCATTGATGCCGCCGGCGACGTAGTATTTTCCTTCACCCGGTGCGACGCAGGCGCGTGACCAGGCATCGCGCTCGTAGGGCAGGCCGGCAACTTCCCGGTCGTGATGACCCGGATGGCGCACGACTACTATCTCGTCATCCTGACCGAGAAACTCCTCACCAACCGGTTCGACAAACTGGCAGTTGGCGTTGAAGAAATAGATGTGGTCGAATTCAATCAGCCGGTCGCGATTTTTCGTGAAGACCGAATATCTGTCGAGCGTGTTACCGGGCCAGCCCAGATTCTCCTGTTGGACAAATTTGACATTATCGCAGGTCTTTGGCAGCGGCTGATCAGAAAAGACAAAATAGGTCTTGTCGTGGCCAGTGAGAAAGTTTTCTTCGCATGACTTGTAAAAGCCATCGAAGAAAACACGGTAGCTGCCGGTGCAGACATATAGAATGGCGATGTTCATTGTTCAGCGCCGTCCGCCGGCAGCGGTGTGAAGAATACCGCCAACCTCAATTGGAACTTTCTTGTGGCACTTTGACGTGAACAGATTGCCGTAGGTGCGGTTCAAAAGTGCGCCGGTTTTTTTCAGCGGTTTTATGACCCGTCGTTCAAATCCGACCGGTTTGGCAGCGCCTGGATTTTTGGTGTGAAACTCCAGTGGCAATTTGTCGATTAAGCTCTCCATGCCGGTATGCTGAGCGCTCTTTGCCAGCAGATAATCCTGCACACAAAGCGCCGGATCGATCTGAGCGATCTGAAGCTCCTGCGCTATTCCGAGTTCCGGATTGAACATCAGCTGATCGACGGAATCGCATTTACCGTCGGTCAGTTTCAAAAGACGGTCTGCGCCACGCTTAGAAACAAAATATCCTGCCGTACCCCCATGATTGGAGTACAAGGTCCTGATCGCATGGCTATTGGCTTGCGCGACAGGTTTCTTAGACATGATGACCCGCTGAAATGCGGTCTCGGCCTTCACCAGATCGAAACCATCAGGCAGCCACTCATCCGATTTCAGAAACTTTGCAGTATCGCCTGAGAAATGGACATCATCTTCGCAGATGAAACCCCAAGGTTTCTGCCCATCGGAGACCATCTCCCAGAATTTGCGGTGGGACAGATAGCAGCCGATGTGGCCGATGCCGACCGGGTACAGACCAGAAGCCTGATTGCCCAGTTCTTCGGCTTCCGATTTGGGGATTTCAAGTCCGTCGACGGCGGGAAGCCGTTCAAGGTCGATCGAAACCCGGCGGCATTCTGCAAGAAACACTTCGTTGCGGTCCGTCGCGCGATCAAGATTGGTATAGCAGGCCAGAAACGGGCTTTTGGTCATGTTCCAGGTCGGGATGCTCGGCTTGATTGGTTCAGGGTTTTTGGCGACGCGATGCGGATGCGACCTGCCATCGGTACCAAAGCCGCAAGGCTTCCCTGTAGATGTTGCCGAACAGTCTTGCAAGCGGACCGCCCCCGGCTGTCGGCGTAATTGTGCTGCCGCCTGATTGCGCGGTCCGATCACTGACGCCCGATGGTTCGATGCAGGCGACGCGAAGTTTGGTTGCCCAGGTCAATTGCAAAAAGCCGTCGATCGGACGGTCAAAGGTTTCCGTCATTCGCAAAAGGCGTTTCGCGGCATCGCGGCTGACAAGCTGGGCTGAAGTCCGGCGGGGTACGATTGTCGGTGCGACAAGGCGATGGCCGTCGCGTTCTTCAACAGTTCTGCCTGGTCCCGAAATCGCGCGCACCTGAAACTGTATATAACCGATGTCGGTGATGTGATCATTTGCCAGTTCGATTGCCTTGGTGAATGTGTCTGTATCGATTTCAACATCGTCTTCCAGGATCAATCCGGCATCGGCGTCGCTATCGACAATTCGCTGCCAACATTTGCGATGGCTGAGAAAACAGCCAATTTCGCCAGGTCCGATGCGAAACGGATAGGGAGGTTCGAACAGCTTTTCGAATTTATAGACTTTGGCCTGATCGGCTTCGCTCATTGCCCGGCCGTCAACGGCATCAACAACTGCAATCTCAAGCGGACAGGCTTCGATGATCCGTTCCACCTGAGGCCGCCGCTGGGTTGCACGTTTCAGGTGGATGAGAAAGGCCTCCAACTTCATTGGGCCACCAGATTTGCGACTTCCGACGGTGCCTTGCCGGTGAGGAGTGCATGATAGACTTTGTCGATGGCTTCAACCTCTCGCTCGATCGAAAACTGGCCGACCGCGCGGTTGCGGGCTGCAGCGCCTGCGGCCTCCAACCGGTCAGGGTTGGTCAGGAATTGCAGCGCCAGATCGGAAATCGAGGCGGGATCGTTGTTTTCAACGATGGAGCCACATTCGCCGCCTTCGAGAAACTTGGCAAAGTGACCGGTATTGCTCGCGACAACCGGAACGCCCGACGCCATCGCTTCCAGAGCAGTCATGCCGTAACCCTCATATCTGGGAGTGGCGACAAGAAGTGACAGTCCCGGCAATATCCCGGCCAATCTGTCTGACGAAAGCTCGCCGGTGAAAATGATGCGCTCGGATTGTCCCGCATCGGAAATCCGGCGTTTCAGGTCCTCTTCAAAAGCCCGGTGCTCTGAGGTCGCCTTGCCGATTATCAAAGCTTTGGCCCCGGGCAATCTTGGCAGTGTCCTAATCATCGTCTCAACAAAAATGTCGGTGCCTTTCTCAGGACGAACCCTGCCAACGGTGGCAATAGCCATCGTGCCCGGAAAACCGCTTTTCGCCCAGCATTCGAGCCGGTTTTCTGCTGGTTGAAATTTGTCCGTGTCGACACCGTGGGGCGCCACCGCAAACACATTTGGCACAAATGATGCAGCGTGGTCGGTCGTTGCGATGACGGCATCCATGCGCGAGATCAGCCAGCGCGGAAAGGCCGAATGCAGCCGCCGGGCCGACGACGTGAAAACAGTCTTGATCGGCAGCCGCATGATGTCGCGAGCGAATATAGCAGTTGTCATTTCAATATTGCGCCTGACATGCCAGATGACCGGCCGTGACGACCCTTTTTGCCTGGTGATCGCCATGGCGTTGGTCAGTTTCACAGGTTCCGGGCATCCAGGCAGCGGAAAACCGACCAGATTGAGATTGTGGTCGCGATTTTGCCGGGCAATCACAGCAGCGGCGGTTGCTGATACGCCGGTGAAATTGCGGTTGAAGTTTGTGACAATGACATCAAGCGGTTCGCGCGCGTCCATTTGCCAGAACCAATGTTGTCCTTCCGGTTCAGCCCCAGCGAACCTCAAGGATTTCGTATCCGCGTGCGCCGCCCGGCGCGTTGACTTCGATCGCATCGCCGGATTCCTTGCCAATAAGCGCACGCGCAATCGGAGAAGAAATCGAAATGCGGCCGGATTTAACGTCGGCTTCCTGATCGCCAACGATCTGGTAGGTCTTTTCCTCCTCGGTGTCCTCATCAACAAGGACGACCGTTGCACCAAATTTGATGGTTTCGCCGTTCAACTTGGCCACGTCAATCACTTCGGCACGAGCTACGTAGTCCTCAAGTTCTGAAATGCGGCCTTCGTTCAAGCTTTGGGCCTCTTTCGCCGCATGATACTCCGCGTTTTCCGACAGATCTCCGTGCGAACGGGCTTCCGCAATCGCCTCAATGATGCGGGGCCGTTCTTCCTGCTGGCGCCAGCGAAGTTCTTCCTTGAGCTTTTCGAAGCCCGGCGCGGTCATTGGAACCTTGTTCATGTTACGGTTCACCTTCCAGAAAAGCCGTAAGCGCTCGAGAAAACCTCACGGCGTGACGTCTTGGTCAAAAATAAAACGGTCCAGTGCCTTTCAACACCGGAACCGTTTCATCAAATTCGGGCGGAATATAGCAGCAAAACTGACCTATTTGCCAGAAAAATCATGTTTTCTACCGATTTGGCGCCGCTATCGCCGTTTTGGCTGGTGCCGCATCCACCCCGGTCTGGCGTCGGGACGATATATTGACGCGCTTCATGATTTCTCCGCAGATGACTTCAGGGTCGCCAAGATCACAAATCGAAACCTTGTCCGTGGTTTTCAAGTGCACCACCAATGTTCCGTAGTTGCCGGCCAATCGGGCAATTCCCCTTTTAATATCAATGCGTTCGATGTCGGTGTAGGGAATGTTGATCGTACCTCTCTGCGGAAAACCTGGTCTTGCCTGTACAAATCCGTCCTGCAACTGCATGGAAATTGTGGCATAGCGCAGTGCTGCGTGCGCCAGGAGCATCGGAAGGCCAAACGCCAACACAATGACGGCGAGGCGGGCTATTCCACTTGCCAATTCACCTGTAAACCACAGCCACAAAAGCAACAGACCATAGCCGGCAGCAATAACAGCCACTGGCAGAAACAGCGCAACCTTCGATGCACGCAAAGAGTGATCGGCCGGTGCCGCTAAATTGTCATTTTCGCCCAGAATCATCCGATTCGCCGCAAATGTCGTATGAAAAGGATACACTTGTGATCACGAATGTCATTCAGGGAAGTTTGGTATGAACTGGAAATTGCGACAGAAAAGCCAATGTTTGGCCGCAAGCGTCATTGCCTTGTGTCTGCTCGTTGCATCCGGCAGTGAGTTGCGGGCGAAGCGGATCAAGACGGATTTGGTCACGGTCGAAAGCGAAGCGCTGGTTTCGGGTCTCGATCACCCGTGGGGCTTGGATTTCCTGCCGGACGGATCTGCGCTCGTCACTGAACGTTCCGGCCGTCTCCTGATCGTGACCAACGATCGCCGATTGATCGAAATTGACGGTCTGCCGACGATTGCAATCGGGGGACAGGCTGGCCTGCTCGATGTTGCTGCGGCCCCGGATTTTTCGTCGAACGGCATGATCTATTTCTCCTATTCCGATTATGTCGATGGCATCACCGGCACCGCGGTTGCGCGTGCAAAGCTGGTGCGGTCAGGTGAAAAGGCGAAGCTGGAAGGCCTGCAGGTTATTTTTTCGATGGCCCGCAGGACCAAATCCGGGCGCCATTTCGGTTCGCGGCTGGTATTTCATCCGGACGGGACCCTGTTCATTACGACGGGTGATCGTGGCGATCGCGATCGCGCGCAGGACTTTGAGGATCACGCTGGTGCAGTGATCCGCATCAACCCCGATGGTTCCATTCCGGCAGACAATCCGTTTGTCGGCAAACCCGGAGTTTTGCCCGAACTGTGGTCGAAAGGTCATCGTAATGCACAAGGGGCGATTTTCGATCCGGTCAGCAAATCGGTTTGGGTCGTGGAGCACGGTGCACGCGGTGGTGATGAACTGAACCAGCCGGAGGCCGGAAAGAACTACGGCTGGCCGGAAATCAGTTATGGCCGGCATTATTCGGGCTTCAAAATCGGTGTCGGAACCGAAGCGCCAGGTTACGAACAGCCTGCGTGGTATTGGGACCCGTCAATCGCTCCGTCAGGTTTGGCCGTCTATGACGGTGACATGTTTCCAGAATGGAAGGGTGATTTTCTCGTCGGGGCGCTAAAATTCAGGCTATTGGCGCGGCTGAGCCGCGATGGCAGCAACAAAATTACCGGCGAAGAACGGATGTTTACCAAAAAATTCGGACGTGTCCGTGACGTCAATGTCGCTCCTGATGGTTCACTGTGGCTTCTGACCGACGAGAGAGATGGCGCGATCATCCGCATCAGCAGGGAAAAATAGCAAATGCGAAAAAAAAGCGGACCGGTGAACCGGCCCGCTTTTGATTAGAAATTCGGCTTCAGTCAGTGACGATAAACAGCGCCCGTCGCCAGCGCGGAAGCCAGTGACTCATACGGCCAGTTGTCTTTTCCTGCCCGTTTTTCAATCTCAACCAGTTGGACTGTAGCGCCGACCCTGTCGCCATTTTGCAGCAGTGCCTGGCCCATATATGAACGTGCAAGAACATAATCAGGATCGCGCTTCAGCGCCTCCTGATAATAACCCATTCCAACTTCAAACCTTCCGGCATTTCGATGCGAGAAGCCGAGATAGTTGAGAATGCGCGGATCATTGCGGTTGGCAGCCAGTTCCAGCAGGAATATGGCTTCATTGTACTGTTCGGCATAGGCCAATACGCGGGCGGCCTCGTAGAGTTCGTCATCCGTCGTGATGCCGGCCTCTGCCTCTACACATTCTTTCTTTCCGGTTTTCTTGTTCTTTTTCAGAACTTCGCCCTTCGGGCACTTCTTGACCGGGGTCGGGGGAGGCGAGTCGCTTCCGCCGCCAGCGGCAATCACCGGTGCAGTGACCAGCGGTATCGCTATGAGTGTCGTGGCCGCAGCCAGTGCGAATTTATATATCATCGAATGGGGAACTCCTATGGTCTGTATTTCAGAGTTAATCTCGTCCCTTGCATAACTAACGCGCTAATCGAAAAATTTATCCTCAGCGGCGTTCAAATTGGCTCACATAACTGTGCGACATTATCATGATCGGGCCTGGTTTGCATCATTTGCGCAGTCTGGTGCGAAAATCCATACGGTTTGACTTCGCGCAAAGAACAATGAGCGGAAAACCGGATTCTGCGCTATTATCAGGCAGACATATGGAGTGGAGGCAGATCATGGCCGTTTTGAGAGAAAAGGAATGGGAACTGACGATAGATCCGGAAACGGTGCGCCTCTTCATCCTCAAGGCCCGCGCAATCAGCGCGGCGGTCAATGACGATTACGCTGACGGGCACGAGCATGAGGTTGAACTGACCGAGGCCAATACAGAAGGCCACCATCACGACGGACTGGCCGAGGAAGAAGAAGGTAATCTGACTGAACAGGAATTGCGCGCGCTCATCGGTGATTTGAATGTCGATGAGGCGACCGAACTGGTCGCGCTTGCCTGGGTCGGGCGCGGCGATTTCACCGGCCGCGAATGGGCGGAAGCGGTGGCTGAAGCGCGTCAGAATTCCAACAAAAGTGCAGCCAACTACCTGCTTGGCATGCCAATGCTTGGTGATTGGCTTGAAGAAGGGCTTGAAGCAATCGGCGCCTGAGCGATCAGCGACACATTCTCGCCCCACATGTAAACGCAACGCTGAATTTTCTTTTACGTTTAGCAGTTAGGATTTGTCTCGACTGACATTGGGACGGGTCGATGCGCGACAAGATTGTATTGCGTTCGTTCGCGCGAACACGAATTTTCACCTTTGGCGCCCTTTTGGCGGCGGGCACGGTTTTGCTGGCCGCCTGCACGGCAGATGGTGTTTTGCGGCCTGCGGTCGATGTTGGAACCGGAACAGCTTCGATACGACCAAAAATTGACACAAACAGAAGCCAGCTCGTCCAGCGGGCGGGATTCCCCTCGCTGACGCGCATTGAGCCGGGGCTGATGCCAGAAGAAGAACTTCAGTGCCGCACAAGGTTGCGCAAGCTTGGCGTGACCTTCCGCGATCTGCCACCAATCGACGACGGCGGCGGTTGCCGCGTGGACTATCCGATTGAAGTGACCGGGTTACCGCGCGGCGTCGAATTGACGCCGGGAGCCACACTGAATTGCAAATTTGCCGAAGCATTTGCCAGTTGGACAAAAAACGAACTGAATCCGTCTTCAAAACGGCGCTATTTCAGTGGTGTTCGCCAGATCCGTCAGGGCTCGTCCTATTCATGCCGCACCATCGGCAACAAACGCGGCGGCCGCCTGTCTGAACATGCCAAGGGCAACGCCCTTGATGTCATGGATGTGACACTGAAGAACGGCAAAAAGATCGCCGTGCGACGGCCGGGATTGTTTGCATTCAGGCAGCGCGGGCTTTTGAATTCGGTACGCGGTGACGCCTGCAGCTACTTCACCACTGTACTGGGTCCCGGTTACGACCGGGCGCACAAGGATCATTTTCATTTCGATCTGATGGAGCGCCGCAACGGCTACAAGGCCTGCCGTTGACCAAAAACGTCTGCGCGGTCAGCGTGCTGCGGGGACGGGCGTCGGTTTGCCCGAATTGTCGAGCGCGACCATGACAAACTCAGCATCGGTTACCTTTTCGCGAATATCGGTCAGATAGCGCTGTCCCCAGGCCTCGACCTTCAAAACCAGCGAAGTGCGTCCGATCGAGGTGATATCCGTGTAGACGCAAAGCGTATCTCCAACCTTCATCGGTTTGGCGAACGACATTTCACGCACTGCGGCGGTGACAACGCGGCCACCGGCGCGTTCAGCGGAACGAATGCCGCAGGCAAGGTCCATTTGCGCCATGACCCAGCCGCCGAAAATATCGCCGGCGGCGTTGGCGTCGGCCGGCATGGCCAAGGTTCGCAGCGTCAGTTCGCCACCGGGTTGCGCGTCATCAGACAAATGGGCTCTCCAGAGTATTGTTTCGCGATGTGCTGGTAGAACGCACTTGAGAGGCGGTCAATGGCTCTCGGCAAGCCGGGTGGTGTTGAGCGCAGGCGATGCCGGCTTGAAATAGGCCGCGGCAGCACGAACACAGTTTCGCCCGGCATCCTTGGCTTGGTAGAGCGCACGGTCTGCCGCGCGATAGAGCTCGTCAAAATTCTGTCCAGCCTGCAGTTCGGCCACGCCGATGCTGACAGTGACCCTTTGGCCAGCCGGCAGCGCATCGAATTTGTGCCGTTCAATCATCGTCCGAAGGTTCTCGGCAAAAAGCCGCGCACTCGCCAGATTGGCGTTCGGTAGCAAAATACAAAATTCTTCACCGCCAAAGCGGGCCGAAATAGTGTCGCTGGAAGCCGTATCTGAAACCAATCTGCCCAATTCGCGAAGAACATCATCTCCGGCCGGATGGCCGTGCTGGTCATTGACTGATTTGAAATGGTCGGCATCGATGATGAGAAGGGATGCAGGCACCGTTTTTGAGGGATTCAAGGTTTGCCCAACTGCGCGATCGAAACCAAGCCGGTTCAACAGTCCGGTTAGCGGATCGCATTCAGCACTCTGATTAACTTGCTGCATGATGTCGTGGGCGCATGCGGCGATGATGCTGAGTGCCATCAACAGCGAGAATAGCGAGACAAAGAACGCCAGGATTGCCCAATACAATGACTGTTGATAGGTCGCGGCGGTCATGCCGGCATCGAAATACAGGCTAACCGATGTGCGGATGAAGAATTGAACCCCTGTCAGCATGACGACCCAGAACAGCAGCCGGTCGACGACGGCCGTGGATTTTGATTGGCGAATCTTCAAGGCGGTCATGATGAACATGGCACCTACGGCGAAATTTACAGAATACAATCTGCCGACGATATTGGGCTCCACCGCCGCATACCACAAAGCTCCGGCAGCGCCAGCGGCGGTGAACGCGCCGAGGACCATCTTTGGATATTTCACCCCGGCACGGCGGCACAGCCCCCATGCCATCAACAGCGTTCCAACGAGATAGCTGCCGTTGGAAACAATCGACCGCTGGACGTGCTGACTGAAATCGACAAGATAGGAATTGAAAAAACCAAGGCTCAAGAGGCAATATGCGCCAGCAAACGCCAAAATATAGTGCCGGTGACGCTGACGTGTCCAAAAAACCAGGAACGTCAGCGAGAAAAGTAGCGCTATTGCCGGATTCAGCAGCGCCATAAAGCCTTTGTCGCCCATAGTCCCACCCAAATTATCCCGATTCGATCTAATTCAGGAAGTGCAAATATGCGGTTAAGGTTGTAGAGCTTCAGCGAAATGTTGCTCGAAATTCAAGGTGCACCGGATGCACGTTACTGACGTCAAAACATGGGTTGTCGGCAACCCTCCGCCCAAAACCGGCGGGCGATACTTCATCTTTGTCAAGGTCACCACAAATGACGGTATTGCCGGCTACGGCGAAGCCTATAATGCAACGTTTGACCCGCACGTCACGGCGAAGATGATCGAGGATGTCGCCGGACGCTATCTTGTCGGACGCGATCCCCACGATGTCGAGACGTTCTTCCGTCTTTGTTACTCATCGGGATTTTCCCAACGTCCCGATGTTTCGATGATGGGCTGCTATTCGGCGCTGGAAATCGCCTGCTGGGACATTATCGGCAAGGCGGCTGGTAAACCGGTCCACAAGCTCATCGGTGGCCGGGTGCACGAGGCGCTTCGGTCGTATACCTATCTCTACCCGGAAACCGGAAGTGTCTATCCGAGCGAAACGGATGATAAAAAAAACGTCTATAATGACCCGGATATCGCAGCAGAAGCCGCAACGGCGGCGGTTGCACAGGGTTTCAATGCCGTAAAATTCGACCCCGCCGGTCCCTATACGATCTTTGATGGACACCAGCCGCGCCTCGCGGACATCAACCTGTCGGCGAAAATGGTCAAAGCGGTGCGCGAAGCCGTCGGAGACAAAGCCGACATATTGTTCGGCACACACGGACAATTCACTCCTGCCGGTGCGGTTCGCATGGCAAAGGCGATTGAACCTTACGATCCGCTATGGTTCGAAGAACCAGTGCCGCCAGACATGCCGGAAGCGATGGCAGAGATTGCGGCCAAAACTTCCATTCCGGTCGCTACCGGGGAGCGATTGACCACCAAGACCGAGTTTGCCCGGGTGGTCGACAACAGGGCGGCTGCCATCCTGCAACCGGATCTTGGCCGTTCAGGCGGAATTCTGGAAACCAAGAAAATTGCCGCTTACGCCGAAGCGCATCATGTGCAGGTCGCGCCGCACTGTTATTGCGGCCCCATCGTCGGTGCCGCCAACGCGCAACTTGCGGCGACGTTGCCAAATTTCCTGATCCTTGAATCGATCAAGAAGTGGGACGGTTTTCACGGGCAGTTACTGAAGCAGAAGATTGAGTGGCAGGATGGTTATGTCATTCCGCCCACTGAGCCGGGACTGGGCGTGGAGTTGGATGAGGATGTGTGTGACGCCCATCCATGGGAAGGCGAAGAATTGCATCTGGAAATGGACCGAGAAGCGGTGAAGCCCTAGGCTGTATCGACATCCGGCACGCGCCGCGCCCGAAACATGAATATCGGTACGGCCTAGCGCCCGGGCCCCTGTGTCACAATGCTTCAAGCAATATTTTCGACGACAGCAACAGGCGATAGTGGGCCGGCACCTCGACATCCGATGTCAGTCGCCTTGAGCCAGCTTTATACGCCTCGAGTACTCGCTTGTAGCGGCGGTACTCTGCCGGATCATAAAAGGTCATACCGTTTTCACTGTCATGGATAAACGAGCGGTGATTGAAGTTGGCTGACGAGATCACGGTCATTCGTTCATCGATCATCAAAAGCTTGGAATGGAGAACTACTCCCTCCTCAAGATATTCATACATCTCGATGCGGTCGGCAAATTTCTCGACAAACAGCTCATTCAGTCTGGTGAGAAACTGGCCACCCAAATCGCCACGCAGATTGACCCGCGCGACGATAACGATCTGAACACCGCGAGCGATTGCACGCTCAAACGCCGCCTCGATCGCGGGCGGCGGGTTCAGGTAGGGATTAACGATTTCGATGCGTTCTTGAGCCGCGTCGATCAGCTCGACATAGTAGTTCTCAAGCGCCTTGCCATCCGCATACGGAATGGAAATGAAATGGCGCGCTCCGTAACGCTTGTGTCCACCATTGGTCTGGATCGAAAACGGGCGTGCCACATTGGTCTCGAAGTCCCGGTTCCAGACCGTTGAAAAATGCGAGGCCACGGTGCGAACTGTCTGAGGGTCGGAAATCTCGATGTCGAAATCGGCATAGTTGGAGTAGTAATTCAGCGACAGTCCGTTGGTGCCTTTATACGTTTGAAGTTCCGGATAACGGGATAGATCGAGCGGTTCTTTGTACAAAAAGCCATCATGCAGGTTTCTGCCGCCAATGATCATGCGTGTGGCGCCACGCTGCGGTGAAATGGTGGCCAACAATTTGATGTGGTGGGTTTTGTACAGACCGGATGCCCGCTCGTTGTAAGCAGATCCCCGCGCCGGCAGCCACCTGAATTCCTGGATCTGAACATTGGGGTGATCGGCGGCAATCGCCTCAAGCAGCGCCCGGTCCTTGCCGCGTTGCAAAATTTCCGTCACCAGCATGCGGACGGGTGTGCCTTTCCTCGCATGATGGCGAAGCAGCCGTTCGAGTATCTTTCCGGTGAAGTCGGCCTTGACGTCCAGATAGGACACATAGATGAAATCCAGATCGGGTGCGTTGGAAAAATCGAGCGGTGCCTTTGGATCGCCGGTATCGTAGAACGCGTCAGACAGCTGCCGGCCGAGCAGCATCTTGACCTTAGCGTTGAAAGCTTTGCGGGAATCGGCCAGAAACTCAGGCTTCTGCCGGCCCATGACGCAGGTCTGTGACAGCCAGCGGTCGGCGAAGAACACCTGTTCCAGTGCTGGCAGGCTGCTGACATCCGGGGTTTTGCAAATGTCGTAGCGGCCATCCATACCGTGGCGGTTGTCGTCGCGGGTCAGAAACACACGATCCCGGTAGCCACTGCCCGAAACGTCCAGGGTGCAGTTCGTGGTGGATTTGCCCGGTGACAAGCGTTGTGCGAGGCGATTTCGGCTATTGGCAGCGAGCGAGAATGAAAACGTTTCACCTGGCTCAATCTTCCTCGAAGACCGTCCGCTGCGTAGCTCGGCATCGCCATCACAAACGCCGTTGATGCGCAGCGAAATTTCTGCGACCGAACGAAAGGCGATTTCCGCGGTAGAAGCCTGTACCGCGGAAAACGAAAATCGCTTCGACTTGTTCGCATCCGGATTTCCACCCAGATACATAACCTGACGTGCAACCCGCCAACGCTGGTCGTACTGTCGCTTTTGCTGGGTGCTTGCAGTTGGCGCCATCAGGGCATGGCGACCGCCGGTGACGTGGCCATTGTTTGCAATCCTGCGATAGCGCCTGCGATCCCTTTGGTTGAGACCGCTATTTGCGCCCGCGCCATTCTTCCCAATTCCGTTCGCTTTTTCTATTCGCCGCGCGCGATCTGCGGCGACGAGCGCCAGGTGGCGTTTGTCATATTGCTGTGCCAGGTGATCGGGAAGATCAGGCTCGTGCGGATTATTGTTATGGGTCAATCTGGCGAAAGCCGGCTCGCTTTTGACGCAATCCCACGAAGAATCGACACAGGATAGCGTCTCAATACCGCCCAAGCTGGTGCAGCCGGCCAAAAGCGCTGCAAGGAACCCGATGATCGCAATTTTTTCCCAGCCCCTCATCATGACCGTCTATCCTTCGGTCTCGCTGATTGACTCGAGCAGCTTTCTGTCCCGCGGCGGCATAAATCCCTGCGGAAACGCCTTGCAAACCGGTAGCGAAAATGTCGAGCGAACCAGTTTGGCCTTGCGGCGCAAACTTTGCTCCGTTTCCGGGTCGTCAATAATCGCAGCCATGTCCCGCTTCAGCCACTCGTCACAGAAACAATGATCGTTACCTTCTATATAACAGATATCGTGCGCCTGGCACGCGGCATCGAGCCTGTCGACAGGCTTGTAACGCAAGGTTCCGTCGACCGTGCCAAAACCACAATAGTTGCCGTGATTTAGTTTGCCGGGGCGATGCAACTTTGCGCGAATTGCACTGGTGGTCTCATTGTCAGGCAACCTGGTCCAGGGATTGGCGCAGGCACTCAATGTCACGGCGGAAACAACAAAAATTGCCATTCCGGCTGCCTTTTTTTCCGGTCCCCAAAACATACTTACGCTGCAATCTCCGTCGAATGGCCTGCCAATAATCCGATGGCGTGGCTAAACTGCGGCACTATGGGAATTTTCAGAAGCATGTTCAACCGGATGCATGTGGTCGATGGCACGACCGACAATCGCTGAAATCGGTTGCGGAGTCGAACTTCAACTGCCAACCTTCCCCAATCTGCATGAGAGGCCATCGATATGACCGACAACACCGTCCTCAGGACGCCGGAAGCGCGCTTTGCCAACTTGCCGGATTACGATTTTGAACCGAACTATCTTTCCGTCGATGGCGGTGTGCTTGGCGAACTGCGCATGCATTATCTTGATGAAGGACCCAATGACGGACCGGTCGTGCTGATGATGCATGGCGAGCCCACATGGTCGTACCTTTACCGGCACATGATTCCGCCGGTTGTTGCGGCCGGTTGCCGCGCGCTGGCGCCTGACTTTATCGGATTCGGCAAGTCCGACAAACCGGCCGACCGCAATTGCTATTCCTATCAGGCGCATGTCGACTGGATGAAGGACTGGATCGGACAGCTTGATCTTTCAGGCATCACATTGTTCTGCCAGGATTGGGGTGGCTTGATCGGCTTGCGCCTGGCAGCCGAAATGCCGGATCGCTTTGACAAGATCATGGCCGGCAACACCATGCTGCCGACTGGCGACCATCACCCTGGTGATGCCTTTTTGCAATGGCGTGAGTTCAGCCAGAAATCGCCAGAATTTCGTATTGGTGGAATCGTGCATCGCGGCACGTTCAACGGCTTGAGCGAAGCGGAAATTGCCGCTTACGACGCGCCGTTTCCCGACGAAAGTTACAAGGCTGGCGCACGAGCGTTTCCAGCGCTGGTGCCGATCACACCGGACGATCCGGCTTCCAGCGCAAACCGCGCAGCGTGGGAAGTGCTGAAAAACTGGGACAAGCCGTTTTTGACCTGTTTTGCCGACAAAGACATGATCCTGGGTGGCGCCTGGAAAATTCTGCACAAGCTGATTCCAGGCTGTGCCGGGCAGGATCATTTCACCACTGAGAATGCCGGTCATTTTCTGCAAGAAGATGCCGGCCCCATGCTGGGCGAGCGGCTGGCGCTGTTTGCAAAAGGATAATAGTTCCATGCCTGCCGAACCATCATGACCTCAACAATCGAACTGCCGCTCTGGTTCGTTATTATTGCCGGGCTGCTGGCGCTGATTGCATTTGTCGAGCGGCTGCTTACACCCGCGGTGCGCTGGTTTTTTCGCCGGCGGGTCAACCGCGCGATCGAAGAGCTCAACACTCGCCTCAAGCTGAAAATCAGACCTTTCGGACTGACCAAGCGCCGAATTCTTGTCGACCGCCTGGCCTATGATCCGGAAGTGGTAGCCGCGGCTGAAGCATATGCCGAAGAGGAGGACATGCCGCTCGAAGTGGCGATGGCCAATGCACAGCGTTACGCAAGCGAAATCGTGCCATCTTTCAATGCCTATGCCTATTTTCGTGTCGGTACACGGCTGGCGCGCGCCATCTCAACGGCGCTCTACAGGGTTCGTCTGGGATACACCAACGAAGAAGCACTTGCTGATGTCAATCCCGACGCAACTGTCATCTTTGTCATGAACCACCGCTCCAACATGGACTATGTGCTGGTCACCTATCTGGCATCAGCCTCGACGGCGCTGTCCTATGCGGTCGGAGAATGGGCGCGTGTTGCCATCCTTCAACACCTCATCCGCTCGATGGGTGCCTATTTCATCCGCCGCAATGCACGCAACGTTCTCTACCGGCGTGTCCTTGCCCGTTATGTGGCGATGGCGACGGAAGCGGGGGTAACGCAGGCTGTATTCCCCGAAGGCGGCCTGTCGCGCGATGGAAAGCTGAGGCCGGTCAAGCTTGGCCTGTTGTCATACATACTCAACGGGTATGAGCCGGAAGGCCGTGACATTGTGTTTATCCCGGTCGGGCTCAACTATGACCGTGTGCTCGAGGACCGCACACTGATTGCTGAAATAGACGGCAAATCCGAACCGGTCTCGGGATCAACCAAATTCAAGCGCACCATGGGGTTCATCTGGAAGAACTTCAAACTGCGGCTTGCCGGGCGCTGGCACCGTTTTGGTTATGCCTGTGTGTCGTTTGGCTCGCCGGTTTCCATGAAAGCTGAACTCAAGCAGCGCCGCATCAAGAACCCGGCAAGCCTGTCGCAAAAGCGCCGGGCAAACCTGGTTGAGGCGATCGGCGGGGATTTGATGGTCGCAGTTGGCGATGTTGTTCCGGTTCTGCCGGTTTCTGTGGTTTCGACGGTCCTGCAGAGCGCGGATGACGGTGGAATGAGTCTCCTGTCGATCAAGGCCGCTGCGGGCCGGTTGATGGATGATCTTGTTGCCGGCGGCGCCCATGTTCATATCCCCCATGCCGACCACGACTATGCGGTTGAGGCAGGTTTGCGGATGCTCGTGCTACGTCATGTTGTCGAGATGGATGATGAAGGAAATTATCACATCGCCGATGGCGAGGGAGCGCTGATTGCCTATTATGCAAATGCGATCGCGCATTTGCAGAATGGCACCAAACCGGATCTACCTTGAACCGCCAGCATAGATTGACCGGTCAGGCCGAACGAGCGTTGTCGGGATGCGCTCTAGTTGGAAGCCAGGCGCTTTTCGCGACTGTTGGCTCGTGGCGGACTGCGGTGCCATGTATCGACCCCCGCCTGCCCGGCCTTGCGGCCCGCCTCAAACAGTTTACGATTGCGTTCCGTGTCGAAATTCAAACTCTGGTCCGACATTTTGACGGCCTTGGGTATGGATGTCAGATGGAATTCCGCACCAATTTGCCTGGAGAGCACAAAACCCCGAAATACAGTGTCTTCCAGCAACTCGCGCATTAGCTCTGCAATCGATTTGCGGGCAATCGACAACAACGAGGCCCGGATGGGAGTGGTGTCGTTCAGACGTGTCGTGAAGTCGTTGATAACAACATAGAGTTGCGATCTGTCCGCTTTCGGCGGAAACATGTAATCGCCGATCAGAACCGGCGCCTTCAGGCCGCCATCGACATGGGCCTGGCGCTTTTGAATGCCACGGACCGGCTTGATGTAGACCGGTGGAAAAAGGCCCGGAATGGCAGCCGAAGCCCGCAATATCTTTTGAAAAAACTGAACATCATTGTTTCGGCCACCAAGCGCCACATCGCCCATGTCCCAGACAACAAGATCGCCGGCGTCGAGATTTGTTGTTGCGACATAGAGGCGCCGCCCCTTTCTGTGCTCGGCAGCCACCTTGTCCAGCAACTCCTGGGTAACGACCGCTTCGATGCTTGCCTTGAGCGGCGAATTGTCGAGCAGGCTGTCTGAGAGCACCGAGAATGGGCCGCGAATGCGGTAGACATCGCGGGCCCGGGTTTCTGTGTAGAATCGTTCAAGCTCGTCGTCATATTCCGGGCCCAGAAAGGCCAATACCGCGATCAATGCGCCTGTGGAGACACCTGAAACCACATCGAATTCCGGCCTTGTCCCGGATTCAGTCCAGCCCTTCATGACGCCGGCGCCGTAGGCTCCTTCTGCGCCGCCGCTCGACAACGCCAATACGTGATGGATCCCATCGTCATCGAGAGCCGAATGACTGCCGGTTCCGGGCCCGAATTGCGGGGCATCAGTCACCAGAACCGCTTCAAGCGGGACCAGTGCCCTGGTTGCCTTGCTTTCCTCCGGCCGGGTTGTCACGCAGGCCGCCAGCAAAAGCGCCGTGGCGATTATGGCGATTACACGTATGAAATTCACTTTACCCACACTCAATGACGCGGCGGCTACAACGATAGATAGTGTAACAAACCGGAATGAAATTCAATCGAGCCGCGGTCAAGTTTCGATGACCGATGCATTTTTGCCGCAGATTCGGTGACACGATCAGATTGTCGGATTTGAGCTTTTCAATTCGTCTGGATTGGGAAACAATTGACGCGAGGAGAGTGTGCGCGATGTATTATGCGATCTTGATATATGGGGTTGAAGGTGTTTTTGACCGGCTGCCGGACAGTGAAAAACAGGCCTTCATGAAAAAACATGGTGATCTTCAAACAGAACTTGGTGAGAACGGCAAGCTTGGCCCGGTCATCCGGCTGATTGGCAGGTCCGGTGCGATGACTGTCAGGAAACAGGGCGAAAGCATTGTGGTAACCGATGGTCCCTTCGCGGAAACAAAGGAGTCGTTGCTGGGCCTTTATACCGTTGAAGCCGACACGATTGAGGAAGCAATCGAACATGCCAAGAAATTGCCGCAAGGATTTGGGTCCCTGGAGATTCGCCCGGTCGGCTGGGCCGGGGGAAATGCTGTCGATATGAGCGATGGCTGAGGCAGCCATACCCTCGCAGGACGGCGCAGCAGAAGAAACAGCCAGAGCGCTCGACCATGCAACCGGAGCGCTTATTGCCGCACAGCGGGCCAAGGTGGTTGCGGCATTGGCTCGGCACTTCCGCGATGTGGATTTGGCGGAAGAGGCATATCAGGATGCTGCGCTGAGAGCGGTTAAAAATTGGCCGCAACAAGGCAATCCACGTGATCCGGCGGCCTGGCTGATCATGGTCGGCCGCAACGCAATCATCGACAGGCTGCGCAAACAAAAACGATTTGCAGAATACGCCCGGGACAATCCCGTCGAGGAGAATGCCGACGACCAGGAAACGCTGCTTGCCGAGGAAATCGATCTCAGCGGATTGAGGGACGATGTGCTGCGATTGATGTTCATGTGTTGCCATGAGGAGCTTGCGGTTCCGGATCAACTGGCACTGGCACTGAAGGTGATTGCCGGGTTTCCGGTCGACAAGATTGCGCGGGGGTTGATGATCAAGCCAAAGGCGATGGAGCAACGCATCACGCGCGCCAAGAAGAAGGCTGCGGCGGTTGCAAATCGTCTGGATACGCCAATGCTGCAGGAGCGGGCACAACGGCTCGATGCCGTGTCGACCATGGTCTATCTGCTGTTCAACGAGGGATACTCTGCCGGCGGTGGTGACCTTCATATCCGGACTGAGCTTTGCGAAGAGGCAATCCGGCTTGCGCGCCTGCTTTTGGAAATGTTCCCGGCCCAACCTGAGGTGATGGGATTGCTGGCGTTATGCCTGTTGCAGCATTCGCGGTGGCGGGCACGTATGGATGAAGATGGCGGACTCATACCGCTTGCCGATCAGGATCGCTCGAAATGGGATGCAGAGGCGATCGCGGAAGGCAGAGTGCTGCTGGAAAAAGCCCTGATGCGCGGCCGGCCAGGTATCTACCAGATACAAGCAGCCATCGCAGCGACCCACTGCAACGCTGCCAGCGATGCCTCAACTGACTGGCGCGAGATCGCCAATCTCTATGGCGCGCTGTATGCGCTGCAGCCGACGCCAATAGTCGCGCTAAACCGCGCCGTCGCGGTCGCCAAAACTGAAGGCGAGAAGTCCGCACTGGACCTTATCGAGCCTTTGGCAGCGCAATTGGACAACTACCTCTATTTCCACTCTACACGGGCAAGCATGCTTGCCGCCGTAGGCAGAAAGGGTGAGGCGCGAGCCGCCTATGATCGCGCCTTGGGTTTGGAGCCAACGACTGCCGAACGTGCCCATATCGAAGGCAAGATTGCCCGGTTGGGAAAATAATTTCCCCAATCTGTAGGAAGCGCGTGATCAGCTTCGTCATCTGTTCAATTCCGCGGAAGGCGGATTGGGAAACAGGAGACGAAACATGACCAACCCGATACAGACTCACGGTGCGCCGAGCTGGATTCAGCACATGGGCTCCGACCCGGCTGCAGCGCGCAAGTTCTACGAACAGACACTTGGCTGGAACGTTTCAGACATGCCGATGAGCGACGGGTCGGCCTACGCCGGTATCATGGTCGGTGATGCTCCGGTTGGTGGTTTCCTGCCGCAGCCGGTGCCTGAAGGCGCGTGGATGATCTACATCACCGTGGACGATGTCGATGCCCGCTTTGCCAGGGCTTTGGATGGCGGTGCTACCGGTGTCAGCGAGCCGGCAGATTACCCGGGCGTCGGCCGCATGGCGACGATCACCGATCCCTATGGCGCGACAATCTCGCTGATCACCTATGAAAGCATGCAAGGTTGATCGCTTTGACACCCAACCAGACCAAGTTTTCAGGAAAGGAAATGCGAAATGCCTGAAGTAACAGCATTTTTTGCCGGGTTAATGTTGGCCCTGCAGCTCATCTTCGGTGTCGTGGTCAGCGCAAATCGCGGCAAGACCGGTATCGCGATTGGTGATGGCGGGAACCAGAAACTGCTGCAGCACATCCGTGTGCATGGCAATTTTTCCGAATATGTGCCGATGATCCTCATCGCCATGGCGATTGCCGAAATGGCCGGCACTTCGGCAGGTTTGTTGTGGCTTGGTGGCGCGACATTGCTTGTCTCGCGCCTTGTCCATGCGGCGGCAATTCATGGCACCGGCGGAGCGGTGGGCATTGGCATCGGCGCCGGGCTCAACTACTTGCTGCTTGGCGTCTGGGGGCTCTATCTGATGGGGCATTGGGCCGGTATTATACCGATCCTGTGACGGAGGAATTCCATGCCGTATGATCCGCACCTTGCCGACCTCATGCGCGACGCATTGTCAAAGCGCGACAGTATCGTCGAAAAGAAAATGTTCGGCGGTTTCTGCTGGATGCTCAACGGCAACATGTTGTGCGGAGTCGGTGTGGGACAGTTCATGTTTCGTGTCGGCAAGGAACGGGAGGCTGATGCGCTATCACGTCCTGGCGCCCGGCCAATGGACATTACCGGACGGCCAATGCCTGGGCTGGTCTGGGTTGATGCCGATGCTGCCATCGATGCCGGTCTCGATAGCTGGATTGATTTTGCGGCCGAGTTTGCCGGCAGCCTGCCGCCGAAATGATTGCGCAAGACGGAGATTGAAATGGGCTTTGACGGATTTCCCAAGCAGACTGTCACCTATCTGAAGAACCTGAAGAAGAACAATTCCAAGGACTGGTTTGAAGCCAACCGGGCCGACTATCAGTCTTTTGTGGTCGAGCCGGCGCTGGCGTTCATTGAGGCGATGCTGCCGGTGGCCGAAAGCCTGGATCCGCCGCACAAGGGTGCCGCGAAGCTCAACGGCTCGTTTAGGCGGTTGAACCGCGATGTTCGCTTCTCCAAGGACAAGACCCCGTACAATCCGCGCATCCACATGATCTTCTGGACCGGTGACCATCCCAACCGCTCGGCGGGTATTCATCTCGTGCTCGGTCCTGCCGGTTTCGGATACGGCTCGGGTCATTGGGCTTTCGAGGGCGATGCGCTGGAGCGCTACCGGTCAGCAGTGCTGGATGCCGGCAAACGCAAATCGCTTGAAGCCGCACTGGCAAGCGCCAGCGCCATTGGCTGCGATGTCGATGAGCCTCCGCTCAAGACCATCCCGCGCGGTTTTGACAAGGAAGCTCCCGGGGCGCATTGGCTTCGCTACAAGGGTATCGTCGCACGGACAATGAGCGAGGACGCGGGCCATGATCCACGACTGTTCTCTGGTGATTGCACCCGCTATTGCGCCGGTCTGATGCAAGCGATGGCGCCGCTGAACAAATGGGTGCGCGATGAGGTGGAGAGGGGATAAGCCGGCACCGGAGCTGCTCTGGATCAGTTGAACCAGATCGCAAAGGGCGTAAAGCCGCCACGGCCAAACTGACGGGTGACCTCCCGCCACTCCCGCTGGCTGACAATCTCTCCGGCCTCCATGTAGGGGACCGCACCCGGGCCGGTCAGCGTCATCACGAAGTCAAACCGCTGCGGCTCGTCAAAGAAGCGCTGGATGTTGAAGCCTTTGCCGAAGAACCTGAAATGCGCCAGCAGCTTGTCGCCGTTCAAAAGGTCCTCGGCCACTTGCAGTGCATCATGCCAGCCTTTGACCTGCGCATCACCCACTTCCAGACCGGTTAGCAGGTTGACGCCGGGCTGATGCGGTCCTGGAAGCCATTCGCGCTCATTGTCGGTTTCTGCAAGAATGGCTTGCCAGTTCTTGCGGCTGAGCGCGATCATCTGCAGCAAATGCCGCCTTGTGTCTGCGCGCCTGTCAGGATGGGCGACCTCCCAATTGGTCAAATGGATCAGTGACACAAAGTCGATCAGCTTCCATTCAGACAGCAAGATGCCCGCATCCCGGTCGTCTTCGAAATCGGGAACCAGATCATCTTGCAGAGGCAACGCTGCGCGGGGGAAAAACATGTGAAAGGACTCGTTAAAGGCTTGCTCAAAGTCATGGGCAAGCCAGAAATCAAGTGCGGCCATCAGAAAGTTGGCGTAGCCCTGGAGCCAATAGCCGTCAGCGCGATCAAATCGGAATGACATGGAATCTGGCGGGTCGCTGTTTCGCCTGCCACCGGGTTGAATCGCCTGGATGATAGCGGCGACGGACTCCTGTTTCGAAATTGCTCCATCGCCATTGAGATCCAAACCGAAATTCGCGAAATCGACGTCGATTGCAATTTCAGCCGTTTCGGAAACCGATCCCATTCGAACCGACGAAGCAGCCAACCGCGCCTCAAAATCCTCGAAGATCTTGCGGAATTTGACATAGTCCAGCGGTTCCGGTGCAGTATTTTCGGGCACCGGCAGGCGGAATAACGGCACCATGAAAGAACTTGGACTTTCGAAGCCGTGACGGGCCAGTTCGGTGCCGAATCCCTGAACTGCGTCAAAGAACATGGCGGTTCCGGCAACAAAGGCGGCCAGGTCGTTTCCTTCATTTGCAGCGGATTCCAGGCGGTCTCTGGCAGCGGCGCGTTCATCAATCGTGGCGGCGGCAAAATATGTCCTGACATCATCGTCAACGGTCTGCGCAACCGCCATTCCAGCCCAAACAAGCCACATCACAAAGGTCAACAAACCTGTTCGCATATCCGGTTTTCCTTTCCGGCGTCGATGGCCGTCGACAGCTTCACTCAACCAGGATCCTGACCCCAAGTGTTGCGTTCAATAGCGGTTAAACTTTGTCACGAAATTTGTTGGCTGAACAATGCAGCTTCATCATTTGTGATCAGACTGGTTCGAAAATCACCCGTTTCCGGGCAAAACTTTGGCAGCCGCTCGGGCGGTAAGTGCCTGCAACCGCATGCAGTCTGTAACCACACCACATTGCCGCCGGAAATCAGCCATGATTCCGGGCCGAGACCATGAAATATGGCGGAAATAAGTTACTGAAATTGTTGGAATAATTCATACTTTGTGTTTTGCGGAGTGCGCCATTTCGGGAGTAGCAATTGCGTCGTCCGGACGGGCCGCCGCCTCGCGGCATCCTTTCAAAGGACGCAAACCAACGGGAGTTAAACAATGAAGAAATTGATTCTTGCCGCAGCGGTTGCTGCTTTCGTATCGCCTGCTTTTGCGGGTCAAATGGAAGGAAAAGTGGAAGCGGTGGATGAAGCCACACGCACCATCATGCTCGATGACGGCTCGACTTACGTTGCCGCCGAAGGCGTGGAGATTAGCGGTCTTGCCGCCGGTGATTCCATCGTCGTGACCTACGATGACGGCACCAACAACGCAACGGCTGTAGACAAGCTGTAATTTCGAAACTCTCAGGCACAATCCCTCAAGACCGGTCCCGGAAACGGGGCCGGTTTTTCTTTGACGCTGTGTTGATTGTCACAGCAAAAAATTGCCCGACGTTGGAAAAGCCCCGGTTCGCAACTTATGATGCGAATATTATTGATCGAGCACGAGGGAACCATGTCCACATCCGGAAAACGCTTTTGGCTCACCCGCCGTTCCACACTGATCGGTGCGGGCGTTCTTGCAGCCGGCGGACTTTGGGGCGGAACGACGCTTGCGCGGCTTGCGCGCGATCCCTCCGGGCCAAAGAGCTGCGGCCGCGTGACCGACATTGACGGTATCGGCTTGCCACTCGAGGCGCCGGCCAATCTGCCGCCGCATGATCCCAACCTTCCATGGCTCTCAAAGGGTGGTGAGATCAACGATGCGAGCTGCCTGTCGGCAACACCGGTTTACGGCGTTGTCGAGGTGACGACGGAAGATCACATTTCGCACGCGCTCGGTTTTGCCCGCACGCACGCGCTGAAAGTGTCGATGGCGGCTGTGCGCCACTCCATGGGCGGCCATGCTTTTGACGATCATGCGCTGGTGCTGGACATGCGCAAATTCAACCGCGTCGAGGTCGATGAGGATGCGATGACCATGACCGTGCAACCGGGTGCGACGTGGCACGACATCCAGAATGTGCTGCATCCGCGCTTTGCGGTCAAAGCCATGCAGTCGAGTGATATCTTCTCCGTCGGCGGCTCGATATCGGTCAACGCTCACGGGATGGACCATCATGCCGGTTCGGTTGTCGGCACTCTCCGCCATATGAAGGTGATGCTGGCTGACGGCACGATCGTGCCGGTTTCGCGCGAGGTAAACGGCGATCTGTTCCGCCATATTGTGGGCGGCTACGGTCTGTTCGGTGTTGTCCTTTCGGCGACGATCGACATCACCGAAAACGAGGTTTATCAGACCTCTCGTCAGATCATCGCGGCTGATGAATTTCCTGCCTTTTTCGAAGACATGCTGAAAAACGACCAAGGTTTGGGCCTTTTCTACGGCCATTTGTCGACCGCGCCGGGCACATTCATGGATGAAATGATCGTTTACCGCTACGACCGGACTGATGTGCCGGTGCCGGAAGACCTTGCAGCACTTGGCGAACCGGGCGCGGTGAAAATCAAGCGGTTGCTGCTCAATCTGTCGAAACATGGATCGCTGTTCAAAAACCTGAAATGGTTTGCTGAAAAATCGCTGGAGCCGAAGGTTGAAAGTTGCACCGTGCCACGAACCGCGGCGATGGGCGAGGGCGAGGCATGTCTTGTCTCGCGCAACGACCCGATGCACGATTCGGTTCCCTATCTCTTCAACGATCTGAAGCGCGACACCGACATTCTGCATGAGTATTTCGTGCCGCGGGCTCGGTTCAATGACTTTATCGCGGATGCGCGCAAGATCCTGCAAGACAGCGGACTGGCGGTGTTGAACGCTTCCGTGCGGATCGTTCATGGCGACGACATCGCGCTCACTTATGCCCCGGCAGATGCATTTTCACTCGTGCTCTACATCAATCAGAGCGCGGACGAAGCAGGCAATGCGGCCATGCGGGCGGCGACACGCAAACTGGTCGATGCGGCCATTACCCATGGCGGCCGGTTCTTCCTGCCTTACCAATTGCACTATACCGGCAAGCAACTGCTGGCCTCTTATCCGGAAATCACTCCCTTCCTGGCCAAGAAACGCGAAGTGGACCCGGATGGATTGTTCACCTCGACCTGGTACCGGGCGGTGAGTGGTTTGGTGGGAAGCGCTTAATCTCGATTTTCCAGTTAATGGCCGCTTCACTAGAGCGCGGCGCCGAACCAATTATCGGCAGTCATGCCGAACCAAGGTGATCAAAAGTCGCGATGAGCGGGTGGAAGACCGTCAAGGATGCGTTGACGAAACTGAAGAGCTCTGCTCGCTTTCGCCCAACCAGTGGCGGTGAATTCGGTTTCAGCGATCTGCTTGCGAAGAATATCACCGTTTGTGTGGTCCAATTCGCCGGTGGCGAGGTTGCATGGCTGCTGATCGGCCAATTGCGACGAACCGGCCATGATGCGGCCCATTGATCTGAGAAGTTTGGTGAACTTGCGCACAAGATCCAGGTTGCCTGAAGTTGGCCTGCCAACTGTGTATCCGTTCGTTACTGACATCATGGCTCTCGCTTGCTGGTGTTCGATTGATTGAAAGCTAACTCTGCAAGACAGAACGGGCAATCCGATAGAACAGATAACTTGTATCGAATTATTCGATAATGTTATAGCGATCTCACATGGTCACCGATGAACTGCTCAGCATTGATTTTGGCGCCTTGCGGACCTTGCGGCTGGTTTGGCAGCTCGGATCGTTTTCGAAGGCAGCTGCCGAACTTGGCGTCAAGCAGTCGACCGTCAGCTATACAATAGACCGGCTGCGCAAGGCGTTGGATGATCCGCTGTTTGTCAGGCAAGGCGGCGGTATAGCGGCAACAGAACGTTGTGCTGCGGCAGTTGGAGCAGCCGAACAGATTTTGAGTGAGATAGAGGATTTGGCTGCGCATTCGGAATTCAATCCGGCTGCGGCCGAAGGAACCATTACAATCTCGTGCAATTACTACGCCCGTATGACCTTCCTGGGCGATGTGGTCCGCCGGATTCGAAGTGACGCTCCCGGTCTTGATCTGCATCTTGTTCCAGGTTTCATCGTTGGGCCGCTGCTGTTTGGAGGCGATGTCGATATTGCAATCTCACCGATTCCGGCAGAAGCGAGCGGGCTGTTTCGTCAAGTGCTTACCAAAGACAACCCTGTCTGCCTGATGGACAAATCGAACCCGCTTGCAAAAGGGCCGGTCACCATGGAGGACTATTGCACGGCAACTCATGCCTATGTCGACTTTGGTGCATCGGTTGCCACCGTTATGGAGCGGGAGCTAAAACTGAAGGGATTGTCGATCAACAAGGCCATCACCATCCCAGATCCGGCGGCATTGCCGAACCTGATCTCCGGTACCGACCTCATTGCGACCATTCCAAGCCGCTTTGCGGGACTGTTCAGCGACCAACTGGCAATCGCTGGTTCGCCGATGACCTGGCAGACTCACATTTACATGTTCTGGACAGCCAGATCGCATCGTTCACCCCTGAATATCTGGATGCGGGATCTCATCGCCGCGTCAGCCGAAAAATTGGAACCGCCTTACGAACCTTGACGGGGCAGGTGGGGCGGCCTGTTAATGTCGACCGAGTGCCGCCAATTAGTTCGCAAGTGGCGCAGAGGGTCCTGTCGGTCGCGATGTTCTGAAGATCGGAGTTTCGTGAGGTCCAGGCAGCGGGCTGTGCTACAATGACCAATCGAGGCACCCAGCAGCATTCGTGATGTCATGGAACAAATAGACCAAGCAGCTGATCCGGATACAATCGCCGAACGGTTTTCGACCACAGGCTATGCGTTTCCGATCGATGTGATGACCGCAAAAGAAGCGGCGTCTTACCGTTCGCGTATCGAGGCGCTGGAAGCCGGGCCGATCGGCTTCGGTCCCGAGGCGCAGCGGCTCTATCGCTTCAAACCCTATCTGCTGTTCAATTGGGCTGCCGAACTGGTGCGGCACGAGGCGGTACTGAAAGCGGTCGAACAGATCGCCGGCCCGGATATCATGGTCTGGGCGGCCGGACTGTTCATCAAGGAGCCAAACGACCCGACTGAAATCCGGTGGCATCAGGACGGCTATCACATGGATCTATCCTCCAATGAGGAAGCAGTTCGAGCCTGGATTGCGCTGACCGAGACCACTGTGGCCAACGGGACGATGAGTTTTGTCCCCGGCTCCCATCTCGGTGGGTTCATCAAGCACGATGAGGATGATGCCAGCCGGCATATCGCCCTGCGAGGGGAACATATAACCAAGCCGGAAGGACTTGAGCGCTCGGTGCCAGTGTGCCTGTTGCCCGGCCAGATGTCCTTGCACCACATCCGGACCGTTCACGGCTCGCCGGGAAATACGACCGGACAAAGACGCATGACACTGGCGGTCACGTATATTCCGACGCATGTCAAGCCGCTTTCCGGCCGGGATACGGCAACGCTTGTGCAGGGCGTTGACCGGTATGGCCACTGGATCGACGAACCGGCCCTGCCGGTTGAGGAATACGACCTGGCCTGTGAGGAAGAGCACCGCAAATCGATGGAAATCCGCTTTGCAGCTTATCATGGGACGACGATGCCACATGCGTGAGCGTGTTGCCGGTAATTGTGGTCAGCCTGCCACCGTTTGAAAATGAACCGTTCTACCTCGACAGCCATGCAGCAAATCGTTGGTTCACTCGATCGCGATTATTCGCCCACCAATTGGCATTCGACAGAAGCGCATGGCGCAGATTGTCGGGATAGGTGGGAAGGTGTTTTTTCATCTCGACACCAAGCGAGTTGTGTTTTCCTATCAACTGCAAGGATGACGATCTCGCGGGGCTGTAAGAAATGTATTTTGCCTGATCAGCGAGGCGTTTCGTGCCGGTGGAGAAGCGGACATAATCGAGCGCGCGCGCAGTCCGTTCCGGTGAAAGACCAGCCGGAATAATCCACCCATCAAGATCAATAATCTGGCTGTGCCACAGCATGGAAACGGGATGGTTCTGCTCTTCAATGATCTGGAAAAACCTTCCGTTCCACGATGAGCCAATAACAACCTCGCCATCGATCAACAGCTGCGGTGTCTGTGCGCCCGCTTCCCACCATATAACGTGTTCTCTTACCTCATCCAGCTTGCTCAAGGCACGCTCGATGCCTGCGTCGGTTTCAAGTGTTTCGTAGACCTTGCCCGGATCTACCCCGTCGCAAATCAACGCCCAGATGAGGGTTGAATCAGGCCGTTTCTCCAAAGCTCGTTTTCCTGGAAAGTTCTCGACATCAAACAAGGCGCAAATACTGGTCGGAGGCTTCTCAAAGGCGTCATCTCTGTACGCCGCCGTCATGGAATAGGTGATCAGAGGAGCGAAGCACGGCGTATGAAGCAAAGGGCCAAAATCCTTGGAAGCCGGAGTGCCGTCGGGCGCCGGCGCCAAATGCTTGTTTGGCGAGAGTTTAATCGCCAATCCCTCATCACACAGGGTCTCGGCATCCGAGGCGACCACGTCCACCACATCCCACTCGATGTTGCCGGAACCACGCATTGCCCGCAGGCGCGAGATAGCTTCGTTGGAATCATCGAGATTGGTGATCGTCACATCGGGGTTGGCAGCCAAATATGGCTTGTCATAGGCTTCAACTTGCGACCGGGAGTAGACGCCTCCCCATGAAACCACGGTCAATGCGTCGGCCATTTTTACCGGGCGCGTCGCAGACGGTAGCGATGCAATCGTCTGCTCTTTCCATTGATCGAACGTCATGTCGGCGTTTTCGTCATCGGCTTCCGATGGTTGGCTGTTTTCTTTGTCCGGTGGAACGAAATAAAAATCTCCCAGCAGCGAGACTGAATACTCGGGGAGTTGTGCACCGCGTGTCAGCTTGTCCACACGAGCCGCCACTCTCCGGAAGGTGCGGCCGATTTCCAGTCCGGGCTCTTTGATTGTCTCCAAAAAGGCATGTGTGAAGGGAGAGTTCCGGCTTGAGTCGTCGAAATTGTCCGAAGCTGTCTGGTTGGCCTGTGTGGCAAAAACAACAACCTGGCCACGCGTCGCTTCCAGCTTTGTCAGACCGCGATTGATGGCCGTAGATTTGGTGCCTTGTTTCTCTGCCAGCGTCCGTTTCAAGGCTCGCTCGGAATCATTGTCCCGGCACGCGTCGAGGATCAGTATCTTGGCCTTTCCAGCCAGCGACAACGCGTTCATGACTTCGAAGAGGGGGATCACTTCAAACGGGACAATTGCCGCGTCTTCCAGGGTTGCATCAGTGGGGACGAGCATGTTCTCGCCGTCCCACTGCATACCGTGACCGGAATAGTAAAACAGGCTGACGTCTGAATTTCGTGCCTTGCGGGCAAATTTAGCGATGACTGCGCGGAAATTGGCAATTCCGACGTCTTTTGCCCTGATGACGTCGAAGCCGATTTCAGTCAATGACGCAGCAACGTCGTCAGCATCGTTGGCAGGATTTTTCAGCCGTGTTGAATGATCATAGGCGCCATTGCCGATGACCAGCGCGACCCGTCGTTCCGCGCTCGACACACTCACGAACAAACAAAGCAGCACAATGGACAGTAGCGTGCGCAATCCTCACTCTCCGGTTCAATTCGCTGTCGACCAGATCTTAGGGCAGTTTGCGGCATGCTACTGCAAATGTACAATCCGAAATGTGGCTTTGTTCACGCCGACAAAGTTGGTCAGAACGCCGTTGTTGCTCTTTGCCCATCTCGGAGACGTGCCAGCGCTGAACGGCTACAGCTAATACTACAAGGACGGCTGAGGCGCTCGCCGTTTCCTCAAATCCCCAACGTCATCTCCATCTTGATTTCGCGCAGCACAAGATTGGTGCGGACCTGGGCAATGCCGGGCAGGTGGAAGAGGAAGTTCTCCAGAAAGTCGTTGTAGGTGTCGAGGTCTTCGCAGACGACCCGCAGGTGATAATCGGCTTCGCCGGTTGTGGCCAGGCACTCGAGCACCTCCGGCCGCTTGACGATTTTGCGAACAAAGGTGTCGACATGCATTGAGGTCTGGCGGGTGAGCGTGACATGGACGATGGCCGAAAATCCGAGCCCCACCTTGGATGGTTCGAGCATTGCAGAATAACGGCGGATGAGACCTGCATCTTCCAACTGACGGACGCGGCGCCAACACGCCGAGGTGGACATGCCGGCTGCCTCGGCAAGCTTCTGGTTGGAGATGCGGCAATCGGCCTGCAATGCGCGCAAGAGCCGTCGGTCGGGTTCGGTCAAGGTTGTCACTTGCATGCCTTGTTTGGATAAATCTCACGATATTTTGTCTGATGTTGGTAGAAATTACCAGAATTAAATTCGATCTCGGGTAATTCGGCATAATTTTTCGCCTGAAATGCGGTATCCTACCTGGAACGAACTGTGTGGGAGCTGCGCCATGAACATGATCCCGAAAGACATAACCGCCGATTACCGGCTCGAAGACCGGTTCGAGCGGCATCAAGGCCGGGTGTACATGACCGGCACACAGGCGCTTGTTCGCATCCTGCTGGACCAGGCACGGCGCGACCGCGAAGCGGGAATGAATACGGCCGGTTTCGTCTCCGGCTACCGCGGCTCTCCGTTGGGTGGGGTGGACCTGGAACTGTGGCGGGCTGGAAACCGCTTGCCGGAAAACCGCATCGAATTTCTGCCGGCGGTCAATGAGGATTTGGCAGCAACGGCCGTGCTCGGATCGCAACAGGTGGAAACCAATCCGCAAAGGCAGTGCGATGGCGTCTTCGCCATGTGGTACGGCAAGGGGCCGGGCGTCGATCGCGCCGGCGACGCCCTGAAACACGGCAATGCCTATGGGTCGTCCCGAAATGGTGGCGTGCTGGTCGTGGCAGGCGACGACCATGGCTGTGTTTCGTCTTCGATGCCTCATCAATCCGATGTAGCGTTCATGGCCTGGTTCATGCCCATGCTTAATCCCGCGTCGGTTTCGGAATATCTGGCGTTCGGCGAATATGGCTACGCGCTGTCCCGCTTCTCAGGCATGTGGGTCGGCTTCAAAGCGATTTCCGAGACGGTGGAATCGGCTGCGTCGTTCGAACTTCGGCCGGATCGCGATTTTGCACCGCCACAATTCGAACTGCCGCCGGGCGGGCTGCACTATCGCTGGCCTGATCTGCCGGGGCCGCAGATCGAAGAGCGCATCGAGGCGAAGAAGAATGCGGTCTTCGCTTTTGCCGAGGCCAACCCGATCGACCGGCACATCTACGATGTCCGCGATGCCAGTTTCGGCATTGTCACCACCGGCAAGGGACATCTCGACCTGATGGAGGCGCTGCGGCTGCTCGGCGTTGATGAAAAAACCTGCCGGCGGCTTGGCATCGATATCTACAAGGTCGGCATGGTCTGGCCGCTGGCGCGGCGCGATGCGCTCAATTTTGTCCGCGGCAAACAGGAAATCCTGGTGGTCGAGGAGAAGCGCGGCATCATCGAGAGCCAGTTCAAGGAGTATTTCTACGATTGGCCCGGCGACAAACCGGAGCGCATGGTCGGCAAGCGCGATGAAGCCGGAGAGCGGCTGGTGCCGTGGACCGGCGAACTGTCGCCCCGCCTATTGCTGCCAATCGTTGCCGCGAGGCTGGACGGGATTTTCCCGGGCGAAACGTTTTCAAAGCGGGCCAAGACGATCCTGGCAGGCCCTGCCGCTCCGATTTCGGTCGAGGGTGCAACGCGGACGCCCTATTTCTGTTCCGGCTGCCCGCACAATACCTCAACCAAAGTGCCCGAGGGGTCGCAGGCGCTGGCCGGCATCGGCTGTCATTTCATGGCAAGCTGGATGGACCGCAACACCACGTCGCTGATCCAGATGGGCGGCGAAGGCGTCAACTGGGCTGCGTCATCGAAGTTCACCGGAAAGGGCCATGTGTTTCAGAACCTTGGCGAAGGCACCTGGTATCATTCCGGTTCGATGGCAATCCGCCAGGCAATCGCGGCGAAGGCCAACATCACCTACAAGATCCTCTACAATGACGCTGTGGCGATGACCGGCGGCCAGCCAGTCGACGGACCGGTGAGCGTTCAGGCAATAGCCCATGTCTGCAGAGCGGAGGGAGTGGAACGCATTGCGCTCGTCTCCGATGAACCTGAGAAGTTTGCCGCACAGGATTTTCCTGGCGGAACGACTATCCACGGCCGCCGAGAGTTGGATACGCTCCAGCGTGAACTGCGCGAAGTCGACGGCGTGTCGGTGCTCATCTACGAACAAACCTGCGCAACCGAAAAACGCCGCCGCCGCAAGCGCGGTGAAATCGAAAACGCAAAAAAGTTTGCCATTATCAACGAACTGGTCTGCGAAGGCTGCGGCGATTGCTCTGTGGAATCGAACTGCCTGTCCATCGAACCGGTTAAAACACCGCTGGGCACCAAGCGGCGCGTCAACCAGTCGACCTGCAACAAGGATTTTTCCTGCATCAACGGCTTCTGCCCGAGTTTCGTCACGGTGGAAGGTGTCAGAAAGAAAAAACAGGCACGTGGCGCAGAGCGGTTCACAGAGCAGGCCGATGCGCTGTCGCCGCCTGAATTGCCGCAAATCCACGAGGCCTTCGACCTGTTGATTACCGGTGTCGGCGGCACTGGCGTGGTCACGGTCGGGGCGCTGATCACCATGGCGGCGCATCTGGAAAACCGGCATGCTTCGGTGCTGGATTTTACCGGGTTTGCACAGAAGTTCGGGCCTGTGTTGAGCTTCGTGCGCATTGGCGATGGCGGTGCGCCCGTCAATCAGGTGCGCATCGATACCGCATCCGCCGATGCGCTGATCGGTTGCGATATCGTCGTCAGTTCCTCGCCAAAGGCTTCGGCCACCTACCGGGCGGGAATGAAAACCGTGCTCAACATGGCTGAAATGCCGACAGGCGACATCGTTCGTGTCCGCGATGCCAGTTTGCGTACTGCGGACCGGCGAACCGCAATTGAAGCAGTGGCCGGTGCCGCGAATGTCGCCTCGTTCGAAGCGAACCGTCTTGCCGAACAGAATTTGGGAGACACGGTGTTCGCCAATGTCATCATGTTGGGTGCTGCATGGCAAAACGGGCTGGTGCCGGTATCTCAATCCGCATTGATGCGGGCGATCGAATTGAATGGCGTTGCGATCGAAACCAACAAGCAGGCTTTCGCGCTTGGGCGGCTGGTTGCTGCCGATCCTCAGTATATCGACGATGCTGAGGCAGAGGGCGTTGATGGTGCAGACGACCAGGAAGCTGTTGTGGAACGATTTGCGGCGTTTCTGCGCGACTACAAGGATCAGGCCTATGCCGATCGTTTCGGCAAGATCATCGCGAAAGCGCGAGACGCCGAAGCGCGTTCTGGTGCAACCGGCCTGGTCGAGGCAGCTGCCCGCTCGGCGTTCAGGCTGATGGCGATCAAGGATGAATATGAAGTGGCGCGGCTTCATCGCGACCGCGCATTTCTGACCCGCTTGAAAGACGAATTCGAGCCGGGATTCAAGATCTCCTACCACCTTGCTCCACCACTGCTGTCCGGCGATCTCGATGCGCGAGGTAGACCGCTGAAGCGCGAGTTTGGATCCTGGATGGGTCAAGCGTTTTCAGCGCTCAAACGCCTGAAAGCCTTGCGCGGAGGCTTGTTCGATATCTTCGGTCATACCGCCGAACGCAAAATGGAGCGTCAGTTGATTGGCTGGTACGAAGCGCTGGCCGAAGACATGCTTTCCCGCCTCAACGAGACCAATGGTGACGAGATCGTCGGGATTCTCGCACTTGGCGACCAGATCCGCGGCTACGGCCCGGTGAAAGAAGAAGCGGTGAAGCGGGTGAAAGCTGAGGTCGCGGCAAGGGTGGCGGCGCTGGATGATCCAACTCGGATGGCTGCCTAGGCTTCGTATGCGCCTGAAATCAGGGTTGCCAAAGCGCACTTATCACTTCGGCGGTCGCCTGTCTGACCGGTGCGATCACGGGTGACAACAGCGCGTTGCGGTCGAACACATCCGGCTGATCGGCGAGCGATGTGCGAAGCGCATTGCCAAACGCCATGCGCAATTCGGTGCCGATATTGAATTTGGCCACGCGGGTTTCGCGCGCCAGCTTTTGCCGTGTCTCGACCGGAATGCCGCTGCCTCCGTGCAGCACCAATGGCAGGGTGGTTACCGCTTCTATTGCGCGCACCGCGTCGAAATCGATGCCGGCGGTCTTCTCAGTCTTCAGATGCACATTACCGACCGAAATCGCCAGTGCATCCGCATTTGCCTCCCGGTCGAAACGGGCGGCTTCGTCCGGCGAGGTGCCTGCTGACGCCGCTCCCTCCGCATAGCCGACAAAGCCGACTTCGCCTTCCACGGAGACATTGGCTGCGTGGGCGCGTTCGGCAATCGCGGCTGTCCGGTCGATGTTTTCAGAAATCGGTAGCTTGGAGCCGTCGAACATCACCGAGGTGAAACCGTTTTCGATGCCTTCGAAACACTCATCTTCGGAATAGCCATGATCGATATGACAAACGACCGGAACGGAGGCCTGATCGGCCAGTGTGCGGAACATCTTGCCGAGGATCGGGACGGGCGTGTGCTTGCGGCAGCCGGGACCGGCCTGCAGGATGATCGGAATGCCGGTTTCGTCTGCCGCCTCGACATAGGCGCAGGCATCTTCCCAGCCGAGCACCACAAGCCCGGCAATTGCCTGGCCGCCGGACATCGCCGGTTGCAGCACTTCAGAGAGTGTTGCCGCAGTCATTTGAACTTCGCGATCATGTCCTTGATGCCGGGGATGGTCTCGATCTGCCAGGCATGCGCCGGTTGGAAGAACTGCACCAGCGAGCGCTGGCTCAAACCGCCGAGAATGGTGAAGTAATACATCTCGTAACCCGGAGCGACGACGCAGGGGTGATAGCCCTTTTCGAGGATGATCGTCGAACCGTCGACAATGTGGTAGGCGTCGCCGACCTTGCCGTCCTCGCGCTGCACCAGCTGCATGCCAAAACCATGGTCGGGCTTGAAGCGGAAATTGTACGTCTCGTCATGTCGGCTTTCATCGGGCAGCCGGTCGGTATCGTGCTTGTGCGGCGGAAAGCCGGACCAGCCACCCTGGCCGACAGTGAACAGTTCGGAGACCAGCAAACGGCCAACCTTGTCGTGGTATTTTGTGCCGAGGATGTGCTTGATCTTGCGGTGGGTTTTGGTGTCGTCGGAGCCGTATTGCACCAGGTCCAGATCGTCTGCGCGTACATCGAAGGGTTCGCGCATCTGATCGTACTTGGCGCCCGCGACGAAGATTTCCGCTTCGTCGCTCTTGCACACCATGGTTGCCCGGGCACCGGTCGGCACATAGACACCCTCCGGTTCACCGTCCCAGACATCGACGCCGCGGTTTCCTACCGCTGCAAAGGGGACGCCCTCGACATCAACATCGACGGTGCCCGTGGCCGGCACGATGCAGGTCTCATATCCCGGCACGGTGTATTCGAACGCCTGATCGCGTTTCAGCTTGACGATGTTGAAGTAGTTCAGCGGCACGCGGCTGTCACCAGCATCGATGATCGCTTTGTTGGCATTGTCAAATGGTGGAAAGTGCATCGGGTTTCTATCCTTCTGAAATGCCCGGATGGTTTGCGATGAATTCATCGATTTCCGCGGGTACCGGCATGGCGGGTGCGCAGCCAACACGGGTAACAACAATGGCGGCTGCCGCCGAACCGCGTTCAACACACTGCTCAAGAGGCAGCCCGGCAGCGTATGAAGCGATGAACGCGCCCATGAATGAATCGCCGGCCCCGGTCGGCTTTAACGCATCGACCTTGAAGATCCCGGTCTTGAACGAGCCTTCGGGCGTGAATGTTATCGAGCCTTCAGGTCCCATTTTGTAGACAACGATCTGGGCGGTTGTCTTTGCCAGGTTCTCGGCAAATGCCAGGCCCTTTTCCTTGCCGCCGGCCATGACGCCAAACTCGTCATCATTGCCGATGACAATGTCGCAATAGCCCGCAGCGCGTGAATAGGTATCGGCGGCTTCCTCAGCCGAAGTCCAGGAATAGGGCCGGAAGTCGATGTCGAAAATCACCGGCAGACCGGCCTTTCTGGCCAGATCGAAGGCAGTGAATGTCGCCGAGCGTGACGGTTCCATCGCGAACACCGTGCCAGTGGTTATCAATGCGCCATACCGACCGTAATCAACGGCACGGACATCCTCCTCGTTCATCTGAAAGTCAGCGGCGCCATTGCGGTAGATCACCGACTGGTGGTCCTCAATGCGGCTTTCGATGATTGCGAGCGAGTTTCGGTATTCGCCTGCCACCGGATGTACATGATCGGAATTGACGCCATAGTGGTGAAGCTGGTTGACAGCGGCACGCCCGACTGCGTCATCGGCAACCCGGGTAACCAGCGACGCCTGGCCGCCAAGCTTGACGATTGCGACACCGATATTGGCCGACGACCCGCCAAGGCAGGCGAAATATTGGCCCGCATCTTCGGTCTTTGTGCCGGGTGGATCGGCATAAAAATCCATGCCGGCGCGGCCGATGATGACGAAATTGTTCTGACTGATTTTGGACAGGTCTGCCGTCATTGCTAATTCCTACACACCACGGCGCTGCCGCGCGCGTCCGGCTTCCTGCTCGTCATGGGCTTTGCGAACATTGGCGTCGTTGGAGACTTCCGGTGTGCCGACTTCCCACCAGGCATGGCCTTCACCGGTCCAGCCTTCAAAGGCATCGACTTTCATCGTGATGATATAGGTGCGCTCCGCTGCCTTGGCGCGACCGAACGCTTCCCTGAATTCGGCAATCGAATGAACCGTCTCGGCTTCCGCACCCATCGATCGCGCATGAGCCTCGAAATCGACCGCAAAGGGTTCGACGGCGATGTTACAATGCTCGATCAGATTGTTGTACGAGGTATTGCCGGTGTTGTTTTGCAGCTTGTTGATCACCGCAAAACCGCCATTGTCGAGCACAACGACGATCATCTTCATGCCAGTCAGCACCGACGAGTAAATGTCGGAATTCATGATCAGGTACGAGCCGTCGCCGGTGAAGACGATGGTGTCGGCGTCGGGGTCTTCCTCGGCCTGCGCCATGCGCGCACCCCAACCGCCGGCGATTTCATATCCCATGCACGAATAACCGAACTCGACATCGACCGTTCCTGTCTTTCTGGTACGCCAATTGGCGGTGACCTCGGCCGGAAGTCCGCCTGCGGCAGCGACAACGCGGTCATTGTCGGCGCAAAGCTCGTTTACCGCGCCGACAGCCTGTGCATAGGAAGTCGGGCGATTTGAGCCCGACGCATCCGCCGGGCTGACATTGTCGGCGACATAAGCGTCCCATGCGGCGCGCTCTTCGCGTGCGAAAGATGTCCACTCTCCGGGAGCCTCATAGCCCGCCAGCGCCGAGCTCAGCGCGTCGATGCAAAGTTTGGCGTCGCCGACGACCGGCAACGACATGTGCTTGCCGGCATCATGCCGTGCGGCGTTTAGCGCGATGATTTTGGCATCTGCGGAAAATGCGGTCCAGGAACCGGTGGTGAAATCCTGCAATCTTGTGCCTATGGCGACAATCACGTCGGCACGGTCGGCGATATTGTTTGCCGAATTGGAGCCTGTGACGCCGATCGGGCCGCAATTGAGCGTGTGGGCATGAACCATGTTGGCCCTGCCGGCGATGGTTTCGACCACTGGAATGGAGTGTTTTTCCGCAAAGGTGGTCAGTTCTGCGATTGCCCGGGAGTACTGCACGCCACCACCGGCGATGATCATCGGGCGCTCGGCATTCTTCAGCAGTTCCGCGGCATCGGCGATCTCGCGCTCATCCGGCGCCTGGCGGCGAATCCGGTGAACCTTACGCTCGAAAAACTCCTCCGGGAAATCCCAGGCCCAGCCCTGTACGTCCTGGGGCAGACCGAGAAACGCCGGGCCGCAATCGGCCGGGTCGAGCATGGTGGCGATTGCCTGCGGCAGCGACTGGACGATTTGTGCCGGATGGGTGATGCGATCCCAATAGCGTGTGACCGCCTTGAAGGCATCGTTTACCGACAGCGATGGATTGTTGAAGTGCTCCAGCTGCTGCAGCACCGGGTCGGGCAGACGAGTGACGAACGTATCGCCACTCAGCATCAACAGTGGCAGCCGGTTGGCGTGCGCGGTCGCGGCTGCTGTCAGCAGGTTGGTGGTGCCCGGTCCGGCGGACGACGTCGCAAACATGAAGCGCTGGCGCAGTTTCTGCTTGGCGTAGCCGATTGCTGCCATGGCCATCGATTGCTCGTTCTGGCCACGCCACAGCGGCAGCGCTTCGCGATTTTCATAGAGCGCCTCGCCGAGACAGGTCACATTTCCGTGGCCGAAAATACCGAATCCGCCCGCGCAAAGCCGGACTTCTTTGCTGTCGATCTCGATGAACTGGTTGACAAGATGGCGCACAAGCGCCTGGGCCATTGTCAACCGAACCGTCTTGCCGCCTGCCGACATGATGCCTCCACAGAATGTTGTGTCGAAAAATTTGCAATAAGCGAAAACCGCTTCTTGACGCCCAAGCGTAATTGGCGTTTAGCTATTTTGCAACCGGTTGCAAAAACAAAATTTGAACAGGTGGAAAGCATGCGGGAAATCGGTGTCGGAATTGTTGGTGGTGGCTATATGGGCAAGGCGCATAGCGTCGCCATGCAAGCCGTTGGCGCTGTCTTCAATACGGCGCTGCGGCCGCGTTTGGAGATGATCTGCACTTCAAACCCCGAATCTGCCGCAGCGAAGGCCGCCGAGTTCGGGTTTTTGCGGCACACCCACGATTGGCGTGTGCTGGTGGAGGATCAGCGCGTCGAGGCCATCGTGATTGCCACGCCGCAGAAACTGCATCGGGACATTGCGCTTGCGGCATTTGACCTGGGAAAACCGGTATTTTGCGAAAAGCCGCTTGGCCGGGATGTGGCCGACAGCCGGGCGATGGTGTCAGCTGCGGAAAAGTCGGGCATTACCAACATGACCGGGTTCAACTATATCCGCACTCCGGCTTCCCAACTGGCGCACAAGCTGATCGGCGACGGTGCAATCGGCGATATCACCTATTTTCGCGGCGAGCACACAGAAGACTTCTTTTCCAACCCGGACCAACCTGCGACCTGGCGCAATCAGGGCCGTGCAAATGGCACGATGGGCGATCTGGCGCCGCACATGATCAACGCAGCGCTCCGTCTTGCAGGACCCATCGACACACTTTGCGCCGACATCCAGACTGTGCACGAGCAGCGCCCTTCCGATGACGGGCCTGTGACCGTAACCAATGACGACCAGGCCCACTTCATGTGCCGGTTTGAGAATGGTGCAATGGGGCAGTTGTTTTTCAGCCGCGTCGCCACCGGCCGAAAGATGGGCTACATCTACGAAATCAGCGGGACAAAGGGTGCGATCAGGTTCGATCAGGAAGACCAGAACGCGCTGTGGCTCTATGAAGCCGATGCGGAACCGGAAGTTCGCGGCTTCAAAAAGATTTTGACCGGCCCCCAACATCCCGACTATCTAGCGTTCTGTCAGGGTCCGGGCCATGGTACGGGCTATCAAGATCAGATAATTATTGAGGCGAAAGACTTCCTGACTGCCATTGAGACCGGTGAGGCTGTTTGGCCGACATTTCATGACGGGATGGAAGTCAACCGGATTGTTGAGGCAGCCTGGCTTTCCCGTGAGCAATCGCGCTGGGTGGAAGTCAATGAGATATAGAGAACGAAGAGCATGATCAGAATTGGCAATGCCCCGTGTTCCTGGGGTGTGGAATTTCCGGACGATCCGCGTAATCCGCCATGGGCCAAGGTGCTCGATGAGTGCAAACAGGCGGGTTATCACGGCATCGAACTTGGCCCGGTCGGTTTCATGCCGGAGGATCCCGACGCGCTCGGACCGGAATTGGAAAGCCGCGGGCTCGAACTGATCGGTGGCGTCGTGTTCCGTGCCTTCCATGATCCTGAAATGTGGGACAATGTTCTCGACGGAACCCATCGCACCTGCAAGGCACTTGTTGCGCACGGGGCGAAACACCTGGTGTTGATCGATGCGATTTCACCGCGCCGGGCTCCAACGGCCGGTCGGCCGGACGAAGCCGAACAGATGGACGCGGCCGAGTGGAGTGCATATGCCGATCGCATCCGCACGGCGGCAAGAATTGGCGCTGAGGAATACGGGCTCACCGTTGGTATGCATCCACACGCTGCCGGCTTCCTTGATTTTGAGGCTGAGACGGTGCGTCTGCTGGATGAAATCGACGAGAGCATTTTGAAAATCTGCTTCGACACGGGACATGCCCATTATGCCGGATTTGATCCCGTCGATTTTATGAAGCGCTATATCGGCCGGATTTCCTACATGCATTTCAAGGATATCGATCCGGCGGTGAAGGCGCGCACGATCGAAAACCGCACTGATTTTTACAAGGCCTGCGCAGACGGAATTTTCTGCAATCTCGGCGATGGCGAAACCGACTTTCCGGCGGTACGGCAGTTGCTGCTCGATCATGGCTTTGAAGGTTGGTGCACGGTTGAACAGGATTGTGACCCGGAGGCAGCGGCTTCTCCCATGGACGATGCGATTGCCAACCGTAAATATCTGGAATCAATCGGTTTTTAGGACTTCTTGCAATGAGTAGATTAAGTTGGGGAATCGTCGGAGGCGGCGAGGGCAGTCAGATCGGATTGGCTCATCGCGTCTGTGCGGGAATGGATAACGCATTTGATTTCAAGGCCGGCGCCATGGATATCGATGCCGATCGGGCGCGCGATTACGGTGTCCGCCTGGGTCTTGATGAAAACCGCGCCTATGGCAGCTGGCAGGAGATGCTGAAAGGGGAAAAATCCCGCGATGACCGCATCGACCTGGTGACTGTTGCGACGCCCAATTCCACCCATTTCGAGATCACCAAGGCGTTTCTTGAAGCCGGTTTTCACGTACTTTGCGAAAAGCCGATGACGATGACGGTCGGCGAGGCGGAGGAAATCGTCGCACTGGCCAAAAGCACCGGCCTCATCTGCGCGGTCAACTACGGCTATTCCGGATTTCCGATGGTCAGGCAGATGCGGGCCATGGTTGAGCGAGGCGATTTGGGCAAGGTGCGCGCCTTCGTTGCCGAATTTTCCCATGGCTTTCATGCCGATGCTGCCGATCTGGACAATCCGCGGGTGCGCTGGCGCTACGATCCGGCGCAGGCGGGTGTGTCGGCCCAATTCGCCGATTGCGGCATCCACGCACTGCACATGGCGAGTTTTGTGCTTGATCAGGAAGTTGAAAAACTGTCGGCGGATTTCGCCTCCTGCCTGCCGGAACGTGAACTTGAAGATGACGCGCTGATTGCCATGCGAATGGACGGCGGAGCCGTAGGACGGTTGTGGACCAGTTCGATTGCCGTCGGGCGGATGCACGGCCTGACATTGCAGGTCTTCGGCGAGAAGGGCGGATTGCGCTGGGCGCAGGAACACCCCAACCAACTCTACTGGAATCCGATCAACGATTCCGTTCATGTTCTTGAACGCGGCGAGCCATCGCTGGCGCAGGAGGCACAAGGTGCGTCCTGGATGGCCATCGGACACGCAGAGGGCGCGCTGATGGCGTTTTCCAATATCTATCAGGATCTGGCAAAGGACATCCGTTCCCGCATGGAGGGCAATGGATCGCTGGCGCAGTCGCTCACCTATCCGACGGCGGAAGACGGGCTGCGCTCGATGGCTGCCATCGAGGCGGCTGCAGCGTCTGCCAAACAGGGCGGTACTTGGGTGGATGCCAGGCCGCATTCGGCAAGGTGAAGCGGAATACTGTCAGGACGTTGAGACCGGTTTGAGTGTCTTTCGCTCAACTACCGTGCAATCGAACAGCCTTGAAGGATGTTGACCGTCAGGCTTGCTGACCATTGCTGAAATCAGATCGATGGAGGCTTGGATGATATCCCCGGTGGGCTGCCGGATAGTCGTCAGCGCATAGGACTCCCAACTCGCCATGTCCATGTCGTTGAAACCGAGAAAGCCGATATCGCCGGGTATTTTCAGACCGCGGCTTCGTGCGGCGTCCATGGCGCCCATGCAAATCAGGTCGTCGCCGCAAAACACCACATCGACCGATTTTTCCGACAGCAAAGAATGCATGGCTTCGCGGCCGGCGTAGTAGGAGTAGTTTGACGCGTATCGAATGTCGGCAACCGGTTGTCCGGCAGCGCTCATCCGGTCTTTGAAACCGGCAATGCGGTCTATCGTCGACGTGGCCGACTGCGGTCCGCCCAGCACCGCGATTGATCGGTAATTCCTTTGCAGCAGCGTCTCTGCCGCCAGTGCACCGCAGGCCTTGTTGTCAATTCCGACAACCGGAATTTTGGACGCTTCGCCGTGCCGGCCGAAGGCGTGGACAACCGGAACATTGGCACCTGCAAACGCGTTGGCGAAGTCTACGGGCAGCGTTGATGTGGCCACCACAACGCCGTCGACCCGATATTGCCGCAGCATTTGAACCGATGCATCCGGATCTGTTTCATTGGTCAGGTTGACGATGAGAGGCCGTAGGCCGCGCTCTTGCAGTGCCTGGGTGTAGAGATCGAATACTTCAAGAAAGATCGGATTCTGGAAGTTGTTGGCAACAAGACCGATCAGCTCGGTACGGTTTGTCGCCAAACTGCGGGCGATCAGGCTTGGGGTATAGCCGAGTTCGCGGGCTGCCTCTTCCACTTTGCTGCGGGTCTTGGCCGAGACGCTCGCGCCGGCGGTAAATGTGCGCGAAACTGCCGAGCGTGATACACCCGCTTTGGCCGCGACTTCCTTTAGTGTGACCGCCATCTGATCCGGCTTGTGATTTTCTAGTCTTGCTGGTTCGTATCCAATTCGATACGCGTTTGCAACCGGTTGCAAACATGGAACGCCCCTAGGAGGACAGAGCATGGGCGGCCGCGAATTGGCCACCTCCCGGCAGAATGACAACGACCGTGTAAATTGGGCACAGTTCTTCAGTTGTTTTGGTTTGCCGCAGCTTTGTGTTTGAGTACCGTTCGCAGGAATGGCATATGCAGCGATTGATGGTTGACGAGACTCTGCAGCAAGAAAACGATGAGGCGCCGGTTGGCGATAACACCGGTGATGGACTGCGGCTGGTCCGGCCTGAAACCGGCGTTGCCATTGTGTTGGCAATCGCGCTTGCCATTTTTACATATCTGGCTGGCGATAAAGGATTGTTTTCCGGCCTGGGTATCATGCGCTGGCTTGTTTCGTCAGCCGAATTTTCCCTAGTTGCCGTTCCGGCCTGCCTGCTGATTACTTGCCGCCAGTTTGATCTTTCCGCCGGGGCGATGATCGGCCTTTCCGGCATCATCATCGCGTCCCTGTCTGTAAGTCTCGGCTATCCGATATGGCTTGCGTTGCTGGCGGCGATGGGAGTTGCCGTAATTATCGGGCTGATCAATGGCGTTTTGACAGCACTGTCGGGCGTGCCATCGGTTATCGTGACACTGGGAACATTATTTGCGCTGCGCGGTCTGACGGCCCTGATTGCGACCGGCACCTCGGGCAGCGTTGTCATAACGGGGATCCGCGACGTTGCAACCGAGGATCCGATCGCTGCCGCCTTCGGTGGAGAAATGTTTCAATCGGTGTTTGGATGGCTGGCCGCACAGGGATGGATCGGTGCCTATGAAGTCGGGCACCGCTCAGGCCAGCCGATCGTCACCGGGCTGCCGATGATCATAGTGTGGGCAGTGGTTCTGGCGATAATTGCCATTTTCCTGCTGCGATGGACACGATCTCTGGATCAAGATCAGGCTTCCACGGAGCAGGTGCAGGAATTGGACCCGACCTATGTCGCGTCCGGTTGGGATTTTTCCCGCGCGCCGCTCCACCTGTTCGTGTTTTCCGCATTTTGCGCGGCCATTTTCGCAGCATGTCAGGTTACGGCTCTCGGATCAGCTGCCACCGATCGCGGCCAGTTCATGGCTTTCGAAGGAATCGTTGCGGCAATCATTGGTGGCGCTGCAGTTGCCGGCGGCTCGGGAACCGTTGCGGGCGCTGTGCTCGCGGCTTTGCTGTTCGGGCTGATCCGCGAAGGCGTTTTATATGCTGGTGGCCAGTCGGCGCTTTATTACGTTGTCATCGGGGTTTTGCTTCTGCCCGCCCTGTTGATCAACCGGCTGTTGCGCCGGGCGTCCCAGAAATAGAGTTGCCTCCGTTCAAAACGGTCACAGCCTAATAATCGTAGATATGTTCCAGCGTGGCACCTGACTTTTGCAGCGCCGGGATCGTCTCGTGCAGCGTTCCGACCGGTGAAACGATGCCGGTCCTCCATGTCTCAGGGTCAGCCGGGACCGGGTAGGAAAACAGCGACGATGTTCCCGGCAGAGCCGTCAATGGACCGTCCGACAGGACGGTTACGAATATAAGTTTGTTGCCTCCGATTTCGACAATTCGAAGCCCCCGGTTGATCAGGCGGGGGATCATTTCGGTGAATACCTGATAGCGTTTGGTGACGAAGATCGCGCCGTTTTCGCCAAGATCGAGCTCGAGTTTGGTATCGGGCTCGCCATTGATGGCCAACGCGACCGGACCCGTTGCCCAGACATGGATGTCAAGCAATGCGGGATCGGAAGTGGCCGAAAGGCCCGAGGCGATCGCCGCGGCGTAGCCCTGTTTGATGGTGTAAGACAGACCGAATGCCAGTTTCCGTTCCCACGAACGAATGGCCGCCCTTCCAGAAGCAGTTTCCGTACTCCAAAGACCGCTTCGTTTTTCTGCATAGGCAAAGCGATACCATGGCACCTGATCGAGAAAGGCCGCATATTCGGCTGCGGTATTTGCCTGGAAAGTATCTTCGGCAACAGGACGGGGTGCTGCCAGTTCTGTTGCCCGTCCGATGCTGTTTTCCCACGCCCACTGAATGGCGTTTTCAATCGAATGGCTGGTGCCGATTACCACCAGCATGAGGTGGTTTTGGATGTTGAACGGATAGGCTCTGGTCGCACGGATGACCAAAGCGTAGTCCTGCCAATAGCGGCCGATGTAGGGCCAGTAGGCAAATCCGGATTCGCGATTGTTTTCTACATACTGTGCATATTCCCGGGCAGCGTATACGATCGACCACTCCGGGTATGTCAGAAAGGTTGATTCTTCAGGCCGATAGTACCCGGCAATGCCGCTTGTCTGCTCCTGTAGTTCGACCGACGGTGGGGAACCGGTTTTGGGAAAAGCCGGAACATTGCTTGTCGTCAGGAATCCATAGGCCAGTCCGGCAACCGGCGTCAGAATAACAATGACGACCAGCCAGAAAATCGCCCTGAAAAATCGCCTCATCCAACGCCGGAAAATAAACATGTCACGCGGCCGCGGCTGTTAGCGCGTGTTTGGACAGGACAAAGCCGATCCACACTGCCGCGCCGCCGATCAGCAGATGCGGCAGATTGGCGAAAAAGCGCGCCGGAAACTCAATATCGGAAACGCCGATGATGCCTTCGATGCCGTTGATGAATATACCGGCATCGAGACAGCCGGAGCCGGTTACAAATCCCAGCACGCCGTCAAACAGGTAAACCGATCCAAATAGCTTGAAATAGATCACGGAGGCCCGGTGCGAAATGATCGCTGCAGCAAGCGCCCAGACACCCGAAAAACCGTGCAACAGATCGTCCCACCATTGCAGAGAAAACAGGCCGAACATGTAACCGTTTTCATCGATAAAGGCCGGCACGTAGCCAATGCCGACAACGATGAAAAACATCACCGCATACGCGACGCCGAGTTTCTGAATGAGCGTCATGAACCCCTCCTCGCACCGTTCGCGCTACACCATAGCGCGAAAATTGTCCAAATACAGGTGCAAGAATTGGTGTTTGCATTGCGTCGCTACATCAGTGGTGTTTTGCCGACCACTTGTGAACGGGCGATCCATGGGGTTTGCCGCCCGTCGGTTGCTTCGACCACATTGCGCTTCAAGGCGAGATAGAGTTCATCCAGATCCAGCGTACCAGAACCGTCCCGGTCGACAGCCGGATCATTCCGCCGCTCGATGATTGATGCCAGAGCGGTGGTAAAGTATCCGCCGCCAACTGCAGGACTTTCCAAACTGTATTGGCGTCCCTTGGAGGCGGCGATGACTGTCATGGAGCCTTTTGCTGCCTCCAGCAATGCGTCCGCCGCCCCGTCATTGGTGGCATCACCGACGCTGCCGGAGTGACAGGCGTCGAGAAAAATGAATGTCCTTGTGTTCAATCCGGCAAGCTGGTCGGCCAGGCCTTTCCATGAAAGCCCGGTAGATTCCAGCTTGTCCATATCGGTGGTTCGGGTTGCGAGAAAGAACTGTCCCGCTTCGCTTCGAACGCCATGCCCGGCGACAAAAACCATGACAGTGTCGCCCGGCCCGGCCGTTTCACCGATGCTTTCGAGCGCTGTATCAAGGTCATCTGCAAGGGTCTCGGAATCAATAAACGGGCCGACGATCTGAACATCCCGGTAGTGGGTGCCGGCGGCGGTTCTTATCGAATTGGCGAAGTTCCTCGCATCAGCCGCGGCAAAATTGAGGCGCGCCAGGCGGCTGGAGTCTTCGTAAATGTCGGTGCCGATAGCGACGACGAATAGCCGATCGCGCTCAACGCCCCGATCGGGAAGCCGGAGTTCCACAGAGGTGCTTTCGGATCCTCTACGATCGATCGCTACTGCGCTCAACCAGTCCGCAGCCGATGGCATTTCAACGTCGAGACTGCCTTCCCATTCTGCGCCATCCAACTCTACCGATTGAATCAGGGCCCCATCTGCATAGATCTGCAGCAGTTCCAGGCCGGCCTGCGCGTTGGTGTCGATATTGATCCTGATGACGCCGTTTTCTTCTTCATCGGACAATTCGGCATTCAGCCGCGGTGGAGCCGGCAGATTTGGATTTTCCACTGGCGTGGTTCCAGTCAATGCTGCACGAACCAGATCCGGCCGGTTTAAACTGTCCGCCATACGCGACAGGCTATAAAGTTGCGGTCTGCCGACGAAGCGCATGTGAACATATTGTGCGCCCTCATAGGTCGACAGGTAGTGCCCGTGGTTGTCCCAAATAACAATTTCATCATCGACGTAACGGCCCCGCACCAGCGTTGTGCCGGTTGAAAAGTCATAGATCGCAATTCCGCCATCCGTCGTGGTCTGCATGAGGTGACGCCGGTTGCCGGAAATCGAAAAGCGCGCCCGGCCCGCATGTTCGGCAAGCTCGATGGGACCGGACATTGTCTCGGCCTCAAGATCCACGACATACATCTGCCGACCGATTGGAAGCAGCAGCGTCCGCTCGTCAAGAAAAGCCGGCAGAAGGCTGTCAAACTCGATCAGCTGATGGAATTCCTGGGTAATTTTTGCGCCGAAAGGGTCGGGCTTCATATTGCCGGTGGGGGCCAAGGAACCGTAACTTTGCTCCTTCTTGGTGAATTCCTCACCACTATCGTCGTCTTCATGCACATATTCGCAGTCGGAGTCGTTGCCGGCGCAGTAAAACTGGCGATCGAACATCAGGTTGAAATGCCGCGAGCCACCGCCCTCGCCAACGAAAAGATCAATCTGGTTGAGCGCAAGATTGCCGACAGTCCCAATCCCCATACATCCGGCGTGGGTCATCCACACCTCATTCGTGGCGGAGGGGAGTTTCCAAATACCCTTGATATTGTTCTCATAGGGTGAGCCGCCTGAGGGCCAGCATCCGAGCGATTGGTTGAGCAAGGCTCGCGCACCGGGATTTGCGCTGATCAGTCGCTCGATTTGCGGTTGGACCGTTTTGACGCGGAATGCCTCAAGCCGGGCGCGCTTGTCGTCGTCGGAAATATCCATCTTGTCGATCTGCCACATTCTGTCCCAGACAAGATCGACTGGATTGGAGATTTCGATCTGCGGCTTGAAGCTTATACCGAGTTCTTCCCCGACCAGTGTTTCGACGGTGCGGCCTGCCTTCCGGGCCGATGCAAGCACATTGACCCCGCGCAGCAGCGAAGCCGTGAGCATCGGATCTGAATCAACGGCTTCCGCATCGGCGTTCCCGACGGATTTGTGACTCGCAGAGCGGGTCAGCAAAGGGTCTATATTGGATCCGTCGCCGATCAGGTCGGTAAATATGGCGGCGGGATCATCAATGTATCGCAGGTGCGAGGGCCTGACATTCGGGTTGTTTGCCGGCTCGAAAATAGTGGTCGGTAAGTCGACTGAGACGGTCCTGTTTTTGCCACCGATATTATACGCCTGCTGCGGTTGGCCATCATAGTCCGTGGCAAAAGCATAACCGTTCGCAGTATCGATACTCACCCTGCCGAGTTCCGGGATGGCGAACAATTCTGTCGCGCGACCACCATCGTCGTCGACAAGCAGGCTGATCATTGGCCCCGATTCCTGCAGCATCTTCCACCATTTTGATGCAACGATGAGAAACGCATCGCCATGCGCCCATAGTGCCGGTGGGTTGGGACTAGCCACCACGTCGCCGGAAACGAGATCGATGACTTCAAACCTCGGCTTGTTCTCTCCTGCGGTGTTGAAATCGCACCCGCCTTCGCTCCTGCCGGCAAGTGCTGCTACAAATCGTCCGGTCGGTGAAAATCCGGGGCAATTACCACGGCGGTCGAGGATCTTGCTGCCGGTTCGCCGGTCAAATATCTGGTAGTAGCCGTCGAAAACCCGCAGCTCATAGCGCTCGTTTTCCGATTGGATCACATCGCTTGGCCGCGAATAATCGTAGAGATCCTGCACCACCAGGCGCGCATGGCGGGCCTCGACGACAATCTTGTAGGTGCCGATGTCACGCAGCTGCATTTCGCCACAATCCGATTTGGCGATGATGGTCCAGGACAGACCGAAATTGCCTTCACGGAACGGCTTGATGGCAAATTCGCCGGACGTTGATGCGTCAGGCGTATGAAGCGGTACGATCGCACGCGTCCACTTCTTTGCAAAGCCTATTTCAAGTGGTCCGGCCGTACCGCCGGGGAGCGGGAAGAAGCCGCTGCCGGAGAAGCGGACAGCATCGATTGAAACAACGACCAACCACGCGCTGACTCCTGCGGGAAGCTGATTGCCATTGCCCGACCATTGAACGGTGATCGGATCGCCTGCAGCGATGGTTTCGGCCGACGAGAAACGGACTTCATGGCCTGCCGCAAAGCTTTTGAGCGTTTCGAGTTGATTATCGCAGCGGCCGGCAGCCTGACCGGTTGAGGCGATCAGCTGCGTAACAAAAACAACAACAAACCCAAGTAGATATCGAAAGAACGCACGCATCCATGTAACTCCATCACGATGGCGACCGCCATGTTTTCGCCACAATCTAGCACGCGTTTGAAAGGCGGCAAGTGGGTGCTCGCCGCCTTTCGTCAATTTGAAATTTTTGTGGGTTGGTCAGGCTGTTACAGCGCCGTTTTTGCTGCTGCTCAAGGCACGCAGGGGCACCAGGAACGCGATCAGAAAGATCAGGTTTCCAGCAACATTGAGCGGTACGCCGGAGACTACCGAACCGGTCGAATCAATCACGAACCAGGTGACGATGCTGATGAGGATCATGCGCCGTCCAACCTCGGGCAGGCGGGGCAGGATTTGCGTGACGACCATCCACAACAGCACGCCCCAGCCGGCCATGACGCCGCCACCGATTGCCGAGATGAGCCGCGTGATCTGATCGGGTTCGGCCGGGTTGCCGTCGAACGGCCAGATCAGGATATCGGCAAAAAACATCGTCAACCCGGCGCCAGCCGGATGTGCTGCCGCAGCGATCATCAGCCCAAATCCAATCACGACCGCTGACGCCGCCTTAAGCCACGTGATCCAGAATTGCTCACTCATTTCATTCTCCATCGCAACAATTTTGATGGCCGGATGGTGCGCCTGCCTGAAACATAAAACAATTACGTCGCAGGTAAGTGAAATCGGAGCACGCTTCGATTACGTTCAAGTGAATGGGAGTGAACAATGCAGCAGGCTTTTGGAACTGTGTTGAAGGACTGGCGCGGACGGCGGCGGATGAGCCAGCTTGACCTAGGGCTGGAGGCTGACGTTTCGGCGCGCCATATCAGCTTTCTTGAGACGGGACGTTCGCGGCCAAGCCGCGACATGATCATGCATCTGTCCGATGTGCTGGAAATGCCGCGCGAAGCCTCCAACACCATGCTGGTCGCAGCCGGATTTGCACCTGCTTATGCAGCGCGGCAGCGGGATGCCGAGGAATTGAAACCGCTGATGGCCGCTATCGACTGGACGATTTCGCGCCACGAACCCTATCCGGCCTTTGTCATCGACAAGCACTGGGTGTTGCAGCGGATGAACCGGCCCGCGAACATGCTTTTTGGTGGAGCGGGGCTGTCGGACGGATCAAGCCTGCTTGATGCGTTGATCACCGATCCAGTGCTGCGCGCGTCAATCGAAGATGTCGGCGAAATGCTGGTTCACATGCGCGCGCGGCTGCGCACCGAGATTTCCCATCTGGGTGGTGACGAAATTCTCGAAGACGCGGTACTGCGAATAGAGGCGCTGTCTGAGTACCGGGCGCAATCAGACCGCGACGACGCAGTGGCGCCGGCGGTGATCCCGGCCAAATACCGCGCCGGAGAAATCACGCTGTCACTTTTCTCAACCATCGCACAATTCGGCACGGCTGAAGACATGGCTCTGGCGGATTTGCGCATTGAGCTGCTGTTTCCGGCAGATGAAGCGACGAAAGCGTTCTTTGAAGGATTGGCTGTGGGTTAATCGCCGCTTTTTGCCTGGGGTCAGCAGTGAACCCTTGTTGCAGCTCGGGCAATCGATGCATCTCCCGGTTTGATCATCAATTGAGTGGACGAACAGGTGTGCGGTTTGAGAAACAGGTTCATCTTGCGGACCGGCTGTTTCTTGCGAAATTCCCACTTGATTCATGTTGCCTGCAAAGAGAGCCGTTTCATGAATGTCGGAATATCCTCATCAATGGGGAACGCATGACCGAAGTTTTTTTGGTATTTGTTTCTGCACAAGAGGAGGGAAGCCGGATGTCAGATCCACTATTTCAGGACGTAATTCGCAAGCGCAGAAGCGTGCGAAAGTTTGAATCTGGGCGTGAGGTGGGGCGCGATGTTTTGGAGCGGATCGTGGATTGTGGGCGATGGGCTCCGTCCGGGGCCAATGTGCAGTGCTTTGATTTCATCGTCGTTGACGACCCTGAACTGCGCGACAAGGTGACGGAGGTATTTCTGCGGCAGGCGCAGCGATTGGTGGACCACGCCAAGGGATTTCCGGCGGTCAAGAAAACGTATCTGGCCAACACGGTCGCGATTATTCTTGTTGTCGGTGATCCACGCTGGAAGGTCTGTTTCCCGCAGCCAACATCCGAAGGGTGGGAGGCCGAATACCTCGACAACAACGAGGTCATTTTCCAAAACTCCATTGGAGCTGCAATCCAGAACATACAGTTGGGGGTTGCCGCCGAAGGGCTGACCAGTGCCTGGCTGTCTGGTGGCGGGGAAGAAATCACCAATAGGGAACTGTCCAGTTTGCTGGGATACCCTGAATGGATGCGGGCCTATGGCACCATCCCGATCGGCTATCCTGCAGCAACGCAAAACCGGCGCTATCGCAGACCGTTGGCGCAATCGCTGCACTGGAACGGTTATCAATCGACGCAGTACCGCACCCATCGGCAAGTGGATTTCTACGAAAGCACTCTTCGCCCCTTCGCGATGTACCGTGATGAGGAATCGATGGACGCCTGGGATGACCGCGCAGAGAAGCTGGGAGACTGGGAGGCAGCCTTTACCACCGGTACACCCAATCCAGGTGGAGAGCTTGAACCCGATGCCGATTTCTCTGCTCCGCGCACTTCAGGACAAGCCACCAAACGCAGAGTGAAAGATTGAAGGGGCACGAAGACAGATGTTTGCACGCGAACACATCGAATACGTAGCTTTGGATCTTCCGGACCGCAGTGATCTGACCGATGAACAAATGTCTGTCGAGGCCAGCGCCTTCCACGACAAGATGAAGCGCCGCCATACGGTGCGAGACTTCTCTTCGCGTCCGGTTGCCCACGATGTGATCGAGAACTGCATTCGCACGGCAGGCACCGCTCCATCTGGAGCAAATCACCAGCCCTGGCACTTTGTTGCGATTTCGAACCCGGAATTCAAAAAGAGAATCCGGAAAGCCGCCGAAGCAGAAGAAGAAAAGTTTTACGACGGAGGCGCAGGTGACGAGTGGCTGAAAGCGTTGGAACCCATCGGTACCAACGACCAGAAGCCACATCTGGAAGACGCACCGTGGCTAATTGTCGTTTTTGCTCAAAAGTGGGGGTACTTTGAAGACGGTAACCGGTTCAAGAATTACTATGTTCCCGAAAGCACGGGCATTGCGTGTGGCTTCCTGCTCGCGGCACTGCACCACGCCGGCCTGGTCATGCTGACACATACCCCCAATCCCATGAAATTCCTGACAGGTATGCTGGGGCGCCCTGAACACGAAAAACCGATTATGATAATCGCGGTCGGACACCCAAGTGATGATGCAAAAGTCCCCAAGGCCGCCAAGATGAAGAAACCGCTGGAAGAAATCATGACGATAGCGGGATAGTGCCAAATAACTCCGGACCCTGAACATCACTGATGGGTGTAGCCGGGAGTGCATGGCCATCAGGGTTGACCGCCACTGAACTCGACCAACGTGATCGACGCTATGACAGGTTGCCGAATGCCAAATACCGAACCCGGGTTTTCTGCGTCGCTATTCGGTCTTAAACCGACACGATAAACTCTCTGGTCCGTTCCAACACCTGCTGCATGTGTTCGGCCAGGTGGTCTATCATCGCTTCAAGATCATCACCGCAGGCCAGCTCAATATATCTGTCATGAGCCTGGCGAAGCGGACAGCAAATCACTTCAGACAATAAGATCCCATCTGCCGAATCAAACGGCTAATTGATTTATTCGTTCGATTGATTTAAATAAATTACACGGAGGAAATCGAATGGCACGTGTGACAGCAGAACGCGTCAAGCAGACAAAGCGCGAGCTTTTGGAAGCGGCACAGCGGGTGCTCCTGGATGAAGGGTATTCTGGCCTTTCAACACGTCGGGTGGCAGAGGCCGCCGGCACGCAGATGAGCCAGATACAGTACCATTTTGGCTCAAAGGAGGGGATGATCCTGGCGCTGTTTGAGTACCTAAACGGCCAGCTCATTGACCGCCAAACCCGGACTTTCGAAGATCCCGACCTCACTGTTGCAGAGAAATGGGCGCTGTCGTGTGATTACCTGGATGAGGATATCGCCTCCGGATATGTACGTGTTCTCATGGAACTCACCGCCGCAGGATGGAGCAATCCTGCAATCGGAGCGGCGGTGCGGGCAGCATATGCCAAATGGCGCAAGCTGATCCTGAAGCTGACACGTGAGATCGAGGCGCAATACGGTTCGCTTGGGCCTTTTGCCGCCGAAGACATTGTCGCACTGGTGAGCGCAGCGTTTATCGGGGCCGAAGCGGCGATCATATTGGGCTACGAATCCCGGGATATTCCGTTCCGTGATGCGCTGCGGAAATTCGGAACAATCATTGAAATGGCAGAGAAAGCAAACGCAGGGGGTTGAGTCATGCGTGCCAAACTACCTCACACAACCGGATATGTGGATCGCGATGGTGTGAAGCTACACTATGAGATCTACGGTATGGGCGACCACACGATCTTCTTCGTGCCCACCTGGACGCTTGTTCACTCTCGCATCTGGAAAGCTCAAGTTCCCTATTTCAGTGAATACTTCCGGTGCATCACCCTGGATCCGCGTGGAAATGGAAAATCTGATACGCCAGAAAACCCATTTTCATATCAAATGAAGGATTATGTCGGTGACATCATCGCCGTCATGGATGAAACGCAAACCCAGAAAGCCACGCTTGTGGGGGTTTCGATGGGGGGCGCCGTCATCGCTGCAACTGCAGTTTATCACCCAGAACGCGTGGCATCCCTGATTGCCATCGGCTGCAGCCTGGAAAGCATCCATCCAACGTATGAATACAAATCATGGGATCACTATGACCGCAGCATCGAAAACGATGACGGATGGAATAAATACAGCCGCCGGTTCTGGTTGAAAGACTATCCCGCATTTGCTGAATTCTTTTCGGGTCAAGTCTTCAACGACAAGCATTCCACCAAGCAGATTGAGGATTTAATCGACTGGTCGCTGGAGACATCCGGCACGACATTGGTCAACACGATGGATGTGCCTGTCGACGATGATTTGGTGCTTGCCGAAGACCATCTCCGAAGCATCAATTGCCCGGTTTTGGCTATTCACAGTGAAAATGATGTAATTGCCACAATTGGCACATCCGAACTGTTGGTCGAGTTAACGGGAGGCGAACTGGCAAGATTGGAACATGGTGGCCACGGGCCACAGGGAAGATATCCGGCACGGGTCAACGCACTCATCCGCGACTTTCTGCACCGTCACTTCAAAACCCACAAACCCAAGACAGTTTTCCGCGCCAATGGGCGCAAGCGTGCCCTGTACCTTTCCTCTCCCATAGGCTTGGGGCACGCGCGGCGGGATCTGGCTGTTACGCGAGAGTTGCGGAAGCTGCATGCTGACCTGCAAGTCGATTGGCTGGCGCAGGATCCGGTGACACGCTTTCTGAACGCCAATCAGGAAATCATCCATCCTGCCAGCAACCTTCTGGCTAATGAATCGGAACATATTGAGGATGAATGCGGCGAACATGACCTTCACGCCTTTCAGGCGATTCGCAGCATGGATGAGATATTGATCAAAAATTTCATGGTCTTCCAGGAGGTTCTGGAAGAGCAGAAATACGATCTGGTGATTGCGGATGAGGCCTGGGATGTAGATCATTACTGGCATGAGCATCCGGATATGAAAGAGGCGCAGATCGCCTGGTTTACGGATTTCGTCGGCTGGGTTCCGTTTGAGGAAAACGGACCGCGTGAGACCTATCTGACCACGGATTACAACGCTGAGATGATCGAACATGTCGAAGGGCATCCGGAAGTTCGCGACCGCGCGATATTTGTGGGCGGACCCGAAGACATTGTCGATATGAGCTTTGGGGATGGATTGCCACGAATGCGCGACTGGATTCCCAAGCACTATGAGTTTGCCGATTACATAATCGGCCAGCATCCGACCGAGTTTGGCACTCGTGATGATCTGCGGGCCGAGTTTGGATATGATGACGGGCAGCTAACCTGCATCGTCGCCGTGGGCGGCTCCGGGGTCGGGGCAACACTGATCCGGCGTATACTGGCGGCCTATCCGATTGCAAAGGCGCGCATTCCTGACCTGCGGATGATTGTGGTGATGGGACCTCGTCTTGATCCCGCAGCCTTTGATGTGCCCGAGGGGGTCGAGACACGCAGGTTTGTTCCAAACCTGGATCGGCACCTGGCGGCCTGTGATCTGGCCTTGGTGCAAGGAGGGCTGACGACCTGCATGGAACTGGCCGCCGCCGGAACCCCATTCCTCTACTTCCCGCTGCGCAATCATTTTGAGCAGAACTTCCATGTTGCGAGCCGGTTGGAACGCTATAATGCGGGGCGGAAGATGATCTATGCCGAAAGCGACCCGGACCGGATCGCCCAGGCGATGGTGGAAGAACTCAAGGCACCTCGTATCCCGCATGCGGTGGCAAGCGATGGCGCTGCGCGGGCGGCGCGAATGCTCTCAGACCTGCTTTGATACCGTGAGGAGCCAATGGAATGACCCACGAAATTTGATCAGACAGACATCGAGGCCATACATTCCGTCGCCATGGACTAAATAGAAGGCTACTTCAAAGGACGGCTTGGACGGTTTGAAGACCAAAGGAAGGAACTGGCATGCCAAATTCACTACGTCCTCCGGATTTGGAACGAAGGGTCTGCCTGGTTGCTCACAATGCAAGAAAAGGTCACAAGACCTTCCCTGGCGCCAAGGCGTTTTGCGGTTTCTTTGCACCGCAACAACGCCCGGTTCCGCTTGGCAAAATGAAAGCACTGTTCGCCCCGCGGCCTGCGGCCGGGCGAAAATGCCATGGCTCGCTTCCATTCAAACCCTTCGTTTCAAACAGAATTGAATGAGATTAATGGATCCTGACGCTGCACCAATATGCCAGGGTGCAATGCTCAGCCATCGACAGTTCCGGTATTAGCGATCCAGCAATATCAGTGAAGTCTGCGGGAACAAGACAACGATCCCCAATACAATCAGCATAAGAGCAATAAACGGAACAACCGCACGACAAATTGTGATGAACGATTCCTTGAACGCAGTCATTGCGACAATCAGATTGAGGCCAATTGGCGGGGTGATGTACCCAATCTCCAAATTGACAACCATGATAATGCCGAAGTGAACGGGATCGATGCCATAGGCCATGGCGACCGGCAGCAGGATTGGCGCCAGCATCAATATTGCCGAAATGATGTCGATCAGGCACCCCACCACCAACAGAAACACGTTCAGCATGATCAAAAACGCGATCTTGTTGTCGACCAGTCCTGTCATCCAGTTGGCAAAAGTTTGGGGGATTTGCTCGGCAGTCAACAGGATATTGATGCTGGTTGCCACGGCCAGGATTGGCAGGATCGTACCGAGTAACCGGGCTGTATCTACGCACAGATCATAAAAGTCGGCTGCCGTTATTTCACGGTGGATGAACACTTCGACCAGCAAGGCGTATCCGACTGCGACACCGGCTGCCTCGGTGGCCGAAAAATAGCCGGAATAAATTCCTCCAAGGAGAATAACCGGCGTCATCAGGGCGAATATGCCGTTCTTGAAAGCGGCTGCAATCTTTCGGGTGTCGAATGGCTCACTGGCTATGTGTCGGTTCACAATCAGCGAATATGTCGCGAGGACAAATGTGAGCATTAACCCCGGAATGATACCCGCAAGGAATAAATCACTGATCGAATTCTCGGTGACGACCGCGTAGAAAATAAGCGGAATACTGGGCGGGATGACAATGCCCAATGTGCCGCCTGATGCCAGGGCACCGAGCGCAAATTTCTTGTCGTAGCCCTGTTGCAAAAGCGCCGGATAAAGAATGCTGCCAACTGCAAGCAATGTAACCGGGGAAGACCCGGAAATTGCCGCAAAGATTGCGCACGACAATATGGTTGCGACCGCCAGACCACCAGGCAGCCATTGCGTGAGAGATCGCATGATGTCGATCAACCGCTCAGCGATGGATCCGCGAGTCATGATGTTGCCGGCCAGAATGAACATCGGAATGGCCAACAACGCATTCCTGTTCACCGCAGTCCAGATATCGTCAATCAGATAGGTGACATCCCCATCACCAAAAAACAGGTGAATGTATGCGGCGCAAATAACCAGAATGAGCATGACGTTCTGGCGTAGCACCAGCAGCACAAAAGCCAACAAGAAGAGGAATAACGCGGTCACGTGCTACTCGATGATCTCGGGACTTGGTTTCCATCCGGGATTGAGTGCAAAGACCAGATGCCTGAGCGCGGACGAAAAAAAGGCGTAGGGAATGACGATCTGGATCACCCACAGGGGCCAATACAGAATCATGGCCTTGTCTTCATTTACGTAGGTGTCTGCGACGTAAATACAGGCGACAATGCCAATTATGATGAACAGGACGGCCGACAGATAGTCACCAACTCGCGCGAGAACAGGGCGCACCGACCGGGGCCACCAGTTGTCGGTAAATTGAGGACGCAAGTGGGTGTTGGCTGCCGTCGACAGGGTCAAGCCGAAAAAGGCTGCAAATATGGCTGCAAAAACTGCAGCCTTTTCGGAACCCCAGATCGATGTAGAAAAAAGCTCGCGGGCAATAATAGCCGCGAGCAAGAGACCGGTAACGGCCACGTAGGCGATGACAGCAAGCGCCGCTTCTATTTTGTAAAGCCAACCCAGAGCCCTGGCCATGATCGACTACGCGTTTACCTCACCCACCACAGGCTTTGACCGCAGCCTGAATTTTGGCCCAAATGGGTTTTGCGCTTTCACCGATTGAGGCCACGAGCGCCTCCTGCGCTTTTGCTCCATGAGATCTGAACTCTTCATAAGCCGCACCGGTTGGTCGGTAAACCTTTGCACCGTCCTTTTCTGCGGCGTTCTTCAACAGTGTCTCCTGGGTATCGCGAATGCTCTTGCGCAACGCGTTGACTTTCTCACCCATTGCCATAACTGCCTCTTGCTGATCGGGCGACAATTTAAGCCAGGTTTTCTTGCTCATGACCACGGTGCCGATGTCATGGTGGGAGGGAAGATAGGTCACATGGCCGGCAAGCTTATGATAGCCGACGGCAAGCCCAAATACCGTTGAAGTATGCAGGGCATTAACACGGCCTGTTTTCAACGCGGGTACAGAATCCGATCCAGCCAATGGCAGCGCCGCTGCGCCGGCCTCATTGAAATAGAGCGGATAGGGCTTGCTGGGAGCCACTCGAATTTTCATTTCCTTCATGTCCGATACGGTTTGTACCGGTGTTTTCGAGTAAATGGATGGAAATCCGATTTCCATGTACGAAAGCAATTTGAGGCCTTTGTCGTACAGAAGTGGTCCAAAAATATCATTGACGTGATTGTCGAAAACACAATCAGATTGGGCTGCGTCCTTAAACAGGAACGGAGCCGCGAGCAGCGAAAACTCAGGAACCACCAACGCCGTTGCCGTATTCGACTGACCGGCTACATCAATCCGGCCGCGAACCAATTGCCGTACAACCGTTTGTTCGTCACCCAGTTGCGAGCTGAAGAACATATTGAATTTCAGCGATCCGCCAGAAGCCTCTTCTGATGCTTTTACGCGATCCAGAAAGTGCGCCCCCCACGGGGTTTTCTCAGGCGCAACCGTTGCGTACTTCAGTTCGATTGCGTCAGCCCCAAGCGCTGGTTGGGTTAAAAGCGCCGTCAAAGCGATCAAAGTTGCAATCTTTATTTTCATAACCAATCCTCCCAGAATTTCTTTTTTTTGTTCTCACCCGGCAACTGCCCGGACAAACCAGTGAATTCAACAGGCCCATTTGATGGGAGCCAATTGGCCTCCCGTCAGCCTTGTCTGATCTGAGGTGAAATTCTGTACAACAGTGCTGCTTATGTCAATCTTATTGATATAAGCAGCCCGCAATTACAGATCGAGCGGTCGTTCACGACTTAACCGGGGCTCTCATTGTTTAACAGCCAGCGCTGGTCTGCATCATCCAGGATGTGCCACAGGACCTTCCAAAACTCCTGAACAGCGTCTTTCCCGACAGCGTCGTAAACCTTTCGATACCGCTCAAACTGAAGCTGCATAAGATCCTCAAACATCTCCTCCCCGGATGGTGTGGCGAAAAGCTGACGCTTTCTTCGGTCATGTTTGGACGTGCGCTGCTCAACCAGGCCCAGATTCACGAGATCGCCCAGAGGTTTGTGAATGTTCTGGTTTGTCACTCGCAAATAGGAAAGTATCTCACCAACTGTCCGTCCTGGCTTCTTTACTGCGATGTAAAGCAAGCGTTGATGAATTCTGCCGAGCTTATTCTTTTTCAATTGCCGGTCAGTATCTTCTGCGGTGCACAGGTGCGCTAGAAACATCAGCTCGCTGGTTTGGAAAAGATCATCCGTGGTGATCTTTGAAGTGTCGCTTTCCGCATCCACCCACGATTTTCCACGAAGCAGATAGCGGCGCGCGGCGCAAAAATCGGTGTCGTCTGCCATTTTCTTGGATCGGTCCGTGTGTTTTCCTGTTGCTGTCTCAATCTGTCTTCAAAGATTGAACGTTTTCTCAGATGCTACATTATCGAGGATTACAATCACAATGTGATAAAATATATCAATCTTATTGACATAAATAATTTTGAACCGATAATTTGGGCGTTCCCCATCAATGGTGGGTGCAAATTCGAGGTACCAATTTTTGCATGGTGCGCTTGCCGGCACCGTTGGATTGCGATGCCGCGATTTACGGTACCCGAGTGACCGGAGGTTTTGAAACAGCATATGGTGAATAACAGACCCAATCGTCTGACACTGACGAATGAACAGATTTCGTTTTTCAAGGACAATGGCTATCTCATCCTGCGGGATGTTCTGGATCGTGAGGCCTGCGCAAGGGCGCGGGACCGTGTGTGGAATTCCCTGCCGGAAGGTGTTCACCTGAAGCGGGATGATCCTGAATCCCACTTTGGTCCTTTCGAAAAAAATGAGGAGAGTGAAGACTCGCTGTACATTCGCAAGGGCGTAAATTGGCAAGTTCGGGAAGCAAATACCGAACAGGAGAGCATTGACCTTGTGTACAATATTGACCTGGTCAGCGTTGCTGAACAACTGCTGGGTGAAGGTATGCTCGAACCTCCTGTTCCCGGCGGCGAACCCATGGGCAGCCGAGGTCCTGCCTGGCCTGGTGGACCAACCGATCCGGCGATCGGCGAAGGAATTCGCGGCTACTACTGGACATTGCCGGTGCGAGACAAATCAGAAAAACCGCTTGATCCGCATGCCGACGGGCATCCTTTCTGCCTCGGCATGGTTGGCCTGATAAATGATGTTCCCGAAGATGGCGGATCGTTTACGGTTTGGCCGGGATCTCATCGTCGGCTCTTTCCGACATTTCAATTGAGATATGACACGCCGCGAATTCCGTTTTACGAGCACATGCCCAGCCACAAGGGCCTGGTAAACTCGCCCGAATTCGAAGCGGAGATGAAAGCGATCCAGGATGAAATAGAGCCTGTTGCATGTCACGGCAAAGAAGGGGATGTCGTATTGTGGCACCACCGGCTGGCCCATATGGCCGGGCACAATTATTCTGACGTCATAAGACAGGTGGTTTTGAACGATTTCAATCGCAGTGACCTTGATCAACTTCGCACGAAGTCCCCGAAAGAAGACATGTGGGACGACTGGTCGGCGGAAGTTCAAGAAAATCAATCCGGGTATAGCAAGGAGTTTGCTGCCTCGCAGGGTATTGTCGGCTGACTTTTCAAGACCGTACTCCACAGACGAGCCAAGCTCGCTATCTGTTTTGTCTGCATCATATCCAGCCGACAATTGTTTCGTTGTCAGGCAAAAAACCCGAAGCGAATTAGGGTCCTGACCCTGGTCTATCCGCGCCGATGCCAACGGCCGCGGCGCTTTTCATGGCTCATCAGTTCCTTGAGTTTTTGCGCCTGCTCCGCGCTGAGGCTGGCGTGGAAAGCGCCTAACGGCTTGGCGATTGCGCCAAGAACCGTCTGCGCTTCGCTCAAAATTGTCTGAACCTGATTAAGCTGCTCGGGCAATGGCAGGGCGCGAATTGCCTCGCGGTCGGCGGCGCATAGTGCTTCAGCTTCCGCAAGACTTGCCTTCGATACGGCCAGTACCTCATCAAACAGCAGTTGCTGGTCGCTGCCAAGTTCCAGGTCGCGCATCGCCCAAGAGGCTATCCATTCGATTTTGTCAAAGCTTGAAGGGTTGCACCATTCATTCATGTGCGATCCTCCGGGGGTAAATTCGGATATGGCCTGATTTGCCTTGGCTGTGACCCTTTGGGCCGAGATCAAGTAGTGGCCGGTGAAACTTAGCGTCGCGACGGACGCGACGATGACCGCTTTCTTCCAGGACATGACGGGTCTCCTTTCTTGTGTGGTGTCGCCACCTTGACAACATACTTGTCAAAATAGATATTGACAACATACTTGTCAATAGGAGCAACCCCGATGACACCGTTTGAAATCTTTTTGAGGGCCAATATGGAGGTCCTGACCTACATCGTCTTTTTCGGTCTGCTGGTCGGCCTTGGCGCGCTGGAGTTCATTTTCGAATTGCGCGCCGAGGGCGCCAACCGTGGCCGCCGCTGGCCGTCGAACTTCGGGCTTACCGTGCTCAACATCGTTGTCCTGGGTGCGATCCCGGTGACAGCGCTGGTGGCAGCCGACCTGGCGCGCAGTGGCGGCTACGGGTTGTTCAACCGGCTCGAATTGCCTTTTGCGATCACCCTGGTTGCCGGTTTTCTGGCGCGCAGCCTCGTCTCATGGCTGATCCACTACGCCATGCACAACATTCCGCTTTTGTGGCGCATCCACCGTGTCCATCACACCGATACCCATCTGGATGTGTCGACCACGGTGCGGTTTCATCCACTGGAATTCATCGTCTCGGCGCCGCTGGTGATCGGCACGGTACTGGTGCTTGGCCTGCCACCGGTTGTCGTCATGCTGTTCGAATTGTTTGACGCGGCGATCGCCGTGTTCTCCCACGCCAATGTCAGGCTGCCGCGCTGGCTGGAGCGGGGTTTGAGCGTCGTCATCATCACGCCTGGCATGCACCGCATCCATCATTCGACTCAAGCGCCGGAGACCAACTCCAACTACGGCGCGACATTGTCATTGTGGGACCGGATGTTCGGTACGTTCAGGCAAAAAGAAGCGGACGCTCTTGCCAGACAACCACTCGGTCTGGAAGAAACGCAGGATGCGCGGGCGTGGTCGTTCCTCTATATGCTGACGCTGCCGTTCCGTGCGCTTAAGCTGCACCCGATTCGCAAACCGGAGACCACTGTTGCACGCCGATCCAAAGACATTGTACCGGCTGATCGTTGAGATTCGCGGCGCGTTTCACGATCTGGCGGAGTTTTCCAGCACCGCCAATGCCGATCTTGCCATCACGGCGGCGATGCGTGCGGTCATGGAGTATCTCGATGGAAACGATCCTGAGACGGTGCCCAATATTGCCCGGGCGAAGAATGTTTCGCGCCAGCACATCCAGCAATTGGCCGATGCGCTGGTCGAGGCCGGTTTCGCGAAATGGAAAGACAATCCGCGCCACAAACGCTCCGCCTTGCTGATGCTTACGGCTGAAGGCAAGAAACGCTTTGCCGAAATCCGCAAGCGGGAGGCAAAGGCACTTGCGGAAATTGCCAGGAAACTCGATCAGGCCGAAACACAATCGGCTTCAGATACGGTGGCCACCTTGCGCTCGGCGATCGGGGAGCGGCCGGACTGATGACAGAAAACGGAAAGACCCTTGAACTGCTGCAATCGGCGCTGGCCGAAGCCCAGGCGACGGTGCGCGCCTACGACACCAAGGCGCAGATTGTCGGCATCGGCTACATATTCGCTCTCGGTATCATCGGCCAGTTCCAGAATTGGTTCCCCAATACGGGCGAGGTCGATCTTGCCCGTGTGGTTATTGCCTGGGGCGTGGTTGTGCTGCCGATCGTTCTGTTTGGATTTGTGCTCTATCCGACCCGCAAGAAAATGAACACTGATGGGTCACGCGCCGATGGCGGGCGGGTGCTTTATGTCGTGCCCGACCGCATCGTGGATCCGGCGCAATTGATCGACGCGGCAAGCCGCTGCGAGCCGGAAGAGGAAATCGCCTTTGAACTGCTGAAAGTGTCGAAACTGCGCGAGCTGAAGCGGCAGCGATTCCTGCGGGCGCTGTTTGCCGCCGCAATCTGCTTTGTGATTCTGTTCGGCTTCCAGGTTTTGCGGGTGATTTAGACCAGGCTCAAACCTCGCCCACCGTCGCTTCCAGTTCCGCCTTCAGCCAGCGCTTGAACGCTTCGACGTTTTTTGAGCGCGGCGCGTGTCTGGCGGTGACAAACCAGTAGGACAGGCCCGAGGAACGTTTCTCGGAAAAGGGAGCAACGAGCTGGCCACGGCTGATCGGGTCATTGGCAAGCGTGTCCCAGGCGAGAAAAACGCCCTGACCGGCGATCGCTGCGTCGAGGCACATCATCGCATCCGAAAATTCCGGACCGCCGCCCAGTTCTCCGGGATCGATGCCCCCAGGCGCCAGCCACACATCCCAGCCAAAGGTCGTGCCAAGGTCGCGAATGATCGACACCTTCAAAAGGTCCGCGGGAGTTTGAAGCTGTTCGGCCAGTTCCGGGCTGCAGACCGGAAATACCCGGTGGCCGATCAGGCGCGAAGCCTTGACATCCGGCCATCCGCCTTCGCCGACGCGTATGCACAGATCAACATCGGAGATGTTGGGGTCGACCAGTGCGACGGTTGCCTCGACGCGAATGTGGACCTCCGGATGGGCTTGATTGAAGCGGTTCAAACGCCAGACCAGCCATTTGCCGGCAAGAACCGGTGCGACCGAAACGGTGAGCGTGCGTGAATTGTCGGTATCGGCGATCGCGACGGCTGCTGAAAGTTCAGCCATACCGGACGTTAAGCGCTTTAGTATATCTGTACCAAGCGCGGTTGGTACCAGCCCTTTGGGCTGCCGCTCGAACAGGGTTTTTCCCAACTGGCCTTCGATTTTCTGCACCTGCTGACTGACCGCTCCGACGGTTACTCCAAGCTCATCTGCGGCATTTCTCAGACTGCCCAAGCGGCCGACTGCCTCGACCGCACGCAAGCCTGCCAGATGGACGCGATTCAGGTTCTGCATATAGTTTTTCTATACTCCTGTGCAGAAGAAGTCGATTTCTTTTCGCAGGTATGCCGCTCATCATGCGGTCAAGATAAAGCAGAAAGGCATGCTGCCATGACAAAAGCGAGCAACAGAACCGAAGGCTGGCTGAAACGCGCGATAAAAGCGCTGGCCGGTGAAGCGCAGAAGGACGCCCGGGACTGGCGATGCGATCCGTTGGCGCATCCCGACCTGCACGCCATGACCCCTGACCAACTGGCCGACCTGCCGCCGATCCATGAGCGGCATTGCGGGTAGAAGATCAACCGTCCGCAAAGTAGCTGCCCGGACAGCCGATCAGGCATTCTCGCTGGTTGAGAGCAGTTCGGATGACTGGCTTCGAAACGCTTCCGCCTTGTCGAGAACCCACGTCATGAAGCTCTTCTGCAACGACGTGAACTTTTTGCCTTCGACCCAGACCACCCGGTACTCGTAGTGGGTCTGACATCGCAGCGAGCCGCCAAACGGCATGATCAGTTCCCCGGCCTTGATGGCGTTGAACGCTTCGGTCAGTCCGCATAGCACCAGTCCCTGGCCCAATATAGCCGATTGGAGACCTGAGCTGATCCTCGAATAGCGCACACCATGGCCGAGATGAGAGGGGTCGAACCCGAAGGTTTCACCCCAGCCGTCGAAACCGACCCATCCGGGATCACTGGTCCGGTTGAGGATGTGAATGAGAGGCACGCCCTCCAATGTCCTCAGTTGCGGGCTCAGTTTGTGCCGCTTTGCGAATTGCGGAGAGCACACGGGAAGCACGAAGTCGCCGAACATCAGGATTTCGCGCAGCGGATGGGCCGTGGGCCGGCCATAGCGAATGGCAAAATCGAAATCCTCGGCCAGAAGATCGACATCGCGGTTGGAAGCATCAAGGCGAAGGTCGACCTCGGCATGCTTCTGGTAGAATTCCGAGATGAACGGGGTCAGCCAGTTCTCCGCAAAGGATGCAGGCAGGGTGATCGACACGCGATTGCTGATGTGCTCAAGCTTCAGCTGTTCCAGCCCGCTTGCAACCGCTGAAAATCCGGTCGTCAGCAGGGTTTCCACCCGTCTGGCGTCTTCGATTGCGGTAATCCCCGTGCTTGTGCGCTCAAACAGGTCGCGGCCGAGATATTCCTCCAGAACACGGACCCTTTGACCGACCGCCGCTGGCGTGATCCCCAGTTCTGCGGCGGCGGCGGTAAAGCTGCCGCAGCGCAACGTCGCCTCGACTGCCCGCAGTGAATTCAGGTGTGAAAGCCTCATACAGTTTCAATAAAGAATTTCTTTAATCAGATCAAACCGAATCTGCCGTGCAATCGCGCAAAATAGCTGGCAAACAACGCCAATTCGATAACTTGGCTTTCTACACTAAAGATAAATTTCATACAAAGGAGCGTGGGATGTACACATTGCATTGGGAATACATGGCCGGATCAATCGTCGTCCAGGCCATGCTTGAAGAGCTTGGCGCGGATTACCAGATGCGCCATGTCGACATGGAGGCCGGCGAGCACAAACGTCCCGGCTATCTGTCCATCAACCCTGCCGGCCGGGTGCCGGCACTCGGCCTGCCTGACGGAACGACGATCGGCGAGACGGCCGCGATCGTCACGGTGCTGGGAGAGCATTTTGCCGATTTAAGGCTGACACCTCAGCCGGGTGAAGCCGACAGGGGCCCGTTCCTGTTCTGGCTCAATGTGATGGCGACAGGGGGATATCTGACGGTCGCCCGGCACGGTCACCCGGAACGTTATGCCGCAGAACCCGACGCCATCGCCCAGGTCGAGGAGAAGGCCGCGGCCGATCTGGATGCGTTCTTCGATGTCATGGAAAGCGCGATTTCAGGCCGGCCGTATTTCCTTGCCCGCGGCTATTCGGCGCTCGACATCTATCTGGCGATGCTGACGGAGTGGTCGGAAGACCGGGAAGCGCTGCTCGCCAGGCGTCCGGCGCTGGCCGGCATTTGCCGGGCGGTGGCGCAACGGCCGGCCTATTCAAGAGCCATTGAAACACATCTGCTTCCGCAGCAGGCAGCTTGAGGAGAACGACCATGAAGAAATATGTAATCGAACGCGAAATCCCGGCGGTGGGATCCATGTCGAAATCTGAACTGGGCGGAGCAGCCGAAACGTCAAACAAGGCCCTGGCGCAGCTTGCACCAAACGTGCAGTGGCAACACTCCTATGTCGCCGGCGACAAGACGTTTTGCATATACCTTGCTCAATCCGAGGAAGACATTCACAAGCACGCCGAACTGAGCGGCTTTCCGGCAAACAAGATTACCGAAGTCGTGACGATGATCGATCCGACAAGCTGACCGGTTCCCCCGCGGGCCCTGCCTGGTGCAGAGCCCGTGGCAGATGTTTTCAGCGAAGCGGGCGAGGGCACGTCACCCTCGCCCGTTGTCGCGTGTCGTTTAGCCGGTGGCCGGCGTATAGCTGGCGGTTGTGGCTTTTGCGGTTCCCATCGCCGACATTGCCTCGGCCGACGTCAACAGCTTGGTCGTGGAGCCGCCGGAAAACGCGCCCGAGGCGCCGACGACCATTGAGCAGGCCGCCATTGTCTCGTCGTCGGGCGCTTCGATCAGCGCCACAACGTCGTCGCGGCCAAAGGTGAAGAACAGGTGGTGCAGCTTGCCGCCCAGCGCCTCGATCAGCGGCCGGGCGCCGGCCTCACGATCCTGGGGATTGTCCACCATCGCCTTGATCGCATCCGTCGAATAACGCGCCTGGAACATGTAAAAAGGCATATTGTAGTCCTCCCTTGTTTAGCAGTTCCAGTGTGAACCTTTCCGCCGGCAATGCAAGGTTGGCGGCTGGTCGGCGCAGGCTCCATTTCTGGCTGCAGAAACGGTTAGCCGCGCTTCAATAGCGGATTTCTGCTAGAAATATGCGCGGCCAAATCCGCTTCAACCATTCTCCGGACAGCAGCGCATGACCAAAGCAACATGGTATTTCGATTTCGTCTCGCCTTTTGCCTATTTGCAGCTGGCGCGGTTCCCGGCCTTTCCGCCTGACCTGGAGATCACTCCGGTTCCGGTGGTTTTCGGTGTATTTCTGGAACATTGGGGGCAGCTCGGACCGGCGGAAATTCCGCCCAAGCGGCGCTTCATCTACAGGTTTCTTCAGTGGAATGCCGACCGGCTGGGCGTCCCCTTCGCCATGCCGCCGCGCCATCCCTATAACCCGTTGCCGGCGCTGCGCCTGTATATCGCCGCCGGTGGCGGGATCGACCATGTGCGCGCGGTATATGACGTGATCTATGGACAGGGCGTGCAACCGGATACGCCAGAGGGCATCGCAGCGATTGCAGCCTCTCTCGGCATTTCCGATCCCGACGCCGCCCTTTCAAACCCGCAAGTCAAGGCAACGCTGCGCGCCAACACCGAAGAAGCAGTTTCGCAGGATGTGTTCGGGGTGCCGACCTTCGTGATCGATGGCCAGCTGTTCTGGGGCGACGACGCCACCGACATGATGCTTGACTACCTCGACAACACGGCATTGTTTGAGACGCCGGAAATGAAGCGGATCTCCGAGATGCCGATGGGGGTGGAACGGAAGCGGTGACAAGCGCTTATCTCTCGCAAGGGGAGAGATATGTCCGGCACCAATTCCATCCACGCTTCCAGAACCTGTCGTAGATTCCCAACCGTCCTTTTCGTGGAACGTTGCGTCGCGACAGCGGTCGGCGGAACGGGATGGCGCTCCGGCCGGTGGAAGTCAAACGCTGCTTGCCGGGGAGGCTCCGCCCAATTGTGCTCTGGGCTCGACGTATCGGCAGCGCAAGCTGACGAACGCGGCGGGGCTAACAAAATCGCCGGCGGGCGGTCACCAGGACCACCCAAGAAAAGTCAGACAAGCCTGGACAACGCGTCCGAAGACCGCCCGTCTTTCCACGCCTGGGCCAAATCCCGGATTACCAGATCGCGGGAACGATAAGTCATTGCCGGGTTTTGCGTCATAACCCTCCGTCACGCGATGCCCCATTCCCTTCCCCTCCTTTCCGCCCTACACTAAAAGCAATTAACCACAGGTTGCAAAGGTCCGGGTCATGGTTGAGACACGAAATCTGAAAGACAAGACAATCTTCATCTCCGGCGGCAGCCGCGGCATCGGTCTGGCGATTGCCTTGAAGGCGGCGGCGGACGGCGCGAACGTCACCATCGCCGCGAAGACCGCCGAGCCGCATCCAAAACTGCCCGGCACGATTTTCACCGCGGCCGAAGAGATCGAGGCGGCCGGCGGCAAGGCGCTTCCGGTGCTGTGCGACATCCGTGAAGAAGAGCAGGTTGCCGACGCCGTCGCCAAGACGGTGGAGACCTTCGGCGGCATCGACATCTGCATCAACAATGCCTCGGCCATCCAGCTGACCGGCACGCTTGCCACCGACATGAAGCGCTTTGACCTGATGCACCAGATCAACACGCGCGGCACCTATCTGGTTTCCAAACTATGCATCCCGCATTTGAAGCAAAGCGACAATGCGCACATTCTCAATCTCGCCCCGCCGCTCGACATGGAGGCGAAATGGTTCAAGGGTCACGTCGCCTACACGATGGCGAAATTCGGCATGTCGATGTGCACGCTCGGCATGAGCGCGGAGTTTGCGAAAAACGCCATTGCGGTTAACTCGCTGTGGCCGCTCACTGCGATCGACACGGCAGCCGTGCGCAACCTGCTCGGCGGCGAGGCGGTGGCGAAGATGAGCCGCTCGGCAACGATCATGGCCGACGCCGCACATGCGATCCTGACCCGGCCTTCAGCAGAGTGCAGCGGCAATTTCTTCATCGATGAAGAAGTGTTGCGCGCCGAAGGCGTGACCGATTTTTCCATCTACGCGCCCGGTGGCGAGGACCAACTGGTGGCCGACTTCTTCGTGCCGGACGAAGTGTTTGAAAACTCCCCGACAAAGGTCGCACGCGCCATCGCGTGATGATTCAAGTGCCTGGCAGAATGATTCCGCAGGAGCGCATAACGGCATGAAATTATTACGGTAACGGGCTGCACCTGCTATGCGAAAAGCAGGTCGCGCACCAGGTCCGGAATGATTTGGATATGTTTGAGCGCTTCCTTCAGGTCCGATTGGCGATCGCGATCAAGCGCGCCTGTTTCGACCAGATTGGAGACGGGAACACCTTCGCGCAGGTCACGCGCCTGCTGGCTCAACATGACTGACAGAATGACCTCATGGGCGTCGAGGATTTCCTTCATGTCGGTGTCGCCGCCTATGTCTTTTTCGATCAGGCCTTTCAGCCGCGCTGCGGTCGACCGCTCCTGAACATCATGGCGGATTGCCAACGCGCGGGCGCCGGCGACGATCGGAAACAGGCCGAATTTCTTCAGGTCCATGCGGCCGTTTTCGGTTTTGAAATTGCCGATGAAGGTGAAGGGATTTTCACGTGCCTCCAGCTGCGCCGCCAGCAGTTTGGCAAACGGCGCATGGCTGCGTCCGATCTCGAATGCGTCGGCGAACAGGGAAGTGGCCAGATCACGGTCGCCGTGGACCGGCGCCAGGTCGAACACGATATCGACGTTGAGCAGATCGGCCGGCGTAGCCCGGCGCACCCAGTCGGAAATGCGTTCGCGCCAGATATCGGCGTTGCCGCGCCAGTCGGCATTTCTGGCCATGATGCCACCCTTGCAAAGCGGGATCGAAGCTTCGTCGAGGGTGGTTGCGATGCGGTCGCCAAGCTTGGCAAACCAATCGTCTTCGGGTCCGCCAGGCTCGCCATTTTCGAAAACGATCGCATTGTCTTGGTCGGCCGCCAGCAGGCTTTCGCCCCGGCCACCGGAACCGAGAACCAGCACGGCGTACGGGCAGGGCGGTTCGCCGAGACCTTCGGCGAGCATCTCCGCTTCGGCCAACCTGGCCGCCTGGCGGGTCATGGCACGCAGTTCTTCGCTGACGATTTCGGCGACGGTGCGTGCTTCGAGCTTTTCGGCGATCAGGCGTTCTGCAACTTCGGGTAGCGTTGCCCAGGCCGCCGCCATCTCGCCGGAGGACGACGATTTCTGGATGCGGTCATCCAGCGAGATGGCGGCACCTGCGCGAAGCTTGAGCAGATCGCGGGCCGAGATCGCGCCGGCAAGATTCCCGCGATTGTCGACGACGGCGAGATGGCGGATCTTCAAATCGCTCATTCTGCCCATGGCGCGATAGACGAAGGCGTCGGCGCGGATAGATGCGATCGGGCCGGAGGAAATGCTGCCGCAGGTCTCATTAAAAGCGTCAGCGCCGTTGGCGGCGATGCGCCGCATGACATCGCGCTCTGTGATGATGCCGTAATTGGCCAGCGGCTCATCAGGTTTGCCGCTTGCCGAGACAAACAGCGAACTCACCTTCTTGCCTGTCATCAGGTCGATGGCCTGTTTGAGCCTGGTGTCGGCCGGAACGGCCAGGGGCGGCGAACTCATGACGTCGGCGATGCGGTGGCGATAGGCGTAGGGATCAACCTTGCCGAAGGCCGAAGCACCAGGCCTGATCACCGGCTCCGTCCACCCGGCGCGGACATGGGTTTCGAGCTCGGTTGTGAGGCGAAGACAGGCGCGTTCGGCTTCGGCAAGCGTACGGATGCCGCGCGCCTTCAAGTGCGGCAGCAAACCGGCAAACACTTCGCCGGCAGCAATTGCGTCACCGACAGCGCGATGGCGGCCGGAAATTTCGATGTTCAGCCATGCGGCCAGTGTTTCAAGCGCATTGTTGGGCAAATCCGGATTGGCGATGTTGGCCAGCATGCGCACACACAATGTCCTCGGCCTTTGCCAGGACATTCCGTGACGCTTGGCTTCTGCCTCGAGAACCGCCAGGTCGAAACCGATCGCATAACCAATCAGCGGCCGGTCACCGCACCACCTGAAAAATTGTGCATTTGCGTCGGCAAAGCCCTGCGCACCGGAGACATCCGCATCGGAAATCCCGTGCACGTCCTCGGCCGGTTTCGGCATCGCGATGCCTGGATTGCACAGGACCGAAAGCGTATCATCTTCAAGCACCTGTCCGTGGGAAACGCGAGCGCCGCCAAACTCGACAATGCGAGCCGAACCAACGTCCAGCCCCGTGGTCTCGGTGTCGATGGCGACGGCGTCAAGTGCTTTCAGCGGCGTGGCGCCGGAACTGGATTGCATGTCGGATCCCTCATGACTGATGAACTGCCATCAAAAGAGCGCGCAATCCTTGACCTGAATCAGACTTGGTTCAAGGGCAGACTTTTATGCGGGTTGACCCGACAGCGGTGACAGGTGACACAACCGGCATGACCGAACCTTTCTGGAAAACCAAAACGCTGAAAGAAATGAGCAGCGCCGAATGGGAGAGCCTGTGCGATGGTTGCGGCAAGTGTTGCCTTGCGAAACTCGAAGACGCCGATACCGGAGAAATCCACTGGACCAGCATTGGGTGTAGACTGTTCGACGACAAGACCTGCCGATGCCGGGACTATGTCAACCGCGAGAAGAAAGTATCCGATTGTGTTGTTCTGACGCCGCACAATGTCGGGAAAATCGCCTGGCTGCCAAAAACCTGCGCCTACCGGCTCCTGGCGGAAGGCAAGGAACTGGCCTGGTGGCATCCGCTGGTTTCCGGCAGGGCCGAAACGGTGCACGAGGCGGGGATTTCCATGCGTGGCAGGCTGACCGGACTGGAAACGGATATGGATGATGAAGAAGACTATCTCGAACACGTGCTGGACTGTGAACCCTGACCGCACCCGAAGGAGGATCTGATTGATGACACGTGAACAGTCGATCGCGCTTGTTGAGCAGCTTGTTTCGGCAATCAATGCCAACGATGGTGAAGGTGTTTTGTCCTGTCTTCACGAAGATTTGGTCCACGAGACAGGACAGGGGCAGCGTGAATTCGGAAGCGAAGCGTTTCGCCAAGCCATGGTTTTGAGACAGGCTGCAACCGGCGAACAGATTGGTGATCTCTTGGTTATGGCCAGCGATGACGGAACGCGGGCGGCGGCGGAATTCACACGGCGCGGGCGAGAAAAGGCCTCAGAAGGTGATCCTGGCAAACGCTATTCGGTTGCCGACGGAATGTTCTTTGCGATCGAAGACGGGAAAATCATTCGGATCTCGTACCATGGCAGCGACCAAATCGGATGAAGTGGGCGGAAACCTTGGGGTTGCTAAGCATGCAGGCGGGGTCAGCGCTTGCCGAATCTGAAAATATTGCGGTCGATCCTGAAGCCTATCAGCAGACACTCGATACGCTGTTTGGTTACATCATTCTCGGCATCTGCATTGTGGCGGTTCTGGGCGTATTGCTGGGCTTCGGCTCGGTCACTGTCAGGAGCGGCAACAGCCGGTCGTCACGCGGTGGCGGCAGCGGTGGAGGCGGATCTTCCGGCGGCGGCGGCGCATCGGGAAGTTGGTAATCCACGCCTTGTGATTTGATGTCATACTTAAGTCGAATATTGCCGTTGGCCACATTAGGTGGTTAGAACATTCGTCGGCTCTAATTGAGCGGGGCAGCTAACTGTTCATCGGGAGGAACAAGATGACAAACCATGTAAGCCGCAGAAAATTCTTGAAGGGCAGCGCCATCGCGGCAGCCGCAACGACAGGAACACTGGCGGCGCCGGCTGTTGCACGGGCCGAGCCAACTGTTCTCAAAATGCAGGCAGCCTGGGGTGGCGGCATTTTCCTGGAAAACGCACAATCCTACGTGGATCGTGTTCACGCCATGGCCGGATCCGATATTAAGATCGATCTTCTGCCGGTCAATTCGGTTGTCAAAACCAGTCAGATGCAGGACGCGGTTCATCGCGGCGTGCTCGACGCGGCCCACTATGTGCCGGCCTACTGGTATTCCAAATCGAAAGCCGCTTCGCTGTTCGGTACCGGCCCGTGCTTTGGCTGGTCGAGCCAGGAAGTGCTCGGCTGGGTCCACTATGGCGGCGGCATGGACCTGTTCAACGAACTCATGGGCTCTCTTGGCCTGAATGTTGTGTCGTTCTTCAACTCGCCAATGCCTGCGCAGCCGCTGGGCTGGTTCAAGGAGCAAATCAACGATGCCTCGCAGATGGACGGTCTGAAATACCGTACCGTTGGCTTGGCCGCAGACGTTCTGCTCGAAATGGGCATGTCGGTTGTTCAGCTTCCGGGTGGCGAAATCCAGCCGGCAATGAAGTCTGGTCTCATTGACGCGGCGGAATTCAACAATCCGACGTCAGACCGTGACTTTGGTATGCAGGACGTGTCGAAGCATTATCATCTGGCGTCATTCCATCAGAGCCAGGAATTCTTCGAGGTTACGTTCAACAAAGGTAAATTCGACGCACTTCCCGCCGAGTTGCAGGCGGTGTTGAAACATGCCTCCGAAGCCGAGAATTCAAACTTCTACTGGCACAACACCAAGCGCTACGCCGACGATCTGGTCAAACTGCGCGACGAACAGGGCGTCAATGTCTATCGCACCCCTGATTCGGTGATGGAAGCCCAATTGAAAGCCTGGGATGTGGTTGTCGACCGGATTTCGGCCGAGGATGCGTTCTTCGCCAAGGTGGTTGATTCACAGAAGGCCTATGCCAAGAGCGTGATGAACTATCTCAATCTCAACCAGCCTGACTACAAGCTGGCGTATAATCACTATTTCGGCTGATAAGTGCCTTGAAGAATCAATTTGCCCCGGAGAAATTTGCTCCGGGGCAGATTTGATGCGGGGCGGAGGCGGCATTGGTCACATTCATTCATACGATTGAAGGGTTGAGCACGTGGATTGGTCGCGCTTTCGGCTGGTGCATCCTCATCCTGACTTTTTCCGTTTCCTACGAAGTGTTCGTTCGATATGTGCTGAACGCACCGACGGTCTGGGCCTTTGACATGATGGTGCAGATGTATGGTGCGCTGTTCTTGATGGCCGGGCCCTACGCATTGGCGCAGGATTCGCATGTTCGAGGCGACGTGCTCTACCGGCTGTTTTCGGTGCGCTGGCAGGCGCGGATCGATTTCGTTTTATATCTGCTTTTCTTTTTCCCCGGCATGCTGGCGCTGTTCTGGTTTGGGTGGGAAATTGCTGCAGACAGTTGGCGCTACAAGGAAGTGAGCTGGAACAGTCCGGCCCGCATCCAGATTTACTTCTTCAAAACGCTTATTCCCCTGGCCGGGTTCCTGTTGATGCTCCAGGGAGTGGCCGAACTTACCCGCTGCTGGCGCGCCATGACGACGGGCGAGTGGCTTGAGCGGCTGGACGACGTACGTGAGACCGAGGACATGTTGATGCACATGTCTGAATCCGAAACAGCAGATCAACGGTAAAGCAGACCAGGAAATACGACGATGACCAATCCTGAAGTCGCCATCCTGATGCTGTGCCTGTTCATTGTGCTGGTGCTGCTGGGTTTCCCGATTGCGTTTACCCTGCTGGCGATGGGCGTTGGCTTTGGCTACTACGCGTATTACAGCGGCGCCAACAGTTTCGGCGACCTGTTCAACAACCAGATATTCTACCTGTTGAATCAGAACACTTATTCGGTGATGGAGAACGACACTCTGGTCGCCATCCCGCTGTTCCTGTTCATGGGATACGTGGTCGAGCGGGCCAACATCGTCGACCGGCTGTTTTACTCATTGCAGATGGCCGCCCGCAATCTGCCAGGCTCAATGGCGATTGCGGCGTTGATCACCTGCGCGGTGTTCTCGACCGCTTCAGGAATCGTCGGCGCCGTCGTGACGCTGATGGGCCTATTGGCCTTTCCGGCCATGGCGCGGGCGAACTATCAAAAAGAGTTTGCTTCCGGTGTGATTTGCGCCGGCGGTACGTTGGGCATTCTGATCCCTCCGTCGATCATGCTGATCGTCTATGCGGCAATCGCTGAGCTGTCGCCGCTGCGATTATACGCAGCTGCAATGTTTCCGGGGCTCTTGCTGGCCGGTCTCTATATCGTCTACGTGATCATCCGGGTCTACATAAACCCGTCGATTGCGCCGAAACCAAAGCAGGAAGACATTCCGCCGCGATCGAAAATCTATTTCGATCTGCTGATCTCGTTCGTACCGCTGACAGTATTGATCATGCTGGTGCTGGGTTCGATCCTCGGTGGCTTGGCGACGCCCGCGGAAGCTGCCGCCATGGGCGCGCTTGGAGGGCTGGTTCTGGCGGCGCTTTATCGCTCGCTAACCTGGCAGAAGGTGAAGGAAAGCGTGTTCCTGACCGCCAAGGCAACGGCGATGGTGTGCTGGCTGTTTGTCGGTTCATGGACCTTTGCATCGGTTTTTTCCTATCTTGGCGGGCACGACGTCATTGAGCACTGGGTACTCAGCATGGACCTGGCACCGTGGCAGTTTCTGGTCATGGTCCAGCTGATCATCTTCATTCTCGGCTGGCCGCTTGAATGGTCTGAGATTCTGATCATCTTCGTGCCGATCTTCCTGCCGATGCTGGATACGTTCGGCGTCAATCCCTATTTCTTCGCCATGTTGGTGGCGCTGAACCTGCAAACATCGTTCCTGACACCGCCAATGGCCATGTCGGCCTATTATCTGAAGGGTGTGCTCAGAAACCAGATTGAGCTGGTGCAGATTTTCCGCGGCATTATTCCCTATCTTGGCATTGTCATCCTTTGCATGGTATTGATGTATCAGTTCCCGGGAATCGCGCTTTGGTTGCCGGACTATCTGTTCGGTGAATACATTCCATAGCCACATGCCTGCATCAAACTATCATGAATTGTCGGCCATTGACGCGCTGACGAAAATCAGAGCTGGACTGCTGTCCTCGGTCGATCTCGTGAAGGCCTGTCTGGCGCGTATCGAGGAGACTGACGGCGAGATTCATGCCTGGGTTCATGTCGATGCGGAGCGGGCATTGGCGCGGGCCAAAGAAATGGACGCGATGCGAAAGGCTGGCAGGGCAATCGGTCAACTGCATGGCATTCCGGTGGGGCTGAAAGACATCATCGATACGCGTGACATGCCAACCGAAAGAGGCACGCCAATTTTTGCGGGCAGGCAACCGGATGCGGATGCCGCGCTTGTCGATCGACTAATGGAGGCCGGCGCCGTCATCCTCGGCAAGACGGTGACGACCGAATTGGCGTTCATGAACCCTTCGGTGACGCGCAACCCGCACAATACCGAATTCAGTCCCGGTGGATCTTCGGCAGGATCCGCCGCGGCCGTTGCGGCATATCAGGTGCCGCTGGCAATCGGTACGCAGACCAAAGGATCAGTGATCCGGCCGGCTTCCTATTGCGGCGTATTCGGGTTCAAGCCAACCAGAGGAATTATCTCCCGGCGCGGGGTGTTACAGACATCCGAAAACCTCGATCAGATCGGTGTCATGGGGCGCACCCTGGAGGATGTTTCCTTGCTGACGGACATCCTGGGCGGTTTTGACCCGGCGGACGGGCTTAGTTTCGCGCGCCCAAGACCGGCAATGTTGGATGGCTGCAAGTCCGACGTGCCGATCGAACCGGTTTTCGCGATATTTGACGGCCTGCCTTACGATGGACTGATGGAGGCGGCGGCGCGAGATGGTCGGGACGAGGTTGTCGATGCTCTTGGTGCGCAGGTCGAACGAGTACCAGCGCCGGAAAATTTTGCCGAGCTGGTCGAGGCCCAGGCCATCATCCAGGAGCATGAAATCAGCCGAAACCTGGCTGCGGATTTTGCTGACAATTGGGACAAGCTCAGTTCGGCGATGAAGCCTGCTGTCGAACGTGGCCGCGCCGTGACGGAATCCCAGTACGCCGACGCGCTGGCGATGATGAACGGCGCCACCGGATATTTTGAGTCGTTCTTCAAGGATTATGATGCGGTTATCACCCTGGGAGCGACCGGAGAAGCGCCCCGTTTCGACAGCGGGATAACGGGCGACCCTGTATTTTGCGCCATCTGGACATTGTGTGGATTGCCCTGCGTGTCGCTGCCGCTGCTTGTTGGAGAAATAGATCTGCCAATCGGCGTTCAACTTGTCGGTGCGGTCGAAGAAGATGACCGGCTGATGCGGACAGCAAACTGGCTGTTGAATTATCTGCAAACCAGTGCAGACTGACGTGGAACTGGAGACCGGCGAATGCTGTCACGAACAAATCTGATCATCATCGGCTTTATCGCCACTGCGCTGATGGCGGTGTTCATTCTCGGCCTGGCCCACAGCATCTCCACCGGCTTTGCCGGATTCTGGGGCGGATTGCCGTTCTGGGTCATTTCACTCGTCGTTCTTTCAATGGCGGCTTATGACTATTGGGACGAGTGCGTACGCAAGAAATAGAACGCTCAAGACCGCGGTCATTTCTCAGGATCAACAAAATCCCACGGCTGGGAATATTCCCGGTAGACCACCTTTTGCGGTTTGAAGCTTGCCGGATCGTCCAGTGTCGCTGCGTGTATGAAAACCGCATCGGGAAACCCGGAATTGCGGTTTAGAATTGGCGAGCCGCAAATGGCGCAGAAACTCTGGCGGATTGTGTTTCCGCTTTTTGCAGGGCGCTCGAAATATTTGACCTCACCGCGCAATTCCAACTGATCCAGAGCGACCATGAACGCCGATGCATGGCCTCCGCCTGTCGCCCGCTGGCAGTCGCGGCACTGGCAATGAAACGAAAACCCGGGCTCGCCTGAAAACTCGTAGCCGATTGCTCCGCATGCACAGCGGCCGGTCCTGTTCCCGCTCATGTCAAGCCTTCCTTTCTGCCGTCTCCGATACGGCGAAACCTCCTTATCTGGAGGCCGGACACCTTTCAACGCTCCATCAACCAGACGGCCGGTGCGGATGATTCCCGACATGAACGGCCAATGAACGGCAGGTTCGCGCCGGGTTCAGAGCGGCTCTGCCAATCTGTGCTCATCGCTTTGGCGAAAAGGGACACCAGACCGCCCAACCCTGGAGACAAGACATGTTTGACAAAATCAAGAAGATTGCTGTTTCAGCACTGGTAAGCTTTGGCGTTTTGGCCACAATACCAGCAACCGCACAAGCCCACGGCAACCATCACGGCGGTGGTGCCGGATTTGGTATCTGGTTCGGTGAGAGCGGACACTCGCACTGGCGCCGCCCCGGTGCACGTCGCGGTGGTGGCGATTGGCACAATGGCCGGCGCTATAATCCAATTGGACGCGCGCATCGCTGTAGTCCGCGCCGTGCGCTGAACAAGGCGCGCCGGATGGGCGTACGCAATGCCCACATCCGCAGGGTTGACCACCGTGTGATCAAGGTTCGCGGCCGTTCGCATGGTTATCGTGTCCGGATCGTATTCGCCCGTGCACCCGGCTGCCCGGTGATCCGCTACTGACACCAACCTGACCTACCTCCCGTCAACGCCTCACCGGTCCCGGTGGGGCGTTTTTTCATGGTCGTTCATTGGTCGAGTTCGAAGGTGACATTGACCCGCACCCGGTAGGCGTTTTCGCCCGCAGCCACCGGCACGGCGTCCGCCGCCCGCATGGCCATTTCGGCGCGGGCAACCGGGACTGGTCCGGGAGTGGAAGTTTGCTCTGTCATCATCAGGATTTTTCCAAGCCCGACATTGGCCGCCTCGGTCAACGTCCTGGCTTTGGCGATGGCGTTGGTCACCGCTGCCTTGCGGGCTTCGGTTATCGCCGCGGATGGATCGTCATTGGTGAAGGTGATATTGCCGCCCTGGTTGACCCCCAGCGAAACGGACAGGTCAATGATCTCACCCAGCCGGGCCAGGTCACGAATCCGCGCGGTAAGCGAATTGCTCACCCGGTAGCCGACAATGCGCGGCCGTTCATCACGGCTCGAGTTCTTGGGGTAGACATATTGCGGCTGGATGGAGAAACCCGAAGTCTGCAGGTCACGTTCGGCAATATCCTGCTCCTTCAGGGCCTGCAGGACCGACGCCATTGCTGAATTGTTGTCATCGAGCGCCGCGCGGGCCGTCTTCTCCTCGCTTACTACCGAAAGGTTCAACACCGCCATGTCCGGTGCGATGGCCTTGTCGCCTTCGCCGGTCACTGAAATTTGTGGTGTTGGAGCTTCGGCAGACACGACAGCAGGAGCGCCGGCCAAAGTAATTGCGACTGCGCCGAGTAGCGACAGAAATATTCGATTGGAGCTCATCTCAAGCCTCCCGATTAAAAGTCTGGCCGACACTAACGGCGATTGTGGGCGCATTGCGGCAAATGGTCTTGTCTAAGGCGGCAAAACAGCCTAATCAGCCGCGGCGTGGGCCTGTAGCTCAGTTGGTTAGAGCCGGCCGCTCATAACGGTCTGGTCGCAGGTTCGAGTCCTGCCGGGCCCACCATTCAGTCTCCTACAATTCTGCTTTTGCGAGGTGCCTTTGATTTGTGCCGACATTTCCGCCGGTTAGGCGAGGTTCATTCGAGCGCTTGGCCGAGAATGGTCTCTTGACGGATGGATTTTGGCAACAATGCCGAAGTGTCTCTGCAGGGCAGTTTTTGTGCCCAAGTGTTTGTGCAAGCGCTTGTGGAGAGTTCGGCAGGATCTGCGGCAGACCTGTGAGCTAGAATCCTAACCGTTCAGATTGCTCCGACCAGGAATATGAAAGATCGGTGATTCTAGTCAGTTGTTTTGCAGCCAGCTCGACCGGCTGTCGACCGGACAAGATTGCCTCGATGATCTTCGGTGACAGAAATGCGAAGGGTAGCAATCTGCTTACTTCTGAAGAGTCGGTTTGATTGAGCTTTGCAACATCAGTGAGATTCCTTCCTGTCCCATCGGTCAATTGCATGAGGTAGCGATTAGCCCGGATCAACATGTTGATCAGTGCCAAGTTCGGTTTTGGCATCGCGTTCGTGCCATCGGTTAGAACCAGTTTTGTTTCAACACCGCAGCGGCGAAGTGAGATCGGGCAGGTGATGGTCGCAAATTGTTGAACCGCTTCGGTAGTCGCTGGCAGCTCATGATCCGTCAACAGACTAGCCAAAGCCCGGCGATCAATCTCTATCGATAATTTTCCAGTGCCAAGCGTTATCCTGTGAATGAGGCTGCGGATGATTTGTCGCACTTTGGCTGGTTCATGTTTCAACGAACCTCGAATGCCAGCTGCCCGTTCGAGCGCATCTGAGAGCTCATGAGGAGCGATCCATTCCTGAATCCATTCAGATAGTTGTGGTAGATTGTGAAACATCTGAATCAGATGCACTTCAACTTTTGAATCAACTTCGACAGCCGGCAACCTCCACCCATCTGCTGATTTGCGACAGCCTTCAACAAGCTGTTTTGAGACATAATAGTGGTATCGTTTGCCTTTCTTGTTGGCGTGAACCGCGCGGAGTTTTTGGCCATGCGCATCAAACAACAGTCCAGTCAGCAAATGTTGCTGGGTACCATTTTTCGGAGCAGCTCTTGCCGGTGCTTGCGCGACCAATATCGTCTTCGCTCGTTCGAAGACCTCCGTCTCAACGATTGCTTCATGCTCGCCGTCGTAAATCTGATCACGATGCCTGACCTTGCCGATGTAGATTGGATTAGAGAGCAGATAGTAGAGCGCACCTCGGCTGAATGTTCGGCTGGGTGAACCATCACTTTCGCCGGATCTTGGTCGAACGGAAATTCGCTTCCCTGATACCTCCTCCACTAAGGCACGCACCGATCTGACTTCGAGATATTTGTCGAACAGGAAACGGACCGTTTCAGCTTCTCGCTCGTTCACAATCAGTTTGCGGTTCTTTGCCGAGTAGCCGAAGGGAACCGTGCCACCCATCCACATGCCTTTCTTCTTTGATGCAGCAATCTTGTCGCGAATGCGCTCTGCAGTTACCTCTCGTTCGAACTGGGCGAAGGATAACAGGACGTTCAACGTCAATCGGCCCATTGAAGTCGTGGTGTTGAACTGCTGTGTTACAGAAACAAATGAGACGTCGTTTTCATCAAATATGTCGACGATTTTTGCAAAGTCCATCAGCGACCGGGTTAGGCGGTCAATCTTGTAGACAACCACAATATCGATCCGCCGATCGCGAATGTCTTGCAACAATCTCTGCAGGGCAGGGCGATCCAGCGTGCCGCCCGAGATGCCGCCATCGTCGTAGTGATCGGCGATTAGCTTCCAACCAAGACTTGTCTTAGCCCCCTAAAACTGTGCCATTGTTTTGATGGTTCAGGATTTGGCTATGGCGAGGAAGCGTTATTCGGATGAGGATATCCTCAAACTGCTGCGTGAGATTGAGCTGAACCTGGCATCGGGCCAGGATGTTGTGTCTGCATGTCGTTCAGTCGGCGTGAGCGATGCAACTTACTACAATTGGCGCAAGAGGTTTGGCGGGATGGGTAGATCGCAGTTGTCGGAGCTGAAGGCTCTGCAGAAAGAGAATGGCCGGCTGAAGAAGATCGTAGCGGAGCTAGAGCTGGACAAGCTGATCCTCAAGGAGAGCCTGGATTACCTAAAGCCCAAGGCCTGACGACCGATCAGCTTCGTCAGGCTGTCATTCATACACGTCAGAAGCTCGATACGTCGGAGCGGCGCACCTGCAAAGTGATGGGCGTTGCGCGCAGCACGCTGCAATACAAGGCCGTGCTGAAGGATGATGAAGAGGCTTTGCGTTTGGCCATGATCCGGCTGGCTAAGCAATATGGTCGCTACGGCTACCGCAAGATTGCCAGACTGCTGCGTGTCGAGGGCTGGCATGTGAACCATAAGAAGGTAGAGCGGCTGTGGCGTGAAGAAGGATTGCAACTTCCCCATCGCCACAAGAAGCGCAGACGGCTCTATCACAAGGACAGTTCCGTCATCCGGCTGCGGCCCCAATACCCAAACCACATCTGGAGCATCGACTTCGTTCACGACAAGCTGAGCAACGGCCGCAGTTACAAGATGCTGACGGTACTGGATGAGTACACTCGACAGGCCTTGTGCGTGGCTGTGAATACCAGGATGGGATCGGCCGAGGTGCTTGAAGCGCTATATCCACTACTGCTGCGGTATGGAAAACCGGAATACGTTCGCTCAGACAATGGCCCGGAGTTCATTGCCAAGCCTCTACAGGAATGGCTGACAAAAGTCGGCATCAAACCAATCCAGATCTATCCGGGTTCACCATGGGAGAATGGCTACAACGAAAGGTTCAACGGAACGCTGCGTCACGAAGTACTCAACGCAGAATGGTTCAATACTACCAGGCAGGCCCAAATCGTCATCAATCAGTGGCTCAGACAGTACAACCACATCCGACCACATCAAGCCCTCAATATGCGTGCGCCGGTCCCAGAAACCGTTTCAGAAATTGGCCCATGAAAAGGGGGCTGGACATTCTGACCCATAGAAAATCTAGGTGTCACATTGGCAGCGGTAAAAGTCGTGCTACGACATGCGGACCAGAAGAAGGTACTTCCAGTCTTCGGGTTCCCGTAAACCAAATTGATGCCCACAAGGAGTGTGTCCGGGGACTGCCCGGATATCGCATTTCCGCAAACCAGGTTCACGCTCACAAGATGTTTGACCGGCGGCTGTCGAAACATCACACTGCCCCGGCGCAGTGATTGTAGTCAGTTTTTTTCTGCCCACGCGGCTAGATCCAAATAGGGATCTCAAATGGAATTTCGGCTTGTCGAATATGTTTGTCAGTAGCATCTGAGTACCTCCGAATTGGTGGAATGCGCGGAAGCACGGTCGATCAATTCGGCTGTCCCATGGCATCTCACAATCAGGGCGGGATGCTTGTCGATCAATCCATTCCACACATTCCCAGTGTCAACGTAACCGGTGTCAGATTCGTCGATCAGCCGACCACGCATACTCCCGCTGAGTGGCCCGATCTGGTCGTGCTCGATCAAAAATCTCGGTGTTGTCTAAAGAACGGAGCGTTGGTACCGGATGATCCGTTCTGGAATGTTGGAGAATCTACACGGTTGAACGCACAGGCCGTGAGAGGCATAATTCACCAAACAGCGGCAAATTTGCCAATTTAGGGGAGAAATCGTGGCGACGCCGATTACGATCTATCTACTTGCTACGCCATATGTCAGCGCTTCAAGTTTATTTGGTCTTTTTGACGCTCTCAGCGCGGCCGGCAAGGCGTGGGAGGAATTTGTTACAGGAGAACCAACAGCTCCAATTTTTGACGTCAAGATAGTTGGGCAATCCAGGGAGCCATTTTATTGTGGAAGCGGAACGCTAGTTGTGCCTGATCTTGCATTTGAAGAAGCGCAAGAAACTGGACTTGTGGTTGTTCCCGGCATGAGTTTGTCCGCGACCGAACCGCTCGGCCAAGTCGAGCGAAATTGTTATGACTGGATAGACTTGAGGCATCAAAACGGTTCCCGGATAGTCGCGGCCTGTACCGGCGTCGTCTATTTGGCTGAAACGGGACTTCTTGACGGCCAAGAAGCAACAACGCACTGGGCATTTAGCGATCTCTTCCGCCGATTTTATTCATCGGTGATCATCAATGTCGATCGAAGTATCTGTTTCGAAGACGCAGACCGGGGAATTGTTACATCTGGCGGAGCGACAGCCTGGCAAGAACTCGCGCTGTTCCTGATTACAAACTATGGAAGTACACGCCATGCGGTGAACGCGGCAAAATGGTGGCTGATTCCTGATCATGGTGAGAGACAGGCACCGTATGTCTCAATAATCAGACGAGTTCCGCACAACGATGCAATTGTAAAAGAGATTCAGACCTGGATTGCAGATCACTACGCTATCGAAAACCCGGTCAAAGCAATGTCAGCCCATTCCGGTCTACCAGCAAGAACTTTCGCAAGGCGGTTCAGGAAGGCAACCGGCTTCACCCCCCAGGATTATGTCCAGATTCTGCGTGTTGAAGAGGCAAAGCAACTGCTGGAGACTGGTGACCAATCTGTACCGGTTATCGGACAAGAAGTCGGATATGAAGATGCCCCGTCGTTCCGCCTATTGTTCAAGCGAAAAACAGGGCTCGCGCCGGCCGAGTATCGCCGGATGTTCGGGACCAATCGCTTCGCTCGCTACGAGTAGTGGTGTTCAGAACTTATTGAACTGTTCATATTCCTGGTCGCCTGATTGGGTCGGTAACATTCAAGATACATACTCGATGAACGGAAGGAGCCGGTACCTTTCGAATTGGAGCGGTGTCGTTGACAGAACGTGTCGGATCACCGTTGATCTCCTATTATCTGTCCAAAACACGCCGACTGACGCGGTTCGACCGGTTTAAAGCCGATGAATAAGAGCAAACGGTGATGGAGATTTCTATCGGCGGAAGGCCCAACTTCAAGACTGCAATTGGCACCTAGCGACCATTGAAACTTGCCAACTGGACGTCCACCTTAGGCTCAAAGCTGACCTACACAGTGAGAAGTCTGGAGGACTGCTTCGCGCCGCCATATCGGTCGTTCGTCAGTTCTCAATTGAATCCTGAAAGCGGACATTGCAGATCTGGGTGTTCAATGTCGGCAGAGCGGACTTTGCTGCCGCTTGCTTCTCACCATCAATTGTCAGCTATTGGTAGGTGAATCCATTGTGAACGATTATGGCCCCAATCCTTTCGCCATCCGACCAACTAGTGCGAAGCTTGAGTGGCTTACCTATCGCGGGTGTCAACACCTCAAACTCGTGTGGCAACCATGCCTTTTCGGGAATGAACAACCGCATACCTGTAATCGATATGTCCTTTATGATGGCGTCGCACAACTTAACGCCATTGAATAAAATGGCAGCAGGCATGTTGCAGTTCGCGCGAGCTGCTCTTCTACGACCAAAAGCTATTTTATCAGATGTCGCCTTAGCAAATGTCATACCCAGCCCCGGATAGTAACCGGCAAAAAGCTAATCTGCGCTTGGTAAATATTCGATTACTGCGCAACAATTCGCGCTGTATTGCATCATCCACTTCAGCCTGAATTGTTTAGCATCGCTAAAGGCTTTTGCATTTGAATGTTTCAGGGTTAGCGACTGCGAATGAATCCGAATGACCTTGTGTCGCTTGAAGCCCAAGCGCGAAAGATCAGCGTGGCATCAATGATGACTCATGATGTCCATTGCTTAGTTCCCGAGCTAAATCATGAGACGCAAAATGACTGATATCGGCCGCGGCCTGATTGATCTCCTGCATAGCCAATTCGGTTCGCAGGTAAAGCTCTCGAATGTGCTCAATTGACTCGACGCGTTCCTGCATCAATCTGCGCTCTTTTTCCATTCGGCTGATATTGTCATCAATTTCCAAAAAACGCGCGGAAATGCGATTCTTCTCTGCGTCGATGCTTTCGATAAACTCTGATTTTGCCACGGTACTTTCCATTTCTGGAGCTTTTCGCGAGCGACTATGGCCCTGCACAATGCCCCTGTTAAGTCACGGGTAGAGGATCGCGATAATCTACAGGGTTAATTGTTTGTAAACTCAAAATGCGCCGCATGGTTAATTGTGGTCAGCCAAAACACACAATCAATAATACTGGTTTCATTGAACTATTGGTGGCGTAATCGTGTACAACTTCCGAAACAACATCGGCTGTGGAAGAAGGTTCGCAGCGATCCTACGGTAAGCGGATAACCTGTGCAGTCTTTGTGATCAATGTTTATGTGTGATCGAATCGGTGTAAGAAGGCCGTCGCGGGGAAACAGTGAGAGGTGTGGCCCCCATGCGTGAGTTCGTTGAGCTGAGTCGGACAAAAAGTCTATATCACTCCGGCCTTCCGATGATCCGATCGAATCCTGCAATTGCCAGCTTGCAGATCGACTTTCCAAACCAAGAACGCAGAGACCTGCTTCGCACGATTGAAACGATCCGCGGCCGGCTCGATTGCATTGAACACGATCTGGCGCGACTGGCGCGCGGTCCAACCAAGTATCCTGCATTATTGCGATAGTCACCGATGCTCTGCGAAGGCAGTCGACTTAACGATTGATTTACGCTGACGGCCGATTATCGGAGACATGTCTCTCTGACGTTGAACTGTCATTGGCATGCTGTACCAACCGATGAGACCAGGTGTATTGGTCTGTTGCCCCCCAATGCATAGACCAATTCGCAAAACCCGTCGCATCTCCGTTGCGGCGGGTTTTTGGTTCGCCCCTAGCAAACGCTATTGAACTGAGCCCCAACTTCATCATTGTTGTAGCTCTCAGCACGATCTTCTTGTGTTATGCGGTCGCTACTCCATAGATGCAATTCGAGCAGCTTCAATCACTGAGCTAAATTCAGCGCCCGCACTTCGATGATTTACATTGGACTTTGCGAGGGACAGCAGCGTAACTGCAACGACTGCACAGTTCCAGCCACGCTGCTCAGCCAGATCAGCTAAATCATTGAATGCTGGTGCGAGCATCTCCGCGCACTCGTTAATGTATTCTGGATTAATAGTTTTCGTCTTTGGTCTTGAAATTCGCATTGATGGCCCCGGATATTTTCATCTCGCCATATATAGGTGGAAAGTGATGGTGGAAATATTGAATCCGCAAAATTCTAGTGACAGGAATCACCAATGCTATGTGTTTGTTATATTATGTGATTTCGCTGATCTCGTGACCTGCTCAGAAACAATAAAGCACGTTGCTGAGTGTAGTTGTTGTCTTATCAATCGGGACTGTGTTGAAGCAGAATTTTTGGCGGATAATCGCTATCGGCTCCAAGAAGACATTCGGCGACATTATTGTTCGAGCGGTTCAATTAATGCGAGCAGACAGTTGATAGTATGCTGACTGTACGAGTGGTGGAATAGCCGTTTTGCGCCCCCAAATCGGACGTTCGTCAACTTCTGACGAGATCCTGAAAGCAGACATTTCGGCTTTGGGATTTAGACGACTGCTCAGCGGACAAAACTGACGTCCGTTCAATGTCGCTGATCGAATAAAACCGACTCCCAGGCAGAACGTAGTTTTTGGGGACTTCCGGCTCGACAATTGATTGTTGCATCAAGATACTTGGCCTGCAGCAGTAGGTTCTACTTCAATTTGTCCAATCGACTCTGCAACAGTTGCGGGATGAATTCATCCGGCGGCGCGAGAATGCCTCTCGCTTTCATCGACTCTGCAACATCCAGTGCATTTTGATAGTTTATTTTCGGATTGTAATCGGCTTCAGCGAGTTTGTAGTAGGAGGTAATTAGGTCACGCTGCCAACCAGCATTGGCCGGATCGGATGCGGCCAGCCGTTCAGCGATGGCTAGGCTGGTCTGATAGGAGGACATCGCCCCTGCAAGATCGCCTTGCGCCATTTGAACATCACCCACCTTCTCGTAGGACACCAACAGATCGTGCTGCCAACCGGCGTTGGCCGGATTGGATGCGGCCAGCCGTTCAGCGATGGCTAGGCTGGTCTGATAGGAGGACATCGCCCCTGCAAGATCGCCTTGCGCCACTTGAACATCACCCACCTTCTCGTAGGACACCGACAGATCGCGCTGCCAGCCGGCATTGGCCGGATCGGAGGTAGCCAGCCGTTCTCTGATGGCAAGGCTCGTCTGATAGGAAGTCAACGCCCCTGCAAGATCGCTTTGCTCGATCTGAACATTGCCCACCTTGTTGTGAGACACCGACAGATCGCGCTGCCAGCCGGCATTGGCCGGATCGGAGGTAGCCAGCCGTTCTCTGATGGCAAGGCTGGCCTGATAGGAGGACATCGCCACTGCAAGATCGCCTTGCGCCGCCTGAACACTGCCCACCCTCTCGTAGGACACCGACAGATCGCGCTGCCAGCCGGCATTGGCCGGATCGGAGGTAGCCAGCCGTTCTCTGATGGCAAGGCTGGCCTGATAGGAGGACATCGCCCCTGCAAGATCGCCTTGCGCCACCTGAACACTGCCCACCCTCTCGTAGGACACCGACAGATCGCGCTGCCAGCCGGCATTGGCCGGATCGGAGGTAGCCAGCCGTTCTCTGATGGCAAGGCTGGCCTGATAGGAGGACATCGCCCCTGCAAGATCGCCTTGCGCCACTTGAACATCGCCCACCTTCTCGTAGGACACCGACAGATCGCGCTGCCAACCGACATTGGCCAGATCGGATGCGGCCAGCCGTTCAGCAATGGCAAGGTCGGCCTGATAGGAAGACAACGCCGCGGCAAGATCGCCTTGCGCCACCTGCACATTGCCTACCTTACTTTGAGACACCGACAGATCCCGCTGCCAACCGACATTGGCCGGATCGGATGCGGCCAGCCGTTCAGCGATCGCAAGGCTGGCCTGATAGGAGGACAGCGCCGCTGCAAGATCGCCTTGCGCCACCTGAACATTGCCCACCTGATTGTGAGACACCGACAGATCCCGCTGCCAACCAGCATTGGCCGGATCGGATACGGCCCTGTCTGCAGACACTCTCAACCGTCTGTTTAATGCCGATGCCGCTTTGCCGATGTTTCCGATCGTTATGTTTACGTTGCCCAACGCTTCCAGTGTCAGGATTTGCTGATGACGATCGTCCGCTGGGATGTCCTCTTCCTCGACCTCCGAATACAGCACCGCCGCCTTCTCATAGTCGGCGATCGCGAGAGTATGGCGCAGTTCGGCAGCGGCAGCACCGCCGTTGAGATAGTGGGTGGCGGCTTCGGATAGCGTTCGCTCGATGAAGTTGGCTCTCAGCGTCTCGCGCGAGGTGGCGTCGATGTTGGCAGCTTCTGTCAGTCTTGCCCGGGCGGCGTCAAAGGCGCCGAGCGAGAGTTGCTCTTCTGCCTGCTGGCGCAGTGCGGTGACCCGTTCGTCGCCGGAGCGGAGCGAGCGCAGTTCGTCGCGGACCTTGGTGAAGGCGGCTGCTGCCTCGCGCAGTTTGTTGCCGCGCTCCTCGCGATTGAGGCTCGCAAGGTCCGATCCGATCAGTGCACCATAAAGTGGCGCCAGCGGCATCTGTGCGTCCGCTGCAATGCGCTCCACATCAAGCCGCATCTGTGGGCTGACATCTGCCATTGCCAGCAACAGCCGCTCGCGTTCGGGAAGTTCATCGGCGGTCTGGCTGGCAAAAAACAGCCGCGGTAGCCCGCTTTCCACATAGGGCAACTGACTTCCCCGCGACCGGTCATAGACCTCCTGCTGCACCAGTGTGAGAACCGAGCGGATCTCCAAGCCTTCGGTGCCAAGGTATTTTGTTAGCGCAGTGGTGAAGGGGGAATTGCCACCCTCACCATCGGATGCTGTCTCGCCGGGAGCGGCAGAGAAGGCAAACAACGTGTTCTCTGCCCTTCCCATGCGACCAAGGCCCGGTTTGACCGTCTGAGGCAGTGCGAGTGCGGTCGCACCCCTGCCGCCGGGATCGGAGATTGCACCAAACGGATCATCGCGGCAGGCATCAAGCACGATCAGGCCGATCTTCGCCACTTTCGCGACCGTCTCGCGCAATTCTTCCAGAGGCAGGCTTGAGGCCTTGAGCGAATCAAGCGAGGCGGTACTGGCATCGGTCGGAAGCAGCATGTTTTGGCCATTTATCTCAACCCCGTGGCCGGCAAAGAACACAAAGGCAACATCGGCGCTCGCGGCATCCTCGGCAAAATCGGAAAGCGCACGACGCATACGCCGCAGATTGCGGTTGGTTTCGATGAAGACTTCAAAGCCAAGCGCATCCAGCGCCTCTTCAATCGCCCTTGCATCATTGACGGCATTTTCCAACGGCCGGATGGTCTCATACCGGCCAGCGCCGAACACCAACGCAACACGGCTCTCGGCCATCGCAAGACCGGTCGACACAACAAGGATGATCGCGGCGACAAAAACCCGCAACAAAACCTCCTAAGTCCAACGGGAAGCCTAATAATTGAATTACAATGCGGCCAGAGCAAGTCGATGCGGCTCTGTCAGACAAGTTCACGAAGAGACCTTGGAGGAGAATTGACGGTGTCATTTGGATATTCCGACCTAAAGACATCGGGCAAAAAGGGCTCGGAGCTGACCATCGCCGCAGATGAAATGGATGACCGCTTTGCGCCCCCAATCCGGTCGTTCGTCAGTTCTCAACAAGATCCTAAAAGCGGACATTGCAGCTTTGGGTACTCAATGACCGCTCTGCGGAGATAGTGTTGAAAAAGTCGCCATGATTGTGCCGTTGTCGGCTGATTCACTTTTCCAAGTGAATTGGGAGACTGAACGCGATGATGGGACCGCGGCAGATTGCGCAAGGAGCACTATTTTACGAGTTCTCGATTGAGGATCATGTCCCGGCGGATCATCTGCTACGGGCGATTGACCGGTTTGTCGATTTGACGGATGTGAGGCCCTTGTTGGCACCGTATTACAGCGACGGTGGTCGGCCTTCGATTGATCCTGAACTGATGATCCGGATGCTTCTTCTGGGCTATTGCATGGGCGTTCGCTCTGAGCGGCGGCTGTGCGAAGAAGTTCATCTGAACCTGGCCTATCGATGGTTCTGCAAGCTCGACCTGACCGATCCGGTTCCGGACCATTCGACCTTTTCGAAGAACCGGTACGGCCGCTTTCGCGACAGTGGCATCTTCCGGCATCTGTTCGAGCGGGTTCTGCAAACTTGCATCGATGAGGGCCTGGTTGGCGGTGAAGGGTTCGGCGTTGATGCCAGCCTCATCCCGGCCAATGCCAATCAGACACGCGGGGTTGATGGCAAGGAAGGGTTGCCGCCTGAACTGACCAGCCGGGCCATCGATGAGTATCTTGAAACGCTTGATGACGCCGCCTTCGGAGCATCGACGAAGGTGGTTCCCAAATACATCTCGCCGGTTGATCCGGGAGCCCGTTGGACCGGCGCTGATGGTGGCGCTGCGTACTTCGCGTATTCGACCAACTATCTGGTCGACCTCGACAATGCGGTCATTGTCGATGTGGAACCAACGGTTCCGATCAGACCAGCCGAAACACTGGCCGCCCGTCGCATGATCGACCGTGTTCACGACCGGTTCGGTCTGTTGCCGAAGAAACTGGTCGGGGATACCGGTTACGGCTCAGCCGAGATGCTTGGCTGGCTGGTCGAGGAACGCGCAATAGAACCGCATATTCCTGTCTGGGACAAATCGAAACGGGATGACGGAACCTTCTCGCGAGAGGACTTCACTTACGATCCAACCGAAGACAGCTATACCTGTCTGGCAGAAGCCTGCAGCGATCCCGTCGCAACTTCGCCAGGCCCCGAACCTCAAATGCCGGCAAGGACGGGATGATCCGCTATCGCGCCAGCAAGCACGACTGCGATGAATGTGCCTTGAAAACCAAATGCTGCCCAACTCAACCGGCACGAAAGATCACACGGTCGGTCCATGAAGCGGCACGGGACATCGCACGCGACATCCGCAAGACAGACGCCTATCTGACCTCGTTCATTCAACGACGAAAGGTCGAAATGCTGTTCGCCCACCTGAAACGATATATCGGCATGGGGATGATGCGCCTTCGAGGACCAAAAGGAGCCACTGAACAGTTCCAGATGGCAGCAACAGCACAAAACCTCAAAAAACTCGCCAGGATCGTTCCAAACCCAGTCTGATATCACTGAACGGGAACGCTCGGGCATACTTCAAAGACAGCCAAACCAGCGACTTTTTCAACACTATCCGGACATAACTGACGTTCAAAGATTTGGTTTAGAGAGCTTTTGAAAATCTGCCGGGTCGAGTGCTCGAAAACCCACTCCTCCATCTGGACATTCGAGACTCGACCCGGCTCGCACATCTCAATCCAACCGCCGAGGAGGGCAAAGAGTTGCACAGAGATGCGATCAAGGTTTGAATTAGGTAAACACCTAAGACGAGTATCAGGGGAAGTTCAAGGAGAATCCAGTACTAACCTAATTGGAAAATCAATCTCGGTCGATTGGCACGAAGGAATGTATCCTGCATTTGCCGTACTGCAAACAGACCAGACCTTGCCCTTAGCTTTGCAGAAGCTGGCTATGTGCGTTCATGTCGTGACCACGATCTTGCCGCCTGCGGTGTTGTTTTCCATAGTCCGGTGCGCCTCAACAATCTCATCGATGGAGAAGGTCTTTCCTATTGGCGAGCGGAAGGTGCCCGCCTCCACAGCATCCACAACCTGTTGCAATGGCGTTGAAATGAAATCCTCGGCGCCTCCAGCGTAGGTGGTCAGGTTCACCGCTGTCGGTATAGCGCCCATTGGGCTGAATTGTTCAAACTCCCACGCATCACCTACCATACCGGTCATGCAAACGGAGCCGCCCATAGCTACGCATTGGAGACTGTCGAGAAGGGTCTTCGTTCCTATAAGTTCCAAGACCCGATGCACACCATCTGGGTGAGCTTGTCTGACTGCCGGCGCTATTTCTCCGCCATCGATGAAGACTTCATCTGCACCGTTCGTCAGCAGCATCTCCCGCCTATCATCGCGTCGCGAAGTCGCCAGAACACGCAAACCGAGCTGTTTTGCCAAAATCGCAGTCGTCAAGCCGACGGAAGTGGTTCCGCCGCGGATCAAAAGCGTCTCACCGCTCTTGGCTTTAAGCGCTGTGTGGAGAGATCCCCAAGCGGTTTGAACCATTTCGGGCAGTGACCCAAGAACATTCCAAGGCAGGGTCGTGTTAAGTTTCTGAACTTGCTCCACCGGAACTAGAGTGTACTCGGCATAGCCACCGTCGAATTGACGACCCATTCCACCCATGGCGGTCGCAACAATGTCACCATCAGAAAATCCACCATCTGGTGCCGACACGACTTCGCCAACAGCTTCAATGCCCAGAATTCTCGGGAAAGGCACATTTGGAGAATGGCCCTGTCGAGTAAAAAGCTCTGACCTGTTCAGACCAAATGCCCGCACCCTAATCAGCACCCAACCGGGTTTGGGTTCTGGAGCTTGGACAGCTTCGATATTCAATACTTCCGGCCCACCGGCCTTCCGGATAACTACCGCCTTCATGCTTTTCATCTGGCGCGCTCCAAACTGCTGAGCGGACACTAGCCACCCCTCAAAACATTGCAAATAGGGCTCTGAGCGAACCTTCGCCGCGATTGCGAAACGGCAGGTAGTGCCAATGACCGCTTTGCGCCCCCAAAACGGTCGTTCGTCAGTTCTCGATAAAATCCTGAAAGCGGACATAACAGCCATTGTGTATTCAACGACTGCAGAGCGGACTTTGCGGACTATCGTTAGTGCCGTAACTCTCTTGTGCAACGTGAGTTTATAGCGAGAATTGCGTGTTGTTGGAATCGGCTCAAGGGTAACAAGTCATTGGGTGGGTTGTTGGGGAGAGTCTGGAAACACCGATCTCCCCTCAACCAAATATATTCTTGATTACTTTGCACCGCGCTTTGCTAACAAGTCACGAATTTCGGTGAGCAGTGTAATGTCGGCCGGAGGCGCTTCCGGTTCTGCTGGCGCAGCCGCTTCTTCCTCCCGACGCATGTTATTCACCGCTTTCACCATCATGAATATGATCCAAGCGAGGATCAAGAAGTTCAACACGACGGTAAGAAAGCTGCCGTAAGCAAGAACGGCACCTTGCTCTCTTGCCGCATCGAGCGTCGATGCATTGACCGAACTCGACAAACCGACAAAGTAGTTTGAGAAATCAAGGCCACCAAAGATCGCTCCCACAACTGGCATGATGATATCGTCGGTGAGCGACTTGACAATGAGGGCAAAAGCTCCGCCGATGATTACGCCGACGGCAAGATCCATCACGTTGCCTTTGGCGACGAATTCCTTAAATTCCTTCAGCATCAGTCCGTTCTTCCTTTCAGCCGGTTATCAGGTAGTTGACCATACCATTTCTGGACCTTGACCCGTCGGGAGGCAAGGCAATTTGCAACGCCTTATCCGCTGATTTGGCTGAACGAATTTTTGTTAGAACAGCACTAAAATGAAGAAGCTGGTCCGCGGCTCGCAGGCGTTCGACTCCGAGCCACTCAAATGTCAGACTGGCATATCATCGCATTGACAAGGCGGATTGGCAGGGGAAATTGAGCTTTTCCGCTTTCGTGCGCACTGGACGATCGCTCCCACACCCAGCTTGCCAGATCAACCGTTTTATTATGCTCTTTTCAGCTCAATTCTGCGCAAATCAGGTGAGCATGGCCACCTTGTGTTTATGAAGGATTCGTAACGGCAACTGTTAACGATTGCTTGCCTGGATCGCACAATTCCTGGTTCACCGCTTCACTCGATCTTTCCAAAATTGTGATTTTCTCCGGGGATGGAGAAAGTCATGAAGCGCGTATTTTCAAAATTTGTGAAGAATTCAAGCGGCAGCTTTTCGATGTGGTTGGCGGTTGTGTCTATTCCATTGATCAGTTCGGTTGGTTTGGTTCTTGATTACACCAACGCCCGCCGCATGCAGGTTGAAATAGAAAATGCATTGGATGCGGCAGCTCTAGCCGCTGCAAAGGAAGCGCCCTCCAAGCGGCAAAATGTTGCCGAAGACGTGTTTGCCTCAAATCTTGAGTCAAGTTCGTTCAATATCACAGCCAAACCGGTGATCACGACCGTCGGTACGGCCCTTAGCGCAACTCTTTCAGCCGATTATGAGCCGTTATTCCCGTTTCTCTCGGAAACCAGAGTTTCCGCGCGGAGCGATGTTGACATGGGCAACTCCGGAGAAACAGAAATCGTGTTCGTGCTGGATTATTCATCATCGATGAATAGCAAATACGCTGCCATGCGCGACGCGGTCGTATCTGTCATCAATCAGGTCACAAATAACCAGACAAATCCTGATACCAAGATTGGATTGGTTCCTTTCGCGCGCCAAGTCTACGCAACGATGGACGGAAAATACGTCCTCGGAGGAACCACAGGCGTACCTTGGTCCAACTGTACAATTGATCGCAAATATCCATGGGTTTGGAAGGATCAGACCCCCACCGGCGCCAGTAACAGTAAATGGGGGCGGACTGATTCAAATGACACAATTGAATCTGACGAATATGATGATTGCCCAAATTATCCGTCCAGGAATCTGGTCATCCGACCGTTGTCAAATATGCATGTAAACACGGTTGCCCAAATGTTGGCGATGACCCCTTACTCCGGAACCAATATCGCCCTTGGAATGGAGTTTGGTTATCAGGTGATTTCACCAGAAGCGCCCTGGACCGAAGGCGCTGATTATGATGATCCCGATGTCCGCAAGTACATTGTGCTCTTGTCAGACGGTCGCCACAACAAGAAGGGTTTTGGCCCCGGCAATCAGTTTAACGTCGAGCGCGGCCGCTGGAACCTGCAAAAAGTCTGCAGTGAACTGAAAAAGAATGGTGTCGAAGTCATCACGATTGCCTATGACCTCGACGACAGCGAAGGCAAGGACGAACTGAAATCCTGTGCGAGTAGCAGCTCCCGGTATTACTTCGAGGGTGACGAAAGCAACATCTTGGAGATATTCAGTGATGTCGGCAGGCTGGTTTCCAACATGCGATTGACCAAATAGCTTATTCAATCTGATCTCCTCAAGCCTGGAAGCGCTTTAAGGCGTTCTGTTCCATTGGAATCCACTGGCGAGGTTCGGCGCGGTTAATCCGGCCTTAACGCTTTGTTTGTCGCCAATGTCTAATATGGGTGTTGAGCGCATATGAAATGCGTCGAAGGGTGCATGAGGTGCTGCAATGACCGCTGCATTACGCGAAAAGCCGGCTTCGGGTCTTGTTGGAAAGAGCTGCGAGAGGCGGGCAAAACGAGTCCGGTGCGGCATTCCGGCTACGATAGAGTTTCAAGGGGTGCGACTCTCCGACTGCGTGATCAAGGACATATCATCGAGTGGCATGCTTCTTTATGTTCCGCGCGCGCAATGGCTACCCCACACTTTTCGGCTAGCCTCATTCATATTCGAGAATGAGTTTCAGGTTCAAACGGTCTGGTCGAACAGGGAGCATGTGGGCGTCAAGATCTTAACTGATCAGTAATAAATTCTGGCGCTTTGATCAGCCTCCAAACATCTTATCAAATGTTCCCAGACGGCGACCATACATCTTGTAAAACTGGCGCCTTAGCGACCTGTTTATCTCGCGAATGCGATTAATCTGATCGTCTGAAAGCGGCTTGCGCTTCAGCAGCCGTTCTTCGATCTCCATACAATAAACGCCGAATTTGGATACTTTTGCGGCCTTCTCGAACTCGCTTGCCGCTTCATACGTCTGCAACAGATGGTCGATAGCTCGAACGTTCACGTTGGACAATCGAGAACATTCTTCAATTGGAGGCAAAAGACCAACATCTACGCCTTCATTATTCGATGATCGAAATGGTTGCGCACCGTGTGGCGGAAAATTTGACATCGACCAGGAGACCTCTGCAGCATTGCTAAAAGAAATCTAAGCCAATTCGAAAGTACCAATTTGTCGTTAGAAGTTGGTAAATGCCTCATATGTCACGGGCATCGATGCAGACGACCGGCGCACTGCGCTTGGCCAACTCACGTGTCAACCAGATCGACAGCGGTCCCGATTCATGGACGATTTTGTCCACCACTCCAGCGTGACTGGAAATGGTGCGCAAGATCGCATCCGGATCGGTCGGGCAAGAGCCCTCAAATAAAAGGATGCCATCCTCGCTCAGAATGCAAACGGCGCACTCATCCTGCGATACATCCAAACCCACATAGTACTTCATGGTCATTCCTCCTGCGGTTCAAGGTTCCCAAGAACGACTTTAGCCGTTCCCGGTGCCCTCGAAGCCGGGATCGCAGCAGTTACGCCATGTCCGCTCAGGGCTGATTTTGTTGAAAAAGTCGGCCGGTTATACTTATGCCCCAAATTTGTAGAATGTGGTTTCGATAGTGAGGCAATCTGGAAACAACATTTCCAAAGTCGCTGCTTTCTGAAATCGGTTTCTAATTTTTCAATCTAAAACTCCGACCACCGACTTTTTCATCAAAATCGGCTCAAAAACTGACCTTCGCCGCAAATGGCATGGATGACCGCTTTGCGCCCCCAATGCAGACGTTCTTCGGTTTTCTACAGTATCCTGAAAGCGGACGTTGTGGCGTTGGGTATTCTGTGTCCGCAGAGCGGATGTAGCTGGCGTGCTGAGCCGCTGGGTGCGACCCAAAACTCGATGAACCAAAACTGAATACCAGGTTCAAGATCGTTTCAGCATGGATTGTCGATACTCCATTCCAGTTAAGGGGAAGGAGGATCAAATGTTTACCCGCACACTGTCAGCAATACTCGTCGCCGCTTCACTCGTATCAGGTGGAGCAACCACTCACGCAAACGCCGGTTCAAAGCTTGAAAACGCAGTTTACAAAGCCGTCGTGAAGCAAAAATCAACCAAACGGGTTCGTGCCAGCCGTGGACACGAGTTCAATATCAAGAAGGTATCGGTTTCGCGCACCCCCACGGGCTATTTGGCCAAGGGCCAATTGTCTCACCATCTGAGTTTCCGCAAGGACGATCAGTATTACTACACGATTGAGATCAACCGCTCCGGTGTCATCACCAGGTTCGATGAGAAGATCAATCGCGGTGGTTTCACGACCACGCTTCTCAAACTGCCGGTTGGCGAACTGATCAAGGCCAAATCGAAAGGCAAAGTCGACGCAAAGACTTCGAAAGCCGGTATCGAGGCCGCCGGTCGGTGGCTGGGCAGCAAGCTCGACGGAAACTGGGAGGCAGCCGCACGGAAGATCGTTGTGGTTGTTGGATTGCAGGTCGCAAAAAGCAGGCGGCTCGGCACCAGATTCTAGCCACCAAACAAAGATCAATGCCTAGTTTCTCAAGCGGGGAATCGTCTGGTTCCCCGCTGGACTGTCTTCAAGTAATTCAAATCTGGATCGAATTATGCGACTGCAATAGGCTGGCCACACCTATCAATGTTCCACGACGACTGAGTTTAATCATCAGACGAACCATCCGAAATAGCGTTCATTCATCATGACCAAGCGGATTAATGCAATTTTGGTTTGGGAGATGTTTGGCGCTCTCTTCATCATTATTACTGGATCGGCATTGCATTTTGTTTTTCAGTGGACTGGAGCGTGGCCTGCAATTGCACTGGTTGCCGCGGTCAATGAATCGGTATGGGAGCATCTGAAATTGGCGTTTTGGCCAGGTGTCTTCTGGGCTTTTCTGCCGAATGCGCTGACAAAGACATTATCGCTAGATCGAATATCAGCAAAAGGCGTGTCGCTTTTATTGACGGCGATATTCATCGTGGTCATCTTCACGACCTATACCTACTTTCTTGGCCGAAACTTCCTCATACTTGATATCGGAACATTCGTTTTCGCTGTTGTTGCCGGCCAGGGTCTGTCGGCATGGCTAATGTCAGGCAAGTTTGCCAATTCGTTGATATCAAGGATTGGGATTTCACTGTTCTCAATTCAGCTAGTCGCCTATTCGCTTTTTACGTTCTTTCCGCCAAATCATTGGCTCTTCATTGACAATCGTACAGGATTGAGCGGCATTCCAATTTAAAACTGCAGCGCAATTGGCGCGCTCTGTCAGTGACCGGTGCGATCCAAGCTGAAACAGGCTCTGAGGGGACATCAACCATTGATGCTGGCATGTCCAAATGGGCTTGAAGCCGCCGATTACCGCACTGCCCTCGGACGACTGCTTCGCGCCCCCAATGCAGACGTTCGCTGGCTTTCTTGTGAGCCCTGAAAACAGACATTTCGGCATTGGATAATCAATGACCGCAAAGCGGACAAAGCCGACAGTGGGTCCAACGGGCTGAACGACTGTTTATCATACTGAAGAATGTTAACGCATCACCGGGACCAACAGGTACGAGTCGTAGTCGCCACCCGTGTGAATCGTGTGATGTCCTTCATTGATCGTACGGGCATGTGCAAGCATTGGATGCTCGAACAGGTCACGCCCCTGAACGACCAGTCGAAGTGCTTCTCCTGCCCGAAACAAGGTGCTGCTTGGCAAGATTTCGATCTCGACGGGGATAACGTCACCAGGCGAGATATCGAGTGATTGCTCATGGGCCAGAACAGGTTGCCAGGGTGTTGAACGAGCTTGATCCAGTTCGCGATGAGAGACACGCAGCCATCCCATCGCCACCGGCCCCTTGGTGTATCCTGTCTTGGCATAGAAATGGACCGGCTCACCGGCCGCGTCCAGCTTCTCGACTCCGACAAAGAGGTCCATATCATCACCGCGGTCGGTAGAGATCCACAGCCTGAGCTTCATGTTGCCGCTCAGCTCGGTGTCCTGATCGAAGGTATAGGTGAAGAAGACCGCTTCGCTTGAGGGGTCATATTCGGCGGCAGAAACGGAGGCCTGACGTGTCGGCATCAGCTCACCTGTTGCTGAGTCAAGGTACATCTTCCGATACTCAGTGCCCGGGATCGGCCAATCCTCAACAAACCTTACGCTATAGGTTTCCAGGCTCTCGCGGACCTCCAGACGCACGCGGGCGCGCGCATCAAATCCGTTGTCCGCGCCTTTGAGAAAATGATCGAAGAAGGTCAGCTGTGTCTCCAGCGCCTCCGCGCTGTAGTAGGTTTCCCATTTCTGTCGTCCATGTGTGAAGAGCCATTTCTGCTTGGAGGCAATCTGTTTGTAACCCTCGAACGAACCGCGTGTGTGCAGCCCCTGGTCCGACCAGGTCGCACAGATCAGGGCAGGAACCTGAATATCAGGCAAGCTTATGCCTGACGGCGGCATCATCCGCGCCTGTATGCTTCTCATCAGGAATGGCCGATCCTGTCCGAACCGGAAGATCAGGGGGTGCGGCAGCGGGCTTTGATGGGCAAGGTTGCTGATCCTGTTAAGCCAGAAGGATGTGAAGGCGGTCTCGGGAATGCCGCCGTGAAACAGCACTTCGCGGAAATTGTCTGACTGGCCTTCCCAGGGGATAATGGCCTTCAGCGAAGGCGGATTACCGCTGGCTGCAACCCACTGCGAAATGGCGAGGTAGGAGACCCCGTTCAGGCCGACACTGCCGTTGCTCCATGGTTGGGCACCGGCCCATTCGACTGCATCATAGAAGTCTTCGCCGTCCCGAATGCTCAGCACATGTGCGTCGCCTTCGGACGCGCCGTAGCCACGGGTATCGACGTATACAACGGCATAGCCATTCCTCACCCAGAAGGCAGGATCCGGTGCTTCCCAGGCTGTCCAGCGGCTCACGCTGAAGGAACCCAGATCGAATTCGGGATTCAGAGATATGTTCAGGACAGCCGGGTATCCTTCGGTGCCCCCATCCTTGTTGTAAGCTGTGAAGGCCATGACCACAGGATAGGTCCCTTCCTGTGTGGGTCTGAAAACCTTTGCCGAAAGCCTTGTTCCATCCCGCGCCAAGACTGGGACATCCTCCTCAATGATCACCCGGCCCTCCAGGTCCGCCGTATCGACCAGCTCGATGAACCCGGTTTCAGGATCAAAGATTTCAGGGTTGGCCACCGCCACTTCGCCGCCGGAGGGCGCTGTAATTCGCAGGAAAACTGCGACACCGCCAACGATGACTGCGATCAGGACGAAGAAACGAATGATCCAGCGCTTCATGGGGAAACTCCTTGCAGCTCAAAATTGACAGACAAGCTGTGGTTTGTCCGCTTACCGTGTCCGATCATGATCTCAATTTTCTAGTCATACGGTCAATTGATACGGAGCGTCACCACGCGTCGGAACGCGCTGGAATTAGCGCTGGTGCGAATGCAAAGCCGACGCTCACACGCAATGCGGCATCGGTCTATATGGGCTCGGAGCTGACATCCGGAGTAATCTGGAAGGCTGCTTTGCGCCCCCAAATCGGACGTTGGTCAATCTCTGATGAGACCCTGAAAGCGGACATTGCAGCTTTGGGTATTCAATGTCTACAGAGCGGACAATGTTGCCATTGGTAGAGCTTGAATACATTGCCATTCCGTCACGTGCGGATACCGATGGCAACGATCGTCCGGCTGCCCCGGGGACGGCCGAGAGACAGGTTTTCGAGGGATCCGATTTCGATGTGTTCTGACTCTGCTACCGATCCAGACCGAGACATTTCCTGATGTGTGCGAGCGCGATCGCGACGCCGCGCTCGCCCTTATCAACTGTGGCGTCGGTCGCGGTCCGGCAAAACCAGTGGTCACCCTCACTGGCTCGCGCTATTTCGACGGTCTCGGGTGCCAGCGCCTGCATCAGCCCCGTTTCGCCCGCGCCGGCATGATCGAACGGATAGTCAGCTCCGGCGGGAAACAACGGGTGAATGCGGATCATTGAGAAGGGATCCTCGCCGGCAGCGTGCTGCGCATAGTAGTCCTGCATCGCATTATCGCCCCACCAGGCTGCACCTTGCGTTGCCTCGAGATGGCGGAAGATCACGTTTCGGGCGGCAAGCCGGAAGGCGAGATCGGTCGGCATGCCCTGGTAGAAATTCTCGGTCTGGTGATGAATTATGCCATGGATGTTGCGGAAGCCGCCCTTGAGCATCGCCGCGAACAAGGCTTCGGCAAAGGTCAGGATGGCATCGGCATCGACATGCAGCGTGCCCGTTCCCTCGGGGCCGGCCACTGCATGGGAAGCGGCACCATAGGCAAATGGCGGCATGACGACGATTTTGTCGCCCAGGCGTTCGAGCACTTCGGTCACGGCGAGGAGGTCGACGCCTGACGGCAGATGCTGGCCGTGGTATTCAAGTACTCCGATGGGCAGCACGAAGGGGATGCCCTTGTCCTGTGCGGCCTTGAGTTCCCGGGGGCGCATTCTTTCGAATCTCATGGCTTCTTCCTGTTTCCGCAATTCTTGCGGCTTGAGCACGCAGTACGCAGATCTTGCGCCAGAATTCGACCGGTTTCCACTGTCGGTTTTTCGTTTGTCCGGGTAGCATCATTGGGTATGGACTGATGACAAGGTCCATGACGCAATGCGAGGAAGGCTGTCATGAAGGTCGCGATCGAGTTGTTCCGGGAGGTTTTTACCCAGCTCGAACGCGTTATCGCCGAAGCGGGCGGGATCACGGTTTCGGCCTTTCGTTATCCCACCGGCGTCAAAGCATTGCGGTTTACAACGGCGCGGGGCCAGATCATCGTGGTGCCGCCGGGCGGAATTTGGCGTGCATCGTTTTCCTTTGGCACGGTCGCGGCGCAGAATGCGTCGGCGCTGGTTGAGCGCATCGCTACCATCCGGAGTGGCAAGGCATGATCGGCCTTCACGATATCGAAGCGGCACGAGCACGTATCGCTTCCAGCATTCGCCAGACACCGATCATGGCGCTGCAGCGTGCCGGCAAGCCGCTGGCGTTGGAAGCGGAAGTCATCGCCAAGCTTGAGCTTCACCAGATCACCGGCAGCTTCAAGGCGCGCGGCGCGATGAATCGGCTGTTGTCATTATCACCAGAGGTGGCGGCACGCGGGATCATCGCGGCCTCCGGCGGCAATCACGGGCTGGCGGTCGCCTATGCTGCGCAAACGGCCGGCCATCGAGCGCGCATCTATTGCCCCGATAATGTAGCACCATCGAAAGTCGAACGCATGCGCAGGTTCGGTGCCGAGGTGTTCACCGGTGGCGCGGACTTTTCCATTGCTGATGCCGCAGCGAGGGCCGACGCTGAGGCGAGCGGGGCTATATATTTCCATCCATTCGCCGATCCCGAGGTGGTAGCCGGCCAAGGTACGGTTGGCCTCGAACTTGCTGAACAGATTGCCGAATTCGACACTCTCCTCGTCGCCATCGGCGGCGCCGGGCTGATGGCCGGCATGGCGACAGCACTGCGCGCGCTGAAACCCGATCTGCGCATCATCGGTGTCGAACCGGAAGGTGCGCCGACTCTCAAGGCCTGTCTCGATGCAGGTAAACTCGTGACATTGCCCGAGATTACCAGCAGGGTGCCGACGCTATCGGCGCGCACGACCGACCCGAGGATCTTCGAGATCGCGAAATCGGTGCTCGACGATATCGTGCTGATCCCGGACGATGCGACAGGGGAAGCCGCGCGCTGGCTGTGGTCGGAATTCGCCATCGCCGCTGATCTCGCCGGTTCCGCTTCGGTGGCAGCATTGATACACAAGCCGGATTCGGTTGCAGGAAGCGGACGTATTGCGTTGCTCGTGTGCGGCAGCGGGCTCGACGGAACGATTTGAGGAGGAAGTAAAGCGATGTTTAAGCGGCAAGAGCGACTCGATCTGGCCGGAAGGGTGATGGTGACAGGCGCCGATCGGCATCCGCACGCATCGAGACGTTTGCGAGAGGCCTTTCCGTCCATCGACTGGTGTTCCGGTGAAGGTGCGGGACCGCGCCTGACGCTGAAGGAAAGCAGCCGGCCGGAAGCGAGTTACCGGATAACGGTCGAACGCACCGCAGACGGGCCGCAGGTGACGATCGAAGGCGGCCCCTTCTCCGGCATCATCTTCGGCACCGAGGACCTGATCGGTCGTGGCGGCACCCATCCCGGACGGCTGGTGCTGCCACGCGAAACAATCGACGAAACACCGGGCCTCACATACCGCACCTTCTGGACATGGGACCACTCGACCAACTGGGAACTGAGCCAGATCGGCCAACAGGAAATCGGCGTATTCAACCCGTATGGAAAGCCGCCGAATGGTTTTCTCGCCGACTACAAGCGCTGCGTCGATTTCTGTTCGCAACACCGGATTTCGGCAATCGTGATCTATGGTTTCCTGCGCGACTCGCATGGCGGCGTAGCGACCGCGCAGGAGCTCTGCCACTACGCGTACGAGCGCGGAGTGCGCATCCTGCCCGGCATCGCGATCGGTTCCTATGGCGGCGTCTATTGGGAAGGCAACAGCCCTTGGAACCTCGCCAACTGGCTTAAACAAAACCCGCAACATACTGCGACGCTGGAAAAGGGCGTTGGCTTCCAGATCTCCGATCTCGCCTTCCCGCTAAATTTCCCGAAATCCGAATACACGTTGTCGGCCTGTCCCTCGGCGCCTGAAACCATCCAGTGGATGGAGGATGCGGTTGCCTGGCTCACCGAGACTTTCGAAATCGGTGGGATCAACATCGAGGCCGGCGACTACGGCGTGTGCGGCTGCGAAAGGTGCAGCTTGCGACGCGACAATCCGGGGGAGGCGGCCAGGCGGCGCGATACCTTCGGCGACTACTGGTCGCATACCGACATGGCGGAGAATTTCCCCCGCCTTTACAACCGCGCAAGGTTGATCAAGCCGGACCTGTGGATTTATTCGGAAATCCAGTGGGATAATCTGCTCGACCCGGTGGCGCACGAGGCGCAGCAGAAACTGCCGAAAGGCGGCATCTATCAGCACACGACTAACCGCACCTACTGGAGCCGTATCCGGGACGAGTTGACTCGCCCGTATGTCGAGGGCCTGCCGATGCAACCGAACGTGCTCAGGTGCCAGTTTGCCTGCCAGTGGAACGGCGACGAGCGCAGTGAGCGCTATGCGCTCAACGCGCGGGTATTCGGCGAGATGGCGCAGCTCTCGGCGAATACTGGCATGCAGGGGTTGACGATCTGGGGTGAACCCTCTCCCTATCATGCCACCGTCGAACTTTCCTATCGCGCGTTTGCCGAATTCTCCTGGTCGCCGAAAACAAATTGGGAGGAATTCGTCGCAGGAACCGCGGCCGACCTGTTGGATGGCCGGGAAGCCGCTGAATCGTTCATCGCAATCGCCGAGGAACTCAACGCTCACCAGATCATGGATCCCGAACGCCTGAAGACACTCCGCAGGCAAGCGGCCGGACATCGCGCAGACAATGCGGCGGGACGGCGCTGGCTGTCGCTGGAGGACCAAATCACACGCCGGATTTTCATGGGCGCATGAAGTGCCGGTAAAGCGATGATCAGATCAGGGCGCGGTCAAGATGGACGTAGCCGCCGTCGGGGAACCGCCACTAACCGGTGGTATGGCTGGCGCGCGGCGATAGCAGGTACACTGCAGAACCGACGATCTCCCTGGGCTTTGTCCTGCCGAAGCACCGATGTGCGAATGACCGCATAGCGGAAATGCTGGCCTGCGCTGAAATCAACGTTTTGATCAAAAGGGGACTTCTGCCGCTAGCGGCGGATGCGAAATGTGTTTGTCGATTTGCCGAAAGCCGACATTCGAACACAGAAATCTTGTTCTTGGGGGTTGAATGACAGCAATGCGCCCCCAAATCGGACGTTCGGCATCTTCTGATGAGATCCTGAAAGCAGACATTTCGGCTTTGGGCGTTCAATGTCTGTAAAGTGGTGTGGATTCAATTGATCGCCGCAATGAGCCCGGGGCGGTAATTCAAACGATGGATGACCTTGACCGCTTAGTACCACTATGGGTAATTCCGTTTGGAATTGCAGGTCATTCTCGAAGGCCTGTCTTCCCGCTTCCTGGCGCGCGCACGAGCAATTACAAGACATCGCTTTCGTGTCGGGTTTTCTTACAATTCCAGAGGCACGAGTTCTTCGACACGCCAACCAATTCGCGTATTCCGCCTGCCGATCTCGGTTTTCTCCGAGTCGGTCACAACGATCAGGTCGACGCCGCACGCCTGAACCAGGGACCGGGTTTGGCCACCAAGATAGTTTTGAGTTTCGATCGAACCGTTGATCACCGCCATGGAATTCACGGGTTGGAAAGTGATTGCCTCCTTGCGGAGCACGAAGGACCTCGGTCCCGCTTCCAAATCCGGTGAATTTGTCAAGGGAACCGTTGTCCCGTCGGGGAATTTCCCCTTCCAGGACCGGCCCGATTTCACGACCTCCAGTTCAACAATGTTGGCGCCTCCCAAAAAGTCGGCGGCAAACACGGTCCGCGGTCGCCGGTAGATCTCCTCGGGCGTGCCCGCCTGTTCGATCCGTCCCTTGTTCATCAAGATCACCCGGTCGGCCAGTCCGAGGGCCTCTTCTTGATCGTGGGTGACAAAGATCGTGGTCAGGCCGAGGCGCTCATGGAGTCGTTTTAGTTCCACCTGCATGGTTTCGCGCAAGCGCGCATCCAGGTTCGACAAAGGCTCGTCCAACAGCAGCAGATTAGGCTCCGAGACGACTGATCGCGCCAGCGCTACGCGTTGTTGCTGACCGCCGGAGAGCTGCCGGGGATATCGCCCGGCCAGATGCTCGAGTTTGACGAGGTCAAGTGCTTCCCGGGCTTTCTCCAATTGTTCACTTCGGGAATATCTGGCACGCATGCGCAATGGAAAGCGGACATTCTCGACGACGGTCATATGCGGCAGGAGCGCATAGCTCTGGAACATCAGCGCTATGTTCCGTCTCTCCGGCGCAATGTCCGTTACCGGTTTGTCGGCAATGTGAACGGATCCCGAATCGGGCCGTTCAAGTCCTGCGATGATCCGCAGCAAGGTGGATTTGCCGCAGCCGCTGGGACCCAGCAAGGCGACAAACTCGCCATCGTCCACTTGAAGGTCGAATTGGTCGAGGACACTCAATTCGCCGAAGCGCTTGGTCACCGACCGAACCGATAGCTTTTGCATGACCATAGCCTCAGACAACTTTCGACAACCCGAAGACCCGGCTCAGCATCACAACCAGCACCATGGTCATGAGGATCATGACACTGGAAACGGCGGCGACGGACGGATCCGGGCTGAACTCCAAGGTTGAATATATCCGCATGGGCAGCGTCTCGACGCTTGGCGCGCGCATGAATAGCGCGATGACCGCGTCGTCAAATGAAATATTGAACGCAAAAAAGGCGCCGGCCGCCATTCCGGTTTTGCATTGCGGCAGAATCACGAGCCAGTAACGTTGCCACCAGCGCGCGCCCATGACGCGCGCCGCTTCATCCAGATTCGGATCGATGTCGGCAAGATTGGCCGAAACCGTGCGGATCACATACGGCATTGTTATCACGGTATGGCCGATCACCAGCCCGGTAAAGGAGGGGCCGGTCGCATAGCGGCTGAATATGATGAGCAATCCGATTGCGAATATGAGTGAGGGCAAGATCAGTGGCGACAGGAAAATCGACGCGATGGTTGCGCGACCGGCAAATCTGAACCGGGAAAGCGCAATGGCCGCGGGGGTGCCCAGCGCCAGCGCGAGGACAACGGTCACCATCGCCAGTTTGAGGCTGGTCCATCCCGCGCGAAGATAGGCCTCCGAACCGAGGATCTCGCCATACCAGCGAAAGGACAGGCCGGGCGGCGGAAATACAAGGAACGCGCTGCTGGATAACGAACTGGCGACGACCACAAACAAGGGCACGAGCATGAAGGCGGCGACCGCAACCAGGAACGTCGTGGCGAGCGCCATTACCCATCGGGGAGTGGCCGCGATCATTGCCTGCCGCCCGCGCGCGACACCAGGATCATGTAGGGGACGATCAACAGCAGCGTCACGATGAGCAGGATCACCGAGAGCGCCGAGCCAAAGCCCCAATCGAATGATCCGGTCATTTGTTGATAGATGGACCCCGCCATTACCTGTAGCCTCACGCCACCGACCAGGGACGGCGTGATAAACGAGCTGATCGAAAGCGCGAAAACCAAGAGCGAGCCCGAGGCAAGGCCGGGCACCGAAAGCGGCAGGGTGATGTGGAACATGGATTGGAAGAACCCGGCTCCCATAACCCGCGATGCTTCTTCCAGCGACGGCGGGATCTGGCTCAGGCTCCCAAGCGTCGTCAAAACCAGAAACGGCAACAGCACCTGGGCCATGGCAATGATGATCCCCGCTTCGGTGTGCATCAACGAAATGCTGTTGTCGATCAGGCCGAGTTGCTCCAGGGTCCAGCTGATGACACCGCCGGGACCCAGGATGACCAGCCATCCGAATGTTCGGATCACGACGCTTGTCATGAGCGGCAGAATGATGATGACGATCAGACTTGCCCGTAAAATCGGGCCGGCGCGGGCGATGATAACGGCCAGAGGAAATCCGACGATCAGGCAGATGGCGGTAATGGTGAAGGCGATCCGAAAGGTCCGAAGCGCAACGCCGGCGTAGAATTCGTCGACGAAAGCCTTTGCGTAATGCTCAAAGGTGAATTGAACCGGCTCGGTTCCGAACGTCAGGAAACTTTGGGCCAGAAGCTGAAAGGCAGGAAAGAAAAAGGCAAGAAGCAGGAACAGGACGCCAGGACCGAGAAGGATCGCCGGTTCCCGGTTTGCCCGCCACGCACCAGCCGACATTCACCCTTCCTTCCTATGGATGTCCAGTTCGGAGCAAAAGGCAGGAGAGCCGGAAACCGGCTCTCCAACTTGCCTTATTGTGCAATGGCCCGCGACCAGGCTTCGTTCCAGCCGGGGCGTTTCTTGGCAATGGCGTTTGCGTCAAAGGTGTTCAGCTTGGCGACATCGCCTTCGCCATACACCACCTGTGCCGCTACTTCTTCCGATAATTTCGCCTCCCGGTTTGTCGGCGTGTAGCGAAGCGCTTCCGCCCAACCACTCGATGCCTCGGCGCGGATCGAGAAGTCGATGAACTTCAGCGCCAGATCGCGCTTGTCAGTTCCGGCGACGAGATTGACGGTGATTGGTGCGAGCACACCGCCTTCTTCAGGCTGCACGAATTTGACCGGCAGACCCGACTTGGTCAGGGTAAAGGCATAGTCCTGTGCATATGGGGCGATCCACGCGCTGCCCTGGGCGAAATTCTGCTGGATCTCGGGCGATTTGGACACAATCGTCGAGGTCGAGAGGATCTTCTGCACGAAATCCAGGCCAGGCTGAATGTCATCCATCGTGCCGCCTGCGACCTTGTTGATCATCAAGAAACCAAGCATTCCATAGGTATTGCTGGCCGCGTCGGTCAACAAAACATGGTTCTGATAGGCCGGATCGGCGATATCGCTCCAGGAGGTCGGCGCTTCAGAAATCTGATCGGTGTTGTAGAGCAGCCCGATTACGGCCGTCGAATAGGTCGGGCCGATTCCCTTGTCCAAGCCTGCTACCGCGAAATCATACATCTGGCTGTGGTTTTCCAGCTCAGCCGGCTCGATTGGTGCCAGGAGTCCTTCGGCGGCAGCGGCATGTTCCAGCCCGCCCGAGAAATGCACGACATCGAACTGCGGATTGTCCTTTTGCGCGCGCAATTGCGCCAGCGTGTCCGCGGAGTAGGCGGTGACCACCTCGACCTTGACGTTGTGCATTTTCTCAAAAGGCGTGATGACCAGTTCGCGGTGGATCTTCTCGTAGGCACCACCAAAGGAGTTGATCGTCAGCGTTTCCTGTGCGGATGCGTGCTGCGCAAACGCGAAGAGTGAAACGGCACCGAACGTGGCTAGCCAATTTCTGCGTTGTTTCATGTCCTTGTCATCCTCTGCTGGTTGGTTCCCCGATCGCCCGATCAGGCTTCGATACGGCCAATTTCAACGGTCTTTATGCCCTCTGTTCGCGTGGTGCCGCACGCCTCGGCAAATTCGTCCAGGCCCTGCGTGATCCTCCCGAACATGTTGCATGGCGTCCAGCCCAACGGGCCGTTGATCCGCGCGCCCGGCGCATAGAAGATCCCGATCTCCCAGAGTTCTTCTGGAAGTCCCTTCATCACATGTTTTCCCTGATAGAACCAAAGGCACTCGCCCGCTTCCGGGTAGCAGGTCTGGTTCTCCGCGGGAATGGATGCAGGATCGAATCTCTGCGCCTCTTCGGGAAGACCCATCATGATCTCGGGCCCGGCAAACATGGCGTGAATGGCCGGTATCCGCACCGGCGATTCCAGCGCGTCCCAAATGGTCCGGCTCGTCACGGGCGCGTTCTTCTCATAGAGTGTGATCACCGCGCGCACGCCGGTCTCGACAAATTCTGCATAAAGTTGCCTGGCTGTTGGCATGCAGCACCTCTTCGCAAGCATTGATTGACCGCGGGTAAGGCATTGCATCGCCGTAATAAAATGTCTAATTAATAAAACGTTTCAATCGATAGAAAAATTTAATCAATGGACGATGGTCACGCCCATCATGCGACTGAATCCGGCGGACTGACACTTAAGAACCTGCGGACCTTTTTCTGGCTGGCGCGGTTACGCAACTATCATGCGGTGGCACGGCAGATCGGCGTTACGCAGCCCGCTGTGACGACCCGAATTTCGAACCTCGAGGAAGAACTGGGCGTTCGTCTGTTTTCGCGCGGCCGGCAAACGGTCTCGCTAACTCCTGAAGGCCAGGATGCGTTGAGGTTGTGCGAAAGCGTGCTGGATGGGGTGGATGAGATCCTGAAACGGTTTTCCAGCGGCAATGAACAAGCCGGCATTGTTCGCATCGGCGTCGTCGATACCGTCGCACGGACATGGCTTCCCTCCGTACTCAATCGGGTCCAATCGGAATTTCCCAACATTGTTTTGGAAATCACGAACGAGAGCACGGTCGCGCTGCATTCAATGCTGCGAAGTGGCGCGTTGTCGATGAGCGTCACCATCAGCCATTGCGAGGACGCCGATGTCGCCAACCGGGAGATCGGCCGATACGCTATCGAATGGGTGGCAAGTCCCGGACTGGTGGATGCAAATCGGGTTCATTCCGTTGAAGAACTGATCCGATTCCCGCTGATTGGTTATCTCGCCAACAGTCCTCCGGCCCGCCTCATGCAGCGCTATTTTGGCAATGCGATACAGGCCCTCACGATCAGAAATACCACGAACTCGATGTCAACCATGATCTGGCTTGCCGAGAACGGCCTTGGCATCGCCGCGATTCCGCCTCACGCCATTCTTCAGCATTTGCAGGACCAAAGATTAGTTGTCGTCAAGTCCGAGCAGGCATTTGAACCAATGCCGTTCTATCTCAATTGTCGAATCCGTCCATACTCGCCGGTTGTACACATCGTGGAGGCGATCGTGAGGGAAGAAGCCACGCGGTTCGGAGATAATAAAACTGGTGGACCCGCAGATTTCGGGCGGGATTGACAGCAACTCAGCCTTGGTTTTGGCGGTTTCTACTTGTCCACGAAAGACAGCATTGCGCCGCCTATTCGGTAGTTCGCGAACAAGATTTTACTGTCCAAAAGCGGCCGTACTCTGCAGCTTGATCAACGGCTCAAGAGGCACGGAAATCTGATATATTTCGCACGCACGCCTCCGGTCCAACTATCGATCGCCTGAGATTGATGAAAGCGGCAAATGACGTTTCGTTGTGTACTCGTCCGAAGTGGCCCCGGTACTAGATCATCGCATGTCGAATGGTTTCAGCATTTAATCCAGTGAAACCCAATCCTTGTCCGCCTGCACGATCCCTAGTGCTGCGATGTCAGGCTCTGCATCCGGTCACGCAGCCGAAGGGGCAATTCCCTTGCCTACCGCACTGGATTGTTGCGGAAGTTTCGAAACTGTATGATGATGCAGCGTGATCCACGACAAAGGCGAAGTGAACTTTGAACCTGACGGTCAGGGAAGCGGATATCATCTTCGGCATCATGGCCGACCTTTCATATGGGTACGGGTCGGCGAAGTTGCGTCGCAAGGTCGGCGCAAAACTTCTGGACCTTCTCAACGCGCAGTATTTTGCCTCCTATGTGTGGGAGCCGGACACAGGCAGATTCGATGATCGGGTGTCGATTAATATGAGCGATGACAACCTGGAAGCTTATGAGGAACACTTCCAGTATTGTGATCCGATTACTCCTGCCCTTCAGCGCCGCCGGAAGGCGACATGCGTCACGGAAATTATGCCGAGGAGTCGTTTCGTTCGCACGGAATTCTTCAACGACTTTCTTGCCCGCGATGGGCTTCACTACGGGGTCAACTACTATGCCTACGCCGCCAACTCGAATATCGGCGACCTGAGGATTTGGCGCGGCAAGTCAAATGAAGATTTCTCACTCCGCGACCTGGCAATTCTTGACGCCATCGGTCCAGGGTTCACCAATGCGATGAGAATGGCGCTGGAGCGGGAAAAGGCAGACCGGTCCGACATTGCGATCGTTCCCGCACTTGACAGGATTGGCGTAAAGGCTGGTCTTACTGCACGCGAAAAAGACATCTGCGCTCTTGTTCTCATGGGTCTGTCGGACAATGAGATTGCCGAACACTGCAGTATTTCGTTTACAACCGTACGTACTCACCTCAAACACGTATTCGACAAGACGGGGTGCACGAGCCGCAATCAGCTTTTCAGCCGCTTAATTCATCACTGAATAAATCCTCATTTTTGAGGATACTGCCAACAGCGTTCACGCGGTAGAATATGCGCCCTGTAACATGTAATCAGGGAGGAAGCATTGCTCCAACCGGAATTGACCGACCTTGAAATAAACAGTGCGCTTGCAGAGATGGTGGCAGGCCGTCTGCGTGCGAGAGACTATGCGGAAGCAATCATCACCCAGTGCGAAAAGCACGAGGATCTCAACGCATTCGTGTCGCATGACTGGCAAAAGTTACGCGGTGCAGCGGATGCTGCCGACGCATCGGGTACGGCTGGTCATGGGCTTGCCGGTATTCCGCTCTGTTTGAAGGATAATATCGACACCGGTCTGTACCCAACTGGCGCGGCAACCGGCGCGCTACGCAATCATGTCGCCAAGGCACCTGCGCCGGTAGCGAAGGCACTCTTCGACGCCGGAGCCATCCTCGGAGCCACGGGCAACATGCACGAACTCGCATTCGGCATTACCAACAACAATGCAGTGACCGGCGCCGCGCGAAATCCATGGAATCCAGACATGATCCCGGGTGGGTCAAGCGGCGGCGTTGCCGCCTCGGTCGGCGCGCGCATGATGCCCGGCGGAATTGGCACAGATACAGGCGCTTCTGTGCGTCTGCCGGCCTCCCTATGCGGTTGTGTGGGTTTCCGGCCGACTGTCGGACGTTATTCCGGCGACGGCATCGTGCCTATCAGTCATACACGTGACACTGCCGGTCCGATTACGCGGTCGGTGGCGGACGCGATTTTGCTCGATGGCATTATGGCGCAAAACGGCGGCAAGGTTGTTGACACTGCTCTTGCAGAGCTGCGTTTGGGTGTACCGCGCCATTATTTCTATGACGGGCTGGATCCAGCTGTTGCAGCAAATGCTGAAGAAGCTCTAGCTGCGTTGTCCAGCGCCGGTGTGGTTCTGGTCGAAGCAGATATTACCGATGTCGGTGAGCTCGCTAACGCAATCAGTTTCCCGATCGCGCTCTACGAATTCATGATCGATTTGCCGAAATATCTTGCCGCAGAGGGCCTCGAGCTGTCTCTGCGCGATATCTGCGATGGCGTCGGTAGTCCTGATGTACGCGGACTGTTCGAATCGCAACTTGGATCGGATGCCATGCCAGAGGCCGCATACAGGCAGGCACTGGATGTCGACCGGCCGAAACTGCAGGCTGCGTACACCGACTATTTCTCCAAAAACGCGGTCGATGCTATTATTTTCCCGACCGCGCCGCTGCCGGCCCGGCCAATCGGCGACGACGAGACGGTTGAACTCAACGGTGAGCGGCTGCCGACCTTTTCGACTTTCATCCGCAACACCGATCCGGGCAGCAATGCCGCCATACCGGGCATCAGCCTGCCCAGCGGCCTGACACCCGACGGTTTGCCGCTGGGAATGGAGCTTGACGGACCTGCGCGATCGGATGAGCGCCTGCTTGCGATTGCCGCAGCGGTCGAACCCGTATTCGCATTCACCGCTGAACCGAACCGAGCCTGAACCGGTTAATTTCTGGGAGGAAAAAATGAAAAGACGTGAATTTCTGAAAGCCTCACTCGCATCAACTGCCCTTGCGGCTGCTTCATCTGGTCCATTGATGCTGACCGCCCGCGCGGCGGATCCGCTGAAGGTAGGCATCTTGATTCCATTGTCGGGTCCGGCGGGTCTGTTTGGACCTTCATCGCAGAACTGCGCACAATTGGCCGTCGATGAAGTCAATGCCGCAGGCGGGATCCTGGGCCGCATGATCGAGCCTGTTTACGTGGATGTCGGTGTACCACCGGCTGAAGCATCCCAAGCAGCACTGAAATTGTGGAAGGGCGGCGGTGCCGAAGCGTTCATCGGAATGCACGACAGTGCAGTGCGTGGCGCTCTGACAAACCTGTTCAAGGGGCAGGTGCCATACGTTTACACACCGGTCTATGAGGGAGGAGAGTGCTCGCCCGGCACATATGTACTTGGCGAGACTCCGGCCCAGCAGCTTGAACCGGTGATCCCGTGGATTGCGTCGGAAAAAGGTGCTTCCAAATGGTATCTGATCGGCAATGACTACAACTGGCCGCGCGACACCAATGCCGCAGCCAAAGGCTACATTGCCGATTCAGGCGGTGAAGTGGTCGGCGAGGAATATTTGCCATTCACCGCAGACAATTTCGACTCCAACCTTGCCAAGATCAAGGACAGCGGCGCCAATGCAGTCCTGATCACCCTCGTCGGCGGGGCGTCGGTGGGCTTTAACCGGGCTTTTGCCAGCTTTGGTCTTGCGGATAGCGTCACCAGGCTAGGTACGTTGATTGAGGAAAATACGCTCGCCGGCATCGGAGCGGAAAACTCGAAGAACCTATTCTCGTCGGCGGGCTATTTCGGTTCGATCGAAACGGCCGCGGCCAAAGAGTTTGCCGACAGGTATTTCGCCAAGTTCGGTGCCGATGCGGCAGCACTCAATGCGCTTGGCCAATCCTGCTACGACGGTGTTCTGCTTCTCAATGCGATCGCCGCCAAAGCCGGCTCACTCGATGCCGCAGCGATGGATGCCGCGTCGGAAGGCACTTCCTACGAAGGACCGCGCGGCATGGCGACGATGAAGGACCGCCATGTCTCCAAGGACATCTATCTCGCGGAAGCCGATGGTGTAGCCTTCAAGGTGGTGCAGACTTTCTCCGATGTAGCGCCCGGAAACAATTGCGGCTGATCTGCAACCTTGGAACTGATTGCCACTTACGGTCTGAATTTCCTTTATGCCGCTGCGACTCTGGGACTGATCGTCTTGGGGCTCGCGGTGGTGTTTGGCTTGCTTGGCGTCATGAATATGGCGCATGGCGAGTTCGTGGCGCTCGGCGCCTACAGCGCACTAATCGTCCAGCAGGCTGGGCTGCCATTCGTATTTGCGGTTCCGCTGGCATTGGGGTTTTGCGCCGTTATCGGCTGGCTCGTTGAGTGGTCGATCATCCGCCACCTTTACAGGCGTCCATTCGATACGCTGCTCGCCACTTGGGGACTGGCGATCCTGATGCGAAAGGGTATCGAGGTTGCTTTCGGGCGCGAATACAAGAGCATCGACCAGGCGCTTCCAGGTACCGTTAACCTGCTTGGCGTCGACTACCCAGCGTACCGAATATTGCTCATGGCGCTGATCGCTGCGCTCTTCATCCTACTGTTTGTCTGGTATCAGCGCTCCAATACCGGATCGCGGATCAAGGCGATGGTTCAGAACCCGGAACTTGCCGCTGCCGTCGGCATCGATACTGCACGCCTTTCCCGGTACACATTCATTTTTGGCGTATCGTCGGCGGGGTTTGCAGGCGTACTTCTGTCGCCCCTGGTCCGGGTCGAACCCTATATGGGGCTCGACTATCTTCTCTCTTCGTTTTTCATTCTCGTTGTCGGCGGGCTCGGTACGCTTGAGGGAATTATGATCGGCTCTGGGGTGATCGGTGGCACGGACGCCATCATCTCCGCCGTGTTCGACAAGACCGCCGGCTATATGGGCGTGCTGGTGATCTCGATCCTGTTCCTGTGGCTGCGGCCGGACGGAATCTATGCGCGGCGTTAGCGTGATCCCCATTGTTGCGCTTGTCGCGGTGCCGTTCGTCTGGGACAGTTTCACCGCATATCAGCTCGGCCTTTACCTGCTTTATGGAATGGTTGCCCAAGGCATCGCCTTGTGCTGGGGCCGGGCCGGCTTCCTGCCGCTCGGACAGGCCCTTTTCTTTGGCCTCGGCGCCTACATTGCCGGCGCAGGCCTGAGGAGCGATCCAGGCTGGTTGCTGATCCTGCCGTTCTTCGCTTTGGCGATAATTGTTCCGGCCCTATTCGCCTGGCTCATAGGCGCGCTGGTGTTCGACCGCCAGATAGGATCGGGACCCTATTTCTCATTGATCACACTGGCGCTTTCCATGCTTGGCTTCCAACTCGCCAATTCGATGGACTGGCTGACCGGAGGCTTCAACGGATTGACGGGTATCTCCGGCCTTCCCGGCATAGATACTTACGAACACCTCTACTTCGTCATAATTGCCGCTGTAGCGGTCGTAACGATTTTGTTGGGGTATCTGTTGCGTTCTCCATTCGGGCAATTGCTGGAAGCGGTGCGCGATAACGAGGAAAGGCTGCAATTCTTCGGGTTCAAGACCAGCCTTCTCAAGGCGTCTGCCTTTGCCATATCCGGCGCATTGGCGGGACTCTCAGGCGCGCTTTATGCCCCGCATCAGGGGATTGTCACACCTCAGGCGGTCGGTTTTCTGCTCTCTGCCGAATTGGTGATATGGACCGCAGTCGGTGGACGGTTCGGACTGCTCGGACCAATCGTGGGCGCGGTTCTTATCGGCTTTCTGGCTTCGGGATTACGCGACATGTTCCAATATTGGGAAGTCGTGGTTGCGTTGGTTTTCATCGGCGTCGTGCTCTACCTGCCCGGCGGCATTGGCAGTCTCTTTTCGGATCTGCTCAAACGCCTCGGATTTAATTTGTCAGCGGTCGGCCCGGCTAGCCGGTCGGTCAAGCTCAATATGCGCGATTTGCCGGAAACACCCGTCGTAGAGTTTGACGACGTTGCGGTGACCATGGGACAGGTTGCCATCCTGCGTGGATTATCCCTTTCGATCGACGAGGGCGGGATTCATTGCATCATCGGGCCGAACGGTGCAGGAAAAACCTCGGCGCTGAATGTTCTTACCGGTAAACTTCCGCTGACTTCGGGCCGTATTCTCCTGCGCCAAAAGCCGATAACCTCGATCAGGCCGTTTCGGGCCGCCAGAATGGGCATTGGACGGAAATTCCAGGTACCTTCGATTTTTCCGAGTCTCTCTGTGCGACAGAATCTCGATCTCGCAATCTGGTCCAACCGTCTCCGGCCAGAAGCAATGCTTTCGATGATACCGTATTCCTGGTCGCCGGAGCTTCTCGACGATTTGGAGGGCAGGTTCGGGTTCCTGGCCAAATCCGGCATGGCGGCGGGATCATTGTCGGTCGGCCAACGGCAAATGCTTGATTTTGCCATGACGCTTCTGGCCGAGCCCGATATCGTACTGCTCGACGAACCCTGCGCCGGGCTTTCCACCCCCGAAACGGCCATGATGATCGACGCGATCGCCGCGCTGGCCAAGAAAACAGGCGCAACATTCGTGATAATCGAGCACGACATGCAGGTGGTCGAGCGATTGTCGGACCATGTCTATGTGATGCACCAGGGCCGATTGTTGGTGAGCGGAACGATGGAGCAGGTTCGCGCCGACAAGGAAGTGCAGCGTGTCTATTCGGGAGGAACAAAATGACCTCTGGTGCGCTGCTTGAATTGCGATCACTGACAGGCGGTTATGGTGAGATCACGGTGGTCGAAGATATCTCGCTGGAACTCGAAGCCGGTAAGGTGACTTGTATCACAGGCCGCAATGGGGTTGGAAAGACAACCCTTGCCCGCTTGATTACCGGATCCCTGAAACCCTCAGCAGGTATTATCACCCTATTTGGCCACGATGTGACAGGATTGCCGGCCCACGAACATCGGAGTGCGGGTTTGGGTTACGCGCCTCAGGAAGGCATCGTATTTGACGGTTTGACCGTGAAGGAAAATCTCACCCTTCACCAGACTGACCGGTCGTTGAGCCGCTATAGTGGCTTGTTCGGAATGTTTCCGAGGTTGAAGGAACGACACGGGCAACGTGCAGGCACATTGTCTGGCGGAGAAAAGAAAATCTTGTCATTTTGCCGCGCGCTGGCTGAAGATACTTCTGTTGTGATTTTGGACGAACCTACCGAAGGCGTGCAGCCAGAAAACATCGCGCTCATGGCAAAATCGATCATTGAGGCAAAAAAACTCGGACGCTCGTTTGTGATCATTGAGCAAAATCTGACTCTCGTCGAAGCGGTGGCGGATGACGCGTTGTTGGTGGATCATGGCCGGTGCGTCTATTCCACAACGAACCGCGCGACACTGCGGCGCGACCTGTCGGCTAGGATGCAGATTTGAGTAAGTCCCAGCTGGAGCGGGAGTAATTGTTGCGACAACCAAATCGATAGCGAGAACACCGATATCTGCAACCGGTGACACACATAATGGTTCTCTAAACCGCTTGGCGATTATTCGCATCCGCGCATGCAAGATGATCGCTAACTGTAGATTTTTGACACGTAGAGCCGCACTGAGCACCTTCTGCGAAGGTCGGTCCAAGACCTGAAGAGTCAAGACATTTGGTGGGAATGAATGTCGGCTTAGCCCAATTGGCACTTGAAAGCCGACAGTCCACTTGCGGCCCCAATTCAGACATTCGTCGTCATTGTAATGGATGTCCGAAAAGGGGCCGTATCCGGACTGGCAGCTTTCGGGCAACAAAAGTGGCTAAGCTGACATTCAAGCACTTTGTTGACTTTTGCGCCTGCGACACGAAGCGGACAATTAGAGCACGGCGATCTGCTTGCGATGCCTTTATTGTGATAAATGCGGTACTGAATAATTGTGCCAATAATCATCACGCAAGCCGCGTGAGCGGTGTCAGTCCCCCACGAATCCGACTGCCAACTTGAGCATCAGACGTGCCCTCAACTCGATAAGGTTATTCAAGGCGACGGTCAGAAGAAGCGGGGATCACAATAGATATACATTTGATTGGCGAAGAGTACGGTGTTCCACTGGACGACGCTGCCGAATGCCCTAATACGAACTCGCCCGCGCCGAGGCCGATATATCGACCTGTCTGAACCCGGGCGCCTGCCACGGCTATTCCCTCCGGCTTAGAACAGCCGGCTTGGGATAATATGCGACTGATGATGTCGGGAGTAGTGACTGTCGGCTGAATTCGACAATGGCCGCCATAGCTTTCTCAAGTGCCACGCCGGATTTTGTTGGTTTCCTTGTATCCTGCCATAACGCGCTTAGGCAGCGGCCCATCGTAGACCTTGAGAAGAGGATCAGCATGAACACTCCAATTCGTCCCGTCCGACCAGGCACGGAAAAGATTGGGGACGGCAGTTTCGCTCATTGCCGTCACGGTCTCGATCAATCGTTTCGCCTCATCAATTTCACCCAGCCTGACACACGAAGATGCGAGGATTGTGTAAGCCCAGCAGATATTTGGGTTGAGCTGAAGTGATGCTTCTGCGGCCACTCTTGCTGCCTTGTGGTCGCCTTGAATTTGCAAGGCAAAAGCCAAGCAGAATTGGAAGAAATACTGCATGGGATCATTCGGACTGAGCCGAAATGCCTGACGGCAATACTCAATGCCTTTCTCCGGATCTCCATTCACCGCTAGCGCGGCCCCATACTGCGCACACGCCAGCGCCGAATTGGGGTTGAGACCGATGGAACGCTCCAGGAATGGCAGGCACTGCTTTGGGCGCCCTATCCACATTCTGGCAAAACCGACGTCGGCCAAAACGGCCGCATTGTTCGGCGACAGCGTCATGGCCGTTGCGGCATGACTTAAGCTTTCCCGCGCCACTTCTTTGGGATCGGTGCACCACCCGTTGTAAGACCTCCATGCCAACAAATGGCATAGCAAGGCGTACGCCTCTCCATAGTTGGGGTCGATCTCGATTGCGCGACGCGCATACGGCTCCGCCTTGTTGATGTCTTCGCGCTCGTAGGCAAACAGTTTCACTTTCGCATTTACGAGATTACCCCATGCATCCAGTGCATCAGGCGGAGTGCGTTTTATAACCGCGGCTTCCGCAAGCAGCAGGCCCACCTGAAGTGCGCCGACGATACCGCCCGCGATCTCGTCTTGAACTTCAAAAATATCGCCAAGTCGACTGTCGAAATGATTGCCCCAGATTTGAGCGCCGTTTTCGGTGTCAATGCAGCTCGCCATCACGCGTATTCGTTTACCCGATTTCTGCACGGTGCCTTTTAAGATGTATCTGACCCCGAGCTCTTCCGCGATCTTCCCGGTATCGATCCGCTGCTTCTTGTACGGCAAAGTCGAATTGTGGGCGATGACCAGTAGACCGGGCACAATGGAAAGCAGATTAATGATCTCCTCCGTTGTCCCGTCCGCAAAGTAATCCTCAGTTGGCTCTGTCGTCTTGTTCTCGAATGGCAGAACCGCTACGGAGCGGACAGCGTTATGCCAGGTAGCGGTTTCGTTGGGCCTTTTACCCTTCGACGAGCCTTCAAATGGGTTCCCAACATCTATCGGATCAACTGCGCCGCTAGAACCATCATTCTCGCTCACGTCGCCGATGAACCTGAATCCCCTTCCCCGAAACGTCGAGATAAGCGCCTGCCGTGATCCATCATCACCTACCGCCCGGCGGGCCGACTTTATGCGGCTGGTGAGCGTTGAATCGGAGACGATGCGACCGTCCCATACTGCGTCCAGCAACTCCTCCTTCGTGACCACCCGGTCGCGGTTTTCGATGAGGTGCTTCAGCAGGTCGAAGACCTGAGGCTCGACAGGGGTACGCGAGCCGTCACGCCGTAATTCATAGAGCCCGATATCGAGTTCGCAATCACCGAAGCTGTAAATCATCTCCGCCCCCAGGAAACACATTCCTGCCCGTTTGGCAGATCCACTGGCTGGCTGCAGGAAGATTGTATCAAATGCAGTGTGACGACTCAAAGTTTGTCTCGACGATTGGAGGAGCCCGTCACACACAGCCATCAGCCAAGAATCCGGCTCTTCTGCATGTTTTCTGCATATTGCCTCCATGCTCCCCGTGGCGGCGTGCAATACAATGCAACTGACGCTCCTCGTGTGGTGCGCACAAATATATTCATGCAACGGGAGAAAAAGCTGCCATGGAGGCCGCAAACGAGGTGAAAGATGCCGCACCTCCGCTTGACGCGCCTGCCGCCGCCCATCGTACCGATCCGCTTGCCGACGTAAGTGAAATTGCTCGCATTGCCTACGGTTTTATGGCTTCAAAAACGCTGTTCGCTGCGCTCAATCTCGGTGTATTCGACTATCTTCAGGATGCGGCGCAGACGCTAGCGAAACTCTCAGAGGAAACGGGACGGCCCGCAAATCTTCTTGAGGCACTTCTCGCTGCCTGCACCACGCTTGGACTGATTGAATTCGACGGCACAACCTATTCCAATGCGCCTGCCACGCAGCGGTATCTTGTACGTTCGGCGCGTGCCTACTTCGGAGACTACTACCGTTTCCAGATCGACCGCCAGTTTTATCCCAATCTCATCGAACTGGATCGCGCTCTGGCCGGAGATGACGTTGCCGGACCGTACACGGGAGGTTTCAGCAATAGTGTGCGTGCAAAAGATTTCACCCGTGGTCAGCATTCAGGCTCCCTGGGACCAGCGCATGTGCTCGCGCGCCAGGTCGATTTGCGGAGATTCGAGTATTTGCTGGATATCGGGGGTGGCAGCGGCGCCTTCAGCATCATGCTGTGCAAACGGTTTAAACACCTGTCAGCCACCATCGTCGATTTCCCCAACGTACTGAAAGTGGCACGTCGATTTGTCAGCGAAGCTAATCTTGCCAAACGGATCAATTTCGTTTCGGCGACCGACGAAATCGCCGACTTGCCGACTCGGTTCGATGTCGTGCTGATGTCGTATCTTTGCAGTGCCGTTGGCAATGCCGGAACAAAGAACATGATTAGCAGGGCGTTTGATGCCATGCGGCCTGGAGGCCGACTGTTGATCCACGATTTCATGGTTGGAGATCATGGCCAAGGACCGCGTCTCGCCGCGTTGTGGAGTCTGGCAATGGTGATGGGCAACCCGGACGCACACGTTCTACGGCCCGGCCAACTTCGTGCGTCTCTAGAAGAAGAAGGCTTCACGGGTGTCAAGGTGCGGCCACTGGTTCCTGACACTACGTCCCTGATTGAAGCTACGCGTCCGTAGGATGGTTTGTCGCATGGATAAACAATCGCCGAAGGTTAGAGCGTCACGATCTCCTCTCGCATCGACGCTGCGCTGATGCGGCGATCATATGACGAAAAACTAAGGTTCGCCGTAAAGGAGGAAACACTATGACCTGGACACCCGACCCTTCATTTTATCCCTCGCCCAGAATGGCTTCGAAAGCACCTGCAGAGACACTCGCCTATGTGGCCGCTTTCGACCCAGACCGAAAGACACCGGATGCCATTGCGGTCGTGGACGTCGATACGAATTCCAAGTCTTACTCGCAGATCGTTGGCCAAGTCGACATGCCGAATACGGGTGACGAGCTTCATCATTTCGGCTGGAACGCCTGTTCATCGTGCCTTTGTCCGAACGCTCCACATCCGCATGTGGAAAGACGCTATCTGATCGTGCCGGGATTGCGTTCCTCGCGCCTGCATATCATCGACACGAAAAACGATCCCAGGAATCCGAAAATCGTGCGTGTCATCGAGCCCGAGGAAATTGCCGAGAAAGCCGGCTATTCCCGCCTCCATACAACCCATTGCGGGCCGGAAGGCATTTATGTGAATGCGCTTGGTGACGCAAACGGCAACCGTCCGGGTGGCAACCGGTTGAAGAAGTATTGGCGCAAGATGACCAAACCCCGATCAGGGATCAGCAAGGATGGCTTCATCCGCTACTATGCCCGCAAGGGCGATTGTTCATCCTGCGCTCTCAAGCCTCAATGCACACCCAATCAACCGGCCCGTAAAATTGCGCGTCATATCTATGAAGGTGCGCGTGATCTGGCCCGCGAGATCGCCGCGACCGACGCTTATGTCGATATGCAGCGACGACGAAAGAAGGTCGAAATGCTGTTCGCGCATCTCAAACGCATCCTCAAACTCGACCGCTTGCGACTTCGAGGGCCAAATGGAGCCAAAGACGAATTCCATCTCGCAGCAACAGCCCAAAACCTCCGCAAACTCGCAAAACTCAGCCCGCAGCCAGCGTGAAAACCAAACGGGACACCACTCGGCCCATTCAAGCGGCAACTGAAACAACGTCTTTTTCATCAAAATCAGCCCAAAACAGACATTCGCTGAGTTTGGATACATCAATGATGTCCAGCGGCAACAGGCCGATGAACCGGAGCGACCGAAGAAGGTTGAGATTTATTCCACGACCGTGACAATCCACACAGAAGCTGCCTCTGTGTAATGCTGAATAATCCGGGTGCAATTTGCAGCTAGTCACCCATCTAAACCGACATCTCACCGAATTCACTGCAGTGAACAAGATTTCCGGGGCCATCCATGCGTATTTCCAAGCCGAAAGTGACGTCAATTGATCCAAACTACATCAATGAATGTGAAGAAGCCTTAGCACCGGTCTTCCACGATTTGTCGGATTTGGCGGAGCAAAGAGGTTGGAATGGCACCGTTGTCGCCATGACACTGCTATCGTTGGCAAAGTCAAATCTCAGCCACAAAAGCGCTGGCGCAGAATTCGAAAGAGTTCTGCAAATGGTGCGGGCTTCAGCATTAAAGTAGCCGATCAATTACCGATCGAACCCGGCTACAGAAACTGAATTGCGGATTGGAGTGCGCTGTCTGTTTTGTGTGCACCACCCTCGGGCTCAACATTCTCCGAAATTGTTGATTTGAACTCTTTAAGCAGGAACACAGAGATTTCGGACGACTTCATCGGATAGCCGAACGCGTAACCCTGGAACCTTGTACAATTCATCTGTTTTAGAACTTCCAGCTGATCCGTCGTTTCCACACCTTCTGCTGTCACCGTCAGTTCCAACACGCTTGCCAGCTTAACGATGGATTCAAGGACATTTTTTGCGACCTCATCGGTATCGACTGATGTCACGAAACTTCTGTCAATCTTCAGCTTGTCAAATGGGAATTTGAGCAAGTAGGAAAGACTCGAATATCCCGTTCCAAAATCGTCCATGGCAATGGACACGCCCATGTTTTTTAGCTCTCTGAGGCTACGGATCACTTCTCTCGTGTTCTCAATGAAAAGGCCCTCTGTTATCTCAACTTCAAGCCGTTCAGGATCGATTTTTGAGTCGACCAGTGCTTTTGTTGCAGATTTTACAATTCGTTCCTCCAGGAACTGTGGTGCCGAGAGGTTTACTGCCACCGAAAGGTGATGAGGCCAATTTGCGGCTTCGCGACAGGCTTCAATAACAACCCACTCACCAATGTCGCTAATCAAGCCGATGCGTTCGGCGATGGGAACGAACTCAGTTGGTGAAATTTCTCCACGGACAGGGTGGTTCCAACGAAGAAGCGCTTCAAACCCGACGGTCTTGAAATCATCTGAAGAGACCAATGGCTGGTAGTACAATTCGAATTCTTCATTTTGAAGCGCATTTCGGAGGTCCCGTTCCAGATTTCGGCGTTCTTTCACGAGCTCATCCATCTCCAGCTCGTAGAACCGGAATGTACCCCTGCCTTCCTCCTTTGCTCGATATAGAGCTAGATCAGCGTTGTTAAGTAGTGCGTGCTGATCTCGCCCATCAGCCATACCAATGGCCACGCCGATTGAAACACCGATCTCGATCATGAGATCTTCGATCTCGTAGGGAACAGAAAGACGCTTAATCAGGTTTTCAGACAACACTGTTAGAGCCTGCAGGCTGGCAGCCGATGAGCACAGAACTGCGAACTCATCCCCTCCCAAGCGAGCGACGATGTCATCGGCATTCACTGACTGTTTCAACCGGCGGGCTACTTCGGTGAGCAAACTATCACCGATGCTATGCCCGTTAGCGTCGTTTACGAGTTTGAAGCCATCCAAATCGAGGAACAAGACCGCCCAGAACTCGGTCGATTTTTCGTCTTTGAACTTTTGTTGTAAGGCGGCTGAAAAGCTTGCTCTATTCACCAAACCCGTCAACGCGTCATTATGTGCAAGATATGCGATCCGCTCTTCGGCAAGCTTTGATTGTGTGATGTTCGATGCAAACCCTCGAAAACCTATGAAGACTCCTTCATCGTTTATCTGCGGTTTGCCTGACACACTAACCCATCGACGCGCACCCGGTTTCTTGGACGAAATCTGCAGATCGTGAAAACTTTGATGTCTATTGAAAAAGTTCCAAACTTCACCAAGTGATCGGAGATCGACCTCGAACTCATGCGTTGGCGACTTTGCCGAACTGACGAGCCTCGGATCAATCGCATCGATCTCGACCTCCAATTGACGTCCGAGTTCATCGGCGCCTCGCAGAAATCTGCCGTTTGAATCCAACTCCCATAACCAATCACTGGCATTGTCGGTATATTCTTTGAGTAGAAGCCCGATGGTCTCTGATTTTTCGGCTAACTCAAACCTTGCAACCACGTTTGAAGCAAAGGTATTCGACATCGATTTGCTTGCCCTCCAAATCGAGACAGCAAAGACGATAAGCAGCGAGGAAATAGCCCAATCTTCCCAATTCCCCGACGACAGCAATCCTATCAAACTGCCCCCGACAATCGTGACTATCCAAGCACCAATTGCAGGAGAAACCACGTATAGCGATAATGCTCCTCCGCCAAGCATTCCACTCGTCACCGCAATGATGACGAGCTTAGTTTGATAATCGCTCACGGGATAAAGGAGTGCTGGCAATGCCCCCCATACTGCCCCTAAAAAGGCGGCACCTTTGGCAGCTTTGACAAGGGCGTTTTCTGAGACGCTGCTGATCTTCGTTTTTTTGCATGCTCGCCTCCAGTGGATAAGCCCAACAAAAGCGGCGCCGTAGATCAACAACATCCAAGGAAAAAGAAACCAGTTTTCCGAGGTACCAACAAGGAATACGACCACCGTGGCATTGATGATATTGGCTAGCATCATCAATGGCGTGACGCTGACCATCGTTTCAATGCGTCTGGCCCGCAACTTGCCAGCTTTTCTGGCACCTAAGCTGTCTTTCGAGTCGCTGCTGCCACTCGAACTCATGTATTTATGCATTCAGACTTCACCGCCTAGTCCGTGCAAAGAGCTTAGGTTGAATTCCTTTACATTACGTGAGCTTACTGATTGATCTTATTTCTGTTTTCGCAGCTAACGACGGTGGTAGCTAGGTCCCAACTTTGACCTGCATCAAGGCGAAAGAAAGCGCCTCTTCTAGCCTACATGGAGAAGTAACAGCCATTTACGGGATATTCTATGAATCACAAACATCGAAAAACGCTACACTCCCTGTTTGCTCATCCGGTAAGTGCAAACATATCCAGTCGGTCAGTTGAATCGGTGATCAAGGAGCTCGGCGGTACCATCGAACAACGCCATGGTGGGCGCTGGGGTGTGCGGCTGAATGAACATTTCGCTGAGTTTCACCACAATTCGCATTCATTACATCCAAATCAGGTTCGACAATTAAGCAAGTTCCTTTCCGAGGCCGGGATCGACGCCAATCGTGATTATCCACTTTAGCAATAAGAAAATCGAACCAAGAACGTCCCAGCCCGAAAAGAGTAGCAATTCTTGCTTGTTAACGTGGCAGGCGGACGGTCTGTTGCCCGATTGATTCCGACGTTGGGCCGAGGGCTGACTATGGCGGCATTGTCCGCATTTGTGGCATTGAATACTTAATGCCGTAATGTCTTGTGTGGATGGCTCCGTATTTGCAAGACTTTTGTTGTGACAAAGTTCCTGGGTCAGATTCGGTCCTGTGTCCGGCCTGTTGATGCAGAGTTTGTCTGCTGGCCCTGATGGTTTCCGTGAACCAAGTCCCATTCCGCTTTGCGGACTATTTGTGTCCTCAGACATTACCGGGGTGTCTTGGCTCTCCGGCTGGCCCGGATTCTCATCACTTCATACGTTCTTGCAATTTGGTCATTTCCTATCGAGTGGTTTCAGCCTCCCTGTATGGTTCGCCATTGGTCAGTACAGCCCATGCAATCCGCGCCGTCTTGTTGGCCATTGCCACAGCTGCGAGTTTGGCTGGTTTGCGCTCAAGCAGGTTTTGCAGCCAAGGATCAGCTCTGTCGGGCTTGCTTTTGGCGTAACGAACACGACTAGCCATGCCGTTGACCAGGAGCTTGCGCAGATAGCGATCGCCCATGCGGCTGATGCGGCCCAAGGCCTCTTTCCCGCCACTTGATTTGTTGAGTGGCGTCAGGCCGATCCAGGCGGCAAAATCGCGGGCACTTCTAAACTGTCGACCGCTACCGATGGTCGCCACAATGGCAGAGGCTGTGACTGGACCGATGCCTGGAATGGTCTGCAGCAGCTCAACGCGCTCATCCTTCCTGGATTGTTCGAGGATCGTTTTGTCCAAACGGTCGATGCGTCGATCAAGGTCGATAAGTTGATCGCACAGCAGTGCAACAACATCTTCTGCCATCTCCGGAATGTCCAATAGTTCGCCGGCCTGCATCTCATGGGCAAAATGGCGAAGGTGATCGACCCCTCTTGGAAGCGTGATGCCAAACTCTGCAAGCAGGCCACGGATCATGTTTGCCAATTGTGTTCGCTGGCTGATCAGTGCCTGACGAACCCGGTGCAAGCTCAAAACCGCCTGCTGCTCCTCTGACTTGATGGTCACAAAGCGCATGCTCGGTCGCGTCACCGCCTCGCAGATCGCCGCTGCATCAGCTGCGTCCGACTTACCACGCTTCACATAGGCTTTGACGTAGCCTGCCGGCATGAGTTTCACATCATGACCCAGCATCGTCAGTTCTCGCGCCCAATGATGGCTCGAACCACAGGCTTCAATACCGATCAAACAGGGATCAAGCTTCGCAAAGAAGGCAAGCATCTGGCCTCGCCGCAGTGGCTTGTTGAAAGCAACCGACCCATCGTCATAAATGCCATGCACCTGAAAAACGTTCTTGGCGAGGTCTACGCCAACCGTGGTAATCTGCATATCGTGGCTCCTATACCAGCAGTGATAACAACTGCACTATGGCGCATCAGACGCCGGGGTGTAGGAGCCATCCACACCATCCGCTTTCAGGACAGACACGGAAGCCAGCGAACGTCTGCAATGGGGGCGCAAAGCAGCCTTCCAGATCCAGTTAGGCAAAGGTCAGCTTGCGAGCGTCTCTAGACCACTGATCCATGTCGTTAACGGGACTCGTCGGGACGCTCGACCAACCATTAAGGAATCTGGTTGCGGACGTAGCACATTGCGTTGGATACCAAACCAATTGCCTGGAGAAAGCCGCGTTTGCGGACGGATTAACCGCTCTTGGAAAGCTGCTTTATCAAAGCTTGGCGGGCAGACTCCAAATGGGTGATGCTTGCGTTGCGGGCTGCGTCTCTGTCGCGGGCGACCAGTGCATTCGCCAGCTGGCCCATTTCGATTAGCGCCTGTTTGCGCCGCTCTGAGTCATTCAATAGCTGAATTCGTAAATATGAAATTCGGTCAAAAACATTTTCCAGCGCTTTACGGATCTCCGTATTACGACAGCCGGTAAACAAAACAGAGAAGAACCACTCCTTCGCCGTTCGCATCTTGCGGAGATCACCAGCTTTGAAACTGCTGGCAATGGCTTCGAACGCCGCCTTGATCTCCGCTACTTCCCGGTCACTGGCGCGCTCGGTGAACAATTCCGCAGCCAGCGTCTCCACCGGCTGGCGAAGCTCGAAAATCTCGTGAATCGACCGTGCGTCAAGCTTGGCGACGGTGTATCCGCGATGGGTTTGCCGTATCAGCAATCCTCGAGCCTCCAAGTGGGCCAGCGCTTCGCGCAGGATTGAACGGCTGGTGCCAGTCAATTCGGATAATTGGCGCTCAGTCAGCTTCTCCCCTGCAGTGAAGCGACCACTCAAAATAGCCTCACGAATGGTCGCTTGCGCCTGCTCGCGAAGTGAACGTTCGACGGTGTCCAGACCCAGCGTCGCGTCCATACGGTGGTTGAGCAAGTGTTCAGTCAACTGCAAAGCCCTCGCTTCGCGGCCGCGAAATGGAACGTAATCCTGATTCGATTGGCCATGTGCACCCTCTGGTAAACCACATATCCAAGACCTGCAAGGTGTCCGCGATGTGAGAATTTGTCTGACAATTCTGATGCCAAACTCGATGCTCGCCAATTCTATTTGTAGCTTTGCTAATAAAATCCAAAGATTTCAATATGTTGAGAGGATGCGCCATTTCGGTCAGGATAAATTGTATACAAAATAAGGCTATTTCGCTAATTTGATTGTGAAATTGGCGCCGAAACGTACAATTATATGATTTGGATTGTAGGACAAAAATCAAGGGTGGTTCAATTTGATCATGCAATAAAACACCTGTGTGGCTTGGCCATCGGCCCACAGCAGACCGGAGGAGAAATAGCAAAACACGACCGCAAATCGCACGATTGATAGCCAAGCAAGCGGCGAGTGCGGTCTGCTAACAGCAGTCAAGCGTTTGATCGGAGGAGACGCATGCTTGAAAAGACAGGCGCGAAAAAAGGTAGCCATGTTCTTGCCACCGCAATTGGCGCGGCCGGCATCGATACCGTATTCACTGTTGCAGGCGGGCATTTTCTTCCGACGTACAATGAATTCGGTCAACTGGGATCACCCAGAATCGTCGCTGCACGTCACGAACTGGGCGCCGGCTATATGGCGTCCGGATATGCGCTTTCGACAGGTAAAGTGGGAACCGTGTTTTCGGGAGCACCAGGTCCGGGCGCGACGAACCTTGTTACTCCAGTGGCCAATGCCATGGCAGATTCCATACCGTTGCTGGTACTAACTGCACAGGTCGATCGTCGCTATCTCAATCGCAATATTCTTCAGTACTGCGACAATCAGGCCCTGTTCACACCGATAACGAAGAAGTCCGTTCAGGCTGTGTCGGCGGCGGAGATGCCCAACTTGATCGCGACAGCTTTGCAAATTGCCCAGTCAGGTCGACCGGGGCCCGTTCATATAGATTTGCCACAGTCATTGCAGATTGACACTGTCGATACCGTAAACGTGATTGATTTGACATCCCTTGCGCCGCAGGAACCTTCAACTACAGATATCGAAGCTGTAGCCGAAGCCCTTCAGCAATCGGTGCGGCCAGCCATACTGGCAGGACATGGCGTCATACGAGCCGGGGCCACCGAGCAATTGGCCAAACTCGCTCAACAACTTGGAGCGCCGGTCGCGACCAGCCGGTCGGGGATTGGTGGAATGCGTACGTCGGACCCAAACAGCGTCGGCATGTTGGGATTTTACGGCACAGAAACCGCTCGCGAGGCGATCGGTTCGGCTGATCTAGTTTTGGTAATCGGGTGCGCGCTGGGGGAACAAACAACCTACGGATGGAACAGCGATCTATTTGCTACTGACGCCGTTGTCATACAGGCCGATATTGATGCCATTCAGCCCAACTTGGTGTATCCGGTTAATCGGGCGGTTCAAGCCGATGCAGGCCAATTTATTGAGGCGATAGTTGGCGAAGTAGCGGCAAAGGAGCGTTGGTATAATCGAAGGCCCGATCCTTGTTCCGCAGATAATGATCCAAGCTCAGGTCTCAGTGCAGCCACGGTTCTGCAAACGCTCAACCGACGGATTCCACCTGACGCGTTTGTCTCGGCGGATATCGGCAATCACCGTCTTTGGGTATGCGACCAACTCGACGTGACGCACGCCGACCGGTTGCTGCAATCCTGTGAATTCGACGCCATGGGCTTCAGCCTACCAGCAGCGATCGGTGCGTCGATCGGTAACCCAGGCGCCAAGGTCGTCAGTATTAGCGGGGATGGCGGCTACGTACACACGATGGGCGAGCTTGCAGTAGCGCGCGAACACCAGTTGCCAATAGTCGCAATCATCTTCGTCGACGGTGCGTTGGGCATTCTTAAACATCAGGCCGACGCAATGTATGGCAGCGACCATTTCGTGCGCCTTGCTGACATCGACTTTGCGAAGGTCGCCGAGGGATTTGGCGTCAAAAGTCACTATGTCACCGATGCAAATGAGCTCGATGATGCACTCGACCAAGCAATTACAGCGACTGAACCCGTTTTGCTTAGCCTGCGGATTGATCCGGACGAAATATTCCCGCCGCTGCGCAGCAAAATCGAACAGCGCAAACGGGACTTGATGGGAAAGAAGGACGAATGAGACCATCACTCATTGGATCGCAATGTCTCTGCTCTTCCACGGCGAGGGTGGCGCCGTCCCCGATTGTGACGATCCTATTCAACAATCAAACAGAGGAGAAAATGTCATGACCTCGAAACTGTTATTGGTGAGAGCCGTCTTCGCTGCGGCAATTGCCGCGCTTGCGGCGTTTTGCCTGCCGGCAGCTGCACAGGAGATCAAGCTGGTCTACGCTGGTTATCCAAGCCCACAGATTTCATCGGGCAAGGCAGTCATGTTCTTTGCAGAAGAAGTTAAAAAGCGCACGAACGGCCGCGTTGAGATCGAGGTGCATCATTCCGGCAGCCTTTACCAGGAAGAGAAAGCCATTGAAGCATTGCTTACAGGTTCGATCGACCTGGCAGCTGCTGGCACGTCGACGATCGGCGTGTTCACACGCCATTTCGACTGGGTCAATCTACCCTTTATCGTCTCAGGAGATTTGGCTGTTGGTCCGCAACAACTACAGATGATGATGCACAGCGACGTGGGCAAAGAAATTCAGGCCAAGGTTGAAGAAGAGATCGGGCTTAAAATAATTTTTGCCATGACCAGCAATGGCGGCGCTCGGGCCATAGCCACTCGCTCGGTGCGGCTTGAGGTTCCTGAGGACATAAAGAACGTTAAGCAGCGTGTCAGCCTGGCGCCGCTTGACGTCATCATCAATGAGGCTTGGGGAGCAAACCCGATACCGGTACCGTGGGCGGATACGTTTACGGGCTTTAGCCAAGGCATGTTCGAGGGCGTGCAGATTCCGCTGCCTCACATCCACAATGTCGGATTTGATGAGGTTGCCAAGTCGATCACCATGGTGAATTTCCAATACCTGCCGCAGGTGATGTGGGTGACAGCGGAAAAGTGGAACAGCTTGCCGGAGGATGTGCGTCAGGTCTTGCTTGAGGTCGGTAAAGAAGCCGCAGAATATGAGATGAAAGTCGATCAGGAGGCGCATATGGCGTTTCGTGAGGCGATCAAAGAGCGCGGCACTGAAATCATCGATCTGACGCCCGAGCAGATGAAGATGTGGCAGTCGGCGAGCGAGAGCGTCTACGCCAACGAAGATGTCGCAAAATACACACCGCAGGAGCTGCTCAACCGCTTACGCGAGGCCGGCAAGCTCGGCCAATGATTTGATCGCTGACGCTTGTACTGCTTTATATACATCCGGCGTGGCGTGGGCCACGCCGGAAGCTTCGTGCCGTAGGATTGCTTCGGCAGTTTTTCCAACCTGATGCGGGGATCTTAGTTGGTGGCACGTCGTCTCAAACAGCTCAGCAAATTGGTCAGAAACGGCCTGTTTGTGCCGGCAATATTGCTGATCATCGCACTATTGACCGTCAATATCATAGATCGCTTCGTGCTTGACGGAGCGTTTGGCATTGTTTGGATTGAAGAACTCTGCATCATCATTATGATTTGGCTGATATTCCTCAGCGCATTCGCCATCGATGAAGACGATCTCCACATCAAGGTCCAGGTGGTTCCGTTGCGGCCCTGGATTAAGGAACTGATCGAGGATCTCGCGGTGAGCGGGTTCGTCTTGTTTCTCGTTTGGAGCACGTGGTCCATCCTGCCGCGGCTGTTCTCCAAATACGCCGCACTCGGTTGGTCGATCAAGGCCGGTTACTATGCGGTGATCGTCGGTGGTATTCTCCTGCTTGCAACCAAACTCGGCAAATACGTTTTGCGATTGCTGCGTTGATGGACATTCTCGCGGCATTGACCGGATTTACGGTTCTATTCACTTTCGCCCTTCTTGGCGTGCCGCTCGTCGCTGCGATGGGTCTGGGCGGCGTTGCCGGATTGTTCGTGGCGGGCATTCCGTTGTCCGGTGCACCAATAGCTGTGCTGGGCGTCCTCGGAAACTTCGCCTGGATCGCCCTGCCACTGTTTATAATCCTCGGCGGTCTGTTGTCTGATATCGGCGTCAGCCGCGGAATGATCTGGTTCGGTGAGGCGATCGGGAGACGGGTGCGCGGTGGTACCTCCCAGGTGGTCATCGTAACGTCACTGTTCATGGGTGGGATGACCGGTTCGACCCTTGCCGAAGCCGGGATGTTGAGCGCCATGTTTCGCAAAGAGATGGAGCGCATAGGCTATGGGCGAGGTTATCTTGCCGGTCTGATTTCCTGCGCCGGTCTCATCGGCGCATTGATACCGCCAAGCAATGTGCTGCTTATTCTCGGGCTGGCGGGAGAGATTTCAATCCTCCGACTTTGGATCGCCGGTATCTTGCCAGGTGTCTTGATCGCGATTGGCTTGATGATCGTCGCTGCATTTCTGCAGAGCCGCTATGAAGGCGGTGCGCAGGCTTCGAGCATGAGCGACGCGCTCTCCACGGTCCAAGAGGCCACCAGAGGAAGTTTCGTCAAGGCGCTTCCTGGACTGGCGGTACCGGTTCTCATTCTCGGAGGCATGCGACTCGGCGTGTTTTCGCCGGTCGAAGCTGGCGCGGCAGGCATCGTGTTTGCGCTGATCATCGGTGCGTTGCTTTACCGTGACAACTTCACTTTGAAGCGGCTATCGACCTCCTTTGGCAATAACCTGATGCGCTCGATGAGCTACTTATTTCTCGTCGCGGGTGCTGCGGTATTTGGTGTGCTGATCGTAAGACTTAATATGGCCAGCGCCGTCGAGCAGTGGTTTATCGCCGGTCAGTTCTCCGCAGTCGAGTTCATGATCGCCAATTTCGTGCTCTTCTTCATCATGGGCTTCTTCATCGAGGCTGTGCCCATTATGTTGATCTTCTTTCCGCTTATGCTGCCCGCCGCCCGCAGTCTGGGAATCGATCCGATCCATTTCGGTATCACGTTCAGCCTGATCATCCTGCTGGCCAATTTAACCCCACCGGTCGGCGTTCAGACGCTATTTGTTTGCCGATTGATGGACACTTCGGTTGGCGAATGGTGGAAGCATGGTAAATACTTCTTTCTGGTGATCGTCATCGTCACCATGCTGGTAATGTTCATCCCGGCAATTCCACTCAGCTTGCCGGCATTGATCATGCGCTAGGGGGCGATTGCATGTTAGAGCCGTGTGCCGTCCTCCTCGCCGAAGCGAACCAGCACTTTACCAATGTACTTGCCGGACAGCATGGCGTTGAGCGTCACCGGAGTGGCTTCAAGACCGATCTCCACATTATTGTGCATGGTCAGTCGGCCGGAACGCAGCAATGTCCCCAATCGGCCGATCACCCACGGATACAGTTCTTTGTAGGCATAACGATTGAATGCATGGATCGTAGCCTCCTGAGACCACACATGGCGCATGTTGGCCGGATCCCACTCAGGCGTCGGACTATTGTTTGCCGCAACGCGACCGACCAGCAACACTTCCGCTCGCTTGGCCAGATTTTCCAACACCGCATCCGCGGTATCGCCGCCGACCAAATCAAAATAAAGATCCACGCCATCCGGGCAGGCCTCGGCCAGGACTTCGCGAAATTCCGGTGCTCGGTAATCGACGGCTGCATCTGCACCGAGCGTGTTGCGAACAAACTCCGTTTTGTCATTTCCACCAGCGATGCCGACGACCCGAGCACCGGCCAATCGTCCAAGTTGCACGGTATAGGAACCGACAGCGCCGGCCGCGGAGGTAACGACAAGCGTGTCGCCCGGTATCGGCTTGGCTTTCTGAGAAAACGCGAGATAAGGCGTTTGCCCTGGAGAAGACAGCGCCGTCAGCCACTCTTCCGCCGAATGGATCGGGTCGACGACCGAAACGTCTGCGGGCGTAACTACCGCATAATCCTGCCACCCTTGGCGACCGACGACTGTCGCACCGACGGGAAGCGCACCGCAGCGGCTCTGGATGATCTTGCCAAATGTATCGCAGCTGATCAGCTCGCCAATGTCGAACGGTCGGATAAAGTTCTTGAAATCCTTGGTCCGCATTCCTTGCCACGCCGACAGCGCCGCCATCTCGATCTCAACCAGGGCGCTGCCTTCGGCGATATCAGGCAAGGTAACCTGTTCAATTGCAAAGTTTTCCGGACCGGCAAGATCGACCGGGCGCGACTTCAAAACGATGCGTCTGTTTTGTCTTTCGGCGATGTTGGCCTCCTGGGCACACGGTCGCACCATCGTAGGAAACCGGCCGTTGGCGAGTCAATCAATATCACTGATGGGAGAAAAATATTCCCTGAGAGAAAACGGCAAACTGCCACTTAAAGCGCAAAAATCTCGTGTGACCGCAAACGAAAGGACACTTTGCATGTCGGTAATCGAACGTTTCAATCCGGACACAATGGCACAACCATTTTCCAGATACAGCCAGGGTGTTGAGATACCAGCAGGTGCCCGCACGATCTTCGTTGCCGGTCAGGTTGGCGTTCGTCCGGATGGCACCGTGCCCGACGATATGGCTGCCCAGACGGCGCAGGCGTTTCGCAATATCCAATCTGTGTTGCGCGCCAAAGGCATGGATCTGGAAGATCTCGTTGAAACGCGCACCTACATGACCAGTCGAGACGACCTGCCTGGTTATCGGGATGGCCGTCGCCAGGTACTTGGCGATGACGGGCCGGTGCCCGCTGCCGCGCTGGTTTTTGTTGCGGGACTGGCGCAGCCGCATTGGAAAATCGAGATCTGCGCCGTCGCCGCAAAGATCTGATCAGCGGGAACCTTAGCAATGGCAAAACATCCGACAAAACCATATCTCGATTTAACTCCGGAGGAGCTGGCGTTCCAATATAGTCCGCGCGTCGCCGTCCCCGATCACCCTGTATGGAAGGCACACTGGAATCTCGCCAGCGAATTGGTTCGCCGCCAACACAAGGGCCAGTTGCGGGTTCCCTATGGCCCGACACCTGGGCAAACACTCGACATCTTTCCGGCCGCAACTCCCGGATCACCAATCAACATTTTTGTCCATGGCGGGTTCTGGCGGTTTCTCGACAGCTTCGACCATACGCTGGTGGCACCGGCGGTGCTCGAAGCCGGCGGCGCTTCGATCCTTCTTAATTACGATCTTTGCCCGAAAGTGCCGTTGACGGAGGTCGTCCGCCAAGTGCGAGCGGCATTGAAATGGGTCTGGGAAAACGCCGAACAAGCCAATGGCGATCGCGACCGGATCTTCATTTCCGGCCATTCCGCAGGCGGGCATCTAACCATGATGCTTGGCACCGATGATTTTCAGGACGATCTCGGCTTGCCCGTCGATACGGTTAAGGGCTTGACCGTTGTCAGCGCCATGCTCGATCTGGAGCCGGTCATGCTGGTTCCGGGATCCGAGGATTTGCGGATCGATGCCGAGGAAGCGCGATTGTTGAGCCCACGCTTCATGCCACCACGTGCCGAATTACCGATTGTGCTCGCTGTTGGTGGCCGCGAGACGCGTGAATGGATCCGGCAGACCGACGACATGAAGGATGTGCTGGAGCAGCGGGGCAATCCGCTAACCTATCTGAAGCCGGACTACGACCAGCATTACTCGATACTGTTTTCGCTCGGCAATCCGCTGACCGAACTTTGTGCATCAATGCGTCGTCAGATGGGTTTGGAGCCACCGAATTAGAGCGCGTTCCACCCACATGTTGTGCCGCTTCAAGGGCCAACAGCCTGTGTGGGCAGCTCGATTCATTAAATCGGGGTCGGAAGGTCTCAGCGAAAACTCATCCACCCGATCCTCGCTGTTCGAAAGCAAAAGAAACAATGCGGTGAAGTTCGGCAGATAGAGAATTCGCGAATATTTTAGCTGGGTAGCCTTCGGCAATTAGCGCTGAAATCGTTCTTGTTGCTTTCAGGACATCCAATGCAATTCGCCTGGGGCACCTCGTCAGCCTGCATACATCGAACACTCAGCGCTGCAATGTCCGCTTTCAGGATTTTATCGAGAACTGACGAACGACTTATTTGGAGGCGCAAAGCGGTCTTTCGTCGTGAAGCCTCCAAACCGCAGCTTTGAGCCCCTACAAGACGCTCTGCCCGTCGTCTCAATCCGGCACTTCCGACTCTAACCTAACGTTGGTGGTTCACAGCATTGTTGCGCCGCACACTCGCAAAGCGGCCGTTGAGGAGATCGTGATCTAGTCTGCTGCCGAATGACGTCTTAATGGGTTTGGCGTTCATTAAGCGAAGTTCGAACTTAGCCGCAAGGCGGAGACGTGACGCTTTTTCGCAATCATTCCATATGCGGTTAAATGCGCACGCGCCTGTGGGCAGACACCATTCAGCCTATCTCAATGGTCGGAGGTCGCCCAGCATTGTCGGAATTAGCTCTGTGACTGTCGGGTGGACGTGCACGGCGCGCTGTATGACTGTATAGGGCGCGTCTGCGTACATAATATCTGTTAGCGAGTGAATAATTTCGTCGCCTCCGATGCCGAGGATCGCCGCCCCGAGAATTTTTTCGCTTTCTGCATCGATCAAAACCTTCATGAAACCCTGGGTCTCGCTGCGCTCCCGCGCGCGGCCGACCCGCGTCATCTTCATCTTCCCGACCAAGGCTTTGCGGCCGGTCGCGCGGACTTGGGCTTCCGTCATCCCAACGCGGCCCAATGGCGGATCGATGAACAATCCATAGGTGGTGATCCGGTCGGAAACGCGGCGCGGATCATTGTCAAACATGTTGGCGGCGACAATCTCATAGTCATTATAGGACGTATGGGTAAACGCACCTCGACCGTTGACATCTCCAATCGCCCAGATCCCAGGCACGTTTGTGCGTAGTTCGTCATCCACGATCACATGGCCCCGAGCATCTGTTTCAACACTGGCAGCCTCCAGCCCCAGATCGTCGGTGTTTGGTTTGCGACCAACCGCCAATAGCACATGGCTACCGACAATTTCCTCAACGCCGGGTTCACAGCTGGCAGAAACGGCGACCTGTTTGCCGCGCTGCGACAGACCGATGCAATTGGCATTCAATCGAATGTCGATGCCTTCATTCTCCAGAATTTCCTTTACCGCTCTAGAGACGTCTTCGTCCTCACGACCGATCAGTTTCGACCCCATTTCGACAACCGTGACCTCACTACCAAAACGCCGGTACATCTGCGCGAACTCTAAGCCGATGTAGCTGCCACCAATGATAACGAGGTGCGCCGGTAGGAGGTCGACGTCCATGACGCTGGAGTTGGTCAGGAATTCGACATCGTTGATTCCCGGCAAGTCGGGGACCACTGCGCGACCGCCAACATTGAGTATGATGTTGTCGGCTTCAAGCAGAGTATCATTGACACGAACTGTGTTGGCGCTCTCCAGTCGGCCATGCCCCTTGAACACGGTTAGGTTATCCATTCCCCGAAGCCAGTTAGTCACGCCCTCATTTGATTGTCGGACGATGGTATCCTTGCGCGCCTTGACCCGCTTCATGTCAACATCGATCAAGCCGTTGATCGTTACGCCAAAGTCGCCGCCGCGACGGGCCATGTGCGCAGCGCGGGCACTAGCAACCAGCGCCTTGGTTGGAATACATCCGACATTGACACAAGTCCCCCCAAACAGCTTTCGTTCAATGATTGCGACCTTCTTGCCTTCGCGGGTCATGCGGTTCGCCAGCGCCGGACCTGCCTGGCCGGTACCAATAATGATTGCGTCGAATTTTTCGGTCATGTTCTCACTTTTTAATCACCGATTATGGATCGAGTTGATTAGACTCGGACGTTGGCTCCAAAGCGAATACCAACGATCAAGAGTAAGTGCTCTGTGGTATCACTCTCATGGAAACCAACCGGGCAAAGCCGAGTGTGCGCTCACAATATAGCAAGAAATGCGAAGCAGCGCGTTAGTCGATCTTCAAGATGCGAACCATCAGCGCTCGACAGGAGTTATTTGGGGGTCGCTGGGAAGGATAGTGAGACGGCATTGAAACCATAGAGTCAAAGTATTGTTCACCGAGCGAGCGCATAGATAGCCTCTCGTCTCCACCCGAAGATATGGAGATGATAATGACAGACGAAGCGCAAATCCAATCCATTTCGATAGCCAATAGGGCAATCCGAAATATCCGCCACAGCCTTTCCGCTCTGCTTCTCGCCGGCTCCGCCATCATCACGATTGCTAGTCAAGCTGATGCTGGTGGCCGTTTCCTCTACATCGAGAGCAACGATCACGCCGATGGGAAGAATTCGATCATCGCCTACGAGCGGGCTGAGGACGGCAGGCTCAGCCTGCATTCAAAGGGACCGTTCCTGACCGATGGTACAGGTATCGACAACAACACCAACGGAAAGCTCGGTCCCAACGACAACGATACACCGATAATTGCCAGTGCTGACGGCAAGCGGTTGTTTGCAGTCAACGGTCACAGCAACACGATCGCAGTATTCGACATTGAGCCTGATGGAGCGCTTACGCCGGTGGCCGGATCGCCGTTTCCATCGAAGGGTGTTGGACCTGCCAGCCTCTCTATTTCGGGAGATATTTTGCTGGTCGCAAACCGCAATGAAGATCCTGGTCAGATTGAAGCTCTGCGTGGTGCAGCACTGTCTAACTATACGTCATTTCGAGTGGAGGATGACGGCCGGCTGACCTATTTATCGACGATCGAAAGCGGCGATGGCCACAAGGCAACCCAAATATTATTCGCTGCAGCCAGCCCGGGCCTGGCATTTGGCAACGATTTCCAGGTGGACGCTGATTTTGATGGTGATGGCACCGTCTCGAAGCTGTTTTCTACCGAGGCGTCTGTCCGCGGGGGTCTTCGTTCTTTCACGTTGTCTGATGAGGGTGTTCTCAAGCAGGTTAATCGGACCGACTTGCCGGAAACGGTTGATCCTGCCCCAGACGTTCCAACCATACCGCTCGGTATTTGGGATCATCCTGACAAGAAACTTGTCTATGTCGGCCTTGTCACCCGTAATCAACTCGGCGTGTTCCGCTATAATGACAACGGCGAGTTGTCGTTCGTGGGGGCTGTCGAAAACAGTGGCCAGGATATATGCTGGCTCAGAGTCAATAAAGCTGGAACCCGGCTTTACGCAGTGAACAATTTGCCGCGCGAAGGCACTGACGACACGACAAGTACGATCACTGTTTTCGATATATCGGGTGACCGAGCAGAAAAGCCCGTTGAAATATCTCGCACAGCAATACCCTTGCCGCTTGGCACCTTCGTCAACAACAGGGTTAGCGAGCAGCCAAACAGCACCGCGTTTCAGCTGACAATCGATGAGGCAGAGGAGTTCCTCTACGTCATTAATCAGCGGATTAATCAGACCGATGAGAACGTTTCGGCTGACGGTAACGTGTTGCACGCGTTCCACATTGAAGATGACGGCTCTTTAAGTGCGGTCGCATCATACCATCTGCTCGAAGACGGTGTGAGCCACCGCGCGCGGCCGCAGGGGGTTGTTGCAATCGACATTCGATGATCAACAAATCCAGATAGATTCTGAAGGGCGTCCTGTGGGGCGCCCTATCCGTTTGTTTTATGCGCCACCGAGAGCCTGACTATCCATCTGAAGCCCCAACGTTTATTGTTAGCTAGAAATTTATCAGTCGGAGGGGCGCTACGACTCGGGCAAAGTGGCTTCAAGCACGATGGAAATGCACCAGATCAGATATTTCCTTGCGGTGGCACGGACGCTGAATTTTACGCGGGCAGCTGAGGAATGCAACGTGGCGCAGCCATCGCTAACTCGGGCTATTAAAAACCTCGAGGCTGAACTGGGCGGCGAGCTTCTTCTTCGCGAAAGAGCAAGCAGTCATCTGACGAATCTTGGACGTGCAATGCTGCCATTTCTGACGGACTGTTACCACAGCGCGGTCGCCGCGAAATCGCAAGCCGATTCGTTCAGCAGGGGTGAACTCGCAACGGTGCGTATTGCTCTGTCACATACGGTGGATTTCGATCTCGTCACGGATGCCTTTGGTGAGTTGGAACGGGTGTTTCCTAGTCTCCAGTTAGAGTGCCACCGAGCGACCGCCGACGATATCGTTGAATGTCTACGCTCGGGCGATGCTGAAATAGCGTTGGCCGGCTCCCTTGAGCACGTTTGGGACCGCTTGGATTCCTGGCCGTTGTTTTCTGAGGAATTTCACGTCGCAATTAGAGATGATCATTCTGCAGCAAACAGCCAGTCCCTCGACCTGTCTGACCTCGCCAGAGAAAGAGTAATCACACGGCCTTACTGTGAACAGTGGCGGGAATGTTGGTCGCTGTTGGAGGCCAGCGGACTCGACGCACATCAATGCCACGAAGTTGACAGCGATAGGGATGCAATTCGTCTTCTTGATGCCGGGTTGGGAGTTGGATTGCTCCCTAATAGCGTGCGGGTCGGCGAGCGGTTAATCCGGATTCCGCTTGCCAGCCCGATCGAACGAACGATCTGGCTATATTCGGTGGCTGGCCGCCAACGGTCGCAAGCGCTTACAAATCTTATGAATCTGCTGCGATCGGCCGATTGGGGGCGTTTCGAACGCCCCACATCCGCTTGATCCGACCTATATCCCTGCGATTGCGGTGAGAAGGTCCTTCGGTTCACTGCGCTTGCGAAAATCAGGATCGACAAACGCAGCGGCGATCCGACCTGTTGGCGCCACGACGAATGTTGCAGGAATCGGAAGCATCCATGCCGGATTACCCTGGTAGCGCGTTAGATCAATGCCAATATCGGCAAACAACGGCTTTATTTCCTCTCCAAACCACACCGCGAGGCCAAGAGCTAGTGCATATCCATTGTCGACGTCGCATAGTACTGGGAATTCAAGCCGGCAGCGAGCTCTCAGCTTCTTGGCGAAGGTCTGGCGCTCCGGAGTAACGGCAACGATCGATCCACCATACTCTTCAATTTTGATGCGGATCCCCTGCAACGCTTCCAGTTCAAATCGGCAAAATGAACACCAATGGCCCCGATTCATGCTGACTACTACGGGCCCTCTCGACAGTAGCTCTGACGACCTTAAAAGCCCGCCATCGTGGTCTGGAAGGCAAAATGACGGAAGGACATCTCCTTCGCGCGGGGCTTCGGTGCCGGCATTTGACTCCGAGAGCCTTTGGACAATTGCGTCGTAAGTGCGCGCGACGGCGGGCCCCTTCTGGTCGATTCGGGCCCAATTACCTGCGAGAACTTCGGCAAGGCTCTCTTTTGCGACCATATGATCTGTTCCGGTTTCCCTAATGAGCAATACGGGTAATTTAGCACAACCTTGCGGAGGCGCGATTTTTCAAGTCATTTTTGCGAATTCGCCGGTCATATGTCGGCTTTCCGGAAATCGATAAACACATTTCGCAGCTGTAGCGAGAGTCCGAAATCCCCAATTCCGGTCATTGTTTTGTGAACACGATCAGGCAGTTTGTCCACACTGCAGACATTAAACACCCGGAGCTGTAATGTCCGCTTTCAGGACCGGATCGATAGCCATCGTACGTCTGCATTGGGGGCGCAAAGCGGACATCCAACTCTGGCGGCGGTTGGCCGGTCTATGGGCTCAAAAAGCTTATCAGTGAACTTTTCTGAACCGGGCAGTTGCCTGGAGGCGTACGGCCCCGAAGCAAGCAGGGCCGCACATTGTCAGATCTCTGTATGCTCCGCCAATTCCAGCGCATCCTCGATGTCTACCCCCAAGTACCTAACCGTGTTCTCGATCTTGCTATGTCCAAGCAGGATTTGTATCGCGCGAAGATTGCCGGTCGCCTTGTAGATCATTGCGGCCTTTGTGCGTCGTAGCGAGTGTGTGCCGTAGTCTTCGTGTCGCAGCCCGATTGCGGTGACCCACTCATCAACCAATCTGGCATATTGGCGAGTGCTCAGATGACCGGAATGGTTGACCCGGCTGGGAAAGACGTAGTCATCGATTGTACCGCCCCTCCGTTCCAGCCAAGCAAGCAAGCTTGCCCTCACATCCGCCGTAATCTCGAATTGAACGGGACGACCAGTCTTTTGTTGGAAGACCATCGCACGGGTTCGGACTTCTTGACCTGTGACGAGGGTACCGATCTTGAGCTTGACCAAATCGCAGCCTCGCAGCTTGCTGTCGATAGCGAGATCAAATAACGCGCGGTCTCGCATGCGTCTCTCCCTGTCGAGGAAGAAACGAATTGCCCAGATCTGGCGTTGCTTCAGTGGCTTCTTCACGCCGACCTTTCGACCGGCATTCCAGGCTGGTCGACCCAGTGCTGCAGGATCGAATTGTGCAATACCCATTTGAGTTCTCCTTCGGCCGTTATTGGCCACGGGAACTATGCGCGCATGAAAGGAATGTCAGCGACGGTGGCTTGAGACTGGGGTCCCTTTGGTGGTCCAGCGCTGAAGTTGGTATCCAGCATGGACTTTGACCTGTGATTGGATGGCCCGACCGGCAGGTGTGGAATCCGGTTGTTCGGCTTGGTGGGTAATAACGTCAGCGGTTACGCCGTATATACCTTCGGTCCTTGGAGTGAAATTCTGGCGAGATTTTGCTGCTGGCATTCTGTCCACTGCAGGAGCTGGGAGAGCGCATCGACCTGGTCGTCGTGACGGCCGTTAGGGAAGGCAACAATCTCGTGGCGGAACTCGTCGAGCCAGGCGGCCTTTTCGGGGAGGCGGACATCACCGGCTTCGATCTGGTGCGACTGGATGGAAAGACGCTCGATTTTTGATGCGCGGGGTATGATCCCGATTGGCGTCGGCACGCCCGCTGTATTGAGATCCTGCAAATCGGCCACAAGCGGACTTCCCGTGGCTGCGGCCTCGATCAGAATGACCCGGGCGTTGTGTGTGAGGGCGAGGCGGATGACGGCCTTGCGCTGCGCTGGGTAGTTCATCTTCTGACGGAATATGTCGAGAATGGAAACCTGTTTGCCGCAGACGTGGGCGGTGATGCAGACACAAAAATCGTTGTGTTCTCCGTCCTTGATTGCAAAGTCCCAGCTTTGAACGATACGACCCGGCTTCCCGATCACATCCGTATCGGTGAATGATCCAAACCAGTCCCATTTGACCAGATTGCCTTGTTCGGGCACCGGCGACTGCTGGTACTGTGCGGAAAAGTGGAACGAACCCATGGTGGCGCGCAGGTCTTCAAGATCCTCGAGCGGCTCGCGTTCCGCATGCAGGGGTTCGCCTTGCCGACGGACTATGGACTTGCCGGGCCCGATCGCGACGGTTTCGTCGTCTATTGCGATGGCCGGCAGGTTCAAATGGGTCCAGTTGCCGGTCTCGATCAGGTGGGCGGCGAGATCATCCTCATGCAGGCGCTGCATGACGACGACAATCGCGTCGGTGCGCTTGTCATCCAGTCTTGATGAAAGCGTATTGCGGAACCAGTCGAGGGTCGTTGCACGCCTGGCCGCCGACATCGCGTCAGCCGGCTTCTGCGGATCGTCGATGATCACGAGCGAGCCGCCACGGCCGGTGAGCGATCCGCCGATTGAGGTCGACAGGCGGCCACCGCGGCGCGCGGTATCGAAGTCGGCTTCGGCACTCTTGGTGCGGCTTATTTGTGTGCGCGGGAATATGCGGCGATACCAATCCGATTGCATCACCGACCGGCAATCGCGGGCATGCTTTTGCGCTAGGTCCTCCGCATAGGAGACGCAGACAATGCGCTTGGTGGGGTCGTGACCCAGCAGAAAGGCGGGGAAAGCGACAGAGGTGCTGATCGACTTGAGCGATCGCGGCGGCATGGTGATCAGCAGCCGCTTGATCTCTCCGGTTCGAATGCGCTCAAGCTGGTAGGCGATCGCTTCAACGTGCCAGTTCGGCAGATATTTGGTACCGGGCGCGACAACCGCAACTGACTTGCCGATGAATGTTGAAAGATCCCGGCGCAGGATGCTGTCGAAAATGGCTCTCCGATCATCCATGTTTATCACCGTCACCACTGTCGACGTTCAGGTCACCGGCATCGGTGTTTACCCGGTTGCGGTCCAGGAAGTCCCGGATCAGGCGTTCGTCGCCGGCGTCCAGCCGATCGGCGGAGCCGGTCTGGTCACCGACATCGAGTAAATCCGCGATCAGCCGGATAATAAGGGCGGCAGCCCTCGTGTCGCCCTTGATCGCCTTTGTTGCCATCGCCTTGAGAACAAGGCGCTGCTTGGAGACCTTCTTCCTCCGGCCCTTTTCCGCGACCTCGATGCGCTCGGCCATCTCCTCTGCAAGGTCGGTCTTGAGGTTTCGGTTTCCCTTGGCACGTCCTTTCGGATTGCCGGAGCGGCCCTTCTGGAAACGGGTATGCCGCGGTGGCTTGCCATAGCCGACTTCGTAGCCGTCATCGTTTTCATCGCGATCAAGCTGCCTGCGCGACCGGATACGCGGGATACTCATGACGACACCGCCTTCATGCGCTCGCCTCCGGCACTGTCACCGTATCACCGCCCGTTCCGTGGGCCAGCCGAACGGCGTCATCCTTTGCATAAGCCTCCCAGCGGCGGATGATGCGGTCGCAGTAGACCGGATCAAGTTCGACCAGGTAACCGCGCCGGCCGGTCTTCTCGGCGGCGATCAGCGTAGAGCCGGAACCGCCGAAGACATCAAGGACGATGTCGCCTCTTGCCGAGACGTCCCTGATCGCGTCGGCGATCATCTCGACCGGCTTGACGGTAGGATGAAGACCAAGCTCCTCCATGCGGCCGGCCTTGAGCGTGTTCACACCCCTGTACTGCCACACATTGGTCCGGTAACGGCCGTGCTGACCAAGTTCAAACGTATTGATGTGTGGCGCGGTGCCGTGCTTCCAGGCAAAGACCAGTTCGTGGCGGGAGCGGTAGAAGGTGCCCATCCCGCCATTGTCCTTCACCCAGACGATCAGGTTCTTCAGTTCCGTGTAGACTGCCCGGCCTGCCTGCATCATCTCGCCCATGTGACGCCAGTCCATGCACTGGAAGTGAATGGCGCCATCTGTGGAGTGCGCAGCCATATTGGCAAAGGCCCTTTGCAGGAAGGCGGTGAAGTCCTGCGACGACATCTCGCCTGAGGCAAAGGCGAATTCGCGGTGCTTCGTCTTGCCCAGGCCGCTGACGTGTCCGTCCACTTTCACATTGTAGGGTGGGTCACTGAAGACCATTGTCGCCTTCTCTCCATCCATAAGGAGAGACACAACGCTCTGATCGAGCGCATCGCCACAGACCAGGCGGTGGCGGCCAAGCTGCCACACATCGCCCCGACAGCAGCGCACCGAACCCGGATCGAGTTCCGGCAGTGCATCATCACGCGGATCACCTGGTTCCTGAGGCTCCACGCCCTCCACCAGGCTGTCGATCTCGGCGATCGAAAATCCCGTCACGCCAATGTCAAAGTCCAGATCCTCGTCATCAAGCAGTGCACCAAGTTCCTCGGCTAGCAGGTCTTCGTCCCAGCCTGCGTTCAATGCGAGCTTGTTGTCGGCAATCACATAGGCGCGCTTCTGCGCTTCCGTCATCGATGACAGCTTCACGCATGGCACTTCATCCAAGCCCTGCAGCTTCGCTGCTTCCACACGGGCATGGCCGGCCTGGATCACGAGGGCATCGTCTATCAGCACCGGATTGGTAAAGCCGAACGCTGCTATACTGTCGGCAACCTGCCGCACCTGCTTTCTCGAACCCGTGCGCGCATTCTTCGGATTTGGACGGAGCAATCGAACCGGAATGTACTCGATTCGCAAATCGGTCGACTGGCGTCCTGCTGCGACTTTTGCGTTTCTGCCCATGGCCGGCAACAATGCATATCCGCGCCTACCGAAAAACCTGTCTCAAAATCTTCGGACAGGGTTTAGTTTTTGCGCGGCCTGCCTGCAGGTCGCAGACCTTCCAGCAGGTAGTCGGGCAGTTTCAGCAAAGGCACTTTCCCAGTCGGAGGCCAGCCATCCTGGCGAACAGGCGGGCGCCAACCTTGCGGAACCGTGTAAATTTCGGCCGGCAATGGCGACGGCACACCGGCGCGCTTCTGCTTCCAGACCTGACCCCAATCGCGCAACACCTCGGCCTCGGCTATAAAACTCTGGTAGTCATGCCATGCCTTGTATCCAACTTCGGGCCTTGCCTCGAACCTGCCTTCGCGAATGGACCAGGCGCCCCAAAGATGCGCGACCGTCAAAAGCCGCTTCTTTGCGTTCATGAACATTGACCGGCTACCACCACGAGGGCCGGTGGCCTTCTCAAGAATCTGCGCCGCTTTCTCCCACGAAGCAAGATGTGGGTGGCTCCAAGAAAGGGCGTAGTAACCCTTGATCAGGTCGCCAACCCAGACACCGTCTCGGCGCCTATGTTCCAGATCGTCAAGCGGCTCGCCGCCGTCCATGACTATCTTCTGCAGCGTCGTATTTGATGGTATGTATCTATCCTCTTCGGCAAGCCTGACCGGGCCTGAAAGAAAGCGGGCGGTAAAGGCGCGTGCCTTTCGAACTTCCGTCTCCGATTCACCCGGATAAAGCATGACACCAAAGGTCGCCGCGAAAGGCTCCGGGTGGTCGAATGGTAGCTGAAGCATGATTGGACCTCTTTACCAGGTTCGAACGGATCAATGTTGATGTTTACATATAGGCAAATCTTGACCGGCGTGCCATAAAATCGCCAAAGCTGGTACTGTCCCCGCAACACCCCGCCGGCCTCACGCCGCCCGTCGATGCATTCCCTCATCCCGTGATCAAATTCACTGCACTTGCGCAAAGATTCCCTGTTCTTACCTCCAGGGAATTCCCTCGCAGACCGCTGAATCAATGCGCGAATTCCTTGCATCAACCCCCTCAAACGCCGAAAACCCGCAAAATTCCCTGCAGATTCCCTGATGAACAGGGAAATCCAAACAGAGACCAGTTCGCAGATGACTACGCGCACCACCATTCAGCTTTGCGCTTCCAAAATTATTGCTTTCGGGCGGGTTGCCCGTCTGCGGATCAGTAACGGTCCAATGTTAGTTGCAATATTTCTAATATGCAATTTATGGTTGTTTTGTTATTTCGAATCGAATAATGTTCGCTCGGCTAGTCGTGACAGGATCCGCAAATATTGCGGGAGGACAACCGATGAAACCGAAAGCAACATTGAAGCTAGGCCTTGCGGGCCTGATGATCGTCTGCGGCGCGTCATTCGCTGTCAGCAGCGACAAGAACTACGCCACCCAACTTGAGCTCAAAAACTGCGGTGTATACACGATCGATGTGATCAAACTTCAAAAACAGCCGGCCGGCGACAATCATTGGGAGCTCGTCAAAGAATTTTATACGGAAGGTCCCTACTTGAACAACGGACAGAGTTTTTGTGTTGATCTGTCCGGATGGGAGGAGTTCAAGCCTGGTGATAAAGCCCGGTTTAGAGCCGAAATCGGCATGGGTAGCACCAAAAATTGCGATAGTACGAATTTCGGCGAGTCCAAAAAGGGCCGGCGCAAAATGGAAATGGCGGGGACAAGCCTCAACAATAATGGCTGCCGATCCAAAAGCTACAAATCAACACGGTCGGCGTCGCAGTGCAAACCCGGAGGGACTTATCACGATGAAGGACCGTGTTCATAACACGGTCATGGGCTGGCGCCCTGCACGAAGGCGCCGGCGGCCACTGACAGGACAACTTAAGATCAGGGGGCGATTGTGCTGAGGGCCGACATAGCAAAACGTCCAATCAAAATACTTGCCATCGCGGCGTTGTGCTTGGGGTGGACCGGTTCGCAAGCCGCTGACCTTGATCAGTCGACAGTGCTTCCCGGGCAGACTATCGAGCGCAAACCCGCCGTTGACGGCATCAACGGTTCCCTGTCGCTTGAAGTGGGGGCCGATGGGATCGATGTGGTGGGTGGCACAGGATCAGTCACGTTTCCACTAGGGCAGCAATTTGGCCTCCAGTTCGATGGGAGTGCAGCCAGTTTCGATAATGACATTGTCGGTGCTATTCCGGTTTTCCGCGGCGCAACGCATTTATTCTGGCGCGATCCGTCCATCGGCATGCTGGGACTATTTGGTGACTATTTCCATGTTGATCTTGGCCGAAGCTTTAACTTTTTTGCGGGCGGAATTGAAGGCGCATTGTATCTTGACCAATTCACCGTTGATGGCCTCATCGGTCTTGATGGCGGAGACATTATAGATAGCGGTTTCCTCAGTCGCGTACGGTTAGCACATTATCCGAAAGAAAACCTGGCCATTCACATCGGGCATGCCTATGGGCTCGACGAGCACCGTTTGCTCTATGGCGGTGAATGGAGTTTTGCCAGTCATGGCGGTGCTGCCTCGTCGATATTTGCAGAAGGCGAACTTGATGAAGGCGGAGACACATCAGTTCTGGCCGGGCTGCGGTTCTATTTTGGCCAGCGCGAAAAGACATTGATCCGCTGTCACCGCGAAGACGATCCTGCGGCACTGACAGCCTCTGCGAAAGATGAAAACTATGACTTCCTGGTCAAGTTCTTGCTGCTTGGCGGTGTGGGTGTCAGTGGCAATTAGCCGGAGGAGGGGAAATGCCAAACCGAGCAGCGAAATTCATGCTGGCAGTGCTGCTGGCAATCGTCCAGAGCATCACCGTAGCTGCTGCAAGTGAACCCAGCCCGGCACCGGCGCCGCGTGAGCAATCGCTGCCCGCCGTTGACGGGATCAACGGCAAACTGGTTTTCGGAGGGGCTGTCGACGGGACGGATACCTATGCGGTTGGAGGAGCAATCGCAATTCCCTTGGGCCACGCGTTTGGACTTCAGATCGACGCCGGTGCAGGCGAGCTTGACAGTTACGAGTTTGGCGACATCCCTGTTTATCTTGGCGCAGCTCATTTGTTCTGGCGTGATCCGGCAACAGGATTGGTCGGCATTTACGGTGACTATGTGCATGTTGACTATGCCGGAGGTCTGAAGTTCTACACTGCTGCTGTCGAAGGCGGTCTTTACGTCGATCGCTTCACTGTCGACGGTCGTATTGGCGTCAAGGGTGGTGACGTTATCGACGCCGATTTTTTTGACCAGCTTAACCTGCTCTACTACCCGCTCGACGACCTTAACATCCGTATTGGACATTCCTACGCCTTTGAAAACCACAGTTTCCTCTATGGCGCAGAGTGGGCATTCGGCTCAGCAAACGGCGCGGCCACATCATTGTTTGTTGCTGGCAGGCTGGCAGAGGGTGGCAGTAGCAAGACCTTTGCAGGGCTGCGGCTCTACCTTGGACAAAGTGACAAGTCGCTAATCAGGCGTCACCGCGAGGACGATCCGGCCTCCGACATGACCTATGACTTTGACTATGACTCGGACATCAAACTTATTCCGCCTCAAACCCTTGACCCGTAAACGTCCGCCTGCTGCCGCGGGCCTGAGTGAATTGGCTCACGTGCGAACATCAGGTTGCTGGCGCCCGGTTCGTTGGCTGATCTGCGCGATCTGTTCGGCTGTATCGACGGCATTTTTAAGTGCTTCCTGCGCATCCAGGTCCATTTCCGCCGGGTCTGTTTGAAGCTGTTCGAGATAGACCCTCAATGTCGCGCCAACCGTTCCGGTGCCGGAAAGGCGAAACACGATCCTGGCACCACTGTCGAATCCTACGCAAATTCCCTGGTTTTCGGAGCGAGAACGGTCAACGGGATCGGTGTAAGCAAAGTCATCTGCCGAAGTAACAATGCCCGCCGGGAAATTCTGGCCAACCAAACCGCCCAGCTTGCCGCGCAGGTCGTCCATCAGCTGTCCGGCCACCTGCGCGTCAACGGCTTCATAATCGTGACGCGAATAGTAATTGCGCCCAAACCTGCGCCAGTGGTCGGTCATGATGTCTCCGACCGATTGCCGGCGTGAGGCCAGAATGTTCAGCCACAGGAGCACCGCCCAAAGTCCGTCTTTTTCGCGAACGTGATCGGAACCGGTCCCGGCGCTTTCCTCGCCACAGAGAGTTGCGCGCCCTGCATCCAGCAAATTGCCGAAAAACTTCCACCCGGTGGGTGTTTCGAAGCAGTCGAACTCGAGTGCGGCGGCAACCCGGTCGACGGCCTGCGAGGTTGGCATGGAGCGTGCCACGCCGTTCAAACCACCAGAATATCCGGGCGCGAGATGGGCATTGGCCGCAAGAACGGCCAGACTGTCGGATGGTGTGACATACACGCCGCGGCCGACGATCATGTTGCGGTCACCGTCACCGTCGGATGCCGCTCCGAAGTCCGGTGCATCGTCAGCCATCATGTGGTCGATCAGATCCTTGGCCCAAATCGGATTGGGATCCGGATGGCCACCGCCGAAATCGGGCAACGGTTCGGCATTGACGACGCTTCCCGCCGGCGCCCCGAGCCGTTCTTGAAGTATTGCCATCGCATAGGGACCGGTGATCGCATGCATTGCGTCAAAACGGATGCGGAATCCTGAAGAGAGCAGCGCAGAGATGGCGTCGAAATCGAACAGCTTCTCCATTAGCGCCACATAGTCGGCCACCGGATCAACGATCTCGATTTCCATGCTGCCAAGGCTGCAGGTGCCGGGCCGGGCCAGATCGATATCCTGGGTTTCGATGATTTCGTAGGAGGAAATCGAGGTGGTCGCCTGGTAAATCCGGTTGGTCACGGATTCCGGCGCCGGACCGCCGTTCGCGGTGTTGAACTTTACGCCGAAATCTTCCTCGATTCCGCCGGGGTTGTGGCTGGCCGACAGAATAATCCCGCCATCGGTTTTTTTGAGCCGGATGAGATTGGATGCCGCGGGCGTCGACAATAGAGCGTTCGCACCAACGATGATTTTAGCGGCACCGCCGGCAGCGGCCATGCGGAGGATCACTTGAGCGGCACGGTCATTGTAGTACCGGCCGTCCCCGCCCAATACCAGCGTCTTGCCGTCGATGCCGCCAATTCCGTTCCAGATCGACTGGATGAAATTTTCCAGAAAGTGCCGCTCCATGAATGTCCGGGTTTTTTTCCGCAATCCCGACGTTCCCGGCTTCTGACCTTCGATGGGTGCGGTTTGAATTGTCAACTTTTCCAAGTTTTGCTCCTATCGCCCGGCCTCAGCCATCAATTTTGCAGCGCTGGAGAGGCGTGGATCCTCCGCCAGATCAGCGATTCTCACCGGTAGCCGCCGGCGCCAGTTCGGATACTCATCAATGGTACCCGGCAGATTGGGTTGATGCTCCAGACCAAGGATATCCTCGATTTGCAGCGCAACCAACCGCGATCCCGTACAGCCGAGAAACCGGCACAGATGGCTGAAATCCGCACCTGACGTCAGCCGGTCAAATGCCTTGACGTCGGCGCGCCGCCCGGTCTGAGCCTGCTGGGTTTCGACAGCGGTCATGCGGCCGAGTTTCCCGTTCCAGTCAATGTCCGTCCCTTTCCGCCAGCCGGCCCAGGTGGGCAGGTCGTGGGTGGAAAACGAAGCAATTGAGGGCGGCTTGTACTGTTCAGGTTCAAGGAATGACCGGTCCGTGTTCCAATGGCGTTCGAACATAGCAACACGGCAACCCAAAACGCCTGACCTGGCAAGATCGGCGCGCAATCCTTTTGGCACATTGCCGAGATCTTCGCCGATGACCATGGCGCTGGCGCGATGGGCCTCGATCCGGGTGACTGCAAGCATTGCCTTGCGCGGCATTCTCACATAGGCGCCCGGCATACCGTCCGGCACCCAATAGGCCCGGTCGAAACCCAGAATATGGTCGATCCGCAGCAAACCGGCGTAGACCAGTTGCTTTCGAAGTGTCTCGGCGAAAGGGGTAAATGCGCTCTTTTCCAGTTGTTGCGGAATGATGGGAGCAAGGCCCCAGACCTGCCCGGACGACGAAAACGGGTCGGGCGGTGCACCAAGAGAAATATTGCTGGCGAACAATTCCCGGTCGGTCCATGTCTCGGCACCGTAAGGGTGGGTGCCGACAGCCAAATCAAGGTAAAGTCCGAGGCTCATTTTCGCTTTGCTCGCACTTTCAGCTGCAAAGCGAAGCTGGCTTTCGGCCATCATTTGCGCCCAGCTGTGGAAGCGAACTGCCTGCGAGTTTGCCTTTGCAAATTGCTCGACATCTGCCGAGTCCGCATTTCGAAGTTTTGCCGGCCAGTCTTTCCAGTAGGCGCCGTATTGCTCGCTGATCGCCTGATGGATTGCGAAATTGCGCAGTGCGGAACCTTCCTTGGCGATGAACTTGTCCAGAGAAGCAGAATTGTTGTCAGCTTCAAATAGCCTGCGCAGGCTCGCCTTGTGAGCGCGGAGCGCAGTTGGATAGTCAATCAAGCCGAAATCTGACGGTGAGGGTTCTCCGGTGGTGATATGGGCGGTGTTGAATCGGCGGCGGCTTGACGGTGAATAAGGGCTGATGGCAGCCGGATCTTCCGGAAATCCTGCATGTACGGGATTAATTCCGGCAAAGGCAGCCCCGTGTTTGCCGAGAACATCAGCGGCCTCGGCCAGGTCTGAATAATCGCCAACGCCACCCGGTTTAAGGCCGTAGAGCGGCAAAGTGATGCCCCAGCATCTGGGCGGCGGGGGCAATTTATCTGGTGCACAAAGGATCGTTGTTGGCATACCGTCGACTGTCAGCGAGTGGTAGCCGACCGGCAGGCCGCCCATGACGATCGCGCCGGTGGAGACCCCATCACGGGTCTCACCACTTTCAAGTGTCAGCCTCCATTCACATCCATGTGCGATATCGACATGGACCGGTTTTCCTGCATCAACCACCAACCACCAGGGAACTGCCAGGCGCGACTGTTCATCCTGCAAATCGTTCAGACGGGCTCTTGCATCATCCTCGCTGTCAGCGCCCATGCCCATTGCCGCGAGGATGGCCTGCCGCGTCTGTTTTGGCGCGGTTCGATTCATTCCGGCGCCGTCCTTGTATCGCCAGATGATGCCCGCCTGCGAACAGAGCCTGTCAAACGCACTTGTCATCCCGACGCTTCGAGTTCGAATACCCGGACAGAATTGGCTTCGATGAGAACCGAATCCCTTTTCATCCTCTGCCTCTCGAAAAGGGGCTGGGCCGTGTTGATGCGCGAACACCAGACTTGGCCGCTCGGTGCGTCGGGTAGGCGGACGTTGATGTCTTCACCGGCATTAAAGACCGAGAAAATCGCGTACTCCAGTGAAGCATAAGCGGGGGTTCCAGATGCGGTGCGCATTTCGACCGCGACCAGCTTTAAAGCCGGGTCATTCCAGTCTGCCTCTGTCATCGGGGTGCCGTCGGCCCGGCGCCAGAACAGATCTTCCTTTCCATCTGTCGCCCGTTCACGAGAGTGAAGAAACCGCAACTGCCGCAAGATCGGATGCTCCTTGCGGAACGCTATCATTCGGGAAACGAAATCGAGAAAATTCTGATCACCTGCATCCCAGTCGATCCAGCTTGTTTCGTTGTCCTGGCAATAGGCGTTGTTGTTGCCGCTCTGCGAGTTGCCGAGTTCATCTCCCGCCAGGATCATCGGTGTTCCCTGACTCAATAGCAGTGTCGCCATCATGTTGCGTTTGCGGCGCGCCCGGGCGGCGTTGATCTCCGGATCGTCTGTTGGTCCCTCGACCCCCATATTGTCCGTGTGGTTTTCATTGTGGCCGTCGCGACCGCCTTCACCATTTTTCTCATTGTGCTTGCGGCTGTATGAGACGATGTCCTGCAATGTGAATCCGTCATGGGCGCTGATGAAATTCACGGACGCAGTAGCCCGCCTGCCTGAATGGTCGAACTGACGGGCCGAACCGGTCAAGCGTTCGGCCAGATCAGCCGCGCCTCCGGGATTGCCACGCCAGAATTGCCGCACGCTGTCACGAAACTGGTCATTCCATTCCAGAAACGGTGGCGGAAAGGCGCCAAGCTGGTAACCGCCCGGTCCGACATCCCACGGTTCGGCGATCAGCTTTGCCTTTGCCAGAACAGGATCCTGCCGGATCGCGTCGAAAAACGAAGCACCGCGATCAAAACCGGAAGCGGTACGGCCGAGTGTGGAGCAAAGATCGAAACGGAAGCCATCCACATGCATGACTTCTGTCCAGTAACGCAGGCTGTCCATCACCATACGCAAAACCATCGGATGCTCTACGTTCAGGGTGTTGCCGGTCCCTGTATCGTTGACGTAATGGCGACGGTTTTCCGCCAGACGGTAGTAGTTCAGGTTGTCCAGGCCCCGGAAGGAAAGGGTTGGACCCATCTCGTTGCCTTCGCCGGTGTGATTGTAAACGACGTCTAGAATGACCTCGATACCGGCCGAGTGCAGGCGGGCGACCATTTCACGGAATTCAGCTATTTTGCCTTGATGAAGGTATCGAGGATCCGGCGCAAAAAAGCCGATCGACTGATATCCCCAATAGTTGGTCAGCCCCTGTTTGACCAGGAACCGGTCGTTTAGAAATGCATGCACCGGCAGAAGCTCGACGGCGGTAATGCCCAATCGGTCAAAATGTTCCAGCATCGGATCTGACGCCACCGACAAGAATGTTCCGGGTGGTTCTGCTGTCGGATGCAGTTTTGTCAGGCCTTTTACATGCGCTTCGTAGATCACCGATTCATTGGCCGGAATATCCGGCTTTGAATCAGGGTTCGTGACAGCCAGCGCTTCTGTGACGACACAGCGCGGCATGTATGGTTCGCTGTCTCTCGTATCAAACGAAATGTCGGCGTCCCCGGCGCCAACCTCATATCCCATCAGTGCGCCATTCCATTTCGGATGACCGGTCAGATGCCTTGCATAAGGATCCAGGAGAAGCTTGTTATGGTTGAAACGATAGCCGGCCTCCGGGTCGTAGCGGCCGTATGCGCGGTACCCGTAATGCTGGCCGGGCCGCAGGCCGGCGACGTATCCGTGCCAGATATCGCCGTCACGTTCCGGTAACTCAAGAGTTGTGAACTCGTGCTCGTCAGTGTCGTTGAAAAGACACAGGACGATGCGTTCGGCGTGTTCGGAAAACACCGCGAAGTTTACGCCGTCGCCGTCAAACGTCGCACCGAGCGGGTCGGCGCGCCCGGCTGTCATCGAGTAGTTCTGAATCATGTGCGGTTGATAAGGTTCCGGTACAGGTTCGCATATTGACCGGCCGAAGCTGACCAGTCGACTCGATGACGCATAGCGTTGCGCTGCAGTTTTGCCCAGACATCTGCCTGTGAATAAAGTTCGCAAAGTTTGATCAGCGCCTGAGCCAGCGCATCCGATGTCACCGGAGCAAACTGTATACCGGTGGCAACTCCAGCCCTCAGGCCGGCATCATTGGCCGGAATAATCGTATCGGCAAGCCCGCCAGTGTGCGCCACGAGCGGAACCGATCCGTATCGCAATCCATAGAGTTGCGTCAGCCCGCAGGGCTCAAATCGCGACGGGACCAGGATCGCGTCACCACCGGCGATGAGGCGGTGTGAAAGCGCTTCGTCATAGCCTATGCGGACCGCGACATTGGGGTGTTTCGCAGCATCCGTCCAAGCTTTTTCCAGCGAGGCGTCGCCTGAGCCGAGGAGCGCCAGCGCACCTCCCCGGTCGACCAGCGCCGGCAGTGCTTCCAGCAGCAGATCGAGGCCCTTTTGTTCCGTGAGGCGTGAAACGACCACACAAAGCGGACCATCGCCGACATTCAACTCCATCTCGGCAAGAAGCGCCGCTCGGTTTTTCGCCTTGCCGCGTGCTGTCTTGTATGGCGCGGCGATCAGAGCATCGGTTGCCGGGTTCCATATATTTTCGTCGATACCGTTGAGGATTCCGGTCAATACCTCTCGCCTTTGTCGGATAATTCCATCAAGCCCCATGCCAAATTCGGGAGTGGCTAATTCGTTGGCGTAGGTCGGGCTGACCGTCGTCAGCGCGTCGGAATACGCCATACCCGCCTTCAGCGCACTGATCTTTCCCCAGAACTCGAAACCGTCAACGGTGAAACCGGAACTCGGTAGTTTTAACGCAGTCAGACGATTGGCGGGCGCGATACCGTGAAAAGCGATGTTGTGGATCGTCAGTACGGTTCGAATGTCATGGCCGGCGTTCAATTTCCGCAGATACACCGGTGCAAGACCAGCCTGCCAGTCGTGCAGGTGCAAAATTTTGGGCTTCCAGCGGCCGATCCCTGCCGCTCCGATCTGGGCCGCGACCCAGGAGAGCGCAGCGAAACGTTCGGGATTGTCTTCGTAGTCTACGCCGTTTGTGTCGACATAGATCGCTCCGGGGCGATCGAAAAGATGCGGTGCATCCAGGACGTAGATGTCGAGACCGTTTACTTTCCCGCGCTTGATCCTGGCGGGTCCGCCAAAGCAGTCGGGCACCTCCATCGCGGTCTTTGACTTCTTCCCAAGTGCCTCCAGCACCGCCGGATAGCCGGGCAGAAGGGTGCGCATCTCGCATCCCTGGTCGATCATTGCGGATGGAAGTGCCCCGGCGACATCCGCCAGTCCCCCGGTCTTGATGAGAGGTGCGCATTCGGATGCGACGGACAACACCTTGATCATTGATGAGCAGCACGTTTCCGGAGCATGTCACTGGTGATCAGCGTTACGCCAGTGTCGCTGACACGAAACCATTTTTTGTCTTCTTCGGGATCTTCGCCGACTACCAGACCCTCGGGTATGACGACGCCCCTGTCGATGACGACATTGGTCAGCCGTGCTGACCGCTCAATCGTCACATATGGCAGAACGACTGCGTGATCCAGCACCGAATAGGAATTGGAATGCACCTGTGTAAACAAGAGCGAGTTGCGAACTTCGGTTCCTGAAATGATGCAACCGCCGGAGACGAGGGAAGAAACAGCAGAGCCTCGACGATCTGTCTGGTCATGCACGAATTTGGCCGGCGGCACTGATTCCGAATAGGTCCAGATAGGCCAGTTCCTGTCCCAGAGGTTGAGCTCGGGCTCGAAACCGGTCAGGTCGATATTTGCTTTCCAGAATGCGTCGATCGTTCCCACGTCCCGCCAGTAGGCCGGTGAATCCGGGCGATCGCGTACGCAGCTATCAGAGAACCGGTGCGCCACCGCTTTGCCGTTCTTGACAAGATAGGGAATGATGTCGCCACCGAAATCGTGTTTTGAATCGGGATCTTCGGCATCACGGATCAGCAGTTCCCGCAACATTTTCCAATCAAATACGTAGATGCCCATGGAAGCGAGCGACATCTCCGGATCATCCGGCGTTGCTGGCGGATCGGCCGGCTTTTCCAGGAAGTTGGTTATGCGAAGATTTTCATCGACTGCCATGACACCAAAAGCCGTGGCTTCGGCGCGCGGGACAGTCAGGCATCCGACGGTAACGTCTGCGCCGCTTTCCACATGCTCGCGCAGCATCAATTCATAATCCATCTTGTAAATGTGATCGCCTGCCAGGATCAGAACATAGTCAACACGGTAGCTGTCGACGATATCGATATTCTGACCGACCGCATCGGCCGTGCCCAGATACCACTTGTTCTCGGCGACCCGTTGCGACGCGGGAAGGATGTCGAGATATTCGTTCCGTTCGGCGCGAAAGAAATTCCAGCCGCGCTGGCAATGGCGGATCAGGGAGTGTGCTTTGTACTGAGTGGCGATTGCCATTTTGCGAATTCCGGAGTTCAACGCATTGGACAGCGCGAAGTCGATGATCCGGGACTTGCCGCCGAAGTATACCGCCGGTTTGGCGCGCTTGTCGGTCAGTTCCTTCAGGCGGCTGCCTCGGCCTCCCGCCAGCACAAATGCCATGGATCGCGACGTAAGCCTGCGGCTGTTGTTCTCGCTCATGATATTTCCTCCATGTCCTCTATGCGTCTTGGATCAGGATCAGCGTCGACAGCGGCGGCAGCACAAGGTGCGCCGAGGCCGGCTGACCGTGATGCGGTTCTTTTGCGGCGGTGATAAAACCGTTGTTTCCTCTGTTTTCCCCACCATAGATCGCGGCATCAGTATTGATTGCCTCCCGCCAGGTGCCAGCTGCAGGGAAGCCACACAACCAGCTGGCGCGCTCGACAGGAGTGAAATTGCAGATCACCACGGCCGGCTTGTCCGCCTTTCCTCCCCGGCGGATGAACGCGTAGATGGATTGTTCGGAATTGTCGGCGTCAATCCACTCAAATCCCTCTGCCTCGCAATCCTTTGCATGCAAAGCAGGCGTGCCACGATAGGTCGTGTTCAGATCCCGGATGAGGCGCCGCACTCCCCGGTTCGGTTCTTGCTCAGCTGCATCCCAGTCAAGCTGAGAGTCATGATTCCACTCTGCCTGCTGGGCAAACTCGCATCCCATAAAAAGCAACTTCTTGCCGGGATGTCCCCACATGAAACCGTAGAAGGCACGCAGATTGGCAAACTTGTTGACATCACTTCCGGGCATCCGTGCAATCATCGAGCCTTTGCCATGCACGACTTCGTCGTGACTTATCGGAAGGATGAAGTTTTCCGAAAAGGCGTAGTTCAATCCGAAGGTCATCTGGTGGTGGTGGTATTTGCGATGGACCGGATCGCGGCTAATATAATCCAGGCAGTCGTTCATCCAGCCCATGTTCCACTTGTACCCAAATCCAAGGCCGCCAACATCGACCGGCTGGGACACTTTGGGAAAGGAGGTTGATTCCTCCGCTATGGTCATGATGCCTGGGATTTCGCCATAGACCGCCTTGTTGGTTCGTTTGAGAAGTTCGATCGCCTCGAGATTCTCGCGCCCGCCGTCCTTGTTCGGAATCCAGGCCCCTTCCGAACGGCTATAGTCGCGGTACAGCATTGAGGCGACCGCATCCACGCGCAATCCGTCCACGTGGTATTCTTCCAACCAATACAGCGCGTTGGCGACCAGGAAATTCGAAACCTCGGTGCGGCCGTAGTTGTAGATGAACGTGTTCCAGTCCGGATGGAATCCTTCTCTCGGATCCTCGTGCTCGTAAAGCGCTGTCCCATCGAAACGGCCAAGTCCGTGCTCATCAGTCGGAAAATGCGCCGGCACCCAGTCCAATATGATGCCAAGCCCCTTCTTGTGTGCCGCGTCAACGAGATCACGAAATTCGTGCGGCGGTCCGTAGCGGATCGTCGGTGCGAAAAGACCGATTGGCTGGTAACCCCAGGAACCGTCAAAAGGGTGCTCGCTGATCGGAAGAAACTCGATATGGGTAAATCCCATATCGTGAACATAGTCCACCAGTTCCGTGGCCGCCTCCCGGTACGACAGCGAGCGATTACCTTCATCGGTTCTTCGCTTCCATGAACCAAGATGAACCTCATAAATTGATATTGGTGCACTTCGCCCATTGGGGCCAAGGCGGGTATCCATCCATTCTTTGTCATGCCAGCCGTAGCCCTTGATATCACGAACGATGGAGGCATTGTCCGGCGGGTGCTGCGAGCCAAAGCCGACCGGATCGGCCTTGAGCGGCAGAACCGATCCATCCGCGCCGACAATCTCGTATTTGTAGACGATCCCGTCTCCTAGTGCCGGTAAGAAAATTTCCCACACGCCGATTGATCCACGCCGCCGCATGACATGCCGCCTGCCGTCCCACCCATTGAAATCGCCGACAACTGACACACGCCTGGCGTTCGGGGCCCAAACAGCAAAGTGGCAGCCGGCGACGCCTTCGTGCTCGATCAAATGTGCACCGAGTACAGTCCAAATGCGTCTATGAGTGCCCTCGGCCAGCAAATGTTCGTCCAGTTCGCCAAGCACCGGCCCGAACCGGTATGGATCTTCATAGTCGCGGGTCTCTTCTCCGGGTCCAACCGCCCTTAGTTGATAGGCTGTGGATGCAGGTATCCGGCCAACAAATATGCCGGGCGCTTCTAAGACCGGACTTAAAGGGAATTCCTTGTCGTTGACGACTGCCAAAAGCTTGCTGGCGTCCGGATTAAATGCAGTTACGAATGTTGATTCACCATGAGCATGGGCCCCAAGGACCGAAAACGGATTATTGTGACTGCCATTGGCAAGGCTCTCCGCGACCTCAGCCGTCAGGAATTTGATTTGTCCGGATTCTGCTACCACAGACATGATTCAAGGGTACCTGATTGCAGTGCGAATACAATCATTTCGGTTCCCCCTGTGTCGCGAGTGCCGATTTCGTATCCCAGATCTCATTCATGTAACCCAGGACGGCCCTGTCTGATGAGAACCAGCCGGTCCGCGCAGTGTTCAAAGCAGCCATTCGGGCCCAGTTTTCGAGGTCGAGATAAAGTGTGTCGGCCCGGCGCTGAGCTTGCCAATAGTCGGCGAAATCTGAGGCGACCAGAAAATAATCCGCATTGGTCAAGTCGTTTGTAATGCGCTGAAACCTGTCGGGCGCTTCAGGAGAGAATACACCATTGCGGATATCATCGATGGCGCGCGCCAGGCGTGGACAATCGGCGATGGCCTGCTCGGCGTGGCGATGGATCAGCCTGCGTTCCTCGGCTTCGGCGGCGTTCATGCCAAACAGGATGAAGTTCTCCGCGCCCACACGTTCGCGAATTTCAACATTTGCGCCGTCGAGGGTTCCAATGGTCAACGCGCCGTTTAGCGCAAGTTTCATGTTGCCGGTTCCCGACGCCTCTTTGCCGGCGGTTGAAATCTGCTCGGACAGATCGGCAGCGGGAATCAATTTCTCGGCCAGCGAGACGTTGTAATTTGGGACGAAGACGACCTTGAGGTATCGGTTGGTCACCGGATCGGCGTTGATGACACCCGCTACGCTGTTGATCAGATGGATGATCTCCTTGGCCATGACATAACCGGGGGCGGCCTTGCCACCGAATATCTTTACCCGCGGGGTCCAGTCTGCCGTCGGGTTTTCGCGAATTTCCCGCCACAGCGCGATGGCTTCAAGAATGTTGAGGTGCTGGCGCTTGTACTCATGAATGCGTTTGATCTGAACATCAAACATCGCCTGCGGATCGATCTCAATTTTGTGAGTCGCCTTCAGCCAGTTTGCCAAATCCCGCTTGTTCGCGGTTTTGACATTGCGGAATACATTGATGAACCCTTCGTCATTGACGTGCGGCTCAAGTTCGCCCAGCCGCTCCAGGTCGTCTGCCCAGCCATCGCCGATCGTCCGGTCGATCAGCGCAGAGAGCCGCGGATTGCACGACAACAGCCAACGGCGTGGCGTCACCCCGTTGGTCTGGTTGATGATGCGATCCGGATGCAGGGCATGAAGGTCCTTGAAAACCGTCTTCTTCATCAATTCGGTATGAAGAGCCGACACACCGTTGGTTTTTTTTGCCATGACGAACGACAGTTCGCCCATCTTGATCTGGCCATCCTCGCGAATGGACAGATTGCGCGATGGATGCTGTATTGCATGCCAATCATCGATTTGTTCGATCAATGTCACATGGCGGGGCAACAGCCGCCCCATCAGCGTTTCCGACCAGCGCTCCAAGGCTTCGGGCAGAAGCGTGTGGTTGGTGTATGACAGGCAATTGCGAGAGATCTCGACCGCCTCTTCGAAGCCAACTCCGCGTTCGTCATGCAACAGACGGACCAGCTCCGGTCCCGCCAGCGCCGGATGGGTGTCGTTGAGCTGGATCGCCACTTTTTCCGGCAATTGCCGGATATCGTCATATTCGCTCTCAAAGCGGCGCAACAAATCGCGCAGCGAGGCGGCGGTGAAAAAATATTCCTGCTTCAGACGAAGTTCTTTACCCTGCTCGGTTGTGTCGTCGGGATAGAGAACCCGGCTGATGGTTCTTGCCAGCGCCTCCGTTTCTGCAGCGGCGGCATATTCGCCCCTGTTGAACCGCTCGAGATCAAGCAAACTTGTCGGCAATGCCCCCCAAAGGCGCAATGTATTGGCCCAGCGCCCCTGCCAGCCGATGACGGGTGTATCGAAGGCCTGCGCGACAACACTCTCGCTTGGCGTCCAGACAATGCCGGTACCCTCTCGTTTGACCTCGCCACCGAATCCGATCTGAAAGGCCGCTTCCGGGCGCTCAAATTCCCAGGCGTGTTTTTGTTGCAGCCAGTCTTCCGGTTGCTCCTGCTGGCGTCCATGATCGAAGCTCTGGCGGAAGAGCCCGTGCTCGTATCGAATTCCGTAACCGAATGCCGGACAGCCAACGGTTGACATGGAATCCAGATAACAGGCCGCCAAGCGTCCCAATCCACCATTGCCCAGCGCTGCGTCCGGTTCGTCGGCCAGCACCATTTCCAGTGGAAGTCCCAGTTGTGAAAAAACGGCTTCAACCTGCTCGTCGAGGCGCAGATTGGTGATCGCGTCTTCCAGCAGCCGCCCGATGAGAAATTCCATCGAAAGGTAATAAACGCGTTTTCGCCGGCCGGCATAGGTAGCCCGTGTTGACGCAAACCAGTGATCGACAATGCGGTCCCTGATGGTCAGGGACAACGCTATACGCCAATCATAGATTTGCGCGTGCTCCGCATCCTTTCCAAGCGAATATGCGAGATGGTGCAACAGTCTTTCACGGATTTCGTCGGCCGCCATCAGGCATTTCCTTGTCAGACTCGCAGCGCTGGATGCGTGAATTCAATCGATTTAACTGCGGCACTTCAAACACGTGCAGAGAATGATCGCAAGTCCTCGAATGGCTGTTTTTGCATGGTGCGACATTATTGGCATCACCGCTCGATTAACAGATCCAAGAATTTGAGTGGCGGTGGATATCCGGTTCGTAGAAGCCGATACAGCGCGAAAATTCTCAGTCGTTTACTGGCCTGCCGGACAGGTTGCTTTTCTCGAGCCTAAAGTCTTCCGATGAGGCGTGTTTCGAGCAGTTGGCCGGAGCGGTGCAGAATTGGGTAGGCAACACCGGCGATCAGGCTGTTGAAGTCTTTCAAAGCCCGAAGCGTTTCGAGATGCATGTTGCTCGACTCGAAGCTTAGCGCCGAGCCGCTGCTCAGTCGTTCGAGGTGTTTCTTGCGGCTCTGCCTCTCCTGGCGCGTAACTTCTTCCTTCTCCTCAAGAAGCAGTCGGGCGCTTTCCGGGTCGTCTGAAACCAAGACATTTGAGGCAAGCGGAATGTTGTTGGTTACGCGGCTAAAAATCTGGGCGATTTCATCGGCGCCTTCCTGAGATAATTTGATTCCTTCGGCGGCTTTTTGAAATGCGCGCGGGATCAGCCGTTTTGTGACCACATCGGCAGCCGATTCCACCGCAATCGCATATTCCACCATTTCACGAAGGCGTTCGCCGTCTTCATCGGTCAGAGAGTGTTCCTCGATCTGCGCGGCGTAGCGCCGGACACCGTCGAGCGCCAAATTTACGTGTTTGTCGCGCGAAATGATGGCCTTGCCGTGCGCTTTGTCGCCCGTGGCGTAGATTTCCTCCACCTCGGTGAACATCTCGTTGGTTATGTCCAGCATGCGAAGGACTTCGCGACGAAGACAAGTCAGGGCAAGTTTCGGGCGATCGAGCAGGGCAGTATCGAGAACCGACCGGTTCTTGAAGTCTGAATCTCCCGTGTTGTCATCCTGCTCCGGCAGCAGATTTGTCATCGGCCGTTCAAGCATTCCGATGAATGGGAGGAACGCGATCATGGCAAAATTGAATGCGATATGCACGCTTACCACGGTCTGGCTGGCGCTGATGTTCCACGCCGAGTAATCGACGGGAAACAGCCGAAGCAGCAACAGCGCCAAAGCAGCCCAACCGCCACGCAAAATAAGATTGGCCATCGGGATACGCCGCGCCTGGTTTGGCATGGAGCGGCTGAGCCAGACGGGAATAATTGCGCCGCCCAAATTGGCTCCGAGTACAAAAGCGACACCTACGCCTACGGGAAATGAACCAACAGAGACCAGCGTTACGCACATCAATATGACGGCGACCGAAGAATGCATGAGCCAAGCAAGCACCGCTCCGACTATGAATGCAGTAATCGTGTCGCGCTCAAGATATAATGCAATTGCTGGCAGGAAATTTGCGTCCCGGATCGGGTCCATTGTTTCACGCAGAAACTGCAAGGATATCAGGATGAACGCGATGCCAAGCACAATGCGCCCGGCTTGACGGAAACCGCGACGTTCAAAATTAATGAACAGGCCACCGCCGACCGTCAACAATACAGGAACCAGCCATTCAAGTTGGTTGGACAGGATCTGGATGAGCAGCGCCGATCCCATGTCCGCACCAAGTACGATCGCCAGGCCGGTTGCAAAGGAAACCAGGCTTGCTGCCGCAAAGCCGGTTGCAAGCAGGGCGACACCGGCGGAGCTTTGAAGGACCATGGCAAGACAGAGGCCCGTTGCCGCAGATCGCAGACGACCACCGCTCCGCATGAAAACCCGCTTGAACGACGGACCGAACGCGCGCTCGATTCCCGTGCGGACCATCCTTACCGCGTATAGCAGCAACAGGGTCGCGCCAAACAGATGAAATAGAAACGAGATAATCGCCATTCATCTGTATCCCTTTTTGCAGTCCGCGCGTCGTGGAGGCGTCTTACGGCCAGGGTAGCGAATAGGTCTTCACATTGGTGAAAAACTTCATCGCTTCCAATACGCCCTCTTTAACGCCATTTCCGGAATCCTTAATCCCGCCAAATGGCGACATTTCGATGCGATAACCTGGCTGCTCCCAAATGTTGACCGTGCCCACGTCCAGTCCGTCGACATATTTCGTGATGCGGCTCAGATCATTGGTACATACGCCGGCGGACAGGCCGAACGGAGTGGAGTTGGAGATGTCGATCAGCTGGTCGTCATCATCGGGTACACGCACGATCGGAACAACTGGCCCGAAGGTCTCTTCATACACCAACTCACTGTCGTGCGGCACGTGGTCGACAACGATTGGCGGAAGCAGCGCTCCTTGCCGGCCGGGATGATAGAGAATTTTCGCCCCGGCTTTCTCAGCCTCTAACACCCGTCGCTCGAACGTAGCCGCGGCCTCATCGTGGATGACGCAACCGAGCTGGGTTTCAGGATCTTGCGGGTCGCCAAATTTGATCTTCCTGGCGTTCTCCAAAATGGACGGCACCACTTTGTCAGCAATGCTCTCCTGCACGAGAATGCGCTTCACCGCCGTGCAACGCTGACCAGAATTACCAGTTGCACCCGCGATGGCGATCGCCGCCGCCTTCTTCAGATCATCGTCGGACAAATCATTGAGGATGATCAGCGGATCATTGCCGCCAAGCTCCAGCGCCTGACGCTTGTAGCCCGCCTCGTTGGCGATCATCTTTCCGACCTTCACTCCGCCGGTAAACGTGATGATGTCGATGTTGTCATTGGTGATCATCTCGTCACCAATATCGTTTGGCCAGCCGGTGACAATCTGGAACATTTCCGGCGGTAGACCGGCTTCATAAAGGATGTCAGCCAGCGTGATAGCGGTCAAAGGCGTCAGCTCGGTCGGCTTGCACACAACGCAATTGTTCGTGGCAATTGCTGGCGCGATCTTGTGCGCCACCATGTTGAGCGGATGATTGAACGGTGTGATCGCTGATATTGCGCGCACCGGTTCGCGCTTTGTGTAGATCTTGCGATCCTTGCCGTTCGGTGTCAGATCGCAAGAGAATATCTGGCCGTCGTCCATCGCCGACAACATGCCGGCAAAGGTGAAAACATCGTAGGATCGGCCGGTTTCGTAAAGCGCATGCTGGTGACAGATGCCCAGTTCGAGTGTCAACCATTTGGCGATCTCCTCACGTCGCTCGACAATCAGGTTAGCGGTCTTGTTCAAGATTTCGCGCCGTTCGTAGCGCGTAAGCCTGGGCTTGTAATTGGCCGCAATCTCAAAAGCTTCGGCGGCATGAGAAGCATTGCCTGCCGGTACCGTTCCGATTACCTCATTGGTATAAGGATACCGCACCTCGACCACATCTTCAGCGTTCACTTTCCTGCCGCCAATGCGCATCGGCTCGTGACGGATCTCGGTTTGTGTTTTTGTCAGCATCATCGTTCGTCCAATCTACCTTGCCGCCGCAGTTGTGGCGTAAAAAAACGCATCAAAATTACGTAGTTGTGGTGGTTCGGGAAGCTCAATCGGCCGATTGACAATGAACGGCACCTCCTGTTCGCTCAGCCCGCCGTGCGAGCGAAGCGGCTCTTTGAGCGCGGCAAGATCATGGCGGTGTTCGCTAGTGCCGATCGTCAGGTTCTCAGTTGAGATCATCACAATATCGCCAATACGGTCTGCAGGCAGTTCGAACCGCTGGCAGGCTTCTTCCCGGCCGATCACGACATCGATACCTTCGATTGCCGAAAGACGATCGATAATATCGTCCCGGTTCGATCCGCCAGGCAAGTAGGCCGTCGCAAACGAGCCCAGAGCGCCATGATGAACCACATAGGGATCTGTAATCGGCAGAATAACCCGGGCAGCGTCTTTGCCGAGCCACTCATCGAGCAAGTCCTGCACATAAATCACCGCAGGAGCGCCGTCTTTGTCATGTTTCGGCTTCATGCCATGGTCAGCGGTGACCACGATAGCTGCGCCGGCTGCGTTAAGTTCCGCCAGATAGTTGTCGAACATCGCGTAAAATGAATTGGCTTCCGCATCGCCGGGTTTGTATTTGTGCTGCACATAATCTGTGGTGGTCAGATACATGACGTCCGGTTGCCATTCATTTAGCAGCTTCACACCGGCGGCAAACACAAACTCGGAGAGTTCCGCCGAATAGACCTCCGGAACCTCCATTCCAAGCCATTTGCTCGCGTTATCAATTCCGTTCTCTGCCAATGTGGTTGTGTCCGACTTTTCAGATGAGAAGCAAATTGCTCTGCCCTCATCATAGGCGAGCCCGTGGCCAAGAAGCGCGCGCAGCTTGTCCTTGGCCGTCACAATGGCGACCTTCATTCCGGCATCATAGCATGCCTTGAATACGGTCGGCGCCCGCAAGAAGCGCGGGTCATTCATCATCACCTCCTCACCGGTTTCCGGATCAAAGAGGAAATTGCCGCAAATGCCGTGCACCGATGGTGGCCGGCCGGTTGCAATTGAAAGATTGTTGGGATTGGTGAAGCTCGGGATGACGCTGTGCGCGCGGCGAACGGTTCCTTTTGCCATGATCCGCTCAAGTGCCGGCATCAATCCGGCCTTGATTGCAACATCGAGATATTCAGGTTCGCAACCATCCAGGCAAATGGCGATCGCGGGAACCTTGGGCCGGGCATAGTGCCGGTCATTGGCAGTGATCGGTCCGCGGTCAATCATGTTCATCTTGTTTCCTCTGTGATTTGCCGGTTGATGCCGGGCTGTTGGCACTATTGGGTGATTATGATTATGACAGCATTCGGTCCTGTGCTGTCAGAAAGCCATCCATTTGGCCGACAAAGTTTTTTCCGCGTTCGCCGGCGAAGGCGTCGCGAATGATATCCGCCCAGGTTTCTGCAGGTACCCCGTAATCGCGGAAGCTTGTACCGACACCCAGCTTGCGCAGAAAGTCTTCCAGGTTTTCAGAGCCCTTTTCCAAATCGTCGCCGAAGATCTCTCGCAGGGCCGCTTCGCGGAAGCCTCCGATTCCCATGACCGACCTCAAAATAGTCGGCAGTGTGAACGAGCACGCGATACCGTGCTGCACACCCCGGTCAAGTGTCAGAGGGTATGAAATATTATGGGCAATCGCGGTCTTGGTGTTGGAGAATGCCAAGCCCGCGCAAAGAGAAGCCTCGGCGAGCGAGCCCCTGAGTTCAAGGCTATCGAGATCGTGTAATAGGAGCGGCAGATCTGCCAGTATACGTTTGGCGGCGGCAACGGCATAAAGTGCCGAAACGGGATTGGCGTTCACATTCCAAATGCTTTCCAGCGCATGCGACAGAGAGTCCAATCCTGTCGAAAGCGTCAGCTGACGGGATTTGCCTAGCATCAATTCCGGATCGATGATTGCCATTTCCGGATAGAGCGCCTGAAGAGACAGCGAAAACTTTCGGCTTCGGGCTTCATCCCAGACGGTTGCCCAGCAGGTTACTTCGCTGCCTGTTCCAGCGGTGGTAGGCGCCGCGATAATGGGAGTGCATGCCAGATCTTCAGCACCCAAACCTGTTTCCAGAAAGCGAGCTACCGTTTCAAAATTGCCACCCGCGGCAGCAAACACTTTGGCTGAGTCAATCACCGACCCACCTCCGAGCGCCACGATCACATCCGGCAAAGCGACAAGATCGTTGTACCGGGCACATTGCGGCGCCAGATGTTTGTAATCGGGATTGGGAGCAACATCGTTGACAACAAATGCCGGTGAGCCGGCCCGTTCGGCTATATTGTGTGTCAATTCGGTAAAATAGGAATCCGGATAGGTGATGACAGCGTAACTGCGCCCACTAATCGCCGATGCAAGGCCGTCGATGGCGCCGGCGCCAAACCGAACGCGTACCGGATTGTTGTACGTCCACATCGCCCATTCCACAGCTGGAACCAATCTCGAAACCACCGGCACATTGATCTTTGCAAATCAATATTACCAATATATAGTTTAGATGTAATCTATAGAGAATTTCTATGATAGGTACGCAACTCAAAGCCTTTGACGCTGTTGCGCGGCACCAAGGCTATACGGCCGCAGCGAAAGCCGAAAATGTCAGCCAACCGACACTTTCCGCGCAAGTGAAGGCACTTGAGGACCGCTACGGTATCGAACTTTTCCACCGGGTAGGCCGAGGGGTTCAACTGTCCGTCGCCGGTCAAGATCTCTTCGCGATGACTAACAGGGTCAGACAGCAGCTCGATGAAATCGATGATCTGCTGAACGCTTTTGCCGGCCTTCAAAAGGGAACATTGCGCATTGCCGCAGTAGGGCCTTTTCATGCAACTGATCTCATAACAGCTTTCAAACAGCGCCACCCCAACGTTGATGTGTCGGTCAGCCTGGGAAATTCACAGCAGAGTTTTGAACGCTTGATTGCCTACGATGCGGATGTGGGTCTTATCGCCGAAGTCAACACCGACCCGCGGGTGACCGTAATTCCGTTCCGCAGGCACGAAGTGGTTGTGTTCGTTAACGAGAACCATCCTTTCTTTGAAAGAAGCAGTGTCTCCGTTCATGAGTTGGCAGGCCAACGGGTGATCAGACGAGAAAGGGGCTCAACAACTCGCATGGCTGTGGAGAAGGTTTTGGCTGAGCATCAGGTTGAGGTCGAGGTTGTGTTCGATATCAGCAGTCGTGAAGGTGTCTGGAAGGCTGTCGAACAAGGTTTGGGCATCGGCTTTGTCGCCGACTTCGAGTTCATTCCGCATCCGAAGATGAAAGTGGTGAACATTTCGGATGTAGAAATTCAGACCAGCTATTTTGTGGCATTTTTATCGGAGCGAAAAGATGCCCGCCTGATCCGGGCTTTCACCGATATATCCACCGGAGCGGTGACGCGGAATTGAAAAACGGACGTGCCACCGTGCGATAACGGGCATCAAACATAGCGGTTGACGATCGTCTCCAACATTTCCTGGCGACCTGACCGGGGTTCCGGGTTGATATTCTCACTCTCGACCCAGGCCGATATTTCCTCCAGGCTTCTTTTACCGTCCAGCATTGCCTTGGCGCCTTGGTGACCCCAACCCGAATAACGCTGCTCAATGAATGCACCAATATTGTTGTCTTCCAACATGGCGACGGCAGCCTTGAAGCCGCGGGTGCAGGTGTCCATTCCTTCGATATGCGCGATCAGCAGATCGTCCGGATCGATCGACTGGCGCCGGAGCTTGGCATCGAAATTGGTTCCACCATTCTCAAACCCGCCACCCTTCAGGATCTCATAATAGGCCAGAGCGACTTCAGGGACGTTGTTGGGAAACTGGTCGGTATCCCAACCCGACTGATAATCGTTTCGGTTCATGTCGATTGAACCAAAAATTCCCAACGCATTGGCCAGCGCCAACTCGTGCTCGAACGAGTGGCCGGCCAATATCGCATGGCCCTGTTCGATGTTTACCTTGACCTCATTCTCAAGCCCGTGCCGCTTCAAGAAGCCATAAACGGTTGCCACGTCGTAATCATATTGATGCTTGGTGGGCTCTTGCGGTTTCGGTTCGATCAATATGGTGCCTTCAAAGCCAATTTTGTGCTTGTACTCGACAACAAGATTGAGAAACCGTCCCGCCTGCTGGTCTTCGCGCCTCAAGTCGGTGTTCAACAGCGTTTCATAGCCTTCGCGGCCACCCCACAACACATAGTTTGCGCCGCCCAGTTTTTTGGTCGCGTCGATACAGGTCTTGACCGTGGCAGCGGCGAAAGCAAATACCTCGGGATCCGGATTGGTCGCGGCTCCTGCCATGTAGCGCCGGTTGGAGAAGAGATTGGCCGTTCCCCAGAGCAGGCGCAGCCCCGTCTCCTCCTGCTTTGTGGCGAAGTAGTCGACGATTTCGTTCAGGTTGTTTGTGTTTTCCTGAAAGGTCGCTCCTTCCGGGCGGACATCAGCGTCATGAAAGCAGTAATAAGGTACACCAAGAGCGGAAAACAGTTCGAACGCCACATCCGCTTTCATCTTGGCGGCATCCATGGTGTCGCCCATCCTATCGGCAAACCATGGTCTGTTGAACGTCTGCCCTCCGAACGGGTCGCCGCCGGGCCAGACAAGACTATGCCAATAACATACGGCGAAGCGCAGGTGATCCTCCATGCGCTTGCCCATGAGAACCTCGTCGGGATCATAGTGGCGAAAAGCCAGCGGATTGTCGCTGTCCGGTCCTTCAAAGGGGATTTTCGTGACGTCGCCGAAAAAGCCGGTGCTCATGTGGTTGCTCCTTTGATGGCCGGGTAGAGAATTTTCCAACGCTCATAGGTGTCGGTAAATGTCGCGGTCATGGTTCGATCGGGTTCGATGGATCTGGAAATTTGGGGCGGGGTGCAGATTGACTGGGGATCAGCATTTTCGGCGGCAATCAAACCCAGCCTTGCCGCACCGAAAGCGGCGCCGTAATCGCCGTCTGCCGGCACATCCACGGCTAAGTCGAGGACCGTGGCGATCAAATTCAGCCAGTAGCCAGAACGTGAGCCTCCACCGACGGCAATGACGCGATCGAGATTTGTGCCGGCATCGCGTAACGCAGCCAGATTGTCGGCCAAGGCAAAGGTGACCCCTTCCAAAACTGCCCGGGTCAAGTCGGTCCTGTGTTGCCCGTGCTCCAAACCGGCGAACACTCCGCGAATGGCCGCATCATTGTGAGGTGTGCGCTCGCCTGAGAGATAGGGCAGAAAACTGACCGCCCCAGGTTCGCGAAGCCCGTCACCGAGTTCGCTTGTCAGTTCGGAGGGGTCAGCATTTGCGATCGAGGCGAACCAGTTCAAAGCATCGGTAGCAGACAGAATGACACCCATCTGATGCCAAGTATCCGGCAGGGCATGGCAGAATGTATGGACGGCACTTTCAGGATTCGGCAGATAGGCGTCGTTGGCGGCGAACAAAACACCGGATGTGCCGAGCGAGACAAAGGCCTGTCCGGCCGCTACCGTTCCCATGCCGATGGCAGAAGCGGCATTGTCGCCACCGCCGCCGGCTACGGGTATACCCGGTTCCATCCCATAGCGTTCAGCCAGATCATCTCTCAACAGGCCGCCCGGTGCGCTGCCTTCGACCAGGCGGGGCATCTGTTGGCGCAACAGGCCACAATGCGCGAGCAGCTCATCTGACCAGTCGCGCTTTGCGGTATCGAACCATGCGGTGCCGGCGCTGTCCGACATGTCTGAGACGAACTCGCCGGTCAGCCAGTAGCGAAGATAGTCCTTGGGCAGCAATACCATTGCCAGATTGTCGAAGATCTCCGGCTCGTTAACGCGCACCCACTCGACCTTCGGCGCGGTGAAACCGGGAAAGACAATATTGCCGGTAATCGCACGAAATCGTGGATCTTCATCCATGATTGCCGCTTCGGCATGGCTGCGGGTGTCGTTCCAAAGCATGCACGGCCTGAGGATAGCGCCGTCCCTGTCCAGCAGGGTCGCCCCATGCATCTGACCGGAAAGACCAATTCCGCGCACCTCGGCTAGCGAGCCGCCGCGAAGATCGGCAACTTTGTTGAGAACTTCCTGGGTTGCCCACATCCATTCGGCCGGGTCCTGTTCGGACCAACCCGAATGTGGGCGCTCGACTTTCATTGTATCTGTCGCCGATGCGACAATGTTCTGATCTTCGTCGATCAATAGCGCCTTGACGCCAGATGTGCCCAAGTCGAGGCCGAGATACATTGCTGAGCCCTTGGGTTCTGGATTACGCGGCGATTGCACCAGGTCCGGGCGTTGCGCCATCCGGGCATTTTCCGGCAATGATCATTCCGAGAATTTCGTCGTGGGTCATGTCTTCGACATTTCCTGTACCGACGACTTGACCGTTTTTCATCACGCATAACCGGTCAGCCAGGTCGGTCACGTCGTGCAGGTCGTGACTGATCAGGAAAATACCGATTCCTTCTTCTTTCAGTTGCTTGATTAACTCGGCCACCTGCGCGGTTTCTTGCGGTCCAAGCGCCGCCGTCGGCTCATCCATGATCAATATTCTGGCATTGAACAGGATTGCTCTAGCGATGGCGACAGATTGCCGTTGACCGCCTGATAGCGATTTGACCGGCTCCTTGAAGCGCCGGAAGTTGGGATTGAGCCGGCCCATGACATTGCGGGCCTCGGCCTCCATGGCCACGTCGTCAAGCGTTCCCCATGCCGTACGCAGTTCGCGACCAAGATAAAGATTGGCCGCTGCATCCACATTATCGGCGAGAGCGAGCGTTTGATAGATGGTCTCAATTCCCAGGTCCTTGGCGTCGCGCGGATTGTCGATTGTGACGACATCGCCATTGATCAAAATCTCACCATGGTCGCGGCGATAGGCGCCGGACAGGATCTTGATCAATGTCGATTTGCCGGCGCCATTGTGGCCGAGCAGGCCCATAACCTCGCCGGGGCGAAGATCGACCGAGGCGTGATCGACCGCCTTGATACCGCCGAAGGCAATCGAGATGTCACGCATTTCTACGAGCGGGGCTGTCATTGTCATTACCTCACTGCACACGGCGGCGATAAACCTGGTCCACCCATACGGCGAAGACCAGCACGGTTCCGACCACGATGTTCTGGTAGGCGGCCGGAAGATTCAGGAGTGCCATTCCCGACTGGATCGATTGCATCATCAACGCACCAATCATGGCGCCGTATATGGTGCCAATGCCTCCGGCGAGTGACGTTCCGCCGATGACGGCTGCAGCAATGACATAAAGCTCGTTCAACTGGCCCAGCGCATTGGTAGCGGCGTCGAGGCGCGCCGACGAAATAATCGCCGAGATACCGACCAGAAAGCCCATGAGGGCAAATACCTTCACGGTGAGCCACTTGGTGTTGACACCGGCGAGCTCAGCGGCTTCCGGATTTCCACCGACAGCGTAGATATAACGGCCAAAGCGTGTTCGCGTTGCAATGAATGTCATGACGATACCGACTACCACGGCGATCATGACCGGCAGCGCATAGCCGGTGTAGTTGACCAGACCCTCGGTGCAACGGACGATCTTTTCACCAGCCATGCAAATGGCATCGCCAGCACGATTTTCCTCTCCGGCAGGTGGCGTGATCCCGTTCGCCTCGGCATAGTTGCGCATCAGGCCGAATGGCCATGGATAGGAATTCAGTACGGCGGTCAAACCGAGAACCACCGCACCACCGAGCCCGGCCAGCGTAAATTCCGCCCAAACCGGTCGGAGCGGAAAGCGAAAGCGCTTGCGTTGACGCCGGCCGTTGATGATGGCGATAACAATCACTCCGCAGGCGATTACCGCCAGGGTCCAGCTCCACATCGGACCGAACCAACCTTCCGGTGTGTTGCCGCCGATGATCTTGAATGTTTTGTCCATCGGCGCAACGGTCACGCCTTTGGCGACGAGGAAGGCAGTGCCGCTAAATGCGATCAGGCCTCCCAGTGTAACGATGAACGCAGGAATTTGCGCATAGGCGATAAGGAAACCGTTGAACGCGCCGACAAGCGTGCCGAGCGCAAGCGCCGTCAATACGCCGAGAATCCAAATGGAAGGATGCCCAACGCCAAGGGAAGGGCCAAGCACGTACACCTGCATCACTGCAGAGACCACAGCGACCAGACTGAGCATGGAGCCGACCGAAAGATCAATGTGGCGCATGACGATAACCAAGACCATGCCGGTCGCCATGACGGCGATCGAAGAGGTCTGGACAAGCAAAGTCCAAATGTTTCGTGGTGTCAGAAATGCGCCGCCGAACAGGCCCTCATTCGGACGAAGAATGCCGCTCCAGATATCGAACACGCACCACACAACGAGCAACGCAGCGACCATGCCGAGCATGCGCGTATCGAGCTCGGTCGCCGCAAGGAAGCGGTTTAATACTGACTTTTCTTCAGTGCTGGCTGCCGTATCCGCTTTTGTCTCGGACATATCGCCTCCCCCTTGGAAAGTGCGCTGCCAGTATCTCGACACTGATGCGTGATGTTGCTGGCAATCGCCGATGGCGACCGCGCCAATTGCAGGCACTGGCGCGGTCGAGATCAGTAGAACATGAACGTTCTTGTCAGTCGCAGGCTGCTACTGTACCAGCCGCTACGCCTGCACAGGCCTGTTCCTTGGAAATGTGGCCTGCATCGATTGCCACCTGAATGTTGTCCTTGGTGATCGGGGTTGGCTCCAGCAGAATGGCGTTCATTTCAACGCCCCTCTTGCCGTCGGAGAACTTGCCGACGCCATCAATCGCGTCCATCGCGGTGCCGTTAGCAAGAGCGACTGCAGCATGTGCGGCGACCGTACCCAGATCGACCGCGTTTTTCCAAACAGATACAGTCTGTGTGCCGAGCGCCACACGGTTGATCGCCGCAAGATCGCCGTCCTGGCCACCGACCGGAATGCCGGCCATACCCTGCGCTTCAAGCGCCGCGACAACACCAGATGCCATGCCGTCATTTTCGGAAAGCACAGCATCGACGTTGTTGCCGGTCGAAGTCAGGCACTGTTCCATGTTCTTCTGTGCATTGTCGGGTTTCCATGCATCGGTAAAGGTTTCGCAGACATTTTTGATCTTGCCGGAATCGATGTCCCCTTTGAGGACTTCCATCATTCCCTGAAACAGGAAGGTGGCATTCGGGTCGCCCTTGTCACCCTTGATGAAGGCATAATTACCTTCCGGCTGCGCTTTGCGGACTTCACGCGCGATAATGCGGCCAACGCCGACATTGTCGAACGTGATGTAAAGCGCACTCGGATCTTCGAACTGGACGTCATAAGCAATTGCCTTGATGCCCGCGTCGTTGATTTTCTGGATGGACGGCAGGATCGCATCCGAGTCGTAGGCTATGACCATGATTACGTCCGGATTCTGTGCGATCAGCCCTTCGATATCCGCAGCTTGTTTTTGAGCCGAAGTCTGGGCATCCGTGGAGATGTAGTTGTCTCCGGAGGCTTCAAGTACTGCTTTGATGGCAGCCTCATCGGTTTTCCAACGCTCTTCCTGGAATGTCTTCCAGGACACTGCAATTGTCTTGCCTTCTGCAAGTGCCGAACTTGCGATGCCCGTTGCGAGCATTGCGCTAGCCAGCGCGGTAATGCATTTTCTCATGTTTTCCTCCCAGTGCAGTCTCAGCGTCGCACCTAGATTGTTGAAATAAACCCTTTCCCATCTGCTTCCCGGCAAATTGGGCTTTTCATGACCCATTATTTCGAGGGTCGAAAAAAATAGTGACTCATGTTCAAAGCTGTGTCAACATGAAAATGGACACCGTGGATTAGCTGCATCGATGGTTTGAATTTGCGGTTGAATTTTAAACCGTGGAAGAGGTTTCTCCAGAGTGACAATTTCACGATCGGATGATGTTCGGCGCAGCAATCAGAGAGTTATTCTCACAGCTGTTCGATCGCGCAATCCGATCTCGCGAACTGAGCTTCGTACGGTGACCGGATTGAGCGCGGCGACCGTTACGGCAATCACCGGCGAATTACTGGAGAATGGCCTGCTGGTCGAGGCGGAGCAGAAGGGCAATGGTGACGCAGCCAATGCCCCAATTGGCGTGTCGAGACGCGGCCGACCGCAGGTTTCATTGGCTCTAAACCCTGAAGCGGCGAATGTTGCGGCGATCATCTTGACCCTGAACCGCGTGTCGGTGGCCGTAGTGGATTACTCGGGTAACGTAATCGCCGACATGAGTAGATCGGTTGATAGCCAGACATTGGGCCGTGAAGAGATTGTCCAGTGCCTGGCGGATATTCTTGTGTCAGCGCTTGCAAAATCCACTGCAGCAGAAAGGCCGCTCAGGCAGATTACCGTTGCCGTACAAGGGGTAAGTGATGCAGAGGGCACCAAGATCCAGTGGTCTCCAATTATCTCTCATCGCGATCTTGAAATTGCCAACGGATTGGAAAAGAAATTTAACGCACCGGTCAAAGTCACCAATGACGCAACAATGATCTCCGCAGCGTTGAGAGAATTGGAACCTAAGCGATACGGGCAATCATTTGCTGCAATATTGCTGGCTCACGGCATTGGCATGGGCCTGTACCTGAGGGGGCAGACATTCGGCGGAATTTGGTCCTCGGCCACGGAATTTGGGCACATGTGCTACATTCCCAATGGCGCATTGTGCAGATGTGGCCGCCACGGTTGTATCGAGGCTTATGCCGGAGACTATGGCATTTGGCGTGCGGCGACAGGCGGTGATCCGAAAGTCATGCCTACTCGCAACATCGACATATCTGTCTTGTCTGATCTGGCGGAACGGGCGAAACAGGGAGACAAACGGGCCAGCAAGGCCTTTGAGGATGCCGGTGCCGCACTCGGACACGGTTTGAGAAACCTGTTTGCGTTGCTGGATCCGTTTCCGGTGGCATTTGTCGGATCGGGGGCAATTGCATTTGATTTGATGGAGCCGATGATCCGCCGCTCCCTTGGCCTTCGCAACATAGGTCTGTCGCACAGCGATGCGGAATTGTACTCGCGTATCGATGATCTGCATCTCACCCAAATGGGTGCGCTGGTGACCGCTCTTGCTGATTGCGACAAGACCGTTCAGAGCTGCCGCGAACCGGTCAACTTCGAGCAAGCCAATGCGGGCTAGGTTCTTAATCGGCGTCATTGCCGCATTTTTGATTTCGATGAGACCAGCTTTTGCCGGGGACGCTGCGTTGAGCAAGCCCTGGATCGAAGGCGCGGTCCCCTTTCACCTCGACCGTTCCGCCTATAGCGGGAACTTGTCGTTGGATGCGCTGCTGGAGCTCAGAGAGCACGGCGAAAGACTGTTTGTCTCTCAGTTTACGGACTTGGATGGTGTCGGCCGGCCGATGGCCACCCAAGCCATTGTACCCACAAAAAGACGCCGCCCCGCCCGCAACCGCTTTCAAAGACTGGCCGGACTGGATGCCAACTCCTGCGCCAGTTGCCACAACGCGCCGATCGCAGGTGGCGCGGGCGATTTTACGGCCAATGTTTTTGTCTCCGAAGGTTTCACCAACACGGATTTTGATACGGACGATCCGCAGTTTTCCAATGAGCGGAATACCAATCACCTGTTTGGAGCCGGATTGATCGAACTGCTGTCGCGTGAAATGAGCGCTGACTTGGCAGCAATTCGATCCAGAGCCGCCAAACTCGCTCGAGAATCGGGAGAGGCCGTCACTTTGCCTCTCAACTCAAAGGGCGTGTCATTCGGGCAAATTACGGTGGAGGCCGATGGCGTTGCCGACCTTGACGGCGTCGAGGGGGTCGACACTGATTTGGTCATCCGGCCTTTCAGTCAAAAAGGGGTCATGACGTCGCTGCGCCAATTCACGATCAATGCACTGAACCATCACCACGGCATGCAGGCCACCGAACGGTTCGGTAGGCGCTGGACCGGCGAGACCGATTTTGATGAGGACGGAATTGAAAATGAGCTGAGCCCGGGCGACATTTCAGCTCTGGTTGCGTGGCAAGCGACACTGCCTGCTCCTGTCAGGAACGAACCGGAAAACAAGCTATGGCGTCAAGCGTCAGAAAAAGGCGACCGACTGTTTGACGATATTGGCTGCAATGTGTGCCATATGCGTGCTCTGCCGCTGTCGTCTCTGCGGTTCACCGACCCGGGCCCCCTTGATGCTGCCGGCACATTACGCAGCGGCGAAGATGGTGAGAATGCTGTCTACGATATCGAACTGCTTGAATGGGCAAAAGGATTGGAGCGCAACCAGGAGGGCCAGGTTCTTGTGCCGCTGTTCGGCGATCTGAAACGGCATCAAATAGCCGACAACAGACACGCGGAGCTTGGCAATGAATTGCTGGCACAACGTTTTGTCGACAGGGATGTTTTCATGACAGCAGAATTGTGGGGCATCGGCTCAACCGCACCCTATGGGCACCGCGGCGACTATACCACGCTGGACGGAATCATCCGCGCGCACGGTGGCGCTGCTTCGGAGGCGGCAAGAGCCTACGAAGCGATGGAAGAAGGCGACCGAGACGCGTTGATCGCCTTCCTGCGAACGCTGGTAATCAAGCCATGATCGACATCCGCTCTGCCCTCGTCGTTTCCGCAACTTTTCTGGTCTTGATGGCAAACCCGGCTGACTTTGCGATTGCTGACGAATCTGGCGCCACCCAGTCTGCTGCGGGCGAACTGCCGATGGACGTTCCCGCGATGAAGGAGATCGCCGCTGCTGCCGGGATAAATCACAGCTATGAAGGACCATGGGAGTATTTCGTCGGTGGTGGTGCGGCGGGTCTGGACTGCAATGGAGATCGAAAAACCGACCTGTTTCTTGCCGGTGGCACCAATCCGGCCAAGCTCTATGTCAATCAGTCTCCAACAGATGGTGAACTTCGGTTTTCGAACAAGAAACTGGATTTACCCGAGCAGTTGTTGACGGGCGTGACAGGTGCCTATCCGCTGGATGTGGACAATGACGGCAACAAGGATCTCGTTATCCTTCGTGTCGGACCAAACAAGATCCTGAAGGGTGGCCCGGATTGCAGTTTCACCGACGGATCCGGACTTCTCTCATTTGACGGTGGACATGATTGGACTACCGCATTTGCTGCCACGTTCGAGCGCGGATCGAAATATCCGACACTGGCCTTTGGGAACTATGTTGACCGATCTGCGCCCGGTTCTCCCTGGGGAACCTGCCATGACAATTACCTGTATCGGCCAAACATGGGCGCAACCGGACATCCGGATTATTCTTACCGGTATCCCCTTTCTCCAGGGTACTGTTCACTTTCGATGATTTTTACCGATTGGAACCGGTCCGGTCAGCCCAGCCTGAGGATGACCAACGACCGGCAATATTACCGCGATGGTGAAGAGCAGCTTTGGCGTATTGAGCCAGGGCGATTTCCGCGCCCCTACCGGCGCAGCGACGGATGGCGGCGGATTTCGATCTGGGGAATGGGAATCGCTGAAGCTGATCTGGATTCCGACGGGTTCCCCGAATATGCATTGACGTCCATGGGCGACACAAAATTGCAAACGCTCGATGCCGAGGCCGAGGAGGGCAGACCGGTTTACCGCGACATCGCCTATGAGAGGGGCGCGACGGCCCACCGCGCCTACACCGGTGAATCGCTCAAACCTTCGACCGGGTGGCACGCCGAGTTTGCCGATTTTAACAATGACGGGAATCTCGATCTTTTCATTGCCAAGGGCAATGTCGAGCAAATGCCGGAATTTGCTTCCTTTGATCCCGACAATCTGTTGCTGGGTTCGGTCAGTGGTGAATTCAAGGAGGCTGGCGAGCACGCCGGAATTGCAAAGGCCACCAAAGGGCGTGGCGCCGTGATCGATGATTTCAATCATGACGGGCTGCTTGACCTGTTGATCGTCAATCGGGGATCGCAACCCAGCCTGTTTCAAAATACCGGCATGCGAGCCGGTTCCGATGAAAACCGGGTAAATCCCGCAGGAAACTGGTTGCAGATGGAATTGCACCAGGATGGTGACAATCGCGATGCAGTTGGCGCGCGCATCTTGATCAAGAGCGGCAACAACACGCGCGTACGAAATATCGCTGTTGGCGGCGGTCATGCGTCCGGAAGGCTCGGCTTTGTACATGCAGGGCTTGGCGTTGCAGAGAGAGCTGAAATCCGAATTCAGTGGCCCGATGGGGAGTGGAGTCCGCCTTACCGTGTTTTCGCCAACCAGTTTGTGCGCATATCTCGCGGCGCTCCCGCCGCTCGCTACTGGATACCAAACTGACGATTCCAGGTGAGGCGTTTCAACAAGGACTGGGCAGTTAAAGCCGGCTAATGTAGAGGCGCGGGCCCGGTGCTGCCCCGGATGATGATTTCAACCGGGAGGATCTTGCATATCGCTTCGCCATTGCGCTTGCTGCCCTTGATTCGCTCAAGCAGCACACTGGCAGTCGTAGCGCCAATCTCGTGTCGAGGTTGCCTTATTGTCGTGAGCGACGGGATGAAGCGCCCGGCTATCTCAATGTCATCGAAGCCAACGACCGATACATCACGCGGTACCTGATATCCATGGTTGCTCAGTTCGGAAATGAACCCGAGCGCCATCTGGTCGCTCGCGCAGAACATGCCTGTTGGCCTGTCAGTGAGTTGCATCCAGGATTGTGCAGCTTTGCACCCGGATTCAATCGAGAAATCACCATCAAGGAACCAGTCTTGCCGCGGCTGCAATTTCAATTCTTCGAGCGCAGCTCGCGTTCCCGCCAGGCGCTCGCGGGTCAGCACATTGCCCGGCGGTCCTGAAACATGCCCGATTTTGCGGTGGCCCAGACCGTGCAGGTGTTCCACCGCCATCCTCGCACCAGCCTGATTGTCGATTCTGATTGTCGGTACCGGTACGTCATCAGTCCACTCGCATGCAAATACCAATGGCGCAGCAGAATCGAATGATTGGTCGTTTTGGTAGACTTCTGACGGTAGCGAACCATCCAGAACGATCACACCGTCGGCGCGGTTGTAGCGCATGTATTCAAGTATTCGATCATGCCCAAAGTCCGGCTGTTTTGAGTCGGCAATCAGGACACTGTAGCCCGCGCGGGAAGCGACATTCTCTATGCCCGATAAAATCTGCGAAAAGAACGGATTGCTCAAATGCGGCACCAAAACAACAATGGCGCTTGTCTTTCTGCTGCGCAGGTTTCTGGCCGTCTGGTTAAACCTATATCCGGTCTTTTCGACAGCACGAATAACGGTCGCGCGCGTCTCTTCACTGACCGAGTCAGGCTTGTTGAGCGCCCGGCTTACGGTAGCTGTGGAGACACCTGCGACATGTGCAACGTCTTGAATTTTCGGGACGTATCGGTTCATTCAGCTACATTCAGATTCGGTTTTTTCCTCACGAGTAAATCATTACTTGACATTAAATCGATTAGCATGCAAGCTTTGATGTAATCGATTACATAAGCTGAAAATGGTATGTAATCGATTACAAATCCAGCGCGAAGGCGGGTCGGTGCCGATTGTGGATCGTGCAGCCCGTCAGGGAGGAAATTCTGAAATGAAGACATTGAAGACAGCCTTGGCCGCGGCCACCGCTCTTGCGACGGCAAATCTTGCATCTGCAGCAGAGTTGGAAGTCACCCATTGGTGGACATCAGGCGGTGAAGCTGCCGCCGTGAAGGTGATGGCGGACGCATTCAACGGCGCCGGTCACACCTGGGTGGACGGAGCGATTGCAGGCGGTGGCAATGCGCGGCCGATCATCATCAGTCGCATATCGGGCGGCGACCCGATGGGTGCCACGCAGCTGAATACCGGGCGCGATGCCGAAGATCTGGTCCAGGCCGGCCTGATGACCGATCTTACCGAATTGGCCGAGAAAGAGGGCTGGACCGACATTATCCGCCCCTCGAAACTGCTCGATGCCTGCAAATATGAGGGAAGGATTTATTGCGTTCCGGTCAATATCCATTCGTTCCAGTGGATGTGGCTGAACCGAACCGTATTTGAAGACAATGGTCTTCCCGTTCCGCAAAACTGGAACGAATTTGCAAGTCAGGCCGATGCGCTGCGTGACAAGGGAATTACTCCATTGGCTGTGGGCGGCGAGCCTTGGCAGATCAATGGCATGGCCGGCGTATTCATGGTCGCTCTTGGTGGTGTCGATCTCTACAAGAAGATCAATGTCGAGAAGGATGCAAAAGTCGCAGCCGGACCGGAAATGAAAAAGGTGTTTGAAGCCATCGTGGCTGCGCGCTCCATGGTTGATGACGGTTTTGTTGGCCGGGCCTGGAACGATGCGACGAACATGGTCATTACCGGCAAAGCCGGTGCGCAGATCATGGGCGATTGGGCGCAAGGTGAATTTGCTGTCGCCGGACAGACTGCGGGCAAGGAATATGATTGCCTGCCAGGTCTTGGTGTATTTCCGGTGCTCGATACCGGTGGCGACGCGTTTTATTTCCCGAAGCCTGCTGACGGAAACGAAGAAACCGTCAAGGCGCAGTTGGACCTCGCATCCTTGTTGGTATCGAAAGCCGTTCAGGTTGATTTCAATCTGAAAAAGGGATCGCTGCCAATTCGTGGCGATGTTGACCTGGATGCCGCAAACGCCTGCATGAAGAAGGGCATTGAGATTCTCAACAATCCTGACAACATTCTTCCTTCCGGCGAGCAGAGCTTTACCTCTGACACTCAGGGACAGATGGAAGATCTGTGGGTTGAGTTGTTCAACGATCCGGACATGGATGCCGGTGAGGCGCAGGAACGCTTCGCAGAAATCATCGAGTTTGCTGACTAAGCAAACCACCTGATCCCGGTGGAGGTATTTCCTCCACCGGAGCCAACCTGCGCAAGGGAGGGGATGGCATGTCTGCTACCGGGCGGCCCAATCCGTATACGCGAAATCTGAACGCAAAAATTGCTGCTGTGCCGATGATACTCACGACATTGGTCGTGTTTGTCGGCTGTTCCCTTTGGACGGTGATTTACTCGTTCAGCAAGTCCCGCGCTCTGCCGGTCAACGAGTTTGTCGGATTTGCCCAGTATGAGCGGCTGTTCCGGACATCACGCTGGGAGCAGGCCGTTGAAAATATCGCGATATATGGCGTTTTCTCGCTGCTGTTTTCATTTGTGGTCGGGTTTGTTCTGGCAGCGCTGATTGATCAGAAGATCCGATTTGAAAACACGTTCAGAACCATTTTTCTTTATCCCTTTGCGCTCTCCTTCATCGTCACAGGTGTCGTTTGGCAGTGGATCCTGAACCCGGGCCTTGGCCTGCAGGAAACTGTGCGGGCGCTCGGATTTGAAACCTTCGAATTTGACCTCATTTCAAACCGCAACACTGTGATTTTTGCCCTGCTGATTGCCGGTGTCTGGCAAGGAACCGGCTTTGTCATGGTGCTCATGCTTGCCGGGTTGCGCGGTATCGACGAAGATATCTGGAAAGCAGCCCGTGTCGACGGCATCCCCAAGTGGAAAACCTATGTGCTGGTGGTGATCCCGATGATGCGCGGCGTGTTGATCACTTCACTGGTCATCGTGGCAGCCGGAATAGTGAAGCTGTATGACCTGGTCGTTGCCATGACCAATGGCGGGCCCGGCATCGCTTCCGAAGTGCCAGCCAAATATGTCTACGATTTCATGTTTGCCCGCGCCAATGTGGGTCAGGCCCTGGCTGCATCGACAGTCATGCTGACGACCGTCTTCATCATTCTGATCCCGTGGGTCTATCTGGAATATGGCAACAGGAGCCGGAAGCGATGAGTATTGCAACCGACATGACACCGAGGGGTCCGAAACCGACCAAGGTGCTGGATCCGGGCAGGATCATGCTCTACTCGATCCTGTTTGTGGCAGCAGTCTATTATCTGCTCCCGCTCTACGTGATGGTGATGACCTCAATGAAAGGCTTGCCTGAAATCAGGCTCGGTCAGATCTTTGCGCCGCCAATGGAAGTCACATTCGAGCCTTGGACCAAGGCATGGGACACCGCCTGCACCGGGCTCTACTGTGAAGGGTTGAAGGTCGGGTTCTGGAACTCGGTCAAGATCACCATTCCGAGCGTCATCGTATCCATCCTTATTGCATCAGTGAACGGATACGCGCTGGCCAATTGGAAGTTCAAGGGTTCGGAGGTCTTCTTCACGATCCTGATCTTCGGATCGTTCATCCCCTATCAGGTGATGCTCTATCCGCTGGTTATCATCACCCGTGAGCTCGGCATTTTTGGTTCGCTGACCGGGGTCATTTTTGTACACACCATTTTTGGCATGCCGATCCTGACGTTATTGTTCAGGAACTACTTTGCCTCGCTGCCAGAGGAATTGTTCAAGGCCGCACGCGTCGACGGCGCCGGCTTCTGGGGCGTGTTCCTGAAAATACTCGTGCCCATGTCGACACCGATCTTCATGGTCGCAGTCATCCTGCAGGTCACCGGAATCTGGAACGACTTCCTGTTTGGCGTCGTCTTTGCAGGCACACAAAACTTCCCGATGACGGTTCAGCTGAACAACATCGTCAACACGACGCAGGGCGTGAAGGAATACAACGTCAATATGGCGGCCACGATCCTCACCGGAGCCGTTCCACTCATCATCTATTTCCTTTCTGGAAAATACTTTGTCCGGGGCATCGCTGCCGGCGCTGTTAAGGGGTAATCGCCATGAACAGTATCGAAATCCGCGACCTGATCCTCAATTTTGGTGACGTCAGTGTCTTGAAAAACCTGGATCTGGACATCGGTGAGGGAGAGTTTCTGGTCCTGCTCGGTGCATCGGGCTGCGGCAAGTCGACATTGCTCAATTGCATAGCCGGACTGCTGGATGTTTCCGATGGCCAGATCTCGATCAATGGCCGCAACGTGACTTGGGATGAGCCAAAGGACCGTGGCATCGGGATGGTGTTCCAGTCTTATGCGCTCTACCCGCAGATGACGGTCGAGGGAAACTTGTCATTCGGCCTGAAAAATTCCGGCATGCCGCGCGAAGAGATTGCCAAGCGGATCGCAACCGCCGCAGCGACTTTGCAGATTGAGCCGCTGCTGAAGCGCAAACCGGCAGAGCTTTCTGGTGGCCAGCGGCAACGCGTAGCGATTGGCCGGGCGCTGGTCCGTGACGTTGATGTATTCCTGTTTGATGAGCCGCTTTCCAATCTGGACGCCAAGCTTCGCGCCGAACTGCGCGTCGAGATCAAACGGCTGCACCAGCGGCTGAAGAACACCATGATCTATGTGACGCACGATCAGATCGAGGCGCTGACCCTTGCCGATCGCATCGCGATCATGAAGGGAGGTTCGATCCAGCAGCTGGATACGCCGCACGGCATATATGCTCAGCCGGTCAACAAATATGTTGCTGAGTTTATTGGATCGCCCGGCATGAACTTCATCGACGGGCAAATAAAGAATGACGGCAAGCCGATGCTGGTTTCGGAAGATTCGAAGATTGACCTGTCGCGGTACCCGTTTGCAAACGGCGAGGTCAAGCAAGGTGCGGCGGCGTTTGGAATTCGCCCCGAAGATGTGACCTCCGGAAAAGACGCAAAGAGCATGCCGTTCAAAACCGAAGTATCGATCGACGTGCTGGAACCGATGGGCTCAGACACGCTGGTCTGGTCGAAATTGTCAGGGCACGATTTCTGTTTCCGCGTTGACGGACAAAGCGATCTTGCGGCGGGCGAGCAAGTGCCAATCGGCTTCGATCCACAGCGGGCGTCGATATTCGACGCATCGAGCGAACTCAGGATCTAGCAAGTTTAGGGAACAAATTCGGAATGCGTTTTTCTTTTCAGCTTTATAGCGCGAGAAACTTTCAGCCATGGAGTGACGTTCTGAGCAGCCTGTCGCAGATAGGTTATTCGCAGGTTGAAGGTTTCGGCGGTGCTTATGCCGACCCGGTCTCCTTTCGATCTTTGATGGATGAAAATGGTCTTTCCATGCCATCGGGTCACTTCGACATCTCCTCGCTGGAAAACGATTTCAACAAGGTCGACGAGATTGCCGGTGCTCTCGGTATTTCCAAGATTGTTTGCCCGTTTCTTCAACCCGAGGCGAGGCCGGATACGGGTGACGGCTGGCGCGAACTGGCGGGTCGACTGGCGGCGATAGCGGCTAGGGTCAAGGCAAGCGGACGCAGCTTTGCTTGGCATAACCACGATTTTGAATTTCATGCGACCTCGGATGGTGGCATCCCCATGCAAATCATGCTCGAGGAGGCTGCTGCAATCGAATGGGAAGCAGATCTGGCCTGGATCGTTCGCGGCGGGCAAGATCCTTTTGTCTGGATCGATCGTCATGGCGAGCGGATTACCGCGGTTCACGTCAAGGATATCGCCGGCGAAGGAGAATGCGAGGATGAAGACGGCTGGGCTGACGTCGGTCACGGCACAATGCCATGGCAACGCCTGATAGATGCCTTGAGCGCGAAATCGCGTTGCGAACTCTTCATCGCTGAACACGATAACCCCAACGATCTACACCGCTTTGCCAGCCGTTCGATAATGGCGATGCGTACCTTCCAGGAACCGGCCAATGTCTGAGAAACTGCAAGCCGGTATTATCGGTTGCGGAAGCATTTCGACGAGCTATTTGAGGCTTGCGCCCTTGTTTCGCGGGATCGAGGTTGTTGCCTGCGCCGACATCGTCGAGGCGGCGGCGAAAGCAAAAGCGCAGGAGTTTGATGTCCGCGCCATGGACATCGATGGCCTGCTTGCCAGTGACGACATTGATATTGTTGTCAATTTAACCATTCCCGATGCCCATTTTGATGTGTCAAAAAATGTGCTGGAAAGCGGAAAACACGTCTATTCAGAAAAACCGTATGTTCTGTCGGTGGAGGATGGAAAACGGCTTGCGTCGCTGGCTGACGGGAAGGGAAAACGAATCGGCTCGGCGCCGGACACGTTTTTTGGTGGCTCGCATCAACTGGCGCGCCACCTGATCGATACGGATGTGGTCGGCAAAATCACCAGCGGCACCTGCCATGTGATGAGCCACGGTATGGAGCACTGGCATCCAAATCCAGACTTTTTCTTCAAGCCGGGTGGCGGACCAATTCTCGATCTCGGACCCTATTACATCACCAATTTGGTGCAGCTGCTCGGGCCGGCCAAACGTGTTTCGGCTGTTTCTTCCACGCCTGCGGCTGAGCGGGTGATCAGCTCGCAACCGCGTGCCGGTGAGCGGATCCCGGTCGAGACACCGACGACCATCCATTCGATCATCGAATTTGAGAGCGGAGCGGTTGTCACGCTCGGCGCCAGCTGGGATGTCTGGGATAACCGGCATTCGCATATGGAGCTTTACGGCGAAACTGGATCCCTTTATCTGCCTGACCCCAACTTCTTCGGCGGCGAGGTTGAATGTGTTCCAAGTTCCGGCGGCTTGGCGGTACTGCCAGATTGGGATCATCCATTTTCGCAGCCGAACCAGGAACATTCTTCAGGAGCAATGGCCAATTACCGCACTGCGGGCTTGGCGGATATGGCGCTGGCGATAATCGAAGACCGCCCGCATCGTTGTTCGGGTGATCTGGCGCTACACGTGGTCGATATCATGATCTCAATTTTGGCTTCCGGAGAGCAGGGACAGTTTGTCTCTCTGCAGACAAGTTGTGATCGCCCGGCTGCCTTCGGGGTAGAGGAAGCCAAGGCGCTTTTATCCTCCGCGCCGGAAGGCATGTTCAAGGGAGCGGACGTGGCATGAGTATGGGCTGCCGTCCAAAGCAAGCATTGGGAGAGATGACACATGCCCGCCAATATTAAGGGTCCGGCGATATTCCTGGCGCAGTTCGCGGGCGACGAAGAGCCCTTCAACAGCCTGCCGGCGATGGCAAACTGGGCCGCGTCGCACGGCTATAAAGGGATACAAGTTCCCGCTTCCGATGACCGGCTGTTTGACGTCAAGAAAGCCGCCGAGTCCAAAGATTATTGTGACAAAGTCGCCGGTATGTGTGCTGAGGCGGGCGTGGAAATCACTGAGCTGTCGACGCATCTTCTGGGCCATCTGGTGGCGGTGCATCCGGCCTATGATCCGCAATTTGATGCGTTTGCGCCGGCAGATCTTCGAAACAATGCCAAGAAGCGGCAGGAGTGGGCTGTTGAACAGCTCAAATACGCTGCAAAGGCGTCACAAAATCTCGGATTGCTGGCGACGGCATCCTTCACCGGCTCGCTCGCATTTCCCTATATCTATCCTTGGCCTCAACGTCCCGAAGGCCTGATTGAGGAGGCATTTGACGAACTGGCAAAACGCTGGCGTCCGATCCTTGATGCGTTTGACGATGCCGGGGTTGACGTGGCGTTTGAGCTTCATCCGGGTGAAGACGTATTTGACGGCGTGACCTTTGAAATGCTGCTGGAAAGAGTGGGCAACCACAAACGGTGCACCATCAACTACGATCCGTCTCATTTCGTTTTGCAGCAGTTGGACTATCTGGCCTTCATCGACATCTATCATGAGCGCATTGCCGCGTTTCACGTCAAGGATGCGGAGTTCAATCCGAACGGCAGGCAGGGCGTCTATTCAGGATATCAACCGTGGCTGAAGCGGGCAGGACGGTTCCGCTCACTTGGCGATGGACAGGTTGATTTTGTATCGATCTTCTCAAAGCTTGCGGAATACGATTACGATCGATGGGCCGTGCTTGAGTGGGAGTGCTGTCTCAAAAACCCCGAGGACGGTGCCGCCGAAGGGGCGCAGTTTATATCCGATCATATCATCAAAGTGACTGACAAGGCGTTTGATGACTTTGTCGGCGGTCAAAGCGACCGGGCGCAGTTGCGCAATATGCTCGGTATTGCAAACTGATGGGCGGATCATGACAACCCATCCAATCAGGCTTGGCATGGTTGGTGGCGGGCAGGGCGCCTTCATTGGCGCGGTGCACAGGATCGCCGCGCGCATGGACGGGCATTTTTCCCTGGTTGCAGGTGCCTTGTCATCAGATCCCGGCCGGGCTCAAGCCTCTGCCCGTGAGCTTGGTATCAACTCCGAGCGGGCTTATTCTTCTTTTGAAGAAATGGCTGTCAGGGAAGCCGCACGAGAAGACGGCATCGAGGCAGTCGCGATTGTGACGCCAAATCATCTGCATTATCCGGTTGCCAAAGCGTTTCTCGAAGCCGGTATTCACGTAATTTGCGACAAGCCGTTGACATCGTCGGCCGATGACGCCGAGGCGTTGGCTGAGCTTGTCAGGGCATCCGGAAGACAATTTGTACTGACACACAATTACACCGGATACCCGATGGTCCGTCAGGCGCGGGAAATGATCCAGCAGGGAGAACTCGGAGAAATCCGATTGGTCCACAGTTCCTATCTGCAAGATTGGCTGGCAACTCCGCTGGAACAGACTGGACAGAAACAGGCCGAGTGGAGAACCGACCCTTCACGGTCAGGACTCGGCGGCGCGATCGGTGATATCGGAACGCATGCATTCAACTTGTTGTCCTTTGTAACCGGACTCGAGGTGAAATCGCTGAACGCGGATCTTGACCGTTTTGTCGATGGCCGCAGGCTCGATGACAACGCCCATATCATGATGCGTTTTCGCGGAGGTGCAAAGGGATCGATGCAGGTCAGCCAGGTTGCGACCGGTCACGAAAACGATCTGACGCTTTGCGTATACGGAACCAAGGGCGGGCTTGAATGGTCGCAGACCGATCCGAACTATTTATGGTTCACACCGTTGGAAGGTCACCGACAGCGGATCGCGCGCGGTGGCGCCGGAAACAGCGATTTGACGATGGATGCAACAAGAACTCCTCCGGGTCATCCGGAAGGATATCTCGAGGGCTTCGCCAATATCTACAAAGACGCGGCAACTGCCGTCAGGCAGCACAGCAAAGGAATGCCTGAGAGCTCTGTTCTTCCCGGCGTCGAGGATGGTTTGGTTGGAATGCGTTTTATCGACGCTTGTGTCCGGTCCTCTGAACAGGGCAGTGTTTGGGTGGAATTATAGTTTCGCCAGTGAGTTCCATTCCCAATCTGCGCTCAATGAGATGTCGATCAGCTGACGCCAATCCGGGTTGGCAGGCATTACCGGATTCTGAGGCTGCTCTTCGGATCAAACAAAAATGCATCGGAAGCATTGAAGCCGATTTCAAGTGAGGTTCCGGCGCGAACATCGCGTTCTCCCTTCAGTTCGATCGTCAACGGCTCCTCACCGCCTTCGCGGCTATAGGCATATGTTGTGCCGCCAAGATTCTCCACCGCATCGACTTTCACGCTGAGCTTGGTTTTCCCCCGGGTTTTGAAGTGCTCCGGGCGGATACCGAGTGCAACATTCGTTTCTGCTGCCGGAGCATCTTTCAGCTTGAACTCAACAACCGCACCAGGGTGGTCGGCCAGCTCGACTGCCGTTTTGCCGGAATCGGAGGACCGCACGACAGCATTCAGGAAGTTCATCTTGGGCGACCCGATGAAGCCGGCGACAAACATGTTGTCCGGATCATCGTAGAGATGCATCGGGGAACCGACCTGTTCGACAAGCCCTGCTCGCAGTACGACTATCTTGTCGGCCAGGGTCATTGCTTCAACTTGATCGTGGGTGACGTAAATCATCGTGGCACCGAGATCACTGTGCAGCTTGGCGATTTCCAATCGCATCTGGACACGCAGCTCTGCGTCGAGGTTGGATAGCGGTTCGTCAAACAGGAAAACTTTCGGTTCACGAACAATGGCCCGGCCAATCGCAACGCGCTGCCTCTGACCGCCAGAGAGTTGTTTCGGCTTTCTCTGCAACAGTTGTTCCAGATGCAGGATTTCTGCTGCGCGGGAAACACGCTGGTTGATTTGATCGGCAGGCGCACCATTCATCTTCAACCCGAAGCCCATATTGTCGGCAACCGACATATGCGGATAGAGGGCATATGATTGAAACACCATGGCCACGCCTCGATCGGCCGCATCGACGCGTGTTACGTCGCGTTCACCGATCTCAATTTTGCCAACTGTCGCGTCTTCAAGGCCCGCCACAAGGCGCAACAGGGTCGATTTTCCACATCCCGAAGGACCAACAAACACGACAAACTCGCCGCTGTCGATCGACAGGTCCACACCCTTGATTACATCAACGGGTCCGAATGATTTGCCCACCCCCGTCAAATTCAGGTCCGCCATATTGATCTCCCTTTTTGAATCAGGCCCGTGGCCCGAGCTTGTTTTCCATGTCTTCCATGATTGCTGCTGCCGTTTGCTGAACCAGCGGCTCCCATTTGGTCAGTTGGTCCATTGGCGTGCGAAATGAAGGCGCCGTTACAGAGATCCCCGCAAAGAAACTGCGATTGCTTGAGTAAACCGGCGCGGCAACACAGTGAATGCCCGGCTCGTGTTCTTCACGATCATAGGCAATACCGGTGTGACGGATTTCCGAGATTTCGGTTTTCAGGGCATCACCGTCGCACAGGGTAGAATTGGTGTGACGCTCAAAGACGATCCGCGAGATTCGTGCTTCGAGCTCGTCATCAGGCAATACGCTCAAAGCCGCTTTGCCAACTCCTGTGCAATAAACAGGAGAGGCGTTGCCGATTTGGGAATGCATGCGAACGGTTTGATTTCCCTCCACTTTATCCAGGTAAATGACCTCGATGTCGCTCAACACTCCCAGGTGAATTGTTTCTCGTGTTGCCTCACCAATCGCTTTGAGGTGCGGTTCAGCGATTGTACGAAACTGATTTCCTGCCCAAGCGCGCGCAGCGAGCTTCAAAAGCTTTGGACCAAGTTCGTAAGAATGATCCGGACGTACCGTGAGGAGTTGTTCCTCTATCAGGTTTGAAATGTTGCGGTGAAGCGTTCCGCGCGGCTGATCAAGCCGCGCGAGCAGATCGGTGAATCTCGGTGCAGTTGTTTCTGATGCAACGGCATCGAGAACATCAACCGCCTTACCAAGCGTTCCGCTATTTCCGTTTCGAGCCAATCCTCATCACCCAAATTCACCGCGGTAAAGACCGCGCTTGACATGTGAGTGATATATGGGAATAATTCTGAATAGTCAAACTAAGTTCCAGATAATGGAATTTGATAGTTTGCGCTAATGTTGCCTTGCGAAAGCACCCGGCACGCACGTTTGGGTGTCTTTCATTGATCAGAAGGCTCTGAATTCGTTTCTACGGGAGGAATTAATGGACCACTTTATTTCAACTCTGGCAGGAGCAGCGGCGACGATTGCCCTGTCGACATCCCTTGCGGTTTCCGGTGATCTGGTCATCAATTTTGATGATCCGAATCCGGGTCCAAAGGCCGGGTTTGAGGCCGCAGTCGAGGCCTTCAAGAAGGCGCATCCTGAAGTGAATGTGACCGTCAACATCAACGACCGCGAAGCCCACAAAACGGCGATCCGTAACTTTCTCTCAGCCAATGCTCCGGATGTGACCGCTTGGTATCCTGGCAACCGGATGGGTCCGTTTGTCGATGCCGGTCAGTTTGAAGATATTTCGGATCTCTGGGCGTCAGATGAAAATCTTTCAACCTCATTTGAGGCTATCAAGCCCACCATGACCCGCGATGGCAAACAGTGGGGCGTTCCGTATTCCTATTATCAATGGGGCGTTTATTATCGCAAAGACATCTTCGATAAAAATGGCATCAGCGAACCCAAGACATGGGACGAATTGCTGGCTGCTTGTGACAAGCTCAAAGAAGCCGGCGTCACGCCGTTTACAATTGGCACAAAGTTTCTTTGGACCGCGGCAGGCGTCTTTGACTACCTGAACCTTAGGACCAACGGTTACGAGGTTCACAACGACCTGACCGGTGGCAAGATCAAATATACGGACGATCGGATTCGCAAGACCTTCGACAATTGGAAGACCATGCTCGACCGGTGCTCGTTTGTGGACAACCATGCAACAATGAGCTGGCAGGACGCGATTGCGCCTTTCGCCAAAGGCGAAGCGGCCATGTATGTGATGGGCAATTTCTCAGTCGATGCCTATCGCAATGCGGGATTGACGGACGACCAAATCGACTATTTCCAGTTTCCGGAAATAACACCGGGCCTGGCCCGTGCCGAGGAAGCGCCCGCGGACGCGCTTTTCATTCCCACCAAGGCAAAGAACAAGGAGGACGCCCGCAAATTCCTATCGTTTATAGCCCGACCGGAAATCCAGGGCGAATGGAACAAGACGATTGGCCAGTTGCCACCTAACTCAAAGGCAAGCATCAACGCGGATGACAAGTTCATTGTTGAAGGGTTCGAGACGGTGTCAACGGCCGCTGGCCTGGCGCAGTTTTATGATCGCGATGCGCCCGCCGAAATGGCCAAGGCCGGAATGGAAGGTTTCCAGGAATTCATGATCAAACCTGACCGCCTGGACGCCATTCTCAAGCGCTTGGACAAGATTCAGGATCGTGTTTACAAATAAGTGACTTCACGCCCGGGCGGGCAAACCGCCCGGGCGTTGTTTCGTTATCACCTGTTGAAAGTTCCAAGAGCGGCAAGTGTGCCGCTCCACCAGGCCGGTAGCCGCCACGTCCTCCAGGCATTGATCGGGGATCGAGGATCATGAACACTGACATTTCTGCCAACACGTCATCAGCGAGCCTTGGCGCCAGCGTCCAACCGGACAAGCGAGGCTGGTTTCAACGCAACAAGCTGCAGGTCGCTCCATGGATATTCCTGGCGCCGGCAATGCTGTTCTTTGTCGTTTATGTCATTGCCCCGATTTTTCAGTCGATGTGGTATTCGTTCTACGAGTGGGACGGCATTGGTGAAAAGGTCTGGGTCGGTCTCGACAACTACCGGGAGCTGACCGACGACGACCGGTTTTACACGTCACTTTGGAACAACCTGCTTTGGCTGGTGCTCTACATGCTGGCAGTGCCGGCCGGTTTGTTCATTGCCCTGTTTTTGAATCAGACCGTCACCGGAATGCGAATTTACAAATCGCTGTTCTTCTTCCCCTTCGTTATCTCGCAGGTCGTCGTCGGCCTGATTTTCACCTGGTTCTACAATCCGAACTTCGGAATTGTCGGAAAATTGTGGATGTTTTTCGGCGCTGATCCGCCGTCGATATTGGGTGATGAGAGGTTTGTCACCTACGGGATTATCTTTGCCGGGCTGTGGCCACAGATCGCCTATTGCATGATCCTGTATCTGACCGGATTGAACAATGTCTCGCCGGACCAGGTTGAAGCGGGCAGGCTAGATGGCGCCCGCGGCTGGAAAATGCTTCGTCATGTGATCCTGCCTCAGCTATGGCCGGCAACGTTCCTGGCGATCGTGGTGACCGTCATCGGCGCGCTTCGTTCTTTCGACATGATCGCCATCATGACCCAGGGCGGTCCATACGGATCTTCCAATGTGCTGTCCTACTACATGTTCGAAACCGCACTGTCCGAATATGGTTTCAGAATGGGATATGGTTCCTCCATCGCTGTGATCCTGTTTTTCATCATGCTGTTCTTCATCAGCTACTTCCTGTGGGTGATGTACAAAGACGAGCGGGAGGCATAAGCCATGTTTCCAAGACCGATAGAAAAAGCCACCCCCGCGGTACAGACGACCTACAAGTCGTTTCTTCCGGTTGCGCTGTTCATATGGCTACTCCCGCTGTTGGCGATCTTCATGACCTCCATCAGGCCGGCGGCCGACATTAACTCGGGTAATGTGTTCGGTTGGCCGTCGGATTTTCTCCTGATCGAAAACTATACCGCGGTATTCACTCAGTCAGAGGCAGCGCGGTATTTTCTCAACTCGATCTACATCACCGTTCCAACGGTCATCATTTCGGTAGCGCTTGCCTGTCTGGCCGGATACGCATTGGCGATATACCGGTTCCGGGCTGCGATTCCGCTGTTCTTTGTGTTCGTGGCAGGCAACTTCGTGCCATTCCAGATTCTGATGGTGCCGGTTCGGGATCTTTCGGTTCAGACTGGCTTGTATGACACTGTCACCGGATTGGTCCTATTTCACGCCGCGTTCCAGACCGGCTTTTGTACCCTGTTCATGCGCAACTTTATCAAGGCGCTACCTTATGAATTGATCGAGTCTGCGCGAATTGAAGGCGTCGGAGAGTTTCAGATATTCTGGTACCTGGTTTTGCCATTGGTGCGGCCCGCGATTGCCGCTCTGGCTGTGCTCATCTTTACCTTTGTGTGGAACGACTTCTTCTGGGCTACCGTTCTGACACAGGGTGAAGCGTCAAAACCCATAACCGCCGGCGTGAGAGCGCTTAACGGGCAATTTGTCAGCCAGTGGCATCTTGTTTCAGCTGCTTCGCTCTTGGCGGCAGTTCCGCCCGTGGCGATGTTTTTCCTGATGCAGAAACACTTCATCGCAGGTCTCACCCTGGGCGCGACGAAGGGATGAATCTGTTGGTCCAGCAAACGAGCACTTTAAAGCTCGATGGCCCAAGAACGAGTATCGTATTCGCCTGGACCAACGGAGTGCCATCCGTCATCTATCACGGCAAAAAACTGCGTGATGATACTGACCTCGACACACTGGTGGCGATAAGCGCGCGACCGTTACCGCAGGCCACGATTGACGAAAACGAACCGATTAGCCTGCATCCCGAGCTGGGGCGCGGGTTTCTTGGTCATCCCGCCCTGATCGGCAAACGCGAGGCTTCCAGTGCGCCTGGCTGGGCCGGACGCTTTTCCTACGTTGGCAATGTCGCGCTCGATGACGGAATTGTTTTCCAGCTAAGCGATCCCGAACGAGGATTGAGTCTTGAAATCGAATGTCGCATTGATGCCTCAACAGATGTCGCGACCTTTGTGTCGCGCCTGACAAATGACGCGGATTCTCAGTTTGAGGTCGACTGGCTTTCCGCGCCGGTTGTGGCACCATCCCAGCAGTTTTCTCAACACCTGTCGTTTCACGGGCGTTGGTGCGCAGAGTTTTCGATTGAGCGTCAGCCAATTCCGCTCGGTTTGACCAAGCGGGAGAACAGGCGGGGGCGCACCTCTCATGAGGCGTTTCCTGGCATCATATTGGTCGATGACACGACCGGCGAAGATTCCGGGCCTTGTCTGGGAATTCACTTGGGTTGGAGCGGCAACCACCGAATGGTTCTTGAACGGCTCTCTACGGGTGACGTTCAAATCCAGATGGGTGTTTTGCTGTTCGCTGGCGAAAAGAGCCTCATGCCGGGTCAAAGCGTCGAGACCCCGCCGCTTTATGTTGCGTATTCGTCAAGTGGCCTGAACGCCATGTCCCACAAACTGCACCAACATGTTCGTGCCAATATCGTGAAGTTTCCCGATCCGACTGCGCCGCGGCCGGTTACCGTCAACACTTGGGAAGCTTTATATTTTGACCACAAATGGGACAAACTGACGAAACTGGTCGACTGCGCCGCGAAAATTGGTGCAGAGCGCTTCGTTCTTGATGACGGATGGTTTCGCGGGCGCAATGACGACTCTTCCGGATTGGGTGACTGGTATACGGATGAATCGAAATATCCGGATGGATTACAGCCTCTCGCCGATTATGTCCGGTCTGCAGGCATGGCTTTCGGATTGTGGGTTGAGCCGGAAATGGTCAACCAGAGCTCTCGGCTCTTCCAGGAACATCCCGACTGGGTTTTGGGCCTCGGGAACTATCCCAAGTTAACCGGGCGCAACCAGCTCGTTCTCGACATTGCCAAAGCGCCGGTCGCCGAATACCTCTATCAACGCCTTTCGTCGCTCATCGACCAGCACGGGATCAGCTACCTGAAATGGGACATGAACCGGGACCTGGTTCTGCCGGGGGATTCACGTGGAAGGGCAACGGTTTATCGGCAAACCGGTGCTCTCTACGACTTGCTCAATCGGCTCACCTCCGCCTTTCCCGGTCTGGAAATTGAGAGTTGCGCTTCAGGCGGTGGACGGGTGGACTATGGCATTCTCGCGCACACGCATCGATTTTGGGCATCTGACTCCAATGATGCAGTAGAGCGGATGCGGATCCAGAATGGTTTCTCCTATTTCTTTCCTCCGGAAGTCATGGGTTCCCACATTGGTCCGGCTTGGTGTCATACCAGCGGGCGGGGCTTTCACGCCGGCTTCAGGGCGCTGGTGGCCAGCTATGGGCACATGGGTGTCGAAGCTGATCTCACAGCAATGTCGGATGCAGACATCGCGGTGGTCAAAAATGCCGTGGCGCGCCACAAGGCCGATCGCCACATCTGGCATGCGGGCCGGTTTTACAGGGTCAAGACGGTTGATCCGTGTCTGTTTGGAGCGCTTGCCGTAAGTGCAGATAAGAACAACGCCCGCCTGCTGCTTACGCAAACGGATAGACCGCGCTCTACTGTTCCGCCGCGCATTTTGGTTCCGGGTTTGGAGCCGGATCGAGATTATCGTGTCATCCTGCAAGCCGAGTCCGAGATGGTGAGCCGCGCCAACAGAAGGTTCGACAACCCGCTTGTGGGAGACGGCTTTGTTGCAAGCGGAGCGTCACTTGAAGCAGCGGGAATAGGACTGCCATCGCTATATGCACAGACCGGGCTGGCGATTGCTATCGACACAGTGGAGAATGCAGCATGAAGCTTTCAGCAAGTTTTGCCGATCTTCGTGGGAAATCCGTCTTCATTTCCGGTGGCGGATCCGGAATTGGTGAGTATCTCACCGAAGGATTCATTTCTCAGGGCGCCAAGGTTGCTTTCTGTCAGCGCAGCGACGCAACCGCGGTTTGCGACAGGCTCGAAAAGGATTACGGCAGACGTCCGTTGTTTCTCAAGTGCGATGTCACAGACATTTCGGCCTACGAGGCGGTATTGGATGAAGCGGCGGAAACGCACGGCCCCATCAATGTGTTGATCAATAATGCCGCGTGGGACAACCGTCATCGGCTCGACGAACTGTCGCCGGATGACTGGGACCACATGTTGAACGTCAACATCCGGCACCATTTCTTTGCCGCCAAGAAAGCGGCTCCTGCCATGATTGAGGCTGGCACAGGTTCGATCGTCAACTACTCATCCATTTCGTATATGATGGGCAATGCCGGGTATCCGGCCTATGTTTCAGCCAAAGCCGGCATCACGGGCTTGACCCGCGGACTGGCCCGGGAGCTCGGCCCGCATGGCATACGGGTCAATGCGTTGATGCCGGGTTGGGTGATCACTGAGCGTCAGAAAGATCTTTGGGTGACCGACGAAGCCCTCGCGGCCCACCTGGACCGGCAATGCCTGAAAAAACCGATTCCACCTGAAGCAATGGTGGAGCCGACACTGTTTCTTGCATCTGAAGCGTCGGGCATGATGACAGGACAGGCGCTTGTCGTCGATGGCGGCGTCGTGGTGACCGGATAGTGCGATGACACCCTGTTTCGCTGCAATCGACTGGGGAACGAGCAATTTTCGGCTATGGCTTGTCGATGACCAGGGCAATGTCGTCGCCCGCAAAACAAGCGCCCAAGGAATGGCTACGCTTTCCGCTGATTGCTATGCGGGCGTGATGGAAGAGCATCTCGGCGGTTTGGGTGTTCCGCCAGATTTGCCGGTGGTCGTTTGCGGCATGGCGGGATCCCGATCGGGGTGGGCGGAAACTCCCTATCTGGATACACCCGTTTCCATTGATAGTATCAGTGGCAGCGCGGTTCAGCCAAAGTCTCAAAGGCGACCAGTTTGGATATTGTCGGGCGTCTGTCAGCGGGGTCCTGAAACGCCCGATGTCATGCGTGGCGAAGAAACCCAAATCGTAGGCGCTTGGGCGATCAATGCGCAGGACGGTCTTTTCTGTCTGCCTGGCACCCATTCAAAATGGGTCGAAGTCGACAACGGAAAAATCGTCCGGTTCCACACTTTCATGACTGGAGAACTTTTCGCTTTGATTTCGCGGCACTCCGTCCTTGCTCCGGCACTTGAGGATGATGCAATGGATCTGGATGAAGCAGTCTTTTCCGGCGCAGTGGCCAAGATGCTCGAGCAGCCTGGTCAATTGGCAATGGAACTGTTTGGCATCCGGGCGAGCAGGCTGTTGAGTTCCGCCAATCCGCAAGGATCGCGTTCCAAACTATCCGGTCTGCTGATCGGAGCCGAAATCGCCAGCGCTGTAGGTACATTTCCGTCCGCCAGCGCAGTAACGCTCGTTTCCGACGGAGAAGTGGGACGAAATTACCAAATAGCGCTGCGTCAAGCTGGCATCAATGTGACCAGCATCGACGCGGAAGGCGCCACGGTGCGCGGTCTTGTGGAAGCGGCGGCAAAGCTGCTGAATAATGGGAATGCTTTAGAAGACACCGATTTGAACCTCAAAGTTGGTTCATGACTGTCAGCAGTTTCTTTACTTCATCACGCGAATTGTAATGACAGACCGAGACCCGGACGCAAGCATCGAGTCCAAGTGGGTTTAAAATATTGCCTGAATAATGGTCGGCCTTCCTGGTGTGTGTCCTGACACCATTTTCGTTTAATCTGGCAACGATCTCCGGTGCGGCCACGTCTTCCTTCCAGAAACAAACCAATCCCTTCCGGTTCGGATTTTCCGTTCCGGCGATAATGTGAACGCCAGGCAGATTTGCCAGTCCGGTCAGGTTGCCTTCTCCGTAAAGCATCAATTCACACAGGTCATGTTCGTGTTTTTGAATGGCTGTGGCTGCCGCCTCGATGCGGCCACGCCGATCACTCTTTTCAGTGAAATTTGAACCGAGCCAGTCGAGATATTCAACGACGCGTGAAAATGTCGAATATGCACCGGTATCGCGGGTTCCAAGCTCCCAGTTGGTTGCCGGCCCATCTGTCAGGCTCTCGTGCTCAAGGATGCCGAGACGGTCCGATATCCAGGCGATACCATAGCCGTGGCGCGAGAAAACCTTGTAGGGCGACACGGCATAGCCATCAATATCGTAGCCATCGATGTCAATGGCGCCGTGAGCTGCAAACTGAATTCCGTCGACAATGACAAGGCAGTCAGGTGCCGTCGCACGGATTGCCTGGACGATTCCATGCACGTCGTTGCTGACCCCGGTCACCGGTGAACAGTGCAATATCGTCGCCACTTTCGTGTCCGGCCGCACCAGTGCCGCATAGGCATCAGCACTGACAGAACCGGAGCCGTCGTCATGCTCAACGCTCAGATATTCCTTGCCGGTCTTTTTGGCCCAATAGGTTGCTGCACTTCGGGTGGCAGGGTGTTCCACCGTGCTGCCGATTACGCTTCCATCCGTGCTGACTGTGCATGCCGTTCGAATCATGCGGAATAGAAGCTCGGTTCCGCTTTCCCCGACAAAGACCTGCCCCGTGCTGACGCCAAACATGATGCCGGCGTCACGTTTGGCCTGGTTGATTGTTTCGACCAGCGCCTTGGAGGCGGGATTATCGCGGCCCTGGTTATCCGGAATTGCCGCATATTCGGCCGCGGTGCTGACGACTGAATTCAGGGTTAGCGCTCCGCCTGCATTTTCAAAGAAGACGCGTTCTCCCTGAAAAGGGCACGCATTAACATGGGCAAACTTAGCGCGAATTTCATTCAACAGTGGCGTAGAAATCGTCATTGAATATCCCGGGAGGAAACCAGTGTCATTCGGGAGCGACGATCAGCTCAGTGATGCTGGCCCCAAATTCACCTGATAACATGTTCGATGGTTTGGGAAACCCATTTCTTCCCAAGATCTCGCGTGGACACAAATTCCAGTCAGACTGGGGAGAATGCGTATCCGTCGATCGGAGCTTGCGATACGGTCACCAACCAGTTTAGCTAACCAACGGGCGGCTGAAACGGAATCAAGACTGCACCCAAGGGAACAGAATGGCGGAAAAACACGATCGCAGCATGATGGAAAACCTCTACTGGTGGGGTGTACCGACATTCTTTCGCTGTCCGAACGAAGAACTTGGCGACCAGGACATTGCGCTGGTCGGCGTGCCACACTCGACCGGCAACGGCACGACGGAGCGCGATCAGCATTTGGGTCCGCGGGCAGTCAGAAATTATTCTGCTGTTCAGCGGCGGGCGCATGGCACTTTCCAACTTGATCCCTGGAGTTCAGCCAGAATAGCCGACATAGGCGATGTGCCATTTCCGCGCGCCAATGATAATGAAGATTGCATTGAGAGGATCACCGAGTTTTTTGGCGAGATAGATGGTTCCGGCGCCCGCCCTGTTTCGATTGGTGGCGACCACTCGATAACCGGCGGAATTGTGCAGGCTTTGGGCTGCGGCAAACTATCAGGCGGTGAACCCGTTTCTTTTCTGCACCTTGATGCGCATACCGACGTTTTCACCAAGGTTGACCATTTTCTCGGCGCACAAAAATCCGCAGCGCATTGGGGGGCGTACCTGGCCGATCAAGGAAACGTCGATCCGAAAACATCGATGCAGATTGGTTTGCGCGGCCATCCGCGAACCCTCGATTGGCTCGAACCATCCTATGAGTACGGCTACAATGTCGTGACGATGGCCGAATACCGGAAGCGCGGAGCGGACGATGTGATCTCACAGATCAAGGACGTGCTGGCCGGACGGCCGGTCTACATCACTTTCGACCTTGATTGCCTTGATCCGACCGTTGCACCGGCTGTTTCAAATCTCGAGCCAGGCGAAAAGGGTTTTGACATCGATGAGGCGGTCGCACTGGTTCGCGCGGTTCGCGGCATGAACATCGTCGGCGGTGATATTGTTTGCATGATGCCGACAAAAGACAGTCCAAACAACATCACCGCGCTTACTGCCGGCGCCATCATGTTTGAAATGATCTCGATGATCGCGGAAAACGTATCCGGCGGTTCCTGATCCTGGCAGCTATTGCCTGAATGCTGGTTTCGGCGTTGCTCGAACTTTTCGCGTGTGGCAGTGGTGCCCCGCGCCCGGTCAGCTGGTCTCATTTCAACACTTTGCGGAAATAGATGCGGTTGAAACCATCCTCGGTCCTGTGATCAAACTCGACATATCCCAGCAATGGATAGAGAGCCAGATTCTCCGTCATCTTCTCATTTGTGTACAATTCGACACTGTCGTAGCCAAGCCGGACGGCTTCTGCTTCGCAGAACGCAATCAATCTGCGACCGATACCCTTGCCCCGGTGTTTGTTTGCGACGGCCACGTTCTCCAGATGCATGTGGCCATCTTGCGGGTAGAAAATGACGAAGCCTTCGATGTTGTCGCTCATGTCCGTGGAGAGACGGACATGCCGTTTTTCTACCAGTGCCGCAAAATCGGCCACCATTGGAGCAGGTTCTCTCCCGATCCGTTTGACGTATTTTGCGTAAGCTTCCCGAGCACAAGCATCGATCGCCGGAACATCCGACAAGTTTGCAAACCGGATCACCGGACCACTCCTGACCGCTGTGCTTGCAATTATTCGCCTCCTTCGATGGTCCACGCTTGCAATTAGATCACGGGGTGTGGAACTGTCCAAGGCCAGATTAGGGTCAGGACCCATTAATGTCATCCATTCTGCGCGAGCAAATTTGGCTGTCGAACAGGAGGAAAGGTGAAGGAACTATGCATAGTTTCAAACCTTTACGACGCATTCGCCAGCCAAATAGGCCGCGCCCTTCGGGTTTGGAAGGAAGGGCCCGACTGATCGCTCACAATGCTCGAAAAGGTCACAAGACCTTCCCTTGCGCCAAGGCGTTTTGCGGTTTCTTCGCACCGCAACAACGCCCGGTTCCCCTTGGCAACATGAAAGCATTGTTCGCCCCGCGGCCTGCGGCCGGGCGAAAATGCCGTGGTTCGCTTCCATTCAGACCCTTCCTTCCAAACAGAATTGCATGAGATTAATGAGTCCTGACCCTAGCCAGAAAGGTTTCGCCAATGCCTGATCCGCGGTTTCAGCCCGTATCCGGATTCGACTTGCCTCGTTTCGCGGGCGTTCCGACATTTATGCGGCTTCCCTATGCCGATCCGGGCAGCGAGTTGCGCGACGGTGCAGAAATCGGGCTGATCGGAATTCCGTGGGATGGTGGAACCACAAACAGACCCGGCGCGCGCCATGGTCCGCGTCAGCTGCGCGATCTGTCGACCATGATCCGTGCTGTCCATCCGACTTTGGGGATCAAGCCGTTCGAAATTGCAAACTGTGCCGATCTCGGCGACGTGCCGCCCAATCCGGCTGACATCGATGACACATTGGAACGGGTCACCAATTATTATCGTCAACTGACCGACGAGGGCATTGTTCCGCTATCGGCTGGTGGTGATCATTTGACATCGCTTCCCGTTTTGCGCGGTATCAACCGGGGCGAACCGATGGGGATGGTGCATTTCGATGCGCATACCGATCTGTTTGAAGGCTATTTCGGCGGTTACAAATTTACCCACGGTACGCCGTTTCGCAGGGCGATCGAGGAGGGGCTTTTGGACCCCGAACGCGTCATTCAAATAGGCATTCGGGGCACCATGTATGACGGTGAGGACATCGAGTGGGGTCGTGAACGGGGAGTTACCATCGTCGGTATCGATGAACTGATGGAGCGGGGCCATGCCGATATCATGCGCCAGGCTCGAGAGATTGTTGGCGGTCTGCCGACCTATGTCAGCTTTGATATCGATTTCATTGATCCCGCATTCGCACCAGGCACCGGCACTCCTGAAATCGGGGGTCCGGACACATGGACCGCACAGCAGTTGGTTCGCGGATTGCGAGGTCTCAATCTAACCGGTGCCGATCTTGTCGAGGTTTCACCTCCATTTGACCCGTCAGGCAACACCGCTTGGGTTGGAGTCTCAATCATGTTCGAGTTGTTGTGCATGCTGTCAGAATCTGTCTCGCAGCCAAAATCCTAGGCCGAAATTCTGCAGCCACATGTTCCAAAATTGTGATGCAGATCATTAAAATTTGTGAACTTCCAGTTTTAACTCGACATTGTATGCTGGTACGACAATGTCGGGCCATTGACGCGATTTCGTCGCGTTGGGAGGAAGAACCGTTCGATTGACCGCAATCACAATTAATCCAGACGCGGCTCTCGGACAGATTGGAACTACCGACATCGAATGCTGGGCGATTGGAATGTGGTCACTGTGCCAAGACAATGGCTTGGACAATGCGGCATCTTCCCAAAATGGGAGCGTTCTGCGACCGGCGAAATGGCTTCAAAAACAGATCAAGGACAGATGTTCAAACAGGGAGAATTGAATATGAAACGTAGTACTTTGCTCGCAACCGCTGCTGCCGTGCTGATGAGCGCGCCTGCGTTCGCGGCAGATGTGGTGATTGGGGTTCCGAACTGGCCTTCGGTTGCCGCGACTGCAAACGTCTTGAAGGTAGTCATCGAAGATAATTTGGGTCTCGAAGTAGAACTGCAAAACGGCACCAACCCGATCGTTTTCGAGGCAATGGACAAAGGTTCCATGCATGCGCATCCGGAAGTCTGGATGCCGAACCAGCAGAATCTTCACGACACCTATGTGAAGGACAAGCAATCGGTTTCGATGAATCCTAACGGCGTTGAAGCTTTCCAGGGAATGTGCCTGCCGAAGGCGATTGCTGAAGAGCACAACATCAAGTCGATCAATGACCTGACCGACCCGGACAAGGCTGCAATCTTCGACACCAATGGTGATGGACGCGGTGAAATCTGGATTGGTGCGCCCGGTTGGGCCTCGACGAATGTCGAGAAAATTCGCGCCAAGTCTTACGGCTATGGCGAGATCATGGAACTGACCGAGTCCGATGAAACACTTGCTTATGCCAATCTTGATAACGCTATCAAAGCCGGCAAGCCGTGGGTCGGATTCTGCTACACGCCGCACTACGTGTTCGTGCTGCACGACCTCCAGATCCTGGAAGAGCCGCCGTACGACGCGGCAGGCTGGAAGGTCATTCAGCCAACCGATGATCCGGCATGGCTGGAAAAATCATCCGCTGCCATGGCTTGGGACACAGCCTATCTGCACCTTCACTATGCCAAGTCGGTTGGCGAAAGCCATCCTGAAGTGGCAACACTCTTTGCAAACATGAAGCTGGATACCGACATTGTGAGCGCGATGACTTACGCACTTGTCGTCGACAAAAAGGATCCTGCTGAATACGCAAAAGAATGGGTTGCAGCGAACGAGGACATGGTTCTCGGCTGGCTTAGCCAGTAATCCTGTCAATCAACGGCCGCTCCGATCAACAGATCCGGGCGGCCGTTGTTTTAATCGCATAGTGCCCCATTGCGGCTTGGGAGGGCAGCAAATGAGTGAGACCGTCGTCAAACTGACCGATGTGTGGAAAGTATTCGGCGCCGATTCCGATAAGGCGATGGCCGCAATCAAGGAAAGGGACCTCACCAAGCCCGAAGTGCTCGACGAATTCGGATGTGTCGTCGGTGTGCAGGCTGCAACTTTCGATGTGCCGCGCGGTGAAATATTCTGCATCATGGGCCTGTCGGGCTCCGGCAAATCAACGCTCGTGCGCCACGTCAACCGGCTGATCGAGCCTACATCCGGAAAAATCGAAATTCTTGGCCGCGACGTTGGTGCGATGTCGGATTCGGAACTGCGCGCCATGCGGGCAACCCAGATTGGCATGGTCTTCCAGCACATGGCGCTCATGCCCCACCGGTCGGTTCGTGACAATGTCGCATATCCGCTCGAGATCAGGGGCGTGCCGAAGTCGAAGCGCTGGGCGGTTTCTGACCATGCGCTGGAGCTGGTCAATCTCGTCGGTTACGAGGATCGCCTGCCGAAAGAACTGTCCGGCGGCATGCAGCAACGCGTCGGCATTGCTCGCGCACTGGCGTCAGACCCGGAAATCCTGTTGATGGACGAACCGTTCTCGGCACTCGATCCGCTGATCCGCATGCAGTTGCAGGACCAGTTCAAGGCGCTGGTGGCGCAGCTCCAAAAAACAACGCTATTCATTACACACGATCTCGACGAAGCCATCCGCATCGGTCACCGCATCGCGATCATGAAGGATGGGGTGATTGTGCAGATCGGCACACCTGAAGATATCGTCATGAACCCCGCAGACGACTATGTCAGGGACTTTGTGCAAGGCATATCCAAGCTCAAGCTGGTCAAGGCGCATTCGATCATGGAGCCGATCGACAGCTACAAGGGCGCAAAGAAAGACGCGCCGCGCGCTGATGTTGAAGCCGATCTGGATCAACTGATCGACCATTCGGTTGGCACCGAACTACCCGTGATCATCACCGAGAATGGCGCGGACGTTGGCGTGGTTACGAAACCGCGGCTTCTGCGTGGCATCCAGGGAGGCAAGGAATGACCGTCGACACTGAAATGAAAGTCACCGCTGCTTCCGATATTGAAATTGATCGCGAGCAACTGGACGCATCGATAGGTGAGTTCGTTGAAAAGAATGGTGAGTATTACGCTCCCGCTTTCCACAAAATTCACGAAGCGACGGGATCAATCCCGACCACTTTCAATCTTGCGGCTGCGGTGCTTGGTCCGATCTGGGCCGCCATGCGTGGCGTGTGGGGGTTCTTCTGGGGTTTTCTGATCTTGGAGATGATTGCGTGGGTGCAGATCGGCCGCGGTGCATGGGGCAATCCGGGCGCCAAATTCTCCGACCGTGCGGAAGCTCAGCTGCAGCGTGCGCAGGATTTTCTGGAACGGGCGGAACAAGCGCGAGAGGCAGGGGAGGACCCTGAACGGTTCGAAACACTGGCGGCCAATATGACAAAGGCGGCGGAGCGCAGTCAGCAAGCGGCTGATGCTGCCAATGCGGACGCGTTGTCAATTCTGCTCATCGGAATTGCTCTGCTTGTCGTGTTCAAACTGGTCCAGGGTTTGTACGCCAATGTCGTCTATGAAAAGCAATACTCTCGCTGGCGGATTTCTCCCGATGAGGTCGAATCCGGGGTCAAACCGCAAAACATGATCCTCGGGATTGTGCTTGTTGCGGCTATTGCGCCGCTAACGATCTACAAGTTCACGGTTGCCAGTCCGCTGGAATTGCTGAACGCGTTTCCCGAAAAAGGATTCAGCGGGCTCTTTCTTGAGAACCCGAACGAGACGATATTCACCCAGTTGGCCAATTGGCTGGAGGCACGTATCGATGCTGCTGCTATTGCAGGGCAGGGCGCATTCGACAGCATCACCGCGGGTGTCAGGGCCATCCTCAATGCGATGACCCTGGCGCTGATCGTGACACCTTGGCCGGTGGTGATGTTGGTGATTTGCGTCGTTGCCTGGCGGGCTGCCGGCCCGCGGGTCGCAATCTTCACCGCTGCTGCACTCGCCTATGTAGCCATTCTCGGATACTGGGAAATCAGCATGGAGACGGTGGCGCTGGTTGGTGCTGCGGTGGCGATCTGCGTGGTGCTTGGAATCCCGCTTGGAATCTGGTTCGGCAAATCGCGGCGCGCCTACAAAATTGCCGAGCCGGTGCTTGATCTGATGCAGACGCTGCCGGCATTCGTCTATCTGATACCGATTATCGCGTTTTTCGGGACGGGTAATCCGCCCGGTATCCTCGCCACAATCATCTTTGGCATGCCACCGGTAATCCGGCTGACCGCCCTGGGCATGCGGGGCGTCCCCGAAAGCATCAAGGAGGCGGCGACCGCCTTCGGCGCCTCGCGTTGGCAGACGCTGAAAGACGTGGAGATTCCGCTGGCCCTACCGTCCATCATGGCTGGTGTGAATCAAACGATCCTCATGTGTCTTTCGATGGTTGTCATCATCTCGCTGATCGGCGGCGGCGGGCTTGGAAAGGTCATTCTTGAGGCGCTTCAGTATGCGGCCAAGGGTCCTGGTCTGCTAGGTGGTTTTGCCATCCTGTTTTGCGCAATGGTGATCGATCGTATTGTCCAGGGTGCATTCAGACGGGCCGACCAGGATTAAAACTGTCGGCCCATGACTGAAGACCGCATCGGACCATCGGACCGGCAGCGAGAACTTGCTGATGTAAACTTCAAGTCGCTGTCGGTCTTCATGATCGTTGCCGATGAAGGCTCTATGGCGCGTGCGACCAAGCGCCTGAAGATGAGCCCTTCGGGTGTCTCGCAGCAAATTTCCAACTTGGAGGCCGCTCTGGGTGTCAAGCTATTCGACCGCAGCGCGCGGCCGATCGCGCTGACGCCTGCCGGCACCTTGTTGCGTCACCACGCTGACCGAATTGTCGAGGTTGTTGGCCAGGCGCAGACGGAACTGGCTGAGCTCTCGGTTGCGTCACTGCCGGAATTCAGGCTTGGTATCATCGACGATCTTGACGCCTCGATCACACCGGATCTGGTGCGTCTGTTTCAAAGCGCCTATCCGCGCTGTCTGATCAGTGCATCGACCGGCCGGTCAGATCATTTGACCGATGCATTCATTGGCCGCGATCTTGACGTCGTGGTCTCGGGGCTATTGCCGCAGGATACTCGCCGCTTTGATGTTTTTCCGATCCTGCGAGAGCCCTTCATTTTGTTGACCGCAAAGGGGCATCTGAATTCTCGCACTCCCGTTTTGGATCAATTGGCCAGCAAGCCGTTTATCGGTTTCAATGACGCCATGCCATTGGGCCGCCTGGTCAACCAGCAATTCAGGCGTGTCGGGCTCCCGATTGAGAAGCGTGTTGCCTTTGACGCGACGAGGGCGGTCCATTCGATGGTTGTCAAAAGTGGAGGATGGACCGTATCCACGCCACTTTGCGTTCTGGACAGTCCGCGATGCATACCCGACCTGGAATTCGCTCCCTTGCCGTTTGCCGGCTTCAACCGGCGAATCTGGCTGATCAACCGCGTTGGTGAGTTGGGAAATCTCCCTCACCGCCTGGCTGAGCAATGTCGTGACTTGATTGAGCAGCAACTTTTGCCGCAAGTCGAGCGCATTGCTCCTTTTGCCTCCGAACAATTCCAGACAATGCGGGAAACAAATGATCAGGCCGACGCTACGGTGCCATCATCCGATGCCGTGGAATGAGGATGTCGTAGCGTTTGCGAATTCTCTGATCTGTTGCCGCATCGATGTGCGCCGGAAAATGCTGAGATAATACCTCTCGAACTTTCTCTCCTGTTTTTGACCAAAGGTCCGGCGCGCCCGCTTCTTCCCAGACCCGCGGTGCATTCCGGTCAGCGAGCTCCGGATAGTAATAGTCCCGCTGCATCGCCGCCATGGTGTGGGGTGAGCCAAGAAAATGACCTTCTCCGGCGATCACCTCGGCAATTGCGTCGAGGCCGATCAACTCCTCGTTCACCTCCACGCCGCGTATGAGCCGGTTTACGTGGCTCAGCATTTCGTTGTCTGCGACAAATGCCTCGAATGAAACGCCAAGAAGGCTCGCCATCATGCCGGAGGATTCATAGACCATGTTGGCGCCGGCGAGACCTGCTGCCAGCGCGGCAAGCGCCTTTTCAGACCCCATCTGTGCATCAACAGCCTTGGCGTCCGACATTGAGCTGGCTACCCCGGTCGGCAAACCGAGCCAGTTACCGATCTGGGCAGACGCTGCGTTCAAGACACTGATCTCGCCGCCGCCGCCGCAGAAAGCACCGGTTCTCAAATCGATAACCAGCGGCCAGTTTGAGAATATCATCGGATAGCCCGGTGCAAACAGGTTCACCAGCGCCAATGCGGCCAGTGTCTCCGCCGTTGTCTGGGCAAGCATCCCGGCAAGCGTGGCCGGCGCTGTTGCTCCCGATTGAGCAGCAATGATCGCATTGATCGGCACGCCACGGCGGATACAGGCAAGCGTAACCTCGACGGCATCTTCACCATAGCGAAGCGGCGAGATGACGGGGCTGATGTGCGCCTTGCAGAACGGCCTTTCGGCAAATCTTCCTTCTCTGCCGAGGATCATGTCGAACATGTCCACGATCGGATCGACCGTTTCGGCAATGGTGAAACTCGTGCCGACCGGCTTGGTGGTGCCACTGGCTATTACGTAAGCGGTATTGATATCGAGCGCCTGAATATCTTCAACATCGGTTGCAACACAGCAGCGGGTGAACCAGCTTACATTGTCGAGTGTGTCGGCCAGCCGGGCAAAATCATACAGATCGACAAGTGTTGATGGACGGTAGGTTCCCTCGTCGATGTCGAGTGTCTGGACCGCGGCTCCACCGGTACCGAAGTAAACACGGTCACCGCCGATCTCGAAATCGTGCTTTGGATCCTGAGCGTGAAAGACAAAACTTTTGGCCGCGCCGTCGATGATGTCCTCGATCATCGATCGCGGAAAACGCAGCCTGCCATCCTCGCCAAGGTTTGCGCCGTTTTCGACCGCTCTGTCTGCCAGGACGGCCGGGACTTCGCCCATGCCCATATTTTCGAGAATGGTGAACGCTGAATCGCAGATCTGGCGCAACCCGTTTTCGTCGAGAGGCCGGAACGCGCCGCCCCGTTGCCCGGCAGGCGCCGGATTGACAGTTGGATCACCACCAAGACGCGCCGCCAGCCGCGCAGCCCGGCCCTGATTTCGCCTGCCAATCCTTGTTTCTTCGCTGGTCATCAATCCCCGCAAGATTTTCAAAAATCATTATCGCCCGACCGGCAATGTCGGCAATTATCCGCGTCTTTGTTCAGTGTTTTCGCATATGCCAGTTCATTTTTCTGAATACTGTTAAACCTGTTGCTTTCTGATCTGACGGTCAAACACACTGCGCTCCCATTGACCAACGAGTTCGGGAACGATCGTGATGACGGTACACAAACAGGTTGTTGTGATAGGCGGCGGAATCGCCGGATGCTCCACGCTCTACCATCTGACCCAGGAGGGCATCACCGATGCACTTTTGCTCGAACGCGATGAACTGACGTCCGGTACTACCTGGCACTCAGCAGCGCAGGTCACCAATTTCGGCGCAGTCCAGACAATGGTCGGCCTGAAGAGCCATTCCATCCGCCTCTACAAAGAGCTTGCTGACGATCCGGACTACCCCATCAACTATCACCATGGAACAGGCGGTATTCGCCTTGCGTCGACGCGAGATCATCTCGATGGCTATCAGCACTTCAAAAGCCTGGCTCGTGGAATGGATGTGGAATTCGAGGTCATTGATGCGGATGAGTGCAAGAAACGCCATCCACTGATCACAACCGACAATTTGCTGGGTGCGCTTTGGGATCCGCTTGACGGCGATATCGACCCGGCGCAACTTTGCCAGGCATTGGCCCGGCGGGCCCGCAAGGCCGGAGCCGAAGTGAAACGGTTCTCGCCGGTTACCGGATTGACGGAAAAACCGGATGGAAGCTGGATCGTCCACACCGGAGACGACGAAATCCACTGTGAAGTCATCGTCAATGCAGGTGGTTATCGCTGCAACGAGATCGGTGAGATGATGGGTGTTGAACTGCCGGTCGCGTCAATGGAACACCAGTATTTGCTCACCGAGCCAATTTCCGAAATCGAGCAACTGGACTTCAGGGTTCCTCTCATCCGATGCCCGACCGACGATTTCTATTCCCGTCAGGAAAAGAACGGCCTGCTGCTGGGCTTCTATGAGCAGGACTGCCGCACCTGGGGCCTGGACGGCATCGATCCCGGTTTCACCATGGCGCTTTGCCCCGACGATCTCGATCGGGTGATTGATGTGATGGACGGCGCATTCGCCCGATTGCCCTGCCTGCAGACTGCCGGAATTCACAGTGTGATCAACGGACCGATCACCTATACACCGGACGGTTTGCCACTCGTCGGCCCGATTGCGGGAAAGCGCAACGCCTATTGCATTACCGGACTTCGTGCCGGTCTCGGCGAGGGCGGTGGGCATGGCTGGTTGCTGGCACAGATCATTGCCCATGGTGAAGCATGTTACGACACATGGTGTCTCGATCCCCGCCGTTTCACGCGCTATGCGGACGTTCAGTACACTGCGCAGAAGGCGGTCGAGGACTACCAGAACGAATTCCGGTTCCACATGCCGCACGAGCACCGCTCGGCGGGGAGGCTGCAAAAAACAACGCCACTTTATGGTCGATTACAGGAATTGGGTGCCGAGTTCGCGACCGTGAACGGCTGGGAGCGGGCAGACTTTTTCAAGCCGGCCCCCGACTTTGAGGAAAAACATTCTTTCCGGTTCAACAACACGTCCGATCTTGTCGCGGCGGAAGTTGACGCTGTCCAGAATGCGGTCGGCATCATGGAGGTATCCGGCTTCAACCGATACGAAATTACCGGAGAGGGATTGCACGACTGGCTGGACGGGATCATGTGTTCCCGTATCGGCAGAAAAGCAGGCAAGGTCGGTCTTTCCTATTTTCTGAACCGTGATGGAAACGTAAAGGGCGAAGCAACGATCGCCAATCTGCGGGATGGACGCATTTGGTACGGTTCGGCCGCTGCAGCTGAAGATCACGATATGGATTGGCTGCGCCAATTCTTGCCGGCTGACGGCTCGATCCAGATTGACAGTCTGACAAACGAGTACACGATTCTTGTCGTGGCCGGGCCCCAATCGCGAGATCTGTTGCAGACAGCAGCGCCAAATGAAGATTGGACAAGCGACGGGTTCCCATGGCTCACGGTTCGCGAAGTCGAGATGGCTGGCGCCAAGATCGTCGCCATGTCGGTCTCGTTTTCCGGTGAACTGGCGTGGGAGCTGCACATCGCAAACGAGCACCTGATTTCCGTGTTCGACCGCCTGTGGAATTGCGGCGCGGAATTCGGGCTGAAGCCCTTCGGGCTGCGCACAACCGAATCCATGCGCGTCGAGAAAGGGTATCGCCATTGGAAGGCTGATCTGATTACCGAATTCGATCCGCTTGAGAGTGGACTGGATCGCTTTGTCGATCTGAACAAGGAATTCTTCGGCAAAGAGGGGATGTTGGGACGCAAGCCCGCGGGTCCGAGGCGAAAGTTTGTATCGCTAGAAATTGACAGCCGAAATGCGCCGACGCATCCGGGAGACTCGATCACTGACGGCGGCGAAGTCGTTGGTACCGTCACATCGGCGGCTTGGGGGCATCGTGTCGGCAAAAACCTTGCGATGGGATTTGTCGATCCCGGTTGCGCCGAAAAAGGCGCGAAATTGGGCGTCGAACTGTTGGGCGAAAACGTTTCTGCTGTTGTTTGCCCGTCCTGCCTATACGACCCGGAATTTGCGAAAGTACGCTCGTGAGCTGCCTGGCTCAGCAAACTTTTTCGTAGAGTATGCCGGCAGCGGAGCAGAGTCCTGGTTTCTAGACCGACATTGGAAGGTTTAGGCCGTTGCGTTTGGCGCATTCGAGAGCGGTATCGTACCCGGCGTCTGCGTTGCGCATGCCGGGCGCCGGATTGCAATGATGATTGCCGGTATCTTCACACCGGTGGAGGCAGCCGCTGTGGGCGCGGTGCTTGCTTTCCTGTTTGCGCTACCGCGAAAGGAATTCACACTCGGCGGATTTCGCGACGCCTTGTTGAATACCGTTTCGACAACGGTGATGATCTATTTCATCATTGTCGGCGCGAGTGTGTTTTCGCCGTTTCTGGCGCTAACGCAGGTACCGGCTGAACTGGCTGATCAGCTTGCGGCGATGCAGCTGCATCCACTTTTGCTGCTGGCGCTCGTGCTTGCAGTGTTCATTTTCCTTGGCACATTCCTCGACGGTTTCGCGATGATGGTTCTGGTGCTGCCCATCGTGCTTCCGATCATCGAGCAATCCGGTTTGGCCGAGGTTTTGGGAATATCCGGCGGATCAGATCTTAAAATCTGGTTTGGCGTCGTCATGGTAATCATTCTGGAAATGGCGTTGATAAGTCCGCCGGTCGGAATGAATGTTTTTGTTGTCAAAAGCGTTTCCGACATTCCGATGAAAGACATATATCGCGGCATCATGCCATTCTGGCTGGCGATGTTGCTTTGCCTGATCATTATCGTCGCAGCGCCGCAATTGTCGCTCTATTTGCCCGCGACGATGAGAAATTGATCAGGACCTGATCCAGTACCGGGCGAGCATTCCGGTTCTCCCTATTAAGTCGATCCGCTGATCGCGAACGGGTTCCTGGACGACATGTTTTATAAGCGTCGTCTTCCGTCCGACGCAACCGCAACGTCTTGAAAAGGCTCACAACTGCCATTGGAACAATTTTGAGCGGAAGTTCAATAGGATGGAAGTTCCAATGTCTCCTTCGGGTCCTATGCAGACTCGCCGGGCTGGAGGTAATTTGATCAGTCTGAGATTGAGTTTTTGCCACTTACGACCATATCGCCGATTCTGCGAAAAGAACGGCCCCCACTATGCAGTAGAGTCAGAATGACACATAATTTGGCATGTCCACCATTGAATACGTCTATTCCGCACACTCCGCCTTTGCATATTTGGGCTCGAAACGTTTGCTGGAGATCTGTGCTAATCATGGCGCAAAACTGATACACAGACCCATATTTCTATCTCCTGTCGTTGAAGCGCAGAGCAGCCTTCCGTTTCGGGCACGCACCCAACCACATGTCGACTATTTTTTCGGACGAGAGATCGAACGCTGGGCTGAATATCGTAACGTGCCAATCATAAATTTCAGACCAACTTACCACGACGCCGATTACGGCCTTGCTTCGGGCATGATCCTGGCCCTCGGCGACACCGGGTACAATGTCGACACTATGGCGCACAACATTTTAAAAGCTCACTGGTGTGATGATGCGGATCTTTCTGATCCCAAAGTGCTTGAAAAGATTGGCACTGATCTTGGTCATGACGCACGCGCGCTCATGGACAAAGCGAAATCAGCGCCGGTTCAAGAAAAAATATGGACGAATTCGGATTGGGCAAAGAGTCATAACATCTTTGGTTCGCCCACCTATATTCTCGATGGAGACCCCTTCTACGGGCAAGATCATTTGGAAATACTGGAGCACGCTCTAAGCAAACCCTTCGCACCCACGAGTTGGATCAATCCTTCTGTGGACAGATCTGCTGCTTCGAGCCCGAAGCGGACAGGTAGGTAACCGCATCGAAGCGAAAGAGTGATGTTGTCAATTGGTTGACGCGCCGCCATAGTCAAAAGATCCGGTTTCAGGAGTATTGAATATGCGCTATCTCTCAATGGCTGCAGCATTTGGCCTCTGTTTTGCTCTCTCTGCGTTTCCTGCCAGCGCTCAGGAGTCAATCAAAGAACTGGCCGCAAAAGCTTCCGCAGAGTTGCGATTGCTCACCTCCTTCCAAACACTGGAACGAATGACAAGCCAGATGAACCACTTCCTTGTCTATGCCATTGAGGCGGAACGTGGCGGCTGGAACGTTATCGAATTTGTAAATGCTGCTGATGTCGGCAGCACCAACGCCTACGCGATCGGTAGTACGTCTGAGGACATACAAGTCGAAAGCGCGCGGGCGAATAGCAGCATCATGAAAAGCAAAGTTGCGAGCGAGGACGAATTGAAAAGTGCTGAGGCCGCCTTTGATAACCTGAATGTTTTTGTCTCGCTGGCACCTCAGATTGCGAACATGGTTGCGGAGGGCAAGCTTGATGAGGCTGCGGTGCTGTATCACGAGACGGGACAGCCGGCTCACGAAAATGCGCTGCGCGGGGCCCAAAGTTCAGTCAGCACAGTGTCGAAGCGCCTTGGCAAGACTCTGCTGAAAATCCGAATCGCAAAGTAGCCGTCTAAGTTGCCGCACGGCGCTAATACCATCCAAGATGGATTGCCATTTTGCGATTTCTTCTCGCTGCGAACGGTGGATTTATCCGCTGAGCTGACATTCACCGCGCAAAACTCGTCCGCCGTCGGTTCTGCCGGGGCAGTTTCTGCTCAAAGACATCGTTTTGCTGATGGCATCGATCTGGGAGCTGAGCGATTCCCTAAGCGTGTCAGCAGGCTAAAAATGGTGAAGTGCCAAGGAGCGGCCAATGCACGACAAGAGTAACGGAGCCGGAATTGAAATCCGGCTTCGTTTTCGTTTTGGCAACTCAATTTGAAGCCCACCTTCGTTCAGGCGCATTTCAGGTCCGATTCAATGCCGGACAAGGGCATTGGCCGGGCGTAGTTGCGACACGCGTAAACCAGCGGCAGGCCGGTTGTGGAGTGGTCAATATTGGTCACCGAACCAAATATCACGTCGTGCGTGCCGACACGCTCGCTGGAATGGACATCGCATGCCAATCGCACGGAGGCCCCCGCGAATGCAGGCGCGCCGTTGTGCATCGGCCGCCAGTCCACCGCGGAAAAGCGTTGTTCGTGGGAGAGGCCCAACCTGCCGGCAAAGATGTCCGACACCCAGGACTGTTTGTCACTCAACACGTTCACACCAAACGAACCATTCGCCAGAACGTCCTTCCCGAGGCGGCCGTCGCGATGCAGGCACACAAGAAGCAATGGCTTCGGCCCATCGGCGGAGACGGAGGACAAGGCTGAAACCGTTGCCCCCTTAAGTCCCGCGCGACCGCTGGTGGTGACCACGCTTACTGCGGTTGGCACGCGGCTCATCGCATCCAGAAAGGAATCTCGAAGCGTGTTTTGCTGTTTCAGAGTTGCAGGTTTCATCTTCCATACCCTCTATTCTGCAGCCTGCAGCAGCGGCTGCCCGCTCTCGACCGGCTCCAATCCCAGAGCCAGGCGGCCGGTGAACAACTGTTGACGTTTTTCCGGCAGGGGGTGGAAACGTGCGCCCTGCAGGTCGCGGAAATAGCGCTCCAGGCCATGCTTTCTGAGGAAACTTGACCCGCCGCCAACTTCCATGGCCTTGCTTGCAACGGCAATTACATGGTTGGCGCAAACCGTCTTGCGAACGAGGATGTCGCTGGCCAATTGCTCGGTCGGAACGAAATCGAAATCGTTGCACAACCGGACCATGTCCTGACAGACGATTTGTGCGGTAGCCAGCAGATTGACGAGCTCGCCGGCACTGACAAATGCTATCTCTGAATCCTTGCGCGCACGATCCAGAGCGATCTCGACGGCCGCTTCTGCCGCACCGACATAGGCCGACATTATAATCGGCATCGCCACCGTAAGGATCACGCTGAACGCAGGATGGAATCCTGGACGGGGACGCTTCATGGCAATCGCTGCTTCGGGGATGAATGCGTCCTGGATACGGACCGTCTGTGATCCGGTTGCGCGCATGCCCAGTGTCTGCCAATCGCCCATCAAATTGACACCATCATTGTCGGTGGGAAGCGGAAAATGGAGGACCTGGGGCCCGTCGACGGGGTCGTCGTAGGCAACCGAGGTGACCAGCATGTCACCCCTGGGTGATCCGCTGGCAAACGGCTTGAAAGCTGAAACCTTGTAGCCGCCATCTACCCTCTCGGCAGATCCATTGGAATCCAACCAGTCATTGGCGCCGGTGCTGACCAGTATAAGGTCCGCGGATACGACTTTGTCCAACAGCGCCCGACCCGGTCTTCCAGCGCGATCATTGGCAACTGCTGCCGAAACGAGATGTGAGTGCATTGCCAAGGTCAATGCGGTGGACGGGCACAGCCGGGCGAGGTTTCGAATGAAATCGCACATTTGCGAATAGCTTGCGCCGCCGCCGCCATATTCTGTCGGAATGAGCGCGGTAAACACTTTGTGCTGTTTCAAAAGATCGAAATTTTCGCCGATAAATCCGTCGGTGGCATCAAGCCAAGGTGCATTGGTTTCGATCGAAGGTCCGACGTCTGCAAGCACTGCAACGAGATCGATTTTTTTGGTCATGGCACAATTCCCTTCGGCCTGATTGAAATCTTTCAGGCTGGAATAGTGCCTGCACAGGCCACTCAAAGCTTGAGGCTTATGTGAGGTTTTTCTGGTAAAATCTGAGGCTTGAAGTACCTTCGCAGCATGATCCTGACCTTTGCAGACATCGAAATCGATCCCGAGAAGGGAGAGATCAGACGGCAGAACATCCCGGTTCCGACTGCGCCGCGGGTTCTTGCGCTTCTGCACTTGCTGGCGTCCAACAACGAACGCCTGGTGACCAAGGATGAGATCGTTGAAAAGATATGGGGTGGACGTGTCATCTCGGATGCGGCGATATCGACCTCAATCAAGGAAGCGCGCCAGGCTGTCGGAGATGACGGGTTGCGGCAGTCGGTCATCCGCACCATTCACGGACAGGGCTTCAGATGCATTGCTGCGGTAAAGCCATTGCCGCAGATGGCGGACATTACCAGCCACCCAGCAGAGCACGTCGAAGAGGATGGTCGAGCGTGGTTCGCCGGAAAGCCATCGATTGCCGTCCTTCCGTTCTTCAACCTGTCTGTGCATGAACAGCCGGATCCCTTCGGCGATGGAATCGCTGCCGAACTGATATCCGCGCTTTCCAGACTGGGATTCATTTCGGTTACCTCGCGGGCGTCTTCATTTCGATTTCGCCAACAAGATCCCGACCTTGACACGATCGCCAGGACTCTTGGCGTACGGTACTGCCTTTCCGGAATTGTCGAACATATCGGACCGGATCTGGCGATTACCATTGAACTGGTTCGAACGGCAGACGGGATTGTCATCTGGTCGGACCGGATTATATCCGCCAAGGATTGCATCCACGATATCCGGCAGCAGGTCGTTGCCAGTGTGATAGCTGCTCTGGAAGTCCAAATTCCGGTGCAGGAGGCAATTTCCGCACGGCTCAGGGATCCCGATCAACTCGACGCCTGGGCCGAGTATCACTTTGGATTGCAGCGGCTGTATCGCTTTAACTCGGGCGACAATGCCGCTGCTGAGGCGCATTTCAGGAATGCGTTGTCAAAGGAGCCCGGATTTGCCCGCGCCCATGCCGGCCTGTCATTTGTGTCGTTTCAGAACGCTTTCATGAGCTATCAAGACGATGCGGAAAATCATATCGGCCAGGCGGTAAGCCATGCCCAAAACAGTCTCGAACTGGATATGCTCGACCCGTTCGGCAATTATTGCATGGCGCGGGCGAAATGGATGGCTGCCGAGCTCGATGAAGCCGATAGCTGGCTGGCAAGAAGTCTCGATATTTCACCAAACTACGCGCAAGGCCACTATTTGCGCTCGCTTGTCCATGTGATGCAGGGTAATGGCAAGACGGCGCGCGTCGGCAACGCACATGCGATGGCGTTGAGCCCGCTTGATCCATTGCAATATGCAATGATGGCAACCCAGGCGATGGCTTACATCAACGACGAGAAGTTTGAAGATGCAGCACGCTGGGGCGACCGGGCAGGAAGATCACCCGGCTGCCACTATCTGCCGTTGATGGTTGCAGCCGCCGCCCAGCAACTGAGCGGCAATCACAAGAAGGCCGCCTATTGGGCCAAGCAGGCTGCAACGCGCCGCCCCGACATCACCGTAAACCGGTTTTTCGAGGCATTTCCATATCAGATCAACGAGCATCGCCGCCTGCTTACCAAAGCTTTCCGCGACGTTGGATTTTCCGACTGAACCAGCCTGGTCGAACACCCTGCCAACCCGGCGCAAAACGAACCGGTGCGCACGGTCACCCGGCTGCGACAGGCGAGACCGCGCTCTCAGCAACTTCTTCTTCGCTTGCTGATGGTTGCGTATCGCAGGGCATCTTGAACCAGAACCCGTAGAGCGTCGGCAGAAAGACAGGCGTCAAGAGGGTGGCCACCAGCAGACCGCCCATGATGACCATTGCCATTGGCCCCCAGAAGATCGAGCGGGATGACGGGATCATCGCAAGGATTGCCGCTCATCTGGTGATCATAGGTGCAAGGGATATAGATCTATCGACAATAATATTATTGAATACTTAAATATTAACATGTTTTATAAAGAATATACTCATTTGACATCCGGTTTAATATTTTGTTTTAGTTTGACGGGTTAAGTGTACGAAGTGATTTATAGAGTAATACGAATCACGGTTCGATACGAATGTATGAGGAAAAAGCTATCAAGGGCCAGCTAAAATACCCTTGTGAGGATTTGATTGCTTTTTCGGGCGCCAGTTCAATCCCACGGTCAATCTTTGACAATAGAACCAGGCGAATGAGTAGTGATTTTAGCCATGGTATATCTGAAACTTAAACTTCCTGGCGGTAAACTAAAACTCAAGAGTTATACGTTGTTGCGAAGAGCTGAGCGCACTCGCAAAGTTCCTTTACTTCGTCTGGGCAGATTTTATTTCACTTGGTGGAGCCACAAGAATGAAGCCCGCTACCGATCTCTGCCATATCTTTCTGGATCCGGCTTGGGTGATCAAAAAGACGGCTAGAGCGTATCCGCATAGATCGATTCACGTTGACACCGGATCGCTTCGGTAACTTTTCTGGTTATCCATCACCAATTGAGAATTCGGATCCGCTGGTTGCGCATCGTAGGGCACCTTGAACCAGAGACCGTAGAGCGCTGGCAGAAAGACAAGCGTCAATAGGGTGGCCACCAGCAAACCGCCCATGATGACCATTGCCATTGGCCCCCAGAAGATCGAGCGGGAAAGCGGGATCATCGCAAGGATTGCCGCCATCGCGGTCAGGACCACCGGCCGCGCGCGCCTGACGGCCGCCTCGACGATTGCCATGCGCCGATCCATTCCATCGACGACGTTCGCTTCAATCTGGTCCACCAGAATTACCGAGTTGCGCATGATCATTCCGGCCAGCGCAATCTGGCCGAGCAGAGCAACAAAGCCGAATGGAGCGCTGAAAAGGTTGAGCGCCAAAGATGATCCGATAATGCCCAGCGGTGCGGTAATCAATACGATTACCAGCCTTGAGAAACTCTGCAGCTGAACCATCAGGATCGTCAGGGTCGCAACGATCATGATGGGGAACATCTTGAAGATGGAGCCGTTGCCCTTTTCGCTTTCCTCGATCGTGCCGCCGGTTTCGATCCGGTATCCGTCCGGCAATCTGTCCTTGACCGGTTGCAACAAGGATTCAACCTGGCTCGAGATTTGTGGCGCCTGGACTCCGTCGGCAACATCCGCACGAACGGTGATCATCAAATCGCGGTTGCGGCGCCACAGGATGGGCTCTTCGTATTTTGGCTCAATGCGGGCAACCTGCGACAACGGCACCGGTACACCATTGCGCGATACGATCGTCAGATCACCCAACCCGCCGACATCGAAACGCTCTTTATCGACGGCGCGCGCCACCACTGCGACGAGGTCATCGCCGTCCCTCAATTCTGTAACCGTCAGGCCACCGAGCAAGGTTTGCAGGCTCTGCGAAATATCCTGTGTTGCAAGTCCGAATGACCTGGCCCGGTCCTGATCCACCACCAACTGAAACGCGGCTGTCATCTCGCTCCACTGAAGATGTGGATCCCTGACATTCGGTACGCGCGCCATCACTTCGCGGACTTCCGCGGCAATCCGGCGAACCTCGGCTGAGTCCTCGCCGATCACCCGGAACTGAACCGGATGACCGACCGGCGGTCCGAAGTCGAACCGGGTCACCCTGACCCTGGCGCCGGACAACGCGCCCTCGCTGATCGCCTTCTCCAGTCTCGCCTTGATCCTCTCTCGTGCATCCGTATTCTCCGACAGGATAACGGTCTCCGCGAAAGCAGGATTTGGCAACACCGGATTCAGGCCGATCCAGAAACGTACACTTCCCTGGCCGACATAGCTCGTGGCGTGGATGACATCCGGATCTTTTGCAAGCAGTCCTTCAGCTTCGCCGACCATCTCGGTCGTCGCCTTGATGGAGGAACCCTCAGGCAGCTGCAGTTGGAGAAACAATTCCGGGCGCTCGGACAGCGGAAAGAACTGTTGCTGAACGTTCAAAAACCCTGCAATCGCCGTAACAAAGATTGCTGCCGTGGCGGCCACCACTTTTTTGCGATGACGCAAGGTGCCATCCAGCATCGATCTCAATGACCGGTAGATAAATCCGTCATAGATGTCCTTGCCGTTCTCTTCGACCTTCTTTTCAGGCAACAGCTTCACACCCAGATACGGCGTGAAAATTACGGCCACAAGCCACGAGACAAGCAGGGATATGGCGACGACCCAGAAGATTCCGCCGGAGTATTCAGCCACTGCCGAACGCGCAAACCCGACCGGGATGAAGCCCGCGGCGGTGACCAGGGTACCCGTCAGCATCGGAAAAGCGGTGACATCCCATGCTGCAGCGGCAGCGCGAGCCCTGTCCCAACCCTGCTCCATCTTCACCATCATCATCTCGATGGCGATGATTGCATCGTCAACGAGAAGACCAAGCGCGATGATAAGGGCTCCAAGCGTAATCCTGTTGAGATCAATTCCCATGATCGACATCACCAGAAATACGATTGCGAGCACGAGGGGAACCGACAGCGCAACGATGACACCGGTCCGCAATCCCAGAGAAATGAAAGACACAATGAGCACAATGCCAAGCGCCTCTGCAAACGCCTTGACGAACTCATTGATCGAGTGCTTGACCACGGTTGGCTGGTCGGCAATCTGATCCACTGTTACCCCGACCGGCAATTTTGAACGGATCTTTGCAACGGTCGTATCGAGCGCCTCGCCAAGGGCGATGATGTTGCCGTTTTCGAGCATTGAAACGCCGATGCCGATCGCCGGTTTGCCATTCTGCCGCAGGAAATTTCTGGGCGGATCAAGAAAGCCTTCCCGCACATCGGCAATGTCGCCCAGTCGAAAAACCCGGCCGTTCGCCGCCACCGGTACGGCTTCGATGGCGGCGACGTTGTCGAGGGCTCCGGTCACCCGTACCGGAATGGACGACGACGATGTTTCAAAGTTGCCGGCCGGACTTATGGCGTTTTGCCGCGCCAGGCTGTCGAAAATCGTACGCGGCTCAAGTCCGAGCGTCGCCAGTTTTACATGGCTGAATTCGACAAAGATGCGCTTTGGCTGAGTGCCGAAAAGGTCAACTTTCTTGACGTCGGCGACACGCAGGAGATCTTTGCGGATATCTTCTGCAAGATCCTTGAGCTCGGACAAATCGTACCCGTCGGCCGTCACCATGTACAACAACGAATACACATCCCCATACTCATCATTGACACTCGGCCCCATGACCCCCTTAGGTAATTCAGGTTGAACATCTGCCAGTTTTTTGCGCACCTGATAGAACAGGTCAGGCACGTCACCAGGACTGGTCTCGTCACGAAAAACCACGCTCGAGGCCATGAAACCGGACGTGGTATAAGTCTCCACCCGGTCGAGATTTTTTATCTCTTGGAGCTTCTTCTCGACCGGATCAGCAACCAGGTCGCGCATTTCCAACGCCGTGGCGCCAGGCCAGGCTGCCGAGACAATGGCAACCTTGATCGTGAAATCAGGGTCCTCGGCTCTTCCAAGCTGTTGGTAGGAAAGCGCGCCCGTGAGCGCGAGCGTGATGATCATGAACAGCACCAGCGCGGGGTGCCTGACTGCTGTCCGAGAGAGGTTTAGCCCGTTCATCTTGCCACGCCTTTCGGTGTTGGAACTACGACCTCGCCCCGCGAGAGCTTGTGAACGCCCAGCGCGACGATCTGCTCTCCATCTGCAATACCGGAGGAAATGCGCACGGTGCCTGCGCCCAGGGCGGCCACCGACACCTGCCGAGAGCTGATTTGCCCATCGGCTCCCACCACCCAAACCGACGCGCCATCAGGCCCGTAGAGGACTGCGGAAAGCGGCAATTCGGCTGTGGGAACATCGCGTGTTTTGCTCAACCGCACCGTCGCGCTCATACCAAGTTGGGCGCGGCCCTTTTTGTCGTTGAGAACGTAGCGAGCCTCGAATGTCCTCGTCACCGGGTCGGCAATCGGAGACAATTCACGCAGTTGCGCATCGATCAACTCGCCATTGTAGGACCAGAGCTCAACAGTCGCACGCCTGTCGCGAACATCTGCAAGCAACCATTCAGGAATTGCGACTACAGCCTCGCGGGCTTCGTCGTGAGCAGTTTTCAAGATTGGCTGACCTGCAGTTACTACATGCCCGACTTCGGCAAACTCTTTCGTCACCACGCCATCTGCATCAGCCTTCAGTACGGCATAGGACAGCATGTTCTCCGCCAGGGTGGCATTGCGTTCGGCCCGGGTCAGGCGCGCGAGCGCTTCCTGATAAGCGACCGTTTCATCGTCTGAGGCCCTTTCGGTGGCCCAGCCACCTGATTGAAGTTTCTTGATTCTCGCCAGGTTGATCCTTGCTTTTTCAAGGGCAGTCCGCGCGACCATCAATTCCGCCTCTGCCGATTCGCGCTTCAAGCGCAGGTCGCGGTCGTCAAGCCTGGCAATTACCTGCCCGGCCCGAATCCTGTCACCGACACCAAAAAGCCGTTCGCGCAGCTTCCCGCTTATTCGGAACGCCAAATCGGATTCCACACTTGGCGCTATCGTGCCCGGCAAGCTCTGAACTTCGGTCTCGCTGCTGAAGTGAACCGTTGCCACAGCGACCGGAGTTGGATGGTGCAATCTAGATTCCTGATAGTCAGGTGCGGGCATCGCAAGCGTGTCGACCAGGTTGCGGTCAGACGCGACAAACGCGCTGGCCACCAGGCCCAGAGTTGCAGCTGTCGATGTAATCCAGAACCGGGGTTTCATTGGTTTTCTCCAATAGGCAAGTTTCACACATCATATATGATAACTGACGAATGTCAATAATCGTCAGATGATAATGATATTTCAACAATTGATGGACGAACATCGTCGCTCGTGTTATGGAGCCAAAAATCATGGAGTTTGGAGATGCAGGACGAAAACACCCAGACAGCAGAGCGTGAAAGCCTGTCGCAGGGTTTGCGCCTGGGCGCCACCGATCATGTCGTTGCCGAAGCGATGCAACAACGCATAGTCGAAACCGCCGAGCGGTTATTTCGGCAACTGGGGTACCAGAAGACGACTGTTGCAGATATTGCCGAGGAACTCGAAATGTCACCGGCGAATGTCTATCGCTACTTCTCTTCCAAAGCGGCAATTTGCGAGGCGGTCGTCCGCAAGATTGCATCTGAGGCGAGAGCGCGGATAAGGGAGGCAACCGAACAGCCCGGCAAGAGCGCTGTGGAACGGCTGCGGATATTGGTCAACGACACACATATTGAAGTTGCCGATCGCTGTATCTCGGACAAGAAAATTCACGCCATGGTGCATGCGGCTGTTGAGCAAAACTGGGGTGTTGTCCATGACCACCAGGAAAGCCTTCGCAAGATGATGCGCGATATTATCAGTGATGGAATGGCAGCTGGCGAGTTTGATGTTGCCGATGCCGAACTGGCGTCGCACTGTTTCCAGGCGGCGATGATATCTTCCTGTCATCCGCTTATCTTGGAAAACCGACTGAATGCTGGCGATGATGTCAGGGCAACTGTCGAACCGATGATTTCATTTGCCCTTCGGGCTCTTGGTGCGAACAGCCGACCGGCATGAATAGGAGGTCGAGACCGGCCTGATCCGAACCGGTCCGAGCCAGCGGGTTTTCCGATTCCGGAAACTGCACCTGTCTTTTGAATGATTTCAACATGGCGGTGGATGCAGTTTGGCGCTGGATCCTCGGCTAAAGGCCGACGATGGCGGCATTGAGCTGAGGATCCACGCACCACCAAGCCACTGAATTTCAACGAAACCACACCGAATCTATCCACGCCCCCAAACCTTGCCTTACAATCCTCGCCATCGCTCTCACGGGAAGCCGGGTCATGAACCGGGGTCTGGCGGGGGCGGCGGCAACCTCCCCCGTGCGCTGCGGTTGCGCAAGGCATGACGAGGGCCGGGCGGCAGGCTGGAAGCCTTGGGCAGAAACCGGACGGTGAAAATCCGCTCCTCCCCTTGGTGCCGGAAAAGCCGGGCCCGCCTGCGGTGCACTACCTGATCCGCAGGCCGGTAAGACCAGCCGACAGGACCGGACAGCGGCCGGACGGGTGATCGGAAGATCGCACGAACTATGAATGAAGAACCAAGACACAAGCGGTCTTCCGATCGCCCGTCTTCCCATTTTTTTGAGCAACCCGGATGAGAAATTCGCGGGGACGATTTGGTACGCGCGGAAATCATCACCCCCTGCAGCAGCATATTCAGACTGTGCGTGGATCTATCTCTCTTCGATTTGTGCTTTGAGCGAAGCGCAGGCGAGACCCCGATTGGGTCCTGGTGCTTGTGACACCGTGCCTGACCCTTGGTCTGAATTGTACCACAAAGGGATAGAGATGAAGGGTAAGGCTGGTATAATGCAAGGTGATTCTACTCGTGACGGTAGAGATTGCTGCAAATTGCACCTTGATTATTTCAGCAGAGTGTAATTTAGTCTAATCTAATGACTCAAGCTGAATGAGCATTTGCACGGTATTGCTATGTGGGCGGGGCTTTGATGGACCAAATAGCCAATCCGGAGTTTCCTATTTACATTGAGAAGAGAAAATTGTTCCGGCACCAGCTGATCGCTTTGTGCTCAAGGCGGCGAGTACAATTGTCGATTGGATTGTTACTTGGCGCCCTATTTCCTTACCTTATGCGATTTGACCTTGCGTTTGCTACCAAGATTTCCGCGCAAAACCAATTGAACTCGTTGATGGCCACGATTTTGGCAATAACCGTTGGATACTGGCTCTATCGGCAATTGATTCGATACCCAAGCATCCAGTCGGCATATTACATTTTTCCCGCATTTATCGCTGCTTACGGGTTGGTTCTATCGGCCTTTTTCTTTCTTAGATTGGACTATTCGCGCCTATTTTTCGCGATCAGTTTTTTCAACTCGATAGTCTGGTTTCTCTTCGTTCACATAATTTCAATTAGATATAGCCGACCAATCTTCGACGTCATACCCTTCGGTAATGCCGAAAGCGTTGCCAGCATTGCCGGCGCTGAATGGCAGGTGATTTCGACCGAACAGCCGAGATTTACTTCGCGTGACGGTTTGGTCGTGGATCTGCGCGCTAATCTGACCGATGATTGGGAAGCTCTTGTCACTGAACGAGCCCTGAGCGGCACACCCGTTTATCACTACAAACAGCTTAAGGAAAATTTGACCGGCCGCGTGGAAATCGAGCATCTATCGGAAAACACGTTGGGCTCTCTGCTACCGGATCATTTCTATCTGAAATTCAAACGCGGTCTTGATCTGATCGGTGTCGCTCTGATCCTGCCTTTCGCATTGGCGCTGATGTGTGTTGTCTCCTTGTGGGTTCGTTTGGACGATGGCGGACCGGTTTTTTTCAGGCAGACCCGCATGGGTTATCGCGGCCAAGAATTCCAAGTATGGAAATTTCGAACCATGCGCACAGCGAATATCGAAAGCGCCGGTACAGTTGATTCGGCCAAAACACGTGATGACGATGAGCGAATCACCCGCATTGGACATTTTCTGCGCAAGACCAGAATCGATGAGCTCCCGCAGATCTTCAACATCATCAAAGGTGAGATGAGCTGGATTGGTCCACGGCCTGAAGCTGTGCCTCTGTCGATGCTATATCAGTCCAAATTGCCCTATTATCGCTACCGTCACATTGTGCGGCCTGGAATTACTGGTTGGGCGCAAGTAAATCAGGGTCACGTTGCCGAGGTCGATGAGGTTCTCGATAAACTTCACTATGATTTTTTCTACATCAAGAATTTCTCGATTTGGCTGGACCTATTAATCACCCTGCGCACCATTCGAGTCGTCCTGACCGGGTTTGGTGCGAGATGACAGCCTGCGCGGCCAGAGATTATTTCAGCAAAAATTAATAAAATCGACACCGATGCGTGCGAATTTCTGATCGGAGGTTGACCTCGAATCAGGTTTGAATCATACACAGCATAGTCTGGTGGGTTGATTTTCAATGATTTGTTTGGAGTGGCGTGGGGTGGAATTGCGCTTTGAACCAACAAATGTGTTGCAATATTGGCACATTCTGGCACCGACAGTCCGGCCAAGGAAAAATTTTTTGTCCACCATCGGTTGAAGAATTGAAGTGCAGCGTTGAATTCGATACATATTAGCAAATAGCGATAAAAGGACAAAGCTGTCATGTTCAAGAAGTCTGTTTTAGCCGTCTCGCTTTCACTAATTTTGGGTGGGAACGCATTCGCTTCTGAAGAAGCTAATTGCGGATGTCTGACCCCGAATGTGATTGCAGGGAACAACATCGGCAATATTGTCTCTTCCCAAGGTGATGTTTTCATGTCGACCAGTGGCGGGTTTCGCGCTGTTGCTGGCGGTGAGGGTATTCCACGTGACGCTGAGATCATGGTTGGTTGCCAAGCTGTTGCGCAGATCAAGGTTGGTCAAAAGTGCGACTTGGCCCTATCAGCAGGATCTCAGGTTCAGATTGTTTCAGAGGGACAGAACCTTTGTGTTCGGGCAATCGAATCGAGCAATAATTGCGGTGCCAACACAACAAGTGGCTCAGGAGAGTTCAGTTCAGCTAAATCTCAGACCAATGGCGGGCCGGGAATCGGACCTCATGAGTTTTTGTTGTTCGGTATTCTTGCTGGAGGAGCGGGCTGCAGCTTTTTGTGCGATGATGCGCCTGGCCCTGCCAGCCCGTAGGTGGACCTGACAACAGCTAAGTCAGGTTACAGTTTCGGTTTGAAAATGCCGAGATTTTCATTTAGATCATGGTGGCGTCGTAAGGAACGACGTCATGCTCGGCTGAGCGCACATGATTGATATTCATAGCCATTTGTTGCCCAACATTGACGACGGTGCTGTCGACATGGCGGCGGCAATCGAAATGGCTGAATTGGCTTACTCAGATGGAATAAGAGGTATTATCTGCACACCCCATGTGAAGGTGGGTGTGTATGACAATACATCTGCCATCATCAAAGATGCAGTGAGAACGTTACGTGATGAGCTGCAAAATAGGGGAATCGGCATCGAACTGTTTGTCGGCGCTGATGTTCACATTGCCCCAGATTTGAAATGTCGCTTCGAGGCGGGGCAAGTACCCACACTTGCAAAATCTCGGTACTTTCTGCTTGAGCCGTCACATCACGTCTTGACGCCACGGATGGGTGAATTTGCTGCCGGCCTTATTGGTGCCGGATTTGTGCCTATCGTCACTCATCCTGAACGCCTGTCATGGATCTCCAATCACTATAGCGAGTTTGTGCATCTGAATGAGGCAGGTTGTCTCGTCCAAATTACCGCCGGGTCCATAACCGGTAATTTTGGAAAGTACCCGCAATACTACGCCGAGAAAATGCTGGATGAAGGAAGAGTGGATATCGTGGCAACAGATGCGCATGATCCGGTTCACCGGCCACCAATTTTGTCGAAAGCGCGCGATATCATTGCCAAAAGATTGGGTTCTGTTTTAGCCGACGATATGGTTTTAAAGTGCCCCATGGCGATTCTTACGAATCAAGCGCAGCGACCGGTCGGTCAAACGGCTTCCGGCAAAGCAGATTTGGGCCCATCTGTCAGTTTGCCACAAAGGCGAAGTGGGTTAATGGGCAGGTTGTTTAAAGGCGCCTCATCATGAAACACCGGTCACCAAAAGGGCTTGGCCGATCGATCGCTGCCATTTCTGTGTTGATTGGTTTACTTGCAGCTACATCTTGCACATCCGGCGGTGGCGCGGGACTCGAGAGTGCCGCAAGCTCGCAAGTGAGTTCATCAGGTTCATCTGACATCGTTCCCGGTACGCGAGATGGTGATATCCGGGTTGTTTCTGCGCTTCCTGCTCCCCCGGTGTTGCCTGGTGGCAGCGAGCAGCCGATCGGAAGAAATGATGTGCTCGAAGTAGATGTCTTCCAAGTTGACGATCTTGATCGGACTGTTCAAGTCGATGCCGCTGGCATGATTGCTCTGCCGCTGATAGGCCAGCTGACAGCGGCCGGAAAATCGGTACGCCAGCTTGAAAGCGAGATTACGGCTGCCTATGCAGCTTCCTACCTTCAATCCCCACAGATCACGGTGTTCGTAAAAGAATCTTTTGGACAACGCGTCACAGTGGATGGCGAAGTCAGAAAAGCCGGAATTTATCCAACCACGACCTCAACGTCATTAATCGGCGTCTTGGCTGAGGCCGGTGGCCTTTCCCCAAATGCGGATACCGGTAAAATCTACGTGTTCAGGAATATCGGCGGAGAACGCCTTGTCGCCAACTACAATGCGAAAAACATTCGATCAGGACGCGCCCCTGATCCGAAAATTTATGGCGGTGATATTGTCGTTGTCTTTGCTTCGTCTACCAAGGTTGCTATGAACAACCTGAAAGATATGCTGGGTCTCGCAACGCGGGCTGCTGTTTTTATTCCCTAACGCATGGCAGGTGTGTGTACCTAACCTGCGGACACTCGAAGGGATAAGGGACGAATTGAATTTGTTGGATAGGAATCCGCAAGCGCATCTTCCGTCACCGGACGGGCTTCATGTGCCGGAACCCCATGGCGCCCACCGGGGCTACGGGGCCAACACACATGCCTATGGATATGGCTATGGCAATGGGGTCGATGACGATGATGGTGCCTTTAATCCATTACACCTGTTTGTTTACGCTATTCGCTATCGCTGGCTGATCGCCGTTCTGATTGCTATCGGCATTGTTGCCGGCTTGATGGTTACCTGGATGTTGACACCTCAATATCGAGCAACCACCAAGCTTGAGATAATGGTTCCATCGGCGCGAGTTTTCCAGGACCTCGAAGTTGTGTCTGAGGCTGGCGATTTCAGGAACTACTTGACGGCCGCGGAGAAACTCAAGAGCCGAATTCTGGCACAGCGTGTTGTCTTCGAATTGGGTCTTGCGGACAAACCGGATTTCCTGTTTCCCAATCCAGATTTCGCAGTATCCAACCTGCTGGCCCGTGCCTTCGGTACAGATATAGGGGAAGACATTGAAGATTACCTGCCGGGAGAGTTGGAAAGGATTGCAATTGAAAATATCCAGAACAATTTGGCAATCGATTTAATTCGCAACACCAGCCTTCTGGCGGTAACCTACTCCAATCAAAACCCGGAATATGCCTCATCAGTGGCCAACCAGTTGGCGAATAGCTTCATAGACCAAAAAGTTGATCAGACCAGTGAGACTTCTGATCTGGCGCGGCAGTTCATTCAGGAACAGGTTTTGCAGGTCAAGGAAAGGCTGCAAATCTCGGAAAAGCAACTGGTCGATTACGCGAAAGCGCAAGGGATTACCCTGACTGGTGATGAGCGGTCGCTGATTGCGTCGAACATTGACGCGATCAATACGGCGCTTGCTGAAGCCATTCAGGAACGGCTCGACTATGGCCGCTTGGTTCAACAGATTGAAGCCGGCCAATCGGATAGCTTGCCTCAGGTTATCGACAGCGAGGGTATCTCGCGCATGCGCGAGAAAGTTGCTGAACTGTCAGCGGACTATCAGCAGAAACTGGCGACGTTTAAACCACAATTCCCCGAAATGCTGAAACTGTCGGCGCAAATCAAGGAGATGAATCGCCAGATTGATAACGCGGTTACTTCGATCGCAAACTCAGTACAGATTCGGTATACAGAGGCGCAAACCAAGGAAGCCGATCTGCGAGAGAAGATGGTCGAGCTGGAAGCTGACCAGGCTGCGTTTCAAGACAAGAACATTCAGTATACAATTCTAAAGCGCGAAGTAGATTCCAACCGGTCCCAGTATGAGACCCTGATCAACAAGCTAAACGAAGTCGGCGTTGGCTCGGAACTACGCAACCAGAATGCAGCGATTGTTGATGCGGCGGTCGTTCCAATAAGACCCTATTCGCCAAGATTGATGCTCAACCTGGCGGCAGCGTTGGCGCTGGCGTTGGCTCTCGCCGCAGCATTGATCTATATCCTGGAGCTTCTCAACAACACTTTCTCCAATCCGGACCAAGTTGAAGGTGAGTTGAAGCTTCCAGTTCTTGGCATCTTGCCCAGCGTTGAGGAAGCAAGTCTTGCAGGCCAACTTGCCGACGAGCGATCAGGACTTTCCGAAGCCTATCGTTCACTTCGAACTGCGCTCCAGTTTACGGGTACCGACGGCGCGCCGCGCACGCTTCTGGTTACAAGTTCGGAACCGTCGGAGGGTAAGTCCACAACCGCGTACAAACTTGCGCAGGATTTTGCAGCCCTCGGTGCAAAGGTTTTGATTGTCGATGCAGATTTGAGAAAACCCAATCTGCACCGCCTTTTTGGGATAAACAATGTACTCGGCCTTTCAAATATTCTGTCAAATACCGTTCGCAAAGACGACGCGCGAAACATTTTCCGCAAAACACCGGCCAAGAATGTGATGGTCATGACCGCAGGTACCATTCCACCAAACCCGGCCGACTTATTGTCTTCACCAAAGATGGGTTTGTTGATCAGTTCCTGCCTCGAACCCTATGACATGATTATATTTGACGGACCACCGATTGTTGGCCTCGCCGATGCACCAATTTTATCCCGGACGATTGAGACCACAGTGATGGTAGTATCTGCCAACCAAGTGACACGCAAATCGGCTCGTGCGGCGCTCAAACGATTGAAATCAGCCGGTGGCGTGGTTGCAGGAGCGGTATTCTCAAAATTCGAAGTCAACCGCTTTGAGTACAATTACACATATAAGTATATGTCCTACCAGTACCACACTTATGGCAATGATAAACCGCTATTGACCGATGAGAGCGGTGAACAACCGGGAAAAGGCAGTGCTTCGACGCTTCTTCAATCGATTGGTGCTAATTTGCGTGATATTTCTAACCGCGCCAATCGTTTTCTCTACCGCAATCAGTAATTATCTGAAGCAGACAACCCCAAGTTTAGCGATCGCCGTCAATCCGTTTCACAACGATGCACTTGTCGGAGATGTCGTCACCAGGCTGTCCGAGCCTGAGGCAAAAGACAATCTCGAACAGATTAGATCCGCCGCACACAAAATTACCAAATACGCTCCGACAGATGCTCGGGGCTACAGTTTGATGGGTGAGACGTATCTTATTGCTGGCGAGCACGCGCGGGCGAAGAAGCTATTCAATACCGCGTTGCGGTTCTCCAAAACGGAGGTCAATGCACTTCGGCGCAGCCTCGGATATTTGCTGCAAGACGGCGACTTCACTGGTGCGCTTGACCGGCTGGATTTGGTCTCCAGGCGCTGGCCCCAACGCTTTGACCTGTTTGCTAGTTCAATCCCCGTCATTCTTAGCGAACCCGAGGGATATGAGCGCGCGGTTGAAGTGTTAAGTCAAAATCCACCTTGGCGTCGGCGTTTCTTTTCTTCACTCAATCGAGATGTACAAACCCTTGATCTTGCCTATCGGTTACATCTCGACCTACATGGCGCCGTTGGCGAAATCAGTCCCATAGAAACCGGTCAAACCATGAGGGCGCTGATCCGGGTAAAGCGTTACAATCTCGCCCACCGACTTTTCCTGTTCACCCAAACACAAGAAGATGAGCCCAATAGCGGCTATGTTTTCAACTCCGCATTCCGCGTGCAGCCAAGCGGTAGACCATTTGATTGGACAGTACGCGAGGACGCGGCAGCAAAGGTCCACTGGTCGGGGGGCGCCGGAAACCAATCCGGGAAGCTGCGCATTCGTTTCTTTGGCAAACCGGTCAAGACAGTCGGTGTTAGTCAATATCTGCGGCTGCCGCCAGGTGATTTCTCGTTGAGTGTCTCATTCAGCGGTCAAAGGCTTGTCCTGTCCAAAGGCCTCTACTTGGTGTTGAGGTGCATCGACCCGCGTTCCGAAGTCGTGCGTGTCCCATTTCCAGAAGCATCATTGGTCAACGACGTATTGACTGAGAGCTTCCGCGTCAATGAAGGCGAATGCGGATTGTTCCAGATCCTCATGGACACCGATCTGGTCGCCGAGAGCTTTCGTTATCGCTATGAGGGCGTGCTGGATTTGCTCGAGGTCCGCATAGATCGCTCTGAATCATGAGGTATCTACCTCAGATGGGCGACAAATTTGTCATCGGCTTGGCGGTGTTGGTTGGCATCGTTGCAGGTGGTAATTCGGCACCGTCCTATTTTGTCGACGGACTGCTTCAACTGCTAGTCGTTTTCGTTTCCGGCTTTGTTATTTGGCACAATGCGGAAGAGCGATTGGACCGGCGCGTTACATTTCTTGTGTTGGCTGCGATAGCTGTTGTGTTGCTACAACTTGTGCCGTTGCCCACTGAATGGCTCAATTCGCAGCAAGGAATTGTGGCGGCAGCAGGGATCGACATTGAATCCAGCATGCGGCCAATCAGCCTGAATATTGGCCGCACGCTCGAAGTGTTGGCATGGGTGTTGTCGCTATCACTCTTGCTGGTTGCTATCTCCAAGATTGGTTTCAACGAGGCTTACGGGCTCGTACCGATATTTCTGATCGGCGTCGTGTGCCACATGATGGCTGGTATCGTGCAATATTCTTCCGCTTCCACACAGGTTGCTGAGAATATGCTCGGTTTTACCTTCCGGGCGGGAATGTTTGCAAATGCAAACCACTTTTCGGCGTTGATGTTCATTTCCATTCCGCTGGCCTTTGCGTACTTTTACGACCGGCGCCGTCTATCGTTGTTCCTGATCTATCTGGTGGCTGTTCTTCTGGTGCTGCTTGCAGTTGGTTCGCGAGCCGGCGTCATGATTGGTTTTGCAATTACGCTTCTTTCGACGCTGATCCTGTTTCGTCGAGGCGTTTTTGGTACGTTGTCTCTGCTGCTTGGCTCAGCGGTAATGGGGGTCTACGGGATTGGGCTGTGGGCTCGTATTTCGCAAGAGGGATTGCAACAAGGAGCGCGTGAAACCTTCGCGCTTACAACGGTTGAGGGTATTTGGGATAATCTCTTGGTTGGGGTCGGCTACGGTAATTTTGTCGATGCCTACAGATCATATGAAAGTACGGAGGATATTCTAAATTACTATGCGAACCACGCCCACAACGATTTCCTTGAACTGCTGTTTGAAGGCGGATTGCCTGCGGCCGTATTAATGCTCCTGTTTGTTGTCGTCTTTTTTAAGCGTATTGCCGAAACAATTCGTTTGCCTGTTCACTATGCCTGCTCTCTTTCATTGCTTTTTTTGCTTCTGCATTCGGTCGTTGATTACCCGCTAAGAACTATGGCGATCTCGATATCATTCTGCATGATGTTGGCCATATTGTTCCACCGGGGTCTACCCGCCGAAAATCCCGACCGCGATCGCGATAACGGACCCGAAATTCTTCAGGCAGAAGAGCCGGTTTAGAGAGCTGCATTCAAGACATTTGTGCCCGTAATAAATCTGCGATTCGATCTGTGAGTGGATTTCAGATTGAAAAAGTACGCACCGATCCTGGTGTCTTCGCCGGATCGCCAGTTATGGCCAACCAGGATACTACGCATCAGGAATTCAGGTCGCGGATCGCATGGATGAATTCACCGCGCATTCTCGGATGAGGATTGGATTTCAGCTCACATGACATCAGGTTTCTTGTCTGACGACGCAGAGGATAGATATCGAATTTCGTTCCTGCGACTCCACCAGCTAACGTATAGTCTGCCGAATCTGGCCGTGGGCACGTCACCGCGCCGTTCTGCTCGTCGCAACAACTGAGAACTCTTAACTTTCAGTTTCCCGCCGGGAAGTCTGAGTTTGACGTACACCATCACGCGACTCTCTATGCGAGCCATTACTGACGCTACTTATCAAGCAACGGGCCTGCTCCCAATTCGGGAACTCAAACAGGCTTTCGAAGGGATCATACAGCTGTACCGGTGTTTGTGATACGCCGTTTTCCTTCACATTTTGTGTTGTTTTATTATGCATTGCTATGTCCATATTTACAATTACATTGCATTAAAGTGTTAATCTTAAATATTTGTTTACCTCGGTTAATTCATTCGAAAATCATAATCGAATGCACTCCGGGATAGCTGGCCGCAGAGGTTGGAATTCCTGCAAGTGTTGCACTATCGTAGATTGCTCTGCGCTGATTTGTTGAATTGCCCAACCGGAAGATTTTGAGATGCAAATCCATGACAGCGCAAACCGGAGTAGCATGCCTGATCGTCCCATCGTAATGTTTTATGTCCAGCACCTGTTCGGCATTGGGCACGTCTTTCGCGCCACGCGAATTGCCAAGGCACTTGTTGAAGCCCGGTGCGAAACCCACTTGGTTTGGGGAGGAACAACAGTACCTAACCTCGACTTTACCGGGATGAATTTGCATCGATTGTCACCGGTTCGTTCACTAGACGAATCCTTCAGTCAGCTGGTTCATGCCGACGGGAAGGAATTTACGCGAAATGATGAAGGCCTGCGGTGTGATCAATTGTTGTCGCTGTTCGAAACCATTCAGCCCGACATTCTGATTACGGAAGCCTATCCATTCGGTCGCCGCCAAATGCGCTTTGAACTGATCCCCCTGATAACTGCGGCAGGAAACCGGTCAGTTCCGCCGCTTATTGTTTCGTCAATCCGGGATATCATGCAGGAAGGCCGAAAACCTGTCCGCGTTGAAGAGGCACTTGGTGCGGTGCAGGACCATTACGACTTGGTTCTGGTCCATGGAGATCCGGCACTGGCTCGCATTGAGGATACACTGCAAGGTGCGGGCGAGATCCAAGATTACTTCCGTTATTCGGGTTTGGTCGCCCCTGATTTCCCATCAAAATCTTCTGTCGCATCAGAGCGGGCGTGTGATGTCCTCGTTTCTTCCGGAGGTGGCGCGACAGGGTACGCCCTGCTGGAGTTGGCGATGAAGGCAATGCCGCTCTGCAGGCGGTTTCCTGCCAATTGGCGCTTTGTTGCCGGAACAGAGATGCCAATGGAGAAATTTGAGAGATTGCAACAACTTTGCCCTCAACACGCTTCGCTTGAACGATATATCGGGGATATGGTTGCTGCGATGGCCAGGTCGAAGGTTTCGGTGTCGCGCGCTGGCTATAACACCGTCGGCGATGTCCTTCGCGCCGGTCCGACCAGCATCCTGATTCCATTTACAGGCGGACGAGAAACCGAACAGTTGCGGCGTGCTGAATTGATGCAAGAGCGAGGCATTGCAACAATGCTCGATGAAACAACCTTGACCCCGGCCCGTTTGGCCGCCGCGATCGACAACGCATTGTCGCCGGAGGGACGGCACTCCGGTCTCAAGCTGGATGGTGCCACTGAGAGCGCCAAAATATTGTTGGAAGAATTCTCGAGATTTCGCAATTGAAGACAATGACAAAGGGATCATGCTTGCAGGATCATTTCAACTGAGCGATCAAAAATGAAACCGCCAAGGGTCTCCTCCTTCATTCTTCATCTGCGTGAGAATGATTGACAAAATTGCCGAATGTGCGAGCGGTGTTATTTGAAAGAAGCCTGGCAGCGGTGCACCCGACCGCTTGTCTTAAAACTAGGCGGTGGAGCACAGCCGGCTTTTCGATCAGACGAAAATATTGCTGCCCCGATGCAGGACATTGTCTTTGTTGCCATCAAGAATGGTGAAATCGCACTGGGAGCCGGTCAATGGGGTTACGGTGCGCCGTAAAAGGCTGAAATGCCCCCGCTGCCGAGCATTCAACGTCCAAGCGAAAGCCGTTCACAGCGGTCTCATCGCCGGTAATGACCAAACTTGGGGACGTTGTCAGATCCTCGCAAGCGGCTGTTAAGTCTGGGTTGAAACAGTTCGCGGAACGGAACAGTCATATTGCGTTACCCTGCCGAGACTTGAAACATTTCCTTTGCCGGAGGATGCGCCAAGAACCACTAACCTGGTGTTATCAGTTGTGCTGTTTTGACCCTGGCATCCCCCAATCTTCAGCAATTGGGCGGCTCGACCTTCGTGTGCCGCCTATACTGAAGTCACGAACGTACTATGATCGGCTCAATCCGGATTTTGACTAAACTGCCTGCCTACGGCTTTTGTCAATCAATCGTGCTCGTGAATTGGGATGTAGGGCGATCAGCAACCGATCAACGATTAGACCGCAATGGTCCCGGACCGATCGAACCGGTTCAGCCACTGCCGGCAATCCATTAGCCGCGACTTTGGTATCTATTACGTTTTCTGGTGATGAGATCTGCACATTGTGGATGTGATTGTGCGGGTTATCAGAGGTTTGCCCGCGAAGTGTATCCTTAAGTGGCTAGCCGAAGCTCAATTTTCGGGACAGTTCTGATAGCTATTTTCGATGTAGGCGCACGCCGGGACCGTCTTCCGGTGAACCTATAAACTCGATACCAGCGGCTTCCAGCGTCATTTTCACGAGCTTGAGCGTGGAAGTGTGACTGGCAGGTTGTTCATTGGTTTGCTCCATTCGATTCACTGTCTGGATGCCAACGCCTGCCTCTTTAGACAATCGTTCAGCCGACCACCGCAGCGCAGCTCGTGCTGACCGAATCTGCATCCCTGTAATCATCTTGCTTGACACGCATTGGTAAAATCAATACCTTTTGATATAAATAATACCATATTGGGGTAATTAGCTCTACATCCTGTCATGTATGAATTTGAACATAAAAGCTGGCGGCAGGCCATCCTTTTGCTCGACGGAGCCTATTCACCGCATACGCTCCGTGGCTACCACACTGATCTCCGGATATTCGAAGCTTGGTGCAACAACAACCATCGTCAGATGCTACCCGCCGATCCGGAAACCGTCATCGATTTCATCGGTGACCAGGCGCTGATAATTTGCCCCAACTCGATCCGGCGGAGGCTTGTTGCGATCAAGCGTTTACATGCACTCTACGGGCAAACTGATCCGACGACATCGGAATGGGTGCGCTTGGCGATTCGGCGCATAAAGCGCCAGAAACCGATGCGCCCGAAACAGGCGCATGCGCTCACCGCGACACTACGAGACAGACTAATAGCCTCCTGTCCCGACACGATGATAGGGTTGCGAAATCAGGCAATGATCGCACTCGGCTATGACACGCTGTGCCGGCGGTCGGAATTAGTCGCGCTGCGCGTCGAGCATATCGATCCAATTCCGACCGGTGGCGCCAAGGTACTGGTACGTCGTGCGAAAAGCGACCCATTCGGAAGAGGACGCTATGCGTCGCTCTCCCTTAAGGGCCTATCGATTGTTCGGAGATGGACCGATGCAGCCGGCCTTGTTGAAGGCCCGCTTATGCGGATCGTTTACCAGCAGAAAGCTGGCAAGCGGTCGATCGGACCCGACCAGGTCGGAAGGATATTGAAGGAAGTAGCCAGGAACGCCGGTGTCGAACCGGCCATCGAACGAGGCCTATCCGGCCATTCCATGCGCGTAGGCGCTGCGCAGGATCTGATCGTTCAGGGTCGGAATGTTCTGCAGATCATGCACGCAGGTGGCTGGAAATCGACAAATGTCGTCAGTCGATATTGTGAGGGCGCTGATCTAAATGTTTGGAGTCCGCAATAGTGTGAGTTCACACTGCAACAGTCTGGATTAGTGGGGTTCGCAGCTAGCTCTGATTGTTCAATCAGCCTGAGAATTACCCGTTTTCTCAAGAAGCTCGAGCATGTTCAGCGCTAGCGTGCGACGGTCATACTTGGTCGCCGACCTGATGCCGTTACGCCTGAATGATGCAAACGACTTCGGATTCGCCTTCATCCATTTCAGCTTTTCGCAGAGATCATCCGCATCCTCCGGAACAAACGTCAAGCCAACCTTTTCCTCATCGACGATTTCGGCGGATTCGCCGGCAACGCCGTGCAGGACGGGAATTCCCATACCCATGCACTCAAACAGTTTCGAGGGAATGACCGACAGAAACAGTTCGCTGCGCTTCAGATGGATAATCGAAACATCGAGCAAGGACCAGTATCGAACGACCTCCTCCTTGGCGACAGTGTCGATAAAGGCAATGTTCTTCAAGCCACGCTCTTTTGCATCCGAAACAAGTTTAGCCTTGTTCGCCCCATCGCCGAGAAGCAGGAAGTGAAATTCGTCGCCTCCCCGCATGTTCTGCATTTTCTCCGCAGCATCAAGGATCGTGTCGAGTGCGTGCGCTAAACCATGTGTACCGATATATCCGGCAACAAACTTCCCATCCAATCCAAGCGTCCGGACAAGCTCAGCATCCTTGTCTTGATGTTTGAAACGGCTGGTGTCGACGCCGTTGGTGACAACCGAAATTTTGCCTGGATCTATGCCCCGCGATGCCAGATTCCTGCAAAACGCATTTGTTACCGATACGATGATCTTTGCATTTCGATAGAGAAACAACTCAAGTCGTTCGAGCCAGTTAAGCATCTTGGCATGTTTCATCGCGCCGACAGCACGGATGGATTCCGGCCAGAGATCGCGAAGCTCAAATACGTAGGGAATTCGCTTCATCCGGCTCGTAAGATATGCCGCGCAGGGAGTGAACAACTGCGGTGAAGTTCCGACAACGATGTCCACCTTCTTCACGGCAATCGCCGCGATTGTTCCGCTAACCATGAAGCTGGCATAGTCGATTATTCGCCGCACGAAACCCTCATTCGCGGTGATGTACGTCCATACTCGAACGACGCGAATTCCAGACATTTCCTCTTCTTGCCACAGTCGATTGCGGTAGCCATCAAACACTTTACCTTTTGGAAAATTTGGTACACCTGTCACCACTGTGACCTGGTGTCCAGCGGCTGCCCATTCGCGGCAATGCTCAAATGTTCGGCTTGCGGGAGCATTGACTTCAGGCGGAAAGTTGTCGGTGAAAAAGAGGATATGCAAAGATTAGGACCAATCCAGAGTCATGCACGCCTTGCCTTTTTTGAGAGGCAAAACAAGGCACTTGGTTGACAAGCTGGAACCGAACTCTGGGTGCCAGCTGGTTTCCTCGATGCGAGCTGGACCGGCTTCAGATCGCCAATAGATCGTGCGACCACCATTCAGTATGATTGAACCCTCTGTCGGGCTGACCAATTTCGGGGTTGCTTGAGGCGATAAGATATATCGAGCTTCGGCTTTCGTCGGTGGTGTGACATCGTCATTGATGGTCAACCGATGGTCAGATAGAGACCACGACCGGCAATGAACGGGCCTTTTCGGTAATCGGCTGTAGCCATCATGTTTGCCGGTTGCGGTGTGGTTTCCGTCAAGCGCCGATTCCACTTTAACATCAAAGGGCTTTGCGCGTTGTGCAACTCGAAATCCGCTCCAAACCTCCGAGGAATCTGCACCGTCCACTACGACGGTGCTATGTGCCGCGGTTCCTCGCTGCCTTACTCGTTCCGTGCCGGTCCCATATACTGACGTCCCTGAATTGACCACCACGCGCTGGCCAAATAGCGATAACTCAAAACTCAACGTATCAGCATGAGCATGCCCAGGTAGGTAATCGGGTCCGATTGGCGCAAGGTCCGTAATCAATATCGCCGGACCTGCTGAAAGCCGAGCATATCCACTATCTTTAAGCCAGGAAATTGGAGCAGGTGATCCAGGTTGTGCAAATCCCAGGTGTCGAGCATATGACAGTAGATCAGTTGTGTCGGGTGCTATGCCGAAGGCAGCATCATTGAAGAACGCAATTCCCTGATCGGGATGACTCATGGTGACGAGCCAACTCAACATGCTGGGAACTCGCTGCTGAATGCTCGACTGCAGATCTGGGAGACTTTCACCCATGGCGAGCACATTTGCCAAATCGAGCATGTCCTCGACAGCAAGTGCATGATACATTGTGCTCAGTTCAAAGTGACCACCATCCGGCAGGATTTGTTCGGGAATTTGCAGGTCTAGAATTGTTTTGCCTTGAAGCCGCCAAGCTTCGGCTTCGGCACCGTCAAAGAACACGCCGGCGAACACAAGCGCTTTTGCGTTCGCGAATAAATGGTTGCCCTGAAGATGGTGCTCTACCCGCTTGCTCAGCCAACGGGTTTGCACTGCCAGGCTGTGTAAAAATTCGGGAGACGGCTCGTTTCCGCCCAGCGCCCATTTGATCCAGTTAACGATCCTTAGTGAAGTCGGATACGGCTCCCAGCCGCTGCCATTGCCAGGTGGATTATAATCGATCCAGTCTTTGAGTAGCGACTTGTGCCAACCACCTCTTTCGTCGGCGCCTTCGGCATTGAGGTCATCGAAATAGTGTTGATTGTAGCGCCAAAGTTTATCCCGCTCTGATCCGTCCCATCGGATTTCATCCAGTTCGCCGGAAATACCAAGAAACCGGAATTCACGAGGCGCAATCATGCTCACGCCTCGCTCGGCGGGGTGTATCCAGGTACCCGACAATTTGCGCCGGACTGGGCAGGGAGACAGATCTGGCCGTGGTCTCACCATGCGAAACCACAACCGCCCGTAAATCTGTATCGGCTTTAAGTATCGGATGGTGTGCCAAAGACGGATAGTCTGAGTAAAAAACAGGCTCAATTTAGAATTAGCTTTCTGCCGTATCCTCTTTGCTCTTGCGCAACTCGGCAACAAGAAGAACACGGAATCGCTCAAGGACTGGCGAGATGTTCACGATCCGCTCGTAGAAAGCACCAGCAATGTATGTGAGCGCGTTCATCCGAAGATATTCGGGGCGGCTTTCGATCCGTTCAATTCTCACCACCTCGAAACCGGTATTAACAGCGAGATTGCGCACCTGGCTCAAGCTGTTGGCCAAGTAACGCGTTGGAAATGTGTCGCCTTCGTCGCGTCCGCGCAGCCGGTTGAAAAATTGATGAAACCTGTGCGGCGTTGAGCGGGCGATAACCGGAACGTAGTGACTGCGATTTGGCGTTTTGAATAACAACAATCCGCCGGGCTTAAGGACACGGTTTATCTCAGAAAACACGGCATGAGGATCTTCAAGATGCTCCATGACATTGTCGGCGAAGACGAGGTCAAACAACTCGTCGCCATAGGGAATTTTACCGGCATCAGCAATTCTTGCTTCATCCAAGTAAGGATTTTCTTCAACTCGCGGATCCAGATCCACACCACAAACCTTGGCCGCGAGGCCTCGAAAGTTCATCCATTCAACAATTCCAGCACCTGCACCAAGGTCCAGTACAGTCATTTCTGGCTGAATATGTCTGAGGATGCGCTGACGAAACAAAAGGTCATCCCAATTGTTTCCAGTGCCTGGGTAGAGTTTTTCGTCCAGATACTGAACGAGCTTGCTCATAAAATGCTTTCGGCGACTTCGATAGAAACGCGACTGGATTCGATCGTTTCGTCCAAAGAGATTGGTGATACACCCCCGGCTGATATGGCATCGACAAAGGCAAGAGCGGCTTCATATGCACCTTTGTTTTGTTTCCATAGTTTTTTCCGTCGAAATCCGGTCCATCCCCAGCCGCTTAGCCGAATGAAGTTATCCAATTGCAAAACACGACCCGCGGAAAAAACTTCGACGCGCTCTTTGGGAAAACTTTTGTGACCATTGGCCAGATAATGCACAGTGCCAACGGAACCATCTGCAAAGCCCAAATTGATTGCTGCCGTATCGTGGCGTGCCGATACTTTGTTGTTGAGGGCAGTTACGGAATGTTGGACTATTGGCGCGTTCACGAGATGTCGCATTAGGTCGATGTAATGACAGGCTTCGCCAATGATGCGACCTCCACCCACTTCAGCGTCATGGATCCAGTGATCTGAGGGGATGGCTCCCGCATTGATCGTAATTATTATGCTCTTGGGCTCCGAAACTGACGCAAGCAGTCTTTTCATCTGCTTGATTTGAGGTGCAAAACGGCGATTGAATCCAACCATTAACAACTGGTTTGGGCGCTCTTTGGCTTCCGCTTCTATTTCGGCTAAATCATCGAGTGTCAAACACAGCGGTTTTTCACAGTAAACGTGCTTGTCTGCTCGAAGGGCCGCGAGCACCTGTCTGGCGTGGACATCGTGACGAGTTGCAATCACGATGCCATTCAAATCAGAGGATTCTATACAGGCTGATTCATCGGTTGAAGCTGCGTCAGCACCGTTTCTGCGACCCGCATGAACTGCGCTAACACCGCCGGCGCTAACCACCATTGAAATGTCAGCTCCGGCTGCTTTGAACGTCGGTATCAGCAACCGACCAGCATAGTTACCCGCGCCAAGAAACCCAATTCTGGCCTTCCCGACACTCTGTTTAAGTGACTGGCTGTTTTGAAGCGAGACCTGCCGCACAATCGGCTCGTTTGGAATGCGGCTGGAATATTCAAGCACAATCCCCAACGCCGAACGGTTTTTTGTGAGTACCGCTAGCGCGTCGGCTGCTTGGTCAAATGGAAAGCGGTGGCTAACCAGTGGCTCCAAGTTCAATTTACCTGCTGCCATCAGATCGAGCACGGCTTCAAAGTTGCGTTGTTCTGTCCAGCGCACAAAGCCAATTGGATAATCGTGCCCGCCTTGTTCGTATGACTGATCGTATCGTCCGGGCCCATACGAGCACGAAACCTGGAAAGTCAGTTCCTTCTCATAAAAATCGGTTCGATTTAGTTCGAGCCCTGTGACTCCAACGAGTACAATGCGTCCTCGCTTGCGGCACATTCTGGCGGCCTGAGAAACCGGTTCGCTGCTGCGGGTGGAGGCCGTAATCAACACAGCGTCAACGCCGTATCCGCGAGAAAACTCATTTGCGGCCGATACTGGATCTTCACCGTTGGAGATGTCGACGGTCTCGGCGCCAAAACTTCGAGCCAATTCCAGCCGCGCTGGATCTAGGTCTATTCCAAGGACGCGACACCCTTGTGCCTGAAGTATCTGTACGGTCACAAGCCCAATCAATCCAAGACCGGTGACAACAACGCACTCACCAATACTTGCTTGGGAAAGCCGGATACCCTGAAGCCCGATTGATGCGAGGACGGTGAAACAGGCCGATTCTTCGCTGACGTTTTCGGGCACTTTGGCACAAAGATTTTTCGGTACAGAAACAATCTCGGCATGAGAGCCATTTGAAATGACCCGATCCCCCGGTGACAAATCACTAACTCCGGCGCCGACTTCTGCGACCCGCCCAACACTGCAATATCCCAGAGTAATCGGCTGTTCGAGTTTGCTTTTGACCGCTTCCAAGGTTGCTCCGATGCCGTCGGCCTGCATCTTGGTTATCACCTCACGCACTTTGTCAGGCTGCTGGCGTGCTTTGGAAAGCAAGTTGCCTTTGCCAAACTCAATAAGCATGCGTTCGGTTCCTGCGGATACGAGGCTTCGGGTTGTATGAATCAACACGTGGCCAGATTGAAGCGCGGGCGCCGGCACTTCGGCTACTTCTGTCTGACCATCCTTCAGCGATTGCAGGATTTGTTTCATTTGACAGCACCATTTTCAACTGCGTTGACAGCTGGTTCATGAAGGGAAATTTGCGATGTGGTGATACTTCCGTGAACCATTTCCATGATTTGCAGCATGATCAATGTTGAAGTCTTGATCTCCGTCCAGTCGCGGGTGTTTGTTCGGTCAAACGGTTGAAGAGCTGCGGTTTTGTGGCCCGCGTCTTTTGGCCAGAAGCGCCACCGTTTATATGCAGGGCCATTCCAGACAGTCATGCGCCGAAAATCGTCGATTTTGCATATGATGTCGTCCTGCTGGAAGTTTATGGTTTCATTGATGCCCTCGAATGGTTCAGTTCGAGCCGTTAGCATCAGGGTAAAGATGTCATTTTTTTCGGTTGCTATCGATAGAGAAAAATTGTCGTCCGGTTCGGATTGATCAGCACTCAGCAGATGGATACGAAACTCTTTGGGTAATCCGCGCCACGCGAGAATGTGGATGAATAGATCGATCCAATGACCTGCATTGCCACAAATGCGGGTTCCCTCGTCTGGGTTACGGTACCAGTGATCAGCGCCGATTAGATGTCCGGATACAAAACAATTCAAAGACACCCCTCCCGTTGGAGAATTGCCTAGCTGGGAGCGCAGAGTTTGTATTGCCTTTGAGAATGGTCGATTGTAGCCGACAAACAGGCGTCCCTGCGTTCTGCCCAGTTCCGCCTGAAGCCGCTCGAACTGCTTCAGTGAGACTGAAACAGGCTTCTCCACGTAAACGTTTTTATTGCTCTCAAGCGCAGATATTGCATATTCAGCATGTGAATGGTGATTTGATGCGATGTAAACTGTATCAACCCCCGGATCCTGAAATATCTGCGTAGCGGAGTGGGCGATCTGCTTGGCTCCCAAAACGCGAGCTGCACTTCTTGCTGCGTCCATATCGGTGTCGAACACCCATAGGAAGCGCCGACCAAATCGTTGACTAATAAAGTACCCAAGCGTTGCCATTCCAAACTGGCCGCAACCAATGAGTGCTATATCCGGATTTGCGAAACGTCGAAAAATCAACGAGGGCAGGCGTCGCGTACGTCCAGCAATTTTGAAGACAGTGCGCCTAACTCCATAAAGACATATGTACCGCCAAGTCTTACGTAATGCGTTCACGCCAGACTCCCCGAGTGTCAATTATTCGGCCCTTAGGCGGTATGCTGTTCCTGAACTCATTATGATCAACAAGCATCACGTGAATATTTGCTTCTTGTCGAGCCACCTCAAAGGGTGTCAAAACGGCGCTTTCTTCTAACGATTCTGGAAGCGCTTCCAAATAAGGTTCGACTATGAGAAGTCGACACTTTAGGCGATTAGCTATTTGCAGTGTTATCTCAAGCGCTGGGCTCTCTCTTAAGTCATCGATGTTGGGTTTAAATGATAGTCCGTAGCAGGCGATCGTCGCCTGCTCAGAAAGCGGGTTCCCTTGTTGGTTGATGAGAGCAGCGATTTCCGCTTGAACCTTTTGAAAAACCCAATCTGGTTTACCGTCGTTCACTTCGCGGGCCAAGCGAATAACCTTGGATTCTTTCGGCGCACTCGCAACAATGAACCAGGGATCGACAGCAATGCAGTGGCCGCCAACACCAGGCCCGGGTTGCAATATATTCACACGCGGGTGCCTGTTCGCCAAACTTATCAATTCCCACACATCAATATCCTGCCGGTCGCAAATTAGTGACAGCTCGTTTGCGAAAGCAATATTTACATCACGAAAACTATTCTCCGTGAGTTTGACCATCTCAGCAGCCCGAGGGCTTGAAGCGTGAACACAGTCACCTGTGACGAAGATCCGATACAGACGCGATGCAAGTTCTGAGCAAAGCGACGTCATGCCACCGATCACACGGTCGTTTGAGACGAGCTCTTGCATGACGTTGCCAGGTAAAACCCGCTCCGGGCAGTGTGCAATGCGAATGTCTGATTTCTCACCATGACTTTGGGGAAACGTCAGGTCCGGTCGTGCAATGGACAATTGCTCAGCCATTCGTTCGGTCGCTCCAACCGGCGAAGTTGATTCAAGTACCACCAGATTTCCCGAAACCAGAACAGGTGCAATCGCGTTTGCTGCCGCTTCTATGTAAGCAAGGTTGGGATTGTGATCATCCCCGGAGACCGGAGTTGGCACTGCTATCAAGAACGCATCGGCCGGCTCGGGAACGGTGGTTGCTGTTAGATAGCCGGCCATCACTGCTGATCGAACCGCAATATCGAGTTCCGGTTCAACGATATGCACGTCCCCGCGGTTGATAGTCTCTACAGTGTTCTCGTTAACATCCACGCCAATCACTCTGTAACGGCGTGATGCAAACATTGTCGCCGTGGGAAGACCAATATACCCAAGCCCCACAACCGAGATGCGATCAAATTTGGCCGAAATGGATGCCTCCTGAACCATTACGTCAATCGTCTTTCTTGCTTGCGAACCAGTCTATGAGGACTTTGAGGATTCGATCGGTGGCCTTGCCATCTCCGTATGGATTGTGGGCAATACTCATTTGCCGATACGCGGTTGCGTTATCGAGCAATTGATTGGTTTCCCCTACTATCTTGTCGACGTCTGTCCCCACAAGGCGAACCGTTCCTGCATCAACCGCCTCCGGCCTTTCTGTTGTCTCGCGCATGACGAGGACCGGTTTCCCGAGTGCCGGCGCTTCTTCTTGAATCCCGCCGGAATCGGTCAGGATAATATGTGACTTTTTCATCAAATGAACGAATGGCAGATAATCCTGTGGTGGGATCAAATGAACGTTAGAAAAGAAAGAGAGCTGCGCCTCGACCGGGCCTTTCACATTTGGATTGACATGAACTGGATAGACAATCTCGACATCTTGGCGCTCGGCGATTTTTCTCAGAGCCTCGCAAATCCTTTGAAAGCCGCTCCCAAAACTTTCGCGTCGGTGACCGGTGACAAGGATCATTCGCTTGTTAACATCCAAATTGAGGCGCTTGGCAAATTCTGCAACACGGGAGGGGTCGGATTCGAGCAAATCCACAGCATCGTAAAGTGAGTCAACCACAGTATTTCCGGTAATATGAATGCGTTCGGGTGCTATTGCCTCTGAAAGCAGATTTCTTTGCGCTTGCAATGTTGGCGCAAAATGCAATTCGGCGATTGAACCTGCGATCTTGCGATTCACCTCCTCAGGCCATGGAGCGTAAATGTCGTGGGTGCGCAGACCAGCCTCGACATGGGCCACTGGTATCTGTGCGTAGTATGCGGCGAGGGTGCTAGCCAGTGTGGTGGTCGTATCGCCATGCACCATAACAAGATCGGGTCGCTGCCGTTCAAACAGTGGTTTCAGCCCCGTAATTACCCCGGCGGTAATGCTAGTCAGATCTTGACCCGGGCGCATCAAATTCAGGTCATGATCCGGTATGATTTGAAACAGACCAAGCACTTGATCAAGCATATCGCGATGCTGGGCAGTGACACATAAACGCGCATTAAATTTTTCATCGGCCAACAGGCGCTTGATCACTGGCGCCATTTTGATTGCTTCGGGCCGTGTTCCAATGACCGCGAGAATTTGCATTCTTATTCTTCGATCAATTTTGTCTGTTGATATGGCGAGATTCTTCGGCCAAAACGCGGCGATATAGTGCGCTTGTCTTTTCGGCAATACGAACGGGATCAAAACTGCGTTGAACTTCGCACCGTGACTTCTTACCGAAACGCCCACACATTTCTCTGTTACGTATAAGATATCTGATGCGTGTGGACATAGATTCGTGATCACCGACGTTGACGATATATCCGTTCTCACCGTCAGAAATGTGTCGACTAACGTCACCGACATCTGTTGAAACCACAGGTTTAGCCATCGACATCGCTTCCCACACAGAGACAGGTGAAGACTCAGCCTTGGAGCTGCATACATAAACATCGAAACGGGACATCAACGGCCGGATATCCTGGCGGCTACCCACCCATTCGATGCGCTCGGTAACCCCTAACTCGCGTGCCAGTTGTACCAACCAAGCGTGATAACGTTTCTGGTTGGCGTGAATGGCACCAATCACCACCACACTCAAATCTGGGACTTCATCTCGCAGCAGCGCCGCAGCGCGTATCAGAGTTTCGATTCCCTTTATCGGATTAACATTGGCTACGGTTCCGATCACTTTCCGCTCTTCCAGTCGACTGATCAATGATTCGTCACCCTGACAAATTAAAGACGGATCGAAATGGGCTGAGTCAACGGTCGAAGGAATTACATCTTGTATCCTGCCACAAAGAGCAGTCCCGTAGTACTCTCGTGATCGATTCGAGGCGAAAATGAAGCCTGAAGCCAATGGTTGAATGAGCGAAAATATGCGCCGCACCCATCCAGGCATTTCGGTATCGTTAAGATGCCAAATCGATGGCACACCAGCAAACCAAGCAGCAATGACTGCCTTGTACTGCCAACTCCCGCCGGAGGCATGGACAACCTCAATTTTTTCCTGCCGCAGCAACCTTGTAAGCCGCACCACTTCAACCCATGAAAAAAATACGTACATCAATGCAACGCGCCACTCTCGAGTGATACGTGTAAGGCGCATAGTGCGCCAATCTAGTCCATTCTCGGCGCAGAGTTGTTGAAACATCTCTGAGTTGCTCACAGGCATGACGATAAGGGTCCTGACGTCCTCCATCGCACGGGCAACCCGCACCATTCTGACCTGCGGTCCGCCGAGTTTTCCCTCTTCGATTATGTTAGCGACTTTAATCAACGTTTCATCGACGGCACGTTTACAATTCAAGAACTAAAATGAACTCGAAGCGTCGTTCGGCAAGACAACTTTGGTCCGAATGTCAAATCATCAAACTGTCTAAACACGTAAATAGAGTTCGTGAATCCTCGACTGTGTCTTGATAGCAATGTGAATAATATTTCGCAAAATCCGCGAATTACAATCTGCAATACAAACTTCAAACCTACAAATTGTTTGTCACCGCCTGTAAATACGAATATCAGTATTCACGATAAAACCTAACAAATAAAGAATATAGTAACTTGTTATCGTGGCGATTGCCAATCTAATCATACCGATTGGACTATACCATATTAAACTCGGAAGACTAAGAACAATAGCTATAGCAATTACCTTGTTAATTGTTGCCTGCGAACCCAAACCGAACGTTATCATTTGATTATTTGTATACCTAACCATCTTTCCAATAATATAACCCCCGATTATTACACCAATATACCCAATGTTCCAGTAAAATACATTCGCGAGATGCATGCCTCCATTATAGTCATATCCGCTTTGGCGATATATCGCTGATTCGTTCGTCCCAAAAGGCCACAAAAAGACCGGAATTGTTTGTGGAAATCTCAATACGTTGCTTGCCAACAGATCAATAACACCGATGGTGCCGACAAAAATGTTCGACGCTCCACCAGGAAGATTGAACCAATCCCTTTTCTCATTCCAAATTCGCACGCCTTCCAAGTACTTGAAAATCCCCACACTTCTTGCTTCACCAACGAACCACAACGCTAAAATTGTCAGTACAAACAACAATATGTGCCATAAGTTCAATTTTTCTCTTCCGATCGTATAAATGAATAAACATGCCAACCCAACAGCAAGTGTCCTTCGAGCCATTACAAGTGCAAGTACGATGAAAATTGCGATGATAATACGCACCACCTTTAATCTTCCCCCATTTGGGATAGAAGCTAACAATATCGCCGTGCTCAAGTTAAATAATTGATGTACAGTTGATCCGTAAAGACCGCTCGATTCAATCTTAACTTCTCCATATGCTTTAAATAATACTGTATCTGATTCCAAAAACATCAATATCAGTACAGCGTTAACTGAAAACACAATAATCAATATTGGAAGTCCAAAACAGTATAATTGTTCTTTCGGAATCTCTGGCCAATTACCTGAATTAGCGGTTCTGCGGCCACCGACAAGATAGCTGATCGAGAAAGTGGTGATAATAATAATCGCTGAAGTGATTAATGTTTCATCGTGCTGCAACACATGGTTCATTCCCGTGAAATAATTACTACCACTCAAATTTGTAAAAAACGGTGTTGTTGCGGGCAATATTATCATAAAAAAATATGCAACAACCAAATCGATTTTTCTGGCCTTTATCGCAGAAAAAAATACTATCAAACTAACCAAAACAGGAATAATTATTACCGTATTTCTCCCAAGAAGATCTACGATTGTTTCAGATATGTATAGGAGAGAATTTTGCATTGTTAAGTAACTCTAAAACTACTTACTCCTTAGTCAGAATCACCTGCCTGCCCCGATAGCAAATCTAGATCGGCATTATATATATATTCCAGATAATTTTTGCTCTCAGGTGAGAGTGAAATGTTTAAATCCGGTGTCTCGAAGCTAACATTTTCCTGCCCCAAGCTGATTGACAAAAATCCTGCCGCCTTCAGGTAGCGTTCAACTTCACATTCGAAATCTGCAAAATCTATAATGTCAACCTTGGCTCCGCATCTCATTGCTGAATTAATATACCGACTTGCAGGCATGAAAAAGTAATGTTTATTGACAAAATCCGGATTTACTTGATTCTCTATAAAATCGTTGATGTCATAGTAACTAGCGACGCTAGCCAAACCAGTTGCAGAAGATTTGCGTTTGTAATTCCGATGAGCGTATTTGAAAGTGGAAATCAAACGCGCAACCGGTTCGCGAACAACGGCTAGGCACGGCTTATGCGCCAGTTGTTTCTGCAGGCTCTGAGGCAGATCTTCCATAAGAATATGTCCGGGATCATCCAGGTTCACGGCTGCCGAGATGCTCTTTCCACCCGATTTAGGTATGTGGATAAGGTAAAATGGGGCGTTGATCCACAGTTCGGACCGTCGGCGATATCTGCGATAATATAAATAGTTTATAATTGACGTCGGTGCATTTTTGTAGAATGCATTTTTTATTCCCAAAAAACTCATGCCGAGAAAGAAACTATAGAGGAAGACTTCTTACTTTAGTGTTTTTGTACAAAATATAGAATAAAGAAATATTCCAAATGGAAAGTGAAATAACATAACCAAAAGCAGCACCGATAGCACCGAAGTGTGGAACTGAGAGGTAACTCAGTATGGTAAGAACCGAAATTGATGCGACTTGGATTGTAAGCATTGTTTTTTCTCGTCTTATTGCCACAATCATAACGCCAACGGATCCAAATGCAGCATTTAGCAGTTGACCGAGAGCCAACAATTTCAGAGTAGGCACCGATCCCATGTAATCTACGCCAAATGCTAGCCGAACGATATCTTCATCGAATATGAGTATCGTGAGGCATATTATGGCACCCGGAATCACGCTTATCCTGCAGCTGAATAGCGCCAATTCTTGTAGTTTCTCCCAGTTTTGCTTTGCTGAACATTGGTTCATAGCTGGCGCGAGATTTAGATTTGCGACTGCGAGTCCAATTAGAACAAGCGCCGAAATTTGGAACGCAACACGGAATTCGGCGGTGGCAGCGCTAGTATTCTGAATGCCTATTATGACGAGTGGTATTTGGGCCATTGCAATACCGCTCAAGCTAACCACTCCAATACGCGCCACACTACTGAGCCATTCGCGCTTGTGCCTTTGATTGAATTTGCCGATTACCAAACGGATATAGGTGCGTGTGTACAACACCGTGATTAATGAGACGATTACAAAGCTGATCATAATGCTCATCAACGCAGAATTTACAGTCAATAACAAACTGGGATGCAAGTAAATTGCAGATACAATTGCAATATTAACAGATGGAAATAGAAAAAGCTCTGGTATTTGTCCAAAAATAATATTACCTACTCCGCGATTTAGAGCGGACAGGAGAAAAACAACGGAAGAAAAAACTAAAGATAAAATAATAACAATGTACATATATAACTGATCAAAAATGGACTTAAAAATGAGGTAATCCAATATCAGCAAAACGGACATAAGAATTATTGAGTAGATTATCCACCGCACAGAAAAAATTGTAACGGAAGACAATTTCTCATTGTCACCGCTTTGTGAATAAATTGATACTTCCCGCACTACAAACTGAGGCCATCCGCCTCTTATAAAATGCAACATGATGGTTAATACGGCAAATAGGTAACTAAAACTTCCAAAATCATCTATCCCGAGAAATCGAGAAAGCAATATAGTTAGAACAAATGATAAAAATATAAACGTTAATCGCAAAAATGCTCCAACTATTGTTCTATTTGCAATATTAATCACTATCTAATATGCTTTTATTATTAATAATGTATTGAATTAACATTAATAACAATATTGGCAATTCCACCACGCGAATTAATTACCAAGCAGCCAAAATTTCCATTATTGTCCGTATTAATGACAAAGTGCTTTGAATAATATGTATTGTTCTTTTTATTGGTGATATCTATTACGGAGCGCCTTGCGGCATCGATTTCATTTGGTTGAAATAACTCGAGCCGAGTCAATTCAGCAGTCGTTGCTGATGACGCGCGCATACTTATCATCAGGCCATAGGCCCGAGGAGCTAGGCCGGCTACTCGGCTGAACTCGTCGAGGGAATCCGACATATCCACCAAGTATTCTGTAGAGGTCCCGCTGGGAATTTGTTCGAGTGAAGATTGTCTAATCACAGCAAGTTCGGAGAATATCCTATCAAATTCAGAGAGGATCAATTGATCTCTTTGCATTCCGTTTAGGTCGATTCTGCCGGAAGAGAATACCGTTGATCCCTTTATCCGGATATTTCTACACCCCGGGTCGAGCTTGATGGGCTTCCCGTTTTGTTCGGTTTGCACAAATCTCCCTTCAATTGTTGCGTTCCCTATGCGTTTGAGGAGTAATCCGATCGCTCCTCCACCATTTACACCACACGTACCAACATCGATGGCGAAGTTAGAAGGGCGCTTTCCGTTATTCTCTAGGTCCCGCAACCGAATACATATCGCCCCGTCGGCACTCTTGCCGGCCTCAAAATGAGGTACGCCTCCAATCTTAAAATTTGTCCATTCTCGATTTTGCGTAAGATACGCCTTGTCATTTCCAACAGCTGCTGATGCTCCAGAAGATAATCCGACTAGCGTCTCTCCATTGACAAATTCGCCGATTCGGTCGCCGGCAACTAGCCAATCGATATGTTGATCAATCCGGAAGCCGAAATCATGTCGATAGATTTCAAGCAATTGAGCAGAAGCGTTAGAGGTACTTCCGGAAATTGTCTCACCTTCAATAAAACGGCCAGATATCGACGGTACACCGATCAGAACCGAACGCTGCACATCGATTGCACCTTTCTGGTTGGCGCCAGATCCCATGTTGCACGAGAAGTCGCGGATGGCGCTGTCTGTCAACGGCTGCCAGGAGCGGATCAACTTACCACGTTTCGATTTTCCAATGGAGGCGTGTATGTTTTCACAAAATAGGTTGATTGGTCCGCCGATTGAAGACCATGGCGGCACTTCGATACTATGTTTTACATCGAATGTTTTATATCGCCCGATGGAAATCGTGTCCTTCCCACCCACAATGATGTCACGATAAAATCCGCGAAAAGATTCAGGTTCCAGTCTCGCGTGTCGAAAGCCGAGAAGGCGAAATGCGGTAGCTTTTGCGGTTTCGCTCGTGTTGCAAATGAACTGTCCACCACTCCAATAAAAATGCTGGCGGCTTTCATTGTCATTGTATGTTGGATCCGCTCTGCCATTGGCATCGATCATCAAGATATCTGAGTTGGTAAAAAATAATGCTCCAGCAGCATCAATTGAAACGTTTGACGGATCGGGAATGACCACTGTTTGTGATATTTCGTATTTGCCGACAAACTGAAGTTTCTTTGCTTTGCTCGAACTCTTTTGATTACAAAAATAGTTGAGAAACTTCTGAACAGCCTCTGATGTAAGCCCAAACCATTCGGCTTTGGCAGGTCCATCATATACCAGATTCCAAGCGCCAGAAGATCCATCTATTGGTGAACCTGAACCGGGTATGTGCATGATTTGATCGGGATCCAAGTGATGGATCAGTGTCAAATCGGCCTCTCCGGAAAGTTGGCGGTGCTTTTTTAGGATGGCGTCAGTATGGCTATCAGCGAGTTGAAACTCATCGGCTGTCAATCGTATGGCGTAATAAATCGTGTTGGCCGATAGTCCATTGACTGAAACCGCTGCATAGACTGCATCGCCGGTATTAAGCCCATGCCTAGCCTTGGTAATTGTGTTTCTTGCCACATCCTGGCAAATGACTTTGTCGGCCGTCGTATGTGCCGACTGATTATTTGGATTCCATCGGTAAGCAAGGATTCGGTCGTTTGCCGCACGCAATTTGGCAACGCCAAAATTCTCATGGTCCAATGCCGCAATGAGATCTTTTGTCGGCGCGATGTAATCAAGGCCCATATCAGCCGCCACTGTCGCCGCCGAATTGGCTGCCGCACCAACGTAAGACAATCGATCGATTTTCATGTGTCCATCGCAATAGTCGGCTGCTTATTGATCAGATTTGAAACTGGGTTGATTCCGTACTGTCCGAGTTTTCTGTCTAATTTCGACAGACGTATTGTCTCAATGAGCATTCTTATTTGATGTCCACTAATTCTCTTATGCGTGGGTAACAATTGTTCATTTCTTCAATTGCTTCATCGCTGAAGTAATTGCGCCATCCTCCGACAGAACCGTCTCTGACGAACGACATTTCTACACCTGGCTTAGTGGAAAGGACCGCGGCGCGCTCTTTGGCCCGCTCAAACGAGTGGTTTTCCGCGATGGTTACACAACGGTCCTTCGGCAATTCCCGGCCAGTCAACTCCATTACTATCCGCCAGAGGGTGCCGGCTGCATCTTGTCGAAGTTCTTCGTAACTAGTCTGAACTGTTCCGGGTCTTTCCAACCAAACATCAACAAACTGGGACCAGGTAAAGCGAGGAGTAATCGGATTTGTGGAAATGAACTGAATAAACTCAGGAAGATTGTTTCGAACATCGCGATAATCGTCAAATGGAAGGCGTTCCTTCATAAGCTGGACGAGAAGGCGGTTGGAGTGCTCATTGACGAAATAGGAATGGTGATAAAGAGAAACAATCACATCTCGGGGATCACGCCATAGCACAACGACATTTCTGATACCGGTTGGGTTCAAGAAGTGACCGTGGGTAACGCATTTCTCAAGCCGAATCGGCTTGTTTCGTCGAAAGGGCAGTTCAAGCGCATCCGCAAGCATCTGCGCGAGCCAAGTACCTCCGGATTTTGGAAACTCGTTGACTACATAATAGGGCATGATCCCCGAAAACAGGCGAACATAGGTCTTGTGTCGCAGAGCAAGTAGCCGAGAGCGAACTCGGGCGACCGACTTGTTATCGCTGCTCAAATTAACTTCCGGGATTGAAAATATTCGAATACTTCATTGCGGCTCATAGCGGGTTCCACAGAAGAATTGTAAGCCCGGTCCGGTTTATGTCTTCCAATGAGGTACTCATATTTCGCTGATTGCGGATCAGAGAATGCCGACAAGACAATAAAGAAATCCTCGTACTCATATGTCCGGCGGACCTCTTCTTCGTTCATCAACTCCTCATACATCTTTTCTCCTGGTTTCGTTCCAATCTCCGCAATATCTATTTCTCGCCCATTTGCTAGGGCATCCCGCATTACCAGTGCAATATCCTCAATACGTGCCACTGGCATTTTGGTGACCATCACCTCGCCACCCATAGCCAGCCAAACAGATTTTAAAACTAGTGCTGCTGCTTCATCCAATGTCATGATGAACCGTGTCATTGAGCGATCTGTAAGAGTTATTGGGCCTCCTCTTTCGATTTGACGACGGAACAAAGGTACGACAGACCCGCGAGATCCCAACACATTCCCAAAGCGGGTTGAAGCAAAAACGGTCGGCAAATCACGATTGCTTTCGCTCGCAGCAGTCATTAACCGTTCACCCATTAGCTTGGATGTACCCATGACATTGGTTGGATTGACCGCTTTGTCAGTCGACGTAAAAATCACCCGTTCAACTCGATTGGCCAACGCGGCATCGATCACATTTTGAGTGCCTTCAATATTTGTGAGAATAGCCTGATTTGGGCTGTCTTCGCACAACCCCACGTGCTTGAGGGCAGCTGAATGGAGGACAATGTCCACCCCTTGCATGCGCAATTTTAAGGCTTCGAGATCACGAATATCTGCGAGGTAGCAGCGAACCCGCTTTGTCGACTTATATTGTTCAAGGAGAAAAAACAGTTCACTTTCATTATTGTCGAGACAGATAATCTGCTCAACCCGAGCGGTTGAAAGTTGTCTCAACAATTCCGCGCCAACGGTACCACACGCTCCTGTGATGAGAACCTTCTTGTCAGTGAACTCTTTCATGGAAATCAGTTCCAGCTAACCCGTGGCATTATGCGCTCAACTTTAATCTGATCCTTATGATCAATTAAGCGTTCCAGCATTGTGGCAAGCACATCGTCAGACATGAGGTGCGGTTGCAAGCCCAGTTCCTGCAAACCTGAGTATTTTGGGTTGTAGTAATGCTCTTCCTTTTCTTTGCGCGGATTTGGAATAGACTTGACTACGACACCCAGACCCATGGAATCGCCAACTTTTTTTACCCGTTCTGCCAATTCGTTTACGGTGAACGTCTCTGTCAACTGATTGAATATCCGCAACTCCCCATTTTGAGCCGGATTTTGTGCGGCCAACCGTACGCATTGGAGCGTATCGCGGAGGTTCAAGTAGCCGCGAGTCTGGCCACCACCGCCATAAACGGTAAGAGGAATTCCCGCTACTGCCTGAACCAAAAATCGATTGACCACGGTTCCGAAAATATCATCGTAGTGAAAGTTAGGGCACAATCTGTGATCGAGGTCTGCCTCGTCTGTCGAAATTCCGTAGACGGGACCTTGCATGAGATCTGTCACGCGCAACCCGTATGTTCGCACATAAAACCAGAGCAGGTCAGTATCGAGCACTTTTGTTGTGTGGTATAGGGAGCCGGCCGCACGAGGAAACAGGAAGGTGTCCTTCTTCCCTTTGTGCTCGATCTCAATCCATCCTTCTTCGATGTCGATATTTGGTGTTCCGTACTCACCCATTGTTCCGAGTTTCACAATGTGCGCATCGGGCGCTAGATCCTTGACCGCCCAGATGCAGTTGAAGGTGACGTTTAGATTATTCTGGAAGGTTTCTCGTGCTTCGCGAAACCCGCGCATGGAGTAGGGAGCCGAGGGTTGCTCCGCATAGTGGATTATTGTTTCGGGATTGGCTTCACGGACAATATCAAACAGGACATCCGCATCGGCAAGATCTCCGATCCGAACCTTTATTTCCTTTCCGGTTGCTCCTTTGAAGACGTTAGAACGCTCAGTAAGGTTCGGCGTCACTATTAGTGCATCGCTATCCGTTGCCTCAGCCATTTGGCGACGAAGATAGTTGTCAGCGACGGTAACTTCGTGACCGTCGGCAGCAAAATCCATGGCGGTGGGCCAACCAAGATATCCATCTCCACCCAGGATCAATACGCGCATCTTACATCCCCATTCCTGTCAGTACTTGTTCTGTTCAACGAAATACCTGACGGTTCGCTCGAGACCCTCTTCGAGCGGCACGCTACTTGACCATCCAAGGCGCTTGGAAGCTTTAGACGTGTCGGAATAGTTCCGCACGACATCGCCCTTCCGACTGGAAGTGAATGCAACTTCAGGCGCCTCAATTCCGGCCCCAGAAAGTGCCTGTAAGATCTTTTCTGTGAGTTCCAGAACGGTTGTTTCGCTAGCGGTGGCAATCTGAAAGACTTCTCCACCAATTCCATTGGTCAAAGCACATTTGCGAATGGCTTCGATAATATCGGAGATGTGAATATAGTCGCGCGTTTGGCTGCCATCTCCATAAATCTCCAATTGTTCGCCGGCAAGCGACTGCCTGATAAACTTTGCCACAATTGATGATTTGTGTCCGGAACCCTCACCGTAGACATTACCGAAACGCATCGCCACCGTCTCAATGCCGAAGCAATGGTAATATGCAGAACAGTATCCCTCACCGGCGAGTTTTGATGCGCCATAGGGCGAAGCTGGATGGGGGGCCAATTCTTCGTGCAATGGAGGTGATTGAACACCTAGTGGCGCGCCGGAAGATGCGAACACGAAACGTTTTGAGCCTGAGACACGGCAACCTTCAAGCATGTTTACGATGCCCAGTACATTGGTCCGGCAGTCTGAAACAGGATCCTCGACTGATAGTGGAACACCGGTATTTGCAGCAAGATGAACCACGATTTCAGCCCCAGTGATCGCTTTTTCTATCGCCTTGTCGTCGAGTATATCAGCTACAACAAGCGAAAGAGGCGCGCTCCAATCCGCGCAGTTGTAATTCACCTCAAACTCAACGAAATCACTGACAGCCTTGAGCTCAGCTCGCGTGCCAGTTGAAAGATTGTCAACAACGCGCACGAAGTTCTTCGGATCTCCCAATAGATCCTCTACCAGCGCTCGCCCGATGAAGCCGCAGCCTCCGCTAATAAGCCATTTCATTTGAATTTCTCATCGAAATATGGGGTGTCAAAGACTTCACGGCCGTTTGATCAAAAACATAAAATTGAGGCGCAATTATTCGCGCGATCAAATGAGTCAACCAAGCTGCTTCCAAGCGAGTCGGTCATTGCCATCCTTTCATTGTACATTTGCTACCAACTTCGCGACGTAAGTTGCGATGGGTATTTGCAAACCGCATACAATTGCTGTTCTAACATCATCAATCAAGTTTTCTGCCTCGTATGAATTCTGGAAAATAAATCCGGTTTCAAACATCAGTTGTCTATTGCTTCCTCGACAGATCACAACATCTGCGAATGCCGAACTATGTGATTTGTGATTATCGCGACCGTTCCACCGATTGCGACGCCAACCAAATTTGCGACAAAGTCATCAAGACCTACATTCCTGTGTGGCTGCACGAACTGCGCAAACTCCAGGGCCGCGGCAAACACTAACAGGAGCAATAAAACTAACCGGGTCCGCGCTACGCCTAGCAAGGCGATGAATGACAGAGTGGCAAATCCCAGGCCGTGCATCACTATGTCGCCAACCTCGGTCTGTTTTAGCCATCGGGGAAGTGGTGCCTTGGCAAAAAAACCAAAATAAATCACTGCCGCCAGGGCAATCGCAAACAGGATGATTTTGACGGCCAGCCATACTTTGTGGCTCCGAATTTTATTTTGCAGATCGACATTATTGGTGATTTGTTCGTCCTGGGTGTGTGTTGTTCGGTAGAAATTCCCTTACTGTGTCAAAGCTGTCGACCAGGGTGAGGTGACCCTGTAATCCCACAGACTTGCCGTACCGACCTGATCTTATTTCTGATAAGGGCTTTGTGCTGGATCTCGAAAGGACCCAGGTTTCACGAGAGCTCTTTGGAGCCATATTGTGTTAATTTCGCAATACAAACGCTAGCGACAGCAGACAAACATTTTCAGCGTATTTTCCAATATTAGAATCGGCGTTTCGCATTTTGATGTGGGCGTGTTCAACCTTTTCAGAACCGTCAAATCAACCGTTCCCTAACTTCTTTCATTCGCATGCAATACCCCGTGCAGTATCGAGCAATGCCCCTTGCTATGTTTATTCGGTTCCTTTTGCGGTACCGCGGCCACAAATCAGTATTTTGATCCGCAGACCGATCGCAATACCTTGCACCCCAAAGCCTTCTTCGGTGGCTGCCAAAAATCCTGCTCGATTAGCTTCTCTTTAGGGACTGTTGAAACTTGCTGTGCGCCTGCGATACTGCACCGATGCCATCAACAAATCCGTTGTTTTCTGCCCACGATCGGAAACTCAACCGCGCCAGCGCCAAAACTCTGTCCGCAACGAGTCGGCCCGTGCGCGGTATCGCGGCCCTTAATGTATCGGTTTTGGCCACGTCCTCTCTCCCTTCCGCCGCAGGAGCGCTTCCGACCTCCCCGCTACAACTCAAGCGTTGATCTCACCTGGCAACACTGCCCGACTGATTGATGTCGCTACCAACTCCCAAATGTCTTCAATCGGCTGATTTTGATGAAAAAGTCGCCCAGCAATACTTATGATCAGTATTTGTAGGATATGTTTCCGAAAGCGCCTTGATCCAGGAACGGTGTTTCAAGTGTCACCGGTTCCTGAAACCGATTTCTAATTTTTCTGAACAGGATTCCGATCATCGACTTTTTCATCAATATCAGCTCAAACGAGCTAGTCAAACTCTTCGAGCGTATTCTTCATATCATTGAACATTGACCTGAACGCTTTTCGCTCAGCGATCCGTTCACGAGTGAACACTCCGGTTTTCAAAGCGTTTCTATTGCCTATTGGGGCACCACTGCCCTTGGCTCCGCCATGCATGCGGCAGCGCTTCTTACCGGCCACCGCAGGAGCCTGGCATTGGGTGCCCCTTCGCGTTTTGGCACCGCATCGTGGACTGGCCTTCATGGCCAATGTGTTGCGTTGATGCGTGCCAACCATCACTGTCTTCTCTTAACCTTTCGAGCTGTTCTCTCACCGACCAAAGGCACAGCTTCACCAGGGTTGTGCTCTATTGCTGCTGATTTGGCTTCCTTCTGCGCCGTCTCTGTGTCCGGATCAAATGGCTTCTTTGACGGATTTGCACTGTGACCGGTGGTTACGTTTCCAACCACCGCTTGACCGCCCGATTCAACATGGACATGTTTGACCGTAACGCTCTGCTGGCCCTTGCCGCGGTGTTTATCCAATGCCTGCATTTGCTTGATGTAAAGAGACAGCAGTTTCTGTGCTTGCTTCAGATTTTCATGGCGGCCTTCAAAGGAATTTTGCGGATTTTGCGCTCGACTTAGACAGTTCATTGCCGCTTCGTGGCAGGCGATCATCTGAGTTGCCAGCATGCCTTCAAGCCCGTCGCCCGGTCCGAGCTCGGCCAACATGGCAATGGCAGTACTGTATCTTTGGTTCAACTCATCATCAGGCATATCGCCCGAAACCGGCAAAGCCTGCAGGAGGTCGGTCACGAGCCGTACCTGAGACAATTGTGACTTGAAGCCCAGCGCATCTTTGGCCTGATCAGCAGTAAGCTTGGGATTGAGGTTTACGGACCTGCTCATTTGCGCTTTGCCTGTTACCCTCGGGGAAATCGCGATGGGTGGAATCTACCACGTTTCGATCCGGTTGCGCAGGCCGTATTTCTACTGTGTATGGGGTTGAATTCAATATTTTGAAAACACCCCCCCCGCCCCCTATCTGCAAACCTCTGATAACGCCCCGAATCGGTTGCCAGAGCCACACTCGCTTTGCCAATAACCGCCGCCTCCAATGAAGCAGCAACTCATTCATGTCGGTAGCAGTGTTTTTTGGTTCTCTGTCTGGTCCAATCATTGGAGAAACCGGTTTCAATTGCCGAACAGCATCTGGCCAGACAACATGCCGAACGTCTTCTATCTGCGGTTTGAATGATGCCATGTTCGTCATTCGTTGAAGCTTGCGCTTCCAAATCTTCAGTTTGAGAGTCTTCCACGTGGCAAAAACAAGCGATCGGTGGCCAATAGCTACCGCACTCGAGCGCAAACGCTCGAGAAGCAACCATTTGAATCCGGCAAATGATGTGTCATCACTCCTTTCTACGCTGCCGGCGCCAATTTTGATTGTTCGATCGTGACGGATACGTCACCACTCAGCATGGAAACCATGACAGAAACGCGTTGTCGTGAACCCATTTGCTGCAATCTGCCGACCAAATTGGTGAGCGGACCCGCAGTGATGCGTACGGTGTCACCAACCTGGAATTCAAACCGGGCGCCGACGATATCGTCTCCGGTCGTCGTTGCCTGCAAAGCCTCTATGAATTCATTTGGGAGCGGTGAGGGGGTTTCGCCCGCCATGACCAGAGAGCGCACTCCCCTCGTGCTGTTTACTGCGCGCCAGCCAAAACGACCGACATCCAACGAGACAAACAGATAGCCGGGAAAAAAGGCGGCTTTGCAGTCGAGCAACCTGCCGCCAATCCGTTTGGTCACCATGGTTTTCGGCAAAAAGGTATCAAAACCCTGCCGACGCAGATGTTCAACCGCATAATCTTCTCTGGAAACTTTCGTCGCGACTGCATACCAGCGTGTGATTGATCGTTTGTCGTCGCGGTCGCCGGTGTCCATGGAGGCAAATTTACTGACGGCCATGCTCTAAACTACTCGGATAATCTTCTCTGGAAGGGATTCGCACGATCATATCGCAAATCACCAAAGTCAGCGGTTGTGTTAAATGCGTCGCGTTTCCTTGTCAATTCTTTCATCGAACTCCATAAGTTATTGCCTTCAAAGGAAAATTCCAATTCGTTTTAGACATTCGCGGTTGGCTGGTGCGGTGATAGACGAAGTCCCTTCAGGTGGCGCTTCGCTTGCCTGCCGGGCAGGGTACAAGATGAAATGCGGCTCCCATGTTGCGCTCGAAGCCGGATAGATAAATCGTCATCGAACCAAAGACGACCCCGCTTGGGTTGCCTGAAACGAACCTACAGGCCCTCTGCACCCCCAAAGGCACTGTACAGTCATTTGGGGCAGTGAGTTCGCTACTTGGTTCAGACCTCTTCGCACCGGCTTTATCAAGTGTAAGTCAAGATATGCACTCCGGAACAGAGAAATTGCTAAAGGTCCGAATTTAGCCGTTTGAAGCGAAGCGGGTCACCACATCATCCGGGGTCATCAAAGGCTGATCTTGATCGTCGTTGAATTCTTCATCCGGATCGAATGAGCCAAAATGGCTGATTTCGACCGACGTCTGACTGATTTCCTGCAAAGACATTTCAGTCCTCACAAATAACTCGCGAATATTTGCCAGCGACTCGGAACGCTCCTGCATCAATTGGCGTTCTCTACCAAGGCGGCTGATGATATCATCAATCTCAACGAAGCGCTCGGAGATGCGTTTTTGTTCCACATCGATGTTTCTGACAAATTCTGATTTCACCACGGGAATATTCCGAATTCAGATAGCGATTCGCGAGCGATTGTCGCCCAGAATTTCGCCGCTGTTAAGTCAGAGATAATTTATGACCACATAATTGAAACAAATGTTCATGACCATTACCGGTGAACAACCCGAACCGAAACCGCTGATACCAGGGCCTCGGACCTTCTAACCGGATATGGTCTTGGGCACATTTTTAGGTAAGTCTACTCTGCGTATCTAATTGGTATCAATAGGTAAAATCCGATTTTCTGTCCGTTCCCGTTTCGGGTTTTCCAGTTTATCCAGAAGATCAGCCCATGCCTGCATCACAGCCACCGGCTGATCCCATCAGGTTGCGCGATCATACGTTCTCCGGATTGAATTCTTGTCCAGATTGACTAGCACCGCTTCGAGTACATCCGGATCGAAACCGCGTGAATTGACAATCGAGTTGGCTGAAGCTCGAAATCCTTTTGCGGTGACTTCCCCCTTTGAATAGCCCATTCGACGTCGCGCAGAGTTGAAAGCTTTGTCGGAAAGCGGTCTCTGGAAAGAGCGAATGCTCGGAAACTTGAGCTCTCCATTTCAGACAGCAACCAAATATCCTTGAGAACGGTAAGCGCTTGCCGAAAGACTATGAAATTGGGTGACACGGCATGGTCGGAGTAGCTCCGAAATACCGTTGAAAATCAATGATTTTTGAGGCGAAATGAGAAGCTATGGAGATAGGTCATGGTGCCCAGGGGCGGAATCGAACCACCGACACGCGGATTTTCAGTCCGCTGCTCTACCAACTGAGCTACCTGGGCACGGGCTTCTCATGAGAAGTCCGAAATCCGGCAAAATGCTGCCGAATGACAAGCTATCACCAAATGCCGAGTATTTGCATCAGCGCCATTTACGATCGCGCTTTAAGGGCATCAGGCAATCGGTGCGGCGTTGGTTTTCCGCGCCAAAAGCGCGTGGGTTATAGCACGCGGAATCCCACTGGCAAGCGCCTGGAGACACAAAATTTCGAACACGCGAATACACAGATATGCCACCGGTGAGGAGGCTGGAAATGAGGTGAACAGCCATTGACATAGAATGCAGCCGGGGAACCGCTGGTTCGAGGATGTCCGTGGCCTCAGCAGCGGCTGTGGCCCATGGCGGTCGTGGTTGCCGGGTATGGTCAGATTTGGGCAGCATACGAGAAAACAGGCGCACACGATAATTGCTACAGATATTGGAGAGCAACCAACCCGGATCGCAAATCCTCCGGTCGAGCCGCTGAAGAATGTCGAGTTGCGTCCGTCTCCGTTCAGGAGCGCGGGGAAGTACGCCTTATGAGAAAAGAGCCGATCGCGGAACAGAAGCATTGTCGAAAGCGTGATCCGAAGGGGCGATCCTGTGACTGGCAAATCCCGCGACGACGTCTATCATGGGCAAACCAAACATGTATCGAACCGCGGAGAACGCGCATGACTGATGAACATTCCGTAGTTGTCGCAGGTTCGTTTATCCGGCGCGTTTTGTCCGTTCTGACCGTGGTCTCATTTGTAGCGACGTTTATACTTGCCTCCGCCGCATCTGCGTCGCCGTTGGGCAAGGGGAAATTTCGCGGTGCGACCGGGCATGTCACCAGCGGATCGGTCACCGTCAAGGAACAGGCCGGGCGATATGTGATCGAGCTTGCCAGCAATTTCAGCCTTGATGGTGCTCCCGACCCTTATGTTGCGCTTGGAAAGGGGTCTGGTCTTGTGAGCGGCGGGTTGATCGCGGTTTTGAAGTCGAACACTGGCAAACAGCGATATGCGGTCAAGATCACTCCGGCGCTTGAAGGTGCGACGGAAGTCATAATCTGGTGCAAGAAATTCTCGGTTCCGATCGGTGTAGCACCCATCCGTTAGTCACCGATGCCAAAGGCTGAACTCGCATCAAAGGGTATGTTGTGCGATCCCGGCGATCATTTCTCCGGTCGGTTCGAAGCCGAGCGGAAATACAGTGTTTCCAATCTGGACGAATTTCGCCGGTTGCTTGCGGAAGCAGGCGCCGTTCCGTTCGCCCTGGAAAACCTGGAAACCGACATTTTCATGGATACTGAAGCGGGCCTGCTTCAATCGACCGGTCGCCAAATGGTTCTTCGCCACATGAACCCGTCGAACCGGGTGTTGTGGATCATCAAGGGGCCGCGCAAGGATGAATGTGTCGCAGTTGATATGTCAGACTTCACTAAAGCGCGAGCGATGTTTGTCTTACTCGGCTATCGCGAGACCGGACGGCTGGAAAAGTTCCGGGACATATACTTCGTGGGCACGATGCACATCACGCTGGACAGAATCCCAGGTCTTGGCGATTTCGTCGAAGTTTCCGCCATGACTGACGATGAGGCGGCGCTCGAACTATTGCAGCGGGATATCAAACGTCTGGCAGGGCGGTTTGGTCTGACGTCGAAAGACCGGGAGACGCGCTCATATCGCGAACTGCTCGGGGCCTGAAGTTGAAACGAACTAGGGCCCTATCCAGTTTTGCTGGATCTGCTGCCAGATTTTTTCACCGATCAGACAATCATATCCGTTGCGGGCGGTTCCGGTAAATGATGCTCGAATGACTGGCAAATCTACCGGCTCTGCAAGCTCCAAGATCAATTTCTGGCGTACGGCCGCTGGAAACTGTTCCCAGTCAAAAACAGGAACCACGAAAGCACCTGGTCCGCCGATAACGCAATTGCGGTAATATTCGTCGAGATCCTCTAGCGTAAACTGGCTGCCCATGCCCTCGCGCGTCATCAATGGAAGTCCGTTGATGACAACTCCACGTGCCAGCGCTTCGTCGCGGGCGCCGGTCACAGGGCGACCCTGGTTGTTGGGACCGTCACCGGAAATGTCCACAATATGCCGGTTGGAGATGAAACCGTTGCCTTCAAATTGGTCTGCGGCATGGTCCAGTGCACCTGAAATGGAGGTTCGCCGCATCGCCGTGTTGAACTCGGCCGTGAGCTGATCTGCAAAGTCCTGCGCCTCCTGTTGATTGCTGATGAGCGTCCAATCAACAATGATGCGTTGCGAAAATTTGCCGGCCCACTCAACATAAGTGATTGCCACGCGACCGAGCAGGCCTTTTCGAATTGCCGAGACAACCTCCTGGCTAGTCAATGCTTCAGCATAGCCCCGGCGCTGGATTTCAAGTTCGCGCGGCGTCATGGAACGCGACACATCGACCGCGAGGAATAGTTCCGCGTCGACTTCCAATTCGGTTGCGGCAGCAACTGGTGATGACAGCAGGCCTGCCCAGACGAATATCTGAGACATTATCCGAAGAACTCTGGCGTAGCCCGGCATAATTCGGCTCCGGTAAAGTCGCGATTTCGACCGCCCGCGGCTCCACGGTGCGTTCTCGGAAACCATAACACATACGGCAGCAAGCCCTGATCAGTTAATCGCGATCTATTTCGCTTCCGTGTCGATCCAAATCGTCACAGGACCGTCATTGATGAGATCAACTTTCATATCGGCGCCGAAAACACCATTTTCGACCGGGACACCGTGACCCCGCAATTGATCGGAAAAATGCTGATAGAGGCGATTTCCCTCATCCGGCGCCGCAGCGGTTGAAAAACCGGGCCGGTTGCCTTTGGTCTCGGCGGCCAAAGTGAACTGACTGACCACCAGCGCTGAACCGCCAATATCGACAAGCGAACGGTTCATTCGGCCCTCCTCATCCTTGAAGATGCGAAGATTTGCGGTTTTGCGCGCAAGCCTCTCCGATTGGGCATCGGTGTCCTCCCGCATGGCGCAGACAAGCACCAGCAATCCGGGGCCAATCTGACCGGTGGTATCGCCATCCACTGTGACAGAAGCCTTGGAAACCCGTTGAATCAGTGCGCGCATGACATTTTCCTATGGTGTCTTCTTTTCAGAGCAAATCAGATTAGTGGAAACAGATGTGTGAAACGAGTTCAATAGCCTGACGAGCGAATGGCGTGATATGCTCGCCTTGAAATTGCGATTCAGGTCGAAGGGTTCAGACATGTGGCGTTGGCTGGCAGTGTTCTTTTTTGGCGGTATATTCGGAACGGCGTTCGGAATCGCTGTCGGGTTTTTTGCTTTTCCCTATGTATTTCCGCCACCGCCGGCAAAAGAGGCGCTCTCCGTGGAAGCTGCCGGACAGGCGGTCGCGACCGGCACGTTCATTCACGCCAATCCGTCCGACCCTATCCACTATGGCAGCGGCAATGTCCGGGTATTCGAAAACCTTGTCTACCTTGGCGACGATTTCGAGGTCGGCCCTGGTCCGGCATTTCACGTCTATCTGGTGCCGAAGCAAGGCATCCGTCAATCATCGGATGTCAAAGACACAATGTTCATAGATCTGGGCAAATTGCGCGCGTTCAAGGGCAGTCAAAACTATGAGATTCCTGCGGGTGTGAACTTGTCGGATTATCCGAGTGTGGTGATCTGGTGCCGACAATTCGGTGTCTTGATTTCACCGGCTGATCTGAAGTTTTCAGGCTGACACCTGTTCCGGATCAAGCAGTTTTTGCAGGGATTTGTGATCGATATCCATCGTTCCGATAAGAACGATGTGCGTATCCCCACTTGGCCGAATGCTGGACGGTGTTAGCTGTGCCGATGCGCCGACTTTCTGCCAGAGGAAAGTTTTGCCTTCCAGATTTACAAAGCCCTTACCGCGCAAAATTTCTGAGGGCAGCGCTTCGGTGAATTTGTCGAAAGCAGATCTTTTGATTGGCCGATCAAGGGTCAGCGTTGCGGTGTGAAATAGCATTTCTGCATGGGAATGGGCGGTTTCAACCACGGGCGCCTGTTCGCCCGCTGATTGGACAGCACCCGCGTCGATCCCCAATATGATTTCCAATGGCACAGTCGCATGAGTGGTTTCTATCATTGGAGTTTCACCGGCAAGCTCGCCGAGGCTGGAACGCAAGTTTTCGATATCTTCGATGCCGGCCTCATCGATCTTGTTGAGAATGAGCAGATCAGCACTTCGGACCTGGTTGGTCAGAATTGATGTGAGTTTGCGGTCCGCCAGACGCTCATGAAACGACACGGCGTCGACAAGGACAATAATTCCGTCAGGGTCCAGCTCGCGGTCGACGCGGGCGAAATCCATGATCTTGGCAGGTTCCGATACACCGCTCGCCTCGACGACGATATGATCGAACTTTTCCGGCTCTCGCATCAGGTCGATCATGGTCTTGATAAAGCCGTTTGCCAGCGAGCAGCAGATACAACCATTGGCCAGCGACATTGTCGTACCGTCGTGACTTTCGACCAGCGACACGTCCACATTGATGTCGCCGAAATCGTTGACGAGAACGGCGAACCGTGTGCCACGAGCATCGCGCAGTATTCGGTTCAGCAGGGTGGTCTTTCCGGCACCAAGAAACCCGCCAATAACGGTGAATGGCTTCGGTGATGTCGTCGACTGTTTCACGCTCTACCCGGATTTCTCGGCGGCCTTGGTCGCATTGCCACCGGTAATGGTGCCCCAGACCCCGACACCCTTCAACTCCTCAGGCGCAACTTCGTTCGGATCATCATCAAGAACGGCGAAATCTGCAAATTTTCCGGGTTCGATGGAGCCGACGAGGTGATCGAGTTTCAACGTGTAGGCGGCGCCCAAAGTGATGGCACGCAACGCGCTTGCAACCGAAATACATTCATTGGCACCGAGCACCTGACCGCTTTCTGTCAGCCTGTTGACTGCGCACCAGGCTGTGAAAAGTGGCCCGAGCGGAGTGACGGGCGCATCGGAATGAATTGTGAAGTGCACACCTGTTCGTTCGGCTGTGCCGCATGCATCCATACGCATGGCGCGGTCCGGTCCCATGGTGATATCGCGATGCTGATCACCCCAATAGTAGATGTGGTTGGCGAACATGTTGGAACAGACGCCCAGCGCCGCCATGCGCCGGAACTGGCTTTCATCCGCCATCTGGCAATGTTGCAGTGTATGGCGGTGGTCGCGACGGGGATATGACTTGTCGGCAGCCTCGATTGCATCGAGCATCAACTCGGACGCCTCATCGCCATTGGTATGAATATGAAGATGCATGTCGGCGGCGTGATAGGCGATGACCAGTGCGGTCAATTGTTCCGGTGGCATGTTCCAGATCCCGTTGGGAGCACCGTTGAAATAGCCCGGCCATTTCAGGCGACCCGAAAATCCCTGGATCGAGCCGTCTGTCATCACCTTGCACAGGCCGTAAAGCAGCTTGTCGGACGATGATTTCATCGCGTATCTGACCCGCTCTATGCCTTCATCAAACGGCAGGTCGAGCGTGTTCATCGCAGGCACAAGACGTAAAGGATAACCGGCTTCTCCGGCGACTTCGGAATAGGCGGCAAGGCTGGAATCATCGAATTTCGCATAGAGATCGGTCGCAGTTGTCACGCCCGCATTGACCGCAGATTTGGCATATCGGCGCAGAGCGTTGGCGGTAATGCCTTCCAGCAGGGGATTGCCCACAGCCTTGTACGCAGCATATTGCGCCGCCATTTCCGCAAGCTCTCCGGTTGGTTCGCCGTTCGCGCCCTTGAGTATGCCTTCGACATTTGTAGACCGGTCGATTCCAGCGGCGTTCAGGACGGCTGAATTGACGTTCAGGACATGACCGTTGGAATGCAAGACAAGGACTGGACGTGTGGCTGAGACGCGATCGATGTGCTTGGTCGCCATTCGCTCGCTGTCGAAATATATCGGATCAAAACCCCATGCGAACATCACCTCGTCCGGATCACTCATTGTGCGCTCGACTTCGCCGAGCACCGCGATGACCTCATCCAGACTACGAGCGCCGCGCCATCGCTTGCCATCGGGGTCAAACCGGTCTTGGTAACCGACATAGGCGTGGTCCCACACAGCACCTTCCATGGCATGGGCATGACCTTCGACAAATCCGGGCATCAGGACCTTGTCAGCAAAGCGGTCGTCCAGTTCATGGTCGCCCCAAACGGAGACCTGTTCTAGAGAACCGACCCCAAGGATTCGTCCTTCACATATCGCAACATGTGTTGCTTCCGGCGCGTAGGAATTCATGGTGATGATTTTTTTGGCTTTAAGAACGGTGGTACCGGTCATGATCGCTCCCTTCGCGGTGCTCAGGGGAGACTACTTTCTTACGACCGCTCAATCCATGGAAATTGCCCGGTAAACGGGACTGGGCCAATCCAACATCGCGTATTGGACTACCGGTCCAATACTCGGCCCGCAGGCGCGGACACTCATAAAATTTCGAGCACCGTCTCCTTGGGACGGCATAGCCGCGTGCCTTTATCGGTCACCACAATCGGACGGTTGATAAGGATCGGGTGTTCCATCATCGCATCTATCAACTCGTCGTCTGTCTTTGCCGGGTCATCCAGATTGAGCTCGGAATAGATGCCTTGCTTGGAGCGCATGATCTCACGAACGGTTAAGCCGGAAGCTGCAATCAGTTCAACCAGTTGCTTGCGGCCGGGTGGTGTTTTCAGATACTCGATCACCTCCGGCTCGATGCCGTTTTCACGGATGATCGCAAGTGTGTTGCGCGACGTTCCACAGTTTGGATTGTGGTAGATCTTGACCGTCATGAAACCTGCTTTCAGCTATGCCCGGCGCAGCGCGCGTCGCCGGTCGACCAGCGGATAATATCGGCGTTGATGCGCCCGCCAAGCTTGGTGCGAACCAACGGCCCGAAGGTCGAAACCTCGACCGGTGACGAAGTCGATTCGATCACAAGCTGTGGCCGACCCGCCGAATTGTTGCGTTCAACAAGCAAAATGCGCGGATTTCCGGCGATCGTATCCAGTTCAGGCACCATGCGATATTTGCGAAACGGTTTTTCTCCCGCCTTCATCCAACAACGTTGCCCCGCTTCATTGATGGTCTGCAGAATGGCGACGGATGAGGGGGCGCCCACTTCAATGGATAGCGGCCCGCCAATGGGTTCGCTTTGGCAGGCGGTCAGGGCTGCCGTCATCACCGCGAGGGCCATTGTGCGCGTCACGCCGCGATCTCCAGCGCCGCTTTGAAGATCGCACGGCCGTCGCTGCCGCCATGGGCAACCTCAATCAGGTTTTCGGGATGCGGCATCATGCCAAGCACGTTGCCGCTTCCGTTGACGATACCGGCAATATCGTTGACGGATCCATTCGGATTGGTGCGTTCAGCGTAGCGGAAGACAACACGGTTATCATCCTCAAGGCGCGCCAACGCGTCAGCGTCGGCAAAATAGTTTCCATCGTGGTGCGCGACAGGACAGTCAATGATCTGACCCTGCTTGTAGCCGCGGGTGAAGGCGGTCTCCGCGTTGGTAACCTCGAGACGGACTTGCCGGCAGACGAATTTGAGCGAGGCGTTTCGCATCAGGGCGCCCGGCAGCAGGCCAGCTTCGAGCAGTATCTGGAATCCATTGCAGACGCCGAGCACGCGCACACCCTTGGCCGCCTTTTCAGCTACGGCGCGCACAGCAGGCATACGAGCGGCAATCGCACCGCAGCGCAGATAGTCACCGAAGGAAAAGCCGCCGGGTATAACGATCAGGTCAACGTCGGGAATATCGGTATCGGTCTGCCAGACCGTTACCGGCGGTTGGCCTGAAATCTTCGTCAGTGCTGCGATCATGTCGCGATCGCGATTGAGACCAGGAAGGAGGAGGACGGCAGATTTCAAGCCGATATCTCCACTGAATAATCCTCAATCACCGTATTGGCCAACAGCTTGTCGCACATGGCAGCGATATCGGCTTCGGCTTTGGCCTTGTTCAAACCGTCAATCTCCAGGTCGAAAACCTTGCCTTGGCGAACCTGGCCGACGCCATCGAAGCCCAGCGTCGATAGTGCCCCTTCAATCGCTTTTCCTTGCGGGTCGAGCACGCCGTTTTTCAGCGTGACAGTTACGCGTGCCTTGATCACGGGATTATGCCCCTTCAGTGAATGCTGTCATTATCGGCTTTGGAGGCGACGAGAACGGGACCGGTTTTCGGCCGTGACTTGCCGTTCTCGTTGATGATGCCAAGGCGGCGCGCCACTTCCTGATAGGCTTCCACGAGACCGCCCATATCGCGACGGAACCGGTCCTTGTCGAGCTTTTCATTCGACTGGATGTCCCACAGCCTGCAGGAATCCGGCGAGATTTCATCGGCCACGACTATACGCATCATGTCGCCCTCAAACTGGCGGCCGCATTCGATCTTGAAATCGACCAGTTGAATTCCGACGCCAAGAAAAAGACCGGAGAGGAAATCGTTGACGCGGATGGCCAGCGCCATGATGTCGTCGATTTCCTGAGGTGCTGCCCAGCCAAAGGCGGTGATGTGTTCTTCTGACACCATCGGATCGTCGAGCGCGTCTGCCTTGTAGTAGAACTCGATGATCGAACGCGGCAGCACCGTGCCTTCCTCGATGCCCAAGCGCTTTGAAAGCTGACCAGCAGCGATGTTGCGCACCACCACCTCAAGAGGGATGATCTCAACTTCGCGGATCAATTGCTCGCGCATATTCAGCCGTTTGATGAAGTGGGTCGGAATGCCGATCCGGTTCAAATGGGTGAAGATGTGTTCGGAAATGCGGTTGTTGAGCACGCCCTTGCCGTCGACGATCTCGTGTTTCTTCTTGTTGAACGCCGTGGCGTCATCCTTGAAAAACTGAACCAGTGTGCCGGGTTCAGGTCCTTCATAGAGAATTTTGGCCTTGCCTTCGTATATGCGGCGGCGACGGTTCATGTGCTTGATTCTCTGGCTTGGCGAGCCGCGATGTCCGGATCGCGAGTGCTTACTGATTCCCACCCAATTATACCGGGTCAGATGATCGCGGTCTGTAGACGAATTGGCCGGCGACCTCAATGGATCATCGCCCGGCACGGTCTGTTTTGGGCAGCTTTTTGCGAGTTATCGGGAAAATTTGTCATTCCGCGGCATTCGGCCTTTTGATTTATCGCGTCGTTGCCCATATTGAGGATAAGAAACTGGCAATACCGGAGGATTTCTGGCCGATGAATACGATGGACGATCGCAAAAATGCCTTTGAGAACAAATTTGCTCATGATGAAGAGCTGAAATTCAAGGCGGAGGCTCGGCGCAACAAGTTGCTCGGCCTTTGGGCGGCAGGACTTCTGGGCAAAAGCGGTGACGATGCCGAGGCCTATGCCAAGGAAGTTGTCATTGCCGATTTCGAGGAAGCCGGTGATGAAGATGTCTTCCGCAAGGTGCGCGCCGATTTTGATGCGGCCGGAGTGGATCAATCCGACCACCAATTGCGCCGGACCATGGATGAATTGCTTGAACAGGCTGTAGCCGAGATTCAAAGCGAAGGCTGAACACGCAGCGTAACATCGGGAGAACATGATGATTTCTGCGGCGGATATTCGTGGCGGGAAAACCGCCCTTTGCGGCTGGTCGGGAATTCCTGACGGATTTGTCGCTGAAACCATAGCGACGATGGGTTTCGAAGCTGTCCTGCTCGACATGCAGCACGGTGGGCACCATGAATCCAGCGTGTTTTCCGGCATCACGCTGGTATCTGGCGCAGCAGCTGCCCCGATGGTGCGGATTCCCGTCGGCCGGAACGACATGGCGAGCCGCGCGCTGGATTTTGGTGCGATGGGTGTGGTGGCACCGATGATCAACAGCAAGTCTGACGCTGAAGCCTTTGCCGCTGCCATGAAATATCCGCCGGTCGGTGGCAGGTCATGGGGCCCAATGCGGGCGCGCGCATTACAAAAAGACTTCGATAATGCGCGTTATCTTGCCAACGCAAATTCAGAAACCTTGGCTTTTGCCATGATCGAGACGCGAGCTGCCCTGGCGATACTTGACGATATTGTTGCTGTTGATGGTATCGATGGGGTGTTCTTCGGTCCCGGCGATTTTTCCATTGCGTGGACGAATGGCGGCGAAATGAACCCGGCGCTGGAAGACATGATGCCCGCTGTTGCCGAGATAGCGCAAAAGGCAAAAGCGGCCGGGAAGATAGCCGCGATGTATGTCGGCAATCCCGACATGTGTGGACGGTTTGCAGAGATGGGCTATTCGTTCTTCGCCATTGGCAACGAGCAACGCTATATGGGCGAGGGGGCCAAGAATATCATCGCGAAAATGAGGGCTTCATTGGGTTAGTTCGCTCAATTGCCAAGCCGCGACAGAAATCTCGCAAAGACCATCGTTCCCTCCGGCCACGGACCGTGGCCCGAGGCTGCATTGAGGTGACCGGCTTCGCCTGCATCGATGAAGAGCGACCCCCAGGCCCCGGCGATATCTTCGGCGACATCGAACGGGCAAAACGGATCGTTGCGGCTCGCGACCACGATTGAAGGAAATGGCAGCGGGTCACGCGGGTAGGGTCCAAATGTCATCAGATGTCTGGGTTTGATGTCAGGATTTGCGACATCAGGGGGTGCGACGAAAAACGCTCCGACGATCTTTTTGTCGATTTGGGGTAGGGCTTGCACGGCTGCTGCAACACCGAGGGAATGGCCAATGAGCACGGGCGGCCGTGTTGTCGTGTTGACCGCAGCCGCAATTGCCGCCGTCCAATCCTCCCGCACCGGCTTGGACCATTCCGCCTGCTCGACACGCCGAGCGGTTGACAGCTTTGCCTGCCAACGGCTTTGCCAATGGTCGGGTCCGGAATTGGTGTAGCCCGGAATGATCAAGATGTCGGCGTCGCGAACTTTCATGGAACAGCGCAGGTGACCCGCAAAGGCCTGATAGTCAAGATGTGAAGCATCGTGATGGTGGAAAAATGGCCATCAGCGATAGACTTGATCCACATACAAATTGGCAGGCACGGCTTGTTGCTGACCTGCCGGCGACAAGTCTTCAGCCCGCCAGAAGGGCAAGGAGCGAGACAAATGTCGGCTTATCACATTATGGCGGATGCGCATGGCAACGTGCAGCACCCCGATATCCGCAGAATCAGGTTTTCCCAGATCGGAAAGGCACTGAAACTGGGATTTGACGATTTCTGGCAGAAGCCGTCACATTACGTATTTCTGTGCCTGATTTATCCCGTTGCTGGAGTCGTTCTCGTAGCCTGGTCATCAGGTGTAAATTTGCTGCCGCTAATCTATCCACTGGTGACAGGTTTTGCACTGGTTGGTCCTGTAGCCGCGATTGGACTTTATGAAATCAGCCGTCGGCGCGAACAGGGGCTGGATACTTCGTGGCGCCATGCGCTTGAAGTTCGAAAATCCCCGGCACTCCCGTCAATTGTTGCTCTTGGTGCGATGCTGGTTGGTTTGTTCGTTGCCTGGCTGGTGACTGCCTATTTGCTGTATACACAGTTGTTCGGCGAAATTGCCCCGGTCAGTGTTGCGGCGTTCTTGCACGGCGTAGTCAACACTCCTGAGGGTTTGCAGTTGGCGGTTGCCGGCACTGCAATCGGGTTCGTGTTCGCGCTAACCGTGCTGGCGACGACGGTCATTTCGTTTCCGCTATTGCTCGATCGCGATGTTGGCGCAATCTCGTCGGTTGAAACGTCAGTTCGTGTGGCCCTTGCCAACCCGTTTCCAATACTTGCATGGGGCCTGATCGTTGCATTCCTGCTGTTTGTCGGTACTTTGCCGGTCTTTGCGGGTTTGGCGATCGTTTTGCCGTGGCTGGGCCATTCAACATGGCACCTGTACAGAATGACGGTTGTTCCAGGCCCGGATAATTGAGGTTTCTTGCCTATCTGCTGTCGGCGGGTGTGAAATTCCACTGCGGCACGTCAAGCATCTTTTTGCGCCCGCCAAGCTGTGCCACCAATCGCTGCTGCTCGTCATGGGCCCGCTCATTGACTTGCTCGGGATCAAGCAAGCCGTGCATCCGCTCCATTCCACCAGCCAAAATGGACTCCTGACGTGAAGCGAGATCATTCTCCTCATGAGGATCGGTGGAAAGATTGAAAAGCTGCGGCGGATGCCCTTCCGCATAATAGACCAGTTTCCAGGCCTCTCCGCCCTCGTTCCAGCGCACCAGCGTAACGCCCACAGATGAGCCGCCATCGTGATATTCGGATATGACGGTTCGATCCGGGTCGCTTGGAGAAAGAAGATCGCACCCGGAAACCCCGGGAGCGCGGACACCCATCGCTCCACAGATGGTCGGCGCCACGTCGATCAGGCTCACCGGAGAAACTTCATTGCCCGATACAACACCGGGACCGGCTATGATGAGCGGAACGCGAGCCGAGCTTTCATACATGCAGGACTTGGTCCAGAAACCCTTTTCGCCGAGCATTTCGCCGTGATCGGAAGTGAAAATCACCAAAGTATCTTCGGTTAGCCCCGAGGCTTCCAGAGCGTCGAGCACCCGGCCGACCTGTGCATCGAGAAAACTGCACAAACCGAAATAACTCGCCGTCGCGATGCCCCGTGACTCTGGTGTGAAGAATTTATCGTGGTCGAAAAACTCGGCTATCTCAGTGAGAATCGGATGATCCGGAACTGGCCGCGCGTCTGCTTCGAACTGTTGCGGATCGTAGCGATCATAGTATTCTGGTGGTGCTATCAAGGGATAGTGAGGAGAGAGAAAAGAGACAAAGGCGCACCATTCCTCGCTGCGCCGCTCCGGATTTTTCAACCATTTCACGGCTTCGTTCGCGACGCGGCGGTCAAATTGGATGTACTCGCTGTCGCCCGGTCCAATCATTTCGGCAAGTTCTGCCGTTGCGTCGTAAGAGCAAACCGGACGGCGCAGCAAACCCCTAACCCAACCAATTCCGTCAGGGACATGGATTGGTTCAATCTGCTGTTCAAATCCGGTATCGTCGGTCCCGTTTCGGTAGTGAAGCTTGCCGATCGACACGCACCGTTTTCCGGCCGCCTTCAATGCATGACCCCAACTTGGAAGACGGCCGTCATAAGGTTGTGCGGATGACCAGTATCCGATCTCGTGAACATATCGACCGCATGCTATCGCGGCTCTTGTCGGAACACACATGGGTGACGGCGTATAAGCAGCATCAAACCGCCTTCCGCGCGAAGCCAAACGGTCAAGGTTCGGCGTGTGCACATTCTTGTTTGTGTGGCCGAACGCCCACCACGACAGCTCATCAGCCATGATGAACAGAACATTTGTCATCTGCCAGGGTCAGGACTCAACTGGCGTAGTTTGAGCCCTCGTCGTCGAGAATGGCTCTTAGCTCTGCCAGATGGCGCTCATCCTGACCCGGATATTCTTCGATTTCCCGGGCGGTTTTCTCGGCGATCTCGTCTGGCAATATGCGCAGTTTCTGACCTGTTTGAAGCGCGCGGATGTAGGTTTCGGCGGCCCGTTCAAAGAAGAACATTCGATTGAAGGTCTCGGCAACCGTCTCTCCGATTACCATGATGCCGTGATTGCCCATCACCATGACCTTTTTGGAAGGATCAGAGAACAATGAAGCACAGCGCTCGCCTTCTTCCTCAAAAGCCAATCCGCCGTATTCATTGTCGATGACGATGCGATTGTAGAATATCGCCGTATTTTGATCGATGGGCGGTAGGGTGGAATCGGCCAAACTCGCCAAAACGGTTGAAAAAATCGAATGCACATGCATGGCACAACGGGCATGAGGGCAATGCCGGTGAATGGCCCCGTGCAGTCCCCAGGCAGTTGGATCGGGCGCATTCGGGCCTTCCAGTGTGTTGGGATCTTTGGCGTCGAGCAACAAAAGTTCGGATGCCTTTATTCGGGAGAAATGAACCTGATTGGCATTCATCAGGAACTGGGTTCCATCGTCATTGACTGCCAGGGAGAAGTGGTTCGATACGGCTTCGTGCATGTCGAGCCGCGCGGTCCAGCGGAACGCCGCGGCGAGGTCGACACGTTGCTGCCAGTGCTCGATGTTTGCGCCAGTCTTAACTTCCGCGAGTGCCACCATTGCTGATCTCCCAATTTGCTGGAGAGACCGTAAACGTGAATTTGCCGGATTTCCAACTGGTAATACGCCTTTTGTTTGCGGAATTTGGTCACCGTGGGCGTTTGTCGCCGGGAAATTTCCCCACAGCCGGATTGAAGGAGGTAATCAGATGAACTGGTGGTTGTAATTAGCTGAGGCACGCAGTTTGCCGCGTTCCCGGATGTTATCCAAACACCCGATTGAAAATCGTGTCCACGTGTTTGGTATGATAGGCCAGATCGAATTTTTCCCGAATTTCCGATTCCGGCAACGCTGCTGTGACCTCAGCATCTGACAGAAGCTCTTCAAGAAAATCCTTGCCCTGTTCCCAGACCTTCATCGCGTTGCGCTGCACAAGCCTATAGGCGTCCTCGCGGCTTACACCCGCCTGGGTTAATGCCAGCAACACGCGCTGGGAGTGAACAAGCCCGCGGAACTTGTTCATGTTGGCAATCATGTTGTCGGGATAAATGACCAGTTTTTCGATTACGCCGGCGAGGCGGTTCAGCGCAAAGTCGAGCGTTACCGTCGCATCGGGTCCGATACCGCGTTCGACGGAGGAATGGGAAATGTCGCGTTCATGCCAAAGAGCAACATTTTCCATCGCCGGAACAACGGCCATGCGTACGAGGCGGGCAAGACCGGTCAGGTTCTCTGTCAAAACCGGGTTGCGCTTGTGGGGCATGGCCGAAGAACCTTTTTGGCCCTTGGAGAAGAATTCCTCGGCCTCCAGCACCTCCGTGCGCTGCATGTGACGGATTTCAACGGCAATATTTTCAATAGATGAAGCAACGACGCCGAGTGTGGCAAAGAACATGGCATGCCTGTCGCGGGGAATGATTTGGGTTGAAACCGGTTCCGGCCTTAAACCGAGTTTGTCGCAAACATGCTCTTCAACAGTTGGATCTATGTTGGCGAATGTGCCAACCGCGCCTGAAATCGCGCCGGTAGCGATTTCATAACGGGCCTTTTGCAGCCGGTTCTTGTTGCGATCCATTTCAGCAAAAAACCGGGCAAAGGTCAGACCCATGGTTGTCGGTTCGGCATGGATGCCGTGGCTGCGGCCAATGCGGATCGTATGTTTGTGCTCCAGCGCTCGCTTTTTCAGTGCGGCAAGCACCTTGTCCATATCGGCGAGCAGAATATCGGCCGCACGCACCAACTGGATGTTGAACGTGGTGTCGAGCACGTCGGAGGACGTCATGCCCTGGTGTACGAATCGAGCATCCGGCCCAACGATTTCGGCCAGATGGGTCAGAAAGGCGATCACGTCATGTTTGGTTTCGCGCTCGATTTCATCGATGCGATCGACATTGAATTCGACGTTGCCGGCCTTTTCCCAGATCGTTTTTGCTGCGCTCTCGGGAATGACGCCGAGCTTTGCGAGCGCATCACATGCATGCGCTTCAATTTCGAACCAGATGCGGAATTTTGTTTCAGGCGACCAGATGGCGGCCATTTCGGGCCGGGAGTAGCGCGGAATCATGATGTGTCCTGAAAATGGAGCTTGGATTCGGGCAGGTACGTATCAGAGCAGAGGCCAATGCTCAATGTGACCGGATGGCGTACCAGCAGGCGGTCAAAAACAATGCGATCAGGCCGACCGGAAAGAACAACCGCAGTCCAAGCACTGCAAACTGATAGAGTGCGGCGGCAATGGTAAAGGCAAACTCGAACGCCCAGCGGGTGGTAAATGGATCGGCATGCCACTGTGAAAAGTAGAACCGGAAATGCAGTGCATAGAACAAAGCCGTGAGGCCGACTGTGCAGATCGTCAGCGATACGAATGCGGCAGCAAACCGCCTTTTCCGGTCGCTCAGGCGGAAGAAATTGGCAATTGTGATGGACGGTACAAATGCCGCCAACCCGCCGGAGCCAAACAGCATGACGAGTGTCAATATTGCAGGGCCGGTTGTGCGTTGGTTCAACCAAAGCGCCGTTCCTGCACTTGAAGCCATCAGCACCGACCAAAATAGGCTGCCGAAAAAGGAAGTGTGCCAATCGGGCAGTGCGTTTGTCAGACGAGGAAGCATATTCGCCGCCTAGCAGTCACCTAATCCAATGTCGACCAGGCCGGAAACAGGTCGCCGTCCAACGAGGAGGCGGAGTATACACCTCGGGCAATTGCCCGTGCCATTGTCATCGCGGCTACAGCACCAAGCTCGGCGAATCCGACCGGATCCTTTGGTCCGGGTTGTGTGCCGGTTGAAAGACCAAATACCAGATCGCCATCCATTGGTGTGTGGGCCGGCCAAATCGCTCGGGCGATTCCATCGTGTGCGGCGACAGCCAGACGCTTCGCCTGGGCCTTTGTCAATTTTGCATTTGTTGCGACTGCGCCAATGGTTGTGTTTGTCGACCACCGGTTGATCGTTCTGAATTTGAGAGGAATGGATTTGGTGGTTTCGGGCATGGGATACGGCAGGTCCAGGCCACCAAACTCGTCACCAAACTCCTGTGGGGCGGCCCAAAAATGCCTGGTGCCGGGAATATGTGTGGCACCAATCGAGTTCACGGCTGCGATTGCACTTACCAACAGGCCGTTACCCATATCGGTGGAAGCGCTACCCAACCCACCCTTGAGTTCTGCGGTGAGGGCACCGAACCCAGCCCCCGACGTGCCGATGTCGAAGTCTGCGGCTGCCCGATTGGTCGCATCGAATCCCAATTCGCGATAAGGTGGATATCGTCCCCAATCCTTGTCACCGCCATTGTAGAGATCAAATATGATGGCAGCCGGTACCAGTGGGATATTAAACGGACCGATTGCAAAACCTTTGCCCTGTTCGCGAAGTGCGGCCTGAACGCCGGATGCGGCATCAAGTCCAAACGCGGACCCTCCAGCGAGAGCAAAAGCGTCAATGGTCTCTACACTGTTCATCGGGTCGAGGAGATCAGTTTCCCGCGTTCCCGGAGCACCTCCCAGCACCTGCACTGATGCGACTGTATCCGGTGGGCAAAGTACTGCCGTAACGCCAGACTTCAGCCTCTCATCGTGCGCATTGCCGACGAGAATACCTTCCACATCGGTGAAGAGATTTTTTGGACCTGGCGCGAAGGTCATTCAGCGGACCTCAACGAATGTATCGCCGTTATAGCGAAACAGACGATACGGGTTATCTGCTCGATCACCCGATTTATTGAAACGAATATCACCCACGCTCGTTTCAAACGGCTCACGCGCCAGAATGTCAGTTAGGGAATGCTGCGATTGCTGCGCCAACTTTATTGCCTTTGTAGCGATTTCTGCGGCCACGAATCCACCCAGAACATAGCCTTCAGCGACCACACCGTCGCTCTGGAACGACTGCAGGACCGAAGTGGTTGCGATGTCGGATGCTTCCGGCAAGCCGATCATCAATGTTCCTGGGGCAAGGTCAACTTCTCCCTTGGCCGCCCGGAGTGTTTCACCTGCCGCGATAACGAGCGGATATTCGATCACGTCCGCGTCGCGAGCGAGAATTGCAACATCATCGCGATTGCCGCCAACAAAAACATGGGTCGCACCCGCACTTTTCAGGCGCCCAGCCAATCCGATCTGATTGTCAAATTGCGGGCGATAGGTATCGGTGAATACAGGCTTCAAGCCTGCCTGTTCGACCGAAAGACGAAAACTTTCAGCCAATTCCCGGCCATAGATGGTTCCGTCGTCAACGATAGCAAAAAATTTGTCTGACCATTTCTTGATCAATATTTCAGCTATCGCCTTGCGTTCCGCATCGGCTCGCGGCGCAAGACGATAGACGAGCCAACCGGTGCGCGATCGCCTGTCTGTAATGCTGTCAGTCCTTACGCCAGGCGTTATGACCGGAATGCCAGCCTCACTCAGAACAGGCAATGCATGCTCTATGGATGCAGTGCACAAATATCCGACAACCAGGCTGACACCGGCCGACACCAGTTGCCTGGCGGTCTTTTCTCCACCTTCCGCGCTGCAGGCGTCATCGGACAAGATTGTTTGCACGCCGGTTTGCTCGAGTGCCTTCTCCGCCCCAATCCCCATCTGTTCGCCGAGACGGGAATTCGGTCCCGACAAAGGAATGACAATTCCAACAACCGGTTCATCAGCGAAAGAGGCAACGGTGGAAATTAGCGAGGCCGAGATCACCAAAAGCAAAGCGGCAACGATATTCACCGGCAACGCGATCTCCATATTCTTGTTGGCGCCGACGTTGGTAGCCGGACACGGAAGCTGGCTTGGTACCACTAGTGTCATATTAAACGCTTCGCAACCGAATGGTCGTATCATAGGCATGATCTTGAGCGCTTGTGTGCGAAAGGATAGTTGCTGCATGGGCAGCCGGACCTATATAGAGGGCGCAGACGACAGGGCGGTTTATTGCTGAAGACAACCGACATTGATGGCAAGGACTATCGCGACGCGATGGCGCATTTCGCAGGCCACATCCACGTCATTTCGACGGATGGTGAGGCAGGCAAGCGCGCGATTGCGGCAACAGCGGTCACATCGGTCTCAGACAATCCGCCTATTGTCCTTGCCTGCATCAATCTCTCGATACCCGACAATACGCTGTTTCTAAAGAATGGCGTCTTTGCCATAAACACGCTTGGTCGGTCGCACCTGGATATTGCCAAGGCATGCTCCGGCATCACCCGTGTCGATCAGGACGAGCGGTTTTCAATGGGCCGGTGGGGCAAATTGGCGACAGGTGCTCCTGTTTTAGAGGATGCGGTTGCCATATTTGATTGCACCGTGATGGAAGTCCGGGAAATGGCGACGCATTTTGTTTTCTTCGGCAAGGTCGCAGGAGTGCGTTGTGGCGAAAACCAACCGCCTCTGCTCTACCATGACCGCGGGTTTCGAGTGCTGTGACCAATGGGAACTGACATGGTGGCAACCAAATCCAGGCCAATACCATCTTCGATAGATGATACGGTTCAGCTATTGGCCGATGAAGACTATGTTGCCGATCGTTCGTTGGCGACGGTGCTTTACCTCAGTCTCAAAATGGGCCGGCCATTGTTCCTGGAAGGCGAAGCCGGTGTCGGTAAAACCGAGATTGCCAAAGTGATTGCTTCTGCGCTTGGCCGAAAACTGATCAGGCTGCAGTGTTATGAGGGGCTCGATGTTTCCTCTGCGGTGTATGAATGGAATTATGCCGCGCAAATGATTGAAATCCGTATGGAGGAGGCGACGGGGAAATCCGACCGCGGAGAGCTTGAGAAAAATGTTTTCTCCGAAAAATACCTGATCCGGCGGCCGATACTGGAAGCATTACAGGGCGAGGCGGGGACCGCACCTGTGTTGCTTATCGATGAGTTGGACCGGACCGACGAAGCATTTGAAGCTTTTCTGTTGGAAATCCTGTCTGATTTCCAGGTCACGGTGCCCGAGTTAGGCACAATCGTTGCTGAGGAACCTCCGATTGTGGTGATCACCACCAATCGAACCCGTGAAATTCACGACGCGCTTAAACGACGCTGCCTCTATCACTGGGTCGACTATCCGGATGCCGAGCGGGAGCTCGAAATCATCCGGCGAAAAGTGCCGCAGGCCAATCAGCGCCTTTCCGCTGAGATTGTCGCATTCGTTCAGAAATTGCGCGAAATTGACCTTTTCAAAGTTCCCGGTGTGGCCGAAACCATAGATTGGGCAGGCGCATTGAACGAATTGGACAAGGTGGCGCTCGATCCGGAAACTGTTTCAGATACCATTGGCGTTCTGCTGAAGTATCAGGATGATATCGCCCGGATCTCGCAAGGTGAGAACGCCAGATTGCTCGAAGAGGTCAAGGCTGAATTGACGGCGGCTTAGGTCATGGACTTATGAAGCGTTATCGATCAACGCCCACAGTTGCCTCAAGCGAAGGCCGGTTGGCCGACAATATCGTTTTTTTCGCAAGGACTCTTCGCAAAGCGGGCATGCGTGTCGGGCCTGCGGCCGTGAAGGATGCAATTGAAGCAGTTTTGACTGCCGGTATCGGGACTCGTGATGATTTCTACTGGACCCTGCATGCCGTTTTAGTCAATCGGCGGGAAGATCACGCTACATTTGACGAGGCGTTTCGGCTTTATTGGCGTTCGCGTGAATTGGTGGAGAAGATGCTGGCGATGTTCTCCCCTACAGCACCCGATACCCGTGAGAGGCAAAAAGCCAGAGCGGCAGAAAACCGTGTCAGCGAGGCGTTGTTCGAGGGGCAGAGGAAAAACCAGCCGCCCAGGGAAGTTCCCGAACTGGATGTCGACGCCCGTTTCACATTCTCGGGCAACGAAGTGCTGCGGCAAAAGGACTTCGCGCAGATGACCGCGGCAGAACTTGCTGAGGCAAGAAGCGCGATATCGGAACTGCGATTACCGGACGATGAAGTCAAAACCAGGCGATATCGGCCTGATACGCACGGACACCGGGCGGACCCTCGCGCCATGATGCGCGAAGCGCTGAAGACCGGTGGTGATTTGGTATTGCCGAAATTCCGCTCGCGTCGCGTAATGCATCCACCACTGGTGGTGCTTGCCGATATTTCCGGCTCCATGAGCGAATATACCCGCATATTCCTGCATTTCATGCACGCGTTGGCCGAAAAACGGCAACGGGTACACACCTTTGTTTTCGGCACACGCCTTACCAATCTCACCCGGCAGTTGCGGCACCGTGATCCGGATGAGGCATTGGCTCAATGCGCCGAAACCGTGAAAGACTGGTCCGGCGGCACGCGGATCGGTGAGACTTTGCACGAATTCAACAAATATTGGTCGCGCCGGGTTTTGGGCCAGGGTGCGGTGGTATTGTTGATTACCGACGGCTTGGAGCGAGACGATATCGGTGGGCTGGAGCAGGAGATGGAGCGGCTGCACAAATCCTGCAGGCGGCTCATCTGGCTCAATCCGCTTTTGAGGTTTGACGGCTTTGAAGCCAAGGCAAGAGGCGTTCGTGCAATGATGCCGCATGTGGACGAGTTTCGCCCCGTGCACTCACTCGATGCCTTGACCGGATTGTGCGATGCTTTGTCTTCCGCGCGGAACCGCCAATTCGATCCACGCCGCAGGCTAGATCAACGCAGATTGGAGCCGGCCTAATATTGGAGATCACGTTGGAAGCAGAACGAGAATTGCTGTCTGATCCGTTGGATATCGCGGAAACATGGCTGAACGAGGGGCGAGATGTTGCAATCGCGACTGTGGTGGAAACCTGGGGCTCGGCGCCCCGTCCGGTCGGAAGCCATCTCGTCATCGATGCGGATGGCAATTTTGAGGGTTCGGTCTCTGGCGGATGTGTTGAAGGTGCTGTCGTTGCCGAGGCTGCCGATATTCTACACAGCGGTGAACCGCGCATGCTGGAATTTGGAGTGGCTGACGAAACAGCGTGGCAGGTCGGATTGTCGTGCGGTGGCAAGATTCGCGTCTATGTGGAACGTTTGGGCTGATGGATTCTGACGCACTTAAGAAGCTGAATGAGGAACGCCGTGCCCGCCGAGCCTGTGTTCTGGTCACAGCACTCGGTGATGGAAGCAGCCGAATCGTCACCGAGGGAGATCGCGTTAAGGGCGAGCTCGGCGATGCGGTTGGCAATGCGATGCGATCGGGCAAGTCCAGGCTGTTTGAGATTGAAGGCAATAGCTACTTTCTGAATGTCCATCTTCCGCCACCGAGATTGGTTGTGATCGGTGCTGTGCATATCAGTCAGGCGTTGGGACCGATGGCCAGAATCGCTGGCTATGATGTCGAGATCATCGACCCGCGAACCGCGTTTGCGACACAGGAGCGATTTGCAGGCATCAAGCTGACAGCGGAATGGCCCGAAGACGTGTTGAAGTCCAAGCCTCTCGACCGTTACACCGCTTTGGCGGTGGTTACCCACGATCCAAAGATCGACGACTTTCCGCTGCAAGCCGGACTTGCGGCCGATTGCTTCTATGTCGGTGCGCTGGGCAGCCGCAAAACACATGCAAAACGACTGGACCGCCTGCACGCAGCAGGCGTTTCTGAAGAAGCGACCGCGCGGATTGATGCTCCGATTGGAATGGATATTGCGGCTCAAACACCGTCCGAAATAGCGGTCGCGATTTTGGCGCAGATAATCGACGCTTTTCATCGCCGCGGTCTCGCCGGAGATGCGGAGCCATGAAATTTGGTCCGGCGCCAATTGATGACGCTGAAGGTGCAATTCTGGCGCATGGGGTGAAGACAGACAAATTGGTGCTGAGGAAGGCCACCAAGCTGACGCCAGACCACATTGAAGAACTTAGAGCGGCGAACATCCGCGAAGTCGTCGTTGCGCGTTTGGATCATGATGATGTGAGCGAAGACGACGCGGCCTGGCGGATTGCAACGTCAATTGCTTGCGATGGATATGAGTCGCGTTCCGTTTCGACGGGCAGGGTAAATCTGCATGCAATATCAGCGGGTTTGTTCGTGGTCGATGTGGATATGGTGAACCGGTTAAACGCAATCGACCCATCGATAACTTTTGCAACTCTGCGCAACTATTCTTCAGTCGCTGCTGATCAGATGATTGCGACGGTCAAAATCATTCCGTTTGCGGTTCCAAATGATTTGGTGGAATTGGCACAGGATGCGGCCGGAGATGGCCGGATGCTCGAAGTTCACCCTTTTCAACCGTCCAGGATAGGCCTTATCCAGACTGCGTTGGGCGGAACCCGCGAGAACGTACTCGACAAGACCGTACGGATTACCGGGGCGCGTCTTGCGCGCTCTGGGAGCAAGATTAGTGATGAGGTGCGCTGCGAGCATGACGTTGCTGCTCTGGCTGAGGCAATCAAGACCACTTCGGGCAGTTGCGACCTTGTTATCGTTTTTGGCGCATCGGCGACCAGTGATCCGAATGATGTCATCCCTGCGGCTATCATGGCAGCAGGCGGCAATGTTGTGCATGTCGGAATGCCTGTCGACCCTGGCAATCTGATAACCGTGGGAGAACTACTCGAAATCCCTGTTATCGGCGCACCGGGCTGTGCGCGAAGTCCCAAGGAAAATGGCTTTGATTGGGTGTTGGATCGCATGCTCGCAGGGATTCCGGTGACATCGGCAGATATCGAGACCATGGGTGTCGGTGGTTTGCTTGGTGAAATTTCAGCGCGGCCGCGGCCCCGGGAGATTCAAACTGTGAATGATAAGCCGAAAATCCATGCAATCCTTCTGGCCGCGGGGCAGTCAACCAGGATGGGTGGCCCCAATAAACTGCTGGCGACATTTGATGGTGAGCCGTTGGTTCGCAGATCTTGCAGATCGTTGATCGAAACAGGCCTCCCGGTCACGGTTGTAACCGGACATCAATCCGAACGCGTTGAAAAGGCCTTGGCCGGAATGGATGTAAAGTTTGTACAGAACAAAGACTTCGCATCCGGACTATCCAGTTCTCTGAAGACTGGCACCAGGGCGATGGTCGGTGATGTTGACGGTATTCTGGTTGCGCTTTCAGATATGCCGGGGATCAATTCAAAGAATATTGACCGCCTGAACAAGGCTTTTGAAAAGACTCAGGGTCAGGCGATTGTTCGTGCCACCCATGACGGAAAACGGGGAAATCCGGTCATTTTGCCGAAATCGGTCTTTCCACTGATTGAGCAGATTGAAGGGGATGTCGGTGCGCGCCAGCTGGTTGAATCCGGTGACACTCCCGTTGTTGATGTCGAAATTGGGAGTGCGGCAAGCCTGGATGTCGATACGCCCGAAAGGCTTCACGCTGCTGGCGGAACGATAGGTTCCGCAGATGTCTAGTTTGGCTATTCAGCTGTAGCTTGCAGTTGCACGCAGCTTCGCCATTTGCTTGTAGGCGATGCGAATTCATTAACCACTGGCTTGGGAAATCCTGATTCAACCTTTGGTAACCACCCCCGGAAAGCGGCGATTAAGCCTTGATCGGTATTGTCTCGCACAGGCTAAGGGGGTTCTGGCTCGCGGCGGTCTACTGCAAACAAGTGCTGTAACCGTTCGTGGTCTCCAATAACAACCTGCTGCCAAAATCAACGACCCGCCACAAATAAACCGGCGGGCATTACAGGAAGGCTGTCAAAGGAGTCCATTCATGAAAAGCCTCTTTAAAGTCGTTGCTGCGGTCGCAGTTCTGGCGCCTGTTCAGGCGAACGCTGTTACCGACAACATTCCGTTCAATGGCACGATCGCTGATACTTGTGCGATCACTGTCGGTTCCAGCGGTACGATTACCCCGAATGCAGGGTATACACAGTTGAGCTCGAATAACGCCGGTGGCGCACCTGGTACGGCTGTCATCATGGCAACCGGCACGGGTTGGGAAGTTGACACAGTCGCTCCGGCCGCATTCTCGACTGAGCCTGTCGTTACCGCTTCTACGTTTGCCGTTACATACGACCTGTCAGGTGCAACCACAGCGTCGAATGTTCCGGGATCAACACTGACGGCTCTGACCAATGGTTCCACGAGCGTATCCGTTGATCTGACCGCAACGCATCCGACCGGCGCCTACCAGGCTGGTACGTATGCGGCAACTGTCGTCCTGCGCTGCGAATAAGGGACGAAATTCAAGGCGCTAGTGGGGAAGAAGGGGAAATCCAATGAAAAAAGTAACCAGTCTACTTGCTGGCGCCATATGTTTAGCGCTGCTGCCTTCCGGGGCAGCGGCGCAAGCCATGTCGCCGATGCGGGCGGAGGTGCAGAGTTTCACCGAGAGCTTTGCTGTCAGGGTGTATCCTGCCAATCCGTATGAGCATCGGATTCGCATTGAGGTCAAAGTCTACGACCATAGGTTCCGTGAGGTGAAAGATGCAGTTGTTTCACCAGCGGTATTCACACTTGGGGCACGGTTCTCCCGGCCCGTCACAGTGATGATCCCATTTGGCGGTGAACAGAAACGCAAAGTACGCATCTGCACCGAATCCATTCCATTCCCGGGTCAGACGACCCGGATTAAGGCACAGGTATGTGGCAAGTTTCTTGGCAAGCGCCTGTAATCGCAGCGGCACTTGGCGTCTGCGTGGCCGTATCCGGTGCCCAGGCGCAAACGTCGATCATCAATCAGGATGTTTCAGGCTTCAGCCTGCCCGGCGTGCAGTTGCCGCAGGGGCATGATGAAGTCCGTGCGGCGGATGGAACCACATGCCGATCTGCGGTTTCCGGCGCAGGTGCATATTTGGACACCGGTGTTATCGGCAATCCGAACAACGCGATCGGGTCAAATAGTGTTTCGGCCTATGGCCGCATTGTCATACCGCTCGGCAAGAAGCCTGGACGGCTGGATTGTGGCCGTCTTTATGATCTGGAGGTGCAACGCCTTCAGATGGAACTGCGCCTGATGCAGATGGGCCTTGGGCGGCAGGGTAGGCAACTCAGCGACGAGCGGACGGCGTCGATCGATGCGCCTGGCGCTGATGAAGGGTCGGCCGCGAACCAGTCAAGCGTTAACAACGCCGCGACAGACGAAAACTGGGATGAAGAGGGCTGGTCTTCTGACGGCAAGGAATGACGAATGGTGCTAAGGGTCTGCAATCGCGGGAGCAACGGCGTTGCGGCGAAAGCTGCAGCCCCTTGGCGCACGCGTACTTGCCGGGCCTTTGCCCTCAGTTCATGTCTCCTGTTATTGCCAATTAGTGTTTCAGCCGAGGTGGTCGATCTTGGCAACGGATTGTTGCTTGAGGATGGCGAGATTTCCACATCGGCCTTGATTGAAAGAGCCGCTGCGGCCAACAAACACATTTGCATGGTTGTTGTCGGCAACGCGGGTGCCTTGGCGCCCGCGATCGGCAATGTTGCACTCAGTTCGAAAGTTGCCGGCGGTTATTCAGGCACCGCTCAAATCACGACGACAAATGGAAGCTTCTCGGCGGCTCTCGAAGCGCCGGTGGCATTTGTTTCCAGCCCAAATTTGAATGGACCGGTGACATTCTCCGGCGAGTTTTCCGGTAACGGCGCGACCAATTTTGCAACAGTAGTGTCTCCGGGAAATGTACGTCTGAAGCGGGGGACCACAAACATCTCTGCTGATCTGACTGCGACCATCCAGGGCTCCAGCTTCGCATCTGGACACTATACGGCCCAACTGGTTCTCAGGTGTGAGTGAGGTCAGTTGATGCGGTTCGGGTCCCAAAATAAATGCAGACCGGGTTGGCAAATTCGTATCGGCCGGTTTTGCGCGGCCGCTTTTGTAGGCGCCGTCCTTACGACGGGATGGTCTAATACAGTCGAGTCGGCAAATCGCGGCGTGCCGTTTTCCGTCAATCTGGCTGATCGTCAATACTGCCTGATCAATGTGCTGCAAACGCCGGGAACGATAGCGTCGAATGCCGGATTGACCCAACTAAGCTCAAAATTGCCAGGCGGGCTGCCTGGAATGGCTGATGTCCTGACAACCAACGGCTCCTTTGACCTGTCAATTGATCAACCACTTACCTTTTCTGCCATGCCAACCGGCGGTGACGCCAATACCACGTTCACCGGTACCATGACCGGTGTCTCATTTTCAGGCTCCGGGTCGGGAACATTCGGAGAAACGTCGGCCCAAACCAGTCTGAACAAGGGTTTAACTACGGTGATGGTTCATCTGGTCGTCGACAAAACCATTGGAACATTTCCTCCCGGCAACTACACCTCTGTAGTCACGCTCCGGTGTGAATAGGACGCAGAAGCCGATCCTTGGCTCGATTACGCCCTCCCGAAAATTTATTTCATGACAGCGAATCGGCGTTGGGCTATTTGCGCTAGAGGCTTTTGTGCAACCAATGGCAGCCGGACATGAAAATCACCCGCATCGAAAGTTTTGCCAACGAATTCGTAGGCTTTGTTCGCGTGACTTCCGAGAGCGGTTCCCAAGGCTGGGGGCAAGTCTCGACTTACCACTCGGATATCACTGCACAGGTGTTGCACCGGCAGGTGGCGCCATGGGTATTGGGCAAGGACACAACCGACCTCGATGACCTGCTCGATATCGTCACCGAGCGCGAGCACAAGTTTCCCGGTTCCTATTTGCGCCGGGCCATGTGCGGGTTCGATACAGCGCTGTGGGATTTGAAGGGCAAACAGGCTGGCAAGCCGGTGGCCGAACTAATCGGCGGCACACCGGGACCAATACGTGCCTACGGCTCGTCGATGAAGCGTGACATCACACCAAAAGACGAGGCCGAGCGCTTGAAGCGGTTGCGTCACGAAAAGGGTTTTGACGCGTTCAAGGTTCGAGCCGGTGCCGAAGTAGGGCGCAATCAGGATGAATGGCCGGGACGGACGGAAGAAATCATCCCAACCATGCGCCGAGAGATTGGCGATGATGTCGACCTGCTGATCGATGCGAATTCCTGCTATTCGCCGGAGCGGGCTATCGAAGTGGGGCGCGTGCTGGAAGATAACGGGTTTTGCCATTTCGAAGAGCCCTGTCCCTATTGGGAGTTGGAGCAGACCAAGCAGGTCACCGACGCGCTGGACATCGACGTGACCGGCGGTGAGCAGGATTGCGATCTGATGGTTTGGCGGCGGATGATTGACATGCGGGCGGTCGATATCGTGCAGCCGGATATCTGCTATCTTGGCGGCCTGTCCCGGACGTTGCGGGTTTGCCGGATGGCACAAGAAGCGGATCTCCCGGTGACGCCGCATTGCGCCAATCTATCGCTGGTGACGCTGTTTACCATGCACTTGCTGCGGGCGATCCCCAACGCGGGAAAGTATCTGGAGTTCTCCATTGAAGGCCCTGACTATTATCCTTGGCAAGAAGGGCTTTTTGTCCGCTCGCCCTTTGAAATCACCGGTGGGCAGGCAACGGTGACGGATGAACCGGGCTGGGGTGTCGAGATCAATCCGGAATGGCTTGCCAAATCCCAATACCAGATCAGTGAGGCCGATTAGGCCGAGCCTCTGCACAATAACAATTTTACCTCTTTGTGAGCGATTTCCCGCAAATCCTGTGATCCATCCCAACCAGGCGCGCGTAGTCAGTCGGGCAACAAGAGGTCGGGCATGGAACATTTGCGCAAACACAAGATCGCCGTAATCGGATCGGGTATATCCGGCCTGTCAGCAGCCTGGCTGTTATCCCAACGCCACGACGTCACGGTGTTTGAAAAAAATGACCGGCTTGGTGGTCACTCAAATACGCGAATAGTCGAGACCCCTGACGGCCCCATCCCGGTCGATACCGGATTCATCGTCTACAATCAGCAGAACTATCCAAATCTGACTGCTCTGTTTGACTATCTCGATGTTCCTACTTCGCAATCGAGCATGACATTTGCATTTTCCCTCAACCGCGGGTCATACGAATATAGCGGTGGAAAGGGTCTCGATGGGTGGTTTACTCAGAAGTCCAACTTTGCCCGGCAACATCACTGGCGGCTGATCAAAGATATATTCAGGTTCTTTCGCGAGGCGCCTGACAGGCTACAGGTTTACGGTTCGAGTATTTCGATCGGTGATTTCCTGGAATTTGAAGGTTATTCGAGCGCCTTTCTCAGTGACCACATTTTACCCATGGCAGGCGCGATATGGTCCGCTCCGGCTGAGACGATGAAAGACTATCCTGCTCGTTCATTTCTCGAATTCTACGGAAATCACGGTCTGCTAAAGGCGCGCAATCGCCCCAAATGGCGCAGTGTGCTTGGCGGCAGTCGCCGCTATGTCAATCAATTGGCCAAAGACTCCCATTTCGATGTGAAGCTAAACTGTTCCGCGGCGGCAGTGCGCAGAACGCCGGAATTTGTAGCGGTTCACGAAACCGATGGTACCGAACATCGCTTTGATGAAATTGTGCTGGCGAGCCATGCCGATGCAAGTCTGGCAATGCTGGCAGACGCCGACAGTTTCGAGCGGTATCTGCTAGGTCAGTTTTCTTACTCCGATAATCTGGGGGTTCTTCACAGCGATGTGTCGGCAATGCCGAAACGAAGGAGATTGTGGTCGAGCTGGAACTACATGGCCAGCAGGCAGAATAGTCAGTTCGCCGAGCAGGCATCGGTTACCTACTGGATGAACAGCTTGCAAAAACTGAACACGCAATCCGACCTGTTCGTGTCGGTGAATCCAATAAATGAAATCGACGCCAAAAGGATTCACTATCAGACCGCCTACCGGCATCCGATTTTCGATGCTGCGGCGGTCAACGCGCAACAGTCGCTGTGGGAATTACAGGGACGCAACCGGACCTGGTTTTGCGGCAGCTACTTTGGTTACGGCTTTCATGAAGACGGATTACAAAGCGGATTGGCGGTTGCAGAGGAACTCGGTCGGCTGCGCCGACCATGGGATGTCGAAGATGAATCCGGCAGGATTCACATACCCAACCGCGAACCGGTGTTCCTGGAGGCGGCAGAATGAGCTTTCCAAAGCCTGCACTGTTTTCGGGCACGGTTCTGCATCGCCGTGTGTTCCCCAAGTGGCACAGTCTGCGTTACCGGGCTTTTTCGATCCTCCTGGATCTTGATCACATTGGGTCATTTGCCAATACCAGCCGGTTGTTTTCGCACAATCGGTGGAATGTATTGTCGATCCATGATCGAGACCACGCCGACGGGGCAACACCGGATTTGGCCTGGTTCGTGCGGGACATGGTGCGCAGACGCCTGGATTTACGCGTCGAGCGCGTGTTGATGTTCGCGTTTCCAAGAGTGCTCGGTTACGTTTTTAATCCGCTGACAGTGTACTTTTGCCTCTGCAAGACTGGTGAAGTGAACGCGATTGTCTATGAGGTGAACAACACGTTCGGCGGGCGTGTGCACTACGCCTGCAAGGTCACTGATGCTGACGGACAGATGAGCATCGACGGCGTGTCGAAAAGGTTGCTGGTTTCGCCATTCAACGGCGAGCGGGGCAGATACGGTTTCAAGCTCGATTTCGATGATGAAAAGGTGGTCATCGGCGTATCGCTCAAGGAAGCTGGGCAGCCGATCCTCAACACCAGTTATGCAACCTCCAGTGTTAATGTCAATGATGCCAATATTGCACGGCTGGTTGGCTCCATACCGTTCATGACCGTGAAGGTCATGTTCGCGATCCACTTCGAAGCATTAAAACTATGGTGCAAGGGACTGCGTCCCGCCATGCCGCTTAGGGAAGCGAACAAGACCGGACCGGCCGATCACTTGGGCGGATCCGGTCACGCTCGAGTTAGTTCCGGCGGACAATAATCTGATGCTCGATATTGTTGCTAACAAGCCGGTACAAATACCGGATAATTTGCTGACCGAGTTCTTCGAGGGTGATGTTCGGGCGTGGGGGTTGGTGGTGCCCAGATTCGGCGGGGCAACCAGAACATTTTCACTTCAAATGTGCGGTGCGTGGATGTCGTCGCAATTCGTCTTGAAGGAGCGTTTTGAGTTCTCCGACGGACAAGTGGACAATCGCATGTGGGAGTTCGCTTTTGAGAGCGCCAACAACTTCACCGGTGATTGCGATGAACTTTCAAGGTGGAAGTCTGGCTATGCGTCTGGCAGTACAATTTCGATGGAGTATTTGTTTGAATTGAAAGTCGGAACGCAGATAATTCCGGTCTGGTTTGATGACCGTATGTACCGGATAGACGATAAGACTCTAGCCAACCGCGCGGTGATGCACAGATTCGGAATACGGTTGGGCGAAGTGAATGCGGTGTTTCAAAAAATGCCCTGAGGCGGCTATTCAAGACGTTGAGATGTTGAATCTCATTTCAGCACGAACTTGTTGATAATCCAAAAGAAGATGCGATTTGGAAGCACCCGCAGCAGTTTCAGAATCAGTACAAATCTCGTCGGAAAGGCGATTTCGTAGTCCCGCCTGTCCAGACCTTTTGATATTCGTTCGGCAGCTTCTTCCGGCGTCATCAGGAACGGCATCGGAAATTTGTTCACCGATGTCATCGGTGTGTCGACAAAGCCCGGATTGACGATCGTGAGATCTACGCCTTTGCGTTTCAACTGCGGGTAAATTGATTCGGCAAGATTGATCAATGCGGCTTTCATCGGCGAATAAGCGGCCGCATTTGGCAAGCCACGATAACCCGAAACTGAAGCGATGATGGCGATATGCCCGCCGCCGTGCTCGATCATCTTTGGAACGACGGCTGCCAGAACATTGATGACGCCCATGAAGTTCACATCGACGGCGTTGCGAAAAATTTCCGGGTCGAAAGCGTCAGGTTTGATCGGGTGCCAGACGCCCGAAGAGATGATCACGAGATCTGGCATCCCGTGATCCAATTCCAGCTGTTTTGCTGTTCGTGAGACCTGCCCTTGATCGGTCACATCGAGCGTGTGTGCGACCATGTTGGCATGCTTTTGAGCGATTGCGTTCATGCGTTCGGTTGAACGAGCTGATATGGCGACCGTCCGACTTTGGGAAGCCAGGCGGTGTGCCAGTGCTTGTCCGATGCCCGTGCTGGCACCGATGATCCACGCGCAGTCCCAGCGCGGTTGAGCCGAAATGGTCAAACTGTCAGATGCCAATCAGTGGTTGCAGCAGACGACTTGCCAAACCTTTGAACTTTGTCGGCGCTTCGGTTGCAGCAAGGCAGATGCAATCTTCCTCCGACACAACACGAGGCTGGTGCTCAACATGGTCATCGAGATCGGCAACATCGCCGGGGCCAAAATGGCCGATCTCATCCTGATACGCACCAGACAAGATCAACGTCATTTCCTGACCGCCGTGACCATGTTCCGGTACGCTCTTTCCAGGTGCAATCCGCAACAACCGCAACGAAGAGGAGGCGTGCTTTGAAAGCTCGATTGGTTTTTGCCATACGCCCGGACCGACGCGCTTCCATTTGATGTCTGCCATTGAGCTGTCGATATAGTGACTGAGTGCAGATGGCATGTCCCGCTTGTCGGAAATGTGCCCTTTGGTTGGAGCAGGAAGCGCAATTCTTGGCTCGGCCTTATCATCGGACACGCTAATCTTCTCCAGAAGCCTGCCGAATGATCCATCTGCGACCGGCGCATCATCGGTATGCTCGAGCAAAGATCCACCCATCAGCTGTGCCGCTGTGAGCGTTTCCCTGCATTGTGAGCAAGATTCCAGATGACAGGAGACGAGTACCGCGAACGCCTCATCCAAGGTTCCAGCCGCATAGGCAATGATCGACGTTTCGTCGGGATGGTGTTTGATAGTCACAGCACATCCTCCAAATTGGATTTAATCTTTTTGTATGCCAGGCGCATTCGCGATTTTACCGTGCCAAGGGGAATGCCCAACCGGTCCGCGATCTCGGTTTGCGCCAGGTTCTCAACGAATGACATGGCTATGATCTGCTTTTGCTCTTCCGGCAGGTGAGAGGTCGCCTCGGCCACCAGCTGATCGCGCTCTCCCGCCAGAAGGCAATCTTCGCTGTCGGGCGTTTCATCGGCGACTTCAAAATCCGCGATATCGATATAGTGGCGAGTGCCCTGGCGGCGAAACCGGTCAATGCGCCGATTGCGAGCGATTGTGAAAATCCACGCGCTGACGCTACCTCGCCAGGAAGCGAACTGATGCGCCTTGTTCCACACGGTCAGCATTGTGTCCTGCATCAGATCTTCTGCCAGCTCCGGATCGGAATCCTGTTTCAGCATCAACGCCTTAATCTTGGGAGCGAAATGAGCGAACAAGGCCTCGAAAGCCTTTTTGTCACGACCCACAGCGATACGCTCCATCAGCGCACCGTGTATTTCTGTATCACTGCCCACCAGTCTCGCTTTGCTCACAACCGTGCCCGGAAGTGCAACCATTATCCTTTTTCCTCCATTGGGAAAAGTTACGCGGCGACCGGCCATTCGGATCACTTCGGTTCAATCTGAATTAGCCTTGAAGTCGAGAACAATTCGGTGTTGGCTTGCGTGGAATGGAAATGGGGAACTTGGTTTGCGTTTTTTCTCTGACAAAGATCGGCCGGTTCATATGGGCCCATACCCGCTGGAACGGTTGGCCCGGAACGACGAGACTCCGGATTTGGCTGGTGTGCCGGCAATGCAGCCGCTGTCATTTCACCGGCCGGATGCACCTCAATCCATCGTCAATGCTATGGGCGAATACCAGGCGATGCTGGATGCAATACGCGATGGGCTCGTCAACAAGGTTCGCGCCGAATGTCCGGATGATCCCCGAGAGCGGGCCAACCATGTCAAGGGTTTTGGTTACTTCTCGGACGCTTCGATGGTCGGAATCTGCAAGTTGCCCAATGCTGCGTTGCTGGCAGAACCCCATCGCAATCCCGATATCGATCGGTTGGCCGAAGATCTGCGTACGAGACAGACCAAGACGCTTGCATCCGGCATTGATATCATCATGGCGGATCTGAAGGAAAGCATGGAGGCGCCACCGACGACAATCGATGGACATAGTTATGCGGTTGTTTTTGCTTACGAATTTCCACGCGATCCAACCAAAAATGAATCCGGCGGCGAGTGGATTGCGGATGCGCAGGAAGCCCGGGCGTGTTTGCGCGCTGCAGAGACAGCAGTGGTGATCGCCAATTATCTGCGGCTGCTCGGATTTGACGCGCGGGCTCACACCGGAACATCCTCGGATGTTGATTTGGGAAAACTGACCGTCGCATCCGGACTTGCTACCGTTGAAAACGGGGCAATCCGCAATCCCTATCTCGGCTCCCGGTTCGGAGTCGGCGCGGTGACGACCAATTTTGAGCTCGCTGCCGATGAACCATTGGTTCCATTGGACCAACAGCCGCGAAGCCGAACTCACGGACTGGCCTGGAAACTTGGCAAGGGCTTTGCCAAAAACGCGTTCAACCGGGAACCATTTGCAAAACGCCGTTATGTCGATGGCCCTCATCCTTTCGAAAGGTTGAAACGGGTCGAAAAGCCGACGACTTTCATCGATGAAGACCGGGTGGCGAGAGTTCCGAAACGCACCGACATGTTTGCTCGGGCGCAGTTCGGCGACATGGGTAAAGCGGTTCAGGATGGTGCAAAGGGCGGTCATTATGCGCGAAAAGCCGCGCCGTCCATGGCGCAGCGAAGGGCGCTGGGTGCGTTTGTACTGTTGCAGGACGGGGAAGCGGCCGACGAGATGACTAAGGAAGCACGGGACGCCCGGCGCAATGCCGAAAATATCAAGGCGGCTTCCTATTTTCTCGGCGTCGACGCGGTTGGTCTGTCCCGGTGTCCGGACTGGACCTGGTATAGCCACGACGCGCTTGGCGAACCCCTCGAGCCGCCGCACGACCAGGCCATATCCATGATCATTGACCAGGGCTATGAGACCATGGAAGGCGCTTCCGGTGATGACTGGATTTCGGTGGCGCAATCCATGCGTGCCTATTTGCGTTTTTCGCTACTTGGTGGGGTAATTGCCAAGCAAATCCGCAATCTCGGCTACAAGGCCAAGGCGCATACCGTGCTCGACGGTGAAGTGCTGCAGCCGCCGCTGTTGCTATTGTCCGGGCTGGGGGAGGTCAGCCGCATAGGCGAGGTCATCTTAAATCCTTTTCTCGGGCCACGGCTTAAATCCGGAGTGGTGACCACGACGATGCCGTTGACCCACGACAGGCCTGTTGATTTCGGCCTCCAGAACTTCTGTGAAAACTGCAACAAATGCGCACGCGAATGTCCTTCGGGAGCCATTACTGCCGGCCCCAAACTGATGTTCAACGGCTATGAAATCTGGAAGTCGGACAGCCAGAAATGCGCCACTTATCGCATCACGACGCAAGGCGGTGCGATGTGCGGCCGCTGTATGAAAACATGTCCCTGGAATTTGGAAGGCCTGTTTTCTGAAAAACCATTTCGATGGGCTGCAATGCATATTCCTGCGGCCGCACCTGTCCTTGCCAAACTGGATGATGCCGTTGGCAATGGCGGATTGAACCCGATCAAAAAATGGTGGTGGGACCTGGAGATCGGCTCCGATGGCGGCTATCGGCCGTCAGAGCATGACGTTAACGCGCGGGATCTGCAACGGGATCTGGATCTGAAATACGAAGACCAGACGCTTGCCGTTTACCCGGCACCCCTGGCACCACACCCCTGGCCGTTTCCGTTTCCAATGGACCGCGAAAAGGGAATTGAAGCCTATCAGGCGATGGTCACCGCTGAAGAATACCAGCTTCGATTACGCCGTGACGATCTTGGTCCTGCAGAGCACACCTATCATGTGGATGGCGATTCACCGGTTATTCGTGTTGAGGTGACCAAGGTCGAGCGGATGTCCGAAGATGTAGCCAAATATGAATTCCGGTCGCTCGATGGTTCCGAATTGCCCGAGTGGACCGCGGGAGCCCATCTCGACATCGTTGTCGCGCCGGAATTCCTTAGACAATACTCAATGTCTGGAGATCCGGCTGACCGTTCCAAGTACCAGATTGGCGTGTTGCGCGAAGACGGTGGCCGGGGCGGGTCGGCACTGCTGCACCGCATTTTCAGCCAAGGCCGGAAAATCTTCATCTCCAAGCCAATCAATCATTTTGAGCTCGTCGAAACAGCCAAAAAGACATTTCTTATGGGTGGTGGAATCGGAATTACACCAATGATTGCCTTTGCCCATCGTCTTCACGCGATCGGCGCCCAATTTGAGCTGCATTATTCGGTCAAGTCGCGCGGCTTAGCCGGCTATCTGGATGTTCTCGAAAAGGCTTCCTGGGCCGAAAATGTCCACATTCATATCTCCGACGAGGACAGCCGGGCTGATCTTTCCAAGATTTTGGGCAAGTACCGGGAAGGGTACCATGTTTATACATGCGGCCCTGACCGATACATGGATGCGGTCATTGCGGCCGCTGAACAGGCAGGATATCCGGACGAAGCACGGCATCTGGAGTATTTCTCAGTGCCGGAAGCCCCCGACTATGAGAACCATCCATTCATCCTAAGGCTGGCAAAATCAAATCGCGAGATTTCCGTTCCAGTCGATAAATCTGCTGCCGATGCGCTGAATGAGGCCGGTGTCCATGTTGACGTGAAGTGCTCGGATGGGCTTTGCGGCGTATGCACTTGTGGCGTTGTTTCTGGTGAGGTCGAGCATCGAGATTTTGTATTGTCAAAGAAGCAACGCGAAACCACGATGATCTTGTGCCAGTCGAGGGCGATGGATCCCGACGGCGTGATAGAGATCGATCTTTAGCCGGCGCGTGAGAACCAGTCATCGAGCACAATTGCCGGAATTGCCGATTTGACGCGGTGCTCGGCGACCTGCCAAATATCAAACTCTTGACATTTAACGGATTTTTCTTTGACCTGCTCGCCGGGCGAGGGAGTAATCGGGGTGAAACAATCCCGTGTTCAGTTCTTTTTAAGGTGTGAATTTGGAGCGGACCTGCGATGATGTCTCCGCTTACCGGCATCGATGTCCAAAGCTTACTGCAGATATATTCGCTCTGCCTGTTTTTGAACTTGGTAATCGCTACTTCGCTGGTCGTCTATAATCGCGACACCCTGCACAAAAATCTTTTGTTCCTGTGGGTCGCCACAGCGCTTAGTTTTTTCATCAATGGATTGAGTTCAAATTCTGGTCCCGTTTGGATCACAGCGGGCTGGTCTTCGATCATCCTGATCACGATTGCGACCGCCTGGCTGCTTGCCGACATTGCCGGTTTCAAAGCGCCTTGGAAACGTTACGCCATTGTTTTTTCGGCCGGTGTCGCAGGATCGTTGCTTGCGGCAATCCTTGAGATGTCATTTCTGTGGCTCTCATTGCCGATCACACTGGGCGCAGTCTACGCGCAGGCGGATGCAACGTGGCGATCGTTCAAAGTGTGGGGAAAATTACAGCGAGCTTCCAAAATATTGGTGTTGGTCAGCGCTGCCCATGTGCTGCACATATTGGATTACCCGTTCCTGCGCGATGACCCAACCGGGGCGGCGCTCGGATTCACAATCGCTTTCGGCCTTTTGCTGGCACAGTCGATTATTGCACCGGCGGCAATTATCGAAACCATCCACCAGGCCAATCTGACCCATGTGCAACGACTGAATTCCGCGTTTCACCGGTTTGTGCCCGAACAGCTATTGAAACAGTTGAATCGGGAAACCGTCGCCGATGTGGAGTTGGGCGATAATGTTGGAAGGATAATGGCGGTGATGTTTTGCGATATTCGCGGCTTCACCGCACGATCTGAAACAATGACGCCGCAGGAAATATTTGACTTCATCAATGACTATCTGGGTCAGATGGAACCGGTGGTCGCGGGGCAGGGCGGCTTCATCGACAAATATGCCGGTGATGGGATCATGGCGCTCTTTCCGCGGGGAATTGATTCTGCGATTGAGGCAGCGATCGGTATTCGAGGGAAATTGGCCGGCTACAATGAGGCACTGATGGATCGTGGAGAGGAACCGATCGATGTGGGTATCGGCATCAACACCGGGCCTCTTGTTCTTGGCACCATCGGCAATGCCAAACGCATGGACGGAACCGTGATCGGCGATGCGGTGAACATCGCTGCCCGGCTTGAGGAGCTAACGAAAAATTACAAGGTGCAAATCCTGATTGCCGAACAGACTGATCATTCGGCGGCTCAGACAAATTCATTTGAAATGCGGGTCATCGACGAGGTCGTCGTGCGTGGAAGGCGTGACCATGTAACGGTCTTCGAGGTTCTGTCGGGTCTGCCGGATGCGGAAAGACGGGCGAAATTGCGGTCCCGAAAAACGTTTGAAGCTTCGGTTATGGCCCTGCACAACGGCGACAAGGAGCGGGCCGCAGGCGGTTTCAGACAGGTGCTGGAAACATGTCCGGATGACACAGTCGCAAAAGGGCATCTGGAAAGTTGCGGCGCAGTTATCGATTCCTAACCCTGAAGTTTGGCGTTTTCTTCACAATTTGTTTGCCATAATGTTTGCGTGTATCCCGCGGGATTTGCCTGCGGGACTTGTGACCGCCATCGGTGAGCGGTAGAGCAATAGTGGGTCGTTAACTGTGATGATCTGCCATTGATATGGCTCTGCTCTCCGGCGTAGGGGAACGCGCGATTGAGTATTAGGCGCAAATGTCTGACTGCTTTGCTTGCAGTCACAGTTGGAACGGTTGCGACACCCGCATTGCCGTTTGAACTGTTTGGCCTGCGCCTGTTTGAGCGGGACAAGGATGCTGCCGCAGAGGATGTTATCGGCGTTCCGCAGTATTACGAAGTCAAAATCGAGATATTGGGATCCGACGAGGCGGTTGCGGATGCTCTCAATGGCGCTTCGCTTTTGGTTGCCGACAAGGACAAACCCGCTTCCGGGGCAGCCGGACTGATCGCAAAGGCGCGTGCTGATTATCAACGCTTGCTGGCGGCACTCTACACGGAGGGTCATTACGGCGGGTCGATATCGATCCTCATTGATGGCCGTGAGGCCGGGCAGCTTGCTCCGGATGCCGCGTTGTCTGATCCGGCGGATGTTCTGGTTTCTGTCGATCCGGGTCCAAAATTCCGGTTTGGAAGGGCAGAAATCGTCAATCGTGCGCCGGATACGTCGGATGATGAAGATCATGTGGCTCAACCCGAGATGGAAGGATTTGCGTCGGGCGAGGTTGCCCGCTCCGGCGCGATAAAGCGGGCTGAACGGCTGGCGGTAGAAGCATGGCGCCAGCAGGGACATCCCAAGGCGGAGGTTTCTGATCGGCGCGTCGAGGCCGCCCATGACCAAAATCTGCTCGATGCGATTCTAACCATTAGACCAGGTAAAAAGGCTTATTACGGGCCCGTAACGGTTGAGGGACACGACCGGATGGATCCGGATTTCGTCGCCTACATGGCAGATTTGCCGCCTGGCGGTGAATTTGATCCCGACGACATCAAGCGCGCGGAAGAGCGATTGGCCCGGCTTGGGGTATTTGCCTCTGCGCGCAGCGAAGAGGGTGAAATCGGCGCCGACGGCACCATGCCAATCAATTTCGTTGTGCAGGAACGAATGGCTCGGCGATTTGGTATCGGAGGTACTCTGTCGACAGTCGATGGTGCCGGAATTCAGGCATTCTGGCAGCACAGGAACTTGTTCGGCCGCGCCGAGCAATTGAAACTTGAGGGGACCGTATCCAATCTCGGCAACAGCCTTGATCCTGATGCGCTGACATACAAGCTGGCGGCAACGTTCATCAAACCTGGCGTATACACACCGGATACGAATTTTGAAGCGTCGGTCATTGGCATTCGCGAAAACCTCGAGGCCTACCGCCGAACCGCGGTGATCGCCCAGGTCGGATTTACCCATCTTGTTTCAAAGAATCTTGCTGCGCGAATGATGTTGACGGCAGAACAGGCGCGGTTTGTTGATCCGGTTTTCGGGCGGCGCGAGTTCACCACTGCGGGCCTTCTGGGTGGGGTGACCTGGGATAGCCGTGATGACAAGAATGATGCAACCAGCGGTTATTTCGCGGATGCCGAGATTGAGCCATTTCACGAATTCAATTTCGGAAACTCAGCAGTCAAAGGAACAATCGAAGCGCGCATCTATAGAGCGTTCGATGCCCAAAAACGGATTGTCTTAGCTGGGCGGTTAAAGGCCGGTTTCCTTGCCGGTTCGCCAATCGCGCAAACACCTCCCGACAAATTGTTTTTTGCGGGCGGCGGTGGTTCGGTGCGTGGTTATGCGTTCCGCAACATCGGTATCCTGACACCAGCGGGAATGGTGACCGGCGGCAGATCATTGTTAGAGGGATCTGCCGAAGTTCGCACACGCATCAATGACGCTTTTGGCGCGGTCGCTTTTATCGATTTCGGTAATGTGGGTACCAACTCGTTTCCGGATTTTGGCCAGCCTGTACGCGTTGGTGTGGGCGCTGGTATTCGTTATTACACCGGACTTGGGCCGATCAGGCTTGATGCCGCAGTCCCACTGGACAAGCGGGCAGGAGACCCCGACTTCGCCATCTATGTCGGCATAGGACAATCGTTTTGAAGCGCCTGATCGCATTTTTCGTCCTTTTGGTCATAATATTACCTGCTTTGGCGCAGGATAAACCTGACGCTGAACAGGAAAAATCGGCGCTTTTGACCTATGTGGAAGAACAACTTTCCACGCCCAATCGCAAAATCAGCTTTTGGGGAATTGAGGGTGTTCTTTCCTCCGATGCCAAATTTGAACGCATCAGTATTGCTGATCGCGAAGGTGTTTGGCTGGAGATCAACAATGCCTCCATCGTATGGACCCGGACGGCGCTGTTTACCGGGCGCCTGGTCGTCGACAAGCTGGCGGCTGAGTCGATAGAGGTCAAACGGCAGCCGCTGCCGGATGAAAATACTGCTCCCTCGGTCGAGGCATCCGGGTTCTCTGTTCCGGAATTGCCGGTTTCGGTCAATCTGGACGAACTGGCCATCGACAGCGTGACGTTTGGCGAAGGGGTTTTCGGACTTGCATCAGAGCTTGAGATCGCCGGAAATCTGGTGATTGACACCGGCAAGCTGGAGACCGGTCTGGAGATCAAGCGGCTGGACGGTCCGGGTGGCGAACTTGAATTAGGCGCATCGTTTAACGGCGAAACGAATGTCCTTGACCTTGACCTTACTCTGTTTGAGCCGGGGGATGGCGTTGTTGCCAATTTATTGAATTTTCACGGGAAACCGGCCGTGAGCCTCGGATTGAATGGATCGGGGCCGGTTTCCGATTTGAGGTTGGCGCTGACCCTCGATGCTGATGAACGCCGGGTACTGACCGGACAGGCCCGGTTTGCCGGGACAGACAATTCCCGTCGTTTTGACATCGGTGCGGCCGGTCCGCTCGGAGAACTGGTCAGACCCGACCTGAGAGACCTTTTTGGACAACGCAGTGAACTGATCCTTGCAGGCAGGACACTGGATGATGGTGGTTTGGACATCGAGAGGCTCGAAATTGCAAGCGGCGCATTGGAGCTCTCCGGGACACTACAAACAGCGGCGGACGGATTTCCGGTCGAGTTTTCCCTCAACGGAACCATCCAGTCGAAGAATGCAGCGCCTGTGGTTCTGCCTCTTCCCGGCGGGGTCACGGAAATTGGCAAGGCTGCTCTCGATTTCCGTTTTGGCGGCGGTGGCGTCACAACCTGGTCGGGCAAGGTAGTAGCGACGGACTTTGCCACCGCCGGCTTCACAGCAAATGAGTTTCAGTTGAACCTGGACGGTGTTGCCGTCGGTCTCGACGATCCGGAAAAACGTGAGGTAACGTTCATTGTCGATGGTCGGGCCAACGGCCTTGATTCCGAAGATCCCGGGATTTCTTCTGCTGTGGGCAATACAATCGGCTTGGATATCAGCGGCGCCTGGAGATCCGGGCAGCCAGCCATTGTGGACCGGGCGCGGATCAATGCAGAAGTTGTGGATCTCGAATTTGCAGGGCAGATCAGTGGCGGAACTATCGATGGCCGGTACAATGTCGATGTAGCGGATGCGACCGTTCTGTCGGCTTTGGCTGAAAGGGAACTTGCGGGTGCAGTGAAAATTTCCGCAGACGGTTTGATCGAACCGGTGACCGGTGCATTTGATCTTTTGCTCGACGGCGAGATGCAGGACGTAGCAGTCGGTTCGATGTTCGATGGTCTTCTTGCCGGAAAAACCACCATAAATGGCAGCGCTGCGCGAACGGAAACCGGCATTCGCGCTGACAATCTCACCGTAGCGAATCAGCAGTTATCCTTACGTGTGAACGGTCTTTACGGAGCCGAAACGGCGGACTTTACGTTCAGTGCCGATGTGGCAGATCTGGCGGTGATTTCCAAAAACATAGCTGGCCGCCTGGACGCCCAAGGGTTTGCCCGGGGCGAGGAAGGCATCATCGAACTGCAGTTCGATGCAAAAACGTCCGAAGGTGCGAAGGTCCTGGGCAGAAGTCTTACGAACGCGGCAATTGAATTCACAGGGCGCAATCAAAATTCCGGATTGAATGGCGAAATCAACGGCGCCGCATTCATCGATGGCGAGCGTATCGACCTGAAAGCCAAAATTGCCGCCGCTGAAAGTAGCCGCCGGCTGGATGATCTGGTTTTGAATGCCGGCGCAACAAAACTATCGGGATCTGCATCAATGGACGATGACGGTCTGATAAATTCCGACCTAAAGCTGAATTCAAGCGACATCTCCACCGCAGCTGCCATTCTGCTTGTCGAAGCCTCAGGCAAAGTGGAAGCCGACATTACTCTGGCTAACGCAGATGGGCAGCAAAATGGGCATGTTTCGGGAAAATTGTCGGCCGTCAGATATGCGGATGCGGAGCTGTCCGACGGCGACATCGATTTCAAGTTCAGTGATTTGTTCGGCGTGCCAAGTGCTGACGGCACTGCGGTGCTGCGGGAAGTAATCGTGGCCGGTATCCAAGTGGCCAAATTGGATGCAAATGCTTCCAGCAACGCAGATATAACTCAATTCAATGCGCGAGCAGATCTGCAGAACGGTACTGCAATAAGCACACAGGGTTCGATTGCAAACCAGGGCGATGCGGCGCTGGTGACATTGACCGGTGCAGAACTATCCAAAGGCAAATCGCTTGCAAAACTTAAACAGAGTGCGCGCCTTCTGATTGGTGCAGATGCCATTGAGATCGATGGCGTGGAGCTGGATGTCGGCGAAGGTTCGGTGTCGTTAAGTGGAGCGGCGGGGGAGCAACTGGCTCTGCTGCTCGACATTGAAAGCGTTTCTCTGGATGTTGCAAACGCGGTTCGACCTGACCTTGGAATGGCTGGTTCTGTTTCCGGACGTGCCCAGGTAGGCGGAACATCGGCGGAACCGGATGTTAATTTTGATCTTGACGGTTCGGGCATCACTTCGACCGTGTTGCGCTTGGCCGGATTGCCTCCGATTCAGGTGACTGCGTCCGGCCATTCAGATTCAAAAAAAATGGTTGTTGATGCGCGCATGAACAGTGGCAACGGCATCCAGGCCACGGCGAACGGAACGGTGCCGCTCGGGGACGGCGCCTTGGCTTTAAATGTGGCCCTTCAGTCCTTCCCGCTAGAGATCATCGATCGAATGGCGGGAGGTCAAGGGCTGGGCGGACGACTGTCGGGAGATGCGAAAATTGAAGGTCCGATAGATCGGCCGACAGCCAAATTTGCACTGAACGGCACCGGCATACGGGCAACCGTTTTGTCGAATAGCGGGCTCGGGGTGCTCGACGCAGGTGCAAACGGAACTTATTCCGGCAATACGGTCAATCTCACTGCCTTCAATGTTTCCGGTGCGTCGGGGCTTGCGGTCAATGGCAGCGGCCGCATTCCGTTGTCCGGAGGTGGGCTTAATATTTCGCTGGATGGATCCGCTCCGCTTTCAATCGCAAACCGGCAGTTGGCCTCGCGCGGCGCTCGTGCTGAAGGTTTGGCCCGCTTTGCAATACGATTGAGCGGGGCGATCGCAAATCCCGCGTTCAATGGAACCGTGTCGACCCAGGGCGCGAGCTATTCTGATCCGCTTGCCAATGTTGCTCTCAGAAATATCGCAGTAGCCGCAGACCTCAATGGCCAGCGAGTTGTCATAAGGCGCGGGACCGCCAACTTGGCAGCCGGTGGTTCGGTTTCGATGGCAGGATCGGTGTCTCTCGATGGAACGGCTGGATATCCGGCTGACCTGACGATTGGCTTGGATAATGCCCGGTACACGGATGGAACACTGGTCGTTGCGACGATGAGTGGCCAGCTCGGCATAACCGGTGCGCTTATCTACGATCCTCTAATCGGCGGAGATTTGAATGTCAGTCGGGCCGAACTGACCATTCCGGAAACGATCGCCGGTGGTGCGGACAGTCTCAATGTCAAACACATAAATCCACCCAAAAAGGTCGAGCGAACTCTGGAATTTGCCAGAGCCGACGATGGTACTCCCGTTCCCAGCGGCCGGCCAAGTGTCGCTCGTTTGAACGTGTCAGTGAACGCGCCGAACAAGGTATTCGTGAGAGGGCGAGGGCTGGATGCGGAACTGGGCGGGTCGGTCAGGTTGACCGGGCCCGTCACCAATATTCAGCCTGTCGGCGGGTTTGAGCTGATCAGAGGCAGACTTTCGATACTTGGCAAGCGCATTGTTTTCGATGAAGGCAAAGTCACCCTGGTCGGTGATCTCGATCCATTTGTTCGATTTGTCGCCAGTTCGGACGCAGATGAGGCAACAGTGTTCATCACGGTAGCCGGGCGGGTGTCTGATCCGTCCATCGTGTTTTCCTCAAATCCGGAATTGCCTCAAGATGAAGTTCTGGCCCGGCTGATATTTGGGCGTAGCATAACGGAATTGTCTGCGCTGCAAGTGGCAAAGCTTGCTGCATCGGCTGCGCAATTGGCAGGAGGCAGCAATTCGTCATTGCTTGACAGTTTCCGACAGACGACAGGATTGGACGAGCTGGATGTGGTCACGGATAGCGGTGGCAACGCCGCAGTTCGCGCAGGGCGCTATATCAATGACAATGTCTATCTTGGTGTTGAAGCGGGCGCATCGGGATCGACCAAGGGAACGATCAATATCGACATAACCGACAGTTTGAAAGCAACCGGTGCCACCGGATCTGACGGCAATTCGAGCATTGGCATCTTTTTTGAGAAAGATTATTGATCTTTTCCTGGGGGTTGGGGGAGTGATTCTATGAGCACGCCTATTTGGCAATGGTCGGCCGTTGATACCGCCAAGTCCATCAGGAATGGAACCGTATCATCTGAAACGGTGGTGCATGCGCATGTTGAGCGAATGCGTGAAGCCAATCCCGCCGTCAACGCGGTGGTTGTTGATCTTGGCGATCAGGCCATTGGTCAGGCGAAAGAGATCGACAAGAATTTGAATTCCGGCAGCAGAGCACGGCTGCTTGAGGGTGTGCCCGTTACCGTCAAAACAAACGTTGATTTTAGTGGCCAGGCCAATTCCAACGGTGTTCCCGCATTCAAAGACATGATTGCCACGGATGATTCTCCAGTGGTTGCAAACCTGAAGAAGGCGGGTGCGATCACCATCGGCCTCACCAACACACCAGAATTTTCGATGCGGGCTTTCACCGACAACCCGCTTCATGGGCTGACACTTAATCCATGGGATCATGGTGCTACCTGTGGAGGGTCATCGGGAGGCGCCGCCGCATCGTTGGCACTCGGTATCGGCGCGCTCGCGCATGGTAACGATATTGGCGGTTCGGTCAGGTGGCCGGCGCATTGCTGCGGTCTCGCAACGATACGTCCAACGCAGGGGCGCATTGCCGCCTATAATCCCTCCGCACCAGCCGAACGCCCTTTGATGGCGCAGCTATTCTCCACACAGGGACCGTTCGGAAAGTCGGTCGCCGATGTGCGTTTGGGGCTGGAGGTAATGGCGGCGCGCGATCCACGCGATCCCTGGTGGGTGCCGGCGCCGCTTGAGGGGCCGAGGCCCGAGGCTCCGATCCGCGTCGCGCTGGCAAAGGTGCCGGAGGATCTGGATCCTGACCCCGCCATATTGGCGGTCGTTCGACAGGCTGCCGATCGCCTCTCTGATGCAGGATATGTGGTCGAGGAGACCGAACTGCCCGATCTTGGCGAAATCTGGCAGGCTTGGTCGGATATCCTGTTTGAGGAGATGCACACGCTTCAGGAAGCGGCGATGCGCAAAGTCGTCAGTGATGACTATATGTCCGTGTTTGAGAGTTATGACGCGTTTTCCAATAGGCTCGACAAGAAGGGCTTCATGGAAGCCATTTCCCATCGGACGCGACACCTGCGTAACTGGATGATGTTTCTTGAACAGTATCCAGTCATCCTGACACCAGCCTGTGTTCACAGAACCTATGGGCCGCGCGAGGATCTTGATGGTCCCTCGGCGGTGGAGCGCATATTCAAGCGAGGACTTCGCTACATATCGTCGATCAACTATCTTGGCTTGCCAGCGGCAATTGTCCCTGCGGGTATGGTCGATGGTTTGCCTGTCGGTGTGCAGCTGATCGCGTCCCGGTTTCGCGAGGACATAGCGCTTGATGCCGCTGAAGCAATCGAACAGCGCACCGGGATAATGTGTGCGCAGCTTTGGGCGCGAGAGGCGTGAACTGAATTTATAGTACTCGTTCGCACTCAGCGATTGCGCTGACAATCAGTCGCGGGATTCTGGACGCAACTCCGGGCTCATTTCGGCGATCTTTTGCCCAGCCGAGATATGTCAAGCTGCGGGCCATCAAAAATAATGGCAGTTGTTTCAGGCTTTCGCTGGTTAGTGTTCTGCGTTCGCGATAGCCGGTTATCAGTGCCGTCTCCAATTCGACATAGTCAGGTTCGCTGTTGTTTTTCAAAAGGGCGGTTGCGATATCGAACATCCGCCAACCAAAGCCTGAGTCGTCAAAATCGATAAATCGAATTCCATCGGTTCCAATCAGAATGTTCTCGCGAACGAGATCGGCATGGATAATGCCATAATCAGGCTCCGTCGTGGTGAGCACTTGGAGCTCGGCGCGCAGTTTATCGCGGGCGGATATGAGCAAGTTTCGCTGTCCGCCGGTCAATTCCTCCAAATCCCAGAAGCGGCCCCAAAACGGGTTTTCCCCGACCAGCCCATCACGATCCCAAGCCGGACGTGAGAAGCCTGAAGGCGGGTGCCAATTATCAGCCAGATTGTGCAGCCGTGCCATTTCGCGACCGATGTCTGCGAAAACTTCCTGTCGAACTTTACCTTGAAGCCCAAGCGGTGAACCGGTCTTGCCGAGCGGTTCACCAGGCAGCCAAGATAATAGGTCAACCATTCTGGCGCCGCTGTTGTTTGATTGGATTTCGACACAATATTCGCGATTGTTCGTTGGCATGGGTGCAGGGATGCCAAGCCCGCCATCGGCTAACATGGCCATCATGTCGAGTTCTGATTTCAACGCTGATTCAGTATGATAACCTTGGCGGTGAATCCTTAGCGCAAACTTTTCGCCGCTGCTGTCGCTAACCCGAAACACGGTATTTTCGCGGTGCTGGATTAGCTCCGGTTGCTGCTCTGGCAAACCCCAATGTTTGAGGGCGGTAACCGCAATCTCAAGCACCTCATTCAAATCGGTCACTTGTCCATCACCGGTCAAATGGCGTCCAGAACGCGTCCGAGCGCGTCCAGCATCACGTCCGCATCTGCGGCTGAAAATTGCATGGGTGGCCTGATCTTCAATGTGTTACCGTGCATTCCGGTCTTGCCCATCAGCACTCCTTGAGCGCGCATCGCATTGACGATCTGGCCAGCGCGTTCGGCGTCTGGCGTCATCGTCTCGCGATCTTTGACCACTTCAGCCCCAAAGAAGAAACCGCGACCACGCACATCACCAAGGCAATCGTAACGCCCGGCCAATCGCTCCAATCCGGCCCGCGCATAGGCTCCAACCCTGGCGGCATTTTCAAGCAGGTTTTCCTGTTCAAGAACATCGATCACGGCCATCGCTGCTGCGCAGGAAACCGGGTTTCCACCAAAAGTATTGAAATAGCGAAAAGCGCCGCGAAACGCGGACATGATATCTGAAGATGTAACAACGCCAGCGACTGGATGACCATTGCCCATCGGCTTGCCCATGGTGACGACGTCGGGTGTGAATCCAATGCGCTGATGCCCCCACATATGTCCGCCGGTGCGGCCAAATCCTGGCTGCACCTCATCGGCGATAACGATACCGCCCGCCTCGTGAACGGCGCTGACGGTGGCATCGAGAAAACCTGACTGCAGATCGGGAAAGCCTTCATTGGCGAAATAGGGGCACAGGATAAGTGCTGAAAATCCGTGCGGCGATTGCTGCAATGCTTCAATCGCTTTGCGCGTGTTCTCGGCAAATCCGGCCGCCGTGCCGGCTCCATTTCCACCATCGGGTCGAAGGCTGTCTGGCGCCGGCACATGACGGATGTGGTCAAGATGGCCGCCTATTGGCGGCATGCGGGTCGACAGTTGCGAAACTGCAGACGTATTGCCGTGGTAGGTGCTGTCCGTGGCTATTATTCCGGTCTTGCCGGTGACCGCCTGCGCCATGCGAAGTGCAATGTCATTGGCCTCTGAGCCGGTACAAGTCAGAATTGCTGTCGACAGCGGCGCCTCAAATGTAGCGGTTAGTCGCTCCACATAATCGAGAATTCCCTCATGCAGATATCGGGTGTGGGTATTTAATATTGCGGCCTGTTTGCAAATCGCCTCGACGACAGCGGGGTGGCAGTGACCGACATGCGGCACATTGTTGTAACAGTCGAGATATTTGCGGCCGTCGGCATCCCAGAGCCACACACCCTGGCCACGAACGATATGGACAGGGTCGTCGTAGAACAGGGAGATGTTCTTTCCGAGCAGGTTCTGCCTGCGAGCAAGCAGTTTGCTGTTGACCATGTAACCGTCCTATCCGGCCGCCGCGGTCAGCCCGGTATCGATCGCCTCGACTATTTTGCCAACGTCATCTGCGGTGATCACCAGCGGTGGTGACAGGATGATGTTCGGACCAGAGACCCGGATCATCACACCCGCAGCATAGGCTCCTTCAAACACGTTGCCGATGGTTGCCTTGTCGATTGGTGTTTTTTGAGCGCGGTCGGAAACCAGCTCAATCGCCACCATCAAGCCTTTGCCGCGCACGTCTCCAACCAATTCGTGCTTATCCATCAACGCCTGGCAGCCTGCCAGCAGTTCATCACCACGGGCCGACGCGTTCTCAGCAACATTGGCAGCGGTGATCTCCGGAATGCAGGCAAGTGCCGCTGCAGCGCCGACCGGATGGGCTGAGTATGTGTAACCGTGGCCGATGGCTCCGAATGCGCTTTTGTCACCCTCGAAGGCTTCGGCAACTTTTTCGGAAATCATCACCGCGCCGAAAGGGAAGTAGCCGTTGGTGATTGCCTTCGCAGTACACATCAAATCCGGCTTGACGCCCCACAGGCGTGAGCCGGTCCACGCGCCGGTGCGTCCAAATGCAGTGATTACCTCATCGGCGATGAGAAGGATGCCATGTCGGTCGCAGATCTCGCGCACTTTGGGCATGAAACTTTCGTGCGGCGGTATCACGCCACCGGCACCGAGCACCGGTTCCATGATGAAGGCCGCAATCGAGTCAGCACCCTGGAATGCAATCTCGTCTTCAAGCTCAGATGCGCAGGCTGCTGCGAGACGTTCCGGATCGGTCTCGTTGAAAGGATTGCGATAGAGATATGGCGAAGAAATATGGAAGCAGCCGGGTAGCATCGGTTCGTAGTTGCGGCGGAAATTTGCATTTCCGTTTACCGAGGCACCGCCCATATGTGTTCCGTGATAGCCCTTTTTGAGGCTGAGAAATTTCGTCCGGTCGCGGTCGCCACGTATCTTGTGATACTGGCGGGCCAATCGAAGCGCTGTTTCAACACTATCAGATCCACCGGAGGTGAAGAAGGAGCGCACCATCCCATCTGGAGCGAACCAGTCCTTCAGCACATAAGACAATTCGATTGCGGGCCCGGTCGAGGTGCCGCGGAATGCGGAATAATAGGCAAGTTGATCGAGTTGGTCGGCGATCGCCTTTTTGACCGGATCGCAGGAATAACCCAGATTAACGTTCCATAGGCCGCCGACAGCATCGATCACCTTGTGTCCGTCAATATCGGTGATGGATACACCTTCGGCCTGTGTGATGACCTTTGGCGGATTGGCCAGCATCTCTGCCGGATGCGCCATCGGATGCCACATGTGTTTGGCGTTGTTTTCTTTCAGAAAATTGTTGTCATGCAGCATCATTTTTGGCCTCCGTGTCAAAATTGGCAATGCCGAGAGATCTCTCGACTTCTGCATAGCTTGCGGCTGGGTCTCGAACGTCAAAATGTACGGTCCGCATGCCTGCATCCTGCGCACCCTTGATGTTCTTCATCTGGTCGTCGACGAACACACAGTTTTCACCGGCGGTGCCAAGGCCATCGGTGATAAACGCATAGGCCCGCTGATCAGGTTTGAGGATTTTGGTGTAGGTCGCGTCCACGATCAGATCGAACTGTTTCAGGAATGGAAGCTTGTCGCGGAAATCTGCCCCATAGAATAAGTCGAGTTCATTGGACAGGATTGCGAGCTTACAGCCTGCACCACGTGCACGCTCGATGGTCTTCAGCGCCTCGGGTCGAATGACCTTCATTGGTTCTGCACCCCGGGCGGCAACGACAAATTGCTCCATCTTGGTCCAATTTTTACCGATCAGACGTCCGGTTTGCTCGGTCCGATTGAACCAGTAGTCACGCTCGGAGATTTCGCCTGCTTGCATGGAACGCCACAATTCATCCTGTTCAGGTGCGAATGGACCACGCCACGCCAGTGTTCCCGCCGCAAGTCCGAGTGCTGCTTCTGTCAGGCTATGGGTTTCGAACATTGTGCGGGTGATTACGCCGCCAAAATCGAGCACCAGTGCTTTATGGGACGCGTTCATGCCGCCTGCTTTCTCGTGGAAGCCAGAAACAGTTCGCTCGGTTTGCCGCCAAGGCCACGGGTAATTTCGTAGGCTGCAGCAACAACTGATTTCGCAATTGACTGTCTCAATACTGCGTCCATTCGCGACGTTGGAGCGGCGACGGTGACCGCGCCATTGGCCATTCCATTGGCGTCAAACAGAGGCGCTGCGGTGCTGCAAACGTCGGACTCATATCCCTCGTCTGAAAATCCGTAACCGCATTCAATACAGCGATCCAGTCGTGCTCGTATCTTCACCGGATCAAGTTCCGTGGCCGCCGTATAGGATTTGAGTTTTCGAGCCAGCAGCTTATCGACGAGCTTTGCATCGGAGTAGGCCATGAACGCTATTCCGGAAGCCGTCGCATGAAATGGCAAGATAAGCCCCGGCTCGATATGAACACGGTTTCCGCGGTCCGGTTCGGCGCTACCAATGGCAACCAATTGGCGACCCGCAATCAGCGATGCGTGGGCGGTCTCACCGGTCTGGTCTGCAAGACGACGCAATATTGGTGCGACAACTTCTTCAATCGGGAAACAGGCTTCGCGCAACCGGGCCAGACGTAAAATTCCGGTTCCAAGACGATAGGCTCTGGTGTCTGGATGCTGTTCCAACAAACCGTGATTTGACAAAACGGTGGCCATTCGATGCGTCGTAGCCTTGTCGATCTTGGCCAGACGCGCCAGCTCGCTCAATCCGATCTCGGAACGGCGGTCACTGAAAAGTTCGAGCAACTTCAGCGCTTTGTCTACAGTTCGCATGGCTCTTGATAGTGTATCCGTAGGGTCGAATTTCATTCACATGTGAAATGTCTTGACAGAAACCAAAAACAAATGCAAGTATTTTAAACCGATGGTGATAATAATAAACCGACTGAGAGGGAGGAACCCATGAAGAAGTCGATTGCAATAGCGCTGGCCGCAGGGCTCACGATTGGCGGATTTGCCGCCGTACCGGCACAAGCCGAATATCCGGAGAAACCGGTCCAGTTTATCGTCCCCTGGCCTCCCGGTGATCTTGAAGACGTTTTGACGCGTATGATCGCTGAAGATTTTCAGGCCGAGTATGGCGTACCAGCTGCAGTGGTGAACAAGCCTGGCGGCGGTGGCGGACCTTTTCCAGGAGCCGTTGAAACTGCCAATGCACCGGCTGACGGGTATACAATTGGTTCTTTCATCATTGCCGTGCCGGTCGTAGGGCCGCAGATCGGTATTCCGGAACTCAATCCCAACCCGTTTGATCCGCTCGGCAATTTTTTGACTTATCCATTTGTCATCGCAGCAGGTGAAAATGCGCCATATGATGATGTGGATGGACTGGCGGCGCACGCCAAGGACAATGACGTCGCACTTGGCCATTTCGGTGCGCCGCTTGTTCCAACACAGGTGACGCTGGCGCTCGCAGCATCCAAAGGATTTGAATTTGCTTCCGACGCCGCTTTCGATGCGCTGGATTGCAATACGCTGGCTTCAGGTGACGTCGATGTCATCAACACGACGCTTCAACTGATCCTGCCTTGCCTGGACAAGGTCAAGGTGCTTGCATCCATCGGGGGCGAGCGCATCAGCCTGACGCCGGATACGCCGACGGTCGCCGAACTCGACCCGGCGCTTGATATTGCCCTGTGGAACGGCCTGTTTGTGCACAAGGACACGCCTGCCGATGTTCGCGAGAAGATCATTGCAGTGGCCAAAAAGACCGTGCTGTCGGAGCGGGCGCAGAAGCTGGCGTCCGAGACCGGTGCGCTGGTTTACTGGCAAGAGGCCGACGCTGTGAACGCGCAGGTCGAAAAAGACATCGCGACACTTGCCGCAATCGAAAAGATGCTGGCTGAATAGCCGCTGAATACCAAGCCCGGGCGAGCCGTTTTTACCGCCCGGGCGCTTCACTTGACGGAAACTCCGACACAAGGGCGGGCTCTGAAATGTCGCGTATCAAAACGCTGCAGGACCTGTTTAAGCGCTATCGGCGACCCGGTGATTTGGTCTTTGCAATCTTTTTTCTGGCATTTGCTTTGTTTCTACTGGTCAATCTCGACGGCCAGACCGATTGGGTGAAACGCACAAAGACGGTTGCACAACCAGCATTCTGGCCGACCGTCGCGGTTTATTTCATGGCAGGTTTTGCCATCCTGCATCTGATCGGCTCGCTCGTATCGCCCCGAATTGAAGGCCGTTGGACCGAGGTCAAATTTTGGCTGCGTTCGTTTGAGTTCGCCATCTGGTTCATGGTCTACGTGGCGCTTGTGCCGCGGATCGGGTATCTGCCGGCGTCGATCCTCTTCCCGGCAGCGCTTGCTTTCCGGCTCGGATATCGAACTCCGCGTCACCTGCTAGCCGCATCAGCCGCAGGGGTGGTCATCGTCGTGCTCTTCAAATCACTATTGCAGGTCAAGGTTCCTGGCGGCGCGATTTATGAATATCTGCCTGATGCGCTTCGCGCGTTCATGTTGACCTACTTTTAGGGGCGACGGTCATGGATGCATTTCTTTCAGGACTGGAATTATTGGCCCGCTGGGAAGTGCTGGCGGCGTTGGTGATTGGCTCGGTTGGCGGCGTAATTATCGGGGCAATACCCGGCGTTGGTGCGGCTGTTGCCATTGCCATTTTATTGCCAGCCACCTTCTCTCTCGATCCGCTCGTCGGCCTGACAATACTGCTCGGCATCTATGGTTCATCGATGTATGGCGGTGCGCTGCCCGCCATTCTCATCAACACTCCGGGTACAGCAGTCAACGCGTTGACGACCTACGATGGCTATCCGTTGACGCAGCGCGGCGAGGCGCGGCGCGCTTTGACGCTGGCTTACTCGGCATCGTTTTTTGGCGGAGTATTTGCGATAGTCTGTCTGATCCTGCTGTCGCCATTGCTGGCCCTGGTCGCTCCGCATTTTGGTAGCCGGGAGATATTTCTCGCCGCTTTGCTGGGCATCATTCTGGTCGTTCTGGCGCATCGCGGGCAGATATTCGCCGCGGGAATGCTCTGCGCGTTTGGCATATTCATCAACACGGTTGGGCTGGAACCGGTCAAATATACGCGCCGGTTCACCTTCGACCAGACCTGGCTGGCAGGCGGTATTGATCTGATCGTGGTTGTGCTCGGCCTCTTTGCTATTTCGCAGGCCTTTCTTTTGCTTGTCGACAAAGACAGCACACCGCATCCGCAACCCGTCAAGGGTTCGCTGCTCAGCGGTATGGGCGAGATTCTCGGCTTCAAGCGCGTCGCCTCTGCCGCCTCCAGCTTTGGTGTCATGATGGGCATGATTCCCGGCGTCGGTGAATTTACCGCACAGTTCATGTCTTACACCTACGCTCAGAAGAGTTCGAAAAAGCCGGAGGAATTTGGCAAAGGTTCGCCTGAAGGATTGATCGCTTCCGAAGCGGCAAATAATGCCGTGCCCGGTGCGGCGATGATCCCGTTGCTGGCGCTTGGAATTCCCGGAGAGGCGCTGACGGCAATGATGCTGTCGGTATTCTATGTGCACAACGTCATTCCCGGTCCGCAGCTGTTCCAGAACCAGCTCGACTTTGTCTATGCGCTCTATATCGCGATGCTGCTGCTGAATGTGATCGTGATCGTGTTTCTGCTCTTCTCGACAAATCTGCTGACCAAGATCATTCAGATCCCGACGCGGTTTCTCGGCATTATCATCCTCACTTTGAGTTTTGTGGGTGTCTATTCGCTCAGGAACTCGGCGACCGATTGCGCGATCGCCTCGGTATTCGGTGTGCTTGGTCTGGTGCTCAAACGACTCAATCTGCCGGTCGTGCCGATCATTCTCGGCATGGTGCTGGGCGGTATCATGGAGGTCAAACTCAGGTCTTCCATGGCGAGGGTAAAATCCCCGCTCGATTTTGTTGACCGGCCAATTTCAGCAATCCTTGCAGCGCTGATCGTTCTCGTCATCGCCATGCATATCCGCACCCTGATCAAGGAGCACAAGACGCGGCTGGCAGAATCCGATCACGATCATGATGTTCACGACACACAATTGCGGTAATCCAGATGGTGCAACAAAGCGAAATCGATCTTCTGCGTTCCAGCCCGATAGCGGAACAGAGTTTGCTTATAGGGGGACGGGGTGTTGCTGCATCTGACGGTCAAACACTTGTTGTCACCTCTCCGATAGACGGCAACGAACTCACCTCAATCGCAGCGGCTGGTCCGCAGGATGTTGATGCAGCAGTAGAGGCCGCGCGATCAAGCTTCGACAGGGGTGTCTGGTCACGAGCCGCTCCAAGCGAGCGAAAAAAGATTATGCATCGCATCGCCGATCTGATTGAAGCTCATGCATTGGAACTGGCAGTGCTCGGTGCGCGTGATAATGGCACCGAGATATCCATGGCATTGAAAGCCGAACCGGGCAGTGCCGCCGGTACATTTCGCTACTATGCCGAAGCAATTGACAAGGTGTATGGTGAGATCGCGCCGACCGCGGACAATGTGTTGGGTCTGGTCCATCGCGAACCGGTCGGTGTGGTAGCCGCCATTGTTCCGTGGAACTTTCCGTTGATGATCGGCGCCTGGAAGCTAGCGCCAGCTTTGGCGGCGGGAAATTCCATTGTCGTCAAGCCGGCTGAAATCGCTTCCCTGTCACTTTTGAGGCTGGCTGAAATTTGCCAGGAAGCGGGTCTACCCGATGGCGTTTTGAATGTGGTGACGGGAAAAGGATCCATAGCTGGCGAAGCTTTGGCGCTGCACATGGATGTTGATGTGATGGCGTTCACCGGATCGGGAGCGACGGGCAGGCGGCTGCTCGAATATTCCGCCCGGTCAAATCTGAAACGTTGTTATCTGGAGCTCGGTGGAAAATCACCAAACATTGTTTTTGCCGATGCTCCCGATCTTGATCAAGCGGCAAAGACTTCGGCCTTCGGGATATTTCGAAATTCCGGTCAGGTTTGCGTGGCTGGGTCGCGGCTGCTTGTAGAGAAATCCATCCATGAAGAGTTCGTCGAGAAGGTGGTTGCTATCGCCTCATCCATGCAGGTCGGTGATCCGCTAGATCTGTCGACACAGGCGGGAGCGGTGGCGAGCGAGGTTCAGTTAGAGCAGGATCTGCGTCACGTCACGGTAGCCAAGCGGGAAGGTGCGACACTGCTTTGCGGAGGTGCCCGCATTCTTGAAGAGACTGGTGGAACCTACATGGCGCCAACCGTCTTTGATCAGGTTCGCCCCGATATGACCGTGGCGCGCGAAGAGGTTTTTGGACCGGTGTTGGCCGTCATGCCTTTCGAAAGCGAAGAGGAGGCTGTGCACCTTGCCAACGATACTGACTTTGGATTGGCCTCGGCGGTTTGGACATCGAACCTGTCACGCGCGCACCGGATGATCCGGGCGATCAAGGCAGGGGTCGTTCACGTCAACACCTATGGCGGTGCCGATGCGACCGTGCCGCTTGGCGGTCACAAGCAATCCGGCAACGGGCACGATAAATCACTGCATGCGCTGGACAAATTCACCGACCTCAAAACAGCCTGGATACAACTTTAAGCGTTTCTCACTCTGATTCCGCGGATCTTTATAAATGCCTGAAAATAAAACGATACTTGTTATCGGAACCTACGATACAAAGTCGGACGAACTTGAGTATCTTGTGTCTTGCATCAAGGCGCAGGGCGGTGATGTTTTGACGATGGATGTCAGCGTTCTCGGCGATCCGCGCGATCCAACTGACATCTCCAAACACCAGGTTGCCGAGGCTGCGGGATCGTCAATTCAGGCAGCGATTGACTCTGGCGAAGAAAACGCAGCGATGCAGATCATGGCCGCCGGCTCGTCGAAGCTTTGCACGGAACTGGACGCTTCCGGAAAGATCAACGGCATGATCGCGCTCGGCGGCACGATGGGTACCGACCTGGCACTCGACTGCGCACGCGCACTTCCGATGGGCGTGCCGAAATACATCGTATCGACTGTTTCGTTTTCACCAATCATTCCAGTTGACCGGCTGGCCGCTGATGTGCAAATGATTCTTTGGGCAGGCGGTCTCTACGGTTTGAATTCAGTTTGCAAATCTTCGCTGAGCCAGGCTGCCGGTGCAGTGTTGGGAGCGGCGCGTGTGGTTGAGCAGCCAGCCGGTGATCGGCCATTGGTCGGCATGACAAGCCTCGGCAGCTCGTGCCTGACCTACATGAAAACGCTGAAACCGGAATTGGAAAAACGCGGTTTTGAGCTGGCGATATTTCATTCAACCGGCATGGGTGGGCGAGCGTTTGAGAGCCTTGCCGGCCAAGGCGCATTTTGTTGCGTGATGGATTTCTGCATGCAGGAGTTCACCAATGGTGTGCACGGCTCGGTCGTCAACAGTGGAAACGACCGGCTGACCAATGCGGGCCGGGTTGGCATTCCGCAGATCATCGCACCGGGTGCCAGCGATCTTGTCGATCTGCCCGAATGGGGTGGCGTGCCGGACAAATGGAAGGATCGACCCTACCACGCCCACAACCGCCTGATCGGCTCAGTGGCGATTTCGCCGGAAGAGCGCAGAGTTACCGCGCGCGCAATGGGCAAGGCGCTGGCCTCAGCAAATGGACCGGTTCATGTCATCTTGCCAAATGGCGGGATTGAGGAATGGGACAAACCGGGAGAGCCGGCTCACGATCCCGACGGACTGTCGGCCTTTGTCGATGAAATGCGCAATTCGATCGTACCGCCGGCGCAATTGAGTGAAATCGACGCGCACATCAACGATCAGGCGTTTGCTGACACAGCTCTGGAAATTCTGGACGCCTGGATTGCGGACGGCACGATTAAGACCTGATCGGCTTATGCAGCCTGTTTGATCATCTCGGCGCATTTTTCACCAATCATGATGCAAGACGCGTTCGTGTTGCCGCCGATCAGCGTCGGTATGATTGAGGCATCGGCCACACGCAAACCATCAATGCCTCGGACCCGCAACTGGGGATCGACAACAGCCATCTCGTCAATGCCCATTTTGCAGGTTCCAACTGGGTGGTAGACGGTGTCGGCGCGATTACGGATATGCTGCATCAGCTCGGTGTCTGACGTAACTCCTTCTGAATACAGTTCCTTCTTCTTGTATTTTTCCATCGGCGGCGCATCCAGAATGCCGCGCATGATTTTGGTGCCCTTAAGCAGCAATTCGGCATCGCGTTTGTCCGACAGGAATTGAGGATCAATCTTCGGTGCAGAAGTCGGGTTTGCGTCGCTCAGGCTCACAGTTCCCCGCGAGTGCGGTCGCAATACACAGACGTGGCAAGAGTAGCCGTAACCGAGGTGGAGCTTTCGGGCATGATCATCAACGATGCCCACAACGAAGTGTAGCTGAAGATCCGGACGATCCAGAGAAGGATCGGATTTCAAAAACGCGCCGGCTTCCGCAAAGGGTGTGGCGATCAGCCCCGTACCGTGCTTGCGCCATTCGGCCATCGCCTTGAACAGCTTGACCGTACCAGCCGCGCCGAGACCCACCATGTCGGTATTGGCGGATTTATAAGACTGGATGAAATCGATATGGTCCTGAAGGTTCTGCCCAACACCTGGCAGTTCGTGACGAACCTCTATTCCGTGGCTGGTAAGGTCGTCTGCCGCGCCAATCCCGGACAGTTGCAGCAACTGGGGTGAGTTGAACGCGCCACCTGAGAGCACAATCTCGCGTTTGGCAACAACGGTATGTTCCCGGCCCTTTGTGATATATGTGACACCAGTCGCGCGCTTATCTTCCAGAATAACCCTGGCGGCATGCGCATTGGTGATTACAGTAAGGTTGGGGCGTCCCATTTGGCCATGCAGATACGCAGCCGCGGTTGAACAGCGTTCACCCTTTCGCGACCCTTTCCAGAATTGCGTTACCTGATAGAGACCGACGCCTTCTTGTTCCTGACCATTGAAATCATCATTGCGTCTGACTTGCATTTGCTCGGCGGCGTCGATGAAGGCGTTTGCAACCGGGCGCGGGCGTTGCTGGTCGCCGACTTGCAGCGGGCCGTCCGAATTATGCAAATCGTCCGAACCCCGCTGATTACCTTCTGCTTTCAGGAAATAAGGCAGCACGTCGTTCCACGACCAGCCATCGCAACCTTGGTTTGCCCAATCGTCGTAGTCGGAGGGATGACCGCGTATATAGAGCATGGCATTGATTGCGCTTGAACCGCCAAGCTGTTTTCCGCGAGGCTGATAGCCTTTGCGCCCGTTCAGACCCGGCTGGGGCACCGTTTCGAATGCCCAGTTTCCGATTTTCGGCCTCCCCGGGAGAACGCCGACAACGGCGAAGGGCGCGCGGACGAGAATATTTGTTCCTTCGCCACCTGCTTCTAGCAGGCAAACTGAAACAGACGGGTCTTCGCTCAACCGGGAGGCGACCACGCTGCCGGCCGAACCTCCCCCGACGACGATGTAATCAAATTCTGTTCCGGCCATTGTCGTCTCCCATTTTCGAGAGAGATTGGCTCAATATGGCGGCGGCTGCAATGAGGACTGAAACCAGGTAACGAATGACCCCATCGAGAATACAGGGAGATTTGTGGCTGCCCGGATGTCAGCGGCATAAGGGGTCATGTTGGTGCATTCGAGCACAATGGCGCCAATTTCGGGATTGTTTGAGACCAGTGAGATCGCTGCCTCAATATTATCCCTTCGCGCCAGCTCGACATCGAGTTCCAATTCGTTTTCGAGTATGACCCGGGTGAATTCGCGGCCACCTTCAGTGGTCCCTATTGGTGTACCGTCAGGGACGTTTGCCGCTTTCAAGTGCTCTGGCGTCAAGGTTGACGCGGAGATGGTGAGAACGCCGGCTTTTTTGCCCGCCGGCAACAGGCGATTGACCATTTGCACCTGCATCAATGACGATGCCGCGACCGGAACCTGCACCGCATCGGCTATCTCGTTTTGGAACAGTGACAGAAATCCGCAGTTGGTGGTGATTCCGTCAGCTCCGTCTGCGACAAGTTCTCGAGCGGCGGCGATGAAACCGTCCAGCAATCCTTCCGCATTGTTCCGGACGACGCGATCCGGCGAGGCGTTGCGTACCACTTTATAGAGCACTGGGAATGGCCAACTTGTTGCATTTCCCATGTCGCCCGGAATGCGAGGAAATCTTGCTTCCAGCATGAGGATGCCGATAGCGGCGCCGTAGACCGATTTTCCGCCTTCAACTTTCATTCGGTTTCTCCAATGCGACAAAGCCGATACAGGTCGCCCGAGTCAAACTCAATAGTTGACATGACAGGTTCATAGCTACAAAATACAAAACTGTATACAGAACTGTACGCGATTTTTGTAAGCGCGGGTGACGAATAGTTGGACGAACGTGATCGAGCGGGATAGCGTTATGACAAATTGGAGATCACCTTACGCTCAAGCGTTTTTTCCGGCCGACAAAATTTATTTAATGAAAAATTATCGATAAAATGTTGACAAATTGTGATCGAATTGCTGTTATGATTTTGCTGAATTCATTCAGGCAGGATGGGTAATGGCTAAAGCCAAACCGCGTTCGGAAGGTAAAGCGGCCAAAACGGTCGCTATCATCGGTGCGGGAATCGTTGGCGTTTCGACCGCGCTGTGGCTACAGCGGGATGGGCACCAGGTCATATTGATAGACAAGGCGGGGCCTGCCGAAGGCACAAGTTTCGGCAACGGTGGTGTGCTTGCCTCGTGCTCTATCGTTCCGGTGACCGTGCCGGGGCTGATCTGGAAGGCGCCTCGCATGCTCTTTGATCGCTCGCAGCCTCTGTTTTTGAAGTGGACCTACATGCCGAAACTGGTTCCATGGCTCCTCAGTTACCTGTCATACGGCAGAGAAGAAAAAGTCAAACAACGCGCTGCAGCATTAACACCCATCATCGGCGACAGCTTGGCGGATCATCAAGCCCTGGCATCAGGTACGCCGGCGGAAAAATGGGTTATTCCGGCCGACTATTTGTTTTTATACAAAGACCGGGCGGCGTACGAAGCCGACGCCTTTGGTTGGTCAATTCGCAAGGATAACGGGTTTGAGTGGGACACCATGGAGGCTGGGGATTTTAGTGCCTACGATCCGGCGTTTGGTCCGGAAATTGGTTTCGCCGCCAGAATGCCGGACCACGGCCGCATCAGTGATCCGGGACAATATGTAAAAGACCTGGCCGCTCATGTCGTTGCCAATGGCGGTAAGCTGATCAAAGCGGAAGTCACGGATATTGTTCGCGAAGCAGGAGAAGCGACTGGCGTGAGAGCCGGCAATGAGACGATCGAATGCGACGCAATTGTGTTGAGCGCCGGAGTGTGGTCCGGACCGCTTGCAACAAAACTTGGGCTCAAAGTACCGCTCGAAAGCGAGCGCGGTTATCACGTTGAATTGTGGGAACCTAATATTATGCCGAAGTCCCCGGTCATGGTTGCATCGGGGAAATATGTCGCGACACCGATGGAAGGCCGGCTGCGCCTTGCCGGCATTGTTGAATATGGGGGACTTGATGCGGCTCCCTCACAGGCGCCCTTTGAATTGCTTTACAACAATATCAAGCGGGCAATTCCGGGCATCAGCTGGAAAGAAACGAGTGAATGGATGGGCCATCGGCCGGCAATTACCGACTCCATTCCACTGATCGGCGAGGTTCCCGGAGTTAAAAATGCCTATTGCGGTTTTGGCCATGACCACGTCGGTCTGACCGGCGGTCCGAAAACCGGCCGGATACTTGCTCAACTTATTTCGGGACGCACCCCGAATATTGACCTTGCACCTTATGCGCCTTCGCGGTTTCATTAGGCAAGGCAATCAGGAAATGGGGACGTAGATGATTACTGGTTTCAAAACGGGAGGATCCAAATGAAACGACTGACACATTTACTAGCAGCAACCGCCCTGGTTACCGCCAGCACAGGCGCCACTTTTGCGGAAAAGTGGGATATGCCGATGGCCTACTCCGCAACGAACTTCCACTCAGCAACGGGTGCCGAGTTTGCCAAATGCATAACCACCGGAACCGGCGGTGAGATCGAAGTTGTAACCCATCCTTCCGGCGCATTGTTTAAAGGTGCTGACATCAAGCGTGCCATCCAAACGGGTCAGGCGCCAATTGGTGAGCGGCTTCTGTCGGGTCACCAAAACGAAAACGCGGTGTTCGGCGTAGACTCAATTCCGTTTTTGGCAACATCGTTTGACGATGCAGCAAAACTCTGGAAAGCGGCCAAGCCAACCTTGGAGAAAGTGCTGGCTGAACAGAACCTGACGCTTCTTTATTCTGTGCCCTGGCCGCCTCAGGGTCTGTATTTCAAGAAGGAAGTTAATTCTGTCGCCGACATGAAAGGCATCAAATTCCGGTCTTATAACAACGCGACTGCCCGGCTTGCCGAATTGACCGGCATGCTGCCTGTCACAATCGAAGCGGCCGAAATCAGCCAGGCGTTTGCTACAGGTGTGGCCGAATCCATGGTTTCGTCCGGATCGACTGGTTATGACCGGAAAGTCTGGGAAAGCCTGACACACTTCTATGAGGTCGATGCGTGGCTGCCACGAAACTACATCATGATCAATTCCGATGTGTGGGGTGGTGTTAGCGACGCTAACAAAAACATCATCAAGGGTTGCGCGGAATTGGCCGAGTATGCGGGCACATGGCGGTCCAAGGAATATACCGGCTTTACGCTTCAGGGTCTGCGCGACGGTGGAATGACCGTTGGTCCGGCCAATGATGCCCTGGTCGGTGAATTGAAGGAAATCGGAGCCACCATGACTGCCGAGTGGCTGGAAGCTGCCGGTGAAGAAGGCAAGGCAATCGTCGATGCCTTCAAAGGCATGCAGTAATCGCTTCGAGCGGGAGGCGAAATTCGCCTCCCGCATTATTTGGACCTTTTCGCTGGCGGAGAGTTTCACCAGGTTTTCCTGAGGTCCAGGTCAAGATGCCGGGGAGGGGAAGATGCAGGGAATTCACGCGCTGCGGCGTGCATTGGATAGGCTTTATCTGGCCAGCGGGGTACTGGCTGCGCTGTTTCTGATTGCTATTTTGATATTGATCGTCGTGCAGATGTTGGCGCGCTGGACCGGGGAGGTTTTTCCTGGTGCTCCAGACTATGCGGGATACTGTATGGCAGCGGCATCATTCTTCGCCTTTGCCCATGCGCTTAATCGCGGTTCGCACATCAGGGTTTCGATCCTGCTGAATGCAGTTTCAGAGAGGGTAAGGCGGTTTATCGAGACCTGGTGCTTTGCCATCGGTACCGCATTGGCTTGGTACTTCGTCTATTACGCTTATCGTTTTGTCTACTTCTCCTGGAAATTCGGGGACATCAGTCAAGGACAAGATGCAACGCCGATCTGGATTCCCCAGACGGCCATGCTGATCGGCTCGATCGTGTTTGCGATCGCGCTGACGGATCACCTGATCCACGTTCTGTTTTCCGGCGATCACCGCATTGAAAGCGACGTGGTCGAACAGAGCCACGGGGAGTAGGTATCATGGAAGAACTCTATCTGATCATCCTGTTCCTATTTGTTCTGTTCCTGCTGCTCGGCACCGGCGTTTGGGTTGGCCTGGCGCTTATGGGTGTTGCATTCGTCGGCATGGAACTCTTTACGTCTAGGCCTACCGGCGACACGATGATTACGACGATATGGTCTGCCTCGTCATCGTGGACGCTAACAGCGCTGCCACTATTCATCTGGATGGGTGAAATTCTGTTTCGAACGCGCCTGTCGGAAGACATGTTCCGCGGCCTGTCTCCATGGATGGCACGCCTTCCCGGCGGGTTGGTCCACACAAATATCGTCGGGTGTACCGTATTTGCAGCTGTCTCGGGCTCATCGGCGGCGACGCTTACAACGGTAGGCAAAATGTCGATCCCTGAACTTCGAAGGCGCGACTATCCCGAAAACATGATCATCGGCACGCTTACCGGTGCTGCGACCCTTGGTCTGATGATCCCGCCGTCGCTTACGCTGATTGTCTATGGCGTCACGATAAATGAGTCGATTTCAAAGCTGTTCATTGCTGGAATTCTTCCGGGCCTCGTGCTGGCCGGGATGTTCATGGGTTATGTGGCGATCTATTCGCAGATATCGAACAATTGGAATCCGACGCCTGAACCGAAAATGAGTTTTGCAGAGAAAGTGAAAAATTCGCGCTTTCTCATTCCGGTCATCCTGCTGATTTTGATTGTTATCGGGTCGATGTATCTGGGTTATGCGACAGCGACCGAAGCAGCCGCTTTTGGTGTCCTGGGTTCGCTGACGCTGGCGTTTTCGCAAGGGTCACTAAACTGGAAGACATTCACCGAAAGCCTGATGGGAGCAACCCGAACGTCGGCGATGATCGCCCTCATACTGGCAGGGGCGGCATTTTTATCATTGGCAATGGGCTTTACCGGCCTGCCGCGTTCGCTGGCAGAACTGATTGCGGCGTGGGAATTGTCCCGTTTTGAACTGCTGATGGTGCTGCTCGTGTTCTACATCATCATTGGCTGTTTCCTGGATGGAATTTCCTCTGTTGTGCTGACCATGGCGGTCGTCGAACCGATGATCCGGCAAGCCGGTATTGATGTCATCTGGTTTGGTATCTTCATTGTTGTGGTAGTCGAGATGGCGCAGATTACACCGCCGATCGGATTTAATCTGTTCGTCATGCAGGGCATGACCAGCCATGAGATGAACTATATCGCCAAGGCTGCGATTCCGATGTTCCTGATCATGGTGTTGATGGTGTTTGTGCTGATCTTCTTCCCCGAACTTGCGACCTGGCTTCCAGAAAACATGCGCCAGACGCCAGGTGGGTAGGCCGAAAGGGGAGTGCCGGAAACCGCGTATCAAATTCTAGGCTCGCCCACACTGGTCGCCTTGGTCGTTGTCGTTGTGATGTTCGGCGCTTTCGTTCAGGCAGGTTTGGGTATGGGATTTGGCCAGGCGGCCGCTCCGTTGCTGGCACTGATTGATCCACAGCTCGTTCCCGGCCCGGTGTTGATGATCGGGTTTGCAACAGCCTGTTGGGGCGCGTGGCGCGAGCGGGGGCAGATCGTGTGGAGTGAGGTCTGGACTGGTTGCGGCGGCAGGCTCTTTGGCGCAATCGCCGCCACCGCCGTACTCGCCTATTTGACGGATCGCAACATGTTCATGCTGGTTTTTGGTCTGATGATCGGTGCTTCGGTAATCATATCAGCTGCGGGATGGCGGCTTCATTTTAACAGGACGAACCTGTTTGCGATGGCGAGCGTTTCCGGGTTGACCGGAACGATTACATCGATCGGAGCACCGCCTCTTGCAATTGTTTATGCAGACCGCGAACCGAAATCAGCCCGGCCTACTCTGAGCGCCTTTTTTGCTATCGGGTGTGCAATTTCGTTGGCAGGGCTGTTTGTTACCGGCTGGTCAAAGCCCAGCGATCTGTCTCTTGCTCTGCTCATGGTGCCGGCAATGATCGCGGGGACGATGGTTGCCAGGTTGGCCAGGGAACGGTTTGACAAGCGGTATCGCGGGCTGCTGCTGTTGCTGGCCGGTTCTGCGGCAATCATTCTCGTTGCGCGAGGATTGCTTTGAACCGTTTTCTTTCGCCCCTTGTGCTTGCCGCAGAGTATGGCCGGCCCATTCTCGTTATCGGGCTTGTTGCAGCAATTGTATTTCCAGGTGTTGCCGCCACCATCAAGCCGCTGCTTCCTTACTTTGTTACCGCGTTGCTCTTTGTTGCCGCTTTGCGCATCGGTCCACGACAGGCGCTGGGTGCCGCGCGTGAAATCAAGGCTTCAGCATTATATGTGGTCATTTTGCAGATCGTGCTGCCGATCTCGGTCACATTGCTGTTTTTTGCTTTCGGCTTGGCTGGTCCGCTGGCATCGGTCATCATTTTGATGCTGGCTGCCTCTCCGATTTCCGGAACGCCAAACCTGTCGATCATGTGCGGAACCGATCCCGCACCGGCGCTTCGTCAACTGGTAGCAGGCACGGCGTTGCTTCCGTTGACGGTGATTCCGGTTTTCTGGCTGGCTCCGGCCTTTGGCAGCGGTGCACAGGTACTGGCGGCGGCCGGTAATCTCCTGCTGTTGATCGGCGCGGCCGCAACGGTCGCCTTCTTCATCCGCGGCTATTGGCTAAAGGAGCCCGATCTGCGGGTGCTGAGAGCCATAGACGGTACATCGGCAATCCTGATGGCGGTGATGGTACTTGGCCTGATGTCTGCAGTCGGGCCTGCACTGCGGGAAGCACCCGGTGATCTGGCAATCAACCTTGTTGCTGCCTTCGTCGCCAATATCGGCATGCAGGTTGTGTCTGCCTGGATGTTATGGAGATCACCCTGGCGCGACATGGCGGTCGCTTTCGCCATCTCGTCAGGCAATCGAAATATCGCGTTGTTCCTCGCGTCATTGCCATTGTCGATGACCGACCCGTTATTGTTGTTTATCGGTTGCTACCAGATACCGATGTATCTGACCCCTTTGTTGCTTGGTCGGTTTTATCGCCGCGGCGGTTGAATGATTTTCTCAATTGCGCCCAATCCGAGATCCAGCGCACGCCATGCATCACCACCCAGCCTGGACTTCATATCGCGCTCGAAAAGCTCGGCAATCGAAACCAGTTCGACATAGGCTCTCCTGCCGGGCGTTGTCAGTTCCAGATGCTCGATACGCCGGTCGGCCTCGTCTGTTTCCCGTTTCAGCCAACGGCGCTTTTCCAGTGCGCGGACGGCGCGGCTGACTTTGGTTTTGTGCATGGATGAGTGCTGCCCAACCTCTTTGGCGGTTATCCGCTCAAACTGGCCGATAGTTGCCAGCGTACGCCATTCCGGGCGAGTCATTCCATGTCTGTCCTTGTAGTGACGGGCAAAGCGCCGGCTTACCTCCTCAGCTGCACGCAGAAGACGGTAGGGAAGGAAATCTTCCAGGAGAAGAATCGAACCGGCTTTTGGATCTGGGGTCATCGCTTTGCTCATTGATAGTTACAAACAGGATGGTTACGAATGAAACCAATAAACAATAATTTGAGGGAAATGAAGCTATGGGCCACGCCTATATGCCCGGCTTCGGCAATGACTTTGAGACCGAGTCACTGCCGGGCGCATTGCCGCAGGGCATGAATTCACCACAAAAATGCAACTATGGTCTCTACGCCGAGCAGCTTTCCGGTTCGCCATTTACCGCGCCACGCGGAACCAATGAGCGCTCCTGGCTCTATCGAATTCGCCCGAGCGTAAAGCACACAAAACGTTTTTCGTCGGTGAAGCGGCCACGCTGGAAAACTGCTCCCTGTGCCGACGACCATGATCTGCCGCTCGGTCAATACCGATGGGATCCTGTTCCGCTGCCCAACGAGAAAACCAGTTTTCTCGACGGCATTCGCACCATGACCACAGCTGGAGACGTGATGACCCAGGTCGGCATGGCCGCGCATGTCTATGTGGTCAACGAAGACATGGTTGACGACTATTTCTTCAATGCGGATGGCGAATTGCTGATCATGCCACAGGAAGGATCGATCCGGGTCATGACCGAAATGGGTGTCATGGAGCTGGAGCCGGCTGAGATCTGTGTTGTTCCGCGCGGTATGCTGTTCAAGGTGGAACTGATGAATGGTCCAGCGCGGGGATACATCTGCGAAAATTACGGTGCCAAGTTTACGCTGCCGGACCGCGGACCGATCGGCGCCAACTGCCTGGCAAATCCACGCGACTTCAAGACGCCGGTTGCCTGGTACGAAGACAAGGAAACCTCCTGTCGTGTGCATGTGAAATGGTGCGGCAAGTTCTTTGTCACAGAGATCGGCCACTCGCCGCTCGATGTCGTCGCGTGGCATGGTAATTATTCGCCATACAAATACGATCTTCGAACATTCTCGCCGGTTGGCGCGATCCTGTTTGACCATCCGGATCCGTCGATATTCACGGTGCTGACCGCGCCGACGGAAGAGGCCGGAACGGCCAATATCGACTTCGTCATTTTCCCGCCGCGCTGGATGGTGGCGGAAAATACGTTTCGTCCACCCTGGTATCATCGCAACATCATGAGTGAGTTCATGGGCCTGATTTACGGCCAGTACGATGCCAAGGAGGAGGGTTTTGTGCCGGGCGGTATGAGCCTGCACAATATGATGCTGCCGCACGGGCCGGACATGATGGGTTTTGACAAGGGATCGAACTCAGAGCTGGAACCGGTCAAGCTGGACAATACACTCGCCTTCATGTTCGAAACCCGCTATCCGCAGCAACTGACTGAATTTGCAGCCAATCTCGATACGCTGCAGGACGATTACATCGATTGTTGGGATGGACTGGACAGAAAATTCGACGGTACGCCGGGCGAGAAATGAGCGAGAGGGCTGATCTCTTAAAAGACGCCTATTCTGTTTGTGATGAGTCGGGATTCGTCGATTTTCTCCAAATCCTGCAAAAGGAATGGGAAATTGAAAGTGGTCGCAACGCTTCGGATGTAGGCGAAACTCGCGATGAATGGGAGAATTTGACATTTGGAAGTATTCTCGAGGGTGCTGTAGCGTGCTGGCACGACAATCAAAATACTGTTCAGCATAAAGATGCGGATGGAAATCCATGGCGCGCAGCCGCGATCATTCTTTGGCGGGGACTGTACTACGAATAGTCAGTGCGCCTGCGGATACTGAGTCAATCCGACAACATTACAGTTTGAGTAAAAACAGGAATTTTTGGAGAATAACTCATGGCAAAAGCATTCGCCTCAGCCGGCGACATGACCGAAAAGGAAATCTCGTTCACGGAAATTGGTGAAGGCCTTTGGGCATTCACCGCAGAGGGCGATCCGAATTCCGGTGTGATCATTGGCGACGACAGCGTCATGATTGTTGAAGCACAGGCGACGCCAAGGCTTGCGCGCAAGGTCATGGAAAAAGTGCGCGAAGTCACCGACAAGCCGATCAGTCATCTCGTGCTGACCCACTACCACGCGGTGCGTGTGCTTGGCGCATCTGCCTATGGCGCCGGGCAGGTGATCATGAGCGAGAAAGCGCGATCGATGGTGGTCGAGCGTGGGCAGGAGGACTGGGACTCCGAGTTCGATCGCTTCCCGCGCCTGTTTCAGGGCCATGAGGAAATACCCGGCCTGACCTGGCCGTCGACGACGTTCCATGGCCGGATGAGTGTTTATCTCGGCAACCGGCGCGTCGATCTGATGCAGGTTGGGCGCGCACATACCGCAGGCGATATCGTCATCAATGTGCCGGATCAGAATGTGATGTTCACCGGCGATATCGTCGAATACAAATCGGCTTGCTACTGCGGCGATGGGCATTTCATGATTGGCCGGGCACGCTTGAGAACATCCGCTCATGGGATGTCGATGCCATCGCACCCGGTCGCGGCGATGCACTGGTCGGCAAGAAAATGGTCAATGATGCGCTCGACCTGACAGCCGATTTCATCAGCTCGACCTACCGGCCAGTGGCAAAAGTCGCACTCGGTGGTGGCTCGCTGAAGGAAGCTTGGGATGCTTGTCGCGCAGAGTGCGATCCGAAATTTTCTGATTACGCGATCTATGAACATTGCCTGCCGTTCAATGTCGCTCGTGCCTATGATGAGGCGCGCGATATCGACACGCCACGCATCTGGACGGCAGAACGCGACAAGGAGATGTGGGAACAGTTGCAGGGGTGAGGCGCACCAAAAACTCGGATCTCCAACGGAGGGTTGCCGGTTTGATAGTTACATATGAAACCAATAAAACTTCACCCTGTTAAGTGATATAAGCCGGGATGCGATATCCATGAGCAAAATATTTGAAACACCGCTCTACGCTTATGAGCGTTCCGCCGATCAGGATGCCGCAAATCCGGTTCGCCATCCGGTGGTGGTCATAGGGGCCGGTCCGATCGGACTTGCAGCCGCGATTGACCTTGCACAACTCGATATCCCGGTTGTTGTCGTTGACGACAATGACAAGGTAAGTTTCGGGTCGCGCGCCATCTGTTTTGCAAAACGGCCACTGGAAATTCTGGACCGGCTCGGTTGCGGCCAACCGATGGTCGACAAGGGAGTGGTGTGGAATACGGGCAAAGTGTTCTTCGATGAGCGCCAGGTCTACGGCTTCAACCTGCTGCCTGAAGACGGCCACAAGCGGCCCGCCTTCATCAATCTGCAGCAATACTACTTCGAGCTCTATCTGGTTGAACGGGTGCGCGAATTGCAGGCTGCGGGCAAGCCGATCGATCTGCGCGGCAAGACACGCGTTCTCTCCATCGATCAGAAGGAAGACCACGTCGCTCTGCTCGCCGACACCCCGGATGGGCCTTACAAGCTTGAGGCAGATTGGCTGATCGCCTGTGATGGTGCTGGATCGCCGGCGCGCGCCATGCTCGGACTCGATTTCGTCGGCCGGGTTTTCGAGGATAACTTCCTCATTGCTGATGTGGTCATGGAAGCGGATTTCCCGACCGAGCGCTGGTTCTGGTTCGACCCACCGTTCAATCGTGGTCAATCAGCGCTGCTGCATAAGCAGCCCGATGGCGTATGGCGCATCGACTTGCAACTCGGCTGGGATATCGACAAGGAAGAGGAGAAGAAGCCGGAGAATGTCATCCCGCGTCTAAAATCCATGTTGGGCAAGGAAGCGAAATTCGAGCTTGAATGGGTGTCGATCTACACATTCCAATGCCGGCGCATGGAAAAATTCAGGCACGGAAGGGTATTGTTTGCCGGTGACGCCGCCCATCAGGTTTCGCCGTTCGGTGCCCGCGGCGCAAATTCGGGTCTGCAGGATACCGACAATCTGATCTGGAAGCTGAAAATGGTGATGGACGGCAAAGCGCCGGAAAGCCTGCTCGACAGTTACGATTATGAGCGCATACTCGGTGCCGACGAAAACATCATGAATTCGTCGCGCTCGACAGATTTCATCACGCCGAAATCGGAGATATCGACCGTGTTCCGCAATGCTGTGCTGGATCTTTCGGAACATCACCAATTTGCCCGGCCGCTGGTGAATTCGGGGCGGCTGAGTGTACCGTGTACCTATGATGGGTCGCCGCTCAACGGTCCAGACTCTGAATCAATGCCGGACCGGACCCGTCCCGGTTCGCCCTGCGTCGATGCGCCGATCGGCGATGGTTGGTTACTTAACATGCTGGGCGATCGATTTCAGCTGATGACCATTGATACTGACGCACCGGAAAAGATCGAAACGGGTGGAATTGAGATCGAACGGCTGGCGCTGTCGGCGAATGATGATGCGAGTGGAGCGCTTAAAGAGAGATATCTTGGTGATGCCAGGTCGGCGGTGTATCTGGTGCGCCCGGATCAGCATGTTGCAGCGCGGTGGGAAACGTTCGACGAATCCGCGGTGCTGGCGGCACTGAACACTGCGGTAGGTAGAGGGTGAGTAACTTGTCATGAGCGAATTGAACACCAAACCCAACATATCCGCTGCGGATGATTTCTATGCGATGCTGCTGGCAGCGCATGAGGGATTGGACAAATCCGAAAGCGATGCATTGAACGCCCGGCTAATTCTGATCCTGGCCAACCATGTTGGCGATATGGATGTGCTGCGACAGGCACTGGGAGCTGCGAGGCGATAGTTCATCGTCGGCTGATCTGGGGTCCTGACACCAATTTGCCGGTCAGCCTTTTGATATCCAGTAGGTGTCCGTCGCCAGCCAGGCGTTGGTAGTCTGATCATCTTCCGTTCGAAGATGATATTCACCGAGCCGGTCGGGCATGCCTCCACACGCTCTTAGCGCATTTGCCAAAGCCGTTTCTTCGGCCTCACGGCGCGCGCCATTGCAATGATAGAACCCACACTGGAAAAGCGGCCGTACCGGAAAACGATCACCGTTTTTTTCGAGATGCAGCATAAATCCCCACTTAGCTGCGGTCGTAAAGGGCAGCACAATCTGTCCTCGTGGCGTCAGCTGTTTCAGCCATTGTTCGGGAACGTGCGTCACGCCGGCGAAAACGATAACTGCATCAAGCGCCGGCAAGTCCTTTGATCGTGTGGCATCGGCAGCAAACACTTCGACCTGTTTGTACCGGGAAAGATTGTTCCTGGCGCGTAAGGCGAGCGCCTCATCAATCTCGTATGCCATCACCCGCCCGGTTTTGCCGACGAGTTCAGCAAGAATTGCCGTGAAATATCCGGTACCCGCACCCACCTGAAGAATGGTCTTTCCGGGCTTGATGTTTAGTTGATCAAACACGAGCGCCCAGAGTGACGGTTGGCCGGTATTTATTCCCTTTTCGTCATCAATCGAAACCAGAACATCATGGTAGACTTGGCGCGGATCGTCGGTCGAAATTGTCCGGGACAAGCCAATTCGCATCCGCGAATGCACCTTCCAGGGACCTTTGCCCAAATAGTCTTCCCGGGGCACGGTGGCGAAGGCCTCGACAATGGATGGATTGTTGACGATTGGCGCCGAGTTTCTCAGGTCTTCGGCGAACCATCTTCGGGCGGCGGCGATGTCGTTGCTTTCAGACACAGGAAATTTCTCGAAGCGTCAAGATATCAATACACTCGCATGGTAACGGCTGCCGGTACAGCAACTGAGTTCGTGACGGCACGTCCAAATCTTTCCTGTTTGATAGTTACAAACGTAACTAATATTTTCTCCCCATCAAGACATTGCGGAGAAAGAGCTCATGAAAATCGATCGCATTCACCACGTCGCCTATCGCTGCAAAGATGCCAAGGAGACCGTGGATTGGTACACCAAAATGCTGAACATGGATTTCGTGCTGGCGATTGCCGAGGACAAGGTGCCTTCCACGCATGAACCAGATCCCTACATGCATCTGTTCCTTGATGCCGGTAACGGAAACATCCTCGCCTTTTTCGAATTGCCGACAAAGCCGGAAATGGGCCGCGATCCCAATACGCCAGAATGGGTGCAGCACATTGCGTTGAAGGTGAAAGACCGCGATACGCTGATCGAGTACAAGGAGCATCTGGAGAAAAACGGCATCGATGTCCTCGGTGTGACCGATCATTCGATCTTTCACTCGATTTACTTCTTCGATCCCAGTGGCCACCGCATCGAGTTGGCCTGCGACGATCCGGAAGCGGAGGCCATGAACAAGCGCCTTGATGCGGTCAAGTGGGACATGCTTGAAGAATGGTCGAAAACCAAGCGGGCGCCGAAACACGCTGAATGGCTGCACGAAAAGGAGCTCGCCGACGTTTAAACGCTGACCAAACCTGTATCAATTTGACGGTGCAAAGTTTTATTTGGGAGACTTTACAGAGCCAGTCAATTGGGCGCACGATTAGTGCATGAAAATCCTCAGGCCGATTGTCTTTAGCGTCGTTGTCATATCGTCGGTGAGCATTGCCAACGCCCAGGACTTTGAGAGCGGTGCTCGTGCCTTGCACGCCGGATCCTTTGATGAAGCACTGGCCGCACTCCGGCCATTGGCCGAAAACGGTCATGGCGGTGCGCAATATCTTCTGGGCACCATTTATGAATATGGCCGTGGTGTCTCCCGGGATGATGGTGCAGCGGTGAAATGGTACCGGTCCGCTGCGGAGCTCGATATAGCATTTGCGCAATACCGGCTTGGCGTGCTGCATGACAATGGCTGGGGCGTAAAGAAAGACCGGGCTTCAGCGGTTCGCTGGTACAAATTGGCGGCGGAGCGGGGGTATTTGTTGGCCCAGCATGATTTGGCATTGATGTATTTGTCGGGGCACGGTGTTAAGAAAGATCCGGTCCAGGCGTATATGTGGATGAAGATTGCCGTCGATGCCGGCGATGAGCGCATGGTCAAACACCTCGCACTGATTGCCCGTGAGATGAGCAATGCGGATATCGAAGAAGGGATTGCGCTTGCGCAGAAATGGCGCCAGCGCAGATAGTCCGCTCAAAACGGGATTTCGTCGTCCATGTCGCGGGAGAAGTTACCGCCACCACCACTACTGCCGCCCGGGCCTGACTGGCCAAAGTCGGAGCCACCACCGCTCTGGCCGCCGCCCTGCTGACCCCCGCCTTCGCCGGAGTTGCGGCTGTCGAGCATCTGCAATTCACCCCGGAAGCGCTGCAACACCACTTCGGTGGTGTATTTTTTCTGACCCGACTGGTCTTCCCAGGAACGCGTCTGCAATTGACCTTCTATGTAGACCTTCATGCCTTTTTTCAGATATTGCTCGGCCACTTTTGCAAGTTGGTCGTTGAAGATGACGACACGGTGCCATTCGGTTCGTTCGCGGCGCTCCCCGGATTGTTTGTCGCGCCAGGTCTCGGAAGTGGCTACCGACAGATTGACCACCGGGTCGCCGGAATTCAGCCGCCGGACCTCCGGATCGGCTCCAAGATTTCCGACAAGAATGACCTTGTTGACGCTACCCGCCATGGCGATTACTCCGCTTGTCCAGTCTATGCCGGCATCCACGGTGCCGACTTTACGACTGACTATTTAAACCAATCGCGCCTCGGAAACTGCATGGAAACATTCTTTCCACAGTTCGGTTGTCCGCACGATCCGCCAAAACTATATGTTCATGTTATGTTCCATGTCAAATTCCGAATTCCGCGTACCGCAATATCAGCGGCGGTTGGGTGATGTGGAAGTCTCTGTAGTTTTTTGAGCAGGTGTTCGGCCGGCGAAACGCAAACGCGCTTCACTCTCACTTATCAGCCATTCACGGACCACTTCCAATTCGGGAAAGGTTTTTCGGCCTATCCGCTTCATCAGGAAATAACCTGACGCGGTTCGCACGACCGTGTCTCCCAATGGCCGGATGAGCTGGCCAGATTCCAGCAGCGGATCGACCAAATGGCGCCAGCCGAGTGCTACGCCAAGACCGTCTGCAGCGGCCTGTATCGACAGTGGGTACGTGTTGAAACTGGTCGTTCGCTCAAGTGGAGTGTCCGGCTGGCCATTGCGGCTCAACCACTCCGGCCAGGTCATCCATTCAGTATGACTGCTGTCGACCGTGATGAGGTCAAGTTTCGGCAACTCTGATATGTCGGCGACCCTTGGATTGGCGTCGAAATATTCCTTCGTGCAAACCGGGAACACGGTTTCGCCGAACAACATGCGGGACTCGTAGCCCGGCCAATTACCCTCTCCCCGCAAAATCGTGAGATCCATGTCCTCAGCCAGACACTCTTCATCATTGTCAGACGAGACGAGCATAATTTTGATGCGCCGGTTGACACCATTGAATTTGCGCAAGCGTGGCATCAACCACAAAGAGGAAACTGAGTTCGTGGCGGCGAGATTGACTGCATTCTTCTGCCGTCTGGCGAACATACCTTGCGATGCGGTCCGCAGAATATCCATGGATTGCTCTACTGATTCCAGCAGTCGCTTTCCCTGGCTGGTGAGAGTGATGGACTTGTGGCCCCGAACAAACAGGGCGATATCGTAGTGTTGTTCAAGCAGCCTTACCTTGCGGCTGATCGCCGTCTCCGAGATGTTTAACTGTCTGGAGGCTGCAGCAAAGCTGCCACCCTTGGCAGCAGCTTCAAAGGCAAGGAGATAGTCGAGTGGCGGCAGGACATTAGTCTTGTTACGCATTCTCAACCATTCGACCGCTCACCGCATCGTGATTTGGCGGAAAACCCATCAACTGTGATTTAACCTGGTCCAAATGGGTTATCCATGATCAATTTGAAATGTATCTAAGATATTGAATGTAACAAATAATACCGAATTTGCCAATAATAATTGTTGGCATTGCCCATCAAATTTATAGGCAGAAAATTCTGATTCTCTTGGCAAACTCCCAGGAGCCGAAGAGGGGAGCGCTTCGGCCCGCAGTTATTGAAAACGACTAGGGAGTGAACATGAAACTTACAACAATATTTTCGGCATCGGCTATCGCGCTTGCAGGTGTTGGTAGCGCCATGGCCGAAGACAGCAAGGATCCGATCATAATTCCGATCCACAACTGGTCGAGCCAGATCGTCATGAGCCATGTCGTCGGGCAGATGTTCGAATCGATGGGCAACAATGTCGAATTCGTCACGACTGACAGTCAGGCTGTTTATGAATCAGTTCGCATTGGCGACGTTCATCTTGAACTCGAAGTGTGGGAAGGCGCCTTTGGAGCATCATTCCGCGCTGCGCTTGAGAAGGGCGGGCTTCACGATGCCGGTGACCACGATGCGGTAACCCGTGAAGACTGGTGGTATCCAATGTGGACCAAAGAGGCTTGCCCGGGCTTGCCGGACTGGAAAGCGCTCAACGATTGTGCGGAACTGTTCAAGACCGCTGAAACCGGCGACAAGGGACGTTATCTCGACGGTCCTGTTGACTGGCTGAAGCATGCTCAGGAGCGTGTTGACGCTCTCGACATGAACTTCACGGTTATCAATGCGGGTTCTGCTGCAGCCTTGTGGGCAGAAATCGGCGCTGCCGAAAAGGACAAGAAGCCAGTTGTGGTTTTCAACTGGACACCCAACTTTGCTGAAGCTGTTTGGCCGGGTGAATTTGTCGAATTCCCTGAGTGGGTTGAGGGTTGTGACAAGGATCCTGCGGTCGGTCCGAATCCGGATGCACTATACGATTGCGGCAATCCGGCAAATGGCTATCTGAAGAAAGCTGCCTGGGACGGCATGAAAGACAAATGGCCTGCCGCCTACAATCTGCTGACGAAAATCAGCTTCACCAATCCGCAGATCGCCGAGATGGCGAAACTGGTCGATATCGACGAGTTGGAGCCTGAAGAAGCGGCAAGCGAATGGCTGGAGCAGAACGAAGCTGTTTGGAAGCCTTGGGTAGAGGCTGTAATGTAATCCGGACCATGCCGGAATAGTGCATGATCAAGACTTGACCGCCCCGGTTTGCCGGGGCGGTTCACTCACGTATTTAATGCGCAACGGAAAAGAAAAATAACAAATGGCGGGCAAGGAAAAAGTAATCGAATGCCGCAACGTGTGGAAATTGTTTGGGCCTGAGCCTGAGCGTTTCCTGAAGCAAATGCCGGCGGGGATGGGTTTCGAAGAGATCAGGCAAGAGGGCTATATTGCTGGTGTACGCGATGTCTCAATTGATGTTGGACGTGGCGAAATGCTGGTCATCATGGGCCTTTCAGGATCCGGGAAATCTACACTGGTGCGCTGTTTTTCCAGGCTTCACGAGATTACCGGCGGCGAGATTGTCGTTGACGGTCAGGACATTGGTGCGTTGAACGAAAACGAGCTGATTGAGTTGCGGCGCAGGAAGATGGGGATGGTGTTCCAGTCCTTCGGCCTGCTGCCTCACCGCACCGTTTTAGAGAATATCGCGTTTCCATTGGAGATGCGCGGACAAGATAAGCACGAAAGGCGCGCGCGCGCCTTGGAAGTCATCGAATTGGTTGGGCTTTCTGGGCGCGAGGAATACTTCCCCAGGGAGTTGTCAGGAGGACAGCAACAAAGGGTCGGCATCGCCCGATCGTTGGCTATTGAGCCGGATATCTGGTTTTTGGATGAACCGTTTTCGGCGCTCGACCCGTTGATCCGTCGTGAAATGCAGGATGAATTCCTGCGTCTGCAGGCAATGCTTGGCAAGACCATTGCGTTTATTACGCATGACTTTGATGAGGCGTTGCGGCTAGCCGACAGGATCGCAATCATGAAAGACGGGGCAGTCGAGCAATGCGACACGCCCGACAAGATCGTCCTTAATCCGGCGACGGAATATGTGGCCAAATTCACGGAAGAAATTGACAAAGCACGGGTCGTGCACGCGGGATTTCTGGCCAAGAAGCTCAATGGCCAGAAGGTCACAGGCGAACCGGTCGAAGCTTCGACGACAATACATGCGCTCGCCAGGCAGCTCATCGAGGATAAACGGAAGCTACTGCCGGTCGCTGACAAAAACGGCAAGGTTACCGGAGTGCTCGAACGTCAAGCCGGTCTTGACGTGTTATTGGGACAACATTGATGGCGGCGATAGCCGAGAATATCTCCCAGCCTTCAAAGGGCCTGAGTAACTCTCAGATTGCCTGGGCAATGTTTGCGGCTGCGGTATTGTTTGCTGTCGCAAAGCCTATCCTTCCCGATGCGCTTATACGCCTACCTGAATGGGCGCTGCTGCCCTGGCAGAAGTGGATGCAGGCGATATTCGATTTCATCCGCGAAGACCTCGGTTTGATATATGTTACCCGCGGCATCGCTGCAGGTCTGGAAGTGCTGTTGGATGCGACAGCTAATATTCTTTACGGCAAACACAGGTGGCCGCGCATAGGACCCATACCATGGGTCGCAGTTGCTGGTGCGGCAGCGGTGTTGGGCTATTGGCTCGGCGGATGGCGTCTGGCGTTGCTGGCTGGTGGAACCTTTGTCTGGACTGCAGTGATTGGCCAGTGGAAACTGGCAATGGAAACCATGTCGGTCATCGTGGTCGCGGCACCGCTGGCGTTTCTGGTTGGTCTGGGGCTGGGAATTCTTGCCTGGAAATATCGGGCGGTGGAGAAAGCGTTGCGGCCAACACTTGCCGTCCTTCAAACGCTGCCGTTCTTCACCTATCTGCTTCCAGCCGTCATCTTCTTCAAGGTTGGGCCTACTGCGGCGGCGGTCGCGACCATCGTGTTCGCCATTCCGCCGATGGTGCTGATGACGACACTGGGGTTGAAAAAGGTTTCGCCGGAGGTCGTGGAAGCCGGACATATGAGCGGATGCACGCGCTGGCAGATGTTGCGCCACGTTTATATTCCAGCTGCGCGCACTGAGATTCTGGTCGGTGTCAACCAGGTGATCATGCTCTGTCTGGCAATGGTGGTCTTGACCGCTTTCATCGGCATGCCCGGCCTGGGCGCCAAGCTCCTGGCGATGATGAATTCATTCAAGCTGGGTCGGTCTTTTGAAATTGGCGTAACAATTGTTCTGATCGCGATTACGCTTGACAGGCTGTCGAAGGCCTGGGTTGTTCAACAACCCGAACATTTCGAGAAGGGCACGCCGTGGTGGCGTCAGCACATTTTCCTCCTGACCGGTATCGGCGTGTTCATCGCATTGTCATTACTGGCGATGGTGGAGCCCTACTTCTTTCAGGTCGGTCGCCGCCAGGATCTTTCGATGGGCCGCGAGATCGACGGCGTAATCAAATATGTCCTGGATATTGACGTGGTGCAGGCGACAACGGAATCCATCCGCTGGTTCCTCAATGTCAATGTGCTGATACCATTTCGAAACTCTATATTGTGGCTTCCCGTTCCCACGGTGCTGCTGTTTTTTGGCTCATTGGCCTATTTTGTCGGCGGCCGAAGGTCATGCCTGACTGTGCTGATCTTCTTCGGTGTTGTAGCGCTGACGGGATGGTGGGATCGCTCGATGATCACTCTTTACACTGTGATCTCCGCGGTGATCCTCGCAACGTTGATCGGCCTGCCGCTTGGAATTTTCGCCAGCAGGAGCGAAGCATGGTCGAATCGGATCCTGTTGGCTTGTGACACGGCGCAAACATTCCCAAGCTTTATCTATCTGATCCCGGCGATCATGTTGTTTGGCGTCAATGATGTGGCGGTTGTTTTCTCAATCCTGATTTTCGCGATGGTGCCATTGGCCCGTTATACGATCGAAGGCCTTCGCGGTGTGCCAGGAGAATTGGTCGAGGCATCCGATATGTCAGGCGCCACAAGACGCCAAAAACTCTGGAATGTGCAGCTGCCACTCGCTTTGCCAACGATGGCGGTAGGTTTCAACCAGGCAATCATGTTCTCGTTTTTTATGGTCATAATCGCAGCCTTCATCGGAACGCAGGACCTCGGTCAGGAACTGCAGAAGACGTTGGCGGGCAATGAGTTAGGAAAAAACTTCGTTCTTGGTATCAATGTTTCACTGATGGCGTTGGCGTTCGACCACATCATCACCCGGTGGGCATCTGATCGTAAGGCGAAATTGGGGCTCGACTGATGAATGTAAGACCGGCCTTCGAAACGCCGTATGAGCGGCGTGGTGTTACCACACCCGGCCTTCCGATCCTTCCACATGGTGTGGAGCGGTATCCGGTGCCAGGCGGCGGTAGCCGCACAGTATCGATCCGCAAGGGTGATGAAATTTCAGTCATGGATCGACAAGGGCTGCAGCCCGCGGAACTGGTGTTTTTCGATTCCAACGGTATTGCGGATCCTGCGATGATCGGCGCGAATGCCAATGGCGATGCGTCGGTCATTCAGGCGACGTTGTCAGCAGACCATTCCGGCGCGAAGGTGCTGCGTAAACTGGCCGAGGCCGACTTTGATATCGGGACTTCAAAGTCGGTCCGGCTGTTTGCGGAGGGATCGCGGGCCGGGGATATGGAAACATTCTTTGCTGCATGCGACGGATTGCTGATTGTCGCTGCACCTGGCCTGCCAATGCAGCCGGAGGCGCAAGATGCCCCCAGTGAAATTGTGCTGTATCTGCGCCGGGCCGAGCCGGTTGATGGCAAGGGGAAACGTCCGCCACCGGATCCGCTTGCCAATCCGCTTCAGGATTTCAACATTCAGCCCGGACAAGCCAAGGGGTTTGAAGTAAAGGCGGGTGAATTTATTCAGGTCGTCGACATTCAGGGCCGCGAATGTTCCGATTTCCAGGCATTCTCGAGACGAGCGCTGGACAAGGGGCTTGAACGCGAAATTGATCCGACAACTACACGGTCACTAATGGGATCACTTTATCCCGCGCCTGGAATTTACTCGAAATATTTCAGCATTGACCACGAACCGCTTGTTGAGATCGTGCAGGATACTTGTGGGCGTCATGATACGTTCGGCCTTGCTTGCACAGCGCGGTACTATGAAGACCTCGGATATCCGGGACATGTGAATTGTTCTGACAATATCAACAAGGATATGGCCAGATACGGTATCAAGCCACGGGGCGGCTGGCCTGCAATCAACTTCTTTTTCAATACCATTCTCGACGATGCGAACGCCATCGGCATGGACGATCCCTGGTCACGGCCGGGAGACTTTGTATTGCTGAAAGCGCTGACCGATCTGGTCTGCGTTTCGACCGGATGTCCGTGTGATGTCGATCCTGCCAATGGCTGGAACCCGACGGACATCCAGGTCCGTGTCTATGACGAGAAAGAACAATTCCGGCGCTCAATAGGATGGCGCAAGACCCCGGAGGCAGAAGTGGAAGAAACGAAGCCGACCGCGTTTCAAGAGGGCTTCGCCCGGCACACGCGTAATTTTGTTGAGTATAATGGCTATTGGCTTGCCAATGACATGACCAATCATGGCGCGATTGCCGAATATTGGGCCTGCCGCGAGAAGGCGGCAATTATGGATTTGTCGCCCCTGCGCAAATATGAAGTGACGGGGCCTGATGCCGAAAAACTGATGCAGCTTTGCGTGACCCGCAACATGAAGAAGCTGGCTGTCGGGCAAGTTGTCTATACGGCAATCTGCTACGATCATGGCGGAATGATCGACGATGGCACCGTGTTCCGTCTCGGTGAAAACAATTTCCGATGGATTGGCGGCAATGATGACAGCGGCCTTTGGCTGCGCAAGCAGGCAGAGGAAAACGGGCTTGATGCCTGGGTTCGCTCGTCGACGGATCAGTTGCATAATGTCGCGGTTCAGGGTCCGCTTTCGCGAGAAATATTGTCGAAAGTGGTTTGGACCCCGCCAACTCAGCCGACCGTGGATGAGCTTCCATGGTTCCGCTTCACCGTCGGCCGCATCGGTGATTTCCACGGTCCTTCGGTTGTGGTGTCGCGGACCGGCTATTCCGGCGAACTGGGCTATGAGGTTTTCTGCCATCCGAAAGATGCAATGAAAGTGTTCGACGCAATTTGGGATGCAGGCGAGCCGATGGGCATGGTGCCGCTTGGGCTGGAAGCGCTCAACATGTTGCGTGTCGAGGCCGGCCTGATCTTTGCCAATTACGAGTTCACCGATCAGACCAATCCGTTTGAGGCAGGCATCGGATTTACGGTTCCGCTTAAATCCAAGGAAGACGATTTTGTCGGCCGCACGGCAATCGAGGAACGCAAGGCGCATCCGCAAAGAAAGCTGGTCGGTCTCGATATCGAAGGTGGCGTTGTGCCATCGACGGGCGATTGCATTCGGATCGGCAAAGCGCAGGTCGGTGAAATCACTTCCGCAATCCGCTCACCGATCCTTGGCAAGGTGATCGCGCTTGCCCGTGTCGATGTCACCCATGCAGAGCCCGGTGGGGATATAGAGGTTGGCCAGCTGGATGGATTGCAAAAGCGCCTGAAGGCCAAGGTTGTGAGTTTCCCTCACTTTGACCCGACAAAAGAACGCGTAAAGGGCAACTATGAAACCAGTGCTGCCGGTTCGTGACCGGAGTTGAAATTCCGAGCCTGCAATTTTTTCTGTTCCCTTTGAACCAGAAACAATGGTTCGAGGGCGTTTTCAGCGAATTGAATTCCACCCGCTGACTTGACTAATTTCTTTTCAGGAAATCAAAGTTGATGTGATTTGCGATGCTCAAACAGCACCGCTCAAAAGCTGTGCAAACCATCATGCAAGGAAAACAAAATGAAGCGAGTGGGCGTTATCGGCCTTGGTGACATGGGGTCGGGACTGGCAAAAAATCTGATCGCCGCAGGATTTGAAACGGCAGGTTTTGATCTGAGCGAGGATCGGATGAAAGCCTTCACCGATATGGGGGGTATAGCCGCAAACTCGCCAGCGCAAGTCGGCGAAGGCGCTGAGGCGGTTTTCGTCATGGTAATGAACGGCGATCAGGCCAAATCCGTCATTCTGGTTGACGGTCTTGCTTCAACAATGGTCAAAGGTTCTGTGGTGCTGCTGACAGCGACCATCAAGGCCAATGAAGCACGGGATCTTGCGGCCGGACTTGAAGGGACGGGAATTTCTCTCATCGATGCGCCTGTGTCTGGCGGATTTCCTGGAGCTCAAGGTGGAACACTGACCATGATGGCGGCCGGCACGCCTGAAGCGATGGAGCGGGCCAGGCCGGCAATGGAAGCGGTTTCCCAGACCATCCACCATGTCGGAGAAGATGCAGGAATAGGTCAGACCGTCAAAGCATGTTTGCAGTCGCTGATAGGTTCAATATTCTCCGCTACATTTGAAGCGGCCGTTTTGGCGGCGAAAGCCGGGGTCAGCGGGCAAGTGCTTTACGATGTCTTCAGTACGTCGAGCGCCGGTAGTGGCATCACAAACAACGCGCTTGAGAAAATCATTGATCGTGAATTTGTGGGTACCGGCAGTCACATCAACACCATGTACAAGGACCTGACCATTTCCATGGATTTGGCGCGCGAACTTGGCGTCCCGCTATTCACCGCGGCGACGGCCATGCAACTGTTCCAGGCGGGTAAGACGAAGCATCCCGAAGGGGACAACTGGGTGGTGACGAAGGTCGCCGAAGACATTGTCGGCGCGGAGCTGAAACGCTGACGAGCGGGGAACAATTCGATGAAGTTGGGTGTAATTTGCGACGGCATTAGCCGGGATTTGAAACACGCGGTCGACGTGATGGACGAGTTCGGTTTGGAATTTGCCGAGCTTCAATTCGTCGGCGAGAAGGAAGTCGGCGATCACGATGCTGCAGAGATCGCGGAAATCGACAAATTGTTGCGAGACCGGGGCAAGCCGGTTTCCTGCGTTTCCCGGCACGTCTTCGCGGGTATGACGACTGCCAACAAGGCTGGCGATGAATTGCATACGAAGCACATGGATGCGCTGAAACGAGTCATAGACATGGCACATGTCGTTGGTTCACCGCTGGTTCGGATAATGACCAACCGGAAAGAACAGATCCTTTGGGGCAGTGGAGGTGCGGAAAAATGGAACGTCGCGCACGGTGCCTGGGATGCGACGCTGCCGCTGATCGCGCCGGCAGTCGACCTGGCCAGGAAGGAAAATGTGATGCTGGTGGTCGAGACCGGCAACGGCACCATGGTCAACTCAAACTATACCGCCCGGAAACTGATTGAAGATCTCGATGCCAAAGGCGCCCTGAAAGTGCTATGGGATCCGGCGAACAATTGCTGGTGCCATGAGCGCGCCTTTCCTGACGGTTATGAGGAAGTCCGAGGCGGCTATCTGGGTCACATCCATATCAAGGATGTGCAGGTCGACACGCCGCGAGCGACATTGGAGGTGCGCGAGATGGGAACCGGTCAGCTCGCCGATCAGTTCCAGCCGATGGCAGATGCACTGCGCAATGACAATTATGACGGCGTCATCTCATTTGAGAGCGTGCATCATCCGGGCAATGGCGATTTCGAAGCCGGTTTCCGCAACTGTATCGGCCTGTTTAAACAAATCTTTGGCTGAGGATTTGGCGCCTGCCAAAGACGCAAGGCTGGCATGCCAAATTTGCAAACATCCCCGGCTTGTGTCTCACCGGCCATTGTGAGATGCGAGCGGCAGGGGTGGAGCCAACATCGCCGGAATGCAAATGACCTCCAACGCCAAAGGCGCGCTGCTCGGACTATTGGGGTTCGGCATATTCGCCACCCACGATGTGATCGTGAAATATCTCGGCGCAACCTACAGCCCGTTTCAGATCCTGTTTTTCAGCGTCATATTCGGGTTTCCGTGGCTTTCGTTCATGCTGATCAGCGACAGGCGCGAAGCCAATATGCGGCCGCATCATCCATGGTGGACGGCGCTGCGAACCGCTTCAATCATCACATCATCGCTGTGTGTGTTTTACGCATTTTCCGTGCTGCCGCTGGCCGAAGTCTACTCGATCCTGTTCACGGTGCCGCTGATGATCACGCTGTTGGCGATTCCGGTTCTGGGTGAAAGAGTTGGGATTCACCGCGGCGGCGCGGTGCTGCTTGGTCTTGCCGGTGTCTTCATCGTGCTTGATCCGACCACAGCGGAGTTCACCTTCGGCCATGCGCTGGCGTTGGTCGGCGCGTTCGCTGCTGCGCTGAACTCAATCATCGTGCGCAGAATAGGCCGCGACGAGCGTGATCTTGTGCTGCTGCTGTTTCCGTTGCTTGGGAATTTCATTGTCATGGGTGCGCTGATGCCGCTCGATTACAAACCCATGCTATTTGGCGATCTGGTCGCAGTCGCGATCCTTTCTGCCTTGGGGTTTGTAGCGTTGAACTGCATGATCGGCGCCTACAAAACAGGTGAGGCTGCCATCGTTGCGCCCATGCAATACTCGCAGATCCTGTGGGCGACTGCCTATGGCGCGCTGCTGTTCGGCGAATTTCCGGAAAACCGGACGTTGATTGGCGCCGGGGTCATTGTGCTGAGCGGCATCTATATTGTGTTCCGCGAAAGCCGGCAAAACGTGTCTGAGAACCAACCGGTGCTCCGGACACGAAATCGAATTGCCGGTGGCATCTATGTGCGAATTGGTCCGATTTTGCGGGCCAGACGGAACAAATCACCGAAGTAGATCCGGTGATCTGCATCTGTTCGAGTTGGTATCTGCAATTAATCTGACAGGAAGGATTCGGTCGATGACTGTGGCACGTAGGTGAATGTGTCGCTGCCTTGTCCGATTTGCGACCCAGATCCACCCTGATAGGCTAGGTTCCAGTTTGTCACGATTTCTACATTTGAGCCGACCGCTTGTGCATAGCCAGCCCAACCGGTTACCGAATTGCAGTTTGCCGTCGCATTGCTCCATGCAACTGAGAAGGCAATAAAGTTGCCGTTAACCCGGCCGTTCAAAACGTACGGCGTACCCTGGCAGCCGGTGCCGCTTGCCCGATTGATGTAATGGCCGGTCACATTACCGGATGTGTCAATGTTTATCGTCATGGTCGAACCTGATTGATTCTGCCAGGATGTCGACGTGGTAGCCAGGGTGCCAAATCCTTGAAAGTTTGCTGGATCAAAAGCGTTGGCGGATAGTGTTGCAAGTAATGTTATGCCTCCTGCAGCGATTATTCTAAGCATCATTCCCTCCAATGCCATGATTAAATCAATTAGTGCATTAAAGTGCCATACTATTATTGATTGTGCAACCCTAGTTTGTGGCAATGGAAACTTGCACTCAGCGCATGGTTGTTCGCAGCTCGTGCCATATTCAAACCAATTTGTGCACAGCGGTTTTGACATGGCTTCGTCTCTGCCGTAACCGGATGCTGGATATGGAGGAGTAAATCAGCTCAAGCCAGATGCGGATAATCGCCGGTCAATCGCCTGGCGCATAGAGTTCGCTGTCGATGCCTATATAGCCGTCCCAGGCAAACCAATAAGCAATGTGGCCGGGCATGCGTGGCAGTTTCTCGCCTCCCGGACCGGTCAGCGCGTCTTCGCCAACCGACCAGTCGCCGCCACCATCATTGAGCAAGCCGACAAATCCGCAGCCACCGAAAACTCCCGGTCGCCGCGCTCATAGGCGCGCACGGTTCGCGTCGCCTCGTCACCGATCAGCACGATGTTGCGGCCGCCGATTTCGTCATTGATGACCTTGCCGCCGGCAAAGGCCGAGACCGGCCAGGCCTTGGAGGCGGCAACGTCGCGAATGCCGAAGACATAGTCCTTGCGCTGCAACACGCTTTCATCGCGCACGATGGTCGGGAACATCAGTTCCGGACTTGCGAAATAGTCCCGATAGACAACGCCGGAACCGTAATTGCGGCTGTGACCGGTATCCAGCGACAGCACTTTGGTGTCCGGATGGGAGGATTTCCAGTTTGCCCAGGAGGTGATCACCACCGGGCGTATCTTCAGTTTGATGCCGGAATTGAGCAGGGGACCGGTCACCGGCTGGCCGGTGAACTGGTTCCACAGGCTGTTGGTTTGGCGGTCAAACATCAGCTTGTTCGAGCGGTAGAGAAAGCCCGAAGAGCCGAACACCAGCGGCTTGTCGCGGCCCTCCACCTGCGTTTCAAAAAGAATGCCGGAGCCGCAAAGCGTGCAATAGGCCAGCGCCAGCGGCACGCCGCCGATCACATCGTTGAACATCTCGTGCCAGCCCATGATGCGCAGCGGATAGGCGCGCGCATCGCCATTGATCTCGATGCCGAAGACCAGATCGGTGTCGAGCAAATATTCCGCATCCGCAACGCCGATCAGTTTCGGGTTGTCGAGCGAGGGAATGCCGTCGACCGAAACGCCACCCCAGGTGATCTCTTCAAGACGGATTTTCATGTTTTCCGGCAGGCTGCTGTCACCGCCGAGAAAGTTCAAAAAGAGCGGATCGATGCGGCGGAATATCTGCAGCTTCAGTTCGCGATAGCTTTCATGCGGCTTGATTTCCGGATGTGCCTCCTGCCACAGCATGGCGTCCTTCCAGTCTGTGACCTGCTCGCCGGCGAGTTTGGAAAACACTTCCAAGACTTCCGGATGGGCGCCGCGATAACGCACCGACAATAACAGCGACGGCAACACATCGGGATTGCCGCGCTCACCAAGTGCCTTCAGCGCCTCGATGATCTGGCCCGGTGCGCCAAATACGGTCCGGCGGCTGAACTCGCCCACCTGCTCGTCGGTCAGTTCCTGCGCTGCCGCCGGTCCGATCAGTAACAGTGCGAGGGCGAGGGTTACAATCGGCCTGACTAGCGGAACGAACATCAGCTTCTCCTTGATTTCACCGGAAACTAGCGGGCAAAAGCCCCAGCCGGTAGCGGCTTCACGCGCATGTGCGATGAGTTGATGGCTGCCGGTAACCGGGCGTAGAAAAACATTAACCGTGATTGGATTTTGTCCCGCCAGCCAACGCTTTCGCCTGGAGATATTACGTTTCACTAACATGATTATGATAGCCAGAATGCGGGGTAAACGGGGCTGGGACATGGAAGACAAGAAAGAAAGCGAACGCCGGCGCCTGCATCGGCAGCCGGTCGACATTCACGGAAAAATCCTGCGCGGCGACGACCAGCCGGAATCGATCTGCAGTATCCGCAACATCAGCAAGCTGGGTGCGGAATTGCGCGTTGGCGCCGACCAGATACTGCCCGAGAAATTCCAGCTCGTCGTTCGTTTCCGCAACCAGACCTATGACTGCCGGCAGCACTGGCGCGACGGAAAGCGCCTTGGCGTCGAGTTTATCGACCAGTTTAGCCGCACCAAATAATAGGCACGCGTCATCCCTCCCGCGAATCTTTCATCCGGGGTGAAACTGCCTGCGCTTGGAAAACGCTCACGGCGGTTGCCGCGCGCATTCCTGCGCCAGCCAGTGGCACTCGCGTAACAGGTCATCGACCGGTTCGCGCGGACGTTTGCGGTGGCCCGGCGGGTTGCCGGGGCGGATCGGCCCGACTTTTCTCGGTCCGGGTTCGGCGTTGGCGCGCCTTGCCATCAGCCGGTTGAGGCGGCGGGCCTGTCGCGGCAGCGTGTGGAGCGCATATTGCAGTTTGCGGATGCGGCGGATCAGCTTGACGGCCTGAAGCGTGTTGTCCGGTTTCTTCAGCGGCACCGGATCGAAAACGCCGGGCACGGCGATGCGCGGGATGCCTTTGGCGACCGGACGTGAAAATTCGCCGAACGTCTTTCGCGGATCGATCAGCTGGAAGGCCGGCAGCGTGTCGTATGTGGCAAAGGTGGAGAAATCCGGTAGCTGGATTTCGCCCTGCTGCTCCGTCGTCTCCCGCGCCCTTTGGCTCAGCATCGCCGCAACGACGACGATCAAACGCCTGAGCGCCGATTCCGCCGGGCGCAGGATGCGAAGCACAGCGCGGCGGAGCGAAGTTCCTGCGATGTGGCCACCGCCATTCTCCCCCCGTGCGGCGGGGTCCGAAGGACGGGGCGAGACCTGCGGCTCGACCCTCTGGCCCGACAGGGCAGAGGGGGGTGTCTTGGCATCCGGACCGCGACCCCCCTCTGTCGGCTTAGCCGACATCTCCCCCTCAAGGGGGGAGATCATTGCCTGCTGCGCCAGCGCGACCAGCTCGGCAATAACATCGCCCAGCGCCTTGCGGTTTCTTTGAATCGCGATTTTCCAGTCCAAAACGCCACTCCGGTTTGGCTGGAGAGTGTGGGGGAGGATTTGAAAGCGTGGATGAGATTGGTGCGAGATCATTGAAAATCAACGTGTTGTTTGTGCGTGGATCCTCGGGTCAAGCCCGAGGATGACGGAGGGTGGGATGGCCTTGAGTGCCAATTTCCACTCCCGGTAGCTGCCCCGTCGATCGGTCCAATCAAAGCTGGCGATTAGCCGCAAAACTCAAACAAGGTTGTCATCCTCGGGCATGCCCTCGTAAGCCCAAGAAAAGACTTTCTCTCCCGCAAGGGGAGAGACAGTCACCGCCGTTGCTCAAACACCAACTGCAACGCTTCTTTCGCGCGGATGGTTTCGCCCAGCAGGTGGCTGGAGACGGCGCAGATGGCCGAGAGTTTACGGTCGCGCACATCACCGCTGGCGCTCAACTCATAGACTGCCTCAAAGAGGCCGTGGATGGCGTTGAGCGAGGCCTCGACATCGTAGAGCGGGTCGTGGTCGGATTCCTGAACGGGAGCCGTTTCTCTTGGTGATTGCGGTTGATTGATGGAGTGGGGTTGTGGGGTCATTTTATTGCACCATGGTTCGTGTTGAACCCGATTACCAGCTTTCAATCTGGTGACCGGACGCTGCAGGTTGAAAGACCACGTGGTGCACGCGGCGAGCCGAAGCTCCCACACAACGCCCGGCCATGAAAAAACGCGCTAAAGCGAATTTTCGATAGCGCGTTGGGCGCGCACCACAGAGCAGCTTTCAAACCGCACCGATGTCGTTTTCACACCGGCGGGTTCATGATGAGGGGATTTGGGGAGGGTGTCAAATGGGGGATCGGATTTGGCTGGATGTGTTTGTGCAAATCTCAAAGGCAACAAAGGCGCCGCTGAGCGCGGAATGTAGACTGCCACGAATAGAACCAACGTCAGCTTTGTTGCGCAAATCATGACATAACGACAACATCGCGATCACCATGAAAGCCAATCGAGTAGCGCGGTGCGTGTTTTTGATGCTAATGGCTGTTTGGACGCAATGAGGAGTTAAGCCTCGAGCAATGATTGAGTTGCTTTACGGATGGTCGGGCAAGTGTAAAGCTGCTGAAAAGAGTCGCTCATCTCATACCCAGATTCTGGAGCATTGATTGTACAATTGGCAAAGGCGAGAAGTTGTCATACCGAACTTATATTGCAGCAAGTCGGGCGGCGTACATTGCTGGTATTGAAGCCGGTATCTCTCCACAAGAGCTTCGAGCGCATACGGGCGTCTTAGGCGAGGCATTTGTAGCAGATTACCTAGAAGTAAAACTTACTCCCGAGAACAACCAAAGAGGGTTTGACCTCGTAGACAAGGACGGCCTTCGCGTTTCAGTCAAAACAATTACTACGTCAACAGGTATTGCCCTAAAAGAGAGCACTATTGAACTCGTCGATCGGGTTATCGTCGTTTGGCTCGATACATTGGAAGACGAGCTGGATGTAACGGTTGTTTATGACAAATCCACCGAGGATTTTCGCGCCGATTGCGCAGAGGTGTATCGCGGATCTCTTCGACTAGGACGCGGTGCAATGTCCTTTCCAAACCGTACTCCCACAGTTGGCAAGTTCGACGTCGGAGAAGTAGTTGCTTCCTACAAAGAAGGCCCCATAACGATCCGAAAACATAGTAGCGGGTCTTTTACCGCGTTGGAGAACGGCCAACCCACTCCCGCCCGTCAGCACCTCATGTCGATGCGAGATTCTTTGGGTTTGCCAGACAAAACTAATAACACGACAAGGACGTTGGGAGCACAAGTTTTCGGTGAACTAGGTAAGTGACACGGGTATGACGTTGGCGGAAAGATCGAAAATCTGGAGTTCAACTCGCAATTTAATTCAATTAGCGCTGCGCGTTTTCAGCACCGAAAAGCGGACTTTGAATTGAGCACGTCAAGCGGCAACAATGACCTGTGTGGATGGCTCCTGCTTTGCAAGCCTTTTGTTGTGACAAAGTTCCTGGGTCAGATACGGTCCTGTGTCCGGCCTGTTGATGCAGAGTTTGTCTGCTGGCCCTGATGGTTTCCGTGAACCAAGTCCCATTCCGCTTAGCGGACTATTTGTGTCCCTGGACATTGACGGGGTGTCTCGGCTCTCCGGCTGGCCCGGATCCTCATCACATCATGCGTTCTTGCAAACTGGTGTTTTGTCTACCGGGCTACGCTTTCCTCCCTGAAAGGCTCTCCGTTTGTCAGGACAGCCCATGCGATGCGTGCTGTCTTGTTGGCCATCGCGACAGCGGCAAGCTTCGCCGGCTTGCGCTCAAGCAGGTTGCGTAGCCATGGATCAGTCCGTTCCGGCTTGTTTTTTGCGTAGCGAATACGGCTCGCCATGCCGTTCACCAAGAGACGCCGCAGATATCGGTCACCCATGCGGCTGATGCGCCCGAGCACTTCCTTGCCACCGCTTGATTTGTTCAAGGGTGTCAGACCGATCCAGGCAGCAAAGTCGCGAGCGCTTCGAAACTGCCTGCCACTGCCAATGGTTGCCACAATAGCAGAAGCCGTAACAGGCCCGATGCCTGGAATGGTCTGCAGCAGCTCAACGCGCTCATCCTTCCTGGCCTGCTCAGAAATCGCCTTATCCAGTTGAGTGATGCGTCGATCAAGGTCGATCAGTTGATCGCATAGCAAGGCGATGACGTCTTCAGCGGTCTCCGGGATGTCCAGAAGCTCGCCAGCCTGCATCTCACGGGCGAAGCCGCGCAGATGATCGATGCCTCTGGGAAGGATGATGCCGAACTCTGCAAGCAGACCACGGATCATGTTGGCCAGTTGCGTGCGTTGACTGATCAGCGCCTGACGAACCCGATGCTGGCTCAAGATGGCCTGCTGTTCTTGTGACTTGATGGCCACAAAGCGCATGATCGGGCGCGTAACCGCTTCACAGATCGCCGCAGCATCGGCCGCATCCGACTTACCACGCTTCACATAGGCTTTGACGTAGCTGGCCGGCATCAGCTTGACTTCATGGCCCAGCATCGTCAGTTCACGCGCCCAATGATGGCTCGAACCACAGGCCTCAATGCCGATCAAACAGGGATCGAGCTTCGCAAAGAAGGTAAGCATCTGGCCTCGCCGCAGCGGCTTGTTGAAAGCAACCGATCCATCGTCATAAATGCCATGCACCTGAAAAACGTTCTTGGCGAGATCTACGCCAACCGTGGTAATCTGCATATCGTGGCTCCTATACCAGCAGTGATAACAACTGCACTATGGCGCATCAGACGCCGGGGTGTAGGAGCCATCCACACCATCCGCTTAACGGTCTTTCACCGGATTGGTTCGGGAAGATTCCAACAATGGGAAAGCGCCTAAACGCTAGTCCCCCATCTTCAGTGCCGAGATAAACGCTTCCTGCGGGATGTCGACCTTGCCGAACTGGCGCATGCGCTTTTTGCCTTCCTTCTGTTTTTCCAGAAGTTTGCGTTTGCGGGTCACGTCGCCGCCATAGCATTTTGCGGTCACATCCTTGCGCAGCGCCGAGATGGTTTCGCGCGCGATGATGGTGCCGCCGATGGCCGCCTGGATCGGGATCTTGAACATGTGCTTGGGGATCAGATCCTTCAGCTTTTCGCACATGACCCGTCCGCGCTTTTCGGCTGCGGCGCGGTGAACCAGCATGGAAAGCGCATCGACCGGCTCGGCGTTGACCAGCACGCTCATGCGCACCAGATCACCCTCGCGATAGTCGGTCAGCTGGTAGTCGAACGAGGCGTAGCCCTTGGAGATCGATTTCAGCCGGTCGTAGAAATCGAACACCACCTCGTTTAACGGCAGGTCGTAGACCACCATGGCGCGCTTTCCGACATAGGAAAGATCGGCCTGCACACCGCGGCGGTCCTGGCAGAGTTTCAGAATGGAGCCCAGATAGTCATCCGGCGTCAGGATGGTGGCGCGGATCCACGGCTCCTCGATGGAAGCGATCTTGACCACGTCGGGCATGTCGACGGGATTGTGCAGTTCCTTTTGCGAGCCGTCGATCAGGTTGAGCCGGTAGACGACCGACGGCGCGGTGGCGATAAGGTCGAGATCGAATTCGCGCTCCAGCCGCTCCTGGATGATCTCCAGATGCAACAGGCCGAGGAAACCGCAGCGGAAACCGAAGCCGAGCGCGGCGGATGTTTCCATCTCGAACGAGAACGATGCATCGTTGAGGCGCAATTTGCCCATTGCCGCGCGCAGGTCTTCAAAATCGGCGGCATCGACCGGAAACAGGCCGCAAAAGACCACCGGTTGCGCCGGCTTGAAGCCCGGCAGCATTTCGGCGGTCGGCTTCTTGTCCTCGGTGATGGTGTCGCCAACGCGGGTGTCGGCAACCTCCTTGATGCTGGCCGTGATGAAGCCAAGCTCGCCCGGCCCGAGATCGTCGACCATGACCATTTTTGGCGTAAACACGCCGACGCGGTCGACCGGATATTTGGCGCCGGTTCCCATCATTCGGATGGTCTGGCCCTTTTTCAGGCGGCCATCGATGATGCGGACCAGCACGATGACGCCGAGATAGGCGTCGTACCAGCTGTCGACCAGCATGGCTTTCAGCGGCGCGCCGGCATCTCCATCCGAAGGCGCCGGCAGTTCGTTGACGATGGCTTCAAGCACGTTTTCGACGCCGAGCCCGGTCTTGGCGGAAATTTCAACCGCGTTCGACGCATCAAGTCCGATCACCTCCTCGATCTGGGTCTTGATGCGCTCCGGTTCGGCGGCCGGCAGATCGACCTTGTTGAGCACGGTGACAATCTCGTGGTCGTTGTCGATGGCCTGGTAGACATTGGCGAGCGTCTGCGCCTCGACACCCTGGGAGGCGTCGACGACGAGCAGGGAACCTTCGCAGGCCGACAGGGAGCGCGAGACCTCATAGGCGAAATCGACATGGCCGGGCGTGTCGATCAGGTTCAACACATAATCCTGGCCATCGGCAGCTTGATAGTTGAGCCGCACCGTCTGCGCCTTGATGGTGATGCCGCGCTCGCGCTCGATGTCCATACTGTCGAGCACCTGCTCCTTCATCTCGCGGTTGGCAAGCCCGCCGGTGATCTGGATCAGCCGGTCGGCGAGCGTTGACTTGCCATGGTCGATATGGGCGACGATGGAAAAATTGCGGATGTTTGCAAGCGGCGTTGAAGTCATGGCCGGGCATGTAGCAGGACGGTGCGGGAATGCAAGCGGTCCACGCGCGCGCAATAGTGATTGTGGGGAGGAAGATGGGTAAAACAAGACGGTGAAAAGTGAGGAGGCGATCGGAGCCTCTGTCTATGGTTCGCTTTCGACCGGATATCCGGCCTCCTGCCACGCTATTGCACCCCCATCAAAGAAATAGACGTTTTTGTATCCCCAAACGACAGCTTTTGCAGCATCCCAGGCACCAAAGGCCGGAGTGTAAGAAATAACAATTTTCGTATCGGGAGAGGCAACTGCCATCAATTTTTCTTTGGTGAAATGCGTCTTGGGCGACGCTTCGGTGCGATAGACGGGTAAATGTACCGAGCCGGGAATGTGTTGCTCTTTCCAGTATTCTACGCTGCCCGTTTCGACAAACACCGCGCCTTCATCATAGAGCGATTTGGCTGTTTTCAGGTCCACGGAGGTGGCGCCCTCCACCTCATAGGATGTATTGCCGGAACCTAATCTCGAATGCGTCTTGATCTTGTACTGCCAGGTCACTTCCGGAACCTTCATAAGGCCGCTTCGCAACCGCTCCTGCGCCGCCACCACACCGACGCTCAAATATTCGATTTCGCCACGAAACGGCGAGTTTACATCAGGCGATATCCGCTCAAGCGAGAGTTCGGATTTACCGGTTTTGAACCGAACGGCGTTTGCGCTGCTTTCGAATGATGCTGCAAATCCGGAAGGAGCGCTGCCGAGCAACTTGCCACCATGCGTCGCGGCAGAACTGTCAGCGGTTTCGATCAGTCGTTGAAGGATCTCGCGTGACGAGACATCGTCGGCGTCTTCGGTTGTTTTGAAGCCGGTAATCTTCGCAACAAGAACAGCATCGAGCTTTTGATCTGCGCTCATTGTCCTGCCTATCGCAACAATTCTTTTTTCGGCGATGCCCCGAATGACAATGGAGTCAGTATATCGACGACGGTCGCAATCAACAATCTCAACGCATCTGCGCGGATCGCATTGCCAGAGCGGGCACACCTGACCTGCAGACGCTTGCAATAATGGGATCCCTTATTTGGCGCTGCCCGTGGGCACCGAAATCAGGCGGCGGCAACCTGCCGGAAATTTGGACAACGCTGGGCCACGGGCTACGATGATCATCGCCGTGGGCGGAGCAAGACTCCGCTAGATCTCGCGTACGGATATCGGTTTATGTATCGCCACAGGTTGCTCCAGCTCCAAGATGTTGCCCTCGGGATCTCGAACACAAACCATCAAATGGGGTTGTTCGTGGACTGCCGGCATCTTCCTTTCTACGGCCTCTTGGAGTTCCACGACTTCCAGAAATGGTCCGAGATGTTCAGGCAGGTTGAATTACCGGCATTCAGCTCTATTTGCTTGGGATGATTGTTGATTTCATGCATTATTCGCAAAGGAGCGGGACATGCGAAGTCTCAGCATTGCAATCACATTGGTTGCAGCATCCTCGTTTTCAGCTGAAGCACTGTCACGATATGAGACCAGGCAATTGTCCTGCGACCGCATTCAGTCCATTCTCAAGGCCGAAGGAACTGCGATTTTGCGCTACGGCTCCTCGCGAAATGCCAACATCGTCAAATACGATATTTTCGCGGCTCCACGCGGACAGTGTGTGTCCGGTGGTCGTGGTCGATTATCGACGGTTCCGGCTGCAGACACCAATTCATGCGCAGTCCTCAAGTGCATCAACATAAAGGGCGGCGGCCGGTAGCCGGTCCTGCACAGCCCGTAAATGTCCAAGATGCGGGATATACCACTTTTCTTCTCGTCATGGCCTATCCCTAATTGCCGGATTGAAGCGACAGGCGCAGTTCCAGATCGCGGTCGAACGAAACCGCATCGAGCCAAATTCCGTTTGCCGCATAATAGGTCTTCATGGACGCGGCCAGTTTGCGCATTTCGTCTGCGCTTCCCTTCTGTCCGGCAATGCGGCCGGGATTGATTTCCTTCATCGGCCGGGACCGCATTGCCAGAGCGGGCACACCTGATCCGCCGACGCTGGCAATAATGAGATCCCTTATCTGGCGCTGCCCGTGGGCGCCGAAATCAGGCGGCGGCAGCAAATCGCGCACGTTCGGTTTGTTGACATAGACCGTCTTGCCGACATGTTTTCCGCCGGCAACTTTTTCGGTCGTAATCGGATCTTTTGAGTTGAGCACTCTGAAACCGGCCGATCTGCCGGGATCCAGCAGCCTTTGGACAATGGACGGGTCATTCGGTTTTATGGCCTTGGTGTCTATCGGATTGATTTCCGTTGAGAAGAATTCGGATTGAAGCGCAGTTGTTGTCAATGCTTTGGCGAAGGTTTCATCTCCCACACGCGGCGCGCCATAGGTGATTAATTTCAATTGGCGCCACGGCCAGTTTCTCAGTTTGGCGGGGAGGGCGCCGCCGCTCGCATTCGGCCCGTATTGGTTACCCTGCAAAATCGCGGACACAAAAACCTGCGCCAGCGCCCCGCCAAGACTGTGGCCTGTTACATAGATATTGGCGGGCGCCCGCCCGGCCTTGAGATCCGCAGCCTTGCCCAGGCAGGGCATAAGGCGTGGAAGGATCGATCTCATGGCCTGGGCGAAGCCGCGGTGAACCCGGCCAGTTGTGCTGATGATCGCTCCACCCTGTCTTGAGGCCAGCCGATTGTAACCAAGGTCCGTGATCCAATCGGGATTTCCGCTGGCGCTGCCGTCGCTGAACGCCTCAATGACGGCACGGCCGGCCGAACCGCTGCGGCTTCCGCGAAACGAGATGTGAATATCGAAGCCGCCATTTGCCTTATCCCGGACAAGGACAAAGCCCATCAGGCTTTGTGACGCGGGGCGGCCAGGTTCTCCCTTGTCGCCGGTCCCACCCTCAAATACGAGCAGCGTATCAGATGCATCCGGTGATGGGCGTTTGTTGCGAACGGGAATCTTATTAATCGATACCGAAGTGACTGGTTCTCCCGCCGGACGAAAGCATATATACGCGTCCTTTATCCTGCCGGTTATGGCCCGCGGGGTTAGATATTCGGTCCATTTTCCATTGGCATTGGTCAAGGCATTGTTCCACGGATCAATGCGGCTGTAATTATACAAAATCGGATCGTGGGTGGCATTGTCAGCAAAACCGCCGAGAACTCCCGGACCGCGGATGGAGTTGAGCCCGGCATTGGTCGCAGTTTGCTCGCGCCCCTTTTTTGTTGCCCAATCGCGGACGTTTTGCATCACGTCATCCCGGCGGCCGGCCATCTCCTCATAATACGGGTCATACGGCCACACGAGACTTTGGCCATAGATCTGATAGGCGAGAATGGACAGATCGAGGTGATAGACCAACGGGTCATAAGGGAAGTTTGAAGTCGCGGATTGGGAACCTGCCGGTTCGGGTTCGATCTCGAGAAAGCTGGTCGTGCAGGCGGACAGCACAAACAGCAATGCGGTGAGCGCAGATAGGCGCCCGACTTGTTTCAATAATATCAAACGCTTGGTCCCCGGAGTTTGGCGATAACACCATCACCGACACATTAGGCGATGATTGTTGCAGGCGTCCAGCCGTTTACCGGGGTGGCCAGTTGGTGACGTGGCGGCGCAGTGGCAAACGTCCCGGCAGGGCCGGGATATTTAATGGATTTGGTTGAAAGCGGATGATCCGACGGCACCAGGCCTCAAGGCTTGGCACACGCTGTTTTTGAGCGATGTGGCCTAAGTGTCATAAAACCCGCTGACATATTCTGTTCGTGGCATGCCGGGCCAGTCGATCACGGCCTCGCGAAATGAAGGGCGGGAAAACAGGCGCACGGCATAGGCGGATGCATGGGTGCGCATGATGAGATTCAGCCTGTGATTGCCCATCCAGCAAAATGCCATGCCGATCCATTGCATGCGGAACAGCGAGACTGCCCATAAAATGTCGGCGAGCGTGAAGGATTCGCCACAGATCCAGCTGCGGCCGTCGGAAAGCCGTTCATCAAGTGCGGCAACGATGGCAATCATCTCGTTGACGGTATCGCGCATCATTTGCGGGGTCGCGACGAATTCGCGGGCAGCAGCCTCCTTGGCGATTTTCGCCTCAAACGCCTCGGTCAGTTCCGCATCACCGGTGACTTGCTCAAGTGCTGCTTCAAGCTTGGCAATCTTGCGATCGTGGATCCCGGACATGGATTTGCGAATGCGCTCGGGCCGGAAATCGCCGTCCGGATGGGCGCCATAGAGAATGGCTACATGCGGGGTGGCGTCGACGATGGCGATCTCCTGTCCAATGGTAGATCGAAGTGCCAGTGGGGTGAGGCTGCCCACCGGCTCTACAGCGTTGTCGATATGGGCGCAGATGGCGGCACTGTCGACGACAACGCGCTGTTGGGCGAGGTCGACAAGGGTGGGCACAACGGCCGGATCGAAGCCCTCGCTCGATGCGGCAGAGCGGCCGGTGTAGCCGCCAACGAGCGACCGGTCTCCGCGGCCGGCCAATCTCAGGCGGACATAATCGGGGTGATAGTTACCGGGTTGAACATTGATATCACGAGAGAAATAGTCGGCGCGCTTCTCGGACAGGCAGGCGCGGACTTTCTGGGAACAGACCGACAGGGCGAAGTGATAGAGCTCGAAGCGGGGTTGGCCGGCGCCGATCATCCGGTTGAGATCGGGATCTGTGAGTGGGCGGTTGGCGGCGTCGAGCAGCTGTTCAATCGGCATGTTCACTCCCATCCGGTCACAGATCGCGCTCACTGCCGGTATCGATCACCTCGGCGCTGACGAAGCTCGCGCGGGTTTTCATCCGTGCATAGTAATCCTCAAGCGGTGTATCCAGCCAACGGGGTGTGAATCCATGGATGGTCAGACGCGCCAGCGCCGCGGTGGCGAAGCAGTCGGCCAGCGAATAGGCAGAGCCGGAGAGGTATTCCGCGCTGCCGAGCGCATTGGCCATCCGGTCGATCAGTTCGTTGGCAGCATCGATGTGCTGCTGAACGGATTGCGGGTCTTTCATTAACGCCTGCAGCCGTTCATTGCCCCTGATGCGTGCTTCGAGCAACGGCGCGATGTCCGGCCGGTCGGCTGCGAGTTGGGCAAGAAATTTCCCGCGCGCAACGATCTGCGGCGCGGTGCCGTCCGGCTCGAGCCGTTTGCTGTAGAGCAAAACGCCGTAGTGCAGGCTCATGATCTCGGAAAGCCAGGCATGTGTTTGCGGCCCGCCGGAGAGATCGGGGCCGGGCATCTGGTCGACACGATTTACGATGCGGATGGTGTCGGTGACGATTTTGTCACCGATTGCCAGCGTCGGCACCACCGCTCTGGGATTGAGTGCGATGTACCAGGGTTCAAACTGCTCACTGGTTTGCATGATGTCGACCTGGCGGCGGCGATAGGAAATCCCTTTTTCCGCCAGCGCCAACCGCGCCATCTGAGAACAGATGGACACGGTGTGATCATACAATACAGCCCCGGTCATGAGGTCATTATAAGGCCGGTGGCGCAGTTTGACAGTGCGGCGCAACTCACGAAACAGCAGAATACAACTTGATTTTAATGGTATTACTACTTTCGGTTTATTAACATTGTAATCAACTTATATTTCTGACAACTTCAAATGTTGACTGGTAAAATTTGATAAATATTACATCCTTCACAATTGAATGTAATATTTCTGAATTACTTGCAACAATATTAACAGGAGTACAGTCATGCCTTGGGAGGAATGTAACGTAACCCGCGCCGGACCAGCCGAAAACGGTAATATTTACATCGCGCTCCAGGCAACAAGCGGCGCATTTCACAATTGGTACATCGCCAATTCTAGCATGGAAAAGGAAATGCTGGCTGTGGCGCTCTCCGCGATTGCCGGAAACCGGACTGTGACGACCCATCTGTCATCGACGACGGCCTACAGCACGATAAACCGGCTTTACGTCCGGGCTTGAACTTCTGCGTTGCGGAAACAGATCAAGCCAAATTTTCGGAGGAGCCGACAATGTCAGCAAACGACACGGGAATGCGTAATCCCGAGCTTGGCCCGTCGAGCACGGGCGATGGCGGCGGTATCGTCAATCCGCCGCTGGAAGGCAGTGCCAGCGGACCGGCGGGCGACGCGTCGACAATAGACAATCCATCGCTTGAGAGTGAAGCGGGCATTTCGGGATCGGGCAACGGTTCGATGGATGCCATCGTCAATCCGCCGCTCGATGATGCGGGCGGTTCGGGCGGTCACGGCCACGATCATGGACATGATGATGACGTGCCGCATTTGGATGCGAACCCGAAAACGAAAGACAAGAAGAAACCCAAGCGGACGCGCAAAAAATAGTTAGCCGCCGGCAGGTTCGCGACAGGCCAGGGCGGCGATTGCCGTTCCGCTTTTCCTGTGCGGACCTGCACGGCGCTGCAGCAGGATCAATTTTGCAGCCGGCACTGCCGGATTCAAGCAACCCCGGCAGACGAGTTGGCCAAAAGTGGAGATTGACAGATGCCCACACCATTTTCCGGCAAGATATTCACCTTTACCAATCCGGACGGCAGCGAATTTCAGGTCCGCGGCTGGGGAAACCAGTACGCGGCCCGTTTTGAAACGCTGGACGGGTTTACCGTCGTCAAGGAACCGAAGTCGGGCTACTTCCAGTATGCGAGACTGTCGGCCGACAAGAACAGGCTCGAACCCTCCGGCATCAATGTCGGCGACGAAGACCCGCAGTCACTCGGCATGCCGATGCACGCCAAGGTGCGAAGGGCGGCGGCGAAGGAACAAGCGCGCATGGCGCAAGCCGAACTTGGCGGAAAACGGCGCTGGGAAATCCGCCGCGAGCAAAAAAAAGCCCAAAACCTTGATATCGCGCGTTCCTCAGGACCGGGTGCGGCACCGCCGCCGGGAACAACGACGGGAACCTATGTCGGCATTTGTGTGCTGATCGATTTTCCCGATGTCCCGGCGACGATCGGCCAGGCGGAGGTCAACAATTATTGCAACCAGGTCGGTTACAGCGGGTTCGGCAATAACGGTTCGGTTCGCGACTATTTCGAGGACGTGTCGGACGGGAACCTGACCTATACCAATGTGGTGACCACCTACTACACCGCGTCAAACAACCGGGCCTATTACACGGATCCGGCGATACCCTTTGGAACGCGCGCCCGCGAACTGATTACCGAGGCGCTGAACGATCTGGTGACGCAGGGGTTCGATTTCAGCCCGCTGTCGAGCGATTCCGGCGGTTTCATCTATGCGCTGAATGTCTATTACGCCGGACCGGTGGTCAATAACTGGTCGGAGGGTCTCTGGCCCCACTCCTGGTCGCTTGCGGCACCATTCGATATTGGCGGTGGAAGGCGGTTTTTCGACTACCAGTTCACCGACATGTCCAACGAGCTGGTGTTGCGCACTTTCTGCCATGAAAACGGGCACATGATCTGCGATTTTCCGGATCTGTATGACTATGGCGGCGAATCGCGCGGTCCCGGCCACTTTTGCCTGATGGGCTATGGAGGCGCCGACAAGAATCCGACGCAGGTGGGCGCCTATCTGAAACATGCCGCCGGATGGACCTCAAGCATCACCACGATCACGTCGGGGATGACCGGCTCGGTCACTGCCGGGCAGAATGATTTTTACATCCACGCCAAGAATCCGAGCGAGTATTTCATCCTGGAGAACCGTCAGCAATCCGGTCGCGATGCGACCTTGCCGGATTCCGGACTGGCAATCTGGCATGTCGACGAGACCGGCTCCAACAATAATGAACAGATGACACCTGCGATGCATTATGAGTGCTCGCTGGAACAGGCCGACGGGCAATTCGACCTGGAGGGCAATGCCAATTTCGGAGATGCGGAAGACCTGTTTGGCAGTCCGCTGGCGACTATATTCAGCGATACCACATCGCCGAATGCGCGCTGGTGGGACGGGTCGAATTCGGGATTGGCGATCAGCCAGATATCGGCTTCCGCCGCCACCATGACATTTTCCACCGGCACGGTGGTGAGCCAGTCAGAGGACATCACGCCGGTTCTGGAATTGCTGTTGCTTGATTGAGCCGGAAATCGCGGCAGGCATCGGATCCAAATGGAAACGCCGGGCGAAAATCCGCCCGGCGTCGACTTTTTTTGTTTGTTCGTTCGGCCTGATCAGGCGTACTTTTTGATCTCACCTGATTTCAGGCGGGTAAGATAGCTGTTGAGCTCGCGCCTGACGATCGGCATCAGCACGTAGAGACCGACAATATTGACAACCGCCATGGCGAAGATCGCCGCGTCGGAGAAGTCGATGACCGGTCCGAGATTGGCCGCCGCTCCGATGACGACGAAGATGCAGAACAGCACCTTGAACACCAGCTCCTTGTTGCGGCCCTCGCCGAACAGGAAGGTCCACGCCTTCAGCCCGTAGTAAGACCACGAGATCATTGTCGAGAAGGCAAACAGGATCACTGCGATCGCCAGGACATACGGGAACCAGCTGAACGCGCTCTCAAAAGCTGCCGATGTAAGACCGACACCCGAAGCACCGGTTGCGGTGACGATGGTGCCGTTTTCGACAACCAGGAGGCCTGTTTCCGGATCGGAGACGAGCTGACCGGTGATGATGATGACCAGCGCGGTCATGGTGCAGATCACCACCGTGTCGATGAAAGGCTCAAGCAGCGACACGAATCCCTCTGTGATCGGCTCTTTCGTACGGACCGCCGAGTGGGCGATCGCAGCCGAACCGACGCCTGCCTCGTTGGAGAAGGCAGCACGCTTGAAGCCCTGGATCAGGGCACCGACCATGCCGCCGGCAACGCCGAGGCCGGTGAAGGCGCCTTCGAAGATCTGGCCGAATGCCCAGCCGATCTTGTCGAAGTTCATCACGATGATAACCAATGCGGCGAGGACGTACATGATACCCATGAAGGGAACGACCTTTTCGGTAACCCGCGCAATCGACTTCAGACCGCCAACAATGACAGCAAAGACAACAACAGCGAACAGGACGCCGGTGATCCATCCCGGGAAATCGCCAACGATACCTGCGATCTGCTGGTGCGCCTGGTTGGCCTGGAACATGTTTCCACCACCGAATGCGCCCAGGATACAGAAGATCGAAAATAATATCGCGAGCGGCTTGCCGCCGGGTACGCCACGTTCGGCAAAGCCCTTGGTGATGTAATACATCGGACCGCCGGACACGGTGCCGTCTTCATATTCGTTCCGGTATTTAACGCCGAGCGTACACTCGGTGAATTTGGATGCCATGCCCATCAGTCCGGCCATGACCATCCAGAATGTCGCGCCCGGACCGCCGATGCCGACAGCCACCGCCACGCCAGCGATGTTGCCGAGGCCGACGGTGCCCGAGAGCGCCGTGGCCAGCGCCTGAAAATGGCTGACCTCGCCGGCGTCATTGGGGTCGGAATAGTCGCCCCTGACCAGCGCTATCGAATGCGGGAAGGCACGGAACTGGATCAGCGCAAAATAGACTGTGAAAATGGTTGCAGCGATGACCAGCCAGGCAACGATCCACGGAAAGGAGGTGCCTGGAAAGGGGCTGAAGATGAAGCTGACAAACCAGCCGGTTGAGGATGCAAAAATCTGGTTGATGGATTCATCGAGAGACTGCGCCTGTGCTCCGAAGGTGGACAGGGACACTCCCGCCGCAGCCAGCGCTGCGATGGTTTTGGGTCGATACATTTGATTTCCCTCGTAGTTGTTATGGGACGATGGTGCAGGGCACAGGAGATGATTGCGCGAGGCTGCCGGCAACCGATCCGAACACCCGCGCCGTAAAGCCGCTTTCGCCCTGGCGTCCTATGAACACTTGCGCCGCATCGTGTTCCTTGGCAATGGCGCACAGCGTGTCGGCAATGTGGCCGTACTTGATGACCGTTTCGACCGCCACGCCGCTGTCAGCGATCTCTTTCTGGAGTGGCCCGGTGACTGCGCTTTCGGCGCGCGCCAGTTCCTCACCACGTCGCTTGTGGCGTTCCTCAAGTTCCTCAGGTGTCAGGAACGAATAGGGTGACCACTCCAGTACATGGGCCACAACAACCGATGCGCCACTGGCCTTTGCACGGTCAAGCGCAAAATCGACAGCACGTTTCGATGCTGCGCTGCCGTCGTAGCCGACAACGTATTTCTTGGACATGAAATTCCTCCCTCTCTTGGCCGGATCGTTTTGATCCGCCGCCGCTGAATCGTACATTAAGCGAGATTGAAAGTATTATCCATTTTCCTTGATTTTCGGAAATTTTCTGAAAATACTGGTGATAATAGGTGCAAATTCGGGAAAATTTCTCGTGGATACTTTTGATCGTAAAATACTTTCCACTCTGCAGTCGAATGGCGATATTTCGATGGCGGCGCTTTCCGAGGAGGTTGGCCTGTCTTTGTCGGCCTGCCACCGCAGGGTGAAGCTGCTTGAGCTGAGGGGGGTGATCAAAGGTTACGCAGCGAGGCTCGACCGCCGGGCGCTGGGATTTGAGGTTCAGGTCTTCATCGAGATCAAGCTGACTTCGCAGCGCCGCGATGATTATCAGGCGTTCGAACGGTCGATCGTGACGATGCCGGAAATTCTCGAATGCCACATGATATCCGGCGAGTTCGACTATCTGATGCGGGTGGCGGCCCGGAACACAGCCGACTATGAACAGCTCTATCGTGAGCGGCTATCGACCATTCCATCTGTCTCGCAGATGCGGACATTGCTGAGCCTGTCGACCGTCAAGGAGTTTGCCGGTTACCATCTGGAATAACGCCCGGACTGCTTTGCATTCGCTTTTGACGAAGCTTTGATGCGGTTGCCGTTCATCGCGTTCGTTGATGGTCAATGGTCAAAATAGCTGTTCGGGTATCAGCGCAGTATGTAGACCGAACATGGCGCGCGCCGGGTAACGCGGGATGCCGTTGAACCGAGGAAATAATCCCGGGCGCCGGGGTGATGCGAGCCGACAACGATCAGGTCGACACCGTTTTCTTCGGCAAAACCGGTGATGCGCAGTCCGGCCTTTCCCTTCACCACTTCCGTCGAGATATCCGCTGCACCCGCGGCCACCGCATCGAGTTTCTCTTTGATGCGCTGGGTGAGGTGGTTGACGGGTTTCAGATCCACGAATTCGGCGACGAAGCCGGGCACATCTTCAAGCACGGTCAGCAGGGTGATGCGTCCACCGGGATCCAGCAGATGGCGAGCCAACTCGATCTTCTTGGGTACAACGGCTTCATGGTCGAGCGCGACAGGTATCAAAATGTGCTTGTGCAAGACGATCTCCTTTCATTGGGATCGGGAGGCTGAACATCGAACAGCATGTTCAGCCTATGTGACTGGCGAAACGTTTGGTTTTTGGCGCCGCGGTGCCCTCTGTGTCAGTCGCTGGCCGAGAGATCGAAGGCTTCGTCAGGAAAATATTTCTTCAAACGGATATCCGCCGTTCGTGCGTGGCCTTCCATCCCCTCAAGCCGCGAGATCCTGGCGGTCGCTTCGGCGACGGGTTTCGCTCCATCGCGAGTGGCGCGCTGCCAGGTGACGACCTTCATGTATTTGTGGACGCTGAGACCTCCGGTGTAGCTCGCGGCGCCAGAGGTTGGGAGAACATGGTTGGTGCCGGATGCCTTGTCGCCGAATGCGACGGTGGTTTCCTCGCCAAGAAAGAGCGAGCCGTAACAGGACAGTCTTTGCAGCCACCAGTCCAGATCCTGCGCCTGAACGGTGAGGTGCTCGGGCGCGTACTCATCTGAAGTTGCCGCCATTTCCTCGCGATCACCGCAGACGATCACCTCGGCATAGTCGCGCCATGCAGCGGTCGCATTTTCGCGGTTAACCTCCGGCAGATCGTCGATCAGCACCGGAACCAGGCGCATAACCTCCTCGGCCATCGGTCGGTTGTCGGTAACCAGCCAGACGGGTGAATTGTAGCCGTGTTCGGCCTGGCCGACGAGATCGGCTGCGACAATCATCGGATCGGCGGTTGCATCCGCAAGGATCAGGCTGTCGGTGGGCCCGGCGATCATGTCGATGCCGACACGTCCAAACAACATCCGCTTTGCCTCGGCAACAAACTGGTTTCCGGGTCCGACCAGAATGTTGGCTTTCGGCAGGCCGAACAAGCCAAACGTCATTGCCGCGACTGCCTGAACACCGCCCATTGCCATGATCTTGTCAGCGCCGCAGACCTTCGCCGCATAGACGATGGCCGGCGCGATGCCGACGCCCGGCCGCGGCGGGGAACAGGCGACGATATGTTTGCAGCCGGCCACTTTGGCAGTTGTCACGGTCATGATGGCGCTTGCGACATGGCTGTAACGCCCGCCTGGAACGTAGCAACCGGCAGCCGCGACGGGAATGTTTTTCTGACCGGCAATCAGACCCGGGACAACTTCGACCTCAACATCGGTGAGCGTTTTCTTTTGTGCCTCAGCAAACTTTTTGACGTTGGCATGGCTGAAATCGATGTCCCGCCGCAAGCGTTCGGGCACCTGAGCCACCGCCCTTTCGATGGCCTCGGGCGACAGCAGGACCTCCCCGTCATACTTGTCGAACTTCTTTGCATACTCCAGGGCCGCTGCATCGCCGTCAGCCTCGATTTCGTCGAGGATGCCCTTGACGATTTCGCGGGTTTCTGTGGCGTCACTGCGTGAGTGAAGCTCGGCCTTCTTAAGGTACTCTCTCGGCATTGATATTCCCTACTTGTAGATGTCCGGCAAAAGTGTGGTTGAGATCGCCGGAAGGTAGGCGATGAAAAGGGTCACGATCAACATAAAGAACACGAAGGGGATGGCCCGGTAGGCGATCTTGAGGATCGATTCACCGGTCAACCCCGAGACCACGAACAGGTTGAGGCCCAATGGAGGTGTAATGAAGCCGACGCCAAGCGCGGTGATCATCATGATACAGAACTGGATCTCGTTCATTCCGACATTGTCGGCAAGCGGCTTCAGGATCGGCGCCAGGATCACAATGTTTGGCGTGGTCTCCATGACGCAACCGGCTGCTATCAATATGCACACCATCATCAGGATCAAAACCCACGGTTCGTTGCTTACCGAGGTTGCAGCGGCAACGAAGCCTTGCGGAACACCGAGGATGGCAAGCGCCTGAGCAAGCGGCAGGGAGAATGCGATGATCGGCAGGATCACGCCGTTCACCTTGGCGGAACTCACAAGCATGGCGGGGAAATCGGACAGTTTCAGGGTGCCAAGAATGAAGCCCATGATGATTGTGACAACCACCGCGGTCGCACCTGCCTCTGTCGGCGTCAGGCGGCCGGAGAAGATGCCGTAGAAGATGATTCCCGGCACGATGAAGGCGTACCAGCCGGACTTCAGTGCCGTCGCCAGATTGCCGGCCCATTCGCTCAGCGGCATGTTGCCGCCGCCTTCCCAGCCATTGATCCGGTTCATGATGATGTTGGTGACCAGGATGGAGACCAGAATGGCTATACCCGGGATAACCGCGGCAAGGAACAGCGTGGAAGCGAAATACCCAGAACGAGGCCGATAATGATGTAGGCGATGGATGGCGGGATCAAAATGCCCGTACAGGCGCCGGCGGCAACCAGCGCGCAGGCGTAGGGGCGTGGATAGCCCGATTCAACAAGGCGATCGATCGTCATGCGGCCAACGGCAGCAGCACCGGCAGCGTCTGACCCGGAAATTGCGGCGAACATGCCGCAGACCAGCACGGTTGCCGATCCGAACCCGCCCTTGGCGAACTGGGTCAGCGCTTCGGCAACATCGAGAAACTTGCGGCTCAGTCCGGTCCGGACCAGAACGTCACCGGTCAGAATGAAGAGCGGCACGGCGGTCAGAGCGAAATGGTCGATTCCGTGAAACAGGCTTTCACCGACAAGCGACAACGGCAGTGCGCCGGAAATGAGCAGCATGAGGATTGCCGCCGAGCCAATAGCCGCCCAAACGGGAACGGCGAGCGCCACAAGGACGACGAAGAGAAGGACGGGGCCGTAAAAATCCCAGCCCAGTTCAACGGTCTGGTTTTGAAGATTATTCCAAAGCATGATCCGTCCCCCCTCAATCGAACAGCTTGTCGCCTTCAAACACGGGACGACCGTGCTGAAGATCTTTGACGTCGCGAATGAAGGACTGGATCAACCGGAAGATCAGCAACGCAAAACCGATCGGGACGGCAAGCAGGAACCAGACCTGGGAAACGCGCAGACCGTGGGTGACGGATCCGAATTTCGCAGAAACCAGCACCGTCTCGAAGGACCAGTAGAGCGCGACCAGCGCGACGGCGAACATGACGAGATCACCGAAAATGTAAATCAGCGCCTTTACCCGTGGCCCGACATATTCGAGGATCACATCGATGCGGATATGGCCACGTTCACGCACCGCTGCCGCAGCTCCGATCCACGCCAGGTAGATGAACGAGTAGCGGACAATTTCTTCGCCCCAGATCGATGAATAGGCCATCAGTTCCCGCCTGAGAACCTCGATGAACATCGTCGCGACAAGCATGACGTAGAACACAAGCAGCGCCCATCGCTCTGCGTTCCTGTTCAGGATATCGAGTATGCGTGGCATGGAATCCTCCCCTCGTCAGACTCGAACTACATCGAGCCGATCCGAATTATTCGCCTTCATTCTGTTGCGAATGCCGTCAGGCCGGCACCGGTAGCGCCGGCCTGCATTGTTCGGTTATTAAGCGTCGTGGACGTAGTAGCGTCCCATGGTGCCGGCGGCCTCCTCAAGCTTGGAGAAGGTGTCCATCGAACCGGCAAGCTCGACTTTGAACTCATCCCACTCGGAGCGCTTATAGCCGCCTGCTGCCTGCCACTCTGCGAGCTGGTCGTCAGACAGTGAATGGAATTCGACGCCAGCTGCGCGAAGTTCGGCCATGGCGTAGTTGCGCGCAGACGGAACCTTGGCCAGGTTCTGGTGAGCGGTCAGCTCGCCGGCAAACTCGATGCCTTCCTGCACGTCGCCCGGAAGGCTGTTGAACCAGTCCAGATTCATCGAATAAACCTGACTGTCCGGAACAGCCTGCGTGAAGCTGACGTGGCTGAGGATATCCTTGAAGCCGAACACGAAAAGCGCGCCCACGGCAGGATCGAGAGCATCCGCGACACCCTGCTTGATCGCGGAAGGTGTCTCGCCCCAGGCGACCGGTGTCGGGTTGGCACCGACCAAGCGATAGTACTGCTGGAGCATCTTGGAGCCCGGTACCCGGAACTTGATGCCGTCAAGGTCGGAAGGCGACAGAACAGGTCCAGCTCCGCCGGCACGAACAGCGACGACGCGCGGATCAATCACGACATAAAACAGCGCCTTGAAGCCCGAGCTTTCGATCTTGGGGTGAACTTCACTTTTCCAGGCATCGGAGTTCACAAGATTGGTGAACCGCTGATTGGCGCCACAGAAATAGGGCAGGTTGATGAGGTCGACGGCGCTCGCAAACGGAGCAAAGTTGGACAGCGAATGCTGTGCACACTGGATCGTGCCGCCCTGCACGGCCTGCGCAAGGGCACCGCCTGCACCGAGCTGGCCGCCCGGCGCCAGTTTCACATAGACTTTGCCGTTGGTTGCGTTCTGGATGTTTTCCTTCAAATCAAGCTGCATGATCGGATAGCTGCGCGATGCGCCAAGCACATAAGCGGTCGCCAGCGTCATCGTGTGTTCCGCTGCCGACTGTCTTGCACGCTCTTCCTGTTGCGTTTGCGCGACAGCTTCGTCCGACCACAAGACACCGGCAGCGCCGGCGACCATAGCGGCGGTAAAACCGCCTGCGCCGACAAGTTTCATAAAGTTTCGGCGTTCGGCCGATTGCAGTTCAGTTTTTTCGGTTGTCATAAGTTTCTCCCTTTTGAACGTTATTGGTTGTCGGCAGACCGCGCTTCCGCTTCACGGCGCAAAATCGCCATGACGAAAAAGATCGACGCGACGAACAAGATCAGCATTTCGGAAACATCACCGAGTATCGGGGAACCGGTCATGGCCCCGAAAAGCACATTTGCGAAAAATGCGAGAAACAGCGCCCCGGCTATGAGAATTGGCACGATTCTGTCCTCCCTAAGTGCCTTGGATTTCCTGAGTGTAAGCCCTTACATCGAAAAATGCAAGCGCTTACATTGCATATGCACTACTGTTGTGCTCTGTCATGTGAATTCATTCTGGTTTACAGGGTTCGACCGGGTTCATTTATGAGGGAATCGGCATCTTGCGCAGCGTACGTTCCTCCGAGAACAATGATCTTCCGACGCTGGAAGATGTCGCAGCTCGCGCCGGTGTTTCGACGGCGACGGTATCGCGAAGCCTGAACGAGCCGCATCGCGTTTCCAAGGCGACGCGGGACCGCGTCATGGCCGCTGTCCGGGAACTCGGCTATGCGCCCAATTTCGGCGCACAGGCGCTTGCCGCAAAGAGGACCAACACCTTCGGCGCGATCATTCCGACAATGGAAAACGCCATCTTCGCGCGCGGCCTGCAGGCGTTTCAGGAGCATCTCAGCCTGCACGGCATTACGCTGCTCGTCGCCAGTTCTTCTTATAGCGCCGACCTGGAGGAAAAGCAGATCCGCGCGCTTGTTGCCCGTGGAGCGGACGCGCTTTTGCTCATCGGTCACGATCGCACGCCACAAAGCTACGTATTTCTGGAAAACCGGAAAATTCCTCATGTTGTCGCGTGGGTGTACGACAGCGCCCAGCCGCGACTGTCCATCGGCTTCGACAATCGCAAGGCGATGGCGGCGCTAACCCGGCGCGTTCTCGATCTCGGGCATCAGTCCATCGCTGCGATTGTCGCGGATGTTTCCGAAAACGACCGCGCCCGGGAGCGGCTGCAGGGGGTCAGGGAAGCCATGCGGCAAGCTGGCATGGATCCGGAAGACCTGCGGGTTGTCGAAACGCCATATTCCATCGCAAACGGGGCCGAAGCGTTCGCGGAACTCATGCGCCATGAAGAACGGCCGACAGCCGTGTTGTGCGGCAATGACGTGCTGGCGGCCGGAGCGTTGAAGATGGCGCGGTCTCTGGGAATTGATGTGCCCGGTGAGGTGTCGATCACCGGTTTTGATGACATTGAGCTAGCCGAGATCGTGTCTCCCGCGCTTACGACGGTTCACGTTCCGCACCGTGAAATGGGGAAGGGCGCAGCACGCCTGCTTATCGCCCTTCGCGACGGAAAGCACCCGGGGAGCAGTGTCGAGCTTGAGGCAACTGTGCAGTGGCGGGAAACACTGGGACCGGTTTGCAAGGCGGTTGAATAGAACGCGAACCCGGATCGCTTTAGATACCAGGTTCGCGTATCACGGCTCTATCGTGTCGCGCTCAGCGTCCGCGAACGATGTGCGGTTGGACCTGGATCACAACATTTGAGCGCTCTTTTACTTTGTTTCTGAACAGTCCGCCTGCAAACGGCAGCTCGCCGAGGACCGGAACCGGGCGGCGCTCGCTGGTCTGGTCTTCATTTTCATTTTCGGAGTAGTCGATCTGGAACTGCGTGCGGATGCCTTCGCCTCCACCACCTTCAAAGGCGGATGCGACGCCGGCCTGCGCAACGAGTGCTGCAAATGTTGCGGTAACGATGATTGATCTTGAATTGCGAAACATGACTTTGTCCCTTCCTGTCTCAGCTGCGGGCAACCCCGCCGATAACAGTCAGTCGCCGCAGCAGCACATAAGGTTCAAACGGGTTGGATTTTTTTGGTTGAGACGGAAGTTGATCGGTGGGCTTGATAGACTCTAAGCAGAGATTCTACCGCGTTGACCGGATATCCGGGTTGCGGACACACGATTAACCGTCGGCGATCTCGATGGTGCTGTCGTCTGACCAAGAAAGCCAAACGGGTCCTGCATCAGGTAATCCGCTAAAGTCGGAATCGCGGGCAACCACCTTGATCACGTCGCCTTGCCAATTGAGGACGCAGGTTCCCAAAGCCCCGGCAAATATTCGCTGGCGCATTTCCGCGCGCAGGCAATTTGACGATTTGGGTTTGGCAGGCGTGATCCGCATGTTTTCAGGTCGAACAGCGATTGATCCGGTCTTGACCCTGGAAATCAGCGCACCGTCACGCAGCCGCAATCCGTCCGCTTCGCGGGTTCCCGACAGGATATTGGCTTCGCCAAGAAATCGGGCGGTGAATTCGTCACGCGGATCGGAGTAAACATCGCGCGGCGCGCCATGGCGGATCAGGCGGCCATCTTTGAGGATCCCGATCTGGTCGGACAGGGTCAGTGCTTCTTCCTGGTCATGGGTTACAAAGATTGTGGTTATCCCGATTTCGCGCTGAATACGCTTGAGCTCGATCTGCATGTCAATGCGGAGTGCCTTGTCGAGCGCCGACAACGGTTCGTCCAGCAAAAGAACGCGGGGCTTTGTCACAATTGCCCTGGCCATGGCCACCCGCTGTCGCTGTCCACCGGAAAGCTGGTGAGGTTTACGGTCGGAATAGGGTCCGAGCTGCACGAGTTCCAATGCGTCGCGAACGCGTTTTGCCCGTTCCTGGCCGAAGATCTTGCGGACTGCGAGGCCGAAGCCGACATTGTCCGCGACGGTCATGTTGGGGAACAGTGCATAATTCTGGAATACCATTCCGATCTCGCGCTTCTCGACCGGTGTGTTCTCAACCGAGCTGTCACCAATATAGACCCGGCCACTGTCTGGAATGACAAACCCGGCGATGGCACGAAGCAAGGTTGTCTTGCCGCTTCCTGACGGGCCAAGCAGCCCGAAAAAGCCTCCATCGGCGAAGGCAAGCGTCACATCGTTCAGCGCACGGGCTTCGCCATAGGTTTTGATCAGATTCTCGACGCGGATTTCGGCCATCAGCGCTCTCCTCCGAAGTTTGAAAAACGGGCCGCCAGAAGCATGATCCCCATCGAAATCGCGATGATGATGGTGGAGACCGCATTGATCTCGGGCGTAAATCCCTTGCGGATTGCGGTGTAGATCAACACCGGTAGGGTGCTGTCACCTGGTTCTGCGAGGAAGTAGGACACAACAAACTGGTCGAAGCTGACTGCAAAGGCGAACAGTCCTCCGGCAATGACACCCGGTAATATCCACGGCAGTGTCACGCCTCGTGTCACCTGCCATGCGGAAGCACCGAGTGAACGCGCAGCTTCTTCCAGCGACCGGTCGAACGTCGCCAGCCGGGCAGTCACCACCACGATGACGTAGGGCAGGGCAAGCGCAACATGGCCGATAATGACGGCGGGTGTTCCGCGGCCGATCCCGACCCCGAAGAAAAAGATCAGCATCGCGGTGCCGGTGATCAGCCAGGGAATGGCGATCGGCGGGAACAGCAATAGCTGAAGGATTTTCTTGCCGGTAAACTCGTAGCGGAACAAAGCGATTGCTGCTGAAGTGCCAAGGGTAGTAGCGATGATTGTGGTGATTACAGCGATCCAGATTGAACGCCAGGCTGCAGTCAAAATCTCATCGTTTCTCTGCAACCTTTCATACCATTCCGTGGAGTAGCTGAATGGGAGTTGATAAAACTCCGATGCGTTAAACGACATCGCCGCCATGACCAGAATTGGCGCGTAGAGGAAGAACAGGATCATCCCCAGATAAACCAGACCGATCCGTGAGAGGAAGCGATTGCTCAAGTTCTTGCCCTCCGCAACACAGGGCTCGCAATGGCCAGAATGGTCAGCACAACTGCGAGCAAAATGAAGGATAGAGCAGCGCCCAGCGGCCAATTGAAAACGGCGACGAACTGATCTTCAATCACCGTGCCATAGTAAGTCCCGAGACGCCCACCCAGCAACCGCGGTTCCATGAACGAGCCGACCACGGGAACAAAAATAAGAACAGCGCCGGCGATGATCCCCGGTGATGACAGCGGCAGGATTATCCGCAGCAATATGGTGCGGCGCTTGGCGCCGAGTGATCGTGCGGCTTCGATGAGCGAATCGTCGATCGCCTGCAATGCGAGGTATGAGGTCAGGATTACGTAGGGCAAATAGGAGTGGACAAGCCCGATCACGATCGCGGTCGGACTGAACATGAGATTTATTCTCACATCCCACGGAAGAACTGCGTCGATGGCCGTGCTCAACACGCCATTGCCCCGAAGAACGATCGCCCATGAGAAGATGCGTACGAGTGAATTGGACCAAAACGGCAGGATTACGAGCAGGAATAACGCGCCTCGCGCCCGGCCACGCACCACCTTGGCCAACACGTAGGCACACGGGAATCCGATGATCACCGAAACCGCCGTCACGGTCACGCCAAGCATGAGTGACTTCCAAAGAAGCCTCGCATAGGTGGTGGATTCAAAGAAGGCGCCGTAGTTCTCGAGCGTGAAATACCACGTGCGATCACCGAACGGCACGTCGGACAAAAGGCTGAAGAATATCATGGCTGACAGTGGCAGGAACACCGCCACCGTCAGCCAAACATATGCAGGAGAAAGCAGGGCCGCTGCCCGCAAGCGATCGCTTCTTGCAATTAAGTCGGACATTGACCCCTCCTCGCCAAATACCTGTTACTGGGCGGCTTTGAGGTCCTGCCAGAGTTTCAGATAGGTCTCCCGCTTTTCGTCAGAGACAGGCTTCATGAATTGGACCTTGGCAACGACATCCGGGTTTCCCAAAACCCTGCGGTTGAAGCTTGCCTCCGGTAAAGCTGCCGCACCCTTCAAGTTGGACGTCGCCGGCGCACCGTCGGCATCCCATTTGACGTAGAATTCCGGGTCCACCATCCAATTGATGAAAGCATGGGCGGCGTCTTGCTTGGTTGAACTGGCCGGGATGGACAATCCGTCGAGCCAGCCAAGCGCGCCTTCATTCGGAACAACAAACGCAACGGGTAGACCCTTCGCGATCGATCGGGATGCCGAACCGGACCAATAGGTTGCCACAGCAAAATCACCGGCTGACATGAACTGGTTCCAGTCGTTTTCCGAGCTCCAGAATGTGGTGATCTGAGGCAGCAGCTCTACAAGCTTGGATTTCACGGCATCGAGGTCATTGATTTCATTAAGGTTCTGACCGGTCGCCATCGCGGCAAACTGAACGGCTTCCAGACCGTCATCACGGATGGAGACACGTCCCTTCCAAGCTGGATCCCAGAGTACTGATAGCGAGGTTGGCAGGTCACCAAAGTCATTTGTGTTGACAGCGATCGATGTCAGTCCCCAAGTCCATGGCACACCGTGCATGCTTCCACCGGGATTGAGATCAACATTGGCCACAAGACCCGGATCCAAATCGGCCATATTTGCGATCTTCGACTTGTCGATCGCTGCGATCAGGCCCTCTTCCTGTGCCTGCGCGGTGTATGCGGCATTGATAAGCACAACATCATAGGCTCCGGGATTTGTGCGCAGTTTGGTGAGCATTTCCTGTTCGGATGTGAAATACTCATGAACCACCGTATGCCCGGTCTTGTCGCTAAACGCGCTGACAGCCCAGTCCAGGTCAGTGCCGTAGCCCTGCCAGTTCAGGACGCGGATCTCGTCGGCATTGGCACTGTAGGCAGCCATCGCCAGTATGGATGTCAAAAGCAGTCGTTTCATTGTCTTCTCCCTAGTATTGAATTTCATTTTGCCGGATTGCATGGCTCTGTGACTTCTTCATCGCCAACAAGGTCTCTTCCAGTTGGGGAGCTGTCGAAGGTCCCCGTCTGGTGGTTGAAAGTGCGGCGGACACATTGGCAATATGCGCCGCCTCGACCGGTTTCTCTCCCTGCGCGAGCATGGCAATAAATGCACCGACATGCGCGTCACCGGCGCCGTTGGTATCAACGGCGATCACTTCGTGAGCAGGTATGTGCGTGATCCCGCCATCCTTTTCGGCAATGAGGCAGCCGTTCCCGCCATCGCGTAAAACTGCCCCGCCTTGCGGTGGACGTTCGACAGCAAGTGCCCTAGCGGCATCCTCCGCGCTATTGGCGCCCGTCATGATCATGGCTTCGTTTTTGTTGGTGGTGATCCAGAGCGCGGCAGCGCCGGCCGCCGCAAGACTTTTCGGCGAGATGCGGTCCACCATCGGGCTGGGATCAAATACCAGCCTCGATGCAGTCGTTGTCTCCAGCCAAGCGGTCATTGCCGCCGAACTTTGCGAATATGCCAGCGTGTAGCCCGTCAGCAGCAACCAATCCCGGTCTTCGATTGGCAGCCCGGCGAGATCCGCCGGAGCGATCGGGCCATCCAGATCCGTCGATGTGATGAAGCTGCGTTCACCGTCCCGGTCGATCAAAACAGTGCAGCAGCCCTGGTCTCGATGCCCGGTTCGCTGTCGCAGGATCTCAATATCCGCTTGCGCGAGTGCATCGGTGACGAGGTCAGCGAATGGACCCGTGCCCAACATACCGGCATAGGCGACCTCCATGCCGCATCGTCTTGCAGCGGCCATCGCATTGAACGCCCCACCGGCTGTGAGCGTGTCGTCGTGAACGATCGCCTCGTCGCCCGGCGCTGGAATGGTTTCGATCTGGTAGATGTGATCGACAACCACACTGGAAAGCTGGATCAGGCGGCCGGTCATTGTGCGGCCTCCAGGTTTCGATGGGCGCGAACCGAAAGCAGATCTGCTGCCACCTTTTTCAAGTCGAGGCCGTTGACTTCTGTGACACGCGCCAACTTGTCTGGCGGGAAAGCGGACATGCCGGCGCAAGCCCCAGCCATTGCCGTTGCAATTGCGCCGATCGTGTCAGTGTCATCGCCGATGTTTGCGGCGATAACCGCCGCTGACCATGGGTCGCCCTTTGCCAGGCTGACCACACCAAAGGCCGCTGCAACGGATTGGGCACTTGCTACAGATGTGCCGATGCGGCGCGCCAGTTCTGCCTCGTCTTTCGAGCCGGCGACTTCGATCGCGTCTGCAATGCGAGCCGCCATATCTGCCTCGCCGACCGCGGCGCCTAAACGTGCTCCCAAGTCTGCAGCGTCCAACGCAAAAGGCAGCGCAGCATCGAATGTGGCCCCCTCGATGCCGCAGCTCACGACGGTTGCGACGGCCGCCGCGGCGGAAATTGCTTCCCTGGTGTTGTGCGTCACCAGGCAGACCTCAGCCACCTGGTTGACGAGGAACTCCAGATCCTGATTTGGTGTGGCGATCGCCAATGGCGCAATTCGCATTGCCGCACCATTGGTGGTTCCCGAAAGGCCTGTTTCACTCACCGGCTCGCCGGCCATAAGCGCCTTCAATGCACGTTTCGACGATGGACCCAGCAAATCCCGCAGGCCGCGTTTGCGTACGCCCGCTTCCCAGTCGATCAGCGCTTGCGCCCAAGCCCGATGATCGAAACTCGAATGAGAAGAATGGCTCAACAGATCGGCCAGCAATAGCGACTGTTCCGTATCGTCCGTAACCATTGCCGCAGACAAGCCGTGCGAAACCGGGTGATCGGGTATGGGAGCAACAAAGTCCTGAAGCCGGCCATAGGAGGATGCGATTTCTTCGCGTGTCATCGTTTGTGACGGCATGCCGAGCGCGTCACCTAACGCAACGCCGGCAAGCGCTGCCTCGGCTCGATCCAACTGGGCTGCTTCAGGCGCCATCAGAAATCGATCCTCAGACCGAAGCGTTCGGGATCCAGGATACTTTCAACATATTCGAGCACGCTGCCATCGGCACAGTGAGTGACGCGTTCCAATCGAAGCATCGGGGCGCCCGACGGACGCTTCATTATTGCGGCGTCGACCGCCGACAGGGCTGGTATGACACCGGCGATCTCCTGCCCGCCTGCTGATGCCAGCTCCAATTCATTGAGAGTCCGGTTCAGGGAATCTCCAATCAACCCGGTCTCCAACAGGGGTTCGAACACCTCGCGCCAAGGCAGCCGGCTGCGCTCCAGTGAAATGCCGATTTCCTCACTCTTGGAGAAGCGCAGCCGGTCAAGACAGAGGTAGTCGCCGTTTTCCTGCTCCAACCGCAGGTCGGCACTCATCGAGGGTCCGCGGCACAATGACATGAGGCGGGTTTCAACCGATCCGGAACCGCTCGACAAAGCGACGGTCCAACCGAGGTTGCTGTCGATGGTGGTTCCGTCATAGGTGACGAAGGAACCGATCCCGGTTCGAGTTGTGATCAGTCCCTGCTGCGCCAGAATTTCCAATCCGCGACGAACCGTGTTTCTGCTCACCGAAAACCGGCGCATCAGACCGCCGGCGCTTTCCAACTGATCGCCGTGGCCGAAACGGCCTTCGCGAATTTCGCGCTCCAATGTGCGGGCGACCATTTCCGATTTCGGAATTCCGGGTGGGTTTGGCATGTTTAATCGATGGTACCTGTTCCTACCTGTACCATACGTTTTACTAACTGCGCGTCAAGCCTTGTCGTCCAACAAGTGTGATCATTGAATTATTTGATACGGTTGGATTGGCGGCCGCCAGTGCTCGTAACGGCGTGTTCCGTTGAGCGGAATTTTAACAGGCACAACGAAGGAAATTGGACCGTTTCGGCAAAAAAGTGGCGCTCTAATCACCACTACTTGCGGGCTCGGGCAACACATGCATATTCACCCGAAAGGCAACACCGAAGAAGTGCGCAACTGCGGCGGTCTACAACTAAAAGTATAAATTACGCGTTTTGGGAGTCATTTACTTCCAGAACAAGTAAGAGTTTGGATTTCAATCCGTACATCATGTTTTTTCAATGAGGAAGATTGCCAAAGGTGCCGACGAATCGAATACATTTGGCTATACACGTAGTTCCGAATAGTCGAATTTAGTATTCAATCTTGTCTGCATTTGCTTTTGACGGTGCTTCAGCCTAACATCAGTTTTTGCTTAAATAGATATTGGGAAGGAGACCAGCATGTCGGAGCCTTTTGTCGGACAGATCTACCTCGTTGGATACAATTTCGCTCAACGTGGCTTTGCTTTTTGTGATGGTCAGTTGCTGCCAATTTCCCAAAATACGGCGCTATTTTCGCTGCTGGGAACCATGTATGGCGGTGACGGCCGGTCGACGTTTGGGCTGCCGGATCTGCGCGGTAGATGCGCTGTGGGCATGGGCAATGGCCCAGGATTGAGTAGCTACCGAATTGGCCAAAAAGGTGGTGAAGAAACCACTACTTTGACGGTCAATGAGATGCCTTCACACAATCATAACATGCAAGGAACAAACCAGATCGGAAATTTGACTGGCCCGGGATCAGACCTGCTTGCCAAAACCGAGGGGCTGGCTGGAGATCCGCGATTGTATCATGACGGCCCTCCGAACGTCACGATGGATCCGCTCGCAATTACCAATACCGGTGGCGGCCAGGCACACAACACCATGCAACCCTATCTGGTGCTCAATTACGAGATTGCGCTGACGGGCGTATTTCCGTCGCGCAGTTAGGTCGATCTTGAAGGGGCCGAACTGCCGCATACAACCAATCGATATCAAACTGGAATCGACATGGCCGAATTATTACGAATTAACCGCCGGACTTTTGTTGCAGGACCCTTGGCTTTAGGAGCGCTCGCAACTGCGCCGATATTGACTGCCTCGCCGGCAATTGCAGCCTGCTCCGGTGAGCATGGATTTTCGACAAGCCGTTGGACAACCGTTTCTTTCGGCGAACTTGGTGCGCTTGTTGGCGACCATTTCAGTCTAAAAACCAAAGGCTTTGGCAGAACACAATTGGCGCTGTCATCCGTGGAGGAAACAGTCTCCGGCCCCGGCCGGCCGAAGGATCTCGCACGCGAAGAGGGAATCGTGGCCCATTTCACAAGTGCGGACATGCGCAAACTGGCAGATCGCGGTCACCAAACATATTGCATTCGTCACGGATCCCTTGGAAGCGCGGACCTTTTCATGGGGCCCGTTTATGACAAAAATGGCCGTCAAGTCATGGAATTGATTCTGAACTGATTGAAATGGTGGCGAACAAGTCCATCGGCTTGCCCGGGCGACCGGTCTTGAAGGTAAACTCGGTCGAGCGTTGATTAACACGGATCAAAACAAGATCAGTTTTCGTGTCATCGGCAACGAAGACAATTTGTTCCTGCGCAGTTTGTACGCAAGTACCCGCGAATGGGAGTTCGAGCTGACCCAGTGGTCGCCGGCGGACAAGGATGACTTTCTTTCCCGTCAATTCGAAATTCAGGACCAATATTACAAAACGACTTATCTCGGCGCTGTTTTCAGGATTATCCAACTCGACGGAGCCGATATCGGACGCCTCTATATCGACAGGCGCGACGACCACCTGCTGATTATCGACCTGACATTGCTGCCTGGCTATCGCGGAAAGGGTATTGGCACCGATATTCTGCGAAGCCTTCTCAACGAAGCCCACGGTGGCAAGGTGCCGGTTCGCCTTCATGTCGAGCGAAACAGTCCGGCGCTGTCATTGTATCTGCGCCACGGTTTCAAAGTGACAGGGACAAACGGCAACCATTATGCGATGGAGTGGAGGCCCGATTTTGGACCTCGCGAGGTTTGAGATGGCTGTCAGTTGAAAGTGCTTTCGTAGAGCATGCAGTCGTGATCCTGGCGGAAAGGCGAGAGAAACAGGTCGAACGTGCCAGTGGTTTCGTGCGTCACTTTGTAGGTACTCGATGGCAGTACCGGTTCACGAGAACCTACAAAAGTCAGCGCAAATGCCTTTCGCGGAGGAATAATCTCCCCGTCTATTTCCAGGTGGTTGTCCCTCACGGTCGATGACGGGAACGCTTTGATATTGTCCAGGATCAACTCGACCCGGCCGAAGTCTGTCTCAAATACGAACGCACTTCCGATACATGGTTCGAAAGTTTCTTCCGTAGCGTTCATCAAGTTGATTGCCATCACGATCCTGTTCGTTTCCCATCACTTTTGAATATTCCACAATACCCCAATTTCACCAACATGCGGGGTTCTGACCGTTGGTAATGGGTGCGGTGACTGATTGCTTGAAATCGTGTTCCAAGAAACCGCGATGCCTACAGCTGACACTGTGACCGGAGTTGTCCTGGGACCAAGAAGCAGGGATCGGGTCTTGCTCTCCGCTGCATCCCGGTTTTCGAAAAACTGCTTTCCTGCAACGTCTTCTTCCAGTTTGTTGACCGTTGATAATCGACATGTCGAAGTAGACCGGGCAAACCAGCAATGGCAGGTGTCTGGGAAGCTAGCGGCACTTCAACGACGACCTGCGAACGGAGATTCCAATCCGCCTATTTCGCCGCGGCTTTCGCCTCTTCGGCCTCCCGCAGCGACCTGCGGCTGATTTTGCCGGATGACGTCATCTCGAAACCATCCACAAACTCAATTTCTCTCGGCGCCTTGTAGCCTGCAAGGCGGGTCTTGACGTGCTCTTTCAACGCATTCGCCAATGTTTCGTCGCCACGGACATTCGATCGGGTCTTGATCACTGCTTTAACGATCGATCCACGATCCGGGTCAGGTTTCGCGATAACAGCGACTTCGGCAACGGCCGGATGCGACAGCAGGCACTCCTCGATTTCAGCCGGTCCGATCCGGAAACCCGAAGACTTGATGAGATCGTCGGACCGGCCCTTGTACCAGAAATATCCATCCGTATCCCGGACTGCCAGGTCATGGGTGCGCAGATAGCGCCCAAGCTTCATCTCTTTGGTCTTCTCCGTGTTGTCGAAATAGCCAAGAAACCTGGTGGGCGAGTCCTGCGGCGTAACGACCTCGCCCGGTTCACCGTCATCAACCGGCCGACCGTCGCCGTCGATCAGCAGCACTTTGTGCCCGGGATAAGCCCGCCCCATCGATCCCGGACGCCGGGGGAACAATGCGGCGCAATTGCCGATGAGGTGGTTGACTTCGGTCATGCCATAAAACTCGTTGCAAGTGACGCGGAGTTTGTTTTCAGCCCAAGCCAGCGTTTCCGAGGCAAGTGCCTCGCCACCGGTGCAGATGACCCGCAAAGCCAGATCATGATCGCGATGCGGATCCGGATGCTGGGCCAGCCGTTTGATGGCTGTCGGGGCAAGAAATGTATGCGTCACCTTGTGACGGCTCATAAACTGATAGGCATAGTCGGCGGAAAATCGGTCCAAGGAAGTAGCTACCGGGTGGCCGGCCAACCAGGCAGGGAAGAGCATGTCGAGAAGGCCGCCCACCCAGGCCCAATCGGACGGGGACCAATAGACAGCATCCTCATCGTCCATGGACCGGTTGAAGAACAGGTTTATGGACGGAGTGTAGGCGGCCAGAATGCGATGGCCATGCATGATCCCCTTGGGTTTGCCGGTTGAGCCGGACGTGTACATCAAAAGCGCGGGATCGTCGGCGCCGCCGAACGAGGGTTCGAAATCCGGCGGAGGATCGATCATGGCTGCACCAAGGTCGATATCGCCCGGGCCCGGTTGCCGCATGAGGACGTGACGGAGATGCGGAAATTTTTCTGTTCGAAGCGGTGCCCATGCCTCGTTGCTGGTCAGGATCACCCCGGCACGGCAATCGTTCATGGCATGGGCAAGGGTGTCCGGCCCGTACAGCTGCGACAGGGTAACCGCAATGCCTCCCATCTTGGCAATCGCTACATGGGCAATTCCGGTGTCGGGATGCTGACCGGTGTGGATCGCGATCGGATCACCACTGCCGTAACCGAGCTCACGAAGCGTTGCCGCCAGAGCGGTTGCTGCAGTGTCAATCTCGGCAAAGCTTTGAATGCTGACGGAACCATCCGGCGCCTCGAAAATCATCGCCGGCTTGTCGCGGTCTTCCGGACCGAGGTAGCGGCCGACCGTCGCCTTGTAGATATTGTAGTCAGAAGGCCATTCGATCGAATACTCACCCGGCCCGTGGCGAACCAAATTGAGTTCAGACAGATCATCACCGCTCAAGTTTTCGAGATAGTCGCTCATTCCTGGTCCTCCGGTCTGAGGCTTAGTGAGGGCACATCCTCTGCGACGGCTTTCAGGCGCCCCCTTGTGGCGGTTTCCGCGAGTCCTTCGGCGCGAACCACAACGGCCCCTTCAGAGCCGTCAAATCGGGCAAGTGCAAAATCACCATCGCTGCCGGTGGTCCGAATCAGGATGGTCGCACCTCCGCTCAGTTCCTTCCATCCCTCGGAGGGGGTGCAACAGTCCGGACACAACCGGGTAGGGGGGAACTGCGCCTGGTTGCACTGACTGCAGACCGAGGCCACGGCCTTGCCGTCACGCAACCCGTCGACCCAGGGCAACATCCACCCTTCGCCGATTGTATAGTCTAGGGAGAGCGCGATTTTCATGCGTCAGCCCCCGCGCTCAGCACCGTGACTGCGCAGGTGGTTCCAACGCCTCCGTGGGTGTCCGCCAGAGCATGGGCCATGCTGCGACGGGGTTGCAATCCGTCGTGATAGCGACCCTCCAGCAACAGAGCGCAAGTTGCCGTCTGCGCCACCCCCGTTGCACCGACGGGTGCACCCTGACCCAAAAGCCCGCCTGACAGGTTGATCGGGCGCGCACCATCAGGGTCGAAAACGCCTTCCATGGCATCATGCACAGGGCGGCGCGAAAGACCAAGGGCATCGATCGCCTGCAATTCGGCTCCTGCGTAGGCATCGTAGAGTTCCGCCACGTCGACCGCGTCGACAGGGATTTCGGCCATGTGCAGGGCACGCCTTGCTGCCACAGTTTTGGCGGCGAACAATCCCGGATCATTACGCTGGCCCAGCGCCGGCTTGTCCGATGCCGCACCAATTCCGCTGATCAATGGTGCCAGTTTTTGACGGTTCGATGGCGCAGCGTCGGGTGCTGAAAGAATGAGTGCCGCAGCACCATCACTCAGCGGAGAACAATGCAGGCGCCGATAGGGCGAGGCAATCATCGGGGAGGACGCGAATTCATCATCCTCATGCAGGCGCGGCAAATGAGCGTTCGGGTTAAGCAGCGCATTGCCGCGGTTCTTTTTGGCAACCGCATTCAGAACAGCGTCATCACCGTCTCGCCCAGCAGCAAACGCCTGCCATGAAAGCGCATAAAGAGCTGTTGCAGTGACGCCCGTTAATCCATCGGTCCAGAAATCGAAAGAAAAGCCATAGAGCCTGCGTATATCTTCTCCGCTCAGCGCGCTCGCTGACGGATCGACCCCGACAACTGCAACGTGGCGGGCGCGGCCCGACAGCACCCGCTCGACCCCGGCATGGACCGCAAGCTGCCCGGACGCCCCGCCGCCTTCGACCCGCAGCGACGCTGTTCCCACAAGCCCGAGATCCTGTGCAAGGATCGAAGCTGGATTCAGCTGAAGCGTGAAGAAATCGCTCTCTGACGAGACGATCAACGCGTCAATGTCGCTTCTTTCGATCTCCGCCATTCGAAGCGCACCCTCGAACGCTTCAGCCGCCCAGTCGCGAAACGATGTTCCATCCCGCCGCCGGCTGAATTTTGTCAGTGATGCTCCCGCGATCAGAACCAATATTGCCTCCGTTTCATGACGCACATTGACTCATCAAATTTGTCGCTACAAGTCTGTATTAGCCGTGAATGTGATCGCCGCGGGCCCGGAAGGGTGACCATGATTGGCCTGAACATTCTGATTTCAGGGGATTTCCTTTGGCGGTCTTCAATGGTGGTTCTGACAATTACACCCGATCCACGCCCGGTTCGGTGCAAACCAATCCACGGTTTCCATGGACTTTCCGCTCCCATTGCGACTTGCGCGCAGTCGGCGAACACGAGCCGCTGCCTGATAGAAACGGATGCACACGGCTGTCGGACAGCAAGCAGGTTCGAATGTTGTCGGTTGACAGGTCTAATTTGTTATAACTAATGTGTCAGGGATCGTTGATCGGGGTACCAGCCAAATGAAGTTTGGAATTCACGCAGGATTGTGGATGGAGAATTGGACCGACGATCCGGCTCCCATTTTCAAGACGGCTGCCGAAATCGGCTACGATGGTGTCGAGCTGTCGCTATTGGGGATAGGTCTCGATCGCGCTGACGAAATCCGTCAGCAGGCCTCCGATCTCGGTCTGGATCTGACCTGTTCCACCGGTCTTGGCCCTGAAGCGGACCCGACTTCGCCAGATGCAACGATTCAAGGTCGCGCGGTCGAGGCGCTGACCGAAGCGATCGAAGTGACTGCACGTCTTGGATCCAAAGGCCTCGCCGGAGTGGTGGCAGCGCCTTGGGGGGTTTTTGATCCGGCCAACAAGAAAGCGCGGGCAGCGCAGGCCGCAGTGACACTGTCGCGGCTTGACGGGGTCTTGGCTGATCATGGCGTCACGCTGGGTATCGAGGCGTTGAACCGGTTCGAGAGCGATCTGACTTCGACAGCAGCCGAGGCTTGTGCGATTGCGCGTGCTACTGGCTCGAAGCACATTGGTGTGTTGCTGGACAGCTTTCACATGAATATCGAGGAGAAGGATCCACCTGCGGCTTTGCGCGCAGCAGGCAGCACGCTGGTACACTATCATGTCTCCGACAACGACCGGGGGCGGCCCGGATCAGGGCGATATGATTTTCCAGCGGATGCCGCCGCATTGGCGGAGATCGGCTATGACAGTTGGGTGGTAGCCGAGATGTTTGTCATGGCCGGCCATCCGTCAAGTCGCGATCTGAACATCTGGCGGGACATTGAACCTGACCCGACCGAAGCCGCAGTCCTCACCCTTGCTTATCTGAAGGACGTATTTGGCCATGTCAGCTGAGGCGTTCTTCACGGCACTCAACTCCCGCTATTTGCAAGAAGCGGATGGGTTGAATGCGCTTGATGCGGCGGTCGGAGACGGTGACCACGGCACGACCATGCTGCGCGGGTTGACAAAGGCCGTGGCGGCCGAAGACGGAAAACGCGCCAAAGCCTTCATGCGAGCCTCGGGTGGAGCGGCAGGCACGCTTTTTGGATTGGTCATCCTGGAGATCGAAGCCCATCTTGATTCAGGTGCGCCTCTCCACGCGGGCTTGGCCCGAGCCTGCACCCGCGTCTGCGATCTAGGCGATGTGGCGGTGGGCGACAAAAGCATGGTCGATGCACTGCGTCCGGCAGTGGATGCGCTTCGTAATGGCGGGATTTCGGATGCCATCCAGGCAGCCCGGACAGGACGCGATTCCACCAAGGATATCCCCGCCAGGCGCGGCCGCGCGCAATATGTCGAGGGCGGTGGTCGCGGACATCTGGATCCCGGCGCAGTCTCGGTCGTATTCCTGCTCGAAACGTTGGCTGATGTGGCGTCATGAAGAAGCTCTTCAACAGCGCTGAGAGCATGGTTGACGATATGCTGGACGGTTATGTGAGCGCGTTTCCGCAGGTACAGCGTGGCGCAATTGACCCACGCGTGATCATACGTGCCAAGCACCGCAAGGATCCCGACGAGAAGGTCACGCTGCTGATCGGAAATGGCTCCGGGCACGAACCTATCGCGATGGGATTTGTCGGTCAGGGCTTGCTCGATGCCAATGTGGTCGGGGATGTTTTTGCCGCCCCGTCAGCGGATCTGATCCTGGACGGCATCACCGAAGTGACGGGCAAGGCCGGCTCGATACTCCTGATCTCCAGCCATTCCGGTGACCTGATCAACGGGCGTGCGGCGGTGATGATGGCAGAGGATATGGGGATCCGCACCGTGCCTTTGCCGATGTATGACGACATCTCTTCGGCTCCGCCAGAACGCAAGCACGACCGGCGCGGCGCACCGGGTACGATGTTCATCTACAAGATCCTTGGCGCTGCAGCTGAGAAGGGCGTTGCGCTGGATGAACTCCTGGCTCTTGGCGAAGCCGTGCGCGAACGCCTTGTGACATTGGCTGCGGCAGTCACTCCTCCCGTGTCACCGCTGACCGGAGACAAGATGTTTTCGCTGCCGGACGATGAGATCTATCTGGGCATGGGAGTGCATGGCGAACCAGGTGTGGGACGGGCAAAGGTTGGGCCCGTGCGTGATCTGGTGGCGCGGATGGTCGAAGCGCTCTTGGCGGACCGGCCCATGGCTCGTTCGTCAAGGACTTGCGTCATCGTAAACGGAATGGGCGGCACGACGATGATGGAACTCCTGACCATTTGGGAGGAAACGCGCAAAGCGCTCGCCGCCCACGAAATTACGCCGGTCGCACCGATGCTGGGAAGCTATGTCACCACGCAGGAAATGGGCGGCTTCTCGATTTCCTTTCTGGAGCCGACAGATGAGATGCTGGCGCTTTGGTGCGCTCCTTCAGACACGCCGTTTTTTCCCGCAATCCGGATGGAGGCCAGCTGAACGTGCTTGTGGATGGTCCAATCTATGGTGTGGCAGTGGATCAGGGCAGCGGGCTCGCTGCGGCGTTGCGCGAGAAACGCGGTGTGGATGCACGCGACACGGATCTCTACGACTTCAAACGCATTGTAGTGGAAACGCTCAGCCCCGAGGCAACCACCGTATTGGTCGATGCAGCATTGGGGCGCGAGTTGCTGCCTGCCTATGCACCAAACTGTACCAAAATGCTCGCTTACGAGGCGGATGTTTATCACATCTCCGACGAGGACCGGATCACCAAACTGCCTGAAAATCTGACTGTTTCAGATTATCAAAAGTTGGGAGTCAACATACTGAAATTCTTCCTTTATTATGGCCCAAATGATCCAGATGATTTGAATCGCCGCAAGAAGGATCTTGTCGCCTCGATTGGTCAACAATGCCGGGAAAACGGCGTGACATTTCTCTTCGAGCCGATTGTCTATGACCGCGCAATCGCAGACGTCAATTCGGTCGAGTACGCGCTGGCCAAGCCCGATCTGGTACGCGCGGCGACCAGCGATTTCGCCGTACCGGAGTTCGCGGTGGACTTGCTCAAGGTAGAGATCCCGGTCAACCTTGCACATATTGGTGGCGCGATGTCGGAGGCCGACGCTGAGGAAGCTTTTCGTAACGCGGCAGACGCGGCCGGAGACATCCCCATACTTTATCTCAGTGCCGGCGTAACGTTTGAGCAATTCCGTGAGGGGCTGGCGTTTTCACGCAAGGCAGGGGTCAAGGCCCGCGGCTTCATGTGTGGCCGTGCGATCTGGAGTGATGCGATTGGGATTTTCGGTTCGGATGGACCCGCTGCCATGGTACGCTGGATGGAGACCACAGGGCGCGATCGTTTAGCTCGCCTGAAGGAGGCGATCGAGTGAGCGGCATTCCCAAATATCAGGTCGTTCATGACGAAATTCTGGGGAGGCTCGAGAGCGGCCAGTACGCAGTCGGCATGCGTCTGCCAACTGAAAAAGACCTGTCCAACACTTTCGACGTCAGCCGCGTCACTGTTCGCAAGGCGCTGGAACTGTTGGTGCGGGCAGGCTTTCTGACATCACGGCGGGGCAGCGGATACAATGTCGCCACTCTGTCACCATTGTTTTCGACCTGCCTCGTGTCTTTCACTGACAAGGTCTTGATCGAAGGACGCGTGCCGGGCGCAAAACTCCTGAGAATAGACAAGATTGCCGGGAAATTGCCTCCCGAGGTAGCCGAGTTCTTTGATGAGCAATTGGTTCTTATTGAGCGGTTGCGGACGGTAGACGGCTCGCCGCGGATGCTGACGCAGACCTGGATACCCCACCGTCTGGTGCCCGGGATCAAGGCTGAGCATTTTCCCCAAAGCGGCCAAAATCAGTCGATACTGCGCATTTTGCGTCATGTGTTCCAGGTGGACTGGTCGAGCGCCTGCGAAACCATCGATTGTCTGGTCGCCGCGCCCGATGTCGCCGATCGGCTCGAAATTCCAGTCAACACCCCTATCCTGTCACAAGCTTGTACCGCCTTCGACAGTACCGGCGAGCCTGTTTTCTTCGACATGCTCTTCCGCAAGGGGCCAATCAGCTTTGACCTGGCCGGGCCAGCCCCGCGCCAGACGGGCACATAGCCAAGGGGAGCTGCCATCTTATGTCTCTGGTAATTGGTCTCATCACCGCTTCGCTGCCTAGCTACTTTCCGGTCAAGCATGGTGTTTTTGATGCCTGCAGATCCTGGTTGGACGCGCTTGCGGCGGAAGAGGGTGCAAGTGTCGTAAGCGCAGATATTACCCCCATGAACAGCACGGAGGCGCGAGAAGCCGTTGGTCAGGTCCGGGAAAAGGGCGCGGATTTCATCCTGCTCCTGCACGGCGGTTTCACCATGGGTGACGTGGTCAGGGAGATTGCGCGTGAGCCAAAGCCTCTCGGAGTATGGGCAACCCCGGAGCCGTCGCATGTCGATGATATTCAGTTAAACAATTTTGTCTCCCTGAACATGTCCATGTCGATTTTGCGCGGCGTGCGTGATCTGCGAAAAGAACCGGTCCAATGGTATCTTGGTGCACCTGGGGACGACGATCTCGCCAAACGGATGCGTCAAACCATCCAGGCGCTTTCTGCGCGCAAGGCGCTGGAGGGTGCTCGCATAGGAGTGGTCGGCGGGCTGGCGATGACATTTTACAACATGGAAGTCTCGTCGGATGTCATGATGAAGCAATTGGGTGTCTGGACCGAACACGTGGACATCCATCGCATGACCGATCTGATGGCGTCGCAATCGGCTGAAGATGCGGCTGCTGAATTGCGCGCGATGACCGGCGCCGCTGAGGCACGTGGTGTCTCCGATGAACAAATGGCATTGACGGCACGCGCAGTTCTGGCGCTCAGAACAATCGCTTCGGAGGGAAATTACGACGCGCTTACCGTTTCGGATTGGCCTTCATTGCAGGAAAACCCGGGGATGCATCCCGGTGCCGCTTTCAGTTGGCTGGAAGAAAATGACGGAATCCCCGTGGCCTCTGAAGGCGACGTTCTGGGGGCGGTCACGCAGCTGGTTGCCAAATCGCTGACGGGCCGGGTTGGTTGTCTGCTCGACATGACATCACCGGATTTTGCCCGAGACCAGATCCTGATGTGGCATGGCGGCGGGGGACCGCTTTACATGGCCAAGGACCAGGTTGCCTGGATCAATCATCCGATGATCGGACGCGGCACAGAGGCCGGGCCGATATATGGGGCCATTGCAGACTATGAGTTCGCGCATGGGCCGGTCACGATCCTGCGTGTCTCGCGCCACGGGACCGCCCGATTTGCGGTCGAAGGCGTAGTGGCCGAGGGATCCGCGCCGGGCTTCACCGGCTGTCGCGGATGGGTCGGTGAATTCGCAAGCATCGACGGACCCTGCTCGGCGAAAGATATCGTTACAACGGTCATGGAGCACGGACTGGAACATCACTTCATTCTTGTTCCGGGCAAATTTCGCGAGACCTTCGAAGAATTTGCCCAATGGTGCGGAATGGAAGAACTTGGTGTGATCCCGTCTCATTCAGGCTTGCCGAAAAACACGGGAGGCCCAGTTTGACCGCGGTTCAACTCAAAGGCGTCCGCAAGAATTTTGGCAATTTCACTGCGATCTCGCATATCGACCTCGATATCCGGTCGGGAGAACTCGTCGCACTCCTTGGGCCGTCGGGCTGCGGCAAGACAACGACCCTGCGAATGATTGCCGGATTGGAAGTCCCGACGGCGGGTGAGATTTGTTTTGATGGCAAGGACGTCTCGGAAGTAGCGGTCCAGAACCGCAATGTGGGCATGGTGTTCCAGCGCTATGCGTTGTTTCCGCACATGACCGTCGAGAAGAACGTGACATTCGGGCTGAAAGTGCGGGGCACACCAGCACCCGAAATAAAGGAAAGGCTGGAAGAGATCCTCGACGTCGTCCAGCTTCAGCAGTTCCGCCACCGGTTTCCCGCGCAGCTTTCAGGGGGTCAGATGCAGCGCGTGGCTATTGCGCGTACGCTGATAACAAAACCCTCGGTCCTGATGATGGACGAGCCGTTGGCTAATCTCGACACCAAGCTGCGTGGAGAAATGCGCCGTTTCATCAGGGACCTGCAGCAGCGCCTGGGCATTACCACGATCTTTGTCACCCATGACCAGATCGAGGCAATGGAATTGGCCGACCGGGTCGCAGTGATCTTCGATGGCGATCTGGCGCAATATGATGCTCCCGATGCCCTCTACAAACGTCCCAACAGCGTCGATATCGCCGACTTTATGGGCGCGACAAACGTGTTCGAGGCCGAGATCAATGGCAATACGGCCACGGCGGCGTTTGGTACGCTGACCTTTGAAGCGGAAGCCGCAGGTATAGACAGCGCTGCAGCCCATGTCATGCTGCGCAGCGAAGCGATCGATCTTCACTTGTCACCTGAGAATGCGAGCGAAAATGTCATTGCGGGCAAGGTTACTGCACGCGATTTCTTCGGCGCGAACATTGCCTATAGTATCGATTGCAACGGTGAGACAATCTCTGTGACCGAGCAATCCCGCCGCGTGATCGAGATCGGACAGGAGGTCTGGCTGACCATTCCGCCCGACCGCATCTGGATCATTCACGGCAGATCCAAGCAGCAGAAACCGGAAATCTAATCAAATGGAGGAAACTATGAAGAAAAAACTACTTTGCTTATCCGTCCTGGTTGGCCTGGCGGCCAGTCCAGCCAGCGCCCAGGATGTAAATGCATTCCGCGACAGCGTCGTTTCAGGCAACGCTTCCTGGGAAGAGATACAAGCGCGCGCCAAACAAGAAGGAGAGGTCAACCTCTACTATTGGGGCGGTAGCGATCAGATCAATATCTGGATGGATCGTTTCGCGGTTCCGGGGCTTGAAGCTGAAGGCGTCAAGCTGAACCCGGTACGCATCACCGGCACCAAGGACGCGGTCGATCTGGTTCTGGCAGAGATCGGCTCAGGCAAGGGTCTCGGCGAAGGCAGTGTCGACGCGATCTGGGTAAATGGCGAAAACTTCGCCACCCTCAAGCGTCAAAATGCCCTGTTTGGTGCATTTGCGGACAAGCTGCCCAACAGCGCCAATATCGAGTGGAATCCCGATGATCCGCGGGCTCTTCTCAACCTGCGCGACTTTGGCGTGGAGACCAACGCCTCCGAAATGCCCTGGTCCGGTCAACAATATATCTGCGCTGTGAACACTTCTCGCGTGTCGAAAGAGGACACACCGAGCACATTTGCAGAGATGACCGCCTATCTGGAAGCCAATCCCGGCAAGTTTGCATATGTAAAGCCACCGCACTTCATCGGTAACACATTCGTTCAGGCGGCGGTTTACGCACATAATCCCGACGGCAACGGTGCCGTTCCGTTCCAGAACTCAATTGATGACCTGGGAGCGGCGGAGCTCGCTCGGTTGATCAAGCCGGGTATGGAATATCTTAAGGCGCTCGATTCTCATCTTTTGGGCGCTGCGGGCGGCAATGCGCGCTACCCTGAAGATCCTTCCGCACTGTTGGGTCTTTTCCTGAACGGTGAAATCGACTTTGCCTGCACCTTCGGGCTTTATGGCGTGGCAATCGGCCTGCGCGATGGAACCTATCCGGAGGGAGCCGAGCAGTTCGTCTTCCCGGAAGGAAACATGATCAAGAACAAGAACTATCTTGTTGTGCCGGCCAATGCGCCAAATCCTGCGGCCGCACTGGTCATGACGAACTTCATGGCATCGGTGGACGCCCAGGCCAGCAAGCTCGAAGTTGCAGGTATGCCTCCGGGAATCGACCCGTGGAAGCTGACGAACGCCGAAGTGACCAAGTTGACTGAAGCTTCACCGGGTTTTGTTGGCATTACCCAGGGCGATCTGGATGCAAACACGGCGCCCGATACCAACGCCACACTTGTGGATGTGATTGAGGCTACGTGGCTCGAATATATCGAGCGCAATAGCGCGGATTCGATCGAAGCGATCGTTGAGCGCGCAGTCGCAAACCTGAACAAGTAAACGAGCGAGGGCCCCGGTGCGAGCCGGGGCCCCAACCCAGGGCCGGTCATGTCTGACGCCAAAACTACCGAACTCGCACGCCATCGGCGGGAACGCATGCTGATGTGGGTCCAGCTCATGCCGGTCATGGCTGTCCTGACGGTGATGTTCGGCGGCGCGCTGATCCTGGGTGTTATGCAGTCGTTGGGTTTTGCACCCTGGTTCGGTGTCAACACTTTCCCGGACTTAAGCTATTTCGCAGCACTTTGGGGCGACAAGTTCTTCTGGCAGTCGCTCTGGATTACGCTCTACTATGCCATTGCGGCGACAATTATCTCGCTCATACTCGGCATCGTCCTGGCACTGGCGCTGGTCCGCAGCTTTCCCAGCAAGACACTCTACAAATACCTCTACAAACTGCCGCTGATGATCCCCTACACGGTGGGGATCGCTCTGGCAGTCATCATGCTCGGAAACGGTGGCATGATATCGCGCCTGATGGCATTTGTGGGCTTCATTGATGATCCGTCGCAATTCCCGCAGATACTGAAAACCCACATGGGTTGGGGCGTGATTGCCGTCTATGTCTGGAAGCAGACCCCCTTTGTCGCCCTGACAATATATGCGGTACTACTGGGAGTAGGACGAGAGACCGAAGAAGCTGCTGCAATTCTTGGCGCAAACAAGTGGCAGATCTTTTTTCAGGTTACCCTGCCGCAGATCCTGCCCGGCATTATTTCGTCCACGCTGATCATATTTGCTTTCAATATCGGCGCGTTCGAGGCGCCGTTCATCCTGGGCGGAGGCTTTCCTGACACGCTTCCTGTCGTTGCCTGGCGCTATTTCAATGATGCCGATTATACGCTTCAGCTTCAGGGCATGGCGACGGTGGTTTCCATCGCGCTAATTGCAGGCATTATCCTCTACAGCTACCTCGCGCTTTACCGGCGCTACGAGCGGCGGATCGGGAGGAACTGACGATGGCCAACCGGAAATCCTCGGCCATTGCCCTGAGCGAAAGGCTGTCCCCTTTCCAAAAGATCTACCTGTGGCTGATTGCCGGATTTATCCTTGGCCCGTTCATCCCGCTCATTATTCAAAGCTTTGCATTTCGCTGGACTTGGCCTGACCTGCTGCCCGGTACCTGGTGGCTGGAACAGCGCCAAAAATCGGTCTTGCCACAAGCCTGGGACTACGTGTTTTCGCCCTATAGTCAGGTGTGGCCGGCGACAGTCAACACGGTCTTCATAGGCTGCGTGGTCACGGTGATTTGTCTCGTGATCTGCCTGCCCGCATCGCGGGTTCTGGCGCGCGAAAGTTTTCGCGGTAAACCGGCATTCGAGTTTTTCCTTTCGATGCCGCTCATCGTGCCCGAAGCCGCCATCGGTATCGCACTGTTGATGATCTTCATTCAGATCGGGCTGGCCGGGAGCTATGTCGGGATCATCATCGTGCATCTCATCCCGACGATTCCCTACATGATACGCATGCTCACAGCGGTCTATCAGGGCCTGGGCAAGGACTTCGAAGAACAGGCCATGATCCTCGGCGCCAACCGCTGGCAGGTGTTGCGCATGGTGACGCTTCCGATGCTTCTTCCTGGAGTGGTCGCGGGAGCGCTCTTTACCTTCCTGGTATCGACCAACATCTTCCTGCTCACCTTCTTCATGGGGCAGGGCAAAATCGTGACATTGCCGACGCTGTTGTTCTCGAAAATCTCAGGTGGGACGCTCGATCCCTCCGCCGCCGGGATAACCCTCGTCGTGACAGTGCCGGGGATCATTCTATTGCTCATCACCGAGCGTTTCATCAAGGAAGAGGCCTTCGGAAAAGGCTTCGGTAACTAGAGCGTATCCGGCTTAAATGGGAGCGGTTTGATGGCAGGGATTTTTCGGATCAGCAAGGAGAATATTACAGCGCGATTGTCACATCGTGCGAGGATTTCGACGCAGTTGATGCGGAAAAGCCCGCCAAGCGAGCCAAGCATCAAGCCATTAAAATTCATAAGCTATTCGCAATCGTTTCAACTTGGCACTTTGCGCTCTGGACTGCGTTGCGAAAGCCTAACGGTGCTCGCACCGCGTCGGCTTCCGCGCCTCGCCAGATCACAAATTGCCTGCGTTCAAACAATTCCATTTAATCGGATTCGCTCTAAGAGGCTATCGTCATGACGTCACTGGAAGAGGTTGCCAGCAGGTTTCCCAAACTTGACCCGGATCTGATGACAGAACGCCTGGGCCGACCTGGACCAATGCCCCGGATTATCATCGACACCGACACCGCCAATGAAATTGATGATCAATATGCTGTGGCATGGGCATTGCTGTCGCAAGACAGGCTCAAGCTTGAGGGGGTTACCGCTGCGCCGTTTTCATTCCTGCATCATCGTGATGGCATATATGCCGCCATAGAGGCTCTCCAGGATGGCCGGAAATCTGACCATGATGAGAAATTCATAGGTCCCTTTACCGGTTGGGCCAAGCGTCTGATCGCAGACGGCCGCACCGCGGACGATATCGAATTCGTGACACCTGACGTGGGCGAGGAAAGATCATACGAGGAGATTCTCCGGGTGTTTGACGCCTGCCGTGAATCACCGGAAGGCAGAGTGTTCCGTGGCTCTCCCGCACATCTGTCCAGTTACGACCATCCAATCGAATCCGACGCCGCACAGTTTATCATCGACCAAGCCCGCAAGCGTGAGGACGGTCCGGTTTACGTATTGGCCATGGGTGCATTGCCCAATGTCGGATCTGCACTGTTGATGGCGCCGGACATCATCGACAATCTCGTGGTCGTCTGGACCTCCGGATTTCCAAGCTACGCTCCGTTCTCCAACACGCCATCACTGAATCTTGTGCAGGACCAATTGTCTTCGCGCCTGTTGTTCGAATGCGGCGTGCCTCATGTTTATTTGCCCGGCTATCATGTGGGCGCACAATTGACGATTTCGCTGCCTGAAATGCGTGAATTTGTAAAAGGGCGCGGCGTGATCGGAGATTATCTTTGGCATCTGTACACGCATAACCCGCTACATAAGAAATATGCAATTTCGGAACCGGAGACGAAAACCTGGGTGATCTGGGACATCATCAACGTGGCCTGGATATTGGATTCAGCCTATGTCCCGACGCATTTGACAAACTCGCCGGCACTGGACGCGACACTTTACTGGCAACACAGTCCCGGTCGTCACATGATGCGAGAGGCCTATGACGTCGCGAGAGACGCAATTTTTGAAGACCTTTATCGGGCTCTATCTACTGCGCCACCGAACTGATCACGCAGTGAGCAATCACGCGGGTACAGGATGATCAATCCCAACTGAAAGAACGCTCCAAGACCGGTTGATCGCAGAGAAAGCAGTTCGCAAATCCATGCATCAGGAATTCGACTACATCATTGTTGGATCGGGGACGGCGGGCTCAGTGCTTGCTTCCCGCCTGAGCGAGGACAAAGACTGTAGCGTTCTGATACTCGAAGCCGGCGGTCCCGATCGCGGCTTCTGGCTCAAACTGCCGATCGGTTACTACAAGGCAATCTACAATGAACGGGTCTCGCACCTGTACAAGGGTCAAGCGGACGAGGGAATTGCCGGCCGCCGGATGGATGTCCCTCGTGGCCGCGTTGTCGGAGGCTCCAGCTCGATAAATGGTCTCATATACATTCGTGGGCAACCTCAGGATTTTGACGACTGGGCGGCGCGTGGTGCTCTGGGGTGGGCTTATCGGGATGTACTGCCGTATTTTCGAAGTATTGAGACATATTCGGGGCCGCCCTCGCAATACAGGGGGGCACACGGTCCGCTGAATGTATCTGATCTGAGGAATGACAGTTCGGCCTGTGAAAGCTGGCTGGAGGCGGCGCGCCAATTCGGGCTTCCTGATAATCCGGACTACAACGCTGCGTCACCCTCAGGGCTCTGCAAATACCAGCTCACCCTTCGCGGCCGCTGGCGCGAAAGTGCCGCGACAGCCTTTCTGAAGCCGGCGCTTCAACGGCGCAATCTGAATTTGGAAACGCAGGCAAGGGTGATCTGCCTGGATTTTGACAACGATCGGGTCACAGGTCTGCGCTACCATCGGCACGGGCATGTCCACGTGGTTCGGGCGGCGCGCGAGGTTATCCTTGCCGCCGGGACGGTTCAGAGCCCTCAGATCTTGCAGCTTTCCGGCATCGGTCCGGCAGAATTGCTGAACGAGCACGGAGTGAAGGTGCGAGTGGAAGCTCCGGAGGTTGGTGAAAACCTGACAGATCATCTGCAGATGCGCACGATCGTGGAACTGGCTTCCCCCGGCCAAAGCTTGAACGATCACGTCCGAAACCCGTTTCGGCTGGCCCAAATGGGACTGGACTGGCTTTTGTGGTCGCGTGGGCCACTGACAGTGGGCGCAGGCCAAGTAGGCGGAGCGGTGTGTTCAAAATACGCGGTAGATGATCGTCCGGATCTTCAGCTATTTGTCATGCCGCTATCCGTCGATAAACCCGGGGCTCCGCTACATCGCTACTCTGGCTTCACAACGTCGTACTGGCAGTGCAATCCCGAGAGCAGGGGATCGGTTTCGATCACTTCGGATGATCCTTTCCGCGATCCTGAGATCAAGACCAACTACCTCAGCACCGAACACGACTGTGCGGTCATGATCGAGGGATTGAAAATTGTTCGAGAGATATACCGCCAACCGGCATTCGCAGATCAATGGCGCAGGGAGATCGTTCCGGGAGCCGATATTCAATCGGACGAAGACATCCTCAGCGCCGTGCGCAGATACGCCAGCACCGTCTATCATCTCACCGGAACCTGCCGCATGGGCAGTGATCAAAATTCGGTGGTTGACCCAGAGCTTAAAGTACGCGGAGTAGACGGCCTTCGAGTAGCCGATGCGTCGGTCATGCCATCCATAACCTCAGCCAATACAAATGCTCCGACATTCATGATCGCCGAGAAAGCCGCAGATCTGATCCGTCGGGGCTGATTTTTGGTTTTGACCCTAACAGGTCGTCGCTTTCCGAGAGAAACGCAATGAACTCAAATCATCACATCACGCGGGTTCAGGCATTCTCTTACCGCTGTCCGATACCGGCACCGGTGGAAACATCGTTTGGTCGTATGCTGGATCGCCCTGCCGTTTTCGTACGTGTAGAGGCCGATGATGGATGTTTCGGTTGGGGAGAAATCTTTGCCAACTGGCCAGCCGCCGGCGCCGAACATCGCGTAAACCTGATTGATCGCGACCTCTCCCAACTCATATTGGGGCAGGGGGTTGGAGACCCGGCTCAGCTATTCAGGTCCCTCAGCCAACAAACCCATGTCCGGGCACTGCAGAGCGGTGAGTTGGGGCCATTCAGACAGTGCATCGCCGGAATTGACATTGCCATTTGGGATATGAAAGCGCGTGCCGCGGGGCTTCCGCTTCGAAAGCTTCTGAACGCCAATTCCCCCGATCAGATTCCAGCCTACGCAAGCGGCATTCATATCGGGCAGGCCGAGGCCAAAATTGCCCGAGCCCGTGAGGCCGGTTTCAAGGCGTTCAAGGTCAAAGTTGGTTTTGGTCTTCGCGATGAGGCTCAGGTAGTCAACGCGCTCGCCGGGGGCTTGAGTTCGGAGGAAACCGTCTTTGCGGATGCAAACCAGGGTTTCGATCTGGTTCAGGCCAAGGCCTTTTTGACTGGCGTGGAACAAAGTCAGATTGGATGGCTGGAAGAGCCCATTGTTGCCGATGCTCCGGATTCTGATTGGCGATCGCTTGCGGTATCAACCGGAATTCCGCTGGCAGGAGGTGAAAACATTGCCGGCTTGGCAGAATTCAAACGCATCATTGTTCAAGGATACCTAAAGTTTCTGCAGCCCGATGCGGCCAAATGGGGCGGCGTTTCGGGTTGCTTTGAAATCGGCAGGGCCATTGTCACGGCGGGGCGAATTTACTGCCCGCATTTTCTGGGCGGCGGATTCGGTATCGCGGCTTCCGCGGAACTATTGGCTGCAGTCGGTGGTCCCGGTCTTCTTGAAGTCGACGTAAATCCTAACCCGTTGCGGTCGGCCTTCGATCTTGCCGGTATCGATCAAAATTCGGGCAACTGGCACCTCTCGTCTGACCCGGGGCTGGGTTGCGCGTCGATCCCCTATGAGATTGAGAGCTATTTGAGCCACAAGATAGAGTGCACAGTTCGCTAGAACCCGGTCCCCAGGCAAACGGGGACGGTCCCCTTCCGTGCTTATACCTAACAGACTTCTAATACGGGACCTCAAATTGAGGGTTCCGCACTAAGCCGATCTTCAGGCTCCCCTGTTACGTTTCGCTGCAAACGGGGATGCCGAAACAATGGGCAAATTATCAACAAATATCGTGGCTGCGGCGCTGCTTATGGTGATGCCTTTGCAGGCGACCGCGACACCGTATTATTCAGACAAAAAAACGGTGACGATCCGTGGAGACCGCGGTGGTGTATTGATCAAATATGCATTGAAAATGAAGAAAATGGAGCAGCGTGGCACCTTCGTGCGGTTTGCGGGCCATTGTGATTCTGCGTGTACGCTTTATCTGGCTCTTCCGAGAAGTCGGGTTTGCATAACCAAGGGCGCCAAATTTCGATTCCACATGCCTTATGGCTCTAGCGCCAAAAACAACAGAACGGCAGCCAACTACATGATGCGCAACTACCCCGGCTGGGTACGTTCATGGATTCGGAAAAACGGCGGTCTGACCAGCAGGTTGAAGACAATGAATTACGGATATGCCAGCCGGTATCTTCCTGCCTGCAGCAAAGGCAAATCCGGTCCAAAACGGACACGGACCATTTTGGCATTTCTGACCAATCGAGGTCGCTGAACCGAATTACCGGCGAAAGCTGAAATCATCGATGGTAATCCGCTCGTAAATCAGCGACCGGAATTCCAATTTTGTTATCTGCTGATACCCGGCAGCGAAGTAGACCGGCCCGGCCCGGCTCAATCTCATGCGATCTTGGTGAACCAGTTCGTCGCCGCGCCAGGCGCTGACAACGACATCTTTTTCCTCACCGCGGGTCCAGGCCACGCTGATATAGGTGCCGACAAAATCGAAGGGCTCGTCGCTCCAAATCAACGCTGGGGTTCCGGAACTGTTGTACGCGATATACTCGGAAGAAACAGTTGCGTTGACGTAGCCGGCACCAAAATAGAACCGGTTGTGCACCGATATCCAGTTGAGCCAATTCAGACCATGGTATCCCGCCGGAATTTCAAACAGGGAGTCCGAGATCGTCAGGTTGTCAAAGTGAACCGTTTCGACATCGCTTTCGGGTTTATCAAGCCACGGGTCAGCCAAATCCATTTGCCCCAGAAGCACTGCGGCATCCTTCAGTTCCACCTGCCTGCTGTATACGCCTTCACCTTGAGCATTTCGAACTTCCAGCATCCACCTGGACGGATATCCAGCGAATTCGAAATATCCCGAATTGCTGTGGGGGACGTTGAACGTTTTTCCATCGCTGTCAGTCAGAAACACTTCAAATTCATCAATGGCATCATTTTCGGCAATCGAGAATGTTCCGGTAATTTTCAGATTCGGTGCGACGCCGATCGGTCTGCATGTATCCTTGACAAACATTCCGCCGGGTGCGTCGGGCAGGCGAAGCATATGAAGTGTTTGCCGGTCCATTTCGGAGGTTGAAATCCATCCTGGTGGTGGGAGCGCCTCAACTTTGTAAGTGCCTGGTTCGTGGATCTGCGCTTCCTTCTTGTTGCCGAACTCAACGACAAAATTTGCGAAACCATCAATGTTGGAATTGAGCGTTCGGTAGGTGCCGTCCGGCCGATGCATTTTGATTGGGAGTGCAGCATACGGCCGGTCTCCCATATCGAAAATGCCGTCCCGGTTCACATCACGATAAGCGTAGCAAGAAATTTTCCAATTCTCACGCTGGGCAGCTGTCGCCGAGGATGAATTGAGAATTGATACCGATATGAAAATCAGCAGTAGCCAGATTACGGCCGACTTGCCCGGACCATATTGTTCATCTGCATTTAGATTGGCTGCTCTTCGCATCGAACTGTCCTGATTGGTATCTGCCCCAAAAACTGATGCCGCCGGAATGTCCGACGGCATCAACATAACTGGAAAACCCAAGTGGACTCTTAACGGTTGCCCTTTCCGCCGCCGCCGCCGCCTCCGCCTCCGCCGCCGCCGGATCCTCCGCCACCGCCTCCGGGATTGTCGGTACCGTCTTCGTTACCGCCTCCGCCGGGATTGGTGTCGTCACCACCGCCTGACCGGTTATCGCCACCGTTATTGCCTTTGCCGCCACCCGGGCCACCGGGACCGCCGCCATTGCCGTTGTTGCCGTTGTTGCCGTTGTTGCCGTTATTTCCGTTGTTGCCGTTATTTCCGTTATTGCCGTTGTTTCCGTTATTTCCGTTGTTGCCGTTGTTTCCGTTATTTCCGTTATTGCCGTTGTTGCCGTTATTTCCGTTATTTCCGTTGTTGCCGTTGTTGCCGTTATTTCCGTTGTTGCCGTTGTTTCCGTTGTTTCCGTTGTTGCCGTTGTTGCCGTTGTTTCCGTTGTTGCCGTTGTTGCCGTTATTTCCGTTGTTGCCGTTGTTGCCGTTATTTCCGTTGTTGCCGTTGTTTCCGTTGTTTCCGTTGTTTCCGTTGTTTCCGTTGTTGCCGTTGTTGCCGTTGTTTCCGTTGTTTCCGTTGTTGCCGTTGTTGCCGTTATTTCCGTTGTTTCCGTTGTTTCCGCCGTTGTTGCCGTTATTTCCGTTGTTGCCGTTGTTACCGTTATTTCCGTTGTTTCCGTCGTTACCGTCGTTTCCGTTGTTGCCGTCGTTTCCGTCGTTGCCGTTGTTGCCGTTATTTCCGTTGTTACCGTTGTTACCGTTATTTCCGTTGTTACCGTTATTTCCGTTGTTGCCGTCGTTTCCGTCGTTGCCGTTGTTGCCGTTATTTCCGTTGTTACCGTTATTTCCGTTATTTCCGTTGTTGCCGTCGTTTCCGTCGTTACCGTCGTTTCCGTCGTTTCCGTCGTTACCGTCGTTACCGTTGTTGCCGTCGTTTCCGTCGTTTCCGTCGTTGCCGTCGTTTCCGTTGTTTCCGTCGTTTCCGTCGTTTCCGTCGTTTCCGCCGTCGTTTCCGCCGTCGTTTCCGCCGTCATTGCCGTTGTTGCCGTTATTGCCGTTATTGCCGTTATTGCCGCCAAAATTGCCGTTGTTGCCGTTATTGCCGCCAAAATTGCCCTGGCCGTCGTTGCCGTCATCACCGCCATCATCCGGCTCGGCATCTGTCTGGGCCAGTACACGGCACGCAGAGCCACCAACTCCGTTTGGGAATGCTTCCAGGAAATCCTCGATTGCTGCGACGGTATTTGTTGCAAGTGCCGCATCGCACGCAGCATCCTCAATCTGCTGTTGCGATTGTGCATAAGCAGGAAGCGTGAAGCCTGTCGCTGTGCCGACCGTCAGTGCAAAAACTGAAACAGAAGCCAGAATTGAAGATGTGCGTGTCATTTGCCGTAAACCCCGGTTAACCCATTCCTACATTAGTAAATGATTTATTATCAGTCGAGCCCGTTGTTCATTTAGTGTTAACCAATGCGCATTGCGCTGATTGCAATAGGGCCGTCAGGCCACGACGGGAATATCCAACGGCGATGACGTCAAAGTTGTATCCTGATTTCAATAGGTTAACTCAAAAAGCTCCTGTGCAGGGAAATAGTGGTTAACGTGGACTTGCAAACACAGGTTAGCGGGTGCTAAGCCGGAGATCGGGCTTGGGAGGAGGGACGCACACTTGTCATACGGGTCCAAACTCGCCCTGATTCTGCCAATAATTGCCTTGGCGTCATGCACTTCGGCGCCTTCGGATTCAATTTTGAAAGCCGAAAACGGCGTGTACAATCACGTTGGAGGGCATGCGCGCCAGATTTCTGTGGATAACAATCTACATCAATCTCGCTCAAAACAGCGGTCGCAAACTCGGAAGAAAACGATTCGGTCGAGCCGAAAAACGATCACAATCAGCGGTGATCGCGGCGGGGAACTCATCCGCTATGCAAGAAAAGTAAAAATTTCGGCTGATCGCGGTGATCTGGTGCGCATTGGAGGGCTGTGCGATTCGGCATGCACTCTGTATCTGGCCCTACCACGCCGTCAGCTTTGCCTGCTGCCTGGAGCCGCTTTCAGATTCCACCATCCTTACGGTTCTTCAAAGCGAAACAACCAAGTTGCGGCGCGTTACATGATGCGGTCTTATCCGGGATGGGTGAGGAGCTGGTTGCGTTCAAATGGCGGTCTGTCCGGCAGATTGAAGCTTATGAACCACGCACACGCGGCCAAATACATCAAAAAATGTCCCGGTGAGAGTTACAACAGGGTGAAGAGCGACAAACTTCGCGAAATCGGGCGGCGACCCTCAATCTGACCCCCGGGGACATTCAGCAAATGCGATGTGAATGAGTGCTGGAGTCAGCGCTATCTTCCATGTTTGTCTTGGAGCGTTTCCTGTCGCTGGATCGATTTGACTTTGCCTTCATTCCATTCAGCCTCGTAACCCAGACCACTGGAATGCTTCACTTCACCGCTGCCGTGGCGCTTGCCGTTTTGCCACGCTCCGACATATTTGCGCCCGTTTGCTTCTGTGAACGTGCCTTGTCCGTGCCTTTGGTCGTTTTGCCACTCGCCCTCATATGTGTTGCCGTTTGCCCACACCTGGGTACCATATCCATGGCGCTTGTCGTTTCGCCAGGAACCGTCATAGGTGTTGCCGCTGGCCCATTTTTGCAAGCCTTGACCATGGCGTTCGTTCTGTCGCCAATTGCCTTTGTAGCTGTTTCCGTTCGCGAATGTGGCTTCGCCATACCCGTCCCAGGATCCATTGCGCCAATTTCCTGAATAGCGGTTTCCACTCTTATACTGGGCGGTGCCGCTGCCGCTTCGTTTGCCACGGAGCCATGTCCCCTCATAGGTATTTCCGTTGGCAAAACGGGCGCTGCCCTCGCCGTGGCGAAAACCGTTCTGCCAACCACCCTGATATCGCGCTCCGTTCTTGAAGGTGTGCTCTCCATACCCGTGACGTTTGCCGTTTCTCCATGAACCGGAATAGCGGGACCCATTCGGATATGTTCCAGTGCCCTTTCCCTGACGTTTGCCATTCACAAACCCGCCTTGGTATCGAAATCCGTTTGCAGATCTGAAGCTTCCAAATCCGTGGCGCTTGTTCTCTCGCCAGGCACCGTCGTAAAACTGCCCCTTTGGTCCGGTGAATTTGCCGTTTCCATGGCGATCGCCGGCAACCCAGTCTCCGACATATTTTTCGCCATCGGAGCTCACATATGTGCCTTTGCCGTGCCTTTTGTTGCGTTCCCAGCCACCGTCATAGTAGGCGCCGTTTGCCCAGGTATATTTGCCGGCACCCTGGCGTTGGCCCTTCAGCCAGTCTCCCTCATACCGGTTGCCAGTGACGAAATTTGCAATTCCCCTCCCGTGAAAACGGCCGTCTTGAAAATTGCCTTGATAGGACCATTCGTGCCATTTGGAATGTTGGTAATAGCGCCAGGTTATGATGCCCATTCCCTGGGGCTTTCCCTCCGGACAAAGCCCGATGAATGTGAATGTCTCTCTCGGTTTTGGTGACCGGTTTATCACGTGGCAGTCTTGATTTTCGGCTCTTTGCCTGCGGGACTTTCTTGCCGGATGTTTGCCAGTGACATGCGCCAGCAATTCATCGGTTATGTCAGCCGATTTCTCCAAATTCCAGTCGTGCTGGTAGCGTTCAATTGCCTGGATTGTCCGTCGTCCGATCACTCCATCGGCAATGCCGGACTTGTATCCCTGGTCGTTGAGCGATTTCTGGAGTGCGAGAATTTCGTCGCGTGTGACTGCCCCCGACACTGAAGGCACTAACGCAAAGCAGACTACCACGAGAAACAAATAGCGCATCGTTTCAACCCACCCACCTCAAACCTGTCACGACAATATGGCGAAGGCAAGCAGGTGCGACCATCAAGCGGGGGTTTGGTAAATCGGGTGCATGTTTATTGGGAGCAGCGGCAAAATCTTCGTTTTGTTTCCGGTTTCACCATCTGCGTCGAAGGAGTTCCTGGAGGCCGGCAAGAAGCGGCTTGCCGGCGATACCGCTCAGGCTATCCATGCGGTGATGCTCAGCCATACTAGCGATCTATAAGTATATAGAAATATAATATAGTAGTAATACATAATAATAGTTTGTACGTTAACCAAATATTAACCAAAATCATAGAAAAGAGATTCGTAGTATTAGTATAAGTTGGAATAAGACTTTGTAAAATCGTTAACAGGCAAGTAATTTAGTAATATCTAACGAGTGAACCGGGTTATTATCATTACTAACCAATTTTTGGATTAAGGGTAGGGATATGTCAGCCGGGGGGATGGCATTTGCGGGCGTCGCGCTTCGAGAACGGGGTTCACGGAATCCGGTTTCACGGCGAACAGGCATAACGCCCAGGTTTTTTGCGCGTGCCACATCTGGTGCGCGCCTTCTTTTCCCGACCCTTTTTGTCTCAACCATTTTTGTCCCGGCCCTTTTTTCCCCGACCCATGCGTCACCATCGGTGAACCCCGCAGGCGCAAAGCGTAACAGAGTGAACCTTGAAGTCAGGTCAGTTGCCCGTTCGGCGCCTTGCCCAAACCTGATCTTTCAATTTTTGAAAAATGCCACGCGCACCACACCTGCGCGATGACCATGGAGACAATCCTGTGATCAATCCTATCAAAACACCAAACCGCAATCAGCATGGTTTGTTCGCGCAGACGCAACTTTTCATCAGCTTGTGTGGCGGTTTCAGAGACACCCGGCGACACACAAACAATGCGGATGCCGGGCAATGTGGCCATGGCGAAGCCGCCGCCTGGTCCCTCAAGACGCTTATCTGCTACGTCGCGTCGCTCGGTGCGTGGGCGCGGGCAGGGGCGACGGGGCTATTGATCTTAGTATCTTTGGTGTTGACCTCGCCGGCCCAGGCTCTCGACTGCACTATACCCGCCGTATCAACAGAAACCGCCCTCATTGAGGTGGACGTGGTCACTGGCACATGCTCCGTCATGTATCTTACTTTACCAGGAACACCCAGGAATAGTTTTGTGGGTTTCGATGCATTGTTTGGTGGCCATATTACAACCATCAAAAACTATGCGACTGCAGGGGTAGGGACGGGGGCGGACATTAATGTGGTCTCTGCAGCCCCCCTCGGTGATAGTGGCATTAATTACGGCAGCGACCGAGTGGTTGTGGAATTTGCCGAGATTACCCGGCAGTTCACCACCGAGCATACGATCAACGGGACAACCTATACGCTCGTTGTCGAATATATTTATCAGAGACAAGATGACGGTCCCACTATCTTTCAATTCCTTGCTGTTCGCGTTTATGGCGGCAATTTTGGTGATTTCGAAAACCCGAATATTGGCGATACGGTTGGCCCCGTAGCGACGATTTCGGGCGCACCGTCCAGCATCGGCGACATGCAGCAACGGCAAATCACGGTAACCTTTGACGAGCCTGTGTACAATTTTGGCCTCAGTGATGGTTCTGTCGTTGCGCAAAATGCAAGCCTCCCACAGAACGTTTTGCTCGTGTCTGCGACGGAATACATTGTGGAATACACGCCTGATGGTCTTGGGGATGTTGTACTGACGATCCCGGCAGGCGCCGTTGCAGACTCGCAGGGTAATAGGAACGCAGTCGCGGTGAGCGTCACGATCCTCTATGACGATACCCCGCCAACCGTCTCCGTCAGCAATAACGGCCCCAAACAGGGCGGTGCCACCGATGCGAAACTGTTCAGTACGGGAACGACTGATGGCAACGATGGCAGCGGCATAGCGTCCTATCTGTGGGAGCAGGTGGCCAATGCCAACGGCGATCCACTGACACCCGCGACGGTGTCCCTGACAGACGCAGACACCGCAACAGCCACCTTCACCGTTCCCAATGTCGCAAACGGCAGCTCCCTTTACTTCAAGCTCACCGTGACCGACGACGTCGGCAACAGCGCCTCTGCCGTGACGGAGTATGAGGTCAATACAGATGACACGAGACCGACGGTAGTGATCTCCGGCGTGCCGGACACTACGGATGGGGCGACCCCGTTCACGGCCACCTTCACCTTCAACGAAGCCGTCACCGGCTTTGATGACGCCGCCGATATCACCGCGAGCAATGCCTCGATCAGCGCGATCACAACTGTCTCAACAACGGTCTATACGGCGGTTATTACTCCTAATGGCGGTGGTAATGTCAGAGTCGGCGTTCCTGCCAATGCCGCCATCGATTCCGCCACTCTTGGCAACCTGGCAGCCACTAATGTGACCGCCACCCTGGATACCACCAAGCCGACGGTGGATTCGGTTGAGTTCCAGGACAGTTCCGGCACGGCAGTCACATCTGTCGACCCCGGCGACAGCTTCAAGGTGGTCGTGACCTTCAGCGAAGCGATGGATAATGCGTCAGCACCGGATATCGCCTTCCATGAAGCCAATGGTGGCGGCGGGAATACCGTCGATCTGTCGAACTGGGCAAGCGGCACGAATGGCTGGAATAGCGACAACACGGTGTACACGTTCAACTACATCGCGCCCCAAACACTGGCGTCAGATATCGCGATCCGCTCCACTGTGGTGTCCAACATTGATGACGCCGCTGGCAACGGTTTGGACGATCATGCCGAGAACGACACGTTCAATGTGACTGAAAACACTTTGCCGACCGTGGTGTCGGTTGAGTTCCAGGACAGTTCCGGCACCGAAGTCACCTCTGTCGACCTTGGTGAAATTTTCAAGGTAGTCGTGACCTTCAGCGAAGCGATGGACAATGCGTCAGCACCGGACATTGCCTTCCGCGCTGGGTTGGGCGGCAGCGGCGGTACCTTCGATCTGTCGACCTGGGCGAGCAGCGGGAATGGCTGGAGCAGCGGCAACACGGTGTACACGTTCAACTACACCGTGCCGGACCAGCTGGCCTTGGCTGTTGTGATCCGCTCCACCGTGGTGTCCTCCATTAACGATGCCACCGGCAATGCGCTGGAAAATCACGCCGAGAACGACACGTTCGATATGACCGGCATCGGGGCGCCGATGGTGACGATCACTTCCGACGTCACCAGTCTCGGTTCGGGCCAGACGGCCTTGATCACCTTTACCTTCTCTGAAGCGGTGGTCAATTTCGACGAAAACGATGTCACGGTGAGCGTAGGTTCGATTACAGCGCCTGCATTGGTTCAAGGCAGCGGCGGTTTGGTGTTTACGGCGACCTATACGCCGGCCGACGACTACCAGGGTGACGCGGTCATCCAGGTCGGTACAGACTACCAGGATGATGACGGCAATGATGGCATGGCTGGCGAATTGACCATCACCACGGACACGACCGTTCTCGGTCTTGATCCGGTGTCGATCGCCTCAAGCAATGTCGATCCTTCCAGGGCTTTTGCCGGGGATCAGATCACGGTGACATTTACCGCTGATGAGGATCTTGCGACCGGGGCTGATGAGCCGGTTGTGACGATTGGCGGCGTTTCGGCAACAGTCTCGGGCGGACCGCGGGCATTCACCGCCAGCGTCACGGTCGATGACAGTTTCGCACCGGGATTGGTGGCGTTCACGATCGATTATCAGGATTTGTCCGGTATTCCGGGACTTACCGTGAGTTCGACGACGGACGGATCATCCGTAACGATCGGGTACTCTGCAGAGGTCAAGCAGGAGCTCATCGCAAACTTTGTGACCAATCGCATGGGCCATGTGCTGAACAATCAGCCCGATTTTACCAATTTCATGACCGGAACCGGTGTCGGCGGGCAGGCCGGAGCGCTGGGTCTGCTCAATATGAACGGTTCCAGCAGCCAGACGGATGATATCACCAGCACATCGTTTGTCGCGTCGTTTGCCACCAGTCTGAGCCATGTCAGCCAACGGCTTGGTGAAGGTGACGCGGCGCGGTTGGCCTTGTTGGGTCAAGCAGAAAGTCATCAAGGGGAGGAGTTGACCAAAACAGCGGCCCTGAGCGAGGCGCAATTGCGCGGTTATGATGTATGGCTGCACAGCCATTTGTCCTATTCGGATACCGGCACGGCGTCGAGCCATTACTGGAGCGGCCAGTTCGGCTCTCACATCTTCCTGTCTCCGGATGTTCTTGTTGGCGCCATGGTTCAACTGGACCAGTCGGAGCAGACCGATAGCCAATACGCGTCAACCGTTGAGGGTCTAGGCTGGATGGCCGGTCCCTACTTCGTCGCCAAGATACCCGGTCATCCGCTCTACATTGACGCTCATGCCTCCTGGGGGACAACTGATAACACGCTCAGCCTGGGTGCGACCGGTTCCAGTGAAGATTTTACCACCGACCGCTGGCTGGTGAGTTCGAGGATCAGTGGTAACTTTGAGGCTGCGGGATGGACGATCAATCCCTCGATCAACACAAGCTACATGCAAGAAACCCAGCATGCATATGTGGATGATATTGGGCAACAGATCGGCGAGCAGCAGTTCTCGGTTGGCGAGTTGCGCTTTGGTCCTTCCTTTTCACGCAACTTTGCCCTGGCCGATGACAGGATGTTGCACGCGACATTCGGGGTGACGGGCGTTTGGAACTTTGCGGTTGAAAACGGTGCTGCATCGACAACGCCGCTGGGCAGTGAGAACATCCGCGCCCGGATGGATGCCGGCCTGACATTCCCGATTGGAATGTGGGGAGTATTTGGCTTCAATGGCTATTATGACGGTCTTGGAGCCGACGACTATGAACAGTATGGAGCAACCGTGCAGATAAAACTGCCGCTCAATTGATTGGCCTTAGACCACCGGTCGCGTTCCTTGTGTTTTGTGGCATCCGTCTGCTTGATTGATTGGCCGGGGTTCATCAGAACCCCGGTCACGGCGATGGTCCTGTAAACAACCGTGTTAATACAGCCTAGTGCGTTCAATGCCGGGGGCAGGGTGCCTGTCGGGCCTTGATGGAAAAGCAACACGCCCTTGCTTGAGTGATCCGTCGTCAGTGCTTTTTGGAGAGATTGTGCTTTTTTGTGCCTATCTCCTCCAACTTCCATCGCTTGCTTGCCTTCACTGGGCCTCCGCTTCCTAATCACACCGGATGATCGAAACCGGTTCGATGATTGGCAAGCTCGTCATCGCATATTGAAGGTCGATGCAGGCAGTCAAAGAAAAACGGCCGGAGGTGCTTGAGGGACGCTACGACTACGTCATTATCGGTGGCGGGACCGCCGGTTGTGTGCTCGCCAATCGGCTCAGCGAAGACCAATCCGTGCGCGTGCTGTTGCTGGAGGCGGGAGGGAACGACCGCAATCACTGGGTGCAGATACCCATCGGCTATCTCTACTGTATCGGCAATCCAATGGTCGATTGGATGATGAAAACCGTTGAGGAGCCCGGGCTCAAGGGGCTCCGCGTAGTCGATGCCTCGGTCATGCCGCGCATCGTCTCGGGAAACACCGCTTCACCTGTCATTATGATTGCCGAGAAAGCGGCGGACATGATCCGGTCTGCATGAATCGGCGCACTGCGTCGAACGTCCGCTTCGGGCTCATTGCTGAAATTAAGGCAATATCGAGCATCGAGTGACGAGCCGATGCCCGCTCTGCGGGTGAAACATCCATTGGGTTTTCCCAAGAACTCGCATTGAGTATCATGCCCGAAAACTAAGGGAGATTGATATGCCTCAGATCGATATCCAGGTCCTTGAAGGTGTTTTTGATGCAACCGACAAGGAACGGATCATCCGATCAGTTATCCGCGCTTTCGGCGATGCGGCTGGCGGGAAAATGTTTGAAAACACCTCTTGTCGCATACATGAATTTCCCAGTGGTGCATGGGGATACGCCGACCAAATCAACACAACAGAAGTTGGGCTTCGCATCAAGAACGATACGACCTAGCTGTTGATTGCATACGTACGACAACGGCGCGGCGCCAACGGCCGCTTTGGGCGCAATGGCAATGCGGAGGAAGCTCACATCCTGCAGGTCGAATAACTTATCGATCAAATCCCGCAGCCAGTTCGCCGTACCATGTGACTGGAATTGATAGGCCAGCACCAGTTATGGCTGCTACTACGGCTTCGTCCTTTGGTCCCAGAAAGGTCAGTCGACGCAATTTGACGGTCGATTGCAACTGAGCCATTTCGGGCCATTCGTATGCCATCTGGTGGTGTTCCAACCATGCCTGGCCATCGGCATATACGATGATTGCGGACGCCGCGCTGCTCTCGCGGTCAATAAAAAACCGATAGGACAGAACGCCAGCATGCCCGGATTGCTCAGTTCGGTGTGCCAGAGCAGTTATGGCATCGGCAAACTCGGCTGCAGATTTTGCGAGCTCATATTCATTGACGTTCGTAATTATCAGGTCATCAGTCACGGCACAGCTCCAATGGGATCAACAGGTTGGTAAACCTAAGCTTGGAAACGCTTGATGGCAAAGTCTGCGTTGGGCTCGAAACGGCCTTCCCAAAATTGCGAAAGCGGTCCGATTACATAGGCGATCCGGTCGCCGGCAGTCGCGTTCAAGCTGTAATCGATGGGCAGGGCCTTGCTCTCTGGGATGAATTGGTAGCACCAGAGTTTGAGGCTGGAACCCTTGTTCAGGTTAGCGACACACAGTTGGAAAGTTCCGGCTACTATGTCGTCTATCCCAAATCGGTCATGACGAAGGCTGCGACGGCGTTATGCGACTGGATCAAGTCGGAGGCAAGCTACGGCGTTATGCGACTGGATCAAGTCGGAGGCAAGCTACGGGTAGCAAAGTCCGTCGAGTCTGTTCAGCCTCAGCAACTGCCTCTGCGGCCCGGCGATACAACGATCGCTTCCGAGGGCACTTCGGACATGCGTGGGCCCGTTTGCGGCGTGATCTTCGTGTGAGGCTCCAAAAAAGAGCCTCCATCTTTCCGAAGCTTTTGCACCGAAAACACCACTGGATCGACTACTGCAAGCGCATAATTGCGAGACAAAAACGAGACTAAAAGGAGACTGGCGGTCGCCGAATATCTCGTAAATGTTTGATTTTACTGGCGCACCCGACAGGATTCGAACCTGTGACCTCTGCCTTCGGAGCCAGTTGTTCATGTCTTTGAATCAATAGCTTAGGTGGAGCACTGCCTAAAAAAGGCAGTGCTCTTCGCTTCTATCACATTGAAAATGCCTCGGAAATCGGAGGAGTTCCCAATGGTTTTGATTTGCGAGGATAGCATGAGGATAATTTTTGAAGGTCGCCCACGATACGCAGCCCGGTTGGTGTCTACTTACTAGGTGTACGTTCAGGACATTCGCTGGCCCCGATCTACGCGCCACAAACGGAAGCGAACCGGCGCAAATTTAGCCGTCGGATTTTGCGTTGATTGGTCTGTTCGCCGTCCAATCGAAAGTACGCTCGTCGCGTTCCCGGACAGCATGCTTCCAGCCCACCTTTTCGACTCGAGCCTTGAAATTCATGCCTTCCGGCGAGTGCCGGCTGATGCCATCAAAGACAGTGGCAAGGCGCTGGGTTTGCGTGATTGTTGCTTCGAGCGCCTGATTGATCACCATCTTTTGCATCGCAACTTGGTTGATCGGCACCGAGGCCATTCGACCCGCGAGCGCCTCCACCTCATCGTCCAATTTTTCGTCCGGGACCGATTTGAATACCAATCCCATCTCGGCGGCGTCCCGGCCGGTGATCTTGTCGCCGGTGAACATCATGCGTTTGGCCTTCTCCGGCCCCAGGCGATAGACCCACATGGCCGTGGTAGGACAGCCCCAGACACGACTGGGCATGTAGCCGATCTGGGCGGTGTCGCCCATGATTGTGAGATCGGCGCAGAGGGCGATGTCCGACCCTCCGGCGACGGCAAAGCCGTGGACCTTGCAGATGACCGGCTTCATCGCCCGGAACAGCGACATGAAGTTTTGGGTGTTGGCCCACATGGACTGGTAGTCCTGCATCGGGTCCCAGGGCATCTCCTGCGGCATGTAGCTGAGCGGCGGGTCCCGGTCGAAATCCAGCTCATAGCCAGCACAGAAGCCGCGGCCATTGCCTGAAAGCACCATGACGTGAACGCGCCTGTCGGCATCGGCCTCAGCCAAGACCGCGGCAAGTTCGCCCGGCGCATCGTCGTCGATGGCATTCATCACTTCAGGGCGGTTGAGCGTGATGCGCCCGATGCGTCCGTCGCGCTCGTAGAGTACTTTGGCCATGATTAGGTTAGCTCCTGGTGATTGCCTGCAACGTAGTCGTCACGAAGGCGGTATTTCTGGATCTTGCCGGAGCCTGTCTGCGGAAACGCATCGACGGCGCACCATATCGCCGGCGTCTTCTGCGGGGCTAGATGTTCGCGGCAGTGGGCGCGCAATTCGCCGACATCCAGAGGGCAACCGGTAAGTGGGCGAATGAAAGCCGCGATTACCTCGCCCCACTTGTCGTCGGGAATGCCGACAACCGAGACCTCAGCCACGTTGTCATGTTCGAGCAGGACGTTCTCGATCTCCGCCGGGAAGTGGTTCTCCCCGCCGCGGATGATCATATCCTTGACCCGGCCTGTGATCGTCACATAGCCGCGCGCGTCCATTCTCCCGAGGTGGCCAGTGTGCAGCCAGCCGTCCGCATCGATCGTCTCGCCTGTTGCGTCCGGGTTGTCATTGTATTCCAGCATGGTGCAGGGACCGGAAGCGCAAATCTCTCCGACGTGTCCAGAGGCGCTACACTGTTGTCCTCCACACTGCCGATGGAGACCGCCGTCTGCGCGACCGGTTGGCCGATGGTGTTGCAGATATCCTCGATGCTGTCGTGATTATGGTGCTGTGTTATCACCGGGCAGTATTCGGTCTGACCGTAGAGAGTGGAGAACTTGCAGTCGTAGGCGCGCGTGACCCGGCGCACCAGGTCTGGTGCCACGGTGGCACCGCCACAGCTCACCAGTTCGAGGGTGGACGCATCGACCGGGTCTGCCTCCTGTGCTTCGACGAGCCCGACCACCACGGTCGGCACCCCGAGGATGACCGTTGCCTTCTGGCTTTCGATCAGTCTGTTGATCACCGTCGGATCGAACAGGGACACCAGCACCATCTTGCAACCGGCCTGCAGGCCGCCGAGGGTGACCATGCCACAGCCGGAGGTGTGGAACATGGGCATGATGTTGATCCAGACCGTATCCTCCGTGACGCCGCAACGACCGGCATAGTAGCTGGCATTACTAACCAGCCCCCGGTGGCTGAGCACCGCTCCCTTTGGAAACCCGGTGGTGCCGGACGTGTACTGGATCTGCGCTGCATCGCACGGCTGCACATCGGCAAGGGCGCTTCCGCCTGTGCCCGTTTGACGAAGTGTTTCGGCGTCGTTGAGATCGACTACTTCGCGGATGTTCGCGTTACCTTCAACCGCAGCATGGCCGATCTCCAGCATGGGGTTGCCCCGGAAGCTTTCGACCAGGAACACGGCCACGGCGCCGGATTGCTCGACGACGTATCTCAGCTCTTTTTCCTGGAAGGCCGGGTTCGCAGTGACCAGAACCAATCCGGCGAGGGCGCAGGCATACTCCATCAGCACCCATTCTGGACTGTTCGGCGACCAGACGACGACCCGTTCGCCTGGAGCGAAGCGCGAGGAGAGCGCGAGGGCTAAGCTTTCTGCATCATCCAACAGTTCCGAATATGTCCAGCTTCGGCCGAAAGTGCCATCCTGCCGGACCTCCAGCACAGCCTCCGCGCCGCCGCGCGCGTCCGCGACCTCGCGCAGAAGCCTCCCGACCGTGATCTCCCGGATGTCCATATCTGCCTGTGCTGGGACATGGCTTTCGATGAGCTGCAGCTCATACATCGTGAAAGTCCCCACCACGGCCTTTGCCGCTCGCAAACTGAGCTGCGCCCTTGACGCCAATGCTGACCTCTTCCTTGCTGTTCCACCATTCCTGACGGAGGGCGGCGCGTTCATCCAGGCCATGTTGCGCTCTGGCTGAGCGCCGGTCGGCGCGGACACAGCTTTGCGGGAAGCGGGCGATGTCGTGCGCCAGGGCCTCAGCCTTTGCCCGCGCCTCACCGGGCGGGACGACGTATTCGCAGAGACCTATACGCAGCGCCTCCTCTGCATCTACCCGGCGGCCGGTGAGGATGAGGTCCATCGCCCGGCCTTCGCCGATAAGACGTGGCAGGCGGACCGTACCGCCGTCGATCAGCGGGATGCCCCAGCGGCGGCAATAGACACCCATGAACGCGGTCTCTTCCATGACTCGGATATCGGCCCAGACCGCAAGCTCCATGCCGCCAGCCACAGCTGGCCCCGCCACAGCCGCGATGACCGGCTTGGACAAGTCCAACCGGCTCGGTCCCATGGCGGCCATGGGCGGCTCGCCCTCTTGGGGAAAATCGAAGGGATCGAGCGCGTCGGCTCCGGACAGGACGGCGGCATGTTTCAGGTCCCAGCCCGCGCAAAAGGCACCGCCTTCGCCCCAGAATACGGCCACATCAGCGGTATCATCTGCGTCGAATGTCTGAAAGGCTCTCATAGAGCGCCTCGGCACTCTCCGGGTCCATGGCATTGCGCGCTTCCGGGCGCGAATGGATCACCGTCCAGACCGTACCGTCCTTGTCAATTTTAACTGCCATCGAGCACCTCGCCATATCCACCTGCGAGAAACTTCTCGCGGATCGCGAACTTCTGCACCTTGCCGGAGCCGGTGAGCGGGAAATCAGGGACCGTGACCCAGACGGATGGCGTCTTCTGCGGTGATAGGAACTCCCGGCAATGCGCGCGCAGAGCGGGCACGTCCGGCACACTTTCCGAGAGGAGGAACGCGGCAATCACTTCGCCCCATTTCTCATCCGGAAGCCCGACAACCGCGACCTGCGCCACATCGGGATGCTCGACCAACACCGCTTCGATCTCGGCGGGAAAATGGTTCTCTCCACCCCGGATGATCATATCCTTCACCCGGCCCGTGATCCGGATGAAGCCCTGCGCGTCCAGAGTGCCGAGGTCGCCGGTGTGTAACCAGCCTTCGTCATCGATAGCCGCGGCGGTCGCTTCCGGGTTGTCGTTGTAGCCGATCATGACAGCGTAGGATCGCGCGCAGATTTCACCGACCTCGCCAACGGGCGCGACCCGGTTGTCCTCGGGCGAACGAATGGACACCTCCGTCTGGGGCAGAGGTTGACCGGCTGTCTCCACAATCTGTTCGAGTGTAGCCTCGACCGGGTTGAGACTAATCATCGGGGAATGCTCCGTCTGCCCGAAGGCGCTCAAGAGATGGCAGCTCAGGCGGTCACGCACCCGGCGGACAAGTTCAGGAGGCACAGGCGCGCCGCCCGTGGTGATAACCTCAAGCGAAGACATGTCGCGCGGTGTGCGGTCCAAGGTCTCCAGCAGACTGAAGAGCATGGTCGGGACGGCAAAGCAGGTGGTCACGCCTTGCTCCTCGATCAGCCGGGCAAAGGCCTGGGCGTCGAACCGCTTGATGAGCAGCATCTTGCACGCCGCCTGCAGACATCCGAGCGCACCCGTCGCGCAGCCAGCGGTATGGAACAAAGGCATGAAGTTGGCCCAGACGGAGTGCTGCCCCACCAGCTTGCGGGCGCAGTAGAGGCGGGCATTGTTGGTCAGGTTCTTGTGGCTGAGGACCGCTCCCTTGGGAAAGCCTGTCGTGCCGGAGGTGTACTGGATCTGCGCCGCATCCTCAGGCTTGACATCGGGCAGCATCTCCGGGCGATCACCTTGCGCGTAGACCCCGGTCTCGTCATGGAGGTCCACCACCTCTCGCAGGTTCTCGTTGCCGGAGACAGCCTCAGCAGCGATCTCGCCCATGGGGTTGCCCCGGAACTCCTCTACGAGGAACAGCCCGACCGCGCCGGACTGTTCCAGCACGTAACGCAACTCGCGCTGCTGGAACGACGGGTTGGCAGTCACCAGCACCAGCCCTGCAAGCGCGCAGGCATATTCCATGAAGATCCATTCCGGGATGTTTGGCGCCCAGACAACCACGCGCTCGCCGGGCGCATATCGTGTTGTCAGAGCCAGAGCCAGACGTTCCGACCGGTTCAGCAGCTGGCCATAAGTCCATTCGTGCCCGCATGTCCCTTCGTCGTTGACATCGACCATGGCTGCGGCAGCAGCATGTTCCGACGCGATTTCCCGCAGCAGTCCGCCAACCGTGAGATTACGGATCTCGGCATCCGGTTGAGCCGGGAAGTGTGATTCCTTGAGCGTCAGATCGTACATGGGTCACTCCGCTGCCGTAGGGATCGTGGGAATGTCGACCACCTTGCCGCGCGGAATAAGCCGCTCCGCATCATACATGGGCAGGGTGCACAGTTCTGCTTCCAGCAATGAGCCCTCCGTGCCCTCCACCATCACCGTTGTGCCTGGCCCTTTGGTTGCCTCATCCATGCGCACAATGCAGACCCCGCAGCTCTGGTAGGGTGAATAACCAGACGAGCAGACCCGTCCGGCAACCTTGCGACCAAGCGTGATCGTTCGGCCAAGCTGGGCCACGCCACCGGTCACGCGCATGCCCCACGTGCGGCAGGCCCGGTCAGCTTTCTCAAGGGCTTCACGGCCGATGAAGTTCCGCTCATCAAATTCCACGAAAGTGCCGAGTCCGGCTTCGAACGGCGTGGTTTCCGGCCCGAAGTCCGAACCCGCGTTCAGCAGACCGGCCTCGATCCGGCGTGCACGGAAGACTGGCGTTGCGGTCAGCATCATGCCGAATTCCTGGCCGACCTCCATAAGGTGATCG
>CAXXPS010000002.1:0-2361387 GCA_963669415.2 Rhizobiaceae bacterium
ATTCTGGCGCTGGAGGATGAGCCCAAGCGATTTGGGGATCTGAAGCGCTGTATTGGTGATGTGACGCAAAGCGTGCTGACGGAAAATCTGCGCGGTTTACAGCGCGACGGGTATCTGACCCGCACCGTCGATCCTGGTCCTCCGGTGGCGGTATCTTACGAGTTAACCCCCCTTGGCCGCAGCCTTCTGGAACTGCTCAAACCCCTAGTCTACTGGTCGCACGAGCAGATGGACCAGGTGAGAACTGCGCGAATGCACTATGAGCGCGAGCAGAATGGCTGACACTCATGCAGCCACAGGATCAAGGCCCGGGGTGGCTTGATTTGTCCGCTACGAACTGTGGCGGAATTCGGATTACGAACCGTCTGCTGTCCGCCGCGCCATCACGTGATCCATGGTCAGGCTGAGCACCTCGACGTCGTTCTGGTTGAAAGACCTGTAGCGGAACCGGACCGTTCCACGGTCAGGTTTTGAACGTGATGGCGTGATTGCCTCGACCGTGATGCGCGCGCGGATCGTATCGCCGGAATAAACCGGGGCAAGCCACCGCACCTCGTCCATGCCGTGGCCGCCAAGGTTGGTGCCGGTCAGCACGCTGGTGTCCCGGAACAGCCGAAAGGTGAGCGCGATGGTCTGGAAGCCGCTTGCGATAAGACCACCGAATATCGACGCAGACGCCGCCACCTTGTCGATGTGGAATGGCTGAGGATCGTGCACCAGCGCAAAGTCCACGATTCCGCCCTCTGTGAGCGTGATCCCGCCGGTCTCGAAAGTGTCTCCGACCGACAAATCATCAAGGTACTTGCCGCTAGCCATGCGCAAAACCTAAGTGATCGGTCCGCCGCCGGTCAACAAGAACGCTTTCCCGCCTAACCCCTTCAGCCGGCCTTGGCAGCGCAAGACTCGTTCACACTCGCAGCGAACGGCGGCTTCGAGCCCAAAGTGCATGATGCTGCGAAATTATTAGAAGGCCGCTTTCTTCGAAGGGGTTTTCTAATCATCATTTTTGTGAATGTATACTATATTTAATCATTATTTTTATCTATGTTACATAGCAGGCATATCTGTCCCAGCCGAACCAGTTTGGTTTGCAGCAGAAAAAGGAGACAGATCATGAAAGTCATCGTTGTAGGAGCCACCGGAACACTTGGCAGCGCAATCACGGCAGACCTGAAGAAAGACCACGAGGTCGTAGAAGTCGGCTTCTCTGACGGCGATGTCAAAGTCGACATAGCTGACATCGAGTCGATCAAGGCCATGTATCAAGAGATCGGCGAATTTGATGCGCTAGTGTCTGCCACTGGGGCGGTGCATTTCGGTCCTCTGGAAGACATCTCACAAGAACAGTGGCAACTGGGCCTGAACAACAAGCTGATGGGACAGGTCAATCTGGTGATGGAAGGTGCCAAACACATCAACGATGGTGGTTCCTTTACTCTGACCGCAGGCATCATCAGTAGAGATCCGATCCGCTATGGGACCGCCGCGGCAATCGTGTGCAATGCGCTTGAGGGATTTGCCGCTTCGGCTGCACTGGAGCTGCCGCGCGGTATTCGCGTCAATGTAGTAAGCCCGACCATTCTCGAAGAATCCGTCGAACTGTTCGGGGCCGCGTTTGCAGGCTCCGAACCGGTGCCCGCATCTGTCGCTGCCAAGGCGTTTCGCAAAAGCGTTGATGGCGCCCGAAGCGGTCAAACCTTTACGGTTCAAGGCCGCACTTGACCGGCGTCATCTCAAGTGGGTCCTTCACTTCGGAGGGCCCGAAACACCTACGTCGACAGAACGCGGGCACGATCGCGATAATGCCGGCCAAATACCAGGAAACCCCGCAAAATGCACGTCATACCAAAGCAATACACCCAGTACGCTTTCTATTTCTTCATGGCGCTTCTGATGTCAGCCCTGATGTCTCTCGTCGTAACCACGATCAACATTGGCATCGTCCCTCACCTGGTCTCAGCATGGTTCAATGCCTGGGTCGTCGGGTTCATGGCCGCCTTACCCGCTATCATGATCGTAACGCCCTTAGTCCGAAAAATAGTCGGTCATCTGATTGTGGAATGCGATTAAGACCTCCTTCGAATTGCCAATAAATCACGACGGCTGGACCAAGTCCTTCAGAATTCCACGAAGCCAAACATTGCCCGGTTCCCGGTCAGAGCGTTTATGCCAGAACATACTGAGTTTGGGACCCGGAACCGGGATTGGAAGCGGACGTGACACAAGCGTACCGGAGTCAACATAGGGCTTCACGGAGACAGAGGGCAGTACACAGACCAGGTTGCTTTTTTCCACCACTTTTATGGCACTTGCGAAATTGTTTATCGTCATGGCCACTCGGCGTTGCAGACCATGTTCAGCGAGAACCGTGTCGGTATACCCACGCACATCTCCGGACAACGATACCAGCAAGTGATCTGCCGCAACAAATCGCTCAAGCGTCAAATCGCCCTTCGCGAGGTCGTGTCTGGCGTTCACCGCGCAAACATACTCGAGATCAACCAAGAACTCGCTTGTGTCCATTGGAGGCATGAGATCAACAGCGCCGATAAGAATATCAACGGATGCGCGACTGAGGACAGTTTCACCGTTGGCGATTGTGTATGGCACCGTTTGGACGGACACATTAGGCGCTTCCTGTTCAAGGCGGCGCCGGAGGTTTGCCCAAGCCAGGTCCACCATGAGGTCGGTCGCTGCAATTCGAAAGGTTCGGCGCGAGTTAGATGGATCGAAACCCTTCGGATTGATGGCATCGTCAATTTCTTCCAGTGGCTCCCTTACCTGAGCCCAGAGATTCTGCGCAAAAAGCGTAGGCGTAATATTCCTGCCCGCTTTGATAAACAGGTCGTCCTTCCAGATTTCGCGCATCCGCCCAACAGCATTCGAGACTGCAGGTTGGGTGATGTTCAAACGATCTGCTGCCCGCGTGATTGACCCTTCGGTCATGATCGCGTCGAAAATTACGAGAAGGCTTAGGTCCTGACTGCGCAAACGAAAACTCCGTTGTTTGGACCAAAGTATTCAGAGTTTTACAGCGTGGCCACTGCCAATCGCTTCTGCAACACCGAACGCCTTCGCTGACGCACGCATGAAAGCCGACATTCGCACAGTCGCAGCGAAAGTTAACTTAGTCCGCTGAGCCGACCTTGGCAGCAGGTACCGCACTCCGCCGGAGCAACCCTGGATGTGGCACCGGCGTGTTTGGCGGATCGTTCAGCCGCGTTCCCTTCTCACATCCGGAGGCGTCGCCTCTTCGACAAAAGCGGTGAGCGCGTCTTCCAGGGACATCGACTGCTGATCACGGCTGCCAAGGCGGCGGATATTGACCGTGCCCTCTTCGGCTTCGCGCATGCCGCAGACGATGATCACCGGCACTTTCGCCAGGCTGTGTTCGCGAACCTTGTAGTTGATTTTCTCGTTGCGAAGATCTGTCTCCACCGAGAGACCAGCCTTTTTGAGTTTTGCGGCTACTTCGATCCCATAATCATCTGCGTCAGATGTGATGGTCGCCACCACGATCTGCAGCGGCGCGAACCACAACGGCATGTGTCCGGCGTGGGATTCGATCAGGATACCGAGAAAACGCTCCAGCGAGCCGACGACGGCCCGGTGGATCATTACCGGCTGTTTTTTCTCCGAATCCTTGTCGATGTAGAAGGCGCCAAACCGTTCGGGCAGATTGAAATCGACCTGCGTCGTGCCGCACTGCCACTCGCGGCCGATTGCGTCGCGCAGCGTATATTCAAATTTCGGGCCATAAAACGTGCCCTCACCCTCGTTGATGCCGGCCTTGATGCGCCCGCCGGACTCTTTTTCCATCCGCTCAAGCGCGCGTTTGAGAATGTCCTCGGCGTGATCCCACATCGCGTCGGTGCCGACCCGTTTTTCCGGCCTTGTGGCCAGTTTGACGACAACTTCCTCGAAGCCGAAATCCTCGTAGACCGACATCATCAGATCATTGATCTTCAGGATTTCGGCCTCCAGTTGCTCTTCGGTGCAGAAAACATGCGCGTCGTCCTGCGTGAAGCCGCGCACACGCATCAAACCATGCAGGGCACCGGAGGGTTCGTAGCGGTGAACAGCGCCAAATTCTGCAAGCCTGACAGGTAGTTCTCGATAAGACCTCAACCCATGCTTGAAGATCTGCACATGGCCCGGGCAATTCATCGGTTTCAGGGCGAATACGCGCTTGTCCTCTGCCTCTTCGTCAGCACATTGCACCGAGAACATGTTCTCGCGATACCAGCCCCAGTGGCCGGAGGTCATCCACAGGGATGAATCCAATACTTGCGGCGCGTTGACCTCTTCATAATCGCCCTCAAGGCGCCTGCGCATGTAGGAAAGCAGGTTCTGGAACATCTTCCAGCCTTTGCCGTGCCAAAAGACGACGCCGGGACCCTCTTCCTGGAAATGGAACAGGTCCATCTCGCGGCCAAGCTTTCTATGGTCGCGTTTTTCGGCCTCGGCAAGCATGTGGAGATAGGCTTCCATCTGCTTTCCGTCGGCCCAGGCGGTGCCATAGATGCGGGTGAGCATCGGATTGTTTGAATCACCACGCCAATAAGCGCCGGCCACCTTCATCAGTTTGAAGGCATTGCCGACTTGGCCGGTAGACGCCATGTGCGGGCCACGGCAAAGATCAAACCAGTCGCCTTGCGCATATATTTTGACGTCCTCGCCTTCGGGAATCGCATCGAGAAGCTCGACCTTGTAATTTTCGCCCTTGCCGCCAAACACTTCGCGTGCCTTGTCGCGCGACCACACCTCCTTGGTGAAGGGTTTGTTGCGCGCGATGATTTCCTTCATCTTCTTTTCGATCACGGGCAGATCATCCGGCGTGAACGGCCAGTCGTCCCCGGTATCGGGATGCACACGCTTGAAATCGTAATAGAATCCGTTCTCGATCACCGGACCGATCGTCACCTGGGTGCCGGGCCAGATTTCCTGAACCGCTTCGGCCATGACATGGGCTGAATCGTGCCGGATCAGTTCCAAGGCGCGGGGATCGTCGCGGGTGACGATCTCGATGGCGCCCGTCGCTACCGGGTCCGCCAGATCCTGCAGTTCACCATTGAGCGCAATGGCGACAGCCTTTTTGGCAAGTGATTTGGAGATTGATTCTGCTACTTCACGGCCGGTGGTTCCAGCCGGATAGTCGCGGGAATTGCCATCGGGAAATGTAAGGGATACGGCGTCCGCCATCGGGATACTCCTTTATCCAGTCCCGCATACGAGCGCGGGTGGTTGATTGGTGCAGTTTGGCGAAGCGCGGTATAGGCTTTCGGCAGGCGCGCGTAAAGGGCGCGGCGAATACCACCGTCGCTATTAGTCAGATTGGAGACTGATTGGGAACGGGAATGCGCCCGGCGTGACCGCCAGGCGCAGGAACTCGGTGCTAGCTGTTGTCTTCGACCGGCGCGTCCGGGCCGTTCTTCTTGATTGAATCGATTGCGTTTTGCGCGCTCGATTTTGAGGTGTAACCCTCCGTCGAGAACATGATTTCGCTGTTGTATTTGAAACGTACGCGAAACTCGCCGCGCTTGTCCTTGTAGATTTCGAATGCGTGAGCCATGGGGCCTCCCTCTCCTGAACTAAGGAATCTAACATTTTCTAATGTGCCAGCAGGCGGCGCGCCAGACAAGCCAATGTTTCCGTTACGGCAACCACTAGTTGGATCAGTGCATTATCCAATGATCCAAAATCAATTCTGTTTGCCGATGCGCCAATATCGCCATGGCGCCCACCAATGCAATTCGCTGGTCAGTATTTCCGGCACATTGTCAATGCCATGCGTGCCGCCCGGACCGCAGCGCAACACGCGAAACAGCGCCAGCCAGCCGCCGGACCACAATCCGTGCCGCGCAATCGCCTCATAGGCGTATTCGGAACAGGTCGGCAAGTGACGGCAATGGTTGCCGATAAATCCGGAAAGGGTGAGTTGATAAAGGCGAATAAAGCCGACGCCGAAGAGGCGCCCGGGCGTCTTGGGCCACGCACCTTTGTAGTTACGGTTCATCGGCCAATGACGCCAGGACTTTTTTGGCAGTTGAATTCAATACCGCAGCTTCTTCGCGGGATACTTTGTAAACAATTGACCAGTCTATTGTTTCGCATTCGGTACGCTTCCACCAGCTCGAGTTCCGGATGCTCTGCTGCAAATCCGGGATGATATTTCAATATTCTCAATGCTGCTTCACCGATCACCTCGATACATTTGGAGGCACCGGGCGCAGCGGCCGGATCGGTTTGGAAATGATCGAAAGTAATATCGCCGGTGATTGCTTCCAGACGATCTCCCCATTCGATCATGTTCTCAAGCAGCGATCGAATGCTGGGAGTTTGCGTTCCCATTAGAGCGCTCGCTGCTGGGATTTGATTTGCGCCAAACTGGTTTTTTTGAACTCCGCGACTGTGTGGACCGATACCGGAACTTCAAGCAGGCGTTCCAACTCCATTTCGAGCTTGACAAGCTGCATGAGGGACAATTCGCCGGAGTGCTCGACGAGTATGTCCAGATCACTTCCTTCCTTGTCCTCACCGCGCGCAACGGAGCCGAAGACTTGGGGATTAGCAACAGGATACCTCGAAACAATCCGGCGGGCGGCCGCTCGATGTTTGTCCAGTGTCTCCGATGGTCGCATTGCTTGGGTACTCCAGCAGGTCAAGCCGCCGCTTCAGCCTGTTTCTTCTCAATCTGGCCAATGGCGTCGACCACGGCATCAAATGTCAGCATGGTTGAGGCATGGCGGGCTTTGTAGTCGCGCACCGGTTCCAGATACTTCAGATCCGCAAAACGGCCTTCCGGCGGCGGTCCGTTTTCTTTCAGCATTTCCAGCATGGTTTCACGCACGGACCGCAACTCGTCAGGCGTCGATCCGACAATGTTGTTGGCCATGATCGAGGACGATGCCTGTCCGAGCGCGCAGGCTTTCACGTCGTGCGCAAACTCGGTCACCACGCCGTCATTCATCTTCAGATCGACCGTGACGGTCGAGCCACATAGTTTTGAATGCGCCTTGGCAGAAGCGTCCGGGTCTGAAAGCCTGCCGATCGACGGGATGTTGCCGGCGTATTCGAGTATTTTGGCATTGTAGACTTCGTCAATCATGGGCCACCGACAACCAAATTTGTAACACGGTATCCACACAGAAGATCTTTCCTTTGTGGATGGATTTCTTATATAGTGTGGGTTGCCCGATACGAACAAGATGAAACCTGTTCGTTGAGGGTGATCTAAATACTACCTATGCCAGTGTGCTGTAACGGATTTGTTGCACAGAACATCAAAGGCAGGTGGTCCGTTTAACTCGTTCCTCCGTACCGACTGGTCAGAGAGGGGAACTACGGGAGTAGCCTTTGATGGATGCGATTATCAAGAAATTTCCGCAAACGGCGGAATATATGGACAAGCCGGCTGTCGACCGGCCAAGCCGCGAAGAAGCTGAAGCGGCTGTTCGGACCCTGCTGCGCTGGGCCGGAGACGATCCGGATCGCGAGGGATTGCGTGAAACGCCGCAGCGCGTGGCAAAGGCTTACCGAGAAATGTTCGGCGGTTATGACAAAAGCGCGGCCGAAGAACTCGGACGGACCTTCGAGGAGGTTGCCGGATACGACGATCTGGTGCTGGTGAAGGATATTTCGTTCCATTCGCATTGCGAGCACCACATGGTGCCGATTATCGGCAAGGCACATGTCGGCTACATGCCTGATGGCAAGGTGCTCGGCCTGTCGAAAATTGCCCGAGTTGTCGACATATTTGCCCACCGGCTGCAGACCCAGGAAGCGATCACCGCACAGATTGCGGGCGTCATCCAGGACGTGCTGAATCCTCGCGGCGTGGCGGTCATCATCGAAGCGGAACATATGTGCATGGCCATGCGCGGCATTCGCAAACAGGGTTCGACGACGCTGACCTCGACCTTTACCGGCATCTTCCGCGATCTGCCGGAGGAACAGGCCCGTTTTGTCGCCATGGTGCGCGGCAACGCGCTCGCCTGACCATTCGAAGCATGCCCACACGACAATTCGACGCGCCTTCGCAAGACAAGCAGTTGCTTGAGGCGGGCAGCCGTTTCACGCCACGGTTCGATGACAAGGGCCTGATTTGCGCTGTGGTGTCATCGGCCGATGACGGCGAACCGCTGATGGTCGCCTATATGAACGCCGAAGCGCTGGCGTTGAGCCTGGAAACGGGAATTGCCCATTTCTGGTCGCGCTCGCGCAAGATGCTTTGGAAAAAGGGCGAAACTTCGGGAAACCTGTTGCAGATTTCCGAGATCCGCACCGATTGCGACCAGGATGTCTTGTGGCTGACGGTCTCGGTCGCGGGAGATGGTGCCGCTTGCCATACTGGCAGAAGGTCCTGTTTTTACCGGGTTGTGGAGCGCGACGGCCAGACTTTGCTGATGCCTGAAACCTGAAAACACGCGCCTATCGCCAAGATTTTACCCGATTTGTGCCCTTTGGCACGGTTAATGCTTCACAAACAGCTTATTTACCCTTCTGATAGGCAACCGGTACCATAATGGGGCAGTTGAACAGGAGATGGCGATGCTCGACTGGGCATCAAAACTGACGAGACAGGAACAACGGGATCACGATGCTTCGCTCCCGTCGGACGTTTCCGCGCTGCCTCCACCTGAAATCGACATTCCCAAGCCCGGTATCGCACTGGCGCTGGGCGGCGGCGCTGCCCGCGGCTGGGCCCATATCGGCGTTCTGAAGGCGCTTGATGAAGCCGGGATCAACATCAACATGATTGCCGGCACTTCCATCGGCGCGCTGGTTGGCGGCTGCTATCTGGCCGGGCGGCTGGACGAATTGGAAGATTTCGCGCGCAGCCTGACCAAGCGGCGCATATTCGGGTTTTTCGACCTGACTTTCCGCGGCAACGGCCTTTTGGGCGGCATGCGGCTCGACGCCCGCATGCAGGAACATCTGGCTGACGTGAATTTCGACGATCTGTCGAAGCCGTTTATCTGTGTTGCGACCGAAATCGGAACCGGCCACGAAATCTGGTTGTCCAGCGGCAACCTCATCACCGCGATGCGGGCGTCCTATGCCCTGCCGGGCGTGTTTGAGCCGGTGACTTGCAATGGCCGGGTGTTGATCGACGGCGCGATGGTCAATCCGGTGCCGGTGTCTGTCTGCCGCGCTCATGAGCAGCATTTGGTCGTGGCTGTGAACCTGCACTACGACTGCTTCGGACGCGCTGCCGTCATCAAGCATTCAGCAGGCGGGGACGAAGTCGTCATGCAGGAAAATCCGGTCAACGGTAACGGCAAGACGGCCAATACCGGCGACAAGGAAATGCGGCTCGGTATTACCGGTGTGATGGTCGAAGCCTTCAACATCATCCAGGACCGTATTACGCGGGCGCGGCTGGCCGGCGATCCGCCCGACATGTCTTTGCAGCCGAAACTGTCGCATGTCGGCCTGTCGGAATTCCACCGCGCCGACGAAGCGATCGACGTCGGCTACGAAACCACCATGGCGCAGATCGCAGATCTCGAGCGCATGCAGTTGGCGCTCGGGTGAACAGGACCAATCGATAAAGCAGCGTCTTTTCAGCTACATCTACTGCCAGCCGGTATTATTTCAGCGTATTGCGATCACCGCCTGTGTGTATTCTGAAGGCATGCGCACGGATCCATCGGTGGCAGTATTGAACTCGTGCACGAGGCTCAACATGTCATGGGCCAGCAATTGTTCACCCTCCGGCCCAATTTTCTCAAAAGCCTTGTGAACCAGTCCATAATAGGTTCTGAAATAGCTCACGAAATGCTCTGCCGAATGGAACCGCCAGTTATAGTCCTTGCGAGCCATTGTCATGGAACTGGATGCCGCCTCGAAATGTTCGGTAAGCCACTCTTCCCTGCCCCAGTTTGCCGGTGCCTTGAAACCTGGCGAAGCCGACATGTGGCTGCCAACCAACCGGCACAAACGCCCTATGAAACTGCGCGGGGTCCAGCTGGCCAGCGCGATCTTGCCGCCGGGTTTGCACACGCGAATGAGTTCCGCCGCCGTCGCCTGCTGGTCAGGAGCGAACATGGATCCAAAGGTAGATATGATGCCATCAAAACTGTTACCGGCAAATGGCAGGTTCTGGGCATCGGCAATCTTGAATTCGATCTCAAGATCTTCTGCCTCGGCGCGCTCACGACCCTTATCGAGCAATGATTGCACATAATCGGTGGATGTCACTTCACAAAAACGGCGCGCGACGGCGAGCGACGCATTGCCATTGCCTGCAGCGATATCGAGAATTCTGGATCCCGGAGCGAAATCGGCCGCTTCTGCAAGTTCCTCACCCGTAATCTGCAGCCGGACACCTATTCTGGCGTAGTCGACCGAAGACCAGGACTTATTGAGCCTTTCGTTCCATTTCACATAGTTCGGGTTCTTGTCGATATTGACCGCGATGTTCATGACCGTTCCTTCCGGGAAATTACATATGCAATTCGATGCGCGCGAACTTCTGCGCTCACTGTTTCATTCGGACAACAAAATCCCGGGCTTTTTGTTTCAATTGTAAACGCAGCGCCGAAAAGCCAATTAAACTTTAATTTACAGCCACTTATGTCATTCCAAACGTGAAGGAATCACCCCGGAACACTCCCTGGCAGCACAATTCGGGCATCTCTGCCACGGTATCGCGGAGCCCAGAACTTCGGGATTCCCGGACCGTTTTTTATGGCTGCGAAGGGTGCGAATTCGGCCGTCAGCGCCGGCGATACAATTGAAACAATTCAGCCTTTTTGGCGAAATCCGACTGAAATGTTGAACCTGCAAACAGACCCGGCCAGACACACAACCAACTGAGAGGAACTCCCAAATGACCATGAACACACAAGAAATGACAACGCCCACTGTGAACAATGGCGTCAATGTCGAAGCGATCCTTGGCGCAAGAGAAGCATTGGAAGCTGCACCCCAGGCGGCACAGTTCAAGTGGCGCGCTGAATGCAGCTGGGTCGATGGCACGCAAAGCCAATCGACCGTCAGCGGATTTTTCGGATTGGGCGAAGAGCAAAGCCGCGGCAAGAAATTTACCGTTGATGCCGATCACCCGGAAGTCTTTGCAGCAAACGATATGGCTCCGACGCCGGTTGAAATCGTTCTTTCGGCACTCGCCAGCTGCCTTACCGCAGGTGTCGCCTCTGTTGCACAAAACCGCGGCATCCAGCTGAATTCGGTGACCGCCATGGTCGAGGGTGACATGGACCTGCAGGGCATTCTCGGTATCGACAGCGATGTTCGCAACGGTTTCAGCGCCATCCGCGTGATGTTCAATATTGATGCCGATGCCAGCGACGACGATATCAAGGCGCTTGTTGCACAGTCGCAAAAGCGTTCTGCCGTATTCGACATCATCACCAATCCGACCAACGTATTCGTTGACGTCAACTGATCGTCAAAATGAAGCCCGGCCACACGGAGCAGGTATCGTGAAATATGTAACCACACTTATTATCGGTGCCGGCCAGGCCGGGCTGGCCATGAGCAAACACCTTGCCGACCGTTCCATCGACCATGTGTTGCTGGAACGCGGCAAGGTCGCAAATTCCTGGCAGACTGAACGCTGGGATTCACTGCGCTTGCTGACCCCCAACTGGCAAAGCCGTCTGCCTGGGTTTGACTATGATGGCGCCCATCCCGACGACTACATGGATATGCCGCAGGTGGTGAATTACCTGCAAACCTACGCCCGGGCCACCGATGCGCCGGTGCAGGAAGAGACAACTGTGCTGTCGGTGCGCCGGACCTACAATGGATATATCGTCCAGACCGATCAGGACAGCTGGAATTGCCAGACGCTGGTGCTGGCGAACGGGGCCTGCAACATTGCAAGCGTTCCAAAAATTTCCGAAGCCATCCCCGCTTCGATCCGGCAACTGTCACCGCTTGACTACAAGAATCCAGGCGATTTGGAAGAAGGCGGCGTGCTTGTCGTTGGCGCATCGGCAACCGGCGTTCAACTTGCCAGGGAAATTCGTGCCAGCGGGCGTGACGTGACAATATCGGTCGGCGAACATATCCGTGTGCCCCGCCGTTACCGTGACCGCGACATCAAGTGGTGGATGGAAGTTACGGGCATACTTGGTACCAACTATCGCGAAATCGATGACATCAAGCGCGTGCGGAAGCTCCCTTCCCTGCAGCTTGTCGGATCACATGAGGGCATGCTCGACCTCAATACCCTTTCCGATGAGGGTGTGGAGATTGTTGGCCGTGTTGCCGGTCTGCACAATGATCAGCTGCAGTTTTCAGGCTCGCTGGCGAATATGTGCGCCATGGCTGACCTGAAGATGAACCGGTTGCTGGAGTCCATCGACCAATGGGCGCTGGAGCACGGCTACAGCAATGGAGCTCCGCCGCACCGGTTTGAACCTACGTCAATCAATACCAACCCTGTATTGAGCATGAAGCTAAAGGATTCCGGCATTAAGACGATCCTGTGGGCAACCGGATACAGACCGGATTATTCCTGGCTCGATGTTCCCATCCTCGACCACAAGGGAGCCATCAAACACGATGGTGGTGTTGTCGATTCACCGGGAATGTACGTGCTCGGCCTGCCGTTCCTGCGGACGCGCAAGTCCACGTTGATCGATGGTGTCGGCGATGATGCTGAATACCTGGCTGACCACCTTGCCGCTTCATTGAGCCGGGTTGCCGCATAGCGCCAACGGGGCGCGTGACCGGGTCAAATTTGGCGTATCGAAGGCGCTCGGAGAGCGCCATCTGCATCGTCAGGATGAACGCAACTAGCGCCGTACCGCAAAGGTGCAGAAGACAAATCTCAAGCGCAGGCAACTGGCATTAGCGTGGGCAAAACACTGCCCGAAGCGCACTACTATTGCGGCTTTTTATCAAGCCGATAGGCTTTCCGGTTCAGATACAGATTCAACCTTTCTTCCGCCCCTTCGATTTCAATCTCTTGAACCTTGGCCATCTCGATTGATTTCTGCTGGGCATTGACTGCTTGTTGATATTGACCCAGCTCGGCATGGGCTGCCGCGAGCGTGTCCAGATTGTAGGCAGAATCGGGCTTCACTTTCACCGCCCGTTTGGCGAATTCCAAAGCCTGCGCGCCGTCGCGGATTTGCTCAAGCGGTGCAGTCGCCCGGATCCAGGCAATATCGTTGAGGGCCCAAGGATCTTTCGGGTCAATTTCCAATGCCTTGAAGTTGTCAGCGATTGCGAGCTCATATTCGCCCAGTTTCTGATAGGTGTAGCCACGCCGGCGATAGGCCCAGCCATATTTCGGGTTGAGCTCGATTGCATTGCTGAAATCCGTGACGGCCAGGTCGTAACGTTCCCAATCCAGATAGGTCCAACCGCGATGAGCAATCGCCCAATCGTCGTTTGGATCGATCTCGATCGCTTTGGTGAAATCGCGAATTGCGAGTTCGAACTTGTTCTGCTGCCTGTATGTCTCTCCGCGTTGAGAGATTGCCCAATCATAGTCGGGATCAATTTCGATCGCTTTGGTGAAGTCGGCAACTGCCCGTTCGTAGTCTTCCAGTTCCCGGTGGGTCAGACCGCGTTGGCCGTAAGCCCACTTGTAGTCAGGATCAATTTCGACCGCCCGCGATAAATCTTCAATCGAGTTTTCCAGATTACCCAATTTCCGGTACGTGATGCCCCGACGGGCAAGAACCCAATCATATTCGGGGTCGATCTCCAGCGCCCGGGTAAAATCCGCGACGGCCAAGTGGAAGAGTCTTTGTTTTCTGTAGGTATCGCCGCGTTGGGCGAAAGCCCAATCGTAATCCGCATCAATCTCGATTGCGCGGGTGAAATCAATGACCGCAAGAATGTGGTTGTTCATTTCCCGATGCGTCTTCCCGCGAACCACAAGAGCCCACGGATATTCGGGTACGAGCTCGATCGCTTTGTTGAGATCAACAATCGCAGGCTGGCGGTTTTTCAACTTTCGCTTGGTTTCACCGCGAAGCGCATAAGCCCATGCGTAGTCCGGATCCAATTCAATCGCCTTGTCAAAATCGGCAAGGGCAAGTTCATATTTCTTCAGCTTCCGGCGCGCTTCCCCCCGCTCGGCAAATGCCCAGTCCAACTCAGGATTAAGCTCGGTAGCTTTCGTCAGGTCGGCGATGCCCAGATCGTATTTCTCTTGCCTTCGATAAGTCTTTCCACGGTGGGCGTAGGCCAATTCGTGGTGCGGATACATCTTAATGGCGGCAGTGAAGTCGGTAATCGCCAATTGGAACTTGTCGAGCCCCACATAGGCCTCTCCGCGTCCGATCCGGGCCCAAAAACCGGCGTCGTACTCTGCATCGCCGGTGGCGTCATCAGGATCGGGCTGCTGATTGATCGCCTTGCCAAACCATTTGATTGATTCTTCGAGATCCCGATCGACAACAACTCCGTTCCGGTAAAATTGGCCAACGTTGTGCTGCGCCATCGCGTAGCCGTTGTCTGCCGCCTTGCGATACAGCTCCAGTGCCCGCTCGTTGTCCCTTGGAACACCATTTCCGGCTTCGTACATGTAGCCGAGCGTTGTCTGGGCACCACCATGTTCCTGATCGGCTGCCTTGCGCAGCCACTTCAGAGCCTCTTCATAATCAACGTCGGTTCCAACACCTTCATGATACAACCAACCCAGATCACTCTGGGCACTGGAATAGCCTTGCTCAGCGGCCTTGCGGTACCATTTTATCGCTTCAGATTTGTCCTGCCCTACACCCTCGCCATGATCATACATCGTTGCAAGGTTGTATTGTCCCTTGTCATGCCCTTGCTCGGCGGCTTTTCGGTACCATTTCACCGCCTCGGTATCGTCTTCCTCGATGCCCTCTCCAAACTGATACATCCAGCCGAGATTGTTTTCGGCATACTTGTTTCCCTGCTCGGCGGCCTTCCGGTACCACTTCACTGCCTCTTCATTGTTTTCAGCAACCCCTTTGCCGTGATCGAGCATCCATCCGAGATTGTTTTGAGCGCCGTCGAGCCCCTGCTCTGCCGCCAGGCGGTATAGTCTCACAGCTTCGGCATTATCCTCAGCGAGACCTTCGCCTTCGTCATACATCCTGCCGAGATTGTATTGTGCCTTGTCGTGCCCCTGCGCGACCGACCGCCGGTACCATTTGATCGCCTCGGCATCGTTTTCCTCGATTCCCTCTCCATGCTGATACATCCAGCCGAGATTGTTTTCGGCATGCTTGTTGCCCTGTTCGGCGGCTTTCCGGTACCACCTCACTGCCTCTTCATTGTTTTCGGCAATCCCTACGCCGTGATCGAGCATCCATCCGAGATTGTTTTGAGCACCGTCGAGCCCCTGCTCGGCAGCTTTACGGTACCAAATCACCGCCAGTTCGTTGTTTTCGGCAACCCCTTCGCCGTTATCGTAGCTCCATCCGAGATCAAATTGGGCGGCAGCATGTCCCTGTTCAGCTGCCTTGCGATACCAATTCAGCGCCTCCGATAGGTCTTTCGAGACGCCTTCACCCTGGTCGTACATCTGCGCGAGATTATATTGGCCATGATCATGGCCCCGATCAGCAGATCGGCGAAACCACTTTACCGCCTCGACGTCATCTTCCGAAACACCCTCACCGTAACGGTACATCCAACCGAGGTTGTTTTGAGCAAACGCGTTGCCCTGCTCGGCAGATTTTCGATACCATTTGACGGCCTCTGCATTGTCTTCAGCGACGCCTTCGCCATTGTCATACATCCAGCCCAGATTGTTTTGCGCCCTGTTGTGGCCCTGTTCGGCTGCCATGCGATACCATTTCATCGCCCGTCTTGGATCCGTGAACACGCCTTTTCCGAATTCGTAAATGATGCCCAATTCGAACTGAGCGTCAGCGCTGCCTCTTTCGGCCACCGAGATGAGGGACTTCAGATCGTTTGGCGCGGCGCGGTCCGAATTGAGATGCGAACCGTTTTCGCGAGCGGTCGCCTGTGCGACAATTGCTGACAGGACTATCGTCGAGAACAAAGCAGTGCGGGTAGGCTTCATAGTAATGTGCTCAGCCAATATAAGTTCAGCCTAATAAACTTACGCCGCCAATCAGAGCATCCAACCTTTTGAACTTTCGCGGCGATTACAATCAGCAGTATACAACCACTCTGCGCAGTTTTACCAGATATTGCAGTACCTGGTAAAACCCGTTCAAATGGCAAATTCGGTGCCGTGCAGCGCCCGCGTCTGCTCTGCTGGCTCGCACTGCGTCGCTTTTCCCTGCTCGCCGAAGATCAAACTCCCGGCGTGCAAGAAAGATGCCATCAAGGCATGAATGTCGATACAGCCTAGCGCAAATACAGCGGCGTCCCTTCGACCCTGGCAATTGCCGGGCGATAATTTTCAACGTCGTACATTCCCTCGACATCCACCCGGTGGGCGCCTTTCGTGCTGATGTCTGCCGGCTGGGTGACATAACGGCCATCCTTGATTGCGACCATCAGGCCGCTCTTGCCTTCGCTGATCAGCTGCGTGGCCATGATCCCGTAGTTTTTCGGGACGATCAGATCGACGGCGTCCGGCGCGCCTGAGCGCAGAAGATAGCCGAGCTTCTGCGTCATGATGTTTGTGCCTGTGATCTCCTTGAGACCCGCCCCCAAACGTTCGCCGATACCACCCAGTTTGCGATGCCCGTATGCATCAGCCTCGCCCTGTTCGATAATGCTTTCGCCGGCCACGCTGGCGCCTTCCGAAACAACGACAACCGCATAGCTTGATGAACTGCGCGCCCGGTCCTCGCTCATGAATCCCGCAACTTTGTTCAGGTCAAACGGCACCTCGGCAATCAGGGTTCTGTCGGCATCTGTCAGATAACCTGCGGCAAGCGCCGACAGGCCGCTATTGCGCCCGAACAGTTCGACCACAAGAAACCTTTCATGGCTTCCCGCCGCCGTCCGCAGGCGATTGATCATTTCAACGGAACGGGTGACACAGGTCGAAAAGCCGATGCAGTAGTCTGTGCCGAACACGTCATTGTCCATCGTCTTTGGAATGCACATGACCTTCATGCCTTCGGTGTGTATCCGCGCAGCATAGGACAATGTGTCGTCGCCGCCGATGGCGATCAGAACATCGATTTTCAAGGCGTCGAACACTGAAAGCACGTGCTGGGTGACATCGACTAGCGCACCGTCATCGACCGACGATTTCTGACGCACGAAATCCGGCACATCGGCCTCTTTCATGCGCGACGGGTTGGTGCGCGACGTGTGCAGCATCGTGCCGCCGGTCCGGTCTATGCCGCGAACGCTTTCCGGTGTGAGTTCCGAGAAAGCTGATTGGCTGGCAGCCACATCGGATGGGTCGACCGATACCGGTCCGTTCCACCCGCGCCGAAATCCCGTCACCCGCCAACCTCTGCGATGGGCTTCAAACACGATCGCCTTGATGGCCGGATTTAGGCCGGGTACGTCGCCGCCACCCGTCAGAATTCCCAGATGCATGCGTCTTCCTTTTGTCTTCGAGAATAGCCGGTTTGGATGCTGACCATATCATGGATCGGTGCGCCTTCCAGCCGGACAAACAGCGCAGAATGCGAGTTTTGAGCGCAGATTTCTTGTGACGGATTGAGTTGGCATTTTCTTGAAGCAACGCAAGAACGCCGCCTGAACCTGCACTGCGTATTGACTGCCCAGCCGGATCACGCCTTCGCGCATGCGGTCTGGACCAAACCCTCCCTGGTCGGATAATTCTGGTGTTTAACTGATTTTTGGGAGAAGATATCGGGTGATGGAATCTTCCGCAAAACACCTGAAATCACTGGAGAGACAGATCCTGTGGACAGCCTGCTGGATGATCCACAACGCCAATCATCTGCGCGACAAGAACGATGGAGACGTGAAGGTCGGCGGGCATCAGGCCAGTTGCGCGTCGATGGTATCTATCATGACCGCCCTGTACTTTCATGTGCTGAGGCCGGAAGACCGCGTTGCGGTGAAACCGCATGCCTCACCGGTGTTTCACGCAATCCAGTATCTCATGAGAAACCAGACAAGGGAGAAACTGGAAAATTTTCGGGGCTTTGGCGGTGCGCAATCATACCCTTCGCGGACCAAAGACATTGACGACGTGGATTTTTCCACCGGCTCCGTCGGCCTTGGAGTAGCCATGACGGCATTTGCGTCGCTGGTTCAGGACTACGTTTCCGCGAAACGGTGGCGGGACGATCAGAAACTGGGCCGGATGATCGCATTGGTTGGGGATGCTGAGCTTGACGAGGGTAACATTCATGAGTGCCTGCAGGAGGGGTGGAAGCACGATCTTCGCAAAACCTGGTGGATCGTCGACTACAACCGGCAATCGCTCGACGGTGTGGTTCGCGAAGGACTGTGGCAGCGCATAGAAGCGATTTTCGGCGCCTATGGCTGGGACGTCGTTCGTATCAAGTATGGCGCCAAACAACGCCGCGCATTTGCACGCCCGGGAGGCGAAGCACTCCGCCAATGGATCGATGACTGTCCGAATCAGCTATATTCCGCGCTGACCTATCAGGGCGGCGCAGCATGGCGCAGGCGGCTGATGGACGATATCGGCGATCAAACTGGTGCCGCGGCTCTCATCGAAAGCTATTCGGACGAAGATCTCTCGGTTTTGATGGGAAATCTGGGCGGTCATTGCGTGGAGACGTTGTGCGAAGCGTTCGACACCGCTGATCATGACCAGCCTACCGTGTTCCTGGCCTACACGATCAAGGGATGGGGAACACCGCTGGCCGGGCACAAGGACAATCATGCCGGATTGATGACCAGGGAGCAGATGGATGAATTCCGTTCGTCGATGGGAGTGGCGACAGGGAGTGAGTGGGAGCCGATGGCTTGCGTGCACGACAAGGCGGGCCTCACCGGTTTTCTGGACGATGTGGCATTCTTTCAGAGCGGAAGCAGGCGCCATGATGCAGCCCATATTCCTGCGGATGGCCCGGTATTTCTTGACGACCGGCGCCAGTCCACCCAAGCCGGATTCGGGAAAATCCTTGATCAGATTGCGCAATCGAACTCGGCACTGTCGGACCGTCTGGTCACCACATCGCCGGATGTGACCGTTTCGACGGGATTGAGTTCATGGGTCAATCGCCGCGGGCTTTTTGCGCGTGAAACCATTGATGACACGTTTCGCGATGAGCGCATTCCTTCCACGCAGAAGTGGCAGTTTTCACCGACTGGCCAGCACATTGAGCTGGGCATTGCGGAAATGAACCTGTTCCTGCTTCTGGGAGCGGCCGGACTGTCTCACTCACTGTTTGCAGAGCGTTTGCTGCCCGTCGGCACGGTCTATGATCCGTTCATTGCCCGCGGTCTCGATGCACTCAACTATGCCTGCTACCAGGATAGCCGGTTCCTGATCGCGGGAACACCTTCGGGTGTCACACTGGCGCCGGAAGGCGGGGCACACCAGTCAATCGGATCGCAGCTTATTGGCATCAGCCAGGATGGGTTGGCCAGTTTTGAGCCTGCCTTCCTGGATGAGCTTTCGATCATCATGGATTGGGCCTTTGACTACATGCAGCGGAATGGCGAGGGCGATCCGGACGAGCGAACATGGCTGCGAGATGAAACCGGCGGGTCGGTCTATCTTCGCCTGTCGACCCGGCCAATCGAACAGATTGCGCTTCGGCGCGACGGCGAAGACTTTGCTCAAGGCGTCATCGATGGCGGGTACTGGCTGCGGGAACCAGGCCCCAATGCCGACGTTGTCATTGCCTATCAGGGCACTGTGGCGCCGGAAGCGATCGCCGCGGCGGGACGCATTGGCAATGACCGCCGCGATGTGGGCGTGCTTGCGGTGACATCGGCAGACCGCCTCAATGCCGGCTGGACCGCTGCAAAGCGTGCGAGACATCGTGGCGATGCATCAGCACGAAGCCAGATTGAGCGGTTGTTGCAAGATCTGCCACCGCATTGCGTCCTGATCACCGTCACCGATGGCCATCCGTTGACGCTTTCATGGCTCGGTTCTGTCACCGGCCACCGTGTCGTGCCGCTGGGTGTTGAGCATTTCGGTCAGACTGGCACGATTGACGATCTCTACAGGCACTTTGATATTGGCATCGAAGCGATCGTCAACGCTGCGGATCAATTGTCCGATGGAAAACCCCTGCGTTTTCGGGAAGTTAGCTGACCTTTTTAATGTTTAAGTATGGAGACGTCCCATGTGCGACATCTGTGTGATGAATACCGTGAAAGAGAAAATGCTTTCGCGGCGGGATCTTTTCAAAACCGGTGCTGCCGGTGCCGCTGCTGTGGCTGCGACGGCGATCGGTCCGTCACCGGCAATCGCTGCTGGTCACGGCCGCGTCGAAGACATGACCCATGAGCTGCATGAGAATTTCCCGACATATTTCGGCAAACCGCAGTTCTCGCGCAATCAGCGGTACAATCACGCTGAACACGGTTTCAGCGATTGGGAATACACCATCGTTGAACATACCGGCACGCATATTGATGCGCCGCTGCACTTCGCTGCTGACGGACAATCGGTAGCGGAAATTCCGGTCTCCAACCTCTTCACACCGTTGTGCGTCATCGACATAGCTGACCGTGCAGAGGCTGACCCGGATACGCAGGTGACGCCTGACGACATCAAGGCGTGGATTTCGGCGAATGGCGACATACCCCAAAATGGCTGTGTCGCCATGCATTCGGGCTGGGGCCGATACGTCAATACCGACAAATTCCGCAATGCTGATGGCGACGGCATTCAGCATTACCCCGGCTTTCATGGAGAGGCGGCGGAAATACTGATGGAGGATACAGCGGCAGCCTCGATTGCTGTCGACACGTTGTCCCTCGACCATGGCGCGTCAAAGGATTTTGCCACCCACTTCTCGTGGTTGCCGTCCGGACGCTTTGGAATCGAGTGCATTGCCAATCTGGACAAAATGCCCGCCACCGGCGCGACACTGGTTGTCGGTGCACCAAAGGTAAGGGATGGAACCGGAGGACCGGCACGAGTATTCGCAATGGTCTGATAGCGCTCAAACCCTCTCTGGCACAGCCGCGTCGATAATCCTCAATTGCGGGGTCGTTCGGCCGTTCCAGGTGTTAGCGCCGAGCGTGCCGGCGATGTGCAGGGGCGATCCGCGGTTTTCGCCCAGCATGCGGCCGAGGTCGGTATCGGCGGCGCGAAAGGCCATTGCCTGCAATCGCCCCCCCGTTCGCGATTTCAGCGATAAGCGCAGGTGATTGGTACCGACCATGCGCACATCGGCGACAAGGTGATGCGGCAGGGCGAAAACCGGCTGCGGATGACCGGCGCCATATGGACCGGCTTTCTCCAGCAATTCGATCAACTCAAGCGATGCGCCGTCGGCTGACAGCGCGCCGTCAATCTTCAACGTTTCGTCGCGCCGTGCTTCCGCGACGGCTTCACCTGCCTGCTCTTCAAGCCAGCTGCGAAATTCGCCAAGCCTGGACCGTTCCACCGTAATCCCGGCTGCCATGGCGTGCCCACCGCCCTTGACCAGCAGTCCGGCTTCGAGCGCACCGCGAACCAGCCTGCCGAGGTCAATTCCCGAGATGGAGCGGCCAGAGCCGGTGCCCATTCCGTTCTTGTTGAAGGCGATGGCAAAGGCCGGCCGGCGGATATTGTCTTTCAGGCGCGAGGCGAGGATGCCGACGACGCCGGGATGCCAGGTTTCGCTTTCTGCGATCAGCACAGCCGGTCCGTCGCCGCGGGCAAGTTCGGCGTCTGCCTGCGCCATGGCTTCTGCCAGCATCGATTGTTCCATTGCCTGACGTTCAGCATTGAGCCGGTCGAGCGTCGCGGCAATTTCCTGCGCTTCGACCGGATCGTCGGTTGCCAGCAGGCGGCTGCCGAGTGCGGCATCGCCAATACGCCCTCCGGCATTGATGCGTGGTCCGATGGCAAATCCGAGATGAAACGGCGACAGCGGTTCGCCGATGCGGGCAGCGCGGGCCAGCGCGGCCATTCCAGGATTGGATTGCGCCCGGGCAACCAAAAGGCCGCGCGTCACAAAGGCGCGATTGACACCCTGAAGCGGAACCACATCGCAAACAGTGGCGAGCGCAACCAGGTCCAGCAGGTCCAGCAAATCTGGCGGTGACTGACTTGATTGGCGCAGTATTGCCGATATGCGAACGAGGGTGAGAAACACCACGCCGGCAGCGCACAAATGCCCCTGCCCCGACATGTCGTCATCCCGGTTCGGATTAACCACCGGAATTCCGTGCGGATAGCCATCGCCAACCTGATGGTGGTCAAGCACGACCACATCCGCCCCTGCTTCAAGTCCGGCAGCGATGGCTTCAGCACTAGTGGTGCCGCAATCGACGGTGATGATGAGCGAGGCGCGCGAGGCAAGCTCGCGCATCGCGTCTGAGTTCGGGCCGTATCCTTCAAAAATCCGGTCCGGGATGTAGATTTCTGAACCGATGCCGAAGTGAGCGAAAAAGCGTTTCAACAGCGCCGATGACGCGGCGCCGTCGACATCATAGTCGCCGAAGATGGCCACCCTTTCATTGTTGCCGATGGCTTTGGCAATGCGGCCTGCAGCAGCGTCCATATCGGTAAGCGTCACCGGGTCCGGCAGCAGGTCGCGGATCGTCGGCTCCAGAAACCTTTCCGCTTCCTCTTGTTCCACACCCCGCGCGGCCATGACGCGTGCGATGAGATCTGGAATCCCCTGCGATTGCGCAATCGCCAATGCCGCATTTTCCTGTTGGGGCAGCAATCGCTGGCGCCAGGCCATGCCCTTGGCGGACTGGCGTACATCAAGGAAATTTCGCTGGCCGTCGCTCATCCCCGCACTGTATCAGGATGGACTAGGGTCAGGAAAACTTCTCCAGATCCTGGTGCCTAGCCTTGATCTCGCGCACCGTCTTTGACGAGGAGCGCATGACGATGGTTTCGGTCTGGATGTAGTTTCTGGCGAATTTGACGCCGGAGAGCATGTTGCCATCGGTCACGCCTGTGGCGGAGAAGAACACTTCGCCGCTGGCCATGTCGCTCATGGCATAAACACGGGTGGGATCGGTGACACCCATTTTTTCGGCTCGCGCGATCTTTTCGTCGGTGTCGAGTACGAGCCGGCCCTGCATTTGCCCGCCTGTGCACCGTAGCGCCGCGGCGGCAAGCACACCTTCAGGCGCTCCGCCTATGCCGATATAAATATCAATGCCGGTCTCTTCCGGATCGGTGGTGTGAATGACGCCGGCCACATCGCCGTCACCGATCAGCCGGATGGCCGCACCTGTACCACGTACGGCGTCGATGATCCTGGCATGGCGCGGCCGGTCGAGAATACAGGCAGTCACTTCGGAAACCGGCACACCCTTGGCCTTGGCCAGATTTTCGATGTTCTCGATCGCAGGCGCGTCAATATCAACAACACCTTCAGGATAACCCGGACCAACGGCGATCTTTTCCATATAGACATCCGGCGCAAACAGCAGGCTGCCTTTTTCGGCGATGGCGATCACAGCCAGCGAATTGGGCAGGTTCTTGGCGCAGATGGTCGTGCCCTCCAGCGGATCGAGCGCGATATCGACCGTCGGCCCCTCGCCAGAACCGACTTCCTCGCCAATATAGAGCATCGGCGCTTCATCGCGTTCGCCTTCACCGATGACGACGGTTCCGGCAATCGGCAGTCGGTTCAGTTCAGAACGCATGGCGTCTACAGCGACCTGATCGGCGGCCTTCTCGTCGCCCCTGCCTCGAAGCCGGGCCGCGGCAACAGCAGCACGCTCGGTTACCCGCGCCAGTTCAAGGGCCAGAATTCGATCGAGGCCGGTTTTCGCGTTCATCAATTTCTCCTGTCTGAAATGCTACAACCATTGCTGGCCGGTTCTACCGCCGGAATGGGACACCTTTAGTCAAACATGGCCGCCAACGGCAAGCGTTCATTGGATATTGGAAGGCTTGTCGACAGAAGCTTTGTCAAGCCGCCCTTTCGATCCTGATGACCTGAGGTTTGTCGGTCAGGTGGCCATCCTCGGTAATCCCCTCAACCGCTGTCCTGACTGCCGCTTCAGTGGTTTCGTGGGTCACCAGGATGACGGTCTTCTGAGTTGCGTCGGCGGCATAGTCGCCGTGCTGCATGATTGATTCCAGCGAAATCTCATTGTCGGCCATGCGCTTGGCGATATCGGCGAACACGCCGGTGCGGTCATGCACGGTCAGTCGGATGAAGTAACCACCGGCATGGGAGCGCATTCTGGCGCGCTGGTAGGGATCCAGCGCCTTGGCCGGGCGACCAAAAACCGGACCGTTCTGGAATCCGGGCCTGCTCTTGGCAATGTCTGCAATATCGCCGACGACTGCCGATGCGGTCGCGTCACCCCCGGCACCCGGACCGGACAATAACAATTCACCCAGGATGTCGGTTTCAACCGCGACCGCGTTGGTCACCCCGTGAACCTGGGCAATCACAGATGCAGTCGGCACCATGGTGGGATGGACTCGCTGCTCGATGCCGCTGTCGGTGCGCTGCGCAACACCTAAAAGCTTGATGCGGTAGCCCAGCGCGGCGGCGGCCTGAATGTCAGACTGCGTGATGTTTGAAATGCCTTCCATGTAGATGGAATCCGCGGCAATGCGATTGCCGAAGGCGAGGCTGGTCAGGATGGCCAGCTTGTGGGCTGTGTCGTGGCCCTCGATATCGAAGGTCGGATCAGCTTCGGCGTAGCCAAGGCGCTGAGCATCGGCCAGACATTCATCAAAGGAAATCCCTTCCTCTTCCATGCGGGTCAGGATGTAATTGGCAGTCCCGTTCATGATGCCGAACAGGCGGTGAACCGTGTTGCCGGCCATTGCCTCGCGCATGGTCTTGATAACCGGAATGCCGCCGGCAACCGCTGCCTCATAGTTCAGCAACACACCCTTGTCTTCGGCAATTTCGGCCAGGGACACGCCGTGGCGGGCGAGCAGCGCCTTGTTGGCGGTGACCACATGACGGCCGGCACCCAGAGCTGCCGTCACACAATCATGCGGGGGGCCCTCTTCACCGCCAATCAGCTCGACAAAAACGTCGATATCCGGATCGTTCGCGAGGTTGACCGGGTCATCATGCCAGCGTGCATTCGAGAGATCGATGCCACGATCGCGGCTTTTGTCTCGGGCACAGACAGCCGCAACTTCGATATGGCGGCCGCATTGCCGTTTCAGCTCGTCTGCCTTGTCTGACAGCACACGCACGACCGAGGCACCCACCGTGCCCAGACCGGCAATTCCCACTTTCAGCGCATCAGCCATGGATGGCCTCCCCAAATAATCGCTAAATCTGCGCCTGTTACCGCCGCGAGCTCAGCGAAATGACATTGTCCGGGCGGTCATGTAAGTCGCCGAGAAACTTCTTGATCGAGCGTGCCGCCTGGCGAATGCGGTGTTCGTTTTCAACCAGTGCAATGCGGACAAACCCTTCTCCGTGCTCGCCAAAACCGATACCCGGCGCTACGGCCACGTCGGCCTTGTCGACCAAAAGCTTGGAAAACTCAAGCGAGCCCATCTCCTGAAACGCTTCCGGCACCGGCGCCCAGGCAAACATCGTGGCCGCCGGTGGCGGCACATCCCAACCGGCACGGGAAAACGATTCCACCATCACGTCCCGGCGGCGGCGATAGGTATCGCGCACAATTGCGATGTCCGATCCATCGCCATTGAGTGCGTGAGCGGCGGCAACCTGAATGGGCGTGAAGGCGCCATAGTCGAGATAGGATTTGACCCGGGTAAGCGCGCCGATCAGCCGCTCATTGCCGACCGCAAACCCCATGCGCCAACCGGGCATCGAAAAGGATTTCGACATCGAGGTGAATTCAACCGCAACTTCCTTTGCGCCCGGCACTTCAAGCACGGACGGTGGTGGATTGTTGTCGAAATAGATCTCCGCGTAGGCAAGGTCGGAAAGAATGACAATGTCGTGCTTGCGGGCGTAGGCAACGACATCCTTGTAGAAATCCAGGCTGGCAACATGCGCCGTCGGGTTTGACGGATAATTCAAAATCAGCGCCAGCGGCTTGGGAATTGAATGTTTGACCGCCCTTTCGAGCGCCGGAATGAACTTGTCGTCCGGTTCCACCTGCATTGATCGGATCACACCACCGGACATGATGAAGCCGAAAGCATGGATCGGATAGGTCGGGTTGGGGCAAAGCACGACGTCGCCGGGCGCGGTAATTGCCTGCGCCATGTTGGCAAAACCCTCTTTTGATCCCAGAGTGGCGACGATTTCGCGTTCCGGATCGAGTTTGACACCGAAACGCCGCTGGTAATAGGCCGCCTGAGCGCGGCGAAGACCGGGTATGCCCTTTGACGCGGAATAGCGGTGGGTTCGCGGGTCCTTTACGACGTCGCAGAGTTTCTCAACGATTGACTCCGGCGTCGGCAAGTCGGGATTGCCCATGCCGAGGTCAATGATGTCTGCGCCGGACGCGCGGGCGCTGGCCTTCAGCCGGTTGACCTGTTCAAAGACATAGGGCGGCAGCCTGCGAACCTTGTGAAATTCTTCCATTTCGGTCGTGCACCAATGTTACAGAAGATGAATTTAGCGGGCTATAAACCGGTTTGCAGTGCCGGTCGAGGGGTGCAGCCGCAATCTGCTGCGGCATTTCGAGGCTATTCCTCTTCCTCCGTCTTGTCCTGCTCTCCCTCGATTTCCTTCAGCGCCTCACCGTCATGGGTGCGGGCAATCTGTTCCAGTTCGCCCTGGCTGGTGCTCCGGTTTGTGCGGCTTCCGGTGGCCGCCTGCTCGTCCCGTGCCGCCTGCAGCCTGGCCAGAAACGCCTGTTTCTCCGCGGGTGTCATTTGTTCAAGGGCACCGTGTTGTATCCGGTTGAGATTTGGAAACTCGCCCGAATTGTCGGGGCCGCCGCTGGTTTGTGCTTCGGTTTCGGCTGCCTGAATGGTCGTATCGTCTGCTGTGACAGTACTTTCCTGCAATGCTTCCTGAGGAACCGCCTCCTCAATCGTGGTGGTGCCGCATGCGGAAACGAGCAGGCAGATTACCATCGCCGGTGCGGCCCAGAAACGCCTTCGCCCTCTCTGAGGCGCCAGCTCTGCGTTTCCGTCAGGGATCATATTCCCAAATGTCATCAGTTTGTTCACCTTCCGGTGATATACCTATCCCGGCTGCACACCTACCAATTTCCATGTTGAGCAACCATAGCAATGGCACGATAATGTGTCGAAACTTGTCATTGAGTTCTGCGAGTAACGGGCATGAGTGAGAAAAACGGCAAAAGCGACCCCCGGTCAAAAGCCGAACAATATGTCGTCAAGGATCCCGAAGAGTTTGCCCGCAATCTGACCAAGATGGCCGAGAAGGCGGGGGAAGCAGCTTCGCAATGGGCAAAACCGCTGGAAAAGGGCGAAACTCGCGATTCGCTGGCCGAACCAATGGCGGACCTGGCCAAGACGCTTTCCAAGGTCACTGAATATTGGCTGTCGGACCCATCTCGCGCGCTGGAAGCGCAGACGAGGCTGTTTTCGGGATATATGAACATCTGGTCGAATTCGATACGGCGCGCCAGCGGCGAAGAGGCCGGAGCAACAATTGCGCCTGATGACCGTGACCGCCGGTTCAAGGACGACGAATGGTCGGACAACCCGTTTTTCGACTTTCTCAAGCAAGCCTATTTGATTACAGCGCGCTGGGCCGGTGACCTGGTCGAACATGCCGAAGGGCTGGATGATGCGACCAAAATGAAAGCGCGCTTCTATGTCAAACAAGTATCGGACGCGCTTTCGCCTTCCAATTTTGTCATGACCAATCCGGAACTGTTGCGCGAGACCGTTGCAACAAGTGGCGATAATCTGGTTCGCGGTTTGTCGATGCTGGCAGACGACATCAAGGCCGGCGGCGGCGATCTCAAATTGCGGCAGGTCGATGCTTCGGGATTTGAAGTCGGTCGCAACATGGCCATGACGCCGGGCAAGGTGGTCGCACGCAGCGCGCTTGCAGAAATCATCCAGTACGAACCTGTGACCAAGAAAGTTCTAAAGAGGCCGCTGGTTATCTGTCCGCCATGGATTAACAAGTTCTACATTCTCGACCTCAACGAGCAGAAATCGTTCATCAAGTGGGCTGTCGAACAGGGTCACACGGTTTTCGTGATCTCTTGGGTCAACCCCGACAAGCGCCATGCAGAGGCGGCCTGGGAAGACTATATTCGCGACGGTATCGAACTGGCGCTCGACACGGCGGGTGAAATCACCGGCGAAAAATCCTTCAACGCAATCGGCTATTGCGTCGGCGGAACTTTGCTCTCGGCCGCGTTGGCGCTGATGGCGAAACGCGGCGACAAGAGAATCAAAACAGCGACACTGTTCACGACCCAGGTCGACTTCACCGATGCTGGCGACCTGGCGGTATTCGTCGACGAGCAGCAGGTGAAGGCAATCGAGCGGTCAATGCGCGGCAAAGGCTATCTGGATGGCACCAAGATGGCGATGGCGTTCAATATGCTGCGCTCCAGTGAGCTGATCTGGCCCTATGTCGTCAACAATTACATGCGCGGCAAGACGCCGATGGCGTTTGATCTGCTCTACTGGAATTCCGATTCCACGCGAATGACGGCCGCAAACCATTCGTATTATCTGCGTAATTGCTATCTCGACAACAATCTTTCGGCTGGCAAGATGGTCCTTGATGGCGCCCCGATTTCGCTGAGTGATGTGACCATTCCGATTTACAATCTGGCGACCAAGGAAGACCACATCGCACCGGCAAAGTCGGTCTTCCTGGGATGCCAGTATTTTGGCGGAGACGTCGAATATGTGATGTCCGGCTCCGGTCATATTGCCGGCGTCGTCAACCCGCCCGCTGCCGGCAAATACCAGTTCTGGACCGGTGGAGTACCCGAAGGCGAATTCGACAGTTGGGTTGAAAACGCACAGGAGCATCCCGGATCATGGTGGCCGCACTGGCATGACTGGATAAAGTCTCAAAACAGCCGGAAAGTTGACGCGCGGCCGGTCGGTGGTGCCAAAGGCGAAACACTGGGTGACGCCCCGGGAGAATATGTTAAGGTGCGCATCTGACCAATTTTGAGCACATCGCAAATTATGGGTGCGACAAGATTGGGGGTGGAATAACAAGCGCGAACATGTTCTTGCCTTATTTCACCCGTAGCGCCCACAGACATGGGCATATTGTGCTTTGCGAGGCCGGTGCGGAGAATCGGCCAGGTGAAGCGTTCGGGGATTAACGGGCGGTAAATTATTCCGCCCTATTGCGGGTGCATCGCTGTTGCGATGGGACGAGTGAAGGGGTTCACGATTTGAAAGCCGTTGGAGTGCGCAAACGCGCAGCTGTGACTCGCATCCTGGCGGCAACAGCCATTGGCCTGTTCGTTTCCGCCTGCACCACCGGCAGCGTTCCTCCATTGGATCTCGCGCTGGAATCCGTTTCCGAAAGCCAGACCGTTGAAGACAATGGATTGTCGAGCGGCCAGACCGTGACAGCAGACGCTGTGGTTTCCGCCTCCTCCACCGAACAGAGCCCCGCCGAATCCACCGGGTCAGACGTCGTCAAACCCGAAACCGTCGAAGCACCGGCGGATGTTGCCGAAGCCTCAGAAGAAAAAGTCGCAACGGAGCAACCCGCTTCGGATGAGGTGACAGCCGTTGCAAGCGCGGATGAAGAGGCAGCGGAACCGACTGCCCAGGCCAAACTGGTTGAAGCCGCGAACTCAAAACCGGCGAAGAAAAACCGCTTCCTGTCGTCGCTTTGGTCGCCGAAACCGCGGGCCAATATCCCTGCGGCCCAGGCTTCGGAAGGCAGACTGGTTCTTGCCAGCGCCTCACCTGCCCCTGCGAAAAAGAAAAAAATCAGTGCTGTCAATCTGGCCGCATCGGGCGGCGCCCTGCCCGGCGTTCGCGACGAGGATCAGCTGTTTGAAATCAGCCGCAAATCCGGCCTGGATGACAATTCAGACATCGATGTCAATGAAAACGAAGGCGCCTATCGGGTGGCTTCGGCAGCCGGGCTGGCGCGGCTGGCGCCGAACGGCCTGCTGACACAGCGCGAAGGTGTTGATGTCGCCTGTCTGAAACCGGCCCTGGTGCGGGTTCTCAAAAAGGTCGAACGCCATTATGGCAAGCGCGTTATGGTGACTTCAGGCTATCGCAGCCCGACCTATAATCGGCGCGCCAGAGGGGCGCGCAATTCACTGCACATGTATTGCGCCGCCGCCGACGTTCAGGTCGAAGGCGTGACGAAATGGGAATTGGCCAAATATCTGCGTTCCATGCCGGGCCGCGGCGGTGTCGGCACCTATTGCCATACCAATTCAGTCCATGTCGATGTCGGGCCGGAACGCGACTGGAACTGGCGTTGCCGCCGGCGCAAACGGCGCGGATAAGTCGATCCGGTCCTGCGGGAAGCTCCCCCGAAAAACCCTGTTTTGCATATCATAAATTTATTGAGAAATGCCGCGCTGAATGGGTTGCCGCGCTGAAGGAAGCCCACTATAAGGCGGCTCGGCCAGGCGCCCATCGTCTAGCGGTCTAGGACGCCGCCCTTTCACGGCGGAAACACGGGTTCGAGTCCCGTTGGGCGTGCCAATCCTTTCATTGGCTAAGAGAAATCTCTGCAATTTCTGTCCAACAATCGGCCAATATCCATTTGCAAACTCGCATCGGCATCCACTCTGAAGATCGACTAACTGCGCGAAAATTCACCGGACAGATACGCGATAATTGCGCGTTCCACACCGCGATCGGAAAGCAGGCGATAGGAAACTGCGAACAGGTCCGCGAACACCCGGTTATCACACAAGTCTCCGTAATATTGGCGTTGTTCAAGCCACCGATCCGGGTCGCTTCTTGCCGCTATCGCGACCTCGTTGAGCGACGACCAGTTCGGATCGTTTGGCTCAATCGTCTTGCCGTCTTCGCGGTGCCCTTCGCAATACTTGCACCACATGGCAGATGAAAGCGCCAAGCCCATCACTGACGTTCCCCTGGCAAGTCCGTCATGAATGGACGGGAGAAGAAATCCCGGTTGCCGGCTTGAACCGTCAAACGCAACACGCCTCGTCGTGTCTTCGATCTCGGGATTTGAGAACCGGTCGATAATCAACTCCACATACTGAATCGGCGTCATGCCCGGCACTGATTTGACACTCGGGGCGATTTCCTGCTCGGCCACCTTGCGCAAGAATTGGTGAATAGGCGGATGTGCAACCGCCTCGGCAACGGTCTGGATACCGAGCAATTCCGGACTTACCTCGGGACTGTATTTGGCCGGCTTGCGGGAACCTCGGCAGCCAATGCGTTATCAACGAGCTAGCGCGCGCAGTGCACCGGCCGGCCTGAAACTGTAGCCGTTGTTTCTCGAGCGTATCGCGCTGATCAGGTGAATGCCCTGATCACCTCGGTGCTGTATGGCGTCAACGGACGATCTTGCATCAGTCGGGATACAAGATCGATGTTGGCAAGAAACAGTTTTCCGAAGCTGATCAGATCGAATTGCCGCGAGGCAATTGCAGCCGCGGCGCTTTCGGGGGTGTACCCGCCATTTCCCACCAACTTGCCGGGCCAGCGATGGCGCAGATATTGCGTCGATGTACCATCGAGATAGGGGTAGGATTTGTCTTCGACGATACCCGCATGGCAATAGGCAATGCCGGCTTCAGCAAGGCGATTCAGAATGATGTCGAGAGCCTCGTTGTCTCCTTCGCTGTACTGCATATCGCTGAAGTAAGCAGCGGGGGAAAGACGTACGCCAACCCGCGATGCCGGCATCTCCAAGGCACACGCAGCGACCGTTTCAAGCATGAAACGCGCCCGCTTTTCAGCGGTCCCGCCCCACGCATCGTTACGCCGGTTTGTGTGGCGGCGCCAAAACTGTTCCGGCAGATACCCGTTCGCTGCGTGGATTTCGACACCGTCAAAACCAGCGAGCTTGGCCATTTTCGCCGCGCGGCGATATTCGGCCAGCGCATCTGCTATCTGGTTCTCGCTCATTTCGACCGGCTGCTCATTGTACAATTCGAAATCGCCGACCTGGCGCCGCCTTGCCGGATCGAGCACAGACGAAGGTGCCAGCGGGGCAGCACCGGTGAAATGCGAATGCGCCATACGGCCGGGATGCCAAAGCTGCAAAAAGATGCGGCCACCGCGTTCGTGCACTGCATCGGTAACCTTTGCCCAGCCGGCGACGTGGCAATCGAGAAACATGCCGGGCGTATCGAGATAGCCCTGTACGTGCCTTGCTATCAGCGTCGCCTCGGTGATCAGCAATCCAGCGTCCGCACGGCTGGCATAGTGCTCAATGGCACCGGGTGTCGGACCGAGGTCAGCGGTGGCGCGATTTCGGGTGCACGGCGCAAGGACAATCCGGTTTGGCAGTGCCAAATCGCCGATAGCGACCGGTTGGAACAGTGGCGAAAACGGCCCCTTAGCGGTTGAGCGCTGCGAATTCGGCATTTTTGGCTTTCTCCAGCGCCAACAATTGATCGTAGAATGTTCTGGTGGCTGTTTCATCGATCCCCGACCAGTCGGCACATTCGGCAAATTTGCGCCAGGCTTCATCGGCGCTGAGCGGGTTGTCGGCATGTCCCGTCGCCCGGCGAATGCGGCCGGTTCTCACCTCCGACCCGTCCCGGAACGCCAGCTCAACAAAATCTTCCGGCGCAGCGCCCGGGTAGTCGGGATCGTAATCTTGGCCGGCAATGATTGTGGTACGGCTCATCAAGTCCCGCAGTTTCGTATCGGCAAGTGCGGCGGCGCTGACTTCATTCAATCCGACCTTGCCGAAACGGATCGCAGCAGCACAAGCAAAATGGAGACTGAATTTTGCTTCCGCCGGTGTTTGCGGGTTCGCGAAAGGCATTACCTTGGCATGGCGATCGCTGACATGCGCCCTGACATGCACGACGTCGTCCGGCTTGACCGGATTGGCATCGATGAACGACAGGAGCGCATCGATACATCGTTGCGAAGCACCAACCATTGGGTATTTCTTGAAATTGAGCCGAAGCCTTTCAATCAGCCACACCCGACCGTATTCAGGTTCGCTCCTGATGTCGAAGTTTGCCATGGGAGAGAGTGCGGCGAGAAGACCGGTATCGCTTTCAAGCACGTCATCGCGGGCCGTAAAGCCCTTTTGGGCCAGAAGTGCCGCACGAACACCGGCTTCAGCGGCCAGGCCGGCATGATACGGTTTGGCCATGGAGCCGAAATTTCCCATCAATCCACCGGCATGGGAAGCTGACAGTGCTATGGCGTGAGTGGATTGCACCGGATCGAGCACCAACATGTGCGCAGCGGCAGCTGCTGCACCGACCGGACCCAACACCGCTGTCGGATGCCAGCCTTTTGCGTGGAGATGATCCGGCTCGCGTCGCATCAAGTCAGCCCATATCTCGTAACCACAGCAATAGGCGGTGATCATGCGCCGTCCGTCGCCGCCGAATGAATGGGCGCAAGACATGATCGCAGGCACCAGTACCGCGCTTGGATGGTTGGAGAATGCGTAGTCGTCAAAATCGAGTGCGTGGATTGCAGTGGCGTCGATCAACGCGGCGGTTTCCGCTGTTGTGCGGTCCGTTCCAACTAAATAGGGAACGGAACCACCGGACCGGTGGGATCGGGTATAATTTTGCAATATTTGCACCGCCGGTTCGCGACGGCCTGCCAACATGGCTGCATACGCATCGCAAAACCCGCCGCTAACCGTATCGATTGCAATTTTCGGCAGGTCCTGATAGCGGATTGACGAAGAAAATTCTCCGGCGGTCTGCGTCAATTTAATGCCGGGCACGAAAAGATTCCCGATTATATCGTATACAATTTAAGCAGAATTTCATTCCGGAAATCAACATATTCCCGGCATATAGTTGAAAACATTGCGGCACACATCGCGATATTGTATGCAATACAGCAACAAAATCAGGTGCAAGTGTGATTGCGATTCAAATATGACGACATCATCTGAGCGCGCCTATCATGCCGTAAAGGAAGCGATCCTGGATGGCCGCTACGGCGGCGGAATGCGGCTGCCGGAGGATATGATTGCCGGTGAGCTGGGTTTTTCGAGAACCCCGGTCCGCGATGCGCTGCGTCGATTGAACTCTGAAGGTCTGGTCGAGATCGCTCCGAATTTTGGTGCGAGGGTGACTCAGTGGTCGCAGATGCAACTTGAGGAAATGACCGCCATGCGGATCATGCTCGAGGGTTATGCTGCTCAATTGGCGGCCACCAAGATCACACCGGCGGAACTGGACGAATTGTTGCGCCACAATGATGCCTGGGAAGCTGCGGTTTCCAGCAGTCCCAAACCGGACATCGACGGTATCGCCAACTCCAATTTGAGCTTTCATCGCACAATCGTTACCGCAGCCGGCAACAAGTTTCTCGCTCAAGCAATAGAGCCTTTGTGGCACCTGCCCTTGGTGATGAAGAAGTACGCCATGTTTTCGCGGGAACGTCTGGAACTGAGCCGCCAACATCACAGCGAGATTATTGCAGCTCTGTCGGCTGGTGAACCGCAATGGGCTTGCGAGGTAATGCGTACACATATTGTTGCGGCGCGCGCCTTCGACGCAAAGCTCGCACCCGATGTTCCGTCAGACGGAGCGACGTGGTCCGAGGCCGACGCGGCAGAATGAGCGAACTGTATTGAGTGACCAGCGGTGTTGGGTGATCGGGCAACCAGCCCTGCCCCATCAACGCTGCGCAGTCTCCTTATGATTACCTTTGCATCCCGCTAGAGCGTTTCACGTTCAAATGGAAGCAGTTTGATGGAATGGATTTTTCGTCTCAGCAAAGAGAAGGCCGAAGCGCGATATGAATATCGTGCGAGAGTTTCGACGCAGCTGAGGCGGAAAAGACTTCCAAGCTGAAACGGAATAAGTAATTGAACTATATGATGAAACTGCAATCGTCTGACCTTGGTCTTTCGCGCGCTGGACGTCGTCGCGCGAGGCTAACGGTGCTTGCACCGCGTCGCCTCCCGCTCCTAGCCAACTCACGAAATGCCGACGGTCAAACGATTCCATTTGGACGTGAAACGCTCTAGACAATTCCGTCGTTCTTCAATCCGGCAAGTTCCTCATCGGAGATTTGCAGCAATTCTCCATAAATCTCGCTGTTGTCGGCACCCGGTTCCGACCTGCCCAGCCAGGCAATTTCACAATTACTCGCAGACAGCTGAGGCGCTATGCCCGGAACCGCCAGTTCGCCAAATCGGGGATCGGCGACGCGCTGAACCATGTTCCTCGCAGCGAAATGTGGATCTTTAGCAATATCCGCAATGGAATAAATCGGACCGACAACGACATTGTGCTCGTTGAGAATATCGGTGACCTCGCTCGCCGAGCGCTTGCTGGTCCAGTCCGCGATCAGACCATCCAGTTCTTCGCAGTTGTTTCCACGGGCAAGGTGGGTGGAAAAACGCTCGTCGGTCGCCAGTTCAGGCTGCCCCATCGCTGCGCACAAACGGACAAACATCGGATCGAAATTCGCTGCGATGATGACCCATTTTCCTTCAGACGTGGGATAGATGTTGGACGGCGCCACGTTTGCCAGCCCTGTTCCGCTTGGTTCGCGAACCACACCAACCTTGTCATACTCGGCAAGTGCGCTTTCCATCATCGAGAAACAGGATTCGTAGATGGCTGCATCTATAACCTGCCCCTTGCCACCACCGAGTGCGTCACGCTGATACAGAGCCATAAGCACTCCCTGCGCGGCGAACAGTCCGGTCAGCGTATCGCCGAGTGAGATTCCGTTGCGCGGTGGCGGTTGATTGGGATGGCCGTTGATATAGCGCAGCCCGCCCAGCGCTTCGCCGACGCTGGCAAAGCCCGGCCGTTGTGAATATGGGCCTGTCTGGCCGTAGCCAGAGATGCGGGCGATCACCAGGCCGGGATTGATGGCGTGAAGTTCGTCCGGACCAAGTCCCCATCTCTCCAGCGTCCCGGGTTTGAAATTTTCAACCAACGCGTCTGCCTTTTCCACCAGCCGGCGCACCAATTCCTGACCGCGCGGTTCTCGCAGGTTCGCTGTTACCGACTTCTTGTTGCGTGCCAGGATTGGCCACCACAAGCCCTGGTCCTTGTAGCGGTGATGTCCCCAGTCGCGCATCGGGTCACCCTTGCCCGGCGGTTCGATCTTGATGATCTCGGCTCCGAAATCGGCGAGCCGTGCCGCTGTGAACGGACCTGCAAGCAGTTGCCCCATCTCGATGACGCGAAGGCCGGCAAGCGGGCCCTTGAGGCGCGGATCTCTTTCATTTGAAGGAATTGGCATGGATCACCTCACGAATTCAGCCGGTCACCAATCAGGTCGGTAATATGACCCGCCGGCGGTTGGGGCAGTTCGATCGAAAAATGCCGCTTGAGCACATCCCAGATCAGTTCGTAGCAGGAACCAAAGCGGACAACTTCAAGCGTGTTGAGATTTAGCAAGGTCGATGAGGCGCGGTAGAGGTGATATTTCCGCAGGCCGTGATCGATGATGATATCTGCAATCGCCTTGATCTCCGGCTCAATGTCTTCGACGCAAAATTTTGTTCCGCTGAGGGAGAGATTGGCCGAGGAACCAAACAGCGGATGGACATGCTCGCGGCTGAGCCGGCAAATCTCGGCATGAAACGGGCCTGCGTTGACCAACATCAATACCGTTCCGGTCTTGCTGCTGCCGGCCATGGCGGTTTCGGTCATCTTCTGAAGGATCGGATGATCAAGCCGCGCATCGGCAATCGCACCTAAAGGAAGGTTGTAGTCGACGGTGAGCGCTTCGAGAATTTCCTGTCCGCGTGAATCGAGAATATGGATTTCGCTCTGTAACGCTGCATCGGCCAGCATGGCATTGAGCTTCGATTGGGTGCGGCCTTTTGTGTCGAAGATTGTCCTCAGCGCCGCCTCCGACCCCCCGATCAACGAATAGCCGACATCCATGGGTAGAATGGTGACGCCACCGTTTTGAAGGACATCAAACGCCGCTTTCGCGTCGGCAGCAACATCGGGTCTGCTCATCCCAGGCCTCCTGATTTCATTGGATCTTGCTCGTCCAAGAGGACTTGCATTTGCTCCGACCGGATCAGTCCGATCAGGTATTTGACGTTCTCAAGGCGCTCCAAACCGGCAATCGTGTCGACGATTGCCAAGCGCTCGGCCTCGTTCATCACGCCTGAGGCACAGTCGTGAAATTTGGCCTCAAGCTCGCTGTCCGACATGCCCTTTTCGATGTCTTCCAGGGTCAATTCGCGGTGCGCTATCACCTCTGCGCCATCCTTGAGGGTGGCAACAATCCGGCAATTGCGCCTTTGGGGCGTGGCATCGGTGAACTCGTCAAGGACTTTAACTTCTGTGCGACCAATCAGATCGAGTACGTCGCTATCCGCAAAGCGTTTCTGTTCAAACGAATCCGGCGTCACTGTTCCGTCGATGAGCGCACAACACACCGAAAACAGCATTGAATGATCCGCGGTTTCGCGAGTCTTTGGGGCCCACAATTCGGGATCCTTCACCGCCCCCAGCCAGGCCGACTGATAGGTTTCGATGCGCATCGAGGCAATTTCGGAAGCCTGCACTTTGACCCTGAGATCGCGGGCGGTATCGATGGGCAACTGGCAGGAATCGCGTACAGCATAGGTCTTGATGTTGGTTTGCTGCAGCCCCCAGATCCGTTGAGGGCTGCCGCCGGTTTGCAAATCGATATCGTAGGCTTCGCCAAGCGTCTGGTTCCAGACGCCGAACACACCATCGAAAGCCTCAAATGGTCCGCTCATGCCCTCGCCGGCCAAAAGTGCAGCGAACAAACCGTTGCGCGCTCCGTTGGGGCCGGCGCAGCCTTTCCACATCGACAACTCGCCGGCCCGGGTCTGGTAAGTGCACAGATTGGGAATTAGCGCCAGCGCCAGGGCATTTCTGAGTGCCTCCGCATCGAGCCCAAGCAGCTTGCCGGCGGCCATTGCGGTGCCAAGCGCACCACTGACCGGCTGGTCGAAACCATTGTCGTTCCACGGAACCGCATCGGTGAAGCGGCATTGGATCTCGTAGGCAATGGCAAGCGCTTCGGTGAACCGGCTGCCGGAAGCGCCCAGCGCTTCTGAAAGTGCAAGGATGCCTGGCAGGTAGTCGGAAGGATGATGCGCATCTTTGGTGCGATAGGCGTCGTTGAGGTCCAGATATCGCACCATGACGCCGTTGACGAAGCCCGCCATATCGGGCGTGGTCTTCATACCGGACCCCCAAATCGCCGATTGCAAGGGACCCGAGGTCGGCTGTGCGATACGGCGGGCGATCCGGACAGGAGGCGCCATGAATGCTGCCAAGCCGACCCCGATAGAATCGAGCACCCGCATTTTGGCGGCGCGAACCGCTTCATCGTTGAGATCCGCGAACGACGTCGAATGCGTAAAATCGATGATCTTCTGCTCAAGAGGCCCCATTATCCACCATCCAGTCTGTCTATTGAAACGGCCTCAGCGCCCAGTGCGGTGGCTGCACGCTGGGCCGCCGGGAACACAAGGTCGCCCCGCGCATGCGGATCGATGACCTGCAGCCCTAGCGGCATGCCGGCCGGCCCCCTGCCGAACGGTATCGTCAATGCCGCGGTCCCCAGTGCGGTCCATGCCCGGTTGAAACTGGCACTTCCTGTCGATTCCAGTCCGACATGTGCCTCGGCCACCGTTGCCGGCAGGATCATCACCTCGTTGGGCGCAAACAGTGCCGCCAGATCGGCGCGCCAGTTTGCCAGTGTTGCCCGGGCAGCGGTGACATCGTGATCGCTTTGGCCGTATCCGATCTCGATGAATGAGCGGATGGATTCGCTTAACTGGTCCTGATGATCCCGCATGTCGGCTGCAAACGTCTGTGTCATTTCGTAAGACATCACCACCCGGTGTGCCTCGTTCACGGCGTCAAATTCATCCGGCAATATGAGGTTCCTGACGGCCAGTTTCTTCGCCCTCAAACGATCCGCCGCGTCCAATACGGCGGACGCCACATAGGGCTCGGCATCGGGAACATCAGGAAGCTGAACGTGGACAAAAGCGATGTCCGTTTCGGTTTCAACCGGTCTTTCCCGTCCCTCCATCACCGAAGCGACGCGGGCAAGCTGTGACACCGAACGGGCGTGAAGACCGATCGTGTCGAAGGAAGGCGAGAGCAGGCGCAAGCCGAGATTGGATACCCGGCCAAAGCACGGTTTGTAGCCGAAAATGCCGCAAAAAGAGGCCGGACGGATCGTCGAGCCACCAGTTTGGGTCGTCAGCGCCGCGTCGACCTGATAGTCGGCCACTGCGGCTGCCGATCCACTGGAAGACCCACCGGGTGTCCGGGTGAAATCCAGGGGATTGGTTGTCGGACCCGGTTCCGTGAAGGCGAATTCGGTCGTTACCGTCTTTCCGAATATGGTTGCTCCTGCTTGTTTCAACCGCGCCACGACTTCCGCGTCCTTTTCGACCGGCAAATCCGGGCAAATGGGTGAATTGCAGCTTGTGGGCCATCCGGCTGCATCGATCACATCCTTTATCGCGATCATCATCCCGTGCAGGGGGTTGCCGCGAGATCGCGCATCGTTTTCCACCGCATCGGCCAGGAGGCGTTCGTGATCCAGATGCGCAAAGGCATGAACCTGCGAATCCCTCTGCCCAACGCGATCCAGATAGCGCTTGGCGGTTTTTTCTGCACTGGGAATACGATCCGCTTCCGTCATGAATCATCCCCGGAGCGCAGTTTTTCCGTTCGCTTTTCATCGACGGTGCCGGTTTGCGGATCGATCGCGATCCCGTATTGCTGCTCGGCTTCATCAATGGAGACAATGTCGTCCAGCCAGTCTTCAGCCACGCGTTGGGGCTCCCGCTTCATCGGATCGCCGTAGCCGGCAGAGTTCGGGCTCATCACCTGAATGAGCGCACCAGCCTTGACCGCATAGCCTGAGACCTTGGACGGCCAAGCCTCGGCCGCGTCCGTGCCCGGATTGCAGATCAGGCTGCCGGGGCGGCCATCTGCGCCGCCAAATATCCCGGTCGGTGCTTCAATAAACCGGTCGCCGTTACAGGAGAAAAATCCGTCTACGAGAAACCTGACCTCCCGCACATGCCCGACACCGCCACGCCAAGTGCCAGCGCCGGGTGAATCGGAGCGCATCTCATAGCGCTCGACGCGCAACGGGTAGTGCATTTCCAGTTCCTCACAGGGAACATTGCGCGTGTTGGCCATTAAATTGTCGACTGTATCGAGCCCGTCCTTGGTGGCGCGGGCACCGTAGGATCCTTCGTTGACCTCGACACAAACCCAGTATTGTCCTTTCGCTTCATCGAAGCCTGAATAGGATGCGCTGGTAACGCTGGCTGCATTGCCGGCGGTAACGCGCTCCGGAATGACCGGTGCAAGCGCCCGGATGATGCAATCAATCAGCCGCTGGCATTGTGCCATGCGGGCGAAACATGCTCTCGGATAGCGGGGATTGAATATGCTGCCGAGCGGCGCCTCAACCTTCACCGGACGGAACATGCCATCGTTTTGCGGTACGAATTCCTCAAGCAGGGCCTGGTCGAGCAACAGCGTCCGGACTGCGTAATAGCAGGCGACTTTCAGTGATCCATCGAAAGGAACATTGAACGCTGTCGATGTCTCGTCTGCCGAGCCGGTGAGATCGATTGTAACCTCGTCATCGCGCACCCGGACAGTCACGTTGACTTTCAGCGGTACTTCGAAATTGCGTCCGTCGTTGTCGAGCCAGCTTTCAGCCTGATAGTCACCATCCGGAATCTGCCGTATCGCTTCACGCAAACGCTGCTCCGAATAATCCATCCAGTGGTTTGCCGCCGCCAAAACGACATCCAACCCATAGCGGGAAGCCAGTTCGAGGAAACGATCGCGCCCGCGGCGCGTGGCAGCGATCATGGCCTCGATGTCGCCGGCATTCATGTCCGGTGTGCGCACGCTGTCGGCCAGGATTGACCACACATCTTCGTTGCGTTTGCCTTTGCGGTACAATTTGATGCCGTTGTAGAGCGTTCCTTCACCAAAAATGTCGATCAGATCAGTGTTGAGCCCCGGAACCGCGGCACCAACATCGATCAGATGAGCGGTGGCGCCGGTAAAACCGACCAGATTTCCATCAACGAAGATTGGCTGAATGACTGCAAGGTCGGGCGTGTGGGAGGCGCCGAAATAGGGATGATTGTGAATGATGACATCGCCTTCATCGATGTCGCCTTCCAGCTTCTGCAGCACGCCACGAATATAGAACGGTATCGAACCGATATGCATCGGCGACGTTTCGCTTTCACACAGTTCGCGACCGGTGGCATCGAAGATCCCGCACCCCAGGTCCTCAGACTCGCGGATGATGCTGGAGTTTGACATGCGGTAGAGCACTTCCGCCATTTCGCGAGCGATCGAATTGAACGCGCCGCCGAGGACACGCAGCGTGACCAGATCATCCGTGTTTGTGTATGGCGTCGGGTTCATTACATGCCACCCGCGATTGGAATGATGATATTGCCGGCGTGATCCACTGTCGCAACCCTGCCAGGAGGAATAACGGTCGTGGTATCCATCTGTTCGATGATCGCCGGGCCCTCGATGCGATGACCGTTAGACAGGTCTGAGCGCCGGTAACGCCGGGTATCAACAACTTGTATTCGGCCGTCAAAATGAAACGCGGCAGGCGCAGTTGCTCGCGGCTCCGGGGCCTTGTCGGTCGACTCGGCGTCAACATCACCTGCCACAGGAAGGTTGGGAATGATGCCTACTGCGATCACCCGCGCATTGACGATTTGCACGGCCTTATCGGGAAACGACGATCCATAGGCTCGATGATGGGCTCGATCAAACGATTTGCGCAGCTGAGCGGAAAAATTCTCATCGACAGGACCGACACCTGCTTCGGCGCGCAATTCATAGCCCTGACCCAAATAACGGCAGTCCGCAAATCGCAGAAGCCGAATTTGGGCTTCGCCAAAACCGTCTCGGGCAAGCTGCGATCGTGCATCGATTTCAAGCGCTTCATAAGCTGATTGCAACGCATTGAAATCGGGGTTGGCCGTATCGGTCATAACGGTCTGGCCGTTGTCATAAGATATGTTGGCCGCGAGCAATCCAAGCGCAGAGGTCAAGCCCGGTGCAGTCGGAATGATGACCTTGGCAATCGACAATTCGGTAGCGATGGCCGCGGCAAACACCGAACCGGCGCCGCCAAAAGCGACGAGCGCAAAGTCTCGCGGATCGTAACCGCGGCGCACCGAATTAACCTCGATCGCCTGCACCATGTTGTGGGTGAGAATTCGGACCGCTCCCGACGCCGCCTCTTCAACGCTTGAGCCGATCGGCCCGGCCAGGTGTTTTTCGATTGCCTCGCGGGCGAGATCCCCATTCAGCGGCAACCGCCCACCGAGAAACCGTGCCGGATCGATCCATCCAAGCGCGACCAGGCAATCCGTTGCGGTCGGTTCGTTTCCTCCCAAACCATAACACGCAGGACCCGGATTTGCTCCGGCGCTGCGCGGTCCGACCTGGAACTGGCCGCCGGCATCGAGATAGGCGATCGACCCACCTCCAGCGCCAATCGCATCGACCTCAGCCATCGGTATCATCGCGTGGTAATCGGCAATTTGGGTGTTCAGAAGATGCTTGAACTGCATCTCGCCGCCTGGCGCCACGCCAATGTCTGCCGATGTCCCACCAACATCCAGTGAGATGACGTTGTCGACGCCAGCCGATTTTCCGCACCAAATCCCGCCCAGCAGACCGCCTACCGGACCGGAAAGCAGAAGATTGACGGGTTTGCGCGAGGCCGCATCAACCGTCGCGCAGCCTCCGCTCGACTGCATCAGGTGAAGCGGCGCTTTCAGTCCGTTTTTGCGAAGTTCATCCTCCATCCTTCGCAGATAGGCGGAGGTTTTGGGGCCAACAAAGGCGTTTAGTGTCGTTGTCGAAAATCGTTCATATTCCCGGTATTGGGGAACCACTTCGTGCGAGGCCGTGACAAATATACCAGGCGCCTCTTCCTCAATGATCTCGCGTGCCCGAATTTCATTGACCGGATTGAGAAACGAAAACATGAAGCAGATCGAAACCGCCTCGACACCGGTTTGCTTGAGTTTTTTCGCAACCGATCGCATTTGCTCTTCGTCGAGCGGTTTCAGAACTTCGCCGTTGGGACCGCAAACCCGTTCGCTTACAGCAAACCGCCGCCGCCTCGGAACCATCGGGTGGCTTTGCCACGGCAGATCGAGTTGAAGCGAGAAGGTTTGTGGGCGTTTGTGCCGGGCGATATGCAATATGTCGCGAAAGCCCTCGGTGGTGACCAGTCCGGTTTTGGCACCATTGCGCTCCAGCACGATGTTTGTCGCAATCGTCGTGCCATGCATGAAATAGTCGAGATCGCCTACCCCACAGCCGGCATCTTCGCAAAGCTGGGCCAATGCATCGAGCGAAGCACGGGCCGGATCATCGACACTGGTCGGAACTTTCAATACCGACAGAGTCCGATCCTCATCGTCGAACAATACGAGGTCGGTATGGGTACCGCCGACATCGATACCAACCCGCTTCATTGCGTTTGCATGCCCCCCTGGTGCAAGGCAGTCAGGTCCACGAGTTCAGATATCCTTTCACAGTCCTCTATCGCCATGCAGACCTTGATCATCTGGTCCTGTGTGTCCGAGGGATAATGGGCGTTGGTGAGCATTCTGAATTTGTCGAGCAAGTCACCGTCCGAGGGACCAGCCTCGATGTCGGCGGCCGTCAGCGTGCGATGTGCAACATGGCTCGCACCGTCCGGGGTGACTGCCGTCAAACGGCAATTTCTGATGGCAGGCGCCTGATCTGAAAAATCATCATTGATGTTGACCTTGGTGCGGTTGATCAGCCCCAAAACATCCGCATCAAGGAAGCGCTTCCCGCTGAAACTGTCCGGTGTGATGGTGCCGTCAATCAGCGTTACGGCAATCGACACCAGCATGGAATGATCAGCCGTCTCCCGGGTTTTCGGAGCCCAAAGCTCGGGGTCGGCGACAGCTCCCTTGTGAGCCGATTGATAGGTGTCGATTGTCAGCGTCGCAATTTCGCCGGCGGAAATCTTGGCTCGCAAATCCTTGGCTGTTTCGACAGGTAGCTGACAGGAATCGCGAACCGGATACATCTTTATGTTGGTTTGCTGGACAGAGTGGGTTCCTTCCCGCCGAACCAGATCGGGAAAGCTTGCCGGCGCCGGAACCGTCTGGTTCCAAAGTCCGTAAATGCCGTCAAAGGCCTCGTATGGTCCGGTCAGTCCTTCAGCGGCAAGCCGGGCGGCGAATAATCCGTTGCGCGAACCATTGGCCGCGGCACAGCCTTTCCACATCGACAATTCGCCTGCTCTGGTTTGGTACGTGCAAAGATTGGGAATGACCGCCAATGCCAGCGCGTTTCTTGTCTTCTCACGATCAAGGTTCAGCAGCCTCGCGCAGGCCAGCGCACAAGCCATGACGCCCGGCACAGGTTGGTCCCAGCCGTTGTCGTTGAAGGGGACGCTGTCAACGAACCGGCACTGGATTTCATAGGAGATCGCAAAGGCCAGCAGCAAATCGCGCCCCGAACCGCCCAACGCCTCGACCATGGCGACCAGCCCGCCGAAATTGTCGGAAGGATGACTGCCGTCGATAGTCCGGTGCGTGTCATTGATATCGAGATACCTCAACATCGTACCGTTTGCGAAGGCAGCCGATTCCGGTGTTGTGGCAACCAGCGAACCGAAGATACGGGAAGATGGGCCGGCCGTTACGCCCTGCGCAATTTTCATAGCGATGCGGGCCGGGTCGGAATCCATGCCGCCCAGTGCACAGCCGAGCGTATCAAGAATACGCCGCTTGGCCTGACTGACGGCTTCCGATGACAGGTCATCCAGCGTCAGTGAGAGCGCATAGTCGATGATGGAATTCTCGATGGCTGAAACGACCATTGCGCGAACCTCTAAAAGATATGACCGAGATAAGCGACACCGCTATCAACCGTTAAGATGGTGCCACTGACAAAGGAGGCCCGCTCCGAGGCCGCGAATACAATCATGTCGGCCTGTTCCTGCGGTGTCGCCGCGCGGCCGAACGGCAGCGGTTCGGTCAGCTCCTTCCAGCGTTCGCTGTCGCCCGTGCGGTCTTCTGCCTTGCGCCGCATCAGGCTGACAAGCCGGTCCGTGGCCGTAGGTCCGGGATTGACCCCGACCACCCTGACCCCGTTGCGCGGGCTCACCGATCCGAGTGCACGCGTAAAATTCATCATTCCGGCATTGGCGACAGTTCCAACAATGATTTCCGGGTCGGGCCGTTCGCCACAATTGCCGATAACATTGACGATGACTCCGCTCTTGCGGGTGCACATGGCGCGATAGATGTCTCTAGTCAGCAACGCCGTAGCGATCACTTTCAGGTTCATGCCCTCAAGCCATTGATCGGCGGTAACGGTCTCGATCGGTCCTGTCGGTGTCGCTCCGGCGTTGTTCACCAGAACATCCACATTGCTACAGGCATCCGCAAGTTCCTCAACAAAGGCAAAATCATGCATGTCACCAACATACAGTGCGCACTCGATGCTGTGCCGTCTGGAGATTTCGCCCGCAACTTCGCCGAGGACTGCCTTGTCCCGTCCCGCCAGGCAAAGATTAGCGCCAGCCTCGGCAAACCCGGCCGCAGCCGCAGCACCGATCCCGCGGGAGGCGCCTGTTATCAGGACCTTTTTGCCAGCCAGACCAAGCTCCATAAGGGATTTTACCCTCCAGTTCGTATGTCAATATTGTGTACAACATTCCTTCGTCAAAGTTCAACAAAATCTGTCGACCTGATCGGCTCTGTAGTCGTGGTTCATGAAATAAATGATTTAATTACAATTATTTAGGATGCAATTGTTAATCTGTTGATTTGAAACACATCGGTCAGAAAGCTGGCGACCCGGACCGCAACCAAAAAGAGATTGTATACTAAAACTCAGTCATGTTACGATGCGTCAATGTTGAATATCCGGAGATCAGCCAAGCCAAGGGAGGACCAAGCTGATGAGTAATGCCAAGAACCGGAAGACCCAACCCGAACAGCATAAGATGACTACCCGGCGCGATGTGCTGCGCTATGCGGGAGCAGCAGCCGTGGTCACGCCGATACTGGGCGCACCGGCGATTGTCCGCGCAGCCGGCACCAAACGTTATCTCAAGCCAATCGTTGCCGGACTGAACGCGAAGGAAGGCGATCCTTCCTACATCTCGATCTCCCGCATTCCGGAGATTCTCAAGGAAAAATTCGACATCGAGCTTGAGATTCAGATTCATCCCAATTCAACGCTGGGAACCGATATTTCCCAGCTCGAAGCCGTGCAGACGGGCTTTATCGATATCACATCCAACACCACTTCTCAGTTTACCGTGTTTTCCGATGCCTATTCGGTGGTCGACCTGCCCTACGCCATCACCGATTGGGACATGGCAAACCGGCTGTTCAAATCAGATCTTTGGAAGCAGCAAGCCAAGGTGTTTGAAGCCGCGACGCCGCTGGTCGTTCTGCCCCCGGTCGGCGCCGGCGGATTCAGGATGTTGTGGAACAACAAACGTCCGCTCCCCTCGCCATCAGCTGTCGATGGCCTGAAATTCCGCTCCACACGGTCACCGCTGGTGATCGAACTGATCAAGAACTGGGGCGGAAATCCGACACCACTTGCGTGGACCGAAACCTACAATGCGTTGAAAAACAGCCTGGTCGACGGCTTCCACGTGCAGCCAATCTGGACCTATCTTTTCAAGATGTATGAAGTGCTGAAATACGCCACCGAAGTGGACGCATCATTTTCGGTGCAGTTCCAGGTAATGAACAAAAACACCTACATGTCGATGCCCGAAGACATCCGCAATGCCTTCTTCGAGGCTGCGCAGATGGCGGCTGACGAAGGCAATGCAAAGGATCAGTCGCTCGAAAACTCCTACAAAGACCAGTTGCGCGAGGCGGGAATGGAAATCTACACGCCTAGTGCGGCCGAGAAGAAAGAGTGGATGGCAGGCGGTGAAAAAGTTTGGGAGTCCCACGGCTCGTCAATCGACAAGGCCGTGATCGACCAGCTTTTGGCCCTGCGCTGAGCATGGCCGTTGTCCACTCAGCGAGGTAGTGTCTGACAAAAGTTTGGACGATTCGACATGCAGCTGGGTGGACTGGCCGACCTTTTGGATCGCATGATCCGCATCGCCACCGGGATCCTGATGGTGATCCTGGTGACGGTGATGGTCGCGCAAGTATTTTACCGTTACGTTCTCAACTCTTCATTGACCTGGTCTGAAGAAGCGGCGGTCAATCTGATGATCTGGGTGGTGTTTTTGGGCTCGGCCATTCTGGTCAGGCGATGGGAACACGTGCAGATCCCAACCATCGTTGAAGCATGCCCTGCCGGGCTGCGCACCGCCCTGATATTCTTTGCCCGTCTGGCATCCATGGCATGCATGGTGGTGTTCCTGTGGTTTGGGGTAGAGGCGTTTCTCGGGTCGCATCATGCCACCTCTTTCACCACCGGCATCTCCACCCGCTGGATCAAGCTTTCCATCCCAGTCGGCGCCGCCTTGATGCTGGTTTACGCAACGCTGCTGCTGCTGGAAGACATCATTGCGTTGCGGTCGAACGATACAAAGAGATTTGAGACCGTGACCCCGCCGCGCTCAGACTCAATTCAAGATCTGCGACCCTAAACCGATGGGTTCGCTGCAAGATCTCATAATTTTTCTATTCGTCCCGTTCATCGCCTCGTTGCTTTTGGCGATACCGGTCGTCTACAGCCTGGGGATCGCCTGTGCGGTCTTCTTGCTCGTTTCGGGAACGCGGATACCGCCAATCATCATCGCTACTGAAATGTATGCGGCGATCAATGTTGTTGCATTGCTGGCGCTTCCAATGTTCGTGATGACGGGAGAGCTGCTCAACCGCTGCAAGCTGACGGACAGACTGATCTTGTTGTCAAGGCAACTGGTGGGCTGGCTTCGAGGCGGGCTTGCACATGTCAACATCGTCACCAGCATGTTTTTTGCCGGCATATCCGGCTCTGTGCTGGCGGATGCGGCATCAATTGGCCCGCTGTTGATCCCTTCGATGATCAAGGAAGGCTATTCACGTGCCTTTTCAGCAGCAGTCACCGCATCCAGTTCCACGATCGGAGCGATCATCCCTCCATCAATCCCGCTGATCATCGTCGGCGGCCAGTTGCAGATTTCGATCGGCGGACTGTTTTTGGCAGGCGTCATTCCCGGCATCATCACCGGGCTCATGCTTATGTTCGTTTCCTATCTGATTTGCCTATGGAAGGGATTTGGACTTCGCCACCCATTTGAAGGTGTTCGGGCCACAACGATGCACACCGTGCGGGCCGCCCCGGTTCTGATCATTCCGATCTGGATCCTCGGGGGCATTCTTGGCGGCGTGTTTACTCCGACTGAGGCCGGCGCGATTGCGGTCGTCTACACGATCCTCATCTCGACCCTGTTTTACCGCACTCTCAGTCTGTCGGATTTCTTCGGAGCAATCGATTCCACTGTCCGGGTCACCGCCTCGGCGCTCGTCATTGTTGCCATCGCCATTGTTTTCGGCCGCATTTTGACGTTTCACCAGTTCCCTCAACAGCTGGTCGACATCGTGTTGTTCTTCACCGAAAACAAGTTCGTGCTGTTCCTGGCAATGGTCGTCTTGTTCCTGTTCGTCGGCACCTTCATGGACGCCTTGGCGAACATGATCATCCTCGGACCGATGTTGATGCCGCTGGCGCTGCAGGGACTTGATATTCATCCGATCCAGTACGGCATGTTCCTGATGTATGCTTTGCTGCTCGGCATTATCACACCGCCCTTGGGGCTGGTGCTGTTTGTGGTCTCTCCGATTGCCGATGTGTCGCTTGAACGTACATCGCTTGCGGTTTTGCCGTTCCTGTTTGCCCAATTGCTGGTTTTGGCACTGATCGTGTTCGTTCCTGAAATCACGCTTGCCCTGCCCCGCCTGGCGGGCTTGTTGTGAGTGTATCGCAATGTCAGCGACATTGATCTGGATTGGTGTTGCCGCAGCCATGTGTCTGCTGGCGCCTGTTGCCTACAGCTTATTGAAGCGCTCTGCGGCCGATGTTCAGCCACGTTTGTGGTTTTCCATTCACGTGACCGGTTCGCTCATCGGCGCTTGCCTGGCGATCATTCACAGCGGCGGCCAGCTGTTGTCTCCTCCAGGAGTGCTGTTGGTTTTGTTGGTCGCAACAATGATTTTGGGCGGATGGATACGCTTGACCGGCAGCACGGGGTTCGCGCATCGAATGGGTGCACGGCCAAATGCTTTCATTGCCAGGAACTCGCAAAACCGTCAGACACTGCGCGAGCTCATCGATGCCAAGATTGATTTGCTTGGCCGCCTGGAACCTGCTGCCAGTGAGGCCCTGTTCTCCCCCCAGCTCAAACACTGGCTCGACAAGCCCCTTATGTCCGCCCGTTATTTGAGGCTGATGGAGAAAGAACGGCAGATGAGCGGTGCCCGCGTTGATGCCGGCGCCCTGGTCGCCTGGAGCCGCCGGATCCACATGGGCCTCGGCGCCCTGTTTGTTGCCGGTCTCGCCATCCATATTGGCGTCGCACTTTACAGGATTTTGTCAGGTGGCGTGCCATGAGCGAACGCCTGGCGCTTCGGATCGATCTGGAACGTTGCATTGGCTGCAAGAGCTGCGAAGCCGCATGCAAGCAGGAACACGGTCTGACGCCCGGTGCCTATCGCACAAAGGTACTCTGGCTGGAGGACAGCCGCCCGGAAGTTTCCCCACCGACCCTGTTTCTTCCAGTCATGTGCCAGCACTGCGAGCGGCCTGCCTGTCTTCGCGCCTGCCCGGTAAATCCCAAGATCATCAGCCGCGATGAAGAGACCGGCGTGGTCAGCGTTGACCAGGATCGCTGCACCGGCTGCGGAGAGTGCGTCACCGCCTGTCCGTACGGAGCGATGGGATTTGACGCCGGTGAAAACAAAGCCGTCAAGTGCAATCTATGCGCAGAAAGACGTGCTGACGGCATGATCCCCGCCTGTGCCTCCGTATGCCCGGGCAAGGCCATCACGTTTGGAAACCGCAGCGACCTTGCTGCAGAGGCCGAAGCAATGGGCCGCGAGGTGATCGACCATGACGACTACCTGTTGAGCCCGGGAACAGTCTATCTCGCTCCGGTTGGCGGTTTGGAAACGAGGGAAGCACACGGCCCGGTCATTCACGAACCTGCCGTTGCAGAGGGCAAGCCACGGCGCAGCGATGCCGAATACCCCTATGGCGCTGAAAGACAGGACAGGCAGATCGATCGCGTAGTGCCAGGCGGCTGCAATATCTGTTTCAACGCTTGCACACTGAAATTCCACTTTTCCGGTGAACGGATCGTGCGGATCACCGGCAATGAGGAAGACCCGGTGCTTGGTGGACGCATCTGCCCGAAATCACAAATGACCTTGCAGGCTTATGAAAACAAGGAACGGCTGAGATCCCCACTGCGACGAACCGGAAAACGCGGCGAAGGCAAATTTGAGCCCGTCTCCTGGGACGAGGCGCTCGACGACATCGCAGCCCGGCTTTGCAAAATTCGCGATGAATACGGCAGCGAGGCGCTGGGCATATTTTCTGGGACCCGATCCGGCATAATGACGAACCGCGGCTATGTGCGCCTGTTCAGCCAGCTGTGGGGAACACCGAATGTCGAAACCACCGAGACGCTGTGTGCTTCCGGAAAGAATGTTGCCTACCAACTAACCCAGGGTTCGCTGGCAATCGCCAATTCATATACGCCCGACGACATCGGCAGCGCCGAAGCCTATGTCTATGTGGGAGACAATCAAGCCGAGACCCGGCCCGTACATTTTGGAATGGTCAATGATTGGCGCCTCCAAAGCAATGCCCGCCTCATCGTCGTCGATCCACGTCGCACAGTGACCGCGACCAAAGCCGATGAGTGGCTGGCGATCCGTACCGGTACGGACATGGCGCTCGGCCTGGCTGTTGCCTATCACATCCTCGACGAGGGCCTTCAGGATCACGCGTTTTGCGAAAACTGGATCCTCGGCTTTGAAGATTGGCGGCAATTCATCCTGGCCGAAAAGTACAGTCCCGACTGGGCGGCGCCGATTACCGATATTCCCACGACCGAAATCAGGAAGCTCGCTGAAATCATCGCGTCGGCCGATGGCTGCATGATTTTCGCCAGCCGCGGGGTCAACCAGCATACAAACTCCGTCCAGACAAACCGCGTCTGGATGTACGTGGCGGCGATCACCGGTAACTGGGGTCGAAAGGGTGGTGGTTACTTCAACATGAGTTCAGCGTCGCTCATTCATCCGAACGTTCCCGACAACCGCAGAGCCCCGATCGAACGGCCGATGGTGCGCCGCAATCCCACCGGCTGGATTGCCGCGATGACCCGGGGACGCCCCTACCCCGTCAAGGCGCTTATCTGCGGCAACAATCCGATGGCGCAATGGCCGGCACAAGAACAGGCCCGAGAGGCGTTTCAATCGCTTGAGCTGCTGGTGCATATGGACATTTTCGAAAATGAAACTTCCGCATTTGCCGATTATGTGCTGCCAATTGCCAACGGGGTTGAACGTGGCGGCATATCCAGAGCCGACGAAGACCGACGGATCGTTTGGAACGACCCGCTGATCAAACCGCCCGGCGAGGCCAGATCCGATGGCTGGATCTGGATCGAACTGGGCAAACGGCTTGGTTATGGCGACGTACTGAAGGACGCCTACAAGGATCCGGCGACTTTCTGGGACGAGATATGCATCGACACCGAAGAATTGCGCGGCTGCACCACCCGGCGCATGAAAGCCCGGCCCTATCGTTGGGTGCGCGCGCCGCTGCCGAGTGAAGAAGCCAAGGAAATCGAAACGCTCTATCTGGAAGGCAGCGAGGCAATCGGCGCACCGGGAAAACGGTTTCCGACGCAAAGCGGCAGACTGGAGTTTCGCACACCTGCAATTGCGAATAAGTTCACCAAACTTGGACTGCCCGACCTGCCGCAATTCTTCTCCGAGCAAGAACAACTGGTTGATCTGCCGGTGCTTGAACTACTCGATGAAGATGACAACGAAGGCACATTGTCCCCGTTTGCACCGGCTCCCACATTCGTCTCGCGTGCCCGTATCAAACCTCCCGGCAACCTCTCCCGTGCTGCAGAATTGCGTGCAGCCGGGTTTGACATGGAATTGGTGACCGGCCGGCCACCGGCTCCTCACTTCCACAGCTGGACCCACAGCTTCTGGCAGGCGCAGGAAATGTGGCCGCACCTGTTCGCGCAAATCCACCCGAGCCGGGCCTCCGCGCTAGGCATTTCAGATGGTGAAAAAATAGCCATTGAGACCGCCTATGGTCGCATCGAGGCAATGGCATGGCTTACCCCGGGGATTCGCGAGACCTCGATCTTCGTGCCGATTGGCTGGGGTGAAAAGCAGCGGTTCCATCCGTGGCGATCAGTCAATTTCCTGACCGATCAGACCCAACGCGATGTCATTTCCGAACAGGTCAATCTCAAAACGCTTTTGTGCAAGGTTTCCAGGGTTTGAGCGGTCTTGTTCAACGAGAACCAGAGGTAATCTGGAACGAAACACCGAATTGCGATGTCGATGTCGGTGTCCTTGTGGTCGGCGCCGGCGCCTGTGGCTGCTGTGCGGCGCTCTCGGCCAATGAACTGGGCGTCGATGTTCTCGTCGTCGAACGCGATGCTTCTCCAGCCGGGAATACCTCGCTGTCCGGCGGACAAATTCCCGGTGCGCTGACTCGGTTGCAGGAAGAGGCAGGCATTACCGACTCGGCGGAACTACTGGCTGGTGATTTGATCGCCAAGGCCCGGGGACAGAATGATACCGACCTCGCTCACCACATTGCCGCGCAATCCGCGAGCACGATTGATTGGCTGAACGGCACGCTTGGCGTACCACTTTCGCCGGTCGACCAGTTCCGCTACCCTGGGCATTCCGCATTTCACATGCATGCCACACCTTCCATGGACGGGTCTGAACTTTTGGCGGCCCTGTTGGATGCAGTTTCGCGCGCCAGGATCGACGTGCTCGCATCAGCGCGCGCTTCGATCCTCTATGCGGATAGCGAACGCAGGATCACGGCAGTGGGGATCGAACGCCCGGACGGGAACATCGAGACTGTCGGGTGCAAAGCCCTCGTGTTGGCGTGCAACGGATTTGGCGGCAACCGGCAGATGTTGCAAGAGTTCATTCCGCGTATGGCCGACGCCCACTACCACGGACATGCCGGGAACCAGGGTGAGGCGATGCGCTGGGGTGCGCAGTTGGGATGCCGCATCGCTGATGCTGGCAGCTATCAGGGCCATGGCGCTGTGATTACACCGCAAATGATCCATCTCGGTTGGGCTGCAATCACCGAAGGCGGGTTTCAGGTCAACGCAGACGGAAAGCGGTTCTCCCACGAAAATGAAGGTTATTCCGAGCAGGCCGCCAAAGTACTTGCCCAGCCCGGTCAGGTCGCCTGGACCATCTTCGACGACAGATGCCATCAAGTAGCGATGCTGGTTCATTCGCACCGTGATGCCGAAGTGATCGGCGCCATCAAAACCGCTTCAACCGTGGCAGAGATGGCCAGTGAAGTCGGTTGCGCACGCGACGAACTGGAGCGAACTGTACTTGCCGTGGAGCAGATGGCGAAGGGTGAAGCGATCGATCCCTTCGGGCGCAACTTTTCCGGTCATCCCGCGCTCTCCCCTCCCTGGCGTTTCGCCAAGGTCACAGGAGCTTTGTTTCATACACAGGGCGGGCTTGAAGTGGACATCGAAGGCAGAGTTCTTCTTGCCGACGGACTGCCTGCCCCGAACCTGTTTGCCGGCGGTGGTGCTGCGCGCGGGTTGTCCGGTCCTTCCGACTGGGGATATCTATCCGGAAGCGGGCTTTTGATGGCCACGAATCTCGGGCGTCTGGCCGGCAGTGCCGCTGCAAGGCTGGTGCGCGACCTTTGAGGCCCTTTGATCAGGCCTTTGGAGCCGATTTGAGTTCCCGTCTTTTCTTGCCGGTCGCAGCGCCGTCGATCGCTCCGTTTCGCACGACGACGCCATAGCTCTGTTCTGCACCGGCGTGATCGATAAGACCGTTGCGCAGGTCGGCAGCAACCGCATCGGGATCCCTGTCCGCAGCCGCGCCGTAGCCCGCACCGCAGATGCCGGATATTTCCAGCGTGTCACCCTCATTGAGCCGGAAACCGGACACCTTTGCCGGCAATGACTTTTCTCCCGGACTACCGGCATTGACTACCAGCGATCCGGGATAACCATCCTGTCCGCCGTCGAGGCCGCAAGGTTTGTCCCCGGCGCGGTGGTCGCCTGTCGTGCTGATCATCGTCGGTTTCAGAAAACGCCAGCGCCTGGCAGCACCAAGGCCTCCGCGCCATCGCCCCGCGGCCGGCGGACGATCACGCAATTCGTAGCGCTCGCAGCGCAGCGGCGCGCTCATCTCCATTTCCTCGATCGGATTGTTGCGGGTGTTGGCCATCAAATTGTCAATGGCGTCGATGCCGTCCTTTTGCCAGCGACCGCCATAGGAGCCCTCGTTGACTTCGACCAGCACCCAGTAGTTGCCGTCTTCAGGCACGCCCGAATAGGCAATGGCGCCGACACTGGCTGAATTACCGGCTGTCACGCGATCGGGGATCAAACCGGCGAAGGCCTGCAAGATCTGGTCCGGCAACCGGTTGATTTGCGCAAACCGGGCCTCGCAACCGGCCGGAAACACCGGATTGTAGATACATCCTTCGGGCGCATAGACCTTGATCGGCCTGAAGATGCCGTCATTTTGTGGAATGCCGGCGCCGTCGCCTGCCTCATCCAGAAGCAGCGTGCGAACGGCAAAATTGACGGTCGGCAGCACGCTGCCCTCAAACGGACAATTGAACCCGGTTTCTGTTTGCGGGGTCGACCCGGTCAGATCGACAAGAATGTCGTCTCCATCGACAATTACCCGGGTCTCGATCGGCAACGGCGTGCCGAAGTTTTTGCCATCGTCTTCCAACCAGCCGCGCGGCGCCCGGTATTCCCCGTCCGGCAGTTTGGCAATTTCGGTACGCAGGCGTTTCTCCGAGTAATCGAGCCACTGCTCGCATGCGCTCATGACCACATCGATCCCATAGCGCCCGATCAGCTCGGTGAAACGGTTTGCTCCAAGCCGGCAGCAGGCAATCATCGCTTCGATATCGCCGGCGTTTGCTTCCGGTGTTCGCACATTTTCGAGGATATGATCCCAAAGCGGACGATTGAGCTCGCCGGCGTCATACAGCTTTGCAGCGTTGATCAGCTTGCCCTCGGCAAACAGATCAGGCACATCAACCGACCAACCGGGATGAGCAGCTCCGATATCGACCATGTGACCGGTGCATCCGGCAAAACCGACATGGCACCCGTCTGCGAATATCGGGACAATCACCCCATAGTCAGGCGAGTGAGACGCACCGAAGTATGGGTGGTTATGGAGAATGACATCGCCTTCATTGTAGTCGCCGGCGTGCTTCTGCTCGATGCCGCGCACATAGGCCGGCAGCGATCCGCAGTGCATCGGGGTGGAATCGCTTTCGCATAATTGCCGGGCATAACGGTCCAGTATTCCGGCGCCGATATCCTGGGATTCGCGCATGATCGACGAATAGGCCATGCGGAACAGCAATTGCGCCATCTCTGACGCCGCAGTGTTCATTGCCCCACCAATGACCTGCAACGTGACCGGATCGACTTCAACCGGTGTCCAGTGACGCGTCTCAATCGGCGATGTGGCGGTTGACGAGGCAGCGTCATGCAGTTGTTTCAAGGGAAGATATTCGATGGTTGATTCAGGCATCCGGTTTCCCCGATTTGATCACGACATTGCCGAGTTCATCCACCAGCATGGTAAAACCTGGCGGCACAATCGTGGTCGTGTCGATCTGTTCAAGGATCACTGGTCCTTCGATCACGGTTCCCGGTTTCAGGCTGTGACGGTCGTAAAAAGGCGTCGGAAACGACCCCCAGCCTTCATCGGAGGCAAACATGCAGGTTTGTTCAGCAACCGGTTTGTCGGATCCAGATGCGAGCGTTGGCAAAGACTGCGGGATCGGTACGTGTCCTATGCCGATGACACGAATGTTGATCACCTGGATCTGTTTGTCTGAAAATCGCCGCAGATATTGCCGCTCATGAGCGGCGTGAAAGTTCTCAGCAACCGTATCGCGCCAATCATCCGCATCGAAATTTCCTGGAACGTCGATGGTCAACTCATAACCCTGGCCCACATAGCGGCAATCCAGACGGTAAACGATCTCGGTGTCGGCCGCTGCAAAACCGTCCTCGCTCAATTCCGCGCTTGCTTGTTCAGCCAGGCTCGCAGCTTTCTCCCTCAGCTCCGTGGAAGGAAGAACCGCCAAGTCGTTCCAAAGGCTGGACATTTGCTCATAACGGATGTCAGTCGCAAGCAGTCCGGCCGCAGCGCCAACACCGGGATGCGGAGGAACGATAACCTGGGCTATGCTCAACTCCCTTGCGATTTCAGCCGTGAATGAAGCGCCAGCTCCGCCAAAGGCAATGAGGGAGAAATCCCTGGTGTCGTAGCCCTTTGTTATACTGCCGAGGCGAATGGCGTCGGCCATGTTGCGGCTTGCAATCTGGTAGATGCCCAGTGCCGCCTCAGGCAATGATATACCGAGCGGTTCAGCTACATTTTGTAAAATCGCCTGCCCGGCCAATTTGCGGTCGATCTCGTTTCCGGAGCGGGCGAAGGTTTCGGTCCTGTACCAACCCGTGGCCACCAGGGCGTCGGTGACCGTTGCTTCGGTTCCGCCAAAACCAAAACAGGCCGGACCGGGAGACGCCCCGGCACTTCTTGGCCCAACCGTAAACATGCCGGCTTCATCGACCGAGGCTATCGATCCACCTCCGGCACCGATTGTCGTCAGGTCCACCATGGGCATCATGGCGTCGTAGTCGCCAATGCGGGTATCGAGGATGTGCCTGTGCATCAGGCGGCCATTTGGAGCAACGCCGATATCGGCCGAAGTACCGCCAACATCGAGCGTAATCACGTCAGGCTTACCTGCCGCTCTGCCGATATCCATTCCCTTGATCAGGGCGCCGACGGGTCCCGAAAACAACAGCGATACCGGTTTTTGCTTGGCTGCCTTCGATGAAACCAGACCTCCGGCAGACGTCATCAGGCGCAAGCCGCCGCCCACGCCACCTTCGGCTATTGCATCATCAAAGCGCTGCAAATAGCGGGCAGTCGCCGGTCCGACATAAGCATTGAGCGCAGTAGTTGAAAACCGTTCATATTCCCGGTGCAGCGGCGTGACCTCGTGGCTGCAGGTCACAAACGTGTCCGGCAAGACCTCAGCGGCGATCCGGCGCACCGCCAGCTCATGTTCCGGGTTGAGAAATGAAAACAGGAAACATACCGCAACTGCATCAACCTTTTGTTCGGCCAGTTCTGAAAGCGCCTTGCGTACCGCCTTCTCGTCGAGCGCAACTTCCACCGCGCCATCGGGCGGTACGATCCGTTCCGGCACGGTCAAGCGCAGATGGCGTTCGACCAAAGGCGACGACTGCCAGGGAATATCCTGATAATTGGAGAAATTCAGCGGCCGCTTTTTCCGCGCAATGTGCAATATGTCGCGGAAGCCTTCGGTGGTGATCAATCCCACCTTCGCGCCATTCCGCTCCAGCATGATGTTGGTTGCAACCGTCGTGCCATGCAGCACCCTTGATATCTGATCAACGCTGATGCCGGCCTGCGAACAAAGATGTTGAATGCCAGCCAGGCCGGCGCGGGAGGGATCATCCCGGGTCGACGGCAGTTTGTGGATGACTTCTTCACCCGTTGCTTCGTTTCGAAAAACAAAGTCGGTGAAGGTTCCGCCAATGTCGATTCCGAGATGATACAAACGCTCAATGTCCTGCAAGATTGGATACTGATTGACCCACATCTTGACAGAAAACTCAATATTTCTGTTCACAGAACGCCGAGATTGTATACAAATATGCTGTTTGCGCCGGGGCGGTGAACACTCTTGAATCCGGAATGAATGCCCTCTTGAGCTAGGATCTACCTTGGGACGCGTCACAGAAAGTCTTGCACAATTTGTCGCGTCAGCGCCGGAAATCCCGCTGCCCGATGGCGTCGAAAACATCGCCTCTGTAGGTTTTCGCGACACGATTGGCGTCACTCTGGCCGGCATGAACGAGCCGATCTGGCACAGGCTGAAAGGATTGGCTCTGTCGACTGGCGGAGCAAGGGAATCGCGGCTGTTTCTCAGTGGAGACCGCGTGCCTGCGAACACCGCTGCATTGGTAGGCGCCTCCACTGCGCATGCGCTGGATTATGATGACTACGCCTTTTCCAACCATGTCAGCGCGGTTCTTGTGCCTGCCATTTTAGCTGAAGCAGAGCATGTCGGTGCCAATGGTTTGGAGATGGTTCGCGCTTACGCGGTTGGCTACGAGGTCTGGCGCAATATCATGAAGCGGGAGCCGGACGATTTGTATATCCGTGGCTGGCATCCGACCGCAGTTTTTGGCGGTTTCGCAACCGCCGCCGCCAGCGCCTGTCTTCATCGTGCCGATGCTGAAACTGTTCAAAATGCGATTGGCCTCGTGGTCGCATTTGGCGGTGGTGTGATGGGCAATTTTGGATCGATGGGCAAACCGATCCAAGGTGGTCAAGCGGCGGAGACCGGGGTTCGCGCAGTGCGCATGGCATTGGCCGGGATCGATGCCGGTGCGGATGCACTTGACGGTGACAATGGCCTGTTGCTGGCACTATCGCCTGAAAGAAATGTCAATGTGAGCGACCCGGCTACCGGACTGGATCGGTTTGAAGGTATTTTGACCGAACGGCTCAACATCAAACGATATCCGACAGTCGGTTCCTCGCAACGGTGCGGCGATGCGGCGGTACAGCTTCATCGCGACCACAAGCCTGAACTGAATCGCATCATAAAAATTCGCCCAAAGGTCAGCGAGCGGCATGCGCGGGTCATGCCAATGCACAAACCAGCGACTGCGTTGGAAGCCAAGTTCAGCCTCGAATTCGTTGTGGCTGCCGGGCTGATCAGCGGCCGGGTCGGATTGACGGAACTGTCCGACGAATTCGTACAGCGAGACGATGTACAGCGGCTCATCGACTTGGTGGAAATCGAGATTGGCCCGGACGACGATCCCGTTTACCCGTCTGGAGGGCGTGCCGACATCATCCATCTGGACATGGATGACGGCTCCACTATCTCCAGCGATGAGGTGACACGCTGGCGAGGGCATGCTGAGCGGCCGATGAGCGAGGACGAGCTGCGCGACAAGTTTATTGATTGTGCAGGTCAGGCCATCCAATCGGACGTGGCCGAGGCGTTGTTTGACCAACTGTCGGAATTGGGAAGTCTTTCCGGAACGGACGATCTTCCGATACTGACCCTGCCCTGACTTGGGATATATCCGCCAAATTGAGCAGCGTTACCGGATTTCGACAAATTCGACCACCGGCTGAAAGGGTTCCGGCGGCAGCACCCAGGCGCGATTGCCTTCACCCCGGTGTTTGATGCCAGCGTTCTCCAAGAAACCAACTGGAATTGAAAGGTCAGCGACCGACACGCAGAACGCGGCGGCAAATGGACTGGCCGGCATTTCCAATTCCCCGAACCGGTCATGAACCTGCCCGGAATTCATCAGGCGGATTTCACCATGCCGAAACCGCACCAGCAATCCGTTCGAATCATCGTGAACCGTCCCACCACCGATCACCGCCAGACGCTCGGCACTTCTTTCAGGATCGTCGACACAGATTGACAGGCCGGACAACTCTGTTGCGCCATTTGGATGGTCTGTCAAAGCCGGGTCGAAAACCAGTTCCGGTGTCAAATGCTCTACAAAACAAAGATAGCTTTCCGGCGCTTCGCTTTCAGGAATTCGAAACCAGCGAAACCGACCCAAGCCTGACGCCGAAGGATAGTCAATGGTTCTGCCGGCCAGGCCAGGCTGGTTTGGGAGAAAGCCCGCATCCAGCAAATGACGGTAATCCCGTTCGACGTTGTCCGACAGCATTACCAGGATATGCAGACCGTAGTAGCGGCGTAGCGACTGCTCCAGATGGTGGCCCGACAGTTCTCCTGTCACCGCGGTCAATTCGACGTAGGAGCGGGAGAAAACCAGGTGGCTGTTGTGCTGGTTCATAGGCTGCGGTTCATTCTCAGCGCTCAGGGAGACCAATTCGCAGCGCGGCGCCACGCGAAACCCGATCCGACCGTACCAATCTTCCAGATCAGACAGATCGCGCCCCACGATACCGATATGATCAATAGACGTTTCAAGTCCGCTCATGCAGTCGCCTCATGTTCCCGATATCAGTCCACATCGTATACTAAGTGGAAAATCCGAGCAGCATCACTCGCAAACAGGGTTGGATTATCAAATTTGCAGGCAGGAATTGCCGCAGGCAAGAGTTCATTTTTTTATGTAATATTATCAGTATCTTATAGTATTCCGGTTGAGCCAAACCCGATACGCCGCCGGTAAGTTTTACCTAAATTAGTGCTTTACACCGATTCACGAGTTGCAAAGATGCTGACGGATTGTATACCATTCTGGTGAAATCAAAGCTGCCGGTCGAACACTTCGCGACGTGGAATTTTGCACTGATCGAACACACGGCCGACCGGCAAATTCGGGAGGACTATCGATGAAACGCTTGATCTCAACCATCGCAGCGGGGGTCCTGTCCCTGTCATTGCAGGGCGGTGCTCTGGCTGCCGAGATTGAATGGAAGATGGCGACCATCGCGCCGGAAAGTAGCAAGATTTTCGAGCTTTACGCCAAATTCTTCAGCGACAAGGTTCGCCTGTGGTCAAACGGCCGGCTGGAAATCACCCCTTACGGCGCGGGCGTGTTGGCGCATCCGTTCAAACTGTATGAGGCAGCCCAGGAAGGACAAGTCGATATCGCATGGAGCTATCCCGGATTTATGGTCAATGCTGATCCGACCAATGCGATATTCGCCGGATTTCCAGGCGGCATGGCGCCAGAAACCTTCATGCACTGGGTCTATCAAGGTGGCGGCGGCGAGATGTGGGAAAACTATCGTCGCGACAAAATGGGCCTGATGTCGCTTTATATGGGACAGGGTACGACCGAAATTTTCGCCCATTCGCACAAGGCCGTTCGCACGGCTGAAGATCTGAAAGGCTACAAGCAGCGGTCGACCGGCGCATGGGCTGACATCCTTGAAAAGGAATTCGGCGGCTCGCCGACCGTCACCCCGTTTGGCGAAATCTTCGACCTGCTTCAGAAGAAGGGTATGGACGGCGTGGAATACGGTGGTCCCGGCGCCAATCTGCCGCTTGGATATCACAAGGTTGCCAAATACATCATCTTTCCCGGTGCTCACCAGCCTTCTTCATCGACCGAGATTTTCCTGTCGGCTGAAAAGTGGGACGCGTTGCCGGATGATTTGAAACAGGTGGTGCGCGATGCAGCAAAGGCCACCACCTATCACAGCTGGCTGAATTTTGGACATGACGACCAGGGCGCCATGGCCGCCTATCGCGATAACGGCAATGAACTTGTTCGGATGGAAGCCGAACTCGTTGAGGCGATTACCGCTGCAGGCCAAAAATGGATTGGTGAAAAAATCGGCGAAGCATCTGCAAACGGTAATGCCGATGCGGCCAAGATCATGGAATCCTATTCCGCGTATCAAGCCACCTGGTCGCAAAACGCCTTCACTCGCGCTATCGATCGCGATGAATAAAAAGCTGGAAACTTCGCCAGCATGATCCGGCGACCGGCCTCCCAGGTCGGTCGCCATTTGTTTACAGTCCTCAAAACCGGTTAGCTTACCAACCATGCAAGGCTTGTTACATCTGGTCGACCGGTTATCGGAGCTCGTGTCCAGGATCGGAATGGTGCTGGTTCTCGGCCTGGTGGTGGCGATGTTCTACGAGGTGGTTGCGCGCTACCTTTTCAACGCACCGACGCGTTGGTCCTACGACATATCCTATATGTTCAACGCTGGCATTTTCCTTTTGGGCTCGGCCTATACGCTTTCAATCAACCAGCACATTCGCATTGATTTCCTGTCACAAAAAATGCCGCTTCGCGCGCAGCATTTTGCCAATCTCGCAGTTCTGGGCTGCTTGTTTCTTCCGGCGATGATCTGGATAACCTATCGCGCGACGCGTAGCGCATGGAATGCCTTCATGGCCGGTAAGGTTGAGGTGGTAAGCCCCTGGGCGCCGGTAATCTGGCCTTTTGAGTCCGCGATTGCGCTGGGTCTGATCTGTCTGTGTCTGCAGGTCTGCGCGCAGCTGGTGCGTCATTTGCTGGGTGTTATGGATCCGACCTCGGTTCCGGGGCCCAGCGATCAACCCAACCCGATATCCGGCAGGTAGCAGAAACATGTTTGCCGCCTCCATGTTTCCTGCGCTGTTCCTGCTGATCTTTCTCGGCATTCCGGTATCGTTCAGTCTGATCTGCGTTTCATTTGCCTACGGTTTGTTTGTCTTCGATACGGTTCTGGGCGGCGTTCTGGCTGACAGATTGTACGGCATTGCCAGCAGCCCTGCCCTTTCGGCGGTGCCGCTGTTTGTCTTCATGGGCGCGATGCTGGAACGCTCGTCGATCGCTGCACGACTGTTTGAAGCCACACAGATGTGGCTCGGCCGGTTGCCGGGGGGATTGGCGATCGCGACAATCGGCATGTGTGCCATATTCGCCGCATCAACAGGCATCATCGGCGCGGTCGAAGTCGTCGTCGGCATGATGGCAATTCCGGCAATGATGAAGCTTGGCTATCACAAGGGGTTGATTTCCGGCACTATTTGCGCCGGTGGTTCGCTTGGCACGATTATCCCACCGTCAATCGTGGTCATCATCTACGGCTCGGTTGCAGAACTGTCGATCGGTGAGCTTTTTGCCGGCATCATCATCCCGGGCGGTCTGATGGTGGTGCTGTTCATGGCCTATATTCTCATTCGCGCGATGCTTCGCCCACAAGACGGGCCGCCGGTTCCAAGGGAAGTCTTCGACATTCCGTTGCCCACCAAACTGTGGCGTACAGCAACCGCAATCCTGCCGGCGACGGTTCTCGTCACTTCGGTCCTTGGCGCCATTCTGACCGGTATCGCATCGCCCACCGAAGCAGCTGCGGTTGGCGCTGTCGGCACGATAATCCTGACGGCGATTTATCGTGAGCTCAGCCTGTCGCTACTTTGGCAAAGCATGCGCAAGACAATGACAATCAGCGCGATGGTGATGTTTATCGTTGTCGGCGGGACGATGTTTTCCAGCGTCTTTCTGGTCGGCGGCGGCAACAAGCTGATCAGCGGAGCGGTAACGCAGTTTGACCTCAGCCCTGAGGCAATGGTCGCCCTGTTTCTGTTCGTGGTCTTCCTGCTTGGCTTCGTGCTCGACTGGGTGACGGTGGTGTTGATTTGCCTGCCGATCTTCCTCCCGCTTCTAAGGGCGGCAGGCATCGACCAGATCTGGTTTGCAGTGATGGTGGTCGTCGTCATTCAGACCGCCTATCTGACGCCACCGATGGCGCCGGCGATCTTCTTTTTGAAAACCGTGGCGCCAAAGGAAATCACCTATCAGGATATGTACAAAGGTGTGGCGCCCTTCGTCGTGCTCGAATTGATCGTGCTGCTCATTGTCATCACGATGCCGTGGACCGCCACCTATCTGCCAACCGTCCTGCTTGGGTTCGACTAGGGTTTCAACCGGTTGTTCAAGCTTTCGATCAGCCGGTCACAAGCTGCAGGTTTCGCAAGACCCGGCTGACCAATTCTAATCAATCGGCTCAGACCAGCGGGTTCTCGCCGCTCATGTAAATGTAGATCTCCTGAAACCGGTCGTCGCGAATACGCCAGAAATTCGTGTTGTTCAGGGTCGTCCAGTTGCCTTCATGATCCTCATTTTGGGCGACGAATGAAGCTGCTATCCGACCGTTCCGCTCGTCAACCGTACAGCGAAAATCCTTGTGAATGATGGTCTTGTAGGTGTTCATGAACCCGGTAAACATACGGCGGATATTTTCTTTGCCGTTGTGAACGGTGAAAACCGATTGAACCGTGATTGAGGCGTTGTCATGAAAACAGGCCATCACATCATCGAGGTTCTTGGCATCCACATTGGCAAAATACCGGTTTATCGCCAGATCGACCAACTCCGCCCGGTTGAGAGAACATTGATATTGCACGGCAACGTGCTCCTTTTCTGATGTCGGGTGGATTGCCTATTTGAGCAGGTTTTCGCCGCTCATGTAGACAATAACTTCGGTGAACTTGCCATTCTTCAAATAGAAACGATTGGCGTTTTCATAACGCAGCGGTTTCGATGTGCCCCGTGGTGTCACTTCCACCGAGAACTGCGAACAGATTGACTCTTCGTCGACATCGCAAGTGTGTACGAAGTTGCCGTGCCAGATCCTGTTTTGGGCATGAAAGAGCCGCAAAAACATCATCCTGATGCCAGTGTCACGGCCCTGGTGTTTGGTCATGGTCGTGACTTCGGTGAGGCTCGCGTCCTTGTCAAAACAATCCAGCACTGTGGGCATGTCGAAATTGTCGACGCCGTGGAAATACCGTTTGGTGACCATGTCGATATAATATTCATACGGTTTGGCAATCATCGTGTCTTTCCTTGTCGGACTGGTTTGCAGCGCCGGGCAAAACTCCGTGAGGTAATATTCTCGCGTGCTCCGAAATATCAGATTGATGCATCTGGCCGCCTAATAGAGCGGGTTCGGATGCCCGCGGTCAATGCCCGCAGTCTCTATATTGCCGATATCAGCGAGATCAGTCGGTTCGATGCCGGTTGTGTTGAGGGGCGAATGACAAACTGGTACGCTTTTGCGGCCGATCATCAGAAAGTTCAACATGTCCCGCAACACCAATTTGATCCTTTGCCCAATAAACCTGCGCCATGCAAAACTGGACGTCAGCGCTTATGAGGAAGCTGTTGCAATGGCACGGCGTCGAAGCGCCAAACTTCTGGTCGCGACGGTCGCACCGGAAATGGAGCGCAATTTGAACATCCTCGATTCAAAGGAATTTTGGGGTGGAGCGCTGGAAAAGTTCATAGAGGCCTATCCCGCTGACGGTGTCGAATTGGAAACCATCGTTCCGCTTGGTGCGGTGCACCGGCAAATCGTCAAGCTTGCCGAGGATCGCAATGTGGACGTGATCGTGATGGGATCGGCCAATCCAAAGATCAAGGATTACATTTTGGGAACCACGGCGAGCCACGTGGTCACGCATGCAAAGTGTTCCGTCTACGTGGTCCGCTCGTAGCGCGGTCGCCATACGGCGCAACGACGGGCCGATAAAACAAATCCCCTCCGGTAATCCTTTGATTAATGCCTCGCTGGTAGACTGGTCTGAAATTGTGGTTTCGGATTGCAGGCATGATTGTTGAGATCGTTGAGGATTGGAACGCATTCCAGGCGCTGCGGCCCCACTGGCAGCGGCTGCATGCGCATGACCCGGAATCCGGTTATTTTCTGTCATGGCGGTGGTTTGCGGAGGTTTTTCGCGCAAATCCGGGTCGTTGGAAGGTTCTGGTGGCGCGAACGGATGGTCCGCAGGCAGAAATTGCCGGCCTGTTTCCGCTGAAGCACCGGATTCGCTGGAGCGAAAGCAGTCAGCAATTCAAAACCGAACTTGGACCTGGCGGAAAACTTTCGTGGGCACAGTACACCGGCATGATCTGCGAACCCGATCACGAGCGCGCTGTGACCCAGGCATTTGCCGATTTGTTGCTGGAAACACCCTGGTCCCGCATCGGCTTTCTGCACGATGGCTGCCGACGTCGTCTCGACATGTTGCTCGAGCGGTTTCCAAAAGAAATGTATCGGATCACCGAGCGGTCACAAGTGATCAACGATGGCAAGGTGGATAATCTCATCTGCCCGCAAATACAGCTTCCAGACAGTTTCGAGCGTTATCTGGAAGAGTGTGTCAGTTCAAATACCCGCCAGAAAATCCGCCGCTTCTGGCGCCGTTTCGAAGCCGATGAAGCCCTGACGATCACCAATAGCAGCTCGGACACATTTGACGGCGACCTGAACGCACTGCTCGACATGTGGCGGGTCAGCTGGACGCCGCTTCGCGGCGAGAAATCGGTCGAACGCGCCATTTCGAAATACCGGGATGTAATCGACCAAAGCCATCGGCTCGACACGGTCAACCTGTGTACGCTTTGGCAGGGAGATATCAGGATTGGCGCGCTTTGCAGCTTTGCCGACCCGGATTCAAAGCACCTTTACTTTATTGTTGCCGGGCGGGATGAAACCGTCAGCGATCCGAATGTCGGCCTGTTGCTTCACACCCACAACATCAGATGGGCGATCGACCACGGCATGGAGGTCTACGATTTTTGCCACGGCAACGAAGCCTACAAGTTCAGTTATGGCGCTGAAGCCAAACATCTGACCTATCCCGAAATATCGCGCCGGTCTGCCTGCGATGTCGCGCACATGGACCCGGACCATCTCGGCGAAGCAATGCGCAAGACCATTGCCATGCTGGAAGCGGATAAAACTGAGGCAGCAAAGAACGCTTGCCGGCAGATCTTGCCGATGATTGCCTGAGACTTTCCGATTTGCCGGATCAGCGGCGGATCACGACGCCCAATGCCGCATCAATTGCACGCAACGTTTCCGCGTCCAATTCAATGCCTGCAGCCGCGACGTTCTCGTCGATTTGCTCCGGACGGCTGGCGCCGGTGATCGCCGAACTGACGCTATTGTTTTGCAGCACCCACGCCAGAGCCAGTTGCGGTAACGTCAGCGACAGGCCTTCGGCAACCGGGCGCAGGCGCTGGACTGCGGCAAGCACATCCGGTTTCGAAAAGCGACCCGATTTCGATTTTCGCACCGCTCCGCGAGATCCAGCCGGCGGAGCCGCATCCGCCCTGTACTTGCCGGTAAGCACCCCCTGCGCAAGTGGCGACCATACAATCTGGCCGATGCCGAGTTGATCACAAAGCGGAAACACTTCCCGCTCCGGCTTGCGGTAGAGCATCGAATATTGCGGCTGACTTGAGACGAAACGAACGCCGGAATTCAACCCGCTGGCGTGGTTGATACGCCGTGGCGACCATTCGCTGAAACCGATGTATCGCGCCTTTCCTTGCCGGACGACTTCTCCCAGCGCATCCATCGTTTCCTCCAGCGGTGTGTCGTAATCGTAGCGATGACACTGGTAGAGGTCGACGTAATCGGTTTTCAGACGCGTGAGCGAAGCGTCAATCTGTTTCCGGATTTGCTGTCGAGACAGGCCCCGGTCTGTTTCCGACATCGGGTAGAAAACCTTGGTGCCCAAAATGTAGCTATCACGGCGATGGCCGCTCAAAATGTCTCCAAGAAGGCTCTCGGCCGCCCCTCGCCCGTACATGTTTGCCGTGTCAAAAAAATTGATGCCGTGGTCGAATGCCCGCTCAACGCAGGCACGGCTTTTGTCCAGATCAACCGACACACCGTAGGTAAGCCACGAGCCCAGACTGATGGATGACACCTGAAGGTCGCTGTTTCCCAACCGCCGCAATTGCATAGTTGCTTATTCCCCGCCACAAAAAACGATGCGTCGTCGAACGCTTATGCGGTCGTTGACACTCGATCGCTTGTCGCCGCGATAAAATTTTCACGCAATGACGGATAAATGCTGCCGTCATATTCATTGCAGACCGGCGCCAACGGTTTGCGGTTCCAATAATTGACCAGAAGGGTCAGGCGACGCTCGGGACTGCCGTCCGGCCGTTTGGGATCGAGATGCAGTTTCTCGGGATCGGGAACAACGCCATGGCGAAGGTCACCGCGGAACACCATGTAGCGATTTGCGACCGATTCAACCGATTCGGATTCCGCGGAACTGCTGTTCTGACCCGGCGTGTCGGGAACAATCACCGTCGGCGTTGACGGGTAGTCATTCAGGTAAAAGACGCTGCCGAGAATGGGGCAGGCAACTTCACCGGTCTGTTTTTGCAAAGCCAGGTCGCGATCGTAGTGAAATCCCAGTTTCTTGCCATTGCCTAGCCGGCCGAGCCACCATTCGGTGCCGATGCAGTCGTCACCCGGTCGAACTATGTCGAGAAGGCTTGCGACGGCTTCTTCCGCCAGATTGGATGGTGCGTCACCACGTTGAAACCAGAACGTTGTTGAATAGCTGCCATTGCTTTTCATGCGCTCGTTGCCGATCATCATCACGGCGTTGCGAAGGCGGTCAAACAGTGGTTGCGGCAGCGCATTCTCAAATATGTCGACGTTTTTTTCCATGGTTGTTCCCATTTGCACCGGGTTGTCCCCGTTCATCCGGCCGCGGCCAACAGGCTTTCGCCGCGGCGGGGTTGGGCCGGCTCGTGGGCCGGCGGTTCAATTCTCAGCCGCGCCATCACCTGATCAAACCAGGGTGCCAGCGGCGCAATTTCAGGAACCTCTCCTGCCCAGCGCTGAGCGCGCTCGCACATGCGGCCGACCTCGGATTTGGTTACCCCGATCTTGTCACCCAGCAAGCACATTTCGCGGCTCCACCATTTTCCGTCACGCTGGCGGTAACGGATCGCGCGCCTGATGCGGGAGCACATGTGAAAGACGCCATAGGCCATTACATAGGTGAAGGCTTCGTCGGACGAGCGGCCCTGTGCATAGGCCGGCAGATATTTCTGCAGCAGCCGGTTTTCAGCATCGGGATGAAGAGCAGTCCATTCATCTGCCAGAATGAAGACCAGGTCATCCAGGGAATTGCGGGTTCCGCATCCATCCCAATCGATCCACGCAACACCGTAGTCACCGGCAAGCGCGTTGCCTGGCCGGGCGTCACCCTTGATGAAGTCGCGATGGTCATTGCGAAACTTTTTTGCAAGCGGTGACGGATCAAAAACAGGTGGAGCAATTCCCAGTACTTGTGAAATGCGTTCAGGACGGCCGAGATGCCCGGACGACCAGTCTTCGCCGGCGTCGATTTTGCCGACACGGTATTGCAGCCGGTCCTCAATGGCGTGATGGTGAAGGATAGCCAGGGAATTGAGCGTCTGATCGATCAGCAACTCGCGTTCTCCCATATCCTCGATCTGGTCGAGAACAACCGGAATTCTTGTTCCGGGGAGGCATTCCTGGACGATCCACTGGCCGCGAACGGCAATCAGTCTTGGTACAAGCCCGGTTTTGGAAAGGCTTTTCATGACGATGCCTTCCAGCGACGCTGCCCGCTCATCTCCACGCTTGGCGACTGCGTAGTTGTGCTCGCCGATATTGGCGATGAATGTGGAACGATGCTTGCCGCCGGGAAATGCGACCCTGTTGGGCAATGCCCCGAACACGTTCTGGCACAGCGCTTCTATTTCAGACTTTCGGTCGGCGGTGATTGCATGCGCCGCCGTTTTCCGTTTCGAGGGTGGCATTTTTGTCCTTCAGATATGCATGAACAGTTTGCGGACGAAACCTATGCGCAACCCCTTAGCATTTCCCTACGGCCGAATTTCGCGCGACCAACTGGGTTAACAAGCAATGAATCAAAGGTTGCTTGGTGATTTACAGTATACATAAATTTTTATTTAATTTGCCGAGTTAATGGTTAATCAAATACTAAATTTACTTGCAGCATGAGTTCTGACATTTATCGCCACTCTTAATGGAGTGTTAATGATGCGATATTCTGACTTTTACGATTGGTATTCTTGGGACGGACAGGGCAGCGGCGGCTCAGGCAGCGGTTCAGGCTCTGGTTCAAAAGGCTCAGGTTCGGGCAGCGGATCGGGCTCCAAGGGCTCAGGTAGCGGTTCGGGTTCCAAGGGATCGGGCAGTGGCTCAGGCTCCAAGGGATCGGGCAGCGGCTCCAAGGGATCAGGTAGCGGCTCCAAGGGATCAGGTAGCGGTTCCAAGGGATCAGGCAGCGGTTCGGGTTCCAAGGGTTCGGGAAGTGGCTCGGGTTCCAAGGGATCGGGAAGTGGATCGGGCTCCAAGGGCTCGGGCTCCGGCTCCAAGGGATCGGGCAGCGGCTCAGGCTCCAAAGGATCGGGCAGCGGATCGGGATCCAAGGGATCGGGCAGTGGCTCAGGTTCCAAGGGATCAGGTAGCGGTTCGGGATCCAAGGGATCGGGTAGCGGTTCGGGTTCCAAGGGATCGGGAAGTGGATCGGGCTCCAAGGGCTCGGGAAGTGGATCGGGTTCCAAGGAATCGGGTAGCGGTTCGGGTTCCAAGGGATCAGGAAGCGGTTCGGGTTCCAAGGGATCAGGAAGCGGTTCGGGTTCCAAGGGATCAGGTAGCGGTTCCAAGGGTTCGGGCAGCGGCTCCAAGGGATCGGGCAGTGGCTCAGGTTCCAAGGGATCAGGCTCTGGCTCCAAGGGTTCGGGCAGCGGCTCCAAGGGATCAGGCTCTGGCTCCAAGGGTTCGGGCAGCGGCTCCAAGGGATCGGGTAGCGGTTCGGGCTCCAAGGGATCGGGCAGTGGCTCAGGTTCCAAGGGATCAGGTAGCGGTTCCAAGGGATCGGGTAGCGGTTCGGGTTCCAAGGGATCAGGAAGCGGCTCAGGTTCCAAGGGATCAGGAAGCGGCTCAGGTTCCAAGGGATCAGGAAGCGGCTCAGGTTCCAAGGGATCTGGTAGCGGCTCCGGCTCCAAGGGATCGGGCAGTGGCTCCGGCTCCAAGGGATCGGGCAGCGGCTCCGGCTCCAAGGGATCGGGCAGCGGCTCCGGCTCCAAGGGATCGGGCAGCGGCTCCGGCTCCAAGGGATCGGGCAGCGGTTCCGGCTCCAAGGGATCGGGCAGCGGCTCAGGCTCCAAGGGATCGGGCAGCGGTTCCGGCTCCAAGGGATCTGGTAGCGGCTCCGGCTCCAAGGGATCGGGTAGCGGTTCGGGCTCCAAGGGATCGGGCAGCGGCTCCGGCTCCAAGGGTTCGGGCAGCGGTTCCGGATCCAAGGGATCAGGTAGCGGTTCCGGCTCCAAGGGCGGCTCAGGCAGCGGCTCAGGTAGCGGCTCAGGTAGCGGGTCCGGCTCTGGCGACGGATCGGGACATGATCGCTATGGCCACCATCATAGTAGCTACGGCTACGAAGATCATGGCTGGTCCGATGACGGAGAATACAGTCCGGATGATGAATACGCGGGTTAGCCGTTCGGCACCCACTTGGTAATCCTGAGGCCTCGCCTTTTCGGCGGGGCCTTTTTTGTATGCGGATCGCTGAATTGCGGTCCGCTGTTTACCGCGGATTAATCATAACGGTTCATTATTTTGGCAAGTATAGGAGTAGTGCGTGTTTCCGGGTGTCAAACTGGGCGGGTTTGCCGACGGCTATATCAAATGGCTGTTCTGGTTCTCGGTCGTGGTCAATCTTTTGATGCTGGCCACCCCGCTGTACTTGTTGCAAATTTATGACCGCGTTTTGAGCTCAGGCAGTGTACCAACCCTGCTCTACCTGACCTTGATTGTGTTGTTCTTACTCAGCATGGGCGGATTTGCAGACTTCAGCCGGCAGCTGGTCGCGCAAAAACTGGCGGCTCGTTATACTGCTGAGACCTCCGACCATCTGTTGAAATCGCTGGCCTCGCCCGCACCTGGCAAGCAATCGGGCTCCAAAGCTCTGCGTGAATTTGCCCTTGTGCGCAATTTCATGACGTCTCGCACATTCATCGGTCTTTTCGACCTGCCATTCACGCCATTCTTCCTGGTGTTCATGTTTCTGCTCAATGTGTGGCTCGGCCTGATCGTGCTGGTGGGTCTCTGTCTGATGGTTGGGCTTGGTTATTTGAACAAGAAAGCGACCGCACCGGACCAGGCAAAGAGCCGAAAGGCGGAATCCGATGCGATGGGTTATGCATCTGCTTCGCTGGAACGCTCGGAAGACATCCGCGCAATGGGCATGTTGCCCGCCTTTCAGCACAGATGGGGTCTGAAACTTCTTCAATCGCTGAACTCACTCGACAATGCGGGTTGGCATTCCTCTGCATTCTCGTCGGGCAGCAAATTGCTGCGCAAAGCATTGCAGGTCATCGTCATCGGCACCGGCGCATTTCTGGTGCTGGCCGGCGACATGTCGGCGGGCATGATTTTTGCCGCTTCGATGATTACCAGCCGGGCCTTGGCACCGGTCGACCGTCTGATCGGCGGGTGGGATTCCATCGTCCGGGCGCGCAGTGCCTACAACTCGGTCAGCGCGATTGTGGATGGCAGCGCTGCCCGGGATGAAAGGCTTAACTTGCCGGCACCCAAAGGTCACCTCACTATCGATGGCGTCGGTTTCAAGCCCCGGCGCGATCACCCGGCGATCATCGAAAACATATCGTTTGCGGTAAAACCCGGTGAGCTGGCTGTGGTTACCGGAAAATCGGGCGTAGGCAAATCCACTCTCGCCCGGATGCTCTGCGGCGCCATTCAGCCGACCGCAGGTACATTGCGGCTCGATGGAACAGAGCAGGCCCACTGGAGAGACGAACAGTGGGGCGAGGCAATAGGTTATCTGGCCCAGGAATATGACTTGATACCGGCGACCGTGGCTGAGAACATCGCCCGGCTTTCCTACGGCTTTGAAGAGGAGAAACTGCTTTCGGCTTCACGCAAAGCAGGCGTGCATGAGCTCGTTTCCTCATTTCCGGACGGCTACAACACCAAATTGGGTGAAGGCAGCTTCAGGCTGTCGGGCGGTGAGAAGCAGCGTATTGCACTGGCCCGCGCACTTTATGGTTCACCAAAACTGCTGATCCTCGACGAGCCGGATGCCAATCTCGACCGCGAAGGCATGAAACGCCTCATCCGGGCCATAGACGATGCCAAAAGCAACGGCACCGCCATTGTGGCTGTCAGCCATCGCTCGCGCCTGATTTCCCGCGCCGATATTGAGGTTACTCTCGAAAACGGCACTGCTACCGTCACCCGGAAACAAGCCAAATCAGGTTCGTCCTCAAGCCGGTCGAGTTCGTCCAGCCGGCGAAGAACTGCTGTAGAAGACGTTCCGGCATTGGATGCCGCAACCAAGCAGGTGCCCGGAATCGTCGGATACAATCCGTCACGGGCCGCGGACGAACTGGACAAGAAATTCCAGGAACTTCGCAGGCGGTCAGCCAAGCCGGTTGACCTTGCAGAATACCGGAAACGGGAGATTGCCGGATGAGCAGCCCCGTTCGACCACCCGCGGAATTCGACCTGAGAGATGCAGCGCCTTCGGGCATGCAACCGGTCATCAATCGCGGTCTCTATGTCGCCGGAGGCTGTCTCGGTATATTTATGCTGTGGGGCCTGTTTGTGCCGCTTTCATCGGCGGTCATCGCTGACGGAGAGATAACTTCAAACGGCCAAAACAAGGTCATGCAACACATCAGCGGCGGCAGGATCAAGTCGATAGCGGCAAATGACGGTGCCAGGCTCAACCGCGGCGAAACCATCATGGTTCTGGATCCTGTCGTCTCACGGGCTGAATTTTCCCAACTGCAGGCACGGCGCGACACGTTGATGGCGCTGGAGGCCCGCCTGCAGGCACTTACCGGCGGTTCATTCACTTTGGCAGCCGATTTTTCGGCTGCGCCAAACTATCTTTCCGGCGAACCGGTATTGCGGGGTTCTGCTGCAGGCCTGGTCCTTGCAAACGCTGCCACCGAAGCCGGACCGCTTGAAAATGTCTATGATGCGCAGCGGCTGGAACTTCAGTATGACCGAGAGGCGCTGGGGGCCGAATATCGGGCCTTGCAGCACCAGATCGACGTTCTTCACAAGGACAAAAAAGCCAAGCAGGTGCGCTCTCGGGCGCTGGCCGATTCACTGGAAGTGGCTCGTGTCGAACTTGGCAGCATACGCTCGCTGGTCGAGCAGGGATTTCTGCCGCGAAAGGATTTGTGGCTTGCGGTTCGCGAAGAAGGACGGATTGCCGCGGAAGCTGAAGAGGCAAAAGCGGCTCTTCATGGTCTGAACGAAAAAATCGGCGAAGCCCAAAACCGTCTGATCTCCTTCGTCGCCGGCAAAAAACGCGATGCGACAAAGGACCTGACCCAGGTTCTGGGCGAACTGGCCGAAATCCGGGACCGGCTCGATGCGGCGCGCCAGGCGCTCAGTCATACCGAGATCAAGGCTCCGGTCGACGGAACATTGGTGAAATTTTCCACACACACCATCGGCGGTGTCGTACGCGGAGGAGAGCCGATTGGCGAGATCGTCCCCGATGGCGCCGAGTTGATAGTCGAAGCTCGAATTCTTCCCAAGGATGTTGGTGCGGTGGAAATCGGCCAGTCGGCAAGAGCCGTCGTTACCGCGCTCAACAAACGCAAATTCGATCCGCTTGAAACCACGATAGACCATATTTCGGCTGACTCGATCGCCGATGAAAAAACGGGTGAGAAATACTTTCTCGTCAGGGCGAAGGTCACCAATGCGCCTACTGGCGGCGGAGACCCGTTGATCAAGCCCGGCATGAATGTGGTTCTCTATGTCGATGCGGGATCGAAGTCGTTCCTCGGCTACGTCACCCAACCGCTGGCAGACAGTTTTGCAAGGGCATTCAGTGAAAACTAGCGGTTCAATATTCCGGAGATTAACCGGTGCCAGCGCTCTCGCCGCGGGAACGGCCGTCGCTCTTGCCACCCTCACAACTGCGGGGTTGGCCGAGGAAGTTGAAGACTATCAGCTGCGGCGAAGCATTGATCAGCCAGTCATCAACCACGCGAACAACCCGCTGCTGCACAAAACCCATCTACGCACCAGAACAGTTATTCCCATCTCGGCAGAGTCGCTAGGTATAAGGCGGGCCGTTGAGACGGCGGTCGCCTATGATCCGGAGTTTCGCCGCACCATCGAGGACGCCAAGGTTCGCAGATCGGAAGTCTGGCGGGCTTATGCAGGCTTTCTGCCAACCGTCACAGCATCGATCCGGCGCAGTCACGGCACGGATATTGTCTCCTCGTCACGGTCAATCAAAACCGAAGCCAACGAAACGGTGGTCAGCGTCGAGGCGTCATTACCGATCGTGGCTGGCGGATCCCGCATATTCCGTCTGCAAAGGACGCGTGCTGAACGCGCTGCGGCGGAGTATGACGCGCTGGCCAAGGGCAACGACGTCATCGCCGGCGCAGCTCTTGCCTATCTGGATGTGCTAACCGCCCGCAAGCGTCAGGAAGCGCTTCAACGCAACACTCAGGCCGTTGCCAGAATTGCCCGGATTACCAGAACGAAACACGCGCAAGGTTTCGCCGACCGGTCCGATATCGCACTGGCGGAGGCAAAACTTGCTCAGGTCAAACGGGAATACGAGCTGGCGGTAGAACAGCGCGAGTTGGCGGAGAATGAATTCAGAAGTGCTGTGGGCGACCTGCCGGGCGGCGCCCTGAGCGAGCCGGAGGACAGTGGCTTGCCGGTTCATTCTGCAGACGAGGCGGTGGCCATGGCGCTGAAGAAGAACCCTCGCCTGCTTGCGGCCCACCAATCAGCGCGCGCAGCCAAATTCGCGGTTCGCGAAGCGGTTGGCGAGCGTATGCCACGCGTAGACCTGACGAGCACTTACGAGAACGGCATTGATGGCTACGACCAGGGTGAGAGTTGGAATGTCGGCGTAAAGCTCACAGTGCCGCTGATTGAACCCGATGCGATTCCGGCAATCAGCCGCAGCAGGCACGAGGCGGCAGCCGCCCGCTACGCCGCCCAGGATACCGCACGCGATATCGAGAAGCTGGTCCGGGATTTGTGGTCAACCCACCACTCGGCCGGCAGACAATTGCACCAGGAAGGAAAGCGATTGAGTGCGCTCAGAAAAGCGGCGCAGGCGGCGACAAAACGCTACAAACACGGCTACGCTGCCATCGATGATGTGCTTTCTCGTCAACTTGAGGTGCTAGAGGCGGAAATCGCCGTGGCCGAATTGCGGGCCCAGCACAAAGCATCCGCTTACCGCATCGCCATTGAAACAGGCGCCTGATCTGCTTGAAGATCGGGACCGCAGAAACGGGCCTCAGGACAGGCTCCGGCAAGCAGATTGACTGTCACCCCGTTGCCACAGCCGAGATCGCAGTAGCTAAACACAGTATCAAGCTCAGGTGCGTCCAATACTTATTGTGAGCCGGCCGCCAATTCAGCCGGCTTGTTCGTTACATTCATGGTCGTCACACCCAATCCACGAGATGCTTCAGTTCGTCGGGCACCCGGTCCAGTCCATCGTCATCCATGATCAACGGGACCTGCTTCTGGAAACTCTGATAATCGCGATACCAGGGGCGCTGATAGACAAGGTTCAAAATGGGGCTTGGCTGGTCACTGTTGTTGGCCATTTCCTGATGCGAAAGCCGGCAATCCATCAGCAAGCAGGATCCGAGTTCCACTTCCGGATCCTGATGCGGCATCGTTTTGGCTTCATCGGATGTGCGCCGATGACTGCCCTTGACCACCCGCGTTGCGCCATTGACCTGGTTGAGAGCGACCAGAGGAACGATCATGGCGACAGAGAAACTCGGCACGACGAGTTCAGGTGCTTCGACGAACAGCGCCGAATTGTCCTTGTGCATCTGCTGATCAGCGGAACCCGGCAACGACAGCACCGAGGTCATGCTGCCCAAAATCGCCTGCTTGCCGAGCACTTTCTTCAGGATCGGCAGTACGAAGGGCGAAGCAAAAACCATTGGATCGGCGAAGGTACCGGAAAACTTCGTGGTCACCATGCAGCGCTCGTCTCCGCCGCGCAGTGTGTCTGCGTTTTTGGTGTCGCGAAGATTAGAATCATAATTGGCCATGAATTCGCTGTGGCACCGGGCGATGATTTCGCGAGGAATGGCGTTTCGAACCATCAGCGTTCCATGGCGCTCGAAAAGTGCAAAGCCGAGTTTGCGATTTGCCGGAGAGATGCTTCCGGCTGCCTGCTCCTCGTCGGAAATGTCCAGTGCAGGAAATACGCCCGGCTGATAGGAGTACTCGATTGCCTCCTCAAAACTCCGGGATGGAGAATGAGCCTTCTTGGTGGGCTTGGCATCGCTTTGTGATTGGCTTGTTTCCAAAACCTGCCCTGCCCTGCTTTCGCGTCCGGTGCTGCGAAATGCGTCCGCCAAATTCCTTGCCGCGTCGCGATCATCGCGTGCCAGCAACTGCGCCACATCCATCAGGTCGCTAAAGCGGCGGCGCATGTTCTTGCCGATAGTCTCCCGCGAACTGCTGTCCGGTACCGGATAACTGCCGAACGCCAGCAGGTAGTTAAGCACCCCGGCGCAGATGATGGCTGGCAGTGCCGGGATCACGACTTTGGCGTCAAAGGCTCCGTCCCCGCAGAGTTGATCGACATAGGCATGGAGAAGTTCCCGGTCGCTCTCGCGACGTTCGGCTTTAGGTGCACCGGAGATGCCCGCCAGGGCTGCGAATGGACGGCAACAACCGCTGAACAGGGAATGCAATGAAAGTCCCGGAGGTCCGGCAAGCGCGTCATCCCAATCAAAAATGACTATCGCTCCATCCTTGCGCCGGGCAATATTGGACGGACGCAAGTTGCAATGATTGATGGCCGGTTGCAGGCCGGCGCCGCGAGCGAGGAATTTCCTGAACAGAGGTTCCGCTGCCGAAAAAATATCGAAATACTTCTGCGCCGATCCTCGGCCAAGGAAATGTGCTGCACCAACCGTGCCATCCAGTTTCGGCGTGTCGTCGCCGCCCGGCGTCAGGAATTGCAGAAACTCGTCGTAAATCCGATCGAGCTGAATTTGCGGCAGCGACGCAATCAAGTCGTGATGACCGACCGCTTTTCTTTGGACTGCGGCGTAAGTCGTGATGATTGAAAGCTTCGTCGCAGCATCCAGCTTCCGGCCGACCGGCTCACCGCGATGATCGGCATACAAAAACAGCCCGCGCTCCTGATCACTAGTCATCAGGGGCGGAACATTTGGTGACAAATACTCCGAAATCAGCGCCAGCGATTTGCAGCCCGCCGGTGGTGTGGCAACTTTGAGAAATGCCCTGCTTGTCGCGCTCTTCAGTTCGACGGTCTTAGCCCAGGGATAATCGGTGACAATTTTGGTCTCTTGATAGGCAAAAGCGCGCCGCGCCCAGCCGAGAGCTTCCCCGATTTCCTTTGAAACAGAGATATCAGTATTTGCCATGACGGCCTCCCCAGAAAGCCGGAATTTCGCAAACCTGAATTTCGGTCCTGTTAAATCAGGGATTTCGCCTGCTTGAAGCGGTAGAAACCGATAATCACGGTTAACAAACTAGAAACACTCGTGAACTCACAGTCCGGCAATCGGGATTGGAGACATCGTCCACGACGAGCATTTATTAGATCGAACCGGGCAGATTCATGTCCAATGCCGTATGGGTGACGGCTTGCTGGCGGGTGCTGTCGGGTTGCTGTCGTGTTAATCTGAGGCGGTTGCTCCTATCCAAATGGCTGCAGCTACGGAGACATGAGCAGATGAGCATTCAGGAACGCCGCCGAGGCCACGGCTGGACACAGGAACAACTGGCTGAGAATGCCGGTGTTAGTGTGCGCACGATCCAGAGGATCGAAAGTGGTGATGCGGCAACGCTTGAAACGCTCAAATGTCTTGCAGCTGTTTTTGAAACCAGCGTCAGCCAATTGATACAGGAGCAGAAAATGAACGCGACACCTGCCAGCGAAAACGCAACGCTCAACGAACATCTCGAGCGAGAGGCCATCGAATATGTGAAAAACCTGAAAGGGTTCCACCTGCACTGGATAACCTTCGCCATTGTCCTGCCAAGTCTCTTCGCACTCAACCTGTTCATCTCGCCAAATGCGCTCTGGATCGGTTGGGTTGCGGTTCCCTGGTTCCTCGCATTGGTGCTGCATGCGATTGTTGTCTTCGGCATGTTCGGCCTGTTCGGCGCAAAGTGGGAACAGCGCGAATTCGAGAAGAAAATGGGCCAGAAATTCGGCAGGGAATGACGGGCATCGGTCCGTAAATCTCCTCGGCAAAGGGGCTGGCGTATAGTCAGCCCTGAAAGTAACCCCCAACGCCATTCGGGCGATTGTTGAAGGAATTACATCGTCTTATCCCCGCTTGTTCGCGAAATGATTCACCCGTGGTAAAATCGATTGGGATATGCTGGTGGGAGATCCGGGATGAAAATTGCAATCTTTGCCGCGATTGCCGCGACCGCAGTGGCGGCATTCGGTGCCTATGCGAGCGTCAGTGTGGGATCGAACCGCATCACAGTGGAACCTCCGGTGATGCCGTCCCAGTCGTGTTTCGACGGACAGATATCATCGTCAGGCTGTAAACCGCCGGGGCTGCTGATTGCCCGGGGTGCGGAGTGCCCAGCGGCAAGCGGCGCCTATTGTTCAGACGAGTTTCCATACTGCTGCGGTACGCCGGGCAACTATTACTGCGCCAAGGATGTCAACTCCTGTTAAGCGATGAACGCTGCTGCATTGCACCTTTTGGCCGCCTGACATACATAGGCATTATTCGAACATTCACGACCGGGCCTTGAACCCGGAAACGTAGAAGGAACTGATCATGAGTGGAATCGCAGAATTCATTGGCAATGAGGTCAAGAGCAACGATGTTGTGCTCTTCATGAAAGGCACGCCCGGTTTTCCGCAGTGCGGTTTCTCCGGCCAGGTGGTGCAGATTCTCGACTATCTCGGCGTCGACTATCACGGCGTCAACGTGTTGCAGTCCGACGAGATGCGCCAGGGCATCAAGGAATTCTCCAACTGGCCGACGATTCCGCAGCTCTATGTAAAGGGCGAGTTTGTCGGCGGGTGTGACATCCTTCGTGAAATGTTCCAGGCCGGTGAGTTACAGAGCTATCTGACCGAAAAGGGCATCGCGGTTCAGGGTGCTGCCTAGAGCGCACCTTGCTTAAATGGGAGCAGTTTGATGGGATGGATTTTTCGCCACGGCAAGGAGAAGTTCACAGCGCGATATGAATATCGTGCAAGAGCTTCGACGATGCCCGTGGCGGAATAGCCACCCAAGCCAGGAGAAATTCGAACCGTGAATTCAAACTTCAATCTGCAACCGTTTCAGCTTGGCCTTTTGCGCCCTGAGCGTCGTCGCGATCCGCTTGTGGTGCTCACACCACGGCGCGCACCGCTCCTAATCAGCGCACAAAATTCCGGCGCTCAAACGATTCCATTTAAACAAGGTGCGCTCTCATGAACTGGTCGGTCTATTTGTCCGGTGAAATTCACACCGACTGGCGTGAGGCGGTAGAGGCCGGCGCCAAGGCGGCCAATCTGCCGGTTCTGTTTGCCGGACCGGTAACGCACCACGAAGCTTCGGACGATTGCGGTGTGACGATACTTGGCAGCGAGCCAGACAAATACTGGCACGATCACAAGGGCGCGCAGATGAACGCCATCCGCACCCGAACGCTCATCGGCAAGGCCGATATTGTGGTGGTGCGTTTTGGCGACAAATACAAACAGTGGAATGCGGCGTTTGATGCGGGCTATGCCTCAGCGCTCGGCAAGCCGCTGATTGTCATGCATCCGCCGGAACACCAACACGCCCTGAAGGAAGTGGATGCCGCTGCCCTCGCGGTCACCCAAACGCCGGAAGAAGTGGTCGAAATCCTGCAATATGTGATTGACGGCACGCTTAAGGGCTATACCGACCAGGCGCAAGCGGCAGAATAGTCGCTCTAAACGCAAAAAGACCGCCGCTCGGCGAGCGGCGGTCTATACAATGCGCCTTCGTGACGGTGTTTACTGCTTGCCGACGAATTCGCGAACTGCGGCGCTATATTCATCCGGCGCCTGAAACGACGCAAAGTGGCTCAGGTCTTTCAAAACAAGCAAATCTGCGCCGGGAATGGCTTCCGAAATCTGTTTTGAATGCTCCATCAAAATACCCTCGTCGTACTGGCTTTGCACGACCAGTGTCGGAACGGTAACCGACTTGAGTGCTTCCATGCCTCCCGGCTTGTCAGTGCCCCACATCTTAACAACGCCGTCGAGGAAAGCCTGGAAAGCATCCGGCGTTGGCGACAATTTGGCGTAATCTGCCGCCATCATTCCGATGTAACCGCCAAAAACCTCATTGTTTCCGGCCTCAGGGTCGATTCCGGCCAGAGTAACATTACCGGCGTGGGCAAAATGGCTGGCCAGCCGCTCGGGATTGGTCTGTGAGATGATGTATCCGATATTCGCGCCATCAGACCAGCCAACCAGATGGGCCTTGTCGACGCCAAGATGATCAAGCAACGCGATGTAGTCGCTGGCCAACGTCTCATATGTGTATTCACTGCCATCATTTGTCGAGCGGCCATGGCCACGCGTGTCCGCAACAATGACGCGGTAATCCTTTGCCAGATCAGCCGCGATATTTCCCCACACGTCCGCATGGGCGAGACCGCCGTGGATCATCAGGATCGGCGTACCCTCTGCTGTGCCATATTCGGCAAAGTACATTTCGATACCGTTCACATTGGCTGTGCCGGACTTCACCGCTTCCGGCATTGCTGCTGCCTGCGGGATTTCCATCCAACGGTCGGCGGCATTGGCCGCAGTTGCATAAAGCAACATGAACGCCGCAATTATTCTGATCAACATGTCTTGTTCTCCCATTTTCACACCAGTCTGCGGGACGGGCGACAGTTGCCGGTCTGGCCCGTTCTGCTAGGATCGGCATCTTAGTTGCGGGGCGCGTGGGAGCGTTATCCGTTTGGCGCAGGAATTTGATTGATGAATTCGGCGAAAAGTATCGCAATTTCAAACCGTTGGTTTCCCAGTTGCAAATTTGGCGCAAATGCTCCGTTGCTGATTGATCTGGAGTATGACGATTTTGACAAACAGGCCGAACGGCTTGTCGGTTATGACCAGTCATACCTGCAGTTGACGCCCGGACAGTTTCGCGGGCGTTTTTTCTCGGGTTTTCTCGGCGCCGACGTTTCCATCCATCTGGAATATTGCAATCAAGCGCTGGAGCAGAGGCTCGGGGGTGATCCGCTCGCCTACTCCTTCGGTATTGTTCTCAACGACGGATCGGTGTTCAGGGCCAACGGCCTGGAAATGGGGACAGACCAGGTTGTGGTAATCCCGCCCGGCAGCAGCGTCGACATTTTCAGTCCTGTAGACGGCGCGGTCATGGCGATTGTCATCGCCACTGACAAGTTGCTATCGGATCCCGGGCTGGCGCCTCAGGCTGCTGACTGGTTGCTGGGTATCGGTCGAGACGTCGGCGTTTTGCAAGCACCACATCTGGCAAGCCGACTGCGAGAGGATGCCGTTCGGGCGCTGGAAAGCGCTGGTGCCGAGGCTGCCGATCCGCTGGCAATCGGCAATAGCGTCGGCAATGCCCTTGTTACTGGTATCGTTGCCAACCTCTCCCTTGAATGCGCCTGTGTCGCACAGCCACGGGTTTTCGAACCAACCAAAGCCTACATGCGGTTTGCGGCAGGCCGTAGCGAGATGCGTTTGGACTGGTGCGAAAATGATGACGTCGACGTTCTGACCAAGGCCGTCGGCGCATCCAAACGCTCGCTGGAACACGCATTCTCCGAGCAGCTCTCGGTTGGTCCTTTGACCTATCTGCGAATTCTCAGGCTACACAAGGTGCGCCACAAACTGACCAATCCTGAATATGCCGATCAGTCGATCGGTGACATTGCCGCATCAAATGGCTTCTGGAACTGGAGCCGGTTCAGTCAGGCATACAAGATCCATTTTGGAGAGTTGCCATCAGAAGCGAGAAAGCGGCTGCTGGCGTGAGAATTGGCGGCAACGCCAATCAGGCCTTGCCGTCAAACAATGCCGCCCTCACCCGATGCCAGCTGTCTTCATCAGGCGCGGCGATCAGACCGCCGTCCAGTGTCGAGCAATTGTAGGAACTGCCGTCGAACCGGGCCGTATGGCCGCCTGCTTCTGCGTGGATGAGCACACCTGCCAGATGATCCCAAGGCATCAGCTTGTTGTAGAGCAGGTAGTGCAGGCCGCCGGTTGCCGCCAACCGGTATTCGTGTGCGGCACAACGGAAACTCAATCCCGTATTCATCAGCACCAGGTTGCCGGCGATGGCGGAGCGTGTTGGTTCCGGTACGAAATTCCACGACACCGCGCCGACCAAATCGGCTGTATCGACCGGTGCTGCTACTTTCTGCAAACTGTCGGTTTTGCCCGGACTTCGTACAAAACTGCCCTGACCTTTCACGGCCAAAAGCGAATCTCCGCCGACAGGATCATGAATGATCCCGGCGATCGTCTCGCCATTCTGAATCACCGCAAGCATGGTACCAAACAGTGGCACCCCTCGGGCAAAATTGAAGGTGCCGTCTACCGGGTCGATCGTGAAAGCAAGCGGCGCGGATGCCAAGCCGTCCAGAATCGAGTTGTCGGCGGCATGGGCTTCTTCACCAACCACCAGGGCGTCCGGAAATCGCGCCTTCAGCGCTTTGGCGATCTCGAGTTCGGCGGTTTCATCGGCAATCGTGACCAGGTCAGTTGCAGAATCCTTCTCGGCGACATCACCGGCATCAAGATTTCGAAATCGCGGCATGATCTCGGCGGCAGCTACTTGCCTCACCAAGTCATTGAGCCACTCAATTTCCCTGGCATCAATCGTCATCGCCGCCCCGTGTATGATCCAGAGCGGCAAAATCGAACAGCGACCGGTCAAGGAGATGACTGGGCCGAACAGTCGTCAACGCGCGGATCATCGTATCCTTGCGACCCGGCATTTTACGCTCAATACCATTCAGCATCTCTTTCATGGCGTTGCGTTGCAGACCGTCCTGGCTACCGCACAAATCGCACGGAATTATCGGGAACTTCAGCGCGTCAGCAAACTTGGCCAGATCTGCCTCGGCGCAAAAGGCGAGCGGCCGGAGCACTTTTACGTCTCCCTCGTCATTGACCAGCTTTGGAGGCATCGCCGCCAATCTGCCACCATGAAACAGATTCATGAAAAATGTTTCGAGAATATCTTCGCGATGATGACCCAGCAGCAGCGACGAACATCCCTCTTCGCGGGCAATGCGATAAAGATGACCGCGCCTCAATCTCGAACAAAGCGAACAATAGGTGCTGCCTTCGGGCAGCTTTTCGGTCACAACCGAATAAGTGTCCTGATATTCGATCCTGTGGCGAACTTCGTTCCTGCTCAGGAATTCGGGCAGGATGTGTTTCGGGAAGTTCGGTTGGCCCTGATCGAGGTTGCATGCGATCAGCTCGACAGGCAGCAGGCCACGCCATTGCAAGTCGAGTAATACTGCCAGCAGCCCATAGGAATCCTTGCCACCGGACAGTGCCACCAGCCAGCGCTCTCCGGGAACGATCATCGAATACTGATCAATCGCCTGACGCGCATGCCTCAAGAGGCGTTTGCGCAGCTTGTTGAACTCCACCGATTTAGGTGCATCCCTGAACAGGGCTGGACAATCAGCGCCTGCACCCGTCTCGACAACATCGGCACAGACGTTCATCGGGCAAGACTCGCCGACAAATGGGCGGCAAAATGATCCGCGATCTCACCGGGGCCGGCAAATTTTCGCGCCGCAAGCATTTCCGAAAGTCGTAGATGCACGGTCGAGACAGCCCTTCCGATAGCCGAGCCTTCTTCGGGTTGCGGCACCGAACGTCTGTAGTGATCGATCAGCGCGGTATGCGTGAACTGGGCCTTGGGCCTGTTGATGATGTCACGGGGTGCCGATGAAATCACCGCCTTGCGGAAAAACCCTGCCGTAATGCCAACATTGCGTTTAGCCGATTCCGGGTCTTCCTCAAGTCCCGCCAATAGCGCAGTCATGCGCATGGTCCAGGGCGAAAAGTTGAAGATATGACCGAAGTGAAAAATCTTGCCGCGCATTTTGTGGGTTGCGTCTCGGTCGATATTGGGCACTTCGATGTAGAGCACACCGTCATCGGAAAGCCAGCGTTTCAACACTTTCAGCGAGCGCACCGGATCGCGCATATGTTCCATCACATGGCTTAGCCTGATCAGGTCAAAACTGCCCTCGGCAAAATTGCTTTCTTCCAATGTTTGCGAAAGAACGTTGAGACCCAGCTTGTTGCGGCAGTAGGCCGAGTAGCCTTCATTCGGTTCAATGCCTAGACAATCGATACCGATGCGGCCAGCCAGATACATGAACTCGCCACTTCCGGCGCCAAGATCAAGACAGCGTTGACGACCATCATAATAATCGCGAAACGCCCGAATGTGTTCTGCCGTACCGCGAAAATTACGCCAGACCTGGCGCATGCGCGGTTCGGCCAGTCCCTTGTATTCCTTGCGATAGTCCTGCCGGTAAAATGCCGCCAACTCCTCATCGGAGGGGATGGGATCGTTAGTGACAACACCGCAATCCTTGCAGATGACCGTTGTCAGCGAATTGCCGTGGCGATCCTTCGTCGAGACCACAGGTCTCTCGATTCCACCACAAAGCGGACAGGGATCGGACATTCACAGCTACTCCGTTGCCGATATCCGGTTATCAGCAGTTGATGGTCAACTTCAAGAGAAAGAAAAGGCCGCGATCAACGCGGCCCTGATTTTCTGCATTTGCGCGAGCGATTAGCGTGAATAGAACTCGACGACGAGGTTCGGTTCCATCTGTACCGCATACGGCACGTCGGCCAGCCCCGGCACCCGCGTAAACGTCGCCGTCAACTTGGCGTGATCGGCTTCGACATAGTCGGGCACGTCGCGTTCGGCGAGCTGGGTCGCTTCAATCACCAGAGCCATCTGCTTGGACTTTTCACGAATTTCGATCACATCGCCCGGTTTGCAGCGATAGGACGGAATGTTGGTGCGGCGGCCATTGACGTTGACATGGCCATGATTGACGAACTGACGCGCGGCGAAAATGGTCGGGACGAACTTTGCGCGGTAAACGACTGCGTCCAAGCGCGATTCGAGCAGACCGATCAGCGTCTCCGGCGTGTCGCCTTTGCGGCGGCTTGCCTCTTCGTAGATCTTCCGGAACTGTTTCTCCGAAATGTCGCCATAGTGGCCTTTCAGCTTCTGCTTGGCGCGCAGCTGGACACCAAAGTCAGACAGTTTGCCCTTGCGGCGCTGGCCATGCTGGCCAGGGCCGTATTCACGGCGGTTGACCGGGGATTTCGGACGGCCCCAGACATTTTCGCCCATACGGCGATCGAGTTTGTATTTGGACGATTCGCGCTTGCTCATCGCATTTCCTTTCAAAACGTTATCTCCGGAACCTGAAATCCCGGAAAAAGGAAACGCGCCCTCCTCTGGCGGCCGTTTTCGCCGCCTGACAGGACAGTCCACGCACGCTTTGCGAAACCATCCACGGGACACGTCATAATGACAAACAGGGCCGCTTCTGGCCCTGTCTGCCGGTGCAATAGGCCAATCGCCCTGTGATGTCAATCACATGTGATGGCGGCCACAACAAACGCGATCACCCTTCTATAAATCGGCTCGGCTCGCGTGAAAGCGCAGGCCGCATGGTCCTATCGCAATTGCAATCCGAATCCCCTGACCAGGCGCTCAATTTCGGTGGATCTGCATCCCGACGTCACATAGGCAATGTCCGGTTCGGGTTGATTTTCCGGTGATTGCATTTTCTCAGCGAGTGCCAACGCACGACGGGCAATCGCTTCGGACGTATCGATCCAGTCGACCGGCCACGGTGCCGTTTTGCGCATGCGGTTGACCAAAAACGGATAATGCGTGCACGCCAACACCACGATGTCGGTCCTGCGCCCATCCCGCTCCATGAAGCAGGGTTCGATTTCGGCCCGCACTGCCTCCTCATCGACATAGCCTTCGCGCATATAGGTTTCGGCCAACGCGGCGAGATTTTCGCTCCCGACCAGCCGCACATGGCATTTGCCTGCCCATTTCGCGATCAGATCACGGGTATATTGCCGTTTGACTGTTCCCGGCGTCGCCAGCACCGAAACGAGACCCGATATGGTCCGCTCGGCAGCCGGCTTGATCGCCGGTACGGTGCCGACAAAAGTTTCGTCAGGGTAGACCACGCGCAAATGATCGATCAGAAGCGTTGAGGCGGTGTTGCAGGCAATGATAATCATCGCCGGGCGTTCCTGCTCGATAATCTCACCGAACAATAGCGCGGTGCGTTCAAGCAGTTCGGCCTCATCCCAGGCGCCATACGGGAAGGCAATATCGTCGGCCACATAGACAAAACGCCGGTCGGGCATCAGCACCCGGGCCTCACGAAGCACCGTCAGGCCGCCTATGCCGCTATCGATGATGACAATCGGACCGGTATCATTTGCCATCGGGTGCGGCCTTGGTTTTTCTTGACGGCGAATGGGCGCCACGCGGATGGGCGGGCGAATATTTGTCCAGCGAACGGATCACGCCGCGCAATACCTTGATCTCGGCTTCTCCGAAACCGGGACGCGTCAACACCGCGCGCAGATTGTCGATCATTTTCGGCTTTTTGTCGGCCGGGCGGAAATATCCCCGAACCGACAGCGCTTCCTCCAGGTGATCGAACAGGCCGTGGAGCGTTAGCTTGTCGGCCGGTTCGGTGTCGTCCCCGCCAAAAGCCGTCTCGTGCTCGCTTTCCAGCCCCGACTTCATCCATTCATAGGACATCAGCAGAACAGCCTGGGCAATATTGAGTGAGGCGAAGGCCGGATTGACCGGGAATGTCACGATCTCATCTGCCAGACCCACTTCTTCGGTGTCGAGACCGAAACGTTCGCGGCCGAACAGAATTCCGGTTTTTTCACCGGTGGTTTCACGATGCCTCAGCGCCCTGCCCGCCTCGACCGGTCCTCGGACCGGCTTGAACCCGTCACGTTCACGCGCAGTCGTCGCGTAGACGAAGTTCAGGTCGGCGATTGCCACGCGAAGGGTATCAAACACCCTCGTGCCTTCGATCACGTGGTTTGCGCGGCTAGCCGCAGCGACAGCCTTTTCGCTTGGCCAACCATCGCGCGGATTGACCAATCGCAACTCCGACAAGCCGAAATTCGCCATGGCGCGCGCGACCATGCCGATATTCTCGCCAAGCTGCGGCTCTACCAAAATGATCGCCGGTCCGCCGGTCAACAATTCGCGTTGTCTGTCTGTGCCTGCCATTGCCGATTGACGCTGATTTCTACCTAGGTCGCCTCACTGGCACATGTGCAGAAAAAACGGAAGCGCCGGATTAGAGGCTACCGTTTGACAAATTGGTCGATCGCTTTGGCGACCTCATGGGGCCTTTCGTGCAAGATCCAGTGGCCGGCTTCTGAGACGCGCTTGATCGTCAGGTCGGCGGCATAGCGCTCCAACCCTTCCAGACAGGAAGGCCTTAGCGCATCATCTTCCTCGCCCCAGATCACCAAATGTGGCATTTGGATTGCGAGCGCTTCATCGGGCAGTTGCAGAAGTTTCGACGCCGGCGGTTCCTCACCGATGGCTGGGACCACGATCGGGGAACTGCGATACCAGTTGAGCATCGCCCGCATTGCGCCGGGCTGGCTCCAGGCCTCAACATATCCTTTGCGAATTTCCTCAGTCATCCAGTCGGCGTGGGAAAATCCCTCGATCATATTGAGTGTGCGGGCATAATTGTCCGCGGCCATGCGCTCCTCCATGTCGTCGGAGCGAAGCCGGTTGATATACTGGCTGGCAGCGCGTTGATCGGGGTCATCGAAGATCGCGCGCTGGAAACAGGCTGGATGGACACCGTTGGCGATGACCAAATGGCTCAACCGGTCGGGATTGGCGATGGCATAGGCATAGGCAACCGCCGCACCCCAATCATGACCGGCAAGGATGAAGGGGGTATCGGGAGACAATTCGTCTGCCAGTTCGACAACATCGGCGACCATGTGGTGCGCCTGATAGGCTTCGGGGGGTTCCGGTTTGAATGACAGGTTGAACCCGCGCTGGTCGGGCGCCACAACATGATAACGCGGTGACAATGCAATCATGACTTCGCGCCATCCTGCCCAGTATTCGGGAAATCCGTGCAGGCAGATGATCAAGGGTGCATCGCAATCACCGATCTGGGCGTGGTGGAGGCGTCCGCCGGAACCCGCGTGCCATTGGAAGCTGATATTGGTGTCCATCTTCAGTCTCCACCCAGCGTCAATTCATCCCATCGCATAGCTTTGCCTCACCAGATTCGAATGTTATACGAGCCATAATCCGCGCAAATTCTTCAATGGCAGCAAACCTGCCGATACTCAGTAACGAGGCATTTCACATGGCAAAAATCAAGGTGGATAATCCGGTCGTCGAACTCGATGGCGACGAGATGACCCGCATCATCTGGCAGTTCATCAAGGACAAGCTGATCCACCCCTATCTGGACGTCGATTTGAAGTATTACGATCTGGGTATCGAGTACCGCGACGAAACCGACGATCAGGTGACGATCGATGCCGCCAATGCGATCCGAGAGCATGGTGTTGGCGTCAAATGCGCCACGATCACACCGGATGAAGCACGCGTCGAAGAGTTCGGTCTGAAAAAGATGTGGCGTTCGCCAAATGGCACGATCCGGAACATTCTCGGCGGGGTTATCTTTCGCGAGCCAATCATCGCAAAAAACGTGCCCCGGCTTGTTCCGGGCTGGACCAAGCCGGTGATTGTCGGACGTCACGCATTTGGTGACCAGTATCGGGCAACGGATTTCAAGTTTCCCGGCAAAGGCAAGCTGACGATCAAGTTTGTCGGTGAAGATGGCGAAGTGATCGAGCATGAAGTATTCGACGCGCCGTCGTCGGGTGTCACAATGGCCATGTACAATCTGGACAGTTCCATTCGTGACTTTGCGCGCGCATCGCTGAATTACGGGCTGCAGCGTGGGTATCCGGTCTATCTTTCGACCAAGAACACCATCATGAAAATCTATGACGGCCGCTTCAAAGACATATTCCAGGAAATCTATGAAAGCGAGTTTGAAGACCAGTTCAACGAAGCCGGTATCACCTACGAACACCGGCTGATCGACGACATGGTAGCCGCCAACCTGAAATGGTCGGGCGGATATGTCTGGGCGTGCAAGAACTACGATGGTGATGTGCAGTCGGACACGGTGGCGCAGGGCTTCGGTTCGCTTGGCCTGATGACCTCGGTGCTGATGACACCGGACGGCAAGACGGTCGAGGCGGAAGCGGCGCACGGAACAGTCACGCGCCATTATCGTCAGCACCAAAAGGGTGAGGAGACATCAACCAATTCCATCGCCTCAATTTTTGCCTGGACGCGCGGACTTGCGCATCGGGCGAAACTTGATGGCAATGAAGATCTGAAACGCTTTTCGCAGACGCTGGAGAAAGTTTGCGTGAACACGGTCGAAAGCGGTTACATGACCAAGGATCTGGCTTTGTTGATCGGACCGGACCAGCCCTGGCTGTCGACCACGGGGTTCCTCGACAAGATCGACGAGAACCTGCAAAAGGCGGTGGGATGACCGTCAATCAATCCCGATGAAGCGGCTGAAAAAAGAGGTTGCTTGAAGAAAATCCAGCAATCTCATGCATTTGCATTAGTGATTTAGGAAACATTTAATGTGGTTTCGCTAAATTAGCTGCGTGCTCGTTATGAGCATCTTTTTGCGTTGCCGCCGATCTTGCCCCCCAATGAGAGGCGGCAACGCATCCCGAACCTGCAAATACCTCTGATCAGTTTGCGCCCGCCGGCGCTTGCTCCATCATCTGGCGCACCGCAGCCAACGCATCTTCTGCTTTTGAGCCATCGGGGCCGCCTGCCTGAGCCATATCGGGCCGCCCGCCGCCGCCTTTGCCGCCCAGGGCCTCACTGGCCTTTCGCACCAGATCAATGGCGCTGAAGCGGGAGGTCATGTCGCCGGTCACGCCGACGACCACCGAAGCCTTGCCATCGTCGCTGACACCGATGAACACGACGACACCGGACCCAACCGTCTCCTTGCCTGCGTCGGCCAGTGGTTTGAGATCCTTGGGTGAAACACCATTGACAATCTTTCCAAGAAATCCCGTCCCGGCGACTGTCTGCGAAGTATCAGCCGAACCCGCGCCGCCGCCGAGTGCAAGTTTCTGCCGGGTTTCGGTCAATTCCCGTTCAAGTTTGCGGCGCTCGTCGAGAACCGCTTCCAACCTGGAAACCGCTTCGGCCGGACTGGTTTTCAGCGCAGCTGAAATTTGTTTGACCCGTTGATCCTGCTCGGCAAGATGATGGCGCGCAGCATCACCCGTCAGCGCTTCAATGCGCCGAACCCCGGCTGCGACGGCGCTGTCGGATATCAGCCGTACGAGGCCAATCTCGCCGGTGGAACGGACATGGGTGCCGCCACACAATTCAACCGAGTAGGGTTTCGGTCCGTTGCCGCCTTCTTCCGTGCCCATCGACACGACACGAACCTCGTCACCATACTTCTCACCAAACAGTGCCATCGCACCTTCGGCAATCGCGTCGTCGACCGCCATCAGCCGCGTGGTAACCGGTGTGTTTTGCAAAATGATGCTGTTGGCAATGTCCTCCGAACGGGCAATCTCGTCGTCCGACATCGGTTTTGGATGGGAAATGTCGAAGCGAAGCCGGTCGGGTGCGACCAGCGATCCCTTTTGCGCAACGTGGGTGCCAAGCACCTTGCGCAGCGCCTCGTGAACAAGATGTGTCGCCGAGTGATTGGAGCGCACACGGGTCCGCCGCACGTGATCGACTTCAAGGACGACTTCGTCGCCGATGGCGATATCGCCCTCTTCGACCCGGCCGAGATGAACAAAAACGCCATCAGCCTTTTTTTGCGTGTCGGTGATGGAAATCCTGACATTGTCGGCGGAAATGGAGCCGGTATCGCCAACCTGTCCGCCCGACTCGCCGTAAAACGGGGTCTGGTTGACGGTGATCGCAATCTCGTCACCGGAATTGGCGGCTTCGACAATCGAACCGTCTTTCAGGAGCGCGGTGATGACGCCTTCCGCGCGCTCGGTTTCGTAACCGAGGAAATCGGTCGCGCCGACGCGGTCGCGCACCTCGAACCATACGGTTTCGGTAGCAGCCTCACCGGAGCCGGCCCAGTTAGCACGTGCTTCAGCACGCTGACGCTCCATCGCACTGGAAAATGTATCGGTATCGACATCAATACCGCGCTGCCGCAGTGCATCCTGGGTCAGGTCCAGCGGGAAGCCATAGGTATCGTAGAGCTTGAAGGCGGTTTCGCCGTCGAGCGTGTCGCCTTCACCCATCGAGCCGGTGGCATCGGCAAGAAGGCCAAGGCCGCGGGCCAGCGTCTTGCGAAAGCGTGTCTCTTCCAGCTTCAAGGTTTCGGTGATCAGCGCTTCGCCACGCTGCAATTCAGGATAGGCCTGTCCCATTTCGCGCACCAGCGCGGGGACCAGCTTCCACATCAGCGGCTCGGATGCGCCGAGCAGTTGCGCGTGGCGCATGGCGCGGCGCATGATGCGGCGCAAAACATAGCCCCTGCCCTCGTTGGAAGGCAGCACCCCATCGGTGATGAGAAAACTCGTGGCACGCAGATGATCTGCAATCACGCGATGGCTCGCCTGGCGTCCACCCTCAGCCTGGGTTCCGGTTTCCTCCTCCGACGCCCGGATCAACGCCTTGAACAGATCAATGTCATAATTGTCGTGCTCACCCTGCATGACCGCGGCGATACGCTCCAGACCCATGCCGGTATCGATCGACGGTTTGGGCAGATCGATGCGTTCTTCAACCGTCACCTGCTCGAATTGCATGAAGACAAGGTTCCAGATTTCAATGAACCGGTCGCCATCCTCATCCGGACTTCCGGGCGGTCCACCGGCAATGCCCTCGCCGTGATCAAAGAATATCTCCGAACACGGGCCGCACGGACCCGTATCTCCCATGGCCCAGAAATTGTCATGGGTCGGAATGCGGATGATCCGGTCATCCGGCAGGCCGGCAATTTTTGACCAAAGCGACGCTGCCTCATCATCCGTGTGATAGACGGTGACCAAGAGCCGGTCCTTCGGCAAGCCGAATTCCTTCGTCAGCAGGTTCCATGCCAGCTCGATGGCAAGATCCTTGAAATAATCGCCGAAGGAAAAGTTGCCGAGCATCTCAAAAAAGGTGTGGTGACGCGCGGTGTAGCCGACATTGTCGAGATCGTTGTGCTTACCGCCGGCGCGCACGCATTTCTGCGAAGTCACGGCGCGGTCGTAGTCGCGCGTCTCCAGCCCGGTGAAAACGTTCTTGAACTGCACCATGCCGGCATTGGTGAACATCAGGGTTGGGTCGTTTCGCGGCACCAGAGGTCCCGACGCGACGATTTCGTGTCCGTGTTTGCCAAAATAATCCAGAAACGCCGACCGTATGTCGTTTACGCCACTCATGAATTCGCCCTTGCATTCGCGACCGGCCATCACATCCGACGGCAGGTCAAATCCAGATCAGCCTTTTATCGGTGCACCCTGAGACTGTCCACACGCAAACACATGCCGGCAGGGCAGTATGGCGGCATTTTCAGAGCGGCCGGCGTTCGCGGTTTAACGGCGAAACGCAAAGGCCGCCCGAACCATACGGGCGGCCCCTATTCAATGTCAGCTTGCGGTGGCTGTTTGCCGATCAACTGAGGTCTTCAGCGGTATCGGGAGCGGCGTCATCGGTGCCGGTAGCCGCCGATTGGTCATCGAGCATCTGCTCGGCGATCAGGCCGGCATTCTGGCGCAATGTCAGCTCGATTTCCGCGGCGGTGTCGGGATTTTCGGCCAAGAACTGCTTGGCATTCTCGCGGCCCTGTCCGAGGCGCTGCGAATTATAGGAGAACCAGGCGCCGGATTTCTCCACCACGCCGGCCTTGACGCCAAGATCGATCAGTTCGCCGGTCTTCGAAACGCCCTCGCCATACATGATATCGAATTCGACTTGCTTGAAGGGCGGCGCCAGCTTGTTCTTGACCACCTTGATGCGGGTCTGGTTGCCGACGATCTCGTCACGGTCCTTGACCGAGCCGATGCGGCGGATGTCGAGGCGGACGGAAGCGTAAAACTTCAGCGCATTGCCGCCGGTGGTGGTCTCGGGCGAACCGAACATGACACCGATCTTCATGCGGATCTGGTTGATGAAGATCACCATCGTGTTGGAGCGGGCAATCGAAGCGGTCAGCTTGCGCAATGCCTGGCTCATCAGGCGGGCCTGCATGCCGGGCAGCGAATCGCCCATCTCGCCCTCGATTTCGGCGCGCGGAGTAAGAGCTGCGACCGAATCGATGACCAGCACGTCGATAGCGCCGGAACGCACCAGCGTGTCGGCAATCTCCAGCGCCTGCTCGCCGGTGTCAGGCTGTGAAATCAACAGGCTTTCAAGATCGACGCCAAGCTTGCGGGCATAAACGGGGTCAAGCGCATGCTCGGCATCGACAAAACCGCAAATGCCGCCATTCTTCTGCGCTTCGGCAACCGTGTGCAGCGCCATGGTGGTCTTGCCGGAACTCTCAGGCCCGTAAATCTCGACGATGCGGCCACGCGGCAATCCACCAACGCCAAGCGCAATATCAAGCCCGAGCGACCCGGTGGAGACCGTTTCAATCTCGACCACCTTGTCGTTCTGGCCAAGCCGCATGATCGAACCCTTGCCGAAAGATCGCTCGATTTGCGAGAGCGCCGCGTCCAGAGCCTTTGATTTGTCCACCGTGTTTTCCTCAACAAGCCGCAATGAAGAGTGAGCCATCGTACAATACCCCTTGATCGTCAATCGTGTTCGTCATTTCAGGCCGGACGCGCCATAACCTGCACCGATATGTACCTGTTTTGTTCTAACTTGGCAAGCGGGTATTAAAATATTGTAAATATTATGGAAAAGTCAATTTGTTCTATTTTTGTCTTCTAATATGCATACCGCATATATATCCTCCAGATCAATCGCATCGCACAGTAATACTCAGACCACGACGCGGCTTAGGTGCGAATCGTTTCGCCGTTGCCTGCACGGTCCGGCCCAAATAGTGTCGCATCAGACAGCAAGGCAGGCGACATTGACCAATCCCCCCAAACTTCTCGCCATTGGCGGCGCGCTAATCGACCGGCGCGGGCGGTCCGACGGGCAATTCGCACCCGGCGTCTCCAACCCGGGGTCGATGCGCGAGGAGGTTGGCGGGGCGGCCTTCAACAGCGCCAGAATGGCGGCGCGTTGCGGCATTGAGGTAGCGATGATGACGGCCAGAGGCGGCGACATTGCCGGCCACGCCGTCGCAGACGCTGTCAAACGCGCCGGATTGCGCGACCTGTCGTCGGTGCATCTCGACAGGTCGACGCCAAGCTATTCGGCCATCCTCGACGAGGACGGAGAGCTGCGGGCCGCAATTGCCGATATGGGGCTTTATGATGTGGCGTTTGCGAAACTTGCCCGGCGGTCGACGACGCGGCAGGCTGTCGACGATAGCGACGCGGTGCTGATTGACGCCAATCTGCCGGAACCGGCCATCAGGACGCTGCTGGATCATTGCCGCCCGGTTCCGGTCTATGCCAACGCGATCTCGCCGGCCAAAGCGGTGCGGCTGAAAAGCACAGTTCCGGAGCTGGAATGCATCTTCATGAACGTCAATGAGGCGTCCGCGGTTGCCGGTGGGAAGACCAGCGACGCGGCGTTGGTTGGCGCGTTGCGGGCACTTGGAGCCGGAAAATGCTGCATCACGCGCGGCTCCGACTCCATCCTGTTCTTCGACGAGGCGGATGCGTGGACGCTGCAACCTCCCGAGGTGGAAATTGCCGATGTCACCGGGGCCGGCGATGCGCTGGCCGGGGCAACAATTGCAGCATTGATGCAGGGCCATTCCCTGGCCAAAGCCGTCCGCCAGGGTGCAGCGGCCGCGGCGCTGACGGCTGGTTCACATGAGGTCTCGCCGGAAATTTCGGATGACATTTTTGCCGAAATGCTCAAGACAGTTCCGGAACCGAAGTCAATCTGAGTGGGTCCCAACCGGCGGTGCCTTGTCCATGAATGAATTCAACCAATATTGCGATTTTGCTCCCGACGTGGCGTCGGCCCTTCAGGACGGCAAACCGGTGGTGGCGCTGGAAAGCACCATCATCACCCATGGCATGCCATTTCCGGACAATACCGAGATGGCTGGCCGGGTCGAAGAGATCATCCGTGACGGCGGCACGGTGCCGGCGACCATCGCCGTCATCGCAGGCCGGTTGAAATTCGGCCTTTCGGACGATGAACGTAAATGGCTTGCCCAACAATCCGGCACGATGAAACTGTCGCGCGCCGACCTCGCCTTCGCCATAGCCGAGGAACGAACCGGCGGCACGACGGTCGCAGCGACCATGATCGCCGCTGCGCTTGCGGGCATATCGGTTTTCGCCACCGGCGGGATCGGCGGTGTGCATGCCGGGGCGGAAACTTCATTCGACATATCGGCCGATCTGGAGGAACTGGCGACCTCGTCGGTCATCGTGGTCTCGGCCGGCGCAAAGGCCATTCTGGATATTGAAAAGACCCTGGAAGTGCTGGAGACAAAGGGCGTTCCCGTTATCGGATACGGGACGGATACCATGCCCGCCTTCTGGTCTCGTCAATCGCCCCATTCCGCGCCGCTCAGGCTCGACGACCCCGCCGCAATTGCCCGGCTTTTCCGCACCAGGCAGAAACTCGGCATTGATGGCGGCATGCTGGTTGCCAATCCGGTTCCCGTGGCTGATGAAATTCTGGCGGAGGTTATGGCCCGGCACATCTCGGACGCACAGGGCTATGCGATCCGCGACAGTATTTCCGGCAAGGACGTTACGCCCTATCTGCTCGAGCGCATCGTCGAGCTGACCGGCGGCGCCAGCCTGAAAACCAACATTGCGCTGGTGGAAAACAATGCCCGGCTGGCAGCGGAAATCGCCAAGTCCCTATGAGTCACCGCCAGGCCGGTCGCGGTCGATGAAAAACTCGTACCCCGCCCAAACGCCAATGCCGATGAACAGCACCGCCCATACCGTTGCGCCGGTAGAAAGCTCGAACAACCCCCACCCGACGCAAACCACGACAACGGCCACACGCCGCCAAAGCGGCTCGAAGAACGGGTGTTGGAAATCGAATAGCGCCATCGGGTTCACGATTGAAGAATTTCGGATACCGCAACCACCCTGCCCTCAGCCACAGACAGAATAGCCGCCTCTGCCAGCGCCAGCGCCAGCAGGCCGTCCCGGCCGGTTACCGGGGGTTCCACGCCGTTCTTTACGACCTCCGCGAAAGCAGCGATTTCGGCGGCATAGGCGGCGGCATAGCGGCTCATGAAAAAGTCTTGCAATGGCGGGGTATGATAGCCGTCGGCGTCAGCGATGATCGTCCGCGCATCATGGGTGTTTTCAGCAGCCGCGGAGCCTTTCGAGCCGTGCACCTCGATGCGCTGGTCGTAGCCATAGCTGGCGCGGCGTGAATTGGTGATCGTGCACTGCTTGCCCGACGCGGTGCGCAAGATGACGTTGACGCTATCAAAGTCACCCGCTTTGCCTATTTCCGGATCAACGAGCACGCTGGCCGCGGCCTGCACGGTTTCGACCTCTTCGCCCAGCAACCAGCGGGCGACATCGAAATCATGGATCGTCATGTCGCGGAAAATGCCGCCGGAGCGCCTGATATAGTCGAGTGGCGGCGGCGCCGGGTCGCGGCTGGTCAGCGTCACCATCTCGACATCGCCAATCCGGCCGGCGTCAATGGCCGATTTCAGCGCGTTGAAATCAGGATCGAACCGGCGCTGGAAGGCGACCATCAGCCTGCCGTTCGTTTCTTCGACGACTGTCAGACATCGCCGAACCCGTTCGATATCAAGATCGATCGGTTTTTCACAGAATACCGCCTTGCCGGCACGGCAGAACCGTTCGATCAGATCGGCGTGGGTGTCGGTTGGCGTACAGATGATGACCGCGTCGATAGCATTGTCAGCTTCAATTTCGTCGATTGATTTGACCGCGCAGCGATGCTTGTCGCGAACAAAGTTGGCAGCCTCAACCACCGGATCTGCAATTGCCGCCAGACTGACACCCTCAACTCGGGCGACCGCATCGGCATGAACCTGCCCGATGCGGCCTGCGCCCAGAATCGCGATTGATGTCGTCGCCGTGCCTGCCAATGTTGCGCCTGCCAATTCCGCGGATTGGTCAGGCGGCGTCGGCATATTCTTCCTGCGTCTTGGCGCCGGTGATATAGGCGACCACGTCCTGGCCGTCGGTTTCTTCCTTCTTCAGATTGGCGCAGATCCGTCCACGGCGGAAAACGATGATTCTGTCAACCAGATCCATGACTTGCCGCATGTTGTGACTAATCAGAATCAACGGTTCACCGGCTTCTTTCAGCGTCCGGATGATGTTTTCCACCTGCTCGGTTTCCTGAACACCCAATGCCGCTGTCGGCTCATCCATGATCGTCAGCCGAGAATGGAATGTCGCCGTGCGGGCAATCGCCACACATTGCCGTTGGCCACCTGACATGTTGCGGATGGTGTTGCGAATGTTAGGGATCTTCACCGCAGTCTTGTTCAGGCCATCAATGGTCGCCTGCCGCATGGCCTTGTAGTCAAGAATGCGGAACGGACCGAGCCAGTTGGCAAACGTCTTTTCGCGCCCAAGAAAGAGATTGTCGGGCACGTCGAGATCGTCTGCCAGTGCAAGTGTCTGGAACACGGTCTCGATGCCGGCTTCGCGGGCATCAAGGGGCCCGGCAAAATGCACCTCCTCGCCGTATAGCCAGACCTTGCCGCGCGTACGCTGCTCAACACCGGTGATCTGGCGGACGAAAGTGGATTTGCCCGCGCCATTGTCACCCATGATGGCGACGTGCTCGCCCTTCTGCAGTTCGAAGTTTGCGCCCTCGAGCGCATGGACGCCGCCATAGTGTTTGGTCAGGTCCTCGGTTTTAAGAACGATTTCGTCGCTCATGGTAATATCCTCCTGATCCTGGGGCATTTTTCGCTCATACAGAATTTAAAGAGCGAAAAATGCTTCAATGGTTCCAACCGGATAAAGGCGTTGTTGCGGTTCAAAGAAACCGCAAAACGCCCTACACACGGGATTTTTGCCGGTACTGGTCGAGTACGACGGCAGCGATGATGATCGAGCCCATGGCCATTAACTGATAGAAAGCGTCAAGTTTCACATAGGTGAAGCCGGATTGGATGACGCCAAAGACCATGGCGCCAAGCACCGTGCCAATGACAGATCCACGGCCACCGGTCAGGCTAACGCCTCCGATCACAGCCATGGCGATGGCGAAGAGTTCGTAAAACTGGCCCATGCCGGACTGAGCCGTCAGGTTTTTTGAACTCAAGACAATCGCGGCGAAAGCAGCCAGCATCGAGGCGATCATATAGACCAGCACCTTGTGGCGCTTGACGTTGATGCCCGACATGCGGGCCGCATCTTCGTTGGAGCCAATGGCATAGGTGTGCTTGCCGTAGACCGTGTAGCGAAGCACCATGTGAAAAACGGCCGCCAGAAGCAGGAACCAGACCACCGGCATCATGCCCGATCCGATCCAGGCAAAACTCTCCGTTGGGAAGGAAACCGGCTGACCACGGGTCCACCACTGGGCGATGCCGCGGCAGACAAGAAACATGCCGAGCGTGGCGATGAAGGGCGGAATGCCGGTGAAAGCAATCAGAGAGCCATTTATCGCGCCAATAAAGGCGCCGAAACATAAGCCGACGATAACCGGCACAATGACCGGCAAGTCCATTGCCCATAATTCAAACACCGCCTTGGGGTTGGGATTGCCGTTGACCAATTCGGTCTGTGCAAACGACATCACAATCATCGCGGAAGCGCCAACTAGCGGTCCGGAACTGAGGTCAATGCCGCCTGATATGATGACCTGCGTCACCCCGAGCGCGATAATGCCGATGATTGCGACCTGAAGAATAATGATCTTCAGCCGCGCCTCGTTGAATACTGAATCAAAGCGATCATTCGTATCGAACAGGAAGCTTTGATTGTTCATGTAGGGAAGCAGCTGACCCAGTGCTTCGAAGATGATGATGATAATGATCAGCGCGAAAAAAATGTTCAGTTCATTCGGCCAGGCGCGTTTGGATTTGTCGAATTTCAAACCGCCGGTTCCGTGAGATGTGTCGGTCAAAGCCTCCCCTCCCCTGGGTCGCCGCACCCTTTGAGGGTACGTTTCAAAGTCGAGCGCGGCGGCGAAATTCTTCGTCGCCGCGCAATGTTAATCGAGCGAATTAGTTCTTGCTGATGAAATCGCCTACATTGTCCGGCGTCACAAGCTTGAACGGAATGTAGACTTTCTGGTCCACCTTCTCGCCCCGGACGATCGCCAGTGCCGTGTCGACCGAGCCGGCGCCTTGGCCGAATGCATCCTGGAAGACTGTCACGTCGAGTTCGCCCGCCTGCATGGCAACCAGGGCATCCTGCGTGGCGTCTACACCACCAACCTCGACATCGGCCATATCAATGCCAGAAGCTTTCATCGCCTGGATCGCGCCAATAGCCATTTCGTCGTTATTGGCGATGACGAAGTCAAACGCTTCACCAGCTGACAGCCAGTTGGTCATCAGGTTTTGCGCCTCTTCGCGCGACCAGTTTGCGGTCTGCTCGTCGATCAACGTCATGAATTTGCACATGTCCATTCCGATGACGTCGTGAACGTCCTTGGAGCGCTGAACCGCAGCCTGGTTGGAAAGCTGACCATTCATCAGATAGCCCTTGGCGCCACCAGCCTTGCCGGCAGCGCGCAGATTGCGGCAGATCTGGAAGGCCTCGAGCGTGCCGGATTCGATTTCATTGGACGCCACGAAGGCCTGGGTTGCTGGCAGGCTGTCGACATTGTCCGGTTCGCGATTGACGTAGACCAGAGGTGTATCACCTGCCGCCGCCGAAACAGCCGCACCGGCCGAGGTATCAACGATGTTGACGATGATTGCATCTACGCCGGAGGCGACGAAATTCTTCACCTGGTCAATCTGCTTTGAAATGTCATCGGTCGCATCTTCAACCTGCAGGTCAACGCCACTCATGCCGCCCGCATGTTCCACCATGCCGTTGCGCATGACGGTCAGAAAGTTGTCGTCAAACCGCGCAATCGAAGCGCCAAGGGTTTCGGCCATAGCCGACGATGCCATGAGCGCCGAAAACGCCACTCCCAAAACAAGTTTCTTCATGAGTATTCCTCCACTTTTGCTGCGTGTCCGGCACACGCCTGGTTTGATACCGGAAGCCCTCGGGTTCACGACCGTGCGGGCCGGTTCATTTCATCCGGATGTCAGGCAGCCATATCAGCCATACCCGAACGAATGAATTCCATTGATTGCCGGAGCGCAGCCACGGGATTTTCATCCGCATGAACCTCTTCGGCAAATGCCTCGAACGAAACCGGCCCGTCATAGCCGTTCTCGCAAAGCTGATTTAGTTGTTCAATGTTGCCGAGCCGGTCACGGCTATCGACAAGAATGCGATTTTCGTCGGCCATCTCCGACGTCGACAAAGCCGGGTCAACAACGCCGGAAACGTGCACAATCCCGGTATGGGCCGCAAAGACCGGTCCGCCCCTGGCCAGGTGATGGTGAAATGTATCGTGGACAAGCTTGAAAGTCCCGGACATGCCAAGACCCTCAATTGCCTCGACAGCTTCCTGCTTGTGGCGCAGGGCGCAGGTTTCAAATCCCAGTGGTTCAACCAGACCTGTCATACCATTGTCTTGCAGTACAGGGCCCAGTTCGCGCAGCGCGACACGCAAATTTGCCTGGCGCTCGCCATTTCCCATCCCGCCATTGTCGTTACGCGGTATCAGGCTCACCGCTTCAGCCCCCGCCAGTTTTGCAATCCCGATCAGCTCCAACGCTTCGGCCTTGCGGTCTTCGTTCCAGTCATTGAAACGCTTGATCTCTGAAATCGCAAGAATTCTCAGTCCACGCTCCCGCGCCATGTCACCGGCTTTTTCGGGCGATTGTCCGTCAAACAGAGATTGCGGCAGATCGTTTCGCACCTCAACGCCGATGCAATCCAGTTCGCTGGCGATTTCGAGAAATTGTGCGAATGACGCACGTGCCACAGTCATGTGATTGACCGCGAATTTCAGCATTCTTCCTCCCGCGCCGGTTCTGCCGCCGGCCAGTAGGTAATGCTGGTGACCGCACGTCAGGTCAAGAATTCGTGCGTTAATTCTATCAAGGATGAGAGATAAAATCTCTCAACCATGAGAAGGTGATGGCCCTCAAACGGACTCAGGAAGATAGAGGTCAGGCCGCAAAAAGTGCTGTCCCGGCAGAATTGAGCCGGTGCTGTGGTCCCTGGCCTTCTGTGCCAGATCGAACAGATCATGGCATACCTGGCGCAGGGGTGTGCCTATCACCATTTCGACATATCGGTCAGCAAGCGCGGCGCGGCTCTCCGGCGTCAGTTCATTGACGACGAGTGCCACCTGTCTTGGTTTGCGCACCTCGCGAAGCGCGCTGATTGCGCCCTCCATTCCGCCACCCGCACAATAAATCCCTCGCAGGTCCGGATTGCGATCCAGCAGGTCGAGTGTCGCCTCGTAGGTCAACTGCCTTGTTTCAAGATTGACCAGCGTGTCGAGCACGTGAAACTGCGGCGCGTGTTCGCGAAAATAGCTGCGAAATCCGGTCTCGCGGAGCTCGTGCCCATGCCATCGGTAGCCGCCGACAAACACCGCCACCTTGCCCGGACTGTGTACAGCAGTGGCGATCATGTGCGCCGCAATTCGCCCGATTTTCAGGTTGTTTAGCCCGATATAGCTGCGCCGGACGCCTTGGGCAAAATCATTGAGCAGGGAAAAACAGGGGATACCGTTTTCCTGCAGGCGCTGGACGGCGTCGGTGATCTTGATATCGGTCACCGCAGTTGTTGCAAGCGCATCAATCCCGCGTTCGGCCAGCACATCGATCTGCTTGATATAATCGTCCGGCGATTGTGATCCGGAGAAGGCGACAAGCGATTCGCCACGCACGCCGGACGCCGTTTCGCCGACCTCGACCGCGATCCGTTCGAACGCCTGATAAAAAGCCTGCTTTTGCTTCTGCAACACAAAGCCGATGCGCATGCGCGGCAGTTCGGCATGCACGCGCTGGCCGATCAGGGCCGACGCGTGATAGCCGATCTGCTTTGCGGCTTCGTAGACCCGCCGGGCAGTCTCCTCGCGCACCTTGGCGCGGCCGTTCAACACCCGGTCGACCGTTGCAACGCTGACGCCGGCGGCCGCAGCGAGATCGTGAATGGTCGGCCGGTTTGCCACTTCGCCTCTCCCGGTGAAATTTTTTTATCAATCTGATACAGGCATTCTGAAAGATTTTGATAAATTTTGCAATTTTAATTGCAAAATCGTGATTGCTATGGATGTGGATTTGGTCGGTGAAGACGTGATCGAGGCTGTCGGATCAGAACCGAAACAGGAATAAAGCGTAAACTGGCGCCGATACCGTAAACCGGCACCCGCCAAAACCCCGCTAAGTCTCTGATTTCTTTGGTGGGTGAGCAGGGACTCGAACCCTGGACCCGCTGATTAAGAGTCAGCCAGATTATACCAACAGCAGGCAACAATTCAGCAGCTATCATATATTTTATCTGCCTGTTATGTATCGATATTTCAGAACTGTTTGCTTATGTTATTTACATGGGGTAACGCAGCATACCGGCTGTTTTTTGTTACCCAGATGTTACCCAGGGAGATTCCGATGTCAAAGTCTCTTACGGTCGCGGCTCTGGAAAAATTCAAACCGGGCGGCGCAAGACGCGAAATTCCGGATGGACTGCTTACCGGCCTGTATTTCATCGTGCAGCCGACTGGCCGCAAATCGTGGGCAATTCGATATCGAAGCGGTGGAAGACCGCGGAAGATGTCCTTGGGGCCCTACCCTGCGCTTGGATTGTCGGAAGCGAGGGAACAAGCTCGCATGGCACTTCAGAAGGTTCAACTTGGCGACGATCCTGCGCTTGCCAAACAGAACGCTAAACGCGCCGCCAAGAAAAGTGAATTTGCGACTGTGACAACATTCGAAGGTGTTGTCCGCCTGTTCTTGATCAGACATGCCAAACCAAATAACCGGTCGTGGAGAGAAACGGCGCGTCAACTCGGTTTGGCGCCCAACAAGTCCAAAGCGGATTGCATGGATGATCCGAAAGCGTTCGTCGTCGTCGATGGAGGCATTACGGACAATTGGGGTTATCGCCAGATTAGCGACATTACCCGAGCTGAAGTCATCACAATCCTTGACGAAATCGTTGATCGGGGCGCCCCGGTTATGGCGAACCGCACTCTTGCAGCGCTTCGGAAACTGTTCAATTGGTCGATTGAGCGGGATCTGGTCAAGGAAAACCCCTGTGATCGCATAAAACCACCGACGGTCGAGCGCTCGCGTGATCGAATTCTGTCGGACGAAGAAATTAGAGCATTCTGGAAAGCAGCCAGTACAATGGGATGGCCATTTGGCGAACTTTTTAAAATCCTGTTGTTGACGGGGCAGCGACGGGATGAAGTTGGTCGCATGTCGTGGACCGAAATCAATGGGGAATTGTGGACAATTCCGCGCGTGCGGGTGAAGAACGACAAAGCGCATGACGTACCGCTTAATGCTGCAGCGGTTGAAGTTCTTGAAGCTCTCCCTCGGATTACCAATTCTGATCTTGTTTTCACAACCAATGGCGTGAATTCCGTTAGCGGTTTCTCCAAAGCCAAGGCGACAATAGACCGTCATATGCAAACTGTTTTATCAGACGGCGCGGCCGATGGGAAAACCACGGCGATAGAACCATGGCGACTGCACGATCTTCGCAGAACAGTAGCTTCAGGTATGGCAAAATTGGGCATCAGCCTCGCGGTGATCGAAAAAATTCTGAACCATACTTCGGGTTCGCTTGGTGGCATTGCTGGCGTATATCAACGCTACGATTTTGCTGATGAAAAGAGGCGAGCTCTAGTGGCGTGGGGCAATCATATTTCTTACCTTGTTGACAGAGATGAGGCCAAACATGTGGTTACTCTTGCTAACTTGACTTCACGCTAAAATTGTAATAGGCGGTAAGCGTCATGTGGTTGGATGGCCGCATGATGCTTGGGTTGGATGACCCGTTGACTCTTATGGTCAATTTAGTCGTTGCGTGTCCTAAATGGGACATTTCGGGCTGTATTTCCTGATACGCGAAGATGTCGGCAGCGGGCGTGACCAGAATGATCGGATGGTCGGGAGACGTGACAACACGCGCTCGCCGGCCATTTTTTTATAGTATCCCTTGCGAGTGCCCAGTACAGGAACCCGCAAGATGGTTGTTAAATCCTCAAAAACCGAAAGTTTTCTGCCCGCTCGGAAGGTTTGGGAGCGCTACGGGGTCACATCGATGACGCTGCATCGCTGGGTCAATGATCCCGCCCGTAATTTTCCGGAGCCTCATTACATCGGTCGCTTCCGTTACTGGCGATTGACTGACCTTCAGGTTTGGGAGAATTCTCAGCGCCGGGGGAGGCTTCCTCAATGACCAGGATCAACCAAGAACAGAATAACATGATCGGGGCATTGACATTCCGTAGGCAGCAAAAGCGAGATGCTGAAGAGAAACCGACCGTGAGATCTTCGGTGAAAGCTGCAAACGACAATTTGAATCACAACCGGATCGAACGAACCCGTGAGTTCTGGCAACAACGTATCGGGCGCGAGCTGAGCGCGACGAGGCAAAACAGATCGGCGACAACGTCGCCGGTTTTTTTTCCATTCTGGCCGAGTGGTCGCGGGCCGAACTGCCGGTGTCCGCCAACGACAATACCGGCGCGGCGGCCTCCGACGACCAGGGCGCGCGCCATGATCGCTGAAACAATTGCCAAGGCCCTCGGCGGGCGCAAAGCCGGAAGCGGCTGGATTGCCCGTTGCCCGGCCCATGACGACCGCAATCCCAGCCTGTCCCTGTCGACCGGGAATGACGGCAAGGTCCTCCTGCGCTGCCACGCCGGATGCGACCAGGTCCAGGTGATCGATGCCCTGCGCGCTCGTGGCCTGTGGGATCAGCCCTGCCGGCACTCGATCAGGCGGCGGCCCTTTAAGGCCCACCAGCAAGAGGATACGCCACCGGACCGCAGTGACTCGGACAGGATGGGATACGCGCTCCGCATCTGGCGGGCGACGGTCCCGGCATCGAACACCCTGGCCGAAAGCTACCTGCAATCGCGTGGCCTGCGCCTGCCGAGCGCATCGGCCTTGCGGTTTCACGGCGGATTGAAGCACCCCTCGGGCGGCACCTGGCCCGTCATGGTGGCGCTCGTCTCCCGTGGTTCCGACGATGCCCCGTTGGCCATCCATCGCACGTTTCTTGCGCGCGACGGGTTCGGCAAGGCGCCTGTCGATCCGCAGAAACTGATGCTCGGTCCCTGCCGAGGTGGTGTGGTTCGCCTTGCAGCGCACTCCGACCTGCTGATGGTCGGCGAAGGTATCGAGACCTGCCTCGCGGCCACGCAGGTAACGAAAAACCCCGCGTGGGCGGCTCTGTCCACCTCCGGGTTGAAGGCGCTCGACCTGCCCGGCGATGTGCGCGAGGTGATCGTCCTGGCCGACGGCGACGATCCAGGCGAGGCCGCCGCCCGAGATTGCGCCCTGCGCTGGCAACGGGAGGGCCGGCGCGTGCGCATCGCCCGACCGCCGCGCGGGCAGGACTTCAACGACATGCTGGCCGCCCAGGCGCTCCGCAACCGGGAGGGCCGGCAATGACAATGGACAAGGTCGACGAGACCGTGATCCCGGATGCGGTTCCGGACGAAATGCTGGATGGCGATGAGAGCCCGATAGCGGCCGCCATTGCTGCCGCCGAGGAAATTTCCGATCCCCTGGACGAACTGATTGAACGGGTTGCCGACGATCCTGGCGCGCCTTTCGTGCCCGACGTGCTGGAATGGCTCTCTTCGATAAAGAGGGATGACCGGGCTGCTTTTGAGGCGCTGAGGGCACAGCTGAAGAAAGCCGGATGCCGTGTCACCGCCCTTGACGAGGCGATCATGGAGCAATGCGGCGACGGCGGGCGAGGGCCGACCCAGGCCGACATTCTGATCGATATGGCGGGTGCGGCTGAATTGTTTCACGCCGCCGATGGAACCGCCTTTGCGGATCTGGACATCAACGGTCACCGGGAAACCTGGCCGGTCCGCACCAAGGGTTTCAAGCGCTGGCTGGCCAGGCAGTTCTTCGAGGCGACCGGAGGCGCAACGAGTTCGGAAGCCCTGCAATCGGCCCTCAACGTGATCGAGGCGAAGGCTCATTTTGATGCACCGGAACTGCCGGTGTTCATTCGCGTCGGCGGGATCAATGGCAGACTCTATCTCGACCTCGGCGACGAAGCTTGGCGCGCCATCGAGATCGCGACAAGCGGGTGGCGCGTGGTTGAGGACCCGCCGGTCCGGTTCCGCCGTGCCGCTGGAATGCAGCCCCTGCCGGTCCCGATCCCGGGCGGGTCGGTCGAGTCCCTGCGCTCCTTCCTCAACGTCCAGTCCGATACCGACTTCGTGCTCGTGGTGGCCTGGGCGCTGGCCGTGCTGCGCAATCGCGGCCCGTATCCGGTGATGGTGCTGTCGGGCGAACAGGGTTCGGCCAAGTCTACCTTTTCGGCCATCCTGCGCGCCTTGCTCGATCCAAACACGGCCCCGTTGCGCGCCCTGCCGCGCGAGGACCGCGACCTTTTCATCGCCGCCAACAACGGCCATATTCTGGCTTTCGACAACGTCTCGGGTCTGCCTTCTTGGATTTCGGACACGCTCTGTCGGCTGGCGACCGGCGGCGGTTTCGCGGTGCGCCAGCTCTACACCGATCAGGACGAGGTGCTGTTCGACGCCGCCCGGCCGGTGATCCTCAACGGTATCGAGGACATCGTCACCCGGCCCGACCTCGCCGACCGGGCGGTGTTCCTAACCCTGGAGGCCATTCCCGAGGAGCGCCGGCGCCCCGAGGCGGAACTCTGGGCCGCCTTCGAGGCCGAAAGCCCGAAGATCCTCGGGGTCTTGCTCGATGCCGTCGCACAGGGCCTTCGACGCCTGCCAGAAATTCGGCTGGAGCGGCTGCCGCGCATGGCGGATTTCGCCCTTTGGGCGTCGGCCTGCGAGACCGCCATCTGGCCCGCCGGCACCTTCTGGTCGGCCTATTGCGGCAACCGGGACGAGGCGGTTGAGAATGTGATCGAGGCCGACCCCGTCGCGGCGGCGGTGCGCGCCGTGATGGCGGAGCGGACGGAGTGGACGGGAACGGCGACGGACCTTCTGGGCGCCCTTGCCGAAGCAGCGGGGGAGCGCGTCACCAAGGCAAAGACCTGGCCCGCCAGCCCCCGGGCCTTGTCCGGCCGCCTGCGCCGGGCCGCCACGTTCCTGCGCAAGGTCGGCATCGATATCGACTACGCCAAGGAAGGCCGGGCGCGTACCCGGATCATTCGAATCACGGCCAAGGGAAGTCTTGCCGGTCCGGATCAAGAGGGGACACAACCGTCCGCACCGTCCGCACCGCCCACGATTCTGCCAAATGGCAATGAAACCAATGCATTCGGTGGCACCAACTTGCGGACGGATGACGGCGGTGCGGACGCTGGACAAGGCAAGACGATATCGACCGTCCGCGCCAATACCTTGAAATCAAAGGATGCGGACGGTGCAGACGCAACGGACGCAAAATCTCACCCTCAATCCGAGCACGGGAAAAATGGGGATCAAGGCTGGAGGACAACGCTATGACGGCGCTCAAAGCCCTCCTTGCGGCACGCGCCGCCGGCGTCGACATTGAACTCCACGGCAATGACTTGGTTCTCGAAGCCTCTTCACCGCCCCCGGATACCGTTCTGGATGCCCTGTCCTGCAACAAGACCGAAATCGTGGCCCTGCTGCGCCTCGGTGACGACGGGTGGAATGCCGAAGATTGGCAGGTGTTTTTCGACGAGCGGTCCGGGATTGCCGAATTTGACGGTGGTCATCCGCGTCCCGAGGCTGAAGTGCGGGCCTTTGCCTGTTGCATCACCGAATGGATGAACCGGAACCCGCAAACATCCTCGCCTGACCGGTGCCTTGCCTGCGGCGGAAGTGATACCACTAACGGCGGATTTTGATGAAAAAGGCTTTGTTTTGATCGACGGTGATTTGAAGTCGAGCGGCTTTGTTGCCGGCTTTCACGCTGGTTGCGGGATGAGTTTTGCGAGTTTGCGGAGGTTTTGTGCTGTAGCGGCGAGGTGAAACTCGTCTTTCGCTCCATTTGGCCCTCTCAGACGCAGGCGATCAAGCTTGAGAATGCGTTTGAAGTGGGCGAACAACATTTCCACCTTCTTTCGCCGTCGCTGGGTATCAACATTGTGTGACGTCAGCGCCTATTGGACAGATTTGAGGGATTGAACGACGGACAATGTTCCCGCGCTGTCCTTCTCCCGTGTAGCAAAATACTCCGTCGTCGTCCCAACCATCTTCGTAGCCGTAGTGAGTGCCACTATCACCGGTGAAAATGAAGATCATGGGATGTTCCGAAGGCGTAGAAATTCCTCCCTGTTGTTGGCCACCATAATTAACGTGCAGATCTCTCCTCCTGTCGTAGATCCGACCAACTTCAAACAACATCTCCATCTCCCTTCACAGAGAGTTCTACGATGTCATCCTGTCCCAACACATTCAAGAATGACTGCATAGAACCGGTATCTTTGTCGCAAAGATGAGGCTCAGCTCATAGACGTCGTATTGATTACCGGAGTGCCCTCCGAGTGCCCAGATAGATTGGCTGGTTAGCATTTGTTCTGGCTTCGCAGTGATGTGATCTGTCTTGGTCCTTGGAACTGTTGAGTGTATTCTTCAAATACCGATTGCAAAGCGTATTGTTTGTGCACGGAGATTTGGATGGGATTTTGGGTATGGAGCAGACGCTCACCACAATCCTCGTTGCAGAACTCACCGGTCTCGAAAAAACAGGCGATACCGGCGGGGGCATCTCGGACAAAATCCTGAAGGATCACTTGGTAACGGTGGATCGCATCGTCACTGAGCATCACGGCAAATTGCTTGGTAATGCGGGTGGAAGTCTGGCAGCCCAGTTCTCAAGCCCTTCTGACGCCGTTCGATGCGCCGTCGTCCTTGAAAAGACATTTCACGCATCTGCCGGTGACCAGAGCATTCACATCGGCATCGATCAGGGGGATGTGGCGATTGAAAACGGCAGGGTGCGCGGTGACGGGATCAAGTCTGCCTCCGAATTGCAGAAGCGGTTTGAAGGCATCGTCATCTCGCGCGCCGTGCAGGACCAGCTGAGAGACGATCACGGTGTTTTGACCGAGGAGCTCGGTGAAGGGAGCGATGGCGCTTATCGGGTGCGAGCCAAAGACATTCGTATCAACGCTGCAGCGCCGCCCGCCACCTTTCAACAGGTTCTGCCGAAATTCACCTTTGTCGCCGGAGCGGCCTTGGTGCTGGTCCTGATCGCCGCGTTCACGATACAAGATCAGTTTTCCTATGATTTCGAACCGGCTGACCTGACCAAGTATGAGTTTGAACTGCCGGAGAAACCATCCATTGCAGTGTTGCCGTTTGATAATCTCAGCGGCGATCCGGCGAATGATTTTCTTGGAGACGGGCTGACGGAGACAATCATAGCGGTGATTGCAACATCACCCGATCTATTCATTATCGCCCGAAATTCCGTTTTCACTTACAGAGGCAAACCCACCAAGGTTCAGCAGATCGCCGAGGAACTGGGTGTTCGCTATGTCATGGAAGGCAGCGTCCACGTTCAGGATGATCGGATGCGGGTGGTGGCTCAATTGGTCGATGCACTGGATGGCAAGCACCTTTGGGCGGAGCAGTATGATTACGAGCTCACCGACATTTTCAAACTGCAGGACGATCTGACGGGAAAAATTCTGGAAGAGTTGGAAGTACAGCTTACTCGAGGCGAGCAATCTCGCGCATGGATTAACCAATGGCGCGAATTGCCTGACGGATTGGAGATGTTTCGTTTTTTCGTCGAGGGGCGCAGAGCGTACCAACAGTTCAGCTTGGAAGCGCATCAAAAGTCTGAAGAACTATGGAGCGAGTACTACAAACGATATCCGGAGGATTGGGGGTCAAATCTCCTGATGGGCTGGATACACTATCAAAAAGTGATCATGCGAATTACCGGCGATATTTCTGGGTCAATCGGAACAGCACGAGAATTTGCTAACCGTTCTCTCGATTATTCAAAGGGAAATGTAGATGCGGAACTGCATATCCTGCTGGCTTCACTCGACAAGCTCCAAGGTGATCATGACAGTGCTTTAATCCATGTTGATCAAGCCCTTCAATTGAGCCCGGGATTGTCCAGCATCAACAATGCTGCTGCATGGATTAAGATGAAAACCGGCCAGACTGCCGAGGGAGTTGAATTACAGCGTCGCGCTATGCGTTTGGAACCAAGCTACTCTATGGCCATGCCTTTGCAATTGGCTTTTGGACTGATGAAGCTGGGACAATATGGGGAGGCAAACGCGATCTGTCAGAGCATCATTGCAAGTGAAGCAAATGCATGGATCAAAAATCTCGCGTTTCACCTTCTCACCTACATCGCTGTATCGCAAAACGAGTATGTCAAAGCACGCGGTTATGTCATCGACCTCCTAAAGATAAATCCGAACGCGAACGTAGATACATACTATGCGACGTGGATGTTTGATGTTCTCGATCAAGGTTTCGTTGACCGTTACATGGCCGCGCTTCGCGGTTCTGGACTTCCGCAAAACCCGCCGGGAAATTGAGTACAATGGTAAATGAATGAACGCTGAGACAAAGACCATTCTCGTTGCCAAGGTCGTCGGGCCGGATGGTTCCGATGAAGCTCTGTCTCACGCCGCGTTCAGTGAATGTATCAAAAAGATCGACGAGGCTGTCACTGCCCAACATGGATCGCTGGTTGGCAGTGTTGACGATGGGGTCGTCGCAGAATTCGACCAAGTAGACGATGCGCTCCACGCCGCTTTCGAACTAAATCGGCTGTTTCCCGGTGAAGGTGGAAAGGGCCCAACCTTGCGAACCGGTGTCACGCTCGCCCAACCAGCATCAACGGAAATCGACCCTGTTAAAATTGCTGCGGTGCTGGCCAATCAAGCCCAGAGCAGTGCGATTTGCGTTTCCGCTGATGTCCTTGCGCTGATCAAGGACAGCGATGCGTATATCGTGACCGAACTGGAAAGCACCTCGTCGAGTAGTCAGGGATTTTCAATTGAACCGGCACCCAACGCAACAGGGCGAGCCGCACCTCGTTCGCGTCAAGCGTTTCCATGGCGCTCGGCAGCAATTGCAGGTGTTTTGGCCATTGTGTTCGCAGCCATTGGCATCGCCACGTGGGAAAATCAGTTCTCATATGATTTCGAACCTGCCGACTTGACCAAATATGAGTTTGAACTGCCGGAGAAACCGTCCATAGCGGTGTTGCCGTTCGATAATCTGAGCGGTGATCCGGAGAATGATTATCTGGGCGATGGCATCTCAGAGAATGTGATCTCGGTGCTTTCGGTCCATCCAAAATTGTTCGTAATTGCCAGAAACTCGAGCTTTTCTTTCAAGGGGGAGAGCATCAAAGTTTCGCAAGTCGCAGAGAATTTGGGCGTTCAATATCTTCTCAGGGGAAATATCCAAGTCTCCAATGATCAAGTTCGGGTGACAGCCCAGTTGGTTGATGCATTGAACGGGCAATTTGTTTGGTCAAACAAATTTGAACGGTCTTTCGATGAGCTTTTCAATCTTCAGGATGACATCGCTGGCAGCATAATGACCCGGCTTGAGGTCGATCTCATATCTGGCGATACGGCGGAAAAGGCGTTGTCAGATATCGCCAATCTGGAAGCATTCCGCCTGTATCAGGGCGCTCTCGTTAATTTCCAGAGCTTTGACCGTGAGAGATTAACGCTCGCTGAAGTCAATCTCAGGCGAGCGCTGGAAATCAATCCCAAAAGCGCATCAATCAACGGGTTGCTTGGATGGGTCTATTGGTACAAGGAAGTTTTGGGCATCCCATCAGACGATCCCGGCAATCTTGGCATTGCGCGGAATTATGCAGAGACAGCTGTAGAGTTGGAACCAATGTGGCCCACGGCATACATGGTTCTCGGTTGGATCGAAATCTATCTGGGAAACTACGTGGAAGCACGGGAACTTGTCGACAAAGCGATTGGCCTATCGCCCGGTGGCGCACTGCATGCGTCCTTGGCCGGCTGGGCCTATTCAACGCTGGGTGATCCGAAAAGGGGGGTAGACTATCTCAAATTAGGGATGCGAACGGAGCCCTATTTTCCACTTTGGGTTGCTCATTCACTGGGATTTAGCTTGATAATGCTGGAAGAATATTCTGAAGCGGCAGCAGTGAGCAATGCGATCATTGCTTCACCATCAGATGACATCTGGATCAAAAATGGCGCTCGATATCATCTCATCGTAATCGCAATGGCGAGAAGCGAGTTTCAGAAAGCCAGAGAACTTGTCAAGGAAAGTCAAGAAGCCATCCCAGACGTGAATGTAACATGGTTCGGTTACGCTTTTCGATATTTGCAGGACAAAGAGTTTTTACAATCTTATCTTGACGCCCTCCGCCTTGCTGGACTTCCTGAAAACCCACCCAATTCGAACGGTGGTTAGGCCGGACATAAGTCTGCTGTTGTGGTAAAATTTACGGTCTCCGGCGTCAGACTATCAAGTAAGGGAGGTTCCAATGGCCTTCATGGTGAACGGTACATTGAGTTACGCAAATTCAGACCAATGTGAGAAATCAATCCCGCTACTAAAGGATCACCAACAACGAAGCTTGGCGAATGAGCCTGGCACTCTTCGGTTCGAGTTTGCAGTGGTGAAAGACGATCCAACGCGGATTATCTTGCAAGAGCTATATGAGGATGAAGCTGCATTTGGTGCTCATTGGTGTCTGACATCAGCGCTTATGGGACGAACTGAGCTGATTGCATAAGGGTGTCCAGCCCCCTTTTCATGGGCCAATTTCTGAAACGGTTTCTGGGACCGGCGCACGCATATTGAGGGCTTGATGTGGTCGGATGTGGTTGTACTGTCTGAGCCACTGATTGATGACGATTTGGGCCTGCCTGGTAGTATTGAACCATTCTGCGTTGAGTACTTCGTGACGCAGCGTTCCGTTGAACCTTTCGTTGTAGCCATTCTCCCATGGTGAACCCGGATAGATCTGGATTGGTTTGATGCCGACTTTTGTCAGCCATTCCTGTAGAGGCTTGGCAATGAACTCCGGGCCATTGTCTGAGCGAACGTATTCCGGTTTTCCATACCGCAGCAGTAGTGGATATAGCGCTTCAAGCACCTCGGCCGATCCCATCCTGGTATTCACAGCCACGCACAAGGCCTGTCGAGTGTACTCATCCAGTACCGTCAGCATCTTGTAACTGCGGCCGTTGCTCAGCTTGTCGTGAACGAAGTCGATGCTCCAGATGTGGTTTGGGTATTGGGGCCGCAGCCGGATGACGGAACTGTCCTTGTGATAGAGCCGTCTGCGCTTCTTGTGGCGATGGGGAAGTTGCAATCCTTCTTCACGCCACAGCCGCTCTACCTTCTTATGGTTCACATGCCAGCCCTCGACACGCAGCAGTCTGGCAATCTTGCGGTAGCCGTAGCGACCATATTGCTTAGCCAGCCGGATCATGGCCAAACGCAAAGCCTCTTCATCATCCTTCAGCACGGCCTTGTATTGCAGCGTGCTGCGCGCAACGCCCATCACTTTGCAGGTGCGCCGCTCCGACGTATCGAGCTTCTGACGTGTATGAATGACAGCCTGACGAAGCTGATCGGTCGTCAGGCCTTGGGCTTTAGGTAATCCAGGCTCTCCTTGAGGATCAGCTTGTCCAGCTCTAGCTCCGCTACGATCTTCTTCAGCCGGCCATTCTCTTTCTGCAGAGCCTTCAGCTCCGACAACTGCGATCTACCCATCCCGCCAAACCTCTTGCGCCAATTGTAGTAAGTTGCATCGCTCACGCCGACTGAACGACATGCAGACACAACATCCTGGCCCGATGCCAGGTTCAGCTCAATCTCACGCAGCAGTTTGAGGATATCCTCATCCGAATAACGCTTCCTCGCCATAGCCAAATCCTGAACCATCAAAACAATGGCACAGTTTTAGGGGGCTAAGACAAACCTCAATTGGACGATCCAAATACCGCGGCCCGTCTTGTCGATAGGAAAATGTTCCCTATATGTTCAGATATGAACGTCCAATTCAAAACGGATCAACCAGAGCCAGTTCCGACGAACTCTGAGGAAAAGCTTCGTAAATGCTTAATGTGCGGAAAGAAGTTTCCGAGCAGCTGGGCGGGTAATCGTATCTGCAAAAAATGCCGGTCAAAATCAGTTTATAGGCAGGGCACATCGCACTGAGTTTGTGATCGAAATCGGGATAGAAACCCGATGCGCTGTCTGCCCTCGTCACCGTATTTGGGCCTTGAATACGGCTTAAGCGTTCAAAGGGTGATGATGAATCCTGTAAAAGAGAGAGTGCTATCGCTCGTTGATAAGCACGCTAAAAAAGCCAGCAAATGTGAATATGACCGAGAGGTAGCGATCAAAGCGATCAGCGCTGCTCGAAAAGCGGTTCTGACGATACCCGACGACCTGCCACCGAACTTGATCAGGTCACATGCTCTCGCCGCATTGGCTGAACTTATGGCGAACTACCACGACCCTGACGGCCAGTATACTTCCGGAAAGGGCGTGATAGGTTCGCTCTATGATGAAGTCAGATTCGATTCAAACTGACAGAGGTTCAGCGCCGTCGTGGGCGCACCGCGTTTGATCCGCGACTCCCACCTCCCTCAGTCCCCGACCTCACCCACCGGGCACCCCCCAGATACTGAGCGGAGCCCATCAGAGCCTTACATAATATTCAAAGTTAACCATTTGTTAATATATTGGCGGATGTTGCCGAATCATCACAGCGCACCCGCTCATATAAGTTATAATTATTTCCCGATAGTTAGGCTAAAGTGGGTGATTTTGACATGCGCAATTTGCTTCTCGCGACAACGTTCTTGTTTGGCTCGGTATCTGCCGCCATGTCTGAGGGACATTTGACGGAGGATTATGGCTGGAGCGGTCTCTACGTTAGTGGTCATTTGGGTTACGGCACCGTGGATACCAGAGCGCTGACCGTGATCCCTGCCGGTTTTTTCGACCTCTGTTGCATTGCGAGCGCTGGTGGCGTCAATCACAGCGCCGATGGTGTTGTCGGTGGCATTGGCATTGGATACAATTTTCAAATGGGTCAGTTCGTAGTCGGCCCGGAAGTTACAATCGCCGCTGCAGACCTATCGGAAACCACGTTTTCTACATTTGACGACGTCTACACCACCGACCTCGATATGCTGTTAACGGCTGTCCTCCGTGCCGGTTACAGTTGGGACCACTGGCTCATCTACGCTCGCGGTGGATACGCAGGCGGCAATGTGAGTTTCTCAGTCGTCGATACTGTCGGCCTGACTGGCGTTTTCGCCGACAAGCAATGGCACAATGGATATGTGGTTGGCGCTGGCGTTGAGCGCAGTTTTGGCTCTGTTTCGTTTGGTATTGAATACAACTACATCGATTTAGAATCGCAAAACCACATGAGTGGGCCCGGCTTCCCGGCGGGAATCGCGACTGTAGCAGTTAGCCCGAGCGATATTCACACGATTGCTGCGCGCGTCGCTTGGAAGCTTGATAGCATTTTTGGCAATTAGAGCTGAGTTTCCAGAACCTATTCTACCAGAATGGTCCATTTGTAATCGTCAAGACGGAGTGGCTGTGGCGATCTGCTGCACCTGCGATGGGCACTGGAGGATCAGGCGGCGGCTTAGCGCTCGGATACGGATTCCAACTGCCTTCCTTCGCTCGAAACATAATAGGATGGATCAGTTCAAAGCGGCAGGACCGTTGCATTACCTTGTCAGACTTTTTAATCGCCTGACGCGGTCGTTCAGGTCTTTGGACAATTCCGAACGCACCTTGTCGAATTTCTCGCGTTCACGGGTTTCGCGAGGTGGCGGTGAAATAGCTTCGCGTACGTGCGACGGTATTGGTGGTTGACCTTCTCTCAAAGGGTCCAAGACGGTGCTATCTGTCGCAAATGCATGGCCTGAGTTGCCGATGACGGAAGCAACCCGTTCGACGGAGGATGTACCATCGGATTTGGTCAAAAAGGTTATCTTGAATACCTTTGGGTCGGAGAAGCCGGGCTCTTGGTGAATTGAAAGCGTATAACTCTCATTATTAAAAACACGTCGGACGATTTCGCTCAGATTTCCTTCGAATTGTGTCGTCAAAGTACGGTTCTCGATATTATCCGCACCTTTCACCTCAAATCCGTGATTAGCCTGAAGCAATTCCAGAAATCGGGAAACCGGAACATCCTTGAGCCTCAGGATGTAGTGGTCCGGGCCCGCGCGCTTCAGGATATCCGCTGCATTTGAAGTGGATATCATTGAGCACATCAACAGGGCAAACGTTGTGATCGCCAAAACTCCGCCCACTATCGATCTATCCGCGCCCGCCTCCTCGAAGCCCTCCTCCACGAGGCTCTGGCGCCGACCGAGGAACGGGAGGTAGTGGTTTGAGCGATACCGTTTCAATCAAGTCTGATAACTACTGGGTCAAAATCGTGGAAATGCTTCAACAGAATTGGGCCTTGATCGAGGAGATGCCCCAAGGCGGCGTATGTGTGTATTTCATTGGCGATACCAGCGGTGTTTTCGACGAGTTATCCTTTCCGTCGGCTGATGATGCTATTGCCACACTTAAGCGGAATGGCTTTAAGCTCTTTGCTGGTGATGAATCATTGCAATCGTTTCTTCGTCCTCCCGAGCCGCCATATCATCGGCAGTCCCATCCAAACGGCCCGATCTACTCCTCGGGTCGGTTCTGGATCTAGGGATGGCGGGCACAATGTCGGAACCAAACTTCAGTGACATCGATCTTGAGGCGGCGGAATGAGCCCACTGCTTCGGAATGCCGTTGAGAAGTCCCCTTTGACCTGTGAGTAAGCGCCGTCGTCATCCCTGTGCGGCCACTTACTAATCCAAACATTGTTGAGACTTTGCGGCATTTCGCTCGGCTCTCAAGATCGGTGCAAAAATGGTGTGGAATCTCTGGCTAGATGTAAATCGTACTTCGTCGAATTCGTTGTTCCAGCAATTTGCAATTTGTTTGTTTTCAATGCTTTGACAGGCACAACGTTCGTTGTCATTTGATAACCCACTAGAAAGTTCCAGCATCGGAGGGTTTGTTATGCGCCAGTACGTTGTTTACATCCGCGTCTCGACAGAGGATCAGGGTCGCAGTGGACTTGGCCTGGAAGCACAAGAGCGGGACATCTCCATCTTCCTCGATAACTTCTGTGATGTTCCTTTTGAAGTGCTGGAGCGGTTCAGGGAGGTCCAAAGTGGTGGAGACCGGCACCGGCCGGAACTGGAGAAGGCACTTGATCTTGTTCGTCGCACTGGAGCAGAGCTTCTGGTGGCCAAACTTGATCGGCTAAGTCGCAAGGTATCTCAAGTCGCTTCATTGATGGATGATCCGAAGGTCAAATGCCATTTGCCGATAAGTTTCAACTGCATGTTTATGCCGCCTTGGCTGAGCAGGAGCGCACTTTCATCAGCGAACGGACTAAAGCAGCTTTACAGGCCGCTAAGGCGCGCGGAGTTAAGTTGGGTGGCGTCAGAGATGCCACCATGAAGCGGAACAAAGTTCGCCAAGAGAACGCAAAAGCTCATGCCGACAAGATGATTAAGCTGATTCAGCCGATGCTCGACGGAGGCGCTTCTGCGGCTGGAATCGCACGCACACTCAACGAGATGAAAATTCCCACCCCGCGTCACGCAACATGGACGCCGACGCAAATTATCCGGATTATCAATCGAGCAAACGCATGATTCTTGCGTATTTTAAGATAACTGTTGAATATTATTCGAATGTGGACTAGGTAGGAATTCAGTCCTCACTGCCGTTCTGGATGGATATTTCGTGCGGCCGCTGGTGAAAGCTGAATTTCGGAGGCCAAGCTATGCGCACTATAGGCCCGCATTCTCGACCAAATGTGCTGGCGAAGCTTGACGGTCGTCGCCGAGAAGCACGGCTGATGCAAACCGTAAAGGATGAGTTGATAGAACATGTCGGCGGCAAACCCACCGCACCCCAACGCGCCATTATCGAACGAGCGGCTTGGCTTACGCTTCATGTCTCCCTGATGGATGCCAAGCTTCTTGATGAGGGAGGGTGTTGCTCACTGTCAGAGCGAGATAGCCGGCAGTACCTAGCGTGGTCAAATAGTTTGACACGGACCGTTAGAGAACTCGGCCTGAAAACCAATAAGAAATCTGGCCCCTCGGTTGACGACTACCTGGCTGAAAAGGTCCAGCCGCTTGACGCCTAAGGTTACGATACGAGAAGCACTCGCTGATCCTCAACTGCTCGGAGCTGCCATTCCCGGTGATAGCTGGAAGCTGTGGCGGATTATGCTCATTGCGGCGATGGGAGAGCGCCTGAAAGATGACGAAAGGGTTCGCTTCACAGAGGTCACGGGCCGAGACGCGGAGCCCTCGGAGCGGATTGATGAATTCTGGAATATCGTTGGCCGCCGGGGTGGCAAGACGCGGGCTGCAGGGACACTGGGAGCCTATGTGTCGAGCCTGTGTGACTGGTCCGATGTCCTTGCACCAGGTGAACGTGGCGTACTCCCCGTGTTGGCGACAAATACGGTTCAAGCTGATCGGGCCTTTGGCCATATTCAGGGAGTGCTCGAACATAGCCCAGTATTAAGTTCCATGATCGAAAGCCAGACTGCCGATACGATCCGGCTCACCACCCGAATTGATATTCAGATCAAACCTGCCAATTTTCGAACTGTGCGCGGGATCACGGCCGTTTCAGCAATCGCTGATGAGACGGCTTTTTGGCAGTTGGAGGGATCACGCAATCCAGACAAGGAAATTCTGGACGCGGTGAGGCCTGCGCTTGCAACCACATCTGGCATGCTGATCGTGATCTCAAGCCCATATGCGAGAAAGGGAGAGTTATTTCGGTCTCACCGAGACCACTATGGCCAAAACGGTGATCCGCTCATTCTCGTCGCCAAGGGTCCATCACGAACATTCAATCCGACGCTGCCACAGAAGATCGTTGATAGAGCTTATGCTCGTGACGCAGCGGTTGCAGCGGCTGAGTACGGTTCCGAGTTTCGGATTGACGTTGAAACTTTGCTGGTCAGAGAGATGGTGGAAGCAGCCGTTGATTTCAACACGACAGAGAGGACCTGGGAACGTCGCCACAAGTATGTGGCTTTCGTCGATCCGTCCGGTGGATCATCAGACTCCATGACGCTGTGTATCGCCCATAAGGAGGGCACCAAAGCCATCGTTGATGTGATTCGGGAAAAGCGACCTCCCTATAATCCCGAAGTCGTCACCGAAGAGTTCGCTAAACTGTTGAAGGCATATGGCATTCGAAGGATATTTGGGGATCGATACGGCGGAGAATGGTGTCGCGAGCCGTTCAGGCGCCGAGGCATCGAATATAAAGTGTCCGATGCAAACAAATCCGAACTGTATCTGGCCCTCGTTCCATGTATAAATTCGGGTCAAGTTGCCTTGGTCGATAATGATCGACTTGTCATGCAGCTAGTTGGTCTTGAGCGTCGAACTTCGAGGGTTGGCCGAGATATAGTCGATCATGCACCTGGTAGTCACGATGATTTAGCCAATGCAGTCGCCGGTGCTGTCTATCGAGTCCTTCAGAAACCTGATGCACCATCTGTGATTGTCGGCACATATGCCTCGGTTGTTGATAGCCGGCGGCACTACCCATTCTGACATCTAAGGCGCGCATAGAGCGGGGAAACCTGTTAGTTGCCGTTTGATTTGCTAGCCGGATTTATAGGGTGGAGGAACTATCGGTTTTATGTTTAGGTCACATTCGTAGCGGATCTCATAGTGTGCCTGGATCACACTCGTCACCTCAAGCGCGTTACAAGCACGACCAGTCATAACCGCCAAATACTCAAGCCCCACATTCCGAAAACGTACAGGCGGATGTGCTATCGGAGATGATGCACCAACTACACCAAATAGAATGACGCCATCCGCAATCGCTTTCTTGCCAGCTTTCACCACCATCCTATTTTCACCCGGCCGATAAAATACCTCGTAGTACTTCGGACAGGGAATATCAAATTCAAAGTTTGATCGAGCAGAGGAAGCTTTATCAGGCGACAATGTATCGGCTTGATGGCGCAAATCTTGCGCATTACGAAAAGCTTTTAAGCGACAATACACACGCTTTGTGGGACTTGGACGTAAACGTCTTTGACATTGATGACGCCAACCGGGACGAAGTTGAGGCGCACGGCAAGCTGATGGCAGAGATGTCATTTTCCGAGAAGCTGCTTAAGGTTTTGAAATATTGGTCTCCCCTAATTTTTATCGTCGTAGTTCTTTGGTATTTCCTGTTCTAGGAAAATGATCTCATTGGCAGTTCACCTGCTCACATCTGCCTCTCTATAGGATCGACTTATCTATCATCTGCATCAAGAGCGGATCGACCTGATCCCGCCAACCTGCTTACCCGGCAAGGTGGCCACATGATGCGGCCAGTGAAACTGAGCAACGAAAGGGCATCACTTTGGGTAAGGTTAGGTTTCTACCCTCGGAGAGAAAACAGGAAGACCTACCGCATCCGACCTCCATCGTGCTGGGCAGGAACCTGCGCAAGCCGAAGCAGGCCGACTTTTCCGACCGGAAACAGCTATTGGAGTACATCGCTAACTTCGCGGGCGTGTTCATCGAGGAGGCTGAGGAAATGATGCGGTCACCGTCTACCGCGAAAACGTGGGCCGCGCTGAGGAAGCGCAAAGACCGGGAACTATGAGCGTGCAGCATATTGCCAGCTTAATTCGTTACCCCACACGTTACCCAGTTGAAAATAATGGTGATAAGTTAGATCGAAAAACTGTTACAAGCATTTGTTTTAATTGGTGGGTGAGCAGGGACTCGAACCCTGGACCCGCTGATTAAGAGTCAGCTGCTCTACCAACTGAGCTACACACCCGCCATTGAAGGCTGGCGCCGATATAGTCGTCTGCCGGTTTGCTGTCCAGTAGTCCGCAGCCGGAATTATCGCTGACGGACGACAGCTGACAGCACCATCCAATTGTGCCCGACGAACTGCCGGGCGGCGATCAAACATCTTGCGGACGCAAAGACCTGGCGCGGTCCAACATCAAGCATATCTATATTAACGATCCTGCGTCAGACCGGCCGGATTGCCCCGGCGCGATGTGGCGGCGATCCGCCAGCGCGCGTTGGATGGTGGGAAACTGTGATCAGGCGCGCGCGGTAACTGCCGCATCAGGCGTGCAGCTGGCCCTCGGCGACCCTGACGGCGCCGCCGCCGATGCGGGCAGCATCAATCATTCCACCTTTGACATCGATCTCCAGGCGGATGCGCGACGGCCGGCCCATCTCCATCCCCTGCTCTATCCAGAAGCTCGACGGCCCATCCACCGGCTCGTCGAAATGCATGATCTGGCCGGCAAAGGCGGCAGCGGCCGAGCCCGTCGCCGGGTCTTCGGCTATCCCCTGCCACGGTGCGAACATGCGGGCGTGGAAGGAACAATCATGCAGCACAGTCTCGCGGCAGTAGACGTAAGGGTCGGCAACAACGCCGCCTACCGTTGGCGCCAAATCCAGCCAGAGTTTGGAGTCAACGCTGATCTTCTCGGCAATCGCCAGCCCGGCGACAGGTACGGTGGCGTAGGGAACACCGGCGCTCCAGGCGGCGATCTTGTGGTTTTCGAACCCGATTTCCAGCGGATCCACGCCGAGTGCGGCTGCAACGGCCTCCCGCGAGGCGTCGAACGTGACCCGCTCGGGCAGCCGAGGCAGGTCGAATTCGGCATATGCCGGTTCATCTTCGCTGATCGTCACTGCTGCGCGTACCATGCCGACCTGTTCTTCCAGCACCTGGATCGACGTGCCCGGCAGGCCGCGGGATTCGGCAATCGCAATCGCCGCGCCAACCGTTGGGTGCCCGGCAAAGGGCAGTTCGCGGCCGGGGGTAAAGATCCTGAGGGCGGCGCTGGATGCCGGTTTTTCTGGCGGCAGGACGAACACGGTCTCGGAGAGGTTGAATTCACGCGCGATCGATTGCATCGCCTGCAAATCCAGTCCATCGCAGTCAAAAACCACCGCCAGCGGATTGCCCGCCAGTGCCTGGTCGGTAAACACGTCGTAGATTGCGTAGTGACGCGGCACGAATCATCCCTCCATTTGGCCGGCAACATCGCCGGTAAAGTGCCATTCAACAAGTGGTTTCATGTGAGCAGGCGCCGTGTCGGGTACGTCCGAGCTATCGCCGATGATGACCGCGCGATCGACTTCGGGCTCGGGTTCCGCGTCGATGAAGGCCTGGACGCGCCTTGCCAGGGCCGAAGCATCTTCAGCCAGATAATAGCGGCGGATAAGGGTAAGACCGGCTGCGCTACGATAGGCGAAAAATCTGTCATCGCGCCTGACCGTTGCCAGATCGATGCCGGTTTCTTCTTCGACCTCGCGGCGAATGTTGAAGTCGACATCGGCAATATCATCGACAAAATCCTGCCGCTCAAATGATCCTGCGGCAAAATAGACCCGGCCTGCATTGGCCGTGTCCGGCCCCATGCGAACGGCCAGCAACTGACCGTCGGAGGTCACCGGCATGGCATTGGCGAAGACGTGGTGGCCCTGGCTGGCCGCCCGGTTCTTGCGCCAGTGCATGAACGTCGCAAAGCGGATCGGATGACAGGTCCCCTCAATGACGCCATCACGGAAAGCGGCGTTCGCCAGCAGGATCATCTCGCCATCAAACAATTTTGGCAGACGGGCCAATTCTTCGGCCCAGTTGGCGTCGATCGCACCGCGATTGGCCAGTTCATATGGATGCGGCTCGTCGACCAGGCGCACTTCAATGCGTTTCACAGGGAGAATTCTGTCGCGGGGGATGTCGAACACGGGAGCAGCCGCCGTCAAACCATGTCGAGCGTGATTGCCACCGGGCAGTGGTCCGAGGCTTTCGGCCGGTCCCAGCCGGTTCGCGGATAGCGGTCCGCCTGCTGCCCAGGCGGCACCAGGGTACGCCATGGCTGGCCGGCCCTGACAATCTCAGGCATCGCCTTGGCGTTGAGGTCCGCCAGTGACGGCGACAACCAGATATAATCGAGCTGGCAAAGGTGCCGTTCCTCCGGGCCGCGGGTGTGATAGAGCGTCCAGCGTTCCAGTTCCGGCAGCCGCTCGACCGGATTGACCGCAAACCGGTCCTGGGAAAACACGTCAAGCGCCGACAGCTCTTCGTGCGCAGGTGCAAAACTGAAACCGGCGAGCGCATCGCCCTCAATGACGACGCGCTCCTGATAGTCGTTCATGTCTCCGCAAATGATCCAGCGTTTGGAAGCGGTCTTGTCCTTGCCGAACCGGTTCTCGATGATGGCGCGCACGGCCTTGGCCTCGGCAAAGCGTATCGGCATGGTAAATTCGCGCCCTGGAACGCCATCGCGCGGCGAACCCATGGATTTGAAGTGCACCACATAGAGGGTGAGCGGTCGTCCGCCGATTTTCAGATCGATTTCAAGGCAATCGCGGCGGAAAATGCGTTCATGCGGATCGTTGCCGGTGTCGCTCAGCGCCTTGTTGTGCAGGCCGAACTCCTCGTAGGTGACATGAGCGTGGCTGGTCATGCGGACAAATTCGATTTCCTGGCCATGCCGGGTTTCGTCACGCATCATCACCGCCACGTCGATGCCGCGGGAATCATTGCCCGAGGTGTGGTATTTGCGCCGGTAGCCCTGGCCGACCATCTTGAACAGATAGCCATATTCAAACGCGTTCAGCGCTTCCAGATTGTCGACCTCCTGCAGGCAAATGATATCGGCATGGGTTTCGGCGATTGCGAGCGCGGTGAGCTGGCGGGCATCGTCTGTGTGGGCGATGGTCCGCGCCCGCTCCAATTGCCGGAATTCGTTTTCATCCTTGATTTCATAGAGCGACAGAGTGCGGTCCTGGCGCAACTGGTTGCGGTATCCGGAATAGTCAAACCGGTTCATCAGGTTTTCGACATTGAATGTGGCGATGCGCAGCGACATGGCCGCACCTTTGCGTGGCAACGGTCAAGAATGCAAGCGCGCCCTGCCTATGGATTGTGGATGCTGCGGCAAGTTCATTGGGATCCGGCAATGACCGCCGTCTGCCCTGTCCGGTCGGAGCACAAGTGCCCCCATGGGTGCGGAGCAAAAGCGGAACAGGCTTTTCTGCCAACCGTTTCTGCTACTCTGCTTTCAATCTGAATCAAAAAAATCCCGCCGGAGCAAAAAGCCACCGGCGGGCAGGCACGGGGAGGAATGTGTTCAACGCACCCCAAATAACCTAGCGGAGGAAGTGATCGGCGCGGCGCAGCGTGACGCGGCGGTTGCGCCACTCTTCATATGGCACCGGCACCAGGAGATAGTCTTCACCGTAACCGACGGTCTCCAGCGCACGACGCGGAATGCCGAATTCATAGACCAGCGTGCGCTTTAGCGAACGGGCGCGGCGTTCTGACAGGCGCTGATTGGAATAATGCGAGCCGACGGCATCGGTGTGGCCCTCGATCAGGACGACTGTGCCCGGACGGCGGCGCAGCATTCGATCCAGTGCAATGGCGATTTGCTCGACCTTGCCAAACTGGGAATAGGGGATTTCGGCCGAACCGAAGCGGAAGTTGATCGCCTGAATGTGGATCGCGGGTGCATGGCGGCGCAGATCGTCACGGCGTTTGAATTCTTCGACGGTCACCCGCTTCTCGGGCTTGACCTTTATTTCGGGCGCGGCTTCGAGCGCGCGCTGGATTTTCATCGCGCTGGGCGCAACGCCTGCAGTGAGGCTGTTTGCTGAAGCGGGGAAGGAAGTGGCGGCCATCGCGATGGCGAGACCGGCAAGGGCGAAGCGTTTGGTGTTCATGGGTCCTGTCCTTCTGGCTGGCCGTCTGGCCCTTCGTTGATGTTGGACCAGATTCTAACAAACGCCGCCTGAAGCGGGGATGAACGGGATGTTCAGAGTGAATAAAGCGGAAGGGTCGGGTCCGTTGGGTGTCGAATGGTACTGGCTAAAGACACCTTGGGAATTTGAGAGGACCAACCCGCAGACACCACCCTTGAAACCAGCTAACATGTCATTGTCATGCGTTACTCAAACCCGATACTTGCCTTCTACGCTGTTTTGTTCACTGTGTTTCTTCCCGCCGGCGCCCTCGCAAGCGACAAGGACAAGCATGAAGCCGTCGCAACCCGGCTGGTGATCACCTTTCAGTGCGCGCCGATCATTGAAAATGAAGAACCGTTTGAGCGGGCGATGGCATTTGCGCGGGCGGAACTCGCGCCCGATCTCGCCGAGGCATTGATAGAGGCAGCCCAGTCCCGACCGCAAAACAAGGACGAGTACTCAAAACAGTTTTGCCTGGACATGATCAACGAAGTCGAAACGGGTGACAGCGGCTGAGTGCAGTCCAGATCATGACCTAGGGTGTCAAACACCGGATAGTCTAAGCCGAATTTCGCAACCAGTTAAGCGACCTGCTCCATCGCGTGGGATTCGCGTTCGAACCAGTTGATGAAAGGCAGCACGTCGGAGGCTTTAAGCGCTTCGGCGAACAAGTGGCCCTGTCCGACCGTACAGCCGAGTTCCTGCAGGACATCGCGGTTGTTATCCAGTTCAATGCCTTCGGCGATCGTTGGCAGGCCCAGACTTCTGCCCAGCGCGATGACATTGCGAACAATCGCCTGGCTTTCAGGGTTGTCCTGCATGTCGCGAACGAAGGTCTGGTCGATCTTGATCTTGTCGAAAGGCAGTATTTTCAGATGCTTGAGGTTTGAGAACCCAGTACCGAAATCGTCAATCGAAATCTTCACGCCTCTCTCTTTCAGCATCGCGACAGCCTCGCTGACATCACCAACCTCTTCGACGAACACGTTTTCGGTGATTTCGATCTCGACGCGATCCGGCTCGATGCCGGTATTTCTCAAAATCTCGAATAAACCGTTGATGGTGACAGTGTCACGGAGCTCATTTGGGGAAATGTTGAATGAAAGTTTGATTTTCGCGGGCCAGAATCTTGCTGCTTCACAGGCCTGTTTGAGCATGGACAGCGTCAGCGCACGCATCGCACCGACATCCTCAGCAACCGGGACAAAGACATTCGGCGGAATGTTTCCATATTCCGGATGATGCCAGCGCGCCAGGATCTCGACACCGACAACGCTGTTTGTATTCAAGTCAATAAAGGGTTGGAAATGAGGCCGGATTTGTTCTGCCGTCAGCGCACCCAACAAGTCACCTTCGATCAGCGCCCTTGTCTGGATCGCTTTTTCCATATCGGTGTTGTAGGTCTCGATGCTCTCATGGCCCTTGGTGCGAGCGACCTGAAGCGCGTAATCAGCCCGCTGAACACATTGCTCGGAATCCCATTTTCCCGATTTGTCCTGATCGGTGACATCCACAAGGCCGAAACTGATGAAAGTGCTCAGGATTTGTTTCTGGGATTCGATGCCTTTCTTGGCCATCAGCATGATTGCATCGATGACCCTGTCGATCTGAAACCGGATTTCATTGTCATCATCGGAACTGACCAGCAAATAGAATTGACCACGTTCGGCCACGGCGATGAAGTCACTCGTGGTACTCAACAATTTGAGAAGTTCGGTGAACGTCAATTCAACAAAATCCGCAACCTGCTCTCCGTGGACGCTCTTGATTGAATCCAGATTGCGGATCTCGAAAGTCAAAATCGAGATTTTTGTCCTTGATTCGCTTTTCCGAAGCTGACTGAGCATGAGCTTCAGGGCCTGCCGGTTTGCCAGTCCCGTAACCGGATCGACGAAATCCCTTTGTCGCAAATACTTCTCGAGCTGCAGTCGCGCCTTGTGTTCCTGTTTGCTGCGAAAGCGCTGGGTGGCGCTGAACACGCCCAGCCCGACAAAAGCGACCAAGATCAGCGTGGCGTTGTATTGCCGCAGCCCTGGATAACGGGCGAGAAGTTCTCTCGATACCCATTCGGTAAGGTGAAACGTTCGATCGATCCAGAAGAGCACAACAATGATACCCGAAATGCTCAGAATCTCGATGACAGATTTATTGTGAAACAGCTTTTGCAGCACGTTACGCCCCCACACATTCTGGCGGAGTCAGGTGCATCGAAATTCCAGATCACACGCCGAATGGTCTCATCAAGCCTAAACCCGCCACGGCGAAGAGTAATCGCAAGAGCCTATCAATCGATTAATGTATTACGTGTGTTTGTGAATAAGTTCGCATATTAGCTGTGGCGCAACTGACGGGAAAGACGCGGAAATTATGCTCTTTTCCGCAAAAAGTCCCAGTGGCCCGATACAGGAAAACCCGAACAAACACGCTTTTCGGTGAAAAGCTCCGGTTGAGCCCGATACAGGAAAACCCGAACTAACTCGCTTTTCTGCGAAAAGCTCCGGTTGAGCCCGATACAGGAAAACCCGAACTAACTCGCTTTTCTGCGAAAAGCGCCGGTGGAGCCCGATACAGGAAAACCCGAACTAACTCGCTTTTCTGCGAAAAGCTCCGGTGGTTTGTGGATCGGAACAGCTCTAACGCTGTGCTTACGGCGTTTGCTTCGCAATCGCCTGACGCGAGAGACCCGGGTGGATGCCATACCATTCGCTTCGCGATTTGCCTTGGTGCGGGCGGCGGGACTCGAACCCGCACGGCGCAAGGCCTCAGGATTTTAAGTCCTGTATGTCTACCAATTCCATCACGCCCGCTGGTTCATTTCAGGTAGCCCGTCGCGGCAGCGCAATCAAGCCGAGATGGTGCGATCCGGTTTTCGCCACACGGCAAGTATGAGGCAGGTAACCACAATCACCACCAGCGAATTGCCGAGATCGATGACCAGGGCGCTTTGCCCGATCTGGGCAAACATGTAATGCGGCGCCAGCGCGTGAATAGAAACGCCCAGCCACAGCGCCAGGCCGAGCATCAGTCCGCCGCCAAATCCGGTGATTGATAGCCTGCGGATCAGCCAGGAGATCACGTAGCACGACAACAGGCTGGTGATGATGATGACGATGAAGGCCATCGGATCGGGATCGCCCATCATCGCCAGATCCAGCCCGAAACCATAAGCCCAGGGCTCCAGGAATGTGTAGGGCGAATACCATCCAAAGCCGATGGCGATCTGCAGCACCGCCGTGACCCAGATCGCGATGTGATTATGACGCATGATTCGCCCTCATTGTTGTTGGCGCGACGATAGGCGGTTACGCAAAATCGCTCAATGCCGGTCGTCTGCTTGCTGAGTGCGGCAGCCGGGCTTATGTGTAGTGAACAACAGTTTACGGAGCGCCGCCGATGGCAGACATCGTCACCGCCGCCATGATCGTCATCGGCGATGAAATCCTTTCCGGCCGGACCAAGGACCAGAATATCGGCCATCTCGCAGATATGATGACCGCCAGCGCCATCGATCTGCGCGAGGTGCGCGTTGTGGCCGACGACGAGGATGACATTGCCGGCGCGGTCAACGCACTGCGCAGTCGCTACACTTACGTATTCACCACCGGCGGCATCGGGCCGACCCATGACGACATCACCGCCGATTCCGTTTCAAAAGCATTTGGCGTGCCATGCCGCTACGACGACAAGGCCTACAAGCTGATGGAGCGCCATTTCGCGGCGCGCGGGATCGAGTTCACCGAGGCGCGCAAGCGCATGGCGCGAATGCCGGAGGGCGCCGAACACATCGACAATCCGGTTTCGCTGGCGCCGGGGTTCCGCATCGAAAACGTTCATGTCATGGCCGGTGTGCCGTCCATCTTCCAGGCTATGCTGGACAATGTGATGCCGACCCTGAAAGTCGGGCAGAAGCTGTTGTCGGAAACGGTTCATTGCCCTGCCGGCGAAGGCTCGATCGGCGACCGGCTGAGCGCCATCCAAAACGACCATCCGGACACCATCATCGGCTCCTATCCGAAATATCGCGATGGCAGGTTCTGGACCGAACTGGTGGTGCGGGCACGCTCACAGGACAAGCTCGATGCGGCGAAATCGGAAGTCGAGGCGATGGTCGCACAACTGGGCGATACCAGGCCCTGAGCGATGACAGAAGTTATAGAGGTTGATTGCCTCATCGCCGGCGGCGGACCGGCCGGCATGATGGCCGGACTGCTGTTTGCACGCGCCGGCATCCGCACTGCGATTCTGGAGAAACATGCGGATTTCCTGCGCGATTTTCGCGGCGATACCGTTCATCCGTCAACGCTGGAGTTGATGCACGAGCTTGGCATGGGCGAAGATTTTCTTCAGCGTCCGCACCAGCCAATGGAGCGGCTTTCCGGCACATTCGGCGGCGAGACAATCGAAATTGCCGATTTTTCTGCACTGCCGATACGGTCGAAATTCATCGCCTTCATGCCGCAATGGCATTTTCTTGATTTTCTGGCCTCTGAAGCGGAAGCCTTCCCTGCTTTCTCACTGCATATGCGGACCGAAGCGACAGAACTCATGCGCGAGGATGGCCGTGTGACCGGAGTACGGGCCAGCACACCGGACGGTCCGGTCCAGTTCCGCGCCAAGCTGACCATCGGCGCCGACGGCCGCGGTTCGACGCTGCGGGACCAATCGGGATTGCAGGTCAAAACGCTCGGTGCGCCGATCGACGTGTTGTGGTTCAAGGCGGACCGGCCGGCCGGTGAGGAAAACCACTCGCTGCTCAACGCCAATAATGGCCGCATCGTCGTGACCATCGACCGTGGCGATTACCTGCAATGCGCCCTTGTCATCGCCAAGGGTGGGGCCGATGGCGTGGTCGCGGCCGGTCTTGAGGCTTTTCGAAGCACCGTTGTCCGGGCCGTGCCAAAGCTTGAAGGCGCGATGGACGGGCTCGAATCGATGGACGATGTCAAGCTGCTGACCGTGGCCGTCGACCGGCTGGAGCGCTGGGCCAGGCCGGGCCTGTTGATGATTGGTGACGCCGCACATGCCATGTCGCCGATTGGCGGTGTCGGCATCAATCTCGCCATTCAGGATGCCGTGGCGGCGGCAAACCTGCTGGCGGCGAAGCTCAAGCATGGCGAATTGTCGGACGAAGACTTGCAACTGGTCCGAAAACGCAGGCTGTGGGCGGTACGCGCAACCCAGTTCGTCCAGGTTCAGGCGCAAAACCGCATCATCGCGCCGATCATCACAGGCGAGCGTGGCACGCAGCGCCCTCCCATGCCGCTGCGGCTGGTTTCCCGCATTCCATGGCTCAAGCGGCAGTTCGCCAAACTGGTTGGACTGGGTTTCCGGCCGGAACATATCCGCTCGCCGGTTGCGATGGACCTCGGCGACCGTTCCACAGGCTCGGGATGACCACGATGCAATGGGAAACCCTGCCTGGCTTCCTTGCCGCCGCCTTTGCACTCGCCGGCAGTCCCGGGCCGAACACGCTCAGCCTTGCAGCCGTTGGCGCGGCTTTCGGCGCCCGGCGCGGACTGTCCTATCTGACCGGACTGACCTTAGGCATGTTGATCGTCATCGCCCTGGTCGGAACAGGCATCGCCGGATTGTTGCTTGCTGTTCCGGGTGCGGCGCCGGTGATAACCGGGCTTGCCGCAGCCTATTTCATCTATCTCGCCTGGCGCATTGCAACAGCACCGCCATTGTCAAACTCAGGCACCGAAGCCAAGCCGCCCTCCTGGATGGCCGCCGCCTTCGTTTCGCTGGCCAACCCGAAGGCTTACGCGGCAATGGCAGCAATGTTTTCCGGTTTCGTGCTGGTTGGCGAAAGCGCGCTTGGCGACGGATTGGCGAAGGCGGTCGTTCTTTTCGGCGTCATCATTTCCGTCAACATCATCTGGCTATATGCGGGCTCAGCCCTGACGCCCTGGTTCCGTTCACCGAAATCAAGCCGCATCATCAATGTCTGCTTCTCGGCAGCTCTGCTGATTTCGGTGGCGGCGGCGGTGTTCATCTAGACGACTGTTCCTGCAAGTCAGCGTCTGCCCTGAGACGGGCAACGACGTGGTCAACAAATGCCCTGACCCGTCCCGAGGTCCTCCGACCTTCAGCATGCAGCACATGGATTGGGATCGCCGGAGGTTCAAACCGGCGTAGGACAGGTACAAGCCGGCCTTCCGCCACGTGTGGCGCAATCTGATAAGACAATAGGCGGGCGATCCCCTGCCCGGCCAACACCATTTCGATCACTGCATCGTTGGTATTCATGCGTATTTTCGGTTCGACCGGAACCGAGATGGTCTTTCCATCGTCATCGAACTGCCAGCGCGACGCCTCGGAGACAGCCACTGACTGAATCACTTGGCACCTTGCCAGATCCCGCGGATGTGCAGGCTGACCACATCGTTTCAGATAGTCAGGTGACGCAAAAACTGTCTGCCTGACCCAGCCACAACGGGTTGCCGTCAGCGAAGAATCAGCCAGGTCACCGATGCGCAACGCCACGTCCAGTCCTTCGTCGATCAGATTGACATTGCGATCGACAAACAGTGTGCGGGCGGTGATCTGCGCGTGCATCAGCAGAAATTCGGCCAATATGGGTGTGACAAACATGCGGCCAAACAATACCGGGGCGGTCACCCGCAATTCGCCTGCGATCTGGCCATGTGAGCCGACTGCTGCATCCTCCGCGTCTGCCAGATCGGCAAGGATGCGGGATGAATCGGCAAGAAAGCGCTCACCTGCCTGTGTCAGATTCAGGGTGCGTGTGGTGCGGGTGAACAATCGCGTTCCAAGCTCTTCCTCCAGCATTGACACGTAGCGGGTGACGGCCGGAGGCGACATGTTGAGCTTGCGCGCTGCAGCTGCGAAGCCTGCGCATTCGGCGACGGCCACAAAGGTTTGCAGGGCCCGGAACTTGTCCATTCATTATTCCATAAAACGAAATTATATCTTTCACAAAATACATATTAACTGAAATATTGAAATAGTTATTCTCTCTCCTGGAAGCCGGAACCGCCCCTTCGGCGGGTTCCGCAAAATCGGAGAGATAATCATGTCACGCGCATTCGCCGACATCGCATTCACGCCTGCGGTAATTTCGATGCAGACCGAGTTCGGATCTGCGGAAAATTATGCAGACTTTCTTGCGACTGAAACGGACGCTGCAAATCTGATCGGCCCGGCAGAAGCAGAATTCATCCAGCGCATGGACGGGTTCTTTCAGGCTACGGTCAGCGAGACCGGCTGGCCGTATGTGCAGTTTCGCGGCGGACGGCCGGGGTTTCTGCAGGTCCTGGACCAATCGACAATTGCCTACGCGGATTTTCGCGGCAACCGGCAATATCTGAGCGCCGGCAATCTGTCTGCCGATGATCGCGTTTCCCTCATCCTTGTCGATTATCCTAACCGCAGGCGGCTGAAGATTTGGGGCCATGCCAAGCTGATCGACCACGGGGATGATCCGGAATTGGTTGGCCGGCTGCATCTGAAGGGTTACCGGGCGCTGCCGGAAAGAGCAGTGGTGATTTCGGTTGCCGCGCTCGACTGGAACTGCCCGCAGCACATTCCGCAACGAATGACGATTGAGGAAATGGCGCCGCATCTGAAGCCTTTGCACGAGGAGATCGCGCGGCTTGAGCAGGAAAACAGCGAATTAAAACAATTTCTTGGCCAGAAATCCTGATTGGCCGATTCAACTTTCAATTTCCAATTCACACCCCCAAGACAGGAGAACGATCATGTTTGAGAAATCAAAAACCTTACTTGCGACGAGCCTGCTGGCGCTGGCAATTGCCGGTCCGGCTCCGATGGCAACAATACCGACGGCCGCTGCGGGGCAGGTGGCTGGTGAGCAATTTCAGCAGGTGCATTTTCGGTCCATGCAGATCGACGGCGTCAGAATTGCCTACCGCGAAGCAGGCAATCCGGATCGTCCGACCGTGTTGCTGCTGCACGGTTTTCCAACCTCGTCGCACATGTTCCGCAACCTGATCCCGGCGCTTGCCGAGCGGTATCATGTCATCGCACCCGACTATCCCGGATTTGGAGCGTCAGACATGCCGCCTGCCGAGGATTACGAATATTCGTTTGCGAAGATCGCGACGATGATGACGGAACTCCTCGACCGCAAGGGTGTGGAAAAATACTCGGTCTACCTGATGGACTATGGCGCACCGGTGGGCTTCAGGATGTTTGCCGAAGATCCCGAGCGCGTGGCAAACTTCATCATCCAGAACGGCAATGCCTATGAGGAAGGTCTGAAAGAGTTCTGGGATCCCATCAAGGCCTACTGGGCATCGCCGACCTCCGCGAACGGTGACAAATTGCGCGGCTTCCTGACACTTGAGGCGACCAAGTGGCAATTCACCCACGGGACCCGTAATCCGGACCACATCAGCCCCGACAATTACTGGCATGTGCAGTACCTGCTCGACCGGCCCGGCAACCAGGAGGTCCAGCTTGAACTGTTTCTGGATTACGGGACCAATGTTGCCGAATATCCAAAATGGCAGGCACTTTTCCGGCAATATCAGCCGCCGACATTGCTGGTATGGGGGAAAAACGATGTGATATTTCCCGCCGATGGCGCACATCCCTATAAGCGGGACCTGGAAAACATCGAATTTCATCTGCTTGAGACCGGGCATTTCGCTCTTGAAGAAAACGGCGCGGAGATTGCCCGGCGGATGATCGGTTTTCTGGATCAGAACGCAGGAAGCTGAATAATTTCGCCAAATCGGACGAAAAGCCGTGCCAACGCACGGCTTTTCTTCAATCGCGATTATCTTCGAACCGAGGTTCAACCTTGATCGGTGTCAAAGCCGGGTGCTCGCACAAGCGCTAGAATTTTCCAATAATTGAAACCGGTGTTTGGAGAATCAGCATGAAAACGATCCTGGCGGTGTTGAGAGGCGAAGAGGATGCCAAACGTGTGCTTGAGCGCGCCATTCCACTGGCCGAAAGCTTCAAAAGCCATCTGATCGGTTTTCACTGCGAGGCGCTGCCTGGCGCCTATTCAACGCCGGTCGGCTTTCCGAGCACCGAACTCTATGAAGCCGACAGGGCCGGTATCCAGCAGCGCACCGCCGAGATCAAGCAGATATTCGAAAGCGAGGTCGGCAATGCCGGGCTGTCTTCCGAATGGCGCGCCACGGAGACCTTCTCCGGAGACGCGGGTCTGTCGGCGCTTTCAAGCGCCTATGCCGCAGACGTCGTAATTGCAGGTCAAATAGACCCGGATGTCGCTCGCGCCGATATTGCCGACCTGGAAACCCTGCTTTTCGACAGCGGACGGCCGGTAATCTTCGTGCCATATGCTTCGGCAAAACCGAGGCCGTTGTCGAGAATTCTTGTCGGATGGGACGGCAGCCGCGAAGCGGCGAGGGCAACATTCGATGCGCTGCCGCTGATCCTGGCTGCAAAGGAGGTCGAGGTGTTTTCCGTCGATCCGCGCGACGATGACAAGCAGGATGCGCCGGTTGCCGGCGCCGAGATCGCAGCGGCACTGGCCCGCCATGGCGCCAATGTTGTGGTTGAAACGCAGCCGTCCGGCGGCATCGATATTGGCGCGGTCATCGAAAACCGGATCGCCGACACGCAGGCCGATCTTCTGGTCATCGGCGCCTATGGACATTCGAGGCTGCGGGAGCTTCTGTTTGGCGGCGTGACGAGAACCATCCTGTCCAGCATGACGACGATGACGCTGATGTCCCGTTGATGTCTCCGGCCAGTCCGATCTTGCCATAACGCCCGGAATCCGGCTATCGGTGGTCGTTCATCGAGCAATTTCGAAGAGCGATCTCCCATGTCCACACCCGACAAAGCCTTTCCTGTTTCCTGGGACCAGTTTCATCGCGACGCCCGAGCGCTCGCCTGGCGTCTTTCTGGCCGAACCGAGGAATGGAAGACGATTGTCTGCATCACGCGAGGCGGGCTGGTTCCCGCGGCCATTGTCTCCCGTGAACTTGGCATCCGAATGATCGAGACGGTCTGTGTTGCTTCCTATCATGACTATCAGGATCAGGGAGACATCAAGGTCTTGAAAGAGGTCTCGCCGGACATTTTGCAAAACGATGCTGAAGGCGTCCTCATCATCGATGACCTGACCGATACCGGCAAAACCGCGGGCCTTGTGCGGGCCATGATGCCGAAAGCGCATTTCGCCACGGTTTACGCCAAGCCCAAAGGCGTACCGATGGTCGACACTTTCGTTACCGAGGTCAGTCAGGATACCTGGATCTACTTCCCCTGGGACATGGGCTTCAGTTACCAAAAACCCATCGCCGAGGACCATGAGGGTTGAGCCAAAGTTCTGACGAGGGTGAGCCGGGCGGCAGGGCGCCGGTTACCTTCGTTCTGGTTGTCACTGTCATCAACATGCTCGGTGTCGGCCTCGCCTGGCCGATCCTTCCCAAACTGGTGGAAGAATTTACCGGTGGCGACATCTCCAACGCCGCGTTCATTTATGGATTCATTGCGTCGGCCTATGCCGTTGCAATGTTTCTGTTTTCACCGTTCATGGGCGCATTGTCGGACGCCTGGGGCCGCAAACCGGTATTGCTGATCGCGCAGGCGGGATTGGGGATCGACTACCTGATCATGGCTTTTGCCCCGAACCTGTGGTGGCTGGCGGCTGCGCGCTTTGTTGCCGGCATGCTCGGGGCAACCATGTCGACGGCCAACGCCTACATGGCTGATATTTCCTCGCCCGAAGAGCGGTCGAAAAACTTCGGCAGGATCGGCGCCGCCTTCGGCATTGGCTTCATCGCCGGACCGTTGATCGGCGGCTTGCTTGGCGCAATCGACATCCGCCTGCCTTTTTTGTTCGCAGCCGGATTGATCGCCGCCAATATCGTCTTCGGCATATTTGCGCTACCGGAATCATTACCGCAGCAAAATCGAAAACCGCTGCGCGAAGCAACGATAAATCCGCTGCTCGCAATTGCTCGTCTGACCAGATTTCCGGCGTTGTATCCGCTTTTGGCCGCCCTGTTCCTGACCAACATCGCCCAGCGGGGTCTTGAAGCAATCTGGGTGCTTTACACGGAGTTCCGCTTCGGCTGGACAGTAAGGGACGCCGGGTTCTCACTTGCCTTTGTCGGGCTGATGTTCGTCATAGTTCAGGGTTTTCTGGTGGGCCCGGTGGTCAAGCGTTTCGGCGAGTGGCGAACCGTGACAGCGGGATTTTTGACCTCGACAATTGCCCTTGCCTGCTATGGCATCGCGACACAGGGGTGGATGGTCTACCCGCTGATTGCGATTCACGTGCTCGGAAACGCGCTCGCCGGCCCGGCGTTGAACGCAATTTGCTCCAAAACCGTTCCCGCAAACGAACAGGGCCTGTTACAGGGTACGCTGTCGAGCATCAATTCCGTCGCAGTGATCATCGGTCCGTTTGCCGCTTCCATGGTGCTTGCAGCGGTCACCGTCAACTCGCCGGTGATCAACCTACCCGGCGCGTGGTTCATGATTGGCGCACTATTGTTCGCGACGGGTTTTCTGCTGGCCAATGCCAAACGCCGTAATTTGGTCAAATCACCGTGATTCTTGCAATTAACGCTTGATTCGGCGAAAATTGCCGCCAAATAACCTGTTGTTAATAAAACAGGTTTGCAATTCGTCCACAGGACGGACAGAGGGAAGAAAAGTTTGAAGCTGATCAATGCCTCAACGGCTGATCACCTGATCGACTGGGCTCGCCGCATGCTCGGCGGTTCGCCCGCGCATATTCAGGCAGCTGCCCTGCCCTGGCGAATGGCCAAGTCTGGACCAGAAGTCCTGTTGGTCACCAGCCGCCAGACAGGACGTTGGATTTTGCCCAAAGGTTGGCCAGATACAGGAGAGCCCCTCGCCAGGTGCGCTGAGCGTGAGGCTTTTGAGGAGGCGGGTATTCGAGGCCGGACCTCCGGAGACGATATCGGTTCCTATTTCTATGGCAAAGCTTCCCCGAGCGGTTTGATCCGGCGTTGCGAGGTTTTCGTTTTCCCGCTGGAAATTTCGGAGACCGAGAAACGCTGGCCTGAAAAGAGCGTGCGTGATCGCCGCTGGCTGAAACCCAGTGAAGCGGCGAAAAGGGTCGCCGAACCGGCGCTTGCGGAGTTGATCGCCGAATTTGCCGTTAATCCACGGAAATCTGCGGCCTAACCTGCCAAAATGATGTGCCGCGGTTGCACGCGGCAATATGGCCAAGTACAGCCGGATTTGCTGTACGGGGACCAACGTGATGGCGGAAACAACGCCTGAACTGAAAAAAGTCACGCTCGACAAAGATCTTGACAAGATCGTCCATGTCGAGGCGGCGGTATCGACCGTTTCACGGGGTCTTGCAGGCCCAGGATTGGGCCTGTTGTTCCTCATCCTGACGGCGATTTTTGCCGCCGTATACGTTGCCGGCGAACCGCGAGCTCTCATCATCGTTTTGGCCGCTGCAATTGGCGCCTACATGGCGCTCAATATCGGTGCCAATGATGTCGCCAACAATGTGGGGCCTGCTGTTGGCTCCAGGGCGTTGACGTTGGGTGGTGCGCTGATCATCGCTGCCATATTCGAGAGCGCCGGCGCACTGATTGCCGGTGGCGATGTGGTCTCCACCATCTCCAAAGGCATCATTGATCCCACCAGCGTGGCTTCACCCAATACCTTCATCTGGGCGATGATGGCGGCACTGATTTCATCCGCACTATGGGTCAATCTGGCGACGTGGATCGGCGCGCCGGTTTCCACGACACACTCGGTGGTCGGCGGCGTCATGGGCGCCGGAATCGCAGCAGCGGGATTTGCTGCCGTCAACTGGACAACGATGAGCGCCATCGCTGCCAGCTGGGTGATCTCGCCGTTGCTGGGCGGTGTGATTGCCGCCATCTTCCTCGGTTTCATCAAAAGTTTCATCATCTACCAGGACGACAAAATCGCCGCCGCGCGACGTTGGGTCCCGGTGCTGATCGCCATCATGGCCGGCGCTTTTGCTGCTTATCTTGCGATGAAGGGGCTGAAAAAAATCATCAAGCTCGATGGATTGGCGATACTGCTTATCGGTGCGGTTGTTGCCCTTGCAAGCTGGGCTTTGACCCATCCGCTGATCGCCAAACAAGCCGAAGGGATGGAAAACAGGAACCAGTCGCTTCGCCAGCTATTCCATCTGCCGCTGATATGTTCGGCTGCATTGCTGTCGTTTGCGCATGGCGCCAACGATGTTGCCAACGCGGTCGGCCCGTTGGCGGCGATTGTGCACACCGCTGAAGCCGGAGAATTCGCAACCAAGGTTTCCATTCCGCTTTGGGTCATGGTCATTGGCGCACTGGGAATCTCGGTCGGCCTGGTTCTGTTCGGGCCGAAACTCATTCGCATGGTCGGCGAACAGATCACCAAGCTCAATCCGATGCGCGCCTATTGTGTCGCGCTGTCAGCGGCAATCACCGTCATCATTGCCTCGAGATTGGGATTGCCGGTATCCTCAACCCACATTGCAGTCGGGGCGGTGTTCGGGGTCGGGTTCTTCCGCGAATGGTACACGGCAAACTCCAAGCGCCGGCGCAAATATATCGAGCGCAAGCTCGAGCGGGCGCGAAAAATCGAACTTGAACCCGTCGAAGGCACGGAAGCTGCACCAGAATCAGTTGCAACCGGCACCGCGAAGGCCGCGCCGAATGGCGGCAACGGCATTGAGGCCAAGCGCCGTAAACTTGTGCGCCGGGCACATTTCACCACAATCATCGCTGCCTGGGTCATCACCGTACCAGCGGCGGCGATCATGGCCGGGATCATCTTTACCGCATTGAATGCGCTGACGAGCTGAAGCAAATCGCTCAGGCGGACCAGATCACCGGGAACCAGTCCTCTCTCAGCCGTTCGCCATCATGCATCTCATGACCGGGATATGGCGGGGACGTGCGACCGGGGCGTGAAACATAGCGTGCATCGTCGCCGACAAACCTCAGCGAGAGCGCTCTGCGGCGTCCCGCCGAAAGGTTGCCGCGAGCACCGTGTACGGTGTTGTAGTGAAATGCGACCGCATCGCCGGGCTGCATTTCCCACTCGAGCACCTCGTATTTGCCCGGCTCATTGTCCGGGTCCGGCACCGGAAGGTAGTCGTTTTCACCGGGATAGAAATCGTCGTCCGACAACCATCTGACGGGCAGCACCTGTTTTTCCCATTTGTGAGAGCCCGAGATCAGGCGAAGCGAAGCTTCCCTGACCGGATCGACCGGAATCCACAGGCTGACTGTCTGCTTTCCATCGACGAAGTAGTACGGCGCATCCTGATGCCAGGGGGTCGGCTTGGCCGTGCCTGGTTCCTTGACCAGCACGTGATCGTGAAAGATCTGGGCGGTTTTCGATTGCATGAGACGGGCAGCTGCTTCTGCAGCGGGTGAATTGCGGACAATGTCCTCAAGCGCCGGTATGCGCGGCCAATTGCAATAGTCATCAAAAAAGCGGCCGCCCTCTCCCGGTTTCAGGTTTTCAGCCGCATATTCACCCGGCTCGCGCATGTTGTGTTCGATCGCCTCGGAAATCCGGTCGACCCAATCAATAAACAAGCCGGGAAGAAGTACTGCACCGTCGTGCTGGTAGTCAGAAATCTGTTTCTCGGTGATCATGGTGAAACCTGACTGCTTCGTTTGCGTTGCCCGTTAGACTCATTACGCTCTTTCGGCAACGAAATTCGATTAAAGGGCCGGCGATCTCAGTCCGCCAGTTTCTGCGTCACCAGCTTTGCTTCGCGCTTGAAATGGTCAAGACAGGCCTGGACCTTGGCGGTCCGGTGCAGGTCGACATGTGTGACCAGCCAGAAATCCGACCGCCACTCCGGCTGCGGCGGCATGACTTCGACCAGATCAGGACTATCAAGAACGCTCCAGCGCGAATGCGGCATAATGCCGATCCCCGCCTTTGCGGCGTCGGCCACGGCCGAAATGTTTGATGCGCGGAAGACGATTGCTTCTGGCGGCACGTTTTCCGCGTACCACTTGGCGTACGGCGCGCGCCTGATCGACCCTGTCGTGGCAAGAAATCGATGATTGGCGATATCTTCCTGCCCGCGAATGACACCAAATTGTTCGACATAATCGGTACTGGCGTAAAGGGCGTTATCGGCTGACAGCAAATGCTGTACGACATTGTCCGGCTCGGTGGGTTTGTTCCCGGCGCGAATGGCAACATGTGCCTCTCCGTATTCAAGCCTCAGCGGCCGGTCGTCCGCAATCAGGGTTGTCGTCAGTTCCGGATGAAGCGCCTGCAGCCGGCCAAGCCAGCCGGTAATCTGCGGCGAGAAGATGGACAATGCCGTGACGACCAAATCACCCGACACCGCTGCACCTCGGCCATGAATGCGGCTTAAAAGCTGGTCAAATTGCTCGCCTGCCGCTGCCGCCACCCTCAGCAGATCGCGACCCGCCTCGGTCGGAACGTAGCCGCGGGCGTGGCGCTGGAACAATTTTACGCCGAGATCTGATTCCAGCGCGTCGATGTGCCGGATAATTGTTGCATGATGCACGCCGGCCTGACTGGCCGCTCCGCTCACCGTGCCAAGATTTGCCACCAGATAGGCACTGCGAATGAGTTCCCAATTTCCGTTCTGTGCATTCATGCACAATATATGTGCATTTTTTCCGATTATGTTCAATATCGCAAATTACTAAATGGCTTTCACTCGTTGCCAACACACCCAGGAGAACCTCGATGGCGCAGACAGTGAAGCAAATTCTGAAAATCAACAGTTCGGGAAGGTCGGACGGCTCGGTCTCGCGACAACTGGTTCAGCGCGCGATTGATCGTCTGATCACCGCACACCCTGAAGCGGCCGTTATCGAGCGTGATGTTTCGTCCGGTCTTCCGGTCGTCGACGAAACATGGATCGGGGCGAATTTTACACCCGGTGAAGCGCGCACACCGGAACAAGAGCAAAAGCTGGAGTTCTCAGACGAGCTCATCGGAGAACTGAGGGCGGCCGACGTGATTGTCATCGGAGTACCGATCTACAATTTCGGGGTTCCGGCCTCGCTCAAACAGTGGGTCGACCTGATCGCGCGCGCCGGCGAGACCTTTAGTTATTCCGAATCCGGGCCCAAAGGGCTGCTTGAGGGAAAGCGCGCAATCGTGGCCGTAGCGTCAGGCGGCGCGGAGACCGGATCTCCGGCCGATTTTGCCAGCACCTACATGAAATTTGTGCTCGGTTTCGTTGGAATTACCGATGTCACGATCGTTTCGGCCAATGGTCTGGCGATGGATGCCGAGGCTCCGATCAAGGCTGCCAACGACGAAATCGACTCGCTGCTGCTAGCGGCCGCATAATCGGCCGATCAGGCGCAATCTTGAAAAGGCGGATGTCGGTCGTGCCGGCATCCGCGTGCTGACCGACTACCGCAACACATGCACCGAGCATTTTGCGTGGCGCACCACGCGGGCGGCCGTTGAACCGATCAGGTAGTCCTCCCAGCCGGGCTTGTGCGAGGCAATGACAATTGCATCCACGTTCTTCTCTTCGGCGAGGTCGAGGATCGAATTGCCGGCGTGACCGCGAACCACAACGGTTTCTGCATTGAGGCCGGATTCTTTTGCGATGATATCCAGACCGGCTTTCGAACTGGTCTCGGAATCTTCCAGCACATCTGCAGGAATTTGCGCGGCGACATAGGCTGGGATGTCCTCGACGATATTCGCCAGAATGATCCTGGCGTCGCCGTCGGCCAGCAATTTCGCGGTCTCAACCATCGGCGCAACCCGCTCCTTGTGGGACAGGTCAACAGGTACGAGAATTGTATTATACATGGCGAATTAGCCTCCGCTTGGTTGACTTCATTGGAAATCCTAGCGGAGGCGAAGAATAATCGCTTTGCTCTGGATCAATTGGCGATCCGGCTATCCGGCAGCCATTTGAATTCCCGTTTCGCGGTGCGAATGAAGCGCTTGCAGGTTGGCAACAATTTGCAGCGCGGCTCTCGCCGCCTCCCTCCCCTTGACGTCGAAATGCGACTTGAAGAATTCAATCTGGTGGCGATTTTCCTGAAACTGGTGCGGTGTCAGCACGGAGGATATCACCGGCACACCGGTGTCGAGCTGCACCCGCATCAAGGCGTCGATGACCGTCGAAGCCACGAATTCGTGGCGATAGATTCCGCCATCGACAACAAAGCCCGCGGCGACGATGGCGTCGAACTCACCGGTCTCGGCGAGCTTCATCGCCAGCAACGGAATGTCGTAGGCTCCCGGCACCTTGAACAGGCTGACTTCAGCCCTGTCTCCTTCGGCGGATCCGATTTCGGCAAAGAAGCCGGACCGTGCCTGGGCGACGATTTCTGCATGCCAGCCTGCCTCGACAAACGCAAAGCGGACTTCGGATATTACTGTCGGTAGTTTTTTCATTGATCTGATCCAGGTCTCGTTTCATTAGACGTGAATCAGGGCGCGCAACCAGACGATCGCTCGCGAAATTGCGAACGCACGTCCGATTGTTCTCTCCCATCCGGACTGTCACCGTCGGCTCCGGAATCTCACCGGATCTGCTGACCCTCACAGGCTTCGGCAAACCAAAACTGCGAGGCGCTCGCGGGCTGATGAGACCATTTGCGATCCCAATTACCGCCGGTGGGGAATTTCACCCCGCCCTGAGAACACTTGCGCGTACGATGATCGGTATGTTTATCAGCTGAGTCAATATTTGATTATGGTCAAACCGGTGCATCGACGATTGCACATCATAGGTCCGCAACCACCTTTCGTGCAGGATTTAAAAGCATGGCCGCCACTTTGATTGTCCTCGCCCATCCCGAGCGTAAATCATTCAACGGTGCATGGGCCGACGCCACTGCAAAAGCTTCCATCGCCGCCGGGCACGAGATTATCTGGTCGGATCTCTACGGGATGCGGTTTGATCCCGCTGAATCACGCGATCAATATCCCGGCTTTGCTGCCGACCGGCCCTTTGACCCGCTGAAGGCGCAGGAGGAAGCGGCCGCCGCCGACGCGCTTCCTGCGGATGTTGCAGTGGAAATCGACAAGATCCGTCGCGCCGACCGGATTGTTTTTCACTTTCCGCTCTGGTGGTTTGGCGTGCCGGCAATTCTGAAGGGCTGGTTCGACCGTGTGTTGGCACACGGAGAACTGCACACTGTGGATCAGCGCTTTGACGGCGGCCTGTGCCGCGGCAAGAAGGTGTTGTTCTGTGTTACCCTCGGCGCCACGGAAGCGGAGGCCGGTTTCAACGGCAAGGAAGGCGACATTGCGCTGTTGTTATGGCCCCATGCCTACACGATGCACTATCTGGGAATGACCGTGCTCGAGCCGGTACTTGCCAACAGCGTCCACGGATATTTCGAGGGTACCGAAGAAGTTGAATTGGAGACACGGCTGTCCAGCCTGCTCGAACAACAAACCGAGGTCATCGGCGAATTCGATTCACGTCCCCAAATCAAGTTCAACGCTGATAGTGATTTTGATGAACAAGGCCGGCTGAAACCGGAGGCGCCGAGCTACTCGGCAATGATCCGCCACCAGCGCTGACAAGAGACGCCTTCACGTCCATTGGGCCGGAGGATGTCTATAAAGCATTGATAACCGGGGCGTAGCGCTTTTTTGCGTCACCAATGACCGGTGCGCCGTGCGCAGGAAGGACATGCTCAAAACCAAGGTCAAGGATCGCCTTGATTTCGCTTGCATCGGGCTTTGTCGCCTTGCGCCAGCCCGGGCCGACATTGCAGGGCTTGATGAACCCCATCCTCGGCATCATCAACCGGGCCAGAAAACTGAAATTCTGGTCCGGCTTGTCCCAGTTCTGCAGGCTGTCTCCGGCGATCAAAATGCCGCCGTCCCTGTCAAGAAGCATCAAACCCTCATTGGGCTTGGCCGAATTGATGTTGACGAATTCGGCACCCTTTGTCGGGATCTTCACATCCCCTTTGACGATATTGTCGGGGTGGAAATAGGGATCCGATTTGGAATCGAAACCGGCAAAATAGGGAGCATCGACCGACCAGACGGTGGCGCCATATCGGTCTTTGTAAAACGGGTCGTCCATACCGTGAAACGCGGCAAGCCGGATGATGTTTTTCACCTCTCCGAGCTTGTCGAGCGCTTCCAGGCCGGAAGAATCAAGTCGCACTGAATTGACCAGCGTGAGTTCGCTGCCGTGGCGCAGGACGGTCATGTTGCGGCTGATGCGCAAAGGCAACAGACCGGGAAGCGCCACCGTGCCGGTAACAAAGAATATGTCAGGAAATAGCTCTTCCAGGTCGCCATGCTTCTGGGCGTCGGGGAATGGTCGCGGGGTTGTCATTGCTGGCTCCTGCCGTTCGGCGTCAATTCCAAAATTCCCGCCATCAATAGCAGACCCCTCCTGACAACTGACTGTCAGGAGGTTTCAGGTATTCATCGATACGGCGGGGCGTAGAGAATGCCGCCGCGGTTCCACAGACGGTTCAGGCCGCGCTCGATCGCCAGGTCGCTGCCCGCACCCAGGTTGCGGGAGAATATCTCGCCATAGTTTCCGACGCTGCGAACAACCTGTGCCGTCCAGTCATTGGCGAGACCAAGATCACTGCCCAAACTGCCGTCATTGCCGATGAACCTGCGTACATCCGGCTTGTCGGAAGCAATGGCATCGTCAACGCTTGCTGACGTAATTCCCATTTCCTCGGCGTTGACGAGCGCAAACAGGACCCAATTGACGACGGTCGCCCACTGGGTGTCGTCCTTCCGTACCACGGGACCAAGCGGCTCCTTCGAAATGGTATCGGGCAGAATGATGTGTTCGTCACTGTCGGCCAGCAGCAGCCGCCATGCATAAAGCTGCGACACGTCGCTGGACACAACATTGCAGCGGCCTGACTGGTAGGCGGCGAGAATATCTTCCGCCGAGCCAAGCGCGGCGATCTCATGAGCCATGTTGTTGGCGACGAAATAGTCGGGAATATTGGCTTGGCTCGTCGTTCCCGCCAGCACGCAGACAACCGATCCGTCAAGCTCGAGGGCCGACAGCCGCTCCGGCTCGCGCGGAACCATGAAGCCCTGCCCGTCATAATAGGAGACGCCGGCGAAGGTCAGGCCGTGCTCCAGTTCGCGGCCCAGTGTCCAGGTTGAATTGCGCGAAAGAATGTCGATCTTGCCTTCGCTCAGCGCCTGAAACCGCGCTTCGGCCGACAAGGGAACATAATCGACTGCCGTATCATCGCCCAGCACCGCAACGGCGACCGCACGGCAAAAATCGACATCGAAGCCTTCCCACGTGTCACCGGTTTTGGCGGCAAACCCCTGCAGTCCTTCATTGACGCCACAGACCAGGCGGCCCCGCTCCTTGACGTCGGACAGTGTTGTAGCTTTAGCGCCAACCGTCATGAGCAATGCTGCAAAAACGCAGGCAACCAAACGGCTGGAAAATTCTGTCATTGTGATTTTACTCATTACGTTTCTCGCGACTACAGTTTCGGAGCCTGCCGCACGATCACCCGCGTCCCGACCGGAACTTCCTCGTAGAGCGAGATCACATCGGGATTGATCATCCGGAAGCAGCCCGACGACATGGCATGGCCAATGGTCTGCGGCTGATTGGTGCCGTGAATTCGGTAGATTGTGCTTCCCAGGTAAAGTGCCCGTGCGCCGAGCGGATTTCCGGGCCCACCAGCCATGAAGCGTGGGAGATATGGCTGACGCTCGATCATTTCCGGTGGCGGCCGCCAATCCGGCCATTCGCTCTTGCGGCTGATACGGTGGATGCCCTGCCATTCAAAGCCGATCCGCCCGACCCCGACGCCGTAGCGCATGGCCCGGCCATCACCCATCACGTGGTACAAAAAACGCTCTTCGGTGTGGATGATGATGGTGCCGGCAGGTTCAGTGGTGCGGAAGAAAACCGGCTGCGGCCGCCATTTGGCAGGCAGTTTTTCCTCTGCCGACGTCGGAATGTAGCCTGGCTGCTCTTCAACATCGAGTTCCTTGCGCTGGGCGGCATTGGAAATGGCGGCCCAGAAAACCGTCAGGGCCAGACCGATGGCCAGGCTCAATCGAAACTTCATGTATCTTCTCCCTTGAAGTTTGGGTCAGGCCCCATTGATCACGGCTGCCCGCAGGGCACGTAAATCATGGTTCCGTAAACGGTGCGTGCCCGTGGCTCCATCCAGCGCATAACCAGCACACGTTCGTCATAGGACACGACATAGCGGTCCTGCTCAATGCCGGCTGCGCCTCTCGGGCCGAGAAACACCCTGCCCTTGTTGTCGGTCTTGTAGAAAATCTCCGATGGCTGCTTGGCGCCAACCGCATGCATCATCACGCCGCCATTCTGGCCCGTGCCGATAGTGTAGGGGTTGCTGCAGGCAATTTTTGCCTGCTCCAGCGTGCGCTCCTGATCCTCTTCCTGGTGAAAGGAAGCCAGGCCGTAATCGCCGGGCAGCGTGGCCATGTCTATCTGGATCGGCTGAACTTCAGGCTCGGGATCGGGGGTCAGCGTCGTGCAGGCCGAAAGACCGGCTACTGCCGCCACCAGCGTCAACCACGCCAATGTTCCGGAAGATCGTTTTGTCAATGCTGATTGGTCCCAGCCACGAGACTGTAGATCGTGGCATTGCTTGAATGATTCCTGCGCCATTGCGTCCTGCCGGTTTCCTCGTCACGTCAACGAATAGTGTACCGAATTGCCACCACTTGCAATTGCGCAAAAGCAATTCGTTTCAGGCGTTTTGCCGGGAACTCAGACATAGCGATCAAATCGGGGCGCGCCGAACAGGTTGCGATGTTCCACTGGCGTCAGTCCGGTCCGGCGCTTGAAAAGCCGCCGAAACGTTGCCGTGTCGGTGTAACCGACCTCGTCGCCGATCTCTGCAACCGGCATGTTGGTCGTCTCCAGCATCTGCCGGGCTTCCTCGATACGAACCGACTGCACATAGTCCATCGGTGATTTACCGGTCGCCTTGCGAAACCGGCGCGCAAAACTCGTTGGCGGCAGGCCCGACCGGTCAGTCATTTCTGCAACCGGGTTTTCCAGGGCGTAGTTCTCACCAATCCAGCTTTGAGCTTTGGCAACAATCGCATCGTCATGCGGGCTGGCCTTGATCATCGACGAATAGGGCGCCTGCAATTCGCCCCTGTCGGCCATCAGCCAGACCTTGGCGGCTCTCGAAGCGAGTTGAACGCTGCCGTAATTGGCAATCAGGAACAGCGCCAGTTCCTGCCAGCCGGTCGTTCCGCCCGACGTGGCAACCCCGCTGGACGCGTCGGCAAAACACAGACCGCGGTCCAGGCGAAGCCGGACTGACGGATAATGCCGCCGGAACAGGTCTTCAAACCCCCAATGCGTCGTCACCTCGACCCCGTCAAGCAAGCCGATTTCGGCCAGGTAGATGGCGCCGGTGCACGCCGAAACGATGCGCGTCTCCGCGTCGCGTTTTGCGGATAGACATTCGATGGCCGGATGGTCAGCCGGGTCGAGCCGTTCGTGGGTGGAGAGCAGGAGACCCGGCACGATGACAAGGTCGCAATCAACATCGTCGTCGAACGTCACATCAGGCGAAATGCGAAATCCGCTGGCCGATGCAAAGGGCTCAAGGTGCGGACCGACCAATTTGACGTCGAATACCGGTGCGCCCTCTTTGCCGTTGACCAAAAATTCCCAATCACGCCCTGCCGCCATCAGCGTGTCGTAGAGACCAAACAGGCTCGAAGCGCTCACATGTGGCGTTGCGACGAGCAGGACTGAAACCGGATCCGCCATGATTGACCTCTTGAAGTGGTGAATCTGCCCCTATTTTAGCGGTTTTACCGCTCACGGCCAATAACCGGCTCGCATTACCTTGCACTCAACACATCACGAAGAGGAAATCACCATGCTCAAATTTCTCGCCTATCTGATGATTGTCCCGCGCCTGGAATTGAAGGCAAAAGCCGAGCCGGTTCATTCCGATGAGCGTGAAAGGATGAACCACGGCGATCCCTATGACGAGTTGACGACCCGGTCGTTCAACACGCTGATGAATTCAGGCGGGGCTTTCAAGCAGTTTTGATCAATTCGGCAGAGACACTTGGCCCAATGCGGCTCAGCAATCAAATTTGCCCATTGCCCTTGTTGCGAAGATGTTGCGGAATTTGCTGCTGATCGCTCACAATTCGATCGCCTGTTTCTTGCAATCGAAATCCGGTGGAGCGAAATTTCAATGTGCCATTCATCTGATCGTTCAGCACGATCTCCCATTGAAATTCCTGATAGTCGTTCTGGCGGGTGATGACCGCTTCAGGTGAACGGACAATCCGGTCGATCGGCAGCGGCGTGATGCTGGTATCCGGATATCCAAACGTGATCTTCAGGTCAGATACGTTGACGAAACAAAGATCGGCCTGAACCAAGCGAAACCGAAACCGCCCGTCGCCTCCCTTCATCCATTCCAGGATGTGATCGATATCCAGGATGAGCTCGCTGCGCCAGTCGTCCCGATCAGGTTCCGGTGAGATCAGCCGGAATGCATAGATGGAATCGTCATGAAACGAGCCGGGAAAATCGTCACCGATCTCATTGAAGAATGTCATCGATACTCTGCCACCGCTTAATCTGTCGCCTGGCCACACTGGACATCGTGCCGACAACCCATAGCATGAAATGATGGAAACGTTGGTCCGCGAAATCGGGGAAGCCTTTGCCGGATGTGCACAGCCGTCGGATGATGAGCTATTACATCCGGACTGCATGGATGATGTGGACGTCCTGGAGTTCTATGGCGGTGTCCGCTGGCAGGACATGACCGACGAAATGATTGTCTATGGCTATGCCGCGCCGACAGCCTTCAGCCCGAAGGCGTTTCAGTATTACCTGCCGGCCTACCTGATATGGACCCTGAACAATCTCGACAGCACCGAATATGCCGCCGAAAGCATTTTGCTGGCGCTTGATCCCGGCACCGAAGCCGAAATGCTTCACGATTTCAGAAAATCGAAATTCTCACTGTTCACCCCGGCGCAGGTTGCCGTGATCAAGAAATTCCTTTGGCATGTTTCCACGCATCCCGATCTGGGCGCGATTGCCGATCGTGCACTGGTCAATTACTGGATGGACGCATAGATCGCGCCTGCAAGTTCTGATACCAGCGCGAAGCCGATACAATGTCGGCGATCCGGCATGCTGTCAAAACGCCCGGACCATCAAGCTCACCCCCATGACAGACAGCATTGCAAGGATTACGAGGCGGAAGGCGTCTGGCGACAGCCGATGCCGGATTTGCTCGCCCAGATGAAGTCCCAGGAAAGCAATCCCCGTCCCGATGACCGAGACGATCACCGCGCCGGTGGTGAACAGGCCAAGCCGGTTGAGGCCGATCGCCATGATGAAGCTGGACAGGGTGAACGAGCAATTTATCGACTGGATGAAGACGTTCCGCTCGAGATGCAAAGACATGAGATACGGCATGGAGGGCAGTACCTGCGACCCGGTCAATCCATTCACCGTTCCCGTCAAAAATCCGCTTACCGGCCCCAGCCTGCGCTCCCACGCCGGGGGAAGCCGCAATCCCGGTTTCGAATAGGCGAATGCACACCAGATCAACAGCACCACCCCCAGTACACCGCCCGCCAGTCGGCCGTCGATGAGCGAAAGCGCCCAAAGGCCCAGAATCAGACCGGGAACCGTCGCCAGCAGCATGGGCCAGAACCGGTGAATGGTCTCTCTGAACCGTCCGGCCTGGCGCATCACAACCAGGTTGGAGGAAATCGAGGGGATGATGATCAGAGGCAACGCTTCTTTCAGCCCGACTGTCACGGCCAGAAACGGCAGGCACATGGTCGAGAATCCGAGCCCGGTAACCCCTTTTGCCGTTGCAGCCATCAGATAGGTCGCCAGGATCGCCGCCACCTGCCAATTGGAATAAGCGAGTTCGAAATTCACTGATGGTCTACCACCGGCCGGCTGCCATCAGCGGATGATGGCAAACAAACAGGCACGATGCGCCGGCTTGCGGCTTTGCGTTTGTGTGCGCCCGCCCAAAATCCACCCGATTTTCTCCCCGTAATCCACATCCTGCACACACAATATATAGCGTCATGAAATTTTCATAAAACCACCTCTTGACGAGCGGGGTCGAGTCGCATTTTATGGATCACACGTTCGCGTGAGTGGCGTGGCCGGAATAGTTTGGAGCCCGGTCTTTTTTCCAGATTTGTTGCGTAAAAACCAGCGCTTTTCAGCCTTTTTCGGGCCAAAGCGCGGCAGGTAAAATTGTGTTTTGCGTATGGCGGGTCAGTGGTCGATTTTTCTGGCGTTAATTTGCCGTTAATACTATATTTAGTGTTTGCGCCTAAAAATCGTACCAGATAATGTGAATTGCTCGATTCGGGTAAATTCACAATCAGGCGTCAAATTTGAGGGGCCCACCGGGCTTCCGGCACCAAACAGAAAGCCATAGAACAAAAGGCTTCAAGGGTGCAGGTCAAGCCACGGAAGGGGAGAGTCGGTTTCCCATAAGGAGACCGGTGAGGCGGACTTGTGTCCGTTGGTGGATAGATGAGGAAACCCACCAGCAGGCACACTACATATAGGGACTGGAAGGGATATTATGCGCATTGAACGGCACTTCACCAAGGAAGGCCAGTCGGCCTATGCGGCAATTGAGTTCCGCAAGGCGATTAGTGAAATCAAGAACCCGGATGGCTCGGTGGTCTTCCGGCTTGAGAATATCGACGTGCCGAAGCAGTTCAGCCAGGTGGCGGCCGATATTCTTGCGCAGAAATATTTCCGCAAGGCAGGTGTCCCGGCGCGGCTGAAAAAGGTCGAGGAGAATGATGTTCCCTCCTTCCTGTGGCGGTCGGTGGCCGACGAGGATGCGCTTTCCGAGCTTCCCGAAGATGAACGCTACGGTTCGGAAACCGATGCACGCCAGGTTTTTGACCGTCTGGCCGGCACCTGGACCTATTGGGGCTGGAAAGGCGGCTATTTCGACAATGAAGACGATGCGCTGACCTTCCGCGATGAACTTGCCTATATGCTCGCCACCCAGCGCGTGGCGCCGAACAGCCCGCAATGGTTCAATACCGGCCTGCACTGGGCCTATGGCATCGATGGACCCGGCCAGGGCCACTATTATGTCGATTTCGAAACCGGCAAGCTGACCAAATCGAAATCATCCTACGAACATCCGCAGCCGCATGCCTGCTTCATCCAGTCGGTCTCTGACGATCTGGTCAATGAAGGCGGCATCATGGACCTTTGGGTGCGCGAGGCGCGCCTGTTCAAATATGGTTCCGGCACCGGGTCCAACTTCTCCTATTTGCGCGGCGAAGGCGAAAAACTCTCCGGTGGCGGCAAATCCTCCGGCCTGATGAGCTTCTTGAAAATCGGCGACCGGGCAGCCGGTGCGATCAAGTCCGGTGGCACCACCCGTCGCGCGGCCAAGATGGTCGTCGTCGATGTCGATCATCCGGATATCGAGAATTATGTCGATTGGAAGGTGAAGGAGGAGCAGAAAGTTGCCGCCCTCGTCACCGGTTCCAAGATCGTCAAGAAACACCTGACGGCGATCATGAAGGCATGCGTCAATTGCGATGCCGACAATGATGAGTGTTTTGACCCGTCACTGAACACCGCTTTGAAGCGCGAAATCCGTGCCGCAAAGAAGAACGCCGTGCCGGAAAACTACATCAAGCGGGTGATCCAGTTCGCCAGGCAGGGCTACACCGAGATCGAGTTCAAGACCTACGACACGGACTGGGATTCGGAAGCCTATCTGACCGTTTCGGGCCAGAACTCCAACAACTCCGTTTCGCTGAAGGACGATTTCCTGCGCGCTGTCGAAAGCGACGGAGAATGGAATCTTATCAATCGCATAGACGGCAAGGTTGCCAAAACGGTGCAAGCCCGCGATCTGTGGGAAAAGATCGGCCATGCCGCCTGGGCGTCGGCTGATCCGGGCCTGCATTTCAACACGACGATGAATGACTGGCACACCTGTGTGGCCGCGGGTCCGATCCGCGCATCCAACCCGTGTTCGGAATACATGTTCCTCGACGACACGGCGTGCAATCTGGCCTCGCTCAACCTGTTGCAGTTCCTCAACCGCGAGACGGCAAAGATCGATCTGGCAGCCTACGAACATGCGGTGCGGCTGTGGACCATCGTGCTGGAAATCTCGGTCACCATGGCGCAGTTCCCATCGAAGGAAATCGCCAAGCTGTCTTATGAGTACCGCACGCTCGGCCTCGGCTACGCCAATATTGGCGGCCTCTTAATGACCACCGGCGTGCCGTATGATTCGAGTGAAGGCCGTGCCATCTGCGGTGCGCTCACCGCGATCATGACCGGTGTGGCCTATGCGACGTCGGCAGAGATGGCCGGCGAGCTTGGCCCCTTCCCCGACTATAAGCGCAATGCCAAGAACATGCTGCGCGTCATGCGCAACCATCGCCGTGCCGCCCATGGCGAGGCTGGCGGCTATGAGGATCTTGCCGTTGACCCGGTCGCCCTTGTCCATGACGACTGCACCGACGAGGATCTGATCACCCATGCGAAAGCTGCCTGGGACAAGGCGCTGGAACTGGGCGAAAAGAATGGCTACCGCAATGCGCAGGCAACCGTGATCGCGCCTACCGGCACGATCGGCCTGGTGATGGATTGCGACACCACCGGCATCGAGCCCGACTTCGCGCTGGTGAAGTTCAAGAAACTGGCCGGCGGCGGCTATTTCAAGATCATCAACCGCGCCGTGCCATTCGCGCTTCGCACGCTCGGCTATACCGAAGCGCAGATCGGCGAGATCGAAGCCTATGCGGTCGGCCACGGCAATCTGAACCAGGCGCCGGCGATCAACCCGTCTTCGCTTGCCGCCAAAGGCTTCACCGAAGAAAAGATCGCCGCGCTGAACGAGGCTCTGAAGAGCGCCTTCGACATCAAGTTTGTCTTCAACCAGTGGACCCTTGGGGCCGACTTCTGCAAGGACGTGCTCGAAATCAGCGAAGAGCAACTGAACGATTTCGAGTTCAACATGCTGGCGCACCTCGGCTTTTCCAAAAAGGATATCGAGGCGGCCAATATTCATGTCTGTGGTGCGATGACGCTGGAAGGTGCACCGCATCTGAAGGAAGAACACCTGCCGGTGTTCGATTGCGCCAATCCGTGCGGCAAGATCGGCAAGCGCTATCTTTCCGTTGAAAGCCATATCGACATGATGGCCGCCGCGCAGCCGTTCATCTCTGGCGCTATTTCGAAAACCATCAACATGCCCAACGATGCGACGGTGGATGACTGCAAGTCGGCCTATCTGCGCTCGTGGAAAAAGGCGCTCAAAGCCAACGCGCTCTACCGTGACGGCTCGAAATTGAGCCAACCGCTCAACGCCTCGCTGATCGAGGATGAGGAGGATGAGGCCGACGACACACTCGACAATCTGATCGAGGCGCCAAAGGCGGCAGCCGCCGTCACGGTTACCGAAAAGATCGTCGAGCGCGTGGTCGAAAAGGTGGTGCGCGAGCAGGAAAAACTGCCGACCAGGCGCAAGGGCTACACGCAAAAAGCCAAGGTCGGCGGGCACACGATCTTCCTTCGCACTGGCGAATATGACGATGGCCGGCTCGGCGAGATTTTCATCGACATGCACAAGGAGGGCGCCGCCTTCCGCGCGATGATGAACAATTTCGCCATCTCGATCTCGCTTGGCCTGCAATATGGCGTGCCGCTTGACGAATATGTCGACGCGTTCACGTTCACCCGGTTCGAGCCCGCCGGCATGGTGGTCGGCAACGACGCCATCAAGACGGCGACGTCGATCCTCGACTATGTGTTCCGCGAACTGGGCATTTCCTATCTCGACCGCCATGACCTGGCCCATGTCGACCAGTCGGATTTCGCCTCCACCTCGCTCGGCAAGGGCATGTCGGAAGGCAAGACCGGGGCGGTTTCGAAAGGCCTGACGCGCGGCCACGCACTGAAGGTGGTGACCGGCCAGGGCGAAGAACCAAAAGGATCTGCGGGAGGGGTGCCTGCGGACGGCGGCGGCGCAAACCGGACGGTGATGTCTTCCTCCCATTCTCCCGTCCACGCCGTCGCTGGTAGTTCACCGGCGGCGGCAGCCACCGCCGCCAAGAATGTGCTGGAACTTCAGGAGGAAGCGACCGCATTCAAGCGCGACTATGAGGAGCATGCGCGCGAATTTGCAGCCGAAATCGAGCTGGAGGAAGCGCGCGGCGGCATTCTGACCGCAGAAGAAGAAGCAGCCGAACGCGAGGCGGCAAAAAAGCTTGAGGCCGACCGCCGCGCCAAAGCGGTGATGCAGGGCTACACGGGCAATTCATGCCCGGAATGCCAGAATTTCACCATGGTGCGCAACGGCACCTGCGAGAAATGCGACACCTGCGGGTCTACCAGCGGGTGCAGCTAGGGGTTTTGCCCCAAACCTCCACGGGGGGAGGTTAAATTCCCCGACCAATTTGCGACAGGCCCGGACTAAAAGGTTCGGGTCTGTTTGGTTTTGATCGGTACGTGTGAAGACAGCCCTGCGAGTGCTACAATGTTGGCATTTCGACGTTTGTCTCGGGAAAATCTCGAATGAAAATCGATGATAACTCAATTCGTGAAAAGCGAAAAATATCCGTATCGAACCTGTTCTCATCAATACAGAGCCTCAATGGCGATCTACTGGTAGCGTTTCCAATGAACCGACAAATAACCTACGAATCCGAGCTATTTCTGTTGGAAATGGACCCACATGCCGAAATCGATACTGTCCTCGACCACAAAGCAGATACCTATCTCGTCGACTACACAGTCGGAGACTTTCAGGGCGTTTTTGAATTCGACACGACTGAGCCGCAACGGGCCGGCAGTGTAGAAGAGTTCATCAAAAGCATGAATCACTTCATCGAAAACGATGCCTACCGGTGATTTGAACAAAAAACGAGATTCTATACCGGCAATTCGTGCTTTGGAACTTCACCATGGTGCGCAACGGCACCTGCGAGAATTGCGACACCTGCGGGTCTACCAGCGGGTGCAGCTAGGGGTTTTGCCCCAAACCTCCACGGGGGGAGGTTAAATTCCCGACCAATTTTGGACAGGCCCGGGCTGAAAGGTCCGGGCCTTTTTTGTTTGGGGGCGGATGTTGCTGGAAACAAATTGCGGTGACAGTTTACTTTTTTCGAGAATTCCAATGCGCCTCGTCATCCCGGCCTTGAGCCGGGATCCATTCCGTGCTCGTGCGGCCGCCGCCGCCGGTGCAGGATGTGACTTCCCGGAATGGATCCCGGATAACGCTCCCTCGCTTTGCTCGACATCGTTTCCGGGATGACAAAACAGCCCTACTCCACCACTCTCGCTTCGCCGATCACGCCGATTACCGGACGGCCTCATAGCTTTTCAGGCTGCGATACGTTTCTTCTGCTTCCTGTTCGAGCTTGGACAGATCATAAGAAGTTTGCAGCTTCATCCAGAAGTGTGCCGGCATTCCGAGCACCTTCTCAAGCCGCAGCGCCGTGTCGGCCGTCATGTCGGTATCGCCCCGGACAAGCCGGGAGACACGATTGGCAGGCACGCCCATCAGCTTTGCAAGCCTGTTTGCCGACAAGCCGTAAGGGACCATGAACTCATGCAACAGCATGTCGCCCGGGTGTTCCAGAACCCTGTTGATCTTTCCAGCAGGAATGCTCATCCGATTGCCCTTTCGAAACTCAATGGTAATCAACAATCTCCACATCGTGTGCATCATTTCCGCGCCAGCGAAAACAAACACGGTACTGATCATTGATCCGGATGCTGTACTGCCCCTTGCGGTCACCCTTCAGTGCTTCAAGCTGGTTACCCGGGGGTATCCTCAATTCGTCAACGGTCATAACCGCATCAATTTGGCGAAGTTTGCGCAAGGCAACACTTTCAAAAGTGCGCCATTTGCGATGGCACTTGCCATCTTCAAAAAGCGCCTTTGTGTGCTTGTCTGCGTAACTCGCTATCATCTATAGCTTGTACATACTGTGTACAATCACGTCAAGAATTTTGTACATACCATGTACAACACGCCTTTAGTTAGCAAATAATGAAAGTGGTTCTTATTGTCATCCACTTCCCCCTTCCCATCCTACCCCATGCACGCTATTGTTGCAAGTGGAGCAGGCCACTCGCCTGCTCTGGGGCGTAGAAACCCCGCACAGAGCGGCTGACATCAGCCCTCCTCGATTGCTATGGGGTGAGCAGCCGATTGGACCGCAGGTCCAAATCGACGATCCAGTGAATCGTCGATAGGCCAGCGAACGCCTGAGCGAGCTTGGCGCGAAGGCTATTGGCATTAGCCTTTAAAGATCATCCGTCGTCTTCAACAGAACCAAACAACTGGCCCGGTTCCAGTTGAAGAGCTTCGGCCAGCCGACCAATGACATCGACTGTGGCGTTGCGTCGTGCGTTTTCTATACCGCTCAGATAGGTCACGTGAACCGCAGCCCGTCCAGCAAGGTCTTCCTGTGTGAAGCCCCGCTTCTTGCGCCAATAGCGCACGTTTTGCCCAAATTTCTCCTGCAGCGACATTGCGCCAAAGGGCAATGTTACGCTTGATAATGCCATAGACTATGAGTAAAGTTGTCGTAGCACTGCGGCTCATGGTTGTTGGGCTGCAAGTTATTTCATTTTTCCGGGGCGTTCGTGCCGCCGAGGTTTCGGCGGTGAGGTGAAGATGTGCGGTAGGGCGCGGTGTCTATCTCTCCCCCTCCGAGGGGGAGATAGGCGCGGCGCGCTCCCTGCCCAACCGGCGCAAGCCGCAAGGCCGACCGGCCGTCCGAGCTTTTGCGAGGCCCTCGCGGAGGCGGTGGCAAAGCCGCTTGGCCGTGAGCGCAATGAAATGGGGAACCGACCTTGGAAGACTATTCATTCCTGCGCGATGTGCTCGAAACCTGGCGGTCGACCACCGACTGGGTCAAAGCCGTGGTGGTGATCGCCATTCCAACGCAGGTGCTCTTCTTCATCTATCTGGTGCTGCAGCTGCGGACTGAACAGCGGCAGATGCTGGCCGACGAGCGCGAGGCGTTGACCGAGACCATGACCGAGGCACGCGTGCGCGAACTTGCCGAAGCCGAGCTCTGCCGCATCATCGCCGAAATGGAACGCGCCCGGCGTGAGGAAGAAGCACCCGTCGCAGCCAAGCGGATCAGCGAGGGCGGCCAGCAATGGCCCGCGTGAGACAGCGCAGGCGCCGCATCCCCTTCCGAAAACGGTTTCGCGGGATAGGGAGGCAGATCAGAAAGCGGTCATCACGGTGATGATTATGAGTGCTGCCGAGCTGCTTCATAACTTTCCAAATCGCGGTAAACTTCTTCTGCTTCCTGTTCAAGCTTGGACAGATCATAAGAAGTTTGCAGCATCCATTCAGCTTTTCGAAACGGGTAGCTCGACCGCAAAGCGAAGCGCCATCACCCATACAAGTCAATGCTGGGCATTGAGGTGCCGGAGGCAACTTCCCGATAAAAAACCGCCACCTTGCGGCGGCGGGTTGACTCGAAGACGTTAGCATCCACGAGATTCAAGTTCGCCAATGACATCATCGATGTCTTCCTGGATTTCGTCCTTTTTTGCTTTTGATTTGGCTCTCCGACGGCGTCTCCTGAGGCTCCTGAGTTCATCCTCAAGATCGTCACAAGGATCGCTCCGTTCTCCTTCGCGAGATATCGCGTTGGTGGTCACAATAGTCAGAAGCGGCAGGGTCGCCGCTGCTGTCAGAAAACCACGTCTTGAACAATTCATCTTTTCACTCCTTCGGTTTTTCCTCGAAAGCCATCTCAGGCGGCTTCCGATGATGTGTCGCAGCTTGTGCTCCAAAGGTTCAAACCGGGAAGAAAATACTGCCGCTACCCTTCCCAAGAAAGAAAACAGCGCTCTCTCGGCTGTCATTTATCATGCATTGTTTGTGGCATTCCTCATGTTACCAGCCGTAACTGGCAGGCCTTTAGTGGCAACACACAGAAAACCAATCCCGGTCGGCAACTGGCTTTTGCGCATCCCGTTCCGCAAACGGTTTCGGAAGATTAGGCGGAGAGTGAGGCGGCAGGACTTATCTCTCCCCTTGAGGGGGGTGAGCGACTGGTTGGGCCGGTAGGCCCAAATTGATGATCCAGTGAATCATCGATAAGTCCGCGAACGCCGGGACGCTGCGCAGCAGCGGGGACCCGGCAGGGGAGACCCAAAGCCCTCGTGCCAAGCGCACTCGGGCGTTCGTCGCTTGGAAAGCATGCTTTCCATTCGCGTTTCGCGAACCGCGGCTCACCCCCTCTCTGGTCTTTTCCAAGCACTTACTCGGGTTCGCCCTCGTAGGTCCAAGAAAAGACTTTCTCTCCCTCAAGGGGAGAGATAGGTTCGGCGCCTGCGGCCCAACGCCAAGCGCGCTCGCGCGCCAAGGCACCCCGATCTTCCGCCCACTACTTTATCAATGTTTCCAGATATTTGCGGGTTTCGTCATCCCAGGAGCTGGGGTCCTCGCCGTGGGCGACGACGGCGTGCAACTCCATCAGTTTCCAGACTTCATCCTTGGTCGCGGCGGTGACCTCGCCAGGGCAGGTTTCCATTCCCTCGCAGTCACGGCAGGCATAGGTGTAAGCTTTGGTCATTTGGATTTCCCTTTCCCGGGTTGGGCCGATTTAGAACTCTTGAAATGTTGGCAGTTCGTCGGCGAGTTTGATCCACGGTTGCTGGTGCGAGACAAAGACATGCGTCTTCGGTTCGGCCACGGACGGATCATCCAGCGTGGCAGCGGCAAACCAGGCGTCCGCGCTCCAGTCCTGACCCTCCACCTCGCTTTCCGCAGCGTAGGTCAGTGTTGTCCCGCAATCGCCGCAAAATCCACGGCGAATACCGGGCGATTTCTCGACCAGCTTTATGGCGCCCCTGGTCACCGCGAAATCTTCCGCAGCCACCTTGGCCCAGGTAACAAATGCGCCGCCGAGGGCACGCTGGCATGACCGGCAATGGCAGTGTCCCGACCATTTCGGCGGTGTTGCGATCTCATAGCGCACCGCGCCGCAGTAGCACCCACCTTTAAGTTTTTCCATTGTTCCGACCTTCGAAAAAGCGCTTCAAGTGCCCTAGTATTGATAAATTTTCGCGTTTGTGCCACTCATTTATCATGAGGACATATTAGAAATTCTATTGTATGAACTGGTTGAAGATTCCCCCGCTAAATAGCCTTCGCGCATTTGCAGCCGTTGCGGACGCAGGCAGCTATGTGGCCGCCGCAACCCGTCTCAACGTCACCCAGGCAGCTGTCAGCCAGCAGGTGAAAGCGCTTGAAAGAAGGCTTGGTATCGCATTGGTGGACCGGGTTGGGCGCGGCGTGGAACTGACGAGTGCCGGCGCCAGGCTGGCGCGCGATCTTGAAATCGGCTTCGACATCATCAGCAGGGGCGTGGAGCGGCTTAACGAAGAGGCCGCATTACGGCCCGTACAGGTAACCATGTCGCCGGCATTTGCGGTTGAGTGGCTGATGCCGAAGGTTGAGGAGTTTCAGCGCGACCATCCGGAAATCACGCTGATGCTCAATCCGACATCGCAGGTTGTCGATCTCAAACCGGGGGGCATTGATGTTGCGATCAGGTATCGCGACTTGCGGCGCACCAGTGATGATGTAGACGCGGTGCTGCGGACCGACATGGTTGTCATCGCCGCGCCGTCCCTGATCGGCGAACGCGATCTTTCAGATTTGGCGTCGCTCGCCAACCTGCCATGGCTGCAGGAACTGGGGACCAACGAGGCCGCCGAATGGTTCACCTATCACGGCATCGTCCCGCAGCGGCCGCTGGCCATAAACCACATGCCCGGAAACCTCATCATGCCTGCAGTTCGCCGTGGTGACGGCGTCACTTATACCGCGCGCGCGTTCTTTGTTGAGGATATTGGTGCGGCCCGTGTCATTGAACTGGCCTCAGAGCCGCTTTTCGGGGTCTACTACATTGAAACGTCAGCGTTTGAACAGCGTCCTGAAGTTCTGGACTTTGTCAAATGGCTTCGCTCGAAAGCGGAAGTGGTGACCGTGACGGAATGAAGAGGCGGCGGCTATCTCTCCCCTTGCGGGAGAGATAGGTCCGGCGGCAGCGCCTCCGCCTCGTGAGAGCAACAGCCTGACAGCTGCTCAAAAGCTCCAGCCTACCTAGCGGTCAGCAATCGCTTTCCACTTGCGGGCAAGTGATTGGGCCGTCGCAATCTCGTCGGCTGACATTGTAGCGGCCAGCCTGTCCCTTCGGTCTCCGGCCCCTTCGGCGCTTCCGGCCGCTGCAAGGTTGAGCCACATATGGGCCAATACGTCGTCTCTCTCGACACCGCGACCCAGCAAATAGGCAATTCCGAGATTTCTCTGCGCATATGCGTGGCCTTGGTCTGCAGCCAGCCGGAACCAATTGGCGGCTTGGGCATGGTCTTGCGCAACGCCCTGTCCTTCAGAAAATGCAACGCCGAGATTGTTTTGCGCCCGCGCATAGCCCTGGTCTGCAGCGCGGCGATCCCAGAACTCGGCTTGGGTGTCACTTTGTTCGACACCCTCACCGCGGCGATACAGGCCTGCGAGATTTGATTGCGCAGTGAAGTTTCCTTTTTCTGCGGCTCGCAGGTACCACCTCGCCGCTTCGGCAAAATCGCGCCCGACACCACGGCCCCGTTCATAGGCCAGGCCAAGGTCGTTCTGGGCGCCTGAATTGCCCTGCCCGGCCGCCATGCGGATCCATTTCAGACCCTCTGCCAAATCCTGGCGCAAGCCATGCCCGCGCAAGAATGCCAGGCCCAGATTGTATTGGGCCGCAGCGTAGCCCTGATCAGCTGCCTTTTGAAACAGCGATGCGGCGACGGCCATATCCTGTCGCACACCCTGCCCGCGCGCGTGGGCAAGGCCAAGGTTGTTCTGCGCCCTCGCATTCCCCTGCACGGCCGCCTTCCGATACCATTTGGCAGCTTCGCCGGGATTGCGCTTGACCCCCAAACCCCTGGCGTAGGCAACGCCAAGGTTGTTTTGCGCGATGGCATTGCCGCGATCAGCCGCCTTGCGATACCAGAATACCGCCTCTTCGTCGTCGCGCAGCGCGCCCTGGTCATTTTGAAGGGCATATCCAAGCTGGACCTGAGCCCGAACGACCCCCTGCCCGGCAGCCTTCCGCCACCATTCGGCGGCCAGGGCAAGGTCTTTTTCAACACCGCGGCCAATTTGATAGGCATCACCGACATACATTTGCGCGACAGCCACGTCGCTGCTGGCAGCCATGGCGTACCATTTCACCGCTTCTTCAAAGTTCTGGCTGACGCCAAGTCCCCGGTGGAACAGATCGCCAAGTTTCAATTGTGAGCCGGTATTGCCGCGATCGGCCGCCTCGACGTACCACTCGACAGCTTCAGCGTAGTCCTGAAGAACGCCACGACCGGTAAAATACAGTTCCGCAAGCTTGACCTGTGCGCCGATGTCTCCCTGTTCGGCCGCTTGCCGATACCAGATTGTCGCCTGCCCGAGGTTGCGATTGGTTCCCAATCCTTTCTCATAGGCCTGTCCGAGGCTGGCCTGCGCGCCCTTATGGCCCTGTTTTGCTGATTTCAGGTACCAGCGAAAAGAAGCCGACAGATCACGGGCAACGCCTTTGCCTTTTTGATATGCATATCCAAGATAGGCCTGTGCGCCGGCATTTCCCCGGTTTGCGGCCTTCTCGAACCAGCCGAATGCGGCCACCTCGTCTCGCGCAACACCATGCCCGCGCAGAAAAGCGTTTCCGAGAAAAGCTTGCGCTGCGGCATTGCCGTTGTCAGCCAAACGCTGCCAGATCTCGACTGCGATCGCGTATTCGCCGCGGTCATAGGCGTCAGAGCTCTCTTCAAGTGGCCCAGCCATCGATGTGGCAACTGTCGCCAGCAATGCCGACAAAACAATCCCGGTACGACTAAGCATGGCTACGCCTTTGTTGTTTGTCCGATCGAGTGGAGCAGTTCAACGTCATATCACAAGAGGATGATTGAATTATGCTTTACTAATAAAACCCCGCCTGGTTCCAGTATATCGCAATCATCAAGCCCATACGCTTCAAGCAGCTGGTTTTCCCCGCCGCCACACCACCCTGTGACCACGCGCACTGAGTTTTTCCGCGCAAGCCGCCACCATGCCCCAATGCACAGGACAAATGCGGGAGCAAACCGATGAAACGCCTGACCGCCGTGATCACGATCGTCATGCTGGCAATGAGCAGTGCGGCCTTCGCTCGCGACGGTGCGGGCGGCGGGGAAGGCAACGGGGCTGGAGACAGCAATGGCCGCGCTCACGTGCCGCTGGAGACAGGCGTCAACGCGGCCAATGGCGGCTATGCCAGCGGCCAGGGTCCAAGCGCCGTGTTGGTGCTGCAACTCGTGTTCGGCACCGGACCGGACACAAATCCACCCTCACCGCCACCGCAACATGATGACGACGACTGCTTGTCGTGCCCATAGGAAAAAGCGCAGATCAACTTCGGTCCCTGAAAATAGTAGGCGCGAAGCGCACCGTCATAGCGGCCGGATTTCAGGCAGCAGCGCTTGAAATCTGTGGCCGGAACCGCAGGGACAGGGGTCGTTGCGGCCGAGCTTTTCAACCAGTTCGACATCGCCATGTACGGTGCGGTCGCCGGTCTTGACGCTCGTCTCAGACGGGAACGACCTACGCCGTTTCGACATCACCTCGAAAGGACGGGCGGTCTTCGAAATTGCGGTATCTGGTCATGATCGCCTCCTGTTGCTTGATGCGGGAGGGCGCAAATAGCGGTGAATGGAAGAGATTGCAAGGGCGGCAGGATTTCTGCACCCGGTCACACGGCCCTTGAGCCGTGATGATGAGTTAATGGGTGCATACGGGCATTCAGGGAGTGAAAATCAGCTCTCCTGACCAGCCCACACACGCTGCAGATAGCCGGCAACGGTTTCGTGGGCGCGCTCGGCGTCGTCTACCAGGCCGAGGTAGTTGAAGAAAGCGTGGATCATGCCCTTGAAATCCACATATTCCACCGCGACACCCGCAGCGGCCAGCTGATCGGCGTAGGCCGCGCCCTCGTCGCGCAGCACATCGCATTCCGCGGTTAAAACCAGCGCAGGCGGAAGACCGGCCAGCGAGGATGCGTTGCGGGGACAGGCGCGCCAGTCATGCCGCTGGTCCGGGTCTGGCAGATAACGCTCCATGAACCAGACAACCGTTTCAGCCTCCAGCACGCCATAGCCGCGCCCGTAGCGTTCGAACGATTGGGTTCCCCCACAGTAAAAAATCACCGGGTAGATCAACACCTGGGCGCAGACTGAAAGCCTCTCATCGTCACGCGCCATCAGGGCCACAACGGCAGCAAGATTGGCCCCGGCACTGTCGCCGCAGATGGCGATGCGCGCCGGGTCGATCCCCAGTTGATCCGACTGCGCATGAACCCACCGGGTCGCATCAAAACAATCGTCCACGGCAGCCGGAAATGGGTGTTCAGGGCCCATCCGGTAGTCGACCGACACCAGCGTGCACCGGCAGGCGCGGGCGAGAAACCGGCAGACCGTGTCATGACTTTCCAGGCTGCCTATCACATGCCCACCGCCATGATAGTAGACGATTGCGGGCGCAGGCCTTTCGGCCGTTGTCCGGTAAATGCGCACCGGGACATGACCAAATCCCGGGCCGGTGCTGGCGTTCTCCACCTGCAATACTTGGGGCGGCGGATAGGTCTCGCGGCGGGCAGCGGCAATCTGCTCATTGATCTCCCGGGCCTGATCGGTCGTCAGATCCTGCATCATCGGCAGACCCAGCTCCGCCATTCTGGCAAGAACCGCTTGAGCTTGCGGATGAATATCGTCTGGTATTGTCAATTTCATGGTCCTGCTGCGGTGCGAAGGTGGCAGACAATCCATTGATGCTCAAGGGGAATTCGGATCGCAGAAGCGGCGGCGCGACACTCTCCGCCAGCCTGAGGAGGAAATAGCGCAATATTTTTTCAACTTGCTTTGAACCTTTCTGCCCGCCGGCGCGACTGATCATCAGACAATGCAATTAGCTGAACCTGAAGGGGAGAAAGAAAATGACGAATTCAACCAGCAGCAAAATCATCCGCGCCATCGTTGTTACCGCCATACTGGCCGGTTCCGCCATTTCACCAGCAATCGCCCGTGACGGCGGCGGCGATGGTCCCAAGCAGACCTTGTACGAAAGCTGCGCGCTGCAAAAGAAGCTCGACAAAGCAGAAACCCGCGTCACCGCGCTACAGTTTGAATATCGCAGCCTGGCCAGAGATCTGGAGAAGGCGAAGAAGGGCTCGAAAGAGGAAGTGAAACTGCAGCGCAGATTCAAGAAGGTCCAAAAGCGATTGAGCAATGAACGCGACAAGGCCGCCGAATACTTCACGCAGATCAGCAAGAGGCAATTCAACGGTATCGGCTGCTGAATGATTACGGCTCCGCCAGCACGCTGAAACAACTGAAACATTTTTCCGCTTGCACAGACACAAGAGAGAAACAGGCCGATGCCAAACTGCCCAAATCGAAAGCAAGACAACCGGTCGAAAACGCAAACGCCAAAGGAGAACGCCATGACTTTCCGCCGCCCCGCAACCGCCGTCGCAGCCAACGCCATGAACCGCGATCCCCTTGGCCCGATCGCCAAGGAAAAGATCCGCCTGGCTCCGCATCTTGCCGCCGCCTTCGCTCTGACCAAGCCGGCAAGCGCCAACTGAACACACCTCCGTCACCTGAACACACCTCCAAATCGTAAGCGTTTCCCGAGTACCCCTCCTCCCCCAAAACTCACCGCCCGGTTCCTCCCCCGGGCGGCATTTTTTTGAAGCCGGATTGTCACCGCGCGGCTGGCATTGATAATGAGAGCTCAATTCCTTCCCAAAAATTTCGTGTGCGCATTGCACCATCACAGCCGATCGTCATGCCCGGTTTTTCTTGCCATGATCGCGTCCTGATCTGTTTTGCGCTGCGGCTTGAAACAAATGTCCGGGGAAAATGCAACAAATCTCCACAGGTTCCGGCTTCTATTCGCAAAACTCATCTATCATACAGCAGAAAAATCTAATTCTACGCAGTATTATCACAATTTGAATGTGATTAATATTTCTGTTGACTGCGGCGCGATTATGCGTTCTTTTAAATTTCTACTCTGGGGCGCAATACTTGATTGGTTCAATCAACGTCTGGAGTTTCAGGAATGGTAAGTTTACACGCGACTAATCTGATCGGCGCTGATACCGCCGGCATGCCCGGCAACGACCAGGTCAACATCACGGTGACGCCCGTTTCGGGCACTGGTCCGACACAACTGGGGATGTTCGATATCAGCGTTGCGCCGAAAAACGCCAGCGACAAGCTGATCAATGTCCAGTTCATCGTCCAGTATGAAGGGCAAGACCCGCAAGCTTTCACCGCGTTTGTCTTTTTCGATGGTCAGCCGGCAGGCACACCCTATGGTGTGTCGCCAATGTTTTGCGGTACCGATGCCGTGGCGCAGAACCGGGCCGGAAAATCATTGAGTGTGATGGTTGTCGGCGGAATCAACAGCTCTGCCGATCCGTTCTTTGTCACCAAGACCTTCGAGGCCAATCTGTGGCCGGAGGGATGAGATTTCAGGCAGAATGAAGTCGCTGCTCAGAACAAGGGTGTTATCGGGCCAATTATCCGGCGGGAACAGAACCTGCCACTGTGAAACCGCTAGCGGAATTTGAGTGACAAGCGGCGGAAGAAATCCGCAATGCCCAGACCGCGCGGACGGATCTCCGCGGATGGTTCGTTGGATAAGCGATTGAACTCATAAACATCGATAACCCGCTCGGCGCAACCACAGCCTTCGCCGAGGCCGACCTTGGCATAGTAGAATTTCTCAAAGCTTTCAGGTTTGGCCTTGCGCATGTCTTGGGTCCTTCCGCTTGCGGGATCTTAGCCGAATTGTCCACCGACCTGAACCCACTTTGGGCGAGGTGTCAGTGTGACAGGGAAGCGGCGGCAATTTTCTCCACCAAACCAAGCGAAATGCCGTGCCGCTGGGCCTCCACGAGAGGATGGTCGGCATCGTGGAGATGAACCAGCGGGCGCAGATCGACTGGCGGAAACTCCACATCCGCGTGCAAATGTGTCGAATCCGGGAATTCGTACAACTCGTTGCAAAGATAGCCAAAACAACCTTCCCGGCTGTAGGTTCCGGTGTCCCAACCTTCGAGATACTCGCCGAAACTCTGTTCTGAAACGGACACCCAAACACCAAAGTCGAAGGTGCCGCCGGATTCCGGTACCGGCAGCTGCAGCACGGCGCGGATAAAGCGGTCCACGGATCCGTCGTCGTGATTTACGACGCAGAGATCGGAGTTCATTTTTGAGCGATCTTTGGTGGCTGCGTCGAGCGAATGCCACCCGCCGGGCTCGTTGCATGCAACCGCCATTGGCAACCCGACCTGTTCCTCACCACAGCAATTACAACGCCAACGGTATTTCCCGGGATCAGCGACCATTCAGTCAACCAACATGGCGGCGATTTCGCCGTATCCGCGCGATTGAGCCAGTTCCAGCGGTGTGTTCCCCTGCCTGTCGGGAATCGATTTGTCGGCACCGGCATCCAGCAAATGGCGGACGCACCGCTGGTGATCCGGTCCACCGTCTCCGAGAACGACAGCCTCGATCAATGCCGTCCATGTGAGATTGTTGACGTGATCGAGTGGTGCACCGGCGTCGATGAGTGTCTTGACCACTTCGTGATGGCCGAGGTGCGCTGCGGCAATCAACGCGGTGCCGTCATAGCGGCTGGTGACGTTGTCGGCCCGGTTTCCCGCTTCAAGTGCTGCACGAAGCGTGGGCAGGTCATTGGCAACAGCTGCAATCGTCACCGCGTCGTAGGCATCATGTTCGAGCGCATTCATATCGGCGCCCGATTTCGCCAGCAGCCCAATCATTTCCACCTGAGATGCGAATGCTACAATATGAACCGCCGTGCGGCCATTGCCGTCACGCGCTTCCAGGTCTGCCCCCGCACCGATCGCCTGCCTGGCCGCATCGATATCGCCATCATGGGCAGCCTTCATCAGGCCTTCGTAGCGTTCGATCTGACCCGCCGAGGGTGGAACCTGGGATTGGGCGGGTACGGAAAACAGCAGGACGGCCAAAACCGCCGCAATTACCGAGCGCATGGAAACCTCCAGATTGGTGTTTGCCAAGGCGTCAACAATAGCGGGAAGCAAAAACTTGTCCACGCCAATGCAAACGGGGTGACAATCGCATGATCATCCCGCTTCACCTTTGGTTAACCAAGTGGGCGCAGCATGGACCCATCAGGTGTATGGCGGTTTGTGAAATGCAGTGTGAAACGAATATGGCGGCGAATCTGCCCAGTTTCTGACGACAAGGCAACGATCCAAATACTGAATTGCTCCGTTGGAATGTGCTGGCCAAGCCGCAGATGGAGCAAACATGACCAGTCTATTGAAAATCACCATTTTTCTGGCGATGGCGGCAGCCGCAGCGATGGTGCTGATGCCTGCGAAGGCTTCGGCAGGTCCGGCGCTGTGCGGTAAACGGGGCGATCTCATCAAGGTGCTGGAAAAGAAATACAAGGAAAACCGGGTCGCCGTCGGCCTGTCGCAGAAGAGCAGCGAGGCTTTTGAGGTCTTCGCGTCATCCAAGGGCACCTGGACGGTGCTGATGACCACGAAAACGGGGATAACCTGCATCATGGCGAGCGGCCATTCGTGGAAAGACGTCGCTGCACTCGCCGGACAGCAAAGCTGATCAAAGCTGACGTCAGTTCCTAACTTAGCGGTTGAATTGGAGCTGTTCGGAAGCTAGTCGGATCGGGTGAGCTATCCGATCCAAATATGGGGCTTGCCGGCCTGCCGGGCCGCCCGCCCATGACCGCAGAAGCGCAACCTTCGCGGCAAGCGCATGTCCGCGGCCGCATCGACGCGATCGACATTGCCCGCGGTGCCGCCCTGGTTGCGATGGCCATCTACCATTTTACCTGGGATCTGGAGTTCTTCGGCTACGCCGAGCCCGGCCTGACTCAGCAGGGCGGCTGGAAGCTTTTCGCCCGCTGCATCGCTTCATCCTTCCTGTTTCTGGTCGGCATCAGCCTGGTATTGGGGCACAGCGGCGGGGTCCGCTGGCGTGGTTTCGGCAGGCGATTATTGCAGATTGCCGCCGCGGCAGCGCTGATCACCATCGCAACCTGGTTTGCCACGCCTGACCGTTTCATCTTTTTTGGAATACTGCACCAGATTGCGCTGGCGAGCGTGATTGGGCTGGCGTTTTTGCGGGCGCCGGTATGGGCGATAATCGCGGTTGCCGCCGTGGTCATCGCAGGACCGCATTTCCTGCGAAGCGACCTGCTTTCCTTTCCCGTTTTCTGGTGGCTGGGGCTTGCGCCGACCGACCCGCACTCCAATGACTATGTGCCCGTGTTCCCGTGGACGGGTGCAGTTCTGATCGGCATCGCGGCCGGCAAATTGATGAAACAGGCCGGGCTTTTTGAGACCCTGCGCGGTTACACTGCGGGCGGCTGGGCCATGCCGGTCCGGTTTTCCGGCAGACACAGCCTGGCGTTCTACCTTCTGCATCAGCCAGTGCTGATCGGCTGCATATGGCTGTTTGCGCAGATTTGGCCCGCCGACACGCGGCCACCCGAATTCAGGTTCCTCCAGTCGTGCGAACGTAGCTGCAATGCCGGCGAAAGCGCAATTGATTGTACCGCCTACTGCATTTGCGTTCTGGATGAGATCGATCAGGCCGGCAGACTTGACGATGTGCTCGCGGGCGTTTCAGATAGCGCATTACAAACGCAACTCACCAACATTGCCGGCCAATGTTCGCGGTCGGTGCATGAGATGACGCCGGACGCCAACCAATGAGCGACAGATCAGAACGATCGAGCAGCATTCCATGGCCGCCAATCATCTATGTGGCTGCAGCGGCAATCGCGATTATTCTTGCGGTATTCTATCCGATGGCATGGCTGCCCTCCCCGCTGGCGGAACTGGCATTCGCTACCGGAGTGGTGATCATCGCCGGCGCGGTTTTCATCGAGTTCAAGGCAATGCAGGCATTGAAGCAGGGTGATACGACGGTTTTGCCGACCAAGAGATCTGATCATCTGGTGACCGATGGTCCGTATTCGTTCACCAGAAACCCGATCTATCTGGGCAACACCATGCTGATGATCGGCGCGGGATTCGTTTTCGGCGTGTTCTGGTTTTTCCTGGCGGCCATCATTGCCGCATTCGCGACAACCAAGCTGGCCATCGAGCCTGAGGAAAAGCATCTGGAGCACCGGTTCGGCAAGGCGTTTCGCGATTATCGCAAGAAGGTCAGGCGCTGGGTCTGAGCCGATCCCTGTCCAGGTCAGGTGTTGACACCCAGCTCGGCCAGACGTTCCACACAGGCCTCTTCCGCCTGATCCAGTTCATCCAGGGTTTCTTCCAGGTCCCGGCGCTTCTGGCGCAATTCGCCGCGCTTTTCCTCAATCGTGCCGATGATCGCCTGCAACTGCCCCGCCTCGCCGGGTGGCTCGCTGTACATCTTGATGATTTCGCGAATTTCCGCGATCGAAAACCCCAGCCGCTTGCCGCGCAGTATCTGCCTGACAAGGTGGCGGTCGGAGGGCCGGAACAGTCTCGTGCGCCCGCGCCGGACGGGTGCGATCAACCCTTCGTCCTCATAGAAGCGCAGCGTGCGGGTCGAAATCCCGAATTCCCGGGTCAATTCCGTTATGGTATAGTATTCACGCATGTGCTTCGCCCCGCCGAATCCAATTGCAAGCGAATTCACATGACTTTTACGTAAAAGTCAATTCATACGAATTGTTTCCGGGCGGCTGCCATCGGATGACGTTATGCGGGTCTCGCCGGAACAGAGCTTACCCCAGCCCGAACCACCAGGCAGCCAAGCCGAGAAAGGCAACGAAACCAACGACATCGGTGACTGTTGTCACGAAGATGGACGAAGCAATGGCCGGGTCCTGCCCCGCCTTGTCGAGCAGAAGCGGGATCAGAATTCCCGCCAGTGCGGCCGCCAGCATATTGACGATCATGGCGGCTGCGATGACTGCGCCGAGCTGGGTGCTGGTAAACCAAAGTGCTGCGACCGCACCCATCAAAACTGCGAATATGACGCCATTCAGAACCCCGACAATCACCTCGCGGCGAATGATCCTGCCGGCGTTGTAGATATCGAGATCGCGGGTGGCGAGCGCCCGCACGGCCACCGTCATGGTCTGGGTGCCGGCATTGCCGCCCATCGAGGCGACGATCGGCATCAGGATCGCCAGAGCGACCATCTGTTGCAGCGTGGCGTCAAACAGGCCGATGATCCATGAGGCGAGAACCGCAGTGGCCAGATTGATGACCAGCCAGGGCACGCGCGAGCGTGTCGCGGCGAGAACCGTATCGGACAGTTCTTCATCACCCACGCCGCCAAGGCGCATGAGATCCTCTTCGGCCTCCTGCTGAATGACATCGACGACGTCATCGATGGTCAGCACACCGACAAGACGCTGATTGTCGTCAACGACAGCGGCGGAAAGCAGATCGTAGCGTTCGAATATCTGCGCGGCTTCCTCCTGGTCCATCTCGGCGGGAATGGCGTAGCGGGTTTCGTGCATCACTTCTTCGATGCGGACCTTGCGCTGCGTTCTGAGGATACGGTCCAGATGCACCGCGCCGATCAGGTGGAAAGTCGCATCGATGACGAAGATCTGGCTGAACGTGTCCGGCAGGTCCTTGTCTTCGCGCATGTAGTCGATGGTCTGTCCGACACTCCAGAACGGCGGCACGGCGACGAATTCGGTCTGCATGCGCCGGCCGGCGCTTTCTTCGGGATAGTCGAGCGACCGGCGCAGGCGGATCCGTTCGGTGAACGGCAGTTTGGACAGGATGTCTTCCTGCTCGTCCTCCTCCAGATCCTCGAGAATGAAGACGGCGTCATCGGAATCCAGATCGGAAAATGACCGGGCGATTTCCTCGTTGGGAAGATCGGCGATGATCTCCAGGCGGATCGCCTCGTCGACCTCGGTCAGCGCGGTGAAGTCGAAATCATCGCCCATCAGGGTGACGGCCGTTTGCCGGTAGTCCGGCTCCAGCGCCTCGATCACGTCGCCAAGTTCGGAAGCATGCAGGTCGATCAGTTGTTCATGCAGCGCCTGCCGGTCGCCGGCATCGAGCGCGGCGACAACGCCTGCAACGAAATCCTCTAGCACGACGCCGTCATCGTCATAGATGCGCATCGCCTCGGAAACCTGCTCCTCGGCGTCACTCGCATGTATCTCGTCATTGCTTTCGTTCAAGCCGGGCTCCGGGGCAGCGCTTCGTCCCCTACCCGTCTAGCGCGACCGTTCTGCGAACTCAAAGGGAATTGGATGGGTTTTCAGGTGGCGAGCACCTGAAGTGCGATTGGGGCGAGGGTTTTGGGTTGAAGGCTGGGCACCCCTTCGCCCCCTTGAGGGGGGTGAAGACTGGTTCGCGGAATGCGAATGGAAAGCAACGCTTTCCAAGGGACGAACGCCCGAGTGCGCTTGGCACGAGGGCTTTGGTTCTCCCCTGCCGGGTCCCCGCTGCTGCGCAGCGTCCCGGCGTTCGCGGACTTATCGATGATTCACTGGATCATCGATTTGGGCCTACCGGCCCAACCAGTCGCTCACCCCCCTCAAGGCAGGGGAATCGCATATGGAATTTGGTTGCATTTTTTCACGAACCGGATTCTTGAGGATGGCGGACCCTTCAAGGAGGCTGCCATGGGACTTTCGAACTGTTTCGACGGGGTTATCGATCCCCGCGCTTCCAATTGCCGTTACCGGCTTGGCGATCTGATCTTGATGATGGTCGCCGCCAGCCTGTGCGGTGCTTCGGGCGCGACAGAGTTCGCTCTGTTTGCCCGCGAGCGCAAGCAGGTGTTGAACCGGATCATCGCTTACGACCATCCGCCCAGCCATGATACGTTTTCGCGCTTGCTGCGGCTGTTGGAGCCGCAAGCCTTCGACCGCGCCTTTGCCGGCTTTGCCGCCGCGTTTGCACATGCGCTCGGTGCGGTTGTCGCCATTGACGGCAAGGCGCTGAAACGGGCCTTCGATGCGGGCCATCAGGCCAGCCCCGCCATGACGGTATCGGCTTTTGCCTGTCAGGCGCGTCTTTGCCTTGGCTGCCGGGCCGTCGGCGGCGAAAACGAGGTTGAGACCGCACTGAAGGTCGTCGAACTCATTGATCTTGCGGGCAAAACCATCACCGCAGATGCCCTGCATTGCCACCACCGAATGGCCAGGGCCATCCGTCAGCGCGGTGGCGATTACATGCTGGCGCTGAAGGGTAACCGGCGCAGTTGGTTCAATCAGGCCAAGGCGGCGTTTGCCGCTACCACGCCGGCGGCAACCGAAACCAGCGGCAAGGCCCATGGCCGCAACGAGTGGCGCAAGGCCGAGGTCGTTGCCGCAACCACGCCCGTCATGGACGGCCATGCCGCCTTTGCACGCATCACCAGCGCGCGCGACGGCGCCAAGCCCGTCACCCGTTACTACCTGATGTCGCTCCCGATCGACCCGCGCCAAGCGCTCGACATCACGCGCCAGCATTGGCAGATTGAAAACAACCTGCACTGGATGCTCGATGTCCACTTCGACGAAGACCAAAGCCGGGCCCGGAAGGATCACGCCCCCGCAAACACCGCCATCCTCAACAGGATCGCCCGAAACATCCTGCAAATCGTCGAAACCGGAAAGGTGCCGATCTCACACCGCATCAGAAAATGCAGCTGGAATGACGACTATCTCATCGGTGCATTGGCTCATATGCGATAGCCCTGCCCCTCAAGGGGGGCGAAGTTTCCGCGCTCGCCGCCTCCCCTTCCGCCCGATCCCGCGAAACCGTTTGCGGAACGGCACGCGCCGTCTTCGCCGGCGTCTCACGCGGGCCATTGCTGCGTGCCCTCGCTGATCTGCTTGGCCGGTATCCGCGTTTCACCATCCCTCCGCGCCCGCTCCATCTCGGCGATGATGCGGCAGAGTTCGGCTTCGGCCAGTTGCCGCACCCGCGCTTCGGTCATGGTCTCGGTCAGCGTTTCGCGCTCGTCGATCAACATCTGCCGCTGTTCGGCCCTCAGTTGCAGCACCAGATAGATGAAGAAGAGCACCTGCGTTGGAATGGCGATCACCACCACGGCCTTCACCCAGTCGGTCGTCGACCGCCAGGTTTCCAGCACATCGCGCAGGAATGAATAGTCTTCCAATGTTGCTTCCCCATTGGCACCCCTTCGCCCCCCTTGAGGGGGAGAATGTAAAATCGGTACTTAGCGGAGCGGCTGCGAACGCTAAGTGCCAGATTTTGCAAGAGGGGGGATTTGCACCCCCATGATCCCCCCTCTTGTCTTTTCCAAGCACTTACTCAGGCAAAGCCCTCGTAAATGCAGGAAAAAACTTTCTCCCCCTCAAGGGGGGCGAAGTCGGCCCGCGTTTCACCTCACCGCCGAAACCTCGGCGGCACCACAAATGAAAACGGCCGCTCGGGAAACCCAAGCAGCCGGGGAGTTGATAAACCGCCTACAGACGATCGCATTGGCCTTTAGGCCATTGTCCCGAAGGACTGGGCCCTGAACATGCGCCAATGCCTCCCCGACCCCTAGGAATCGAGGAGACACCATTTCACGGCTGATGTCAGCCGCTGTAGGCGGGGTTATCACGCCCCAGAGCAGGCGAAGCCCGCTCCACTTGCGACTATAGCGTGTAACGGGTAGGATGGGAAGGGGAGATTACGACTGGGAATGGCCGCCCACGGTTCAATCTACGAATTTGATGCGGTTCGTTTCAGATTCGAACAAATTTGCTATTCGAACCAGCTTGGTCGCCTTCACCAGCAACAATTAATATATTTAATCTATTCTTCAGTTCAATTAAATAAAACTTACCGTTTTGCTGTACATTTTCTGCAGTTTTTCCAGCTCTCTATAATATTTCTGCCTATCAAGAGGATAGGTTTGTTTTCGAGCTATCCTTGCTATTTCCAGTGATTTAGTATTTTCGCTCATTTCATTAGATTCTATTATATGTAATACATTGTATGCGAAATGTGAGGCGTATTTACTGATATCATTTGCAACAATTTCTTCTCCAATGGGAAAAATATTAGACTTTGGATTGCAGATTGCCAACGTAGCAAAGTTCGCTATTCTTTCATAGTATCTTCTAGAAAATACGGAGCGATTTATCAGATAGCGATATGGTTTTAATTGTTCCATCAATTTTGGATCGAAAAATATGGCATAAGTCAAACTCTGCTCACTGAATTTTGCTCCTTTGGTATTTGAACCAGTCAACAATGAACCAGAGAAATTGAATTTACTCACATCTTGATAAGAAAAATCCGAATTTCTCAAATCAACATCTACAAAATCCGTCTCTGGGTCAAATTCATATACTTTTATCAAATTTAGAAATTTGGTGCTCTTTATTGAAGCAATTTTTTCTGCAACACTCCCTAAATCATCCATCATCAGAAATCACCTTATATTTACCAGATAACTTTTTTCTTACAATTATCGCAAAAATATTACATTTTCTTTGCTCTCTAATTGAATTAAATCTACTAGGTGAGGTAAAAATTCCAAATTTTGGTATTTTTACATAAACTTCTATCTTGCATTTTTTACTATTACTTATGCTGGCTAGTTTGGTATTTTTCAATACAAATCCATCAATGTGAGTTTCGTTTTGTGCTTTGATAAAACGCCATCTTGCATGTGTCTCACTTCCAGAAGCAACGACAAAATTCACACGATTTTCCAACGAAAATTTTTGATAATTTTTTATTGATTTCTCGTACTGCTGCTCGAAACCAATTGCGATACCTGAGGAATTATCACTCGATAAAGAACCTTCTGCATTGTCTTTTTTGCTTTTTCGATCGGTAGTCTCATTTTCCGACTCGAAGGTGATTTGAGCAGACGTTGGACGCATGTCTGCTGCAAACCACGAATCATAATTCGTTACACAGCCTTCAAGAGATAGTTCAATATCAACATATCTGATAAACACCCGCACCGAAAACGGTCCCAACCTGAACTCATCTTCTGAGCAATTACACCATCCAAATAGGTTTCTATTTGCATCGTTGCCTGCTCGAAGATCAAATTTAGCATTAACTAGATTAGGAAATTCGGATATCATATCAATATACTGCAACTTTGAACTTTAGGCTGCAACTCCACATTCCACTATCTCAGTTCTTTTTTGAAGAATTGACAGGGATTTAAACCAGACTTCTTTTCTGCCTTACGCTGGGATCACGCAATATGGCGGTCGCTAAACGTCATCGTCGCGGCAATGGTGGTCGATTTGGCTGCGGATGGCCTCTCTGCTGTCATCGGCCATTGCAGGTGGAAAATCTGGCGGACTGGTGCCAAGGCCACCCCACTCCGTCATCCTCGGGCTTGACCCGAGGACCCAACCACCACCAACCCTCTGATTTTCAACAAATCCACCCCAATCTTGTCCACGCCCCAAAACCCTGACTTACAATCCCTGCCATCGCTCTCACGGGAAGCCGGGTCATGAACCGGGGTCTGGCGGGGGCGGCGGCAACCTCCCCCGTGCGCTGCGGTTGCGCAAGGCATGACGAGGGCCGGGCGGCAGGCTGGAAGCCTTGGGCAGAAACCGGACGGTGAAAATCCGCTCCTCCCCTTGGTGCCGGAAAAGCCGGGCGCCGGAGTGGCCTGCTTTCTTTCTTAGAAAGCGGGTCCTGAGCCGGGAAGACCCCGGTTCGGGAAACAAGGACGGGTCTGAAGCGGACGATCGCCGACGGCCCGCCGGAAACCGCTCCCGTGCAAGACCAGCCGACAGGACCGGACAGCGGCCGGACGGGTGATCGGAAGATCGCTCCTATGACTAAACAACCAAGACACCGCGGTCTTCCGATCGCCCGTCTTCCCATTTTTTTGAGCAACCCGGATGAGAAATTCGCGGGAAGGAACAGGCGTGTGCGGAAACCTTCGCCCCCCTTGAGGGGGGTGAGCGGCCGGTTGGGCCGGAGGTCCAAATCGACGATCCAGCGAATCGTCGAAAGGCCAGCGAACGCCGGGACGCTGCTGAAAGCAGCGGGGACCCGGCCGGGTGGAGGCCAAAGCCCTCGCGCCAAGCGCGCTTCGGGCGTTCGTCGCTTGGAAAGCGTTGCTTTCCATTCGCGTTTCGCGAACCGCGCCTCACCCCCCCTCTTGTCTTTTCCAAGCACTTACTCGGGATTTTCCCTCGTAAATGCAGGAAAAGACTTTCTCCCCCTCAAGGGGGGCGAAAGGGGTTCGCCTTGAGCGAAAAGATTCAACTCACATCTGGTTGGGCAGCACCAGCACCAGCCAGGGCACGAAGAGCAGCAGGGCGAGGCGCAGAATGTCGACGATCCAGAACGGGGTGACACCGCGGAAAATCGTCGCCGTCGAGACGTCGCCGACGACGCCCTTGAGCACGAAGACATTCAGGCCGACGGGCGGCGTGATCAGGCTGATTTCGGTGACCACGACGACGATGACGCCGAACCAGACCGGATCAAAACCAAGGCTGGTGACTAGCGGAAAGAAGATTGGCACGGTCAACAACAGCATCGACAGGCTCTCGAACACGCAGCCGAGCACGATGTAGACGGCGAGGATCATGAACATCACCGCCATCGGCCCGAGGCCGAGCGTGGTGATCGCCGCCAGCAATTGCTCCGGCAGGCCGGCAAGGTTGATGAAGTTGGAGAAGATCCAGGCGCCGATGAGCACGGTGAAGAGCGCAGCAGTGGTGTGCGCCGTCTCGACCAGCACTTCGCGCACGTCGCCGAATGAGAGATTGCCGCGTGAAAGCGCGATCAGGAACGCGCCGGCCGCGCCCATGCCCGCGGCTTCGGTCGGCGAAAACGTCAGATTGACCGGCCAGACGTCGAGGAAGCCATAGAGACCGCCGATGACGATGAAGAACAGCAGCAGCACCGCCCACACGCCGCGAAGTGCTGAGAAACGCTCGCGCCAGTCGGTGCGTTCGCCGGCCGGTCCGGCTTCGGGATCGCGGGCAACCGTGTAGCGCACGGCAAGCAGGTAGAACAGCACACCGATCAGGCCCGGAATGATGCCGGCGATGAACAGTTTGCCGATGCTGGTCTCGGTCAAAAGACCGTAGATCACCAGGATGACGCTTGGCGGAATGAGAATGCCGAGCGTTCCGCCGGCCGCGATCGATGCGGTCGACAGCCGGTCGGCGTAACCGTATTTGCGCATTTGCGGCATCGCCACTTTCGACATGGTGGCTGCGGTGGCCAGCGACGAACCGCAAATGGCGGAAAACCCTGCACACGCCACGATCGTCGCCATGGCCAGCCCGCCGCGCAGATGGCCCAGAAATGCATAGGAGACCTGGTAGAGTTCGCGCGACAGCCCGCCCTTGTTGACGAACAGGCCCATGAGGATGAACAGCGGCACGACCGACAGGCCGTAGTCCTGCGCCGTATCGATGATCAGGCGCGCGGCCATGGAAAGCGCCGCCTTGAAGTTTGTCAGTTGCGAATAGCCGATAATGCCGACCAGCCCCATGGCAATGGCGATCGGCATGCGCAGGAAGACAAGGGCCAGGACAGCGGCGAAGCCGATTACGGATTCGATCATGATCAGTTCCGCCGGGTAATGAGTTCAGGCCGGATGATGCCGACCACGCCGCGTAGCACAAGCACGATTGCGGTGATGAATGTGCTGAGCGTAATCATCGCGACAACCGGCCAGAGCGGCCATTGCAGAAATTCGGTGGTGTCGCCATAGGCGCGCGTTCTCTCGACAAAATCCCAGAGCCGGAAGGCCGGCCAGAACAGCAGGATCCCGCTCGCCAGATCGATGACCACATCGCGAATGCGGGCCAGGGCCTTGCTGAACAGCGGATCGAGCAGATCGACGACGATGCCCTCACCGCGCCAGGTGACCAGCGGCAAGGCGGTAAACACGATGACCGCCATGAAGATTTTGGTCAGTTCGGTGCCGGCAGCCAGCGGCGCGTTGAAGGCGCTGCGCAAAATGACATCGGCAAAGGTCATGACCATCAACGCGAACAGCGTCGCCGCCGCGATCCACGACGGTACATTTATGAGAATACGGCCAGCCCTTTGCAGGCCGGCCGTATCCTTGATGGTTTCGTTTTCTCCCGCCACGTCCGACAGGTTACATGTTTTTCATTTCGTTGGCGATGAAATCCATCGCCGCTTTCGCATCGATACCCTTGGCGGAAACTTCTTCCAGCACGCCACCGATGATCGGTCCGGACAGTTCCTGGTATTTTGCGACATCCGCGTCAGACGCAGTATTGATCGAATTATCGGCAGCGCCTTCCGACGCTTCTGTGCCGATCCTGTCGATTTCGTCCCAGGTTTCGCCGAATGCCTTTGACATGGCTTCACCGAAAATGGTTTCCAGCGCGGCCTTGTCGGCATCGGACAGGGAATCGAATTTTTCCTGGTTCATGAAAGATGCAAACGAGCCGCGATAGAAGCCGCCTGGAACCATGAAGGTGTTTTGCGCGACCTCGGTCAGCTTGAAGCCCTTCTTGCCTTCCATCGGCATCATCACGCCGTCGGCAGCGTTGGATGCAAGGGTTTCATAGACCTTCGGCGCGGGAACGTTGATCGCGGTTGCGCCCAGTGCGGAGCCAACAGCGTTTGACACACCGCCGCCGAGGCGGAGTTTCATGCCGTTAATGCCGTCAAGCGACGTCACCTTCTTCGACGAATGCAGCACTCCCGGCCCGTGCGTATGCAAAGCGATCAGCTTGACACCCTTGTGCTCGTCGGCGCCTGCAAAAAACTTTTCATGGGCTCGCCAGTAGGCAACCGAAGCAGCCGCGGCATTGCCTTCATATCCGGGCAGCTCAATGATCTTTGTGGCGACAAATCTGCCCGGATTGTAGCCGTGGAACGTCCAGCCGATATCAGCCGCGCCGTCCTGGATCAGATCGAACTGTGCCGGCGGCGAACCGAGCTTGTATTTAACTTCGGCCGTCACACGGCCCTCGGTGGCTTCCTCGATCATCTTGATCACACGCGGCCAGGCGATGGCGTTGATGCCGTGGGTGGGCGGCGCCCAGCTGGAGATAATGAGCGTGGTATCGGCCGCAAATGCCATGACCGATGTCGACGCAGCAAGTGCGGCGCCGAGTGCCAAACGTTTAATTGCTTTCAGGATCATAGATATTCCTCCACTTGATGTTATCGCGCTTTTGGCGCGGGATTGGCTCTATTCCGGCCTCCATTGCCGGCGTTTTACCGGCAACATTTTGTAACTATCAACCGTTTGACCGGATCAGCTTTTTCAACGCACTCTTCAGCGCGTCAATTTCCGAACGATCCAGGCATTGCGCCGAATCGGTTTCATGCCGACGCGCTGCCTCAATCAATGGTTCAACAATTTTCCTTCCCTTCGGCGTAATCTGTATCAAGACCTTGCGGCGATCATCGGCGGTTTTCGTACGCGCTACAAGGCCTTGAAGTTCCATCCGGTCGACGATTTTCGACAGGCGGGACTGTTCGTAGAGCACAAATCCCGCCAATTCGGTCAGCATCAGTCCTGGACGATCAACAAGACAAGCCAGCACCCGCCATTCGTTGACATTGGCATTTTGCTGTTTGACGTGCTGGTGAAACTTTCCTGACAGGGAACTACTGGCGGCGGCAAGCAGATAGAGCAGGTAATCATCAACGAATGGCGCTGTATCGCCCTCCAGTTTCAACACCTGCCTCAACGAATTCTTCCCCAATTGCAGGGCAACAAACTGCGGCGAAAATGACTGTCATTCAATCTTTTTCGTAACACAGTTGCACCTTGACATCGTTCACTTTAAGCATGAATATATGAAATGGAATATAAAATCAACCGGTGCTCACACGGCCGATTGTTTTAAAACCTGAGCGCCGGACCGTAGCGATTATCGGCCTTCTTTTCACAGGAGACCGATCGCACACACGGGGGAGGATCGTTGGATACAATTGAAGTGATAGTAAAGGACGTGGTGCAGGAGACGCCCCTGATCCGGTCGTTCCTGCTGCAGGCGACTGACGAAAGTCCGCTCAATGGCTTCGATCCAGGCGCCCATGTCCGGATATCCCTCCCGGATGGTGGAGACCGTGCCTATTCCCTGATCAATCTGGATCCGAGCTCCGACGCCAGCAACCGGAACGACCCCGGTGAATACAGGATAGCGGTCAGGCTCGAAGAGGAAAGCACCGGCGGTTCGCAATTCATGCATGGTCTGCAGGCGGGTGCGACGCTGAAGATAGCGCCGCCAAAAAATGACTTCGAACTGACAGGCGAAGACGGACCGGTCATTCTCCTGGCGGGCGGCATCGGCATTACGCCGCTCACTGGCATGGCTGCACGGCTCACAGGCGCCGGCCGCGAATTCGAGCTCCATTACTGTGGCCGCAGCCGCGGAGCGCTCGCTTTCGTGGAGCCGCTTAAAGCACTGGTGGGCGACAAGCTTACCGAGCATTACGATGATGAACCGGATACGGCACTCAATCTACAATCGCTCATCGGAGGGATATCACCAGCCGGCCATCTCTACATTTGCGGCCCAAAGGGAATGATCGAGGCTGCCTCTTCTGCCGCCCGTGCGCGCGGTTTTGCCGAGGATCACATCCACTTTGAACTGTTCACCAATCAGGCAGCGGCGACGGCCGGTGATGCTTTCGAGATCGAACTGGCGTCAACCGGGGAAGTGTTGCCAGTTCCGGAAGGTAAAAGCATTATCGAGGTTTTGGAGGATGCAGGCCACGATGTGCTCTATGATTGCCAGCGTGGCGACTGCGGCATCTGTCAGACGGAAGTGGTCTCCGGCACGCCGGATCACCGTGACGTCGTTCTGTCGGATGATGAAAAGGCATCGGGCAAAGTGATGCAGATTTGCGTTTCGAGAGCGAAAACACCGCGCCTGGTGCTGGACTTGTAGATCGGGAGGAAATTGCGATGAACAAATCGGAAATCCATGCCTTGCTTCGGCCCGCCGAAGTGCATCGCGACGTCTATACCAGCCAGGCGGTATTTCGTCAGGAAATGAAGCATTTGTTCCGCAATGCCTGGATCTATGTCGGCCATGACAGCCAGGTGCCGAACAAGGGCGATTACTATTCCACCATGGTTGGCGATCAGCCGGTTCTGATGGCACGGCACACTGATATGTCGGTTCGCCTGATGTACAATCGCTGCCCCCACAAGGGCACACAGGTTGTTATCGACACCAAGGGCAACACGGGAAAATTCTTCCGCTGCCCGTATCATGCCTGGTCGTTCAAGACCGACGGTTCGCTGCTCGCGATCCCGCTGAAAAAGGGCTACGAGGACACCGGCTTTGAGAAATCGTGCTCGTCGAAGGGCATGACAACGGTCGAAAACGTCAAAAACTATCGTGGTTTCATCTTCGCGCGATTGAACGACAGCGGCCCGGATTTTGAAGAATTTTTCGGCGACTCGCTGTCCTCGCTCGACAACATGATCGACCGCTCGCCGGAAGGACGGCTTGAAGTAGTCGGCTCACCGTTGCGGTACATGCATCACTGTAACTGGAAAATGCTGGTCGAAAACCAGACAGATACCTGCCATCCGATGGTGGCACATGAGTCTTCTGCCGGAACTGTCAAGGATATCTGGGACAAGGAAGGCGGCGACGGTCCGAAGCCGATGGCCGTCGAGGTGATCCTGCCATTCATGAGTCCCTATGAGTTCTTCGAAGGCATGGGAATTCGTACCTGGGACAACGGCCACGGCCATACCGGCGTGCACCATTCCATTCACTCCGATTATTCAATGGCGCCGGGCTATTTCGAGCAGATGGTGGAGGCCTATGGCGAGGATCGAGCCAAGGAAATCCTCGGCGAAAACCGGCATAACACAGTGTATTTCCCCAACATGATGATCAAGGGACCGATCCAGTCGCTGCGCCTGTTCAAACCGATCGCCGCCGACAAGACTCTGGTTGAATCCTGGATTTTCCGGCTGGTCGGCGCTCCTGATATGCTGCTGGAACGCACCGCCATGTACAACCGGCTGATCAACGCGCCGACATCGATTGTCGGTCACGACGATCTCGAAATGTATGAGCGGGCACAATCCGGCCTGATGAGCGACGGTATGGAATGGGTCAATGTACAACGGCTGTACGACGAGAACGAGGCCGACAACCCCGTCGCGGTTTATAACGGCACGACGGAAGCACAAATGCGAAACCAGTTTCGTGCCTGGGAGAAATTCATGACCATGTCCATGGGTGAGGCCGCGTGATGAAACCGACTGAAAAGGACCTCACTGATTTTGTTGTGCGCGAAGCGCGTCTGATTGATGAGCGGAAATTTCTCGACTGGTTGGCGCTGTTTGCCGAAGACGGTATCTATTGGATGCCCCTTGAGTGGGACCAGGAAGAAGAGCATTTGACCACATCCCTGCTCTATGAGGACATGCTGTTGCTGCGCACGCGGGTTCAACGGCTGGAGGGTGAGCGGACTTTCTCCCAAAAACCGAAAAGCCGCTGTCAGCACCTGCTACAGGCTCCGCAGATCGATTCAATCGACCATGACGCCAATGTGTATCAAACCTTCACGCCGTTTCATTACGCAGAGACACGGTTTGACGAGCAGGTGATTTTAGCCGGATGGGCACGACATAGTCTTTCTGTCATCGATGGCGAATTGAAAATTCGCAAGAAAAGGGTCGATATCGTCAATTGTGATGCACCCCACCGCAACATCCAGCTGTTCATCTGACCAACCAATGAGCGATTTTCCAGACCCGCTTTCGTTCGACTGTGTGCATGATTTTTTTGCGCACACAGCGGATGTGTACCCTGAACGGGCCTTCGTCGAGGTGTTGGCCGAAACTTCCGGAATTTATGGGATCACCGCGGGTGAGATTTCCTATCGCGGCATGAGTGAGCGCGTATCGGATCTTCGAGAACGGTATCGTTCGGCTGGTTACGGCGTCGGCCATCGTGTCGGCATGTTGCTGGAAAACCGGCCATCGTTTTTTGAGCATTGGTTTGCACTCAACGGCCTTGGTGTATCGATCGTTCCGGTCAATCCCGATCTGCGATCTGCCGAACTCGAATATCTGATCAATCATTCGGAAATGTCGCTCGCCATTGCGATAAGCGACCGGCAAGCCGACATGCGTGCTGCCGGCGCTGGATTGGCGGTGATTGGCCCCGACGATGAAATTCCCGAGGCTTCAACCCGCGCCACGATTCAATCCGGCACGCGCGAGAGTGAAGCCGCCCTTCTCTACACGTCGGGCACCACCGGCCTGCCGAAAGGTTGTGTGCTTTCAAACACCTATTTTCTCAATTGCGGCAGCTGGTATCGAAACGTCGGCGGACATTGCGCGATCGGCTTTGACGAGGAACGCATGCTGACACCTCTGCCGCTGTTCCACATGAATGCCCTTGCCTGTTCGTCGATGGCGATGGTTGCAGTCGGTGGTTGCCTGATCGTGCTTGATCGCTTTCATCCCGGTACATGGTGGCAGTCGGTAAAAGATTCCAAGGCCACCGTTGTGCATTATCTTGGCGTAATGCCGGCGCTGCTGATGAATGCACCGGTGACGGAACTGGAGACCGACAACTCTGTCCGTTTCGGTTTCGGCGCCGGTGTTGACAAGAAACTGCATGGTCCGTCTGAGGAACGCTTCGGCTTTCCTCTGATCGAGGGCTGGGCGATGACAGAAACCGGCAATGGGGGAATAACGGTCTGCTCGAAAGGCGACCGTCACGTCGGCACCAGCAATATCGGCGCACCTGAGCCCGAAGTTGCAGTCCGGATAGAAAATGATGCCGGTGGCGAATGTGGCATTGGCGAGCCCGGTGAACTCTTGGTTCGGCGCAATGGTCCCGACCCAAAGTTTGGTTTCTTTGACCGCTATTTGAAAGACGAAGAGGCGACCAGCGAAGCCTGGCGAGATGGCTGGTTCCATACCGGTGATATCGTCGCCAAGTGCGATGACGGAACAATGGTCTTTGTTGACCGCAAGAAAAACGTAATTCGACGTTCCGGCGAAAATATCGCCGCCGTTGAGGTGGAGAGCATTCTCAATCGCCATCCCGGCATCGAGGTGTGCGCTGTTGCAGCCACACCCGATCCGATCCGCGGCGACGAGGTCTTCGCCTGCATAATTCGCGCTGATGCTTCAGCTGGAACGGATTCAAGCGCTTTTGCCGATGCATTGATGCAGTGGTGTCAGGGGCAGATGGCTTACTACAAAGCGCCGGGCTACATCGCGCTTGTCGACAAAATCCCCCTCACTTCGACCAACAAGATCCAAAGGGGCGAATTGCGGAAACTGGTTGAGAATTTGCGCAACGACCCCGGCACGATCGATGCCCGGCGCTTCAAGAAACGGACCGCTGCCTGATGGCCGGTTCCGGCAACCGCGCCAATTATGACAGTGTCGCGGCCGCTGTGCCGGTGTCCATTGCATATGAACGCTACTCCCACGAAACGGCGCATTGGTGGATTGCACGAGCGCTGGGTGAATTGGTGCGCAAGGCCGGCATCAAACCCACTGATGTTGACGGGATGACCGTTTCCTCATTCACGCTACATCCGGACACCGCGGTCGGACTGACCCAGCACCTCGGCCTCACCCTGCGTTGGCTCGATCACATTCCCATGGGTGGTGCGTCGGGTATCGTTGCGCTTCGCCGAGCGGCACGGGCGGTACAGTCCGGTGATGCGTCGATCGTCGCCTGCCTAGCCGGCGACACGAACCATGTCGACTCGTTTAGAAGGATGCTGAGCAGCTTTTCGCGTTTTGCGCAGGATGGGTCGTATCCTTATGGTTCCGGGGGCCCCAACGCGACTTTTGCCCTGCTGACCGACCGCTATATGCGCGACTACGGCGTGAAACGGGAGGATTTCGGCAAGATCTGTGTGGCCCAGCGTGAGAATGCGCTTGCCGTGCCGCACGCGCTGATGAAAAAGCCGCTCACCCTTGATGACTACATGAATGCGCGTGCCGTTTCCGACCCGATCCACCTGTTCGACTGTGTCATGCCATGTGCCGGAGCCGACGCATTTCTGGTGACGACGGACGATATCGCCAGAGATCTGGGCCTCAAGCAGGTGCGAGTTCTTTCAACAATCGAGCGTCACAATGCCTATCCTGATGACCCGATACAGCTACGCGGCGGCTGGGCGCTCGACAACGAAGAATTCTGGTCGATGGCGGACGTATCGCCGGATCGTGTAGACTTCCTGCAGACCTATGATGATTACCCGGTGATCTGCATGATGCAGATGGAAGATCTCGGTTTCTGCGAAAAGGGAGAAGGCGCGGAGTTCGTGCGCGCCAACAGTTTGACGGCCGATGGTTCTTTTCCGCACAACACATCCGGCGGGCAGCTCTCTGTTGGCCAGGCGGGAGCTGCAGGTGGTTTCCTTGGCATGGTCGAGGCGCTCGGCCAACTGACCGGAAACGCAGCGGGGCACCAGGTCGAAGGCGCGGGTATCGGGGTCGTTTCAGGTTTTGGCATGGTCAACTACGATCGTGGCATCTGCTCAGGCGCGGCCATACTGGCGGGAGAGGAGGCATGACCGAACCTCTCAAAAAGCCACCGCGCAAAGACCCGCAGAAAAGAACTGTTTCACCGACCCTGCCCCCGGCGTCGAGAAGCCGCAAAGCGCTTGGATTTCTGGTTGCGGCAGCGGAGGGAAGATTTGCGCTGCAGCAATGCGACGATTGTCAGACCGTCTGCCACCCACCCCGCGAAGCCTGTCCGAAATGCCTGTCGTTGAACCTCTTTTGGCGCGACATGCCGACGGGCGGCGAACTCGTCGCTGAAACGATAATCCGCACATCAACGAACAGCTATTTTCGCGAGCGCACCCCTTGGCGTACCGGCACGGTGAAGCTTGATGCCGGTGTGACGGTGATGGCCCACATCCACGGCGATGTTGAGCAAGGCACGCGTGTTCGCATGATCGCCCGCACGGACAAATCGGGAAAGGGCGTGATGATGGCGCTTCCCGAACAGGAGACCGATAACATGGCTGATGACCGGCAATTGCGCGAATTGACCTGTGATCCAAAACATCGGCGCGTGCTGGTGACCGATTGCCGGACCGCGTCCGGCCAGGCATTGGCGAAGGCGCTGAGCGATGCTGGCGCTTCAATTGTGTTTGCCGGCATTTCGGAGGCCTGGCGGCCTTATCAGGGTGCCGAGGCGCTGGCAGCAATTGCCAATGTCGAGATTGTTCCGCTTGACTTGACCGATACGACGTCGGTCAAGGAACTGGCCGGCGAGATAGGCGGCAAGGTCGATATTCTCGTCAACAACGCCGAATATGTACGTCCCGGCGGCGCACTTGACCGTGACGATGTGGTGACGGCACGCGACGAGATGGAAGTCAACTATTTTGGTCCGCTCAGACTGATGCAGGCATTTGGCGGCGCAATGCGGTCGCGCGGTGCCGACGGCGTCAATAGCGCCTGTGCCTGGGTGCAGATCTCATCGGTCTATGCACTGGCAAACTGGCCGGCCTTCGGCTGTACATCTGCCAGCCAGGCAGCAGCAGTCTCGCTTGGCCAAAGCTTGCGCGGTGAACTCGCCGGCAGTGGCGTCAAGGTCGTCAATGTTTTCAGCGGACCACTGGAAGAAGACTGGAGACAGCCGCTGCCGCCCCCGAAGGTGACCCCGCAGGTGCTGGCCCGAGACGTCGTAAGTGGTTTGCGACAGGGTATTGAAGAGATCGTCGTTGGCGACGTCGCCAAGGACTTCATGCGGCGCTTTCGCGAAGACCCACGCGTGGTGGAGCGGGAACTGACCGGGATTGAGGGGATTTGATGTGAGTACCACAAATGCCGAACTGCTGGGCGGACTGGCTGCCGCTTTGGGCAATGGCGGCGTCAGAATTGTCGACCTGACCCACACGCTCGATCCCGACTTTCCGGTGATCATTCTGCCGCCTGAATTCGGCCAATGTGCCCGTTTCCGGGTCGAGGAAGTCTCCCGGTACGATCATCGCGGGCCTGGCTGGTACTGGCGCAATTTCTCCTGCGGCGAGCATACCGGCACGCATTTTGACGCGCCGGTGCATTGGGTATCGGGCAAGGACCTGCCGAATGCGACCGTTGATTCCATCCCGGCTGAAGCCTTTGTACGGCCGGTCTGCGTCATTGATTGTTCGAAGGAAGCGGCAGCCGATGAGGATTTTCTGATGACGCCGGAATTCGTTCAGGCGTGGGAAGCAACGCACGGCGACATACCGGACGGCGCCTGGGTTCTCATGCGTACCGATTGGTCCAGGCGAACCGGCGGCGAATATCTGAACATGCGCGAAGACGGCGCCCATTCACCGGGACCAGCTTCAGCGACCATCGAATATCTGCTCGAAAAGCGAAACATCGTCGGTTTCGGCACCGAGACAGTCGGCACCGATGCCGGTCAGGCTGCACATTTGTCCCCGCCCTACCCGGCACATTTTCTCCTGCATGGCGCGGGAAAATATGGACTGCAGTGCCTCGCCAATCTCGATCAGCTGCCGCCGACCGGCGCAATGCTGATTTGCCCGCCGCTTAAGATCAAGCACGGTTCGGGCAGTCCGCTTCGTGTTCTGGCAATGGTCGCAGGAGATGGACTATGAGCGGGCGTGAACTTGTTGCCGTGGTCACCGGCGGCAGCGCCGGTATCGGCGCCAAATTGTGCGAAGAAATGCTGGCGGACGGCTATACCGTTATCTGCGTCGCCCGCCGCGACCCGGAATTTGCCCATGAACGGCTGCATTCTGTCAAAGCGGATCTGACCGATGCGGCGGATACCAAGCGCGCCGCGGCCGAGATTGCCAGCCGCTTCAAGGTCACGCATTTCATCCATAACGCCGGCATCATCCTGCCCAACCTCGTCGAAGATGCCAAAGCGGAAGACCTGCTTACGCTGACGCAGCTTCACGCGGGCGCAGCATTGACATTCGTACAAGCCTTTCTGCCGGTGATGAAGGAAGCAGGATTTGGCCGTATCATCTTCAATTCGTCGCGAGCGGCCCTCGGGGCCATCACGCGAACAGCATACTCCTATTCCAAAGCGGGATTGCACGGCATGGCGCGCACCTGGGCGCTGGAGCTCGGGCCGCACGGTATCACCGTCAATGTCGTTGCGCCCGGACCGGTACTGACCGACAATTTCTGGGGCATCATCGACAAGGGTAGCGAGCGCGAGCAGAAACTGGCCGACAGTCTACCGGTCAGGCGGCTCGGTACGGTCGAGGATGTGACCAGGGCGCTGATGTATTTCGCCGATCCCGACAATGGCTATGTCACCGGCCAGACGCTTTATGTCTGCGGCGGCGCCAGTATTGGCGGTGTGACGTTGTAGGGCAGATCACGCGGACGATTACGGCGCGCTCTTCAACCACCCTTCCTCCAGTTCCCTGCGCAGGGTTGCAATTGCCTGGCCGCTATCGATTTCCACATCGTTGTAGGTCAGTATTTCGTCGGCCGGCACATCGCGGATGAGCTTGATTTCACCGCTGAGGCCAAGGGGCAGCGCGCGCATCGGTACGGAAACCGAAACCGGCCGCAACTGACCGGCGACAGTGTAACCTCCCTCCCCGTCCAGCATTTCTCCGGCTTTCAAGTCGCGCTTTGCGACGGCGACGACATCAGCGTCAAAGCTTTCAGCCGTACCCGTTGTCTCGCCGCGCAGGGCAACCGAAGCGACTGACAAGCCCAATTCCAGCCCGATCATATGCCAGGGCTTGTAGACGCTCGCAAAGCGCCCGCTGTCATCGGTGTGAACCTTGTATTCCTCAAAGCACCGGCGCTGATATTCATCAGCGGCCTCAATGCAGACCCAGACACCCATGCGGATGTCATGATCGAGTTCCGTGCCATCGGCCCGCAACGACGAAATCACCTCGACAGTTCCGGTTTGCTCCAGAACGCCGCCACTATCTCGCGGACGCATCAGGGACGGGATGTCGTCAATCGCGCCGAGCGGATATTGCAGACCGTCTGTCGGCGCTGAAAGTCTGCAGGCATTGGCAATAGCCGCCGATTCGATCGCCGGTTTTGTGCCATCGAGGAATGAGTTGAACATCTTCGGATTGAGCCGGCCTCTTTCAGCCTGTTCGCGAGTGAGCCCCCAGTGGTCCCATACCGTGTCGGGTGTCGAAAACCGGAATTCAGGATCCCATTTGTGACCGCGGCCCGCCGCCACCACTTCAAAGCCGCAGGTCCGCGCCCAATCAACCAGTTCGCAAACCATGGCTGGCTGATCGCCATAGGCCATGGAGTAAAGAACGCCGGCCGATCTGGCCCGCTCCGCCAACGCCGCGCCGCAAACCGCGTCGGCTTCCACAGTCGCGCTGACCACGTGTTTACCGTTGTCAAAGGCGGCCAGTGCATGGTCGACGGCGACAACCGGGTTGCCGGTGCAATCAACGATGATGTCGATTTCAGGCACCGAGAGCAGGTCCTGGACACTCTCTGTCAGGCAAGTTGCACCGGTTGCAAGCGCATCTTCGACCGAGCCTGCAGCGTACCGCTCTTCTTCCCAACCAACCAGGTCGAGGTGTGATCGCGCGGCTTCGGGATTGAGATCGGCGATGGCAACGACATGCAGCCCGGGAATACGGACCGCCTGTGACAAAAACATCGAGCCGAACTTGCCGGCGCCGATCAGGCCGATACGGATGGGGTTCCCACCGGCAGCACGTTGCTGCAGTTGATTGATCAAACTCATGAAAGCTTCCTCCGCCGACCAACTTTCTCCACCAATACCCAGAAATCAATGCGGCGGCATCGGATTGCCAACCCGGTACTTGACGTGACCACAAAAAAAACAGCGAATGTTGTGATGAGCACTGCTATCGATATCGTCAAAGCCTATCTTTCTGCCATGGAGCAACGTGATCTGGACGCCGCGCGGGGGTTCCTTGCACCGGGATTTACGATGATCTTTCCGGGAGGAGCGGAATTTTCCACCCCGGAACAACTGGTCGAGTGGAGCAAGCCGCGCTACCGGTCCGTTGCCAAACGATATGACCATTTCGATGAGATGGCGGCTGGTGATAACAGTGTAGTCTATTGTTTCGGCACGCTTTTTGGCGAATGGCCCGACGGCGAACCTTTTTCCGGCATCCGTTTCATTGACCGTTTCGAATTGTCGGACGGCAAGATCACCGGGCAACGGGTCTGGAACGACATGGGTGAAGTGCGAATGTCCAGGAACCAATGAGCTTAGCTGGGCCTCGCCAAAATATTCACGCTTTTCAGTTCAAATGGTGTTGCAAAAATTTCTCGAGAAAATTTCTCAGCACTGGGTTTCGGTTCTTGATCAGAGGCAATAACTGGCGGGCTGCTGCGATATCTTCGGCTTTAAAAGGCACCCGTTCGATGATGGTCTGCTCTGTTTCCTCATCTGACCACCAGTTCAACGCCTCAGTCAGCCCTTCGCCTCCATTCAGTGTCACAAATCCCTGGACCAGAAAAACTGCGGCCAGATCATCATCATTGTCGTCAATCTCTTCGAGACAGGCTTTTGCAATATCGGGAGCATTGTCATCAAACCACAACTCAAGGCCGGCAAAAACACCCATATCCTCCGCGCGCAAACGATTCTGTTCTTCGATCCAGTCCAGTTGATGATGCTCGATGATGAGTGAAAGACCACGATACCGGCCCCGCGGACCATCTCCTAAGGCCCCTACTCCCTCCGAACAAACTGCACAGTGGACAACCAAAGACAGGAACGTCAGCAAATCCTTTCTTGCCTTCGTGGAGAGATTACCGACTGGCCAGAGCCAAGGTAATGCGGCGTATGTGACAGGATAAACATCGCCCTGATGGTGAAGGTGCTCCCAAAACAGGTCATGGGCAACTTCATCGTTCCAGCCCTCGGCAAGAATCCGCAGGTGCGGAGAGACGTCCTGTTGGCCATAGGGTCCGTAAAGACGTGTCCATATGCCGTTGTCGAGAGGAATGCGCATCAGAATCCAGCTTAACCCAAACCCTCTGAAAACCGGACCGGCTGACCCTGCCCTTTGGCAACAATTTCGCCATCCCACATGATGCGCTTGCCGCGGATGACCGTGCCGATGGGCCAGCCGGTCACTTCACGGCCGTGATAAGGCGTCCAGCCGGCTTTTGAACCAACCTGTTCGTTGGTGATCGTCTCGCGGCGATTCAGATCGACGATGGTGAAATCTGCATCATAGCCGGCCGCGATGCGGCCCTTGTTGGCGATACCAAACAGGCGTTGCGGCCCGTGGCTGGAAAGGTCGACGAAACGCTCAAGCGTCAGCCTGCCGGCATTTACGTGATCGAGCATGATCGGCACCAGCGTCTGCACGCCGGTCATGCCTGATGGAGAAGCTGGATAAGGTTTCTGCTTTTCCTCCAGCGTGTGCGGGGCATGATCAGAGCCGAGAACATCGACAATGCCCTGCGAAATGCCGCGCCAGATACCATCGCGATGGGTGGTGTCGCGGACCGGCGGGTTCATCTGGATGAGTGTCCCCAGCGTGGCATATTCGGCAGATGACAAGGTCAGATGATGCGGGGTCGCCTCGCAGGTGGCGACATCCTTGTTTTTCTGCAGGAACCCAATCTCGCCGGCAGTTGAAATATGGAGCACATGGATCCGTGCGCGCGTTTGTCTGGCGATGCGAACCAGCCTTTCGGTGCACTGCAAAGCGGCGATTTCATCGCGCCATACGGGATGTGACGACGGATCGCCTTCCACGCGCAAATGTTCACGCTCGCGCAAGCGAAACTCATCTTCTGAGTGGAAAGCGGCACGGCGTCGCGTGTTTCGCAAGATGGAGGCAACGCCTTCGTCGTCCTCGACCAACAGATCGCCGGTCGAAGAGCCCATGAACACCTTGATGCCGGCCGCCGCCGGCAAACGCTCCAATTCACCGACTTCGCTGGCGTTTTCGCGGGTACCGCCGACCCAAAAGGCGAAATCGCTATGCATGCGGCCGGTGGCGCGGTTCACCTTGTCGGCAAGTGCAGCCTCTGAAGTGGTCAATGGCTTGGTATTCGGCATTTCGAATACGGCGGTGACACCGCCGAGCACCGCAGCGCGGGAACCGGTTTCCAGGTCTTCCTTGTGCTCCAAGCCGGGCTCACGGAAATGCACCTGGCTGTCGATGACACCGGGGAGAATATGCAGGCCGGTACAATCAATCTTCTCGCCAGCATCGGCTCCGGACAGCGGTCCGATTTCCGCGATTTTCCCGCTGACGACACCGATATCGTGCCGGCTTGTTCCATCCTGATTGACGACCGTTCCATCCTTCAAAATCAAGTCGAACGTTCTGGCCATCGTCCTCTGCCTCCCGGTCTGCCGGCATGGTCTTGCCGGATCAATGCGGGCGGCTTACGTAATGACGGTTCGCAACGCAAGAGATTCCCGCCATGCCGACCGTGATGCTTAAGGACAGAGCGCTTATTGCTGTGGATGGCGAGGACGCCGAGCATTTTCTGCAAAACTTGGTCACGACAGACCTTGATGCGCTTGCAGAAGGTGAATGTTTGCCCGGAGCGCTACTGACACCGCAGGGAAAGATCCTGTTTGACTTCCTGATCTCGAGAAACGCCGAGGGCTTTGTGCTCGAATGCCGAAGGGATATTGCCAGCGATTTCATCAAACGGCTGATGCTCTACCGCCTAAGGGCGAAAGTCGGGATATCTGAATCAGAACAGGCGGTTGTCAGCGTTTCATGGGGTGATGATTCCGGCACTTCAAGTGGAATTCTGGACAAACGTTTTTTCGACAAGACCGTCCTGCGGAATTATGGGACCGAAGCTTCGAGTGTGGCGGAAGCAGCGGATTATCATTCCTTCCGAATTGCCAGCGGCGTTGGAGAAAGCGGTGAAGATTTCGAGCTCGGTGACGCTTTTCCGCATGATGTGCTGCTCGATCAAAACAAAGGCGTGTCATTCAAAAAAGGATGTTTCGTCGGTCAGGAAGTTGTCTCACGCATGCAACATCGCGGCACTGCAAGAAAACGGCTGCTGCTCGTGCGCGGGAAACAAAACCTGCCCGCGCCGGGTACGGAAATTACAGCCGGTGAACGGGCAATCGGGGCGCTCGGATCAGTGGTCGCTTCGGAGGGCTTGGCGTTGGTTCGCATCGACCGGGCAGCAAAAGCAATATCTGAAGGGGTTCCGGTTCTGGCCGGTGATGCGGTTATCGAATTGACGATTCCCAGCTGGGCCGAATTCAGCTTTCCCGACATCGCGGCTGAAGCGGATCAAACCTGATGGCCGATCGCGCCGGTGCACCGCCAAGAGCATGGCAACGGATGATCTCGGGGCGGAGGCTCGACCTGCTCGATCCCTCCCCCTTGGACATCGAGATTTCAGATATCGCCCACGGATTGGCTAGGGTTGCGCGGTGGAACGGCCAGACATCCGGTGATCATGCGTTCTCAGTGGCGCAGCATTCGCTGTTGGTCGATGACATCTTCCTCAGCATCAGGCCTGCAGCGACGCCCGACCAGCGCCTGACTTGCCTACTGCATGACGCACCCGAATATGTGATTGGCGACATGATCTCGCCCTTCAAGGCGGTGGTCGGCGGTGGATACAAACAGGTCGAAGCGAGGCTGCAGACGGCCATCCACCTGCGCTTTTCGCTACCGGCGAAAACGCCGGAAAACCTCAAGCAGGCGATAAAGAGGGCCGACCAGGTTGCCGCCTGGTTTGAAGCCCGAAAACTCGCCGGATTTTCGGATCGCGAGGCGGCGAAATATTTTGGCAGGCCGCGGGGGATCAGCGGCGATGATTTCGATCTCACGCCTTTACCGGCAAGGAAGGTGGAGAAGGTCTTTTTGAAGCGATTTCAAGCGCTTGAACGTCAGCGGTGAATGGGCCCAACGCCGAACAACTGCAGAATGACCGAAAGAGCGAAGAAACCTATCGAGGCGATGAAGGCTGAGCGGGCATAATGGCCGTAAACCTCGCGCATGACACCGCCAAAGGCGCGCTTGGCGTGATCGTTCATTGGGCGCGTCTGTTCATCGAGATGGATCCAGACTTCTGTGCGTTTCGGCGGGCGCTTTGCTGCGGTGAACGCAAACCAAAGCAAAATGGCCGTCATCAACAGGGCCAAAATGGCGCCTGCTCTAAACGACATGACCGGATGGAATGAAAATGAAAGCATGATGACGCAAATCGCCAGCGAGCCGAAAAACACGGCACGTCCGACGCAGAAAAAGGCGACATTACGTACTTTTTCCATCGATTTGACCTGCGAAAGCCAGATTGCCGCCAAACTCACCAGATCGCAATTCACAATCCGCGGAGCGGCTTGGCACGCTCAGCGGATTACCAGTCGTCGCTTGAGACCAGCTGGCGATAGGCATCGCGCGAGAGCTTCAACAACTCGTTTTCTTCCAGGCTTCCCGTGACAGCACAGGCATAGCCATGATCGAGCCAATAGAATGCCCGTGCGCCGCGCTCTTCGACAAGCTGGAACCCGGTTTCGCCCTTGCTGTCCACCGTCGTGACATAGAGTGAAATGCGGTCGCCATTCTGGTTTTCATACATGAATTGGGCTGCTGCGCGTTCGCCTGAGGGTAGCAGCCGCCCGCCAACAAGCGAAAAGTCATACTGTTCAAGGTTTGGAGCGACCAGGCTCAGGCCGACACGCTTCGACAGCCACGCAACCAGATGATCCTTTTCATTGGCGCCGACCTCCACCGTATGGCGCTTTTCTGCCGCATAAATGACGTGGGCGGCAATTGCGTTGTCGGCAAGAAGACTGGCCTCGTTTGGGGTTTCGCCCGGTTGGGAGCCTGCAAGGTATCCCACGGCACCTCCCGCGACAAATAGAACGACGGCCGCAGCGGCCATCCAGATCTTGAAGCCGCCGGCCGAATTATCGTTAGCGCTTCGAACAGTTGAAAGCCGCGACGGCACCGGCTCGCCGGCGACAGGGTCAAGAGCGTCTTTCAGTGATTTGCGATCAGCAGCAAACTGCTCGAAACGCGCCTTTTCATCCGGATTTTCCTCCAGCCAGCGATTGAATTGCGCCATTCGCTCGGGCGGCAACTCGCCATCAAGCGCCATATGCAGGTCGGTATCGGAAAATGTCTTTTTCATAGTCATTCCACGACCCTGATAGTTCTGCTGCGTCCGGGATCACTCAGGAGGCTTCGTAACTCATCGCGCCCCCTGGCAATCCGTGACATCAAGGTGCCTGCCGGCACATCAAGAATTCCAGCCGCCTCTGCGTAGGAAAAACCTTCTACTGCGACCAGCGTGAGTGCGGCGCGCCGGTCCGGATCAATCTGCTGCAGTGCGTCCAAAACGTCCCGGGCGACCAGTTTTTCGTGCTGTTCTGCACCGGATTTTGCCTGCGAGCCATCCATATCGGAGATCGGAATGACTTCGCCCCTGCGTTGCTCCTTTCGAACCGTATCGATGAAAATATTATGCATGATCGTAAACAACCAACGCCGCGGATTTTCGCCGGTCTGCCAATTTTCCATGCGTTTGAACGCTCTTTCGAGACTGTCTTGAACCAAATCGTCGGCCCGGTCGGAATCGCGCATCAGCGAACGGGCGTAACGCCGCAAGCGGGGTATTTCCGCCAGTATCGCTTTTTGCCGGTCTTTCATGAGCCCAATTTCAATCCGATGCCCGTTCGATAATTTGATACCTGATTGAAGCTTGGCTTTCGGTAATACGCAAGGCCCCGCCGGGTCTTCATGTGCATCAACGTGGAGAAGAGGAAATTATTCCGCCGTGCGTACTACAAAATTTCATGACCGTTCAGTCAAATTTGGTTGTGGGAACAGCAGTTTCGGTTAGTGTGGCGACCCAATTTCCGCGAGGGAGCTGACAGTGGAGCAAACAGGCGCAAAAACGCATATTCCGTGGCTGATCATCACTTGCGGATGCATTATTGCGCTGCTCGCATTTGGTCCGCGCTCGGCTATGGGCTTCTTCCAATTGCCAATGCTGGCTGATACCGGCTGGGACCGTACGACCTTCGGTCTGGCAATGGCGATTCAAAACCTGCTCTGGGGCATCAGTCAGCCAATATTCGGTGCATTGGCTGACAAATATGGCGCGTGGCGGATGCTGTCGCTCGGTGGCATACTTTATGCTGCCGGATTGGCGATGATGGCCGCTCCCTCATCTCCGCTGATGCTGCATATTGGCGGCGGCGTTTTGGTTGGCGTCGGCGTTGGAGCAGGCTCATTCGGGATAGTCCTGGCTGCGTTTGCGCGAAATGTTGCCCCTGAACATCGCAGTTTTGTGTTCGGTGTCGGTACCGCTGCAGGTTCGGCGGGCATGTTCGTGTTCGCACCGCTCAGCCAAGGCTTGATCGACGCTGTTGGCTGGTCTGATACACTTGTCTATATGTCCTTGTTAATGCTGGTTATTCCAGTGCTGGCAATACCATTGCGCGGCAATGCAGCCAGTGGACTGACATCCAGGCATGAAATGGAACAGACAGTTGCCGAAGCGCTTCGCGAAGCCTTCAAGCATCAAAGTTATCTTCTGCTAATCGCTGGGTTCTTTGTCTGCGGTTTTCAAGTTGCCTTCATCACCGCGCATTTTCCGGCCTATTTGGGTGATATTGGTATTGACGCCAATTATGCGGTTCTGGCGCTGGCCTTGATTGGTTTCTTCAATATTATCGGTTCCCTGGCTTCCGGTATTATTGGCCAAAAATACTCCAAACCGCTATTTCTGGCACTTCTATACATAGCCAGATCTATTGCCGTGACGGCATTTCTGCTGCTGCCGCAAACGCCTACAAGCGTTACGATATTTGCAATTGTTATGGGTCTATTGTGGCTTTCGACCGTCGCGCCAACCAATGCGCTGGTGGCCATAATGTTTGGCACCCGTCACCTGGGTATGCTTGGTGGAATCGTATTTTTCTCTCATCAGGTCGGATCATTTCTGGGTGTGTGGTTGGGTGGGTATCTCTACGACCAGTTCGGCACCTATGATCCAGTATGGTGGCTGGGTGTTGCGCTCGGCATCTTTGCTGCGATCGTGCATTGGCCAATCAAGGAACGCGCAGTTGAGAGGCCGGCGATGGCAGCAGCCTAGTGCTGCCAAGCCGGATGTATCCAAATCAACTCAATCCCGCGTCGAAGCAACCAGCCGAATTGTAGTCGTCGACGGTGGACCGGGAAACCGGTCTTTTGAACCTTCCCGGTACTCGTTGAAAGGCGCACTGTCGAGAAAACGCTGCTTTGCGGAATCATCGTCAAACTCGAGTACCGCGATAAATTTTGTTGGGTCGTCGGTTTCGAATGCAGCGTAATTGTAGCCCTTGTCACCGATAGCCTTCAGGCCGGCAACGAAAGATTTCAGCGCCTCAACCTGGGCATCCGCTTTTCCCTCATTGACCGTATATTCGACAAGCAAGCTCATAAGTTTTACTCCTATCCCATTGAATGACCGTGATTTTTGCAGTCAGGCCATATTTGCCACGATTTCCCAGGCAAACACGACCAGGCACAGCCACGCGACCACAAATATCAGCGTTCTCAGCATGATGACGCCAATCCCGGTTAACATCACCACCGCGTGCGCAATACGAGCCCAGAAGAATATCGCCGCGGCAAGAGCTGTAGCAGCGGTTGAAACACCCGCCAAATGGGCAACAATAACAAGACCAGCGAAGGCGCCGAATTGTTCCACCAGATTGATATGGGCTCGGTTGGCACGCCGGAGCCAGGCCGGCATTGCGTCAACATCGCGAAGGTTCTGATAGTCTTCAGGCGTCAAAATGCCTTGGTTCATCACCTGACCGGCAATGAACGGAACCCACAAAACAGCAAGAAGTATGGATGTCAGAAACAGATACCAGAGTTCGGTGGTCATCGATTTTCCTCCCCTAGCAGTAAATAAACGGGAACGCAGTCAGCGCTCCCGCAATCATTATAACGTCGAAACGGCCTCTGACCTACATGTCCATCGCTTCGGCGACTTCCACGGAGCCGTGATCGAGGATCGGGCAACCCTTGGCCATCTCGCACGCCGCGTCGATGCTGTCTGCCTCAACCAGCGAATAGCCGGAAATTGGATTGGCGCCGCCACCGTCTTCAACGCCGCCAGACGTTACGGTTTTTGACATCCCGGCTGGATTGCCGCCGTCTATGACTGCGCTGCCGAGGCCCGCAAACCAAGACTGCCACGCAGCCATGACCTTCTGCCCTTCTTCGGGGGTCTCCGGCATTTTGCCGCCGTGATATGCAAAGATGTATTTTGCCATTTTGGTATCTCCCAGTTGTCAATAAATTCCACTGCAGATGAACTTCAATAAAGGACGCTCGGATGAGCAGTCCGTATCAATGACGCTCGCCGGATTTAATTTCCGACAACACCATTCAATTTCGTGACGAGGCCAAGGTCAGCACCCTAGTCGCACAACTTGATCATATGCTAATGTTCTGTATCCAACCAAACTTGTTACGAAAGGGGGCAAGTATATGCCGGCGGCCAAAAAACACTTTCGCTATGCCGACGCGCTGATCAGCGCCTCCGTCAAAGAATTCTCCAAAAAAGGTCCGCGAGCCAGCAAACGGGCGGTAATTGCGGCGACAAAAGCACCCGCAAAGGCCAGCTACACCGCAAGCTACAATGAGGACAAGCGGCGCCGGCCCAACAACCCAAAAAGTAACTGGAGCGCAACGGCAGCAACGGTCAACCGGAATATTGAGAACACCGTCTGGAAAACCACAAAGTCCGCCTACAAAAAGGTCAAACGGGAAAAATCAGAGCTTTATCAGCCAGTTATCGGAAACGGCACCTCGTATGCCGCACTGCTTGGACTGGCTGCAAACCGGCGTCAACTACCGACTGGGATGTCGCGCCGTGCGCTGTTGATTGGCGGCAGTATAACGCTGACATCAGCCTTGGTTTTGGCCAGTACAGATGCCCGGGCCGAGAACTGGGGATATGTCAACGAGGTCAAATCCGACATCAATGCCTATGTGGCAAGCAAACGACCGTCGATTGAGGCATCTTTGCGCGCCGGACTGCGATAGACATCAACCACGCTCTTTCATAAGACGCGCCTTTTCGCGGTTCCAGTCGCGTTTGCGCTCGGTTTCGCGCTTGTCGTGCAGTTTCTTGCCGCGAGCGATAGCGAGCAAAAGTTTCGCGCGACCGCGATCGTTGAAATAGATTTTTAGCGGCACCATGGTCATGCCTTCACGGTCGACGGCCTGAGCGAGGCGCGCCATTTCGCGCTTGTTCAACAACAGCTTGCGGCGGCGGCGTGGCTCGTGATTATTCCGGTTTCCCTGAAGATATTCGGGCACATAGGAATTGATGAGCCAAATCTCGCCATCTTCCACGGCCGCATAGCTTTCCTGAATGTTGGCCTGACCTTCGCGCATGGATTTTACCTCGGTGCCGGTCAACACCAGACCGGCCTCGATCGTGTCCATCACCTCGTAGGAAAAGCGCGCTTTCCGGTTCTCAGCGACCGGCCGTGTCTTGTTCTTGTCTTTGGCCATGACATTGCAGCGCTGATCAGTTTACCAGCCCAACGTGGCGCATGGCGGCGTCGATTGCTTCAGCGGCAGGTTTCGCGACGGAAACCATTGGCGAACGCAGAACATTTTCGCAACGGCCGAGTTTTGACAGTCCATATTTGGCGCCCGAAACACCGGCTTCGAGAAAAATGGCCGTATGCAACGGCATCAGCAGATCCTGTAGCTCCAGCGCGCGCGCATGATTTCCGTCCAGCACTGCTGATTGAAACTCCGCGCACAATTTGGGGGCAACATTGGAGGTGACGGAGATAGCACCCACCCCTCCGTGGGCGTTAAAGCCGAGCGCGCTGGCATCTTCACCCGAAAGCTGAATGAAGTCTGTTCCGCAGGTGGCTCGCTGTTCGCTGACGCGCTCGACCTTGCCGGTCGCGTCCTTCACGCCACGGATGTTGGGAAAGTCTGCAACCAGCCGGCCCATTGTCTCCGGCGTCATGTCGATGACCGATCGCGGCGGAATATTGTAGATGAATATCGGCAGGCTCGTTGCCTTTGCGACGGCACCGAAGTGTTCGTAAAGCCCACGCTGGTTGGGTTTGTTGTAATAAGGAGTAACCACCAGCACCGCATCGGCTCCGGCTGATTCCGCGTGCTGGCTCAGTTCAACCGCTTCAACCGTATTGTTGGAGCCGGCGCCAGCAATGACTGGTACCCGGCCTGCAGCTGTTTCAACACACAACTCCACCACGCGTTTGTGCTCGTCATGGGTAAGTGTCGGCGATTCACCGGTTGTGCCGACCGGAACCAAGCCGTCGCTTCCTTCTTCAATCTGCCAGTCGACCAGCGCGCAAAAGGCCTTCTCATCCAGGCTGCCATCGGACTGGAAAGGTGTGACGAGCGCGGTGAATGAGCCCTTGAACATGACTTTTACTCCGAATTCGGTGACGGGACGCCCCGTAGGCAGCGGGTTCTACCCCAATCGGGCCGCGCATACCAGTCGAAGTTGACAGGCGGTGCCACAGCGTTGCCGTGGAATCGTGCTGCGCTAGATATCCAATATGGTTGGCATTTGAACGAAACAGGTAATCTTTGCTTAACTTGTTGTTTATCGGAGCCTTTTAGGATGGAGCGCGAATCCGGCAAATTGCCGGTAATGATGGCTGCAGGTGTATTGCGTTGAAGCGGCAGGAATTACAGGGTCTCATTGCGGTTACGCTTGCGGTATCGGTTGCCGCCAGTTCCATCGGATATGGGCTTGAATTGCCCAAACTCGGCGTGCCTTTGCCAACGCCAAGGCCCGCCGGAATAATCACCGGCTCAATCGACAACAGCGCCAAGACATCTGCGCTACCGGCGAGGGTTTCGGTCGTAACGGCTGAGCAGGCGGCTGCCGGCGGCAATCTTGACGCGCTGAAATCCGGTTTCGATGGTTTGTCGCGCGGCGATGTCAATGCAACCCGAAAGGCAATCAAGGGCCTTCCCGCCAATTCACTCGACAGGCGGATTTTGGAGTGGTCGCTGGCGCTTAATGGCGGCGAAGAAGTGTCAAGCCGCGAAATTGCGAAACTTGCAGGCAAACTTGCCGGATGGCCGGGTGTCAAGACCATGCGGCGCAATAGTGAAAAAGCGCTTTTTCGCGACAAACAGTCGGCAAAAATCATTATCGGCGCGTTTGGCGGTACTCCCCCATCCACGCCCGAAGGCGCCATCGTGCTGACCCGGGCACTGCTGGAAATCGGCGACAAGAAGGGCGCACGCAAGAAGCTTGCTTCGTTTTGGCGCAATGCCAAGATGGATGCGAAATTCGAAGCGGCCATCCTCAAGGAATTCGGCCGGTTTATTCCCTCAGGAGCACACCGGTTTCGCATGGAGAGAATGCTTTACGATGACCGCGTTCGCTCGGCCGGTCGCGTCGCGAAGCTGGCCGGCGCCGAAGCACTGTTCAATGCCTGGTCGGCGGTTATCCGGCGCAAGTCAAATGCGGGCAAATTGCTGCGGAAAGTTCCGCAAAACCAGCAATCGGCCGGTTATCTGTTTGCCAAAGCACAACACCAGCGCCGGCAGGAGAAATTTTCCGATGCCGCCAAGACTATCGCCAAGGCGCCCAGCGACCAGATGCGGTTGGTTGATCCTGATGAATGGTGGACCGAGCGGCGGGTGCTGGCGCGCGAGCTCGTTGACATTGGCGAGGTGAAGTTAGCCTACCAGACCGTTTCCCGACATGCAGCAGCCAGCGCGGGAAAGATAGCGGACGCGGAGTTCCATTCCGGCTGGTATGCACTTCGTGCATTGCGTGACCCGAAAGCGGCGGCATTACATTTCTCGCGCATCGCGGAAATCTCCAAGGGACCGATATCCCGGGCTCGCGCGTTCTACTGGATGGGCAGAGCTGCAGAAGACGGCGGGCCTGGAGATCCCGGTTCGCTCTATGCGAAAGCCGCACGCTACGGAACCAGTTTCTATGGTCAGTTGGCGGCCGCCAAATTGGGGCGCAACACGATAGAAATCGGTTATCCCAGGCCTTCTGATGCCGACCGCGAGACATTTGAGTTGCGCGAAGCTGTTCATGCCATCAGGCGGATTGAAGCCGCAGGCCACGAAAAACGGGCCAATCTACTCTATCGGTCACTTGCAAGAGAACTGAAGAGCAGCGGCGAACTGGCCTTGCTGGCTGTGATGGCGGAGCGCCGGGGCGATCATCGCCTGGCCTTGCAAGTGGGCAAAATCGCAGCAGCGCGCGGCATCAATATCGGTGCCCTGGCCCATCCGCTGGGCGCAATCCCTGCTGCCGCCAAGATTGATGGCAGTCGCGCGCTGGCTTACGCGGTGGCAAGGCAGGAAAGCGAATTCAACACCGGTGCGGTTTCAAAAGCCGGAGCCCGGGGGCTTCTTCAATTGATGCCGGGAACGGCAAAAGACGTGGCGCGAAAGACCGGCGTGGCCTTTTCCAAACAGCGGCTGACCAGTGACGCCGGATACAATGCCTCGCTTGGTTCGGCCTATCTGCAGGAACAACTTTCCAGATTTGGCGGTTCCTATGTTTTGACCTTTGCCGCCTATAATGCCGGACCCCGGCGGGCCGAAGACTGGATCAAACGCTATGGCGACCCGCGAAAAATGTCGACAGAGCGGGTTATCGACTGGATCGAGCGCATTCCGTTTTCCGAAACGCGCAATTATGTTCAGCGGGTGATGGAGAACTACCAGGTTTACAAATTGCGGCTTTCAGGCTCGTTCGATATCGCCGGCGATTTGAAAAGGGGCCGCTAGGTCATGAACTCATAAACAGGATCAAAATGGTATGAGCAAATTTGGTTGGATATTAGGAGAAAGCTTGCAGGAAACCATCCGGTTTTCAAAAGCTTGCGACGCGATAGCCGGGAAAATTTGCCATATCCGTTGGACGCTCGAACCCGCTTCCCAATCCGTCGTCGAAGGCCTCAACCCATTGGCCGGCAGGCAAGCGAAGCGCCGCCGAGAGGCGGGGCAAGCCCCGCTTTTCCGCCTTCTCCCAGGCCTGCTTTGCGGTTTCGGCGTCATTTTGACCCTGTTTATGAGTTCATGACCTAACCTGTGTAAGCCTCTCGATCTTTCATACAGATGCTTTAAATATACTTCGGCATTTATATCGCGCCATTTTTCATTCCATTTGTTGCAGGACTTTCCTTGAGCGACAGCAAAGAATTCTCCGACTTTTTCTATTCCTCGTCCGACGGACTGCGCCTGCACGCGCGGGTTTATGGTCGAGAGCATCGCGCAAGCGCCCTGCCCATCGTCTGCCTGCCGGGTCTGACGCGAAATGTTCGCGATTTTCATGAACTGGCGCTCAGCCTGAGCCGTCATGAAACCAATCCGCACATGGTGGTTTCGTTCGATTATCGCGGGCGCGGAATGTCCGAGTACGATTCAGACTGGCGTCGCTATGATGTTCTGGTGGAAACTGCCGACACCGTTGCCGGATTGACGGCGCTCGACATCGAACATGCCGGCTTTATCGGTGCATCGAGAGGAGGGCTGATTATCCATCTGCTCGCGGCAATGCGCCCCGGAGCGTTGAAGACTATTGTTCTCAACGATGTCGGTCCGGTGGTGAATGGCGAAGGACTGGCGAAAATCCGCACTTACCTTGAGCGATCGCCGAGGCCGAAGGACTGGGCCGAAGCGGTCGAAATCCAGAAGATGACCCATGAAGACGCCTTTCCCGCCTTGATGGACGAAGATTGGGAGAGGCTGGCGAATGCTATCTACTTGGAAAGAGACGGAAGACTGGTCGCCGATTTTGACCCGAAACTGGTCAAGACCGTTACTACCGTGGACCTGAGCCAGCCATTGCCGCAGCTGTGGCCGCAATTTATCGGTCTGACTGCGGTGCCGATGCTGGTGATTCGAGGCGAAAACTCAAAACTGCTTTCTGAAGAAACGGTAGAGAAGATGAACGCCCTGCATCCGCGCATGAAAGCAGTCACCGTCAAGGGCCAGGGGCATACACCGCTGTTGGAAACCGGGGAATTGCCGGAAAGGATCGGAGCGTTTCTGGCGAAGGCGGAGCATTAGGTCTTGCTGCCAGGTCGAAGACGGCAGTTACGCCCATTTCGAATGCCCAAATACACAAAACCCGGCGATTGCTCGCCGGGTTTTGCCTTATCAGCTTAAGTCAGCCGATTAGAAGTAGCGGGTGAAGCGGAGCATACCGGAAACGATACCGTCCGGATCCAAGCCACCGGTAAGAACACCAGCGTCCACATCGTCGTAATGGATTTCGGCGCGAACCTCAAAGTTCGTGACCGGGAACCATACGATCGACAGTTCAGCACCCCATGCATCATGGTTGGTTGTCGGGAAGCCGGCAACAAACGGATTGTATGCATCATTGAAGTACTGGAATGCGACAGAAGCGCTCAAAGTGGACGAGAACGCGTGGTTATACGATGCCAGGATCGACCACTCGTAGCCCAATGGAAAGAAGTTGACGCCAGGTCCACCGGACCACTGGTTCGGACCGTCGTGGTAGAAACCAATGATGCGGAGCGACGAACCAGGTGAATTCGGGACGTTGATCTGAACGCCGATAGAACCTGACCAGGAGTCGCCAGCGCCAAACGGATCCGGAAGACCGGTCATCTCTTCATCGTAACCAATCTTGGCCCAGACTGAACCCCAGCCCTGGTTAACGCCAACCTTGACGACTGCATCCGGGATCCATGCGCCACCGGCCTGTGCATCATGCTCGACCGAAATCGTGCCGAAGAAGCCGTTGCCACCCTGGAAGGTGTAGGCGATCAGCTCACGCTGCGTGTAGCCGTAGTACATGCCGCCCCAGGAATGTGCACCCCAATTGGAAGCGCCGCCGCCCTGAGTCTGCGACCATGCAGATTCGGAGTAACCCATGCGCCATCCGCCAAGCTCGATGAAAGCCTGGTCAATGGTCGCCGGTCCGTCGCCAACCGCACTACCGTTGAACGTCGACTGAACGCGGATGAAGGAACGCAATGTGCCCCATTCCGTGTCCGAACGTGCGTCGAAGTTCACGCGAGCACGAGAAGTCCAGAACCATGAGCTCTGGCCGAGAAGGTTGGTGCCGCCGTAGTAAGGATTGGTTGTGAACGGATTTGCCGCATTGATTGTGCGGTCGCCACTAGCCTGGATCTGGAACCATACATAGCCTGAAATGCGCAGGCAGGTTTCAGTACCCGGGATAAAGAAGAAGCCCGCACCGTATGCATCACAGATGCGCACATACTCTACGGGTTCCGGCTCAGCAACGACAACAGCGTCCGCCGCCTGAGCGCCGGTAGCTGCGACGAGTGCTGCAGCGGAGCCGATAAGTAGGCTCTTGATTTTCATTTTCTGACCTCCAGTCAAAGTTAAAAACGGGTCTGGGTCTTTTTTGCTGAAGGACAGCTTTCCCTGCCCCATCCCCAATTTGCGAAAAAGACACACTCAACGTGTCCCTTCTTCGAGCATGACAATACTGATGACCCTTTGGCGTTCAACAAAGATCGACCGGCAATCTGCCTTGTGCATGATCGATGCAGTGTTGCTGTTGCACAAATGACACGATTTTCGGGGTACAGGAAAGCATCTGTTTACCATGACGCCCTGTTAAACCACTGAATCCGGGCGAATCGGTTCTTTTTCGTTCTTCTGCACCCGGCCCGCCGGCAACCGCGCCGGTGGCCGGCCAATTGCCCTTCTTCAGCCCGATTCTCACCGGGGCGGTCTGAAAGAGAGCAGCGCGTCGTCGCACCGGATACGGTTCGAATTCGGATCACCGGTGTTTTGCGGGCTGATCTGCCGGACCAATATCTGCAGACAAGCGCTCCTGATCCGGCAAAGGATTGCCTGTGGCAGGTTCTCAATCGCACCAGTTTCTGTCCTGCAAGCCATTCCGGGCAAGCATTTGCCGCGAACCGAAATCACGGGTCCCGCCCGGCAAAGCGCCGGAATTGCGGGGTTGCCAGATCCGGCGGGAATTCCTTCAGCCTCACAACCTCCTGCGATTCTGACTGGAGGTCAGAAAATGAAAATCAAGAGCCTACTTATCGGCTCCGCTGCAGCTCTCGTCGCAGCTACCGGCGCCCAGGCTGCCGACGCTGTCGTCGTCGCCGAGCCGGAACCGGTGGAATATGTGCGCGTGTGTGATGCCTACGGTGTGGGCTTCTTATACATTCCGGGTACCGAAACCTGCCTGCGTGTTTCCGGTTATGTCTGGTTTCAGGTTGCTGCTGGTAACTACCGCGCCTATACAGAGGTGGGTACCAATGGTGATACCACCGGCTACTATGACTCAACCACTGATGATGCGTGGGCGCCAACTACCCGCGCTCGCGTGAATTTTGACGCTCGTTCGGACACCGAGTGGGGCACACTTCGCGGCTTCATCCGTATCCAAGGAACCTGGAACGGTAGTGCTGATGGTGACGGTCCGGCTTCGTTTGACCAGGCTTTCATCGAGCTCGGTGGCTGGCGCTTGGGTTACTCCGAGTCAGCTTGGGCGCAGACCCAGGGTGGTGGAGCCTCAAACTGGGGATCACATTCCTGGGGCGGCATGTATTATGGCTACCAGCAGCGCCATTTGCTTGCTTACACTTTCCAGGGCGGCAACGGCTTCTTCGGTACGATTTCGCTGGAAGACGATGCAGCTGCAGGAGATGGATATGTTCCAGATGTGGTTGCCAAAGTCGGTGTCAATCAAGGCTGGGGTTCCGCTTGGGTGAAAATTGGTTGGGATGAGAGCTTTGAAGGTTCTTCTCATCCTGATGAATTCGGGGGACTGTTAGGCACTGGCTCGAACAGTGGCGGTCTTGGCGTTGGTGTCGGATTGCAGATCAACATTCCAAATTCACCTGGTTCAAGCCTTCGCTTGCTTGGCTTTTATGCGGACGGCGCACACGCGTTTAACGCAGGTGCACCTTCTGCGATCATCGACCTCGGTGGCGGTGTTACTGTTGATGAGTTTGCGTTCTACGGCGGAGGGGAGTACTCGATCCTGGCATCTTACAAACATGCATTCTCGTCAACCTTGAATGCTTCGATCGCAGTTCAGTACTTTAACGATCTTTACTGGACTGGCACAGATGTCTCCACAGGTCTGGACGCTTGGGGTGGTGAATTGTCTGTCGTATGGTACCCGGTAACGAATTTCGAAGTTCGCGCCGAATTGCACTATGATGACATTATCGACAGTCATCCGACGACCTTTGCAGTTAGTGGCGATCCCGACGCAACCACTTCCGGTATCCTCCGCTTCACCCGCTACTTCTAAGCGACTGGATGCTTAGCTGATCAAACCAAGGCCCGGCGACAATAGAAGCGCCGGGCCTTTTCATCTCAATCCGGGGCAGAAACAAAAACGTTCGCGTTGCAAGCTATGCACAGGCAGATTCGAACGGGACATGATCGGAAAGGACGGAGAAAACGGGGGGCTGATCCGAATGGCGGGCAGGTTCTGATGAGGAGCCAGACGCCGGGAAGCCGACAATGACTGACTGGACCGGGAAACAAACACGGTTGCAAGGAGGCGTGGATGCAGGATATACCGCAATCCACATCGGCTCCGGGGGGCAGCCTCATGAACAAACCGGTTATGCACAGTCCGGTCCTGCAATATTTGTCGACTTCGAGCGAATACCGGATCGATTCGTCCGCGAATCCTTCCGTTCGTGTCGTATCGGAGCACAGCCTGTCGGAATTGACGGCACGCTACATAGACGTGTTGTGGGAAGAAGGAACGCACAAATACAATGTTCGTTCCTTCCTTGGAGAACTGAATGAGATACTGCTCGGAGCAAAATTCTCCACCTTTTCCGATGACCTGATCGACCGCCTGATCGGCGCCCTTCGCGAACGCGGCAACTCAAATGCGACCATCAACCGAAAGATGGCCGCGCTGAGCAAATTGTTGCGGAAGGCAGAGAAGATGGGAGATATTCACAGCCTGCCGGAGTTTCGGCGTCAGCGGGAAAAGGCGGGCCGAATCCGGTTTCTCGATGCGCGAGAGGAAGCCCGTTTGTTTGCGGCTGTCCGCGACCGGTCCGACGATGCCTGGCGGCTTTCGATCTTTCTGGTGGATACCGGCTGCCGGCTCGGCGAGGCGCTGGGCCTGATGTGGCAGGATATCACCGATGACCGCGCCACGTTCTGGATCACCAAATCGGGCCGCAGCCGCACGGTGCCGCTGACGGAGCGAGCGCAAGCGGCAATCCGGGTTGAGCGAGGCCGGAAGGAGGGACCTTTTTCGCATATGACCCAGCCGGGTTTTCGCGCCGTGTGGAACGACGCCAAGGCTGAGGTTGGTCTTGCGGCCGACCCGCAGGTGGTTCCGCACATTTTGCGCCATACCTGCGCCTCACGGCTGGTTCGCGGTGGTATCGACATCAGGCGGGTACAAATGTGGCTCGGCCACCAGACGCTTTCAATGACCATGCGCTACGCCCATCTTGCAACCAACGATCTTGATCCCTGCGTCAAGGTGCTGGAGCAAAACTGACTGGCGGGTGATGGCAGAAGATGTCGGCCGGGGTCAGCGGCGCGCGATATCTGGGATAGGTTTTCACTTCCTGTGCAAACGGGTAAGGGATTGGGCAGCTCACATCCTTTGGGAAAACGCCATGCCCGACCGACCATCGCTGACGCCCCTGGTAATCGCTTTGCCTGAAACCGTGCCCTTCGTTGGGCCTGAAACGCAGGAGCGTGCGCGCGGCGCACCCTTTCGCGCCCGGATCGGCGCCAATGAAAACGGTTTTGGCCCGTCACCCAATGTCGTGGCTGCGATGGCCGACGTAGCCGCGGACATGTGGATGTATTGCGATCCGGAAAATTTCGATCTGAAAGCGGCGCTGGCTACCTATCACGGCGTAAAACCCGAGAACATTGCTGTCGGTGAAGGTATTGATGGTCTGCTCGGATTGACGGTACGCCAATATGTCGAGCCAGGTGCGCCGGTTGTCAGTTCGCTCGGCGCCTACCCTACATTCAACTATCATGTGGCCGGATTTGGCGGCCGGCTGGTGACGGCCCCTTATGTCCAAGACCGCGAAGACCCGAATGCCCTTCTGGATGCGGTTCGGCGTGAAAACCCGCCCCTGGTCTATTTTGCCAATCCGGACAATCCGATGGGCACATGGTGGAACGCAGATGAAGTAGGCGCCTTCATCGAGGCGCTACCGGAGACCACCATGCTGGTGCTTGATGAAGCCTATGGCGAATTTGCGCCGGAAGGCACCATGCCGCCACTCGATGTATCGCGCCCGAATGTGCTTCGTTTCCGCACGTTTTCAAAGGCTTACGGGCTTGCGGGGCTCAGATGCGGCTACTGTATTGGCGAGCCTTCGGTAATCCGCGCCTTTGACCGGGTGCGCAATCATTTCGGCATGACGCGCATGACACAGGCAGCATGCCTGGCTGCCCTGGCCGATCAGGATCATCTGCGTCAGACCATCGCCAATGTCGCTGCCTGCCGTGAGCGCATCGCAGCGATGGCCGCCGAACACGGCCTGTCCTCGCTACCGTCGGCAACCAACTTCGTTGCCATCGACTGCGGCGGCGATGGCGAGCGTGCACAAAATGTCATGAACGCGCTGATTGAGGACGGAATATTTGTACGCAAGCCTTTCGCGCCGGGTCTCGACCGATGTATCCGCGTCAGCTGCGGTCCGGAAGTCGACATGGCGGCTTTTGGGGAAACCCTGGGCCGCGTACTGAGTACAATTTAGGCCAAACATGCAGCCTTCGCATTTCAGGGCCGGGCCACTGGTTTACAATCATGCGCCGGCAGGTCTGGCCAGAATCAAAACGGGAGAACAGGAAAAATGAACAAACCTGTCATCGGCTTCATCGGTGTCGGCCTCATGGGCCACGGCATGGCCAAGAATATCGTCGAGAAAGGGTACGAACTCATCGTCATGGCGCACCGAAACCGCCAACCGGTGGAGGACCTCATTTCACGCGGCGCGCGCGAGGCGGCTTCGCCCCGGGAAATGGCGGCCGACTGCGATATCATTCACATATGCGTTTCGGGCAGCCAGCAGGTGGAATCCATCATTTGCGGAGCAGACGGTATCATGGCGTCTGGAAAGGCCGGCCTGATCGTCATTGATTGCTCGACTTCCGACCCCGTCAGCACCCTCCAATTGACAGATGAATTGCAGCAGCAGGGCATGGCGATGGTGGATGCGCCGCTGTCGCGAACGCCGAAAGAGGCGGAAGCGGGAACACTCGACGCCATGGTCGGCGCCGATCCCGCTATCTTCGAAAAAGTCCGTCCGGTTATTGAATGCTGGGCCGGTGTCATCGTGCATCTGGGACCCGTTGGCCTTGGCCACAAGATGAAATTGATCAACAATTTCATTGCGATGGGCTATGCTGCGCTCTACGCGGAGGCGCTGGCGATCGCGCGCAAAACCGGGTTAACCCCCGAACAGGTTAATTCCGTCATCGCGCCGGGAAGGCTGTCGAACGGGTTTTTCGAGACCTTCATGAAATGGACGCTGGAGCGGGACGACAACGCCCACCGCTTCACCATCACCAATGCCCACAAGGACATGCGCTACATGTCCAACCTGGCCAATGCGGCGGGCGCTGTGAACCCGATGCAATCGGCAATCAGAAACGCCTTTGCCGCGATGGAGGCTGCAGGCGGCGGCGATAAATATGTGCCGATGCTGGCCGATTTCATTGCCGAGGCCAACGGCGTAGACCTGTCCGGGAACCGGTGACTAAAGCCCTCTCACCTCACCTTCCCTGATCACTTCCGGATCCCAGGCTTTGCGGTCGAAAACCTCACGCACCATGGGTTCGAAGTGTTCAAGCGGCTTCATCGGATAGTCTGGATCAAATGAAGCCTGGTCCCAGCGTTCACAGAAGGCCGCGCAAGTGTCGAAACAGGGGTGATCCTTGAACCGGTCGCGCGCGTTGGGGTCCCAATTATAATGGTGTGCATAGTAGAGCATCTGGAATATGCCGTGATGCTCAACCGTCCAGGCGACTTCCCAGCGTACAAATGGACGAATGACTTCGGCTGAAAACCGGTCATGGTTCTGGGGCGCCAGCCCATCGCCTATATCATGCAGGAGTGCGCCGACAATCCAGTCAACGTCCTGCCCTTCTGCTTCCGCGCGAGTGGCAGACTGCAGCCCGTGTTCCAGCCTGGTGATGCGGTATCCCTCAAGTGTCGCCTGACCCTGACGCCGCAACTCATCGAGAATCCGGTCTGCCGTCATCGCATGATACGGTTTTTCCAGCTCGTGCAGCAGTTCGTACTCTTCCCTGGTCCCGTCCTTCATCTGCGTGAAAGATACAGTCGGCATTTCCGGTTTGACATTCATTGGATTGCCCCCGTCTTCTGGGCTGGCTTCGGCGCCGCACGATACATCGCAACCTTGTCTTCAACACCTGCTGCAAGTGACTTGGCCTGATCGGCAAGTATACGCTCGTAAAGAGCCAAATCGGCCGGGTGCAGCAATGCTCGAGCACCTGCAACATTGATCCAGCCGCCATGATCGTCGACACCACGAACCAGCATGGCGTAGTCACGGCCTCCGGCCTGTTCGCGTACGCCCGGGGTCACGTAACGTATGGCCATGCCGATGCGACGGTCGTCCGACAGGTTTGGACCGGAAGCATGAAAACAGCGGCCGTGATGAAGCGACATCTCGCCGGGTTTAAGCGCTCCATGCACGGCCTTGGATTCATCAACGTTTTCAATCTCCTGGCCGCGCGAAAGCAGATTGTCCTCCGCGAAAGTATCGTTGTGAGCCACGATGCCACCCTTGTGGCTTCCCGGCTTAAAACGCATGCAGCCGGCTTCAACGGATACATCGGAGAGCGCCACCCAGGCGGTGACCTCATCGTCGGTCTCACCCATCCCCCAATAGGTCAGGTCCTGATGCCAGGTAACCACCTTTTTTGTTCCTGGTTCCTTGATGAACAGTTCCGCTGACCAGGCCAGTATGTTCGGCCCCAAAATGTGCTCGACTGCGTCCAGGATCCCCGGCGTGCGAGCCAGTTCGGCAAGCAGTGGGATTACAACGTAACTGTTAACGCGCAGATATTGGCTGATCGGCTTTCCATTCGCGCCGTTGGCATGGTCGCGCTCCATGGTTTCGATTTCGGCGCGGATCTCGGAAACCCGTTCAGGGCTGAAAACGGGAATTCCGGCGAGAAATCCGTCGCGCTGGTATTGAGCATATTGTTCATCAGTCAGTGCAGGCATGGCTTCGCCCTCTTTCGATTGCAGTCGTCAAATTACGACGGCATCTGTTCGGTGAAAAGTGAAACATGTTGCAGTGGAGCATAAGTTCTACTTAACATAAACCATGGACACCCGCCGCATTCCATCGCTCAACTGGTTGCGCGTCTTCGAGGCGGCAGCGCGAATGGAAAATTTCACCCGTGCGGCTGAAATCCTCAATATGAGCGCGCCGGCAGTCAGTCAGCAGATATTGGCGCTGGAAACACATCTCGGTCAAAAACTCTTTCGGCGCAGCCCGCAAAAGGTCATCCTTACTGATGCCGGACGGGCCTTCCTGCCAGTGGTTCAACAATCGCTTGGCTCGGTTGAGACCGCGGCCGCCGCCCTGTTTGGCACCCCGGACCAGCAAATCGTAACACTTCAGGCGGTCACCATTCTGGCCATGGGATGGCTGCCAGCACGCATTGCTGCGTTCGAAGCCACACATCCGGACATCCGGGTTAGCGTCACCACCGGCAATACGCTTGCCGATTTCCGTGGGTTACAGCCGGGCCGGGATGCCGATTTACAAATCGCTTTCGGATCAACAGTCGACTTTCCCGCCAGTGCCGTTCGCCTTTTCGGTGAAACGCTGATCCCGGTAGCGGCGGCGGAGATCGCAAAAAACTTTGAAAAACCCGGCGACTTGGCGAAGCACCGGCTGATCGAAGTGGCAACACACCGTTCCGGCTGGCATCAGGTGCTGGCAGCGACCCCGCAGGCTGATATCGGCCGAATGGACTTCACCTTCGCCGACAACACACCGCTGGCGCTGATGATGGCGCAACAAAAACTCGGACTGGCGCTTGCTCGGGCGCCCGGCAGTGATGCGATGGTCGACGCTCTGGGGCTTATTGAAATTGGCTTCATGCCACAGGTCCGGGGAATGCAGCATTACCATGTGATCACACCGGAAGCGCGGCCGTTATCCCGGGCCGCGCGCGTGCTTCTCGACTGGCTTTTGGAATACCGGGAGTAATCGCAAACCAACATCGCCAGGTCGATCTGATTTCGCTTCACTTGAATTAATTGAACGTTTGTTTTATTAATTATCCAAGCGATGAGAATGGCGGTGAATCATGGCCCGAACCTCCGGATCAGATGGCGAAAAAACCGAAGCGGCGATACGCGAAGCAGCCGTATTGTTGATTGCACGGCACGGATTTGAAGCCGTCTCCATGCGGCAACTCGCAGCGGAAGTCGGTGTGCAGGCCGCGGCGCTCTACCGCTACTTTCCCAACAAGGAAGAACTGCTTTATTCCCTGATGCGCGAGCACATGGACGGGCTGATCGCCAGTTGGGAAAAGGTTCGGCCGTCAAGTGCTGATCCGGCGACACGACTTGCGGCCTATACCGCCAACCACATTCGCTATCACGTAGAACGGCGGCACTCGACCCACGTTTCCAACATGGAATTGCGCAGTCTTTCTCCTGAAAAGCTGACCGCGATCCTGAAATTGCGGACGGCATACGAAAAGGAACTGCGCCAGATATTGCGAGACGGCGCGGAATCCGGCGCATTCGATATTGAGGACACGGCGCTTACCGCCATGGCGATGATCCAGATGATAACGGGTGTGATTGTCTGGTTCCGACCCGATGAGCGGCTGTCGGTCGCCGATGTCACCCGCAAATACCAGACAATGACCATGCGGCTTGCCGGCGTGGAGCAAACAGAAGAGGCCAGGCATGTATATGCACTCGATGAATTTCGGGCTTGATGAGGATATCGAGGCGCTGCGCGAACTGGTGCACCGCTTTGCCCAGGAACAAATCGCCCCGCAGGCCGCCAATATTGACGAAACCAACGAGTTTCCGGCGGGCCTGTGGAAGCAGATGGGAGAAATCGGCCTGCTGGGCATGACAGCCGACCCGGATTATGGCGGCACCGGGATGGGCTATCTGGCGCATGTGGTGGCGATTGAGGAGATCAGCCGGGCTTCAGCCTCTGTCGGTCTTTCCTACGGCGCTCATTCCAACCTTTGTGTCAATCAGATCAACCGATGGGCGACGCCTGAGCAAAAGGAGCGCTACCTGTCGGGCCTGTGCTCTGGTGAAAACGTTGGCGCGCTGGCCATGTCTGAATCCGGCTCCGGCTCGGATGTCGTTTCGCTTCGTCTCAGGGCCGAAAAGAAAAACGACCGCTACGTGCTGAACGGCACGAAGATGTGGATTACCAACGGACCCGACGCCGACACGCTGGTGGTTTACGCCAAGACCGACCCCGACGCGCATTCGCGCGGCATTACCGCGTTTATCGTCGAAAAAACCATGGCAGGATTTTCCACGGCGCAGAAACTAGACAAGCTCGGCATGCGCGGCTCCAACACCGGAGAACTGGTGTTTGAGAATGTTGAAGTGCCCTATGAAAATGTGTTGCACGAGGAAGGCAGAGGTGTGGAAGTGCTGATGAGCGGGCTCGACTACGAGCGCGTCTGCCTTGCCGGTGGGCCACTCGGCATCATGGCCGCCTGTCTCGATACCGCCGTTCCTTACGTGCATGAGCGCAAGCAGTTCGGCCAGCCGGTCGGCGAGTTTCAACTCGTGCAGGGCAAGCTTGCCGACATGTACACGACGATGAACGCCTGCCGTTCTTACGTCTATGCCGTCGCAGCGGCTTGCGACCGTGGCGAAACCACCCGCAAGGACGCGGCGGGCTGCATTCTCTATGCCGCTGAAAAGGCTACCCAAACCGCGCTCGACTCAATCCAGCTTCTGGGCGGCAACGGCTATATCAATGAGTACCCGACGGGCCGGCTGTTGCGCGACGCCAAGCTCTATGAGATCGGTGCCGGCACTTCCGAAATCCGCCGCTGGCTGATTGGCCGCGAGATGATGGCTGAGAGTGTTTGAGGTGTCAGGATTGCTTGACCTTAATCGACCCGCCTTCAAGGCGCTTTCGTGCCGCATCCGCAATTGTATCCGAAACCCACTGATTCAATGACTTTCCTTCACGGTGCGCAGCATTATCGGCCATTGCATGAATTTCGGGCGTGGTCCGCAATGAAAACTTGCCGGACCATGGCCTATTTGGTTCGGTTCCATCTTTCTCGCACATCGAGAGATAGGCATCGACGCTCGACTCAAACTCGCGAACCAGATCAGAAGCATTTTCAGATTCGTAAGTTACGATATCGCGAATACCTGAAATACGACCATGAAACACCTGGTCTTCAGTCGAGAATTCGAGTGTTCCGTAGTATCCTCTATACGGCCCCATCGTCGATACCTGCCTTTCTCAATAATTCGCGCAAATCCCGGATTGCGTATTTTCGCATTTCAGGTTGCGGGTGCGGCCGATGGAAAACCATCCTGACATCATTGAGCGTAATCAGAACCCGCGAACCTGCTGCTTCATGTAATGTTGCGCCAAGCGCTATCAACAAACTTTCAACATCTCGCCATTTTATCGATCCGCTGACTGGGTTCGACAAAACCGCATTCAGCGTCTTCCTGTGCTTGCCGCGCATAGCCACTGCCTTTCATGTCTGGCTTTCTGACATCTGCCACTATGGCAGCCGCACGTCATGCGCAACGATATCTGATACCAAAATATGGTGTCAAAAATGAGTTGTCAAGATAGACTTGAATTCCTTCGGAAAAGAAATGAACAAACTTCCCGCCCGCCGGAAAACGGCGGACGGGATTTATGCTGCAAGCTCAACGCCACGGGCTTTCGCCCAGCGCTCCAGCACCTTGCGCTCGTCGGGACGGGCGATCCGGTTGGCATGACCGCGAATCTGAACCGCCCTGTCATTGCGATCCAGTTCGATTGTCAGCAACCGCGTCATCGCACCATCAGCGTGATGGCGCAGCGACCAGATCGAGGCGTTGCCGGTGATGCATTTAGACGCGTAGGTCCAAACACAATGGCGGATGGCCCGGCTTTCGACGACGAGACTGTCTGCGGTCACCAATTGGGCGACCACATATTCCTCGCGCGCTTTGCCGCCTTTCTTCGCCGACGGCTTCCACTGCCAATTGGTGAGCGGAGAACCGGCCCAACGGCCACCCTGCATAGGCGCGCGACCATTGGCGGCATCTACCTGGCGACGTGCGGCGTCAATGCGGGCAACCATCGCCACATCGCGGTGCCACTCATGCGCCAGACGGGTCAAAGAGGCCAGAGTGCGGCCTTTCAGCGACCAGTTTCTGTCGCGCGCATATTTGGCGGCAAGGAAATCGCAAAAGTCGTCGATTTCCTCCAGCGATACGACGTTGACGGCGAAGAAGCGGGCGGCCTCGCGCCAGAATTCAATCTGGCGACGCGGAAAACGCGCAATCTTCGAGCGGGCGATACGCAGCGCCACACCGACATCATCGGTGTAGGAGCGGGCAATCGCCTGCCAGAACGCTTCCTGAAACGTCAGGTCACCCGGCGGATTCAGGAACCAGTGGACTTCCTTTCGGGTCAGCCACTGGCGCGCGCCCTCCTTCCACAGAGAACGCCCCTGCGCCGCAACGATGTACCAGCGCTTGCGCAACCGCACTTCTTCGGTGTCCGCCGACACTCTACGCGCCCACACCTCTTCCAGCGAGGAAGGAACTGCGTAACGCGCAAAGCAGTGACGGGCCGCAGCAAGACGAAGCCTGGCGGCATTGCGCGTCTTCATCTTCGGACGCCAGGACTGGCAATCACGGATCATATCGCCGACGAAACCGCGCTTGACCTCTTCAAGCGCGCGGGCAAAGTCGGGCGGCGGCCGCCTTTGGGCAGCTACCTGACGAAGCGTGACGTTATAGGCTTCCAGCCTTTCGCGCTCGGCCTCCTGCCGGCGCTTTATCATGGAACGTGCCATGGTTCTTCTTTCGTGAAAGAGAAAACAAAGCCGGACGCAAATCGAGCGCCGGCACGAAATGTGTCGTCGTCGATCGTTGTCTCATTTTTTGTTCTCCTTTCAGTCGAAGGGGCGGTTACCTATGGGCGAAACCGGGCAAAATCAAGATTGTTTCCGTCTGCCGCCGAATTCTTCCAACACAGCTGTTGCAAAAACACGCCACCAATACCAACCAACAGGCTTTTGAATTAGCCTGTGCAAGAAAGTTCGAATCAGGAACGCCAATGCCAACCCTTTCCTCCTCCGTCTCGTCCGCGTCCGACACGTTCAAGGCCAATGCAGCGGCGATGGCCGCGCTGGTCGATGATCTCGCCGCCAAGGCAGAAACGATCGAGCGCGGTGGATCGGATGCCGCCCGCGAGCGCCATGTCTCACGCAACAAATTGTTGCCGCGCGAGCGGTTGGGCGAACTGATCGATCCGGGTTCGCCGTTTTTGGAGATTGGCCAGTTCGCCGCCTGGGAGATGTATGGCGGCGACATTTCGTCTGCCGGCATCATCACCGGCATTGGCCGCGTTGCAGGCACCGAATGTGTCATCGTCGTCAACGACGCAACGGTGAAGGGCGGCACCTATTATCCGCTCACCGTGAAGAAACATCTGCGCGCGCAGGAGATCGCCACACAAAACAATCTGCCCTGCATTTACCTGGTTGATTCGGGCGGGGCGAACCTGCCCAATCAGGATGAAGTGTTTCCCGACCGCGAACATTTTGGCCGCATCTTTTTCAACCAGGCCAACATGTCGGCAGCCGGCATTCCGCAAATCGCCTGCGTGATGGGAAGCTGTACGGCGGGTGGCGCCTATGTGCCGGCGATGAGCGATGAGACGGTGATGGTGAAGGGCAATGCGACGATCTTTCTCGGTGGTCCGCCGCTGGTGAAAGCCGCCACCGGCGAGGTCGTCAGCGCCGAAGATCTCGGCGGCGCCGATCTGCATACGCGCGAATCCGGTGTGGCCGATCATTTCGCCGTCGACGACCGCCACGCGCTCGCCATCGTTCGCAACATCGTCAAGAACCTCAATCGTAACAAACAGATAGGCTTGACTGTTCGTGAAGTGATTCCGCCGCTTCACGCAGCAGAAGAACTGCATGGTGTGGTGCCGACCGACCTTCGCCAGCCCTATGATGTGCGCGAGGTGATCGCCCGCATCGTCGACGGATCCGAGTTCGACGAGTTCAAGGCCAATTACGGTACGACGCTGGTGACCGGCTTTGCGCATCTTTACGGAATGCCCGTCGGCATCATCGCCAACAACGGCGTTCTGTTTTCCGAAAGCGCGCTGAAAGGCGCCCATTTCATTGAGCTCTGCTGCCAGCGAAAAATCCCGCTGATCTTTTTGCAGAACATCACCGGCTTCATGGTTGGACGCAAATATGAGGCAGGCGGTATCGCCAAGGATGGCGCCAAACTGGTGACTGCTGTGGCAACCGCGCAGGTGCCGAAACTGACCATGATCATCGGCGGCTCGTTTGGCGCCGGCAATTACGGCATGTGCGGGCGTGCATATGCACCGCGCTTTTTGTGGATGTGGCCGAATGCGCGCATCTCGGTGATGGGCGGCGAACAGGCGGCGACCGTGTTGGCGCTGGTCAAGCGCGAGGGCATTGAGCGCAAGGGCGAAAGCTGGTCTGACGGCGAAGAAACGGAATTCAAAAAGCCGATCCTGGAAAAATATGAGCGCGAGGGCCATCCGCTCTATTCGTCGGCGCGGCTGTGGGACGACGGCATTATCGACCCGGCGAAAAGTCGCGAGGTGCTGGGGCTGTCGCTTTCCGCCGCGCTGAACGCGCCGGTGGTCGACACGAAGTTCGGCGTGTTCAGGATGTGAAGCGCTCCTTCGCCCCCCTTGAGGGGGGTGAGCAGCCGATTGGACCGAAGGTCCAAATCGACGATTCGGTGAATCGTCGATAGGCGAGCCGAACGCGGGGATGCTGCGTCGCAGCGGGGACCCGGCGGGGATAAGATCCAAAGCTATCGCTTGTGCGTGGATCCTCGGGTCAAGCCCGAGGATGACGACCTTGGTTGGACTTCGCTGCCAATTGTCAGCAATGGGCAACGAGATTGTTCGAGCCGTTCTCGATCCTGACGAATTGCATCAGTAGCCATACCTTCCTCCGTCATCCTCGGGCTTGACCCGAGGATCCACGCACAAACTGAAAATGCTATGGCAAGGAGTGAATTCCCTCATCCATGCGCGAGCTACCCCGCGCCAGCGGAGCTGGAGTGAGCTCAAAAAAATGGGAAGACGGGCGATCGGAAGACCGCGGTGTCTTGGTTGTTTAGTCATAGGAGCGATCTTCCGATCACCCGTCCGGCCGCTGTCCGGTCCTGTCGGCTGGTCTTGCACGGGAGCGGTTTCCGGCGGGCCGTCGGCGATCGTCCGCTTCAGACCCGTCCTTGTTTCCCGAACCGGGGTCTTCCCGGTTCAGGACCCGCCTGAAAGTTCAGGCAGGCCACTCCGGCGCCCGGCTTTTCCGGCACCAAGGGGAGGAGCGGATTTTCACCGTCCGGTATCTGCCCAGGGCTTCCAGCCTGCCGCCCGGCCCTCGTCATGCCTTCCACAACCGTAGTGGACGGGGGAGGTTGCCGCCGCCCCCGCCAGACCCCGGTTCATGACCCGGCTTCCCGTGAGAGCGATGGCGAGGATTGTAAGGCAAGGTTTGGGGGCGTGGATAGATTTGGTGCGGATTGGTTGAAAATCAGCGACTTGGTGGTGCGTGGATCCTCGGGTTTGGAGGTGGGTCAGAAATTTGTGCTTTGATTTCAATATATCTTAAGTAAAACATAAATTATATACTTCTAAATTAAACGATTCAGAGAACTTATTTTGTAAATTTATTTGACAATATTGACATAAAAGGTTCAGTTGTTGCCGGAATTGACACTTGGTCGAGGTGGGGGCGGTGAAGTTTTATCAAAATTTCCCGATGGATTTGAACTCTTGAGACTCGCGATGTGCCTCGGACCCGTTGAGTCACCGACTTGGCACTATGCGTTGCAAACCGGTGTCACCGAAGCGGTCGCGGTGAGCGATTTCGGTGTCGATGTTTGGGATCTTGACACCGTAAAGTCGATCAAGAAGCGCTACACCGATTTCGGCTTCACTGTTTCGACCTTTGAGGGTTGGATGCAAATGAATGATATCAAGACTGGTGGGCCGCTTGCGGACCAGCAGCTTGAGCAGTTCAAGCAGATGATCCGTAATTTTGGTGAGATCGGAGTCGAGGTCTTCAGCTATGACTGGATGGCGGAGATCAATTGGATCCGCACCACGCTTGATGCAAAAACCCGCGGCGATGCCCTGGTAACAATCTACGACCATAAGATTTCTGAACAATCTCCCGAATGGCAAACGACGCCCAGAGTTCGGGCCGCCGATCTTTGGGAGACATTGGAACGGTTTCTCGAGGATGTTCTGCCGGTATGTGAACAAGAGGGCGTCAAGTTATCGCTACATCCTGATGATCCGCCTCTGGAACGGGTTTATGACGTTGAACGGATCATCACCAGCATCGAGGCATATGAGCGCTTGTTGGCGATCTCTCCCAGTCACTGCAACGGGATCACGATGTGCCAGGGCAATTTCGCGGCGATGAACGCGGACATACCCGCCACAATCCGCCAACTTGGCCGCGACGGTCGAATACACTTTGTCCACTTTCGCGACATCGAAGGCGACGCATATCACATCCAAGAGCGATTTCATGACGACGGCAAGACCGACATGCTGGCCTCGATGAAGGCCTATTCCGACATCGGTTTTGAGGGGGCGATGCGGCCGGATCACGTGCCAACGATGTATGGCGAGCCCGCTGACGGTAAGCCTGGCTATCAAGGCCTGGGGCGGATTTTTGCAATTGGCTATATGAAAGGATTACTCGAAGGTGTTGAGGCGCTCAACAAGCAATGACACGAGCGCAAACTAACCGCGATTCTGTTTTGTAGAACGCGGGCGTAAAAATGGGGAACAAACAGGCTGCGAGAGATCGAATCAGCCTCAACCGGTGACGTCACGTCCCGGTTGACCTGACATCTCTCATGTGAGGCCGAGACAGCGCCAATTTGACGGCCATGCCGAGACTGCTCGGTAGCAAAGGTCCGTCGTGCGCGCCGGCTGGTACGGCCGACCAACAATCTCCCAGATTTACTGACGCGAACACCGATAATTTTGCGGATCTCGCAACGAGACCGCTGGTCTGGGGGAACCCAATCAACAAGGAGAGGTTTATTATGAAGAACGAACAAAAGCGCCAAAAAGTGCGCCCAATCGTGAAGAAGCTGGCGGAACAGGCCAATGCAGGCAAGATGGATCGCCGCGAGTTTCTTGCCCTTGCCAGCACATTCGGCGCCAGTGCGGCGGCAGCCTATGGGCTGCTCGGCACGGTTGCACCAACGCCGGCCTATGCTGCAGAGCCCAAGAAGGGCGGTGTGTTACGCGTCGCCTGCCGGGTTCTGGCAATCAATGATCCGCGGAAATATGACTGGACCGAAATGGCCAACGTGGCCCGCCAGTTCTGCGAGCCCCTGGTGCGCTGGGACACAGATTTCAGCTTCAAGCCGATGCTGCTGGAAGGTTGGGAGGTCAGCGACGACGCCAAGACCTATACACTCAATCTGCGCCGGGGCGTAACCTGGAACAACGGTGACACGTTCAATGCAGACGACGTGATCCATAATATCAACCGGTGGTGCGACAAGACCGTTGAAAACAACTCCATGGCCTCGCGCATGGCTACTCTGGTTGATCCCGAGACCAACAAGCTGGGGGACGGCTTCGTCGAGCGGGTCGATGACTACACGGTCAGGATCAATCTGCCGAAACCGGATATTTCACTCGTCGCTGGAATGGCTGACTATCCTGCGCTCATCGTGCACCGTAGCCACGGTGATGACGGTGATCTTTCCCTGTCCCCGATCGGCACAGGCCCTTTCGAACTCGTCTCGATCGAGATCGGCATCGGCGCCGAAGTGAAGCGCCGCGAAAACGGCAGCTGGTGGGGCGGCGAAGCGCTTCTCGATGGCGTCAGGTTTATCGATTACGGCACCGACGGCACCGCCATTGTGGCTGCCTTCGACAGCGGAGAGATCGACCTAAACGATGAAACAACCTCGGATTTCCTCGAAACGCTCGATGCCCTGGGTCTGATCAAGCAAACAAAATCGACAGCAAACACGATTGTTGCGCGGATGCGGACGGACACCCCGCCCTATGACAGCAAGCAACTGCGCAACGCCATTCAGCTTGCCGTTGACAATAGCGTGGTCCTGGAGCTTGGCCTCAACGGTGACGGCATTCCTGCCGAAAATTTCCATGTGGCCCCTTTTCACCCGGAATATGCCGAACTGCCGAAAATCACATCAGATCCTGCCAAGGCCTATGAGATGGCCAAGGCGGCCGGCCATGGCGATACCGAACTGGAACTGATCTCGATCGACGGGGACTGGCGTAAGGACACAACCGATGCCATCGGCGCTCAGCTGAGGGACGCCGGCTTCAATCTCAAGCGCACGGTGATCCCCGGTGCATCCTTCTGGAACGATTGGACCAAATACCCGTTCTCGACCACCAATTGGGGGCCGCGCCCGCTAGGGGTTCAGGTTCTGGTCCTGGCCTACAAGTCGGGCGAAGCCTGGAACGAATCCGGTCACAACGACAAGGAGTTCGACGCCATCCTTGAAAAGGCGGTGGGTATCTTCGATCCTGACGAGCGCCGCAAGTTGGCCAAACAGCTTGAGGCACGTCTTCAGGATAACGGTGTGATTGTTCAGCCGTATTGGCAAAACCAGAGCAAGCACCTCACCGAAGCGGTCAAGGACAACGTTATCCATCAGTTTCGCGAAATGCATTTCGAGAAGACCTGGCTTGATGTTTAGCAGTCGCTAACAGCCTCGGATTTTCGTTTCGCGGCCATTGAAATGAATGGGATTTCGACGGCAGCAAACGGGAATTTATGACTAGTCGGGTATCCGGTTTTTCTGGCTGGATACCCGATTTTTTTTCTGGTTTAGGTGGCTTAGAGCCTTTCACGCCCTCGGCGCACGTTCAGGGCTTCTGCCTGGACACCGGTGCGATCGCTGGTCGACTGCAGTTTGTGCGCGGACTAACTGTCCGGCAGCGTTCAAGGATTGTTCCAGCCGGGTAACGAAAGTTTATCGCATAGGCCGCTCAGCCGATTGAATGATTTCCCGATCACGGCTATGGCGGCTGAGGATTTCCCAAAGCGCGGCCGGACCTTATCAACCGGTTAATTTTTCACTGGTATCAGCGTCGCAAACCGGAGTTCGCCAATGCGCGCCTCACTGCCTGCCAAGCTGATCATCGCCTGTTTTCTCGCCATGACCACCTGGCATGCCCATGCCGATATTGTTCGCGTCGACAAGCTGAACCGGGACATGGAAGCCCGCATCCAAAATGGCTATGGCGAAGACCAGTCATGGTGCTTCAGGAAGATCGTCTCCTATGTGCGCTGGGTGAGGCAAACCCGCGAGTGGCATGTCGCCTATGGCAAGGGTTCGCAGCTGAATTTTTTCCATGAAGGCAAACGGCATTTTGTCGTGTGCACGGATCGCGGCATTCGCATGATCCGTAAAAACTCGTCCGGTGCCGTGACGCGCGACCGCATCAAGCTCTACAAATCATCCACTCCAAATCGGCCAGCCTGGCGCTGGTCACGGAACCGGCAACTCACAAATCAATCGTCTGAAGTATATCCAGACAGATGAAGCGGGTGCCGCCGATCTGGCGGTCGAACGGCAAGTGCCAGTGGCCGAAAATCCAGACTTGCGGCGCGTGACCGGTCCACATCGCCTCCAGCGATTTTCGGGTCCGTGTAACCGCTACGGGCTTGTCGATGTTGTGAGCAGCGAAGATTTCCGCCCCGACGGAAACCGGGCAATCATGGGTGACCATCAGTGCGGGTTTGGCATCGTGATATTTCTCGTGGACGGCTGCGAATTCGGCATCGGTCAATTCCTCGTCCGGCCACCAATTAACCCCCTCGATGCGGTTCTGCCGGCGGGCGGTTTCAGCGCCACCGCAATAGAACACATCACCCTCGACGGTGCCATCGGCGATCCATAATACGCTTTGCCGGCACAAATCGGGATCGTCCTGATTGCCGCGAATGAAGCGGTGGTTGCCGGCACGTTTCATGGCGTCAAAGGGTGGTTCGGTGCGCATGACTGTGCCGTCGGCGCTGACCGTACCGTAGCCAAGCCCCAGATCGCCGATCTGCACCGACTGGCCGGTCTCGCCGATCAGTTGTTCATAGCGGGCAAAATCGCCATGAACGTCACCGATAAACCGCATTTGAATTTCCCCGCAAAACCTGCCCGGCATGCACCGGCAATTGACGGCTGGCCGTATTGCAGCCAAAACGCGGCCCCATGACCACGCCCGATAACCACCCCACCCTTGAGACCCTGACCGAACGCCTGATCGCCTTTCGCGATGCGCGTGACTGGCGGCAGTTCCATGCGCTGAAAGATCTGATCATCTCGCTCAACCTGGAGGCGTCCGAACTTCTGGAACTGACGCAGTGGAAGAGCAGCGAAGCAGTCGAACAGATGACAAGTTCAGTGGACGACAAGCGGCGGCTTGAGGAAGAGTGTGCCGACATCCTGCTCTATCTCCTGCTGATCGCCGAACGTGCCGGCATCGATCTGGCGGAAGCGGCGGAAGGAAAAATCGCGCTCAACGAACGAAAATATCCGGTTGAAAAGGCGCGTGGCAACGCGACCAAATATTCCGATTTTGGCGACTGAGCACCAGTCTCATCCCTCCGACTTCTGGCCCGAATAATAGGCCTGAAGAATTTCGACCACCTCCGGGCGGCTGAATTCCGGCGGGATCGGGTCGCCGCGTTCGAGCATGGCGCGTTGGTCGGTGCCGGAAATCGAGATGCGGTGTTTGGCATCATGCGGGCAGGTCTTGGCCGTCGCCATGCCGTAGCACTTGTTGCAGTAGAAAGTGATATCGATTTTCAGCGGCCTGGTTTGCAGCGCGCCGTCCCACAACTGGTCGAATATGTTCTGCGCATCGTAGGGGCCGTAGTAATCGCCAACACCGGCATGGTCGCGCCCGACGATCAGGTGCGAACAGCCGAAATTCTGGCGGATCAACGCGTGCAACAGCGCTTCGCGCGGTCCGCCGTAGCGCATCTCGATCGGATAGCCGGCCTGGATGACCGTATCCTTGACGAAATAATTGTCGATCATCGCCTGGATGGCCCTGGTCCTTGTCTCGGCCGGAATATCCCCGGGCTTGAGTTTGCCGAGAACCTGATGGATGAAAACGCCGTCGGTGACCTCAACGGCGATTTTCGCCAGATGCTCGTGGCTGCGATGCATGGGATTTCGGGTCTGGAAGGCGGCTACCTGCGACCAGCCCTTTTCCTCAAAAATCGCCCGCGACTGGCTGGGGTGCAGATAGAGGTCGGGATATTGTTCGGGATAGAAGCTTTCGGAGATGACCGTCACCGGTCCGGCCAGATTGATCGCCGCCTGATTTATCACCTTCTGCACACCCGGATGCGCCGGGTCGGCGGTGAGATAGACATGCCGGCACTCGAAGGATTTGTCGATTTCATACTTTTCGGCGACGTTCAGAATTCCGAGTACCTCTCCCGATTCGGCATCGCTGAGCGCGACTTCCTCTCCCAGCGCTATCTCCACGGCCAGATCTTCAGCACAGGAAAGCGTGATCGGTATGGGCCAGAAGGTCCCGTCCGCCAGTCGCATGTCGCGGCAGACACCTTGCCAGTCATCATGGCCCATGAATCCGTCGAGGGGCGTGTAGGCGCCCATGCCGAGCATCAGCAGGTCGGAAACTTCCCGGCTCTGCATCGGAACAATCTTCAATTCCGATGCTCTGGCCAGTTCGGCAGCGCGCTGCCCTTCCGGCGCTAGCCGGATATTCAGTTCGCTAGCACCGTGTGGTGGGACCAATTGTGACATCGATCGTACGTACTCCCGTTTTCTGCGGCACTTGTGCCCGGTTTATTCCCCTGTGCGCAAGACCGCGCGGACGTGATTCATATTCAAATAATCATATATATATTGCAATCCTTCAACAGATGCTGCATTCAGTGCCGAATGTTGAGCGGCAAATGAGTGGGATCGGCCAATGTCGGCGACAGGCGCGCGATTTTGCCGCGGGAGGCTGGGTCTGGTTCAATGCTTACGTTGTTTTGGCTAGTACAATTGACCGTGCAAATGTGATTTTGTTGACGTGCCGGTCGGTCCACCGGTACTGGACGCGTAATTGCGAGGAGAGGGAGGACGAATAAATGCTGATCGGCAATCCATTCGCAGAGCTGTCGGCCACGATTTCGCCCGGAATCATGCAAGCCTATGTCTGGCTGATGATTCTGTTTGTTGTCGGCGGAACGTTGTTTGACGTCGTGCACAAGCAGAGTGCGAAGTACTTTTTTGCCAGCTGGCGCAATGCACAGGATAGCGGTGACCGGAAAGTCGAAGGCGGCGAAGTCGCTTCCCTAGCGGTCAAGACGCTCGCAGTCGACGTTGCCACTTCGGCGGAGTTCTGCAACCCGCACCGCCGCATCGCCCATCTGCTGACCATGTACGGCTTCATCGCCTATGTGGTTTCCAGCGCAGTGATGGTGTTGGGTTATCCGACAGCTGCAGATGCGACCCCGGTCATCTGGTCACTGTTGTGGACCCTTGGTGCATTGGCTGTCTGTGTTGGCGGCTACTGGTTCTGGTTCTTCATTCGCGCCGATGTCAGCGCTGAAGGTCATTCGCCTTTCCGGCTGATGAAAGCCGACCTGTTCGTCCTGTCGCTGCTGGGCAGCGCAACCTTCGGGCTCTTGTGGGCATGGGTTCAAAGTGCCGGCGGCGGCTTCTGGTCGGCAGTGTTTCTGCTGCTCTATCTGATCGCCACAACAGTGCTGTTCGGCTCCGTCCCATGGTCCAAATTTTCGCACATGTTCTTCAAACCGGCTGCCGCTTTGGAAAAGAGATTGTCCAAGGCAAACGGCTCGGCCAACAATCTACCGACGCTGACGCGTGATGATCCCGAGCAACAGAAAAGACATTCAATGGAGCTGTTGCAGGACGCTCCGATGGATATGGGTCTCGGCATCAAACGCGAAGCCCCCCGCCACTATTGAATTGCAACCAGCACCGCTGACTGAAAAAGAATAAGGAGCCGGACCCATGCCAACCTTCGTCTACATGACAAGGTGCGACGGATGCGGACATTGCGTCGACATCTGCCCGTCCGACATCATGCACATCGATAAGACCTATCGCCGTGCCTACAATATCGAACCGAACATGTGCTGGGAGTGCTACTCCTGCGTAAAAGCGTGTCCGCAAAATGCGATCGATGTGCGCGGCTATGCGGATTTCGCACCGCTTGGCCACAGCGTTCGCGTCGACCGCGACGAGGAAAAGGGCACCATCGCCTGGCGGATCAAGTTCCGCAACGGCACGGAGAAAAACTTCCTGTCGCCGATCACCACCAAACCCTGGGGACAGGCAATTCCGCAGTTGGCGGAGGTTCCCGGGCCGAGCGACGAGCAGCGCGATAGCCAGCATTTGTACAATGAGCCAAAATGGGTCCGCATGGATGATGGTGACTTGCATACGCTTGAGTCCAACGGGCTGAAGATGAAGAAAGGCGTGTATTACTGATGGCGTACAAAACGATCGTCGAAGACGGCATAGATGTCCTGGTCGTTGGCGCCGGCCTGGGCGGCACGGGTGCAGCCTGGGAAGCCAGGTTCTGGGGGCAGGACAAGAAGATCGTCATAGCCGAGAAGGCCAATATCGACCGCTCCGGCGCGGTTGCGCAGGGTCTTTACGCGATCAACTGCTACATGGGCACACGCTGGGGCGAGAACAATCCGGAAGACCATGTCCGCTACGCGCGCATCGACCTGATGGGACTGGTGCGGGAGGATTTGCTGTTCGACATGGCCCGCCACGTCGACTCCACCGTGCACCAGTTCGAGGAATGGGGTTTGCCGATCATGAAGAACCCGGAAACGGGCCGCTATCTGCGCGAGGGTAGATGGCAGATCATGATCCACGGCGAATCCTACAAACCCATCGTCGCAGAGGCTGCCAAGAAGTCAGCCGACAAGGTCTATAACCGCATTTGTGTCACGCACCTGCTGATGGATGACAGCAAGGAGAACCGTGTCGCCGGCGCCGTTGGTTTCAATGTACGAACCGGCAACTATCATGTCTTCAAATCCAAGACGGTGATCTGCGGCGCAGGCGGCGCTTCCAACATCTTCAAGCCGCGATCGGTCGGTGAAGGTTCCGGCCGCACCTGGTATGCGCCGTGGTCTTCGGCATCGGCCTATGGGCTGATGATCAATGCCGGAGCCAAGATGACGCAGATGGAAAACCGCATCGTGCTGGCGCGCTTCAAGGACGGCTACGGCCCCGTCGGCGCCTACTTCCTGCATCTGAAAACCTACACGCAGAATGGATTGGGCGAGGAATACGAATCGAAGTGGTTCCCGGACCTGCAGAAGATGGTCGGCAAGGAGTATCTCGATCCGGAAGTCTCGCATCTGACACACCGGCCAATACCGACCTGCCTGCGCAACCATGCGCTTATCAACGAGGTCAATGCAGGGCGCGGTCCGATCCACATGGTGACGATGCATTCCTTCCAGGACCCGCATCTGGAAGAAGTTGGCTGGGAAAACTTCCTTGGCATGACGGTCGGACAGGCCGTGCTTTGGGCCTCGACCGACGTTGACCCGAAAAACGAGAACCCCGAACTGACGACGTCTGAACCCTATGTGATGGGTTCTCACGCGACCGGCAGCGGCGCGTGGTGCTCAGGGCCGGAAGATGTCTCGCCGCCGGAATATTTCTGGGGCTACAACCGCATGACGACGATCGAAGGCCTGTTTGGCGCCGGCGACGCGGTCGGCGGAACACCGCACGCCTTCTCGTCAGGCTCATTCACCGAAGGGCGCCTGGCAGCCAAGGCAGCCTGCAAATATATCGACGACGGAAAGGCCGAAGGCATCACCGTTTCCGATGCGCAGGTTAACCGGCGCCGGGAGGAAATCTACAAGCCGCTGGAACACTACAAGGTCTATCGCAACGCCATTGTGGCCGGTGACGTCAACCCGCATTACATCAACCCGAAGCAGGGCCTGGACCGGCTGCAGAAGCTGATGGATGAATATTGCGGCGGTGTGACCGTCAGCTACATGACCAATGAAAAACTTCTGCACATTGGCCTGAAGAAACTGAAGGTCATGGAAGAGGATCTTGAGAGCCTGGCCGCGGAGGACCTTCACGAATTGCTGCGTGCATGGGAATTGAAGCATCGCCATCGCGCCGCCGAGTGTGTGACCCAGCATACATTGTTCCGCAAGGAGACGCGTTGGCCCGGTTACTATTATCGCGGTGATGCGATGAAACTGGACGATGAGAACTGGCATGTGCTGACCGTGTCGCGCCGTGACCCGGAATCCGGCGAGTACACGATGGAGAAAGCCCCGTGCTACCATCTGGTTGGTGAAGACGAGTAGCGTCGGTTCAGAGCGATGAAAATGAACGTAGAAGCTACAATTTCGCCGAACCGCGGAGAGATGCGCGTGAACATTGTCGACAAGACCGATGAGGAGATAAAGGAACTTGCCGACCCGCTGTGGCTTGAGCTGGTGAAAAACTCCAATGAGGGTAAGTACGGCGACTTCGTCAAGAATTTCTCCGCATCGTTCGCCCGTGCGATGAACCAGGTCGCCGTTGGCCATCAATTTGCCAACAGTGAACTGGCGAGGAACTTGTCGGAAGAGTTCGATTTTCTCGGCACCATTCGTCGCGGCGAACATGTCACTGTGCTCTACCGGCAGCGCAACACCAAGAAGGATGGCGAATGGGTGGGCCGGCTGGTTCTCGGCTACGAGGACGGAAAAGTCAGGATATTCGGAGCCTCCATCTTCTAGATGGGCCGGGGTTGGAAATGAGCGAAGCGATTGAGGACGGCAAATTCGTTGAACTGACCTACACCGTGACCGACAAGAAAACCGGTCACGTGCTCACCGGTGTCGAATTCCCGCTTGGCTATATTCACGGGCACAATGAAATTCTCGCGCCTTCCGTGCATGCAGAGCTTGAAGGCAAATCTGCCGGTGAAACCATCGAGGTGCCCATCGATGGCAACCAGATTTTCGGCCCCAGAGACGAGTCACTGGTGTTCACCGACCTCATCGAAAACGTGCCGGAAGAATACCGTCAGGTCGGCACTTCCATTCTGATGGAAAATGACAAGGGGCAGACGAAGAGTTTCCTGGTGACTTGGATGGATGACGAGAAGCTGACGGTCGACGGCAACAACCCGCTGAGCGGCAGAGACGTCATTTTCACACTTGAGATTCTGGTGGTACGCGACGCGACCGACGAAGAAACCAAGGCAGGCGGAGCCATCCATCCGGAAGCCGAAATCGGGGCATCCAACATGAGGCCGGTGTAGCGAAATGAACGAACAGCACAGGAAACCTTCAACGGCTTAAAACTTGCACAACGGTCAGGACCGGGTAATCTCAACCATCCCTGGCTCGGCAATTTCGAGAGGCAGAACATGAGCGATCAGAAACCAAAAAAGATCAAGGTGCCGGACGGCCAGGCACGCTTCCTGACGACGCGGCAGATGGAGCCGAATGAAAAGGGCTTTGTCGGCTACGAAACCATCTGGGAGCCGTTCCAGAAAGAAGCCGAATACGAGACGCCGAAAAAGCCCTGATTTTCAGAGCAATAGCCAAGTTTCGGCATAATCTGATTCAATAGGCGTACCAGGGCGCGTCCGACTCATCGTCGGGCCGGAACTTCGGATAAGTTCGTTTTGCCCGCTTGTGATAAGGCAGATAATTCTCGCGCATGAATGTGCGGACATCGTCGTCGCTCCAGCGGATTACGGGATCCACGCGCACAAGCCTGCCGTCGAAATCAACCCGGTGCTTGATCTCCGCCGGACGCTCGACATGGTTGACGGCGCTGATCCAGCAATCGAAATTCTCCAGCGATTTGTTCAGGTGAAGAACAACAAAAGACTGACCGGGTGAATCCTCGTTTTCCACCCACATGCGCTCCAGGTGGTCATGGTCTCCGGGCTGCACTTCGGGCTCGCGTCCGTTGGTGAAGCTGATATCCGTCAGGCCCAGCCGCTCGACGATATTCTCCCGATAGGATTTGCTGTCGGCAAATTCGTGGCCCGGCTGGCAAAACAGGATCGGTGTATTGGGGTCGATGTCCGCCACCATCTTCAACACAACGACGCTGCGGGCCTTCAGGGATGCGGTGACAATCACCTTGCCCGGATGGCGCTCACGTATCATGTGAGCGAGCAGCGCCCGGTCGTCGAGTTTGCTGGTCACGGACCAGATTTTCTGCAGCAGCGGCATGGCTTTGTGTTCCCGCCGGGTTTCGTTATGCTGCAACTATAGCGGACACTGAAATATCCGACACAAAAATCTTGCCGGTGTTGCTGAAACCTCAATTGCAAATTCGCAGGCGATCATTCGGCTTCAGATGGCGCGGAATTCGGCCAGCCAGGAAAGTGAATCTTCCGTTGAGCCGGTGGGCCGGTATTCCACGCCGATCGGCCGTGGCCAGCCGGAAGCTGCGATATCACCAAGAACAAGTCGGTAGTCAAGCTCTCCCCCATTGGGCGGACCGCGGTCGGGGACAGAGGCAATCTGGACATGACCGATATGCGGCAGGCAGCGGTGAAATTGGCCAACCACATCACCGCCCATGATTTGCATGTGGTAGCAGTCGAACATCACTTTCAGGTTGGGACGGCCCAATTGCGAAATGATGGATATCGCCTGATCGGATGTCTTGAGAAAATAGTCCGGCACATCACGGTGGTTGAGCGGTTCGATGAGGATGGCGATGTCGTGTTTCGCCGCCATGGCGCAAGCATGATCAAGGTTGGCGCAAAACGTATCATGCGCTTTTGCACCCTGACTGTTTCCGGCCATTACATGAACCGATTTGGTGCCCGTCGCGCTGGCATAGGCAATCGCTTTGCCGATTGTTCCAAGAGCTTCCTGTTCGCGCCCGGGAATGGCCGACAGACCGAATTCGCCCCGCTTCACCTCACCGGGCGAGGTGTTGAGGCCGAGCATGGAAAGCCCGGTGTCATCAAGAGCGGCGATCACATCTTCAGGCGAAGTATCATATGGCCAGTGACATTCGACAGCGTCGAAACCGGACGCACCGGCGGCCCGAATCGCGTCGGGCAGCGCAAGCTCTTTCCACAAAAAGCCCAGATTGGCGGAAAACTTCAACTCACCCACCCCGAGACATCACTGGTTGCCTGTCCGGCCGAAGTATAGCTGTTCAATCCAGATCTCGGATCGTCCGATAAATTTGCTGCCGCTCAAAGGGGAGATACGGCGTCATCACCGACCAGGTGACAGGCCACGCGGTGACCACCTTTAAGATCGCGCAGCGGCGGTTCAGCATCCCGGCATTGCGCCTGGGCCACCGGACAGCGATTGGCAAACCGGCAGCCTTTCGGTGGATTGATCGGATCGGGTGGATCACCGGGGATCAGAATGCGTTTCGTCGCTTCGCGCCGCGCTTTGTCGACCGACGGTACAGCCGACAGAAGTGCAGCGGTATAGGGATGCAGCGGATTGTTGAACAGGCTCAACCGGTCGGCATGTTCGACGATCTTGCCCATATACATCACGGCAATGGAATCGCACATATGCTGGACCACACCGAGATCGTGGCTGATGAACAGATAGGTGAGCCCGAACTCGCTCTGCAATTCGCGAAGCAGATTGAGGATTTGCGCCTGGACGGCAACATCCAGCGCCGAGACCGGTTCGTCGCAGATTACCAGTTGCGGCTGGGTCACCAGTGCACGCGCAATGCCGATGCGCTGACGCTGCCCGCCGGAGAACTGGTGCGGAAACAGGCGCTGCTGTTCCTTGCGCAATCCCACCGCCTTGAACAACCGGTCGACGATTGCCTGTCTGTCGGCCTCCGGCACCGCCTTCAAACTGTCGAGGGGCTCGCGGACAATCGCCTCGGCACGCAGCCGTGGATTGAGGCTGGAATAGGGATCCTGAAAGATGAACTGGATTTTCGACCGCGCTTGGCGAAGCGCTTCGTCCTCCAACGCAAGAAAGTCCTCGCCATCCAGTTCCACCCTGCCCGAATGGGCCGGCACCAGGCGCGCCACTGCGAGCGCAGTTGTCGACTTGCCCGAACCGCTCTCACCGACGATCGCCAGCGTTTCCCCGCGCTTGATCTGAAATGAGATGTCGTCAACGGCGTAGAGATAGGATTTGCGACCCCAGCTGCTGCCGCGCTTGACCGAGAAGCGAACGGTCAGGTTTTCGACATTGAGAAGTGCGTTGTCCGCCATCACACTTCCTCTGCCCGCCAGCAGGCGGCCTTCTGTGTCTTGCCAAAGCTGTTTTCCGGTGGCCGCTCATTCAAACAGCGATCCTCGACCAATTCGCAGCGGGCGGCAAACAGGCAATTGTTGCGGCCAAATTCGCGCAGGCTCGGCACGATCCCCTCGATCTCGGTCAGCTTGTGGCGCTCTTCGGTCAGCGTTTGCATGATGTGGGGAACGCAGGAAATCAGCCCCTTGGTGTAGGGGTGGCGGGCATGCTCAATGACCTCGTCAACCCTGCCCTCTTCTGCCTTGCGCCCGGCATACATGACGATCATCCGCTCCGACATTTCGGCAACCGCACCCATGTCGTGGGTGATCAGCATGATCGCGGTTCCGGTTTCGGCCTGCAGGTCGCGCAATAGATCGAAAATCTGCGCCTGTACGGTGACATCGAGCGCCGTCGTCGGCTCATCAGCGATCAGGATCTTCGGCTCGCAAGCCAGCGCAATGGCAATCATGACACGCTGGCGCTGCCCGCCGGACATCTGAAACGGATAGTCGGATACGCGCGCCTGCGGGTTGGGGATGCGGACCGCATCGAGCAGTTCGGTCGCCTTCGTCCATGCCTGCGCCGTGCTCAAGCCCTGATGGCGCCGCAGCACTTCGGCAATCTGCTCGCCGACCGTGTAGACCGGATTGAGCGATGTCATCGGCTCCTGGAAGATCATCGAGATATCGTTGCCGCGAATCTCCTTCAATCGCGCTTCCGAGGCTGCTGTCAGGTCTTCGCCGTCAAAGGTGATGCTACCGGAGGCGATGCGGCCGATTTTCTCAGGCAACAGACCCATGATCCCGAGTGCGGTCATCGATTTTCCGCAGCCGGATTCGCCAACGAAGGAAATGTTCTCTCCGGCATTCAGTTCAAAGGAGAGATTGTCGATCACCGGCGCGATCCCATCGCGCGTCGTCAGTTCGATGCGCAGATTTTCAACCTTGAGAAGCGGCCCGCTCATCGCTGTCTCAACTTCGGATTAAGCGCATCGTTGAGGCCGTCGCCGACCAGCGATATGGCGAGCACCGTGACGAAGATCGCCAATCCGGGAATCGTCACCGTGTAAGGCGCGTCGAGAATGTACTGGCGGTTCGAACCGATCACCTGGCCCCAGCTGACAACGTTTGGATCGGTAAGCCCGAGGAAGCTTAAACCGGCTTCGAACAGGATGGCCGAACCGACCATGAGTGCGGATTGCACGATGATTGGCGGCAGTGCATTTGGCAGGATGACGCTGAACATCAGCTTGAAGTTTTTGGCGCCCGATGCGCGCGAGGCGGTGACATATTCCAGTTCACGGATACGCAGAAATTCGGCCCGGGTAATGCGGGCCACCGGAGGCCAGCTCACCACGCCGATGGCAAAGGTGATCATCGGCAGTGATGCGCCGAAAAGAGCGACGATGACCATGGAGAACAGCAGTGTCGGCAGCACCTGAAAGAACTCGGTAATCCGCATCAGCACCTCTTCGACCCAGCCGAGATAAAAGCCGGCAAGTGCTCCGACAGTGACACCGATGGCGACGGTGACGAAGGCCGCGGCAAGACCGATGATCAATGAAACACGCGCGCCACCCAGAAGTGCGGCGACAAGATCGCGTCCCAGATAGTCCGTGCCGAGAATGAAGCCGTCTACACCCGGTGGCGAGAACGGCGCCCAGACCATTTCGAATGGATCGACCGCATAAAGCGGCGGACCGATGATCGCGGCGACGACGATGAGAACGAGCACGACCAGCCCCGCCATGGCAGCATGGTTTTTGCGGAACATCTCCCAGGCTTCGGAGAATGGCGAGCGGGCCTCAACGACCTCTTCTTCAGGGACCTTGACCGTGTCGCTCATCATTTTCCTCCCATTCTGGGATCAACAAAGCGCAAGGCCAAATCTGTCAGCAGGTTGCCGACGATGACGACCACGGCCGAGAAGAATAAAATTCCCAGAATGGTCGGTGTGTCGCGGGCGATGATCGACTGGAACGCCAGTGTGCCCAGTCCCGGCCAAGAAAACACGGCCTCAACCAGAACCGCACCGGATATCACAGCGGAAAACTGCAAGCCGGCCAGTGTGATGACGGGCGAAAGCGAATTTTTCAGCGCGTGTTTGTAGACGACTTCGCGTTCCGTCAGTCCCTTGGCCTTGGCGGTCCTGACATAGTCGGAACCCAGCACTTCCATCATCGTGGCGCGGGAAAGGCGGGAATAAAGCGCAAGGAAGATTGAGCCAAGCGTAACCGCCGGCAAAACCAGGTGCTTTGCAATGTCGAGCGCATGCACCCAAAAACCGCCGGAAACCGTGACGTCTTGCATGCCCGCAACCGGGAACCACTGGATTTTCAGCGAAAACGCGATCAGCAGCAGAATACCGGTCCAGAAAACCGGCGCGGCATAGCCAAACAGGGCAAGTGCAGTAACGAAGTGGCTTGCAAGACCGTTGGGACGCCGTGCCGAGATAACGCCTAGCACCACACCGATCAGCAGCGCCATGATCTGGGCGGTAAACACCAGCAGCAACGTTGCTGGCAGGCGCTGCAGGATGAGGTCTGTAACCGGCGTGTTGAAGAAATAGGAATAGCCGAGATTGAATTGAAGCACATTACCGATGTAGCGGCCCAACTGAACAAGGAACGGTTGGTCGAGGCCATATTCGGCGCGGATCTGGTCGAGAACCTCTTGATCGGCACCACCCATCGACTGGCTGATCGTGTCGGCAACGTCGCCCGGCGCAAGATGCATCATGGAGAAATTGAGCACCAGCACAGCGGTCAGCAGGATCACCGCATAAAGGAGGCGCACAAAGAATTTTTGAACGAATGCCACAGCCAGGCTTCTCGTTTTTGTTTGAGATTGCGGCGGGCGGAGCCCGCCGCACAATTATTGCAACGTTACTCCTTGAGGTAGGTCATGTCGATTGGTGTCGACGTTCCCCAGATGCCCAAGGGCGGATTGCCCACTTTGGCGGTGTTGTAGACCGTGTGATACGGCAATGTGTTGGTGTGATAGACCGGCAGTTCATCAGCGATGATCTGCTGGAACTCCGCGTAAAGCGCCTTACGTTTGTCCGGATCATTTTCAACCGCAGCCATCGCCATCAGCTCATCGACGCGGGCATTGGAATAGCCCTGCGTGTTTGACCACACACCCTTGGCGATGTTCGAGCTGTCATAGGTGCGATGCACGCCAATCACCGGGTCGCCCCAGTTGAAGACGGTATCCCATGACATGTCGAAATCCATGGTGCCCATGCGTTTGGCCCAGGTCGGGAAATCTGCCGAAGCACGAACCTCGACATCGATATTGACCTTCTTCAGCGCCGCCTTGACATATTCGACCTGCGGTTTCACATCCGGCCAGCCAAAATCGACGGTCAGGCTGAAACGGCTGCCGTCCTTTACCGGGAAGCCGGCTTCGTCAAGAAGGGCAGCAGCTTTGTCGAGATCGAGATCGTATCCATCAACGTCGGCATTGTAGAACGGGCTGTCGGGATGGATGCCGGTCTTGCTGTCGGCAGCCGTACCCTGCATCAACGCCTTGTGGATAAAGTTCTTGTCCACTGCATAGGCGATCGCCTTGCGTACCCGGACATCCTTCAGCGGACCCTTTGTCGTGTTCATCGCCAGCCAGTCGAGCGGCCCGATGGCGCCATAGCCTTCCGGTGTTACGGTCAGCGTGTCTACGTTCTTGAGACGATTGATGATGCGCGGCAGCGATTCAAACGCTCCCATGTGCAGTTCGCCATTCTCATAGGCAATCGCACGAGCGGCAGGATCTGCGATGATCCGCATGACGATCTTGTCGAGATAGGGCCTGCCCTCGATGAAGAAATCATCAAAGCGCTCCAGAATGACATGTTCGCCATTCTTGAACTCGACCAGTTTGAACGGTCCCGAACCGACGACATTTTCATTGTTGCGCGGATGGGTTTTCACAGCGGTGATTTCACCGTCGCCGTAGATGTGTTTGGGGATTATCGACATCAGCTGACCGGACATCGCCAGCATCAGTGCCGGGTGCGGTTTGCTGAGTTTCAGCACCGCGGTATGTGCATCAGGTGTTTCAACGGTCTCAACCGGCGCGAACATTGATTTGAACGGGTGGTTGGCCTTGATCACCTCAACCGAGAAAGCCACGTCTTCAGAGGTCAGCGGCGTCCCGTCGTGGAATTTGGCGTTGTCGACGAGATTGAGCGTCACGGTCAGCCCATCATCGGATACGCTCCAGCTTTTGGCCAAATAGGGTTGCGGGGTCCAGTCTTCGTCGTAGCGCAGCGGTGAGGCAAACAACTGCGCGCCGGGAAATCCGGTCACGATGCCCGATTGCACCGCCGAGTTCAGATTGCGGACATTGGTTGACAGCACGGTCACAAGGGTGCCGCCCTGTTTCGGCTCGTCGGCCTGCACCGCGCCGGTAGCCATTACCGCCACGGACGCCGTCAGCGCCAGTTTTGTGATCAGTTTTCGCATTATTTCATTCCTCCCATTAAGCATCAAAAACAAAAAAGGGCAGCCGGCCACTGCGACCGGCTTCCCCCCATTTCGATCATATGCATCGTGCACATCAATGCAGGGGAATTGCAAGGATTGTAGTTGCTGTCCCAATTGACCGCTGCAATTGGACCAACGCGAATTTGCGTTGCGCTGTGGTGGCAGACGGTGTCAGGTGTGACCCACGCTTTCTGCATCTGCGATAGGCCAGCCGCGGACAAATTGAGTGGCTGTCACTCACGCCCCCGGCGGCAGATGCTCAACAACAATGCCGGCTTCATCCAACATCTTCGCCGAAACCTGAAAGCTGTAATCCAGAGCGCCGTCGTTTTCAGGAATCGGCGGACAGACGACCCGGGCGATACCTGATTGAATGATCGCACGGCCGCAATCAGCGCAGGGAAAGCGGTTTACGTATAAAACGCATTGCGAAATATCGGTTCCTGAACGGGCAGCATTGTAGATTGCATTGCGCTCGGCGTGTTCGAACCAAAAGAACTTCTCACCGCTTGAGCGATCAAATCTGCGATCGTCATCTGCCGAGACACCGCGAGGCAGGCCGTTGTAACCGGTTGCGCGGACTTCGCGCCCTGGCCCTGCAATCACGCAGCCGACCTGGAAATCCCGGTCCTCAGACCACGATGCAACGTGATCGCACAGGCCAAGGAAGCGTCTGGCCCAATTCCGTTCAGTCTCATCCATGGGGTACCCTCAATCTGGCGTGGCGCTACTCGGCGGTCTTACGTGCGGCACAGCACTGCCACCCGCGATCGTCGTTGGCATCAGATTAGCCGGAAACTTCCTCGGGTGCATTGCCCACCGGAAATTTTGAGACCTCCGGCGGATCTTTCAGCGGCGGAGCACCTTTTTTCCAGCCGCCGATATGCGCCACTTCATCGCCTTCGAGCCGGAATGCATCTGCATTGAATTTGACGAACGGCTCCTCTCCCTCAGGTACCTCATCATCGTAGCGGATGGCGTCGACCGGGCAGATTGATTCACACATGCCGCATTCGATGCACTCGGTTGGATGGATGTAGTACATCCGCTCACCTTCATAAATGCAGTCGACGGGGCACGAGGTGGTGCAGATGCCATCCTTGATATCGATGCAGGGGCTGATGATGACCAGCGTCACGTGTCAACGGCCTTTCCAGTTCGGCACCCGCTTTTCGCGGAATGCCAGAACACCCTCTTCGGCGTCTTCGGAAGCCAATGCACCAACCAATTCGGGTGTCTTATGAGAGAAGGCTTCCTGGACCGGCAGATGGGAAGTATCGCGAACGGTAGCCTTGATCGCGCCAACGCTGAGCGGTGCACAAGAGACGATGTCGGATACCCATTTGTCGGTTTCGGCGTCGAGCTGGTCATCGGGGACCACAGCATTGACGAGACCATAGCGGGACATTTCGGATGCCGACGCCATCCGCCCGGTCATCATCATGCCAAGGGCAATATTGCGGGGAATCATTCGTGGCAACAGGACCATGCCGCCGTCCAGCGGAACACGGCCCACCTTTGCTTCCGGAAATCCAAAGCGCGCACTTTCAGCGGCGATGACCAGATCGCAGCCAAGCACCAGTTCCAGACCTCCGCCGAGCGCCAACCCGTTGACGCGCGCGATGACCGGCTTGGACCCGCCAAAGCTGTTGGCCTCGCGCGCTGCCCAATATTCAAGACCGGAGTGACCGGTATCTTCCTTCAGATCGGCGCCGGCACAGAACGCCTTGCCGCCTGAACCGGTCAAGACAGCGACACGGATCTCGTCACTACTCTCCACCTCACGCCAGATTTCGGCGAGCCTTCTTTGCCCGGCGCTGTCGACCGCATTCATCCGGTCCGGACGATCGATGGTGATCCGCGCGACAAAGTTGCTGACCTCGAACCCGATGCTCATCCGGCCAGCCTTGCCTTGCCGCCGAGGCCGATTTCAGCCAGGACCTCATCGGTGTGTTCGCCCAGAAGCGGCGGCACCAGGCGAACTTCCATCGGGGCGGCACTTAGGTGCACCGGGGAACCGACGAGCGTGATATCCCCCAGTACCGGGTGATCAATCCGCCTCAGCATGTCGTTTATTTCCGTTTGCGGGTCTTCCAGCGCCTCAGCAAGCGATTTTACGGGTGCACACAGAAGGTCCTGTTCTTCCAGCTTGTCCAACCAGTATGCGGTGGTGTTTTGCGAAAACGCCTCGCGGAATATCTTGTGCAATAGTGGCTTGTTTTCGCGTTGGCTCGGCAAATCGGGATAGGTCACCGAAAGGTCTTCAATGCCCAGCGCTTCGCTGATGTCGCGCAGCGGATTGGCCTTGAAAGCGCCGACAAGAACCAATGCACTGTCGGTTGTCTCGAATACGCCTGACAAGGGCATTGCCGCCCAGTTCAACACCTCTTCGTGTTTGGACCAGTGGGCAGCCTCCTGCATCTGCATCGCAATGATGCTGTCGTAAAGCGAAACGGATATCTGCTGCCCCTTGCCGGTTTTCTCACGCATCAAAAGTGCGGCAAGGATGCCCTGCACCATGTGCATGCCGGCGGAGTAATCGCAAAGCGTCGTCGGGTAGATCGAACGCGGAATTGACGGGTCCTGTCGTGTTTCCATCACTCCGGTCATGGCCTGGGCCAGCACATCCTGTCCGCCCTTGTGGGCATAGGGTCCCTTGGGGCCAAATCCGGTGCCGGACGCGCAAATGATGCGCGGATTTATTTTCGACAAGGCGTCATATCCAAATCCCAGCCGGTCCATCACGCCGGCGCGAAAATTGTCGACGACCACGTCTGCGGTCTTGACCAGTTCCAGGACGGCCATCCGGCCTTCCTCGGATTTGGTGTCGATTTCGACCGAGCGCTTGTTGCGATTGAGCGAAGCAAAAACCGCTCCGTTCATCGCTTCAACGGTTTTCTCGCCAGTAAAGTTGCGCGACAAATCTCCTGAGCCCGGACGTTCGACCTTGATCACGTCAGCGCCAAAATCACCGAGCATCTGGGTCGCGCACGGACCCATCATGACCTGCGTGAAATCAATTACGCGAACTCCGCTAAGTGGCATGATTTCATTAGACATATTGGTTATCCTATTCCGCTGCCACTTGGGGTTCGACCAATGCGTTCGCCGAGGGCACGTCTCCGGGGTCGGCGCCTTGAGCGCGCATCTGTTTCTGGATTTCCCGGTAGTCGACATCGCGCAGCGCGCAGTCCTTGTTCAACGCAATAGACACTGCAACACCAGCAGCCTCGCCTTGCGCCATGCATGGCGGAATCTCGCGGGAGAGCTTCTGCGCATCGCTATCGACCGAGTAGTGGCGGCCGGCAACAATCAGGTTATCGACATCCTTCGGCAGCAATGCACGGTATGGCGTGTAGTAGTCGCGGCCGCGGCAGACCGTATCTTCAAAATAGCGGCGCGATGAAACATCATCCTTGGTGACAACATATTCGCCCTGCAGCAGCCTGGTCTGGCGGATGCCCATCTGCTCGGCGGCTCCAAGCATCTTTGCGTTTTTGAAACCGGGGATGTTTTCGCGTGCGAATGCCAGCAGGTTCATCATCCGCTCTCGGCCTTCGTACTCGGCGGCCACCATGTCCTCCGGTGAAAGGCCGTCGTAGCCAGGCATATGCGGGCAATTGCACCAGACAACTCCCGGCAGCGGTGTCTTGAGCCACCACATTCCCCAAGCGCCACCAATCACGCGGCGGGCCTGGCGGTCGAGTTTCTTGTATTCGTCAGGATTGCAATATTCGAAGTCTTCGGCCGTCGCGGTATCGACATCACAAAGCCTGAAAACCGTAGTCACAATGTATTGGCCGTCGGTGTAATTGGCGCCGGCGGCAACACCTACATCCAGATCGCCGGTGCCGTCGACGATCATTTTCGCCCTGATGGCCTGCCGGCCGAGCTTGGTTTGCGCCACGATGCCAGTGATCTTGCCGCCTTCCATCAACACGTCAGAAAACCAGGAGTGGGTTCTCAAATTGACGCCCGCTTCCCTGACCATGTCGAGGCTGACGCGCTTCCATCCATCAGGATCGAATGCGACTGCATGGATGATGGGCTGGGGCATCATGGCCTTATGAAAATCGATGCAGCCCCAGCGTGACCATTTCTGCCACATCTCCCAGTTGGTCTGACAGTCCTCACTAGGCGGATAGACAGCCGCACCCTGCCTTTCCATCCGTTCGACGAACTCGCTGACAACGCCGGTGGTGACGATTTCATTGCCTTCATTGACCATGTCGTCCAGCACCAGGACCATGCCGCCCGAGGCCATGCCGCCGAGATGATGGTAGCGCTCAAGCAGTGTCACCGAGCATCCGTTTCTGGCGGCTGAAACGGCAGCTGCATGCCCGGCCGGACCGGCGCCGACAACCACAACATCACAATCCGCAACGACGGGAACCAGACTGCTGTTGAGCGTGACCTGATCAATTGTACGTTCCGACATCATTTCCTCCAAAAAGGTCTGGCCGCTCCGGCCGTTAACGGGTCAAACTTTCCGCTACCAGCGGACGATGAGCTTTTCAGCGATGCTGACGAGCACGAACAACAGTACCGACAGGCCTGACGACATGAACACCGTCGCGTAGAGCAGCGGCGACCTGAAATTGAACGTGCTGTCAATAATGAGTGCGCCCAGTCCCACATCGGCGCCGATCCACTCGCCGACGATTGCGCCGATAACACAAGTGGTTGCAGCGATTTTCAACGCGGAGAACAGAAACGGCAAAGAGGACGGCAGCCGCATTTTCCAGAAAATTTCCGATTTGGATGCTGAAAGAATGCGGGCGAGTTCGAGGGCTTGGGGACTTACCGCCTGCAATCCGCGAACCATGTTCACCAAAGTGGGGAAAAAGCAGATGAGTGCGGCGATGACCACTTTCGCGGTCAATCCGGCACCGAATATCAGTACGAGGATCGGCGCGATTGCCAGTATCGGAATCGTGTTGATGAAGACTGCTATCGGAAAGAATGCCCGCTCCACCGTGCGGCTGTGCACAAATGCCACCGCGATCAATATGGCCGCGAGGTTGCCGACGAAAAATCCGGTGACACTTTCATAAAGTGTTGGCCAGAAATTTCTCAAAAGAAGCGGAAACTCGTCGGAAAAGACCGCGACAACATCGCTCGGCGCGGGTGCAATATAGGTCGGAACACCGAAGATGCGCACGCCAAACTGCCAAATCAGTATGAGCGCAATTGCCGTTCCGACCGGGATTGCAATCTCGATCAGCCGTTGGTTGCCGGAATTCTCGAGATCCGTGCCAGCCTCGTCGGCCGTATCGATTTCACGATCCTGATCCACGGAAGCCTCCACCGCCATTGTCAACACTCCTCCAGGAGAACCCGCAACTGCCCGCAATATTTGTTGAATTTCGGCGTCTCGCGAATTTTGATTTCCCGTGGTTCCGGCAAGTCAATGTCAATGATTTTCTTCACCCGGCCGGGATGCGCCTGCAGCATCAGCACCCTCTGGCCTAGGAACACCGCTTCCGAGATTGAATGGGTAACGAACAGGATTGTTGTTCCTGTTTCGCGCCAAATGTCGAGCAATTGAAGATTGAGCCGATCACGGGTCATTTCATCGAGCGCGCCGAATGGCTCGTCCATCAGCAGCAGTTTCGGTTGGCACACCAGCGCCCTGGCGATGGCCACCCTTTGCCGCATTCCACCGGAAAGCTCGTGCGGGAGCGCGTTTTCACGTCCCTTCAGCCCGACCATTTCCAAAAGTTCCATCGGCGTCCGGTCGCCGGTGGGAATGGTCGCGCCGCGCGACCTGCCGATTTCCAGGGGGAGTTCGACATTGCTCAGTGCAGATCGCCAGGGCAACAGGGTTGCGTCTTGAAATACGAATGCAAATTCCCGCGCCAGCCTTGCTTGTTCGGTGGTCTTGCCGAAAACCTCAAGAGATCCGGATGCCGCGGGAATCAGATCGGACACCAGCCGCAGCATCGTTGATTTCCCGCAGCCCGAGGGGCCGAGAATGGTCCAGAAGTCTCCCGCATCGATATCGAGTGTGATATTCGACAGCGCGGTAAAGCTTCCGAACCGGACCGATGCGTCGCGGAGGGTCGCGGCGGCAGGAGATTTACCTGCCACCGTTGTCTGGTGTCCTTGCATTTTACTATCCGAGCTTCGGACGAACGTCCGCGGTTGCGTCGAGAATATCGAGTGTCATGATATCCTCAAGCTTCGGCGCGGCGCTCTTGAACTGGCCAAGGCTGTCATAGGTGTCGATTTGGGCCTGCCAGTTTTCCTTGGTCATGATACCCCAGCCGCCGGCCTTGGTTTTCTCGTTGAACGAATAGCCGTTGACCAGCTCAACAGCTTTCATTTCGTTTTCTTTCTTCATGTTGGGATAACGCTCAACCAGCGCATCAACACCGCCTTCGGGATTTTCGTGAACCCAGCCCCAGCCGCGTGAGATTGCCCTGATAGCGCCGGTGACCTTGTCACCATGTTCGGCCAGAACGCTGTCGGTGGTGTAATACGGATTGGCATAGAGCTGGATGCCGCTATCCCACAACGTCATGTCGACCCGTTTGTCTCCAAGCACCGACAGCGCGCCGACATTGGTTTTCCAGCCGGTCGCGACGTCGACCTGTCCGGTCAGCAGCGGTGCCATGTCGCCGCCCATGACCGAAACTTCGACCTGGTCTTCCGCTATGCCGTTTTTGGCCAGCAATGCGCGAAGAAGAATTCGCGCCGTTCCCTGCGTCGCAACCTTCTTGCCGATCAGGTCTTGTGGCTTGCGAACATTGCCTTTGTCCTCAAGGGAGAAATAGGTGAACGGATGCTGCTGATATCCGGCAGCGATACATTTGATCGGCACGCCGGCGGACCTGGCCAACATCAATGAAGGACTGGAAGAAATCGAGCCAAAATTGTTTGCGCCTGACGCGACGGAGGCGACACCGTCAATATTGGGGCCGCCGGGAATGATCTCGAGCTTCAGGCCCTCTTCTGCGAAATATCCCAGCTTGTCGGCTGCAACCTCACCGAGGATGCCGTTCGACGCCAGCCAGCCGAGCTGCATGCGGATCGTGAATTCGTCAGCGGCTTGACCCGGGACAACAGAAAGCATGGTTCCCGCACCCGCAAGAGCGCCCGCTGCTCCCATCGCCTTGAGCATTGTCCTGCGGTTGAGCGTCTGTGAATTTCCGTTTGTCATGCTGAGAACTCCCTTTTTGTGATTTTGGTTCAGGCGCCGATTGCTGAAGTCGGTCATCTTAATAGAGTATGGGAGTTTTCGGTGATGCGAGTAGCGTTAATTTTTGCCAACAGTGATGCAAAAATTGCCTCACCTGTTCATTCCATGCTACCGCTCGCTCATGCACGACAATTTTCTGAGATATTTCGATGAGGTCGCCAGGCAGGGTTCGATCAGGAAAGCGGCCAAAATCCTCAACATGTCCTCGACATCGGTGAACCGGAAAATACTGAGCACGGAACAGCAGCTGGGCGTAAAACTGTTCCATCGCAACGCGGAAGGCGTGAAGCTGACCTCTGCCGGTTCGGTCGTGCTCGAACACTGCCGCAAAACCCTGTTCGATTTCGGCAGGATGAGCGTTCAGATCGAGGACATCCGGGACAATCGGACCGGGCACATAGAAATCATGACATTGGACTCGATTGCCATAGCAACGCTACCGCAAATTCTCTTCCAGTTCAGCGAGAATTATCCCGAAGTGACCTACTCGGTAAAAACCGGCCAGCCGGAAGAGATCATTCAGGCCGTTGCAAATGCCGATGCCGATATTGGCCTGTCATTCTGGGACGAAAGCCATCCCGGCGTACGGACGCTTGCCGAAAAGGCAGCGCCGATCGGGGTGATCATGATTCCCAATCATCCATTGTCGGAGAGAAATCAGCTGAGCATCAGCGATCTGCAAGGGTTCCACCTGACGCGTTCTATTGACGCCAGAGGCGGACATTCGATCCTGGATCAGGTCATCTCCGATTTGACGACTTCATTGTCGACACGCGTTTTCACCAACTCGCTGCCGCTGGCTAAACAGATGATTTTGAAGGGGTCGAGCGTCGGTCTCTACACCAAGTTCGGTTTCCTGGAGGAAATCGAATCCGGGCAATTGCGGTTCATCCCCTTGGAGGTGACCCATCTCAAACAGTTGAAGATCGGTGTCATCGTATCCTCGACGGTCAATTTCGCACCGATCAAGCACGCCGTCTGCAATGAGATTGCAAAGACATTTCGCGACATTACGCTAGATTCCTGATCGGCGAATTTACCGGCGAATGTTCTCAAATAGGCGGACATTTCCTGTTCACCGGCATTCAATTCGGGTCTGTCTGGCCGCGTCCCCACCATGTTCCCGCAAGCGGCCGGCCGCCGACAAAGGCATCGGAGCCCAATTCGTCCTGAATGCGCAGGCATTCGTTCCATTTTGCCATTCGCTCCGACCGCTGGAGCGATCCCACCTTCAATTGGCCGCTTCCCAACCCGGTACTCAGGTGGGAAATGGATACGTCTTCGGTCTCGCCTGAGCGGGCGGAAACAACCGTGGTCCAACCAGCATTCGTCGCCGCAGTGAGGGCTTCAACCGCCTCAGTGACCGTTCCCGCCTGATTGACCTTTATCAGTGCCGAGTTGCACGCCTGCTCTGATACGGCATTGCAGATCATCGCCGCGTTGGTGACCAGATAATCGTCTCCAATGATCTGCAGCCTGTCGCCGAACCGGCGGGTAAACTCGATCATTCCCGCGTGGTCATCCTCACCGACGGGATCCTCGATCGAAACAATCGGATAGGCGTCTATCCAGTTGCCCAGCATCTCGATCAGGGCTGAGCTGTCCAACTCGCGCTCCTCCAGCGCCAGCCGATAGGCGCCGTTTTTGCAGAACTCAGAAGCTGCGATATCGAGTGAAATGACGACACGTTCTCCGGGCTTCTCACCGGCTCTCTCGATCGCAGCGACCAGTGTTTCCAAGGCTTCCTCATTGCTTTTGAACATCGGCCACCATCCACCCTCATCTGCAACACCGGCGAGATGCCCGCGTGACTTCATGATGTCACCGGCAGCAAAATAGACTTCGTTGGTGATCTCCAAGACCTCGTCGAAAGATGACGCGCCCGGCACCATGACCATGAAATCCTGAATGTCCACGCGGCGTCCAGCGTGAGCGCCGCCGCCAAATATCTGGATTTCCGGAAGCGGAATTGAGGGGGTACGGCCATAATGATCGGCGACATGCCGCCATAGCGGTTTTTGCGAATCCTTCGCGGCGGCATGCAGCGCAGCAAGCGACGTCGCCACTGTAGCATTGCCTCCGAGCGTTTCCTTCAGTGGCGATGGATCGAGTTCGATCAATCGGCCATCAACGCCGGCCCGGTCTGAAATTTCAAAGCCGGCAAGCGCGGATGCGATTGGTCCGTTGATGCTTGCAAGCGCAGCATCGACGCCCTTGCCACGCAGCTTCGATCCTCCGTCGCGCAGGTCGATTGCTTCACGCTTGCCGCGTGAAGCGCCTGCTGGAGCGATGGCCCGACCCGTCGTTCCGTTTTCCAGAACCACGTCGACTTCCACGGTGGGATTGCCGCGGGAATCCCAGACCCGCCTACCATGTACGGTCCTGATTTTGGTCATGTGTCGTATTCACTCAGTATTCTCGTCAACCGGTCAACAAGAGCATCCAAACGCGACACCGGTGCGGAAATCAGCGGTATTGAAATGTCGCGCAACATCTGGCGCTCCGGCTCTGTCAGATATTCCACTGGAGACTTTCCGTCGACCCGCGCCAGCATGAGCACTGGAAGCAACGCGCAGATGCGTGCCTCCAGTTCATCGCGGCTTTCCCACGTGACATAGTGTGCATATGCGCGCCAAAACTTTTTCACATCCTGCAACAATCGCGTTCTGGACGACGGCAGATGTACGGCCTTCAAGACAAGGTGGTTCATGCAGAATGCGGGATCGAAACTGGCATCACCCATCGTCGCGCATTCCGCATCCAGGACAATCGGAGCGCCACCGCGGAACATGATGTTTTTTGGACTGGCATCTCCGTGCACCAGCACCCGCTGATTGGTGTACAGCATTTCTTCAAGAGGTTTGATGGCCGGTGCCAAACTCGGATAGATTTGCGCGGTGTAGCTCAGATACGGCTCAATTCGCAGTGCATGAAAGTCGTCGCGGTTTTGAAAGGCGGTTTCGTTAAAACCGTCCTGCGCCGAAACCGCATGGATCTTGCCAAGCAGGCCGGCCACCTTTTCCGCTTCTCCAATATCCGGCGCTTCCTGCAGAAGACGGGTTTTCCAGAGGTAGCTGTCCGCCCCGTCCAGAAACTCCATTGCAAAGCCGTGCAACGCCTCCGATCGCCCGTACAATTCAACCGCACTATCAGGGGCAATACTGGCTGCGACCTGAAGCCAGGCGTATTCAGCCGCGTTTCGATGAACGGGCGCCTGCCAGTCCGCGGCGACTTTGAGTTTCGGCAGGGCAAATTTCACACACACCGTGCGTTCGCCAAGGTTCACCACGGCAATATCGGAAGCAACGCCCCCGGTCAGCGGCCGCACTTCCGTGATATCGCCCGCTGAACCCAGACCCAGTTCCGAGATCAGGACTTTGCACCTTTGTTCGAGTTCCCCAGACAAGTTTGCTCCCCATGTGGGACGGTCCCCGGCCATTTGTGCCCAGACATAACGCAAAAGGAAAGCACCCTTTCAGGAATGAAAGGATGCTCGTCGGTGTCGGCCTGATTCAGTTTTGCAATTTTATTCGCGATCGCCCCCCGAGATCCGCCGCAAAGCGAGGAACATCAGAACAAACTTCGAAGGGTGGTATTGGAAGCCGCTTAACCCGGTGGTCGTGACATCGGCAGAAGTACGCTGACTGTGCCGTTTGCTTCCGAAACAGCTATCCCATCTCAACAATGGACTGCCTCGAGAGGAGTTAGGGTCCTGACCCTGGATGAACCCAACATAAATGGATGCTTCAAGGCCGATACATCATACAGACCGCAATGTGTTCAACGTCGAGTTTGCAATCAATCAATGGATAGATAGAGAGAGAGACGATGTTGAAAAAATTGATCAAAATGGCTGCTGTCGTCATGGTACTGGGAACCTCGGTGCAATCCGTTCAGGCAACGACCTATCAGGATGTAACGCTGGGTGGCGTAAATCTGACCGCGTGGTGCCAGAAGGAATTCGGTGGCGCTTTCAAGGCGAAGCTGATTGAAAAAAACGCCGGCGGGTGGACCTGCGAACGCAGCGCTGGCAACCGCAGACCGATCTTCGTGAGCAAAGCCTGTAAGCTGCAGTATGGAAGTCGCGCCTATAAAGCCAAAGCGCTGAACTGGAGTGATCCGTATTCATGGAAGTGCTTTGCGAGAAAGGCGGTTCCTACGATGAAGGGTGTCAACCTCTCGCCATGGTGTAAGAAACGCTACGGCAATGCCTTCAAGGCCAAATTGATCGCACACAATGCCGGTGGGTGGACTTGCGAACAGAGTGCTGGCAACCGCAGACCGATCTTAGTAAGCAAAGCCTGTAAGCTGCAGTATGGCAGCCGCGCCTACAAGGCCAAGGCATTGAACTGGAATGATCCCTACTCGTGGAAGTGCCTTATTCGATAAGCCGAAAAGAATAGGACACCAAGGGGCGCGATCATGCGCCCCTTTTTTTTGGGCGTTTCATGATCGTCTGCACCGCTCGCAATGTCTCCATGCCAGCGACCGTCGACAAATGGCACAAGGACAGAACCGCCTGCGCCGGCCGGAACATGCAGAAACGACAGGAGACATATTTCGATACAAATACGTGGTCCCATGACCGCTTTCCAAGTAACGGGCTCGTTAGGCTCAAATTGTCGATCAAATGAACTGCAATCGCAAGGCGGCTGGAATGCAGCGAAAAAGGCGACACTGTCACTCATTGGGATGACAACGAGTGCGGGCCTCCAAGTCCATGATTGCCTCCACAACACTAGGAGGACGCAATGGACCTGTCTCAAATCACCTTGATCCAAACGGTACCGGGAAACCAATTCACATATGATGAAGCAGAGCAAAACAGGGCTATCCTGTGCACCGAACGCCGTCGGCGTTTCCGGCAGACACTGTGGCTTCGCATAATGGGAGCACTCAAAAAACATATTGCAGAGACCCGGCAGCTGCTTGGCCATTCCCCGCCGATGTCTGTTCGTTCGCACATCGCCAAATGAGCAGCCATGCATGGATTTCAAATTCCATGTACGATGAAACAGAATTGGTTAGGCAACGATCGATGACACTGTCGGCTGAAGACAAAGAGATCATGGAGTTTCTGCGGTCCGAACAGGCAGCATACTATCGCGGAGATTTCGAAGCTTTCATCCGTCACTGGCATCATGGCCCCGAGGTGCGCCGCATTTTGTCGGGACCGCATGCAGGCACCAGAGTGCACATCGGCTGGGACGATCTGAGAGCAAAGTTTGCAGAGGGATTTCGACAACATCCGCAGAATTACGATGCCCGCAAAATATTGCGATGGGATAACGTCCAGATACAGAAATCAGGCGACATGGCTTGGGTCACCTATGACCAGGTTGCAACGGAGCACCACGCGGATATGCATGTCTCGCCTCTCTCGCACGAGGTCAAAATTGTGCAGAGGATCAAAGGCGAGTGGAAAATTGTTTGTCTCGTGGTCGCGGCTCCGGGGCTGGGGCGCCAAGATGTTCCCCAGATCGAGATGGACCATCATGGCAAGGTGGTCGGCATGAATGAGCTTGCACGCGAACGTATCCCGAAACACAGCGGCCTGACCATTTCCGCCAACCGCCCAAGGGCGCAAAATCGCTCCTATGACAAAGTACTGCAGGATGCCATTACCCATTGGAGAAACAGGCTGGCGACCAATCTGCCGCGCGGTTTTCTTGACGAGCCCGCCAGTATCGTGCCCTTGGGTGACGATCCGGGCGGTTTGCCGATGTTTTGCTGGCTCCATTGCGAGCAGGAACACATCGTCCTGTCTTTTGACGATCGCGCAAAGCTGAGAGACAGCCTTGAAAGCGGAGGTGCCAATTTCGGACTCAGCGCGGCTCAGGTGAAAGTAGCAGAGCAAATTGCATCGGGGCAGGACCTTGCCGCTGCAGCCGAAGCGCTGGGGGTGAGCATAAACACCGTACGAACACAACTGAGGCGGATGTTTGAGAAGACCCAGACTCACAACCAGGCGACACTGATATCCAGAATTCTGAATTCAAGGGCTCCGTCGTAGCGTCAAATCCCTGAACTGGAATGAGACACGGTCTGTTTCGTCCGCTGAGCCGTCCTTTATGCAATGGTCACAATATGGAACTCGGTGCCCGCTGCGAAACAAAACATGGTGGTGCGACGACAAGAGTATTTTGAACGTATCGACAGATGTGTTTCTCCAGATCCCTAATCCAGATCATCAAAGGTGAACCGGATCGGATTTCCCGATCTTTATTTTGTCATCACCAATTTGTCGGATTGGATATCTTGGTGCCCAGGAGAGGACTCGAACCTCCACGACCATGCGGTCACCAGCACCTGAAGCTGGCGCGTCTACCAATTCCGCCACCTGGGCATATGCGCGCTGATGTAAGCGGGCACTGCGCGGCTGTCAACGCCGAATAACCGGTCGCACATTTATTTGGATCACCATCGCGCTCCCCGCAGCGCAAGCCCGCAAGACCGGGTGGATCGACGAGCCGCTGCGCATACTACTCGCTCAAACCGGTTTCAGGGAAAGTTGCTCGTTTGCAGTGGCAAATTTCGACCGCAATCCCTGTGTGATGGCGCTTTCAAGGACGATGCGGAGATCAGAATCAGCATTGCAAACGCGGTTCAACGCCTCTGTCGAGATCAGAAAATAACGCGCCGGCGAAGACAGAACGACCGAGGTCGTTGCGGGCGTACCGTCAAAGCAGGTCAATTCCCCGATGAGGGTGCCGTGCGTGCACGAGCCGACCGTCTTTCCTCCGAGCGTGAATTCGGCCGATCCGGATTGCAGGTAGATCAGCGCATTGATCGGTTCGCCTTCGGTGGCAATTGATGTGCCTTCTTCAGCATCAATAAAAACGCCGGCATTCAAAAACCGGCGCGCCATCCGTTTGCTCATCGATGGGAATACAGCCCGAATGAACGCGCTCTCCTCATCGCTCAGTTTTGTCGAATAATGGCTGTGGATGGTCCAGCCGAGGCCGAACAGGCTGATGGTTATCCAGGTCACCTGAATGATGGCTGATGAAAGGTTGAAGTTATTGGTCAGCGAGATCAGAACCAGCGTCGCGGCGCAAAGGTTCATCAAGATGTAGGTGTAATCCGTCCCGCGATGCAGCCTGAGCTGGAGCGACGCATAAGCGGAGATATACATCACCACCCCAAGAAGCCCCACAGTATCGTAGCTGAACAGCACCTCCGGATTCATACGCAAAACTCCCGCATCTCATGCGAGAATATCGCGGTTAATTAAAAACGCACGACAAATTGCCCGTGAGGGTCTACTAAATTAGTAATTACTCACAATATTTGCCTGCCATCTACCGCTTTGTTGCAGAAATGCAGACTTCGTTCATCAGACTTCAAGCACTTCTTTTGAGGCCATGGAAGAATCGGCGTTGAGCTCATAGATGATCGGCACGCCGGTACCCAATTCCAGCTTGACGACTTCTTCGCCTGTCAGTCCGTCAAGCGCCATGATCAGGGCGCGCAGCGAATTGCCGTGAGCAGAAACAAGAACCGTGCCGCCACCCAGCACATGCGGCTGCATGACATGCATATAATACGGCCAGACCCGCGCACCGGTATCTCTCAGGCTTTCTCCGCCCGGCGGCGGCGTGTCGTAGGAACGCCGCCAGATATGAACCTGCTCGTGGCCCCATTTCTCACGCGCATCGTCCTTGTTCAGACCTGCAAGATCACCGTAATCGCGCTCGTTAAGCGCCTGATTGTGAATCGTTTCCAGCTCCGGCTGACCGACTTCGTTGAGGATGTGGACGCAGGTCTTTTCGGCCCGCTGGAGAACCGAGGTAAAGGCGATGTCAAACGTCAGGCCGCGGGCCTTCAGGAGGCGGCCGGCTTGCTTTGCTTCTTCATGACCTTTTTCGGTCAGGTCGGCGTCGCGCCAGCCGGTAAACAGGTTTTTCAAGTTCCATTCGCTTTGGCCGTGGCGGACCAGCACCAGTGTTCTCGACATGGATTACCTCTCATGGTTCAAATTGGAATGGTTCAGCCGGACAGTCCCAGCACATCGCGCATTGAAAACAGTCCCGGCTTTCGCCCCCTGCCCCACAGAGCAGCTGTGACGGCGCCGCGGGCGAAGATGCCCCGATCCTCGGCCTGATGGGTCAAGGTGATGCGCTCGCCGGTTCCGGCAAAAATCACCGAGTGCTCGCCGATAACCGATCCGCCGCGCAGTGTCGCAAAGCCGATGGTCGAATTTTCGCGAGCACCTGTCTGGCCATCGCGAACCCGCACAGAATTCTCCGCCAGGCCAATCTCTCGGCCGGTTGCGGCCGCTTGACCCAGCAGCAGCGCCGTGCCCGATGGCGCATCGACCTTGTGCTTGTGGTGCATCTCAAGAATTTCGATATCGAATGCATCCGGTCCCAGCGCACCAGCCGCCTGTTCGGTCAACACCGACAGAAGATTGACGCCGAGGCTCATATTGCCCGATTTGATGATTGTCGCGTGCCGGGCCGCCGCGGAAATGGCGGCATCATCCTCGCTTGTACAACCGGTGGTGCCGATGACGTGAACAATGCGAGCCTGCGCGGCATAGCCCGCGAAGGTGACGGTCGCGGCAGGCGAGGTAAAATCGAGCACCCCGTCGGCATGAGCGAACACCGGCAGGGGATCGTCTGCAATTTCGACCCCGAGTTTACCGACGCCGGCCAGTTCGCCGGCATCGGCGCCGATATTGTCAGATCCCTGCTGTTCGACGGCACCCGCCAGAACGACGCCATCGGTTTCATGGATGACGCGAATGAGCGCCTGCCCCATGCGGCCAGCCGCGCCAACGACAACAAGCTTCATATCTGCCATCTACACTTCCCCAGCCAGTTTCATTTTCCCGGTCTTCTTTGCTGCCGCCGGCCGGTCATCGACAAGATCAAGCGAAGCGCCCGCGCCAAGCTGGTAAAACCTGGCATAAGCGCCGTTCTTCCGGCTCACAAGCTGTTTGTGCGTGCCCTGCTCCACCAGCTTGCCAGCTTCGAGAACAACAATCTTGTCGGCCTTGACGACCGTCGAAAGACGGTGCGCAATGACAATGGTTGTTCGGCCTTTCATGACTTGGTCGAGAGCCGCCTGAACCTGCTTTTCCGATTCATTGTCCAGCGCGGAAGTTGCTTCATCAAGCAACAGGATTGGCGCATCTCGCACCAGGGCTCGCGCAATCGAAAGGCGCTGGCGCTGGCCGCCAGACATTGTGGAGCCACTTTCGCCAACAGGGGTATCATAACCCTGCGGCTGCTGGAGGATGAACTCCTCGGCCTGCGCCGTACGTGCGGCCTGCTTGACCTGCTCCAATGATGCGTCGGGGTTTCCATAGCGGATGTTGTCGGCAATGGTTCCCTCAAACAGATAGGGTGCCTGCGAGACAAAGGCGATTGACCGCCTCAGGGAATGCTTTGTGACACCGGCTATGTTCTGGCCATCGATCTCGATTGATCCACCGTCCAGATCGTAAAACCGTTGCAAAAGCGCGACCAGCGTCGATTTGCCGGCCCCTGAAGCGCCGACGATGGCAGTCGTTTTTCCGGCGTTTGCGTCAAATGTGACACCGTCCAATACGGGCAGATCCTCAGAATAGGAGAAGCTGACATCTGAGAACTGTATCTTTGCCTTTTTGACATCAAGCGCAGCCGCGTCGGGTGCATCCCCCTGCTGCGGTTCGATATCCAGTATTTCGTAGATCATGCGGGCATTGACCAGTGACCGCTCCAGCGCAACCTGAACACGCGCCAGGCGGCGGGCCGGATCATAGGCAAGCATCAGCGCGGTGATAAATGAGAACAATGCGCCAGGTGGCGTATTGTTCCTCACCACTTCAAAACCGCCATATGCAATGACCCCGGCAATCGCAAATCCAGCAAGCGATTCAGCGATGGGCGCGGTGCGCTCCTGAACGCGTGCGATCTTGTTGGCTCGTGCTTCGGCTGCCGAAATCAACCCGGAAATTCGCGACGAAAGCTGCTCTTCCATCGTGAACGCTTTGACAATCGTAACCCCTTGTGTCGCTTCCTGAATTGCACCGTTGACGCGGGAATTCAGCACTACCGCCTCTCGCGCAACTGTCCGCAACCGGCGCATGAGATAGTTGACGGCCCAAATCAGGGGCGGACCAACGAGTATTGCAATCAATGACAGTTTCGGATCCTGCCAGAACATGACACCGATCAGGCCGATGAGCATGACAGCATCGCGGGCTACCGCGTTCAGCGTCATATTCATCAGTTCGCGAATCCCACCGACATTCTCATTGATGCGAGCTGCCAATCGGCCGGATCGCTCACCAGAATAATAGCTGACCCCGAGCCGCATGAGATGATCGAACATGCGTTGCTGGTATCGAGCGACAATATTGTTTCCGATTTTGGCCAGCAACACACCCTGGCCATAAGTGGCTGCACCGCGAATGAGAAAGGCAACGATTACCGCGCCACAAATCGGAAGTATCAGGTCTTCGCGCTGTTCAACGAAAATCTTGTCGATGACCGGCTTCATCAACCAGGCGACGCCAAAGGTGGTGGAGGCAACCAGCACCATGCACGACGCGGCCAAAATGTAGTCACGAATGTATTCGCGACCGTTCTCGCGAAATACCCGTTTGATGATCGGGACAACGTCGCCCTGGTTTGTGATGCTACGAAGTGAACGCATTGCGGGTTCTTAGGATGATTTTGGGGCTCTCATACAGCGCCTCGAAGCATCTGCCTATGGGGTTGCGGAAAGATTGGGCAATTTTGCCCGTTAGCTGGCATCCGGATCAGCCCGCCAGCGGCGGCGACCGGTCTGTATGCCGAAATTGTCTGGGTCGCGGGCAAATGCCGCCAACCCGACGAGCGCCGCAGTGGGATGGGTGACGATCTTGATCGGAATCTGTGCAAGGAATTGACTGTGCGGGTCTTTTTCCTCAAATGCCTTCCGCAATGCGCCTGTGCGCAGTGCCGGCAATATTTTGGCGGCGATGCCACCGGTAAGAAAAACCCCGCCGCTGGCCATGAAAATGAGCGCCATGTCGCCGGCGAGCCGCCCCAACAGGGTAACGAAAACCGAAAGCGCCTCCTCGGCAACAGAATCGGAACCTGACAATGCAGCGGCACTGACTTCTGCAGGTGTTATAGGCTCGACATGCACACTCTCCGCCTTGGCCACCGCGGCATACAAATTCGTCAGGCCGCGACCGCTCAACACCTCTTCGCCAGAAATCCTTGTGCCGGGCGGTGCGAGTTGCGAGAAAATCGCTGCCTCGCGGCACGTTCTCGGACCGATGTCGACGTGGCCGCCCTCTCCTGCGACCGGAACCCAGACACCCTTTACCTGAACCAGCCCGGCGACGCCCAGACCGGTACCCGGGCCCAAGACGGCACGTGCAGCGCCTTGTTCTCCATCTCCACCGCCGATCTGTTCCATGTCTTCTGGCTGCAATGCAGTGACCGCCAGAGCCTGCGCCTCGAAATCGTTGATCACGACCAGTTCTTCCAGCCGCAACCGCTTCAGCAGTTCCGGCGCCCGAAAGCGCCAACCGCGATTGGTCAGTTCGATCTCGTCGCTCGATACCATCGCAGCGACGCCAAGAATGGCGCTTTTCGGATGAAGCGACGTTTTGTCGAGGACGACACTCTGTATCGCCTCGGTAAGCGAGGAGAATCCGGCGGTATCGGTGACGGGAAATTCCGCGGGCGCCGACAAGGAATCTTTCAAAATCGCGAACCTGGCATTGGTGCCGCCTATGTCCGCGATCAAGATAGGATAAGGCAATCTGCCAATTTCGGAAGCATTGGCTTCCATCAAAATCATTCCCGTGTCGAAGATCAATTGACGCTATCGCATCAATTTAAATCGGTTTAACCAACCGCCGTTTCAGATGCAATCCATATGGCCCAATTGATTGGAAATGTCACCTGTCAGGGCGAGGAACCGGTATCGGAATCGCCTTCTCGGGCACCGATACGAATGCCTTTGCCGCTGCCGGAAGACCAGCATCGCCGCTGCCGGACCCGTTCAAGGTGACAGCAGCCTCGGATGGCGGTGCGGGTGCTTCCAATACCGCCCTGCAGGCCGGGGGCAGGCTGGCCATGGTCATGACATCGCGTGCCTTTGGCTTTTTCGGTCCTTTGGCCGGACGCCACGGCTCTTCGGTAAACCACCACGCCAGAGATTTGTCGCATCCGGTTCCCTTCGGCGTGGAGGCCTGCTTTTTGCAGCCAGTGGAGCCCGGCGGGCAACCAATACGGACATGAAAATGGGAGTCGTGCCCCCAAAATGGCCTGATCTTGCGCAACCAGCTACGGTCGCCTTTCACGGTGTCGCAAAGCTTTTTCTTGATGCCAGGATGAACCAGAATCCGCTCGACATTCCGATAGCTCGCAGCCCGGCGCAGTACGCCGGTGTAAGCCGAAGTCCAGCGCCTGTCGTCAACATAAAGCGAGTTTCGCTTGAGAACAGATTTCGGGCCAATGCGTTCCCGCTGGGCCACCGTGAAGCGCTTTTCGGGCATCGGTGTGAACCAGATATCGGCATCGAGCCCGATCTGGTGCGAAGCATGGCCTGACAGCATCGGCCCGCCACGCGGTTGCGAGATATCGCCGACCAGAAGACCGTTCCAGCCGTCCTTTACCGCGTCGCGCGACAAACGTTCGAGCAGCCTGACGAGGTTCGGATGGCCCCAGCGGCGATTGCGGGATATTCGCATGGCCTGCCAGCGCGGACCATCACGTGCAATCGCTATGCCGCCGGAAAAACAACCTTTGGAGTAAAAACCGTATGACTTGGCTTCAACAGCAGCCGGCAAGCGTTTATTTCCGAATAGGTTCTTCGCCAATGGCTCTTTTGCGGCGGCAGCTCCCGCCAAGCCAACCACCAAGGCTGCTGCAGTGATCGCGGTTGTCAGAATTCCGGATTGGCTCATGATCCCACCAAAGTCTCCGGCCGTGGTTAATGATCGGTTAATTCGGCCGGTTCTCAATAAGTTTCGCGGCGAAATGTGGCAAGCACAAGTGTCTACTCCTCGCGCCAATTGTTTTGTGACCAAAACGCCGAGTGGCTCTTGCGGTAATCCGGATAACAGAACTCAAACCCGGTCGATTTCAGCCTGGCATTCGATACCCGTTTGTTCTCGCCGTAAAAGGAACGCGCCATGGGCGTCAGATCCGCTTTTTCAAACGGAATATCAGGCGGGATTTCAACGCCCATAAGTTCGGCAGCAAATGCCACTACGTCCTGCGGTGGCGCGGGCTCATCATCGGTTACATTGAAAATGCCGCCAAGCCTCTTTTGCCCAAGATGTTCAATGGCGCGGGCGATATCGGTCACATGGATACGGTTGAACACCTGGTCCGGCTTGATCAGCCGCCGGGCGGTCCCGTTTTCAAGCTTCACAAATGCATTTCGTCCCTGACCGTAAATCCCGGCAAGGCGCAATATGGCGGTCGGAACTTCCAACGCGTTGCCAAAGTCGATCCATTGCTGTTCGGCTGCAACCCGGTATTTTGAGCGGTTGGAAACCGGATTGCAGTTCGAAGTCTCATCCACCCAGGCGCCATCGTGGTTCCCGTAGACACCGACTGTCGACAAGTAGCCGATCCACTGCAGCGCTGGCATTGCTTCGGCAATGGCGGGTCGCGCCGCGTTGAGCACCGGGTCTCCATCTTCGCCCGGTGCAGCGGAGACAATCAGATGCGTGGTTTCGGAAAGTTGCTCCCTGACATCTGCCGACACTAGCGAACCGTCGAACAGATACGGGGTAACACCGGCTGAATTGAGCAAGTCGAAACGGCTTTCGCTGCGCGTCGTACCAGAGACCTCGATCCCCTTGCCCGAAATGAGGCGCGCAAATGCCCGGGCGCTGAAACCTGCCCCGAAGATGAAGACCTTCATGAAGCCACCTCGTTGGATCGGGAGAAAGACTCAGCGCTCATTTTCCATTCCGCCAATACTTCCTCATCGGTTTCTCCCTGCGCATTTTGGGCACGAAGAGCCTCAAACTGACCATGGCCGGCCAAGCGCCCCAATGCCCAGACGGCAGCCCCACGGACCAATGGTGATGTGTCACCAGTTAGGCGTTTGCACGCGCCAATCAAGCGGTCATCGCCAGAGTTTCCCGCTGCGATCAGGCAATTGCGGACGAACCGGTCCCTGCCAATCCGCTTGACCGGCGAGCCCGAAAAAAGTCTGCGGAACGCCGGATCATCAAGCTCCAGCAATTCAGCCAGTTCCGGCTCGCGTAAATCTTCGCGTGCCTTCAGCTTCACTTCGCTGGCTGCCTCAGCGAACTTGTTCCACGGGCAGACAGCCAGGCAGTCGTCGCAACCATATATCCGGTTGCCCATTGCGGTGCGGAACTCGTGCGGGATTTGCCCCTTGTGCTCGATGGTCAGATAGGAAATGCAGCGCCGGGCATCGATTTTGTAGGGTGCGGGAAACGCATCGGTCGGACAGATTTCGAGGCACGCCCGGCATGAGCCGCAATGGTCGATTTCGCTTGGGTCGGGTTCGATCAACGCAGTGGTGAAGATCGACCCCAGAAACAGCCACGAGCCGTGCTCTTTGCTGACCAGGTTGGTGTGCTTGCCCTGCCAACCGATCCCCGCCGCCGCGGCCAGCGGCTTTTCCATCACCGGCGCGGTATCGACAAACACCTTGACCTCGCTTGCCGTTTTCGACGCGAACTGGCCGGCAATCGTCTTCAACCGCCCCTTGATGATGTCGTGGTAGTCGCGGTTTTGCGCATAGACCGAAATGGCTCCCCTGTTCTGATGTTCAAGAATATCGAGCGGATCACGATCGGGACCGTAATTCATCGAAAACACAATGACCGATTTGACTTGCGGCCAAAGAACACGCGGGTCGGATCGCCGTTCTGACGTTTCGGCCATCCATTGCATGGTGCCGTGGTAGCCGTTGGCGATATAGGAGGCGAGATTTTCACGCTGGTCGCCAGAAGAGGTCGCGGTTGCGATACGAACCGCGTCAAAACCCTGTTCGCGTGCTCTTTCGGCCAGCCATTGGCGTATTTTCAAGTCACGGCTTTGCGTGACATCACCCATCAGAAATCCAGATCCGGATAATGCGACACAGGTGGCAGACCGCGCACACGGTCCGCCAGCAAGGGTCTGAAGGATGGCCGCGATTTCAGCCGCTGATACCAATCGCGCGCGACGGGGTAGGCCTCCCAATCGACCTCGCCCAGATAGTCAAGGCAGGATACCGCCGCACCGGCAGCCAGATCGGCATAGGACAGGCGCTCCCCGGCCAGCCAGTTGGAACGGTTTGCGAGCCAAGCGGTATATTTCATGTGCTGCTTTATATTTGCCCTGGCGGCGCGCAGCACCTTTGAATCCGGTGCACCGCCACCGGCAGAACCGGGCATGATGCGTTTGAAGGCTCGTTCGCGCACCAGAAAGCGGGTAACGTCGTTTTCCGTCTTGACCAGATACCAGTCGACCAGCCGGCGCGTTTCGGCGCGCTCCACGGGATCGTCCGGCAGCAGGCGCTTGTCGCGCATCAGCGCGCCGCGAGTTTCATCCAGATATTCCGCAATGACCGAGAAACCCGGCACGGCGAGACCACCCTCGGCGACCAGAACCGGCAAGGTTGCGGCCGGGTTGAGCGCAATGAATTCCTTGCTGCGCTCCCAGGGTTTGTGTTCGACCAAATCGGTTTCTTCGCCATATTCGCCCAGGATAAGGCGGATGAAGCGGCAATTTGCGAGCAGCGGGTGGTGATACAGGGTCAGCATTCAAACAGATAACGCGATGAACTGTGGCAATTTTTCCGCCTTACCGATAAATCATGCAAGCGTGATTCGAGCGTCCCGGTGACGGTTTGGAATGCTATAGGCATAGTCCCTTCCACTGGCAAGAACAGCGGCTGGAGCAGCATACAATCTGATGGAAAACCAGTCGATCACCGGTGCGCTGCTGCTGGGCCTGCTTGAAGGCCTGACCGAGTTCATTCCTGTTTCATCAACCGGCCACATCCTGCTCGCGGGGCATTTCCTGGGTTTTGAGTCCACCGGCAAGGCGTTCGAAGTGCTGATCCAGCTCGGCGCGATCCTGGCGATCCTCACGGTCTATTTCGCCCGCCTGTGGAAGATCCTCATCGACCTGCCGAGCGACCGGCGCACACAGCGTTTCGTGCTCGGTATCCTGATCGCCTTCATGCCCGCTGCAATAATCGGCGCATCGGCGCATGGTTTCATCAAGACGGTGCTGTTTGAAACGCCGACGCTGATTTGTGTCATGCTGATCATTGGCGGCTTCATCCTGTTGTGGGTCGATGGCGCGAAGCTGAACACGCGATACGAAGACGTCATGGATTTTCCGCTGGCGCTTTGCCTGAAAATCGGACTGTTCCAGTGCCTGGCGATGATTCCCGGCACGTCACGCTCGGGCGCTACCATCGTCGGCGGACTTTTGATGGGCGCCGACAAGCGTTCCGCTGCGGAATTTTCCTTCTTCCTCGCCATGCCGACCATGGCCGGCGCCTTTGCCTATGACCTGTTTCAGAACCGCGATATTCTCTCTGCCGCTGATCTGCCGATCATTGCGGCGGGCTTCGTCATGGCCTTCATTTCAGCGGTGTTCGTCGTCCGCCACCTGCTCGATTATATATCGAGGCATGGTTACCGGCTGTTCGGCTGGTGGCGGCTGATCGTCGGGGTGGCCGGACTGGCCGCGTTGCAGATATTTGGGTGACAAATGCGGATGGTTGGTTGACGCCAACCGTGTGACCTCGCTCTGATGGCACAGCGTGCCGTTTTGACTTATGCTGATGCCGGTATGCGCATTGAGCATGAAAGGATGACCGGATGCCCGCAAAGCGAATAAACCCGTCCACCCTGTACGAAACGCTTGACTTCGGATTTTCGCACGCAGCCGAGAGCAGTGGTGGACGTCTGATCCATTGTGCCGGCCAGGTGTCATGGGACAAGGACCGAAATGTGGTCGGCGTCGGTGATCTCCAGGCCCAGGCACGTCAGGTGCTGGCCAATCTCAAGACCGTTCTGGCCGAGGCCGGGGCGACCCCGGCCGACATTGTTCGCATCAGAACCTATGTCGTCGATCACACGCCCGACAAGCTTGCCATCGTCGGGCCGGAACTGGGTGCGTTTTATGGCGATGCAGTTCCCGCACCGAATACCTGGCTTGGCGTGCAGGCACTGGCGCTACCGGATTTTCTGATCGAGATCGAAGCAACCGCCCAGTTGCCGTAGGGTCAGGAGACCGAAACGCCACAACATGACAATTTGCGGTGTGAACCAACTCGTTTCGGCAGTCTTTGCCGTGGGAAACCTGTTCCTCCATGTCCCCACACGCAGTTAGCGGTTGAACTCAACCCACCGGACAACGTCGAATTGATGCGTCGGATTGCCTCATGAGAGAGGTTGCAAACCCGTCATAAGATGACGGCGATGCACGACGGCACTTTTCATCGAACATTGTTGCGCAGGCTGAGCGCCGCCTTTGCGTTCATGCTGCTGCTGGCAGTTGTCTCGGCGTCATTTGCGCATAAATCGCACGCAACGAGATCGTCTGGTTTTAACGTCGGGCTTGCGGCCTACAGCTTCCCGGATGGGTCTGTCCCCGTCATCTGTTTTGGCACGGGCGAGCACGATGAGCGTGAATCCGCACCGGTTGAGTCCTGTCCATTTTGCACACTCTGCAAACTTGTGATGCTCCCGTCCCCTCCGGGGACAAGCCTCCTTGCTCCGCTGGGTTTCGCGGTTGTCTTTTCCGGTCAGCATACGCTGCTGCCTTTGCCTTATGCAGGTGGCGGATTCCGGTCGAGGGCGCCGCCACTCTCTGCCTGAATCGGGCAATCCAGACCAATCACACCAGAATTTCAGATTTGAACGCCGCGGCCACGCCAAGATGCACCGCGGTAAGGAGACATGCAATGAACATCCGGACAATTTCGCTTGCGCTTTTTGCAGGCACTCTAGCCACATCCGCTTTCGCGCACGCCACTCTGGAAGTGAAAGAGGCACCCGCCGCTTCCTACTACAAGGCCGTCGTCAAGATTGGCCATGGCTGTGACGGTGAACCCACGACAACTGTCAGGATCACCATTCCGGAGGGCATCATTTCGGTCAAACCAAGGCCGAAAGCGGGTTGGAACCTTGAAATCACGAAAGGTGATTACGACAACGCTTACGAGCTTCACGGCCGGGAGATTACGGCAGGCGTCAAGCAAATTACGTGGACCGGTAAACTGCCCGATGAATGGTACGATGAGTTCTCATTCAACGCCTATCTGACTGACAGACTTCCAGCAGGCAAGAAGGTGTTTATTCCTGTCGTGCAGGAATGTCCGGGCGCCGAGATGGCTTGGGCGGAAATCCCGGCCGAGGGTCAGAACCCGCATGAACTCGCCCGTCCGGCTCCGGCATTGTTGATTGCGCAAGCGAGCGGCAAACACGCGATGGCTCACGTCATCAAGGCGGGAGACCTTGAGATAGAGACGCCGGTCGCCCGCGCAACACCGCCCAACGCGCCTGTCGCTGGTGGTTATCTGACAATCCGGAATACTGGCTTGGCAGCTGATCGTTTGGTCGGCGGCACAGCGACATTTGCCGGCAAGGTCGAGGTTCACGAGATGACGATGAAGGACGACGTGATGAAAATGCGCGCACTTGCTGATGGGTTGGAAATTCAGGCCGGCGCTGAAGTCATGCTGAAGCCCGGCGGTTTTCACATCATGTTCATGCAGCTTCGCGAACAACTCAAGGCTGGCGAAACCCGGGCGGTTACATTGCACTTTGAAAGGGCTGGAGAGGTCGAACTACACTTCGACGTGAAAGCCATTGGCCGTGATGGCATGAAGCACGGCAAGACGGACCATTCCAAGCACGGGAATTGATCTACCGAAATCGACCGCCCACCGCAGCAAGAGGGGCGGCGATAGCCGCCCTGTTTTTTTTGGCGCTCGCCGTACCGCACCTTCCCATCGATGTGTCCGGATACGGCTAGAGAATCCGTTTTGATCAAGTGGATACTCCAGCGGCCCTACTGACGTTCAGAACCCGGTATCTCTTGAAGGCTTGAGAGCCAGTTCACTGCTGAGCGTCGCCAGATCTGCTGGCGTGGCGGAAGAGCCGACTTTTCATTCAATACTCCCGTTCTAATTCGGAGATCAGCGGAAGGGTCGTTGTGGCCTGTGGAATAGATCGACGATCCGCATTTCGGGCAGAATGTCAGCGCGCGAACAACGCTGCTGTCGGCCGGCTTTTCGTAGATCGCCATTTTTCCGGTTTTCAATTCGAACGACGATCGAGTTGCCAGCGCCGTAATCCGGAACGCCGTTCCGGAAAGCGTTTGACAATCCGTACAATGGCAGACTGTCACGGTCTCCGGGTCCACTACCGCTTTGAATTGTATGTATCCGCAGTGGCATGCTCCATGAACATTCATTGATCGCCCCTATCGGTTCCGCCAAAGTGTCTTTTCGCAAGGTCGGCCGCGATATCGGAATCAATGCCGCCAAACTGCAGTTCGCCCGCAGATTTACTGGTGAACTCCCGTACCGGAACGGAATCGCCAAATTCCATCCAGGAGAGCTTTTCGCGGCCATGAACGACCTCGTCGGGCGGATAGAGTTCCGGGTCATCCAGACTGGCAACCGCAATGTAGACCAATCTTGCTGCCGCCTCGAGTTCCGCGACGCCGGCGGCATCCTTTTCATAGGTCAATGTTGAGCCGCAGTTGTTACAAAATGAGCGCAGGACATGTTTCGACGAGCGAAACATAGTCGGATTTCCTTCGACAATCTGGAAGTTGTCACGCTCAAACCCGGCCCAAGCCACATAGGGCGCCGAGTGCATCTTTACGCAGGTCGTGCAGGTACAACCGGCTTTCCAGGTTGCCGGCCCGTTTACGCGGTAGCGAACCTCGCCGCAAAAACAGCCGCCATATTGCCATTCGATTTCGCTCATCACTGTCAGCATATCACAATTTCTGCTGACACGTGGCTCGGCCCGGAACGACTTCAGATGGTTCCAACCACCTCAGACCAACGCCACCACGCCCCTTCGCACCAGATCAAGCGCCAGTAATGTCAGCAACAGTTTGAAGCCGGTGCGGAAGGATTTTTCCGGCAGCGCGTGCAGCAACCGGGTGCCGTATACGGTGCCGATATAACCAGTGACAATCATGGCTGCCACCAGCGGCAGCCATTGCCAGAAGGCAAAGCCCAGCGCACCGAAAGCAACGATTTTCAGTGTATGCAGCATGGTCATGCCGGCGGCATGGGTGGCGACCAGCGATTTGCGGTCATCGCTGATCACCCGTCCGAAAAAGGCCGAGAATAACGGTCCGGTCGCGCCCAACAACATCGTCAAGGCGGAAATGACCGCCCCACCGACCACCAGACCGGCCGCCGACAGGCGGTCAAAACCGGGCACTTTGGCCCAGGTCACGATAATGACGAAGAGACCGAGAATGATTTTCAACGGTGCGTCGGGCAGTTCGACCGCCAGAAAAGCGCCGGCAGCGCCGCCGATAACCGCGCCGGCCAGAAACGGCCACAGCATTGGCCAGCGAATGCCGGCACGCTGGTGCCAGGCACGACCGGTATTGGAACCCAATTGCACAGCACCATGAACAGGAATGAGCGCGGCAACAGGCAAAAACACGCCCATCAGCGCCAGCATGGCGATGCCGCCACCGACGCCGAAGGCAGCTGTCAATGCGGAAGTGAAGAAACTTGCCGCAATCAGTATGAGCGCGGCGGTGGCGCCTAATCCCTCCGGCAGGGCCGCGGCAAACCACTCCAAGGTGCAGCTCAGGCCGGCTTGTTGGCGGTAAACTGACCAGCCTCGCGATAGCGCCACAGATAGGTGGGCAGGATGGTGTCTACCGTGTGTGGAGCGATCCCCAGTCCTTTGAGCGTTCTGCCATCTGCTTCAGCCTCGGCTGAGACCACATTGTCGCTTTCCAGCAGCTTGACCTGATCGACGGTCAAAATGGGTTTCGGCAGCAGTTGCAGGAATTGCGCCTCCAGCCGCGCCAGCCCAAACGGCAGATTGACCAGCCAGCGTTTGCGGTCCGTGATTTCCAGCATTTTCTCAAGACATTCGCGAAAGCTCAGAACTTCAGGCCCGCCAAATTCGTAGATTTTTCCGCCTGCAACCTCGCCATCAACAGCGCGCGCAATCGCCTCGGCGACATCACCGACATAGACGGGCTGGAACTTCGTTTCGCCGCCGCCGATAAGAGGCAGAACGGGAAGAAAACGCGCCATATTGGCAAATTTGTTGAAGAAACCGTCGCCGGAACCAAAGATGATCGAGGGACGTATGATGGTTGCGTCCGGCAGCGTTTCAAACACCGCTTTCTCACCCAGTCCCTTTGTGCGGGCGTATTCGGACTCCGAATTCTCATCTGCGCCTATCACCGAGATATGGACCAGCGGTGCACCGGCTGCCCTGGCGGCTTCTGCGACGGCGCGGGCGCCAAAATCCTGAACCGCGTCGAATGTCTGCCGGCCCGTTTCAAACAGGATAGCGACCAGGTTGACGACTACGTCAGCCCCTTCAACGGCGCGGTCAACCGACCAGCGATATCTCAGATTGGCCTGCACGGCATGGATCTGGCCGACATTGCCCAGCGGCTGCAGGTGTCCGGCAAGGTCGGGCCTGCGGCAGGCAACGCGAACCCGGTAGCCGCGTCTTGCCAACTCTTGCACAACATGCCGGCCGAGAAATCCCGAGCCGCCGAAGACCGTGACCAGTTTGGAGGTTTCAGATGACATGTCTTGATCCGTCAATGACCCGCAATATACCGCCGGTCATAATTCGGATTGCCCTTCAAGGCAAAGGGATTTCACGGGGCCTGTTGACGCATCACTGAGGGAACGTCTTCAGCAGACGGGCCTGAAACCGGATGTAACCACGCTCTGTTTCGGCCAGATGCGCGCGGATATGCTTGTGAAAATCAGGCAGTTTGTGGAACGGAACCGCCGGATAGGCATGATGCTCGGCATGATACGGCATGTTCCAGGCGATGAACCGGACGATCCGGTTGGTGAAAGTCGTTCGGGTGTTTTCCAGCATGTTGACGACGTGCGGACACAGCGTGTGTTCCGCCAGCAGATAGGAACGCAGAAACGGTTGGCCGATGAGCGCTGGAACGACCCACAGCCAAATGACCGTATCCGAACCTGCGACAAGCGAGGCGGCTGCAACGAGCAGGTACGCCGCCAGATATATCCGGGCCTCCAGTGTCACCTTCCCGCGCGCCTTTTGCGGCACAAATGCCTCCCGGGACGATCGGAATGCATTGGAGATGATCACGCGGAGCATCGACAGCCAGAACGGGATGCCCGACAGGGTCACGACATATTGCCAGACCGTGCGCGGCTTCGGCCGCTCCAATTCGGGATCATGGTCCGGGTGATGGGTGTGCCGGTGATGAGCGAAATGGAAATAGCCAAACCATACCGGCGGTATGAAAACCAAAAATCCGCAAACCAAGGCGGCGAGACGGTTCAAAACCGGTGTGCGAAACGCTGTCCCGTGAATGGTTTCGTGCAACGGCGTGAACAGGAAAATCAGCAGGATGCCATGGGGCAGCAGGAGCACGGGCCAGAACGGAACCTTCGCGGCAATTGCCGCACCAAGGACGATCAACAGGCCGCCGTGTGCCAGCAGCCGCAACACCGCCGGCATATCAGAACGCGCCGTCAATTCAGCCTTTTGCGGCTGATTCAGGCTGGCGATGATTTCCCTGTGATCAATCGTGTCCAAAAATTTGCCCCATCAAATTCAGGCCCCGTTTCCTGTATCATTTTTTGGCTCAGCGAAGATAGTTTGTCGCTAACGCAGCGGCATTCCGTTCACCATTGCGGCTAATCGGCTGGCCGCTATAGTCGCCCCGAACAAACAGCTTTGGAGAAGCCAATATGGCCGAAATGGCAAAACGCATCATCATGACCCGCTTTCCACAGGGCATGCCGGATCATGAGGACCTGAAACTGGAAGATTGCCCGGTTCCAGCGCCGGGAGACGGCGAACTGCTGTTACGGACCATCTACCTGTCGCTCGATCCCTATATGCGCGGGCGTATGACACCGGCAAAATCCTATGCCGCAGGCGTTGAGCCGGGGGATGTCATTGTTGGCGGAACCGTGGCCGAGGTCATTGAGAGCCGGAACGACAAGTTCAACGCCGGCGATATCGTGCTGTCGGGCAATGGCTGGCAGACCCATGCGGTGTCGGACGGCACCGGGCTGGTCAAGCTCGACGCCGGGGCAGCCCCCCTGCCCTGGTATCTCGGCGTTCTCGGCATGCCCGGCTATACGGCCTATATCGGCCTCCTCAGTCATGGCCGTCCCAAGGAAGGCGAAACAATTGTCGTCTCCGCCGCTTCGGGTGCTGTCGGACAGGTTGTCGGCCAAATCGGCAAGATCAAGGGCTGTCGTGTGGTCGGCATCGCCGGTGCACAGGACAAGTGCGACTACGTTACCGGAGAACTCGGGTTTGATGCCTGCGTCAACTACAAGGATGCCGATTTTACCGAACAATTGAAGGTCGCATGCCCGGACGGGATTGATGTCTATTTCGAAAATGTCGGCGGCGATGTGTTGAAGGCAGTTTTGCCGCTGCTCAACGATTTTGCCCGGGTTCCGGTCTGCGGAATGATCGCGCATTACAACGACACGGCCCCGCCGGATGGCCCTGACCGGCTGCCGCAGTTGTGGCGCATGATCCTGACGAAGCGGATTTCGGTGCGTGGCTTCATCGTGTTCGACGACACCTCGAAACAGCCGGACTTTGTACGCGATATGGCCGGATGGCTGAAGTCGGGCGAGGTCAAATACAAGATCGACGTCGTTGACGGCATCGAAAATGCGGTCGAAGCGTTTCAGGGTCTGCTGATCGGCAAGAACCGCGGCAAGCTGGTCGTCAAGGTCGGCGAGGAACCGGGTTGATGGGATGCCGCATCGAGATCAATCGCGCCGATATTCGCGAGGGTGTGAAGGTTGATGCGGAACCGGCCCAGATCAGTGACGGGGAAATCCTCGTCGAGATCGAACGGTTTGCGCTGACCACCAACAATGTCACCTATGCTGCGGCTGGCGAACAGCTTGCTTATTGGAAGTTCTTCCCGACGGGCAGCGAACAAACCGGCATCGTGCCGGTGTGGGGATTTGCCCGGGTCACGCAGTCCAAATGCGAAGGCGTGGTACCGGGCGAACGGCTTTACGGTTTCTGGCCGCTTGCCACCCATTGCGTACTGAAACCCGGCAAGATCAGCGATCGCTGGTTAACCGACACAAGCGAACACCGGCAGAAACTGCCGCCGATTTACAATGACTACAATCGCGTCCCGCCGGATGGCGATGCGGGTGCGGACGACCTGCGCTCGCTGTTGCAGCCATTGTTGGTGACGTCATGGCTGCTGTTCGACTTTCTGCAGGACAATGATTGGTTCGATGCCGAGCAAATTCTGATCGGCAGCGCATCGAGTAAAACCGGCCTCGGTTTGGCCAAATACCTCGCCGAAGCAAGACCGGATGCGCCCAAAATCGTCGGCCTTACATCGCCCGGCAACAAGGCGTTTGTTGAGGGTCTTGGGGCTTGCGATTCTGTGGTGGCCTATGACCGGATTACCGCGGAGATCGCCGCTGTACCATCGGTCTTTGTCGACATGGCCGGCAATGCCGAAGTGCGTTCGGCACTTCACAACCATCTCGGCGACCAGATGAAGCATTCCGCTGCGGTCGGCACCAGTCACTGGGACAAGTTTGCACCAACCGGTGATTTACCGGGCGCCAAGCCGCAGTTTTTTTTCGCACCCGCGCAGGTGGTCAAGCGGCGCGAGGAGTGGGGCGCAGATGTGGTTCAACGCAAAATCGCTGACGCCTGGCAGAGGCTGGCACGGGAAAGCGGCAGTTGGCTGACAGTCGAACACTCGGCAGGTCTGGATGGCGCTCTCGAAACCTGGCGCGACCTGGCTGACGGGCGGCAAAGGCCGGATATCGGGCATGTGGTGGTAATGTGAGGACACGGCGTGCGGTGGTCCGGGTAACAAATTATCCCGACTGCCCGTGAGGAACTCGAACAGGGTGGCGCAGGAACATGGCCGTGGCGACCAGCCCCAAAACCGCAAACGGAAGACAGGCAAAAAAGATGCGCTCTGCGACTTCAGCGGCCGCACCCGGCGTATCCATGGTCAGCAGACCGGAGGCATTGGCAACGATACCGATGTAGGCGGCACCCAGCGCGTAACCCATTCTTTGAACGGTGGGAATCGCTCCGGATATTCTGTGAATCTCAGAGCGGTCAGCCAAACCTGTTACACGCCTGAGGATGAAGGTCCAGGCTAGTCCGAACCCGCCGCCTTCAATGGCCGAAAACAGCACTACCAGCCATACCGGTCCGTTTAGCACCGAATAGAGAAAACCAACCACGCTCAGCGCCACCATGCTCATTCCCGCTCCGATCAGAAGGCCATCGTGCCGCTCAGGCGAACCGCTCGACAGCACAGCGGTGACCGACCAGCCAATCGAGGAAGCGGCAACGATATAGCCCACGGTCAACGCCGAAAGACCATGGATGGCGGTGAGCAGGAGTGGACCAAAGGCCGTGATCGCGATTGTCGCTACGGCAAGCGAAAAAATCATCCACAGTGCCGCGCCAACCGGCTTGCGCATGTCGAAAGGACGGAGCGGAAGCAGGCGGTCTTCGGTTGCGTGGCCATCCAGCCGCAAAAAGATGCCCAGGCAGGCGAGACCGCCAATCGCGAACAGAGCCGTCCGCATAAGGCCGATTTCGACACCGGCAAAAGCAACCAAAACCACCGCAAGGCACAGCAGCGCAAGGTGGCGTAACGGGAAATCTCCCGCGCCTTGCCCGCGCTCCGACATTTCGTGGCCCGACCTCAGCACGATCCACAATGTGAGCACGAAAGCCTGAATTGCAAAGAATGCGAAACCCCAGCGCCAGGTCGCATATTCGACCGCGATGCCGCCGATCAGCGGTCCGAGAAATGCGGAAATGCCCCACAGCATGGAAACGGCGGCAATTGCGCGCGCGGTATAGCGGCGCGGGAAGATGACGCTGACAGCGACAAAACCAAGCGCGACAAGACCGCCTCCGCCGATTCCCTGCAGGGCGCGGCCAACCAGTACCACCGGCATGGTCGGGGCTGCAGCACTGACAATACATCCGGCACCGAACAACAAGGCAGTCATCGCCATCGATGCCCTCAATCCGAGACGCATGGCCATCAATGCGCTGGCCGCGCCGGCGACAATCGATCCGATTTCGTAAAGCGAAATCGACCAACCAATGAGCGACGCGCCTCCAATATCGCTGACCATGGAAGGGAGCATTGTCGCGACAATGAGACTGTCGGCGGCGTGCAGCCACACCGCAAGGCAGACCAGCGCCAGCGAAGACGCATAGCGGCTGGCCAGAAACTCACGCCAGGGTACGAAGGATTCGGTATCCAATTCGGTATGCGCCGCCGTGTCGCTCATCATCGTCTCCGGTTGACGGCTCCTTGATAGGACCTCAAGTAAAGTTGAGGTCAAGCACTTTTTTCGATCAGAGCGCCGATACCCTTGTCGGACCCGATCCGCCCGCCGCCGATTGCTCCGATGGCCGAAGTGGCCGCAACGAGGACGAACTGGCCGCCTGTTGCGCCAAAGATGAACCGGTTTTGATCCGCATCAAGGCATGCAAGGCTGATTTTGGGCATACTTGTTGATGGAGGGTTTTTCCTGTTGATCCAACCATGGAGGAACACATGTCTTCAGATCTTCAAAGCAGCAAATCCGATCTTGCAAGGCCGGCAGATTTCTTTGGCCGTTTTCGTCAGGAGATGGATGATCTAATTTCCAACTTCGCTAGCGGCCTGCCGGAAAGCCCGTTTGCCATCGCGCTTGAAAATCGCGGCTTTGCGGTCGACATCGCGGAAACCAACGGAGACATTGAGGTGACCGCTGAACTGCCCGGCATAGAGAGCGATGATGTCGAGGTGACGGTCGAGGGTGGGTCGCTGGTCATTTCTGCGGAAAAACAGGCGGAGAAAAAATCCGAGGACAAGAATTGGCAACGGGTCGAACGTTCCTATGGATCGTTCCGGCGGGTCATTCCGCTCGGATTTATGCCGAAGCCTGACACGCTCGAAGCGGAACTGAAGAAGGGCGTGCTCCATGTCAAGATTCCGAAACCGGCCGACACAAAGCCCGAGGCGAAAAAGATCGCCGTAAAAACGGTTTAGCTGGAAAGCCGGATAAGCCGATTCAAGTCAGCTTCGGCACGTCCCACCGTTTGGCGGGCACGTGCCGAACAGCCGTAAGGACCAGCGGAGACTAACCGGAATCGGATTCCAAAAACCCGTACGGATTCCCGCCGCGCGTAACGCGGATGCTGTCCAGGTGTTGCATCCGGCGACAGCATTAAACCAGCCATGTGCTTCGAAGAACCGGTCGAATTCGCCGTAGCCGGCGCCGTCAATTGACTGCGGAACACCCACCGGGTCGAGCGCGAAACTCGCAAGCGCGAATTCGAGCATCTGATTGTAGCTGCGTTCAGAGACGTGCAATTCATCGACCGCCGGTAATGCCGGATCGATATCGCCTGCAAGCGCAACATGCATGACCGACCGGTCGATGGTAAGTGCCCTGAAAACCGGCATCGGCTTCAGGTCGGCCCATGTCGGCGTTTCGAGGTAGAACGACCGCCCGCCCCAACCGACTATGATCCACCGAACCTGCGGGTGCCCGACCGGCAGACCGGCATCAGAAAGAAAGTCAAAGCGTTTCAGGATGTCCGGCGTAGCGGGAAAGGCGATATCGGTGTGGATCGGATTGTAGAGCAGCAGGATGCGCTGGGTGCTGGCGCTGTCACCTGCATCTGCCATGCGGAACAAGGGGCGCGGAACGACGCTTCCCAGTACTGCCGCCAGCACAATTACCACCGCAATAACGCAAGCGCCTTTCGCAGCTCTTTTCACACGCCCCCGCTTCGGCATGGATTTTATCGTCAATGCAATATCTGGCTCAGGAAAAGTTTCGTGCGTTCATGCTGCGGATTGTCGAAGAATTCATCAGGCTCGTTCTGCTCGACAATCTGACCCTCATCCATGAAGATGACCCGATTGGCGACCTGGCGCGCAAAGCCCATCTCGTGGGTCACGCACAGCATGGTCATGCCTTCTTCGGCAAGACCCACCATGGTGTCGAGCACTTCCTTGATCATTTCCGGATCCAGCGCCGAAGTCGGCTCATCAAACAACATGATGCGCGGGTTCATGCACAGCGAGCGGGCAATCGCCACGCGCTGCTGTTGGCCACCCGAAAGTTGGCCCGGGTACTTTAAGGCCTGTTCCGGAATCTTGACGCGTTCAAGAAAATGCATTGCTATTTCTTCAGCTTCCTTCTTAGGCGTCTTGCGGACCCATATCGGCGCCAGCGTGCAGTTTTCCAGAATTGTCAGATGCGGAAACAGGTTGAAGTGCTGGAATACCATGCCCACTTCGCGGCGAACCTCGTCGATCTTCTTCAGATCGTTGGTCAGTTCGATGCCGTCAACGACAATCTTGCCCTGCTGGTGTTCCTCCAGCCGGTTGATGCAGCGGATCATCGTGGATTTGCCGGAACCCGACGGACCGGCGATGACAATACGCTCGCCACGCATAACCTTCAGATTGATATCCTTGAGCACATGAAACGTGCCGTACCATTTGTGCATGTCGGTAATTTCGACCGCCACCTCGGTTTTCGAGATTTGCATCTTGTCCCGGTCGACATGGATTTCAGACGCACCGACGGCGTTTTCTGTCCCAGCTGCGCTCACACGCTTACTCCCACGGCCTTGTTGAAGTGACCATTGCACGGTTTTTGGACCGTGGCCAGTTCCGCTGTTGCTATCGCAAGCCGTTGCCGCAGAGAGAAGATCAAAAAGTTGCGCTACCTGATTGGCGGCGCATAGAGCAGGCCACCCTTGGACCAGAGCTGATTGGCGTTTCGCGGAATGCTGACCACGCCTTCCGGGCCAAGATGGCGATCATAGATTTCGCCATAATTGCCGACTGCCTTGATGGCGTTATAGGCCCAATCGTTGCCGTCATACTCTTTGCGATCCAGGCCGAGACTGGAGCCGAAATCGCCTTCCAACCCCAGCAACCGCCGGACAGCTGAATTGCCGCTCTCGCGCATCTGGTCGACATTGGCGGACGAAACTTCCAACTCCTCGGCATTGATCAGCGCAAACATCACCCACTTGACCAGATCGAACCAGACCTCATCTCCGGTTCGCACGGCCGGACCCAGCGGCTCCTTCGAAATGGTATCCTGCAGAACAATATGCTTCTCAGGTTCGGCAAAAGACTGACGCGCCGAATAGAGACGGGAAATGTCGGCGGCGTAGGCGTGACATTTTCCGGCTTCGTAGTCTGCCTGCAGCACCTTGTGGCTGTCATACTCGACCAGTTCGATTTCCATATTGCGGTCGTTGAAGAAGTCCTGGACATTGAGTGCTGCCGTCGTCCCGCGGCCAACGCAAATCTTCGCGTTGGAAAGTTCCAGAACCGAGCGGATGTTCAAATCAGCCGGCAGCATGAAGCCCTGATTGTCGTAATAATAGGCGCCGACGAAGTTGACACCTTTCTGAATGTCGTGGGTCATCGTCCAGGTCGAATTGCGCGACAGGATGTCAACGTCTTCCTTTGCGAGCGCGGTGAACCGCTCCGCTGCCGACAAGGGTGTGAAATTGACCTTGGACGGATCGCCGAAAATTGCCGCCGCCACGGCCCGGCATAAATCGACATCGATGCCATGCCACACCCCGTCCACCGGTTCGGAGAAACCGGCCAGTCCCTCACTGACACCGCACTGGACGTAGCCCTTTGCCTTGACCTTTGCCAGTGTTGTCGCCTGCGCGGCCAACGGTGTGAAAAACAACGCTACGAAGCCAACTACACCAAAAACAAAACTTCGCATCAAATGATCCGGCCTTCCCAACTCATCATGGACAAACATATCATGCCCGGTCGGCACCGCCTGCCCCCCTGACCAATCCAGTGCCCATTGCCGGCAAACGCGCTTCCCCCGCGCCGACATTGCCATAGTTGCATCTCATGTTATTCGGCGTTGCGCGTCAAGACCGATCGGGGCTTGTCCCCGGCGGTATCGCCCGCAAAAGCGAACTATCTCGTTGCATGGTAAATGCGGCGCTTGCCTGAAAAATGATGTCAAAGTAGACCGGCGTCGCGGCTGCATCGGCAGCGCGTGGATTTCTGACAACGGAGTTGACGGACAAGATGACCAAAAGAGACCTGTCCAAGGCAGGCATCAACACCAGGCTGGCGCATCGCGGCTACGATCCGCGTGACTATCATGGTTTTATCAACCCGCCTGTCGTGCACGCTTCGACCGTCTTGTTTCCCGACGCCAAGACCATGGCGACGCGCAACCAGAAATACCTCTATGGCACCCGTGGCACGCCGACGAGCGATGCGCTTTGCCAGGCAATCGACGAACTGGAGGGATCAGCCGGCACGATCGCGGTGCCCTCAGGACTTGCCGCAGTGACCACGCCGATGCTGGCGTTTCTTTCGGCCGGCGACCACGTGCTGATTGTCGACTCGGTTTACTTTCCAACGCGCCGATTTGCCGACACGATGCTGATCAGGCTGGGTGTCGAAGTGGAATATTACGACCCGCTGATCGGCGCCGGTATCGAAAACCTGATCAAATCCAACACAAAGGTTGTGTGGACGGAATCGCCGGGCTCGAACACGTTTGAAATGCAGGACATTCCGGCGATCGCCGAAGCCGCCCACGCCGCCGGTGCCATTGTCATGATGGACAATACCTGGGCAACGCCGCTCTATTTCAAACCGCTTGACCATGGCGTCGACATTTCGGTGCAAGCATCGACTAAATATCCGGCCGGCCATTCCGATGTGCTGCTTGGCACCGTGTCGGCAAACGAAAAATGTTGGAACCAGCTGTTTGACACCTTCCTGACGCTTGGCATTCCATCAGGCCCGGACGACGTTTATCAGGTGCTGCGCGGCTTGCGGACAATGGGCGTGCGGCTCGACCGGCATCAAACGAACGCGCTTGAGATTGCCCGCTGGTGCGAAACACAGCCCGGCATCGCCCGGGTTCTGCATCCGGCGTTGGAAAGCCACCCGGGCCACGCAATCTGGAAACGTGACTTTTGTGGTTCGTCCGGCCTGTTCTCCTTTGTGCTGAAAGGTGGCGGAACCGCGGAAGCGCATGCCTTCCTAGACGCGCTGGAGATCTTCGGTCTCGGCTACTCCTGGGGCGGGTATGAATCGCTTGCCGTGCACGTGACTCTTGACGACCGGGTGGTCGCCAAAGGCGATTATGCTGGTCCGGTGATGCGGCTGCAGATCGGTCTGGAAGATGTCGAAGACATCATCGCCGACGTGCAGCGGGGATTGGACGCGGTCGAAAAGCTGAAATAGCCCCCGTTACATTCAAGATCGGATTTGAGATTGCGGCCCGGTTTGCTGATGTCAGGCGACGGAACAGTGGACAGACAATGAGTGGCTACTGGGCGGCTTTGCGCCACCCGGCGGCAACGGCATCCTCTTCGGTGCAGAACCAGCGCTCGCCCTGGTCGGGCCTGATGCTTGCCCTGGAATAGAATTCCTGTCCCTGCACGTGGTAGATGCGCTCGCCCGTGTCTACGCTGATATTGCCCTTGATATGGCAGTTGGGATTGAGGCCGAACTCGGCCGCCTTGTCGGATGCGGCGGACGAAAATTCATAGAATTTCTTTTCGGCCAGTTCCACTGCACTGTCGGGCGCAACAATGCCGGCGGCAACGCCCAGAGCTAATCCGACAGCAATCAACAGAAAAGTCGGCACCGACTTCTGTTGTTCTTGGCTGGTCTTGAGTTTCGCTGTCTTGGCCATGGCTGCCCTCCGGCAACAACTGCAATTCAACGATATTCCGGTGAAATATGCAAGGTTTGGGGGAAGATGGGGCGGGCTTGCCGATCAGATCGGATTTCTCGGGGCTGTCACCAATCGCCGCTGGCGGGCAGCATCAATCGTCAGCGTCGGACGTTCGCCAGGCCATCATTTCATTGCGGCCGACAAATATCGGTCTAATCGACAATCAGGAGCCGGATTTGATGCCAGTGCATTGCCCATTGGTGCCTGTTCTCAATTTGTTTGAACCATTGGCGATGTCGGCGCGACATATCGTTGGGAGCCAGCAATGTTCCTCGTTTTAGATCGTGGAGAAAATCATGTTCACAAAAAATTTCACAACGCTCGCAGCTGCACTCGCCGTTGGTAGCGCTCTCGTCATGACCAGTATCGGTTCGTCACAAGCCCGCGACGGCGGAAACGATGGTCCCAGCGCCAGTCCCATCGAACAGTTTAACGACTGCAATGAACTGAGAAGGAAAATAAGGAAAACACAAAGTCGGCTCAAATCCGCAAAGAGTGATTTCAGCAAGGCACGGCACAAGAAAAATTTGCAAAAATATCGGCAAGAACTCGAAGATAACTGTTGAATTCAGCAGTGCCGTCTACACGGGTGGCGGATCAGATTGCGGGCAGATCCATGTGGCAACCATGTCGGGCAGGCTTGCATGGTTGGTGGAAAGCGGTGGCGGAAATCGCCAACCAGCGTGCGAGCAATCAAAATCGTTGCCAGCACCGCTCCCCATCGGTTCAGCAACGCTGCACGACAACACGCGCGAGGACTGGTCCCGACGTTCCAGCAGATCGTCGGCTTCTCCGGCAGCACAGTGAATGGAGGCAAGCAATCCGGCAACATTTAAGCGATTTCACTATAGGCGGCAGCACCTTTTCGGTGTAGTATGAAGTTCTCATCAGGTACGAAGTCGGGGGGCTCGTTTACCTACCAATGACGCACTTAATCAATATCGTTGACGAGCGGCAATCACGAAAGCCGTCTTTTTGGAAGCACGTTTTTGTCGCCTTTGCGATGGCTGTTGCCCTGTTCGGCCCCGGCTTGCTGGTAAAAAGCGCGGCCATGCAATGGGCAGGATTTGTTCTGTTTCTGGTTTTTATGTTCGCCGCCCTGCGACGTGCGACAGGCAAAACGATGACCATCGAAGAAACGGAAATGGAACTTCGGCGCATTGCAGCCTCAAGCCCGAAGGGAGAGGTGCACTGGGATTGATGATCCGCGAGCACGGAGTTTATCAGCAATCAGGCCGCTAAACAAGTAAGCGATTCCACCATAGGTGTTAGCCCTCAATTGGCGTAGGACCACCAGGCACGAAGGCGCCGGGGCTCCCTATCAAATCAAAGACATTGAGGATGGAGAAGAACGGGTGATGAAGGGATCGTGTAAACGGCCCTGTAAACGGGTTCAAACTCCGATTCCGTACTACCTCTTAAGTCCTTGAAAACAGTGGCGATCCCGGCAGGATTCGAACCTGCGACCATCGGCTTAGAAGGCCGGTGCTCTATCCAGCTGAGCTACGGGACCGTCCTGCCCTGTCCTAGTGAGTCCAGGGCGTCTTGCGGTCATAGCGGAAATTTTCCGCATAGGAAATCTGCCGCCGCTTGGGTTCCTTCGGCTCGATGACGCGAAAGGCAATGCCGTTCTTCTCGGCATAGGCGACCGCCGCCTCGCGGCTGTCGAAATTCATCCTGATCTGGCTCTTCATGTCGCCGGACGATGTGTAGCCCATCAGCGGGTCGATGGAACGGCGCATCTCCGGATCATATTCCAATATCCAGTTGCCGGTCTTTGCCTTGCCGGACTGCATCGCGGTTTTTGCGGGGCAAAAGATTTTTGCAGTCATTGCAGTTCCTCGCTTTGGTTCGCCAGCTCACGCCGGAGCCTTGGCGAAGGCGGATGGTCGGAGCGGCAGGATTCGAACCTGCGACCCTCTGGTCCCAAACCAGATGCGCTACCAGACTGCGCTACGCTCCGTCCTGTCAGGCGTTCGAGCACATAGTGACATGCGGCCAAAAACGCAACAGGGGAATTTGCCTTCGTGCAATCTGAGGCGCGGATTCGATCACCGCTTGGGTCATCAACTGCCTTGGCGATGTGAAAGATTGAACCTGCAACCATGCGCATCAGTCGCTGCAGGTCTTGATCTCCAACCCGTCCGGCAATTTCGTTTGCGCATCTCCGCAGGCAAGATCGAGCCTGTGCTGGCTCAGCCCTGAAGCGCCCGAAAGGTCCGCCCCGCTGAAGTCGGCGCTGCGCAGATGGGCGTCATCCAGATTGGCGCCGTTGAAGTTGGCGGAGGTGAAATCGCCATGGGACAGATTGGATGACGACAGGTTGGCGTTGGTGAAGTCTGTATTTGCAGCGATTACGCGGCTCAAATTCGCCCGTTCCATGTTGGCTTTTGAGAAGTTCGTACCCTGAGCCAGGGCGCGCTCCAGTTCGGCGTTGCTCATATTGGTGTTGTTGAACCGGCTGCCGGCCAAATTGGCGCGCCGCATGAAGCTGTGGCGCAAGTCGGCATTGGCGAAGTCTGCCGCTTCAGCAAGGCTTTCGCCAAAATCCGTGTCGCGAAGGTCGGATTGGACGAATGTTGCGCCCGTCAGGATGCTCTTTTCCAGGTCTGCGCCGCGCATCGAGGCAGCCGAGAAGTCGCTTCCCGAAAGATCGGATTTCTCCAGTTCGGCGCGGCGCAAATCGGCTTCGGCAAAGTTGGTGCGGGCGAGCCGGACCCCTTTCATGTCGGCCTCACGAAGTATGGCCTTGGAAAAATCGGCCTGATCAAGGTCCAGACCGCGCAGCGAAGACAAATGCAGATCGCATCCCGGACAACCATTGTTTGCAGAGATCGAGGCAGGATCATTGGCCATCGCCGGCGCGGCCAATACCGAGGCCAATGTGAGCAAAATCCAGGTTTTGATTTTCATAGCAATCACCATCTGAACCAGAATGCGGGCGGGAACGCGAAATCTCCCACTTTTTTCAAAAATAGGTCACAGGACATAGATTTCATTGACGCCGGTCAATGATGCCACGCGATAGCGGGGCCCGACAGATTACCGCTCCAACTCCGCCAGCACATCTGCGGCCAAGGCGCGTGAGATACGCGACTTTTTCTCCAGTGACAGCTTGTCGATCTGTTCGACGATCCTGATCGCCGCGGCCAGAGACCGATCGATACGGTGAACCAGGAACTGCACGACATGTGGCGCGACTTCGAGTTGCCGGTCTGCAAACAGTTTGGTGATGACGCCGGCGAGGAGTGCGTCATCCGGTTCGGCTATTTCGACGGTCGTTGCCGATTTAAGCCTTGAAGCCAGATCATCCAGTTCAACACCCCAAGCGCCGGGAAAATTCCGGCTGGTGAGCAGCAGGCTACCCGACAGGGCACGCACCTGGTTGATCAGATGGAACAATCCGGTCTCGTCCAGGGCGCCAGCGCCAAGATCCTCAACCAGGGCCGCACCGGAGGGCGGCAAAACCGGTTCGCCGACGCCACATGCATCAAACTCGGCGGCGCCAGTGCGATGCTTCCAGATCGAAGCCAGATGTGACTTGCCGGAACCCACCGGGCCGGCAAGGACGATGACGGGCGAGTTCCAGGCCGGCCAGCGCGAAATAAGCTCGATGGCTGCTCGGTTGGTTTCGCCGACGACCAGGTCTTCGGGCGCAAAACCTTCCACCGGGTCAAACTCCATCGGCAATTGGCGGGGTTGATCGGCCATTACACAGATCAGCTGTCGTCAGTCCGATGACCCGTGTAGAGTGGTGAGGCCAGATAGCGGTCAATGGCAAAACGAACCAGAACGCCAACCGCGGCGGAGGCTGGCACTGCGATCAGCAGCCCGACAAAGCCGAACAGCGAACCAAAGGCAAACAGAGCGAACATCAGCCACACCGGATGCAAACCGACACTGGAGCCAACCAGCTTCGGCTGCAGGATATTGCCCTCGATAAACTGACCCGCAAAGAAGATGCAGGCCGCGGCCCCGATCCACAACCAGTCGGGCCAGAACTGCACCAGCGCCACACCGATGGCCAGCACCAGGCCAACCAGCGAACCGACATAGGGTATGAAGCTTATCAGGCCGGCAAACAGACCGATCAACAGGCCGAAATTCAGGCCGATCAGGGTGAGGCCGATGGCATAAAACAGGCCGAGCATAATGCAGACTGTGCCTTGCCCGCGCACAAAGGCAGCCGTCGACTTGTTGATGTCGATCGCCAGCGTGCGCACCGTTTCCAAATGGTCGCGCGGCACCCAACTGTCGATCTTGGAAATCATCTTGTCCCAGTCGAGCAGCATGTAAAATGCGACAACGGGGGTCACGACGAACAGTCCGGCGATATCGACCAGCGCCTTGCCCGAATTCCAGACCGACTGGAACAGCGTCGTCAGGAAACCCGCACCCTGTTGCAGAAGCGTGTTCAATCCCTCACGCAGTCCGACAGAATCGACGCCTATCACCTCTTTCAGCCATTGTGGGTCGAAATCGCCGATCAGCGCCTGCAACCTGGTTATGTAACCGGGCATGCGTGAAATGAAATCGGTCAGCTGGGTTGCCAAAATCGGCATGACAATCATCAACCCGAGAATGAAGACCAGCAAAAACCCGATGAGGATGGTGACTGTTGCCGCGATGCGCGACAGGCCCAATGTTTCCAGCCGGTCGGCGACGGGATCGAGAAAATAGGCCAGGATCATGCCGGCGACGAAGGGCAGCAGGATGGCGCTGAACACATACAGAAACAGGATGAAGATCGCCGCCGTGATCAGCCAAAAAATGATCTGACGGCGAAATGTCGCTGCAACAGTGCGATCGACCAGATCGGTGCTGGCGTTGTCAGTCGCTTTCGGCATATCCACCCATGTGTCTCAACCAGGTGACGAAATAGGCCGCGGTGGAACTTGCGGTCAAGAGCGCGGAGAAGATGATCAACCAATCGCGAACCGGTCCGAAACCGGTCTGAAACGCCAGTTCCCCCAAAACCCAGGCCGCCAGCATGATCTGGACAGCCGTATTTGCCTTGGAGACAAACAGCGGTTTCATCTCGATCGGGTGCTCCATGATGGTCGACAACATCACGGCGCCGACGATCAACACATCCCGCGATACTGCCAGGATGACCAGCCAAAGCGGCAGCTCTCCAAGAAATCCGAGCGTTACAAACACCGTTACCAGCAGCAGCTTGTCGGCCAGCGGATCCAGATAGGCGCCGAGTTCGGACCGCTGGTTGAACTGCCTGGCGACGAAACCATCGACACCGTCGGACACGCCGGCGATGACAAACCCCGCAACAGCCCAGCCCATCTCACCGCGCAGCATGGCGTAGATAATCGCAGGCACCAATACGAAACGCAGCACAGTGATCATATTTGCGACGGTCACGCCAAGTCTCCGCGTTGGAAATGCGATCAATTGCGATCCAGTCAGCCATTCACATGGTGCATTTTAACCCAAATCACAAGGCATCTGTTCTGTTTGCGCGTTCGGTGGCAAAATGTGCTGGACGACGAGCAATGGCCCTTGCCGCCACTGGGCCGGAAGTGCAAGGAAGTCGCTTGAAACACGGCACACCGTGCAACCGGTGAGCACATATCCGGGACCTCCCGAAATGAACGATCGCAAGAACGGATTGACCTACGCAGAGGCCGGTGTCGACATCGAAGCCGGCAATGCGTTGGTCAAAAAGATCAAACCATTGGTTCGATCGACTCAAAGGCCGGGTGCTGAAGGCGAAATTGGCGGCTTTGGTGGATTGTTCGATCTCAAGGCAGCGGGTTATTCCGACCCGATTCTGGTGGCTGCCAACGATGGTGTCGGCACCAAGCTGATGATTGCGATTGAGGCCGGAATTCGTGAAACAGTCGGCATCGATCTTGTCGCCATGTGTGTCAACGATTTGGTCGTACAGGGCGCCGAGCCACTGCTTTTCCTTGACTATTTTGCCACCGGCAAGCTCGATCCCGACGTGGGAGCGCAAATTGTCGGCGGCATCGCAGAAGGTTGCCGGCAGGCCGGCTGCGCATTGCTCGGCGGTGAGACGGCGGAAATGCCGGGTATGTACTCAGGCGACGACTATGATCTTGCCGGGTTTGCCGTCGGGGCTGTGGAGCGCGACCGACTGCTGCCAAGCGATGATTTTTCCGACAGCGACGTGATTTTGGGGATCGCATCGTCCGGTTTGCATTCGAACGGCTTTTCGCTGGTTCGGCGGATCGTCGAAGTGACGGGGTCGAGTTATGATGATCCGGCGCCATTCGACAGTGGCAAAACACTCGGGCAAGCCCTGCTTGAACCGACGCGCATCTATGTCAAACCATTGTTAGAGGCGATGCGCGGCACCCATGGCATCAAGGCACTGGCGCACATCACCGGTGGCGGATTCCCCGAAAACATACCGCGGGTGTTGACAGACGACTGGTCGGCGATCCTCAATCTCGACACGATCGAGGTGCCGGAGGTGTTTTCGTGGATCGCCAAGGCAGGCGGGGTGGAGCCGGAGGAAATGATGCGCACCTTTAACTGCGGAATTGGCATGATTGCGGTTGTTGCCGCCGGTCAGGCCGCACAAGTGGCCGCGGTGCTGCAGCAGGCGGGAGAAACAGTGACGCCGGTTGGCCGCATCGTTCCGCGACGCGAGACGGGCGTCATCTATCGCGGGTCCATTGACCTATGAATACCAACCGCCGAAAACGCGTCGCCGTTCTGATTTCCGGCCGGGGCACCAACATGTCGGCGCTGATCAATGCGGCAATCGACCCGCAATTTCCAGCCGAAATCAAGCTGGTGCTGTCCAACCGGGAAAACGCTGCAGGGCTTGAGACCGCCGACGCGGCGGGGATTGCCACAAGGGCAATCCCGCATGGTGGTTTTGAAGATCGCAGCGAGCATGAAGCGGCAATCGACGCGGCGCTCAAGTCAGCCAATATCGAGATCGTCTGCCTGGCCGGCTATATGCGTCTTTTGACTTCGGATTTCGTGCAGCGCTGGCAGGGCCGCATGATCAATATCCACCCTTCCATACTGCCGGCATTCAAGGGACTGGATACCCATGCGCGTGCGCTTCATGCCGGCTGCCGTGTGCACGGCGCGACTGTTCATTTCGTTACCGCCGACATGGATGAAGGGCCGATCATCCTGCAGGAGCCTGTCCGCGTTGAACTGGACGATACGGAGGAAACGCTGGCCGCCCGTGTGCTCGCAGTCGAACACCAGATCTATCCGGAAGCGCTTGCCATGGTTGCCAGTGGTGCGGTTCGCATGAGCGCCGGACGGGCGGTGTTCAGCCAGAGTGCTTGAGCGAATTTATTCGCGCCAAGCCAATGGCTTGGCAAACTGGTTTCAAAGACCGGCTAAACGAAACGGAGCCTCAATCAGGCAGGCCGGCGCAGCGAAGTTCACCCACAAACGATTGGAGATCCGCCTCGCTGCGATAGGGCAACTGCTTGGAAAAGTCGGACAGCGTGAAGTCGGGCTTTTTTTCCAGGACCAAACTGACGTGTTCCTGGGCAGCTTTCTCGTTGCCCAACTTGAAATTACAAGCCGCCATGTACGCATGATTGAGATATTGCGGCGTCAAGATTTTCTCGAATGCGGACACAGCTTCTTTGTGGCGCCCGGCCGTGTGCAGGCATCGGCCGAGAATGTTCCAGTACCAGTTTGGAAAGAAGGGATTGCGGCGCATGGCAAGTCGCACCTGCTCTGCCCCCTCGAGCGGCTGCCCGGTGTACATGCTGTAGCGACCCTGCTCGATCATGATGAGATCGTCGTTTGGATTGAGTTGTGCGGCCCGGGACAGATGGTAGCCCGCTTTTTCATGCTCCTCACGAAAGAGATGCACGACACCCAACGCCAAATGGCACCTGCTGTCGTGGGGATCGAGCTCCAACGCAGCATTTGCCGAGTTTAGCGCTTCGTTCAGCAGCGTAGGTTCGCTTGAGCTGCCGTTCCACTCATAAAATCCGATCAGACCCAAAGAACCGTGGGCCTTCGCAAATTTGGGATCAAGGGTGATGGCATTTTCGAAGTGTTTCCGGGCTTTCGCATAGTGCTCAAGCGAATATTTCTGCATGTATTTCTGGCCACGAAGAAATTCCTCATAGGCCATGAATTCATTGGTTGGCCGCCGGGCCATGCGGTCAAGGTGAATATCGTCCAGGCGGCCGACCAGCGTTGTGACAATTTTCCTGGACACATCGTCTTGCAAATCGAACACGTCTTCGGTCGTCCCGTCATAACGTTCCGCCCAGATGTGGTCGTTGCTGCGCGTGTCAATCAACTGAGCGGTTATGCGAATACGGCCACTGGATTTTCGCACCGAACCTTCCAGGACATAACCAACTCCGAGTTGTTCGCCGACCTGTCTGATATCGATTGCGTCGCCCCGAAACTGAAATGAAGAATTTCGGGCGACAACAACGAGAGAATTGGACCGTGAAAGTTCAGTGATGATGTCTTCGGACAGCCCGTCCGAAAAATACTCCTGCTCAGGATCTTTCGACATGTTGACGAAGGGCAGAACAGCGATGGACGGCTTCTCAGTTTCCCGGTGCTTGAATTCCTGACGTTCCGGTTCTGAAAACTTGCGATTTCGTTTGCTCCTGGCCTGCCGGTGCAGTTCGACCGTCTCCGGCTGCGGCTCGACACCCAGGACGTCGCGTAGTTGGGATTGGCACTGACTGAACTGTTTGAGCGCGGCATCGAACTGCCCCTTCGCGGAATAAAGCCGTATGAGCGCCTGATGGGCTGATTCCGAAGTCGGGTCGCTGCTGAGGATGCTTTGCAATTGCTCAATCGCCTCGTCCTGACGTCCCTCCTCTTCGAGCAACTGCACGAGGTGTGCGCGGGCCCTCGTGATCAACCGCTTGAAATGCTCCCTTTCCGTCGTCAGCCACTGTTCATAGGCAGGCTCGGGAAGCGAAAGCCCTTCCAGAAGCTCTCCGCGGACCAAATTCAGCGCTTGCGACAATGAACCGACATCTGAAGACTCATTCAGTTGCAACAGGGATTCCAGATCGATGTCGTACCCCTCCGATGCAAAGGTCACGCTGTCCCTGTCGGCAATCATCAATTCTTCCGCTACGGACCCAAGAGCCTTTCTGATCAGGCTCAAAGCCTGGCGCAGGCTCGCCCGCGCCTGGTCTTCACCGCGCTCGCTCCAAAGCAGTCCCAATATCGTATCGCGGGGAACAGCGACCCCACGTCTGATGATGAGATAGGCCAGCAATGCCCTGGCTTTCTTGGGCAGCGGCACCATTTCGGCACCATCAATACGAACAAACAGCGGCCCGAGTAGAAAGAATTCTGCTCTTGTGGGGCTTTTCCCTGCCGATTTTTCTGCATCGTTCGACATAAAGACATCCCGGCGGTCCGCGAAGAAGCAGCGGACGCCGGAACAGTAGCATATCAGCCATGGAGCTGCGACTTATACAGTGGTCAGCTTCTTGTTTGGACAACACAATTTGCTTCAGCGAGCCGGTGCCGCAAAGCGCAGAAACTCGCGAATGCCCTGCACCACCGTCGACAAGATTATCTTGGAAAACCGGGCGGCATGAAGTGTCTGCGCGCGCACTTCCGTCCCCATTTCCGAGTTTCCGATCGCTTCCGCCTGATCACGCAGTTCGTTGTACTGCAGACGCTCAAGCCCGAATTGTTGCGGTGTAATTCCCGAATGAAGTTCCTTGCGCATCGACTTCAACATTGCCTGTTCTTGCGGTGACGGAAACATTTCTTCCTCCTTGCGATCGGACCCGGACAACGGGTCTGTTGAATGAGGACAAATTCCGGCAACGCCGTCAGCACATCGTCTAGGCTATCGTAATTTTTTCGTAATTTCGGTGATTGTGTCCGCGGAGAATTGCGAGAATCCCCGGCATCGGCACACGCAGAGAAGCGCCATTACTGCTTGAGAATATGTGCTTCGATGTCAGCGACCGTATGCGATGTCAGGTCCTTGTCGAGCTCTGCTATGATTTCGGCGCCAAATGAACCGGGGATCGCCTTGCGCACGGCACCCAGTGTGTGCGGCGGCGCGATCAAAACAAGTTCGCTGAACTGGCCCTTTCGCGCCCAAATCTGTAACCGGTTCGCGATCTCGATTGCAAATCGGTCTTTTTCCAATCGATGCCAATCAGTTTCTTGAACAGCACTTTTGTGGTGGGTAACACCATCGTTCAGGCGCCCGGGCCGATCACTGCTTTGCTCGCGATTTGCCGGATTGTCGCGTTCAATATCGCGAACAACTTGAAGATTGATGTGCACCGCATCACCGATGTTTCGGAGAACAAGTGCTTTTTCGCCATCCATGACAGCGACCCAGCAGTTTTGCTTCAGTTTCATTTTTGCCATCCGTTCTGCGCGCTGCCGCGTGGCTTAAAAAAGCAGGGCAGAATTCACTTCCTTCTGCGCGAGATCGGTGAAAACTGACACCGTTCTCGAATCATTGCATTGATCCTACTCAAACTCCGAAATCGGGTATCCTTGTATGAATGGCCAAATGAGGCCCCGGGAATTGGTATGTATGAGACCGCTGCGCGCTGGATCGATACCACCTTAATTGACCTCGCGCGCCAAGTTCGCTGGACGTTTCTGCCGCCGCTCATGATTTATTTTGCGGCTGGCATCGCAGGATTGACGGCAATCGTCGGTACCTTCTTTGTAAAGGAATATCTGGGACTCTCAGCCGAATTCCTGGCCGGCCTGGCATTCTGGGCGGGTCTGCCTTGGGCGCTAAAAATGCCCCTCGGACACCTCGTCGATCTGATTTGGCGCTGGAAGTATCTGCTCGTTTTTCTCGGGGCCGGACTGATCGCGCTGAGCCTCGCGATCATGTATCTGTTGATCACCAACACCGAATGGATGACCGAATACCTGGCGATCGAAACCTGGTACGTGACGAGCGCGCTGCTCGCTCCGAGCGGGTATGTCATCCAGGACGCAGTAGCCGATGCGATGTCAGTCGAGGCAGTTCCGCGCACTGATGCAAGCGGCAATTTATTGCCGGATTCAGAATCCAAGGCGCTTCACACCACCATGCAGACACTCGGCCGTTTCGCGCTTATTTTCGGCATTGTTGCGGTTGCATTGCTGAACATCTTTATGTTCTCCGGCGTCGAAACAATGTCGGACAGCGAGAAAGCGGGCCTGTATGCGCGCATCTATCTCCTGGCGCTGTTTATTCCCGCCATCTCGATCTCCGGTGTACTGCTCGCTGTTATCCAGAACCATGTCCGGCGAAGGCGCTTCGCCGACGGGGATAGTTCCAACCATCGGGAGGGAGTCCGCGACACGGAAACCGGTCCGTTCGCGGTGAACCACTGGTATTTCACCGGCGGTGCCGTTTTTGTTGTTTTTACAATGGCGATCGGATTGTCCGACATGCCCTTCGCACAGGAGATCGTCTTCACCGGATCGATGGCAATCGTGCTGTTCCTGATGCGTCAATTGCTGAAAAGGCTGGCACCGGAAAAGGCGCGTGCCCTGGTCGGAACCGCTGTGATAATTTTTGTATTTCGCGCCGTCCCGCTACCTGGTCCGGGCGCGACCTGGTTTGAGATTGATATACTGGGTTTCGACCAGCGATTTCTCTCGGTTCTATACCTGATCTCATCCTCGCTGGCGCTAGTGGGCATGGTTCTTCTCAGGCCGCTCATGGCCACCCGCCCGATAACGTTCATTGTCATCGTTCTGACAATTGCAGCTGGTATCCTCTCACTGCCTAACATCGGACTTTATTATGGTATTCACAACATAACGGAGGCTTACACCGAGGGCATCGTCGATGCCCGGTTCATCGCGATCATGGATGCCGCGATTGAGTCGCCCTTGGGGCAGATAGCCATGATTCCGATGCTGGCGTGGATTGCCCGCAATGCTCCCGATGATTTGAAGGCAACGTTTTTTGCAGTGATGGCATCCTTTACGAACCTTGCCCTTTCGGCGAGTAGTCTTTCAACGAAGTATCTGAATCAGGTGTTCACTGTCACGCGGGAGGTACGCGACCGTATTACGGGTCAGGTGGAAACTCAGGCTGACTACGGTGAACTCGGCTTGCTTCTAATTACGGTTACGACGTTGACGGTGTTGCTTCCGCTGCTGACAATCGCAATTGTCCAACGCACAGTTTTCATGACGAAGGAATGACAACCTGACGATCTGCGGATTCGTCGATCCGCAATTAGATGTTATCCTGCGGTAATGGCCTGAGAGCAGGCAAAACGGAGCGATCTCGACACTCAAAGCGGCAAATTAAACTGCGGCAGCACAGATGAACGAAGAAAACAAAGGCGAAACTTTGATGGACGACGGGCTTCCCGTCGCAGTCCTTGAGCATCTGACGGGCCCCGCGCGTGGCACTTTAAGTTGGCTTGGGGCGTCCGCTCTGGAAGTTTCGCTGAATAGCCGGCGATGCCCTGAGCTAAAGGTATTCACAACTGATGAACCCGCGGAAAACGCCATCGCACGGCTGAGAAGGCTCAACAGCCATTTTGAGATCGAAACCGTTCGGGGAAACTCAGTCTGGGTGAACGGCCGTGCGGTCACACATAAGCGTCTTGAAAACCACGACATGGTCGAGTTTGGTCAGTCAGGTCCGATGTCAAGGTTTTGCCTTTGCGCAGACCGGCAACCGATCCAACGGGCGGCTCCCGGCGTTATCGCAGACCTTATCGCCTATTTCCGAACAAGTCGGCGACCGGTTCTCCGCAAGATTTCCGGCGCTTTCATGCTCGCATTTGGCCGCCTGGCGCTCGGATCCACCTACATTTTCCGAATTGGGGTGATTATCGCCTTGGTGGCACTCGGCACTATCGTCTACCAGCAGGCCAGGGTGAACGCCCTGCTTCAGGAGCGCATCACCAGCGGTACTGCGCAACTTGAGGAGCTGTCTCAAGCGCTCGCCAGAAACCGCGAGGAAGCAATTACGCCGGCCGATCTTGAAACGCTTCGCCAGGAACTGGGTGCCGAGGTTGAGACAGCTGCAGAACGGCTCACCTGGCTTGAAGAGCGCTCGACAGCCAGCGCACGCGTAATCCGGCAGTCCCAAAACTCGGTATTTTTGGTGCAGGCCGCCTATGGCTTCCGCAGCAAAGAATCAGAGGCAATGCTCCGTCAGGTACTCGGCCCTGACGGCAAACCCCGGATTTCACCGAACGGCCTTTTAATGCTGTCATTGGAGGGCGATGGGCCTGTTGCGGAGCGTCAGTCCATCGGCACTGCCTTTGCGGTTCGAAGGAGTGGAATCCTCATTACAAACCGGCATGTTGCATTTCCATGGGAACAAGACGCCATTGCCACGACAATGTCCGAGCGCGGCCTCGAGCCGATACTTTTGAAACTCATTGTGTACGCCCCTGGACACCCAGAATCCCTGGCGGCCAGCCTGCGAAGTGCGAGCGAAACCGATGACCTCGCCATATTGCAGGCAGAGGCAATTCCACATGAGATTGCCGGCCTCGAACTGTCCGATCAGGAGCCGCAACCGGGCCAGGAAATTATTGTCATGGGCTATCCGACAGGATTGCGCTCTCTGCTGGCTCAGGCAGGATCGGAATTTGTCGAACTGCTTCAAAAAGAACTAGACTTGGGTTTCTGGAGCATCGCAAAACGCCTTGCCGAAGCCGGCAGAATTGTCCCGCTAGCGAGCCGCGGAATTATCGGCCGCTCCGGCACCGAAAATCTGGTGTATGACGCCGAGACAACACATGGAGGCAGTGGAGGCCCCGTACTCGATATCAACGGCAAAGTGATCGCCGTTAACACCGCAATTCTCCCCGAATACGGCGGATCAAATCTTGGAGTACCCTCGAGCCGGATAAAGAGACTTCTCTCGGCAACTTTTGTTGAGAACTAGGTGAGATGTCTGCCAGCCGTGCGCCACAGCCTCTGGTGGGTGATCCGGCGTTTGTTGCTAACGCGATCCGTATTTGCCGGATCACAAGGCTGGCAGGTGCGATATCTCATTTTCCGCTTGTCAAATTGTTGTCATCGACAGACGTCGCAGTCAAACCAGTTGTTTATGGAAGATGAATTTCCACATTTGCGGAGGCTGATTGAAACGTACTCTGGCCGGAGGCTAAACCGCCCTCACCCAAACCGCCGTGTCGTGGACGGCTGCACCACCATAAGGGGCTGCGGGCTCGGCACCGATGAGCGTATTGATGCCCTCGCCGCGCAGATGCGCCTTGTTGGGCCAGATGCCCTCGGCGATGACGACACCCGGCCGTGCACCGCCGCCGATCGTCGCGTGCAGAACCACCTCGCCGCGCTTATTGCCGATCTCGACCAGATCGCCCTCGGCGACACCCAGCGCCAGGGCATCATCGGCGTGTAACTTAAGTTCCGGCCGCCCTTCCCGGTCAATCGATGTCTTTGTCTCGGCAAAGGTCGAGTTCAGAAACGAGCGCGCCGGCGATGTGGCAAGCCGGAACGGATGTTCCTCGTCTGTGGTCTCGATCAGTTCGGCATGATCCGGAAACGCCGGCAAGCGTTGATGGTCGCCTTGTGGTCCAAGCGATTGCGGAGGCTTGTTGGGCGCAGGTGTTCCAGTCCAGTCCGGCTTGAAACGAAACTTGCCGTCGGCATGGCCAAAGCCACCCAGGAAATGCGATTGTTCGAAATCCGGCTGCAGGTCAATCCAGCGCTTTTGCTCAAGGTCAGCGAAGCTGCTGCCCACAGGCACCAGAACCGCATCTATGTGATCCTGCTCGGTCAGGCCAAATCCTTGCCTATCCGAAACACCGAGCCTTTTGGCCAGTTCCTCGATGACAAAGTGGTTTGGCATCGGTCCGGCAGGCGGATCGATCAGTTTCGGACCGAGCATCAAATGCTGGTGACCACCGCCGCGATAAATATCGTCATGTTCCAGGAACATCGTTGCCGGAAGCACCACGTCGGCCAGTTCTGCCGTCTCGGTCATGAACTGCTCATGCACGCAAGCAAACAGATCCTCCCGCATCAACCCCTGTCGAACAAGCCGCTGTTCCGGCATCACGTTCACCGGATTGGTGTTCTGGATCAGCATGGCGGTCACCGGCGGGCCGTTTTGCAGCGCGTCTGCTTCACCGGTCAGGATGCGGCCTATCTTGGACTGGTCGAGCCAGCGCACCTCAGGATCTGCAAGACCTGCTCCCATCAGCCGCGACTTGTCGACCGTGAAGATATCGGAGTTGGAATGAAATGCGCCGCCGCCCTCATGCTGCCAAGCGCCGGTAACACAGGGTATTGAAATCGCCGCATACATGGCCGCGGCACCGTTTCGCGGACGGGTAAAGCCGTATCCGACGCGGAAATAGCTGCGTTTTGTCTCTCCGACCAGCCGGGCAAAGGCTTCAATCTCGGCCACCGGCAGGCCGGTAATCGAGGCGGCCCATTCGGGCGTTTTTTGTGCCAGGTGCTGCTCAAGGCCGGCCGGATCATCGGTGTATTTCGCAAGATAATCACGATCTGCGAAGTCTTCGCGAAACAGGATATGCATCACCGCGCAGGCAAGTGCGGCGTCGGTTCCCGGCCGCAGGATCAGGCCAAGGTCGGCCTGTTTGACCGTGGCATTGTCGTAGATGTCGATGGCGACGATTTTCGCGCCGCGGTCCTTGCGGGCCCTGGTTGCGTGGGTCATGACATTGACCTGGGTGGCGACAGGATTGGTGCCCCAGATCACCACACAGTCGGATTTGGCCATCTCGCGCGGGTCGGGGCCGCGCAGGGCGCCGGTCCCCACAGCAAATCCGGTCCACGCCATGTTGGTGCAGATCGTGTCGAACTGGTTGGAGTAACGCTTGGCATGGCGCAGACGGTGAATGCCATCGCGCTGTACGAAGCCCATCGTTCCTGCGTAATTATAGGGCCAGACCGTTTCGCTGCCGTGGCGTGCTTCCGCCTGCTGAAATCGTTCGGCAACAAGGTCGAGCGCGGCCTCGAAACTGGCTTGCTTCCATTGTCCCTCGCCTCTTGCTCCGGCGCGAACAAGCGGCTTCAACAACCGGCCGGGATGGTGGATACGCTCGGCATAGCGCGCAACCTTGGCGCATATAACCCCGGCGGTATAGCTGTTTTCCTTCGCCCCGTGCACACGGCCGATTGTGCTGCCATCGATGAGCTCAACATCGAGCGCACAGGTCGAGGGACAATCATGCGGGCAGGCCGAATGGCCAATTGCCGGGCGTGTCTGGATATTCATCGGGATACTAATAGCGACCGGGAAACCGATGTCGAACAAAATTCTTTGAGCCGATATCAATCAAGTGCAACGCTTGACCCCTGCTACCGGCTTGGCCAAACTGGGCAAAGATGCAGCGTAGCGCGAAACAGGTTATTGTCTCATGCCTTCATTCCCTTTCAAATCGATGATGATCGCGGCCGCCGTTGCGGCGGGTGCCGCTGCAGCCTCGCCGGCGGGCGCCTTCGAACTGCGCATATGGGACGGCGAAGCTCGCTCCTGTGACGATGCCAAGATGCTGCGCAAGATTGAACGGCGGTTTCGCCATCAGGTCACAAACGTTCCCCACCTGCCCGATGTCGAAATCGAGGAAATCGACCGAATTCATCAGCATAGATATCTTCCGGCACATGAAGACAGGCCTATTGCCCGGCGTTATTGCCATGGGACCGCTCAGCTTTCTGACGGGCGGCGCAAGCGCATCTGGTACCTGATCGAAGACCATCAGGGATTTGCCGGTATCGACGACAATGTCGAATTTTGCGTTTCCGGCTTTGACCGCTGGAACGTCTATAATTCCTATTGCCGGATTCTTCGCTGAGACTGATGCATATTGTCGGCGCGCGTTTTGCCGTTGCGCTGGTCGCGACGGTATTGGCACTTGCAGCCTGTTCTGAGCAAAGCGGGACGGAAAGTGATGGAGGCAACGCGGGCGACACGCTGCCGCTGGGCTCGGGTTTCGACTATTACGTCCTGGCGCTTTCCTGGTCGCCAAGCTACTGCGCAGCGGAGGGCGAGGACGCCAATCGCCAGCAATGCAATTCCGGCCGTCCCTACGGCTTTATCGTGCACGGTTTGTGGCCGCAATTTGAGCGTGGCTATCCGTCGAACTGCCCCACCGGCCTGTCGCTTGATGTACCGAAGGAAGCGCTGCGGGAACTCTACGACATCATGCCCTCTGCCGGGCTTATCCGGCATCAATGGAAAAAGCACGGAACCTGTTCCGGCCTGACGCGGGAGGACTATTTTGCCACGCTCAGAAAGGCGCGCGAGGCGGTGACCATCCCACCGGAATTCGCGCGGCTGGATGACTACAGAACCGTCGATCCGGATGTACTCGAGCAGGCGTTTCTTGTCTCCAACAACGGCAGTGATGCGGCGGGCATTGTCGTCACCTGCGGCAAACGCTACCTGCGCGAAGTGCGTTTGTGCCTGACCAAATCGCTCGAATTTCGCACGTGCCCGGAACTGGAGCGACGCGCCTGTGCTCGCGACAAGGCAGTGATGCCGCCAGCGCGCGGCGGCTGATATTGCCCGAATCTTTTCAACGGCCTATTGAGTTTCGCTGAGAAGCTGATTCACCGGAGATTTATATGCCCAAAGTTCTCTGCTCACCCCCATCTCCCTATAGCGCCAAGGTTCGCATGGCGTCGGCCTATGCTGGCGTTGACCTTGTTTCGGAGCTTGTCGATACCGCCCCTCAACCCGACAATCTGACCGGCGCAAACCCGCTCGGGAAGATCCCGGTAGTCATCACCGATGATGGTATGAGCGTTTATGACAGCCGCGTGATCATGCAGTGGCTCAATCGCGAATCGAAGGGAAAGCTGTTTCCCCGCAGCCCGGCCAAGCGTACCGAAGCCGAGCGGATGGAAGCGCTGGCCGACGGTTTGTGCGATTGCCTGTTGGCGCATGTTTACGAGCGCCGGTTCCGGCCAGCCGAAATCGTGCATCAGCCTTGGCTTGATGCGCAATGGAGCAAGGTGGAACGCGCGCTTGATGCACTCAACGCCAATCCGCCAAACCTGCCCAAGAAAATTACCGGCGGCCACATCGCCATTCGCGCCATGCTCGGTTATCTGGAGTTGCGATTTTCCGGTCAGTGGGAGCGAGGCCGCACACGACTGAAACGCTGGCCGGCGCGATTCGATGCCAAGTTTCCCGAGTTGACGGAATACCTGCCGAAAGGCTGACAGAAGCAAAATTGAGATATCGGGCGCAGCAGTGCACCGCGCCCGACAATCAGGTTTAAAAGTGCAGACCGAGCCCCAGCATGAGGCGGCTGTGATTTGCGTCAACATTGGCTGCAGCACCGCCTGGATTGAACACTTTGTCTGCGTAGTCCGTGTAGCGATATTCAAGCCGGCCAAACACCTGCTCGGTCAGCTTTGCATCAACACCAGCGCCGGCAGTCCAGCCAACAACGGTGTTGGTGTCGCTGCCCGCAGCGTTGGTAACTTCCACCCGTCCAACAGCGACACCGCCGGTGCCGTAAAGCAGAATATCCTGTGTCGCTGCATAGCCGATGCGGGCCCGCAGCGAACCTTCCAGCCCATATTCGGTCGCCACTCCGGCATTGGTGCCATCCATCATGTTGTAGCCAATGTCGGTCTCGCCTCCGTAGACGAACGAGCCCGACTGGTATTGCGCACCACCAAAAATGCCTCCGATAAAGCCGTCGGTATCGATATTGTTGGCGCCCACATCGGTCTCGCCGAAGCCGTAGCCCAGCACAGCGCCGCCATAGATCCCCGACCAGGCAGCCAGCGGCGTTACCTCTTCGGGAGCCGATGGCGCCGGTGGTTCTTCATAGACGGTGTCGGCCGCATTGGCCGGGATATTGGCAAACAGCAGCACCATGCCGAAGGCAGCGGTGACCGCTCGAGAGCGAAATCCGATCAAATTGAACCATTCTGCCGGAGCGGTTTCGGGACAAGGTCGAGCGTTTGTTCGATGGGCATATCTGCGATACGTCCGAGAACAAACGCGAAGGATTTGGCCCGAAAATGCCCGGCCCTTGCGGGTTTGCGATTGGCGGGTGCCCGAAGCCGATCCGCTCTCAAACGATGCAATGGCATCGCCCTTGGAGCGCCTCGACACCGGATTACCACCCCAATCGGCAAACAGAATTGATTCAATATGGTCGGTTTTCGCTCTAGCGTTGTTGATTGCAACGATCTTCATTATTTGGCTCCTTTGCCGCAATGGCCCGCGCCCGTGCGACCAGAGAAATCATCCGAAACCCTCATCTCGGACATTCCCCTGTTGTCAGGGCGGAATGTCGTTGCAAATTGCGGCCAAAGATTTCCGGAAATTTGGAGTTTCGCGGGCGGATATGAGGCCAAAGCGTGACGTTGCAGTTCGGTCACACACCGGGCATGCTTGGTAGTGCGGTGCCAGCAACCTATATTGGCCGGAACGGATGATTCTCGGGATTTCGCTGCATGCTTTTCAGCACCGTATTGCTGCTCGCCGGCCTCTTGCTGCTTGTCTTTTCCGGCGATTTCCTGGTCAAGGGCGCTGTCGGTATCGCAGAAAACCTCGGCATCGATCCGCTGGTGATCGGTCTGACGGTAGTTGCATTCGGCACATCAGCGCCCGAATTGTTCATCTCCGTTCAATCCGCGCTCCAAGGCGCGCCGGGTATCGCGATCGGAAATGCGATCGGTTCCAACATCGCCAATGTGCTGCTTGTCATGGGGCTTCCGGCCCTGGTCTCGGCGGTGACAGCAAGGCAACCCGGGCTGAGGCGCAATCTGTCCGCCATGCTGGTGACGGTGTTGCTGTTCATTTTCATGATATCGGACGGTGCTCTCAGCCGGGTTGATGGCGCGATCCTGTTTGGCGGTTTGTGTCTCTACATTTGGTGGCAGATCCATCAAGCCGGCCGCATCCGGATTGCAGGAACCGATTACCACGATGAGATTGGCGAAGCGCCGCATGATACCGGTCGCGTGGCTGCCTATATCGCTGCCGGCATCGTCGGATTGCCGCTTGCAGCACAGCTGACTGTTGTCGGAGCCAGCGACATCGCACGTTCATTCGGCATATCGGAAGCGGCAATCGGATTGACCGTCATCGCGATCGGCACCTCGCTGCCGGAGCTGGCGACGACCATGATGGCGGCGATCCGACACACCAGCGCCGTGGCGCTTGGCAATATTGTCGGTTCAAACATCTTCAACATCGCCTGCATCATGGGCGTGACCGGACTGATCATTCCTGTGCCTGTCGAACCGCGCATCATTTCCACCGACATGTGGGTCATGCTGGGAGCAATGGTGCTGCTTGCGGTAATTGGTTACGCGCGGTTGACGGTTGGCAGGATGATGGGCCTTGGGATGCTGGCGGCCTATGCAATCTACATCTGGTCGGTATTTTGAGCGAATGACTGTGGACGGCAAAATTGCATTGGTAACGGGAGGCGCACGCCGGATCGGCGCTGCCATCTCGCGTGATTTAGCGGCATACGGGTTCACGGTCGCCATCCATCATTACGGTTCTGACGCGGAGGCGGAGGCGCTTTCAGACGGAATCGCAGCGGCGGGCGGCCGGGCGTTCACGGTTATTGCCGACCTCACCGACGCCGATGCAACGGCCGGTCTCATCGAAAATGTGTCGGAGCAGGCCGGCGCACCTTGCCTTTTGGTCAACAACGCATCGATCTTTGAGGAGGATGCGGTTACCGAACCTGATGAGGCTGTTTGGGACGCACATTTCGACGTTCATTTGAAAGCGCCGGCGACGCTGACAAATCATTTTGCCGGGATCCTTCCGGATGATGAAACCGGCCTCGTCGTCAACATAATCGACCAGCGGATATGGAAGCTGACCCCGCGGTATTTTTCCTACACCCTGTCCAAATCCGCGCTTTGGACGGCGACCCGGACCATGGCTCAGGCGTTGGCGCCGCGCGTCCGTGTCAATGCAATCGGACCGGGACCGACGTTGCCCAACGAAAGGCAATCGGAGACCGATTTCAAACATCAGGTGATGTCAGTTCCCCTGCAGCGGGGTCCGTCGCTGGCAGAGTTTGGCGCGACTATCAAATGGCTTTGGGAAACGCCATCGGTGACAGGGCAGATGATCGCGCTCGACGGAGGGCAACATCTGGCTTGGGAGACGCCTGACGTTACCGGTGTTGGCGAATGAACCCGGAGATCGACTGGACGGTCAGTGACAGCGCCGGCGAAGCCAAATCCGGCGCCGAGCTGATCTCGGATTTTGTCAAACAGCTGCCGAACCGGCCTGGCGTCTATCGCATGTTGAATGCTGAATCCGACGTACTTTACGTCGGCAAGGCGCGCAGTCTGAAAAAGCGTGTGACGAGTTACGCACAGGGCCGCGGGCACTCCGGCCGCATCGTTCGCATGATCCGCGAAACTGCAGCAATGGAATTTGTCGTCACCCGGACCGAAACCGAGGCGCTATTACTGGAAGCGAATCTTATCAAGCGCTTGCGGCCGCGGTTTAACGTGTTGCTGCGCGATGACAAATCGTTTCCCTACATTTTGCTGACCAGCAATCACGGGGCGCCGGGGATCTTCAAACACCGCGGTGCGCGCTCTCACAAAGGAGAGTATTTCGGACCATTCGCATCAGCCGGTGCGGTCGGCCGTACCATCAATTCGCTGCAGCGGGCCTTCCTGCTGAGGACGTGTAGTGATTCTGTCTACGACAGCCGCACACGGCCCTGCCTGCTTTATCAAATCAAGCGTTGTGCCGGACCGTGCACCGGTGAGATCGACGCCGACGGATACGGTGAGCTGGTGTCGGAGGCGCGCGACTTCCTGTCCGGCAGGTCGAGCAAGATCAAGGCACTTTTGTCGGATTCGATGCAGCGGGCATCAGCCGATCTCGACTTCGAGCGTGCCGCTGTCTACCGCGACCGCCTGGCTGCGCTGTCTCATGTACAAAGCCATCAGGGCATCAATCCGCAAACAATTGACGAAGCCGATGTATTCGCGGTGCATCAGGAAAGCGGCCAGACCTGTGTGGAAGTGTTTTTCTTCCGAACAGGGCAGAACTGGGGCAACCGTTCCTACTTTCCCCGCGCCGATGCTTCGCTCGGTTCGCCAGAGGTGCTGGGTTCGTTTCTGACCCAGTTCTACGACGACAAGCCCTGCCCGCGGCTCGTGTTGTTGTCGACCGATGTAGAGGAGCGAGAACTGCTCTCAGAGGCTCTGAGCGCCAAGTCGGGCTATCGGGTCAATGTCTCGGTGCCGAGACGCGGCGAGAAGAAGGATCTGGTTGGCCATGCCTTGCAAAATGCCCGTGAGGCGCTCGGACGGCGGCTTGCCGAAACCTCCAGCCAGGCGCGGCTGCTCGCCGGTCTTGCGGAGACTTTCGGCCTGGATACCCCGCCGCGCCGGATCGAGGTCTATGACAATTCCCACATCATGGGAACAAACGCCGTGGGGGCGATGATCGTCGCCGGACCTGAAGGCTTTGCAAAAAACCAGTACCGCAAGTTCAACATCAAATCGAAGGACATCACGCCGGGAGATGATTTCGGCATGATGCGTGAGGTCATCGAGCGGCGGTTCTCGCGCCTGCTGAAGGAGCATGGTCTTCCCGGCGAATCCGGCGATGAGGGCTCTGAAGACGAAATGGCGATCCCGCGATGGCCCGAGTTGCTGCTCATTGATGGCGGCAAGGGGCAAATGTCAGCAGTCGAGGGTATATTGGGCGAATTGGGAATCCAGGAGCACGTCACCGCAATTGGCATTGCCAAGGGCATGGATCGCGAAGCAGGTCGCGAGCGGTTTTTCATGGCCGGCAAACAGCCTTTCAGCCTGCCTCCCCGCGACCCGGTGCTCTATTTCATCCAGCGCCTGCGCGACGAAGCTCACCGATTTGCCATCGGTTCGCATCGTGCCAGGCGCAAGAAGGAAATGGTCAAAAATCCGCTCGATGAGGTCGGCGGCATCGGCCCGGCGCGCAAGCGGGCGCTACTGCATCATTTCGGTACCGCCAAGGCAGTCAGCCGGGCGGCGATAGCTGATTTGGCGCAAGTGGAGGGAATTTCAGAGCAAATGGCCAGACAGATTCACGACTTTTTTCACGAGAACGGTTGAAAAACCTTCCGCTGACGCAAAATTGCTAGTCGATGGCGGCGCGACTTGTTGACCGCGCACATCCGAGTCTGATTGTTAGAGCGGCGCAAAGGGCCAACCGGATGCCAAAGCATACATTCAACCTGCCGAATCTGCTGACCTACGGGCGCATCATTGCCGTTCCGCTGGTGGTGCTGTGTTTTTTCCTGGAAGGTCGGCTTCAGTCGAGCGATTTTGCTCGCTGGAGCGCCCTGGCCATTTTTGCAGTCGCCAGTATCACAGACTTCTTTGACGGCTATCTGGCGCGCATCTGGCAACAGACTTCCAATATCGGCCGGATGCTCGACCCGATCGCCGACAAGCTGCTGGTCTCCACCTGCCTGTTGTTGCTGGCCGCTGACACCGACAAGACCATCGCCGGTTGGTCGCTGTGGGCGGCAATCATCATCCTTTGCCGCGAAATCCTGGTTTCCGGCCTGCGTGAATACCTGGCCGAGCTGAAAGTCTCCGTGCCCGTGACCACAATGGCGAAATGGAAAACCACCATACAATTGTTCGCCATCGGATTTCTGCTTGCCGGCTCGGCCGGCGACAAGGTGTTTGCCTATACGACGCAAACCGGTATCGTGCTGTTGTGGATTTCGGCAGTTGTGACGCTCTATACCGGTTGGGACTATTTTCGGGCCGGTCTGAAACACGTCATCGACGAATGATTGCAGGTAACAGTTGATGAAGCTGGTTTATTTCTCATGGGTTCGCGAGCGCATCGGCAAAGAAGGCGAAGAGCTTGACCTGCCCGCCGAGGTGACAACCGTATCTGAACTGCTGGATTGGCTGAAAACTCTGGGTGAGGAATACGCCGCAGCACTTGAACACAAGGAATCGATCCGGGTTGCGCTCGACATGGAACATGTCCACCATTCGGAAAAACTCGGCACACCCTACGAGATTGCGCTTTTCCCTCCGATGACCGGAGGATGACACGGTGAGCGAGCACGTCGTTCCAACCGTTCGCGTGCAACGCGCCGATTTTGACGCGTCGGCGGAAGTGGCGAGACTGACATCGAACCGAAAAGATGTCGGCGCCGTGGTCACGTTTACCGGTCTTTGCCGCGATGAGGCCGGCCGGCTGTCAGCGCTGGAACTGGAACATTATCCGGGAATGGCGGAAAAACAGATCGCAAAGATAGCCGCCGATGCCACGGCGCGCTGGCCGCTGACAGGGATGACCGTCATTCACCGGTTCGGCCGCATTGCAGCAGGCGCGAACATTGTATTTGTAGCGGCAGCATCTTCGCATCGGCAGACCGCATTCCAGGCGGCTTCTTTCATGATGGATTTTCTGAAGACCGAAGCGCCGTTTTGGAAGAAGGAGCATCTTGCCGACGGTACAACCGCAGGATGGGTCGCGGCAACCGAACAAGATGATGAAAACCTGAAACAATGGTCCGATTAGCAATTATATGTTTAATCCATATATTTCAATAGTTTATAAGGTTTTTTCGCCACCTATTCAATCAACGGAACGATTCTATTTCTGATTGAACCTGTCTGTTTGCAGATGGTTAACCGTCTCGGAAATATTAGCGCTTCTTAAACGGAATCCACACTTCGCATCTGTAGCATCGTTCAGAACATGCGGAGTTTTGATGGATTGATTCCAACAGTTCTGTCAGTTCTGATCGAGTTTGCTGTCGCGCATCCCTGGATTGTCGCGGCCCCGATCGCTATTGCCCTGGCGCCGGTCAGTTGCCTCTTGTCCTATCGCCGCCTTTACAAGGAATCCAAGCAGGCCGCACTGGACAGTGCCGCGCTGATTGAGAACCTGACCGAAGGTGTCTACCGGTCATCACCCGACGGCAAGCAAATGAGCGCCAACCGGGCACTGGTCAGGCTCAACGGTTATGAAACCGAAGCCGAGCAGCTTGCAGCGGTAACGGACATTGCAACGGAATGGTATGTCGACCCCAATCGCCGTGAAGAATTCAAGGCCCGGATGGAACAGGACGGATATGTCGAGGATTTTGTCTCGGAAATCTATCGCCACAAAACACGCGAGCGCATCTGGATTTCCGAAAGCGCCCGGGCCGTCAGGGACGCCAATACCGGTGCAGTAAAGCACTACGAAGGTTCCGTTCGCGAAATTACCGATTCCATTCGCCGCTTGGAAATCGAGGAGCGGTTCCGAAAACTGACGGACTTGGTCCCGGGTGGGTTGTTTCAACTTGTCCGCAACCCGAACGGAACATTTACCGCGCCTTATGTCTCAAGCGGATTTTGCCGGACAGTCGGAATTACCGAAACCCAAAGTGTTGCCGACCCGACGTCCTATTTCCACACGGTCCATCCAGATGACCGGGAACGATACCTGCTTTCCCTGCGTGAATCCGGCCTCAACCTGACAGTCTGGAAGTTGGAATACAGGGTCATCGACAGCGATGGCGTTGAACGCTGGCTCGATGTGGTCGCGCAACCAGAACGTACCGAACGAACGGTGACCTGGTACGGCTACATCTCTGACATCACTGAGCGGAAGCGTCAGGAACTCGAAATCGAGGAAATGGCGTATGTCGATCCGCTGACGGGATTGCCGAACCGCCGTGTTCTGATGGACCGGCTGAGCCAAACCCTCGCGGACTGCAAACGCCGCAATCTGTTCGGCGCAGCCATTTTCATCGATCTCGACCACTTTAAGGATTTGAACGACACGCACGGACATGAAGTGGGCGACATGTTCCTGATGCAGGTTGCAGACCGCCTTCAGCAGACGGTCCGCACCGGCGACACGGTTGCCCGGATTGGCGGCGACGAATTCGTGGTTCTGCTTCAGTCCGTGGGGCACGAGGACTGGATCGCGCGCGAAAACACCATGGCGGTTGCTGACAAGATCATGAGCGCCATGCGCGAACCCTATCAACTGAAGAAACTCGGTTACAAGTCGACTGCAAGTCTCGGCGCGGTCATCTATGACAGCACCCAGGACAACCCCGATGCGATACTGACCCGGGCAGATCAGGCAATGTATGAAGCCAAGTCTGGTGGTCGCGACAAAATCGGCACAGCATTCGCTGTCCAGACCGGAGAGACCGAAGCAGGCGGCGAAGAGGTGCTGCTGGCCTCCGACCTGGCCCGCGCCATCCGCCGCCGCGAACTGGAACTGAAGTACCAGCCACAGGTCGACCGAAACGGGCGCCTTGTCGGGGCGGAAGGTTTCATGAGATGGCCGCATCCGGAACACGGAACAATTCGCGCCGACCGGTTGTTGCCGTTGGCCAAAAAGGCTGGCTTGTCGACAGATCTGGACATTCTGGCCATGAATATTGCCGTTGAGACACTGGCGCTGTGGAGCCGCACCCCGGGTCTGGAGGCAGTGCGTCTTGCGGTCAACGCAGGGACTTCCTTCCTTCTTGATGAGGGCGCGATACAGCAGATCAGCGCTCTGATTGACGAACACCGGATCCGTCCGGGAATGCTGACGATCGAGATAACCGAGCAGGTTCATCGCAGCGCCCGCGAGAATATCGAGACACGGATGGTTGCCCTCAAGAAGGCGGGTATTCGCTTTTCGCTTGACGATTTCGGGTCAGGCTATTCGTCGATCACCTATCTGAAGCAACTGGCGTTCGACGAGGTCAAGATCGAAGGCGCTTTCGTCTCTGGAATTGATGGCGACGAGGACAACGAGGCGCTGGTCAAGACGATTTTGGCGATGGCCGGTACACTTGGAATTACCGCCGTCGCCGAACATGTCGAGAGCGAAGGCCAGGAGGCCTTTTTGCGCGCCTATGGCTGCGATGTGTTCCAGGGCCGATATTATGGCGGCGCCATGAGCTTCGACGAATTCACGACGTTTGCCGACGAAAACCGCCATCATCCTGCGCAAGCCGGACTACAGGAAGAAAAAGGCTTTCTCACCGGAAAGGCCGGTTAGATCCACCGGCCTTCACTCCTATGTATTCAGGTCGTCAGCCGACGACTTCGGTATCGGAGAACCAGTAGCGGATTTCTTCAGCAGCGGTCTCCGGCGCATCTGAGCCGTGAACGGAGTTTTCGCCGATCGACTGTGCAAAGGTTTTGCGGATGGTGCCTTCGTCGGCATCGGCCGGATTGGTCGCACCCATGACTTCGCGGTTCTTTGCGATCGCGTTCTCACCCTCAAGAACCTGAACGACAGTCGGACCTGAGGACATGAATTCACAAAGTTCGTCGAAAAACGGCCTGCCCTTGTGAACGGCGTAAAAACCTTCGGCTTCGCGGCGGCTCATCCAAACGCGGCGTGATGCGACCACACGCAGGCCGGCATCCTCCAGCATTTTTGTAATCGCGCCAGTTAGATTGCGCCTGGTTGCGTCAGGCTTGATCATCGAGAAAGTGCGTTCGATCGCCATTGTCGTTCCTTGTATTTCGGGTAAGCATAAGATTTCCGCGGCTCTATAGAGCGGTTCTTCGCATGTGTGAACCCACTGGAGCGGTTCACACCCGGAAATTAGGCTGCTGCTGAAACAGACCGCCCGGCCCCGTCGTGCAAATCGAGACAACGCGAAAACCAATCGGCAATGACATCGTCATCGTCAAGAACCTTGAATGGCGACACAACGCGCGCGAACTGGAACGCGCCAAACACGATATAGTCGGAGAACAGTGGCGACGATCCTCCGATGAACGGCTGGTAACTCAGCATGTCTCGCAACGGCTCCAACGATTTGCCGAACGCAGCCAGACGCTCCTCGCGCCCGGCAGGAATTTCCTCCAGTTTCTTTCCGAACCTGCTTTCGCGGTTTTCGCGGAAATAGGCCTTGTCGTCGTCGCGGGCCATGTTGAAAATATCCATCATGATGGCCGAACCGATATAGGGATGGATGGTCTGCTGCGACCAACGCTCGATCAGTCTTGCCATCGCCAAGCCACCTTCGCCCTTGAACAGCGATGGCCTGTCCGGATAGGCCTGCTCGAGATATTGGGCGATGTCGAAACTGTCGGTGACCAATGTTTCACCATCGCGGATGACCGGCACAATCTTGCTGATGCCGCCTTCTATGTGCGGAACGCCGCTAAATCCAACTGGCACGCTTTCAAAATCGAGACCCTTGTGGATCAGCGCCATGCGCGTTTTCCAGCAGTGCGGGCTGAACGGGCGCGTTACGTCGGCGCCAACAAGTTCATAATGCTTGATCGTCACTGGTGACCCCCCTGATGCGGTGCTAGTATGCGCCCTCCTACCAGTTGGCTAGTCTCCGGGGAAGCAGCTGTGAAGAAACACTTCGTGATGATGGCGGCCTACAACAAGTGGGCGAATGCACGGCTGTATGATGCCGCGAGCGCGCTGACCGACGAAGAGTTCGGCCGCGACACCGGTGCCTACTTTGCTTCAATGGAGGGCACACTCAACCATATTCTCGTCGGCGACCTGATCTGGATGCACCGGTTTACCAGCACCGGCGAATTGCCGGACAGTCTCGATGCGGTGCTCTACGACCGGTTCGATGAACTGGCAGATGCTCGCGCCGGGCTCGACGCGCGCATCGAGGAATGGGTTGAAGGACTTTCCGACATCGACCTGATGGGCCGGTTTACCTATCTGACCGCCACCGACTTCAAGACCATCAGCCAGCGGCTGGCACCGGCCATGGCGCATTTCTTCAATCATCAGACCCACCATCGCGGCCAGGCGCACATGATCCTGTCTGTACTGGGCGAAACCCCGCCCGAGCTGGATCTAATCTATTTTCAAAGAAGTGCCGAAGGCCGGGAATTTGCGTGACCAATAGGTTCGGGACAAGGCAGCATCACCATATAACGATACAATTATATGTTGTATTTCAGCAACATACGCCGTTTTGTGAAGCAAAAGAATCCGGATTGCCTGTTGCCTTCCTCTGCGTAAGGGCGTAGGTGCCGCCTCCCGTTTCCAACGGACCGGACATCAACGGCGAGGGCTTCGTGAATGCCCGCCCGCGAAGATGGCGCTGCCAATGCTTCGTACGGATACCGGACCAAAGATACGGGATGCGCGTGTAGCTCATGGGAAGAGCACCGGTCACGAGGCCGGAGGTTGCAGGTTCGAGTCCTGTCATGTGCACCACTGGATAGCTCAGTTTGGGTAGAGCATCGACCTTAAACGTCGACTGTCGCGGGTTCGATTCCCGCTCCTCTAGGTCTTAAACAGACCACAACCAACGAGTGGTCCGGAAACCGGAATGCCGACGGCTGATGAACGTTGTGACCTTCGGGTTGCTGCGGACGGAAGCCTGACGCCATGCGCCTGCGGCCCGGCCGCCGGTGACGGGATAGCCGCTCTGTCCCCGCAAGATTTCGTCTTCGGACGGGATTGCGCCGGGACAGTTGCTGCAACCCCCTCTCGCCGATGACCCGCCAAAGGAACATGCCACCGGTTTCCGGATCGATGAGCACTTTTGACCCTTTCCGGCAGAATGGCCCCGAATGGGTCAAAAGTGCTCTTGTCCGGAAAAACGAAACCGAAACGAAGAAAGGAAGTTCGCCGACATGCGATGAAAGCGACAGGAGTAAAGAAGATGATGACCATTCTCGAAAAGATCATGGCCCGCACACGCGTGCTCATCAACGAAAACGAACGGGCGCTGCACCTCTACAAGGGTGAGATCAAGGGCATCCTCGTGCCGGGCGAACACATGCTCGCCAACCGGCGCGGACGGCTTGAGGTCGAAGTCCACAATCTGGCGCGGCCGGAGCTCGTTTCGGATTACGAGAAGGCGCTCTTCGACAAGCTGCCGCATGTCGCTGGCGAACACCTGACCGTGGCCGAGACGGCAGCCGGTGAGGTTGCCGTCATCGAGCGTGAAGGCCGTGTCTACACCGTGCTCGGTCCGGACCGGCGCATTGCGCTGTGGACCGCTGCCGGTCCGTTCGAGGTAACGAAGATCGATGTCTCGGACGTTCCGGCCGTCGAGCCGAAACTCTACCGGCGTCTGGCGCAGGCGGGAGCCGTGCAGCATGTCACCGCGATCGCGGTGGCGGATGGTTGGGCGAACGTCCTGTTTGTCGACGGTGAGATGAAGGCCAAGCTCGGTCCGGGTGTGCATGCGTTTTGGACACCGGGACGCGATGTGGCGCCGAAGTCGGTCGACCTGAAGCGCCAGTCGCTTGAGGTGACCGGTCAGGAACTGCTGACGCGTGACCGGGTGACCATCCGTGTCAACCTTGCCGCCGATTACCGGGTTACTGATCCGGTAAAGGCGGTGACCGAGGTGAAGGACTTCGCCGATGCGCTCTACCGGGCGCTTCAGCACGCCTTCCGCAAGACGCTCGGCGCCATGACGCTCGACCAGATCCTTGAAAACAAGGTGACGGTCGATGCGGAAGCCGCCGACAAGGTGCGCGCCGACATGGCCGCTCTCGGTGTGGAGGTCAGCGAAATCACCCTGAAGGACGTGATCCTGCCGGGTGAAATGCGCGACATCCTCAACCAGGTGGTCGAGGCGCAGAAGGAAGCCGAGGCCAATGTCATTCGCCGGCGCGAGGAGACGAACGCGACGCGTTCGCTGCTCAACACGGCGAAGGTGATGGCCGAAAACCCGGTGATGCTGCGTCTCAAAGAGCTTGAAGCCCTTGAGACGATCGCCGGCAAGGTCGAACGGCTGACCGTGCACAACGGTACCGGCGGCCTGATGAACGATCTGGTCAAGCTGCGCGAGTAGCCTGACCGGTGATCAAGGGGCCGGGGCGTGATAACGTCCCGGTTTCTGCTAAGTGGATAATGCTTCCCGGACAGAATGAAGGCGTTGAGGAAACCATGGACTACGACACAACAAATGTTCCCTCCACCTATGATGCCGGAAGAGAATTGAGCGCGACTGAAAAGCGCGAAGCTTTGCGATCCTTTGCTGCGGGAATTTCGAATGCGAATATCGCCGAGATTGTTGATCTTGGATGCGGTACCGGGCGTTTTTCCGAGGCGCTTGCCGATACATTCGATGCCAATGTTACCGGTGTTGAACCATCAGCGAAGATGATCGCCCAGGCGCATGCCAAATATTCTGACGAGCGCCTGTCTTTCCGCTCTGGAAGTGGCGAGGCGATACCGCTGGATGCTCAGACTTCCGACATGATTTTCATGTCGATGATCTTGCATCACGAATGCGAATGCAAAATCTGCAGCAAGTTGCCGAAGAGTGTGCCCGGATATTGAGATCGGGAGGAGTGGTTTGCATCCGCAACACCGTGACGGAGGAAATCCCCTCCTATCCCTACCTGACGTTCTTCCCGAGCATTGGCGAAATCATCCGCTCGAAGCTCATATCACGCGTCCGCCTTGGTGAGGTTTTCAATGGAGCAGGTTTCTCCCTTGCAACGCACAGATCGCAATGGGATCAAATCTCACCCAGTTGGGAAAAGTTTGCAGACAAGATTTCGCTGCGGGCGGATTCGTTTACTGCACAGCTTCCGGACGATGAGTTTGCCGATGGCCTGAATGCCATTCGGATACACTCACAATCTGCGTCACCGAGCGAGCGGGTCGGCTTGAATGTGGATCAATTTGTCTTTCGGAACACGTAACGGAAAAAAGTCCGCCAGATCATTGCTGCCAGGGCTTGGTCAGGCCGGGCAACAGGCTGACCGCCACGCAAATTTGCTGGCGGTCTGATGAACGACCTGGTCAAGCAGCGCGAGCAGCCAGACCGGTGATCAAGGAGCCGGGGTGCAAGAACATTCCGGGGTCCGGCAATATTCAAGCAAGTGACATTTCCGCAACAGACTCATTGTCCCAAATAAATTAGAATATGAGGAAATACTAACAGGCAAAGGCATCTCCATGTTCAAGAAACTGACAATTGCAGCAGCACTACTGGCTGCCACAGCATTCGGCGCTCAGGCTGAAGAGAAGCTTAGTGGAGCCCATTCGGCAGGCCATGGCGCTGGCTCTTATCTTTATGTTGGCGGCGCCTATGCCCATTCCTGGACCGATATCGATACCGGCGGTTTCAATACGGCAGGTGCTTTCACGAATTTCGATTGCGTCGGCTTGGTCGGTGCGTTGACATGTGACGATACGGAGGATGCCAGCGGCGTGAGCCTTTTCCTCGGCGTCACCAATATCTTCACCATCAGTGAAAATGTCTCGGTGCGCGGCGAGCTCGAGTACAATTACCGCAACGGCAGCAACTATGTCACCGGTAGCTTTCCGGGCACGAACCCGCCTGCTTTCGTCTACTCGACAGTCGTCTCGGATTATCATTCAGGCTTCGTCAACATCTATCTCGACATGACGATGCCTAATATGCCAGTGACGATTTATGCCGTTGGTGGTGCCGGCTTCGCACACAGCAGCGTGGCGACAAACGACACGGTCGTAGCCGGTTCGGCATCGGAGACCGATTTTGCCTTCAACATCGGCGCCGGTGCCAGCTATGCGGTTTCAGACATGATCGACCTGTTCGGTGATGTCCGCTACGTCGATCTGGGTACAACCAATGTGCCGCTGCTCATCGGCGGAGCACCGGCTGGTGCCTACACCGTAGACCACACGTCGGTAGAGGTTCGCGTTGGCGTGAAAGTCAAACTTTCCGATCTCGGCAATCTGTTCGGAAACTGACATCTCAAAAGCTTCCCCTTAGTGGCGGGGTTCAGGGGCTGGAGACGCAAGTCTTCAGCCCTTCCGCTTTTCTGGCTTCGGAATACCGGATTGCGCGAGCAAACGCGTCGGTCAGGCCGCAAAAGACTGATTATGGATCAGCTGATATTGCTTCGGCAAACACACCCGAAAATCATTCACAGTCAAACTATTCGCTAAACCGATATTAAGTTTTTCCGAATATGTTTCTTACTGCGGTAGTTCAGGGGCCGGGCAATGAGCAAACACGTTCTGATTGTTGAGGACGACCAGGAAATCGTCGATCTGGCGCGACGGGCGGTTTCCAAGATCGACCAATGCGCCTTCACCGGCACATTGTGCGGTTACGATGGACTGCTTGCCGTGGCGACTGCGACCGATCCGGTCGATGTGATTGTTCTCGACCTCACGCTGCCCGATATTGACGGGCTGGAGTTTCTGCGTCGGCTGGCGGAAGAGAAATATACAGGAACCATTGTTCTTGCTTCCGGACACGACAAGTCTGTGCTGAAATCGGCCAAGCGGTTGGCGGAAATCCACGGTCTTTCGGTCCACGCGGTACTGCAGAAACCGTATCTGCCATCCGAACTGAGAAAAATCATTGAAGATTGCACTCCGGCCGAGCACCCGCAGCCCGAGGCAGATGACGGCCCGGTGACAGGAGATTTGAGCGGCGCAACGCTGGTTCCCTATTACCAGCCGCAATTTGATATTGAATCGGGATCAGTGGCCGGATTTGAGGCGCTGATCCGGCTGCAGCTGGCCGATGGCCCGCTGGTCGGCCCCAGCGCCCTGTTCTCTCACCTGCGCAACCACGAAGAGCGGGTGACCACTGCTCTGTCCATCGCCGATCTGGTGATGCGTGATCTCGCCTTCGCCCTTGGCAAGACCGCCGAATTCCCCGGCGTATCCCTCAACTTTGACGCCAGGGTGCTCGAAGACGACGACGCGATGGCCGAATTCACGTCACTCGTTGAGCGCCACGAAATTCCAAAACACATGGTCACCATCGAAGTGATTGAAAAATCGCTACCTCATAGTGACCAGAGGTTGCTGGAAGTGCTGACCCGACTGCGCATGGCAGGGTTTGAACTCTCACTGGATGATTATGGCACAGGTGGATCAAACCACGATCTGCTGCGCCGCTGTCCATTCAACGAACTCAAGCTCGATCACACCATCATCCAATCGGGCCTCAATGACGCGGTGACCGACAAATTCATCACCTCGGCCGTCGAGACCGCCAGGTCGCTGGATCTTCGCCTGGTGGCAGAAGGCATCGAGACCATGCATGATCTGGCATTTGTCCGCAATCACGGCATTCGCATCGTGCAAGGGTTCCTCTTTGAACGGCCGATGCCGATCGAACGGGCGCTTCCGTTCGTATTATCCGGACATGAAGAAGCACTGAGCGCCTAGAGCAACCGTTTCCGGCAAGGCGATGAGCGAAAAGGCTCAGCCCTTGAGCGGAAACAAGACCCGTCAAATCTCACCGATCCCGATCTCGCCGGCCGCCAGGCGCGCCAGCAGGTCGACATGGACATCCAGCGCATCGATCACCCGGTAGCCCGGATCTTGACCGTCAAAGGCGAGGTTCAGGTCGGTGCCCGCCAGCACCACGGCCTCGGCTCCCTGCTCCTCGACCATCCGCCTGCCCGCGTCCAGAAACATTTGCCGCACCGAAGGCGTGCACTCCCCTGCCACCGCCATGTCCTGATAGATCTGTCCGAGCAGCTCGGTCTCGTCATCGAGGGCGACAGCTGTGGTGCGGGTCAGCTGGCCGTAAAGGCGGGTGTGCATCACCACGCGGGTGCCGAGCAGCCCGACGCGCTGCAATCCCTCAGCCTCGAAATAGGCATCAAGCGGCGTGACGCCGGAGACAAGCGGCAGGGATGAAAGTGGTTGCAATTCGTCAAAACAAAAATGCCCGCCAAGCGAGGTCAACGCAGCAACATCGGCTCCCGCCCCTTTCAGTTCGTCAACCTGACGGGCGAAGATTTCCGCCTGCGGTTGCCTCAGATCGGCGAGAACGTTTGCGATGAGGGTTTGGACATCGCCATGCGAAATGGTCAGGTGCAAGCGCGCGCCTTTGGCGTTCATTGCCGCGGTGAGCCGCTGATAATAGACGATGGTGGCCGCAACGCCGATCCCGCCAATGAGCCCGATATGCATGTTTTTCTCCGAAATGACACCGAATGGATGCGAGCGCCTGTCGCTGTGCCGATGCAAGCTTACTACAGGCAGAAAGCCGGAACAAAGCCGGCAATCATTGTGGCTGCGGGGATACGATCATCAGCAACCCTCTGAAATTATTGGATTTTGTGTGAGATTTGTCCACACTCTCCAGAACTGTGAAACAATCCCGCATCCTTTTCGTGGAACGTTGCATCGCGACAGCGGTCGGCGGAACTGGATGGCGCTCCGGCCGGTGGAAGTCAAACGCTGCTTGCCGGGGAGGCTCCGCCCAATTGTGCTCTGGGCTCGACGTATCGGCAGCGCAAGCTGACGAACGCGGCGGGACTAACAAAATCGCCGGCGGGCGGTCACCAGGACCACCCAAGCTATGCAAGACAAGCCTGGACAACGCGTCCGAAGGCCGCCCGTCTTTCCATTTTCAAGCCACGGCAGCTTTTTTGCGGCGCGTGAACCCTTCAGTTTGACCACCGATCCTTTTCAGCGCAGCTGTCGCAAATCCGGTAGCACCGAGAACCGGACTGGACTAATTTTCATTGCCGCAGCAACCGGAATTCCAATCGTGAACATCGCCACGGTAATCACCACCATCTGGCCGATCTTTGCCATCATTTGCGCCGGGTTCATTCTGGCTCGGGCCGGTTTTCCATCCGCCAATTTCTGGCCGGCTGCCGAACAGATCAACTATTTTCTCCTGTTTCCGGCACTGCTCGTTTCCAGCCTTGCCAATGCACCGGTTGGCGATCCGGAAGTCTTGCGGTTAGGGGCCGCAGCGGTTGTCACGATTGTCGTCGCTGCTCTGGGCTTGAGTATTTTTCGGCGCGCGCGGCCCATGCCAGCGGCCCGTTTCGGTCCGCTCCTGCAGGGCACGGTGCGCCTCAACACCTATCTCGGCCTTGCCATCATGGCGACGCTTGCCGGCACGCAAGGGATGGAGCGCGCCGGTGTCTATCTGGCGATCGCGGTGCCCCTGGTCAACGTGCTGGCAATTGCCGCCCTGACTGATGCGAGCGCGTTGAAACAGCCATGGACACTGCTGAGGACGATTCTGGCAAACCCGCTCATCCTTGCCTGTTTGGCCGGTTTTTTCCTTGCCCTGACCGGAATCGGCCTGCCCTTCGGCACAGGGCGATTTGTCGGTTTGTTGGGACAGGGCAGCCTGCCGCTCGGCCTCATCTGCGTCGGTGCCGCGCTTCAACCTGCAGCGCTGGGTGGCGATATGAAAGTGCTCGCCGGAACAAGCCTGCTGCGCCTCATGATCATGCCGGTTCTGGCAGTCGCGGTCGCCCGTTTGTTAGGCCTGGATGCGGTCAGCACACTGGTTCTGGTGGTGTTTTCAGCCGTGCCAACCGCACCGACCGCCTATGTTCTGACGCGTCAGTTGGGTGGCGATGCGACGTTCATGGCGGGCATTGTGACGCTTCAAACCCTGCTGGCTGTGGCCACGATCCCGCTGGTGCTTGTACTCATGGGGCTTTTTGCGGTTTCTTAGAACGGCGGCAAAACCTTTATCCACATGAAAACATTGAAGCATTTTTCGTAACCATGATTCCGTTCCGGCGAAAAATACCCTAGTTGTGAGTTGAAACATTTTCATTTGTGTGCAGCACTGCGCACAGGGACACGTGGGAGAATGTTGAGCTGAAACCGACAAACACCAGCAATCCTGAATATTTTCACAAGGTCGTGGACTGCCAATATGCCTGCCCCGCGCACACGCCGGTGCCGGCCTATATCCGCTTGATTGCGCAAGAGCGGTATACTGACGCCTACCTGATCAACTGGGAAAGCAACGTCTTCCCCGGTGTTCTGGGGAGGACTTGCGACCGCCCCTGCGAGCCGGCCTGCCGCAGGGCCCGGGTGGAAGAAGAGCCGGTGGCGATTTGCCGGCTGAAGCGGGTGGCGGCCGACTTCAAGGATGAGGTTGCCGACCAATTGCCCAAGGCCGGTCCACCAAACGGCAAGAAAATCGCGCTGATTGGCGCCGGGCCCGCCTCACTCACCGTTGCACGCGATCTGGCTCCGCTAGGCTATGAGTTGCACCTCTATGACGAGCAGGCCAAGGCCGGCGGTTTCATGCGTTCGCAAATTCCCTCGTTCCGCCTGCCGGAATCCGTGCTGGATGAGGAAATCGGCTATGTGCTCGACATGGGTATCGTTACCATCTTCGACACCTATATCGACAGCATGGCTGATCTGCTCGACAAGAACTATGACGCCGTCTTCGTCGGCAGCGGAGCGCCGCGCGGCAAAGATTTGCCGGATCTCCCGAACCGCAAGGAAGCGGACGCCAACATCCATATCGGCATCGACTGGCTGTCGAGTGTTGCCTTCGAACACACCAAGGAAATCGGCAAGCGGGTGATTGTGCTGGGTGGCGGCAACACGGCGATGGATTGCTGCCGCACCTCCCGCCGGCTCGGCGGTGAGGAAGTGCAAGTGATCGTGCGCAGCCCGTTTGCCGACATGAAAGCGAGCCCGTGGGAAAAAGAGGATGCCATGCATGAGGGCATTCCGATCACCGACAACCACGTGCCGCTGGAATTCGTGGTCGAAGACGGGAAACTGACGGGCATGAAATTTGATCGCGTCGAGGCGATTTATCATGCCGACGGCCGCCGTGAATTGAAATCCACCGGCGAGGAACCGGTGTTTGTTGCCTGTGACGACGTTCTGATCGCCATCGGCCAGGAAAACGCCTTTCCGTGGATCGAAAAGGAGACCGGCATCCGCTTCACCAGTTGGGGGACGCCGATCATCAACGACGACGAGACGTTTCAATCCACCCGCAAGGATGTGTTCTTCGGCGGCGACTCCGCGTTTGGACCGTCAAACATCATTACTGCAGTGGCACATGGCCACAAGGCGGCTGTGTCGATCGATCTTTATTGCCGCGGTAAAAACCTGGCGAAACGCCCTGCGCCCTATGTCAATCTGGTCAGCCAGAAAATGGGCATTCACGAATGGATCTACGATTCCATTCCCATCGAGGACAAGCGCAAGACCGTACCTTTGGTCGATCTGAAGAAAGCACTCAACGATCGATCGCTTGAGGTCGAACTCGGATTCGATCCGGAGACGGCGTTCATCGAGGCTGAGCGTTGCCTCAACTGTGACGCCCAAACTGTTTTTACGTCGAACGAGTGTATCGAGTGCGATGCGTGCACGGATATCTGCCCGACCAGCTGCATCAATTTTACTCAGAACGGGCCGGAGAAAGAGTTGCGCCAGCGCCTGCTGGTGCCGGCAGAAAACCTGGAACAGGACCTCTACGTTTCCGACAAGCTCGGGACCGGCAAGGTGATGGTCAAGGATGAAGACCTCTGCCTGCATTGCGGACTGTGCGCCGAACGGTGCCCTACTGCTGCCTGGGACATGCAGATGTTCTTCTACAATACCGCCAAGGCAACGCCTGACATTGTGAGTGTCAAATGAAACAGATTGAAGGCGTCAACGATTTCGTCGTCAAATTTGCCAATGTGAACGGCACTGGTTCAGCCTCGGCCAACCACCTGTTTGCCAAGGCGATTTTCCGCATGGGGATTCCAGTCAGCCCGCGCAATATATTTCCCTCCAATATTCAGGGCTTGCCGACATGGTATGAGGTCCGGGTCAGTTCCAAAGGCTATCTTGGCCGCCGTGGCGGTGTCGACCTGATGGTTTGTGTGAACCCGCAAACGATGGAGCAGGATATCGCCAGCGTCGAGCCCGGCGGATACTTCGTCTACGACACCACCAAACCGCTGGCGCCACATTTAAGGCGCGACGACATCACCTATTTCGGCATTCCGCTGACCGAGATGTGCATGCGCGAGTTCAAGGTGCCGCGCCTGCAGCAGCTGTTGAAGAACGTTGTCTATGTCGGAGCGATGGCCGCGTTACTGGATATCCGCTTCCCGATCCTGAAGAACCTGTTGAACGATCAGTTCAAGGGCAAGGAACGCCTGATCATGCCCAATGTTCAGGCATTGGAGATGGGCTACCAGTTTGCAACTGAGAATTTTTCCTGTCCCCTGCCAATCCGGCTTGAGCAAGGGGGAAATGTCGCTGCGCATATTCAGGAAAGCGATCATATTTTGATGAACGGCAATACCGCCGCCGCGCTCGGCGCCATTTATGGTGGCGCGACCGTCGCTGCCTGGTACCCGATTACGCCATCAACTTCGGTCGTGGACGCTTTTTCCAGATATGCCGAACGTATGCGGATCGATCCCGGTACAGGCAAAAAGAACTTTGCTATTCTGCAGGCCGAAGACGAGTTGGCCGCAATGGGCATAGTCGTTGGAGCCGGCTGGAATGGCGCCCGGGCTTTCACCGCAACATCGGGCCCCGGCCTGTCGCTGATGAGCGAATTCTTGGGTCTTGCCTATTTTGCCGAGGTTCCCGTCGTGCTGATTGACGTGCAGCGTTCCGGTCCGTCCACCGGCATGCCGACCCGCAGCCAGCAATCCGACATTCTGGCAGCCGCCTATGCCAGCCATGGCGATACCAAGCATGTATTGCTGTTTCCTGCCACGCCACGCGAATGTTTCGATATGACAGTGCAGGCTTTTGATCTGGCCGAGCGGCTTCAAACCCCCGTCATCATGATGTCCGATCTCGATCTCGGCATGAACGACTGGATGTCGCCACCGCTTGAATGGGACGACGATTACGAGATGGATCGCGGCAAGGTTCTCGATGCAGAGGCTCTGGACAATGCCGAGAAGTGGGGCCGCTATCTCGATGTCGATGGCGACGGCATTTGTTACCGCACCCTGCCGGGAACGCATCCGGACAAGGGTGCATTCTTCACCCGTGGATCATCCAAGAACGAAATGGCGGTCTATTCGGAGAGCGGCGAGGATTATGTGCGGAACGTCGACCGTCTGCTGCGCAAGTTTGAGACCGCTAAATCCTGGGTGCCGGAACCCAAGACCCACCCGCCGGTCAAGGTGAAGAAACCCAAGACCAAGAAGAAACTCGGCGCGCTTTTCTTCGGAACCTCGGCATCGCCAGCATATGAAGCGGTCGAACTGCTGGCTGATGAAGGTTATCCAATCAACACGATGCGTATCCGCGCATTTCCCTTTAACCAGAGCCTCGATGAGTTCGTTCATGAACACGACATGGTTTTCGTGATTGAGCAGAACCGAGATGGCCAAATGCGTCAGTTGATCATGAACGAGTGCCATATCGCGCCGGACAAGTTGAACTCGGTGTTGAACTATTCCGGTACCCCGATCACCGCGCGCACCATCGCCCGCCAGATCCGGCAGGCCTTGAAGGTTAAGAGCGCGGATATTGTCAAGCTGCATCCGGAGACCGCCTGATGTCCTATATCAAGCCAAAGTTCCGTCATCCCCGTTTGCCGGTCAATTCGCTCGGCTACACGGTTGCCGACTATGACGGATCGATCTCGACCCTTTGTGCCGGCTGCGGTCATGACAGCATCTCGGCGGCAATCCGTAATGCCTGCTTTCTTTCATCCATCCCGCCGCATCGGATTGCCAAATTGTCGGGCATCGGCTGTTCGTCAAAAACACCGACATATTTTCTTGGCCGCAGCCATGGCTTCAATTCAGTGCATGGCCGGATGCCGTCGGTGGCGACCGGGGCAAACGTTGCCAATTGTGATTTGACCTATATCGGTTTGTCCGGCGACGGTGATACGGCGTCCATCGGCATGGGGCAGTTCATTCACCTGATCCGGCGCAATGTCGACATGACCTATATCGTCGCCAACAATGGGTGTTACGGCCTGACCAAGGGCCAGGACAGCGCGACGGCCGATCTCGGTTCGATCAGCAAAACCGGTTACACCAATCCGTTTGAAGGAATCGATTTGGCGAGCCTGGCGCTGCTTCAGGGCGCCAGTTTTGTCGGCCGCAGCTTTTCCGGCGACAAGGAGCAGTTGGAACCGCTGATAAGGGCGGCGATGGCGCACAAGGGTTTCGCCTTTATCGACGTCGTCTCTCCGTGTGTGACATTCGCCAACCATGCCGGGTCCACCAAAAGCTACGCAGCCACCCGAGAGCATCTCGACGTCATGCCGCTGGATTTCGTGCCCATGCGTGAGGAAATCCGTACCCAGTACGATCCCGGCACCAGCCAATCCGTAACCCTGCACGACGGCTCGGTCATTCATCTGCACAAGGCGGCCGATGATTACCGGGCGGTTGACCGCAACGAAGCGTTGATGACGATGCTGGTCGCGAGGGAGAAAAACAAAATCCTGACCGGATTGTTGTTCCTTGATCCCAATTCCCAGGACCTCAACCAGACCCTGCAACTGGCCTCACGCCCCCTGAACGATCTGGGCAAGAACGAACTCTGCCCCGGCAGCCGGGTTCTGAAAAGCATCAACGACGGACTACGATAAGAACTGCCGGGCGCACGGCGATATCACGGCGTATCCCGGTTGGTTGCACGTGCCAGCGCCTGCTCGAGATCTCCGATCAGATCGTCGACATCTTCGATGCCAATGGACAGTCGCAACAGCCGCGGGTGAACGGGAAATCCCTCACCCGAAACGGTTTTGCGGTGTTCGATCAGGCTCTCCACACCGCCCAGCGATGTTGCCGGATAAAACACCTCGCAAAAGCGCGCGACGTCGATAGCCGTCTGCTCGGTGCCCTTCACAACAATCGACATCATTCCGCCGAACTGACCATCGGTCTGGCGTTTGGCGATCTCGTGACCGGGATCGCTTGGGAGCCCGGGATAGTGGACCGCTTCGATCGCATCGTGGTTCTCGAAATGCTTTGCGATTGCCATCGCGTTTGCCGACGATCTTTCGACGCGTAGGAACAGGGTTCGCATGCCGCGTATCAAAAGCCACGCATCGAAAGAATGCAGGGCGGTGCCCTGAAGCTTGCGGATTTGCCGAATGTCGTCCCAATGGTCTCCCGTCTCGCGGACCGAAAGCGCCCCGGCGGTAATGTCGGAATGGCCGTTGAGATATTTCGTTGCTGAGTGAAACGAGAAGTCAGCTCCAAAATCGAGTGCCCGGGTAATGTTCGGTGGTGTGCCGGTACAATCCGCCATGAGCTTTGCACCAGCCTTATGTGCGATATTTGCAGCGGCTTCGATGTCGGTAACTTCCCAGTTGGGATTGTTGGGCGTCTCAACCCAGACCAGTTTTGTTACTCCCGGCCTGACCGCCGCCGTCAGTTCGTCCAGATCTCCGGCGGTATAGGAGCTTACCTCGATCCGGTTCTTGGATTCATAGCCTTGGATCTGTTCCAGAACACCGTGATACATGACTTTCGGAATAACCAGATGCGATCCGGTATCCAACTGCTCGATCACCGCCGTACAGGCTGACATTCCGGACGAAAACAAAAGCGTGTCCTTTGCGCCCTCCAATTCGGCGATGATGGCTTCGGCATGTCCGGTGGCCTGGCTGCCATCTCGGCGGTACATGTAGTCGGTGCGGACCTCATACATCTCGTCGCGTGCATAGGTGGATGTCGGCTGGATTGCCGGCACCACAGCGCCGGTTTCGGCCTCTTCAAAGTGAAGCGCCTGGGCAATGCGCGTCCGAGCCGATAATTTTCGATTGCTGCCTTGCTTCACCTTCAAACTCCAAATCAACTAACCAAAAAGGCTGTACGGCCTTTAGAGCAAAAACCGACTGTATTGAACCATCCCGTTTCGGCATCCTGAACCGATCGGCAATTTTCACTGGTAATCAAATCTCGAGAAACCGATTGTCACCAGCGCAAGGCGAATTTAGCATCTGATCGTCAGGTATTGCCAATGCAGGTATTGCCAATGATTGAAGCCAGCAAACTGCTTGAGATCGCCAACTGGGCCAGAGAACTGGAACCGGGTCATGTCGACCGGGCGCGGGCTGGCATCATGATCAAGGAGTATCCGGCCGGCTCAACCGTGCACGAGTTTGGTTTGCCGTCGGACTCCTGGATCGGAGTCATCGACGGGCTGATGAAAATGCGAATCCTGACACCCGACGGGCGCGAAGTTTCTCTTGCTGGCCTTCATGCGGGCGGCTGGTTTGGTGAAGGTTCGGTATTGAAGGGTGAACCGCGGCGATACGAAATTCTTGCTCTTCGCGATGTCACCCTCGCGGTGATGGACCGGAAGACCTTTTTCTGGCTGTTTGAGAACAGCCTGCCGTTCAACCAGTTTCTGGTGCGGCAACTCAATCAACGCCTTGGCCAGTTCATCGGCCAAGTCATACACGACCGGATCCTGAGCACCACCGCGAGGGTCGCGCGAACGATTTCCACGCTGTTTGATCCTGCATTGTACCCGGATGCAGGCGATTCCCTTGAGATCACGCAAGAAGAAATCGGCCTGATTGCCGGACTGACCCGACCGGTGACCAACCAGGCGCTTCGAGCGCTCGAAACAAGGGAACTGATCAGGTTGGAATATGGCAAGATTGTCGCGCTCGACATCCAGAAACTGGCTGCGCTGACGACGTGATCTGACGCCGCACCCGGCACGTTTGCAAATGTAATCTCAAAAACAGTACTGGCGGGAGCCACGCGTTAATGTGGCCACATGCTGCATGACAAGTTCAGTGAAACAGGTTCCATTCCAGCAGGCTCGGCATTGTCCGAGCGGGTTACTCCGGCCGGAAAAATCCACGTATCGACGTCAACGCCGCTGATCACTTCCTTCATCGCCGGAAAAATCAAAGCCCGCTACCCCGGCGCGCGTTGCGACACGGACGCGATCATTCTCGCCGGAAATACGATCCGAATTCACCACTCTGCCATTGCGATTTTGGACGAACAGCAATGGCGTCAGATGGCCTGTGAATCGGCCCAAACCTGCAGCAAGTTCCACGCTTTCATCTTGCTTTGCGATCAAGATCCGAATGAAACCGCCACATCAGCTTGCGGAAACGCCATTGCCCTGGTGAAGCCGGATATCGAGGAATTGATGCGCGCGCTCGGCCACCTCCTTTCGGGCCGGGATCCACGATCATTCAAGGCACAGAAAAGCGCTCCCATTTCAGTTCCCGTCCAGAGATACACACCGTGTCCGCCGTTTACGAAACGGGAAGGCGAAGTATTCGCCGGTATTCTGAAAGGCCAGCGTTACAAGCAGATCGCCGCAAGCCTTGGCATCAGCGAGGCGACGGTGAAGGTTCATGCTTACCGGATCTTTGACAAGACCGGCGTGAGCAGCAAACACCGGCTGGTCTCGAATTACCACGCAGCTGGTTGAACAACGCCAAAACCGCCCATTCAAAAACCGACACTTGGAGGGGCCCACCCGAGCCCTGGTACATCTCTGGCGGATAGAACGCGATCAACGGACGCTATTTCAGAAAATCCTCACGTCCGGGCCGGACCACCAACCACCCCCTAGTGCGTATAGTGGAACGGGCCCGAGACAAGGGCTTCACGATTGCCCAACTCGGCGCTGCAATCTGACTTCATCACGGAACTTCCGCTCATTTCCACCGTATCGGCAACAATGCGAAGACAATTGCTGGTCGTTCCATTGTTTCCGGTGTAGCTGACATGGGCGCTGGGAAAATATAAGTAACCATTGAGATCCGTGACGCCTGTGCCATTGAACAACTGATCCGATGTGTTGCTTCTCGACGACATGAACAGGATGCCGGCGTAGACGCCGGTTTTTGGTGCGCCGAGCGAGATGTTGGCATTGCCGTTGACCGTGACACCGCCATCTTTCATGAAAATCATGACGCCATCTCCGGTCACATCGCCTTTGATCGACAGGTCGCCTTCGAGATAATAGATGCCGGCTTGCAGTTTTTTGGTGCCGTCAAGTGTCAGCTTGTTGTACCGGCCAGGTTTAACCACAACATCCTTCTTTTTGGGATTGGGCCATAAAACGCTTGGTAGCGGTTCCGGAATAGATGCAAACGGATCGGGCAATGGCCAAGCATTTTCCCGGTAGGTGCCGCAATCCATTGTCAGCCCGCCGGTTGCATCCACACCCCCCGATGTTTGCACGCAGTCGGCTTTGATATCTGCACTGCCACCAACATAGATGGCATCGTCAGCCGATGAGTTCGATTGTACAACACATCCATCCATGACGATCGAGGTGTTACCGCTTGCCGTGACGGCGCGCGGGGCAGTGCGGCTGAGCGCATAGACACAGGCGGGATCGCCGGTCTGCACGCTTATTCGCGATTTTCTCGAGAACGGAATTCCAGCTATCCCCGTGTCTTCTTCGGAAAAAATACCACCCATGGACTGCGCATATCGATATTTTGCATCCACCGTAATGTGCTGCACGCCATTGGTGTCGGTGATCAGGCCGTAATACTTGAAGGTCGGCAGTTGTTTTCCGTGGAATTCAGCCGAAGAAAGGTGGGCGTAAAAGTGATCGCGGCCGACCTGCTCGAGCTCGGTATCGGTCATGTTCGACGGAACCTTGACCGCAATCGCCATTGCGGCTGCATCCAGAGAATGCTGGACGCTTCCGTTCACCCGGTTCATTTCAGCCGATTCCAATGCCAGCCCGACCGCCATCATCAGGGGCACAGCCATGACGGCTGTTCCAACACCGAGGTTTCCGCGTTCGCATGACAAAAATTTTGAAAACAACATCGCCAAGCCTCCAAAACAGCTTTTTTACAGGTTTCAGGCAAATGAAGGGTTTCAGATTCCGATAATATTCTAATGTTTTTGATCATCACTCGCTTACCGTCTGACACTGCCAAGAGTAGGCGGCTGCCGATCTGAAGCATCACGACCTGTGTGTGCTGATCGACTGCTCTTCCGGTGCTGAGTTCAGATCTTCGACTCCAGCCATTTCACGGATCCCCCGGCAAAAAGTCCAACCACTGCGCAGATGAACATGATCGCCAGCAGGACAAAGGCTCCGTTGTTTGGCGATATCAACGCGGCGGTCACGGAAGTGATTACGGCACCACTGCCAATCGCCAGCGCTCCGGCCAAACCTGCCGCACTACCAGCCAGTTTGGGACGAACCGACATGGCGCCGGCGCTGGAACCGGGGATCGTCAACCCATTGCCAAAACCGGCAAACACCGTCGCCCCGAATATGGTCCAGACGTTGATCTCTCCCGCGAGAACAAAAGCCAAACCGGACCCCAGTCCCAGGCAGGCGATAATCCGGCCGGTGATGATCATGGTTGTCAGTTCAAACTTGCTGGAGTAACGGCCGGCAAGATAACTGCCGGCGATAAATCCGGCGCTGATCGTGCCCATGTAAAATCCCAGTTCCGCCGTTCCCAGCCCCAAAACCGATGCCGCGACCAGTGGTGAACCGGCAAGAAACGCGTAAAACATGGCATTGGACGACGCCATGCAAATTGCATAGCCCCAAAAGCGTTTCGACCGGAAAAGTTCCGGATAGGCTCGAAACTGGGCGCCGAATGTCGAAGACGGCTCCTTATTTGTCTCGCCGAAATTGAAAAAACACAGCCCCAGCAGCAGCGCTCCAAACAACGCCATGAGCGCAAAATTCGACCGCCAGCCGAAAGCCTCGTCCAGCATGCCGCCGATCAACGGTCCGATCATTGGAGCGATCGCCATCGCCATGACGATGTAGCCGATCAGGCTGGCGGCTTCCCTTTCAGGTCTTGTATCGCGCACGACAGCCAGAGACACGACCCAACCGGACATGATCACTCCCTGGAATGTGCGAAAGGCCAGGAACCAGCCCAGCTGGTGGGCCACGACACAACCAATCGAGGCCACCAGATAGATCAGCAATGCACCGAGGATTACCGGTCTGCGGCCATAGCGGTCCGACAAGGGACCGGCAATCAACTGCATAATCGTGGTGACGGCCAGATAACCGCCAACGGCCAGACTGATCGTTTCGTAGTCGGTGCCAAAGGAGCCCGCCATCTGCGGCAGGGACGGCAGGAACATGTTCAGCGACAGCACAGCCAGCGCCGTGAGCAGGATTAGCGTGATGATATTCGGTGGGGTTCGCGGGGTGGGCATTGGTCGGGTGGTCGCTCGTTTCGTTGGCAATAAAAAACCCCGGTCAGACCGGGGCGCGCGGGCGATGATCCATCGCGATCATCATTCCACGCACCAAATCACCACCATGTTGATTGAAGTCCCGACCATCTGGAATCCACTCCGCATTTGACCGTTTCACGCTAGGTTTGCCGACCGGTCAGGTCAAGCGGGAAATACCTCTTGCATCAACAACCCCTTGCCTCTCCTCCCACCTTCGGTCAAAACCCCGCCACCATGCTGACGATCACCGATCTTTCACTGCGCGTTGCCGGCCGGCTTTTGATCGACAACGCTTCCGTTTCGCTGCCGGCCGGCGCGAAGGCCGGACTTGTCGGGCGCAACGGATCTGGAAAGACAACGCTATTTCGGGCGATCACCGGTGATCTTGCGGCGGAAACCGGCTCGATTTCGATGCCCAAAGGCACCCGCATCGGAGGTGTCGCCCAGGAGGCGCCCGGCACCGACGAAGCCCTGATTGATATCGTGCTTGCCGCCGACACCGAACGCACCGAACTTCTTAAGGAGGCAGAAACAGCCACCGACGCTGCGCGGATTTCGGACATTCAGACACGGCTTGCCGATATTGGCGCGCATTCGGCCGAAGCGCGTGCCGCAGCCATTCTTGCCGGATTGGGCTTTGACCATGAGGCACAGAAGCGGCCGGCACGATCATTCTCCGGCGGCTGGCGCATGCGCGTAGCGCTTGCCGCGGTCCTGTTTTCCGAACCGGACCTGCTGCTGCTCGATGAGCCGACCAACTATCTCGACCTTGAAGGCACGCTGTGGCTGGAAAACTACCTTGCGCGTTATCCGCACACCGTATTGCTGATCAGCCACGACCGGGATCTGCTCAATCAGGCGGTATCCTCCATTGTCCACCTCCAGGGCGGCAAGCTGACGCTATGGCGCGGCGGTTTTGACCAGTTCGAGCGGCAATATGCCGAGCGGGCGGAATTGGCGGAAAAGACCCGCGCCAAACAGGCGACCGCCCGAAAACACATGGAAGCGTTTGTGGAGCGCTTCCGCTACAAGGCATCCAAAGCCCGGCAGGCGCAGTCACGGCTCAAGGCGCTGGAAAGATTGCAGCCCGTAGCCGCCGCAATCAACGAGCATGTGATGCCGATCCGCTTTCCCGAGCCGAAAAAGGACGTTCAGTCTCCGGCGCTGGCGCTGAGAAATATCTCTGTCGGCTATACACCGGGCGAACCGGTGCTGAAGCGCTTGAACCTGCGCATTGATGCCGACGACCGGATTGCGCTGCTTGGCGCCAACGGCAATGGCAAATCGACATTCGCCAAACTGATTGCAGGGCGGCTGGAGGCTGAGGCCGGCGAGATCACCAAGGCGCCGAACCTGACGACCGCCTTCTTTGCCCAGCATCAACTTGACGAGCTGCGCCCTGCCGAAAGCCCTGTTCAGCATGTGCGGCGGCTGATCCCGCAAGCTGGCGAAGCCGAGGTCCGTTCCCGCGTTGCGCAGATGGGTCTGGCGACGGAGAAGATGGACACGCAAGCGCAAAATCTTTCCGGTGGAGAAAAGGCCCGTCTGCTGATGGGGCTGGCGGCTTTTGCCGGCGCCAACCTTTTGATCCTCGATGAACCGACCAACCATCTCGACATCGATACGCGGACTACGTTGATCGAAGCGCTGAACGCATTTTCCGGTGCGGTGATCCTGATCAGCCACGACCGGCATCTGATTGAAGCCACCGCGGACAGGTTGTGGCTGGTGGCGGATGGTACGGTCGCACCCTACGAAGGCGATCTGACCGAATACCGAAAACAGGTGACCGGTGGATCTGATCGCGGCGGAAACGGCGCCAAAACAAAAAACAGCGACAGTGGCAAGCAGTCCAAGGCGGACCTTCGCAAACATGCGGCACAGCGGCGTGACGCACTGAAACCACTTGCCAAAAAAATCAAGGAAACCGAGACTTTAATGGAGAAGCTTCGCAATCAGATTCAAACGATCGAAAGCGAACTCGCCGATCCTACCCTCTATGAAAAGAACCCGGTGAAGGCCGGTGAACTCGCCAAGCAGCGCTCCGGTCTTGCCGACAATCTCGAAGCGGCCGAACACATCTGGCTTGAAGATACCGAGGCATACGAAACAGGAATGCAGTCTGAAAGCTGAAGCTTAGGCTGGTGATTGCACCTGCGCCGTTGATGTGGTGACATCCGCTGAACTCACCGAAGGGAATTGCGACCAGTGATCGATCAATCAACCCTGATTACCTATGTGGTCATTGTCCTGGGATTTGTTTTCATCCCCGGTCCGGCAACATTGCTGACCGTTGCAAGGGCGGCCAGTTCGGGCACACGTGTCGGAATTGCAACCGGCGCCGGAGTAGCTGCCGGCGACATTGTCCACACCGCCATGGCGATTGTCGGAATCTCAGCGGTCATCGCTGCTTCGGCATTCCTGTTCAGCCTGATCAAATATCTGGGTGCAGCCTATCTGGTCTATATCGGCATTCGGGCAATTCTCGACCGAAAGCCCGTTGCACCCGGCAGCGGCATGATTTCGATTACGGCGTCAACAGCGTTCAGGCAGGCTATTGTCTCAGAGATACTCAATCCGAAAACGGCTGTGTTCTTCCTGGCGTTTCTGCCGCAGTTCGTGAAACCGGAAAACGGCGCGGTGTTCCTGCAACTGACCGTTCTCGGTGTCCTGTTTGTCCTGCTTGGTCTGCTCGCCACCGTCGTCTTCGCGATCAGTGCCGGAAGCCTGGGCAATTTTCTGAGGCGCAACCCGGCGGTGCTCAGATGGCAGGGCAAGGTGGTCGGCGGGATCTACTGCGCCCTTGGCCTTCGCATCGCATTTCAGGAGCGCTGAGGATGAACATCGAAATTGGAAAGCAGAACGACGTCACCATCGTCACGATTAACCGGCCGCAGGCACGCAATGCCGTCAATCCGCAAATGGCGCGGTCCCTGTTCGATGCATTCGTTGCATTCGGAAAGGATGACAGCCAGAAAGTCGCCATTCTGACCGGTGTGCCAGGCGCCTTCTGTGCCGGTTTCGACCTCAAACACGCCGCCGGTGGGGTCGACGAAAACTGGTTTGCAGAACACGACCTCAATGACAACTGGAAAGATCCGGCTGAAAATCCGCGCGTCGGACCAATGGGGCCGACCAGGCTGCTGTTGCCCAAACCGGTGATCGCCGCGATTTCCGGACCGGCGGTTGCAGGTGGCATGGAACTGGCGCTGTGGACGGACATCCGCATCATGGAGCGGTCCGCCTATATGGGTGTTTACTGCCGGCGATGGGGTGTGCCGCTTATCGATGGCGGCACCGTTCGTCTGCCGCGCATCGCCGGTCATGGGCGGGCGATGGACATGGTTCTCACCGGACGCAAGGTTGAAGCTGAGGAATGTCTGGCTGCCGGACTTGCCAATCGCGTCTGTGACGATGGCACCGTGCTGGAAACTGCATTCGCCTACGCCGAGGAACTGACCCGGTTTCCGCAGGCCTGCATGCGTGCAGACCGGATGAGCGCTATACGGCAATGGTCGCTTGATCCCGCTGAAGCCTTGAAAAACGAATGGCTGAGCGCTGATACGTTTCGGGCTGAGGGAATGTCCGGAGCGGCGCGGTTTTCAGGGGGTAAAGGCCGTGGCGGCGATTTTGGCGAGATTTGAACCGTGACCCTGCGGCTAACCACAATCGGTTTCGATGCAGACGATACGCTGTGGGAGAACATGCGTTTCTTCAACATGACGCAGGACAATTTTGCCAAGCTGTTGGGCGAATATGCCGAACCGGAGCATCTGCACGACCGGCTGCTGGAAGCCGAAAAACGCAATCTCGGTAAATATGGCTTCGGCATTAAAGGCTTTACGCTTTCGATGATTGAAACGGCAATTGAGGTGACCGACGGCCATGTGCCGGCTCGCGTGATCGGAGACATCCTGGAATCGGGCCGCGACATGCTGGAACATCCCGTCGAGACGTTGCCCAAAGCGCGCGAAACGCTCGCTACACTGGCAGGTGATTTCACCATCGTGCTCATCACCAAGGGCGACCTGTATGACCAGGAGCGCAAACTGGCCCAGTCCGGTCTTGGCGATTTTTTTGACGCCGTCGAGATCGTCAGTGACAAAACTCAATCAACCTATGAGCAGCTGTTTAAACGCCATGGCCATGGATCGGAGCGTGCGATGATGGTCGGCAATTCGATGAAGTCGGATGTCGTTCCGGCGATTGAAGCAGGCAGTCATGGCGTTCATGTCCCGCATGACCTGACATGGGTGTTGGAGAAGGTATCGGCGCCGGAAACGTCCGATCGCTACCACGAAATTGCAGATCTCGGTGAATTGCCGGCGCTTATAGAGCGCGTCTCTTAGGCCAGATCTCAAATCGGCATGATGAAAACCTTGATGAAACGCCAGAGCTGGCCAAATGTGCCAAACGCCTCGCTCTTGGAATTGATGATGATCTGATCGGCCGGGCGCTTGCGGATCGAGACTTCGCTTGTGTAGGTGTCGAGCACCGTCAAATTAGCCAGGATCTCAAATCGCGCCTGCCGGTGCCAGGCAACAAGCCGACTGGCGGCAACGGGCAGCCCGGCGTGCCGGGTCTTGCCGACAATGGCATCACCGCCCGTCATCAGCACGAGCTTGCCCGGACCTGTGGCGCAGCTATAGAAAATCTTGCCGAGCAACAATGTCGACAGCTTGAGACTGAAGACCGTTTTCAGCTTCACGGTATCGGTCATGGCAACAAAATAGGCGTAGTCGAAGATCACTTCCTCGCCCTGCTTCAACGTCCATTCGACAAATTGGTTGTCTCGGCCAGTGGTGAAAATTGCGCCTGTGCTTTGCGGCTCACCCATCACCATCCGGTTCATCAGATAGACGCTGTTCGACAACCGCGAGAAAACCGCCGAGCGCCACTGCGGAAAGGCCTTCTGTTGTTCCGGACCGCTCCAGTCGATCTGGTTGCGATTATACCAGGTGGCCTTTCGCGAGGCGGGAACCGAATATTTGTGCGGCACTTTCGGAACCCGGATGGTGCCCTTGGCCATTCGCCTTGAGTGTTCGCTGACAGAAACGAACAGTTCGTTTTCACGCTTGAAAATGACGCGCGCCAGAACAATGAAAAAGCTTTTGAAAACAGCAAAGATAAGCAGGAAATTCAGGAACAGATTCAACAGGCCAGCCATGCGGAATGCATTCAGAATCAGCGTCTTTACCACCACCCGCGTGGTGGACACGGTGCCGTTCAGTTGGTTCCTCATCTCGGTGAGTTTCTCATCGGTGGTCTTGCTGGCGTCGCCTGCAAGATCCGCGGCAAGCGATTTCAGTTTCGCGCGTTGACGACGCTTGAACAGCTCAAATCCTTCGTTGACGAGTCCCAGAATGCCACGGCACAGCGGTGAGGTTATTCCCTCGCACGAGTCGGGATCAACGAACTGGCTTGGTACCGATTTGTCATACTGCGTTGCCACATCTTCAGGGAACGACGTCTTCAGCTTGCCGGACTTTGTCTTCATGGAATCAATGGCGGCATTGATTTCGTTCTCGGTGCGGATGAAGTGGCGGTCGACCGTGTAATTGAGATCGAGCCAGAAATCGCGCTCATAAAACTGGGTTCCATCACTTTCCGGCAGCGGACGCTGGACAACGATTTTGGAATCATACAGCGCATCTTCAATCGCCGCTTCGGTGTAGATGTGAATAGCCAGCCCGATGCTCAGCGGTATCAACATGAAAGACCAGTAGTAGCAGGCGGTAACAAACAGCCTGGCGAATTTTGCCCAGCCGAGTGTGGTCAGGATTTCCAGATTCTGGACAATGAACTCGATGACGATTTTGAGCATGACTGTCCAGAACAAGAATTCCAGGATCTGGAAGGCCGCGAATACCGGTTCGAACCATGCATATAAAACCAGCAACCCGATGAAGACGGCGAAGTACCATTGCCGCATCGATGCGATGGTCAGCCAGCACACATAAGACAGGAAACAGACAAAACTGTAGGCGGCGAGAAGGTGGAATTCGTAGTCTGCCAGTTCTGCGCGGCCCAGCAGCCAGTAAATCGCGATTGGCAGCAAGGTTACAATCCGGGCATAGCTACGCCGCCTAATGCAATATGCCAGCATGTAGGCGAATACAGCGATTGACAAATACGGGAAAGGATCGGTCACCACCGGTGGCACATTGCCGGCGATGAAGTATTGGAAATACCAATATGGCGGATAAAGCGTATTGGCAGCCAGACCGGGCGCAATCGCAATCAATGCACAAAGCCAAAAAGCCTGATCATAGGGATCGGGCAATTTTTTGCCAATCCATTCAAAGAGTTGCGATTGGAGCTTCATTAAGGAGTCCTTTCGACAACTTTCCCATGAATTGCCGCCATGATTATGTACCAATTATCACAGTGACCGAATTTCCGGTATTGGCGGGCTTGATCAAACGGGAAATTTCAACATCATGCGCAATCCGCAAACCGGCATGCGCACAAATCATTTTGAGGGATAGTTCATGAAGAAACGACCGCTTGGCCGCACCGGCATCGATGTGTCCGAAATTTGCCTCGGCACAATGACCTGGGGGACGCAGAACACTGAAGCCGAGGGCCATGAGCAGATGGACTATGCGGTCGAACAGGGGGTGAATTTCTTCGATACGGCGGAGATGTATCCGACAACGCCACTTTCGAAGGAAACCGTCGGCCGCACCGAAGAGATCATCGGCACCTGGTTTGAAATATCGGGAAAAAGGGATGCGGTGATATTGGCAACCAAAATCTCCGGCGCAGGATCATCTTTGGTACGCGATGGCGCGCCGATATCGTCGAACACCATGACTGAAGCGGTGGAAGGCAGCCTCAGGCGACTGCGCACTGACTACATCGACCTTTACCAATTGCACTGGCCCAATCGCGGTTCCTATCATTTCCGCAAATCGTGGAAATTCGATCCTACCGGACAAAATACGCGCGAGACCTGCGACCATATTCACGATGTGTTGGAGGGTGCGCAGCGACTGATCGAGGCCGGCAAGATCAGGGCCATCGGGTTGTCCAATGAAAGCGCCTGGGGAACGGCGCGGTTTCTTCGAACCGCCGAACAGAGTGGTTTGCCACGCGTTGCCTCCATCCAGAATGAATATTCGTTGCTGAACAGAATTTTCGATCTCGATCTCGCGGAACTTTCTCACCACGAGGATGTCGGCCTGATGGCGTTTTCGCCGCTGGCAGCCGGTATGTTGTCGGGAAAATATGCTGACGGGAAAATCCCGGCCGGTTCGCGCCGGTCGATGCAGGACACATTGAACGGACGCTGGAACGAACACTCAGTCGTGGCGCTGGACAAATATCTGGCGACAGCAAACAAACATGGCCTCGATCCTGCCCAGATGGCGCTTGCCTGGACGCTGACACGCCCGTTCATGACTGCGACGATCATCGGTGCGACGTCCATGGATCACCTGAAAACCAATATCGGCGCGGCGGAACTGACACTGCCGGACGAGGTGATGGATGACATTCAGGCCATCTACCGCGCGCATCCGTTGACAATGTGATCATTCGCCGGAATCGCTCTCTCCCCTCCCCCACTTGGGCGGCTCAGGCGTGTTTTTCTTGCCCCGGCCGACGGTGGAGATGACAAAGCCGATGATGCCGGCAGCGAGCAGTACATAGCCGAGCAGTTGGCCACGCGGGTCCCATTCAATGGCGGACGCCATCAGGATCAGTTCGATACGGTCCGGTTTCAATGCTGCTTCAGCCGTTTGCTGAAAGGAGAAGCGGTAGGTCTCGACTCCCGCCGGATGAATGACCCCGCCAGTGGCGCGGTAGACGTAACTGCCGGACTGGACGCTGTCCTCCCCCGGTGTTGAATGTACAAATTCCAGTTTTTTGGCGAGCACTTCATTGCCGCCGCGCTCCACGCTCATCGACAGGGAGGCAGAGGCCATTACCGCGTTTATTTGAGTGCTGGAACGATAGTCGACGAGGATGCGAACCGGATCTTCCTCGTCGCTCAGTTCAACGTCGACGGATCTGAAACCTCCATCTTTGGAGAACACTTCATGTGTTCCAATGGAGTAGCCGCCAAAATTCTGCACGACAAAAGGATAGCCGACGGATAGAGCCAGCCCGATGATCCCGACTAAAACGAATAACTTGCGCAACCGTCCCCTCCGCGAGGCAAACTACTTGGCCTTCACAGCGACAATGGCAACTCCAAATGCTGCTTATAAATCATGTCGCGATGCTGCAGCAGAATTGGATCAAGTGCCGATTTGGTTTGCTCATCCAGCGTGTTGAAGATGTCGCGTTGTGTCTCGTCCGGGCTGTGCTCGGGCGGTAGCGGCAAAAACAGGCCCATGAAGGCCGCGCAATAAATATCGGCTGCCGTTAGTTCTCCGCCAACAAGATATTGGCTTCCTGAAGCGCCCTGCGCCTTGAGCCGATCAGCCAACATGGTGAGCAGGCTGGTCACACGATCTGTGTAGGTCGGTGCTTCTTCCGCGCGATAACCGTATTTGCGCGCAAGATACTGGGCGACCCGCTCGGAAAATCCGCCTGCCCCCTTCAACCCGGCATCAACCAGTTGCAGCCGGCGGGTCCAACCGAGACCACCTTCGGCATGTATTTCGTGGCTGAGCCCGACTACCAGCGCACGATCGGCCGCATCTTTCGGCAATAACGGCGGAGATGGTGCAAGGCGCTCGGCCAGCAAGAGAATTTCCGCCGAGCTCGTTCGCGGCCGTTCGTCATTGTAAAAAGCGACCGGGCCGGCGCGTTGACCGGCCCAGTTCTTCAGCGCCTCACTTTTGTAATCCAACCGAACGGCCAGCCAGTCGATGTTCTTGACATGAAAAATGCCTTTCGCAGCCTCGCCCCACGGGCTGGCCGTGCCGCCAACAACGACCATGCGCAGCCCATCGGCCTCTATCGCTTCTTCTACTGATACGTAATTGACTGGCATTGTTGCTCCTTTGCAGTGGCCAAGTAGTCTCAGGACTTTTTCCAGACCGAGAAAACATGTGCAATACGGCGATCCGGCCTCACCACATCAAACAGGTTCTGTTCAACGCAAATCAAGCCCAATTCCTCAAACACCCCATATTCCGACGGCATCAACGGCCATGGCGGTCCATCATGCTCTGTCCCTTCTTCGCGCACCCGCGCATAGACCAGCAGCGTTCCGCCCGGCTTGACCAGGTCGGCAATTGCCTCACTGAAACGCCGGTGAAGCGGCGGCGGCACGGACTGGATAGTGTAGACCTCGTTGACAATATCGAAACCGGATTTCCATTCATCGGGCAACTCGAGCAGATTTGCGGTTCGGTAATCCACGTTTGAGCCCGGAAACCGCCTCATCGCCCAGGTGATGGCCTTCTCGGACAGGTCAAACGCAGATGTCCGGTATCCGGCCATCGACAGCGCTTCGGCGTGATCGCCCAGTCCGCAGGCTATATCGATGGCGGTACGCCCTGCGCCAGGATGGTCGGCCAGCCAAGTGGCAACTTCGGCCTTGGGGGCCAGATCCGCCCAGGGCACGGCAGCGGCATCTCCTCCCGCCATATCATAGACGGTTTCAAAAAATCCGGTTCTGTCGGGATTGTCAGCCGGCAACTGCCGGTCAAGCGAATTTATACGCTGCTTCAGCGCCTCGCGGCGCGCAGCAAACTCCCCGGGATCATCCCCATCACCGGTCACGCCTTGCGCTCCCAGCGCCCCTCTGGCGTCTGTTGCCAGTAGGTGACTTCGTGACCATTGTCCTTCGCATTCTTCCAGTGGCCCCGAGCGGTCTCCAACTGTAATTGGTCATGACCGTCGAACATGAAAACGGCTCGATCGTACCCGTCCAGTGATGGCGGCTCGGCGTTGTCAACCACAAACCGGACATGTGCGCCATTGGAGTTGCCACCTCCTGTGGTCAGCAATACAGGCTGCCGATCGGAAAACTTTTCCTGATCCGTGCCGTGACCAATGAAACTTTGTTCATTGAACACCCACAGATGTGTATCAAGCGCGTCGCGGCGTTCTTCGCTGCCGGTCTGCACGACAGCGCGCCAGCCGCGCTGCAGGCTCTTTTCCAGCAGCGGCGGCAGTGCCGCTTCCAGCGTCGATTCTGTCAGGTGATAAAAAAGGACTTCGGTCACATCACCGCTCGTAATTGTCCTTTACCAACCGGTCGAGCAGGCGCACGCCGTATCCGGAACCCCACGATCTGTTGATCTCGGACGCTGTCGATCCCATCGCGGTCCCGGCAACGTCAATATGCGCCCAAGGTGTGTCGTCGACAAATCGCTGCAAGAACTGGGCTGCAGTGATTGCACCTCCATAGCGCCCGCCAATGTTTTTCATGTCGGCATTTTTAGAGTCGATCAGTTTGTCATACGCTTCGCCGAGCGGCATCCGCCAGACCGTTTCAGCCGTCGCCTTTCCGGCTTCGCTTATCTGCCCGGCCAATGCATCGTCGTTGGAGAAGAGGCCGGCATGAACCTTGCCGAGCGCAACCATGATGGCGCCGGTAAGCGTTGCCAGATTGACCATGATCTGTGGCTTGAACTTCTCCTTGCAGTACCACAATGCATCACACAGGACCAAACGGCCCTCGGCATCCGTGTTCAAAACCTCAATTGTCTGCCCGGACATCGATGTCACTATGTCGCCCGGCCGTTGCGCGTTTCCGTCAGGCATGTTTTCGACCAAACCGATAATTCCGACAACATTGGCTTTGGCTTTTCTGCCTGCGATTGCGTGCATTGCGCCAATCACGGCCGCCGCTCCGCCCATATCGCCTTTCATGTCTTCCATTCCGCCGGCGGGCTTCATGGAAATACCGCCGGTGTCGAAGACCACCCCCTTGCCGATCAACGCAACGGGTTTGTCTTTGGCACGTCCGCCATTCCATTGCATGACTGCAAGCCGCGGAGGTCGGACAGAGCCTTGCGCGACCCCAAGCAGGGCGCCCATGCCGAGCTTTTTCATTTCGCGTTCGGTCAACACATCGACCTTGACGCCAAGCTTGCCGAGGTTCTTGGCGTGAGCAGCAAACTCGACCGGACCCAGAATGTTGGCAGGTTCGTTGACCAAATCGCGGGCGAGTGTGACGCCACCGGCAATCGCCTCAGCTTCCGTGTAAAGGCGTTTTGCGGTTGTCGCCGCAGAAGTGACGATGGTGAACTTCACCGTCTTTTGCCGCTTGTCATCGTCGGATTTCTTGGTCTTGTAAGCGTCGAATTTGTAGGCGCGCAATAATATTCCCAAAGCGAGATTTGCTGCTTCCTCGGCTGAAGGCTTCGCATCCTTCCGGTCAAGCCAAACTGTTACTTTCGAGGCGTTTTTGACCGCTCCGCAAACCTTTCCGCCAAGTGAGACCCAGAATTGCTCGTCCAGCGCATCTTCTTCCCCGATACCGACGCCGAGAATGCGGTCTGCCGATGAGCCATGCGGCGCCAATATATCGACCGTTGACAACCTCTTCCCCGTAAATCCCGCCAGTTTGGCGGCGCGCGACAGCACATCCTCAGGGTCGGCATTGCCGACGCCTGAAGAGCGGGTGCCGCTGGAGGTACTGAGCACAACGGCCAGGCCGGAGGGCTGTTTCGTCGATCGCGAGAAGGTGATGTCGATTTTCATGAACGGTGTTGCTCCAACGGGATTGTCAATTATCGTTAACGGCCAGAAGTCATGCAGCCTGCGGGATTGCCGAAGTGTTAAATTACGGGCTTACAAAATTTACCGCCCCTGCCATTGAACAGAAGCGATCAATAAAGCATTAACCTCGTTTGTTCGCCCATTTTTAGCCAATCTGGCATTTCATGGAAACAGGGAAAGGCGCCGCGCGGAAAAGGGATACAATTCTTTGATCCGCAAGTCTGGGACACCCCTTTGAATCTGATCGAGCGTTACATATTTCGGCGTATCTTCAGCCTGTTTCTCATGGCGCTGTTTGCAACGACATTTATCGTGCTGACAACGCAGGTGCTGCTGTTCGTCAATGTTCTGACGCAATCCGGCCAGGCATTATCGGCATTTATGAAACTGGCACTGACGCTGACGCCGGGAATGATCATGGTTGTCATCCCATTTGCGCTTATTTTGGGCATCTCCAACACGTTGAACCGGATGAACAACGATTCCGAACTCGCTGTGTTGGAATCGGCAGGCGCCGGCCGCGCCTATATGGTCAAGCCAATCTTGGCACTTGCGATCGTGCTGACCGTCATAAGTTTGTTTCTCGCCATGATCATCGAGCCATGGGCCGGCCGTCAGCGGCGCGACCTGTTGTTGAACGCGAGCGCAGATCTGATTCAGATAGCGGTTCAGTCCGGTTCGTTCCGGCAGCTTGAAAGCAAGCTATATGTCCAGGTCGCCGATCAATATCCGGGTGGCGACTTGGGGGGGATATTTCTGGCAGACAGGCGCGAAGACGAAACCGAGCTATTGTACTACGCCAATCGCGGCACAATCATCAAACAGGATACGCGAAACCTGTTGTTGATGAGTGATGGTGAAATCCATCGGCGCGACGTGGCAAGCGGCGATGTTTCGGTCATTACGTTTGCATCCTACGCCCTTGACATGTCCCAGTACGGACCAGCCAACGGATCGTCTTATTACCTGCCCAAAGAACGCAGACTGTCAGATTTGCGCAATCCGGACCCTAATGACTGGTACGCGAAAAACCAGCCCCAGGTATTGCGCGCCGAGATTCATCGGCGGTTCTCAGAATGGCTGTATCCGCTGACATTCGCCTTCATTGCAATCTATTTTGCCGGTACCGCGCGCACAAACCGCCAGGAACGCGTCTGGAGTATGGCTGCAGCGTTCACCGTTGCATTTGCTTTGCGAGGGCTCGGATTCGCGATGACCAATGAATCGGGTAATGGCCTGTTCTTCGCGTCGGTAACCTATGCATTGCCGATCGGTGCGATGTTGATCATTGCCTTTTTGTTGATCACCGGCAGAGTTATAGCAATACCGCAGAGATTGCTCGAACGCCTGACGGCGGCCGCGGTTGCAATGGAAGCAAGGCGAGCGGCACTTCTGATCCGCCTGTCGGGATACCGGCGCCGAACGCAGGGGGCAGCGTGATGGGCGGAACACTGTTTCGGTACTTCCTGCGCCGCTATCTTGTAATGACGGTGCAGATTTTCATTGGACTGACCTTGCTGGCCTACATCATCGACCTCACCGAGGTCACCCGGCAGATGGGAAATTTGAAGGACTTCACAATCGCGCAAGGCATGTACATGTCGATACTGCGCATTCCGCGGATTATTCAGACCGCCACGCCATTTATCATTCTGATAGCAGCGATGACGGCATTGATGACCTTCAATCGCCGATATGAATTGGTAATCGCACGAAGCGCCGGCATTTCCGCCTGGCAATTCCTGACACCGCTCTGCCTGGCAAGCTTCATCGTCGGTATTTTTGCGCTTGTGGCGTTCAATCCGCTTGCCGCCTGGACATTCGCAAAGGCGGAACAGTTGGAGGGGCAGCTTCGCGGCCGCACCGTCTCGCAGGACACGACCCTCAAAATACCGTGGCTGCGACAGCAAACCGACGAGGGCAAGGCGATTGTCGGAGCGGTGAACACGGCCAATCGCGGTCGCACCCTCTATAATGCCACCATCATCCGATTTGATGAAAACGGCAAAATCCGGGACCGGCTGGACGCCGAACTGGCGACTTTGGAAAGCGGATATTGGCTTCTCGAAAACGTCAACATCATTCGTGGTGGTGAGGAAAGAGAATCGGTAACGCAAATGCGGGTCAAGTCGGGATTGAAGCCGGAGTTGATCGAGGAGCAACTGTCTCTTCCCGAAACCATTCCGTTTTTCGAACTGGGTCGCAAGATCGACGCGGCCCGATCATTCGGTCTCAATGCGAATGGATTTGTCGTTCAGTTTCATTCGCTTATGGCAATGCCGGTGCTTCTGGTCGCCATGACCCTGATTGCTGCGACGGTGTCGTTGAAATTTGCCCGTTTCGGCCAGTCCGCAACCATGATTCTGGGTGGCATCTTGGCCGGGTTTCTGCTTTATGTCGTGTCAGTACTAGCTAAAGCATTCGGCAGCGCCGGTCTTGTGCCGCCAATGATTGCAGCTTGGGTGCCAGTTATTGTGGCCATGTTCTATGGGGTGACGTTCTTGTTGTACAAGGAGGACGGTTAGTGGGGAAAGCGGGCCATCGCTTCAGCGCTGGTGTTGCGTGGTTGCTTTGCGCAACCGCACTGTCGGGCTTGTCCGCTTTTGGAACCGCTCCTCATGTTGCTTTCGCCCAGGAATTTGGTGATATCTCGGACGAAATTCCCGAAGATGCCCGGCTTCTGCTTGAAGCCGATACGCTGGTCTATGATCGCGACCGCGATACGATCTCAGCCGTTGGTGGCGTGCGCATCGACTATGCCGGTACCCGGCTTGTTGCCGAGCGCGTTACGTATAACCGCCGTACCGGTCGACTGATTGCCAGCGGCAACGTCGAGATCATCGAACGCGGTGGCACCCGGATCACGGCCCGCGAAATCGACGTAACCGACGATTTTCGCGACGGTTTTGTCAATGCGCTGCAAGTCGAGACGGTTGATGAAACCTATATTGGTGCGGAAAGCGCTGAACGCGAAGACGGAAACCTGACAACCTTCAATAACGGTGTCTACACGGCCTGCAAACCTTGTGAGGACAATCCCGACAAGCCACCTATTTGGCGTGTCAAGGCTCAGACCATCATCTGGAACGGCGAGAAAAAGACCTACCGCTTCGTGAACTCGCGGTTTGAATTGTTCGGCCTTCCGATCGCCTATCTGCCCTACTTTGAAATTCCGGATCATACGGTCAAGCGCAAGACCGGATTTTTGATTCCGAACGGCCGTTATTCGAAGGAAGTCGGAATAGGCATCACCACCCCATTTTATATCGCGCTTGCGCCGACCTATGACCTGACGCTTCGTCCGACTTGGCTATCGAAACAGGGGTTTCTCGGTGAAGTCGAGTGGCGCCAGCGATTCGACAACGGTGAATACAATCTGAAAATTGCCGGAATCGATCAGCAGCAACCATCCGCTTTCACTGCCCAACCGGTGGATATGGCGGAAACGCAGCGCGGCATGATCGGCACTTCCGGGCTATTTCAGATCAATCCGCGTTGGGCGTTTGGCTGGAACGTATTGGTTCAAAGCGACAAGAATTTTTCGCGAACCTATGAAATCGACGGCTTCCGTGACTACGTTCACCGCTCGGAAGTTTTCCTGACCGGCCTGCATGACCGGAATTATTTCGACCTACGATTAATGCGGCACCAGGTGCAGGAAAGTGCCCTGGATACGGTTCCGGCGTCGATCAACAACAAACAGCCTTGGGTTTTGCCGTCTCTTGATTATGAGAAAACTGCCAATGAACCCATCGCAGGTGGGGAGCTGTCCTTCGCGGTCAACACCAGAGAGATTTATCGCGAAACCGATCACTTCAGCGCTGGCGTTCCAGCCGCTCGGGGACTTGGCGGGACAAATGGTCGTGTGACCGCCGAAGCCGAATGGAAAAAGACGATCGTTACATCCGCGGGTCTGGTCATCACCCCGTCTGTGCACGTTCGGGCTGATGGCATTCACAGTGACCCGACAGCAGCGGGCTTGGCCAATGTCGGAACGGTTGCGGCCGCGCTTGGCGCACCCACCGACATCCGATCGTCCTATTTTCGCGCCATGCCGACCGCGGGACTGGAGGTCCGATATCCGGTCCTCTTTACCGCGGGCACCTCGTCACATGTTGTAGAGCCGATTGCTCAAGTATTCGTCCGTCCGGACGAGCGCTATGTCGGGTCGCTCGGAATTCCAAACGAGGACGCACAAAGTTTTGTCTTCGATGCCACCACGCTGTTCGAACGTGACAAATATTCCGGATATGACCGGATGGAGGGTGGCACGCGAGCCAATATCGGATTCCGCTATTCAGGAAGCTACGCCAATGGCTGGAGCACCAACGCGTTGCTCGGTCAATCCTTCCATCTGACCGGGACCAATTCATTCGCGGCGGCAGATCTTGTCCATGCGGGAGCAAACTCCGGGTTAGAGACAAGCACATCCGATTTTGTCGCAATGGCGGGTGTTACAACACCCAATGGGCTTTCGGCCTCGGTTAGCGGCCGTTTTGACGAAAAGACGTTTCAGGTGAGGCGAGCAGCGATAAAAGCCGCCTATGTCTCCCGCCCGCTTACGCTAACCGGACAGTATACTTTCATTCAGGCACAGCCCCTCTACGGTTTTACAACCGACCGGCGGGAAGTTTCCGGTACAGCCACAGTTCGCTTTCTTGACAACTGGCGGGTCTTCGGCGCAGCAACCTACGACTTCCAGTCGACGCAGTTCGTCAGCACCAGGATCGGCTTGGGTTATGATGATGAGTGTTTCTCATATTCGTTATTTGCGACAGAGACCCGTTCGGTGCTTGGCACTCAGCCGGTCGAACGAACCATCGGGTTCAATGTCAAGCTGCGGACACTGGGCGAATTCGGCTCCGATACCGGCGAATTCGAAGACGAATAATCGAATTTGTGTGAGCCTTGCTTTTGCCGCATGAGCGGGGCATGGACTGATCCACGTCAAAGTGTAAAAGTAGACAAACTCACACGCTCAGGGCCGGAGGACTATCGCCATGACCATCAAGGGCGTCCGCCAACTATTGACCGCTATCGCATTCGCGTTCGTGGCGACGACAACATCGCTTGTGCCCGACTTGGCTCAGGCAAGCCAGATCAAATATGTCGTCAATGGAATCCCCGTCACCGACTATGACATCGCTAAGCGCTCGGCTTTTCTTCGCTTGCAGCGCCGGAGCGGCAAAATCAAAGAGCTCGCGACGCAGGAAATGATCGATCAGGCAATCCGCGCCGGCGAGATCAAACGGCTCCGGATAAACATACCGGATGCCGCTGTCAGTCAATCCTACGCCAATTTCGCCAAATCAAACCGCTTGTCTACGCGTCAAATGGATCAAATCCTTGGGCAATCGGGAGTTACAAAGAAACATTTTCGCGAGTTTATCCGAGCGCAAATGGGTTGGAGTCAGGCTTTGGGCGCGCGGGCACGGGCTGAAGGAGGCGTGTTATCCGAGCAGGATGTCGTTCAGCGCATGCTGCAAGATGGCGGCAAAAAGCCGACCGCGACCGAATATATGCTGCAACAGGTGATATTTGTCGTCCCGAGTGCGGAAAGAAAATCAAAATTGAACCGCCGGAAAAAGGAAGCGCAGGCAATGCGCAACAGGTTCTCAGGTTGCGACACGACGCGCCAGTTTGCCAAAGGGTTGATCGACGTGACAGTGCGCGATCTTGGCCGGGTTCTTGAACCGGAACTTCCTCCAAACTGGGAAAAATCGATCAAAGCTTCGAAACCTGGAACTGCAACAAAAGTGCAGATCACTGACCGGGGTGCTGAGTTCATCGGAATTTGCAGCACACGTGAGGTCAATGACGACCGTGTAGCCCAGATGGTGTTTCAAAGTGAGAGTGCTCCCAATGAAGCAGCCGAGAAGCTCAGCGACAAATATATGGCCGAGTTGAAGGAAAGAGCACGCATTACAAAACGCTAAGCGAACTAGAGCCGGAACCTTGCAATCGCCTCGTCCATTGACCCTGACCTGTGGCGATGCCGGGGGTGTCGGATTTGACATCGCCATATCAGCCTGGTTGGCACGGCACGGAGAATCCGTGCCGCCATTTTATCTGCTCGCTCAACCCGGCGCGTTGGCCCAACGAGCGCGCTTGCTTGGTGTGAAACTGCCGATCAGTCAAACGAGCCCCAGCGAAGCATTGACGGTTTTTGCGGACAGTCTGCCAGTCGTCGCGCTTGAGAACCCGCAAAATGCCGATCCGGGATGTGCACTGGCTGAAAATACTGCGGCGACGATTGAATCCATTGATCGAGCCGTGAGCGATGTGTTTCACGGATTGGCCGGTGCAGTGGTGACACTGCCGATCGCAAAGAAGCCTTTGCAGGACGCCGGTTTTGCATTCCCCGGCCATACTGAATATCTGGCCCATTTGGCCAAGCAAAATATCGGCATCAATGTTTTGCCGGTTATGATGCTTGCAGGACCCAACCTCCGGGCTATTCCGGTCACGGTTCACGTTCCGCTGGCAGATGTGCCGTCTTTGCTGTCAGCCGGGAAAATCATCAACACCTGCAAAATTGCGATCAATGACCTGAGAACGCGTTTTGGTATCCGGGAACCGCGGATCGCGGTTTCCGGTCTGAATCCACATGCTGGTGAGAATGGCGCCTTTGGAGAGGAAGATGCATCGATTATCCGTCCCGCGATTGAGGCTTTGGCCGCTGAGGGTTTCGCTGTAACCGGCCCGCTACCAGCAGATACGATGTTTCATCCCGCTGCGCGCGAAAAATACGATGCCGCTGTCTGCATGTATCACGACCAGGCACTCATTCCGGCCAAAGCTCTCGATTTTGAAAAGACAGTCAACGTAACGCTGGGCCTTCCTTTTATCCGCACATCACCTGACCACGGCACCGCATTTGATATTGCAGGGTCTGGCAAAGCCGACCCGACGAGTCTGATCGAAGCGCTGAAACTTGCAGACAAGCTCGTCCGTCGCAGCGAAGATGCAAGAGCATGAGCGCTGACGGTCTGCCGCCGCTGCGCGAAGTCATTGAGAAATTCGGCATAGCGCCGAAGAAATCACTTGGACAAAATTTCCTGTTGGACATGAACCTGACTGGAAAAATCGCGCGCGCGTCGGGAAATCTGAGCGGGGTCACGGTCGTCGAAATTGGCCCCGGGCCCGGCGGGTTGACGCGGGCTCTGCTCCAACACGGTGCCGCCAGCATCATCGCGGTTGAGCGGGATGAGCGGGCGATTGCAGCGCTCGAGCAAATTTCTGCAGCCTATGCCGGCCGCCTGAGCATCGTACACGGCGATGCGCTGGCGACGGATATTGCAGCACTTTGTGCAGGTGGCCGGGATGTGAGGATTGTGGCAAACCTGCCCTACAACATCGGCACGGAACTGCTGGTGCGGTGGCTGACCTCAGATGCGTGGCCACCTTTTTACACCTCAATGACGCTCATGTTTCAGCGCGAAGTTGCCGAGCGCATTGTCGCCAGGACCGGCGAGAAGGCTTATGGGCGCCTTGGCGTGCTGGCAGGTTGGCGCACCCAGGCAAAAATCCTGTTCGATGTACCGCCCCAAGCCTTCACCCCACCTCCAAAAGTCACATCTTCGGTCGTGCACCTGATACCGCGGCAATCAATTCTGCCAGCCAATCTGGCGACTATGGAGAAAGTAACCAAGGCCGCCTTTGGGCAACGAAGAAAGATGCTGCGTCAGAGCCTGAAAGCACTGGGCGGTGAGGCTCTTTTGGACAAAGCTGATATCGACCCGACAAGAAGAGCGGAGACGGTGAGCGTGGAAGAGTATGTGCGGCTGGCCAACTCGATTTGAGAAATTTGAGCTCTAATCCATCTCTTCCTTCAACACGCCATCGACAAAATCAAAAAGGCCATGGCGGCGGTCGCGCCGAAGGCGTTCGGCGCGCACAATCGCACGTACCGCCGAATAAGCACGGTCAAGGTCATCATTGATGACGACATAATCGTATTTTTGCCATTGCTCGATTTCGAGACGGGCGTTTTGAAGCCTCGTTTCGATTGTTTTTTCAGAATCTTCCGCCCGACGGATCAACCGTGCTTTGAGTTCTTCCATGGAGGGCGGCAAGATGAACACCGACACGACGTCGGCACGCATCTTGTCTTTCAACTGGTCGGCGCCTTGCCAGTCGATGTCAAAAAGCATGTCACGGCCATCCGACATGGCTCGCTCCGCCGGCTCGCGAGGTGTCCCATAAAAGTTTCCATGCACCTCAGCCCATTCAAGCAGGGCGTCAGTGTCGCGAAGCCGCTCAAAATCGAGCTTCGACGAAAAATGATAGTGCACACCATCAATCTCGCTGGCTCGCCGTTCCCGGGTTGTTACGCTGATTGACAGTTCCAATCCGCCATCACTCTCGAGCAAATTTCTGGCGATGGTGGATTTGCCAGCGCCCGATGGCGAGGACAGCACCAGCATCAGTCCGCGCCTTGGTATATTGGCGGAAGGAAGCGACTGGCCTGTCACCATTGCAATCCCCTCGTCGAGCCGGCGTTCAATGGTTGCCGGCTATTCCAGATTTTGAACCTGCTCGCGGAACTGATCAACGACAGCTTTCAGCTCAAGACCGATCGCCGTGATCGCGGCAGCATTCGACTTGGAGCAGAGTGTATTCGATTCGCGGTTAAATTCCTGTGCAAGAAAATCGAGCTTCCTGCCAACAGGCTGGCTCGCCGACAATAGTTTTCTTGCAGATGCAACATGCGATTTCAGCCGGTCGATTTCCTCGCAAATGTCGGCCTTCGCCGCGAGATAGGCCGCCTCTTGGTACAGCCGGGCTTCTTCAAGCGCTGAATCCTCCAATAGCGGCGACAATTGCGTGCGCAATTTCTCGCGAATTGCAGCCGGTTGTCTCGAGGGGTCCGCCTCTGCTTCTGCTGTCAGTTGTTCAATCTTTGTAATCTGATCAAGAAGGATTTTGATCAGCGCCGTTCCTTCGTCGAAGCGCATCTTCTCCAGATCCGAGACGGCTTCTTCAAGGCATTCGAGAATGGCCTTGTCCAATGCCTCAGTTGTCTTCTCATCAGAAGCCGCTGCCGGCGGCTCGAGCACGCCGCGCAGCGACAGCAGGCCGTCAGCACTGGCGGGTCGGCATCCAAACTGGTCTTCAAGGCGCTTCGCCAGACCTGCGATATCCTTCAGAAACTCCTCATTGACGACCGGAGTCGCGGCTGATGGGCCTTGAGCCAAGGTCAGCGACGCGAAGATGTTGCCACGGTGGAAACGGTGTTGGACCGCCTTGCGGACAGGCTGCTCCAGCCGCTCAAATCCCTGCGGCAGGCGCAATCTTGCATCCGACGATTTTCCGTTGACCGATTTTAGTTCCCAGATGATAGACGCCGCTTCATGATTGGCGCTGGCGCGGGCAAATCCGGTCATGCTTTGCAACGACATGGCATCCCCATCACGGCCGTTTGCATCTATTTGCACCAGTTTTTGGTGCTACTCTGAGGCTTCGGCTTCTTCGGCGGCCTTTTTCTCAGCTTCGGCCTTTCTTTCAGCCTCAATACGCCGCCAACGGGCGACATTTTCATTGTGTTCTTCGAGCGTCTTGGCAAAGACATGGCCACCGGTACCGTCGGCCACAAAATAGAGATCCTCGGTACGAGACGGATTGGCCACAGCTTCCAAGGCCGCCCTTCCCGGATTGGCGATCGGTGTCGGCGGCAGCCCGTCAATGGTATAGGTGTTGTACGGTGTCGGATTGTCTATGTCTGAGCGATAGATGGGCCGCTCGGCCGGTTTTCCCTCACCGCCAAAAATACCGTAAATAATTGTCGGGTCAGATTGAAGGCGAATACCGCGCCGTAGACGGTTGATGAACACGCCCGCAACACGTGTGCGCTCATCGGCCCGGCCTGTTTCCTTTTCAACGATCGAAGCCAGGGTCACAAACTCATTGATATCGGCCAAGGGCAGGTCCGGCTGACGGCGGCTCCAGATTGTGTCGACCAGCTTCACCTGATCTTTCACCATCTTGTCGACCATGTCGGCCCTGGTGGTGCCGCGCGCAAAACGTTGTGTATCGGCAACAAGCCAGCCTTCCCGCGGTATGTCAGCCGGCATCTCGCCAACCAACTCTTCGTGTTCAGATATCCTTTTGAGAGCCTGAAAAACGGTCAAACCTTCAGGAATCGTCAACGAGTACAAGACCGACTTGCCCGATTTCAATGTTTCCATGATTTCATGCATGGACGCGCGGGCCTTGATTTCATACTCACCGGCCTTCAGCTGACCGTCATTTCCATGGGCGCGAACGCCGATTTGGAACACACGCGAATTGGAAACCATGCCGCGGCGATCAAGCAATTCGGCAATATCGCGCACACTGCTTGCCGGTTTGATTACCACCGTTGACGTTGTCAAAAGCGGGCCCGGTCCATCAAATTCGCGCTTGCCGAAGTAAAACAACACCCCGGTGACAATCAACGCCAGGATCACCAGTGACATCATGAAATTCAGGAAGACAACAAACCGGTTACGCGACTGGCGCGAACGTCGCGGTGGCGGTGTACCCGCTTCCGGCCGAAGCGCCTCGTTTGCGGATTTCGGAACAATTACCCTTGGATTGCCGGTCCGTTCGCCGAATTCCGAGTTATTTGCGGATTGATCGTTCATGAATTCAGACTTCACTGCGGTTTATGCAAACGGCACCTGTTCCATTCAGGAGCATCGGGTTTCGGGGAGGAATATGGCAAAACAGCGGAATCCCCGAAAGTCCATGTCAAATCAACCATTATAACGCTGGAAAACCAGCGATGCATTTGTTCCACCGAACCCGAACGAATTGGAAAGCGCCACATCGATGGTCCGCTCGCGCGGTTTGTTGGGGACGAGGTCCATCTCGGTTTCAGCTGTCGGGTTGTCGAGATTGATCGTTGCCGGGGCTACGTTGTCCCGAATGGCAAGTGTTGAGAAAATCGCCTCAGCTGCACCGGCAGCGCCAAGCAGGTGGCCAATCGAAGACTTTGTCGAGGACATCGATACTTTTGAAGCGGCGTCGCCAACCACACGTTCGACCGCTCCCAACTCGATCGTGTCTGCCATTGTCGAGGTACCGTGGGCGTTGATGTAATCGATATCGGCGGGCTGCAATCCCGCCCGCTTTATTGCCGCACTCATGCAACGGTAGGCGCCATCACCGTCTTCGGACGGTGCAGTGATATGAAACGCATCGCCCGAAAGACCATAACCCACGATTTCGGCGTAAATTTTTGCGCCGCGAGCCTTGGCGTGTTCCAGTTCCTCAAGGACAACAACACCTGCGCCTTCACCCATGACAAAGCCGTCACGATCGCGATCATAGGGTCGCGAAGCTTTCTCGGGCGTGTCGTTATAGGATGTTGATAGCGCCTTGCAGGCTGCAAATCCGGCCAATGATAGTCTGGTAACCGGTGACTCCGCACCGCCGGCAAGCATGACATCGGCGTCACCAAACATGATAAGCCGCGCTGCGTCACCGATCGCATGCGCGCCGGTCGAGCAGGCGGTCACCACCGCGTGGTTCGGACCCTTCAACCCATGGCGAATCGATACCTGGCCGGAGACCAGGTTGATGATGTTGCCAGGAATGAAGAACGGGCTGATGCGGCGCGGACCGCGATCCTTCAGGATCATCGCGTTATCGGCGATGCCATCAATGCCACCAATGCCGGACCCGATCATCACGCCGGTGGCATTCTGGTCATCGGCCGATTTGGGTTCCCAGCCGGAATCCTTCAGCGCTTCGTCCGCAGCCGCAATCCCGTAGAGAATATAGTCGCCGACTTTTCTTTGATCCTTGGGTTCCAGAAAATCATCGGCATTGAACGAACCATCCGAACCATCGCCACGCGGCATGACATTCGCGATTTTGCACGGAAGGTCGCCGGTTTCGAAGTGCTCAACCTTGACGGCGGCACTTTTGCCCGACAGCAACTTTTTCCACGCATGCTCCACGCCCACACCATATGGCGAGACGAGGCCCATGCCGGTTATGACGACACGCCTCATCGATTGTCTCTCCGGCAATTTTTATAGTTGGGGTGCATTGCACCCTCGGTAAGGCAAGGATCAGGCGGCCGCCTTGTCGATGAACTTGATCGCGTCGCCAACAGTCAAAATCGTCTCGGCGGCATCATCCGGGATTTCCACACCGAATTCTTCTTCAAAAGCCATGACAAGTTCGACCGTATCAAGACTGTCTGCTCCCAGGTCATCAATAAAACTCGCCTGTTCGCCGACCTTGTCGGCCTCAACGCCAAGATGCTCGACAACGATCTTTTTCACGCGTTCTGCGGTATCGCTCATGTGGAAATCCTCGACTCCGTTATTACCATATCTTGGTTAGCGGCAGCCTGCCCGCTAATCAAGGTGAAAGATGTTGGGCCAACTCCGTGTTAAACGGTCCCCGTCCAACGCCCCGGCGCGCCGCATATCACGGGAATGGCGCGCTGGCCAAGGTAAAATCGACCATGTGGATATGTGACGTCCGGTCCGGCAATGGATTTTACCGGTTCAGATCATCGCCATTCCGCCATTTACATGAATAGTTTGGCCAGTGATGTAGGCTGCTTCATCGGACGCCAGATAGACGGCTGCTGAGGCGACTTCGTCAGCATCCCCCATGCGTTTGGTGGGGATTACGCCCAAAATGGCGTCTCTTTGCTTGTCGTTCAGCTTGTCGGTCATGGCTGAACGGATGAAGCCCGGCGCGATGCAATTCACGGTTACTCCACGGGACGCAATTTCCTGGGCAAGAGATTTGGTGAACCCGATCATTCCGGCTTTTGAGGCGCAATAATTGGCCTGGCCGGGATTTCCGGTCACACCGACAACGGATGTAATGTTGATGATGCGGCCCTGGCGGCGGCGCATCATCGGATGGGTCAGTTCGCGGGTCAGCAGGAACGCAGCAGTCAGATTGATTTCCAAAACCGCATCCCAGTCCTCATCGGACATCCGGACGAACAGCCCGTCTTTGGTTATACCGGCATTGTTCACCAATATGTCCACGCCCTCGAGGTCTTCAGACGCCTTTGCGGCCAGTGACTTGACGTCGTCGCGGCTCGAGAGATTGGCGGGAAAGGCGGCCACGCGTTCGCCCAGTTCCGACGCCAGCGCTTCCAGTTTTACAACCCTGGTACCGTGTAACCCGACATGGGCACCGCGTGCATGCAGCGCGCGGGCGATCGCTTCGCCAATTCCGCCCGAGGCACCGGTTACCAACGCCTTGCGGCCACTCAGATCAAACATTGATTGTTCCCTCGATTTGCATCTTCAAACTTGGTCGGCGCTGTCTGAACATCAAGACAGTGATGCCAGAGCCGCGTCTATATCAGCCGGTGTGCCGACAGAAGCTGTCGTCAAACCGCGATCTATGCGCCGCGCCAGTCCGCTGAGAACCTTGCCTGCGCCAATTTCATACATTGACGTCACACCATTGGCGCCAAACCACTCGACCGTCTCGCGCCAGCGCACCCGCCCGGTTACCTGTTCCACCAATCGGTCCTTGATCTCGGCAGGATCGGAAACCGGGGCGGCCAGCACATTGGCAACAACCGGAACCGAAGGGGCATTTGCCTCGACTGCAGCCAAGGCCTCGCGCATCGCGTCGGCGGCAGGAGCCATGAGCGTTGAATGGAAAGGTGCTGAAACGGGCAGCGGCAGCGCCCGCTTGGCCCCCTTCCCAGTGCAAATCTCCATCGCCTTTTCGACGCCTTGTTTGTCTCCCGATATGACCAGTTGGCCACCGCCATTGTCGTTGGCAATCTGGCATTGCCCCGCTTCCGCGCAAGCGGCCTCCACATCGGCCTGTTCCAACCCGATGATTGCCGCCATTGCACCCTGTCCCACTGGAACCGCATTTTGCATTGCGTTGCCTCGAATTCGCAGCAATCTGGCAGTATCGGCAACTGAGAACACGCCGGCAGCGCAAAGGGCCGAATACTCACCCAGCGAATGTCCGGCTACAAAGCTCGCCTTCTGCGGCAAAACCAATCCTCTTGCCTCCATCGCCCGGATCGCGGCCATGGAGACAGCCATCAGTGCCGGCTGGGCATTTGCGGTCAATGTCAGTTGATCGTCCGGTCCCTCCCAGATCAGTTTCGACAGTTTCTCGCCCAGGGCGTCATCCACCTCATCGAAAACACGGGCAGATTCACGGTTGGACTCGGACAGTTCCTTGCCCATGCCCACTGCTTGGCTACCCTGACCGGGAAAGGTGAAGGCGACAGTCATTCGGTGAGACCCTCTTGGTTACGCTGTTGACGGGGTGGTGACGCAGTTGGGCACGCTTCGTCAAGTATGTGCTCTCTTTAACCGCGGGAAAATTTGCATTTTGCCGCGCCGATTAATATTCGGCCGCGGGCAGATTTCGCCCCAAACTATGAATATCTGCATCGAATTGGCGAGTTTCGAAAATCACCAAATGGTCAAATTTCGATGTCAATTTGTTAACCTAAGAGAACTGCCAAGCACAATCGCGTTCGATTTCAGTTATTTACTATCTTTGGGGAATTCAGTTTCATCACCATCGAATCTCAACTATGGAGATTATTAAGAAATCCTTAATCTACTAATTTGCGAGCGGATACGGGGTAACGGAGTACACGGGTATGAGTATAGTGAACTACTTGAAACGCCAGTCAGAAGGCGACGATCCGTTTTTGGCGCTCGAAAGCGACATGAGCGAGGCGCTGGAACAGGAGTTTGCAGCCGAAGCTGTTCCGGTAAAGAAAGCGGATGCGACCGATACGGCCGAAGTGAGAGCCGAGCCGGTTCTGGCCGGCAAGACAACCGCACAGGCACCGGTGGAAGCAACAGAGGGTCCCGAGCGCCTCACTTCCAATTCCAAGAAGTTTTTGGCCGGCTTCGACCTCTATGAGGCCCGTTTTCTTGAATCGCAGGCCGAATTGAAGGAACTCGGCGAAAAAGTAGCCAGCTTGACGGTCACACAGCACCTGACTCGTGATTTCCTCAATCTGATGCAGTCGAGCATCTACAACGCCAATGAAATGGAGTTGAACAACAAGGACCTTCACTCGAAAAACCGTGCGCTTGCCAGCCAACTGGACAGCGCCCGCTCGCTGAATGTTCAGCAAAAGGCCAGTTTTGAGGAAGTTCGCAACCGTGAAGCGGCGTTGCAGCAGGAACGAGAACGGCTCCGCTCTTCACTTACCGCAGTCAACGAAGAACTCGACGAATTGCGCAAGGAAGCTGCCGTCAATGACGCCGAACTCGCAGAATTGCGTCGGGATTTGACCGCAAAGACCACGCTGGCTGAGAAAATGTCGCGGGACAACGAGTTGGTTCGCGAGAAAAACATCAATTTGTCTGTGGATCTTGATTCAGCCCTGAAAGCTGCAAGCGAACTTCGCAGAAAACATGACGAAGTTTCGACCAATTTCAAATCAACATCAGCCGAATTGTCCGAGGCGATGAGCCAACTGACGGAAGCGCGAGCCGAAGTTGCCCGTCTGGGCCGCGAGATGGGCAATCAGTCATCAAGGTTGACCGAGAACGCTGAGGCCCTGCGTGCAGCCGAACTGGAACGTGATGAGGCAGTTCATCGCCTTGAAACCGAACTACAGGCAGCAAAAAACGAAATCCAGAGCCTGGACACGCGCTTCCAGGCTGCATCGCGCGAGCAGGTCAGCGCGACAGACGAACTGATCGCAGTCAAGCTCAAACTCAACGATGCGGTCTCAGAAAAACGTGTGGCAGAGGAGAAACTGGTTGCGCTTTCCAAGGAACTGGAATCCGAACGCCGCGAACATGGCGTGGCAAGTACCAAACTCTCCGAACTGAACCTCGAAAGAGCTTCCGAACACGTTGTAATTGAAACCGCGCAGCAGCAATTGAAGGAACAGCAGACGGAAATCGAACGGCTCAAGGCCGATGTCAAGCGTCTCATTCCCTTCGAGAGGCTTTACAGGCGCAAGAAGGACGAAATGGCCTGTTCGACCGACGTCGCGACGACAGATGAGGCCGGCGAAACAGAAACTGTTATCGAACCCGCGCCTGAAATCGCCGCAACCAGCGATGACGGCCAGTCCGAAGCAGCAGAACCAGCGCAAACCGAGACCGGTGATGAAAGCCGTGCAAAAGTAGCGCCTGCCAAACAGGCCGCCGCGGCTGCAAAACGGACCCGCCGCAATACCAAGTCAGGTAAATCTGCGTAACGATAGCATTTTTGGCAGAAATAACCGGTGCCGTCCGGCACCGGTTTTTCCTCTTTCTCATACCGGTAAGTCTGCGATCGGCACGATAGATCTGCCCGCGCTTCTAACCCGAATGGTCAGTTCGAGCACCGGATACGCTTGAATCCATCGCAACCAGGATTGTTACAAATCTGTCCGGTCGTGATGATGCGCGTATAGCCGATGTTGTTCGCCTTTTTCCAATTCGTAGCCAGCGCGAAGCCTTGGCCTTGACAGAACTGGGTTGCGGCCGGTCCGCCACACTGATTGGCCCACACACGGCACCAGTCAAGTCTCACTCCCCCGATCTGCGGATTGAAAAACACTTTGGTCGCAGGAGCAGGCGGTGTTGCGCATTGGTTCAGCATGTTCTCGCGTGTCTGACGTTCTTGCTTGGCTTGCGCCGTTTCGGCAACCAGGCACCAAGCAAAATGGCCTCCATAGTCTGCGCTCCAACGGGGCCCTCCGAATCCACAACCGAGATTGAGGTTGCGGTTGAACTGCTCCACTGCTTTTGCCGCGTAGCCGGCGCAGGCGCCGGGACTGCCGGCATGGGTCTGCTGGATTGCCATCAAAAAGATCACAAACACTGCGAGCAAGACTGCGAAGCTTTTTTGCATGTGTTTCATGTTGGTCCTCCCGGCCTGAAAGATGGAGAACGATCCTAGCATAGCAGCGACACTGTCTGTGATATTGGTCATAGCGCTTCAAGAAACTGCAATCCCGACAGCTACATTTTGTTGACAAAGTCAACGAATTGCGGTTGAAATTATGCTGGGAGGAGCCGATCGTGAGGTCTGGTCACACATTGAAGCATGGTGATGGGGAGTTTGCGCACGCAACGCACCCTCCGGTGCAAGACATCCGCGATCTCCTGGCTTTCAAAATCGCGCGTATCGCCGCCATTCACGAGAAAAGAGGTCAGGGCTGGACACAGAAAGAGTTCGGCCTGCGGCTGAGCGAATGGCGGATACTGGGCATTGTCGCCGCGATGCAGCCGGTTGCGTTCAATGAAATTGCCCGTGCAACCGGTATGGACAAGGGCCAGCTAAGCCGAATTATCAATCATGAGCGGATGGCGCCTTTTCTCAGCGCAAGGCCATGCCGCTCCGACAACCGGACGATCGAGCTCCTTACAACTGAAGCCGGGCGAGAGTTACACGACAGGATGTTGGCGTACGCGCTTCAGCGCAATGAGGCGATCGCGAACCATTTCACACAGCAGGAAATCGACGATCTTTTCCGGCTGATTGGCAAGCTTTCCGATCATTTGGCACGGGGCGCGGAGGAATCCGCATGACTGACAACCGAGCCGATAAAAACCTGGCCGGTAAAGCATTGCCGATGAACGGTATCGGGCGAGTTTCGGAATTCGCCTCATATGGACTGGCGCTATTTTTTTCGGCTCTGATCATCTATTCAATCACGCTCGGACTGCTCGACGAGGCCAATACGCGATTTGGCGCTATGGCGTTCGGCATTCTGATCGTCCTATCCGCCAAACCGCTAGCCTCATCCATATTCAAAAAGCACGCTGGTATCGGATGGGTGGTTGATCTTGCGCTCATTGCAGCCCTGGTGTGGTCGGCAATCTGGTTTTTCAGGGTCAAGGAAGAGCTTTGGACCGGCTTTTACGTCGCCACACCGATGAACATGATCGCCGCCGGGCTTGGCTTATTGGTACTTTTGGAGATGTCGCGCAGGGCGTGGGGCTGGTCACTGGTCATCATGGCTGTGGCATTTGTCGCGTTCGGCTTTGCCGGTCCCTGGCTTCCCGGTCTGCTTGAGCATTTCGGCATGAACATGCGTAATTTCATGCAAATCGTCTGGTACTCATTTGACGGTGTGTTCGGGCGGACGACCGGCCTTGTTGCCAACAACGTCCTGATCTTCCTCATATTCGGCGCCGTGTTGGAGCGTACGGGCGCAGGTGAGAGCCTCATTCACATTTCTACGGTGCTCACGGCGCGGATTCGCGGTGGCGCCGCCCATGCGGCAATCGTTGCCAGCGCCGTGTTCGGCATGATGAGCGGCAGCGTCGCGGCGAATATCGCCGGAACAGGTGTCTTCACCATTCCGATGATCAAGCGGCAGGGGTTTTCGGCCAAATTCGCTGCAGCGGTCGAAACGGCGGCGTCATCAGGCGGGCAATTGACCCCGCCGATCATGGCTGCTGCCGTATTTGTCATGGCCGACCTGGTCGGCATGCCGTTCGTACTGGTGATAGCGGCCGCCGCTCTGCCCGCCTTGTTTAAATATATCGGGTTGTTTGCGCAGGTTTATACGGAGGCTATCCGCCTGGATCTTGAAACGATGCCGAAAGATGAAATTCCGGTGCTGACAAGCCGCGATTGGCTTAATTCGTTGCTGGTTTTCCTGCCGATAGCCGCGCTGATGACCGCGTTCATCATCGGAAAATCACCCGCAATGGCCGGTTTTGTCGGCGTCATAACTGCAATCGGGACCGGTTTTGTCCTTAATCCAGATTTTCGCAGAGAACCAAAACGCATAATCGACGCACTGGCTGCGGGTGGCAAATCGGCTGCTGACATCATGGTGGCGGTTGGCGTCATCGGAATCGTGCTTGGTGTGGTCAACGAGACCGGAATTGCCATCCGCTTTGCGACGGCTATATCCGCCTTCGGCGAAGGATACCTGCTGGTCGCCCTGATCTTGTCGATGCTTGGAGCATTGATCCTCGGCATGGGCCTGCCAACCCTGCCGGCCTACCTGATCATCGCCATCATGATAGCGCCAGCGATCATCAAGGCAGGTGTACCGCCGCTGGCTGCGCACATGTTCGTATTGTACTTTGCTGTCTACTCTTCGATTGTACCGCCGATTGCCTATGGCTGCTTCGTGGCCGCGCCTATTGCGGGTGCAAATCCGTTGGCGACTTCGTTTGTTGCACTGCGCATATCGATCGTCGGCCTGCTGGTGCCGTTTGTGTTCGTCTATTCACCATCGCTGCTGCTGGTTGCAGGAGAGTTCAGCTATGCCGAGTTGGCCGGCACGATCGTGCGCCTGTTGGCTGCCATCTGGATGTTTGCCACCTCGCTGGGAGGTGCCGACCCGATGACCGGCAAACTTGGAACTGCACAACGCGCCCTTCGGTTCATCATCGCGGCCTGCGCCATGATACCGTTATTACCAGTATGGTCAGTGGCGGTCGTCGCGACAATTGCCGTCGTCTCCATATCGAAATTTCAGAAAACACAAACCGCATAAAACAATCCACAGGGAGGAAGAAATGAACATTGCAATAAAACCCCTTTCCAGGACGCTGATCGCGGGCCTGGCCTTGGCCGGCATTTCCGCCACGGGCGCGCTGGCGGAAGTTTATCGCGTGACATCGATTGCGCCGGGCATGTCACCATTTGTGGTCAATACCGCCATTGCAAAGGTTGTGGCAAAGCATGAACCGGATATCGACTTGCAGGTTCGCGCCACCGGTGCGGCAACGAAGCATTTTGTCGATGCCGCCAATGGTGAAGTCGATTTCCTGTTCGGATCGCCGACGATCAACTGGCTGCTGGTCAATCACATTGGACCGTACAAGAAATTCACCAATGGCCCGGACCTGGAAAAGAATGTGACGATGATCTTTTCCTATCAAATCGGTCCTTACCACTACGTCACACGGGCCGATTCAGGGATCGAGAAACTTGAAGACCTGAAGGGCAAGAAGGTTTTTGTCGGTCCTCCAGGTGGCGCAGCGTCCGGTGTGGTTTTGCGGACTTTGAAAGCAACGGCCGGTCTTGAAGCGACAGATATGGAAGTGCAGCAGTTTGGTTTTGACGCCGCAATCCAGGCATTTCAGGATGACAAGATCGATGTGATCGTGCTGCCGACCAACGTGCCGAGCCCTTCCATTGAGCAGTTCTCGCTGACCAAGGAAATCCGTTTGCTCGATGTTCCGATCGAGAAAATGAAAATCCGCAAGGAAATCGGTCAAACGGTAAACGACATTCAGCCCGATGCCTACGGCGGCAATCAGCTTAATGACGCTACCGTACGCACGCATGGTGCAATTGTGAACTTCTCTGCCGGTGCCCATGTGCCCGAAGAGGTCGTCTACAAGGTCACCAAAGCGATCTGGGAGAACCTCGGCGAACTGCACGAGACCGCAAAATGGATGCCGAGCACGATCAACAAGGAACATGCGCTCGAGTTGATCGCAGGCCGCCTGCATCCAGGTGCGGAACGCTACTATCGTGAAGCCGGCTGGACCATTCCGGAGCCCTTTACCTGGGAACCAAAGCAATAATTTGATGTTATAATCCGGGCGGTGGTGTGTGCCATCGCCCGGCAGCTAATCATGAAAAACGAAAACGACCCGTAGCGGAATGACCGGTCGCCTCAACTGTCATCAAAGTTTCGAATCCAAGCACGAGAACTTCGATCACGCCCTGCTTCCGGTCGCTCATGTCGCGTAGAAGAGCCGACCAACACCTGACCGTATTTATGTACAAACGTGACAATATTTGCTTACATCAGCAAAGTGGCGATGGGGGTTACTTCGGGGCGTAGACGAACTCAATTTGGTACCGGAGAAGTGACCATGACTGACACCAAAGAAAACGAACTCTCGTTTGACGAATTCGACGAACAGATCAATCCACGAGAAGAAGAATGCGATTTCGACAGAGTAGTCGAGGCAGCAATTACGAGACGTGGATTTGTTGGTGGGGCACTTGCCTTTGGCAGCTTTGCGACGCTGGGAAGCCTCGGGGTGCCGACAAAAGCTTCCGCAGCAGAAAATCGTTTTGCATTTTCGCAGATATCTGCCAACGATCTCGACGCGATCACCGTTCCGGACGGTTACACCGCTGAAATCGTTACACGCTGGGGCGACCCAATGTGGTCAAACGCGCCAGAATTCGACCACGCAACCCGCGGCGACGGCGCAAGCCAGGAAACGTCTTTCGGCGACAATATTGACGGCATGGACGTTTATGAAGACGGCGACCACTCGATATTAGTCGTCAACAACGAATACACCAACCGCAAGATTATCTGGGGCAATCGGCCGGAGGGCAAAGCTGAGACCGACGATGATGTGCTGAAAGGTAAGATGGCCCACGGCGTCACGGTCGTCGAGATTGCCCGCATCGATGGCAAATGGGGTATTGTAAAGGATAGTCCTTACAATCGCCGGATAACACCTGACACCGAGATGGAGATCACAGGACCGGCCGCCGGTCACGACCTGATGAAGACGGCTGCCGATCCGACCGGCACGAAGTGCCTGGGCACGTGGAACAATTGCGGTAATGGTTCTACACCATGGGGAACCTATCTGGCGTGCGAGGAAAATTTCAACGGCTATTTCTCCGCTGCCGACGAAGATCACAAGGTTTCACCTGAACTGAAACGCTACAGCGTTTCGTCAAAAGACTGGGGATACGGTTGGGCCCGGATCGATGACCGGTTTGATGTCTCCAAGAATCCAAACGAGCCCAACCGTTGCGGCTACGTTGTGGAAATTGATCCGCGCGATCCAAACTCGACGCCAAAAAAACGTACCGCGCTTGGTCGTTTCAAGCACGAAAACGCTGAATGCGTTGTCAACAATGACGGCCGCATCGTCGTTTATATGGGCGACGATGAACGTGGCGAGTTTCTCTACCGGTTCGTCTCCGATGGCGTATATGCACCCGGCGCCGACACGAATTCGCTGTTGGAGGAAGGAAAGCTGTACGCGGCAAAATTCCACGACAGTGGCGCTGGTGAGTGGCTGGAACTTTCTCCCGAAACGTCCGGCATGGCCAGCCAGGCCGAAGTTTGCATTCATGCGCGCATTGCTGCGTCCACCGTCGGTGCTACCACCATGGACCGTCCCGAATGGGTTGCGTCCAATCCGAATGCCGCGGAGGTCTATTGCTGCCTGACAAACAACAAGAACCGCGGCATCAAGCCCAACAAGGGTGGCGATCTCACGCCGGTTGGCGGACCCAACCCGCGTGAGGCCAACAACTATGGGCAAATCGTTCGCTGGCGGCCCAATGGCGCCGACCATACGGCCGATGGCTTCGCCTGGGACCTGTTTGTCCTGGCAGGCAACCCGACCGTTCATTCCGATGCCAATGCGGGGTCGGACAATGTGAATGCGGACAACATGTTCAATTCGCCCGATGGTCTGAAATTCGATTCCAACGGGATATTGTGGATCCAGACCGACGGTAACTACTCCAATGCCGACGGCTTCGCCGGGCACGGTAACAACCAGATGCTTGCGGGTGACCCGGTTACCGGAGAGATCAGGCGATTTATGGTGGGTCCCAACGAATGTGAAATCACCGGCCTGACCTGGAGTTCCGATAAGCGAACCATGTTTGTCGGAATCCAGCACCCGGGAGAACGGGGTAACAGTCACTGGCCGGAAGGCGGTGATGCAGTTCCCCGCTCTGCTGTGATTGCAGTCCGGCGCGACGATGGCGGTCTGGTAGGATAATCCGGACCAAAAGATCCCGAGCCCGGATAACCAGCGTTTCCGGGCTCGAATTTCTCTTGCACTGCACAATATATCGGCTATAAGCGCGCATCTTCTACCGGTCCCGCCGGGGGTTGAAAGGAGGGATGCACGCATCGTTGCGCGCATCTGAAGGCCAAAAGGACTTCTGCCTCCCTTGTCTCCGCTCTCGACCGCTTGACGACGCGCCTTTCTTCACCTGCCCATCGGGCACCGGAAAGTCGCAGAGGCTTAGCCGCTGGTTCGGTAGGGAATATGAAATGAAGAAAGGCACTTAGCCAAATGGCTCTATACGAACACGTATTTCTGGCACGCCAGGATCTCTCGTCAGCCCAGGTGGATGAACTTGTCGAACAGTACAAGGGCGTCATCGAGGCTGGAGGCGGTTCTGTCGGCAAGATCGAGAACTGGGGACTGAAGTCCCTCACCTACCGTATCAATAAAAACCGCAAGGCCCATTATACCTTGATGGACCTGGATTCGCCTCCCGCTGCTGTGGGTGAAATGGAGCGCCAGATGCGGTTGTCTGAAGATGTACTCCGCTTCATGACCATCAAGGTTGACGCTCATGAAGAGGGTCCTTCTGCAATGATGCAGAAACGCGAAGAGCGCGGACCGCGTGGCGACCGCGGTGATCGCGGACCGAGGCGCGACCGAGACGACCGGCCACCGCGCAAGGAAGAGACCCCAGCCGTTGAAGCAAAGGGAGACGAATAATGGTCGATATCAATCAGATCCCAACGCGCCGGCCATTCCATCGCCGTCGCAAGACCTGTCCGTTCTCCGGCTCAAATGCACCGAAGATCGATTACAAGGATGTTCGTTTGCTGCAGCGCTACATTTCCGAGCGCGGCAAGATCGTTCCGTCACGCATTACCGCAGTGAGCCAGAAGAAACAGCGCGAATTGGCCAAGGCTATCAAGCGTGCACGTTTCCTTGGGCTGCTGCCTTATATCGTTAAATAGAATACTTTCGGGCCGCATTTATGCGGCCCGCTTGTCACCGGCAGCGGGCGCCGGTGATGCATTTCAAGCCCGCAAGTTGGGGTGCAATCGAATGCGCCTCTAACTGCCAGTAAGGCAGGACAGCGACAATGGCGGTTTTGTCCGCAAGCTTCCTGCCAATTGAATTTTCCGTTCGTTTGAACGGTTGAAGCAAGGAAGCAAAAATATGGAAGTCATTCTTCTCGAACGCATTGCCCGCCTGGGTCACCTCGGCGAAACCGTGAAGGTCAAAGACGGCTACGCACGTAACTTTCTACTGCCACAGGGCAAGGCCCTGCGCGCAAACGAAGCCAACCTGGCCAAATTTGAATCACAGCGCACCGAATTGGAAGCGCGTAACAACGAACGCAAATCTGCAGCCGAAGGAATTGGTGAAGGACTTGATGGCAAGAGCTTTGTCGCAATTCGTTCAGCCGGTGAAACCGGCCAGCTCTATGGTTCGGTTTCTACGCGCGACATCGCCGAACTGGTGACCGCAGAAGGTTTTGCGATCAACAAAAATCAGGTCGAGATGAAACTGCCGATCAAGACCATCGGCGTTTCGACGGTGGCAATTTCACTCCACCCGGAAGTCGAAGTCTCGATTTCTATCAACGTGGCACGTTCCGCAGATGAAGCCGATCGCCAGGCCCGCGGCGAGGACCTGACTTCTGCCGAAGCTATCTACGGCGAAGATATCAACGAGAATGCCAATCCGGAGGAATATTTCGATCCGGAAGCGGAATTCGATCTCGACGATGGCGAAGAGGCCAGTGATGACGCAGCCGATGAAGCAGAACCGGCCACTGACGAAGTTGCTTCAGAAGAAGCGCCAGCCGATGAGGCTGCTTCCGATGAAGATGAGACGAAAAAAGACTGATCAATCCGATCGGTGCAAATATTCAAAGCCCGGGTATTCCCGGGCTTTTTTATTGACGTAATCTGGCATTGCTCCACACTGCCGGTTCATCGTTTAGGAGAACTCCCAATGTCCGCCAAACCCAATGTCATCCTCATTCTCGTCGACGATATGGGTTTTTCGGATTTGGGCTTAATGGGCTCCGAGATCAAAACGCCAAATATTGATGGGCTTGCACGAAACGGTGTGCTGCTGTCAGCGATGTATAACTGCGCACGATGCTGTCCCACCCGCGCATCGCTCCTGACGGGTCTATATCCGCACAGCGCCGGTGTGGGGCATATGGGCGCCGATCTGGGAACGCCGGCCTATCAGGGCTTTTTGCGAAACGACAGCGCAACCATAGCCGAAGTGCTGCGGGCCGACGGCTATCGCACGCTCATGTCCGGCAAGTGGCATGTCGCCGGTGATTTCATGGCGCGCGAGGTTGACAGCTGGCGCGTCGGCGATGTCGATCATCCAACCCGCGGCAGCGCGGTTTCGACCGTTTCTACGGGATTGTTGACGGTGTTACCAATTTCTTTTCGCCGCATTTCATGTTGGAGGATGACAGCAGGGTCGAGGTATTTCCCGACGATTTCTATTTTACCGACGCTATCACCGACAAGGCGATAGGCATGATTGAGGAAGCCGCAGAGGATGACGACCCGTTCTTCCTCTACCTCGCGCACGCTGCGCCGCATTGGCCTTTGCATGCGCACGACGAGGATATCGCCCGCTATGATGGCTGCTACAACAAGGGATGGGATGCAATCCGCACCGCGCGTCATGAGGAGATGAACGGCCTAGGCATCCTGAAATCCAATTGGGACGTTTCACCAAGGGACGACCAGGTTCCGGCTTGGCGCGAAATCAAGTTAAATGATTGGGAAGCCAGCAAGATGGCGGCTTACGCAGCGATGGTTGACCGGATGGACCAGTCGATCGGCAGGTTGCTGGCTGCCTTGAAGCGCCTGGGACAGTATGACGATACCTTGATCCTGTTCTTGTCAGACAATGGCGGATGTGCGGAGTTCATGGCCGAGGATGGCTGGGCAAAGTTCTTTCTCGACAAGACCCATGATGGACGACAAATCACCATGGGCAATATACCGAACCTGAGGCCCGGCTCAGCGACTACCTATCAAAGCTACGACAAGCCTTGGGCCAACGTTTCCAATGCACCTTTTCGCTTATTCAAGCACTATGTCCACGAAGGCGGGATTTCCACGCCCCTGATTGCGCATTGGCCGAAGCGGATCTCCGGCGGTCAGGTGGCGCATGAGCCCTGTCATGTTGTGGATGTACTTCCGACCATTCTGTCAGCAACCGGTGCGCCATATCTCAAAGAACTGGGTGGGCACGCAATTCAGCCACTACAGGGAGAATCGTTCCTCGACCTGATCACGGGCAAGCATTGGTCGCGCGAACAGCCGATCTTTTTCGAACACGAGGGCAATTGCGCGGTTCGCGATGGCCAGTTCAAACTGGTGAAAAAGTACGGTCATGACTGGGAACTGTACGATATGGACGCCGACCGCACAGAACTGAATGATCTGGCTGGAACAAATCAGCCGATCGAAAAGACAATGCTGGGCGCTTATGGCGATTGGGTGGATAAAACCGGTGTGATGGACTGGGATGTCGCCCTGCCCCGTCTGCTCAAAGCTTGGGACATGGATAACCCGGAAGGCTGATAGTCGCGACAGTAGGTTCGGATATCAGTTGACTCTGCCATAAATAACTATAAAACTAGTTATATGGATATAAAGACAATAACTCCGGAGGAAGCCGCTCAAGGATTTGCGGCGATCGGTTCTGAAGCCCGGCTGCAGGTGGTTCTGGCGCTGGTCAAGGCCGGTCCCAAAGGCTTGACGGTCGGTGACATTCAAAATCGCACTGGCATGGCGGCATCGACGCTAGCCCACCATCTGCGGTTTCTGACCGCCGGCGGTTTGGTTGAGCAGCAAAAGGACGGTCGCAGCATCGTCAACCGCGCCAATTTCGGTCGTCTGGAGACCCTTGCCGGCTACATCCTGAAAGAATGCTGTATAGACGAAAACGGCGGCGAAAATGGCTGACATTTCTCAACTAGATGGGACAAATACTGAAGCTGAAACGCATTTGGGATGGCTGAAAAAGCTCAGATCACCTTGGACAATCGTGGTCGGTGCACCGCTCGCCGTATTGGCGCTTGATCCGCCGAATACGCTTCCCGTCATCGAATTCGCCATTAAGGCATTTGCCGGAACGCTGCCCTACATTGCGTTCGCCGTTCTGCTTATCGCCTGGCTCAAGGCGGCAGGTGCGGAGGCCATGGTCGCCGAGGCATTCAAGGGTCGCGAGATGAGAATGATCTTTCTGGCCGCCCTGTTCGGTGGCCTGGCTCCATTCTGTTCGTGCGAAGTCATCCCGTTCATCGCCGGCCTGCTTGCGCTTGGCGCGCCCTTGTCCGCGGTCATGGCTTTCTGGCTTTCCTCGCCGTTGATCGACCCGCCAACCCTGTTCATCACCGCTGCCGCCCTGGGCTGGCCGTTCGCGGTCGGCAAAGCAGTCTCCGCCGTGGTGCTTGGCTTGTTTGGCGGCTTTGCGATCAAGGCGATCTCGCAATCGGGTTTGATTTCCGATCCTCTACGACCTGCTCCCGCGTCGGGATGCGGATGTGGCCCCTCCCCGTTTGACGGAACGCCGGTCTGGCGTTTTTGGAGAGAAGAACATCGCAGGGAATCATTTAGAAGAGAATTTTGCTCCAACGCCCTGTTTTTGATCAAATGGCTGGCGATGGCTTATGTATTGGAAGCCATGCTGGTTACCTATGTGCCAGCGTCCCTGATTGCTGGTCTGGTTGGCGGCGAAGGTGTGGTGCCGATTGCGATCGCGGCGATTGTCGGTATGCCTACCTATTTGAACAGCTATGTAGCGCCACCGTTGCTTGCTGGATTGATGGAACAAGGCATGAGCGCAGGAGCGGCAATGGCATTCATGGTCGCGGGTGCAGTCAGTTCTATTCCGGCAATGGCAGCGGTCTGGTCTCTGGTCCGTCCCAACGTATTCACTGCCTATCTTGGCCTTGGAATCACAGGCGCCATCCTGTCGGGAATCATATTTCAAGCAATGATCTAAGCGTTGCCGCGTTAATCATAGGCCAAGCCGAAATATGGTGAATTATTGATTAACACCATGTTTTTGGGGTATATTAGTGGATTATCGACTGTTGCAAGACGATGAACAGGTTGTTGCGTCACCATATCTCCCGATTGGTGGTCTCGGGGAACCTGAAGGTAACCGGACCAAACGGGAAGGTACACCAGTACGGCGACGGGACGGGTGATCCGGTCCATGTCGTTATTCGTACGCGCCGTGCCGAATGGGCAATTGCGCTCGATCCGATGCTGGCATTGCCGGAATCCTACATGAACGGCTCAGTGGACATTGCAGAAGGCGATGTCTTGTCTTTGCTGGAACTGGTTTATTCCGCCCACGTGCCGGGAGTTGATGTTTCAGTCTGGACGATGCGGCTGACCGAAGCCGTGCGCTACGTTTTCCGCAGATTGCAGCAATTCAATACGTTGACCCGATCGCGGGATAATGTCCGCCGGCACTACGACCTGTCCGGAGAGCTGTACAAGCTGTTCCTCGATGATGACATGCAATATTCATGCGCCTATTTCGAAACGCCCGACGTGTCGCTCGATGAGGCGCAAAAAGCCAAAAAACGACATCTTGCAGCCAAGCTTTGTTTGAAATCTGGGCAGAAAGTGCTCGACATTGGCAGCGGTTGGGGTGGGCTCGGCCTTTATCTTGCCAAGGCATTCGATGCGAGCGTGCTCGGTGTAACGCTGTCAGAAGAGCAGCATGGTGTTTCCAATGAGCGGGCCCGTGCGGCCGGATTATCGGATAGAGCTCTGTTCCAGCTGCGCGATTACCGGCACCTGGAAGGCCCGTTCGACCGGATTGTTTCGGTCGGAATGTTCGAACATGTCGGCGTTAATCACTATCGTACTTATTTTAACAAATGTGCTGAGCTGCTGGCGCCAAACGGTGTGATGGTTCTGCATTCAATCGGCCGCACCTCCGGGCCGACAACCACAAATCCGTTCATCCGCAAGCACATATTCCCGGGAGGTTACATCCCCGCCCTGTCCGAGGTTCTGCCGGCGATTGAAAAGTCGGGCCTGATTGCCACCGATATTGAAGTTCTACGTCTTCATTATGCCGAGACGCTGAAAAACTGGCGAGAGCGCTTCATGGCAAATCGCGAAAAGGCAGTCGAAATCTACGATGAACGTTTTGCCAGGATGTGGGAGTTCTATCTGGCAGGCTCGGAAGCGGCGTTCCGCTGGGATGACCTGATGGTGTTCCAGATTCAGCTCGCCCACCAACGTGATGCCGTACCCCTTACCCGCGATTATATCGGTGAAACCGAGAAGAGAATTTCAGATGGCGAGCACCAGCCCAGAGGCGGTTACCGGCATGCTGCAGAGTAGCGGCCGAATCGGCTACAATCGGTCAAGCAGGAAATTTCGCTCCACAGCTTGCCTGTGAATAGCGTGAACTCTCGAGCGTGGCGTAACCTCGGCCGAATTGGCTCTTGTGTACGGCGCGGTTGCGTGTCTAAACAGGTTCCGTTTTCAGTTTTCCGGACGCGTTGTTGATATTGTCCGCTTTTATATATCCAAGGACAATCAATGGCAGAAGCGGCCCACCAGCTTGAGCAAACCGAAAACGCGCTTTACCGGCAAGCACCGCAGAATATCGAGGCCGAACAGGCGTTATTGGGCGCCATTCTGGTCAACAATGATGCGTTTTACCGGGTTTCCGATTTTCTCAAACCTGAACACTTCTACGAGCCGTTGCATCGCAAGATATACGAAGTGGCCGGCGAAATGATCCGGATGGGCAAGAGCGCCAATCCTGTAACGCTGAAAACATTTCTGCCCGAGGTTGAGAAGATTGGCGACATGACTGTCGCGCAATATCTTGCCAGGCTGGCCGCTGAAGCGGTGACCATTATCAATGCCGAAGATTATGGACGCGCAATCTACGATCTGGCGACACGGCGCGCGCTGATCACTGTCGGCGAAGACATGGTCAACATTGCATTTGACGCGCCGGTGGACATGGCTCCGCAAGAACAGATTGAAGACGCGGAACGGCGGCTGTTCGAACTGGCTGAAACCGGCCGTTACGACGGTGGTTTCGAGAGTTTCACCGACGCTGTCAAAACCGCTGTCGACATGGCCAATGCGGCCTATATGCGCGATGGGCATCTGTCTGGTATCGCCACCGGTTTCCGGGATCTGGACCGCAGAATGGGTGGACTTCAGCCGTCTGACCTTGTGATCGTTGCCGGACGCCCGGGAATGGGTAAATCAGCACTTGCCACCAATATCGGCTTCCACATTGCCAATGCATATAAACCTGCCCAGCAGGCAGACGGATCTTTCGAGGCTGCAAGCGGTGGTGTGGTTGGGCTGTTTTCGCTGGAAATGTCGTCGGAACAGCTGGCTACAAGAATTGTTTCCGAACAAACGGAAATTCCTTCGTCGAAAATCAGGCGTGGCGAGATCACGGAAGCCGATTTCGAGAAACTCGTCGGCTGTTCGCAAATGATGCAAGACCTGCCACTGTACATTGACCAGACCGGCGGCATTTCGATCGCACAGCTTGCCGCCCGGGCCCGCCGGTTGAAACGTCAGCGCGGCCTTGATGTGCTGATTATCGACTATGTGCAGCTGATGCAGGGGACTTCTGCGCGGGCGGCGCAAAACCGCGTACAGGAAATCACCGAAATCACCACCGGCCTGAAGGCGCTGGCGAAGGAACTGAATGTTCCGATCATCGCGCTATCACAGCTGTCACGTCAGGTTGAAAATCGCGACGACAAGCGCCCGCAGCTGGCGGATTTGCGCGAATCAGGATCCATCGAACAAGACGCCGATGTGGTGTTGTTCGTCTATCGCGAGGAATACTACCTGAAAAACCGGGAACCCAAACCTGGCACAGAAGAGTATTTCAAATGGGAAGCCGAGATGAACGATTCGGCGGGCAAGGCCGAAATCATCATCGCCAAACAGCGTCACGGACCTACCGGAACTGTTCCCTTGGGTTTCCAGGGAGAATTCACCCGTTTCTTCGACCTGGCCGAAGAAACCCATATGCCCGAGCGGCTTGAGTAGATCATTGGCAGAATTGTCACCAGCTATCCTCGAAACCGGCGCTGACCCGCTGTTGGCGAGTGCCAGACTGACGATTGATCTGGAAGCACTTGCCGCCAACTACAAGGAGCTGGCTGAATCATCCGGAGAGGCGAAGGCGGCAGCCGTTGTGAAAGCCGATGCTTACGGATTGGGTTTGGAACAGGTGGCCCCGGTGCTGAGCAAGGCCGGTTGTGAAACCTTCTTTGTTGCGCTTCCCGAAGAGGGCATTGCGTTGAGGCGCATCATAGCCGACGCAGACATCTACGTACTTGCCGGCATGACCGGCGCCATCGCAGCGGCAGCCTGTGCTGAATCATCGCTGACGCCGGTATTGAACTCGACCGACGAAATCAAAATCTGGGCGGATTACTGGAAGCGCCGCGGATCGCGCCGGCCCTGTGCCATTCATGTTGATACCGGCATGAACCGGCTTGGACTGCCCGTACGCGAGGCACTGGCCTTTGCCAAGTTCAACGAACTCAATCACCATGTGACGACGGTTTTGCTGATGAGCCATTTGGCTTGTGCGGACCAAAGGGATCATCCACTCAACGAACAACAGCTGGAATCATTTCAGGCGCTTAGCGCGGCTTTTGGTAATGTTGATTCAAGCCTGGCCAATTCGGCCGGCGTATTTATGGGCGCCGATTATCACTTTGATCTCACCCGCCCGGGCATCTCGATCTATGGCGGCGCACCGCAGATCGGCGAGGAAAACCCGATGCGACCGGTTGTAGTCGCTGAGGCCCGAATTCTGCAGATCAGAAACGTCAGGGCCGGTGAGACAATCAGCTACGGAGCTTCGTTTGAGGCCAAGCGGGACAGCCGGATCGCGGTGGCCGGGATTGGATATGCCGATGGATACCACCGGGCAGGATCAGGGCACGGTGTGGCGTTGCGAGACGCGCATTCGGAAGGTGCTGTCGGCTGGATCGCCGGACACTGCATTCCGGTTCTCGGACGCGTGACAATGGACCTGACCGCATTCGATATTTCCGAGTTGCCGGATGGAACGGTAAAGACGGGCGACTGGATCGAGCTGATGGGGTCGAATATTTTGATCGACGATGCTGCCCGCGCCGCCGGCACCATACCCTATGGAGCCTGAATGGATAACCCGATACCGGGATTTCATGCCGAGAAGATTTGCCTGCGGATGGCTACTGGGGCAATCACGTCTATGTCACCGACGGGAAAGTGGTGTTTGACTATCACGGCTACAGCCTGGGAAACAGGTACTACAGGCGATATGTGGGATCAGAGGGCTAGATATTGGCCAAATGGCGGCCTACCGCATCCAGTTCATCTGCCAGAATTGCGGCTCAGAATTGCGGTTCGGTGCATTCGCGCTGGGCGGGAAAATGCGATTCTTGCGGCGAATGGAACACGCTGGTCGAAGAAACACCCGAGGCAGGCGTCGGTGGCGGGCCGCAATCAGGACGGTCCGCCCGCAAAGGCCGCGCCGTTGCGCTGACGACACTTTCAGGTGACATTGAGGATGCGCCACGCATACGCACCGGTATTGATGAACTTGACCGCGTCACCGGCGGCGGCTTCGTACGCGGGTCGGCGCTTTTGGTCGGAGGCGATCCCGGAATCGGCAAATCAACGCTGTTGATGCAAGCCGCCGCCGCCCTCGCCCGTCGAAACCATCGCGTCGTCTATATTTCCGGCGAAGAGGCGGTGGCGCAGGTGCGGCTTCGCGCCCAGAGGCTTGGCGTTGCGGACACCCCGGTTGAACTGGCCGCCGAAACCAACATTGAGGATATTCTGGCGACAATCTCCGACGGCAAGCGTCCTGATTTGGTGATCCTTGATTCCATCCAGACACTTTGGACCGATGCAGCTGAATCCGCGCCAGGCACCGTTACACAAGTGCGCGCCAGCGCGCAGAAAATGATCCGGTTTGCCAAATCGACCGGAGCGGCAATCGTTCTTGTTGGCCATGTCACCAAGGAAGGGCAAATCGCCGGCCCGCGCGTCGTAGAGCATATGGTCGATGGCGTTCTGTATTTCGAAGGTGAAGGCGGTCATCACTACCGCATCCTGCGTACGGTGAAAAACCGTTTTGGACCGACAGATGAAATTGGTGTGTTCGAAATGTCGGACAAGGGACTGGGTGAGGTCGCCAATCCATCGGAACTGTTTTTGGGCGAGCGCTCGCAATCGGCCCCCGGCGCCGCCGTGTTTGCCGGCATGGAGGGCACAAGGCCGGTGCTCGTGGAGATCCAGGCACTGGTGGCGCCATCACCGCTCGGTACGCCACGCCGCGCAGTCGTCGGCTGGGATTCATCCCGGCTTGCAATGGTACTGGCGGTGCTGGAAGCGCATTGCGGTGTGCGTTTTACACAGAATGATGTCTATCTGAATATTGCCGGTGGATACCGGATCACCGAGCCCGCTGCGGATCTCGCAGTTGCGGCGGCACTCGTTTCCTCACTCACCGGCCTTGCCCTTGCCGCAGATTGCGTCTATTTCGGCGAAATCTCGCTTTCTGGTGCCGTCAGGCCCGTTGCACATGCGGCACAGCGGCTCAAGGAAGCGGAAAAACTGGGATTTGCCAGTGCGGTGATGCCATCTGGCGGAGATGATGTATCCGGACTATCGCCAGAAACGCACATCAGCCGGCCATGCTCAACGACATGGTTCGGCGGATTGCGGGCCCCACGCGGCAAACCGAAGAATAAACGGGGAAGGTCTGCAGTAATGCTGACCATTGGAAAGAGAAGCGGCGCCCTGTCGGAGCGGGCTTACAGCGTCTGGAGTTAGGCTGACCATGCCTGTCACATTGCTCGATGGAATTCTGATTGGATTTACGCTTGTATCGGCGATACTCGCCATGGTGCGCGGGTTTTCGCGCGAGGTGTTGTCGATCGCGTCCTGGGCCGCGGCAGCGGTCGCCGCATTTTTCTTTTATCCACAAGTCACGCCGTTCGTTTCTCCCTACATCGATCATCCGCAACTCGCACAGGCGGCTGCTGCCGCATGTGTGTTTTTCGCCGCACTGATCATCGTCACGCTGGTTACGATGAAGATCGCGGATTTCATCATCGACAGCCGTATAGGCGCACTCGATCGCACCCTTGGATTTCTGTATGGCGCAGCACGGGGCATTCTTGTTGTCGCGGTCGCACTGCTATTCTTCAACTGGCTGGTTGCAGCCGACCAGCCGAGCTGGATTTCCGAGGCGAAATCACGGCCGCTGCTCGAGGGAATCGGTGAGCGCATTCAAAATCTTCTGCCCGACGATCCGGAGAATGCCATTTTTGACAGGTTGAAACCCGACGACGGCAGCGGCGAAGGCCAATCGGGCGACTAAGGCGACAAAACAGGGCGGTGGGCGATCATGACACGGGAATTAAAGGCAGATCGCTGCGGGGAAGTCCCTGAATCCGAAGCGGATGCGTTTCGCGACGAGTGCGGCGTTTTCGGAATATTCGGCAGGTCTGACGCAGCGGCGATTGTCACCCTTGGCCTGCACGCGCTGCAACATCGCGGCCAGGAAGCCGCAGGCATCGTTTCGTTTGACGGCAGCCAGTTTCATGTCGAGCGTCACATCGGACTAATCGGTGACACGTTCACCAAACAATCGGTGATCGACCGGCTAAGCGGTAGTCGCGCAATCGGGCATACGCGTTATTCGACAACCGGTGGCGCGAGCCTGCGCAATGTGCAGCCATTGTTTGCCGAACTTGCCGATGGCGGTTTTGCCATTGCGCACAATGGCAACATTACCAATGCGATGACAGTGCAGCGCACCCTGCAAAAACAAGGAGCGATCTTCTCGTCGACATCCGATACCGAGACCATTCTGCATCTGGTTGCGACGAGCCGGGAGCCGGACTTCGTTTCCCGGTTCACTGACGCCGTCCAGCAGCTCGAAGGCGCCTTCTCGTTGGTTGCCCTGTCATCAAAAAAGATGATTGGCTGCCGCGACCCACACGGTATCCGGCCACTTGTCCTGGGTGACCTCGATGGCTCGTGGATTTTGGCGTCGGAAACCTGCGCCCTCGACATAATCGGCGCAAGGTTCGTCCGCGATATCGAACCCGGCGAACTGGTCGTGATTACCGACAAAGGGCTCGAAAGCCTGTTTCCATTCGAAAAGAAGGACCCGCGCTTCTGCATCTTCGAATATGTCTATTTTTCGCGGCCAGACACGATTGCGCAGGGCCGCAATGTCTATGATGTTCGAAAGGAAATCGGTCTTGAACTGGCCCGAGAGGCACCGGTCGAAGCAGATGTCGTGATCCCGGTTCCCGATTCGGGTACGCCGGCAGCTATCGGCTTTGCGCAAGGTGCCGAAATTCCGTTCGAATTGGGAATTATCCGCAACCACTATGTGGGCCGCACATTCATCCAACCGACTGATTCAATCCGCCATATGGGTGTCAAGCTGAAGCACAATGCCAACCGGCGCACGATTGAGGGCAAGCGCGTGGTGCTGGTTGACGACTCCATCGTCCGCGGTACAACCAGCCAGAAGATCGTTCAGATGGTACGCGATGCAGGCGCCAAGGAAGTGCATATGCGCATCGCATCGCCACCGACAAAAGCATCGTGTTTTTACGGCGTTGACACACCTCATCGGTCGAAACTGCTGGCTTCGCGCATGTCGATTGAGGAGATGGCAGATTTCATCCGTGTCGATTCACTGGGTTTCCTGTCGATAGACGGCCTTTATCGTGCGGTCGGTGAGGCCGCGCGCAACAATGACCTGCCGCAATATTGCGATGCCTGTTTCACGGCGGAATACCCGACATCCCTTGCCGATCATGACAGCACCGACAATGTGCGGTCGCTGTCTTTACTTGCCTCGGGCGGCCACCGCGAATGAACGAACAGGCAGGGAAGTTCGCCGGGCGCATTGCGCTCGTCTCCGGCGCGTCGCGCGGCATTGGCTATCACATTGCCAAGCAGCTTGGTCAGGCGGGAGCCCATGTTATCGCCGTTGCACGCACGGTTGGCGGGCTTGAGGAGCTTGACGATGAAATCAAGCAGGCCGGGGGCGAGGCAACACTGGTACCGCTCGACCTTGCCGACATGGCAGGGATTGACCGGCTGGGTGGCGCGATCCACGAACGCTGGGGAAAGCTCGACATACTCGTCGCCAATGCTGGGGTGCTAGGAACCATTTCACCGATCGGGCACGTTGAAGCAAAGGTGTTTGAGCGGGTGATGACAATCAATGTCACCTCCACATGGCGGCTGATCCGGTCAACCGAGCCGCTATTGAGAGCATCGGATGCAGGGCGGGCGATCCTGCTGTCATCAGGCGCACCGCACAAATGCAAACCGTTTTGGGGACCTTATTCTGCGTCCAAGGCGGCTGTGGAGGCGTTGGCACGAACCTGGGCGGCGGAAACGGTCAATACTTCACTGAGGGTCAATTCCGTAGACCCGGGCGCCACCCGCACGGCAATGCGGGCGCAGGCCGTGCCGGGCGAAAATCCCGATACCCTGCCCCATCCATCTGAAGTCGCAGCCAAGATATTACCGCTGGCATCGCCTGAACTGACGGAAACCGGAAGGCTGTTTGTTGCCCGTACCGGCGAGTTTGTGGAATACCGCTCGCTTTATTGAGATTCGGATAAAAGCGCTCTGCACCCGATAGTTATTGCGAAATTCGTACAGACCGGTCACGCGGGCCGCGAGCGGCCCAAACCGGTTCCGGGTAGCGATCAAACGACACCGAAAAGGAAATCTGCTATAATAACGCAGCAAAACCTGGGGCATTGTTCCGGGGGAAGGGGCGTCATCATGGACAAAGAGCGGATCGGGAAATTTGCAAATACCGTGTACCGGGATATGGCCGGTGCCATGGCTATCGGGATGGGTTATCTCGGAGTCAAATCAGGGCTTTTTGATGCGATGAAGGATGGCGCACCGGTCAGCGTCGACGACCTTGCCAAGAAGACCGGTCTCACACTCCGTTATGTGCAGGAGTGGCTACACGGCATGACTTCGGCGGGTTGGTTGGAACACGATGAGTCTAATGACATGTATTCGATGCCGGCAGAGCATGGTTTTCTTCTCGCGTCAGAAGGAACGGATCACTATATGGGCGGGCTTTTTCTGGCTGGTCCCTCACTTCTTTCCAAGGCACCGGACGTTGCGAGCGCATTCCGCGAAGGAGGCGGTGTGCCCTTCGATGAATTTGACAGCGACTGGATTGAAGCGCTTGATCTGATGAACGGCGGGGCATATCAGCACCGACTGGCAAGTTATTGGATGAAACAGCTGCCCGATATTGAGGAGCGCTTGACCGCCGGTGGCCGTGCGCTCGATATCGGGTGTGGTGTCGGCAAAGTTTCGCTCGCGCTTGCGGAAGCCTTTCCTCAAGCGCGTGTAACCGGATTCGATCCCGACGCAGATTCGGTTTCTCAGGCCCGCAAATCAGCCGCCAAGGCAGGAGTTGACCAAGTAGAGTTTATCGAGGGGGTAATCACAGACATCGCCCCGAAACCGGTCTTTGATTTTGCGGGAATGTTCGACTGTCTGCACGATCTGGCCGATCCGGAGGCGACATTGATCGAAATTCGCAAGCGAATTGCGCCGGGTGGTGCTCTATTGGTGATGGAACCGCGTGCCGCAGACCGTCTGGCTGAAAACTCAAACCCGCTTGGCACCGTCTACTACGGCTTCAGCCTGTTTCATTGCATGACCCAATCCCTGGCCCAAGGTGGGCCTGGTTTGGGCACCTGCATGGGTCCGGGCAAAGCAAGGTCCCTTCTCGCCGGTGCAGGATTTTCGGACGTGGAAGAACTGCCTATCAAGAGCCAAACCAACATGTTCTTTGCCGGCCGGGCGTAGTCGTTGCTGGTTCATATCAGTCAGTGCGGCAGCACCGATGGGCGGCAAATTACTGCCCCGCCGGAGTGCAATCCAGATAAGGCCACCCTGTCACAACAAGCCATCAAATGGACGGGTGTCCATGGCCTTGCTGGCTTCTGCATGAGCCCAGATCGCATTGGCAATCTTTGACTTCATTTCTTTGAACCATCGTGCAGTGATCGCCGCCAGGCTGATCTGGACATCTTTGAATTGATTTTGCGCCGTTGAGTTTGTTCCCGACATGTCATGTGCCCTTTTTCATCTACCCCAGTCTTACCGCCATCACCGACGAGGCGCTTGTCGGCGAAATTGAATTTCGCTTGGGAAAGCATTGGGATGTCCTTGGAATACTGGCTTGGGGATATTTCGTGTGGACCAGTTGAAGCCGCGACCGTAGGATTGACGAGTTCGAAGACCGGGGCAGCATCAAAGTGATCTATGCATTTGAAATTTTTGAGCTGGACACCACACTTTTTCAACTTCGCGCCGACGGGCAGGTATACGCAATTGAGCCAAAGGCTTTTGATTTTTTGCGGTGTTTGCTCGAAAACCGCGATCATCTGGTTACCAAGGATGAACTGATCGCCGCCGTGTGGAGCGGGCGGATAATTTCGGATGCAACGCTTGGCTCTTGTGTCAACGCGGCCCGTAAAGCGGTCGGCGACAACGGGAAAGATCAAAGGCTGATTCAAACACTTCCTCGCCGCGGGTTCAGGTTTGTTGGAACCGTGCAAATAAAAGACACAACACCGGCCTGTTCGGGTGAAGAACCAACGCAAGGCAATCCTGAACCGAAGAACTCGCCAGATACGCAGAGCATACAAACCAGCAAATCTGACCACCAAAGTTCGGATCGGCCGTCGATTGCGGTTCTTCCGTTCGAAAACCTGTCGAACGAGCCCGACCAGGATTATTTTGTCGATGGCCTGACAGAAGATATCACCACCGCGCTAAGCCGATATCATTGGTTCTTTGTGATGGCGCGAAATTCGAGCTTTTCGTTCAAAGGCACCACCATCGACATTCGCCAGGTGGCGGAAGCGCTCAATGTCCAATACGTCACCGAGGGCAGTGTCCGGAAAAGTGCTGATCGTGTTCGCGTCAATGTTCAATTGATCGAGGCGGTATCGGGTAGGCAGCTATGGGCGGATCGCTTCGATGAAAGATTGGAGGATGTTTTTCAACTGCAAGACAATGTTGCCCAGCGGATTGCAGCAACAGTGGCAAGAACGGTTGAGAAATCTGAAATTCGCCGCGTTTCCACATCGCCTCCATCCCAATTGGCTGCCTGGGAATTTTGCCTGCGAGGCAATGCCCTCATCTACGAAATGCGCAAGAACTCAATTCTTGAAGCCCGGCAAATGTTCCTTGAAGCGATTCAGATTGACCCGGAATATTCTCGCGCATATTCGGGTCTGGCTATTACTCATTCTCTCGGACTTCGTTTCTTTTCCGAGGAGGATCGCGACGCCGGAACTTCGGCGCTCTACGAAGCCGCGAAGCGTGCTGTCGAACTCGACGAGACCGATCCAAAAGCCAGGATTGTTATGGCGCTGGCGTATATGTACGCAACGCCTGCGCAACCGGACTATGCGATCGCCGAGGCTGAAGAAGCGGTTGCGCTTAATCCTGACGACCCGCAGGCAAACAGCGTGTTAGGTGTTGCATTGGCTCTGTCTGCAACACGTTTTGAAGAGGGGATCGCCCGTATTGCAAATGCCGTCACCATCAATCCTCGAGACCCGATCAACCACCTGTATCTGAGCCAGCTTTCGCTGGCCTATCTTTGCGCCGGTCGCTTCGATGAAGCTGCCAAAACCGCCGAAGATGCCATTCGCCGGAAGCCTGGATTTATCGAGTCACATGTGGCGCTTGCATCTGCCCTCGGACATCTAGGCAGGTTGGAAGAGGCCAGACTTGCGATTGCCCATTTTCGCGAGTTGGCTGAGAAATTCACAATAGAACATCTCGTATTTGCTGATGAAGTTAAAGCGCAGATTCTCACAGGTTTGCAAAACGTAATTGCGCCCGACTCACCTGGGATGGCCGAATAGGTATTGGCAGCCGTTTGAGGTTGCCGCGACTCCTCTGTAGCGGGCAACGGGGGAGATGTGGCGCGGCTTTCCCGGTTCAGATAGTCTACGGCATGTCAACAAACTTGAACCGGAACAAGGGAAACCTTGCGGCAATTGCCTGCATGACACTCGGGATGGCATCGACCGCGAGCGTCGATGCGGTCATCAAAGGTGCGACATCACAGGCCGTACCTGCACAGATTGTAACGGTTGTTGGCTTTGGCCTGACAGCAATTTTTTCATTTGTACTGTTCCTGCGTCGTGAATCGCTATTGACCCGCGCCTTGGCTCACCCGGCTGTCGTCACAAGAACGATATTCGAGGTAGTGGGATCGTTCGGTACAGTGATGGCGCTCAGCCTTGTCTCTCTCAGCCTGGTCACGGCAATTGGGCAGACAGTTCCAATCTTCGCGACGATTGGAGCAATCATCGTGTTCCGGGAACGCACATCCGTTTCTGTCTGGCTGGCGCTTGCCGGTGGATTGATCGGCATGATGTTTATCGTCAGGCCAGGTGTTGCAGATTTTGATCCGGCTATCTTGATCGCTGTATTGGCTGCGATTGGTCTTGCAGCGCGCGATCTTGCAAGTCGGGCTGCGCCGAAACAGGTCAGCACCGCTCACCTCGGTGTAATTGGGGGACTTGCGATCGGTTGTTCGGGGATCATCGTAATTCTGTTCTCGCCGGAGCCGGTTGCGAACCTGACATATTCAATGGCCATATCTTACCTGGCCATCATTGCCTTCGCTGCATCGGCTTTCTTTTTCATCACCACGGCGATGCGGATGGGCGATGTCTCGGTCGTCTCGCCGTTTCGTTATTCGCGTCTCGTTTTCGGCTTCGCTTTCGGTGTGTTGTTCTTCGGAGATGAAATCGAGATCAGTACAATCATCGGGGTAGCGTTGATTGTCCTGTCCGGACTATTCCTGCTCCGGCGTGAGTTGAAATAGTTCCCGGGAATTCGTCAGCGCGGCGGCCCAAATGATGCCGTTTGTGACTTCCAATTTATCAACTGTCGGATCGCTCGCCGTTCAGTCCAGTGATTCTCTCTTGAAGGTGTACTGCCCGCAGACCTGGCGTTCGAAGCTGCCAGCAACCACCCTGTCAGCGCAGATGTTGAGTTCTCTTTTGGCATCGCCGTCAAACGGTATGACCACTACAAACTCCGTTGATGACCCAGCCGTCAGATAAGTGCTTTGCGGGAAGATTTCCGCCGCAACCGGACTGAAATTGCCGTCATATACACTCAGCCGCATGTTGGATGGCACGGTTCCGGTGTTGGCGACAATCAAACGCATACCCGCCTCGTGGGTGAAGCTTACCGTGCTGGCAGTGAGAGGCGACAGGCCGCCTGACAAATCTCGCCCGACATGGCCGGAAAAACCGATACCCACATTCGCCGCCTGTATATGTGTGGTGCAAAGCAGAAAAGCGGCCATTGCAGCGACAAACCGCCGTCCGGACCTTGTTTTTTCACAACCGGGGAAGCTGTTCAGTGCATTCATGACGACCACGCCGTTAACCTTTTGTTAACCAATCAGATTGGCGAAGAAGTCGCAAGAACTGTGCCGGGTGGTCTGTGCCGAAACAGGACGGTTCACAGAACCACGTCGCCACCATCGGACGTAGCTCGACAATTTTTCTATTTTTCTGAAGAGCTGGTTCGATGATGCTCTATCCCAGATTGTATCCTACTGGTTCAAATTCAGATCCACCCCCGCTCCAGTTTCATCAGACATTCGCGATTGACCTGACCGCCAAAGCGGTTACGCTTCGATATGTTGAGCAGCCGAAACGGGGCGGCGGCTGGCAAGGGGGGAAACGCGGAGGAACAAGCGTGCTGATCGCCGTCGTTGTTCTTGGACTTATCGTAGCCGTTGTCTTGGCAGCGGCTCTCTTGCAGATGTACCGCTTGAGCATTTCGTTCTGGCAGGCGGTTCTCTATGCTCCGCTCAAGATCATCTACCGGATAGACGACACCGGTATTGTCAATGCGCGTCAAACCGAAGCGCCCGTAATCTATGTCATCTCGCATCAATCGAGGCTTGAACCGGCCTTGATGCTCGCCACGTTGCCCGCCAATACGCTGCACATCCTTGATGAAGGTTCCGCTGCTTCGATGTGGCTGGAGCCGTTTCGTTCACTGGCGCCAACCATCGTATTCAATGCAAAGCATGTTTTTGTCAGCCGCCGGCTTGTTCGCAGGTTGCGTGGCGGAGGCAGCATGGCCGTTTACATGCCGGAAGGCGTTGAGCCAGACCAACGCGGCTTTCGCCTTTATCGTGCAGTTGCCCGCATCGCAGTGCAAGCGGATGCCAAGATCGTTCCGGTTTTCGTCAACGGATCACGGCAATCACCGTGGTCCCTAGTGCCAAAAGAAAAAGCACCGCGCATCAGCTTTCCCAAGTTCGGGATCAGTGCCCTCAGCGGACTTACAATCGCCGACCTGCAGAAAAGCGCCGGCGACAACCGGTTAACGAATGCGCTTGCGCTTTTCGACCGGCTTGCCGAAGCCCGCGTTAAAGCTGCAGATCCCTCATTGACCATCTTTGAAGCGATGGCTGATGCGGCCAAACGGTTCGATCCGGGCCGCGTTGTGCTTGAAGACCCGATTTCGGGGATCATGACCTATCGCAGGCTGATGATTGCCGCGCGCGTCTTGGGCAAGCGATTCTCGACGATTGGTCAGCCGGGCACGGCAATCGGGCTGCTGCTGCCGAACGCAAATGGCGTTGTTTCAGCCTTCCTCGGGGTGCAATCGTCGGGCCGCGTGGCGGCAATGCTGAACTATACCGCTGGACCTGCGGCTATTCGATCGGCGCTGAAGACCGCAGAGATTGAAACCGTCGTGTCGTCTCGCGCCTTCATCGAAAAGGCGGAACTGGAACCTCTGGTGAAAGCGATCGAAGAAACAGGCGCGACGTTCATCTGGCTGGAAGAACTGCGCGAAGAAGTCTCGAATCTGGAGAAGCTGGGCGCCTTCCTCTGCTGGAACAGGTCAGTGATCCGGAGAAAAGCCGCTGATCCGGCGATCATACTCTTTACTTCGGGCTCGGAAGGCACGCCGAAGGGTGTGGTTCTCAGTCACCGGAACATCGTCACCAACGCACTGCAGGCAGAGGCGCGTATCGATTTTTCACCAGCCGACACTTTGTTCAACGTGTTGCCCGTTTTTCACTGTTTCGGTCTGACGGGTGGCACCCTGCTGCCGCTGCTGACCGGCTTGCGGCTTTACCTGTATCCCTCGCCCCTGCACTACAAGATCATTCCGAAGACGGCAGCAAAAGTACGCCCGACAATCATGTTCGGTACCGATACCTTTCTAGCCGGCTACGCCCGAACCGCCGGGGACAACGACTTTTCAAGCTTGAGGCTGATTGTGGCCGGCGCTGAACCGGTTCGCGCCGAGACAAGGAGAATTTGGCGCGAGCGCTTCGGTGCGGAAATTCTCGAAGGTTTCGGCATGACCGAGGCAGCACCTGTTGTGGCAGTCAATTCCGCAACGCACGGGCGCGACGGAACGGTCGGCAGGCTTCTGCCAGGGATGCGCATGCGGGTAGAACCAGTGGAAGGAATTGAAGGTGCGGGCAGATTGTGGCTTGCCGGACCCAATGTGATGCTCGGATACATGACGGCGGACAAACCGGGAGAACTTCAGCCGCTCAATAATGGCTGGCACGATTCCGGCGATATCGTTGCAGTGGACCGCGAAGGGTTCGTCGCCATCCGCGGCAGGGCCAAGCGGTTTGCCAAACTTGCCGGTGAAATGGTCTCGCTGGGCGCAGTAGAACTGCTTGCCGAGGATTGCTGGCCGGATGAATATCACGCAGCGCTAGCCATTCCCGACAAACGAAAGGGTGAACGGATAGTGCTGCTGACAACTCACAAGAATCCCACAAAGGCGGAAATCGCCAAACATGCAAAATCGGCCGGAGTGGCTGAACTCACCATTCCGGCAGAACTGATTCACGTTGACGAAATTCCGGTGCTTGGTTCCGGGAAAACCGATTATGTCACTGCTCAGAAACTGCTTCCCGAGCTACTGAAATCAGCTGCATAGATTGATTCACATAACGCATTCAAGCATCTGATTCCAAATCGTTATCTTTCGATTCTTTTTCAGCTTTCTTGCGGTACATGCGCGCGCTCACAGGCAGGAATATCAGATAGGCGATTGCGGTAACCGACATCGTCTCCCAAACGAAGCTGACGAGGAACAACACATAAAGCGCACCGCCAAGCAGCAGCGGCATCACCATATCGCCACGTATACGTTGACCGGAATTCTTGCCGGAAAACACAGGTACGCGGCTGACCAGAAGAAAGGCAATGAAGACCGTGAAGGCGGCTGCCGTGTAGGCAATGGTCGGCGATTTTTCGAGACCCAGAAATCCCAGATAGACCGGCAGTAAAACCAGCACCGCACCTGCGGGTGCGGGGACGCCTACGAAGAAATCAGACCGCCAGCCGATCTTGCCCTGGGTCTCTGACATCACGTTGAAACGGGCGAGCCGCATGCCGCAGGCGATTGCAAACAGCAGCGCGGCAATCCAGCCAAATGATTTCACCTCTCCGAGCAGATAGGCGTACAGGACAAGTGCCGGGGCCACGCCGAAATTGACGATATCAGCAAGAGAATCCATCTGGGCGCCAAACCTGGATGTCGCTTTCAACATGCGCGCCACCCGCCCGTCGATACCATCAAGAAATGCAGCAATCAGAACCATCACAACGGCATTTTCGAAGCGCCCTTCAAAGGCAAGCCTGATGCCAGTCAGCCCGGCGCAGATCGCCAATACCGTAATCAGGTTTGGCCAGACCAGCCGGATCGGAATCTCGCGCAGTCGGGGGCCGCGGTGAGAATCCTTCCCGTTGGGATCGAAATCTGGAAATGGCGTTTCCATTGTCGTTTTAACTTACTCTGGCGTGCGGGCTTTGTGCAGGTCCGCCAAACGCAGCCAACACTGTCTCGCCGGCCACCGATGTCTGTCCGACAGAAACCCGAGCCGCGGCTCCTTCAGGAAGATATACATCAACGCGGGACCCAAATCTGATCAAACCAAAACGCTCGCCGGCACTGATGTCGGTTTCTTCCGTTGCAAAACACAAGATGCGGCGGGCAACCAGGCCGGCAACCTGCACGGCTGCAACCTGGCCGTTTGGGCCGTCAATTACCAATCCGTTGCGTTCGTTTTCCGTGCTGGCCTTGTCGAGATCCGCATTGAGGAACTTTCCCGGCTTGTAGGCGATTCGGCTGATATGACCACGTACCGGAGCACGATTCACGTGACAGGAAAAGACGTTCATGAAAACCGAAATGCGCAGCATTTCTCCTCCGCCCAGCATCAATTCCGCCGGTGGAACCGCGGGACCAACCGCCGATATTTTGCCGTCCGCGGGACTGATAACAAGCGCATCGTCCACCGGCGTCACCCGCTCGGGATCGCGGAAAAAGTAGGCGCACCAGGCGGTCAGGATAAGTCCGATCCAGAAAAGCGCGCCCCAAAGGAAACCCAGCAACAAAGACGCAATGGCGAAGGCAGCGATGAAAGGATAACCCGCGGGATGGATGGGTACCAATGTGTTGCGGATTGTATCGGCGAGGCTCATTCGCAAAAACCAGATATTACTTTTTGTTGAAGGATCATTGCGATGCCATACACAACCTGTGGCGCGACGGCAAACCGCATTTGCACTGGCGTTGATCACCAACCATTCGCAGGGCGATACGCTAAACCGCCGGAGCAAAGCCGCCGCTTGGCTTGTCGCCGGTATCGTCGTCCTCTTCAGACGCGGCGGCCGGACCGAGCCTGCGCCGAACGACGATGCCCAAAGCGTCTGTTTCGCGAGCAGCGCGCAAGCGCTCTTCAGCTTCTGTCGCCTCGCGCTGACGATCCCACATCTCCTTGTAGAGGCCGTTCCTATCCAGAAGCTCGGCATGCGAGCCGCGTTCGGCGATTGCGCCATCCTGCAGAACGATGATCTCGTCTGCGCCAATCACCGTGGACAGGCGATGTGCAATTGTCAGTGTGGTACGACCACGACTGACGAGGTCGAGCGCCTGTTGAATTTCCTGTTCCGTTTTTGTGTCTAGCGCCGAAGTTGCCTCATCGAGCATCAGGATTGGCGGCGCCTTCAACAATGTACGGGCAATGGCGACACGCTGCTTCTCGCCGCCGGAAAGTTTCAATCCGCGTTCCCCGACCATGGTATCGAAGCCATCAGGAAGTTTTTTGATGAAGTCCCCAATTTGCGCAAGGTCCGCCGCCTGTGCCACCTCTTCGTCGGACGCGTCGGTGCGGCCGTAACGGACATTGTAAGCGATGGTGTCATTGAACAGCACGGTGTCCTGCGGCACCATGCCGATTGCGGCACGCAGACTGGTTTGTGTGACGTCGCGTATGTCCTGGCCATCAATCAGAATGCGGCCTTCATTGACATCGTAAAACCGGAACAACAGGCGCGATACGGTTGATTTACCCGCGCCGGATGGTCCGACAATGGCAACCGTCTTGCCGGCCGGAACCTCGAACGACACACCCTTGAGTATCTCGCGATCCGGCTCGTAACCGAAGCGTACATTGTCAAACCGGACTGAACCTGAACCAACGTCGAGCCTTACTGCCTGCGGCTTGTCGGTGATCTCCTGCTCGACATCGAGCAGATCGAACATCTGTTCAATGTCAGTCAATCCCTGCCGGATTTCACGATAGAGAAAGCCGATGAAATTCAGGGGAATCGAAAGCTGCATCAGCATGGCGTTGATGAAGATGAAATCGCCAAGGGTCTGGGTGCCCGCCATGACTTCACGGGCAGAAAGGATCATGACGATTGTCATGCCGATGCCGAAGATCGTTCCCTGACCGAAGTTCAGCCAGCCAAGCGAGGTCCAGGTCTTGGTGGCGGCAACCTCGTAGCGCGCCATCGACCGGTCGAACCGTTCGGCCTCCATGCGCTCATTGTTGAAGTACTTGACCGTTTCGAAATTCAGCAGCGAATCGACGGCCTTGGTGTTTGCTTCGGTGTCGGAATTGTTCATCTCCCGGCGGATGGCAATTCGCCAGTCGCTTGCCCGCACCGTGTACCAGGAATAGGCGGCGACAGTGATCGCAACGATCCCCACATAGGATAAGCCGTAGGCGACCGCGAATATGATCGCTGCAAGCGCAAACTCCAGGATGGTCGGGAGAGTATTGAGGATTGTGAACCGCACGATCGTCTCGATACCTTTGATGCCGCGCTCGATAATGCGTGACAGACCTCCGGTCTTGCGCTCGAGATGAAATCGTAGCGAAAGGCTGTGCATGTGCACGAAGGTTTTGAAGGCAAGCTGGCGGACCGCATTCTGGCCGACACGGGCAAACAAGGCGTCGCGTAGCTGATTGAAACCCCACTGGGCGAGCCGGACGACGTTGTAGGCGATTACCAACATCACCGGTGCCAGAAGGAAATCCGGCAGATATCCGGGTAATTCTCCTTCGCCGGCCAGCATGTCCGTCGCCCATTTGAAGAAGAATGGAACCAGCATCAAAACGAGTTTGGCAAGGACCAGGAACAAAGTCGCCCAAGCCACCCGCAGCTTTAAATCGGCGCGATCTGACGGCCACATATAGGGCCAGAGATTGGTTATGGTTCTTAATGTAGCTCCGGAATCGCCGGAAACAGTCTTGCTCGCCACGGTCCCTATCCCTGCAGCTCGTGCGCCTGGTTCGTCGGTTCCAGCCGATTGACGCAGCAGCTTTCGGCCAGACGCGCAATTGACCCTGCGAGCCCGAGCATTGCGCTTTCATTGATCGAATATCGCGATCGCTGCTTTTCGGACTTAAACTTGACCAAACCGGCATCAACCAGAATTTTCAGATGCTGCGAAACCGTCGACTGCGCAAGATCAAGCTGGGCCACGACATCCTTGCAGCAACAGGACCCGTGACAGGAAAGATGGCGCAATATTGCGATACGGGCTGGATGCGCGAGCGCTCCCAACGACGCCGAGACTGCCCTGTCATCAGGTTTCTGGCAATTTTTCAATTCTTTCATCGTTCATCGACGATAAACGATGTAAATGGCTAATTCAAGAGCTCGGCCAAGAATTTGGAAATTACCTCCGTTGAGCTATTCGGATTCAGACCCGGTCGGGCTCTGATCGGCGATAGCGTCCAGATCGGCCACCTCACCGTCGTCACTGACGCCCGGAACATCGAAAATCTGCCCGGGCCAAATGCGGTGAGGATTTTTGATCTGCTCGCGATTTGCCGTGTAGATGGTCGAGTAGCGAATGCCGCGACCGTAGACGCGCCGTGAGATGCGCCAGAGCGTATCACCACGCCGGATAATCACTGAACCGGATGTTTTTTCCAGTTTCGGCGCAGTCACATTCTGCTCTTCGCCAGATGCTGCCTGATTCTCGGTGTCCTGACTTGCCGAGGCAACTTCAGTTTTTTCTTCAACAGAATCGGCCGGATTTACGGTGTCCGGCTCCTCGGCAGCGGCTTTCGTATCGCTGGCCCCGGCGTCCACTCCGGCATCTGAACCGGACGCAGCTTGGTCCTGCTTGCTACCTGAGGCGCTAGCCGCGTTTGGTTCTTCAACCTCGGCTGTCACAACCTCTGAAGAGCCACCGGTTTCATCTGAGGCTACTACATTTACCTGCTCACCGCTCTCGTTGCCCTTGGCTGAATTTCCATCCCGGTCTGCGTCATCGTTGACAACGTCCGTCGCATTGCCCCCGGTCGCCTCTTCAACCGTATTATTTTCAGATTCGGCCGACGCAGCAACACTCAGTTCGTTGTCATCCGATTTCTGATCGGCCATCGCTATCGTCGTTTCACCACTATCAGACGCTTCAGACACGGCGGCGGTAGCGGCATCCGGCTCGGCAGCAGCTTCGCCGCTAGAAGCATCATCCTTGTTGTCTTCGGATTTGGGCGCCACCGCGGCTATCGATTCTCCTGCTTCGCGCTCAAACGGCACGGCGGCACGGGCAATCACTTCCGCGCTTCCCAATTCGAGCATGTCAGCGCGGATGATGTACTCACCTTCTGCCAGGCCACGCGTCGACTCGACGAGGAAACGACCGACCTCCGACGACTGTGTCTCACCGATCAGATCCTTGTTGGCATAAACTCGGACCACCTTGCCGGGATTGGCTGTACCCGCAACAAAGACGTGATTTCCTTCAATCTCGACGGCTTCGACAGCAACCTCAAGTGCGGGACCAACAGGTTTTTTCTGCTTGGCCGGCCTTTCGTTTGCATCTTCTGCGACCGCCGATTGATTTGAAGACTGTTCTTGCCCGCCGGTCTGAGTCGCCACATCCACCGTTTCTTCGGCCGGCTTTTGCTCCCGCTCCGCGACTACGATGGAATCACTTTCGCTTCCGGCAGTAGTCTTGTCGTTCGAAGTACCTTCACCGGCCTCATTTGTCGCTTCGTTGGCGTCCGGCGCCGCTGGCTCGTCGCCAGTGTTCTGATTCCCCGAGAGATCCTCGCTCTCCGCCAAACTTTCAGCGGAAGCCACTTCGACCTCAGTACTGGTTTTGTCTTCCGACGGTTCCTCTTCCGCCGCCGGAACGGTGATCAGTTTCGACGGCTTGCCCGGTTCATCAACAATCGCCAACACTTCGCCGGAATCGGATTCCGGTACGCTGACGATGGCAGTTTCCGTCGACATCGCCACGACATCGCCGGTAGATGTTGCACGAAGAACAATCGTGTAATCGCCGGGATCAAGCGGATCATTGAGAACCACGGCAAAATCACCTTCTCCGGTCGCAGTTGTTGTGCCCAGAGTGCGAGTACCAGTGATAACTTCGACGGTGGCGCCGGAGGCGGCATTGCCGGCAATCACAACATTGCCGTCAGGTTCAACGCGCACAATGTCAAATCGCGGCGACACAATATCCACAGCTGCCGGGTCGGAATTGTCCCCGGCTTCTGTTTGGGCCGGTAGTGCATCTTCGGCTTCGTTGCTATCGGCTGCTCCTGACGCACTTTCTTCAGCTTTGCGTTCAGAACTATCCTGCTCTGATTGATCTGAAACTGCCGCAATTTCGGTTTCTTTTTCAGCCCCATCCTTGCCTGCGTTTGTAGCAGCGCTCTCTGCGTCGGCAGCGTCGTCTGACGCTTCGGCGACGTCGGAAGCAACCTCGGAAGCAACCTCGGTCGCGGCCTGCGTTTCGGTTTTCTCATCCCCAGACGTCGCTTCGGCAGCGGCCGGTTTTTCGGGCAAATATGGGTTCAACAGGCCGGTGTTGAATGCAACAACCCCGACAGCCATAGCAATCAATGCGGAATTCAAGAGCAAATTCAGTGATTTACTCGCCATAAACAGCACCCCAATTCAAGTTTCCGGCTCGGTCTAGTCGGTTTTTAAGGCCATAACAAGAAAAACACCCGCGACCCTTGACCACGTCAGGCCACTGAGCCATTCCGATTCCATGCAAACGATTCGCTCAATTTGTATCTATTGCGGCTCCTCACCAGGCAAAAACGGCATCCACATGGAAACCGGATATGCTCTCGGCCGCGCTATTGCCGAAGCTGATTTGAGACTGGTCTATGGTGGCGGCACGAGGGGTGTTATGGGTGCGGTCGCCGAGGGCTCCATGCAGGCGGGCGGCAAGGTTACAGGCATCATTCCTCAGTTCCTGCTGAGCAAAGAAGCGGGCGACATCGATCCGGAGATGTTCGACGAGTTGGTGATCACCGAGAATATGCATGAACGCAAACACACCATGTTTGAGAAATCCGACGCTTTTGTCGCTCTGCCGGGCGGAATTGGGACTCTTGAGGAGATTGTTGAGATCATGACGTGGGCGCAGTTGGGCCGCCACCGCAAGCCGATGGTCTTTGCCAACATTGAAGGTTTCTGGGATCCGATGCTGACGTTGATGAGCCATATGAAAGATGAGGGTTTTCTTCACTCCGCCGACAAAGCTCGGCCCCTGGTGGTCGATACCGGAGAAGCAATCATTCCTGCAATCATTGATGCGGCCGGGTCACAATCGGTTGGCGACGAAGACATCATCGGCAGGATGTGATCGAGCCTCATTTGCTCGCCAGAGACGGGATAATCGACAATTTGATATATGGTTGTCATCCAGTGGTGCTGTTATCAGCACCCAGCAATGCTGCCGGTGAGGCACTGAATGTTTTATCGACTATTTTTCGCGGCGTTGGTGTCAATGACGACGACCGGGAATTCTCTTGCGGAGGCCGTTCCTATTCAGTTGGGTGTGCGGCCGTTCTTTCTCCTCGACAAACTGGATAATGAACTCCTGAAAAACAGGCTTATGTCCTGTGCTGCGGGGCCATTTGCCAAATCCGACTGGTCGATAGGCCATCGCGGCGCTCCGCTACAGCTCCCCGAACATACTGCCGAGTCCTATGTCGCGGCTGCCCGCATGGGCGCAGGCATTATTGAGTGCGACGTGACTTTTACCAAAGACCGCCAATTGGTCTGCCGTCACGCGCAAAACGATTTACATGCCACAACGAATATCCTGACCTCTGAACTGGCTGCCACCTGTGTTAAACCTTTCAAACCCGCCAATGGCAACGCCAAAGCGACCGCGGAATGCCGGACATCAGAAATCACGCTTGAAGAATTCAAGATGCTGAATGGCAAGATGGATGCGGTGGATCGATCTGCGTCCAACCTCAACGACTACGTCAATGGCACCGCCAAATGGCGCACTGATCTATATGCCGCCGAAGGCACGCTGATGACACATGCGGAGTCGATCGAACTGTTCAAGTCGCTGGGCGTGAAGTTCATGCCGGAACTGAAGGCACCATCGGTGCAAATGCCCTTTGACGGGGATTACACCCAGGAAGCCTTCGCTCAGCAACTGATCGATGACTACAAGGCCGCAGGCGTCGACCCGGCTGATGTGTTCGTCCAGTCTTTCAATCTTGACGATGTGCTTTACTGGATCAAAAACGAACCAGCTTTTGGCAAGCAGGCGGTCTATCTGGACGGAAGTTTCAGCATTGACGGTTGGTCGCCCATGGACGCTTCTACCTGGCAGCATTCGATGATCGAGCTCAAGTCGATGGGGGTGAATTTTATTGCACCACCAATGTGGGCGCTGGTGACGCTGCAGGACGGAGACATTGTCCCGTCGCTTTATGCCTTAGAAGCCAAAGCTGCAGGATTGAAGATTATCGCCTGGACCGTGGAGCGCTCGGGACCGCTGACAGCAGGAGGTGGTTGGTACTTCCAGACGATCGCGGACGTAATTGACGATGACGGCGCCGTGTTCAAATTGCTGAACGTACTGCATGAAAAAGTTGGCGTATCCGGCGTGTTTTCCGACTGGCCCGCAACGACAACGTTTTACGCAAACTGTTTCGGCCTTGGGCGGTAAAGGCATTCAGTAACGCTCGCCTATTGCGCTGGTGACGCATTAGCGGACGCTTGTTCCTTCTGCACAAACATCGCCCAGGTGTAGATGGCAAGCGCCAGCCAGATCAGCCGAAAGCCAGACCCTTGATGACGTTGAACGGTTCACCGAAGACCATCAGTGCTGTGAAGAAGATCATTGTCGGTGTGATATAAAACATCAGCCCGATGGTCGTGTAACGCAGCGCCTTTGCACCATAGGCATAAAGGATCAACGGCAGGGCGGTCACCGGACCACAGCCCACCAAGAGCCAGAAAGTTGTCGGGTCCGAAAACCGGAAATGGCCGGATCCATTGGCAGCGAACCAGGTGGCAATCGCAATTGCCGGAATGGCGAGGATTACCACTTCCAGGAAAAAACCCTGCGAAGGACCGATTGGCAGCGTCTTGCGCAAAAACCCATAGGCGCCAAATGTGAGTGCAAGCACGAGTGAAATCCACGGCAAATGCCCCGCTTCGGCAGTCAGGATCGCAACGGCGACGCAGGCGAGCGCAACTGCCGCCCATTGCAATCTCCCCAACCGTTCTCCCAGAAAAAGTGCGGCGAGCAGCACATTGACCAGCGGGTTGATGTAATAGCCCAATGCCGCCTCGGTTGCCCGGTCGACTGCGATCGACCAGACATAAAGTCCCCAATTGATGGAGATCAGACCGGCAGTAAGCACGGCCATCGCCAACGTTCTGGGAGACCGCAATGCTGCCCGGATATCGGCGGTGCGGCGCAGGATCAGCAGTAGAATTCCCGCGACAGGTACCGACCAGATTGCCCGGTGCAGCACCACCTCATATGCCGGCACATGGGCCAGCGCCTTCATATAGAGCGGCAACATGCCCCACAAAGTGTACGCGGCCAGAGCATAGGCAAAACCGGCCGGTGTATCTTCTGACGCGGGCGAAGGCGCGGAGACCGGTTCAGCCGCCATAAGCTGATCCGATCACTCTAACCGTCCTTTTTGATCTCGACGGAATGCGGATAGGGGATCGAGATGCCGTTCTCGTCAAAGGCTTCCTTGACCGCCTTGGTCATGTGGAACTTCAGCTCCCAAAAATCTTCAGCCTTGCACCACAGACGCGCGGTGAGATCGACGGAACTGTCTCCGAGATTTGTCACCCGAACCCATGGTTCCGGATCATCCAGCACCCGTCCATCGGCCGCGGCAACATCAAGGATGATCTTCATCGCCTTGTCGGAATCATCATCATAGTCGATGCCGAAGACGACATCGCATCGCCTTTGGCTGTGATGGGAGTAGTTTGTGATGATGTTTCCCCAGGCCTGCCCGTTGGGCACGATGATCTGCACATTGTCGGGTGTTTTAAGTTCGGTGAAAAACAGGTTGAGGTCGACAACCGTTCCAGCCGTCCCACCGATCTCGACATATTGGCCGAGTTTGTAGGTGCGAAACACGATCAGCATGAAACCGGCGGCGACATTGCTCAGCGTGCCCTGCAGCGCCAGGCCGATGGCCAGCGTCGCAGCGCCGAGGACGGCAACCACACTTGTCGCCTCGATACCGAACAGGTTCAGTACAGCGACAAATACAATCAGCAGGATCATCCATTTGATGATGCTGGCGACGAAATTGCCGATCGTGTCGTCAATGCGCTCGCGCGCCAACACCTGCCGGCGCACAAACCGGCTGACGACAAGCGCGATGAACCAGCCGATGACCAGGACGGCAAGCGCCTTGATCGAGTTGACCGCCAGCGGGCCCAGATCGGAGAGGTAGGTTAGGAATTCCATCAAAAGGGCTCCAATGATTCACATGCTTCAGACATATCCCATGGAGCGAACTATTGCGCTGCACGACGCGGGTCAATGTGCAAAATCACCTGGTCACATTATGCGCCGACAAGTAGTTTCTTAAGGTAGCGGGCAAACTTTCCGGCAGATAATTGAGCTGACCGTTGCATATTGACGCGACTACGGCTAAGCCGTAGTATCATGCACGAAGGCGAATTCGAATGGAACGACGAGAAAGCTGCATCCAATCTTGCGCGGCACGGTGTTCCGTTCGAGGCCGCGATGCTGGTTTTTGATGATCCATTTGCGGTTGAGTTTGAGGATGATCGTCAGGATTACAATGAAACCCGGTTCGTAGTCATTGGAATGGCAGAAAATAGGCTACTCTATGTGGCTTACACAATTCGCAATGAAAGCACCCGAGTGATTTCGGCACGCATTGCAGAACCTTTTGAAAAACGGTTGTATCATGAGCAGCGCTAGCAAAAACAAGATCGACTGGTCGCGTGCAGATGCAATGACTGGCGGCAAACGTCAGACCGCAGCCATGGCAGATCCGGATGCCCACCCCCTGACCGAGGCAGATATTGCGCGCATGAAACGTACGCCGCGCGCCAAGATCATCCGCCGCGCATTGGGATTGTCGCAGGAAGCGTTTTCAGAGCGGTTTCAAATACCAGTCGGCACGCTGCGGGATTGGGAACAGGGGCGAAAGGAGCCAGACGCCGCGGCAAGAGCCTATCTGGAAGTCATCGCAGGTAATCCGGAAGCGGTCGAGGCTGCGCTGACGAAGAAGGCATCGTGAGCGGTGGGCTCGTGATGCCTACTCCGCTGCCACCAGCACTGCCATCATATTAATGGATTTCATTCTTTCTCTTGTGTGAAGCTCGGCTGGAGCGCTGACGACGACGATCATTTCGAACTTCCAGCATTGGATGGGATTGGAATCATTTCGAAGAAACCGCTATCGGGATCACCGCGATCTATCCAAAATCCCGACAACCTGCCTGCCATTTCTGTCGGGACACCAAATATGTAATCGACCTGATCGCTTCCAGCTTCCTGCATCTTGAAGTACTTTGACTTAAGTTCTTCAAACCACGCCGGGGGCTCACCATCGACCTCAAGGTCACGAACACCCCTTTGCCCGTCGTGCGAAATACCCCACTGCATCTTGCCAGACTTCCAATGCTCGGCATAAGAAAACATAACCGTCTCATCGACGTTGACGACAATAATTTCCATGTTAGCAGAAAGATGTTCCAAAATTTCCGGTCGGGCGAGAAACGAAGTCTCATGTTGGTAATAGTCATAAATCACTATTGACCAGTCGCCGACGGTTGCACCGCTTACAGATTAATCGGGAACCTCTTCGGACTGCCCGGAAAGCATCAGACCCAGCGCCGCCGCCGCTTCCGCCAGCGGCAAGTCTTTGAAACAAATCCAGTGAAAATTGAAACTCATTCCCTACTCCGCCGCGACAAGACCTGCCATCGCCCGGTTTTTCATAAGCTTGTAAACGATGGAATCCATCAGCGCCTGAAATGACGCGTCGATGATGTTGTCGGAGACACCGACCGTCCACCAGCGGCTGCCGGTTCCATCGTGGCTCTCTATCAGCACCCGGGTGATCGCTTCCGTGCCACCATTCAAAATGCGCACCTTGTAGTCGACCAGTTCGAGGTCCTCGATCTCTGCCTGATATTTTCCAAGGTCCTTTCGCAACGCCAGATCAAGTGCGTTGACCGGGCCGTGGCCCTCGGCGACCGACATGCGCTCCTCGCCATCGACGACCACGTGTACGACTGCCTCGGAGACGGTTTTCAGATTGCCGTTAGCATCGAACCGGCGTTCGACCATGCAGCGGAAACTGGCAATGTCGAAGAATTTCGGCACCGAACCAAGCGTCTGGCGGGCCAGCAATTCAAAACTGGCATCCGCAGCCTCATAGGAATAGCCCAGCGTCTCCCGCTCCTTGACCAGCGCGATCAATGTGTCGAGACGGCTGTCGGCCTTGTCAACCTCGATACCTCGCCGGTTGAGTTCGGAGATGAAGTTCGATTTTCCCGCCTGATCGGAGACCATGATGCGGCGGCGGTTGCCAACCGTGTCCGGTGGAACATGCTCATAGGTCTCCGGCTCCTTGGCGAGTGCGGAAGCATGAATGCCGGCTTTGGTGGCGAAGGCAGAGCTGCCAACATAGGGTGCCTGACTATCCGGTGCACGATTGAGCAATTCATCGAAAGCGCGCGAAAGGCGGGTGACACCTTCCAGCGCATCCATCGCGAGGCCGGTCTCAAACCGGTCGGCGAAAGCGGGCTTCAGCATCAGAGTCGGGATGATGGAAACCAGGTTGGCGTTACCGCAGCGCTCGCCGATGCCGTTCAGCGTGCCCTGCACCTGCCGAACACCTGCCTCAATCGCCACAAGTGAATTAGCCACCGCCTGCCCTGTATCATCATGTGCGTGAATGCCGAGATTGTCACCCGGTACGCCCGCAGCGATAACCGCCTTGACGATCTCGCTTACTTCGGAAGGCTGGGTGCCGCCATTGGTGTCGCAAAGCACGACCCAGCGCGCACCGGCCTCGTGTGCCGCCTTGGCGCAGGCAATGGCATAGTCCGGATTGGCTTTGTAGCCATCGAAAAAATGCTCGCAATCGAGCATTGCCTCCTTGCCGGCAGCAATCGCCGCCTCGACGGACTGGCGGATGCCGTCGAGATTTTCCTCATTGGTGCAGCCGAGCGCGACACGCACATGGTAGTCCCAGCTTTTGGCGACATAACAAATCGCGTCGGACGACGACTGCAGCAGAGCATTCAGGCCGGGATCATTTGATGCCGACACTCCGGCGCGTTTGGTCATGCCAAACGCGACGAAAGAACTGCTCGCAGTTCGCTTCTCAGAAAAGAATGCCGTGTCGGTCGGGTTGGCGCCGGGATAGCCGCCCTCGATGTAGTCGACACCAAATTCGTCCAGCATTTTGGCGATGGCGATCTTGTCCTCGACGGAAAAGTCGATGCCGGGTGTCTGCTGGCCGTCGCGCAGTGTGGTGTCGAACAGATAGATGCGTTGCTTGGTCATGGCGACCGCTCCTTTGCCGGCGCAAGGTCTGGCGTCGCCATACCCGCCTCGATGACTATGTGCTGGCAGACGTTGTCGAGGTCTTTGAGGACATCATCGTTCCAGAAGCGCAGAACACGCCATTCGGTTTTTTGAAGGTATTCCGTTCGTTTCGTATCTTGCTGAGTTCGCTCAGCATCGGCGTGTTGAGAGCCATCAACCTCGATAATTAACCGGTGATCGTGACAGGCGAAATCGACAATGTAATTTCCAATGGGCACCTGGCGACGAATACCGAGCCCCATCAGCCGGTGCGCGCGAAGCTGGTTCCAGAGGCGGCGTTCAGCTTCGGTCATTTCTTTGCGCATTCGTCTCGCATTCGAACGCAGGCTCGGTGGAACAGGATTACGCGGCATGGCGTTTCCCATCAGAGTTTACAGGGGCACCCCCCCTCTGTCGGCTTCGCCGACATCTCCCCCGCAAGGGGGGAGAGTGGCGTGTGAACATGCCGTCGAGGCCCAAAGGACGGCATTCATTGCCGCCGCTGCTATCATTAGAAAACGCACTTGAAGCCGGCACATGGGCTCGATTGCCGAGGAGAGGCGCCTGGCGCTGAGACGAGTTTCCACTCTCCCCCCTTGCGGGGGAGATGTCACCGCAGGTGACAGAGGGGGGGATAACGGACCAGGTACTCACCGTTTCACCTCCCATGTGGTGATGCGTTCGCCGGTTTCTGAATCCTTTGAATCCTTTAGCTGGATTCCCTGAGCCAGAAGATCATCGCGGATTTTGTCGGCTTCGGCCCAGTTCTTGTCGCGGATGAAAGCAAGGCGTTTTTCGACAATGGACGAAACGTCGAAACCCGCCTCTTTCGCAGACACATCGATTCCAGCCAAGTTCATCGCGGCGACCAGTGCTCCGGGAGCGCGGGACGGTTCGGCTACGAGTTTCATGAAAGAGGCGAAATCCAGATCGTCGGCAAGCGCGTCCACGAACGCCGGATCGACCTGGTCGCCCCCCCCTTCCTCGACCCTTCGTCTCACTTTGGCAAGCACGGCCTCTGCCTCCTCCAGCCGCTTTACCGAGAAATCGATCGGCTCGCGGTAATGGGTCATCAGCATGGCGAGGCGAAGCACTTCGCCCGGCCATTTGCGACCACCGAATTTCTCCGTCGCCAGCAACTCGTTGATGGTGATGAAGTTGCCCTCCGACTTGGACATCTTGCGGCCTTCGACCTGCAGGAAGCCATTGTGCATCCAGACATTGGCCATCACCTCGGAGCCGTGAACGCAACGCGACTGCGCAAGTTCGTTCTCGTGGTGGGGGAATATCAGATCGAGCCCACCGCCGTGAATGTCAAACACCTCACCCAGATGCGCCCTCGACATCACGGAGCATTCGATGTGCCAGCCTGGCCGGCCATGGATGGTTGCCGTCTCACCATTTTCCGAGAAAGTTCCGTCCCAACCGGGTTCGGTCGCAGAGGACTCCTTCCACAAAACGAAATCAGCCGGGCTCTTCTTGTGATCCTTGACATCGACCCGAGCGCCGGCTTGCTGATCCTCCAGCTTGCGGTTCGACAACTGACCGTATTCGGGCATCGAGTTTACGTCGAACAAAACCTCCCTGCCCTCATCACCTGTGGCGATGTAGGCGTGCCCATTGTCGAGCAGTTGCTGAATCATCGCGACCATGCCGTCGATATGTTCGGTAGCCCGCGGCTGGTGGGTCGGCTCCAGGCATCCGAGTGCTGTCACGTCGTCGAAATACTGGTTCGCCGTCACTTCGGTCACTTCGCGAATGGCCTGGTTGAGCGTCATCTTGCCTGCCTCGACTTCAGCGCCAAATCGCTTCAAAGCGCGCGCGTTTATCTTGTCATCCACGTCGGTGATGTTGCGTACGTAGGTGACGTGATCGTCTCCGTAGAGATGGCGCAGCAACCGGAACAGCACGTCGAAGACAATTGCCGGCCGCGCATTACCGATATGGGCAAAGTCGTAGACGGTCGGTCCGCAGACATACATACGCACATTTGTCGGATCGATGGGGGAGAACGCCTCCTTCGATCGCGTCAGCGTGTTGTAAAGCCGCAATTTTGGTTCCGACATCAATAACTCCTCAGCCTGCCCAGCAATACACCTTGGCCGCTGGCCGGTTCGTTTGTCTCAAATTTTCTATGAGGGCGAAAACGTCCGGACCAGCGAAGTGCGCTAGCCGATAATGCAGATCGAAATGCAAATGCCCTTGCGGGCGTCAAACGTTTTCATGGGCGCTCTTATCGCTTTGAAAGCTGCCATCGTCAAGCATGTAACATGGCACGCGTTAACGTTTTGCAAGCCGCAAAACAGTTTTCTTTAAAAGTTTACGAATTGGCCACGGATTTGTCGCAATCTGACACCATGTGCCCGGTTCGACAACGTATTCCGGCACCAAAACGAGTAAAGGCCAAGAAAATGCCTCGCAATTTGCAACTGTACCCGACGAGCGACCTGCTTTCCGTTCACTACCGTGCTATCGGCCCGGCAGCGATCATGGCAGCCTTGATTTGTTGCCCGCGCGAGCGCAAAAAATCAGCCGAAAAGTCGGCCTGACGCTTTCTGGCCGGCCTGTTTTGGGCCGATGAATTTGTGATGAACACCCGCTTCAGGCGGGGTTCGGCAGCGCTTTGGCATTGTTCCCTTCGTCAGCCTCGCCCGGCAAACGAACAAAGGGAACAGTCAAATGACCTCCACAATCGCCAAACTTGCAACCGCCGCGGTTGTCATGCTTTCGCTGGGCCAGATGGCCCAGGCGGAGAACAAAGTGTTTTTCAAGCCCAAGGTCGGCGGTGATCGCCTCGACCTCTGTCTGAACTGGGGATCGGGTTGTGGAAAACCCGCTGCCGATGCTTGGTGCCAGAAAAAGGGTTATTCCTATTCGACCGGCCACAATATTGATCACAATATCGGCGCTGTGACCCGTACCCGCCTGATCACAACCGGCGCCGTCTGCGATCAAGGTTTCTGTGACGGCTTCAAAGCCGTTCGCTGCTACAAGCCGACTCCGGCGAAGTTCTTCTACAAGCCCAAATGGGGTACCGACCGGCTCGACTGGTGCCTGAACTGGGCATCGGGCTGCGGCAAACCGGCTGCGGACAAATTCTGCGCCAAGAAAGGTTTTGCACGTGCCAAAAATTTCTCCATCGACTCCAATATTGGCGCCGTCACCCGCACCAGACTGATCACCACCGGTGCGGTCTGTGATCAAGGCTTCTGCGACGGTTTCAAAGGCATCACCTGCGAGAGTTGATCTCGCTTGACCAGTCTCCCCTTGCGGGAGAAGTCGGCCCGGCCGACTGAGGGGAGTGAAAGTAACGCGTTTATCACTCCCCTCACCAGCCGGAAGCACCTCAGCCAATCAGCCGCATCACCAAACTCAGCGACAATCCCGCCATCACCAGGCCGATGAGAATGTCCAGCACCTTCCACGCTGCCGGTTTTGCAAAGACCGGTTCCAGCAGCCGGGCTCCGTAGCCAAGGCCGAAGAACCAGACAAATGACGCCGCCATCGCGCCGACGCCGAACCAGAGTCGCGCCGGGTAAGGATAGCTTCCCGACAGCGATCCAATCAGTACGACAGTGTCGAGATAGACGTGCGGATTGAGAAAGGTGAATGCCAGGCATGTGGCGATTGCGGCATTCAGGCCGCTGCCCTTTGCAGACGCCGCCTGGAGCGTCTTGCCCGAAAATGCCCTTCGAAATGCGATGATTGCGTAGACTGCCAGAAACAACGCGCCGCCAACGGTGACCGCACCAATGAGCGCCGGCGAGCGCGAAACGATTGTGCCCAATCCGCCGACCCCTGAGGCGATGAGCAATGCGTCCGATAACGCGCAAATCAAACAGAGAATAAAGACATGCTCACGCAGCAGGCCTTGCCGCAAGATGAATGCGTTCTGCGCGCCGATGGCGATGATCAGCGAACCGCCAAGCAGGAAGCCGGGTATGAATGCGCCAATTGCCATTTGCGATTACAGCAAGGTCATCTGATCGCCGTCCGGCTTCTGACCAACGGGTTGTGATGAAGTGACCTGATTATCGGCAACCATCGGTTCCTGCACCTCCGGCCCGGTATTGGCGACCTTGTTGACCAGTGGCGATACGGGAACAGCCTCGAACAAGTCTGGCGCGGCGGGCTGAAGCAGGTGCTGAACCTGTTTCGGTTCAACCTCGCGGCAATTCAGCCAGTCGGAGAAGTCCTCGCGCCTGATCACCACCGGCATACGATGATGAATACTGCCAATCGTCTTGTTCGAGGCCGTGGTCAGCAAAGCGCCGGTGTCGATTTCTGAACCATCCGCAGAATGCCAGGTTTCCATGAGGCCGGCGAACACAACGAGGCCGCCGTCTTTCGGCCTGATCCAGTAAGCCTGCAGTTTCTTGTTGCCGTCGCGCTTCCATTCGTAGAACCCGGAAGCCGGGATCAGCGCCCGGCGATGACGCATGGCGGCACGAAAGGAGCTTTTCTGCGCTGCCGTCTCCGCGCGGGCATTGATCAGCAATGGAAAGTCTTTCGGATCCTTTACCCAGGAAGGAAGGAGCCCCCAACGAACCAGCAATGATTTCCTTCCCGGCAAGTTTGATCCTTGTTCGAGGGGCGGATCGGCGATGATCATCAGGATCGGCTGAGTCGGTGCGATGTTATAGCGTGGCGGAAACGTTTCGATCTCGACCAGATCGAGCAGTTCCTGCACTTCGTCGGGAGACGCCGTCAGTGAAAATCGTCCGCACATGGGTTGACCATTCACACTCCGATGCATTTGGTCAAGCAGCGAAACCTGCATTCAACAATGCCAATTCGCGGGAGCGGTGAATGGCGAAAAATCTAATACAGGTCGCATCGGCCGGTTTGGTATGGCGGCGACGGATATTGCTGGTCAAACGCGGCAAGGAACCATCCAAGGGCCTTTATGCTTTTCCCGGCGGCCGGATCGAGCCACATGAGACACCGGAGGATGCCGCTCGCAGGGAAATCCTCGAAGAAACCCGAATAACCGCAGGTCCGCTGACTTTTTTTGAAACGCTTCACTTGGGCAAGGCAGATGGCGATCCCGGCTCGGCGCGGTACCGGCTACATGTATTTTTCGGCACCCATGGCGGCGGGACACCAGTAGCGGGGGATGACGCCGACGATGCCGGCTGGTTCAGTTTGGAAGAAGTTGAGGCGCTGCCCATGACCGGTTCGTCGCTTCGCATTGCTCGAGCGCTGCTTTCCGACGGCACACATGCCTCGCCGCCCATCACCCAAACGTGACCGCAAGCGTCTTTTCGCGGTCACTTCCCAGCCGTAGGCTTGCCGCTCCCAATGGCGGAGGAGCCGACATGATCGCCAAACTGAAATTGGCCGCCCTATTGATTGCCCTGATGTTCGCATTGCCGGCGATGGCCAACCCGGGCCGCTGGGTGCAGGAAGGCTGGAAAACAGATTTCTCGCAGTCATTGGTCGATTTCGGTGAAATCCTGTCCGGCGGACCGCCTCGCGACGGAATTCCATCCATCGACAACCCGATCTTTGCCAAGGCAGCGGACATCACAAATGTCGGCGACCAGGAACCGGTGATCCAACTTCAAATCGGCGCCGACGTCCGTGCCTATCCGCTGCAGGTGCTGACATGGCACGAAATCGTCAACGACACGATCGGCGGTTCGCCGGTCGCGGTCACCTATTGTCCGCTTTGCAATGCTTCGATCGTTTTCGACCGGCGGGTCGGCGACCGGGTGTTTGAGTTCGGCACCACCGGCAAATTGAGAAATTCCGATCTGGTCATGTATGACCGCACCACCGACAGCTGGTGGCAGCAATTTACCGGCGAAGCCATCGTTGGCGAGATGATGGGTGAGAAGCTGAAACTTGTCCCGTCGCGCATTGTCGCCTTTGCCGATTTCAAGTCGGAACATCCGCAAGCCAAGGTGCTGATCCCCAACAATCCAGGCATGCGGGATTATGGCCGCAATCCCTACGCCGGTTATGACAGCGCTTCCTATCCGTTTCTGTATCGCGGCGAGATGCCGGACGGGATCGAGCCGATGGCCCGGGTAATCGTTGTACGCACAAGCGGCGAACCGATCGTCGTGACGATGGAAAAGGTGCGCAAAAGCGCATTTGAACAGGACGGGTACCGCGTTGAATGGTCCGGCGGCGTCAATTCCGCCCTCGACCGTTCACGCATTTCCGATGGCAAGGACATCGGAACCGTGCGGGTCACAAAGGGTGGCGAGGATATTGTCCACGACATCACTTTCGCTTTTGTCGCGCACGCATTTCACCCGGATGCCCAAATCATCAAGTAATCCGGTTACGTCAAAAATCTCCCCCGTCTTGCACCCGCCGCAATCCTGGTTCATGGGTGGCGGATGATGGCGAAACGCATGATGCTGTTTGGTTTGATATTGACTGCCGGGCTGGCGATGGCGGCGCCGGGCCGGGCTCAGACCATTCCCTATGAAAGCCAGCTGTTGCGTTTGTCGGAGATTCTTGGTTCGATCCACTATCTGCGGACCTTGTGCGGCGAGAAGGACGGCGGCTGGCGCGATCAGATGGAAGCGCTTCTGGAGGCGGAAAACCCCGAGCCGGTGATGCGCTCGCGCATGGTCGCCAGCTTCAATCGTGGTTACAGGACTTTCAACAGCGTCTACACAACCTGCACGGAATCGGCCACCGAAGCGATTGCCCGCTACATGAAGGAAGGCGAGGCATTGACGAAAGAGGTGGTAGTCCGCTACGGCAATTAACAATAGTTTAAGAAACTCGCCGCGGGGGCGGGATTTCGCCGCAATCGTTGTGTTACAAGTCATCTACGGGCGTTCGGCTTCATTGACAGCGATGTCGCGCGGCAGCGACGGGAACCGGGTTTGGGTATGGATACGCAGGAACTGCAAGACATTGACGAGATGATCCGCGAGGAAAAGCGGCTCTCGGCTGTGGAAAGTCAAAACGAGACCTGGGCCGAAGGGCTTTCGGCCGGAATCGAACCGGAAATCCTTGCAGAAGCAGCTCTGTCGACCGCATTCGTCGAACTTTTGCGGGCGAGCAACGAAGAAGCGGCCATCGCCCTGATCGACCGCATGCGCGACAGAATCGTTGCCGGGGAATTCAACGAAGTCCAAAGCTGGCATTGACGCCGCACACCATTGGCTGCTTACTTTCCGGCGGAGACGCGGAAACGGCATGTCTGGATATCTGACAGAATACGGGGGCAGACCAAGCGCAGGTCCATTTCTTGCACGTCTGGCCGCGATGCTGCTTTTCACCGCAACGACACTGCCGGCATTCGCGCTGAGCGAGATCAAGCGAGAAGAACTGCCGCCGGCTGAAGCTGCACCGGATAGCGGGGCGATGGAGATCATTCCGCTGCCGGAAAACGAGGGCGGTATTGCCGAAGAGCCGGAAGAACCGGCCGATGCCGATGACACGAAAGATTTCATCGTCTCCGACCTGCCCGATCCGGAAATCCTGACCGATCTGTCCCTGCTGCCGGCACCGGCGCGGCGCATGCGCGAACTCATTTTGGAGGCCTGCGCGGAAGGCGATATCGAAGCGCTCAGACCGCTGATCGGCACCGGCGCCAACATCACGCAATTGTCGCTCGGCGGGCTTGAGGGCGACCCGGTCGATTTTCTGCGTGACATATCGGGTGACGGCGAGGGCCATGAAATCCTCGCCATTTTGCAGGAGGTGCTGGAAGCCGGTTTCGTCCATCTCGATGTGGGCACGCCTCGGGAGCTTTATGTGTGGCCCTACTTTTTTGCCTACCCGCTGCACAAGCTTGATCCCAAACAGCGCGTGGCGCTGTTCCGCATTGTCACCGCCGGCGATTATGAGGACATGGTCGCGTTCGGCGGCTACAATTTCTTCCGCGCCGGCATCTCGCCGGAAGGCCAGTGGGTGTTCTTCGTCGCCGGCGATTGAGGGAGTGAACAGCCGATTGGACCAAAGGTCCAAATCGATGATCTTGCGAATCATCGATAGGCCAGTGAACGCCGGGACGCTGCGCAGCAGCGGGGACCCGGCCGGGTGAGTTTCAAAGCCCTCGCGCCAAGCGCGCTTCGGGCGTTCGGCGCTTGAAAAGCGATGCTTTCCATTCGCGTTCCCGCGAACCACGCCTCACCCCCTCTCTGGTGAAAACCAAGGACTTGCTTGCTTCGCGGCACAAGCCCGGGTTTTCACTTTCCGCCCGGGGTCGAGCCACTCGTCTCGACCCGTCTTTCGGACCCCACAAGGGGGGAGATAGACGCGCGCAATTGTTCCCGAGAATCTTTCATCTGGGGTGAAACTGCCTGCACTGGGAAAACGCTCACGGCGGTTGCCGCTGGCATTCCATTGCCAGCCAGTGGGTCTCGCGCAACAGGTCGTCGACCGGTTCGCGAGGGCGTTGGCGGTGGCCCGGCGGGTGTCCGGGGCCGATGGGTCCGACCTTTCCGGGACCAGGTTCGGCTTTTGACCGCCTTGCCATCAGCCGGTTGAGGCGGCGGGCCTGCCGCGGCAGGGTAGCAAGCGCATATTGCAGCTTGCGGATACGGCGGACCAGATTGACGGCCTGCAGGGTGTGATCCGGTTTTTTGAGCGGCACCGGGTCGAAAACACCGGGCACTGAGATGCGCGGAATGCCGTTGGCGACCGGCCGCATCATTCCATCAATCGGCTTTCGCGGATCGATCAGTTGGAAGGCCGGCAGCGTGTCGTAAGTGGCGAAAGAGGAGAAATCCGGCAGCTGGGTTTTCTTTTCATCCACACCGCCACCGCCGCGCTCCCGCGCCTTTTGGCTGAGCATCGCCGCAACGACGACGATTAACCGTCTCAGCGCCGATTCCGCCGGACGCAGAATGCGAAGGATGGAGCGGCGCAGCAAAGTTCTTGTGATGTGGCCACCGCCATTCTCCCCCCTTGCGGCGGGGTCCGAAGGACGGGGCGAGACCTGCGGCTCGACCGTCTGGCCCGACAGGGCATAGGGGGGTGTCTTGGCATCCAGACCGCGACCCCCCTCTGTCGGCTCAGCCGACATCTCCCCCTCAAGGGGGGAGATCATTGCCTGCTGCGCCAGCGCGACCAGTTCGGCAACGATATCGCCCAGCGCCTTGCAGTTTCTTCTTATCGCGATTTTCCAGTCCATACCCGGTTCCCGGTTTGGCTGGAGAGTGTGCGGGAGGTTTTAGAAACGTGGATAGATTTTTGCGATCAGCGGTGCCGCCCCTTCGCCCCCCTTGAGGGGGAGAAAGCAAATTCTTGGCGTTAGCGCAGCTAACCCTTAGAATTTGCAAGAGGGGGGATAATTTTTGCGCAGACCGGTTCCAAAGCGACACCGCACGTTTGCCCGCGCGATGCGAAATGAACCCACCGATGCTGAAGCGGTCTTATGGGACATTGTTCGCGGCAAGCGGTTGGAAGGATTGCGCTTTCGCCGCCAGCATCCGATTTCTAACTATATCGTTGACTTCGTTTGCCTGGAGGAAAAGTTGATCATTGAGGTCGATGGCGGCCAGCATGCTGGGAACGTGCGCGATACCCGCAGGGATACCGAACTGCAGACGCTTGGATACACGGTGCTGCGGTTTTGGAATGAGGACGTTTTGCAGAATGGCGACGGTGTGGCGCAGATGATTTTGCACGCTTGCGGCAAACGCCGCCTCTGATTTATCCCCCCTCTTGGAATTTCTAACGTTTAGCCTGCGCTGTTGCTCGGCTAAGCCGTTGAAATTCCATTCTCCCCCTCAAGGGGGGCGAAGGTGAGCTCAACGCCTGACGGTTTCTCTGAATCGCAATTTTCCAGTCCATGCCCGCTTCCCGGTTTGACCGGAGAGTGTGGGGCAGGTTTTGAAAGCGTGGATGGATTTGGTGCAATTAGCAGCTTTGCGAACTTCTTTCGTCCACTGAAAACACAGTCGGGTGGTACCAATAAGTGAAAGCAATTCTCCCGCGCAAATTCGCCCGCAAACGTAGATCTCTATTGAGGTGAGATCGCTGCAGTATCCTTTACCCGCCTCGGTATTTCTCCAAGTCAAACCATGGCGCGACCTCTAGGATCGCTTCATTGGTGAAAATGCTCTTGCGTTCAAGTTTTCCATGAAGATGGTCGAAAATGGAACTGATCGCCCAATGTTCATATGTTTCGGTCAGTTGTCCGTCGAATGCGCTTAGGATCTGATCGACTGAACCCCGTTCCACAATATGCTCCAGGTCTTGAATCGTAAGGAAGGTTATCGGGCGCCGAAATTGGGGAGCAATCCCTTTCTCGTCAGCTATTTCGTTCGCCATAGCAGTGACCGCTGGTTGAATTTGAATCGGCGTTTCCATCCAGTGATCGAAGGTCAACAATACCAACCGAGTGCAAGCATTTGGAGTGACTTCCCGTGGAAGCAAACCGTCTTCCGCATCTGCAATGTACCGCCATAGTTGCGTCATGCCTTTCGCAATTTCGGCGAAGCCAGATCTGGCTTGCTCCGTTGGGTTTTCGCCAAATTGAGCCTGATGAGACATCCTCCGTGCCTTGCATTCAATCGCAGCAGAAACCAGTCCTTGATCAGCCAAAAACAAATCCGGTGATCTCACGACATTCCCACTTTTTCTGTACCTCACTTCCTTGCGGACGCGGAAAGCGCACGCGCCTTTGTGTAGAAGTTCAATGCAGTAAGAGACGAAACGATCAGCAATAATTTCTCGGAGGTCGTCGTGTTTCACGAAGTCAAAGAACAGGCCCTGCGTTACCCTAAGAAAAACGAGATCAACAAGCGGTGCGACCACAATTTTACCATGATCATTTTCGAGGCACACCATCGGATGAGTGCGCAAACGACTTGGTCGATGAGCCATGCGAAACTTGCGCGACCGAAACTGTCTCGCATACTTGGCGGCGATGTCGGGTTGGTCTGAAATGTGTTCTAAAAATCGATCCCGACTGGCAACATCAACCCCGAACGTTTCATATGAAATATCCTCATTTACAAAAGCGAAATCCCTGAGTGTAGACCAATACAAGAACCCAAGTTTTACAAAGTCATCAAGCGAAATTCCATTGTCGGCCTGAAATCTTTCGCTAGTTTCGGGCGTCCGATAAATCCGGAGAGAACGGTATAGCATTTGCGCAGTGGCAAAACCCCTTTGCCACGGAAACTGTCGCTGCACTACCCGATACATCTCAAGCAGAATATCGGTGTCGTTCAGGGTGACAGCGCTTTCGTCATCTTCGATGCTGTGAACCAAATTCACCAATTGACGTACGGCATCCCAATGATCCAATCGAAGAGTACGGAATCTTTGACCAGCCCTAGGTATTGATGGTGATGACATAAAATGTGCCGTCACGAGGCTCTCGAGAAGCCACTTATGAATATAATAATCCGACGACAAGTTCCGGGTGATCGCTTCCTTAGGAAGGCCTTTGAAATGGCGTGCTGCATCGGGTTTGTCAGCCTGCATTCGGTCGACATGCCAAACTGAAACGAGAAAATCGAACAACGGCGCACGGCCGAGCAGTTTTTCGAGCCTTTTGCGGCCCATTGCTGCTGATAACTTACCTTTGGCCTTGTTCAACGTTTCCGATTCCCCTTCCCTTCCTACTCCATACACGTTATAGTTGCAAGTGGAGCGGGCCACTCGTCCGCTCTGGGGCGTAGAAACCCCGCTCACAGCGGCTGACATCAGCCGTGAAATGGTGTCTCCTCGATTCTGCAGGGTCGGGGAGGCATTGGCGCATGTTCAGGGCCCAATCCTTCGGGGCAATGGCCTAAAGGTCAATGCGGCTGTCTCTTGGCGGTTTTCTAACTCCCCGGCTGCTTGGGTTTCCCAAGTGGCCGTTTTCATTTGTGGCGCCGCCGAGGTTTCGGCGGCGAGGTGAAGATGTGCGCGGAGGGCGCGGTGCCTATCTCTCCCCTTGCGGGAGAGAAAGTGAAATCTTGGGCTTAGCGAAAAGCTAAGTCCTTAGATTTCACCAGAGAGGGGGTGAGCAGCCGGTTGGACCGAAGGACCAAATCGACGATCCAGTGGATCGTCGATAGGCCAGCGAACGCCGGGACGGTGCGGAGCACCGGGGACCCGGCAGGGTGGCGATCAAAGCCCTCGTGCCAAGCGCACTCGGGCGTTCGTCGCTTGGAAAGCGTTGCTTTCCATTCGCGTTTCGCGAACCGCGGCTCACCCCCTCTCTTGCGATTTCTAGCACTTAGCCTGCGCAATGCTCGGCTAAGGCGCTGAAATCGCTTTCTCGCCCTCCAGGGGCGAGATAGGCGCGGCGCGCTCCATGCCAAAATGGGGAACCAACCTTGGAAGACTACTCATTCCTGCGCGATGTGCTCGAGACCTGGCGGTCGACCACCGACTGGGTCAAGGCCGTCGTCGTGATCGCCATGCCAACGCTGGTGCTCTTCTTCATCTATCTGGTGTGGCAGTTGAGGTCCGAACAGCGGCAGATGATCATCGAAGAACGCGAGGCGATGACCGAGACCATGACGGAGGCACGCGTGCGGCAACTGGCCGAAGCCGAGTTCTGCCGCATCATCGCCGAGATGGAGCGGGCAAAGGCGTGATGGAGATGCGCTGGCACCCGCCAAGCGGATCAGCGAGGACGAGCAGCAATGGTCCGCGTAAGACGCCGGCGTGCTCGGCGCATCCCCTTCCGCAAGCGGTTTCGCAGGGCCGGGCGGAGGATGAGGGCGCGCGTGGGTAAATGCCGCAAAAAAACGCCTCAATCGCCGGCGATTCACTTTGTGAACTGGATTGCCGCCGTTCTGGCTGTATCATGGCGCCAGGATTGGAGGTGGACCATGTCTCGCCGACCATACGGCCTGATTTGCCCGATATCGAAAGCCTGCGAAATTCTGGAGCCGCGCTGGACGATCCAGATCCTGACCGCGCTGTGGTCGGGTGCGACGCGTTTTAATGAAATCCGCCGCGATATCGGCAATATTTCGCCTGCGCTGTTGTCGCGGCGGCTGAAGGAACTGGAAGAACTGAAGCTGATTGAGCGTATCGAGGATGCCGCGACCGGGGCAATCGACTATATCAGGACGCACAGGGCAATTGAGCTGGAGCCGGTGATGAACGGCATGGCCGAATGGGCGCAGCGCAATATCGAGGCCGACCTGGCACTGTGCGAGAACGACATTTCGACCCTGATGTGGTGGTTCCGGCGCAAGATCGTGGTTGACGAACTGCCGGACCGGCGCATCGTCGTGCGCTTTCACTTCGGCGATGTCCAACCGCCGCTCGATACCTACTGGATGCTGTCGCAGCCGGGCGCCGAGGTCGAGCTTTGCATCAATGATCCCGGCTACGACGTCGATCTCTATATCGAGACCAGTTCGCTGTCGCTTGGCGCCATCTATACGGGGCGAACGACGATTTCGCGCGAAATCGCCGATGGGGAGTTTTTCCTGAGCGGTTCCACCGTGCTCGCGCGCACCATCGAGCGCTGGCTGAAACAGTGCGACTATGCGGCGGTCGACGGGATTTCGATGCTGCCGCGCGACCAAAGCGCCGGTTCGCTGCAGGTTCAATAGCCTACCCATTGTCGGTGGTTTCTGCCGGAAGAAGTTGCGGCCGGGCCGGACAGAATTCCCGGCCTGGCCGTTTTCAGAGCGGTTTCACCAATTGCGCGACTGCCGCATGGCGGTGATTTTCAACTCAGTAGCCACATCGGCAGAAAGCGGCTGGTGGTCGATGCTGTCGACATCGCCTTGCGTCAATCCGGCATCGCGCAGTGCCCGTTCGGACAGGCCTGACAGATCCCGTTTCAGCGCGACACGCTCGGAAATGCGGCCGGACAGCAGATGCCAGAAGTCCGCCATATGCTGCAGAGTGCGGTTTTGGCGGGTGGCTTCATATCCGGTGTTAGCGATCGTCATTTCTCGTCTCCTGCTCTCGTGTTTGACATGCGCACACCATGGCAGACACGCCCTTGAAGGACGTAGTGCAGGAATTGAATCGAATTCGGTACAGAAACTGAAGCGGGCGGGGCCCGCCGTTTGTAACAACTCGCGGGGCCGGGAAACGCTAGCGTAATCCGGCTGTTACATTTGAAACCTGATCATCGGCCAGGAGCGATCAGACTGAAACAAGGCCGGGGTATTGTGTCAGCATCAAAGGGCTTAACCAACGTGGGTATGAAACAATGTTTAAACTCAGGAACGAAATTCTCTGCATCGCCGCGCTGATCGGCGCGGTCGTTTTCTCAATCGGCGGCACACCGCTGGGCGGCACCACCGCGCAGGCCGAGGTAACGAAGATCGTGCACTCAAGCAACTATCTTCGCTGTGTGAACTACACCAAGAAGGTCGTCCATGAATGCAGGGTCGACCAACGCCGGCTCAACCAGTCGGTTCGCCCGTGCGGCATTCTCTCCAACAGCTATGGAGAGCGCTGCCTGGCAGCTTGAGGCAAACAGACCCACGCGGTTTAGAGCATATCCGGCTTAAATGGGAGCGGTTTGATGGCAGGGATTTTTTGGATCAACCAGGAGAATACCGCAGCGCGATTGTCACATCGTGCGAGGATTTCGACGCAGTTGGCACGGAAAAGACCGCCAAGCAAGGCAACACCAAGCCGTTGAAGTTAATGAACAATCCGCAATCATCCGAACCCGGGCATATTTCGCTTTGTCGGCGTCAGCCGTGCGAAAATGCCTTCGGTGGCGCCAAGCGGACGAAGGCGTTGTCGAGATTACAAGTAACCTCAAACGCCTCAGGTACTTTGCGCCCTGGCTGCGTTGCAAAAGCCTAACGGTGCTCGCACCGCGTCGGCTTTCACGCCTTGCCAGATCACAAATTACCTGCGTTCAAACGATTCCATTTAAACCGGATACGCTGTAAGCAATCGGGCCGGCGCGATTTCGCGACCGGCCCGAACCTTTTCTGGGCGCATCACAAATTGCCTGCTAACATGACACCACCGGTTTATCTGTGAGGGAGGGTGTTGTGCTTGGTTCCATACTGGTTGCTGTCGATGGATCGTCCCATTCCATGAAGGCAGTGGAGACTGCGGCGCAAATTGCCGCCGGATGCGGTGCGAAACTGCAGATTATCACCGTGATCAGGGAGCAGGACACGCCGAAACTGTCTCCCGAACTGCAAAATTACGCCAAACTTGAACATATCGGCCTGGCGGATTTCGGCGCGGCGAAGCTGATCTCCAACGATCTGCTGACGCATGCAAAGGATATCGCGGAGAAAGCCGGCGCAAAGAATATTTCCACGGAAGTGATCACCGGCCCGGTCGCCCGCACCATTGTCGACTACGCCAAGCGCAAGAATGCCGACATGATCGTGGTCGGCTCGCGCGGTCTTGGCAATGTCGAGGCAACACTGCGCGGCGGCGTGTCTCACCGGGTCGAACTGATGGCGGAATGTTCGGTGCTGACGGTTAAATAGGCGCCAATTGGCGCCTCAACAGCACGAATCCGTCGGACTGGAATTGCCGATCGCGCTGTCGGCAACCGCTGCACCCCTGCCCAAATAGGTCTGGTCGGAGAGATAGAAATCTGAGAACGCTTCGACAAAATCTTCATTGACGGATTTTGCGGGCAATCCGGTGCGCATCAGCGTGTCTTGCCATGCTTTCATCTTTGGGCGGTCCCCGATGAAATCATATCCGGAGCGTTGTTCAACGATGCAGGCGCGGTGCAATAGAACCAACCAGGCGATATCGACCATTCCGATTTCGTTTCCGGAAAAATACGGCGTATCGCCGAGTTGTTTTTCCATCCTGTCAAAGGCCTTGCCCAGCCGCCCGGCGCGTTCGGCCAGAATGTCGGCATCGGCACTGCGTTGCGCTCCGCATTGGACCAGGTAGTTTTTTGAAGCCAGATAGCTCCAAGCCCGATTTGTGGCTTTCTCTTCAGGAGAGATACTGCGCTGCAAAGGTGGATAGGCTTCTTCGAGATATTCAACGATCGCATCGCTTTCGAAAAGCGCCTGCCCGCCATCGGTAATCAAAACCGGCACCTGACCGTTGGGCGATATGTCGAGAAACCATTGCGGTTTGTCGCTGAGACTGATGAATTCGATTTCGTATGGGATCTTTTTTGCCTCCAGCAATGCGGTTACGCGCTGAACAAATGGGCAAATCTTGAAGCTGACGATTTTCATGGCGGATCCTGTCTGTATGATGGCCCGGCGGGCTTGATTGAACGCTATGCACGCGACATATAGATGTCGTTTCAATATTTCAAGAGGAATTGAAATATGGATGAAAAAAATGCTGTGGCCATGCTTGGTGCGCTGTCTCACGAAAAGCGGCTGCATATCATCCGCTATCTGGTCGGACGTGCGGACAAAGGCGCAGCGGCAGGCGAAATTGCTGAAGCCATCGATGCGATTTCTTCGAAAGCATCGTTTCATCTGTCAGCATTGGAGCAATCCGGTCTCATATCCTCGGAACGGCAATCGAGGAAAATTATCTATCGACCGAATCTCAAAAAGCTGGGCGGTTTGGTTTCATTCATTCTGAACGATTGCTGCGGCAACCACCCCGACATCAGAGCCTGCTGCGGTGTGCCGTCCGACTGAACGTGAACAGAAAAACGATATCAGAAAACCTGATCGTATCGGTGAGCCAAATCTTGTGGGTGAAAAACCGCCCGCCAAATCGCAGGCGGTTTTGATGCACTCTAAAAAAGAGCGCTAGCGCTGTACGTCGCCCCCGACAATCACGTGGAACTTTGAAAACGCCTTGTCACGAAGCGGCACGATGGCTTGATACGCATCGCCGAAGAAGAAGTCGTCGACAGCTTCCTTGGAAGCAAATTCGGCAACCCCGGCAACCCCATATCCTGCATTCCCAACAACATCGCCGTTGATCGTCAGGTTTTTGACAAGTTTCAGGCCAGAAGCCTTGGCGATTGGTCCGAGCGCAGCCACATATTGCTGCAACGCCTCACCACCATCAGGCGATGGTGTTGCCAAGACAAGAACCGTGACGCTGTCAGATGCGTATGCGTGCTTGTCTTCAGCCAGAAGTGAAGTAGCCGCCAGCGCCGTTGACAGCATCAACGCCAGTCCGGTTCGTTTGGTGATCTGCAACATGGATATCTCCTTTTTTAACTGTGGGAGATAGCTGATTAGCGGATCGTAATGGTGCCACATATAGACCATTTTGAGCCAAGCTGGATCGTTTTCGAACCACGTAATTCTGACCGGGAACCCCCGCTGACTGTTGGCTTTTCTATAAAGGCTAACCAGAGCTGTTTGGGTTCAGAATCAATACACCGCTCTACATTCCATTCGGCGAGCGGAACTGCATCTGCAGGGATCAAAGTTACTTCATCTAGCCGGCTTCAATCCGGAAGGCCGAGTCCGCGTAGTATGTTCAAGGCGCTCTCCGGATCGGACTGATCCCTGTTCAGTGCATGTTTGGCGAAGAACGCAATCGTCAGACCTGGCAACGCTTCCTTCGCTTTGTCGATTTCGGCCCGTGCCTCGGCATATTTGCCCAGACCATGATTGGCAAGCGCAAGCGCAATGCGGGCCTGAGCGAGATGTTCGGCTGACGGTTCGCGCTTGATGTACTCTTCCAATGCGACAATCGCGTCGGCATGGCGGCCGGCGTCGAGATAGGTGAAGCCCAGTTCCTCCAGAAACCAGTCGGGATAATAGGGGCTAAGCCGCATCGCCCGTTTGAAAGTGGCGATCGCCTCATCAAGTTCGCCGGAATTGTGCAGCATCATCCCCAGCAACGCGGTGTTAGTGGCGTGATTGGGGTTGTATTCAACAGCCTTGCGGGCTGATGCTATCGCCTCGTCATGACGTCCGTTCAGCAAATAAATGGCGCCTTGCAGGGCATGCACATCAGGAAAATCGCTGTCGATCGCGATCGCCTTTTGAGCCAGCGATGAGGCAATGGCAATCGACTTGGATGCCTCTTGGCCATATCCCCTGAACGCGTCGAACCAGTGTGTCCAGCCAAGCAGCGTCATGGCCACCGCATAGTTTTCGTCGATTTCGATGGCCTTTTCGAAATATCGCCGCGCCGCCAAATTGCCTGCCTTGTCGCCCTGGTAGAAATACTCCATGCCGCGACCGACCTGGTTCCAGGCGTCAATGCTGTTTGTGTGCTTGCGATGAACCCTCACCTCTTCGCCCTGGGTGAGGTTGAGGCGCAGCGCGGAAACGATCTCGGTCGTAATGGCGTCCTGCAGTTCGAACAGGCTGGTCAATTCGCGATCATACTTTTCGGCCCATACATGCGTTCCAGACAAAGCATCGATGAGCTGTGCGGTAATACGCACCTGATCGTCGGATACCTGAATACTGCCTTCAAGCACGTAACGGACGCCGAGTTCCTCGGCGACCTGCGGAATGTTGACCGATTTTCCGCGATAGACAAATGTCGAGTTGCGCGCGACGACGAAAAGAGCGGAAATCTGCGATAGCGAAGTAATCAGGTCTTCCGTCAGTCCGTCGCCGAAATGCCGATCGCCGCCATCCCCGCTCAAATGATCGAATGGAAGCACGGCAATTGATGGTTTATCCGGCAGCGGAAACGCCATGCTTTCCTCTGAAGCGGGTTCGGAGCTGGAAGGTGGCGGTACGAATTGCGGTTCCCAGCGCCACATCCAGGCGCCAAAAGCGATAACGGCAATAACCAGCAGGGCGCCGACTGCCCAGGTCAACTGCCGCCAGGCCGTCGCAGATTGCGGGATCTGCGCTTCGCCGGGCAAGGCGCCCTCTCCGGCGGGCTTGATGCGGTGAACCGCGACAGAACCGCCGGCGATTTCGATATCTTGCAGGCCGGAAGTTTCGATCTCCGTCGTTAACCTGTGCTTGATCGGGTCGGTTTCCAAGGCAGCAAGATAAATGCCGCTGGAGGGAAAACGGGATTTGAGCTGGTCCACCACAGCCGCCAAATCGCTGACAGCGTCGCTTGCCGCCGATCCGGAACTGCCATCACAGATGCCGATCCATGTATCCCAATGGTCTTCTCCCGCCTGCGCGGTGCGGATTTCCGTCTCGTTCCAGATCGCCAGGGCGCATTCAACGGCATCGACGACATCGCCGAACTTCGCCGTCAAAGAAGTCGCCGTGCTTTTGATCAGTTCGCCATTGCAGTCGACAATTTTGCCGCCGATCAGCTCAAACCCGGCGTCCAACACGCGGTCCGGCATGCTCTTGTCCGCCTCTCCAGAATTCCCGCTAGCGGTCAGCTCAACGTTCAGGATGGTGGGGACATTTGCGTCCATTTGTGTTTCCGCTCGCAGTTATCTCGACATCTCAGCGACGCACATACCGGTTTGCGCCAAAGGCATGCTGCGCTTGCGCAGGCTTTAGATGGTCATAACATACTGAAACAGCAATAGGTCACGACTTTGTCTCCAAATGGCAAATGGTAGGCGATCTCCTGCCAGGTGTCGCCTCCGTCGTTCAGGAATTGGCACAAATCATCACAGTGGTTGAGAAATACCTGCGCACCTATGCGAGGAAAATAGCTCGGCGCGATGATCAACGGTGTTTGGCAACATTTTCGGCTAAAGTGTGCTGCCCATTTGCGCGTCGAAATGAACCGTGGCGATAGCCACTCGCGAAAACGCTAACACCTTCTATTAGTAGTTGAATTGGGCTATATCGACTGCCGTTGTGAAATGCTTTTTCCTTAACTATAGCGTCACCATGACTACCAAATGGTGCAAATTTTTCATATTTCCTCTTGATAATTGTGCAGAAACTGCACATTTTATTAACAGTAGGTGATAACAATGCCTGTTGTCCACAGCCTACGAAACGTAAGAATTAGGATTTACCCTGATGATCACAACCCGCCACATTTCCATGTTGTCGGTCCAGATTGGGAGTGCGTTGTGGACATCGGTACACTGACGATTGTGAGAGGTTCGCCCAAAAACAACAACATCAATGATGTACTGGAGTGGGCTGGTAGTAATAGAGAATTCCTGATGGAAAAATGGACTGTGTACAATGAACGCGATAATTGATAACCGGCCAATGCCTCGCATAGCTTCAGTTGAAGTGCGCGATCATAAGCGGATTCGTGTAGCTTGGTCCACAGGCGCGCGAGCTGGAACTACAGATGTTGTAGATCTGTCTCCATTAATTGATAAGTTTAAGTTGTACGCTCCGTTACGGGCCGATCGAAAGCTGTTTGCATCATTTAAGTTGGTGGACAACGGCTCTTCGCTAGAATGGTCTGATGGAGAAATCGACATGGCCGCTACCAGCATTGAGCGATTGGCGGAAGAGCAAATGACATTCAATGACTTTGCTGATTTCCTCGCTCAAAACAATTTAACAAGAGCTGAAGCTGCGGTTGAGTTTGGCCGTAGTTTGCGTACCATTCAGGAATATTTGGTTGAGAGTGATGACCCTCTTCCGCGAATGCTTGTCTTGGCTTGTCGGGGCTATGAGTACAGAAAGCTCGTGGCCAGATATAACCATGTTGGTGCAATAGGATCTGCATGGACTTGCACGCCCAATAACAAGCAGCCTTATTGGCAAACCGGTCCGGTTATTGCCAATTATGCAATGAAGCAATCTGACTAGAGGAAAGTTGCCCGACCGCATTTCCGTGCGTGTTCGTCGCGTAACGTCACACTACTTGGGCATGTCAGCGCGAGATTAGCGCAAGAATGTCCCGGCCACCCACTCATCGATATCGCGGGGGACCGGAACCACACAGTCTGCCGCTGCGGCACCGCCTGTTGCCACCCTTTCGAGACATTTCGCCTGCAAAGCAAATCCCAAATCCATCGACTCAATCGAATTGCCCAGAGGTCGCGGGCCGGCAAGGTTTGCCATGTGGCCGCCAGTGGCGATGGTGATGCGTTTGCCGTCGGCAAATTTCGCCGAACGCAAGGCCATGTCCTCGTATTCTGTGGTTTCAGTGACGCTTGCGTCTGCGAAGATACCCGCCACATCAATCTCAGTTGGAAAATGCCCGCCGTTCAGCAGGAACACACCGTCCTTCAGCAAGCCGATATCGCCGGCGGTCAGGATATTTTCGGCACCGGTTTCGGTGACGATGATGTCTGCCGCCGAAACCGCCTCGTCGCGCCCGGGTGTCAGAAAGCCATCGAGATGGGCTTCAAGCCGTTTGACCGGATCAGGATCGACAACGCTGACGACGCTGAATGCGTTACGAAAGCAAGTTGCGACCCCTTCGCCGCACGGACCGTAGCCGAAGACGGTCACCCGCTTGCCGTTGGTCGACCGGTTGGTCAGCCGCATATAGCTCTCAAACATGCTTTGGCCGACGGCGTGGCGGTTTTCACCAAACTGTTTGATCGGGCTGTCATTGATGACGAGTATTGGCATATTCAGCCGGTCGCGAAACGGCAAAAGCCGGTTGCGGCCCGATGTCGTCTCTTCCGTGCCACCAAGCAGGCCCGGATAGGGATTGTCCAGGTAGAGGGCAAACAGGTCGCCGCCATTATCGAGCAGCAATCCGGGCTCAGCTTCGAGAACCCGGCGCAACAATGTTGTGTGCACTTGCGGGTCCGTTGTTTGTTCAGCGTGGACGGTGATGCCCTGCCGCCGCAGATAGTCGACCGAGTCCGGCTGGGTGCTGCTGAGGTTGCCCGATGCGATGATCTCTGCACCGCCTGCCCGCAGCGTCATCAGGAGCGCGACGGTTTTGGGCTCCAGGTGGATTCCAGTCCCGATTGTCATGCCGTCGAACGGGCGGCTGCGTTCAAACTCCTCGGTCAACAGCGACAACAGCCGGCAGCTTTGCCTGACCCATTCAATCCGGGTGGCGATGTTCTGCGCACTCATTGCCCCGCTCTCAATATCCATCCGAATCTGGGGCAAGATGACCTATCCATTAACGAGCTCCAAAATGAGTTGGTGCACATTGCCGCCATTGCTCATCTCATCGCGGTCAAAATCGCGGCTTTTGGCGCGTTGTTCCAGCGACAAGCGCGACAGATGCTTTTTCAGCTCGCCATAGATCTTCTTGCATTTCGGATCGTCGGCGTGGCTGAAGCCGATGGAGACGGCCTCGATCTTGCGGACCATGTCGATGATCTGCTCGCCATGGACTTTTTCATGAGTGCGAATACCATCGATGAACATCGCCCAGCGGCGCTTGGTGGCGGCTGACAGTCTTGAAGCCGGTTTGGGCAGTTTGTAGGTGATGATCAGCTTTGGCGTGGCCGATACGAGCTTGCACGACCCATCGGCCTGAGGCCGGTAATCCCGGCGCCAGGTCAATTTGAAATCGGTGTAGGCAATGGCGCGCGTCGGCCCGAGTTTCGGGCCGTTTTCGCCAATGGATTCATAGAGTTCCGCACCGGTCTTGCCATAGACCGCGTAGGTCTTCTCCCGCTCGACCGGCTTCCATGCCGCATGCGACAGTGAAGCGGGGAACAGAACAGAAATGGCAATGAGGGCTGATCTGAAAAACAAGGCGGAACCATTGATGTGGATTAGGACGACGACGCAAACTATTGATCCGGCCCCGGCTATTCAAGAGCAATCGGGTGTCGCGAATGCCGGCCGAATCTGGCAGTAATCCGTCCGCGTCAATGACGCCAACAGCAAATACACACGAGGGATTCAGGGTCAGGACTCACTAATGCTAGTCAACATCTTTCTGCCACTGTCGCTCGCCTTCATCATGTTCTCACTCGGGCTTGGCCTCACCATCGCCGATTTCGCCCGCGTTGCCACCATACCCAAAGCATTTTTCGTGGGCGCCGTGGCACAGATTGTATTGCTTCCAATTGTCGCTTTCGTGATGTTGATGATTTTCCCGCTTCCCGCAGAATTGGCGGTCGGCGTGATGATCCTCTCCTTTTGCCCCGGCGGTGTGACTTCCAACATCATCACCAAGATCGCCGGCGGCACGTTGGCGCTATCGATCAGCCTGACGGCGGTGGTGAGCCTGTTGTCGGTGATCACGGTTCCATTGCTGATTGCCTGGGCAAGCGGCCATTTCATGGGCGCGGATGCACCTGACATCAACATCACCACGCTGGGCCTGTCGATGTTTGCGATCACTGCCGTACCGGTCGCCATCGGTGTGGCGGTGAGACGCTATGCGACCGGTTTTGCCGACCGGTTTGAACGGCTGATTTCAAAAATCGCGACGGTGCTGTTTGTTGTCATCGTAGTCGGCGCGCTGGCCGCCAACTGGACTGTGTTCTTTGAAAATCTCGCCATTCTCGGACCCTTGCTGATCCTGATGGGTATCATCCTGTTCCTTGTCGGGTTTGGCGCTGCGAAACTGATGGCGCTCAGCCAGGGCGACCAAACGGCAATCTCGATCGAAGCCGGTATCCAGAATTCGGCGCTGGGTATCACCGTCGGCGGGTTGATTGCACCGCAGGTGGAAGGATTTGCGGCGTTCAGTCTGCCAGCAGGTGTTTACGGCATATTGATGTATGTGATTGCCATACCGATGGTATTGTTTTTGCTGCGTTTTCGCACCAAGGCTGACGCCGGCAGTTGAGACGGCCACGCAACATCCGCCGCCGCAGCAGATACCGGTCGCGACGCTTCTGGACAAGCAGGCTGACACGATGGTTCGTCATTCCGCTTGTCACCGCGGCAGCGCTGGTGATCACTGCCGAGGCGCTTGATTTCGTCCTACTAAACCTTCTTTCGCGCGACGTGTCCCGCGATTGTGCGGTCACCGGTGTTGTTGATGGCGACACGGTAAGGCTTTCATGCAAATCGCTGCCGGTAACCCGTGGGAGGATCCGCGGCATCGATGCGCCTGAACTCTACTCTCCATCCTGTGTCACGGAAGTCCTGGCGGCACAGCAGGCAAAACTGGCCTTGCAGGCCATGTTGTGGGCAGCCGATGAGGTGCGTATCGTGATTCACGGAGAGGACAAGTTCGGTCGTCAGCTGATCTCCATTTCCGCCGACGGGACGGACGTCGCCAGGCAGTTGATCACCGATGGTCATGCGAGGCGGTATAGCGGCGGCGAAAGGCAGGGTTGGTGCTGATACCGCAATGACAGAGGTAGAAATGGATAATGTAACAAGCGCCGACGGAACGAAGATCGCCTTTGAAAAATCCGGAAACGGTCCACCGCTCATCCTTGTTCATGGCGCCAGCGCCAGCAGCGCGCGCTGGGGCAATGTACGTCCCCTGCTTGAGAAACAATTTACAGTGGTGTCAGTCGACCGACGCGGACGCGGCGAAAGCGGCGATGGTTCCAGTCCGTATTCGATTGAGGCCGAGTATGCCGATGTTGCGGCAGTGGTTGAAGCTATGGCCGAACCGGTGATCCTGTTCGGCCACTCCTATGGCGGTATCGCGGCTTTGGGTGCAACGGATCTGACCGACCGGATTGCCGCGCTGGTCATCTATGAAGCGCCGGTTCAGGCCAAGGGCGACACACCCATCAAAACGCTCGACCGGATCGATGCGGCGCTGGACGAAGGCGATCGCGAGGGAGTGTTGAAAATCTTCTGTGAGGAGATTGTCCGCATGCGGCCGGGCGACGTCGCGGCGTTGCGCGCCTCGCCGGCGTGGCCGGCGCGCGTGGCAGCCGCCCACACGATCGGGCGCGAATTGCGTGTCGTTGAAAGCTTTGATCCAGGCGCGCTGCCATTGGAGAGGATTTCGATACCAACCTTGCTGCTCCACGGGTCCGACAGCCCGGATTTCCTCATCAATTCAATGCACAAGCTTGCATCCCTGATGCCTCATGCCAAGCACATTGCGCTTGACGGCCAACAGCATGTTGCCATGGATACGGCGCCGCAAATGCTGGCGGATACGGTGTTGGCGTTCTGGCGGAATGTGGGTGGCAGCTCAATTAATTGAACAACATGGGTAGCCAATCAGATGATAGCCAGCAGCCAGGCTTGGCGTTACAAGGGCGGTGAACGGAGAGGCTTCGATTGACACTGCTTGAGGAATTGCGCCGCCGCCACCCAAACGCTGAAACCTACCGGTTTGGCGATAACCACGACCTGTCTGAGGAATTGATCGCGTTGGTTCGGTCGGGCAGGAAGACTGCGACATGCGAACCATTGCGTACATTTGAAAATGACGAAGAGGTGATGCCGCAAGTAGGGCGCTGCGATATCACGCTGGACTGGGATGGCCATCCGGCGCTTGTGACCGAAACGACTGATGTCACCATCCGCCGGTTTTGCGATGTCGATGAGGATTTCGCCCTCGCGGAGGGAGAGAATGACAATTTGGATGGATGGAGAAACGGACACCGCAGGTATTTTGAGCGCAATGGCGGCTGGACCAATGACATGAAACTGGTCTGCGAACGCTTTCGTGTAGTTGAAGATTTTCAAGCGATCGATGGGTAGCTCACAGAAATGTTCTCCAAAATCCTGATAGCCAATCGCGGTGAGATCGCCTGCCGGGTTATCCGGACGGCGAAGAGCATGGGAATTGCGACGGTCGCGGTCTATTCCGATGCCGATCGCAACGCCCTGCATGTACGGCAGGCCGACGAAGCCGTGCATATCGGCCCCTCGCCGGCCGCTGAAAGCTATCTGGTGGCCGACAGGATCATCGAAGCAGCGAAATCGACCGGCGCCGAGGCGATCCATCCGGGATACGGGTTCCTGTCGGAAAATCCCGGCTTTGTCGAAGCGGTAGAGGCGGCGGGGCTGGTCTTCATCGGGCCGTCGGCGGCCTCGATCCGTGCCATGGGGCTGAAGGATGCTGCCAAACGGCTGATGGAGCAGGCGGGCGTGCCGGTGGTGCCCGGATATCATGGTGAGGCGCAGGAACTGGTGTTGCTGGCCGGAAAGGCCCGCGAGATCGGCTATCCGGTGCTGATCAAGGCACGCGCCGGCGGTGGCGGCAAGGGCATGCGCAAGGTCGATCATCCCGACGCGTTTTCCGATGCTCTGGCTTCGTGCCGGCGTGAAGCCAAGGCTTCGTTCGGCGACGACCGGGTGCTGGTGGAAAAATTCATCGAGAAACCGCGCCATATCGAAGTACAGGTGTTTGGCGACAATCACGGCAATGCCGTGCACCTGTTTGAACGCGACTGCTCGGCACAACGCCGCCACCAGAAGGTGATCGAGGAAGCCCCCGCCCCCGGTATGACAGACGAGATGCGGGCTGCGATGACCGGCGCTGCCGTCAAGGCCGCCAAAGCAATCGATTATTCGGGCGCGGGCACGATCGAGTTCATCGTCGACGGGTCGCAGGGTCTCAGACCCGACGGTTTCTGGTTCATGGAAATGAACACGCGGCTGCAGGTGGAACATCCGGTCACCGAGATGGTGACGAATGTAGATCTGGTCGAGTGGCAGTTGCGCGTGGCGGCGGGAGAAGAACTGCCGGCGAAGCAGGATGAGATCGAGCTTGATGGCCATGCAATGGAACTACGTGTTTACGCTGAAAATCCATCCAACGGTTTTTTGCCATCAACGGGCAAGCTGCATCACCTGGAATTTGGTGCGAATTACCCGTTGTGGCCTGTTTCCGGCCGGGTTGAAACTGGCGTCGAGACGGGGGATGTGATCTCCCCATATTACGATCCGATGATCGCCAAACTGATTTCGAACGGCACAGATCGCGAATACTGCATCAGCGAGTTGGTAGACATTCTGTCTTCAACTGAAATCGCCGGAGTGACCACAAATGTCGACTTCCTAGCAGCGCTGCTTGTGAACGACGATTTTGAATCGGCGAACGTCGATACCGGAATTATCGACCGCAATCTCGACGATCTGATCCTCAGGCCGGTAATAAGCGACACTGTAGGGATGCAGGCCATGCTTGCGGCTTCAGGGTTCAAGACGAAACCCTCCAGCGGCGATCCTTGGGACACGATCGCCGGCTATGGTCACTATCATCCGATTGCCAGATCGGTGCGGTTGAAGCGCGGCGAAAACCTGATCGAGGTGAAGGCATATGCCGAGGATGGCGGCCGCGTCCGCTTTGAATTCGATGATTCAACCAGCAGCGTCATGTCATTGGCCGAAAACGGCAAATTTGCGCTGTGGCCCGGCCATGTAACCGTGTTCGACGGCTGGTTCTCGCATGATTTTGAAATTCCCGATCCGTTCGCGGAGGCGCTGGATCATGGCGCCGGCGACCGGCTGACCGCACCGATGCCGGGGCTGGTGAAGGTGGTTCGCGCCAAGGCCGGTCAGGCGGTCAAAAAGGGCGCAGCACTGCTGGTGCTCGAAGCGATGAAGATGGAGCACACAATCGCCGCGCCGCATGACGGCGTTCTGGCCGAGATTGCAGCCGAAGGTTCACAAGTGACAGAGGGAACGGTGCTGGCGCGGTTTGAAGAATAGCCTTCCCGGATTGAGCCGCGTTCTCGCGCAAAGAAAAACCGCGATCCGGAAAGTCCGGACCGCGGTAGATCAGTTCAGGCGGATCATCCCCCTGGCCCCGCAATTGAGTGGTTCACATCCAAATGGAATTGTCTGACCCAAGCTTGTTCGCCTCTCGGCCTGCGGCCGGGCGAACAGGCTTAAGTCACACGATCGCAGTTTCTTTGCAGCCTTCCAGTGTTAGCTCCTTCCGGCCAGGATGTGTTTTCCGCCTCAGCTGGGTCAAAACCCTAGCGCGATATTGATATCGCGCAGCGGGATTGTCTTTGCCGAGACGAAAAATCCATTCCATCAAACTGCTCCATTTGGGTGTGGACCGCTCACGCGAAACCCAATGTTCCCCTGTTTCAGCGCGGCTTTGGTCGCCGCGTTCTTGCATTTATGAACCGGGCAGCATGATTGCCGCCCGTGAATTCAGTGCATGGTCATCCATTCGCGTGCGTCGCGCAGCGCCTGGGCGATTTCGCCTTTGGTCATCGTTTCCGACAATTCAATGCGCAATGAAGCAGCGCGCTCTGAACCTTTGATCGCGGCAATGTTGAACCATTTGTGTGCGGCGATGATATCGACATCGCAGTCGCGCCCGGTTGCGTACATCATGCCCAGTTCGAACAAAATGCCGGCCTGAGCGGTTGTTCCCATGTCGCCGAAGCCGGCTTCCAGCATGTCAAAACGAGCCATTTTTCCCTGTCCCTTTTCCTCTGGCGAAACAACCGCTTATGTCCCCGCGGCCGCTTCTCGTTTGATGGGTGAAGCATGGCGGCGAGGTTTCAATTACCGGTTAAATGGCTTGCTTAACGTCGAGCAAACGAAACAAAAACAACGTGTTAATGTGAGATTTCGTTAAGGATGGCAGAAGCAGCAATTTCGCGGATTTGGCGAAAATGCGCTTCAAATGCCGCCGGTCAAATTCAAGCTTTTGCTAACCAAGGCGCAGAAAGGCAAAATCTGTAATGCGCAGAACAAAGGCCGGTTACCATGGGTTACAGCGTGCTTTTGTTTTGCCGCAGTATTGAATAAAATCGTGCAACAGGGACACAACGACTCGAAAAATCACGGAGGGTCCACAATGGGAAAAAGATATATCCTCGCAGTGGCGGCCAGCATCGCCATGACAGGAGCGGCACTTGCTGACCCGATCGAAGGCAACTGGCGCACCCAGAGCGGCGAAACGGCGGCAATCGGCAAATGCGGCGGCGCCTACTGCATCACGCTGAAGACAGGCGACTATGCAGGAAAGCGCATTGGACGTCTGGCTGGCGGCGACGGAAAGTACAGCGGTACGATAACGGACCCAGCCGATGACAAGGAATATTCAGGCTCAGCGTCGATTTCCGGTTCCAGTATGCGGCTGAAGGGCTGCGCGCTGAAAATCTTCTGCCAAACGCAAAACTGGAAGAAGATGTAGGTTTCGCTGCAATTGCCGGCCAATCTGGCTGACCCGAAATTCAAGACGGCCTGTCCCTGGCAGGCCGTTTTGTTACGGTAATGAACAATTCCGGTAACAATCGAAACATGACAAGTTCCACCGCGACATTTATCTGAAACAGCGCTCCTTCATAAAGGGTCATCCCAAGGCCAATCTCATGAGAGGACGCACCCATGAACGCCATTACCCCGATTACCGCCGCTCCCGACTACGCGGCCATCAAGAAAAAGCAGAACGCCGCCTGGTCATCCGGTGACTATGCCCGCATCGGCGTCACCCTTCAGATCACCGGCGAAGAACTTGCCGAGGCGGTACAAACCAGACCGAATTCAAACGTGCTCGATGTTGCCGCCGGCAATGGCAACGCCACGCTTGCCTTTGCGCGCCGTTTTGCCAATGTGACATCGACCGACTATGTCGGCCATCTGCTTGAAAGCGGGCGCGCCCGCGCCGAGGCCGAAGGGCTTGATGTCGACTACATGGTCGCAGACGCCGAGAACCTGCCCTTCTCCGACAATTCTTTTGACATGGCGGTGTCGACATTCGGCGTCATGTTCGCTCCCAACCAAATCAAATCTGCCGCCGAAATGATGCGTGTCATCAAGCCGGGCGGCAAGATGGCGATGGCCAACTGGACACCGGAAAGCTTTATCGGCGCGCTGTTCAAGACGCTTGGAAAACACGTTTCGCCACCCGCCGGCGTCAAATCTCCGGCCATGTGGGGTAACGAGCAGTGGATCAACGAGACATTCGGCGGCTCGGCCAATGAGATCGTCTTCATCCGCAAGATGTTCAACTTCCGCTATCCGTCTCCGCAGGCCTTCGTCGACATTTTCAAAACCTATTACGGTCCGGTACACAAGGCGTTCATCGCCGTCGGCGAAGCCGGCGAAGCAGCGCTTGAAGCCGACATTCTGGCAACGGTTGCCGAATATAACACTGCCATGGACGGTACGATGGTGGTTCCGTCGGAATATGCAGAGATCGTCATCACCAAGAAGATGTGAGGTTTTTGCAGCAGCTGAACACAAGCCGGCCGGGGCAACCCGGCTGGTATTTTCGTTTTACCGTGCCCGCTGCCCGAACAGGATCTTTTGTGCGTCCTTGTCGGCCGGGGCGCTGCCTTTTTGGTCGATATCGGTACCGTAAGCGATGCCTTTGGCCACTGCAGGACGAGCCAGCATGCGCTCATACCATGCTTTGACGTGAGGGAATTCGTCGAGGTTTTGCCCGTGGCGCTCGTGACGCAACGCCCATCCCATGATCGCCATGTCGGCAATCGAATAATCGCCTGCAAAAAACGCGCGGCCGGCCAACCGCCGGTTCATGACGCCATAAAGCCGATTGCACTCGTCGGTGTAGCGTTTGATCGCGTAGTCGATCTTTTCCGGCGCGTAGAGGCGGAAATGGTGCGCCTGACCGGCCATCGGACCGAAACCGCCCATCTGCCAGTGCAGCCACTGGTCGACCTCGACCCGCTGGCGCTCGTCTGCGGGATAAAACCTGCCAAACTTGCGGCCGAGATATTGCAGGATTGCGCCCGATTCAAACACCGAAACCGGTTCGCCGCCGGGACCCTCGGGATCGATGATCGCCGGCATGCGGTTGTTGGGCGAGATTTTCAGAAATTCCGGCTCGAACTGCTCGCCCTTGCCGATATTCACGTGGTTCATCTGCCACGGAACAGCGAATTCCTCCAGCGCGATGGTGATTTTCCAGCCATTCGGCGTTGGCCAAAAGAAGAGCTGGATCGGTTCGTTCTGGCTGGTCATCGGCAGTTCGCCTCCAAGCATTTTCCCCCGGATCATAGCCAGCCGAGTGCCGCGGGCAATCCCGCCATGGTCATTAACCTGTTTGAACCGCAGATGAACAACAGTCTCAGAGGCGGTTCAGTGGCGGCGGATCATAATCCCATTCGACAATTTGCAAGGGATACCGACACCAATGCTGTTTCGCCGCTTTACCATTGTCTGCCTGATCCTGACGGTCTTCGGCATGTGGTTTGCGGCACTGGCCGCCAACAGCGAGCGGCGTTCAGCCAAAACCGTCCGGCTTCCCTGCTTATCGATAGCCACCCCGGTGTGTGACCGGGCGCACCGCCGCTGACGCGCAAGTGTGACAGAACAGATTGAAGGGACACACCGATGAACCGATTTCGCCGCCTCACAGTTGGAGCCTTTGCCACAGCGATCGTGCTGGCCGGAATGTCATTGATGCCGGCAAATGCGGTGACCGAAAACACGATTGGCGACAATGTCACGGCAAATACCGGTGTCGGATTTGTCCTGATGGTGTCGATCCGCCGGAGCCAGTGAGACACCGCTGCCAAGTTCAGGAGAAACCACAATGTCACAAATTTCCTCTACCCCTCTGCAAAAGCGCCGCGCACATCTCTATATTGGGCCATGGATGACAGAACCTTTCCCGAACCAATCGAAGACATTTCACGCCCGCAACCGTTTGCCCGTGAAGCCTTCACCGATGCCCACCAAGCCGTCGCGGCATTAAAAGAGCTTTATCAACGCAATACGCAGTTTCTGGCCAACGCATTTACCGACTATTGCGAGAAGGGTGTAGCACACCGCTACCGCGCCTATTATCCGCAGGTCGGCGTTTCAACGACCTCGTTTGCCCATATCGATTCGCGCCTGGCCTATGGCCACATGCCTGCTCCGGGCCACTATGCGACGACGATCACCCGGCCCGACTTGTTTGAACCCTATCTTACCGACCAGCTCGGCCTGATCATCCGCAATCACGGTGTGGCGGTGGAAGTGTCGGAATCCGACACGCCCATTCCGCTGCATTTTGCCTTTGCCGAAGGCGCCAATGTCGGCGCCAAGGCGGCAGAGAATATCGACCGGCCCTTGCGCGACCTGTTCGACGTGCCGGATATCAACGCCACCGACGATCACATCGCCAACGGCACCTTCGATCCGGTTCCCGGCGAAGCCTTGCCGCTGGCGCCGTTTACCGCACAACGCATCGATTATTCGCTGCACCGTCTGGCGCACTACACCGCCACCAGCCCGCATCACTTCCAGAACTATGTGCTGTTCACCAACTACCAGTTCTACATCGAGGAATTCTGCGAATATGCCCGCGGTTTGATGGCCAGGGGCGGCGAAGGCTATTCGGCCTTCATCGAACCGGGCAATGTGGTGACCAGGGCCGGAGACGAAAGTTCCTGTGAGGGCACTGCACCGGGCAAGCTGCCGCAAATGCCGGCCTATCACCTGGCCAAGCCGGGCCATGCCGGCATCACCATGGTCAATATCGGCGTCGGACCGTCCAACGCCAAGACGATCACCGACCACATCGCGGTGCTGAGGCCGCATTGCTGGTTGATGCTCGGCCACTGCGCCGGCCTGCGCAACAGCCAGGCGCTGGGCGACTATGTGCTGGCGCATGCCTATGTGCGCGAGGACCATGTGCTCGACGATGATCTGCCGGTGTCCGTACCCATCCCGGCGCTGGCCGAAGTGCAGGTGGCGATGCAGGAGGCGGTGGCCGAGGTCACCGGACTTGCCGGCTATGACCTGAAACGGGTGATGCGCACCGGCACCGTGGCGACCATCGACAACCGCAACTGGGAACTGCGCGATCAGGGCGGGCCGGTGCAGCGGCTTTCGCAATCACGCGCCATTGCACTCGACATGGAATCGGCAACAATCGCCGCCAACGGTTTCCGTTTCCGCGTGCCCTACGGCACGCTGCTCTGCGTCTCCGACAAGCCGCTACATGGCGAATTGAAACTGCCGGGCATGGCCAGCGCATTCTACAAGCGCCAGGTCGGCCAGCACTTGATCATCGGCATCAAGGCGCTGGAAGCGCTGGCTCAGATGCCGCCGGAACGCCTGCATTCGCGGAAATTGAGGAGCTTCAACGAGACGGCGTTTCAGTGACCGTTACCGGGCCATCGCCGGTCCGGCAGCACCTAACGGTTGAGGGTCTTCCTGCTCGAACTTTTTCAGAATGTCCGGCTTGATGATCGTCCTGAGTTCATTTCTGGCGACATTGGATATGCCAACCGCGCCCGGGCAACGCAGGTTTGTAGCCGTTACCATATGCGCCGCCAGACCTGCCGCCTGCGACCCGAGATCTTTTATTAAGCTGTATCCGGAGGATGATCTCGAAATGCCCTCGGCGACATAAGGCGAATTCTCACCTAGATCATTGCAAGATATTTCTTTGAGAACTAGCTCCAGCCTTGCCTGGTAACTTCCGGTAGTGATCGCCTTGCTGGCGGCCGCCTCCCATTTCGATACTTCGTCTTGATAATCTTCGGCATCTGACGAAGGATGTAAGCTGATCAGTCTGAATGAGACCCAAGCGCCAAGGTCAACTTTGTCGGTTTCAGACAGAATTTGAGAAACAAACTTTTGGTACTCTTTTTCTGAAGCGAATGCGGGCGCAAAGTCAGGTTTGCTGACAAAAGTGCTATTTGTTGGATTCGAAGCACGCATGCGCCACAACTTCGTTGAATTGAACGACGCCAGCTGCAGTTTTGCCTCGTAAAGCGAACTTCCCTGCATCTCCGCCCGATTCAAGGATGCGCCTATAAGATTGGTTCTTCTCATCGACGAAACCTGCAAGCGCGCTGATTTCAGCGACGCACCGCTTAGGTTTGAGGAATCAAAAATTGCACCGTAGAGAAACGCATAATTCAACGACGCACCCTGGAGGTTTGCTCTTCCAATCTGAACGCCGTGCATCCTGGCAAAATCAAACGATGCGCCTTGGAGGTTGGTGAAATTCATAGACGCGCCTTGAAGACGTGCGCGTTTGAAGGATGCGCCCTGTAAAAACGAACGATCAAACACGACGCCTTCCAGATGTGCGTCATCTAGCATCGCACCACGCAATGTCACGTTTTTGAGCCAGGCGCCGTCAAGGCGAGAGTATTGAAGTATGTCCGACTTGTTGTCGGGATTTGCTCCCGTCTTGATCGGTGCTAACACGCTGCCATCCAATTTTGCGCCTTCCATATTGGCGTTGCGCAAATCTGCTCCAGAGAGATCGGCGCTGCGCAGATCCGCTCTGACGAGAACCGCCCCTCGAAGATTGCGCCCGCGAAGAGACAGCATACGTCTTCGTTGATGGGGCAGTTCGCCTATGCTGACCTTGGATTGTTCATTAAGTTCAGCATCGTCGACGAAATCGCCATCGGGGATCACAAGCGTGCGCGAGAACAGACTTGCCCGGCTGCCGGTCAGTTCGTTGACCTCACCTTCAAACAGAACCCGCTTTAACGGCCAAAGCACCCAGTCGCGCGGAGTTTCTGATCTTGGGTTATCTGTCGTCGCGTTGCCTCCAATTCCCGAGAGGTCAATCTGTTCGCCAGGAAAAGTTGCGACGACGACCGAAAATGCAAACACGAGGAAGAAGACAATGGCCCCAAGGCTCGACAGCGGACTGGAAAAGGGAACGACAAATTTCAAACGTTGCGATCCGTTCTGCATTACCGGCCAGAACAGCCAAAGTATACCGAGATCAACAATGATCGCGAGGCGATGCACCCAAGAAAGAAGTTCGCTTTGATAGGGCAGAAAAACGATCTGCATCTGCAGCAGAACGAATACTGGTGAGGCGATGACTGTGATCCAAATTATCGGGATCAGTATCCAGCCGGTCCAGCCACGCCGCTCCTCCCTGCCGCCGCCGAACGCCTGCACCACGACGAAACTATCGAGTTCGCGGCGGCGAAGGTCCTCTGTGTCCGGGTCCAGCTTCTCGCGGCCCACCATCTCATTGTACTCCCTGATCCGGCGGCGGAGCCCGACAAGGTGCAGCAACAGATAGAAATGGTTGATCAGCAGAAACGCTGGCGCGATGGCGAAGAAGCCGAGCAGTGAAAGCTTCACATTGAGGATTGGCAACTCGACCGGGTTTTCCAGCAGCAGATCGGTGTGGGTAACTGCACCGACGGTGATGAACAGGTAAGACAGTAAAGCAATGTAGCCGAGCCAAAGGCCACGAACACGCGAGGCTGCATTGTTGACTGACTGTTCAAAATGGCCCCGCGTTAAACTTGTCAAAGCAATTCTCCCGACAATCGGGAAGTATAAGGATGTAATTATTCAAAATAAAGATGATCTTTTTGCTACTTAATTGTTCGATCGTCGAGCAATTGAATTGCTTGAACTTGATCAGATCAAAATTGGGACAGATTTTTCCAGACCAGTTCACTTTCTCTCCCCTCTCCCCCACCCGTCCGCCAGCACAGCCACTGGCCGCCGGTCATCGTCAGGCTCTTGGCAGAGACCTGAACCAGGTCGCCTTTCTCCAACACGGCGGCCGCGAGCGGTAGCGAGGCAAGGGTGACACCGGCGCCGGATCTGGCCGCTTCCAACGCTGCAATCTGGCTATCGAAGCGCAGCACCGGAGAAGAAGGAGGCGGTTCGCCGGCCGCGCTCGCCCATTCCGCCCAGCCGTCGCGTGGGCCGGTGAGCGCGATGGTTGGTAGTTCGCGCCAGCTCTGCGCCGGGCCGGCCAAACCGGGCGCGGCGACAGGAGCAAGTTCCTCACGGAACAGGAGCGCGCTCTCTTGGCCTTCCCAGTCGCCATGGCCAAAGCGAATCTGAAAGTCGTGTTCGCCGGTTTCATAGTCCGCCTCACGGCCGATCGAGGCGACCGAGAGTTCGACACCGGGCAATGAGGCCGACAAGTCTTTTAGCCGCGGCGCGAGCCAGAGTGTTGTCATCGATGCGGTGGCAGCGATTGAAAGACGTCTGCGTGGTCGAGCAAACAGGTCGGCAGTGCCGCGACGGACGCGGGCGAGCGCACCGGTGATATGCGGCAGATATGCATCGCCAGCCACCGTCAGTTCAACGCCCTTTGGCAGCCGGTTGAACAGTTTCGTTCCGAGCCGTGTCTCCAGCAGCTTGATGCGCTGGCTGACCGCCGCCTGGGTCAGGCCGGTCTCCTGCGCCGCGGCCGTGAAGCGGCCGAGCCTGCCGGCGGCCTCAAATGCACGCAGCCACTCCAATGGCGGCAAGCCGGTTTCAGATGAGTTTGTCATAAATATTTTATGGCCATGATGCAAAGATCCATTGATTTTCTTTAGAACAATTCTGGCGTATCGGGAAGATCCAAACGAAACATCAATCCGAGGACTGTGATGGCCGATTTCACCCATGCAGAGATTATCCACGATGGCGCGGCCATTGCACTTGTCGATGACAACGGCTCGACATCGCGCTTTCATGCGGTGTGGCTGCGCGATAATGCGCAAGACGAAGCCACGCGTGCGCCCGGCTCGGGCCAGCGGTTGATTACCCTTGGCGACATCCCCGGAGATACCCGTGTTTCGAGCGCCCATATTAATGGTGGTGGCGTTCTGGACATCCGTTTCTCGCCGGAGGACAAGGCAGTCTCCTTCCCGCTTTCATGGCTGGCGGACCATGCCTATGACCAGGCGCCTGCCGAAAAAGGCGGATGGCTGCCCGGGCACATCCGAACCTGGGATGGTGGTTTGAATGAGGCCGTTCCGGCCGCTGAATTTGGCGCCGTGAAGAGCGACCGTTCGGCGTTGAAGCATTGGCTGGCGGACATTCGCCGCCTCGGATTTGCCAAGTTATTCGGTGGGCCGGTCGAAAGCGGAGCACTGATGCAGATAGCATCGCTGTTCGGCTATGTGCGCGAAACCAATTACGGCAAATGGTTTGAGGTGCGCACTGAAGTCAACCCGGTCAATCTCGCCTTCACCGGCCTCGGGCTGCAGGCGCACACCGATAACCCTTACCGCGATCCGGTGCCGACGCTGCAGATCCTCTACTGCTTGGAAAATTCCGCCGAAGGCGGGGATTCTTTCGTTGTTGACGGCTTTTGTGCCGCACAACGGCTGCGTGACGATGATGCCAGGGGATTTGAGCTGTTGTCGAAATACTGCGCCCGCTTCGAATATGCAGGTTCCGCCGGCGTGCGGCTCACCTCGCGCAAACCGATGATCGAGCTGGCGCCGGATGGAGAACTGACCGGTATTCGCTTCAACAACCGGTCTTGCGCACCGATAACCGATGTCCCGTTCGACGATATGGCAGATTACTATTCTGCATATCGCCGCTTGGGCGAAATCATAGATGATCCGGCGATGGCAGTTTCGTTCAAGCTGGAGCCGGGCGAATGCTTTATCGTCGACAACACCCGTGTACTGCACGCACGAAATGGCTATTCCGGTAGCGGCTCACGTTGGCTGCAGGGATGTTATGCTGACCGCGACGGGCTTTATTCGACACTCGCCGCCCTGGAACACGAGGAGGTGTAGGTCATGCCCAAACCGGACTTTTCGAAACTCAATGCCGGCAACATCGTCGACTTCATCGGCGACATTTTCGAACGGCGCGGTGCAGAGTCCTATCTGGGCGAAGCAGTGACGATGTCGGAACACATGCTTCAGGGAGCACAACTGGCCGAACAGGCCGGCGCAAGTGAGGAGATCATCGCTGCCGCGCTGTTGCACGATATCGGCCATTACACAAACGAGTTTCCAGAAGACGCACAGGAACGCGGCATCGACAATCATCATGACGAGGCCGGCGCGCGAGTGCTGGAAAGGTTCTTTCCGGCGATTGTCACCGATTGTGTGCGCTATCATGTGGCTGCGAAGCGGTATCTGTGTGCCACCGACCCAGACTATTTCGGCAAACTATCTGAGGCCTCCGTGTTGACACTCGGGCTGCAGGGCGGGCCGATGAGCAAGGACGAGGTGGACGCGTTTTCAGACAACCTCAATCTGGATGCAATCATCCAGGTACGTTACTGGGATGACGAGGGAAAAGTCGCGGGGCACAAAACACCGCCCTTCTCACACTATGCGCCGATGCTTCAAAGGGTGGTGGAGCGGCACGTGGCGGCCGCATAGTCCAAAGCGGCCTACTTCTTCACCAACGCGGCGACCAGATTTTCGACATTGCCTTTGTCGCGGTGTTCCTTCTTGTCGAAGGCTACCTGCTTGCGTTCATACTGCTTGAACACCTTGTCGACATTGCGTTTGGCGATGTGCCTGACTTTGCGACAGCCGCGCTTGCCCTTTACGCGAGTGGCCAGCAATGCCTTTTCAGTCGCTGCAGCCATTTGCCTGGCCAGCTTTCCATGCACTTCCTCATGCACCCGCACACCGCGCATGAAACGCTTCCAGCGGCTGTTCAGCTTCCTTGATACCTTGCCGCGCAGCTTCGGATAGACATAGATAATATCCATCTTCACCTCGGCCTTGGTAATCCGGCAGTCCTTCTCGTTTTGGACCGATTCAAAACCGTAGCTTAGCGTATATTGCGTTTGTGCGATGGCGCGGACGAGAAATCCGTGCCGCGGGCCCTTGCGGTTGATCTGGCGCAACACCTCGGTGCCGTTCTTCCCACGCACGTCATAATACTTGGTTTTGACCGACACTTTCGGGCGCGCACTGGCAGTGGTCGCCACAGCAAAAGCGCAAACTAGTGCCGCAAAAACCGCAAAAACACGCAAAACCAACCCCTCCAGAAAAACGACGCGTGCAAACAAGCACAAGAATCGGGCAGCGGCAAGCTTGAGAGGCGTCTAAAAAGCTACTTGTGATTAACCTGTGAAACCGTGATTCTTGAACCAGCGCCATGTATCGTGGAGTTTTTCATCCAGCAGCAGGCTAACATAGTCCAGTTCGGACCGGGCCAAACCGTCGCCCGGATGCGGTGAACCGTCCTGTCCGCCCGCGCCGGTGACAAGAACGGTTATTGCCGCGGCTCTGTCATGTTACATGTTCGGATAGACCGGGCCTTCGCCGCCCTGTGGTACCGTCCAGTTGATATTCTGGTTCGGGTCCTTGATGTCGCAGGTTTTGCAATGCACGCAGTTTTGCGCGTTCATGACAAAACTGGCATCGGTGGCGGAAGTCATTTCGGCAGCCGGTATGGCGTTGCCGTCCTTGTCGACCCATTCATAGACACCGGCCGGGCAATAGCGGTTGGACGGTCCGGCAAATTTGCCGAGTTCCGATTGCTGCTGCAGAGACAGGTCAGCGACCTTCAAATGCACCGGCTGGTTCTCCTCATGATTGGTGTTGGAAAGGAAAACCGACGACAGGCGATCGAATGTAAGCACACCGTCCGGCTTGGTATAGGCGATCGGTTTGTGCATCGAAGCCGGTTCCAGAGAACCGGCATCGGTTTTGCCATGCTTTTGGGTGCCGAACAGTGATGCGCCGCCGAATATCGTGTTGAACCACATGTCGAAACCACCAAGGCCGACGCCGATGACGGTGCCGAATTTCGACCATAGCGGTTTGACGTTGCGTACCTTTTTCAGGTCGCGGCCGATGGGCGAATCGCGCCAACCGTCCTCGTATGCTGACAGTTCGTCACCGGACCGGCCTGCGGCAACGGCCTCGGATACAGCATCTGCAGCCTGCATGCCGGACAGGATGGCATTGTGCGAACCCTTGATACGCGGCACGTTGACGAAACCGGCCGAGCAGCCAATCAGCGCGCCGCCAGGGAAGGTGAGCTTCGGTACCGACTGCCAGCCACCCTCGGTGATGGCACGCGCGCCATAGGCGATGCGCTTGCCGCCCTCAAATGTTTCGCGAATCGACGGATGGGTCTTGAAACGCTGAAACTCCTCAAACGGCGACATGTAAGGATTTTTGTAGTTCAGGTGGATGACGAACCCGACCGCAACCTGATTGTCCTCCAGATGATAGAGGAACGAGCCACCACCGGTTTGGCCATTAAGCGGCCAACCGAATGAATGTTGAACCAGGCCCGGTTTGTGTTTGTCCGGCTCAACCTGCCAGAGTTCCTTCAAACCGATGCCGAATTTTGCCGGCTGGCGACCTTCGTCCAGCGAGAATTTGGCGATCAGTTCCTTGGCTAACGAGCCGCGCACGCCCTCACCGATCAGCGTATATTTGCCGAGCAATTCCATACCCGGCTCATGATTTGGGCCCGGTGTGCCGTCCTTCAGCAGGCCCATATCGCCTGTCGCCACGCCCTTGACCACGCCGTTTTCGTCATAAACCACCTCGGCGGCGGCGAACCCCGGATAGACCTCGACCCCGAGTGCTTCCGCCTTTTCCGCCAGCCAGCGGCAAACATTGCCAAGCGAGACGATGTAGTTGCCGTGATTGTTCATCAATGGTGGCATCATGAAATTCGGCAGCCGCATTGAGCCCGACGGTCCGAGCACCAGAAAATGATCCGCAGTGACCGGTGTTTTGAACGGATGGCCATCTTCTTCGCGCCATTCAGGCAACAGCGCGTCGATGCCGATCGGGTCGACCACAGCGCCCGACAGGATATGAGCTCCAACCTCTGCGCCCTTCTCCAGGACGACGACGGAAAGGTCGGGATTGAGCTGCTTCAGCCTAATCGACGCCGCCAGTCCTGCCGGACCGGCGCCGACAATCACCACGTCGAATTCCATGCTCTCGCGTTCGACTTCACTCATTACAGCCTCCGAAATCAAAAAGACTTGCAGCTTGCCCTGCGCCAGTTTGCTGCCGCGCTCTTACAGCAATCGCAGTCAAGTGTGAAACCGCGATCGGCAAGGATTCCCTTAATTGCGACAATTCGGCCTGGCATTATCTGCATCTTACGTAAACGTCAACTATCAAGCTTTGAACGGCTGACATGCGGTAACGCTGAATTGCTCGATGCTGTGGATTGGCGAATGGATAAAAATCAGGCAAAATCACCCTGCACAGGAGGTTCGCATGATGCGTTGCCTGGCGATACTGTTGTCGATGTGGATGGCGATGGCCCTTCCGGCTGCCGCGCAGACGGTTGCGCGCGACGACGACGCAAAAAACGGACCGTGGCTGGCTGGCGCCTATTCATTTTCCGATGAACTCGGCGGGTTCACGATTCGGTCGGTTTCCGGTCTCGGAACAAAGAAAGACCCGATCTTCATCGTGCAGGAACTCAATTCCGCCAGTCCGGTGACAATGATCATTCGGGCAACGCGGACAATCAAACCGTTCGCGTTTGCCGGTGATATCGCAAACGGCGTAATTCACCTGCGCATTCGGACGCTCAACGCAAGCCAGTTACCCTGGCTGGAGTTTGAGTTCGAATTGCAGGAGATCCTTCGCAAGCCCAGTGTCTATGGCGATGGTCTCTCATTCGACCAGCGCCGGACCGATAGTTCGGTGATCGTATCGGACCGCTTCAAACAATATGATGATCGTTTCGAACCCTATGACCGGCTGATCTATTATGATGGCTATGTGGATCCGCTCGACTTCGCCGAATTCTCCTTCATGATTACCGATTTCACGCCTCAGCCTGAATTCTACCTGCTGCAGGACCCGCGCATTCCGGCGTCGTAAGCCTGTTCGACTTGCATCGGTTGCTGCTTTCTGTCACCGGTATTTCGAGGTCCTGGTGAAGTGACGTAATGACCAATCTGCGTGAAATTTTGGAGTTCTACCGCGATGCCGGCGTGGATGCGGCGCTTGCGGACACACCATTCGACCGGCTTTCAGAGGAGACGGCTCCGGCGCCAACCAAAGCTTCCGCCGACCGGCCCAAACTTGGCGTTCGGCCCGACAGTGCGCCGAAACGAACGATGCCTATATCCAAACCGGCAGGCATGACTGTTCCGGACGAGGGACAGGTTGCGCTGGCGCGGGAACTGGCCTCAGGCGCACAGTCCCTTGATGAACTGCGCGAACACCTGTCGGCTTTCGACGGCTGTAACCTGAAATTCACTGCCAAGAACCTGGTATTTGCCGAAGGCAATCCGGAGGGTCCGCTGATGGTAATCGGTGAGGCGCCCGGCCGCGATGAGGATATCGAGGGGCTGCCATTCGTCGGGCGGTCGGGGCAGTTGCTCGACCGGATCCTCGCGGCGATCGGAATGGACCGCGCAAGCGTCTATGTCGCCAACGTGATACCCTGGCGCCCGCCAGGAAACCGAACGCCGACGCCACAGGAAACCGAGATTTGCCGCCCATTTATCGAGAGGCAGATCGAACTGGCCTCGCCCAAAGTGGTCATGACGCTGGGCGGGCCGGCAACAAAGGTATTGTTGAAATCACCTGAAGGGATCATGCGCCAGCGTGGCCACTGGAAAACCTACAGCTGCCCGGGTGGTGCCGAAATAGCAGCCATGCCGACCCTCCACCCTGCCTATCTGCTCAGAAATCCGGCGCACAAACGGCTCGCCTGGCGCGATTTCCTGGAGGTGAAAGTCAGGTTGGACAATCCTGACTGACGAGGTTTTCGGTGGGCATAATACCGCCCAAAAACAAGATCGCCGCCCCGCACCCCATCACAAAATGTTCATCAGTCAGACTGCAATTACTCAACTGTGATTGATTGGACCGTGACCTTCCCGACCGTTCAAAAAGAACAAAAGACTGGAAGGTTCGTGACCTATGACTTTTGCTGCCCATTCCCCCAAAAAGACCATGGTTCTGGCCGCATGCGCAGCGTTGGCGCTCTCCACTCCTGCCCTGGCAGAGGAGGGTGATGTGACCGCCGGCGAAAAGGTGTTCAAGAAATGCACCGCCTGTCACACGATCGGCGATGAAGCCAAAAACAAAGTCGGCCCTGTGCTGAACGCCGTGTTCGGGCGAACAGCGGGGACATTTGACGGGTTCAAATACGGCAAGAGCATTGTTGCCGCGGGCGAAAGCGGCCTTGTCTGGGACGAGGAGCAGATTTTCGCCTATCTTGAGAACCCGAAAAAGTATTTGCGCGAATATCTCGGCGACAAGAAAGCCAAAACGAAAATGACTTTCCGCCTGAAGAAGGAAGAGGATCGCAAAAATGTCATCGCCTATCTGATGACGTTTTCGCCCGACTACCAGTCCACCGCTGCGACGGAGTAGGTGCGGCTGATTTGATCATGTCACTTGGCAGGTGGCCTTGATGCGGCTACCTGCTTCCTTATGAGCCATACCAATCGTATCGATCTTGTGCGGCCGGATGCACCGGAACTTGCAGCCTTCGGTGATTTTCCCGTTGGCGTTCGTACCATCGAGGCGGTCAATCGCGGTCAAATCGACGTGCAGCGGGCTGAACACGGCCGGCCGGTTCCGCGATATGACCGGCCGCTGACACTGGAGGTCTGGTATCCGGCAGCTTCGTCAAATCAACGCGGCGGAACCTACCGCACCCTGATCCGCGACGGGAAAACGGCGACCGTGCTCTCCGGCCGAGCAGTTCGCGATGCCGTGCCGGAACAGTCATCCGCGCCCTACCCTGTCATCGTCATTTCGCATGGCTATCCCGGCAACCGCTATCTCCTGAGCCATTTCGGCGAGAACCTCGCTTCGAAAGGCTATGTCTGCGTCGCCATCGATCACACGGACAGTCTCTACGAGGATCAGGCGGACATCGCATCGACCCTGGTCAACCGGCCGCTGGACCAGCGATTTGCCCTTGACGAACTCGAGCGGTTGGCGACTTCCGACAGCAGTTTCCTGTCGGGGCTCGCGGACACTTCGCAAAGCGGATTGATCGGCTATTCGATGGGTGGATATGGCGCGATCATTTCGGCAGGAGGCGGCATCGCACCCGACAAGGCGACTGATCGGGAGGCCTGTCCGGCCGGCATCCTGACCATGCATCAGGCCGGAACAGCAAAGCCCGATCCGCGATTGAAAGCGGTAATCTCAATCGCGCCGTGGGGGATGGAAATGGATGTGTGGAATGCCGAAGGACTAGCCGGGATCCGGATACCGGTATTGTTGATGGCTGGAAGCCTGGACGAGGTTTCCGGGTACGACCGAGGCGTGAAAGCGATCTACGACGGCGCGATCAACACAGACCGCTTTCTGTTGACGTTCAATCAAGCGGGGCACAACGTAGCGGCACCCTATCCCGCACCGAAGGAGGCTTGGCCGCCTTCTCCCCATCTCGATTTTGCACCCTTCGAACACTATGCGGATACTGTTTGGGACACGGTGCGGATGAACAATATCGCGCAACATTTTGCGACCGTATTTTTTGGCAAATTCGTCAATGGTCAGAATCAGTTGGCCCACTATCTTGAGGTGTCGCGAAAGGGTGAGGATGGCTGGCCCGGCTTCGGCGAGAATACGGATCGCGGCCTGATGATGGAACGCGCCGGACCATAACAACAGGACGATTTCGATGGGCAGCATGATCGACGGGGTTTACTATCGCGAGGGTGAAACGGCGCCGACCGACAACAAGGGAGAATGGACCCGTCAGCCCAGCGTCGTTCGCAACTGGGTCACCCGAACCGGAGAAGCCGGACCGACCGGTGAGGAAGGTTTCAAGGCGGAGCAGGATCGTTACCACCTGTTCGTTGCATGGAATTGTCCCTGGGCGCACCGGGCTCTTTTGGCGCGCCTGTTCAAACGCCTGAACGGCACGCTAACGATTTCCGTCGCCCTTCCCCGCCGCAACGAGGATGGCTGGATATTCGATGAGGCCGGAGAGTTCGCGGACCCGCTATTGGGCGTGCGCGCCATGCACGAGGTCTACTCGAGAGGGGTCGACAACTACACCGGACGCATCACCGTGCCGGTGCTGTGGGACAAGCAGTCCGGGCGAATGGTCAGCAATGAATCGGCCGATATTGTCCGCATGCTCAACAGCGCCTTTGCCGATATCGCTCCCGAAACACCTGATCTCTGTCCGGCTGAACTTGAAAGCCAGATCGATGACTGGAATGCGTTGATCTACCAGACCGTCAACAACGGGGTTTATCGCGCCGGTTTCGCCTCAACCCAGGAAGCCTACGAGACCGCGGCGAAAGAAGTTTTCGATACATTGGACAGGATCGACAACCAACTCGCACGCACTGCATTTCTTGCCGGCGACAAATTCACCGAAGCCGATTTGCGCCTGTTCCCGACGCTCGCCCGCTTCGATGTGGCCTATCACTACGCGTTCCGGTGCAACCTGCGGCGGCTCAGCGACTACGAGAGCCTGTGGCCCTATGCCCGGCAGATCTATCAAATGCCCGGCGTGGCGGAGACAGTGAAGTTCGACATCTACAAACAAGGCTATTTTTCGCCGAGCGAGAAGCGCAATCCGCTCGGCATCGTGCCCATCGGGCCGGATATCGACTGGAGCGAGCCGCACGGACGGCAAACCTATGCGGCGCGGCCGTAGAAACCCATTTTTTCCGCTTCTGAGAACGTCACTCCCGGTTTCTCGTAGTATGAGAAAACGGCGATGACGCGTTCCCGCCCGCCTTTGACCGGGGTCACACGATGAGCGGTGTTCTTGCCGCGAAACACATTCAGCGTGCCGGGCTCCAGTTCGAGGGTTTTGAGCTGATCATCACGCCCTTCGAGCAGGGATGCGACGCCTTCGTAGTTGGGATCGTCTTCGGTGCGCAGGTCCGAACGATACTGGAAAGCACCGCCCTGCTCCGGCTTCTGCAACAGCAGTGTCGTCGTGAACTCCGAACGGTCAAAATGCCAGTTGAGAGCTTCACCATCGCGATAGGCCATGACATTGGCGCAGGCGAGCGGATCGTCCATCGTGTAGAGATGGTCCTTTTGCATCGTCGCAGCCAGAAATTCCGCGAATTGCGGATAGTCGTAAATCGCCATCACCGCCGAACCGGCGACCTGATCCGCACACAAAGTGTGATTGATTGTTTCGCAGAGTTGTAGCGCTGGATGATCGGCAGGCAGACCCGGAATTTCCGGTTTGAAATAGATGTTGTGCTGACGGCGGTGTTCGAAGGAAGCGGATGCCATGAGCGGGGAGATTTCGGCGGCTGTCTGCTGCGCCACTCCCGGTAAAAGAAACCCCTCAAGATTGAACATGCCGTCGCGCTGCAGATCCTGCCGGCATTTGGCTACCAGTTCGCGCCAGCCTGCGGATTCCGGCCGGTCAATCGGGTAAGCCGACAAATCGACAATTTCCTCAATCTTCGCTCGCGTGCTCATTCCTCTCATCCCTGTTGGCGGAAAACACGGACATACTACGATGCAAAATGAGGACTGTGGTAATGGATTGGCGACGCCGCGGGGTCGCAATTCTGACCCTGATGGGCGCAAAGCTGGCATACGCTAAGACCGATTTGGTGTTTGGACTGTGGGATATCCGGACAGGCAAGTTAAATGATTGCACAGCTCACTCCCGTTTCCGCACTGTTTGCCAGCACGTTTTTCATGCTGGCCGGAATAGGTTTGGGCGGCGTGCTTGTGCCCTTGAGGGCAACGCTGGAAGGCTGGGACAGCACCGATATCGCCTGGGTCGGCACGTCGTATGCTTTTTTCTTCACGCTCGGCTGTATTGTCATGCCCTATCTGGTGCGCCGGGTCGGCCACATCCGGGTCTTTGCCGCTCTTCAGACACTGCTGGCCATGTCGTTTCTGCTACACGCCATGGCCGTCCATCCGCTTGCCTGGGCGCTGATCAGGGGATTGGGCGGTTTTGCCACCGCCGGCGCCTATATGGTGCTGGAAAGCTGGCTCAATGAAAAGGTTTCGAATGAGAACCGTGGGGCGATATTTTCCGCTTACATGATCATTTCGATGATCGGTGTGGGAACCGGGCAATATATTATGCCGTTTGGCGATGCCGGTGGCTTGGAAATATTCATGATCGTCGCGATGCTGTTCAGCATTGCCCTGCTGCCGACGGCCCTGACATCGGCTCAGGCGCCGGTTCCGCTGGCCCGCGTTTCGCTGGACCTGAAGGGGCTTTACCTGAAATCACCGGCTGCCATGGTCGGTGCTTTTCTCACCGGCATCGTCAACGGTGTGTGGCTGTTTTTTGCCCCGGTTTTCGGCAAGGATGCCGGGTTGTCATCAACCGGAATCGCCACCATGCTGGCCTGCGCCATGGTTGGCGGAGCGGTGGCGCAATTTCCGTTCGGCCGCCTGTCCGACAGAATTGACCGGCGCTATGCGATGATCCTCGGCGGCCTTCTCGGTCTGTTCGTGTCGATTTTCATGTGGATCGTGCAGCCCGAAAATGCGGCGATGATCTTTGCCGGAATGTTCCTGTTTGGCGCAGCGCTGTTCCCGATCTATGCGCTCAATGTGGCGCACGCCAACGACATGGCCGAGCCGGAGGAGTTCGTGAAGGTCTCAAGCGGGCTCCTCGTCGTATACGGTGTCGGCAATATTGTCGGGCCGCAGCTTTCAGGCCGGTTGATGGACGTCATCGGACCGCCCGGTTTCTTTGTCGCTGCGGTTGCCGGATTCGGTCTTTACGCGGCGCATACGACGTGGCGCCTCTACCGCCGCGAGGCAAGCGATCTTGATGACCGGCAGGATTTCCGGGTGCTTCCCGTCACCGCGGCGCAGACGCCCGAAACCGTTCACTTTGACGCGCGAATCGAGGAAGTGCCGGAGGACGAGCGCCAGCGCGACGAGGAAGAAGTTTCCATGTGGGGATATGAGTTTAACTAGTCGGTATCGGTCCGCCCCGATGCAAGCGCACCGGGGCGGTTAGCATTTCAATCAATCGTCTTCATAGCGGTGGTGACGACGCTTGCCGTGCTTTCCGGGGCGGTGACGCTTCATCTCACCCATTTCCAGCTTGCCGTCATCATTGCCGTCGAGCAGCGCGAACAGCTTCTTTTGCCGTGACTCGACTTCGGCTGTGGTCAACTGGCCGTCTCCGTCGCTGTCAAACCGCTCAATGATGCGCCTTGCCATGCGTTCGGCGCGGCGGCGCTGGATTTCCTCGGCAATTTCCTCAACCGTCATGATGCCATCATTGTTGGCGTCAGCTCCGCCAATGCGTTCCTGGAACGCGGCGGAAAACTCCTCGAAGGTCAGGTCACCACTGGCGTCGGTATCAGCCCGCTCGAAGCGTTGCTCGGCGCGCTCACTGCGGTCACGGTGTTTGCCGAAACCGTCCTTGGCGATAGCCGCGCCACCGGCCAGGCCGGCGAAGGTTACGAATGCGAGTGCAATTGTGGTCGTCTTTCTCATGGGTTTACTCCATTTGCATCGTCACCCCCGATGCGATGGAAAAGGTTCATCGGACGTCCCATCGCCCTCATGATCCTTCTCCGCGAAGCAGCGTGTCGAATATTTCGCGTACGCGCTGCGACGTCTCTTCAATATAGGAAGCCAGAATGCCGATTTCAGGTAGATCGGTGTTGCGCAACAACAAATCTGCAAGTCCGGGCGGAATGTCGTCCGGATCGATCGCGCCATCGATGCACAGCCGTGAAATCTGCGTTACGGTCGAATAAAGCGTGTGGGCAGCGACCAATTCGTCACGCGCCTGCGGTGACAGCACATCGTCGTCTATTTGTGCCAGGTTATCCTGCGTAGAGGTGGAGTATGCGTCTGTTCCGGCTCGACCTGTCAGCACCGACGTCTGGGCCAGGAACTCAAGATCGATCAGTCCGCCGCGGATCAGTTTCACATCCCAGATGTTGGATGCGGGTTTTTCCTGCTCAATCAGATCACGCATCTTTCGCGCTTCATCCAGCACGTTGCCGACGTCGTGTCGGGCCGAGACAACCGCGTTCACTTCCGCCTCGGCGACGTCGCACAAGGCATCATCGCCGGCGATGGCACGTGCCCGCGTCAACGCCATGTGTTCCCACACCCATGCGTTGTCGCGCTGGTATTTCCTGAAAGCTTCAATATGCGTTGCAACCGGCCCCTTGTTGCCGGAAGGGCGCAGACGAAGGTCCAGTTCGTAGAGCACGCCCTCGGCGGTTGGAGCGGAGACGGCGGCGATGAGTCGTTGTGTCAGTCGGGCGTAGTAATGCGACGGTGCAAGCGCCTTTTCGCCATCAGATTCAAGAGCTTCCGGGTCGTGGCTGTAAAGCAGAATCAAGTCGACATCCGAGCCGGCAGTAAGCTCCCGGCTGCCGAGTTTACCCATCGCCAGAACCGCAACTTCACCACTTGGCACCTTGCCGTGGCGGATCGAAAATTCATTCACCACCGCATCAAGTGCTGTGGCAATGGTCAGATCCGCCAGATCCGAAAACGCTCTTCCCGCGTGGCCGGCATCGATGACGCCGGTAAGCAGGCGGATACCAATCAGGAACTTCTGTTCGGCGGCAAAAATGCGCAGGCGGTCCAGCACATCTTCGTAGAGAGTCGCCCCCTGCAGGAAACTTGTCAGGCGTTCGTGCAGGTAATCGCGGTCGGGCAGTTCGGAGAGCAGGCCCGGATCGAGCAGCCCGTCAAAGACGTGCGGGCGTCGGGTGATCGTCTTTGCCAAACGCGGCGCTGCGCCCATGATCGTTGCCAGAAGATCGAGCAGCATCGGGTTGGACTGGAGCAGCGAGAACAGCTGAATGCCCGCCGGCAGCCCGGCAATGAATTCATCAAATCGGAGCAAAGCTTCGTCAGCACGCTTGGTCTGTCCGAAGGTCTCCAGCAGAACCGGCGTCAACTCCGTCAGCCGCTCGCGGGACACTTTTGTCTGCGTCGCCCGGTAGCGCCCGAAATGCCAGGAACGGATGACCCGGCAGATGTCGGACGGCCGCTCGAAGCCGAGTTCGGAAAGCGTCTCCAAGGTTCCCGGATCGTCGACATCGCCAGTGAAGACGAGGTTGCCTTTAAACTCAGATCCACCCGGTTCGGCTTCAAACAGGTCGGCGTAGTGCGCCTCGACGGTCTTCAGCGATTTGCGAAAATCATCGGCGAATTCATCGGCGCCGTCATAGCCAAGCATTCGCGCAATCCGACCAAGTTCGTGATCATCATCGGGCAAATTGTGCACCTGCTCGTCGGCGACCATCTGAATGGCGTGCTCGACATCGCGCAGGAACCAGTATTGACCGGTGAGCGCCTTGGCGGTCTCAGCACTGATCCATCCGCGATCAGCAAGCTTTTCCAGCATGTTGACCGTCGACCGCCCGCGCAATTCGGGAAACCTGCCGCCGGCGATCAGCTGCTGGGTCTGAACGAAGAACTCGATTTCGCGAATGCCGCCACGGCCAAGCTTGACGTTGTGGCCGCGCACGGCAATTTCGCCATGCCCTTTGTGGGCGTGAATCTGGCGCTTGATCGCATGGACATCGGCAATCGCAGCGTAATCCATGTATTTGCGCCAGATATAGGGAACCAGTTCCTTCAGGAAGCGTTCGCCGGCGGCAATGTCGCCTGCAATCGGCCGCGCCTTGATCATTGCGGCGCGTTCCCAGTTCTGTCCCCGGCTTTCATAGTAATTCAATGCCGCCTCGACCGGGATGGCCAGCGGCGTCGATCCGGGGTCGGGCCGCAGGCGCAAATCGGTTCGAAACACATAGCCATGACCGGTGCGATCGTTGAGGATACGCACCAGTTTCTTGGTCAGGCGGACGAACAGATCGTTGGCCTCGTAGGCGTCTTCAATCGCCGGTGCCTCGGGGTCGTAGAAGGCGATCAGATCGATGTCGGACGAGAAATTGAGTTCGCCGGCTCCCAGTTTCCCCATGGCTAGCAAAATCCAGCCGCACCCGGTTTCAGGATTTCCGGGATCCGGCAATGCAAGCTTTCCGCGTCCATGCGCTTCGGACAGGACGTGACAGACCGCGGTGCGGATGCAGGCATTGGCCAGTTCGCTCATCCGCCGGGTTGTCTCGACAGCCGCACCCTGCACTGCAAGGTCAGCCAGGGCAATCAGGCAGTGAGCCTCGCGTTTCAGTTCGCGAAGCTGTTCCATGATTTCCGATTCAGAATTTTCGGCAGTCGAGAGTGCCGAGATGGCGGTGACGATCTCGCCAAGGCGGTTATCAACGGATTTGCCGGTGAGCCTGTCGAGGATTGCCGGCCGCCTGCGAACAGAATCCCTGATATAGGGTGACAGATCCAACGCCGAGCCGACAAACATGGTCAGTGGCGATTCGGCCTTTGAGAACGCTTCCACCGATGGAAGCTCGGCCTCCCGGGCGATATCGCCGAGTTCGTCGAGTTCACGCTCCGCGTTGCCGGGATCCATTGCGCACAACGGCGATACCGGCTGGCCAAACCAGCCCGCTCCATCGGTGTCGCAGAGATCATCGGACACGTTCATGTCGACCCTGACTGCGCCGGAAACGCCATCGTCACCGTCAATCCGTCTTCGCCGGACAATATCAACCGGCCGCCGTGGAAACGCATCACCGCCTTGGCCAGCGCCAGTCCGAGGCCGGATCCCGGTTGCGAACGGCTTTCTTCAAGCCGCACAAATCGCTCGGTGGCACGCTCGCGATCTTCCGACGCGATGCCGGGGCCATTGTCGGCAACGCTCAACAATATCTCACCGCCAGATTGCTCGATCTTCATCGTCGCCTTGGGAGATTGTGCACTGTCAGCAGAGTATTTGATCGCGTTATCGACAATATTGGAAAGGGCCTGACCGATGAGTTCGCGGTTGCCCTTGATCCGGGTCGGTCCGATCGTTTCGACAGCCAATTCCACTGAAGCCTCTTCGGCAACCGGTTCGTACAGTTCGACAACATCCCCGAGGATCATGTTGAGATCAACATCCTCTGTCGGTTCGGCCGAATACCCGGCTTCAAGCCGCGAAATCATCAGGATCGCGTTGAACGTCCGGATCAGTTGGTCGGCTTCGCTTATCGTTCCTTCGAGCGCATCGCGGTAGTCCGCCGTTTTCTTTTTGCCCGACAGCGCCGCTTCGGCCCGGTTCCGCAAACGTGTCAGCGGTGTTTTGAGGTCGTGGGCAATGTTGTCGGAGACCTGCTTCAGGCCCTCGTTGAGCGTGGCGATTCGGGCAAGCATGGCGTTGAGGTTTTCTGACAGACGGTCAAACTCGTCACCCACCCCCGAAACCGGCAGGCGGCCCGACAGGTCGCCGGCCATAATACGTCGGCTGGCCACGGTGACGCCGTCGATGCGTTTCAAGGCCCGGCGGCCGACGAAAAACCAGATCAAGAACCCGCCAATGCTCATGACGCCAAGGGCGAACACGAGCGCTCGTCTGACGACGACACGGAAACGCTGCGGTTCACCGAGATCACGGCCGACCAGCGCGATCATCTGGTTGGGAAGGCGAATGATATGTGCGATTGCCTGATGGCGACTACTGTCGGTGCGTTCGCCATAGCGGTGATACCAGAAGGGCCGCCGGGTCCAGCCGTCGCGCTCCAGCACGCCGGGCTGCAGCTCTTCGACATTGCCCGACAGAATACGCCCGTTGGGATCGGCGATCAGGTAGAGATAGGCGCCTGGCTGCCGTGACCGCCGGTCGACTGAACGCACGAGCGCCGGCAATCCGCCACGTCTGTAGACACGCGAAAGGCTCTGCATTTCTTCTGAAACGGAAACCCGCGTCTGGCTGTCGAGTATACTCAGCGACAGCGACGTCATGTAGAAGACGAGCGCTACTGCGCAAATTGTAAACAGGATCAGATAGAGCGCCGACAGCCGCGCCGCCGTAGTCCGCATGATGACCGGAAGCGCTGCCATTTTGGCTTAGTCCGCTTTCAGCATATAGCCCGCGCCGCGAATCGTATGCAGGATCGGTTTGTCGAAGCCCTTCTCGATTTTACTGCGCAGCCGCGACACATGCACGTCAATGACATTGGTTTGCGGATCGAAGTGATATTCCCACACATTCTCAAGCAGCATGGTGCGGGTCACCACCTGCCCGGCATGGCGCATGAGATATTCGAGCAGCCGGAACTCGCGTGGCTGCAATGCGATGTCCTTGCCTGCCCTTCGGGCCGAGTGCGCCAGGCGATCAAGTTCGAGATCACCGGTGCGATAGACGGTCTCGCCCTCGCCGGCACCGGCGCGGCGGGCGAGCACCTCGGTGCGCGCCAACAACTCGCGAAATGCATAGGGCTTGGTCAGATAATCATCGCCGCCGGCTTTCAGTCCCGTAACCCTGTCATCGACCTCGCCAAGTGCGGAAAGGATCAAAACCGGTGTCTCCTTGCCGCGGGCACGAAGACCGGCGACCACCGACAGACCGTCGCGGCGTGGCAGCATGCGATCGACAACAAGGACGTCGTAGTCGCCTGAATCAGCAAGCGCGAAGCCCGTGTCGCCGTCGCCCGCCACGTGGGCGGTGTGACCGGCCTCGGCAAACGCCTTTTCCAGATAGGCGGCTGCCTCACGGTCGTCCTCAATCACCAGAATCTTCATGGAAGAACTATAGCCTGTTGAAAGCGTTGGCGAAAAGCGTTTTGATGAAGCGGCGGCGGGGTATGGGACCCGCCGCCGCTGAACCGGAAAATTGCAGACGGGATTTCCGGTTCCAGAACCTGCCTCCTCCGGCAACCCGGGGGTGTTTGCGGCTGCCGGTGGCATGCACGGTTCCACGCTTATCCGCGCGCTACCGGCAGCGCGACAAAACGGTTGGCGTCGTCACGGCGAAGCTGGAACAGCACCGCCTTGCGGCCTGCATCCGTCGCCTCTTCAACCGCATCGGCAATATCCTGAGCGCTTGAGACGGGTTCGGAATTGACCGACACGATGGTGTCACCGACCTGCACGCCGCGGCTTGCCGCTTCGCCATCGCGGTCGACAGATGTGACAACCACACCTTCGCCGTCGTCAGACGGTGCGACGGTCAAGCCGAAACCTTCGACAACATCGGCTTCCGGCTTTTCAGGCTCGGTCAGTGAAGCCTTCTTCTGAACGCCCGGCAGCGTGCCAAGCTCAACCTTCGCCATGTCGGTTTCGCCGTTGCGCCACAGGCCGATCTCGACATTGGTGCCAGGCGCAAAAGAACCGATCTTCTTGGCCAGGTCCTTCGGTGATTCCACCGTGTCGCCGTTCACCGAGACGATGACATCGCCTGCGCTGATGCCGGCGCCATGGGCAGGACCGTCGGAGGGTGCATCGGTTACAAGCGCTCCGTTACTGCCTTCCAGACCAAGCGAGTCTGCGATATCAGGCGTGACGGGCTGGATGGATACACCAAGCCAGCCGCGCTCGACCGCACCATCATCGATCAGGTCGTTGACCACATCGTTGGCGACGGATGCAGGAATGGCAAAGGCGATACCGACATTGCCTCCAGAAGGCGAGAAGATGGCGGTGTTGACGCCAACGACTTCGCCGTTGAGGTTGAATGCCGGACCACCGGAATTGCCCCGGTTCACTGCTGCGTCAATCTGCAGAAAATCATCATACGGGCCGGCGCCGATATCACGGCCTCGGGCAGAGACGATACCGGCGGTCACCGTACCACCGAGACCAAACGGATTGCCAACGGCGACGACCCAGTCACCGACGCGCACCTTGCTGTCATCGGCAAAGGCGACATAGGTGAAGTCGCGCTTTTCATCGACCTTGAGCACTGCAAGGTCGGTACGCGGATCGGTGCCGATGAGCTTTGCCTCAAGCTCGGTGCCGTCATTGGTCACGATGGTGAATGCACCGCCGCCTTCGACCACATGATTGTTGGTTACCAGATAACCGTCATCGGAAATGAAGAAACCGGACCCTTGCGAAACCGGCCGCGGTCCGCCGCGCCTGCCTCTTGGGCCAAACTCCGGTCCGCGTTCGCCGCGAAACTCGCGGAAGAAGCGTTTCAGCGGATGATCGTCCGGAAGGTCATCAAAACCCGGCATGTTGAAGTCAAACGAAAAACCGTTGTCATCCTTGGCCGGCTCCAGCCGTGCCGTGACGCGAACTGAAACCACAGCTGGGGAAACTTTCTCCACAACATCGGCAAATCCGGGCGCTGCCGGTGCTTCCACACGCACAGCTTCAGCCAGGACCGGTGCCGTGCCGGCAGTGATAGCGCCAAGACCGGCTGCGCCCAAAATGGCGATTGCGGCAGCGCCTGCGGTAAGGCGCTTACCGGTTTTGGTGTTCAAGGAAAGATGGGAATTCATGGACGATGGTTCCTCTAGGTATATTCAGATCTGCGAATTTGCCGGCCAAACGATCCAATCAGCTCGAATCGTTGCCATTATCGGTTCCAGCATATAGTCGCAGGCGGATTACCGCCCAATGTCCAAGGGATGAAATTTTGGTAATGTTGGGAAAGGTCCGAGCTGTCAGCTAAATCGCGCGGGCAGGCTCGCAAAAGCGTGAATAGTGTTGTTCATCGCCACTTCCGGCTGACCGATCTCGATCCGGTCGACATGTCGCAGCATGGCCTTGAGCACCGCATCCATTTCAGCCAGTGCCAGATGCATACCGATGCACATGTGGATTCCCGCACCGAAGCCGAGATGACGGCGGTTGTTGCGGGTGATGTCAAACCGGTCCGGGTCTTCGAACACCCTTTCATCGCGGTTAGCTGAGGCAAACAGCATCATTACCCTGAAACCAGCGGGCACGGTGACACCTGCGATATCCACCTCTTTTGTGGTCTGACGGCTGAAAGAGCGGATCGGCGTTCCGAGGCGAACCGCTTCATGCGCGGTGTTCAGGGTCAGGTCGGGCCGCTGTTTCAGCAGCTCCCACTGATCAGGGTTCAATCCCAAATGCCAGATCAGATGGCCGAGCGCCGAAATCGTCGTGTCGAGGCTGGGATTTATGTAGTCGCGAATGGCAAACTGCGCGAGGCTGCCATCAATCTCTCCGCGCTTTTCCATCGCGCGAATGCGGGCGATCCAGCTTTCGGGCCGCAGGCTCTCATCTGTCAGACCACCGGCAATGAAGCTCCGCATTTCCTCGATCTGTTCGACCGCGGCACATCCACGGGAATTTTGTATACCAAGCACATTGAAGGCGGCGGCCGCCCATTTGAGCATGTTTTCCCGGCCGAAATCGGGAAGGCCGACCATATCGCGCACAATTGTCAGCGGCAGGTGGTGGGCCAGATCGGGCACGGCATCAAAACTACCACGGCTGACCAGATCGACAATCAGCGCTTCTGCCATTTCCTCGATGTTTGGGGCAATTTCCTGCAACGAGGAAGGCGTCAAAGGAGGCGCCATAGCCTGGCGAAGTTGCGTGTGCCGGGGTGGATCCGAGGCGACGGTGTTGCCCTGCAAATAGTCGCAACCGAACTGATCTGCAGCCACACCGCGTCCACTGCAGAAGGTTTCGGGATCGCGCAACGCCTCGCGTATTTCCTTGCCCCGGGTCAGGGCAAAATTCTCGTGGACCGGCAGCCAGACCACCGGACCCAGCTTGCGCATCTGTGCGTATACCGGCCAGGGATTGGCGATCACCTCGTCCGAATAGAGATCAATGTCGAGTGCAGGTGCTTTGGCCATCCGCCCCTCCCGATTGGAAGCTTGCCTTCAACAACAAAAGGCCGGGCATCGGCCCAAACCGATTGCTTCCGGTCCGGGCGTCATTCAGCGGAACGAATTTGAAACTATCAAGGGCCTGAGAGCTGGTTATTCGGTGGATTTTTCGAACTCGGCATATTCATCTGCATAGTCGGGATGCCAGCGTGACAATGCCGGGCGGTTCCTGATGATATCGTCGGCGGCCCATTGGACGCGCCTGCGGTCGCGCTCAGGCGGCACATCGTTGTCCGGACATAGAATATAGAAATCACCCGCAACCATCCGTTCAAGCAGATGATCAACGGTCTGCTCGCTGGTCCAGGCGGCTGGCGGTTTTTCAGGTATGAACCGCGCAATCATGCCGGTGTAGGTAAATCCGGGGACGAACAGGTGAGCGGAAATCGGCGCGTCTTGCTCCCGCAACTGATGCGCCAACGCTTCGGTCAGCGCCTTCACACCAGCCTTGGTAACGTTATAGCCCGGATTGCCTGGCGGCGTGGTGATGCCCTGCTTAGAGCCTGTATTGATGACCACCGCAGGCCGCGCCGCCTCGACCATGCGTGGCAGAAAAGCATGCACTCCATAGAGGACACCGAACAGGTTGACCTCGATCATGCTGCGCCAGTTGTCGAGGTGTTCCCAGGAAGAGGATTGCATCCCGATTCCGGCATTGTTCATCAGCACCGCCACTTCCCCGGCATCAAATGCGAGATCTGCCAGCGCATGAACTGCATCATTGTCGGAGACATCGGTCGGCGCGGCCTTCACCACTGCGCCGGGTTTTGCGGCAGCGGCTATTTCCGCCGTCGCCTCATCAAGCGCATCACCGGGAAGATCGGCCAGAACAACGCCAAGTCCGGCTTGCGCAAACCGCAGCGCCGCGACACGGCCCACACCGCTGGCTGCGCCGGTTACGACGGCCAGTCCGCCTGTTTCTATTGCTTTCTGGTACATCGCTCTCTCCCGTCAGTTACCTGCAAAAATCAATTGTCGGTTTGACACCGCTGATTCACTGGTCCGACAATAAGCCCAGTTGCGCCTTCATGTTGCCGATGAATGTCGCGTCATCCTGGATCTTGCGTGCGTCCAACAGGGCTTCCGCATCGGCGCCCGCACGGTATCTTAATGTAGCGCTGCCATCTGTTGCAGCCTGCCAGATGACTTCGGCGACCACTTCCGGGTCCGAGGCGTTGTCTCCGGCATTACCCCACGCAGCGAACAGTTTCTGTACCGTACCCTGATATTCCTCCATGGCTTCATCATTGACGAAATCGAAAGAGCGCCCGCCAAAATCGGTGCGGATCATTCCCGGTTCTACGATTTTCACCTTCACACCGAAGGCTTCCAGTTCGTAATGCAATGCCTCTGAAATTCCCTCAACGGCAAATTTCGTACCGTGATAAAGCGTTCCGAGAGGAAAGGTCATCAGTCCGCCAATGGATGAGACATTGATGACGGTTCCCGACTTGTTGGCGCGGAAATGCGGCAATACCGCCTGGGTCACCGCCAGAAGGCCCATTACGTTGGTGTCGAACTGCCGTTCTATGCGGTCGAAAGGAAATGCCTCCAGCGGACCATAGGCGCCGTAACCGGCATTGTTCAGCAGCACGTCAATACGCCCGAATTTTTCGATCCCCTCGGCAATTGTCGCGTCGATGGTGTCGCGGTTCAGGACATCAAGACGGGTGACCAGCACATTGTCGAGTTCAGACAATTCAGCTTCTTTTTCCGGTGACCGCATTGTCGCAATCACATTCCATCCCTGATGATGGAAATGTTTCGCGGTCACTTTGCCGATGCCTGAAGATGCTCCGGTTATCAAAATTGTTTGTGCCATCGTCTGTCCCTCTTTCTGGATGAGAGCGAATGTAGTCAAAATGGCGTGACCCGGCTTGCCTCAAACTCCAATTCTCTTGCCTATTTCTCCACATGTTTGAATTAATGGATGATCGCCGGCACGGGATGGGTTATAGCGACGAGAGAGGAACGCATATGAAATTGGACCGCCTCATAGATCGTGCCAACGGGTATTTTCTGCCCAATACCGGCGATGGTGAGCCCATCCTGGCAGGAGAATCTGAACTGGTCCTCGTCCGGTATCGCAAACCAACAACGTTTGAGTGCGCAATCTATCAGCCAATCATGTGCCTGATTCTACAGGGTAGCAAAGAAACGGTTATCGGCGGAATATCGACGCGATTTGGCCCTGGACAGTCCTTGATTGTCAGTCATGACCTGCCTGTTGTCTCGCGGGTCACCGAGGCCCAACCCGATAAGCCGTATTATGCCCTTGTCTGTGGGATCGACCTTGGCATCGTCCGAAGCCTGCACGACAAAATTGGTGTTCACGGATCTGATGACGGTCAGGTGACAGCAGTGAATATCGGTGAATCCAGTTCTGCGCTTGTCGATGTACTGGACCGTCTCTTAAAGATTGGGGACAACGCAACCGAAGCCGAAGTGCTGGGTCCGCTATTGAAACAGGAACTGCATTTCCGGCTGTTGATGGCGCCACATGGCGCAATGCTTCGCAATCTGTTGCGGCGAGACAGCCACGCCAGCCGTATTGGCCAGGCAATCGAGCGTATCCGCCGCGATTATCAGGCGCCGATAAAAGTCAACGAACTGGCTGGTGATGCAGGAATGAGCGTGTCGTCGTTTCACGAGCACTTCAAGTCGGTCACCGCGACGACACCACTGCAATATCAAAAAGATTTGCGCCTGGTCGAAGCAAGACGGCTGATCGTTGGTGGGGAAAAATCCGTATCCGGGGCGGCATTTGAGGTGGGATATGAAAGCCCAACCCAGTTCAGCCGCGAATACTCACGCAAATTCGGAGCGCCGCCGAGCGCGGACATCAATACTTCGGCCGCTTGATACAATAATCTCGAGTAAATTGGTCGACTGGAATATCGGCCTCACCACTGATTCTATTATGGAGATTATCTATTTCCATTATTAAACCTATTGATGTGAATTCTTGAACGCATAGCTTAAATTACATTCAAATAATTGATATATGTGGGTAACAACACATACATTCATTATTATCAATAAATATAATCATAGCAAATCAATACCAAGCACGTTATTTGCTTGGACGGCGAGATATTTCGAACAACTGCAAATTCATTGGCGGTGAATATGCGCCAAATTCAGGGAGATTTTTCATATGTCCAAAGCCAAGGAAAAGTTACTCAACGCAGCAGCCGAACAGGGTGAAAAGTTGATCAACGCGGCCGGTGACCGGGTGATTGATCGCATTGTCAGCAATTTGTTAGGTGACAAAGATGCTACTCGGTCGACAGATGTGGTGATTTACAATCACACGGACCATACGCTGCACAAGACCTATGAAAGGTTTGAAAGTGGCGGTTTTTCAGACAAGTACAAGGTTTTACCGGTAGAACCGTACAGTGCTCGTGCCTACAAGGTCGAATCACATGGATTCATGTCTGGCGTCACCGGTGCTGAAGTCCGCTTCAGCTTTAATCCCCAGAACCGTGGCGGCCACAAGCTCACAATTGTGACGTCCAATCCGTATGCCGGCGACAATCACAGGCGGGTGACAAGCGCTGCAGATCTGACAACAAACGACTCCATGACAGTTGGTGACAACAACCGTGTCGATGTGCATGTCTACGATGCGTAGCTCTTAGTTTCACCGAACGACTGTCTTCACCTTTGCCTGGGCTTCCAGTGTCTTGTGGACAGGACATTTGTTGGCGATTTCCTCGATCTTGCCCTCCAGAGCGCTGGGAACTCCGCCATCGATGGTGATTACCCGCTCGAAACGGTCGATTTTTCCACCGGCAGACCGCTCGTCTTCGGTGCACTCGGCACAGTCCGCCGAGTGAATTTTGTCGTGACTGACATCAACGCTAACGCGGCCCAGATCGACCTTTTTGAAGTTTGCATACATGCGAATCGTCATCGACGTGCAGGCGCCGAGTGCCATGGAGAGAAAATCATACGGTGTCGGTCCGGTATCCAGCCCACCCACCGATTCCGGTTCGTCAGCAAACAGACGATGGCGTCCCGCCTGAACAGTATTCTGGAATTTTCCCTCGCCCGTTTCGGTGACCCGGACATGTTCAACCGCTTCCTCACCCTGAGGAATGTCCTTGTCGATGTAGCGTGCCGCCCAACCGGATATCACATCGGCGGCAAAGGCAGCATCCTCTGCCTTGCTCAGCAAATGGTCGGCGGTATCAAGAGAGACGAAGCTCTTGGGGTGTTTGGCGGCCATGAAGATTTGTGTGGCGTTTTCCACTCCAACCGTTTGGTCCAAAGGCGCGTGCAGCACAAGGAGCGCCTTTTTCATCGACCCAACAGCATCCTTGACCTTCGCGGCGCGGACATCGTCGACAAATTGCTTCTGGATCCGAAAGTTGCGACCGGCGAGGCCGACATCGGCCTCGCCGTCCCTCTCTATCTCCTCGATCGACGAGCCGAAATTGTGGAGCACATGTTCGGCATCCGCCGGTGCGCCAATCGTCACCACCGCCTTTGCCTCAGGCACTTTGCCGGCCGCAGCAAGCACGGCAGCGCCGCCCAGCGAATGCCCGATGAGGATTTTGGGCGCTTCGAAGTTCTGGCGAAGATGTTCAACTGCCGACAAAAGATCATCGACATTTGAGGTGAAATTTGTAGAGGCGAATTCGCCTTCGCTCGATCCAAGGCCGGTGAAATCAAACCTCAACACCGCAATGCCGGTGCGCGACAGCGCGGCAGCAATCCTGCGGGCAGCGAGAATATCCTTGGAGCAGGTGAAACAGTGCGCGAACAGCGCGTAGGCGCGAATGGGACCGGCCGGGCTGTCCAGACGTGCGGCCAGCTTGGCACCTGAATGGCCGCTGAATTCGAGCTTTTGGATATTTTGGGGCAATCGTTGATCCTCCAAACTGGTCGTCGGCAAGACGCTATCAGTTTTTGCGATCACCGCCTTGTAAAATCTTGTCGAGTTCTGCTTGTTCGTGTTCACTTAAACCAGCAGACTTGGTCTGCTGCCGGTTCCTGATCGAAACGACAAGCACCGTTCCACCGATCAAAAGCAAAGCGAATGGCGCCGCCCACAGAAGCGCATTCTGCAGGCTGAAACTGGGCTTCAGCAGCACAAATTCTCCGTAGCGCGACACCACGAAGGCAAAGACCTGTTCATCGGTGTCACCAGCGACCAGGCGCTCGCGCACCAGAACCCGCAGATCCTTGGCCAATTCCGCATCGGAATCATCAATTGACTGGTTCTGACAGACAAGGCAGCGAAGTTCGGCTGATATCGAACGGGCACGTTCCTCCAGCGCCGGATCATCAAGCACTTCGCTTGGCAGCACCGCGTAAGCGGGAATGCATGCCACTGCAAACACCACAAACGCAGCGGCAAACTTTAGCGCGATCGCTCTCATTCCGCAGGTTCCGGAACGGTCTTCTTGATCTTGCGGCGTGCAGGCGCGCCAATACGCAATCGCCTGTCGGCAAGCGACATACCGCCACCCAGCATCATCACCACCGCCCCCAGCCAGATGAAGGTTACGAAAGGTTTCCACCAGGCGCGCACGACGAGGCCGCCGTCGTCGGTCGGGTCGCCGATCGAAACATAGACCTGGCTGAAACCGAGTGTCTCTATGCCTGCCTCGGTGGTTGGCATCTGTCTCGCAGTATATAGCCGTTTGGCGGAAACGATCTCGGCGATCATTTCGCCCTCCGGCCGGGACAGAACGAACACGGCTTGGTCTTCGGAATAGTTTGGTCCGGCGGCGCGCTCAGTTCCCTCAAAGCGAAGTGAATAACCGCCAACCGAAATGGTCTCACCGGGCTTCATCGTAACAATGTGCTCGGTTTGAAACGCCGAGATCGAAACGATCCCGATCAGCGTTATTCCCAGGCCTGCATGTGCCATTGCGGTGCCGATCATTGAGCGGGGCAAGCCGACCAGTCGGCGCACCATCACCGAGGGTGGCACCGACATTACACCGCATTTTAATGCCAGGTCGGTCGCAGCCCCCAGGATCAGCCAGGCGCCAAGTCCGACACCGAGCGCCGGCAGCACGCCGTCAAAACCTGCAACGATGAGGACCGCCGCTACCACAGCCAATGCGCCAGCAAATGCCGCCATCAGCCGCTGCGACACTGCGCGAATATCGCCACGTTTCCAAGCCAGCAGAGGTCCGAACGGCACCACCGCCAGCAGTGGCAGGATCAGCGGTCCGAAAGTCATATTGAAAAACGGTGCGCCCACGGAAATTTTGTCATCCGTTACTGCTTCAACCAACAACGGATAAAGCGTGCCGATAAGCACCGACGCGGTTGCCGTTGTCAGGAAGAGATTGTTCAGCACCAAGGCACCTTCCCGCGATATCGGATGAAACAGACCTCCTGTGGTCAGCGTGTTGGCTCGGATCGCAAACAGTGTCAGGGACCCGCCGATAAAGATGACCAGAATCGCGAGGATAAACACGCCACGGCTTGGATCAGACGCGAATGCATGCACCGACGTCAGCACGCCTGAGCGGACCAGGAATGTGCCTAGCAGCGAAAGCGCAAAGGTCAGGATCGCCAACAGGATGGTCCATACTTTCAGCGCAGAGCGCTTTTCCATTACGATCGCGGTGTGCAACAGCGCCGTGCCGGCAAGCCACGGCATGAAGGATGCATTTTCCACCGGGTCCCAGAACCAGAAACCGCCCCAGCCAAGTTCGTAGTAGGCCCAGTAAGATCCCATCGCTATTCCGCCGGTCAGAAATGCCCATGCGGCCAATGTCCAGGGGCGAACCCAGCGCGCCCATGCCGCATCGATGCGGCCTTCAATCAGTGCCGCAATGGCAAAGGAAAAACAGACCGAAAAACCGACATAGCCGAGATAAAGCAGCGGCGGGTGGATGGCGAGGCCGATGTCTTGCAGCACTGGGTTGAGGTCACGACCTTCGATGGGTGCCGGATCGAGGCGGGCAAACGGGTTTGACGTCACCAGAACAAAGGCCAGAAACGCCGCACCCATCCATCCCTGCACCGCCAGTACGTTGGCTTTCAGTGTCGGCGGCAGGTTTCGGCCAAATACGGCGACCAGTGCACCAAAGAATGTCAGGATCGCCACCCAAAGCAGCATGGAGCCTTCGTGATTGCCCCAGGTGCCGGTGAACTTGTACAGCAACGGCATTTTCGAGTGGGAGTTCTGCCAAACGTTGGCGACGGAAAAATCGGATTGTGCGTAGGCGACTGTCAATGCAATGAATGACAGCAAGGTGAGCGCAAAACCGGTTACCGCTACCGGACCTCCGGTCTCCATCAACCGTGTATCGCCGGACCGCGCACCCCATAGCGGCAGCACCGATTGCACCAATGCCAGTGCAAAAGCCAGAACCAAAGCGTAATGGCCGGCCTCTACCACGGCTGCTCACTCATAACCGGTCTACTCATTGTGCTGCCAGACACCTTTCTCTTTCAAGCTGTCGGCCACTTCCTTCGGCATGTAATTTTCGTCATGCTTGGCCAAAACGGTATCAGCGCGAAATGTGCCGTCACTGTCCATTGAACCTTCGGTTACCACGCCCTGACCTTCGCGAAACAAATCGGGCAGCTGGCCAATATAGGCAACCTTGATGCTGGCTTCTCCGTCCCCGACGGCAAAGCGGACTTCCGTGCCCTGGCCTCGTTCAACCGATCCCGCTTCGACAAGCCCGCCAAGGCGAATGCGCTCGCCGGAATCAATCTGGGCCGCTGCCAGCTCCGCGGGCATGTAGAAATAGGATGTCTTTTGACCGAGTGCGACAAAGACCAGCGCAGCAGCAATCCCGAGAAATGCCAGTCCGCCGGCAATCACACTCAGCCTTTTTTGTTTTCGCGTCACGTCCTACTCCACTTGAGCCAAGCCAAGACCGGCCGCAAATTCGGTCAGCGACTGCACCAATTCAGGCTTCTCCTGCAAAGCGGCTACCGCCTGGTTCAACGCTTCGCGTGCCTCTTTATTTCTTCCCAAAACTACATAGGAGCGGATCAGCCGCCGCCAACCATCTTCGTCAAGGGGATTCTCCTCAAGCTTGGAAGCGAGGCCGGCGACCATCGATTCAATCATTGCGCTGCGGTCTTCGGCCGACATTTCCTCCGCCGCAGCAATGTCCGCGGCGTTGGGTCCCGGCTGGCCGGCGCCATCAGCCTGCACGGCGCGGTTCTCAACTGCTGATATTGCGTTTAGCGCTGCCGGCCGCCATGGCGATTGTTCCGGAGCATCTTCAACGACGCTCCGCCAGAGTTCGATTGCATCAGCGTCCTGTCCCCGTTGTGCCTTGGCCATCGCCAGGAAAAAGCGTGCCTTGGAGTTGCGTGGCTCAAAGTCCAAAGCCTGCTCAAACAGGTCACTGGCTTCCTTGGAAATGACACCCTGGTTCAAACCCAGGAGCGTTTCGCCAAGCCCGGTGAGCCGCCTGGCATTGTTACCGCCAGTTCGAATTGCGTTGCGATAGGCTTTTTCAGCTTCCGCGTAACGGTTCACACGCACATATATTGGCGCGATTACGTCCCAGCCGCGGCTGTCATCCGGGTTGTCAGCGAGGTGGCTTTCTGCCCTGGCGATAAGTTCGTCAATCGTATTTTCGGCCGGATTTTTGTCCAGACGCGCCTGTAGCGGCTGTGCTGGCAGGTCTGGCGATCCCGTAATCGAGTAAATCGCTACGGCAACGAGTGGAATCGACAAAATTGCGATGGAAGCCAGCCATCTGCCAGACTTTCCAATATTCGATTTCTCGTTGCTTTCCGCGTTACTGGTTTGGAGAATTCGGCGGCCAATTTCAGCCCTCGCTTCGGCCGCCTCGGCCCCTCCAATCAAACCTCTGGCGTTGTCCGCGTCCACCTCAGCCAACTGGTCGCGATAGACTTCGATGTCAAACGATCCGGAAGCTTCTGCCCTTGTCCTTGACCTGGAGACAGGCAGCAGCACTGCCAAACAGGCAGTGGCTGTCAGCAAAATGGCTATGATCCAGAAGGTCAGCAATTGAAGTGGCTCTCACACTTTCGAAATTCCAGCGCGTGATCTGCCGCAACAGCGCTGAGTTCTTTGACTTAGGTTAAAGGAGTCCAACTTCCGTCGGGGCTCCTGCAGGCGGTACCCCGTACAGATTTCGTTGCGCCCTCGTTGGTCACCGTGTGACGGTAAGGGCGGCAGTCCTGTGACCCAACCCGATATGGCTGGGATGCGGTAACCTCACCAATCAGGTCCCGTGAGTCGCTTTTCCATGCGACCGCTTGCCCGGCCGGCGTGTATTCAAGCGCCCGGTATTCGGCCTCCAACGCCAGCATCCGGTCTGCGCGCCGCACCGATTCTCCTCCGTCCAACCGGCCGAAAAGCCCACCATCAAGCGCCGCGATAATGCTTGATTTTGTGGCGTGCGCGACGTTCCCGTCAGTTACCGAGCGCACAGCCAGCGAGCCGGTTGAGGCACAACCGGTCAGAAGCGCTGCCGATCCAATCAGACATATATTTCGCAGCATGATTTCTCCGCCAAATCTTAGAGCGCGTCTTGTATAAATGGAATCGTTTGAACGCCGGGATTTTGGGTCCTGGCGAGGAGTGTGGACCGATGCGGTGTGATCACCGTGAGGGACGCACGACGATGTTCAGGGCGCAAAAGACCAAGTTGAAACGATTGCAGTTTTCGACTTGGTTTCAACGTATTGACCCTCCCCGGCTTGGGCGTCTTTTCCGCACCGGCGTCATCGAAATCCTCGCACGATCGTTTGATCGCGCTTCGGTGTTCTCTTCGCCGGCACGAAAAATCCATCCCACCAAACTGCTCCCATTTAAACAAGACACGCTCCAACCAACTCAGCTATCCGCGCCATATGACCGAATTTGGGCCGACCTGCATTTGCCACCGGGTTATTATCTGCCACTTGGCAGATGCACAACAGCCCGTAATCCGCCAAGTCGCGATTGTTCAAGATTTAGTGAACCACCATACTCGGCGGCCAGATCCGCAACGATCGCCAGACCCAATCCGGTGCCAGGCTTGGACTCATCCAGGCGCTTGCCGCGCTTTAGTGCATCAGCGGCCTGATCCGCGGGTATTCCAGGACCGTCATCTTCGACAATCAGGCTTATCAACGGGGCCTGCGGGTCATCGGTCTTGTCAACTGATACCTCAACCTTCTGTCGGGCCCATTTGGCCGCGTTTTCCAGCAAATTACCGGCAATCTCTTCGAAATCTTCCTTTTCTCCGGAAAACACCGGATCGTCGGTCAATATCTCGAGCGCGAACGCCTTGTCAGCATTGAGTTTGTCGAGAACACGTACCAGACGCTCGAGGGGAGCAGTAAGATTGGTGCGGTACACCACTGTATCGCGTTGTGCGGCAATGCGTGCGCGCTGCAAATAGTGGTCAATCTGTTTGCGCATCGCGGAAGCCTGGTCGGCGATCACCGTGCCTCGCTTCCCGCCGGCGGACCTGCCTTCATTTGTGATGACGGCCAAAGGTGTTTTCAACGAGTGGGCCAGGTTTCCCACTTGGGTACGGTAGCGTTCGACAATTTTTCTGTTGTTGTCGATCAGCGCATTGGTTTCGGCTGCGAGCGGTTCGATTTCCGGTGGAAATGCCCCGCCGAGTTTCTCTTCCCGGCCTTCACGGATATCCGCAAGTGCCGCACTGATTCTTCCAAGCGGGCGAAGGCCGAACAGAATTGCACCCGCATTGATGATCACCATTGCGGCACCAAAGAGCGCAAGATAACCGTAAAGCCTGTTGCGAAATTCAGCGGTTTCGCTCGCAAGCCTGGTCAGGTTGCCCATGACCCTGAAGCGGGCAACCTCGTTTTCATCTCCCAGCAGCAGTTCGGTTTCGACCACCTTCAGCAGTTCGCCTTCGAGCCCGCCGGTTTCGTATGTGCGGCGGAAATCGATATCAAACGGCAATTCGGTTTCCGATGGCGCGGCAACATCACCAGTCATGGACGCCGATCGAAGCCGCCCGGAAATCCCCCCGGAAATCGGTACCACTTCCCAGTACGATCCGGAGTTTCGCTGAACAAAGCCGAGATCGCCCAGATTGGGAGCGCCTTGAAGCTGGCCGGACTCGGACAGACCCACCGCACCGAGCAGGGTGAACAGATTGGCGTTGAGGATATTGTCAAAGTCGCGCTGGGCGCGATTTTGATAGAGCGTGGAGATAACGGTGGCAATGGCGATCATCGCCACCACGGCCAATATGGTCGACAGCGTCACAACGCGGAATGTCAGGGAACGCAATGAAAAAATCATTTGCCGTCACCTGCCGCGCATCTCGACGCGAACATGCCGGATCTTGTCAGGATTCCGGCTCACGCAGACGGTACCCCATGCCGCGGACTGTCTCGATGAGATCGATGCCCATCTTTTTGCGGAGCCGTCCGACAAAGACTTCAATGGTGTTGGAATCCCGATCGAAATCCTGATCGTACAGATGCTCGACAAGTTCGGTTCGCGAAATCACCTCGCCGATATGGTGCATCAGATAGGCGAGAAGCCGGAACTCATGGGATGTCAGTTTGAGCGGAACACCGTCGACGTCGGCTTTAGACGATTTGGTGTCAACGCGCAGCGGACCGCAGATCAGTTCGGATGATGCATGGCCGGCTGCCCGTCTGATCAGTGCGCGAACCCGTGCAAGTATTTCTTCGATGTGGAACGGTTTGGTGACATAGTCGTCAGCCCCGGCATCGATTCCGGAAACCTTGTCGCTCCAGCGGTCACGAGCGGTCAGAATCAAAACCGGCATGGACCGGCCGTCGCGCCGCCAACGCTCAAGCACGCTGATGCCGTCCATTTGTGGCAAGCCGATATCGAGTACGACAGCATCATACGGTTCGGTATCGCCAAGGAAATGCCCCTCTTCGCCATCGAACGCCTTGTCGATTACATATCCTGCATCTTCCAGCGCTTCGCAAAGCTGGCGATTGAGTTCCTTGTCATCTTCAACAACGAGTATGCGCATGGTGTGGCTCGCGTTTCCCGGTTGCCTGTTATCTTGACCGATTCATGCCCATTGGGAAATAGGCCAGCGGCACGGTATCTTATTGCGGAACGACTATCTCCTGCCGTCGCGGTCTCTGTCCATTCTTTCCCGGAATGAGAACAACGACGACACAGACTTTCTGGCCACCTCGCGAAGCCGCTCTTGCCGCTGCCAGCGTGCCGCCGTTCTGCGCGGCGACCTGCTGTCCAATCGCGTAGCAGTCGCCGGCAACCAGCGTCACCGGTTCAACTGTTGACGGCTGGTCGACCCTGGGAACCCCGGCCAGGGCGCCGGACACACTGATACCGGCCGCCAGAGCGGCGGCCAGAAGTGTCTTGATGGCGGACTTCGTGTTCATGACAGTTCTTTTAAGACATTTTGGCTGAACACGAAATGAACGGTTTGATCAAATCGTTAACCAATTGAGTCAGTAGCGGTCATGCGTCCGAATATCGCGAACAATCCGGAGCCGGCAGTGATTGCCTGCAGCAACGTCTCGGTCAAGGCGGCATTGTCGATGCCGCCGACGGGAACACCGGTCAGACCAGCGGCGGCGGTCGCGATCGTTGCGAGGGAGGCCCAGATCGTTTTCGCGTCACTCCAAACCGCCTCATATTGCGGGCCGCGCAGGCCGTCGGGATGCTCCGAGGAGAAGGCCTGCGCAACAGCTCCGTTTGACCACAAAAGCCGCTTGCGAGTGACTTCGTAGCGCGGCCTGTCGTGGCGGGCGATACTGGCAATACCCGAAGGCCCACCGATCATCACTTCGCGCACATCCGCATAGGTTTCACCGATCAACGCAATCAGCCCGTAGCGCGAAAGCGAAAATGGCGAATATCCTCGCACCAATCCGTTGATCCACTCTGCCCCGAGACGGGTCTTGCCGGCGCCGCGGCCACCCATCACCAGCCAGGTGTCGCGAAGCGGCCGCAACGGATATTGCGGCTCGCGGGCTGAACCGAACCATTCACGAACGATCCAGTGCGGGTTGACCTTCGCCAGAGTTCTCTCCGACCATCCGCTTTGCCAGCTGTGTAGCCAGTTCGACAATCCGGTCGTCAATTCTTTTGAGTGCGGCGGCAGTTCGGTCATCACGATCCTTTGCGGATTCTTGTTGTTCTTCATCGAGGCTCGCCAATTCACCGAAACGGTCCATCAGGCGGCTGAGCTGGGTCACGGCATCAAGCCGGGTTTTGTTCCAGTCCCCTTTCTTGTCGGCGAGGCGGCGGGCTTCGGCTTCCATCCTCGGCAGCACGTCCTGCGCAAACCGCGCCATGCGGCGGCGAACGGCCGCCGGCGCCAAAACCGGCTTCGGTTTCAGCCCCGATTTCTCGATATGCCGTGCGATGGTTCTTTCGTGCAGCCCGGTAAGTGCGGCTAGTTCCTTTGCCGCCAGACCATGATCAACCACGGCGATGCGAATGGCATCGATAAATGGTGCGTGATCCCGCATGCTGCCGGTCTCCAAGGGTTCCAAATTCAAAAGAAAAGGGCCGGAAGCAGCTGTTGCCGCAGCGCCGTCTCCGACGCAGTTTTCCGACCGTAGCTGAAACCTACATGATCACCGTCACGATGTCAAGAATATTTTCCTATTTTTTTAATTTTGTTTTGTGACGGAGCGCACAGCCGCCAAAATGCATTTATGATTGAATGCGGGGAAGAGGCGGATGTCCACGTAGGGCCGGAATCCGTTGCACCGACATTTGCAAATCAACATTTCGCCGCCAGGATAGCTCAATTAACCGCAACAGATATTTGATGTGCCAGAGCGAACGGCCTCGGCTATATTGGAGAGGGCGCCTTGAATTTGCCGGGTTAATCGACCTAATGAGGCGTGGGAACGGAAGCGACCGTGGGCGATGAAAAAACCGATCAGTCCTAAGAAACGCAAGGGACCGAAGGCATCGAAGCTGCTTGAGCTCGATGCCTGGATCGATTCGACCCTCTATGAACTCGGTTTCAAACTTGCCAACTTCTGGGAAATCCTGACCATTTTCTTCCGCCGTTTCCGGGTGCGGGGTTGGCGGCGCGGCATCTTCGAGGTTCTCAGCGAAGGCATGACCATGGGCGCCGCCGGCTCGGTCGTCATGCTGGCGCTGGCCATGCCGGCATTCGAAGAAACTTCCAAAGACTGGCGCAACCAGGACGATTTTGCGGTGACCTTCCTCGACCGCTACGGCAACGAGATCGGTCAGCGCGGCATCATCCAGCGCGAATCGGTGCCCGTCGATGAATTGCCCGATCATGTGATCAAGACAGTACTCGCCACTGAGGATCGGCGTTTCTTTGAACATTTCGGCATCGACTTTTTCGGTCTGGTTCGAGCCATGAACGAGAACGTCAAGGCGAATTCCGTGGTTCAGGGTGGATCCACGATCACCCAGCAGCTCGCCAAGAACCTGTTCCTGTCAAACGAGCGCACGATTGAGCGCAAGGTCAAGGAAGCCTTCCTGTCCGTCTGGCTGGAGTGGAACCTGCCGAAGAAGGAAATTCTGCAGCTTTATCTGGACCGCGCCTATATGGGCGGTGGAACCTTCGGCATCGCGGCAGCGGCCGATTTCTATTTCGGTAAAAACCTGAAGGATGTGACGCTTGCGGAAGCGGCCATGCTGGCCGGCCTTTTCAAGGCGCCTGCGAAATACGCGCCGCACATCAATCTGCCTGCCGCCCGCGCCCGTGCAAACGAAGTCCTGACCAATCTGGTTCAAGCCGAGTTCATGAGCGAGGGCCAGGTCGTGTCGGCCCGGCGCCGGCCAGCAGACATTATCGATCGCGACAATGCCGACAGTCCCGACTATTTCCTGGATTGGGCGTTCGATGAAGTGAAGCGGTTGGCGTCGCGTAACGGGCCACGTGCCCTGATTGCCAGGACCACCATTGACCTGGATTTGCAGAAGGCTGCCGAAGAATCGCTGGAATTTCATCTGCTGCAGTTTGGCAAGGGCAAAGGCGTTCGGGAGGGAGCCATTGTCCTGATCGAAACCAATGGAGCGGTACGCGCCATTGTCGGCGGCCGCGATTACGGGCGCAGCCAGTATAACCGTGCCACCCGCGCACTCAGACAGGCCGGTTCGTCATTCAAACCATACGTCTACGCGACAGCGATGGAGAACGGCTTCACACCGGAATCGGTTATCAGCGACCGTCCGATAAGATGGGGAAGATGGGCACCGCAGAACTACACGCGTGGCTATGCCGGCCGGGTTAACCTGACCCGCGCCTTGGTGAAGTCGTACAACACCGTCCCGGTCAGGCTCGCGAAAGACCATCTCGGTCTTGATCCGATCATAGAAAAAACCCGCGCCATGGGAGTCGAATCCGTTCTTAACGGCCACAAGACCCTGGTGCTCGGCACATCGGGGATGACCGTTCTCGATCAGGCAACCGGATACTCGGTTTTCGCCAATGGCGGCTATTCCGGCACACGCCACGGTATCACTCAGTTGGTGAGCCGCTCGGGCCAGACCATTTACGAACACGCTGCGGACGCGCCTGAGCCGGTGCGTGTGCTGTCGCCTGAAGCCACCTTGGCGATGAACACCATCCTGTCACAGGTACCCGAATGGGGAACCGGCAGGCGCGCGGCGCTGACCATGACAAAAGCCGCCGGCAAAACCGGGACAGGGCAGGCGTACCGCGATGCGTGGTTTGTCGGATACACCGGCAACTACGTGGCAGCCGTGTGGATGGGCAATGACGATTTCACCCCCACCCGCCGTTTGACCGGTGGATCGCTGCCGGCGATGACTTGGCAGCGCTTGATGGATTTTGCCCATCAGAATGTCGAACTGAAAGCCATACCCGGAATTGCCCAGCCGATCGTCGACAATGCGGTCGCTTCGACGGAAACGGATTTGACTCCAGACGAGCAGGTGCGCAGAAACCGCCCGAAAACCCTGTCGGCAGCAACCTCAAAACTGCTGACGGCACTTTCGGAAAAGTTCTCCAGTGCTCCGGTCATCGATCCGCCGGCCCGCGCGACAAAGGTTTCATCGCTCAGCGAAGAGTGACGAACCGAGACAAGCGGTTTGCTTCACACTCACATATCTTCCCGTCGGGTTTGATGAACAAGTTGCGCGATTGAGCGTCTTTGCGATAAGCGATGTGCCTCGAGGATGCGCACCCCATGTTACGAACCATAGCCCTGACGCTCATATTCCTGCTGATTTCACTGGGCGGTGGTATTTCGAGCGTCTGGTACACACTGAACGCAAATGTCGGCTTTGGGGCCATCCGGATCGGCGTATGGACAGCGTTTCCCCAAGAGGGTTCTGACGATGCCGACCCCTACTCCGTTGCAAGACGGGCCCGTGATGCCAAACTGCCCTTGGGGCGTGCGGTGGGCTTATCATTTTTCGCCAATACCGATTCTGACGGCCAAACGTTGTCGGGACAATGTAATTACCAGTTGGTCGGCAATGTTCCACAGGCGCGATTCTGGACCATTTATCCCGCGAGCCCGTCGCTTGAGCCACTGGAGACTTCTGCTTATCGCAATGCGGTACTGCACTCGCGGCAATTGTTGCGCCGGCAAGATAGTTCATTCGTCATTTCGATCGGTCCTGATCCGGCTGCAGGTAACTGGATAAGTGTCACCCGGCCCAATCAAATGGTGTTCGTACTTACGTTGTACGATACGCAAATAGCCAGCACCGTCGCATCGGCCGAACGCGAGTTTCCCAGTATTATCAATGTTGGATGCCGCGATGAGTAGGGCAATCTACACGATCGTTCTCGGTCTGGTCGGCGCGGCGGTGGTTCATCTTGCGGTGTTGCTTTTGGTGCCGATCTATTCGGAGCGCGATGCCTGGTCCCGCCTTGGCGAACGCGCACCGCTTTTTACACTCTCACCCATTACCGGTCCTGACAGCACATTGTTCTCCAGGGCCGCCGACCCGTTGCTGACGGCAGCTGCCTGCCGCTTCGCTCTTGGAACCGGTATCGCTCGATTTGCTGCAGTTGGCGACGTGCCCTATTGGGCCGTCTCGGTGCATGACAGATTTGGGCAGGAGATCTACAGCTTCAATGACAGAACCGCGACCGATCGCCAGCTTGATGTTGTCATCGCCTCGCCAGCGCAAATGGTCGAATTGCGCAAGGAATTGCCGGAGGAGTACGAAAACTCGGTTTTCGTCGAGACGGATCAGCGAGAGGGTATTTTGGTCGTACGCGCTTTCGTGCCGGATCAAAGCTGGTCCGGCGTTGTCAGCAAGTTCATTGATAGCGCTGTCTGCCGTCAAGAATGAATTGCTTTCCTGACCCGGTTTTGCTGCGCTGATCAAAAGTCAGGTTTGTAGCGGGCTTTGCCGTTGGCCGAGACTGCGGTCTTTCCATCCGGACCGACAGCAAATGAATTCTTGTCTTTCAGACGTTCGTATCGAACACCGGGAAACGGAATAACCGATCCTGTTTTGCCAGTCTTCGGCCGGCTGTTGGAAACTCGCCTACCGGCGAGGCTGAATGTCAGTATCGTGGCCATCACTCGGACCTCTCCCCGAAAGTTGCCTGGTGCCCTGGGAAGGGCGTTTTACTCGACACATTCAGCAGCGATTACCGCACTCTACGGTTAACAGGTTGCTAACACATCGCCGTTAAATTGAATAAAATCGCGTTGAAGCCCTGTAATTGCCCTAATTCCGGCCTGGGCTGTGTTTGAGTAGCAAGTGTGAGTATTTTCGTCCGTGTCGTCGATTTCCTCAGTTGAGTTCCGTCAGATCGAATCCCGGCGCGCTGAACCGGCGCCCGGCGAAAACGTGTTCCGCGCCGCCATATCTGCCTTTTGTTCGCTGACGAGACCCTCACGCCGCGAACTGGCCCAGCTCGATGATCTTGCGCTTCCATTGGTTGACGGCGTCTCTCCGGAAGCAAGGCGGTATGCTGCGGCTGCCCTTTCTGAATGCGAACATGCGCCGCATCAGCTTGTCCGGCGCCTGGCCGGCGACGCGCCGGATATCGCAGCTCCATTGCTGATGCGTTCGAAGGTGCTGCGCGATGTCGACCTCGTTTCGCTGATTGCCAATTGTGGAATTGCCCACGCACGCGCAATCGCCAGGCGCACCGAACTCATCAAACCGATCCATGACTTGTTGACTGCGCTCAACGATTCGGAAATCAATCGTCTGCGGGATATTGCCCGCGGCGTTCACGAGAGCCAGCAGGGGCCGGCCCGTGGCGAGTTGGCGGCTAACGCACGGCAAAAACTGCGCGCGATGATGCGCCCGTCCGACAATAGAACCTATCACCAGGGTCTTCGCGATTCTGCGCTTTCCGGACGGCACGGTTTATTTCAAACCGCACTTGCTGACGCGCTTGGATTGGAGTTCGCTACAGTCAAGCGCATCACGGAAGATGAGCGGCTGACCGATTTCGCCATCGCCTTGAAAGCATTGGATGCGAGTGAAGAATTGGCATTTCTGTTGGTTTCCGCCTTGCGGCCCGATGCGTTCACCAAGACCGAAGATGTGCGATGGTTCCTGTCAAAGTATCAGGCATTGGTGGAAGACAAGGCCCGCGAAACCATCCGCCGGTGGAAAGTCAGCGACATCGCCATCCGGCCGGTTCAGGCAAAGGCATCTTGAAGCATCCCGGCCAGGCTCCGTTACTGCTCAACAGTGACCAGGTCAGATATCGCCAGCGATCCCGGCTCAATTTCGACAATCCACGCATCGGGATCAAAACGTGTTTCCTTTTCGAGCTTCGCATCGATCTCGTATTGATCTGAAGACTGCATCGATAAAGAAAAACAGCGCTCATTCGGTTTTGCTTCGTCATAGAAAGACTGCGCAGCAGGTGTCAGCAACGTAACCTCGCCATCCCGGGCCCGGCTTGTGATAATGATCGCGCCTGCTTCACTGTTTCCACGCCGGACAATTGCGCCAAAACCGCCGCTGCCCGAAACACGGCGCAACAGGGCTGATACAAACATGTCGGACGTCAGACGCATTGGCCAATCCGTTTGGGCAAATATATCACCGGCTTACGTTCAGCCAGTCAGGCCCAGTTCCCGCATCTTGGACAGAACCGCTTCGCTGGCTTCCCCTGTGGGTTCAAGTCCAAAAAGAACCTGAAACTCGCGGATGGCGTCTCTGGTCTTCGGACCGGTTATTCCATCGATCTCGATGTGGTCATTGCCAAACGCCCGCAATCCGGCCTGAACGCGAACGACCGTCGAGCCGCGCACCGCTTTGTTTGTCGTTTCGTCTTCAGCGGCGTTTGGATCGGGACGCAGCACTGGTACGGGAGCCGCTGCATTTTTTGTTTCATCGGGTTTGGCGCCCAACTCGCCCAACAGCTCATTGTCAATTTCATCAGTCGCTTGCAGCCCCATTATCCGCCGATAATTGCGGATCGCGTCCCGCGTTTTTGGACCCGCCACGCCGTCAATTGACCCGGTGTACAAATTGAGATCGCTGAGCACGGACTGCACCTTTTGCACAACCGGATCACCGGGTGCGGGCGCAACTGAATTCCGCTCGATCCGGATTGTCGTTTCAAGCTCTTCGGATATCGTGCCGGGAAGTCTTGAATCGATCTCGGGAGGTGCCTCGAAATTCAGCAGCCGCGTCGGGAATATCGCCGCTGGATGGCCATGTGGTTGATACCACAGCGCATTCGCCGAAACGAAAAACATTGTCAGCAGAAATGCCGTTGTACCCCCAACCAGCACAGGGTTCTGCGCAACAAGAGCCGCGCCACCATGAATCATACGCTGTGGCACCGGTTGGCTGGCAGTTTTCTTACGCCTGCTTGCGCGCCGCTTCATCGAACATTTCCCCTGGTTCACCCGTTGATTTGGCTGACATTCTTGTCACGTCCCCAGTTTCCAATTCACCCGGACCATCGATCGGCAGGCTGATCGAAACGGTTGTGCCGCAACCCGGGGCACTGTCCACCAGCATTTCGCCTTGATGGAGGCTTACCAAGCCCTTGACGAGAGACAGGCCGAGTCCGGTTCCTTCAAACTGACGCGTATAATCATTCTGCACCTGCATGAATGGCTGGCCAATTCGTTGCAGATCCTCGGCTGAAATGCCTATTCCGTTGTCGTTGATGTGGAAGCGAAGCCTGTCCTCCTTCACATCGGCATTGATATGAACCCTGCCGCTCTCAGGTGTAAATTTTATGGCGTTAGAAACAAGGTTGATCAGAATCTGCTGAACCGCCCGCCGGTCGGCACAAATCTCGCCAACCGATTTATCAATGTCCCGGGTGATCGAGATGTTTTTGGCTTTGGCCTGCAGAACCATCATCGAGTGGCACATCTCGATTGCATCGTTGAAAACAAACGGCTCCGGCTCAATCAAATAGTTGCCCGATTCGATTTTCGAGACGTCGAGAATTGCGTTCACAACAGACAGAAGATGGCTGCCTGATTGACCTATCAGCTCGACATATTCCTTTTGACGCGGATCCGGAAACGGCCCGAACATCTCGTTCTTCAACATGTCTGCGAAACCAATGATGGCATTGAGCGGAGTGCGGAGTTCATGGCTGACGGATGCCAGGAACCTGCCCTTGGCGATGTCGGTGCTGTCTGCGCGGTCGCGTGCCTCTGCCAGTTCGGATTTCAATTCAGCTGTTTCCGGATCATTGCGGACCAGCAACCTCAAGGTGCCGTCGGCAGCATCATCGGGGCTGAACAAAAATTGCAGCGACTGATAACTGGATTGGCGTTCTCCGCCGTCAACTGAGGGTACCCGCACGCGCAAGTCCACGCTACGCGGAGCGCTGTCTGCGCGCACATCGGCAAGCGTGGACATATACTGAACCCGGTCGGTGACGTGAATGCGGTCAAACAAACCCTTACCGAGAAGCAGTGCCGGCGGCACTGCAAATATCGACGCTGATTTCCGTGTGGCGAATGATATTTCACAGCCGGTATCAACGACCAGCATTGCCGATCCCGATAAATCCGAAGCTTGCTCGAGAATCTGTTCGGAAGTCACCTCGCGCGAACTTTCGGCGTCTGGCCCACTAAACCTGATCCACATCGTTGCCGCGTAGATCAAAGGAATGGCCCACAAATGTTCGGAGAAACCGCGCACGGTCTCAAGACCACCACCCACCGACAGCAAGGCAAACGCGCAAGCGCCGATGGAGGCCCACCAGCCCTTGTTCGACGTGCCTCGCGAGCGATGCAGCCACCAGCACTCAAATGGCGGCGCCAGCAAAAGCAATACCAGGGGCGACTGCAGCAAACCGGAGGCCGAAATGGACAGACCGATGATCAGCGTTGAAACAATCAACAGGAGCGACTGGACAATCATGACTTTGCCCATGCTCGCAACTACAGCAGCGCCCATCCACGCAGCTGCGAACAACACACAGACCAGCGCCAATAGCGTTCCGTTTTCGATCGTTCCGAAAAATACCTGGCAAACAAGGCCCGACAGGATGAAAGGTGTGCCGAGCAACACACCTACAAGCCGCCGGTGCGTGCGCCGTTCATCAGTGTCGGTGACTGCCGGATCGATCAGCCGGTCGCAGGCGGCAGCCAGCCCTTCTGTCCAATGCCCCGAACTGGTACTTGAATTACTCAAGACGACTCACTCACCACATACATTCACTGGCCTTCACGCCGGTCCGCCGGTTTAAGCCGGATCCGTTTGGCCTGCTTCGGCCAAACTGGCACTCAGCCTTTAAAGAATGGATAAGGCATTGCTCTCAGATCGCTACGATGATGCGAAGTTGAGCAAAATGCGTAGTTTGACGCTCCAAAATGCCGCCATGGTAAACAATTGGTTTGTGTGATCCCGGATACGGACAGGTGCCTGGAAATCGGAGGGCCATATCCAGATTCCGCTTATTTCCTTTTGATTTCAGTGAAATACGGACTCCGTGCGTTCTTCTCTTTTGCGAATCCCGATGTATGCCTTCGAAGTGAATCCGCATCCGGACAATTTTGTCGAAAATTTTAATCGAATTGGGCTTGCGGCTGAAATCGGTCATTGAAGGCAACTGTGCAATGCCTCGAGTGAGGGAATGCGCCGTGCGCGCGAGACAAAGGGAATGCGGGATGGGATTTCTCATCAAAGTTGGATTCTGGCTGGGCCTGGTGCTCGTCTTGATCCCATATGACGGGTCTGCGGGCGAAGGCGAGACGGTCGGGCCATTGCAGGTGATCCATACGGCAAGTTCAGTTGCCCGCGATTTCTCCGGTATTTGCGAGAGAAAACCCGATACCTGCGAAACTGGCCGGGCAATCCTCAAGACCATGGGCATCCGTGCCCGGGAGGGCGCTCGAATTGCCTATGAGGCGCTTGACCGGCACCTGGCTGACGATGAAATTCATACCGGAACCGTTGCGAAGCAAGCTGACTAATTGTAGCTGGCCGCGCCCATCGACAAACAGAATTGTTTCAATCTGGTCGGAACTTGCTCTATATGCAGCGAAAGACCGGATTGCGCGCACCCATGAGCATTGACCTTCAAACAGTGATCGACGATTTCGAATTCCTCGACGATTGGGAAGATCGCTACCGGTATGTCATTGAACTTGGCCGCGACCTCGAGCCGCTTGAGGACGATGAACGTAATCAGCAAACCAAGGTGCAAGGTTGCGTCAGCCAGGTTTGGCTTGTGACCGAAACAGGAGAAGGCGCTGATCCGGTTTTGAAATTTCGCGGAGATTCAGACGCTCATATCGTCCGCGGTCTGGTGGCAATTGTGCTGGCGCTGTTTTCCGGAAAACCGGCTTCGGGCATTATCTCATTGAATGCGGAGGCCACACTCTCGACCCTTGGACTGGATGAGCATCTCACACCGCAGCGCGCCAACGGGTTACGCTCCATGATCGGCCGTATCAAACGCGAGGCCGCTTCTGCTCTCGACGGCGCGGTGCAAAGTGCGGCTCCGTAGTCAAAGACCTTCGTTGCTACCGGGTCAGTGCCGGCCGGTAATCATCAGCGCCCCAATGCAGGATCGTGCGCCTGGTTTCATTGTGAACCGAAACAAATCCATAATGGCGGGCAAGGGATGCCAGTGCCGTCTTCAGTACGACTTTAGCTGAGCGCACGGGCCAACCGCGCTCAGACTCCACATCTGACAAACCTTTCAAAAAACAACATATGTCGATCAGGACACCTGACAATTCAGGTCCCACTGAAGCAAGTGCTTCCTCGACCCGTATTCGGGCGGACATTGCCGTATCGGTTATATCGGTCTTGCTGCCTGACCGGGTCTGTGACTTGCAGGTGGGTTCGCACCAGTCGATCCCCAATCTCGGCACCATCTGGCCACGCGTGAAATCGCTGCGCAATCTTTCCCCTGCCTGGAACTCGCCGGTGGCGAGAAAGGGGTGCCCAGACCGGGTCTTCATCTTTGACAGTCTGGACAGTGGAGATTCAGCCAAATTGATCTCAACAGATTCAATCAAGCCATTGTCCAAGCGGAAAGGTTTGTTCGCAACATCTCCATGCTGTTTTGAAAAATCCGGATTTCCTGACATCTCGCGGCGCAGCTTTGCCTTGGTCGCAGCAGTCGGTTTCAACACCGTATTGGCTCGAACAGCCAAGCCTCGCGATACCATTTTCCGGCAAGTCAGTTCCGATGTGGTAATTGCGCCGCGGTTCGGGTCAGACAACAATAGGTACCCGGGTTTGGTGCTGGGTTCGACTTTCACCGGCCCGGACGCCAGGAATCGAACAACACGGCGGATCTGTTTTTCGGAGACTGCTGGTCTGTTGGTTTCCCCCATCCGACCTACCCGCCGTGATACTTCAATGCTGCAGACGCGATCCGTTCAAAAGCGCTGACAATTTCGTCAAATTCCTGGTCATCGCGCAAATCCTCGATCACGTGACAGGCGTGGACAACGGTGGTGCGGTCTCGTCCGAAAGCATTGCCGATTTCGGACATCTTCAATCCGAACACCACGTGACACACATACATGGCAATCTGCCGAATGCGCGACACATCCAGTGTGGAACGGCCTGAATCCCGCAATTGCCTGCCGCTCACATTGAACATGGCTGACGCGATGTCGAGGACACAATCGCAAAGAATGGCGGCGCCTTCCCTGCGGCCGTTGCGGACAGTTCCAGTGCCCCTTTCTCTTCCTGCATTGAACTGGGGTTGCACCGGCAAATTATCCCGTAACCGCGTTTTGATCGAACGTTGAGGACGCAAGTGTGAAACTCCTGAGAAAAGGAATTTCTTCTTATAGCCGCCATACCACTGTATGTGAACAAAACAGGAACATTTTCATCGGATATTTCGCTTATCTAATTGTTTTTGTTAACTATTCTTTGATTTCACCGTTCAATTTTGTCCACGCCGAATGCAGATGCCCCAAAAATACTCGGATTTTCAGGAACAGGATTCCATGACAGTCAGAAGTTTATCAGGGCAAAAAAGCCGATCAGCTATCCGAGCAGAGAAGAACCATGCCGTAGGCACCAGTGGTCAGGCATATTGTTTCGCCTTACTTGGGATTGACCCGGCGAAATGCCATGAACTTGCCGGCGAAGAAAGAAAACGCCTGGTTCGCAGAATTGACCGGATGATCTGCCGTGAGCGGCAAAAGGGAATTGGCGGGCTTTGGAGCTATGATCTCAATCGTCATATCGCGCTGAAACAACTTCGCGAGTGGCTCAAAATTCGCGAAACCAGCGCCTCGGCCTGATTGCGGTGAGCCATCCGTAATGCAGAAAGACTAGAGCAAAAAAAAGCGGCGCCAAACGGCGCCGCAATTATCATACGCAAAATTACACTCGGGAGGTTACTTTCCCTTGCGCTTGCGGCCAAGGCCCATCTTTTTGGCCAGGGCTGAGCGGGCGGCAGCGTAGTTCGGCGCTACCATCGGGTAGTTAACGTCCAGTCCCCACTTTTCACGGTATTGTTCCGGCGTGAGGCCGTAATGCGTCATCAGGTGTCTTTTCAAAGACTTGAATTTCTTTCCGTCTTCCAGACAGATAATGTAATCGTCGTGTATCGACTTCTTCGGATTAACAGCTGGCTTCGGCTTTTCGGCCGGCGCAGAATCCCTGCCGCCCACGCGTCCAAGCGCTCCATGAACATCCGCGATCAATGCTGGAAGATCTGCGGCTTGCACCGGATTGTTGCTGACATAGGCGGCTACAACATCAGCTGTCAGCTCAATCAAAGTGTCAGAAGTTTTAAGATCGGATTCTACTACATCCATGAGTTCATGCCCCTTTAGGTTCTCGTCTGTTTAATTGGAGCTTTTGTCCTGTTTCATTCTTATGCCCCGGATCGTGCGCAATTGTTTTGATAGTGTGATTCGCACGTAAGCGCTTAAATGGGATTATTCGCAGTATATGTCAATTCATTATTTCGATGATCGGTAAATAATTGTGAAGACGGTACTGTAATTCTACACAACCAATTGGTTAATGGTAATATGAGCCGAAGCAGAAATTGATAATATTTTACGCAACGGAACGATCACGCTTTTTTGTTACTAGCCTTTGTTTTTTCTTTGTTTTCTTTGTTATTACTTGCTGTCACGCCCATCTGATCGAGAACTGAACTTTCCCAGAGTTGGTAACCGGCGGCATATGCGGCCTTGGCAAGCAAATGTGCGGCAATTGGCGCAGTCAAAAGAAAAAACAGGATGCCCGCGAGGGCGCGGGTGATAATCGCCGTGTCGTTAGCAACAACTGCCAGCGCCAGCAGCATCACCCCGGATCCAAGTGTTCCTGCCTTTGAGGCAGCATGCATTCGCGAATAGACATCTGGCAAACGCAATAATCCCACAGACGCGACAAGCGCGAACCCGGCACCGACAATCATCAGCAGGCCCGCAATGTAATTTTGAATGATGTCAATCATTGGCGTTGCCCTCGGCGTCGTCAACTTCAGCGCCTTCCCGGTTCATCACAAATCGGGCAAACGCGACCGTGGCGAGAAATCCCACAAGACCAAGCGCAATGGCGATGTCGAGATAAAGCGCGTAGCCGGTCATGATCCCGATGACGGCAATAAATCCGAGCGCGACTGCCACCAACATGTCCAGCGCCAGAATACGGTCAGGCAGTGTCGGCCCTATAACAACCCTCCATACCGTGACCAAAAAGGACAGGCTGAGGAGAACCAGCGCTATCAAAACAGTGGCGGACAAGAATGTTTCACTGCCAGTCATTCAAACGCCTCCAGGATCTTGCGTTCAAAGCCGTCGGCGATGTCGCGTATCGTTGCTTCAGGATCCGAACAGTCGATGCAGTGCACGTACAATGTTGACCTGTCTTCGGAAACATCGACCGAAAGCGTACCCGGCGTGAGTGTAATCAGGTTCGCCAGTAATGTGATTTCAAAATCCCGTTTCACCCTCAAAGGATAGGCAAGTATGCCGGGCTGCAGATCCATTTTTGGCGACATGACAAGCACCGCGACCCGCCACGCCGATAATATCAGTTCGTAGATAAACAGAACCCCAAGCGAAATGATGCGCCGTGCCCGCGCAAAATACCCCAGTGACCCGACTTGCTCGCGAATGACATAAAGTGCCGCTGTCGACAGGACGAGGCCGAACAAGAGGTTGGCAGGTGAAAATGAGCCGGAAACGGCTGCCCAGATGATTGCCAGAATGACGTGGTTCACATAGAGCATCAGGGGCCACCCTGCGGGAATACCGCCTCAACATAAGAAGAAGGTTCGAGCAAGCCGGCAGCGGCCGCATCGGTCAGCAACATCGCCGGTTCCGGATAGATTCCAAGGATGGCAACAGGCACGAGAATTGCCAGTATCGCGGCATATCCAAGGCGCATCTTCGAACCATCAGCAACGCCGACATTCTCAGCATCGCCGTTACGCCAGAAGGCAAGGGCGAACACCCTGCCCAGCGCTATCGTCGTCAACAGGCCCGTCACCAGGATCGCTGCGGCCAGCCACCAGGCTCCCACGTCCAGCGATGCCTTGACGAGAAAGACCTTGGGCCAAAGACCCGACATAGGCGGCAATCCGGATGCCGCCAGTATGAGTAAAAGCGCTGCACCGGCGAGCAGTGGATTGTCACGATATAATCCGGAAACCTCATGAAGAGAGAAGCTTCCCGACTGTTCACGCATTAGCCCGGCAACAAGATAAAGGCCCGTCATCGCCAGCATTGAATGAACCGCGTAGAGCATCGCACCCGACAGGCCCAGCGGGCTCCCCAGCGCCAAACCGGCCATCATCGTGCCGATGCCCGAAATGACGACAAAACCCAAAAGCCGCCTGATGTCGGATTGCGCCAGTGCGCCAAGTATCCCGATGATCATCGTTCCAACGGCCACCCAGGCGATGGTCTGTCCGAGCAAATCCCGTTCAGGCGGCAGTAGCATCACAAGCGTGCGCATCAGCGCATACACACCGACCTTGGTCAGCAATCCTGCGAAAATCGCCGAGGTGACGATACGCGGTGTGTGATAGGAAGCCGGAAGCCAGAAATTGACCGGAAATGCGGCTGCTTTCATTCCGAATGCCAGCAAATAAAGCCCTGCCAGGGTCATCAGCGGACCGGTAGCGCGAAGGTCGTCCGCCTTGCGTGCAATATCCGCCATGTTGAGTGTACCGAACGTACCGTAGAGGTAACCGGTCGCGATCAAAAACAGGGTCGTGGCAACCAGGTTGAGCAACGCGTATTTGGTCGCGCCATCGAGTTGTTCTTTTTCGGAGCCGAGTATCAACAGGCCAAAGGATGATATCAGCAGAACTTCAAACCAGACATAAAGGTTGAATATATCGCCAGTCAAAAATGCACCTGCGACGCCCGCCATCATCAGCAGCAGGAAAGGATAGAAGCCGTATCGGCGCCCGATATTGTTGATGTCCCGGGCCGCGTAGGCGGAGCACACCATTGCGATAAATCCCGAGACTGCCGCAAAAGATGCGCCAAGAATATCGGCAGAAAAACTGATTCCGAACGGTGGCAGCCAGCGTCCCATGGTCATGACCAACGGACCATCGGAGGCTATGCGCATCAACAGCCCGATCTCGGTCAGAAATGTCAATGCAAACGCAATTGTCGCGACGCCGGCGTGAATCCGGGCTTCCTTGCGGAACATCAGCAAAAACGCACCCGCGATCAGCGGGATGGCGACGGGAGCCACCACAAGCCAATCGCCAAGCGCGACCGGCTCTGTCACCATCGCGCCCGTGATATCTACGGTTTTGCCTGCGTCAGCTGCCATAGACTTCAGTATCCGAGGGGCGGCAGCCCCTCGCCTTTCGGTTCAGCCAGTCGCATGTCGTCGGTGTCGTCGGTGCCAAGAGCCTGATAGGCGCGATAAGCGAGAACCAACAGAAATGCGAAAAACGAAAACGAGATCACAATCGCGGTCAGGATCAATGCTTGGGGCAACGGGTTGGCGGTTTCGCCGAGGGGCTGGTAGGCGTCCACCGGTATGATGGGAGGCACTTCACGGACGACGCGCCCGGCTGTGAATATCGACAGATTGACTGCGTTGCTCAATATCGCAACACCGATGACAATGCGAATGATGTGTTTTGAGAGCATCAGATAGATTGATACTGCAAAGAAGATTGCAACGGTGACTGACAGGGCCACTTCCATTACAGCGTCTCCCTTTCTTCCAGGGCCAACGCGATCGACGTGATTGCGCCCACGACGACGAGATAAACGCCGACATCGAAAAACAGGACGGTGGACAAAACGATGCCGAGATCGAACAGGTCGGTCTGAGACCAAATTCCCGTCAGGAACGGTACGTCAAATGGCAAGGAAAACACCCCTGAAAGGGCGGACATCATGAGACCGGCTCCCGATATAGCCATCGGATGGAACCGGATTGCACGGCGCACCGCCTGCACACCACAGGCGATACCGTAGATGGCAAATGCCGAGGCTGCGATCAGTCCGCCGATAAATCCGCCACCGGGTTCGTTGTGGCCGCGCAGAAGCACAAAAATCGAGAAAAGCACCATCAGGCTGGTCAGGTATGGAGCGACTGTCCGGAAGATTACTGTACGCATGTCAGGACTTCTCCGCGTCCGGGCTGTGAGTTGCGGTTTTGCCTGACCGAATGCGGATCAACGCCAATATCGCCAGTCCGGCAATCATCACGACGGCGATTTCACCCAATGTGTCCAGGCCGCGGAAATCGACAATGATTACGTTGACGACATTGCGGCCATGCGCAATGACCCGGGCGTTGGCGTTGAAGAATTCTGACAAGGTCGAATCGAACGGCAATTGGGTGACCTTGAGCATCAGCAAGCCGAAGCCAACACCGCAAAGACCGGCGACGCTGATATCGACGAACCGTTCGCCCGGTGGCCGGTGATCAGCCGGTGACAAGCGCAGTCTGGTCATGACGAGCGCCAGGATAACAACTGACAGGGTCTCGACCATGAATTGCGTGAACGAAAGATCAGGAGCGCCGAGCAGCATGAAAATCAGTGCCACCGCAAACCCCTGAATTCCCAGGCAGACGATTGCGGTGAGCCGGTCGTTGGCATTTGCAACTGCTCCCAGTCCGATGACGGCGATACCGAGCACAGTCCATTCATAATATCTGAGATCTGGAAATTCGGGTATATCGGGCAGTTCGTCGAACAACAACATCGGCAAGATCAGCGCGATCGCGACAAGGACGAATGTAACGATCATGTAGACTTCCAGGCGTCCGTTGTGGACGACCCGGGTGACGCCGGTCGCAATGCGGACCAAACCCCGGATGACCTGATCAAATCCCTGATCGGGGCCCCAGCCGATCGTGGTGAGAATGCGATCCATCAGAGCACGGCTGCGGTCGATCATTCTGTAGGCAGCAACGCCCAGTGCGATCGTCAACACGGAAAGGAGAAGCGGCATGCCAATATGCGGGATTACGCTGATATGGACATGAATTTCACTGCCTGCGATCGCTGACGACATGGGGCTGGAAAGATAGTGGTGATAGACGCCCGAAAAAATTGCCAGCACCAATCCGAGTACTGACAGGACGGCTGGTCCTGCCCATAGCAAGACAGGGCCTTCATGCGCTTTCTCGACTGATTTTGGCATGTCACCGAGGAACGGTTTTAGCGCCACGGCAAATCCGATAACGAACATCAAGGCGTTACCAGCGATTGCCACAAACGTCAGAAACCCGGACCACCCATCGGCAAAGCCGAGCGCTGCGTAGATTTCTTCCTTTGCAAGGAACCCCGTGAACGGCGGTAATCCACCCATCGAAAGGGCTGCCAGCAGTGCTGCTGCAAATGTGATCGGCATGGCTTTGCGCAAGCCACCAAGCTTTGTGATATCGCGGCTGCCGGCCTCGTGATCGATCAAACCGGCGACCATGAAGAGCGTTCCTTTGAACAGGGAGTGCGCGATCAGATACAGTGCCGCGGCCTCAACTGCCTTGTCCGAACCAAACCCCGTCAGCATTACCAAAAGACCGAGCGATGCGACGGTCGTGTATGCGAGCATCAGCTTGAGGTCGGTTTGCCGGATGGCAAGAAGAGTGCCGACCAGAAGCGTAGTACCGCCGAAAAGCGGCAATATGGTCTCCCAAGCGACAGTTTCTCCCATGACCGGGTTCAGCCGCATGACCAGATAGACGCCGGCCTTCACCATGGTTGCCGAGTGAAGATATGCCGATACAGGTGTTGGCGCTTCCATGGCGTTTGGGAGCCAGAAATGCAGTGGAAACTGCGCCGATTTGGTGAACGCGCCACCAAGAACCAGAACCAGCGCCAGCAGATAGAACGGGCTCTCCCTCAGCGCATCCTTGGTCAACAGCAAAAGCGACATCTCGCTGTATCCGGTGATGTTCCAGATGACGAGCAGGCCGGCGAGAAGCGACAAACCGCCCAAGCCGGTAACAACAAGCGCCTGAATTGCCGCCCGCCTCGAGGCTTCACGGCTGTGATCGAAACCGATCAGCAGGAACGAAGTGATCGACGTCAGTTCCCAGAAGACGAACAACATCAGGAAGCTGTCCGAGACAACCAGTCCCTGCATCGCGCCCATGAACATCAAAATGAAAGAGAAAAAACGGCCCTGATGTTTGTGACCCTTCAGATATCCACCGCTGTAAAGAACGATAAATGTTCCGATGCCCGAGATCAGCAGTGCAAAGGTCAGTGACAGGCCATCAAGAAACCAGGAGAAATTGACGTTGAAACTTGGAACCCACTGAAAGCCGCCGGTAACGCCCCGTCCTTCGGAAACTTCCGGCAGAAATCCTGCAAAGTGGATGAATATCCAGGCCGGAGCGAGTGCCAGAATCCATGCGGCGTTATGCTTGAATGCCTTGGTCAGCGCCGGAGCAACCAAAGCAGCTAGAAACGGCAGGACAAGCGCAAAGAATGTCAATGACTGTGCGCCTGTTCCCATGAATTCGTCCCGGTCTTTGAATTATTTCGTTAGATGGCGACCATCGCGTATGTTGTCACATAAACACAGTTTACGGGAGCGGCAAGTCACAGGCGGCAGCGTTCTGCGGCTTTGTTCTGAATTTTTCGAGGTGCTGACAGTTTACCGCTTCTATTCGAGATCAATCGCACTACATTTCTGGAACATCATTGGGAGCAGATGCGCATGAGTGAGCAATCCGGATCAAAGGTCATCAAAACAGACGCGGAGTGGCGTGAGCAACTCACCGACGAACAGTATCGTGTGCTTCGTCAGCACGGCACTGAGCGCGCCGGAACCTCGCCGCTCAATGGTGAAAAACGCGATGGTGTCTTTAAATGCGCTGGTTGCGGCAAGGAGTTGTTCGCTTCGGCCTCCAAGTTTGAATCGGGCACCGGCTGGCCGAGCTTTTTCCAACCGATGGATTCAGACGCGGTGACAGAACACAAGGACCGCTCATTGTTCATGGTCCGCACGGAAGTACGTTGCGCCGATTGCGATGGCCATCTCGGTCATGTCTTCCCGGATGGCCCGCAGCCGACTGGACTTCGCTATTGCATGAATGGCGTCGCGCTGGATTTCAAGACGCAGGAAGATTGACCTCGCTTCAATGCGGATACAGGTATTTGCCGTATACCCAGCCGGTGACATAGTCGCCATCATTGGCGGGATCGTGCCATACCTGACACCAGCGATAGCGGACTTTTGAGGCCTGCCAATCATAGGGTGCGCCCGCAATGTCCTGCAAATCGACGCCACCGGTGCAGACGCCGGTCATCTGCAGGACCGTTCCATTTGGATAGGCTGCCTGCTTTTGGGACTTCGGTGAAGGATATTTTCGAACGTTCAGGACATCGCCCCACGGTACGTTGGCAACTTCCCAGGCGGCGAATGCAGTGGCATTGGCAGGCGCAATCGACAGCGCTGAAAGCGCAGAAATGCCAGCCGCGGTGAGAAACGCCAGAGGTTTGGCAATTTGATTTATCATTGTGGCTTCCTTTTGGGGTTCGCAATCGAGGCTGACTTGTCCTATTTAGCCGGAAGTCTTTGAACCGGGCTTGACCGGTTTGTTCACCGAACATTCAAATCACGTATCGACCGGAGCTTTTGATGCTGAAATTTCAGACAAATATCGAACCCCCATATGCCGAAAAAAGGCCGGTCAACGATGTGCGCCATGGCACAGAACGGACTGACGATTACGCCTGGCTGCGAGCTGATAATTGGCAGGAAATGTTCAAGGACCCCTCCTTGCTGGACGCTGATATCCGCGCGCATCTGGAAGCGGAAAACGTCTACCAGCAGCAAATGATGGCCGATACGGAGGAGCTGCAAAAAACGCTGTTTGAGGAAATGAAGGGCCGCATCAAGGAGGACGATTCCTCCGTGCCGATGAAGGACGGACCCTTTGCCTATGGCTCGCTGTTCGTCACCGGTGGCCAACAACCGAAGTTCTTTCGTACCCCCCGCGACGGTGGCGAGAAAAATATCATCCTGGACGGTGATGCTGAAGCCGAGGGGAAAGCCTATTTCCGCATCGGCGGTGCTGATCATTCGCATGATCACAGATATCTGCTTTGGGGTTTTGACGACAAGGGCTCGGAATTCTACACGCTGAAAATCCGGGATCTGGAAGCAGGTCACGACCGTGAAGAGACCATAGCGGATACCGGTGGCGGCGGCGTATGGGACGCGACGGCAAACGGGTTCTTCTTTGTCCGGCTTGATGAAAATCACAGGCCATCGAAACTGTTTCACAAATCGATCAGCGGCGAAGAGCGGCTTATTTTGGAAGAAGCCGATTCCGGCATGTTCATGGGGGTTGGTGGCAGCCGGCGGAACGACTGGATCTTTATCTCAATTCATGATCACGAAACATCCGAATTTCGCATTCTGCCTGCCGATGATCCGGCTGCCGAAGCCAAGATTATCGCGCCCCGCGAAACCGGCCATGAATATGATGTTCAAGAAGGTGGTGACGTGTTCTTCATTCTCACCAACACCGATGGCGCTAAAGATTTCAAAGTCATGTCGGTGCCGGTCCAGAATCCGGAAAGGGAGAACTGGACCGACCTCGTCCCACATGAGTCCGGCCGCCTGATCTTGTCGATCATGGCGTTCGAACGTCATCTGATCCGGCTCGAACGCAAAGATGGCCTGCCCCGTATCGTCGTGCGCGAACGGGCATCGGGCAGCGAGCATACGATTGCCTTCGACGAGGAAGCCTACTCATTGGGTCTTTCGGGTTCTTACGAGTACGACACCGACACCATCCGTTTTTCCTACTCGTCAATGACGACACCCGCTCAGGTGTTCGATTACAACATGGCCACGCGTGAACGGACATTGCTAAAAACCCAGGAAGTGCCTTCCGGACACAATCCCGACGACTATGTGACCCGCCGTTTGATGGCTCCAAGCCATGATGGCGAACTTGTGCCGGTTTCTCTCATTCACCATCGCGATACCGCGATCGATGGGACAGCGCCATGCCTGCTCTATGGCTATGGCTCCTATGGCATCTCCATTCCGGCCAGCTTCAACACCAATATCTTGTCGCTGGTTGATCGTGGCTTCGTCTACGCAATCGCCCACATCAGGGGAGGCAAAGACAAGGGCTATCAGTGGTATGAAGATGGCAAACGGGCAAAAAAGACGAACACTTTCAAGGATTTCATAGCTGCTGCTGAACATCTGATTCAGGAGAAATATGCAGGTGCCGGCCGCATCATCGGCCATGGCGGCTCAGCAGGCGGCATGCTGATGGGCGCCGTAGCCAACGTGGCACCCGAAACGTTCGGCGGCATAATCGCCGAGGTACCGTTCGTCGATGTTCTTACCACAATGCTGGACGATACACTGCCGCTGACACCACCCGAATGGCCCGAATGGGGAAACCCGATTGCATCGAAAGATGACTTTGAAACCATCGCCTCCTATTCGCCTTACGATAATGTTGCGGAGCGCAACTATCCGCCAATATTAGCCATTGCAGGTTTGACTGATCCCAGGGTTACTTATTGGGAGCCGGCAAAATGGGTCGCCAAACTCCGCGACAATGCAGCTTCCGAAAACCCGATACTATTCAAGATCAACATGGATGCTGGCCACGCCGGCGCATCGGGAAGATTTTCGCGATTGGAGGAAGTCGCCTACTCACAAGCCTTTGCGTTGAAAGTGACAAATTCAAATTAACTGTTGAACACCCGTGAGTCTCCGTTGCTATAATATCGCCGCATGATCCGCGTCTATTCACGCACAGGCTTTGTCACCAACCAGGAGATCGTCATGCGCAAATATTGTGTACTGTCAGCCATCGCTCTTTCGGCCATGCTTGCCGTACCTGCTGTTTCAGGCGAAATCATCCACCGCGCCGGCGAGCGCCCACGCGAAATGCCAAACAAGTGCAGTCAATATCCAGATGACCGGTACTACGGCGTTTTTCAAGGCATCGGTCAGATAGGGATATTTCTCGACAAACCAATTTACGAGGGCGGGTGTTTTCCGACCAAGAAGCGCTGTGATGCGTGGCTCTACGCAATTCGTTCTGATCATGGCGCAGGCAAGCAGTTGGCCAACTGCCGGCCAAGATAGCTGCTACCGCTTCGCCGGATAACCGTTTGGTTTGGCCGGTATCGCCTTCAGGTAAGCCGCAATGGCTGCGCGATCTTCTGCCGGCAGGGCGGCCATATTTCGCTGAACTTCCACCATGGCGCCGCCGACACTATCAAAACTGGGCGTAAAGCCGGTTTCCAGATAGTAGGCGATATCAGCTTCTGACCAATCACCAACACCGCCATCGCCGGATGTTATGTTTGGCACTATCCCCTCGCCTTCCGCAGCCACTGCACCTGCCAACCATTGGTCTTTGAGAATTGCGCCGCCGATATCTCGCGGACTGTGGCACTCGCCGCAATGGCCAGGACCTTCCACAAGATACCTACCCATTCGGGCCTGCTCGGACGCATCGCCCGGTAGCGCAATAACCGGTTCGCCAGACAAATTCACCAGTTTCCACAGACCAAGACCGCGCCGTATGTTGAACGGAAAACCGAGCTTGTGGCCCGGTGCGGTTCCTGCAATCGAGGGTGTCATTTTGAGAAATGCGTACAGATCAGCGATATCCTTGCCGCTCATCCGCGCATATGAAGTGTAGGGAAACGCCGGATAGTAGTGATCGCCGCCCGGCGACGTACCTTTCAACATCGCGTTGGCGAAATCGGACAGTGACCAACTGCCGATGCCGTCAGTCTCATGCTGCGAGATGTTCGGCGCGACAAATGTGCCGAAAGGTGTTGCCAGTTCCACACCGCCCGGCAGTTCAAACCGCTTGTCACCCTCTGATTTGGGCACCGCATGGCAGGAAGCGCAGCCGCCGACGTGAAATATGCGCTCTCCGGCGGCCGCGTCTCCATCCGGAAATGATGCAATTTCTCCCGGTGCGAGATGCGATGGTGACGTCAACCACCAAAAGAAAAGCCCGCCCAGAATGGCCAGAAAGACTATAAGCAGGGCGAGCTTTTTGATCATATTTCCAAGGAATCGCTAATTTTTCACACGATACCCTTCATGGCACGATTTGCAGTTGGCGAAAACCGGCCCGATTGCAGCTTTGAATGCATCAAGGTCCGCAGGACCGTCTTTGCCCGCGGCAGCGGACGCCGCGTCAATATCCGCTTTGAACTTCGCAGAGGCGGCTGCGAAACCATCGGCATCTTCCCAAATTTTGGCCGAGGCGGTCGTGCCCTTTACGCTGTCCGTTCCTTCGGGAAAGAATGCACCGATCGAATAGGCTGCGCCGCGCATTGCCGCAATCGCCGCATTGGCGACAGCAGGATTGTAGTCAATTTCGCCTTTCATCATTCCACCCGCTGCGCCAGCAGCAGCGCCAACGGCCTGCATCAAGGCCTTGCGTGTATCGACAGCGTCATTGCCGGTCAGGTGGCCGCCCGCCGAAACTGCTGTCGACGACAAAGCGATTACAGACAGGGCCAATGCAATTTTCTTCATGATTCTCCTCCGAAGGGATGTTGAAACAGGATTTCCCCCGACCCTAACAACGCTCAACTTGCCCTAATCTTCCCGCCGATCGTTTCAATCTTTCGTTATTACTGGCAAAATGGTGTGAACAGTCTGTCAACGAAAAAAGACCCCGGAAATTACTCCGGGGTCTTAATTCGAACTACTGCTCAAATCAGCTGGCTGCTTCGTACATTTCCAGCACGTAATCCCAGTTGATCAGGCTATCGACAAACGCCTCGAGATATTTCGGACGCGCGTTGCGATAGTCGATGTAATAGGAATGTTCCCAGACATCGACGCCGAGAATTGGCGACGCGCCATGAACGAGCGGGTTTTCGCCGTTCGGTGTTTTCATGATCTCGAGCTTGCCGTCCTTGACCGCCACCCAGGCCCAGCCAGAGCCAAACTGGGTAACGCCGGCATTGATGAAATCAGCCTTGAATTGATCATAACCGCCGAGATCGCTGTCAATCGCCGACTGGAGTTTGCCTGGCAGGCTGGTTCCGCCGCCACCACCTTTCATCCATTTCCAGAAATGAATGTGGTTGTAGTGCTGGGCAGCGTTGTTGAACAGACCGGCATTGGAGCCGTGAGACTGCTTGACGACGTCTTCGAGCGACAGATCACTCATGCCGGCATCGGCGGCCAGTTTGTTGCCATTGTCGACATAGGCCTTGTGATGTTTGTCGTGATGAAACTCTAGCGTTTCCTTCGACATGAATGGCTGCAGCGCCTCGTAGTCATAGGGAAGATCGGGTAACTCGAATGCCATGGTACATACTCCCTCGTTGGCAATATTATCGATTGTTGCCATCAGCATAGGACATCAGTGCTGATATGGAAACGGCGACCGCAAGGGTCAAGAATGCGCCCATTCCCAATAGAGTTCGCGCGCCTTCTTCGCAATGGGACCTGGCTGTAAATCGCGATCCTCGATGCGGACAATCGGCACGATTTTGGAATGGTTGCCGGTCGAGAATATTTCGTCTGCGCCCATGAAATCGTCAATCTGCAGACATCGCTCGATTACCGGCAATCCCGTCTCGGCCAGCAGTTTCATTGCGCGGGATCGGGTGATCCCGGACAAGAACGTTCCGTTTGGCGCTGGTGTCTGGATTGCACCTTCCTTGACCATGAACACATTGGAGGTTCCGGTCTCCGCCACGTTGCCCAGCATGTCGAGCACCAATGCGTTATCGAAACCCCTGCTTCGCGCTTCCATGATCGCGCGTGCATTGTTGGGGTAGAGACAACCCGCCTTGGCGTTGGTTGGCATCGTCTCAAGCGATGGCCGCCTATAGGGCGAGACCGACACTGAAAATCCTGACGAGGCAATCATCGGCGCCTCGTAAAGGCACAAACAGAAGCGAGTGGACTCGGGATCAGCAGGCACACCCATATAGCCACCATGTTCGGCCCAATACATCGGCCTTATATATACGGCCGTTTGGCCATCGAATTTTTTTAAACCGTCCATGGTCAATCCGACGATTTCATCGAGGGTTTTGGTCGCCTTCAGACCGAGCGCAGCTGCACTCGCATTCACGCGCTCAGCGTGCCGGTCGAGGTCTGGCGCTACTCCTTCAAACCATCTGGCACCGTCAAACACACTTGAGCCAAGCCATATCGCGTGCGTGCGCGGACCAATGATTTGCGGATTACCATCATGCCAGTCGCCATCGACATAGGTCCAAGTTGTTGTTTGTGCGCTGGTATCAACCGCCATGCAGATGCTCCATCACCTAATTTGTCTACCGTTGCGCACTTGACCTTGGAGTGGCCTTGCGGTCAAGTCCGCCTCGAAATTTGGAGTCATCAATGGCCTATTCTGCGTATGTATTCGATGCTTACGGAACCTTGTTTGATGTTCACGCTGCGGTGCGGAAACATGCCGATGAGGCTGGCCCTGACGGACAGCTTCTGTCTGACATCTGGCGCACGAAGCAACTTGAGTATTCGTGGGTCAGAACGACCATGGGAAACTATGAGGATTTTTGGAAGCTGACGGAGTTGGCGCTTGATTTTGCGTTTGCCAAGGTACCGTCGGTCGATCCGGGTCTGAAAAAGCAGTTGCTGGAAGCCTACTGGACACTCGATTGCTACGAAGAAGTCCCGCGCGTGCTGCGGGCGTTAAAGGATGGCGGTGCCAAGGTGGCCATCCTCTCCAACGGCTCACCGGAAATGTTGGACGCGGCTGTCAGGTCCGCTGCATTGGACGGCATAGTCGATGATGTCTTTTCGGTCGAAGCCATTCGAAAATTCAAGGCGGTGCCGGAAGCCTATGACATGGTAACGACCGCCTGGCGATTGTACCCCGACGCCGTTTCGTTCCAGTCCTCCAATCGCTGGGACATAGCCGGGGCCAAGAAGTTCGGATTCAGGACCGTTTGGATCAATCGTACTGCGCAACCGGATGAGTATTTCGACTATTCAGCCGACGCCATTTTGCCTTCGCTGGAAGGTCTGGGAGCAGTTTAAGAATTTCCGAATGCGATTCCGACGATGCGTCTAGCGCATTGGCGGGATTGCACTAAAACCCCTTCTTCAGGCTCCCCAATATCCCACGCACAAGCGCCCTGCCGACCTGTGAACCTACCGAGCGAACCACCGATTTGATCGCCGCTTCGGCGACCGTCTGGCGATTGGAGCGCCTTCTTGAGCGGCGTTTTTTTCTTGACCGTGAACTGCGCCGCCGGCCGCGGCTGTCGTAATCGTCGTCATCGTCCGGACTGAATCCTGGGATGGACCAGCGGGTTCGACGCGATTCATACTCGCGCTCTTCTTCCTCTCGTTCCCGCCGTTCGCGAATTTCTTCCTCGCGTTCGCGGCGCTCCTCTTCCTCCTCCTCAAGGCGTTCGGCTTCCTCCTCCAGACGCGCAGCTTCCTCTGCTCGTTTCTGCAGGATTTCGAACGCTGACTCGCGATCAACCGTCTTGTCGTACTGACCAGCCAGGGGACTTTCGGCCATGAGCTGCTTACGCTCGGAATCGGTCAGTGGGCCGAGGCGCGACGCCGGGGGCCGGATCAATGTCCGCTGTACCATCGACGGAACGGCCTTCGCCTCCATCGTCGAAACCAGCGCTTCACCGACTCCAAGTTTGGTGATCGCTTCGAAACAGTCGAAATCAGGGTTTGGCCGGAACGTGTCTGCCGCGGTTTTCACCGCTTTTTGTTCGCGCGGCGTATAGGCACGAAGTGCATGCTGAATGCGGTTGCCCAACTGGGCCAGCACAGAATCGGGAACATCAAGCGGGTTCTGCGTGACGAAATAAACGCCCACACCCTTCGAGCGGATCAGGCGAACAACTTGCTCCACCCGCTCGAGCAGGATTTTCGGCGCTTCGTCAAACAGAAGATGCGCCTCATCGAAAAAGAACACTGCCTTCGGCTTGGCTGGATCGCCAACTTCCGGCAATTCCTCAAACAGTTCCGACATCAGCCAAAGCAGGAATGTCGCGTAAAGTCTCGGATTCATCATCAACTTGTCGGCCGCCAGCACATTGATAGCGCCGCGCCCATCACGGGTGGTTCGCATCAGGTCGGCAATCTTGAGCGCCGGCTCGCCGAAGAAATGCTCCGCACCCTGCTGTTCGAGCACCAGAAGCGCACGTTGTATGGCGCCAACCGAAGCGTTGGTAATGTTGCCGTATTGCGTTCCGATTTCATCGGCACGTTCGGCAATGTTAGTCAGAAGCGCCTGCAGATCCTTCAAATCGAGAAGTGCCAATCCTTCATCATCGGCGATTTTAAAGCAGATGTTGATGATGCCTTCCTGCGCTTCCGACAGGTCCATCAGGCGCGACAGAAGCAACGGTCCCATTTCCGATACCGTCGCTCTGATGGGGTGGCCTTTCTCCCCAAACAGGTCCCAGAAAATGACCGGAAATTCCTGAAACTCATAAGGATCAAGCTTGATCGTATCGGCACGCTTGATCAGAAAATCCTTGGATTCACCAATCGCCGCGATCCCGGACAGGTCGCCTTTTATGTCGGCACAAAAAACCGGAACACCAGCGTTGGAAAGTCCCTCGGCGAGGATTTGAAGGGTAACTGTTTTACCCGTGCCAGTGGCGCCGGTGACCAAACCATGGCGGTTGCCATACTTCAGCAGCAGTTCTTCCGGTTTCTGGTACTCGTCCTGTGGTGTCCGGCTGGCACCCAAAAAAATCCGGTCGTCCTGCATGCGATGATCTCCAACTTGCGGAAAAGCGGCGCGCATCCCGCGCAACACGTCTGTTCGCTAGACTGTATAATCAGACTTGCGTTCTGTCTCAATGGCAAGAAACGCGCGCAACTTGCTGCGGCGCTCTACGGCGCTATAAACCTCAACGAAAGACGAAGTCGATTTCGCCCTTTCTAGGGCCTTCGTTGCATTGCAGCAAAGGACTACACACCGTAATGTCGCGGCAAATTGCAAACGCGGCTTCAGAGATGCAAAATGCCAATCAGCGTTATCAATAATGCCCAGTTTCCAAAGGTGGATCACGCCGCATGGCGTGCGCTGGCGGAAAAGGCTTTGAAGGGGCAGCCTTTCGAAGACACATTGGTTGCTACGACCGAAGACGGTATCCAAATTCAACCGATCTACGAGCGTGCCGAGGCGAAACCGCTTCGCCGCCGGGAACCGTCCCGTCCCTGGCGGATTGTTCAACGAATTGACGACCCCGACCCCGACCGTGCCAACAGACAGGCACTTGAGGATGTGAATAACGGAGCGACGGGACTGGCGCTCGTTTTCGAGGGCGCCCCCAATGCCTTTGGTTATGGAATTCGCGGTGATCGCGAGACTCTTGGTCAAGTCCTGACCGATGTACCGCTGGACAAACTCTATCTGCGGATCGATTCACACCCGCAAAGCAGAGCGTCGATCGACTGGATTATCGAGCTCTATGGCAAGCGCAGAATCAATCCCGCAGGGCTGAGATTTTCCCTTGGCCTGGATCCTGCAGCGATTTTTGCGGGAACCGGTCGTTTGACCATGTCCGTTGAGGCACTGCAGGCCTCGATGCCGCAATCGTTGGCGCATTTCTTCGCGCTCGGACTGCCCGGCGTGCTGCTAGAGGCAGACGGCCGTGTCTATCACAACGCCGGAGCGACGACGGCGCAAGAGCTTGGCGCCATGCTTGCAAGTGCGGTCTCGCATTTGCGCATGTTCGAGCAGGCCCGCCAACCGCTTGTCTACTCAGCGCCGCATATCGGATTTTCACTGTCCGTGGATCAGGATCAATTTCTCTCCATGGCCAAGATACGGGCAATCCGGAAACTGTGGGCACGCGTTCAGGAGGCCTGTGGCGTCGAGGCCGCTCCTGCCACAGTTCATGCGGAGACGTCATGGCACATGCTTACCGGCAAGGATGGCGAAACCAACATATTGCGGTCGACAATTGCAGCATTTTCTGCCGCGGTTGGCGGAGCGGATTCAATCTCGATTATTCCCCACACCGCACCCCACGGACTGTGCGACCCATTTGCAAGACGGATTGCCCGCAATACTCAACTGATCCTCGCGGACGAAAGCCATCTTGCGTTCGTTTCAGATCCGGGAGCCGGAGCAGGCGGAATTGAATCACTGACTGATGCGATTTGCGAGAAAGCCTGGGCCGAATTTCAGGCGATCGAGGCAGATGGCGGCCTTCTGGAAAGCCTTTCCACCGGCAAGCTTCAGGCAAAAATCCTGACAAGTCGGCAGTCGCGAAGCGGTCGATTTGCGAGCGATGATATTTCTCTTGTCGGCGTCAACCGATTTCCATTGGACAAGGAGCGAGCGGTGAAAGTGTTGGAAGCTGCGCGTCTTCCCATGCCGAGCGAGGGTGCAGTCCACTGTGAAAAGCTTGAAACCGTGCGGCTGGAAACCCTTGGCGGAGACAATTCATGATCCCCGATTTTGCCAAGATCGATTGGCCATCTTCGGAATCGGACGAGGCTGCCCTTGACCAATCGCTGTGGAACACTCCGGAAGGTATCGCAGTAAAGCGTAACTATGAGACGAGCGATCTTGAAGGGGTGAATTTTCTTGATACCTGGCCCGGTGAAGCGCCTTTCATTCGCGGTCCCTACCCGACCATGTATATTCAGCGACCTTGGACGATCCGCCAGTATGCCGGCTACTCGACGGCTGAGGAATCAAACGCCTTCTACCGGCGCAATCTTGCTGCCGGTCAAAAAGGCCTGTCGGTTGCCTTCGACCTTGCGACCCATCGCGGTTATGACAGCGACCATCCACGCGTTGCCGGTGATGTCGGCATGGCGGGTGTGGCGATCGATTCGATCTTGGATATGCGGCAATTGTTCGAAGGCATACCGCTTGATGAGATGACCGTGTCGATGACCATGAACGGCGCGGTACTGCCTATCCTTGCGCTGTATGTCGTCGCCGCCGAAGAACAGGGTGTAAGCCAGGATAAGCTGGCAGGGACCATTCAGAACGACATCTTGAAGGAGTTCATGGTCCGCAATACCTACATCTATCCTCCCAAGCCATCGATGCGGATCGTTTCCGATATCTTTTCGTACACTTCCGCGAACATGCCGAAATTCAACTCGATTTCGATCTCCGGCTATCACATGCAGGAAGCCGGCGCTTCTGCGGATCTGGAATTGGCTTACACAATTGCCGACGGGATCGAATATGCCCGCGCCGGTGTCGCTGCCGGAATGGATATCGACAAATTCGCACCACGGCTTTCGTTCTTCTGGGCCATAGGCATGAATTTCTTCATGGAAGTCGCCAAGATGCGGGCGGCCCGGCTTTTGTGGGCGGCGTTGATGCAAAAAGAGTTTGCACCGAAAGACCAGCGCTCTCTATCGCTTCGTACCCACTGCCAGACATCAGGCTGGTCTCTGACCGCGCAGGATCCATACAATAACATCATGCGCACGATGATCGAAGCAATGGCGGCAACACAGGGTCATACCCAATCACTACATACGAATTCGTTTGATGAAGCGCTGGCATTGCCGACCGATCATTCGGCGAGGATCGCACGCAACACTCAGCTCGTATTGCAGCTGGAATCCGGCACCACGCGGATAATCGATCCGTGGGGCGGCTCCGCCTATGTCGAGCGCCTCACACATGATCTTGCCGCCCGCGCCATGACGCATATTGAAGAGGTTGAGGGCCTCGGAGGCATGGCTGCAGCCATCGAACAGGGCACACCGAAACTTCGCATTGAGGAGGCCGCAGCACGAACGCAGGCGCGGATCGATTCCGGTGAGCAGCCGGTGATCGGCGTCAACGCCTTCCAGCCGAAAGAGGACATTGAAGTCGACGTTTTGAAGGTCGACAATGCGGAAGTTCGTGCCAGGCAGCTCTCCAAACTTCAATCGTTGAAGGGCACTCGCGAGGTTTCGGCCGTCGAAACCGCGCTGCAGGCGCTCTCCAAAGCGGCAGAGGGTGACGGTAATTTGCTCGAGTTTTCCATCAATGCTGCTCGTGCCGGCGCAACGGTCGGTGAGATCAGCATGGCTCTGGAACAGGTCTTTGGCCGGCACGTGGCAGAAATCAAATCCATCTCCGGTGTGTACGGAAGTGAAATCGGCGACCTGCCTGCTGCAGCCCGCGTTGCGGAGAAGATCGAAACCTGGCGCAAATCCAATGGCGGCCCGCCCCGCATGCTGGTCGCGAAGATGGGCCAGGATGGTCATGATCGCGGACAGAAGGTTATCGCCACAGCGTTTTCGGACCTGGGATTTGACGTCGTCATCGGTTCGATGTTCCAGACACCTGAAGAAGTCGCCAAACTGGCTGTCGAGAGCGATGTCCAGATCGTTGGCGCTTCTTCACTTACCGCCGGCCACCTGACCATGGTGCCCGAGTTGAAGGAGGCACTGACCAAGCGGGGCGCGGAAGATGTGATGATCGCTATTGGCGGCGTGATCCCGCCGCAGGATTATGAGGCGGTCACCAAGGCTGGTGCAGATGCAATCTTTCCACCCGGAACGGTTATTCCGGAAGCGGCTGAATTGCTGATGGATATTCTGATCGAGCGCTCCTGACGTTTGTTATAACATCTGTTGCAATAGCTAACTGTTGATGTTATAAATGATGTTATAACAGTGGAAGCTGCCATGAATACGACCATCCGCAAAATCGGTAATTCAGAAGGCGTCATCATTCCGAAGGAATTACTCGAGGATATGCATCTCACTGCAGGAGATAATGTTGTTCTCGTTCGCGATGGCAACGACCTTCGCATAAAGCCGATCGAAGACGACGCGGAGGAATTCGAACGCAAAATGAGAATTGCCCGCGAGCGTATGAAAAAGTACGAAGTTGCGCTACGCGAACTTGCCAAGTGATCGAATTTCACGACCGCGCTTTCATTGAGGCCGCTCACGCCGAGCAATTGCGCTTACATGGTGGCGCACCCGGATTACGTGACGAAGGCATGCTGGAATCGGCACTGGCCCGACCGGAGCAAAAGCATCACTTCGGCGAGAGCGATTTATTTGTTTTGGCGGCAGCTTATCTCTTTGGCATTGCCAAAAATCATCCATTTATCGATGGCAACAAACGAACAGCCTGGGTAGCGGCTGATCTCTTTCTGTATTTCAACGGTTACAGTGTCGAGGCCGATCCCCATGACGTAATCGCTTTTGTCCTCTCGGTGGCGGCTGGCGAAATAGACGAAGCTGGCGCGGCGATGTTTTTCCGCGATTTTGCCTTGGCGATCGATTAAGGGTAGGCTTTCCCGGTCTGAAACACACGAACTGGCACAGATTGTGCTTCAATTGCTCCCAACAGGGAGCGGTGTGCCGTTCATGAACAGACGAGTTTTGCTGAAATCCGCGATGGGGCTGGGGCTGGCCGGATTGAGCGCACCTGCAATGTGTGCAGGTGCGCTCTCCGGTGTCTCTACGAATTCCCTGCGCGGCTCGATTGACGCTACCGAATTGGGAATACGGCCGGACGCTTTCGACAATCAGAGCACAGCGTTTAACCGGATGCTGCAGGAAGCGGCGGAGCGAAACCTTCCCGTCCACCTTCCGGCGGGCAATTATGTTGTTTCCAATCTCAAGCTTCCTGAAAATGTACGAATTTCCGGGGTACCGGGTGCAACACGGATAATTTATGGCGGTGACGGGCACCTCTTTGCTGGCGAAAACCTCGACTTGTTCGACATTTCCGGGCTGACAATCGACGGCGCCAACCACTGGCTTGCTGATTATACTCAAGGCCTGATCGACATTCGCCGGGCGCGCCATGTGGAAATCAACAACTGTGAGATTATTGGCAGTGGCAAAAACGGCATCAACCTTGAGCGTACCGGTGGCCGCATCGAGCGGTCGATGATAAGTGGCGCTGCTGATGCGGCGATCTATTCCGTCGAAGGTGGCAGATTGCACATAACCGGTAACCGCGTCACCGATTGCGCCAATGGGGGCATACTCGTTCATCGCTGGCAGGTTGCAGATGATGGCGCAATCATATCTGAAAACCGCATCGATCGCATTTCCGCGCGCAACGGAGGCACCGGCCAAAACGGCAATGGCATCAACGTGTTTCGCGCCAATAATGTGCTGGTCTCCGGTAATGTTGTTGCAGATTGCGCATTTTCCGCCATCCGAGCCAACTCGGCGAGCAACCTGCAAATTACCGGCAACAATTGTTCCCGCTCCGGTGAAACCGCAATCTATGCGGAATTTGCATTTGACGGCGCGGTCATCAGTTCAAACATCGTCGACGGAGCCGCCAACGGAATATCGATCGTCAACTTCAACAATGGCGGCAGGCTGGGAGTTTGCTCGGGAAACCTGGTGCGCAATTTGTCGGAAACCGGCCCTTACCCTGCCGATGCACCGGGTTTCGGTGTAGGAATCTCGGTTGAAGCAGACACGTCAGTCACCGGCAATGTGATCGAAAACGCGCCGCTCTATGGAATTCACATCGGCTGGGGTGAATTCATGCGCAATGTCGTTGCGACCGGAAACGTTATCCGCAAGGCCGGCGAGGGCATCGCCGTATCCGTGGTTGAAGGATCCGGTTCCGCTGTCATCACCGACAATGTGATTGAAGATACGGTGCATGGAGCGATCTTCGGTCACCGGTGGAAAAAACGGGTTACCGGCGATCTTGCCCGTACTGGATCAGGCGAGTGGCCGCGGCTGCGCGTTGAACGCAACCTCACCAGTTGATCGAGAGTTCGCCGGAAGGGCGAATATCGCCAATTGTCCATCCGTTGTGATTTTTCAGCGGTTTGGTCGCGAGTTCCGCGAAACTCGACTGAACTTCCCCGCCACGTTCCAACAATCTGGCTACGACAGCGGCGAACGCCGGTGCCGCAGCGCGCATGTTCCCGTCGTCGCACTTTAACGCTATACCCAGACCCAGCGAGGGAATTGCACCGCAATAAACCCCTTCCGCGCCATTTTTGGCAAACACGTCGCCAGCGCCCGCTTCCAACATCAGCGAACAAGGCCGCCTGGTTCCTTCTACAAAAAAAGGCTGGTTGAAACAGGATTCGAACAATCTGCGAGCGGCCTTTGCGCGTTGCGGGGTAAGATCTTTTCCCGTCGCCATTCGCGCAAATCCGAGTGCAAGATTTTTCAACGGGACGGCGTGAGTGGGAATTGAGCATCCATCCGGAGCACAGTGCTCGACGGTATGCGCGGTTCCGATCACCTGCTCCAGAGCGTCGGTCACCTGATGTTGAACCGGATGATCGCGCCGGACATAACCTTTTGGATCGATTCCCAGGTGGACGCAGGTGCCCAAAAAGCCGGTGTGTTTGCCAGAGCAGTTGTTGTGCACAGCAGTTGGCGTTTCACCGTTGCTCGCCAAGGCGCGCGCCGCATGACCGATGGATGGCCAATGTGTTCCGCATTCAAGCGCCTCAACTGACAAGCCGGCTCGCCCAAGCATTGATTGGACCATCTCCACATGTGCTGGTTCGGCGACGTGCGATGAGCAGGCCAATGCCAATTCCTGCTCTCCGAATCCAAACGCATCCGCCGCGCCACTTTCGACCAATGGCAAGGCCTGAATGACCTTGACTGCAGAGCGAGGATAAATCGGGGTATCGATGTCGCCGAGACCCACTAGTTCAGTGCCGTCTGCATCGACTACGGCAACGGCACCGCGATGGAAGCTTTCGACCAATTCACCGCGTGTCACCTCAACCAATACCGGGTTTGCCATTCGATCACCAAAATTTGCGGGCTGAAAGGTTGCGTCTTCAATGGGGGAATTACTACCTTCTATCAATCAGTCAATGGAACAACATCAGTGAAATTGATCAAGATGCTCCTGGCGACGATAGCGCTTCTGTTTCTGCTTCCGGCAGTAGGCACGGCTGCCTGGTGGGTCACTTTGGAGCGTCCGTCCTCCTGGCGAACCGCTGACTGGAGTGCCAGCGGCGTTTTGCCCGCCGCCGATACGATTGACGGACCGGCGATATTTCTGATGGCAGCACGGACGGGTGGCTTGAAAGGCGCATTCTCTGTTCACTGCTGGATCGTTATCAAACGGGACCACGGTGCAGGATACGATCGATATGACAAAGTCGGCTGGGGCCGACCGGTGCGGAAGAACTCCTATGAACCGGACGGTCGATGGTACTCTAATACGCCGGTAATTATTGCTTCGGTTTCGGGTAGCGAAGCTGCCCGACTGGTCGCCAAAGCGGAAACGGCTATTGATGCCTATCCATACCGGGAATATGGCGACTACACGATCTGGCCTGGTCCGAATTCGAACAGTTTTGTCGCCCACGTCATCAAGGCGGTGCCCGAGATGGGAGCTCAGCTGCCGCCCAATGCTGTCGGCCGAGATTTCGCTCCGGGCCTGGCATCGTTCGACATCGCTGACGACTGGCGGGACATGCACGCGACGTTCGGCGGGTTGATCGGATTTGCCGCGGGTGTGCGGTCCGGTCTCGAGTTTCATTTTTTTGGTCTTGTGGCGGGATTGGATTTCGCGCGGCCCGCCATCAAGATACCGGCCTATGGGCGTGTACCGCTGTGGTTTTCCTGACCTTTATTTGATCCGTTCCAATATCGATACGTAGTTGGCAACCGCCGCACCACCCATGTTGAAAATGCCACCCAAATTGGCTTCGGGTACCTGAATGTCGCCGGCAACTCCTGCCAGTTGCATCGCAGTCAATGCGTGCATGGAGACGCCCGTTGCACCGATTGGATGGCCCTTCGACTTCAGTCCACCAGAAGGGTTCACAGGCAAACGGCCATCCATGGCAGTCTGACCTTCCATTGCAACAGACGCGCCCTCCCCGCGCTTGGCCAGACCCATTGCTTCGTATTCGATCAACTCAGCGATGGTGAAGCAATCGTGGGTTTCGACGAACGACAGGTCATCCAGCGACACACCGGCCTGTTTCAGCGCCCTGCGCCAAGCTTGCTCACATCCTTCGAAAAGCAGGATATCGCGCTTGGACATTGGCAGAAAATCTTGCACATGTTGATTGGCGCGGAATGCAATTGCGCGGTTCATCGCAAGCGCTGTCTCCGTATTCGCCAAAACCAGTGCCGCAGCTCCGTCAGAAACAAGCGAACAATCAGTTCGCTTTAGTGGTCCGGCGACAAATGGGTTTTTCTCGCTCTCCTGCCGGCAGAATTCATAGCCCAAATCCTTGCGCATCTGGGCAAACGGATTGTTGACGCCGTTCTTGTGGTTTTTGGCCGCGATCGCCGCCAGCGCGTCGGATTGGTCGCCGTGGCGCTGGAAGTAAGCCTGGGCAATCTGGCCAAACACACCAGCAAACCCCGCAGGAATGTCGCCATCCTCCGGCAGGTAAGACGCTTTGAGCAAATTTTTGCCGATTTCCGGCCCCGGGGTTGTGGTCATCTGTTCAACGCCGACAACCAACACAACTTTGGACGCTTTGGCCTCGATTGCCCTTATTCCCTGCCTGACAGCGGCCGACCCGGTCGCGCAAGCGTTTTCAACCCGGGTTGCGGGCTTGAACCTCAGTTTTTCGTCGGCCTGCAGTACAAGGCTCGCCGTAAAGTCCTGTGCCGAAAAACCTGCGTTGAAGTGACCGAGCACGATTTCGTCCACGTCGTCAGGACCGATTCCAGCATGGGCGAGCGCCTCTCCGGCAACGCCGACAATGAGGCTTTCTACGGTTTCGCCTTCAAGCTTTCCGAACTGCGAATGAGCCCAGCCGACGATACAGGCAGTCATGGTCTTGCTCCTTCAGGGATACTGTTCGCATGCCAACTTCATATAGGACCAAACCGGTCGCATCAGAAGTAGTGAATTGGGCCTACGAAATTCTGCCGAAGGCAACAATTATGATTGAACAGCTGTTCAATTAAAAATATGGTCTCTCTGTGGATCGGGCACGATCGATGCTGCAGGGAACAACCAGATGGCGCGAAAGCCGAATATTTTGATCATCATGACCGATCAACTCAACGGGACACTATTTCCCGACGGGCCGATCGACTTTTTGCAGGTTCCACATTTGAAAGCGCTTGCCGCGCAGTCAGCGCGGTTTGCGAACAACTACACAGCTTCACCTCTCTGCGCCCCGGGTCGAGCATCGTTCATGAGCGGTCAATTGCCTTCGCGAACTCGTGTCTATGACAATGCAGCGGAATTTGCGTCTGCCATCCCGACCTACGCACATCATTTACGCGCCGCGGGCTATCACACCTGCCTTTCGGGCAAGATGCATTTTGTCGGACCCGACCAACTGCATGGATTCGAGGAAAGGCTGACGACAGACGTCTACCCGCCGGATTTTGGCTGGACACCAGACTACCGGAAACCGGGTGAACGGATTGACTGGTGGTATCACAATCTTGGCTCTGTCACCGGTGCTGGTACTGCCGAGATTACCAACCAGATGGAATACGACGATGAAGTTGCATTTCACGGCGTACAGAAACTCTACCAGCTGGCACGCAGTTCGGAAGATGAGAACCGGCGACCCTGGTGCCTCACGGTGTCGTTCACCCATCCGCATGATCCCTATGTGGCGCGAAAGAAATATTGGGATCTGTATGAAAACTGCCCGGCGCTTGATCCTGCGATCCCGGCGATCAATGTGGAGGAACAAGACCCTCATTCCCGCCGCCTGCTCGAAGCCAGTGACTACAAAAGTTTCGACATAACCGATGAGAATATCCGGCGATCCCGCCGCGCCTATTTCGCGAATATCTCTTATCTGGACGACAAGATCGGCGAACTGTTGGGCGTGCTGCAAGCGACAAGGATGCGTGATGACACGGTTATCCTGTTTTGCTCCGACCATGGCGATATGTTGGGTGAGCGCGGCCTGTGGTTCAAAATGTCATTTTTCGAGGGCTCGGCCCGGGTGCCCCTGATGATATCGGGTCCGAATATACAGGATGGCTTGCACGCGGCTCCTGTATCCAATCTCGATATTTTGCCAACACTTTGCGACCTTGCCGGTATCGACATGGGCGAGATCGCACCATGGACAGACGGAGAAAGCCTTCTGCCGCTGATTGGTGGCGCGCACCGCGACACGCCCGTGCTCATGGAGTACGCGGCGGAGGGATCATACGCACCGTTGGTCTGCATTCGCGAAGGTGCGCTAAAATTTGTGCACTGCGAGCTTGATCCGCCACAACTTTTCGATCTCGAGAATGATCCTCAGGAACAACAGAATCTCGCAGACGATCCAGCGTACTCGTCCAATGTCGAACGCTTCATGAGCAAGGTCAGAGCGCGCTGGGACATGGACAAGTTTGACGCTGAAGTTCGCGAAAGTCAGGCCCGCCGCTGGATAGTTTATCCGGCGCTGCGCAACGGTGCGCACTTCCCCTGGGACTTCCAGCCTCTGCAGGTGGCGTCCGAGCGGTACATGCGCAACCACATGGACCTCAATGTTCTTGAGGAACGCCAGCGCTTTCCGAGAGGCGAATGATGTCGATTCCAAGTCTCGATCAACTTCGCGAAGCGTACGCCGTCACCAGCCGAGCAACGCAAACAACGCCGTTGCTGCAGTCTGATGCACTCGCGAACGAAACCGGAGCTGCACGGGTTTTTGTCAAACCTGAATCACTTCAATGGGCCGGCTCCTTCAAAATTCGTGGTGCCCATTGGCGATTGACACGCCTGTCGGAGGATGAAGCAAAGCGAGGCGTGGTTGCATTTTCGTCCGGCAATTTCGCCCAGGGGCTTGCTGCGGCCGGTCAGGCTTTGGGCATTCCGGTGACGATCGTAATGCCGATTGACGCGCCGGAAGCGAAACGGGTTGCGACACAAGGATTTGGCGCAGATGTCGTCCTGTCGGACCATGGCGAACGCGGGCGCGAGGATGCAGCAGCAGAGTTGGCCGCATCAATTGCCGCTGACAATAACCTGACACTGCTGCATCCATTTGACGACATGGAAGTTGTCACCGGTCAGGCGGGCGCCGGACTGGAGGCGCTGGACCAACTGGAGAACGCAAAGGCACATGCTGACATATTGCTCTGCCCCGTGGGAGGTGGCGGATTGATCGGCGGCGTGTCTCTGGCATTCCATTACCTGTCGCCCGAAACCCGGATTATCGGAGTAGAGCCGGAAGCCTATGCGGGCATGGGCACTTCTCTGGATCGCGGCGAAATTTCGACAATGCCGGTCGGACCGAAATCGATATGCGATGGGCTTATGGCAAGAGCACCGGGCAATGCGCCCTTCGAAGCTGTCGGCAAAGCGGGTGTTTCGGGATTGTCGGTTAGCGACAAATCGGTTCGAAGCGCGATGCGATTTGCGTTTGAGAGATTGAAGCTCGTTCTGGAGCCTTCTGGCGCGGCAGGTATTGCGGCGCTCCTGGATGGCACTTTGAAAGCGAAGAATAAGACGGTCCTGATTATTGCAACTGGCGGCAACGTCTCGCTGTCCGATTTTGTGGGACATGTTTCCAATGCATGAAGCTGATTTTGTCATAATCGGATCGGGCTCTGCCGGCGCAGCCATGGCCGATCGGTTGTCGGAAGACGGCATACATTCCGTCATCGTCATCGAATATGGCGGCACCGATATTGGACCGTTCATCCAGATGCCTTCAGCATTTTCGATTCCAATGAACATGGAGCTTTATGATTGGGGATATCGATCCGAGCCGGAACCCAATCTGAACAACCGTTGCCTGGCGACGCCGCGTGGCAAAGTTCTTGGTGGTTCATCGTCGATCAATGGCATGGTGTACGTTCGTGGTCATGCCTGCGATTTTGATTATTGGGCTGACCAGGGAGCCGCAGGTTGGTCGTATGCCGATGTACTGCCGTATTTCAAGCGAATGGAAAATGCCGAGTTTGGCGAACCCGGATGGCGCGGCAAAAGCGGACCGCTTCACGTTAGCCGCGGCGAGCGGAAAAACCCGCTTTATGATGCCTTTATCGAGGCCGGTGTCCAAGCCGGTTTTGAGCGCACTGAAGACTACAATGGCCAGAAGCAGGAAGGCTTCGGCGCGTTTGAACAGACCATCCACAATGGACGCAGATGGTCAACGGCCAATGCCTATCTACGACGAGCTTTGCAGCGGGAAAATGTCAGCCTTGTCAATGGATTAGCTCGACGGGTTATTATCGAGAATCATCGCGCAACAAGTGTGGAGATTGGCATTGGCGGCGTTGAGAAGGTGATCAAGGCACGTCGCGAAGTCATCATCGCCGCCTCGGCTATCAATTCTCCGATATTGCTAAAACTGTCCGGAATCGGTCCCGCCGATGAGCTTGCTGAACATGGCATCGAAGTCGTTGCAAACCGCCCCGGCGTTGGAACTAATTTACAAGACCATCTTGAAGTCTACGTGCAACAGGAATGCATTGAACCAATCTCGCTCAATGCGCATCTTGACCTGATTTCAAAGGGCATGATCGGCGCTGAATGGTTGATGTTCAAGAGCGGTCTTGGCGCCACAAATCATTTTGAATCATGTGGGTTTGTCCGGTCTGCGGCCGGAATTGAATACCCGGATATTCAGTTCCACTTTCTGCCTGCGGCGGTCCGATATGACGGCAAATCCGCTGCGAAAGGACACGGGTTCCAGGCACATACGGGACCGATGCGATCGAAATCTCGGGGTACCGTTACACTTCGCTCCGCAAATCCCGAAGAGAAGCCGAAGATCCGGTTCAATTATATGAGCCATCCTGACGACTGGACCGAGTTTCGCCACGCGATCCGCCTGGTTCGCGAAATTTTTTCGCAATCGGCCTTTGACCGCTATCGAGGAAAAGAACTGTCACCGGGAGATCAAACTCAAAGCGATTCCGAAATTGACACCTTTGTTCGCGAGCACGCGGAGAGCGCCTATCATCCATGTGGCACTTGCCGTGTCGGCGCCAGGAACGACGATCTGGCCGTCGTCGACCCCGAGTGCCGGGTCATCGGTGTCGATAATCTGCGCGTTGCCGACTCTTCGATTTTTCCGCGTATTACCAACGGCAATCTCAACGCTCCATCAATCATGGTCGGCGAGAAAGCGGCGGATCACATATTGGGACGACCGATGCTCGACCCCTCCAACCTGGAACCCTGGATAAACCCGCGATGGCGGACCAGCGATCGGTAGATTGAGGTTGTGACCTTCCGTCCAACACCAACCACCAAGAATGCGACTGAACGAGCCGGATTATTGACGATCTTGCTTGGTGATCTCCGCAAGTTGCGAAAGCCATGGTAGCGCCGAGCCAAACCACTTCTGCCCCCTGGGCACCAATTCAGCGCGCTGCCGGCATGTTCCCAGCCGAAGATTGTACACAGCCGGGCTAGCCTCATCCGAAGATGCATAAATTCCGGAACCGCATTCGCTGCAAAATGCCTGCACCCGCCTGGCCCCGCTCTCGCCCACCTTCACATAGACCTTCGGTTCGCCGGAAATCACGAAATGTTCTGCCGCCACCTGACCAACGGTCCGGAATGCCGATGCCGACAGGGCCTGACAGTCGGAGCAATGGCAGATGAACACCTTGGCAGGATCAATCTCCGCCTTCCACGTGATTTTGCCGCAGTGGCACTGGCCGTCTATCTTCATGTTCGGCTCCCTTGAATGCCGGAGTTGTTAGGGTCAGGTTTCACCGGTCCCGTCGGTGGCGTCCAGATAACGCGTCAGCGCACATACCAGGTGATAGAAAATTGATGCCGGCACATCGCCCGCACTTGCTTTTCCTTCGGCATCAATGCGGTCGATCCAAAGTCCTGTCGGTGCAGGATCGATATGCCATCGGAACAACCGCCCAACGCGAGCCTCGATCTCCGGTTTTAGGTCCGGTCCTCCGGTACTATCAAGCGCGATGGCAGCCTTGACAGCTTCTGCCTGCGGCCAACTGCGCGAAAGCGTATCCAGAGGCACGCCATCGCGCGAAACTGCAGCGTATGCCAATCCAGTCGCCCTGTTCAGCCCGTTGGCAACAGCTGAGGCATAGAGTTTACGCGCATATGCATTGAGGTTGGCCTGGCCGCTCTTGGCGGCAAATTCGACCAGCAAAGAAGCCCACTCGAAATGATGACCAGGTTCTGTCCATTGACCTTCACGGCCCGGCGCGGGCCGCCAATCGTCATCGAAATATTCGCCAAGCGTCCAGGATTCACTGTCGAAAAGATTGCTGCGGAACAGGTCGACAACGCGTGCGGCACGGCGCAGATAATCCTTTTCACCCGTTACCGAATGCCAGGCCAGAAACGCTTCGAGCAGGTGCATGTGCGGGTTTGAACGTCTGATCCCCTCGCCACCCGCGGTTTCCAGGAACCCGGTCATGCGTTCATCTTCCAGATGGGAATCCAAAAAAGCAAATGTCTCCCGTCCCAAAGTCAGGGCATCCTGATTGCCGCATTGATGAGCGTGGGCCAAGGCGAGCAAGACAAATGCATGATCATATGCATCCTCCGTAGCATCAACCACGCTGCCATCCTGGTTCAGGGTACGAACAAAACCACCCTTGTCGGTGCGGCCCTTTTTCGAAATGAAATCAATGCCATGACCAATCAATTGGTCTGCATTTCCGTCCCAGCCCCGCTGTTTTGCAACAGAGAATGCATATATCTGCCGGGCCATGGTGCGCATGCGTTTCAGCTGCGCACCGGGCTGCCGCTCGAACGTCAGGGTTTCATGAAAACCGCCGTGGACATCATCTTTTCCAGCCGAAGACCACAAGGGGAGCGTTTCCTCAAACAGCCAATGGTTCACGCGATTGCGCCAGGCGCCGGTAACGGGCATGCGGTCGCTTGATGGTGTGAAACGGGTCTCAATCCGACCGGACTTCTCCAGCTGCTCGACTACTTTTTTGACATTCTGACTTTGGTCAACAGGCGCGACAAATGTCGCGTCGACGGTCGAGACAACGGCAATATCCTTCAGCCCGACCGCTGACAAAAGCCGGCCGTGACTACGCAGGTACGAATTCTGACAGTCGATTGCGACGACGTCGCCGGTAATCACATTTCCGCTGGCGTCAGATTTGCTGGTTTCAAGCAGGGACTGCCAGGACCCGAGATCGTTCCACCTGAAAGTAGCTGGTACCATGGAAATTGCCTCGGCCTTTTCCATGATTGCGTAATCGACCGAGATGGACGGGATTTGCGTGTAGAGTTCGGCGGGCAGATAGGTACCGGTCACGTCTGTCGCCGCAGCCTTCATACTCTCCTCGGCACCGCTCCAGATGTCTGCGGCGTGAGTTAAAAACGCATCCCGCATCGCACCAGCCTTGAACAGAAATATGCCAGTGTTCCAATAGAAATTTCCAAATTCCATGTACGTTCGGGCAGTCGCTTCGTCCGGCTTTTCAACAAACCGCTTCACAGCGTGTGCATTTCCGGCCGGTGTCTCGACTTCGATATAACCGTATCCGGTTTCGGGATGCGTCGGTTTGATGCCGAAAACGACCAGATTGCCCGCCAGTGCCGCATCAGCTCCAGCTTCGACGGTTTGCCAGAATTGCGCATCTGTCGAAATGACGTGGTCGGAAGGGACCACGAGCACGAGTTCGTCGCCAAAAGCCTCGAGCGTTTTGAATGCGGCAATGGCCACCGCAGCAGCGGTGTTTCGTCCCATGGGCTCGAATATCGCTGAACCCCCTTGCAAATCGATTCCGGCCAAATCGGATCGCACGCGCCCTGCATGGCGTTCGGAGGCGATTACATGAACCGGCGTGTGTTCGTTTTGCCTCGATAACAGCCTGCGCACCGTGGTAGCCAGCATCGATCCGTCACCCGAAAGATCGTGAAACTGCTTTGGATTGTCCTCGCGCGACAACGGCCAGAGGCGCGACCCAACGCCTCCGCTCATAACAAAGCCAACTATTCGCTCATTGCTCAATGTATCGCCACTTGCAACTGTTCGGTTCCGGTCAGAGGGTCTGGTTATACGCACCAATTCCTTCGTTTTCACGCAAGATATTGTCCACCGCCTCAAACATCTCGCGCTTGCGCTCTTCGGATACCGGGCTTTCGACGACGACAACCAACTCCGGCTTGTTTGATGATGCCCGAACAAGGCCCCAAGTCCCGTCATCTACGACGACGCGGACACCATTGACCGTTATGAGGTCAGCAATCGCATGGCCTCCGACCGTTTCACCAGCCGCATGCATCGCTTGGAAACGCTTCACAACACGATCAACAACGTCATATTTTGTCTCGTCAGCACAGTGAGGCGACATGGTTGGTGAACCGTATGTCAGAGGCAGGTCAAGATACAGATCGGCCATTGATTTGTCCGGATTGCGGTCGAGCATCTCGCAAATTGCAATCGCCGTCACCAACCCGTCATCGTAGCCTCTGCCTATCGGAGCATTGAAGAAAAAGTGACCCGACTTTTCAAACCCCGCGGCGGCGTTCAACTCGGCCACCCGGCGTTTGATATAGGAATGGCCTGTTTTCCAGTAGTCTGTGTTGGCCCCGTTTTCGTTCAAAACCGGATCGGTAGCAAACAATCCGGTTGATTTCACATCAGCGACAAAAACAGCACCCGGATTCAATGACGAAATGTCCCGCGCCAGCATCACACCGACTTTGTCGGCGAAAATTTCATTTCCCTCATTGTCCACAACACCGCAGCGGTCGCCGTCTCCATCAAAGCCGAAACCGACATCCGCACCGGTCTCCAGAACCCTGTCCCGGATGGCATGCAGCATCTTCATATCCTCGGGATTGGGATTGTAGCGCGGAAATGTGAAATCCAGCTCAGCATCAAGCGGAATGACCTCGCAACCAATCTTTTCCAACAGTTGCGGTGCAAACACGCCAGCGGTGCCATTGCCGCACGCTGCGACGACCTTGAGCGGCCGTTCAATCGATTTTCCCTTAGCCAGGTCGGCCAGATATCTTTCGCGGAAACCCTCGACAAACTCGTAGGAACCGCCGACGGTAAGGTCGAAACTGGCGTTCAGAACAATGTTTTTCAGCGCGGACATCTCTTCCGGCCCGAATGTCAATGGCCGGTCGCAGCCCATTTTCACACCGGTCCAGCCGTTTTCATTGTGGGATGCGGTGACCATCGCAACGGACGGGAAATCGAGCTCAAACTGCGCAAAATAAGTCATGGGTGATAGCGAAAGACCGATGTCGTGCACCCGGGCGCCTGCCGCCATCAATCCCGAAACCAGGGCCAGTTTGATCGACATCGAGTAGGATCGAAAGTCATGACCGGTGACAATATCCGGCCCGGCGCCGCGCTGACGGATTAGGGTACCCAATCCCATGCCAAGAGCCTGGACGCCGGCCAGGTTGAGTTCCGGCTGGACATTGGATGCGGGATGGCCGAACCACCATCGCGCGTCATATTCGCGAAAACCGGTCGGTTTGATCAGCGGCACGTTCTCAAAATCGGCGCTGTTAGGCGTAATGTTGGATCTCGGAGTTGGAAACACTGGAACGATTTGCTTTCGTGGAATTGCCTGCCGGCTTGGTTCTACGCAATTGGAATTAATAACGGATTGCATTTCTGATTGAGAGCGAAATTGCAAGAGGCAACGGAATTGGCGCTTGCGGCAACATCGGGTGGGCGCTATAAGCCCGCGGTCGGTCGCGGAGTGTAGCGCAGCCTGGTAGCGCACCTCGTTCGGGACGAGGGGGTCGCAGGTTCAAATCCTGCCACTCCGACCAATAATTTCAACGATTTATCTTGCTCACTGAAATGGCAATAAATCGCCTGTGTACGCTATGTGTACGCAATTCGGTTAGTTGTCCAAACTTCTCGCAAGATTTCCGAGTCGCTAACCGCTTCGCCGCTGGTTCGAATGCGGACCGAGGAACCAAATTATTCAACGACATGATTTCCAACGGTATGACAAGCTGCAGAATATGTTCACGGTTTTTGTAACTATTGAAAATGAATTTCATAAATTGTCTGAAAACAGTCATTCGCCACAGGTTGTACGAATGTCCGAAAAGGGGCCGTCAGGAGACTGTCCGCTTTTGGGCAACGATTAGGACGAGCGGACATTCAATCAATTTCGAGACACTGATGTTTTCCGATTGCCGAAGGCCAATGGCTCTGATCTACCGGCCAGAGATCAATTTAAATACGCAACCGTGACAATCCGCACAGAAGCTAACCCGACGTAGTGCTGAATAATCCACGTGTAATTTGTCGCTATACATCGCTAGTCCAACACCTCGCCAAATTCGCTGTGGTGAGCAAAATCTCCGGGGCCTTTCATGCGGATTTCCAAGCCAAAAGTAACGTCTATTGATCCACACTATATCAATGAATGTGAGGAGGCCCTGGCGCCTGCCTTCAATGATCTGTCGGATTTCGCGGAGCAGCGAGGTTGGAACGGCACGGTTGTCGCCATGACGCTGCTATCGCTGGCAAAGTCCAATCTCAGCCACAAGAGCGCTGGTGCGGAATTTGAAAGAGTTCTCCAGGCAGTGAGAGCATCAGCCTTAAAGTAGCCGATCAATTGCAACAGTCTGTTGTTACTGTCCGGTAATCGGTTGGCGGTACTGATAGGACGGGCGGAGAAAGGATGCAGACGTGGAAACGAGAGTTTTCGTCGAACGGCGAAGCATGCACCGCCACCCCGTCAACATGCATGGCAAGATCGTTCGCGGTGGTGATCATCCGGATTCCATTTGCAGCATCCGCAATATGAGCCTGATGGGTGCAGAACTGCGCGTCGGCAGTGATCTGCAGATCCCCGACCGGTTTCAGCTGGTTGTTCGCGCTGAAGGCCGCACCTACCAGTGCCGCCGCCATTGGCGGCAGGGAAGAAGATTGGGCGTGGAGTTCACCGAGTTTGAGACCGATCCGTTGGTTTAGAACAGTTTGAATGATCACTGTACCCATTGAAACGCTGGCGTTCGATTAGGAATGCCGCCGCGAAGCAGAAATGGCCGCAGTGTGGACCGGGCTGACTTTCTGTATGAGCCACAATCATCTTGCGCTACGTCAATTGATAAGGACAAAAGCATGTCGACAATGATCGGCAAGATACATCAACGTTTCAGTTTTTCGACTTGTGTGTGATTAACAGGAAATGTGTCTAGCCAAAATCATGCTTCGCAGCTTATCGATGCGCTATCGAAACGGCTTGGTATGCGGGCTCTTTTATCTACTTCCAATTGAGATGGACCTACAGCAGTTTTTCCTGATCCAAGTAGAACAGCCACTGCTTGAGCGCTGATTGGTGATGATCCAAACGGACTAAACCGACCGAAAATTGAAGCCGATTGAGTTTTGACCACAACTTGAACGCTCGTAAACCCGTTCATGACCATGGTCATGACATCTACTTCACCGAGATCAGACGGAACCGCCGAAATAACTGTGGTATCGCCCCGACATCCCGATAGTTTTTCACGCACTCGCTCAATCTCGTCAGCAGTAGATTCGAACATCGGCAATTCTTGCGCAGCCTTGGATGCAGCTGAGTTTGCAATAAGCTGAACCATCTCTATTCGTCGGTTTGCGCTTATGAAATCAACCGAGAGCAAGACAACTGACATCAAGAAACAAAAACAGATGATTAAGTTTGTGCGGGTTGCCCATATTGGCCAGCGATAATTGTTTTCCGGAGTATTCGCGCGAGGCGACTTATCAAGAACGTCCACGTTTGGCGTATCGACCATGGTTACCGCGTCACCCTAGGCTGATAGCAACCTGATAGCTGCATTAGATTTGGTTCAATCGTTTATAATGCAATGACCAAGTGAAAATTTCGTTTTTACGGTTGCAGCGATCCTAACGAGCCAATCTTATATCAGCAGCGCCATCCGACAGTCCTGCCGGAACTGGAACATCTGTTTTGTGATAGTCAGTGTTCAGAACAAGTGTAGGATACTTGTGTAGTTGAACTGAGTTAGCAATTACCGCCGTAAACTCCGAAAGATCGGCGACCGGCTTTTGCGATGAAACAAGGAAATTTCCTCTGGGCAAATAAATCGTGCCAACAAGTCGCCTTGCGTTCTCGCTGACAATTTCGAAATATCGGCCCGACGGACTGGCGCGATCCTCGAAAAACAGGAGACCTGTGAGTGGTCCGTTGACTGGGGCTGACAAGTCGACCGTTGATGTGTTGGCAAACAAAAAGACTGCTTGGGTGCCTGTCAGGTAAAAGCCAACATGTTCACCTTGCAAAGAAGCAGTTTTCGCAACCGTCAACGGACCATCCTTTATGATGTAGACGCCTGCACGTAATGTCGCTTTCGCACTCCCGGTTATCAACATGCCGCCACAGTAGACGCCCGGATTAAGAATATGACTGCCACTATTGATCATGAATCCGTTGTGGTCGCATGAACCGTAAGTCGGCGCTGGCCAACTTGCCAGAGGATCTTTTATCGATGGACAGTCGGTCGTTGGATTCGGATTGAAGTTTGACATTCCATCACTGGTTCCACCGGCGCTGCAAATGAGCGCGGCATCCAAAATTGAATCCTTGTATGATGTGATCGCATATCGATCAGTGGAATTTGAATATACACTACATCCATTAGCTTTGATTTGAGCAGCGCCCGTAAGAGTAACAGAGCTGGACATTGTTGGACTCAAGGAGAGAACGCAAATTGATGTGCGGCCTGCCGTTTGAGCCGTAGCTGTTGCCACGATCGGTGTCACCTTGGAAGAGATCAGATGTGCAAATACTGGTGCCCAGTTTTCCGAGATCGTCACCGTAATCGAATATTGGTCGGGCATCTCCGCTTTGACAACGGTACTTGGATTGTCGACAAACTGTGAAGAGGCAAATTCTTCGGCACTTTTAATTATGTCGGTTGCCGCTCCGCCGCCAAGTGATATCCGATTGGCTGCTGCCAGAGCCGCGGCATCGGCATGGTTTTGAAACTCAGCCCTCTTTTTTGTCGCCACGCCGTAGTCTAGCGCCAAACCCAACCCAAACAGCAGAGGAAATGCGAGCAGGGAAACGATGACTGCAAAGTTGCCTGACGCATCCGAACAAAAATCATTTAGCTTCCGCATACCAAAAAAATTCCTGAATCGCCGAAACAAATTCGACCTTTTCAGCGCCAGCTTAACAATAAGGCATTTACTTCATCTAAAATTAGACTCGAGAATTGGCGTTTCTTGATGACGATCTGTTAAGCATTAAAGATTCACTGGATCAGTCGCGGCCGGATCGAAATTTGTGGTCCGGTACCCGAATTAACTGCTGCTGATATGTACTTGCCCGTGTGACCAACTTTCAGCCTAGACCAAATTGAACTCAACAATATCTCTTTCTTTCCGAGATAAACCGCTTAGACGAATTTGGATCATCCCATTCTCCAAATTCGGATAAATACCAAATGATTTGTTGCTGATCAGTATGTTGGTATCACAACTAACAGCTGGTCCATAAGCTGAAGATCTAATTTTAGTTGCAAACTGGCAATCAGAATTAGCGGATTATTCAGTTCTATTAGGTACATTTATTTCCTCAGTTTCGAGGACGATAACCATGCGCTTTTCGCGATTTACTCAAGACAGAAACGGAAACGTAGCGATTACAATGTCCTTGGCCGCTGCTGTCCTAATTGGTGCAGCTGGGGTTGCTGTCGATTATGCCGGATTGTCCCGCCAGCACACCGAGATGCAGGATGTCGCGGATACTGTCGCGCTTGCCTCCATTCGCGCGCTTGGCTTGCAAGACGGCAAGAAGTTGAATGCCGCCAATCAGTCCAGTGCCGAAAATTCAGGACTCGTATTTCTCGAGGGCAGCGGAATCTCGTTTCAGGAAAAAGAGGTGGTCATTGATCCTGACAAGAAGACCGCAACGGTTACCATTTCGAGTGATGGTCAACTCTAGCTGGCCAAAATACTAGGCATTCAGACTTCTAAAGTGTCAGTGCGAGCGGTGGCAACCGCGGTACAGGAGCCGTCGGCTTGCATCATTGCGCTGGATCCATACGCAGCGGAAGGAATCAGATTATCCACCTCGGGGGCCATTGAAGCAGTCGGCTGTGCGATTTGGTCAAACTCCACGTCATCTACCTCGATAAACGGCGGTGGAAGCGGCCATATGGAGGCGTCATTGATATGCAGCGCCGGAGGAGTGAATGTTGGTGCTGGTTTCACCTTCACGCCATCTCCGAATACGAACTGCGCACCCATCGTCGACCCGCTGGAAAGCTACAATCAGCCACTGCCCGGTCCTTGTGACGAAACGGCTCTTTCATTGGCAGGTACGGGCACCCATGTCGTTTATCCAGGCGTCTATTGCGGTGGTATTCAACTGCAGGGAACAGCAACGGTTGAGTTCAAACCCGGCATTTATCATATCGTCGATGGGCCTTTGAAAATCGGTGCGGGTGCTAGTGCTGAGGGCAGCGGTGTATCTTTTGTCATGAGCGGTGCAGGTTCGTCGGTCGATTTTACCGGATCGACGAGTGTGTCATTTTCCGCACCGACATCGGGTGTCACGGAAGGTATTCTATTTTCATCTGCACGAAATGCCGCAGCTGAAGATTCGAAAATTGCTGGTAGTGTCAATCTCCACATAGAAGGAGCAATCTATCTTCCTACACACAACGTAAATGTTGCGGGAAAGAGTTCCCTGTCGGTTCCTCCAACGCACAGTCTCCTCATCGCCGGAACGTTTCATTTTGCCAGCACACTCGTGGAAGTTCGTAGCGACTACGATCTGGCGACCATGAAAACACCTGCTGGGTTAGCCTACACGGGCATCCGTTTGTCTGAGTAGTGAGAGCCTGTGTATTTTCCTCGCAACTGCATAGAAAACCCGCTTTCCCCCGGTTTGAACATTGGTTTGTAAAAACAAACGGCAGCATTGTCCGCAATCCAGATTCTGAAAATCTAAAGCCATATTGTCTGCTTTCAGGTTTGATGCGAATGCCAGTGAACGTCTGTATTGGGGGCGCGAAGCGGTCCTACGAATTATACAAGTCAAGCGGCCAGTTTAGGCCGAAATCGAAAGAGCGCGATCCGCGAACGAGTGTCAGCTTCGCGCCTCCAATCCGGCCGTTCGTCAGTTCTCTACCAAATCCTGAAAGCGGACATTGCAAATTTGGGTAGTCAATGTCCGCAGAGCGGACAATCCGGCCGTTCAGCATCTGACGTGAATTGGCACGAATACGAACCGCCGGAGCTCGCCAATCGGTAGATATGTGGGACAGGTGCTAATTTCCGTTTCTCAAATCCTCAACATGCTGTGAGTAAAAATCAACAGTATCCTGAAATGAGAAATCGACATAAGAGACATGATCTGGAAATCGCTCAACGAGGGTCTTGGCTGCATCAATGCACTTTTGAAAAGCGGGTATCGCTTCTTCAATGTTCCCGTTGGATTCCATCACTTCGCCAATTCCGCATTGTGAAGTCAGCTTCAACTCCGAACTAAAACTGTCAGCTGCCGTCGCGCCAAGCTGTTCAGCGAGTGACAAATAATTACCATAATGTTTCAGCGCAGCATCGGTATGGCCATCTTCTGCATAAAACAAACCGATATTCTCCACCGCGACAAGAATATCGCTTCGCAATTCCGCATCATCTTGATCTGTAGAAAGCAGGCTGACATTTTTTTCGAGACTAATGGTCCAATTTGAGATCATTAAATTTGAGGACGAGTCTTGATCACTATCTACAAAGTGATTCCCGATTGCTTCGAATGAATTGGCCAGCTGACGCACCCACTTTGAATTGCCGGGATCACTTCCAACCAGTCGTTCGTTGATCCTCAAGCCAGCTCGATGAGAGTTGAGTGCTTCGTCGAATTCATCAGTAAAATAAAGAGCATATCCTATTTTGCTGTGCAACTCCGCAAGATGAGACAGATGGTTTGTAGCTTCCGGATCGGAAGCGCCTAATTCTTTAATGATCGCCAAACTTCTTCGGTAGCTGACAAGCGCCTCTCGTGGCATCTCCAGATCAAGTTGAACCATACCCACATTCTCAAAAGATTGAGAAAGCAGCAGTTGAAACCGACTGTCTTCAGGAAATTTGTTAACGGTCTCCTGAGCAATCACAAGCACTCTGCCGTAAGCATCCAGCGCTTCCGTTAGTTCTTCACCATTGTAATGAAGACTGCCGATATTGGAGTTAATGGCCATTAAATCGTGTTGCGCGACGAAGTTTTCGGGATCAATTGCGGCCAGTTTTTCCACGATCACTAAACTTTGGTTAAATGAACTGAGAGCAGATGCGGAATTCTGAAGGGCCGCATGGGCTTTGCCTGCATCAAGGTGGGCAAATGCCAATGCCCGCTGGCGTGAGACGTCTTGAGGATCAACACCCGATACTATCTCCCTCATGGTGATAACGTTTTCGGCGTAGTCCAGCGCCTGGTCAAAATCGCCTAGTTCCATGAAAATATCGATCATATGACCTTGGGCGATAGATAAATCCAGAATTGCACCGGTATCAACAATCCCAGTGTCAGCTTGGGTTTCATACAATTGCGCGCGAATGTTCATATTCTCAGTGAAGAAATCCCTTGCAGCCTCAATATTTCCTTTTCTGAGCATCACATGGCCCATATCCTCATATGAGGTTGAGAGCTTGCGCATCCAATCGTCTTTCTCAGGGAATAACCTGACTAGCTGTTCGCTTAGTTTCAATGCACTTTCATAGGATAGCAGTGCAGCATCAAAATCACTGCGCTTCATCCTAATGTCACCAACCTTACCAAACGCGACGGATAGATCGTATTTAAGGAACTCGTCATTCGGATTGAGATCGGCTAATCTTTCCGCAATCAGCAGGCTTTCATCATAGGATTGGAGCGCGGCTATTTCATCACCCACATTCGCTTGAACATCGCCCATCTTTTCGTAGGCGACTGACATTGCTCGCAACCAGTCCTGATTATCCGGATCATCCTCAACAATCATGCCAATCACTTCAAGAGCATCGCCATAAGCCTTGTGTGATTCAGACAGATCCCCAATCAGAAGTGCCAGTTCGCCGATATCGTGGAGTGTATAGAAGTGCTCGTATCGATCAAATGGGGGAAGGTCTTCGTCTATGATTTCCTCAAACAAAGAAACCGCTTGTCGATAATCTTCCAACGCCAAATTGTATTCTCGTTGTGCGCGGGCGGTGCCACCACTTACTGCGTATGTTGTTGCTTTGGAAAATGTGCGACCAACGAAATTTGCCTTCAACGCTTGTCGGGAGACTTCATCAATATCTGCGGCTTGGCGAAGCTTCGCTCGTGCGGTATCGAAAGCGCCTATCGCAAGTTGGGCTTCAGCCTCATCGCGTAACTTGGCTACGTTTTCATCTTCAGAACGAAGATTGCGCAGTTCGTTTCGAACTCTGTTAAACTGATCGGCAACATCCGTTAATTGGACAACACGCTCGCTACTGCTGAGTTGAGACATATTTGAGCTGATCAATGCGCCGTAAAGGGGAGCCAACGGTGTGTCAGATTGTAAGGCTACCTGCTCAACTTCCTCTCGTATTTCTGGACTGACCTCAGCCATTGCCAACAAAAGCCGTTCTCGTTCAGGCAGATCGCCGGTTTTTTCAGCGAAAAAGATCTCTGGCAGACCGTCCTCGACATATGGGATTTGACTACCCCGGGTTCGGTCATAAACTTCCTGACGAACCAGCGTGAGCACAGATCGAATTTCTAATCCATCAGTACCAAGAAATTTGACTAATGCCGATGTGAACGGGGAGTTGCCACCTTCACCGTCTGAAGCCGTCTTGCCGGGAGCGGCCGAGAAAGCAAACAGCGTATTTTCCGCCTTTCCCAAACGGCCAAGGCCAGGCCTGACAATGTCCGGCAGATTGAGAGCCTTTACGCCACGCCCATGTGGATCGGACGCCGTAGCAAATGGATCATCACGGCACGCGTCGAGCAAGATCAGACCTATTTTTGCGATTTGTGAAATCGTTTGCTGGATCTCGTTGAGCGGCAGACTTGAACTGTTCAGTGCCTCCAAAGAGGCGGAACTGGCATCTGTTGGAAGCAACCTATTCTCGCCGGCGATCTCCACTCCGTGTCCGGCGAAAAACACCAAAGCCACATCAGCACCGGCCGCGGTATCGGCAAATTCTTCGAGCGCGCGACGCATCTGCCTTAGATTGCGGTTTGATTCCGAAGTGACCTCAAATCCTAGTTCATCCAGAGTGTCTTCAACCGCCCTAGCATCGTTGACAGCATTAGAGAGCGGTCGGATATGTTCATACCGATCTGAGCCAAACACCAGTGCAACGCGTTTATCAGCTAGCGCGATTGACACAGTAAAGATGACAATGAATGTTGCCAGAATAACTCTCAACAAAACCTCCCAATCCCTTGTGACATGCAATATTTGAACAATATTGCCGCAACTGCAAGTTGGTCTCGGAGAACCAACAGCTTCAGTGAAAGTGATGGCATAACTATTGCAACCACACATCGTGTTTTAACATTTGAATGCCGAGAAATACTCTGGCCGAATGTTGTGTCGTTGTCTGAGCAAATCGGTTAGAGAGACGAGGTCAGAAAGGGCTCTGAGTGGACGTTCGCTGCGAGTGCGAACGAGTTTACTTTGGAGGTCCGCTATGCGCCGCCAAAACGGTCGTTCGCTGGATTTCGTGTCAGACCTGAAAGCAGACACTACGGCTTTTAGGTTCTCAACGTCTGCAAAGCGGACTTTTCTGACATTTGCTTCATGTCGCCCCTGGAATAGAGCCGCCATAACATCTCGCATGGAACTCAGGTGGAATAGCGGAACTAAGCACCATAAGAGAACCGTCGTCTTTGGCAGACCAGACCACCAAGGCCCGACTACTTCCGTTCACGCACTATCGCCAGCCTGTTTTTCGTGATTTCAATCCATATCAAACGACTTGGTGCCAACCGGTCTTTAGCGTGAAGCCTTTCCAGCAATTCGACAGCCTTGCTAAAAAATTCTTCTTTCCTGTTGGTATAGTCCGCCAGACGCGAGTAAGCCAGGAAGAGCTCCCATTGCCAGCTAGTATTGTCAGGATGAGAGTTCGCCCACTGCTCCCTGATCACCAGGCTGTTTTCATAGGATTTCAGCGCGGCCGCAAGATCACCCTGGGCAAACTGAACATCACCCACCCTTTCGTAGGACACCGACAGATCACGCTGCCAGACAGCATTGCCGGGATCGGATTTAGTAAGCTGTTCGGCTATAGCAAGGCCCTTTTCATGGGATGTCAGTGCCGCTGCGAGATTGCCTTGCGCCACTTGAACACCACCCACTTTGTCGTAGGACACCGTCAGATCACGCCGCCAGCCTACATTGTCCGGATCGGATGCAGCCAACCGCTCCCTGATCGCCAGGCTGTCTTGATAGGATGATAGCGCCGCAGGAGGGTCGCCCTGGTACACCTGAACGTCACCCACTTTGTCGTAGGACACCGTCAGATCACGCTGCCAACCGGCATTGTTCGGATCGGATGCAGCCAACCGCTCAATGATCGCCAGGCTGTCTTGATATGATGACAGTGCCGCTGCATTATCACCCTGCGCCACCTGAACATCACCCACATTGTTGTGGTGCACAGAGAGATCACGCTGCCATTCGACATTGTTCGGATCGGATGTGGCCAGTTGTTCCGCTATAGCAAGGCCGTTTTGATAGGCTGTCAGTGCCGCTGCAATATGGCGCTGAGCCATCTGAACATTGCCCACCTTGACGTAGGACACTGAAAGATCCCGCTGCCTGGCGACATTGCCCAAATCGGCTGCAGCAAGCCGTTCAGCGATCACCAGGTCGTCTTGATAGGATGACTGCGCTGCAGCTAGGTTGCCTTGCATTAGTAGAACATCTCCCAGCTTACCGAGCGACACCGATAGATCGCGCTGCCAGACCGGATTTTCGGGATCAGTTTCCGCCAGGTTCCTGGCAATCGAAACCGCAGATCGGCAGGACTGTTCTGCGCGATCTGTATCACCGAGTTCAACCTTGACTTCGCACAGTCTGTATTGACCCTCCAAAAGGACACTTTTCCCATCATGGGACTGCTCAAGAATGAGCTGTTCCGACGCAAGTTCAATTGCTCTTTCGTGATAAAGCTGGACGGCAAGCAATGGTTCCTGACCTGTTAAGTAGACGGTTCGCCCCAGCTCGTTGTTGAACCGTGCCTCCCACAGGCGGTCACCAACTTTCGATGCACGTTCAATGGCCGATTTGAAGGCTGAAGCCGACTGTCGTCGTTGACCTGAATCCCGCATGGTTGAACCCAAGTCCATCCATGTTTGCAGGTCGTCCGGTTCGAGCTCTGACGCTTTGGCATAGAATTCAGCGGCTCTGGCGACATTTGTCGGTCTTGCAAGTGAAGCGACGTGACGAGCCGATGCGGCAGCCTCGCGATTTTCATCGGCAACGCTGGCTAATCGCCTCGCGATGTCTTCTTCAAACAACCTTATTGCTGTTTCCTCATTCCCCTCCTTGAGGGCGGCCAAAGCCTGTTCGCCTTTGTCGTCGCCTCGCTGCACCAAAGCTCGGCTCGCTTCAACGATCCCCTTGAACAGACTCTTGCGTTCTTCAATAGGAATTTCGTCTAGGCTCGAATATCCGGATTCCCGCACCATCACGTGGACGATTTCTTGAAATTCGCCGCCGCGCGCATTCTCTGCTTTGAGCGTCTCCACCTCCAGTCGCAATTTTGCCGCTTCAGGATCACCGGAGCAGTTTTTACCGGAAAGGCATGATTTTGGAGCACCACCGCGGATCAGGATTTCGGGCACCTGAATGAAGCCCTGGTCTCTCGCCCGCGCTTCTACGCGGATTGCAACCTGGTCAAGCAGTTGATCAAAGTGAACAGCTGGTTCCTGCTCCAGATAGTGAAATAACGCTTCGGCAAAAGGTGAATGGGTGCCCGGTAAGCCATCCCTAGCTAGCTGGCCATTCAGAGTCGATGTCATCAGCAGGAATTTACGTTCGGCGTCAGACACGGAGATTGAGCCGAACGCAAGTGTTTTAGCACCCCTATCAGACGCACATTGCAGTGTTTTCAACGGATCATTGCGGCAGGCATCGAGAATGACAATCTTTTCCTTTGCTCCCCTAACGCTCCTCAACACATCATCAAGGACCACCGAGCGGTATGGATCGTCAGCTTCACAAGACATCTCGATATCGATCGGCGCAATTATATTTCCTTGCTCCTTTGTCTGCATGCCATGGCCGGCATAGAAAACGAGAGCAACGTCGGCGCCTTTGGATTTACGTCTGAACAAATCAAGGGCATCAATTAGGTTTGTGCGACTGAGGTCAAAGCAACCGGGTTTCTCCCCATCACAACTCATCACATCAAAACCGTTGCCGGCAAGAATTTCGGCAAGCCGTTTGGCATCGAGCACCGGATTTCTCAGTAACGAAAGTTTCTGATATGAATTGTTTCCGATCACCAGCGCTACTCGTCGCTCCGCTAGCGACGAGATTGTAGTAGCAAGAACGAGTACAACAGCTAGCAAGTAATGCAAAAACGACCTCCCAAGCTTGAAGGCGCCAGAGATACTCAAACTACAATATAGCAGGGACTAGGGTGTAAAGCACTCGTTCACCTTGATATATCGGTTGGGCTGAATATGAGTTTCCGACCGGTGGCCGAAGCCGACGTAGAGCTCGGTCCCTGGACTAGTGAGTGACATCAGGAAAATACTATGGCAATCGCTCAGTCTTTGAGTGTAACCACGAAAAGTTGAGACTGATTGCACCCAACCACCGATCAGCAGTCGGCACGGCGATATTCCTTGAACTCGCGGCCGTTCACATAGAAACTCCCAGAGAGAACGTCGATGCGATAGCTGCCGCGGCTTACATCCGTTTGCCAGGAGACCAAGGCAGATTGGCCGTGTTCTTGGACCTGCCATTTGCCATTGTAGCTGAACGGATCGCACCGAAAGCCACTGGCAATTCTGTTGGGAACGCAGCTTTTGCCATACGTCAAGAATGTCCCATTATTGCAGAAAGCCGTCCACGTCTCGATCTGTGGATTAGCGCTTGTCAGCCCCGTTCCAGAAGTGTGATGCCAGATCCGCCCGCGTAGCGTTTCCTCCCAATTGCCGGCCCATGACGAACTGGCGAGGCACGCGATCAACACGAGGATGGTACAAAAAAGGCATTTTCCGTACATCTCAAGATCTCCCATTGGGTATCTCGTCAAAGTGTTCCCAACCCGGCACCGTAAGCATGGGTGACACGATTGCGGCTTCGCATGCCTGCCCCGGGGTCGTACGAAATCATGTGGTCGGCTCATAGATGCGACATTCACATCTGCATCGGCGACAGTTTCGCGCGAAAGAAGGGTGTTCGGACGCATTGTAACCGGGATTATCACCCAAGTCTGTGGCCAAGGTGCTTATTACATTCCCGGTAAGGCCGAATTGTATCAGACAAAGATGGGTCAATTCTCCGATGACAGGGTCACCCGACAACCCCGACCCATTTGTTGACGGATATTCAACTATGATTGATATGACCGCTTTGGGCTCAAAGCGGTAATTCGCTGCGACGCAGCGTGATCAGCGTTCGAAATTTGGGGCGCGAATGTCGGCAATGCGGGGCGGATTCAACGGATGGACGCAACACTCTAATCTTTGAAGAAGGAAGGAGTGTTGAACATGGGGTACCGACAGCGGATCTATTTTACCTCCAAGCAAAAGGCTGAGATTTGGGATCGGTGGCAGCGAGGCGAGTCGATGAATTCGATTGGCCGACTGTTTGATCGAAGTTCCTCTTCGATTTATCCGTTGTTGTCTCGGACTGGTGGTATTCGGCCGCCTGAACGCAGACGGTCTCATCTGGCACTGACGCTTGCTGAGCGTGAGGAGATATCCAGGGGATTGAAAGCGCGCCATTCGTTGCGCGTCATTGCCAGGCAATTGCATCGTTCACCTTCGACGATCAGTCGTGAGGTTCGGCGCAATGGCGGGCGCCTAGCCTATCGTGCGACAGTCTCGGATGCCGCGGCTTGGGATCGCGCCTTGCGCCCCAAGCATTGCAAGCTGACTTGCCAGCCGGCCTTGTGTCGCACAGTATCGGGCAAGCTCCAGCGCAAATGGTCACCACAGCAGATTGCAGGCTGGCTCAAGCGTGAGCATCCCGATGACGAGCAAAAACGCGTGTCGCACGAGACCATCTATAAAAGCCTGTATATCCAGACTCGCGGTGTGTTGAAGAAGGAACTGCTGGCGCATCTGCGGGCAACACGCTCGATCCGCCGGTCACGGCATGCCAGCCTGAAGCGCGACGGGCTCGGACAGGTCAAGGACGCGGTGTCGATCCGGGAAAGACCCGCGTTAGCACAAGACCGCGCTGTTCCCGGACATTGGGAAGGTGATCTGATCGCGGGATCCAAAAACAGCTTCATTGCGACGCTGGTTGAGCGTCATTCGCGCTATGTGCTGCTGGCCAAGATTGCGAACAAGGACACAGCCAGCGTTGTTGCCGCGCTGATCAAACAATCGAAGAAGCTGCCGCGCGAGCTCTACAAATCCCTGACTTGGGACAGAGGCAAAGAGCTGGCCGGGCATCAGCAGTTCACAATGGCGACAGACATTGAGGTTTATTTCTGTGATCCTCACAGCCCATGGCAACGGGGCTCAAACGAGAACACCAACCGGCTGCTGAGACAATACTTCCCCAAGGGAACGGATCTTTCTGTGCACTCACAGGCCAAGCTCAGTGCCGTTGCCCGTCAGCTCAACGAACGGCCAAGGAAGACCTTGCAATATCAAACGCCGGCTGAGAAATTTGCCGAGTGTGTTGCGGCGATCAATTGAATCCACAGGACTTAGCGGACACGATTAAGAGCGGCCAGACCACAAAACTGTCTGTTGCTCAGGAATTGCACCGAATTTGCTGGAAACGAAATACTGAAATTGAAACGGGAGTGTTGTAGTCAGGCCGCGTTCTGGTTTTCTGCTTTGTCATCTTCCATGGCAGCATCAACGGTCTGAATGGCCCATTTCTTGATTTTCTCCTCCAGAATCGCGTTTTGTGAGCGGAGCTGTTCAACCTCATCGACGACCTTTTGGCGCTCTGCGTTTTGAACCGCATCCAATTGCTCTTTGAGCCACTTGTTTTCTTCGATCAGCGATTCGCGATCCTGACCGCTCATTGCATCAATTGCGCTTTGAAAATTCATCAGCCGCGATGTCGTTGTTGATCGCAGCTCGTCAAACTTTGCCGACATTGCCTCGCCTTCAACCGGCACAGAACCTCCGGATTTCCCGTCCATAACCATTGAGGCGATTGAACACAGGACAAATATGGAAACAGCAACCACCGCGAATTCGGAAACAATGCTTTGAATCCCGAACTGTCCTAAATCGTACAATCCCGCAAACAGCAGTCCTGCCGAAACAGCCGCGAGAATGCCAAAAAGCGAGGGAAGAAATCCTATAATCCTGTTGGGACTTTTCACCGGGTTTTCTGCCTTATCGGAGGCCATTGATACACTCCTCGGATCATGATGCCGCGTTTCTCAAAGACGCAACAGATTGAAATGGTGGTAGCGAAAGCAAGAAGAAGTCACATGCCGAGGTTTAAGGCCTCAAGGCTTCGGGAGAGCATCATGCAATTCTGTCAAGAACCCCGTGTCGAAAGAGTACGTTCGGCAACTTAACGAACCGTGAAATGTTGAAGGTGCGTCGAACCGAGAAGACGAATTCTGCCGCACTGACGCTTAGCAGAATCACTGTGCCCTGAGGTATTTGCATGCGTCACAAACCATCGGCCCGAAAGCGGCCATACTGACAAGGTGCCTGCATTCCAGCTGGAACAGTCAGATCAAGCTACCCATACATCTGAAAATTGCTGTTTGAAATCGACATATACCGAACGATTTCGCCCACCTTTCTTTGCCTGAAAAAGCGCCTGATCCGCACGATTTAGAAGATCATGGGATGTCTCACCATTTGGAGAGCCTACGGCCAGACCAAAACTGGCTGTGAACACAATCGAATGAATGTCGCAGTTGACCGGGGTTGTCGAAAGTTTCTTGCGAATTTTCTCTGCAACAACACAAACGCCCGCCTGGTCCACCTCAGGCATCAAAATCGCAAACTCTTCACCACCAAGCCGCGCCAATTTGTCGACATGGCGAAGCATGGATCGACACGTCGAGCCAATTTCCTTCAACACCGCATCACCCGCAGCGTGTCCGTAGGTGTCATTGACGAGCTTGAAATGATCAATATCAAAAATAATGATCGCCATGTCCCGCCGGTATCTTCGCATCCTTTCCAGTTCGCCATTCAATTCCTTTTCGAAACTTCGGCGAGTCAGCATGCCGGTCAATGCATCGGAAGTAGCCATCAATCTCAGTTCAAGCTCATCAACGACGAGCTGCGCCAAATCCTCAAGCATTGAGAATTCGAGTTCTGAGAGATGGCGTGGCATCGTATCGATGACGCAAAGCGTGCCGATATTGTAGCCATTCTTCATATTGAGAGGGATGCCCGCGTAAAATCTCATGTTTGGCGCTGAAGTCACAAGCGGATTGTCGTGAAAACGCGGATCGAGGCGTGCATCGGAAACGACGAATGGTTCATCATGTCTGATCGCGTGCGCGCAAAATGAATGCTCGCGAGGTGTTTCGCTTACGTTCAATCCTTGTTTGGACTTGAACCACTGCCGTTCGGCATCGACCAAGGACACCAGCGCGATCGGTGCCCGCAGGGCTGACTTCGCCAATCGTGTAATTCTGTCGAACGCCTCCTCAGCGGGAGTATCAAGCACGTCGTATTGTCTAAGCGTTAGCAGCCGGTTTCTCTCCGACTCGCTGGGCTGATCCGCCATAGTGAACCTCCAATTGGCAGGTAATGGAATTTGTTGCACTGGAAACTACCGCTGCAATCTTTCGCTGCGCTGGATGTGAATTAGCTGAACCAGTGGATCCGCATTGGGTTGCGGGCGGTCATTGGGCCGTCAATTCTTGCCGGTCAGAGCAAGCCGCTGACATTTCGGGCCTTCGCCGGGCCTGGCCTGCGTTTGCAGCCGCGGGGAACAGACTTTTTCAGGCAAGGCAATCCGAACAAAGCGCATCGGTGACGCGGGTTCCACAAAGAGCGCGTTGAACTATGCAGGTTTCCAACCGAGCTTGAGGCCTTGATTCAAATCCTGCCAGTTTTCACTGTCCAGATAGAACTTTCGGCCATTCTGCTGGTTCAAAAACAGAGCCAACCCGCATTCCTCCGTGTAAAGAAACCGGGATTGCTGGTTCGTCTCCAGATTCTGCTCAGCAGGAGAGTTTTGAGCAGTTTTCGAGGCATTCATTTTCACTTTCCTTCAATCAATGCTCGGGCTCAACCAATCGCGCCGCCGCTGCATTGTGCAGCGGAACTAAGGTGTTGAACCTGGTTTAAGATGGAAACATGCGGAATGGCCGCAACTGCGACTGCGCTTCATGCAAAGGACGTTCAAATCCTCATCGCAGGGGATCATCATCGGGATACGGGGTAAAAAGACGATTAACTCAAGTCCTCAACGAGTGAGGATCATGGTTGAGTGCTTTCTGAATCTGACCGCTCGCTTACCGTGAGACCTGGCTTAGGTCCACTTTGGGCTCGGAGCTGCCGATCAACGCGCTGCCCTCGGACGACTGCTTCGCGCCCCCAATGCTGACGTTCGCTGGCACGCGGGCCGGTCCTGAAAGCGGATGGTGTGGATGGCTCCTACACCCCGGCGTCTGATGCGCCATAGTGCAGTTGTTATCACTGCTGGTATAGGAGCCACGATATGCAGATTACCACGGTTGGCGTAGGCCTCGCCAAGAACGTTTTTCAAGTGCATGGCATTTATGACGATGGGTCGGTTGCTTTCAACAAGCCACTGCGGCGAGGCCAGATGCTTGCCTTCTTTGCGAAGCTTGATCCCTGTTTGATCGGTATTGAAGCCTGTGGTTCGAGCCATCATTGGGCGCGAGAACTGACGATGCTGGGTCATGATGTGAAACTCATGCCGGCAGGCTACGTCAAAGCCTATGTGAAGCGTGGTAAGTCGGACGCAGCTGATGCAGCGGCGATCTGCGAGGCGGTGACGCGACCGAGCATGCGCTTTGTGACCATCAAGTCAGAGGAGCAGCAGGCGGTTTTGAGCTTGCACCGGGTTCGTCAGGCACTGATCAGCCAGCGAACACAATTGGCAAACATGATCCGTGGCCTGCTTGCAGAGTTTGGCATCACGCTTCCAAGAGGGGTCGATCACCTTCGCCATTTTGCCCATGAGATGCAGGCCGGCGAACTATTGGACATTCCGGAGATGGCAGAAGATGTTGTTGCACTGCTGTGCGATCAACTTATCGACCTTGATCGACGCATCGACCGTTTGGACAAAACGATCCTCGAACAATCCAGGAAGGATGAGCGCGTTGAGCTGCTGCAGACCATTCCAGGCATCGGTCCAGTCACAGCCTCTGCCATTGTGGCGACCATCGGTAGCGGTCGACAGTTTAGAAGTGCCCGCGATTTTGCCGCCTGGATCGGCCTGACGCCACTCAACAAATCAAGTGGCGGGAAAGAGGCCTTGGGCCGCATCAGCCGCATGGGCGATCGCTATCTGCGCAAGCTCCTGGTCAACGGCATGGCTAGTCGTGTTCGTTACGCCAAAAGCAAGCCCGACAGAGCTGATCCTTGGCTGCAAAACCTGCTTGAGCGCAAACCAGCCAAACTCGCAGCTGTGGCAATGGCCAACAAGACGGCGCGGATTGCATGGGCTGTACTGACCAATGGCGAACCATACAGGGAGGCTGAAACCACTCGATAGGAAATGACCAAATTGCAAGAACGTATGAAGTGATGAGAATCCGGGCCAGCCGGAGAGCCAAGACACCCCGGTAATGTCTGAGGACACAAATAGTCCGCAAAGCGGAATGGGACTTGGTTCACGGAAACCATCAGGGCCAGCAGACAAACTCTGCATCAACAGGCCGGACACAGGACCGTATCTGACCCAGGAACTTTGTCACAACAAAAGTCTTGCAAATACGGAGCCATCCACACAGGACATCCAACTGTTACTAAGAATTTTCCACGCCATAGATGACCGAGTCGAGGACAAACCGCTTTTTTCACCTGTTGTTTATTAGCCTGCTAGCGTGACTTCACAAGAAACACGATCACTATCGCAAAGGTGACTTCATCAACACTTCACAGCCGATGCGCTGTAATCGGATTACCATGTTGATTTGACCCCGTCATGGTATCTCCAAAATTGGATAGATTCATCGTGTCAACGTATCTTCCACCATCCCAGACGATCTCAATCGTCGCTTGAGCAATGCAGGTCCATTGGCCGCTGCCAACGTTAGGATTTCCAGATGCGGATACAGATCCTCCGCTAGAACTGCCGGAGAACACAACCGTTCCGACAGGCCAGTTCCAAGATCCAATAGCGTCGGCACAATCACCAGCGGGGGCAGGTACAGGCGGAGTTTTGAGCCCAGCCGCAAGTTTAGGATCAAGTAGCTTGTGATAAAAGCTGCTTAATATCACGGCAAGAAAGCCAGAATCTGGAAACTCATTATCCCCTTCGCCGCTTTCAGAGAGTGCTTTGAAGCTATTTCTCTTTGTAACAATCTCGACTCGAAAACTGCCCTTGGAGAATCTGACCTTTTGGTTCTCGATAGAATCGCCGGAACCGACCATTGGAAATCCCACTAAAAACTGATCCGGGTCTATTTCTTTTTCCCCTTCCTGTAGGTCCGGGAGCGCCTCGGTTTCCGAAGAATACTTGATGACGGTAATTTTCGCGGTGAGTAGGCTTTCTGACGAAGCGACATCGTTTGTTTTCCCGATGGATACAACGTCGTACTCGACATATGCCTGACTGCGGTCGCCGCGCGGCGGACCCCTCTTGAGCTGGAAATCGGAATCGAATTCTTTCGCGATAATTTCAGTCAGTTTCTCTTCTACATCGCGCATGACGGCAAGTGCGCCGGCTCCCTCGCTATGATCCGGCGCAGGTTCAGGTTTTGGTGGTTGATATGCACCATAGGCCATTATCAGGACATCGGCATTGGCATCAATCTTGGTTCCGGCAGGCGGTTTAAGCGCGAATACGGTTCCTGCCAGTTCCGGATCTCCGGGATCGGATTTCGGTCCGGCCATGGCTTTCAAACCCGCTGCCTCAATGCGCGAACGCGCTTGCGAAAGGCTCAGCCCGACCACATCGGGCACAGGAATCTTGGGTGCAGAATACCGACCGTGCACAATGAGAGCGACCGTGCCTCCCTTGTCGATTGCGACGCCCGGATCAGGACTGGCTTGAGCGATCGTCATCGAGGATTCCGGATCCGGCGCCTGGATAAAGCTATCTATCGACGCGACCAGGCCGGCCTGTTCCAGTACGTTCTCGGCTTCGGCGATTGGCATACCGATCACGGACGGCACCGTGATCTTGGGCGGTACATAGGTATCGAACACGAAGACCATCACCAGGCTACCGATCTCCACGTCTGCACCATTGGCAGGTTCGGTCCGGATAACCGTACCGGTCATATCCGGTTCGCGCGCCGGTTCTGACGATCTTACTTCGGCGTGCAACCCTGCGCCCACCAACTGCTCGCGGGCAGCCTGACCGCGCAATCCGCGAAGGTCGGGAACGACTACCATTTGCGGCTCTTCAACGGTCACGACAATAGTCACCGTGCCGCCGGGCGATATCTCGGATCCGCTTGCCGGGACAAAGCCCGTTACCGTTCCGTCTTCCCAGTTTTCCTTTCCGGGCGGATCGGTACGTATCACGGGTGACAAACCCAGATCACTCAGGGCCGCCATTGCTTCGGCGACGTTGTCAGATGTGATTTCCGGGACAAATATTTTCGGGACGAATGGCTTGTAGACGACAGCGGTTAGCGTGGCGCCCGGTTTTACCAACGCGCCGGCGGCAGGCGTTTGCCCAAATACAGTTCCCGCATCAGCCTCATTCGAAGCGGCCGGTCCATTCTTCAAGTTCAGTTTTAACCCGATCGCACGAAGTGTGTCGGTTGCCGCTGCCACCTGTTGTCCCCGCAAGTCGGGAACCTCGACTTTTTTGATCGGCTCGGAATAGATTTTCAGCGTCACAGACCCGCCCTTGGCGAGGCTTTCGCCGGGTCCTGGTTCCTGATTTGCCACCGTGCCGGCTTTGGCGCCATCGGGTGCGGCGCCGCCGGGTCTGAATACGGCCTTCAGCTTGAGGGTGGTTACTGCCGTGCGGGCCTTTGCGGCCTGCCAACCCTTCCAGTCTTTTATCTTCGGTTTGTAGCGGCCTCTGCAGTGCGCAATGGATTTCCCAGACAGGTTCACAGTAACGTATTCCTCCATTGTGCAATGGTCGACGGAATCCAGTTTTCGCCAATTGGTCCACAAGTAGATGGCGTCGAATGCACCTGTCTCATGCCGCGATTCGATCGTGCCGGTCGTTGTGGTGCCGACCATCCGGCCACCGTTGGTGTAGGTCAGGCTGGCACCGTCTTCGGCATTGGGCGGCGGCTCGGCAATGTTGATCCAGGTCTGGATCAGTTGGGCGACTTCCGGTACGGATGGGTCGATTGCACCATTACCCTGACCATCGGTGTTCTGACCGCCGCCAGCACCACTGCCATCAGCGTCGTCGCCGCCGCTTCCCGAACCATTGCCGGCACCGCCACCGGCCACGTCAACACTTCCGTCCCGGCCGTCCGGATTGCCGGGCTCACCTGGTTCGCCGCCCTGCGGATCAAGCGAGAAACGCTCTTCGAGATCCCCGGTAACGTGGCCCTCGACTGATTGCATTGCATCCCACCAGGATTTCGGGCCCATTTCCTGGGCGGGCGCGTCAAATATCCAGGCCAACGCAAACGCAAAGGCCAATAGGGCCGCCACAGCCTGTCGAACAGGATCAGTTGTTCGCTTCAAGACCACAGGATACTCCGTCGATGCATTCGACCTTGCGGCAACAATCCTCGCCGCAATCCTTCGCAATATGACTGGTCCCTGTATGGGTATCCGAGCCAATGCTTCAATATTGGCGATTTGTTGCAGAGCTTCAGCAACTGTTCTACGCTGGCCGCGATGCCCTCAACACACCTCGAATTTGAGAGAGGAGTTGGCAGGGTAGCGGGAGTACTTGGGGAGGGCTGAATTATGAACCTCCGAAATCGCTGGTTTTGTGCGATAGCACTTTGTTTGTTCACGTTCGCCTCGCTGGTCTCAGCGCAGGAAAGCTTAGCCGACTCCCATAGTAAAACATACTCCACCGGAGAATGTTGCATTTTGTTCAAGCCTTTGGAGAAGCATGAAGGTATTTCGGAGGCGAATGAAGAACAGCAAGAGACAATCCGGCAAGGCTTTGTAGACGATTGGAACAAAACCCTCGGTTTTGGTTCGACCGCGGAAGGGAATGCATCCGAACACCCGCTTGTGAAGGCGCTCGCTGACTACGAATTCGATCCAAATGTCAAAACCGCTCTAGTTGCTCTCGAACAATCATTTATGCACCTGGCGGGCGATGGGGCGAAGGAAAAACTTCGCCATCGAGCTTTTGGCATTACTGAAGCAAATCCGGAGGGGGATCCAGCGCGCATCAAGTTGTTTTTGACGCTCGATGTTCTGAAGAACGAACTCCCACTTCAGGCAATCCTCAAGATCAATGCCGGAGAAACCGCGGAAAACCGCAAGATCGCATTCTCCTACCGCGTCGGATCGAGCGGAAAACGGTTTGTCGAGCTTCTAGAATGGCGCGCGCGAGGCGGCAATATCGATGAACTTTCTATTGGTCTAACGGAGCTGTTAACAAAGCTGATCAACTCCGATGACGACAATACCAATACCGCGATCCGCGACGCTATTGTCAATGACCCGGTTTTAAACGAGCAACTGAATGGCAATCGTGCCACAGATCTCATCGAAGAAATCAGCGGCCAGTTTGGCCATTCAATCAAACCGAAAACCTTGAAAACCGAATTCCTTTCCCCCACCAAGGCCTATTCTGTCATTCGCGTCAGGCCGCCGGAACCGATATCGGAATTCGACAACTTCATGGGAGCCTATGTAGTTGCTGATGAGGAAAAATATCGCGGCCTCAACGCAGAAGAACAATTGCACAAATGGGGAATAAAGGCCGGGATCGCGATCGACATGCGGCAGCTCGGATCAGAAGTCTCGGCGGAAACACTTCTTGCGGCAACCAAGCCATACGCGGACACGCCGGATCTGATGGCGATGAACGGCCGCTATACTTTTTCGACTGAGGGAGTACGCGATCTTTTCGGTTGGGCCGCAAACAATCACCGGCAAATTCATGACGTCCATGACGGAACTTTGCAGGACTACGCAAAGTACTTCCTGCGCGACGCCGATTGGTGGGCCCGTATCGCGTTTGAGACGGATGCCAATTCCGGCAACAAGCCGAATGGACAGAAACTCAACATTAAATCCACGCCCGAGATGGGACGGGACTATGGCATCGATTTTCGCGAAGGTGATTTCAAGCGTGCGCTGGAAATAGCAAAAATCGTTCGTGAGCCTCCGGATGCGGATGCACTGAAAAACAAAATTGAAGCGGAATTCGGCAAGACGGATCCGACCAAAAAAGCAGTGGACTTATTTAGACGGGTCGAACTGCAGATTGTCGAAGCAGCGCATCGGCGAAACGTCGACAAGATTGCATCGGGAATAGAAACGGCCCTCAAGGCCCAACGAGAGCGGAGTCCAGATGGTAAACTTCCCGACGATCTGACGATTGACAAGCTGATAAATGACAAATCCGTCGGCGGCGTCGACCCTGAAAAGAGGGACGGAAACAAACCGAACCATGATTTGCGGGCTTCCATGGAAGTTCTTGCGACGGCCTATACAAACTTCACCGGAGAAGTTGTTGACAAGCTCGGAGAGCAACTTGCGGACAAAATCACGGAAGTTGAAGCCAAAGCGAATCGAAGCGGATCCGAGACACACACCCGGGAAGTTACGAAATTCTTGCGGCTCGCCTGGGAAAAAGTTCGCGACGCCTCAATCGATACAAGGCGTCAGGCTCGGGGTTTCATCTCGATCAAGCATAGTTTCGAGAGCATCAGGGAAGCTCTCGACGAGCATACGAGCCAGATCCTGTCACGGGGAGATTTGGACGCGTATATCGATCAGATTATTGAAGGCGAAGTGACGCAGAAACGACTCGTTTGGGATGCTGAAACCAGGCGACTTCGTTTGGCCGACCAGCAATGGACTCCCGAATTCATTGCCGAGGACGTGTCCGACCTCAAGTCGATGGCAAACCTCTTCTTCTGGGACGACCGGACGGTTATCGAGAATCTGCACCAATATCTGCACGGGGACGGTTCGGAAACCTTCGCGCTGCGTTCGCTGGGAGCGCTCCGAAATGCAAAGGGTTTGCTTTCGCCTGACGGAAGACTGAGACGAAACCGTGTTCCAGACGGAAATGGTGGTTTCCGTTACTTTGATACACGGCCCGGGCGATTGGCTCATGGCGGAAATCTCGTTGTCATCGCAGTCAAGATGGCATTTGCAGATGGCGGCGCCATGGTTCAGAGCGGTTGGGGGGTGTGGGGCGATATCAGTGATGGCAAAATGCTTGCCGACAACCTGATCAAGATATTTGGTAGCGATTCAAGCGGACGAACTGCCGACGAAACCGCCGTTTTGCACGCGATGGCCATGTCAAAAACCATCGCACTCGCAGACTACGCAAAACACTTCAGCGCAAAACTGCAGATCCCCGGCAATGTGGGAGCCTATACCGGAACGCTGGCAACAGTCGCATCACTGTCAAGTGATTCCGACATCAACAAAAAAAATATCGAAGCGTTGATGATTGCGATCTCGACAGATGTCATCCTCCAATATCGGCCCGATCTGGCGGCGGCATTCGTAGCCTACGATATCGGCACGTCCTTCTACACCTACCTTACAAAAACTACCGCTGATCACGCGCTGGTTCAGCTGCTCTTGGCGAATGGAATATGGGATACGGAGACGGCCAACGGCGTACCGCAGCTCAAAGGGATTTACCTTAGTGACGGACGCGTACTGATGGACGATCCAGAGTCGCGCAAGAAAGCTTGTTCACCCCGCCCACCCGGGAGCCTAAGACCACCGTCCGCCGGACTGATGTTGCTCGCCAAAACGCCGGGCGCACGAAATGGGCTGGCTGCGGGAATTAAGCTTCAAAATGACGGGATATTCTTGGGAACGGTCGATGTAGTCCATCCGCGCCGCATGTTGCTAAATCTCTTCTATGCCGACGGTTATGAGGCAAAGGATCCTGATTTGATCGTATCCATTGATGCGATAAAAAGCCTGAGCTTAACGGAATCCCTGTCCGCTTTGCCGTCCAACACTCAGCTTGGTCGCTGGACGGACAAGTGGTTCAAGGAACAGAAGATCAGCCTCCCAGTCGGCGAGGATGATGTAAATCCGAAGGCGGATGGACGTGTAATTGTTAGCTCTGACGCCCCTTACCTCGAATCCAATCGCAGCAAACTACTAAATAGCGGCAGTGGATCCTATTGGGGTGGGCTTGGAACCGCCGCAGTCCAAAGCATACAGGGTGCACCGGAGGGATTGCTCAAGAATTTCGGATACCAGGTCATGCACTACCGCATTCAGCGGCAGAACATCTTGGAATGTGCGATTCTGGATGCCGTGATCAAAGAAGCCGAAAAAAAGAAGAAGGATGAAACGGTCAAGGTTTCCGGTTTAAGCGATCTCGATGAGGAACTTGCGCGGCTTCGACAACGTGTCATCGAGCTCGATGAGAAAGTTTGGCCCAATATCAGCGATGCCACCGGTCCTTTCCTCGGTGAAAAATATGACAAGGAAAAAGATCGTCCGATCCTCGCCGCCTATCTGGATTACACCAAGCACCTTCGCTCATTCCTGCAGGAAGCGATTTACTTCGCCGAGACTGGACAGCTTGAAGAGAACCCGATGTACCGCCGGTATTATCTCGAGCGGGAGCCGGGCCGGCTTACTCCCGATATATCAGAGCTGGAGGACAAACTAAGGGAAAAGGCACGCGAAACGCTCCAACGTCTCATCAGGATCGTGCGGCAGTTCGAGGACTATTGGGATGGAAATCCGGACAGTGTTCTCAACAGCATGAAGGCGTCACGTAGGTATGTCCGGACACTGGCTGGCGCCGGTAAGGGATTCGATCCATGGCGCTTCGATTTACCGCTTCGACTACTGAAGTCCGTCGATGACGGGATCAGGCCGCAGGTCTTCCCGATCGATCATATTGATCCAGGACCTCCAGATGTCGAGCTTGGCGGGGATCTTTCGCACGATATCCTGTTTGCAAAACAAGATCCCCGTGGGCCGCTGCAACAAAAGCAAACCAAGGAGTGGTTTGACGGTTACAAGAAGCTTTATACAAACACCCGCGAATCTATGGGCGACAATATCGTCAAGCTCGTTAATCAGTCCCGCCCACTCGTGAGGCAATTGGGTGGCTCTGGCGGATCGCAGCGAACCGGTTCTCAAACAGTCGCCGGCCCTGATTTCGCTACGGCCGGAAATACAGAGAGCGCAGATCCGTCAACTCGCAGCTGGTGGCAGGCGTGGGAGAATTATTGGGACCGGGGCGCCGAGGAAATGGCCATTCGCCATCCATTGTGGCCCCATGTGATGCGTCTCGCCATGCAGTCGAAGAAGATCGACAATATGCTGCCCTTCATCGATCGTATCCAGGTGGAACGGTTGCCGCCGCTGATCGGAAGCATGTATCTCAACGATCCGCGTTATGAAGGAAGCAAGCCCGTCGACGGCAGCGACTTCAAGGCAGCAGATCTGGCGACGCTGAAAAAGCAGTTCGATGACCGTCGGGCCGAGCTGATCAAGCTTGCCGGCGGAATGATCAACATCTCGGTGACTTCGTCGGGAAACAACAATCTGGCGGTTTCCGAGGTTGCGGAGTTTGAAGTTGATCTGAAACCAAAGGACGATCTTGACGGTCCGACGATCAAGCAGTTCCGTCAGCTGGTCGGTTATTACCAATGGGAGATCGTGCAGACGGGACGCTATGTTGCGTCCGGCGCCGGTGTTCAATGCACAAGCGGCCATTTCATCAGTTTCGATACTGCGAAAAAAATTCCGATCGAGAAGGGCGACAAACCTGACCGATTCCGCATCAGAATGGTCAGTGCAGGGAGTTATGCAGTCAAGGTAACCGCTTTGACCAAGGATCATATTCCGTTGGCAACTGCTCTGGAAAATCACGTGATTGAGGTTCAGCCGATGGGCGTGGCCGGTGAAGTGGTATTTGAGGGCGTACCGGATGTGCCTAACCCGGATATCTCCCTATTCATGGGCCCTGACACTTACCTCTCTGCTACCCCCATGGTGCAGCTTGCCTCGGAGGGAAAGTTCGAACACGGCATCTGCCACCTCCCCTACAATTTGTGGAAGGTCGAAGCGCACACAAACGACGCCGGCGCCGCCGATACATGGCAGCCGCCGCCGTGGAAAGCATATGCGGCGCAGCGCCGGCCTGGGCCTGAGCCAAGCGCCCGGCAGGCTGCCCAGGGCTTTGTCCAAACCTTCAGTTATAGTCCCTCCAGCCGCATGCGAAATGTGGTTTATGTACCCCGGAAAGACGGCAATCCGCCCCGGTGGCTAATCCCGGAACCCATGGTGCTTTTCTTCGGCAATTCTGTCGAAGTGATTGTCAATTTGCGCGATGCGGCAGACGGGCCGGTTGCGAGCGATGGTATAGAGATCACCCTGGCTGCCGGGAACGACCGGTACGCCGGTTCGTCGCCCTTTAACGTCCCTGCAAAATCTGGTCAATCGATCGTTGCGGAAGTTTCCTACAAGGTTGCAGGCAAGGTTCTTACACGCAACTCCAGAATCATCGAATACGACACGAAAGTCCACGGTGGCATCGTCACGCTCAATATTCGCTTGCCGTTTTACGAGATAGGAAACCTGCATGTCTCCGGCAACTTCAAAGCGACGCCGAGCGACGAAGCGCCCAATCCGGTTATCGCGGGTGCTGCGATTACGGTCAATGCGCTTGAAGGCCGTCCGACGATTGTCAGGGACGGCGGCCGGTTCAAGTTCACCAATGAACGACGGGTCTTGATCAGCGAGGGTATCCGTTTCTCGGGAATTCTCCACGACCGCGACGACTGGATGTACGCGCCTGCCACCACCGCGCAGAAGCTTGATGCCAACGCATCCAGACAGAAATTCAACGATGTTGCGGTCTCCCGGCACAAGATCTGGATCTCTCCAATCCATTTCAAGGCAGTTGACTACGCTGGACGAGAATTGCCGGCAAACGGATCCGAGCTTGTACCAGGAGGTAAAACACCCTCTATCCTTCCTGATCCTGCAACCGGAGTTTTCAGCATTGGCTGGCTGTTCGAAAAATACCACGAGGAAGTCGAGATCCTGATAATCCATGAGACTGGCAAGGGAGAGCAGGCAACAGGTTCCTACGGTCTCAAACTGGAAGCTCTTGGTGGCCCGGAAAAGGCCAAAGCCCCTTCTGCATTACTTGAAGTACCGATACCGCTGTTCCTGCCAGGGTCGTTGCTGGTTTCTGGCCAGTTCGAGCTTGATACCACTGCCGGCAATGCCCCAAGCGATGTTGAAGCGACGGTCATTCAGGGCGCCACGGGTGGCCGGGAACGCTGGCAAGCCAGGGTGGGACAGCCGTTCCGTTTTGATATCAGCGAGATAGTGCTGAAACGAGACATTGTCGATGTTCTGGGTGAAGCAGGCACGGATCCTGATCTTTATACCGGTGCAGGCACGGCTCAAATGCCGACCGCTCCGTCGGAAAACGTTCAGATCGCGAACGTTGGAACGATAACGCTTTCGCTAGGCAATGGCGAAGCCCGGTGCCTGATTATTCGCGACCGCATCTCGAAGGCTCGTGACCGTATGGCAAAGGGCGAGTTTACGACTGCGTCATCGCTTCTCGACGATGCAGAAAAACTGTTTAGCGGCCCCGACGATTGTGCGGGTGTCGCCTCCGACATTGCTGCCGTGCGTGATCGGATTACGGTTGTTTCCGACATTGCCGGTCATGCTGAACAGGCGATCACAAGCTGTGGCCTTGCGGCGCTCGTGAGCGCTGAACAGAAAATCACCTTGCTTACACCGCCCAGCCCGTTCCTGGACGGGAAGCTTCCCGCGATAGCCCGCTTGATCGAAGCGCTCGAAGAGGTGCGCAAGATACGATCCCGCAATTATCTCGACGCTGACAGCGCCAATAAGCTCGTTTCTGCTCAATTGCGGCAAATAGGCGACCTTACCACCTGTCCGGCAGATATTTCCGATGGGTCTGCGGATGGTCACGGACAGGAACCAATTTCCATTCCGCCACAGATTGAAATCTTGGTCGAAGTCAAGGGCGACGGTTTTGTCCCGATGTTCAGCATGGATGCGCGTCAGAAGTTCACCACCGATACCGGCCTTGAAATGGAGTCGGTTAGCGGCTCGACCATAGGAATCAGGGTGGACGGCAATCAGCAGTTCTGGGTCAAGATCCGACGCGGCGAAAGCCAGGATGTTGCCAAGAAGCGATTCCATCGTGGTTTGATCAGTCAGTTCTGCTCGAGATCCTGGTCCCAACTGGGACCGGGCAGCGATGGCCAGGTAAGTGCACGGCAACCCGAAATCTGGCATCACGGTCCCCACATCACCACGGTGGCGGGTCCGTTCCTTGATTCATCCGAATACGACAAGGAACTGGTTCGCAATTGGAGCGCCGGTGAACTGCCGGGCGAAGACGGTCCTTGGATTTTCATGGACGATCTTCACGAGATGGCCCGTACTGCGAAGGATTGCGGCGAGGATTGTTGCCGCAAGGTCGAATGCATCGACGGAGTATCCTGTGGTCTTGAAGCGAACAACTGATCCTGTTCGACAGGCTGTGGCGGCCCTATTGGCCTTTGCGTTTGCGTTGGCCTGGATATTTGACGCGCCCGCCCAGGAAATGGGCCCGAAATCCTGGTGGGATGCAATGCAATCAGTCGAGGGCCACGTTACCGGGGATCTCGAAGAGCGTTTCTCGCTTGATCCGCAGGGCGGCGAACCAGGTGAGCCCGGCAATCCGGACGGCCGGGACGGAAGTGTTGACGTGGCCGGTGGCGGTGCCGGCAATGGTTCGGGAAGCGGCGGCGACGACGCTGATGGCAGTGGTGCTGGCGGCGGTCAGAACACCGATGGTCAGGGTAATGGTGCAATCGACCCATCCGTACCGGAAGTCGCCCAACTGATCCAGACCTGGATCAACATTGCCGAGCCGCCGCCCAATGCCGAAGACGGTGCCAGCCTGACCTACACCAACGGTGGCCGGATGGTCGGCACCACAACGACCGGCACGATCGAATCGCGGCATGAGACAGGTGCATTCGACGCCATCTACTTGTGGACCAATTGGCGAAAACTGGATTCCGTCGACCATTGCACAATGGAGGAATACGTTACTGTGAACCTGTCTGGGAAATCCATTGCGCACTGCAGAGGCCGCTACAAACCGAAGATAAAAGACTGGAAGGGTTGGCAGGCCGCAAAGGCCCGCACGGCAGTAACCACCCTCAAGCTGAAGGCCGTATTCAGACCCGGCGGCGCCGCACCCGATGGCGCCAAAGCCGGCACGGTGGCAAATCAGGAACCAGGACCCGGCGAAAGCCTCGCCAAGGGCGGGTCTGTGACGCTGAAAATCTATTCCGAGCCGATCAAAAAAGTCGAGGTTCCCGACTTGCGGGGACAACAGGTGGCAGCGGCAACCGACACACTTCGTGCGATCGGGTTAAAACTGAACTTGAAGAATGGACCGGCCGCTTCGAATGAGGCTGATGCGGGAACTGTATTTGGGCAAACGCCTGCCGCCGGCGCGTTGGTAAAACCGGGCGCCACGCTAACCGCTGTCGTCTACAAGCCATTCGTCCCGAAAATATTTGTCCCGGAAATCACATCTGACAACGTCGCCGAAGCAATGGCGGCCCTGAGTGATCTGGGTTTGTCACCCGTGATACGTACCGATCCGCCCGGAAAGGAAAACTGGGAAGACGGAACGGTAACGGGCTTTGTCCCGGCAAGCGGATCCGAGATATCGCCCGGCGGCACGGTGACTATTGTCGTGACCGTTGAAGAGCCGCAAATGGTAGTCGTTCCCGACCTTCGCGGATTGCGCGGTCAGGCTGCCCGCGAGCAGTTGGTGGGCGCAGGGTTGCACGCCGAAGTAAGATCGTCAGAACCGGCGCGCGAACCGGATATGACCGGTACGGTTATCCGGACCGAACCTGCCAATGGTGCAGACGTGGAGATCGGTAGCCTGGTGATGGTCTTCGTGTTCGATACCTATGTACCGCCCAAGATCACGGTGCCGTCCGTGATCGGTATGCCAATCGCCGAAGCCGAGAACGTACTGGAACAGGCCGGCCTGGTCGCGTCGATAGATAGCTTTATCCAGGCGCCGGATCCGGAATCCTCGATGACGATCGCTCAAGCCAGTCCTGATCCGGGCGTCGCAATCGACAAGGGAGGCACGGTCGCTCTCATTGTGCACGGTCGGTATTCTGCACCCAAGATTCCTGTGCCCGATGTGGTCGGGCTGAGCCTTTCGCAAGCGCGTTCGCGCATTGAGGCAGCGGGTTTGAAAGCCATGGCCGGACCGAAATCCGATCCCGGAGATCCGGAACTGGCAGGAACCGTATTCGCGCTTAAACCGCCTGCCGGAACCAAGATTGATGCCAATGCCGATGTCCTGATAATGGCCTATGGTGCATATCAACCACCAAAACCTGAACCTGCTGTCGTTGATTTTGAGTCACTTTGGACATCGCCGTGGCAGGGCGAGATCAAGATCAGCAAAATCTTGATGGACGGCAGGCAATCGTCGCTGGGAGAGCTCTTTGCGATGACTGAGGACAGGCCCCCGCAACAGGATGATTCCGGCTCACTTCTTGATATTCCGGGGGCTGCAGTCGAGGGCGCTCTGGAAGGCATTGCCCAAGCAATCAAGGTCGCGATTGGTGTGCTGGAACAGGGTATTCCGGTTAGCATAACTTTCACCAAGGAAGGCAACGGCTACCGGTTGGATGTTCCAGGTGAAGGTGATCTTGCCAATGCGTGGAAAGAACATCGCCAGAATGTGCCGCTTTTCATTCCAGATGGAAACGACTCTCTGGTGACGAAATACATGATGGACGGAACGGAATATGGGGTATCCGTGCGAGCAACTGGCCGGCCTGACCGAAAGGAGCTGGTGTTTCTCATCCGCGGCAAGTTTCCTAATGTTAATGAGGAAAGTCAGCATTTGGTCAGGGAATTGGCGTTCGAGATGACGGGGATTCTGCAGCCGGGTCTCGTCACCATATCCGAACTCAAGGACCTGATAACGAAGCGGATTTTGATCTCGGCTGAAAAATATGCGCCCGACCTAGTGCCGATGATCAAGGAGCAAATGCAGAATTTACCGTGAACAAAAGCCTAGCAGGAACGCTTCTTATGCGAGCAATTTGGAATCCGATCGTTGTCATATTTTGTGTGGTGGTTTTGATGACGACCGGATTGGCGCAAGAAATCTCCGTTGAGAGCCGTGTCGTCGCGATCGAAGGCGATAATATCTACGTACCATTACCGGAAAATATTGACAGCGTATCGACCGATACGGAGGTCGAGGTCCTGTTTGATGCAGGCGGAGTACGTGTATCGGTTGGTAAATGGCGCGTCCTGCACATCGAGGACAGAATGGCCATCGCGGAACCACTGGAAATTGAGGGATCTGCCGACGTTGACATGATCGCATTGTTCCACAACGCGATTTCAGACGGTAGGCAAGAGGCAGAATTCTCGGACAATGTCGATGAGCGTAAACAGGGAGAACCGGAGAGCGGGGATGAGACTGAAATCGCGAAACCCGCTACGCCGGAACAGGCGCTGGCGAAAATTCTCGACGCTTTACCATCGGTGAGTTTCTCGGAATCAACGGAGTTACCCCAGGAGATTGCCGGCAGAGCTGCTTGCATCTCAGCCCAGATTCTGATCGACGATACTCGCAATCGTCTTGTTGACGGCAAGCTCGGTGAAGCGCAAGCGATTCTTTCCGCGGCCAACATATCGGACTGCCCGGAGCTCGCCCCCGCGTATTCGGAGACGTTGAGCCAGATCGCGCTTCAGATCCAGGGTATCGATCTCGCTGGAAACCGGGCGATTACCGAATGCAGTCGCGTAGATATGCAAGCCGTCGGAACGCTAATGGAACGCGCTTCCGTACCGGACCTGCAAGATTCGCTGATCCGGATCAACTTGAATCTCGAGCGTGACCAGCAAATCCAAGACATACTGAGCAAAGCCGATCTTTTACTTACCGAAGGCGATCTGGTGGCTTCCGGATCGGCCTATGATGTTGCAGGCGAACTTTTAGGGCAGCGGCGCGCGCAATGTCCCGAGGAAAACAAGCGGGTTGAAGAGGGATTGAAACTGGCCGTTTCGTTATCTGCACTAGTGGACACATCACAGCGCGCCTTGGCTACCTGTGATGAAAATTTGCTGGGTGAAGCGGATAGCTCGATCAAACTCCACCTGGCGCGTTCGCAGGCTATCAGAACCCTTTCGGCAAGTCTGGCCGACCGGATCAGTTCAATTGCGAGGGCAAAGGAACTGGTCGAACGCTATTCTAGCGTGGCGGATATTGAGAACGCCGGCATGGCAATCGCTGAAATTGAAGAGCTTCTTCGGCGGGTGGCCAACTTCGAAGCGCAAACTGGCTGCGATGGCGTGGTACTGCCGGTCCGAGACCTTGCAGGCAAATACCATGTGCAAAAAAACACTGCCGATACCTTGAGCGGCGCTTTGCTGGCATGTGAAGCCAGCGAGCTACAGGCAGCCATTGAAAGCACACAAAGCGCAGTACAAGGAAAATCGGTCACCCAGGATGTTGCGAAGCTTCAACGCTCGGTGAACGGCGCACTGCTGGTCCGTCGGGCCTTTGATGAGCTGTCGGGCGCTGCACCAGCAAACGCGTCAGGCATATCTTCTGCAATCAACCATGTAGTCGAATCCGGGCATGTTTTTTCCAGACATCTTGCCACGATCAGCGAACTTGCTGATGGTGGCTACTGCCCCGATTTCAGGCAAAAGTTCGAATCGCGTGCGAATGCATTTGGCAATGCGCAATCGCTGGCACTGGCTTTTGATGCGTTACGGAATTCATGCACAATCGAATCGCTTAACACCTTTCGAGACGCCCTTGATGCAGCAGCGCCAACCGGCACGATAGCAGATGATTTGATCAGTGATACGAAAAAGTTACTGGATTATCTTGTTTCAGTGAAAGGAACCGAGGGCAAAATTCGTGAAGCGCTTGGCGGTAACCGGGATTTGAACGAGATCGAAACGCTGGTCGCGCAAGCGAGGGAAGAGAACGGGAGGTTCCCGGCTTCCGGTGATATTTGTACCGGTCTGGCGAGCGAAATCGACTCACTAAACCGACAGGTTAGCGAAACCCGCGCCTTGTTACTCGAGGCTCCATCGGTCTTGGATACGTGCAACCCGCCCGTGCTGGACCGTTTCATCGAAAAAAGTGCTTCCCACACCTATGGCCCACTCGTCAATTTGAACAAGCGGGCCATGACCGCCCGCAAGTCGCTGGAGGCGTACATGAAGCTTCCTGATTTGATCGAAAATGGCGATCTGTTCACCGTGAGCAGGATGTTCCGTGAGATAGCCAGCAAGTTTGCCGGGAAGAATGCTGATTGCCAGTCGTTGCGCGAAACTGCTCAAGAGTTGGCAACACCGGCCCTTGCCGCTGCCAGCGTCCTCGAAGTCGTCGAAGATGCAATAGAAGCGTGCCAACTCTCGGATCTGGATGAATATGCGAAGGTGATCGGCAATGATCTTGTGATCAACAATTTGAGCCTGGAAGACGAGAATCGGAAACTGAAGGAGGCGATCCAGAATTGTGAGCAAACAATACGGGACGAGCGAACATTGCAATGTCGAAGTCGCCATGGCGCTCATGCCATGTCGAATTCGGTCCGTTCGACCGAGATCGAGTGCAGCTGCGAAACCGGGTACCGGATGAGTGATGGTTTATGCAAGCTCCCTCTCGCCATATTACGGGAAGGGGCGAAGCAGGTATGTGTTCAGCGTTTCGGTAGTTTGGCGATCCCCGTTGAGATCCGCAGCGAGACCGAATTTAAGTGCCGGTGTACCGGCGGATCTGTTCTTTGGCAGGGAAAATGTCGGACGTTGAGTGGACGAACCCTTGTGGAATACGCTGACCGAGTATGCAAAGAAACCCGTGGGGCGCTTTCAAAGTCGATGGCGGTTAAGAGCGCAACAAATTACAAATGCCGCTGCGAGCTGCCTAACCGCTGGGATCAAAATAACAAATGCTACAGGCCGTCCCGCCAAGAAATGATCAGGCTGGGCTGGGAAGATTGTAGGAGAGCCCATGGCAGCCGGCTAAGACATGTGATCGTCCAAGAAAACGGCAGAGCTGACTGCTATTTGAAGTAGTTGGTACCAACTCGCTTTGAAATGAACCGTTTAACCACCATGACGGCATCAATTACCGAAGTTCACGATTTCAACTCGTCGGTTTTCATCTGCTTCCGGTCGGTCGATGTTTTTTAGGCGTTCTTCACCATACCCGACAGGTATCAACCGTTCATCGTCGATATCGAATTTCTCCACCAGGTATGTCCTGACGCTTGCGGCGCGGCGTTCAGAAAGCGACAGGTTGTAGTCATTGCTACCCCTGACATCCGTATGCCCGGCAACCATGAAGCTGCTTTCGCCTAATTCAGCGCTAGTAAGTGCAAGCCCCAATTCCATCAAATCAGGTTCGGCGCGGCTCGTTATCTCCGCTGAATCGAAATCGAAATAGATCGCTAGGTCAAGCGCAGGCAATTCGTTGTCTTCAACAATCGAATCCAGTTTCTCACGCTCCACAACCGTGATGGTTCGCGTTTTAACCCTTATTCCGTTTACAAATGCACGATCAGCCGCATCCAATGTCATTTCACCTTTAAAGCTCCGGGTTTTCCCGGTCGATTTTAACGCTTCGATGATGCGTTTGCTTGTGAATTCCTGTGGGATAGCTGTAGTAGGAAAAATAAACGCGGAAATAGCCAGTGCATGAATTAGAGCAGAAGTTCTCATCGAATTTCTCCGTTCATTTCACATCGAGTATAATTGCGGTGCGGCCCACCCCTGAAGACTGTGTGCCTGTTGGGTCACGAGTTCCTTCTGCCGGAATTTCCCGCCGCACGTCATCAAGCTTTTGCGTTGCAACCTTCTGGTTGCCAAGTTCGGTGAATGCATTGTTAGCGAAATCGTGCTGGATTTGCTGGAAACGATCACCGTCGACATCACAAATAGCAACAACCTTTTCCTTGCCGGCATCACTAAACGCAAATTGAAACTCAGAATCGTCGGGCGGAACCTGTTGGCTCTCTCCGGCATTCAGTTTCGCCTCTTGTTGAAAACCGTTGGGAAGAATCACCGTGGCGAAACCATCCGGATTAATGTTTATCAAGGTTAGATGACAATCCTGGTTGGACTGAACAGTGAAGACGGGCCTGTCGTCAACTTTGTACTCAGCACGATCAGCAAATAGGGTCAGCTCCACCGATAAATTATCCATTATGCTGGTGTCCTCTTCGCCTGCTAACACGTCTCCCGGTAATTCGCCGAGGCTGGAAAGACTGGTTGATGCGACAACCGGCTGGTTGGTCGTTACCCATTCAAGAACTGCCGGAAAACTCGACTCAAACTCGTTTCGGGATAATGAACCCTGTTGAAGTCGCAGTCCGAGTGCTGCGTAGCTTTTTTCCATTGTCTGGATGCGGCTGACTAGCACATCCGCTGTTACACCCAATTCTGCCGAAGCCGCTTGCAGATCGACGGATCGGCGATAACGTTTGACAAGTCCCGTGATCAATTCGACGCCGTCAAGTTTTTGCGCCGGATCGAATCCGGACATTTTCATAGCAGCATCAACCGCTGATTGATCCGATACCATCACCTGCTGAATTTCATTGGAAATCAGGGGCAGTTCCTGCTGCGAAGATTGATCTGAATCAGAGGATTGGTCACGGTCAACTGCCTGTAAAGCGCCTAAAAGTTCATCGGGTGCCGGGATGAATGCCGGATCGTGGCAAGACATGCAATGAACACTTGCTGCTAATTGGTGTTGGCTACGATCGGAGTTCCCACCGAATAATCCGGCCGGTGGCGGCTTCCCAAGATTCGCAGCGTTCTCCCCAAAAAATCCCAGAAACCCATTCGGTAGGGTGAAAAATGATTTCCGCCAGGTCGGGACAGGTTTTTCGCCCTCCCGGGAATTCAAATAATCAATCGCCAACTGCCGCGGATCGTCACCATAGAAGTCATTTGCTGTCCACATAAACCCGCTGTCAGATTTGCGCCGCTCAATTACGCGGTAGCCGTCTGACAGGCCCGTATGGGCAAAACCCGCCAGAGCTTTAGAGCCGTTAGATGTTTGCGGTGGAGTCCCACTCAGATGGTAAACGAGTTCGGAATAATCAGCCGGTAATCCCAGAAGCATCCTGTACACACCGGGATACGAGGCCGCATGGGCAAGCCAATCAGCCCTTATAACTGGAACTTTGGTTCCAAGCTTCGAAGCGATGAATTTGGCATTTGGTGAATTCGTTTGTACGCCATAGGGGTAGGCTGAAACGAGCCTGTCCCAGGTATCAGCAGTCCAGTTAGAAGCGGAGAGATCAAATCGGTAAATAAACGAACCGTTTGCGGTCGCGATAAGCTTCACCGGTTCGGGCCCGTAGCTCAATGAATTGACAAGTTTCGTCAACGCTCCTGCAAGCAACTGAGAATTCTGTCCGTCTGCGCAGGAGTCAACAAGATTGATAAGGTGAATATAACGGTACTCGGCGCCCGTATCATTGTCCGCCCCGCCAAGGTCGGCAGCGACAAGCTCTTCGATATCAGTCGCGCCAAGGGGTGAAGAGGGGCTCGTGCACCCGGAGGAAACGGGCTCTTCGACAGTTGAAATCCATTGCCGGAGCAGAGCAATTTCCTCCTTCGTTGGGATCGGCAGTTCAGGAGCTTCACCGGAATAGATATCACTCGGCATCTCTCTGTTGGCGATGACCTGGAATAATTTGGATGCATCCGGATTCCCGGGCTTAACCAATGCCCGGTTGCTCTCCAGTGCGTCGATGTCAAGAATGTTCCCAAGATCGGCTGCAGGTTTCGCGAATTCGGGCATTTTGTCCGCCTGATGGCAACGTGAACAATGCTTATCGAGAATCGCTGCAACCGATGCGCGCGGAACATCGGCCAATTCTGTCGGCTGGGCTGGGCTGGTGGAAGCCAACCCTCCCATAAACAACACGAAAATCAATGATTTGGCGCGATTGGTCATGGCAGAACTTCAGTTGAATGACAGTACTGCCCGACTCAATAAACATCAAGCCTTACGTAGTTTGAACTTCGCGGCGCCAAATTAAACATTCACGCACGTGATGTTAGCATTCCCATGGAAAGCTGATTTACATGAGATGGCTTGCTCTTCGTTGCTGACACCAAAGGAGGTGAACGGCGCGCTGCGCAGGTTACTGGAATCGCCGATTATTCCGTTTTCACGAATACCGACAACAAGATCAACAACCGAATCCTCATCGCGGACCGGTCGGACAAACTCGGTTTCAAGTCTTCAGATTGTCACATCCTGACAGCGATCATCCGTTGCTTGTCCCAATAGATGCTGTCCAAAAAAAAGAGAAATTGAACTGTATTCAGTCCATAACTCGCCCGTCCATCATAACATCAGACGGAGCGCCATCGAGAGCGCGCTTAACTCGAGGCTTAGCCTTCGGTGGTGGCGGCGGCGGTGTGTTCTTGACCGCGACGCGTTTCTTTCGCGTCTTTCTCACCTTCTTCTTGGGTTTGTTGGAAATGGCCTTCTGCCTTTCCTCCTCGAGTCGCTGATAAGCTGCAGCCATCATGGGATCAGACTGCGCCTTCAACAGATTGTATTGGGTCAGATTCAGGTAGCTGGTTTCCGCAAAGGAGTTCTTGGCTTGCCAGCCCATGATCGCCAAGCGCGATTTTCTGCCCAATGCGCCATCAATGCCCTTCGGGTCGAAGCCAAGCTCCCGCAACCGTAACTGGAGGTCCTTGCGGTCCTCGCGGTTCATGCCAATCAGTTCCTCGCTCTGGGCTGTCCCGGCAGCGAGGTCTGCCGCCTGTGAATTGTCAAAGCCGGACACTTCAGTCGGCTTGTCGTCATCCACGTTGGCACTGGCGAGCTGTTGGCTATGCGTGTCGATCGCGTCGCGATCCTGGCCGACCATCAGTTTAAGGCTTAGCTCTGCAAGTGCCTTGAAACGCCCGTTGGGAAACTGTTTAAGGTAGTACTCGTAGTGCTCCTTGGTATTCGCTCTTGAAACCTCGTCCCAAACACGCTGCTCGATTTCCCAAATCCGAGGTTCACTGATATCCGGACTAGGCTTGACCGGCGGAGCCGGAACGTTGGTAGCGACGATTGGTTCTTTGCTGCCGAGGAAAATCTCGCGTCCGAGGGATGCATTGTACCACGGGCGCTGTTTGCCGCCGGTGGCCTTGGCGACATCGCCCCGAATCCGCGTAAGTGCCACTTGGAGGCTGACACCATCTTTCGTCAGGTGCCGGGCCAAGGCGAGCGTATAGGGGCTATTTGCACCCGTCCCGTCCAAGGCGACCGAACCCGGATCGGTCGCGTAACCGATCAGCAATCCGCCGCTGGTGCTGTCATGGGTCGATGTCTGGACGGCGGCAAGCCCCGAGTCGACGGTTGAAGACCGGGTAGCCGGGAGCGTGCTCGCGAATGATCTTGCTAGCGGATTATCCCGGCAGGCATCCATGAAAATAATACCCACCGCCGGATCAGCTGGTAACGCCTCGATGATTTCCGTCATGTGGACCGTGCGCGTTTTCAGATGCGCGGGGGATGTCAATTTCGCATCGACCGGAATAAGATAATTGTTGCCTTCCACCTGCATGCCGTGTCCGGCATAAAATACCAGGGCGATATCAGCGTCATAAGCCTTTTCCGTAAACTCGTTGATGACACTTTCCATCTCGAGCTTGCCTAGATCGATTCCGGAAACGACGTTGAATCCCGCTTCACGCATGACTTCAGCAAATATGACTGCATCGTTGCGGGGATTAGGCAGATCATTGGCGTGGATGTATCCACTGTTGCCGATCACCAGGGCCACACGCTTCTCCGTCGCCGCATTGGCCGGGAAAGCTGCGGTCAGCAACAAGGCTGCGAATAGCGCAACCATTGGAAAAACAATCGTTTTCATAGCGTTCTCCCTTGCGCGCGAGATAGACGACCAGTGTAACAGCATTTTTCCGTTAGCTCTCTTGTATCAAAATTTTCGGAACTTGACACCAGTACCACAACCGTCTCTCCGCCAACGGGGGCATGACCCATATCGCACCCTTCGCTCGCCCTCTCTTGTAAACCGGCCAAGCTGAATTCTGGATAGCGACTGATTTTCATACGCGCGGCGGTCGTCGGCTGGCCGTGTGCAATGCAAATGGAAAGTATTAGCGCTGCCTGAAGATACCAGTAGCGAGAGACCTTTGAAAACCGAGCCAAAGAACTCGATCTGCCGGCTCTCGACTGCCTTGGAAGACTTACAAATTCTGTTCGAAACACTCAGACGACAGACATTCACAATCGAATGATACCTTCCGGATGTGGGATGAAAGGTTTCGGAATGCCCAACGGTTGCTTTGTCTGGACCCCGGCGGTTCGAGCATCTTCTTACACGCGCCAGTCTTAACGTCCGTTTTGACGAGTTCCAGTGCGGCACAAAAACTCCCGCTGTATCTCAGAATTGGGCCGAAACAACCGGCCCATGATACCACATAAATTGTCTAGGAAGGGCTCGAAGCTGTTATTCGCTGCAGGTGCGAATTAGTTATGCATTGCGAATGTCCGCTCTTCCCAATCGATGCCCAAAAGCTGCCAGTCCGGATACGGCCCCATTTCGGCCGTGCGTAAAAATATTGACTGTGACCCACTGGAGCAAAAGCTGATTCTGTCGCATTTCACCTGGAAAACAGTATAGGAACACCCATTTCTCCGCACTGGTTCGGCTGTGGTTCGAAGCCATCTAAAGCGCGCTTGGTCGTTTGTGATCTGGATGACCCATTGAAAAATATTCGGGAAATATTCGATGGTTCGGGTTTGGCCTAGCTTCCATTCACAGAAAAGCAAAGGCTTTTCAATCAGTTGTACTGAAGGGCATCCACTACGTGCGCCTAAGCAGTAAAATCTACGCCGAAAAACTCATCTGACGAAAAAAAATCTGTGCGTGAGAGGGGCCGCGGTCGTTCACCGAAAAGGCTGTAGAGATTTGCCCCGCCCCCCCCGTTGCTTACCTCAGGCTTTCCAAAAGACTTTCCTGAAAATCTACGCTCAACAAAATTTCATTAGGCGGCCGGTCGTTACGGCTGAGCCTCCCATCATCGAACCCTCGCCCCTGGAGTGTTCCGCACCCTCGATTGCTACAAAACGTCAAGTTGGCGGGTCATTGGCGATCCTCGTTCGAGCGACCCTGCGAGTGCAATGCCAAGATGATCAACCCAGCGCCGGTACCGGGCTGCTTCAGTTCAGCTTCGGTGGCGGCGTCCTGGATCTCCTGAGTAATTCCATCGACTATCGGCCGAAGATCGTTACCCTTTCTTTTGACAAGATCATTGTACCAACGCCGCTTGGCAGACTCCCTGGCAGCTTCACTACGGTCGATTGTCTTTCTGCCCTTCGCGAATGGTGTGGAAATGGTGCGCAGATAGTCCGGCTTGCTCTGCTTTCCTGAGCCGTTCGGATATCTCAACTGCTCTGAACATTGCTGATTTCCGTCAGACCGCTGGTTTATTCTTTTGGTTTTTTCTTCTGGTTTGGGTGCAGATTTTTGCACCACCAAGGTGCAATTTTCTGCACCATTCTCGTGCAATTCTTTGCACCAACCGAGCGTTGATTCCGCGTCGATCTTCCCCGCAACAATATCGCGGTAGAAATCGAAAATCTTCTGCGCTTGATCCCATCGAGGGCTATAAGCGTTTCGACCATTGATGCCGCCATGAACCTTTCGGACAAAAAGCCCGTCGGTTTCTGCACAAATCCGATCAAGACTATAGAGGACCGAACGCCGGCTGATTTTCAATCGCTTGCTTATCCCGTCGACGCCCGGGTCACATCTACCGGTCTCACGATTGAAGTGAACGAGCAGAAGCCCGCCAACCCGTCTATCATTGGCTGAATACCCGGGCACGAGATTGAGTGCCGACGACATCTTGAACATTCCGTTGCTTGGAACAATAACGTTGGATCTGGCCATCAGATCCCACCGCTTTGCTCAAGAATGGCCATCAGTCGAAATGCCTAGGCTGGATAAGATGGGTCTGGTGGATCGCCTGCCTGATTCCTTTGCGAATGGGCCAGGCTGCTCTCGCGGCATTGGAACTGCCAAATAACCAAGGCCCTTTTCGCTCGGCAATGCAATCAACCAGGCTGTGCTTCGCCGATCGTCGGCGCGAGAAGATAATTGACACCGGATGTGCGGACGACAGGGACGTTGGCGTTTATTCGGTAGCGTCACGCTTTGCGGCGATACCGTCAAGCAGATCGAAAAGCTCCGTCGCCTGCCAACGGTTGGTTGCCGGCCCGATTTTGAGTGGACGCGGATAGCGTCCCGCGCTGATACCCCGCCAAAGCGTAGATCTGTGTATTGGTCTCATATTGCCGCCAAGAATTCGGCAAGCTTCTCGTTCGTCTACTAGAGTGTTTCTTTCTGACATTATTCGCTCCGTCACTTGCATAGATGCGAACGACGTTGCGACAACCCACACTTCGTCGCGAGGGTAAAACGCCCAAAAAAAATCTTGGATTTTTCTCTCGAATTTTACCCTTGTCAGCTGTGCAGAACACTACTTGCGAACGAGTGGCTGTCTGTGAGGAGGATGAAATCGAGCAATAGACGCTCGGACTTCGCTGATTAAGTGCCCCGCGTCCTCTTCGTCGATCTCTCCACCGCGCCTTAGATCCATTTTATGGTCCATGGAGAATCGAATGACTGGATTCAGGACCGCAACCAGAAATCGCTGCGCTGGTCCGGTCGCGCCAGATCCGGCAAACTCTCCAGTCACATTTTCCCAAATCCTTATTATCGTATGAACGAGATAATAAAATGCGGGATTGTGCCTGTTTTCGAAATAATCTGACCCTTTTAGTGATTCAACCCATTCAAGAGCCTCTGCGGCGCGATCATCGATATCATTCAGTGTATCGATCAGCTCTCCTTGATTCCCGCGCACACCCAGAAGCATAAATAGAAATTCGAACGTCGTTCCACCAACATATTCAGCGGAGAGATCTTCTTTCAGCCGGCGGGAAGTTTTCACAATTCGTTTTATTCGCTTTATGTCATCCTGAATGTTCGGCTTTCCCGCTGCGTGATCCGCCAGATGTGCATTTGCAGCAAACGATATGTTTGTTGAGAGGCGCCGTTCGAGTTGAGGCATCGGATCAAGTGGATCGAGCCTATTCCTTTCGGCCCACTCCTTGCGCTTCAAATCATTTTCTGGAACCGTGATGCTCCGTGCCAACAACTTTCGTTCGGAGTCAGTAAATTTGAACCACGGACCAGAATACGTCACCTACTTTCCCCGGTAGTTAAAGGAACAACTTTTCCTTTGCCGTCTATGATCATTTGTAATTGATCGGACCAGAGTTCTAGCGCTGCTCGTTTTTCGCTGGCGTAATTGTATCGGGCGTAGACACGACTGGTCACACTCGCGCGCGTAATACTGGCGTGATTGAGTATGTGACCGACGACAACGGGTGACACGCCGAGTTCCTCCATGTGAGTTGCAGCTGTCCGCCTTAAATCGTGTGGCGTCCATGGTCTGATGCCGAGGGTTAAGCCATCCGAATTGTGGCGTTTTATCGCTCGTCCGGCCGCCGCACGAGAAATAGCGGCTCGACCACCAGGACTTGGAAATACAAACTCAGGGACCGTGCGACCTTTTCGCCTGCATAGAGCTTCAAGAGCCTTCAATTGCTCGCGGATTATACCATTCGCCAATTCCGAAAGAGGCACAACATGTTCGCGGTCATTTTTGACGCGTTCTGCCGGCAAAGTCCAAGTTCTTGCCTCAAGGTCCAGCTCGCCGCGCGCCATGCCCGAAATTTCTCCAACACGCTGCGCGGTAACAAGGCAAAGCCTAATAATCCGCTTAGTCACGTCCCACATGTCTGCGGAGTCCAGCATCGTCCACATTGTGCAGATTTCATCGGCAGACAGTAGACGATCGCGCTCAATCTTAGGGGCCGGGTGCTGCATACCATCGACGATATTCTCATCCAAATCTCCCCTCGCTTTTGCCCAGCGGATCATTGCGCGAATGTCATCGAACAAACGGTTCGCCGTCGCAGGCGAACCGCGATCGATTACCGTATCTAAGACCCTTGTAATATCCCGGCGATGAAGATCGGCTAGCGTGACGTCTCCTATTAATGGTAAGATATCGCGTTTAATGCGTCTTGTTGTTTCTTTGAACTGACGTGTTTTCGAAACATGGCGCACAATATAGCTTTCGACGAGGTCAGCCACCACAAGTGAAGCATCGGAAGACTTCTCCTGCTGGACCTGTGTACGCTTTTCGACCACCGGGTCGATACCATCAATGACTTTTGCGCGCGTTTTTCTTGCTTTCTCGCGTGCGCTTGCCAGCGACAACTCGGGATATGGGCCCAGTTTGATTCGCCGGCGCGTTCGGTCAGCAGTATAGTGAGAGAACCAAGTTTTAGTCCTTGTGGAAACGAGCAGACTCAAGCCCTTCGTCAAGGCGTCGAAATACTCGACACGTCGACCGTCAGATTTCACGGTTTTCACAAAACGATCGTTCAATTCAATGATTGGCATTCTCTATGCCCACCGGACACTTCAACAAAACTGTGTACGCAATTGTGTACGCAAAAACACGCGCTTTGTCGATACGGATTGCGACAATGTGCGATTTATCTCGACAAATAATGTATAAAATTGAACGTGATAACCGATTCTCTATATGGCATGAAGTCGCGAGAGATATCGATATCACCTCGTTCTGGACGAGGGGGTCGCAGGTTCAAATCCTGCCACTCCGACCAATAATTTCAACTACATAGCTATTTTGCAATTACAGCGGTGCACAGAAATGTGCACAGAAACCGCATATTGGCGCACCGCACCTGTTCGCCGCTGGTTCGAATGCGGACCGAGGAACCAAATTTTTCAACGACATAAGCCCAAAGCGGAACTTCGCTGCAAAACAGCGTGACCATCGTTCGAAAACCAAGGCATGAAAGGCCGGGCTGCGGACATAGCGGTAGTTCCTGAACTGATCCACTTTTCGACGGCTGGCGCAGTGAGGTTGATTTCCGTCAACGAGTTCGAGCCATCAGTCTGGTAGCGGTATCAGGTGTTTTTGCTAATTGGGGCAAGCCACCAGGAATGAAGCCAGCGGAGAATCCGATTGAAACGCTTGCTCAAAATCTTAGCCGGTCTGGTCGCCGTTTTGGCTTTGACGGTTTCAGGTTTCCTGTACTGGGCCTATCAGCCAGTACCAACATTTGAGCCTTACGCCTACCAACCGCAGCGCCCTCACCACTGGCCAACCAACCATTGGCAGAGATCGACTCCTGAAGCACAGGGCATGAATTCCGAGATGCTTCTCGAAATGGTCGAACACTATCAACAGGCGGCGGCTGAGAGCCCAGAATTGTTTATCGATTCCATGACAGTTATCCGTAACGGATATATCGTTGCCGAGATCTACCCGAACCCAAACTACCTCCGCAACCATCTGCATGTCATTCACTCTGCGACCAAGAGTATCGTTTCGATATTGATCGGCATAGCCATTGAACGGGGACTAATCGACAGTGTCGACCAGAAACTGGTCGATATCTTTGCGCAGCGCGAGATCCGCAATCTAGACGCCCACAAGCGCGCAATTTCGATCCGTGATCTGCTGACAATGGAGACGGGAATTCACAGCCGGGATTCTTTTCTCTACGCCCATGAAGGTCTCTTGGCATTGCAACAGTCCGATGATTGGGTGCAATTCGCCCTTGATCTGCCGATGGCAGCGGCGCCCGGCGACCGGTTCGATTATTCCAACATAAGCACATTCCTTCTGGGAGCAGTTCTGGCCGAGGTGACAGATACGAATGTGCTGTCGTTTGCGCACGAAACCCTGTTTGGTCCGCTCGGCATCGACGAAGTACACTGGGAATGGCGGGGCGAGGACCTGCCCATCGCCTGGGCCAGGATGTGGCTGAAGCCAGACGATTTGGCGAAAATCGGCCTTCTTTATCTGCAAAAAGGGCAATGGGATGGGGAACAGATTGTCTCGGTCGACTGGGTTCGTGAAAGTCTGACGCCAGGCGCATTTCCCAAAAACGCAGTCGACCTTCTTAACCGTGACATGACCCCCAATCGCGAACTGTCAACGCGGAACTGGGTGGCCCAACGCTTCATCCGGCCATTTTCTGACGGATACGGTTATCAATGGTGGCTTGACCGAGACGGCAACTACACGGCCCTTGGCACCAGCGGGCAGTACCTGATCGTGTCACCTGAAAACAATCTGATCTATACGGTGACCAGCAAAAGTAGCGGCATGTCTCAATTTAAGCCGGCCGAACTTTTCTACGAGTATGTGCTGCCCGCGGTCGAAGCCGAAAAACTTCCTGAAAACCGAGAAGCAAGCGAGGCCTTGGCTAGACATGCCGATCCGCCTGCGCACGAGGAGGAAGCGGGTCCGGTTCCCGAACTGCCGGAGATTGCCGAGAGAATTTCCGGCATCACCTATGAGATGGAGAGCAATCCGTACAAGACCAACAATGTCCGACTGCTGTTTGACAAATCAAAGCCCCATGCGGAACTCAGTTATACCGCTCGTGAAAGCTGGGCGCCGAATTTTCGCGTGGGTCTGGACGGAATTCAACGCTACACGAAGACCAATGTTGGCGTATTTGCAGCTACGGGTAAATGGATGTCGCCCGACACGTTTGTCGTTGACGTTGAGATCATCGGTTACACAACTTTCGATAATTGGGAGTTCAAATTTGTCGGCGACCAACTGATCGTCACCGAAGCAAGCATTACCGGTACTTACACCTATCAGGGTGGTCCAATGAGGTAGCATGGGTTTGGTCGAGATTGCGGTAAAACATAGAATGTGTGGTCTAATGCACTGTTTCGGTCAAAGACTGATTCATTCGCTGCTCCAGCATGTCCCCATTGGGCCGGGAGCTGCCGTCCGCTGCGTGGCAACATGATTGTTGGCTGTATGTCTCGGGGTGTATCTCTGCTCAGCGGACATAGCGGCCACGGCTTTGGCTGGGTAATATGTTTGCTGCATGACACAGCTCAATTTAGCGCAGATCCTGGCAGGCTGATTTGATCAAGCGTCGAAGCCATTGGTGTGCAGGATCCTTGGTAAATCGTTCGTGCCAGATTTGCGACACACTGAATGGAGGCGTTTGTAGCTCCCTTGGCAAAGACACAAGCTCAAGCTCGCTGGTCATCACCTGTTTGGCCAATGCCTCCGGCACAGTGATTATCAGGTCCGTTGGAGCGATTACGGAACTGATCGTCATAAAGTGGGTAATCCTGAGCGCGATCGTTCTCGTCAGCCCATGCTTTTTCAGGACCTCATCAATCCGGCCACCACCCTTTCCGGTAATGCTGAGCATAGCCTGAGGTGTCGCAGCGAAGTGTTCAAGACTGACGCCGTCTTTGAGCAGAGGATGCCCCTTGCGCATCAAGCATACCTGACAATCTTCAAACAATGCCTGGCTGGCCACGTTGTCCAGAACAGGGCCATCATCAACGACACCAAATCCGAGTGATATTTTGCCCTCGCACATTTCCGAAATTCCGGACGCTGAGAGATTTTCCATTTCGACACGAATTCCTGGCGCTATCTTGAATGCTTGTTCCAAAACCTTCGGCATGATCAATTGTGCGACGTAGTCAGGGGCCATGATACGAAACCGGTCTTGCGCCCTGGATGGATCAAATACTTCCGGCTTGAATACAACCGAAACTCCCGCCAACGCGTCTCGAACGGGGATGCGAAGCGCCTCTCCGCGTGGTGTCAAAACCATTCCCCGACCCGAACGAACGAGCAGCGGGTCTTTTATTGCATGCTGTAGACGGTTGAGCGCCCGGCTCATGGCCGGCTGAGAGAGGTTTGCGCGCTCGGCGGCTTTGGTCACACTCTCGGTTTCCAACAAGGCATTGAGAGCCTTCAGGAGATTGAGGTCGATATTGTTCACATGCGTTTCATGCATGAATAAAATATAAAGCATGCATTAGAGTAATTCAACAATCGCTCCTAGGTTGGGTCCATCGCAGTCACACCAACCAAGGAGAGATCATCATGTTCGTTATTTCAGGTGTCACAGGAAACACAGGTTCCGTTGCCGCTCAAACCCTTATCGATCAGGGTCAACCGGTTCGGGTCATCGTGCGTACGGAAGAAAAGGGCGAGCCCTGGAAAGCAAAAGGGGCCGAGGTAGCCATCGCTGATGTTGTCGATACCGACGCCATGGCAAAAGCGCTTGAAGGAGCAAGCGGCGCCTATTTCCTGTTGCCGCCCGATCTCACGAGCGACGACTTTCTCGGCGAGAGCCGGCAACGCGGCGAAGCAATTGTCGAAGCCGCAAAGCGAGCGCGCCTGCCACATGCCGTCATCCTTTCGTCAGTGGGCGCGCAGCATAGTGAAAGGGTGGGACCCATTTCCACCATCGCCCATCTGGAAAAGCTGTTCGTCGCGGCCTCTATCCCATTGAGCGCTGTGCGTCCCGGTTACTTTTTGGAGAACATCAAAGACCTCATGCCTGCGGTTCTTCATGAGGGTGTGTATCCCAGCATGATCCTGCCGCTGGATTTCAAGATAGATATGGTCGCAACAAGGGACATCGGATTGATGGTCGCCGATGCACTGGTCAATCCACCTACCGTCCCACACCGGGTGATTGAGCTCAAAGGTGCGGAACAGTATTCCGCTGAAGACATTGCTGCTGCGCTTTCGAGATCACTGGGCCGCCAAATCACCCCGGTTCCGGTGCCACCCGAAGCCTGGGTCGATACATTCAAACAAAGCGGGCTTTCTCAGCAATCAGCTGAGACCATGGCAGAGATGCACGAGAACATTAACAACGGGCGCATCGAATTTCTGGACCCGAATGCCAGAAAGGCCAGCGTCAGCCTGACGAATTTTGTCGAGAGACTGGTCGCATAAATTCACGGAGAAAGACGGGCTCGGCTTTTATCACCATGCCGGGCCGTCTCTCTCGACCTGTCACCAGGGTGATGCGATGTCACCGAACCAAAGAAAACCGTTTCCTGCTTTGCGCGAAGTTTGTCTTCAAAGGCGCTTTCGAAGTGTCGTGTGATTAGAGGTGAAATAGCTGCGCTTCACCCTGTAACTGGCAGTGGTTTGAAGGAAACTAAACGGAGCACCTGTTATGGAATTCATTCAATTGGCAGTCCTGATTTCTGCCTTGCTTTGTTCACTGGTCGCCGGTTTTGTACTCGGCTTTGCAATCGTCGTCATGCCCGGCATCAAAACGCTGGGCGTTATTGATTTTCTCAAATCTTTCAAAGCGATGGATGGCACAATTCAGAAAAATCAACCGCTGTTTATGCTGGTCTGGCTCGGCTCAGCGCTAGCACTTGTGTCTTCTGCGTTGCTGGGTATCTGGCAACTGGAAGGGTTTGAACTCTTTGTCCTGATATTCGCCTGCGTGGTATATTTGCTTGGCGTCCAACTGCCAACGATCACCATCAACATTCCCCTGAACAATCGACTTCAGGCTCTCGATCTCAACGCGGCAACACAGTCCGAGTTGCTTGTAATTGCAGGCTTGTTCGAGTCCCGCTGGCTGCGCTGGAATGCGATCCGGACAGTCGTTGCAACTCTGACGACCTTGATGTTGCTCGCGTTGCTCCTCAGACTTTGAGCGGATGTATTTCGCGCTGTGCACCCTCTACGATGATTGGAATTCCTACGCTTGTTCGGGACAAGCGAGCAACAAACATTAGTCATGGTGCGTCCGCTGTGGACTCAAGGCTGACCTTCGCTGTGAATAATCTGGAAGGCTCCTTTGCGCCCCCAAAATCGGTCGTTCGTTAGGTCTCGATGAAATCCTGCAAGCGGACGGCGCAGTTTTGGAGTTCAACGTCGGGAAAGTGGGCAAAACCGCTGTCGATATTCTGGATCAAATATCTCGTGCGATTCGGAGTAAACCTCAAACAATTTCAGACAATCCAACCTGTGTCGGGATTAACTTTGAACCGGGGACATTGTTATCACGGATGCCAGCCGCACTTCTCGATACCTTTCAGGATATGATCTTGTTGATGGGGGTCGCTGTACTGGCTCGGCGCAACGGCAAATTCACCATTTACGCGACCTGAATGCCGGCGCTCACATTCCATCAACGACGCCCAGCCTTCTTCAGGGCGATCCAGGTGACCCAGCGCCGAACCACGAACCAGATATGCCCAAGTGTTATTTGGGGCTGATTGAATTTCGCGATCAGCCCAGCATACTGCAGCAGTGTAGTTCCTGGTCTGCAGTTGGGAGCGGGCAATCAACAGCGACGGGCGATCGCCCCACCTGAGACTTTGCGTCAGCAGGCGAATACCCTGGTCCGTTTCCCCCATGAAAGATAGAAGATTTCCAAGGTCTGTTTGGACATCGAGATTACCGGGAAGCAACCGCAGCGCCTCGAGCAACGCGTCCTTGGCCAAATCAAATTTCTCGTTACGATGATAGGCCATACCGAGTTGCCAATTTACGTACCAGTCGTCGCATCCAAAGGAATGGGCTCGCTGGTTGATTTCGAGCGCTCTGGGATACGCATTTTCGCGGGTTTCACCGAACAGGGATATCCCTCTATCCAGTACACACCTGGCGAGGCCAGCTTGTGCGCGATGGTTGAATGGCTCCAGTTCAATCACACGCTCGAAAGCTGCCTGCGCTTCGGGCAATGCCTTCACCGAGCGCACGGAAAGTAAGTGCAAGCCATGCTGAAACGTTTGCCAGGCATCCAGCCTCCCGTTTTTTGCGGCAGATGTCCGTATTTGTTCTGTCAGTTCGATCGACCGCAATATGCCGGCTGCAATATCAAAGGCAAATCCGTCGGCCAACCCGAACAGGTCCGAACCACCTTTCCACGATGATCCGGTCCAAAGATGACGCCCGGACCCGACATCAATCAGGCTGACATCCAGACGCCATCGGCCGTTGAACTCGTTCAGGCTGCCTTCTATTGCATACCGGGCTCCGAGAGACGCTGCGGCTGTCCGAGTTGTTGTTGATACCGCCGAGACAGCCAAGATTGTCCGATGGTCGATAATCGTCATCGGCAGCACAGCCGCCAAAACGGCAATCAAACTGGCTGTCATCGCATGCGAGATGCTCGCCGATTGCCGCTGTGAACATGCGATTGGAAGCACGGCGACAATTGGAGCATCTCCGAATGCGACAATTGCCGGAGACGCGTCGATTACAGCAGCCCGGTCTCCCGGCAACTTTGGGTCGCGTTGAAGTTGTCCGGATCGGGTCGGGACACCAATACCATGCTCACTAGCGAGCAACTCCCGATAGCGTTTGGCATGCCGTTTCGAGAGACCATGCCTGCCCTCGGCGGCATAAACCCTGACGAGCGTTTCGTGGGCAAACTCATGAAGGGGGTCAATCGCTAGCGCTCGGTTTGCCATGGCGACTGCGTCCGCATACCTGCCGGAAGTCTCGTATTCTGCCAACAAGCGCTCAAATACCGACAAGGCTATGTCCAACAGACGAGCTGCTTCTCTGGCTCGCCACTCCTCGAAGGGCTGTTCGCTGAGACTGAGGCCTTGCAGGAATTCGCCAGCATATAACTCCGCCGCGCGTTCCAGGGCGGTCAGAGAGTCGCCGCGGGCCGCTGCATCAAATTCGGCAGTATCGGTCCTGACAAATTCAGGCTTCAACTGCAAACCTTGGGCCGTGACGACCAATCCGGGAAAGTCAGGCAGCAGGCCACGAATGTGGTACAGGTTTTGACGGAGATTGTTGCGTGCTCCATCCTCGCCGGTACGGCTCCAAAGTAAGTCTGCAAGTTCTTCTCGGGTTCGATTGCGCCCTGCTGGTGTGGCGAGCACAGCCAACAGGGCCGCCCCTTTTCTACGCGAAAAAGACAGAGCCTTTTTGGACCCATCCATACGGGCCGAGAAGCCCCCAAACAGGTGCAGTTGCAGACCTACCATTTCGTCTCCAGGTGTGGTGCTACGTCATTGGTAACACATCAGTTCAGCAAATTTACCGCATGAAGTGATTTGTAACGGCGAAATAACGGTGAAAGCGCGCAAATGCGACGATGAACAAACGCCTGGTACGCGACGCTGAATGCATCGGAAACCGCGACCGGGTATGCAAAATGCGAAGTTTTGTTATCATTCTGTTCAGTGCGCTGCTGGGAGCAGCGTTCCAGCTCAATATTTCGAAGGCAGCGGGGCCAGAGTTAATTGGCGGCGGCAGTTGCCAGATGATGTTGCGCCTAAACGCTTTCGTTGCAGAACGGACGTCGTACAAAACAACGCTCAATTGTCTCCGCCTGCTGCGGGCTACCAGCAGCGAACTCAGATCACTGACCGCACACAACAAGCAATCCCATACGGGAGAGCCATTGGCAATGTACGTGCCTTCTTCGGGAGAGATAATGCTGAGCCTTGAGATTGATCTCTCAAATCCACTGGGACGCAGCTATCTGGTGCACGAATTGGTTCACGCACAGCAAGTTGCAAACGGGGTACATTTATCCGCTCCGTGTCCGGGATGGCTGGAGGGCGAAGCTTACCGAATCCAATCGGAATACCTTCACCTCCAGGGTGCTGCCGATGAAGCATTTCAAATAGAGATTCTTGGTCTGCTGCAGGGGGCATGCGCAAACGCATATCATCCAGAGCTGATCCTTCGCTGACTTTTGCCGACGATCCGAATGGCATTGCTGATCGTGAGTTCCGGGTGTCTATCTCAACGGCTGCTCGCGTCGATCACCGCCTTGACCAGATCTTCTGGGACATCTTCGGGAGCCTGCATCTCACCCAAACCTTGCCTGGCCAGTTCGATCGAGGCGCGGTAGGCCGCCAGATATTCCCGGCACTCCCGGCACAGTTTCAAGTGCATCTCGAAGATCAGTTTTTGTTTGGGTGACAGCTCATCATCCAGATAGGCCAGAATGAAGTCTTCAAACGCCTCACAGGTAATCATGTAAGGCAGCTTGAACATCACGCCATGGATGCGGCGCATGGTTTTTTTGCTCATGCCCATCATAGCTGCTCACCCCGCATGAGTGGTTCAAGCAATTTCTTCAAGGCGGCCCTTGCCCTGTGCAACCTGACCTTCACATTGGCCTCGCTCAATCCGAGAACTTCGGCCACTTCGGACGACGACAACTCTTCGATGTCACGAAGCAGCAGGACGATACGATAATTTTCCGGTAGTTGACCAATGGATTTTGAAACCACCCCGGATGTTTCCGAACGCTGAAGCAGGAATTCCGGCGTTTGAAAGTCGGCCCAATCAACCTCGATACGACAGCCATTTTGGTCGAAGAACGGCAACAGTTCATCAATCGACTGCTCGTTGCGCCGCTTTCGCTTGCGCAGTTCCATCAGTGCTTCGTTGACAACAATCCGGTATATCCAGGTTTTCAGCGACGAGCGGCCCTGGAAGGATTGCAGGTTGCGAAAGACATTTGAAAAGGACATCTGAACCACGTCCTCGGCCACCTCGTTGTCGCCGAGAATTCTCCGCGCCGTACGTAACATCCACGGCGCGTTTTCACGTACGAAGCGTTCTGTCGCCTTGCGATCGCCGACATCCGGCACTGCCAATTCTCCTCCCTTTGACGACGGATTGGTCACGAGTCGGTTATTTTCACTCCCATGACCTGTATCCTTGTGCCGGGGTACAAATGGTTGCGGGCAAGGTCGGCAAAAATGACAATCTGAACTGTAACGGTTCGGCGATCAACAGCATCAAAAGCGGGAACTCGGAGGAACAGTGTGAAGAAGCAGATTTCATGACCGCCGGATTGCTCATACTGGCGGTATTTTCGGCCTGTTTTGCAATGATCGCGCTGCGTACATCGCGCTCGGCATTAACAGCGCCGATGATTTTCATCGGTTTTGGATATCTGTTGTCGCTGTCGAACCTTTTTCCCGATCTCGAAGCTGAGGCGATACTGCACATTGTTGCCGAAGTTGCACTCATCATTCTGTTGTTTCTGGATGCCGCCCAGATCGACATGCGAGCGTTGCAGCAACGTCACGTCTGGCCGCTGCGAATGCTGCTGGTGGGCATGCCAATTGCCATTCTGCTTGGAGCATTGGCGGCGTGGGTGTTTCTGCCCCACTGGCCGATATACGCCTTGCTGCTTGTCGCATCGATCCTCGCGCCAACTGATGCCGCACTCGGTCAGGCGGTTGTCACAAATCGGGCTATTCCGGAAAGAGTGAGACGGGCGCTGACTGTCGAAAGTGGTCTGAACGACGGGCTCGCATTACCCGCCATCTTGTTGTTTGCCAGCCTGACGGCGGGGATGGCCGGTGCTTCTTCAGATACCAACTGGCTGCTGTTTGGAGCCAAGCAGCTTCTGCTGGGGCCATTGGCGGGAGTAGTCGTCGGCGCAGCAGGCGGCGCAGTCCTGCTCTGGGCCAAACGCCATGAATTGACAGCGGAGACATATGAGGGTGTTGGCGCGATCGCATTGGCGACGACCGCTTATTTGTTCGCCGACTTGATTGGCGGTAACGGCTTTATCGCCGCTTTCGCCGGCGGCTTGGCATTTGGCCACATCGTTCAGGGACGCTGCAAATTTGTTTATGAATTCACGGAAAGTGAAGGCCTGCTGCTGACCTGGGGAGCGTTTTTTCTGCTGGGTCTGGCATTGGTGCCCGAAGCGTTGGCGCATTTTTCATGGACGACGCTGAGTATCGTTCTGACCAGCCTGTTCATTGTGCGCCCGGTGGCGATTTGGCTTTCGCTGGCAGGCACAGATGCATCACCACTCACACGCCTATTTTTCGGCTGGTTTGGTCCCCGCGGCCTCGCGACAGCCTTGTTTGCCCTGTTGATTGTTCCACAAATCGATCATGAGCTCGCGGAACCGATACTCGCTTTGGCGATCAACACCGTCTGGATCAGCGCGCTGCTGCATGGCCTGAGTGCGCACGCCGGTGCCCATTTCTACGCTTCGAAAGTCGCTGCAATGGGGGCATGCGCCGAAACGCAGCCGATCATGAGTTCGGCAAAACCACTTCGCGGCATGAAGCCCGAACAAGCTGACGAAAAGCGAGAGGAATGAGATGAAGAAAGTTGCTGTTGCAAAACTACGCGAGCTGAAAGACCGGAAACCTGCCTATGCCTTGGTCGGCGAAGTCGATTTGGTCGTTGTGCGATTCGATAACGATGTCTCCGTGTTTTACGGCCGCTGCCTCCATCGCGGTGCGCTCATGGCGGATGGTTTCGTCAGCGGCAATAACCTGATGTGCGGGGTGCACTATTGGGATTATCGCCTCGACAGCGGCGTCTCGGAATACAACAACTCTGAAGCGCTTCCGAAATTCTCTTCGTGGATCGAGAATGACGAAGTGGTCGTCGACGAAGATGAGATTGAAGATTGGGCAAAAACTAATCCGCAACCATTCAAGCGCGACAACTATCTGGGCCTTTATGCCGATACCAGCCACGGCACCGAGGAAGAGCCCAATAACAAGCTAATTCAAAAATATGCGCGCGAAGGATTGTCAAAGACGGGCCATCACGGCGCCGTGGAATCGATGGGAGTTCCGCGGGATCAACTTCCCAGATGGGACGACATACAGCTTCTGGCCGCGCAGCTTGCCAAACCGCCACTGCTTGATGATGACACAGTTGGCACCGAGGTCGTTATTGGCCCGAACGCGCAAAAACCACTGACATTGAGCATTCCACTTTTTGTGTCTGACATGAGCTTCGGCGCTTTGTCGGAACCGGCAAAGGTATCGCTGGCTCGCGGCGCTGAACTGGCCGGCACCGGCATTTGTTCGGGCGAAGGAGGCATGCTGCCCGAAGAGCAGCAGGAAAACAGCCGCTACTTTTATGAATTGGCTTCCGGCCGGTTTGGCTTCAGCTGGGACAAGCTCGACAGAGTTCAAGCGTTCCATTTCAAGGGTGGACAGGGCGCCAAAACGGGCACCGGCGGCCACCTTCCCGGCAACAAGGTCAAAGGCAAGATCGCCGACGTTCGCGAATTGAGCCCTGGCACTGCAGCCATATCACCGCCCCGATTTCCGGAATGGACCGAAGCCGTCCAGATCAAGGAGTTCGCTGACGAAGTCCGGTCAAGGACAGGGGGAATCCCCATTGGATACAAACTTTCCGCACAGCACATCGAAAAGGATATCGACGCTGCGCTCGAAATCGGCGTCGACTACATCATTCTTGACGGCAGAGGTGGCGGCACAGGCGCTGCGCCGATCATATTCCGCGACAATATCTCTGTCCCGACCATTCCGGCACTGGCGCGTGCGCGACGGCATCTCGACAGGTCGGGAAACGGCGACATCACGCTCGTGATAACCGGCGGTCTTCGCAAACCGGCAGATTTTATCAAGGCAATGGCGTTGGGCGCTGACGCGATTGCGGTATCCAATGCGGCGATGCAGGCGGTGGGCTGCATCGCGATGCGGGCTTGCCACACCAACAATTGCCCGGTGGGTATTGCAACCCAGAAGCCGCATCTTGTCAGCCGGCTGGTTGTCGAAAAATCGGCCCGGCAGCTCGCCAACTTCTTCGAAGCTTCGGTTGAGCTGATGCAGGTCATGGCTCGGGCCTGCGGACACGATCATCTGTCAAAATTTTCGATCGACGATTTGACGACCTGGAAGAGGGAAATCTCAGACCTTTCGGGCGTGTCCTATGGCGGTGTGGCTTAGCGAGGAGGAGTGGATATGGAAAACAGGAATTTGGATTGGATCCCGGTCGGTCATGTCGACGACCTACCCGAAGGACGCGTGAAAACGGTAACCGCTCGCACAACGTCGATTTGCCTGGTTCATTTCGAAGGTCAGTGGTCCGCGATGGACAACCACTGCCCGCATCAGAACGGTCCTCTTGGTGAAGGATCAATTGAGAAGGGTGTCAACGGCAAATGCTGGCTGCGATGTCCGTGGCATGGCTGGGATTTTGGTCCACTGACCGGAAAACCGCCCGGCGGTCACGAGGATACCGGACAGACCATGTTTCCGCTTGAAATACGCGACGGCGAGATATTTGTCGGTCTGGAACAGGAACCACCGCGCGAAAGAACCGTCACTAATGTGATGGTCGAGACCATGACCAATTGGGGGGTTCAGTCAGTATTCGGAATGGTTGGCCACTCTAATCTCGGCCTGGCCGATGCGATCCGGATGGCCGTCGTTGACAAGCGGTTGAAATATTATGGAATCCGCCATGAGGGTGCAGCAGCGTTCGCAGCTTCCGCCTATGGCAAACTTACAGGCAGACCCGCAGCCTGCCTGACAATTGCCGGTCCGGGCGCAACCAACCTGATGACCGGCATGTGGGACGCCAAGGTCGACCGCGCTCCTGTTATTGCCCTCACCGGCCAGGTGCAAACGCAAGTATTTGGTCCAGGAGCGTTTCAGGACATCGACCTGAAATCGGCGTTTCAAGCGGTGGCGCGGTTTTCGCAGCCGGTCCTGAACACATCCAACCACGCCGAGCTTGCGTCGCTTGCATGCAAGAACGCGCTCATCAATCAGGACGTTGCGCATTTGATATTTCCGGATGATGTGCAGACCCTGCCTTCCGACAAACAGGCGGGCGAGCCAAAAGGCAGGGTGAGCACAACCAATGTCACACCCGCAAAAAGTGATCTTGATGATGCGGCAAAACTGATCAATGCGGCCGAACGGCCAGTGATCGTGGTTGGACACGGCGCCTTCGACGCGAGAGACAAAGTCATAGCCCTCGCTGAAAAACTCGATGCGCCGGTACTCACGACATTCAAGGCCAAAGGGTTGGTCCCCGATAGCCATCCCAATGCCGGCGGTGTGATGGGACGTTCAGGAACTCCTATCGCCAGCTGGTTCATGAATGAGGCCGATCTCATGATCGCACTCGGTGCCAGTTTTTCCAACCACACCGGGATCAATCGGGGCAAACGGATAATTCAAGTCGACTATGACAGGATGCAGCTTGGCAAGTTCCACCCGGTTGAGCTGCCTGTTTGGGGCGATATTGGAACTTTTTGTTCCGCATTAGAATCGACCATTCAGCGTAGCAAAACGGCCAAAGATCAGATCGGCGAACTGGCGGAACGCTGGGACAAATGGCGTGCGGAAAAACATCGGCGGCTTGCCGAGGAACATGGCGAAGGTATCCATTCCTTTGCAGTTTTCGATGCGCTGGGCCGGCTTGCCCCCGACGACGCGATCTTCGCTGTGGACGTCGGCAACAACACCTATTCCTTTGGCAGATATCTCGAAACCAAGGGTAGTCAGCGCGTGCTGATGTCCGGTTATCTCGGATCGATCGGATTTGGCTTTCCTGCCGGAATGGGCGCCTGGGCCGCGACACAGGATGTCGAGGAACTGCGAGGCCGCAAGGTTATCTCGGTTTCGGGCGATGGTGGATTTGGCCAGTATCCGATGGATTTCACCACCGCGGTCAAATACGGCATGGATGTAACCCACATCCTGCTTCACAACGGCGAATTGGGCAAAATCTCCAAGGAACAGCGCGCCGGAGAGTGGCCGGTCTGGGAGACCAATCTGCACAATCCGTCCTTTGCCGCCTTTGCGAGATTGTGCGGTGGCCATGGCGTCAAGATTACCGAAACCGCTGAGATCGAAGCCGCGATCGCAGAAGCGCTGAACCATGACGGACCGGCACTCGTGGAAATAATGACCGATGCGGAATTGGTCTAGAAATCTTCCTTCCGGCGATGAAGAGGAGATGACAAGTTCATGGAACTGGACAACCGACCGCGCCTATTGCCACCTAGCTTTCGCCAACATAGACATTGCCCATGCAGGATTTGATATCCCGACATATGCTCATTCGAGGACGTTTGTCCGATAAAACATTCCCGGAATGGGTTCATCACCGGGCCACCGTTCTTGATCTGAAAGGCTGGATGAAGATGCCGTCTGGCAGTTCAGCGGAAATCGCGGTTACGGGAGAAAGAATTCTCGTTGAAGCCTTTGAAGTCGCATGCAGCCTCGGTCCGGGTGAATCTTTGATCGATTCAATCGACACAAGACCTGGAAACCTCAACGAGCCTGCTGATACCTTTCGCCTGCTTGGTTGATTGCCTTCGAAAAGGCGTTCGGCCGGATGGTCACGTCAGCCGATGTATCTTCAAATTTTTTCGTGAACAGTTTCAATTCTATTTTCTAACCGTGCTGGATCGGGTCTGGATACGCTGGTACCAATAGATCGCTTGCGGACAAATTGTTCGCAGATTGTTGGGAATGTCAGGGGCTGTAGTGACGGAACCGATCGGACTCTCGATCAATCTACCTGCAAATCGTGTCATGCGGGCGTTGGTGCATGACCACGATGTGGCGGTTTGGCGTAGTGCTTCGGGCAGATTGTCAGCATGGACAAATCGTTGTCCGCATCGTGGAATGCGGCTTTCGCATGGTTTCGTTCGTGGTGAGGCACTGGCCTGTCTCTATCACGGCTGGCACTATGACGCCGAGGGTAAGTGCAGGTATATTCCGGCGCATCCAGAGTTGACACCGCCTGAAACGATCACGGTCCAATCCTATTCAGTTGCAGAAAGCGGCGGCGTTTTGTGGCTGGCGACCAGCGGTGACGCAAAGCCCATCGCTCTACCCGACAACCTGCAACCAGTCAGAAGCATCACCTTCGATTGCAAAGCTGACGCGGTCGAAAAGGTGATGTCAGAAACAACGATTTCTGATGCGAGTGGCGAACCTTTGCGCGCAAACTCGGTTTCGCAGAAACCCTGTGCGCTTTCGTTTGAGACCGCCGACGGGAAAACCGCTGTCCTTGTCTTACTCCAGCAAGGATTAGATGGAACGACCGCGCACATCCTCGCCGCAGACGATTGGATAACGGATGGTCTCGTGAAAATATCCCGATGGAGCGAGATGACACGGCGGATTGCCGAAAAATGAATATTGAGCAGGCTGCCGCAGAACAGGGCGTTGAATAATGGATCGTTTCGAACGCGCAAAGCAGGATTGGTACCCGGTGGAGATGGTCGGGGGCCTCGCGAGCGGCGAGCAGAGAGACACTCGCTTGTTGGGAATTGATATAACACTCAGCGCCGATGATGATGGACAAATTTCGGTCAGCGACGGCAAGGATCAATGGCCGACAACAATCGCATACGATCATATCTGGACATCGCCCAGCAGCGATCCGCGGCCACTGTTTGATATCCCGGAAGCAGAGGAGAAAGAACGGCGTTTCGTTCCCTGCGGCGTGGTGCGGGTGAAATGCTCACCCTTGCGCGCGGTCGAAAATTTTCTCGACATTGCGCATTTCCCATTCGTGCACACCGACATTTTGGGAGCGGAGCCGCACACTGAGGTCGAGCCCTATGACGTCAACATCGATGAAACCAAAGACGAAGTCATTGCGACGAAGGTGAAATTTTTCCAGCCGCAGGCAGCCAAATCGGCCGGTGATAGAATCATCACGGATTACGTTTACCGCGTACCCGCACCGATGGTTTCGATCCTCTACAAAACATGCCCACCCAAGCCAGACGCGCAGGATGTCATTGCATTGTTTGTCCAGCCATTGGATGAGGAAACCTGCGACGTGTGGCCGTGGATGGCGCTCTATGATTATGAGAGCTCAATGGCCGACATGATCCATTTCCAGCAGATGATCTTTCTGCAGGATCGCTCGATCCTTGAAAATCAAATGCCAAGGCGGCTGCCGCTTGATCCGAAAATGGAAATTCCGACGAGGGCGGATCTGACATCGGTCGCCTACCGGCGTTGGCTAAAAAGAAATGGCGCCATTTATGGTGCCCAGACTGAAGTCAGATGAGTTTCACGCTTTACGACTATGTCCTGTCGGGCAATTGCTACAAAATCAGGCTGTTCGCCAGCCTGCTGGATGTCGAATACGATTCAGTTGCTGTCGATTTTCATCCCGGTGGGGAACACAAATCTGAAGAGTTTTTACGGCGTTTTCCTGCCGGTACGTTGCCAATTCTGGTGTCCGGCAAACTTGTTTTGACAGAAACACCAGCCATGCTGGCATGGATGGCGACAAGCTTTGATTCTGCCGGAAGCTGGATGCCTCAAGATGATCCGGAGAAGACCGCAACGGTTATGCAATGGTTGGGGTTTTCATCCCGACTGACCGCGACCGTGGGTGAAGCCCGACTACACTCGATGCTGAACCGCGAAATTGATGTTGCAAAGACGATGTCCGGTGCGGTCCGGGCGCTGAGGGATCTGGAAGCGCATCTGACGGAGCAAACAATAAGAGGGAATTCATGGATAGCCGGCGACATGCCGACAATCGCCGATATTGCCTGTTTTCCTTACACCGCACTCAGCCCCGATGCCGGCATTGAGCACGATGCCTATCCGGCCATCAAGAACTGGCTTTACGGGGTGAGAAGCCTTGACCGGTTCATCACCATGCCGGGCATTCATGCTTTGCACGAACTGCGTAGTGGCGAGACCGATCATGGTCAGAAGAGAGCTTCCGAAAGTGATGCGGACACATGACCGGCACGCTGTTCAAATCATGTGATGCGATCGTCACTTGCGACGATCTGGGAACCGTTCATCGCAATGTCGATATGCTGGTTTCCGAAAACAGGATTGCCCGTATCGAGCCGGAAATAAGCCTCGATGCGCTGGCTCCGGGTACTGACGTCGTCAATGCCGAAGGGCATTTCATTTATCCGGGGCTGATCAATACGCACCATCATTTCTTTCAGTGTTTTGTGCGCAACAATGCCGATCTCGATTGGACAAAACTGACGGTTATCGAGTGGCTGGACAGGATCTATCCGATCTTTTCGCGCCTAGACGAGGAGTGCTTCTACCATTCGTCGGTGGCCGCCATAGGTGAACTGATCAAACACGGTTGCACAACGGCATTTGACCACCAGTATAATTTTCCCCGCCAAGCCGGGAAGAACATTGTCGATCGTCAGTTCGAGGCAGCCGAATTGTTCGGAATGCGATTTCATGCCGGACGTGGCGGCAACACGCTGCCGAAATCGGAAGGCAGCACCATCCCCGACGAGATGCGTGAAACTACCGATGAATTCATTTCGGACTGCGAGCGCCTGATTGACAGCTATCATGATAGCGGTGAGCTGAGCATGCGGCAGGTCGCTATTGCGCCGTGCCAGCCGGTCAACTCCTACAAGGAAACATTTGTTGAATCGATCCGCCTCGCACGGGACAAAGGCGTACTGCTTCATTCACATGTCGGAGAAGGCGAAAGCGAAGTCATCAGGCAGCGTACGGGAAAGCGCACGGTCGATTGGTGTGAGGAAATCGGTTTTGTTGGCAAGGATGTCTGGCTCGCTCACTGTTGGGAATTGACATCTGAGGAAATCTCCTCAATGGCCCGAACAGGAACGGGTGTCGCTCATTGTCCGGAGCCGGTTTACCTGGTTGGAGCGGAAGTGACGCCGGTGCCGGAAATGGAAGCAAAGTCGGTACGCATCAGCATCGGCGCTGATGGTGCTGCATCCAATGACAACTCCAACCTCATGCACTGCATCCACAGCGCTTATATGCTTCAGGCGCTGGTCGCATCCACGCGCAATCACCAGGTTCCGGATCCAAAGCGATTTCTGCATTACGCCACACGTGGTGGCGCCGATGTCCTGCATCGATCAGCTCTGGGAATGTTGTCACCAGGCATGGCTGCCGATTTGTTCGCAGTTGATACCCGTAAAGTTGAATTCGTCGGCACGAGGCATGATCCGGAAAGCCTGATCGCCAAGGTTGGCATTGCCTGCGACGTTGACCTGACCATGATTAACGGACAGATTGTTTGGAGGAATGGTGAATTTCCGGGGCTTGATGAACAGCAATTGGCGGCAGAAGCAAATGCCCACGTATCGCGCGTGGTTTATCAATGAACAATAAAACGACTGGGAGGAAGATCCAACTATGAAGAAGCTGACTAGAATTCTCGCAACGGCTGCCGCTGCAGTATTGATGGCGGGTACTATCGCGCAAACCCCGGCCAAAGCCGATACACTGCAAATCGGATTGTTGACACCATCGCCGCTCGCAGATGTTGGTTGGTCAAAGGCGTTGGCTGACGGGCTCGAAGTGGTCAAGGAAAAGCTCGGCGACAAGGTCAACGTCAGCATCATTGAGAATATTCAGGAAGGTCCCGACGCTGACCGTATCATGAACAAGATGGTCGGTGACGGAAATCAGTTTCTGGTGCTCGGATCGTTTGGTTACATGAATGCCGGCTTGAGGCTGGCGAAGCAAAACCCTGACAAAACATTCATACACGCGTCGGGATATAAAACCGCCGGAAATTTTTCTCCATTTACGGCCAAGTATTATGAGGGCGCATACCTGATGGGGATGGCGGCCGCTGAACTGACAAAGACCAAGAAATTGGGCGTTGTATCGGCATTCGCAATCCCGGAACTGATTTCGACGATCAACGGTTTCACATTGGGAGCACGCAGCGTCGATCCGGAAATCACGGTCGACGTTGTTTGGATCAACTCCTGGTTCGATCCAGCAAAGGCACAGGCTTCGGCCAAAGCACTCATTGCTCAAGGATCGGACATACTTTTCTCAAACGCTCAAGATACGCCTTCTGTCGTGACAGTTGGCGAGGAACAAGGCGCCTACGTTTTCAATCTTAACAGTTCCATGAAGGACTATGCGCCGACAAAATATCTGGGCGTTGTCCGCACCGACTGGTCTCCGTTTTTCCTGAAATCTGTTGAAGCCCACTTGGCCGGTAACTTCGAAGGCAAGAATGAGTGGCTCGGAATGAAAGATGACGTTGTTGTTGTCGAGGATTGGAGTTCCGACATCAGCGCTGAAATGATGGCCAAGATCAAGGAAACCGAAGCGGCAATCGCTTCAGGTGCAAAAAACGTCTACGACGGGCCGCTGGTCAATCAAGCTGGTGAAGAAGTGATCCCAGCGGGACAGACCCTGGAGGGCGGAGCCATACTTGGCATGAACTGGCATGTTGAAGGTGTGAACTCACCCCTGCCGAAATAACCCTCGCTCATGCGCCGCGGTCTGAATTTTGACCGCGGCGTATCTCAATGCATCGGGGGAAAATTTGATGGCGGCTGAGGACCAGAAACCTCTCCTTTCTCTTCGCAACATAACCAAGCGCTATCCGACGCTGGTAGCAAATGATCGGATCGATCTGGACGTCATGCCCGGATCGATTCACGCTGTTCTGGGAGAAAACGGAGCCGGCAAGTCGACCCTGATGAAACTCGTCTACGGCGTGATCGAGGCCGATGAGGGCGAGTTCTATTGGGAAGGCGCTCCAATTGACTTGCGCAATACCGCGACCGCGAGAAAACTTGGCATTGGCATGGTTTTCCAGCACTTCTCGCTATTCGAAACCCTGAGCGTCGTCGAAAACATCTCCATGACAATTCCCGGTAATCGACGGGAATTGTCTCAACGGATCAAGGAATTGGGCGCCTCTTATCATCTGGAGGTAGATCCTGACGCACTGGTGCATTCACTGTCTGTCGGCGAGCGTCAACGCGTCGAAATCATTCGATGTCTGATGCAGGATCTGAAGCTTCTGATCCTGGACGAGCCGACTTCCGTGCTGCCGCCCCAGCATGTGCGCAGCCTGTTTGACGCGCTAAGGAAGTTGCAGTCTACCGGCGTGGCGATCCTTTATATTTCACACAAACTCGAAGAAATCCGCGAGCTGTGCGATACGGCGACCATTCTGCGTGACGGCAAGGTGACCGGGACCGTCAATCCAAACGAAAAGACGTCGCGCGAACTGGCGACGTTGATGATCGGCCGCAATATTCCACATGTTGTCGCGCGCCCTCATGACATCGACACCGAAAATCCGGTGCTGAAGGTAACGGATCTTAGCGCAGTCAATCCCGACCCGTTTGGAACCCATCTGTCCGGTATCAACCTTGCCGTCTATGGCGGCGAGATCGTGGGCATTGCCGGTGTGTCAGGCAATGGACAACAGGAGCTGGCGCGATTAATTTCCGGAGAACACCGGCTTCGAGACCTGCCTGCAAATTCGATTGAGATGATGGGCACTCCCGTCGCGAAAATGGGGGTCACAGACCGGCGGAATCTCGGCTTTGCCTTTGTTCCCGAAGAACGGCTGGGCCGGGGTGCCGTGCCGCCAATGGCGCTTTCGCAAAACGCGCTGCTGACTGCCCATGATCGCGGCATGGTGAGCAATGGGTTCATACAAAGGAAGACAGTCGACAACTTCACCACAGAATGCATCTCGGATTTTGATGTCCGCTGCTCGGGCACACAGGCGACAGCGAATTCACTATCGGGTGGAAATCTTCAAAAGTTCATTGTCGGACGCGAGTTGATGCTTGAACCAAAACTCATGTTCGCGTCGCAACCGACTTGGGGGGTCGACATTGGCGCTGCGGTGTCAATACGGCAACGTTTGCTCGATCTCAGGGATCGGGGTGTCGCGATCCTTCTGATTTCGGAAGAACTTGAGGAACTTTTCGAGGTGTCTGACCGTCTTTATGTGATTAGAAGCGGCAAACTATCACCGTCGCTTAAAACCGCAGACGTCAGTCCCGACGATATCGGCGAGTACATGATCGGCGAAGAAAGCACATCTGCCAGCGATCGAACCATTCAAGCGGAAACAGCTGATGCACATTAAGTTTGAACGCCGGATTCAATATTCGAAAACGATGCTCGTTCTGGTGCCGGTCATCACCATTTTGTTGTCGATTGTCGCAAGCAGTGTTGTGCTATTGGCGTTGGGCAAATCGGTGCTTCTAACGATGCACTCGTTTTTCATCGCACCGTTTGCAACCTTCTATTCCATCACCGAGATATTTCTGAAATTCGGACCGCTGCTATTGATTGCGCAAGCGCTTGCCGTTGGATTCCGCGCCAAGGTCTGGAACATCGGCGCGGAAGGCCAGATGGTTATGGGAGCGATTTTTGCCACCTCTGTACCGGTCTATTTCGTGGATAGTACGTCGCTGCTGCTGCTGCCTGCTATGATTGTTCTGGGTGCTTTAGGTGGCATGGGCTGGGCTGCGATTGCCGCATTCCTGCGCACCAGGTTCAATGCCAACGAAATTCTCGTGACATTGATGCTGACCTCAATTGCCCTGCAGTTCCTGTACTATCTGCTGCTCGGGCCATGGAAGGACCCAATGGGGTTCAACTTCCCGCAGACGGTGATGTTTCAAGATGAAGCGCTGTTCCCCACCTTGTTCCGCGGCACCCGATTGAACGTGTCGATCATCATTCCAATTCTGTTCACGATTGCAGTGTGGATTTTCATGGAAAGGCGCTTCGGCGGTTTCAAGCTCGTTGTTGGCGGATTGGCGCCGAACGCCGCCACCTATGCCGGGTTCAGTGCTAAAGGTGCAGTCTGGCTCAGCTTGCTGCTGGCGGGATTTGCTGCCGGTCTTGCTGGCATGAGTGAGGTTGCAGGGCCTATTGGTCAACTTCAGCGTTCAGTGACTTCAGGATACGGGTATTCGGCAATCATTGTCGCCTATCTTGGCGCGCTTCACCCAATCGGTATTGTGTTCGCTGCATTCTTTTTGGCAGTCATTCATATCGGTGGAGACATTGCGCTTGTGTCGGCAAATGTTCCCATCAGCGCGGTTCACGTGTTCCAGGGTCTGCTTCTGGTGTTCTATCTGGCGACCTATACTTTTGTGAACTACAGACCACGCATTGTCCGGCATGCGCACCACAAGCAATCGGTGGTGGCGCCATGACCACAATCGAATTCCTTCTGGCCGGAACCATGAGTGCCGCAACCGTGTTCTTGTTGGCGGCACTCGGTGAACTCATCGCGGAAAAATCGGGAATGCTCAATCTCGGTGTTGAGGGGATGATGGCTGTTTCCGCAGCGGTTGGCTTCGTCATAACCTATGAATCCGGAAGTCATATTCTCGGATTTGCGGGTGCGGGAATTGCCGGAATTTTCATCTCACTCATTTTTGCGACTGTCGCAATCACGTTTCTGGCCAATCAGGTGGCTACCGGACTTGCGGTGGGCATTTTGGGATTGGGCTTGTCTGCATTAATTGGACGTCAGCATGAAAGCCTGACGGTCATCGCGCCCGGTGGGATCCACATTCCGATCCTGAGCGACATTCCATTGATCGGCCCGGTGCTGTTTCAGCACAATATCGTGGTCTATCTTTCCATTCTGCTCGCGATCGCTATCGGATATTGCCTTAAATATACCCGCCTGGGCCTTGCGATCCGCTCTGCCGGGGAGAACCCGGAAGCCGCACACGCGCTCGGGTATCCGGTTCATCTCATTCGATACGGTGCCGTTGCGTTCGGCGGATTGCTTGCAGGATTCGCAGGCGCATACGCATCGACAATCTACACGCCGTTGTGGGCTGACGGGATGATTGCAGGGCGCGGCTGGATTGCTGTCGCCTTGGTTGTTTTTGGCACCTGGAAGACGGGGCGAATTGTTTTGGGCGCCTATCTGTTTGGCCTGGTTTCTTTGGGAGAACTGCTGGCTCAGTCGTTGGGAGCAGCAATTCCCTCCCAGCTTTTATCAAGCCTCCCCTACATTGTGACCATCGTCGTTCTGGCAATAATCTCGACCAATGCCGCACGTTTGCGTCTTCATGCGCCATACGCACTTGGTGAGACCTATGATGGATCAGAGGCCAGGTAGAAATCCCAATCGTCGAATGCTGAAGCAATCGGAAAATTGCTAGGGTCAGGACCCTAAACTGTCAGTTCAGCCAGCCGCGATCGCTGTATCTTTCCCGAGGGTCCCTTTGGCAGCTCGGGTAATACGTAAATTCGATCGGGCGCCTTGAACATGCCAATCTTCTGCTGACACAAGGCGATCAAATCGGCTGATTGAACAGACGTGCCGTCTCGCAAACTGACCGCAGCCTCCACACGCTGACCATATTGATCACATCGACGCCCGAACGCCGCTGCCTCGATAACATCGGGATGGGAATAAAGTGCGTCGTCCACTTCTCGTGGTGCGATGTTTTCTCCACCCTTGATGATGAGTTCCTTGATCCGTCCGGTAATCGTTACATATCCCTCCTGATCCATGCGGCCGAGGTCGCCGGTTCGCAACCAGCCCTCTGATGTCAACGCATCGCGGGTCGCTTCAACGTTGCGCAGATACCCCTTCATGACATTGGGACCGCGCACCAGTACTTCCCCCTCCTGGCCGGACGGCAATTTCTTTTGATCGCTGTCCGCAATGGCCACCTCGTTGCCGTAGGCAATTCCCGGAGAGCCAATCTTGCGTTTGCCACGCATGGGATTGGAAAGGATTTGCGCTGCGGTCTCCGTCAATCCCATCGTCTCGATTACCGGAATGCCAAAGCGTGCCTCAAAAGCTGACTGCACATCAGGCGAAAGAGGTGCAGAAGCCGAGCGTCCAAATCGCAAATTCTCCAGTCCCGCTCTGTCATGTTTGCGGTCTGCCGCTTCATTGAGCAGATAGGAGATTTGTGTGGGTACGACCGAGAACCAGGTTCCGTTGTATTGACGCAATTGATCCCAAAATTTGCCAACGGAAAATTTGCGCGGAATGATCAGACTTGAACCGGAAACCAGGGCACCCATCAATGTGACGCAAAGCCCGTTGATATGATAAAGTGGAAGAACACACAGGCCCCGGTCGTCCACTGTCAATTCGTGGGCAAGCGCTGTGTTGGCCCCGCCCGCAATGAGATTTTCATGTGTCAGCACGACACCTTTTGGAACCCCTGTCGTGCCAGAGGTATACATCAAAAGTCCCTCATCTTTGCTTGCGGGTTGAAAGCCTACATCCGGCGAACCTTCCCCGGCGGCCAGTACGCTTGCCGCCTTCACCACTTCACATTCCGGATTTTCTCCCAAAAGATTACGGGTCTCTTGCTGGCATATCACAAGCTTTGCCCGGCTATGCCCCAGCACATAATCAATGGTCTGCCGGCCTGCCACAAGATTGATCGAAGTGGCCAGAAACCCGCCATACATCAATCCGAGAATGATCTTCGCGGTATCGCTGCCATTCGCCATAGCGTAGCCCACGGCGTCACCTGGGCGAATGTTTCTCGCGGCAGCTTGAGCAGCAACGATACGGCAACTTTGGTGCAACTGATCGTAGGTGAGCGTTTCGCCACTGTCCGGATCGACCAGAAATACCCTGTCTGGGACTTCGCGCTGGCGCCGATCAATCAGGTCTCGCAGGGATCCGCCAAAACCTGCCGGCGTCATTTACCTACCCTTTTCCAGTAGTCGGCGAAAATATCCTCGACCTTCGGCTCCCGGGTCGCAATGGTGCGCACCACTTTGGTGGTATTCATCAAGTGCTTGTGATTGAAATTTTCATCAATCGAATTGCCACCCCAAGATCCGCATCCCATCGACAGCGAGAAAGGCATTCCATTGTCAAATGAGCCACCAGTTGCAAAGCAATGGGCCTGGTTCACAATTACGCGGCAGGTGGGCAGCGTCATGCCCAGTCTCAACGGACGATCGTGATCGTTGGTGTGAATACCAATCGAATGGCCGGCACCGAGATGGGCAAACAATTGATCTGCAACTTCACAGGCATGATCAAAATCGCGCGCGTAATGGCAGGTAGCCACCAGCGACAGTTTCTCACCGGACTCTGGATAGTCGGGCCCTATTCCATCGCTCTCGATCAGCAGAAACTTGGCCTCGGCCGCTTCCTCAACATCCACACCAGCGGCCGCGATCACTTTGTCGATATCTTTTGCCAGCATGGCTCGGTTGAGGTGCCCACCCTCAAACAGCGCTCGTTTGAGTTTGGCACCCTGTTCACCCGTCAATAATCTCCCGCCGGCTTTGTGCAATTTACTGATGAACTCGTCGCGAACCGCTTCGACTATGATGACTGCATTTTCCGATGAGCAGGAAGTCGCATTGTCGAATGTTTTGGACGCGGTGATTTTTTCTGCGGCGTCCGCAAGTTCTGCGGTTTCGTCGACGATTACTGTCACATTGCCAGCGCCGACACCAATCGCCGGTGTTCCCGATGAGTAAGCCCGGCGCACATTGTCCTGGCTGCCGGTGACAACGAGAACATCGACGGCCTCCATCAAACGCTGTGCTTTGACCTTCGAAACCGGCGCCGGGATCATCTGCACCAAATCGCGGTCAATGCCGTTCTTGTCGAACTCGTCATGAATATAACCGAGCAATCGCTCGCAAGCCGCTGCTCCTTTTGGCGAAGGCGACAGGATGATGGAATTACCGCATTTCAACGCGTTGATTACATTGTTGGTTGGTGTGGCGACCGGGTTTGTGGATGGCACGACCGCGCCCACGACGCCAACAGGGCGGGCTATCTCCGTGATACCGGTGTCACGATCTTCACTGACGATACCGCAGGTGTTCGACCCTTTAATATCGCGCAGAAGTCCAAGTGTCTTGCGGTGGTTTTTTGTTATCTTGTCCTCGACATTACCGAGCCCGGTGGTCACGACAGCGAGTTCGGAAAGTTCGCGGTTTCGCGACGGTTCCATGAGCGCCCACGCCGCTGCGAGTGCGGCCCGATCATATACCTGTTGTGTGGCGTCATTCTCGAACCGTGCCTGCGCCGTGCGGGCGCGCGCAACCAGCGCATCGACAATTGCGATTTCATCATCATTTGCGGACAAGCCGGGTGCGGTCATGAAAACAATCCGTAGTTGTTGGCGCGACCGGGCGGCTTACCCGGTCGCGGTATTATGTGTGTCTGGCTAGAGACCTTTTAGAAGCTCCGACAGGAACGCTTCACGTTCGGCCCACATTTTCTGAACCTCTGCACGGGTCATGATATTCATCGGAGATCCACCTGCCTTCATGCGCTGTGAAACACGTTTGTGTTTGAACATCTCCGGAACCTTGGCTGCAAGCGCCTCGATGACTTCCGGTGGTGTGCCTTTAGGTGCCATGATGCCGCGATAGTTGACCGAAGAATTATCGACATCCAGACCAGCCTCCATCAGAGTTGGGACATCCGGCAAAAACTCCTCGCTGCGCTTCAGGTCCGCAACGCCGAGAATCTTCACATTGCCAGCCTCGCGAGCGCGGAACGCATCGGAAAGGTTGTTGATGCCAGCCATGACCTCACCGGCGATGACGGCTTTCATCGCTGCAGCGCCACCGCCTTTCGTCGGAATATAGGCCAACTTGCACTCACATGCCTTTTCAATCTGCAGTGCCGCGATGTGGTGACCGACAAACAGTCCTGCGCCTGACGTGGTCACCTTGCCCGGATTGGCTTTGGCGAACTCGATGAGACCTTGCATGTCATTGAATTCACTGTCATTGCCGACCACCACAACTGCCGGATCCTCGCCCCAATTCGCAATCGGTTCGAAAGAACTGGCGCTATAGGAGACGCCGCCCTTAATCGACTGGGCGATAAAATGCGGAATATTGTAGGCGGCCAGCGTATAACCATCACTGTCTGCTTCGGTTGCGAACCAGTTCCAACCTACTCTTCCCCCAGCACCGGGCTTGTTGATGATGTACATCGGCTGACCAAGCAGGTCCTCATTGCCGGCCACCATGGTAACAATGCGGGCCTGGAAGTCCGTGGCACCCCCGGCGCCATAGGAAACAGATACACCGATTGGCCGTTCCGGATAGCCATCCGCAACGGCCAGGCCGACGCCTGCCACCAGGGCAGCCGCGCCGAGCGCAAGTTTTCCAATTAAGCTCTTCATGATTTCCTCCGTTTCAAGATTCAGCTTTCCTTGTGTGACGTGATTGAACGCGACGCTTGGTGATTCAGACCTACATGAACGCGCCGCGTGGTGTTTGCACCTGCAGTACCAAAGCGAATAGCGAGTAAATGATCGCCATGAAGATGATCGTGACAGCCACCCGTTTCGCCCAATCGCGGATACTGCCCAGAGGCGCCGGGTCATAGATTGAATAGAGCACCAGAAATGTGATGGTAGAGGCAGTGTAGAAGCCAAGATTGCGAGCGCCAAACAGCACGAAAATCGCCATCACAATGACACCTGGCAGCAGGTTTAACAGCGTGGTCCGGTCAATGCCGGTCCCAACCTTCGCCAGGCCCATGGCTGCACGCGCGAAATTCCACGCCGCCAAAATCATGAAGAATATCGAGATCAGCCGGGGGAACAGAAATGCTGCCGCAGGTTCGCGTGTGAAGCTGAGCCAGCCGACCACAAGAGCGATCAGCAGAACTGTCGCGGAAGGAACAAGATGTTGGGCGCGGCTTGCGGTCATGCTGCAGGCTCCCTGCTGTCAATCGTCGACGCTGCCTTCCGCTCACCGACCAGCATGTTTGCCCAGAAACTGTATCCAATCGAGGCAATCACCAAGAAGATCAGGAGCAGATTGAGCGGCCCGGCAAGGAAATATGACCATTCGGTTCCCTGCGCGGTCGCAATCATGCTGCCCTGAATGAAGTTAGCTTCGGCAATGGGGCCCAGGATCAAGCCCAAAACCAACGGGGCGGCAGAAAAACCAAACTTCTCAAGCACCCACATTCCCAACCCCAGTGCAAACATGACGTAGACATCGCCCATCGACTGGGAAACGGAATAGGAACCGAATACGGCGAGCACGGTTACCGCTGCAGCCATGATCGGCATCGGCGCTTTGGCGATCCGTGCGGCCCAGATCGCCGTGTAGATGCCGAACACCACCATCAAAATCTGGCCGATCAACATCGAGTTGATGAATGTCCAGATGACATCGGGGTGACGTTCAAACAAATCGGAACCCGGAAAGATGCCGTGAATGAGCAGACCACCAAGCAGGACGGCGGCTGTCGGGCTACCGGGAATGGAAAGGGTCAGCAACGGAACGAGCGATGGGCCGACCATGGCGTTGTTTGCCGACTCAGCAGCAATAACACCCTCAGGGTGACCGGATCCGAATTTGTTTCTTTCGGGAGAAAACTTTCTCGTCTGATCGTAGGCAACAAGCCCGGCGATCTGACCGCCAACCCCGGGTATGAGACCTATGATCGATCCGACTACCGTTCCGATCGACAGGGCACGCGGATTGGAACCGGTTTCACGCAGTGAGGCCGATAGCTTTTGCGGTTCAACCGACAGGGATTCGATGCTTTCCTTTCTGCGTCCCTTCGCCAACATGTCGATGACCTGCGGAATGGCGAACAGTCCGATCAGCGCTGCGATGATGTTGATGCCGCCGGTCAGCGACGAGTGAAAAATGAACCGCTGGGCTCCCTGGATGTCGTCGTAGCCGATCATGGCCAGCCAAAGCCCGAGACATCCCGAAAGCAATCCCTTCACAAACGATTTGGAATCGAGTGAGCCTATGACCGTAACACCCAGGATCGCAAGCCAGAAAAGGTGGGATGGGCCAAAGGCCAATGCCCACTTGGCGAGCTGCGGAGTGAGAAAGATCAATAAAAGAACACCGATAACTCCGCCGACACCAGAGGAAAGAAACGAAAGGTGCAAGGCCCTCGCGCCGTGTCCCTGCTTGGCCATTTCATGGCCATCCAAAGCGGTGGCGATATTGGCTGGAGCTCCAGGTATTTTCAACAATATCGCACTTACGGCACCACCTGCGACGGTGGATGTGTACGCCGCGCCCAACAGGATGAGGCCCTGGGTGGGCGAAAGATGAAATGTAAAGGGAATAAGCAACGCAACCGCCATTGTTGGCGACAATCCGGGCGTTGCGCCCAGAATCAACCCGCCGACGGTTCCGCAAAGCAGGAGCATGAATGCCACCGGCTCAAATACACCGCCGAAATAGGCAAGAAATTCCATGCTTGCCGTTCCTCCCAGCCGGGAAAATTGCGCTCTTGCCCGTTACGCTATTTTATGAAAATAAAAATGCAAACGTTTTCATTTTGGCATGGTGATCATGAAACGACCGCGTTCCAGGAAAGGTGCTCCGGGCATCGTTGAGGTTGCGGCCCGTGCCGGGGTTTCGCCGGCGACCGTGTCGCGTACGTTCAACGAACCCGACATGGTCCGAGAGCCAACGCGTGTGCGAATTCGGAAAGCGGCGGAAGAACTGGGCTATATCCGCGACCGGATGGCCGGCGCACTGCTCAACCGGTTTTCAGGAACAATTGGATTGGTCGTGCCAACCATCGACAATGCAATCTTTGCCGAACTTATCGAAGCTTTCTCGTCTCGCCTGCAGCATCATGACCGCACCATGTTGATGGCGTCTCACGGCTATGATCTTGGCAAGGAGGTGTCGATCATCCGCTCATTGCTCGAACGGCGGACAGACGGCGTCGTACTGGTCGGACTGGACCACGAGGCGGTGCCACTTAACATGCTGTCACAGCGCGATGTGCCGGTTATCTCTGTTTGGAACTACAATTCAGACAGCACGATGCCGTGTATCGGTGCTGATAATGTGAAAGCCGGGCGATTGGCGGCTGAGCACGTGATCAAAAGTGGCCGCAGAGACATCGTGCTGATCTTTCCAGATACGGAAAACAATGATCGCGCCAGGGGACGCATGCTTGGCGCCCTGTCAGCACTGGAAGAACAGGACATCAGGATATCAAGCGAGCATATTTATCACTGCCCCTATGACATTGGTGCTGCAAAGACGCTGACGCACAATCTGCTGGCGGGAGATACACCAGACGCCATCATATGCGGCAATGACATTATTGCGCAGGGCGCAATGTTTGCAGCCAGTGCTGCGAAAATGTCTGTACCGGAAGAAATTGCAGTGATCGGCATCGGAGACTTCCGTGGCTCGGAGCACATGGAACCCCCGCTAACAACGATCCGAATTCCGGCCAGGAGAATTGGCGAGACCGCCGCTGACATGATCATCGACATGAGCGAAAACGGCGTAATACCAAACCCCTATCGACTGGAAATGCCGCTTGAACTGATTGATCGCGGCTCAGTAGTGCAAAGAAAATAGCCGTGATGATTGCCCGGAAGATGATTTGATGATGAATATATGAGGTGGTTGGCAATCGCCGCGGTGCGATCAGGATAATCAGGCTGAAGCATGCGGCGTCTGGTGGTTTCCACCATACCGGATCCAGTCTGATACCGGGCTGGACTTCACGAATGCCGATTATTTGCCGGCGCTGCCCGTTTTTTGAAATGCACGGAGCGGCGCGCGCCCATGCTCATTACTGTTTTGCAGCAGTTTGGTCATCACTCGCATCATCGAATCGTAGTCTTCATCATCGAGCGAACTGACGAAACGCTCCTGTGCCTTGATCATCGCCGGTTGAACTGCGTCGACAAATTCCTTTCCCTCTTCGGTAATCTTTGCCAGCTTTGCACGCCTGTCGCCGGTGCTCTTCGGACGAACCAACAATCCCCTGCGTTCCAAGCGACGGACAACATCGGCGGCAGTGTTACGGTCGACACCGATCTGGCTGGCGATAGTTACCTGATCGAGCGTTTGCCCATCGTACAGAACAGTCAAAACACCGAACTGGACAGGCGTGACCTTAAACTCACTGCATTCATCCAGAAAGATAGCGACATGGATCTGATGCAGGCGTCGGATCAAAGAGCCCGGCCGGTTCCACAGGTCAGAAAAATCCCGACCGGAGTTGCTGCTTTTATCGTTCGAATTCAATGAACCACCTTCTTGTAAATCGAAATCGCGTACACGGAATCGTGGACCTATAACCCTTTGTCCGCCCATGGATCAAATGTTTGGTAGATAATTGGCATCTCGACCGCGACCGGAATCCCCCGCGCACATTTCGAACTTCGGCGCTGGTGCGATTTCCATTGACTCGATAATATTCGTAGTATACTACCTATTATCGAATTGGTAAGTAATTCCGGGCTTCTGCGGAGAGAACCATTTACAAATGGATCGGCACCGCGCCCGTTGGGAGGACTGGCAATGAGCTGGACAATTGGCGTCGATGTTGGCGGAACATTCACCGATTTCCATGCCACCAACGACACGACCGGTGCCTACCATGTCGGAAAGACATCATCGACTCCCGCCAATCCGGCAAATGCTATTTTGAATGGTCTGGTCGCGCTATGCGAAAAACACGATATTCCCTTTGACGAGATCAACAGGCTTTCCCACGGCACAACAGTTGGCACGAATGCTCTGATCCAAAGGCGCGGCAGCCGCGTTGCGCTCATCACAACAAGGGGATTTCGGGACCTGCTAGAGATCGGGCGGCAAACCCGGCCTCACATGTATGATCTCCAAAAAGATCATCCTGCCCCGCTGGTGGACAGGCAGCATCGCATCGAATTGAGTGAGCGTATCGGCGCAGACGGCGCTGCGGTTTGCGAACCGACGGCGGAAGACATAGACGCTGCAATCGATGAAGCAATTGCTTCGGGTGCATCGGCTTGCGCGATCGGGTTCCTGTTCGCATTCATCAATTCCACGCACGAAAAGAAGGTCGCGGAAGTCCTGCGTCGGCGCGCGCCGGAAATTGCGATCTCCATGTCATCGGAAGTTCAGCCGGAATTTCGGGAATATGAACGTCTCTCGACGACTGTACTCAACGCATATCTGCAACCCGTTATGGGTGAATATCTTCAGACATTGGAAAACGGTGTGGCTGAGCGCGCACCAAATGCCACTTTGGGTATTAATCAATCCAGTGGTGGCCTCATGTCGCCGCAAAGGGCACGTGAATTTCCTGTGCGTACTGCATTGTCCGGGCCTGCGGCCGGCGCTGTGGGCGCAGCACATTGCGCATATCAAACCGGTCGCCAAAACATCATTACGCTCGATATGGGCGGCACGAGCGCCGATGTTGCGTTGATCCGCGATTATCAGATTGATCTGGCGTTTGATCGGGATGTCGCCGGATTTCCGATCCGCATGCCTTGCGTCGATGTCGAGACTGTCGGCGCCGGTGGCGGCTCGATTGCATGGTTTGACCGCGACGGCCTGCTGAAAGTCGGTCCGATCAGCGCCGGCGCCGATCCGGGACCGGCCTGCTATGGGCGTAGCGGCGACAAGCCGACAGTCACCGATGCCAACTTGCTTCTTGGACGGCTTTCGCCCCGTGGTCTGCTGGACGGCGACATGGGGCTTGACCGGGAATTGTCGCGGGCCGCTTATCAACCATTGGCCGATCACCTCGGATTTTCGGTTGAGCGAACAGCGCACGGCGTTCTGGGCATCGTCGTTGCCAACATGGTGCGGACCATTCGCACGATCTCGGTTGAACGCGGGCACGATCCGCGGGACTTTGTGTTGATGCCTTTCGGTGGCGCCGGACCGCTTCATGCGCGCGATGTGGCGGTCAGCCTGGGAATGAAGGAAATGGTGGTTCCAGCTGCTCCGGGCATCGTCTGCGCGCAAGGCCTGCTGGTCTCAGACCTAAAAGAGGAATTCGTCGCAAGTCGCCGTTTCACGCTTGATGACGCCGGCGTTGGCATGTTGCGCGATGCACTGGCCAACCTGTTGACGAGGTCCAGCGCCTGGTATGAAGACGAAGGTCTGCCGGTCGAGGACCGAAACCTCCAGCTGACGGTCGATGCACGTTACGTCGGTCAGAACTTTGAACTTGCCGTGCCGGTTGCATCTGCGGGCAGCCTGTCAGCAGATGATGTTCCCGGTCTGGAAGAGATGTTGCAGCGCTTTCATGACGCCCACGAAACCGCGTACGGCTATGCCAGCGACGGAGACCCGGTTGAGATCGTCAATGTCCGGCTTTCGGCAAGTGCCCGGTTGTACAAGGAAGTCGAAGCGCAAGAAGCATCAGGCGATGCCAACGAGCCACAACCACGCGACAGGCGCGAAGTCTATTTCGATGCCGATGCGCCGGTCGAGACGGATGTTTATGACCGTGCGGATTTGAAGCCGGGTCAGATCGTTCGCGGGCCAGCAATCATCGAGCAACTGGATACTACTACTCCGGTTTATCCCGGAGACCGGGCGGAGACCACTCCGCACGGGCATCTGATCATCACGATCGATGAGAACGCGGGAGCGATATCATGAACGTCATGCAACCGCCCGTACTGGATCCAATCAAGTTGGAAATCATAGCCAACGGGCTGCGCTCAATAGCCGATGAATGTTTCGCCGCCCTGATGCGATCGTCCTATTCGACCAACATCAAGGAGCGGAAAGACCATTCCATTGCCATCGTCGACCGGAATGGACGGCTTGTCGTCCAGGCAGCCCTTACCTTGCCAATTCACATCGCCTCAATGGGCGGATTGATGCGCTGTGTTTTGGAGAAATATGGCGATGATATCGACGAGGGCGACATTTTTGTCGCCAATGATCCCCATACCGCCGGCGGAACCCATCTTCCGGATATCAACTACGCAATGCCGATGTTTATCGAGGGTGAGTTGGTCGCATTTGTCTGCAACATTGCCCACCATGCCGACATTGGCGGCATGGTTCCGGGTTCGATGGCTGGCGGCATGTCGGAAATCTATCAGGAAGGTTTGAGGATACCGGTCGTCAAACTGTTCAAGCGCGGCGAGTTGCAAACCGACATCATGGACATCATGCTCCTGAATGTTCGAGTTCCAGACGAACGTCGGGGTGACCACAATGCTCAGATTGCCTCATGCAAGCTTGGCGCGCGTCGGTTCCACGAAGTTGTGGGCGTTCACGGATTGGCCAATGTCCTGGCGTCGTTCGATGAAATCATCTCACGGACTGCAGACCGGATGCGTGCCGCAATCTCCGAGATCCCGGACGGCACCTACACGTTCGAGGATTTCATGGACGGTGACGGGATTTCGACATTCGATATACCGATACGTCTTGCGCTGACCGTTTCAGGTGACAGAATTCATCTCGACTTCGCCGGTACCAGCGAGCAGGTTACCGGCAATATTAACACCACATTGAATGCAGTTCAGGCCAGTGTCGGCTACGCGCTGATTGCAGCCCTCGATTCCGAGTTGCCAAGCAATCAAGGGATTCTTGACGTCATCGAGATTGATATTGAGCCCGGAACCTTGCTCAACTCGGTATTTCCGGCGCCGGTCGCGGCGCGCGCTCATGCCTGTCAACGCGCAATCGATGTGGTGCTTGGAGCGCTGTCAAAAGCATTGCCGGACAAGGTGATTGCAGCAGCCAATGGCGCTAATACCACGGCTGTTTTTTCAGGTGTCGATCCGCGCACCGGCAATCCATATCTGTATCTGGAGACACTGGGTGGCGGCATGGGCGCGCGAGCCACCAAGGACGGCAAGGACGGTGTTCAGGTCGGCATAACCAACACATCCAACCTTCCTGTTGAATCGATCGAACAGGAGTACCCCCTGCGGGTCGAAGAATACAGTCTTGTTGAGGATTCCGGTGGGGCGGGGAAGTTCCGTGGCGGCATGGGATTGCGCCGGGTGGTGACGCCGGTCGACCATGAGTGTGTCTTCAATGGAGCCGGCGAACGTTTCCGCTATCAGCCCTGGGGTGTGTTCGGTGGACAGCCGGGTGGATCGGGCAGGTTTCTCATTCGAGACGAGGATGGCGAACGTCGGCTCGATGACAAACCAAACGAAGTGATGGTCACGCCGGGAACCCGGATTACCGTCGAGACGCCAGGCGCCGGGGGATATGGTGATCCGGCAGAACGGGATCGAGACACTGTTACCCGAGACCAGGAAAGCGGCAAGTTTTCAAATGCTTACATAGAAAAACACTACGCTGAAGCGAACTGACGGGGTTTTATTATGCGCGTTTACTCGATGGTACGACCCAAGAAACTTTCCGAAATTCCGGAGGCGATGGCGCGAGCAGAACGGCTCGGCTACGACGGCACGACGCTGCTGGAACTGACCGTGCCACCGACGCTATCGGCCGCCGCCGGAGCGATGCTGACCAGCAAAATCAAGATGATGTCGGGGGTTTTTGTGGCGTTTCCGCGCAGTCCCATGGCGACAGCCTACGACGCATGGGCTCTCAATGAGCTTTCCGGCGGACGGTTTCAACTTGGCATCGGTTCGCAAATCAAGGCACATCTGACACGGCGGTTCGGCATGGACTTTCAGCCACCGGTTCGGCGTATGAAGGATTATGTCAACGCGCTCCGGGCGATTTGGGATTGTTGGCAGAACGGCACCAGACTCGACTATGACGGGGTGTATTACAAACACAATCTGATGATCCCCTACTACAATCCCGGACCTTTGGAGACAGGATTTCCGGAGATCCATCTGGCGGCAATCAACAAGCTCATGTGCCGCCTGTGTGGCGAAGTTGCTGATGGTCATCTTCCCGGTGACCCCATCACCTGGAAATGGCACGAAGAAGTCATGCTGCCAAACCTGGAGATCGGATTGGAGCGCTCTGGGCGAAAGCTGAATGACATCGAATTGGGCGGCTACGGTTTTATCGGATGCGCCAACTCCGATTCCGGCATCGACAAGGTCGTAAAGGGTTTGAAAGAGCGAGTGGCGCTCTATGCGTCGACGCCTGAATACAAGGAAATGCTTGCAATGCACGGCTGGTCGGTGAGCCAGGAAGATTTTGCAGCCATGACACGCGAAAACAAATGGGAAGAGATGGGCAATCTCGTGACCGACAAAATGTTGGAAGCCTATGCAATCATAGCAAAGCCTGCCGAGCTTCCCGGTGCATTGGCGAAACGCTATGGCGGTAAGGTCGATCGCATCCAAATTGACGAGACCTGGTTTGAAGGCTTGAGCGACGACGATGTTGCCAAGCTGGTCGGCGAAATAAAGAACATCTGACGAGGTTGCATATGCACGTATTTCCATCATATGCAGGCCGGGATTTGGCAAATGAGGAATGGGCTCGCCTCTGCGCTCGTGACCCGTCCGAACTTGCAGTCGCGGAGATTGACCGGCAGATCACCGTCGGCGACCTCATCAAACGGGCGCGCACCCGTGCCGGGCAGTTCATTGCTCAAGGGGTACATCCAGGCGATCGAGTGATCGTGGCACGTCCCAATGTCATCGAGTTTGTTGTCGACTATCTGGCGGTGCGGCTTTGCGCCGGCGTTCTGGTCAACCTGCCGTGGCGGGGTGGAAATACAATTACCGAGCTGGCAGAGATACTTGACGCGAAGGTGGTGGTTCTCTCCGAGCATTTGGTCGGGGATCAACCGATATTCGAGCAACTTGGCGAGCGAAGGTTTCGGCCCGATGAACCGGCGGATGTGGGTCCTGATGCGCCAATTTCGAAACTCAGCGACGAACTGGCCTGGCTTGCCTGCACATCCGGCACCACCGGCACACCGAAAGCAGCGATGCACACCGGAGCAAGCTGGCAACGACAAACTGAAGTATTTGCTGAGCATTTCGGACTGACCCGGGAAGATCCGGTGCTTGTGTCTTCTCCCGTCGGACATGCAGTTTCGCTGCTGTTCGGTGTGCGATTTTCTCTCCTCGCGAATTCGCCGATGATCCTGGTATCGCGTTGGCGCACCGAGTCTGCGGTGGAACTCATCGACCGCTACGGTTGCACCTTCACAGTGGCGCCGACCCCGTTCTTGGTGGACATTGTGACATGGGCGGAAAAGAACGGCGCGGACAAGCTCAAAACACTGAAGTTTTTCCCGTCAGCCGGCGCACCGGTTCCTCGCACGCTCGTACGGCGAGGCCTTGAGGCGCTTCCCGATTGTCAGGTCTGGTCTTATTTCGGTACCTCCGAATGTGGCGCGGTGACCGCCGTTCCGCTCGATGCTGATCTTGAAAAACGACTGAACACCGACGGCACAGCCCTACCCGGCACGAAAACACGCGTCGTCGATGAAGAACTACAGATCTTCAGTCCGGCCCAGATGATGACCGGATATTGGAGCGGTGATCCGAACGGACGATTGCATCCCGATGGCTGGTATCAGACCGGCGATGCATGCGAACAACGTGAAGACGGTTACATCAAGATGGTGGGTCGCGCCCAGGATATTATCTTGCGGGGAGGCGAAAACATCTCGCCGCTTGAAATCGAAAATGTCCTGTTGGGCCATGACAATGTAACCGACGTTTCAATCATCGGTTACCCGGATGATCGGCTCGGATCCCGCCTTGCGGCCGTCGTTGTACCCAATGGCCGAGTTTCCCTTGAGGATATCCAGGCACATTGCGAGGATTTCGGTCTCGACAAGGCCAAGTGGCCTGAATTCATGATCGAGGTCGAGAAGATCCCTTTGTCGGCAATCGGAAAAGTGTTGAGGGGCGATCTGGAAGATCTCGTTTGGGAGAAATTCAAACAGAGTGTGTCGGCCTAGTCCTTCCCGGCATGTGGAGACCAAAATTATGCGCAAATTGCAGGTAGGCTTTCACATCGACGGCGACGTGTGGGAACCGGACCAGATCGCCAAAGTCGAAGAACTTGGATTTGATATCCTGACGACGGGTGAACACATCGTCTTCTTCCGGCCAATCCTCGATACGATCACTGTGTTGTCTTACGCGGCGGCAGTGACAAACCGAATAAAGCTGGTGCCGTCGACACTGATACTTCCGTTGCGCCATCCGGCAATTCTGGCAAAGGAACTGACATCAATAGACTTATTGTCGAAGGGTCGGCTCATCGCCTCCGTTGGCATTGGCGGCGACTATCCGCGAGAGTTCGATGCCTGCGGCGTGTCGATGAAGGAGCGAGGCGTCCGTGCCAATGAAGGCATCGAGATCATGAAGAAATTCTGGTCTGGAGAACGCTTCGATTACCAGGGCAAGATCTTTCAAATGGAAGACATGGACATGCTGCCGGGACCGTACCAGGAAGGCGGCCCGCCACTTTGGGTTTGCGGGAGGAGCGATCCGGCAATGAAGCGTGCCGCAAAGTATGGAAACGGCTGGCAACCTTATATGTATACCGCTTCGCAGTTGGCAGAATCGGTCGATAAGGTCACCGAATTTGCCGGCGAGATGGGACGGGAATTACCGGATGATTTTGCCTTTACCACGTTCATGTACGTTTCGATGCACGACGATGTAGAGGAAGCGCGAAACCGGGCAATCGAGCAGCTTAGCTATCGGTTCAACATGCCGTTTGAAAAGATCGTCGACAAATATTGCGCGTACGGACCACCCGACAAGATTATTTCGGAGCTGCAAACCTATGTGGATGCCGGCACCAACCACATAATCATCGGTCTGGTCATGCCGCCCGAAGAACGGATGGATTATGTCGCCAAACTGGCTTCCGAAATCCTGCCGGCTCTGCAGGCAACGACGGTGAAGTAGGAGCTGTCAGTGGCGCACAACAATCTCACCGTCGAAATTATCCAGGAGCGGATCAGCCGGTCGAAGTTTCATCAGCTTTTCCAGCCGGAAGTTCTGGAAGTCGACAACGAGGCGATGAGTTTGTCGATCAAGGTGCACATGTGCCCTGAGTTCGAACGTCAGCCAGGGACCGGCCAATGGCACGGCAGCGTCTTGGCTTCACTGGTCGATATCGCCGGATGTTATGCGTTGATGCTGGTTGCAGGCGGGCAAATGCTGACACTGAATTTCAGTACGGATTTCCTGCGCCTTGCAGCGTCCGAATACCTCATCGTTCGGGCACGGGTTCAGCATGCTGGCCGTAGCGTCGGATTCGTCAACGCCGAGGTTGAAGACGCAGAAGGCACCACCGTTGTCTCTGGCAAAGCGTGTTATGCCATTCGACCTGACATCAAACAGACCTGAGCCGGTGCAATTTGCGATCAATGAGGTGCTAAAATGACGGATAAGGCTGACAAAATGAAGATTGCCATCGTCGGGGGAACAGGAGCGTTGGGATCAGGGCTTGCCATGCGCTGGGCCAAGGCCGGGCATACAGTTACCATCGGCTCTCGTGACGCCGCTCGGGCTGAGGAAGTCGCCGACGATTTGTCAACAAAGACGGGAGCGAAGATCTCCGGTAAGGGCAATGCGGACGCCGCAGCCGACGGCGACATTGTCGTTATGACGGTACCCTACGCCAATCACGCCTCTACCATCGCCGCGGTCAATGATCAGGTCCAGGGAAAGATATTTGTCGATGTCACGGTTCCGCTGATGCCGCCAAAGGTGCGCACCGTGCAGTTGCCTTCAGAAGGATCGGCGGCCAAAGCGGCACAAATTTCACTTGGCGAGAATGTCAAAGTGGTCTCGGCGTTTCAGAATGTCGCTGCCGCGCATCTGGCCGATCTGGATCACGCAATCGACTGTGATGTGCTTGTTTGCGGTAATGATCCTCAAGCGCGCACGGTTGTCGTCAATCTTGCTGAGGATGCCAGCATGAAGGCCTGGCATGCGGGGCGGATCGACAATTCAGCGGTAGCCGAAGCACTGACATCCTCTTTGATTTTTATGAATGCTCATTACAAGATTCCGGGTGCAGGAATCAAAATCACCGGAACACCAGGCAGTGGTGCCTGACAGGCGATGCATGGACGGTACACTGAACATTGCCGCATTAGACCACATCCCCCTGATCGAGGCGGGTGACGATCTGGTTGATGTCATCATTACCGGCGTTGAGCGGAGTGACATTCGACTTCAGGATGGCGACATTCTTGTCCTTGCACAGAAGATCGTGTCGAAAGCCGAAGGCAGAATTGTTGACCTCACCTCGGTAACACCGGGAGAAGAAGCAGAGGAAGTCGCAAAAGCCACCGACAAGGACCCGCGATTGGTCGAAGTGATCCTGGGCGAGAGCCGCAGCATCATCAGGCAGGCGCCCGGCGTTCTGATAACCGAGCATATGCGCGGCTGGATCATGGCCAACGCAGGCATCGATGCGTCGAATGTGTGTGGCGGATCGGAAAATCATGTCCTGCTGCTGCCGGCGCGGCCCAACCGCAGTTGCGACAAACTTCGAACACGACTTCTGAAGCGACTGGGTACGAAGGTTGGCATCCTGATCAATGACAGTTTTGGCCGACCATGGCGATTGGGTACTTGCGGGGTAGCACTCGGTACTGCGGGAATTCCCAGTCTGTGGGACCGGCGTGGCGACAAGGATATGTTTGGGCGGGAAATGCAGGTCAGCCAACAGGCGATCGCTGACGAACTGGCTGCTGCTGCCTCTCTGCTGCAGGGCCAAGGTGCAGAGGGAAAGCCAATTGTCCTTATTCGGGGATTTGACGCAACGCCGGCTGCCTCGGCTGCGGAAGTGCGAGCCACGGCGCTGATCCGCCCGGAAACCGAGGACCTGTTTCGATGAGCGGGCGCATCATCGTACTTTCGGGCGGTGTCGGTGGCGCCAAACTGGTGTTGGGGTTGTCTCGTGCGGCCGATGCCAAAAATCTGACCGTCGTGGCCAATACTGGCGATGACTTTGATCACTACCGACTTCGCATCTGCCCGGACATCGACACAGTTCTCTACACGCTAGGGAGCGTCGCCGACAAAGATCGCGGTTGGGGTCGCGAGGACGAGAGCTGGCAATTCATGGCCGCTTTCCGTGAACTTGGCGGCGAGGACTGGTTCAATCTTGGCGACCGTGATTTGGCGCTGCACGTATTGCGAACCGATCTTCTCAGCAAAGGCGAAAGTCTGAGCGAGGTAACCGCGAAGATCGCGTGCCGGCTTGGAATAGAAGCGCAGGTTCTGCCAATGAGCGACCAATCAGTGTCGACAATAGTTGATACTGTGGACGGCCGTTTGGCCTTCCAGCACTACTTTGTGCGGGAACGCTGTCTGCCGGAGGTGACCGGATTTACATTCGAAGGTCTGGATGAAGCACGGCCAAATCCGGCGTTGATTCAGATGCTTGATGACAATCCCTCGGCGGTCATCATCGCGCCGTCCAACCCCTTTGTGAGCATCGATCCGATCCTTTCCGTTCCCGGCCTGCGAGACAGATTGCGAAATTGTGGCGCCCCGATCGTAGCGGTATCACCAATCGTTGGCGGGCAGGCAATAAAGGGTCCGGCTGCAAAGATCATGAATGAGCTGGGTATTGGTTCGTCGGCGATTGAAATCGCCAGACACTATGCCGGCTTCATTGATGGCCTGGTCATCGACAATGTCGACAGTGAAGAAAAGTCGGATATTGAAGCACTTGGAGTGAAAGTAAAAATTGCACAGACCATAATGACCTCGATTGAGGATCGAATAGCATTGGCAAATTGCGCCCTCGATTTTGCCTGTCTTATCGGCAAGGAGTCTACGAAATGACTGACATTGTTGTTCCGGTAAAGAACCTCGCCAGCTCCAAATCGCGTTTGTCTGCCGTCTTGTCGCCAGGCCAGAGGGCGGATCTGGTGCTCGCAATGCTACACGACGTGCTTTGCGCATTATCTTGTCGACCAGAAAACCGGGTGTGGGTGGTTGCCAGTGACAATGCGGTGATTCAGCTCGCTCGTCGGTTCGGTGCGCAAACTCTCCGCGAAGACCGCGCCAAGGGCTACAATTGTGCGGTCGAGCTTGGTTTGTCGGCGGTTGCTTCCGACTGCTCCGTTGCAGTCATTCCAGCCGACCTGCCATTGATGACATCTGAGGAGTTCGCTGCGCTGATCGAGCCAGCGGTGCAGGTTCCGACGGTGCGCCTGGTTCCGTCGCGGGATCGTAACGGCACCAATGGCCTGTTCATGTCATCAAAAGAACTTCTACGCCCATCTTATGGCTGTGGCAGTTTTGAGATTCATCGAACCGCGGCAATTGGAGCTGGAGCACACACCCAGGTGTTGGAGTTGCCGGGTATTGCCCACGATATCGATGTAGCCGCAGACCTCGCCGATTTTCGAGCCATCGGGCATTCGGGAGCCGCCTGGGACTTTCTGCGCGCCTGTCGATTTGACTCTGCAAGCTTGATTCCGAACTCGGAGGCGGCAGCATGAGTACGCTCGAAAGTGAAACCGGAAACTCATGGATCTGGACGGATGCCGGCGCCATGGATTTGCTGAACACGTCACACGAGGATTTGATGCACCGTGCGGTTTCATTGCGCGATCAAGGTCATGGCAACCTCGTCAGCTACTCGCGCAAGGTCTTCATTCCACTGACCCAGCTCTGCCGGGATGTTTGCCACTACTGCACATTTGCCAAGGCACCACGCAATCTGAAAGCTGCCTATCTTCTACCTGACGAGGTGTTAGACATCGCTCGGTCCGGTAGGCTATTTGGCTGCAAAGAGGCTCTCTTCACGCTCGGTGACAAACCCGAATTAAGATATCCGGCTGCCCGTCGGCAGCTCGATGAACTCGGCTACGAGACCACTCTGGACTATCTTCACGCGATGGCCCGGCTGGTTTTCGATGAAACCGGTCTTTTGCCTCATCTCAATCCTGGAGTGATGAACGCCGACGAGATAGCACAACTGCGCGGAGTGTCGGTCTCCATGGGCATCATGCTTGAAAATGTGTCCACACGCCTCGGTGAGCGCGGCGGTTGCCATTTCGGGTCACCGGACAAGGATCCCACCGTCCGTCTCCGAACCATTGAAGACGCGGGCAGACAGCAAGTTCCTTTCACCAGCGGTATACTAATCGGCATCGGCGAAACCCGGCAGGAGCGGATTGAAAGCCTGCTGGCGCTTCACGATTTGCATCAGCAATACGGGCACATTCAGGAAATCATCATTCAGAACTTTCGGGCCAAGCCCGGTACCAGGATGGCAAATGCGCCGGAACCTGATCTGGCCGACCTGCAATGGACCATCGCAGTTGCGAGACAGATCTTCGGGCCTCACATGAACATTCAGGCGCCTCCCAATCTTTCAGGTGAGGATGCTTCCAAACTGATCGATGCCGGTATCAATGACTGGGGCGGCGTTTCGCCGGTGACGCCCGATCACGTCAATCCTGAGGCGCCATGGCCGCACCTCGATGAACTGGCAAGGTTGACAGCGTCAAGTGGAAAAACACTCGTCGAACGCCTCGGAATCTACCCGGATTATGCTCTCAACGGCGATACCTGGCTTGATCCAGGCATCAGCCCGGCGGTGCTCGACAAAATTGATTCCGCTGGACTGGCGAGGGTGGACGATTGGTCGCCGGGAATGGCCGATGTGCGGATTCCATATCAAGCCTCAACGCCCAATGCGGCTGCAAGCCAAACGCTGGACAGCCTGCTGGCCAGGGCAATGCAAGGCGATGAGCTGGGTGAAGGCGAAATTGCCGAATTGTTCGCCGCACGAACTGGCGAAACTGAGCAAATCAGGATCGCTGCAGACGAGCTGCGCCAGAAGGTGTGTGGTGATACAGTCAGTTACGTGGTCACCCGCAATATCAACTATACCAATATCTGCTATTTCAAATGCCGCTTCTGTGCATTCTCCAAGGGTAAAACAGCTGAAAATCTGCGGGGCAAGCCCTACAATCTGGCGCTCGATGACATTGTTTCGCGTGCTCGGGAAGCCTGGAGCCGCGGCGCGGTGGAAGTGTGCCTGCAGGGCGGGATTCACCCCGATTACACAGGGCAAACTTATCTGGACATTGTGAAGGCGATCAAATCCGAACTACCCGACATGCATGTTCATGCATTTTCACCGCTTGAGATATTTCAAGGTGCCGAGACATTGGGCATTCCGATAAGCGTATTCTTGGAGCGGTTGAAGAAAGCGGGATTAGGAAGCCTGCCTGGAACCGCGGCGGAAATTCTTGATGATGAGGTGCGCGCGGATCTCTGTCCCGACAAACTCAATACCGTGCAGTGGTTTGATGTTGTCGACACAGCGCACCGGGTTGGCCTGAAGACGACCGCCACCATCATGTTCGGTCATATTGACCGTCCGATACACTGGGCGCGCCATCTGCGCCGCCTGCGTGATCAACAACGGGTCACCGGAGGTTTCACTGAGTTGGTCCCGTTGCCGTTTGTGCACATGGAATCGCCAATCTATCTGAAAGGCGGTTCGCGCCGCGGCCCGACATGGCGGGAGACCCTGTTGATGCATGCGGTGTCACGACTGGTTTTGCACCCCTACATTACCAACATCCAGACCTCGTGGGTAAAGCTGGGCGCAGAAGGTGCAGCAGCGTGCTTGCAAGCTGGAGCAAACGACCTCGGTGGCACGCTGATGAACGAAACAATTACCCGTTCTGCTGGCGCCGCCCATGGTCAGGAAATGACACCGGAAGCCATGGAAGCAATGTTGTCGAGCATAGGCAGACCGTCTCGACAACGTACAACACTTTATTCCAGCGCGGACATCACACGAAGTCAGGCGTCCTACATGCAAGTCGCGGCGGAATAGTTTCTCAGCCAACGAGGTTTGGCAGCCAGGTCGCGATGGCAGGGAACATGATGATGATGCCGATTCCAGCCAGGAACAGAAGTACGAAAGGCCAGGTAGCGCGGTAGACGTCGCTGATGGTCATATCCGGCACCACCGCTTTGAATGCAAACAACGTATAGCCAAAAGGCGGTGTTATCGCGCCGAGCGTAATGTTGATCAAAAACAGCAGCCAGAACCACACTGGATCAAACTCCAGGCTGGTCACCACAGGTTGGTAGATCGGAATGGTCAGCAGGATCACAGCGATCGTATCGATGAACATGCACAAGATGAACGGCACCGCCAGCATGATGATCAGCATGGTGATCGGTCCAAACCCGAGATTGGCAACAAGCTGCACCAGTTCACTGGTCGCACCAGTAAACGCCAAAAGCTGGGTGAACATTTTCGACATTGCCATAATGGCAAGGATCATCGCCGAAACGGTGATCGATGCCATCACCGAATCCCAGATCATTTTCAGATTGAGATTGCGATAAATCGCGGCGGTGATCAGAGCCCCCACAACACCTGTCGCAGCGGATTCTGAAGGCGTGGCGATGCCCAGCATGATGAAGCCCATCACCGAAAAAATCACGATTGCAAAAGGCAATATGCGGACCAGCGCCATCACCATCTCGCCGATTGACGTGTCGCCGCGTTCTGATGCGACATTTGAAGGCGCCATCTTCGGGTTGATTGCAATCCGCACAAAAACGTAGACGATAAAGATGCCACCCAATAACAGGCCGGGCATCACACCGGCGATGAGCAACTTGGCGATAGAAACGTCAGCAATGGAACCAACGATTATGGCGAGCAGGCTGGGTGGAATTATCGGAGCAAGGCTAGCACCACTTACGATCAATCCGGCGGCAATATCGCGATTATAACCACGTGCCTGCATCCCCGGCATAATGGCGCGGCCAAGCATGGCTGCAACCGCCATCGCAACACCTGAAAGCGCACCGAATACAGCTGAAAGCGTTACAACGAGCACATATTGCCGTCCGCGCACACGGCCGACCAGCTTGTCGATGGAATCGAACAAAACGTCCATCGTCCCTGATCGAAACAATAACTCGCCCATCAAGATGAACAGCGGGATGGATGCAAGGGAGGTGATGGACGCAGTGTCGAGAATACTGTTGGCGAACATCGGGAAGCCGGCCGGGCCTATGATCACGTACACGCCTGTGAGTATTGCAAACAGAAATGCCAAAAAGATCGGTGCGCCCGAAAGGAAAAGGACGAACAGGATCGCGATGCCAAGCAGAAGGGTTGTGTACCACTCCATCAGCCGGCACTTCCAGCCATTGAGCTATCGCTGAAACGCTCGGAAGGATGGGCATAGCGCAACATGTAGATGGCGCTGAGCGCGAGACCAAATGTTATGAAACTGGATACCCACCATTGGGGAATGGAGATTATGGCGAGTGTATCAATGCTCTTCGTATACTGACGGATATTTTCCTGCAGCGATATCCAGGCCGCAAATCCAAGGCACCCAAATCCGATCAGGCTGATTGCTGTGTGGAAATAGCCCGACAATTTGGCCGGCATGATGTCCACCAATATGGTTACGGCGACATGCGCCTTGTCTTTGGTAACCTTCGGCAGAGCCAGAAACACCGAAATGCAAAGAAAATAGGAAACAAAATCGCTGACCCAGGCCGTCGGCGAATTGAAAAAGTAGCGGGTCACCACTTCATAAACATAGAAGGTGACGATGCAGATCAGACCGATCGCAGCCAGGATTGCCGCTGCCAGCGTCAGCAAGTCGTGGATGGCACAGAGCTTGTCGAAAAATTTCTTCATGGAGAAATCCGCCGCCCCAGTTTCCGGAACACTACATCAGTTTGCCGACGCCACCAGTGTTTGTTCGTTCTGGAAGAAAAAATGTCCGCCGCGGAAATACCGCGACGGACCAGTCCAGGGAGAAATTACATACCCTTTGAGGCAACAAAATCGCGGAATGCCTCGCCTGCTTCAGCAGATTTTTCAATCGCCACTTCCATGGCGCGATCAGCGAAAAGCTTATTGGCTTCTTCGAGCGAATAGCCGATTGACGTCTTCTTTGCACCGCCAGCCATCATCGCAGCGTTTTCTTCATCCAGAAGCTTGTTGAACACACCGATCGTGTCTTGCTCCAGTTTATGACCAGCCTCAAGCATGGCTTTTTGAGTGTCGGCATCAAGTGCGTTCCATTTGTCCAGGTTCATCATGATGAGATAAGACACGGTTCCAAATGCCGGTTCTGCAAGATATGGCGTAACCTCGTGGAACTTAAATCCAACCGCGCCAACTGCAGGCCAAACAAGGCCATCGATCACACCCTTCTCAGCGGCAGAATAGAGCTCGCCAAACGGAATGACGACAGCTGTGCCACCCAAGGATCCAACAATCTTGTTGTAAGAAGGAAGCGCACGGATCTTCATGCCGTCCAGTTTCTTATCGGCATCCATTTCGTTTTTCAGGAAAAACCGGAAACCAGTCGTGGCAGTCGGAATGGACAATACTTTCAGGTTCTGAGTTTCCTGATAGTGCTTGTCGACCCACTCCCAAACGCCGCTTGAACGGCGTTTTTCAATGTCGCCATTGACGGCGTCAATGGCAGCGCCGATGCCAGTCGAACCGGTATGATAAAGGCCGTGCGTGTAAATCAGGTCAAAAACACCTGACGCGACCGGTTCAAGTTGCTTGCCGCCCGGCACAACTTCTGGACCGCTCGGTTTTATGGAGACTTTTCCACCGGTCGCTTCTTCGACCAGTTTGATATAACCGTATGCCATATTTGCCGTGCCGGAGTGATTTGGACCCCAGGCAGTCAGCATTTTCATATCCGCTGCGATGGAAGCTGTAGCGGCCATGGCGAGGCTTAACGCTGTCGCGGCGGCCAATTTCACAATACTTTTCATTTTGTCTCCTCCAGTTTGAACATGCTTGCCGATCGGTTCGGTGGTGATTGTTCATCAACCCGCGCGCCCAAAGCGCGCCCTCATGTTCAGCTAATTATGTAGTATACTGCGTATTTTGTCGAGTCTGGAATTTCGCAATCCTCGAAACCAGTTTTACTCCAGCAATATCAGATAATTAGCAGAAGAGCTCTGATTGATGTGTCCATGTGCCTCAGACGTTCTCCCCGGTTCTCACGACGAAATGGCCAGTTTGGTCGATGAGCCAATGTCTGGTGAGGATCGGTACGAAAACCTATTCAGATGTGCTGGAGCAGTCCTGTAACCAATCAGCAAACGCAACGGCTGGCGGATAGTCGGCATAGTCTGAGGGAATCATGAGATAGTATGCCGAATTCGTCGGGACGGGTGCATCACAAACGATCATCAGTTCACCGCGTTCGATCTCCTTGCCGATCAGGAACTTCGGCAGCAATGCGATCCCCAATCCCGCTGCAGCGGCTTGTGCAGCCGTCGAAAACTGCTCAAAAAGCAGTCCACGTGATTCATCTGGACCATCTCCATAGGCTTCCAGCCAGTCTGACCAGGCCTTTGAGCGGCTCTCCAGGTGAAGTCGCGGCAAGGTCGCGAGATCGCCTGGACCATCAATCGAATGTCGCTGCAGAAACGCGTTACTGGCCACAGGTACCGATTGCTCACGCATCAGAAAGACCGCCTTCGTATCCGGCCAATCGGGCAGACCGAAGTGAATTGCAGCGTGAATGCCTTCAGTCAGCGGATTGAACGGGGACAATCGGGTAGCGAAATGGACCGTGATATCAGGATTGGCCTCGAGGAATTGTGGAAAGCGGGGCATGAGCCAGCGCGTTCCGAATGTCGGCAGAATGGCGATGTTCATTACGCCGCCTCGCGGACTGGTCACTATTCCCAGTGAAGCAGTTTGAATGCGATTAAGCGCCGGATTTATCTCGCGCGCATAGGCGCGGCCTGCTTCGGTAAGCGTCACCTTCTTGCCCGCGCGGCGAAACAGTCGAACGTTCAACTGGTTTTCCAGTGCCTTGATCTGCCGACTGATCGCTCCCTGTGTCAGATTCAGTTGCAGGGCGGCGGCGGAGAAGCTGCCCGTCTGCGCTGCAGCATCGAATGCCAGCAGCATGCTTGTGCTCGGCAACATCCGTCTTCGGAATTGCTCATCCATTACAATATGTAATCCATATATGAGGAATTCTCGTTTGCGTTCTTGAGGCGCTTCGTACACTGACTGGGGAACTTTCGCAAGGTTTGAAGCATATTTGGACTCAAAGGACGATGTCTTCAATCTTCAAGCTGATGTTTTCGAGATCCAGAAAATGTGGAGAAATTGTAATATGACAACGCGCGAAAAATACATCCCTTCCGCTCGCGAGCAGGGATTTCTGGATCAGGTTCAGAATGGAAAATACAATCGGGAGATCATCACAGGGCTGAAGAAGTTCATTAGCGGCGATGTGCCTGAGGATATGAAGGGCTTCTACAGTCAGGACGAGTTGAACACGCTGATGGCGCTCGACGGAGGCAATCGTGATGTTCAGTCGCGAATGCCGGTCAAGATCACCCGTCATTATTTCGAGCAGGCCAGAACCAGCAAACCGTTGCAGGTTCTGGTCAAGGCCAGCCCGAAGGAGACCATTGATCTGGACGGTGCGGAAGATCCGGGAAAGCAGATGGATTACAGCCCTGTGGAAGGCTTGATCCACAAATACGAACTGGGGCTGATCTACGTTGCCTCGACCTGCTCGGCGCATTGTCGATTTTGTTACCGGGAAGAACTGATCGCAAAGAAAGAGGTAACCCGGCCAGACGGCACCGTCGCTCCGAAAGGTCTGGCGCAAATCGGGGAACTGGTCCCCTATATCATTGAGCACAATCGTTTAGTCGCCGAAAACGGCGGACGGCATCCTGAAACCGGGCGGGAGAAGCTTCGCGAAATTCTCATGTCAGGCGGCGATCCGATGGTGTTGGGCAACAAGAACATTGCGCAATGGCTGGCGGCGCTCGCCGAAGCAGGCATCGAATCAATTCGTATCGGCACCAAAGAATTGGCCTTCTTCCCGGACCGTTTCGACGACACATTCATGGATATGCTTGACCGTTTTCATGAGACCTATCCTGAAACGTCACTGCGCATCATGGTTCATTTCAACCACCCTGATGAATTCCTGAAACGGGATGAAAGCGGCAACTTTATCGACAATGAAGTCGGCGGACTGGCGTGGCTGAACAACACGAAGGCGGCGGTCAAAAGACTGCGTTCGCGTGATTGGATCAACATCGACAACCAGGCGCCAATCATCAACGGCATCAATAACGACCCCGATGCGCTTCGCATCATGCAGCGCGAACTGCGGCGCAACGGCGTAGAAAACCACTACTTTTTCTGTGGTCGCGATATTGTCGGCCACAAGGCGTTCAATGTGCCGATCGAAGAAGCGTGGCGCATTCTCAACGAGTCACAGAAGGGCCTGTCCGGCGTGGAAGCGCATGCCCGCCTCTCGATTACCCATTACAAGGGGAAGACTGAAGTTTCCGCGGTCACCAATGAGCCAATCGAAGGCCTGCCAGGCGCGGAAAATGGCGTGGTTATCCTGAAGCTCTTGCGCTCTGCCGCCGATGCGCCGGATCGCTGCAAGGTTACGATCGTCGGCCGCAATCCGGAAGCAATCTGGTTTTCCGGATATGATGACCGTGTCTTGTTCGACGAGGCGGGTCTTTATTCGATTTACGGCATTGGCATCAGGCAGAATAAGCATGCCAGAGCCGCGTAAACGGATGTTTCTCTCGCGAAACTAGGGCATTGATCATGAACATCGCGAGTTCTGCGAATGATGCGGTTGCAACGGTTGCGGACGGTTCTGTGGTAATGATCGGCGGGTTTGGTGAGGCCGGCAGTCCGATCGAGCTGATCCATGCGTTGATTGATCTCGGTGCAAGGGACCTGACCGTGCTCAACAACAATACCGGCAATGGCGAAGTCGGCCTGGCGGCGCTGATCGGCAATGGCCAGGTCAAAAAGATGATCTGCTCCTATCCGCGGTCGAGCCATTCGAAAGTGTTTCCCGAACTCTACCGCGCCGGGAAAATCGAGCTCGAACTGGTGCCGCAGGGAACACTGGCCGAGCGCATCCGGGCCGGTGGAGCCGGCATTCCTGCCTTCTACACGGCGACCACGGTTGGCACGCCCTTGGCCGAGGGCAAGGAAGTTCGCTCTTTCGATGGCCGGGACTACGTTCTGGAACGCGGTCTGAAGGCAGACGTGGCGCTGATCAAATGCGAGACGGCGGATGAAAAGGGCAATCTGGTCTTCAACAAGACGGCGCGCAACTTCAACCCGGTCATGGCGATGGCGGCCAGTACGACGATCGTGCAGGCGCGCAGGATTGTCGCGGCCGGCGAAATCGACCCGGAACATGTGGTCACGCCCGGCATATTCGTCGACCGGGTGGTCGAGGTCGCCAATCCGCTGATTGAATCGGAACTGATTGCCCAGGGAGCCCGATATCCATGAGTGCCCGGCCCTTGAATGATGGTCAAATGAGCGGCTGGAGCCGCGAGCAGATGGCCGAACTGGCTGCCGCCGACATTCCCGATGGCTCCTTTGTCAATCTCGGCATCGGCATCCCGGAACTGGTGGCGAAATTCGTGCCCGAAGGCCGCGAGTTCACCTATCATACCGAAAACGGCCTGTTGGGCATGGGACCGTCACCCGAACCCGGCAATGAAGACCCCGAACTGATCAATGCCGGCAAGAAGCAGGTCACCGCACTGCCGGGCGCCAGTTTCTTCCACCATGCCGACAGTTTCGCCATGATCCGCGGCGGCCATATCGATGTTTGCGTTCTCGGCGCAATGCAGGTGTCTGAGACCGGCGATCTGGCCAATTGGTCGACCGGTGCGCCCGATGCCATTCCCGCCGTCGGCGGCGCCATGGACCTGGTGCAGGGGGTGAAGAACATTTTTGTCATCACCCAGCACACGACCAGGGATGGTCAGCCGAAGCTGGTTGAAGAATGCTCCTACCCGCTGACCGGCGAAGGCGTCGTCAGCCGCATCTATACCGACATGGCGGTCATCGAGGTGACAAAAGACGGCTTCAGCGTCATCAAGCTGGCGCCAGGTATCACATTCGAGGAAGTACAGGCCGCAACGGGGGCAAAATTGGAGCCGCCAAGGCAGAAATGACTGCGAAAGCGATATCAACATGACCAGATCAGAAGAGTTGTTCAAACGGGCCCAAGCGGTATTGCCAGGTGGTGTCAGCAGAAACACCCTGCTGCACGATGGTCCGGTCTATTATGCGGACCACGGCAAGGGATGCCGAGTGATCGATGTGGATGGCATTGAGCGGATCGATTTTGCCAACAATGTCGCTTCACACATCCACGGCCATGCCTATCCGCCGATTATTGAGGCGGTCGCCGAGCAGTTGAAACGCAGTACCGCTTTCACCATGGCGACGGAAGCGGAAATCCGGTTTGCCGAACATCTGTGCAGCCGCTCGCCATCGTTTGAGAAGCTGCGATTTGTCAACTCGGGGTCGGAAGCTGTCATGGCGGCCGTCAAGGCCGCGCGCGCCCATACCGGCAAACCAAAACTTGCCAAAGTCGAGGGAGCCTATCACGGCGCCTATGACTACGCCGAAGTCAGCCAGGCGCCGGGTCCGGCGAATTGGGGTGACATGGCGCGGCCAAACGCCGTACCGCTGGCGCAGGGGACACCGCAGAGGTTGATCGACGACACGGTAATTGTCCCGTTCAATGACCCGGAAAAAGCGGTCGCTCTGCTTGATGAACACCGCGGTGAAATCGCCTGTGTGTTGGTTGATCCATTGCCACACCGCATCGGCATGGTGCAGATGTCTGATGCGTTTGCACGGGCATTGCGAAACTGGACCAGCCAGCATGAAGCACTGTTGGTTTTCGATGAAGTCATTACGTTCCGCACCGAATATGGCGGTGTGCAGCAGCGCCTGCCTGTCGAACCCGACATCACAACCATGGGTAAGATGATCGGCGGCGGATTTCCCGTTGGTGCGCTTGCAGGCCGGGCTGACGTCATGGATGTTCTGGATCCAAGCCAGGGCGGTGCGCGTCTGCCGCTTTCGGGAACCTTCTCAGCCAATCCCGTCACCATGACCGCCGGACATGTCGCCATGACACATTTTGACGAAGTTGCCGTCGACCGGTTGAATAAATTTGGCGATCACGCACGAGAGGGATTGTATCAGGCAATCGCAAATGCCGGGGTACCCGCATGTGTCACCGGAACCGGTTCACTGTTGAGGATCCACCTCAAGCCGCTCGCTCCGCGCAACTATCGTGAGACCTTCATGCAGGCTTCCGAGAAACGGGCGATGAGCGCGTTGATCAAGGCGCTCTATGATGATGGCATCATGATGATCCATACCGGTTCTGCCGCGCTTTCAACTGCAATGGGCGAAGCCGAGATCGGGCGACTTTGCGAAGCAGTGGAGCGGGCGTTGCGCAGTATTCGGCCTCAACTGGACGAGGCTGCCTGATCGCAACCAGCGTCGTTGTCAGCCGCCCCGCGACGACAAAATTCGATTGCGGCTTAATGATCAGGTAAAGCCCATTCCAATTTGCGGGCATTGATCTTTAAGTCGCGAAACCCAGACTGGCCACATAGTCGATATCGGAACGATCAAATACGTCGAGATCCCGTGAACGAAATCTGCCGATTGAAGACGGAGACTGAATGTATTTGCCAAGCCGGCCCAGTGTCTCTGCGGTTGCCGGCACTTTCGCGAAACGGCAAATGGCTTCCAATGTTGCCGCCGGGTCACGGCAGAGATCATCGTAGTTCACCACCAGAAATCGGTCGCCCATGATCTGGCCAATGGCGGTAGTGCGCTGATGGACTGCACACCAATATTTCAATGAACGCCATTCTGTCCCTTGCGCGTCATCTATATTGAAAACCGATGAACCCCAAAGCGCCAACTGATGCTGATTTCTGCTGAACGCCATGTCCAAACCATTTCGGACAACATGCACATAGCGCAAGGCTGGCATCATGAGGCAAAGGCGGTCGAGGACAATATGCGTATTCGGCTCCTTCCAACCCCATGGTTTGGGATATGCAATTGCATGCGCATTCAGCAGAAAATCTGACCGGTCTTTCAGCCACTCTTTGTCGGCCATTGGGCCATGAGGTACGGTCATCGATGCCAGGAACTTTAGTAACTGTCTGTCAGATTCCGATATTGATGCGGCTTCCGTCATGGCATTTGTGAACAGCCTTAAGCGCCTGGCGAGTTCATTTTGCGGCAAATGAACAATCTCGGGCCTGACAAACAAAAATGTGTAAGAAAGACAGTCACTGGCACGATTTAAGTCGCCGCCGAGAAAATACCCCAACTCACGAAATATTTCTGCGACGACCCGGGTGCCACTTCCGCCTACCCCGCCAATTGCGAGCGGTGCTCGGGAGTTCAAATCAGAGGAACTCAAAGATGCCCCATTTGATGTTATTTGGTGCGTTTAGATATTCGGCGGGTTGCGGCGCAGTATGATTGTCAATTAATGCCCTTCAGGATTGGAGTCAATTTGAACGCAAAGACCTGAACAGGAAAGCCAGTTTATGGACAAACCGACGATCGTTTGCATTCTCGGCATGCACCGCAGCGGGACAAGCTGCCTGGCCGGTAGTCTGGAATCCCACGGTCTTTACCTTGGCGAAACTGTCATTTCGGCCCCCCACAACAAGAGGGGAAACAAAGAAAACATCCCGCTTCGAGACCTTAACGACAAAGTGCTTCACGCCAGTGCGGGAGCTTGGGACAGGCCACCGCCGAAGCTTGTCTGGAACAACAGCTTACTGCAACAGCGAGATGAAATTATCGCCAGTTTCCGGGATCAACCGATCTGGGGTTTCAAGGACCCCCGAACAATGCTCACACTTCCTTTTTGGCAAGATTCCGGCGCGGAGATATTGCTTATCGGCACATTCAGACACCCTGATGCAGTTGCTGCCTCGCTCATGAAACGGCCTGGATTATTGCCGGCCACACCACCAAAGCAGCTTTGGGCGCACTACAACGGAATATTGCTTAGTCTATTGAAAATAAAAAGATTTCCGCTCATAAACTTTGACTGGCCTGAATCGAGATACATGGAGGCGATTTCTTCGATCTCCCGGATGCTGGGACTGAAAGAAACTGCTCCGACATTCTACAGTCGTGATCTGAAATCCGAAGGCGCATCTGAGGATATGGGTCTCAATACGGATGAGCCATGTGACAGTATGTATCGCGAATTGGAACGGTTCGCGATTATTCCCTGATTAGAGTGCGATGGATAAGAGATGCCAAGTCCCGAATTGAGCATAGTGATTGTTTTTCACGATATGGTCCGCGAAGCGCCCCGCACACTTTTTTCATTGTCACCCAATTATCAAACAGGAATAAGTGGCGTCGATTATGAAGTAATTGCAATCGACAATGGTTCATCCCGGCCGCTCGATGAAGCGATGGTCAAGAGATTTGGTGAAAATTTCCGCTATCATTTTTTTGAAACTGACTCACCCTCACCGGCTCATGCGGTCAATTTTGGCGTCGAAGTTGCACAAGGTCGACAGATTGCATTGGTCGTGGATGGCGCCCGCATGGCAACACCCGGATTAGTTGGCACGAGCTTGATTGCTTCGCGCGGCTCGGCGGATCCATTTGTTGGCGCGTTAGCGTGGCATCTGGGGCCCAAGGTCCAATGGGATGCGGCAGCGGAGGGCTACAATCAATCTGAAGAAGATCGTTTGCTCAATTCAATCGACTGGCAGAACAACGGTTATCGGCTGTTTGAAATATCAACAATCGCACCATCATCACACGTCGGATTTCTCGGCGGCATGCCCGCCGAATTTAGCTGGCTGGTTATGTTGCGAAACTCATTCCTCGATATGGGTGGCTATGATACCCGATTCCGTAGCCCCGGAGGCGGCCTGATGAACCATGAGTTCGTGGGTCGAATTACCGCACGATTGGGCGACGAGATTGTGATATTGCTCGGTGAAGGTACATTTCATCAAATCCATGGTGGCATAACTACCAGTTCAAAACCGGGGCAGCATCCCATCAAGGATTTCCGATCCGAATATCGTGAAATTTTCGGAACAGATTATCATGTACCCGGTGAAAATCTTTTACCGGCATACTTTGGTCGGTTGCCGCGTGAAGCGCGGCGCTTTATTGCAAGATATGGCAACTAGGCGACCTTTTTCAATTTCAGCTGTCTACCATCACCGAGGATCTTCAATCATAGTCATTGATGAATATTAATGGCGAACGCGATCTCAAAACCACGCCAGATTTTTGTGCCCCATCCTGTGTTGGGATGGAAGCTTTCGGCTGATCGGAAAATTGAAGTCCCGTTCAGGAAAGGAATTGTTCATACCACCAATAGTGCAGGTTGGCGGACTGTGACCAATCAACCGGAGCAATACCGCGGCGCTATCGGCTTTTATGGCTGCTCCTTCACATATGGGACTTCTTTGGATGATCGAGAAACCTTCACATCGCTGCTCCAAGCCGAATTCACTGATTTCAAGATTCTCAACAGAGGCGTTGGCGGACACAGCACGGTCCAATCGCTCCTCAGCTTTCGATCTGATTTATTACGGCACAAGGTTCAGGCGGCCATCTTTCCGGTAATCAGCGATCACAAATACCGCAATGCGCCTCATCCGCAGCGGATGCGCGTCTTTCTTTCGCCGGAATGGCATACAATTGGTGTCGAACATTTTCCCTACGCTAATCTGAAACCGGGAGGTGGCGTCAACATACGCTACGTTCCAATTTGGCAGCCCGTATTGCGCCACGACGGACTTCGATATTTTTTACCTGACGAGATCATGCTCAATGGGCTGACAGTCGGTGTCCTGAAGGAAGTCCGGCGCCTTGCATCAGAATTCTCGATTCCGGTCGGTGTGGTGCTCCTGGACAATCTGGATGTTGAGTTCAATCAATCCCTTTTGAATGAAGTCGAAGGAACAACCGACATCTCCACACCCCATGATGCCGAGCACCGGTTCATTCCACATGACCTGCATCCCAATGTGCGCGCGAACATACAGTACGCAGAACGACTTAGACCCATCGTGAACAGCATTATCAAAGACGTGAATTCCAAATGACGCGGCCGGGGAAAAGCGTACTTGGAATTTCGGCCCATTTTCACGACTCGGCAGCCGCTCTTGTAAATGGGGCTGAAATTCTGGCTGCGGTGCAAGAAGAGAGATTTTCACGGAAGAAGGGAGATTGGCGTTTTCCGGTGAATGCCATCAAATATTGCCGCGACCAACTGCCTGGCGAAGATAACATCGACGCTATTGCGTATTATGAAAACCCGGCTGAGAAGCTCGACCGGATTGTCTGTAATGCAGTCGCAAACTACCCGCGAGGATCGCTGATTTGGCCGCAGACCTTGCAGACAATAAACGAATTGAACAGCAGTCTTCCTCGTGAGTTACTGAAACTCCAACCAGACCCATCCAAAATATTCTTTACAACTCACCATCGTGCTCACGCCGCTTCGGCATATTTTCCTTCACCGTTCGATCAGGCCGCGGTACTGGTGGTCGATGGGGTTGGAGAATGGAATTCAACCACCATCTGGAACGGAGAAGGTCATCGACTAACTCCGGTTGATGAAATAAGATTTCCGCACTCACTCGGCCTGTTTTACAGCGCCTTTACCCAATATTGCGGCTTCAAGGTTAATTCCGGAGAATACAAGCTCATGGGCTTGGCGCCCTTTGGCGATCCGGTTCTTACAAGTAAAATCCGCAACGAAGTCATTGACCTGCGGCCCGATGGTTCGTTCCGGCTCAATCTCGAACTATTTGGCTTCCGCACGTCATTTTCGACAATCAATCCTCTGTTTGAGGATCTCTTTGGAAGACCTGCACGGGATGAAAGCGAACCGCTTTCCAAACATTTTATGGACGTTGCGGCATCCGTTCAGGCCATTACCAATGAAGTGATGACTGCGTTGGCGGCTACGGCACTCAGAAAAACCGGAAAGAAAAACTTGTGCCTGGCTGGGGGAGTTGCGTTGAACTGTGTTGCCAACAGCCACCTGCTACAATCCTCGAAAGGGCTAGAGAAAATTTGGATACAGCCCGCTGCCGGAGATGCCGGTGGTGCGCTTGGTGCTGCACTGGATGTCGCGATATCGCTTTCTGAACGCGACGATACAACGGCCTCCAATCAACGCGCGGCAATGACTCATAGCTACTTCGGGCCACAATACCAGATCACTCAAATTGAACACGCATTAAAGCGTCACAAACTCGTTTACGAAAAATTTGATCGCGATGCTGATCTCATTGATGACATTGCGAAACTATTGTCCGAAGGCAACATTGTCGGGCATTTTGACGGGCGCATGGAATTTGGCCCACGCGCATTAGGCAACCGGTCGATTCTTGCGGATCCTCGCCCAAAAGACATGCTTTCCAAGGTCAACCTGAAGATTAAATTTCGGGAAGGCTGGCGACCCTTTGCGCCAATCATTCTGGATCAGTTTGCCGACAAATATTTTTCAGGGCCGACCCAAAGCCCGTACATGCTGCTTGTTGCAAGCATAAAGCCCGAATATCGCGTTGGAGAAACGCTATCGTCTCTGCGCGCCAAAGGCGTTTTCGAAGTTGAAAAACTTCAAAATGGGGTCGGGTCGAAGTTCGGGGCGACAACTCATGTCGATTACACGTCGCGGCTTCAAACCGTGAACAAGAAGTCGAATCGTCGATTGGCAGAAATTATTGAGCAATTCGCCAATTTAACCGATTGTCCGATGCTGCTTAACACCTCATTCAACGTACGTGGCGAACCAATAGTTTGCAGTCCAGACGATGCTGCAAGATGCTTTATCAATACGGACATGGATGTACTCGCAATTGGGCCGTTTTTGGTGCGCAAAGAAAATCAGAGCGCCGAAATCAAGGCCAGGGCGGGAAAGGTGAGCTTCAATGCCGATTGATCCGGTCGAATTGATGGAACTGATGGAAAAGACGGTTGGAAGTAAATCAGCCCATTCAGAAGACACCAGCGGAGACGTTGCTTCTGCAGAATTCCAAGACAGCTACTTCCAAGGCAGCCCAGCCGAAACTTCAAACTACATAGTGGACCTGGAAACGCTTCTCAGCGGAAATCGGGACATTTTTTCAGCTCTTGCAGACCGATACGATCAACTGGAAAATGAACCCTTGGCAATGGCGGTGCGCGAGATCAGAGATTTTCTGAATGATCGCGCAACCGATCTAAATGAACCTGAAAAACAACATAAGCGCTTGAGCAATCTGGTTTATCCGGTGATTTAGGGTCAGGTCCAACCAAGCCGACCAAAAAAGCGAGAAGCGGCTGCCAAGCCGCTTCAAGTGAAGTTTTGATGACCAGTTTTAACTGATCAAGGGCAGGAAGAGCCCGCAGCGGCACACGAGACGCCTCCGCCTGCGCTAAATGTGCATGCAAATCGGCTGCCAGCATTTGCATCAAATTCAATACAGGTTCCGCCAAATTCCACATTGCCGTTTTCCTGCAATTCGAACTCGGTCGCGTCGCCCCCGGCAGATATCCGCAGTGTGTTGTTGCTGTTCAATGTCCAGGCCTTGTTGCCATTCTGAGAATTGTTGAAAAGCAGCAAGCGGGCTGGACCATTATCGAACACGACTAAGTCATCACCAGAATTGTTAATATTTGTATTAGCAGTCCCGATTCCTACATCGCCGGTGCCGCCCTCAATAGTCAGCGCATCAGAACCCGCGTTTGGGAAAATCCTGAACGGCAAATCGCTGCCATTGGTCGCGTCGCGAATGAAGAAGTTCGTTTCATTGCCAGCAACGTCCCACGTTTGTGGCGTAAATCCAGATGAGCCGTCCTGTTCAAGTCGCAGAGTCGGCGTGTTGCCGCTAACAACAGTTAAATCTACAGCGGGATTGTTTGTTCCGATACCCACATCGCCATCGGCCTCAACATAAAGCGCATTATTCCGGGCACCTGCCTCGATCGTGAAAGGAGTCCGAGAGCCATCAATGTCGTCGATCGAAAACTTGTTTAAACCGCCGTTTGATGACTCGTTGGCTGTAATCTGCCAATCGTTCGACGGAAAGCTAGCAGACGTACTGGTATCCTGGAACTTAATGCGAAGATTGTTTTCCTTCAATCGCAGCGTGTCGAAACCGAAACTCTCTCCATTGGCACAGTCTATACCAACACAGATGCTGCCATCGACGATAAGGTCGTCAAGTATAACCTGGTCCGCAAATGATGGCGAATTTGACACTACAACCAGACCAAAGGCCAAGGCGCTTGAAGCTGCACCAGCCAGAAGATTTTTGTATATTTTCATTGCCTTACCTTCACAATTCCGATTCAGTTTTCTTCTTTTTGGCTGGTTCGGTCGGCGATAATGCCGCCGTTGGCGAAGAAACCGCCCGATGTCGATACAGCAACAAATTCATCCGCGCTGTCGACTCCGCCGCGACCGTTGTCCATAGGATTCGCGTTTGTGACTATCTCGGATGATGCCGCCGTGACCTCGTATATATAGTGCCCGTTAGCAGTTCCGCCTGCCTTGATCAGATCGATCGATGGCGAACCGTGTTCCGAAAAAGTCTTTGCGTAAAATCCGTTCGGGCCCGAGATAGAAAGCGTCGCATTGGACAAACCCGCCCCAAGCTTCACATGAACTTCCGACCCCCGCAGGGAAACCTTTGCGTCCATGGCTTCATTTGCAAACACGGCGGTGGCTGCAAGCGTCATTGCCCCCGCCATCCACACGCTTAGTAATCGTCTCATCATTCCCTCCCGGTCATTCGTTACCGATCTGAGCTGACATTAGGTCAACTCTTTACTGGTGTCTAATAATTTCCTTTGATTCTAATATTTTAAATTAGAAGTTCGTGGAAAAATTGTAGAGATTGACTGAGTTACATGCAGCTCTATCGGGGCCGTTTGAGTTCTGTTATTTGCGTTCTGGAGCGTATTGCCAAAGTCTACCGGCACCGGCCGGTTGTTCTCATGCACCCGCTAGATGGCTATTTTCCTGCCATCAAACCGCTCTCGTTTGTTCCCGATTCACCTCAGTAAATTTCCGCAATTGATTCGGCGCTAAGTTCCTTGTTTCCCAATTTTCTCAAAATGCGGATCCTGATCGCTTTCGGCAATTCTCCGTTCACAGCCCAGTCCTCATTCCACCCCGATCCATCGCTATACTCGAACGATACCGATTCAATGGAATCGAGAATGGGAATTGACCTGCCATGTGGCACGGGTTTTCCGTTTAGAAGTCGCCTTGGTCCTATCGTGTGCTCGAGGCTTCGTTGTCCCCCGGTTCCGCTTGAAAAAATGTGAACGTCGCGCAATGCAAGTGAATATAGTCCACGCCTTGTAACAGTTGCGAACCGGACGCTTGCCACATCGCCATCGATAAAAGGATCGGTATCCGGCTCTGCGTCCAGCAGTCTGACCGGCCGGGCGCCAGACAGTGTGCGTTGAATATAGGCTGCGGCGGCATCAAGTTCGGTTTGGGCGGCAATCTCACTTTCAAGGCGATTGACCGATCCCAATTGCCCTAGAAAGCTGCTCATCAACGCACCCATAATGGCCACGACCGCCAGGGCGACAAGCATTTCCAATAGCAGGAAACCCTGAATCCCATGCCTAGAGGTCGCCATCAGTTCTCCCCAAATGTCACAAATGTGAAATAGTCAAAAACCGGCCCATCATCGCCCCGTGGTCTGATGGCAACCTCGACCGAGATCAGCCCGCCTGGATATTTGTCGTCGATCTTACGCGCCGTGATTGTCCAGCTGCTTTCGCCAATTTCACCGTTTTGCTCGTCTGATTTGGTCAGTTTTGGCAACTGAACCGAAGCCAGTTCGTCCATAACCAAATTGGCACGCTGCAGGTCTGCGGCCCTGTGAAAGGTTCTGGCGCCACTTGAAATGGTCTGAACTGTCACCGAAAGCGAAAGCGCGAGGATCAAAAACGCAATGATCGTTTCAAGCAACGTGAAACCATCATTCCCGCGCTGATTGCTCAAGTCAGTCATTGGGCATCACCGGCAACCAGCGCCGGCAAACCAGTCAGCCAGTTGATCCTGATCTTTGCGTTTCTCTCCCTTTGATCCGTGATTTCGATATCAGCCCCCGACGAGCCGCCATCGGGCAGGAATTCCAAAGAGACTTTTCGGTCGGCGGAAATCAATTCCTGGCCGGCGATCACATTCAATCGGTGCCCCTCTTCAAGCGCGACGGGTATTTTGCCTTCGTAGAAAAACTGTTTCGCATCGATGTCGATTGTAACGGTTGTCCTTCTGCCGGAAGTGATCGCCTTGCTTCTGGCGAAATAGAGCATCGCCTGCACTTCCTTGGCCTTGTCCATCGGCGTCGGCACATTGTCGCGCCGTGCCATGTTCATTGCAAAACCGGAAAGGACCATCGCCAAGATCGTCAGAGTGACAAGAACCTCTAACAGCGTGAACCCGTCGCTTTCGGTGCCACGCAATATTGACGTCAAACTTTTTGGCCGCCGAAACATCACCGGATCGCGATCTCATTGATACTTAGAAGTGTGGTCATTACCGAGATCACCAGCGTCCCGACTACAAGGCCGAGAAAAATGGTGATCGCAGGCGTCAGAAACGTCAAAAACCTTGAAATCGATCGCTGCAACTGCGCATCGGTCATTGCGGCTGTCCGGCCCATGATCGGCGCCAGGTTGTTTGATTCCTCGCCGAGCTTTACAAGCGATACCACGGCTGCAGTAAACAGTCCGGTAGTGTCCAGCGCTCTCCACAACGGTTCGCCGCTAGACACACCCTGCCTCGCCTCTTCCAGGCGCTCCCTGAATGATTGAACCGGCGCGGCATTGGCGGCAAGTTGCATTGAGTCATGCAAAGGCACACCGTTGGCCAGCAGCAGCGACATGACCCGTAAATATCGTCCGCGTGTGATGGTCCTGATTAGGCCGCCAGCAATCGGCATTGTCGCGAACATGTTGGTAAATCTCGCACGCGCTGCACTTGTCCGAAGCAAAGGAATAACAAAAAGCAGGAGGAGGAGTGCAGCAATCAAAACCGACATGCCGTAATTTGAAAGAAAGTCGCCCAACCCGGAAAGAGCAGCGACAACCAACGGTGTTTCAACACCACCATTGTCAAATACCGGCTCAATCGCCGGGACAAGATAGAGAGACAGCAGCAGCAACGCTCCGAATAGAACCGCTATCAGGAACCCGGGATAAAGCAGCGCTTCGGAAATCTCCCTTTGGCGCTCCGCACGTAATTTGTAGCTGTCGGCAAGTTCGGTGAAGACAGTATCCAAACGGCCACTGTTTTCACCGCTGGCGACCAGTGCTGCAACATCCGGCGGTATTTCGGGTTGGGCGGCAAACGCATTGGCAACCGACTGTCCCTCCGAGATCTTTGAATGGATCGCCTTGATGCGAGCTTGCTGGGTTTTGTTCGGTTCGGCGTCCGCTACTGCCTGCAACGCGATGTCGACGTTGAAACCGGAATTCAACATGACCGCCAAGTCGGCAAACAGCCTTGTTAGATCAAGTTTGGGTTCGAACAGCGTCCGCAGCGAAAATGGCCGGTTGCCGGATTGCGCGCTACCGCCTCTTGCAGCCTTGACTTCATAGGGTGTCTTACCGTCGCGTGACAGTCGCCTGACCGCGTCGGCCTCATCGACAGCATCAACAAATCCGGCCTCGCGGCTGCCATTTTCGCCATAGGCCAGAAAACGAAAACGAGTGAGCGCTTCAGCCACGGATCAAAGCCCTCCAAGCTCCAGCACGCGCCTGACCTCATCCTCCGTGGTTACATGCGCTTCAACCAAATTCCGGGCGTGGGCAGCCATCGAAATTGCGCCGTGCTGGCGGGCGTGACGGACCAGTTCATCTTCGCTGGCACCGGAGCTGATCAAAGATGCCATTTCATGGGATATCTCGATTATTTCGTAGACTACGCTGCGGCCGGAGTAACCGGTGCCCCGGCACCGCGAACAATCCGGCTGCAACCGGCCATTGCTACCGTGATTACACGCTGGACAGGCTACTCGAACCAGCCGCTGGGCGATGACCGCCCTGATTGTTGCACCGATCAGGAAGTCGTCCAATCCCATATCACGCAACCGGGTAAGCGCACCTATGGCGCTGTTGGTGTGAAGTGTCGAAAACACCAAATGTCCGGTCAGGGAAGCCTGAATGGCTATCTGTGCACTTTCCTTGTCGCGGATCTCGCCAATGAGAATTATGTCGGGATCCTGACGCAAAACCGAACGAAGAGCGCGGGCAAATGACAGTTCGATTGCCGGATCCACTTGCAATTGCGTGATGCCGTCAAGGCGGTATTCAACAGGGTCTTCAACGGTGAAAATCTTGACTTCTGATGCATCACGCTCCTTCAAAAGCGAATAGAGCGTCGTTGTTTTTCCGCTACCGGTCGGGCCGGTGACCAGGACAATTCCATTTGGAGTGTGGATCAGATCGCGCAGCGTCGAAATCGCCCGATTGTCATAGCCGAGCGCCTCGAGCTTGAGGTCCACACCCGAGCGGTCCAAAACGCGCAAGACGAACGTTTCGCCGTGGACACTTGGCAATACCGACACGCGCAGGTCGATCTCCTGTCCGCGTACCGAGATGCGCATTCTGCCATCCTGCGGCAGGCGGCGTTCGGCGATGTTCAATCTCGACAATATTTTGATACGCGTGGAAATTCCGGCGTGCATTGATTTTGGTGCAGTGTCGGCGGGCACCAGCATTCCATCACACCGAAAACGGATACGCACATTGTCGACCATGGGTTCGATATGGAGATCCGTTGCTCCACGGTCGACCGCTTGCTGGATGATGCGCGACACGAATTTGATAACCGGCGCTTCGCGGGCAAAATCACGAAGACGGTCAAGGTCTTCACTGTCGTAATCCCCGTCGAGAGGCTCAACAGATCCACTTTCGGCTGCTCCGCGATCTTCCGAGAGTTGCCGGATCTTCTCGACAATCGCCGTTCGCGGAAAAATAAGCAGACCTGCCGGGCGGTCGAACAAATAGCTGATCGCATCTACCGGATCCGACAAAAAAGGATCGGCGAGCGCAATCACCACCCGGTCTTCTTCCAATGCGATTGGTATCACCTGATTGCTCTCAAGAAAGCCAATGCCCACCTGTTCCAGGAGCAACTGGTCGATCTGGTCGGGAATTCTCTCCAGAACCGGCAAATTGAGGAACTCCGACAAATAGGCTGCCAGATCACCCTCGCGTGTCAGGCCCAGTTCTATCAAGACTGTGTCGGCTGGATGGTGTGTGGACAAATGGGCGTTCTTCGCCCGGGAAACCGCCTCGGGTTTGAGGACGCTCTTGTCCTGCAAAAACGAAAGGAACGAATGGAAATCGCGTTCGGTATCTGCAATCGCATCCATGTTTGCGTGTTCCCTACTGATTACCCGGTGGGCAGGATCCGGCGTCATTGTAAATCCGCTGACCATGAATTGGCCAGAAAGAGCGCAAGTTGGTGGCGCTGCCAATTTCGCCGATACGGCTGATCATGCATTTACAGTCACGCGATTTTGTCATCGTGCGGCTATCCAATCGGCAGTTTCACCGCCAAAAAGTTCCTCGCATTCCATATTGGCGGTAAACTCGTCTGTTTGTGAAGATATGACGCCCGGTGTAACCGTCGTTTCCTTTGTAACGAAGTTTCCGTCCTCGCCGCCTGCGGTTTCGACCAGATATCCGGCAAATCCTGACTTTTGATCTGCGGCAGACCGGATCGTCACTTCAATTCGAAAAAACCGGGACTCCTCACCCGTCACGACAAACGGATCACGCGCCAAGCCGCTACTGTTGATGGAATCGGCCACCGGTTCTGGTGCGTTCTCCAGATCGACTGCCGGGAGACCTCCATATGTTGTGAAAACACCGGACAGTTCCGTTATTGCCATTCTCGGAATTCCCGGAAATTCATATAGCTCCTCGATTGCCTCAAACGACGCCCGTTTAAACCCGTCCTGCATTTGCTTCTCGTCGTTGCCACCGGCCGGCGTGTCGGGGCTTCTGTAGGCCAGAGCCAGGTCTGCGAGCTCACCGGCACTGACTTCATCTTGCGGCAACAGAGCGAACCCGGCCCGCAGCAGCTCGACAGGCGCGAGATTGAGATTGATGATACCAAGCTGATCCTGAACGCGGATTTCTATCAAGTTGTTTCCGCAAATACTGCGCATTGGCTGCGAATTCAGGGCAAGTTTCTCATTTTGCTCCTCCTTGAGCGAAGCCAGTTGCCGGGCAATCAAATTTGCAATGCCTGCCGCCGAATGAACCTGCCGCGCCTTGAAATGGGCATTGGAGGCCAAAAGAAAATCGGTCCGTGCGGCCAGAACGAAAGGTGTGATGACAGCGGTGACGACCAGCAAGAACAACAATACCGCGACCAGCGCGAAACCATCCTTGTTTTCAGGCCTTTGAAACATCGTGCACCGGATCACTGGCTTTGCGGATAAAGTTCAATCATCACTTCCATTTCACCTTGGGTGACGAGGATCGATTGATCATGCACCTTGGTCAAAGTCCATTCAGCAATCGCATCACCCTCGGCAATCCATTCCGGTCCCTCTGTTGAATCGCCGACAATCAAGGCGCGCGCAGCAGTCCCGACAATACTCACGCCGATGAGCCGGAAATCAGGAGGCCGTGCTGGCTTTTTCGCCGGTTGTTTTTTTGCGACTTTTTTCGGTTTGGGTTTCGGCTTGGCCTTCGGAGGTTGGAATTTTCGCCTGTCCTGGCTGAACAAAGGACGTGAGAACGTCTGCACGAATGTCAGCGCCTCGATGTGATCGGTTCCGTTGCCCGCTTCACTGGCACCCGCCCCGGCCAACTGATTGGTTGGCCTGTTTTTCGGCGATATCCCGGATACATCGACCGGCTGAGCGGCCATGTAAAGATTTGCCATGACCACGGCGGCAAGGATGAAGCCGAATAACGCAATTCCGGTCAGCGTCTTCATCCGCCGGCCCCCGCGCTCTCAGGCGGCAAAGCGCCATAAAACTGTATCTGAACCACCAACTCGGGAGGCGCATTCTTGCCACCAGCTTGCGAACTCAGCGTGGATCGGATGGTGGCATTGCGGATGACGAGATAGGGCTTGGAAGTCTCGATATCGAACAGCGTCGCGTGAATGGCTTCGTTGGTTCCGGCAAAATCCGCCCGCAAACCGGCATATCGTACGCTTCCACGTTGGCGCACCGGAGTATTGCCGACGGAAAGGATCTTTACCTTGTGTGCAGCGGCAATTTCCGACAACCTGCTTTGCAGGTTGCCTCTGATTACCGCCTCGCTCGTCCCTTTCAGGAATTCCGGTCCGGAGGCTTCTTCAATGGCTGATTTGTTTCGTTCTGTCAGCGGCACGCGTAGCGCAATGATCGACTGCAAACTTCCCAGATGCAGGCGCTTGCTATGCAAATTTACTGCATTGTGACCAAAAGAATCGATCGTGACCCAAACGATTGCAACACCGGCAGCAACATAGAAAGCCAGCAGCGCCAAAGCGAGCGACCGGCGCAGCGCAAGGGGTGCATTCAACAAAGCGGTCAATCTATCCATCGGATGTCTCCACATCCATGGAGATGGTAAATCGTTCTCCCTGCTGGTTTGCCACTCTTACGACGGGAGTTCGAAATGTCGGTGCGCGAAACAACTTTGATTCTTCCAATATGGGAATCAGGGCGGCAGCTGATCTGGAAAACCCGGAGAACAACACCTTTCCGCCGTCAATTTGAACATCGGTAAGCCAGGTCGAATCCGGTATTATTCGAGACATCTCTTCAACGATGCTGACAACAGGAACTGCACCGAGTTTTTCATTTCTGATCGACATCACCTGATCGAGTTTCAGGTTACGCGCTGCAATGAGCGCACGCACCAATGTGGCCTGGTCCTCTGCCGCCTGGATCTGCCGATCGACTTCTGCTTCGGCGACCAGATTTCGCCAATGGAAATGACCGGCCGTTAAAGCCAGTCCCAATATGCACAAGCTTATGGTTGCAGTTCGCACGCGGTCTACGAATTTCCGCCAGCGGGTTTTGGGCAAAATCGACAGCATGCTATTTGGATCGGGTGTGAACGTGCCGCTGCCCGAGAAATTGAGCTTTCGCACCGCAATCCCGGCAGACCGAAGTTGGTCGATCAACGGCTCTACGAAGGCTTTTTTTATTACAACGTAACTGCTTTCCGGATTGCCTTCGTCGCTTCGACCGCAGATCAGGAAAGCATCGTCCTTCGAAAAGGGCGTCGATGCGCCCAGGTCCAGACGAGCCATCGCGGCCAATTTGCTCGCGGGAAGGCGGAGCGGCGACAATTGCCGTTTGAGAAAACGGTCTTGCTCGATGACTATCGAAACTGCCGGACGGCCAATGCGCAGCTTGAAATAGTTGCTCTTCAGATGATCGACCGCCGCCTCAGCGTGATCGGCGATTACCGTCTGCATTTTCGATGAAGGATCAGAGGGTGCGATTACGATCCCGTCCCGTCGAACGGTCAAAACAGCAGCGACAGGCTTGCGGTCAGCCGGGCGTAATCTCGCCGGAACCAGGCCGGCAAGTTCATTGCGCCACCAGCTGTGGAAATCGGATATGCTGTGGCGGATTGCCATTCGGGAGTGAGCTCCGTTATTTCGTTAGGCACAGGGCAAAACCTGCGCCTGCCCCCATGATACACCAGATTATGATGGACAGAAGGCGGTCGTCCGTGTTTGACATCTGAGCCGGTATTCCGGCAAATCGTTCATTGCCAATACTCCGCGGCTGCAAATAAGTGTAAATAATCCGATTTGCTGGTAATAAAATCGAAATTAACCATATGTTAACAATTATATTCTGTATTTTTTCAATAATATATTTAATACCCATAATATATATTGGGCTACCGTAGATTAATTTGCTCCAATTTTTTCAACCTCTTGTCAATATCAACGCGTTCGGACTGATCGGAGTCTGTCCAACCAATTAGTTCTTGTTTCAGCTGTGGATTTGTGTCTGACTCATGTGACCAGAATAGGGAGACTATCTGCTCACAGTCGGCAATCGGAGGAGCTGGCCGAGACACCGTTGTGAGACTGCATCCAGTGTGGATTTGACGCTGGTTGGGCTGGGCTGGTTAAGGAACAAGTCCACTGCCACTGACCGCGCGTCATTTCGATGACGCAATTTGGAGTATTTTTGGTAGCTGTTTTCAGGGAACAGGGCATCGCGCCGGCGTATTATTGATGTATCGAGTAATCATAATTCTGATTTCGGCGCTGTTTTTGGCACAATGCCAGTCAGTGGGGCCTGAGGGCGGCGTATTCGAGCGCGCCATCGAAGGTCTGGATTCGTCGGGCAAACCGGAACCGCGTGACAGCGGGCGGGGCCTTCGGCGTTTGTTCGGTTCCGGTGAGCGCGACAAATTCAAAGGAGTGGTGGACGAAGGGTCCGGGCAGTTTGTTTCCAACAAAGCGCCGGCGGTGACGCCTGCCAAAACAACCTCAGGTCAGGAAGGTTACAGGCTGAACCTGGTGGAAGCGCCACTGGCCGCCGCGGTCAAGAACGTCATGGGTGACATTCTCGGTCTGAACTACTCGTTGGACTCGCGTCTCAGCGGCAAAATTTCACTTCAAACAAGTACGGCAGTTACCGAGGACGTGTTGATCGACATCTTCGAAACGGCACTGGTTGCCAATGGCGCGACCATCGTACGCAGTGGCGACAGTTATCAGATCGTACCAATCGGCGAGGCCTTGGCCAGCACTCCTGCGATCAGCGTACCTTCGGTTTCGCCCTCCGGACCTGGGATCAGGGTTCAGGTTATCGAGCTGCAATTCGTTGCGGCCGAAGAGATGCGCAATATTCTTTCTCCAATCAGCCGCGACGGTTCGATATTGCGGGTCGATAACGCACGCAACTACATCATGATAGCGGGCACGAGCGCCGACTTGGCGTCAATGCGGGACGCCATCTCTGTCTTCGACGTCGATTGGATGCGCGGAATGTCAGTCGCGCTTCATCCGCTCGAGACATCCAACCCCACCGAAGTTGCAAAAGAACTGGAAACGATTTTTGGAACCAATGACGGACCAGGCGCCAAGGTCGTCCGGTTCGTTCCAAATGAGCGCCTGCGCTCAGTTTTGGTAATCAGTTCACGATCTCAATATCTGCGCCGCGCCGCGGCATGGATAAAACAGCTCGACCGTTTGGCAGACACCAATGAAGAGCGGCTGTTTGTCTATGAAATCCAAAATCGCCCCGCTACCGAGCTGGCCAATGTATTGCAATCGGTTCTGACATCAGGAAATGCCTCAGTGTCCGATTCAGTTTCGCCCGATCTGCGGTCGACCGAAATCTCCAGTGAAAGCAACGATACCCAACCATCAGTTCCAGTGGTTGCGGGCACATCTGCAGGTTCAGCTTTTTCAGTCGTGGCAGATGCGGAAAACAATGCCCTGCTGATATCGACCACCGCGCGTGAATATGAACGTATTGAACGTATCCTGCGCCAACTCGACGTCTTGCCAACCCAAGTGATGCTGGAAGCGGTCATTGCGGAAGTCACGCTCAGCGACGAGCTCAAATTCGGTGTTCGCTGGTTCCTTGAAAGCGGCGGTTTCAACATCAAGTTTACCGACCTTGCTTCGGGAGCGGTCGCTCCAACTTTTCCGGGTCTTGGCGCTACCTACAATCGGGGAGACATCATCTTGACGCTCAACGCTCTGTCCAGCATCACGGATGTCAAGGTTGTTTCCTCGCCAAACCTGATGGCGCTCAACAACCAAAAAGCGATCCTGCAAATCGGTGACCAGGTGCCAATCGTCACGCAAACATCGACCAGTGTCGAAGATGCCAATGCGCCCATCGTCAATCAGATTGAGCTAAAAGACACAGGCGTGATCCTGTCCATGACACCGCGCGTCAACAGTTCCGGCCGGGTCTTGCTCGATATCGAACAGGAAGTCAGCAATGTAACGCAAACGACCACTTCGGGCATCGATTCACCCACCATCCAACAACGCAAGGTCGCCACCAGGGTTATCGTCAATGACGGAGAAGCCCTCGCGCTGGGTGGTCTTATTCAGGAACGCAAAACGAATAACCGCGGTCAGGTACCCATATTGGGCGATATTCCGGTGCTCGGTAACGCTTTCAAGGACAAGACAGACAAGATCGAAAAAACCGAGCTGATCATCTTCATTCGCCCCCGGGTCGTCCGCAATGTCCGCGAGGCTCGCTCGGTTACTGACGAGTTCCGCCGCAAGCTCGACTTCAAGAAAAAGACCTTTGAGCAGAAGTTAAACAAGGAACTTCGCCGGCTACAGTGATATGCTTGTATTCGCTTCGACCCACGCTGCGCTTTTGTTTGGCGCGTTGCTCGCCGTGCTGGTCGCGACGATTGCATTTGTTGATGCGAGAAAACTCATTATCCCTGACGCCCTCAACGCATCGCTCGCCGCCGGAGGTTTCGCGTATCAATCGTGGCTAGCATCAGGAATAGCCTGGAAGGCTCTCGCATTCGCCGGCATCGTCGTCGGACTGTTCTTTGCAATTTACATGTGGTTCATCCATGTGCGTGGTGTGCACGGGCTAGGTTTGGGCGACGTCAAGATGGCGGGAGCCGCTTCTTTTTGGTTCAGCCCTTGGAACCTCTCGCTATTTCTGCTCGTTACTTGCATCACGGCACTGTTATTTGTCTTTTTTCAATATTTGCGCGGTGCTAGGTTGAGCCGAAGCACAAAATTGCCGTTTGGGCCATTTTTGGGCCTTGGAGTTTTTGTTACATGGTTTTTCGAAAATTCGGGTATGACGACCTTTATTCCGAATGGAGGAATCTGACGATGTGTGGCGGAATAAGCAGGCAAGACGCCAGGACTGAGAGCAATTCTCGTCATCGCGGGAAACGAAAACAACCGTCCGGACAGGATGGATTTACCCTCGTCGAACTCCTGGTTGTTTTGGCGATCATCGCCTTGATCGCGACGCTTGCCGCACCACAGGTTCTCCGTTATCTCGGATCGGCACGATCTGACGCTGCAATGGCGCAGATAAGAAACATCGAAAGCGCGCTTGAACTGTTTTACATAGACAATCTGCGTTACCCGACCAATGAAGAGGGACTTGCAGCATTATCCACGCCGACGGCCGATTTGCAGGCCCGGTGGAACGGTCCATATCTCAAGAAGGCGGAAGATCTCACCGACCCATGGGGCAAACCATATATCTATGAATTTGCCGACGACAAGGTAACCGTCTTGTCCTACGGCCGCGACGGCAAGGAAAACGGAACCGGTGAGGATCAGGACATCAGAAACAACTGATCGCGACGGTCATCGTCGTCGATTGGTGCCGATTTTTTGTGATGCGTCGCATCCGTTGACCACGATCACGGTGTTTTTGGTGTCTGCGGGGAAATTGAGTTAATGAGCGAATTGGTCGCCAGACCCTTTGAAAAGCGTTTTGCTCTGGCGTTACTGCTCGTTGCAGTTATCGCTTTTCAGTTCTGGACCCAATCGCGCTATCCATCGCTCAACGAAAAGGCAATGATGAGCGGCGCCATCCAGCTTGAGGATCCGCTAAGCTTTGAAGCCCATTACGAAATCCGGCCTGAATATCCCACCTGGAAAAAGATCGGTCTGTCGACCCTGAACTGGGTCCACACCAACCAGCAGGGCATGACTTTCGGCGTCCTGTTTGGCGGAGCTTTCCTGACGCTTCTGGGATACATGAAGCGGCGAAGCTTCAAGGGGCGTTTTTCAAATTCGCTCGCCGGGATGGGGTTTGGGGCTCCGTTAGGCGTATGCGTCAATTGCGCAGCGCCCATTGCCAAGGCGCTTTACAGCGGCGGTGCGAGGGCCGAATCCGTCCTGTCCGCGATGATCGCATCACCGACGCTCAATGTTGTCGTGCTCACGATGCTGTTTTCGATCATGCCCGCCTATATGGCCTTCACCAAGATAGCGCTGAGCGTTTTCGTCATTCTGATCGCCGTACCGGTAATCTGCCGCTTTCTACCCGAGCGGCAATTGCAGCTAAGCGAGGCGGAACGAAAGGTCTCCAACCTGCCGGTTCCCACCCTTCCCTACGCGGAAATTGAAACATTGCCATACGCAGTCTGGTACTTCGTTCGAGATTTCGTGCGCAATCTTTGGTACATCCTCACCCGGACCGTTCCGCTGATGTTTGCTGCCGGTTTTCTAGGAGCGGTAATTGCCACATTGCTTCCGCCGAGTTTGCTTGCTGATGCGCCGTTCGGTTTATTGGCGTTGATAGCGGCCGCAGTGGTCGGAACGATACTTCCCGTCCCAATCGGATTTGACGTCGTGGTTTCCGGCGCGTTATTGGGAAGTGGCCTGGACACCGGCTTCGTGATGACGCTGCTTTTCACGCTCGGAATTTTTTCTATCTATTCCTACTTTATCGTTGCCGGTGCAATTTCATCGCGAGCAGCACTGATGCTGGGTGGAACCGTAATCGCCACAGGCATAATCGCCGGAATTGGCATCCACCAATATCACGCCTACAAAACCAGGCAGGCGCTTGAGATACTCACCGGTTTCGAAATCTCCTTGATCAGTTCAGCGCAAGCGTCGGAGCTTCGGCCAATCGAAGTTGTCGGTTCTTCGGGCGAAAAGATCACAATCACACAGCACCCATTTGCAGAACGGACGCCTGCCGCGGCGGCGCCCTTCACACGCCTTGAAGCGTGGAAAATAGGCATCGACCAACCGATCGAGTTTTCAATGGCCGACATGTGGCCGCCATTTTGGGAAGGCCGCAGTATTTCGGCAGGCGACTTCGACAATGACGGCGACCAGGATATTGTAATCGCCTCGACCGTGAACGGACTTTATTTCTACCGAAACGATGGCAGCGGTCGTTTCACTGCCGTTCCGAATGATATCGGCAAGATTTCGCAGCTGCCCATTTTCAACGCCGCTCTGGTGGACATTGACAATGATGGCTGGCTGGATTTGTTTTTGACAACCTATCAGCGTGGCAACTACGTGCTGCCAAACCGCTCGGGACAATTTTCCTCAGAAGACCTCTACTCCGTCGCCAATCGACAAGATGCGCTTCTCACCCTCGCCGCAAGCTTTGGCGATGTGGACAAGGATGGCGATCTTGACGTGGCGATCGGAAACTGGGCAGCAGGCTGGTATCGCCGTATTCCGGGTGAAGAATCGCGAAACCGTGTCATCTTCAATGATAATGGCAGGCTGTCGGGCGACAATTTCGCCGAACTTCCCGGCCTTCCCGGCGAAACGCTGACCATCCTCTTGACTGATCTTGACGGCGACAGGAATGCCGACCTGCTGGTCGGCAACGACTTCGAGATGCCCGATATCTTTTACATCGGCGACGGCGCTGGCGGTTTCAAACAGATAACCCGCGAGGATGACAGAATTCCCATGACCACCACGACTACCATGGCGGTCAAAACTGCCGATCTGCACAATGATGGCTCTCCGGAAATCTATCTCGCCCAGATTGCAGGACGATCGTCCGGCGTATCAGAGAAACTAAAGATGCGCCCATTGAGCCTTTATTGCTCCGAGATTGAACGGGATGCTGACCGCACCGTTTGTGAAAAAAACATGGCGATCAAGACCTGGTACAAGTCGGGCAACAATTTCGATCCGACTTTCGCATCCGAGTGCGAGAAACTGGATGGCGCCTACAAACAGGAATGCAAGGGCATGCTGGTCAAAGACCTGGCAATCCAGAACCAGGATCCTGCTCTGTGCGAACTCATCCCGGCCGAACAACTCAAGCCGCGCCAGTATTGCGACATACATTTCCAACCGATCCGGCAACCGTCGCAAGAGGAAATGGAAGCGAGCATTCATCAAATCAAACGTCGCAACGTCCTTCTGACACCCGACAAGAATGGAACATATGCTGAGGTTGCAGAGGCACAAGGATTGGATGTTGGCGGCTGGAGCTGGGATGTCAAAATCGCCGATTTTGACAATGACGGATTTCAAGATGTCTACATCGTCAACGGAACCTGGGTGCCCAATGAAGTCAGTCCTTCAAACCTGTTCTTCAGGAACAATGGTGACGGAACCTTCACTGAAGAATCAGGTCCATTCGGTCTTGAGGACTACCTGATCACAGCTGCCGCAGTTTCGGTCGATTTCGACAATGATGGCGATCTCGACATCGTCACCATGCCTGTGAACGGACCGATCAGATCCTTCATCAACAACTCGCAGCGAGGCAATGCAATCGCTTTTGCGTTTGAAGACGAAATTGGTAACCGCAATGGCATCGGCAACCTGGTCGAGATCACCGACGCAAACGGCAATGTGCAAACCCGCGAATTGCAAAGCGGAGGCGGCTTTATGTCTTTCGATGCAGCAATAGCGCATTTCGGATTGGGAGATACCGCCGCTGTAAAGAAGGTGACGGTTCGATGGGCCGATGATGGTGAAACTGTATTGGAACAAGAACTTGCGGCGGGTGCAATCTATCGCATCCGGCGGGTTGGTTCTGCCGATGCAAAAAGCAACTGATGTAAAGCAGGCGAGACCAAACATGCAGTTCAGGAAAATCGCAATGTGCCGGGTAGTAGGAAATTGACATGAGAATACCGAGTTCGAATTTACTCTCGATAGCCGTAGCAGTAAGCCTCTCGCTAACGTTCACCCAGGCAGTTTTTGCTCAGGAAAATACCAAGCCGGTAACAATGGCGGATTCCGAAACCGCCTACAAAGCAGGCGACTACAAGACAGCGCTATCAGTCCTTGAAGTATTGGCCGAACAGGGGAGCGCGCTGGCCCAATTCAGGCTCGGACACATGCTGGCAGAAGGCAAGGGCCAGCAGCAAGACATGTCTCTGGCATCTGAATGGCTGCAAAAAGCCGCAGACCAAGGCCATGACGGAGCATTGACCCTTTTGGGCCGCATGTATCTGGAGGGAACCGGCGTTTCCGTGAGCGTTGAGAAGGCTGCTTCATTGTTGATGGCAGGTGCGGAAAAAGGCAACAAGACCGCGCAATACTATGTTGGAAAAATGCACCGGTCCGGTCAGGGCTTTGAAAAAAACCCGGCCGCCGCTGTTCCGTGGTTACTATCGGCTGCGCGCGAAGGTGTCATTGAAGCCCAATTTGAGCTTGGGACCGTTTACGCCACCGGCGATGGTGTGACGAAGAACGCTAAAACGGCCGAAGAGTGGTTTGTGAAGGCCGCAAAAAGTGGATTTGTACCGGCCCAATATACGCTTGCCAGCAACTACGCCCGCGGCACAGGTCTTCAGAAGGATTTGAGCAAAGCGATCGAGTGGTACCAAAAATCGGCCCAAGCAGGTTTGGTCAAATCGCAGCGCGAGCTTGCAGGTCTTTATCTCACCGGCATCAATGGTGAACCAGATTACACCAATGCGTTTAAATGGCTGAAAGTCGCCGCCGACAATGGCGATCCGGTTTCACAAACCAATCTGGCCTATCTCTATGCGTCTGGAACGGGCATAGAAAGGGACGATTTGTTGGCGGCGCGCTGGTACGAGCAGGCTGCGGAAAATGGATATATCAGGGCGCAGATCGCGCTGGCATTGTTCCTCGAAAAAGGCCGCGGTCTGGATGCGAACGCTGAGATGGCTGCCTATTGGTACCGGGCTGCCGCCGCGGCAGGAAATGAAACCGCTGCAATTCGGCTCGGCGCGATGCTGGCCGAAGGTAGAGCCGAGACGGCTGGTGACCAGAATGCACCCCGATGGATTTTTAGTGCCGCCAGTCAGAAAATGCAGGCGGCAGTCGATTGGCTCCAGCGCGAAGCCGAAAATGGATCGCATGACGCGCAGTACCGGCTCGGGGAACTGTATGCTGCCGGGAAGGGCGTCGAAGCTGACGAGGCCAGAGCTCTCGAGTGGTTGACGGCGGCGGCAAATGGTGGAGTTCCTGCAGCCCAATTGGCGATTGCCAAGCGTTATGCAACCGGTTCGGGAGTTGAGCAGGATTATGTAAGCGCACACAAATGGGCCAATTTATCGGCGATCACAGGAAGCGAGGAGGCGATCAAGATGCGCGAAACATTTGCAAAGCTGATGACACCGGATCAGGTCGCCGACGCACAACGCCAGGCTCGTGAGTGGATGGCCAAACCCAGGCAATCGGAATGAATGCCATTTGGAGACACGTTTCTGGTCTGGTGACGACGGTTGCCTTGTTAACCACAATAATTTGCGCGGCACATGCGGATTCAGTTGAGCAGGCAAGATCAGCGCTCACTGTCGGCAACACCAGCAAAGCCATCGAAATTCTTCGCCCTCTCGCCGATGGGGGATCCCCGGTAGCGCAATTCGAACTCGGCTCCATTTACCGCGCCGGTGTCGGTGTGCCCCAGGATTATGCCAAGGCGGCTCGCTGGTATGGCAAGGCTGCAGAAAAGGCGTATGCGGATGCACAAAATGCCTTGGCCCGGCTGTACGTTTCCGGACTTGGCGTTGATTCCAATCCTGTTGAGGCGCTGCGACTGCTGCAGCTGGCAGCCGACCAGGGTGAAGCCGTTCATCAATTCGATTTGGCCAGCTTTTACGACACTGGGCTCGGTGGAGATGCTGACCCCTTGCTTGCAGCACAGTGGTACCGCAAGGCTCACGAACAAGGATTGACTGACGCTACCGCCAGCCTTGGATTGCTCTATTTTGAAGGAAGGGGAGTGGAAAAGGATCTCCAAAGAGCACTCGCAATGCTCATGGAGGCGGCAGAGAAGGGACACGCTCGGGCCCAGAACAACGTCGGACTGATGTTTGTGAGGGGAGAGGGAACCACCCAGAACTACGAGGTGGCCGCAAAGTGGTTTGCTGCGGCGGCCAAGCAGGGTCTGGCAAAAGCGATGACAAATCTTGGTGTTATGTATGACAACGGGTTTGGTGTTCCGCAGGATGACGCCAAGGCGATTGAGCTCTATCGATTGGGTGGCCGATCGGGGAGCACAGATGCAAACACCGCAGCGGGCGCCGCCGAATTTGTCTACGATAGCCGAATTGCACCGATCGATGCGGAAAACGCCGAACCTGGCAATTTTTCCTCCCAGGCCGGCCTTGGCGATCCGATTGCCATGTTCCAACTGGGATATGTGTATGCAACCGGGGGAAAAGCCCGGCCCGATTTTATGAATGCCGCAAAATGGTTTCAGCGTTCGGCTGACAAGGGCATCCCGGCGGCGATGGCCAATCTCGGTTTGCTCTATGTCAGGGGCTTGGGCGTACCTCAGGATTATGTCTATGGATATATGTGGATCAGCCTGGCTGCGGCCTCCGGCTTGCGTGAAGCCGTTTCAATCAGAGACAATGTTGCTGCCAGTCTGAACGCCAATCAATTAAATGAGGCTCAGGCGCTCGCGATTGAAAGGTGGCCAGCGCGCGGCAACTGATGTAATCGGCCGCGTATTGCAATTGAACTGGCGCTGCAGACCATGAGCCTTAATTCCTTTGCCAGGCATGTATTGTGGTTTTGGCGAATACCCGATTCCGTCATTGACCGTATCAATCCGTGGTGTCAGCCATTCGTTATCGGCGCTTCGGTGATCACCGGTACGGCAATGACCTTCTGGATCGCAGGTACCATGATCCTGTGTCTGGCAAGAACATTGTCGGGAGCAATGGCGCTGACGCGGCGGCGGCCGATCTGGGTGCTGTCAGCCATTTACGCGTTATGGTTTGCGTTACACTTGCTATTTGGGCTGGCACATTCGACCTCTCTCGAGACTTGGTCTGAGATCGTTGAGACCATTGGATTTCTGGGAGTTCCGTTTCTTTATGCGGGCTTGGCGTTGACACATCCACGAAATTTGGCGCCGCCGACGGAGTTTGCCGCCTCAATGGGCGCCATCATTGCGTTCATGATCGCCTTGTATCATTTTCTCAACGGCCTGCCCCGTGCAGAGGGATTTATCGGCAATCCGGGTCCGTTTGGGCTGATGACATTGCTGCTTTACGGGTACTGTCTGGTTGCGTTCGCTCGAAATTCCGGCGCTTCCCGTTTCATTGCCGCGACGGGTCTGATCGCTGCATTTGGCTGTGTCATCCTGTCGGGCATGCGGGGAATTTGGCCAGGCCTGGTCATTCTTCCGGTCGCTGTCTGCATAATCTATGCCTCGACAATCAGGCAGCAAATAAGCCGACGTTCTTTTGGTTTGGCGATCCTTGCGATTGTAGCTTTGTCGATTTCTGCATATCCGGTCGTCAGCGATAGGGTAGAAATACTGCTGACCGAAATTTCGACGCTGAACGACCAGCTCGACCTGAATCGGTCGTTAGATCAGCGCATTGCGATCTGGAACGCCGGTTACCACCTCTTTTCCGAAGCCCCGCTTACCGGGAACGGCCTGGATGTGAATACGCTGATGCGGGAGAAAGCCATGCATCTTTATGGCGAAGCTTTCTCGCGGACACATTTTCACAATGCCTTTCTCGATATTGGTGTGCGTGCCGGCGTGACGGGGATTGTTTTGCTTTTGGCCATGATCATTGCGCCGCTGATCATCACAGCGCGGCATCGCTCATCAGAATTCGGCAAATTCGGCTTCGCAATGATGTCGGTTTTGATGATTTCCTACATGCTCTCGGGAGCAACAGGCCTCATGCTTGGTCACGATGTTCAAGGCATCGTATTCGTTTTCAGTGTCACCTATTGGTGTGTTTTTGCCCTTGAAGGCGATGTGGACGATGCCTGAACTCTGGATGATTGCGGTAATTGCCGCCGGTGTCAGTGCGGTGCTGCTTTTCATTGTCGGCAAGTACGGTCCAACAACAGCCCTTGCCGCCACCATCAGTCCACGGTCAAACCACACCACCCCCACGCCGCAGACCGGTGGCTTGGCGGTAATTCCTGCTGTTGTTGTGGCGATACTCGCCGGCTGGGCGCTGGGTTTGGTCGGTTCATCGGCGACAGCCGGCATTTCCGTTTCGGTTGCGGCGTTATTTGCGGTCGGGCTTGTTGATGATGCCCGCAATGTCGGCCCTTTTGCGAAACTTGCAGTACAGTTTGCAGCCGCCTCTTTGGCAGCCTACGGATTTGGGAGTTCGCTTTCCGTATTTCCGCCGGACCTTTTCTTTCCGGTTACCGGGCTGATGACCATTGTATTGCTCGTATGGGCGATCAACCTGACCAATTTCATGGACGGTCTTGATCTTATGGTCGTCGCAGGCATAGGCGTGCCTGCATTGGTGATCGGACTTGGTGGACTGTTTGGCTACCTGGAACTTTCCGAGCCTGTGGTCATATCCTTGGCGCTCGGAATTGCTTTGGCGCCGTTCGGTTTGGTCAACCGGCCGGTGGCAAGGATGTTCCTTGGCGATAGTGGCAGCCTGCCGGCAGGCCTTCTTGCGGGGATCGTCTGTCTCGGCTTTAGCGCGCAATACTCGATATTTGCCGGTTGCCTACCGTTTTCCTATTTCATTATCGATACGGCAGCCACGCTTGCAGCGCGCCTTGTCAAACGTGAAAACCTATTCGCCGCCCATTCGCAACACGCCTTTCAGACAGCCCGCAGAGCGGGCCTCCCGGCCATTGTGGTCTCCGGATTGGTGGCGCTGGTTTCACTTCTTGGTGCGGTTCTGGCGATTGCCACTGCAGCTGAATACACAACTCCGCCCACTGGTTTCGTTGTCGGCTTCGGAGCGGCTTGTGCGCTTTATCTGTATTTCAAAATTGTCGGCAGGAAATAGGACTCGCACTGTCAATTCCGGCGGCCCGGTAAGGGTTGGGCAAAATCGCTTCTGATTGCGTCGAAAATGCTCGAAAGAGAAATACACTTCCTTGCTCATTTCTCCTGTTCAGAAACGATTTTGGACACCAACCCAGACAATCGCAAAATGGGCATGACAGCCTGGAGCACTTTTGGACATTCGTTGTGGTCCGCCGCGAACAATCCGTGGCGGTTTTTGTTGTCGCATGATTTTTTTCGCCGGGACTCTCATCTTTGGAATAGCGTTTCCCTATTCAACTGAGATGCGCTGATCTGGGCTTTTATGTAGGGGTGGGTGAAGTGTTAAACCCCGGCGCGAATGAGCAGTGATGTTCAATTATCAATTGGATATCCGCACGCTCGGAACCACATCCAACGGAGCCTACAGCCTTTGCTCTCACGAGAATCACATTTACGCCGCCTTGAAGCGGAGTCGATCCATATCTTTCGGGAGGTGGCTGCGACGTTTTCCAATCCGGTCATGCTCTACTCGATCGGAAAGGACTCGTCGGTGATGTTGCGGCTGGCAATGAAAGCATTTTATCCGGCAAAACCGCCCTTCCCTTTTCTTCACGTGGACACAACGTGGAAATTTCGGGAGATGATTGAGTTTCGCGACCGCATGGCGTCTGAGCTGGGATTCGATCTGTTGGTGCACATCAACGAAGACGGTGTGCGTGACGGGATCAACCCGTTCGATCACGGTTCAAACACCCACACGCACATCATGAAAACCATAGCCCTTCGACAAGCGCTTGACAAGCATGGTTTTGATGCTGCTTTTGGCGGCGCGAGGCGTGACGAGGAGAAATCCCGCGCCAAGGAACGGATATTTTCCTTTCGAAACGCCAATCATGGCTGGGATCCGAAAAATCAGCGCCCGGAGATGTGGAAAATATATAATACTCGCGTCGCAAATGGTGAATCGATCCGGGTGTTTCCGTTATCCAACTGGACCGAGCTCGATATCTGGCAATACATCATGCTCGAAGATATTCCGATCGTACCGTTATATTTTGCCGAGAAACGGACGGTCGTAGAGCGAGGCGGGATGCTGGTGCTAAAGAACGATGAACGCATGACGCTTCTTGCGAATGAAAAAGCTGAAGAGCGGCGCGTCCGTTTCAGAACGCTCGGCTGCTATCCACTCACCGGCGCCATTGAATCTGATTCCGATACACTGGACGGGATTGTCAGCGAGATGCTAACGGCCAAAACGTCCGAACGGCAGGGACGGGCAATTGATCGCGACGAGGCTGGATCGATGGAAATGAAGAAGCGTGAAGGGTATTTTTGATGGCCGCCCATCACGACCAGAAGCAATCCGGTGATCAGATTCACGACTTCCTTAAGGAACAAGAGGAAAAGTCGACACTTCGCTTTCTCACTTGTGGTTCCGTGGACGACGGCAAATCGACGCTCATCGGCAGGCTGCTTTACGATACCAAGCTGATTTTCGAAGATCAGCTCGCTTCGCTTGAAGCAGATTCCAAAAAGCATGGAACAACCGGCAAGGAAGTTGATCTCGCACTCCTGGTGGATGGACTGGAAGCCGAACGGGAACAAGGTATCACCATTGATGTTGCCTACCGGTTCTTTGCAACACCTGCGCGGCGGTTCATCGTTGCGGATACGCCAGGACACGAACAATACACGCGCAACATGGCAACAGGCGCTTCCACCGCCGACCTGGCAATTGTGCTGGTTGATGCTCGTGAAGGGATCCTCACCCAAACCCGCCGGCATTCTTTCATCGCCTCGTTGCTTGGGATCAGGCACATCATTCTTGCCGTCAACAAGATGGATCTTGTGGATTTCGAACAGTCGGTTTTTGAGGGGATTAAAGCCAGCTACCGGGAGTTTACCGAAGAACTGAAGTTTGAATCAGTAACCGCCATTCCGATTTCGGCACGGTACGGCGACAATGTGACCACCCTGTCCGACAATATGGATTGGTATCGCGGCCCGTCATTGCTTTCGAAGCTTGAGACGGTGAACGTCGCTCCGAACGAGGCTTCGCAACCATTGCGTTTTCCCGTTCAGATCGTTAGCCGTCCAAACTCGGACTTTCGTGGATTTTCTGGAACAATTGCTTCTGGGCAAGCAGCAGTCGGTGACAGCGTCATTGTCGCGAAGTCGGGAAAGCCGGCAAAAATTGCGCAAATCATTTCACATGGAGAGGAAGCCGAAAGCGCCGCCAAAGGCGATGCGGTTACACTGGTCCTCGACAGCGATATTGAGGTCTCACGCGGCAACATGCTGGTGTCGCCGGACAACAGACCCGATGTCGCCGACCAGTTCATGGCCAACATTGTCTGGTTCGATGAACATGCCTTGATTCCCGGCCGCTCTTACATTCTGAGAACCGAATGTGACCAGTCCAATGCGACCGTTACCGAGCTCAAATATCGGGTCGACATCAACTCGTTCTCCCACGAAGCCGCAAAATCACTCGAGATGAACGAGATCGGCGTCTGTAACTTCTCGACCCAAAGTCCGATTGTGTTCGACGGTTACGCTGAAAATCGCAACACCGGCGCCTTCATCCTGATAGACCGGATCACCAACGCAACCGCCGGCGCCGGAATGATTGTCCACCCGCTGAGGCGGGCATTGAACGTTCATTGGCAGGCTCTGGATGTCAACAAACAGGCCAGGTCGGAACTGAAGCAGCAAAAACCGGTCGTGCTTTGGTTCACCGGGCTTTCGGGGTCCGGCAAATCGACAATCGCCAACCTTTTGGAAAAGAAACTCCATGTTTCGAACCGTCATACAACCATTCTCGATGGCGACAATGTCCGACACGGGCTAAATCGCGACCTCGGTTTTACCGATGAAGATCGCGTGGAGAACATTCGGCGGGTGGGCGAAGTCGCCAAGCTGATGGTGGATGCGGGTCTTATCGCCATTGTGTCATTCATCTCGCCATTTAGAGCAGAACGCCGGATGGTGCGCGAAATGCTAGGCGAAGGGGAATTTGTCGAAGTATTCATCGACACTCCATTCGATGAGTGCGTGAAGCGTGACCCAAAAGGTTTGTATGCTCGCGCAATAAAAGGCGAGATCAAAAACTTTACCGGGGTTGACTCCCCCTACGAAATACCTGAGCGAGCCGACTTGCACCTGGAAACCCTGAATCGTTCACCGGAAGAATTGGCCGATGAACTGGAAGCCTGGCTGAAGGAACACGGTTATTGCTAGAGCGTATAGTCCAATGACTGCCGAAAAAATGCCCCGTGACCAAATGGTTCAGATGCTTTTTGAGCGCCTCGCTCATGCCGCAGCTCGCGAAATATTGGCGGTTCGGAGTGCCGGTATTGATGTTCGAAGCAAAGATGACAACACCCCGGTGACAGAAGCCGATACCAGAGCGGAGGCGGTCATCATTGCGGGCCTCGAAAATGAGTTGCCCGAAGTGCAGCACGTGGGCGAAGAAGAGGTTTCCAACGGCAAGGTCCCCGGTGACCTGGGCAATTGTTTCGTGCTCGTCGACCCATTGGACGGAACACGCGAGTTTGTCGCTGGACGAAGCGAGTTTACCGTCAATATCGCGCTCATCCGGGATGGTGTTCCTGTCGTGGGCGTGGTGATGGTTCCCGCAACCGGGGTGGTTTATTCTGCAAGACCCGGTGTGGCTGAGCGGTATGAGATGCAGGCAGATGGACGCACGAGCGAACGCGAGCGGATCGTTGCCACGAAACAAGCTCAAACGGTTCGAATTGTCGCCAGCCGCTCGCATCGCACCGCAGAAACAGACGAATTCATCGCGCAACATGCGTGCGCGGAGATTATCTCTACAGGCTCATCGCTGAAATTCTGCCTGCTCGCCGAAGGCAAGGCAGACCTTTATCCCCGGTTTGGCCGAACAATGGAGTGGGACACGGCAGCCGGAGATGCGATTTTGAGAGCTGCGGGAGGAACAACCTGCCTCGTGGACGGCGGCGCCCTGCCCTACGGCAAACGCAATCAATCCAACGACTGCGATTTTGCCAATCCGTGGTTTATCAGCCGTGGTGCCTGAGCCTCATTCGGCGTCCGACTGATTGGCAGGTGCGGCTTCGGCAAAAGCCGGAATTTCCATGCAGGCGTCGTAAATCCGGTTGATCGTCGGATAGGGTTTCATGTCGACACCGAAGCGGCCATTGTTGACCACTTGTGCGACAAGGCACAAGTCAGCCAGTCCCGGCGTGTTACCGTGGCAAAAACTGCCGGTTGACTCACTCCCGGCAAGCAGAGCCTCCATTGGCGCAAATGTCTCAGCGACCCAGTGGCAAAACCAATCCGCCACCGCTTCATCATCGGCGCCGAAGCGTGTTCGCAGCGCATTCAATATCCGAAGATTGTTGACGGGATGGATGTCGCACCCAATCATCTGCGACAACATCCGTACTCGGGCCCGGCCGTGCGGATCTGAGGGCAGAAGCGGCGGTTCCGGCACCATTTCATCGATGAATTCCAGGATTGCCAGGGATTGGCTCAGTACGGTTCCGTCTTCCCAGACGATGGATGGAACAAGGCCTTGCGGATTGACCGACATAAACGCATCCGCCTTGTGCCCGCCAAGGCGCAAATGATGAGCGACGTATTCGTACTCGATGCCCTTCAACGCCAGTGCAATACGTACCCTGTAGGAAGTTGAAGAACGAAAATAATTGTGAAGGGTGATAGGCATGACTTTGGCAAATCCTAGAGTTATCACCTTGGATAACACGACTGCCCGAACTTGCTATCACCAAATTGAAGGCGCGCTCATTTGTAAAGCGAATTTGCCGCTATATCCCGCAACGGTATTTTAGCTTGAATGAAATGACAGTCAGCTATATTCCCGCGTGGTGCACGAGATTTTTCCGTTACCGAAATACCACCATCTCGACCGCGCTGTCGGGTGTACTCCTCGCTGAATCAGGATAAGCAAATGTCAAAGCGCCAATTGTTCGAGTTGCTCAAATCGCGCAACGTGAACTGGTTCAACTCGGCTATCAACATCAGTCTGAGAAACAAATATGTTTACGTCGAAGTTCCCAAGGTCGCATCAAGCACAATAAAATCTCACCTGAACAAAATTGAATTGGCAACGCTCATCAACATTAGCGTCGGCCCGCATCCGGAAATTCTGTCATCGCCCCATGTTAAGCCCTATCAGCTTTCTGCCGAGGATTTATCCGATATTCTGTTCGGGGATGATTTTTTCAAGTTCACATTTGTACGAAATCCTTATGAGCGAATTCTGTCAGCTTACCTGGACAAAATTGTCGGAAACACACCTGAGAAAAAGCAAATCGACAACAACCGCGATATGGTTGCTCGAGTAAAATCAGATGAGTACTCGTTTGGCGAATTCATTGATATTGTTGCAAAAATTCCAGATAATATTCGAGATAAACATTGGAGAACCCAATGCTCAATTACAATGAAAAACCATATAAAATATAATTATATTGGGAAAATTGAGCGATTTAATGCAGATATTCACAAGATTCAACATATTAGCGGAATAAATTTTGATGGTATTAAGGAATTTTCGCCACATAAAACAGGAGCTAAATCAAAGATAGACAAATACTATTCTGATGAAAATTTAAAAAAGTCAGTTATAGATATTTATGACAAAGATTTTGAAGCATTTGGATACATGAAATAGTCATTTTCTCAAATATAATATTTTTGCTCATTTCCAAACTTTAACAAAAAATTGAGATTTGTGATCACTTCCGTTTGTGTAGAGATTGCATGAATTGTAATCGCAGTGTACCGTCTCTTTTGGGACAGAGACTAGATTGGAGATTGCTCGATGGTTCGGATTGGGTCAAAGGTTATTAAGTCGACTGCAACAACGGTAGGTGCACTGCTGATCGGCACCAGTCTTTCGTTTGCACAGTTGGGAAACGCAGGAGATTCGCTTGGCGGATCTGATAATATTACCGGCCAAGCATTGAGTGGAACAGCATCGGCGAGCAATGGACCATCGGGCCCTGGCCTCAGCAGATTGCCTCTGACCACCGAAGATGAAACTCCGATTGGCGGTTCTGGTGCGGCGTCAACCAGTACAGGAAAGGCAGGCAGCTCTGCTGATCCGGTATTCGGATCCGATGCCTATGGGACTCATTCAGATATGTGGCCTTATTCTCATCAGCGGGTGGCTGTCTATGGGAATCCCGGGCCTTCAGTATTTTCATTCCAGATCCCCGTCACCAGCCGGCCATATCGTTTCACTGGCAAATTGTGGGCCCGGTGGGGTAGCTCCTGGTTTGTTTGCACTGCGTCCCTGATCAAGAAAGGTGTTTTGATTACCGCGGCGCACTGCATTCATAACTATGGGTTGCAAGGACCTGGTTTTGCCGATGAAGTTCGCTGGTACCCGGCAAACTACAACTCCGGCGGAGGTGCATGGGGTTTCTATACGGCACAATTTATGTACGTCCCTACGACTTACTTCAACGGAAATGACACATGCACGGTTGCCGGCGTCGTGTGCAACAATGATGTTGCAACTGTTGTTTTGGCAATTCGCAATGGGCTTTACGCGGGAGCGGCCATGGGCGGCTGGTATGGATATGGATGGAACGGTTACAGCTATCCGACATCACCAGCATTCGGAAACAACACTGTCGCATCCATCACCCAGCTCGGTTATCCGGTGGCTTGGGATGGCGGCTGGCAGATGCAACGCAACAATTCACTCGGGAAACGGGTCGATGCTACCGGCACCAACGGTCAGCCGATGATTAACACTCAACTCGGATCACCGCTGAGCGGCGGGTCCAGCGGCGGCCCGTGGCTGGTCAACTTCGGAACGTATCCCGTTTTGACCAATGCATCTGACGCCTCCTACGGAATCCAGCGAGTACGGAATGTCGTGGTTGGGACCACAAGCTGGGGCTATACCAACAAGGATCTCAATATTCAGGGTGCATCCTGGTTCGGTCAAAACGTTGAGTTTCCAAACGCCGACTACGGCGGGCGCGGCGCCGGGAATATTGGGGCTCTGGTCGACGCCGCTTGCACAGGTTTTCCAACCCACTGCTAGCTCAACTGAATAGATAGTTTGAAGTGCCCCGGTTCGCTGGGGCACTTTTTTATTAAACAAATTGCTTATCTCCCGGCAGCAGAGTATCCGACGAAAATGCTGCTTTTCTCCAATTGGAATCAATCAAGGCGCCTGATGCACGAGAGTTTCGAGAAGTATGTTGATGCAGTTGCCGGGCCTCCCCGCCAGATCACTCATCCTGTCATCAACCGGATTGCTGAGCGCCTCGCGGGACTTGCTTCAAAGGTCGAGGAGCGGCTCCCGCTGGCGAAACTGAATCTGCAGAATCCTGTCCGCCTCGATAGCGTCGAACAGAAGCGCAATTTCATTCTTGCGGCCGCCAACTTGTTTCCGGAAGAAGTCGCGGCGCAAACAAACCTTGTAACCGCTCGCCCACCTGACAATGTCCATCGCATGCAGCGTTCGAACCCTTACTGGGTTGGCGACTTCTTCAGCGCCAACATGATCGTTCATGCTTTGGCGAATTGCGGTCTCGAATCAAAGCATCAGCGCATCCTTGATGTCGGATGCTCCAGCGGGTCACTCGCAAGGGTTCTTGCTGCCTATGAGGGCAGTTGGGAGATGCACGGCTGCGATCCGATTGCTTCGGCCATCAGTTGGGCAAAGGAGCATGTGCATTCCTGTTCGTTCCATAACATGGGCAACAATCCCCCACTGCAGTTTGACTCCGGCATATTTGACGGAGCAACTGCGATCTCGGTATGGAGCCATCATCGACCTGATGCAGCCGAGGATTGGGCGAAAGAAATTGCTCGGATTTTGAAGCCGGGCGGTTGGTTTGCGGTGACGTTTTCGAGTGTCCACCACGTCAGGTGGCTCGCGAAAAACAAACGCATGCCGGTAAAAAACTTGTCGACCATGCTCCGAAATATGGCACGCACAGGCAATCATTTCGTCCCGATGAACTACGACGGCGAAGACAATGAGACCACCGATAATTGGGGTCAGTCCGCATACTCACGCGAGCGCTTTTTCGACATTTTCATCGACGCGTTTGATGTTGCGGGTTATTTCCCCGGCCTCAACCAGGGCAATCAGGATCTTGCGGTGTTTGTGAAAAGGCATTGAGAATGGCGGTCAAAAAACCGGTACTGATCCGAAGCCGTTGGCGCGGCCATCTCTATCTTCAAATGGGCAATCGGCGCAGGAGAATCCTGCTGCCACAAGTCGCTGCCGAGATGCGGGAGATTTTCCCCGGAATAGAACTCAAGACTGCCGGCAAAGGAACAATCGATAAACTCGAACCGGGAGCCGTGGTCCCTCGGCAGTGGTCCGATGCCGACTGGATTGAACCGCCGGACAACAAGCAGATGATGCGGGAAATCATCGTCAGCCGGTTGGTGGGCAACGGTGTTGAGTACGGTGCGGGATCTCGTCCAATGCCGCTGCCGGTTGAAACTGAAGTCTCCTACGCTGAACCATTTCAGTCAGACGAACAGTACAATCGGATGGGCTATGACAAAAACACGGTTGTTCCGCGCTATTCCAATCCGATAGAAAACCAGCACGAAATTGAAAGCGACAGTCTGGATTTCGTCGTTGCAGCTCATGTTATTGAGCACACACCCAATCCCATCGGCGCAATTGTCGAATCTTTTCGGACGCTTCGCTCGGGCGGTCACCTGGTTCTGGTGGTTCCCGATAAGCGGAGGACGTTTGACAAGCGCCGTGAGGATACCGACCTGGACCATTTGATAGCGGACTACGAACAACCGGACAGGCAACGCGATCTGGAGAACTATCTCGATTTTTTTACGAAAGCCAAAAACCTGGGCGACGCTGCTGAAAATGAGGCCAATATGGCCCTCGAAAAGGGTATCGACATACATTATCATGTTTGGACGCCCGGCAGTTTCTACCAGATGATGCGCCATATTAGGGACAACTACGCTCAATTTCGAAGTTTCGAAATCAAACCACCCGTCGATGATGAAACATGCCTTGAGTTTTATATGGTAGCTGAGAAGTAAGTCTGGTGGCAATCTTCTCGATCCCCAAACAAAACAAACCGCGGCCACATTTTTCGTTTTGTATCGTTCGTGAGATTATGGAGCGAGGTAACCAGGTAATGACTAGCGGTTATAAAACCATAGCGGCCCTTATCCTTGCCATTCTACCATTTCTGGGAGGCTGCATGGCGGTTGAATCAGCGGCAAGTTTTGACGGCAGGTGGACATTGGCCAGTATCGGAGGTCAAGCGGTTGCCGCGGGAACCGGTGCACCCCATTTTGTAATCGATGGCGACGCGATATCAGGTTTTGACGGTTGCAATCAATTTGGCGGCCAGTTGAGCAATCCACAGGCGATGCACAGCGGCCAACGCGCCTGCTCCGGCGACTACCTTAAGCTTCCGCTTGATCTGAGTGATCCGAAAGCCCACCTGGACAGCGCGAGCTTTGAAGGCGACCGACTTTCCCTGCCTGCCAGAGCCGGCCATCCTGCTTCAGTTTTTGTGCGGCAATAATCTGCTTTGACGCAGGGCGTCAGGTAACCAGGATCGGACTGCCGGTGCGAACCCGGTTGTACAGGTCGATGACATCCTGATTGAGCATGCGAACACATCCGCTGGATACTGCACGTCCGATACTGGCAAATTCTCCGGAGCCATGAACGCGATAGAGCGTGTCGCCACCTTTGTTGTGAATATACAAAGCCCGGGCGCCGAGAGGATTGCGTATTCCCGGCGGCATTCCGCCATTGTCCGCAGAATATTTCCTCAGCTCAGGTTGGCGAGCGATCATTTCATCGGGAGGTGTCCATTTCGGCCACGCCTGCTTCCAGGCGATCCAGCCGCGGCCGGACCACTCAAATCCGGCCCTGCCGAGCCCTACCCCATAGCGCATGGCGCGGCGACCGGGCATAACATAATAAAGGTAACGCTTCGACGTGTTGACCACCAGGGTACCCGGCTTCTCACCTGTCGGATCCCGGACCTCGCGGCGATAGAATTTGCTGTCGACTTTTGACAGATCCACGGCTGGCAACGGAAACCGTTCACCGGGTTTCGGACCGTAAATCTTGTTGTAGTCGAAAGTCTTGGCGCCAAGGACAGGAGCTCCGTCGGTCGTGCAACCGGCAAGCATCAACATTGCCGACGCGCCCGCTCCCGTGACGAGCTGTCTTCGGCTCATTTCGTTCGAGTTCGCAATCTTCATCGATGTCACTCCTGGTGCGCCGGTTGCGGACAATAGATATTCAGCCAAGACGCTGGATCAACTCAAAACCACAGACAGGGTAAACCCTCAGCCAGGGGCCGGGGTCCATGGCCATGGTCTCAATTCTCTTTTAGCGGACGGGAAAACGACGTCAGTTCAATATCTTGTGATACAAAAACAATATCAGGAACTTGATAACAATCCCCAGATGCGGGTCATGCTTCCCATTTTACAGCGAGACTTTGTGGCCCGCGAAATGCCCAGCCGTCGAAGTTTACCGGCTGGTCGGGATCAAGGCCCAGACCGGTAAAGCGTGAAAAAAGCGTCGGCAAGGCAACCTCCGCGACCAGCGACCTTGAAGCCCAGGCGCCGGCGCAAAAATGCGGACCCGCACCGAATGGAATGCTTTTTTGGTTGTCGCGTCCAACATCAAACGCGCTCGCATCGTCAAAGACGCTCTCGTCCCGGTTGGCCGAGCCAAACATGAAAAACACACGATCTTCCGGTTCGAAATCAATCGATTCATAAGAATGGTTTTTTGCAACCCGCCTCGGAGACATGCCGATCGGAGAAATCCAGCGCGCATACTCCTCAAACACCTGAAGCCAGGTGACCTCGCCACTTTGAACTCTTTCCAGTTCTGCACCATGAGTGAGCAACGCCCAGGCGCAGCCGGCAATCGCGTCCCGGGGTTCGTTTTGCCCACCGGATATTGCAAGTTTCACATTGGCGCGCGTGCTGTCCATTTCCAGTCCGGCTTGCATCATCACGCTAAGCAGGCTGTGATCCGGCTCTTTTTGAAGCACCGGGACCATTTCATCTATGGCCGCGTCGATAGCCGCCGTCGCGTTGTGGCAAGAGGCCTCCACCTGGGGATCGCCGTGATAATTGGCGATACCGTCGATCATCGCCTGAGACCATCGGTCCATCTCTTCAAAGCTGATATTGCTCAAGCCGGTGATCACTTTGAGCGCTTCACCCGATAGCGGCATGGCATATTCGGTGACCAGGTCCGCTCCACCCTTTGGCATCAGGTTTGCAACCAGCAGATCAGCGATGGTCTGGAACTGCGTCTGCCAGATATCCCGAACTGTTTTCGGTGAAACGGACGGGAATATCATTTTGCGCTCCCGTTGGTGCGCCTCTCCATCCTTCCGCATCATGTTGTGGCCCATCAGCTTGTTCATCAGGCCGTCTGGCTGGTGCGAGGAGAAAACATCGATGTTCTTCTCACAGACAAAGATGTCGTCCCTGCGTGTGAAAACGATCGCACCCAACTGCGGCACGTAGGCGATCGGGACATCCGCTCTCATTTTCGCCAAAACCGGATACGGGTCGGCGCGAAAACTTTCCATGTCGATGTCGAAAACTGGTGGGCGCATAAGAAATCCTGGCAGGAAAAAAATGGTTGCGGCAACCATTTATCACCATTGTTGGCGATGCGCACCGGTTTGAAAACCTATGAAAGGCAGGCAGGAAACAATTTGTCGGTCAATACCAGTCCCCGCATATGGCGGCTTGCTCCAAAGGGGCAATGCAAGCACAAAAAACAGGAAAGGCGCTAACTCTCGCCAGCGCCTCCCTGTATCAAGCGGTGCAGTTTATCCTGACCACCCGTTCTCATCCGAAGATGATATCGACTACTCAAAATCAACGCACTCACTTGAAAGACCAAAAATTTCTTTCGAATTTTCCGGTCCGAACCTGAATTTGCCCGGAGGCTTCTCCAAGTCCGCCGTGGTTTCGGTTTAGCCGCCGCTCCACGATTTGCCGGCGCGAATACGGATTTGTGCACCATCCGCCTTCACTTCCCTGGTGGCGTCTTTTCCGCAAACATCGTTCCGAAAAATTCAGTTTGCTTCGAAGCCAGGTATCCCTTGTCGACTTTCCTGTTCCGCCGCCTTGCGAAACTTTCCGGTCAGGGCGTGAGAGTGATGTTGCGCATATTTCAGCGATCCGTCAAACGGCTCTTGTGGATAGATGTGGACGGTGTCTGGAAACACGGTCGAATCAACAATTTGGCCGGGACGGGCAACGGGCTCGATCTGCCTGATCGACAGCGACTATTGCAGCAATCCTTTGACGATACCGGATGCTTTACCGAAATCCATCCGGCCGGGATATTTCTGTTTCAACGCACTCATGCATTTTCCCATGTCGCGAAGGCCATCCGCACCGGTTTCATCGATCACTTCCGCGCACGCGGCCTTTACATCATCCTCGCACAATTGCTGCGGCAAGAAGGTGCGGATGATCTCGATTTCGGCTCGCTCCTGTTCGGCCAGCTCAAGCCGGTTTCCCTCTTCAAATGCCTTGGCAGACTCTTGGCGCTGTTTGACCATTTTGGCGAGGATTTCCAACACCTCTTCGCTCGTCACCGGATCCTTGCCGGAACCGCGATGGGCAATATCCCGATCCTTGATGGCAGCCAGGATCAACCGCAGTGTCGAGACGCTACGTTTGTCCTGTGTCTTTTGCGCCTCTTTCAACGCCTCGGCGATTTTTTCGCGCATCGCTGATCTCATGCTCCTTGATGAGCGGCGGACAATACCGCCGACACTAACTCTTTGCAATCGCTTTCTATCAGGTTAAGTCATTGATATTTAGAGATTTTAATTTTTGTGACTACGACAAATCAACGAATTGACCGGGATCGGACGATCAACTATTGTCCGCCACCTGCATGGACAAGTCTTCTTCGCGTTCAGCCTGCAATTCCTGTTGCACGCTGCCTATATGGTGCGCGGAGTTTGTGGATCAAGGGAGCCCCTGATCGTCTAGGGAAGCCGTTATGGAAAATGAACACGATGACACCGACAGCGCCCGCGCGGTGAACAAATGGCCGCAAAAAAAGCCCACCGCGGTACTTGTGCTGGCGGACGGGACGGTGATTTGGGGTGACGGGCTAGGCGCAGAGGGAGAAGCTGAAGCCGAGGTTTGTTTCAACACGGCAATCACCGGTTATCAGGAAATTCTCACCGATCCATCCTACGCCGGCCAGATCGTAACATTCACCTTCCCGCATATCGGCAATATTGGCGCCAATGGAGAAGATATCGAGGATTTGCATCCCGCCAGCAGAGCCGGAGCGATCGGCGCGGTTTTCAAGGCGGCGATCACCAATCCGTCGAATTACCGCGCTGCAAACCATCTCGATGACTGGCTCAAGATCCGTGGTGTTATCGCGATTTGCGGGATCGATACGCGCGCACTTACCGCACAGATTCGGGAAAAAGGACTTGCAAACGCGGTCATCGCGCACGCATCGGATGGCAAGTTCGACATTGAAGCGTTGAAGCAGAAAGCGGCTGCATGGCATGGCCTGGTCGGCCTCGATCTCGCCAAGGAGGTTACCTCCGGTCAGTCGTCCGCATGGACAGAAGGCGCATGGGTCTGGAACGAGGGTTTCACCGACACCCAGAACGCCGATATTCACGTCGTGGCGCTCGATTTCGGCGTGAAGAGGAACATTTTGCGGCTTCTGGCAGGGCTTGGCGCAAAGATCACCGTGGTTCCGGCAACGACTGCGGCAGACGACATTCTCGCACTTTCACCCGATGGAATATTCCTTTCCAATGGACCGGGCGATCCGGCGGCAACCGGGAATTATGCGGTCCCCGAAATCCGCAAACTGATCGCCAGCGGGGTGCCCATCTTTGGCATATGTCTTGGGCACCAGATGCTGGCGCTGGCGCTTGGCGCCAAGACGGTCAAGATGCACCAGGGCCACCACGGCGCCAACCACCCGGTAAAGGATTTTACAACGGGCAAGGTCGAGATCGTTTCGATGAATCACGGATTTGCGGTTGATGGTGAAAGTTTACCCGACGGGGTTGATGCGACGCATGTGTCATTGTTTGACGGTTCGAATTGCGGATTGAGGGTCGACGGCAAGCCGGTTTTTTCGGTCCAGCACCATCCGGAGGCTTCACCGGGGCCACAGGATTCGCATTATCTGTTTCGAAGATTTGTCAACCTGATACGCGAGCGGCGCGGGGACCCATTGCTGCCTGAGCAGGAGATGGCGACCTGATCTGGTCGACGGTTATTTTGGCAAATATCCTGCGGTTGCATGACCCTGGGGTCGTGACCGCGGCGCTCGAATCAGACATAGCTAATTTATGTCGGATGAACCGGTGCTCTCCAAGTTTGCGACGTCACTCGATCCACTCGATCGGGAGGGAGTGAAACAGTTCCGTCGGCTTGTCGACTATTTGACGGTCAAGCTCGACGAGGAACAGCGACTGGAAATGATTGAGCGGCTCTCAACCGCCATAGCCATGCTTGAACTGGCGGGAATAACCGGCGAAGCCGGATTCCGGTTCAGAAGCGAACTTGTCGCATCCGCACAAGCGATTGATCGCGCGGTCGGTGAGGTAAAGCGGCCGGACGCCAAATTTTCAGATATCGCTTGAACTTTTGCCATTTCCGCATTGCGGCTCAACGCGACCGCTGACTTTTTCATTGGCTGGAACAACCGCTCCTTTTGGCAAGCCAGGCGGAAAATGGTTATTTTGCGCGGCCCAATTCCAACACCTTCCGGGCTTTCGTCGCTAAACTGTTGACACATGCGCAGTATTGAAGGCATTAGCGGAATTGGAGAGGTGGCCGAGTGGTCGAAGGCGCTCCCCTGCTAAGGGAGTAGGCGGTTTGAAGCCGTCTCGAGGGTTCGAATCCCTTCCTCTCCGCCACATTACACCTTATCCGTCTGCAATTATTGACTTTATATTATATCGACAAATTCGAACCCACATTTGAACCCACACCAACGGGGTTTTAACTGAAAAAATATGGTAAAAAACACGGGATGGCGAACGTGATACCTTTGCTTGCTCTCGGTTTCTATTATACGCCGTTTGGCAGAAATAATTCTTTTTCTATCCGGGTACCCGACGGGGGCATTAATACCCACTAGTCCACACTTTCACCATGACGCAAAAGTTTTTCGCAATTTTTCCAGTGCAACGACATGCAATAAAGCAGGTTGCCCATTAATTGCGGATAGCCGATGTCCGCTTTCAGCGTAAATCCAGAGGTTGATGCTTCTCCCGCGAATTATGGCTATGCGGACACCTTCCCATTGGCATCAACTTGCCAGATGTCTGCTTATCTCATGCCAGCCCGTCCCCTTACAGCGCCATTGAGCAGCAGATTTTCTATGCACGTCACAAAGGGTTAAATCGCTGAAACTGTTGGGCGTAAACTGAATTGTGTTATGCAGCACGGGATTTAGGAATGGACACGCAGTAATTACATTTGCCTACGATGACTTTGTACTCTGGAGATGGCGCAAAAGTGATCGAAGGCAGAAAGCTGGACTTAGGTATAGAAGTCTTTGAAGTAGCGTCAGGTCCAGCGACTGTATTTCTAGTTAGGCAAACTCCTGCGAAGGCCGTCTATTTTCAACCAAGAATTCGGGCAAATCGTGCCGGGAACAAAATACGAGTGCGTATTTGGATTTCGGCGAATATTGGCCCGGTCAACATGAGCAACCATTATCTAGGTTCATTCTATGTACCTGATGGGAACACACTGAGGCGCACGATCAAGTTTGAGTTGGCGACAATCAAGATTGTCCTCAAAGCGAAAAACCAAGTCGTCGAAGCCGTAATCAAGATGCTGAGCGCAATGTTCGCAACCCAAACCAAAGTGATGAGCGCGTCGATTTCAGGTGGTTGAACCAACGACTCATTAGACGTTCAAGCGCCTTCCAATTTCCTTCAATTGTATGTCCGCTTTGCGGTGATCCGTTGAATCCGCCGGACAAAACGGAAGTTAAAAGCTAGGCTCGGGCACCGCTCATGACCCGCTGGAAGAAGGACGGAATCCATGCATATCGCAAAAGACGAGATTGAGATCTTGCTTTCTCCACCATCTGCTGACGAATACCGCACACTCATGCAATCTGTCGATTTCACGGTCTTCCCAGCGGTTGTCGCGGCTGAAAGCCTCAAGCGGTCCTGCCATGTGGTGACGCTGCGCAAGGGCGGGACGCTCGTAGGCATGGGCAGAATTGTCGGCGACGGCGTGTGTTTTGTCGAAATTGTCGATGTGGTCGTTGACCCGGCACATCAAGGCATGGGATTGGGAAAGGCCATCATGGATGCGCTGATGTCCTATGCGACAACGCAACTGGCAGAGGGCGCGTTCGTTTCACTGTCCGCGCATGTGCCCGCAGACAGGCTGTACGCCAGCTACGGCTTCAAAGAGACCGCTCCGAACGCGTTGGGCATGTGTTATCGGGTCGGTTCAACAGCGATGTAATCCATTGTTGCCTACGATACCCGCTCAACCTCGCTCCCAGCCCGAATACGCACCTAGCGGACATCTATCATTTGATGCAGCTTGTCTGCTTCGGGCTCGGAGCGGCCATTAGTCGAAACTCAACAAATTGGGGCGTTGGCAACGCGGACAAAGCTGCCTGATCGTGTTGTCACATCATCGAACCAAAAGAGGCAAGTGCCGCCGCCGGCCGCTGAAATCATAATTTTAAAGATTCGTCTTCCGCAAAATGGAATTGAATCCGATGTTTTCCCGAATTTCACAAAGAATATATGCCAGCCTGTGGCGAGAATTGTCCTCAGAATAACTTGCCACTGATGTTCATCTTGGCTGCGTCGCTCAGCGGTGTTTCCGTTGATCAATTGTGCAGTACAAATCGAACCGGCCGCCGTTCGCTGCTTGCAGTGCGCCAAGCTGAACCCTTTAGTGCGCCGTTTTCCTCGCGAAGTTGAAAATAGATTGTATTGCTATCAATTTTACCGCTGATAGGGACCGCAAAGTTGAGGCCGCGCCATGTATAGGTCAATCTAACCAGCGGAAGCACAAACGGCTCTTCGTAACGCGCATTTGAATCTCCCAGAGGATAAACTGAGACTTGCCCCGTTAGCCCGGCTGCGAATTGCTCGATTGGAAGAGCAGGAAAGGTTGGATGCAGAAGCGCGAGAAGAGCAAGCAATCGCACAGTCGAGAGCAGCTGAGGAAGACGAGCGCCTGCTTGATCTCACGCGTGAGGATCGCACGGACCTGCAACTGAGGTTGAGAGTTCTCGGGTTCGATCCAAAAGGCATTGATGGCGCGTTGGGGGTGAACTCCAGGTTGGCAATCAAACGCTGGCAGGCGGATAATTCCTTTGAAAACACAGGCTATCTTAATCTGGAGCAGCATCAACTGATTAATGATCAGGCGGAGCCGATGATGGCTGCCGTTTATCAGACCATCGAGCAAGAAAACCAACGTAAAAAGAGCGCTCGGAAAAAAACCAGAAAAAGGAAAGCCGCGACAATCAGAAAACCACAAAGCACGGGGGGCTGCGCTGGCTGGCCATAAAGCGGCCAATGAAGCAGGCTGCGACTATCCGACATGTGACGGCTATTGCGAAAGCAGTAGCTTTGCAATGAAATCTGAATTGATTTCATTCAATCTGTAGCCGGGGCGCGGCAATCGGTTGAACAGCAGTACCACCTGCGCTCCACCCGTTTGAATGCATAATGTGGAGAGCACTCAAAACTGTCAGGAGATTTTGTCCAGCATCCACTCGGCACGGCGAACCTGTTCAGTTGCCGTTTGGAGCTTTTGCTTCAAGCGCGCTCTCTTATCGTCGTTCTTTGTCGACGTGATCTCCGATTCCAGATCCGACGCTTTGCCACGGAGCTTTGAAATTATTTTCTCCACATGGACGGCTTTGATCTTGTGCGCCTTGCCCTGTTCGAGGCGCTCATTGTATTCGCTCAATTTCGCTGCGAGCTTCTTAAGCCCCATCTGGCAACTCCATGCGTTACTACTCAACTCTACCAATGTTTGATGAAGCTTTTGTAACACCATCTTCGCGGCTCGGGGCGATCGGGGTGTTGGAATCGGAAAGAACCTCATCGAGCTCTTCGTCTTCGAGTGTCAACAGACGCTCAACCTCGGCCATTGCGTCGTCGGGTTCGATGTAATAATTGCGCGCGACTTCGATCAGGTCTCGCATAGCGCCATAAGCGTATGCGGAATCATTCAGAAAAGATGTTGCCGCTTGCGGTGTTAGCTTGCCTTTACGGATCAGGTGATCCACTTGTTCCGCGGTTGAGCGCGAATCCCGCTCGATCTGCACCCTCTCCTGGTCCAGCCAAAGCGTGCTTAGATCCTCAGGCTCCATAAGGCTCAGTTTCTGGATTTCTGCAATGATTCGCGCGATCTCCGTTCTCAATCCGTCATAAAGATCGGTCGCAGTGCCTTGCGAACGTGTTGTGTAAGCAACGATGTTCTTTCGCAGGTGCTTTATCGATTTGACCGTCTGCACGATCTTGCTCGATACATCGCGAAGATTATAAATTCGGTCGGCAAATTCGGGCGCTGCCCTTTTATCGCCGGCACGGGTCGTGAAATCTACGATTGCGGAATACAGCGTTTTGACGCGGCGCTCATACTCTTCGTCAATATCTATTTCTATCATTGCCCGGCTTTTGCGCACCGTTTCAGCGATGCTGTCTGCCTCCAATACTCTTTCCCGGTCCAGGTTAAGGCCTTTCAAAATCAGCTCGACCGCATTGTCGTAGAGATGCAGAACTTCGTTGCGAAGCGCGCTTTCCATTGTCTGCGGAAACTCGTCGACCGCGTCGTTCAGGTAGTATGGTTGGCTGACGTCCGGTACGGGTTCAACAATACGATGTTCGATAAAGCTGATCAGGCGTTGTAAAAGCGGCAGCATGAGCAAGACGCCAAGGACGTTGAATATGGTGTGAAAAACGGCGAGTTTCATGGCATAATCACTTGCCGCTATTCCCACGGTGGTACTCACGAAATCGACCGCTTCCCGAAGCGGAATGATGAAAACAAGAGCCACGGCGGCGGTGACGGAATTGAAAACAAGATGCGCCAGCGCCAGCCGTTTTCCCTGAAAATTGGCGCCAAGCGAGCCGATTATCGCGGTGATCGTGGTTCCGATATTGGCGCCAATCGCAAGCGCGAGCGCATTTTCGTAAGTAATCTGCCCTGCGGCGAGCGCAGTAAGAATTAGCACCATTGTAGCATGGCTCGATTGCATGATTACCGTGGCAATCGTCCCGAGCAGCGTATAGACGATCAGTCCTATGGCTCCGGGTAGAGCAAATCGTGCCAGGTCAATCTGATCCTTGAAGGCGTCGAAGCCTTCTTTCATGTGGTGTATTCCCAGGAACAGGAAGCCCAATCCACCAAGCGCGTAGCCTATTCCGCGTATGATTTTCGATTGCTGAAACACCAAAATGATGCTCAACGCGATCATCGGCATTGCGTAGGCGGCTATTTTGACCTTCAGGCCAAACCCGGCGACCAGCCACGCGCCGGTTGTCGTGCCGATATTGGCGCCAAAAATGATTCCAATTCCGCTGATCAGCGGGATCAGGCCGGCACTGAGAAATCCAATCGTGATGACCGAAACAAGTGAGCTTGATTGCAGCACAGTCGTCGAGAAAATTCCGAAGAGAATTGATTTCGGGGTGGAACCGGTCGCCCGTTCAAGCAATCGCTCAAGAGTGCCACCGCCGAACAGCCGGAAGCCATCTTCAAGCATGATCATGCCGAACAGGAAGATTGCAACTCCGGCAGCAATTTCCTGCGCGTCTGAGCTGAACCAGAAGGCAAGCAGAAGTACTGCAATCGCTACCGGGAGATAGAATTTCCTCATATGGCAAGCTCCCTATGCCTGCCACCGTAACCGGGATCGCCGGACAAATCACCACCGTAATCGGAAGTGCGCTGAGACTTCTCGAGCGTGGTCGAAACGGTGATCCATGCCGTTAATTGTCTCCGGATCTGATTTCAGACCTGCGTCCATCCTCGATTCAGTAGAGAGAAATGCCATCGGCTTGATCTTGGTCATTGCACGAGGCCTGACAGGCATGACGATGCGACCTGCGACTTGGAAACGGGAGGAACTGAATGGCGATCCGGACTGAAAAAATTGAATCTACGGTTCAGTTGAATCGGGATGAACTATTCCGCTTCGGTACCGCGCTAATTTTCGTAGTCGGCATCATGCTGTTCACAATCGTCCGCACCGACGGAGGCATTAACGGCATTCTGCTGGTTGTGGCGGCAATGATCGGCGGCTACATGGCAATGAACATCGGAGCCAATGACGTTGCCAACAATGTCGGGCCCGCGGTCGGTTCCCATGCCATTACGCTGACTGGCGCGATCATCATCGCCGCCTGTTTCGAAGCCGGCGGCGCATTCATAGCAGGCGGTGACGTGGTCGGCACGATCAAGAAAGGAATTATCGATCCCGATCTGATTCAGGATGGCAGTACGTTCATATGGCTGATGATTGCGGCGCTTTTGGCTGCAGCCGTTTGGCTCAACTTCGCCACCGCGATCGGTGCGCCGGTATCCACCACTCATTCTATCGTTGGCGGCGTTCTCGGCGCCGGGATCGCAGCGACCGGCTGGGGCATCGCGAACTGGACCCAGGTCGGCATGATTGCCGCCAGTTGGGTAATCTCACCTGTGCTGGGCGGACTCATCGCGGCTGGATTTCTCTACATCATCAAGCGCACAATCACCTACAAGACCGACGTTCTCAGCGCTGCAAACCGTATGGTTCCGGTTCTGGTGGCGGTGATGGCGTGGGCATTCGGCACCTATCTCATGCTGAAAGGTGTGAAAAAACTGATCAATGTCGGCTTTCCAACCGCCGTGATCGTGGGATTTGTTGCCGCCATTATCGTCTACCTGTTGATGCGTCCGCTGATCTCACGCGCTACCAAGCGGCTGCAAAACCACAAATCGAGCGTCAATGAGCTATTCACGATTCCGCTGATCTTCGCCGCCGCACTCTTGAGTTTCGCGCACGGGGCAAACGACGTGGCCAATGCCGTGGGTCCGCTCGCCGGGATCAACGAAGCCATAGCCGGCGGCGCGGTCGCAGAAAAAGCGGCAATCCCGCTCTGGGTATTGGCGGTCGGTGCCATCGGCATCTCTCTGGGATTGGCGCTCTATGGGCCCAAGCTGATCCGCACAGTCGGCACCGAGATCACGGAACTTGATAAGATGCGGGCGTTTTGCATTGCAATGGCAGCAGCAATCACGGTGATCGTTGCCTCGCAGTTGGGTTTGCCGGTCAGTTCCACCCACATTGCGGTGGGTGGCGTTTTTGGAGTTGGATTCCTGCGGGAGTACATAAAGTCGAGCTACGCCCGAACGCTGGACGACATCAGAGACCACCACGCCGAGCACGATCCGGAGGCGATCGAGAAATTTCTGGCGAAGTTCGAAGCTGCAGACGTTAACACGAAGGGCCAGATGCTGCGTGAGATGAAAACGCAGACCTCGTCTGACCGACTGCTTGCCAAGAAGGAAACAAAGGTGTTGGGGCGCGTACACCGGATCGAACTGGTTAAGCGAAATCTGCTGCTGCGGATCGTGGCAGCCTGGGTAATCACCGTACCGCTGGCTGCAGTGTTGGCGGCAATGTTCTTCTTCATGATCCGCGGCATGCTTCTGCCGTAATAACCGCCTTTGAGCCGTGAAAATGTCTCCAGGTTCATGTCGTTGCGAAGGATATGGCAGGCTTCACGCCACAATGGCAATTGTGCAGAAGTTCGAGGTGTGGCGATTAACACATTTCCGCATTCTCAAGTCGCGACAGAACTTTAATTTCGCATTTGGGCTCAGAGCGGAGATTGATCGTCAGGCCGATTTAGTTTCTCGTTTAAACCGTCAACAAGGCGACAAGGCGAATTCATGGAATCCAATGAACCGAAGCTGTTGCGTTGATATACAACCGGTATCTAGCTTCCCGATCGTTGCGTTGAGGCTACCTTGGCAATGGCGATCTGCGTAAAAATAGGACCAATCAGTTCGAAAATGATCGTCGTTCCGATCGCAATGGCCAATATTTCGTTGGCCCGGTCCGGGAAGGCGCCTGCCGCAACCAATGCCATACCCATCGCAACTCCGGCCTGCGGCATCAGTGCAAAACCGATCCAGAAGCTTTCAACACGATTCATACCGGCGATTTTGCCTCCCAACCAACCGCCAACGATCCGGCCAAAAATTCGTAGCAAAACATACGCTAAACCAACCAAGCTGATGCTCGCCAAGGCTTCGATTTCCAGTGACGCACCTGCAAGAATGAAAAAGAGAATCATGAACGGCCATTCAATACTTTCGATTTCGTGAAATGGCCGAGTGTGATGAAGCGCCAAATTGGCTATCACCGCACCACATATCATCGTTGCAAGAAGGTAAGAAGCATCGAAGCCAAGAGCTAGTCCGCCGCTAAGGAACACAATACCCAGCGCCTCGGTCAGTGATGGTTCCCCAGGCTTCAATCGCCCAGTCAGGTAGGCAGCAGGTAATCCAATCCCGACGCCAATCAGAATGGCTCCGCCAATCTCGACGACGGCGACATGGCTGAAAGAAGCAGCGGCGTTGCTGCCATTGAGTGTATGAGCCGCTGCAAGCATGAGACTGAACACGATGAGCGCCCAGGCATCATCAATCGCCACTGCGCCGCGAAGCGTCGTTGTAAACTGACCCTTAAAGCCCGATGACCGAACAACATCCTCCGTTGCAGCCGGCGCCGTGGCGGTCGAAATGCCTGCAAAAACCAGACATATAAGCGGATCAAATCCCGCCATCCATAATCCAAATCCCACAGTTGCGGCCGTCAGCAAGACGGCGCCAACGGACACGCCAAGAATGCGTCGGCCCTCTTGTTGGATGACCGAACGGGTAAGACGCCCACCCAACAGAAAGGCGACTATGACAAGGGCAATCTTGGCAACCAGCGGATACCATTCCGCGACAGCAAGCGGTATGACGTTAAGTGATGATGGGCCAACAATGATGCCAAACAGAACAAGCAGTGTGACCCTTGGCAGGCGGGTGCGCCTGCCCAAGGCGTCAAGTGCCAGGCCGGCCAGCAGAAATCCGCCAAGCGTGAGAAGAATTGCCGAGTGTTCCATGGCTAAGTTTTAAGTGCAGGATCGGAGCCCGTCCATGATCCCGCATAAGTCATTTCCGTTTAAATGAGAAACTGGTCCTCAACGTACCTTCAGCTGGAGGACTTCAAAGCAAACGATTGAATGTCACCCATATGCATCACTCATCACTGAGATAGCCAACCTGTGCTCCAGTTGCGGCAAACATTCAAAGTCGCCACGGGGCTCGGAGCGGCCACCCCGGGAATTGGATGAACTACTCAGCGCCATCCAAATCTCGAATGATGAAATTATCGATCAAACCGCGATAAGCTTGATTCCGCTTGTACCAGGTGCCGAGCACGATTCTGTTGAACCCAAGTTCAATGGGGGCAGGCATGACATCCGTTGACGATATCATTGCATCATCGAGATAAAGACTGGTTTTCTGGATACTCCGATCAATCCGAAGTCTCACGCTGTGCCAACCCCAAGAAATCGATCCAGCCTCAGAATGAAGCCTCGTCCTGTTTCCAAACTGATTTTCCAACGACACGGAAACGGAGGGCTGATTTCCGCTGGAGATACTGAATGCAATGTGTCTGATCTTCTCATTGCTGCGGCCACTGACCACAGCAATCGTCTTCACGGCGGAACCTTGCTTGTATGGATTTTCCCATTGCTCTGGTTTGAAGTCGAATGATATCTCGACGGCCTCTGCGAATTCTTGCTTGCCTGAAGCCTGATACTCCATCCAGCTTCCATCACCCAATGCAAAGAATGATTGTCCGGTCACGCTCTTTTCAAATCGCAGCTTTCCTTGCCGAAATTCGCCATCGACTATTTCACTGCCGATGTTCGCTAGGTCATTCTCAAATGGAAGTTGGATATGAGCACCCGATAGAACAGCTGGTTTGTAGTCGTCATACCTGACGATCAGAATGGCGATCAGCAGTAAGACGACAACCGCAATACCCAATCCAGCTCGCTTACCCATCATCCCCTCTTGGCGGTCTGAATACGACAACATGTAGATGTGCAGGCGAGATCATGCGATCAGTCAGGCCATCTCATTCCTGCTCATTATTCATGCTATCTTTCCGTCCGGGTGGCACTCAGACGGGAGAAACAGCTATGGCCGATACACTCGATATCCAACAGCCGCAACCATTTGACCTGGTAGGTCACACAATCCTGATCGCAGGAAACGCCGTGGCGTTTGAGGGAACATTGACAATCAAGGTCGGCGAAGGACATGACGAATACTCATCGTTTACCCAGGTCGGCGGACTGGCACTGCGCCAGTTCCAGGGTTCAATAACCATTCCGGAAGACAACGCATTCAAGTTAAGCCGCCTGCTCCTTAGACTTGCCGATGATACCGGCAATGAGGATGGTCCTGCCGTCTTCATTCCCATCCTTTTTGGTCCGCTGATACTGCCCGGCTACGGAGGCTATCGTCCTTACACAGTGAAACGCGGGACAACCTTACGAAGATTGCGCGCGCTGAATACGGCAACGACAATTTCCAGCCGATCTTTCAGGCCAACCAGCATGTTATCGACGATCCGAACCAGATCTTTCCTGGCCAGGTTCTTCGCATCCCGCGCAACGACGTATGACAAAGCATCGAAAGAGATCGATCTGCAAAATTGCGGCATCAAATGAAACCACAGCCGAAACAGGCCATAACGGACGTTCATTCACGCGGCTTTCGAAGCCACTTCCCGTCCCATTTGCGTTACCGCTGGTTAGCGCCGTGTGGCACCGGAAAGTCGGCCTTCAATCCACATTTCACGGATTTTATGTTTCAAACGGTAACTGAGAGGACAAAGTTTCACCGGCAATACACATTGTGACCACTAGCAGCCCTCAACTTCTGACGAATGTTGCAGCAACCTACTGGTCTGGATTTTTCCGGAAAATGATCCGTAGTATAAAATCTGATGCATTCAATACTTCTCCTACCTGCCTATCTCGCCGTCACCGTGGCGCCGCTGGTGCTGGGGTGGCTCCAGTACAAACCGCCGCGCCCGTTCTGGGACGAGGTTTCCTCCGGCCTGGCAATGGCAGCGTTTGCCATTCTGCTGGTTGAGTTTGTGCTTTCGGGAAGGTTTCGGGCAATCTCCGCGCAGATGGGTATGGACGTGACCATGCGCTTTCACCAACTCGTGGCACGCGCAGCGCTTGCTTTCGTTATCGTTCACCCATTCCTTTACAGCTTGCCGTTTTTCAACAGGCCGCTTCCGTGGGATAAGACGGGCCAACTGACCCTCGGCCTCGACGCCAGCTCGCTGATAACCGGTGTGATCTCCTGGGCGATCCTGCCGAGCTTCGTCCTGTTATCGATTTTCCGCGATCAGTTTTCATACCGCTATGAAACCTGGCGGGCGATGCATGCAATCGGTGCGGTGATTATCGTCGTGTTGGTAGCGCATCACGCCCTCGTGGCAGGCCGGTATAGCGCGGACTTGCCGCTAGCAATCTTCTGGATAGTTCTGTTGACCGCAGCGCTGGCTTCGCTCGGATGGACCTACATCATTGCACCGCTCGGTAAGGCGGGTCGCCCCCACGAAGTCACATCGGTGAGGAAAATCGCCCTGAAGACCTGGGAACTCACCATAACGCCAATTAAACGCCAAGCGCTTCGGTTTGAGGCTGGCCAGTTCGTCTGGCTCAATCTGGGCCACACACCGTTTTCATTGCACGAGAACCCATTCTCCATCAGCTCCGCTCCGGCGGAAAGGCCAGAAATTCGTTTCGTCATCAAGGAAATAGGTGACCACACCCGACGGATCGGCGACGTGAAGCCTGGCACGAGAGCGTTTCTTGACGGAGCATATGGAAACCTCACCCTCAAGGGTCGCAAAGGTGCGGGCATTGCGCTGATTGCGGGCGGCGTAGGCATCGCACCGCTGATCAGCATCGCGCGGCAATTGCGGGCCGAAAACGATCCACGCCCGATGATTCTGCTTTACGGCAATCGTATCGCCGAGCAGATCGTATACGAAAGCGAGTTGGCGCAAATAGCCGGCAGCCCGAATGCTCAGGTAATCCATGTCGTTTCAGAGCCAAAGCGTGACTGGACTGGGCTGACCGGCAGGATCGACGAGGCCACAATCGATCGGGTTTTTTCTTTCGGAGGGGCCGCGGAGTGGCTTTATCTCATCTGCGGGCCACCGCCGATGCTGGATGTCGTCGAAGACGCGCTATTGGCCCGGGGCGTTCCCTCCGACCAAATCGTCGTGGAACAATTTTTTTATGACTAGCGAGCAAATATGAAGAAGCAGCAACACAGAATCTCCGCCGCCGTCTGGGGCACCAGCGCCCTGCTTGTCATCGCCGTGATCGTTTTCGCACTGAGGTAAGGTCGTTCCCGCGAACATGGCACTGGGCAGTCTATTGGAGGATTGGTCTAACAGCCGCCGAAACGCATGAATAAATTCAACAAGATCATTCCGACAGCAGCCCTGTTCGCCGGACCGTTGGCAGCGGCCGTTGTGCTGGTCCTGCCTTTGCCGCAGGGTCTTTCGCAGCCAGCCATGTCGGTTGCCGCGATTGCACTGTGGATGGCGATCTGGTGGATGACGGAAGCCGTGGCCCTAGCTGTGACTGCCCTGTTGCCCCTTGCACTCTTTCCGGTTCTCGGCATTGGTTCGATAGACGCCACGGCTGCCAACTATGCCAACCCACTGATCTTTCTGTTCCTTGGTGGTTTCCTGATGGCGCAGGCGATGCAGCGTTGGGGGCTCAGCCGGAGGATCGCAATTTTCATTCTGCGCCGTGCCGGCGACCGGCCGGCCGGTATCGTTGCCAGTATCATGGTGGCGACAGCATTGCTCAGCATGTGGGTGAGCAACACGGCGACTGCGATGATGATGCTGCCAATCGGACAATCGATCGTGCAGGCCGCGAACCGCGATCTCACCAATGGTTTGGCGAACAAGTCCGACGCATTTTGCACCGCCCTCATGCTCGGCATTGCCTATGCGGCGACGATCGGCGGGATGGGAACATTGATCGGCACACCGCCCAACGCGCTCTTCTCCGGATTCATGGCGGAAAGCTACGGCATCGAGATCAGCTTCGCGCGCTGGATGCAGATAGGCATTCCGGCCGTTGTGGTGCTGCTCCCCATAGCTTGGTTCGTGCTCACCCGTGTCGCGTTTTCACTTCCGCAGAAGTTGCCGGGTCTGACATTGGAGTCACTGAACGAAGCCCTCGGCCAACGTGGTCGTATGACCTCCGGCGAAAAAAGGGTTGCAGTCCTTCTTGTTGTCGCTGCTATCGGGTGGATACTCCGGCCGCTGATCAGTTCGTGGTTGCCTGGGCTGAATCTCAGCGATGCAGGCATCGCAATTGCGGTCACGGTTCTGCTGTTCGTCACACCAGGCAGCTCGGCACCGCGACGGAATTTGCTGAATTGGGACGAAGCGCGCAATGTCCGCTGGGATGTACTTATCCTGTTTGGCGGCGGGCTGGCACTGGCGGACGCCATCGCTTTCACCGGCCTTGCCAGCTGGATCGGCAGCGCGTCCTTGGCTTTTGCGGCAATGCCGTGGCTGGGACTCGTCTTTCTGGTCGCGGCAGTCATTGTTTTGCTTGGGGAACTCGCCAGCAACACAGCCATCGCGGCCGTATTCCTGCCTGTGGCCGGCGCCGCTGCTATCGGCCTCGGGGCAAGCCCTGCGCTGCTCACGATGACCGTCGCGTTGGCAGCGTCGCTCGGCTTTATGCTGCCGGTCGCCACGCCGCCCAATGCAATCGTCTATGGCTCCGGCAAGGTCTCAATGCCGGATATGTTGCGCGCCGGCATCTTGCTAGACTTATTGGGCATCACCATCGTAGCAATTCTGGCTGTCGCCATCGGTCCAATGATTTTTGCCGAATAGTACAGCGCCTTTCGCAGAAGCATTTCTGAATTTGTCTCTGACATGATGGACCAACCGGCTGTGCAAATGGCGACACGATTTAAACGGCCACTCATTACCATCGCATCCACACAACGCTGGAATCTGAAGTCTTGGCAGCGTAAATTGACTTGACCAGCCACCCATGGATCCGGCGGTTCGTTTCTCTGATGTTTGCGCCGCTGGTACTCAGGATAACCCACAAGCGGAGTTCAGTTTGTCAGTCCAAATCTCAAATTCGCCTTTGACGTGTTAGAGCTGCTTATCATCATCGCTTTGATCCTGCTTAACGGCTTGTTTGCACTGTCAGAACTTGCGGTGGTTTCGTCGCGGACCCACCGCTTGAAGGCGATGGCAGAAGCAGGAAATCGCAGCGCCCGCAAAGCCCTGGCGCTTGCGTCAAACCCGGGCCGTTTTCTTTCGGCCGTTCAGATCGGAATAACCTGCATTGCGATTGTGAACGGTGTCTATTCAGGCGAAGCACTTGCCCCGGGAGTGGCGTTAGCCCTTCAAGGGCTGGGAATTTCAATCGAACTGTCCGCTCCAATCGCAATATCCGCTGTTGTTGCGCTGGTTACCTATTTCTCAGTGATTATCGGGGAGCTCATTCCAAAAGCGCTCGCTCTTCAAAATGCAGAAAAGATTGCGTGTCTCGTTGCACCAGCCATGGAGATATTTGCCACACTTGCTGCACCTGCGGTATGGCTTCTCGATACTTCTACGCGGCTGTTCCTTCGGGCGCTTGGGCGGGACATCACTACCCGGTCAAGTGTTACCGACGAAGAGATCCAGGAGCTGATCGTTGAGGCCGAAAGGACGGGCGTCATCGAGGCAGATGAGAGATCGATGATTGCCGGGGTCATGCGGCTCGCCGACCGCTCTGTTGCCAGCGTGATGACCCCTCGCAGAGAAGTGGATTGGATTGACCTGTCGCGCGGTGAAGCCGATATCAGAGAACGTCTAATCGCCACCGATCACTCCCGCATGCCGGTCGGCAACGGATCACTCGATGACATTTCCGGTGTGGTTCAAACACGCGAGTTGCTGTCGGGTATCCTGTCTGGAGAGACGCTTGAAGTCGAAAGGCACGTCAGTAAAGTGCCTTTGATTCCGGAATCCATGGATGCGCTGGAGGCCACCAGCCTGTTGCGGGAAGCCGGTGTGCCGATTGCGCTCATACATGATGAATACGGACATTTCGTAGGTCTGGTGACTCCAACAGACATTCTGCAGGCGATAGCAGGTGTATTCGGCGCCGAATTACAAAAGGAGAAACCACACGCGACCAAACGGCAAGATGGCTCGTGGCTGATATCGGGTTCCATGCAGGTCGATGAAATGGCGACGATCCTGCAGATTGGTCTGCCTCCACAGCGCAACTACCAGACCGTTGCGGGACTGGTGCTCGCAAATCTGAAGCACTTCCCTGAGGTGGGAGAGCGGACCGAAGCACTTGGCTGGCGTTTCGAGGTCGTTGACCTTGATGGACGAAAGATTGACACAATTCTCGCGACACCAAAAAATGTTGCGACACATCGGGTTGTCTAGGAGATAAGCGATTACTCAACCACGCGACACCTGGTCGGGACGAATAGGTTTCATTCTGGCGACGACTGGCTCTGCAGTCGGCATCGGCAGCATCTGGAAATTTCCCTATGAGGTTGGGGCGAACGGTGGAACTGCTTTCGTCCTGTTTTATGTACTGGGTCTGGTATTAGTTGTCGTTCCGCTCATGTTTGCCGAGTTTGCGCTTGGTCGCAGAGGCAAGGGTGACGCAGCGACGAGCCTGGCCAATGTCGCTACCGCATATGGCGCCAATCGCAGTTGGGCACTCGCCGGTCTGCTTGGTGTAGTCACGAGCTTCCTCATCTTGAGCTTTTATTCGGTTATCGGAGGATGGACGATCGCCTATGCTGTCGAAACGCTCGTTCAAGGATTGCCTGGAACCGATCCACTAGCCGTGCAGGAGCGTTTTGATGACTTTTTGAGCTCACCCCTCACTCTTACCGCTTATCATGCAGTCTTCCTGGCGGTTACGGCACTCATTGTCGCTGGTGGCGTCAGCGGAGGAATCGAAGCCGCTGCAAAGGTTTTGATGCCAATTCTTGCAATTCTGATGATCGCTCTGGCGGCGTACGCGGTCATCGAAGGGGACATGGCGTCGACGCTGAATTTTCTGTTCAAGCTTGATCCCGAAAGTCTGACAGCCACCGTGGCGCTTGAAGCATTGGGGCTTGGTTTCTTTTCGATTGGAGTTGGATTGGGCCTGATGATCACGTTTGCTTCCTACGCGCAAGCCGACATCAACCTGCGAGAAGTTGCAATCGCTTCAGTGGCGGCCGATTGCGCGATCTCTCTGCTTGCGGGCTTTGCCGTTTTTCCAATCGTCTTTGAACACGGTCTCGATCCCGCAGGTGGCGCCGGCCTGGTTTTTGTGACCTTGCCATTGGCCTTCGCCAACATGCCCTTTGGTGAGATCGCCGCCGTTGCGTTTTTTGCATTGATGTTTGTGGCCGCTCTTGCTTCAGCGATTTCGATTCTCGAGCTATCCGTCGCTCTCTTGCTGCCCCGTCTAAGCTGGACACGAACCCGCCTGAGTCTGGTGGTGGCGATCACATGCTTCCTTGTCGGACTATCGACGGTTTTCTCCTTCAACCTATGGTCAAATTGGCATCCGCTTGAAGCAGTCGAAGGTTTTGCGACCGCGACAGTCTTCGACATTCTCGATTACCTTACATCCAACATAATGATGCCTATAGGCGGATTTGCCATCGCTGTGTTTGCGGGATGGATCGTGCCGACGCGCGCAGTGATAGCAGAGCTAGACCTCACCCCTGCAGGGGCAGTGATTCTTTCATTTACGTTGCGTTTCATAGTACCGCTCGGGATCGCAACGGTCGCATTGGCGCCGTTGATTGCCTAATCCTGATTGTTTGGCCGGTGGTCTTGTCCGCGAAGCATTGTGATTAATCCTGGCCTCAGCAAAGGCAGAGAAGCGCGAAAAATCTGATATTCATGGGTTTTTACATTCAGCGACGAGTTACTATAGACACCAGCGTAGCGGACTTCCTCTCCGCCATTTAGATGAAATAGCCACAATACCAGTACGCTCAATTCGACTATGACAAGCCGTTTCGCAATGAAGCCGCAACGTTATTGGGGAACTAAACCTCCGCTGCTTCCCGCTGCCAATCCGGATGATGATGCCGATAGACTTCTTCGAGTGTTTTGAGCGACATAGCGAGTGAACCGGCAGCCAAGCCCGCTTAGCGGACGTACTACCCGCACACTCGGCTTAGAATACTCCAATGTCGGCTTTGCGGACAAGCTGACATTGAACACCGCCAGCATTAGTGTCGGCATTCGAAACGGATTCGATAACTGGTCAATGCTGGCGGTGGTGCTGCCCGCCGGGAGGCGGCAGCCAACTCGCAAACGCTCACTAAACAGCTTGTGTGAACAGTGAAGTTCGAGCTACTGTACAAAAATCGACAATTAAAAACGGCAAATGAATGTACAAAAACTCATTGTTCCACCCTTATCGAAGTATATCAAAACTATTATTAAGTTTTGTTTTTGTATTTTGTGCTTACTGTATTTTGACACTGTCAACGGGATTAGCTGCTTTCGCAACGTCCGGCCAAGACAGGCATGTGGCCGCGAATGAAATTCTCCAGCCCGAGCTTGTCGTACAAGTCGGGCATACGGGACAAATCAACGCCATGGCAATCTCCCCGGATGGCCAGTATCTCGCCACGGGCCAGGGATCTACAGCTCCGATTTGGCTCTGGGATGTCAATTCCGGCCGGGCACTGAGAAGTCTCGGGCCGGCAAACAGCGTTCAGGATCTCGCATTCTCAATAGACGGCACAAAACTGCTTGTCGTTCCACCTGTCGACGACCCGGTAATCTTCAATACCCTCAACGGCACGGTCACCAAAATCGGTCTCGAATCTGGCAGTGCCGCGGATATTAGTGTCGCGCTGACAGGCGCTTTCATTTCACAGGAAGAATTTGTCATCTGCGGTTGGCGCGGTTGCAACGTGTTTGCTGACACTTCCGGTTTTGTGTCGAGATCCTTCAACTATGAACTTGGAGAAGCATCCGCTGTTGCGATTTCCGACGACGGCGAACTCATTGCAGTGGGTGGCAAGAATGGCGGTGTTTCGGTTTGGAGCACCAATTCGACAACCCGCATCGCCCATTGGCCAGCAGCTCATGGTGGCGAAATCTTCTCGATTGAAATTTCCGCAGACAACCGTCTGGTCCTCTCGGGAGGACAAGACCTTCGTTTCACAGCACGAGAGATTGAGAGCGAACAGGTCGTATCAGATGTGCAGTTTGAGGAGCGGATCGGAGAGAGCTCTTTCTTTGGGGTTCAGGCAATAGCCGTCGATGCGTCTGGAACGGCATATGTGAGTGTCTACACGGGCAAAGTCTCTGTCGTCGATCTCAAAAGTGGAAAACTAACCGATCAGTGGGTGGTCGATGAGAGCTGCGCACGCGCCCGGTGCAGGATGATTACTCACATCGAGTTGGCAGATCGAGGCAGACTGCTGTTGTCGGTCCCAAACATCAACACAACGGCCGGTGAGCGGCCGGAGATTACCCGCACCGATGCTGAAAGTGGCTCGAACTTCGAATCCATCAAAGGCGTGATCGATGAGTTTGAATCACTTTCGTTTGCGAACGGCGGTCGTCAGCTTGTTGCGAGTTCAGATACCCGGTCATTTATCCTTGATCTTGCATCAAACAGGATCGTGAAATCGTTCAGTCATGAATGGGTATCTGCACATCCGATCTCCGTGGGCGAATCCTTTGTGTGGGTCGACAAAGATAAGGATTTCCACAACCGGCCGGCCATATTTACCTGGTCAGCAAGGGCCGGGCAATTCATCACGCACGGATTTTGGCCAACCAGGGAAGACACGGCCCTGCTCAATATCACCTGCTCTAGCGCGGCGATCGGTTCAAATATCTATCTACTGAGCAGCAAACATTCATCGGCAGTTTTTGACGCAAGCAGCAGCCAAAGAATATCCGACTTCCCATTCGGTTGCAGCGTGTTGGATGGACTTCTCGTCACAATTTCACCGGACGGAAAACATGTAGTCAGCGTGGTTGGCCGGACAGTGCAATTGATCGACGCAAAGTCCAAAAGCATCGTCTGGGAAACTGAAATTCCGAACGAAAAAAATGTTAGCAATCCTGACGGGCCGGACAGCGCGTTCGGCGAAATCGGTTTTAACCGAACTGGTGATCATGTTGTCATTTCATTTCCGAAGACCGAAGAGCTGACCGTTTTAGCTACAGCAGATGGAAGCCTTATCAAGCACTGGCTGAAACAAGCTGATCGGGAAAAGTCTGAATTCTCGATAATCATGAGCGATGGCATCAGTGGTAAGAGTGAGACATTCACTACGTCTCCTACGAAATTGGACGCCCCCCTAAAACCTGAACCATCTACCTGGAAACCGTTCTTTGCCTGGAGAATTTTGAAAAATCGCAAATCCGGTGAACATGCAATCATCGCGCGGAGCATGGTTGATGTGCAGACAATGGAGATCAAGGGCGAACACTATGAGATCTATCAGACGCTAGATGAGCTCGATTTGCTTGTGCAGAGAGGCGCCATTTCTCCGTCTGGCCAACTTGCGGTTGGTAGTGATGCAGAGACCAAAACGATCGTCTGGGATCGATCAAACGGGAATCTGGTGCTCGAAGCCGATGTGGGGGTGAACTCTGAATCGGCAATTGCCTTCTCCAGCGATGAAACTCTTCTGGCACTCGCGGGAGTGTCAGGAAAAATATCGATTTGGGATCTGCGAACGAAAGCCAAGATTGCTGACGCGGTCATTACGTTCGATGGTCAATGGCTCATTGTCAGCGACGACGGCCGTTACGATTCCAACAATCCGGGAGATTTTGCCGGAGCATCCTGGGTACTGCCAGACGAACCGATGCGCAGCCGGCCAATCGAGCAGTTCTACAACGAGTACTTCGAGCCCCGTTTGTTTGCGCGCAAGCTTGCCAATGAAAGCCTGCCACCAATCACACCGCTCATCTCCCTGAACCGGGTTCAACCCGAAATCAGCATCGCGAGCGTCATACCGAACACAAAAGACAAGAACCGGGTGGATGTGGAAGTTGCGGTCACTTCGGTAAAGGTTGAGGACCGATCGAGCGGTGTCGAAAACCTCAAATTGTTCCGCAATGGCCAGTTGGTGGGGACACGATTTGGCGCACTGCCGAATCTGGATTCCGATGGGAATGCCAAGGTCCTCTTCGAGGGGATTGGCATCCCTGCAACCGGCTCACCAAGTATCGAATTTAGCGCTTACGCCTTCAATTTTGACGGCGTCAAAAGCGAAACAGCCCGTTTCGTCTGGGAACGCGTGGTGGAACCTCACGAAAAAGGTCGCCGCGCCTACGTGATCTCAATCGGCGTAAACGATCACGAAAACAAGAGTTGGAATTTGGAATATGCAGCATCGGATGCATATCTCCATCAGAAGCTGCTCACCGATGCATTGCTTCAAAATCAGCATGGCTTCGATTCCGTGGTCGGATTGTCCCTGGTTTCCGGCGGGCCTGGCGGGGGATTGCCGACGAAGTCCAACATCAAGCACATTTTCGATTTGCTGGCGGGCAGAGAGGTCGATCACTCCTTGACCAACGCGATCGGCGGTGCATCCCAAATCAAACGCGCCGGTCCGGATGATGTCATCATCGTGACTTACTCCGGTCATGGCTTTGCCGGCGATGACGGGGAATTCTATCTTTTTCCATATGACGTTGGACAAGGCCCGGGGCGGGTGGTCGACAATCAACTGACTTCGCGGCTTGTATCCAGCAGCGAACTATCAACCTGGCTCGGCGAAGTGGATTCTGCCGAACTGATCCTGATCGTCGATGCATGTAACTCTGCTGCTGCCATCGCGTCAGACAATTTCAAGCCGGGGCCAATGGGAAGTCGCGGACTTGGTCAACTCGCCTATGACAAGGGAATGCGGCTATTGGCTGCAAGCCAGGCCGAATCCGTGGCGTTTGAACATGAGGAGCTTCGCCACGGAACAATGACGTATGCATTGTTGCGCGAGGGTATCGAGGAAGGCCGGGCTGATCAGAATCCGGTCGATGGCACCATCACAGTGGCCGAGTTGTTTGACTATGCGACCAATCGGGTTCCGAATTTGAACCGGGAACTTCTCAGCGGTGAATTCGATGCCGCAAGTCGTGGCGTATCTCTTCTGCTTGCTGATGGCGCGGAATCTGATCTGACCCGGATCCAGAAGCCAAGTGTGTTCGACTTTCGAGTTGCTCGAAGCGATTTTCGCATCGGTTCGGTTGGAAATCCGCGACCAGCACCGGTGGCAAAGTTCAAAATCGACCCGAGATTGCAGCACAAGACATCGTTCGGATTGCACTGTTCGGATCTGCAAAACACCTTGGGGTCCATGCGGACAAATATCGAAATACTGCAATCGGAAGCAGTTGCACTGGCCCATAACACTCCGGCTGAGGTTAAGGCGATTTGGTCGAGTCCTTCATTGATTGAAAAGCTCAACAATTGCCAGTTCATTGAGTATAAACAAGGGTTTAACGCCTATATGTGCACGGCTGAGATTTCGAGAAACAACAAGATTGAAGCACACAACAAGTTTCTTGGATTGTCCGATGAAATTCACCATTGCACTGGCGACACTTTCAACAAAATCGACTTGTCAGCTCAGTTCATCCAAGAGGGCAATTTCGACGCCAAGGCGGTTTGGTTTCGCGATGATATAACGAACAGAGTCGTTGGAATAATACTTACTCCGACACTTGGAGATGAGCCTACCTCAGATGAAGCCGGCAGCCCGGGTTGGATTTCCTGGGAATTGCAGATGATCGTGAGCGCGGCGCCAGCCCAATAGCGCCTCGGGGCATCTGTATATTGCAGCATCAATGACCGAAAAGGAACTTTGCAAACTCACGAAATTTGCTTGATCGACCTTGTTAGCCCCACTCCACCGTCCAAAGGCAACATTCACCACTCCCAAGAGCGCTGATTGTTTGCCCACCAGGTCAGGCGCGAAATTCAATACACATGAACCCCAAACCGATGGATGCTCTGTGGCGCACATTCTGGCGCGGGTTTGGTCATAACACACCGCTGAGGTACTCTTTCCAACTGGGGACGGCCGTCAGTCTTCACTCGCGGCCGGCTGGTTCTCGTTGGGAGGAGGCAATCATGAGCTTGAGAAGACCGTACAGTCAGCCAAATGGCAGCAGCTATTCCGGTTACTCCAGCTATGCGCCGACCACCAGTTACTCCGGCATGGCCGGCAGTAACGAGATGCGTGGAACCGACATCATTGCCGAATACCTGGTCAAGGAGAACGTCCCTTTCATCCTGGGTTATGCAGGTCACGGGGCAATCGGCTTGCTGGACGGCATCATAAAGGTTCAGGATCGCATACGGCACATTTCGCCTCGAGTGGAACAGGCAGCTGGTTTCATGGCGGACGTGTACTATCGGCTTACCGGCAACCCCTTGGCGGTCTATGCCTCGACCGGGCCCGGGCCGATGAATTTGATGATCTCGACGGCCAATGCCTATTACGACAACTCGGCATTTTTCGTCATAACCGGCAATGTGCCGACCACACAGCTCAACACCGGGGCGCTGCAGGACGACTATCGTTACAACGGCACCATGTCATCGCTCTTCGAGCCCGTGACGAAGAAATCGTTTCGGGTCAACAAAGTCGAGGAACTCACCCGGGCATTGCCTGAGGCATTTTCGCTTATGCGCAGCGGCCGTCCCGGCCCGGTGCACATGGACATGCCGTACAATCTCTACATTGAGACCGCTCCGGTTTCCGTCCCTGAGCCGCCCGCAAAAGAATCACCTGACATGTGGCGGCCGCGTTTGTCTGAATCGGCAGTCGAACGCGCGCTCGATTTGCTGATCAAGTCGCCAAAGCCGCTCATCCTTGCCGGCGGCGGAATTCGCACCGCAAGGGCGTTTGAAGAACTCAAGGCGTTTGCTGACCAAATCGGAATACCGGTCTACACCTCGTTCATGGGCAAAGGTGCGCTCCCATCCGAACATCCCGAGAATCTCGGCGTTGCCGGCGTATGGGGAGAGTACCCGGCCACAGAGGCTGCCCGCAATGCCGACATGATCCTGGCGATCGGTAGCCGGTTCAACGACCTTCACACGGGCTCCTGGATCCCCGGCTACGTTTACAACATCCCGCCGACGAAGCTGATTCAAGTCGACATTGATGCGCAGGAAATCGGACGTAATTACCCGGTGGAAATCGGCATTGAGGGGGATGCCAAGGAATTCCTGCAGGTCGCGACGAAGATCGCGAAAAACCGAAATCTGCGTGGAGACATCCAAGCCTGGCGTAGCGAGATTGAGGCTTGGCAGTTGGATTGGCGCAATTTTACCAAGCCGTTTGAAACAAGCAATGAAGTGCCGATCGAACCGAGGCGGATTATGGCGGAGATGAACCGTATCTCTCCAGCCGATACTGTTATGGTCGATGATGTCGGCAATTGCCAAGTCTGGTCCGAGCAGTACTGGATGCCGCGGGTTGCGGGAACCCACATGACGTCCGGTGGATTTGCCGCCATGGGATTTGGCGTGTGCGGCGTCCTTGGAGCCCGTTTGGCCCGGCCCGATTCTCCCTGTGTGACATTGTGTGGTGACGGCGGTTTCATGATGACCCCGCACGCCGTCGCCACCGCAGTCGAATACAATCTGCCAGCTGTCTGGGTGCTACAAAACAACTATGCCATCGGCACGATCCGCGATCTCCAGCGGGTATATCTGGATGGACGTGAACTGGGCACGAGTTTTGTCAATGAGCAAACAGGTGAATTGTGGAATCCAGACTTCGTCAAGATGACCGAAGCCATGGGAGGACGGGGCATTCGCATCGAACATCCGGACCAGTTCGGTGACGCATACGCCGAGGCGCTTCGTTCCAATATTCCCACCGTTATTGATGTTGTGATCAATCGCGACACCGGCATTCCGGTAACCGGCACCTGGCAGATGCCCCCGATTCCGGAGGTTCAGCCGACCTTTGGTCATCGAAAAGTCCGCTGACGTGCCGGATCGTTGAATTAGTGAGATACGATATTATTCCATATTCGGGCCCGGGCACGTCGTTGCGCAGCGAACAGGGAAAGCAAGATTGGAAATCAGATACGTTGAAGCAAACGGAATAACGCTCGCCCTGGAGGATGATGGACCGAGGGAAGCGGCACCGCTGATTCTCATCCGGGGGCAAGGCACGCAGATGGCGCACTGGCCAGGAGAACTGGTTGCGGGCTTCGTCAAGGCGGGATTTCGCATTGTTACTTTCGACAACCGCGACGTTGGTCTTTCGCAACGTTGTCCGGTTCCCGGGGTTCCTGGCAAAGCTGATGAAATTATTGAACGGTTGAAGAATGGCGTGGCGATCGCCGCGCCGTATGGCATCGAGGATATGGCGCGTGATGTAACCGGATTGATGGATGTTTTGGAGCTGGAACAGGCGCATGTTTTCGGCATTTCGATGGGCGGCATGATCACCCAACAGCTGATTGTCCAGGCGCCAGAACGACTTTTGAGTGCGACAATTGTCATGTCAGCGTGCCGGCCGATATCCGAGACGGGAGTTGGCGGGCAAGCGGCGCTGGTCGAGCGGGCGGAGAAACTCCTGGTCAGGCCGCTGACTCGAGAAGCCTATCTGGTTTCGCAAGTCGAGGAACATGCCGCATGGGGCAGTCCTGGTTATCCCATGCCAGAGGCCGACATCCGCGCCATGGCGTCAGTGGCCTATGATAGAGGGGTCGACGCGGAAGGGATGAACCGTCAGGTCATTGCGGTTGCAGGCGCGCCAGACCGGCGACCGGGATTGGCAATGGCATCGCTGCCCTGTCTCGTTATTCACGGTGAAGATGATGCTCTTGTGCCGATTGAGATGGGTCGCGAGATCGCTGATATTATCCCGGCCAGCGAATTTTGCGCGGTTTCCGGTATGGGTCATATCATAACGCCTTCGCTAGCACCGCTGATCGTCAAGACGGTGACCGATTTCATACTTAGTCAGACGAACTGAGATTTGTTTCAAGCGAGCATGAAGTCTCAAACGCTCCCTAGCGGCCGTTCGCTACGTCGCGATATGACAATCGTTTGAATGGTGCTGGGTGAAAGACAGCTTAGCGGACTTTTGTGACATTCGCTTGCAATGCTCAAAAACACGCTCGCGTCAAAATTTGATGCTTTGCGATGCTTCATCGAAGGTAATCGGCAAGCCAATCAAGCGTGCGCTGGATCGACTTGTCACGGGCGGTATCGTTGGTTCCGAAATGGATTTCTATCAGCCCTGTTTCTTCGACGTCGTTCACAGCCATGAACGGACGAACGGGTGTGTCAGGAGCATCGAACAGATGAAAAGAATGATCGTAGACCTCAAGAGTCATCTCGCCGCCACGCGATCGCGTCTCTGAGACGAGTGAACGGCATGGTTCTGGGTGCGTCCAGTCATCATCTGCGCCGATCTGGACAAGGACCGGAATCCTCGGCAAGTAGTCGTCCATGCGGCTGACGACGTCATTGCACAGGGGATAATATGCGACAGCTGTGCGGAAATCCGGCCCTTCCAATGCTGTGGCGGCACTGGCCCCATCCCTAACTGTCCAAAGAAGGCTTATCGCCCCGTTCGACCAGCCCATGAGTGCGATTTTGTCATCGATCACATCGGATCGTTCCTGCAAGAATTGAAGCCCGCCGATTGCATCCCACGGACGCTCGGCGCGCGCCAAAACCGGACGGTTCCTCTCTTGGCACAAGGAGCCAGTGCCCCGCGGTGTGTAGCTGTCGACCGCAAGGACGATGTAGCCGGCACCGGTCAGAACCTCCACCCATGAACTATCGTGCACCGCCAGTTGATCCTGATCGTCGGCAGGGCCGAAGCAGCTATGCATCATCACGACGGCGGGGTGCGGACCGCCATCCTCGGGAGTTGCCAACCATCCGCGGATGGTTGTGCCTTCGGCCGACCAGAACTCCTCCCATGCGCCATTCGCCGAAGCCTGAGGCGCAAGCAACATTCCGATCAAAAAGCAAATCCAACGCATGTCGTGAAACATAATCCAGACAGGGAAACCAGACAAATATTGTGGAGCTCTTTACTTAATCCTGATTCAACTAAATGGCTTGACCACGCTGGCGCCTTTCACATTGGAAAGTCCACAAAGGGCTGATTTTGATGAAAAAGTCGCCTCATTGAGGGCATTTTGACCTGATTCAGTTTCTCAAGTGATTTGGGAGACAGAAGCCGATGATGGGATCACGCAAGGAGTGTCAGGCGGCGCTATTTTACGAATTCAGTCTTGAGGATCATGTCCCAGCCGATCACCTGTTGCGGTCAGTGGATCGATTTGTCGACCTGACCGGCATCCGAGCACATCTTCGACCGTTCTATAGCGACATCGGCCGTCCGTCGGTTGACCCGGAACTGATGATCCGAATGCTTCTGATCGGCTATATCATGGGTATCCGGTCGGAACGGCGGTTGTGTGTGGAAGTTCATCTGAACCTGGCCTATCGCTGGTTCTGTCGTCTGGACCTGGGCGATCCCGTTCCCGATCAGTCGACCTTCTCCAAGAACCGCCACGGACGCTTTCGGGAAAGCGATTTGTTCCGGCAGCTGTTTGAGAGTGTCGTTGGCCGCTGCATCGAGGAAGGCCTGGTCGGTGGCGATGTGTTTGCCGCCGATGCAAGCATCATCCGGGCGGATGCCAACAAGCAGAACTCAACCCCGAAGGACCAATGGGACCCGACCGCACTCGATCCAGATGCTGTTCCACGGGCGGTGAAGGAATATCTGGACGTGTTGGATGAAGCGGCCTTTGGTGCCGCCAGCGAAGTCAAACCGAAGTTCACATCGCACAGCGACCCAGCTTCTCAATGGACGGGTGCACTCAAAGGTCCGGCGTTCTTTGCTTACGCAGACAATTATCTTATCGACACGGACAATGCGATTATTGTGGATGTTGAGGCCAGTCGGGCCATCCGGCAGGCGGAAGTCGGCGCAACGCGCACGATGATCCAGAGAACGCGGGACAGGTTTGGTCTCTACCCGGAGATACTCGCGGCCGATCAGGCCTACGGGTCAGCAGAGAACCTCAACTGGCTTCTGGAAGAGGAAGGTATCCTGCCGCACATTCCTGTCTTCGATAAGTCGAAGCGTATGGATGGTTCCTTTCCGAATACGGCATTCGTCTTCAATCATGAGGCCGACGAGTATGCGTGTCCCGGTGGCAACCGGCTGAAGAAGTACTGGCGCAAGATGACCAAACCTCGATCAGGGATCAGCAGGGATGGCTTCATCCGCTACTACGCCCGCAAGGAGGATTGTTCATCTTGTGCTCTCAAAGCCAAATGCACACCCAATCAACCGGCCCGTAAAATCGCCCGTCACATCTATGAAGGTGCACGTGATCTCGCCCGCGAGATCGCCACAACCGACGCTTACGTCGACACCCAGCGACGGCGGAAGAAGGTTGAAATGCTGTTCGCCCATCTCAAACGCATTCTCAAACTCGACCGATTGCGTCTTCGAGGACCAAACGGAGCCAAAGACGAGTTCCACCTCGCAGCAACAGCCCAAAACCTCCGCAAGCTTGCAAAACTAATCCCGCAACCAGCATGAAAACCGAGTGGGACACCATTCATTCGCATTCAAGCGGCGACTGAAACAAAGCCTTTTTCATCAAAATCAGCTCACTGCGGCCGTTCGGTGTGTTTGTTGAAGACGAAGGGGTGGAGTCGCCTTTGATCCACTTTTCAATACATTGCTACGGAACATTGTCGACTGATGTCGTGCAACCGGTGTAGGCGGTGCCAAAATTGCCAACAATATTGCCCGCGCAAATGAGCCGTGTGGCTCCAGCACCAAATACCCCAAAGCTGGCGCCACTGGTTCCGACAATAATCAGGTTGTCCGACAAGGTATTGTCCGAACCGTTTATGGCATTGATTCCGAATGCATTGGTCACTGCCGTCACATTTGCAATCATGTTCTGGCGCACCAACGTCGTTGTTGAATCTTGTAATGTTATTCCCGAGGCTTGTGATTGATCGGTCGACAATGACGAGATGACGTTGCCGCTGATAACGCTTTCGGTGAATTTTCCAAATATGCCAGCCGATGAAAGGGTGCCATGATCGGCGGGGTTAAATCCGCCACCATTGGCCGGCAGATAGCTTGCCGGAGACATAGCGCTGTCGACATGGTTGGTATTCACGATTCGATTGTTGCGGATAGTCACGCCCTTGCCATCGACAGATATGCCCATGACCGTGGCACCATCGATCAGAACGTCCTCGATCAAATGTCCAGAAGATGAATCACTAACGGATTGCTCCAAGTCGATTCCGGTGTGGAATCCCCTGATCGATCCATTGCGAATGGTGATGTTTCTGCGGTTGTCTGCGCCTATGCCGATTGCCATTGTAGACGGCCCCGCAGGCAACCCTCCAAGCTTGAAACCGTTCATGTCGATTGTGACATTGTTTACCTGGATATCGATATAAATGCCGACATCATTTGCGGCGCCAAGGTTTTGTTTAAAACAGAATACCCCTTGGGTGGTGATAACTGTCGGCACCGATATGATTTCAGTGCATTCCGTGGTTTCAGCATTTGCACCTGAAGATCCAAAAGTAATTGTTGTGATAAATATGGCCATGGCCATTAGCAGGAGTCGCATGATTGCCCCTCACAGGTGATGATTGATTCGGAAATGCGACAGTGACGGTGATCAAAAACACTGTCAAATCAGGATGGGTGACCTGATCTGACTGGCCCGATTTGAATGCTAGTGGGTCATCGGCCTGGTTTTCATCGGGACGATTATTTCTGGCTTGGGGGCTGGTATCCCAAGCACGCTGTGGGGCCGAAATAGCCAATCCAGGATGTCACCTTGAATGTCCAAAAAGGACGCGAAGCGGTTGAAACAATTCTCAAAGAAATTGATGACAAACGCGACCGACTGGTGGTGACTGCAAGCACCGCAACCGATTTTCCGTAGAGCACGGTTTTGCTCTGTCCATTTTCCTTTCTCATTGTGAAGAAATGATCGTTACTGGATGGGACGATTTCGCAGCGCTCTTCGCAGACAAGGCCGTTCGAACAGCCATCGACATCCGATAACAAGGCCGGCAATCGGTCCGGATCAGGCGTTGTTTCTGGCTTTCACGCTTTCCAGAACACAAACATTGCCCACACCATGCAAATGCCCAGCGGCCACCATAACGGCGTGCCGAAGAAAAACAGCCACGCGATGAATATGAAAGCGCTGCCAAGCAGTGAGATGAAAAGCCGGTCGCCGCGCGTTGTATCAATGGCGAAAATGCCCCGTCTGGGTGTTCCTCCGGGGACGAAATACTCCCAAACCGCCATGGAGCCGATGCAGAGCAAAATGAACAGGAAGAAACCGGTCGTCGCGCGGGTCCAGGCCATCCATGTGCCAAGCGGTTCGGTCCACCATTTGAAGCTGAACATTACGACTTCTTCCATCTCGGTCTCCCTACACCCGGCCGAGGGCAAAGCCCTTGGCGATGTAATTGCGCACGAACCAGATCACGATCGCACCGGGGATAATTGTCAGTGTTCCGGCGGCCGCCAGCAAACCAAGTTCATATCCGGATGACGATGCGGTTTTGGTCATGGTCGCGGCAATGGGTTTTGCCTCCACCGCGGTCAGCGTTTTTGCCAGCAGCAGCTCCACCCAGGAGAACATGAAGCAGAAGAAGGCGGCAACACCAATGCCGGCAGCGATGGTGGGGATGAAGATTTTCACAAAGAAAGCGGGAAACGAGTAGCCGTCCACATAGGCCGTCTCATCGAGTTGCTTGGGCACGCCGGACATGAACCCTTCCAGGATCCAAACCGCCAACGGGATATTGAACAGCGTGTGCGCCAGTGCCACCGCAAGGTGCGTATCGAAAATGCCGATCGCTGAATAAAGCTGGAAGAACGGCAAGGCGAAAACTGCCGCCGGCGCCATGCGATTGGTCAAGAGCCAGAAGAACAGATGCTTGTCGCCGAGGAAACGGTAGCGGGAAAATGCGTAGGCTGCGGGCAGCGCCACGGCAACCGAGAGCACCGTGTTTATGGTGACATAGGTGATCGAGTTGACATATCCCATATACCATGTCGGATCGGTGAAAATGACACGGTAGTTGTCGAGCGTGAAGTTTTGCGGCCACAGTGTGAACGAGCCGAGAATTTCGTTCGTTGTCTTGAACGACATCGAAACGAGCCAATAGATCGGCAGCATCAGGAACACGATGTAGACAGTCGGTATCAGCCAGCTAACGCGCTTCATCACTGTTCCTCATTACGTGTCATGACGGTGTAGAAAATCCAGCTCATCAGCAGAATGACCAGGAAGTAGATCAGCGACATTGCCGCCGCCGGGCCAAGGTCGAACTGGCCGAGCGCGATTTTCACAAGGTCGATTGAAAGCAGCGTCGTGGAATTGCCGGGCCCGCCGCCGGTCAGAACAGAGGGCTCCGTGTAGATATTGAACGAATCCATGAAGCGCAGAAGGATGGCGATCGTCAGCACCCGCTTCATTTTCGGCAACTGGATATAGCGGAAGATCGCCCAGGAACTGGCGCCATCGATCTTGGCGGCCTGGTAGTACGCGTCAGGAATGGAAACCAGCCCTGCATAGGCCAGCAGCACGACCAGGGATGTCCAATGCCAGACATCCATCATGATCAGGGTAAACCACGCATCACCTGGCTGGCGGGTGTAATTGTAGTCAAATCCGATCGTGTTCAGGGTTTTGCCGAGCAAACCGATTTCCGGCAGCCCGAATATATTCCACATGGCGCCGACGACGTTCCACGGGATCAGCAACGGCATCGCCATCAACACCAGGCATACAGATACCCAGATCCCCTTGCGTGGCATCGCCAGCGCGATGATCACGCCCAGCGGTACTTCGATTGCCAGGATTGTGAAGGTGAAGAACAGCTGCCTGCCCATGGCGTCATGGAAGCGGCTCGACCGCAGCACATCCTCAAACCAGGTGATTCCGGCCCAAAAGAATACGTTGTCGCCAAAGGTCTCCTGCACCGAATAATTGACCACGGTCATCAGCGGTACGATGGCGTTGAATGCCACCAGGATCAGGACAGGCAGAACAAAGAACCAGGCTTTTTGATTGACTGTCTTGTTCATGCCGCACCTTCAAGACCGGCAAGACGGCCATCACAATAGATACGCGTCCTGTCTGCTTTAAGCTCAATATGGGCGGTTTCTGACGGTATCGGCGAGCCCTCAGGAACCAACAATTTGATGGGATTACCTGCCAGTATCGCGTCGACAATATTGAACCGGCCAGCATCGCTGACCTTGGTAACCTGAACCTCAAGCCCTTTCTTGGCGAAACTGATAAATTCCGGCCTCACACCAATTTCGGCCTGCTTAACATCGGTGGCAGCCTTGTTGGATGTTTTGACACTAACTCCGCTCAGAACCGCCTTGCCATTGTCGATCTTGCACGGAATGACATTCATGCCCGGTGAACCGATGAAGTGGCCGACAAATGTGTGGTGAGGCGTTTCGAACAATTCCTCCGGCGTGCCGATCTGAACCACCTCGCCAACATTCATGACCACCACACGATCGGCAAATGTCAGTGCCTCGGTCTGGTCGTGGGTGACATAGATCATGGTGTTGGCGGTTCGCTGATGAATTTCCTTCAGCTTGGAACGCAACTGAAATTTCAAATGCGGGTCGATGACCGTAAGTGGTTCATCAAACAGGATTGCGTTGACGTCAGTGCGAACAAGACCGCGGCCGAGCGATATTTTTTGCTTGCCGTCTGCGGTGAGCCCGGAAGCGCGCTTTCCAAGCATCTCGGTCAGGTCGGTCATCGCGGCAATCTCGGAAACGCGCTCGCCGACGGTCTTTTCATCAACACCGCGGTTTCTCAGCGGAAATGCCAGATTGTCGTAGACAGTCATCGTGTCGTAGACGACAGGAAACTGGAAAACCTGGGCAATGTGACGTTGCTCAGGCGGCAGGCCGGTGACATCATCATCACCGAACAGAACTTTTCCGTGTGAAGGATTCAGCAATCCGGAAATGATGTTGAGCAGCGTTGTCTTTCCGCATCCGGAAGGGCCGAGCAACGCATAGGCGCCGCCATCATCCCAGTTCAGATTTAGCTCCTTCAGCGCCCAGTCCGCATCGTTAGAAGGATTTGGCAGATAGCTGTGTTTGAGGCTGGAAAGAGAGATACGCGCCATCTACCCCTCCTCCGACACAGGACCGCCCGCAACAAGCTTTCCCGCGCCATCAAAATAGAAACAGGTTGAAACATCGGCGTAGAGCGTTGCTTCCTGGCCGGATTCAAACGGATGCACACCGTGCGAAAGCGACACCCAATCCTCCCCGAATGCGTCGAAGTGGATCATGCTTTCCGATCCTGACAGCTCCGCAACCTTGACCGTTCCCTTGATCGCCACATCGCTCTTTTGAGCGCTTTCTGGGAGTACGTGGTGCGGACGCAACCCCATCGTGTATTCCCCATCCGACAACGCCTTGTCTGCTTGCCAGTGAATTTCATCGTTCAGGAAAATCCGCCCGTCCTTCTTGACCACGCGAGCGATGTTGATCGGTGGTTCGGAGAATACCTTGGCGCTCGTCAGGGATGCGGGTCTGCGATAGATCTCACTTGTCGGTCCAAAATCGGCCACCCTTCCCTCATGCAAAGCCGCTGTCTTGCCGCCGAAAAGCAAAGCCTCCGTCGGCTCCGTTGTCGCATAGACAACGATGCAATTTCGTTCAGCAAAGATCTTTGGCAGTTCGTCGCGCAGTTCTTCGCGCAATTTGAAATCGAGATTGGCCAGCGGCTCGTCGAGCAATATGAGGTCTGAATCCTTCACCATCGCCCTTGCCATTGCAGTGCGCTGCTGCTGACCGCCCGACAATTCGGAAGGCCGGCGGTCGAGCATGGCGGATATCTTCATCAGTTCCGCCATTTCGCCAACGCGGCGCTTGACCTCTGAATCAGGGAGCCGGGCTACCCGCAAAGGCGAGGCAATATTGTCGTACACACTGAAATTCGGGTAGTTGATGAATTGCTGGTAAACCATTGATACGTTGCGCTTCTGGACCGGCAAGCCCGTCACATCAGCGCCATTGAAATGCACATTGCCAATGGTTGGTTTCTCAAGGCCGGCCATCAACTGCATCAATGTGGTTTTGCCGGCGAGCGTGGTACCCAGCAAAACATTGAAGCAACCAGCCTCGAACGCAAGATCGGTCGGGTGGATGTGAACAGTTCCGCCGACTGACTTACCGACTTGCTTTAATTCCAGCACGTGTTGGTGCCCCCGAAGAATTGCCTGAGCCGGCCGGTGCTTGCCGGTGCATGCATTTGTTGGGCCAGAGAGCCCGGCGCTCAAAGAGCGCCGGGTGTGTCAGACTATGCCAGAAGAACCTACTGGTTCCAACGGGCGATCAGCTCATCATAATTGACGGTCTCGCCGGCAGGCTTCTCGTTGTCGAGTTTCGCCTTCGGGCCATCGGCCTTGCCAAGCCATTCCGACGGATCTTTCGGCTCATTGAGGCGTGGTCCGCAGCCGCCGTAGACATTGCCTGCCTCGTCGGCACGCTGCATGCGAGCCATCGTTGTATCCATCTCCTCGGCAAGACGGTCCATCGCCTCTTGCGGCGTGAACGCGCCTGAGTTCACGTCACCGATCTGCTGCCACCAAATCTGAGCCAGCTTCGGATAATCCGGAACATTGATGCCCGTTGGTGACCAACGCACGCGGTCCGGTGAACGATAGAACTCGACCAGGCCACCAAGTTTTGATGCCCGCTCGCTGAAGCTTTCGTGATTAACCGTTGAATCGCGAATGAAGGTCAGCCCCACATGGCTCTTCTTGGTATCCACTGTCTTGGAAACCACGAACTGAGCGTAGAGCCAGGCAGCCTTGGCGCGGTCGGTCGGTGTTGATTTCAGGATCGTCCAGGAACCTGCGTCCTGATATCCGACTTTCTGGCCATCCTGCCAGTATGGGCCGTGCGGTGACGGCGCCATCCGCCACAACGGATTTCCATCATCGTCAACCGTATTGTTGCCATCGGATTTCGGCGCAACCATGGATGCGGTAAACGCCGTATACCAGAAAATCTGCTGGGCGACATTGCCCTGGCTCAGCGCCGGCAACGACTGATAGAAGTCATAGTCAGCAGCACCTGGAGGCGCATAAGCTCGCAGCCATTCGTCCCACTTGCGGATCGCATAGACCGAGGCCGGTCCATTGGCTTCACCGCCGCGGCTCACACTGGCGCCGGCCGGATTGCAGGAGCCTGCTTCCATGCGAATACCCCATTCGTCAATCGGAATACCGTTTGGCTCACCCTTGGTGCCGGCGCCCGCCATTGCGAGCCAGGCATCAGTCATGCGCCATCCCAGATCCGGTGCGCGCTTGCCATAATCCATGTGACCATAGACGCGAACACCGTCGATCTCCTTGACGTGGTTGGTGAAGAAATCAGCGATATCCTCGTAAGCCGACCAGTTGACCGGCACACCGAGATCATAGCCATATTTTTCCTTGAACTGGGCTTTCAGATCTTCGCGATCAAACCAGTCCTTGCGGAACCAATAAAGGTTCGCGAACTGCTGATCGGGCAACTGATACAGCTTTCCGTCAGGACCTGTTGTGAACGACTTGCCGATGAAGTCATCGACGTCAAGCATTGGGTTGGTAACGTCAGCTCCGTCACCCGCCATGAAGTCCGACAGGTTCACGGCCAATTGCAGGCGTGAATGGGTTCCGATCAGATCGGAGTCATTGATGTAGGCGTCGTAGAGGTTACGGCCGGTCTGCATCTGCGTCTGAACCGCCTGGACGACCTCGCCTTCACCCAGCAACTGGTGATTTACCTTGATGCCGGTGATTTCTTCAAACGCCTTGGTCAGTGTCTTCGATTCATATTCGTGGGTCGGGATCGTTTCCGACAGCACATTGACTTCCATGCCTTCGAACGGCTTGGCGGCGTTGATGAACCATTCCATTTCCTTCATCTGGTCCTCTTTTGACAGAGCAGATGGTTGGAACTCGTCGTTGATCCACTTTTCGGCCTCCGCCATCCCGGCCCAAGCCGGCATAGCAGCAAGATTAATGGCAACGGCCGCCGCCGAAGCCATGAGCAACTTTTTCATTATTGTTTCCTCCATCGGTACAGCGTCCGCACTCCTACTCCGCAGCTAAAGCGAACGCATCATTAGAAGATTAGGAAAAATTGCGAAAGTCAATAGGTTCGATATTGATAATTTCGAAAATTTTCGCAAATATACGAAAGTCGTATCAGGATATGCTTATGCAACCGCTCGTACCTCGACAGCAGGATATTTTAGAGATCGCCCGCCGGGATGGCCGGGTCGGCGTTGAGACACTTGCCGCCCATTTCGAAGTGACCCCTCAGACAATTCGCAAGGATCTCAATGATTTGTGCGGCATGGAAAAGTTGCATCGGGTGCATGGCGGCGCGGTCTTTCCTTCAGACACGGTCAATCTCGCCTATCAGGCCAGGCGCGGCATCGCCGCCGACGGCAAGGTCAGGATCGGCCAGAGCGTTGCGGCCATGATTCCCGATGGAGCATCCTTGATCCTGAACATCGGAACGACGACGGAGCAGGTTGCACATGCGCTGAGGCGCCATCAGCGGCTGATGGTGATCACCAACAATCTGAACGTGGCGAACATATTGTCCGACAGTCCGGGCGTGGAACTGGTGGTATCCGGCGGCATGATCCGCAAGAGCGATGGCGGCATCATCGGTGCTGCCGCGGTTGATCTGATCCGGCAGTTCAAGGTCGATTTTGCGATCATCGGCTCTTCGGCGGTTGATGAAGATGGCGCGCTACTTGACTACGATTACCAGGAAGTCCGGGTTGCCCAGGCAATTCTCGAGCAGGCGCGGCAGAAGATACTCGTTGCCGATGCGACCAAATTTGAACGCCGCGCGCCTGTGCAAATCGGGCACATGAGCGCGATGGACATATTTGTCAGCGATGAGGCGCCGCCCGAACATATCACCGCCCTTTGCGAGCGCCATGACGTGGAAGTTGTCATTGCCGGCCAGGAGACACGGCAGGTGAGCAGTTGATGGATTCTCACCTGCAAACTGCCGATGGCAAGGATGCGCCCCATTTTGATCTGCTGATTATCGGTGGCGGGATCAATGGTGCTGGTGTTGCGCGAGATGCAAGCGGCCGCGGTTTCTCGGTCTGCCTGTGCGATTCAGGCGACTTTGGCGGCAGCACGTCTTCGGCCTCCACAAAACTCATCCATGGCGGTTTGCGCTATCTGGAACATTACGAGTTCATGCTGGTGCGCAAGGCGTTGATGGAGCGCGAAGTGCTGTGGGCGATGGCACCGCACATAATCAGGCCTTTACGATTTGTCCTGCCGCATCACGATGGGCTTCGGCCGGCGTGGCTATTGCGCCTCGGCCTGTTTCTCTATGACCATCTGGGTGGCAGAAAATTGCTGCCAGGAACCAGCACGCTCGATCTTGGTTCCGACACTGCCGGCAAGCCCTTGAAGTCCAAGTTCAAGAAAGCATTCGAATACTCCGATTGCTGGGTGGAGGATTCGCGTCTCGTGATCCTGAACTTGCAGGACGCCCGTTCCCGTGGCGCCGATATCCGATCAAGGACGGCGGTGGAACAGGCCCACTTTGAAAACGGCCGATGGGTGGTGAAACTGCGTGATGCAAACAGCGGAACCGTGGACACGGTTACCGCAGCGGTGGTGTTGAATGCAGCCGGGCCCTATGTCGACGAAGTGCTGAAGAAAGTGTTCGGCCAGAACGATGCCCACAATGTGCGGCTGGTGCGCGGCAGTCACATCGTGATCTCAAGCAAGTTCGATCATGACCGGGCCTATATTTTTCAGAATGCCGATGACCGCATCATCTTTGCGATCCCCTATGAGGATGAATTCACATTGATCGGCACGACCGACGTGGAACACGGCGAGATGGATGGCAGGCCTCAAATCACGCCCGAAGAGATCGCGTATCTTTGCGCCATGGCGAGCGAATATTTTGAAAAGCCGGTGAATGAGAAGGACGTTGTCTGGACCTATTCCGGTGTTCGCCCACTCTTCGATGACGGCGCATCGAAGGCACAGGAAGCAACCCGCGACTACATCATTCGAAGTGATCCGAAGATGGGCGGTGGCACGCTGATCAATATCTTCGGCGGCAAGATCACCACCTACCGGCGGTTGGCCGAGGAGGTGCTGAAAGAGCTGGAAGCCAAACTCCAAAAACGCAAGCCTGAATGGACCAGCGGCGCCACCCTTCCCGGTGGCGACTTTTCAGCCGGCGAGCGCAAGGAACTCACCAATCGTTTTTCCGAAGAGTTTCCGCATGCCGGTCGCGATCTCATCGACAGGCTGGTGCGGACCTACGGCACGGAAACCGGGAGGATACTGGCCGGTACAAAGCAGATCGAAGATCTCGGCACCCAATTCGGCGCCGGACTATGTGAACGCGAGGTGAGCTATCTTATCAAGAACGAATGGGCGGAAACGGCCGAGGACATTGTCTACCGCCGCACCAAACTTGGTTTGCGGCTGACAGCAGATGAGATCGACGTGCTGGAGAAGTGGGTCAATCAAAGCCGCAAACAGGCGGCGTAGATCGGGCTTGGTGCCGCCAGCGCCGGTATCCTGCGGTCAAACGATTCCATTTGGATGTGAACCGCTCTAGTGATAAATCTGACATCCCGGCTCCGCTAACTATCTGTTTTCCAGTCAGATGCAGACTGACCACATTCAATTTCATCCACACTTCTCAAACCTGTGAAACAATCTCTCCCATCGCTCTCACGGGAAGCCGGGTCATGAACCGGGGTTCGGCTGAGGGCGGCGGCAACCTCCCCCGTGCGCTGCGGTTGCGCAAGGCATGACGAGGGCCGGGCGGCAGGCTGGAAGCCCTGGGCAGAAACCGGACGGTGAAAATCCGCTCCTCCCCTTGGTGCCGGAAAAGCCGGGCCCGCCTGCGGTGCACTACCTGATCCGCAGGCCGGCAAGACCAGCCGATAGGAGCGGACAGCGGCCGGACGGGTGATCGGAAGATCGCACGGAATAAAACATACACCGAAGACCCCGCGTTCCTCCGATCGCCCGTCTTCCCATTTCTTGAGCAACCCGGATGAGAAATTCGCGGGAACGACGAGGCATGCGCGGAAACCCTTCGCCTCCTTGAGGGGCGGTCAAACAGATGGCAAAGTTGCGTTCAGTTTGAATCGAGAGATCAAGACGTTCCACTTTCGGAAACCAGAACCGGGCCGCTGGATGAAAAACCGATCCTGACGTCGAGGCCGACATCAAGCGGGTTGTCCACGTCTTCATCGACAGCAAACAGGTTTCCGAATGCCGTCTCGACCGTATACTCCATCCGGATTCCAACATATGTCGCCTTGGCGATCCGGGCGTCAAATCCGTCTTTGGCCCCTATCTCCAGCCGCGACGGCCGGACGGCCAATGACGCTGGTCCCGGAGCGAATCCGCGGGACGCAAGGCGATAACGGTATTGTTGAATTTCGACCACCGCATCGTCGCCGACAATTTCCAATACGTTACAAGGGATGATGTTCGCTTCGCCGATGAAGTCGGCGACAAACCGGTCGATGGGAGCATCGTACAGTTGGCGAGGTGTACCTTTCTGCGCGATCGTGGCGTTGCGCATGACCACTATTTCATCTGAAACGGCGAGCGCCTCTTCCTGGTCGTGCGTGACGTAGACAACGGTCAATCCCAGATCCTGCTGAATGCCGCGGATGTCTTCGCGCACCTGGCGGCGCAGTTTTGCGTCGAGGTTTGATAACGGCTCGTCAAAAAGCAGAACCTGTGGTTCCAGCACCAGCGCCCTGGCCACGGCGACCCGCTGTTGCTGCCCACCGGACAGCTCGCTTGGCAGTCGCCCATCGAAGCCCTTCAGGCCTACCAGTTCAAGGCCTGCAAGCGCCCGTTCCCTTGTTTCCGATTTTGCAAATCCAGAAAATGCAAGTCCGTAAGACACATTCTCCAGCACGGTCATATGGGGGAATAACGCGTAGGATTGGAACACCATCGACACATCCCGATCGGTCGCAGGCAGGTTTGTGACATCGTGGTCGCCAATAAGGATTTGCCCGGAAGTCGCCATCTCCAATCCGGCGATCATTCGCAAAGTCGTGGTTTTGCCGCAGCCGGAAGGTCCCAACAATGTGATGAGTTTTCCGGCTTCCACCTCAAGGCTGATATTGTCGACGGCGACCACGTCCCTGCCATAGACCTTGGTGACATCCCTGAAACTGACCGGTGCCGCTTTGTTCGCAATCTTCATCGCGTGGTTCCTTCAAACATTGGTACGCGACTGTGTCATTCGCCGCCCGATTTCTGTGCGGCCGACAAACATCTGCATCAATCCAACGACCAGCAACATTACTAAAATCAGGGTTGTCGAGTAGGCGATTGCAAGTCCGTAATCGTTGTTCTCGACCCGACCGATAATGTAGCTGGTCGCCATGTCATATTCAGCTGAAACCAGAAAGATCACCGCCGAAATCGCGGTCATCGCGCGGACAAAGCTGTAGACCAGCGCAGCAAGGATGGCCGGACGCAGAAGCGGCAGGATTATTCGGCGAAACGTTTGCCAACTGTTGGCCCCAAGGGTCAGTGAACTTTCGTCGAGAGACTTGTCGATCTGCGACATGGAAGCGATGCCGGCGCGCACACCAACCGGCATGTTGCGGAATATGAAACTGACAACCAGGATGATTCCGGTGCCGGTGATTTCGATCGGCGGCACGTTGAACGCAAGAATATAGCTGACGCCAATGACCGTGCCCGGGATTGCGAAGCTCAGCATCGTGCCAAACTCGAACGAGTTTTTACCGGCAAAGGTTTGCCGGGTCAGAAGATAGGCCGTCACCAACCCCACTATTGCGGTCAAGGGGGCAGCAGCGGCAGCTATCTGAATGGTCGTCCAAAAACTGTCCCATGCCGCACCAGTCCAGCGCACATTCCCCTCGGAGAATTTGACAGAAAATGCTGTGACGTAGTGCTTGAATGTCAGGGTGTTGCGAACGCCCCAAAGCTCGACGAAACTGCCATAAACAATCATTCCGTAGACGATTGCAGTGAAGCTTGCCCACAGGCCGGCGATGGCCAGAACCGGGATGGACAATCTGCGCGGCATCAAGGGATGCACGCCGGAATCGCCCTTGCCGGACACTGTCGTATAATTTTTTTTGCCCAGCCAGACGCGCTGCGCGTAAAACGCCGATAGCGTAAAAAACAGCAGCACGATTGCGAGAACGGCCGCCCGCCCCTGATCATATTGTGCCCCCACAATCGCGAAGAAAATCTCCGTTGAGAGGACATCGAAATTGCCACCAAGAACCAGCGGGTTGCCGAAATCGGCCATGCTTTCGATGAAACCGAGAAGAAACGCGTTTGCCAAACCGGGCCGCATGAGCGGTAGCGAAACCGTTATGAATGTCTGCCACTTGTTTGCCCTCAGCGTTTGTGCCGCTTCCTCCATTGAAGGTGAGACACCTTCAACGACGCCGATAAGGACAAGAAACGCGATCGGTGTGAAGGCCAATGTTTGAGCGATCAATATGCCCGGCAGGCCATAGAGCCAGCGCGTGGGACGGACGTCGAACAAATCGGCAAAGAAAACCGTGACTGACCCGGACAGGCCGAAAAGCAGAATCAGAGCCAGACCAATAACAAACGGCGGGGTTATAATCGGCAAAACGGTAAGTGCCCGCAAACCACGTTTGAACCGGAAGCCGGACCTCGTAACGACCAGCGCAAACACCAGCCCGAGCAGGGTGGTCACAATGCCAACGATAATCGCCAGGAACAGCGAATTCCACGCCGCACCACACCGGCCTCCGGACAGACATCCAAGCCCCCAGAGCCGGTCGTCAAAAAACTTGGAGACGAAAACCACAACCGAATAGCCACCTTCTTCGGTCACAAACGCGGCGGTGAGCATTTTGGCGATCGGCAAGAACACGAAAACCGAAACGATGACAACTATGCCGGCGATTGCGCCGACGACAAAAACATCACCGTTGATCGCGCCGCGGGCGGCGACGCCGTAGCTGAAGACGAATAAGAAGCTTGCGGCAAGCAGAAGTGCGCCGTAGCCCATTCCGAATTGACGATCGCCAAGATCTCCAAAGACGGCAGTGAGCCAGGCGAAGTTATAGCCTCGAATTCCGATTCCGAATCCCTGCGCGATCAGATAGGCAAATCCCAGGCCACCAGCCAGGATCAGTATCGTTGAAAACGCCGGAGCGGTTTTGGGAAGGTGCAATACAAGCAACGGCGCCAGCAGCGGAACAAAAAGTGGCGCAAGCCAGAGTTTGTTGCCCTGACCCGTCAGGAACGCAAGCGGTGCATAGTCTTCGTCGAGCGGGAAGCCGTCCCAAAGCCAATCAAAGCCGAAAAAACCATCTTCCACCCCATACCAGGGCAGCACAAGAACAGCGGCCCATCCGACAATGACCCAAAAGATCAGAACCGGATGGGTGAATGTGGTTTTCGCCGGGGCGTGCAACGGCCTATTGCGGCAGGGTCGAAACCTCGTCGTCCCATTTCTTCAACAGGCGTTTACGCTCATCAGAAGAACCATACTTGGCAAAGTCATAGTCGATGAGCTTGATTGTCGACATGTCTGGCGCCTTGCCTGACGTCTTCGAGGCCTTGTTTGAAGGGACCTGAAAAGCGTTTACCTCCAGAGCCAGATTTTGCGCCTCAGGGGACAGAGCCCAATCATAAAACTTCTTGGCTTCGTCCATGTTGCGAGCGCCGGCAATGATCGACATTGAACCAATCTCGTAACCAGTGCCCTCACACGGAGCGACCACTTTAACCGGAAAGCCCGCCACAGCCTGCTTCACGGCGTCGTGCATGAAGACGATGCCGATGGTGTTTTCTCCCCGTCCGGCTGCCTTGATGGGCGCTGATCCGGATTTGGTGTACTGGTTGATGTTTGCGTGCAGGCCTTTCATGAACTCAAATCCCTGGTCCTCACCGAAAATCTGAACCATCGACGCAAGGGTCGTGTAAGCAGTACCCGAAGAGTTCGGATTGGCCATCTGCACGTGGCCCTTGTAATCGGCTTTCAGCAGATCTTTCCAGCACGATGGCTCCGGCAGATTGTTGTCGGACAGAAGTTCGGTGTTGTACCCATAGCCAAGCGCGCCCGAGTAAATCCCAATTGTCCTGTTGCCAGCACTTTCGGCCTGGCTGATCGCCCAGTCATGCAATTGGTCGCGCATTGACGACATATATACCTCGGTCAAACCTTCTTCTGCTGCCTGGAGATGAGGATCACCGGTCCCGCCCCACCAGACATCTCCCTTCGGATTGGAGGATTCGGCTTTAACCTGGGCAAAGGTTTCGCCTGAGGATTTTCTCGTCATGTTGACGTCAATGCCCGTGGCCGCCTCGAAACTGCGGGCCATCAATTGGCACCAGTCCTCCTGCGCACTGCAATAAAGTGTCAGCTTGTCGGCTCGTGCCGCTCCGATCGATGCAGCCATTGCGATCATCGAAACGCATGTAACTAGTCTAACTCTTTTCATTTTTTCCTCCCAGCTTTGCGCTTGCGTCAAGAGGTTATGTATATGAGGACAATCTGGCAATCGATAACTGCCTGCCAGCTTGTCGAACAAACATTTCAACCAAGTTTCATGTCGCGGTGGATGTCGCATTTGGTTGCAAATATCGGTATTCGCGGGTTGTGAATAAAATGTTCGGCGTCCGAAGCATTGCGTGTATACCCGACGCGCACCCGAATTGCTGGCGGAAAATCTGCAAATGATCAAATCCGATGGAAACAAGCCTGTCGCGGAAATCTGTGTCGATTCTGTCGAAGGTGTCATCGCCGCCGCCGCCGCAGGGGCAGCGCGTGTCGAACTTTGCTCCGCGCTATTGGAAGGTGGTCTGACCCCTTCATACGGCATGACCAGCAGAGCAAAGGCGGCGGCAGGTCAGGTCGGCGTTCATGTCATGATCCGGCCCCGCGGCGGCGACTTTCTGTATACGAGCGACGAATTCGCCGCCATGAAAGAGGATATCTCTGCACTCAAGGAACTTGGCGTGGAGGGATTTGTTTTCGGCCTGCTTGAGCCTGATGGAAAAATCGACGCTGAGAAAACGGCTGAGCTGATTTCGTTGTGCAGGCCGGCAAGCGTCACATTTCACCGGGCGTTTGACATGGCAAAGGATCCATTGCGGTCATTGGACGTACTGATGGAACTCGGGGTGGACCGGTTGTTAACCTCCGGTCAGGCGCCGGGAGTATTGGAGGGAGCGCCGCTGATCAGGCAGTTGATCGAACGCAGCGCGGGCCGCATCGTGATCATGCCTGGTGGCGATATCAGCGCGCGCAATGTCACGCGGATTGTCAACGAAACCGGGGCAGAAGAAATCCATTTCGCGGCACTTGAACTCGAACCGGGTCCAATGCGCTACCGCAATCCCGATGTTTTCATGGGCGGCACGCTGCGCCCACCGGAATATGATCGCGTCGTCACAAAGGAAAGTGGCATTGCGCGTGTCATGAACGCGGTCAATTCCGGAAGCTAGGTCAGGACTCATTTGTCCATTTCAAGTCTTATCAACATTGCTGTGGCGTCATCACTGCGTTTGAAACGCGGGAACTGTTGTCCGTGCGGATCGATCTCTTTCTCGATATGACGAAGCTCATCCAGCAGGCTGCCTAATCCGCCAGAAACCGCCGCCTCCACCAGTGTTTTTGGTCCGTAGGCATTGTAGGTATCGACCAGCGCGGAAAAACCATCGCTGCACAGCAAACTGTGAGCCGGACCGGAGACTTCCATTGCGACTTCCACCAAATGGTCTGCCGCCATCGGCTCGAGACCCAGTGTCCAAACCCCGCCTTGCACGGTATTTTGCAATGCCCTGGCAGCCCTCAGATCTGCCAAAGTTTCCGGGTTGGAGAGCAAGTCGGCGCCATCACCGAACCCGCCGGTTTTGCCGATGTGGTGCGATGCCCAGCCTTTCTCGACTTCAGAAAAGCCGTGCAAGGGTGAAAATTCCAGCGTCTTGCCCGCAACAGCGGTGTAAGCCGTGCAATCGCCCAATCCGGAGAGATGAATCCCGTTATCGTTGATTTGTAAAACGATGAAACTCGCCGATGGCCAGGCAAAACGCTCTGGCAAAACACCGCTGCTTGCGGACAGGAAATCCGATTTAGCCTGCGTGATGCAGTCATGGACCACGGTCTTGACGCTTTTGCCGGAGGTAAGTTCTGTCGCCAGCCTGACCGCTGCAAATTCAGCCAGCCAGGCTGCGTCACTTCCTGCCCCCGACATCAATTGTTCGTCGCCCAGCCCGGTGGCGCCGTCGATAACGAACGCCGCGCGATCATTCGAACCCAACGCGTCTTCATTCGCCCGATCTGCGGACCCACCGGCCGATATCTTGTCGATTACTTCGAGTTTGAGCATATTTTGCCGCTAGAGCGTATCCGGTTTAAATGACTTGTATGCCGTCGATCCACATTCGGTCGACCAGATAACTTCATTCAGGCGAATGAAACCGGCGCAAAATCCCTACATTGACCGGCCTTGATTGATTGGTCCAGATTGAATGTTAGAGCCTTTCACGCTCAGCTGGAAGCAGTTTGACGCGCAGTTCCTACTTGCGTTTATCCGTACTGAATTGTTCGCAAATCATCGAGCAAAGCGCTCTTAATCGCTGCGGCAGTAGGATGGATATCCCCGCTCGCGGTCATGAACTCGGCACTTGACCTGAACTTCCCAAATTGCATGGTCATCACCGCCTCAAACCGGTGAACGCTACCTGGTCCGGCACCCGTCAGTTCGATGCTCGTTGCATCAATTCCCGGTCCGCAAAGCGCGGCGGCGGTCGCGGAATTCAGATCATCGGGAAACCGCAAAACTGCCTCACGTAGGGAACCTGCCCAATTCTCACCGAGTTGCGGTGCGGACTGGTGAATGTGAAGCCGGTGGGCAGGGTTTTGTTTGTCGTGTCCAATGCCGGGAACCCACGGCGAGAACAGCCGCAAAATGTTCCCGTGCTTTTTTCCGATGTCGATCAACTGCTCACGAAAACCGTCGTCGGCCAGGGCACTTGCGCTGACTGTCCAGAGATCAGCGACAGCAAGCGCCCGTGCGCCAAATTTTTTGAGTGCCGAAGGTCCGGCTGTCTCAATGAAAACACCGGCAGGTCCGGTGAAGAACAATTCGGCGTCAGACGTGTCGGGAATACCGCTTTGCGTCAGTATTCTGGAGATGCTGAGACCCGATGTTTCATTGACGAATCCAATGACTTGCCGCCCAATCCGGCCGGCGCCGATTACGCTGATCAGCCGATCTGCCAAATCCACTCCATTGGTGAAGGCCCGATCCGTATTGAAATCGGATCGGGCCTCGAATTGCGGTTTTAGTTTCCGCCAATCATAAGAGCGTCAACCTCTTCCAGAGTGACATAGCTGTCTTCTTCCGTGCCTGAGTCGGTAAATTTCCAGATGACGGCAGGAGCAGACACATCACCGTTCTTGTCGAAACGCACATTCCCTGTTGCGCCCTGATAAAGCACGTTGCCGCCGCCTGCGAAAACATCACGCGCTGCGGCAAATCCGGCTGCATCAGCCGTCACCGGTGTGCCATCCGGGTCGGTAACCCGCGCAACACTGGCGGCAATATCCGCACCCTTGGCATCTTTGCCCGCTGCTTCCATTGCGAGAAGCGCGATCATGGTCGCGTCATAGCTATTCGCAAGGCCTGGTCCGTTCGGTTCGGCGTTGAAATGTTCTTTATACCTGGTGACAAACGCATCGGCAGAATCGACCCGCGGGGATGCGGTGTCTGTTCCACGCGCATTGCCAAGATACTGCATCCCCACATTATTTCGGAATTCATCCGACTTGAGCGAGTTTGCGACGATCATGTTCTGTGTTCCGCCAAGAGAAAGCCATTCGCGAACAACAGCGCTGCCCTCAGTCGGGTAGATTGCCAGATAAACAGCTTCAGGATTACCGCCAAGCGCCTCGGTGACTTCCGCCCGGTAAGACGGTTGTCCGTCGTTGATAGCAACAGAGCCCGTGACTTCAATTCCTTGCGCTTCAAGGTATCCGGCGACAAGTTTGCCGATGTCCTGACCCCAATCGTCATTTTTGTAGATGACGGCAACAGACTTGTAGCCCTGATCCTTGGCAACCTTTGCCCCGACAGCAGCCTGTACTCCCGATGTTGCAAATGTCCGGAACCAGAGCCCGTTGGTTTTGCCCTCCTCCGCCAATCCGGTAAACGCGCCCGATGACGAGCAGCAGGAGAATTGCGCGACCCCTGCCGGAACCGTTACCGACGTCAGGATGGGCATCGATACGCCACTGGAGACGGCGCCCAACAGCACCTGAACGCCGTCGAGATCAACCAGAGCCTTAGCAGCATCCACTCCCACCTTGGGGTCGACCTGAGTATCGCGCAGCACCATTTCGATGTTGCAGCCCTGAACTCCACCGGCCTCATTGACCTGATCGACAACAAACTGCGCTGTTGCAGCGATCGGTTTGCCCCAGTCTACCGATGTCGGCAGTACCGCTCCGATCTTGGTTGTGCAATCCTGCGCCGCGGCCTCTTGGCTCAGACCAAAAACACCGACTGTCAAACCAAGTGCCAAACCGGCCGACTTGCATACTATGTGTCCAGACATTTTCTACTCCCTGTTTTTGTTTTCTATACGGATTTTGCTGATTGTGAGATGACAAGCCGCTCCGGAAACAGACCTTGGGGTCGCCACAGCAGCATGCCGACAATAACGGCTCCGATCAACACATACTGAATCGAGCCAGTGTAAAGTTGCACATCGATTGGAGCAAAGCGGGAAAGCACCCAGCCGCTGGCCGTCCATGCCCCCCAGACTAGAAATGCACCCATAACTGCGCCGCGACCATTGCCGGCCCCGCCGACAATCAGCATCGCCCAAATCTGGAATGTAAGGGTCGGCAACACGTCCTGCGGGCTGATGAAGGCGTAGAAGGTAGCATAGAGCCCACCGGACAATCCCATTATCACCGAGCCGGTGATGAAAGCAGTCAAGCGGACCCGGGAAGGCGTTTTGCCCAGCGACAGCGCGGCGTCCTCATCCTCCCGAATGGCGCGTAGCAAACGGCCAAAGGGAGACCGGACCAGATGTCGCAGAAACCAGTATACGAGGATCAGCAGCAGCAATACGAAACCCAGGAACAGCAAGTTATAGGCAAACCCATCGCCGATCCACTCGCGCAACGGACGCTCGAAACCGCGGATCCCCTTCGCGCCGCCTGCAAAGCTCTCTGCGTTGCGCATGATGTTTTCAAACGTCACTGCAATACCGAACGTGGCAATGGCCAGATAATCATGGCGGAGCCGGAGTGTGAGGATGCCGACGATCCAGGCGAGCAAGCCCGCTATCAACATCCCTCCGACAAGAGCTAGCGGGTAGACGAGATTGAATCCGCCCAGGTGATCTGCTTGCGGCGCTCCTCCCAGCATCAATGTGCCATAGGCGCCGGCACCGAAAAACGCGACAACACCACCATTGAACAGGCCGGTGTTGCCCCACTGCAAATTGAGACCAAGAACAGCGATGGCCAGGATCGCAGCAACGGTTGTGAAGAACACCGCATATGAGACTATTCCGATCATGCGCGGGCCTCGCCAAACAGGCCATTCGGCCGGATCAGAAGGACCACAAGGATGATGATGAAGGGAACGGAGGGTATGTAGCCCGAGGGCAATACGATCAGCGAAACATTAGCCGCGATCCCGACAATGAATCCGCCCGCGACCGCACCGTAGATGCTGCCAATTCCACCAACTATCGTCGCCGCAAAAATTGGTAGTACGAGATCGCGGCCAATTATGGGGCTTATCTGGTTGGTGAGGCCATAGAACACACCTGCCAGAGCCGCCAGCGCCCCGCCAACGAGCCAGACAAGCGCGATCATGTGGCTCAATCTGATACCGTTCACCTGCGCCAGTTCAGGATTTTCGGCGACTGCGCGTATTGCGTAACCAAGTGTGGTACGCGACAGGATGAAGTGCAGCGCAATCATGATCGCCAGTGCGGCAACCAGGGTGAACACCTGATCTGGTTTGATCAATAGCATCGGATCGCGGCTGACAACGACCGCGAAAACGATATCCTTGGAATAAAGATGGGTGCCAAGCCCGAAAAACAAACCGATGACATTGCGGATGATGAGGGCAACTCCGAACGACGCAAAAACCATCGACAGTTCGGACCCCTTTTCTCGCACGCGCCGAAAAACAAGCCTGTCAATGATCAATGCCGAACAGGCGGTAATCGCGATAGCGAAGACCATCGAAAGCGCCAGCGCCCAGGTCATCGAAAGCGGCCCGATCTTTGCCGCCATGAACGGAAATATCGCTGAATAGATCGCATCGAAGACAAGCGCCGAGTAGGCACCGATTGAAAGCAGTTCCGCATGGCTGAAATTTGCAAAACGCAGCATATGCATGACCATTGTCAGCCCGATTGCGCCCAACGACAGTACGGACCCGACTAGTATTCCGTCAGCAAGGTTCTGTATCATTCAGCCCTCATCCGCTTGGCGCCGAGGTAGATTTCGCCGACTACCGGGTCGGCCAGCAGATCGGCAGCGGGTCCATCAATCTGGTTGCGCCCTTCGGCGAGTATGTAGCAGTGATCCGCCAGTCGCAGGGCCTGCTTGACGTTTTGCTCAACCAACAGGATCGTGACGCCATCCTCGACCAATCTGCGCAAGCGCTCGAGCACATCCTGCGCCGCCTTGGGTGACAATCCGGCCGAAGGTTCATCCATCAAGATCAGCTTGGGGCTGACGGCGAGTGCCATGGCAATAGCCAGAAATTGTCTTTGACCACCTGACAGGCCGCCGGCCTTCTCGTTTTGTTTTTCGGCGAGCGCGGGAAAGAGAGCACAAAGCTCGTCCCGGCGGGAATGACCACCAGACTTTATTCCGCGCAGTGAAAGATCGAGATTTTGCCGCACCGTCAAGCTGCGAAAAATGTTGTCCATTTGAGGCACGTAAGTGACCCCTGACCCCGCCAGCTGATCCGGACGGATATCGCTGATATCAATACCCTCATGAACAATGCGGCCCGCGCTCTTGGGCACAAGACCTGCAATTGCCTTTATCAATGTAGACTTGCCTGCTCCGTTAGGTCCGATGATGACCGTAATCGTTCCGCGTTTGACGCTGACGTTTACGTCCCTCAAAATCGGAAGGTCGGGAACATATCCCGCAACAATTCCCTGGGCTTGGAGTGCGGTCTCATTCATCCGCAAGCGCCCCTAAATAGGCGTCGAGCAGCAAGGGGTTCACCTGTGCTTCTTTTGCGGAGCCCTCAAAGACTATGCGCCCTTCCGCCAGCGCGACAACGGGATCGCAATGTTGCATGACGAAATCCATGTCATGCTCGATGATCACGAAGGTTTTGCCCTGACGGTTCAGTTCTTCGATCTTCTCGATCAATGTCTGGGTCAACACCGGGTTCACGCCAGCGGCCGGTTCGTCGAGCAGGATGATTTCGGGATCGCCCATCAACACACGCGCAAGTTCCAGCAGTTTCATCTGACCACCTGAGATTTTTCCCGCGGGATGGTCGGCAAGATCGGCAAGCGTCACGAAATCAAGCGCCTCCATGGCGCGCCGGCGGATCGCCGCCTCTTGCTCGAGAACACGGGAACGCTTCAAAAATGGCCCAAAGATGCTCTCTCCGATCTGGCCAAGTGGCGCCATCATGACGTTTTCCAACACGCTCATGCGGGAGAATGGACGCGGAATCTGAAACGTCCTGCCCAGTCCCAACGCAAACATCTGATCCGGCGGAAGGCCTGTTACATCGTTGCCCTGCAGAAAGACCTTGCCAGAAACAGGTTTGAGCATGCCTGTGAGAAGATTGAACACGGTCGACTTACCAGCACCGTTCGGTCCAATCAGTCCGGTGATTGACCCTTGGTTTATGTGCAGTGATACGTCGTCAACTGCACGAAAGGCACCAAAATCGTGTGTCAGTTCGCGAGTGGAAAGGATTGCTTCAGCCATTCGCAGCCCCGAGGATTTGGTCATCCGGCCGGGTGTTGAGATTGTATTTCATGATCCGCCCATGCGGTCCATTCCGGTCGCGTTCGAGACCATAGATCGGTCCGTTTGGTCCGGTGGATTGGTCAATAATCGCGCCGATACGAGCGACGTCTTCATCAGCCAGAGCGAATTCGAAAATTTGAAGCGTCTGTGGAAGGTGGCGAGCGTAACGGGCACCAACAATCGCCGCGGCGACCTGCGGACGGTCGAGCACCCAGCGGGTGGCCACTGAACTGAGCGAAACGCCGTGCCTGTCGCCTACATCTTTTAGCACTTGAAGCAATGCCTGAAAGAGCTCCCAAGTTCCGAACTCTTCGATGATCAGCCGGTATTTCACCAGTGAGCGATTTTCAAATTCAAACCCGGGATCCGGTTTGCCGAGCCAGTTTTCAGTCAGAAAACCTCCCGCCAATGTGCCGTAACAAACAAGTTGTATGTTTTGGCTTCGCGCCCAGTCCGAAAACCGGCCAGAAGCTCTGCGATCAAGAACCGAGTATTGGATTTGAGCGGACGCGATGTCGAAACCCGCGTCGACAAACGGCTGAATGTCATCCGCGTCCCAGTTGTTAATCCCGAGGTTGGCAATTTTTCCCTTTTCCTGACAGCGCTTGAGTACTTCAAGGGATCCGATGGCATCACCAATTGAGAGGTCCCACCAGTAGAACTGAACCAGGTGCAAACGATCGATTTTCAGCCGTATCAAAGAACGATCGATAATCGTTTCAACATCTTGCGGGCGGATATCTGCGAGGCGCCCAAGATCCGGAACCAGTTTCGTGTGAACGCAAACCCGATCGGAGATGTTGCTCCCCCGGTTGCGCCGCAAGCGAGAGATAAACTCGCCAATCGTTTCTTCGACACCTTTGTAAATGTCGGCGCAGTCAAATGTGGTGATACCTGCATCCAGAAATTTTTCCATGTCGCGGATCGCCATTTCGCGATCGACAGCTCCATGGTCGCCAGCCAATTGCCAGCCACCCTTGATCACACGCGAAATAGTATGACCGGGTCGCAGGTCGATGGTTTCAACGCCCATCAATCGTTACCGTCCTTGCGCCAGTATGGGGTTCCACGAGAATCTGGCAAACCAGTGGTCTCGGCATGACTGAACCAACGTTTGCCTTCCCGGATTACGCGGAATCGCCCACCACAATGCGGATCAGGACAAGCGACCTCGGCATCCGTCGACATCCAGTCGTGTTCGGCGGTAACGCGCTGCTTTGCCGGGAGAAGCGGCAATAGCGCCGCAAGCGCGTACATTGACACTTTGTGGCCGGCTTCGAATACGAGTGTCTCGCCCTCGACGCGAAAGAACTCGCCCTCAATATGGCGGCAGACCGCCTTGCGGTCACCGAGAACAGTCTCCACTTTCAGATCGTAGAGCCAATAACCGTTTTCCTCCCCCGGCATCTCATCCCCCTGCTGAACGATCTTCTTTACAATGTTATCTGTGATATTTTATCATATGTATGTGACCATCAGCATGTCAATTGCGGGATGGCGATCGAATGGAACGGCCGGAGAAAGAAACAGATTTCGATATGAACGGCCCGCAAATTGCCCGAATCGATCAATCAAAACTGAGAGAAAACGTGTACTCGGCGCTACGCGATGCCTTCACGCGCGGCGAGTTTGCGCCAGGCGATACGGTGAATTTGCGAGGCCTTGCCGACCAGCTCGGCACATCGATTACCCCTGTGCGAGAAGCGGTGAGGCGTCTGGTGGCAGAAGGAGCGTTGATCGACACACCGAGCCGGACACTGATGGTGCCACCGTTTGATGCGAACCGTATGCAGGACCTGAAAAAGGCGCGGCTGGCGCTGGAGAGCTTGATTCTTGACCTCGCGGTAAGCCGCATGAACGACGAAACGCTTGCCAAGATGGATGCAGTTTTGGCGGCTCCGCGATCGACGGATCAATCGACGCCCGATCTGCAGCAGAACTATGATTTTCATTTCACGCTTTATCGTCAAAGCGGATCTGCGGTTCTTCTGCCGCTGGTTGAAGCCCTCTGGCTACAATATGGCGCCTATCTCAATCTGGTCATTCATCACCGGGATGCGGCGAATATTGAAGAGCACAAATATCACCATGAAATCCTGAAGGCACTGCGACGAGGAGATAAGCAGGCGGCGCATAATGCACTGACAGCGGATATCGAACGCAGCTTTCGGGTGGTGATGCCTGATGTCCCAAACGAGGCTGACCCGTGAACAAACAAAACAGGCCGGAGCGCATCAAACTCGCGCCGAATTTGGAAATTTGCCGGGTTCTGACAGGTCTCTGGCAAGTTGCGGATATTGAGAGAAACGGAGAGACCATCGACCCGAATGCCGGCGCGGATGCGTTGCAGGCTTATGTCGATGCCGGTTTCGACACGTTTGATATGGCGGATCATTACGGTTCGGCTGAAATAATTGCGGGCCGCTTGATTTCACGCAGCGCAGACACCACCAACCGACCCGTGGCTCTGACCAAATGGTGCCCCAAGCCTGGACCCATGACGCCCGATATCGTTCGTGCCGGTGTTCAAGAGCGGCTGGACAGGCTCTGCACGGATCAGGTCGATCTGCTGCAAATACATTGGTGGAGCTATGAACACCCGGCTATGCTCGACGCCTTGCACGAGCTGGCTAGCCTCAAAAGTGAAGGATTGATCGGCGCTATCGGATTGACCAATTTCGACGCAGCGCACCTGCACCTTGCCTTGGCAGACGGCGTTCCGGTGTCAACCAATCAGGTTCCATTCTCGCTGCTCGACAGGCGTGCATCCGGTCCTTTGGCAGGGATTTGCAAAAACGCTGATGTCCATTTGCTTGCCTATGGAACCCTTTGTGGTGGTTTTCTTTCAGAACGCTGGCTGGACAAACCAGAGCCATCACAAATCGCCGACTGGTCGAAGATGAAGTACAAGCGCTTCATCGACAACGCGGGTGGTTGGCGGGTGTTCCAGGAGATTCTGTCTGTTTGCGACGTGATCGCTCGCAAGCATGGTGTCTCCATAGCCAATGTCGCGACCCGCTGGGTGCTGGAACAGTCCGGTGTGGGCGGTGTCATCATCGGCGCGAGACTGGGTGAAAGCGAGCACATATCCGACAATACGCGCCTGTTTTCGTTTGCGCTCGACCAAGAGGATTACGAACTTCTCGCTGGAGCTTTCGCCAACACCCAGGCGCTCCCCGGAGACTGTGGCGACGAGTACCGCAAGCCGCCATTTCTCACCGCGTCGGGCGACCTCAGCCATCATATTGATGAGTTCCCAAGAACCTTCGAAGCGTCAGCCATACCGCACCGAAACGGGGCTGTTCGGGTCACGACCGGATCGGAATGGGAAGACATTGCCGGTTACTGCCGGGCACAACGTATCGGTGACCGAATTGTGGTGTCGGGAACAACGGCAACTGCCGGATTGGACCGGGTCGTCGCCAAAGGGGACGCGGCAGCTCAAACAACATTCATCCTCGACAAGATTATCGCCGCGATCACTTCGCTCGGCGGTTCGGCGGAAGATGTCGTGAGGACCCGCATCTACCTGACTGATCCGGATGACGCCATGAGCGTGTCACGTGCTCACGGGCGAATTTTTTGCGACATCAGGCCGGTCAACACATTGGTTGTCGTAGCGACCCTGATCGGTGATTACAAAGTGGAGATTGAGGCAGAGGCGATAATTGTCCGGCCGGACGGCGCTAGAGCGTGTCCGGTTTAAATGGAATCGTTTGAACGCAGGTAATTTGTGATCTGGCGAGGCGCGGAAGCCGACGCGGTGCGAGCACCGTTAGGCTTTTGCAACGCGGTCCAGGGCGCAAAGTACCAAGTTCAGATGATTGCGCATTATTCATGAATTTCAGCGGCTTGGTGTTGCCTTGCTTGGCGGTCTTTTCCGTGCCAACTGCGTCGAAATCCTCGCACGATGTGACAATCGCGCTGCGGTATTCTCCTGGTTGACCCAAAAAATCCCTGCCATCAAACCGCTCCCAATTAAGCCAGATACGCTCTAGCTGACCACTTCGCAGCGACGCCAGGAAACCTCCTCGCCGTCGGGCATCTTCATTGTCATGAGCTCTTCTGAGTGCTGGGTCATGTTCAATGTGTCACCAGCAAATTTCTCACCGGGCGGCGAAACATAGGAAAAGTAGTGGCGATTGTAGTTTCCGGTGATTGAGGCACCGCCTGGCGTTTTGATGGCCGGACCATCGATGTGCAAATGCTCACCGCCGGCATTGCACCAATCACCATCGATCTGATCGGCAAATGAGGGGTTCGTCAAAAGCGCAATACCGATCGATGCAGCCGAAAAAATCTTCGAAAGCTTGCAAAGATGAGCCCTCACCATTTCATAAACTCCGGTATCAATATGAGACTGCGCTCAATATTGCAGACATGAGGTCTGTTTGCCATTCACCTTTGAGATACTGATCGCACGGGGCCAAGCTGATCCGGACAGGCGGAACCATGTTCAGCCAGAGTGCAGGCTTTCAAGAAACCGTTCCAGATACGGGTCGAAAAGTTCAGGTGCTTCCCAAAACGGCGCATGGCCGATTCCTGGAAGAATGTGGACAGTCTCTTCCCACAAATTCTCATAGGTTAAAGACGTGACGAAATCGTTGTTGACGAAAGGTTCGCCGCCCCCATTGACGATCGCCAGCGGGGCTTTTGAATGGGTCGCCACATATTGCTGATCGCAACCGACGCCAGCGACGAACTTGCCCAGCATCAATTCGCGGGCCCGGCCATCCGTGCGCGCGACGGCCTCGCGCAAGAACTCTTCAAATGGCGCATTGATGCCACACGTTGCGCGGGCGTAAGCGTCGACTTCTTCCTCGCTGAAATCGCGTTGACCCGCCAAATGCATATGTTCCGACGGTTTGAAGCCCAGCGACAAAGCGTCCGGTTCTTTGCCAACCGGCGGTGTACCGCTGATCATCAATCCGTCAAGGCGGTCGGACCGGTCGAACATCTCGATCCCGATATGGCCGCCCAGCGACCAACCAAACATTGCGAATTTCTCGTGACCAAGTGCTGTCATTAACTCCAGTGCGACATCCGCATAGCCCGGCATGTTGTAGGTCTTGTCCGGATCACTTGCATCGGCCGAATTTCCGTGGCCGGGCAAATCCATAGCGATGCAATGCCAATTCTGTCCTATCGCGCCCTGCAGTTGGTTTCTAAACACTTCCTTGCAAGATGAGTTGCCGTGAATGAAAAGCACGACAGGGCCACTGCCACTGCTTTCTGTAATGGCGATATCGCAGGCGCGGGTCTTAATCATCTTATCGGTCATCGATCTCTCCCCGGAGTGAACGCATGCAGGTTTTCGGCCCGCGTCATTGACGTAATGACTTCGGCACCAACGGCTCAAACAGGCGTAACAACCCTCCCGGCGCGAGGCGAAGCACGAGTATCATGGCCACCGCTATGACGATAAAACGCGCTTCCTCGAAACCACGGATGCCGGCCAAAGATTCGGTGGCAAATGTCAAGGCCAGCGCCGCAGCAATCGGGCCATAGGTGGTGCCGGCGCCGCCGATCAGCACCATGGACAGTGCGAGCGACAGGGTGCCAAAGCCGAAAACTTCCGGCGAGGCCACCCGCAAATAGATTGCATAGAACCCGCCTGCGACACCGGTGAAAATGGCGCTCAGCACTAGAACCATGATGCGCTGTCTGGAGACCGAGATACCGCGCGAGGCGGCATAATCTTCAGCGTCACGTACGGCTTTCAGCGACTTGCCAAATGGCGAATTGATCACCGCCACAAGAAAGATCGTCGATAATACCAGCAAACCGAGCGCGACATAATAGTAGCCGAACTTGTAGTCGCGAATGAAGGAGTAATCGCCAAGCCTGAGATACGGAACACGCACCATGCCTTGAGCGCCGCCGGTGATGCCCGACTGGCTGAGAACGAGCTGCATGGCCAATTGGCCGAATGCGAAAGTGACCAGCACGACGTAGATCCCCTTCAGCCGTGCTACCGGCGCGGCGATCAGAAAGGCGGATGCAGCCGCTGCCACTCCTCCGGACATTATGGCGATCCATGGATTGACGCCGTAGGTCTTTGCCAGGATAGCGGCTGCGTATACCCCGACCCCGAAAAATGTCAGATGGCCAAAATTGAACACACCGCAATGGCCGAGGCTCAAATTCCAGTTTGAGGCGATGATGGCGTAGATAAAGGCGATGATGAAAAGGTGACGGGTAAAGGATTCGATGGCGAAATAGGGAACCACCGCCAGGATGGCCAAAGCAGCAATGGGCAATAAAAGGTTTTTCGGCGCCAGGTTCATTCCTTGCCTCCGAATATACCGTTGGGGCGAAAGACCAGCACGACGATCATCAGCAAAAACAGCATGAATGGCGTCCAGTACAAGCCAACCCACAAAATCAGCAGTGCTTCGATGAACCCGATTAAATAAGCCGCACCAGCTGTCGCGCCGAGACTGCCCAGACCACCGAAAATCACGACAATCATCGCCTTGACCAGCGGCTCAGCGCCCATCACCGGGGTGATGAATCGAATGGAACCGAGCAGCGAACCTGTCAGACCGGCAAGAGCGGCGGACAAGCCGAACGCCAACGCAAATGCTACTGGCACATCAATGCCGATCAGCGCTGCGGATTCCTGGTTTTGTCCGACAGCGCGCAGAGATCGGCCGGCGGTAGAACGCACCGTAAATTGCCAAAGCGCCAGCAGCAGCAATGGCGCCAGCACGATCATCACCGCTTCGTGTGCCGAAATGGTGGCACCAAGAATTGAGACTTCGCCTTCAATCAGTCGCGGTAGTTGCTTGAGGCGGGCACCCCAGAGGATCAGGGCGGTTTTTTCCATTATGATCATCGCCGCCAGTGTGGTCATTACGGTAATCAGCAGCATGTTTCGGTTGCCATAGAATGGCCGTACAAGAAGCCGTTCGATAATCACCCCTATTATCGCGGCCGACGCTGTTCCCGCGGCAATCCCCATCAACAGGCCGAGCCCAAGCGCTTCGCTGACGGTCCACGCGACGAAGGCCCCAATCATCATCAACGCACCATGGGCAAAGTTGAAAACGCCAAGCGTCGTCCACACGACACTCAGGCCGCTGGCCATCAGCGCGTAAAGTGAACCGAGCACCAGACCCGAAACCAATGTGGCGATCAGGGTTTCCATCAGTGCATCGCCTCGCCGAAATAGAGCTTCATGACCTCGTCATGATCGGGAGAATTGGCGCGGTCAATCTCACGAACAACCTCGCCGTGTTCGATCAGATAAAGCCTGTCGGTCAGCGCCATCAAAAACTCGATGTCCTGTTCGACGACGATCAGCGGTACACCGTCCTCGGCAATCTTTCCGATTGCCGTCGCCAGTTCCTGCTTGAGCTTGGGTGACAATCCAAGCGTGGGTTCATCGAGCATCAGCAGACGGGGCGCGCACATCAATGCGCAACCGATCGACAACATCTGTCGCTCGCCACCGGACAGGGTTTTGGCTTTCTGCACACGGCGTTCATCAAGTCGCGGAAACAATTCGAAGACCGACGCGAGATTTGCCGCACGTTTCGGCCGCGCGCGTTTTGAGAATGCCGAAAGCTCAAGAATTTCCTGAACGCGCATGTCGCCGAACAGGACATTTCCTTGCGGAGATTGAACAAGCCCGGAATTAACAATCTCGGGTGGCCGCGCATGCGTGATGTCTTTGCCGTCAAAAGCAATTTCGCCGGACATCGAACGGATCAAACCGGAGATGGTTTTGAGCAGGGTTGTCTTTCCGTGTCCGTTCGGCCCGAACAGGCCGATACACTCTCCCGCTTCGAGGTGGAGCGATATGCCTCTCAACACTGTAATCGGACCATACCCTGCCGATACGTCGGAAATTTCGAAGAACCGGCTCACTGGCTGCGTCCGCCCAAATATGCCTCGACGACCGCGGGGTCCTTTACGACTTCTGCCGGTTTTCCCTGTGCGAGTATTTCGCCGTAATTGAGGACGATCAGCCGCTCGGAGACAGACAACAGCAGGCTCAGTACATGTTCAATCAGGAGAACCGTCAGGCCGAACTTGTTCAAACTAATGAGAAGATTGTCGAGCCTTTCAATCTCGGGCCTGGTCAGGCCGGAGGCTGGTTCATCCAGCATCAAAACTTTTGGATCGGCTACGAGGGCCGAGCCGATCATCAACTGTTTCTTTTCGTAGACTGACAATTCCTGGGACTGCATCGTTTGTCGCGACGAATCGAATTCAACGGTTTCGAGAACCTGTTCCGCCCGCTTCCAGGCATCCGGTCCACGCAGCCCTCCATTGTAGGTCGCGCTGACCATTAGCGTTTCCATCGCGGAGAGCTCTGGAAATTCGGCATCCTTCTGAAAGGTCCGGCAAAGACCGGACTGCGCGATCCGATGCGCCGGCCATTTGTCGATACGCTGGCCGGCAAAATAGACCAGACCAGTTGTGGCGGAGTACGGAATTCCCGTCATCAGGTTGAAGAGTGTGCTCTTTCCCGAACCATTCGGCCCAGCGATACCGAAGATCTCTCCGGGCATCACTTCGAAGGAGACATCATTGACCGCCATAAGCCCGCCAAAGGCCTTGGAAACGGACTCTGTGCGCAGGATAGCTTCGGTCATGTCAGCCGCACTGTTGGTTGGAAATCAGGGCCGCTAAATAGCGGCCCTGAGAGCACATCATCACTGCATCCACGAAGGTTGAACGAATTCACCGGTTGCGTAGACGCCCGGGTAGAACAGGAAGCGTTCGCCATCGCGGATCTGGTAGAACTGGATCGGCACGCCGTCATTGCTCTGAACCGACAGATGCGTCGCCGGGTCGAACTTGATTTTGCCCATCGCAGTTTGCTTATCGGTGTTGCCAATTTCCGCACCGATCTCGGCGCGTTTGGACGGATCACCAATCTTGGCGAGCGCATCGGCATAGATCAGCACTTGTTCGTAGAGAGCAGGACCATACGATCCTGGTTCATTGCCATATTTGTCCTTGTACTTGCCAAGCACTTCGGCGGCGCGTGGATTGGTCGGCGTGTTCAACACGCCACCCAGCAGATTATAGACAACGCCGGAAGATTTTTCCTTTGTCAGGTCGAGGAACTCCGGCACCGACGGTGCATACTGGATGAAGACAAGACTGTTGGTCGGATCTTCCATGAACTGGGTCATGAACGTCGCGGCGTTGGCAGAGACATAGTCCGTATTGATCAGTACCGCCGGTGGGTTCGCCCTGATCTTGGCCAGAAATGCGCGCCAGTCGTTGATCTCACCAAACGGCAGCAGATCATTTTCGGTCACTTCCCATCCCGCGCCCTTAAAAGATACGACCATGCCCTCGGCAATGCCCTTTGAATAAGGATTGTCGGAAGCTATGATCGCCACTTTTTTGTTCGGCAGACTGAGTTTTCCGGCGTCTGCCAGCCCTTCGACAACCGGGACGATTTCCGTGTTGTAGCCGGCGTAAGACGGCGTCATTGACCAGACTGTTCCGAAGTCATCCGGATTTGGACTGATGATGCCTTCAGTCTGGGCGGAGTTTGCCGAAACGAGGTAAATCATTTCCTGTTCGGCCATCATCTCGATTTCAAAGTTTGAGCCAGAAGCATAGCCGGTCATGATCGCGCCCATCGCACGATCGCCGAGAAGCCGTTCAGCTGCTGTTGCGACGGCATCGGAACTGGCGTCGCCAACATCACCAACCACGAGTTCAAATGTATGGCCCGCAACACCGCCGCCAGCATTGAGTTCATCAACTGCCATTTGCGCGCCATTGACCATTTCCTGCCCGTCAGCAGCGGCTGAGCCTGTGACTGGAGCCAACACTCCGATCTTCACGACATCGGCCTGAGCGCCAACCACCGTCGTCGAAAGCGCCACCGCGGAAGCGGCGGCGATGAGCATGCGTCTGTTTAACATGGTATCCTCCTGTCAGCGTTGTTATTGGAATCTATTTTGTGCCGCAGCTGTCGATCACAGTTGCAGCGATGACTTTTGTTGCTTCGATCAGGCTGTCGACTTCCACACATTCGTCATTGCCGTGGAACCCGTCGCCACTCGGGCCGTAAATTACCGCGTCCACCCCGGCGCCAGCGTAGTGAGCCGCGTCCGTGACTGCCTCAAATCCTTTGACCTCTGGCGGCTTTGCCTGAACCTGACTTGCCCGCGCATGCAATGATTTGACCAATGGATGGTCGATCGGCGTATTCATCGGTGGGAAGTTGAGATCAAACAGGTCCCACAATATTTTCGGCGGATTTTCACGCATCCAAGGGTCCATAGCCGCAAAGTTTGCAACGAAATCCTCGAATTCCTTTTTCACGTCCTCGAAATCTTCATCCGGCATGAATTTGTAGTCCAGATCAATGGTGACCACGTCCGATATGATAGCGGCGTTGGTCATGATCGCCGGATTGCCGTCTTCTCCCATGCCGGCGCCACCCCGAATGACGCCAGGATTGATGGTGGCCAGACCCGCCGGCACCAGCGGGTGCCAATGGTCCCTGCAGCGAGAGGCTTCAAAGTCGCGAAGCGCGTTGAGAAACCGGTTGGCGAGTTCGATGGCATTAACACCCGGCTCGATGCGATCTTCACTGTGAGCTTGCGGCCAGATCGAATTGAACCGCCAGCCTGCATGGGCCTGCTTGCCGAAGATCGTTACCCGAACCCAACTCAACCCGCCTTCTGCAGGCACAATGTTGCGCCATGTCGGTTCGGCGATGATAGCCCGCTTGGCCAGTCGCTTGTTCTTTACCAGGTCCATAGCGCCAAAGCCGCCTGCTTCTTCATCGACGACGCTGTGAATGGCGAGCCTGCCTTCCAGCTCGACACCGGCCTGCCGGATAGCGTGCGCAGCTGCAATGCAAGCTGCCACACCACTTTTCATATCCACTGCTCCCCTGCCCCAGATACGGCCATCTTCGAGTTGACCGCCGAAGGGCTCGCGCTTCCAGGCCGATCCATCACCAACCGGCACGACATCGATGTGGCCGCAGAGGATCAGGCTTTTGTCGTCGGAACCTTCCCACTCGCCGATGACATTTGGCCTGTCATCGAACACATCCCACCGGTCGGTGGCGAAACCGTCGTCTTCCAATTGTTTTTGGACAAGATCCTGAACATCGGATTCGCGATTAAGCCCCTGCTCGACCTGGAACTTGGGATTGACCGATGGAATTCGCACCATCTCCTGGGTCAATTCAATGACGAAATCATTGTTCCGATCAATTTCAGCCCAGACTTTTTCAACTGCATCAGCCATTCCTTACCTCCCGGATTTCCCTGACCAGATCGTCCGTCTTGTTTTTTCGCCAACAGTCCCGGTTGGCGGCGATTTTGCAATCATCCTTGTCGGTGAGAAAGCTCTGACCACTCGTGAACCGTAACGCGGCCTGGTTGGGATCAAGAGGGATCTCGCGGCTCAACGACATCAGTCAATTTCTCCCAAGACGTTTTCGATTGTCCGGCAAAGAAGATCCGCCCAGCGGTCCAAGTTTTCATCAGTGTCCAGATGATCGTTCCTGATCTCGATCAGACTGTGGGCAATGCTGCGGCGCTCGCCGTGATGGGGAACAAACCAGTCGGTCAGTTCGCCGACTGTGTATGGTTCGTTCATACCGATTGTCAGATGTGGCGCCAGTTCTCCAATTTCGTCAGCCAGTTTTTTGGAAGTCATCGTATCCCGGCGGAAGACAAAGCCGATATCCCAAGGACGCTGCTCCCCGGCGAGTACAGGTGTGAAACTGTGGATCGCCAGCACAAGTCGTCGCGGATGGCGATCGATCACATCGGAGACTGCATCATGAAACGGTTCGAATATTTCATCAAACCTTTGCTGACGCTCGGTCGAAGAAAGATCCTTGTTGCCGGGAATCTCTACTCCGTCGCTGACCTCCAAAATGGCTTCGTGAGATCTAACCGGTCTGTTGCAATCAACAACCAGGCGACTATACGGCTGCAACAGCAACGGAACTCCAAGCCGCTCTGCTACCCGCTGAGAAACTGCTCCTGCGCCAATGTCATACGCAACATGCAAGTCCATATTCCCGGGACTCAGGCCGAGATCACCGAGAGCGGCTGGAATTTCCTGCCCCGCATGTTCGCAGACCAGCACCAATTCGTGGGCGCTTTCGCCATTGACGATCTCAAAAGGTGCCGGATCTGCTTCACCCAAGAGAGACCCTGCCGTGTCCAACACTGCAGACTGCATCAGTCATTTGCCCCAATTTAGAGTTCCATTACATGCTCAAATTTTTTCATTGTCAATCAGATGAGAGATATTGACGAATTTTTTTCAAGATGGAATTGTGCACCCGGGAGAAATGATGGACGTCCGCCAACAGATTGAAACATTGTCGTCGCGCTTGACCGTTGCCGAGCGCAAGGTCGTCGCAGCACTGCTGGCCGACTACCCTTTCGCCGGTTTGGAACCTATCCAGGCATTCGCAGACAAGACCAACGTCTCAGCGCCCTCAATCACCCGCTTTGTGCAGAAGCTGGGTTGCAACGGTTACCTGGAGTTTCAGCGAAAATTAATCGGTGAGCTCAAGGAAAGTCAGCAATCGCCTGTCGAACTCAGGCAGCGCACCGGTCCTGTCAGTGAGCGTTTCCTTGGCGGGTTTTTAACGCGTGCGTCGGAGATTGTCTCGCAAGCAGGTGAAAGCGTGACGGAAGCGCAATTCGAAAGAATCTGCAATACGCTGGCAGATGAAAAGCGTGCGATCTATCTGATCGGCGGGCGCATCAGCGATTCGGTTGCCCAGTATCTTTCCCGTCATTTGCGCCAGATTCGGCGCGATGTGTTTCACATTCCATCCGATCCGGAAATATGGCCCGAATATCTGCTCCGGATGCGGCCACGCGACATACTCTACATTGTGGATTTTCGCCGATATGAAAAGCGTCTCGCAGGGTTGGCAAAGAACGCATCCGAAGAACGGGGTGCTCAAATCATTGTTGTCACCGACAAATGGCTATCGCCCATTTCCGGCCATGCAAAGGAGATCTTGGCCATGCCCATTGAAAGCGGCACGGCTTGGGATTCCTATTGCGCTGCGATTGCATTGACCGAAGCGATTATCACACGTGTTGCCGACCGGGACTGGGACGCCACTCAGCGCCGCATTAAAGTGTGGGATGGTCTGCGCTTAAAACGGGACTTCGAACAAGATGAAGAGTGAACCGCTAATCATTGCCGCAACCAGCGATATTGCCGGTAAATTGCGCGGGAAGGCCTTTCCCGCGCGAGAACTGGAGAAGCGAAAAAACAGAGGCGTTGGCTGGACACCGACAAATGTGCAGATCACCTGTTTTGATGCGATTGCCGATAGCCCATATGGTGCGCTTGGCGATCTGGTGCTGATCCCCGATACCTCAACGCTTGTCGAAACGAAATTCGATGATGGATTGCCCGAGGAACGGTTTGTTCTCGGCGATATCCTTGAAACCGATGGCACACCCTGGGAGTGTTGCACCCGTTCAATTCTTAAATCGGCACTGGAACGGCTGAAAACTGTTGCCGGCCTGACACTGTTCGGCGCATTCGAGCATGAATTTCATTTTGTCGGTGGGAACTGCCCCCTTGGCAGTGCTTACACCACTGCGGGATTTCGCGCCGAGCGTCAATTTGGCGAAACACTGATCGCAGCGATGAATGACGCCGGACTTAAACCCGATACCTTCATGAAGGAATATGGCGTCGACCAGTACGAAGTGACCATGGGACCGGTCTCGGGCATTGCAATCGCAGATAATGCGGTGCTGCTGCGCGAGATAGTTCACATCGTAGCGAACCGAATGGGGAAGCAGGCGAGCTTTTCTCCGTTGAGAGACCCTGCGGGTGTTGGAAACGGGGTGCACGTTCATCTCAGCCTTCGTGATCTGGAAGGTAATCCGGTCACCTATGATTCTGAGGGCCTCCACGGATTAAGCCCGATTGCCGGACAATTCGTGGCCGGCGTTCTCAAATATATTGATCGAATCGTGGCGCTTACGGCACCTAGCACGGTCTCGTATACTCGCCTGACCCCGCATCGCTGGAGCGCGGCATTCAACAATCTGGGATTTCGCGATCGTGAAGCGTCTGTTCGCATTTGTCCCGTTTCCGACGTCAGTGATCTTGCCCGGGCCGAACAGTTCAATTTTGAGTATCGAGCGGCGGACGCGGCGGCCAGTCCGTATCTGGCGATGGCGGCCATTGTACATTCGGGCATCCAGGGCATCGAGGAAGGCCTGGTCTGTCCCGCGGCAACAGAGGAGGACCTTTCACTGCTTTCAGCAGATGATCTGAAAGCCCGCGGCCTCATTCGATTACCGCAGACGCTTGCTGTCGCGCTTGATGCCTTTGGCAATGATACGACGGTTACGGGCTGGTTCCCGTCTGCGTTCGCGGACGTCTACGTCAAACACAAGCAGGGCGAAATTGCCTTTCTTGACGGGAAAAACGAGAACGAGATTTGCGCCGCCTATGAAGCAGCCTACTAATGGGGCCCGATGATAAGGTAATCAGACCAAGGCGAACTGTTCGAACCTGGAAATCTCCTTCGCAAGGAACTCACCGATTTGAGTTTCCAACCACCCGATTAGTTGGTGCTGCAAAGATGGCATGTACCGCGCAACTCGATGGTGGTCTCGCGGAGGCCAAATTCGAAATCGCCGGCCAGCTTCTTTAGCCTTTTGGCCAGCGCAGTATCTGAAATTTCTGTAGTCTGACCGCATGTTTCACAAATCATGAAAACAGTAGTCTCGTGCCCTTCGCAGCCAGGCTGGCGGCAAGCGACAAAGGCATTCAGACTTTCAAGCTTGTGCACGAGACCAGCTTCCACCAGCTTGTCCAAGGCCCGGTAGACCTGTAGCGGCGCGCGGAATCCGCGATCCCTTAATTGGTCCAATATTGCATAGGCACCGAGCGGTCCGCCTGCCTTTGACAACTCGTTCATAACCAGTGACTGGTTTTTGGTCAGGCCGTCTATCGAATACGCATGCTGATTCATGGCTGCGTTCCTTTCATCAGTCGATACGACAGTGGCAGCAAAGAGAGGATAAACAATACCAGCGCCGCAACGACAATGCTCGGTCCGGCGGGCGTGTCCCATTGCAGTGACCCAAACAAGCCGCCCACCACAGCGACCGCGCCAAGGACGCTTGCGAGTATCGCCATTTGTTCAGGGCCGCCGGCAAACCGACGAGCAGCCGCGGCGGGGATGATCAACAATGCGGTGATGAGAAGGATACCAACGATCTTCATCGAGATCGCGATGACTGCTGCCACCAGCAACATATAGATGACATTCGCCAGCTCATAGTTGACACCTTCCGCGCGTGCCAATTCCGGGCTGACAGTGCCGGCAAACAATGGGCGCCAGATCACGACAAGAACTGCCAGAACAACCAGGCCGCCTGCCGCTATGATTGCGATATCGAACTTGGTAACCGACAGGATGTCTCCAAACAGAAAACCCATGAGGTCGATGCGAATCCACGTCATGAAGGCGAGGACGACAAGACCAATCGCCAAGGCGGAATGCGAAAGCAAACCTAGCAGCGCATCGCCAGATAAAACTGCTCTTCGCTGCAGCAGCAAAAGCAAAAGGGCGACAATCGCCGACACCGCGAAAACCGCGAGTGTGATGTTTATCTCGAAAAGGAAGGCCAGTGCGACGCCAAGCAGCGCCGCGTGCGCGAGCGTGTCGCCGAAATAGGCAAGCCGGCGCCAGACAATGAAACAGCCCAAAGGACCGGCGACGATCGCAACACCGATCCCCGCAATCAGGGCGCGGCTAAAAAAATCATCCAACATCCCGGCTGTCCCCATCCTCGTTGCCGCTCGATGCCTGGCTGTGGTAGTGATGCCCATCATTTGGATGGCAATGATCTGTGACTGTCCCGTCGGCATGTTGAACCCGCCCATCGGGCAGGTGGGTGTGATCGTGACTGTGTTCGTACACCGCCAATGTCGACGCAGCCCGCACCCCAAACAGCGCCTTGTATTCCGGGCTGGACGCCACCGCAGTTGGCGTGCCTGAACAACAGACATGTCCGTTGAGGCATATGACCTGGTCAGTTGCTGCCATCACGACATGCAAGTCGTGCGAGATCAGCAGAACGCCACAATTGAGATCATCCCTAATCTGTCTGATCAGGTCATAGAGCGCTATCTCACCGGTGAAATCCACACCCTGCACCGGCTCATCAAGCACCAGCAGATCGGGATTTCGGGCGATTGCCCTTGCGAGGAGAACACGTTGGAACTCGCCCCCGGAAAGCGTGCGTACCTCCTCGTTTGCAAGGTGCTGCACACCGGTAGCGGCAATCGCGGTGTCAACTTTCTGGTCGCTGACCGGACCGGTCAGGCGCATGAAGCGGCGCACCGACAGTGGCAGGGTCCAGTCGATCGAAAGTTTTTGCGGTACATAAGCGATGCGCAAACCGGCGCGCTGTGAGGTCGAACCTTCATCCGGCTTCAACACACCGAGCGCCATTCTCGCCGTGGTCGATTTGCCGGAGCCGTTGGGACCGATCAAAGTGACGATCTCGCCCGGATCTACTGTCAGCGAAACCCCGCGCACGAGCCATCGCCCTGCGCGAAACACGCCGCTTTCTGAAAGCGTCACGAGTGGTTCGGTTCGTTTCAGCATTGGTTGCTGCAAGCCAGATACGTATCCATCAAAAACGACGGTTGCCTCAATGTATTGCACACGTTATACAGTTACACAACTATGTGATAAGATAACGTTACGCTCACACCGACCCGCCAATGGAGACGTTTATGCGCGCCGCAAAATCCTTCCTGATCGCTTCAACAATTCTTGCAACGACGCCCATTGCAGCCCGTGCCGATATTCAGGTCGTGGCATCGATCAAGCCGGTTCATTCACTTGTAGCAGCAGTCATGAGCGGTGTTGGCGAGCCCGGACTGATTGTTGAGGGTGCCGGCTCACCACATGCATTCAGCATGCGGCCGTCGCAGGCTGTCATGCTTGAGAATGCCGACGTCGTGTTCTGGATCGGCCATGATTTGGAAGCCTTTTTGGAGAAACCCCTGGAGGCGCTGGCTAGCAATGCCAAGTCCGTTGAACTGATTAAAGCGCATGGCCTTGTGAAGCTGGATTTACGCGAGGGTGGCACATTTGATGCCCATGACCATGGCGAACATGAAGCGCACGAGGACCACGATCATGATGACCATGCGCATGAGAAACACGACGATCACGCCCACGACCAACACGATGAATTCAATGTCCACATCTGGGTGGATCCGGTAAACGCCAAGGCACTTGTTCACGAGATCGAAGAGACGCTTGTTGAGGCCGATCCTGACAACGCGCCCAAATACAAGGCCAACGCGAATGACATTACGGCTCGTCTCGATGCAATGACAGCAGAAATAGCGGCCGACCTTGAGACCGTCAAAGACAAGCCCTTCGTTGTATTCCACGACGCCTACCGCAATTTCGAAGACCGATTCGGCTTGACGGCGGCGGGCTCGATTACGGTCTCGCCGGAAGTTCAGCCAGGCGCCGAGCGTGTTTCCGAATTGCGCACCAAAATCAGTGAATTGGGCGCAACATGTGTATTCTCTGAGCCACAATTTGAACCCAAAATCGTTCAGATCATAACCGAGAACACCTCAGCCAAGTCGGGTATACTCGACCCGCTCGGTACGTCTCTGCAAGACGGACCTGACCTATATTTCGAGTTGATCCGAAACATGGCGACATCTTTTAAGACCTGCCTCTCTGAATCGAGCTAGAGCGACCCGGGACCGCTGGCTGCCAGTATATGAGTTTTGCGGTTTCGAGGGGACCCGCTTCGCTGACGCAAATTAGCCGAAATCAAGTCTTCCTACGCAGCCAGTTTCTCTCTCTCCAACAGCGCTGATTGTGGCGGATGCGCATTGCCGACGCCCATTTTCTCAAGCGCGCCGCCGGCCGCTTCAACCACTCTTCGCATGATGTGCTCATCCAGCTGCCCAATGCAGCCGACGCGAAAACTGTCCACCGCGGTCAATTTTCCCGGATAGATAATAAATCCGGCCTCTTTCATGAGATCGTAAAAGCGCGGAAATTCAAACGCATCATCGGCGGGATTAAAAAAGGTTACGATAATCGGTGAAAGCCAGTGGTCTGTCAGAAGCGTCTCAAATCCAAGACGCCGCATACCGTCAACCATGACGTCGCGGTTGCGAGTATAGCGGGCGCCGCGGGCTGCTACCCCTCCTTCTTGTGCATGAAGGCGCAGCGCCTCCAGAAAAGCCGCGATGGCGTGGGTCGGAGGTGTAAACCTCCATTGACCGGTCTTTTCCATATTTTGCCACTGGTCGTGAACGTCGAGCGAGAGAGAGTGGCAATTGCCCTTTGCTGCCTCGATCTCGGTTTTCCGGGCGATCACAAACCCAAATCCGGGGACGCCTTCGATGCATTTGTTTGCCGACGAAACCATGGCTTCGAAACGCATGTCGTTGGCCTCCAGAGCAATGGCCCCAAATGCGCTCATGGAATCAATCAGCAGTTTTTGCCCGGCCGCGTATGTCGCCTCTGAAATTTCCTTGATCGGATTCAGTATCCCGGACGATGTCTCGCAATGCACGGCAAAGACATGCGTTATGCAAGGATCGGCAGCCAGGGCCTCAGCGACCTCTGCTCCGCGCGGAGGAAGATAATCACCCTTGTCGATAACGATATGATCGCGTCCCATTCGGGCAAGTGTCTGTACAGCTCTCTTCCCGTAGGCGCCGTTGCACAGCATCAGCGTCTTGCTGTCTTTGGGAAGAAATGAGCCGAGCATTGCCTCGACCACGAAGGTTCCACTGCCCTGCATCGGCACGCAATCGAACTCGTCGTTTGTGTCCGCAATCAACGAAAGGAGTTCACTCCGGAGTTTGACAGTCATTGCGCGGAAATCACCATCCCATGATCCCCAATCGCACAGCATTTTCTCCTTGACGGTGTAGGCCGTCGTCAGCGGACCGGGTGTGAGCAGAAACGGTTCACCATTCCTGGGCGCCTCAATCGGTGATGATGGTGAACTGGATCGATGGTTCATAGCCGAGTTTCCAACGAATTAGAGCAATAAATTGTGGGCACAATTAACACAACCGAACTATTTGCCAAATCGATATTTTAAATCTAATTATAAATTCTATCGATGTTAATCGTGTCACTGAGAATTTGGAAGGTCGACCAAATGAGGCATGTCCAGCTACGCGCATTTCACCATGTGGCCTTGTGTGGCGGGTTCTCGCGGGCCGCAGAAATGCTCAATCTGACACAGCCGGCAATATCGGATCAGGTGCGCAAACTCGAAACAGAGTATGATGTACGATTATTCGATCGAGGGAAAAGGCAAGTTACCTTGACCCCAACCGGAGAAAAACTTTTCGAAGTCACGCTGCGAATGTTTGAAATTGAAAGCCGGGCAGTCGAACTCCTGGCGGAATCGCGTGCCATCAAGACCGGACAACTCAAAATTATCGCCGACTCTGCGCATCATGTGACTGAAATACTGGCTGAGTTTCGCCGGAAATATCCGTCTGTTTTCGTCTCGTTGCGCGTTGGAAATTCCGAAACGGTAAACGAAATGCTGACTTCCTACGACGCGGATATTGGCATTCTCGGCGAAGTGCCAGTCGGGCGTGAATACAAGATCATCAATCTGCGATCGACACCGATTATCGCTTTCGCACCGTTTGATAGCGAAATCGGTACACGAAGCTCCATTTCGATGCGCGAGTTCGCGGAGGTACCGATGGCGGTACGCGAACCTGGCTCCAAAACCCGGGCAAAGTTTGAAGACTTTGCCAAGCAAATTGGCATCAAGCCACGCATCGTTATTGAGGCCGAAGGAAGGGAAGCGGTCGGTGAAATCGTTGCTGCAGGTGATTGCATCAGCGTGGTTTCCGAGGCGGAATTCGGAAATGATCCCCGCTTCGTGAAAATTCCCATTGAAGACGCAGACATCATGATGGACGAGGCGTTGATCTGTTTGCGCGAACGGCAAAACAGTCGCCTGATCCGAACATTCATGGAGGTCGCACAATCGGTTGTCGGTGGGCCGAAGTCAGACCGGTCCGATGCGAATCCCGGTCCCTGTTAGCATCATGCGGGATTTTGCATGATGGGCGAATGTCATGCGGTGATCGAGCATCATGCGGGACAAGCGTAGCAACTCAGATGAATATTCCGGATTGCCGGCCAAATTATTTCCCTCGCATGGATCGGCTATCAAATCATAAAGCAACGGCGGAAGTCCGCCGTTGAAGTGAACATAACTAAATCGCTCATCGCGCAGAATCGCAAAGTTGGATTGGGCGCTCGTCAAACGAAGATCCGATTGAAATCGGGTCGGTTTGACCGGATTACCAAAATCAACTTCAGCGAATGCGTATCGTCTCCAGTCGTCAGGATGTTCTCCGCGTAAAAATGGCAGCAGCGACCTGCCGTTAAAGGCGATATTCGCATCTTCACCGATCCAGTCCGACAGTGTAGGCGCAAGGTCGATCGACTCGGTGAACCTGTTGACGACAGCTCCGGCACTTTCCCTGTTTTTGGGATCACGAATGATGAGCGGAACATGGAAGGCGCTCTCGAAAGGCACATGCTTTCCCCACACGTGGTGATCGCCAAGCATATCTCCGTGGTCAGCAGTGACGACAATCAGAGTTTCCTCGTATTGGCCCGATTCTCGTAAAAAATCGAGGATTCGACCGATATGGTGATCAACCTCGGTTGCCAGTCCGAGATAGATGGCCCGAAGCTCGAGGGAATCCGCCTCAGAGATGTTGTCGGTTCGCCCATCGAATTGAGAATGCAATTGCCTGTTTGAAGGCGCTGAGTAGTCGGCGTTGAAATAGGGATGCGCTGCCTTGTGCTCTTCAAACGAAAGTGGGCGGATCGGCTGCGGCACATTCCTGGGAGTGTACATCTTGTTGTAGGGTGCAGGCGCAACAAGTGGGGGATGTGGCCGAATGTAGGTCACCATCGAGAACCAATGGTCGTTTACGCGCGCCGACAACTCCTGCAGCGTGCGATCGGTTAGAAATGCAGTGTCGCTGTCTTCAGCGCGGTAGAGCGCAGGATCTGACAATCTGGGTTGACTGGCGGATTCTGAGGGCACCGGCCGGAACAGGTCCCAGTATTCATCAGGCAGTTCGTATCCCTTCGATTTCAGATGCCCTACCCACGACCAATTGCTGTCAAGCCGCATCCGGACTATTTCGGCAAATCCCGGCGCCAGTCCTTCATAATCTTTGAGGTCGGGATCATTTGGATGCAGGTCGGCAGGATCGGGGCTTACATCGGTATAACCGAACAACAAAGGTTCATAACCGGCCTTGCGAAATTCCGTCCCAATGGTTGCATGGTCCCTGGCCAATGGACCACCATTTCGGACAGATCGGTGGTTCACGGCGTAAAGCCCGGTCAGAAGGCTGGCACGTGAGGGACCGCATGGAGTGGCGACCGTATAGTGGCGGCCAAAAGTGACACTATCCGTCATCAGTTTTTGCAAGTTCGGCAGATTGACCGTTTCTGCCAGCGCACCGGTTAGGCAATCGGCACGCAGCTGGTCAATCACAATGAGAAGAACATTTCCGGTCATGCCAGCCCGCCTCGAATCGATCAGATGTGATTTATCATCCGGAAGAAAAAATCAAACAGGAAAGCAATTGGCATGTCATCCAATTGTTGTGAACCGGTCTTAGTCCCGGTTACGGTCCGATTCTGGTCCAGCCAACCGAATGGTTGAGGCCAAGCTTAATATAATGTGTTGCCGATCGCATGATCTGGTGACAAAGTGGCCGACGGTCACAGAAGAATATCAAATCCGGAGGCGACGAAGTTTCGCCTCCAAACAATCGTGGCAAGGGAGAGAACACCATGAAAAAACTTCTTTTGGCGAGTTCCGCGCTGGTCTTTATGGCAGGCGCGTCGTGGGCGGCAGATTGCCCGCCGGCGACTGTCGCCGACCCGATGGGCGTGGGCGCCGGCGCGTTTGCGCAACAGTATGAACTGGCCGAATTCCAATCGCTGGCAAACTGCACAATGACGTTTCAGGAAAACCCGGCAATGGGCGACCTGAACTCCAAAATTCAGGGTAACCCGGATCTGCCACCGCTGGCGGAACGCCTCCCCGAAGAGCCGCTTGTGGTCGCTCCTTATGAAATGATTGGCAAATATGGCGGTACTCTTGATGCGCTTTCGAACGCCACCGAAGCCGGCACATCTGACTTCCTGTCGACGCGCCACGTCAATCTGGTGCGCTATGCGGATGACCTTCAAACGATCGTCCCGATGGTTGCCAAAGGCTGGGAGTGGAATGACGACTACACGCAGCTGACATTTTTCCTGCGCAAGGGCCACAAGTGGTCTGACGGCGCGCCCTTTACCGCAGAAGATGTGAAATTCTGGTACGACAATCTGGCGCTTGATTCCAAGGTAATCGAGAAGCCGAAGGATTATGTGCTGGTTGGTGGCGAGCGCATGACGGTCGATGTTATCGACGCGCAGACCGTCCGCTTCAACCTCCCAGCACCGAAACCTGGCCTGCTGGCCCACTTTGCAACCTCGTTTGCGCAAGGGTTTCAGCCGAAGCACTTCCTGGGCAAGTTCCATCCAGATATCAGTTCGGATGCAGATTCCTACGCACAAAGCCTGGGATTTGAAAACGGCCTGGCGGCCATCAAGGCTTATTTCGGCAACTCGGACTGGACCGACACGCCGTCTCCGCTGCTGAACAGCCCGGATATCGTTGGAAACCTTCCGAAGGCAGTTGTGCCGACACTTGAGAGTTTCCTCACTGTGGCCGACTCCACCGAGGGCCGTCATTATGTGGCGAACCCGTATTTCTTTATGGTTGATACGGCAGGCAACCAGCTTCCGTACATCAATGAACAGGACGAGGTTTACGCCAACGACAACGAAGTGCGTATCCTGAAACTGGTCAATGCTGAAGCCGACTACAAGACCCAGTCACTACAGCTCTCTGACGCACCACTTCTCCTGGAAAATCAGGAAAAGGGCGACTATTCGGTTTACCTGAAACCGAAGATCGCCATGCACGCGTTTTCGTTTAATGTCACTTCGGACAATCCGGAAAAGCGTAAGGTATTTGGTGATCTGCGATTCCGCAAAGCCATGTCGATCGCGATCAATCGTGGTGAACTGAACGAAACTGCCTATTTCGGCCAAGGAACCCCGAGACAGTACACGGGCTTCTCACCGCTGCCTGACTTTGTCGATCCGAAGTGGGAAACATTCGCGACGGAATTCGATCCTGATGGCGCCAAGGCTCTGCTTGACGAAATCGGCATGAAGGACACCGACGGAGACGGCTTCCGCGAACTGCCCAACGGCGAGAAAATCGTGCTGAATATTCAGTTCGCGACACAGGGTATCGCCGGTCAGGTTGTCGAACTGGTCGGCCAATACTGGTCCGATGTTGGTGTTCAGACGGCCGTCAAGGAAGTGACACCGGACGAATATCGCTCAGCGCAATCTTCGAACCAGCTTGACGTCGGCGCCTGGGAAAAGGGTCAGCCGCTCGGTATCGTGCTCGGTAACAACGAGTTGTGGGTACCACCGTTCGAGAACTATTTCGGTCACCGCACAGGCATGTTGTGGGCTGAATGGGTCGACTCCAAGGGCGCGGGTGGCGTCGAGCCGCCAGAATTTGTCAAACAGATTCTTGCGGACATCAACGCGTTTCAGTCTGCACCAGCCGGTTCTGACGAGTTCAAGGCGGCTGGAGCCCGGATGGTTGAAAACCTGACCGGCAATCTGCTGTTCATCGGTACGGCCTTGACGCCCGATCCGATCTATCGGCGCAACGCTCTGAAGAACTTCGTAGAGTTCAAGACGGCGTCGTATGAGTACTACCGGACATTCCCCTACCGTCCACAGCAGTGGTTCTTTGACGAGTAAATCACGTCATTTCGGTTGATATCCGCGGAGGCCAAGGCCAAACTCCTGGCCTCCGCATTTTCTAGGGGAAGACTTCGGTTTCCTGCGGCGGAACCGGGAACCGGGTAGAAGGGTAACGGGGCAGCGCAATGGCTCAGTTGGCACAGTTTGCATTTGTTCGCGCATGTATGGCGCTGTTCACGCTGCTGACTGTATCCCTGATTGTATTCACCTTGATGGAGCTTGTGCCCGGCACATGTGCCGAGCGCTATCTGGCGTTCAAGAACACACAGGGCGCGCAGATTACTGTCGAAGACATTGAGGCCGAGAAGAAACGCCTAGGGCTGGACCGGCCGTTCATTGTGCGATGGGGCAGCTGGGTCGGCAATGTTATGTTCAAAGGGGAGTTCGGTGATTCCTGTATCCTGCGTCTGAACATCAATCAGCTGCTCGGAGACAAGTTTCTGGTCAGTCTGGCTATCTGCCTGACGTCCTTGTTATTTGCCTATCTCATAGCGATACCTGTCGGCATCATAGCAGCGGCGTCAAAGAATGCCTGGCTCAACGGCTCGCTTCGCTTCGTCTCTTATCTGGGCCTGGCAATGCCGAACTTCCTGCTGGCGCTCATGATCATGCTGTTCTCAACGGTAATGTTTGGCGATTCACTGACAGGATTGTTTTCCAAGGAATATCGTGACGCGGACTGGAGCTTCGACAAGCTCATGGATTTCCTGTCGCGGGCTTGGTTGCCTGTTTTCATCCTCGGTTGGTCAGCAACCGCCTTCGCGCTGCAGACAGTGCGGGCATTGATGCTCGATGAGATCGGCAAGCTCTATGTCACCGCCGCATCGGCGCGGGGGATAATCGGGCGCAAACTGCTGTGGCGTTACCCTGCCCGGCACGCATTGGGGCCGATCGTCAATTCGCTGGGTTTTGACCTGAACCGGATTTTCAATGAATTGCCGGTCGTGGCTCTGATCCTGACGCTGACCGAAGCAGGTGCATTGCTGCTTGAATCGCTGGCGCGGTCAAACGATCAGCAGTTGGCCGGCGCAATCATCTTTCTACTGACGGCCTCAATCGTCACGCTCAATTTTATTACGGATGTCGGATTGGCGCTGCTCGATCCGCGTGTCCGCCGTTCGGTGATGGGAGGATAAGGCAATGGCTGCAAGCACCTCTGAACCGACACAAAAAGCGAAAGAAGCCTATTTCACTGCTTCGCAATCGCAACTGATCTGGGCAAGGTTCAAGAAGAACAGAACGGCGATGATGGCCGCTTCTGTTTTGGTCGGCCTTATTCTGATGGGTCTGTTCGCTCCGTTCCTTTCACCATACGATCCGACAATTGCCGGCCGCGACACCGAATATGAAAACGGGGCGCCGCAGATACCCAAATTCTGTGACCAAAACGGATGCTCCCTCAGACCGTTTATTTATGGCGTCAAGCGCGAGCGATCGATCAAGACCAATTTCAGGTGGGTCACAACCGTTGACCCGGATGATCGCCGTTATCTGGAATTCTTTGTCGATGGCTGGGAGTACGGCTTGCTGGGTTCAGCCAATATCGGGCTGACATTCGATACTCACCTGTTCGGTGCTGACAAGGGCAAAGTCCACCTGTTCGGTACCGACGCCTCCGGCAAGGACATCTTCAGCCGCACATTGCACGCCATCAATACCTCAATGGCGGTGGGCACACTGGGTGTGCTGATATCATTTGTGCTTGCCCTGATAATCGGAGGGATAGCGGGTTATTTCGGGGGCCTGACTGACAGCATCATTCAAATGGTCACCGATGCCGTGCGGACCGTTCCGATCATCCCGCTCTTCATGGCGATCGCTGCGTTCCTGCCACCGGAAATCTCCTCCGAAGCCCGCTTTTTCTATATCTCGCTCATCATCGGATTCATCAACTGGCCAACCTTGGCGCGAAGGGTACGCACGCATCTGCTGGTCGAGCGAAACCAGGAATATGTTTTGGCTGCGCAGCTCGTTGGCGCTTCGCCGGGCCATATTATCCGCAAGCATCTGCTTCCAAGCTTCACCAGCTACATCATCGTCGATCTGGTGATTTCATTCCCTTATATTGTCCTCAGCGAAACGGCGCTTTCGTTTATCGGATTGGGGCTGAAGGATCCTGTCACATCGCTTGGCGTGATGCTGTTGAACGTCACCAGCGCCGACGTCTTGTTGAACTACCAATGGTATTTCATTCCGGTGCTGTTTTTCATAGCGCTTGTGATGGCATTTGTGTTCGTCGGTGACGGTTTGCGCGATGCGGCCGACCCATATGGAGGCTCGAAGAAATGAGCGAGCTTCTTTCTGTCAAAAACCTGAAACTGAAATTCAAGACCGACGAAGGCTTGGTAACGGCAGTGGATGGAGTCAGTTTCGATGTCGCACCGGGCGAAATTTTGGGACTGGTGGGCGAATCCGGATCCGGCAAATCGGTAACCGCCAAATCTATCATGCAGCTGAATGCGGATAATTCGGTCTACGAACCTGAAAGCAGCATCATGTTGACCGCTGATGGCAAAACGGTCGACGCGCTTAAATTGAAGGGTACGGATGAACTGATGCTGATCCGCGGAGGCGCGGTTTCCATGATCTTTCAGGAGCCTATGGCCTCGTTCGCGCCGGCAATCAAGATCGGCAGCCAGATGGTCGAGCAGCTTGTGCTGCACAAGAAGATCTCTGAAGCGGAAGCCAAGCGCATTTCGATCGAAATGCTCGAGCGGGTCGGGATTTCCGATGCGGCTCGGCGGTTCGACCAATATGCGTTCGAGTTGTCCGGCGGCATGCGGCAACGAGCGATGATCGCAATGGCGTTGTCCACCAGACCGAAATTGCTGATTGCCGATGAACCCACAACCGCTCTGGACGTCACGATCCAGGCACAGGTGATCGATCTGATGAAAGATTTGGTCGCCGAGTTTGGCATGGGAATCATTTTCATCACTCATGACCTTGGCGTGATTGCACAAACAGCCGATCGCGTCGCCGTGATGTATCTGGGGCGCCTGGTCGAGCAAGGACCCGTCCGGAACGTCATCCGCAATCCGGCCCATCCTTATACACAGGGGCTGATCAATGCCCTTCCGAAGCTTGATGATCTTGGTGCACCTCTGACCCCGGTCGCAGGCGATATCCCGAGCCCGCTTGAACGCCCATCCGGCTGCGTTTTTCACACCCGGTGTCCGGTAGCGATCGAGGGCAGGTGCGACAAGGACGTGCCAGAAATGTTCCCGATGGAACCGGATCATGATGCTGCATGCTTCGTGGCCGCCAAGCAGGAGGAGGCGGCATGAGCGACACACCGCTGATCACTGCAAAGGATTTGTGTGTCTATTACGGACTGGGCCGCAAGCTGATCGGCACAACCCCGGTCATCCGGGCCGTGGAGAAAGTCAACATCGATATTCCAAAGGGCTCCTTCTTCGGTCTGGTTGGCGAATCCGGATCCGGCAAGACGACCCTTGGCCGTGCACTTCTCAACGCAGCCCCGATCAGTGATGGCAAGGTGAGCTATGACGATGGCGAGGTTCAGTATGATGTCGCATCATTGTCGAAGCAGGACCTGAAAGATTATCGAAAGCGAGCACAGCTGATCTTTCAGGACCCCTATGCCGCGCTCAGTCCGCGCATGACTGTGCGTGATATCATCGCCGAACCGCTCGAAGTCATGGGTCTTACATCATCTCGCGAGGAGACAGATGAAAAAGTTCGCGAAATAGCAGCCAAATGCCGACTCAATCTGGAGCATCTGCGACGGTTCCCGCACGCATTTTCTGGCGGTCAGCGGCAACGTATCTCGATTGCTCGCGCCCTGGTCTCTAATCCTAAGTTTGTCGTTGCCGATGAAAGCGTGGCAGCGCTGGACGTGTCGATTCAGGCTGATGTTCTTAACCTGCTGAAAGAGCTGCAAAAAGAACTGGGACTGACCTATCTGTTTATCAGTCACGACCTCAGCGTCGTGGCGCACATTTGTGACCATGTCGCTGTCATGTATTTGGGCAGGCTTGTAGAGAGCGGACCGACGCGCGAACTGTTCGACAATCCGCGTCACCCGTATACGCAAGCGCTCTTGTCTGCGATCCCTTCACTTGATCCTGACCACCGCGGGCACGCGCAAAAACTTGAAGGCGAGATTCCAAGCCCGGCAAATCCGCCACCGGGATGCAAGTTCCAAACGCGTTGCCGCTTTGCCACCGACCATTGCCGCCGCGAGGAGCCAAAACTGGAAGAGGCGAGCCCGGAACACGAGGTCGCTTGCCATCGCTGGCAGGAACTGGCGGAAAGTGAAGCTGTAGGCTGATTTCAAAACAAGCGGGCTTACTTTCGCCGGCAGGCACATCACCCCGCCGGAGATCATGAACCAATTCCGCTGACACCTGCCGTTTGCGTTCAAGGCTGCAGAAGTTGATGTCTTGCGCAACAAACTTGGTACGAGAAGCAGACCTTGGCCATCGAAAGCACACGCCACGGGATCTCCAAGATATCGATGGTGCTCAACGGCGCAACACCACCGGTACACGTCGATCCTGAAACCCGCGAGATCCGAGTCAGTGGGAAGTGGTTGACCCGCCAACCGGTCGATGTGCTACCGATGTTGCAGCGGAATTTGCTATTTAGAGGAAGCCATGATTCACCTTATCGCCACGCTCACCATCCAACCGGGTTCGCTTGAAAAAGTCGTTTCGGCTGCACAGCCGTGCATTGACGCGACGCGCGAAGAAGAGGGATGTATTTCGTATGACCTACTCGTCGATGTCACCGAAAATACGCGATTGAAATTTGTCGAGCGCTGGGAAAACCGCGCAGCGCTCGATGCACATTTTGACACACCGCATCTGCAAGCGTGGCGTGAAGCAGGTGGACAGTATTTCACCTCCCGCCACATCGAGATCATTTCAGATGGAAAGGTCGAAGTGCTTTGAAATCTGCACCATCAACGGCCATGAATTCCTCGATCCGGCCGATGCGATCTCGGTAGATGAGACGGCGGTATCGCTGGCGACTGGAGATGAGTTCCGACAATGATGAAGCGTTTCCTCACGATCTCCCAGAGGCGCGCTTGTTGATTAATGGCGATGGATTGGCGCTGGGAAAGCGTCCCGATATTGTTTGCCGCCAAGATTGACCGGTGCTGGCTGGGGCGGCAGGATTCGAACCTGCGAATGGCGGCACCAAAAGCCGCTGCCTTACCACTTGGCCACGCCCCAACTCGAGTACAAAGGTTCCAGAGAACCCGCTGCGCCGGGAAGTATTTCCGGGCGCGCCTCGGTGCCATGAATCGACACCTCAGGTCAAGACGAACCGGGCGTTTAGCGAGAAATTGATGCTGATCCGAATGACGCCAGGGCATGATCCTCCCGTCACCCGGATTTATCCACGCTTCTACGTCCGATGGTACTATCCGGTCAGACAATTGGAGCAGCCACTGTGGACCGGACACCAAATCTAGACCTTCCCTACATCTTGCCAAGCCAGGCGCAGAAACATGTAACCCACAATGAGGCCATTCGCGCCCTGGATGCGGTCGTGCAGGCCGGAGTACTGAGCCGTTCTCTCGACAGCCCACCGGAGACACCGGACGAAGGTGACAGATACATCGTCGCAACAGGGGCATCCGGCGACTGGTCGGGTCATGATCTCGATATCGCGGCATGGCAGGACGGGGCATGGATGTTTTACACAGCAAAGACCGGGTGGGCTGCGTGGATAAACAGCGAGAATATTCTGGTCGTCTGGGACGGTTCATCCTGGCTGGTGGCCGGCGGAAAGACGGGCGAGTTTGATTCCGTTTCGGTCAACAGCGCGGCTGCCGATGCTTTCAACAGGATTGCGGCAAACGCGCCGGCGACATTGCTCAATCACGATGGCAATGGCCACCAACTCAAAATCAACAAGAACGCTGCCGCCGATACCGCCTCAGTGATGTTTCAAACCTCGTTTTCAGGCAGGGCCGAATTCGGCTTGACCGGTGATGACAACTGGCATGTGAAGGTAAGCCCGGACGGCTCCACATGGCATGAAGCGATTGTCGTCGACAAGGACAACGGCAACGTCGGTATCGGCACGGAATCGCCAGCAGCCAAACTGGATGTGGACGGGCTGGTGCGAATGACACCCTTCACTCAAGCCACTTTGCCGCCTGCGTCGCCGGAGCTTGAAGGCGCGACCGCCTTCCTTTCTGATCTGGGGGTTCCGATTTATTGCGACGGCACCAATTGGCGAAAGCACAGAAACGACAATACGATCTAAAGGCCTGAATAACGCCGCGCCGTATTGGCCTATTCCGATGGTGGAGGCTGGCATCGAACCGCAGACCGCGCAATCGATTCCTGGTGACCGCCGACCCGAGGTGCGTCTTTGCCATCCTTCGGTTTTTATCTTGAGCGATCGGCGGTAGGCTCTTAATAGCCGGTTATCAATTGCGGGGATTGATCGGAATTGGGATACCTTCTAAAGCGCCTGTAATCTCAATTGATCGCGAACCTGCAATGCTGCACGCCTACAGATCGGGTATGGAAGACATCAGAGCCGGGCTGCGCATGCGCAGTGTGTGGACGGCCCTAGCCTCTGAGGACATTAGCGACCAGCATCGCCGCACTTTTTTGGGACCGGCCTGGCTTCTGCTGAACTATCTCGCGTTCGCCGGTACTTTCATTGTCATCTTCGGCGCTCGCTCTAACATCGACAATTTTCCTGCCTATGTTGCAATGGGGCTGTATGTTTGGCTCTACCTGTCAGAGACTGTGACGCAGAGCGTCACATTGTTCGTCAGGGAAGAAAGTTTCATTAAGGGCACCACCCTTCCCCTGTCGGTCTATGTGCTGCGAATGACCGCACAAACGACAATTCGGGCAGGCTATTCCCTGATAGGTTGTTTGGGAATCGTGCTCATCTCCGGACTTTTACCCGGTTACCAGTGGTTTTGGTCAATCCCGGCCTTGCTCCTCATTTTGGTTGCGACACCAGCAGCAATCACCCTGTTGGCAATAGCGGGCGCTTTCTTTGCCGATCTGCAGTTTTTTGTGACCAACCTTATGAGAATAGGCCTGTTCCTTACGCCGATCTTCTGGCTTGATGCCGATGGCCACGGATTGCGGGCAGCCATCTACAAATGGAATCCTTTTACCTACTTCCTCGATATCGTTCGCGCTCCGATTTACAGCGAAAGCGTTCCACAAAATTCTCTGCTCATATGCGGTGTGATTTGCCTGGCAATGTGGATTGTCGCAGTGCCGCTTCTCGGTATGCTCCGGAAGAAAATCGCTTTCGTGCTCTAGATGTGGAGCCACATATGGGAGCAGCTTGATGGATTGGCAGCGATGTCCAAAACAACAGGAAACGCGTGAAAGAGGCTGATAATGAAACCGCGACTGCCTGACCTCGACCTTTGGTGCTCAACACGTCGTTGCGCAATGCCGAAGGCGCGTGTACCTAATCATCTCTTGTTCACAAAGGGATCTCCAAATACCTACGGGCAATTGCTTTCATTGGGATGTAAGCCGCTCTGATGGTTCATATTCGCGTCGACAATCTTACGGTAAACTACCGAATACGCAGAAAGCTGTCCCTGCAACGCGGCGCCAGAGCGCCGGCGGTATCGGGAGGCAAAATCGTCGGCAGTGGTCGTGTACAGCGGGTATTGGCGTTGAACGGTATCAGTTTCGCATTGAAACCAGGTGACCGGCTTGGCCTCGTCGGATCAAACGGTTCAGGTAAAACCACGCTTCTTAGAGCCTTGTACGGCGTTCTTGAACCTTCTGACGGAACAATTGATATCGAGGGCCGGGTGGACGCGTTGTTCAATATCAATCTCGGTTTTCGCCGTGAGGCATCGGGCCGAAGAAATATTGTACTGCGCGGTTTGATCAATGGCATCAGCCGCGAGCAAATCGAGGAGCGTATGGACGAGATTATCGAGTTCAGCGAGCTTGGCGATTTCATCGATATGCCGCTCAAATCTTACAGTCAGGGTATGGCAGCCCGACTTGCATTCTCCGTTGCTACCTGCCTTGATGCGGAAATCCTGTTGATGGATGAGTGGATAGGTGCCGGAGATACCAAATTCCAGAAAAAGGCGCGGGACAGAATGGCAGCGCTTGCAGAATCAGCAGGAATCATTGTTCTGGCCAGTCATAATCATCAACTGCTGCAACGGACCTGTACGCATATTCTTGAACTCGATCACGGAGAGTTGGTCAACTACACAACGTCCGGCGAGTTTTTCAGGGAGAAAGACGAAGCAAGTTGATCGGAATTTTTGGCGCAACTGGATTTATCGGATCCCACCTTACCCGCAGGCTCGTTGGAGCGGATGAAAGCCTGCGGCTGGTTTCGCGTCGCATGGACCCTAACTTTCTGGCAGAGTTTGGAGGATCCTGCGAGTGCGCGGAAGCCAATATTCTTGAACCACTCGACATTTCGCCGGCCTTGAATGGGGTAAAAACCGTCGTCCAGCTCATCAGTTCCTCCAGTCCCGGACTGGAGAACAAGCACCTTATCTCCGACATCCGCAATAACATCATACCGCAAGTGGAATTCATCCAATCCTGCGTTACTGCTGGCGTAGAAAGGATAGTGTTCATTTCGTCTGGCGGCACCGTTTATGGACCGGCGGCTCCGGTGCCGACCCCGGAAGATGCGCCATGCACCCCGATCAGCTCTTATGGTGCAACCAAACTCACCGTCGAAAATTATCTTCGCATGTACGGAATGCTAGAAAAGATCGAAGCCATCATTCTACGAGTTTCAAACCCGTTTGGACCGGGCCAACGCTTTCGGCGCGGACAGGGACTGATCCCGGCCATTATGGACCGCTACCGGCGCAATCAGCCAATTCAGATATTTGGAGATGGCAGCGCACGACGGGACTATCTCTACATTGACGATTTGGTGGACGCGATCCAAGAAGCCATAAATTTGCCGGGAGAGGCAAACTTCACCTTGAATATCGGCCAAGGTGAATCCCGCTCGATAAACGAAGTCGTCGGCGCAATAGAACGGGCCACGGGACATATGTTCGAAAGGGAATATCTTCCAGGACGGCCGACTGATGTGAAAGAAAGCTGCCTGGATATTTCAAGAGCAAGTTCTGTGCTTGACTGGGCTCCAAACACCGCGTTTCAGGACGCAATCAATTTGACAGTGAACGCTGAATTCGCGGATTGACCCGATTTTGAGCAGGCAACTCAAGCAGGCGGCTGCCGAAATGCAGCTTCATCGCCGACCGTCTGCCTCTCGGATGATCCGGTGGGATCAATGGCTAGCGGTTCGTATTCAGGAACAATGTGGCGCAGAAGCTTCAGCGCACGTTCTTCGTCATTGTCTGCAACGGCTGCTTCCAACTCGTCAAGAGATCTCCGTATCATCGCGGCTTCGATAATTCGTGGTGCTGCCGACATGAAACCCTGCTCATGCCTTACATCGGCAATTTCGCCGGTTTCAAACAGCTCTTCAAACAGCTTTTCACCAGGGCGCAGGCCGGTATATTTGATCTCAATATCAATATCAGGTTTGTAGCCGGCCAGTTCGATCATACGCCGCGCAAGATCTGCGATCCGCACCGGTTCTCCCATATCCAGCGCAAGGATCCGACCTCGCTCGTCGCTGTGTTCACCATGACCCGCTGCTTGTAGCAGCAGCGTTACCGCTTCAGGAATTGTCATGAAATATCGGGCAATTTGCGGATGGGTTACGGTTACTGGTCCACCACGTTTGATCTGCGCGGAAAAGCGGGGGACGACTGATCCGGTTGAACCAAGCACGTTTCCGAAACGAACCGTTTTAAACCTCGGTACAGGGGCTATCACGTCAAGCGCCTGACAATAGGCTTCGGCCGCGCGTTTTGTTGCACCCATCACGCTGGTTGGATTGACCGCCTTGTCGGTCGAAATCATCACCAAAGTCTTTACCTTGTGCTCCACTGCACAATCGGCAAGAATTCTGGTGCCAATCAGGTTGGTCTTTATGCCTTCGAGGACGTTGGTTTCAACCAAAGGGACGTGTTTGAGTGCAGCAGCATGGAAAACCACGTCCGGGCGATACTTGCCCAAGAGTTCAGAAATCCGCTGCCGGTCTCTGATATCAGCAATTTTGGTGACAACATCAACATCAGGATACAGTTCCGAAATCTCTGAATCCGCCTTGTAAAGATTGAACTCAGACACGTCGCTGATGATCAGGCGCTTCGGATTGTAGGCAGCCAACTGTCTGACAAGCTCTGCGCCAATTGATCCACCGGCGCCGGTTACCAATATGGTCTTCGAATCGGCCAATCTTGCAATCGATTTTGCGTCCGGCTTGATTTCTAGCCGCGGGAGCAGATCCGCAATTTTGATAGGATTGGGTTGGATATCGATACGCTCAAACTTCGACGTTTGCTGCAATTCAGGAATGCGACTGACCTGCAATTCGCAATTACTTGCGTCAGCCACCAATTCGGCAAGCCTGCCGGCCGGCATTTTGTTGTCAGCAATAATCAAATCGGTAACGGCCGTTCCACGGCTCCGCAATTTTGATACTATATGATCAATTCTCGAACCGGGACCCAGCACCTTCACACCGTGAAGGATATTGCCGGTCGCAATCCGGTCGTCGACTATTCCAACAATCTTGAAATCTGCATTTCCCGAGCGGCGCACCGCGCGAATGTAAGATTCGGAATTCTCATTCACGCTGAAGAGCAGTGCGGATCGTCGATGTTCCTGACGCAGCTCGAATTTGATAAAGTTACTAAGGTATTCGCCTTCCTTTAGCATACGGTACAGCACACGCGGTCCGCCAATCGCCATCACCATGTAGATAAAGCACAACGGCAGCGCCGCGCGCGGTACATTGGAACCGCGCGTCAGGAAGAAAAGAACTATTGCGTAGGTAGCAACAGCCATTCCGCTCGCCTTGATAATGGCGAGCAGGTCCGGCAATGACGCATAGCGCCAAAGTCCCCTGTTCAGCGAAAACGCAAAGAAGTAGAGTACCGAAATAACTGAAAAGGCCAATGCCTTGTCGTGAATACCAGGAACATTGAAGAGCTGCTCGAAACCGTAAACCGTTCCATAAGCTAGATAAAATGCTGCGACCGCAGCAAGCAGATCGTGCAAAGAACCGATCATGCGAATTAGCTTCGCATTCGGAATCATTCGATTCCAAGTCTTCAAGAACCCACCTCAGATATTACGACAGCCAGTCCGAAATTTGATCGCAACACCAATTTCCGGTGCTGCACATGACTTCAAACAATTAGCTGGCCGAGACCATAGAGAATCTCTAAATTAGTAGAACCGAAAAATCAAAGATTCGTATGGTTTTGAGCGATTGCAATGATGCAATTATTTATGATCAGCCGTAATAATGTGTGATGCCCTCGCATGCCAAGAACTACAGTATTGATGGCAACTTATAATGGCTGCGCCTATTTGAGCAGCCAAATCGGTTCGATTGAGAAACAGAACCTAAGGCCAATTGACCTGCTGATATCCGACGATGGCTCGACTGACGGTACAATTGCTTACCTGACGGACATTGAGCGTAGTTGGGGCCCGGGTGATGCAACCGTTATTCAAGGGCCTCGTCGAGGTTTTGCAGAGAACTATCGACATCTGATCAACAACTCACCGGAAAATTCTGACCTTTATGCCTTCTGCGATCAGGACGATATCTGGGAGCCGGACAAGCTGACACAAGCTGCCGAACAAATCGGCAAACCGAATGGAAAGCCAGCGCTTTTCTGCTCGCGCACACTGATCGTCGCCGAGGACGGTCAAGATAAAGGATTGTCGCCCCTGTTTTCAGCGCCACCATCGTTCAGGAACGCGATCGTCCAAAGCATAGCAGGCGGAAACACGATGGTTTTCAACCGTTTGACGCGAGATCTGTTGGTGGAGGCATGCAAAAGAACCGGTTTTGTCAGCCATGACTGGTGGGCATATCTTTTGGTCACTGGTGCAGGCGGAACAGTGCATTATTCGAAAATTCCAAAAGTTCACTACCGCCAGCATCAAACCAATATCATTGGAGCAAATTCTTCCTGGCGGGCCAGGATGAGCCGGCTCGTCTTGATGGCAGGCGGGCGTTTTGCCAGATGGAATCAACAAAATCTCGACGCGCTTTCGGCGTGTGATGACCTGCTGACAGATGAGGCGCGCGAATTGGTGAATGAATTCCGCAAAATACGATCCGGGAGATTTCCGGATCGGCTATTCCGCCTGCGCCAGTCGAACATCTACAGGCAAACTTCGCTCGGACAATTCAGCCTTTATCTGGCTTGTGCACTGGGGAAAGTCTAGGCGCCAATTGTTCACGGTCGCCATACATCGGTCACTTGAAGGTGTATCGCGCTACTGCTAATGCGACCCTAGAGCCATTATGAGGAAATTCCGTGAAGGGTATCATTCTAGCCGGAGGCAGCGGCACCCGGTTGTATCCGGTTACCGTTGCTATTTCGAAGCAATTATTGCCGATCTACGACAAGCCGATGATATATTATCCTCTAGGCGTTTTGATGCTCAGCGGCATCAAAGATATTCTTGTAATATCAACTCCGCACGACTTGCCGCTGTTTAAGAAACTACTCGGCGACGGAAGTGATTTTGGCGTTGACCTTTCCTATGCTGAACAATCCGAGCCCAATGGGCTCGCGGAAGCATTCATCATCGGCAACCGGTTTGTCGGCGAAGATTCAGTGGCGTTGATACTCGGCGACAATATTTTCTATGGACATGGTCTGTCAGCCCATTGCCGCAAAGCTGCCGAACGGGAAAGCGGCGCGACCGTATTCGCTTATCATGTTGATCAACCGTCGCGTTATGGCGTGGTTTCTTTTGATCCTGAGGATGGGCGCGCGGTCTCGATCATCGAAAAGCCCGTAAACCCGGCTTCCAACTGGGCCGTTACAGGCCTCTATTTTTATGACAATGATGTCCTTGATATTGCTGCATCGATAAAACCTTCCGCTCGCGGTGAGCTGGAGATTTCAGACGTAAATCAGGCCTATCTCCACCGCGGCGACCTCAATGTACAACAGCTCGGGAGAGGCTTTGCATGGCTGGATACCGGAACGCATGACAGCTTGCATGAAGCCTCGGCGTTTGTTCGCACTCTGGAGCACCGGCAGGGTATCAAGATCATGTGCCCTGAGGAAATTGGATTTGAGCTGGGTTATCTAAGCGCTGAGGACTTGATCAGGAGAGCTGATGGTCTCGGAAAAACCGAATATGCCGAATATCTGCGAATGCGGGCCGGAGCAAATTGAAGTTGATGGAAGTTCGCATAATCGGTTTTGGAGAGGTACTGGAAATCAAGCCGAAGAAGTTCGGCGACGATCGCGGATTTTTTTCCGAAACCTACAATTCGGCCAGTTTCGGGAAAGCGGGTGTGGATGCGACATTTGTTCAAGACAATCACTCTTATTCGGTCGCACCGGCAACACTGCGCGGCTTGCACTATCAATGTCCACCCGCTGCGCAGGGCAAGCTCGTACGGGTGACCCGTGGCGAAGTGTTCGATGTGGCTGTCGATATCCGCGAGGGATCGCCGACCTTTAGTAAATGGGTCAGCCTGCATCTGTCGGCGGATAAGTGGAACCAGATTTATATCCCTGCCGGTTTTGCACACGGCTTTGTCACACTGGTTCCCGACACGGAAGTTCTGTACAAGGTGACCAGTTGTTACTCTCCCGAGCATGATCGTTCGATCCGCTATGACGACCCTTCAATCGGCATTGATTGGCCGGCGATTGGTACTCCCTTCGCGATTTCACAGAAGGACCGTGATGCACCATTGCTCGAGGAAACGGATACCGGGTTTTTATTCAACGGAGAACCGTCGTGAACATTCTTGTTACCGGTGGAGCCGGATTCATCGGTTCTGCCGTTTGCCGCCACTTAGTCAATAACGGTACTGACCGCGTCATCAATGTGGACAAATTGACTTATGCGGGAAACCTCGCTTCGTTGGCTGTCCTGGACGGATGCAACAATTACAGGTTTTATAAGGCCGATATCTGTGATGCCGATGTGATTGCCGGTATTTTTCGCGAGGAGAAGATCAATTCGATCATGCACCTGGCTGCTGAAAGCCACGTTGACAGGTCGATCGACGGACCGTCCGAATTCATAACAACCAACATCGTCGGCACGTTCCGTCTGCTGGAGGTAGCTCTTGCCTACTGGCAAGAACTGGCTGGTGAAGATCGCAACAATTTCCGCTTCCACCACGTATCGACCGATGAAGTATTTGGCGACCTGCCACTGAATGAAGGAATATTTACGGAAGAAACGCCATACGCGCCTTCATCTCCCTATTCTGCATCGAAGGCAGCGTCGGATCATCTGGTCAGGGCATGGTGTGATACTTATAAGCTGCCGGTGGTGCTTTCGAATTGCTCCAACAATTACGGACCCTATCATTTTCCTGAGAAACTGATCCCGCTGGTCATATTGAACGCGCTGGATGAAAAGCCTCTGCCAATCTATGGCCGTGGTGAAAACGTTCGAGACTGGCTTTATGTTGAAGATCACGCCAAGGCGCTCGAATGCGTACTCAAGAATGGCAGGGTCGGCCAATCGTATAATATCGGCGGCCGGGCAGAGCGCACGAACCTTTCTGTGGTAGAATCCATCTGCGACATTCTCGACCGGAAGGTTCCCCGAACGGGCGGAGAGCCATATCGAGCTTTGATTGAATTTGTCACCGACAGACCGGGGCACGATCGCCGTTACGCTATTGATCCCGCCAAGATTGAGAATGAACTCGGCTGGCGTGCGCAGGAGACATTCGAAACAGGTCTTGAGAAGACGGTCGACTGGTATCTCGCCAACGAAAAGTGGTGGAGACCAATTCGTGAGAAATCCTACTCAGGGGCCAGGCTTGGTGAAATAAAAACGTCCGGCAAAGCAGCAGCGGAGTAGTCAGTTGCGATTACTGGTCACCGGCGCCAACGGGCAGTTGGCGCGCAATCTTGTCGCCATGGACGGGCAGGAAATTTCGGTTACCGCGATCGGACGGCCAGAACTCGATATTTGCCGCCCCGAAACGATCAGACAAGCAATTGTGGCGCTCAGACCAGACATTGTCATCAACGCGGCAGCTTATACTGCGGTCGACATGGCCGAGACTGAGGCCGAAATGGCATATGCCATCAATTGCGATGGCGCCAGAAATGTCGCGGAAGCTGCCGCAGGAGCAGGCCTTCCAGTTGTCCACGTATCGACCGACTATGTTTTTTCCGGCGACAAAGATTTGCCCTACGTCGAAACGGACGAGACTGGGCCGACAGGCGTTTATGGCGCTTCAAAACTGGCCGGTGAAACAGCCGTTGCAAGTGTGAATCCGAGACATCTGATCGTTCGAACAGCATGGGTCTACAGCAACACCGGGACAAACTTCGTCCGCACAATGTTGCGCCTTGCGGGCGACCGGGATGAAATCAACGTTGTTGCCGATCAGATTGGAAATCCGACTTCTGCCGCTGATCTCGCATTTGGATTGGTCAAAGCCGCATCTTCGGTCCTGAATGGTGGAAGCGAGGGCTTATTCGGAACGTACCATTTAGCTGGCTGCGGAAGCACCAGTTGGGCGGGTTTGGCGCGGCAAATCTACAGTGTAAGCAAGAGCCTGGGTGGGCCATGGTCCAAAGTCATTGATATTCCGACAAGCCAATATCCAACGCCTGCCAAACGGCCGGCAAATTCCCGTCTTTCGAATGAGAAATTTTCCGGGACATTTGGATGGTCGGCTCCGCCTTGGCAAAAATCCTGCGAAACTGTCGTTACAGCAATACTGAATGGATAAACCGCCGAGCCGATTGGAGAGAGAAGTTGATCGCATGCGCTTGCAGTGTTTGAGCAATCGGAATATTCGGCGTCGCCGGGGAAAAATACCACCCAATCATGTTGCTGACAGTTACCGGGATTTGCCAGTTTTCATGTCCAAGAAGCTGTCATCTAAACAACAAAATTTGAGCTCAACGGTGAGAAAGCCGACAATGCGTGTTACGTCAAAAACATGGATGTTTGTTATTCTGCTGGTTTCTGAAGACAGCATCAGTTAGGTGCTACCGAATGCAAGAACACGGCAGAGAAGAAACGCCACTTGTCTCGATAATCATACCGGTGAAGAACGGATTACCCCAGTTCCGCCGTGTTCTTGAATCTGTGGCAAAACAAAGCTTCGAAAGAGGATATGAGGTGATCGTCATCGATTCGGGATCGTCCGATGGATCACTGGACATCATTCCAACAAACGACCCGAGATTTCGCCTGATCGAGATCGAACCTGCCCAATTCGGACACGGAAAAACCCGAAACCTCGGCGTTGCCAATTCGAAGGGCAGTTTTTGCGCGTTTTTGACCCATGATGCGGTGCCCGCGAATGAAAAGTGGCTGGAAGCGCTTGTTCAACCTCTTCTCGACGATCCGGATGTTGCAGGAGTGTTTGGCAGGCACGTGGCTTATGAAGATGCGTCACCTTACACATCTTGGGAACTTGACACGCATTTTGAGGGCCTGAAGGTTTGGCCTTGCATCGAAATCAGTGACGCCCGCGAATATGTGCGCAACGAAGGTTTGAGGCAGATCTACCATTTCTATTCGGACAATTCGTCCTGCCTGAGAAAGTCGGTTTGGGAGAAGATCCCTTATCCGGATGTTGATTTTTCAGAAGATCAACTTTGGGCAAAACAAGTTGTTGAGGCTGGATACAAAAAGGCGTTTGCGTGGGAGTCGGTTGTCTATCACTCCCACGAATACTCTTTGGTAGAGCGTTTGCAGCGCAGTTTCGATGAATCGCTCGCATTGAGGCGTTTGTTTGGTTACAGACTTTGTCCAACCCGGATGGAGATTCTTCGGCAAGCTGTGCGCACCAGCGCTAGGGATCTGGCGTTGGGCGTAAAAAACGGGTGGCTACTTTCACATCCTTTAACAACCACAAAAAAACCGTTTGATAACCTAGCCAGGCAAATCGGGTATTATTTAGGTTCAAAAGATTCGGGATTATTTGCCGGAAATACCAAGTTGCTGTCTCGGGACAAGAGAATAAAGAGCAGTTAAAGGATATCGGGCTTGTACATAGGTAATATCGCCAAATTCGTCGAGGTTTCGCGACGAGAGGGATTTCAGTCGGCAATGCGACGCAGTTGGGACCGGCTAATGCAAAAAGCGCCGGGGCCGCTCCAATCGAAACTAGACCCTGTAAATCACTATGAATTCTTGCTCGGCGAAGAGCTTGGCTTTGGCCTCAAGCTGACCGATACGAATGTTCCGCCAGGATCCATGACCTGGGTTATTCCGGATTTCAATGCGTCGTCAGGCGGGCATATCAATATCTTACGCATGATGCGATTGTTGAAGGACAGAGGTTTCCCCGACCAGCACGTTGTGGTGATGGAGCCTCATCGGTGGTCTAGTAACGAAGAGGCCCAAGCAGCGCTTAATGAGTCTTTTGGGGACCACGGCATTACCGTTTCGCTGGGCGTGAGGTCAATCGAACCGTGCAGCTATCTTGTCGCCACCGGCTGGCAAACCGCCTATTGGGTTGCAAAATACAAGGATACCAAACACAAGATCTATTTTGTGCAGGATTTCGAGCCGGCATTTCACGCAGCAGGCAGCGAGTATTCAATTACAGAGAACACCTATCGGCTGGGTCTTACCGGAATAACGGCCGGCCCTTGGTTAGCCGATAAACTTCGCCAAGACTATGGGATGCGGACCCATCCTTTTTCGTTCGCCTGCGACACGGAATTTTATAACCAGCGCCCAAAAAAGGAGACCAAGACCAGGCACATATTCTTCTATGCCCGGCCGGTCACGACCCGCCGTTGTTTTGAGTTGGGCCTGATGGCAATCAAGAAGGTCTGCGATGAAATTCCCGACGCCGCAGCCATAATGGCCGGCTGGGATGTATCCAACTATGTGATACCCTTTCACCATTTGAACGCAGGAACAGTTCCACTGCATGAACTTCCAGATCTGTATTCGCAGTGTGATGTCGCGCTGGTGCTATCAGCGACCAATTTGTCACTTTTACCCTTGGAAATTGCTTCTTGCGGGTGCCCGGTTGTCATGAATGAGGGAGCCAATACAGATTGGCTGCTCAGCAAAAAGGAAGCGGCATATTGCGATATGGATGTAGATAGTATCGCAAACACACTGATAAGAGTGCTCAGGGACGATAGATTGGCGTCCCAGCTTGCCAAAAACGCCAAGAACCGTGCCCACCAGCAAAATTGGGAAGCGGAAGCGGATGGAGTCGCTTCATTTCTCAAGTCGCTGGACAGCAAATCCAGACGCGGGATGAGCAGAAAAAAGATGTCTTCAGCTTCAAAGGGCTGATCGACCTAAAAACACCGTTGACGGACCGGCAAACTGCCGGCCCGCCCGAAAATTCTACGAATTCCTGAGATAGCGTCTTATCATCATCGACAGAGCAGGAACGAGGGCGGATGCAAGCGCGATCTTGATCAGATCGGTGAAGATGAATGGTCCAACGCCCCATGCGAAAGCCTTGTCCGCACCGAATGCGATGGCGATCCAGGCGGCGCCCAAAGCCAGAATAACCGTCTCGCCAACAAGATTGGCACCGAAGAGCTTGAACGGATTTCCGCTCCAACCACGATCGGCCGCAGCACCGGTAATAGCGGCGGCTATGACGAAACCGGCCAGATATCCGGCTGTCGGCCCGGCAAAATATGCAAGCCCACCACCCTTTGCGAATACGGGTAGTCCGACCGCACCTTCCGCCAGATAGGCAATAACCGTCAAAACCGCGAGATTACGTCCATATGCAGCTGCGATGACGAAAATCGCCAATGTTTGCAGGGTAGCCGGCACCGGCCAAAATGGTACCTGAATGTGAGCCGCCAGTGCGATGACAGCCGACCCGACCAGAACCAGGAAGGCTTTAACTACAAATGTCCCGGTATCCCCGGCGCCGAGAAGGGATGGAACGATGGCCTGCTGGCCGGATGGACTGTGCATGATTTAGGTCAACTCCAGTTTGTTCGTTTGGTTGGAATTCGATGGACGTTGGAATAAGAAACATCATGCCATGCTGCAACCGCCCAAAGTTGTACCTGTGGTGATATTCAACGGAATTTTTTACCTATGACGCTGGAATTCAATGATAAATTCGATCCTGCTTATGGACGCGCGGTCAAAATTGCCGAAGGTGTCCGGCGACTGACGGTCAACAATCCGGGTCCTTTCACATTTCATGGCACCAATACTTATCTGGCTGGCACGGAAACGCTGGCGATAATCGACCCCGGTCCCGATGATGATGAACACTTCAGAGCATTGTTGAATGCAATCGATGGACATCCGGTGTCACATATTTTTGTAAGCCACACACACCGGGACCACTCTCCGCTTGCTGCCCGGTTGAAAGATGAAACAGGTGCAGTTGTTGTTGCGGAAGGCGCCCATCGTCCTGCTCGGCGACTGGCTATCGGCGAAATCAACCCGCTCGACGCCAGCGCGGACAATGATTTTTCTCCGGATATCAGCGTCACGGACGGCGAAACAATCGATGGCGATGGATGGTCGATATCCGCAATCGAAACACCTGGACACACTGCCAACCACCTCGCATTCGCACTGGAAGGAACTGGCATCCTGTTCTCCGCCGACCATGTCATGGGCTGGGCAACATCTATCGTTGCACCTCCCGATGGGTCGATGTCCGATTACATGCAATCTCTCGAAACGCTGCTTCACCGCGATGACGATGTCTATTTCCCCGGCCACGGAGCGCGCGTATCTGAGCCTGCAAAATTTGTTCGCGGATTAAAGGCGCACCGGAAAATGCGTGAAAGGGCTGTCTTGCAGCGTGTTCTGTCGGGTGACAGAACAATTCCAGCGATGGTGCAGAAAATTTACAGGGATACCGATCCGCGCCTTCACGGCGCCGCCGGTCTTTCCGTTCTTGCCCATCTGGAAGACCTCGTTACACGTGGCGTTGTCAGCACAGATGGGGCTCCGGCGATAGACGGGATCTACGATCCCACTTAGGTTTATTCAGATCAGTCTGCGTCCGCCGATTGCCCACCGCCGGCTCGGTTGGCGACTTCGTCGTCCAACCCATCCAGGAACGATGTGATGTATCGGGCGTTCGCACCTAGGTCGTGAGTACCGTATCTGGATGAGGAACGTGCATCGACATAGGTTGTCTCCCCCTCGTCTGTTATGCGAATTGCTATGTCGCTTGCAAATCCGAAGATCAATGATCGCGAGACCACCTCGATAGTCGTCTCGCCTGCTTCGCCTGAGATTTCCGACTGGGCAGCGATAACCCAGCCACGACCTGACAGAATGGCATTGACTGCTTCCGTTACGGTGTCGGGAGCTGCTCCATATCGGCGGCCCGTCACACTCGGAAACACAGCAATCTGGGCCTCAGCTTCAGCAATCGTATAAGCATCAATTGGGTTCATCATTCCCGTTCGGCTGCGGGCAAGGACCGAATATTGCGGCGGATCATCGAGATCTGTTGCGACATCATTCAACGCCGGGAGACGAAGCGCCTGCCAGCCGGAAATGGCAAACGGCACGAGTATGAGGATGACAATCAGCAGAGCGCGGGTCGCCAGTTTGCCACCTCGATCACCATCAAGCCAAAGCCGTCGAAGGGCCACAACAGCCAGCAAGAGCGCGAGCACAGCCAGGCATCCGACCAGACCCAGCAACCAAAAGAATTCGGGTGTCGTGATGATGCCGTAGCGATGGGACAGCCCGGCAATAACAAACAGCAAAAGATCAAAGCGCGCCAGCCAGTCTGCCCAGCCAGCGGATTTGGCCACCCCGCGTTCCAATTTTGCCGCCATCTTTTTTCGCTGCCTCTACCAGCCGGGCAATGACTTAGTCGACATGGCGGCAGGGGTCAAAGCGCCAGGGTCAGGACCCATGAATGCCATCTATTCCGCGAAGCGGAAATCCTTGAACTGATCGCGAAGTGTTGTTTTCTGGATTTTGCCGGTAGCTGTGTGCGGAATTTCTTCAACGAACGCGACATCATCCGGCATCCACCATTTGGCGATCTTGCCGTTCATGAATTCAAGAATTTCATCTTTAGCCGGGTCCCGTTCCGGCTTGCGGACAATCACGAGCAACGGCCGCTCATCCCATTTGGGGTGCTCTATGCCGATCACCGCAGCCTCGGCCACATCAGGATGACCCACAGCCAGGTTTTCAAGATCAATGGTAGAAATCCATTCACCGCCCGACTTGATGACGTCTTTGGCGCGATCGGTGATCTGCATGTAACCATTCTCATCAATGTGAGCTACGTCGCCAGTGTCGAACCAGTTCTCCTCATCGAACTGCTCGGCGCCAGCGCCACCATAATACGAACCGGCTATTGCCGGGCCACGAACTTTCAAACGGCCAAAGGTTTCGCCGTCCCAGGGCAGTTCGTTGTTCTCATCGTCAGTCACCTTCATCTCGACGCCGAACGGGGCATAACCCTGCTTTCCTTTCAGATCGAGTTGTTCATCTCCATCCAAATGGGCCACTTGCGGCTTCGCCGTTCCGAGGCTTCCAAGAGGACTCATTTCGGTCATACCCCAGGCATGGATCACATCGACGTCGTAGTTGTCGCGAAACTTCTGAGTCATGGAACGGGGACAAGCCGATCCACCGATGACCACCTTTTCCAGGTATGGCAACTTCTTTCCTGTTTCTTCCAAGTACTGCAGCAACATCAACCACACGGTCGGGACCGCTGCGGTGAGGTTCACTTTTTCGGTATCCAACAGTTCGTAGATCGCCTCGCCGTCCATTCTGCCACCCGGCATAACCAGTTTCGCACCTGTCATCGGCGAAGAGTGCGCAATACCCCACGCGTTTGCATGGAACATCGGAACCACCGGCAGGATCGTCTTGCTTGACGAAATACCGATCGCATCCGGCTGATTGGCGATCAGAGCGTGAATGACATTTGAGCGGTGACTGTAGACCACACCCTTTGGATCGCCGGTCGTACCCGATGTATAGCACATGCCCGATGCCGCATTTTCGTCGAGACCGACCCACTGAAAGTCACCGTCTGTCTCGGCAATCCAGTCCTCGTAAATGGCTACGTTGGGAAGGCTTGTTTCGGGCATATGTTCCCGGTCCGTCAAAACGATAACCTTGCGCAGCGATTTCACGCTCTCAGCAATGCCCTCAACGATGGGCAGAAAGGTGATATCTACGAAAATCGCCTTGTCTTCCGCATCGTTCATAATCCAGGCAATCTGATCGGGGAACAGCCTGGGATTGAGCGTATGATAAACGCCGCCCATGCCCATGATTCCGTACCAGGCTTCCAGATGCCTGGCCGTATTCCATGCGAGTGTCGCAACGCGGTCACCAACCTGAAATCCGTCGCGCGACAGCCGCTGGGCAACTTTAAGCGCCCGGTTCCTCACCTGAGTATAATTTGTCCGGACAATTGGACCTTCAACAGATCTGGAAACGATCTCGCGATTCGGATGCTGCTGTGCGGCGTAGTCGATGATCTTGTGGCACAGAAGCGGCCAATCCTGCATGGTTCCCAGCATTAATTCCTCCCATCTGGACCTGTTATGTTCAGGCTGATTGTGGTAGTGATATTGTGACAATCTGGACGAATTTGTCCAGAAGTCTCATTGGTTTGTGTATGCATTGCCACATTACGGCCATTGTCCCACGCGAGGTTTGTCTCCGGCGGGGAAGATGCGATAAGTTGAGAGGTTCGCATGACCGACCAATCATTGGATATAGCGGCGAAACTGCCGGTTACGCTTGAAGCGGTTGAGCTGGAGCTTGCGCTTCAGATGCAGGATATCGTTTCGAGAGGATTTGAAGACAGTGTGCAGGATGCCGTGGAGGCAGCCGGGTACAAATTCTTGTTTCAGTTTCCCGCCGCATCAGAAAATGGCAGGCAACGGGTCGCCGCAGTCAGTGCCGGCGAAGGCGACGACAGACATATCCTGTTGGTTCATCTTGGCGAAGATGGCGAAACGCTTCAGGTCGAAACCGCTAACGACAATGCAGACAGTATTGCGAATTTCGCAGTTTCGTATGCCGGCCTGATGGAAGCATTGGGACGCTCTGCAGCTTCGGCATAAGTCAGAACAGGTCCGGTTTTATTTCCCTTCTCACCTTGCTGGTGACAGGTTAGGCTTCGATATCCACCTCGGAGCTTTGGCCAATGAATGAATTACCGCTGACTAACGTTCAAACCCGCGACATCGAAGCGGTCCTTCACCCTTACACGCCGCTGCACAAACTTTCCGAATCGGGCCCGCTTGTCATGTCCCGAGGTAAGGGGGTCTATCTCTACGACACACAGGGCCGCGAATATATTGAGGGTATGGCAGGACTTTGGTGTGCCGGTCTCGGGTTTGGCGACGAGGAGATGATTGAGGCAGCCACCGAGCAAATGCGGACCCTGCCCTACTATCATCTGTTTGGCGCCAAGGGCATGGAACCGGCGATCGAGTTGGCGGAGGCGTTAAAGGAACTGGCGCCAATCCCCGTATCAAAGGTTTTTTTCACCTCATCGGGTTCGGAAGCCAACGACACCCAGGTGAAGCTCGCCTGGTACATGAACAACGCGCTCGGTAGGCCCGAAAAGAAGAAAATCATCAGCCGTATGAAGGCCTATCACGGCGTGACCATCATGAGCGGTTCGCTGACCGGCCTGCCCTTCGCACACAATGGCTTCGACCTCCCGGTCGATCGGGTTCTGCACGCGGATTGTCCGCATTATTACAGGTTTGGTGAAGACGGCGAGACCGAGGCTGAATTCGTTGATCGTCTCGCAAAAAATCTCCGCTCATTGATCGAGCGTGAAGGACCGGAGACGATTGCGGCAATGATCGCCGAACCGGTGATGGGTGCTGGCGGGGTAATTGTGCCGCCTGAAAGCTATTTCGCGGCGATCAAACCGGTTCTTGAGGAAAATGAGATCATTCTGATCGCCGATGAGGTAATCACAGGGTTCGGCCGCACCGGCAACTGGTGGGGCTCGCAGACTTTGGAAATGCAACCGACGACCATGTCTGCCGCCAAACAGCTGACCGCTGCTTATGCCCCGCTTGGCGCGGTGATGGTGCCTGAAGATATCTATCAGGCTTATGTCGATCATTCCGCCCAACTCGGTACATTTGGACATGGCTACACCTATGGTGGCCACCCGCTTGGCTGCGCATTGGGTGTGAAAGCAATCGAAATCTACAAAAAGCGCGACATCCTCGGCCATGTGCGGCTTCTTTCGCCACGCTTCTCAGAGAGGCTTGACCGGATTGCTGAGCACCCGCTGGTTGGCGAAGCACGATATTGCGGTTTGGTCGGCGGTGTCGAACTGGTGGCTGAAAAAGCGACTAAGCGGTCGTTCCAACCAGCAAGCGGTGTGGGCCTGCAACTGACGAAGTTTTTGGAAGAGCGCGGCGCGATCCTGCGGGCCATTGGCGACACGATTGCCATTTGCCCACCGATGGTGATTTCATCCGCCGAGCTAGACGAATTGTTCGACAGGCTTGAAGGAGCACTTGACGACACCGAAGCATGGGTAGCCAAAGAAAATCTTCGCACGACGTAAACAAGAGATCGAGATCATGAGCAGTGCCAATCCGGCGCCGGGATTTGCAAAATACCCGGATCATAAAATAACGCTAGAATCTCTGGGAAAGCCGGTTAGCGTCAGTATTGACGGTGTTTCGCTGGCGCGCTCCGATGACGCAATCCTGTTGCGTGAAGGCACCTACCAACCGGTTGTCTACGTGCCATTTTCCGGCATCGAGTTCGGCAAGTTGGCGCGGACAGAAACCTCAACTCATTGCCCGTTCAAGGGTGATGCAAGCTATTGGCGGGTTTCCGGTGGCAATGCAGGGCCGGATATCATGTGGTCCTATGAGAACCCCTATGATGACATGGCCGAGATCAAGGGATACGCCGCGTTTGATGGCGACAGGGTGACGATTGATGTGGGGTAGGATGCGTTCAACCCTTTCTGACAGCCGCCTGTGCCGCAGCAAGTCTCGCGATGGGGACCCGGAACGGAGAGCAGGAAACATAGTCGAGACCGACATCCTCGCAAAAGGCAATAGAAGACGGATCGCCGCCGTGCTCGCCACAAATTCCGAGCTTGATGTCCGGTCGGGTTGCCTTGCCCTTTTCTGCCGCCATACGTACCAACTCGCCCACTCCGTCGATGTCGAGTGATACAAACGGATCCTGATCGACAATCCCCTTTTGCCGGTAAACCTCGATGAAATTGGATGCATCATCGCGCGAGATACCGAACGTAGTCTGTGTCAAGTCGTTGGTTCCAAAGGAGAAAAACTCCGCGGCCTCGGCAATCACATGGGCGCGGATGGCGGCGCGGGGCAATTCGATCATGGTGCCGACGAGATACTCGATCTGAACACCGGATTCCGCCATCACTTCCTTTGCCACTGCATCGATGCGTGCCTTGACATAGTCGAGCTCCTTCATGATGCCGACAAGCGGCACCATGATTTCGGGAACGACGTGGCTGCCGGCCTTCTTGCCTGCTTCAACCGCGGCTTCGAAAATCGCCCTCGCCTGCATCTCGGCAATTTCGGGATAGGAAACTGCCAACCGGCAACCGCGATGTCCAAGCATCGGATTGAACTCATGCAGGGCTTCGGTGCGTTGCCGCAGTTTCTCCGCGGACACGCCCATCGCATCGGCAACGTCGGCTATCTCTTCCTCGGTATTGGGAAGAAATTCGTGCAGAGGTGGATCGAGCAATCGGATCGTCAGAGGCAGCCCCGCCATGATCTCAAACAACTCGTTAAAATCCGAGCGCTGCATCGGCAACAGTTTCGTCAGCGCTTCCCTGCGGCCGTCTTCAGCGTCCGCCAATATCATCTCGCGCATGGCAATGATGCGGTCGCCTTCGAAGAACATATGCTCTGTACGGCACAGCCCGATGCCTTCGGCGCCAAACGATCGCGCAGTGCGGGCATCCGCCGGCGTTTCTGCATTGGTGCGCACCCTCATGCGGCGCACCTGATCTGCCCATTCCATGATTGCGGCGAATTCTCCGGACAGTTCCGGCTGCAGCATCCCGACCGCGCCGTTAAGCACCTGGCCAGTTGCGCCGTCGATGGTGATCACATCACCTTTCGAGAATGTGCGTCCCATCGAGATCAGCGTTTCATTGCGGTAATCGACCCGCAGCGTGCCCGCGCCGGACACACAGGGTTTTCCCATTCCGCGAGCGACCACCGCGGCATGGCTGGTCATACCTCCGCGTGTCGTCAAAATACCTTCGGATGCATGCATGCCGTGAATGTCTTCTGGGCTGGTCTCGACGCGAACGAGGATGACATTGCGGCCAGCTGCCCGCATTTCCTCAGCTTCATCGGATGTGAAGACTATTTCACCGGTCGCAGCACCCGGAGAGGCGGGAAGCCCCATGCCAATCACATCACGCTCGGCAGCCGGATCGATGGTTGGGTGGAGCAATTGATCAAGCGATGCGGGATCTATTCGGCAGATGGCTTCTTCCCGTGTCAGCAATTTCTCATCCGCCATCTCTGCTGCGATTTTAAGCGCAGCCTTGGCTGTTCTCTTGCCCGATCTGGTTTGCAGCATCCACAATTTGCCGCGCTCGACCGTGAATTCCAGGTCCTGCATGTCGCGATAATGGGCCTCTAGTTTGCCAGCGATTTCACGGAACTCCTCGAACGCCTCAGGCATGAGTTTTTCCAGCGACGGCCGGTCGGAGCCAGCCGCTATTCGAGCCGCTTCGGTGATGTTCTGCGGTGTTCGAATGCCGGCAACAACATCCTCGCCCTGCGCATTGACCAGAAACTCGCCGTAAAGCTTGTTTTCGCCCGTCGACGGATTTCGGGTGAACGCCACACCGGTTGCAGAAGTGTCACCCATATTGCCAAAAACCATCGCCTGGATATTGACAGCCGTACCCCAGGCTTCAGGTATATCGTGCAGGTTTCGATAGGTGATCGCGCGCGGGTTCATCCAGCTTGAAAACACCGCGCCAATCGCTCCCCAGAGCTGTTCGTCAGGGTCCTGCGGAAACGGCTTTTCCAGTTCCTCGATGACCTTGGCCTTATAGAGACCGATGATGTGTTTCCATTGCTCGGCGGTCAGTTCGGTGTCGAGTTCGCAATCAAGGCGGGCTTTTTCGTCTTCGAGAATTTCTTCGAAAACTTCGTGGTCGAGCCCCATCACCACGTCGGAATACATCTGGATGAAACGTCGATAGCTGTCATAGGCAAAGCGCTCGTCACCGGAATCCGCAGCAAGCGCCAGCACTGTTTTGTCGTTGAGCCCGAGGTTTAGCACGGTGTCCATCATTCCAGGCATCGATGCGCGGGCGCCGGAGCGAACCGATACCAACTGCAGCTTTTCGGGATCGCCAAATTGCCGACCGGTGATTGAAGCAACCTGGCCGAGTGCCTGATAAACCTGTTCCTTCAGATCTTCCGGCAGCTTCCGTTCGTCGGCATAAAACCTGTTGCAGACTTCTGTCGTGATCGTGAAGCCCGGTGGCACAGGCAGGGCAAGCGTGCACATTTCTGCCAGATTGGCGCCCTTGCCGCCAAGCAGATTCTTGTCGGAGGCGTTGCCTTCAGCGGACCCGCCACCGAAGCTGTAAACCCATTTGGTCATCACGTCCTCGCCAACAAACCGGTCTTGGCGCATGCAATAGTCGCTTTTGCTGCATTGCACTACCGCAGCATGAAGAAATCGCACAACAAAAATCGATTGAAAGGCAGCCCAGCCTTAAGAGGCGCTCAAATTAGCTTGCCTCGCGCAGTTCCTCGGCTTGCTGCAGGTCCACCGAAACCAGTTGGCTGACGCCCTGCTCACCCATGGTCACCCCATAAAGCCGGTTCATCCTGGCCATGGTGATGGGATTGTGGGTGATGATTATGAAACGGGTATCGGTCGATTCGACCATTTCGTCCATCAGGTTGCAGAAGCGCTCAACATTGTGATCGTCAAGTGGCGCGTCGACCTCATCAAGGACGCAGATCGGCGCAGGATTGGTCAGGAACACGGCAAAGATCAGCGCCATGGCCGTGAGCGCCTGTTCACCGCCAGAAAGAAGCGTCATCGTCTGCGGCCGTTTACCAGGCGGGCGGGCAAGAATTTCCAGGCCGGCTTCGAGCGGATCTTCTGATTCGATCAGCTGCAATTCCGCCGTTCCACCACCGAACAAATGCGTGAACAGGCGGCGGAAATGGCCGTCCACAACATCAAACGCTTCGAGCAGCCGCTCACGGCCTTCCTTGTTGAGGCTCTGTATGGCCTGGCGCAGTTTCTTGATCGCTTCGATCACGTCTTCCCGTTCGGTGATGATCGTTTCAAGGCGTTCCTTCAGCTCAGCCTGTTCTTCCTCAGCGCGCAGATTGACCGCGCCGAGGCGTTCGCGCTCAATCTTCAGCCGCTCCAGCCTTCTCTCCGTATCATCGGCATCGGGCAGTTCCGCATCGGGCTTGAGCTCAGCGTGGGAGAGGACTTCATGCGGCGGCACATTCATCGCCTCCTTGATGCGTGCCTCAACTTCCGACCGGCGTTCATCTGCAGCCGTCAATCGTTCTTCAGCGCGTGCCCTTTCCTCGCGTGACTGGGCCAGTTCCGTGATTGCATCGGTTGCGGCCTTGTCGAGATCAGCCTGCCTGTTTTCTGCATCCTGCAGCCGATCGGCGGCTTGTTGACGCAGGGTTTCGGCCTCGGACAATTGGCTCAGCAATGCGCGCCTTCTGGCTTCAACCTCATCAGGCGCATCTGCCAGCGCTTCGATTTCCGATGTCGCTTCCGTCTTACGTGCCTCAAGCGACCCTATTTGCTCTTCAGCGTTACCGGCACGTGAAATCCAGCTATCCCGTTCAACTGCGATAGAAGACAGCCGTCGATTTCGGGCTTCGGTTTCGCGGCTCAGCCCTTCATAGGTTGCACGCGCTTCTGCTGCTTGCGCGCGGTCCTGCAAAACAGCCGCATTTGCCTGCTCCTGCTGCTGCTCGAGTTCGGCGAGGTCGGGTGCGACGGCCAGCGAGGCTTCGGCAGCAGTCAGCCCAGTCGCTATCTCGTCTCGCGATTCGATCAGCCGAGCTTTCGATTCGTCTAGCGCCGCCCTTCTCGTTGCCAGTTGGCCGGATGCACGCTCTGCCTCGGCAAGTGCCTCACGGGCGTCACGAAGCTTCTGCTGGAGGTCTTTTCCCTTCTCACGCGCCTCGCGCTCGGCGAGGAAAGCTTGCTGCAGTGCGGTCTCTGCTTTTTCCAGATCGGCCTCTTTCGCGCGAACGATCTTTTTCGCCTCGACCGCTTCGGCATCAAGTTCGGCAAGGCGGTTTTTTTGCGCCAATCGTTGCGCGGCTGCCGTCGGGGCGTCAGCGCTGGCAACAAAACCGTCCCAACGCCACAGCGCACCTTCCTTGCTGACAATCCGCTGGCCGGGTTTCAACTGTGCGGCCAGGACAACAGCGTCTTCGCTATCGACAATTCCGATCTGCGCCAGCCGGCGCGAAAGCTCATTTGGCGCATCGGCCACTGTCGACAACGGAACAGCACCCTGTGGCAGGGCCGGGTCATCTGCCTGCTTCGACGCCCCCGCCCAGTGGGCCGGGGCGGTAGCGTCAAGCGGAATATCCAGATCCTCGCCAAGTGCCGCCCCGAGTGCGGTCTCATAACCGCGTTCGACCTTGATTTTCTCAACAACCGCCGGGAACAGGCCACCGGATTCTGCATTGAGGATTTTCGCCAGAGTCTGCGCTTCGGTCTCAATGCGGGCCAATTCCGCTTTGGCTTCCTGCAGAGGCACGCGGGCCGCCACTTCAGCCTCCCTTGCTCTTTCGGCAAAAGTTTCAGCAGCATCCGCCTCTGTCTCGATAGCGGCCAGCTCCGATTCGAGTGTGGCTACGACCTCTGCTTTCGCAACCGGATCAGGCAATACGGATATTTGTTCGGCCAATTCGGCAAGTTCCCGTTCAGCAGCAGCCAGCTGGTTTTCGAGACGGGACTTGCGCTCGCCAAGGTCATGAATGCTGCGCTCTATCTGGCTCCGGTCGGCTGAGGCTTCGGCTCTCTGCGCAGTGATGGTGGCCAGTCTTTCCTCTGCCGCTACGAGCTTTGCCGCCGCGGCATCATAGGCAGTCCTTGTGGCTTCCTCGCGCTCCCTTGAACCGGCGGCTTCCGCATTCAGCGCCTGTTCTTCGGTATTCAGGCGCTCAATCGCGCCGGCATTGTCGGAAAGCATGGTCTTTTCGCGATCGATGTCGGAACCAAGCTGCGCAATCCGTTTTTCGAGCTCGGCCCTGCGGTTCTTCAGTCGCTCGGCCTCCTCGTCGAGTTGTGCCCGGGCAATCGTCAAACGCTGCAGCGCTGCGGCTGCCTTTGCTTCCGCATCCCGCAATGAGGGCAGGTGATGCGCGCCGACGCCCTGTTGCTTTGCCGCTTCTGCTTGGGCGGCGGCGCTCTCTGCAACCAGGGAAGTCGCCTGGTTCAACGCGCTTTGAGATTCCGCCTTCTGTGCCTTGGCCTGTGTCCAGCGCAGATGCAGCAATATCGCTTCGGATTTTCGGATTTCAGCCGAAACATTCTTGAACCGTGTTGCCTGGCGCGCCTGTCTTTTCAGGCTGTCGATCTGGCTTTCCAGTTCGGCAATCACATCATCGAGCCGCTCAAGGTTCTGCTCGGCAGCTCGCAATCGCAGCTCCGCTTCATGGCGGCGGGAATGAAGGCCCGAAATGCCGGCCGCTTCTTCAAGCAGCGCCCGGCGGGCCTGGGGCTTGGCCTGAATCAGTTCGCCAATACGCCCCTGACCGACCATCGACGGGGAACGAGCGCCGGTCGACTGGTCGGCAAACAACAGCTGCACGTCCTTGGCCCGAGCGTCCTTGCCGTTGATGCGATAGACCGAACCCGCCTCACGCTCGATGCGCCTGGAAACCTGCAAATCGTCCGAATCATTAAATGCTGCGGGCGCGGTTCGGTCCGAATTATCCAGAAAGAGGGCGACTTCGGCTGTGTTGCGCGAAGGTCTGGTCGCAGAACCGGAGAAAATCACGTCGTCCATGCCGGAGGCGCGCATGTTCTTGTATGAATTCTCGCCCATTACCCAGCGCAGGGCTTCGACCAGGTTTGATTTGCCGCAGCCGTTGGGACCGACAACGCCGGTCAGCCCCTTCTCGATGACAAAATCGGAAGGCTCAACAAATGACTTGAAACCCAAAAGGCGGAGCTTGGAAAAACGCATTGGTCAGCACTCCGCCACAATGCGGGCAGCCAAAGAACGGCTGCCGGATGCAGGCAGATGCTTACATGCTGTCAATAATGGCCGACATCTCGCCAACCGACAGGGCTCCCGTATATTTCTTGCCATTAATGAAAAAGGTCGGAGTGGAATCCACCCGAAATTCATTGGCGCCGCGATCTTTAACTGCCCGCACATCATCCAGAAGCTTCTGGTCCGTCAAGCAGGCCTCGAAGGACTCTTGTGAAAAACCGGCCAATCTTGCGATTTTAAGCAATGCGGCCTTGCCGTCAGGCGCGCGCGACCAGCTTTCCTGCTGTCTGAACAACACATCGATCATGGCAAAATAGTTATCGCCGGAGCAGCGGGCGAGCATGAATCCGGCTTCGGCACGCGGATCGAAACCGAATTCGCGAAAGATCAATCTCGCCTTGCCGGTATCGACATATTTTTCCTTGATCGCCGGCCAGGTATTGTTGTGAAAACTGGCACAGTGCGGACAGGTCATTGATGCATATTCGATGATCGTGACAGGGGCGTTGGCCTCGCCGACAATCTTCTCTTCCATCGGTGCATCGGCAAGCAGTTTGGCCGTGTCCACCGAACCTTGGTCTGCTGGCGGTTCAACTTTCGGCTTTTCCGGTGCGGCGGGCGTTTCGGGCGTCTCTGCTTTCTTCTCCTCGCCATTGCACGCGGCAAGGATGCCAGCGGCCGGAATAACGGCCATGGCGGAAATTATCGAACGGCGGCGGATCAATACTGACATGCGAATCACCTGCGAATCTGTAGATTTTGTAACGGTTTGGCGCGAAATTGCGAGTGTTAGGGTCGAATACGGCAAGATTTTTGCTGCGGCTACGGTCCAAACGCCGCAGTTGATAAATTGGCTGTGATCAACGGTAAGTGTGGCTAACGGGATGCCGCAACTTTTTTCCCGAGTCTTTCCAAGGATTTGCGCAATTCGTCGTCCTTGATACCGGACACCCTGTCGGCAATCTGTCGCTTCTTCTCATCGGAAACATCGCGCAAATCCGGTTTCACCATTTTTTCTTTCCGGACCGGTTTTTGAGCGATCTTTATCCGGCCAATTGCTGAATAGCCGAGAAATGCGTTGATTCGGGCAATAATTTCCGTCGTCTCGTGCTGGATGTGCAACGCTGCCATTGCCTCACAGGCGATTATGAGTGTTGCAGGTTCAAATGGATCGTCTTCAGATGCACGCCGGTTCCATTTGATTTGTTCCGGACGGGACAAATCGGCGAGACGGTCACCAACAATCTCATCCCAAGCCTGCAGCAGACTTGTGGTGAGACCTGCCCGTTTTGCCAATACCGGGTCAAGAACACCTGAAACCAGATCACTGACCGGTACGGGATTGTGGCGCCGCGATTTTGCTGCCATGTGTGCCCTCACAGAAGCAAGCACAATAACCCGCCGTGGCCGAAGTACAAAAGCTAAATATCACCGAAGCACTGCTTGAATGGTATGATCGCAACCATCGAGAACTTCCGTGGAGGGTGGCTCCGGCTGATCTGGCCAAAGGCAAAAGGCCCGATGCCTATCGTGTTTGGTTGTCGGAGGTCATGCTGCAGCAGACACAGGTGGAGACGGTCAAACCCTATTTCACGAAGTTTCTGGAGTTCTGGCCAGATGTGAGTGCACTGGCTTCGGCTCCTCAGGATGATGTCATGAAGGCATGGGCGGGTCTCGGTTACTATTCGCGAGCCCGAAACCTGAAGAAATGTGCGGAGATTGTCGCCACCAAGCTTGGCGGGCGGTTTCCTGAAACACGCAAGGAACTGATGGATTTACCGGGAATCGGTGATTATACGGCCTCAGCGATTGCGGCAATCGCATTCGACAATGCCGTGCCTGTCGTCGATGGTAATGTTGAAAGGGTTGTATCAAGGCTGGCGGCAATCGCGACACCGCTGCCCAAAGCCAAAATCGAGTTAACGCAGGTCGTTGCCGCCAATCTGTCGAAGAACGACCGGGCGATTTTGCCCAGGCAATGATGGATCTGGGCGCGACGGTATGTACGCCGCGAAAGCCGGCCTGCATCGTTTGTCCGCTGCGCGAGCAGTGCAAGGTCATCCGCACTGGAGATCCGGAGCATTATCCTTTCAAGTCAGCAAAACGCGAAAAACCCCTGCGCCGGGGTGCGGCGTTCGTTGCAGTTCGAAACGATGGGGCGATCTTCTTGCGCAAACGCAAAGAGCAAGGTTTGCTGGGCGGTATGGCGGAAGTGCCGACGACCGGCTGGACCGCAAGAATTGACGGCGAAACAGGTGTTGCCGCAGCGCCATTTTTAGCGAACTGGACAAACATCGGATCAGTACGTCACGTTTTCACCCATTTCGAGCTTGATTTGACGATCTATCGAGCAGAAACCCTTGATCGAAGTAGTGAATTGGATGGCTGGTGGTCTTCACCATCCGATCTTCCGGAAGAAGCGCTTCCGACGGTTATGAAAAAAGCGATCGAAACTGCGAAACCCGGCGCGACTAAACGAAAAAACCCAGTGCGGAGACAGCTTGCGTGAACAACATCAACCACATCGTGTTCGATATCGGGAGCGTGCTTTTGCATTACGATCCCCAACTGCCCTTCCAGCGACTAATTCCGAATGAAGAGAAACGGCGCTGGTTTTTCAACAATGTCTGTACGCCTGAATGGAACGTCGAACAGGATCGCGGGCGCGCATGGGAGGAAGCGGAAGAACTGCTGATTGCCGAACATCCGGACGAGGAAGACAACATCCGCGCATTCCGTCGCCACTGGCACGAAATGATCCCCCATCACATCGAGGACAGCGTTGCGATCATGACAATGCTGATCGAAGCGGGTCACGATGTGACGATGTTGACAAATTTCGCCAGCGACACGTTTGTTGAGGCCAGCCAACGGTTCGAATTTCTAAACCGACCGCGCGGTGCAACCGTCTCGGCAGATGTGAAGCTTCTAAAACCAGATCGCGCCATCTACGATCACCATACGCAGACCTTCGGACTGGATCCTGCGACAACGCTTTTCATTGACGACAGCCAAAAGAATGTCGATGGAGCTATCGATTTCGGCTGGCAGGCGGTGTTGTTCGTCGATGCGCAGCAGCTGTCGGCCGATCTGGCGGAACGTGGAATAGCAACCGGTTCCTGAACGGGCTCAGGCGCCCGCCTGCGCCATCCTTCCGCGGGCAATCTTGCGAAGCTCGTCGATCGGCTTGAGATCGCCACCGTCCTCATAGTGCCAGAACGTCCAACCGTTGCAGGCTTCAGCATCTTGCGCCTTGGCACCCATGCGGTGGATGGAACCGGCATCGCGCCCCAGCGTCAGAGTGCCGTCGGCCCTTACCTTGGCGTTCCAGCGGCGTTTTCTGTCGGACAGTCTCGCACCTGGCTTGATCAATCCGCTGTCCACGAGGCTGGCAAACGCAATCCTAGGTTCTGCGCGTTTGCCGGTCAGGATTTCGAGGTCCTCGCTATCCAGCTGTTCGACCGCTTCGATACGTGCCCGGGCAGCATCGATATAGGTCTGTTCCCGCTCAAGACCGACAAAATGCCGGCCAAGTTTTTTGGCGACGGCGCCGGTCGTGCCGGAACCGAAAAACGGATCCAGTATCACATCACCAGGTCTGGTCGATGCCAGCAACACGCGGGCCAGCAAGGCTTCCGGCTTCTGTGTGGGATGGACCTTGACGCCTGAATCGTCCTTTAAACGCTCGGCGCCGGTACATATTGGAAACAACCAGTCTGTGCGCAACTGCACATCATCGTTGGCCGCCTTCATGGCTTCGTAGTTGAACGTATAGCCCTTGGCCTTTTGATCGCGTGTGGCCCAGATCATGGTCTCATGGGCATTTTGAAGTCTGCGGCCGCGAAAATTGGGCATGGGGTTGGTCTTGCGCCAGATAACGTCATTCAAGATCCAGTATCCCAAATCCTGCATCACCGATCCGACGCGGAAAATATTGTGATACGAGCCGATTACCCAGATTGTGCCGTTGGGCTTCAGAACGCGCTTTGCCGCCAGCATCCATGCGCGGGTGAAGGCATCGTAAGCGTGAAAGCTCTCAAACTGGTCCCAATGGTCGTCGACCGCATCGACCTTGGATTGGTCTGGACGGTGCAATTCGCCATCAAGTTGCAAATTGTAGGGCGGGTCTGCAAAGATAACATCAACCGAATCCTCTGGCAGGCGCTGAAGCGCCGTGACGCAATCCCCTTTCAGGATCGTGTCGAGCCAGTTGTCGGAAGAAGCATTGGAAACAAGATCGTCAAGATGCCGTACTGCTGACATGAGGGTACCCGTTACTCAAAACAAAACACAGAACCTCATGGTTACCGCTTATGGTAAATATTGGCTTAAGTGACCGGAAACGCGGCAAATTGCGCGACGAATTGGAATTCACAGTTTGGAAAATACGGAGGAAAAGATGAGCATTGGCAAGTATTTGAACTTGGTCGCAGCAAGCGCGCTCACAATCGGCATGAGCTTTGCCGCGACCGCAGCTGAAAGATCGATCATCGTACTTGATGCGTCGGGATCGATGTGGGGGCAGATCGGGCAGAAAGCCAAAATTGAAATAGCACGCGATACACTCGGTGAAGTACTGTCGACGGTTCCGGCAGAAAGCGAGTTGGGCCTGATGGTCTATGGACATCGCGAGAAGGGATCGTGCAAGGATATCGAGCTTGCAGTCGCTCCGGCAAAAGGCACCGCAGACGCTATTGCGAAGTTCGCCAGGTTGATCAAACCGAAAGGCAAGACTCCACTGTCGGCCTCTGTAAAACAGGCGGCCGAAGCGCTGCGTTATACGGAAGACAAGGCAACCGTCATTCTTGTGACTGACGGACTAGAGACCTGCGATGCCGATCCGTGCGCACTTGGCAGGGAGCTTGAAAGTTCCGGAGTTGATTTCACCGCCCATGTGGTTGGATTCGGACTGTCTGATGAAGACGGCAAACAGGTTGCCTGTCTGGCCGAAGAGACCGGAGGCAAATATCTGAAGGCCGAAGATGCTGGAGCCCTGGGTGACGCATTGACTGCGACCGTGGTTGAAGCAGCGGCCGAGCCAGAGCCAGAGCCCGAACCAGCACGTCCCGAATTCAACGTTGTTGTGAGCGCACATCTTTCCGAAGGTGGCCCCGTAATCGAGAATGACGGAAGTGTGAGATGGGATTTCTATCCGATTGCCGAGGATGGCAGCGTGTCCAAGAAATCGCAGGGCGGTGCTTATGGCGCCGAACGAATGATCAACCTTGATGCCGGCGCCTACAAAATGCGAACCAAACTCGGGAGAATCGTGCTCGAGCGGGAAATCGAAGTGTCCGATACCGAAGCATATGAGGATGATGTCGTCTTCAATGCAGGCATTTTGACCGTAACACCCAAACGCACCGCCGAAGATACCGAGGCGGAGAAGAATGCCCGTATCGATGTGAAATTTGGCTCATTGAAGGACGGCACATATGGCAAGGCTCCGCTCTATGTTGCAGCGGGAGAGGTTTTGATAACTGGCAAAATCGGCAAAGCGGTGGTCCAGGAAACGATAACCGTCGCCGCCGGGGAAATCGTTGAACGTGACATCGTGATCGCGTCGGGCGCCGTCGTCCCTTCAGCGGTTTATTCCGAAGATGGGCCTGCCGTCGATACCAACGAGATTCGATTCACGATACAGACTGCCAAACAGGACCTGAGTGGCAAGCGAAAGAACATAAACGGCAAATACGGTGCGGGAGGAACCATCGAAGTTCCGGCCGGAGAAGTGGTCATGCACGCCCGCCTCGGCCTGGTTGAGGTGACAAGCGAGCCGTTTTCCGTAAAGGGCGGTGACGCAACCGAAGTATCGGTCAATTTGAATGCGGGTGTTCTTGCTGTTACCGCGCCCGATACCAACCGCTATCAGATACTGTCACCAAAGAAGGATATTAACGGCAAGCACAAGCGCATCGGTCAGGGCAGCGGCGCAGAATGGCAACAAACGTTGCCCGCCGGTGACTACATTATTGAGGTGTTTGACCGGTGGACGAAAAACAAACGACATGCCGACGTATCTGTACACGCAGGTCAGCGGACCGAGATATCGATTGAGGAATAACCATACCGGGTTGCGTGCTACCAATATCCGCGGCTATAGCGCGGGCGCCGGATTTGCCGGCGCCTGATTTCTTTGGAGTACAAGTGATGCCCGCGCCGGATCTAGTCATATTCGATTTCGATGGTGTGTTGGTCGATTCAGAAATCATCGCCATAAATGTTGAATCGGAATTGCTGACCAAGGCCGGGTTTGAAATTACACCTGAACAGATGGCCGAACGATATCTGGGCCTTACCTTCAAAGACATTCTGCTGGGGGCTGAAAAGGAAGCCAAGGTCCCTTTTCAAGCGACCCTGCTCGAGGAACAACGCCAACTGCTGGAATCCCGGTTAAAACGTGAGCTCAAGCCGATAGAGGGCGCCGACAAGGCCCTGGCGTTGATGCCCAACAAGTGCATCTGCTCCAATTCGCGTGGTGAACGTATCAATGCGATGCTCGAAAAGACTGGTCTCCACCCTTTTTTTACCGGTAACATTTTTTCCGCATCCGACCTGGAAGGTATCGGCTCCAAGCCCGCGCCGGATGTCTTTCTGCATGCTGCAGAAGCGATGAACGCCAATCCCGCGAACACATTCGTTATCGAGGATTCGGTTCACGGCACGACGGGTGCTGTAGCAGCGGGAATGAGGGTAATCGGCTTTACCGGAGGCGCACATACCTTTTCTGGTCACGCGGACAGGCTGACCGAGGCGGGTGCTGAAACCGTCATCAACCGCTGGAATTCTTTTCTGCCCGTGCTCGCTGCACTGACCGAATGGCAGGATGCTTAGGTCATGAACTCATAAACAGGATCAAAATGGTATGAGCAAATTTGGTTGGATATTAGGAGAAAGCTTGCAGGAAACCGTCCGGTTTTCAAAAGCTTGCGACGCGATAGCCGGGAAAATTTGCCATATCCGTTGGACGCTCGAACCCGCTTCCCAATCCGTCGTCGAAGCCCTCAACTGGGGGATTGGCCCCACATTTCGGCCTTCTCCTAGGTTTGCTTGGCGGTTTCGGCGCCATTTTGACCCTGTTTATGAGTTCATGACCTAGTTCGCAGATAATACTCTACCATATAAATAAGTATCTGATATTTATCAGACAAATTCTCTTGACCTCAAGCATGCTTGAGGCGCTATGGTTTCCATACTACGGACCAGCCGAGGTACAGTATGATCTACCATGTTCGAGCCAAATTTCGCGCAGCCACTGCTGCGGATTTTCTTGCAAAACTGACTGATGGTACAATAGCAAATCAGCGTCCCGATGGGCCCGAATTGGTTGCGTCCATGAAACGTGCCGCTATCAATTCGGAGGGCTGGGTCGAATGGAGCGAAATGTGCTTCTGTCCGAGCCCTCTGAGCCATGAGAGGTCAACCGTCCTCGACTTGCATTTTGATGAAATCACCACGGAACCGATCGACGCCCATGCGGTGTATGAAGGACGGCCATTTATGGACTTTCTGAACGCGGGAGAGTGAGCCGTTCCATGGCGGATCAGGTGTCCGACGCTATGACTAACCCAAGTCCGGTCAATCCGTTCGCATCAGCGATTGGCAGGAGGCCCTTCGTCATAACCCGCAAACACCAACAAATTGGCGGCGGTTGGAGCCGGCAACGAAACATTGGGATCATTGAACACGAACTGGATCGCACCGGTCAGACTGTCGATAACCACCTGATACTGGTGCAATTCGGTGTAGAGCACCTCCTCGCCTCGTATGACCGCGACGCGGATCGGCATGGTGATTGTGCCTATTTCCGCCTTCGGCCCTGGCACAACCCGGCCGGCAACTGCAACATTCATGTTGAGCTGACCATTTTCATAACGGCAGCTTCGTGTCACAGCCGAAATTGACGCCTGATAAATAACATTATCGGCGACGCGTTCTTCTTCGCCTCGCCGCACTTTTTTGTATTTGTTGAAGAATGCGGTGCCCTCGCGCAATCTCACCCGCGGGCAGTAGGCGCGCAAGTCAGCCTGGCTCACCCGGTCGTCGGGTTTTTCCTCAGCTTCCTTCTTGTCATTGGAACCAAGACCCAAATCCGGAAAACCGCCACCCTGACAGCCCGATATCATCAAAAAGGCCGCAACAATCCAAAGAGAAGCCAAAAACCGCAGATTTCCCACCCGAAACTCCATTGTCCGCACTTTTCTCAAAGGGAGCAAATGTCTATACCAACGCCGCGGCGGAATTGCGACCGGTCGCGGCATGGAATTCGCGCTTGTTCAACATTTTTCCCGGTTGGCCCCGGATATCTTCAACCAGGCTATCAGATATGAAATATGTCAGCACCCGGGGACAAGCCCCCGAACTCGGTTTCTGTGACACCATGCTGGCCGGACTTGCGCGAGACGGTGGGCTTTACCTGCCTCGTGAATGGCCGCAATTCAGTGCTTCAGAAATTAGGAACATGCGAGGCCTCGGCTATTCGGAACTGGCAAACCGGCTGCTGACCCCGTTTGTCGGCGGTGAAATCGGGCAAGGCGCATTCGCAGCGATGGTCGAAGATGCCTATGCCAAATTCGACCACCCAGCCGTTTGTCCGCTGGTCCAGACCGGCAGCAATGAATTCATACTTGAACTGTTTCATGGCCCGACGCTTGCGTTCAAGGATGTCGCCATGCAGCTGCTGTCACGACTGATGGATCATGTGCTGGCCGAACGCTGGCAGCGGGCCACAATTGCCGGTGCAACCTCTGGCGACACCGGAGGAGCGGCAATCGAGGCATTTGCCAATCGCGACCGGACCGAAATCTTTATCCTGTTCCCAAACGGCAAAGTATCACCGGTTCAGCAACGCCAAATGACCACTTCCGGCGCTGCCAATGTCCACGCACTTTCGATTGAAGGAAACTTTGACGACTGTCAGGCGTTGGTCAAAGCCATGTTTAACGACCAGTCCTTTCGCGACCGTGTCGGCCTGTCCGGGGTCAACTCGATCAACTGGGCACGCATCATGGCGCAGATCGTGTACTATTTCTCGTCGGCGTTGTCGCTCGGTGCACCTGACCGGCCAGTTTCGTTTACGGTCCCGACCGGAAACTTCGGCGATATTCTCGCAGGCTACGCGGCAAAACGCATGGGGCTTCCGGTCGACCAGCTGGTTATCGCCACCAATGACAACGACATTCTCGCCCGCACGCTGGAGACGGGTCGGTATGAGACCCGCGGCGTGGTCGAAACCACTTCACCTTCGATGGATATCCAGGTTTCCTCGAATTTCGAGCGCCTGTTGTTTGAGGCGTCCGGGCGCGATAGCACAACGATTGTCAGATTGATGGACGGGCTGAAGCAATCTGGGTCATTCACCCTTGACGAGACCATCCTGTCGGCCATCCGGTCCGAATTTTCAGCTGGCCGTTCACAAATGGATGAAACAGCGGCGATGATAAAGTCGCTTCATTCATCATCGGGCTATCTCGCAGACCCGCATACCGCCACCGGTGTCAAGGTCGCGCGAGAACACGGCAGTGATACACCGATGGTCATCCTGGCCACTGCGCATCCGGCCAAGTTTCCAGATGCTGTTGAAGAGGCCAGCGGTATCGTCCCCGGCCTTCCGAACCACCTGTCCGGGATGATGAATGCCAAGGAGAATTTCACGACCCTTCCATCCGACCTGAAAATGGTAGAAGATTACATTGAGCGCCATAAATCCGAATAATGACGGTGCGAGGGAGAGTGCGTAAATGAGTGTGGATGTCAGCAGTCTGCCCAATGGCATGACCGTCGCAACGGAAACGATCCCTCATCTTGAAAGCGTGGCGCTCGGAGTCTGGGTCAAATCCGGCTCACGAAACGAACACGACAACGAGCACGGTATCGCGCATTTGCTGGAGCATATGGCCTTCAAGGGTACCGGCCAACGCGACGCCTGGCAAATTGCCTCACAGATCGAAGATGTCGGTGGCGAGATCAACGCCTCAACGAGTGTGGAAACAACAGCGTTTTATGCACGGGTGCTCAAGAATGACGTGTCGCTGGCGGTTGATATCCTGGCCGATATCCTCACTGATCCGAAGTTTGATCCATCCGAACTGCAACGCGAGCAGCATGTAATTTTGCAGGAAATCGGAGCCGCACACGACACACCCGATGACATTGTATTCGACCGCTTCACGGAAACCGCATTCAGGCATCAGACAATCGGCCGGTCTGTTCTCGGCACCCCCGAAACGGTGGAATCGTTCACCTCCACACAACTACGTTCGTATCTGGAGCGCCAATACGGCGCCGATCGGATGGTCATAGTCGCAGCCGGTGCGGTAACCCATCAGGAATTCGTCCGCGAAGTGGAAAAACACTTCGGCGGCTTTCGCGAGCGGGCTTCTGCCAAGCCGGCAACCTACGCAAGCTATGTTGGCGGCGATTTCCGGGAAGACCGGGATCTGATGGACGCCCAGATCGTTTTGGGATTTGAAGGTCGCGCCTACCATGTCAGGGACTTCTATGCCTCGCAGATTTTGTCCATGATCCTGGGCGGCGGAATGTCGTCGAGATTGTTCCAGGAGGTTCGAGAAAAGCGCGGACTATGCTACTCCGTCTATGCATTTCACTGGGGATTTTCCGATACCGGCGTTTTCGGGGTACACGCGGCAACCGGCAAGGAAGATGTCGCTGAGCTCGTGCCGGTTATCCTGAATGAGTTGAAACGCAGTGGCGAACAGATCCGAAAGGATGAGCGGGAAAGAGCCGTTGCGCAGTACCGAGCAGGGCTTTTGATGTCGCATGAAAGCGCCGCCAGCCGGGCATCGCAGATCGCGCGCCAAATCCTGCTTTTCGGCCGGCCCGTGACCACCGAAGAATTGCTCGATCGCCTTTCCAATATTTCGGTTGACAGGTTGGCCGATCTTTCGGAACGCCTGTTTTCCACCAAACCAACGCTGGCCGCTGTCGGGCCGGTGGGCAATATTCCATCTTTCCAAGCAATTCATGATCAACTGGCTCAAAGCCGGCATTCAGCCAGCCAGATGGCTGTTTAATAGAGGCCGCACCGGTCGTGTTACTCGGCGCATTATTCGGACCGGCCGGCGTCGAGCTTTCCGGCCAAAGGATCTTCTTGCGGTATCCACGCTGGACCGATTACGGCGCCTGGGCGGCGTTGCGCCGGGAAAGCCGGAAATTTCTGGAGCCTTGGGAGCCAAGCTGGAGTATCGACGAACTCGAACGCAGTGCATGGCGGCAGCGATTGCGTCAGTATCGTCATGAACGCCGCCTCGGCACCGGGGAGACCTTCTTGATTCTGGACCGGCACCATGGCGATTTGGTCGGCGGGATATCCATAGGCAACATTCGCCGTGGAGTCGCTCAATCCGGTCATATCGGCTACTGGATGGGCGAAAAATATTCCGGAAAAGGTTTGATGAGCGATGCGCTTTCGCTGGTGATCGAACACGGCATATCGACCCTTGGCTTGCACAGGATCGAGGCGGCCTGTATTCCGGACAACAAGCGTTCGATCCGCGTACTTGAAAAAGCCGGATTCAGAAGCGAAGGATTGCTGAGATCCTATCTGCGTATCAATGGCAAGTGGCAGGATCATATATTGTTTTCGCTGACCGAAGAGGATTTCAAGGTTGGCAGCAAGTAAGGCATGAACGATTGAATAGTGCGGCGCTGACAATTGTACGGTCGATATTGATGGCCCTTGTGGCCACGCTATTTTGCATTGTTTCCGCTTTCGCTATCGAGCCGATTAAAATCTCCAAGGATGACATCGCGCTGGACCTGTCGGAAGCGGTGGAAATCCACAACAATCAGGGCTCCAGCTTTCAGGTCAACACCGCCGCATCGCCGGATGGCATTGTTCGCCGAATCGAAGTGGAAGCCAATGATCAGAATTCCGATGGAGATTGGGCAGTGTTTGCGCTGGCCAACGCAACCGATCAACAAATTGACAGATTGATTGTTGCACCACATTTTCGTTTGTCTGGTTCGGGGCTTTTGTCACCGGATTTGGGCTCTAACCGAATTGGCACGATCACACCGAGCGAAGGATTTGCGCTCGACCGCCAATCAAGCCCGGACAATGACATATTTCTTGTCACCCTCAATCCTGGAACGGTTGTCACGTTTGTTGCCGAGCTGGCCGCACCAAACCTGCCAAAGGTCTATTTGTGGGACACTGAAGCCTACAAGGACACGCTCAATTCCTACACGCTTTACCGAGGAATGGTGATCGGCATCTCCGGTCTGCTGGCGTTGTTTCTGACGATCCTGTTTGTCGTCAAGGGCACATCGATGTTTCCCGCGACAGCGGCGCTGGCTTGGGCGGTTCTTGCTTATATTTGCGTTGATTTCGGGTTCTTAAACCGTGTCATCGAGATCACGCCGGGAAATGTACAGATGTGGCGAGCCGGGACGGAAGTCGGTCTGGCGGCGACTTTTGTCATTTTCTTGTTCACGTATCTGAATCTCAATCGCTGGCATGACCATTTCAGCTACGGTGCACTGATCTGGATTCTCGGTCTTGCACTGCTGGCTGCGGGTGCGATCATTGAACCACCAATCGCGGCGGGTATTGCTAGAATATCTTTCGTTTTGACCGCAATCGTTGGCGTGGGATTGATCGTGTATCTGGGCGCTCAAAGTTACGACCGGGCGATCATGCTGGTGCCTAGCTGGATCATGGTCATCGTCTGGATCGCCGGATCCTGGATGGCGCTAACCGGGATACTCGACAACGATATTGTCCAACCGGCGCTCGGCGGAGCGTTGATCTTGATCACGCTGTTGATCGGCTTCACGGTCATGCAGCATGCCTTTGCAGGTGGTGGTCTGCAGCAAGGCCTGTTCAGTGACATGGAACGCCAGGCATTGGCGATCACCGGCGCAGGCGATCTTGTTTGGGATTGGGATGTTGCCCGAGACCGGGTTACCACCCGGCCCGACATTTCCGACATTCTCGGCCTTGCACCGAACAGCCTTCACAGCGCGGCTCGCAACTGGTTGCCCGTGCTGCATCAGGAAGATCGCGACCAGTTCAGAACCACCCTCGACATGATACTGGAACACCGCCGCGGAAAAATTGCGCAATCGCTGAGGTTACGCGGTGCAGACGGCCACTATCACTGGTTCCTGTTGAGAGCGAGACCTGTCGTCGGTTCCGACGGTGAGATTATCCGCTGCGTCGGCACTCTCGTCGAAGTCACGGAGCAGAAAAAGGCGGAAGAGCGCCTGTTGCACGACGCCGTTCACGACAACCTGACTGGCTTGCCCAATCGTGAATTGTTTCTCAATCGGCTCGAGACTGTCATTGCCATCGCCAATGCGGAAGATAATCTCAAACCAACTGTTTTTTCCATCGACATCGATCGGTTCAGCCATGTGAATGAGGGACTGGGGATTTCGGCTGGCGACACAATTTTGATGACAGTTGCAAGACGTATCCAGAGACTGATGAAGCCGCACGATACTTTGTCGCGTACCTCTGGCGATCAGTTCGCGTTGTTGCTGTTGTCCGAACAGGATCCGGCGCGGATTGCCGGGTTTGCCGAGGCAGTCAAACAGGCGATCGGCGCGCCCATTACTTTCGGAAAGAGCGAAATTGCACTGACTGCTTCGATCGGCCTGTTCACAGCGACAACGACAAAGAGTACGGCCGCCGAGATGATCAAAGATGCCGAACTCGCCATGCAACAGGCCAAACGGTTTGGCGGCGATCGTATTGAGCCTTTCCGCCCGGCATTCAGAACATTTGGCACCGACAGGCTGCAACTCGAATCGGATTTGAGGCGTGCGGTCGAGCGCTCCGAGTTCAAGCTCGTGTACCAACCCATTGTACGGCTGGAAGATGCCTCCATTGCCGGTTTTGAGGCGCTGATCAGGTGGGAACATCCCCGTCGGGGCATCGTTCCGCCGAGCGAGTTTATCCCGGCGGCTGAGACCACTGGATTGATTGTCCAGCTCGGCCTGTTTGCAATGCAGCAGGCAGCCGGCGACCTCTATGCCTGGCAGCGGGAAATCGGCGACGTGCCCCTGTCGGTATCAGTCAATCTCTCCAGCCAGCAGTTGATACGCCAAGACCTTGTTTCGGACGTCCGCTCGGTGCTGGCGCGATCAAGTCTTCCGGCAAGATGTTTCCGGCTTGAGTTGACCGAATCCATGATCATGGCCAACCCGGAACAGGCGGCGCATATCTTGAACAGGCTGAAGCAGCTGGGAATTGGCTTATCGTTGGATGATTTCGGTACCGGGTTCTCATCTTTGTCCTATTTGACCCGTTTCCCGTTCGACACGATCAAGATCGACAAGAGCTTCGTGGACGACACAAGTTCGAAAAAAACCGTGCTGCTCAAATCAATGGTCAACATGGCGCATGATCTGGGCCTGTCGGTGGTGACCGAGGGCGTGACCGATGATGCTGACGCCGAGGCGCTGCGCGACATGGGCTGTGAATATGTTCAAAGTTTCATGTTCGGCGCGCCGATGGATGCCGAAGTTGTTATCCGCTTACTGAAAGAACGCTATCCGGCCAAAACTCCGGCGTAGTCCGCTCGAATTATCACGCCCTTCCGGCGGTCGTGCTCAAATGGACCGGGTCAACACCCAGGGTGGACAACACGCGATCATATTTCCGGTCAATATCGGCATCGAAGAGCAGATCACTGTCAGCCCGGCAAGTAAGCCAGCCATTTTCTGCGATTTCTTGCTCCAGCTGGCCGGGACCCCATCCTGAGTAACCCAACGCCATGAAGGCCTTGGCCGGACCGCTGCCGTCTGACATGGCACGCAGAATATCAATTGTGGCGGTCAATACGATGCTGTCATCGACCGGCATGGACGAATCCGACACATAATCGTCGGAATGCACGACAAACCCCCGGCCCTGATCCACCGGACCTCCATCACGCACCAGGAGTTTGCGGGCTTTTTCGGGCAGTCGGATCTGTTCTTTCTCGTCAATCACACCCAACTGGATCAAAAGCTCGGGAAACGCGATCTGCTGTACCCGGTTGATAATCAGGCCCATCGCTCCCTCTTCGCTGTGAGCGCACAAATAGATGACCGAGCGGGTAAACCGTTCGTCCATCATCCCGGGCATGGCGATCAGAAACTGCCCGTCCAGGGAGCTCCGCTGGCTGCCGATTTGTTGGTTTTCGCCGATATCCATGATCAAAGACTATGCTTTTTGGACGCCAATTGATAGGGCAGCGATCGTAACAGGCCGAGACAGCTGGCATGGTATGCTCACGCAAATATCATATTCATTGTTTGCCAGTTGCATTGCGTCCCCGCAAAATCACAGCCAAATTCAGCACATGAAACAGCTTTTTGCGCTCAGCATGCTGGCAGGTTTGGCAATTGTGCCTCAACATGCATTTGCTGCCAGCACGCAGTGGTTCTCCGTGGAGGGTGGCGAAATTCGTCTTGTGACCGCTGGCGGTGCAGATGAAAACGGCCGGTTGACAGGCGCGCTCGAGATTGTCCTGCAGCCTGGTTGGAAGACATACTGGCTCGATCCCGGTGACGCTGGGGTTCCGCCTCAGATCGACGTCAGCTCCAGCCGGAATGTCACAGGCGCATCGTTCAAGTTCCCGGCACCAACACGATTTGATGACGGATATGCCGTTTGGGCTGGATACAAAGACCAGGTCTCTTTGGCAGTTGAATTCAATGTCGGTGCCAATCCGCATATCGATGCGGAAATCTTCCTCGGGCTGTGTGAAAAAATCTGCGTGCCGGTTCAGCTACAGCTCTCTCTCGATCCCGCACGTGACAGCGACGCCGATATCGCTGCAGTCAAAGCCGCCTTTGCCGGACTTCCGAAGAAACCGAAAGTGGATTTTCGGCTGGACAGACTGGAGATCGTCGGCACTGAAATGATCGAAGCAAAACTGACCTTGCCGGCGCCCGGCGGTCGATCGGAGCTGTTCCTTGCTTCGCAGGATGGCTGGTATTTTGGAACACCTGTCCGGTCAGCCGATGGCATTGCATTTGAAGTCCCCCTTCTCGGGCGGCCCAAGGATGATTCACCTCCACCTGAGTTTGTCTACACTTTGGTTCACGAAGACCAAGCCGTGACCGGAGCAGTCGCTATATCCAAAGTCGCTACAGAATAAATTCAATTCGTAAAATTGTTCTAGATTTGTCCGCGATTAGCGCTATGTGAGGCGGACAAGCACCAGTTGCGGAGAATCCAATGACGATACGAGTTGGCGACACGCTGCCTGAAGCAACGTTCAGGACCGTCACCGCCGATGGACCGGCAAACCTGACCACATCGGAGATTTTCTCCGGCAAGAAAGTGGTGTTGTTTGGTGTTCCCGGTGCATTCACGGCGACTTGCTCCAACCAGCACGTTCCCGGTTATGTCGAGAACTATGACACGTTGTTGGCAAATGGCGTCGATTCGATTGCGGTAGTTTCAGTCAATGATCATTTTGTCATGGATGCCTGGGCAGATTCGACCAAGGCGAAAGACAAACTGCTGTTCCTGGCTGATTTCGACGGTTCCTTTGCCAAAGCAACCGGCTTTGACGTGGATTTGTCGGGTGTGGGCCTCGGAATTCGCTGTAAGCGGTTCTCCATGATTGTCGACGACGGAACAGTCAGTAATCTGAACATCGAACCTGCACCCGGTCAGGCCATTGAGACCGGTGCGGTAAAGATCCTCGAACAATTACAGGTCTGATTTCGTTCCGGAATCGCCGGAGTGGTTTTTGAATGGATCCATACCAGCGCGTGCCAGTTCATCGGCGCGTTCGTTTTCCGGATGGCCCGCATGGCCCTTAATCCAGTGCCAATTGACGTCATGGCGCTCACGCGCTGCGTCCAGTGCCTGCCAAAGATCGGCATTCTTGACGGGTTTCTTGTTGGCCGTCTTCCAGCCGTTCCTCTTCCAACCGTGAATCCAGCTATTGATTCCGTCTCGCACGTAAACACTGTCCGTATAGAGAACGACCTCACATCGCTGCTTTAGCGCATTCAGCGCCTCAACGGCCGCCGTGAGCTCCATTCGATTATTGGTCGTTTCGGCCTCTCCGCCATTGAGTTCCTTCTCAACCCCTCCATAGCGCAAAATTGCTCCCCAGCCCCCGGGCCCGGGATTTCCCGAACAAGCGCCATCGGTGAAGATTTCGACCGATTTCATGCCAGACCGTATTCCTGTACCTTGTTGATCTGACGATGAAATCTGAGGCGTTTGATGTACTCGTGCGGATCGCGTTTGATGACCATTTCACCATCCGGTCCGGCGACCCAGTCGTAGAGCCGTGTTAGCAGGAAACGCAGCGCTGCGCCCTGCGCCAAAACCGGCAGCGCGTCAGCCTCATCCCGGTCGAGGGGCCGGACCGATTGGTAGCCTGCAAGCAAGGCGGTTCCCTTGGTCAGATTGAACGAAAAATCCCGCTCGAAGCACCAGGCGTTCAGACCAATGGCGATGTCGTAGGCATAAAGATCGTTACAGGCGAAGTAGAAGTCGATCAGGCCGGACAATTTTCCGCCGAGGAAGAACACATTGTCGGGAAAAAGGTCGGCATGAATGATTCCGCTCGGAAGGCCAATCGGCCAGTTTTCTTCTAGCCGGGCAAAATCTGCATCGATTTCGTCAGACAATCCTTGCAATACACCGTCGGCTCCGGGTTTTGCCTTGTCCCAAAGCGTCTGCCACCCTGTCGGATCAAGCGCGTTTGGCCGGGTCATGGGAAAATCCTTACCCGCAATATGCAGCCTGGCCATCGCCGCACCCACTTGCCGGCAATGATCAGCCGTCGGCCGGCGCATCCACATTCCTTCCAGAAAGGTAATCAGCGCCGCTGCCCGCCCGGCAAGCCTCCCGGTGATTTGGCCATCGTTTCTGTGAACCGGCAGCGGGCACGCAATGCCGCGTTCCGCCAGATGCTCCATCAGACCGAGAAAAAAGGGCAAGTCGCTTTCGGCGACGCGATTTTCGTACAAGGTCAGGATGAACGAGGCGGTTGATGTGTGAACCAGAAAATTGGAGTTTTCTGTTCCTTCGGCAATGCCCTTGTAGGACAAAAGCTCTCCGACGTCATAATGGCCAAGGAATTCGGCCAGTTCGATCTCGTTGATGTCGGTGTAGACGGCCATCAGGCGGCTCCGTTGACAAACGCCATGTCGGCGGATGTCAGTTCGGTATCGCGCAGCGCCCTCATCACCGGAAATTCTTCCGTCTCCGTAGCCGAAACCGCCAGTTCCACAGTTACGTCATAGCGGGACCGGAACGCATCGATGATCTCGTCAACGAGGATCTCCGGTGCAGATGCGCCGGCTGAAACACCGAGAACTGAGATTTCAGACAATTCACTCCATGGGATATCAGCGGCGCGCTGTACCAGCAGCGACCGTTTGGCCCCGGCGCGGTCTGCCACTTCGACAAGACGGCGGGAGTTCGATGAATTCGGGGCACCGACAATCAGAAAGAGGTCAGCACCTTTTGCAGTTTCCTTGACTGCCAACTGCCGGTTGGTAGTCGCGTAACAGATCGACTCGGCGGCAGGCGCATGTAATTCCGGAAACCGCGCCTGCAGTGCATTGATCACGCCTGCCGTGTCCTCAACGGACAAAGTCGTCTGGGTCACGAATCCCAGTTCTGCATCATCCGCCGGGTTGAAACTGCGCGCATCATCTTCAGTCTCGATCAATGTCACTGCACCTTCGGGTAATTGACCGGTTGTGCCGACCACTTCGGGATGACCTGCATGGCCGATCAAAAGGACATGACGGCCCAGTTTTTGGTGGCGCATGGCCTGCTTGTGCACCTTGGAGACCAGGGGGCAAGTAGCGTCGAGATAGAACAGGTTTCTTGCTTCCGCGTCAGCCGGTACGGATTTTGGAACACCATGGGCTGAAAACACGACAGGACAGTCACGATGTTCGGTTGGTATCTCATCCAGTTCATCGATAAAGATCGCACCCTTGTTCTGCAGTCCTTCCACCACATAGCGGTTGTGCACGATTTCATGACGAACATAGACCGGCGCTCCGTATTTTTTCAGCGCCAGCACGACGATTTGAATGGCTCTGTCCACACCGGCGCAAAAGCCGCGAGGCTGGCAAAGACGGATTGTCAGCTGTGGTTTGGTTTCGGTGTCCGGCATATTACGTCACAATTCCATTGATGGCGTGATGACCGTACATTCGGGCGCGTGTCAAGCGTCCTCGCCTTTCGCAACGGCCGCGCGCGTTCTCAAAAACCAGAATCCGAAGACCCCGGCCAATGCGGCCGCCAGTCCATACCAGGTGATTGCGTATTGAAGGTGGTTGTTGGGCAGGTTGATGATCGTCACGCCGCCAACAGGGAGGCCGCCGGGGTTGGGCGTGTTATCAGCATCGACAAAGAGCGGCACAACCTCGGTTTGAACGTCAAATCCGCTCCTTCGTGCCATCGCCGTTAAGTCTTTCCAATAGTAAATGTTTTTGCCGAGATCGTTGTCCGGAACGACCCAAGATGGCTTGCGATCAAGTCGATTTCGCGCCAATCCGGTGACGGTTACCATTCCGGCCAACTGACCGCCCAGTCGTTCTACCGGTTCTTTTTGGTCAAATGGCACAATTCCGCGATTGACGAACAATGCACGCCCGTCGGCCAACCTGAGAGGCGTGTAGACATAGTAGCCGGTAAGGCCCTTGTGGGTGGCAAAGAAGTGCTGCTCATGCGCGTGCTCAAACACACCCGAGACACGCACAGGCCAATAGTCCACATCCCCGGTCTCGGAAAGGCGCTGTTCTATTTCGGCGATTGTCGATGCGGGGGCTGCAGTTCGTGCATCAATGGAGGCGATCAGCGCTTCCTTCCATTGCAGGCGCTTCACCTGCCAGGTTCCGAGCGCCAACAATGCCGCAAAGGCCAACAGGCTCATGACAATGAAAATGGTCCGCCCAACCGCCCCGGACCTTGAAGGATTTGTTGCCGCGATCACTGCGGTCTGTCCAGTTTTCCCTGCTCGGCCTTGTTTGCATATTGCAGCGTGATCAGCACGCCCTTGATCAATCGAAGTGCTGTCAGGCAGAGGACAAGGGCGAGTGGAACCCAGAACAGGAAGTGCACCCAAAGCGGCGGGCCAAAACTGACCTCAAGCCACAGGGCCAAACCAACAACGACAAAACCGATGATCAGAATGACGAATACCGCCGGCCCATCGCCGGCATCGGCGAAGCTGTAGTCCAGTTTGCAGTTTGCGCATGAATTTCCGACGGTGAGAAATCCGGAAAACAACCTGCCCTGTCCGCAGCGCGGGCAATTTCCGCGCAAACCAGCACTTACCGGATCAACGGGTGGGTAAACGGCTCGGTCAGGTTCCATCGGAAATTACCTCATGGGATACGGGCGGTCATGTCACCACGACCGCCCGCATGCTGCCCGAGATCGGTACCCGTTAATGGTGGGCGATTGGTGCGCCCGCGGAGGCCCACACATATACGCAGGCAAACAGGAACAGCCAGACGACATCAACGAAGTGCCAGTACCAAGCTGCCGCCTCGAAGCCGAAATGCTGGTCCGGCTTGAAATGTCCGGCCATGGCCCGGAACAGGCACACAAGCAGGAATATAGTTCCAATCAGAACGTGAAAACCATGAAATCCGGTCGCCATGAAGAACGTGGCTCCATAAAGCGAATCCTTGAAGGCAAATGGCGCCACCGCGTATTCGTAGGCCTGGACACAGGTGAAGAGCACGCCCAACGCTACGGTCAGCACGAGGCCCCAGATCAGGCTTTTGCGGTCATTGTGCAACAACGCATGGTGCGCCCAGGTAACCGTCGTGCCAGACAGAAGCAGGATGATGGTGTTGTAAAGTGGCAGGTGGAACGGATCGAGCACCTCGATGCCCTTGGGCGGCCAGATACCGCCCGTATAGGCTTCGCGCGCCACCTGTGCGACGTCATTCGGGTTGAGGCTCGCCTCGAAGAAGGCCCAGAACCACGCAACGAAGAACATCACCTCTGAGGCGATGAACATGATCATACCATAGCGAAGATGCAGAGATACGACGCGGGTGTGGTCGCCCTGATGCGCTTCCTTGATGGTGTCCTTCCACCAGCCGAACATCGTGTAAAGTGCAATGGCCAAGCCGATGAAGAACAGCCAGGGATTGGCGATATTGAAACCGAAGATCGGGAACTCGCCGCCATTGATATAGCGCATCCAGGCAATTCCGCCGATCGCCATAATCAGCGCACCGGTCGCGCCGATCAAGGGCCACGGACTTGGGTCGATGATGTGGTAATCGTGGTGCTTTGCGTGTGAATCGGCCATATCAACCCCCAAGGTTATTGTCCGCAGTTGTCTTAGTAGTGCCCGCGACGGGTTCGGCGTCGTCAATCGGGAAGAATGTATAGGAAAGTGTAATCGCCGTCAGGTTTTTTGCTTCCGGCGCATGAATGATGTCCGGATCGACAAAGAACACCACCGGCATGTCCATCGTCTCGCCGGGCTGCAATTCCGTGTCGGTAAAGCAGAAGCATTCCATCTTGTTGAAATACGCACCAGCGAATTGCGGAGAGACATTGAATGTCGCCCGGCCACCCGCTGCTTCGCCAAAGAGGTTCTTCGCCTCATAGGCGACCTGCATGGTCTCGCCGATGCGCATGGTCACTTCGCGCTGAACCGGTTTGAACTCCCATGGAAGCCCGCTAGCGGTGTTAGCATCAAAGCGTACGGTTATTTTCTGATCGAGGATGCGGTCCGAGGCTTGTTCGACCCTTTGCGTGGTCCCGCCAAACCCCGTTACCTGACAGAAGATCTCGTAGAGCGGCACCGCCGCGTAGGACATGCCGATCATACCCACGGTAAACGCGACACAAGCGACCGCAATCGTCCTGTTTGCCTTCGCCTTTTTCCGGTCAGCCTGTTCGGTCATGGTCACCTCTACAATGGCCGGTCGAACAGGGCGGGGCCGAGTTTCGCCAGGCTGGCCAGGTATACAAGCACCACAAAAGCGGCAAGGGCCAGACCAATCGCGATATTGCGGCTGCGGCGCGCTTTCAATTGAGTCTCGGTCGGTGTGATGCTGTCTTTCGCCATAACATTACACCATCAACGCCATGGTGCGCGTGACCGCGAATTCGCCAAGCAAAACCGCAAACAGCCCAAAAAGATAGATCAGCGAAAATCCAAACATGGCTTTGGCCGGTTTGAACACCGCCTCGCCATCACCAGACATCAGAACCTTGTAGGCATGCCAGATGAATGCCGCACCCAAAAGGCCTGCAATCAAGCCGTAGGTGACCCCAGCGAATCCGAGAGCCCACGGAAGTACTCCAACCGCCGCAACCAAAAGAGTATAGGCAAACATTTGCCGCTTGGTGGATCGGGCGCCTGCAACATTCGGCATCATCGGAATGCCGGCGCGTTCGTAGTCACCTTCCTTGAACAGCGCCAGCGCCCAGAAATGCGGCGGTGTCCAAAGGAAGATGATGAGAAACAGGATGACGCTCTCAAGCGAAATCGCGCCCGTTGCCGCCGCCCAGCCAATCATGGGCGGAAAGGCACCCGCAGCGCCGCCGATGACAATATTCTGCGGCGTCGAGCGTTTCAGCCACATCGTATAGATGACAGCATAGAAAAAGATGGTGAAGGCCAACAGCGCTGCAGCAAGCCAATTTACGAATATTCCCATCGTGATGACCGAAATGGCCGACAGGACCAAACCAAATGTCAGCGCCTCACCAGGAGCAACCTTGCCGGCTGGAACAGGGCGTTTGGCCGTTCGCGACATGATGGCGTCGATATCTGCGTCGTACCACATGTTCAGCGCGCCGGAAGCACCGGCTCCGACGGCAATGCACAGTATTGCAACGATGGAAAGTGCCGAACCCAGGCTGGTGGGAGCAACAAACAGTCCCACCGCGGCCGTAAACACCACGAGCGACATCACCCGCGGCTTCAACAGCGCGATAAAATCTCCCGCCGTTGCCTCCGAAGGGCCTGGGTTTGTGCGTTCGGTATCAACGAATGCCATATTGTTTTGCCAAGTGTTCCAGTCTGTTGAACAACCGGAGCGCCGGGTTGCCGGCGTTCCAGTCCATACGCCTTCGATCTATTTGATCTTCGGCAACTGCTCCCATTGGTGATACGGCGGCGGTGAAGGCAATTGCCATTCCAGCGTATCCGCGCCCTCACCCCATGGATTTGCGCCAGCGACGCGTTTTTTCGAGAATGCCTCGAACACACCATAGAGGAAGATCAGCACGCCAATTGCCGACAGGTAGGAACCGTATGACGAAATGGCGTTCCAGCCCGCATATGCATCCGGATAGTCGATGTAACGGCGCGGCATGCCGGCCAGGCCGAGGAAATGCTGCGGGAAGAACACGAGATTCACGCCGATAAACGTAACCCAAAAATGCGTGCGGGCGATCAGCGGCGAATACATGAAGCCGGTCATCTTCGGGAACCAATAGTACCAAGCGGCAAAGATGGCGAATACGGCGCCCAGCGAGAGAACATAATGGAAATGCGCGACCACATAGTAAGTGTCGTGGAAAGCGCGATCGAGACCGGCATTAGCCAACTGAACACCGGTGACACCACCAACGGTGAACAGGAAGATGAAGCCGATTGCCCAGAGCATCGGGGTCCGCATCGAAATTGAACCGCCCCACATTGTGGCGATCCACGAGAAGATTTTCACACCGGTCGGAACGGCGATCACCATCGTTGCAAAGACGAAATAACGCTGTGCATTGAGGGACAGGCCGGTCGTGTACATGTGATGCGCCCAGACGATAAATCCGACGACGCCAATCGCGACCATGGCGTAAGCCATGCCGAGATATCCAAAAACCGGCTTGCGCGAGAAGGTCGACACGATATGGCTGATGATGCCAAAGCCAGGCAAGATCAGGATGTAAACTTCCGGGTGACCGAAGAACCAGAACAGGTGCTGGAACAGGATCGGATCGCCACCTCCCTCAGGTGAGAAAAATGCGGTGCCAAAGTTGCGGTCCGTCAGCAGCATGGTGATGCCACCGGCCAGCACCGGCAGAGACAGCAGCAGCAAAAACGCGGTGATCAGAATCGACCAAGCAAACAGCGGCATTTTGTGCAAGGTCATGCCCGGTGCACGCATATTGAATATGGTGGTGATGAAATTGATCGCCCCGAGAATGGACGACGCACCGGCAATGTGCAGGGACAGAATGGCTAAATCCATAGCCGGCCCCGGCTGTGCGGTGGTCGACAATGGAGGATAGACCGTCCAGCCGCCGCCCACGCCAAAGGCGCCCGGTGCACTCGGCATGAATGCTGAAAGCAGCAGCAGGAAGAAGGCAGGTGGCAACAGCCAGAAAGAGATGTTGTTCATGCGCGGAAATGCCATGTCCGGCGCGCCGATCATGATCGGCACCATCCAATTGGCAAACCCGCCAATCAGTGCCGGCATGACCATGAAGAAGATCATGATCAGCCCGTGTGCGGTGGTGAACACGTTGAACATGTGTTTGCCCGCATCGATAGCGGAATCGCCACCCACGCCATAGACCATCTCGGCCAGGCCATGGAATATCTGAATCCCAGGTTCGGCCAGTTCCCAACGCATCATGATCGACATGAAACCGCCAATAATGCCGGCCACAATCGCAAAGATCAGATAGAGCGTGCCGATGTCCTTGTGGTTGGTCGAATACATCCAACGCCGGACAAATCCTTGCGGTTTGTGATCGTGATGGTCGTGAGCTGCGGCGTCTGCCATGTCTTCCGCTCCGTTTGTAATTTCTTGTTGCCCTGCCTTGGCCTATTCGGCGGCGGCGAGCTTGTTGTCAGTCTCGATCGACGCCATCAGCGCCTTGTTGGCAGCCGGCAGGTCGGCCTGTGCTGCGGCGTACCAGTTTTCGTATTGGTCAGCTGACACGACCCGGATGGCGATCGGCATATAGGCATGGTCCTTGCCACAAAGCTCAGAGCACTGACCGTAGTAGATGCCTTCCTTTGTAGCCTTGAACCAGGTTTCGTTGATCCGACCCGGCACCGCGTCCACCTTGACGCCGAAAGCCGGCATGGCAAAGGCGTGAAGGACGTCGCTGGCGGTTACCAGAACACGAACGGTCATGTTAACGGGAACAACGACATCGTTGTCGGTGGCAAGCAGCCGGGGATATTTCGCCAGGTCCTCTTTACCGGCGGCTGCGCGGTCAGCGTCGGTAAGAATGGCTGCATTGAAAGACAGCCCTTCCTCGCCGACCTGATATTCGTAATCCCAGTTCCACTGGTTGCCGGTTGCCTTTATCGTCAGACCGGCTTCCTCAGGCGGTGTGTACTGGGCGGTCAAGAGTTGAAAAGACGGAACAGCCAGCGCCAAAAGCACCAAAACCGGGCCCAGGGTCCAGATCACTTCGATGGCCGTGTTGTGGCTGGTGCGGGACGGGTTCGGGTTGGCGGATTCGCGAAAGCGGAACATGCACCACCCGAGCAGGCCCAGTACAAGCAATGTGATCGGAACGATAAACCACAGGGTATAGATCTCGAACCAGATGATCTCTTCCATGATTTCCGTTACAGCGGGCTGAAATCTCCACTGCCAAGGCGTCGGTTGGTCAGCGAGAGCTGCTGTTGACCACAAAGTGCCTGCGCCAGACAATGCAACGATTGCTTTATTCTTCAATTTCGTCTTCTCCCGATCAGGCCAGTGGCTTCGCGCACTTGCGCGCATGCCGAACCGGACGGAATCCCATCCATCTACCGTGGCCGTTCAAACCACACTCTCCGTCTATCCGCAAGAATGGAGCAGGGCAAACCCGTGCGGCATTTTTGCGCTACGAACCCGCATATGTGCCGCAATCGTCATAACAAACCCCGGACCAGCCCACAGGATGCTACATTTCATACGCAATGTGCCGCAAATCGGACCAAATTTACGCACAGTTTTCCTGTTTTCACGTGACCAATTTGTGGGCGGTGGCGATGGTGCGTTTTCATTTAACAGCTTTCTGCGCAATGTAGCGCGTATTGATTCGCAAGAGGGCTCCATGCGGCTAATCACAAATCCGCTGATTTCATTCATATTCGCTGTTTTCATCGCGCTTTTGATGGCGGGCGCATCATCAGCACAGCAGGGAACCGTGCGCTCGGAACATGGCGCCTGGTCGATTATCTGTGACACTCCTGCCGGCGCCTCAGCGGAACAATGCGCGATGATGCAAAATGTCGTTGCAGAAGACCGGCCAGAGGTGGGCTTGTCTGTCGTTGTGCTGCGAACTGCCGACAACAAGGCGGAAATTCTTCGCGTGTTGGCGCCACTCGGTGTGCTCCTGCCCAACGGACTCGGGCTCAACGTCGACGGCAAAGATATCGGTCGCGCCTATTTCGTCCGCTGTTTCCAGGATGGGTGCTATGCCGAGGTCATTTTGGAGAAACAGCTTCTGGATACGCTCAAGGCAGGCGGTTCAGCAACGTTTATCGTCTTTCAGACGCCGGAAGAAGGCATCGGTATTCCGGTTGACCTGACCGGATTCGCCGATGGATTTTCAAGTCTTCCCTGACATTCAGGGTCAAAAATCGATCAACCCCGATTGCGTATGACCAGGAAGATGGCGCCGCCTGCTATCAGGCCAATGCCGGCGCCTGCGATGGCATAGTCCATCCCAAAAATGAGGCCGGTCAGGAAACCGGTAATCGCGCCGACCGCAATCCAGTAACTGCTTTTCATGGGCGATGAATGCCAATATCACGCCCGTAACGCAACAGGTGTACGAATAGCAATTGCCGCCTATATAAGCTGCGTAGAATTTTCGGCGTCAAAACGGAGACAACGTTGTGCCAGAAAAACTGATCGACAGTTTCGACATTCGTGAAGAAAAGGTTCGGCAAACCGTCGCCGACACCGTTTCAGGAGCCGATGATGGCGAGCTCTATCTGGAATATCGCGAGAGCGAATCGCTGGTATTCGATAATGGCAGGCTCAAGACGGCCAATTTCAACACCGATCAGGGATTCGGAATGCGGGCTGTTGCTGGTGAGGCGACAGGATATGCTCATGCATCGCAGCTGTCCGAAGCGGCCCTCAGACGCGCAGCTGACGCGGTATCGACTGTCAAGGATGGATATGCCGGAACTGTCGCTGCAGCGCCAAAGAAGACCAACCGGCACCTCTATGGAGAGGACAATCCGATCCTGGCGCCCGATTTTGGCGCAAAGGCCAAATTGCTGCAGGAAATCGATCAATGGACCAGAGCGCGTGATACTCGTGTTCGACAGGTAACCGCAGCGCTGACGGCATCCTGGCAGCATGTGGAAATACTACGCGGCGACGGCACGCTTGCACGCGATATTCGGCCGCTTGTCAGAATGAACATCTCGGTAGTGGTCGGCGAAGGAGGCCGGCAGGAAACCGGTTCTTATGGAGCGGGTGGCCGCAAGTCGTTCGGCGAGTTTGTCGCGGAGAAGTCGTGGCAGGGTGCAGCGGATGAAGCATTGCGGCAGGCGTTGGTCAATTTGGAGGCTGTCGCTGCACCAGCGGGGACATTTGATGTTGTACTTGGCTCAGGCTGGCCCGGCGTGATGCTGCACGAGGCTGTCGGTCACGGTCTCGAAGGAGATTTCAACCGCAAGCAGACATCAGCCTTTGCCGGATTGATGGGCGAACAGGTCGCGGCCAAAGGTGTGACAATCGTGGACGATGGGACGATTGCCGAACGGCGAGGATCGTTGACCATTGATGACGAAGGCACGCCCTCGGCCCACAATGTTTTGATCGAGGACGGAAAATTGGTCGGTTATATGCAGGACCGGCAAAATGCCCGCTTGATGGGGGTCGAACCCACCGGCAACGGAAGGCGTGAATCCTACGCGCATCAGCCAATGCCGCGCATGACCAATACCTATATGCTGGGTGGAGACAAGACACCGGAAGAAATCATCGCCTCAGTCGACAACGGCGTCTACGCGGTGTCGTTTGGCGGTGGGCAGGTGGATATCACCTCAGGCAAATTCGTGTTCGGCTGCACTGAGGCCTACAAAATTGAAAAGGGAAAGGTCACCCAACCGATCAAGGGTGCCATGCTCATCGGCAATGGTCCTGATGCAATGCATCGGGTTTCGATGGTCGGCAATGACATGAAACTCGACAGCGGCATCGGCATGTGCGGCAAGGCAGGACAGGGCGTGCCCGTCGGTGTCGGCCAGCCACATCTGCGCATGGACCAGATGACCGTCGGCGGGACAGAAGCGTGAAGCTGCCGCGGGCGCCCTCCTCCATCGTCGTCCTCACCGGAGCCGGCATATCAGCAGAAAGCGGGGTTGCAACCTTTCGCGATCCGGACGGCATTTGGGCCACGGTTGACTATCGCGACGTCGCCACACCGGAAGGTTTTGCACGCAATCCGGACCTGGTGCACGAGTTTTACAATGCCCGTCGCGGCAAGATGAGCGACTACAAACCAAATGCCGCCCACATCGCACTTGCGGAGTTCGAATCGAAATTCCCGGCACTTTTACCCTGGTCACCCAAAATGTCGACAATCTGCACGAACGGGGCGGTTCCAAGAACCTGATTCACATGCATGGCACGCATCTCAATGTGCTCTGCAACAATTGCGGACACCGCGAGCCGTGGGATCGGGAATTATCGACAAAAATACCCTGCCCCGCCTGCAAGACGCCTGGATATTTAAGGCCTGACGTGGTGTGGTTTGGCGAGATGCCGTACCACATGGACAGCATCTACGCCGCCTTGGCGAAATGCGACCTGTTCATCTCTGTCGGCACATCGGGCAATGTCTATCCGGCGGCGCAATTCGTGCAGGAAGCCAATCTGGCTGGCGCACATACGGTTGAGCTGAACCTGGAACCGTCCTCGGGTGCCGATGAGTTCGCAGAAACAATTCACGGCAAGGCGACCAAGATTGTTCCCGACTATTTGAAGTCACTTCTGTAACAGTTGCAGAAGTAACTATCGCCGCCGCTTCGGCTTTTCAAGCAGCGCCACCGCTTCAACATGCGGCGACCAAAGAAACTGATCGATTGGCGTCACACTTACAACCCGATAGCCGCCCCCGGTCAGAACCGCCAAATCCCGCGCCAGTGTAGCCGGATTGCACGACACGGCAGCAATCCGACGAATGTCGGATTTTGCAATTGCAACGGCTTGATCCTTGGCTCCGGCGCGCGGTGGGTCAAACACCAGCCCGTCAAATGGCTTCAACTCATTGACCGTAAGCGGCCTGCGAAACAGGTCCCGACGTTCATGGGTTACCGTTTTCAGCCCGCTTGCATAGCGGAACCCATTGTCAAGCGCCTGCAAAGCAGCAGCGTCAGCTTCAACGGCATGCACCATCGAGTTTTTTGCCAGTCGCAACGCGAACGTTCCGCTGCCGGCGAAAAGGTCGGCAACCCGCTTTGATTTGACCAGGTGCGAGGTGATCAGTTCGGACATAAGCGCTTCTGCTCGCACCGTCGCCTGCAAGAACCCGCCTGCAGGGGGTGTGACCGCGACATCACCAAAGCGAATAAACGGTTTTGCCGGTTCGATGATGACCTCGCCCTCAATGCTAATTCTGGCAAATTGCTTAGACACCGCAAACGCGGTCAAGGCGCGCCGGAGATCATCGGAAATCTGGTCCGCATCGCTGATGTCCACATCCAGGCCATTTTCTGTATCAGTGACGGCAATTCGCAACGGCTTGCCGCTCTTGCCAAACAGAGCAAGCAACGAACGCAGCTTATCCAGAGCGCCGATGATAACTGGCACAAGGACGGGGCACTCAACAATGGGGACGATTTCGTGGCTGCCGGCCTTGTTGAAGCCGAGTATCGGTCCGGAAGCGGTATTTCGTGCAGAAAACACCACCCGGCGACGCGTTTGAGGTTCACAACTTTGGATGGGCGCAACCTGACAGTCAATTCCCGACCTATGCAAGGCCGCCGCCACAACTTCGCGTTTCCAGCTTAGATATTCCCCAGGCTCAAAATGTTGCAACGCACAGCCGCCACAGGTACCGAAATGACGGCAAGCTGGGATTATCCTGTCAGATGAGGGCTCGAGAATGCGCGAGACAACCGGCTTGCCTGTTTCATCTTCAATCTCCACCAGTTCGCCGGGCAGGGTTTGCGGCAGGTGCACAATTCCACCGGGCGTTTCGGCGACACCATCCCCCTGGGCGCCAAGTGACGAAATCCGCACCAAGCGTTTCACCGGTCCTTGACCCCGCCGAGCAGAAATTCTTTGTTGCCGTCTCCACCCGTAATAGGCGACGGGCAGATACCAAGCGAACGCCAGCCCGGCGATGCGTCGAGCCAACGGGAAAGATCATCGGCGATTTGCGCGCCACGGTTCGGGTCTTTCAACAGTCCGCCCTTCCCGATGGCATCACGACCGGCTTCAAACTGCGGCTTGACCAGAAAAACCCCAAAAGCACCATCACCCGCCAACCCCAGGGCAGGAGATAATGCGAGCTGCAACGAGATGAAGCTGACATCGGAAACCACAACGCCGGGTACTTTGCCGTCGAGGTGTTCGGAGTTGAGGTCTCGCGCATTCAGGCCTTCAAGCGAGATCACACGATGGTCTGAAACAAGTTGCGAATGTAACTGATCGCGGCCGACATCGATTGCGTGGACCTGTGTGACACCGCGTTCGAGAAGCACTTGGGTGAAGCCACCCGTCGATGCGCCAATGTCGAGGGCAGAGCGGCCAGACAAGTCAAACCGAAAGTGATCCAAACCGGCGATCAGCTTCAGCGCTGCACGCGATACGTAGGCCTGACCGGGATCGCTGATCTCTATCTCATTGCCGGGAACCACTGTCCGTGCCGGCTTGTTGGAGATCACCCCGTCGACCCGAACCGTGCCGCGAAGGATAGCATCGCGGGACCGGGACCGGGTAGCAAACAATCCACAATCTACCAGCGCCTGATCAAGACGTTTCGGGTTGTGGTCATCGGGTAAAGTGATCATGCACGCTCATTGGCGAATGGCCAAAGCGAATGCAAGCCAGAAAGCGTGTCTCGATTTGATCGTCTTCTGCCACCCGGGCAGCGATGTCACTCAGAGATTGCCCATGCGATGGCGCGGCATGGCACGTGCCGGTGCGAGACCTTTATGCCAATCGCCCGAAACATATTCGCGCGCTTGCTCCCGTAAAAACAGGTTTTGGCGAACCCGCGCGGAAGCCGCGGCAAGATCTGCTCTCTCGCCGTTGAGAAATCCACCGCGGATATCACCAATCTTGGAAGCGACTATATCCACTGCTGCCTGCTCCAGCCGCCGGTCATGTTTGACCGACGGATTTGCCATAGCAATCGCCGGAACTAACAGTGCAATCGTTGTGGTAATGGCCTTCATGGCTCTTCTCCCTGCCCATTAACTGTGTAGCAGGGACAGCTGAAAAATCAGCCAAGAGATACGGTAATCAGAATCGAAAAATTCAATCTAAACAGAATGTTAAACCGGAATTCGGAAGCAGGTAATCAAGCGCGTGCAGCGTTTATTTCCCGGCCAAGCGCCTGGAATACAGCGGTGGTGATCCCGGTTTTATCCAACCCCGCATTGGCGTACATGTTTTCCGGCTTGGCCTGATCGACATATGCATCGGGTAGCACGAGCGGCCGGACCTTGAGACCCGAATCCAGTGCCCCTTCTCTTGCGAGGAGTTGAAGGACGTGACTGGCAAATCCGCCAACAGCACCCTCTTCCACGGTCACCAGCACTTCATGCTCCCCGGCCAAACGAAGCACAAGATCGTGGTCCAGCGGTTTGGCAAATCGCGCGTCGGCCACAGTTGTCGATAAACCTGATGCATCAAGTTCTTCGGCTGCAGCAAGACAATCAGCAAGCCGGGTGCCGAACGACAGCAATGCCACCTTCGTCCCTTCCTTGATGATGCGTCCCCTGCCAATACTCAAAACGGTTCCACGTTCCGGCATTTCGACGCCGACGCCGTTTCCACGCGGGTAACGAAACGAGACCGGTCCGTCATCATAGGCGGCGGCCGTTCGAACCATGTGTTTCAGTTCGGCCTCATCGGCAGCCGCCATGACAATCATACCCGGCAAGGTGGCCAGATAGGCGGTGTCAAAAGCTCCGCAATGGGTCGGACCGTCGGCACCGACAAACCCGGCTCGGTCGATCGGAAATCGTACCGGCAGGCCCTGAATGGCGACGTCGTGAACAACCTGGTCGTAGGCGCGCTGCAAAAAGGTTGAGTAAATCGTTGCGAAGGGTTTGTACCCTTCGCTTGCCAGGCCAGCACAAAATGTCACCGCATGCTGTTCGGCAATGCCGACATCGAATGTGCGACCCGGGTAGATCTCGCCAAAATGGTCAAGACCTGTACCAGAAGGCATGGCCGCCGTAACAGCGACTATCTTGTCATCTTCTGCTGCCTCCTGCACTAGTGCCTCGGCGAAGACCTTGGTGTAGCTCGGCGCATTGGAAGGCGCCTTGGCCTGCGCGCCGGTGATGACATCAAACTTGCTGACGCCGTGATATTTGTCCGCGGCTTCTTCGGCCGGAGCGTATCCTTTGCCCTTCTGTGTCATTACGTGGACGAGCACGGGACCGGTGCCATTGTCACGCACATTTTTCAGAACCGGAATGAGGTGTTCAAGGTTGTGACCATCGATCGGACCGATGTGGTAGAAACCCATTTCTTCAAACAGGGTGCCACCGGTCACATAGCCACGGGCATGCTCGACAGCGCGCGTTATCGCCCGGTCGATCCGCTTGCCCAGATAGGCGGTCATCTTCTTGCCGATTTCGCGAAAGCCCTGATAGGTGCGGCCGGAAGCAAGGCGGGCCAGATAGGCGCTCATCGCTCCCGTCGGCGGTGCGATCGACATATCATTGTCATTGAGGATGACGATCAGACGTGCATCCAGCGCCCCGGCATTGTTCATCGCCTCGTAGGCCATGCCGGCAGACATGGCGCCGTCACCAATAACGGCAATAACATTGTTGGTGGCGCCACCGAGGTCGCGCGCGACTGCCATGCCAAGGCCGGCCGAAATCGAGGTTGAGGAATGTGCGGCGCCGAAAGGATCGTATTCGCTTTCGGCACGCTTTGTGAAACCGGAAAGCCCACCTTCCTGGCGAAGCGTGCGAATGCGGTCACGCCGCCCGGTCAAAACCTTGTGCGGATAGCACTGATGCCCAACATCCCAGATCAGCCGGTCATCAGGTGTGTTGAATACGTAATGCAGCGCCACTGTCAGTTCGACAACACCAAGTCCCGCGCCGAGGTGACCTCCGGTTGTCGAAACGGCATCGATCACTTCAGCCCGTAGTTCGTCGGCGAATTGAGGCAAATCGGATTCTTCAAACCGGCGCAAGTCCGCCGGTATGGTCACCTGATCAAGTAATGGCGTTTCCGGTCGAGCCAAGAGTTGGATGCCTTTGCGTTTCTCTATTGGGACATAGGGTTGTCACTGTCCGATGTAAATGGACGGATTTGCCGCGGATGGTTGCAAACGCTCTCTTGGCGTTAATCAGAATCAAGCGGTTCGGCCGAAACCGGTTCACCGTCCCGCGACAGTTTTATCTTTTCGACCTTGTCCTCGGCAGCTTTCAGCAATTTCTCGCAGTGAGCCTTCAATGCTTCGCCGCGTTCATAAATGCGGATCGACTGATCCAGCGGAACATCGCCTTTTTCCAGGTCATCGACAATCCGTTCCAGGGCGGCGAGTGCCTGTTCAAAGCTCATCGCGGCGATTTCCTGTTCACCGTTGTTGCCGGCAGCGCCGGTATCATCAGCCATAAATCACCCTTTCATCAGCCGGCCGACATGCGCTGCGCATGATTCAGCCAACCCCTGCAGATCATAACCTCCCTCCAAGAGGCTGACGATCCGGTTGTCACAATACTTGTCAGCGCAATCCATCAACTGACCGGTTGCCCAATCGAAGTCCTCCGCTGCCAGATCGATCTGAGCCAGCGGATCACGATGGTGTGCATCGAATCCGGCTGAAATTATGATCAGATCGGGTTGGAATTCTTTCACAGTGCGAACAATTCGATCGGTAAACGCTTCGCGGAACCGCGTACTACCGTCGCCGGGCGAGAGCGGCGCATTGACAATGTTGCCGGCACCGGTCTCGTGCCTGGAGCCAGTTCCGGGATAGAGCGGCATCTGGTGGGTTGAGCAATAAAGTACCGTTGGATCATCCCAGAAGATGTCCTGTGTCCCATTGCCGTGGTGCACGTCCCAATCGACAATGGCGACGCGCTCCGCACCATGTTGCCGTTGTGCGTGCCGAGCCGCGATTGCCGCTGTGTTAAACAGACAAAAACCCATCGCGGTTGTTTTTTCGGCATGGTGACCTGGTGGGCGGGCGGCGACGAACACATTGTCCGCCTCATCTGAAAAGACATCGTCCACCGACGCATTGGCTGCGCCAATAGCGGTCAGTGCCGCCTCGAAACTTTTGGGACTGGCCGTCGTGTCTGCGTCGATGCGCGCCAAGCCTTCCTCGGGAATGCGCGACACGACCATGTCTCGAAACTGCTCCGGATGTGCATAGAGGATCGCGTCAGGATCGCCTTCCGGCGCCTCTGCCCGGTCGAGCGCATCGAAGCGTTCGTCTTCAAGCGCCTTGGCAATAGCTCGCAGGCGGTCCGGCCGTTCCGGATGGCCGGAAGGTGTAATGTGCTCCAGATAGATTGGATGGGTGTAGAGCCGCGTCGTCATTGGGCGACTGTATCAGGTCGTGTTGCCTTTGCTACCGGCAATCGAATATTTCCACCAATGCTGACGCCTGGGGCAACCGGCATCGAAGTGCTGCGGCCGGTGAGCCCTTACCGGCGTGATCAAGTTTCCGGCAATCCCGCCATTCGCAAGCCTTTCAACACGCGTTTGCGGTGTTCGGCATTGTGATAGGGATACCTGTCATCAAAAGCCTGTACGCTATGTTGAGGATTGTACTTCAGCAATTCTGACATGTGATATTTTGCCTGGTCGATCTCGCCCAGCTCGCACAGAATTGCAATCATCATGATCCGTGGAACGGGAAACGTTGGCGCGGCATCCAACCCGTGGCTGATTTTTTCGCGGGCTGACTCAAGATTTCCAAGCAGGAATTGTGCGTGGCCAATGTGAACTGCCAGATTTGGCGGCGCGACCGGGTCAATTCGCAGTGATTTTTCAACCATCTCGATCGCGCGATCGGGATAGCCAGCAAAATTGAGCGCTTCGGCAAACCAAATGTAGCTGTCGGCATTGTTCGGCTCCAACTCAATCGCTTTTTCGAAATTGGCAATTGATGCTTCGCGATCGGGAAAGAACGTTTGCACCCACCCCAGCCTGTTCCTCGCCAATGAAGAATTCGGCGCCAATTCCACCGCTTTGAGGGCTTTTTCCGTGGCTACGACCAAACCGTCTTCGTATCCGGGCCACATGAAGGAAAATCCGCTTTGATAGGGAAATACCAGTCCCGCCCAAGCGTCGGAGAAATTCGGGTCGATGGCGATGGCCTGTTCGTGCAGGTCAATGCATTCCCGATTGTTCTCAGGATTGAACATGAAGAACTTCGCCTTGCCCCTCATGTTCAACTCATAAGCCTCGACGCTTTCCGTTCCGCGACTGATCGAGCTGGCAGACGACAGGTTGACTTTGAGGGCAGAGATGATTTTCGCAGTAATTTCGTCCTGAAGCGCAAAAATGTCGTCAAGTTCGCTGTCATAGCGGTCGGCCCATACGTGACCGCCGGATCTTGCCTCGATCAACTGAGCATTAATGCGTACCTGGTTGCCGGCTTTTCGCACGCTGCCTTCCAGAACATGCGCGACGCCGAGATTTTCTCCGATCTCTGTCACGTTCGCAGTGGTGTTTTTGAATGTGAACGCCGAATGCCTGGCGATGACAAACAGACTTGATATCTTGGACAAGTCGGTAATGAGATCTTCGGTCAGACCATCAGCGAAATATTCCTGTTCGGGATCTCCGCTCATGTTCGTGAACGGAAGAACAACAATCGAAGCGTCGTCGCCTGTCGCCGCTTTGTTCAGCCCCACGGCTTCCGGTTCATTGGCCGAACCGCCGGCGACGCTCTCAGTCTCAGCTACAAATCGAAAGCCCCTGCGTGGAAACGTCCTGATGACCGACTGATCCTCGCCAGTATCACCCAATGCACGTCGGGCGGCGTTAATGCGGGCATTCAGTGTGCCGTCAGAGACAATTCGGCCATCCCAGACATTTTCGATAATTTCGTCCTTGGAAACCACCCGGTCGCGGTTCTCAAGCAAAAACACGAGCAATGCAAAGACCTGTGGTTGAACTGATATCGGGCCATCGGGTCCGGCCAATTCCAGCCGTTCAGGATCAACCGAGTAGCTGCCAAACCGGAAAATCAAGGCTTATCACGCTTCAGGCAAGCAAAATAAAGCAATTGGCAAGACAGTGTCACGCCCTCCTTCAAGCGGCCTCCACCACGATCCCGTAGTCTCTAACCATCAGTTCGAAAGACAATGAAGCGAGATCGAGATGTCAATTAATACCCCAACCGTCGAGACTATCAGAAATTCCAAGGTCGCCAAGGAATTAAACGCAAACAGTTACTCCGATAGGCTGAAGGCCCTGATCAAACGCTTCGGCGGTTCATTTTGGCGCTACACGGAAGAAACAGGCAAAGCCGACACGTCATCGTATGATGGTCTGCTTTGATGCGGCAGCGTCTGGTGGTCCAACTGAGTCAGGCCAACAGCTTCAACTCGACCAAACCTGGTTTCCAATTGCCCTGTCTTTCAACTCACGAAACTTGTCGGACATGCCGGCAAGCTTGGCATCCCACTCCGGATCGGGAACCTGTCCCTCGATTGTCTTGAAATAGACTTGCATGAGCGCTGCGACAGCAAACGGCTCAATCAGGGTCTCCTTGACGAATATGGCAAAAACGACCGCCGCAATAATTCCGTAGGCGATGTTCGTACCGGGAGTTGCGGCAAACATCGCAGCCAGAGGGCCGACCAGGATAAGGAATATCAGCGCGGAAACCGCAAAAAGGAAGAACGTCAGCCAAGCGGCATTCTTGATCATGGTCTTTCCGTTTTGCGCGTAAAGCACAAGCGCATGCCGTGACGACTGCCAGGGATTTTCGCTGTCATTGCGAACATTGTAGGCAAGGATGATTTCATCAACGAAGGTGACCGATGTCTCGATGACCGCGTTGAAAATGCCGATTAATTGCTGCAACCCCGGAATGGGAATGAATGCGCCGACGCCGGAAATGATCCTTCCGATGGTCTTGACCACTCCCTTGATCAGCAAATCGAGTGCGAAGAGGACATTTGCCTCTGCGAAACGCTCGGTAACCACCTGCCTGCCATAGGCAACCTGTCCGGTGCCGGCCGGCAATGGATCACCATCGATCAGTTTCATCATGACTGCGATGTGAGCGGCTTTGACCATGTACAGGATATATTGCCTGATCAGCCTGAAGATCAGGCCTGAAAGAATAAATCCGCCGATGGTTCCAAAGATACCGAACTGGTATCCGGATGCCTCGTCATAAAATCCCGAACCGACCCCATATCCGATCAATGCGCCCGATCCGGTGACGGCCAAAAACAGAATTGCAATCCCGCCGAAGACAACAAATCTCAGCGCGAGAAAGGGCCAGGTCTGAAGCAACAGCGATACCGTTGTTCGAAGCGAAAAATTCCACATCTACCGCAAACTCCGTCGTTAAGCTGATAATCGCAAATCTGTGTTTCGGATTTGCTAAGGCGACAGCAAATAGTTGACTGACGCAGTTCGAGCTTACGGATGAATGACGATCAGGTTTCCTTCTGTGTCGGCGGTCACAATCCGATCGCGGATTGCAGCCACGGCATGTCCGACGCGGCCAGGCAATTTGATGGTGGTCAACCCAAGCCGTGTAGCGATCACCATGCTGTCGCGGCCTGCGGACGGTATTGCGAGATCCGGCACTCCGTCGTCATTGAAGTCGCCGATCGCCGACAAACCAAGTTCACGCGAACCAATGAAGTGATTCGAAAATCCGCGATAATGATTTGAAAATATTTCGAAATCACGACCGTCGAACACCCCCATCAGCAGAATTCCGCCGATATGGGGTGTTTCCACCCAGGCGATCGCGTTCACGCCGGCGCCCGGAAAATCGCCGATGCCGGCAATGTTCAGCCATCGGTGGGAGCGGCCGATTTCCGGTGTTGCGGCGAGCAGCTTTAACGCTCCGCCTTCAAGACCGTAGATGGCAATCGCGGCACCGTTGTTCAGGGATGACCGGATGGCTATGATCTCGTTGTCGCCATCGCGGTCCAGATCAAAAATGCGTGGCGTGATGTCCTCGAACACATAAGACCGGTCCAAGAGCAGTTCGTAATGCCTGCCCTGATCATCTTCAGCTACAAGCGAGCCAGCCTCAATGTCGTCGCCCAATACCGCGTGGCCATAGCGGCGCGTCGGCCGGCTATACCAAGCCCGCCTGAGATCACCCTTCGCGGCAACGGCAATTTGTCCATCGGGCAAACCGAGATCGGGAGCGGGCGCCAAATCTCCCGTGATCGGCGAGCGTGTCAGGCACAACGGTTTCCCGGCACATGACTTGACACGAAACGAACCGGCGTTCGTTTTAACAAAGACTCCGTCTTTCGTTTTAACGAGTTGTTCCACCGGCGCCGGTGTTTCAATGACTTTTACATCAGCAGCGCAGGCAGGGCCGTACACAAGGGTCGCCAGCGCGACGAGGGCAGATCCAAGAATTCGCATCAGTCGTCGCGATCAATGATTTCGGTATCTTCGATTTCAATCCCAAAGCCATCAAGGCCCACATAATGCCGTTCCCGCGAGGCGATGAGCCGAATTGATGCGATGCCAAGATCCTTCAATATCTGGGCACCAAGCCCGATCTCGCGCCATTCGTTTTCACGCTGCAGGGCTTCATCATGCCCTTCGGCCTCATCTCCGGGACGCGATCGAACGTGGTGTGCTACGCCGACGGAACCCTCGCGCAGATAGACAATGACGCCTCGGCCGCGCTTTCCAAACGATTTCATCGCCAGATGAAGCTCATCACCGGTCCCGAAAATATCGGTCACAACATCTTCGGTGTGGAACCGGACGGGCACGCTACTTCCATCGCGGATATCACCGAATACGATCGCCAAATGGTGCATCACATCCCAAGGCAACCGGTAGACATATGCAGCCGCGTTCCCTCCGGGCGTCTCAATCTCAAAATTCTCGATACGCTCCACCAGCGTTTCCTGCCGCTGGCGATAAGCGATGAGGTCAGCAACCGAAACCTGCTTGAGCCCATGTACCTCGGCGAACGCGGCAACATCCGGCCCGCGCATCACCGTGCCATCATCATTGACCAGTTCGCAAATCACACCGACCGGCGGCAGGTCGGCCAGTCGGCACAAATCGACGGCAGCCTCCGTGTGACCTGATCGCATCAGAACGCCACCCTCGCGGGCAACGAGGGGAAAGATGTGGCCTGGCCTGACAAAGTCGGCCGCACCGGAATTGGGATTGGCAAGGTTGCGAACGGTCAGGGTGCGGTCGTCGGCTGATATGCCGGTTGTGGTTCCATGCTTGTAATCAACGCTGATCGTGAACGCTGTCGAGTGGGGTGCATCGTTTTCCGCCACCATCGCGGTCAAATTCAAGCGTTTCGCTTCCGTTCGCGGCATCGGCGTGCAGACAATTCCGGAAGTATGTCGAACGATGAACGCCATTTTCTCAGGCGTGCAATGGACGGCCGCGACGATCAGGTCGCCTTCGTTCTCACGCCCGTCATCATCCGTGACGACGACGATCTCTCCGGCTTCAAACGCGCGCAAAGCTTCAGCAATTTTCTTCTGGTCATAGGCCATTGCGGAACTTCCTGGATCGGCTAAACACGCCCGGTTTGGCCGCGATGTCTGAGATAATGGTCTGCGATGGCGCAGGCAACCATGGCCTCGCCAATCGGCACGGCACGAATACCCACGCAGGGATCGTGGCGTCCCTTGGTGACGATATCGATTTCATTGCCGTCCTTGTCGACTGATTTGCGGGGGGTGAGAATTGACGATGTCGGTTTGACGGCAAAACGTGCGACGACTGCCTGCCCCGTGGAAATACCACCCAGGACGCCACCGGCCTTGTTGGACAAAAATACAGGTTTTCCGTCTTCACCGGCACGCATCTCGTCGGCGTTTTCTTCTCCGGTGATCCGCGCCGCTTCAAATCCATTGCCGATCTCGACACCTTTGACAGCATTGATGGACATCAGATTGGAAGCAATGTCCTGATCAAGTTTGCTGTAGACTGGCGCACCCAGACCGGCAGGCACACCCTCGGCGACAATTTCAATGACTGCGCCGACCGACGATCCTGCCTTGCGAATGCCGTCGAGATAGTCTGCAAACATTGGCACAGACGCCGGGTCAGGGGTGAAAAACGGATTATCTTCCGCGCCAACAAAGTCCCAGTCCCAATTGGTACGATCGATCGACTTCTCTCCCATCGAGACCAATGCGCCGCGGACATTCAATCCTGGAACTACTCTCCGCGCCAACGCTCCGGCTGCGACACGCGCCGCAGTTTCACGTGCCGAAGAACGGCCTCCACCGCGGTAATCCCGGATTCCGTATTTGGTGTCGTAGGCATAATCGGCATGGCCTGGCCGATACTGTCGAGCAATTTCGCCATAGTCTTTCGACCTTTGGTCTGTATTGCGGATCAGCATTGAGACCGGCGTTCCGGTCGTTACAAGGCCATCGCCATCGTCGATGACCCCTGAGAGAATCTCAACCTGATCAGCTTCACGGCGCTGCGTTACAAATTTCGATTGGCCGGGTCGCCGGCGATCAAGCTGCAACTGGATATCGTTTTGCGTGAAATTGATGCCGGGCGGACAACCATCAATGACGCAGCCAAGTGCGGGACCGTGGCTTTCGCCCCAGGTCGTTACGCGAAACAGATGGCCAAAAGTGTTGTGAGACATCAAAAACAACCATTGAACTTGTGGGAGCCTTCTATTGAGTAATCAAATTTCGGTCAAACACGCATTCGGCGTTTTAGTTTCGCCATAATTGGGGTATTGCTCGACCGGTGGGACGTCTGCTGGATTTGCTCTGGAACTGACGGCACCGGCTCTGATTGGAAGTAATGGGATTTGACGATGAAAAAGATTACCGCAATTTTGCTAACTACCATGTTTACCTGCGGACTGGCTTTCGCTGGAGATGCGGATGGCAAGATCACGGCAATTGACCGCGAGGCAATGACCATCGTGCTTGAGGATGGCAACACCTATCGGCTTCCAAGCGAACTTGACCCTGAGACCATTCAGGAAGGCATGGAAGTGCTCATTGCCTTCGACACGGTCAACGGCGAAAATCAGATTACCGACATGGAGCTGTTTGAGTAGCCTGCAAGCTTCAAATCCATTCCAGGCGCTCGTTTTCCATCCGCAGGATGCGATCCTGCCGGATGATTAACTGGCCGGCCTCATCCGCCGACATTTTGCCGACAAGTCTCCAGATGCAACGCAGCACGCCGCCATGGGTGACGCAGACCGTGTGTTTGAGGGTCTCGCCCAACCACGGTTCGAAGCGTTTCGATAGCATCGCATAGCTTTCAGCTCCGCTGCCTGGCGGAACAAATTCCCATTTGTTGCGATTGCGCGCCTCGCTTATCTCGCCGTGCGACTGCCGCATCTCATCAATCGTCTGGCCTTCCCAGTCTCCATAGTTGAGTTCAAGCAACCGCTTGTCTGTTGCGTATTCATCCCGCGGCAGACCCAATTCGCGACGGATGATTTCCATTGTCTCGCGGGTACGTGACAAAGGGCTGGCAACAAAATCGAATGCCGCTGGGTCCGATAAAACAGTGCGAAGAGTCTCACCATTACGCGCAGCTTGCTGACGGCCCAGCGCATTAATCGGGATGTCCTGCTGGCCTTGAAAGCGAAATTCGGCATTCCAATCAGTCTGGCCGTGCCGGACAAAGTAGATTGTGCGGTTCATGCGATCGGCAATTCAGCAATTAATGTCAGAAGCTCAGTCCTTGACAACTGAGATATCCGGCGCGTCAACGGATTTCATGCCAACGACATGATAGCCGGAATCGACATGGTGAATTTCGCCGGAAACGCCACGCGACATGTCGGAGAGCAGGTAGAGCGCCGATGCGCCAACCTCCTCGATCGTGACCACCCGCTTCAAGGGCGAGTTGTACTCATTCCAGCGCAGTATGTAGCGGAAATCGCCAATTCCCGAAGCGGCAAGCGTTTTGATCGGACCCGCCGAAATGGCATTGACGCGGATGCCGCGGCCACCGAGATCAACCGCAAGATATCGCACACTGGCTTCGAGCGCCGCCTTTGCCACACCCATGACATTGTAATGCGGCATGACTTTTTCAGCGCCATAATAGGTCATCGTCAGAATTGAGCCGCCATCATTCATGATTGCTTCAGCGCGGCGGGCCACCGACGTGAACGAGTAGACCGAAACATCCATGGTTCGGGAAAAGTTATCCCGGCTGGTTTCGACATAGCGACCCGTCAATTCATCCTTGTCGGAAAAAGCGATTGCGTGGACGATAAAATCAATTTTACCCCAGCGCTCTGCCAGCGAATCAAACACCGAGTCGACGGTTGCTTCATCGGTGACATCACAGTGGCCGGCAAGGACGGCTCCCAATTCGTCAGCCAGCGGACCGACGCGCTTCTTCAGAGCATCTCCCTGATAGGTGAGCGCCAATTCCGCACCCTCGGCCGCACATGCCTTGGCGATGCCCCAGGCGATCGATCGGTTATTTGCCACACCCATGATCAGGCCACGCTTACCCGCCATAAGGCCGCTGCCAGATGCCATCCCTCAACTCTCCGCAACTGCAATTTTTTATTGTCTGAGCCTATCGCACAGCAACAGGCGGCCTTCAAGGCTGACCGGGAACAGTTGCTCCGAACCAGGGCATGAATTCAGGTCAACCACGACGTTTTTTCATCAAACTTTCAAGTTCACCATCACCTTCAGGTATATCCACCCGCATTTCGATCAGCAGATCGCCTTTCGAGCCGTCTTTTTTGGGCAAGCCCCGGCCCTTCAGGCGAAATGTTTTGCCTGAATTCGACCAGGCCGGGACGGTGACAGCGACCTTGCCGGAAAGCGTCTCGAATGGCTGCTTGGCACCCAGAACTGCATCTTCGAGTTTGACATTCATCGTCGCGTGAAGATCCCGGCCCTCAAGGCGAAACCGGGGATGGCGTTTGATGCGCAATTTGACAAGCGCATCTCCGTTTCCTTGCCCCAGGGGCGACGGATGACCCTGCCCCTTAAGCCGTATGGTCTGACCGTCCTCGACGAAATTGGGCAACTTTACCGCAACCTTGCGTCCTTCAGGAAATACTGCGGTAACCTTGGCAGCCGAGGCGGCTTCTTCCAGCGACACCGCAAGCGAGACCTCAAGATCGGCACCTTTTTGTGCTCGTGGCGCCCCACCACCAGGCTGGTTGGAAAAGGCCTGGCCGAACAGTTCACTGAACACATCCGCGCCATCGCCGCCGAACGGGTTGCCGCCGCGACTGGTTCGAAACTCGAAATGGCCTCCACCCGGGCCGCCACCGGCTCTTCTAAATCCAGCGAATGGGTCGGCACCAGCGCCCTCAAAGCCGTGAAAGCGCTCCTTGCCTTCCGCGTCAATTTCACCACGATCAAAAGCCGCCCGGCGTTTTTCATCGCCGACTATCTCGTAGGCCTGATTGACCTCGGCAAACTTTGCCTGCGCCTTCGGGTCATCCCGATTTTGGTCGGGATGATGTTTCTTGGCCAGTTTGCGAAAGGCCGATTTTATGTCCTTCTGGGATGCATTTTTGGCCACACCCAGAACAGAATAGGGATCACGCATGATCTCGATCCGCCTGCAAATGAACTCAGTTGCACCTCATATGCGCATTTTTAGGAAGAAATTCCAGTGTTTGGCACCCAAATCGGGCAGAATTGGCGGCTATCAGCCTTCCGCCGGACCAAACTTCCGCATTTGCCAGATGCCGTTGCCTTGCAGACAGGCTTCACCAGCGTAAAGCGATACACCCTCGAAGCTTTCGCGCGAGGCGGTGAACTTCCGGCATCTGACGCCATTTACGTCAAATTCCGAAATCTGGGTAATCGCACCCTGGGAGCCCGTGTCGGCATTCGCCCAAGCCAGCGGGTTGTTTCCCAATTCAGCCAGATTTGCCGATGAAACAGCGTTTCGTATGGTCATTTCGTCTGACCATGCTTCCGACGCCTCAGGAGCAGGCCCGCCAGTCGATATCGAGCCGGTCCTGACTTTATTGTCAGTGCCAACACCGAGCATGTCGATGCCGCCAGAGGCGCAGCCGGAAAGCCAAATTGAGGCGGCAAAAAGCGCCACAAAACCAGCACGGAACCCCGCCGGATTTCGTGTCGAAAACAGTTTGGCCACTTGCGCCAGGCGCAACAATGGGCAATCTCCCACTACTTGGTACTTCGAACTCAGAGCGGAATTATGAGTGAAACAGGGTTAACAAGCAGTGACTTTACCGCCGCGACCGATCCCGTCGCCCTGTTTGGCGAATGGCTTGATGATGCGCACAAATCCGAGCCCAATGACCCAACGGCGGTGGCGTTGGCCACTGTGGACGGCGACGGACTGCCGGATGTCCGCATGGTGCTGCTGAAGGGTTTTGATGAAGACGGATTCGTTTTCTACACCAATTATGAAAGCGCCAAGGGGTCGCAGATTTTGGCCTCGAAGAAAGCGGCGATGTGTTTTCACTGGAAAAGCTTGCGCCGGCAGGTGCGGCTCAGAGGTCCTGTCGAGACTGTGACAGCTGATGAAGCCGATGCCTATTACGATACGAGGCCGCGCGGCAGCCGCATCGGCGCCTGGGCGTCAAAACAGTCGCGCCCGCTGGAGAGCCGGTTTGCGCTGGAGAAATCGGTGGCCGAATACGCGGCAAAATTCGGCATTAGCAAGATTCCCAGGCCTGACCACTGGTCGGGTTTCCGTATCAAGCCGGTTCAGTTCGAATTCTGGCACGACCGGCCGTTTCGCCTGCACGACCGTTTGCTCTTCAAATCTGATGGTCAGGGCGGTTGGGAGACTGCGCGGCTTTATCCCTGAAGTGCATATTATTTTCGTGTCATGAAGGCCGTCAGCGCAGCGATCGCCTCTTTGGATTTCAACCGCTCGCGGAACAGCTTGCCCTCCTCCTGAAGGCGTTCGACAATCGCCGAACGGTCGCCTTTCAGGAAATCCCGCGCCAGCTTCAGCGCTTCAGGCGGTTTGGCCGCAATTTCCTCAGCCTTGGCGAGTACCGTTGATTCCAGTTCATCTTCGCCAACGACCGAGTGAATGAGGCCGGCCTGCAGTGCCCGGTCGGCAGAGAAGTCTTCGCCAAGCGCCAACAGCGCGAAGGCATTCTGGCTGCCGATCGCCGCCGGTCCAAGCAGGGTCGATCCGGCCTCGGGTACCAGGCCCAAGTCGATGAACGGAGCACGGAACAATGCGTTTGGCGATGCAATGGTCACGTCGCAGTGAAGCTGCATGGTCGTGCCAAGGCCAACAGCAACGCCGTCAACACCGGCAACCATCGGTTTTTGCGATTGGGCCAGCGCGAGCAGAAAGTCATAGACCTCAGTGCCCTGTTCGCCACCGGTCGCATAGCTGAGGAAGTCCGCCAAATCGTTGCCGGCAGTAAAGGCGCCCGGGACACCCAGGAATACATGGATACGAATCTCGGGGTCAGCATCGCCCTGCGTCAGCGCATTGGCCATTGCGGCATACATCGCTCGGGTCAGTGCGTTTTTCTTGTCCGGCCGGTTCATCCGGATAATCTGGACCGCGCCGCGGCGCTCAATGGCAACGTGTTCTGTCATGATGGTTCCTTGTTCAATTCGTCAATCCGGCAGCAGCGGCTGAAATGGCTTCCGCACCGTGAATCACCGATTGTGTGAGCGCTCCGCTTTCGACAACCAGGTTTTCGGCGAAAAACCGGCACAGCGCGGTCCGTTCACTCTCATTTGAAGAAACAGCCCCACGCGCAAGCATACAGCCTCCGGCGGTCAAAGAAGCCAGGCGCAGATAGGGGGTTGCGCCTGCAAGTGCCTTCTGCATTCGCCCATCGGACATCGACAACATCAGATGAGCTGTCGCACGCTCCAGTGCCTGGACGGCATCCTCCAACCGGTCCGCAGTTTGGCCAAAACCGGGCAGGTTGGAAGCGCGGACCGCTTCGATGTCCTGCTTCAGCTCGGCGATGAATCCCGCGATATGTTCGCCGCCTTCCATGGGCAGTTTTCTGCTGACAAGGTCGATTGCCTGTATGCCGTTTGTACCTTCATAGATCGGCGCAATGCGCGCGTCGCGCAGCAGGGCGGCAGCGCCGGTCTCCTCAATATATCCCATACCGCCATGAATCTGGACACCAATCGAGGCCACCTCGACGCCAATATCGGTAGAAAATGCCTTGGCAAGAGGTGTCAGCAGGTCGGCACGTTGCTGCCAGTGCCTCGATTTTTCGGGGTCTGCCTTCACCATGTCGAGCGCATGCGCGCAGGAATAGGCTATTGCGCGACTGGCCTGTGTCAGCGATTTCATGGTCAGCAAATTTCGCTGCACGTCGGCGTGAAGAACAATTGGCGCCATGCCGTCACCATCGTGGTCAGGCGCCCGGCCCTGCCGGCGCTCTTGCGCATAGTTCAGGGCCATTTGACAGGCGGCTTCTGCGACCGCGACGCCCTGCATTCCAACCGCAAGGCGGGCATTGTTCATCATGGTGAACATACAGGCCAGGCCACGATTTTCCTCACCGATCAGATAGCCAACCGCGCCCGGTTCATCGCCAAATTTTCCGTCGCCAAAAATCATTGTGCATGTCGGTGAAGCGTGAATTCCAAGCTTGTGCTCGACGCTGTGACAGAACACGTCGTTGCGAGTGCCGGGATTTCCATTGTCGTCAGGCAAGAACTTCGGCACCAGAAACAGCGAGATGCCGCGTGTTCCGGCCGGTGCATCCGGTAGCCGCGCGAGCACCAGATGGACGATGTTGTCGGTCAGGTCGTGTTCGCCATAGGTAATGAAAATCTTCTGTCCGAAAATACGATAAGAGCCGTTTTCTGCCGGCACTGCCTTTGCTTTCAACGCATTCAAATCCGAACCGGCCTGCGGTTCGGTCAGGTTCATGGTCCCCATCCATTCACCGGATACGAGCTTCTCCAGGTAAACCGATTTCAGCGCGTCGGATCCATGTTTTTCCAAGGCCTCAACGGCGCCCATCGTCAAGGTTGGTCCGATGCCGAACGCCATCGCGCCCGAGTTCCACATCTCGAGCGCTGCCACCGCCATCATCTGCGGCAAGTCTTGTCCGCCAAATTCTTCCGGGCCGGAAAGCGCATTCCAGCCACCCTCGATCCAGTGGTGGTAGAGGTCGCGCCAACCCGGCGGCATGGTCACCACTCCATCTTCCAATACCGCACCGTGCTTGTCGCCAGCTTCGCGAAGCGGTGTTACCTCTTCGGCGGCAAATCGGCCCGCCTCTTCAAGAATGGCTTCAGCCAACCCGTCGCCCAGTTCGGAAAACAGTCCTTGTTCCAGATGCCGGGACAAGCCGGTGACATGGTTGAGCGTGTGCAGAATGTCGGCAACAGGTGCGCGATACATGCCTTAATCTCCATCGGTCCGCTGACAATCAAAGTTCATCATGGTCACCACTTCGGCATCTTCGCAATAATCCAAAGGATGGACGGCGTTTAAAGTCGAACTAACTTCCTTTGACGTAAAAGTAAATGCGATTACCCAACTAATCCAAGCATTCGCCTGCCTCATTGTCGTGAAAATCTGTCGATAACCCTCCATTAAGCATGAGCGGGGACAATTCAGATGAGGTGGAGCGCCGATTGGGGCGCTGAGTAGGTTCGAGTATCATGCGTATTTCTCCCGAATTCCGGCGTCTGCCGGCATTGCGCCTTTTGCCCGCGGCAGCAGCATTGCTGTTGGCTGTTGTGCCGGTAACGGCATCAGAATTTTCAAAACCCTGGCTCAATAAAAGCCGTGCCCTCGTCATCGATGCCTATGAATACAATCCCCTCGACTGGAACAAGCTTGCTGCCAACAAGCGCATAACGGCGTTCATCAACAAGGGTTCGGACGGTCTGCCTCCGGCGTACCGATGCATGGGGGACGAGACGGAGCGCAGATTGTGCAAGGCGCTGTGGAAGCGCTACTCGGTGGCGCGCGAATTGTTTCACACCAGAAAGACAATCGTGAAATCGCTCGGACTGGAATGGGGCGCCTATCATGTTGCCCGCCCCGGCAATCCGATTGACCAGGCAAATCACTTTCTCGATTTTGCCGAACCGGGCCCAAACGATTTGATGGCCTTGGATCTGGAGGGTCTGGATACGGACAAATGGATGTCGCTTGAGGATTCGGAGATCTTCGTGCGCCATATCAAATTTCGCACCGGCCGCTATCCAATCCTCTATGCCAATAATGTGACCGCACAATATATCGCAGACAATCGGGACCGGTACCGGCTGCTGTCGCGGCTGCCGCTTTGGTATGCGCGCTACCGGCCGGACATCAAAAGGGCCTTTCCGAAGGGCCACTGGAAGCGCTACGCGTTGTGGCAGTTTTCCGCGTCGGCAAACTGCAACAAACGCAGATGCCCCTACCGGATCGCCGGTGCGAAAAACGATATTGATGTCAATGTCGCGCCGATGGATGCCGAAACCCTGCGAAAATACTGGCCCTTCGGGTCGCTGCTCGACCAGCGGCAACAGCATCTGAGTGAAGTGCCGGTGCCGGTTTCACGCAAGCTCGGTCTGGCGGGCGCAGCAAAACTGACCATCGCCAAGGTATCGACCGCTAAAGCAGTTTCTCAAAGTTATGGCTATGCTCTCGGACATTTGGTCGGCACTGCAGAATATCTTGCATTCCTGAAGGACGCTTCGCGCGCCTATCGAGAGGCCGGCGAACTGTGGACTGCGGCAGAAATTGACAAATCAACGACCAGTTCGGTAGCGCGAAAAAAGAACGGTGAGCGGCGCCTGCCGCGCATACAACCGAAATCCAGGTAATCAAACGGCCTGCAGCCAAGACGGTTACACACTAGCCGCGCTCGCGCCCGATTTCGCGCCAGCCTATGTCACGGCGGCAAAAACCTTCGGGCCAATCAATTCGGTCGACAGCAGCATAGGCGGCCCGCTGCGCTTCGCCGACAGTTGACCCAAGCGCCGTGACATTGAGCACCCGTCCACCCGTCGCAATGATCGCGCCGTCTCTATTTGCCGTTCCCGCATGGAAGATTTCCAGGTCATCTCCGGCATTGGCATCATCCAGCCCCTTGATGACTGATCCCTTTTGCGGCGAGCCGGGATAACCATTTGCCGCCATGACGACCGTCAGCGCTGACTCTTGGCGCCAATCGGCTTCGATGCCGGACAAATCTCCATCAGCCGCCGCCAGTAAAATCGGTAAAAGGTCACTCTTCAGGCGCATCATCAGGACCTGGCACTCCGGATCACCGAAACGGACGTTGTATTCGATCAGTTTGGGCCCGTCATCGGTCAGCATCAGCCCTGCATAGAGAACACCCTGGAAAGGGCTGCCGGCCTCTTTCATTCCGTTGAGCGTCGGCTCGATTATGTCCCTCATCGTGCGCGCCAAGGTTTCAGGGTCCATGATGCTGGCGGGCGAATAGGCGCCCATACCACCTGTGTTGGGCCCGGTATCGCCCTCCCCGACCTGCTTGTGGTCCTGCGCGGTGCCGAAGACGAGTGCCGTTGTTCCATCGGCGAGACAGAACAGGCTGGCTTCTTCGCCACGGAGAAATTCCTCGACGACCACTTCCATTCCAGCTTCACCGAATTCGCCCTCGAAACAATCATCGATTGTATCGCAGGCTTCCTCGATACTCGTTGCGACGGTCACGCCTTTGCCTGCAGCCAGGCCATCCGCCTTGATGACGATTGGCGCTCCCTGCGCCCGAATATAAGCCTTTGCCTTGGGTGCATTGTTGAACCGTTGATAGGCACCTGTCGGGATGTTCATGCGGGCGCAAAGGTCCTTGGTAAATCCCTTGGAACCTTCCAGCTGCGCTGCCGCCCGGGACGGTCCGAAAACCCTCATGCCGGATTTGCGGAGTGAGTCCGCGATGCCGTCGACCAGCGGCGCTTCAGGTCCGACGACCACCAAATCGATCGCGTGATCGGCGCAGAAAGCAATCACCGCATCATGATCGGAAACATCGATTGATACGCATTCGCCAAGATCGGCAATTCCGGGATTACCGGGAGCGGCATAGAGCTTCGTCATCAACTCCGACTGTGCGAGTTTCCAGGCAAGGGAATGTTCACGCCCTCCCGATCCGATCAACAAGACATGCATCAGCTGCTCCACGAGATCTTGGATGGGACAGGCCCTATGGTGCAAGCGATGGTCCGTCAAGCACCTGACGATCCGCCTGCGATGAAGCGCCCGGTTGACGAAGGCCGTCGCGCCTGCGACAGCGATGCGGATGGATGAGATTCAATCCAAACGCAGCCAGGGAAGAGTAGCCGACGCACCGACTGGTCACTGGGTCTATCGTGTTCTGCCTCGCGCAGCCTGGCCCTATGCACAACTGGCCCGCTGGGACCGGCCGATCGGTTTCTGGTTGTTGATGTGGCCTTGCTGGTGGTCGGCGGCACTGGCTGCTTCCGCGTTTGCCCAACCGGGCGCGCCGCTGCCGGATGTACTGCCGTCACCGTGGCATCTGGCGCTGTTTCTCATCGGTGCGATCGTGATGCGTGGTGCGGGTTGTACCTACAATGATATTGTCGACCGGGACATTGACGACCAGGTCGAGCGGACGCGTTCAAGGCCAATTCCGTCCGGAAAGGTAACAACGAAGCAGGCCGCCTTTTTCATGGTCTTCCAGGCGCTCGCCGGCTTGGTGGTGCTGCTGCAATTCAACGGATTTGCCATCGTCACGGGCATCGCGTCACTGGCTATCGTGGCGATTTATCCGTTCATGAAGCGATTCACCGATTGGCCGCAACTTGTTCTGGGATTTGCATTTTCCTGGGGCGCACTAATGGGATGGGCAGCCCATTTCGGTGAACTTTCGATGGCGCCGCTATATCTGTACGCAGGCTCAATCCTGTGGGTCATTGGTTACGACACAATCTACGCGCATCAAGACAAGGAAGACGATGCGCTTGTCGGCGTTCGCTCCACGGCGCAGCTTTTTGGTGACCGCACCAAGGGGTGGCTGATTGTTCTCTGGGGCGGCGCGCTGGCGTTCTTTGTCATTGCGTTTGCACTGGCGCATGTGCCGATGCCGGCGCTGGCCGGCCTTGTCGCAGCGGGTGCACACCTGGCGCGCCAGATACGTGTCCTTGACATCGATAATCCGGACCAATGTCTGCAGCTCTTCCGATCCAACAACACTGTCGGCTTGCTGATTTTTCTGGGACTTGTCGGAGGCGGGATGTGGGCCTGGTTGTCGCCGAATTTCTGACCGAAGAATCGACCGATTAGCTGCGGGCGATGATTTCCTCGCCGTCCACTACCAACCGCAGACCGAGATCGCCAACCTTGCGGCGGGCCAAAAATCGCGGACGCCGATTTTTTGTGGATGACGCACGGCGGCGTTCCTGAACGGGTTCGTGCCTGACCTGGCCGATTGATTCTTCAAGCGTGCGGGCAACGCCGTCAGCCTCGATCAACAGCATCGGCAATTGATAGGCTTCGGCCCAAGTGCGCCAGTCGGCAGCGATGTCATCAAGATCCTCGGCAACGAGAAGCGGAACGGACAGAGCGGGATCGTCATGGAGAAGTTCCAACGTCACGGTGACATCGCCGAACTCATCCTCGATAGCCCTCGCAGCAACTCCGCGAAACATTTTCGTCGGAAGCACCATCGATACCGGCAGGCCCGATTGTGGCAGACTGCGGCGAATGACAACGCGGCTTTCGTCGATGGTGAAGGTGATATCACCAACGTCATCACGGGCGGCGTAGCACGCCACTTGCGGCAGTCGAAGAGGATCGAGCCGCATATTGCGGCCTGCCCAAACGGGCTTGAGCTGAGTGCTCATGACAAGCTTGCCTTCCTGCGTATTCCCGACCTGGTTTTCCAGGTTCCCGTTGACCGGTTTCCGGCCTTGATTGTGCAGGAGACATTAGCGCCGATGCCTTACCACCCGGCTTACAAGTTCGGTTAAGTTTTCCCTGATGCAACCCATGGTTATCAGATGATAACCGTAACCGGTCAAATCACCTTGTGCGGGTTCATGATCCCGGAAGGGTCGAGCGTCCGCTTGATGGCGCGCATAAGATCAATGGCGACCGGTGGTTCAGTGGCCAGCAATTCGGACCGTTTCAACTGGCCAATTCCATGTTCGGCTGAGAATGAGCCGCCCAGCGATCGCACGACTGCGTGTACTGCGTCATTCATTTCACGGTATTTTGCGGCAAAGGCTTTGCTGTCGCCGCCGACCGGCTGTGAGACATTGTAGTGCAGATTGCCGTCGCCCATGTGACCGAAACAGACAATACGCGCGTCGGGCTCGACATCGAGAACTTGCCGGCGGGCGAGTTCGATGAACTCCGGCACTGCGCTCACCGGCACGGATATATCGTGCTTGATTGAAAACCCTTCCGGTTTCTGTGCCTCCGACATGGTATCCCGCAGCCGCCAGATCGCCTCGAATTGCGCAATGCTGGCGGTAATCGACGCATCGGCGACGATGCAGTCTTCAAATGCGCCAGTCAGGATGTCTTCGATCACGCCTCGGGCGTGTTCCGGCGATCTGCCGGAGGAAACCTCCATCATCACATACCAGGGATGGCGGGAATCAAGCGGCCGCCTGAGCCCCGAGACATGCTTCAACGCAAAATCGACGATGATTTCGCTGATGAGTTCGAACGTGGTCAGCATCGGTCCTGCGCTATCATTTGCTAGCGACAGCAGTCGCAGGGCTTCAGCCGGACTATTCAATCCGACCCATGCGATCTCCCTGCCTTTTGGTTTCGGGTACAGTTTCAAAACTGCCGCAGTAATGACCCCGAGCGTTCCTTCGGCGCCGATGAACAGGTCTTTCAGATTGTAACCGGTATTGTCCTTTTTCAATTTGCGCAGATCATCGAAGATGCGGCCATCGGGCAGAACGACTTCCAAGCCAAGACAAAGTTCGCGCGCGTTGCCATAGGCCAGAACACCGGTGCCGCCGGCATTTGAAGAGAGATTACCACCGATCTGGCAGGTGCCCTGGCTGCCGAGTGACAATGGAAACAGGCGATCCGCATCGTCGGCGGTGGACTGGATTTCCTGCAGAACTGCGCCCGCCTCCACTGTCATGGTATTGGCGTCAGAGTCGACTTCGCGGATGAGATTAAGGCGTTTCAGCGAAATGACAATCTGATTGCCGCTGTCATCCGGCACGCCGCCTCCGACAAGTCCCGTGTTGCCGCCCTGCGGCACAACCGGTGTGAGCGTCTCGCTTGCCAATGCCATGATGCGCGAAACCTCTTCGATGGTGCCCGGTAACAAAACAAGTTGTGACCGGCCCGGAAACAGGCCTCGTCTTTCATTGACATAAGGCTCGATCTCAGACTGATCGATTATTGCGTATCGCTCGCCAACGATCTCTGCGAACCGGCTGATGCGTTCTCGATCCAGGCTCATTTTTTCATGCCTCCCCGCGGCGCCGCGGCACGCGAAAGGCGGTCATTGATCGCAGCGCCCAGACCCTGATCTGGAATTGGTTCCACCGCGATAATCCTGGCGCCGAGCCGATCAAGACTGTGAAGATGTGAGAACAGATTTGCTGCTGCTTCCAGCAAACTGCCGTCCGGACTGAGGTTCATCACCGCCTTGGCCCGGTCAACACCGGCTGCCCGTTTTGGTCCGAACGCGAGCAATGCTTCGCCGTTCAGAACTTCGACAGCGTTCAATCGCAAGCCCGCATCGGGCGCATAGTGGGACGCAAGCATGCCCGGCGCTTCAACGGTGGAACCAGACGACACGCGCTCCACCGGCTTGCCGGTTGCCACCTCGATATCCTCCACGGAAATTCCACCCGGACGAAGCAGCGTCAGATTACCTTCATCGACCTTCAATATGGTCGATTCGACGCCAATGCGTGCCCGGCCGCCATCAACAATCAACGGTATCCGGTCTCCAAGACCGGCCTCGACATCGGCGGCCGTGGTAGCGCTCAGCTTGCCGGACGGATTGGCGCTCGGGGCTGCCAGAGGTCTGCCCAGCTTTGCTGCAATCAACCTTGCAACACCGACGGGCATTCTAACCGCAATTGTTTCCAGGCCAGCCGTTACCAGGCCGCTAATCCGGGAGTTCTCCACCGCCGGCAGAACCAGTGTCAGGGCGCCAGGCCAGAATCTGCCCGCCAGTTTTTCCGCCAGATCGTCAAAGTCGGCGATCCGTTCAGCCATCGTCATGTCGGCAACATGGGCAATCAGCGGATTGAACAGGGGCCGGTCTTTGGCCTCAAAAATTTTTGCGACCGCTTCGCCGTTGGTAGCATCGGCTGCCAGGCCGTAAACCGTTTCGGTTGGAATGGCGACGAGATTGCCGCCATCGAGGAGTTCGACCGCCTCGTCTACCGCTTCATCCGCCTGAATGGTTCGAGCCACTGTTAAAGTCGTCCCGCGTCAATTTCCCGGGGATTCCCTATCGCTCAACTCCTTGTCGGGCAAGGGATCGCCGAAATCGATAAAATTTAAGGTATTTTCGAAATTTGATTTTCACGGCAATCGCCTATGGTCGGCGCTTCCAAACTGGGGAGTGTCTGGAATGAAGACATCGATTTTGTTCTTGACGACAGCGTTTGCGCTCGCGCCGATCTCCGGCGTTGCGGGAGAAGTCAAAGCTGAGTCAGATTCCATCTATTCAATCGACGGCCTGCCGGCAGATTCCTACACTTCGGCATCGATTACCGCATTTGGCGAGCCGCCGAAGAAGGAAAAAGAGGTCAAGCGGCGTTTTGAGGTAGGGTTTCTTCCCTCCATCCCGCCAGCGCCAAATGCCGGCGGGGGCGAAGACGACACAGCCGCCACACGGACTGAAATGCCGGCCAAGGCCGATATGGGCGAAGGCGCGGTGGAGCCTGAATTCAGCACAGATGAGCTGAAGGGAACGACCGATAATGACAAGACCGCTTCGATCGTCGTTGAAGGTGGCGAACACCAGATCGGCGAAGAAGGAATGGAACCGCGCAGCGAATAACAAAGGCGTCGGACAGAAGTCTGGCCAGGCGGGATCACTTGATCCCGCCTTTTTCTTGCGCGGGACTTGCAAGCAGTTGACCCCAATCGCTGAAGCGCTAGCCTGACCGCATTGGAAACAGCGGGACACTCACATGGTGCTGGTCAAACTCCTGCATATTCTGGCGCTCCTTCTGGGCATTGGCGTCAGCGTCGCCAATCTGCTGATTTCCGTGCTGGCCGAGAAGGGCGCATTTGCCGATGACCGACCGCTGGCGCTGAGACCGAAATTCTCACGTTTCGGACTGGCCGCAGTGGTGCTGATCTGGATCACCGGCGTCTGGCTTTACATGGACCGCTGGAACGGTGCGGAACTCGGGCCGGCATTCATACTGAAACTTGCGGCCGCAGCGCTGTTGTTGCTGGCGATTGTCACCATCAATGTTGCGGGCGGATGGTCGGCACGGACCGGCAGGCCGATGCCGGTCGCGATCCAGAAACTGGGGCCGCTGACCATCGTCCTGACGTTGATCGCGGCCATCACCGCAGTTTGGGTGTTCGACTGAGCGAAAAATGTCCTAGCCGGCGATCTTTGAGAAATCCGCAACCTGACCCGTGGCAGCGCGAATTCGAGACAGCAGCGCCAGGCGGTTGGCGCGCACCGTCTCTTCTTCGACATTGACCATGACGTGATCGAAGAAGGCATCGATCGGCTGGCGCAGCTGCGCCATGAAACTCATCGCTTTTTCATAGTCCTCGGCCGCGATGGCATCTGCGGCAAATTTTTCCGCTTCCTCCAGACTGTCGAACAGCGCCCGCTCCTCGTCAGAGTCAAAGAGCGCCGGATCGACCTCTGAGGCGATTTTCGTGCCCTTTTTCTCCTCAGCGGAGAGGATGTTGGCGGCTCGCTTGGTGCCGGCAAGAAGGTTGGTGCCGTCATCGGTAGCGAGAAACGTGCCGAGCGCATCGACGCGGCGGACGATGAGCAGGAGATCGTCGGATTCAGGCGTGATGACAGCATCGATCAGATCATGCCGCGCCCCGGAATCGCGCAGATAGACTTTCAGACGGTCGTGGAAGAAGGAGAGGAGGTCCGCGGCCACCTCTGGTGCGCCTTCAAGTTCACCGACATCCACACCGAGCATTATTGCCAAAGGTCGCAATTCGTTTGCCATCTTTTTGGCAATTAGCCGAAAATCAATTGCTCCCTCAGGTAATGCAATCCATCGTTCTCTTAATGTCCTGCTGTCTGATTGCCCTTCGATGTGTACAAAAACCGTCGCGATAGAGCCCAGAAGCGATAGTCGAACCTCATTCTCAATCACAATCCGGATCACGCCCAGCGCCGCACGTCTGAGCGCGTAAGGGTCCTTGGAACCGGTTGGTTTTTCGTCAATTGCCCAGAAACCGACCAGCGTGTCGAGCTTGTCGGCCAGCGCAACGGCTACCGAAACCGGCTCGGCGGGCACTGCATCTGACGGTCCCTGAGGGCGGTAATGTTCCTCAAGCGCGGCGGCGACGGAAGCACTCTCGCGCTGCAGTTCGGCATATTTGCGGCCCATCGCGCCTTGCAGTTCCGGGAACTCCCCGACGACCTCAGTTGTCAAATCGGCCTTGGCCAGCACCGCAGCGCGGCGCGCCAATTCCGCATCGGCGCCGACAACCGGCGCCAGTTCCTCGGCCAATTGCGCAATGCGCTGCACGCGCTCGCCCTGCGTTCCAAGCTTTGCATGGAAAGTGACACCCAGATGATCGAGCTTGGCCATGCGCTGGTCGAGCGGTTTTGACAGGTCGAGATCAAACTTCTCCGCCGACGGCTTCAACCCATCCAGATCGGGCAGATCGACCTGATCGGTCTGCCAGAAATGCACCGCGTCGGCGAGACGGGCGCGAACCACCTTGCCATTGCCGCGCGCAACCTCGGCGCCACCGTCGTTCGCCTCAATATTCGACACCAGGATGAACCGGTTGGTCAGTTCGTTCTCACCGGTCTTGCGGCAGACGAAGCATTTCTGGTTGGCCTTGATGGTCAGCCGGATGACCTCTGCCGGAATGTCGAGAAATTCATCTTCGAACTCACCCAGCAGCACTACCGGCCATTCAACGAGACCGGCGACTTCCTCCAGCAGGCCTTCATCCTCGATCAGTTCCAGTCCGTTGGCGAAGGCGAGGTTCCTGGCGTCGGTGAGGATGGTTTCCTTGCGGCGCTCGGCATCGAGAACCACTTTCGCCCGCTCAAGGCTGGCCGCGTAGTCGTCAAATCGGCGGACGGTGATAGCATCAGGCGCATGGTAGCGGTGACCGACTGTCTGATTGCCGGATTTGACTCCATCCACCTCGAAATCGACCGCCACCGGTTCTTCCGTCTCCGGGCCGAACGTGCACAGGATCGACTGCAGCGGACGCACCCAGCGCAGCGAACCGGGCTTTGCCGATGCGGCACCCCAACGCATGGATTTCGGCCAGGCGAAATTCCTGATGATGGCGGGCATGGCTTCAGCGATGATCTCCTCGGCCGCCCTGCCCGGCTTTTCGATCACCGCGACGTAGAAATCGCCCTTCTTGGGGTCGGAACGAATTTCAGCCTCATCGGCAGAAGCCAATCCCGCACCGCGGAGAAAACCTTCAACCGCCTTGTCCGGCGCGTCGGTTCGCGGGCCCTTGCGTTCCTCGCGAATATCCTTCGACCGCGCGGTCACTCCGCGAATGTCAAGCGCCAGACGGCGCGGTGTCCAGTATTCCCTGGCCGCCTCATAGGTCAGCCCGCCTTCGACAAGCGCGTCTGTGACAAGTTTTTTCAGATCACCTGCGGCGCGGCACTGCATACGCGCAGGTATCTCTTCGGATCGAAGTTCCAGCAACAGGTCGGGCATGTGCGTTCGGCTAATTCAATAAGACTGCGCGGGCCTTAGCAATTGCAGAACCCGATGTCATCCCGAAACCGGGCAATTGGCGAATTGGCTGAACGATCGATGAACCTGTGGGCCACGCCGGGTTCAGCTACGCGCCGGCATGATGGCCTCGGATACCTCCACAGGGGACAGAAACATGGCCACCGCCGCAGAAATTTCAACCGCTGATGAACCTTTTGGCGGCTGCGCGCGACAGATGGTCATGAAACGCTTCGCACTCATCATTCATCTGGCCGCACTCACCGTGCTTTTCACTACGCTGGCACAGCCCTATGCGGTGGAAAAACCCGCCGGCGTGCGCCGCGCGATCGAGACAGTGGCGAAGCGGGAGACGGTCCGACCGGCAATCAAACTAATCCTGCCCCATCATCTGCCGGCCAATCCGGACCGCTGACCAGTCAAAAGCAAACAGGGCGCTCGATGGCGCCCTGTTGATAATCATATCACCTGCACAATCAGTTCGACGGCAAAATGACCTTGTCGATGACGTGAATGACGCCGTTGTCGGCACGGATATCCGCAGCAACAACATTTGCGCCATCAACGGTGACGCCCGAACTCGACTTGGTGACGGCGATGGTGCGGTCGCCGCCGGCCTTGATCGTCTTGACGTGAATCTGGCGGCCCGGAAGCATGTTGGATGTCAGTTCGCGGCCAACAACATGATAGGTCAAGACCGCAACGAGTTGGTCCTTATTCTCCGGCTTCAGCAGCGTTTCGACCGTGCCTTCGGGCAGCGCTGCAAAAGCTTCGTCGGTGGGAGCGAAAACGGTCAGGTTTTCACCGGTTGCAAGCGCGTCGGCCAATCCAGCTGCCTGGGCAGCAGCAAGCAGGGTGCCGAACGTGCCAGCGCTTTTGGCGGTTTCAACAATGTTGGCTGCGTTGGCAGAAGCACCTGCGAACAGGGCGCACGAAAGGGTGGCTGCAAAAGCGAGTTTGCGCATGGTTTCCTCCAGGGAATATGTGGATCAAGGCACCGGGGTATCGCCCGATGCGCCGATTGCAATCGCGCAATCGATGGAGGGAATTACGCGGCTATCTGCGGTCGGATCAGCGAATTTGAAAATTTTTTTTCAGACGAATTTTTTGTGATCCGGGGCTCACTCCAGCCCGTACACGCAAATTCGGCCGCTAAAGGGATTTGTGGCTGCCGTCGCAGAATGGTTGGCCATCGGTCTGCTTGCAGGCGCAGAAAAACTTCGCTCCCGATGCTTCCGCAGTCCACTTCAACGGCGTGAAATCGGACCCCTTGTGGGAACCATCGCAGAACGGTTGATTTGCCGACTTCCCACAAGCGCACCAGAAGTAGCTTTTGCCTTCTTCAACTTCGACTTTCAGAGGTGCCGTCGCAGCTACTTTTCCTTTTGGCATTATTGTCTCCTGAGATTCTGTTTTGTCTGGCCGAAGCTAAACGGTTCTCGGCGGGAAATGAAGCCATCGATGCAATTGACACTTAGAGCATTTTTCGCTCATGCGGAATCAAATGAGCGAAAAATGCTTCAACGATTCCAATCGGACAAAGGCGTTGTTGCGGTTCAAAGAACCCGCAAAACGTCCTGGTTCAATCTCGGGCCGCGCCCGGCATCTCCGCGCCCCCTGCTTCGGTTAGCAAAAATGCTTCACCGCAAGCCTTGGCCAGTTCTCGGACGCGCAGAATGTAGCTCTGGCGCTCGGTTACTGAAATGACGCCACGGGCATCCAGCAGATTGAAAACGTGTGACGCCTTGATGCACTGGTCATAGGCAGGCAGCACGCAGCGATGGATTGCGCTTTTCTCGTTCGGAGCGCCCGATGAGAGCAGCGCCCGGCACTCGCCTTCCGCATCCTCAAAATGCTTCAGCAGCATCTCCGTATCGGCGAGTTCGAAGTTGTGGCGGGAATATTCCTGTTCGGCCTGCAGGAACACCTCACCATAGGTGACCTTCGAATTACCTCCGCCGCCATTGAAGTTGAGATCGTAAACGTTGTCGACGCCCTGCACATACATGGCAAGCCGTTCCAGCCCGTAGGTGAGCTCGCCGGAAACGGGCGCACATTCGATGCCGCATACCTGCTGGAAATAGGTGAATTGCGAAACCTCCATGCCGTCGCACCAGCACTCCCAGCCAAGGCCCCACGCGCCAAGTGTCGGGCTTTCCCAGTCGTCCTCGACAAAGCGGATGTCGTGGAGCAGCGGATCAATGCCAATCGCGTCGAGCGACCCGAGATAAAGTTCCTGCAAATCAGGCGGATTTGGCTTCAGGATCACCTGATATTGATAATAGTGCTGCAGCCGGTTGGGGTTTTCTCCGTAGCGGCCGTCCTTGGGACGGCGTGACGGCTGCACATAGGCCGCGTTCCACGGCTTTGGGCCGAGCGATCGCAAGGTGGTTGCCGGGTGAAAGGTGCCGGCACCGACCTCCATGTCGTATGGCTGCAGAACCACACAGCCCTGCCGCGCCCAATATTCGTTCAGCGCAAATATCAGGCCCTGAAATGACTGTCTCGGGTCGAGATGGGGCGGTCGCTCGTCTGGCACAGCATGCTTCCCGTGTGGATACACAAAAGAGGTAGCGCCGAGTGCCACGCGAAACCGGTTCGGTCAAGATGCCGGGATATCTGCTGGATCGTGAAATTTGCGGAGAACCGGAACCAGTGCGGGCCGGGGTGCGGCGTGGCCCGTGTCGGTTCCGGTTCTCTCGCGCTTTCTTCCCGGTCTTGAGAGGGGCGGGGAACCCGGGAAGACACCGTCGGGCCGCTGAGTTCGGGGAGGGGAAGCCTGACGGGATTTGTTGTCCGCGACATTAGTGCGTCAATGTGCGGACCGATGTGACTGCCGTCACAACAGTTTTAATTGCTTGCTCATTGCTCCGGGTGGAGAAAACAGATCGCTGCGCAATTCCATTTTCTGCGTATTCAATCCAAGGCGCTTGGCAGCGATCTCAAAGCGGCGCCCGATCTGCCATGCATAAGGACCGGAACCGCGCAATCGCTTGCCCCATTCGGAATCGTAATCCTTGCCGCCACGCATGGACCGGATCAGCGACAGAACATGCCGATAGCGATCCGGATAGTGGCGAAGCAGCCATTCCTTGAACACCGGGCTGACCTCCAGCGGCAGGCGCAGCAATATATAGCCCGCTTCGCTCGCACCCGCCGCCTTGGCTGAGTCCAGTATGCGTTCCAGTTCGGAATCATTGAGGCCCGGAACCATTGGCGCAGCCATGACTGAAACCGGTATTCCGGCCTCGCTCATCTGCTTCAGAGCTTCCAGCCTTTTTGACGGGGTAGCCGCCCGCGGTTCCATCGTCCGTGACAATTTGCGATCGAGCGTCGTTACCGACAACGCCACCTTGGCCAGGCCCCGTTCGGACATGCGCGACAGGATATCGATATCGCGGGTGACCAGAGCAGATTTGGTAACAATGGCAACCGGATGATTGTGCGCGTCGAGAACCTCGAGGATGTCGCGCATGATGCGCCATTTTTTCTCGACCGGCTGGTAGGGGTCGGTGTTGGTACCGATTGCAATCGTCGCCGGTTTGTAATCCTTTCGCGCCAGTTCACGCTCCAGCAATCTGGCCGCATCCGGTTTGGCAAAGAGCTTTGATTCAAAATCCAGCCCCGCAGACAAGCCCATGAATGCGTGCGTCGGACGCGCAAAACAGTAAACACATCCATGCTCGCAACCGCGATAAGGATTGATCGACCGGTCGAAGGAAATATCGGGCGATGTATTACGGGAGATGATCGTGCGTGGGCGTTCGACCTGAACTTCCGTCTTGAATGGCGGAAGTTCCTCCAGCGACTGCCAGCCATCATCAAACACATGGCGGGTACGCGGTTCGAACCTGCCGGACGGATTGATGGCCGACGCCCTGCCCCGCCGTCTTTCTCCACCGACACGCAAACCACTGGCATCGACCAGATTGTTGGCGGCTTGTCCCCGCCGCATTCCAGCGTTGCGGGCGACTTCGCCGTGGAATGCTTCCTGGTCCGCTCGATCGATGGCTTCCATGCTTCTGCTCCAGTAAGGACCGTGCTCGCGATCTAAAATTCGATGAATCTATTCCTATTCCACAAATGAGAACAAAGCAAGAACTTTTTTGCACAAACGAGTCATGACCTCCACCCGGAAAGCCAAGCATACCTTCCGGAGCGCACTACCTACCGATTTGAATTTACTTGTTATTTCCCGCTACGCCGCAGGTGCTCATCAAGCCGCGGCATGATTTCGACGAAATTGCATGGCATGTGCCGGTAATCCAGCTGCGCCTCCAAAATTCCGTCCCAGGCATCTTTGCAGGCGCCAGGGGAGCCGGGCAAAACGAAGACATAGGTCGCGTTGATAACGCCGCCTGTTGCGCGCGATTGTACCGTCGAGGTGCCGATTTTTTCGTATGAGATACGGTGAAAAACGGCGGAAAAACCGTCCATCGTCTTTTCGAACAACGGTTCGACCGCTTCCGGGGTGACATCACGGCCGGTAAATCCTGTCCCGCCTGTAGTGATGATCACGTCAATCGAATCGTCCTTCGACCAGTTGATAACGGTGTAGCGAATCGCCTCGACATCGTCAGGAACGATACTTCTCTTCTCCAGGCGGTGACCTGCGGATTTGATTCGCTCAGTCAGCGTATTGCCGGACTTGTCGTCCTCAAGCGAGCGGGTGTCGGACACGGTCAACACGGCGATTCCAACCGGTATGAATTCGCGTTCTTTGGGTCCGCCATGCGCCATTGCCGTAATATCTCCGTTCTGCCGGGACTAGGACATGAACTCACAAACAGGGTCAAAATGGCGCCGGAACCGCAAAACAAAGCCAGGAGAAAGTCGAAAAGCGAGGCCTACCCCTCGGTTGAGGCCTTCGACGACGGTTTGCAAAGCGGTTACGAGCGTCCGGAGGATATGGCAAATTTGCCCGGCTATCGCGTCGCAAGCTTTTGAAAACCGGACGGTTTCCTGCAAGCTTTCTCCTAATATCCAACCAAATTTGCGCATACCATTGTTGATCCTGTTTGTGAGTCCATGTCCTATTATGAAGCCCCGGTTTCGACCGCCTTTACAAACCATTGCGGATGACCGCTGGCAATTATCCTTTCGGCCGCCAACGCGTCATCCGTATTCTCAAAAATGCCAAAACAGGTGGCTCCCGAGCCTGTCATTCGGGCCAATACCGCACCTGAGCCCTCAAGGGCGCGAAGGGATTCAGCGATTTCAGGTGCGACGGATTCTGCAGGCGGCTGAAGATCGTTCCGGGTGGATTTGAGCCAGTCGATCAACGAGGTGTCCGACAGGTCGCCTGGCAACGCAGGCAGCGGCGGGTTCTGTTTGCTTTTCAGCCTGGCGAAGATATCGCCTGTCGGGACCGGAACTCCGGGATTGACCAAAACCATTACCAGCGAAGGAAAATTGGCAATGGTTTCAATCGCCTCGCCGATGCCACGCGCAATGAGCGGAACTGCATGAACGCACATTGGGATGTCCGCGCCTAGCGGTAAGCCGGTTTCGGACAGATTTACGCTTTCCATTCCCAACTGCCAGTGCCTGGAAAGCAGAATCAGCGCGGCAGCCGCGTCACTTGACCCACCGCCCAATCCGGCAGCGACCGGCAGGTTCTTTTCCAACCGGATTGCTACCGGACCGGCTGCTGTTTCAGCGAAACCGGTGCGAAGAGCATCGCGGGCTGCAATGACCAGATTTTGCTTGCTTGCCGGAACCGCCTTGGCAAATGGCCCGCAAATCTCAAATTCATCGCGCATGGAATCAAAGGCGAACAGCCGGTCGCCGCCTTCGGCAAAAACGCAAAGGGTTTCAATCAGATGATAGCCGTCCGTCTTTTGCCCGACGACATGCAGCGCCAGATTGATTTTTGCAGGAGCGAGGATACCAGCTGGCGTGTTGAGGTGCGGCAAACCTCAATCCTTTTGCACGCGATATTCGCCGGTCTCGGGGTCCTGGACCAATGTTCCATGGGCGCGGTTTTCTGCCTCTTCCTCGGCGCGCCGGACGCGTTTGTGCACACGTTCAGCTTCACGCAGAAACGCCTTGTAGCCAATCCAGCCGACGACGGCTGCAGCAGCAAAGACAAGAAATTGCGGCATCGACTTTCCCTGCGTTTCAAAATCGCTGGGGCGTTTGCGGTATCTTTGAACCGTCACAACGCCTTTATGCGTTTGGTATCGTAGCCGAGGTCAAATCCGGTGGCTACCCGCTACAAACCGAAGCGGCCCCATAGCGCGCGTTCTTCCGCGGCTTCAGCCAGGCCTGCAGCACCGTTGGCGGCAATCTCCGAAGCGGATGCCCCAAAAACCCCGAGACGGCGGCCGAACAAGCCTCGTGGTTGCGTAATCAGACGCATCTGTGTTTTCGGCCCGAATCGTGTCTTCAGCACCGAGCGCATATCACCAATTTCGTCAACCAAACCAAGCTCCTTGGCTTTCTCGCCGGCCCAGAACGCGCCGGTGAAAAGATCGGAATCGTCGGCAAGCTTGTCGGCGCGCCGGCTTTTGACCAAATTGATGAAAACATCGTGGATTTGCAGCTGAATCGCCTTCAGCTTTTCGATATCGGCTTTCTTCTCTGGCTGGAACGGATCAAGCGTTACCTTGTTCTTGCCGGCTGTGTGCACCCGGCGTTCCACACCGATTTTCTTGATCATTTCCTGAAACCCAAAGGAAGCGGAAACCACACCGATCGAGCCGATGATCGACGAAGGATCAGCGAAGATCTCATCACCTGCCACAGCGATCATGTATCCGCCGGACGCCGCGACGTCCTCGACAAATACCAGAACTTTCTTGTCCTTCTCATCTGCCAATGAACGAATGCGCTGAAATATCAGACGCGACTGGACGGCCGATCCACCCGGCGAATTGACAGCAATTGCCACAGCCGGAGCCTGCTTGTCGGCAAAGGCTTTTTCAAGCTGCGCAGCAACACCCGCGATCGAAAGCGTCGGCCGGAACTGACCTCCCGATGCCATGATTGCACCCTGCAGGCGGACAACGGGTATGGTAACCGCGTCCGAACGCATCGATTTCGGAAGCAGTCGGTTCAACAGTCTCTTCAACAGCAGATCTCCCGGACGTTTCGTTACATGTAGGTAACGCAAGTTTTCACGCAATAACCTTCGATGCGATTGTCTTCAATCGCCAAACAGCGCTGCGCGCCCATTGCATATGGCGTCCGCCAGGTCCGAGAAACCTGTTTTTCCGGGCTCGTGGAGAGTTAATGGCGGAGAAAGCACCAGGCCCGCCCGGGAGCCATGATCCCCGCGAACCACAATGCGAATCGCGTCCTTGCCGGGCTCGGGGTGGACCGGTTTGATCTGCAGGCCGCCGAAACGGCCTTCGCAAGCGGTAAGGATCGCAGCAAGCGACGACGGCCTTGCAATCAGTGATAATTGCCCACCAGGCCGCAATATGGCGGCAGCAGTCCTGAGCCAGGCTTCGAACATGCCTTCGGCCATCACATGGGCGGTTCGTTTCAGTGGGTCGGGTGTCTGGCGGTCCGTGCCATTGTTGAACGGCGGATTCATGATCACGTGGTCAAATGACCGGTCGGTGAGCCCGGCCCGAACACGGTCACGCCCGGACAATTCAACATCTGCCAGCAACACCGACAAGCGATCGCGCAGATGTGCATTGCCCTCCAGAACCGCGCTCCGACGGGCGCAATCAGCCATTTGCGGGTCGAGTTCGACAAGAACCGCGCTTGCCGTGGAACACCGCGAGACTACGGCGAACCCCGCCGCACCTGCACCGGCGCCCAAATCGGCGACAGTTCCGGTAAAGCCGTCCGGAACGCTGGCCGCGAGCACCATGGCGTCCATTCCCGATCGATGTCCCCTGCCCGCGGGCTGGATGATCTGGAAATTTCCGCGATGAAACGTGTCGATTGTCGTCGCCATGTCTGTTGATTGGCTCATGTTGGCGGAATTGCCAATTCTATTTGCCGCGCAATTCGTGGGCGATCCCGGCGTCCTTCAGCAGTCGCCTGGCAGCTGGTTCGTCCTCTTCGACCACAAGAACACGGCGGGCCAGAATGCCGATTGAACCTTCGGCAATGCTCATATTCTGGTCGGCGACGAAATAGTTGATACCGGCATCGCGCATCAGCGCTTCTATGAAAGATATCAAAACCGCGTCATTGGTGCGGACAAGTTCGATCATGCTTCCTAATTACCGCGTCAAGACCCAATGTAAACGGTCTGTCTCGTACAGGTGCGCCAAGCTTCGATCAATTTGGCGCGATCCGCGCCAATTCGCCGCTTGCGGAAAGACTGGCTGTCACAATAAGGTCTTCTTGGCATCCGCAGACCGATTGCGGGGCAATGGGGTGATGTCACCTTCAATATGGGAGTGTGGACAAGGTGGGTGTAGTCGTTTCACTGGCGGATAGCGAGCGCAGTGGCGCCTCAATCAAGCCGCTGATCGATCTGGCAGCGGCTGACATGTCGCGGGTCAACGAATTGATCCTCTCAAAGGCGGGATCGCATGTCGACCTTATTCCGGAGATCGCAAATCACCTGATTTCATCGGGTGGCAAGCGATTGCGCCCGATGATCACGCTTACAGCAGCTCAGATGTTCGGATATGAGGGCGACAAGCACATCAAGCTCGCAACCAGTGTCGAGTTCATGCACACCGCCACCTTGTTGCACGACGACGTGGTTGACGAGAGCGGTATGCGCCGCGGCAAGCAGACCGCGCGCATGATATGGGGCAATCAGGCAAGCGTGCTGGTTGGCGACTACCTGCTCGGACAAGCGTTCCGCATGATGGTCGAAGTGGGATCGCTGGAAGCGCTGAAAATCCTGTCATCCGCCGCCTCGATCATTGCCGAAGGCGAAGTAATGCAGCTTGCCGCTGCAAAAAATCTGGAAACCACGGAAGATGAATATCTGGCCGTGATCGTCGCCAAAACCGCAGCGCTGTTTTCAGCCGCGGCTGAAGTCGGGCCGGTGATAGCCAATGCCTCGAAAACCGACCGGGCCGCGCTACGGTCCTTCGGGACCAATCTGGGTCTGGCGTTCCAGCTGATCGACGACGCGCTCGATTATGGCGGCAATGCCGGCGATCTGGGAAAAAATGTCGGCGACGACTTCCGCGAGGGAAAGGTCACTCTCCCGGTGGTCTTGAGTTACCGGCGCGGAACAGAAGAAGACAGGCGGTTCTGGAAAAAGGCCATCGAGACGGGAGTGTCCGACGATGAGGCGCTGGACAAAGCCATCGGCCTGATGACCAAGACTGGCGCTATCCGCGACACGGTTGGCCGGGCAAGGCATTTTGGCGAAATCGCCCGCGATGCCTTGGCGCCGCTTGGTGAATCGGCCCAAAAGCGGGCTTTGCTCGAGTTGATAGAGTTTTGCATCAGCCGTGCGGTGTGAGAACAGTACGCTTCATTAACGCCCACTCGCTATTGTGATTTCGTGCGTCATTGAACCCTGACCGCAAAAAGGCCATTCTTGTCGGATTGAAGACACAGAAAATTATCCGTGGGCACGGGAAGGATCGAATGCAGAGACTTCGAACGCTGTTACTGAGCGCGGTTTTCGCGAGCACACTTCCGCTTTCATTGGGCACTGCTCAGGCAAGCGAAGATGATTTGTCGGATGTCTCGATTCGTTCATTCTCCGGTGCCTTTTTGGCGGCGCGTACCGCCGAGATCGATGCCGACCTGGACGCGACAGTCAAATTCTACCGCAAGGCGCTGGTCTTTGATCCGGGTAGCGAGCAATTGCAGCGCAGCCTCATGCTGGCGCTTATTTCAAACGAAATGTTTGATGAGGCTCTGCCTTTCGCCGAAAAGCTCAAATCTGTTCCCGAGATAGAGCGTTTCTCGAGATTGGCGTTAGCTGTTGATTCCTTGAGAAAAAAGGAGTTTGCCGACTCCGAGTACTGGTTGCAGCTGGCGTTGGAATCTGACCTTGACCGCTTGATTACAGGCATCATGAGCGCTTGGGCGAAACAGGGTCAAGGTGAGACGGAAGATGCGTTTGCCCACCTGAAAAAACTTGAGGGCCCGGAATGGTTTGATCTTTTCAAGGATTACCACCGCGCGCTCATCGCCGAACAGGCGGGCATGACTGAACTGGCAAAGAAATCCTTTGATGCAACGGTCGCAAACACCAGCGGTGGCCGTTCTGCACCCAATACCTATTGGCGCGCGGTGACGGCACAGGCGCTGTTGCTGGCGCGCTCGGGCGAAATGGAAAAGGCGAGCGAAGCGATCGACACTGGCGAATCATTTGCGCCAAGCCGTCAGGCTCTCAAGGCAATCAGAAACGCAATTGAGGCCGGAAGGGATTCAAAGCCGCTTATTACCGATGCAGGAGACGGCGCTGCTGAAATTCTCCTCAATATCGGTGCAGCTCTGAACCGTGGCGGAGGCGAAGCCTTCGTACGGCTCTATCTGCAGTATGCGAGGGCCTTGCGCCCGCAGAGCGCTGCCGTGCTCATTCAATTGGGACAACTTGCAGAACAGCAAAGCCGATCCCAAGAGGCGATCAATTTTTACAAACGGGTTCCTGTCGATTCTCCGATGAAACGGCTGGCAGAAATGCAACTCGGACTCAACCTTGCCGATGTCGACCAGCATGACGAGGCAGTCGAACATCTGAATGCCCTGCTTGATGCCGATCCGGATGAGATGCGAACCTATTTGGCGTTGGGGGGCGTTCATGGGTCTCGCAAGGATTTTGCCGCAGCCTCGGAAATTTACGACCGGGCCGTTGAAAGAATTGGCACACCTTCCCGGGAACACTGGAACATCTTTTACCAGCGCGGAATTGCCTACGAGCGGCAGAAGAAGTGGGAGAAGGCAGAGCCAAACTTCCTCAAAGCGCTCGAATTGCGCCCTGATCAGCCTCAGGTCCTGAATTATCTCGGCTACTCATGGGTCGACATGAACATGAACCTGGACAAGGGCCTGGACATGATAGCGCGCGCCGTCGCGCTCAGGCCCAATGACGGATATATCGTCGACTCCCTCGGCTGGGCTTACTACCGGCTGGAGCGCTTTGACGACGCGGTCCGTGAATTGGAGAAGGCCGTTTCTCTGAAGCCCGACGATCCAATCCTCAACGATCATCTCGGTGATGCTTATTGGCGTGCCGGTAAGAAGCTGCAGGCGGTATTCCAGTGGAACCACGCCCGTGACATGAATCCGGAACTGGATGTGCTGGCATCGGTCGAGCAGAAGCTTACAGAAGGGCTTCCTCCGCTGGAACCGAAAGAAAAGCTTGCAATGGCGCCACGGGTGGTTCTGGACGACAGTTCGAACGGAGACGAGAACGGTTCCCGCCCTGCTGTGTACAAGGTCAAAGCCGGACAGTCGCTGTGGGATATTGCGGCGGAGGAACTCGGCGACGGCCAGCGCTATCTCGAAATTCTGAAGCTTAATCCCGCCCTTGCAAACGATCCCAACCGTATCTTTCCCGGTCAGGAGTTGCGTTTGCCTGCGGCTCCGTGAACGCGGCAGACCGGATACGATCTAGAGCCTTTCACGCTCAGATGGAATCGTTTGAATGCAGGTAATTTGGTCTTCGGCCAGGAGCGGAAAGCGACACAGTGCGAGCACTGTTAGCTTTTCGCGACAACGTCCGAAGGCCAAAGAACTCAGGCGTTTGCGGTTACTTGTAACCGCGACAACGCCCCGATCCTCTTGGCTCCCTCGGAGGCATTTTTCGCTCGGCTGACGCCGGTGACGCGAAAATTGCCCGGGTTCAAACGATTGCAGAAAAGATAATCTTTTCATCATCTTAATTGCCCTGGTAGCGCCTTTTCCGCCCTGACAACGTCGAAATCCTCGACCATAGCTAAGGCTATGCTCTGCGGTATTCTCCTTGTCAGATGCGAAAAATCCATCCATTCAAACTGCTTCCAGCTGAGCGTGAAAGGCTCTAATCTACGGCAATTCCGTATTTCGGTTTGACCGGACACTGTTCAACTTTGCCAAAGTCGACAAGCGAACATTTCAGGCGCAATTCGCGAACGTCACGCACCCACGGATTCTGTTTCTGACACAGGCATTTGGAATCCGGCAATCTCAGCGTTGTGCATCCCGGGTCAACACACAGATAGCCGGTGACGTCATCTCGTACATTGGAATTGCGGTCCGGCCAGCTTTGCGCGGATGAGCCGGAAGCAATAAGCGAGCTCATTGCAATGCCGATCGATGTGACCAATATGATTCGGGTTGTGCGCATTGACATTACCGCGGCTACCTCGACTGTTGAGAACCAGATTTGAATGTAGATCAATTTTTTCGGTGGGCAAGGCACTTGCAGAGCATCAGCCCGTTCGACCCGCCGGCGAATTTGTGGGATTTGTCTCAGACTGAGATTGGAGCGGCAACGCATGCCAGAACTTGGAACAAGCCCGGATTTTGCATTCGAGCTCGAATGCATCAGGTCTGAGGGCTGGCCATGTACCGGAATCGACGAGGCCGGGCGCGGGCCGCTTGCCGGTCCGGTTGTGGCTGCAGCTGTCATCCTCGATCCCGGTAACATTCCGATGGGTTGGACGATTCGAAACGCCTGAACCCCTCACGCAGGTCGGAGCTCTTTGATATCCTGCTGGATACCGCGCAGGCAATTTCAATCAGCTCGGTTTCCGCCCAGTCGATTGATCTGTGTGACATCCGCAAAGCCTCTCTGACGGCTATGACGCGGGCAGTGAACGGCCTGGCTATTACGCCCAGATTTGCACTTGTCGACGGGAGGGATATTCCTCCCGGTTTGCCCTGCCAGGCGCAAGCGCTGATCAAAGGCGACAGCCGATCGCAATCAATCGCTGCGGCTTCAATTGTCGCGAAGGTAGCCCGTGACCGGATGATGGGCCGCGCGGGCGCGGTGTACCCTGATTTCGGACTGCAGAACAATGCGGGCTACGGAACTGTTGAACACCGCGAGGCGATCGACCAGGTTGGCGGCATCGAGCGATTTCACAGGTTCAGCTTTTCCCCGTTCAGGCAGGGGAAGTTGGATCTTTGACCCGCAAGCCGATGCAGAAAAGAAAAACGCCGCCGGAACGCACCCGGCGGCGAGTTTCAAATTCATCAGAAAGCGTCAGTTCAGCCGCGATTTCACCTCTGCCAGAGATGATTTGAACAGAGACGCCGTGGTCTTGCTGTCCATTTTATCTTCCAGCAGCTTGCCCGCCGCAGCAACGGCTATCTCGACTGCATTTGAACGGACTTCGTTGACGGCCTCGCGTTCAGCCTGCGCAATTTTCTGCTCCGCCAGGGCGGTGCGGCGGACGACGTAGTCTTCCGTCTTCTGCTTGGCGTCGGCGACGATTGCATCCGCCTCATGCTTGGCAGCAGCGACCATGTCGCTTGCTTCCTTCTCAGCTTCCTTGCGCTTGCGCTGGTATTCGGCCAGCAATTGCTGGGCTTCCTCGCGCAGCTTCCTGGCTTCCTCAAGCTCGTTGCGGATCTTGTCGGCCCGGTCGTCAAGCGACTTGCCAACCATCCCCGGCACTTTGACATACAGAATAATGCCCAGGAAAATGATCAGCGCGACAAGCGTCCAAACGCTGGCCATGGATGTTGCGTCCATAATCCGCTCCTATCCCTGTACTGCCTTGATGGCACTGGCTGCTTGCGCCTTGGTCACCTTGCCGCCAACGAGGTTTTCAACAATCGAGGCGGCGGTTTCTTCCGCAATCGAGCCTACTTCCTTCATTGCGCCAGCCTTGATCGAAGCGATACGCGCTTCAGCTTCGGCAAGTTTCTCGTCCAGTTCTGCCTCGACCTTGCGACGCTCAGCATCGGCTTCAGCCTTGGCCGAGTCGCGTGCCTCTTGCCCGATCTGACCCGCTTTCGTGCGCCCCTCGGCAAGCTCCTGCTCATAGGCCGCAATCGCTTCGTCGGCTTCTTCCTTCATACGGGCGGCTTGATCCAGATCCTGTGCAATCCGGTCACTGCGGTGCTCCAGAATGTCGGACAACCGTGGCAGAGCCACTTTCTTCAAGAACAGATAGAACAGACCAAAGGTAATCGCCAGCCACAGGATCTGCGAAGGAAAGTTGGCTGAATCGAAAGGCGGAAACGCTGCCGAATGGCCACCCTCATGGGCGACACCGGTTTCGGTGTGTGTTTCCCCTTCTGATGCCGCATATGCGGATACGACAAACATGGCTTTATCCTGTTGTCATGGCGCCGACCGCAAATGCGATCGGCCCGATAAATTCGCGATCTTTGATATTAGACAGCGAACAGCAGCAGGAGCGCGATAAGCAGGGCAAAGATGCCAAGCGCTTCGGTCACGGCGAAGCCAAAGATGAGGCGGCCGAACTGCCCGTCCGCTGCCGATGGGTTGCGCAACGCGCCCTGCAGGAACTGGCCGAACAGGTTACCCACACCGATACCGGCTGCGCCGGTGCCGATGGCTGCAATGCCTGCGCCGATCAATTTTGCTGCTTCAGGTTCCATTTTAGTGCTCCTTGTTGGAATAAGTTGAAATCTCGTTGAATTGGGTCAGGCGCCTGCGCCGTCAAGTGTCATTAGTGGCCGCCCGGGTGGATTGCATCGTTGATGTACATGCAGGTCAGCATCGCGAACACGTAGGCCTGCAGGAAAGCGACAAGAAACTCCAACGCCGTCAGGCCGACAGCCATGGCCAACGGCAAAATGGAGCCGACAATGCCCACAAATCCGTAAGCGCTGAGCGACACGACGAAGCCGGCGAAAACTTTCAGCGTGATGTGGCCGGCCAGCATGTTTGCGAACAGACGTACCGAATGACTGATGGGCCGGGCCAGAAACGAGATGATTTCGATTGCGACGACCAGCGGCATGATTGCCATGGGAACGCCGGATGGCACGAACAGTTTCAGAAAGCCAAAACCGTTCTTCATGAAACCGTAGATCAGAACGGTTGCAAACACCATCATGGCGAGCATCACGGTAACGATCAGGTGGCTTGTCACCGTAAAGAAATAGGGAAACATGCCGATAAGATTGGCGACCAGGATGAAGGTGAAAAGGGCGAACACGAAGGGGAAAAACTTCATACCTGCCGAGCCAGCTGAATCACGCAGCATGCCGGCCACAAATTCGTAGAGGATTTCGGAAACCGACTGCCCCCGGCCGGGAACCAGACCGCGGCTCGACGTCGTCAGATACAGAAACGCAGAGGTTAAAACGACCGTGACAACCATGAAAAGCGACGAGTTGGTGAACGAAAAATCGTAACCGCCAATTTCGATCGGAATCAGCTGGTTGATGTGGAACTGGTGAATCGGATCGACCTTGTCAGGAGAAGCCAATTTCAAACCCCGTGTTTGTTCGCCGATGACCTGGCGTTCATTTGTCTTCAGGCGTTTCCGCCCCGTCTCTCCGCGTGTGCTGCTCAGCCACGAGACCGGCCGAGCGCAACACATTGAGTATGCCTGCGCAAAACCCGAGGAGAAGGAATATGATCATCCCCCAAGGTGTTGTGCCAGCGAGCTTGTCGATCACCCATCCGATCGCCGCACCCACCAAAATGCCTCCAATGAACTCTGTCGACAGTCTCATCGCCATTGCAAAACCGGCGGGACTGCTGGCGGCCTTACCGGCCTTCGCCTCCTTGGGGCTTCTTTCGGCCAAAGCGGCGTCAAGTTGCCTGCGGCGGCGTTCAAGTTCATCGTCGTTGAAAGCAGGCTTGTCCGTGTCCGATTGGCCGGTCTTTCCGGCGTCTTCCGGTCCATTCGTTCCGGCCACCGCAACCCTCCAGCCCGGTCAAACCGGTAGCCCGGCAGCCCGCTTCAAAGTCGCGCGCACCATAGTTATGCACCCCTGTCCAGTCAAGCCGGTAGTGCAGTGCACAACAGGAGCGAATTCTTTTATTATTTCAATTATTTAGCAAAGTGCGACAATGCGCCTACAATGATTCAAGAAACAGCTCCGGTGAATCGGCGCATTCAAAGCTGGTGTCAGCTCCAGCCACCACCATAAGTGCGATAGAATATGTGACGGCCGATTTTCTTCATCCGCTTCATTGTACGCGCCCAACGGGGATTGACGTAAGTGGCGTGATAATGGGTCGATGAGCCAATCTCGGGAAACCAGATCACTCCGGCAGTGACCGCCTGGGCCACCTCTTCGGCCATATCCCAGTAGCCGGGGCTGGCAATACGGTCGCGGATGCCGTCACATGCAAAGGAGAACTGGCAACGGTTACGCCAGGATTTGTTCTGGTAGACAACACCGCACACGGTGTTGGGATATTTCGGGTTTCTGACCCGGTTCAAGATAACCTGCGCCACCGCAGCCTGGCCTGCCACGGGTTCGCCGCGCGCCTCGAAATAGATCCCGGCCGCGAGGCAGCGCTGTTCTTTTTTTGAGAACACCTTGGCCGGCAGCGGCTCGCGAACCCAGGCATGATCGCCCTTCAGCGACGGCGGGATGAAACGGCCGCGTTTTTGTTCCTTTTCATCGCGCAACAGGCTCGCAAAGGGCGACGCCTTGGCATAGTCGGGTTTGGGCGGTGCGTAAGCGGTGGCCAGAATGTCCGGTGTCGTGTTGGTCACCAGACCTGCAAGCATGCGGCTGACCCCGAGCACCGGCTTTTCCTTGCGCGGCAGATGAAATGCGGTGGCGATTTTGATCTCGTTGCCTTCGATGTCGGGTTTGACAAATGCCATTGCGAAACGGTCAGCCTTTTCAGGCCTGAGCAGAGATGAGGAGCGTTTCAATACAGAGCCGGCGTTAAACTCCTTTGGCGGAGCAACCGGAGCGACCTTGATCAGCCGGTCACGTTTTTCAGACCGGTTGATGCGCATTTCATCCGGCGTTTCGTTGGCAACCGATGCCTCCGGTTCCAGTACCACCTTGCCAATACCCGGTGCGTCAACACCGCTGCCCGAGATCGAACCGGTGACCAGGTCACCGTCGGCAAATTTCATCTCCGCCTTGTGGACCGAACCTGCGCCAGATGTCTCAATGAAATTGTGCCATCGGGATTTACCGCCCTCGGAGCCAGAGACGAGGCTTGCCATATCCTGAAATGCAATTGCCGATGGGAACGCGATCCACGCGGCAACACCGATGACAAAAGGGGCAAGGAGGGAACGGTTGATGACGCCATTGGGGCGCTTACTGAAAAGACGCACGAAACACACTCCGAAACGCGTTACTTAGTACTTAGACTGGAGCGATAGTGCCTCGTTAACCTTGATCAGCGGTTAACAGACAAGCGAAAATTTGCCGAAATGGCTAACGTTTTCTTGCCTTGCTTGCGTATGGATTCTTGCCCGCCCTGAACACCAGTCTGATCGGCACGCCGGGCATGTCGAAGTCCTTTCGAAGGCCGTTGATCAAATAGCGTTCATAGGATCGCGGCACAGCGTCGGGTCTGGTGCAGGACGCAACGAAACCTGGTGGCCTCGATTTGATCTGGGTCAGATATTTGATCCGCAGCCGCCTGCCGGCGACGGCTGGAGGCGGATGCTGGGCCAAGGCCCGTTCCAGCCAACGATTGAGTTTGCCGGTAGGAACGCGCCGGTTCCAGACTTCATGGGTCCGTGCAACGGCTTCCAGAAGGCGGTCCAGCCCCTTGCCGGTTTCAGCCGATACCGGAACCGCCTGCAGCCCCCGAACCTGTGGAAGAAGACGTTCGGTCTGTTCACGTAATTGCGTCAGCGTCGCCTGCCGGTCCTCGATCAAATCCCACTTGTTGAACGCAATCACCGGCGCCCTGCCCTCACGGATGATCAAATCGGCGATCTGGAGATCCTGTTTTTCGAACGGGATCGTTGCGTCCAGCACGATGATCACCACTTCGGCGAAACGGATTGCCCGCAATCCATCTGCAACCGAGAGTTTTTCCAGCTTTTCCTGTACCTTGGCCTTGCGGCGCATGCCGGCCGTGTCGAATAGCTTGATCTCCCGGCCGCCCCACGTCCAGTCGACAGAAATGGAATCGCGTGTAATCCCGGCTTCCGGTCCGGTCAGCAGGCGATCTTCACCGACAAGCGAATTGATAAGCGTGGACTTCCCCGCATTGGGCCGTCCGACCACGGCGATGCGGAGCGGCTTGGTTGCATCATATGCCGGAACGTCTTCTGCGTCCGGATCATCGATGTCTTCGCCGACAATGGAATTGACGTCGTCAACAGGATCGAGTTCATCTTCGGCCAGCGCGCGTTCCTCGCCAAGCGCTTCGATCATGGCCTCGCGTAAATCAGGCAGTCCCTGCCCGTGCTCGGCAGAGATAGGTACCGGTTCACCGAGGCCCAGCTCCCATGCATCGATCAACCCGCTTTCCGATCCCCTCGCTTCGGCCTTGTTGGCCAGCACAACGATCGGCTTGCCGGTGCGCCGGACAAGATCCGCGAAAGATCGATCGGACGGCGTTAGCCCCGACTTTGCATCAACCATGAACAGGATCAGATCAGCTTCTTCGACCGCACCGAACGTCTGCTGGCGCATGCGGCCTTCGAGACTGTCATCGGTCGCATCCTCGAAACCTGCGGTGTCGATGACCTCAAATCTCAGATCGAACAGCTTCGCATCGTGAATTCGGCGGTCGCGCGTTACCCCGGGTGTATCATCAACGAGCGCAAGCTTTCGTCCAACCAGCCGGTTAAACAGCGTCGACTTGCCGACGTTTGGCCGGCCAACAATGACAACCTTGAAAGACATGATCTGCCGTTACGAAGCGCCGCCGGAACCGCGGATCAACTCTGCCATGAGTTCCGCCCGCTGGCGGGCGTTTCGCGGCGCAGATTCATCGGCGGAAATCTGTTCAAAAAGTTTTAGCGCATCCGACGCGTTTCCGGCTTTCCAGTCAGCGAGCGCGAGCGCCTCGCGGGCTGAGTGGCGTAACGGATTTGCATCGGGGGTTAGTTGCTCTACCCGCGTCGCGACGTCGGACCGGCTGCCATTGTCGACCAGGATGAACGCCGCGCGAAGACGCGCCATGTCGCGAACCGCATCCGCAATCGCCGAATCGGCCGCCACCGCATCAAACCCCTTAACTGCGGCGTCGAAGTCGCCTTTTTCGGCCAGCACCGTCGCAGCGCGCATTCTGGCCAGAACCGGGTAAGACCCGTAGCCATCCTTTTCCAGATCTGCCAATGCAGCCAGTGCTTCATCTGACTTGCCTTCATTGGCCAACGTCATCGCCTGCAGAAACGCATCACCGGAGGCGCTGGCCTGGGAATCCACCCAATACTGGTAACCGCGAATGCCCGCGGTACCCGCGACAATGGCAATAGCGCCCGCAATGACCCAAATGCCATAGCGCCGCCAAAGGTCCTTGGCGCGGTCCTGGCGTAACTCGTCATCTACCTCGCGGATAAAACTGTCGTCGGACATTTTACTACCGATCTGAAGCCCAGCAATTTTGGATCAGGCCTTGTAGCGCTTTTTTGCGGCAGCGAAAGGGGTTCGGCCAACAATTTTACGTTCGCATTAGCCAAATGGCAGAACACCGAACAACCAGACGTGCAATTGCCAGACAAACAAAAGGTAAATCACGACACCCGATGCGATTGCCACGATGTCCCACATTACCGGCCCTTCCTCCGGCAGCGGCGCATCCCGCTTAGCGACCGAAATCCGGTCCACAATGGCCCAAACCAGAAACGAGCCGAACAGCAGGATCGAAGCCAGGTCACCATTGGCGGCAAGATGGGCCACCGCCCAAATCTTGACCGACAGAAGCATAGGATGCTTGAGCGCCGGTTTCATTTTGCCGCCGGGCAATTGTGAGACCATGAATATGATCAGCGCCAGCAACATCAAAAGGGCGACGGCATGTTTGATCCAGGCGGGTGGCTCATAGAAAAACGCTGCTTCGGGCCGGGCCAGGCCATAGCCCCATACGAGCATCACCAGCCCGACGATCGCGAAAAGCGTGTACACCCCTTTCCATGGACCCTCGCCCATTGCGGCGACACGGGAATCTCTCCATCCGGGCGCGAAGATGCGCACCGAGTGGATGCCGAGAAACAGAATCAGGCCAATGATCAGGACTGCCATTTACGAATCTCCGTCTTGGGTTCGCGGATGTTAGCGTTCAGGAACGCAAAGGCAAGAAATCACAATTTACGGTGTAATTGCCGCGGTTTGGCTTCCCGCATAGACTGTTCATATGACGATGGACGAGAAAACAGCACGCACACGGCTTGCCGAGAAGAAAGCAGAGCTGGTCGAGCTATCAAAATTGTCGGAGGAAGCGCGCGCTCCGGTGGAACTGGACCAGCAGGCTGTCGGGCGCCTGTCGCGCATGGACGCGCTGCAAAACCAGGCCATGCAGCAAGCCGCCGAACGAGCACGAAAGCTCGACCTGGTTCGCATTGAAATGGCTGAACGCCGGCTTTCGGAAGGCGACTACGGTTATTGCGAGGAGTGCGGCGAGGAAATTCCGGATGGCCGGCTTGCAATCGACCCGATGGCCGAGCGATGCGTGAATTGCGCCCGCGGTTGAGTTGTTAACAAATCGTTACCAAAACGTCTTAACAAAGCCTTAATCTGAGCCTACCCGACCATCAGGCAGCAATTCCGCCCACGGGTCAGTATTCGAGTATGGTTTTTGCGTTACGCGTTGCGTTGTTGATGCTGTCGGTTTCGTTGTGCGTAACGGTTGCGGGCGCGGGCGAGCCCGCCAAACCGCCGCAGGTAGTTCTCATTTCATTTGATGGCGCCCATGCGCTAGCGCAATGGGAGCGCAGCCGTGCCCTGTCTCGCAAGACCGGCGCACGATTTACCTATTTTTTGTCTTGCGCCTACCTGATGAGCGAAGAGACGCGCAAAAATTATCGCGGGCCGGGCAAAAAACGCGGCAAGTCCAATGTCGGTTTCGCAAAAACGCGTGAAGAGGTAGCCGGCCGCCTGCGGCAGATCTGGGCTGCGCGGCGCGAGGGCCATGAAATGGCGAGCCACGGTTGCGGACATTTCGACGGCAAGAACTGGAGCCGGGCGAACTGGCTCGACGAGCATAGCGCATTTTCCGCAATCCTGGGTGAGGCCTGGAAACTCAACGACGTTCCGTTTGAGCCCAATGGCTGGAGGGATTTTGCGGAAAACGAGATTTCCGGGTTCCGCGCGCCTTATCTTTCGACAAACCGCACCATGTACGATGCGCTGAAAGCGCATGGATTCCGCTATGATGCAAGCGGCGTCAGCCGGGGGCCTGCCAGTTCACAAGTCAAAGGTGGCCTTTACCGGATCCCGTTGCCGACCATTCCTGAAGGCCCGCGCGGCCGGCGCATCATCGCCATGGATTACAATCTTTTTGTCCGCCATTCTGCCGGGCTGGAACGGCCAAGTGAGGCGGACGTATTTGCAGACCGCACCTATGATGCGTTGATGGCCGCCTTCAAACGCGAGCGTTCCGGCAAACGGCGGCCACTGTCAGTCGGTTTTCATTTCACGCTGATGAATGGCGGCGCCTATTGGGACGCACTGGAGAACTTCGCTGCCAGTGTTTGCAGTGAAGCTGATGTGGCTTGCATTTCACACAGTGACTATGTGCGTATGCTCGACCAGAAGGCGGTCGGCGGCTGAAACCTACTCGGCCGGTTCGCCACGCCTGACCAAGAATTCCTTGTCAATATCCGGCAGCTCCTGCCCGGCAATCGCCGCTTCAAAAGCCTTCAGGCGCTTGTACACTGACATCAAATCCACAATGGTCGTCCAGGAATTGACCAGATACTGGAACGAGCCTTCAACGCGGCTGAATGCCTGAATGATCCGCTGCATCACTCCAAGTGTGATTGTCCCACTCACGATCGTCGGTGTCAGTGCGATGTAGGGAATTAGATTTCCAATTTGGAGATAGAATATTCGAACAACATTGAAGTACAAATAATTGAAATATAAGCGGAAATAATTCCTTCTGATGTCCGCGAACAGCTCGCGAACCGTTGGTGGCTGGGCCCGTGTCTCGTCATCCTCGCCGTAGACCAGTTCTTTGCGGTATGCCGCTTCCACCCTTTGGTTTCGGAATTCAAGTCCAGGTAATCTAATGCCGACCAACGCAAGAAGGGCGGTGCCAAAGACTGACCAAATGATCGCGACGAAAACCAACCCTTGGCTAACTTCGCCAACGAGCGGAAGTTCCGTCACCTGTCCCGAGAGCACCCACAAAACCGGCAAAAAAGCGATCAGCGTCATTATCGAGTCAAGCAGGTTGACCCCGAGGCTCTCGGTTATATGCGCAAAACGCATCGTGTCTTCCTGAACGCGCTGGGAGGCACCTTCGATGTGACGCAGCTTCTGCCAGCGTTCCATGTAGTAGTCATTCATTGCCGTGCGCCAGCGGAAAACATAGTGCTGCACAAAGAAGCGAAACAGGGATGAGATGAAAACATATGTGAGTGCGATTTTCAGAAAATCCACTATGCCGAAATATAATGCCGATGCCTCCACGGCATTTGGCGAGGCAAGGGCCTTCTGAATTAGATCGAAAAACCTGCCGAACCATTCGTTGATCATCACGTCGAGCTGGACGAGGAACCAGTTGACAAAGAAAATCAAGGCTGAGCCCGCCACAGACCAGCGCTGCCACGGATGCGGTGAAAAGCGCATCCAGAAGCCGCAGAAGGCGCCGATGACGATCAGAAAGAACTGGTAGAACCAGAAATTGTCGGCGGCTGATTTTGCCGAAGCAAAGGCCACCTTCGCCGCTTCATCAGCATTGTCGCCTAATGCTTCCGGAAAACCAAAACCCACCAAGTTTCCGAGGCTCAGCGAAGGTCCCAAATCGATCAGGACAAAAAACCAGAGCAGTACGCATGCCAGCGCGTAGATCGCAAAGGATGAGAAAAACAGCTTTGGGTGCGGGAAGAATGAGAACACTGTCTGGATACCCCGATTCGGATCGCCTGCCACCGGCTTCTACACGAAAATAAGCCGGAAACGCGATAAGGCGAATTAAATCATTGTCATCTGGATTTGGTATCGCGCGGCATGATGGCAGCTGAGACGAGCAGCATGATGACCGCCACCACACTGCCTGAAATAAAATTGCCTGCGCGATCCGCCAGATAACCGGCAACAATCGGACCGATGATCTGCCCGGTTCCAAACGAAGCGGTCATCAGGCCAAGCGCCCGCCGGGGGGCGTCACCGGCCAATCTGCGAGCAGCCTGCAGGCCCTGGGCGGTGACTGCGATGAACGTACCACCGAGCAGCACCGCTGCAATGAGCGGCCCGGCATAGCCGCCAATGCTGACGCTTGCAGCAACGCCGACTGCTTCTACCAAACAGCCGATGGCAAATGTCTTTGCCAGCCCGATACGGCGCACGGAAAAGTTCCACAGCCAGACCGAGATCAGCCCCGACAAGCCGGTCACCAGCCAGACGGCCGACTCAAACAGTCTGCCGCCTTCGCCCTGCCGGACGATTGCGACAAGGAAGGTGGCGGTAACCACATAACCGAAACCGAAAAGTCCGTAGGCGATGATCACCCGGCGCAAGCGTCTGCTTTTGGGCAAGGGAGGTTCGGATTTCGCCGGACCCGATACGGCCGGCCCGCGATCGACGAGCAGCAGCGTCGCCAAAAAACCGAGCGCGGATAACCCGCCAGCCCAGAGCCAGCTTGCCTGCCATTCGGCGTTTGCCAGAACCAATGCGCCGGTCATCAGCGATGACACCGCAATGCCCAACCCGACACCGCCGAAATGCATGGCCTGCAACTCATCCCGGCCGGCGGCAGCCAACTGCGTGAACACAATGGTCGACAGGAACACCATCAAAAAGGCGCTTGCCACCCCGGCGAGGAACCGGATGATCAGAAAGGAAGCCATGCCCTCGGTCAGGCCCATCAGTGCCGCGAGAACGGCTGATGCACCAAGGCAGGCAAGCATGATGAGACGTTCTCGCCCCTGTCCCCAGGCACCAGATGCAAGTACCGCTCCGATGAGATAGCCAAGATAGTTGGCCGATGCGATCAGGCCCGCGTCGGAAGCGGACAGGTCAAGCCCCTCCATCATGCCGGGTAGGATCGGCGTGTAGACAAAGCGGCCGATCCCCATGGCCACCGCCATTGCGATCATGCCGCCGAATGCCAGTCGCAATGGTGAGGCAGGCACAGTCATGGGCGCAATCTATCCGCGCAAAATAATCACGCCACCATAAAATCGATTAATAGAATCAGATATCCAGGTTTGCGACGCTCAGCGCATTGTCCTGGATGAAAGCACGGCGCGGTTCCACATCATCGCCCATCAGCTGGGAGAACAATGTGTCGGCATCGTTGCCGTCAGCGACCTTGACCTGCAGCAGGGAGCGTACGTTCGGGTCGAGCGTTGTCTCCCAAAGCTGTTCGGAGTTCATTTCACCCAGACCCTTGTAGCGCTGCAACGTGATGCCCTTGCGGCCGGCAGAAAAAACTGCATCCAGGAGCGAAACCGGGCCGAAAATTGCCGTCACATTGTCCTTGCGGCGAAGCGTTGCCGGCTTGCTGTAAACCTCTTGCAGGCGACCCGCAAAACGATCGAGCGCGCGAGCGTCGGCAGAGGCAATCAACGCAGCATCGAGGATGGCCGCCTCCTTTACCCCGCGCACCGTTCTCTCAAAGATGAAGCCTCCGGCGCCGTCGTTGGCTGGATTTGCCCGCCCATGCCAGCCACGCTCGGTTTCCTCGGCTAGTACATCCAGCCTGCGGGCAATATATTCCGCAGCTTCGGAAGCGTGTCCAAGGTCGGCAAATATCTGAGGGGTGAGCGCTCCGGCAATCGCAGCCTGCTCGACGACGGGCCGCGTGTAGCGTGTGTGCAATCCGTCAATCAGCCCACGAACGGCAAGCGCATCTTCGACCACATCACGAAGGTCGGTCCCGGCCCGTACTTCGCCTGACCCCAATTCGAGCGAAGCCTCCTCGATACCGCTGTCGATCAGATAATCTTCAAACGCCTTTTCATCCTTGATGTATTGGGCGGACTTTCCGCGAGTGACCTTATAGAGCGGTGGCTGGGCGATGTAGAGATGACCGCGCTCGATCAGTTCCGGCATCTGGCGGAAGAAGAATGTCAAAAGCAAGGTGCGGATGTGTGCGCCGTCAACATCAGCATCCGTCATGATGATGATCTTGTGGTAGCGCAGCTTGTCGATATTGAATTCATCCTTGCCGATACCGGTTCCAAGCGCAGTGATCAGCGTGCCAACCTGGTCGGATGACAACATGCGGTCAAAACGGGCCCGTTCGACATTGAGGATTTTACCCCGCAAGGGCAGGATTGCCTGGTTCTGGCGTGAGCGCCCCGATTTCGCCGAACCGCCGGCGGAATCGCCCTCTACGAGAAACAATTCGGATTTGGCGGGGTCGCGCTCCTGACAGTCGGCAAGCTTTCCGGGAAGTGAGGTGATGTCGAGCGCACCCTTGCGGCGAGTCAGTTCACGCGCCTTGCGCGCCGCCTCTCGGGCCGCTGCAGCTTCGACCACTTTGCTGACCAGCGTCTTGGCTTCGGTGGGATGTTCTTCGAGCCATGTTCCAAGCGCCCCGTTGACGAGGCTCTCGACCACCGGCCGCACTTCCGACGACACCAGCTTGTCTTTGGTCTGGGACGAGAATTTCGGGTCCGGGACCTTGACCGACAAGACAGCGGTCAACCCTTCGCGGCAATCATCGCCGGTCAGCGACACCTTTTCCTTTTTGGTCAGGCCCGAGGATTCCGCATAGCCGGTGACCTGCCGGGTCAGTGCGCCACGAAAACCGGCCAAATGGGTGCCGCCATCTCTTTGCGGGATGTTGTTGGTAAAGCAGAGAACGTTCTCGTGGTAGGAATCGTTCCACCACATCGCCACCTCAACCGTGATACCGTCTTTCTCGCTGGAGATGGCCACCGGGTTTTCAATCAGTGGCTTCTTGGCACGGTCAAGATATTGCACAAAGGCTTCCAGCCCACCCTCATAGACCAGCTCTTCGGATTTGATGTCAGCATGCCGGGCGTCAGTTAGGACAATCCGAACGCCAGAGTTCAAAAATGCCAGTTCCCGCAGCCGGTGCTCCAGCGTATCGTAGCTGAACTCGGTCATTGTGAATGTGTCCGTGGACGGCAGGAAACTGACTTCCGTGCCAGACTCATCACCTGCTTCGCCGGTCACCTCAAGCGGGCCATCAGCGACACCGTGGGTGAACGCCATTTCATGAATTTTCCCGTGGCGGTGGATTTTAAGCTTCAGCCAGACCGACAACGCATTGACCACCGAGACGCCGACACCGTGCAGGCCGCCCGACACTTTGTAGGAATTCTGGTCAAACTTACCGCCGGCATGAAGCTGGGTCATGATGACTTCCGCCGCCGACACGCCTTCTTCGGCATGCACATCGGTCGGAATTCCCCGCCCATTGTCGGTCACCGTGCACGAACCATCGGCGTTGAGCGTCACCGTCACCAGCGTTGCGTGACCAGCCAGAGCCTCGTCGATGGCATTGTCGACGACCTCATAGACCATGTGATGCAGGCCCGAACCGTCGTCAGTGTCGCCAATATACATGCCGGGCCGTTTGCGAACCGCGTCCAACCCCTTCAAAACCTTGATGGAATCAGCGCCATATTCGCCATTGCCGCCGGCTTCGTGTTCAGGCGTTTCGCTCATAAATTTCTGTGTCCAGTTCTGCTGGAGAGGCTCGCTGCAAATCCCCGCGAATCGCGAGCCGGAGTGAGGCTTCAATATAGGGGTTTTGCGCCATTTTTCCAAGTTTTGCGGCCATTTTGTCCAGCCTGCATTTTGCCGGAAACATGTGGATCGAAAAATAGTCGGCTGTTGGTGAATCAACGCCAACAGATGACGCGCTTGACCTTCCACTAACTGGAAGGATTATATGTCTACCGACAAGCCGTAGTGATGAAACCGCAATCGTTTGTCTCAAGGCATTTTCGCCCGGCCGCAGATCGCGGAGCGAATACAACCCAGGACCATGCGAGGCCCTTGAAATACGAGCCGTACCAATGAATATCCAGTCTGCAGCCCAGGCTTCCGATTTGCCTGTCAAAACCGTCCGCTACTACGATGAAATCGGTCTGGTAACGCCGGGGCGGGCGGAAAACGGCTACCGCGCCTATGCCGACGATGATGTGCACAAATTGCGGTTCCTCGGCCGGGCACGAAGCCTGGGCTTTTCGCTCGACGACTGCCGGCAGCTCTTGTCGCTCTATGAAGACCGCAACCGTGCGAGCGCCGATGTGAAGGCACTGACCTTGGCCCAGATCGACGATGTTGACCGAAAGATTGCCGAACTGAAACTGCTGCGCAAGACACTGAACGATTTAGCTAAATCATGTCATGGCGATGATCGGCCGGACTGCCCGATTATCGATGGCCTGGCGAGGTAGCGGGCACATGAGCCCTCCAAAAACCATCTATTTCATTGTGGCATTGGCGCTGATTGTTGGGGCTGTTTGGTGGACCCAATTCAAGACGATGCCACATCACCATCCTATGACAACATCCTCTGCAGCAATGGTCGACATTGTCATCCCGGATCTGTCGCAGGAAGCAAGCGCCGGTAAGACGGCTTTCGACGCAAATTGCGCCATTTGCCACGGTCAAAACGCTGCCGGACAGGATGGCGTTGCGCCGCCGCTTGTACACAGGATTTACGAACCAAATCACCATGGAGACCGTGCATTTTATCTGGCTGCCAAGCGCGGCGTCCGCCAGCACCATTGGCGTTTTGGCGACATGCCACCTGTAACATCCGTGGACGAGGGTGATGTCGGCAAGATCATCGCTTACGTCCGTGAATTGCAGAGAGCCAACGGAATTCACTGACCAGCAATTCCCGGAGAACGATAATGCCAAGAAAATCCGACCATTCGGCTGCTGGACTTGCGACCGCCATACTGCTGGTGGCGGCGGTTTCCGCATCTGCCCATAGCGGTGCGAAAGGCGTCGTCAAGCAGCGAATGGATGCCATGGGTGACATTTCCGAACAGATGAAGTTATTGGGCGCGATGATGAAGAAGCAAACGGATTTTAATCCGGCTGCAGCTTCGAAAGCAGCTGATGTCATTGCCGGTCACGCTTCACACATTCCGACCCTGTTTCCCGAGGGAAGCAATGAACACCCGAGCGAAGCCTTGCCGGCAATCTGGGCTGACTGGGCAAAATTTGAGGCGATTGCCGCTGAGCTGAAGGATGGCGCTTCGGAATTATCTGTTACCGCTGGCAGCGCAAAGTCTGCAATGGATATTGCCGCCAGCTTCGGCAAGGTAGCCAAAACCTGCATATCCTGCCATGAGGGATTCCGGCTTAAAAAATAGTCAGGGCAGCCACGGCAATTGCACCAAGGCGAGGTTCAGCCAGCCGATCCAGTTGTGATTCAGAAACTGACCAAAAAACAACTGGAATGAAAACGCTCCCCAGCCGGAGATAACTGCGAACAACAACAACATCGCGCCAATGCTGCCTCCGGACCAGGCAATCGAGCGCATGATCAATCCGCGTTGCATTTTATTGCCGGGCTTTTCCAGACCGAAACGCTTCAGATACCCTCTTTCTGCCGGGCGTAGCGTTTCCGGCATGACATGACCGTCGGCAACCCCTGCGGACAGCCTTTGCGCATAATGGCGCGCAGCGACGAGATGCAATCCGACGAAGAGCGTGAAGACAAGACCGGCAACGGCCAGCTTCCATCCAAACCGGATGAGTTCCAAATTTTCGGTGCTCAATGGCTGCTCGAGGCCTTGCACAAAATTACCAATGCCAAGCGGAGCAATCTTGGCGCCGGTTACAAGGGTCCCTGCGGCCAAGTAGAGAATTACGAGCAAAAGTGCCGAAAATCTTCCCAGTTGGCGAAGGCGGTGAGAGAGGGAAAAATCGTAGAAAGAACGCCACTGTCCGGTTACGGCCTGACGCGCCTGCGCCAGCGGCAGATGGATCATTGCCGCGATGAAGACTGCAACGCCGATCAATGCCACAGTCGGGCCAACCCAGGCCTGTTCATAGCCCTTGCTGAACGAGTTTTCCCATCCGGCCCACCAACCCAACAGCCAAAGCGCGCATGCCGGTAGGGTGATCACCCAGCAATTGATGATCAACTGCAAGCCAAGGGTCAGATTGGCCCAAAGAGATCCGAAGAATGCAAAAAGCAGGCTTCCAACTCTTTGCCTGAAAGGTACGGTCTTGGTGAAAGCTGAATTCAGATCGTGACGAAAGCGTTGAGAGACGATCCAGTTCGGCCATTTGGTGAATTGGCTGGTTTCGTCACCTGCGCTCATGGTCTCAGCAAAGTTGGTCGATCGCGCCAGTTCGGACTGCCGGTGCCAAGTGCGTAAAGCGGAGCGTTGCATTGCCCGCCCCGTCCATCCCAGCACCAAAACCGCCGAAAACGGTGTCAGGCACAGCAGTGTTCCGATCAGAAACTTCCAGACAAAGACGATCAGGCGCATCACGCGGCTCCGTTATATTGGTGGATGATCATGCAAACACTTCCGCCAATGGCGGGCCCTCTGAAACATCGGTTTTCATGCCCATGACACGCCCGATCGTAGCCGCCAGTGATATCTGATCGACGGGTTTGTCGACGACCGTATTGCGGGCGATCCCCGGACCGAAAACAAGTGCCCAGATTTCATGCGCCGAGCGGGAATTGAAATGATGCTGGCAAGAAATATCCATCAGCGGATTATCATCGCGGCCACAATCAGGCACGATGACAAAGACCGTATTGTCGCGGTACTCAGGATCGTTTTCCACCGTGGCAACCAGTTGCTGCAAACCGTTGTCGATAATGGATATTGCGCGCGTATAGTGGCTCAGATTTCCCCAATGAACGTAGTCCGGATCCTGATAGTTGATCATCATCAGGCGCGGCCGCAATTCATGGATGGCGCGGATCGACAGTTCAGTCAGCAGACGGTCACCACGCGGATTGAGAAATCCGCTGTCGCCATAGTGCCGCCGCCAACGGCGCCAGAAACCCTCCATGGCGTCACCCTGATCGCCGGCAAGTTCGCCCCGATAGTTGCGCGCTTCCCGTTCAGCCAACTGCTTTGCAAGTTCTGTCCGGATATCATCATCGATGTTGCCCTTCAATTTTTCCCGCAGCAACCAGGTTTTGTACCAATGCAGGCTCAACACGCTTGAGCGGTACTCGATGCCGTAATTGTGGTTTTCGGAGAAATTCAGGAAATCTTCGCTGACCCGGTCCTCGCCGTTGACGATCAACGCCTGATGATCGGGAATGGCGAAACTCTTGCGAAGATATTCAAACAGGGTCGGCGATTTGGGCTCGAAGCGCTCGGAAAGAAACCGGTCCTCGACATCGGAATAGCGATCATAGCGCCCGGTCAAAATGTATAGCGTCCCTTGCGCGTGGCTGGTCACCACGCCTTCCTGGGACGATATCGTCATGTTGTTGAACAGCGTGCCTCGTCTGGTCAGCTCATGAGCGAGGAACGGACTGTAGGAGGTATCCGGTTCGATCGTTTCCCGGCGGCGGACGCCACCACCAAAGCGTACGATGATCACATTGGGGCCGGTATATGGCTGCCGCGCGGCCGCCATCATGGGTGATGCGATATTGAGCCCGGCTGCTGCACCCAGCGTCACCGCGCCTTTCGTGAACTGTCGCCGGTCGATGCCATTCACCATTCGAAATCCTCCAGATGATCTGAATTGTGGCAAGGTTTGACCGACAAGATGACGACAAAGTGGCGGATTTTCGCACATTGATCAGGCGGGCAAGGTGACCTACCTTTCGCGCAAGAGGTTTATGAGTCATGGATGCAACCCCGGCACCATTCGTCCCGCCTGCTCCCACGCCCCGTTCGCGCGATCGGATTCCCTCGATTCTGGAAGTAATCAGAACGGTCTACCGCAACCCGCTGGAGATGTGGGGGGAGCCCTCTTACGAAGACCGCCACATCCACACCAAGTTCTTCAATGAGCGGGCGCTGATCGCCAATGACCCCGGTCTGATCCGCCATGTCCTGGTCGACAATGCGAAAAACTACCGAATGGCAACGATCCGGCAGCTGATCCTGCGGCCGATCCTCGCCGATGGTCTGCTGACTGCGGAAGGTGATGTTTGGAAACGTTCGCGCAAGGCGATGGCGCCGGTCTTCACGCCCAGGCACATTGACGAGTTCGCCGAAGTGATGCTGGAGGAAAGCAGGAAACATTGTGAACGCTATGAGGCGGGTGATGTTGTAACCGATGTTTCGGTCGATATGACCGAGCTGACCTTTGCAATCCTGTCGCAGACACTGTTTTCCGGTGAGATCGCCTCACCGGGCGCCGATTTCGCCGACGAAGTGGACCGGCTGCTTTCAACGATGGGACGGGTCGATCCGCTTGATCTGCTGAAGGCGCCCAGTTGGATCCCGCGACTGACAAGAATACGTGGGCGCAAGGCGTTGAATTTTTTCCGCCAGATCGTTGCCGATACGATCGATCAGCGCCGCCACAAGATAAATTCTTCCACAGACGTGCCCGATGATTTCCTGACACTGCTGTTGCGGCAAGAAGGTGCCGATGGTCTCTCCGCCAGCGAGATCGAAGACAATATCATAACCTTTATCGGCGCCGGCCACGAAACCACCGCCCGCGCACTGGCTTGGACACTTTATTGCCTCGCCAATTCACCGCGCGACCGGGCGCTTGTCGAAGCCGAAGTAGACCGCATTGTCTCCAAACACCCGCCGCCGAAGAACTGGCTTGAAATGATGCCGTTGACGCGCGCGGCGTTTGAGGAAGCCATGCGGCTTTATCCGCCGGCGCCCTCGATCAACAGGGCGGCGATCGAAGATGACGAGTGGAACGGGGTGGTGATTCCTGCCGATACCACGGTGCTTGTCATGCCTTGGACGTTGCACCGGCACCGCCTGCTGTGGGACCAGCCGGACGCGTTCATTCCCGAACGGTTCTGGCCCGAAAATCGCGGCAAAATCGACCGCTTTCAGTACCTTCCGTTCGGTGTCGGTCCGCGCATCTGCATCGGTTCGACGTTTGCATTGCAGGAGGCGGTCATCGCGCTCGGCGTAGTGCTATACCGCTTTCGCTTCGACTGCACGGAAGACACCAACCCGTGGCCGGTGCAGAAACTGACCACACAGCCGCAAGGCGGTCTGCCGATGCGGGTGACAAAGCGGCGGTAGGAGAAAACACCGACCAACGCGCATTAAAAACTCACTGTCAGACGTCCGCCTGCGGTCATCGACAGGTAAGTCGGATTGGCCAGCCCGCTTACTGTGCCGGAGATTGAAAGCGATACCGCTTCGCTGAATTCGATATCGGTTCCCAACGTGGCGTTTACGTCAAAATCTCGGGTATCGGCGGGGACAGAACTCGTGGCGGTGGTCGAGTTCAGGAAAATCCATTCGGCTTCAACCGAAAGCTCCGGCGTCACGACAACATCGCCGTCAAGCAAGAAGGATCGGCTGACAGCGCCGCCAAACGCAAAGGTGCCGGTTCGGGTGCGCACAGCAGGAAAGAATGTTGGACCTGGCGCGGTATCGAAATAAGCGTCCTCACGCTCTTCGTCGTAGCTTATCCCAACCGTCGGCGCGACGAGCCAGTTTCCAACCTGATGGTAACTGGTCAAGTTTGCATTTCCCGCCCAGCTTTCCGAATCCCAGGATGAAGCGACGGCGAAGCTGGAGGCGTCGTTTTGCGTCCAGCTGTAGAGAAACGAACCGGTCAGAACCAGCGTGTCGGTCAGGAATACTGCCGCATAGGGACCGGCAGAAAAGGCGCTGGTTTTCGAGTTTCCAGGCAAGAAGACATTGTCGACGTCGCTGCCGGTGTGGTTGAGGATACCTCCGACAATGATCCGTTCTGTCAGTTGGGTGTCGGCGCCGAGGCTCACCGACCATTGGCTGCCGTCATAGGCACGCAGCAGAGCCGTGTCTTCCAGCCAGCCTCCGTTGCCATCGAGCCAGATGTTCCATCCGGCGCCATCGGTCACTGCTTGGGTCCCCGAATACACGCCCCCCATTCCATAGCTCGCTGAGGTGACTGTCATTCCGCTGCTGCCATCGAGTGCATCAAAGGACGCAAGCCAGCGATCGCGGCCGATTTCGCGTGTCAGATGGCGCATGGAGCGGGCCTTGTTGATATTCAGCCAGGGCTTGATAACCGCCTGGATTTCATTGAACTCCTGCGCCAACGCGGGAGCCGATGCCCAAAACAGAGGGGAGAGAACGAGAATAATTCGGAGAAACAATCTCATCGGATTTGCTGACCAATGACAACCATCATGCTGATTTACCGGAGAAAAACGTAGCCAATTCGATTTTCCGGAGCCAGCCAAACAAGACAATTTCGACTGTTGTTCAATGCACAATCCCGCCGATGTGGCGGGATTGCATCAATTATTGCTGATATTCAGCACTCCGAGTGGAAGCAGAAGTCATCCGGATTGGCCGGCCTGAACTCATCGCGGCGCCGGCTGTCTTCGTCGTAGCGCTCCAGCACATCATTGGCCGAATACATGGGCGTGCCACTTGCGGAAATCCCGCCATTGTCTTCATCCGGACCGGCCGGCAAGACATGTGCTGCGGTCAGCTTTGAACCGTCAAGCGGCTTCAACCCGTCTTCGCCATTGATGATGCAGCCGATATTGTTGCAGCTGGAGCCACCAACGTAGTCGGGGTCGGTCATGCGGTTAACGCCGCTTTCGTCCGGGCGATGGAACCGTCTCTGTTCGCCGGGTTCCAGGCGCGTAGGCGGCAGATCCTCTCCGTTGCGTTGTGCAAAAGACCAGCCAGAGCGGTAATTATCGTAAAAGTGGGTTTGATTGTCATTCGGTTCGGACGAATGGACATCCGCAGTCTGGATTGTGCCGCCGTTATATTGGTATTCGCCGCGCATGGTTCCGGCGTCATCTTGCCGGACAACTGTAATCGTTGCGCTATCGGAATTGTCATTCGTTTGCTTGACGATCTTGAAACCATCATGCGCGTCGACGGTGGTCGTTTCAGTGGAAGCAACTCCATCAATCGCATTTTGAGGGTTCACACCCCACCGGTTGTTGGGTGTTTCGCGATTGTGGCTGTTTGCCAAGGCGCCAAAACCGTCAGGTCCCGATCCGAGATCGTCGCCCGGGAACATGCCGCCGGTACGTCTTTCAAATCCTGTGTCGCCCAGACGTTCCGCATTCGAAGGGATGTCACGCGCCAAATCCGGCGTCGCCAATCCAAAATCGGGGGAAGCGGCGTCACGCAGTGCACCCAATTCTATCAGGTCTTTCAACTCAGCGGCTGCACGTGCAGCTTCCGCAGCCTCTTGTCCTGCTTCAAAATCGATACGGAATGTCGGAAGAACATCGGTAATCTTCGGCAACTCAACGTAGCGGCTTTGCCCGCGGGTGGTTCCTGTTGCGAGTTTGCCGTTGTTTTTCCCGCCACCAACACTGGCAATTTGAGCCTCTTCGACAGGCTTGGGCGCCGGATTGATTTTATTGGCGAGTTTCTTCTTGCGCTTGATCTTGACCTTCGTTGCAGCCTTTGCCGCGGTGATCTTCGGCTTGATGCGGATCCGGGGTTTGACCTTGGCATTGTGACCGTTCGTCGCATCGATCTTGATCTTGATCTTTGCAGCATCGGCGGTTTCAACCGTCATCGGATTGGCAATCATCACGCCGGCGATAGCAACTGACATCAAAAGATTTGCGGTTTTCATTGGTTTAGCCCTTCATTTTCTCTCCAGGCCACTAGACTAGCCGGGCTGGAGGAAACTGCTGTGAGGGCGATCACACTCAGTAAGGCTCGATATCGACTGATAAAAAAGTGTTCGTTTTCGGTGCTACCCCCTGCCCTGCCATGCGTTCTCCACATGCACAGGCCAGCGCCAGGGTATGACGGCTACAAGGTCGAAACGGATAGACAAACGGCCATGGTCTGGCTGCCTTGAAAGCCACAGATCGGCTGCCGCCTCTATCCGCCGTTCGGCAGATATCCCGACAGCATCCATCGCCTCCATCACTGTCGGACGCGCCTTGACCTCGACAACCGCAACCAGATCGCGGCGCCTGGCGATGAGGTCGATCTCACCGAGCCTGGTGCGATAACGCCGGGCGACGATGCGATAACCTTTGGCAACAAGCGCTATAGCCGCCAGCCATTCGCCGCGATGACCTTTGCGAAAAGCGCGGCGGCGTTTGGCAGTCTGCCCATTCATCCGCGCTTAGCTTTCAACGTCATCAGCCGGGCATAGAGCTCACGCTTTGGCCTGCCTGAGATGATTGACGCTTCGCTGGCCGCCTTCGAGGCAGGCAAGGATTTAGCCAATTTTACAAGCATCACATCGGTTTCTTCTTCCGACAGCATTGCCTCGCCGGCAGCCGGACCGACGCAAATCACGACCTCTCCCTTGGGCGCTCCTTCGGTCTTGTATTGGAGTGCCAGCTCGCCCAGCTTTCCCCGCCGGACTTCTTCGAACCGCTTGGTCAGTTCCCGGGCGACGACCGCCATCCGTTCCTCACCCAGCACGTCCGCCATATCAGCCAAAGTTGCCGCAAGCCGGCGCGGAGATTCGTAAAACACCAACGTCATAGCCGCAGTTGCCGTTTCAGCGAGGCGGTCTCGCCGCGCCTTGGCTTTGGCCGGCAAAAAACCGGCAAAAAGAAAACCGTCTGTCGGCAAGCCGGATACGGCAAGCGCGGCCAACACGGCGGACGGGCCGGGAATGGCCACGACCGGGAGACCCTGTTCGATCGCCTCTTGCACAACGCGATAACCCGGATCGGAGACAAGCGGGGTGCCCGCATCAGAGATCAGGGCGACGCTGCCACCATTCAAAACGGTCTCGACAAGACGCCGGCTGACGCTGGCTTCATTATGCTCATGACAGGCGACCAATTTCTGCCGAATGCCGTATTTCGACAACAGCACCCGCGAGACCCGCGTGTCCTCTGCCGCGACAACATCGGCTGCAGCCAGCGTTTCAAGCCCGCGGATTGTGATATCGGACAGGTTGCCGATTGGCGTCGCAACAAGATAAAGAGCCGGCTCGAGGACAGGCGCCGCGATTTCGTGGCCAAACAAGAGAAAATTTCTGGTCCGGTTTTGCACTGTTGAATTCCGCAATGACAGCGAGCGGTGAAAGGACTCTTTGACACGCGGCGGCGCGGGTTGCAAAATAAATGGACAACGCGGAACGGTGGCGGCTGAATCCGTGGGCTACGGGGTAAGGGTATCATGGGTAATTTTCGGGCATTCAACCGGCGGGTATTTTCTATCATTGCAGTGATCATGCTGGGCACGGCGTTGCTGTCGTGCCAAAGCCGAGGCATTGGGTTCGGACTGCCTGAACCCGCACCAACTGAACCGCCGGTGCAGGAATTGCCGGAAGCAAAAGGTGAAGTGATTGGCAGCGGCGATGTGCGGGTGGCCCTTCTGTTGCCGTTGTCTGCACCAGGAAACGCAGCGAAAATCGCTGGCGAACTGAAAAATGCCGCCCGCATGGCGATGGAAGACTGGGGCATGCAGTCGCTTCAACTTGTCATCAAGGACACGCTTGGAACACCCAATGGCGCCGTCGATGCGGCTTCGGAAGCTTCGGCCGAGGGTGCTTCGCTGGTCCTTGGTCCACTGTTTGCAGGCAATGTAACCGCGGTGACGGGTGTGCTGCGCCCGGCAGGCAAAACAATCGTCGCGTTTTCCTCAGATTCCCGAGTTGGTGGCCAAGGTGTCTATTTGTCCTCGTTCCTGCCGGAGACCATCATCGACCGGACACTGACCTATGCTGTTTCGTCGGGCCAGCGCGACATCATCGCCATTCTGCCAAATGGCGGCATTGGCAATCTCGCCGAGGCGCAGATCAACAAGACGCTTCCCCGGGTGGGTGGACGCCTGGTTACGACGGTGCGTTATGATTACAACGATGCGTCGGTGGAAGCGGCAATCGAGGCGCTCGCTCCAAGCCTTCCGGAAGCACAGGCGATTTTCATTCCAGACGGTGGAAGCACGCCGGGGGCAATCGTCAGTACGATGCGCAGGCGCGGCCTCTCGCTAGAAGGCAAGAAACTGCTTGGAACAGGTCAATGGGCAAGCTCGGACTTGAAGAATCCGGCGCTGGCCGGTGCATGGTTCGCTGACAGCGATCAGGCATCGATTGCTGGTTTCAAGACCAAATATTCGACGAAGTTCGGCGAGACACCTTCTGCAGTGGCGCCGCTTGCCTATGATGCAGTCGCATTGGTATCAGGCATCGTCAAACGCTTTGGCGCTACTGGTCTCACCCGCGAAACCATCGAAAGCCGTACGGGATATTCAGGTTATACCGGCGTGTTCCGTTTCCTTTCCGACGGGAGCAACGAGCGAGGACTGGCAGTATATGAAATATCCGGTGAAGACCTGAGGGTCGTCAGCCCGGCACCGAGAGCATTTGGCAGAGGTTTCTAGAGCGCCGCCAATCCTGCCGCGGTTTCTCCGGCAATCGCGCCGAAAGCAATCGCTGTAAGCAACCCGTTGCCGGACAGATAGCCGCTTGCTTCAGAACCCGAAACGCCACAGGCCGCGCCTCCACCGGCGCAAATATTGCCCAGCGGATTGCCATTTTCATCCACCACACGCGCCTCTTCATCAATTAGCGCGCCGCCTTGGGTATGAAACATGGCGCCGGTCACCTTGACCGCGAAATAAGGCGCCACAAGCGGGGGGTTCTTTGAAAAATCCCGGCCGAATATATCGCCCATGCGGCCAAGCCTGGCATCCTCAATCGCCTCAAGGGTTGCCGCCATTTCCTTCTTGGGCAAATTTGTCACCCGGCACAAATCGGCAAGGTCATCACCGGTGCGAATTGCACCTGCTTCCACTGCCTGACGGTAATCTTCGAAACCCAATCCCAGTTCATGAATGCGGGTATCGTAGATATCCCAGACAATACCGCCGGGTTGGCTCAAAACGTTCGAGGCCTGTTCCGAATATCCGCGGGTCTCATCGGAAAACCTCTGGCCGTTCTCATTGACCTGAAATCCGCCTTCCATCATCAGCGCCCAGGTAATCAAGACGCCGTGCGGCGTGGCGACAGAACCATGTCCCTGATAGCCGGACATGTCCTGATGAGCCGCCCCAAGCGCCTTTGTCCACAAATACGCATCTCCCCGGTTTCCGGCATGTCCGAAAAACAGTGCTTCGCGCATCTCCGGCACGTGATGCGAGACAAGCTCTGCGTTGCCGCCATAGCCGCAGCAGGCAAGCACGATCGCATTGCAGCCGATTGTTTCGGTCTTACCGTCGGAACGGGAGACTTCGACCCCGCGAACGTTCTTGCCTTCGGCAAAAAGCGCAGACACACGTGCGCCGGTCGCGACCGGAATACCTGCCGCCTCCACCGCATTCAGCAATCTGCCCATCATTGCCGCACCGGTCTTTTCGGGAACCGCATGCATCCGGTGACACGAGTGGCCAGGATAGAGGAACTCCCCGATCACCGTCCATTCCAGACCGTGGTCATCGGCCAGCCATTCGAGCGCCGGCCCGCAACTCCTCGCGGCCAATTGCACGAGTGGCTCGGAGGCCTTGTTGTTCGATTTGTGCTGCAGATCCTGGGCAAATTGCTTGGGACTGTCACTGATGCCGCACGCGGCTTGAAACCGGGTTCCCGCTGCCGGCACAAATCCGGACGATAGTGCGGTTGATCCGGATGGTGTTTCGTCTTGTTCCAATACCAGCACTTCCGCGCCGCAATCATGGGCTTTCAGTGCGGAGACGAGACCACATGCACCGGCGCCTACAATGATGACCGGAACATGGGCGTCGAATGCTTTATTTCGCGCATCGAGAACACGGCTCATGTGCTTGTCCGGATCAGATCACGTGCCCCAACCACCATCGATGATATGGGTCTGTCCGGTGGTGAAAGCGCTTTCGTCACTCGCCAGATACACCACCAGATTGGCAATCTCGCCTGGGCTCGCAATGCGGCCCATGGGCTGACGGGCAATGAACTCTTTTAACGCCTTGTCATAGTCACCGGTCGCTTTCAGCCGCTCGTGCAATGACGGACTGTCGACCGTGCCGGGGCAGATCGCATTGCAACGGATACCCTTGGTTACAAAATCAGCGGCGATCGCCTTGGTCAATCCGATCACCGCGGCTTTTGAGGCTGAATAGGTGAACCGGTTGGGCACTCCCTTCAGTGATGAGGCTAGCGAGGACATGTTGATAATTGTTCCGCCACCATTTTCGAGCATTGCCGGAAGTGCAATCTTGCAGGTGCGGTACATCGCCTTGACATTGAGCTCGAATGAGAAGTCCCAAGACTTTTCATCGCATTCCAGGATTGTTCCCGCATGGACAAATCCTGCACAGTTGAACAGCACGTCCAGCGGGCCGATCTGCGCCATCACACTCTCGACGGCTGCCTGATCGGTCACATCAAGTTCCATGCCGGTGATGCCATCAATTTCGTTGAGTTCTGCAACGGTGTTCTTGTCAATATCTGTTGCTAAGACCGCAGCGCCTTCTCGCGCGCAGGCTTCAGCGCTCGCCCTGCCGATTCCCTGTCCGGCGGCGGTTATCAGCATTGTTTTTCCGGCCAACCGGCCCCGCTCATTGGTGCTCATAATGTTGTTTCCTCATTGTGTGCGGATTCCAGTTTTTCCCAATCAAAAGTCACTCCGGTTCCGGGCCCGGACGGCGCCACCGCCAGGTGATTTTCGATCACTAACGGTCTTGCTGTGTATTGATCAATCGGAAACGAGTGAACTTCCAGCCAGCCCGGATTGGTTTGTCCTGATACAAGACTGACGTGCAGTTCCTGCATGCCGTGGCTGCAAACCGGAATACCGGCCTGCCTGGATTTCCGGGCAACCTGCAGCCACCCTGTAATGCCACAGCAATTCGATGCGTCCGGCTGAATCCATGACAGTTTGGAATGTTCAAACGCCAAATCGAATTCATGTATTGTGTGCAAATTCTCACCCATGGCAAGCGGCATGCCAGTCGCGGCAGCGATACGGCCATAGCCGGCAAAGTCATCGGGAATCGTTGGCTCCTCGAACCAGACAAGGTCAAATGGCTCGAACGCGTGTGCTGCCTCAATCGCCTGATCGACACTCATCGAGTAGTTGGCATCGACCATGAAGGCGACGTCCGGTCCGATCAAGTCGCGCACCGCCGCAATCCGCTCAATATCGGTCTGCAGTTCTGGCTGGCCAATCTTGATCTTCACTCCGTTATATCCGCTGTCCAGATAGGACCTAACGTTGGCGAGCAGCTTTTCGAGTGGGAAATTGAGATCAATGCCGCCGCAATAGGCTTTGCACCGATCCGAAGCGCCTCCTGCCATTTTCCACAGCGGCTCACCGAGCGTTTTACCGCGAAGATCCCACAACGCGATGTCGACCGCAGAGATTGCGAAAGACGCTATGCCGCCGCGTCCGACGTAGTGCATATGCCATTGCATTGCATCAAAAAGTGCTTCGACCTCGCCTGCTTTGCCGCCGATCAGAAAAGGCGCAAGATCGTACTCGATCATTGCCTTGATCGCATGACCGCCCCTTCCTCCGGTATAGGTGTAGCCGGTGCCGGAATTTCCGTCCGCTGTTTCGACCGTCGCGGTGACGAGTTGAAAATGCGTGTGGTCGCCATGCCTGGCGTCGGTCAGCACCTCGGCCAACGGCACATTGAACAAACGGCAGTCAACCGACCGGATTTCACTCATTGCGGGCACTTTCCGGAACACCAGCGCTTTAATTCGCGATTACAGGTCAGCACATTCGGGAACCGGACTGATCGCTTTGCCATCAGAAAAAAACGCATTGAGATTGTCTACCGTCAAATCACCCATCGCCTGGCGTGTTTCCACCGTTGCGCTTCCGACATGCGGGGTCAGGACGACATTGTCCATGTTCAGCAGTGCTGCCGGAACGCTCGGCTCGTTTTCGAATACATCCAGTCCGGCATTCCCCAATCGGCCGTCCTGAAGGGCTGCGACCAACTCTTTCTCATCGACGACCGAACCGCGCGCCACGTTGATCAATGTCCCATCGGGACCAAGCGCATCAAGTACAGCGCGGTTGACGATCTTTCTCGTCCCGGCGCCACCGGGGGTGATTGCGATCAGGTAGTCAACTTCCCGCGCCATGTCTGCCAAGTTGCCGAAATACTGCCATTCAACGCCGGGTCTTTCATTGCGCGAGTGATAGACCACTTCGCAGTCAAACGCCGCTAGTTTGCGGGCAATTGTCTCGCCAATGCGGCCCAGACCGAGAATGCCAACACGCTTTCCCTCCATGGACCTGGTAAGCGGGGCATTGCCTTTTGCTTCCCACTGGCCGGAACGCACCCACTGATCGTCGCGGATGAGGCGGCGGCTGACCGCCAACATCAACATGATCGCAGTATTGGCAACCTCCGCATTCAGGACATTTGGCGTGTGCGTCACCACAATTCCGCGCCCTGCGGCCTTGTTTGCGTCGATGGCGTCATAGCCGACACCGTAACAGGAAATTATCTGCAAGTTGGGTAACGCGTCCATGATCTCCGGCCGCACCCCGTCATGGCCGTTGGTAGCTACCGCATCGATTTCCGAACCGCGTTCTGAAAGGAATTGGGCAAAATCACCGACTTCGCTATCGTGGTGAATGTCGAAGTTTTCACCGAACCGATCCAACATTCTCGGCGTTGCCTCGCCGATCAGCAATAATTGTTTCTTCACATTTCTCACCTTGCGTGATTGACCAGCTTGCCCGCCCACCCGTCACGTCTACAGGCGATGACCCACCTATTTCAATGGCGGACATGAATTTCGATTTTCCGCAAGCTTCCAAAACAGCGGAGATTGCAGTTGGCGAACTTCGAGCCTAATGCTGTGCCGGCAAAAACGGAGCAAACGCATGCGGGTCCTTATTATTGGTGGCGCCGGAATGGTCGGCCAGAAACTTGCTGGCAGATTGTCTTCTCAGAAAAGCTGGTCTGAAAGAATTTCCGAATTGACCCTGTTTGACGTTGCCGAAGCCAAACTTCCGCAGGCTGATTTCACGATCAAATCGATGGTCGGAGACTATGCCGATCGTGCGACCTCGGCCACTCTGGCGGAAATGAAACCCGATCTGATCTTTCACCTCGCGTCCATTGTGTCGGGTGATGCAGAAATGAATTTCGAGCGTGGCTGGGACATCAACGGCCACGGATCATGGCAACTGCTGGAAGCGCTGAAGGCTGCTCACGAAAACAGCGGCGGCGCCTATCGGCCAAAATTCGTGTTCACCTCATCCATCGCGGTCTTTGGACCACCATTTCCAGAGCGGATTGGCGACGATTTTCTTTGTGCTCCACAGACATCCTACGGCGCACAAAAAGCGGTGATCGAGTTGCTGGTTGCTGATTACAGCCGCAAGGGAATGATCGACGGAATGTCAATCCGGCTGCCAACCATCTGTGTCAGGCCCGGAAAAGCGAACCTGGCCGCTTCGTCATTTTTCTCCGGCATCATTCGCGAACCGTTGAATGGTGTGGAAGCGATATTACCGGTCTCTGAAGACGTGCGCCACTGGCACGCATCGCCACGATCGGCCGCCGGTTTTCTGACCCATGCCGCAGATCTCGACACTTCCCGGCTCCATGGACGCCTGAGCCTCAATATGCCGGGCATTTCCTGTACTGTTGCCGAGCAGATTGAGGCACTGCGCAATATCGCCGGCAATGACGTCATCAAGCTGATACGCCGCGAACCTGACGAGACCATCATGCGGATCGTCGGGGGATGGCCGCGCAACTTCGATCCGGCGCGTGCGATTGATCTCGGATTTGAAGCAGAAGATAGCTTCGAAGAGATCATTCAGGTGTATTTAAGTGATGATCTGCCGGGCAGAGCCTGATTAATTTCTCATGGCTTGACGTATTGCGAGACGAAGGGTTCTTCGAGGTTTTTCATCAAGTGATCCCTGATTTTCCTAGCGCATAAATCCGGGTCCCGATCCAACGCAGCCTGCAATATCGCTTCGTGCTCTTCGATTCCTTTCTCACGAAACGCATAGCCCTTCATCAATGTCAGCAGACCCAACCTGAACCGGTCGTAGACGTTGCGGTGCAGCTCCAGCAAAAATTCCGAGCCGCAGGCCGAAATGAGACTTCTGTGAAATTCCCACTCGGCAGCGCACCACACGGTGACATTGGAGCCCATTTGGCCGGTTGTGCGCAGTTTGTGTTCAATATGGCGAAGCTTGTGGTGGGCTGCGGTCAACCCGGCCTCCCAGTGGATATCGCCGTGTTCGATGGACCGGGCCGCGCCTTCGCACTCCAGCATGATGCGCATTTCGGCGATCTCGCGCAGATCATCGAGCGTGATGTGCGGAACCCGAAAGCCCTTTTGATCAATGAAGTTGACCAGACCATCACAGGACAGCCGGAACAGGACTTCGCGAATAGTGCTGGCGGAACAGTCATACTGTTCGCGAAGGATCTCGGATCGCAGTTTCTCTCCGGCGTCGAAGCGGCCGATGACGAGACCCTGACGCATGTCGTCGTAGACATCGGCGGACGTTGAATGTTGTCTGTCAGGTTCCAAAACTGCGCCTATCGAAAATCCCGGTAATTTGTAAACTCACGCAAATTTCGAGAAAAGTAAAGAACCACGAAATTTTCGAAAATTTTAAATTTCACTTGTGGCGAAGCAATTGCGACGTTAACGTATTCTCTCTGCGGGCCGAGAACGAGTGCGTCCCGTTTGGAGGAGTAATGTTTTTGGAGGAAACTTAATGAAACTCGTCACAAAAATTCTAGCCGCCGGCGTTGTCGCCGGCCTCATGTCCGGCACCGCGCTTGCCCAGACCAAACTACGGATTCAGACACACTTTTCTACCGAAACGCTGTCTGGTCAGATGGCGCAGGAATTCATCGATGACGTTACCGCAATGTCGAACGGTGAGATTCAGATCGAGATGTTTTTCGCATCTTCGGTGGTGAAATCGGCGGAAACCTTCGATGCTGCGGCGACCGGAATTCTCGATTGCGACATGACCGGTGGTTCCTACCAAACCGGCAAGAACCCGGCCTTCCAGTTTGCCGGCGACCTGACTGGTGGTTATGAAAATCCATATCAGCAATATGCCTGGCTTCTGCACGGTGGTGGCTATGACACGCTCAATGAGCTTTACAACGCCAATAATATGGAATTCATCGGCTGGTGGATCCCCGGACCGGAATCCCTTTCGTCAACCAAGCCGTTTACCGGCGTTGAAGACCTGAAGGGCTGGAAATTCCGTTCGCCGCCCGGTGTGATCACCAACATTTTCACCAAGCTTGGTGCATCGCCTATCGTGATGGATTTCAACGAAATCTTCACCGCGCTTGAGACGGGAATCATCGACGGTGCCGATGCGGCCAACCTGACAAACAATGTCGGCCTTGGTCTCTATGACATTGCCAAACACACCAACTATCCCGGCTTCCATTCCATGCCGGCTGACCATCTGGCCTGCCGCAAGGATGTCTGGGACAACATGCCCGATCATCACAAGGCAATCTTGAAAGTCGGCATGCAGGCTCTCGGGCTGAAAAATACGACCATCAACGAGGTCAAGAATGCCCAAACCGCAAAAGAGCTTCGTGCCAAGGGTGTCAACCTGAACACCTGGTCGGAAGCAGACATGGAGATTTATCGTGCAGCGGTTCAGGAAGCCTGGACCGAGTTTGCGACGACTCCTGAAGCAAAGTCCCTTCTGGCTAGCCACATCAAGTTCCTTCAGGACCTTGGAGCTATGAAATAAGCTATTGGCAATACAAGGCCGCCGGAATGCCTGGCACTCCGGCGGCCGACAATCTGCCGAGCTTGGCCTTGTTTCATGAAGATCGTCCGGGTAACCAGCCACGTGTTGCAGTACGAACTGCCTGAACTGCTCGGTTATTCGCAACAGTATTATAGGAACCGGACGGCCCACCTGGTTGAGGTGGAAACCGATGAAGGTGTGACAGGCTGGGGCGAGTGCTTCGGGCCCGGCGATGTAGCGCTTGCCAACAAGACCATCGTGGAAAGAGTGATCCAGCCAATGATACTGGGCATGGACGCGCTGAACAGGGATGTCATCTGGCACAAGGTCTATAATCTGTTGCGCGATCATGGCCAGAAGGGAATGGCCCTGCAAAGCTTGTCTGGGGTGGACATCGCCCTATGGGACATCGCCGGAAAAGTTGCTGGACTGCCGTTGCACAAACTGATCGGTGGAGCACACCGCACAGAGATACCGGTATACGGCTACGGTATGATGTTACGTCCGGAGCCGGTGAGTGAACTGGTGTCGCGTTTTAAGGACGAGGCAGCAGCCATCAAAGATGCCGGCTTCATGGCAACCAAGATGAAAGTCGGGCTCGGTCCGAAAGAAGACATTCAGCTGGCTGAAAGCGTTCGAGCGGCAGTCGGTGATGAGTTCCGGTTCATGGTGGACGCCAATCATTGCTACACTACCAGCGATGCATTTGCGGTTGGACGAGCCTTGGAATCTCTCGATGTCTACTGGTTTGAAGAGCCGGTCGCACCGGAAGATTTGGACGGATACCGGGAACTTCGTGCCGGGTTGCGCATCAATATTTCCGGCGGAGAGGCCGAATACAGCCGCTGGGGCTGGAGGAGGCTGCTTGAGGCAAAAGGGTTGGATATTGCGCAGCCCGAAGTTTGCGCACTGGGCGGCATTTCGGAGTATTTGAGGGTACTGGCGCTTTGCCATACGCATTTTACGCCAGTGGTCAATCACGTGTGGGGTTCGGCGATCGCGGTGGCGACCAATCTTCACCTGCTGGCGGCTATGCCAGACTTGCCCGGTGGTTTGTTTCCATGGCAGCCAATGCTGGAATTCGACACTACCGACAACAGATTCCGTGACGACCTTTTGAAAGAACCGCTGAACATTCAAGAGCAGGTCCGGAACAATAATGGTAGAGTGAGTATTCCCACCGGACCGGGATTGGGGATAGATCCTGACCGGGATTTTATCGGCCGGCACGCATTAAACTAGGACGGGGACGATGGCGAAACAGGTTTCTGGCGGACTACGCGAATGGGTCATTCCATTCGCCTTTGCATTTTGCGCGGGCTGGGTGATCTGGCACGGTCCAGCGTATATCCTGGACTTTTTTCCGCACGAAAACCCGTCAATGACTGCGCAGATAACCGAATTGCATGAACGCAAGGACGTTTCACCGAATATGAGCGGATTGTTCGGCGGGGTGATGGATATCCTTGATTGGGCCGCACTGCTGCTGTTGCCTGTGATCGGTTTTTTCGGAATTCGATCCGTCGTGCATGCGCAAATGGAGTATCCGAACCCTCCGCGCGTTGATCTCTTCGCGCTCTTTATCGGCCGGGTCGCGATGATCCTCATCATTTCGATGACGCTGATCATGCTCTACGAGGTTTTTCTGCGCTACGTTATTGAAGCGCCGACGCTTTGGGCCAACGAATTGACCCTGTGGATCGCCGGATATGTCTTCCTGCTTTCCGGTTTCTACGCAATGCAGCAACGGTGCCATATCAGGATTTTCATCATCTATGATCTCTTGCCGAAGTTTGGGCGCCGGATCTGCGATACGATTTCTGTCGTTCTGTTGTGCCTGTTTGCATTCTTCCTCGTCTTCGGAAGCTACAATCAGGTCTTCGGCATCAAGTTCCATCGCTGGGAAATGTTTGGGACCGCTTTTGATCCGCCAATTCCGGCAACCATACAGCCGATGATCCTTATCGTCGTTTGCCTCGTCGCGCTTCAGGCGGTGGTCAATCTGATCGCAGACTGGAACAAGGAGCCGGTGGAACACGACGAAGGTGATCTGATCGACGAGGAAGAACTCGAGGCGATCAAGAAAAGCGTGGGGGCAGACTGATGGACGTCGGAATCATCTCGATCGTATTAGTCGTATCGCTGCTGTTCCTGCTGGCGATCGGTATGCCGCTCGGCCTCGCATCGGCTGTGCTGGCCGCGCTGGTCATGATCATGAAGTTCGAACCAACGTTGCTGACGGATCCCATGAGTTTCGGGACGGGCATACTCACCAGCAATCCCGGTACAGGCCCGCTCTACCTGTTAACGCAGAAAATCTTCGATCTAATGACGGAGTATGTCCTCATATCGGTCCCCCTGTTTATCTTCATGGCGGCGCTGCTGGAGCGTTCTGGCATCGCCAAACAGATGTATGACAGCCTCGATTTCTGGCTCAGTCGTGTTCGCGGTGGCGTGGCAATCGTTACATCGATCATGGCTGTGCTGATGGCTGCCATGTCCGGCATAATTGGCGGCGAAGTCGTACTGCTGGGGCTGATCGCCCTGCCGCAAATGCTGCGCCTCGGCTACAACCAGAACCTGGCGATAGGCACGATCTGTGCTTCAGGCTCCCTGGGTACGATGATCCCGCCATCCATCGTTCTGATCATCTACGGATTGATCACTGAAACATCGATCAAGGCGCTGTTTACGGGGGCATTCATTCCCGGATTCATGCTGGCGAGTTTCATCATCATCTACATCGTGGCTCGAACCCAGCTCGACCCGTCTCAAGCGCCGCTGCCGGAGCCGAAACCGGACGACCCGCAAGGCGGCGAGAAATGGCTGATGTTCGCCGGGTTTGTCTCAGTCGTTGCCGGGGCAAGTTCGGTGATATTGGTCGCACGGGTGGCCCTGCTAACAGCGCTTGGACGAAACGATCCTGGTGTTGATAACTTTGAACCGCCGTTTCTCGGCATGATTGGCGATCTGCCAATCTTGTTTGGAATCATTGCGGCCTCAGCTGCAGTGATTTTCCTTTTTGCGGGTCGCGAACGCACGGCTGTCGGCTGGCAACGTGGCAAGGGGCTGGTTCCACCACTGGCCGTCATCGGTATCGTATTGGGTTCAATCTATGGCGGCGTCACAGGCATCACCGAAGCTGCAGGTATGGGAGCGCTGGCGGTTTTCTGTATCGCGTTGTTCAGGGGAGAAGCATCCGTTGATCTGTTGTGGGTTTCGATGATGCGGACACTGCGCTCCACCGGTACGATTATCTGGGTGACAATTGGCGCTGCAGCGCTGGCTGGTGCTTACACGCTTGCTGGCGGACCCACCTATATCGCGCAATTGATTATCGGTGCGGAGATGCCAACCATGCTGGTGATCCTGACCATGATGCTGATCCTGCTGTTCATGGGCGCATTCATGGATTGGGTGGGCATCGTTCTGCTCATCATCCCGGTGTTTTTGCCAATTGTTCAGCGTCTGCCCATCGAAGAAATTGGCCTCATTGGCCAATTGTCACCGCATCATGTAGCCATCTGGTTCGGCGTGCTTTTCTGTATGAACATGCAGGTCAGTTTCTTGTCGCCGCCATTCGGACCGGCCGCATTCTACCTGAAATCGGTGGCGCCGCCGCATATTTCACTGACCGATATATTCCGAGGGTTCCTTCCGTTCATCGGCGTGCAATTGCTGGCGCTGTCGGTCCTGCTATTGTGGCCGTCCATTGTTACCCTTCTGCTCTAACTCAGGAATCCTGTGGTGCTCACAACGGCGCAATTGAAGGAATTTGAACAGAATGGCTATCTGGTCGTCGAGGATGTTCTGCATCCCGATTTGGTCCTGAAACCCATTTTGCGCGAATACGCGGAAATTCTGGATGGTCTCTACGATCACTGGTTTGCTGAAGGTGAGGTCAGCAAGAATCCCGGCGATCTCGGTTTTGATGAGAAACTGCTTGAAGCCTATCGGGCCGGCTGCGACTGGTTTCAGCCGATGGATATCTCGCTGCCGGGCGATGAAATCCACGACGACACGCCCATGCATTTCGGGCCGGCCGTTTTCAATTTGCTGACGAACAACCGGTTGCTCGACATTGTCGAGAGCTTGATCGGGCCTGAAATCACTTCCAATCCAATCCAGCACGTGCGGATCAAGCCGCCGGCGATCGACCTTCGCGACGACGAAATCCGCGCGCATGTCACCAGTACAGACTGGCATCAGGACCGTGGCGTGACACATGAGGAAGCTGACCAAACAACAATGGTCACGGTCTGGTGTGCAATATCGGATGCGACGGTCGAAAACGGATGCCTGCAAGTGATCCCGCAGTCGCACGGCTCCGAGATGCTGCCGCATTGCCCGAAGGTGCAAACGGCCATTGCCGACGGTTTTGTCGATGAGGAAAACGCGGTACCCCTGCCGGTGCGCAGTGGCGGTATCGTGCTACTGCACCCGCTGACGCCACACGCCTCCCTGGTCAACAATACGAATGGTTTCCGGTGGTCGTTCGATATCCGGTATAACCGCACCGGCGAGCCGACGGGCCGGGCCCACTTTCCGGAATTCGTCGCCCGCAGCCGTTCAAACCCTGTCAACCGAATTGAAGGACTGGCGCGTCTGGAAAGCGATGTGGGAGCAGGCAAGAACTGATCTGGCCGTTCGCCCGCACATACCAATCCATCGCTGGACTTCCGACTCTCCAGCCTGTGCATAGGAATATTGATGAGTAATACGGTTCGTCTTGATCCGTCAGATAATGTTGTGACGGCTGTCCGTGCTCTGGAAGCCGGCAGTGAAGTGGAAGGGTGCAACACTTCCACGCTCATTCCCCGCGGCCACAAGATTGCGACAAGCGCCATCAGCGCTGGTGAGCCGATACGCAAATATGCGCAGATCATCGGGTATGCGGCTGCCGAAATTCAGCCCGGTGATCATGTGCACACGCAAAATGTCGAATTCCGCAATACCGATGTTGACTACGAATTCGGCACCGACCTTCGCGCCGTTGAACCGGTTGCGGAGCAAGAACGCGACACGTTCATGGGATACCGCCGCGCCAATAGCCGCGCCGGCACGCGCAATTACATTGCCATCATCACGTCCGTGAATTGCTCGGCCACAGCGGCGCGGAAGATCGCGGCGGCCTTCGGACCGGAAGAACTGGCCGATTATCCGAATGTCGACGGGGTGGCAGCCTTCGTTCACGGAACCGGATGCGGGATGGCAGGGGATGGCGAAGGATTTGACGCGCTGCAGCGCGTCATGTGGGGCTACGCGCGGCATCCCAATCATGCCGGCGTGCTGATGGTCGGGCTCGGTTGCGAGGTCAACCAGATCGACTGGCTGCTGGAGGCACACGGCATCGAAAAGGGCCCGCTGTTTCAGTCAATGAACATTCAGGATGTTGCCGGTCTGTCGCGAACCGTGGAAACCGGCATTGAAAAAGTCCGTGCGATGTTGCCGCTGGCCAATGAAGCCAGGCGCGAGCCATGCCCGGCATCCGAATTGATGGTCGGCCTGCAATGCGGCGGTTCCGATGCGTGGTCGGGCATCACCGCCAATCCGGCCGTCGGCTATGCCTGTGATCTGCTGGTGGCGCAGGGCGGGAGCGGTGTGCTGGCGGAGACGCCTGAAATCTACGGTGCGGAACACCTGCTGACGCGCCGGGCGGTGAACCGGCAAGTCGGAGACAAGCTGGTCGGGCTCATTCGCTGGTGGGAGGACTACACGCAGCGCAACAAGGGATCGATGGACAACAACCCCTCGCCCGGCAACAAGAAGGGTGGACTGACCACCATTCTGGAAAAATCACTGGGTGCGGCGGCGAAAGGCGGCACCACGCCGCTTACCGGCGTCTACAAATATGCAGAGCCGGTGACGTCGAAAGGTTTCGCCTTCATGGATTCGCCCGGTTATGACCCGGCCTCGGTTACCGGGCAGATCGCCAGCGGATGCAATCTGGTCGCGTTCACCACGGGCCGCGGTTCGGCATTCGGATCGAAGCCTGCGCCGTGCATGAAGATTGCCACAAATTCCGAGATGTACCGCCGCATGACAGACGACATGGACATCAATGCCGGAGAGATTTTGACCGACGGAAGGACGGTTGAGGAAGTCGGCCGCAGCATCTACGAGTTCTGGCTTCGCATGGCTTCGGGAACCATGTCCAAGTCCGAAGCGCAAGGGCTTGGCGACTATGAATTCGTGCCCTGGCAAATCGGCGCGACAATGTAGGTTCCGTCAAGGTTCAGGAGTTGGAGCACGGTATGGAAGTCCTCAGCAAACAGCAGGTCGGGTTTTATCGCGACAACGGCTATCTTGCGTTGCCAGCCTATCTGCCGCCGGATGTTGTTGATGAAGCCAATCGCGAAATCGAACGGTTGTCCCGGCACGCCGCCGAAATCACCGAGAGCGACGAGCTGATCGATCTGGAAGATACCCACACGCCTGACGAACCGCGGGTTCGCCGCATTAAGCGGCCGGACCTGCAGAGCAATTTCTTCAATTCGCTGATGCGCAGCGATCTGATTCTCGGTCCGGCCCGAGACCTGGTCGGCCCGGATATCCGGATGCACACGACCAAGCTCAACATGAAGAAGGCGGGTTACGGCGCCGAGGTCAAATGGCACCAGGATTTTGCCTTCTATCCGCACACCAATGACGATGTGCTGGCGATCGGCATTGTCTTTGACGACATGGATGTCGAGAACGGGCCGTTGCAGGTGTTTGCCGGTTCGCACAAGGGGCCGATTTTCGACCATCATGTCGATGGCGTTTTTTCCGGTTCGATGGACCTGACAGATTGCGGCCTGGACCCAGCCAATGCAGTAGCGCTCACCGGCCCGGCGGGAACAGTGACCATCCATCATGCCCGCATCGTTCACGGTTCTGCCGTCAACACCTCACCGCGCGACCGCAGAATGCTGTTCTACGAGATGATGGCGGCCGACGCCTATCCGGTCATGGGGTCGATGACCCGTTTCGACGATATCGGTTTCTACGACGAACTGATGCTGTGCGGCGAGCCGACGCTTGAGCCGCGGCTTGCACCAATACCCATCCGCATTCCGCAACCCCAACCGCAGCTCAATCGCTCGATTTATGAAATTCAGAAAGGCCGAAAGGAACAATAACATGACCAAACCGAACATCGGATTTATCGGTCTCGGCCTGATGGGCTGGGCGATGTGCCAGCGTCTTCTCGATCTTGGATATCCATTGACCGTGATCCAGAACCGTTCGCGAACCAATGTCGATGCAGCCGTCGCCCGCGGTGCGGCTGAGGCGAAATCGGCGAGAGAACTGGCCGAAGCCAGCGATGTCGTGATGTTGTGCATGGACACTTCGGCATCGGTCGAGGCGCGCATGCGCGGAGAGGACGGTGTCATTGCAGGCATCAAGCCCGGTGCGATCGTCATTGATTTCGGTACTTCACTTCCTGCGTCTACGCGCCAGCTGGGCAGCGAGGTTGCGGCGGTAGGTGGCGCCTATCTTGACGCGCCGCTGGGGCGCACGCCGGCGCATGCAGTCGATGGGCTGCTCAACATCATGTGTTCCGGCGATGAAGCCGCCTATGGCAAGGCCGAACCGGTGTTAAAGGATCTCGGCGAAAATGTCTTTCATCTTGGTGCGCTCGGCACCGGCCATACGATCAAGCTGATCAACAATTTCTTCGGTATGACGATAGCCAATTCCATGGCCGAGGCTTTCGCCATGGCTGATGTTGCCGGGATTGACCGGCAGAAAGTCTATGACGTGATAGCGGCAGGGCCGCTGCGCTCCGGGATGATGGATTTCGTCAAAGGTTATGCCATTGACGGCAAACCGGACATGCTGGCGTTTGCGATCAAGAACGGCCTGAAGGATGTCGACTACTTCCGGGCGATGGCGGAACAGGCGGGCGTCGAATCGATGATGTCGGCGTCGGCATTCAACGCGCTTAGTGAAGCCAATGAGAATGGTTATGGCGAGCGCATGGTTTCCGAGATGGTCGATTTCTTCGCCACGAAATATGGCGCGCAAGCGGGCGGCAATTGACTTCTGACCAAGCGCGTTTTCGATTTCAATGACGGGGCTCGCCGCCACGGCCAATCGCGACCGGCCAATGCTCGGCATCTCGATGATGCTGGTCGCCTATCTGTTTTTCTCCTTTATCGATGCGGGCGCGAAATGGCTGGCGCTTGCGGGCTTCGCTGCGCTGCAACTGGCGTTCATGCGATACTTCGCCCATTTCGTCATATCGCTGCTTCTGATTGCCCGCGGCGGATTTTCTGCAAACCGGTTCGCCACAAGTCATCCGGGTCTCATTGTCGTGCGCGGCCTGCTGCTGATGACATCGACAATCTCCAATTTCATTGCCGTGCGCTATCTGCCGCTGACACTGACATCGACAATTCTGTTCTCAGCGCCCATCATCACCTGCGTACTGGCATGGCCGCTGCTCGGAGAAAGAGTTGGTCCGATTCGCTGGGCGGCGATCCTGCTCGGTTTTTGCGGTATTGTCATAGCCATCCGGCCGTTTGACGAGAGCTTTCACTGGGCTGTGTTCCTGTCATTGACCGCTGCGACCTGTTTTGCGCTCTACTCGATTATCACCCGCAGATTGTCCGGCATCGTCGCCACCGACACGATGCAGTTTTACTCGGGCCTTGTCGGCACGGCCGCGTTGCTGCCGTTTGCGCTGGCCGAGTGGCAGTCGCCTGAGACGGCTTCAGGCTGGATTATCCTCGTCGGCCTCGGCATTTTCGGCTGGCTTGGCCATGAACTGCTGACACGTGCGCACGGATTGGCGCAGGCAACCGTGCTGATGCCTTTCGGATATGCCTTCATCATCTATCTGACGATCTGGAGTTACTTCCTTTTCGACCACCTGCCCGACCGCTGGACAGTGACCGGGGCGGTGATCATTGTCGTCGCCGGAATGGTGATCTGGTTGCGGGAGCGGCAATTGAGCGTCCAGCGACGAGCGATGCCGCCGGGCTAGCGGGGCTTGCCCTAATCTCTCCCCTTGCGGGAGAGAAAGCAAAATCAACATCTTAGCGCTAGCTAAGTGTTAGATTTTGCAAGAGAGCGGGTAACTTTCTCCATAAAAACCACAATCAACTTACCCGTCGGCTAACACCCCGACCCCTCTCTGGTCTTTTCTAAGCACTTACTCGGGCATGCCCTCGTAAGCCCAAGAAAAGACTTTCTCTCCCGCAAGGGGAGGGATAAGGGCTCCGCGCATACCAAATCGTTCCCGCGACTTCTTCATCCGGGTTGCTCAAAAAATGGGAAGACGGGCGATCGAAAAACCGCGAGTGTCTTGGTTGTTTAGTCATAGGTGCGATCTTCCGATCACCCATCCGGCCGCTGTCCGGTCCTGTCGGCTGGTCTTACCGGCCTGCGATTTTATTCAACCGCAAGCGGGCCCGGCTTTTCCGGCACCAAGGGGAGGGTGAGCAGCCGATTGGACCGAAGGTCCAAATCGACGATCCGGTGAATCGTCGATAGGCGAGCCGAACGCGGGGACATTGCCGCAGGCAATGGGGACCCCGCCGGTGTTTACCCAGCCCTCGCGCCAAGCGTTTACCCGCCCTCGCGCCAAGCGCGCTTCGGGCGTTCGTCGCTTGGAAAGCGTTGCTTTCCATTCGCGTTCCGCGAACCGCGTCTCACCTTCCAGCCTGCCGCCCGGCCCTCGTCATGCCTTGCGCAACCGCAGCGCACGGGGGAGGTTGCCGCCGCCCTCAGCCAGGCCCCGGTTCATGACCGTCCTGCGGACCCCGTGAGAGCGATGGCGGGATTGTAATTCAGGGTTTGGGGGCGTGGATAAGATTTTTTCAGAATGTCTGCTTTGCGGACAATGCGACTCTGTTGTCCTGTTCCAATGCTTGATTTGCGACATCGACGCGCAGCGTTACCGAGACCGTGCAGCCCCTCGTCGCATGGCGGCAGTGGACTTGATATCAGCGCCTCTGCCGATATCACGCATGCTGTTGGTCTTGGAGGCAATCTGTCCGGACCGCGCCCTTTTTTCAGCAACCCCGCTTTTGACAGCCACAGTCTTTCCTGTTTTGGCTGCCGCTCTTGCTTTCGCCCGCTCTCGCGCTCTGGCTTTCGTCATGGGTGTCCAAGCTTTCTGACACTTGCTAAGTGATGCCCGTTAGTTCGACCCGCTGTTGGGCTCTTAGGTGTAGCAGAGAAGCGACAAGATTGTAAAAAATCTTATGTCTTTGACAACCGCAACAGAAGAGCAAACGCGCGACTGCACCCAAAAGTCTGAAATGGGCTCTCTATCCAGCCGTAAGACATCTCCATTTAAAAGTTGGATCGCGCACATTTCAGACATTCCCATGCAGTTGGCATTTCGAAACTGATAGGATTCGGTAAGCCTTGTGTATTTTGACCGGGGGCCTTAAGTTCAGGCTATCGTCTTTTTGGCCGGATCGGCAGTTTCGGCGCATTTTTAATCACCTGGCGCCGGTCGAATTCCAGATTTTCGAGCATTTGTTAATCGGCAAACCCGCGCGGTATGCCTGATGTATCTGAGGTTGTTCGATGTTTACTGGAACGGTTAAGTCCTACGATGGAAGCAAGGGATTGGGTGTGATCGCACAGGATAATGGCGGCAAAGATCTGATCGTTAACATCAAGGCGCTGGATCGCGCCGGCCTCGGCAACCTGACCGCCGGGCAGGCCCTGGCGTTTGATGTAGCGACAGATCATTTCGACCGTACCTTCGCGGTCAACCTAAGGCTGTCCTGAACAAATCGGGATAATTCACTCAAACGGGTCGTACGAGACCGCATGAAGCATTGGAGACAAGGTGCAAATTATCGTTCGCGACAATAATATCGACCAGGCGTTACGGGTCTTGAAGAAGAAGTTGCAACGCGAAGGCGTGTTTCGCGAAATGAAGGCACGGCGTGCCTACGAAAAGCCGTCGGAAAAGCGGGCCCGCGAAAAGGGCGAAGCAATACGACGCAACCGCAAGGCCGCCCGCAAGCTGGCCCAGCGTGAAGGACTGTTGCCCGGCCCGAAACGCAAGCCACGACCTGGCACGCGTTAAACAATGGGGAGATACACTTAAGCCCTTAACACTGGACGCGTCGACATGGTTGATCCGTCCGGACAGCGCAAAAATCGGGTGGACCTGAGACTCATACTCTAGGTTGTCGGTTTTTTCGCCCATGGAGCCGCGCCGCCAACTCCTTTTCCTCTCTTGCCGAACACGTTCCCGGCAGCTGCCGGTTTCTTTTCGGTCTCTTGTTTCCTCAATTCGCGACTGCTGCGTTTTTGAGCCTTTGCCATTCTGGTTCATCCATCCTAATTGCGAAAATGTTCGGTGCCCGTATTCCTGGGTGGTCTTTCGACAAGCAGATCTTCGGTGGTTACTCGCTCATGGCGTTCGGCATCACTGCGAATTCGATACTGCAGCACGCCACCTCTCGCCGGCATTGTTCCGGTGATACGGTAGGTTTTGTCGGATGCTGTGACTGGCAGAATACTGTTCTTCAGGCACACAAGCTGACCAATGACAAATCGGTGGGAAGGCATCATTTTCAGGCTCCAATCTTTAATTCGACCGATTGCGCTCCACTCGGTTGATCATTCCGTCTCATCTTCAAACTCAGAAAATGAAATCAACCTTTGGTTCGCTTCATCCCACAGAGCAAGAGGAACGCATCTCAAACTATCCCACATTGTCAGCTTCCCAATCTCACCAAGATCCGGGCGATCCCTGATGACCAGGGGCAATCGATAAAACGGGATTTTTACGCAAAGATGATGGATGTGATGCATCCCGATATTCGCGGTGAACCAGCGCAATACCGGTGGCAGTTGATAGTGCGAGCTGCCGTGTAGGGCGTGGTTGTGGACGTTCCAATCGTCGTTTCGAGCCCAATTTGTATTTTCGAACTGGTGCTGAACGTAGAAGAGCCAAACGCCTATCGATGCTGCAAGAAGGACAATTGGCACATGAATTATCAGGAAATCAGCCAGGCCGACCAACCAAACCATCCCCACAACAACCGCCGCAATCGCACCATTGGTTGCCATTGTGCTCAACCATGCCGCTGGCACGCTGAATTTTCCAATGGGTAACCGATGTTGCAGGAAGAAGAGATAGGCCGGACCCAAACCGAACATGACAATTGGGTTTCGATAAAGTCGATAGGCCAATCGGCGAGGCGCTGTTCGCCGGGCATACTCGTCGGCAGTTAGCAAAGTGATATCGCCGATACCGCGGCGGTCGAGATTTCCCGAGGTGGCGTGGTGAGCGGCGTGAGTGCGTTTCCAGTAGTCATAGGGAGTCAGCGTTAGCACTCCCAGAACGCGCCCCCACCAGTCATTGCTACGTTTTCGCTTAAACAGTGCGCCATGGCCGCAATCATGTTGAATCATGAACAAGCGTACAAGAAAACCGGCGGCCGGTATGGCAAGTATCATTACTGGCCAATTGCCGTTACTCAGCCCAAGCCACATCGCGCCCCAAAGGGCAACAAACGCTGTAAGTGTAAGTGCGAGTTCGAATGCGCTGCGCGCGGTGTCAGAGCCTCGATAGAGCGACAGCTCACGGGCCAATTTGCCGGAATCTTGGCAGGCATTGATCATGTTTCTTGCCTCTTTGTATTTCCACCTATTCACCAGCAATGAGACTGTTGCGAAATCGCCGATTTCGAATCGTCACCAGGTGATACTGGACAAGACAATAATTGCGAAAATTCCAAATGCGCCGCCTACCACAACAAAAAGCAGCCACATCGCCGCTTGGTTTTTCACTGAGCGCAAAGGATTCATATCGGGTATCCGTTGAGGTTTTTGGCGATGATTGAGCTTTTTCGCGAACCGACGAACAAAAAAAGGCCGGGATCGTCCCGACCTTTTCCGCTCATCGCTTGTTCCAGTGCCAGTACATCCGTGGTCACCAGTCTCGCGATGAAAACTAAAGCAACTTGAGCTGGTCGGCCGAGGTTTTTCCTGACCTGGAGTCCTGCGTTACCTCAAATTCCACCTTTTGCCCTTCAGCAATGCTGGAGATCCCAGCGCGTTCAACAGCGGAGATATGCACAAACACATCATTTCCGCCGCCCTCAACTTCGATGAAGCCAAAACCTTTGGTGGCGTTAAACCATTTTACGGTTCCTGTAGTCATGACGAATCCTTTCACGTGGTCATGAAATGCACTCGTCCCGGCCGGTTGCCGGTCGATGTGCGCAATCGATGTGAAACGGAAAATCGTCGGAGACGTAAAAACGCCGGGAAAATCATCGGCAAACAGATCGATGAGCGTTACATGGGCCTTCGCCTGCATAAAGTCAAGGAATGTATCCGACCCAGATGGAATGCGCGGATCGTGTGTTCAGTGAATACCGTGCAAAGGCCGAATGACCGTCGGCAATTCAAGCTGGCATATGGCGGCATTGATGATTGGGCAAAAGGTAAGGCACCGCCAGCCCGGTTCCAAGCACCACTGCGAATTTCCCGGCTAGCGCGCCAGATCAGCCACCAGCGCATCAAGCACCATCATTCCGGCAGGGGTGGCGCGCAGATGTGAATTGCCCACCGGCATGATGAGATTTTCCTCTTGCAGACCGGCAACAATGGCCGGGTCGGGTGCACTGCCGCGAAGCTTTTGATAGCGGGCAATGTCGACACCTTCGCGCAAGCGCAATCCCATCAGCAACAGTTCGTCTGCTTCCTGTTCACGGCTCAACACCTCGCCCTCCACCATGCCGTGGCCCCTCCGTTCGACCTGTCGCAGCCAGGTTTCGGGTTGCTTTTCCGCCATGGTCACCACCCGGTTGCCACCATCGACAAAGCGGCCATGCGCACCCGGGCCGACGCCGACATATTCGCCGTAGCGCCAGTAGGTCAGGTTGTGACGGCTTTCCGCACCCGGAACCGCATGGTTGGAGATTTCATAAGCCGGCAGACCCTGCGCGGTGGTAACCTCCTGGGTCACTTCGTAGAGCGCGGCCGCATCATCCGGTGGCGGCATGTTGAGTTTTCCCGCCGCCGCCAAGCCGAAAAACGGCGTGCCCTCCTCGATGGTCAACTGATAGAGCGACAGATGGTCGGCGGCGTAGCCAATTGCGCGAACGAGTTCTTCGCTCCACTCAGCGGGTGTTTGGTGCGGCCTTGCATAGATCAGGTCAAAGGACAGGCGCGGAAAGGTATTTCGCGCCAGATCGATCGCCGAGAGTGCCTCGTCGACATCATGCAGCCGGCCGAGAAACTTCAGATCACGATCGTTCAGCGCCTGGACACCCAAGGAACAGCGATTGACCCCGGCAGCGCGGTAACCGGCAAACCGGGCGGCATCGGCAGATGACGGATTGGCCTCGATGGTAATCTCGATGCCCTCCGGCACCTGCCAGTTGGAGGCGATGGCTTCGAGAATTCCGCCGACCGTTTCCGGCTCCATCAACGAAGGCGTACCGCCGCCCAGGAAAATGCTTGTGACGTCTCGAGCGCCGGTTCGCTGCCGGTAAGCGCCAAGCTCGCGGGCGAAAGCAGCGACAAATCGCGGCTGGTCAATCGCCTGATGGCGAACATGGCTGTTGAAGTCACAATAGGGGCATTTGGCGGCGCAAAACGGCCAATGTATGTAGATGCCGAAACCCGGATCGCCGACCATCGCGATTATCCGCCGAACACCGCGCGGGCAAACAGCTCGAATGCGCGGGTGCGATGGGACAGGCCGAGACCGTCGGCACCAACGCCGCGGGCGTATTTTTCCTCCGGCAACATCTCGGCGAAGGTTCTGTCTTGACCGTCAGGCCTGAAAACCGGGTCGTAGCCGAAACCATGCTTGCCGCGAGGCGGCCAGACCAGCGTTCCCGGAGCCTCACCGACAAAATATTCCGCATGACCATCGGGCCAACAAAGACACAGCGTGGCGACGAAGGTGGCTTTGCGCCGATCGGCTTCCTTTGCTCCCGCAGCCTGGAGTTTGTCCTCGACCTTCGTCATGGCCGCAAGCCAGTTCCGGGACCCGTCAGGCTGTTCGGCCCAGTCTGCGGTATAGACGCCGGGATCGCCACCAAGCGCGTCGACGCACAAGCCGCTGTCATCGGCCAATGCGGGCAATCCGGTCGCCTCTGCGGCGGCGAATGCCTTGATGAAGGCGTTTTCGCGAAACGTAGTTCCGGTCTCCTCAGGTTCCGGCAATCCCAGTTCCGCCGCGGATCTGGCGCTCAGACCGTAAGGCTCGATCAATCCGGCGATTTCGCGCACCTTGCCCTGATTGTGGGTGGCGACGACCAGCTCATTGCCATCCAACGCCCTCACCTCAACCCCCAGATATTCGGCTCGGCGAATTCCAGGCTGTTGCCGGCCGGGTCGCGAAAATAGATCGATCGCCCGCCGGAGGGCCAACTGAAATCTGCCTCGATACCGACGCCGTTTTGTTCAAGCCGTTTCTTCCACGTTTCGATTTCTTCGGCACCGGCGCGAAAACAGACATGACCGTTGCCCGAAGTGCCGTGGGGAGGAACGGGAAATGGCGAACTCGCGTCGACGGGCTGGTTTGTTTCAGCCGGATTGAAAATCAGCAATACACCCTCGCCGCAGCGGAAAAATACCTGGCGCTTGTCGGAACGGATGACATCCAGGCCAAGCACTTCTGCGTAAAATTTTTCGGCAGCGGGCAGATCACCGGCATAAAGCACTGTCTCCAATATTCCCGCAGCCTGCATTTGGAAAAGCCTAGCCGGCTGCCATCTTCTGAAGGTCGACAAGCCTGGCAATGCCCTTTTTGGCCAGCGATGTCAGCGCAGCAAACTCGTCATCGGAAAACGGTTCCCCTTCGGCCGTGCCCTGGATTTCGACGATGCCGCCGGTACCGGTCATGACAAAATTGGCGTCGGTGTCGGCTGCCGAATCTTCCAGGTAATCCAGGTCCAGCACCGGCGTGCCTTCGTAAATACCACAGGAAATGGCCGCTACATGGTCTTTCAGGGTTCTTGAAAGCTGGGTCATGCCGCGCGTTTCCATCCATTGAACACACTGGTGAAGCGCCACATACCCGCCGGTGATGGCGGCAGTGCGGGTACCACCATCCGCCTGGATGACATCGCAATCGACCGTTATTTGCACTTCGCCCAACGCTTCCATGTCAACGACAGCGCGCAATGAGCGCCCGATCAGCCGCTGGATTTCCTGAGTGCGGCCACCCTGTTTTCCCGCCGCCGCCTCGCGGCGCATACGTTCCGTGGTCGAGCGAGGCAGCATGCCGTATTCGGCGGTGACCCAGCCCTTGCCGGAATTGCGCATCCATGGCGGAACCTTTTCCAGAAGACTGGCCGTGCACAGAACATGCGTGTCGCCGAATTTGACGAGGCAGGAGCCTTCCGCGTGTTTGGAGACTCCGCGCTCAAACGAAACCGCTCGCATTTCGTCCGCTTGGCGTTTGGATGGACGCATCTCAATTCTCCGGGTTGGCTGTCGCTGCGGCTTGTAGCGGCAAGATATGACCTAAGCAAAGGAATTTCCGCCGGTCCCGTATATTTTGAATCCGGTTGTCTTGCCGGCAATGCCAATTATATTCTCCCTGACCAACAGCATCCGGCATGTGAAAAAGTGACCAGCGCCATCATAGACCCGGCATCACAGAACCTTGACGCCCGCTCCCGTGATATTTTCCGCGTCATCGTGGAAAGTTATCTCGGTGACGGCACCCCGGTAGGCTCGCGCAACCTGTCGCGCCTTCTGCCGGTTTCGGTTTCTCCGGCGACCGTTCGCAATGTGATGAGCGATCTGGAGCAGTTGGGACTGATCTATTCGCCACATGTATCGGCCGGCCGGCTGCCCACCCAGGCCGGATTGCGGTTTTTCGTCGATGCGTTCATGGAGCTTGGCGACGTGTCCGGCACCGACCGGAAAGTCATCGAATCGCAAATCCGCGCCTCCGGCAGCGATGCGTCACTGGAGCACATGCTGACCGAAGCCAGCACCATGCTTTCCGGACTGTCGAAAGGCGCCGGCATGGTTCTGGCAGCCAAGAGCGAAGTGCCGCTGAAGCACATAGAGTTCATCCAGCTGGAGCCGAGGAAGGCGCTTGCCGTGCTGGTGTCGCAAAATGGCGACGTGGAAAACCGCATCTTCGAGCTTCCTGCCGGCACGACCGCATCACAGCTTGTCGAGGCATCGAACTTTCTCAATGCCCATATCCACGGGCTGACGCTGGCTGAAGCTCGCAAGCAAATCTCGGACCTGGCGGCCGAAACACGAGCGGCGCTCGACAAATTGTCCAACGATCTGGTTGATCGCGGGCTTGCAGTGTGGGCCGGTCAGGACGACGGCTTGCCGGCGCGGCTGATTGTTCGCGGAAGGGCCAATCTGCTTGAAAACGTTTCGGCGGCTGAGGAAATCGACCTGTTGAAACACCTGTTTGAGGACCTGGAGACAAAGGAAGGCCTGCTGCAGTTGCTCGGCCTCGCCGAAGATGGGTCGGGGGTGCGCATATTCATAGGCTCGGAGAACAAATTGTTCTCCTTGTCAGGATCCTCGCTGGTGGTTGCACCCTACCGCGATTCGGACTCCCGCGTTATCGGTGCGCTCGGTGTGATCGGACCGACACGGCTGAACTACGCCCGAATCGTGCCGATGGTTGACTATACGGCGCAATTCATCTCGCGCATGCTGCGGGAATGAACCCAGAGCGTGTCTTGTTTAAACGGATTCGTTTGAGCGCCGGGATTTTGCGACCTGACGAAGAGTGCGGACCGATGCGTTGTCATCACCGTGAGGGACGCACGACAACGTTCAGGGCGCGAAAGATTAAGGCGATTTGCGGTTTCTGTGAACCGCGACAACGCCTTGTTCCGCTTGGCAAGATCGACGCATTGTTCGCCCCACGGCCTGCGGCCGGGCGAAAATGCCTTGGCTGAAACGATTGCAGTTTTCGACTTGATTTCAAATCTTTGACCCTCCTCGGCTTAGGCGTCTTTTCCGCTCCAGCGTCATCGAAATCCTCGCACGATCGATTGATCGCGCTGCGGTATTCTCTTCGCCGGCACGAAAAATCCATCCCATCAAACTGTTTCCATTTAAGCAAGACACGCTCCAGGCAATTCACCCCTTGATTTTGTTGGCTTAAACATCGATATCCGGCGCAACTTCCTTTCAATACCGGAAATGACTGGCGATGAACGACCATCCCGAGAATAAAAAGGCTGAAGAAGCCGACGCCGAAAGCGCCAAAGCGCCAAAGGTAGAGGCAGCCAATGACGACAACGCAGCGAAGGAAAACAGCGAAGGCGGTGAATTTGCTGCCGACCACGAAGCGTTCCTGCGTCTTGCCGCTGAAAACGAAGAACTGAAGGACAAGGCGCTGCGGGTTGCCGCCGAGATGGAAAATCTGCGCAAGCGGACCGCAAGGGACGTGCACGATGCTCGGGCATACTCGATTGCCGCTTTTGCGCGCGACATGCTGGGTGTTGGCGACAATCTGCGCCGGGCGCTTGATGCGATACCGGCAGAAGCGCTTGCAGCCGGTGAATCCGGACTGAAAAGCCTCGCCGAAGGCGTGGAAATGACGGCGCGTGACATGCTGACCACGCTGGAGCGCCATGGGGTGAAGAAACTTTCGCCGCATGGTGAGAAATTCGACCCGAATTTTCATCAGGCCATGTTCGAGGTGCAGGACCCGGAAGTTCCGAACAACACGGTCACCGAGGTTGTCCAGGAAGGCTATGTGATTGGCGAGCGGGTGTTGCGCCCTGCCATGGTCGGTGTTGCCAAGGGCGGCCCGAAAAACACAGCCCCGCCCGCCGAAACGGCAACCGAGACCGAAGAAAACACCGAGACCGGTCAGGATGCCTGACCGGCTGCCTTCAGTTCCCTGATTTGGTGAATTTCGAGGTGCGCCGGTGAACTTGCTTCTACTGCTCGACTATACCGGCGTCGCGGTTTTTGCGGCTACCGGGGCGCTTGCCGCGTCGCGAAAACAGCTCGACATTATCGGCTTTCTGTTTCTGGCAGCCATCACCGGCATTGGCGGCGGCACGCTGCGTGATATCGTCCTGGGTGCGACGCCGGTATTCTGGGTGGAGAACTCCGCCTATATCCCGATCACCGCGATTGTGGCCGTGGTCGTGTTCTTCGGCGCGCATCTCGTCGAAAGCCGTTACCGGTTGCTGTTGTGGTTCGACGCCGTCGGCCTGTCGGTCTTCTCGGTCATGGGAGCGGCAAAAGGTCTTGAGATGACCGGTTCGACGACGGCTGCCATCATTACCGGCATGCTTACCGCGACCTTTGGCGGCGTGCTTCGAGATTTGTTGTCCGGCGAGCCGTCGGTGCTGATGCGTCGCGAAATCTATGTATCGGCAGCAATGGCCGGTGCAGCCATATTCACATCGTTGAGCGCGATCGGTGCAACTCCGGCAATCGCCGCCCTGGCGGGATTTGCGGTGGCGCTTGGCGTGCGCGGTGGCGCGCTTTTTTTCGGCTGGAACTTTCCGCCCTACAAGACGCGGCCCGGCCGCGACCCCGATGATGTGATTTAATCGCTAAAGCAAGCCGACCTGCTCGCCAGCCTGGCGCAGATTGGCAAAGGGGCGCGGGCCGATCTGCTGAATGACCAATCCGGCAGCGAGCGATCCCAATTTACCACAATCTTCCAGCGTGCGGCCGTTTGTATAGCCATAGAGAAATCCTGCCGCATAAAGGTCGCCGGCGCCGGTGGTATCCACCAGCTCTTCAATCTCGATGGCTTCAACCATTGCGGTTTCAGAATCGCGAATGATGATCGATCCGTTTTCGGACCGGGTAATCGCGGCGAGTTTACAGTCGGCGCGGATGGCCTGAAGCGCATCGTCGAATGAAGAGGTCTGGTAAAGCGAGATGAGCTCGTGCTCGTTGGCAAAGACGATGTCGACCGTTCCGGAACGCATCAGTTCGAGGAACTCGTCGCGAAAACGGTCAACGCAGAACGGATCAGACAATGTCATCGAAACTTCCCGCCCGGCATCGTGAGCAAGTTTCGCCGTCATGCGGATTGCTTCCTTGGCCCGTGGCGGATCCCACAGATAGCCTTCGAAATAGGTGACTTTCGACGCTGCAGCCTTTCCAGGCTCCACATCCTCGGGCCCAAGCTCCATACAGGCACCGAGATAGGTGTTCATTGATCGTTCGCCGTCCGGCGTGACAAAGATCATTGACCGGGCGGTTGGTGGATTGCCGTCGAGCGGTCGGGTGTCGAAGGCAACGCCCTGTGCGTGGATATCGTGAGTAAAAATCTGACCCAGGTGATCGGCCGAGACCTTGCCGAAATAGGCTGATTTGCCGCCGAAACTTGCAATTCCCGCCGCCGTGTTGCCGGCGCTGCCACCGGAAGCCTCAATTGCCGGTCCCATGTGCGAATAGAGCAATTCGGCCCGCTCTGCATCAATCAGGTTCATGGCGCCCTTGATGATCCCGTGCTCAACCAGAAAATCGTCGTCACAACGCGCAATAATGTCGACAATAGCGTTGCCGATGCACAAAACATCGTATTCGGCCATAAGGAACTCCGATTTCGGTATGGGATCATTTCTGGGGACGTTATTTCAGTTGCATTTAAATCATCCGGCGCTGTTTGCAAAGTCTGCTCCGCCAATCACCCGGACTTGCGATGCTTATTGACCATCCCTATTTCGATGCAGAACGAAAAGCCAAAGGGTTCTCATGATCATCGAAGCCGCACGCGCCGCGATTACCCGTCTGCCATCGCCGGAATTCCGCTCGGTCCTGCTGAAGACAATCGGCCTGACACTCCTGCTTCTGGCGGGATTGTGGTTCGGATTGAAGGAAATATTCGATCTGGTCGCGCTGCCGTGGCTTGATGCCCTGCTGCCCGGATTTCCGGACTGGGCCGGATGGCTGGGTCTGGTCGGCGCCATCATTGCTGGTGTCGGTCTTGCACTCGGGCTGGCGCTGTTGATTGCACCCGTGACAGCGGTCATCGCCGGACTGTTCCTCGACGACATCGCAGCGGTGGTGGAACAGCAGGACTTTCCCGCCGACCCGCCCGGACAGGCGGTGCCGGCCGGGCGCTCAATCATCCTTGCGCTGAAATTTTTTGGCATTGTCGTATTGGGCAACATTCTCGCCCTGTTGCTGCTGCTTGTTCCCGGGATCAACATTGCGGCGTTTTTCCTGGTAAACGGCTATCTGATCGGCCGTGAATTCTTCGAATTTGCGGCAATGCGTTTCCGGCCTGAGCACGAAGCCAAACTGTTGCGCCGCAAGCATGCCGGTACGGTGTTCCTGGCCGGACTGATCATCGCGGCGTTCCTTTCCGTACCGATCCTCAATCTGGCGACGCCACTGTTTGCGGCGGCCCTGATGGTGCATCTGCACAAGATGATATCTGACCGGGATCGCGAATTTGCGGTGTCTGGACGGGTGAAACGCGCGGCCTGAACCGAAGTTCAACGCCTATGAATTTCAAATATTCTGTAATTTCTTTCGCTTATTTTAGTTTGACTGAAATTGTGCCAGGGCGCAATCTGCTGGTTGCCTTCTTCGCAAACCGAAACAGCGGGGGTGGCAGGGAGGAAGCAGTTGCGGCGACGTTCACACTGAATGGTCAGATTGCGCAATCCGGCGGACAGATTTGCCGCCTGTGAGCGCTGATATGACCGAACGACCTCGCATTAGCTGCCTCTTTTGGACCTACGCCTAATGAAACCGGTGAGAGAGAGGGAGTAAGGGATGTCAGTTAAACCACCATTCACTGACCTGCAGATAAAAAAGTCAGCAGGGGGATTTTATGAGGGCCACAGCGTAGAAATTGCGCTCCTCAGTAAAAGTATCATGGTCGCCTTGGTAATCTGGGCGCTCGTTTGGCCAGCCAACGCAAACGGTGTCCTCGGGAGCCTCAACTGGCAGCTGCTGGAGGGTTTCAACGCATTCTACATTGTGATTGTCGGCCTGTTTTCCTTTTTCCTGGTCGTGGTGGCGTTATTGCCGCAGACAGGCAAGCGGATCATGGGTACGCCAGGTGAGAAACCGGAATTTTCCAATTTTTCCTGGTTTTCGATGATGTTCGGCGCCGGTTTGGGCGTCGGCCTGATGGTGTTTGCAACCGCTGAACCGCTGGGCCTGTGGGGCTCCAACCCCGTCGTTCTGGCCGGTGATGTTGAAGCCAACACCCCGGCAGCCGTCGAACCGGGCTATCGTTATACGTTCCTGCACTACGGCTTTCATGCCTGGTCGATCTATGTGGTGACAGGCCTGTCGCTGGCCTATTATGCCTATACCCGCGGGATGCCGCTCACCATCCGTTCTGCCCTGACGCCACTGTTCGGGAAACTGTTGAACGGTTTTCTGGGTCATGTCGTCGATGTTCTGGGCGTTGTTGCCACCATTCTCGGCGTCTCGGTGACAATCGGTTTTGGCGTGTCGCAGTTTATCGATGGCATGTATGCAATTACCGGAATGAACTGGATGATGGATACCAGCGGTGATGCGCCGGCGCCGGGCACAGTTGGGTTAATCGCCGGCCTGATCGCCATCATGGGACTGTCGATCATTTCTGCTGTCTCGGGTGTTGGCCGGGGCGTCAAATATCTGTCCAACCTAAACCTGGTGCTGTCGATTATTCTTCTGCTGACCTTCGTCATCTTCGGTTCATTCGTGTTCGCAATGACCACCTACGCGACGGCGCTGGTCGACTACCTCGTCCACTATGTATCGCTGAGCTTCGGTGCGTTCGGACCGCAGGGCACATCGGAGTTCGCGGCCGCGCTTCCAGCTGAAGCAGCCCCATTTGCCGATGCATTGCGGGGTGGCGCCACCAATGCCTGGGGATCCTTCGAGGGCTTCAAATCAGGCCTTGAAGGCGAGGCGGCGGCGCTTTCGGACAGTGTCCTTCAGCAGGTCTATGCGGCTGGCGAGCCTGGCCGTCAGTTCGGCTGGCAGGCCGGATGGACCACATTCTACTGGGCATGGTGGATTGCGTTCTCGCCGTTTGTCGGTCTGTTCCTGGCGCGTATATCCAAGGGACGCTCGGTTCGTGAATTCATCGTCGGCTGCGTTTTCGCTCCAGCACTGGTCTGCTTTGCCTGGATGACCATACTGGGTGGGACGGCGATTGACCTTGAGCTGACCGGCGGTGCGGACGGTGCGATCATCGGCGCTTCCAATACGGCAAAACTGTTTGTCACGCTTGGCCAGATGATATCGGGCGGCTTTCTGTCGGCCATCACGATCATGTGTGTTGTGCTCATCATGACCTTCCTGGTGACGTCAGCTGACTCCGGCATTCTGGTCATGAACACGATCATGTCGGGTGGCGAACAGCAGACCGGGATCAAACACCGCATCGTCTGGGGTATCATCCTGACGCTTGTGATCGGAACGCTTCTGATCGCCGGCAAGACCAATGGCGGTGCGGATCCGATGGAGGCGTTGAAGAGCGCCATGATCATCGGCGCCCTGCCATTCACGATGGTGATGGGTCTGATGTGCGTAGCATTGGTAAAGGCGTTGTATCGCGACGGACAGCGCGACAGGGCTGTCAGCGCGGTTGCCGCTCAACCGGGTGAATAAACAAGTATAACCGGACGGGGCCTGACCGGTCCCGTCCGGATTTCCGGAATGTTCAAACGGTTTCGGACAGCAGGCCCTTGAGATCGTCGATCGTGTCGAGGCGTGAAATATCAAAATCGGGATCGGCAAGATCCAGTCCGAACTCCGTCTCCAGATAGATCATCAATTCGGTCGCCGCCATCGAGTCGAGCAACCCGCTGGTGAACAGGGCGTCGCTGTCGGAGAAATCTGCGGACTTGCCACGCTCCGACAAAAGGGTTTCGACAAATTTTCGTACAGACTTGCTCATCGCTCAAACTCCAAACAGGCCAAACAGGAAGGCTGCGCGTTCGGTCAGCGTTCCTTCGCCTGAGATATCATCGAAGATCTTTAGAAAGCAGAAAAACGCGATAACGTTCAGGCGCGACCAGACGTGATAGGCCAGAAATCCGTCTTCCGGCCCGACCTTCCTGCCGCGCCACTGCGATACGATCAGCCCGGTTGCCAGGGCCAGGGAATAGAAGACCGCCGACTGGAATATCCAGAGTTTCTCCAACAGTGCACCGTCGGCGAAAACATGGGTCTCGCGCATGAAGTGATAGAGAAAATTGCCGAGCCCGGCAGCGCAGAATGTGGCAAAGGCGATGCGCAATTTTGTGTTGCCTTTGAAGTAGCGCCGGAATGCAGGATAAAAGAACAGGTCGACCAGCATTTCCTTGAAATAGTAGAAGTAGCGGTTCCAGAATTCGGCAAGCGTTCTGGCGCCAAGCGGATTGACCGTATTTCGCGGAATCCGGTAACCGGCCATGCGGACGACAGCGACAATATAATGCCCCCAGACCGCGATGATCAGCAGGTCGATAAAGTAGTTGGTCAGCAGGCTCGCCCAGTTGGCAAACCCGCCGAGCGTATTGCCGCCGGCATGGGCAAGAACAGCCGTTTGCAGATCGGCAAGACCATATTGCTGGTAGGCGGTGAATTCACACAGTTTCAGGACACCGGTCAGGACCAAGGCCCAGACAGCGAGTTTCAGCGCCTTCAGCCGTGTTGCCGCAAGTTCGGTTTCATCCTTGGCCGCAAACCGGTTGAGAAAGCCGAAGCTCTTTCCGATCGGTACGGCGCTGCCGCCCCAAAACGGACGCAAAAATGCCGACCGGTGAAGGGTGCTTGTGGTGTCTTTGCCTCGCGCGTCGATGGCCGAATAGGCCAAAATCCAGAGCGATGATACCGATACACCCACTACCGACCAATGCATGGCGTGCCAAAGCGTTCCCTGCGGAGAAAGGATGGCCGTCATCAAAAGCCCGCTCCACAGCAGGATCAGAGTAAGTACCGGCCGTTTCGCCGCCGTAGTGTCGGAGAACTGCCGCTGCCAGAACAGGAACATCGCCGATAGGGCGAGCACGACCGCGACAGAGGCCAGTTGCAATCCCATCGCGCCGCCAAGTGGAAACGCTTCTGACTTCTCCCGCACGAGGCCGGCCCAACCGTCGATACGGAAAGGCCGCATGGCGAAATAAAACAGTGACGAGCCAACCAGAACGGTCAAGGCATGGGCGGGCAGCAAAATCATCGCAAACAGCGCCGCCGCCACCAGCGCAAGCGCAGCTACGGACAGCTGCAAACCGGCTCCGAGCACAAAAACAAATACCGCGCAAAGCAACAGGCTACCGATGCGGGTCTGAACGAATTCGAGCGCCCGCTCATTCCTGTCGATGGCGAGCCAGGCCTGCCGCCATGCTTCGAGCCGGGACGGTTGACCGGCCGGACCGATGAATTCGGCGATGCTCATGCCTCAGTCTTGATCCTGTCGGCGTCCAGTTCAGGAGCCATGGGCGGTGCCGTAATTGCGGAGCCATCGACCTCACGATCGAGTTCTGCCGCCAGTGCATTGCGGTCGATCTTGTCATTGGCGTTGCGCGGCAGGTTGTCACGGATAACGATGCGCGCCGGCACCATGTATTCCGGTATCGATTTCATCATGGCCGAGCGCACTTCCTTTTCGGTCAGTGCGGTGTTGGTCGAGTATCCGACCAGCCCCTGGACGCTGCCATCAACGGTCGGCCAGGCGACAACGCAGGCGAGATCCGTTCCACAGGCCTTGCGCAGGTGCATGTCGACTTCTTCGAGCTCGACGCGGTTGCCCTTGAGTTTGATCTGATTGTCGGCACGGCCCATGTGGTGGTAGCGGCCGTCAGGATCGCGGTATCCGATATCGCCGGTGAAATACCAGCGCCTGTCGTCGATCATGCGAAACTTCTCGGCGGTCTGTTCAGGCCGGTTGAAATAGCCGTCCGACAATTGGTCACTGGCGATGGTGATTTCACCGACCAGATTGTCGCCAAGAGGATTTCCGCTGCTGTCGCGGATGACAACATCAAAATTTTCATAGGGCTCACCGATCGACAGGATCTGCCGTTCGGGCGTGACGACAGGCGGCCGGGTCAATTGCTGGCGCGTGCACACAACTGTGCACTCTGTCGGACCGTAAATGTTTTCGATGACCGAATTGGGTGCGGCATCGGCCCAATCTTGTACCGTTGTCATGGCAAGCGGCTCGCCGCAGAATATCGACAGACGTAGCGACGGAAAGACGTCCGGTCTGAGGGCACCGTTGCGACGCATATTGTTGACGATGGTGGGCACGGACATCCAGCAGGTGATCGACCGGCCGCGGATAAACGCCTGTGGCGCCATCATGTCGAGCTGAGACATCAAATGCAGGGATGCACCTGCCCTCCAGGCCAGAAACATGTTGTGGACGCTGAGGTCGAAGGTCACATCATGGGCCTCGGCGATCCGGTCGTCCGGCTGCAACCCGGTCCATGTTTCCGTGTTGTCGAGATACCGCATCAACGAGCCGCAGGAAACGACAACACCTTTCGGCTCACCGGTTGTTCCCGACGTAAACACGATGTAGGCGGTGTCGGTTTCAGAGCGTTGAACGGGTTCCGCCAACACAATGCGATCAGGCTGGTCGACCGCGCCGATGCGTGCGACGTCACGGGCGAAGAAAATTGCTTTCGGCGCATGCGCGACCACCTCGGCGGTCAAGCATCTTTCGCCATTGTCGTCGACAATGATTGCGTCGAGTTGAAGTTCTCGCATCAGACGGATCAACCGTTCGGCCGGCCATTTGAGATTGAGCGGGACATAGGCAGCGCCGGCCCAGGCTGCGGCGGCAATTCCGATATAGGCAGTGATGCTGCGCGATCCCAATATGCCGATGCGGCCGGAGCGGATCAGCGGGTGAAGTTCGGCGGCAAGCCTTGAGGCCTTTCGCACAAACTCGCCATAACAGATGTTGTTCTTGCCTTCGGAGATTGCCGGACGGACCGAATATTTCGCCGCCGTCGCGGCCAAATCAGCAACGCAATTTGGATTATGACGCATGAATTCCGCATCCTGTTACTTCAGAATGCGCTAAATAATTGATTTTCAACCCTGAAAGTCAAACTGGATTGCTGCTTAACCTTAACCGCTAAGCATTCTTCTTTAGGCGGCGGCGCGTCGAACTTTTCTTGCGGAGGAGGTATTCACGCGCATTCAGTCGACGGGCAGCATGAACGCGTCAAAAAAAGAGGCCAATTCAGAATGCGCATCGAGAGGGAGGATAAGCGCGACATACTGATCCGGACGAACCACAACAATGCAGCCGTTTTCACGGTCGATACCACGCAAATCGAAGATGTCATTACCGCTTTTCAGATCGGGGCAGAACACCTTCTCGTAATCCTGCAGGCCCAGCCGGCCCTTGTGAGGTCTGAGCAGAGCGGGGATCTCGTCAGTTGAAAGCTCGCGATGATCTTGTTGAAAGACCGCCCGCACATCAATCACCGAATCGATGTCTGCGTCCGGTCGTGTACACCTTCCAACCGGTGAACCGGGTTCTTTTTCCAAATACCGGCAAAACGATCGAACCCTGGACGATACGCCGCCCTCTGCGCGATCAGCAAAGACGAGCAGGCGCCAGCGTCCATCCGCCTTCATGACATGGCCAAGGTGCACCGGTTTTGCATCGGCGAAACGGATGACCGGGCCTGAGTGAAAGCGGGTGCCGATCACAAATCCCGTCGCAAGGTTTTGATGTACCGCTTGTCCGGTGATCGCGGAGGGCTTGTACACCGTCGCCGTTCCCGCAGTGTAGCGACCATGGCGAACGAAATAGCGCTGCACTTCAGCCTCGTCTTCGGGGGAGGATACGGGCGTTGAGACGACGCTTGCCCATTCGCGGTCGAATTCGATCAGTTCCGTGGCGATCGCCTGCCGCTCGGCCGAGTAGCTATGCAAAAGCTCCGGCGGGCTCTGCCCGCGCAATACCGCGGCCAGTTTCCAACCGAGGTTGAACGTGTCCTGCATGGAGACATTCATGCCCTGCCCGGCCTTCGGACTATGGGTGTGGCAAGCATCTCCAGCGATGAAAACATGCGGCAAACGCGTGTTTCTTTCCGCTTCCGGCACATCGTCGAAACGGTCACACAGGCGCTGTCCGATTTCGTAGACGGACCACCAGGCGACCTCCTTCACGTCGAGCGAATGGGGATGCAGGATTCGCCGCGCTCCGGCGATAATATGCTCGACCGTGATTTTGCGATTTGCCACCCGCTCGTCGGCGGCGAGATTGTCGAGTTCGACATAGACCCGGAACAGATATCCGCCTTCGCGCGGAATAAGAACAATGCTGCCCTCGCCGGCCGACTGAATCAAACATTTCAACCGCACGTCGGGGAAATCAGTAACGGCGAGAATGTCCATCACACCCCAGGCCTGATTGGCCGAGTCGCCGTGAAGCGCATGGCCGAGCGCCCTGCGCACGCTGCTCCTCGCCCCGTCGCAGCCGACAACATAACGCGCGCGCACGGTTTCTTCCTTGCCCTCATCGGTGCCGCCGGCACGTTTGAGGCCAACCGTTACCGGGTAGTCATCCGTGCTTTCACTGATCTCCAGATCAACAACGCGCCGTTGGTAGTCCGGCTCTAGCCTGGTGGGCGAGTTGCGCATAGCCTCCAAAAAGAAATCGTGCACACGGGCCTGATTGAGGATGACATGCGGAAACTCGGTTAGTCCGTCCTCAACGTCCTGCACGCGGCCGGTGCGCATGATGTTTCCGGGTGCGTCCGGATCCGGTTTCCAGAATGCCGTCTCGTTGACCCAATAGGCCTCTCTCATCACCTGCTCGACAAAACCGAATGCGTTGAACATTTCCATCGTCCGGCAGGCGATACCATCAGCCTGCCCAAGCTGAAGCGGGCCTGATTTCTGCTCGACAATGCGGGTGCGGATATCGGAAAATTGCGACAATTGAGCCGCCAGTGTGAGCCCGGCCGGTCCGCAGCCGACGATGAGCACATCGACGTCACCAGAAATGTCGCCGGACGGATTCCAGACATTTTCACCGGATTTTTCCACCCGGTCCGGGTCGCCCGGTCTGAAACCGTCGTGATGAAATTGCATGGCCAAGCTCTCCGGTTTGGAAGCTCAAACGTTAGCCGACATCAACCGGCAATTTCCAGTCCAGTGGTTTGACCGCCATCGCTGTTCGAAAGAGGATGACTATGCGCCGCCAATCAGCCTTGCTTCTCCGGAAACGCGGATGGAACTGCCCGCTTCGGCTGAGTATTCCGCGCGCAATCTGGAGCGCATGCCCATGTCCTCGCCCTGGACGACATCGACCGCACCAGCGCGCAACCAGCCGGTCTCGCGCAGATATCCGGCAAACGCTGCCGTTGCCGCACCTGTAGCCGGGTCCTCGTAGACACCACCGGAAGCAAACGGATTTCGGGTGTGAAACAGATTTCGGTTTTCGGCATAGGCAAGAATGATGGTGACCCACCCTTCCCGCGTCATCAGTTTTTTACCGGCCTCGATATCGTACGACATGCCGGCCAATGCCTCTCGGGAATTCAGCGTAATCGCCAGATGATCCGCCCCGCCATGCACCAAACGGGGTGGAAGCCTTCCATTAAGCTGATCTTCCGAATAGCCAAACAGCGCCAGCGCCTCGGTGATGACTTGGGGTTTGACCTCGGCCGTTCTCGTCGGCGGAGACTGAAGCGCGGCGGTCAGGCGGTCGCCGTCTTGATGTCCCTCGACTGAGATCTGCGCTTCATTAAGGGTCAGATCGAAGACGCCGGAGCCATTTTGCATCGCCAGCACGGCACCCAGCGCGATTGTCGCGTGACCGCAGAATGGCACCTCCATTTCGGGCGCGAAATAGCGCGCACGCCACCCACCTTCCTGCGGACAGGCAAATACCGTCTCGGAATACCCGACCTCGGCGGCAATGCGCTGCATGTCGACCTCTGCGGGAAGAGTATCTGAGACGACAACGCCGGCTGGGTTTCCGCCGCTGCCGTTTTCGGAAAACGCGGCGACACGAATTACTTCAACATCCATCAGTGTTTTCTGTCGTTTTTGCGGCTGAATGCTGCTTGAGGCGACGACGAATCTATGGTCGCGGCTGGATTTATCAAGTTAGCGACCACAGTTCCCATCGGTTTCGGATATTTCCGTATGGACTCAACCATAAACCAACCCTCGGCATCGCGGCAGTCTTCCGCAATGCTCAGGCTCTGCGCATCGACAACCAGACGCGGCATACACGCGAGACCGACAGCAAAGCGTCTGACAACCGGCAAATTACTGGCGATTAGCTTGCGAAGGGTTTTTCTTCCAACTCGGCCGGAACGCGGAAGCACTTGAGCAATTTCCTCAAAACCGATCCCGGGAGCGAATTCTGCAGCTTTTATTGTTGCGACTTGCAAACCAAACCCCTGCTTCATCAGAATGAAGAACATGGCTGCGCGACGAACGAACGCATCTGGATCATTCAACAAGAGCAATATCCTGGCCATAGTATCGACATCAGCAAGCGTAACGCAGCTGCGTAGCGCATGAGCTACATCTGATCTCACCTGCGGATCGTGATACCCAAGCAGAGCGTCAAGTTCTTTCAGACATGGTGCAGCCTGATGATCAAGCTCATCTGCCACATACGCACCCATGCGGATCGCTCTTTCAGACTTTGAGGACAGCAATCTAGCGAGATTTTTGATCGGGAATCCATTGCGAAAAGCGGTATAGAGATCCCGTCCATTAACCGACACATCCTCGTTGCTGAGGAGGGCGTTGATCATATTTTCAGGAGACATGAAGTTTCGATGCCAGATGCATCGTTATATTATTGATAGGAGATCGCATACACCGGTTTGCGGTTCAGCTGCAATGCACTTGTTTTTTCAAATCTGTTGCGCCGGAAGCTCAACCAGTGCGGCAGGCACATCGCAGGTTTTCTCACCTGACTTGCAGATGTCGGCGATTACACAAGCCTCGCAATCCGGTTTGCGCGCCTTGCAGCAATAGCGCCCATGCAGGATCAGCCAGTGGTGGGCGTGGTAGAGATAGTCTGCCGGGATCACCCGCATCAGGATCTCTTCGACCTCGTCGGGAGTCTTGCCGGGTGCAAGGCCCATGCGGTTGCCGATGCGCAAAATATGCGTGTCCACAGCCATGGTTGCCTGTCCAAATGCCATCGACAGCACGACATTGGCGGTCTTGCGGCCAACGCCGGGCAAGGTTACCAGTTCCTCGCGGGTCTCGGGTACTTTGCCACCGAAATCGTCAATCAGTTTTCTCGAAAGGGCGATGACGTTTTTCGCCTTGTTGCGCCACAGGCCGATGGTGCGGATGTAGTCGCCGACTTTCTCTTCACCCAGGGCCAACATCTTCTGCGGCGTGTCGGCGATCTTGAACAGTTCTTTCGTCGCCTTGTTGACACCGGCGTCGGTGGCCTGTGCCGAAAGGGCCACCGCGACGACCAGCGTATAGGGATTGACATGTGCCAATTCGCCTTTTGGTTCCGGTCGCTGGATCGAGAAACGGCGAAAAATCTCGCGGACTTCGTCTTCACTGTATTTTGTGCGCGCAATTCTCTTTTTGCGCGCTGAAGGTGTCTTTTGGGGCTTGGGCTTTGTCATCTGCCCTCTATAATCTCCGCTATGGACGATCAAAACCCGAAACATGCAGACGAGCCGATCTTCCAGGCGTTGCTCACACCTTATCGCTCGTTGAGTCAGAAGGGGTTCGTCATCCTGATGATCATCGTCGGCCTGGTTTCGCTGGCGGTTGGCCTTTATTTCCTGTCCAGAGGGGCATGGCCGGTCTTCGGCTTTTTCGGCCTCGACGTGCTGGCGATCTACATCGCCTTTCGCCTTTCCTACCGCTCCGGGCACGCCCGCGAAGAAGTCACTGTGACGCGAACTGCGCTGGACATTCGCAAGGTTGCCCCCTCAGGCAAGTCGCGCCGGCACCTGTACAATCCGCTATGGGCGAAGTTCAACGTGTTTCGCCATGATGAAATCGGCATCACCAAAATGGCGGTGACCAGCCGGGGCGAAACGGTGGGGATTGGCGGATTTCTCAATCCCGACGACCGGGAAAGTTTTGCAAGTGCATTTTCACGGGCGCTTGCGACGGCGCGGGGTTAGACACCTGCAGGATTGGTCTGCGGATCGAATTCCGAGAATTCGCCGTCAATGTCACGTGACCCATGAAGAATGCGGAGAATGGCAATTTCGGATTGCCAACTCATGAAATAGACGATGTGCGATACATGCGGAAAACTGCGAATACCCTCTCCCAACTCCGGGCGCTGTCGCCCCATCTCCGAATTGCGTCCGATATGGTCAAACAGGTCGAACAGTTCGTCGAGATGACGTCGCGCCTGATCCTCTCCCCAATTCTCCACAGAATAGAGGTAGATGTCCTGCAGATCCTCATCGGCATCATAGGAGAGGAACCAGTCACTCACCCTTCTCGGTTCCGGGCCTTGGAAACAATGTCCGCGGCACTGGGCTTGCTCTTCCGGCCCTTTGCGACGGAATCTACCGCCTTGTCTATGTCACGGCGAAGCGCCTCCAATTTGATGAAATGCTCCTGTTGGCGCCTTAGCGCGTCACGAACAACTTCGCTGGCATTGTTGAACTGTCCGAACTCGACCTGCTCGGCAACGTAGCGCTCCAAAACTTTCCCAAGCGAGAAATTCATCCAAGGTTTTCCTTGCTGATGGCAATAACAATAGATAGCATCTATTTTTATTCTCCGCAAACCCGCGCCAAGTTTAAACATTGGTGCGGTAATATCTCCGAACGTGCAAGAAACGGGTGGCGGCGGCGGTTGCGCAGGCTCAAAATGCGCGCAATGAATAAAATTGCATTGGAGACGCAAAAATGAATGCGCAGGCCGCCATATTGCAACGGGATATCACCGACGATCTCGGAGCGGATTATGAAACCGTACGCCGGGTGATCGAGAAGATCAGCCTGGACTTTCGCGACCAGCCTTCGCTGGACGACCTTGCCCGCGATGTCGGCGAGAGCCCGACAGGATTGCAAAAGCTGTTTACCCGCTGGGCGGGCTTGTCTCCCAAGGCCTTTTTGCAGGCGGTGACACTGGATCACGCCCGCAAGCTGCTCGATGAAGGCACGCCGTTATTGGAAACCGCGCTCGATACCGGCCTGTCCGGACCCGGGCGGCTGCACGATTTGTTTGTCACGCATGAAGCCATGTCGCCGGGAGACTACAAGAGCCGGGGCGCCGGGCTGACGATCCGCCACGGTTTTCACATCTCGCCGTTCGGTATCGCGCTGATCATGGTGACCGACCGGGGCCTCGCAGGTCTCGCCTTTTGCGATGCCGGCGGAGAAAAGGCGGCGCTTGAGGACATGCAGGACCGCTGGCCCAACGCCACCCATATCGAGGACATGGCGGCGACGCTGCCCTATGCGGCGCGGGTGTTTGACCCTGCCCGCTGGCGTTCGGACGAACCCTTGCGTGTTGTGCTGATCGGCACCGACTTTCAGGTCAGCGTCTGGCAGGCGCTGATGAAAATACCGATGGGCAAGGCAGTCGCCTATTCAGACATCGCCCGCGACATAGGCAGGCCGGATGCCAACCGAGCCGTGGGTGCGGCCGTTGGCGCAAATCCGATCTCGTTTGTGGTCCCGTGTCACCGAGCGGTCGGAAAATCCGGCGCGCTGACCGGCTATCATTGGGGACTGACCCGCAAGCGGGCCATCCTCGGCTGGGAGGCCGGTCAGACGGGCTAGGGACTACAACGCCCTTGCAGCCCGCTCCAGCTTGTCAGGATTGCGCATGATGAAGAAGGAAGCGATACGGCGCTGATCGTCGAGCCGGAAGGCGATGGTCTGCACCAGTTCGCCATTGTGAAATGCAATCAGTCCCGGCTCGCCGTTGATCGCCTCGCGTTGCAGCCGGACAGAATGTTTCTCATATCCCTTGATCAGCCCCATAAACAGGCGCGCAACATTGTCCAAGCCGCGTACGATATTGCGAGCGGCAATGGCCTTGCCACCGCCGTCCGAAATGAACTCCACCTGCTCTGAGAGAATGTTGCGCAAAGGCCCGTCATCACCATGTTCACTTGCGAAGCGGAATGCGGTTTCCAGCCGGGCGAGATCATCTGCCTCCGGCTTGAATCGTGGCCGGGCATCTGCAAGCGCCTTGCGGGCCCGTTCGGCCTGCTTGCGTGCCGCCGCAGGGCTGACGCCGATCGTTTCAGCCACCTCGTCAAACGGCAATTCGTAGATGTCGTGCAGAAAAAACGCCGCTCGCTCGGATGGCGACAAGGTTTCAAGGCATTGCATGACGGCGTAGGATAGGTCGAGGGCTGCCTCGGTGGCGCTGATGTCGATTGAATCATCGGATCCGACCAGTGGCTCGGGAAGCCAGGGTCCGACATAGGTCTCGCGCCGCTTGCTGGCAGATTTCAATCGGTCCAGAGCCAGGCGGGTGACGACAGTCGACAGGAAGCGCGGTGGATCATCGACATCACTGGCGCCGGAAAACCGTATCCAGGCTTCCTGCAATATGTCTTCCGCATCACTGGCTGTCTCCAGATAGCGGTAGGCAAGCCTGAACAAGCGCGGCCGCTCTCTCATGAATGCCGACAGTTTTTCTTCTTCACTCATGCGGCAATTTTGGCCTCCAGTTCCTTCTGCACCGGTTCGCAGGCTATACCGTGGCCGAAGCCGCGTTTGAAAACCGGGAAAAACTGTCCCGACATGACCGCCGCCGACATGCTGGCAAGACCCTTCTTACCCCACTTTGCTTCGATTTTGCTGATGAGTTCGGGCAATTCAGGAGAATTGTCGAGCACGGCATCTGCGTAAGCCTGCCCGAGCGCTGCATCGTGATCGGAAGGAGTACCGATCAGGATTTCGTGGATTGTCTGATCCTCCATCCCGAAGCGCCGGGCCATGTCGATCACCAATCGCAGACAGGGGCCGCAGTCGGCATGTTTGCTGGAACGCAGTTTTGCTGCCCAGCAGGCTTTCTTCGATGCTTTCGGCGGTTGGGTGAAAAACGGCATTGCGAGCGCGAATTTTTGCAATGCTCCGGGGTCGGCATCTGCCAGCTTGTGCATGTAGGAGACATCGTAATCATACTCCCGCCCCATCGCGTCGAATTTTCGTTTAAGCCACCAGGTAATCATGAAGCTGCTCCGCTAGTTTGCATTTTCAGTTCCCGCCAGATGAGCCATGCCGGCAGCAGGCCGGGCAGGATGATGGTCGCGGTGTCACGGACAATTTCGTAGACATTCAGATGACCGTGAAAGAATTCAACGGCATGCAGCACAGCATGCCCGCCCAGAAAAACCGCCGGCGCGGCAATAAACGCTACGGTGGAATGCCCGGGGCGCAAGGCTGCCAAAGCCAATCCGATCGCGCTGGCCAGAAAGGCAATGGCTATGTCGGCGATGAAATGGCCGTTGAAGGGCCCGGTATGGGTCACGCCCGGTACGGTCTCGTACCAACGCACCGGCATCAGCAGCATGACAACGCCGTTCAAACCGTGCCAGGCTGCCAGAACAAGCAGGATTGTTTTCGTCATTTTCTCACCTCCTGTCTGCATGACGAGACAGCGGTGGTTCGTGTGACAAACTTTTTTCGTTTTTTGACGATATCGACAGCGCACTAATTCCAAACGCAAATTTGCGATCTGCAAAATTCCGGCTAAGTTTGTTTCATGCTCCAAATCGCGGTGGCGATTGGTCGAAACGTTCGTTTCGAAACTGGGGAGGAGTTGCTGGGACCGGGCTTGTCAGTTTGCCCGGAGAGGGAGCTAGGTCGTGGAGCCAGTTGTATTCAGTTTCGAGATGGGTGTGGTATTCGCCGCCCTCGCTTTCACGATCTTCCTGTTTGTCTCCGAAATCATACGCGTGGACCTGGCCGCCATTCTGGTTTTGGTCATCCTCGGAATTGTCAGCTACTTTCCCGGTCTTGAGAATGTCGCCAACGTCAACCAGCTCTTCGACGGGTTTGCATCCAATGCGGTGATCTCAATCATAGCGGTCATGATCGTCGGCGCCGGGCTCGACAAGACCGGGATCATGAACCGGGTCGCGGCGACCATCCTCAAACATGGTGGCTCGACGGAAGTCCGCATCCTGCCGATCGTTTCCGGTACGGTCGGCGTCATTTCCAGTTTTTTGCAGAATGTCGGCGCCGCAGCTTTGTTCCTGCCGGTCGTCAGCCGTATTTCGTCGCGCACCGGAATTCCGCTCAGCCGGCTTTTAATGCCGATGGGTTTTTGCGCAATCCTCGGCGGCACGATGACGATGGTCGGATCGTCACCGCTGATCCTGCTGAACGATCTGATCCAGACCGCCAATTCGGGACTTCCTTCCGATCAGCAAATGGAGGCGTTCGGTCTGTTTTCGGTAACACCGATCGGGCTCGCCCTGGTCATCACCGGCATTCTCTACTTCGTGTTTCTCGGACGCGTCGTGCTGCCGGGAGAAACCGACAAGATCGATGTCACTTCGGGTCAGGGAACGTCTGATTATCTGAAGCGGGTGTACGGTCTGAGGGCCAGCGTATTTGAGATCGACGTGCCGGAAAAAAACCCGCTGGTCGGCAAGCAGCTCGCAGACATCAATTTCGAAAACAGCATATACATCATCTCGACTTTCTATCGCGGCAAGACCTCGATGGTGCAAATTCTGACCGCGGAAATTGCCACGCCATGCCGCCTGGCGATTATCGGCAAGGAGTCGGTGGTCAGAAAATTCGCATCTGACAATGGTCTGCGGATGCGCAGCAAGCTCGACGCATTTGCCGAAGAATTTGCGCCGACAAATGCAGGTATTGCGGAAATCGTCATTCCGCCGGATTCCAAGCTGATCGGCAAGTCTCCGCGGGAACTGCTGCTGCGCAAAACTTACGGTTTGTCGCTGCTGGCCATTCACCGGGGTGAAGAAACCCTCAGTCACGTTGAAACAGAAGAACACGAGCCGACCCCGATCGGCCTGGTCAAGTTCCAGGCCGGCGACATGCTTGTCGCCCATACCAGATGGGACAATCTGACAAGACTGAAGCGGGACCGCGACTTTGTCGTTGTTACATCCGATTTTCCGCAGGAGGAACTGCGGCCACAGAAGGTTGGCTGGGCGCTTCTCTTCTTTGTCATATCGCTGTCGATGATCCTGTTCACCGATGTCCGCCTTTCACTCTGCCTTCTGACCGGTGCGGTCGGCATGCTGCTGGCGCGGGTCTTGAGCATCGATGAAGCCTACCGTGCGGTCGGCTGGAATACCGTGTTTCTGCTCGCCTGTCTGATCCCGCTCGGCCAGGCGGTTCAAAATACCGGCACGGCGGAATGGATCGCCCAGCAGATCCTGACCCTTCTGCGCGGCTGGCCCATATGGTCGCTGCAGGCGGGAGTGGCCATCCTGGCGACAGCGTTTTCGCTTGTCATGTCCAATGTTGGCGCGACGGTGCTTCTGGTACCTCTGGCGGTGTCGATCGCCCTGGCGGCAGGTGGCGACCCGGCCGTGTTTGCGCTGACCGTTGCCATCTCGACATCGAATTCGTTCATTATCCCGACGCATCAGGTCAACGCCCTGATCATGGGACCAGCGGGCTACAAGGTCACCGATTTCATCCGCGCTGGCGGGGTGATGACCTTCCTGTTCCTGATCGTGTCGCTGATCATGCTGAATGTGGTGTTCTAACGGGCAGGACAGTTGCGGTTGGCATACTCCCCAGCGGTCAGATTGCGATTTTCGGGAAAAGTCTTGAACTAACGCATGCAACCCATGATATATACAGCATGGCGAATAACTCGCTGATCACGCTAAAAATAATCTGGTTTCATATCAAGAAGGACGGGAAACCATCCATTGCGATCGCCGTGTTCCTGCTGGCGATTATCGGCGCGTTTGTATGGATTGACCACCGGATAACATCGAGCGTTATCGCTGAAGTCCGGCTAGCGGGAAAAGTCGAATCCGTTCAAACTCGTCCAATTTATCCAGCCGCGGGCGCTGGAAGAGGATATTCCTATATTTACGGAGTTCGCTTGGATGGGGATGGAAGCATTGTGTTCGCAACAGAATCGAGAAGGCATCCGATACAGATCGGCGAAAAAGTATCGGTTATCCGGTCACGGCGCGAAAACGGCTCATCGACCTATCGATTTGCCGACAATTCAGTGTCTGACTAATACCGCGCAAGCCGCTCGGTCAGAAGTGCAAAAAATCCATCAGCATCGATATCGCGCATGACCCGGGCATTGCGCGGCCGGTCGGTGACGTACCACCAGTCGACCACCGTTGTACCCAAAGTCAGTTCCGACATGGTTTCCACCGTCACATTGACATGGCGTCCGGAAAACAGTTCCGGCTGCAACAGCCAGGCGATCACACAGGGATCATGCAAGGGACCGCCGTCGGTGCCATATTTTTCTTCATCAAATCGCTCAAAGAAATCAAGCAGTTGTGCAACGGCTGTTGCGACCGGTGTACCGATAGACCGGATCGCGTCGACGCGGTCGCGCGTCGTCAGTGCCTTATGCGTGACATCAAGCGGCATCATGACAATCGGTATGCCGGAACGGAAGACAACGTCGGCCGCGTGTGGATCGACATAAATATTAAATTCTGCCGACGGGGTAACATTTCCCTGCTCGAAATAACCGCCACCCATGAGCACAATCTGCTTGATGCGGTCAGCGATATCCGGGGCACGATTAAGCGCAAGGGCGATATTGGTCATCGGGCCGAGCACGGCGAGCGTAATCGAGCCGGATGGCTCGGTAAGCAGTGTTTCGACAATGAAATCAACCGCATACTGCTCCTGCAGCTGCATTTCCGGTTCCGGCAGGTCCGGACCGTCAAGGCCGGTCTTGCCGTGGACCTCTTCAGCGGTGACCAGCGGCTTGCAAAGCGGCGCCACTGCGCCCGAGAAGACACGCATGTCGGGCCTGCCAGCCAATTCGCAGATTTTGCGCGCATTGAGGCTGGTCAGGGCCAATGGCACGTTGCCGGCGACGGCAGTAATGCCCAAAACCTCGATTTCCGGGCTTGCCAGCGCCAGCAGGATGGCGACTGCGTCGTCCTGACCGGGGTCAGTGTCGATAATAATTCTGTGTTCTGCGGTCATCCAGATGTGATCTTTCAATCTTGAACTGATGCGGAAAACGAACCATATCAGTGACACGCCGCCAAATGCCAGACGGGTTTGGCGGTTATCAAAAGTTGCTCGATGAGGACTTGCTTGAATGACCAGAATGACCCCTTTTTCGAGCCCGTTGCTGCTTGGGTTCGAATCCATGGAAAAGGCGCTCGAAAGGGTGGCGAAATCCGGAGACGGATATCCGCCTTACAATATCGAGCGTATCCGCGCCGAAGGCGACAGCCCCGAAAAACTGCGGATAACCCTAGCTGTTGCGGGGTTTGGCGAAGACGATCTGGATGTGAGCACGGAAGAAAATCAGCTCGTGATCCGGGGCAAGCAGGGTGAAGAAGAAGCGCGCGAATATCTGCATCGCGGCATCGCGGCAAGACAGTTTCAACGCTCATTCGTGCTTGCCGACGGCATGCGGGTTTTGGGTGCGGAATTGAAAAACGGGCTTCTGTCGATCGTGCTCGACCGACCAGAACCTGAAAAAATGATACGGAAAATCAATATTTCGGTCAAAGACTGAAGGAATTCGGACCGGAATCGATGTTCTGGAACGAATCGAAGGGCGCCTTGGAAGCGTTGCCATTGTGGAACGCAACCGTGGAAGGAGGCTTGGAATGAACATGGAAAAGCATGACGGCATCATGAGCGCGGATCAATTTGCCCACCTGGGTGAAGGCCACGTGGCCTATGTGCGCAAAGTCCAAACGGATGATCTGATCGGCCGTTATCCGGGTCTGCCGGAGCTTGATCGGGGATTGGAACTATGGGCGCTTTTCGGCGCCGACGGTCAGCCAATCCTGCTCACGGGCGAACGGGCGGCCGCGATTGCCGGCGCAATGGAAAACGAGTTGACCACCGTCTCGATCCATTGATTTACCCGACGGGTGCCTCAAGCGGCGTGCGGTGCCTCTGTCTGTGACAGGAAATCGTGGATCACGGCTGCATCGGATGTGCCGCGAATCTTCGAGACGGTATCGGGATTACGCAACACGCGAGCGATCCGCGACAATGCCTTCAAATGATCGGCACCCGCACCCTCTGGCGCCAACAGCAGGAAAACCAGATCGACGGGTTGCTCGTCCATGGCTTCGAAGTCGATGGGTGTCTCCAGGCGCGCGAACACACCCGTAATATTGTCGACACCAGCCAGTTTGCCATGCGGAATGGCAATTCCACCACCTACACCGGTTGAACCCAGTCTTTCGCGCTGAAGAATCGTATCAAATACCTCGCGCTCGGCCAGACCGGTCAGTTCAGCCGCCTTTTCCGCCAGCTGCTGAAGCAGTTGTTTCTTTGAATTGGCCTTCACAGCCGGCATGATCGAGTTCACGCCGATCAGATCGCACAAATCCATTGATCCCAACTTTCCCTTATTCTCCGGCGTTTCAGCGCCGATTATTCGTCAATCGTTGCGGGCCGCCGCCGATGGATCGATCCAGCCAATGTTGCCATCAGAACGGCGGTAGACGACATTGACCTCGCCATTCGCGGCGCTGCGGAACACAAATACCGGCGTATCCTTGGTATCCAGTTCCACCACCGCTGATGCCACGGACATGCTTTCAAGCGACATGGTCGATTCGGCGATGATCGCCGGAGCGTAGTCCTCCGGCAATTCCTCTTCGTCGTCGCCTACTGCCGCCATAACAGTGTATGCGATGTCCGTTGCAGGTCCGCGTTCATTGTTGTGAGACTTCAGCCGGCGTTTGTAGCGCCGAAGCCTCTTTTCAACGCGGTCGGCCGCCGCATCGAACGCGGCCTCGGGACGCTGCCCCTCTCCAGTCGCCTGCAGGGTAATGCCGGTGTCGAGGCGCACGAAACAATCGGCAGAGAACCTCGAACCGGCCTTCTCGACCGTGACGTGTCCCGTAAATCCACCATCAAAAAACTTTTCGACCGCATCTCCGACACGGTCCTCGATCCGCGCGCGAAATGAATCGCCAATTTCCATGTGTTTTCCGGATACGCGCAGATTCATTACCGTCGCACTTTCCTGCCGGTGATCCCTGGCCTGAACTTACCGCCGTCGCACCGCCACGAAAAGGGGTGACGCATCATTTCATCGTTTTGACTAAGGCGATTTTCCAGATTGCGGATCGCTTGTGGCACCCTTTTGGCACCGGCAAACCGCAGCGAGCGCGCTTCTAGTCACATCATTCCTGCTTGTCAACAATCCGCGCCGAAGCTGTGAATCACTGGCCTGCTGCTGCAAGTGCCTTCTTTTCCCGGCGGCGCTGCACGGAAGACGGGATGTGCATGGCTTCGCGGTATTTCGCAACGGTGCGCCTTGCGATATCGATATTCGATTGCTTCAAGATATCCACAATCGCATCGTCTGACAGCACCGCGTCGGGCTTTTCTGCATCGATAAGCTCGCGTATTCGGTGGCGAACAGCTGATGAAGAATGCGCCTCGCCATCGTCGCTGGCCGCGATTGCCTGGGAAAAAAAGTAACGCAGTTCAAAGACACCCCGGGGCGTGATCATGTATTTGTTTGCCGTTACCCGGCTGACCGTCGATTCGTGCATGCCGATTTCATCGGCTACCGCCTTCAAGGTCAGTGGTTTCAGATGGGAAATTCCGTGGATCAGAAACAGGTCCTGGCGGCGGATGATCTCGCTGGCGACCTTGAGAATCGTCCTGGCCCGCTGGTCGAGACTGCGGGTCAGCCAATTGGCGTCCTGCAGACAATTGGAAAGAAATTCCTTGTCTTCTGCCGGTGCTGACCGCGAAATCCGGCTGAAATATTGCTGATCAACCAGCACCCTGGGCAAGGTTTCCGAATTCAGTTCGACAGACCAACCGCCATCAGGCGCGGCAGAAACGGTAACATCCGGAACGATCTCCGCTGCTGTTGCACTGGTGAATGCAGTGCCGGGTTTGGGATCAAGCGCGCGAATTTCAGCCAACATCTCGACGAGATCGTCCTGACCGACCCCACAAATCTTGCTCAAGGCGGCAAAATCGCGTTTGGCGAGCAGGTTGAGATTTTCGATCAACGCCTTCATCGCAGGATCGAAACGGTCGCGTTCGCGCAGTTGAATTGCCAGGCACTCGGGCAGATCGCGTGCAAACAGACCGGCAGGTTCCAAACCCTGGCAGCGTTCGAGCACCTGCACAATTCGCTCCGGAGCGACGCCCAGCCGGCCAGCCATTTCGCGGCAGTCGCTACGCATGTATCCGGATTCATCCAGGGCATCGGTCAGTTCACGTGCAACGATCAGGTCGACGGGGTCGCGGAAGGTCAGCGCAATCTGCTCGAGAACATGATCATGTAATGTCACACCGGCCGCGGCGATCGCCTCCAATGAAACATCGCCCTGCCCGACCGATTGTCCGGATGGCGCAGATTTCCACTGCGACTGAAGGTTCGGCGCCAGCGCCTCACCGCCTCCCGGGTCGTCGGGAAAGACATTTTCCAGCGATGTTCCAAGCTTGCCCGCAATGAGGGAGGAATCGGTTTCAAGTTCTGATAACACAGCTTCCGGTTCAGCTGCTGCGTCCCGCTCCAATTCAACGGAGGTGTCGGTTACCGAATTGCGGCGCTCTGGCGGCGCCATCGCGCCATCGGCCGTTTCATCGCGCACAAGCAGCGGATTTCGCTCTATTTCCTCATCTATCAGCTTCTCGAGCTCAGCATGGGTCATCTGCAGCAGTTTGATCGACTGCAACAGTTGAGGTGTCATCACCAGGGACTGTGCCTGGCGGAGCTGTAATTTGGCCGACAATGCCATGGATAAGTTCAGTATTCCTGTTCTGCGCTGCCGTGACCGCAATCTGCGGATGGAACCAAAAACTGGCCCGATCCTTGCTTGTCAAGCTGAATAATAAGCGCAGGAGGCTTCCTAAAGGGTAAAGCCCTGCCCCAGATAGAGCCGGCGAACATCCTCGTTGCCGACGATTTCGTCCGGGCGGCCATGGGTCAGCAACTCGCCCGCATGAATGATGTAGGCACGGTCAATAAGGCCCAATGTCTCACGAACATTGTGATCGGTTATCAAAACACCAATGCCGCGCGCGGTCAGATGACGGACAAGTTCCTGAATATCTGCAACTGCGATCGGGTCTACGCCGGCAAATGGTTCATCAAGCAGCATGAAATTGGGATCGGTCGCCAGCGCACGGGCGATTTCCAGGCGCCGCCGCTCACCGCCCGAAAGCGATATCGCCGGTGCTTTGCGCAAATGGGCGATATGAAATTCCTCAAGCAGCGAATCGAGCCGTCTCTCACGTTCGGTCTTGTCGTGCACGGCAATCTCCAAAACCGCGCGAATGTTGTTTTCGACCGTAAGTCCGCGAAAAATTGATGCTTCCTGCGGCAGATAGCCAATTCCCAGCCGCGCGCGGCGGTACATCGGCATGCCCGTGACATCGTTTCCGTCGATTTCGATGGACCCTTCATCGGCGGGAATCAGGCCGGTAACCATGTAAAAGCAGGTGGTTTTACCGGCGCCGTTTGGCCCGAGAATGCCAACAGCCTCCCCCGCGCGCACCCCAAACGAGACGCCGTTGACGACCCGGCGACCCTTGAAACTCTTAGAGATTCCACGCGCGACCAGCGTACCCTTCATGTCGGACGGCGCAGCCTCGCCAGCGTCAGCAATTATGTCGGTTTGGCTTAAAATGAGTGGGCCCCCGAAACAGTCAATTTCCGCTCATTCTTTACGGCTTTTCGGATCAATCTGCATGATAATCCGGCCGCTTTGACTTGAGCCCTTTTCACAGCCGTCAAAGCGCGCCTTTCCGGATTTCATCTGAACCGTGAGCTTGCAGCCGACGATGACATTGTCGCCTTCCGACAAAACCACCTTGTCGCCGGTGAGAACCAGAACTTCCGACTTCATGTCGAAGGTTCCCCTGTCACCTGTTGCGACCTGGTCCTCGGATTTCACGTAGACCTTTCCATCGACTTCCAGGCGCTCAATGTCTGAAGAGCCGGTGGTTACAGACCCCCCGCCTTTGGCGTAGTGCACGATCATCCGTCCCGACTTCAACAGGGTTGCACCCTGAACAACGCTGACGTTGCCCGAGAAAATCGCCTTGCGTTCATTGTCGCGCACCTCAAGACGGTCGCTTTCGATCTGTATCGGTTCATCACTCGACAGCTTTATGCCGGTAAGCCTGCTCGATTCGTCCTGCGCATGGAGGGCGGCGCTGCTGGCCAGCACAGCCAACGCAACAACCATTAACGTGCGCAATATGCCCCCAAACTCAGCCATCGGCTTCCCCGGTTTTCAACTGGTCCGGCAAGATTGTCATGCGGACATTGTCTTCGAATATGATGATTTTGCCGCGATCCTCAACGGTCAATGTGTTGGCGTTCAAAAGTGAACCATTCATGCTGATGCGGACCGGTTCCGATGAGATGATTCGTCCGGTGCTCATGTCAACAAATGCAGATCTGAGTTCCGCCCGCATTCCGTCAGTGGTTGTTATGGTCATCGGGCTGGTGACATCCAGCGTGTTTGCCTCATTGTCAAACACGCCGTTGTCGGCCGAAATATCGGCCCATTTTTCGGCTTCAATCGGCAACCTGGCGTCAATTTTCTCCAAGGCGATCTTCGAAGTGATGGTCAGATCCTGGATGGCCCGCTCAGCCATCATCTCATAGGGCAGGTTGTCTTTGGTAAATCCATTCAATCTGGGATTTGCCATTACCAATTTTCCGTCCTTGACGGCCGAACCGGTCAGGTCAACCGACAAACCGCCCGGGGAAGACAACCACGCCCACCCGGCAAACATGCCAACCAGCAGCAGCGCACCTACCGGTACGCCAATCTTGAGCGCGACAACACGGCGCGAATGACGGCGGGCTGCCTCGTAACTTTTCTCCGGCCGCGATCGCGACTCGACAGAACCGGCAGCAAAATACTCACCTTGTGAAGTCATATCTTGCAATTCCGGGCCCTTGCGCGCCGTTACCAGCGGTGGTTCAGAGAAACGATGGATAGCGGCCTGAAATTTCCAATTTCTCGCGGCGCCGCCATTGGCCTCATTACATGCCAATATGGTTATTATAGGGTGAAACCGCAGCCACTCCAAACCCTGGATGCGCGGCAATTTATGGTAATCGGTTAATGGCGGTGGCGGGCGACCGCCAAATACACTATGTATTTCGCCAATTCCGTGCATCAATCTACATGCGCACCGTAACAGACTACGAGGATCGACCATGTCATCCACGGCTGATGAAATCATCGACCGGAGAAGGTTGCGAAAGAAGCTGACATTTTGGCGAATTGTCGCACTCACGGTCGCCGCAATCGCGATCATTGCCGCCTCGGTCCGTCTCTTTGGCGATCGCGTCAGCGAACTTTCATCGGATCATGTGGCCAAGATTCGTATCAAGGGAACAATCGTTGAAGATGACGAACTGCTAAGCCGCCTTGCCAAAATCGCCGAGTCTGAGCGCGTCAAAGGTGTAATCATCGCGATCGATTCACCGGGTGGCACGACGGTGGGGGGTGAGGCGCTGTTTGAAGCCGTCCGGGAAATTGCAGAAACCAAGCCGGTTGCGGCCCAGGTCGGCACACTTGCGGCATCGGCTGGTTATATGGTCGCATCTGCTACCGATCATATCGTCGCGCGCCAATCTTCCATCGTCGGCTCGATTGGGGTTCTGGTGCAATTTCCGGAATTTACCGGTCTGATGGATAAAGTCGGAATTGGTATGGAAGAGATCAAATCCACGCCTTTGAAGGCCGAACCTTCCCCATTCAATGAAACTACCGAAGATGAACGGGCGATGATCCGTCGGTTGGTTCTGGATTCCTACGATTGGTTCGTTGATCTTGTCGAGGAGCGACGACCTCTAAGCCGCAGTGAGGTGCTTTCGGTCGCTGATGGATCTGTATTTTCCGGCAGACAGGCACTCGAGAAGAAGCTCGTCGATTCGCTGGGAGGCGAAAAAGCCGCAGTTAAATGGCTTGAGAGCAAGGGAGTCGATCCTGATCTGGAGGTTGTGGAGTGGAAGAAAAAGAACCGCGTCAACTTTCTTGGAACCATAGATTCGGCTCATTGGCTGGCGATCTGGTTGGGCTTGGCCGACGAGAGCAATGATGTTATCGAGCGGCTTGGTGTTGACCGGCTGTTTCTTGACGGGTTGGTGTCGGTCTGGCACCCTAAATCACTAAGCTCGAAATAACCCGAGAATAGAAGTATCTTGGGACCAAGAACATTCAGGGGACACACTCCATGGGAGGCAATACATGATCAAGTCGGAACTTGTGCAAATCATTGCCAATCGCAACCCGCATTTATTTCAGCGCGACGTTGAGAATATCGTCAACGCGATACTGAGCGAAATCACCGATGCGCTTGCGGCAGGGGACAGGGTGGAATTGCGGGGATTTGGCGCGTTTTCGGTCAAGAACAGACCCGCACGAACCGGCAGAAACCCGCGTACTGGAGAATCTGTTGCGGTGGAGGAAAAATGGGTGCCATTTTTCAAGACCGGCAAGGAACTCCGCAACCGACTGAATTCCGATTGATTCAAACCGCCGGACCATAGCAGAACATGATCAACCGATTGGTAGCCGCGCTCGTATTTGTACCGATTGCGGTCATTTTAATTGCGCTTGCGGTTTCAAACCGTGCTCCGGCAAGTTTTACAATCGATCCGTTCAATCCAGGTAACCCGGCATTGACTGTGGAGCTGCCGCTTTTCGTGTGGCTTTTTGCCGCCCTGGCGGTGGGAATGGTCATCGGATCAGTCGCAACCTGGTTGAAGCAGGGCAAATACAGGCGCGGAATGAGAAAAAGCCAGCACACTGTCGATACGCTGCGCGAACAGGCCAAAGCGACGCAGAAAGTCACAGCCTCGCTTCCGGCTCCAGGCGAGTAGGCCCTGCTGCCGATACCGGCGGCAGTTTTCAATCTCAGCAAAAGACCTCCGACCACGACCGGGCATTCACCGGCCAGCTAAAAATCTCTGTGAGCGAAGACAAACCTCTGCTAGTTCGCAAATCGCTACCGAGTAAAATGAAATGACGGATCTCAAAACGGCGAAATCGAAACAGCACTTTCGAGACGGGTCGAACCGGGGCGGCGACAATTCGCCGGCGCAGAATGTTCCGTTGATTCTGGAAGTCGGCGCCAATGACGACTACGCGCTGCTGGACTGTGGCGACGGTCTGAAACTTGAGCAATACGGGTCCTACCGAATTGTCAGGCCCGAAGGGCAGGCGATCTGGCAAAAAGCGCTCAGCACCAGAGAATGGGCCAATGCCGATGCCGTCTTCACCGGCGATACGGATGAAGAGGGGATGGGCCGGTGGCATTTCCCCAATGGCCCATTGGGTGAAACTTGGCCGATGCGGCACGACGGATTGGACTATCTCGGCCGTTTCACCTCCTTCCGGCATGTCGGCGTGTTTCCGGAACAGGCTTCGCATTGGCAACATATGGAAACGTTGATTCGCGAAGCAGGCAGGAATGTGAAAGTCCTCAACCTGTTTGGATATACCGGGCTTGCCTCGTTGATAGCAGCGCGTGCCGGTGCCGAAGTAACGCATATCGATGCCTCCAAAAAGGCCATATCCTGGGCACGGGAGAACCAGCAGGTGGCGGGTCTGGAATCAAAACCAATCCGCTGGATATGCGAAGATGCGCTCAAATTTGCCAGCCGCGAAATGCGCCGCGGCAACAGCTACGACATCATCCTTCTTGACCCGCCGGCATTTGGGCGCGGCCCCAAGGGGGAGAAATGGCAACTGTTTGAAAACCTTGCCGAAATGGTAACCGTCTGCCGCGATATACTCTCGGCAAATCCACTGGCCGTGGTGCTGACCGCCTATTCGATCCGGGCTTCTTTTTTTACGCCTCATACGCTGATGTGCGATGTTTTCGCGGAGATGGGCGGTGTGGTGGAATCAGGAGAGCTTATCATCCGCGAACAGTCTGCCGGCCGCGCGCTGGCGACATCACTTTTCTCGCGCTGGGTCGCCACAAGATGAGCCCTAATACCGACAAGATATCCTCGCCAGGAAGGGTGAAAGAAGTTTCCAGCCCGGCAAACCCGATTGTCAAAGATATCCGCGCCCTGTTCCAGAAGAAGCATCGCGACCAACAAAGGGCTTTTATTGCCGAAGGGCTGAAGCTGATTGTCGACGCACTCGATCAAGGTTGGACCATCCGCACGTTTGTTCACGCGAAAACAGCGGGCGACACCGTTTCTCAAACCGCGGCCCGAACGGTCGCGAGTGGCGGTGACGTGCTGATCGTGCCCGAAAAGATTCTCGGCGCAATAACACGACGCGACAATCCGCAGATGGCCATTGGCGTATTCGGTCAACGTTTTCAATCACTTGACGAGATAAGGCTGACCACGGGCAATGTCTGGGTCGCGCTCGACCGTGTTCGCGATCCCGGCAATCTCGGAACGATCATCCGGACTGCAGATGCGGTCGGGGCCAGCGGAATTATTCTGATTGGCGACTGCACGGATCCATTTTCACCCGAGACGGTACGCGCCACGATGGGTTCAATATTTTCCGTTCCCGTAGTCCGGTGCAGCGAGGCCGAATTCACGGCTTGGACGGTTCGGGCGTCGGTCAGGCTGGTGGGCACCCATCTTGAAGGCGCTGTCGACTATCGGACCCCGGAATATGGCGACAGGCCAATGGTGCTTTTGATGGGCAACGAGCAGCAAGGGCTGACAGACGAATTGGCGGGCGCCTGTGAGACCCTGGTGCGAATTCCACAAGCCGGTCGGGCGGATTCGCTCAACCTTGCCGTCTCATGCGGGGTCATGCTGTACGAAATCAGGCGGGACAAGCTGACACTCGCGGGTGAAAATCCGACATGAGACCCATTGCCCTCATCTACCCCGTGACGACTGTCCTGACGGTGGCGGCCGACTATTTGGTCAAGCGCTTCGTCGAGAACAATTATCCTTTCCATGAAGCGGTCGATTTGTTGCCGTTTCTGGCGATATTCAGGACCAACAATACCGGCATCGCTTTTTCGATGTTTGCATCGCTGGACGAAGGCTGGCTCGTCGCCATCCCGGCCCTGATCGTCGTCTTTGTCGCGTATCTGGCATATCGCACGGAAGCACATCAGTGGATTTCACGCCTTGGGTTTGCGCTGATCATCGGCGGTGCGATCGGCAATCTGATCGATAGGGCAACTCTCGGCTATGTGGTCGACTACGTTCTGTTTCATGTCGGCGACTGGTCGTTTGCGATCTTCAACCTGGCGGACGCCTGCATAACAGTCGGCGCAGGGATGGTGTTGCTCCAGGAACTGATCGACTGGCGGCGGGCAAAATAATCCTCGTCCAAACGGCTCACTTGACAGCCTTGCGCCCGCACGGTTTGTGAGACTTGAAGCCAATTTAACCTGCGGAGCCAGTCATATGACCGAACATTTCAAAGCCATCCTCGTTTCGCGCGACGAGGAGAAGAAGCAATCGGTCGACATTGTTGACATGACCGAAAACGAACTCATGGAGGGCGATGTCACGATCAAGGTCGAGGCGACGACGGTCAACTACAAGGACGGACTTGCCATCACGGGCAAAGCCCCGGTGATCAGAAGATGGCCGCTGGTGCCGGGGATTGATCTTGCCGGTTCCGTGGTCAAATCCGACAGCCCGGACTGGAAGGTCGGCGACAAGGTGGTTCTGAATGGCTGGGGCGTCGGCGAAAGCCATTTCGGCGCTTATGCCGGACTTGCGCGACTTGACGGCAACTGGCTGGTTCCACTGCCTGCCGGAATGACCGCGCGTGAAGCAATGGCCGTCGGAACCGCCGGTTATACCGCGATGCTGTGCATCATGGCGCTGGAACGGCATGGAATAACGCCAGAGCGTGGGCCGGTCGTGGTGACGGGAGCCGCAGGAGGTGTCGGCTCGGTCGCAACGGCAATCCTGTCCAAACTCGGTTACCACGTCATCGCTTCAACCGGCCGGACATCGGAAGAAGGCTTTTTGAAGGATCTGGGGGCGGCGGAAGTTATCTCGCGCGATGAATTGTCTGAACCCGGCAAACCGCTCGGCAAGGAGCGCTGGGCAGCCGGTGTTGATGCGGTCGGAAGCCATACATTGGCCAATGTGCTTGCAATGACCTCCTATGGGGGCGCCGTTGCCGCTTGCGGCCTGGCACAGGGAATGGATTTGCCAGCAAGTGTCGCGCCATTCATTTTACGCGGCGTTTCCCTGCTCGGGGTGGATTCAGTGATGGCGCCAAAAGAATTGCGCATGGAAGCCTGGAGCCGGCTCAGCACCGATCTGGACCTCAAGAAGCTGGAGGCGCTGACCGTCAGTATCGGGTTTGATGATATCATTTCTGCCGCAAATGACATCATGGCCGGAAAGATCAGGGGCCGGGTGGTTGTTGCCATGTAGCCGACCATGATTTCCGCCCAAATCGCGCTAAAATGCGGGTAAAATCGATAAAATTGTAACGTCTGCACTCAGCCTTCCCTAAGCATCGCCGGGTTATTATCCGGCGATGACGGCGGAGCTGGAAATTCCATTCGCGCAGGATACGCGCCGCGATGGCCGGATGGACATGACCGTGTCCAACCGGATTGACGATTCTCCTTTGCCGCCAATTCCGGTCAAGACGGGGCGCCTGCCACGTAGCCTGGTGATGACGATCGCGATCGCCGCGTTCGTAATAGCCGGATTTGCATTGCTGTTTTCGCTGCCCGCCATATTTGCAGTCGCTTCGGCTTGCCTGGGCATGCTGACGCTCTTTCTCGGCTGGCGGATGATCCAGGATGATGCAACGCTGGTTTCTGCGCTCGACGAAAAGGCCGAGCGAAGCCGCGAGGCGCTGGAATCGCTCGCAGACCGCATGTGGGAGCTCCAGGAAAGCGAAGAGCAACTACGTGGATTGATCGACGCGCTCGGCGATCTGGTGGTTCATCGCGACCGGGAAGGCCGCATCGTCTATGCCAACAAGATCTTTGCCAACCTGTTTGATTGCGAGGCTCGCGAACTTTCGGGAAAAACGCTTGAACAAATCGGCATCGACATTGGCAAGCTCCCGGAAGCTGGTCTTTCAGGCGACGAGGTATTGAGCTCGCGCGACGTTCCCATCGAAACCGCGCAAGGTACGCGTTGGTTCTCGTGGGTGGAGCTTTCCGTTCGCGATGACGCCACAGGCCAGGTTTCGCACAGGGCAATTGCCCGCGATATGACCGCCCGCAAGAAAGCCGAAAAGGCCATGATCGCGCAGCGTCAACGGGCCGAAGTCGCCAACCAGGCGAAGTCCAGGTTTCTCGCGACTGTCAGCCACGAAATCCGCACGCCAATGAACGGTATCATGGGACTGGCAAAATTGCTGGTCGACACCGAACTGACACCGGAACAACGTACCTACGTTGAATCCGTCTCCACCTCGGCAAACTCACTGATGGCGTTGATCGAAGACCTGCTTGATTTTTCCAAGATCGAGGCTGGCAGATTGGATCTTGAACCGCAGCCGGTCACCATTCGGGCATTGGTGGATAATGTCGTCGAATTGCTGTCTTCGAGAGCCTATGCGAAGGATATCGGTCTGGGTTGTTACATTTCACCAGACGTTCCGGTGACGATCGAATCCGATCCCGGCAGACTGCGTCAGGTGCTGATCAATCTCACCAGCAACGCGATAAAGTTTACCAAGGCCGGCGGTGTACTGGTGTCGGTCGCAATTTGTGATTCGGGAGAAGAACATACGCTGCGCATCTCGGTCAGCGATACCGGGCCCGGACTGGCTGAGAATGACCTGATTCGTGTTTTCGGCGAGTTTGAGCAAGCCGATGGCACGTCCACGCGCGAACACGGGGGCGCCGGTTTGGGACTGGCGATTTCCAAACGCATCGTCAACGCCATGGCCGGAGATCTTTCCGTCGAGAGCACTCCCGGGCACGGAGCCATTTTTCAGGTCGATATCCCGCTGATGTCAGACTATCGCAACGCGCACCAGCTGAATGGGCAATTGGAACAACTGTCGGTGCTGATCCTGTCGACAAACATCATTGAAGCCAATGCCATTGCGAAAACCATTTCCTCGCATGGCGGCCGCTCGACGATCGTCCCAAGCGAAGCAGCGGCGATCGAGCGAATTGCCCAAAGCGGCGAAAGTTTCGACGCGTTTCTCATCGATGCGGCACTGGAAACCGGCAATGGCGATGTGCTGGCTGCTCTTATGGAAAACTGTGATAGCGAAGGCGAACCCGACGCCATCACGCTGATTGCGCCGACGGACCGTGGAAAATTGCCGGAATTTCGTGCCGCAGGATATGGCACGTTTCTGGCCCGGCCGGTTCGCGGCGAAACGCTGATTCGCATTCTTTCATCGCCCGACCGCAGCGCCGGCAATGTTCAGGCGGTGCCGTCGCAGCCCGCCATCAACACCGGGCATCGCGACAGCGCCGGCGATTTGTCAGTGCTTCTGGCTGAAGACAATCCCGTCAACGCCCTGCTGGCCCGGGCGACGTTAGAGAAGGCGGGCCATCAGGTCACCGTTGTCGGCGACGGTCAATCAGCGATCGACGCGCTGTTCGACATCAATTCCGCCTACGACGTGGTGTTGATGGATTTGCATATGCCGGTTCTCGACGGCATCGACGCGATAACGGCGATCCGGGCGCGCGAGGAAGAAAAAGGGCTGACGCCGGCAAACATACTCGTGCTCAGTGCAGACAGCCAGGAAAGCACCCGCCATTCGGTATTGGCGTGCGGCGCCGATTCGTTCATCACCAAACCGCTCGATCCCGTAGCCCTCGTGACGGCGGTCGAAGAGAAATTCGCGGCTTAGGCTGTAGTGACCGTTCATCCAATTACAGTTCGCAAGTAAGTGCCAGGCCTTAGATGGGGCAATAGGCGAAGCATGTCGCGTTTCGAGATTGCGACGCACCCTTCCGTCGCCGGGTATCCCGGTTTGGCGATGTGCAGGAATATGGCGCTACCGCGTTGCCGCCGCCGGCTCGACAGGTTCCAGTCCAAAACGATGCAGACATCGTAGAGTTCGTCTTTGCGCAGCATCATTTCCGCGCTTGCCGCATAGGGAAGCCGAACCGGACGGTTGTAGTTCCTGTCAGCCGGGGCATCGCACCAGCCGTCTTCGGGCTTGATGAGTGACAATGACAGCCGGGACCGGAATGGCTGACCGTTGCGTTTCCTGACATATCCCCAGCAAATTCGCATCGCCGCCAGAGGCGTCGCACCATCACCTTCCCGCTTCAGTGCGCGGATCCCGGTCCGTCCGATCGCACATCGCATCGACAGGTTTCCAAAGCGCAAAATGCCCTGATCGGGGTACCTTGGACGCCGCCTGACAGTAATTGCAGAACCGGATTTGGGTTTTTTTGTCATCGCCCCATTGCGTTCACGATTTTTGGAGTAAGATCACGCATATCTACAATTCATGGTGAGCGCCTTTGCGTACCGCCACGAGATGTATAAATGAGCGACGGTTGATGATCCAACTACGGACGCTAAATCAACGATTATCACAACACGGGAAAGAACATGACTGCGAGAACAATCCTGATCGTCGATGATGACGAAGATCTTCGTGCGACGCTGGTGGAGCAGTTGTCGCTCTATGAGGAATTCCAGGTATTGCAGGAGGATACAGCCACAAAGGGCATTCAGACCGCCCGAAACGGCATGATCGACCTGCTGATCATGGATGTCGGCCTTCCGGACATGGATGGGCGCGAGGCCGTGAAAATTTTGCGCAAGGGCGGCTTCAAAGCGCCGATAATCATGCTTACCGGCCAGGATACGGATTCCGATACCATTCTCGGCCTGGAGGCTGGCGCCAACGACTATGTCACCAAGCCTTTCCGGTTTGCCGTTTTGCTGGCCCGCATCCGCGCCCAGTTGCGCCAGCACGAGCAAAGCGAGGATGCAACATTCACGGTTGGCCCCTACACGTTCAAGCCAAGCCAGAAGCTGATGACCGACCAACGCGGCGGCAAGTTGCGGCTTACCGAAAAGGAAGCCTCGATCATCAAATACCTCTATCGCGCCGAACAGAAAGTCGTCACGCGGGATGTTCTTCTGGAGGAAGTCTGGGGCTATAATTCCGGCGTAACGACGCACACACTGGAAACGCATGTGTACAGATTACGTCAGAAGATTGAGCGTGATCCTTCCAATGCGGAAATTCTTGTGACAGAAAGCGGCGGATACAAACTGGTCCCGTAGCTCGCTCACCCTGGCTGCCGGACCACCAAGTGAGGGGACGGCAGCCGGCGAATGAGCCTTGAGCAAGATATTCAGGTTCTCGGGAACGTCGAACTGTTCGGCAATCTGAGCAACGATCAGTTGCGGTTGCTGGCGTTCGGCGCCGAGTCGGTGCGGCTCAGAGCCGGGCGCGACGTTTACCGGCAAAATGCGCCTGCCGACTGCGCCTTTGTCGTCGTTGCCGGCTCAATCTCCCTTTGGCAGGATCAGGATGGCCGGCGCGAAACAGTCGCATCGGTCGGGCAAGGCGCGTTACTCGGTGAATTTGCGTTGATAACCAGCGGCAAACGACTGACAGGCGCCGTTGCGGATACCGATTGCGAACTGTTGAGGCTTAACAGGAAACTCTTCCGTCGCATGTTGGAAGAATATCCTGAAACAGCTGTGAAACTGCATGGGCGCATTTCCGAAAACCTTTCCGCCATGCTGCAACGGATCGCAAGTTTGGGTCACGTCTTCGAAGATTAGAGCGCGCCCGGCAGCGGCCACTCAATTTCCCAGTTCGGTGACAAGCCGGTCAAACACCAGTCGCACCCTGCGGGAAGTGTTCACCTCGCGATGGGCGGCAAGCCAGATTTCATACTCAAAAGGCTTCAGCCATGTGGCGATCACGGCGAACAAGCGGCTCATTGTCACCGACGGAATCGACCATAACCCCTATTCCCTGCGCCACTTCTTGACCAGTTCCCAATGCACGAGATGATTGGCAGTCGATATGGCGAAGTTCTTGGTGGTCAACTTGAGTCCGACATCATTCAACGCATCGAGGAACTGTTCATTTTCCTCAAAACCAATGAAATCTGCCGTCAGCGAAATCTCCGGCGGCTTGCAGCCCGCCCATTTGATCGACGTAGTCGTGCGCAGCGTAAAGGTGCGCGCGCCCAGTGCCCAGTTTTCTGGCGATCAAATCCGGATCGGTCGGCCTGACGCTTCTGATCGCTATGTCGGCTTCCCTTCTGCGCAGATCGCGAATGCTGTTTGAGGCAACAATTTCAATCGAAATGCCCGGCTCGGAAGCCCGTAACCGCCGCACAATCGGCGGCAGGACGAATGCGGAGGCCACTTCGGTTGCAGTGATCCGGACCGTTCCCTGGACGCTCTGCGACTGGCCTGATGCGGTGAGCGAAACCCTGTTCGCTGCCTCACTCATCTTGCGCACGTGCTCGACAAGCTCCAATCCGCCCTTTGTCAGGTTCAGTCCGCGGCCAACGCGTTCAAACAGCGCCACTCCCAGTTCTTCTTCAAGTGCGGTGACCTGTCGTCCAAGCGTCGGCTGTGTCAGGCCCAATTTGCGGGCGGCTGCGGACAGCGATCCTTCCTCAGCCGTGACCAGAAACGACCGGGCTTTGTTCCAATCGAAGTTGAAGAGCCGCATATCCATGCAATTTTGCATATAATACAGACGAAAATTGTCAATTCACATATGTATTTTGCATGGATATATGCCGGCCTATCGAAATCAAACTTACCGAGTGCGACAATGACCACCATGGCTTTGAACAAACCGTCATCGGCTCCGTCACCTAAATTCTGGGACCGAATTGCCGATAAATATTCGAAGAAACCTGTTCCAGACGAGGCCGTTTACCAAAAGAAACTGCGCATCACCCGCGATTACCTGCGGCCGGACTCTGAAGTGCTGGAATTTGGATGCGGAACCGGCTCGACAGCAATCGCCCATGCGCCCTTTGTCAGCCGTATCCTGGCCAATGACATCTCGTCGCGGATGATCGAAATCGCCGAGCGAAAGGCCGCTCGCTGACGGAGTCGGCAACGTGACGTTCCAGACCATCGCGTTCGACGATTTTAGCGCACCCGACGAGAGCTTCGATGCGGTATTGGGCATGAGCATCCTGCACCTTGTTGCCGACCGGGACGAAGCAATCAGGAAGGTCTACGCGCTGCTGAAACCAGGCGGCGTGTTCATATCATCGACTGCGTGCCTTGGTGACAAGATGAAGTTCTTCAAGTTGATCGGACCAATCGGCAAGGCCCTTGGCCTTATTCCACTCGTCAGGGTGTTCTCGGCATCCGAACTTGTCGATAGCCTGACCAAAGCCGGATTTGAAATCGATTATCAATGGCGGCCCGGGAAAAGCCCGGCGGTCTTCATCGTTGCGAAGAAATAGCTGCTCGCAGCCGGCGCTAATCCCGGTCTCCTACTTGATCGCCTTTACGAGTTTGCGATCGGGAAAACAGGTTGGCGCCAGCTGATTTTTTTGCTGCCAATCGCCGATGGATCTGCGGGTCTTGTAGCCCGGCAGACCGTCTGCACCGCCGACGTCGTAGCCTTTGGCCTCCAAAACCCGTTGCATGGCGGCGATGTCTGAGCGGAAAAGGCCGCCGACCTTGCCCCAGCGGCCGGAAAACGGTTTTGAGCCGTAGGCTATCTTGTCGCCCGAGTGGCCTATGAACAAAGCGTAGAGATCGCTCTCGTTGTATTCCTTCAACACGTAGAAATTTGGCGTGACGATGAAGGCCGGTCCGTGACGGCCTGCAGGCATCAGCAGATAGCCCTCTGCCCTCGCCTCGTGATCGGGAAAAGGCTTGCCCGAAACGCGCTTGATCCCCATCGCTGCCCATTTTGAGATCTTCCTGCCCTGGTCAGGGACCCTCAAGCGCGCAGGAGACGGCGTCTGGCACCGTGACTTCAAACCCCCAGTCGCGGCCGCTCACCCAGCCATAATTCTTCAGGTAGTTGGCGATTGAGGCCAGCGTATCGGCATCCGATCTCCAGATATCGCTTCGGCCGTCGCCATCACCGTCAGCGGCATGGTTGAGATAGGAAGTGGGAAGGAACTGCGGCTGGCCAAGTGCGCCCGCCCAGGACGACTTCATGGATTTGGCCGAGACATGTCCGCGCTCAACCATCACCAGCGCGCCGAGTAGCTCGCGATGGAAGAGCTCCTTGCGGGTTGACATGAACGCCTTGGTGCCGAGCACGCGGAAGGCATTGTACGGTATCTTTACCCTGCCAAATCCGGATTCGCGGCCCCAGATGGCCAGGATAATGTGCCCAGGAACGCCATATTTCTCCTCAACCATTTTCAATGTCGAGGCATGTTTTTTTGCCAGCGACCTGCCCGATGCGGCAATTGAACCGAGTGTTTTTTGCGAGAAGTAGTTGCCCGGCGAACCAAACTCGGCCTGGCGCTGTTTCTTCGGCGTTTTTGCCTTGGTGCCCGGAGGCACGAGATCGGGCAGCTTCCAGTTAAGCGTGACGCCGGCAAATGCGGATTGAAGCGTTTTCTTCGACACACCCAGCTTACTGGCGCCTTGCCACAGATCGGTAGCGATCCATTGTTGAAACTGACGTTCGACATTGGCGCGCGAGGCGGCGTATGCGTCACCGGCAAGCAGGATGCCACACGCAAACGCAATCAGAATTCGGCGAATATCGATTTGCGGGCCTCCTTGTTTGCTCACAGCCGTGATTGGCCGCCAAATCGGGCGAATTGCTGGCAAGATCTCAAAACACCGTTCGCGATTTCAGCGCCGCAGCCAATGTCCCTTCGTCGAGATAGTCAAGCTCGCCGCCAACCGGCACGCCGTGCGCCAGCCGTGTTACTTTCACATCGAGGTCCGACAGTTGGTCGGTTATGTAGTGCGCCGTGGTCTGACCCTCGACGGTGGCGTTGACCGCCAGGATGACTTCCGACACCCCACCTTCGGCGATACGGGCAACGAGCGGAGCGATCGCCAGTTGGTCCGGGCCGATACCGTCAAGTGGTGACAGGGTGCCGCCGAGCACGTGATATCGGGCATTCATGGTGCCGGCGCGCTCCAGCGCCCACAGGTCGCCAACCTCCTCCACCACGATGATCAGCGAACCGTCGCGCCGCGCATCAGTACAGATCGTACAAGGATCAGCGGTATCGGCATTGCCGCAAACAGAGCAAATCCGGACATTTTCTGCGGCTTCTGCAAATGCTTCCGCCAACGGAATGAGCAGCTGGTCCTTCTTTTTGATCAGATGCAGGGCCGCCCGACGGGCCGAGCGCGGACCAAGGCCGGGCACCTTGGCCAGAAGCTGGATCAGGCGTTCGATTTCCGGACCGGTGATTCGTTTGGACATGCCGATTTTCTAACGGACTGCGGCGGTTTTATATAGTGGCGCTGTTTACCCGCGCGATAACAGAAGCATGCCGTTTAATTGCCCGTTAATGGTCTGTAAACCATAATTGATTGCATCGATCCGACAGGGGAACCCTCTCATGACCGAACCACTGGTCCGTGTTGCATCGGTCGACGACCGCGAACAACTCGAGGCGCTGATCGATGTCTGCTATTCGATCATCTATCCGGGATGGTACGACGAAGACATTCTCAACGAGGCGCTGCCGGCCATGCTGCGCATCGACCCCAAGCTTCTGGAGTCCGGCCGTTATTTCAGTGCGACGATTGACGGACGACTGGCCGGTTGTGGCGGCTGGAGTGTTTCACCGCCGATTGGCGGAACGGTCAGCGGCACCGGCCATATCAGGCATTTCGCCACGCATCCGGACTTCATGCGCAAGGGCGTCGGTTCGGCAATTCTGACCCGCTGCATCAAGGAGGCCAATTCGGAAGGCGTTGAAAAGCTTCAATGCTTTTCCAGCCACCCGGGCGAACCATTCTACGCACAACACGGGTTCTCCACCCGGGAGCCGGTGACCATCATGATGGGCGAAGGCGTGGCATTTCCGGCACTACTGATGGAACGCGCATTGGGCGGGAAGGAGTGACGGAGGTCTGCAATGAGCCCTCGGCAGACATAGTCACGCATTCGAATCAAGACGGAAGTGGCGCGCCCGCGCGCGGACCCACTTCCACATTTTTTGAGGCTCAAATGCCTCAAGCGAACAATGCGGTGAACCAGGCAATCACCACAATTGCGCTCGCCACACCCCCACATTTCCATTGCAATGGTTGTCTGGAGAGCCAATCGATATTCCATTTCGCAAGCACCCAGCCCGCTGCGATACCAGCGAAGAATCCGAATACGTGTGCGGAGATGTCAGTGTTGTCTCCGCCAAAACCGAGAATCACAAGCAGCGTCAATCCGCCGAACAATGGCGCCCAATAGCGAAGCGAGAACGACGGCTGACCGTCACCGCGATATTTTAATCCGAGCAAGACGAGTATCCCGAGAGACGCAAATATTGCGGTCGAAGCGCCAATTGAGGAGTGAGCGGTGGAATGCCAGAGTGCATTAATTGTATTGCCTACCGCACCGCTGACGATCACGGAAAGGGCTGCAACACCGGCACCGGTGATCTGCACCAACAGCAACAGAAACACGGCACCGAACACGAGATTAGCCAACAGATGCGCGACGCTGACATGCAGGAAAAGGGCGGTGATAACGCGCCACCACTCGCCATTGATAATTGCTTCGGCGCGAGCAGAACCATTTTCGAGCCAATGAAGCGATAACGCGTTGTTGCTCGCAGCAGCAAAGAAAAACAATAAGACCACCCAGTAGAAAAGCGCTACCTCAAGGCGAGGCAACGCGGTCTTCAACACTCTCCTTTTTTTTGTCCGGTTCTCGGCATCGTAGGCCATCAGTTCCTGGTTTGCTCTGATGCTGTCTCGATCATTTACAAACAAGATGGCCTGTCTGCCCTCATTCACAATCGCGGACTCGATCCCTACAGCCGCCAGCACAAGACCATATTGATTGGCGTGACGCCTATTGGCGCATTTTCGCAGCACCACTTTCTCGGTTAGTCCGAATTGATCCAATTGACAGGTCTCACATTGTCAGGGAGTGACGTAGTCATTGACAAGGGATGCAACAAGGAGGCTGCTTTCAGGTTTTGCCAAACATTGTGACCAAATGGCCGTTTCTGAGCCCTCAGCGGACCTCTTTACATCTTGCCAAAATCTCACCAACAACTCCCGGAAGCGGCGCGGTCGCATCGATCACAATTCCTTTTTCCGGGATGTCCCGTTTCGAAGCATGTAGTTGTAAGACCAATTCTCGTTCGTGCGGCTTTCCACCGAACTCATTTACTGGCCGAACGGCAAGCCTCTTGGCTAAAGTTTTGACGTCAATTTCGAGAACAAAAACCGCATCAAACAAGCCAATAAACTGCCGCAGGTTCCTGGAGCCTCCACAGAAAAAAGAAATATCTGTACTTCGATCAATCACGATCGACTTTACCTTTTCGACGTCCCAGACGTGATGCGCATGCTCCCATAACGCATTCGACATTTCGCCCTCTATCGCCGGTTGTTCGGCTGATTGGCCGGATATGGGATCACCCTTATAAGCCAATTCCTGATCGCCATTGACGGCGTGATACCCCCGTTGCCGCAGGGCGTGGCAAACAGATGTCTTGCCGGTGCATGAAACACCTTCAATCAAATAGTTTTTGATACCCATCCGGAAAATTTATCAACGACAGGTTGATGTCTCCGAAAATATGCGGTCTGGAGACGCAATAGATAACAGCACACCGCCCCCTAAAACGGCAGTTTCATGCCGGGCGGCAGGGGCAGACCTGCGGTCAGTTCCTTGGTCTTCTCCTGCATCGCCATTTCAGCCTTGGCCTTGGCCTCGTTATGCGCGGCCAGGATGAGATCCTCAAGAATCTCGACATCGTCCTCCTTGAACAGCGCCGGGTCGATTGTCAGCGATTTCATTTCACCCTTGCCGGTCAGGACAACGGAGACCAAGCCGCCGCCCGCAGATCCGCTCGCCTCCAGTTCGGCGATCTCCTCCTGCATCGCCTGCATTTTTTCCTGCATTTCCTTGGCCTTGCTCATCAGGCCCATCAGATCTTTCATCGCGGTCTCCGTAACTCGCTAAATGTCTAACTCGTCATCATCATCGTCCTCAGGCGCGGCCGACAATTCGTCTTCGGCTTCGCCGGCATTCATGCGCACATCGATGATCCGCGCGCCGGGAAAGGCTGAGAGAATCGCCGCGACGGTTGGATCGGACTTGGCATCGGTGAAGCGGTCGCTGCGTGCTCTGTCTTCCTCTTCGGCGAGCGTCGGCCCGCCCTGCTCGCGGCTGACCGAGACCATCCAGCGGGTACCGCACCAATCCGACAGCCGCTGCGAGATCTCGCTTGGCAGCGTCTTTGGCGCACCTTCAACCAGCGAAATATCCAGCCGCCCGGGAACGATGCCCACCAGTCTGACATATTGCTTCAGACGAACCTTGAACTGCATATCGCGATGTTGATCAGCCAAAGTGGCAATGTCAGCCAGCGAAGTCAAAGGCACCGTTTCGGCAACCGGTTCCGGATCGGCCACAGCCGGCGCCAGATCAGGCCGTGCTTCGGCCTCCACCAGTTTCATTGCCGTCTTGCCCCCACCGGAACCTGATGCCATCACGGTTTGCGACACTGCCGTTTTGGAACCGCCATTGGGTGACGGCTTCGGTGCGGAGCCGTTTTGTGACGCCGCACCAGAGATGCCCGGTGCAGGACTATCCTCCAGCGACTTCAACGCCTCGTCGAGCGTCGGCAATTCAGCGGCATGGGCGATGCGGACCAGCACCATTTCCCCTGCGCTGAGCGGATGATTGGCCCGTTGCACCTCGTCGATACCCTTGAGCAGCATCTGCCAGGTCCGCGAGAGCACCCGCACTGAGATCTTGCCGGCAAAGTCCAGTCCGCGGGTTTTTTCGTCCTCTGTCAGCGAAGCGTCGGTAACAGCGTCGGGGACAAAGCGCAGCCGGGTGACCAGGTGGTTGAATTCGGCCAGATCCGTGAGCACCACCGCCGGATCGGCGCCCACGTCATACTGCGCGCGATACTCGGCCAGCGCGGCGGCAACATCGCCGGACATCAATTTTTCGAACAAATCGATGATGCGGGCACGATCAGCCAAACCCAGCATGTCTCGGACCGTTGTTGCATCCACCTTGTTGGCGCCATGGGCAATCGCCTGGTCGAGGATCGAGAGCGAATCACGGACCGAACCTTCCGCGGCGCGGGCAATCATCGCCAGCGCATCTTCTTCAACTGACACTTTTTCCAGTTCAGCGATCTTCTTGAGATGCCCGGTGAGCAAACCGGCATCGACCCGGCGCAGGTCGAAACGCTGGCAGCGCGACAGAACCGTGATCGGAACTTTGCGGATTTCAGTGGTGGCGAAGATGAATTTCACATGCGGCGGCGGCTCTTCAAGCGTCTTCAGCAGGCCGTTGAAGGCCTGCGTGGTCAGCATGTGCACCTCGTCGATGATGTAGACCTTGTAGCGCGCCGACACCGGCGCGTAACGCACCTGATCGATGATATCGCGGATAGCGTCGATGCCGGTATGGGAGGCGGCGTCCATCTCCAGCACATCCTGGTGCCGGCCCTCCATGATCGCTTCGCAATGCTCACCGGGCTCGTTGAGTTCGATCGACGGTTGATCCGACTTGCCCGACCTGTAATTCAGCGCCCGGGCGAGAATGCGCGCTGTCGTGGTCTTGCCGACGCCGCGAACGCCGGTCAACATCCAGGCCTGGGCGATGCGGCCAGCCTCAAATGCGTTGGTCAGGGTTCTGACCATCGGTTCCTGGCCGATGAGGTCAGAAAAATTCTGTGGTCGATATTTACGCGCCAGAACGCGATAGGGGCCGGTATCGATTTTTTCGCCGGTTTCGCTCATCCGCCTTTTTGGCCCGCTGCTGCAATCAAACTGTGAGTTTCGCCCGCGCCGCTTCTTGCCGTCAATGGCAAACGGGAAATTTGTAGATACTGCAAAGGCAGGTGGGAGGCCGGCACGGTGACCCGCACACAAATCTCGTTAGGGCTGCTTCCTTCCGGACCTGACCCGGTTGGCGAGTGGCACGTCCACCACCAGCCTCCCGGTCTCCATATCGGGAATGTTCAGGAAAAATGCAAGCGTCCACTTCAACGCAGATTCAACAAACACAGCTTGCCGCTTCAACTTCGGCGGAATAGCCTGCCCGCGAAATCTGGAATCATCCATATGGTGCAAGAAACGGAAACAGAGTTTGTGTTACACCGGCAGCTCGCCTGGGACAGCGAACACGTTCTGTGGCTGGAGCTGTGCGAGTTGCGATTGATGAACGACAGTCGCTGGCCATGGCTGCTGCTGATACCCCAGCGGCACGGTGTGACTGAAATTCACCATCTCGACCCGTTTGATCAGTCCGTGCTGGCGATCGAAACAGGAATGGCGGCGAACATGCTTCAGGCCATGACCGGTTGCGACAAAATCAACAGCGGCGCTCTTGGCAATGTCGTAGCGCAACTTCACGTGCACGTCGTTGCAAGGAGCGAAAACGACCCCAATTGGCCTGGACCGGTGTGGGGACACGGAGAAAAAATGCCCTATAGCCCGCAGGAACTCGCCAACATGATCGAAACATTGCGGGTAGCGTTCGACGCGACAGTTGCCCAGATCAAGGATGACGAATGACCTTTCGCCTGTTTGACCTGCCGGAAATCGAGCCGAGCCGCCATGTCGGGTTTTCCGGCAATGTCATCGATCGGCTGGGCGAAAAGCGGACCGATGACGCGGTGGAAACCGCACTGCAAAATCCCGACGCTCGTGTCATGTTGATGCGCGGCGGGCGGCTTTATCTGCGATTTTCCAACGGGGCTGCAGCACCCGACCACAATCTGGCGCAATCGGGTGAACTGGGTGCAAAATTGCAGCATGCGGTTCTGCTTGGCCATCACGAGGACCGGCCGGTTGTCGCCGCGCCTGCAGGTGTCGAACCGGATGATCTGCCGGAACATATCAAGGCGATCGATTACCGTTCAATCATGGTTCAAGGGCTGCTTGAGCCGGCCGATATGGGTGCCCTGGCGCAGGGCGCTTCCTTACTGGCCTGGCACAATTCGCACCGGTTTTGCGGCCGGTGCGGATCGGAAACCGAAATTCGCGCCGGAGGCTACAAACGGGCTTGCCCCGCCTGCGGGGCGGAACATTTTCCGCGAACCGATCCCGTAGCGATCATGCTGGCGGTCGATGGTGAGCGCTGCCTGCTCGGCCGCGGGTACAATTTTCCGCCGGGGGTCTATTCCTGCCTTGCCGGTTTCATCGAACCGGGTGAAACAATCGAAGATGCGGTTCGACGTGAAACGCTGGAAGAATCGGGCATCCGGATTGGCCGTGTCGCCTATCACGCCAGCCAGCCCTGGCCGTTTCCCTATTCGCTGATGGTCGGTTGTTTCGGCGAAGCGATCTCCACGGAACTGGATGTCGACAGGGATGAGCTTGAGGATTGCGGCTGGTTCTCCCGCCAGGAGGTTATTGCTGCCCTTGCCGGGAAAAATGAAAATCTGCTTATTCCGCCGACCGGTGCAATCGCCTCGCACATCATCCGCGCATGGGCAGAAACCGGATAGCCCCTGTCACGGCTAGTTTCTTGTTATTATTGGGTAAAAACCGCCGAGAAAGACCATCAATTGGTATTCTTGGAATCGTCGTCCTTGAGTTCGTTCCAGGCATTTTGCTGCGAGAGAATTCCGCGCAAATAGGCAACGTTGGCCTCTGCCTGCTCCGGTGACAGTTCCTTGCGGGCAATGTCTTCTGCTTCCTTGAACCGACCCTGCAGGCCAACAACCAAGGCCAGGTTCTGCCGGACGCGGCTGTCGGCACCGGGAGAGGACGCAGCTGAGCGCATGTAGGTTTCAGCGGTTCTCAAATCGCCCGCCAATACATAAGACATGCCGAGATTGGACAGTATCGACGGTTCGTTTGGTTGCATGTCCAGGGCGCGCCGATACATCTCACGGGCCGCTTTCTGCTGGCCGAGTTGATCCAGTATCGCGCCTTCGGCGGAAATAAGCTTCCAGTCGGGATATTCAGGCGTCTGTGCGCGCCTGATCGCGTCCAGCGCCGGTTCAAACTGGCCCTTGCCCGCCAACGACTTGCCGTAGGCGGCGAGCACCTTGCGATCCTCGGGATAGTCAATCGCCAGTTTGCGCATGACGGCAAGCGACTGGTCATTTCGGCCATTCATCGACAAGACCGTCGCATATCGCATGGCGATATCGCGGTCCTTGGGATTTCGGGCATAACTTTCGCCCAGGCCGTCGGCAGCGCGTGCCAGTTCGGCGGTGGTCATGTTTTCGACCGCCTTGCCGGATGTCCGGTTGACCGAGCCGGTTGTTAGACGGCTGTTTGCGCAACCGGCTACCGAAACGGCGAGCATCAGCGCCATAGCGGTTCGCATCAGTTTCGGTCGCCTGGATCCATTCCCCCGAGTGCCGATCATCTCTGTTCGATCTCCTGGCCGCAAATCACCCAAACCGGGCACTTCCCCAAAAGAAATATTCTGTTAACCCTAACGGTTGGTTAATGGCGCTTCCGGATCGTTAACAACTGCAAGTATGGAGCTGAACAGACATGCCGCTGGAGCTGACAACCAGAAAGAGCAGCAATTCGCGACCCGTATACATGATCGCCGAGGGAGGTGGTGATCTCAAAGGATTGCCGGACGCGGCAAAGCGGTGGGCAAGGGAAAACCGTTTCAGGGGACAAGCCGGCCGTGTTCTCGTTCGTGCCCGGCTCCGATGGATCGGCCGCCGCCGCTCTGGTGGGTACAGGCAAGCTGACCGGCGCACAGGCAGCACTTTGCGCAGGGAGCCTGGCCAAGGAATTGCCGGACGGGCGATGGCATTTCGAACAGGCCCCGGAAGATCAACTATCCGCAGCGACGGCAATTATGCTCGGAGGATACGAGTTCACGGCCTACCGGTCCAGGAAATCCCGGAAGCTTGTCATTGCGGTACCAAGCGCGACAGCAAAAAGAGATGCGGAGAGGTTAGCCGGCGGGTGCAACCTTGCCCGCGACCTGATTAACACGCCGGCATCGGACATGGGTCCCGAAGATCTGGAGAAAGCGGTTCGCAGGCTTGCAGGGCAGCACAAGGCATCGGTAACCGTCACGCGCGGTGACACGCTATTGAGAAAGAACTTCCCGATGATCCACGCGGTGGGCAGGGCTGCGGACCAGGCACCTCGTCTTGTCGACATGCGCTGGGGAAACAAGAACTCACCGAAATTAACGCTGGTCGGCAAGGGCGTCTGCTTCGATACCGGCGGCTTGGATATCAAGCCAGCAAGCGGCATGCTCCTGATGAAAAAGGACATGGGTGGTGCGGCCAACGTCATCGGTCTTGCCTCGATGATCATGGAAGCGAAGTTGCCGGTCCGGCTGAGGGTGCTGATCCCGGCCGTCGAAAACGCCATTTCCGGCGATGCATTCCGCCCCGGAGACGTGTTGAAAAGCCGGAAGGGTCTTTCCATCGAAATCGGCAATACCGATGCCGAAGGCAGACTTGTGCTGGCCGATGCGCTGACGCTGGCAGACGAAGAAAAACCGGATCTGTTGATCGACATGGCGACGCTGACCGGCGCTGCACGCGTGGCGCTTGGTCCGGATGTTCCACCCTTTTTTACCCACGACGACAATCTGGCTGCCGAACTGCAGGCAGGATCGGAGGCTGTCGCCGACCCCATGTGGCGGCTGCCGCTATATCGCCCCTATGCTAGCGGATTGAACTCCAAGATCGCCGACATCAACAATGTGACAAGTAATGGCTTCGCAGGCAGCGTCACGGCGGCGTTGTTCCTGGCCCGCTTCGTCGAAAAGGCCAAAGCCTGGGTGCATTTCGACATTTATGGCTGGAACCCAGCCACGAAGCCGCATGCGCCCGTCGGCGGAGAGGCCCAATGTATCAGGGCGCTCGATCATGTCATTGGCAACCGCTACAAAGTGTGACCTTGCGCCGATCCCGTAAAAGCGCTTGAATGATACGGTTCCGAAACAAGCGTTACCTGAGTTGAGTTTATGGGAGTTTCGCTAAGCGCCAGTCAGGCCCTAAGGTTATGGCAGCAGGTAAACCTGGCTGAGGTTCACGACGATGCACCTGATTTGTCGGAGCGCCAAATGGCGATATTGCTGACCATCTATCTTGACCCGCCGCCGCATACGGTGCGTGGACTGGCGGCGAAACTCGGCGTCACCAAGCCGGTCATCACACGCGCCCTGGACACGATGGGGTCCCACAAGCTTGTTTCCCGCCATCGAGACGAAGCCGATCGCCGCAATGTGCTGGTGAAGCGCACCGTGGATGGCGCGCTCTATGTCGAGCGCCTCGGCGATGTCATCATCGCCAAGGCTGCGGAACTGCCGTTATGAGCGATCTTGATCCCCGCCTGAATGCCTATCGAGCCGACTTGGCAGACTTGAGGCTTGAAGGACAGGTTGAGGCCGAGCGGTTTGTCGTTGGTGCTTCGGCGAGGATCACCGTTCCGGTGGCCAGTTTGCACCGGAAGCCGGACCATCAATCAGGCGTCGATACGCAGGCGCTGTTCGGAGACGAGGTCATTGTTTTTGAGCGTGAGCGGGGCTGGGCCTGGATACAATCTGCGTTTGACGGATATGTCGGTTATGTCGACGAGACCAGTCTGGCAATGGCGCAGCAGAATCCGACGCACATGGTCACAGTTCCAAGGACGTTTGCTTATCCGCATGCTGAATTGAAAGCGCCCAATCTTATGGCGCTGTCGATGGGCTCTGCGCTGACGGTGACCGGATTTGAAGAGGTCCGCGGAACTCAATATGCGACGCTGGCAACAGGGGGAAACGTGATATCCCGTCACATTCGTCCATTTGAGGAAGTTTCCCCGGATTACGTTGCGATCTGCGAAACACTTGTCGGAACGCCCTATCTGTGGGGTGGCACTTCAGCCTTCGGGCTGGATTGCTCGGGCCTGGTTCAGATTGCGATGCGCATGACCGGGCAAACAGCGCCGCGGGACACCGACATGCAGGCGGCGGAACTGGGTTCGAAAATCGATCCGGGTGACGGCTTCGAACGTGGTGACCTTGTGTTCTGGCAAGGCCATGTTGCGGTGCTGCGGGATCATGAGAACATCATCCACGCCAGCGGCCACACCATGCTCACTTCCTATGAGCCGTTGGCAGAGGCGATCGAGCGTATCGGCTATCTGTATGGTGAGCCCACCGGTTATCGAAGGCCGCTCTAGTATCCGGCTTTGCGATCGACCAAGTTTCTCAGCGGTTCGCCCCTATCATGCGCATCCATCTGGTCGAGCATTGGCGGGAGCAGAAATTTCGGATCGGATTCGGCGGCCGCGTGCGGTGTGATGAATATGCGCGGGTGGTCCCATAGCGGGCTGGCCTTCGGCAGCGGTTCGCTCTCAAATACGTCGAGACTGGCCTCTTTCAGCACTCCCTCATCCAGCGCGCGCACGATGTCCGCTTCGTTCTGCAGGCCACCGCGGCCGGCATTGATGAGCACCGGTCCGCCGAGGGGGCCGTCTTTCTTCAAACCGGACAGCAGTTCGTGGCTGATAATCCCGGCCGTGCTCTCAGTCAGCGGCAGCAACACGACGAGTATATCGGTCGCCGCCAGGAACCCTTCAGAAGCCCGTCTGGCCCGGCGTGGCAAATGATCATGAGCATGATGCCGCTGACTTCTGCTCCAGCCATGGACCGAAAAACCGATCGCGACGAGTTTTTCGGCGACAGCTTCACCCAAGGCGCCGAAGCCCATGATGCCGACTGTGACTTCATCGCCGGTGGGTTGAGGATGGGTCAACCATTTTCGCGCTGACTGCTGTTGGCGATATTCTCTTGCCTGGCGGTGATGGTCGAGCACCCGCCAGACCACATACTCAATCATGTGCTGGCTGAGGTTGTCATTGACCACGCGAACGATCGGAACATCCGCTGGCAAGGTTTCATCAGTCAGCACGTGATCCACACCGGCGCCGATGGAGAATATCGCCTTCAGGTTCGGCAGTGCCGCAAGAACGCCTTCGGGTTGTTTCCAGACCACCGCGTATGTGATTGTCGGGTCACCGGCGCCATCGGGCTCGGTGACCGTTTCCCGGCGTTCGGCGAGTACCGGCAACCAATCGGAAATATCCATTCCCGTTGCCGATAACAGAACCCGACTACGCTTTTCCCCCGACATACAAACCTTCCGCTATTCGTTGACCACGCCTGCAGGCGCGGTTTCGATATCAAATGCAGCGGCCATCAGCGCCTTGGTGTAATCGCTTTCCGGCGCGTTGAATATCTTCTCCGAGGCGCCCTGCTCGACAACCTTGCCATTGCGCATGACGATGACGTCGTTGGCGAGCGCACGCACCACTTTCAGGTCGTGGCTGATGAACAGATAGGCCAGATTGTGACGCTCCTGCAGGTCGCGCAACAGGTCAACAACCTGTGCCTGCACGCTCATGTCGAGCGCCGAGGTCGGTTCGTCGAGCATGACAAAACGAGGATTGAGCACCATGGCGCGCGCGATCGCAATGCGCTGGCGCTGCCCGCCGGAAAACTCGTGCGGGTAGCGAAACCGGGTTTCAGGATCAAGGCCAACTTCCTCGAGTACGGAAACCACCCGCGCATCGCGTTCTTCCACCGAGAGGTCCGGCTCATGGATTTTCAATCCTTCCTCGACAATCTCGGCAATCGACATGCGCGGGCTGAGAGAACCGAATGGGTCCTGAAAAACGATCTGCAGGTCGCTGCGCAGCGGTTTCATGTCCGCAAAGGAGAATTTGTCGATGTCCTTGTCTTCAAAGCGGATATGGCCTTGCGACGAAATCATGCGCGCCAATGCCAATCCGAGCGTCGTCTTGCCGGAACCGGACTCGCCGACGATCCCCAGCGTCTGTCCGGCGCGGACGATGACATCAATTCCGTCAACGGCTTTCACATGGTCGACGGTACGGCGGAAAAAACCTTGTTTGATCGGGAACCACACCTTGATGTCGTCGCCCTCGATAACCGCTTCAGCCTTGTCATCGGCGGATGGCGGTTGGCCTTTCGGCTCGGCGGCGAGCAGTTTTTTCGTGTATTCATGCTGCGGATTGTCGAATATTTCGGCAGTCGGGCCGTGCTCGACAATGCGGCCCTGGGTCATCACACAGACCCGGTCGCTGATCTTGCGGACGATGCCGAGATCATGGGTGATGAACAGCATCGACATGCGGTTGTTTGTCTTCAGCTCGCCAAGCAGTTTCAAAATCTGCGCCTGAACCGTCACGTCCAGTGCAGTGGTCGGTTCATCGGCAATGAGCAGTTCGGGTTCGTTGGCCAGCGCCATGGCGATCATGACACGCTGGCGTTGCCCGCCGGAGAGTTGATGCGGATAGGCGCCGAGTCGCTTTTCGGGATCGCGGATGCCGACTTCGGTCAGCCGCTCGATTGTGCGCTTGCGGGCCTCTTCCTTTGCCCATCCCCCGGTGCAACTGCAAAATCTCGCCGATCTGCTGTTCAATCGTGTGCAGCGGATTGAGCGAGGTCATCGGCTCCTGAAATATCATCGTGATGTCATTGCCGCGCACGCGTCTCAGATCAGCTTCGTCGCGATCGAGCAAATCCTCACCCTTGAACAACACCTGGCCGGACGGATGGCTCGCCGCCGGATATGGCAACAGCTTGAGCACGGAGAGTGCGGAAACCGATTTGCCCGATCCCGACTCGCCGACCAGCGCGACCGTTTCGCCCGTACCGATATCAAAGGAGACATGGTCGACGGCCAATGTCTCCTGCTTACCCTGGCGGAACAGGACGGAAAGGTCGCGAACGGAAAGAAGTTTATGCGGGCTCATGAAAACGTCTTCCGCGGATCAAATGCGTCGCGTGTCGCCTCTCCGACGAAAATCAGCAGCGAAAGCATCAGTGAGATGACAAAAAAGCCGGTCAGACCCAGCCAGGGCGATCTCAGATTGTTCTGACCCTGTTTGAGCAATTCACCCAGCGAAGCGGAACCGGGCGGCAGGCCGAAGCCAAGAAAATCCAGCGATGTCAGCGTCGTGATCGAACCGTTGAGGATGAACGGAAGGAAGGTCAGTGTCGCCACCATCGCATTGGGCAACAGATGCCGGTAAATGATTGTCCGGTTCGGCACGCCCAGCGCGCGCGCTGCGTTGACATACTCGAAATTCCGGGCGCGCAGAAATTCAGCTCGCACCACCCCGACAAAGGCGACCCAGGAAAACAGCAACATGATGCCGAGCAGGATCCAGAAGCCCGGAGGCAGAACCGCAGCGATGATGAGCAGGAGATAAAGAACAGGTATGGCAGACCAGATCTCGATGAAACGCTGGAAAATCAGGTCGGTCCAGCCGCCGAAGTAACCCTGAATCGCACCCGCCGAGACGCCGATAACAGCTGAAAACAGCGTCAGAACCAGGCCGAACAGCACCGAAATGCGAAATCCGTAAATCACACGTGCCAGCACATCGCGGGTCTGGTCGTCTGTTCCGAGCCAATTCCAGTTCCCGAGCGTGCAGTTCGGATCGTCAACGCCGTTGTCGTAATTCGCACAGCGATCCTCAATCGAATAAAGCCATGAGGGTTTGGCCGGCGCCGGCTCGGGAATGTCGTTATTGACCGTGCGATAGGAGTAACGGATCGGCGGCCAGATCATCCAGCCCTCGGCTTCAATCTCTTCCTGTATCACTGGGTCTCGGTAATCGGTGACAGCGAGGAACCCGCCGAATTTCTCCTCCGGATAGTCAACCAGAACCGGAAACAGTAGTTCGCCCTGGTAGGAGGCCAATACCGGCTTGTCATTGGCGATGAATTCGGAGAACAGCGACAAAACGAACAGGACAAGAAAAATCCAAAGCGACCAGTAACCGCGGCGGTTGGCTTTGAAGTTCTGCCAGCGCCGGCGGTTCAGCGGCGAAATCCATGGGCGTTTTACCGGCACCGGTGCATTGGCGGAGATGTCCGTCATGTCAGACGTCCCTCCGCTCGAAATCGATACGCGGATCAATCAGTGTGTAGGTCAGATCGGATATCAGAGTGACGAAAAGACCCAGCAGCGAGAAGATGTAGAGATTGGCAAAGACGACCGGATAGTCGCGGTCGAGGATCGATTTGAAACCGAGCAGGCCAAGTCCATCGAGTGTGAAAATGTTCTCGATCAGCAGCGAACCGGTGAAGAAAGCCGAAATGAATGCGCCTGGAAATCCGGCAATGACGATCAGCATCGCATTGCGAAATACGTGACCATAAAGCACCTGCCGCTCGGTCAGTCCTTTGGCGCGGGCAGTCATCACATATTGCTTGCGGATTTCATCCAGAAACGAGTTCTTCGTCAGCAGTGTCGTGGTCGCAAATGCCGAAAGAACCATTGCCGTCAGCGGCAGGGTGAGATGCCAGAAATAGTCGACGATCTTCTCCGGCCAGGACAGTTCGGAGAAATTCTCTGACACCAGGCCGCGCAACGGAAAGATGTCATAGAACGACCCGCCCGCAAACAGCACCATCAACAGTATCGCAAACAGAAATCCCGGGATCGCATACGCGACGATCACCACACCACTGGTCCAGATGTCGAAAGCCGATCCGTCGCCGATGGCTTTTCGAATGCCAAGCGGTATGGAAATCGCATAGGACAAAAACGTGATCCACAGCCCCAGCGAGATCGACACAGGCATCTTTTCGATGATCAGGTCCAGTACGCCGATATCGCGAAAGTAGCTTTCACCAAAATCGAACCGGGCATAATTCCACAGCATGTTGAAGAAGCGCTCCAGCGGCGGCTTGTCAAACCCGAACTGCTTTTCCAGTTGGGCGATAAACTCCGGATCCAGACCCTGCGCACCGCGGTATTTTGACGATCCTTCTCCTCCGCCGTCGAGCCCTTGATCCTGGCTACCGAATTCGCTGCCGCCTCCCGACAGCCGGTCACCCGAGCTGCCGCCCTGGCCGGTGATTTCCGCAATCACCTGTTCCACCGGTCCACCCGGTGCGAACTGGATGACGATGAAGGAAATGGCCATGATCCCGAACAATGTCGGGATCATCAGCAAAAGGCGCCTGAGTATGTAAGCGCCCATTATTTGACGTCGCTCGAAAAGCTGATTTTAAGCCTTGCCAATCGCCCGCGCCTTTTCCTCATCAAACCACCACAGCGTTTCCACCGGGAAGCCGTAATCGGGTTTTGGCTCGGAAAACCCGAACATGTCCCAATATGCGGCGCGGTGATTCGCTGAGTACCAATTTGGAATCCAATCGAGGCGCGCGCGCAAGACCCTGTCGAGAACGCGCATGGTTGTTGTCAACGTTTCCCGGTCTTTCGCCTCGCCGACAAGTTCCAGCAACCGGTCGATCGCGGGGTCGGCAATACCGGGAAGATTTCGCGAACCCGGCAGATTAGCGGCTTTCGAGTGGAAATATTGCTGCAGCTGGTCCTGGGTGGGTGTTGCTGTGAACGAAGCGGCAATTCCGACCATGTCGAAATCGAAATCCGTGATCCTCGATTGATACTGTGCCGCGTCGACCAGCCGGATTGATGCATCGATGCCAACGGCGCGCATGTTTTCGACAAACGGCGTATCGACGCGAACAAAAACTGGCGCGTTGACCATGATTTCCAGTTCGAGACGATTTCCGTTGGCGTCCGCGAACATGCCGTCTTCGCGTTTCCACCCCGCCTGCCTGAGCAGTTTGACTGCCCGGCCCAAAAGTTCGCGGTCGCGGCCGGAGCCATCACTGGCCGGCAGCGTGACAGCTTCGCCAAATGCAGCCTCCGGCGCTTTGCCGGGAAGGCTTTTCAGCAAAGCCTGCTCTTCGGCCGACGGCAAACCCTCCGCTCGATAGGGCGATCGCTCGAACAATGATTGCGAACGCGTGTAGGAGCCATAGAACATGTTCTGGCGCGTCCACTCAAAGTCAAAGCACAGATTGATCGCCTGGCGTACCCGGCGGTCGGCAAACCGCCCACGACGGGTATTGACGGCCCAGGCCTGCATGGAGGGGCGCAATTCGCCGGCAAATTCGCGCTTGAGTACCTTTCCTTCCTGCAAGGCAGGAAAATCATACTCGGTGGCCCAGGTTTTGGAGACGAACTCCTGACGGTAAAATATGTCACCCTTTTTGAAGGCCTCAAATCCTGCTTGCCGGTCACGGAAGAAATCGATCCTGATGCGGTCAAAATGGCCCAGGCCCCTTCTCACCGGCAGATTGCGGCCCCAGTAGTTATTCACTTTGTCATATTCAATCGACAGGCCGGGTGAGACCCTGCCAACACGATAGGCGCCTGAACCGAGCGGAGCCCGCATTTCGGAACTGTCGAATGGGTGAGTGTCGAAATGTGATTTCGCGACAATGGGAAACTGCACGATCGACAGGATCAGACGGTCCGATTGCTTGCCGGAAAACTTCAACTGCACCGTCTGATCGTCCAATGCGACCGCTTCGGTCAATTCGGCAAGGGGTAACAACAGGCTCGGATGGCCCTTCTCCTTGAAAAGCAGAAAAGAAAAGGCGACGTCTTGCGCCGTCAGTGGAGAGCCATCGTGAAATTCCGCTTTCTTGCGCAGATGAAATGTGAACGTGTCACGGTCGTCTGACAGTTCGACACTTTCAGCCAGCAACCCGTAGACAGCATCCGGCTCATCGAGGGCGCGAACCATCAGACTGTCGAAGCAAAGCTCCATGCGAGGTGGCGCATCACCCTTCGCCACGAACGTGTTCAACGTGTTGAACGTCATGACGTTCTGGTTGAACGCCCAGTTTGGCGGCGAGAAGTTGAACGTGCCTCCGGCAGGTGCTTCAGGGTTGGCGTAGTCAAAATGGGTAAAATCGTGCGGATATTTCAGGTCGCCAAATGCAGACAGGCCATGAAGGCGGGTATTTGCCGGGCTTGATGCAAAACCATACCCGCCGGCCAGTGGCAGCGCGGCGATCGTTCCGCCACCAACAAGGACCGCCCGGCGCGAAAAGTGCCGGCTGGTCAATTGCCGCCACCGAGCTTCTTGTCCAGGGCGGCGGCCTTTTCTGCATCGATCCACCAAGAATCGATATCTATGCCGGCATAAGCGGGCTGGCTTGCCGGCATGCCGAACTTGTCCCACCATGCCAGCCAGATGTCGGGATTGTGCCATTGCGGAATGACATAGAAATTCCACAGCAGCACCCGGTCGAGCGCATGGGTCGTGGCGACCAGTTCTTCACGGTCCTTGGCAAAAATTATCTTGTCGACGAGATCATCGACAACGGGATCCTTGATTCCCATCAGATTGCGTGAACCAGGCACATCTGCGGCCGCGCTACTCCAGAAATCGCGCTGCTCATTTCCCGGTGAAAGTGATTGCGCGAAGCCGGACGTTGACAGCTCGAAGTCGAAACTGCGGATGCGATTGATATACTGATTGGAATCAATGATCCGCACCGAAGCGTCAATGCCAAGTTTCTTCAATTGCTCGACATATGGGGAGGCGATACGGGCGTCTGTTTCGTCATTGCCGAGAATTTCGACTGCAAGGGATTTGCCGTCGGCGTCAACCAGCTGCGAGCCCCTGCGGGTGTAGCCCGCCTCTTTCAGGAGTTTGAACGCGCGCGACAAAAACTTTCGATCATTTCGATTATCGCCAGTGTATACCGGCAGTTCGAATGGCTGGTCGAAGACCTCGTCAGGAACCTGTCCGCGATACTGCTCCAAAATTGCCAGTTCCCGGCCTTCCGGCAGCCCACTGGAAGCTAGTTCGCCGCCCTCAAAATAGCTGCCCGTTCGCGCGTAGAGGCCGAAAAACTGGGTCTTGTTCATGCTTTCGAAGTCGAACGCCCAAGTCAAAGCCTCGCGCACACGGCGATCCTTGAATTTGTCCAACCGCGTGTTGATGACAAATCCCTGCATGGGCTGGCCGGAACCGTCGGGAAATTCGTTGCGAACCACATCGCCTGCCTTGAACGCCGGAAAGTCATACTCTTTGGCCCAGCGCCTTGAGGTTCCCTCACGGCGGTAATCTTCCAGTCCTCCCTTGATAAATCCCTGCCACGCAGCGTTGCGGTCAAGGAAGTAGGTGAAACGTCGCTGGTCGAAATTCTCTCTGCCGATCTTCACAGGCAGATCCTTGCCCCAATAGTCTTCAACCCGCTCCCAAATTATCTCGTCGCCGGGCTTGAAGCTTTTGATCCGGTATGGACCGGATCCCAGCGGCGGCTCAAGTGTCGGAGAAGTAATGTCGCGTTTCTTGCCGTTGGCATCCGTGCCCTCCCACCAGTGCTGGGGCAGCACCGGCATGTCGCCCATGATGTGCGGCAGCTCGCGGTTGTTCTTTTGATCGAACCGGAATTCGACCTCTCGCTCAGACAACGCAACAGCTTCCGTCACATTGTGGAAATACTGATTGTAGAGCGGGTAGTTGGCTTTCAAAATCTCGAAAGACCAGACAACGTCTTCGGCTGTCACCGGTTTGCCGTCATGAAACCTGGCTTTGGGGTTCAGCCTGTAGGTGGCGGAAGAATAGTCATCGGGATATCTGAATGCCTCGGCCAACAGCGGGTAGCTTGTACCCGGCTCCTCAACCGACTGGGCCATCAGCGTATCATAAGGCAAACCACCGGTGAACGCGGTCAATCCTGCTGCAGGCGTGCCGCGAACGATGAATGGATTGAAACTGTCAAATGCGCCGATCGCGATCAGATTGACCGTTCCACCTTTCGGCGCGTCAGGATTGACGTGGTCATAACGTTCGAATTTTTCCGCGTATTTCGACTTGCCGATAAGCGAGGAAACGGTGCGCCAATTGTCCTGCGCCATTGAAACGACGGCTGATGCAGCAATAACGACCGAAGCAAGTAAGCCTGAAAATACCGTGGATCGAAGATTCACTGGTTCTACCTCCCGTTATGCTCTGGTCAGGATTTTTAGCGCGTTCACCGCAGGTGGAAAGGTGCGATAGGGTAAAATGGGCGTCAAATGATGGCAAATGGGCGTGTTGCACAAAAAAACCGGGCGAATTGCCCGGTTTTCTGCAATTGCGTCCCGGATTTTACCCTATTCCGTCGCGGCTGCCGAATCTTCCGGCGCCGGCTCGGGTAGTGGAGCCGGATTGTCCGACAGCGACCTGAGATAGGCAATGACGTTCGCCCGATCGCCTTCTTTCTTCAGTCCGGCAAAACCCATCGACGTGCCTTTGACGAATTTCTTCGGTGACAACAGGAACTGACTCAGACTTTCATAGTCCCATGCCGTCGCGCCACCCTGCGCGAACTCCTTGAGCGCTCCGGAATATGAAAAACCGTCATGGGCCGCAGCCGGTCGGTTCACAATGTCCCAGAGATTGGGGCCCACCTTGTTGGCGCCACCATTTTCGACCGTGTGACAAGCTGCACACTTCTTGAACACAGACTTGCCCTTATCAAGGTCGGCACCGGCCAGAAGCGGTCCGATCGGCTCCGGCCCCTTCGGCTCGCCGTCATCGCCGCCCGCCGCAGCTTCAGCGGCTTCAATGATGAAACCCGGCTTTTCGGGAGCATGGCTGGCGAATATGGCATCGGACACGATGGACACAGAGAATAACACGAACACGGTAGCCAGTATCGCGCCAATGATTTTGTTCAGTTCGAAAGAGTCCATGAAACCCCGTGGCTCCCAGTCATCCAGCTGTTCTCAGCGCGCCGCATAATTCAAAACCATGCCCGGTATTGGTTGCCGGCGTCAGAAATTTGGGCGGAAACTAGGTCTTTTGCTCTGCTGTTGCAACACATATAAGGACGGTTTCAGTTGAGACTTTTTGCCGCCGCTGGCGATAACCATCCGGGACCCTTTCGCAATGCCTTCGATCGTTCTGATACCTGCGCGCATGGCGGCTTCGCGGCTGCCGGGAAAGCCGCTCGCAGAGATCTGCGGCGAACCAATGATTGTTCACGTTGCGCGGCGCGCATTTGAAAGCGGCAGTGGCCGGGTCGTGGTGGCCACGGATTCCAACGAGATTGCATCTGCCGTCGATGGAAGTGGATTTGAGGCGGTCATGACCAGACCGGATCATCAGTCAGGTTCCGACAGGATTTTCGAGGCGTTGCAAACCGTTGATCCAAATGGAGAATTTGACACAATCGTCAATGTACAAGGCGATTTGCCCACCATTGAGCCGGAAACAATCCGGGCGTCACTTAAACCGTTGACCGACGCAGAGGTCGATATTGCAACGCTTGGCGTTGAAATAATCGATGAAGCTGAGAAGACCAATCCGAATGTGGTCAAGATTGTCGGTTCGCCGGTGGGCAGCAGCCGGTTGAGGGCGTTGTATTTCACCCGCGCGACGGCTCCATGGGGTGATGGCCCGATGTATCACCACATCGGACTGTATGCTTATCGCCGTGAGGCGCTTGCGCGATTTGTGGCGCTCAAACCATCGACATTGGAAAAGCGGGAGAAGCTGGAACAGCTGCGGGCGCTGGAAGCCGGCATGCGAATCGATGCAGCAATCGTTGACGCCGCACCGCTTGGTGTGGATACAGCAGAAGACCTTGACCGGGCGCGAGACGTTCTCGCCGCCAGCCAATAGAGCGGACAGACAAATAATGGCCTATCGCAGCAACAAAATTGCCTTTCAGGGCGAGCCGGGCGCCAATTCCGATACTGCGTGCCGCGATGTCTATCCCGGCATGGAGCCACTGCCATGCGCGACATTCGAGGATGCTTTCATCGCGGTCGAGAGCGGAAAAGCCGAACTGGCAATGATCCCTATCGAGAACACGATTGCCGGCCGAGTGGCGGACATTCATCATCTGCTACCCAACTCCAACCTGCATATCGTCGGCGAGTATTTTCTGCCGATCCATTTTCAGGTGATGGCCAGGCCGGGTGTGAAACTGGCGGACATCAAAACCATTCACAGCCACATCCATGCGCTGGGCCAGTGCCGGAACATCATCCGCAACAATGACTGGAAAGCGGAGGTCGCAGGTGACACTGCCGGCGCCGCGCGCCTTGTTGCCAATCTTGACGACCATGCCTCGGCTTCGCTTTCGCCGCGTCTGGCAGCCGAACTCTATGGGCTCGATATCCTGGCGGAAAACGTCGAGGACACCGATAACAACGTCACGCGGTTTGTCATTTTGTCCAAGACCGATGACCGGACGGTACGCCAGTCGGAAGGCGATCTGGTGATGACCACCTTCATATTCAGGGTGAGGAACATCCCGGCAGCACTTTACAAGGCCATGGGCGGTTTTGCGACCAACGGCATCAACATGACCAAGCTGGAAAGCTATCAGACAGGCGGCAAGTTTTTCGCAACGCTCTTTTACGCCGACATCGAAGGCCATCCTGATGATGAGAACGTCAGGCTGGCATTTGAAGAACTGTCGTTCTTTTCACGCGACATGCGCATTCTCGGTGTCTATCCGGCACACGCATTTCGCGCCACACAGGCCGAAGATGTCGACTAAGTCAGGGCTTTGCGTTTGTCAGTGAACCGGAATTTCGTCCCGGCCAGAGAATCGATCAGAAGAAGCCGCTTTCGCTGAACCGCATTCCGGCAGGTCCGAGAATGACGATAAACAGGACCGGCAAGAAAAACACGATCATCGGAACGGTTAGCTTTGGCGGCAGTGCGGCCGCCTTTTTCTCGGCCTCGTTCAGACGCATCTCGCGGCTTTCGTCCGCCAGAACACGAAGCGCCTGCGACACCGGCGTACCATATCTCTCGGCCTGAATGAGTGCCTGTGAAACGCTTTTGACTGATTCAAGGCCTGTCCGTTCGGAGAGATTTTCATAAGCCTGCCGCCGCTCCTGCAGAAAAGACAGTTCGGCGTTCGTCAGCACAAACTCTTCTGCCAGTTCGACCGACTGGGAGCCGATCTCCTCGGCCACTTTGCGAAAGGCCGCTTCCACCGACATTCCGGATTCAACACAGATCAGCATCAGGTCAAGCGCATCGGGCCATGCGCGCTGGATATTGAATTTCCGTTTCGTAGCCCGATTGGTCACATAGAAGACCGGTGCATAGAAACCGGCATAGGCTGCACCGACGCAGACGAATATCTTTACGAATGTCGGCTGGTCCGGAAGGCTGTCGAGCACAAACACATAAACGGCAGCAAGCGCCAGGCCGACAAAAGGCAGGACAAGCCGGAAGAACAGAAACCGGGTCATCGGATTTTCGCCGCGGAAACCCGCCGTTCTGAGCTTGGCGACCGTGCCTTCATCCGCAAGCGCATTTCGCAGGTCGAGCCGCTCGACAATGTTCTTCATTCCGGTCGATTGCTCTTCGCGCAGTCTGCCGCGCCGTTTGTCAGCTTCGGCTGCAAGGCGTGCGCGCTGTTTGGCGCGCAACTCTTCCCGCTCGAGTGCGACCGACTTCATTCGGGTTTTCAGGTCATTTCCGCCGAAGGAAGGCAATGCGGTGAAAATCGTCGCAAAGACCGACACACCGACCAGGAGTGCGATCAGGAACGACGGTTCGAACACCGAACTTGTGATGGCTTCTACCATGGCAGCAGACCTGTGAGCGTGACCCTAGACATCGAAATTCATCATCTTCTTCATCACGAAGATGCCCATCGACATCCACACGGCAGCAATGCCGAGCAACATGTGACCCGTGCTGGTGACGAACAGCGGCGTGATGTAGCCTGGGCTAGACAAGTAGACCAAAAACGCGACCATGAAGGGCAGGATACCGATGATGACAGCCGAGGCCTTGGCTTCCATCGACAAGGCCTGAACTTTCATTTTCATCTTCTTGCGGTCGCGCAAAACGCGGGAGAGGTTGCCCAGCGCTTCGGAGAGATTGCCACCGGCCTGTTGCTGGATCTGAATGACGATGCCGAAGAAGCTGGCTTCCGAGCAAGGCATCGTCCGTTGCATCCGCAATGCTGCTTCCGGAATCGACATGCCGACCTGTTGCGATTCAATAATCCGCCTGAATTCTGATCTGACCGGTTCCTGCGCTTCATTGGCGATCAGGCGAATTCCGTCATTGAGCGGAAGGCCGGATTTCACTGCCCGGACAATGACATCGAGTGAGTTCGGGAACTCATTGAGAAACGCCTTGACCCGCCGTGCGCGGCGAAAGCCAACAAACCAGCGTGGAAGACCTAACGTGCCCGCCAAAAGCGCGCCGGGAAGTGTGTAGACAGGTGCGCCGAGAAAATATGCGCCAATCGTGATCAGGATTCCGCAAAAACCCGATACAATGTAGAAATTCTTGACGGATATCTTCATTCCGGCCTGCTGAAGCAGCATTTTCAAAGGCGGCTTCTTGTTAATGCTGCCTTCCTTCTTTTGCCGCTCCTCAAGATCCTTCAATGAATCCTGAACCGACTTGCGGCGCTTGGCAGCGTCAGTCTGCCGGTCGCGGGCGGCCTTCTTCAGTGCCCGGTCGGTTTCAGCGTTCTTGACCGTCTGCAGTCGGCGTCCGGCTGATTTCTCATCCTCGATCCGGGAAAACAGAAATACGTAGGCAACCGCGCCGGCGCTTAGCGCCGCCAGGGCAATGAACGTCAAGACTGTGGTATCAATGCCAAACATTCTTACTACCTACCGCTGGCGGAAAAATTACTCCGCTACCCTGGCCTCCATGGCCTCAAGGGAATTGGCCAGCGCCTGTTCTTCGCCATAGTATCGTGCGCGATCCCAGAAATTGGGCCTGCCGATACCCGTCGATGAGTGATGGCCGGCCAGCTTGCCCGACGCATCTTCACCGGTGATATTGTAGGTGATCAAATCTTGCGTAATGATTACGTCGCCTTCCATGCCGATCACTTCGGTGATGTGGGTTATGCGGCGTGAACCATCGCGCAATCGCGCTGCCTGAATGATGACATCGACCGAACCGACAATAATCTCGCGAACTGTTCGCTGTGGAAGGCTGAATCCGCCCATCGCGATCATCGATTCGATACGGTTGAGACATTCGCGCGGTGAGTTGGAGTGAATGGTTCCCATCGACCCATCGTGACCGGTGTTCATGGCCTGAAGCAGATCGAAAACCTCAGGTCCGCGCACCTCGCCGACGATGATCCGCTCAGGACGCATACGCAGGCAGTTCTTGACCAGGTCGGTCATGGTGATCTGTCCCTCGCCCTCCAGATTTGGGGGACGGGTTTCCAGGCGCACCACATGGGGCTGCTGCAGCTGAAGCTCGGCGGAGTCTTCGCAGGTGATGACCCGCTCTTCCTTGTCGATAAAGCCGGTCAGACAGTTCAACAGGGTCGTTTTACCCGAACCGGTGCCACCGGAAATCACCACATTGCAGCGCACGCGTCCGATAATCTTCAAGACCTGTGCGCCTTCAGGCGAAATCGCGCCAAAATTGACCAACTGATCAAGTGTCAGCTTATCTTTTTTAAACTTACGAATGGTCAGAGCGGTGCCATCGATCGCCAGTGGCGGTGCTATGACGTTAACACGCGAACCGTCGGGCAAGCGCGCGTCACAAATCGGGCTCGATTCATCGACGCGGCGGCCGACCTGGCTAACGATCCGTTGACAGATGTTCAAAAGCTGCTGGTTGTCGCGGAAACGGATCGGGGTTTCCTCGACCTTGCCGTTCACCTCAATGAAAACTTTCTTGGCACCATTGACCATGATGTCGGCGATATCATCGCGGGCAAGCAGCGGCTCCAGCGGGCCGTACCCGAGCACATCATTACAGATATCTTCGAGCAGTTCTTCCTGCTCGGATATGGACATCGCAAAATTCTTGATTGCGATAATGTCATTGACGATGTCGCGGATCTCTTCACGGGCAGAATCCGGCTCCAGTTTGGCCAGCTGCGACAGGTCAATGGTATCAATGAGGGCTGAGAATACCTGGCTTTTGGTATCATAGTAGGATTCGCCGCGTTCGCGCGGAGCCGCCTGGTCCGGCTCGGTGATCATTGGCGGCACATCGGTGATGACCTTTGGCGCAGGCGCCGATTCAGTGGGTTTTGCGGCGGCCTCTACGGGCGCCGATTCCACCGGTGCGGATTCGGCTGGTTTAGCCTCTTCCACTGCAGGCGTTGCTTCGACCGGCTTTGGTGCCGGTTCCGCCGGAGTGGCGGTGTTGCTGCCCTTTTTACCAAACATGTCCGATCAACCCGTCCTGCTACCCCGTACTGCTATTTCTTCCGCTTCAAGCGCCCAAGAAGGCCGTCGATCGCCCTCTTCTTCGGTGCCTTCAGCTCGCTCCGCCCCGTCAGCATGTGCGATATGTCATTCAACGCGGCCACCACAGCGTGCTGAGCGTCAGTCTCCGCCAGCATGCGGCCGTTGTTGGATGCGTTTCCGAAAAGCAATGGATCAAATGGAATCTCCGCCAGCGGGGTCAATCCGAGCGGTTCTGCGAACTCCGCAGCCGAGATTTCCGGCCGTTTCGGGATGCCGATCTGGTTGATGATCAGTTTCGGCGCCGTATCATTGGGCCGCGCCTTGGTCAGAGTATCGACCAAATTCTTGGAATTACGCAGATTTGCGAGCTCCGGTGTCGCGACAATGATGACCTCGTCAGCCAAGGTGAGCACGGATTTGGTCCAGGCGTTCCACGTATGCGGGATATCGAGGACCACATAGGGCGCCGATCTTTGCACCGTGTCGATAATCTGACTGAAGGAATCCTTTTCAAAGTCGTAGACACGATCAAGCGTCGATGGGGCCGCCAGCATGGAAAGGTTCTCGGCACATTGCGCCAGCAACCGGTCAAGATAGACCTCGTCGATTCGCTCGGGCGAAAATACCGCCTCGGCAATTCCCTGAGCAGGATCCTGGTCGAAATTTATGTTCGCGGTGCCAAACGCCAAATCCAGATCGGCAACAACAACTTCCGAACTGAACAGGGTCGATATGTTCCAGCCGAGATTGTGAGCGATCGTCGAAGACCCCACACCGCCCTTGGCTCCGACAAAAGCAAATGTTTTGCCAAGCGGTTCGGCCTCCGGATTGACAAATATGTTCGCGATCATGCCGACGATGTCGGCCAGTGAAACGGGCGCGACGACATATTCCGAGATGCCGGCCTTAATGAGCTCCCGGTACAGCCACACATCGTTGTAGTGGCCGATGATCACGACCTTGGAGTTCGGATCACACACTTCCGCCAGCTGTTCCAGCGATGAAAGCAGCATCTTGGGTTCAAGGCGCGATTCGAGAATGATCAGGTTGGGCGTGGGCGCACTTTGGTAGAACTCGACCGCAGTATCGAGCCCACCCATGTGAACTTTCAGATGCGCCTTGGTCATGCGCCGATCTTCGCCAGCCCGTTCTATCGGCTTGGCTACTCCGTCGGATTCGCAAAAGGCCTGAACCGAAATCCGGGGGATCGGCCGCATGTCGCTCAGCGCATCAATATCGACACTTTCAGAGTGTACTTCGTGATTTTGATCGCTGTCGTAGGCAAGATTGCTCATTTCATTCGACCTAATTCTTACGGACTATCGAAATTGGTTTCCTGCGGCACGTTCAGGCCGCCTTCACGATACTGATCAATGGCGCGTACCCGGCGCTCGGCATCAATTTCGGTTGGTTTACGCGGACCCAGCAGATCGGCTGGATTGGCGACCTGAGCTGCCAGGTTATTCTGATAGGAACATCCGAAATTTGCGTAATGCTTGTTTTCACCAGACGCTTTCAGCATGTCTTCCGGCCATCTGCCGCATTGCCCTGCGGATGCCGCCATTGTGGTATAGGTCAACCGCACGGGCGCTGACACTTCCGATGACGACGCCTGATATGGCAGGGTGATGATCTTGTGACGCGGCACACCTGCGCTTGTGACAAGTGAAAAAAGCTCCGGCGAAAGATTGGCAACCGCCCGCTCATTTGCGGAGCCGGCAGGCATCATTATCTGAACCACACTTCCGTTGGACACATCATAGTTGTCCAGAAATCCGAGCACTGCCGCTTTCTGGGCAACCGACATTTTTTCGTCACTGGCCCCAACAGGGATATCCATCACTTCTTCGCGTTCGGAGATGACGATCGGATGGTTGGTCCTGTAGTCATCCGGTACCGCACCAACTTCCACGTGATCGCGTTTCAGATAGGCGCATCCGGACAACATTGAGCCGGCCAAAATTGCGATTGCAATGCGTGACATCACCTTATTCGGGGAACCATGAGCCAACCGGCTGTCCCGATTCTTACTGTGTACAGGTAGTAACATTCTGTCGGTCCCCAGTTACTTGTAGATGTAGCCGACGACGCCGTGGTAACGGCCTTTCGGCAAATCCGTTTTCATCGTGCCATAGACCCGGTTGACCCGACCCAGGAAGAACCCGGCCCCGTCGCTCGGTGCGTTGAAATTGTCGTCAGGCTTGGCAAATTTGTTTCTCGCCGCAGGGCGGGAAAGGTAAGGCGTCACCAAAATGACCAGCTCGGTTTCGTTGCGAACAAAATCCTTGCTGCGGAACAGGGTTCCGAGCACCGGCAGCTTTGACAGACCGGGTAATCCCGCCGAAGCCTGGCGAATGTCGTCGCGCACCAGTCCGGCGATCATCATTGAGCCACCTGAAGGAAGCTCCACGGTCGTGTCGGCCAGTCTCCGCCGAATAGACAGGAAGTTGGCGCCCGCGGTCCGCACACCGGCCGACAGCGCGACTGAATCCTCGGTGGTCGGTTCGGACACCGACGTCCTCACTTTCAGACTGATCCGTCCCGGTGAGAGAACGGTCGGCAAAAACTCCAGACCAATTCCATATTCCAGACGGGTGATATCGTAGGTCAAACCGCCCGTTTCATCATCCACCGACTGGCCGGTGATCAAGCTGAACTCGCCACCAACCCTGAAAGTAGCCGACTCGCCGGAAACCGCGGTCAATGTCGGTTCGGCAAGTGTCTTCATGACACCGGCCTGCTCCATGGCATTCAAGTAGGCGTTGATGGTTGCTGATCCGATTGATCCGGCCAAACTGGCCTGTGAGGGAGACAACGGCTTGCCCAGGCCGAAGAAATTGTCGCTGATCGCACCCCAGCTTATGCCGTTTGATGCACCGTTTGCGAACATGTTCACACCGAGTTGCTTCATCACGGAGCGCGTCACTTCGGCGACGGTGACTTTCAAGGTGACCTGATCTTCGCCGATGATCTTGATAAGATTGACGATCTGACTGGTGCGTCTTTCGCTATCTGGATTGTTGATCGCAACGCCGCCGCCATCGGCGCCGGATGCAGCTGTCGTGGTGAAGTTACCGGTGGTTGCCTCACCACCAGTCAGGAATATCTGGGCGAGTTGCGCTGCACGGGAAGCATCGAGAGGCGTCTCCACCGTTCCGGTCAACACGACATTGTCGTTGAGAAGCTCAACTTCAATGTCCGAGTTGGGAATGAAGCGCGCAAGATACTCCTTCAATCCCGATACGTCGCGCTCAATGACCAGATCGATGTTGGCGATTTGCTCGCCAGACGGTCCGAAAACAAAAATGTTGGTTTCACCGACCTGCTTGCCGAAGAGGTAAATTCGCCGCGACGTTCTGGTGACCGCATCTGCTACGGTGGGATTGGCCACAAGAATGTCGTAGGCGTCGCGCGGCAAATCGACGACTATCGACTTGTTCAATCCAAGCTTCACTCGCTGATTGTTTTTCGCTTTTCCGACTTTAACGTTTTGGGCCGCTGCACTCATGCCGTCGGGAACGATTGCAAGTTCGGCCGCGAACATTGTTGTCGTGGCAACCAGCAAGGCGGTGGATAGCCGCAATGCCCGCACATGGCTGCGTCCCGCTGCAGGTCTTTTGCCGCTTGGATCGCTCATCATTTTCTGGCTCCCACTTCAGAAATTTCTCCGGATTTGATCATGCGAACCGTTCCACGGTTGCCATCTCCGGACACAAGATATTCTGCTCCCGGCCCCGTCTCTTCTTCCGCGTCCACGGTGGCCCGCAAGGCAAGGGTCAGGCGGTCAGCCATCTGTTGGGCGACGGTAATGATCTGGGCCTGTTGAGGCGTCAGCTCAAGCGTGGCTGTCTCACCCACTTTGACCTTTCGGCCTTCCTCGTCTTCCCGGATTGTCTGGTCGATCGCCAGTACACGGATGTTCTCGAGAATGGTCTCGGTAACGAAACCTTCGTTTGCGCTGTCGGTCGAGCGGCGCGTCATGATCACGTCGACCTTGTCGTTCGGCAGGATGAAGCCGCCGGCAGAGGTGTCAGGTGAAATCTGGGTCGCAATGGCGCGTTTTCCCGAAGGCAGTATCGAAGACATGAATGCCTGGCCGGCGTCGATAAGCTTGGATCTGCGAAGCGGCTCGCCGGCGAACATGGGCAATCTTGCCACTGCACCAATGAACGCATTCAAAGCCTCGGGCTCTGCATCCTTGGTGATGAAGCCCTCGCGCACGCCATCCTTCGGCCAGGCCTGCCAACTAAGCTGATCCTGTATTACGCCGCCAACACCCATGTCGCGCTGGACAATCAGGACATCGGTCATTTCGATCGCCGGAGCAACCGGAACATTCTCAACGATTACCTGGGGTGGTGGGGCTGACATCTGCATCGCCACATAGCCGGCGCCTACTGCCGTGGTGACGGCAACTCCCAATATTATAAGTCGGGATGTGTTCATGTGCCCGAACCTCGCACTCCGCAAACAGCTAAACTCGAGGTGACTTTGCAGCGGCAATCGTCAAATTATGGTTAATGCAATACTTACAATCGCATTTCTTGTGGCACGGAATGCTTCTTGCCGCGTGAATTGCAGCTGTTGCCGCGTGAATTGCAGCGGAATTATCAGAGTTTCGGATTGATAGTCGGACTGATTCGCGCCGGGCCGAGTGAGGCAGTGCTCAGAAGTTTGCCATCGCCCATTGGCCCAGGGCCGTGGTTGGAAAAGACAGAATACCGCCAATGGCGAGCGCGATACCGTATGGTACACCAACGTCCTTGTCGGCGAAGTTCCTCAGCAACAACATGTGACCGGTGTACACCGAAAGCGGCGATTTCCTATAAAGCAGGATAATGATGGTCAGCACACCACCAACAAGCGCTGCATAGACCAGATAGAACAACATGCTCATGCTCATGCCCATCCAAAGGGCAGTGGCAGCCAAAAGCTTCGCGTCGCCGCCACCCATGCCGCCAACGGCAAAGAAACCGAATGTGACAGCCAAAACCAGCCCGCCAGCAGCCAGGTGCCAGGCATAGGTGCTCCAATCCATTCCGGTCATCGGAGCTACCAGCAGAAACGTAACCGACAGCACGATCGAAATCCGGTTCGCGATGGTCATGGAGATCATGTCGGAGATGGCGGCAAATGCCATGCAAAACGGGAAGATGACCAGGATAATTGCAGCAAGCATGGATCAGTCTTTGTCTGATTGAGAACCGGGCCATCCTAGCCGAACTCGCTTAATCATTTGTGAAATGCGGTGGCGCCGGCCAAGTTTCGGCAAAAAGAAAAAGGCCGTCTTCGATGAAGACGGCCCTTATTCCAATTTTCACTTGGCTCATGTGACCCGATGATCAGACCACCAGCCAATGCAGGAAAATTAGTTAGCGTTCGTTTTGTCCAGCTCGGTAGCCAGATCGTCGAACTTCTGGTCAAGGCTGTTGCCAAGAGCACCAGCGCCAACAACGATAGCAAGAGCGATCAAAGCAGCGATCAGACCATATTCAATAGCGGTCGCACCAGATTCGTCTTTTGCAAAGCGTGCAAAAATCTTAGACATGAGAGAACTCCTTACTCCGTATTTACAGCACAACCCGTCAACGGTTTTTGTTTGTTGATCGGATTGCTGCAATCTACGCTTCAGCTCTTTCAATCGACTTAAAAAACAGGGCTAACCAAATATTACCGGATACGACAGCGCTACATGGTTATCATTGGACTAAGCATTCGGTTCGATTGCCCCACTTTTCATCCAAACGGGCGCGGGAAATCTCGCGTATATTATAAGGTGCCTATTATATTGCCGTCCCGAGGCCCCAACGGCCGGGCAAGAGAGGTTGAGTGATCTCAAACTTAACCGATCATTCACCATTACCAGTCAATTTGGATCGCAACAGAAACATTGGAGTGCCGAAATGACGCGGGCCCCGAAACTTTCCAAATTGGCCGGACTGCTGACGGCTTCCCTGATCGGCTTGTCCGTCGCAACCGTTTCTGCAAATGCTGCTGAAAACGGGATTGAGATAGTGCTCAACCAGGCCAAGATCCTCAAGCTGGCGCGCCCGGCCGACACGATTGTTGTCGGTAATCCGGAAATTGCAGATGCGGCGGTTCAGAACTCCTCGACAATTGTGCTCACCGGCAAGGGATTTGGTCTGACAAATCTCGTCATCCTGGACGAAGACGGCGCGCCGATCATCGACGAACAGGTCTATGTCACCCGTCAGGATGCCCGTTCCGTTCGTGTTTACAGACGGTCTTCGCTTCAAACACTGTCGTGCACACCGCGGTGCGAAGCAGCATACAAGACGGATGCCGAAAGAGAATCGGACGCCGATCTGGGTGCTTCGCAATAACCGCGAATATTCGCAATCATCATACTACGCAATTCCTGCAGGGCGCATTCCGATCGGCATCCGGGCTGATCGGCAGCGCATTTTGCCTGCGGTGGTGAACATAATTTGTTTCAATCTGTCACCTGATGAGAGCGCGCATCGCGCGCAACACGGTTAGCAAATCGTTGCGGTAACCGCTCAAATTGCCGTTGACCGCCACACCGGATTTAAACCGGAACAAATTATGGTCGTGCTTGTCAAACTACCGGTATTGGCAGGCAGGGCACCAGAATGCGTAGAAAAAATTCAAAACAAAACGGTTCCGGATTTCTTTTTCGACTGGCCGGGAGGCACCGCAGGCGGGATTTTGCGGGCAACCAGGACGGAAGCACTGCAATTGAATTCACGATGCTGATCATTCCGTTCACCCTCTTGATCTTCGCCATTCTTGAGAGCTGCATTTCGTTTGCCGGTCAGCAGCTGCTTTCAAACTCGGCCAATAATGTCGCTCGCCAGCTCAGAACAGGTCAGATCAAGGCCGCCGATGTGACCGAGACGTCTTTGAAGGAGCTAATCTGCGACGATATATCAATCCTTGTTGCTGCAGGGTGTCCCGGACTGGAGGTGGACTTGCGCGAGTTCGCCACCTTCGCGGACGCGGCGAAAGAGGAAATCAAATATATCGGCTCTGGCGACACCCGGGACATCGACACCACGGATTTTGATGTGACACCCGGGAAATCGCTCACAAAGAACATGCTGCGGGTGTTTTACCGCTGGCCAATCATGACCGACATCATGCGCAAGCGGATGTCCAGCCTCAAGGGCGGCACGACACTGCATTTCGCCACCGTCACCTGGCAAAACGAACCCTTCCAGGACTGAATTGAAAGTTCCGGCAACTGACGAGAGCAAGACCATGGACAAGCGTAATTCAAAATTATTTGGCCTAGGCCGCATTCGTCAAAAGCTTCGCAGCCTTGTCGGCGACGAAAATGGTGTCGCGGCGATTGAATTTGCGTTTATCGCGCCGGTATTGTTGTCCCTTTACTTCGTCACCATGGAAGTGGCGCAGGCGGTCGAATCGAACCGGAAAGTCGGACGTGCGGCCAGCATGATTGCTGACCTGATTACGCAGCAACAGACGATCAAAAAGTCTGAAATCGACGCGATCATGCAGATCGGTCTTTCGATCATGCAGCCATACAGCCGGACGAGCCCTGAGTTCATCATCACGGCAATCGAGATCACCGATGAGGACAATCCGAAGGTGAAAGTCGCCTGGTCACGAAAGCTTAAGGACGGCACAGCAAGCCAGGATGCCGCCCCCGGCACCACAACGACCGTGCCCGACAAACTCGAAATCAGGGATTCATTCCTGGTCCGGGTTGAGACCAAGTTGAACTACAAGCCGATAATCACCTATTCGACCACACAGAAAAAGACGTTGGGTCTGATGGCTGCGTTCGACAACATCAACATGTCGGAACGGTATCACCTGCGGCCACGCCAGAGTTCGTCAATTCCCTGCACCGACTGCTAGAGCCTTTCGGACAAACTGGCCGTTTGGCCACTTACCCGCCGTCGCTATTGGCTTGCGTACCGGTCGACAATTTCAGAAACAAAACCGTAATCACCGGCGCTGACCTCGATCAGCGCTACGGATCCTGATCCGGCCAGCAGTTCGTGAATGTCGGGTTTTGTTTCCGCCAGACCGGTCAAAAACTGCCGCAACAATGATTTCGCTTCTTCACTGAGATCCTTCCTAACCGTGTGCGGACCATAGGGCAGAAATTCAGATGTCCAGTAGATTTCCAGATCTTCCGCCGGCAAACCTGCTTGCTTCAGCCGGGCCACAGTTCCCGATGGTGAACGGATTATCTCTTCGCGCTGCGATTTGACCCAGCCAAACAGGCCGTCAACTTTTCCACCCAGAAACATGTTCTCTGCATCGCTGTCGCTGGCAGCGATGACCAACTGACTGCTTCCAATTCCGTCCGGTCCATCGGCTCCCGATAAAGCCATCGAAGGAATGATCGCCCCTGTCAGGCCGTCGCCCTGAGTTACGGCTATTTTCGCTTTGTTGATATCCGCATCCGACTGAGCAGCCTGTTTTCGCAAAATCAGGACCGAGCGGATACCGGTATCAAGCATTTCTCCCTGTTTGGCCGCGAGCGGTTCAACGCAATCACACAGCCGCATGGCAGTCCCGTATGCCATGGCCGAATAGATTGCGTATTCAACTCGCGAAGTCGCCTGTGCGTCGATCAGCGCGGCATAGTCACGCGCAACGAATATCCGGACAGGCATTCCCAGCGCGATTGAGAATGCGTGGCGAATCTCCGCCAATCCGGCCACCACTCGCTCAGAGCCCGGATCAGCGAGCATCCCGATGCGAAATGTCCCCAGTTCCTCACGCCAATCGGCCATTGCGGCGGTAGACGAGAACAGGGTCAGCCAAACAGAGGCGATATTTCGTAAGATTTTCCGGGTCATGCCGCTCGATATCACCGCGATGCCTTTGCGTTCAATGTCAGAATGAATGAATTTCCTGGGTATTGGCAACATATCCCGATCCGACCAGCCTGCTCCGGCGTCGTTTCATTCGATATCTTCTTGCGGGAACAGATAGCAGCCAAATGGGCGCGTCAGACGCCAAATCGCGTCCACAAAAAACTGCAATCAGGAATGACACAGGATGAGTGGAACTTGCTCAAGTTGAAAAATCACGGGCTCTTCGCGGTACTTCCATCTTGTAAATGCAGACATTTGACCGTTTATGTTCAACCGCAATGAATGATATTCGCTCCGAACCGCCACAGCATTTGCAAATCAGAGAATTCCGCCGTGCCCGAACTGCCGGAAGTTGAAACCGTCAGGCGGGGACTGGCTCCGGTGCTGGAAGGTTCGACAATCAGGAAACTGGTTCAAAACCGGCCTGACTTGCGTTTTCCGCTTCCATCGAGGTTTGCAGACCGGGTGCAGGGACAAACGATAACTGCTCTGTCCAGGCGGGCTAAATACCTGCTTGTCCACCTTGGTGATGGCCACGTGCTGGTTTGCCACCTTGGAATGTCCGGGTCGTTCCGGATCGAGACTGCCGGCATGCCCGATGAAGTTCCTGCGTCGTACCAAAAAAATCGCAGGCACGACCATGTCATTCTACATGTCGGAAAAGACGCAAATGCCGATGCTAAAGTGATCTACAACGATCCGCGCCGGTTTGGGTTCATGCTTCTGATCCGGCAAGACGAACTGAACGAGCATCCGATGTTTGCCGGTCTTGGTGTTGAGCCCACGGGTAACTCACTCGATGGTGAAACAATCGGACGGCTATTTGCAGGCAAAAAAGCACCGCTGAAAGCCGCCCTGCTCGACCAGCGACTGATCGCCGGGCTTGGCAACATCTATGTGTGCGAAGCCCTTTGGAGAGCTGGGCTTGACCCTCGCAAATCCGCTAAAACCATTTCAGGACGAGGCAAAAAGCGGGAAGAAACCCGCGAAAGGCTGGCCGACGCGATCCGTGATGTCATTGGCGAGGCAATCAACTCCGGCGGTTCATCCCTTCGCGATCATGTCCAAACCGATGGTTCGCTCGGCTATTTTCAACACCGGTTTGCGACATACGACCGCGAAGGCGAAGCTTGTATGAAAACGGGGTGCAATGGACAGGTGGAACGCATCGTCCAGTCCGGGCGCTCGACGTTTTTCTGCCGGTCGTGCCAGAAATAGCGTGATGGCGATTACGACATCGGTGCGATAAGACACCAACAACGGATTAAACGGGTAAAGGACTGAACTGCGATGGGCTACGAAACAATCATTGTCGAAACAAAAGGGAAGGTCGGCCTGGTTCAACTCAACCGGCCAAAGGCGCTCAACGCACTCAATACAACTGTCATGAATGAGGTAACCTCAGCGCTCGAAGCATTTGACGAGGATGCAAGTGTCGGCGCGTCGGTGATTACCGGGTCTGAAAAGGCCTTTGCCGCCGGGGCGGATATCAAAGAGATGCAACCTCTGTCTTATGCTGAAGCCTATACGCAGGATTTCTTTGCCGGTTGGGAGCGGCTGGCGCGGGTGCGCAAACCGGTCATCGCTGCAGTCTCCGGCTACGCCTTGGGAGGTGGGTGCGAACTCGCCATGATGTGTGATTTCATAATCGCTTCTGAAAGCGCCAAATTCGGGCAACCGGAAATCACTCTCGGAGTGATCCCCGGGATGGGTGGCTCGCAACGCCTGACCCGGGCTGTCGGCAAGGCCAAGGCGATGGATATGTGCCTGACAGGACGGATGATGGATGTCCGCGAAGCTGAGAGCAGCGGTCTGGTGGCTCGGGTGGTGGCGGACAACGAGCTGCTCGAAGAGGCGCTCAATGCTGCCGGAAAAATCGCCGAGTTTTCAATGCCGGCGGTGATGATGGCCAAAGAAGCGGTCAATCGTGCGGATGAAGTAAGTCTCTCAGAAGGATTGCGTTTCGAACGCAGGCTGTTCCATTCGCTGTTTGCAATGGATGACCAGAAGGAAGGCATGAGTGCGTTTGTCGAAAAACGTACTGCCAGCTTCCGGAACCGGTGAAAATCAAGGCCGGACGGCGTTGACGCCAATCCGGTTTCACACTATAAGCGCGCCAGTTCGAGGCGGCCAGCGGCCGCCTGATTGTTTTCAGGTCCGTAACATGACGAATAAGGCGCTGCAGAGCGCAGATCGTCCAGCGGCCAAGCAACGTGGAAAGAGAGAGCATGGCCAATACTTCTTCGGCCAAGAAGGCAACCAGAAAAATCGCCCGCCGCACTGCGGTCAACAAAAACCGTATTTCGCGAGTGAGAACATTCCTGCGCAAGGTTGAAGAGGCGATCGCCTCCGGCGACAAGGATGCCGCTGCCGCCGCATTGAAGGAAGCCCAGCCGGAATTGATGCGCGCTGCCGGCAAGGGGGTTTTGCATCGCAATACAGCTTCGAGAAAAGTCTCGCGGCTAGCGGGCCGGGTTAAAGCCCTGAGCGCCTGATAAGTTTCAACTAACTGGGTGTCTCAAAGGCCGGTTTTGGACCGGCCTTTTTTGTTTGCCGGCTTATTGCGGGTTGGTTGCGATGCAGCAAAATTCCCGGAAAATTTTGCACCTCGGAAGCGCGAAGAAAGTCGTTACAAATCAGTCATATAGCCTGTGGAAAACCGTAATGGTGCATCGCTTCCAACTCAAATAATTCAATGGCTTAGCTCATTCTCTTCGGGCAGTTTGAAATCCCGGGTCAGGCGCCGAGTCTCAAAAATCCTGTCAAGCTTTTTTTCTGAAAATATTTTTTGGCGCAAGGCATATTTTCTTATGCCAGAGAAAGGGATTGAATCAGAAAGATTTATCGGATCGAGCCTCGACATCCGCAGCCAAAATCGATCCGAATCGCTGTCACAATCGTTAAAAAACCGTAACCACCGGGCTTGCGCTTTCCACAAGGAATTCTGTAGTGTCCAGGCATCGCGACGGACGGGCCTGCGGCCCAATTGTCCAACCAAATTAGAGATAATTTGGCGCCGGAGCGCACTCCGGTGAACGGGAGAATATTGTCTGTTGCGTGACGGCGGGTTTCCGGCGTCTTGTTCTTGATAGTATGAGTTGTTTCATCGGGTTTTTTGTGTCGGGCCCGGTTTTTTGTTGCCCGCACCCCAGCAAAAAGCACGATATTGGAGTGGAAATCGATGTTATTGTGCATCGTGGAAATAGAAGGGAGGGAGATTACTTAAGAATAGGTCAATCAATATTTAATGGGGAGGTGCTGGCTCGATTTGGGCTCTGCACTGAGGGGCCACAAATTTCAAAGGAACGGCGGCAATCCAATGAATTTTCACAGCAACGCTGCGGCGATTGTGCTGGATGACAGCACCAATATTAATACAGGGCGGTCGGGGGACCAAAACATGGCATCCAAGAGTGCGGCAGAAATATTTACTCGCGTAATGGCCCAGTTGAAGGCCCAGCTCGGGACTGAGGTCTACACCAGCTGGTTTGAACGCATGAAACTGGTGGAAGCCAATGCGAGTGTCATACGACTGTCGGTTCCGACGACATTTCTTCGCTCCTGGATAACCAGTCACTACATCGATTTGATACACGAGTTGTGGAAGGCCGACGCTCCAGGTGTTTTGAAGGTGGAAGTCCTGGTCCGCAGCGCAGTTCGTTACAGCGTCCCTCAGGCCGACAAGAAACCGGCGACAGGCGCCAAGACAGGCAACCAGGCCAATTTTGCCCAGGGCGGCAACAAGCAAATCCCGACACTAAAATCTCCGGTTGCCGGAAAGAGCGGCGCGCAGCGCCCGCGTGAGCAGAACACCATTTTGGGTTCACCGCTCGACAATCGCTACACGTTCGCCTCGTTTGTTGAAGGCCCTTCAAACCGTGTAGCATTTGCCGCTGCCAAGGCAGTCGCCGAAAAGGCTTCCAACGCTGTCCGGTTCAATCCGTTATTCATCCACGCTTCGGTTGGCTTGGGTAAAACCCATATTCTGCAAGCGGTTGCAGCAGAAGCATTGTCCCGCGACCCGCAATCGCGTGTCGTCTATCTGACGGCTGAGTATTTCATGTGGCGGTTTGCCACTGCCATTCGCGACAACAATGCGCTGACCTTCAAGGAACAATTGCGCGACATTGATCTTCTGGTCATCGACGACATGCAGTTTCTGCAGGGTAAATCGATCCAGCACGAGTTCTGTCACCTCATCAACATGCTGCTGGACAGTGCAAAGCAGGTGGTCGTGGCTGCAGACCGTCCGCCATCTGAACTGGAATCGCTTGAGCCGCGTGTGCGGTCGCGCCTGAACGGCGGCGTCGCGCTGGAAATAGCACCGCCTGATTTCGAAATGCGGCTGGCAATGCTGCGTCAGCGGCTGGCCGAGTCCAGGCTTGAAGATCAATCGCTGGACATTCCGGACGCAATTCTGGAACACGTGGCCAGGGTCGTGACCGGTAGTGGCCGCGAACTGGAAGGCGCTTTCAACCAGCTGATATTCCGCCAGTCCTTCGAGCCACAGCTGTCTGTCGAACGAATCGATGACTTGTTGGGACACATCTACCGGTCTGGTGAACCAAAACGCATTCGCATCGAGGATATCCAGCGCGCCGTTTCGCGCCACTACAATGTGTCCCGGACCGAATTGTTGTCCAACAGGCGGACGCGTACGATTGTCCGGCCAAGGCAGATTGCGATGTATTTGGCGAAGATGCTGACACCGCGGTCATTGCCGGAGATTGGCCGGCGATTTGGCGGCCGTGACCATACCACAGTGCTGCATGCCGTTCGCAAGATTGAGGGGCTGTCCGAATCTGACAAGAAGCTTGCCCGTGAAATCGAGTTATTAAAGCGGCTTATTCACGAGCAGACTTGAATCAAGGCGGGAACGCACATTCCGCCGGAACGGAATACGGTTTTTGAGAGGGTCGGCGGGCCTGGCGCATACGGGGACGGGTGTTATCCCCAGAAAGCCCGCGGAGCGGCGTTGTGAGCGCTCCGCGGACTTGCGTTTTCCGGCAAATTCCTGTCATTTTGCAACGATTCTATCGGTCGCAGCTGCCGTCGTGGCAAAGGCGCGATATCCCATGATTTATCAGGCAAGAACGGTTTGATATGCGTGTAACCCTTGAACGGTCCAATCTCCTCAAAGCGCTCAATCATGTTCACCGCGTGGTCGAACGGCGCAATACAATTCCGATCCTGTCGAATGTATTGCTGAAGGCCGATGGCGCCAGCCTGGAATTGAAAGCAACGGACCTCGACCTGGAAGTCACCGAAGCGACGCCGGCGCAAATCGAGCAGAGTGGCGCGACAACCGTTCCCGCACATCTTCTCTATGATATCGTCCGCAAACTACCGGATGGCGCCGAGGTCATGCTCAAGACCGACGAGGACGGCAATTCCATGTCGGTCATCTCCGGCCGCTCCAATTTCAAGCTCCAATGCCTGCCGCAAGCCGATTTTCCGGAACTGTCTGCGGGCAGTTTCAGCCATATATTCCGCCTCGACTCCACCGAAGTAGGCAATCTCATCGAGAAAACCCAGTTTGCCATATCGACCGAGGAAACACGGTATTATCTGAACGGCATTTACCTGCACGCGATTGAGAATGACGGCGCGATGAAGCTGCGCGCGGTTGCCACCGATGGCCACCGGCTGGCACGCACCGAGCTGGAGGCGCCCGCCGGGTCAGAGGACATGCCGGGGATCATCATTCCGCGCAAAACGGTCGGTGAACTGCAAAAGCTGGTCGATGATCCCGATATCAAGGTGACGATAGAGCTTTCAGATACCAAGATACGGCTCACAATTGGCAGCGTCATTCTGACTTCCAAACTTATCGACGGGACTTTCCCCGACTATCAACGCGTCATTCCCACCGGAAACGACAAGGCATTGTCGATTGACCGTCATGCATTCTCACAGGCGGTGGATCGCGTTTCCACCATCTCTTCGGAACGCGGGCGGGCGGTCAAACTGTCAATCGACGACGGGCAGGTTGTGTTGACCGTCAACAATCCGGATTCGGGCAGCGCTACAGAAGAACTGGCAGCAGATTATTCTTCTGACCCGATCGAAATCGGCTTCAATGCGCGATATCTGCTGGATGTGGCCGGGCAGTTGTCAGGCGACGAAGCGCGTTTCATGCTTGCCGACTCCGGCTCACCGACATTGATACAGGATGCAGCCGACAAGGACGCACTATACGTATTGATGCCGATGCGGGTTTGACAGACCTGTCAGCCAAACCGGCGACAGGCGAGATGATGCCGCAACCGAGAAGCGACCCCGAACAATACGAACCTCCTCCACGCGTCATCGTCAGACGCCTGCAGCTTTCCAATTTTCGGAACTACGAACAGCTCGACATCCATCTGGGTGACGGACCGGTGGTGCTGACCGGAGAAAATGGCGCGGGAAAAACCAATCTGTTGGAGGCGGTGTCACTATTGACGCCCGGCCGCGGCTTGCGGCGTGCTGTACTGGCCGACATAACCCGAGCAGGATCAACCGGGGGCTTTGCAATCCACGCTTCGCTTGACGGACCGATGGGCGAAGCTGAAATCGGCACCGGAACGACCTCACCGGACGGTACGGAGGGCGCCCGGCGCGTCAGGATCAATGGTGCAAATACGAGATCGGTCGATGCTTTGTTGGAATGGCTGCGTGTGGTCTGGATCACTCCGGCAATGGACGGGCTGTTTACAGGACCGGCGGGTGATCGCAGACGCTTTCTCGACCGTTTGGTACTGGCAATCGATCCAGGGCACGCCCGCCGGGCAGTGGATTATGAAAAGGCGATGCGGGGGCGAAACAGGCTGTTGAGCGACAATGCCGGCGATAGCGCCTGGTTTGATTCCATCGAGGCAACGATGGCGGAAACCGGCACAGCAATCGCAGCCGCAAGACTTGAACTGGTCCGGTTGCTGGTCGGAACGATCGGTGGAATCGGCGATGGAGGCGTGTTTCCAGCCGCCTCGATCACGCTTGCCGGCACGCTGGAAGCAATAGCCGGCGAGATGCCCGCCAGCGATGTCGAAGACCAGTTTCGCGGAATTCTCCGAGATGCCCGGCATCGCGACCGTGCCGCAGGAAGAACGCTTGAAGGACCGCACAGAAGCGATTTGCTTATTCGCCACGCACCGAAAGACATGCCGGCGGCCCAGTGTTCCACCGGGGAGCAAAAAGCGCTGCTGGTTGGACTGATACTCGCCCATGCACGGCTGACCGGCGAAATGAGCGGCATGGCGCCGGTCCTGTTGCTGGATGAGATTGCCGCCCATCTGGATGCAAACCGAAGGCGCGCATTGTTTGATTTGATAGACGGATTGAATGTGCAGTCTTTCATGACCGGAACGGACCGGTCGCTCTTTTCCGATATCGATGCGGGAGGCAGTTTTTTTTCCGTCTCCAACGGTACCGTTGTTGCAGAAGATGCTCCATGACAGGCGACACCGCTGACGTTAATGTCTTGCCATGAATTCAGACGATCCAATTCTGCTGTCCGGCGAGGAACTCGAGCGCTATGCGCGGCATATCGTGCTTCCGGAGATTGGCGGCGCCGGCCAGCAGCGACTGAAAAAGGCCCGTGTTCTGGTAATCGGCGCCGGCGGGCTTGGGGCGCCGGTTTTGCAGTATCTGGCCGCCGCAGGAGTAGGCACGCTAGGCATTGTCGACGATGACAAGGTTTCGCTTTCCAATCTTCAGCGCCAGATCATCCACACAACCGAGCGAACCGGAATGGCAAAGGTCGACAGTGCGAAACTTTCCATCGAGGCCATCAATCCACACTCTGTTGTCGAAGCCCATGAATGCAGGCTGTTGCCTGAAAACGCCGACGCGCTGTTTGATCAGTATGACATCATTGTCGATGGCTCGGACAATTTCGAAACACGCTATCTGGCCGCCGATACGGCTGAGCGGCTCAAAAAACCGCTGGTGGCGGCGGCGGTGGGGCGGTTCGACGGTTCGCTGACCGTATTGAAACCGTGGGAAACCAGTGCAGAAGGAACGAAGTATCCGGGATATCGCGACCTGTTTCCCAGTCCGCCTCCCGCGGGAACCGTTCCTTCATGCGCCGAAGCTGGCATATTGGGGGCGCTGACAGGCGTCATGGGAACATTGCAGGCCATGGAGGTCATCAAGCTGATTACAGGTGCGGGCAAGCCGCTGACGGGCAAATTGCTGATGTACAATGCTCTTGATGCCTCCTTTCAGGTCATTCGGTATGAAAGGCGGTCATCCCGATGACGGCCGAACTTACAGCCCGGGAACGCGACATTGCTGCGGGAGAAGCTGGTGAGGGTTCGTCGATGGCAATGCGGATTGTTGCTGAAGCCGCCCGCCTGCTGGGCGCCGTGCGGCTGATTCCCATTCAATCGGCACATATAGACGGCGCGGTCTACCACGGTGATTCGGGCACACACTTTGCAGAAAAACTGGTGGCGGACGGAGCGAAGGTTTCCGTACCTTCAACGCTGAATGTCGGTGCGCTCGATTTGACGGGTTGCTCGAAGCAGCAACTTTCCGGACATGAGCGTGAGATGGCAGGGCGAATGATGCGGGCCTATCGCCAACTCGGCTGTCAGCCAAGCTGGACCTGCGCACCTTATCAGGCAGGGCATCGCCCTGCCAAAGGATCCGACGTTGCCTGGGGAGAATCGAACGCGGTCGCCTTTTGCAATTCGGTTCTCGGTGCGCGAACAAACAGATATGGAGACTTGCTGGACATTGCTTGCGCAATCACCGGAAAGGCACCTTACTGCGGCTTGCATCAGCCGGAGAACCGCGCCGCTAGATTTGTGTTCGACGTCAGTGGGCTGCCATCACGGTTTTTCGACGATGAGACCGCCTGGCCAATTCTCGGCAATCTCTATGGGCGAGAAGCGGGAAACTCCATCGGGGTCATCGACGGAATTACAAAAAGGCCAAGCGAAGACGATTTGAAAGCCTTTGGCGCCGCAGCTGCTTCTTCGGGGGCTGTAGGTCTTTTTCATATATCGGGAGTGACTCCCGAAGCGCCTGATGTGGAGACCGCATGTGTCGGCAATCAGGCTGAAGTCATTAACGTCACCTCACAAATGGTTCTGGAGGCGCAACGACGCCTGTCGACAGCGGAGAGGCCCGATAGAATAGATGCGGTCGCAATCGGCAGTCCGCATTTGTCGCTGCGGGAATTTGAACGGCTTGAAGTATTGATCGCCGGACGCAGCCTGGCGGTTCCTTTCTATGCCTGCACCGGCCGCCATGTTCTGCAAGGGCTCAAGGATACCGGATCGCGGCGCCGTCTGGAGGAGGCTGGTGTGACACTCGTGGTCGATACCTGCATTGTCGTCACGCCAATGCTGCCGGAGCTTGCCGGGGGTGTGTTGATGACAAATTCGGGGAAATTTGCCCACTACGCTCCCGGCAATACGGGCTATGATGTCCTGTATGGTGGCATGCGGGAGTGCGTGGAGAGTGCGGTGACCGGCCGGCCCGAACTCGCCGAAACAAGGTCGCCATGACGCTGAAAGCCGAGTTCATCGTTGGCGAAAGCAAAGCAGAAGGCCACTCGCTCGTGCTGACCGAACCAATCAGTTTTTGGGGCGGTGTGGATCCCAAAACGGGTGAAATCATCAATGTCAGACATCCACAGTTCGGTGCGAATATCGCGCAAAAGGTGCTGTTTATACCTGCAACTGTCGGTTCTTCGACGGCATCGACAATTTTGCTGGAACTCGTCCATTGCGGGAAGGCGCCCGCAGCCATTGTGCTGAGTGAGCCCGATGCAATCTTACTTCTTGGGCTGGTGGCGGCAAGAGAGATGGGGTGGACGACACCGCCGGCATTAAGATTGCCCGCCGAGCATCACGGGCAGTTTTCAGGCGCGCTGGTGCGAATTGAAACCGATGGTTCGCTGCACGGGTCGTAGGCGTAAAAACCTGCGCCACCTTTCGATGAAAATCAGTGGGCCGTTTTTGAAGTGAGAACACCAGAACTGGGCAGCGTCAATGGCTCGGGCTTGCCATAATAGAAACCCTGTACAACGTCGCAGCCAGCCGCCCGAAGCAGCACCGCCTGGTCTTCGGTTTCTACGCCTTCGGCGATTGTGTCGACGCCAAGTGCCCTGCTCAATCCGACAATGGTGGACACGACGGCTCCACCGGTGCCGGATGCATCCTGATCCAAACGGCTTACGAAAGAGCGGTCGATTTTCAGCTTGTTGAAACGGAAATCGATCAGATAGCTCAGGTTGGAATAGCCTGTGCCAAAGTCGTCTACCGCCACCGAAATGCCCAAGGCCCTTATCTCATCGAGAATTTTTGCGGCCCTTGCCTTGTCTTGCATCATGGCAGTCTCGGTGATTTCCAATTCAAGTCTTCCAGGAGCCAGACCGGTTTCTACCAATATGCTGCGGACCATCTCCGTGAAATCGCGGGTGATGAACTGCATGGCAGAAATATTGACAGCAACAAAGCAGCTCTCCGGCAGACGCAGAGCATCGACGCAGGCCTTTCGCAACACCCATTCACCGATTTCGATGATCATTCCGGTTTCTTCAGCAACGGAAATGAACTCGTTTGGCGGGATCATTCCGCGATCAGGATGACGCCAACGGATCAGTGCCTCATATCCCACCACATCATTGGTCGCCAGGTCGAATTGCGGTTGGTAGTGCAAATCGAAATCACCGCGCTCCACCGCGCCATTCAACTCCGATTCGATCCATTGCCTGTATTCGGCCACCTTGCCCATTTCGCTGTGATAGGCTGACCAATTACCGGCGCCTGCCGCTCTTGCATGTTGCAGCGCCAAATTTGACCTACGCAGCAATTTTATCGGATCGGTGCCATCACCTGGCATCGAGATGATCCCAGCCGAGATGTTCAGCGTCTGGGCGTGCGTCGAAATCTGGTATGGTTCCATCAAGGAGACCAGAAGCGACTCAACCGTCACATCCAGGTCGGCCTCGAGCGAATTTGCATTTGCAAGAACTGCAAATTCGCCAGCGCCAATACGCCCCATCTCAACTGAATCCGGCAACAATTGCCGCAGACGGGCTGCGAAACTGCGGATCAATTCATCGCCGTGACTGTAGCCGATCGCATCGTTGATCTGTTTGAAGCGATCAATGTCGACATCGATCATGTAGATTGGCACTTTGGTGCGTTCGGCTTTTATCGCAGCTTCGGCGATCTTGCCGATCATCGCTGTGCGGGAATGAAAGCCGGTCAGGCGATCGACCTGAGTTTCGGTAAAGACATATTCCGAGGACTCATCAACACCGGCAAAGAACGAGATTACCCCGCCCGCTGTCGCCAATGTGCACAGCGCCGCGATCATGGCGCCAATGGCTTCGGCTGAAAGCCCGGCAAGCCCATCGCCAAAGCTAAATCTCATGCCCCACAGTACAATCAGAAAGCTGCACAGACCGACGCTTGCGATCGTCAGCAATCTGAACACCGGTGTACGCGCCGGGTTTTTCTTTACTGCCACTGAAGCCATGCAACTTCCCCTGCTCGCAGGGAAGTTAACCCGAGAGTCGTTAACTCGCCGCTCAAACTACCATTGCAATTTTAACGGATTGGCGAATTTGTAGGGACCGCTATTTCAACGATCAGTCAGGCTTTTCAGTTCGTCCAGCCTTGGCATGGAGACGATATTGTAACCTGAATCCACGTAATGGACTTCGCCGGTCACGCCGGATGACAGATCGGACAGCAAATACAGGGCGGAATTTCCGACTTCCTCAATTGTGACCGTCCGCCTGAGCGGAGAATTCCGGGCCTGGTAGGAAAACATGTGCCGCGCGTCGGATATGCCGGCTCCCGCCAGCGTGCGGACCGGTCCGGCTGAAATTCCGTTTACTCGAATGCCCCTCGGCCCGTAATCGTTTGCAAGATAACGAATACTCGCCTCCAAAGCAGCCTTTGCCACGCCCATGACATTGTAATTTGGCATGACACGCACCGATCCGGCGTAGGTTAAGGTGATGATAGAGCCGCCATCCGTCATCAAAGCTGCAGCTTCTCTGGCCGCTTCTGTGAACGAGAAACACGACACCAGCATTGTGCGTTGAAAATTCTCGCGCGACGTATCGGCGTATAATCCCTTCAGTTCATTTTTGTCCGAAAATCCGATCGCGTGCACGATGAAGTCGAGTTTGCCCCATTCAGAACGAAGATGATCGAAGCATTGTTTGACCGATTCCAGGTCTTCAACATCGCAGGAAAGCACAATCGAAGCTCCGGCCTTCTCCGCCAGTGGTTTTACCCGGCGGCCAAACGCTTCTCCTTGATAGGTAAACGCCAGTTCAGCCCCTTCAGCCGCCAGTTTTTCGGCAATACCCCATGCGATAGAATGGTCGTTAGCGACCCCCATAACAAGTCCGCGGCGGCCTTCCATAAGTCTGCTCATTCAGTGAATTTCCCTCACGCATCATGACGCTGGAAGACCAGCGTGGCGTTCGTGCCGCCAAAACCGAAAGAGTTTGAGAGCCCGATCTCAATTTCTTCATCGAGGCGGTCTCGCAAAATGGGCATGTCTTCGAACTCGGAATCAATTTCGCCGATATGTGCGCTCTCACCCTTGAAGCCACCCTTCATCATGAGCAGCGTATATATCGATTCCTGAACGCCCGCCGCGCCCAAGGAATGCCCGGTCAAAGACTTTGTCGATGCGATGTGCGGCATCTCATCCTTGAATACCTCACGAATTGCAGCGATCTCCCTGCTATCACCCACCGGCGTCGAGGTTCCGTGGGTGTTGATGTAGTCGACCCGGCCATTTACCGTCGCCAGAGCTTGTCGCATGCAGCGAATGGCGCCCTCTCCGGAGGGTTGCACCATGTCATAGCCATCCGAAGTTGCACCGTAGCCGACAATCTCTCCGTAGATCTTCGCACCGCGCGCTTTTGCTCGTTCCAATTCCTCCAGCACCAGGACCCCGGCTCCACCCGCGATAACAAATCCGTCCCGAGTAGCGTCAAAAGCGCGGGAGGCGGAAGCAGCATTCTCATTGTATTTGGAGGACATCGCACCCATTGCGTCGAACAGGTTGGACATTGTCCAGTCGAGGTCCTCATGTCCGCCGGCAAACATCACATCCTGTTTGCCCATCTGGATCAACTCATAGGAATTGCCAATGCAGTGAGCCGATGTCGAACAGGCCGAGGATATTGAATAGTTGACGCCATGAATCTTGAACCATGTCGCCAGCGTCGCAGACGCGGTTGATGACATTGCCTTGGGCACAGCGAACGGTCCGATCCGTTTGGGGCTGCCTTTTTCGCGGGTTATGTCTGCCGCTTCGACGATTGCTTTTGTCGACGCGCCTCCGGAACCCATGATTATGCCGGTCCGTTCATTGGTAATGTCGTTTTCTTCCAGACCGCTGTCCACTATGGCCTGCTTCATGGCAACGTGATTCCAGGCGCCTCCCTCGCTCAGAAAACGCATTGCCCGCCGGTCCACAATATCGGTGGGGTCAAGCGTTGGACGACCCCAAACCTGAGAACGAAACCCGTGATCGGCGAAGTCCTGAGAATAGGAAATACCGGACTTGGCCTCTCTTAGTGACGCTACGACTTCTTGCGTGTTGTTGCCGATGGAGGAAACGATCCCCATTCCGGTCACTGCGACTCGTTTCATCGTATTCCTCCGCCAACTGACGCCTTGGTTGTCAGGAACCCTGTTTCGCCAGACCCACCTTCAGGTCAGTCGCCTTGTAGATAGGTTCGCCATCCGCTTTTAGCCAGCCATCGGCAATTCCGAGAACCAATCGTCCACGCATGACCCGCTTGAAGTCGACGCCGTACTCAACAAGTTTTGTCGCCGGGGTAACCATCCCCTTGAACTTAACCTCGCCGGTGGACAATGCCATCCCTTTTCCCTGTTCGCCAAGCCAACCGAGAAAAAAACCGGTCATCTGCCACATGGCATCCAGGCCCAAACAGCCGGGCATTACCGGATTTCCGGGAAAATGACAGGGGAAAAACCAATGATCCGGCTTTATTGCAAAATCCGCCCGAAGATAGCCCTTTCCAAACTCACCGCCATCCTCGCTGATGTCCGTTATGCGGTCGAACATCAGCATGGGTGGTGCGGGCAGCTGGGCATTTCCGGGGCCAAACAGGTCGCCACGGCTGCAAGCCAGCAAATCTTCAAGGTCGTAACTCGATTTACGTTCGGCCATATAATATCCCTTCGCCCCGGTTGTATGGCTGTGCGATGTGCTCTTCCCCTATCACAGCTTGTTTCGCACCGGAAACCGCCATTGCCGTTTACTCCCTCAAAAAAGAGCTAAACCGTCGCTATTGATCAGTGTTTTACCAGCGAATATATTCATGTTGAATTCGAGCTGAGCAGATGTGAGGCAATTCCAGGATACGCTGCTGACGCAGGATTGATTGCGACCATGCCGGAAATGAGAGATTTGACCGAGAACAGTGCTGAAAAGAAGGTTCGCAATGCCGGCCTGCGTCCAACCAGGCAAAGAGTGGCACTGGCCGAACTTTTGTTTTCAAAGGGAAACACCCATCTTGCGGCCGAGGAGCTGCATGCCGAGGCTTTGCGCGCCGGGCACACAATGTCGCTTGCCACAGTCTACAACACCTTGCATCAGTTTACCGAAGCCGGAATGCTGCGCGTTTTGGCGATCGAAGGTGCACGTACCTATTTCGACACGAACACTTCTGACCACCACCATTACTTTGTAGAGGGCGAGAACAAGGTTATTGATGTCGATGGCGGACCATTCTCAATTTCCAACCTTCCAGAACCACCGGCGGGAATGGAAATTGCCAATGTCGATGTTGTGATCCGCCTGCGCCGCAAGCGCCACCAATGACGAACCGGCTAATCGTCGTAGGTTTCGCCGGGATAGACGCCCCAAATCAAAGCCTGTTTGATCCAGCCTTTGTGGCCTTCGAAGGTCATTTCGCACCAGTCTCCGTTGCAGACATGCACCCGGCCAATTGCACCGGGTTCTACCAGTGCCAGGGTTTTTGACTCATCTTCGGGGTCGCGCTGCAGATCGACAGAAGCTTTCTTGCCGCGATGCCAGGGAGCGGCCATGCCCATCCGCCGTCCGGAAAGAAGCGATTGATAAATCCAGCCTTCTGTTCCCTCGGAATCGCGAACCTTGCGCCAATTGTCGTACTCCTGAATTACCTCAAGCGGCAATCCGGACTTGAGATAAAGCCAGTCGACGGAGTAATCCCTTCCAGGTCCGACACGCATGTTTACACGGCTGGATTTCAGGCTGACGAAACGGGGCAAAGGCAGCCCGCTCTGGCCGCGTTGAATTGATCCTGTCGTCTGGGCATTTGCCTTCGAGAGGCCGGAAAGATCATGATGTGAGATTGACGAGATCGCAAACATTGCGAAAGTGGAAACTGCAAGCTTTACCAACAACGAACGTGACAACTCGGTACCCCTTTACCGTCGGCATTTCTGGTGCGGGCGCACAGCTGCTGGCTGATGACCGGCAGCGCGTGCTTTTTCTTTGTCAACGGGCCATGGTCTTGTTAGACAGAAACATGGTCCGGACGTTTCTGCAGTGTCGCTCGTCTTGGTTAATGACCTCTCAACAAGACTGGATTTTGAGGATTTCATGACCGGCAAAAAGAAGCCCAAAGTCGTCATCACCCGGAAACTGCCGGATCCGGTCGAAACGCGAATGTGCGAATTGTTCGAAACTGTCCTCAATATTGACGATGTGCCAATGACCCAGCCGCAACTGGTTGCAGCGGTCAAGGATGCTGACGTGATTGTTCCCACCGTCACCGATCGCATCGACAAGGCGCTTATCGATCAGGCAGGTCCTGATTTGAAGATGATCGCCAATTTTGGCAATGGCGTTGACAATATCGATGTCGCGGCGGCGGCAAAGAAGGGAATAACTGTCACAAATACGCCCAATGTCCTGAACGAAGACACCGCTGACATGACGTTAGCGCTCTTGCTGGCTGTGCCACGCAGACTGACCGAAGGCGCCGACATTCTCAAAGGTGACGGCAAATGGTCCGGCTGGTCGCCGACCTGGATGCTGGGACACCGAATCTGGGGCAAAAGGTTGGGAATTGTCGGCATGGGCCGCATCGGCACCGCAGTTGCGCGGCGGGCAAAGGCATTCGGACTTTCGATCCACTATCATAATCGCAACCGGGTGTCGGAAGCGACAGAAGAAGAGCTGGAGGCGACCTATTGGGAGAGCCTCGACCAGATGCTGGCGCGGATGGATATCATATCCGTTAACTGCCCCTCGACGCCGGCGACATTTCATCTGTTGTCGGCAAGGCGATTGGAACTGCTGCAGCCGTCGGCCTTTGTCGTCAATACGGCTCGTGGCGAGATCATCGACGAAGATGCGCTCATATCGCTGATCGAAAACGGGAAGATCGCTGGCGCCGGGCTTGATGTTTTTGAGCATGAACCGGCAGTCAATCCAAAACTGGTCAAGCTCGCCAAAAGCGGGAAAGTTGTCATTCTGCCGCACATGGGTTCAGCGACAATCGAAGGCCGGATCGATATGGGTGAAAAGGTAATTGTGAATATCAGAACGTTTTTCGACGGACACCGCCCACCGGACCGGGTGCTGCCGTCACTGGCCTGACAATTTCAGCGGGTCGCTTTCAAGACCTTGTAGCGCACGTCTTCCACAACGGTTTCCACATTGCGGAATTTTGATTTCAAGGCGTTTTCATAAGGAAGTTGCAGGTTTGCAACCAACAGCAATTGGCCTTTGTTCTCAAGAGCGTCGTACGCAACTTCGATCAGCCTGATCCCCAGCTCCGGCTCGGCTTTCCGGCCGGTATGGAACGGCGGATTCATGACGATCGCGTTGTAACGATGGTTCACCGGTTCGTTCACGAGATCGTGCCAGAAGAACTCCGTCTGTAAACCCTCTGAGGCCTGGACATTCGATTTGGCCGCCTCGATTGAAGCGTAGTCCGCCTCATAAAGGTGAAGACTGTCGATGCAAGAGGAACGCTCCGCCACCTGCGCGGACAAATAGCCCCATCCCGCACAGAAATCGGCAATGTCTCCGGTCAGGTCATCCGGCAGATATTGCGCGAGCAGGCGAGAACCCTCATCGATCTTGCCGTGCGAAAACATGCCCGGCGCGGTCACAAATCGCCCTTCGACCGTGGTCACGGACGGGGACACCAAATCAGACAGCGCGGCTGATCCGGCTGCTTTAAACCAGAACACGGCGCCATGATTCAGCGAAGCATGATCAACGGCAATTCCAGCCTTGGCGATCCGTTTGCGCAGGCTGACAGCGCCATCGGTCTTGCCTCCACCGGCAAGGATCAGACCATCTTCATTGACGAGATTTCGAGCCTCCACCAGCCACGCTTCGTTTTGTCCCCGATGCCGCCCCAGTCGAACCAGCACGGCATCGAAATCACCGCGATCAGGAACTTTGGGGACGACATCACAACCGCTGCGCTGCAATTTCAGGAAATCCGGGCGAAATCCCTGGACATAGGTGATTTCTGCACCGATCAATTCGTCAATGGGCAGCGGTTCTGCAACTCCGACGCACAGAACGCTTTGCCAGCCTGTGACACCGCCGGTCATTTCTGATCGCAGTGGATAAAGCAGCGTATCGATTTGCGGATCAGTGTTCATGGTGTGTGAATAACGCGGTGTCGCACAAAGTACAGCCAACAAAAAAGCGCGGGACAGCCGCCCCGCGCTTTCAGAACACATGCCTTACGGGCGTTACCCGGCGTCGGCCTGTTCCTTCTTTTCCTTGCGCGGTTCGCGCGGAATTTCCTCACCGGTGTCCTGGTTGACGACCTTCATCGACAGGCGGACCTTGCCGCGCTCGTCAAAGCCCATCAGCTTGACCCAGACCTTGTCACCCTCCTTGACCACATCGGTGGTCTTGCCGACGCGTTCCTGCGCCAGCTGCGAGATGTGAACCAGACCGTCCTTCGGTCCGAAGAAGTTGACGAATGCGCCGAAATCGGCGGTTTTCACAACCGTGCCTTCGTAGATCACGCCCACTTCCGGCTCGGCGGTCAGCGAGTGAATCCACTTCTTGGCCGCCTCGATCTCCTTGGCGCTGGAAGAAGCGATCTTGACGGTGCCGTCGTCCTCGATGTTGATCTTGGCGCCGGTCTTTTCGACAATCTCGCGGATGACCTTGCCGCCGGTACCGATCACGTCGCGGATCTTGTCGGTCGGGATGTTCATGACCTCGATTCGCGGAGCAAACTCGCCGAGTTCTTCGCGGCTCTCAGACAGCGCCTTGGCCATTTCGCCAAGAATATGCACGCGACCGTCCTTTGCCTGGGCAAGCGCGGTCTTCATGATCTCTTCGGTGATGCCGTCGATCTTGATGTCCATCTGCAGCGAGGTAATGCCATCTTCAGTGCCGGCAACCTTGAAGTCCATGTCGCCGAGATGATCCTCATCGCCGAGAATGTCGGAAAGAACCGCAAAACGGTCGCCCTCCTTGATCAGGCCCATTGCGATGCCCGCAACCGGGCTTGCGAGCGGAACGCCGGCGTCCATGAGCGCCAGTGAAGTACCACAGACGGTGGCCATCGACGACGAACCGTTGGATTCGGTGATCTCGGAGACGGCGCGGATCGTGTAGGGGAACTGCTCAGCCGATGGCAACATCGGATGAACCGCACGCCAGGCAAGCTTGCCATGGCCGATCTCGCGGCGTCCGGGCGACAACATGCGGCCGGTCTCACCCACTGAATAGGGCGGGAAGTTGTAGTGCAGCATGAAGGATTCTTTGTACATGCCGGTCAGCGAATCGACATATTGCTCGTCTTCGCCGGTTCCGAGCGTCGCAACCACGATCGCCTGGGTCTCGCCGCGGGTAAACAGCGCCGAACCATGGGTGCGCGGCAGGATACCGACTTCCGAGACGATCGGACGAACGGTCGACAGATCGCGTCCGTCAATCCGGCCTCCCGTGTCGAGAATGTTCCAGCGCACAATCTTGGCCTGCAGCGACTTGAACACGGTGGCAACCTGTTCGGCCGACCATTTCGGCTCCTCGTCCTCCGCAGGCGTGTAGTGATCCTTGACCTTTGCTTTTGCAGCGTCGAGGGCGTTGTAACGCTCCTGCTTGTCGGTAATCTTGTATGCGTCGCGAAGATCGGTCTCGACCAGTGACAGCATCTCACCTTCAAGTTCGGAAAGATCCTCAGGCTGATAGTCGCGCGGCTCTTTGGCGGCAACTTCGGCGAGCTTGATGATCGCATCGATGACCGCTTGCATGCCTTGGTGGCCGAACATGACAGCCCCGAGCATGGTCTCTTCGTCAAGCTCCTGAGCTTCCGATTCCACCATCAGAACCGCTTCCTGCGTGCCTGCGACCATCAAGTCGAGCTTCGATTCCGGCATCTCGTCAATGTGTGGATTGAGCACATAGTCGCCTTCGATATAGCCGACGCGTGCTCCGCCGATCGGCCCCATGAACGGTACGCCGGAAAGTGTCAGCGCGGCAGATGCTGCCACCATCGACAACACGTCCGGATTGTTCTCCAAGTCGTGCTGGATAACTGTGAGAATGACCTGGGTTTCGTTCTTGTAGCCGTCGGCAAACAGCGGACGGATCGGACGGTCGATGAGACGCGAGACCAGTGTTTCGTTTTCAGACGGACGGCCCTCGCGTTTGAAATAGCCGCCGGGAATCTTGCCCGCCGAATAGGTTTTTTCCTGGTAGTTGACGGTGAGCGGGAAAAAATCCTGACCCTGCCGTGGTTCCTTGGCCGAAACGACAGTCGCGAGCACGACGGTCTCTCCATAGGTGGCCAGAACTGCGCCGTCTGCCTGGCGGGCGATCTTGCCCGTTTCAAGCGTCAAAGGGCGGCCGCCCCACTCGATTTCAACTTTGTGATGATTGAACATATCTTGTCCTTGTCATGGACGGAAACCCCGCCACGGCCTATTCCGGGGCGGCTTCATTTCCGTCGGCTTCGTGTCGGACGAGCCACGGGCAAGACAGAAGGATGCTTTCGTGTTTTTCACCGCGTTTGCGATAAAGCAGCCATCAATCCTGCCCCATGACCTGTCCATGGGCGGTTTTGCCATCCTCAAACATATTTCTGGCAAAACCGGTTCGTAGAGACCGGAAATCCGGCTCCAAATATGTCTGCGGCGGATGCTTTGCAGCGTCCGCCGTCAAACCACTATCGGCGCAAGCCGAGTTTTCCAATCAACGTCTTGTAGCGTTCAGTGTCCTTGCCATTCAGGTAATCAAGGAGACGCCGGCGCTGCGAGACGAGCTTCAACAGACCACGACGGGAATGATTGTCCTTCTTGTGGTCCTTGAAATGTTCGGTCAGGTTCTTGATGCGTTCGGAAAGTACAGCAACCTGGACTTCCGGAGATCCGGTATCGCCCTTGGCCGTGGCATATTCCTTCATCAGTTCCTGCTTGCGTTCAGCAGTAATCGACATCGCGCTTTTCCTTTCTCTCAAAAATTTAAGGAAACGGGTCGCCCACAGCCGGGATGTCGTCCAGCAGGGGCCGGTGAACAACGGCCGAAGCCGATTGCTGCGGCGCATATAGGGGATAAATCCGGCAATTACCAGCGTTTTGTTTTAACGCCGGCAATCCATCGTAATCACATCATCAACCCTTGAACACTCGCCGCGGCTTGAACTGGCCCGCTTCAATTTCGCCGATGGCGATCAGTTTGCCTCGGGCGGTGACATAGGCTTCATCGGCTTGCACGGGTGCGTCGCGGCCGCGGATGATCACCGGATTGCCAAGACGAATGCGGTGGGCGGCATCATCGCCCAATGCCACATGTGGCAAACCTTCCAGTGCAGCACCGGTATCGATGGCGAGCGCATCGATGTCGGCATAGGTTTTTTCGGCCGTTTCGGCATTTTGGGTGTCCGCGCCGGCATTTCTGGGACTGGCCGCATCCAGCATTTCAAGCGAAACCAGATCGTCAGGTGTGAACGGCGAAACTTCGGTACGGCGCAAATCGCTGATATGGCCATAGCAGCCCAAGTCACGGCCCATGTCTCGCGCAAGTGAACGCACATAGGTGCCCTTGCCGCACTCGATTTCAAAAATCGTGCTGTTTGCGTCCGGCATGTCGACAATTTCGAGCCGCCCGATTTCGACCTCGCGAGCGGGTATATCGACTGCTTCTCCCTCTCTGGCAATATCGTAGGCGCGTTCGCCACCGATCTTGATGGCCGAGAACTGCGGAGGCACCTGCATGATTACGCCGGTGTAGTCTGACAACAAGGCTTCGATGTCGGTTCGCGCGGGACGATTGTCCGACTGTTTGGTAACCTCGCCCTCCAGATCATCGGTCGAGCGCTCTTCGCCCCAGGTCACCGTAAACCGGTATATTTTCGCCCCGTCCATGACATAGGGAACGGTCTTGGTTGCTTCTCCTAGCGCGATTGGCAGCATGCCGGAGGCCAACGGATCGAGTGTTCCCGCATGCCCGGCCTTTTGCGCCTCAAACAACCATTTGATCTTGGAGACCGCCTCTGTGGAGCCCATGCCGACCGGTTTGTCGAAAACCACCCACCCGGAGACCGGGCGGCCCTTTTTCTTGCGCTGCCGGGCCATCAGCCTGGACCGTTTTCGTTGTCGTCCAGGTCGCGCGCCACTTCAGGAGTGCGCAGCAACTGGTCAATGCGGCTGTAATTGTCGAAACTGGTATCGAGCCGAAAGCGGAATTCCGGCATGTATTTCATCTGCCGCAACCCCGGCGTCAGCCGGCCACGAATGAATTTCGCGTGCTTTGCCAACGCCTTTACGATTGCCTCGCCATCGCCCGCTCCAAGTGGCGAGATGTAGGCGGTCGCGATCTTGAGATCCGGTGACATCGCGACCTCAGACACCGAGATGACTATATTTTCCAGTGCCTCATCGCGGATTTCGCCGCGACCGACAAGTTCGGCCAGCGCATGGCGCACCTGTTCTCCGACACGCAACTGGCGCTGCGAAGGGCCCTTTGATGAAAATTTGGACATTGTTTTCAACCCAGTTCGCGCAGCGGGATGGGACCGACTGCGGACCATAGACAAATTCGCGGGACCCTTAGAGCGTTTCCGGCTTAAATGGAACCGTTTGAACGCAGGTAATTTGTGATCTGGCAAGGCGCAAAGGCCGACGCGGTGCGAGCACCGTTAGGCTTTTGCAACGCGGTCCAGAGCGCAAAGTACCAAGTTCAGATGATTGCGGATTGTTCTTGAATTTCAACGGCTTGGTGTTTATCAAGCTTGACGGTCTTTTCCGTGTCAACTGCGTCGAAATCCTCGCACGATTTGACAATCGCGCTGCGGTATTCTCCTGGTTGATCCGAAAAATCCCTGCCATCAAACCGCTCCCATTTAAGCCGGATACGCTCTAGTGCAGCCCCGCGTAATTCAGAGTTTGCTTCCTATAGCGACCTTGCCACTTCCTCGACGCGGAAGGCTTCGATGACGTCGCCCTGCTTGATGTCATCGTAGTTGGCAAACGCCATGCCGCATTCCTGACCGCCGGGAACTTCGGCGACTTCGTCCTTGAAGCGCTTCAGTGTTTTCAACGTACCTTCGTGGATAACGACGCTATCGCGAATGAGGCGAACGCCTGCACCACGCTCGACCTTGCCTTCCGTGACACGGCAACCGGCAACCTTGCCGACCTTGGTGATATTGAACACCTCGAGGATTTCCGCATTGCCGAGGAAAGTTTCGCGGCGTTCCGGAGAAAGCATGCCCGACATCGCCTGTTTGATGTCATCAACCAGGTCGTAGATGATGTTGTAGTAGCGAATTTCCTGACCGGCTTGCTCGGCTGCCTCGCGCGCCTGTTTGTTGGCGCGGACATTGAAGCCGAGAATTGCGGCATTTGACGCTTCGGCCAGCGAGATATCGCTCTCGGTGATGCCGCCAGCGCCCGAATGAACAATCCGCGCCTGCACCTCGTCGGTACCAAGTTTCTCCAATGCGCCGGCAATTGCCTCGATAGAACCCTGCACGTCGCCCTTGATCAAGAGCGGGAATTCCTTGACGCCGCTGGTCTGCAATTGGGTCATCATTTGTTCCAAAGAACCGCGCTGACCGGCCTGTTTGGCTACTGCCAATTCGCGCGCCTTGTCCTGACGATATTCGGAAATCTCGCGCGCCTGAGCTTCGTTTTCAACGACGGCAAAGCGGTCACCGGCTTGTGGTGTACCCTGCAGTCCGAGCACCTCAATAGGCATCGCAGGCCCGGCTTCTTTCAACTGCGCTCCCCGGTCATCAACCAGTGCTCTCACCCGGCCCCATTCATCGCCGGCAACGACAATATCGCCGGTGTGCAGTGTACCGGCTTGCACCAGTACGGTCGCCACCGAGCCACGGCCCTTGTCGAGCTTGGCTTCAATAACAACACCTTCAGCTGTGCGATCCGGATTGGCTTTCAAATCCAGCAATTCCGACTGCAACAGGATGGTTTCCAGCAATTTGTCGAGATTGGTGCCCTTGGTTGCCGAGACCTCGACATCCAGTACCTCACCGCCCATCGCTTCGACGAATACTTCATGCTGCAACAGTTCAGTTCGCACCTTGTTGGCGTCGGCCTCCGGTTTGTCGATCTTGTTGATGGCGACAATCATCGGCACTTCGGCGGCCTTGGCATGATTGATTGATTCAATCGTCTGCGGCATCACGCTGTCATCGGCCGCCACCACCAGAATGGCTATGTCGGTGGCCTGCGCCCCGCGGGCGCGCATGGCGGTAAATGCGGCGTGGCCAGGCGTGTCGATGAAGGTGATTTTCTGACCGTCTTTCTCGACCTGATAGGCACCGATATGCTGGGTGATGCCACCAGCCTCTCCGGCAACGACATTGGCATTGCGAATTGCATCGAGAAGTGAGGTTTTGCCGTGATCGACATGACCCATGATGGTCACGACCGGTGGGCGCGACTTCATGTCCTCAGGCTTATCCTCGATATTGAACAAACCTTCTTCGATGTCGGAATCTGAAACACGCTTGACCGTGTGACCAAACTCCGACGCGATAAGTTCCGCGGTGTCCGCATCGATGACATCACCGGGCTTGATCATCTGGCCCTGCTGCATCATGAATTTGACCACATCAACTGCCCGCTCGGTCATGCGCCCGGCCAGTTCCTGGACCGTGATCGTTTCGGGCAGCGTTACTTCGCGGGAAATCTTCTCGCGCGGCTCCTGTGACTGGGCGCGTTTGAACTTCTCCTGGCGACGGCGCATTGAGGACAGCGAACGGCCCCGCGATTCTTCGCCTGAAAGCGCGCGGTTGAGGGTCAGTTTGCCTTGGCGGCGGTTGTCTTCCCGCGGTCTGGATGCCGGTCGTCCCGCATCTGGACGGGTAGGAGCATTTCGCTTGCCGGGCGCGTGTTTTCCCCGGCTCGCATCTTCCTCAGCAGCGACTTCTGGCTCCGGCGTTCTCTTCTTGGCTTCTTCCTCGGCACGACGGCGTGCCTCTGCCTCGGCAGCAATCCTTGCCTCTTCCTCGGCCTGCCTGCGCGCTGACTCTTCGCGCTCACGCGCTCGCCGCTCGTCTTCTTCCTCACGGCGCTTTGCATCCTGCGCAGCGCGTTCGCGCTCTTCGACTTCGCGAACCTTCGCACCTTCCAATGCGCGGCGACGGGCCGCCATCTCATCGCTGGAAAGCTCGTTGAGCACCATGCCGGTCTTTTCTGACGGCTTCGGCTTTGCCGGCGCTTCCACCTTCGCAGGTTCGGTGGCCGCGGTCCTTTTTTTCAGGACCACCTGCGGCGCAGCATCCGACTCACCCGGTTTGGTGAACTTGCGTTTCTTGGTCTCAACGACGACGGCCTTAGTTCGTCCGTGCGAGAAATTCTGGCGCACGGTACCCTGCTCCACGCCTGAACGTTTCAGGGTGAGAGTCTTTTTCGTACCGACGCTCAGCGTCTTGTCGTCACCAGATTTCGTATCGCTCATTCCAAGTCCTTCTACGACGCCACACCGTCTGCAAGTGCGGAAACCTCATCCTCATTACCTCCGGGAACACCCCGGTAAACTCCAAGCGCTATTAAGCGCTTCAGCGCCGCCTTGCTTGCCGATCCGGTAAGCAGGGCAGCATGTATCACATTTGTACCCCCCAATGCCAAACTCATTTCGCCTTCTGAAAAAAGTTTATAGGCGTTGATATTGGGGCCTCCGGCCGCCACGACGGCGCGCCGGGCCTGATTTAGCTTGCGCACGCCATCTTCGGAAGCTTCGGAGGCGTGTAAAAGCGCTGATGCAGACCCGCTCCGGACCGCCGATTCAACTTTGGCAGCCCCAAGTGAAACCTCACCAGCCTTGCGCGCAAGACCCAAAGAACCGAGCGCTTGTCTCGAAAGCAGCCCGGCCACCGCAGCACCCAAGTCTTTTGCCGGTTTTACCGGCATTTTCAGGGCACGTGCAAACAGGTTTTTGCGTACCGCCTCGTCGACATATTCCTGGGTAGCAGTGACCCAGCAGCCACGCCCGGGCAGGTTCTGCTTCAAATCCGGCACAACATCACCGTCCGGACCCGCCACGAAGCGGATCAGGCTGTCACGATCACCCTGTTTGCGAGTGACTATGCAGGAGCGTTCGATCATGCCGGTCTGACATCCCCCCCGACCTACACGGCTTCGGCGGAAACAGTCTCTTCAACCGCTTCGCCTTCTTCTTCAGAAGCAAGGTCTTCCTCGGTTATCCAGCCCATTTTCAGGCGCGCGGCAACAACCATCTGCTCTGCATCGACACGGGAAACACCGTGTTTCGTGAAAACACCGTCGAAGAAGGTCGTTTCGCCATCCTTGCGCTCCTTCCAACCGACAAGATCGTCAACCGCATAGCCGGCGAAATCCTCGATCGTCTTCACATCGTCTTCACCAAGCGTGACCATCATGCCGGTAGTGATCCCCGGAATTTCCCGTAGATCGTCCTCGACGCCAAGCTCCGTGCGCCTGGCATCAAATTCGGCCTCGATACGCTCGAGATATTCGCGAGCGCGCGCCTGAATTTCTTCCGCGGTATCATCGTCAAAACCGTCGATCGCGGATATTTCCTCAGATTCGACATAGGCTACTTCCTCAACGCTGGAGAAGCCTTCAGAAGCGAGAACCTGACCCACCATCTCGTCGACATTAAGCGCTTCCATGAACAGTTCCGAACGCTCAACAAATTCCTTCTGACGGCGAGCCGACTCTTCCTCTTCAGTCAGGATATCGATGTCCCAGCCGGTCAATTGCGAGGCAAGCCGCACGTTTTGACCGCGGCGGCCGATCGCCAGCGACAATTGCTCATCTGGCACGACGACCTCGATACGCTCAGCATCCTCATCAAGAACAACCTTTGCCACCTCAGCCGGCTGCAGAGCGTTGACGATGAATGACGCCGCATTGTCATTCCAGGGAATGATATCGATCTTTTCACCCTGCAATTCGCCCACGACCGCCTGAACCCGGCTGCCGCGCATACCGACGCAGGCGCCCACCGGATCGATCGATGAATCGCGCGAAATCACCGCTATTTTTGCACGGGATCCCGGGTCACGGGCGACAGAGCGAATCTCGATGATGCCGTCGTAGATTTCGGGCACTTCCATCGTGAACAGTTTGACCATGAATTGCGGATGTGTGCGCGACAGGAATATTTGCGGTCCGCGCTGTTCGCGGCGGACGTCATAGACATATGCACGCACCCTGTCGCCATATTTCAGGTTTTCGCGCGGTATCATTTCATCGCGGCGAATAATTGCCTCGCCGCGCCCCAAATCCACAATCACGTTGCCATATTCGACGCGCTTGACGGTACCGTTGACGATTTCGCCAATTCGATCCTTGAACTCCTCAAACTGACGGTCGCGCTCGGCCTCCCTAACCTTTTGCACGATCACCTGCTTGGCCGATTGAGCGGCTATGCGGCCGAAATCCATCGGCGGCAACTGCTCGGCAATCGAATCGCCGACCTGGGCATCCGGATTGCGATGACGGGCATCGGCAAGGGAAATCTGAATGGCAGGTTCTTCGACCGTCTCCACAACCTCCATCAGCCGCTGGAGCTTCATCTCTCCGGTATTGGGATTGATGTCGGTACGAATGTTGGTCTCCTGCCCGTAGCGCGAACGTGCCGCTTTCTGGATCGCGTCGGCCATCGCCTCGATGACAATATCCTTGTCGATCGATTTTTCCCGCGCAACTGCATCGGCTATCTGGATTAGCTCAAGCCTGTTAGCACTGACTGCCATTGTTATCTCCCTGGCATGGTCGCCGCGGCATATCCGCGGTGTAAATGTTACTTCTCCGCCGGTTGAGCGGCACTTCCACCTTTGCGTCGCTGCTTCTTGCGCTGCTGACGCAACTTCTTGTCCTGTTTCAAGGCCTCCGCGATCAGATCGTCGGTCAAGATCAATCGTGCTTCGGCAATCGAGTCGAATGGTATCTTTGCATTTGGTTCGTCGCCGTAGCTGGCCGCATCACGTTCGATGACGATATGGTCCTCGCCGATTTCGGCGATCCGGCCGCGAAACCGTTTGCGTCCTGAAATCAGAATTTCGGTTTCAAGTTTTACCAAATGGCCTTGCCAATCACTAAAATCGGACTTGCGAACCAGTGGCCGGTCAATTCCAGGTGACGAAACTTCCAGATGATAGGCCTGATCGACAGGGTCTTCCACATCAAGTACCGGAGATATGATTCGGCTTAGCTCTTCGCAATCCTCAACGGTCATCGAGCCGTCAAGACGCTCGGCCATGATCTGGAGCGTCAAGCCGTTTTGACCGGAAAGCCGCACTCGAACAAGCCGAAAACCCATTGGAGCGAGCAATGGCTCGATGATGGCCGCTACCCGGGCATCTACACCGGTCTCGCGAACAATCCGCTCATCGGTGTTCGCCGGCCCGGCATCAGCATCTGCTGCAAGTTTTTCTATAACTGGCTCCAAAAACGCAATCCGTCTTCCGGTAACAAAAAAGAGCGGGACCGGTCGGACCCACTCTTGTTCAACAGACCAAGAATTTAGCGGTCATATAGGCTGAATTGCGGTCCTTTGCAAGCACTCCGTCAAGGCAAGTTGTGCATTTGTCATACCCGGCGGAATGTCAAATACGCGGGTCGCCGGCCTTCCCTCAACGCTTTGGCCTCATAGCGCGTGCCAGGCCAACCCTCGAATGGTTCGCTCCAGTCAGTTCCAGATTTGGCCAGCCATTCAAATGACGGGTGTTTGCGGCAGTGCAGCAAAGTCCAATTGACGTATGTATCGATGTCCGACGCAAAGCGGAAATATGCGCCGGATTTCATAACACGAGAAAACCGGTCCAAATTTGGCTGACCGACAAATCGCCGTTTCCAGTGTTTTTTCTTCGGCCACGGATCCGGGTAAAGCAGGTCCAATCCAGAAATTGAACCATCCGGCAGCCAATCCAGCACGTTTGTGGCATCGTCGTCGTACAGCCTGAGATTCCCCGGCAATTCATCACCCAGGGCAGCACAGAGCTTTGCAATGCCGTTTACGAACGGTTCCACGCCGATAAATCCGGTCTGCGGCCATGTTCTGATCTGGTGCAACAGGTGCTCTCCGCCGCCAAATCCGATCTCGACGCGGACTTCTTGGACCGAGCCGGAGAACAACGAACCGGCATCGGCGGGTGCAGGTATGGATGGATCAATGGCCAATGCAGACAGGCAACGTTCAAGCGCTGCCGCCTGGTTAGCCCGCAACGGTTTTCCCTTGCGGCGGCCGAAAAAGGCCTCAGATGTTCGTTCCGGCCGCTGCGGCGTCATTTAACGACGTGTCAGATCTCGGCGACAGCTGCTTTGAGCGGCTTTACCAGATCCGTTTTCTCCCATGAGAACGAACCGTCGCGCCCTGCTTTGCGGCCAAAATGGCCGTATGCCGCGGTCTTGGCGTAAATCGGTTTGTTGAGGTCGAGATGTTTGCGGATGCCGGAAGGCGACAGGTCCATTACCTTGCGCAAAGCCTGTTCGAGTTTCGCCTCATCAACCTTGCCCGTGCCATGGAGATCGACATAGACAGACAATGGCTGCGCCACGCCGATCGCATATGAAAGCTGGATTGTGCAGCGATCTGCCAATTTTGCCGCAACCACATTTTTGGCCAGGTAACGGGCGGCGTAAGCCGCCGAACGATCGACCTTTGTGGTATCCTTGCCGGAAAACGCGCCGCCGCCATGAGGCGCTGCGCCACCATAGGTATCGACAATGATCTTGCGACCAGTCAGGCCGGCATCGCCGTCCGGACCGCCGATAACAAACTTGCCTGTTGGATTGATAAACCAGTTGCAATTGTCTGCAATTTTCAAGCCATTGAGCGCATCGCGGACATAAGGCTCGACCACGCGGCGCACATCATCGGATTCCCAGCTTTCCTCCAAATGCTGCGTTGAAACCACGATTTCGGTAACTTCCTCTGGTTTACCTTCCTCGTAACGCACCGTCACCTGGCTCTTGGAATCAGGCCCCAATCTTGCCGCTTCTCCTTCTCCGGCGTGGCGCGCCCGGGAGAGTTCTTCGAGAATTTTGTGGCTGTAATAGATAGGCGCCGGCATCAATTCCGGGGTCTCTCGGCAGGCATAACCGAACATGATCCCCTGATCACCTGCGCCTTCTTCGCCCTGCCGGTCCGCTGCGCTGTCCACGCCTTGGCCAATGTCTGGCGATTGGCCATGCAACAACACGTCAATTTTTGCAGTTTTCCAGTGAAATCCGGATTGTTCATATCCGATCGCTCGAATAGCGCGGCGAGCGGCTGAACGGAACCGGGACGGATTGATCACCGGGTTGCCCGCCGCATCCTTGACGACAACACCGTCCTTTTTCTTGAACAGTGTCTCGGGTACCCGTACCTCGCCGGCAATAACCACCCGGTTGGTTGTCGTCAGGGTTTCACACGCGACGCGAACCTGCCACGGGTCCATGCCGGTTTTCCGTGCTTCCTTATAAATCAGATCGACGATTTCATCGGAAATGCGGTCGCAGACCTTGTCCGGATGTCCTTCAGAAACTGATTCGCTGGTAAAATAGTAATCGCCACGCGCCACGGGATACCCCTCTCGTAAAAATTCGGTCGGCTGTAGTTGGCCGCAGGCAGCTTTACGCCGCCGTCATCGGCCGGTTGATGTTCATGATCGCAACCGGACATGACCAAGCATATCCGTTCATGGATTTCCGGGGACCTGTTAGACAACGACCGGCGCCGCCGTCAAGCGATGGTTGACGGCGGTGGATATTTGGCCGCAGCACGATAAATCACCTGGCCGGCTCTGCCGACAGGCCTGTGATGCTTTTAAGTCAGGCTTCCGCTTCGCTTGCCAGTGCCTTCACAAGATCGATAATTTTCTTGCGCACCTTACTGTCACCGATCTTTACGAAAGAACGGTTTAGCTGCAAACCCTCCGTACTGTTCAGAAAATCGACGACATAACTAGTGGAGTTGTCTTCAGCCAATCCGGCAGTACCCCCTACCTGATGGCCCGGTGCATCTTCAAAGAAAAACGAAACCGGCACACCCAGAACCGAAGATATTGCCTGAAGGCGGCTAGCTCCGACCCGGTTCGTGCCTTTTTCATATTTTTGAATTTGCTGGAATGTAATGCCAAGGCCTTCGCCAAGTTTTTCCTGACTCATGCCCAGCATATTCCGGCGTAACCGGATTCGACTACCCACGTGTATGTCGATCGGATTTGGTTTTTTTTTGTTCGCGATCATAGCTTCCCAACCGTTTATTCACGGTTTCTCTCGTTTTAGCCATCCCCATCATCATAGAGCGGCAGATGGGGGGTGGTTCCCGTTTGTATACAAACGGGAGCACAGTATGTGCTGCGAACACACAACCGTCAATTCAGTTACAACTTACTTAACAATTGCCTTATAAATGCTATGGTTGCAAATATCAACAGAATCGCCATAAAAGTGTAGTTCTTGTATGGAGAAACGGGAAGCTGCCTTACAACCAGTTCTGCATCAAGGCTGCCAAACGCATTCAGATCGAATGCATCAACAATTCTCCCGTGAGCATCGACCACCGCAGATATTCCGTTATTTGCAGCGCGGATCAATGGGAGGCCGGATTCGATTGCCCGGACCCGGGCCTGTCTGAAATGCTGATAGGGTCCAGGCGTTTCACCGTACCAGGCATCATTGGTCAGATTGACAATGCTGTTGGCGTTTGAGAGCTCAGGAACTTCACCGGGAAAGATGATCTCGTAACAGATCATGGCCAGCATTCTGGCACCGCCCGGCGCTTCCAACACTCCTCTGCTTGATCCGGCAGAAAACAGGCCCGGGGCGTATGCCACCTGCCTTAGTCCGAATGATCGCAGCAAATCAGCGAAAGGCAGATACTCGCCAAAGGGAACCAAATGCACCTTGTCAGCCGCGTCGACTATCTCACCGCTGCTGTCGATTGCCAGAATTGAATTGTAAAAACGGGCATCTGACCCACCGCCGGCCTCCGTTCTGACAGCGCCGGCCAGAAGCATTTGTCCATCCTGAAGCGTTTGGCCAATAGCAAGCAATGCATCCGGCCGTTCGGTGAACAAAAACGGCACAGCGGTCTCCGGCCAGACAATCAGCTGTGGCTCCTCGGCGCCATCCTCCGGCTCGGCGACCGACAACTCCAGCAGGGTGGAAAAAATGGAATCGCGCAGCGAAGCATCCCATTTTCCGGATTGATCTATGGCAGGCTGAACAATTCTTACCGAGAGTGTTTCTGCCGGATCCTCATGGTACTGCTCCAGCCGCCAGGCACCAAACCCTCCCGCAGCGGCTACGATGGCAACCGCCAGCGCCAAGCCTGTCACCCGGCTACGCCGTCCGGCCAGTACTGCGGGCATTGCAAACACAAAAACCGCAAGCGCGTTCACTCCGAAGAGGCTGACGATCGATACGGGCTGCATGAACATTGGAACCGGCATGGCCGCATAGCCAACTGAATTCCATGGGAACCCGGTAAACAGAAATGACCGGAGCCATTCGGCGATCCCGAAAGCGGCGGCCAAAGCAGCAATGCGCCCGATATCGGATGACCAGCAAAGCCTGGCAAGAGATGCAGCCAGGCCGAAAAACAGGGCAAGACATGCCGGAAGTGCAATAACCGCCAATGGCAATGCCCAGGCAAATGCGCCGGCATCCACAAGCAACGCATTGCCGATCCACCAAAGACCGGCAAGAAAATATCCGAAACCAAACCACCAACCGATTGCAAAGAAGGGCGTCAGGCGTTTGAAATATCGGCCGCTGCCATCGGTTATCGCGCCATCAAGCAACCACACAAGAACCGGAAAAGAAACGAAACAAGCGGCAAAAAAATCAAATGGCGGCAGCGCCAGCACCGCAAGCGCCCCGGCGATGAAAGCGGTTCCGGCCCGCCTCCAGCCCCACAGGAGCACTATCCTGCCCGCAATAGCTTCCATGCAAATTGTCCCTGGCGAATCAGCACCAAAGACATATCATACGGGCGGGCTCCGCAGGGAGATTGTGGTGGGAATCTTACTCGGTAGCCGGCCTTCCCGGTCGGCGTCTCCGGTCAACCAAGCGACCTTGTACAATGCGCACCCGCTTGATGCGCCGAGGATCCGCTTCCAGCACATGAAATTCAAACCCTGGAATAGCCTGGACGACCTCGCCCCGGGCTGGAATTCGTCCCAAAGCGTTGAAAATGACGCCACCAATGGTGTCGACATCATCGACATGTTCTCCGGCGTTGAAGGACTTACCGATCATCTCGGCAACTTCTTCAATTTCCGCTTTCGCGTCGACAACAAAGACACCCTCACCCGTCTTTGAAATCAAAGCTTCATCGTCGTCGTGCTCGTCTTCAATGTCACCAACCACCATCTCGACAATGTCTTCAAGCGAAATGAGGCCATCCGTTCCGCCATATTCATCGATCACCAGCGCCATCTGGGTTCTCTGCGCCTGCATTCGTTTCATCAGATCCGAAGCAAGCATCGATGGCGGAACAAAAAGAACCGGGCGAATCAGATTGAGCTCGTCGATCGGCTTCGCCAGATCGACCCTGGAAAAATCAATGCGATTGCCGGAGGGTGGTGTTTTGCCGTTGCCATTCTTTTTCGCACCTTCCTGACCGCCCGTTCTCCGGCTCCGCTTTGTTTGCCGTGCCTTGCGGGTCAGAAAAGCCACCACATCGCGAATGTGAACCATTCCGCGCGGATCATCCAACGTATCGTTGTAAATGGGCATTCGCGAATGGCCCGATTTCTCAAATACATCAAGTAAATCGCCGAGCGTCGTTGACAGTTCGACAGCCTCAATCTCCGCTCGCGGTATCATCACGTCGTCCACCCGTGCCTCGCGAAGATGCAGAATGTTATTGAGCATCGCCTTCTCGGCGGCGGACAATGATGCCCTATCATTCGCCGAATCCGCCAGCGCATCGGCAATATCATGGTGCAGTGAAGATCCGTTTCGCAAACGGAAAAACTGCCGCATGCGGTCGATCAGTGAAATATTGGCGGCCGGAACGACCGCGGCGGTACTCTGGTCTTCTGCAGGTTGTTCCGAAGGTTCGGCACCGTCGCTGGCGGCGCTCTGCTCCTGAGGTGGTTGTTTTTCCGGCATTGTTTTTGTTCGGTTGGTTAATCCATTGCGCTGTACGGGTCGGGAACAGCAAGTGCTTCCAATATTTGCCGTTCCAGCGTTTCCATCGCTTCGGCATCTGCTTCCTGCTCATGATCATACCCGAAAATATGTAGCAAACCATGAACAACCAAGTGTGACAGATGGTGTTCAAAGAGCTTGTTTTCCACCTCCGCCTCGCGACAAACCGTCTGCTGCCCGAAGACGATATCTCCCAGCACCGTCGGCAAGGCGACAGGATTCACGGAGACTTCGGCTGGAAATGAGAGCACATTCGTCGGTTTGTCGATACCCCGCCATTGCTGATTTATGCTTCTGATCGCCTCGTCATCCGTGAACAAAAGGCTCAATTCGGTAGCAGATGATGATCTGGCACCCGTTTTCTCAAACACTGCACGGACTGCCCGGCTGACAATATCGCGGAGGCGGACCTCTTGCGGCCAGCCATCTGAGTCGATGGTAATTTGCAGATCAATTGAATTGCCGGTCATGGGATCTGCGTCAACTCACCCGTCCTTTTTGCCGTGGCGATCATAAGCGGCAACGATCTCCGCGACCAGCGGGTGGCGAACCACATCTTTTTCGGTGAATTCAACACGGGCGATATTTTTTACATTCTTGAGTACCTGAAGTGCTTCGATCAGGCCGGACCGAGTTCCCGGCGGGAGATCGATCTGGCTTGGATCGCCCGTCACGATCATCCGCGCGTCTTCGCCCAGCCGGGTGAGGAACATTTTCATCTGCATCGGCGTTGTATTCTGCGCCTCATCCAGAATGACGGCCGAGTGAGCCAGCGTACGGCCACGCATAAACGCCAGCGGCGCAATCTCGATCACGCCGGCGGTAATTGCTCTTTCAACCTTGTCGCCGGGCATCATGTCGTACAGCGCATCATAAAGCGGCCTGAGGTAGGGATCGACTTTTTCCTTCATGTCACCCGGCAGGAAACCGAGGCGTTCGCCCGCTTCAACGGCTGGGCGGGACAAGATGATGCGCTCGACCATGCCTCTTTCAAGCAGCATGGCAGCGTGAGCTACCGCAAGGTAGGTTTTCCCGGTTCCGGCAGGGCCGATCCCGAATACCATCTCCCGCTCATCCATAGCCCGCATGTAGCGGTCCTGATTGGGTGAGCGGGCATGAATTGTCCGTTTTCGCGTCGCGATCTGTGCCGCCGATACCCGTGCCTTGCGATTGTCCATTGTCGGCAACGGCAGTTGATCCTCGTGGGCAATCGCCATCCGGATAGCGCCTTCCACATCGGAAACAGCTATTTCCGCTCCGCCCTGCAGCATACCGTGCAACAGCTCCAATGCCCGGCGCGCCTGATCGACCTCGGAAGGATTTCCCGAGATTGTCAGCTCATTGCCCTTGGAGTGCATGTCGACGCCGAGTTTCTGCTCAAGCAGCGCAAGATGCTGGTCGAACTGCCCATAAAGCGCACCAGCAAGCTTGTTGTTGTCGAAAGTCAGGACGATGTGTGCCGGGGTCGAGGCGGTTGATTCCGCGACGGATTTGATTTCGGCTGTCAATCACATCTCCCTGTCTGCTTTGCCGGCGTCCGCGTCCGCAAACAAGCTGTTTGCTCCTGCCTCGGCAACTTTAACCTGAACTATCTCACCAATTTTGCCAGCTTTTTCGTCAACGATCACCGGTTGCAACCATGGCGAACGCCCAACTAGCTGACCGGGTTTGCGCCCAGCCTTTTCCAATAGAACGCCAATCGTTTGGCCAACCAAACTTTGCATGAATGACGCCTGCTGTTGATTCAAAAGTGCTTGAAGACGCTGCAGGCGCTCGTCTTTTTGCATAGCAGGAACCTGATCCGTCATCTCGGCTCCTGGCGTACCCGGCCGCGCACTATATTTGAACGAGTAGGCCTGAGCATAGTGAACATCGCGCACGATCTGCATCGTGGCCTCGAAATCCTCCTGCGTCTCGCCTGGAAATCCGACAATAAAATCACCCGACAAGGCGATGTCTGGACGGGCCTGGCGAATGCGGTCAATCAGATGCAAATATTCTGCTGCGGTGTGGCGCCGATTCATTGCTTTGAGAACGCGATCCGACCCGGACTGCACCGGAAGATGCAGATAGGGCATCAGCTTCTGCAAATCGCGGTGAGCTGCAATCAGCACCTCATCCATGTCGCGAGGATGGCTGGTCGTATAGCGCAGACGATCAAGGCCATCGATCTTGGCAAGCCGGAACAACAACTCACCCAGTCCCCATTCACGACCATCTTCACCCTCACCGTGCCAGGCATTGACGTTCTGCCCAAGCAAAGTGATTTCGCGAACACCTGCGGCGGCAAGTTTTTCGGCTTCCGCGACGATTTTTGCCACCGGCCGCGAAACTTCAGCGCCACGGGTGTAGGGCACCACACAGAATGTGCAGAATTTGTCACATCCTTCCTGCACGGTGAGAAATGCTGTGAACCCACGGTTTCTGATCGCCGAACGGTCGGGATCCGGCAGATGTTCGAACTTGTCCTCAACGGCGTACTCGGTATCGACGACGCGCTCGCCCGATTTGGCCCGGCGTACAATCTCCGGGATACGATGATATGTTTGCGGGCCGACGACCAGGTCGACTACCGGTGCGCGTGAGATTATCTCCGATCCTTCGGCCTGAGCCACGCAACCTGTTACGCCGACAAGCGTCTCGCGTCCCTCTGCCGCGCGTTTGTCTTTCAGTTTGCGAATGCGCCCGAGTTCAGAATAGACCTTTTCGGCCGCCTTTTCCCTTATGTGACAAGTGTTGAGCAAAACCAGATCGGCATCTTCAGCATGCTTGGTCGGCACATAGCCATCCGCACCCAGTGCATCGCTCATGCGCTGGCTGTCATAGACATTCATTTGGCAGCCATAGGTCTTGACGAAGACTTTTTTCTTCTCCGCCTCGGCCTCCATCGGCTTGTTGTCATCTTGGCCAATGGGCTGCAATTCGATCTGATCAGTGCTCATTTGCGGGCTCTTAACGCCAAATTGCGCCAATATTCAAGACATACGCGTTACGGGCGCAATTTACTTTCGCGGATTTCTCAATGCCGTCACCATCATGTCACGCACCCTTGAGCGCGCCGATGCGGCCAATTTTTTTCGGTCACTACCCTGTTCAAACTCGATCGGTTCGCCGAAACGCACTTCGACATCGACTGCACCGTCCGCGAGAAGTGCAAAAATGTGCCGAACCAGTTTGCGGTCACCGATCCAGGCCGCATGCGGGCGTTGGTATCGGCCCATCGGAATGCCGTGCAGGCGGGTGTAGGCGATCGCCACCGGCTGCACGTACACTTTTTCGGTTCCGCTTTCTCGCAAAGCGATCTGGGCTGCACCGAACAAGGTGCTCTTGAATGGTTGCATCACATTGCCGTCCGATGTTGACCCTTCGGCAAAAAAAACCATCGCGTCGCCCTCAGACAAACGCTGTCCGATTTCGCTAACCTGCTCGCCCGATTTCCGGCGCCGTTCGCGTTCGACATAGATGGTTCGCTGCAATCGCGACAATTTGCCGATTATGGGCCATCCACCCATTTCAGACTTGGCGACAAAATGCACATCAGCGACCGCGCCAATGACCATGATATCGGTCCAGGAAATGTGATTTGCCGCGACCAGAAGCGGGCGGCCACGGGCCGGTTCACCGGTTACGTGAAGTTTCATACCAAGAATCTTGAGCACCAATTTATGCCACAGGCGCGGCAATGTCGCCTCGTTGGCAATCCCGGTCCTCATGACGATGATTTGTACCGCGGCCATCGGGAACGTCGTTACCGCCGCCACCGCCAGCCCAGCCGCTATCCGCATACGCCCAATCATGACTTTTGCGCTAACGAAGATCGAGCCGCATGACAAGCGCGGTTCCGTCACTCTCATCACCATAATAGGCGCTGCGTCGTGAGACTTCCGTAAATCCCAGGCGGCGGTAGAGAGCGATGGCGGGCTCGTTGCCTTCACCTACCTCAAGAAAAAGGCTTTCGGCGCGCTCCGCATAAAGATGACGCAATACCGCATCCATCAGCGCGCGCGCCAATCCATTTCGGCGTTTCGACTTCGTCACCGCTATTGTCAGGATCTCCGCTTCACCTGCCGCAAGGCGGGCAAGGACAAATCCGTCGGGCGGTGCGGATGGCTTGCCCTCCATTCTGGCCTGAAAACCAAACACGGTGTCCTTGGCCAGCAGGGCTGCAAATTCTCCATTACTCCACGCCCTGCCGAAGCCGTCCCGATGCAACGCTGCGGCGCTTTCTGCATCAGTGGAGCGCAACGGCTCGATGACATGCGCTGAGGGTCGGGAGAATATCCGGCTGAATGCCATCAGGCCTGCGCCCTTGCCACGGCAAAACCTGATTGGGGCTTGGCGTCTGGGGCACGCAGATAGGTTGGTTTTGCCGGATTGTCCTCAGGGCTGGCCGTTGAGCCAATGCGCGCGATCGTCTCAATGCTCGATGTGGCCGCAATCAACCCCAACTCGATCTTCAATCCTGCTTCATCCGCAATTGCCTGTGCCGCATTGCCTGCCAGAACTGGTTTATGCTTCAGGGCGTAGACGGAAGCTTTTTCGACAGTGGAGATGGCTGGTCCTTGCAGACAATTTCCATTGCCGTCGAAGATCGCCAAGTAGAGTTCCTCTCGCCTGGCATCGATGGCAACGAGAATCTCTCTACCCGCCGCTTCCGGACGGGATTCTTCGGCAATTGCGGCCAATGTTGAAATTCCAACCGCAGGCACTCCCAGCGCGAGGGACAACCCCCTTGCCGCGGCGACGCCAACCCTCACCCCAGTAAATGACCCAGGGCCGCATCCGACGGCGATCCGGTCCAGATCCGAAAACCTGCACTCAGATTTTTCCAGAACGTCGGCGACCTGCGGCATCAGATGCTCGACATGTCCTCTGCCGATGTCGACGCTTTCAACCGCAAGCACGCGGTCTGCGGCCGCATCAAAAACACATGCAGCACAAAGGTTTGCGACTGTATCGATTGCCAGCACTTTCATGCCGCAATTCTCTACATTGACGGGCGGAAACCCGCAATGGCGCCGTTTTGGAGGCCAAGGATCTAAGCGGATGCCTTCAGCTTGAGCCGGTACTGATGCAACAGTGGTTCGGTGTACCCGTTGGGCTGTTGTGTACCTTCCAGAACCAGTGCGCAGGCAGCTTCGAAAGCAAGCGATTTGTCAAAGTCGGGCGCCATGGGCCGGTATTCCGGATCGGTGGCGTTTTGCCGATCGACAACGATCGCCATATCCTGCATTGCCTTGATGATCTGCTCACGTGTGACAATGCCATGGCGCAGCCAGTTGGCAATGTGCTGCGATGAGATGCGCAGTGTTGCACGATCCTCCATCAGACCAACATCATTCATGTCCGGCACCTTGGAACATCCTATGCCCTGATCAATCCAGCGCACCACATAGCCGAGAATGCCCTGCGCGTTGTTTTCAACTTCACGCAAAACCTGCCGCTCGTTCCATTTGCGATACGCGGCCAAGGGAATGTCCAATATCGTGTCGACGTAGGCCCTGCGGCCTCCGGCAGCCAGTTTCTTCTGGACCGCGAACACATTGATCTTGTGATAATGCAGCGCATGCAGCGTTGCAGCTGTCGGTGAAGGCACCCAGGCGCAATTGGCGCCGGATTTGGGGTGCTCGATCTTTTGCTCCAGCATTGCCGCCATCAGGTCTGGCATGGCCCACATGCCCTTGCCGATCTGCGCGCGTCCGGCAAGACCGCACTCAAGGCCGATATCGACGTTCTGGTTTTCGTAGCCGATGATCCATGATTTGCGTTTGATGAAATCCTTGCGGCTGAAGGCACCCGCCTCCATGGAGGTATGGATTTCATCGCCGGTGCGGTCGAGAAAGCCGGTATTGATGAAACAGACCCGTTCGCTGGCGGCCCGAATGCATTCCTTCAGATTGACGGTTGTGCGGCGCTCCTCATCCATGATGCCCATTTTCATGGTGTTGGGCGCCATTGTGAGCAGCTTTTCGACCCTGGCAAAGATTTCGGAAGCGAATTCAACCTCTTCCGGTCCATGCATTTTCGGCTTGACCACATACATGGAACCAGCCGGAGAATTTGCACTTCGGCCGTTCGGACCGAGATCGTGCAGTGCGATAAGCGCTGTCATCGCAGCGTCCATGATGCCTTCGGGAATTTCCGAACCGTCGGCCAGCAAGATAGCCGGGTTTGTCATCAAATGACCGACATTGCGCACCAGCATCAATGCGCGGCCTTTCAACGTTGTCTCACCGCCTCCGTCAGGCGTTGTCCAACTGCGATCGTCATTCAACTGGCGGACGATCGATTTCCCACCCTTTGAAAGTTTGGCTTTAAGGTCGCCCTTCATCAGGCCGAGCCAGTTCGAGTAGGCCTGGATCTTGTCTTCAGCGTCGACGCAAGCAACTGAATCCTCGCAATCCATAATCACGGACATCGCGCTTTCAGCAACAACATCGGCCAGTCCGGCCTGGTCGCGGCTGCCAATGGGATGCGCTCGGTCAAAAACCAATTCGACGTGAAGACCGTTGTTGACGAGAAGCACCGAGTCTGGCGCCATCGGCTTGCCGCGATAACCGACAAATTTCTCCGGCTGCGCCAACGGATGGTCGTCACACAGTAATTCACCCCGGCTTACATGATAGCGGCGGACATCTGCATGACTTGTGCCTTCAATTGGAAAGGTCTCGTCCAGGAACACCCTTGTGCGGGCAACGACGCGAGCACCGCGGCCCTGATCATACCCTTTCTTGGCTGGTAACGGGCCCATGACATCCGTGCCATAAAAACAGTCATACAGACTACCCCAACGGGCATTGGCGGCATTAAGCGCGTAACGTGCATTGGTTATCGGAACAACAAGTTGCGGGCCGGCGACCGTTGCAATTTCCGGATCGACATTGGCGGTTGTGACAGAGAATCCCGGTCCTTCCGGTAACAAATATCCGATCTCTTCGAGAAACTGCTTGTAAGCTTCATGGTCATGCGGCGCATTGTGTCGGGCACGATGCCAATCATCGATGCTGGCCTGCAGATTGTCGCGCTTCTTCAGAAGTTCCCGGTTTTTTGGCGCGAGGTCAGAGACTATTCCGGCAAATCCGCTCCAGAACTCGGAAGCATCGATCCCGGTCCCGGGCATGGCGTCATTGACGACGAACTCGTACAGGTTTTTGTCGACAGATAGTCCATTGATCTCAATGCGGTCAGCCATTCGTTTCCCTTGAATTCCCATATATTGATGCTGCAGTGCAAAATTGACGAAAGCGTAAGAACACAAACATTCCGCTCCGGTCAATTGACCAAAGGACAAATTTCGACAATTTCGTCTGGTCCACGCCCGACGGTGGATTTCTGGTTCAGACCGAGATTCTCGGCCTTCCGGAAGCTGAGGCAACGACGGTTGCCTCTACAAACATGCGCTGGCCTTCAATGGTTGCAACACGAATTTCCCGCTTGAAGCTGATCTCGGGTGCATCAGCTCCAGCAACGTCCGCCAGTTTCGTCACTGAAATACGCAATTTCGATTCAGCGAATTGGAGTGCATCTTCCTCGCACGTGAAATCGTTCACCGCTTCACCAACCGTGACCCTAAACAGACCTTCTCGTGGCTGACCGACTGTCGCGGTGGCCGAAACACGGACCTGGCCGGCAACCGCCCCGACGGCGTTGGCAACATCTGCGTCGCCGGGAACAATACAGTCAGTGCCGGTCAATGCCCTCAGACCCGCGTAGTGCAGAAGTGCGGATGCGCCCAATCCGACAACAACCCGGTCCAGACCCAATTTGACTTCTGCGACTCCCTCGCGGGCGTCCAGTGCCCGCTGAACAAGCGGACTGGCGGTCATCGCAACACCGTCGAGACCATCCTCTTCGAAGGCGGTCTGGAAGATCAGCTCTGCAGAACGGCGTTTCAGCGCCTTCAGAATCCGTTCGCTGATCTCCGATGCACTGCTGGCAATAGGTTGGCCACGTCCATTTCGCCGCCGGGCGAACAAATTTGCCGCCATTTCGGACGCCGTCCGGTTCCAGTTATTCTGATGACCGACAACGTGAGCCGCATCGGAAGGTGTAAATCCGATCATATGAACAAGGCCACGTGACACAAGGCGTGCGATCTTGGCCGTCTGTGCGGTTGACGAAAGTACCCGGTCCAGCGCTTTGGGATAGTCTGCAATGTCTGCATAAAGCTTCGTCTCGGGAACTGCCAAACCTGCCCCGTGACTATCGGGTAACCCCGTGCGCATGACCAGTAATCCATCCAGCCTGCCCGGATTTGACGCCCGCAACTGGCGCTCCAAAACCTCGCTCACCTGTTGCGGGTGATGAGATGCCGCCAATGCGACCGGGACCAATCGGCGCGGACCGAGAAGAATGGCCGGGTCGAGCGCGCCCTCTTCCAGCCTGACCTCTGAATCACCGCCGAGCCCGTAGGTGCGCATCGCGACCGCTTCCACCATCGTGCGGTGTCCGCCGACAACCGCCCCATTCGGGTCCAGCCTTGGCCGTCCTTCATCAAGCACGGCTATATCTGTCGTTGTTCCGCCGATGTCCGAGACGATTGCATTGTCCAGCCCGATCATGTGGCGGGCGCCGACAATGCTTGCGGCCGGGCCGGACAAAATAGTCTCAATTGGCCGCATGGCAGCAACCTTGCTGTCGATCAGAGCGCCGTCGCCTCGTACCACCATCAAAGGCGCATCGATACCGGAGCCATCCATGAACCGACGCGTAGCGCCGATCAACCGGTCAATCATCAGGATCAATCGTGCATTCAATAAAGTGGTAAGCGCGCGCCGCGGACCACCCAATTTCGACGACAATTCGTGGCTGCATGTGACCGGTAAATCCGTTGCATCCCGTATCAAGTCTCGGGCGGCTAACTCATGCGCAGGATTGCGCACGGCAAAATAGGCTGCGACCGCAAATCCCGTGACTTCACCAGCCAACCCCTTGATGGCACTGCGCAGTGGTTCCAGATCCAGCTCGCGTGCGTTGCCATGAACATCATGACCACCGGGGCAATGAATAAGCGGATCGTTGCCGAGTGTCTTCTTGAGGCCCTCACGGTCCACGTCACGCTCGTCAAATCCGATCATCACCAGTGCGACCCGTCCACCCTGGCCCTCGACCAAAGCGTTGGTAGCGAGGGTGGTCGAGACAGATACGAGGCCAACACGCGACGGCACGATCGCTGCCTGTTCGACAACACTTCCAGCGGCGGCTGTTATACCTTCCGCCAAGTCATGTCTGGTCGTCAGCGATTTTGCCTTGGCGACAACTCCATGCTCTTCGCTAAACAAAACTGCATCGGTATAGGTGCCACCGGTGTCGACGCCGAGCAAAAGGGTTTCGTCACCGGTGTTCGGCATTACACTGCTTTTCTGTTTATCCGAGCGATCAAGCATGAGAAGGGCTCTACTCGTAATCGTATGTGACGAAAAGAACCAATCGCGGCGACAATTTTCAATCAGGCGGCAAGAACTGCCTCAACCGTCCGGCTTCATTGGCCATTCCAATGCTTGACCGGCAATCCTGACGGAATCCAGCCTTTTCCGTTTCGGCCGCCAATCATCCCTTCCGATACGTCAGCGATGTTGTTGAACCCGCCCCGTGCAAGAAGATTGCTCATGTATGCCGTTCGGCGACCGACTGCACAGATCAGCGCAATGGTCTTGCCTGGATTTTCGGACCGAAGACGTTTGATACCCTCCAGAAAACCATCTTCATGCATCGACAGTGGCGTTGCGACCGTGGCGATGCCTGTTTGTCTCCATTCTCGACTGGTTCTGATATCGACAAGAATCGCCGTTCCGTTTTCCACTCCGTCCAATGCTTGTTTTGCGGTCATGATGTTTTCGGCGGCAGCCGAGAACACCAGACCTACCGCTATCAGATGGGCGACCAAAAGCGCGGAAATGCACCGTTTGACTTGAAAAATCATCGAAATATCACCTGATAAAGTGGCGATTCAGCCGGAATTTCACAAATTCTGCAGCAATTGTCGCAATCAAATTTGCCTTCGTTGCCCGATCCCCAATAGCGAGTGATGTCGCCTTCAATCCACGCGCCGTAACAGATGCGTTCACCCGGTTCGCAACCAACTGAAAATTTGCGCGGTGAGCTATCGGCGAGGATGAACAATCTGCCATCGTCCGGCCAGTCTTTCAGTCGGTCGCTCGAGAACAGTTTTACCCAGACCGGTGTTGCAGCCTTGTTTGTGAACCGGAAGGACAGTTCTTCAGACCCGGCAACGGAGACAAAGCCAAAAAGTGCCCACAGGGCGGCGATGAAGGCGCCCCCCAAATACCGCGCTTTTCGGATCCCACCTGTATTCATCGTCAGCCTCTGATTGTTTGACCGGACTATTTTCCACCAGCTGTCGCAGCGCAAGCGATTTGTGCTCACAAACCCGCGAGAATCCGATCACGTACAGATCGCTTCCTGTTGTTTTGAACGTGACCGGCCGCCGACCCATCTCTTGATCAGCGGGGAATATCTGATCCCACCAATTGCCTCTCAAACCTGCTTGAGGGCCTTGAAGACTGAACCAGGACCGACAGGTCAGAAAGGAACAAAACCATGAAAATCTTGCTCGCAGCAGCAATTGCACTTTTCGCAACCACCGGCCTTGCCCTTGCGCAAAACGGCGAAGGACAGGCACCACAACTGATTGGCAATCTCTCAGCCAGCGTCGATGACCAGTACAATGAAAACAACCGTATCAACACTGGCTCCGGACCGCTCGCGATAACGACCCGCTCTGCTCGCGACAACGGCAAACGTGTTGGCCTGGAGATCGATACGCCTGACCGGTACACTGGCCGGTAATCAACACTGCCCGATTGATCAGGCAGTTCCCTCCCGCTTCCTGATCGATTGCTCCCGCGCCTCACCCCGGCGCGGGATTTTCTTTTTGTATGTCTGATTTCGCCTGTTTCGCGCGTCTTGCTATATATGAACCGACAAGGGAGTGAAGACGATGACCGCCCAGCAATCTGTTTCCAGAGACGAATGGCTGGCAGCCCGCAAAGCGCTGCTGGAAAAGGAAAAGGCTTTTACCCGGGAGCGTGATGCACTTTCGGCGGCCCGGCGGGCACTACCGCGGGTGAGAATCGAAAAAGATTATGTTTTTGACACTGAAAGCGGCGAACAAAATCTGGGCGACCTGTTTGATGGTTGCGGCCAATTGGTGGTCTATCATTTCATGTACGGACCCGATTGGGAGGCCGGCTGCAAGAGCTGTTCATTCTGGGCGGACAATTACAACGGCATTGGCGAGCACCTGCGCCAACGCGACACCCGGCTTGTTGCCGTATCGCGTGCGCCGCTTGAAACATTACTTGCTTTCCGCGAGCGAATGGGATGGCGGTTCCCCTGGGTTTCGTCAGGAAGATCGGATTTCAATTATGATTTTCGTGTCTCATTCACCAAGGAAGAGCGCGAAGCAGGTCCTGTCGACTACAATTACGGCCCCTCAAACTTCCCGTCTGATGAGGCGCCCGGTGTGAGCTGCTTCACCAGGGATGAGGATGGAGCGATTTACCACACCTATTCCGCCTATAGCCGCGGACTGGATATCTTCAACTCCGCCTACAATTTGCTCGACTTGACGGCCAAGGGGCGTGACGAAGGCGAACTGTCCTATCCGATGGAATGGGTGAAGCTGCGCGATCTTTATTGACGAAGGTGTTACTGCGCATACGTGACAGCGCATGACGCTTACCGTTCTTTCAAACCGCCCTTGAAATTGCATAGTGCCCGCGATTTGGTTCTTGTAGCCGACACGGGCCTAGATGTGAGCGGTTCAGGGAGGAAGATTGAATGAGCGGGCGCAACTTTCCGAAACTGTTCAGTCCGGCGCAATTGCGAGGGCATACGCTTCGAAACCGCATTGTATTTGGCGCGCATACCGCCAACATGTCAGTAGAGGGTCTGCCGACCGAACGCCACGCAGCATATTACGCAGAACGCGCCATAGGCGGGGCAGCGATGATTGTCGTCGAGCCGGTTCCGGTGCACGCAGCAGCGGTGCTGACCCGCGGCAACTTCCGCCACTCCGATGATGGTATCATCCCGCATTTCCGCAAGGTGACAGACGCCATCAAGGACAATGGCGCAATCGCCATTCAGCAACTTTATCATGTTGGACAGCACTCGGATGCCGACTTGTCGTTTCATCCCGGCTGGTCGCCCTCGGGCATGCCTAGCTACCATGATTCAGACGGCAGCCACGCAATGACGGAAGCCGAAATCGAAGAGACGATCGACGGTTTTGTGCAGGCTGCCCGTCGGTGCAAGGAAGCAGGTTTCGACGGGGTCGAGGTGTGGGCCGCTTATCACAGCCTGCTGGATCAGTTCTGGACTCCCTGGTCCAACAGGCGGGACGACAAATGGGGTGGCAGCCTTGAAAACCGCACCCGCATGTCGCGTGAGATCATCGACCGCATCAGGAATTTGTGCGGTGACCACTTTATCATCGGCCTGTCGGTCAATGACGAGCCGGATTTTGACGTGACGCTTTCGAGAGAATCCACTGCAGAAATCGTGGCATTGCACGATCGTGGCCAATCGGTTGACTACGTCACCTGTGGAACCGGCGGTTATCTCGATTTCTACAAGCTGATGCCGACGTTCCTGTATCCCGAGAAGCTCGGAGCTGACCTGGCATCGGTCATCAAGTCGTCGGTAAATCACGCGCTTGTAACCGTCGAAAGCCACATCCGCACGCCGGAAAACGCGGAAACCGTTTTGGGGGAAGGGGTCTGTGACCTGGTTTCCATTGTGCGGGGCCAGATCGCTGATCCGCATCTTGCCGCCAAGGCGGCCAATGGACGGCCGGAGGACATTCGCGGCTGTCTGTCGTGCAACCAGATGTGCTGGGGGCGGCGCTCACGCGACTACTGGATATCCTGCGTCGTCAACCCGTCAGTGGGGCGCGAATGGGAGTGGGGTGGCGATCGGTTTACCCCGGCGGACCAGCCGAAATCGGTGTTGGTTGTCGGCGGCGGAGTTGCAGGGATGGAAGCGGCGCGCGTTGCTGCGGAACGCGGGCACCGGGTCACGCTGTGCGAAGCGGGTTCTCGATTGGGCGGCAATTTCCGACTTGCCGGCGAACAGCCGCGCCGGGCCCAGATCATCGACCTGATTGACTGGTACGAGCGCCAGCTAATGAAGCTGCAGGTCGATTTGCGCCTGAATACCTACATTGAGGGCGATGACATCGCTTCATTTGAAGCCGATGAGGTCATTGTGGCCACCGGCTCGTTGCCCGCCGGCACCGGATTTCAGAAAGCCCTGCCGCAACTCGAGCCTCTTCCCGGCATTGAAAAAGGAAACGTGTTTTCCGCCGAAGAGGTGATGGCACGCGAAGCGCGGCCAGGAAAAAGGGTTGTGGTGCTGGATGAGGGAGGAAACTGGAAAGGTTGCGGAACCGCCTGGAAATTGGCGGAGGCCGGTCACGAAGTCACTATTGTGACGCCGGATGCGCTCATCGGCAAGGAATTGCAGCGAACGGCTGCGGACTTTCCGTTGCGGCGCAATTTGAAAAAACTGGGAGTTCGGTTCCTGACCGACAGCGGGGTGCTGGAGTGGACGGGAAATTCGGCACGAATTGTATCCTTTCTGGATGATAGCGAAACGCTCGTGGATGCTGACGCACTGGTATTTGCAACAGCAAATATCGCAAACGACGATCTGGCGCAGGATTTGGAAGCGCGGGGAATTGGCTTTAAAGGTGTCGGAGACTGCCTCGCTGCCCGCCAGGCGCCCTATGCCATTCATGATGGCAGACGTATCGGATTGGAGCTTTGAAACATGGCGAGGATTTCCGCCGACGATCTGGAACGACTGTGCTTTGATGCAATCGTCGCTGCCGGTAGCGCAACTGCACCTGCGGTGTCACTCGCCCGCCACACGGTAATGACAGAGTGTTTTGGCCAGACGAACCATGGTGTCAGTCATCTTTTTGACTATTTGTCAGCGATGCGTGAGGGTCGCATTGACGGCAAGGCGGTTCCCGAAATTACTCATCCGGCTCCGGCGATGATCCTGTCAAATGCGGGCGGTGGCATTGCGCAACTAGGGTTTGATATTGCCTTCGACCAGCTGATCGAGCGCACCCAGGATTTGGGCATGGCCATTTTCCTGCAGAACAACTCCTTCACTTGTGGCGCATTGGGCTTGTTTGCATGGCGGCTCGCGCGGGAAGGTCTAGTCGCATGGGCTGGCACAAACGGTCCGCCCTTGCTTGCCGGTTCGGGGTCGAAGAAACCGATTTTCTGTACCAATCCGATGGCGTTTTCAGCACCCCAGGCAGATGGTCCGCCCATGCTGATCGATCAATCATCGAGCGCGACAGCATTTGCAGAAATCAGGGCGGCTGCACGGCAAGGCAAAACCATTCCGGAGGGCTGGGCACTTGATGCGGACGGCAATCCGACCACCGACCCGAATGAGGCGATCAAGGGCGCGCTTCTGGCTTTTGGAGGCAGTCGCGGCGCTAATATCGCAATGATGATGGAAATCATGGCCGCGGGACTTTCCGGTGCAAATTGGGGGCTCGATGCGCCGTCCTTTCTGACCGGAAACGAGAGCCCGGCAACCGGCATGTATGTTGTCGCGATCAATCCACACCCGATCGATCCCCAGTTCGAGGACCGATTGGCTAAACACCTGACGCGCCTGAAAGATGAATACGGGGTCTATGTGCCCGGAATCTCAAAGGGTCTCGAATATGAGCGCGCCCGGGCCGAAGGTATCGACATCGCCGATGACACGATTGAACAACTGAGGTCCATGATCTGACGGAGGTGTGCCATATGTGTGAGCTTGATTCGTACGAAATCCGCCATATTCGTCAACACCGCAGCAACCGACGCAATTTTCTGTATCTCGCCGGCCTCTCCGCATTCGGTCTCGGGATCAAGCCGACAATTGCAACTGCTTCCAGTGGAGAAGAGATCGTCCAACCGGCCGCGCCGGACGATGCGACCTTCATCGAGCGCGCGTTTGAGATGCGCCAGATTGCAACCGAAAGAGGCGACCAGCCTTACGGCGCAGTCGTTGTCCGCGAAGGCCGTATCATCGGTCAGTCCTGGAGCCGGGTCATCATCGACAATGATCCGACGGCACACGCGGAGATGGCCGCAATCCGGGACGCGGCCCGCCGGCAGGGCGACCGTAACCTGGCAGGCTCCATTCTTTACTCTTCATCAAGGCCATGTCCGATGTGCGAGGCAGGCGCTTATTGGGCCCGGGTTGAATCGATGATCCATGGCCGTGAATGGTCCGATGCAGGCCGACCATCGCTTTGCAGATAAGAACCTCGGATCGATTTTAGCCTCAGCGGCATATCCATGTCGGAATACAAGCGATGAAAGTGGGCGAATGGCGCGACCATGTTCAACCAGACGGTAAATATGGGAGGTGCCGATGCCAAGTTACAACGCCACCGACTTAATTGACCTTGATCGATACCCACTCGGCAATATCGGCAGCAGTGAGTATGCGACGCTGATCTCCGGAACTCGAAAATCGCTGGAAGCATATGGCTGCGCTGTCCTGCCGGGATTTGTCCGCCCTGACCGAATACAGGATCTGGTCATAGAAGCCGACCGTGTTGCACCATTTGGGCATCGCTCATTCAACCGCACCAATGCCTACTTCACGCAGGACCGGGACAATTTGCCGAAATCGCATCCGATGCGAAGGTTCTACGATCGGTCGAATGCCTTTGTACCGGCCGACAATTTCGGCGACGACAGCCCGTTGCGGGCGATCTACGAGTGGCCAAATTTCCCGCCGTTCATCAAGGACGCATTGGGCGAAGAACGGTTCTTTCGTTATGCCGATCCGCTTGCAGATGTGATCATCAATGTCGTGGAGGAAGGCGAAGGGTTTCCTTGGCATTTCGATACCAACAACTACACGGTTACACTGGCCATCCAAAACGGTGAGAGCGGCGGCGAGTTTGAATTTTGCCCGGGCCTCCGCTCGCCAACAGACGAAAACTACGATGGAGTGGCGGCGGTTCTCGATGGAGATCCCGGCCCGGTGAAAACCGTGCACCTACAGCCCGGCGACCTGCAGATTTTCAAGGGCCGATACGCTCTGCACCGAGTCAAACCAGTGGGCGGCAAAAGAAATCGCTATGTCGGCATTTTCTCATTTGTGGAACAGGAAGGCATGGTGGGCAGCCCAGAACGTACGCGCCAGCTTTATGGACGGGTGCTGCCCATTCATCTGGAACGGGCCGGACTTCGTGCGGACGCTCTCGTTGACTGACCGATATTAATTCAAAGGCCAGGCACAGGTTTGCTCGCCGACATTTTCGCAAGGCTCATAGACTGCAATCGCGCTCGCGCTGCTGTCTTCCCACACGACCTGCACGGCGATCTTCTTTGCGGTACCCATCGGTAGCCGGATCGCAATGTGGTCAATTCCCGCATCTGGCGGCAGCGCCATTGGGTTTTGGGGATTGCAATCGGCCAGTGGAAAGATCTTGTCGAGTGCCTCGGAATTGATCGAATAGCGGATTTCGGAAAGGCGGCAGTGCAGCGTTTGTAACGTAGTGAAGTAGATCCACTGCTCGCCATTGTAGTTTCGAAACTGAACCCATCCTGATTCCTTGTTGCCGGTTAGCATGGCCTGGTAGACGGCCATCGGAGGAATGCGCGACTTGTCCTTAGCCATCAAAATACCTGCCGAAAGCAACATCGCTGCTATGGCTATACTGGCTGTGAGCAGAAGTTTGGGCATGCCTATATCCTTCAATCCGAATTCTGTCTTGGTGCCTATCGATTTCCCGGTTTGGGCGCCACAACCGGAAAATCGAAATAGGTTCGTTTATAGGGCTCATTATTCAACGTGAAATGCCACCATTCGCCGGAATAATTGCGAAACCCGTGCCGCTGCATGATTGCGACCAAAATCCGGCGGTTTTTTTGTGCTTCGGCCGATACGTGCCTGGAGGCGGTTTGGCTACGCAGGTCAAAGCAGTCGAAACCAGTTCCCATATCGAGCTCCGCTCCACCTTCGTGCGGGCCGCAGCCATCGCGAAGTGGTTCATCCTTTTGTTCCGGCAGTGTCAAATCAATCAGGGTCAAATCGACCGTTCCGCCGCGGGAATGGCCTGATCGCTTGGCGATAAAGCCGGGAAAAAGATGACGGCGCTTGAAAGCAGGATGGTATCGTTGCCTCAGGTCTGGCGAGGTATCTGTAGAAGCGGCCCAACGCACAAAAGCCGCGACCGCTGTAACCGGACGATAGCAATCGAAAATTTTCAGGCCCAATCCTTCATCCTTCAGATCAATCTGAATCCGTTTCAATGCCTGGGCAGCGCCTTTGACAATAATGCATTCTGCCGCCTCATATCCGGCGACCGGTTTGCCGGTGAAGTTATCCGGTCCTGCGTAGCGAATGGCCTGCATGATTGTCGGGTCAACGGATTGGAGGTGCACAAACCCGGGTGCCGGATTGGCCTTTGCGTCCTGTGCGTTCGCATTTTGCGCGACAATTGTTGCGATGGCGAGCAGTACAAATGTCAATCTGACAATCAATTCAGGACCCGCAATTCGCTGATGGCCGTGTCGCGATACTTGGACCCGCGATAGACGGACAAGATCCGCAATTGCAACCATCTCATCTTTTCAAATCCTGACAGGTCAACTGTTTGAAACGACCCGGTATCACTCAAAGATACCGTTCTGCTTTCACCAGCCGAGGTGAGGATCTCGATCTCGCGGACACGGCCGTTTTTCCGGTAAATATCATTGTTCTTGGTGTACCCGTTGCGAAGCTCCATCACGGCGGGATTTGCCAGGTCGCCGAAATCGACCAAAATCCACTCGCCTATGCCATCGCCACGAATGCCCTCGACCCATGCAGTTGCCTGGTTGCCATCGACAAGGTTTGCGGCACGGTAAGAGTTCCGGCCCTGCGGATCCAGAACCGAACTGGTGCAAAGAAGGACGCCACCCTCCAGTTTAATACAATCCTGAGAGCTGCTGCTTGGCGGGTCATCGTGGATTTCGATAGTGCCGTCGAAACCTTCTGTTCCCCGATCCAGGGCCGCCGTCTGTTTGGCAATCTCGTCAAGGCGGGCTCTGGCAAAATCAGCGTAAAGGCTGTCCGGATAGCGGGAAATGAACGTCTCAAACATCGCCGGGCTATTGCTCTCGCGAATAGCATTCCAAGCCGCAAGCGCTGAATCGTCCTCCGCGGGTTGCTGAACAATACCGCCCGTATCCCCGCTGAGATACACTGCATCGGTGAGCGAAGAATTGCTCCATGGCACCTGCCTGCCACCGGTTGCGTCCATCACATCGCGCCGTACGCGCCGCATCATGATCGCGACATCGAGTTTGGGTGCATTCATGTGGCGCAACAGCGCGGTTGTGAACGGGCTGTTGGCTCCGTCGCCGTCGAGCGCGACATTACCCGGCTGCGTCGAAAAGGAGATCAATGTGCCCACCCCGGTCTCAAGTGGCGCCAGGCCACGCCCGATATTGGACGATCGGGTACCCATCGAACGGGCAAGGTTTTTCGCCAGCGGATTGTCCCGGCAGGCGTCGAGAATAATGAGATTGGTTCTCCGTTCGCGTTCCATGCTACGCAGGACGGCGTTCATTGAGACAGTCTGAAAATCGAGGTCGGCTTCGTCGGCGAGCTCTGCATCGACCGGTATCAGATAGTTTTGACCACCAACCTGCAGGCCGTGACCGGCATAGTAAAACAGGGTCAGTTTTGCTCCGCGGGATGCTTTTGAGAACTCCCGCACCGCCTGTTCCAGCCCGATCCTGTCGAGATCGAACCCGGAGACAACTTCAAATCCAAGAGATTGAAGCGATGCGGCCACAGCCTCAGCGTCATTCTTCGGATTGGCCAGTTCGGCGACGTGTTCATAGGCAGAGTTGCCGATGACCAGCGCAACGCGCTTGGCCGATGCCGCTGTGGTTGTCACCGCAACCGACATTACAATTGCCAACCAGAGGCAGGCTGTTTTAGCCACTACGCGCACCGAACTTCTCTCCATCTTTCATGCGCAGAGAATTACACATCGTGGCGGGGCGGCCAAGACGCCGGTCTGAACGATCTTGAATCGTCAGACAGCGATTTTGTGGTGTTGATAGGCGAGCACGTTTTTGCGCAGCAGCTTGAGCAGGCGAAGCAGATTTTCCTGATCCTTTTCACTCATTCCGGCGAACAGTTGAGCTCGAAGATCATCGACTGCGGCATCGCACTGCCGAAGTTTTTCGGCGCCTGCAGCCGTCAGGGTGATTTCCGAATATCGCCGGTCGGCAGCGCTGGCTTCCTTGCGAAGAAAACCCCGCTCGATCATGCGATCCACCAACCGGCTGGCGACGGAACGTTCAACCACGGTCAGTTCTGCAAGATCGCTGACCGAGAGGGATCGAATGCTGTCAAGGCACGACAGAATCCGCCAATCAGCCACTTTCAGCCCGTGCGGCCTTAGCGCAGTGTTCATGTTCTCGCGATTTTGGCGGTCCAATGCTGCGAGATAGAATTCCGGCGCTTCGATTTTCGAACGTCCGCCATTGCTGGTCTGAGTTTCGATGTCGTTTGCCATTCTGCTACCGATCCTGTGGCCTCGCCTCAGTCAGAACTCACCGATACGCCTGTACATATTGCAAGTAAATTAAATGCATGATAGATGCAATAGCACATATTTTACACTTAAAACATTGTCGGAGCAGCGATCATGAAAATCACGATCATCGGCGGCGGACCGGGGGGACTTTATCTGGCGTTGTTGACCAAGAAAGCGCGACCGGACTGGACAATCGAGGTTTTCGAGCAAAATCAGGCCGACGATACATTCGGCTTTGGTGTCGTTTTTTCCGATGACACACTGGACGAGTTTCTCAATCGGGATCTGCCGGTGTTTGAGCGCATCCGCGAGGAATTCGCTTATTGGCAAGACATCGCTATCCACTACAAGGGTCAGGAGATCCGTGCAGGTGGCAATGGATTTTGCGGCACATCGCGCCATACATTGTTGAAAATCCTGCAGGAACGTTGTGCCGAACTGGGCGTCGACATGAACTTTGGCGCCATCGTCAAGCCGGAAGAACTCAAAACGCGCTTTGCCAACAGCGATGTCATCGTCGCCGGCGATGGCATCAATTCACCTATCCGCGAAGCCAATGCAGAAGCTTTCAAGCCGTCCACAGTTATCAAATCCAACCGGTTCTGCTGGATGGGATCGTCGCGGCCAATGGACGAGTTCAATTACTTCTTCAAGCAGACCGAGCACGGCATTATCTGTGCCCACACCTATCAGTACCAGTCAGACCGTTCGACCTGGGTGTTCGAGATGGACGAGGCCTGCTGGCAGGGGCACGGATTTGAGGAGTTTGACGAAGAGGGGTCGAAGGCAAAGCTGGAAGCAATTTATGCGGAGGAACTTCAAGGTCACCCGCTGCTGCTCAACCGGTCGCACTGGCGCAATTTCCCGCGTATTTTCTGTGAGAACTGGTGGACCGACAATATTGTGATTCTCGGCGACGCCAAGGCGTCGGCTCACTTCTCCATCGGCTCCGGATCGAAACTGGCGATGGAATGCGCAATCGCTTTGTCGGATGCTCTTTTGGAGCACGCAGAGACCGATGTGCAGGCGGCGTTTCAAGCCTACGATGATGAACGGCGCACCCCGTGTCAGATCATCCAGCACAATGCCGATGTATCGCTTGCCTGGTTTGAGCATATGGACCGGTCGTTTGACATGGAGCCGATGCAGTTTGCCATGGTGCTGATGTGCCGGGCCAAATCGATCACCTACGACAATCTCATTTTGCGAGATGCCTCATTCGTCGAAAAAGCGGATACCGAATGGTATGAACGCTACTGGCGTGAGACAGGTATCGATGTCCGTGACACGCGACCGACACCGATGTTCACCAAGTTCAAACTTCGAGAGATGGAACTGGAAAACCGTGTCGTGATGTCGCCCATGGCTCAATACCGGGCCGACCCAGACGGCAATATCAACGACTGGCACAAGGTGCACTATTGCAGCCATTCGCTCGGCGGAATGGGGCTTATGTTTTGCGAAATGACCTGTCCTTCAGCCGATGCGCGAATTACCGAGGGCTGCCCCGGCATGTGGACAGATGAGCATGAGCGGCGCTGGAAGGAGATCGTCGAATTCGTCCATTCGAACTCGACAGCGAAAATCTGCATGCAGCTCGGGCATGCCGGAAGAAAGGGATCGACACAGCTCGGTTGGGAAAATCCGGATTATCCGATCGCGGAAAAGGATCGAAACTGGCCGCTGATCTCAGCTTCGTCAATTCCCTATTTTGAAGATGCCAGCGACAGGCCTGCCGAAATGGACCGGGACGCAATGGATCGGGTCAAGGCAGATTTTGTGCAGGCCGCAGAACGCGCCAAACGGGCCGGCTTTGACATGCTGGAACTGCATTGTGCGCACGGATATCTGCTCGCCTCATTCCTATCTCCGCTGACCAATTTACGGGCTGACGAGTATGGTGGCCCGGTGGAAAACCGCCTGCGCTATCCGCTTGAGGTGTTCAAGGCAATGCGTGCCGTCTGGCCCGAAGTCAAACCGATGTCGGTGCGTGTTTCCGCATCCGACTGGAAAGAGGGCGGGCTGAGCGAGGAAGACCTGATCGCCATCTCAGAAGCATTTCATGATGCCGGTTGCGACCTGATCGATGTTTCCGCCGGCCAGACCGTTCCCGACCAGCAGCCTGTCTATGGCCGCATGTTCCAGGTGCCGTTTGCCGAAGCAGTGCGTAACGTACCCAAGATTGCCACAATGGCTGTTGGCGCAATCACCGAACCGGCCCAGGTCAATACAATCCTGCACACGCGCCGCGCCGATCTCGTCGCGCTCGGACGCCCACATCTGTGGAACCCCTACTTCACACATCAAGCAGCTGCCTGGTACGCGACGTTGAACGAAAAATCCTGGGCCAAACCCTATTTGTCGGGTGCACAGCAAGCGTTCCGCGAGCAGGAAAAGACCCGAGAAAAGCTGCATGAATTGCAGGTCAAGGCGGCGCCCGGACAACGCCTGCATGAGAGCGCATAGGGGAATCGCATGATCACCGACTGGGATGATGCCTATTCGGTCGGTATTTATATCCCGGGTGCGGAGGAGTATCCGGCAATGTGGGATGCGGAGGCGTCCTCGTTCCGAGCCATGCTGACGGCGGACAAGAGAGCCGAGCTTGATCTAAGTTATGGGGCTGGCGACCGAGAAACTTTCGACTTGTTCAAGCCCGACGGAAAGCCGCAAGGACTGATGGTATTCGTCCATGGCGGTTACTGGATGGAATTTTCGCCCAAATGGTTTTCGCACCTTGCCGCCGGTGCTGTCGAACGCGGATGGGCGGCGGTACTGCCCAGCTACGAGCTCGCTCCGAGGGCTGGAATCTCTTCGATCACCCAACAAATCGGACAGGCAATTGATGCGGCGGCTCGACGCATCTATGGCCCAATCCACATCGCCGGTCACTCGGCGGGCGGGCATCTGGTCAGCCGCATGGCTTGCGCGGACAGCCCGTTGTCAGAAGCAACACGACAGCGGCTGAAGCGCGTCGTTTCGATCAGCGGACTGCATGATCTGCGGCCATTGTTGAAGACGGACATGAACCAAACCCTGAAACTTGACGAGACTGAAGCAAGGTCGGAAAGCGCGGCACTGAATTCACCATTGCGCGGACCAGGGATCGTCTGCTGGGTGGGCTCGGAGGAGCGGCCAGAATTTCTGCGCCAGAACGACCTGCTGGCCAATATCTGGACCGGGTTGGGTGCGGATATCTCGCTATATCACGATAACCACAAACATCATTTCGATGTCATTGAGGGGCTTGCAAAAGCGGACAGCCGGCTGACCGAGGCTTTGTTGGGATAGCTTATCGGGCGGCCGGGATCGCCTCGATGATCACAAAGGCCTGGGCTAACGGAAAATCATCGGTGATCGTCAGGTGGATCTGCGGTTCGTGGCCGACGATCATCATTTCCTCAAGCCTGATGAGAGCGCCTCCGGTCAAATTCATCGTCGGCTTGCCACCGGGCAGGTTGACCACGCCCATGTCACGCCAGAACACTCCCCGGGACAATCCGGTACCAAGCGCCTTGGAGCATGCTTCCTTTGCGGCGAAGCGCTTGGCATAAGATGCGGCCCGCTCCTTGCGCCTATCGGATTTTGCCTGTTCGATTTCAGTGAAGATCCTATTGGTGAACCGATCACCGAAGCGTTCCAAAGACCGTTCAATTCGGCGTATATCGATCAGATCACTGCCAAGTCCGATAATCATGAACCGGCTGCAGCTCCATTGAGCGGCGGCTGGCGGACGCTCTGGGCCTTCGCTCTGCGCCGGGCGCGATCTGCAAGCCGCTTGCGCCGTTGTTCCCGGAAGGTGCGGGCGGCTATACGGGTAAGCAGGTAAAACACGATCGCGGCTCCCACGCCCAGGGGGATCGAACCGACTGTCATCGGCTTCAATATGGGATCCCACAACTGGGAAAATTCAAAATGTCTGAGCATGATGCCGACGGTCAATTCGTCCCCGGGTGTGTGCGGATCATGGATTATGAACCTGCCGGTCTGCAGTGTTGCACCCCAGATGAAGGGAAATGTGATCGGATTCCCGATGGCAGTTCCGAAGGCCGACGCGATGACATTGCCTGCCATTGCCCACGCGACAATCGCGGCGATCACGAAGTGAAACCCGACGAACGGAGTGAAAGACGCGAAAACCCCGGCAGCCACGCCGGCTGCGATCGCATGCGGTGTGGCGGTCAACCGCAAAACCCGCTTGACGAAATACTGCGCTGAGCGTCCGAACGATCGTCGCGGCCAGACGGCCGTACGGACCTTCTCCCAGACATCTGCAGGTTTTCGTCGCCTGAACAGCATTACACTTTCCAACACGAGCCGCCTTGCGCGGCCCCAACACACACCATCATAGCTCAACGATATTAAACAAAGATTGGCGTTTTCAGCCAAGTTGTCGATTATGCGCCTCCGCGAGGCATGCGCAAGTCCAAATCACTGGTTTACAAGCTTCGACTACCCGGCTTAACCGGCGGAATTGCGGCGAGTTCAGGGGGCAATTTGTCCGGCTCGTAGGCGGGAACCTTGTGCTCCGCCAACGAGATCAGTGGCACACCGACATCTGCTTCGCCTGCGGATCGATCGACAATGCAGCAGGCTGCAAGCACCTCAGCGCCAATCTCGCGCAAGCATTCGACGGTCTCCCGGATCGATAGTCCCGTTGTGACAATATCCTCGACAATGACGACGCGTGATCCAGGCTCGATCTCAAATCGCCGCAGCTTGAACTCGCCCTTTTCGCGCTCGACCCAGATGGCGGGAACCTGCAGATGCCGCGAGGTTTCATAGGCAGGAATGAGCCCTCCCACCGCCGGGCCGACGACATAGTCAATCTGGCCGGGTATCGAATCGCGTATTTTGGACGCCAGCGCGCTACAGAGTTTCTCGGTGTGATCGGCATGCATGAACACGCGCGCCTTTTGCAGGAAAATTGGGCTTCTGAGCCCCGATGTAAGAATAAAATGGCCTTCCAGCATCGCGCCACAATCGCGAAATACCTCCAACACCTCGTCCTTGGTCATGGTTCCCCCCTGTTTATCCGTTGACACGTTTCACTTCCGATATGATCTCATTGTCTCGCAGCTGGGAAATGAGACGGTTGAGATGTTTCAGATCCCAGACTTCAAGATCGATCATCATTTCGGTGAAATCCGGCGCTGTGTTGATCATCGACAACATGTGAATGTTGGCATCGTTCGCCGCGATGACCTGAGCGATGTCCGCAAGCGAACCCGGCTCGTTGATCGTAACCACCGAAATTCTGGCCGGAAAACGCTCCCGGCTGTTTTCATCGATATCCCAACGGACATCTATCCAGCGGTCCGGTTGATCATCGAATGCTGTGAGGGCCGGCGATTGAATCGGATAGATCGTTATTCCCGCGCCTGGTTGCAGAATGCCAACGATGCGGTCTCCGGGCACGGCACCTTCTGCCGCAAAGCTGACCGGAAGATCGCCACTGATACCGCGAATGGGAACTGCCGTTTCAGAGTTTGCTGCGCCCTTGGCAGCCTTTTTTCTACGAGAACGCCTTCCCGGAATTTGAAACAGCATTCCGGCTGCATTGCGCAAATTGAACCAACCTTCGTCCCTGCTCTTCGGTGAAGGCGCTATGCGCTCATCCTTGTGATCGGGGAACACTGCCTTGATGACATCCGGTGAAGTCAGCTCCCCCCGACCAACGGCGGCCAGAACATCCTCGACATCTTTGCGGGCAAGCCTGTGAAGCACCTTCTTGATGACATCCGGTTTGTATTCGTGCCCCGAACGTTCAAACGCGCGTTCGAGAATTCGTTCGCCGAGACCCGAATACTGTTCGCGTATCGCTGCTTTGGAGGCTCTGCGGATTGCCGAGCGGGCTTTACCTGTCACAACCACTGATTCCCAGGCAGCGGGCGGCACCTGATTGCTGGATCGGACGATCTCGACCTCGTCGCCGTTTTTCAGTTCCGTGACCAATGGCATCACCCGACCATTGACCTTTGCGCCAACACAACTGTCGCCAACATCGGTGTGAACGGCGTAGGCAAAATCGATTGGGGTCGCCCCGCGCGGCAACGCAATCAGCCGGCCTTTCGGGGTAAAGCAGAACACCTGGTCCTGAAACAGTTCCAACTTGGTGTTTTCCAGAAAATCCTCGGGATTGTCGCCTTCCGACAATGCCTCGATTGTCTGCCTGAGCCAGGCGTAGGCATTGGTGTCCTTGGAGACCGCATGGCTGGCACCGTTAACAGCGCCATTGAAGTCCTTGTAAATTGAATGGGCGGCGACACCGTATTCCGCGATCCGGTGCATCTCGCGCGTTCGGATCTGCAATTCGACCCGCTGCCGGGATGGACCAACAATTGTCGTGTGAATGGAGCGGTAATCGTTCTGCTTCGGTGTGGAAATGTAGTCTTTGAAGCGGCCCGGCACCATCGACCAGGTGGTGTGGATTGCGTGTAGCGCGCGGTAACAATCCTCCACTGTCTCTACGATGATCCGAAATCCGAATATGTCGGACAACTGTTCAAAAGAAAGCGCCTTGGCTTCCATTTTCCGGAAAACCGAGAACGGCTTTTTTTGCCGGCTGGTCACCTGGGCCGCGATCCCGTGTTCTGCAAACAATTCCTTCAACGCGTCTTCGATCCGGTTGATCACATCCCGGTTCTGTTCCAGAACATCTTCAAGACGGGTTGTGACCGTGTGATAGGCATCCGGATTGATGTGCATGAAGGCCAGCTTCTCCAGCTCCTCGCGCATATCCTGCATGCCCATGCGCCCGGCAAGAGGCGCGTAGATCTCCATTGTTTCCTCGGCGATGCGCTGCCTCTTTGCAGGGGGTACGTGATCCAGCGTACGCATGTTGTGCAGCCGATCGGCCAGTTTTACCAACAGGACGCGGACATCCTGCGAGATGGCGAGCAAAAGTTTGCGAAGGTTCTCCGCTTGCTCGGCCTTTTTGGAAACAAGATCGAGTTTCTTCAGCTTGGTGAGACCATCGACGAGCTCGCCAATCTCCGGGCCGAACATGTCGTCAATCTCGTGACGGGTTGCGTCGGTATCTTCAATGGTGTCGTGCAGCAGGGCGATCGCTATGGTCGCCTCGTCAAGATGCATGTCGGTGAGGATGGCGGCCACTTCCAGCGGATGTGAAAAATATGGGTCGCCAGAGGCTCTCTTCTGGTGGCCATGTTTTTGCATGGCATATACGTAGGCCTTGTTGAGCAAAGCCTCATTGACGTCAGGCTTGTAGCGTTGAACACGCTCAACAAGCTCATACTGACGCATCATGGGCGATTCTCCGGGCGAACATCCAAAACAAATTGGGGCGTACCGCCACTATTGCGATACGCCCCATCAAATACCATGAAAAATTGCGCCGGAAAGCGCTGTCTGGCGTCAGGATTCTAGAAATCGTCGCTTTTTTCCGGCGGTACCAGACCCTCAATGCCGGCGAGGAGCTCGTCCTCTGACATGCGATCGAACGAAACTGCCTCAGGCGCATCCACGACCTCTTCAGCCTCGACCTCTGCGATTGTCTCAATCAGGTCGTCCGCCTCCGGCTCATCCACCTCGACATGCCGCTGCAGCGAGTGGATCAAGTCTTCCTTCAGATCGCCAGGAGACAGGGTCTCATCTGCTATCTCTCTCAACGCCACGACCGGATTTTTGTCGTTGTCACGCTCCACCGTAATCTCTGCGCCTTGAGAGACTTGCCGGGCGCGATGTCCGGCCAGAAGTACCAAGTCAAATCGATTGTCTACTTTGTCGATGCAGTCTTCGACGGTTACGCGGGCCATGCTTGCGCCCCTTTCGTGCCGGGATGTTCAGGAAATCGAGCGCGTCCATACCCCGAATGAACCGGTAATTCAAGCATAATTGGATGCGTAAAGCGGCCAATTGCGTGCCGCAAACAGCAGTTCTGCTGAAGTGAGTTTTCAGTAATCGGAAGATCAATTGTTACGCGGTACGCTTGGATTCTCGGCTGATGGGAGGTATTCTGGCAGCGCGCACCTGCCAAACGCATTACTGGGCCGCGCCAAATTTTTTGAATTAGCTATTCTGTTTGGGAAATTGCCAGATGTTTGATCCGCGAGAAAAGATTGCACTTTTCATAGACGGCGCGAATTTATACGCTGCATCGAAATCTCTGAACTTCGACATCGATTACCGCAAGCTTCTGAAAAGCTTTCAGAAACGCGGCTACCTGTTACGGGCTTACTATTACACGGCCCTAGTCGAGGACCAGGAGTACTCCTCCATTCGCCCGCTAATCGACTGGTTGGACTACAATGGCTACAAGGTTGTCACCAAACCGGCCAAGGAATTCACCGACGCGGCGGGAAGGCGCAAGATCAAAGGCAACATGGATATCGAACTGACCATCGATGCCATGGAATTGTCTGACGTTGTGGATCATTACGTTATCTTTTCCGGTGATGGGGATTTCCGCTCGCTTGTCGAAGCCCTGCAACGCAGGGGACGAAAAGTGTCGGTGGTTTCGACGATGCAATCGCAACCGCCGATGATTTCTGACGATCTGCGCCGCCAAGCCGATCATTTCGTCGATTTGTCAACCTTGAAGAGCGAGGTTGGCCGCGATCCGTCGGAGCGCCCACCCCGCCGCGACGATGAAGAAGATGAGTACGGCGAAGACGATTATTGATGTTTCCGCCATTGCATGATGCCGATCCTCCGCGCGGCTGCACGCTTTGTCCCAGGCTACACGACTTCATCGACAGTTGGCGGGCCAAGGAGCCATCGTGGCATAATGACCCGGTGCCGACACTCTGCCCACCGGACGGAGATGCGGCGGTCAGATTTCTGATCGTTGGACTTGCACCCGGATTGCGGGGGGCCAATCGAACCGGCCGGCCGTTCACCGGCGACTTTGCGGGTGACCTGCTTTATTCGACGCTTGACCGCTTTGGATTTTCGCGCGGCGAGTTCAATGCGCGGGCCGACGATGGTGTCGAATTGCATGAGACGGCAATTACCAACGCCGTTCGGTGTGTTCCGCCTGAAAACAAACCCGTTGGCGCCGAGATCAATATGTGCCGCGGGTTTTTGATGCAGACAATCGGCAGATTTTCAAACCTTCAAGCAGTTCTCACTCTTGGCACGATTGCACATCAGTCGACCGTGCGTGCGCTGGGTTTGAAAGTGAAGGAGTTGCCGTTTTCCCATGGCGACAAACAGAATGCCAACGGATTGGCATTGTTTTCCAGCTACCACTGTTCCCGTTACAACACCAATACCGGAAGGCTGACAGAAGAGATGTTTGTTGATGTGTTTGCCTCAGTCCGAGCGTTCCTGAACGACAACAGGTAGCCAGGTGCACTCACACAAAGATCGCGCATGTAAGTCTCTCTGCAGCTGATTTCAGCATCGCGACATCTTTAACAGCTTCATCCAGCGAAATGCGCTGCGTTGGACCGTGATAGGCAAGTGCTGCGAAGAACCGGCCGGACGGATCCGTGACAGGAACGGCAATTGCGACCATTCCTTCCATGAATTCCTCGCGATCAAGCGCATAGCCCTGCTCGGAGATTTCCTCCAGTTCGCTCATCAGTCCTTCCGATTTGTCACGCGTATTGGAAGTCAGCTTTTCCAACTCAATACTGTTGACCATGGCCTTGCGGGCAGCCGGTTTCAAGCTTGCCAAAAAGGTTTTGCCGCTGGCGGTACAATGAAACGGCACATGAGAGCCGATCGGTAGCTGAATTCGAAACGGCCAGTCCGTTTCCACCCTGTCCATATAGGTCATCCCCTTGTCATCGGGCACGACGAAATTCACCGTCTCGCGCACCCTCTTCGCCACATCAACGAGTATTTGATGACGAGCGACATGATATCTGGACGCAAACAGGACGCCCGATGCCAACTGCCGCAACCGCCGGCTTGGACGCAGTCGCTTTCGGTCAGTGTCAGGAACCAGATATCCCTCTGCCGTCAGTGTCGCGCAGAGTCTGTGAACGGTCTGCTTGGGTAGCCCCAGTTCACGGTTGATCTCGGTAGGTGTCATCGGGCTATCGGAATTGCCCAGCACTTCCAGAATGCGCAACGTTCGCAGGTTTGTCGGTATCCGGCCGTTTTCTTCCATAAAATCCCATCCTTGCATAACGGCGGAAGCCCATCGGCTCCCGATGGCACATAAATTCCGCTTGTGTCAAAGCAGTCTTTATGCTCTTATCGCATAAATGAGATAAAAAGTCTCATTTTTTGACAATTGACGATCCCACGGTTGAGTGGCGGGTTGCGAACGGTTCGCTCGGACAGATGACATCGATCTACCATGTCACGGAGGTGCCCGAGATGATCCTGGAGGATATCGCATGAGTTTTGCGGGGACGCTCGATATCCTCCAAATCATCTTTGCCGACATCATTCTGTCTGGCGACAATGCGTTGATAATCGGCATGGCGGCAGCCGGGCTGTCGCCTGAACTGCGCAAGAAAGCGATCTTTCTCGGGATGGCGTTGGCCGCATTGCTGAGGATCATTTTTGCGATTGCGGCTGTCTACCTTCTGGCTATTCCCGGCATTTTGTTTTTCGGTGGCCTGTTATTGTGTTGGGTTTGCTGGCGGTTCTACCAGGAACTCGCGGCACACGTTCCCCAGGAAGCCGAAGCAACGCTTGTTGCAAAGGGATACCAAGGGCCGCCTCGCAAGCAACTTTACGATGCGCTTATCACCATAACCGTGGCCGACGTTTCCATGTCGATCGACAATGTCGTCGCGGTTGCTGCAATCGCCCGTGACGATACGACGTTGCTTGTTTTCGGTCTCGCATTGGCAATCGCGCTCATGGCGTTTTTCGCCACCATGATCATGCATGTCATGACCCGCTATCCATGGCTGTCCTGGGCGGGGCTATTCTTCCTCGTTTATCTGTCGCTTGACATGCTCTACGACGGCTGGCCGCAAGTGGCCAAGATGCTCAATTTGCCGGGGGCTTCGATGCTGTGATGATGCCGGCACAAAGGATTCAGATGATGACAGCGGAAAGGGAGCCGCCATCCAGGCATCTGATGCAACAGCTTTCAAAGAGAAATACCTGCGGAGCGCGATGCTCATATCTTCTGAAAGCTCAAATTGGACTAACCACTGAAACCCGGGAGGAATGAATGTCCATTCTATCTAAACTTACAAAAGGCCTTGCGGCCGCAGCATTTGGCACCACCGTTGCTGTCACCTCAGCAATGGCGGCGGAAGTAACGATCCGCGTACAGTCGGTGATCTCTGCGAAGGCAGACGAAGTGACGATGCTCAAGAACTTCGCTGACGACGTGGCCGCCTTGACCGCCGATGATCCAGTGATCATCGAGGTTCTGCCGGCCGGTGCCGTGGTCGGCGTGCGCGAGACGCTCGACGCGGTAGACAAGGGCCTGGTGGAAGGCGGTTTTGCCTGGACCCACTACTGGTCCGGCAAGCATCCTGCTGCTGCGCTCTTTGGCTCACCGCCTGCGGGTGGTGGCATCGGCATGGATAACCTCGCCTTCCTGTCATGGTTCCAGTTTGGCGGCGGCAAGGAACTTTACGACCAACTGTGGGATGAGATGGGAGTCAATGTGAAAGGCTTCATGCTTCAGCCGGTTGGCCCGGAGGCCCTTGGCTGGTTCAAAGAGCCGATCGCCTCGATGGATGATTTCCGCAAATACCGTTTCCGCACCCCTCCGGGCATTCCCGGTCAGGCGTACAAGGATATCGGTGTGGCCTCGGTCGCCATGGGTGGCGGTGACATTTTGCCGGCGCTTGAGAAAGGCACAATTGATGCTGCCGAATGGTGCTGCCCGAAGCCTGACAGCGTGTTCGGCTTCCAGAAAGTCCTGAAGCACTACTATCTGCAGGGCCTGCACCAGGTGGTCGTGAACGCCGACCTTTATATCAATGGCGATATCTACAACGGCATGACTGATCACCAGAAGAAGGCATTGGAAGTCGCGGCAAATGCGTCTCTGTCCAAAGCCATGTCATACCGCATCTATGAAAACGGCAAGGCGCTGAAGGATCTGACGGAAAACCATGGTGTTATTCTGCACGATACCCCGGCAGACTACTTCCCGGCCTATATGAATGCGGCCAAGGCACTTCTGGAAAAGAACGCGGCTGAAAACGAGTTCTTCAAGGAAGTCTATGACAGCCAGAAAGCGTTTGCTGAAATAGCCGTACCCTTCTGGGCCGGCGCTCAGGCTTCCAACGCAGCGCTGGGCAAGGCGTATGCTGACAGCCTGAAATAAGGCGGCAACTGCTTCCAGCGGGCCATCGTTCGATGGCCCGCCGGAATGATTTTGTTGTTTTTCGAGCGCATGCAAGAATGCGTTTTGAAAACCACAGGACAAGACCGCGAAGCGGCGTCACCTCGGGGGAGAGGCCTATATGGCTGAGGACGTAAAACCGGAAGAACTGGATATCACAGATGAGCTGATCGCCGAACGTCGCGCCGAACAGCCCGGCGAAACGCCGGAAACCATGACACCCTGGCAACGTCCGATCACAGCATTTATTGATGTTCTCAACCTGTGGGCCGGGCGGCTGACATGTGTGTTGCTGGTGCCGCTGATCGCCGTAATGGTGTTCGAGGTAACAGCCCGCACGCTGTTTGGCACCTTCACCGAATGGGGCATGAACGAGTTTGCCCGCTCCATCGGACTTGGCCCGACGCTTTGGGCTTACGATATCTCTCGCATGCTTGGCGGCGTCATATTCATGCTTGCCACCGGCTATGCGCTGTTGCGCGGCGTGCACATTCGTGCCGACTTCCTGTACAGGACCTGGTCACCGAAGACGCAGGCGACCGTCGATGCGGCGCTTTATCTGGCTTTCTATTTTCCGGCGATGCTGTTCTTCTTCTGGACGGCGGCCGACTTCTGGTACGACGCGTTCGAGAAAAACGAAACCACAATGGACACGACCTGGGCGCCGATCCTGTGGCCCGCGCGTTTGGCCATGCCGGTCGGAGCCCTCTTGCTGATGCTTCAAGGGATTGCGGAGTTGTTCCGCGCTTTTGACCAGATGGGCAAGGACAGGGAACGCATTTTCGTTCGCCTGCTACCGGTCTATCTGTTGCTCCTCGTGTTTGTGTTCTGCGCCACCTTCTTCCCCAAGGTAGTTCCTTTCGATGACTGGTGGGACATGGTGGCTGGAGGTGGTGCTTTTGCTTTCGACAAGCCAACCATTGGCCTGCTCATGCTGGCAGCCATGCTGTTCTCGATATTTGTTGGCTTCCCCATATCATTCACACTGGTTTTCCTTGCCTTCACGTTTGGCGCATGGGGCGCGAACAGTGCCGTCACCTTCTTCCTGATGACGCTACAGGTGAATTCCACCATGTTGGATGACCAGTTGGTCGCCGTGCCGCTTTTCATTCTCATGGGAATTGTGATGGAGCAGGCTGGGCTAATGGAACGACTTTTCCGTGCCGTCCAGCTCATGATGTCGCGAACCCGCGGCGCGTTGTTTGTCGCAGTGTTGTTCGTGTCGACCATTTTTGCTGCTGCGACCGGCATAGTCGGTGCATCGGTCACAATCCTGGGCATCATGGCGGCCCGAACCATGAACCGGTCCAATTACGATGTACGCCTGGCCGCCGGTACGATCACTGCCGGTGGCACGCTCGGAATTCTCATCCCACCCTCTATCATGCTCATCGTCATGGGACCGGTGCTGGAAATTCCCGTCACCGACCTGTTTCGTGCTGCGATCATGCCGGGGCTGCTGCTGGCCGTTCTCTACATGGTTTATTCACTTGGGCGCTGCTGGCTGAATCCAGACCTCGGGCCGATTCTGCCCAAGGATGAACAGCCAGAGACCTCACCCTTCTACTTTCTTGAGGTGGTTGCCGTGCTATCGGGGCTGACCATCCTCATCTTGTTGCTGTTTTATGGTGCATCGGGATCGCTCTCGATTTTCCCGATGGCGGGTCTCATCTTCCCGGTCGCATGGGTCGGCTTCATGTTTTATGCCTACAGATGGACGCGTGAGCACAAGCCTGGCGGATTTTATTTTTCCGACCTCTGGTACGAATTCTTTATGGGATTGGTGCCGCCTACCATCCTCATCGCCTTTGCGCTCGGTTCAATTCTTGCCGGGTGGGCGACACCTGCCGAGGCTTCGGCCTGCGGAGCATTCGGTGCGATCCTGCTGTCGGTCGGTTACCGCAAGCTGACGTTTCAGAAGTTTTATGACGCTTTGATCAAGACGCTGGAGATCACCGTTTTGATCATGTTCCTGGTGGCCGCCTCGAACTTCTTCGGCGCGGTGTTCTCTAACCTCGGAACGCCGAAATTCCTCACCGAGCTGCTGTTGTCGATGGACCTGTCGACGACGGTCATGTTGATCTTCGTGATGGCGCTTATCTTCCTGCTCGGCTGGCCGCTTGAATGGGTACCGATCGTTCTGATCATCGTGCCGATCCTGGTGCCGCTGCTTGTGGAGCTGAACGTCAACCTCACCTGGTTTGCCATTCTCGTCGCTGTCAATTTGCAGACAGCCTGGCTCAGCCCGCCAGTGGCACTGTCGGCTTACTTCCTGAAGGGTGTCGTACCGGAATGGGATCTGAAAGATATCTATTTCGGCATGATGCAGTTCATGGTCATACAGTTGATCGGCCTGGCATTAATCTTCATGTTCCCGCAAATCGTCTTGTGGCTGCCAAGTTACATTTCCGGCAACTGACTACTGTGAGCTGATAAATTCGGTTGTTCCCGCGTTACCGGCGCTGCTATGCATCAGGAATGAGTGGCGGGGTAAGACAGTTAACCTTTGCGTGCGCGGCGATGCTGGGGCTGCAGGGCTGCAGCCTGTCCTACTATGCCCAGTCAATCAACGGGCATCTCGATATCCTGGCCGCCAGTCAGCCGATTGAAAAGCTGATCGATCACCCGTCCAATTCAACAGAGCTCAACCAGAACCTCGAACTGGCTAGAGACATCCGGCAATTCGCCATCGATCGGCTCTCGCTGCCCGACAATGGCAGCTATCGCAACTATGTCGATACCGGCCGGGACTTCGTCACCTGGTCGGTATTCGCCGCGCCCGAACTGGCACCGGGTGTGAGGACATGGTGCTTTCCGGTCGTTGGCTGTGTCCCGTATCGCGGCTACTTCTCCAAAGAAGCCGCCGTACGGTTTGCGCAACAAGTGCGAAAAGAAGGTTTCGACGTTCATGTCGGCGGAGTGCCTGCATATTCGACGCTCGGCCTGACGCGTGATCCGTTACTGAACACGATGCTTCTCTACGGCGAGTCCTATCTGGCCGGCGTAATCTTCCACGAACTCTCACACCAGCGGGTTTATGTGGAGAATGATACTGAGTTCAACGAGGCCTTTGCGGTTTCGGTCGAAGAAGCCGGAACCGTGGCGTGGCTGAAACACCGTGGTCAGACCGGAGAACTTGGCCAGGTATTCGCGGCGCGTAAGCGAAACGATGATTTTCTCAGGCTGGTTGCCGGCACACAGGACGAACTGACCAAAATTTTCACGTCCGGCAAATCCGATGCTGAAAAGCGGGATTCGAAGAAGGCGGCAATCGAAAGACTTCGCGCCCGATACCGCCATGTCAAGGCCACCAAATGGAATGGCTATCGAGGTTATGATGAGTGGTTCGATGCACCAATCAACAATGCCAAACTTGCAACGGTTGGCGTTTACAACAACCTTGTTCCGGCATTCAGCCGGCTTTTGAAAATTTGCAGCGGCGACTATGAGCGGTTTTATCAATCGGTGGCAAGAATTGGGAAGCTGAACAAGGAAGACCGCCGGCGGGAGCTTTCGCTGGCAAAGAACTGCGAATAAACGGTATTACCCGTTTCAGATTTCTGCGGTTGCCTCGATTTCCACCAGTGCCTCGTCCTCTACAAGGGCAGCAACGACGACCATCGTCATCGCTGGAAAATGCCGGCCCATTACCGAGCGATAGGCTGCGCCGACTTCGGACTGCCTTGCGAGATATTCCGCTTTATCGGTGACGTACCAAGTCAGCCGGGTGATTCCTTCGATGTCTCCACCCGCCTTCTCGACCACTGCGACTATATTTTTCAAGGCCTGTGTCATCTGTCCGATGAAGTCATGGGTTTCGAATTTCTGTTCGCCGTTCCAGCCAATTTGGCCGCCCACATACAGCGTGCCGTCTTTCGACAAAACGCCATTGGCATAGCCCTTTGCCGGCAACCATCCGTCGGGTTGAATGATGTCATGCGCCATCGATGAAAATTCCTTCACTAAAGTGATTGATTGAATATTGCCGTCACGCGGGTCAATCGCTCCCGCTAATCATTTCAATCAGGCGGCCGCGCATGACTTTTCGGGTTGGTGTCATGGGCAGTTCCTCAAATATCTCCAGTCGCTCGGGCCATTTGTATTTCGCAATCCCGGCATCAGAGAGTGAACTTGTTACCGTGTCCAGCGCCAACGTCTCACCGGGCACCAGCTGCGCGCAAAGGCACCCTCGTTCTCCAAGCACGTCGTCCGCAACAGGAACAATTGCGCATTGAACGACCTGGGGCAGTTTCATCACCTCGATCTCGATCTCGACCGGATTGTATTTTACACCGCCGCGGTTGATCAGCTCCTTGGACCGGCCGGTGAGCGTTACAAAGCCGTCAGCATCAATCCTTGCCAGGTCGCCGGTACGGAACCAGCCGCTCTCTGTGAATGCGGTATTGGTCTCGCCAGGCTTGTTCAGATAGCCATCGAATACGGATGGGCCTTTAACTTCCAGCGCGCCCTCTTCATCGGGCCCCAAGGTCTGTTCACTGTCGCCGACCACGCGCAATTGGGTGCGTGGTGATGCGGTTCCGGTCGTCTTAATCCGTTTTTCAAGAGGTTCGCCGGGCCTGCCGTAAGCACCGGCCTGCAATTCGCTCATGCCCCACAGCTGAATGACTTCACCTTCGTCCATCAGTTGATCAAGCGTATTTGCAAGCGTCGGCGGCACTGTCGCGCCAGACAGACACAAAAGCCGGATCCCAGCCAGATGCTCAGGCGTCAGCCTTCCCGCGGAGACAAACGGGGCAAAATGGGCAGGCGCTGCAAAAACGGAATCTGGCTGCAGGGATGCCAGATCGTCGAACAGAGTCTGTGGATTGAATGCGGGCAGCAATGCCGAAGCACCACCTGAGGCGAGCGACAGCTGCAGCGTGAACAGGCCATAGAGGTGGGTCATCGCTGCCAGTGACAACACGCGGGAATTTTCCCCGATATCGAATTCACCAGCCGAGAGCAGCGCGTTGTTTAAAAACCCGCGATAGGTGTGCGGCACGCCCTTGGGTTCGGCCGTGGTGCCGGAAGTATAGAGCAACAGGAAGGGATCGTCGGGTAGGGTTGCTACCTGGTCGGCGGGCCTGGAGTTTACCGCTGAGAGCTCTTTATAGCTGACCCCACCATCGCAATCAGCGCCAACCGAAATGACTGTATTGAGATTGCCAAGCTCATTAGAGAGCGAAACCATTGCAGCGCTTTTTTCAGCGCCAAATGACAGAACTGCCTTGGCATTGGAATCGGCCAGCAAATAGCTCAACTCATGCTCGCCATAAGGCATGTGCAGCGTCTGAAATATCGCACCCCGTCCCGCTGCCGCCAACAAAGCGGTCACAAATTCGCGACCGTTCGGGAGCTGGGCTGCGATTGTATCTCCCTTGCCAATTCCGATCTCCGCAAAGCCGGAAACGAGCTGAGCTACCTCTGCCGCCAGTTCGGCGTAACTGATTTCGCCGTCATGAGTCGCCAGCGCGACCGCATCCGGCCGGTTCACCGCATGGAAAGAAAGCCACTGCGATAACGTGCTGTCGAGCGGCGCGGTCAAGAGGCATTGTCCTCTCTCAGCCGGAAACGCTGGATCTTGCCGGTCTGGGTTTTGGGCAAGGCGTCGATAAATTTCACCGATCGCGGATATTTGTAGGGAGCGATGGTCGCCTTGACATGATCCTGCAGCAATTTGGCCATGGCGGCGGAGGGTTCGACACCCTCCGCGAGCACCACATGCGCCTCGACAATCGATCCCCGTTCCTCATCAGGAGCGGCAATCACGCCACATTCGGCAACATCGGGATGTGAAAGCAGGGCCGCTTCGACCTCGGGGCCGGCGATGTTGTAGCCGGACGAAATGATCATGTCGTCGTTGCGGGCTGCGAAATGGAAATAACCATCATCATCCATCGAAAAAGCGTCGCCGGTGATGTTCCAGCCATTGGTGACGTAACCGCCTTGCCGGTCCTGATCGGCAAGGTAGCGGCAGCCCGTCGGCCCTCGCACCGCCAATCGGCCAACCTCGCCCGCAGGCAGGTCCTCTCCATCCTCGCCGATTATCTTCGCTTCATAACCGGTCACCGGCTTTCCGGTGCAGGCCGGTCGATGATCATCAAACCGGTTGGAAATGAAAATGTGCAGCAACTCAGTCGCGCCAATGCCATCGAGCATCGGTTTGCCGGTCTTGCGCATCCAGTCGTCGTAGACGGGCGCCGGCAGCGTCTCGCCGGCTGAAACCGCAGCACGCAAGCTCGACAGATCTGCCCCTTCCTCCATTGCCGCAAGCATCGCCCGGTAAGCGGTCGGGGCCGTGAAGCAGACCGTCGCTTTGTACTTCTCGATGATCTCGATCATGTTTGGCGGCGAAGCCGTTTCGAGCAGAGTGGCCGTCGCGCCAAATCTGAGCGGAAATATCGCCAATCCGCCCAAACCGAAGGTGAAGGCCAGTGGCGGGGATCCGACGAATATGTCGTCGGGTGAAACACCCAGTACCTCTTTTGCGTAACCGTCGGCGATGATCAGAAGATCGCGATGAAAATGCATCGTTGCTTTCGGTGCACCTGTCGTGCCGGATGTAAATCCCAACAAGGCCACGTCGTCACGGCCGGTATTGACCGCTTCGAAGGTCACTGGCTTTTCGAGTGCCAGACGGTCGAGTTCGGCATCATGGTTTGCAGTGCCGTCAAATCCCACAATCGTTTTCAGATGACCGCTGTTCTTGCCGCAGGCGACGATCTCATCCATCAGCCGTGTGTCGCAAAGCGCGTGCGTGATCTCTGCTTTGTCTACGATCTTGGCAAGTTCACCGGCGCGCAGCATCGGCATTGTGTTGACGACTACTGCGCCCGCTTTGGTGGCGGCCAGCCAGCAGGCGACCATTGCCGGATTATTCGCCGAACGAACCAGAATCCGGTTTCCCGGTTTGACGCGGAGATCGGAAACCAGCGCATGGGCCAGTTTGTTGGTCCAGTCAGACAACTCTTTATAGGTCCGGCGGCGACCATTGCCGATCAGCGCTGTGTGATCGCCAAAGCCTTTCTCCACCATGCGGTCGGTGAGTTCGACCCCCGCATTGATGTGTTCCGGGTACGGAAACTTGTCCAACAGAAAATCCGGCCATTGATCTGCTGGCGGCAGGTTGTCGCGTGCGAAGGTGTCGATGTGCGCGGTTGGGCCCAAATTCGTCATGTGCTGTCTCCGAAAGCGGAAAGCGCCTGCCGGGCGATGATGACCTTTTGAACGTCACTGGCGCCTTCGTAGATGCGCAATGCCCGAATATCACGGTAGAGCCGCTCGGCTATATGGCCGCTCTTCACACCGTCGCCGCCGTGCAACTGGACTGCCTTGTCGATAACCAGTTGGGCCTGGTCGGTAGAGAACAGTTTCGCCATCGCCGCTTCGCGCGTGACACGTGCGGCACCCATATCCTTGGTCCAGGCGGCGCGGTACACAAGCAAAGCCGAAGCGTCTACATCCACCGCCATATCCGCAATGTGTCCCTGCACCATTTGCAGGTCGAAGAGCGGCGCTCCCATGACCTGACGGCTGGAAACACGGGATAACGACTCGTCGAGCGCTCTGCGGGCAAAGCCGAGTGCTGCTGCGGCAACCGTAGTGCGAAAAGTATCAAGCACCGACATGGCGATGCGGAAACCGGCACCGCGCTCACCGATCAGCGCTGAAGCCGGGAGCCTGCAATTGTCGAACTTCAGCCGCGCCAATGGGTGTGGGGCAATGACTTCCAGGCGCTCTGCCACTTCAAATCCGGGCGTTCCTGCCGGAACGAGAAATGCCGACAGACCCTTTGCGCCAGGCGCTTCGCCGGTGCGGGCAAAAACGCAATAGATATCCGCGATCCCACCATTGGATATCCAGGTCTTTTCGCCATTGAGGACGAATTCATTTCCGTCGAGTGCTGCGGTCATGGTTGAGTTGGCGACGTCTGATCCAGACTGCGGTTCGGTCAACGCGAAAGCGGAGATCGCCTGCCCAGACCGCGTCTTTGTCAGCCAATCCCGCTTTTGGTCCGGGGAGCCGAATAACGATATCGCGCCCGTACCAAGTCCCTGCATGGCAAAAGCAAAATCGGCCAGCCCGTCATGGCGCGCCAGCGTTTCGCGAACAAGGCAGAGCGAGCGGACATCAAGCCTGCCCTCCTGATCATCAGGATCAACGGCAGAATGCGAAAGAAATCCTGCTTCCCCGAGGCGTGATACGAGGTCGCGGCAGGCCATATCAGTATCAGAATGATCGATTTGGGAGAGATTTTTCTCAGCCCAGTCATCCAAATTGTCGGCAAGTGTGCGATGCCGGTCCTCAAAAAAAGGCCAATTGAGAAAACTCCTGTCGGCCATCAGTCCCCCTCAAACACCGGTTTCTGCTTGGCGACAAATGCATCGTAGGCACGGACAAAGTCACCGGTTTGCATGCAAATCGCCTGGGCCTGCGCTTCCGCCTCAATCGCCTGTTCGATTCCCATCGACCATTCCTGCGCCAGCATGGTCTTGGTCATCATATGTGCGAAGTTGGGCCCTGCAGCGATGCGCTTGGCAAGGGCGAGCGCCTCGGATTCCAACGCCTCTTTCCCCACCAAAGAATTGAAGAAACCCCAGCGCTCACCCTCTTCAGCGCTCATCGTGCGGCCTGTATAGAGTAACTCGGCAGCCCTGCCCTGGCCGATAATTCTGGGCAGAATTGCACATGCGCCCATGTCGCAGCCGGCAAGGCCAACGCGTGTAAACAGAAATGCTGTCCTGGCCTCAGAGGTTCCAATGCGCAGGTCCGATGCCATGGCGATAATCGCACCCGCACCGACGCAAATACCATCGATGGCAGCAATCACCGGCTTGCCGCAGTTGACCATGGCTTTTACCAGGTCGCCGGTCATGCGGGTAAATTGCAGCAACTCCTTCATCGACATTTTGGTCAGCGGGCCAATGATGTCATGCACGTCTCCACCGGAAGAAAAATTGCCACCGTTGGAATTGAATACCACCGCTTTGATCTGGTCATCGTAGTGCAAGCTGCGGAACCAGTCCCGTAACTCCGCATAGGAATCGAAGGTCAGTGGATTTTTCCGGTCCGGCCGATCCAAAGCGACAATCGCGATACCATCTTCGATGCGAAGCAAGAAATGCTCTGGTGTATCAATGGTCGCTGTCATCAGTTGACCTCGCTTTCGGGGTTGGCATCGGCGATCTCATGAAGGCGTGCCGCCAGTTCTTCTGCACTGTCTTCGTCAAACATGGCCAAGAGATCGGACACCCAACCTTCATGCTCACCGGCAAGTTTGCGAAAATAATCGCGACCCTGATCGGTAAGTTTCACGCGCATCGCGCGGCGATCGCCATCGACAGGAACTCGAACCACAGTACCGTCATCGACCAGCCGATCGACAATGCCGGTGACATTGCCATTTGATACCATCAATTCGTCGGACAGTTCGCTCATCTTCAGCCCCCTTTCAGCCCGGTGCAATGCTGCGAGCACATCAAACCGGGGGAGAGTCGAAGCATATTCAATCCGCAATTTCTCACGCAGTTCGGCCTCAATGAGACGCTGCGCCTTCAACAGGCGCAACCAAAGACGGAGCCTTGCTTTCGGCAACGGGTTGTTGTTCCCGGCGTTACTCAAACCTCGCCTCCGCTGATGGGAATTGCTGCACCATTGACCGAGCAGGCACCCTCACCGCACAGCCACAACACGGTTTGCGCGACCTCTGAAGGCTGGATAAAGCGGTTTTGCGGGCTCCCCTGCCTTAGCGTCTCGGCAGCGGCTCCCCTGTCCATTCCGGTTTTGGCAACTATGTTGTCGATTGCGTCGTCCAACAGATCGGTCTCGACATATCCAGGACAAACCGCGTTAACGGTTATGCCCGAAGTCGCAAACTCATGTGCCAGCGAACGGGTGAGACCGATCACGCCATGTTTGGCAGCACAATAGGCTGAAATGTAGGAATGACCCTTCAACCCGGCGATCGATGAAATTGCGATCATGCGGCCCCAGCCATTGTCCTTCATTCCGGACGCGGTTGCCCGCCAGAGATTGAATGTGCCGGTCAAATTCACGTCCAGCATTTTTCCGAAATCACCTGCCGTCATTTTCAAAAACGGCTTGGCTTGCGCTGCGCCGGCATTTGCCACAGCGATATCAACCTGACCTGACATTGCGACAGCGCTTTCAACGCAAGCGGCAACTGAATCTTCGTCGGTCACATCGCAGGTCAGAGCAAAGATGTTTTCATGGGTTGACGCGAGTTCATCCAGAGGTTCGCGACGCCGGCCGCAGATTGTCACCTTGGCACCGTAATGTGCCAGCGTACTGGCAATCGCAGCACCAACGCCGGTTCCACCGCCGCTCACGAGCGCATGTCGATCTGACAGGCCCAAACATTCCTCCCTCTGACCGCGTTCAAAATCCTCATCGGCCAATGGTCTGATCTTAGGACAGTCAGCTATTTTATTTCAAGCTTAAAATATTCAAGTGCAGATTTACAAACTGCCAGGCCTACTCGGCCCAAGGGCCGTGATGATCGCCTTCGGCATCGATACGCCGAAATGAATGAGCGCCAAAGTAGTCACGCTGCGCCTGAATCATGTTGGCCGTCCCACGGCTGGTTCGCACGGTATCGAAATAGGTCAGCGCCGCAGAGAGCGCCGGCGCGGCGTTACCTGACAGGGCTGCATTTGCAACCAGGCGACGTAAATCATTGTGCGCATTCGCGAGTTTCTGCGAAAATGCAGGCGCAAACATGAGATTTGTTTCGGGATATTGGCGAAGTGCCGCAGCCATATCGTTGAGCATTGCGGAACGAATGATACAGCCTTCCCGCCAAACTTCCGCGATTTCGGGAAGCGGCAACTGCCATCCATGCTCCGCTGAAGCTGACCGAAGCATTTCGAATCCTTGGGCGTAGCTGGCTATCTTTCCGGCAAGCAATGCCTGCTCCATTTGCTCAATGGAGAGGCTATCTGCTGAGAATGCGGCAGGTGCTGCACCGAAAACAGCCTCACCACTCTGGCGCTCTCCCAACAGCGCGGACAGGTTTCTTGCAGCCACGGCGGCATCGATCGCTGTAACCGGCGTCGCCATATGCAGTGCCTCGATGGCGGTCCAGCGGCCAGTCCCTTTCTGGCCAGCGCTATCCAATATCACGTCGAGCACCGGTTTTCCGGTTTCCGGATCTGTTTCGCCTGCAACAATTGCTGAAATTTCAATCAGATAGGACTTCAGAGCGCCTTCGTTCCACCGCGCAAAAACATCGGCAATTTCGATTGCAGCCATGCCCATGCCGTCGCGCATCAGACCATAGGTCTCGGCAATCATCTGCATATCGGCGTATTCGATGCCGTTATGGACCATTTTCACGTAATGGCCTGCGCCACCCCGCCCCATATAGGTCGCGCAGGGCGTATCTTCATATTTGGCCGAAATCGCAGTCAACATCGGCTCGACACGGGTCCATCCGTCCGCATCTCCGCCTCCATAATCGAAGGCCCGTGCCGGGCGCCTTGCTCTCCGCCCGAGACGCCTATACCGGCGAACATCCAGTGTTTGCCATCCGCCATTTCCGCCCGCCTGTTTGTGTCGCGAAAATTCGCATTTCCCGCGTCGATGACCAAATCACCGTCCTCAAGCTGCGGCGCGATAGCTTCAATTTGACGATCCACGACGTCACCGGCCGGAACCATCAAGACGATGTTTCTTGGCCGCTCTATCGCCTGGACAAATCCTTCAAGGGTTTCGGTCGGCGTGATGTTTGAGGCAAGATCGCCTGCCTCGCCATGGAAATCTCGTGTCGTTTCCGTTGTCCGATTGTAAACTGCAATCGGAAAGTCTCTCTCAGCGATGTTCAACGTCAGATTGGCGCCCATGGTCCCAAGGCCAATCAGTCCATAATTCGGTTTGCGGGTCATGGGGTAATCTGCTCTCTGGCATCTGAATCGCTGAAACTGATTTGCACTTTCATCGCGGCTTCCCTGTCATTGGCAATTTCAAATGCTCTTTTTGCATCATCGAATTCGACCGTGTGGGTGATCAACGGCATGACGTCGATCCTGCCCGTGAGCATTTTCTCTACAGCTTGCGAAAATTCTTCGTGAAAGCGAAATGAGCCGCGCAATTCCAATTCCTTGGCGGTAATTTGCATCATCGGAACCGGCATGTCTCCGCCCAGTCCCAATTGGACAATGACACCACGCGGGCGAAGCGCGGGAATTGCGCCGGAAAGAGCGGAGGGAGAACCGGAGCATTCGAACAGAACTTCAAAGGTTCCCTTTTCGCCGCCATAAGTGTCCAGTGCACCGGGTTGGCTGCGAATATCGATTGTCTGATCCGCACCTGCCATTTTCGCATGGTTTAGCGCATTTGCTGTCAGATCGGTTGCGATGATTTCTTCGGCACCGGCCTCCCGTGCTGCCAAGACGCACAACACACCGATCGGACCGCAACCGGTAACGAGGACTTTCTTTCCCTCCACACCATCCGCCCGGCGTATTGCATGAAGGGCAACGGACAGCGGCTCGGCCATTGCCGCCTCGGCGGCTGAAAGACCATTGGCGACGACACATTGAGCGGCGTCAGCAACAAGCCTTTGGCGAAACGCTCCCTGAATATGGGGAAATGGCATTGCCGAACCATAAAAGCGCATGTTGAGGCACTGGTTTTGCAGATTCTCCGCACAGAAACGGCATTCACCACACGGTCTTGAGGGTGAGACGGCAACCAGATCACCAATTTCAATTCCATTGACGGCAGAACCGGTATCGACGACCCGGCCTGACACTTCGTGTCCCAGCACCATCGGCTCCTTCAGTCGCACCGGTCCGAAACCACCATGATTGAAATAGTGCAAATCCGATCCGCACACGCCACCTGTCGCAACCTCAAGAACGACCTGATCGGCACCAGTTCGCTCCTGCGGGTATTCGTCCAGCGCAAGTTTTCCGGCTTCATGAATGACTATCGCGCGCAATCAATTTTCTCCATTCTGGCTTGATGGGCATCTTGCCAGGCCAGCGCATTGAGAATTCAGGCAGGGCGGCTTGAGTAATCAGCCAATACCCTATAGCCCCGGTTAAACTGACTGGCCAGCAATGAACGGAAAATACGTGAAACAGGGCATCAACCTCTTCGATCTTTCAGGAAAAACAGCGTTGATCACAGGATCTTCGCAGGGAATCGGCTATGCGCTGGCCAAGGGGCTTTGCGCAGCAGGCGCCTCGGTCGTCTTGAACGGACGTGACAAAGAGAAGCTGTCGCAAGCGGCTGAAGGTCTTCAGAATTCTGGTGGAAAGATCTTCGAACTTGCGTTCGATGTCACCGATCACGACGCTTCCCGCGAAGCAATTGACCGGTTCGAGGCGGATGAGAACGCAATAGACATCCTTGTCAACAATGCCGGCATGCAGTTTCGAACCCCGTTGGAGGATTATCCGGCAGACATGTTCGCCAAACTGCTGGAGACAAACATAGCCAGTGTGTTCAATGTCGGTCAGGCAACAGCAAGGCACATGATCAGGCGAGGTTGCGGCAAGATCATCAACATCGCTTCGGTGCAAACCGCCCTCGCACGGCCCGGCATCGCGCCCTATACGGCGACAAAGGGTGCGGTGGGAAATCTTACCAAGGGTATGGCGACCGATTGGGCAAAATACGGTTTGCAGGTCAATGCCATTGCGCCGGGATATTTTGATACACCCCTCAATGCCGCCTTGGTAGCGGATCCTGAGTTCAGCGCCTGGCTGGAGAAGAGAACGCCTGCGGGACGATGGGGCGAGGTCGAAGAGCTTGTCGGCGCCTGCATCTTCCTTGCGTCCGATGCGTCGAGTTTCGTGAACGGCCACACGCTCTATGTCGATGGCGGGATCACTGCGTGCCTGTGATTCCCGAAAAGCGGCCGCGGCTGTTTGTGGTTATGGGTGTTGCGGGATGCGGAAAATCAACTATCGGAATGTCGCTGGCAAAAGAAATTGACGGGATTTATCTCGAAGGAGATGCGCTTCACCCGCCTGCCAATGTCGAAAAGATGAGTTCCGGTACCCCGTTGACCGATGAGGACCGCTGGCCGTGGCTCGACAAAATTGCCGTTGAGATGAAACAATCAGAGGGCACAGTGCTCGTCGGCTGCTCAGCGCTCAAGCGGGTTTACAGAGACCGGTTACGGGGCGGCTGCAATGAACCGGTGATGTTTCTTCATCTGTCAGGAAGCCGCGAACTGATTGCAAAACGTATGGAACGGCGCGAAGGCCATTTCATGCCTCTGTCATTGCTGGACAGTCAGTTTGCTGCGCTTGAGCCGCTGCAAAATGATGAGATGGGCATCTGCGTCGATATCGATGCGACGGCCGCACAGATCGTCGCTCACATTCTTGCTGCGTTGCCAGCTAATTCTGGCTGACCCGCATTTACTGTTGTCCAGGGACGTTACGCAGGCGCCAACGCCGTCTCGGTTAGCTTCACCCAGTAGCTAATGCCGTGTGGTATGATTTCATCATTGAAATCATACTCAGGATGATGAAGCCCGGCGGTATCGCCATTGCCGATAAAAATGAACGAACCCGGGCGTGCTTCGAGCATATAGGAGAAATCTTCGCCACCAAGCACCGGCGGTGTATTTCGTTCGATTTTTCCCTCGCCCGCTATTTCCTGCGCTACTTCGGCTGCGAAGATGGTTTCATCTTCATTGTTGACGGTTACCGGATAATTCCAGTCGATCTTGACATCGGCCACCGCACCATGGGCGGCCGCAACGCTGTTGGCAATTTCCGTCACCCTCTCGATTGCCTGCTCGCCGACCTCCTTTAACAGATAACGGCAAGTGCCCGCGATCAGCGCCTCTTCGGGAATAACATTATATGCCGACCCGGCAATGAACTTGGTCACGGATACAACGAGAGAGTCGACAGGATTTGCGGTGCGGGAAACAATCGACTGCATCGCTGAAACAATCTGGGAGCCAATGACAATCGGATCTATCGAGCGGTGAGGCATGGCGGCGTGCCCACCACGGCCTTTAATTGTTATTGTGAACTCCGCCGTTGCGGCCATTATCGGACCGAATCTTGTTGCGAACTCACCCACAGGTAGGCCCGGCATGTTGTGCATGCCGAACACTTTCTCGATTCCGAAGCGCTCCATCATGCCTTCCTGAACCATGACGTTGCCGCCGCCACCGCCTTCCTCGGCGGGTTGGAAGATAACCGCGACCGAACCGGCAAAATTCCTGGTTTCGGCCAGATATTTTGCAGCGCCAAGCAGCATCGCAGTGTGGCCATCATGTCCGCATGCGTGCATTTTATCCGGAGTCTGCGATGCCCATTCTTTGCCTGTAATCTCATTGATTGGCAGAGCGTCCATATCAGCGCGCAGGCCAATCGTCGGTCCGTCACCCAAATTTCCCTTGATGATGCCTACGACGCCGGTTTTGGCGATGCCGGGCACCACTTCGTCAGTTCCGAAAGATTTCAGTTTCTCTTCAACCAGAGCCGACGTCTTGAACAAGTCGAACATCAGTTCCGGATTTTGGTGTATTTGGCGCCGCCATGCGGCTACTTCGTCCTGGAGTTCGGCTGCTCGATTGAGAATAGGCATGAATGACTTCCCTGCTTTCCCGGTTCTCCGGCGTTTACAATGTTGTTCTTTTTCACGTTACGGTGCTTTGCCATATTGGCGGCACATGCGTTAGATACGGCGCATATAGCGTCGGCGGCAAGCTATGCAAGGTTGTACTGGCAAGTCCACCGCAAACTTTCGCGTTAGGACATTGTGCGGCATAAATGGATCAAAACGGGCTTGGGTAATGGCTATAGGTGGACGATTTCGATTATTGGTTGCGGTCGCAACAACAATTCTGACGGTTTCAAGCTTGTGGACAAACGCAGCGCGTGCGGCCGGCGCGACCATCGTTCTCGATGTGAAAAGCGGCCATGTCCTTTCCCATGACAATGCCTTTCAACGTTGGTATCCGGCCTCACTAACCAAGGTCATGACCGCCTATGTAGCTTTCAGGGCCGTCAAGGCCGGCCAACTGACAATAAAATCTCCTGTTCGCATGTCCAAGAATGCAGCCAAGGAACCGCCCAGCAAGATGGGATACAAGGCAGGTTCCGTCATGACGCTCGACAATGCGCTGAAAATGCTGATCGTCAAATCCGCCAATGACGTAGCGGTGGCTATCGCTGAAAGCGTTGCCGGATCGGAACGCGAATTCGCCAATCGCATGAACAGGGAAGCCCGGCGGCTCGGCATGACGGGCACGAAATTTGTCAACCCGAACGGTTTGCACAATGGCGGTCAGTATTCCAATGCACGCGATCTTGCCATCCTGGCCGCAGCCGTGCGGCGGGAATTTCCCGAATACGATCATTACTTTGAACTCGAGGCAATCAAGGCAGGCAAGAAACAACTGCGATCCTACAACATCCTGCTTGGCCGGTTCGCTGGCGCTGACGGTATGAAGACCGGATTCATCTGTGCATCTGGCTTCAATCTCATCGGATCATCGACCCGAAACGGGCGCACGCTGGTTACTGTCGTGTTGGGCGCGACCTCGCAGCGGGAACGTGCCGAAACGGCGGCCGAGTTGTTGGCGGCCGGATTCAGAAAATCCAAAAGGGGTGGCAAACCGGTTGCCGAACTTTCCGCCTACGGCACATCCCGCGACAAGGCACCGAATATGCGGCCAATTATCTGCACCAAGAAGGCACAGGCGGAGCGCTGGGATGCACGGGATTCCCAAGGAAGGATGATCATCCGCACCAAGTATCTGAAGCCGCTGGGACGCGAGCCGCGTTCCGTTGCCGTTGGGCTTGGCGGAGCGGTCGGCCCCGAGCCGGAAATCTTTGCCAATGTGCCCATCCCAACGCCCAGACCGGATTTTCAGCCGCAGAAAGTTGCGCTCAAACCGCTGCTTGAACCCGATATCGCCATAAGGGGAACAATTCCGCTACCGACACCCCGCCCGGTTGCATTGCAGTAGGCTTCGCAATGTTGCCGATACCCGTCACCGTTGTCACCGGTTTCCTTGGCGCAGGCAAGACAACGCTTATCAACAGGCTTTTGACCGACCAGGAGCTTCAAGACACAGCGGTCATCGTCAACGAGTTTGGTGAAGTCGCTATCGACCATTTGCTGGTTGAGCAATCGAGTGATGATATCTTTGAAATTGCCGGCGGTTGTCTGTGTTGCACCGTCCGGGCCGAACTCGCCGAAACTCTCGCCGATCTGATCGATCGGGTACAGACAGGAAAAATTGAAAAACTGGCTCGCATCATCATCGAAACCACCGGAATGGCTGATCCGGTGCCGGTGCTGCACGCTATTCAGGGACAGCCTGCGCTCGCATCGGCGCTATCCGTCGACCGGGTAATTACGGTTGTTGATGCAGTTTCGGGGTTGGAATCGCTTGAAAATCGCGGCGAAGCTCGCCGCCAACTCGCTGTGGCAGACATCGTTCTGGTGTCCAAATCCGAATTAGTGGATGAAGCTGGGTTTCGCGATCTCGTGACTTTGCTTGAGCCCGAAATTTCCGCCCGGATAGTCACGGATGCCGACATTGAGAAGTCGGCTCTTGATCTGATTGAGATGGAAGTTGAGCCCCGAAATCGACCAGCGGCCACGCATCATTCAAACCACCATCACCATCATGACACCAAGATCGGAACCCACATCCTCACCCACAGTGAGCCGTTGCTCTGGCAAGTGGTTGAACTTTTCCTCGACCTGCTGAGAAGCAGATCTGATATCGAGATCCTGCGAATAAAGGGGCTTGTCGAGACACGTGAAGATCCCTTGCGGCCAGTCGTGGTCCACGGCGTTCAAAAACTGCTCTACCCGCCGCGCCAGCTTCCCGAATGGCCGAAGCGGGCAGTTCGTGGCACAACTTTGGTCATCATCGCAGAGGGAATGAACGGAGACGAAATCAACCGGCTTTTCAATGCTTTTATCGGTCTGCCCCAGACCGACACGCCGGACAGGGCTGCGATCGAAGACAATCCGCTTGCCATTCCGGGTATCTGAATTTCAGTCTCCCCGCTCGACCAGAAACCGGTGACCGCCCTCAACGGTTTCAGTCTCGACAAGTCGATGTCCGTTCTCTGTACAAAAGGCAGGCACATCGATGACCGCCAGCGGGTCTGTGGTTTCAAGCCACAGTCGCGATCCGGGTGTCATGCCGGCCAGGCGCTTTCGCGCCTTCAAAACCGGCAACGGGCAATTCAGGCCTTTCAGATCATAGATTTCCGCTGACATGCAGAGCAAATAGACGCTGGACAGCGCCGGATCAATCGCCGAACAGTTTGATGCCCTTGCGCTTCTCCCAAAGCTTGGCAAGCGTGCCCTTGTCCTCACCCTTGGCGTCTGCGGTTTCCCCAGCGACTTCTGGCTTCGCTTCGCTTTCGGCCACCGCTTCTTCAGATGGTTTTTGCGGCTCCGGTTTTGCAGCGATCACCGGCTTCGGTTCAGGCACCGGTGCTATGACTGGTGCCGCAGCAGGATTGGAAAGCGATGGCGGTTCGCGGGAGACGCGTTCGCCCCGCGCCCTGGCCTTGGACCATTTTGAAACCAGGGCGGCTTCCTTGACACCGGCGATAGAAGGGCTGCGTGCAGCGAAGTTCTGCTTGTCCAGCGCGGAGCTGAAAGCTGCGGAATAGCTGGCCGTATAATCCGCATAAGCTAATGTCAGCTTTTCTGGTTGCGTGGTGGGTGGACAGGCTCTGAGAGCCGAGAATTCCTCACCTTCTTCGGCAATCCGGTTGAAGACATAGCGGCGCTCGCAGATATCCACTTTCGGTGGGACCTTTGTAATCTCGAAATGGTCATGGCCCTCTTTCAACATCTGCCAGAATTTGAAATTCGGATCACCACGGTAGCGAGCCATGTTTTCAGCTGTCATGCGGAACGGGTAGGCCTGAACCTGGAATGCTTTCTGTCCGCCACGAAACGCGTCGCGGGCAAAGGCATAGATTTCCGAAATCTGCTCATCGGTCATCGAATAACAGCCAGCCGAGGAACATGCGCCGTGAACCATCAGATGCGATCCCGTACGGCCATTGGCTCGGTCATAGGTATTCGGAAATCCAATATTGAACGCCAGATAGTAGCTTGAACGGGGGTTCATCTGTGCCGGTCCGACCCTGTAGAAGCCTTCCGGCGCCTGTCGGTCGCCTTCGCGGAATTTGGGACCCAACTTTCCTGACCATTTGCAAATATGGTAGTTGGCGATCATATCGTAGCGGCCAGTGTCTTTTTGCTTCCAAACCTCCAAATGGCCCTCTTCCTTGAAGATTCGCACCATGATCGGCGATGAGCGGGTCATACCCTTCGCCTTCATCGACATGATAATACTGTCAGGCAGCGGTTTTTCGGCCTTGGGTGCAATATCATCCAGTGAGCCCTGGCAGGCAGCCAGGATCATCAGTGCATTTACCGCTGCCAAAGATTTCAATCTGCTGAACATATATGGGGGCCGTCCCCTACCCTCTGGCTACACGAACCGCACTCTTGGCATTCAACCTTTTGGTCAAAAACTTTAGTCCGGTTAACCTTGAGAATTCCTTACCGCGCAACGCTGGCCATTCCATCGCGCCCGCGAGCGAATGATACAGCGCCAAGGCAAGATTAAGGCAAAGCAGGCCAGATTGCAGTCAAATTTTCGTCAAAAGACGATCCGGGCGAATTTGATTATAGCGAGCGGCCAATGGCCAGAAATTTCTCACGCCTCAGCTCGCGCATATCCTGATTGGAGCCTGCAAGTTCGCCAAGCGCATCAGCAATTTGCTTGCCGGTCGCCTCAATGACACTCGCGGGATCTCGATGTGCGCCGCCAAGCGGTTCCGAAATGACACCATCGATGATCTTCAGATCCAAAAGATCCTGCGCTGTGATCTTCATGCTGGTTGCGGCATCCTTGGCACGTGTCGAATCATGCCAGAGTATCGAAGCAGCTCCCTCCGGCGAGATGACCGAGTATATGGCGTGTTCCAGCATGTAGACACGGTTGGCTGTTGCAATCGCTATCGCTCCTCCGGAACCGCCTTCACCAATGATCACCGAAATCATTGGCGACTTCACATCAAGGCAGGCTGACGTTGATCGGGCAATGGCTTCGGCCTGTCCCCGTTCTTCCGCGCCGATGCCGGGATAAGCACCGGTCGTGTCAACAATTGTGACGACAGGCAAATTAAATCGATCCGCCAGTTCCATGATCCGTACCGCCTTGCGATAGCCTTCCGGCCGGGCCATGCCAAAATTGCGCTTCAGGCGGCTGGCCGTATCCGAACCCTTCTCCTGGCCGATGACTGCCACGGCTGATCCCTTAAATCGCCCAAAACCGGTAATCACGGCATGATCTTCGCCAAAGCAGCGATCGCCTGCAAGCGGGGTGAAATCGGTGAAAAGCTGTTCGACATAGTCAGTGCAGTGCGGGCGGTCGGGGTGGCGGGCCACTTGAGCCTTTTGCCAGGGAGTCAGTGATTTGTAGGCGTCGCGCAGCGCCTCCATTGAACGCTTTTCCAACCGCTCAATTTCGTCGGCAACATCGACGGCCTCGCCCGTCTCACTCATTTTCTTCAGTTCGAGAATTTGGCCGTCGAGATCGGCAACGGGTTTTTCGAAATCGAGATAATGATACATCTACAGTCGAACCAGAGTATGAATGCCAGTCAAGTTATTGGCGCAATACGCACATGGGCGGATAACCAAACGTCCTTCACATAAACATCGCAACACTAATCGGCAAGCGGATGGTGCTGATTGACCAGTTCCGCAAGCCGCTCTTCCATAACATGCGTGTAAATCTGAGTGGTCGAGATATCCGAATGCCCCAACAATTGCTGGACTGAACGTAGATCAGCGCCGTTTTGGAGAAGATGTGTTGCAAAGGCGTGGCGAAGCACATGCGGTGATATCTTGCCGGATGCGATGCCTGCCCGGGTGGCAAGCGATTTCAGTTCACGGGCAAAAACCTGTCGCGGCAGGTATCCGCTTTTGGACGATGCAGGAAACAGATACCGACTGTTTTGTATCCCTTCGGTCTTGTCCCGCAATTCCAGCCACATCGTCATCGCACGCCGGGCAGCTGGCGAGAGTGGCACCAATCGCTCCTTCCCTCCTTTTCCCCGTACCAGAAAGAACCGCTCATCGCGCCGCGCGACATCAACGGGCAGCGAAACGAGTTCAGACACGCGCATACCCGTCGCATAAAGGACTTCCACGAGTGCATGCATTCGTAACGCCGGGGGGTCAGGGTTTATCTGCAGCGAAGCTTCCGTGGCGGCCCGATCGATCAGCTTGGCGACGTCGTCCACACTCAGTGTTTTTGGAAGGCCGCTTTGCTTTCTCGGGTTATCAATCTGGCTCGTTGGATTATCGTCCCGGTGTCCCTCAGCGTAGAGAAAACCGAAAAATTGACGCAGTGACGCCAAACGCCGCGCTTGCGTGGCGGAACTGAACCCCTGGCCTGCAAGTTGTCCAACATATGATTTCAAAAGTGCGGTATCCGCATCAGCCAGATCGTTGCCCGCGTAACCGCAAGCATCTTCGAGATCGCGGCGGTAGGCAGATAGCGTGTTGTTGCTCGCTCCTCGTTCAGCGGCCATCATCTCCAGAAACGCTTCGATCAATGCTGCAGTGTTTGCCATGTTCTTTTCGAAGCCGGTTAATTACGCGGCGGATTGACTTTGTCCGTGGGAATCCTGACTGTCATTTCGCCGGGTTTGGGCTCCACGAATGTGACGAGTGCGAACATAGCTCCATAGACAACACCGGCGATAATCGCCAAAATTGTCAGGAACTTGAATAATGTCGGCATTTTGTACGCCCATCGTTAGTCGCCGCTTTTTATGGAGTTCGGTCGAGCCCTTTGCAAGTGGACCGATGATGTGACAATAGCTTGACCGTTAGGGCGATTTCATGTCGAAACCGCTTCAGGGCCGGATTACGACATGGTACCTTCACCACAAATTGAAGCGAACAATGAAAAATCGATCGTTGCCGGGCTCGGCGGCCGTTCAATTGTGTTTATCGGCCTAATGGGTGCCGGGAAAACAGCAATCGGCCGTACCACAGCACACGAACTCGGCCTTCCCTTTGCAGACAGTGATCATGAGATCGAGCACGTGTCCCGGATGAGCATTCCCGAACTATTCGAGGAGTACGGTGAGGCGGAATTCCGGTCACTTGAGCGTCGTGTCATTGCCCGCCTGCTGAAAAGCGGCCCGGGTGTGGTTTCGACCGGTGGCGGCGCTTTTATGAATGAAACAACCAGACGGGCCATCAAGAAGAAAGGAATTTCAGTCTGGCTGAAGGCTGACCTTGAGACGTTGATGAACCGGGTGATGCGAAAGCAAAATCGGCCATTGTTAAAAAACCCTAACCCGAGGGGTGTTATGGAAGAGTTGATCGAGAAGCGTTACCCGGTCTACAGCCGTGCCGATATCACGATCCAGACGCGCGAGGATCGAAAGGAAGTGATAACTGCAGAAGTGGTCAACGCTATAGCCGATTACCTGAACAGCAGTGCGCCAAAATGACTTCGATTGACATGATCGACCACCAGAATGTGAAAGTGGACCTGGGGTCGCGGTCCTACAATATACTGATCGGCCCGGGATTGATCGACCGGGCCGGACAGGCAATTGCCGACCGGTTACCCGATGTTCGAGCGGCGATTGTTACAGATGAAACGGTCGGCGAGATATATCTTGGGCGTTTGTCACACAGTTTGACTTCGGCTGGCGTCAGTATCGCGTCCATCAGCCTGCCGGCTGGCGAGAAGACAAAGAGCTTTGAAGCGCTGGAGACGGTCGTCGACCACATATTGGGCGCGAAACTTGAACGGGGTGACGCGGTCATTGCGCTCGGCGGTGGTGTGATCGGCGATCTGGCGGGATTTACCGCGGGCGTCGTCAGGCGCGGCATGCGGTTTATCCAGATACCCACTTCACTGCTGGCGCAAGTGGACAGCTCGGTCGGCGGCAAAACGGGGATCAATACGCAAAGAGGAAAGAACCTGGTCGGAGTTTTTCATCAACCAGACATGGTTCTCGCCGATACGAGCACACTCGATACGCTTTCGGAGCGCGAGTTTCGTGCCGGATATGCTGAAGTGGCAAAATACGGACTGATCGACAATCCGGATTTTTTTGAATGGCTCGAAGCCAACTGGCGAGAGATATTCTCAGGCGGCGATGCCCGCGTAGAGGCCATTGCGCAATCCTGTCGTGCCAAGGCGGAAGTTGTTGCCAGGGATGAGCGCGAAGCCGGCGAACGTGCATTGCTGAATTTGGGCCACACGTTTGGTCACGCCCTGGAAGCGGCTACCAGTTATGATTCGGAACGCCTGGTCCATGGGGAAGGTGTCGCTATCGGCATGGTGATGGCGCACCGGTTTTCAGCACGCCTTAATCAGGCCAGCCCGGACGATGCCGAACGGGTGGAAACACATCTTCAGTCAGTGGGTCTTCCGACGCATCTTAACGATATTCCGGGGACACTTCCTGACGCGGAGAAACTTCTTTCCTATATTGCGCAGGACAAAAAGGTTTCGCGCGGCAATTTGACTTTCATATTGACCCGCGGAATCGGACAATCGTTCATCGCCAAAGATGTGCCAACATCGGAGGTGTTGGCTTTTCTGAAGGAGAATCAACCTGGATGACCATATCCATTTGGATCATCTGCGCAGCAATATTGGTGCTCATTATACTGTCGGCAATTTTTTCCGGCTCTGAAACCGCGCTGACCGCTGCGTCAAGAGCGCGAATGCATTCGCTCGAATCGGGCGGAAATTTGCGCGCGAAAATCGTCAACCGGCTCATCGAGCGCCGGGACCGGCTGATCGGCGCCCTGCTCATCGGCAACAACCTGGTCAACATCCTCGGATCAGCCCTGGCCACATCCCTGTTCCTGACCCTGTTTGGTGAGGCGGGTGTTCTATATGCCACATTGGTGATGACGGTTCTTTTGGTCATCTTCGCCGAAATCCTTCCCAAATCATGGGCGATTGCAAATCCAGACCGATTTGCCCTGTTCATGGCGCCGTTAATCCGCGCTTTCCTGTTTGTCGCCGGTCCGCTGTCGGTCGTGGCGAACGGACTGGTCCGGCGCATTCTTTGGCTGTTCGGTGTCAGCCTTGAAGAAGGCCGTCCGATGCTGAGCGCCCATGAAGAGCTGCGTGGCACGGTTGAGGTGCTGCACCGTGAAGGTGCGTTCGTCAAGGACGACCGTGACCGTGTGGGTGGCGTTCTCGATCTGCATGAGTTGGAAGTCTCGGATGTCATGATTCACCGGACGCATATGCGAATGGTCAATGCCGACGACCCGCCGGAACAGGTGGTGCGGGAAATCCTGCAAAGCCCTTATACACGCATCCCGGTCTGGCGTGATTCCACCGACAATATCGTGGGTGTCGTTCACGCCAAGGATTTGTTGCGCGCCCTGAACGATGAGGGCAACCATCCGTCTAAGATCGATATCCGCAAGGTCGCGTCCAAACCTTGGTTTGTGCCGGATACCACCTCACTGCAGGTCCAGTTAAACGCCTTTCTTCGCAGGAAGGCGCACATCGCAATCGTCGTTGACGAATATGGAGAGGTCGAGGGTCTCGTAACCCTGGAAGACATATTGGAGGAAATTGTCGGTGAGATTGCCGATGAGCATGATGTCGACATGCAAGGCGTCAAACAGGAGGCTGACGGGTCGATTGTTGTCGATGGTACGGTACCGATTCGAGACCTGAACCGCGCCCTGGACTGGAATTTGCCAGATGACGACGTCACTACCATTGCCGGGCTCGTGATCCACGAGATCCAATCGATACCGGAAGAAAAACAGGCATTTACGTTTCATGGCATGCGGTTCGTGGTCATGAAACGCGAAAAGAACCGGATCGTGAAATTGCGCATCAAACCAGGCGGCGAAGTATAGATCGGCCCAATTCGAACGTGATTCCGCATCAGCTGCACCGGATCATTGGCCACGTGCAACATTCTCCGGGAACCGAAAAACCAGACGGACCTTTACTCCGCTTGAGGAACTGTTATCACGCTCGGGGGATTGGTGTTTACCGGCACCGCATTCGAATTCGGGGGCATTGATCATGAACATCGCGAGTTCTGCGAATGATGCGGTTGCAACGGTTGCGGACGGTTCTGTGGTAATGATCGGCGGGTTTGGCGAGGCCGGCAGTCCGATCGAGCTGATCCATGCCTTGATTGATCACGGCGCAAGGGACCTGACCGTGCTCAACAACAATACCGGCAATGGCGAAGTCGGCCTGGCGGCGCTGATCGGCAATGGCCAGGTCAAAAAGATGATCTGCTCCTATCCGCGGTCGAGCCATTCGAAAGTGTTTCCCGAACTCTACCGCGCCGGGAAAATCGAGCTCGAACTGGTGCCGCAGGGAACACTGGCCGAGCGCATCCGGGCCGGTGGAGCCGGCATTCCTGCCTTCTACACGGCGACCACGGTTGGCACGCCCTTGGCCGAGGGCAAGGAAGTTCGCTCTTTCGATGGCCGGGACTACGTTCTGGAACGCGGTCTGAAGGCAGACGTGGCGCTGATCAAATGCGAGACGGCGGATGAAAAGGGCAATCTGGTCTTCAACAAGACGGCGCGCAACTTCAACCCGGTCATGGCGATGGCGGCCAGTACGACGATCGTGCAGGCGCGCAGGATTGTCGCGGCCGGCGAAATCGACCCGGAACATGTGGTCACGCCCGGCATATTCGTCGACCGGGTGGTCGAGGTCGCCAATCCGCTGATTGAATCGGAACTGATTGCCCAGGGAGCCCGATATCCATGAGTGCCCGGCCCTTGAATGATGGTCAAATGAGCGGCTGGAGCCGCGAGCAGATGGCCGAACTGGCTGCCGCCGACATTCCCGATGGCTCCTTTGTCAATCTCGGCATCGGCATCCCGGAACTGGTGGCGAAATTCGTGCCCGAAGGCCGCGAGTTCACCTATCATACCGAAAACGGCCTGTTGGGCATGGGACCGTCACCCGAACCCGGCAATGAAGACCCCGAACTGATCAATGCCGGCAAGAAGCAGGTCACCGCACTGCCGGGCGCCAGTTTCTTCCACCATGCCGACAGTTTCGCCATGATCCGCGGCGGCCATATCGATGTTTGCGTTCTCGGCGCGATGCAGGTGTCTGAGACCGGTGATCTGGCCAATTGGTCGACCGGTGCGTCCGATGCCATTCCCGCCGTCGGCGGCGCCATGGACCTGGTGCAGGGGGTGAAGAACATTTTTGTCATCACCCAGCACACGACCAGGGATGGTCAGCCGAAGCTGGTCGATGAATGCTCGTACCCGCTGACCGGCGAAGGCGTCGTCAGCCGCATCTATACCGACATGGCGGTCATCGAGGTGACAAAAGACGGCTTCAGCGCCATCAAGCTGGCGCCAGGCATCACATTCGACGAAGTCGAAGCCGCAACGGGGGCAAAACTCTCAATGCAAGTTCAGAAGTAACCTTCTGAAAATAGGCGCCACCGGACCAAAGCGTTTCCAATAAACGCCTTGGCTTTTCACTTCTCTGAGAAACTCGTCCGGTGCAGATCTGTAGATCTTTGTTGAGCCCGCGCAACGACGAACATCGCACGACAATGCATACTTCCGCTTGATGCATGGATCTGACGGCACACCGGAAAGCAAAATTGATCGCCTCCAACCACTAGATGAGTTGATGCGGCAATGGCCATCCACGATCGGTGTTTTCATCCGGCATGACATTCATTGCGTAGGTTGCACCCTTTCTCACTTCCACTGTTTGCGGGATGCGGCAAACCTCCACAAAATCGATGAAGAGTTGATTGTTCGGGAAATTGTCCAGGCTTCAACCAATTTCAAAAACCCAGCTTGATACCCGACTATCCGGACGCCCGGCCATTGGCGATCAGAACAAGCTGGTGGCCAGAAGTAATTTCGATACGCTTTCTGCCGCTTCGGACAATTCCATCTTTTTCCCACGCGCTCAGTGTTCGCGAAACCGTATGCAGGGTTGTTCCTGTCATGTCGGAAAGGTCCTGACGGGAAATCGGAAAATCGATGAGTATCCCGTCACTGGTCTGTTTGCCGGTCTGATTTGCCAGCCTCAACAGCGCATTGGCGATTCTCTGTTGAACCTGTTCTGTCGCCATTTCGGCGATACGTTTGTGCGCCTCTTCCAGCCGCTCTCCGATCATTTGCCCGGCACCCGCAGAAAATGACGGAAAGCGATCAACAATTCCTGTCCAAAGCTCTGATGGCCAGCCGAGCACCACGCAATCAACCACAGCGATCGAATTGGCTGGATAGGTCTTGCGGCCCAATGCCTGCGCGATGCCCAGCAACTCCCCGGCCGACGCATAGCGGACGATGATCATATCACCGCTGGGTCGTATCTGCTCAACCCTCACATATCCGTCCAGCAATAGAAAAAATGAGTGAGCTTCTTCATCCTGGGTGAAGACATGTTTGCCTTCGCGAACAAGATGGGAATTTGCCCCACCGAGAAAATCGGTTAGTGCATTTTGATCGAAGTCGGCAAATAGCGGAATGTGCGCTATCAGCGATGGATCAAGTGATGCCATTGAATTCCCTCGATCTTATTGATCAATCTTAAGTTTGTCCGGCTTCCATTATTGACGCCTGAACATCGGCAATTTCAGCATTTTGGGTATCTGTCCGAACACGCATTTACATGCCGAACAAGATTACCGCGGCGCTGGCAACTGTAGCTGTCAACGCCAGCGCGCGGGAAGTCAAGGTTTTCGGGACAGGCTAATATTGTGGGCTGTGTTCAAAGATTATCGTTTGAGGCGAGCTGATCGAACAAAAAGGCTCACGGTAATTTATCGGATATGCGGTGACTGTTTTTGCGACAGACCGCGGAGATCAAGACTGGCCGGTTACCCGTTTTCCATCCCGGGTAATCGCAATCACGCGCAAATCGGCAAATCGGTCCAAAGTGGCCTCAACATTTTGCTCGGACATCGCGCAGAACGCGGTCGACAATCCGTCGGCAATTGCAGCGGATTGGTGGATCACTGAGAACCTGCGCCAATGGCTCACCGGCCTGCCGTCTTCGGGGCTCAAAATGTGACCGTCATCGTTTCCAGCGCCAAACGACATACCGCTCGGCGATGATGTTGCCATGGCCAGATTACTCAGACCAACGGTTTCTTCCGCGATACCAGTTTCTGTTTGGCTGATTCCGATCTGCCAAGGTTGGCCCGGCTGGCGCTCCCCTAGAGCGGCGATTTCGCCGATCGAGACCAATACATCCTGAAGCCCGTTTTGCCGCAGAAGATCTGCCACCCGATCAGTCGCATATCCCTGTGCAATTCCATTCAGTGTCAGCGCCATTCCCGGCTTTCCAAAAGCAATGAGGTGCTGACCGAACTGAACATTGTCCCAGCTGATCAATTTGCGGGCGCGGGCGATCTCACTCCCTTCGGGCCGGCCGCCGGTTTCGGCATATAGCCTCCAAAGCGGTTGAACGGTGGGATCAAATACGCCGCCGCTTTTGCGGTGGATGGGATCGGCCAATGAAAGCAGACGCAGAAAATCACCAGAAGGCTTGTCGAGCATGCCATTGGCATTGAGGCGCGAGAGCTCGCTGTCTGCCCGGTAAAGGCTGAATATGTTCTCCAGCCGATTGATCTCGGAGCTCACAAGACCGACCAGCCGGGTGAACTCCTGTTTCGCCATTCCCGACACCACCAAAGATGCACGGGCGCCCATTGCCGTGCCCGACCATCGGCGAGATGACCTTTGCGCGCCGTAGGCCGAGCCGGAAGAGAAGGCGACGGCAGCGGAAATTGCGATGAAACGGCGGCGGGATATAGTCATTGCGTTGCATGCGCTCCATGCTCGCCGCTAGCGTGACTGCTGGTTGCGTTGTGGTCCATCGACATCGGTGCGACTTCGACGGGTGCGAGAACATAATCGTCCGGAATATCGGCTAGCCGAACCACCGACCCTCCATTGTCGTTGGAAAATGCTCTTGCGACGGCCTCGTTACCAAATGGTACAGCCTCAGGCGCCCCCATGCCGCCCCGCTGGCCGCTGCCGATCACAAACCAGGCGTCGGCCGCGTCAACCCAATTGTCTTTTCCCGGATCAGCCCATCTGGCTGCCTTGCCCATGTCGCTGACATAGATGGCAGTCACTTCGTCGGTCTCCTCAGGCAGTCTGGTGAAGGCAACTGCATCCCGCACCTGGCTGAACCAGATGGGATGCTCGAAGTTTGCCAGATGGATCTGGGCTTTTGGCCCTTCATGCTCGGTCAGGTTCATCTGGCAATAGTGACCGAGCGCTTCTTCGGTCATTGCGACGGCTTGCGGAACCACGGTCGATTGCTGGTCCTGGCATCCGGCCAGGATGACCGCGGACAATAGCGCTACTGCAAATCTTGCACTCACGGTTCCAATCTCCTCAAAAACAAAGTCGACAGCGCAAACGCTCCGATCGTCCAGACAAAAAGACTAACGATACCGGTCCATGCCGGGAAAGGCAGGGCGGCGGCAACAGACCCGATCGAGGTCTCCGCGCCGGTTTCAAGCATAGACATGTTGAACAGCCGAAATGCATCCGCAGGATTGGCAATCAGCAGCCAGGGAAAGATTGTTTTCGCGAATACTCCGTCAGCATCGGCAACCAGTGCGCCGAACAGCGCCAGATCATACAGGACCACTGCGACAAGCCAGATGGCGACCACAAATGCAGCGGCTGTGCCGCTTTGACGGGACAGCGTGCTGGCAACATAACCAAGCGCCAGAAACGCCGCACCAAGGCCGATGCAGGTGACCATGAGACGTAATATGGCAATCAGACCATCAACGCTTCCGCCAGCGAAGGCGAATATGGCCACTCCTGCGACACCGTAACCGATCAATATCGCGGTAGAGAGAACCATCAAATGTCCGACAAACTTTCCGGCGATCAATGTGGTTCGCGAAACTGGACTTGCCAGGACCAGTTGGATAGTGCCGCGTTCGACTTCGCCGGCGATTGCGTCAAAAGCAAGCAGCAGAGCCATGAGCGGTACAAGGTAGACCGAAAGCGTGGCGAGGTTGGCTACGGCCACCGTCAAAGGATCGACCCGAACGGAACCGGTCGGGGATGCGCCGACAAATCCGAGAACCAATGCGAACAGCGCGAGCGCACAAGTCGACAGCAACATCCAACGATTGCGCCGGCCCAGCTTCAGTTCGAGCACCGCAATTGAAGAAAGTGCCTTCATGCCGTTTCTCCCTTGTCTTCAGTTACGGCCGAATAATACCTGTAGACGTCATCAAGGCTGGGCTGCGATACATCGAAGTCAGTGACCAAGGGGCCCAAGGCGCTGATTGCCGCAAGCTGCGCCATTTTTTCAGGCACCGGACAGGTCAGTTCCACCGATTGGCCATTGATCCGTCTGCCACCCAGCTGCTGTGTAACCTCCATCACGCTGTCAGGCCGTGCCCTGACCCGTATACGCAGCGGCGCTTTTGAAGCAGTCTGCAATTCGTCCAGAGGTGCATCGGCAACGACTTCGCCACGATTGAGGATCGCCACCCGGTCGGTTTTTGCCTCCAGTTCGCTCAATCCGTGAGAGGACAGCACAACAGCGCTTCCCGATGCCGCGGCATCATCGACCAATGAATAAAACTGCTGGCGGGACAAGGGATCGAGCCCGCTTGTCGGCTCATCCAGCAGGATCAGGATCGGCTTTCCTGCCAAAGCCTGCGCCAAGCCAAGTCGCTGGCGCATGCCCTTGGAATAGGTTCCGGCGTAACGGTCCGCCGCATCGGCAAGACCGACCCGGTCGAGAAGGACATCGGTCAGATCGGTAGAGATACGTTTCAGGCGCAGGTAAAAATTGAGAATTTCCCGCCCGGTCAGCAACTTGGGAAATGTCACATTTTCCGGCAGGTAGGAAACTGCTCGTCGGGCGCCTTCACTTCCCGGTCGGTTGCCGGAAATGTCTATGAGACCTGAATCGGCGCCGGCAAAACCCAAAATCAATCGGAACAATGTCGTCTTGCCGGCACCGTTGTGCCCGAGAAGCGCCAAACGCTCTCCTGGCTCCATGGCGATTGAAACATCTCGCAGCGCCCGCAAGGAGCCGAAGGCTTTCGAGACGCGATTTACTTGAAGCGGCAGAGTGTTCATGACTGATCTCCGCGAATAGTCTCTTCCGAATTTGATGCTGGCGGATTCATTAGCGGGGCGGAATCAATTACCCCACCGGGTAGCATCGACGGGAACTCCCGCTGTGCCCATCGAACGAGCTGAATGGCCGGACTTCCCAACAATAGTTTTGCAGCGGGCTGCGTCCACAGAACCTGGTCGATCAAATCGTTTGGTCGATAGGTCTGATCAGCAATCCCGTCGCCATTTACGTCAAATGCAGCGTGGTCACTCCAGTAGTTGCCCCTGCCCTCCACGCTCCACTCGTGATGCTTGGATCCGACATATTTGACCTGCGTACGATTGGCGATAAACGCATTTCCCGACATCGCGTTCCGCTCCGAGCCGGCGGTAAAATGAATGCCGATCGTGCACCCTTCGAACCGGTTTCCGGTCAGACGGTTTTTGTGGGCATTGTACATGAACAGGCATTTTTCTCCGCCGTTGCGAACCGTGTTGCCGCTAACTTCGGCGCTATTGGCATAGTTGAGCATGATCCCGTGATCGCGATCACCAATCGAGACATTGTCTTCGATTTTAAGCCTGCTGGAGAACATTATTGCAAAGCCAAGGTGGTTCCCCACCGAGACATTGCCACTGACCTCGCTGTCATTGGCGTACATGTAGTGAACGGCAAATCTCAGATTTTCGAACCGGTTGCCGCGAAAGATGTTCCGACTGCTCGAATTGACAAAAATTCCGTCGCGCCCGAGTCGAACAATATTGTTTTCGACAATCGCACCTGGTGCGTTCCACACATAGACGCCATTGCCGCGTTCGTTCATGCGTTTGCCATCGCGACCGACAATCAGGTTGTCTCTGACGATCGAGTTACGGGCGCCGTGAATGTCCACGCTGTGCAGATTGCCTTTGAGCGTGTTGTTCTCGACGATGGCGCCATGCGCCTTTTCGGTAAGCTTGATACCGGAATCGAGCGTTTCATGATTGGAGCCGGAACCGGTCACCAATAGACCGGAGATGACGACATCCGGCGCATCAACGGTGATGACTGTTCCGGCTCCATTGCCCCTCACTTCGGCATTGCCATTCGCCCTCAGCGTGATGCTGCGGTCGACAACGATGCCGCCCCCATGAATGCCCCGGCCAAGCAAGAGAATGTCCCCTTGATCAGCCGAGGCGATCGCCCGCGCCAGATTTGTTCCACCAGGCTGGACGGTGATTTCGGCGCATAGAGCCGAAACCGCCCCGAAAAGGAGGAGGAACAAGGAGGGAATGGCGCGTGCGATCATCGTGTCACACCGTCACGCTGCGCGCGGCTCAACCAACATGCGGCCCCGCATTTCCATGTGCAACGCATGGCAGAACCATTGGCAGTAGAACCAGTGCACGCCTGGACGGTCGGCGACAAATGTCACCGATGCGGTCGCCTGTGGTCCAACCTCCATGGCAACACCGAAATTGGACAGACAGAAACCGTGTGTCAGGTCATCAATCTCGTCGAGATTGGTGACATAGACCGTCACTTCATCACCCTGTTTGACGGTGAACTTCTCAAGGCTGAACTCAGGTGCCACCGAGTACATGTAGACCCGCACCTTGTTGCCATCCCGGATTGGCTCTTCCGCACCTTCCTCCAGGTCAACGCCATCCGCTGCTGCCTGGCGCCGGGCATCTTCCCACGTCGGATCGTCGCGATTCCAGACGATGGCCGGATTGACCTTCGACCGGTGAACAAGGATCGAATCGTGCGGTTCGGCAAATGTCGCGCCGTCGTGAACGACTTTCATGTCGTCGGACGAAATATCGATCAGCTGTTCGCACTCGGCCTTCAGCGGCCCGACATTGAGGAACCGGTCCTTGGAGAACTTGTTCATCGAGATGAGCCACTTGCCGTCGGCTTCTGCCGTCTCGCCCATCGATGTCGAATTGTGCCCGGGCTGATAGTGCACGTCGACCTTGGAAATAATCGGATCGACATCTTCTCCATTGTAGGCCCGGATTGCCTTGTCGATATTCCACTTGGCCACCTGGCTGTCGAGGAACAGTGTCGTAAAGGCATTGCCTTGGCCATCATAAGCCGTGTGAAGCGGACCAAGACCCAGTTCAGGCTCGGCGACAATGCAAGAGCGAGGTTCGGCATTATCGGAGAACAATGCATCGACCTTGGTCACGTCGATCACGGAAACAGTCGGTGACAATTTGCCGTTGATGACCACATGCTTCTTGTCGGGTGCGGTATTTACGCCATGCGGTGAATTGGGGATCGGCACATAGCGGGTGTATTTGGAATTGGCCTCTTTTCGGCCGTCCAACACCTTGACTCCATTCAACTCTTGGAAATCCCCGGCTGCAACGCCGGCCTCGATGGCGGCAATGTCGAAGATGACCACGTGGTCGGTCTCCGAAGCCGTCATTTCGGCAAGGTTCATGCCCATCTCGGAATTGTACGAGGTAGCAAAGGCGTATTTGCCCTGATAGTCGGCGTCGACATTGTCGAGATTGCCGGAAACGATGACCTGCCAAGCAACGGTCATTGAGTCGCCGTCGATGGCCGAGAAGATGTTCACATATTTTTCCGGCTCGTCGAGGATCATGCCATCATTGATAAGTGGAGCCTCGTGTTCGCCATTGGCAAACACGTAGCCGGTGCGGGGGAACTTCTGCGGCCGCAAGCCGTGAATGTCCTTGGCATTCGGGATCTCGATGATCTTGTCGCACTTCATCACATCACAGCGAACACGTGCGACGCGTGTGTTTGCCTTGTCGTTCATGAACAGATAACGGCCATCATAGGTGCCGTCGGTGAACGACATATGCGGATGGTGAAGATCGCCATTATCGTAAGTGACCTTGCCATTGGCAGCCAGCATTGCCTTTGTGTCCGGCAACAGGCCTTCAGTCAGGATCTTCAGCGATTCATTGGTCTGGCCCCAACCGGTGGCTGAACAGCGGTTGAAAACCGGAACGCGCATCAGTTCGCGCATCGAAGGCACGCCAAGAATGCGAAGTTCACCGCTCTGACCGGAAGACCAGAAACCGTAATACTCATCCAGCTCACCCGGTTCCAGATGCGCCGACATACCCGATTGCGCCCTGGCAGGTGTCACAAGCGCGCCGGACAGCATGGTTCCTCCGGCCCCGGTTCCAGCCAGAACGGCGCCGGTTGCAGAGGCCGTCATCAGATCGCGACGTGACAACCCCTTCAGTTTCGATTTTAGTTTCCTCATCTGTCTCTCCTTTCTGGATCAGATTGCAGTCATTCCGCTGCTGCCGATGCGGTCTTCAGATCGGCATTGGCAGCGACTATTGGTTTGTTGCGTTTTTCAAATCGCGCCCGCTTCTGGACCTTCTTGATGCAGACCGGGCATTTGCTTGCACTCTGGTAAAGCACCTGACAGTGCAGGCACTGATGGCATTCATTCGGATTGATGTGGCCTTCGGGATGAATCGCCTGGACCATGCATTCCTTGGCACAGCGTGCGCACGGGTCACCGCATTCGCGGTAGCGTTTCAGCCAATCGAACATACGCATGCGCGCCGGAATGGCGAGCGCCGCGCCAAGCGGACACAGATAACGGCAATAAAATCGTTCGATGAACAATCCTGCGGCAAGCAGACCGACAACAAACAGGACATATGGCCAGTCGCGCTGGAATTTCAGAATGATTGCGGTCTTGAACGGCTCAACCTCGGCGTAGCGTTCGGCCATTTCCAGTGAATAAAGCGACAGGCCGAACAGGCCGAGAAAGATCATGTATTTTACTGGCCACAGCCGCTCATGCAGGCCCCAGGGCACCGTGTATTGCGGAATACGGGCCAGCTTGGCGAGACGGTTGAGAAGTTCCTGGAGCGCTCCAAACGGGCAGAGCCAGCCGCAGAACACGCCGCGGCCCCAGAACAGAAGCGAGGCGGCGACCGAAAACCAGAGCAGGAATATCAGTGGATCCATCAGGAAGGCGGACCATGAAAAGTCCGTGGTCACCGCCGAGAAGAACGCCAGCACGTTGACGACGGACAATTGCGCGTTGGCATACCAGCCGAGGAAGAACAGCGTGAATGTCAGGAAGCCGATGCGGAACCAGAAGGCGACCGATTCGTTTCTTGTCAGCTGTATCTGGAAGAAGAATGCGCCGGTCAGCACGCCAATCGCCATCAACAGAACTGTGACCTCGAACTTCTTTTTCTGCCAGATTCGCTGCCATAAATGGGTTAATTCGTCAGCCGGCGTCTGAGCCAGTTCGCCGCCAAGTTCAGGCTGGTTTGAAGGAGGACCGGTTTCGATTGGCTGCAGAAACCGCTCGGGGGTCAGGTAACCCAAATCAAATGTGACAAACACTTTGTCGATGGCGCCAATCGCCCGGTGTACGAGCAATTGCAGGCGAAACGGCTCTGCCGGATCAAAACCCATCTCGGCGGGTATCTTGAAAATGTCCAGTTCCTTGAATGAGGGTGCATCATCGGCTGCAATGGCGCCGAGCCGGCGATGCTGATGGTCAAAGAAACGGGCTGAAGCGTCACCTTGAATCAACTGGATTCGGTCGAAGATGCCGCCGCGTACATAGCCGGATCCCTTGAAGGAATAGGTACCCCGCCCGACAACGAGAATTGCGTGCTCACCCTCCTCAAGCCAGTCAGTCAGATTGCGGTATTCTGCCTCGCCCAAAAGGCTGAGGCCGATCTCCGGTACACTGACAAGCGCCATATTCATGTCGATGAAAGTTTGATCCGCCGGGCCTTTTTCGGGCCGCACTATCGCTTTCTCATCTCCCGTGGCAGCAAATGCCCGGTTGATCTGGCCATTGTCGAGAAGGAGCGTGCGGATCGACCCGTCTCCGGACAATAATTGCCAATCGACCGCGCGGGGATCCGGATCAGGTTTGAGCTCCTTGACTGGCCCGGTTTCCACCTCCCGAGCCAAACCTCCCAGACCCAGAGCTCGGGCCACCTTCAGTCCGGCGCGTATGATCGAATCGTCGATCACCATGATCGTCACGGTCGCGCCTGACACGATGTCCAGATCATGGACCGATCCGTTGGCCTCCGCCTCCTTGATCAAATCAACGCCGCTGTAGCCTTCGGTCACAGCAGTAATTTTCGATTCCGGAATACCGATGAGGACGATCGGTTCGGAGTGTTTGACCAGTTTGACACCGGTCACCTTGGCGTCGGTATTCACACCCATGACGATGTGTATTGGCTTGCCCGAATAGCCGGTGGTGGTGACAAAGTCGGATGTCAGGAAGGCATATCCAATGATTTCACCATTTTTGAGCGCGGGAACGACGGGAACATCGCTTCTCAACGATCCGTATGTGTCGGCTCCGGGGACAATTTCTGAAACAGGCGCATCATCGAGAAACCGGCCGATCAGCGATTCAGCGTTTGCTGCGCGCACGCACAGCATCAGCCCGGTCAGCAAGAACAATCCAATGATCCATGTGAATCGCGTCACAGCAAAATCGTCCCATCGAGAATTGGAGCGATTCTATTGTGGTGTGCGCTCTTGAACGTTGAGCAGGATCAAACTCAGAGGGTTTCGTATCTCAAACCGCGAAGATTGCACCAGCGAATGCGCGTTTCTGCCATTAGAGCGGGAAGTTGTTCAACGAGACGAGTCCTGACCCTGGTTGAAGGCGGAATGTGAGGTTCGCTAGCGCTGAATTCGGCCATAGACCTCACAATTTGGATCGGCAAATGCCGATCCTCCCAGCAAACCGCTGCTCCAGAGACCGCCAACAATCGTTGCACCTTTAAGCTGTGCTCCGGCGCGCAATTTGGCACCCTGGACTGAGAAATTTCCATTGGCGAGAGCACGGTTCAAATTTAGCCTGCCAATTGCCTCGCAATTATCAAAGGCAGCAATACCGCGGAATTCGGCGCTGTTGAAATCAGCGCCTTCGTTGAACCTGCAATCATCAAAACGCGCATCGTTGAAAAAGCAAACGTCGTCGAAATTTGCATGGTCACAAAATTCGACGGAGCGAAACCAGCTGATGCCCCTGAAAAGAGAGCCGGCAAATGAAACGGCTCCGCTGAAGCGTGTATTGCTGAAATCTAAGCCGCAGAGCGCCCGCCCAGAAAGGTCAACATCGCCAACCACAACATGATCGCTGAGATCCACGAAGAATCCGAAAGCAGGCTCGACCGAAAGCCGCTGCACCAGTTCATCGCTGGAGATTTCCTGTCGCTCGGTCAAAGAGGCACCTTCCAAGCATTATAGCCATAGACCCAGTCGGCGTTGCCACCCTTCTTCAGCCATTCATTGCCACGTGAAGCGATCTGGATTCTGGCCGTCCTTTCCTTGCGGGCTTTCTCGTATTGTTGCAGTGCTGTGGGGATATCAGCAGGTTCAATGCGCTCCAAAACCCTCGACAAAACAACTGCGTCTTCTATCGCCTGACACGCACCCTGCGCCATGAACGGTGTCATCGGATGAGCCGCATCACCAAGCAGGGTCACTCGCTCCTTGGACCATTGCGGTAGCGGATCGCGGACATGAAGCGCCGACTTGGTCACCGTCTCACAGGCATCGAGCAATGCGCGCGCCTCGGGATGAAAATCCGAATACGCTTGGCGCAATTCTGAAATGTCACCGGCTGCCGTCCAGCTTTCAGTGTGCCAGTCATCCTGGGGTGTCGTCGCAAAGACAAAGATTTCCCTGCCCCCCGTCAGGGGAAAGGTGACGATCTGACGGTCCGGTTCCGGACCCCACCACTTTGTGAAAGCATCCAGATTTGGCAGTTCCGCAGCCCGCTCGCGGGGAAAAGTAGCCCGCCACGAAACCAGACCGGTGAATTGCGGATTTTCCGGACCAAACACTGCGTGGCGGATCGCTGAGTGGATTCCATCGGCTCCAATGACCACATCGAATGAAGCTTCTGCCCCATTATCAAAACCGAGCGTTACATGGCCATTTTCGACAACGGTCTTGGCTTTGTGATCCATCTGAAAAGACTGGGAGGGCACCTTCTCTTCCAACGCCAAAAGTAGATCGGCGCGGTGAATGGTAAGTTGCGGGGCGCCATATTTCTGTTCCGCTGCATCGCTCATCTCAAGCCGCGACGTTTCTTCACCCGTGTCCCACATGCGGCTGATGCGGTGCGTCGGACGTGCTGCGGTCTTGCGAAGCTTGTCGCCAATTCCCAGCCGGTCAAGCGCATGAACCGCGTTGGGCGTAAGATTGATGTCCGCACCGACACGCCCGAACGCTGCGGACTGCTCAAATACGGTGATGTCGTGACCGCTGTTCCGCAGAGCAATGGCGGCGGTCAGACCGCCAACGCCGGCACCAACAATCCCGATCTTCAACGCTGCCATAACCACCTCATTTGCTCGGCCATCGCGCCCAGGGATGCGGCCTGCCGGAGATGTCCTGATAAACTGATTTCTGGCGCATATAGGCAAACAAGCCGGCGCGGCCCTTTTCGCGTCCAGTGCCGCTTTCCTTATCGCCGCCAAACGGTGTTGAAATCGAAAACTGCTTGTAGGTGTTGATCCAAACCGTACCAGCATTTATGGCGCGCGCGACACGCCAGCCTTTGGCAAAATCCTGCGTCCAAATTCCGCAAGCGAGGCCATACGGATTGTCATTGGCCTGTGCGACGACATCCGCTTCATTGTCAAACGGCAAAATAGCAAGCACCGGGCCAAAAATCTCCTCGCGGCAAAGTTCGGATGTGTTTGACAGGCCGGCAATGATCGTCGGCTCATAGTAAGCGCCGTTTGCCAGGGATGCATCGCTCGGTCTCCGGCCGCCGGCGAGAATGGTTCCGCCTTCGGCGGCGGCATTTTGCACCGCCTGCTCGACGCTGGCCCTGTGATCCGGGTGAACCAGCGGTGCGACTTGCGTATTTTCCTCGTGAGGATGGCCGACAACCAGCGCTTTTGTTGCGGTCACCAGGTCTTCGACGAACCTGTCATAGATGTTGCCTTGAACAAACAGGCGTGAACCGGCAATGCAGGACTGGCCGGTTGAGGAGAAAATGCCAAACAGAATTCCGGCGATGGCGATATCCCAGTCGCAATCGTCGAATACAATCGTTGGAGATTTTCCGCCGAGCTCAAGCGAGACTGGCATCAATTTCTCCGCCGCTTTCATGGCAATTTGACGACCCGTCGACGTGCCCCCGGTAAAGGAAACCTTGGCGATATCGGGATGGGTCACGAGCAAATCGCCGATTTCACGACCGGAACCGGGCAAAACCGAAAATAGCCCCTTTGGAAGTCCCGCTTCATCGACGATGCGTGCCAGTTCCAATGAAACCAGCGGGCTCCATGATGCCGGTTTGAGAATGACTGCATTGCCGGCTGCCAGGGCAGGCGCGATCTTCTGCGCATCTGAGGCGATTGGCGAATTCCATGGCGTGATTGCAGCAATGACGCCGAGTGGTTCGTGCGTCGACAAGGTCAAATAGTCGGCTCGCTGCGTGGTCATTGTTTCGTCGGCTGTTTCGCAAACAGCGGCAAAATAGCGGAATGTCGCGGCGGCTGATTGCGCCAACGCTGACGTCTCCCGCAGTGTCTTGCCGGTGTCAAAACTTTGGATCCTGGCAATTATTTCGCAATTGGCCTCGATGCCTTCACCAATGCGATACAGAACCCGGGCGCGCTCATGTGGTTTCAGGTCGCGCCATTTCGGGTCGGCTTGCGCGGCGGCAGCCTGATCGATTGCCGACAAACCATCTTCTTTGGACGCACCATTGATCAGGCAGTTCAGGCTACCGTCGGCAGAAAAACGCGATTCAATCTCAGCGCCGCTGCCAAGCTGCCACTTGCCGCCAATGTAAAGCTGGTTTGGCGGCAGATCCGAGCGGGCAGTTTCCAGCAATCCCGATGTCATCGGTGCAGACTGACTGGCCATCACCGGCTGTTTCCGGCAGCACCGGCAGGCGGGCCGGCAAATGGCTGCGCGAACGGGCCTATGGCACACATGTCGACCTCAATCATTACTGGTCCGTTAGCTGATAGTGCATTATCCAGCGCGGCGCTGAAATCGGTCTCATGGGAGACTTTCACATGTGGCAGTCCGACCGATTGGCAAAGAATGGTGAAATCCGGTGTCGCCAGCGACGAATAATGTTGCCGACCTTCATATTGCGCATCCTGAATGTTTTTGATCACGCCATAGGCTTGATCATTCATCAGGACGTAGACGAGATTTGCCTTCTCCTCGACCGCAGTGATCAACTCAGCCATTCCAAGCTGGGCGCCGCCATCTCCGACCAGAACGATTGCCTTGGCTTCGCCATCCACCAGACCGGCGCCGATACCCATAGAGATTCCCTGGCCGATGCCACCACCGAGCGCATGAACACCATGATGCGGCTGGTCGAGCTGGACATATCGGTTGCCGAAGGTGGAGTTTGAAATTGTCACGTCGCGGACAAAGGGATGGCTGCCAGCCGACACACGCTCCTGCAACGCATCGGCGATTACCCTGTAAACGCCAAGCTGGTCGCGCAGCCGGCCTTCGGAATTGGCTCTTGCAATTGCAATCGAATGGCGGAAATCAGCGTCGGCTTGCAAGCGCTCCGGGAGCACCCCAAGCAGCCGGCGAAGCGTGTCCCTGGCATCGCCATGAATGAACCGATCGACCGGATAATTGCGTCCGTTCTGCGTCTGGTCCGCGTCGATTTGGACGAGCGGTGCCGGCAGAGCAAGGGTGTTGTTTCGCGTTTCATTGCCGCGCAGGCGCGAACCAACGACAATCATCAGGTCTGACTGTTTGTAAATATCTGCCGCTTCCGGCGTCATGTTGAAAGCGCCCAGCGTTGCCGGACTGCGCTCATCGACCACAGCACGGCCGTTGGTGCTCGTAACCGCGACAAACCCGCGTTTGACGAGTTCGTTGGCCTCTTCGGCACAATGCCTGGAACCGCCTCCAAGCCAGATCATGGGGCGGTTAGCCGATACGACCATCTCCGCCAATTCTGATATCGCTGTATCGTCGGCAAGTGGGAGGGCTATCCTCGTTGCGGCCAATGTGTCGATCTTCGCCACTTGTTCCCGCTGCACATCGACCGGTATCTCGACGCTTGCCGGGCCGGCCGGCGGCAAAAGTGCGGTGTTCATCGCTTCCGACATTGTCGCCTGAACAGTTGCGGCGTCGGTGATCCGGAAATAGGCTTTTGAAACTGCCTTCAGCATGTCCGGTTGGCGAGGTACATCGTGGATTGCGGCGCGATCCTGATCCATGAATTTGCGATCAACCTGCGTGGTGATGTGAACGACCGGTGAACCTGCGGTCAGCGCCTCTACCTGTGCACCTGCAGCATTTGCTGCCCCCGTTCCTGTCGAGGTGATGACAACACCCGGTGACCGTGAAACCCGAGCATAGGCATCGGCCATATTCATCGCTCCGGCTTCGCCGCGCGCCGGAATGAAACGGATCCTTCCCTGTCTGGCGATCGCATCCAAGATCGGCATGTTGTGAATGGAGATGACACCAAACACCTTTGTCACGCCAGAATCAGCCAAGTGCCGGGCGATGGCGTCGCCAACTGTCTCGGATGCGGTGTGCGCGTCGAGTTCCTGCAGCATGCTTACACAAACCTCGACGTTCCGCCGGACACTTCAAGCCGTGCGCCAGTGATGTAGCTGGCCGCCGGCGAGGCCAGAAACAGAATCGCGTTGGCGGCTTCTTCCGGCGCACCAAAACGGCCGAGTGGAATATGGCGGTCGGCTGCCTGTTGCGCCATCCACTGTTCCAATCCGATGGATTGATCGTCGCGGGCGTCAAACCGGCGCTGCCATTGTCCTGACATAACAATGCCGAGCAGGATCGAATTCACCCGAATGCGCGGCGCCAGCTCTCCTGAAAGCGATTTCAACAGGTTTTGAACGCCGGCGCGGGCTGCGGACGTACAGACCATGTGTGGCTCTGGCTGATAAGCCAGCAGCGAATTGACAACGACAACCGCACCACTGTCGCTCGCTTCCAGCAGGTGTTGAAATGCTCGAACTGGACGGATTTGACTGAAGAACTTCAGTTCCAGCTCATCACGCCAATCGTCATCGCTGGTATCGGCGAACCGGGAGACGCGACCCTGTCCAGCGTTGTTTACAAGAATGTCGCAACCGCCAAAGGCTTCATACACTTTGCCGGCAAAATTCGTCATTGCATCGGCATCCAGAACCGATGCAGCAACTGCCAAAATGTTGTCCCGGCCGAAATCAGAACCGAGTTCGTTTTCACGTTCCAAAAGTCGCGCACCATCACGGGCACAAAAAGCAACTTTGGCGCCATCTGCCAGTAATCCGCGCACGGTTGCCAGACCAATGCCCGAAGTTCCGCCGGTGACAACCGCTACTTTTCCGCCAAGCCCAAGATCCATTCAGCCAGATCCTCCGGCGGGAAAACCCCGGTCGGGACGACCTAGCATGACCGCGCGCATGGCCGGTGTCGGTGGCCCCGCGGTCATCCAGCGGTCTGACAGTTCCGGATCACCCCATGGCCATTCCTTTGCAACATGGGTTGCTTCGTCGATCTGCTGCAATTCGGTGGTAAATTCGATGACAAAGCCGGACGGTGACACGAAATAGGCAAATGGATTGTTTCCCGGGCCGTGCCGTCCAGGTCCCCAACTTGGAACATGGCCCATTTGTTTCATCCGGCCGATGCCGCGCATGAACGAATCCATGTCAGGCATTTCGAACGCGACATGGTTGGCGCTGGCATGATCATTCTGGAACAGACCAATCGAGTGATGATCCGAAGAGCAGCGCAGGAACGACATTCGATCGACGTAGTAGTCGCTCAACCGGAAACCGAGAACATCCGAATAGAACTTCTCAGTGGTTTTGATGTCAGGCGTGTTGATAACAACGTGGGAAACCTTAACCGGCATGGCAAATTCTTCCGAGGCGTCGCGGTTCGGCTCGACATCCGCAACGATCCTCAACAGACGATTGTCCGGATCTCGGAGTGTAAAACCGAAGCCGCCGCCCGGAGTGGTCAGTTTGGCGGGCTCTTTCTCAATCGCCGCACCACTGTCCTTCAACTGAGCGTGTAGCTCCATCAATCGTTCGCGGCTGTTCATGCCAAAGTTGATGTAGTCGATGCCGTAATTGTCGCCATCCGTCAGCGCGTAGATGAAAGGCTCTGATCCCGTTCCGCGCAAATATATAGTACCGTCGTCGGACGGGACGGGTTTGAGCCCCCAGGTTCCAGTATAGAAATCTGCGGTTTCAGCCATGTGCGGTGCCCGCATGGCGATGCCGCGAAGGAAATCAATGCCAATCCGTTCAGTCATGTCGGCCTCGTTGCATTTAACCCGTTTCCGGCGATATCGGGCTGGAAGCCCAACTGCTGGGAAATCTCTTGAGCGGAAGCGCTCAACGCCAAATGGATTTCGTCACGGCGGCCTGAACTTTCAACGAACTCGTGTTCGGGACCGGTAACATTGACCGCTGCAACCGGTTCGCCAGTGCTATCGAACACGGCAATCGCCGCTGATCCAATTCCTGCCTCGAAATTCCCGACACTCCAGGCAAGGCCGGTCTTGCGGTCAATCTCCAGTTGGGCATCGAGCGCTGAACGGTCGGTCGGCGTTTTTGCAGTAACCGCATGGAAGTCGCAACCATCCAGCAATCGATCCCTCTGATCAGAGTCGTGGTGAGCAAGGATGATGCGGCCGATGGTGGTCGCGTGCACCGGCAGGCGGCTGCCAACGCGCACATTGCTGACCAGATGCAGATTTGGCGTTTCGCGCAACAAATAGAGGATTTCCAATCCTTCAATCACACCCAGATGGGCAGAAAGCCCCAGCCGAGAGGCCAGCGTTTTCAGTTCCGGCTGTGCGATCTGCACAATATCTCGCGAGTAGAGCGCCCGTGCGGCAAGGTGGATCAACCCATTACCCAGGGTGTAGCCGGCACCGTCCGGGTTCGGCTGGATCATCCGTTCACGCTGCAATGTCTCGATCAGCCGCAGCACTGTGGTGCGGTTGATTCCGGTTTCCTTGGCAGCAAGGCTGGTATTGGCGCAATCATTGCCGTCGGAAATGTAGCGCAGAAGCGCGATTGCCCTTTCGACCGGCGGAACACCATATGTGGGCTTTGCTTTGCTCAATTGATCACCTCCTCCAGCCGCAGGTTTTCGGTGAAATTGATCATTTCGGCAGCAACTTCTGCCGGCTGTTCCTGATGGACGAGATGTCCGGCTGTTCCGATCTTGCAGAATGTGTGGGCATGCGCAGCACTGGCATTTTTCAATGCGGCGTGAACCAACTCACTTTGATTTGGCGGGGTAATAACATCCTGTTCGCCGACAATAGTGAGGCTGGAACAATTTACCGAACGTGCCGACCGAGACAAATTTCCGCTGGCCAGCAAATGGACCGCCTGCGAATAGCCTGAAGGGTTGATTGCGCTCATGGCAGCGATTGCTTCATCGCGGATTTCTGGATTGGAATCGGGATCAAACAGCAACCGAGGCGCGCGTTGTTGCGCGAACATTTGCGGACCCGAGGCAGTCAGATCAGCGAGCCTGGTTGCTGCCTTTTCAGGAAGCGGTTCGCCTTCGCCCATTCCATAACCTTGTGCGCAGGCAATGAGCACCAATTGCCGAACGTCGCCTGGAAACCTGCTTGCGTAATCGACTGCGATGATCGTGCCGAGCGAGTGGCCGGCAAGGGAGAATTCACTCAAGCCAAGTGACTGCACAAGATCGTGCAGTCGGTCGCTGTAATGCCGTGCGATGGGCCTGCTTTGCGCAAGTGGTTTGGAACTGCCATAGCCGGGTGCATTCCACACGACCAGCATCCAGTCGTCGGGTAGATGAGAGGCAAGGCGATCAAAGGAGTGGAAGTTGCTGCCAATGCCGTGCAGCATGACCAGACATTTCCGAGGGTTTCCGGGCCGCAACCGCAGTTCGATGCCATCAACAGTCTCTGTCCGGAAATCACTCATGAGAAGCAGAACCCCCGGTTGGCGGGAATGAGCTGGCCGGTCAGTGCCAGAGCTGCCTCGCTGAGAAGAAATGTGACGGTTCCAACAATATCCTCCGGCCCTTGCGGTCCCGGCACGGCCCTGTTGTTTTCGTAATGCGCGTGACGTTCTGCTGGGACATATTCGGTCGATTCGGTTGTCAAAATGCCGGGCGCGACCGCGGTCACACCTATTCCCTGAGTGCCCAATTCCCGCGCGAGAGAACGTGTCATCGAGATGACCGCACCCTTGCTGGCAACATAGGCAAGAAGCTTCGGTGCTCCCCACAAGGCGGTGTCGGAAGCGATGTTGACGATGCGGCCTGCATTGGATTTAGCCAATAATGGCGCTGTTGCGCGGATGATCAGCCAGAGGCCACGAACATTGACGTCCATGACACGGTCCCAGGTTTCGATGTCGATCTCATCGTGGGATTTGCCGCCAATGCCGGTGGCGATGGCACCGTTGTTGACCAATCCGTTTAGCGAGCCTTCATTATCGCCGATATTTGAAGCCAAACTTTCGATTGATTGAGGGTCCGCCAGATCGACGGGTACAAATCGTGCATTGCCTCCCTTGTCGGCAATCATCGATATGGTTTCGTTTCCGCCGTTCTCCTCTATGTCGGCAACAACCACCTTCGAACCGGCGGCAGATACCGCCAAAGCGATCTCCCGGCCCAGACCACGGGCTCCTCCGGTAACGAGTATGGTTTTGCCTGACAGCATCGAATTATTCAGCCGCTTCGCTCATCGCAGATTCAGCATCGATCTGGTTGGCCGCAGCATTCAGCAGCATCTGGCGGATCTTGGAAACGCCAAGATCATGCTGATAGAGCATGTCTCGCTTACCAGCGTCAGGTGTCATTGCTTCCAACATGATGCGGTCTTGTTCCAGCACATGCCAGTGGCGCGGCTCCAGCTTGGCGCGGTACAAAAACCGCCAGGCCTCGCGCTCGATGTTTTGCACTTTGCGTAGCCGCCAGAAGAAGACCTTGCAGGTATTTTCGTCGACCGGCGCGACAAAGCCGACAATGCGCATATTGCCGCCTGGTCCGGCTGCCGGCGGATAAGGTATGTCGAGGCTGCAATACATGTTGCCGTCGCTGACATACATGTCGACCCAATCGAAATTTTCGCCGACCTGCCCGACCCGGCTGACCCGGAACCCGCCATCACGATCCGACAGTTCGACCAGATCCTGCTTTGCCCCGAAGGCCAGCGTGAACGATTCGGCATGCAGGTAACAGCCGTGCATGGGGTCTGACAGGTTGTCGAGCGCCAAACGGTAGTTTGTGTTCCACACGCCGGTGCACAGAAAGCCCGTCCACTCGGGGTCTTTCAATTCAGCCGGTACTTCGAACTCCGGCGGTTCGGTTTGGGTTTGGCCAGGAATGAAGGCGAATACCGCGCCCGCGACCTCAATTGTCTTGTACGCCGCATTGGTCTTGCGGCCTTCAAAGGCGCATTCCGGCATGGCCGGCACCCGTTCGATCACGCCATCTCCGGTCATGATGATGCCGTGATAACGGCAACCGATCTTGCCTTCATGAACCTCACCGAGAGAAAGCGGCGCACCCCGGTGCGGACAATGGTCTTCGATGCACTCGATATTGCCTTCACCGTTACGCCATAAAACCAGCCGTCGACCTGTTATCTTGGCGCCATACGGACGGTCATCGCGCACCTCAACAGTCTTGCAAACCGGATACCAGCGTCCTGTCAGGCCATGATTGACCCGGGCTTCAATTTTGCTGCGCCTTTCCTGCCTGTCCATTGTTCGTCTCCTACTAAGGACGTTTGACTTTCGCCAGCGGATGGTCGTCGGGATAGGTGGGAGTGACCGGCTTGGGATTGCCGATCATCACGCACATCAAGGCCTCCTCGATGCCTTCATTGCGCAGGCCACGATAAACGCCGGGCGGCACCGAAATGAGATCCCGCTCAGTCAGAACTGTTTCGACCGTCTCTCCTTGATGTTCGATGAAAAGCCGGATCTTGTGGCCCTTCAAAATGAAGAAAACTTCTTCGGCATCTGTGTGAATGTGCGATGGCCCTTCGCAGCCTGCCGGCAATACCATGGTGGAAAAGGTGAAGTGCTCAGCCGGCACGACATTTGTGTCGCCCTTTACTCCGGTTGCACCGGTTCCGAGATACCGCATCTGGGCGCGCTTGTATTTCGGATCATAATCGGCCTGAAATTTCAGCGCATTCCAGTCGAGCGAGCGTGTTTCGTAGCGTGCGACGCGGCTTTCGATCCAATCGCCCAGCGACATGCCTTCAGGAATATTCACATCTCCGGGATCGACCTTTGGGAAGTCAGGATGGGTGTTCATGTCAGCTCTCCGCTTTTGGGATGTAGTGAAGCAGCCGCGCCTCGACATAGGCGACGGCAGAGTAGAGGGCGATGCCGATCAGCGTCAGCAGCAGAATGGCGTTAAACACCATTGCTGCGTTGGCCTGGCCTTCGCCGTAGGAAATCAGAAATCCGAGCCCGGTATTGCCGCCGACCAGTTCTCCGACCGTCACGCCAATAACCGCCAATGTGGAGCCAATACGCAGACCCGCAAGCAGCGATGGCAGTGTCGACGGGAACTCGATTTTCCGGAATATATCGAACCGTGAAAGATTGTAGGCGCGAGCCAGGTTGATGATGTCGCGATCGACCGTCTTCATGGCCTGCAGCACGTTGACCAGGATCGGAAAGAAGACGATCAGGATCGTCACCAGCAGTTTCGGCCAGAATGTGAAGCCGAACCACATGATAAATAGCGGCGCGAAGGCCACCTTTGGCGCGATCTGCAGTGCGAGGATATAATGGCGACATCACCTTTTCCCAGAACAGCGACATGCCCAGCAGGTAGCCGATGACAGCGCCGAGCGCGCTGCCGATGCCGAACCCTATCAGCGTCATGGTGAAGGTGGACAATGTGTGCGCGACAAGATTGTCGAGCCGCACCATGCGCAACAGTTCATCAAGGCATTGGCTGGCCGTTGGAATGATATAACGAGGCACGCCGAGCGCCGGCGGTACCAGTTCCCAGATGACCAGGAACAGTATCGCCACGGCAAAAGTCGTCAGTAAAGGCGCGTTTTTCATCAACCCGTGTCCAGCAGACAAATCGGACGCGCCGTCAGGTGGCGCGTCCTTTCTTGTGGGATCAGTTCACGAAATCATTGGTGTAGGTGTCGGCGATCGGCACAGCCTCCCGCACGATTTCCTTGTCGACGTAGAAGTCCTGAACGGCCTTCAGGCGTGCTTCGTCAAACTTTCCAAAGTTGTCGACATCATCACCGTAGACCAGCGAGATATAGGCCTTCATGATGCCTTCCATGATCTTTTCCTTGCCTTCATGCTGTGGCACGGCGGCAACGTAATCCTTGGCCGCCTGGGCAGGATCGGCCATCACATCCTTATATCCGCGAATGGTGGCCTGCACGAAGCCGCGCACCATGTCCGGGTTATTGGCGATGGTTTCATCTGAAGCGATGATCGCCTGTGCCATGGCAGGGAAAATGTCGTTGATCGGGGTTGTCTGAATTTCAACGCCGGCGCCACGGATTGCGCCAGCCCATTCCGGAACGCCGGACATCGCCTGGATGTCGCCGGAGATCATCAGCTTGATGATGCCGCCCGGACCTACCGCCTGGATATCGGCGTCATCCTTGGTCAGGCCGGCACTCGCCAGATAGGCAAGCAGATTATAGTAAGGTCGTGTCCTGATAGGAGAGGACGCCGATCGACTTGCCCTTCAAATCGGCAGCCGATTTGATGCCGGCATCTTTCCGCCAGTTTATCTGCGTCAGCGCCTTTTCACCCAGTACCGCCACACCTCGCACAGCGATGCCGTTGGCGCGGACGATGATGGCCGTATCGCCGATACCGCCGCCGAGATCTGCATTGCCGACGCCAACCTGCTTGGCAACATCAGCGCCGCCTTTGCCGACCTGGAACGTCACATCGAGACCGGCTTCCTTGTAGTAGCCTTTGGCCATTGCAAGCTTGAAAGGCGCAAAGGCCGGCAGGAAATCAGGTGCCGGAAAAAGGTAGGTAACCTTCTCCTGGGCTGCGGCCATGCCGGCAATCAGCGACAGAGCGATACCTGCTGCCAATGTACGAATTGTTTTTTTCATGTCTTCCTCCCTCATTGGAATAATTTGTTCAGGCGATTTCCTGCGCATCCTGAAGCTTCAGGAGCGCGAAAAGGTGATTGATGTATTCAGTGATCTTCGGATTTTGCCGCCGCGCGGTCGGGTTGCCGCGATCTGGCAATTCAACATCGATCTCTTCGATAATCTTGCCGGGACGTTCGCTCAACACGATGATGCGGTCGGCCATGAATGCGGCTTCGGCAAGGTCATGCGTAATCAGCAGCGTGGTGATCTCTTCCTGCTCGATCGTCTCGGCGAAATTGCGCTGGATGATGATCTTGGTCTGCGCGTCGAGGGCTGAAAAAGGCTCGTCGAGCAATATCACATCCGGCTCGATTGCCAGTGTTCGCGCCAGTGCTGCGCGCTGCCGCATGCCGCCCGACAGCTGGTAGGGATAATAGTCACCGAATCCGTGCAGATGGCATTCGTCGAGTTTTTCTCGCGCCTTTTCGCGACATTCGGCTTTTGTGAAGCCGCGCGACTCAAGGCCGAAAGCGACGTTTGCCTCGATGGTCCGCCAGGGCAGCAGCAGATCTTTCTGCAGCATGAAACCGACATGCGAGTTGGGTCTGATTACCTTCTCGCCCGACACGAATACCTCGCCGGCGGTCGGCTGGTAGAGCCCGGCTGTCATGTTGAGAATGGTGCTCTTGCCGCAGCCTGACGGGCCGACCACAGCAACGAACTCTCCTGATCCGGTATTGAAATTAATGTCCTTGACGGCAACGAGCCGCCCGCTGGCGGCATCGGAATTGAACTCCTTGGTCACCGACCGGAATTCAAGCGCCATAGCCGTTCTCTTCATGTGCGGCATCGAGAGAAGCGTTGATCGCTTCCAGTTCCGCGAGCAAGGAATTTTGAGTCCAACTGGTACTGCCATCACCGGGCGCTTTGACATTGCCGGCAGAAAGCGCAGCAGCGACCGCATCCATATCGTGCGTGCCTTCCTTGAAGATTGCTTCAAGCGCATCGGCAAAAGCCTGCTCATCTGCAGTCAGTTCGCGCCCGCGAGACTGAGTGTCGAGGGGAAATTTGTCGATCTGCGCCGATCGCGGCATCATCCAGTGATGGGTGTTTGACATCGTCTATCTGTTCTTATTTGAACACATTGTTCATATATAACCATAGCTGACAATTTTTGACCTGACAAGGCGTATCGGATTTGGTCACTGGTGAATCATCAATTCTTCCATTGGCGCTCATTGCTACATCACATAAGAAGATACTGAACCAATCCTCGGAGAAGACATCGTCAGGTGGGGAACATGCCGCTAACACGCAGATACGCTTTGAAACTTGGCTTAGCCGCCACAATAGCCACGATGGCCCGTACTGCTGCTTCCAACGAGTTGCTGGGTGAAAAGGTCGTGGTAATTGGCGCCGGAATCGCCGGCCTGTCGGCAGCGCAGGAACTCAGGCGCCGTGGCGCAGAGGTTATTGTTCTTGAGGCCGGGGATTATATTGGCGGGCGCATCCGAACAGATATGTCACTTGGTGCTCCTTTCGAACACGGTGCGGGATGGATACACGGACCGAGCGCAGAAAACCCGATCCGTAAACTTGCAGATCAGGTCGGTGGCCGCACCTTTGTTACAGATGACGACAGTCTTGAGGTATTTGATGGCAAGGGCCGTCCGATGTCAGACAACGCATGGGAGAAATTTGACCGGCTGTACGCACGGCTTGAGCAAAAATTCGTCGAGCGTGATTGGGGGCGCGACAAACGCAGTATTTATCAGGCAATCAAGGATATCGATCCCAAGTTCCTGAAAGACCCGCTCGGGCTTTGGATGTTGTCTGCCTATACCGAGTTCGACCTAGGGGCGAGTATTGAAAACATATCCATTGCCAATGCGTTCCAGGATGAGGCCTTCGAAGGTGTAGATGTGATCCTGACGCAGGGCTACGACAAAATTCTTGCCCCTCTTGCTGATGGGCTGGACATTCGCCTCAATTCGCCTGTTTCTCAGATCGCCTACAACCGTGCTGGAGTTTCTGTTGATGGCATGGATGCTAACTTCGCCGTTTGTACTGTCCCGCTCGGAGTATTGAAGGCTGGCACAATCGCATTTTACCCGGACCTGCCCTCAGACCTCCAAGCCGCAATCGACAATGTCGGTTTTGGTGCGGTCACCAAGATAGCGATGAAGTTTGATGATCCCTTTTGGGATCTTGATACCCAGTATTTTGGTGTCATGACCAATCCAATGGGGCGGTGGAACTACTGGGTGAACTACCGCAAGTTCAGCGATCAAAACATCCTTCTCGGACTGTCGTTCGGCCAATACGCTCCGCTGGCAGACAAGATGACTGATGCGGAATTGTCCAACGATGCAATGGACGTACTGCGATCAGTCTGGGGCAATGCTGTTGGCGAGCCGAGTGCACTTTTGAGAACCGGCTGGACGACCAATCCACATTTCAGGGGTGCTTATTCATACCCACAAGTTGGTGGAACCATTGCACAGTTCGAGGTCTTCCAGCAGCCAATCGCCAATCGGATACTCATGGCCGGTGAACACACTATCTTTAACTATCACAGCACGACCCACGGCGCCCTGCTTTCCGGCCAAAGGGCAGCGCGGGCAATTGTCGAACTCGCTGGCTGATTGTACCGCAACCAAGGCAGCAAACAGGTGAGGACGGTCGGTCGGACCCACAGGTTCGATTCCATGGCACTCTGATTACCATCCCGGCTGGTCCGGATCCGGAAGTGGAATTGAATCAAGCAACTCGCGGGTGTACTCCGACTTTGGAGCGGCAAACAGTTCCTCGACCGGTGAGTATTCGACGATGCTGCCGCGGTTCAACACCAGCACCTGTGAGCACAGTCGCCTGATCACCGACAGGTCATGACTGATGAACGCAACCGTCAGTCCAAGCTCTCGGACAAGATCCTCCAGCAGATTGAGCACCTGAGCCTGCGAGGACACATCGAGCCCCGAAACGATCTCGTCGGCCAGAATGAAGTCGGGCCGCATGGCAATGGCGCGTGCAATGCCAATACGTTGCCTTTGGCCGCCAGAAAGTTCATGCGGATAACGCTGCCGGAACGACCTTGGCAATCCGACATGGTCAAGTGCTTCATCCACCCGCGTGTCAATCCGATCCAGACCGTGTATGCGCAGCGGATCGGCGATAATCTCCTTGACCCGGCGCCGGGGATTGAGGGATGACATCGGATCCTGGAAGATCATCTGCAGCCGCCGCCGCAACGGGCGCATCTGCTCCTCGGTTAGCTGACCAATATCCTCACCCTCGAACTCGATCGATCCCGCCGATGGCTTCAAAAGCCGGACCAGTGTGCGACCCAGTGTCGATTTCCCCGAACCCGATCCGCCAACCACGCCAAGTACGGAGCCGGTCTGAATGTCGAAATCAAGTCCGTTCAAGATCCTGATCAACGGCGGCCGCCCGAAGGGTGGTTTGTTGGCAAAGTCCGGCAGCGCCACCGACAGCTGGCGCACCCTAAACATCGGTTTGTCGTCAGGCACCACGCCACTCCCGGTCGGCTGCTTCAATTTCTTCGGTCACAGCAGAAATGACGCTCTCATCCACCGGCATCAGCGATGTCAGCGGTTCGGTGTATTTGGGAGTGGCAACCATCAATGCCTTGGAATATTCATGTCCGGGATTGCTGTAAAACTGGGCAACATCCGCCTGCTCGACGATCTTTCCGGCAAACAGCACAGACAGGCGCTGGCAGATCTTCGATACGACACCCAGATCGTGGGTCACAAACAGCATCGCGGTTCCGTGGCGCAGCTGCAGTTCGCGGATGAGCCGGAGGATCTGCTTTTGCACCGTGACATCCAAAGCGGTCGTCGGTTCATCCGCAATGACCAACTGCGGATTGGCGGCGAAGGCCGAAGCAATCAGAACGCGCTGCCGCATTCCTCCCGATAGTTCATGCGGATAACTCGCCAGCACACGCTCTGGATCGCTGATATGGACTTCCACGAGAAGTTCGGCCGCACGGTTTGCCGCATCGTGCTTGGTCCATCCGAGTATATCGACCAGCCGGTCGGTAATTTGCGCACCAATTCGGCGCGAAGGATTGAGCGCGGTCAGCGGATCCTGCGGAATCAGTGCCGCCTTTGTGCCAATCAGCCGCCGTCTGTCATTGGGGTTAAGGGCAAAGAGGTCCTGGCCATCGAGACGCACCTGTCCCTCAACAATTTCGACGGCCGCAGGCAAGATACCGAGAACCGCCTTGCCGATCATGCTCTTGCCAGCGCCACTTTCACCAACCAGGCCATGGACCTCTCCAATATTCACCTGCAGCGAAACGGAGCGCAAAAGCCGGTCGTTCGAACCGCGAATAATTGCGCTCAGATTGTCAATTTCCAGAAAGCACGTCATCGCAACACCGGATCAAAACGGTCCTTCAGGCCTTCGCCGAATTGGCTGAATGCGAGCACGGTAAGGAAAAGGACAATCAGTGGGCAAACCAGTACCCACCAGGCCTGATGGATGGAAATGCGTCCCTCGGCGATCATCCCGCCCCAGGTTGGTGCATCTGTCGATATGGACAGGTTGACGAATGAAAGGATTGCTTCAACGATAACCGCAATACCCATTTCCAACGTCAGCAATGCAACGATGGTTGGCAGCACATTCGGGCCGATTTCGCGCCACAGAATCGCCGTCCGCACATGGCCGGCAACGACCGCGCTGGAGACATAATCCATTTGTGACTGGTTCATTGTCTCCGCCCGCACCACGCGGCAAAAACGGGTCCAGTCAATGACTATGATGGCGATGATGATCGACCAAAGGCCGGTGCCCAGGACGGCGATCAACAAAATCGCAAACAACACCGGTGGAAATGCCATCCAGATATCGACCAGCCGCGATATCACCGCATCGGCCCAACCGCGATAGTAACCGGCGATCAGGCCCAATACCGATCCGACAATTGCCGTGGAAACACCGGCAATCAGGGCCACGCCGAGCGCGACCCGTCCGCCGTAAATAATTCGGGACAGGACATCGCGGCCAAGACTGTCAGTGCCGAGCAAATAACCGGGTTCGGCTCCGTCGACCCAGAACGGTGGCAGCCGTCCGGCAAACAGGTCCTGTGCCAGCGGATCGTGCGGGCTGACCCAGCCTGCTGCCAGGGTGAGCAGCGCTATCAACGCCAACCAGCCGCCTGAGAGCCACAACTTCAAGCCGGCTTTTCTTCTGACAGTGCCCCTGGCGTCACGCATTGCGTAACCTCGGATTGAGCAAAGCGTAGGTCAGATCGACGACAAGATTGACCACCGTAAACAGCAGCGCAAAAACCAGAACAATTCCCTGGATCAGCGGCAGATCGCGGTTGATCACCGCATCGATTGCCATATTGCCCAGTCCTTCGTAGGAAAACAGCCGCTCGATGATTACCGTGCCACCGATCAGAAACGTGAATTGCACACCGATCAGTGTCAGGGTCGGCAAGACGGCATTTCTAAGCGCTTCAAACAGAATGACGTGATTTTCGCCGTAGCCTTTGGTGCGGGCAAGAACCACATAATCCAGATGCATCGTCTCTTTGAGCGACTGTTTCAGCAACTGTCCGATGATTGCAGCCAACGGAATTGCCAGCGCAAGTGCGGGCATGAACATATGTTTGAGCAGATCCCACCAAAGATCGAACCGTAGCCGCAGCAGGCTTTCAAAAACGTAGAACTGAGTGGTGAACGGTAATTCCAACGACGGCGATATGCGGCCGGATATGTGAAAGACCGGATAAAGAACTCCGAGCGTCAGAATCAACACCAGCGCCCAAAGGAAATCAGGTATCGACAATCCTGCGCCATTGGCGACATCAATGACCGCTTCAGTTCGTCCGCCACGAAACCGGGTTCCGGTCAGCGCCATCGCACCCCCGATGATGACCGCAAGCACCAGGGCGAAGATCGATAGCTCCAAGGTGGCCGGCAGGCGGCCGAGCACTAGCGGCATCACCGGCTGACGCAGAGAAATCGATGTGCCGAAATCGCCCTTCAGAACACCGGTGAGCCAAACCACGAACTGCTCCGGTATCGATTTGTCCAGACCGTAATGGGCGGTCAGCCGGGCAATATCTTCGTCCGTCGCCCCGGGCGGCAGCATCATTGCTATGGGATTTCCAGGAACAACACGAATGACCACGAACACGATCACTGCTGCACCAAACAGTGTGATTGCCATCATGGCCAATCGCAGCAGTAATATTTGAAGCAGCCTCATCGTCTCCCCCGGCGTAAAAGAGCCGCCGCAGGAGCGGCGGCTCTGCTCGGCAAAGTCTTGCCCGTTACGAGCGTTTCATCAAGTGCGGCAGCAAGGCGCCGGACGCATGTGGTGTCACCTTGACTGCGGATGAATGCAGGATCGGCTGAACATATTGAAGCAACGGGATCACCAGCGCATTTTCGGCGATATATCGATCCACATCCTTCCAGCCCTGGATGCGCTTTTCTTCGTCCGCTTCGCCCCACAAGGGCCCGATCTTGGCAACCAGATCTTCACCGTCCCAAACCGAATGCGGCGATGGGCCAAACATGGCAAAACCGGTCGACGTTGTTGGGTCGCCCACCGAGTTGCCCCAATTGTAAAAAGCGGCCGGTGCAAGCGTGTCGGCAGCCCTGAGCTCGAAGTGTTTGGCGATCTCATAGACCTCGATCTCCGCCTCAATTCCGACTTTGCGCCACAGGCCGACAATCGCCTGAATGATTTCATAATCCTTCGGCTTGAAGCCCCTGGTTGTCTGGATCTTGAATTTCACCGGATTGTCGGTTGAAAAGCCTGACGCCGCCAGAAGCTCTTTTGCTTTTTCAGGATCATAGCCAACCGTGATTGACGGATCGTAGGCAATGTAATCCGGAGTTTGGAGCGTATCGATGGCGACTCCGTAGCCGGACAGCAACCGATCGATGATCAGCTTTTTGTCAATGGCAAGCGCTGCGGCTTTTCGCACATTTGCATCCAGCATGGGCTCAACATCATTGAGGAAAATCATGCCGATATCTGAAACCGGCGCGGATGTGCCGAGAATATTCCCGCTTCCCTTCAGCCGGTCGAATTCTTCGTACGGGACTTCGATCGTCACATGTGCATTCCCGGATTCGACTTCAGCAACCCGCGAGGCCGCGTCGGTTACGAATTTGATGGTGACCGTTTCGAATTCCGGTTTGCCGCCCCAATAATTTTCATTGGCTTTCAGGCGGACGAATGCGTTGCGCTCGAACTTGTCGACCATGTAAGGGCCGGTTCCAATCGGCGCAGCCTCAAATCCTTCCGCCCCTACTTTCTCGTAGTAAGCCTTTGGAAGAACGTAGCCGGTCAGGAAGTACATCCATTTGAAGATGGTCGGTTCGAAACGGGTCACGTCAGCAGTGACCATGTTACCGTCTGCTTTTACATTGCCCAGCGTCGACCAGATAAACTGGATCGGATTGCCGGTCTTTTCGTCACCTGCCCTGCTCAGCGACCAGGCCACGTCTTCGGCGGTGAATGGTGAGCCGTCATGCCAGGTCACACCTTCTCGCACTTTCATCGAAATCTTGGTTCTGTCGTCATTCCAGCCCCACTCGGTAATCAGGCCAGGAGCCGGTGAAAGGTCCGGCTGCTGCAGGATGAACTGGTCGAAGACCGACTGATAGATCGCCTGCAGGGTCGGGTTGACCGCAGACAGGCCGACGGTTGGATCCCAGGACGGCAGGTTGACGTTATACGCGATCACCAGTTCTTCGATTGCCTGAGCATAAGCTCTGGTGCCGACCATTCCCGCCATCGCCAGTGCAGTGGTGCCCTTCAAAATGGTGCGTCTGGAAAGTTCTTTCATCTCTTCCTCCCTTTTATTGGTTGTCGTCTGTTTCAATCGCGCCTAAGCGAGTTCATGCTCCTGCCAGCTTCTGCGCAAGAAGGTATCCGGCTCCGGCACCAGTTCCGGCGCCGGGCCAAACCGCGGCACCTGTCAGATGCAGCCCCTTCAGCGGTGTTTCACCAGAAGAGTATCCTCGCGCAGGCCGAAAAAGAAAGTGCTGGGTCAAATGGTGACTGCCGCAGATTTGGTCACCGCCAACCAAATTCGGATTATCCATCTGCAGATCAAGGGGCGAGACAATGTGGCGGGCAATGATCTGCCGGCGCAGTCCTGGCGCGTAGCCTTCGATGATGTCCAGCACCCGTTCGGCAAACTTCTCCTTGGCATTGTCCCATTCGCGTTCCATGATCTCGCCCTTTGCATCACCGGCGATTTGCGCTGGAACCATGCGGACCTGAACCCATAAAACATGATTTCCTTCTGGTGCGCGGGACGGGTCGATGGCTGTCGGCTGTCCGACAACGATCACCGGCTCATCGGGAAGCTGACCGGCAACTGCTTGCTGGTAGGTTCTGGCCATTTGATCCAGCGATGGAGCGAGATGCACATAGGCAAATGTCTGAAGCTCTTCCGAGGCTTTCCATTGCGGTAGCCCTGACAACGCCAGGTGCATCATCAACGTGCCAGGAGCGTGCGAAAACCCAGCCATCGAACGATCAAATCCGGCATCACCCGTCCCGTCTTCAACCAGCTCCGCCAAATTTCTGGGCGATATGTTTGCGATGACCGCGCGGCTCGCACCTATCTGTGTCCCGTCAGCAAGTTCAATGCCGCTCGCTTTCGCCCCGCTGTGAAGGATTTTCCGGACAGTATTGCCGCACCGAATCTGCCCGCCGTTTTCTTCCACCAGCCCGATCAAAGCTTTAGTCATCGTATCGGCGCCACCCTTGCCGATTACCATGCCAAAGCTCTGATTTGCCATCGATTCGAGATAGGGGAAAATCGCTCCTCCCGCGATATCGGGGGCAAAATCCAGATGCATTCCCCATGCACCAAGCGTTGCGCGGACATGCTCAGATTGAAAGGTTTCATTGAGCCATGAGCGCGGAGAGGCAATCAGAAGACGCGCCAAATCTGCTGTCCATGCAAAGCCTTTCTTCCAAAGCGCCTTGGCAGCAAGCCGTCCTGTTATATGCATTTTCATGGGGCTTCCGAGCAAGGCGAATATATACTCCGCCTTTTCGGGGAACGCAGAAACCAACGATGCCCAAGTGTCAGCGTCATCCGCCGAAAAACCGGAGATGCGCTTCAGCGTGGCATCCATATCCGTGCCGATGCCCAGCCATTGCTCATCGGGAAATACGCTGGCAAAGCAATTTGACGCCGGCACAAACTCCAAGCCATGGGCTCCAAGCTTTTCGCCATAGGTTCTGTTGAATGCAGAACCCGCAAACAGGCTGAGGTTCATCGCCGCCCAATCATGGCGAAATCCGGGTTCAGTCAATTCCAGTGTCTTGACCGCGCCACCGGCCACCGGCGCCTGTTCAAATATTGCCGTGCGCCAGCCTTTCATTTGCAAATGCGCGGCGCAAACCAAGCTGTTGTGCCCGGAACCGATAATGGCCGCGTCAAATTCTTCCCGCAAGTCCGGCATCCTTCTCCCACAAAGATAATTGCAAATGCATATTATATTGTCTAGCATCAAATTTCGCTGCAAAGGTTTCTGCGCGGCACAGCCAGCAACAGCATGGGAGGATGAACAATGAATGCGGCCGATACACTGGGAAACTTGGCCCAGCTTCTGCTCTCGGGAAAGGTTGAGGTGGTGGATTTGTCGGGATCCCTCGGTCCGGATACGCCACTGCTCAAATTGCCGCCGGAACTTGCAAAAGACACCCCGAAGATCGAAGTGCACAAGATATCCGAATATGACGATAACGGTCCGTTTTGGGCATGGAACTGGCTGAAAATCGGTGAACACTCCGGGACCCATTTTGACGCACCGCATCATTGGATCACCGGAAAGGACTATGCAGACGGTTATACGGATTCCATTCCGCCGCAGAATTTTGTCGCACCAGTCAATGTCATCGATTGCTCGGCTCAAGTAGCCGAAAATCCGGATTTCCTGCTGGATGAGGCCGGTGTGAAAGCCTGGGAAGCAGAACACGGCGAAATTGGCGAAGGTGAATGGGTGCTGATGCGCTCGGATTGGGACAGCAGGGCAGACAGCGAAGAAGCGTATTTGAATGCAGACGAAACGGGCCCGCATTCACCCGGCCCGACCGTGGATTGCATCAAATATATTCTGTCGAAAGGCGCCGTCGGCTGGGGAACTCAGTGCATCGGCACCGACGCGGGTCAAGCGGGGGGCATGGAACCGCCGTTCCCGGCACATAATCTGCTTCATGCGGCCAACAAATACGGTCTGGCCTCGCTTGCCAATCTTGACAAGTTGCCCGCGAAGGGAGCCGTTTTGATCGCTGCGCCGCTCAAATTGGTAAACGGCACTGGCAGCCCGATCCGAGCCATGGCTCTGATCGCGCACTAGTTTGTAAGACCTGGCCAATGGCCGATTTCGACCACATCATCGTCGGCAGCGGGATCAATGGTCTTGTTTGCGCCGCCTTGCTTGCCCGCAAGGGAAAACGTGTCGCTGTGCTGGAGCGCTCCGATCGTGCGGGCGGTTGCATGCGGACCGAAGAAATCACTGCGCCTGGCTTCAGCCACGATTTGATGGCGGCGACATTTGTGCTGTTTCTGACATCGCCGGCTCATGGTGAATTGGGCGCGGATCTGGCGCGCCATGGACTTGAATTCTGTCATACAGACAAGCCTACGGCGGTGCTGCGTCCTGATGGATCGGCGCTCGTTTTGTCGATGGATCGCTCTGCAAATGTGGATATGTTCAACAGGTTGTCCGCCGGGGATGGAGACCGTCATGCGGAGGATGTCGGCATGGTCGAGGCCGATGCTCCATTCCTGTTTGCGCTGCTCGGCGGCAAACTTTGGAGCATGGCCACAACAAAGCTGCTGATGCAGCAGGCTTGGAAACGGGGCGCGCGGGGTCTCGCAGCATGGTTTGGTGAGGCGTTGACGCCCGCTCGGGCCTGGCTGGAGTCAAACTATTCATCGCCTGACGTCCAGGCCCTTTGGGCACCGTGGGTGCTGCACACGGGCCTGACGACGGAAGCCGCCTATGGCGGCCAGATGGGCAAGGTCATCGCCTTTGCGCTGGAAGCGGCGGGGGCGCCAGTGGTGAAAGGTGGTGCGGGTCAGGCGGCAGCGGCCTTTACGGCGCTGATCGAGGAACACGGTGGCATGGTGCGTACTGGCGTGGATGTCGAGCGTATCATTGTTCGTGATGGACGTGCTGCCGGTGTTGCAACCATCGGCGACGAGGAAATCACCACCGGCAGCGTGATCTGCTCTGTTGCGCCCGGACAATTGCATGACCGATTGCTTGGCGAGCATATGGCGCCTGACAAATCTGACCTGAGAAAATATCGCCACGGCAGAGGCAACTTCCAGCTTCATTATGCGCTGGACGGACCGGTTCGCTGGAAAGCTAAAGATCTGGAAGATGTCGCGCTGATCCATCTGGCTGACGGGATAGATTCTGTTTCCAAATCTTCCAATGAAGCAGAGCGCGGAATGCTGCCGGAGGTTCCGACCATTTGTGTCGGTCAACCACACAGGCTTGATGCGAGCAGATGTCCCGAAGGCAAGTCGATTTTGTGGATACAGATCCCTGATGCGCCGCGCGAGATCAAAGGTGATGCTGCCGGAATGATCCGGTGTTCGGGCACCTGGGACGAAAGCACCAGAGAGGCGTTTGCGGACCGCATAGAGGCGATTTTGGCTGGTCACATCACAGGCTTCAAGAAATCCGTATTGACCAGACGGGCCTATTCACCCGCCGATCTGGAATCACTGAACATCAATCTCGTCGGCGGCGATCCTTATGGTGGCTCGTGTGCGATCGATCAGTTTTTCATCTGGCGGCCACACGTCAGTTCGGTCAATCACGCCACCGCCATCAAGGGTCTCCATCACATCGGAGCGTCAACCCATCCCGGGCCCGGGCTTGGCGGAGGTTCCGGTTACCTCGTTGCAAAGGAATTGGGCGCATGAACCAGATGAGGCCAGAAACCCTTGCAGTCGAAGACACTGCCCCACCACGTTTGGGTGAGATCGGACTTGCCAATTTCGCCCCCTATCTGATGAACCGGATCATGGGTCGCTACAACGAGGATTTGCGCGAAGAACTGGCCTCAATGGGTTTGACGATCCCGAAAATGCGCTCGCTGGCGGTGCTATCTGTTATCGACGGCCTGCTGATCCGAGACCTTTCCGTTTATGCGGTTGTTGAACAGTCGACACTGAGCCGCGCGCTCGATCAACTGCTTGCGGACGGATTGATCCGCAAGGCGCCCGATGCCGAGGACAGCCGCGCGACGCGCGTGTTCATTACCGATGCCGGAAGGGGATCCTTTGAGCGGTTGTGGCCGTCGATGGCCGGAAACTACGCCAAGATGTTTCAGGATATTCCGGATGTTGAGAGAGCTCAGTTCGTCGCCACGCTGCAAAAGATGCTGGGAAATGTGAGACGGCACAATATTTAGCCGAAACGGCCGGACAGGAAGTGAAGCGAGAGATCCAGGCCGGTGTTTCGCGGAGCGAGCTAACCTACAGGGTAAATAGATGGCAGAACGTTCATTTGCCAAGGAAGTCCAAAAGCTGAAGTTGGGGAAGGGCGAGACCTTCACCAGCGAAGGCATATTGGCCATCACCAAAGCGCTGCTTGAGAATGGCGTCGGGTATGTGGGTGGCTATCAAGGAGCGCCGATCAGCCATCTGATGGATGTGCTGTCCGATGCCGAGGAAATTCTAAGCGAACTCGACGTCCGATTTGAGGCCAATGCTTCAGAGGCCGCTGCAACGGCGATGCTGGCAGCATCGGTGCACTATCCAATTCGGGGCGCGGTGACGTTCAAGGGCGCAGTCGGTGTCAATGTCGCGTCCGATGCGCTCGCCAATCTGGCTTCCGGCGGCGTGACTGGCGGCGCCTTGATCATTGTCGGGGAAGATTATGGCGAAGGGTCTTCCATCATGCAGGAACGCAGCCATGCCTTTGCGATGAAGTCGCAGGTTTGGCTGCTCGATCCCCGTCCCAACCTCCCGTCTATCGTTCAAGCCGTCGAACACGGATTTAACCTGTCGGAAGCGTCCAACACCCCTGTGATGCTGATGGTGCGCATAAGATCCTGTCACGTGACCGGCAGCTTTACAGCAAAGGACAACAAGCGCCCGGAACTGAGTGTTGGCGAAGCATTGGCGGACCCGCAGAGCAATTACTCGCGCGTCGTGCTTCCGCCGATGTCCTTCGCGCAGGAACAGGACAAGATCAACAATCGCTGGCCTGCTGCTCAGGCGTTCATTCGCGATAACAAACTCAATGAAACCTTTGGCCCGGCCGACGCAAAGATCGGCATTGTGCTCCAGGGTGGCATGTATAACGGCGTCATTCGCGCGTTGCAGCGTCTTGGGCTGGCCAACATCCATGGCGATACCGATGTACCGCTTTACGTGCTCAACGTGACCTATCCGATTGTCCAAGAGGAATTTCTCGAGTTCTGTGCGGGTAAATCCTCAATATTGGTAGTGGAAGAAGGACAGCCCGAATTTATCGAGCAGGCGCTCGGCGCAGCGCTATTCAAGGCCGGATCCGATTTATCGCTTCACGGCAAGGACATGCTGCCCATGGCCGGCGAATACACCGGCCAGATCATGCTGGACGGTATTGAATCCTACCTGCGTACAGAGGCGCCAGATTTGCTACCGGCACAAAAGCGCGCACCCAACCGCGATGAAAAACCGGAAATTCCGGACCTTTCCAAAACCGTGCCCATCCGCCCGCCAAGCTTTTGCACCGGTTGTCCCGAGCGTCCGATCTTCGCGGCGTTGAAAATGACCGAGCAGAAACACGGCAAGCACCAGATCACTGGCGACATTGGCTGTCATCTGTTTGCCAGCCTGCCACCTTTCGAGATCGGTGGATCGACCATGGGCTACGGGCTGGGCCCGGCTTCCAATGCCGCGTTTGACGGTGGCGGCAAGCGCCGCGCAATCTCGATTATCGGTGATGGCGGATTCTGGCATAATGGCTTGTCATCGTCGATCGGCAATGCGGTCTACAACAAGTCTGACAGCGTCATTGTGGTAGTCGACAATTTCTACAGTGCGGCCACAGGCGGCCAGGATATTCTTTCCTCGCGCGCCGACAACGCGACCAAGTCGACCGGACATCCAATCTCCGATGCGGTGAAAGGCGTTGGCGTCAAATGGGTGCGCCAGATCGACCGCACCTATGATGTCCCCAAAATGCGCCAGATTCTCGATGAAGCGCTTTCTACAGACTATGACGGTCCAAAGGTGATCGTGGCATCTTCGGAGTGCATGTTGAACCGTCAGCGCCGCGAGCGGCCATTGACCAGCAAGGCGATCAAGGAGGGCCGCCGGGTGGAAGCACCGCGTTTCGGTGTCGATGAGGATGTATGCACCGGCGATCATGCCTGCATCAGGCTTTCCGGCTGCCCGTCACTTTCGCTTAAAAAACTCGATGACCCTCTGCGCGACGATCCGGTCGCAAGTATCGACGAAAGCTGTGTTGGCTGCGGCAATTGCGGTGAGGTCGCCGATGCGGCGGTGCTTTGTCCGTCATTTTATCGCGCCGACATTGTTCACAATCCCGGCAGTTTCGAAAAGATGCTCGGCCGCCTGCGCGACCGGATCATCGACTGGCTGCAAACGAGGCGAACGCGCAGAAGGCTGGAATTCTCATGAGCAAGCTCGACAGAAAAACGGTCGATGCCAACCTTGAGAGTGTGATCAAGCTCGCGATCATGGCGGTAGGCGGCCAAGGCGGCGGTGTATTGACCAATTGGGTTGAGGAATGCGCACGAGCCACCGGCTACGCCGTGCAAGCGACTTCGGTCGCAGGCGTCGCCCAGCGCACCGGAGCGACAATCTATTACATTGAAATGGCGCCTGCCGGCGATCGCACACCGGTATTTTCCCTGATGCCGGCAGGAGGCGATGTCGATATTCTCGTTGCCGCGGAAATGATGGAAGCCGGTCGTGCGATCCTGCGCGGGTTTGTAACGCCTGACCGGACAACCCTGATTGCTTCGACACACCGGGCGCTGGCTGTTTCAGAGAAAACCGTGCCTGGCGACGGTATGGCGAATAGTGGTGAGGTTTTGGCCGCTGCCAAGATCGCAGCGCAACGGTTGATCCTGTTCGACATGAACCGGATCGCCGTCGACAATGGAACAGTGATTTCGGCAAGTTTGCTGGGCGCACTTGCCGCCTCTGGAACACTGCCTTTTTCACGCGACGCATTTGAAAACGCGATCAAGGCGTCTGGACGTGGCGTCGAAAACAGTCTTGCGGCATTTTCAGCGGCTTATGACGCAACTGGCAAGGATCAAGAGGAAGCCGGTTCTGATGAAAATGTCGCCGGTGCGGAGCCTGTACCTTCAGGTCCGGATGGCCTCTTGGCCGAATACAGTGAACTGGAGAGCCGGGTATCGGCGCTCCCTGAGACAGTTGCAGACATGGCCCGGCGCGGTCTGAGATCGGTGGTCGATTTTCAGGATATCGAATACGGCAGGGAGTATTTGGGCCATCTCGACAAGTTTATTGCCCGCGACAACGCGGACAAACAGCATCTTCTGTCGCGCGAAGCGGCCAAGTATATCGCCCGCGCCATGACCTATGATGACGTGATCCGCGTCGCCGATCTCAAAACCAGAGCCAGCCGGTTTCAACGGGTAAGGCATCACATGAAACCGGCTCCGGGCACACGACTGCGGCTGACGGAATTCATGCATCCGCGTGCCGAGGAGATTGTCGGCATGCTGCCGGCACGTCTTGCGCGCCGTCTGAGCAATTCCCCAAATACAATGAAAATGGTCGACAGACTGGTCAATCGCGGCCGCAGGCTTCGGTCTGACCGTTTGTGGCCGTTTATGCAGCTGTACTGCGTTGGCGGTCTGCGGCGGTGGCGCCGCGGTACCTTGCGCCACGCCGTTGAGCGCGAACATCTGGATACCTGGTTGGAGACCGTCGATGAATATCTGGCATTCGACTATGATCTGGCCGTCGAGGTGCTCCGCTGCCGCCGATTGATAAAGGGCTATTCGGATACGCACGCACGCGGCCTGTCCAAGTTTGACAAGGCGTTGGAAGGCGCGGCGATTGTCGCGGGAAGGCCGGATGCGGCCGAATGGGTTGGCCGGTTGATCGAAGCTGCGTTACAGGATGAGAAAGGCACGGCACTTGATGGCGCACTGCAGACAATCCACTCATTTGCCACACCGGAACCTGCACAAAGTTGATAATGTGAATGTTGCGGTTCCCACCTTTGGAGCCCGAAAGTCCAAAGGGTGGATGAATTCAGATTTTCAATCTTAAAAACAGCAATCTCGAAAACTGTCTTGGTGCCCCCCGCCGGAGTTTGGTTCCCATCACAGACACCATATGCTCCGCGAGTTCACCCGGTAACCCTCTGATATCCAACTGTATTGTCGTTGGATCCCAATTGGAGGGTGATTGGTACTATGTGGATCTGTTGCCACAATGACTGTTAGCCTTTGCTCAGAAACCTCCAGGCACTCCTTATCACTCATAACCTTCACTTAGAGACCTATAGGCACTCCTTATCACTCACAGCCTTCACTTAGAGACCTCTAGGCACTCCTTATCACTCACAGCCTTCACTTAGAGACCTCTAGGCACTCTAATGTTGACTAGCGTTCACTTAGAGCTAAAACGTACATCTAATTAAACGTAGAAGTTAGTTATTGACTGACCAAAGAGGAAGAAGATGCAATCTCAGCGAGCTGGAGTGCGTATAACGCAAAATTCGGGATACAAGGCATTTATACCAAACCCTCTTCCACCAGATCCCGCCTTAAAAATAGATGATGAAATGCAGACACTGCTTTCAAAAGCAGACCGAGCTCTCGGGCGACTGGACGGATCCATACAAACTCTACCAAATCCTGATCTGTTCGCATTGATGTACATCCGCAAGGAGGCTGTACTCTCAAGCCAGATTGAAGGCACTCAATCGTCACTGGACGATGTATTGGAAGCAGAGGCAAACGTATTCGACCCTGCGCATCCATCAGATGTAGGAGAAGTTATAAATTACGTCGCAGCTATGAGTTATGGCCTTGAACGTCTCAAGAGTTTACCAGTGTCAATTCGCTTAATACGAGAAATCCACAACGAGCTGCTACATAACGTAAGAGGACAGGAAAGAAATCCCGGTGAAATTAGGAATTCACAAAATTGGATTGGTCCAGCCGGTTGCACAATCAACGAGGCGATATTTGTACCGCCCCCACCTCACGAAATACAAAATTCTCTTGGCGACCTAGAAAATTTTATCCATTCTAATACACAAATCCCCTTTTTAATAAAAGTCGGCCTCATACACGCTCAGTTTGAAACAATACACCCCTTTTTGGATGGAAATGGTCGTGTTGGTCGACTACTTATTACTTTTTTACTTTGCGAAAATGAAATATTAACTGATCCAGTATTATATATTTCTCACTATTTCAAGAAATATCGAAATCAATATTATGAATATCTCCAGGGTATAAGAGATGAAGGTAATTGGGAAGAATGGATAAAATTCTTCTTAAATGGAGTCGCATCCGTTAGTTTAGAGGCGACAGATACTGCTAGAAAAATCGTTGCTATGAGAGAAGAACATAGAAAAACTATTGTTAGCAATTTCGGTCGAAGATCAGGTAGTGCTTTGACAATATTGGAGGATCTATTTTTGAAGCCAATTACCACCGTAAAAGAAATTAGTGATAAGTTGGAAGTTACTTTCCCGGCAGCAAATAGTTTAGTAAATGAATTTGTCGAAGCAGGATTGTTACACGAAATTACCGGGCAAGAACGATATAGGGTGTTTCGATATTCGCCATATGTCGCTCTTTTTGGATAATAGTAGCCATTTTGAGAACAGATATGTCGAGTTAGGGTCCACCATAAGACCTACCTTCCAATTACGATCAGACATAAATTCATCTGAAAACCAGAGAGTTACCGGGTAAACTCGAGGAGTATCTGGTGCCCCCCGCCGGAATCGAACCGGCACTCCCAATGGGAACCAGATTTTGAATCTGGCGCGTCTACCAATTCCGCCAGAGGGGCATTCCAATACCTGCTCTCAACGCAGGCGCGGCGGACTATAGAGCCAGCCCGTTTGCCGTCAAGCCGCGAATTTCAAAAGTTCAGCCTGTCTTTGGGAACCATGTGGAAACCAGTCCCGGTTTACAAAGCAGATATCCACGGAAGCAAATGGACTGTCGCGGTGGAGGCAAAGTAAAAATGCAAAGTGTCAGTTTGAATTGCCGGCACAGTTTGGTGACCGATTGAACCACAGATGGTTAGCGAATAGACAGGCTGGCACGATTCGGGATTGAATATGCTTCGAAAGCTCTATGACATGACGATGGCGCTGGCCGTCACCCGGCACGCTGAACGCGGCCTGGCCGGAGTTTCGTTCATCGAAAGCTCGGTGTTTCCGATCCCGCCGGACGTGTTGCTGATCCCCATGGTACTGGCAGACCGAACCAAATGGATACGTTACGCGTTTGTTTGCACCGTCGCATCGGTTATCGGCGCTTTTCTCGGCTATGCAATTGGTGCGTTTCTCTATGAATCTATCGGCAAGCCGATTTTAACGTTCTACGGCAAGGAAGATGCGTTTTTGCAATTACAGGGCTGGTACAATTCGAGCTGGGGCGCCTGGGCCATTCTGTTCGCCGCCATTACACCGTTTCCTTACAAGGTGCTGACGATTTTTTCAGGCGTGACCGGTTTCAACCTGCTGGCTTTCGCCGCTGTCAGTGTAGTCGGCCGCAGCCTGCGCTTCTTCCTTGTAGCCTGGCTTCTGGGGCGTTTCGGCGAACCCATACGCGGATTCATCGAGAAGAACCTGGGTCTTCTTTTCACCTTGTTCATGGTGTTGTTGATTGGCGGCTTCATGGCCGTGCGGTATTTGTTTTAGGGATTTTGGGCAGCCATGTCAGGCAAGCGATTGCGCTATCATTCGATCGGTTCAGCGCTCCTGCTCGGCGGGATGGTTTTTGCTGTCGGCACCGCGCTCGGATTTGAGCATATTGGCGGCTACATACCCTGCAAGCTCTGCCTGGAGCAGCGTGTCCCCTACTATATCGGCATTCCGCTGATGGCGGTCACCTTTGCGTTCGCGTGGATGCGGCTACCGGGGGTCTTGCTGCGTCTCATGCTCGCCGCCGGCGGTGTGTTGATGCTTTGGGGTCTGGTACTTGCAATTTATCATTCCGGTGTCGAGTGGCAGTGGTGGGCCGGGCCGGCCGACTGCGGAGCGGTTGACGCCGCTCCCGATACTGGCGGCCAGGGCGTGCTCGACATGTTGGATGATGTTGTGCCGCCTTCCTGTGATCAGGCAGCCGGACGGTTTCTCGGTCTCTCTTTTGCCGGATGGAATGTACTGGCGAACCTCGGTCTTGCGGTGATTGCGTTCCGTGCCGCACTGGCAAAGGAATAGGAAAAAGCGCCGGCTCAGGGCTCCAGTTCGACATCCCAGTAGAGAAAATCCATCCAGCTTTCGTGCAGATAATTGGGTGGAAACTTGCGTCCATTGTTGTGCAGGTCGTGCACGGTCGGCCGAAAGGGTTTCTGCAGCGGCGACATCTTTGCCTGCGCCGGCAGCAACCCGCCCTTTTTCAAATTGCAGGGAGAGCAGGCGGCGACAACATTTTCCCAGGTTGTCATGCCACCGCATCTACGCGGAATGACGTGATCAAAGGTCAGGTCGTCGTTGGCGCCGCAATACTGGCACTGAAACCGATCCCGCAGAAACACATTGAACCGGGTGAACGCCGGATGCCGTGATTGCTTGACGTAGCTTTTGAGGCTGACAACACTTGGCAGCTTCATCGAAAACGAAGGCGATGAAACCGCGTGATCATACTCGGCGACGATGTTCACGCGGTCGAGAAAGACAGCCTTGATGGCGTCCTGCCACGACCAAAGCGACAAGGGATAATAGCTCAGGGGGCGGTAATCAGCGTTCAGTACCAGCGCTGGAAGCCCGTCTGGCGAAACCGCAATCGTCAAGATTTCTTCTCCCGGCGATATTTGTCTTTCATCGATATACTACGTTGCAGGTGACATTAATGTGAAGCTGCAATTAGTCAATTTGCCTGTTACACGGAAAAATTCACAATGAATTCAAGGCATCGGAGCCGGTTACCCGCCGATGGCGGCTTCTCGACCGCGCAACTCGCGATAGTAGGCCCACAACAGGCGTGCAGCGACGCTGCGCCATGGCTTCCATGATTCGGCGATCGCATATAGCGCTTTGTCGTTGGGGCGGGCATCATGTCCGAACGCATCCGCTACGGCAGCCTGAAGAGCAATATCCTTGGCCGGAAAGACGTCGGGATGACCAGCACATACCAACAGGTAGACCTCGGCGGTCCACGGACCAATACCCGGGATTGCAGTTAATCCAGCGATCGCTTCATTGGCGTCGAGAGAACATACCGCCTGCAAATCCAACGCGTCGATCTCGATCGCCCGGGCTGTCGCCACAATGGTCTTCTGCTTTGGTCGCGACAGGCCCGCCTGCCGGAAAACCCCGTCATCGGCTTCTAGTACTGCAAGCGGAGACAGGGGATCGAGCAGCCCGGTAAAGCGGCCAAAAATCGCATCTGCGCTCGCTCTCGAGACTTGTTGGGAAACGATGATGGATACCAGGCTCTCAAAGCCGGGCGGTGAACGGCGCAGCGGAATCTCTCCCGCCAGATTCCTGACGGTTGAAAGCCTCGCATCAAGGGCGCACAAGGCGTTGAGGCCCGCAGTAATGTCGTCTTCGCAGTCGATCAGCCGCATGGATGTCCTTTCATCGTCGACCGGAAAAGGGTAGCAATCCGCGGCGCACCATTCCAGCAGCGGATGTCAGTAGAGATGGAAAAGCCGATTTTTCGCTTTGCCCCCAGTCCAAACGGCTATCTTCACCTCGGCCATGCCTTGTCGGCGCTGGAAAACAAACGCCTGGCCGAGCAGACAGCGGGCAGTCTGCTTCTTCGCATCGACGATATCGATCTCTCGCGTGCGCGGCCGGAATTCGAATTAGCGATATCAGAGGATTTGGCCTGGTTGGGAATCGAGTTTGACGGTCCGACAAGGCGTCAATCCGATCACTTAACCGACTACCAGGAAGCTCTCGACACGTTGAAAGACGAAGGACTTGCCTACCCGGCTTTCATGAGCCGCGCCGAAATTCGCGACCATGTCTCCGCTGCAGAGGCGGCGGGAGATTCCTGGCCGCGCGATCCCGATGGCGCTCCGCACTATCCCGGGGTGGACAGGGAACTTGAAGAATCTGAACGGATTGTTCGCATCGCCGCCGGTGCACCCTATTCTTGGCGTTTGGACATGGCAGCAGCGCTTTCGCGTGTTTCCACACCCATTCATTGGCTGGAAAGTGGCGCAGGTCCGAACGGGGAGACCGGCCAAGTCGTGGCGAACCCGAATTTGTGGGGCGACGCCATCCTGGCCCGTCGCGACGCTCCTGCCAGCTATCATCTCTCTGTAGTGGTCGACGATGCGGTGCAGGGAATATCCGACGTGGTCAGGGGCCGCGACCTGTTTCACGCAACGTCAATTCACCGCCTGTTGCAGGAATTGCTGGGGCTCCCCGTTCCGCACTATCATCACCACCGCTTGCTTCTGGATGCGGATGGCAGGAAACTCTCCAAGAGCCGGGAAGATACGTCTATACGCGACCTGAAATCGGCAGGCCTGAGCCCCGCCGACGTAATTCGATTGATCAATTAGTTGATCTCAGAGCCGGGCAAGCACTGACTTGCTGATGGCCAGCATTGCCAGACAGATGAAGGACCCGGCCAGCCCCGCAGCGATCGCCAGTTTGAGGTCTCTCAGATAAATCCCGTAGGAATTGGCGATGAAGATGCCGAGAAAGAATCCGGTTGTTATGATGACCGTGTTTCCGACGGCGCCAAATCCGTCGTCCCCCATCACGCCATCAAGCGCCATTCCGAGGAAGAATGACAGAATTGAGACGACGGCGATCGCCATCATCAGCCAACTGATGTCAAGATTCCAGATCATGCCCCGACCTTCCGTTACCTGTTGAGCAACGACAGCGCGTACTTGTGACACACTCTGGATAAATTAGAATATTCAGGTTTAGATTCAGTTATCAAAACACCATCAATTTGTATCAAATCCGGAGCAGCGGAACGTTGAATTTCCTTTTCTATGCGCCGGCTTTGTTCGTGTTCCTGTGGGCCTCCGGCTTCATCGGCGCTCGCTACGCAATGCCTTGGGCGGAGCCTTTCTCCTTTCTGGCGCTTCGCTTTCTCTTAGCGATGGTGCTGTTGGGGATTTTCGTTCCGTTCTTTCACCGCGCAGCCAATTGGAGCTTGAGGGCTGCATGTCACTCGGCAATTGCCGGAGTGTTGCTTCATGGTGTGTATCTGGGCGGTGTTTTTTGGTCCATCGACCAGGGCATGCCGGCCGGCTTGGCTGCATTACTGGTTGGCCTTCACCCTCTGTTGACAGCACTGGCAGCCGGACCGGTCCTGGGCGAACAGGTTTCAATACGACATTGGATCGGTCTGGTTGTCGGATTTATCGGCGTGGTCCTGGTGCTGGCACCCGATCTCGGCTCCTTTGTTCAAGGAGTAAATTGGGCAACTTTTGCAGCATCTTTAATTTCAGTCATCGGACTTAGCGCCGGAACGTTGTGGCAAAAGCGGTACGTCCGCCAGGACGACCTGCTTACCGGCACATGCCTCCAGTATATGGGGGCAACCCTTTTCACAGCCACATTGGGAATGATGTTGGAAGACCAGGTTTTTGTATTTTCAGGAGAATTGGTCTTCGCGTTTGCCTGGCTGGTTCTCGTCATGTCGGTCGGCGCAATTCTATTGCTGATGTACCTGATCCGTGAAGGTCAGGCATCGCGGGTCTCATCTCTGTTCTACCTGGTTCCCGCTACTACCGCCGTGCAGGCATGGATCCTGTTCGGCGAAACACTCAGCCTGATCCAGATTGGTGGAATGGTGATTGCCGGCCTGGGCGTCGCACTGGCCCTGTTTCAGCCCCGGGTTCTCGCACGGGCATCGCGGTAACGTCTTATGGCTGCGTTGAACTCTCCGCCCAGAATGAAAATTGCCGACAGGATGTAGAGGAACACCACCGCAATCATCATGGAAGCCAGTCCGGCATAGGTCGTCGCATAGGTCGAGAAACTCTCCAAATACAGTGCAAACAGATAGGAGCCTACCATCCAGGCCAGCAGCGTGATGCAAATGCCCGGAATGACATGGCGGAATCGCCTTTTTCCTGCCGGCAGCCAAAAATGAACAACGATGAGAGCCACGATGATCAGGAAGGATGCAACAGAAACCCGCCACACAGCGCCGCCTCCAACATAGGGAACGAGCCACGGCAGATGCTTTTCGGCAAATTCGGTGGCAAGCGGCGCCAATACAAGCAGGTAGCTAACCGCCAGGAAAGTTGCTGTTGCGATCATGACAAATACAAGGCTTTGGGCCCGCCGGAACCACAGGCTGCGCGGCTCGCCGACACGATAAGCCCGATTGAGCGAAGTGCGAAGCGCCTCCACACCGTTGGAAGCAAAAAAACCCGTTGCGATTAGACTGATCGCCAAAAATCCACTGCGCTGCACAGTAAGGACGTTGTGCACTTCCAGAGCAATTGGCGCGGCTATCTGGTCGGGCCAGGTCTCAAATATGAGGTCGACGACCGCACCGGACAGCGAATCAGCGCCGACAAACCCGGCAAGAGTGGTTACGAATATCAGGAACGGAAACAGTGCCATGAGCGAACTTATTGCCAGATGGCTCGCCATCGCCCATCCGTCATCATCGTTGAAATGCCCGAATGCGTCATAGACAACGCGTTTGATGGCAACGATTGTGCGAAGCATTCGGACGGTTTCTCCCTATGTCCAGGGCCAAGCCCCATATGAAAAGGATTGCATCGCCTTGGCAAGTTTGCGAGAGCCCTGCGACATGAACAACAAACGCAGCATCATCGTTACTGGCGCATCTTCGGGCATTGGCGCGCATTGCGCTCGTGCGCTGGACCGCGATGGCTGGCGCGTATTCGCCACAGCACGAAAACCGAAAGACATTGCCGCGCTCCAGGCTGATGGAATCGAAACCTACTATCTGGACTATACCGAGCCGAAATCGATCGAGACCCTGGTGACAACCGTTTTGGAGGCTACTGGAGGAACGCTGGATGCTTTGTACAATAACGGCGCCTATGCCCAGGCGGGTGCGGTGGAAGACCTGCCGGTCGAAGCGTTGCGGGCCCAGTTCGAGGCCAATCTGTTTGGCTGGCACGACCTGACCAAGCGGATCGTGCCGGTTATGCGTGATCAGGGCCATGGTCGGATCGTCCACTGTTCCTCCATTCTCGGACTGGTTCCGCATGCTTATCGCGGTGCATATGCATCGTCGAAATTTGCGCTGGAAGGACTGATGCTGTGCCTGCGCGCAGAGCTTGAGGGTTCGGGAATCCATGTCTCAATGATTGAGCCAGGGCCCGTGCGCTCGAAAATCGCAACCAACGGTCTGCCATGGATTCGCAAATTTATCGACCTTGAGGGCTCGGTGCACCGTGATGCCTACCAGGATCAGCTCAAACGCCTGACACAAGGCGGGACAAAGTCTCGGCTCAGAGGCGAACCCGAAGATGTTTATAAAGTGCTCAATCATGCGCTGACCTCCAACCGCCCAAAACCGCATTATGTGGTGACGATACCGGCCAAAATCGGCGCGCTTTTGAAACGGTTGCTTCCGCCAGGCCTGCTTTATCGAACCGTTGCCATGCGCGATTGACCGGGTCCGGCGCAATCATGGATATTGGTGACAAAGCAATTGCTCACCCGAAACAGGATTCCTGATGTCATATGTGTTCATGGTGTTGGCCGCCCTTGTCATGGCCACGGTCGTTTTTGTGCTTTTGCGCGGACTGATCAACATGATGAAGGGTGGTTCCGGCAATACGTCCAACAAACTGATGCAAGCGCGTGTCATCCTGCAATTCGTTGCTATCGTGCTGATATTGCTGACTGTTTATTTCATGCGGGGAAGCTGACGCGATGGTCGTTCTGAACAAAATCTACACAAAGACCGGTGATGACGGCACGACGGCACTGGGCACCGGAGAACGCCGCGCCAAATATGATGCCCGGGTTTCCGCCTACGGCACCGTTGATGAGGCGAACGCATGTATCGGGATAGCGCGCATCCATACCGCGGTCGCCGACGCCGAGGTTGATGCGATGTTGGCCCGGATTCAAAACGACCTGTTTGACCTCGGCGCCGATCTGGCGACGCCTGAGAGCGACGAAAAGCCGGCATTCGAACCGCTTCGGGTCATCGAAACGCAAGTCGAAAGGCTGGAAAAAGATATCGATGCGCTCAACAAGAGGCTCGAACCCCTGCGCAGCTTTGTTCTGCCAGGTGGTTCGCCCGGATCTGCGGCACTTCACCTGGCAAGAACCGTTGCCCGGCGCGCAGAGCGGCAAATTGTCGAACTCGCCGACAGGACAGACGAGCAAGTGAACGACGCGGCTGTTAAGTACATGAATCGCGTGTCGGATTTCCTGTTCGTATCGGCCCGCTGCCTCAATGACAACGGCAAGGCCGACGTGCTATGGGTTCCTGGGGAGAACCGCTGAGGCGAATCGGGTACTATGACTAGTGGCCGGGGCGGTCGGGAACAGGCTTGCAATGTTTATACCGCTTCATGACGCCAACAGTCTTGAGCATATAAAGCGTCAGTATGTGACGCTCGCATTGATTGCCATCAACATTGTCGCGTTCCTGGCAACAGGCTTGGGTGGACAATCCTATCTGCAGGCAAACGCATACGGGCTCGGCTTTACGCCGGTTGTTCTCAGCGACGGACAGCCAACACCACCTTTCGTTTACGTCCCGGAATTGGCAACATATGTCAGCTACTCCTTTCTTCACGCAGACATCTGGCATCTGGGCGGAAACATGCTGTTTTTGTGGGTGTTTGGCGACAATGTGGAAGACGCACTTGGGCACTTTAAGTTTCTTCTGTTCTATTTGCTTTGTGCCGCAGCGGGTGCGTGGCTGCACGGCTTTGTGCTCCCGAGTTCAGATGTTCCGCTAATCGGCGCTTCTGGCGCGGTGGCAGGAATTGTCGCGGCCTATCTAGTCTTGCATCCACGCGTCAAAGTGTGGGTGCTGGTCCTCATGCGGCTGCCGCTGCGTCTGCCGGCGTTCATTCCGCTGTTATTCTGGGTTGGCTTCCAGGTTGTCATGTTCTTGGCGACTGATGGCGAAGCCGTTTCGTGGCCAGCGCATGTCGGCGGTATCGTCGCCGGAGCCGTGCTGGTCTGCTTCATGCGCCGAAGGGGGGTGCCGCTATTTGACCGGCAGATTGTTACGCCGGATGCAGTGGAAATCGCGACCGAGCCTTCTGAAGAGCCGCTGCGAAAACAATCGCAAATGCGCTGGGGCCGCCAATAGGGCGTTCGGCTGGCGGGACAATTTGCCCACACAAATTCAGGTTGACGCAAACCCGCTGCTTAAATAGGTTCCGCGCGATTTCCATTCGAGCCTGATACGGGTTTGCCAATTACCCGGCGATGGCGCCAGACAATCCCAATTTGGTCGATTCGTGGCATCCGATGTCGGCTTTCGGCAAGTCTGGTCCGGGGGTCGGAGAGTAGGTAGCGCCGCAACGGTTGCACGTTCAGAAAGGATGAACGCATGAAAGTCCTCGTTCCGGTAAAACGGGTCGTTGATTACAACGTCAAAATCCGCGTCAAGAGCGACGGGTCAGGCGTCGAACTGGCCAATGTGAAAATGTCCATGAACCCGTTCGACGAAATCGCCGTTGAAGAGGCTATCCGCATGAAAGAGGCGGGTACAGCCAGCGAGATTATCGCGGTCTCCATCGGCCCGCAGCAAGCACAGGAAACCATTCGTACCGCATTGGCGATGGGTGCGGACCGCGGCATTCTGGTCAAGGTCGACGATCTGGTCGAACCGCTTACTGTCGCCAAGGTCCTTAAGGGTATCGTCGATGAAGAGCAGCCGGGTCTTGTCATCCTGGGCAAGCAGGCGATCGATGACGATGCCAATCAAACCGGCCAGATGCTGGCAGCGCTGCTCGGCTGGAGCCAGGGCACTTTTGCTTCTGAAATCGAAATCAATGGCGACAAAGCCAAGGTAACCCGTGAAGTCGACGGTGGATTGCAGACCATCGAAATTGCGATGCCAGCGATCGTAACCACCGATCTGCGATTGAACGAACCACGCTATGCTTCGCTCCCCAACATCATGAAAGCGAAAAAGAAACAGCTCGACGAAAAATCGGCAAGCGACTACGGCGTCGACACCGCGCCCCGTCTCAAGGTTTTGAAGACTGTTGAACCGGAAGGCCGCAAGGCCGGAGTGAAAGTGGAGTCTGTCGCTGAACTGGTTGACAAGCTCAAAAACGAAGCCGGCGTGCTGTAAGGAAGGGATGATTAGATGGCTATTTTGCTGATTGCCGAACACGACAACGAAACCCTTTCCGACCAGACCGCGAAGGCGATGGCTGCAGCCAGCCAGATCGGTGGCGATGTCCATGTGCTGGTTGCAGGGTCGGGCGCCAAGGGCGTAGCCGATCAGGCGTCGAAACTTTCCGGTGCATCCAAGGTGCTGCTGGCCGACGCTCCGGAATTGGAAGAGCGTCTTGCAGAACCCATGGCGGCGCTGATCGTTTCACTGGCTGACGGGTATGACGCGCTGGTCGCTCCCGCCACGACGATGGGAAAGAACGTCATGCCGCGGGCAGCCGCCCTGCTCGACGTCATGCAGATTTCCGATATCATCGCGGTCGACAGCGCCGATACATTTCAGCGCCCGATCTATGCGGGTAACGCGATCCAGACCGTGCAGGCAACCGATGCCAAGAAGGTGATTACCGTTCGTACTGCCGGTTTCCAGGCTGCCGGCATGGATGGATCAGCTTCGGTGGAAACCATCTCGGCTGCCGACAACCCGGGGCTCTCGAGCTTCATTGAGAACAAGTTGTCGGAGAGCGACCGTCCGGAATTGACTTCGGCGAAGATCATCATATCGGGCGGACGGGCGCTCGGTTCTTCGGAGAAATTCGAAGAGGTCATTTTACCGGTCGCAGACAAGCTCGGCGCAGCAGTTGGCGCTTCAAGAGCAGCGGTTGATGCCGGCTACGCGCCCAACGACTGGCAGGTAGGCCAAACCGGCAAGGTCGTCGCTCCCGAACTCTACATCGCTTGCGGCATTTCCGGCGCCATTCAGCACCTGGCTGGAATGAAGGATTCCAAGGTGATTGTGGCAATCAACAAGGATGAGGAAGCGCCGATCTTCCAGGTGGCAGACTATGGTCTGGTCGCCGATTTGTTTGATGTCCTGCCGGAGCTTGAAAAAGCACTCTGACGGATAGAAAATCCCAACCACGAAGCCGGGGCGGTAATTTCCGCTCCGGCTTTTTGTTGCCTATTTTCCTGTACCACGGCAATGTACCCGATGGATCGGTTTCTGGACCTTTTCAATCAACACAATTGCATCTAGTGTGCACTGCAACATAAATTGAAGACAAGGCCGTTCGAATAGCGGCGGTGGAACAGGGCCATGAGCGGAAAATTCAAGACAGTCGGTATTATCGGCGCCGGGCAGATGGGTGGCGGGATTGCGCATGTCACAGCACAATCCGGTTACAATGTGCTTTTGCATGACATATCCGAAGAGGCCATTCAAAAGGGAATTGCCACGATCAATGGAAACATGGCGAGGCAGGTTGGATCGGGCAAGCTGGATGAGGAAGAGCGCGTGGCCGCAATGGCGCGGATTGCGCCAGCCTCGGATATGGAGGCCTTGGCTGGAACTGATCTGGTCATCGAAGCGGCCACCGAAGACGAGACCGTAAAGCGCAAGATATTCACCCAGCTTTGCGCCAAGCTTAATCCTGAAGCCGTCATCGCTTCCAACACGTCCTCGATCTCAATCACGAGGCTCGCCGCTCAAACAGACCGGCCCGAGCGCTTTATCGGTATTCACTTCATGAATCCGGTGCCGTTGATGAAGCTGGTCGAACTGGTGCGAGGCATAGCAACTGAAGACACGACATTCGAGGCAGCCAAGGAATTTGTTGGCAGTCTCGACAAGACAGTGACGGTGGCAGAAGATTTTCCGGCCTTCATCGTCAACCGCATACTCCTGCCGATGATCAACGAGGCGATCTACACGCTTTACGAAGGTGTCGGATCGGTGGACGCGATCGACACCGCGATGAAACTCGGTGCCAACCATCCGATGGGGCCGCTGCAACTGGCGGATTTCATTGGTCTGGATACCTGTCTGTCGATCATGCAGGTGCTGCATGACGGGCTGGCGGATTCCAAATACCGGCCGTGCCCGTTGCTGGTGAAATATGTCGAGGCCGGCTGGCTGGGGCGCAAAGCCGGGCGTGGATTTTATGATTATCGCGGTGAGGAACCGGTTCCGACGCGGTAGGCTGGTTGTGCCAAAGAAGTTCGCCTTGCCGAGCTTATGCTGACCCGGATGTCACACGGAACGTGTTTCGTTCCACTGGACGCGCGGGCGTTTTACCAACGGGGCAGAGGGCAGTTCGAAAAACCTACTAGCTTCAGCTGTCACCCAGAGCCGCACTGATCAGCCGTTTGGCATCCTCACCGGCCCACTCGGCCGGGCCATTCATGTTTGCAAGCAGGCAACCCTCGTCATCAACAAGCAGCGTGACCGGCAGGCCAAGTGCCAGAGACCGTTTCTTCAGATCGTTGAATACGCCCAGTGTGTCATCGCGGTAGAATGCCAGGTTTTCGATACCAATGTCGGCGAGGAACTTTTTCGGTTTCTCGTCCGAACCTTTTTCGACGTTGATGGCAACGACCTCAAAACGGTCGTTGCCAAGCTCTGACTGCAGCTTGTCGAATGCCGGCATTTCCGCCCGGCACGGTGCGCACCATGTCGCCCAAAGATTGACCAGCAAAGTCTTGCCGGAAAGGCTCGCCAACGTCATCGGATTGCCGTCGGGACCGTTGAATGAAAGATGCGACAATGATTGGGGCGCTGAAGCCACCATGGCCGCCACGTCACCGGTGGCGGCATCCGCAACCAATTTGGCACGTTCGGTCTTGGCATCGCAGGCTTCGGTCACCTGCGTGTCCGTGTTGCCAGACGGCCGGTTGCTCACGTATACGGCAACCGCACCGGCGGCAAGCCCGGCCAAAACCGCCCATACGGCGATTTTCGGCAATGAACGGGAGTTGGCGTCGTCAGTCATGGCAATCCTCAAATGGTCCATTGCGGCCCGGTAAGCAAGATGAGCGACAAAAAGACCAGTAACCAGATGTGGGGAGGCCGGTTTTCTTCCGGTCCCGCAGCGATCATGGAAGCAATCAACGCCTCCATCGGTTTCGACCGCAAACTCTGGCGCCAAGACATCGAGGGCTCGCTTGCTCATGCGGCGATGCTGGCTGAAACTGGCATAATTTCGGCTGAGGATCGCGACAAGATTACTCACGGCCTCAACACGATTGCGTCAGAAATCGAAGCCGGAAAATTCGAGTTTTCATCGCGACTTGAAGATATTCACATGAATATAGAATCGCGGCTCGCCGAATTGATCGGGCCAACGGCCGGAAGATTGCATACAGCCCGTTCGCGCAACGATCAGGTGGCGCTCGACTTCCGGCTTTGGGTCAAACAGGAATTGGGAAATACCGCGGTGTCTCTTAAGGCATTGATTGAGACCTTGCTCAGCCGTGCGGACGAGCATGCAACAACAATCATGCCCGGATTTACGCATTTGCAGACTGCCCAGCCGGTGACGTTAGGGCATCATTGCATGGCCTATGTCGAGATGTTCGGGCGCGACCTGTCGCGGGTTTTGGATGCCGTTGAGAGACTGGATGAATGCCCGCTAGGGGCCGCTGCGCTTGCCGGAACCGGGTTTGCCATCGATCGGCAGATGACAGCCAAATCGCTCGGATTTCGTGAACCCACGCGCAATTCTATCGATACGGTCTCCGACCGGGACTTTGCGATCGAGTTCTTGTCGCTCGCGGCGATCTGCGGCACGCATCTTTCGAGGATGGCTGAAGAAATCGTCATCTGGTCAACGCCGCAATTCGGCTTTGTAACTCTGTCGGATTCGTTTTCGACCGGTTCATCGATCATGCCGCAAAAGAAAAATCCGGATGCAGCCGAGTTGGTCCGCGCCAAGACCGGACGCATCAACGGGCAACTGATCGCACTTCTGACGGTGATGAAAGGTCTTCCGCTTGCCTATTCAAAAGACATGCAGGAGGACAAGGAAGCTGTATTCGATGCCGCGGAATCGCTGGAACTCATGATCGCTGCCATGACCGGCATGATCGGAGACCTTAAAATCAATACCGGAGCGATGAAAAAGGCCGCGGGTTCCGGATATTCGACGGCAACCGACCTTGCCGACTGGCTGGTGCGCGAACTCGGCCTGCCGTTCCGCGAAGCACATCATGTCACTGGCCGGGCGGTGGCCGCGGCCGAGGAAAAACATTGCGCTCTCGACAAACTGTCACTGGAGGATTTGCAATCCATCCACAGCGGCATCACCGAGGAAGTTTATTCGGTGCTGAGTGTGACCAACTCGGTAAAAAGCCGCACCAGCTATGGTGGTGCAGCTCCGGTTGAAGTGCGCAAGCAAGTCCGTGGCTGGAAAAAACGGCTCAAGAAGCTTTGACATCCGGGGTGCAATCAGTGGCAAATTTGGTTATTGATGAAGCGCACATGATAACCAAACCGATCGGAAACACGGCAATGAGCGCCAGATTTGGTTTTTTGTTTCTTCTGCTTGCCGCAATATCGCTTGCGGTGACCGGTTGCGGGCGCCGCGGTGCGCTCGACACACCATCTCAGGCGGCGGCCGAAGCCAGAGACGAGAAACCTTCCGAAGAAGAACCGGAAGAAGAGGACAAGCCATTCATCCTCGATGGTTTGATCCAGTAACAATCCTGCCATGAACCATTTCGAATATCGTGAGGGCGTCCTGTACGCCGAAGACGTGCCGTTGCCGCAAATCGCGGAAGCAGTTGGCACGCCCTTCTATTGCTACTCAACGGCGACCCTTACCCGTCACTATCGGGTTTTTGCCGATGCATTTAAGGGGCTCGATGCATTGGTTTGCTATTCGATGAAATCCAATTCCAATCAGGCGGTAATCAAGACGCTTGCCCGGCAGGGCGCTGGAATTGATGTGGTTTCAGAGGGGGAACTGCGCCGGGCCCTTGCCGCCGGTGTATCACCCTCCAAGATCGTCTTTTCCGGTGTTGGCAAAACTGCCACAGAGATGGATTTTGCACTTGCCGCCGATATCCATTGTTTCAATGTTGAATCAGAAGCGGAACTGGAATTGCTTTCGGCGCGCGCGCGCGCTGCCGGGGCAATTGCGCCGGTCTCGTTGCGTATCAATCCGGACGTTGACGCGCGTACCCACAAAAAAATTTCGACCGGAAAAGCAGAAGACAAGTTTGGCATCGCCTACAGCCGGGCGCGCGATGTCTATGCACGTGCGGCGGCGTTACCGGCAATCAGAATTTCCGGGATCGACATGCATATTGGCAGCCAGATTACGGATCTGCAGCCTTTTGACGACGCGTTTTCGATCCTGGCGGAATTGGTTGGTGTTCTTCGCGCTGACGGCCATTCGATCGAGCACGTCGATCTCGGCGGTGGGCTGGGCATTCCCTATCGTGACGACAATTCCCCTCCCCCGCTTCCCGATGCCTACGCCGAGGTCGTAAGACGGCACGTCACCGAACTGGATCTGCGGGTCATATTTGAGCCCGGACGCCTTATTTCGGGTAATGCGGGAATTCTGGTGACAAGCGTCATCTATCTCAAGGAGGGTGATCAGAAGAATTTTGTTATCGTTGATGCAGCGATGAACGATCTGGTCCGGCCGACGCTGTACGAAGCATTCCATGAAATCAGGCCCGTGCAACAAGGTGCGGTGACCGAACCACGGTTAATCGCTGACGTGGTGGGACCGGTTTGTGAGACCGGTGACTTTTTGGCACAAAACCGTGACATTCCGCGGGTTGAAGCCGGTGATCTGATCGCATTTGGATCTGCGGGCGCCTATGGTGCCGTGCAGTCATCGACCTATAATTCACGCCTTCTTGTCCCGGAAGTGCTGGTTCGGGGCGACGAATTTCACGTTGTCCGGCCCAGGACCAGCTATGAGCAGTTGATCGGACTGGATTCAGTTCCCGATTGGCTGTGATTTTGAAACGATTAATCGCGTGATCACGTTTTGGCGAAGATGCCTCGTCTTCGCCGCGATTGATGGTATTCTACCCGAAGCAATGCGACTGGATTGCTGTAACCCACGCGAGGCACAATGCCGGGTATGAATGATCATATTGAGCCATCACGCCTGCTTCAACGTTTGAGGCGCACGCGTGGTTTTGCTTTTGTTGTCGAGGCTTGGGGCAGGTTGTGGCCGTGTCTCCTGCCTTTGTTGATCGTATTCGCGCTTTATACTTCAGCGACCTGGTTCGGTATTTTCCGAATCGTGCCCGATTCGGCGCGCATTGCGTTGTCGGCGCTGTTTGGTATCGCGGGCTTGTTATCACTGTGGCCGCTGACGTCGTTCAGATTTCCGTCGACTGAGTTGGTCGATCGCAGGATCGAACGCGTCAATCAGCTTCAGCACACGCCTGTTTTGGCACAAAGCGACCGTCTTGCGGGCAAGCGAGATGCATTTGCCGAGGCGCTTTGGCGGGAACACAAACAGAGAATTGCCGGACAGTTGAGCAGCCTGACGGCCGGTCTTCCCGAGACTGGCGTGCCCGATCGCGATCCGTGGGCGCTGCGGGCGGTTGTGGCCTTGCTGCTGGTTACGTCATTTGCATGGTCTTTCGGTGCGGGCGGCGGAACCTTGTCCGATCCTTTCCGTGAGCACAGCACAACCATTGCTGTCCCGCCGCGCATTGACGCCTGGGTCACGCCACCAGCCTATACGGGCAAGGCGCCAATTTTCATGACTGCAAAGGCAAATTCGGAGCAGAATTCTTACGAGGTTCCGGCCGGTAGCACGGTGACACTGCGCGCAACCGGCGCCAGTCAGGTGCTAGATTTCAGCTTTATCGGGGTCGACGGTTTGACCCAAGCCGTTACTCCCGACGAAGCCGTTGATCCGGCAAAACCCGCCTCGCCGCAAAAATTCACCGCAGAACTGGCGCGTGATGGTGCTTTGGAACTGAAGTCCGGCGAGGAGGTCGTGAAAAACTGGACCTTCACCGTCATTCCAGACAAGCCCCCATCGATAGACTTCGCAGGTGATCCGAAACGAGCGCTCAACGGTGCTCTGGAAATCGAATATCTGATCAAGGATGATTATGGCGCCGCCACTGCGCGGGCGATTTTCGAACAAGCGGGTGAATTCGACGAGGACGCCTATCCGCTCTACGAGGCGCCAGAGTTTCCCCTGCGCCTGCCGCGGCGCAACGCCAAGATCACAGAGTACAAGACCAGCCGGGATCTGGCAGAGCATCCATGGGCGGGAACGCGCGTGGTTGCGCGATTGTCGGCAACAGATGACGCCGGACAGGAAGCATTCAGCGAAGATCGCGAATTCATTCTGCCCGAACGGCCATTCTCCAATCCGCTGGCGAAAGCCGTCATCGAGCAACGGCGCATTCTGGCGCTTGACGCGAACAAGAAACGTCGAGTCCTCGACTTGATGGAAGCAGTGACCTTGCGGCCGGAAGATACCTTCAAGAACATGTCGCACTTTCTCGCGCTTTCATCAGCTCAAACCCGCCTCAAAATGGCTCGGACCGATGACGAACTACGCGAAGTCGTTGCCTATTTGTGGGAGATTGCACTCGGCATTGAAGATGGCGACCTGAGCGCGGCGGAAAAACGGCTGCGGCAGGCGCAAGAAGCCCTCAGGCAAGCGCTCGAAAACGGTGCATCGGACGAGGAAATCGAGCAGTTGATGGCCGAACTGCGGGAAGCCATGAACGAATATCTGCGCGAGTTTGCGGAACGCGCAATGCAGGACCCGAATTTCGGCCAGCAGATGATGCCGTCGGACCAGGAATTGCGGCAGAGCGACCTTGACCGCCTGCTTGACCAAATCGAGCAACTTGCGAAATCAGGCGCCCGCGACCAGGCCCAGGAATTGCTATCGCAATTGCAGGATATGATGAACAACCTGCAGGCGGGACGCCAGAACGGCCAGCAAAACGGTCAGAGCCGCATGCGCGAGCAGATGAACCAGCTTGGCGAGATCATGCGGCGTCAGCAGGAATTGATGAACGAGACATTCCGCATGGACCAGATGCAACGTGGTCAGCAGGGCCGTCAGGGCGAGCAGGGAAATGGCCGCCAGGGCGGTGAGTCCGGTCAGGGTGGTATGCAACCCGGAGAAAACGGCCAGGGCGGCATGACACCCGGTGAATTGGCGGAAATCCTGCGGCAGCTGCAAGAGGGCCAGGGCCAGCTTCAGGGCCAGCTTGGAGAGTTCATGGAAGGCCTGCGTGGAATGGGCATAGAACCTGACGAGAACTTCGGCGAGGCCGGCCGCGAAATGGGTGACGCCGGCGATGCGCTTGGCGAAGGCAATGAAGAGCAGGCATTGGGCAATCAGGGCAATGCAATGGACGCACTTCGACGCGGCGCCCAGGATATGATGAACCAGATGCGGCAGGCGATGCAGGGCAACAGCGAGGGTTCACAACTGGGAAGCCAGAACCGTGGCGACCGCGATCCGCTGGGGCGGCCACAAGCGACAACCGGACCAGATTTCGGTGAAAGCGTGCAAATTCCGGACGAAATCGACATCCAGCGCGCCCGGGAGATACTCGAGGCTATTCGCCGCCGTCTTGGAGACGCGCTGTCACCGGACCTGGAGAGGCAATATCTGGAGCGGCTGCTAGAGCTTCGCTAGGGCCAAGACCCAAGTCACTACCGTTGCAGAGCATGCTCAACTGTTTTCCGCAAATCCGTCAGCGTGAACGGTTTGGAGATCACATCGATGATCACGTCCTTGAGGTCCGCCGCTCTTTCGCGCTGTTCAGCGTATCCGGTCATCAGCAGGATTTTCAGGTCCGGATGGTTGGTGGCTACCCGCTTCGCCATTTCGATGCCATCCATCACGGGCATGCGAATGTCTGACAACACAAGCCCATAGTCTCCGTCAGCCGCATCAACCTGCTGCAATCCGCTGTCGCCATCATCTGCCGTATCAACCGTGTGACCGGAAGCTCTTAGCGCCCGCGCAGTAAAATCGCGTACTGAATCGTCATCTTCGACAACCAGAATCTTAGCCATCATACCCCATCCAGTATGTGCCGAAGCGGCCCCCGGGAGCGGACCGTTATCCGGCATCTCCCTTTACGACGCCCACATAGGGCAATTCCCGAAAGGCATGGCCAACATCCATGCCATAACCAACAACAAAGTAATCCGGGCAGTCAAACCCAACATAGTTCGGTTCAATATCGCTTGTCCGTCGCATGCGCTTGTCGAGCAGAACCGCGATCGACACGCTTGCGGCGCCGCGCGACATCATCAATTCCCGGGTGAATTTCAGCGTTTTTCCCGATTCGAGAATATCATCGACCAAGAGAAGGTCTCTGCCGCTTACATCGTTGTCGATATCCCTCAGTAGCTTGATCTCACCACTTTCGGTACCTGCGCCATAACTGGAAATCATGATGAATTCGACATCCGGTTCAACACCGGCATCATGCATGGCCCGAATCAAATCGGCAGCGAAGATAAACGAACCTTTCAACACCGATATGACCAGCAAATTGCTTGATGGTTTTTCTGCGATTTCCTTGGCCAGCTCCAAATTCCGCCGAGCGATAGTCGACGCGCTGAACAGTATTTCGATTTCCTTGCCCCTGACGACCGGCATAGACCTCAATCTCCAATAATTACCTTGACGTTTTCCACGCCCGATTGAGGTGTAATGAGTCTGCTGGAGAATGCATAGATTCCGCCGGCAATGATTGTCTCTGATCCACCGGCAATTTTGTAACGGGTAATGTTTCCGTCGCCTGCCTTGACCTGAATGACCAAGCCCGGAAGAGGCAGGTTTTCCGCTCCAGAATTCGAAACCGTGCCTTCGACAAGCAGATAGGAGTTTGAACCACGTGTTTTGACGCGGGATCTGACATCCTCGATAGCGAGCGATTTTGCCGGAACAGACGCAATCTGAAGCGTGTTGTTTGGTATCAGGCTATGCCCACCGGAAATCCAGAATGCGGTGCAAACCAGGATGACGCTGACAAACCAGAATATCGGCCCTGCACTGCCGCCGTGCTCAGCTGCCTCTCCACCGGCCAGAATATCAAGGCCAAAAAGCGAATCGTTTTTGCTTTCTTCAGGTTCAACAATCCGGTCCAGGTGTTGACTGCGGCCAACGATCGTTTCGTATTCGGCTTCGACGATATCGCGGTCGTCCTCCGCGCCGCCGGAGCCGCGCCTATTTGCGGACGCCAAAATCTCGCCAGAAATCGGGGGTGAGACCGTATCGCGCGCCATTTGGGCTTGGCATCCTTTTGCAAATCACGTTTAGGAGGTAAACCGAAATGGTTAATGCTTCGCGACCAGATTCGACGCCGCGTCCACCTGCACTACGCGGGACCGCTGGCTCGGAAATGGCGGGATGGCCGGGAAGGAATAGTCCTTGATTCGATTTGAGAATGTCGGGTTGCGTTACGGAATGGGGCCGGAAATCCTTCGGGACATATCCTTCCACCTGCCGGAGAGGTCATTTCAGTTTCTCTCCGGTCCGTCCGGGGCCGGCAAAACCACTCTTTTGCGCCTGTTGTTTCTGTCGTTGAAACCGACACGCGGGCTGATTACCGTGTTTGGAAAAGACCGGTCGCGCATCACGCGCAGGGAACTGCCTGGTTTGCGCCGGCGCATTGGGGTCGTGTTCCAGGATTTCCGCCTGCTCGACCATCTGACAACCTATGAAAACGTCGCACTGCCGCTGCGGGTTCGCGGACGTTATGAAGCCAATTATCGAAACGATGTTCTGGAACTGCTCAAATGGGTCGGACTTGGGGAGCGGGCTCACGTTTTGCCACCGGTACTGTCCGGTGGTGAAAAACAGCGGGCGGCAATCGCCAGGGCCTTGATCGAGCAACCGGAGATTTTGCTGGCTGACGAACCGACCGGCAATGTCGATCCGCCGCTGGCGCGCCGGCTGCTTCGCCTGTTCATCGAACTGAACCGGTCGGGAACGGCCGTTGTGATCGCGACGCATGACCTGGCGCTCATGGATCAGGTCGATGCCCGGCGAATGATTCTGGCGAATGGAAGGCTCGAAGTCTATGAGTGAGCCGCTACGTTCCAATTCACCCAATACCGGATTTGCAGGGCTTGCCGGATTGCGGTTGCGCCCTGGCGCACCGAGGCGAAATCCAATCGTGCCCCAGCAAAACGTCGCGAGCACAGCGCTGGTCTTTGTCATTGCCATCATGACGTTTCTATCGTGCCTTACGCTCGGCGCTGTCACGTTGGTGCGTGACACGGCCGATGCCTGGCAAAGCCAGATTTCGCGCGAAGCAACGATACAAATCAGGCCTGAAGACGGCTTCGATATCGAGGCAGCCCTGGAGGCGGCGAGCCGCATAGCGGAGGAGTTCACCGGTGTCATATCGGCGCGCATCGTTGACCGCGAAGCCACAGCCCGTTTGCTTGAGCCATGGTTGGGATCAGGTCTCGACATCGACCAGCTGCCGGTGCCGCGTTTGGTTGTAGTAACGATTGATGAAAGCGCGCCACCCGACTTCACGTCAATGCGCGACCGGCTGGTGGCGGAAATTCCGCAGGCCACCCTTGATGATCACCGCAACTGGGTCGACCGGCTGATCACGATGGCGCGGACAACGGTCACGCTTGGCCTGGCAGTATTGGTGCTGATGTTGTCCGCCACCGTGTTGACCGTCGTGTTCGCCACGCGTGGCGCGATGGCGGGGAACGGACACATTATCGAAGTCTTGCATTTCGTTGGCGCCGAAGCGCGATTTATCGCCCAGGAGTTCCGCAAACATTTTCTCGTCGTGGGTTTGAAAGGCGCGTTGGCAGGCGGTGCGGCGGCTGTCGCGGTCTTTATCGCATTTGGCTGGTGGTCCTCACAAAATCTCGCGACACCTGAAGCTGATCAGGCAGCTGCACTCTTCGGCCGTTTTGCCATCGGTTACACAGGCTATGCTTATGTGGCGATGATCGTGATCATCATCGCCGGACTGACGGCGATTACGACCCACATGACCGTTGTGACCCGTCTGGGTGCGCTTGATACCGGTTATGGAGATTGATGCACCGGTCGGAGATGATGTGACCTCGCTCCCGCAGAAGCAGACAGCAAGCGTACAATCACACTATATATCTTAGCGAAAGTGAATGTTGGGAATTGTTCGCAACCAATACTGACACTTGCCGTAATTTCGGCTTTAAATTGGTGCATTAGGACAGGATGCGGACACCTGGCAACACGATGACAGCGAACCAACAATCGCGATTGCAGGATGCGACCAGGACAGACTTGAACGATGCCGATAGAACCAAAGCGTTCCGGCATGTATCGCGTTGGATCGCCGGTATCACATCCGTGGTTTTGTTGGTCGCTTCCGCCTATCTTGCCGGTTTTGTATTCTTCGCCAATCACGTTGCAAATCTGAAAACGCCGGCCATTCTGTCTCAAGCTGACTCCATTATTGTCCTGACCGGCGGACAGGCCAGGCTGAAGGCAGCCACATCGCTGTTACGGGCAGGCAAGGCAGAACGCCTTCTGATCACAGGCGTTCACCCGTCGGCGCGGGATCAGGCACTACGGTCCGCAACTGGAGCGGGAGCAGGATTGTTCGATTGCTGCATCGATATCGACCGTGTTGCGCTTGATACGATTGGCAATGCGGCAGAAAGCGCTAAGTGGTTGCGGTCCAATGGATATTCTTCGGCGATTATCGTGACCAACAATTATCACATGCCACGCAGCCTGATGGAATTTGAAAGGCTAGTAGTCGATACGGAGCTTATTGCCTATCCTGTCGTCAACTCTGACCTCGCCGGCGGTGGCTGGCTGGCCAAGCCCGATGCGCTGCGCGTGCTGTTCACGGAATACGGCAAATATGTCATGGCGTTGGCACGGGGTGGATGACCCCATTCCCTCCCGCTGTCACATCGTGTAACCAATTCATATCGCATATGTCTCTGGTTACGCTTTTCGAATGATTGCCCTCCGCTCTTTCCTTTTCAACGCCGCCTTTTACGTCGCCATCATCATCGAGATGATTGTGTTCACTCCGTTCTATTTCCTGACACCGCCAAAAATCGCTTGGTGGGTGCCCAAATTTTGGGCCCGGACCAATATCTGGCTGCAAGAAAAAATTGTCGGCACAACGTTTGAGTTGAGCGGTCAGGAAAACTTGCCCAAGGGGTCCTACATTCTGGCACCGAAGCACCAGTCATTCTTCGATGCATATGCATTTCTGCCCTGGGTTCCCGATGCGCTCTATATCTTGAAACGCGAGCTGCAATGGATCCCTTTATTCGGCTGGTATGTCCTAAAAATGCAGATGATACCGGTAAACCGCGGCAGCCGCTCAAAAGCGTTGAAACAGGCGGTGAAGGCAGCAAAAGAATTGATGGCCGACCGCGAGCGGCAGCTGATCATTTATCCGGAAGGAACGCGCCGCGCACCTGGTGCAGAGCCGGCTTACAAATGGGGTATCGTTGAGCTGTACCATCGCCTCGAACTACCGGTCGTCCCCATCGCGCATGTCGCTGGGCTCTATTGGCCACGGCGGAAGTTTCTGCGGTACCCCGGCACGCTGAAGGCCCGAATTCTGCCGCCCATACCCCCCGGACTTGGAAAGGAAGAATTCCTGGAGCGTCTTGTGAGGGAAACGGAGACGGTTTGCGACGAATTTTTGATCGAAGCCGCGCAGTCGGAAATGCCTCCACCGCTGCCACCGACGGCAAAGAAACGCTTGCAGGAGCTTGGTGTGGAAGTTTGACGGTTGAATAGTCACTCACCGAGCTTCTGAACCACCGCTTCAAGCCAATGATCGCGAATGCCCAGTGCCTGCAGGTGTTCCACCGTACTGGTGACATAATCCTCATTGCGGCCAGACAGGCCGACCGAGCCCTGAACACCGGCCACCGCCTCGTCAACGTGCAGTGCGCCGGCATACTGTTCGTGATTGCGGTCAACGACATAGCCAATGGCCTTGGCCCGATCGCCGCTTTCCAATTTGACCGACAGTTCGCGCTCCAAATAGACATTCGTTACCAGCTCACGGGCGCGAAGATAATCAATAACTTCATCGCGCAGTTCGCCGGGCACCCGGAACGCAAGACCGGTGCATGACCCACCACGGTCAAGCCCAAGTACCAGCCCCGGACGCTGCTGTGTCCCGCGGTGGACCCAGGAACGTATGCACAGCGCACGGCGATAGCCATAAAGATGGGCGCGTTGCGTTTCAGTATGGGCAAATCCCGGCTTCCAAATCAGGGAGCCATAGCCAAACACCCAAAAATCGCCCATACCGCACACCAATATAGTCAAACAGCCGCCAACTGGCGGAAACCTGACCTAGAACAAGATGGCCGAGCAGACAACCAGATCACCCTATCACCGCCGATTTGTCTGGCTAGCGGCCGCTATCGTCTTTGCAATCTCCGCCTATACTGCCGGGTGGTATTATGTGGCCAGTCTGGTCGATCAAGAAGCATCGAAAACCATCGCGTCGGTCAACCGCAACGGAATCAGGTTCAATTGTGACAACAACCGGGTCGACGGCTTTCCATTCAGGCTTGGGCTGAACTGCGATCGGGTTGTGTTTGAGCATCAAGTAGAAGGATTGGTGTTTACGGCAGGCGCGTTCCGGTCTGCCGCTCAAGTCTACAATCCGACATTTCTTGTCAGCGAATTGGACGGCAACGCAAAACTTGAAATTCGCGGTTTTCCGCCGGTAACGTTCGATTGGGAAAATCTGCGTTCCAGTGTGCGCCTCGCCTCACCGCTACCAACGCGATTCTCGTTGGAAGGCCGAAAAATCGGCGCGACGGCAAATGCCGATCGTCCATCAATACGCAACCTGTTTACCGCAAAGCACATCGAAGCGCATATGCGGCCCAATAATTCAGCGCTTGATCTGGCCGCCAGTTTTGCCGAACTGATGATCGATCGTTCATTGATTGAAGATCGCGCGTTGCCGGCCTTCAATGGTGGAGTGGATCTGGCAATTGTAGACGGCGTTCGGTTTGCGACAGCACCACATAAAAGCTTGCGCGGTAACAGTGGCATCCTGCGCGACGCCTATCTATCGCCCGGTGACAACAGCGTCATTCGTGCATCGGGTCCGTTTGAAGTCGACAATCAAGGCCTGGTTAACGCGAAAATTGCAATCAAGGTGGACGGTATCGAAAAACTCGCCAGCATCGCAATGCAGGCCTTTCCCGAATCTGCCAGCGAAATTGAAAACTTTGCCGCCAGCCTGAAAGCGCTGGGAGATGACCAGGAACTGCCGCTACACGTGGTCAAGGGCAAGATAAGCTACGGATTTTTCGAGCTCGGCCAAATTCCTCCGCTGCCTTGAATGCGGAGTTCAAGCTGCCTCAAATTTCAACGCCACACCATTGATGCAGTGCCGCATGCCGGTCGGCTCCGGCCCGTCATCAAAAATGTGTCCCAAATGACCGCCACAGCGGCGGCAGTGAACTTCGGTGCGCGGGAAGATGAGCGCATAATCGGTTTTTGTGCCGACAGCATTTGGAAGCGCCTCATAAAAACTCGGCCAACCAGTGCCGCTGTCATACTTGGTGTCCGATGAATAGAGGGGAAGGTCACAACCAGCACAATTAAACGTGCCGGCTCGTTTCTCATCGTTCAGCGGGCTTGAGAAAGGCCTTTCGGTCGCCTCATGACGAAGCACCTGATACTGCGCTTCGGTCAACATGGAACGCCATTGTTCATCGGTGTAACTGACTTCAAACTGGCCGTCGACAGAACCGGTGGTGACATTATCAATTTCACCGGCGGCCCCAGCCTGACTGGCTCGGTAACCGGCAAATGCAAGCGCTGCGCCCCCGGCGATCAGAAAAAACTCTCTGCGAAACATGGTACTTCTCCTGTTGCGCCCGATATGGAACCAATTTTACCGCCGAACAAGATGATTGGCGGTCACGAAATTTCACGATTTCGGAAAAATTCTTAACGGCAGAACATACAGAATGTTTACCAGGTCGACGACGCCGGACCCATTGCCCGCAATTGCAGCATCGCAATGATGCCCAGCAGCGGGCCGGCCGCCATGGCGGCAAGCACGACCGGCCAGCCGAATGCATCTGCGGCAACCGGTGTTATCTGCACGGTGAAGAAGGTCAGCGCAAAGCCGATTGCGGTCTGAAATGTCATCAGACTGCCGGCATGCTCCGGAGGTGAGGCATCGGCAACCAGCGCCGAGAACTGCGCCGAATCCGGAATTACGGACACGCCCCAGACCATGACAACAGCGAAGGTAAGCCACGCAGGGCCGCCAAATGTGAATGCGGTTGTAATGGCCGAAACGCTGCTGACGATCATTGCTATGGCGGCAACTTCCGCCTTGCCAATGCGGTCAGCCCAGTATCCGGCGGGAATGCAGGCCAGGCCGCCTATGGCAATGGCGCAGAAAGCCGTGAGCCTGGCCAACCACAGAGCGTCGGCTTCCGGCATGGTCAGCTTGTAGGAAATCGCTGTTGCAGCCCCTATCCAGGCCCACATTGAAAACAGTTCCCACATGTGGCCGAAATATCCCAGATAGGCCAGGCGAACCCGCCGGTTTGTCCAGGCTTGAGTGATGACCCCGGGATCGAACCGCGCTGCGGTACTATGATGTGGTCCAAGCGCCACGGCCAGACAGAGCACTCCTGCAATTGCGCAAATCATCGACGCAACAATCACCGTGAACCGCCAGTCGGAACCGCCGCCAAGCGAAATCAGGTGCGGCAGCGCATTGCCAAGTGTCAGCGCACCGACAAGCGATCCAACCAACAAGCCACGGTCACGGTCTCCCCATCCGACAGCAATTTTCATACCGACCGGATAAACGCCTGCGAGCAGTGCGCCGGTCAGAAACCGCGCCGCAATGGCCATATTACCCCCCGGTTCGGCAACCAGCAAAACCGCGTTTGCGAGCGCAGCACATACCGCCGAGATCGCAAACACCCGCCTGGGGTCATACCGGTCTGCCACGCCCAGAATGGCCGAAATCAGTGCTCCGGCGACAAATCCCAATTGAACGCTGCTGGAAAGCGCTGCCTGCCTCGATGGTGAGATTGCACTTTCCTGGATCATTTCCGGCAAAATCGCAGCAGAGACGAACCACAGGCTCATTCCCGCCACTTCGGCGATCAGCAGAAGCGTGATCGAGCGGGCTTTCATATTTCAGCGTGCCGAACAGGAGCCGGGAAACACCTCAATTCTCCTCGGGGTGTTCGACCACATGACGGCCAAAGTCGGGCGCATCGATTTCCTGACCAGCCTCGATGATGGAGCGGCGAATAGCACGTGTGTGGGTGAACATGTCGAATAGCTTGTCGCCGTCACCCCAGCGAATTGCGCGTTGCAACGCCGACAAGTCTTCCGAAAAACGAGCCAGCATCTCCAAAATCGCGTCCCGGTTTGAAAGACAGACATCGCGCCACATAGTTGGATCGGACGCCGCCAAACGGGTAAAGTCGCGGAAGCCGGATGCTGAGTATTTGATCACCTCTGACTTGGTAACCGACTCCAAATCGTCAGCGGTGCCAACGATATTGTAAGCGATGATGTGCGGCAGGTGAGAAACGATTGCCAGAACCATGTCATGGTGATCGGCATCCATTTTGTCGACAGTTGAACCACATGCCTCCCAAAACTGCTTCAGTTTGGCGACCGCCTCTGGGTCAGCACTTTGCGGTGGTGTCAGAATGCACCAGCGCCCTTCAAACAGGGAGGCAAATCCTGATTCAGGACCGGATTGCTCGGTACCGGCAATCGGATGGCCCGGAATGAAATGCACACTCTCTGGAACATGGGGTGTGACGTCACGGACAACAGAACCCTTGGTCGAGCCGGCATCGGTGAGGATTGCTCCGGGCTTCAGAGCCGGCCCGATACGAGCTGCGACCGCGCCGGAAGCGCCAACCGGTATCGACATGATGACCAAGTCTGCATTTTGGACCGCTTCGGCAGCATTTGCATGATAGCTGTCTCCGAGCTGGAGTTCTTGTGCACGCTTCAACGTGTCGGCGCTGCGCGTGGAAATCGCAACATGACCGGACAGCTTCTCCCGCCGGATCACGTGGGCCAGTGACGATCCGATCAGGCCAATGCCCAAAAGCGTTATTTTGTCAAACATTGGCATCGGAATTCGCCTTCATGAATTCAGTCAGTGCGGCGATCACGCCTGAGTTTGCCTCCTGGTTGCCAACAGTCATTCGCAACGCATTTGGAAAACCGTATGCGGTTACCCGCCGCAGCACATAGCCCCTGGCGCAAAGAAACGCATCGGCCGCCTCCGCTGATCTCCCCGGATCACCTTCCGGGAAGTGAATAAGGATGAAATTGGCGACGCTTGGGGTAATGCGAAGACCGGTTGCCGCCAATTTGGCGGTCAAATCGTCAAGCCATTGCATATTGTGGCGCACCGCCACTTCCACATGCTCCCGGTCGCGAACTGCAGCAGCACCCGCAGCAATCGCAGCCGAATTCATATTGAAAGGACCGCGCACGCGATTGATCGCATCCACGATCGCTGCTGGCCCGTACATCCAGCCAATTCGCAGGCCTGCGAGACCGTAAATCTTCGAAAACGTTCGGGTCATCACAACATTCTTTGCCGACGAAACCAGCTCAATTCCGGCCTCATAGTCGTTGCGGCGCACATATTCGGCATAGGCGGCATCCAACACAAGCACGACATTGCCCGGCAGACCCTCATGCAACCGGCGTACTTCCTCGAAAGGCAAATAAGTGCCCGTAGGATTGTTCGGGTTTGCAAGAAATACAATTTTGGTTCGACCTGTAACCGCCGTCAGGATCGCATCGACATCAGCGCGTTCATCTGTTTCGGCAACCACGACAGGCTTTGCGCCGGCGGCCAATATCTGGATTTTGTAAACCAGAAATCCGTGTTCGGTGAAAATGCCTTCGTCACCCGGTGCCAAATAGGTCTGGGCCAGCAAAGCCAGCAAATCGTCGGAGCCATTGCCGCAAACGATGTTGGCTGCATTCAATCCATGCACTTCCGCAATTGCCTGGCGCAGTTCGACCGCCTGACCGTCCGGGTATAGTTCGAGATGGTTTGAAACCGATTCCAAAGCGTTTTTGGCCGCGGGAGACGGGCCGAGCGGCGTTTCATTGGAAGACAGCTTCCAAACCTTGCTCACACCGGCCACTGTTTCGCGGCCGGGTACATAAGCGGCGATATCCATGATACCGCAGCGGGGTTGTGGCTCGATTGGGCGGTTCATTCTAGATCTCGATTTTGCAAGTTCTTATCGCGGCCAAGCCGGCCTGAAAGAGCGTCCGGCTTTAGAGCAAAATGCGGATAATTGAAACTCTTGGTGCGGAGTTAACGCGTTACACGCCTGAGGAATTTTTCAACGGCCGCAGTCGCCGAGTCGCCGGGACGGCCGAGCCGGGAAGCGATGGCACCATGAGAATATTTGGTCCCGTGGAAGACTGAAACGCGGACGCCCCGGCTCTTGAGCACGTTGGCATAGCCAATCGAAATTGACCTGCGGCGCTCGCCCTGGCTACGCGAATACATCACCAGATGCGGCGGCAGGCCCGAGGCGCGACGTGCGTAGGTGATTGGTGACCAGCGCACCCAGTTTTTCGGATTGTCAGAAAACGCCCGGCCGAACATCGAACCGATGGTACCGCGCTTGGTAACATAAGCGACAATATCGTAGGCTTGGACATCATTTGGGATAACGCCACGAATGTTTCCGGCTTTCCCTTGAGCGGCCGCCATGGCGACAAGATGTGCGCCTGCCGAATGGCCCATAATCACGATCCGGTCCGGATCCCCGCCGTAGCGCTTGATGTTACGCGCTGTCCAGGCGATCGCCCGAGCAACATCGTTGACCTGACCATCAATGGTCGTACGGGGCACTTTGCGGTAGTCGATCGCAACCAGCAGGTAGCCTCGTGAGGTCAACCATTCGGGCAGGCCATAGACCTTCTTGCGCGATCCCTTTACCCAGCCACCGCCATGTACATAAAGCACAACCGGCACCAGTTTTCCTGTTCTGACAAACAGAAACCGTTTCCCGGCATTGTCTGGCGCATGAATATCGAGCTTCAACCCTCGGGAATAGGTGATACCTTCTGTAAGCTTGACCGCAAATGCTTCAACCGGTGCAAATGTGAGCACGACAAACAATGCGAGCGCCCAAGAATAACGGCGAAATATGGTTTCTGCTGTCAATTCTTTTACCACCCTGTCCGGAATCCCAAACTTGGCATTTGCCAACCGGCCCCAAAATCGCGCATCATGACAATTACACAATTTGCTGATCTTTTGCAGTCCGTGCCGCATGATGCAATGCGGCGTGTTAATTTTTTGTCGAAGGAAAACAATGATGACCGTCTGCTTGCCCAATAAAACACTGTTGGCCGCCTCAACCGCGTTTTCAGTTCTCTGTTTCTCTCCTGCATATGCCTTTGAGGCTGACGACGTCGCCGGCAGACTCGCAAGTAGTCTGGCAAACTCCGGTTATTCAATTTCCTGGGCATCTTCAAGCGTCAATGGCGATGCCATTGTTCTGGAAGGCGTGAAGGCCGGGCTGGCCGGTGCAGACGGCGAAGTGGAGGTAGGCGCTGTTGTCCTTAACGGCGTTGCCGAGGCGGATGACGGTACATACACGGTTGAGTTGGTGTCATTGCCCGACTATTCGCTCGAAGAAGACGGCATCAAGGTCGCAATGAGCGGTGCATCGCTTTCAGGTCTCGTCTTGCCGCCGGAAGGGGCTGAAAAATCAATGCGGTCGATCGTGCCATATTCCGGTTTTGCCTTGGCCAGTGTTAATGTGACCGGACCGGATGGAGAAATCTTCGACATGGCTAATCTCAATGCCGTGATGAATATTCCGGAAGAAGGCGGACAGGCAGATTTCACAACGACAATTCAGGGATTCACGATCAACTCTGCCTCATTCCCCGAGGCGGAAGCGCGTGCCGTATTTGCGGCCCTAGGCTACAGCGTCCTTGAGGGGTCGATGGATTCCCACGGCACCTGGAACACCGATGACGGCCAAATGGCCATCAACAAGATGGCACTTGACGTCAAGGATGTCGGCACGCTGGATTTCAACCTCGACATTGGCGGCTATACACTAGAATTCCTGGAATCCATGCAGACCATGCAGAAGAAGATGATGGAGGAGGGCGAGAACGAAAATACCGGTCTGGCCATGCTCGGTCTGATGCAGCAGATCACCTTTCATTCCGCCAAGATACGGTTCGACGACAAATCCCTGACGGGCAAAGTACTCCAGTTCGTCGCTGACCAGCAGGGTATGAATCCGACGGATATCGCCAATCAGGCCAAGGCGATCCTTCCGTTTGCCATGGCGCAGTTGAACAATCCGGATTTCACTGCACAGGTAACCGCTGCCGTTTCAGCCTATCTCGACAATCCGCAGAGCATCGAGGTCAGCGCAGATCCGGGCGCACCGCTGCCGATTGCCATGCTTATTGCCGGCGGCATGAGCGCACCGGAACAATTGCCAAACCAGCTGGGCGTGAAAGTTACCGCTAACGAGTAGCCGACTTGGGCTGTATCGACATTCATGTTTCGGGCTGCCGGTTAACCGGTGGCCCGTTTTCGTTTCCAATGGTCGATGCAAACATCAATGACGATGCAGGCACCGCGCACCAGATCCGCGAGCGGCAGGCGAACACCATCTCCGCTAATGCCGCCATCGTCGACCGGCAATTGCGGGACATGGATGAAACCGGACATGCTCGGACTGAACGCGCCACACCGGCCTGACCGGGACAGGTAGAAGACAGCATTGCACAGATAATCGCCGGCCTGATCGTCAAGCATTGCCGGCAGGCCGTTTCCGGTCAGCGCTTCCACGATCCCGGTTCGAGGCAGCGTACTTTCGAAGTCCGCGGGACCGCTTCCTGCAATAGTGCCCCCGGAATAGTTTCCAGCGTTGTCCGGCCGGTCCGTGGCAACCACATTCCTGGCAAACTTCTCAAGGCGAAAGCCCTGTGCTTCTGCAGCCAGTCCGAAATGAAGGGCGATGTCGGGCACAAACTCTTCAGCGATCGCGGCCAGCCGGTCGCCGATTGTCGAATAGTCCACATCCAGCACTTCTGTCCTGAACGTGCACTTCGCGCCGATATCACCCGATTGCCGCCGCAGTTCGCGCACTAATGCTTCTGTCGGGTTGACCGGCGCACCTGGAAAGACAGAGAACCCGGTCAGCAGAAGTTTCGGTCTTGTCTCAGACACGAGCGACATTGCTACTCTGTATCGCTTACTCTGCGCTCTTTTTAGGGTCAGGCATTACCCTCAAACCCAGATCGCGCAACTGCGCAGCCGACACTCCGGAGGGTGCGCCCATCTGTAAGTCCTGTGCCTGCTGGTTCATCGGGAACATGGTTACTTCACGCAGGTTCTTTGCGCCGACCAGCAACATGATGATGCGGTCGATGCCAGCGGCCATACCGCCATGGGGCGGCGCGCCATATTGGAACGCACGATAAAGACCACCGAATTGCTCTTCGACGACCTCACGGTTCATGCCGGCAATCTCGAAAGCCTTGACCATCGTTTCGGGCAGATGGTTGCGGATACCGCCGGAGGCGATCTCGAAACCATTGCACACCAGATCGTATTGCCAGGCCTTGATCGATAGCGGGTCGTCATTGCTGAGTGCCTCGATGCCGCCCTGCGGCATTGAGAACGGATTGTGCGAAAACTCGACCTTCTTGTTGTCCTCGTCCCATTCGTAGAACGGAAAATCCACGATCCATGCCAGTTCGAAACGATCGCGGGCGACAAGATCGAGTTCCTCGCCCGCCCGGGCGCGGGCATCCCCGGCAAATCCGGCGAATTTCTTCGGATCGCCGGCGGCAAAGAAACAGGCGTCGCCAGCTTCAAGACCGAGTTGGGTGCGGATCGCTTCGGTCCGTTCCGGGCCGATGTTTTTGGCGATGGGTCCGGCGCCTTCAACAGAATCGCCTTCCTCGCGCCAGAAAATGTAGCCCAGTCCGGGTTGCCCCTCGCCTTGAGCCCAGGAATTCATGCGGTCACAAAAGGCGCGGGAACCACCGGTCTTGGCCGGAATGGCCCAAACTTCGGCATTGTCGTCATTGGCGAGAATATTGGCGAAGACCTTGAAACCGGATCCGCGAAAATGGTCGGAAACATTTTCCATGACGATCGGATTGCGCAGATCGGGCTTGTCGGTGCCATATTTGCGCATTGCTTCGTCGAACGGAATGCGGTGGAATGTTTTGGTGACCGCCTTGCCGCCGGCAAACGTCTCGAACACGCCGCGCAACACCGGCTCCATGGCGCCAAAAACGTCATCCTGTTCGACAAAGCTCATTTCGACATCAAGCTGGTAAAACTCGCCCGGAAGACGGTCGGCACGAGGGTCTTCGTCGCGGAAACAGGGCGCGATCTGGAAATAGCGGTCAAAACCGCTCATCATGATTAGCTGCTTGTACTGCTGTGGCGCCTGTGGAAGCGCATAAAACTCCCCTTGATGAATACGGCTCGGCACCAGGAAATCGCGTGCGCCTTCCGGGCTCGAAGCGGTGAGGATCGGTGTCGAATACTCCGCAAAACCGGCGTCATTCATGCGTGCCCGCATGTCAGCGATGATCTTGGTTCGCATGACAATGTTGTCGTGGAGCGTCTCTCTGCGCAGGTCGAGAAAGCGGTATTTCAACCGGATATCTTCCGGATAATCCGGTTCACCGAATACCGGCAGTGGGAGCTCCTTGGCCGCCGACAGGACTTCCATGTCGCGGGCAAAAACCTCGACTTCGCCGGTGGGCAGATTTGCATTGACTGTTTCCTCGGTGCGGGCCTTGACCTCTCCGTCAACACAAATCACCCACTCGCCGCGCACACTCTCGGCGGTTTTGAAGCAGGGCGAATCTGGATCGGCAACAATCTGCGTGACACCGTAGTGATCGCGCAGATCAATGAACAGGAGACCGCCATGGTCGCGGACACGGTGAACCCAACCGGACAGACGGACATTTTCGCCGACATCGGATTTTCTCAGTTGAACGCAGGTATGGCTGCGATAGCGATGCATGGTCATGACATTCCGCTAGAAATTTTTGCGAGGAAAGCGCGGGCAAATCACCCGCGATGAAATTCGCGCGGAAAAGCGCATGAGAGCGCCGATTTGTCAAGGATTCCGCTTCACCTTGTCGGCCTTCGGCCAATGTGCCGCATGACAAAAACTTAATGCAGATTACCAAAGCTTAACTGGCATCTGGTGCAGCGTGATCATATTTTCGTGATCAGCAAGGGACCTGATTTATCCGGGAGATAGTCTATGAAAATCAATGCCTTGATGGCATGCGGAATTGCGGTACCCATCTTCACGGCGACGGGATTTACTGCCGGGAATGCTGACATAAGCACCAGGGGCGACCGCATCTGTATCACTTCGAATGGCCTTCCCGGACATGCGACGGGCAAATTCCCAAATTCGGGAAATCCGCATACGATCAGGTCACAGCGGGCAAAATACTGTGTTGATGCGACCCCCAAAAAAGGATCGCGGGCACGCACCCACCGCGGCACCGTCGGAGTTGGCTTGAATGGCGTGGCGATCCGCCCCGGCACTGCCGACTATTGGGATCCGCGCTCACCGCGGGGTTTCAGCCGAGACCGTTCATCGGGGTGGAATCTCGAAGGCATTGGCGCGAGGAAGCTGCTCGGAATGGACAATAACAACGCCCATGTCGATGAACGCGGGCTCTACCATTATCACGGCGTTCCAAAGGGCCTTCTGGGGCAAACCAATGGCAGCCATATCGGCTATGCGGCAGATGGCTTTGAAATTCACTATATCGGCGCCAGAGCCAAGTCAGGCTACAGGTTGAAGAAGGGTACACGGCCCAGCGGACCGGGCGGAAAGTATAACGGCACCTACGTTCAGGACTGGGAGTATATCGGCGGCGCGGGCAAGCTTGATCAATGCAACGGTGGTATGCTGAATGGCAAATTCGTCTATTTCGCTACGCATTCCTATCCGTTTTTTCCAAGATGTTTCTGGGGAAAGCCGAGCCGGGATTTCCGAAGATGATTTGCAGATATCCCGCAGCTCTCCGGGTTGGGTGACCTGTAAATTTTGAGCGAATAAGGCGGGACATTCGGCGGGCACGACTTCGGTGGTGTCCGCCGAAATTTTTACTGCGGATACCGGTCGACCGGCCTGATCAGCCGCTTTCGATGATTACGCCGACATGTTCCTTGTTGGTCCAGACGGTACGAACCTTGACCGGATCGGGAAGCACCTCTGAAGAAACTTCGAATTCGGCCGGCAGCCAGGCACCGTTCGGAATTGTCAACCGAAGACCGGTCAGCGTCATGTTCTTGATGATTGCTTTGCACAGAAACACTCCGCCGAGATTGATGTCGGCGGCGAAATTGCATGTCGTTCGCTGCACGGCGCGGCGGCTGTCGTTTCTGGATTGCGGCTGGGTTACCATTTTTACCCCTTGTATCCACCTGCGGGCGTGATCTGGCAGGCAGATGTCCGGTCAATAAAACCGCGGACAGACTGTCAGTACATGCTTAATGGCCGGTAAATCCTTCAGTCCTGAGCAACTGATGTGAACTGCTCAGTTCGAACTTGCCGCCTGCTTCGCAAGCGCGGCAAACAAGGCATCAAGCTCGATTGCCAACGCTTTCAATTCATCGCCGCCCTCATCGAGATAAGGCGCGAATACGTGACTTGGGGTTTTGTATGACAATGTGGCGGATCCATCCCCGTTTTCCGTGACATAGACCCTGATGGGCGCTTCGATGCCGGCGGCGACACTGGCTTCCAGCATTCGCACTGCGAAACGCGGATGATAGAGCCCAATCACCGAATTGCCTGGGATGTCCCGGTTCAAGACCCGCTTTGCACCCACAGTGGCTGACGCGTGGGACACTACACCTATTTTGTGCGACTTGGCGGCAGAAAGAACGCGGTCGACGAGCGTTCCATAATCGTGATTCGTCGAGATGACTGACCAGCCCGGCCGCTCGGCAATTTGGGAATTGGCCGGAAAGCCGAGGACCAGGAACAGGCACAATGTCGCAAGCAATTGGTTGAAAACCTGACGAATACTGGTCATCCCGGCACTCCCCTGCTGTAAAATGCATCTGAGTTCGCACGAGTTTCGCGACTTGCTGGCTGACTGTCCAACGACATGTTTGTGAACGACAGTGTCGCTTGAAGTCAGCCGCGGGCAGCACCCTGCGGTGACAATACCGGAACGAAAACACGCCGTGAGGCGCGGGCGGCAACCGGACGACCCTGATAAAGGCGTTTTTGCGCTTCAACGACTACGACTCCGGCGAAAATTGGCCAAAACCGCCGCCCCAGACGTTCAAGCGTTTTGTGAAATCGAAGCAAGGATCGGCGTTTTGTCGGCGGAAAATGAAGTGCATCCGACCATCCGCCGGGTGTGAAGTTGGTTTCGCGCAACAATTCGGTCAGCTGCGCCCTGGAAAACGGCCTGCCAGTACCGAACGGCGTATGTTCAAACCGGGCCCACACCCCGCGCCGGTTGGGTACAATGATAATCAGCCGCCCACCCGGAGCCAGAACGCGCCACGCCTCCATCAGAGTTTCGCGCGGATTTTCCGAGTGCTCAAGCAAATGCACCATCATCATGCGATCAATGGATGAATCAACCAGCGGCAACTCTTCCTCGAACACCAGGGCGGTCGCGGAAGGTTCGTTTGGTGGCCAAGCCACGGCACCCTGCCCGGCAGGCATGAACGCGAATACCCTTTCAGCATCGGCGCCAAAGCGCTCCAGCCAAGGCACTGCATATCCCAAGCCGACAAGCCGCTCATTGGCAAGGGTCGCCCAGACAGAAGAGATTGCCATCGCGATTGACCGCTCAGCGAGGCGTCCGAGCACCGAGCCGTAAAAATTCCGCAGGTCGACAATGTCGGTGTACATGACAAGAAAGTAGCGGCGGCTCGTTGAGACTTCAAGAATGGTCCGTTTTGCCATCGCCCCAAGGTGACAATCCCGTCTGAGCCACCTAATTTGGACGCAACGCGAAAGGGAGATTATGACTGTCCAGATTGAACAATTCATGTGCCGAAGCGACAATTTCGGTGCTCTTGTGCACAACCCAGAGAGTGGTCAGACCGCAATTATTGATGCTCCGATGGAAGCTCCCATTGTCGCGGCTATCGAGCGTACCGGCTGGAAACCGACCCATTTATTGACGACCCACCATCACGGCGACCACGTGGAGGCCAATCAGGCGTTGAAGACCCGCTACGGGCTGACAATCATCGGACCGAAAGCCGAAGCAGCGCGGATCCCGGGTATCGACCAGACGGTTTCCGACGGCGATACAATCGAGGTTTGCGGCGAGAAGGTTCGTGTAATTGCCACGCCGGGCCATACTGCGGGTCACATCGTCTATTATTTTATCGAAAGCGGCGTCTTATTCGCCGGTGACACATTGTTTGCGTTGGGCTGCGGCAGGCTTTTTGAAGGTTCCGCCGCCGACATGCACGGTGCGCTTTCTGTCTTGCGCGAATTGCCGGATGAGACGGTTATCTATTGTGGCCATGAATATACCAAAGCCAACGCAGACTTTTCGGTCACGGTCGATCCCGACAATCGGCAACTGGCCGACAGAGCAGTAAAGATCGCCGAGTTGCGGGCCGCGGACAAGCCAACGTTGCCGACGACAATGGCCGTGGAGAAATCGACCAATCCGTTCCTGCGCTGGGATGATTCCTCGATACGCGCCCATCTCGGCATGGAAGCGGCTTCAGACGTTGACGTATTTGCGGAGATCAGAAAGCGCAAGGACCGGTTCTGAGATGGGAGTATCGCAGGCGGACCGGATTATCGAAACGCTTGGCCTGAAACCGCATCCCGAAGGTGGATGGTTTGCAGAAACATTTCGCGACCGTGAAGGTGGTTCACGCGGGTATTCCACCGCAATCTATTTCCTGTTGAAAAAAGGCGAGGAGTCCGCCTGGCACCGGGTACGCGACGCAGCAGAAGTCTGGCATCACTACGCCGGTGCGGCGTTGCAATTGCAGATTTCACCGGACCTCGACAAAATCGATACCCTGACATTGGGTACTGATATCGATGCGGGAGAACGGCCCCAACATGTGGTGCCGGCCAATGTCTGGCAGCGGGCCAAAAGCCTTGGCGACTGGACGTTGGTTGGTTGCACGGTGGCGCCGGGATTTGATTTCGCTGCTTTCGAGATGGTGACTTGAAGCCCTATAACAAAAACCCGAGTGCGATTGCTGCCTGGCCGGCATAATAGAGCGTCCATACAGCGTACGGTGTCCAGCGCCGGTGCGGCGAACGCTCGGCGAGCAGAAATTTTTCGGTAGCAAGAATCGTGTCTGAGGCCATGAACATGGCGGCGCCTGCAATGACCAGCGGCTGTTCGAGTGTTAGCGCGGCCAGCCCCATCAGCACGATTGCGCCAATATACGAGCTAACAGGAATCCTCAGATCGGAACCAACGGCGGGAAGCAGCAAATACAACATGGCCGCTGCCAATTCCAGAATAAGGCCAACACCAACGATGCGCCAGATATCCACAGCGACAATCTCGACGCCCAATCCTGCGGTCCAGAACAACCAGACATAGGCCAGATGCGCTGCTAGGAAACTTGCCAATCCGCCGAGGAAGGCCTTTTCGCTGTCGTTGGCCAAAAATGCATCGCCCAGCGAACCCAGTGCGAGGGCGATTACGAGCAGCGCCGGACCGCCTTCGATGGCTGCCAACAATGCGAGCAAGGCAGTCGAAAGCGCCTTTACGACCGTTCGCCGCGATGAACGCGGCTGACTGACAGCGAGCAAATACACAAATGCAGCGATGATTGAGAACAGCAGTGTGCCGTTTGCAGTCGCTGCCAACCCCCCTGGAAACGGCATCAGAAACTACTCCGGAGTTGAAGGCTTGCGGCGGCCGAACAGCATCGATTTAGCGGCCAGAACAGCGCCACCGGTGATCAAGAGACAGGCAATAGCCAACGACATTGTAGGTTCGGCCCTTCCGGCGATGACGAGAACGATGGTCGACAATAGCGGTGCGCCGTAACTCGCCGCGCCCAGAACCTGGATATTGCCGCGTTTGACCCCATAGTCCCATGCATAGAAGGCTGCACCCACGGGCATCAATCCGAGCCCGGCAACCGCCAGCCACTGGGATGTGCCGGTCGGCCAGATGGTCTGCTCCAGCGCCAGATGACAGAGCAGCGACAGGATGGCCGTCGCCAGGCAAAACCAGGCGACAATGTGGGTCGGGACGGCACTGAACCGCCGCGACAGGAGTGAATAGGACGACCAGACCAGCGCGCATATTCCCGCTGCGGCATAGCCATAGCCGTACCGGGGATCAAACCCAAATCCTTCACCGCCCGTAACGATGAGTGTGCAGCCCACCAAGCCCAACACGGCGCCGGCAATGTGATGCCAGCCAAGCCGCTCACCCGGCATCAGCGCCGAGCCAAGCACAATCAACAAAGGCCACAGATAGGCGATCAGGCTTGCCTCGGCGGCGGGCGCATTACGCAGCGCGGTAAAATAGAAGAAGTGGTATCCGAACAGACCGGCAATGCCGGTTACCCACGCTCCCACCGGAACCCGCACACCGGCCGGTACGGGAACGAAGCCCCTGACGGCGAACCCTGCAGCCGCGCCGATCGAAAAGGTAAGTGCGGCAAGTTGAAAGGGCGGCACCTGGCCGGAAGCGTCGGTAAAGAGCGCCAGCAGCGCCCACATCGCAACTGCTGAAAATCCAATGAACGTTGCCCGCGCCATGGTTGGTCCGATACAAAGGCGCACACCGGCGCGTTGAAACCGGACCTTATTGCATCGGAAGCTCTGTGCCGGTCAATTGCTGGCGGTAAACCTTGTCGCATATAGCCGCAGCGTGCCGACCTGAGTGCCAACGGTGGCGAAAATCGGCGCGTAGATATTGCTTGCCCCGACGGGTGCAAAGCCGATTTCCATGCGGCTGCGGTGTTTCATGAATTCAAGCGCACGACGGCCCTTGCGATATCCGGAAACAGGCTCGAATTTTGCCTTGCAACGCACCACATCGCCCTTGAAACCTTTTGTCCTAAACGGCCTCATACCGGCATAGCTAAGCTTCAGGTTGACCCGCATCTCGCCGTCATAGGCGCGGATCGTGCGATTGCAGACTTCGCGGGCCGAACTGGCCCTGACCATGGTAGCCGTCAGAGGGTCGAACACCGCACTTAAATCATCAGCACCGAGTGGAACCCAATTTGCGCCGCGCTTTTTTAACGGCGGCACGTTCTCGGTTTCGACAACCTTGCCCTCGGAAAAGCGAATCGCGGTCTTCTGCGCCTTGCCGCCCATCACGTAATTCAACTGATAGCCCAATGGCTCCACACCGTTCTCTGCAATGCGCCCGGTAACCTGCGTATGCGCGACGGTCTTGTCGAACATGCGGGCAAGACCGGCGCTTTTGAGACTGCCGTTGAGAACGAACGTATCGCCGGAGAAATTCGATATGAACGTCGATTTGGCGATTCTCAGGCCAAGAAATGTCAATTTATAGTCGCCACGGAAGGTTTTTGGCGCCTCCAGTGCGGCCGCATTCAACGGGAGCAGAATGGCGATGCTGGCGGCGAGAGCCGCAATTCGTCTGGTCATATTGGTCAGAAATCCTCTCTTGGTCCCACCCAAGCCTCTCAACTAAGAGTTACTATATGGAAAAAAGCCGATGAACGGTAGATGAACGACGTCACAGGAACGCGTCCACGCTTGACGCTAGTCCCAAATCCCACTATGGAAGCGCGACTTTTCCCGTGAGGCAGTCGAAAGCGCATACGCGCCGAAAATTCCGGTGCGACATTGACGTATTTCAGCCCACGGCGACACCGAATTGATAGAAGGTTTTTCGAGATGTCACGCACGTGCGAGTTGACCGGCAAGTCCGTTTTGACCGGAAACAATGTGAGCCACGCCAACAACAAGACGCGCCGCCGTTTTCTGCCCAATCTGGTGAATGTAACGCTGATGTCGGAAGCGATGGGCCAAAGTTATCGCATGCGCGTTTCAGCGGCAGCGCTGCGCACCGTCGAGCATCGCGGCGGCTTGGACCCGTTTCTCGCCAAGGCCAGCGCCAATGAATTGTCGCAGCGCGCTCGGCTGCTGAAAAAGCAGATTGCCAAGAAGCAGGCCGAAACCGCAGCCTGATCCGGCTTTGCGTTTTCGGGCAGTACTGATCTACGGCTGGTTCCATTACCCAGGATAAAAAAATGACAACAGGAAAGCTTTCCACGGCGAGCGTTGCTCCCTTCGTTGCGATGATGGTTATTGTTGTTGCGGCGTCGAACTACCTCGTCCAGTTCCAGTTCAATCATTTTGGTCTTGGGGAACTGCTGACCTGGGGTGCGTTCACCTATCCGGTCGCCTTTCTGATCAATGATTTGGCAAACCGCCGGTTGGGCCCGGCCGCGGCCCGCCGCGTTGTATTTGCGGGTTTTGCGCTGGCTGTCATGCTTTCGATCTGGCTTGCAACCCCGCGAATTGCCATTGCTTCTGGAACCGCTTTCCTGGTCGCACAGCTGCTTGATACATCGATATTCGATTGGCTGCGACGCGAACAATGGTGGCGTGCGCCGCTGTTGTCGTCGGTCGTCGGGTCTATTCTGGACACAATCCTGTTCTTTGGCCTGGCATTTGCACCCTTTTTCGCCTTTGTCGACGGGCTGTTCGGCATGGAGGATGGTTCGCTGGGATTCGGCGTAGATTTTCTCGGTCGCGAGTTGCCGCTTTGGGTTTCGCTCGCCGTTGGCGATCTGGGTGTCAAGCTGCTGGTCGCGCTTGCGATGCTGGCGCCCTATGGTTTGTTGCTATCGCGACTGAAACCGGCCGAGACTACCTGACCGCTACTCACTCGGTCAGAATGAATTCCAGATAGAGGTTGCGTTGCAGGATGGAATGGTTGTCATCCGACACCACCGCAATCCTCTGCCGGCCTTGCTCATCAATCCAGGCGTCCAGCCCTTCCATGTTGTCGATCTGAAAATTCAGATCAGCCTCGAACAATATCGTCCCATCGATCGTCCGTCCTTTAGCGATCGTGGCGGTATCGACCTGCCTGAAGCGCATTTTCACCCCTTCAGCCATGTTGAAGCTGCGCTCCAGCAACAGCAGGCTGCCATCGGCGAGAAACGTGCAAGCGGTGATGTCAAATGTTCCCCGCCGTTTGACCTTGAATACGCCCTTTCGCGGCCCTTCAAGAACGGCTGCAAAAATGTTGCCCTGTTTATCGATGCTGCGCTCGGTTATGGCGACGCGCGCACCTTCCAGCCCGGAATCCTCCGGTGAATAGGCGATGGCTTCGAAGCCCTTGTTCCGGCGCAATTCATAGGCGGGAACCAGAAACGGAACCGTTCCGTTTGGCGTGCCCATGTTTGCTGAAGCAAGGTCAAATGTCGCTATCCGGTGTTCGCGTTCGAAACCGACGGTCACTTCGCTGCCCTGCACGGCCAGCGCCTCGGCATCCGTGTGCCATTTTTCATTGTTGATTGCGCCGGATGCATTGACCATCGGCTGCATTGAAAATCCGCTGACGCCGACCGGAACACCGTTGCCGTCCCTTTCCAGCGTGCCGTGATACCAAAAGCCGCTGTCAGTCACGCCAATGAACCCGCTGCCAGGCACCACATAACGAAAGCCGGACATCGAACCGAAATGATCAAGTGCAGAGCGCAGTTCAAGTCCGCCGACGAATTCCAGCCGCCCAAACCGGGTTTCGGTGGACCCTATCTTGAAGCTTCTGATCGGATAGCTTCGTATCTCGGCAGGGATTGCCACCGCTTCCTGGGCACCGGCCAGACCGGATCCGAACAAAAAAGTTGTCGAGATCAGTACCGCAGCCAGTATTGCCCTGTTTCGCAAATTCAGCTCGCGCGGCGAAGCCCGCGGTCGGGCCCGCTTTCTTCCGTGAACAGGGACGCCAGTTGTTCCGTCATTGCGCCGGCAAGCTCTTCGGCGTCGACGATTGTGACGGCGCGGCGGTAATAACGCGTGACATCATGGCCGATGCCAATGGCCAGCAGCTCGACCGGCGACTTGGTTTCGATCAGCTCGATGACCGCGCGCAAGTGCCGCTCGAGATAATTTCCCGGATTGACCGACAATGTCGAATCATCCACCGGCGCGCCATCGGAGATCATCATCAGGATCTTGCGTTGCTCACGGCGGCCCAGCAACCGGCGATGCGCCCATAGCAGGGCTTCGCCATCGATATTTTCCTTCAAAAGGCCCTCACGCATCATCAAGCCAAGATTGCGGCGCGAACGCCGCCATGGCGCGTCTGCCGATTTATAGACGATGTGCCGGAGATCGTTCAGCCGTCCGGGATTTGCGGGCTTGCCATCCTTGAGCCATTTCTCCCGCGCCTGCCCGCCCTTCCAGGCCCGGGTGGTGAAACCAAGAATCTCGACCGAAACACCGCAGCGCTCCAATGTACGCGCAAGGATGTCACCGCAAGTCGCCGCAACGGTAATGGGCCGCCCGCGCATCGAACCGGAATTGTCGATCAGCAATGTCACGACGGTGTCGCGAAACTTGGTATCGCGCTCCTGCTTAAAGGTCAGAGCGGCAAACGTGCCCTTCATCTCGTCCATCACCAGCCGCGGCAGGCGGGCGGGATCGAGATAGCCTTCTTCAAGGTCGAAATCCCAAGAGCGGTTTTGCTGTGCCATCAACCGGCGCTGCAGCCGGTTGGCCAAACGTCCTACCACGCCTTGCAGATTGGCCAGTTGCTTGTCGAGGAAGGCCCGCAGGCGCTCAAGTTCCTCTTCTTCGCACAATTCCTCGGCCCCGATGATTTCGTCGAAATGCGATGTGAATATTTTGTAGTCAAAGTCCGATGGCAGGTCGGCGAACGGATGTTCTGGCCGCTTCGCTTCGCCGGGCGTTTCCGCATCGTCATCCGTATCGTCTTCGCTGACATCCTCCGCCGTGGTATCGGAGGCTTCCATCTCGCCGGTTTGATCTTCCTCGCTGTCGCCGGGGGATTCTTCCGATTCAGCCTGCTCCGAACTGGAATCGGTTTCGCCGTCATCCTCGGGCTGGTCGTCGCCCTGCTCCTGGTCGTCGTCGCTGTCGTCAGTCTCGTCGTTTTCCTCATCGCCGAGTTCATCGGCCATTTCCATCGACACCAGCATGTCGCGGATCAATCTGGCGAACGCACCCTGGTCGTCGAGACTTGCCTCCAGGTTTTCCATGTCGCCGCCGGCCTTGTCGACAATCCAGTCTCGCCAAAGGCTGACAACATTTTCGCCGCTGCGGGGCGGGGCGGCGCCTGTCAGCTTTTCACGCACCATCATCGCCACCGCCTGCTCCATCGGGGCGTCAGCCTTGTCGGTCACTGCGCCAAGATTGGAGCGGGCGAACCGGTCTTCGAGCATGTGTGCCAGGTTTTCCGCGACACCAGGCATTGCACGGGCGCCAATGGCTTCGACTCGGGCCTGTTCAACAGCATCAAAAATCGCTCGCGCCTGCCGGCCTTGGGGAGCCAGCTTGTTGTGAACGACCGGATCGTGACACGCCTTTCTGAGCGCCATGGAGTCGCCGACACCGCGTGTGACGGAAATATCCGTCGCGCTCGGTTTGCGCGGTAGTTCCGGTAGACGCACAAGATTGCCGGCCATTGTCGGCTTGTCTTTGGAGAAACTGACCTCAACCTCGTGGTCGCCGGCAATGGCGCGAACGCAGGTCGAAACCGCGCGTTTGAAACCGTCGGCATCAGCTCCGATCTTTATGCCGCTTCTGGAATTGTCACCCGGCCCGGCCATGTTCGATTACTAAGCCAATACGACGTTGACGGCGCTTTCCGCCAGTTCTTCGCCGAACGCACGCTGGTAGAACTCGGCAACGACCGCCCGTTCCAGCTCATCGCACTTGTTGAGAAATGTCAGCCTGAAGGCCACGCCGACATCACCGAAAATCTCGGCGTTCTCAGCCCAGGTAATCACGGTACGCGGGCTCATGACCGTCGACAGGTCGCCATTCATGAAGGCATTACGGGTCATGTCGGCAACGCGTACCATCTTGCCGACGATGTCGCGGCCTTCTTCATTCTGGTAATGCTTGGCCTTGGCTAGCACTATCCCCGCCTCGTCATCATGCGGCAGATAATTCAGCGTGGTGACGATCGACCAGCGGTCCATCTGCGCCTGGTTGATCTGCTGTGTGCCGTGATAAAGCCCTGTCGTGTCACCGAGACCGACAGTATTTGCGGTCGCAAACAACCGGAACGCCGGGTGGGGCCGAATAACCCTCGACTGATCAAGCAGCGTCAAGCGTCCGGACGATTCCAGAACACGCTGAATCACGAACATGACATCCGGCCGGCCGGCATCGTATTCGTCAAAGCAAAGCGCCACATTGTGCTGGTAGGCCCACGGCAGGATGCCGTCCCGGAACTCGGTGACTTGTTTGCCTTCCTGCAGCACGATCGCATCTTTGCCGACGAGGTCGATACGACTGACATGGCTGTCGAGATTGACCCGCACGCATGGCCAGTTGAGCCGCGCAGCGACTTGCTCGATATGGGTCGATTTGCCGGTGCCGTGATAGCCGGAAATCATGACGCGGCGGTTGAACGCGAAGCCCGCCAGAATTGCCATCGTAGTCGTCTGGTCAAACTGGTAGTCCGGGTCGATGTCCGGAACTTGCTCGTCGCGCACGGAATAGGCCGGAATGACCATATCCGTGTCGAACCCGAAGGTTTCCTTGGCAGAAACTGTTGTGTCGGGCAGATTGGTTATGTCGCGTTCATGCTTGTTCATGATGCCTCCGGGGCGCTTCTGGGAGCGCTGCGCCCGTCGTCGAGAATTATTACAGGGTCTTTATCACTTGCCGTGGTCAACACAACCCCGCCTGCCTTAGCAGGCGATAGGCTTGCAAGACTTCGCGGAACCGTTCTTCGGAACCCCTGTTGCCGTCATTCGCATCCGGATGGTGGCGTTTTACGAGTTCCTTATAGCGCTTCTTTATGTCTTCGCCAGTCGCCTTTGGTCCGAGGCCCAATGTTTCCAGCGCCTTGGCCTCCAGCGGCTTGGTTTTTCGCGGACCGGACTTTTTGGACCCGTCTGCACCAAACAGATTGTAGGGGTCCTGGATGCGCTTGTAATACCCTGCTCGGCCCGACCGTTTGGTCGCCATGTCAGGTGCGACTTTGGCTTCTCCAGTTCCACCCATTTTCCAGGTCGGCCGATGACCGGTCAGCGCTTCCTTTTGAAACTTGGCGACGTCGGAATCGGGCAGACCCGAGAAGTAGTTGTAATTTTTGTTGTATTCGCGCACGTGTTTGACGCAGAAGCGCAGATATTCGCCCTCCTTGTGACGGCCGACCGGCGCCTTGTGGGTTCCGGCCTTGGTGCAACCATCCCACTGGCACTCTGGTTCGCGTGCGCGCTTTTCGGCTTCCGCGTCGGGGCGCACCCGAATCTTGTCAAAATATTTCGAAAACTCGCTCATTGCCCATGAGTATGGTTGGATCAAACCGCAAAACAAGAATTGACAATCAACAATTTGTGGCACTAACCGCTGAATCGGTTCACCAAAACTGCCGAACAGGCGCATATGAACCAAGGAGCGTGAAATGTCCATAAAGGAAACGATTGAAGCCAAGCTCAATGGCAGGTTTTCGCCAGAACGCATGGAAGTGATCAATGAGAGCCACCAGCACGCCGGTCATCAACCGCAATTCGACGGAGAGGGCGAAACACACTTCAGAGTTCGCATCATATCGGCGGAGTTTGAAGGAATGAGCCGCATCGAGCGTCACCGTGCCGTCAACGATCTGTTGGCCGACGAATTGGCCGCAGGGGTTCACGCGTTGGCGGTCGAACCGGCCGCGCCCGGCGAAAACGTGCGGTGGTAGGAAGCGGCAATCGAAGTAACATCCGTGCGACCCATCAAGGCGCCGACCGATCGCAGACGACGCGAAGAAGAAGCAGAGTTGAATCGGGACCATCGTCCGTTCGGATATGCATTGGATGATCAATCGCCAAACAAGCTTGAGCAGGAGCAACATGTGAACACATTCGTGGGACATCTGCTCGATCAAAATTCGTAATGCCGGGACTGTTGAACGGTTCCAATTGAATTTGAAACACTCTAATAGGGCGCGGACGGCGACAACGAGGAAACGATGAGCGTGGCAGAGAAGAAGCAGAAGAAGTCAAGCGGCCTCGGAGAGACTGTCAGCGTCATCGTCCAGGCGGTGCTGCTGGCGCTTGTGATCCGGAGCGTTCTGTTTCAGCCATTCTCCATTCCGTCGGGGTCGATGCGGCCTACCCTTCTGGAAGGAGACTATCTGTTCGTCACCAAGTGGGCCTACGGATATTCGCGCCATGCCTTGCCGTTCTCGCCAAACCTGTTTGAGGGACGGATCTGGGCCAGTGAACCCGAGCGTGGCGATGTTGCGGTTTTCAAGTTTCCACCAAATCCATCGATTGACTACATCAAACGCGTGATAGGCCTGCCCGGTGACCGGATCCAGGTCAGGGATGGATTGCTGCATATCAATGGCGAGCCGATCAAGCGGGAATTGATCGGACAGATTGATGACGAAGATGTCACCGAGCAGATAGGTCCCGTTGATGTTTTCCTGGAAACACTGCCCAACGGCGTTTCCTACGAAACGCTTGATCTCAGCAAGGGAACCCCGGGGGACAACACCCGCGAATTTACGGTTCCCGAGGGCCACTATTTCATGATGGGCGACAATCGCGACAACTCGACCGACAGCCGCTTCAATGTCGGATACGTGCCAGCCGACCACCTTGTCGGCAGGGCCAATATCATATTCTTCTCGATTGCCGGCGGTGCAAGTCCACTTGAAATCTGGAAATGGCCTTCGCTTGCACGCCCGTCTCGCCTGTTCAACTGGGTGGACTGATGTCAGTGGCACGCCGGTTCGATGCTGCCGAGATCGGCAAGAGAATTGGCTACAGTTTCACATCATCGGATCATTTGACTCGCGCACTGACCCATTCCAGTGCCGAAAGTGAAGTGATCGGGAATTACGAGCGGCTGGAATTTCTCGGCGACCGGGTGCTTGGTCTGGCGACGGCGCAAATCCTGTGGAAGGAATTTCCCGAGGCGAATGAGGGAGAGCTGTCGCGCCGCCTCAACCTGCTGGTCAATGCGGATACCTGTGCGGCAATTGCCGACCAGATCGGCCTTGGCGAATTCATCACCACCGGACCCGAGATCAAGTCATTGGCAGGGCGCAAACGTCAGAATATTCGTTCGGATGCATTGGAGTCGCTGATCGCGGCGATCTACCTTGATGGCGGTCTCGAACCTGCAACGGCGTTTATCGAGCGTTTTTGGAGGCCGCTGATTCACAAATCCGGCGCTGACCGCCGTGACGCAAAGACCGAACTGCAGGAATGGGCGCATCGCAAAGCGGGAGTAGCGCCGGTTTACAACACAGAGAATCGAACGGGGCCCGATCACGACCCGGTTTTCACCATTGTCGCTACCGTTCGGGGATTTGAACCGATACGCGCTACAGGCAGCTCAAAACGCGAAGCCGAACAGGCGGCCGCCGCGGCGATTTTGGTACGTGAAGGTGTGTGGCAAGCGGACGATGGCGCATGACGGAGGCGCCGGACCAGAAAATCAATACGCGCGCAGGATTTGTGGCCTTGCTCGGCGCACCCAACGCCGGAAAGTCAACGCTGGTCAACCGGCTGGTTGGCGCCAAAGTTGCGATCGTTACACACAAGGTGCAGACGACGCGCGCTGTCATGCGCGGCATCGCAATCCATAAACAGACCCAGATCGTGTTGGTCGATACACCGGGAATTTTCAAGCCCAGAAGGCAGTTGGACCGAGCAATGGTGCGATCAGCCTGGGGTGGAGCGGCAGACGCCGATATCGTGCTTTTGCTGATCGACGCCGAGCGTGGAATCGCCGGCGAGGCAGAAGCAATTTTGAAGAACATTGCGGAAATAAAGGCACCAAAAATATTGGTGTTGAACAAAGTCGACCGGGTCAATCCTGAAACACTGTTATCGCTTTCTGCTGCAGCAAATGATTTTGTACCGTTTGAACGCACTTTCATGATCTCGGCACTGAATGGATCCGGATGCAGCGATCTGTTGGACTATCTGTCGGAATCTCTCCCGGAAGGCCACTGGTATTACCCTGAAGACCAGATTTCCGACTTGCCGTTGCGCCAGCTTGCGGCCGAGATCACCCGCGAGAAACTGACCCTGCGCCTACATCAGGAACTACCCTATGCCTCCCATGTCGAGACGGAAAAGTGGGAGGAAAAGAAGGATGGATCAGTTCGCATTGAACAGGTGATCTATGTTGAACGTGACAGCCAGAAAAAGATCGCGCTCGGCAAAGGAGGCGAAACCATCAAGGCTATCGGTGCTGCGGCGCGGCGTGAGCTTGCCGGTATCCTTGACCAGAAAGTTCACCTGTTCCTGTTTGTGAAAGTGCGCGAGAACTGGGGCAAAGATCCGGAACGCTATCGCGAAATCGGGCTTGAATTTCCCCGCTAATGTGCCGACAGTCAAAAAATGCAGTGGCAGGATGAAGGCATAATTCTCGGCACCCGCAGACACGGCGAGACGAGTGTGATCGTCGAGGCAATGACGGCTCACCATGGCCGACATCTCGGGCTTGTTCGAGGTGGGCGATCGCGACGGCAGCAGCCGGTCCTGCAGGCAGGTAACCAGGTCGAATTGACCTGGCGAGCGCGGCTTGATGAACATCTGGGGACGTATCAGGTCGAACCATTGATGCTCAACGCGGCAAACCTGTTTGATTCAGCTGTCGCCATTTACGGTCTTCAATTGCTTGCAGCGCATTTGCGCCTGTTACCCGAGCGCGATCCGCACGACCATTTGTATGATTCGGTCAGGCAAATCATTGCGAACCTTGGTGATGCTCAAACCGCTGCCGAATTATTGGCCCAGTTTGAGCTGTTGATGCTTGAGGAACTGGGATTCGGCCTTGAATTGTCATCATGCGCCGCCACTGGATCGACAGATGATCTGGTTTATGTTTCACCCAAATCGGGCCGGGCCGTTTCGCGCGAGGCAGGGAAGGATTGGGCGGACAAGATGCTGCTGCTGCCGCAATTTCTTATCACGGGCGAACACGAACAGACGACACCGGCGGCAGTCAGGAATGCATTCGCCTTGACGGGCTTTTTTTTCGACCGTCATCTCTGGGAACCCAGAGGAACGGTTCAGCCTGAATCGCGGGCCGGTTTTCTTTCCGCTATTGATCGCGCATTGGAACAGCAAAACTGAACGGAGGCACCTCTTGGGTGAGAATCAGGCTTCACAAAATATCGGTGTTATCCCGCCGGAAGAATTTGGCCGCAGCAGCGGACTTGAGCAGATAAAGAAAATGGTAGAAGGCAAACTGCCTACAGCACCGATTGCCGCGACGCTGGGATATTACCTGTCCGAGGCCTCCGAAAGCCGGGCCGTGTTTCGCGGTACGCCCAGACCGGAATATCTTAACCCATCCGGATCAATCCATGGCGGGTGGGCGGCGACACTGCTGGACTCAGCGCTCGGCTGTGCGGTGCACACGACGCTGGAGAAGGGCGAGGCCTACGCGACTGCAGAATTCAAAGTCAACCTGATCCGACCGATTACCGTCAGAACCGGTGAAGTGGTCTGCGAAGGTACGGTCACTCACCGTGGGCGAACAATGGCAGTATCAGAAGCCACGCTCAAGGACGCAAATGGAAAGCTACTGGCAATCGGCACGGAGACCTGTTCGATATTCCCGCTGCGCAGTTAGCTGAAAAGTAGGGCTAAGCGGTTTTCAGTCACATTTCCGTTTATAGTGCCGCCGAGAATCACCCCATGGAGCGGGCGGCATGATTTTCAGCGGCATCATTTCCCTGGCCTTGGCCCTTTTGGCGCTGTTTCTGATATGGAGTCAGAACAGTCGTATCAAAGTGCTCGAATTCGAACTGAGAGCGCTCCAAAAGGCCTTCATGGCGATGCGGGACCGGCTCGAGCAATCTGCAGGTATTGGCGAAGCAAGTGTCGAACCCCAAGCCCTGCCGTCATCTGAACCGGACGTCGATGAAGCGGCCGATGCAGAACTGGTCGATCAACCGTTGGCTGATGCCGATGCCGAGACCGATGTGGCGAATGTTTGGCAAATTCCGGATCAGGAACCGGCTGCCGCAATGGCGGCTGCCGAATCGGTTGCCGAGCCCATTGCGGATTTGCCTCCCCAGTCTTCGCCGGCACGGCCAGACATTGAATCCGCGCTTGGCGGCCGCTGGGCGGTTTGGGTCGGTGGTCTGGCGCTGGCGCTCGGCGGCATCTTCCTTGTACGCTACACGATTGAAGCGGGCCTGCTTGGACCGAAAGTAAGGCTGGTGCTTTCAGCCCTTCTCGGCATCGCTGCCGGCGGTGCTGGCGAATATTTGCGCCGTTCGGAAAGAACGCTTCCGGTCGGCGGCATCAACGGGGCGTACCTGCCTGGAATTCTGACTGCCGCGAGCGCGTTTATTTTGTTCGGCACGGTCTATGCCGCGCACGGCTATTACGGCTTCATCGGACAGGCCACGGCATTTGTCACTCTCGGCCTCATCAGCGTGGCAGCAATCTCGCTTTCTTTGTTGCACGGCCAGGCATTTGGCGGGCTCGGGCTGGTAGGCTCATTGGCAACACCCGCGCTGGTTTCTTCAGACGCACCCAATCCCTGGGCACTGTTCGGTTTTCTGGCGATCGTTCTTGTCGCGACCGTTTTCATTGCCCGAACAAAACGCTGGTGGCCGATGGCAAGTGCGGCGATCGCAGGCACAGGGCTCTGGTGCATCGCCTATTTGTTTCATGTTCAAGACGTCAATGCGACGTCGGTGACATTTATCGCTCTCGTCCCGATCGCCGCACTGTCGGCGCTGTGGGCCAGACCAAGCGACGAAGGCAGACCGTTTGCCAGCGATGTTCTGATCCCTACCCTGGCGACAGCCATTCTCGGCGGCCTTGAAGTGCTCGCGATGGCGGTGCACGGCAATGTCACCGACGGGATGTTGGTCGGTATCGCAATCATTGTCGCTGCAATGATTGCAGCTGCCGGTTGGCGCCCGGTTGCCCTGCCCTTGTTCATTGCCGCCGGGGCGTCGACCATTTTGTGGCAACTTTGGGCCTATTTCGGCGGATTAAATGTCCTTTTGGCAATCGACGGAGTGATTGTCGAAGGAGATGCGAACGCCGGACCCGAATATATGGTCTTGTTTAGTTGGCTGGTAGCGGCGCTTTTCCTGGCATCCGGTATCTGGATGGCCGGCAAGGCGGTTGTTACCGCACCGCGGCCAGCTGCTGTCTGGGCTTTGTTTGCGGTTCTGGTTCCACTGCTGGTCACCACTCTGATCTGGACCGGATTTGGCAACATCAACCGCGATCTGTTGTATGGCACGATTTTCCTTGGCCTGGCCGCCATATTGGTCGGCGGGTCGGAATTGACCGCACGCAACGAGGAGCCGCGTCAATCCGGCGGGCTGGCGGTTTCAGTGTTTGCCGCCGGCGCCATGGCGGCTCTGATCTTGGCAATCCATGCGGACTTCGGACCCGGCATGACGACGGTGATGTGCGGATTGGCGATCCTCGTACCAGTGGCAGCGCTGCGCTTCAGGCAATGGCCTGTCTGGCCGATATTGTCTGTCGCCGTCTCCGTGGTTGTCATCGGGCGTATCGCCTATGACCCATCAATCGTCGGTGAGCTCGATCTGGGAACCACGCCCATATTCAACTGGCTGCTGCCGGGATATGCAGTGCCGGCGGTCGGTGCGATTGTCGCTGCTTGGCAGCTGAAGAAACTCGCCGATGGACGCATGCGACTGGTGCAGGAAGCATTCGCGGCCCTGTTTGCGTTGTTGACTGCCGCCATACTCGTTCGCCACGCCATGAATGGCGGGAAGATCTATGGCGACACGCTCAGTCTGGCCGAGCAGGCAATTTACACGCTGATTGCGATCGGCGGCGGAGCGATCCTCGTTGCACTCGACACGCGAAGCCCCAGCCCGATTTTCCGCATCGGCTCAATGGTGATCGGCGGATTGTCGATGCTGTTTATCGTCGTGTCGCACTTTGTTGTGCTGAACCCGTTGGTGACCAACGAATCCACCGGTCAAATCACATTCTTCAACCTGCTTCTTCTGGCCTATCTGCTGCCCGCGGCAGCGATGGCCGGCCTCGCGCTTTACGCCCGGCCCAAACGTCCAAAACCCTATGTCGCCTGCCTGGGCCTGACAGCGGCAGCTCTGGCCTTTGCCTATGTCACGCTGTCGATCAGACGGCTCTACTGGGGTGAATTCATCGGCTCATGGAAAGGTTTGACCGGCTGGGAAACCTATACCTATTCGGCTGCGTGGCTGGTGCTTGGCGTTGTCATCCTGGTGATCGGAATTCGGCTCAAATCAACCGCGCTGCGGCTCGCATCGGCAGTGTTGATCGTTATCTCCGTGGCCAAGGTTTTCCTGTTCGACATGTCGCAGCTTGAAGGCGTTCTTAGAGCACTGTCGTTCATCGGTCTCGGGGCTGTGCTCATCGGTATCGGAATCTTCTACCAGCGCATGATGTTGCCGGGCCGGGCTAAATCGGTCATAGACGAAGAGGCGCAAAATGACGATGGCCTGCGGAACTGACGGCACCCCCGAAGGCGAATACTGTTCTGGCCTCATGACCATCAGGTCTCGAATATTCCACTCAAAGGCGCATCAACTGAGCCCCTTATTAAACTTGCATCTGCCGATGTAAGCGCTTACAAAACTGCCAGCAAGGCAATGCCGACCTGCACGCTCAGGGTTTAAGTTTTTTGATCGAATGCAAGGATTGCAGCAAAAATGCCGACCAGCGAACCTGTTGAAAATAAGCCGGGTCTGATCGCAGACGGTATATCGATTCCAGTTCGGGCAGCGGAATGAAAGAAGACCAAAGATCGCCATCCTTCGATGTTGAAGCACGTATAGCTCTGGTGACCGGCGCCAGTTCCGGCCTCGGCAGGGTAATCGCAACAGCTTTCGCGGAAGCCGGCGCCAAAGTTGTCGGCGTTGCACGCCGGGCGGACATGCTTGAAAAATGGCGGGAAGAGACCAAGGGTGAAACCGGCTCCGTCATTGGCGAAATTGGTGATCCAAATACGACGGTTGAGCTCGCTCGTCAGGCGGCGCAACCTTTTGGTCCACCGGACATTCTTGTCAACGCTGCCGGGGTCAATACGAGACAGTCCGCCGACGATGTGACACCAGAAGGGTGGCAGCGAACGATTGACACCAATCTGTCCGCCCCGTTCTATCTCGCGCAGGCGCTGGTGCCTGCCATGAAAGAGTACGGTTGGGGGAGGATCTTGAATTTCGCTTCGCTGCAATCGGAAAGAGCTTTTCCCGGTGGCATCGCCTATGGCGCATCAAAGGGCGGCATAGCGCAACTGACGCGGGCGATGGCCGAAGCATGGTCAAAACACGGCATAAACACCAACGCCATCGCACCAGGCTTTTTTCCGACCGAATTGACCGGACCGGTCTTTGCAGATCCGGAACGATCGGCGCGAAATGCAGCTCAAACCTGCATCGGCAGGAATGGCGAAGCTGGCGATATCATCGGCCCGTCGCTTTTTCTTTGTTCACCCGCCAGCGATTATATCACGGGCCAAATTCTGTATGTCGACGGAGGCTACACTGCCAAATGAAGGCGCTTGTTTATACCGGACCGAAAGAGCTCGATTATCGGGATGCTGCTGATCCCGTTCGGTCACACAGCGATGCCTTGATCCGGATCGAGGCTGTCGGGATATGCGGTTCAGACATGCACGCCTATCTCGGTCATGACGACCGCCGGCCGGCGCCACTCATTCTCGGCCATGAGGCGGCTGGTACCGTGATCGAAGGTGACGGCGTCGGAAAACGGGTTACGGTGAACCCGCTAGTGTCATGTGGCAAGTGCCGTGATTGCCGATCGGGCAGGAACAATATTTGTCAGAATCGGCAAATCATTTCCATGCCGCCGCGCGAAGGGGCCTTCGCCGAATTGCTGGCAATGCCAACGAGCAACCTGATCGAAATTCCCGATCACGTATCAAGTGAGCACGCTGCCCTTGCCGAACCACTAGCCTGTGGATGGCACGCGGTACGGCTGGCGGAAAGCAGCTGCGAACTTCCGCTGGCTGATGCAGCTTGTGCTGTTATTGGAGGCGGGGCAATCGGGCTTGGGGCTGCGCTGGTTTTAAAGGCCAGAGGTGCGCAAAATGTTCACCTTGCCGAAACGAGTCCTGAAAGACGAGCGACAATAGAGCAAATCGATGGCATCATCGTCTACGATCCCATGTCAGATGGCGGTCCGGTTGCGGGAAGTGCCGATATCGTTGTCGATGGTGTCGGATTTGATTCAACCCGGGCGGCAGCCTCCAAGCTGGTCCGCCATGGTGGCGTCATCGTTCATGTCGGATTGGGATCGGCGGCTGGCGGGCTCGACATCCGGCGCATGACGCTGCAGGAAATAACCTTTATCGGCACGTATACATATACCCCGCAGGACTTTCGCGAGACTGCCCAAGCCATTTTCGATGGAAGACTGGGAGCGTTGGACTGGATCGAGCAGCGGCCGCTTTCGGAAGGAGCTAGCGCGTTTGCCGATATTCTGTCGGGCAATCTGGCTGCACCCAAGATAGTGCTGAGACCCGGCGGATAACCGACTAGAGCTTATCCGGCTTAAATGGAATCGCTCTAGATCGCTTCAATTCCACCATCGACCGCCAAGGTCTGTCCGGTCATGAAAGAATTGTCGGGATTGGCTGCAAACAGGATGGCCTCCACGACTTCGTCGACTTCGGCCAATCGCTTCATCGGCACGCCGCGGACCAGATTGGCAGTTGCCGCCTCTTCGCCTTCCGGTGCCGTGCGCAGGAACTGTAATGCCATCTCGGTACGCGCAAATGAGGGGCAGACTGCGTTAACGCGAATTCCCTTTGTTGCATATTCCGCAGCGGCTGATTTTGTCAGACCGACAACGGCATGCTTGGCTGCGGCGTAAACCGACAATTTCGGGGCGCCGCCCAGACCGGCGATCGAGGCAATGTTGACGATAATTCCGCGCCTGCCTTCGTTGCGGTACTGTTTATCCATCTGATTGATCTGATGCTTCATGGCATAGAATACGCCCATCACATCAACATCCATGATGCTGCGGGCTTCGGCAGAAGGAACCTGATGCAATTTGACGAAGCTCTGTGCAATGCCGGCATTGTTGATCGCGACATCCAAAGCGCCGAATTTGTCGATTGCCAGCTTGACCGCTTTTTTGAACAGGCGCTCATCGGTGACATCACCGCTGATCAATGCAGTTTCGCAGGGCAAGCTGTCTGCCAGGTCTTGAAGACGGTTCTTGTCGATATCAGTCAGAACAAGGTTGGCGCCACCTTCTGCCAGTTTTTCGGCACTGCGGGTGCCAAACCCGCCGGTCGCGCCGGAGATAAAAACCGTAAGCCCCCCAAATTGCCCCATATTCTTCACCCCTTTTCGATGGTTGCGGCTGCGAGCGCAGCCATTTGCGGCACGGCCTTGCCCATCTGCTGCGCGCGTTCGGGATTGGAAGCGTTCCCATCCAGCGAGCGTTTGTAGACACCTTGAATGATGGCAATGATCCTGAAAAACGAAAACGCCACATAAAATCGCCAGTTGCCAATCTGCGAAATGCCGCGGCGCCGGCAATAGGCTTCGACATAGGCCTCTTCGGTTGGAACACCAATTGAGCCGCGGTCAACACCACCAAGACCGCGAAAGCCGGACGCATGCGGTAGCCGCCATTGCATGCATTGGTAGGCCAGATCGGAATAGGGATGCCCGAGTGTCGATAGCTCCCAGTCGAGCACGCCAATTATTTCCGGCCGGTCCTTCGCAAATGAAATATTGTCCAGCCGGTAGTCGCCATGAACCAACGAAACGATACCGTCGTCGGGTGGAAGTTCCTGCTCCAGCCAAACAATCAGGTTGTCCATTTCAGGAATTGTGTCGGTTTCAGATGACCTATACTGGCTCGTCCAGCGGGACAGCTGCCTGGCAAAGTAGCTGCCCGGCTTGCCAAAATCGCCAAGACCTACCGCTTCAATGTCGACATCATGAAGGGCGGCCAAGGTCGCGTTCATGGCATCGTAGATCGCGGCGCGCTCTTCATTCGATGAAAGTTCAGATAATGCCGGGTCCCACAAAATACGGCCGTCCAGATATTCCATGACATAGAACATCCTGCCGATCGGGGAATCTTCGGGCGACAGGTGAAGCACGGCCGGAACAGCGACTTTACTCCCCGCAAGCGCACTCAGCACCCGAAACTCGCGATCGACCTGGTGAGCGGATTTGAGCAATTTGCCTGGCGGCTTGGCTCGAAGGACGTAATTGCCGCTTCCGGCCTTTACCAAATAGGTCGGATTGGACTGGCCATGTCCGAATTTTTCTATCGATTCCAAGCTGGAGAATCCGGCGACGTGCTCTTCCAGATAGGGGCCGAGAACTTTCTCATCAATGGCGTTGGGATCGGCTTGCTCAGCCATCACTTGCGCTTGCTCCCTCTTCCATTATTGCAATTGTCAACCAGCGTGCCGTGAAAGCGGGCTTCACCGATCCTTCAATTTCCATTGTCACGTCGTAAGCAATTTGAATGTAGCCCGAGGGCCGGATCTTGACATTCGCCAGATCGAATTTGGCCCGCACGCGTGCGCCGGATTTGACGGGAGCGGCAAAGCGAATGGAATCAAAACCATAGTTGATGCCCATTGCGCGACCTTCGAGCGCCGGAATGGTCTCATAGGCCAGTGTCGATAATAGGGACAAAGACAAAAATCCGTGCGCAATCGTTCCGCCAAACGGGGTTTCCGCCTTGGCGCGTTCGGGATCCACATGGATGAAATTGAAATCGTCTGTCACATCGGCAAATTGGCTGATCATGTCCTGGGTGACTTCGCGCCAGGGCGATATTCCGATTTCGGTGCCGACGGCACCTTTCAGATCCTCCAGTCTGACCGGCGGTTTTCCGCTCTTGTCGATCGACATACACTAATCCTTGAACAGCGACATTCCGTGCTGAACTGATTGGCCTCCGTCCAGCGGTAGAACTGCGCCTGTAACATAGGCTCCGCCTCTGCCGCAAAGAAACAATGTTGCCGCCGCAATATCGCCCGGAGCGCCAATACGGCCCAGTGGCACGCGACTTCCAACAAATTCTGCCTGCTCGTCGGTTGCGGTCGCAAAAGCTGTCATGCGGCTTTGAAATGGTCCCGGTGCGAAGGCGTTGACGGTTATCCGCCGTTTGGCAAACTCATTGGCCAACGTTCTGGTCAAATGGTGCACGGCTGCCTTCGAAGCGGTGTATGAATAGGCACCATCGGCCATTGGCTGTGTTCCCATGACCGATCCAAGATTGATTATTCGAGCCGGATCGGCATCGGTCGCTGCCGCATCAAGCAGCGGAAGCAATTCGCGAGTGAGGTGGAACAGACCTGTTACATTGACACCCAGAACCTTGTCCCAGGCTTTGTAGGGGAATGTATCGAGTGGTTCACCCCAGGTGACACCGGCATTGTTGATCAAGATATGAAGTTTATCGGTGCGTGATTTCACTTCATCGACAAGCGCGGCTATTCCTTCTTCCGAGCTGACATCACCGGCAAATCCTTCAGCGGAACCCGGGGCACCGAGCTTGTTCAATTCCTCTGCAACTGCAGCGCAATCTTCGCCCTTGCGAGAGGCAATGAGAACCCGTGCGCCGGTTTGAACGAGGCCGGTTGCGGCCATGCGTCCTATTCCAGTGGCGGCACCGGTCACAAGCGCAGTCTTGCCTGCAACGCCAAACAGATCATCCAAAATGCTCATACATCCTCCCGACGAAGCTAAACCGGGCGCTGTTCATGCGCCTCGTTGACAACATACCCGGTAGTATGTTCATGTTTTCGGCGAACGTAAAGGGCGATGATCCACTGACCGTCCTTGGATATTTCACCTCAATCGGAGGATCGATGGCAGTCGGCGTTCCTGAAAGTGTCGCAGAGAGCATTGAGGCAGCGTCGAGCAGCACGCGCCGGGAAATCCTGGACGCAGCAGCACATTGCTTTACCGCACGCGGTTACGCCAATACTTCGATAGACGATGTTGCCCGAAGTCTCGGCTCCACCAAGGGCCGCATCTACCATCATTATGCTTCAAAGGCGGATCTTTTTGCGGATGTGTTCAAAACCGGCATGGACATGAATTATCAAGCGATCATGCCGGCGTTTGAATCAACCGGCAACGCGGAAGAAAAGCTTGTGCTCATGGCACGAACCCATACTAATCAAATGATTGCTACAAAACCTTATCAGCGGGCGGTCTGGGAGGGCGTGGAAATGCATCTTCGCGGATCCACCACGCCGGAACAGCGGGATACATTGACCGGGCTTCTCGCTTATCGCGACCGGTATGGCGACATATTCAAATCGGTCATATCGGAATGCGAGAAAAACGGTTCGCTGACGTTCGACAATCTCAGCATCGCTAACCAGGTGATGTTCATCGCGCTGAATTCACCACTTTTCTGGTACTCGCCCCGGCCCGGCGAAAACAAATCTGACATCGACAAGTTGGTCGACCAGGTCGTTGAATTCGCCCTGCGCGGTTTGGGCTACAAAGGAGAAATAAAATCATGAGCAGCAATCCCGAGATGAATCTGGGAATGACCGAAAGGCTCAAACCGATCCGTGAGGCGGTGGCCAATATGGTCCGCGACGAGGTAATGCCGCTCGATGAAGAGTTTCTCGCAGAAGTCGGCGCTGAAGGCGACCGCTGGAAATTGACCAAGCGCCAGATCGAGATTCTCGACGGGCTCAAGGCAAAGGCCCGGGAGCGGAAACTTTGGAATTTCTGGCTGACCGATTCAGAGCGTGGTTACGGGCTCACAACGGTAGAATATGCCTACCTTGCCGAGGAAATGGGCAAGGCGCATCTTGGCGCCGAGACGTTCAATTGCTCTGCACCGGATACCGGCAATATGGAGGTGCTTGAACGCTATAGCAGTCAGGAGCACAAGGATCGGTGGCTGGCGCCGTTGCTGGATGGCAAAATCCGCTCGGCCTACCTCATGACCGAACCGGATGTCGCATCGTCGGACGCAACGAATATCTGCATGAGCTGCGAACGCGACGGCGATGAATATGTGCTCAACGGAGAGAAATGGTGGTCGTCCGGCGCAGGTGATGAGCGCTGCCAGATTTATATCGTCATGGTGAAAACCGGCGGTGACGACCTGCCAAAACACCAGCGTCAGTCGATGATACTGGTACCCGCCGATGCAAAAGGCATCACCAAACTGAGGGCAATGACGGTCTACGGTCATGACGATGCACCGCATGGACACCTTCACATCAAGTTCGAGAATGTGCGCGTACCGGCATCCAATCTGCTGCTGGGCGAAGGGCGAGGTTTTGAGATCGCGCAGGGCCGTCTGGGGCCGGGACGCATACATCACTGCATGCGCGCCATCGGCCAGGCAGAAAAGGCGCTGGAATTGATGTGCAAGCGCTCCATGCGTCGAGAGGCTTTCGGCAAACCGTTGGCGCAACTGGGCGCGAACTATGACATAATCGCCGAAAGCCGCATGGAGATCGAGATGGCGCGGCTATTGTGCCTCAAGGCTGCCTGGATGATGGATCAGGGCGACCCGCGCGCGGCTGCTCCGTGGATCAGCCAGATCAAGGTCGTCGCACCTCGGGTCGCGCTCAAGGTAGTCGATGAAGCGGTTCAAATGTTCGGCGGCCAGGGTGTCAGCCAGGACACGCCGCTGGCGAATTCCTGGGTGCATCTGCGTACATTGAGGCTTGCGGACGGACCGGATGCGGTGCATCGCAGGCAAGTGGCGAGAACCGAACTCAAAAAATACACACAGGAAAAGGTGTGACGCGATGAAGGCCATCGTTGCGCGGGATTTTGCACCGCTGGACAAGCTTGAATATGCTGACTGGCCGGAGCCCGAGGCCAAGGGTTCCAACGTGGTCATTGAGGCGGAAGCGATCGGTGTCAATTATCCGGACGGACTGCTGGTGCAGGGGCTTTATCAGGTCAAGCCACCGGTTCCGTTTGTTCCCGGAATGGAAGTGGCTGGCAAAGTAGTCGCCGTCGGTGACAAGGTGAAAAATCTCAAGCCTGGCGACCATGTCGCAGCGATGTCGATGATGGGCACCTATGCCGAAAAGGTGGCGGCTCCCGAAGCGACAGTAATGAAACTGCCTGACGGAATGGATGGCGCCGACGCCTGTGCGCTGATGTGCGGCTATGGGACTGCGCATCACGCGCTGAAACAACGCGCCAAATTGCAGCCAGGTGAGACGCTTTGTGTTCTCGGCGCAGCCGGCGCAACCGGCGTCGCTGCTGTTCAGATTGGCAAGGCCATGGGCGCCAAGGTCATTGCAGTGGCTTCGAGCGATGAGAAACGCAAAATTGCCGCTGATGCCGGTGCGGAAGTCACGCTTGGATACGACAATCTCAAGGACGCGTTGAAAGAGGCTACCGGCGGCAAGGGTATCGATGTCGCCTTCGACCCGGTGGGCGGTGATGCCTTCGATGCACTGTCGCGCGCCATGGCCTGGAACGGCCGATTGTTGGTGATCGGCTTCGCCTCGGGTACGATCCCCAAACTGCCGGTAAATCTGACTTTGGTGAAAGGCTACAGTGTTGTCGGCGTGTTCTGGGGATCTTTCACCCAGCGTGAGCCGGCAATTTATGCCGAAAACATGCAGGAACTGATCGGTTGGTATATGGCCGGAAAGGTCAAGCCCGTGATCGAGGGCACTTATCCCCTCTCAAATGCAGCCGATGTGCTCGGGCGGATTTTGGGCCGGGGTGCGACCGGCAAATTGATACTCAAACCCTGAAAGATCGAAAGACCATATGACGTTGCCCGAAAAGATGAACGCCCTTCTGCTCAAGGGTGACGGATATGCGACCAAACCGTCCGGCACGGTGCTGGAGGCGATGGATCCTTATGTGGAAAATGGAACAATCAATGTCCCGGATCCCGGCGAAGGTCAGGTTCTCATCAAGGTAGCAATTGCGTCGATCAATCCGTCGGATGTCATGTTCGTCAAGGGAATGTACGGACAACCGCGCGCCAAGGGTCAGCCCGCCGGCTTCGAAGGCGTCGGTGAGGTTGTTGCCGCCGGCGACGACAAGGCCAAGGGTCTCGTCGGCCAGAGGGTTGCGTTCGCAACCGGTGTCAGCAATTGGGGTTCCTGGGCCGATTACGCGGTCGCCGACGCCGGCGCCTGTATTCCGCTGATGCCGGGTGTATCCGATACCGACGCGGCAGCAATGATTGTGAATCCGCTGACCGCGCTCGCCATGTTCGACATTGTCAAGGCGGAGGGCGAAAAAGCCTTTGTCCTCAGTGCTGCCGCAAGCCAGCTTTGCAAGCTGCTTATGGGGGCCGCCAAAGACGCCGGCTATCGGCCGATCGCGATTGTTCGTCGCGACGATCAAGCCGATATTTTGAAATCTGCCGGCGCAGCGCATGTCCTCAATTCCGAGGATGACGATTTTGACAGTCAACTCACGGCTGTCATGCGGGAGGAAAAACCACGCATCTTCCTCGATGCCGTTGCTGGTCCACTTTCCGCGAAAATATTCGACAAGATGCCCAAACGGGCGCGTTGGATCGTTTACGGAAAGCTCGATCCGGAAACGATGCCGGTTCTGCAACCCGGGCAAATGATCTTCATGCACAAGCGCATAGAAGGTTTTTGGCTAACTGCGTGGATGCGTGACGTCGATCCGAAGCGGCGGCTGGAAGTGGTGATGGAAACACAGCAGCGTTTTGCCAGCGGCAGCTGGAAGACCGATGTGACGGCCATCGTTCCATTGAGCGAAGCAATCGACCGAGTTTCCGGAGAACTAGCCAAACCGAACGGAAAGGTCTTTATCAAACCTGGAGCATGAACGCAGCGGTTGCCGGTTAGACCGGGACCGCTATAAATGAAACTGGGGCGGCGAAGAAACGTCCCGAAATAACCAAGGGTCGGGAGGAGATTTCTTGGACATATTGCAACTGCTGATCAGCGGTATTGCCAATGGGTGTGTCTACGGGCTGATCGCGCTCGGTTTTGTCATCATTTACAAGGCAACCGAGGCAGTAAATTTTGCCCAGGGTGACTTCATGATGCTTGGAGCGTTCGTTGCTCTTGGCTTAACCAACGATCAATTCATGAATTTGCCGTTCTGGATTTCGGTGCCGGCGGCAATCGCAATCATGGGGGTCTTCGGCTACCTGTTTGACATGACCATCCTGCGGCGCATGTTCGGTCAATCCCAGGTCGCTGTGATCATCCTGACTATTGCCCTGGGCTTTGTGCTGAGGTTTATGGCCGGGTTCATCTGGGGTCACGAGCCAATATCACTGCAGTCGCCGATCGCCGGCAAGGACGTCCGTTTTGGCGGCCTGGTGTTGGGGCTGGACGAAGTCTCGGTGATTATCGTCACAGTGATACTGACATTCGGTATCTTCCTGTTTTTCAGCAAGTCCAAATTGGGTATCGGAATGCAGGCTGCGTCCCAAAACCAGCTTGCAGCCTACTATATGGGCATACCCGTAAAGCGCATCCATTCGTTGACCTGGGCGCTATCGGGCATGGTCGCTGCAGTGGCCGGCATACTTTTTGCGTCGAAGGGATCAATCGAACCGGCGATCGGATTCATTGGCATCAAAGCATTTGCGGCGGCTGTCATTGGCGGGTTTGGCTCCCTGCCAGGAGCGCTGCTTGGAGGAATTATCATCGGCGTCATTGAACCGTTTGCCTCCCGCTTTGTTGCGGCCGGGTATTCGCAGGTCGCGCCTTATCTGCTGCTGATCCTGATTCTGATCTTCCGTCCGCACGGCATCCTGTCGCAAGTCCACCAGAAGAAGGTGTGACGGAAAATGCGTACAGTTTTCAAAACCTCCTACGACGCTGACATCAACTACTTCAAACACGGTCACCAGGCGTTCTGGTACCTGCTTTTGCTGGCGTTCATGATTGTCATTCCGCTTATCACCGACCTGTTCATTCTCGGTGAGATGACCAACCTTTTGATCTGGTCGCTTGCCGGAATGGGATTGATGGTGCTGGTCGGACATACCGGGCAGGCGAGCCTTGGACACGCCGCCTTCCTCGCCGTCGGCTGCTACGCCAACACATTATTGCAGGAACGGTTGGGATTGCCCTTCATCATCTCGTTTCCTGCCGCTGGCGTAATCGCCGGACTGTCGGGGGTATTGATAGCCATCCCGACAACAAAACTGCACGGTGTCTATCTTGCGATCTGCACCTTGGCGGTTTCGATCCTGATGGAAGACATCATCATTCTCGGTGAACCGCTGACCGGCGGCGTTACCGGACTGGCTGCCCCGACAATTGTCATTTTCGGCCTGGAAATCGACCGCTATCTGACACCGGACCGGTTTTATTGGCTGGTGCTGTTTGTCACCGTCATCACCGTGCTCGGTTACCGGAACCTGCTCCGATCACCCTTGGGACGATCTTTTGCGGCGGTTCGCGATTCGGAAGTTTCAGCGCAGGCGATGGGCGTCAATGTGGCCCGGACAAAGGCGGTTTCGTTCGGCATTTCGACGGCAATCACCGGTCTGGCGGGCGCGCTGATGGGGCAGTTCGCTGGCTTCTACAACAACGAAACCTTCACGATCATCATTTCGATCCAGCTTTTGCTGATGATCGTGGTCGGCGGGCTCGGCACCATCCATGGTGCGTTTCTCGGCGCTATCGTTGTCACGCTGTTGCCGCCGGGTCTGGCGATCATGCGTGATCTCACCGGAGAGCTTTTCGGAGCTGGCTCGGTTGCAATTCCTGGGCTCGAAACGGCCATATTCGGCGGCATTCTGATCCTGTTCATCCTGTTTGAGCCGATGGGTATCTATGGACGCTGGTTCAAGATCCGAACCTATTTCGAACTGTTCCCCTTCTATCGTCGCGACATGTTCCGCCGTCAGAAGAGCTATCTGAAGACGGAGCGGATGCGATGAGCCTGCTGGAATTCGAAAACGTCACGCTGAAATTCGGCGGTGTCATCGCTGTTAATGATGTCTCATTTGATGTCGAGGAAGGTGAAGTGTTTGCACTCGTCGGGCCGAACGGGGCCGGCAAGTCGACCGTGTTCAACCTGATTTCGCGGTTTTATGATCCATTCGAAGGCAAAATCCGGTTCGATGGCGAAGACCTGCTGGCGCATCCGTCGCACGACATTGCCAGGCTTGGCATTGCGCGGACATTTCAGAATATCGAACTGTTCGAACAGGCGACCGTGCTGCAAAATCTGCTGGTCGGCAGGCACCGTCATCGCAAATCCAATTTTCTCACCGAGATCCTGTTCACGCCGTTTGTCCGCAATGAGGAACGCCGCCATCGCGAAGCGGTGGAGAAAGTCATCGATTTCCTGGATTTGCAGGCCTATCGCGAACAATTCATCTCCGGACTCCCCTACGGCGTACGCAAGGTGGTTGAGATGGGCCGCGCACTGGCCATTGAGCCGCGGTTGCTGCTGCTCGACGAACCTGCGTCCGGGCTGTCTGTGGAAGAAACGCAGGACGTTGCATTCTGGATTGAGGACATCAAGAAACAGATGGGCATTACCGTCTTGATGGTTGAGCACGACATGCACCTTGTTTCGGCTGTTTCCGACCGGGTGCTGGCGCTTGCAGATGGCAAGATGCTGGCGCTTGGCTCGCCATCGGAGGTCCAGAGCCATCCAGCGGTGATCGAAGCCTATATCGGTTCCTCCGACGAAGAGGACGCGGCATGACAAGCAACGGAATGGCAACCGCAACCAGCGAGATTGTTCTCGACGTCAAAAACCTTGAGACTTTTTACGGGCCTATCATGGCCATTCGCGGCGTCAGTGTGGAAGTTCGCAACGGGCAGATTGTCACCGTGCTGGGCGCAAATGGCGCCGGCAAGACGACATTGCTGAAAACGATTTCCGGCGTTATGAATCCGGAAAAGGGCGAGGTCAACTATCACGGCGAAAACATTGCCGGGGCTGAACCCGATGCGGTTGTCCGGTCGGGCATCGCTCATGTGCCGGAAGGCCGGGAAGTTTTTCCGCTGCTGACGGTGGAAGAAAACCTGATGATGGGCGCTTATGTGCGCAGTGATGGCCCGGAAATCGAGAACGACCGGGATATGGTCTATTCCTATTTCCCGATCCTGAAAGAGCGGCGTGGTCAGGCGGCTGGCACATTGTCCGGTGGTCAGCAACAAATGCTGGCGATCGGGCGGGGATTGATGGCACGGCCATCGGTCATGTTGCTCGACGAGCCAAGCCTCGGCCTGTCACCAATCCTGGTCAAAGAGATTTTTGCCATCATCCGGCGATTGAATGAAGAGCAGAACGTGACCATGATGCTGGTGGAACAGAATGCCAAGGTTGCGCTTGAGGTCGCCGACTATGGTTACGTCTTGGAGTTGGGCCGTATTGTCATGGCCGATGATGCCGCGAAACTGATGCAATCAAAGGATATCCAGGAATTCTATCTGGGTGTGCAGGAGGAAACCCAGCGCGGCCAGAAGCGCTGGAAGCAGAAGAAGACCTGGCGCTGAATGGGCGCTTGCAGGAGGAAGACAGATGACAGTTCAGGAGAAAATCCCGGCTCAGAAGACGATCAACGGCCTGACCATCAATGCCGATCTGGCCAAGGGTCCCTATCTGATCGACGGCTGCGACACGCTGCCGAAACTGTTTCTGCAGCGCTGCGGCGAGCTTGGTGAGCGGACGGCACACCGGGAAAAAGACTTTGGTATCTGGCTATCCTATTCGTGGAACGATTTTCTGGAGCATGCGCGACTGATCGGTATGGGGCTGTTGTCTCTCGGGCTGAAGCGCGGCGAGGTGGTTTCGATCCTGTCGGAGGACAACAAGGAATGGATTTACACCGATCTGGGCGTCCAGTGTGTCGGTGGGGTCGGTTCGGGCGTCTACACGACGGATTCTGCCGTTCAGCTGAAATATCTTGTCAACGATTCCGACAGCCGGTTCCTGTTTGTCGAGAACGATGAACAGTTGGACAAATATCTTGAGATTGCCAAGGAAGTGCCCGGTCTCACCAAGGTGATCGTCTATGACCGCGAAGGTCTGCACGATTTCTCCGATGACAGAGTTATCTTCATCGATGATCTCTACGCAATCGGCCGTGAATTCCAGAAAGCCAATCCGAAGCGCTTTGAAGAGGAAATCGCCCGCTCAGCGCCCGGCGACACGGCAATTCTGGTCTACACTTCCGGGACGACAGGCCCACCGAAGGGAGCGATGATCAGCCATTCGAACATGATGTACTCGCTGTCGGTAGGTGCCGAAAATGCGCCGACATTCATCGATGACGAGCAGATTTGCTTCCTGCCGCTTTGCCACATTCTGGAGCGGCTGTTTTCGGGCTTCGGTCCGATTGCATCGCGCGCAACACTTAATTTCGCCGAAAGCCCGGAAACGGTATTTGACAATGTGCGCGAGGTCAGCCCCCATTCTTTCGTCGCCGTGCCGCGAGTGTGGGAGAAGATCTATTCGCGGGTTGCCATCCTGCTCGGGGATGCAACGAAGTTGCAGCAATGGGCCTATTCGCGGGCAATCGCAACAGGAATGAAAAAGGCCGAGTTTGAGTTAGAAGGCAAACCGGTCCCCGGATCGGTGATGCTTGCCTTCCGGTTCTGGGAATTTTTTGTTCTACGCAACATGCGGCGCATGCTGGGCATGGATCGCATTCGCCGTGGAGGTACGGGGGCAGCGCCGATCTCGCCATCCCTGCTCAATTGGTTCAAGGCAGTCGGCATCGATCTTCTCGAAGGTTACGGTATGACTGAAAGTTCCGGCCTGGTTTCGATCAACACCCATGATGACAACAAGATCGGCACGGTCGGCAAGCCGGTGCCGGGATCGGAAGTGCGTATTGCCGCTGACGGGGAAATTCAGTATCGCGCGGCCAATGTTTTTCAGGGCTACTGGAACAAGCCTGAGAAAACCGCAGAGACGATTACCGAAGATGGCTGGCTAAAAACTGGTGATGTCGGCCATCTCGACAATGAAGGTTACCTGACGATCACCGGGCGCCTGAAAGACATCATTATCACCGCTGGCGGCAAGAACATCACACCGGCAGAAATCGAGAACCATCTGAAGTTTTCGCCCTATATTTCCGACGCTGTAGTGATTGGCGACAAGCGCAAATACCTCACCTGCCTGATCATGATCGACCAGGAAAATGTCGAGAAATATGCCCAGGACCGGCGCGTGCCATTCAACGATTTCAAGTCGCTTTGCGCCACCGAAGAGGTGGTCGAACTGATCAAAGGGATCATCGAGGACGTTAACCGCAATTTCGCTCGGGTAGAGCAGATCAAGGATTTTCGCTTGATTGATGTGCTGTTGACGGCTGAAGATGAGGAACTGACTGCGACGATGAAACTGAAACGCAGTTTCGTCGAGCAGAAACACAAGGGCCTGATCGACCAGATGTATGGCTGATCACGCCAAACAACCGGGATAATCAAAAGGGAGGAAACCCGACATGTTGAAAACACTAACCCGTACGTTGCTTGCTGGTGTGCTTGCCGCCGGAATAGGTACGGCAGCTTCAGCACAAGTGCGCGGCGTGAGCGACACCGAAGTCGTTATCGGCTCTAATGGCGACCTGTCCGGTCCGTTTGCTTCGTTCAACGTGCAAGCCATCAAGGCTGCGCAGCAATATTTTGATAAAATCAACGCCGACGGCGGTGTTCACGGCCGCAGCATCAAATTTGTTGTTGAGGACCATGGCTACCAGGTTCCCAAGGCGATTCAGAACTTCAACAAGCTGATCAACCGTGATGGCGCATTTGCCATGATATTGAACCTTGGCACACCGATGAATATCGCTGGGTTTAAGTTCTTGGCACCCAACAAGATTGCTAATATTGCACCGCTAACGGCAGCCCGGCAGATGGTTGAGGGAGACATTACATACAAATATGCGTCCCTGTCTTCCTATTACGATCAAATGCGCGCGGGTGTTAAATATCTAAGTGAAAACAAGGGCGCCAAGACTTTCTGCGCCATGTACCTGCCCAACGATTTTGGCAAAGAAATTCAACTAGGCACAAAGGAAGGTGCTGAAGAGATCGGAGCAACATTCAAGGCCGAAACCACTCACAAGCCTGACGAGCAGGATTTCACTGGCTCGTTGTCGAAGCTCAAAGAGGAAGGCTGCGACACGATCTCGGTCGCTTTGACAGTCCGTCAAGTGATCACGGTGATCGGAACCGCCAAGAAAATGGGCTTGACTGACATGAATATTATCGGCTCTTCGGCGGCTTTCCATACGGTGGTTGCGAAAGTACCGGGTGGAGTGACCGAAGGATTCTATGCAGCTGCAGGTTGGCCTGACATTGAAGCGCGTATGGGCGATGAGAAAGTCAAGGCATGGGCGGATGGCTTCAAAGAAGCCTCCGGTGAAGATCCCGGAACCGCAGCACTTCTCGGTGCCTCGGCTGCTGAAATGCTTGTTCGTGCACTCGAAGCTACAGGTAAGGAACTAACCCCCGAGAGCTTTCAAAAGGGCATGGAATCACTGGATTACTATGATTTGCTTCTCGACGCAGAGGTCAAATACGGAGAGGGCGATCACGAGGGCTCATCGGTGGTCGTAATTTCCGTTGTCGAAGGCGGTTCCTGGAAGGAACTGGGCCGCGAGTAATCGACAAACTGACTTGAATTGATACCCAACCGCCCGGAGCGATCCGGGCGGTTTTTTGTTGCTGAACTATGCGGCGACCTTATGCTTCGCCGCCTCATATTCGCCGGCTAACCGGTCGACCAACTCTCCGGCTGAAACAACCTTGTCGACGGCGCCGATGCCCTGACCGCAGCCCCAGATGTCTTTCCAGGCCTTGGTCTTGTCGCCGCCAAAATTCATTTTCGACGGGTCGCTGACCGGCAGGTTTTCCGGGTCCATGCCAGCATTGACAATCGAACCTTTCAGATAATTGCCATGCACACCGGTGAACAGGTTTGAGTAGACGATATCCTCGGCGCGCGATTCAACGATCATGTCCTTGTAGGCATCGGCAGCGCGGGCTTCCTTGGTCGCAATAAATGGCGAACCGATATAGGCAAGATCTGCACCCATCGCTTCGGTGGCCAGAACTGCGCCGCCATGGGCGATTGCGCCCGACAGGCAAAGCGGACCATCAAACCACTGGCGGATTTCCTGGATCAGAGCAAATGGCGACAGCGTGCCTGCGTGACCACCGGCGCCGGCTGCGACCGCGATCAGCCCGTCTGCCCCTTTCTCGATGGCCTTGTGGGCATGGAAATCGTGAATGATATCGTGCAGCACAACACCGCCATAAGAGTGGATAGCTTCATAGACTTCCACTCGCGCGCCAAGCGAGCAGATGACGATTGGCACCTTGTATTTCACGCACATTTCCAGATCATGTTCGAGGCGGGTATTGGATTTGTGCACGATCTGATTGACCGCAAACGGTGCGGCTGGCCGGTCGGGGTTCTTCGCGTCATGGCTTGCAAGTTCTTCGGTAATTTCGGCCAGCCATTCGTCGAGCTGCGCCTCCGGCCGTGCATTGAGGGAAGGAAACGAGCCGACCACTCCCGCCTTGCATTGCGCCAACACCAGTGGCGGGTGCGAGATAATGAACAATGGCGCCCCGATCACCGGAATACGCAGGTTTTTCTTCAAAATTTCCGGCAGCGCCATGTTGCGTCTCTCCATTGACGTTTGCGTAAACGTTAGAATTTGCGTTTTAACAGAAGCACCGGCTCAGGCAACCGGAAACACTGCACAAATATGAAATCTTGAGAATGCCGCTTCCCGGTTCAAATAGGCGACGGATCGGCGGAACTGGCGGCCCAGTCGGGATCGAAACCGATAATTGCCGTGTCGCCCGGCAGATCGGGATTGAATAGAAAATTGTGCCAGAATGTAGCTTGATGGAGCGGATCGTTTTCGCCCAGCCGGTAGGGGCGGCACGCGATATCGTAGACTTGATTGAATTGCTCGTAACGCAACCAGCAGCGCGCGGCATCGAGAATATTCCGAGCACCTTGTGATCCCGGCGAAAAGGTCGTCGTCAGGACATCCGAGAACTCCTTGGCCTTCTGGTAATAATACTCGCTGAAGAACTTGATCGCTGAATCCCGGCGCACCTGCGGATCCTGAGTCCGCCGCGCGAGATGCCGGATTTCCATGGTTTTTGAATGCTCATAGCCCTTGTTCATCACCGAAATGATGTGGCCGATGGGTTCGCCATTTTCCGAGAGCCGCAATTCAGGCAACATGCCGTCTGAAGGCTTTCCGCCCCCCTGGCGCATTGCGATCTGGCGAATATGACACTGCCATTTCAGAAAGCTCAAGCGCAGGCTCTGGTTGGCGCTGTCGAGACGAACGACATTTTCTGCACTATCCGCGTTCATTGACCTACTCCGCGGCCCGTCTGGTGTCTTCTGGATCGGTCAGGCCAAAATCACGGTCATGAGTAAGAGCGGGAATCCGACCTCTGGCATTGTCAACTTCATTCAGATCGATCTCGGCATGAATGATGCCGGGCTTGTCGCCTCCGTCCGCGATGACCTCGCCCCACGGACCGATGATTAGCGAATGGCCGTAGGCTTCGCCCCCACCTTCCACCGGACCAATGGCGCAAGGTGCAACAACAAAGGCGCCATTTTCGATCGCACGTGCCCTGTTGAGCACATGCCAATGCGCCTGCCCGGTTTTCTTTGTAAATGCCGCCGGTACAGCCAGAATGTCAGCCCCCGCCTTGGCCAGGCTGCGATACAGGTGCGGAAACCGAAGATCGTAACAGGTCGACATACCAAGCTTGCCGCCGGGAAATTCGGCCAGGACAGCCTCGCCTCCCGGCTCAACCAGCGCCGACTCGCGATAGACCTCATCGGCTGACAACTGAATATCAAACAGGTGAATCTTGTCGTAGCGGGCGCGAATGGATCCGCGATCATCGAGCAGGAAACCCCGATTGAGAAACTTTTCATCCTCTCCGGGAACCGCGACCGAGCCAACGAGCACCCGAACCGAGTTGTCGGCAGCAAATTGCCTGAAAGCGTTGACAAACGGATGATCAGCCTCGGGCGCCACTGGCGGGCGAAACAGGCCGTTCTCGCTCTTCAGGCCACCGCAATATTCTGGCAGGCAGATGAAATTCGCGCCCGCCTTCAGTGCTGCCCCGGCCAGAGGCAGGGCCTCGCCCATCGCCGACTGAAAATCGGGCATGGGCCGGGTTTGCAAGCACGCAATGTGAAGCGGGCGCGGCATATCTCTCCAAACGACGTTCTAAAACTTCATATAGCCCTTTCTCAGCATGACCAAGGGGTGACGGTCCGACATCTGGAATTTGATCAACAGTTCACGCGCGATCATGTCCCGGTCCTGTTGATTGTCAGGCAGTTCCATGTCGGCGGGTACCCGGACCCAGCCATTGTTGTTGCGGTCGAAGACGGCGGCATGGCCCTCTTCATAGCCCATATGGACATCTTCCAGCCAGTTCAGATCGTCCCACCCCATTACTTCCATATATTTCTGCAGAAATGGCGTGATGCGGTCGTAGTCCGGCACCAGATTGACATCGTAGCGATAGCCGATGTGCTGTCCGATTTCCTTTTCACGTTCCGATTCCAGACCCTCGGAATCTTTGATGAATTGATTGACGTCCTTGATTTCGGACCCGCGATATTGTGTTCCAGCCATATCTCAAGTCCTCCTTACAGGTGATGATAGTCTTCGACGCCAACCGTGTGGCTGGTGCCGGCGAGAGGCACTCCGGCCATCGCTGAAGCTTCCATCGTCAACGCCGCCAGATCTTCCGGTTCGAGGCTGTGAATGTGGGTCTTGCCGCATGCTCGCGCAAACAGCTGCGCCTCGATGGTCAGCGTATGCAGGAAATTGTAGACGCGCTCGGCCGCCTCGTCGGGATCAAGACGCTGGCGAAGAACCGGGTCCTGCGTTGCCACGCCAACCGGGCAGCGGCCGGTATGGCAGTGGTAGCAATAACCGGGTTCGGCACCGATTTCTTCGGGATAGTTCGCTTCCGGAATATCCTTGTTGCAGTTCAGCGCCATCATGGCCGAATGGCCGATGGCGATGGCATCGGCGCCAAGCGCAATTGCCTTGGCCACATCGGCGCCGTTGCGGATACCGCCGGCATAGATCAGGCTGATTTCACCGCGCTTGCCGAGATCGTCGATGGCCTTGCGGGCCTGACGGATCGCAGCCATGCCGGGAACGCCGGTATCTTCGGTCGCCAAATGCGGACCAGCGCCAGTGGAGCCTTCCATGCCGTCGATATAGATTGAATCGGGATCGCATTTAACCGCCATGCGGACATCGTCGTAGACGCGGGCTGCACCGAGTTTGAGCTGGATCGGAATCTGCCAATCGGTCGCCTCGCGGATTTCAAGGATTTTCAACGCCAGATCATCAGGACCGAGCCAATCGGGGTGGCGGGCCGGCGAGCGCTGGTCGATGCCCGCAGGCAATGAACGCATCTCAGCAACCTGGTCGGTCACTTTCTGACCCATAAGATGCCCGCCAAGGCCGACTTTACACCCCTGACCGATGAAGAACTCGCAGCCGTCGGCCAACACCAGGTGATTGGGATTGAAGCCGTAGCGCGATTGAATGCACTGATAGAACCATTTGGACGAATAGCGGCGTTCATCGGGGATCATGCCGCCCTCGCCGGAGCAGGTTGCGGTTCCGGCCATTGTGGCACCGCGCGCAAGTGCTGTCTTCGCCTCATAGGACAGAGCCCCGAAGCTCATGCCGGTGATATAGACCGGGATATCGAGATCGAGCGGTTTCTTGGCGCGCGGGCCAATGATTGTGCGCGTTTCGCACTTCTCACGGTAACCCTCGATCACAAAACGGGTCAATGTGCCCGGCAGGAAGGTCAGATCATCCCAATGCGGGATTTTCTTGAACAGCGAGAAGCCTCGCATGCGATAGCGCCCGAGCTCGGCTTTGACATGGATGTCATCCATCACCCGTGGCGGAAAGATGAAGCTGTCGCCGATGCGATTGGTGTCCCGGTCGAGCGGCTTTTTTTGAGGCTTCAACTGTGGAGCAGTTTCACTTGCTGACATGGTGTTTTCCTTTCGCCTCAAAGAACGATTTTCTTCTCATTGGGCTCAAGATTGTCGTAGTTCCAGAGCTGTTTGCCGGCGACAATCTTTGTGAAATGGTCGACGCCCTTATCGGGCATGAGTTCATATTGAGTCAGCTTGCGCGTCAGCCATGCCTTGTCGAGATCGGTCAGTTCGGCGGGAACCGCATCCACCCCACACGACTTGATATCGCCGCCGACGTAAATTGTGCCGTCATACATGGAGTCGCCGAGGTTCTTGCCGGCGTTACCGCAGACAACCATGCGCCCGCGCTGCATCATGAAACCAGAGAGCGCGCCCGTATCGCCACCGACGATGATGGTGCCGCCCTTCTGGTCGATGCCGGTGCGCGAACCCACCGAGCCTTTGCAGACAAGGTCGCCACCGCGGATCGCGGCGCCGAAGGTTGACCCCGCATTCTTCTCCACCACGACCGTTCCCGACATCATGTTTTCAGCGCAGGACCACCCGACGCGGCCGTTGATGCGAACATTCGGCCCGTCAATCAGGCCGACACCAAAATAGCCGGTCGAGCCTTCAATAATGAGGTTGAGTTTGCTCAGGATTCCAACCCCGAGCGAGTGTTTGCCGCGCGGGTTTTTCAGCACAATAGTGCCATAGCCTTCCGACATGAGCTCGCGAATCCTTGCGTTCACCTCGGTGGTGGTCATGTCGTCGGAGTCGATTTCGGTGCGTTTGTTGAAATCAACATCCGGTGCCCATGGATAGGTGAACCGTTCTTCAGCGCCGGGATCGAACTCGATATAGAGCGTTTTGCCGGTCAGCTGTTCGGTGCGCATACCGAGCGCTGTTACGCGCTCTTCCTGCGTCATTTGCTTCAGTTCAGCATCGCTTACGCCTGCCATACCCGAACCTCCTCGTCATAAGGATCATATGTGTCGATTTCCTCCGGCTTGATGGCGCGGATAGCCACTTCTTCGGAGGCCATGGCGATCATGTCGTCACTTTCGTAGAGAACCAGGGGCTTTGCCGCCATGGTGTCTTTGGCCATGCCGAGCTGATCCTTGGTGGCGACCAGATAGGTGAACACGCCATCGATTTCCTCGATCGATTTGGTCAGTGAGTCTTCCAATGACATGCCGTTTGCAAGGTTGTGTGCGGTGTAGACGGCGAGAAGCTCGGAGTCGCAGTTGGACATGAAGCGATGCCCCTTGCGCTCCATCTCGCGGCGCATGATCCAGTAGTTGGTGATCTGGCCGTTATGCACAACCGAGACGTCGTTGTACGGAAACGCCCAATAAGGGTGAGCGGATTTGATATCGACATCGGATTCGGTGGCCATACGGGTGTGGCCGATGGCATGGGTGCCTTTGAAATCTTTCAATCCATACAGTTCCGAGACAACCGTGGCGTCGCCTAGGTCCTTGATCAGTTCCAGGCCGTTGCCCATTGAAAGGATTTCGACACCTTCCGTTTCCTCGATATGTTCGGCCATCTTGCCGGTGTCGCCTTCATGGCTGAGGACATATCGAAGCGCATATTCGGTGGCAGGTTCCTTGCTCTTGATGCTGGCGCCGTGCTCCTCAAGAATTTCCTCGACCGTCTCGATGCGGTCCTTGATGATCTGGTGGATCTTGCTGCCGCTATCCATATCCTCTGCTTCAGCTACCTTGAGCCGCATCACGTAGTCGCCTTCGCTCGGCTGCCCATAAACCGCATATCCGGTTGAATCAGGCCCGCGATGCTTGAGCGCCTGAAGCATGGCGGTCATGTCGCCACCGACATCGGCACTCCTGCCCTTGTAGATAATGCCCGCAATTCCGCACATATATCGTTCTCCTTAGACGTTAGTTCCCGACCAGGACCCGGCGGACCGGGTGGGAAGCCCCGGCCGGGAATTCATTGCATGGACGCCGGCGCCTCCTACGGCAGGCACTCCATGTAAGTTTCGTTGTCCCATTCCGTGACGGTGGACATGAATCGCGCATACTCGTCGTGCTTGTATTCATGGAACAGCCGGTACATCTCACCGGGCATGCCCCGACGGACCACTTCGTTGTTTTCCAGATGAACCAGAGCTTCACCAAGCGACATCGGAAGCTTCTTGACTTCCTTGCCGGCTTCGATCGCCTCATAGATGTTGCGTTCTTCAGGCTCGCCTGGGTCCAGCTTGTTGTCGATACCGTCATCCATGGCGGCCAACAGCGTTGTGCCCATCAGGTATGGGTTCACCATTGAATCGACCGAACGGTATTCGAACCGGCCCGGAGCGGACACGCGCAAACCCGTTGTACGGTTCTGGAAACCCCAGTCGGCGAAAACCGGAGCCCAGAAACCCGTATCCCACAAACGGCGATAGGAGTTGACTGTCGAACAACCGACGGCCGTCAGTGCCTGTAGATGATGCACAACACCACCGATGGCTTCCAAGCCTTCCTTGCCCGGCATTTGCGGATCGTCATCGTCCGGCATGAATGTGTTTTCGCCGCCGCGCACATACATGTAATTGTCTTTCATTCCCGGCAAGTTGTCCGGATCATTTCCGGTTGGAGAGAAATGATCTTCACCACCTCGCCACAAGGACATGTTGTGATGACAACCAGACGCCGAAACACCCATGAACGGCTTGGTCATGAAACAGGCGAATATGCCGTGTTCGCGGGCAACCTGGGCGCAAATCTGACGGTATGTGGTCAAGCGGTCAGCATTTCGCAGTACGTCGTCGAACATCCAGTTCAATTCGAGCTGTCCGGGTGCATCTTCGTGGTCGCCCTGAATCATGTCGAGACCCATTTTGCGGGCATATCGGATCACTTGCAGGGAGACCGGACGCAGGCTTTCAAACTGATCGATGTGATAGCAATATGGCTTTGAAAATCCGTCCTTGGGCTTTCCGTTCTCATCGAACTTCAGCCACATCATTTCCGGCTCGGTGCCTATCCGCAACTGCCTGCCGTGCTTCTTCTGGAAGTCATCATGCATTCGGCGCAAATTGCCACGCGCGTCTGAGGTCAAAAATCCGCCCGGATTTTCTTTTTCCTCGCGATTGCGGAAAAGTGTGCAGTAAAACCGGCCGATTTCTGGCGCCCATGGTAGCTGCATGAAGGTCTCAGGCTCTGGAATGCCAACCAGTTCAGCGGCCTCCGGCCCGTAACCCAGATATTCGCCAGCGCGGTTGGTAAACAGATTTACCGTGGCACCGTAGACCAGCTGGAAACCCTTCTTGGCAACCGACTCCCAGTGATCGGCCGGGATGCCCTTGCCCATGATCTTGCCGGTAACCGAGACAAACTGCAGGTACAGATATTCAATACCGAGTTCATCGATCTTGGCGCGGACTTGTTTGATTTTCTCATCACGACCTTCGGCTTCTACAAAGGCTTCCAAGTCAGTCATTTCAATCTTCCTCCCTTGATAATGACGTCATTCAAGTCGATTCTGTCCGGGCTAGTTCCAGATGGCCCGAACGGTAAAATCCTCAGCTCCACGGAAAGGGGCTGCTCGATGTCGGGTGCAACTCGCCTTTTGCGAAGCGGTCGAACCGGAACGGTTTCAACAGACTTTGCTCGTTGCCGTGCAGTTCCTCGGCGACAAGCCGGCCGACGCCGAGCATCTTGTAGCCGTGATTTGAATCCGCAATGACGTACACATTGTCGCGGAAACGGTCGAAAACCGGGAAGCTGTCGGCGGTGAAGCACCCGATGCCGCCCGATGGCTCCTTGTGATATTTCGGCATCATGCCTTCAAACCGCTTGTGGCAATGGGCCAGTGCCGACACCCACATATGCGCAAATTCGTGACTGGAAACGAATTCCGGCGATGATGGACCATAAGGATCGATAGCCACTTCATTGACCGGTGTTTCGACCTTATAAGGGGCGGCACCGCCTTGGATGCCGCCAAAATGCCAGTCCGGCTTGTAATAAATCCCCCACATATCCTCGGTGATCACCGAACCGTCGACATCAGAGGTCAGAGGTGCATCGGTATCGACATGGATAACCGGCGGCATGGAGCCGTCATTTGCCATCAGCATTTCCGGTTCGACATTGAGTACGCCTTCTTCCAGCTGCCAGAAACGCCACATATCGATGTCCTTGTGGACATTGCCCTGCAGGTCTTTCAGGTCGATCTGGTCAGGCAGTCCCAACATGGACCAGAAATCGCGCACCCACGGACCGGCAGCCACAACCACCTGTTCGCACTGAATGTTTCCCCGATCGGTTTCAACATGCGTTACCGCACCGGTGCCGTTGGATGAGGTCAGTCCGGTTACGGTTGCACCGGTCAGGATTCGAATGCCGAGATCTTCGACCTTCTTCGCCAGACCGTACATTGCCTTGGTGTTGTTGGCATATCCGCCGCGCTTTTCGTGCAGGACGGAAGTGATACCTTGTGCCTGCCAATCATCGAATATGCCACGCATATAGGATGTTGACGCGTTCGCGCCCTCGATGAATACGCTCTCATAGCCAATCGCCTGCTGTTCGGCATAGATCTGACCGACATCATCACGCATCGGCTCACAACTTATCTGCATGTAGCCGACGGGATGATAGGAAAACGCCTCGGGATCGCTCTCCCAGACACCGACCGAGTGTGCCATGAGTTCACGCATGGCAGGCTGAAAATAGTTGTTGCGGACCACCCCGCAGGCAATTCCCGTCGCACCGGCTGCGATGCCGTCTTTGTCGAGAATGATAATTCTGCCGTCGACTTCACGACCAGCATCCCTTTCGATCTCAGCCAGACGCCAAGCGGTGGAGAGGCCGTGAATACCGGCACCGATAATCACAATGTCGGCAGACTGCGGAAATGCCATAGACGTCCTCCCGAATATGCATCGCAGGGTTGGCCGCGCCCCCGGCAACGGCCTCGCTCATTCAAACTAAACCACAACTCTCAAATGCTGACAAGACCAATTTTACACCAGTTTCCACCCAATTTATGACCAATATGTCGATTTTCCTTGTTTTCAGACCGAAAATCCCTTCAAATGATTGTGGATAGGAAACTGGTTCGGTTTTAAACGACCAGCCTGCGGCAAATGGACCAAACGGGATGAGCACGACCAGAAAACCTGGATCAGGCGATGTGCTTGCCACATTGCGCCGCCAGATCATCTCGGAGCAATATTTCCGCAACCAGCGACTCCCGCCGGAGCGCGAGTTGGCGGATCAATTCGGTGTCGCCAGGGGTACGGTCCGCGAAGCACTGAAGCGCCTCGAAGAACTCGATTTTGTCGAACGGCGACCCGGCAGCGGCACCTATGTGTCCTATTCAAACGATACGGCCGCTCGGCCGATGGCAGAGACAATGCGGCCGCTTGAACTTATTGAGGCTCGCCTGGCGATCGAACCGCAGATTGTAAGGCTCGCGGTTCTGCACGCCGATGATCGTGATTTGTCCCGGATTGAGGAATCGATCCGCAGAATGGAAGCCAACGCTGATGACACCCACAATTTCGGGGATCTTGACGAAGTGTTTCATCTGTTGCTGGCGGAGGCTTCGCACAATTCCCTTCTCATCTGGATGATGCGACACGCCAACGAGGTGCGTTCACATCCAAGCTGGGTGAAAATGCGTCACCTGACACACAACTCAAAGATTGTTGTTGAATATAACCGGCAACACAGGCGCATATATGAAGCCATCGCCGCACGTGATCCGGACGGTGCATCTCAGACGATGCGCGAGCATCTGAACCTGGCGCGCCAATCGCTTATCGACGCGGCAACTTAAGTAAAAACAATGGTTTACTACACAGTCGCGGTCGCCTGAAGCCAATTGATGTACAGGCGCTCGGCGACCGTATTGAACTGATCCAGCCGATCCGCGACGTCTCTTTCAAGCCGGGAGACTGCTCCCTCGCCCAATGCTTTTACCAGCGCCGTTTCATACTCAGGAATCGCTGCCCAATTTGCCACCGTGTCGGCTTCTGCTTCGACGTGGAACTGAGCCGAAAAGGCCCGCGGGCCCCAGCTCATCGCCTGAACGACACAGGCCGGCGAGGTTGCCAGCACCTTGAGGTCTGGCGGCAGGCTTTTGACCTCGGCGGAATGCCATTGCAGACACTCGATTTCACCGGGCGCTCCGTCAAAGAAGATGGATTCAGCGCCGAGTTCGGTTTGATTAACCGGCATGACTCCGATTTCCGGCTCATCGGAAGGGCCGACCGTCCCTCCGAGCGCTTCGGCGAGTAGTTGATGACCAAGACAGAGGCCGAGGAAGGGCACGCCTTTCTCCATCACCGCCTCCCGGATAAATTTCTTCTCGTCTTTCAGCCAAGGATGTTCTTCTTCCTGCCAGACATCCATCGGGCCTCCCATGACCCAAAGTGCATCGAAGCCGTCGATCGCCGGGATTTGTTCACCGTGGTCCAGCTCCACCTGCGTCATCGTGTGACCGTCCTCGTCGAGAAACTTGCGCAAGACTCCGGGATGCTCGACATCGGCATGCTGCAGAACGAGAATATGCATTGGATCAATTCCGGCTAATATTGGTTCGATTTTGGTTCAATATTGAGCGCGAGTCAAACCACACCAATTTCGCCTCGCATTCCATGAATCTGATGAGACGAATTCGCCCTATCGCTTGTACTGAATGAACGGCGTCTTGGCGGCGATGCGGTCGTAGAGTTGACGTGCCGTATAATTGAACTCCTGGGTTAACCAATAGACTGATGGACATCCAGCCTCATCGGCAGCGTCATACACCGCTTCGATTAGCGCACGTCCGATCCCCGTGCCCCGTACCCCGGGATCGGCATAGAGATCCTGCAGGTAGCAGACATTGTCGATTTTCCAACCATGGCGGTGAAACAGATAATGAACCAGGCCCACAGGTCTTCCATCAATTTCGGCGATCAAACCGCGAAACTCGTTGTCGGCGCCAGCATTGCCAGCAAGCATGCGATCGAATGTCGAGCGGTACACCTCTTCGGGAACACTCGATTCGTAAAACTCGAGATAGGCAGTCCACAACCGCCGCCATTCCGACTCATCATCCGACTGTAGCGGCCGGATGGTCAGATCCGAACTCATCCTGCATTCTCCAATCGCTGCAAATGCCCGATTTCATCCATGTTGAACGGCGTCGTCTGATAAGTCTGATTGATCCAGTTGCCAAACAACAGGAAAGCATGGCTGCGCCAGCGGTTTTGCGGCTCGTTTTCGGGATTGTCGTCTGGAAAATAGTTGGCCGGAAGCTTGATCGGCGTTCCCGCCTCGATATCGCGGAAATATTCCGTCGCAAGCGTACCGGAATCATACTCAACGTGATTGAATATGTAGAGACGGTTGCAACGCTTTTCGGCCAGCAGACACAGGCCTGTCTCATCCGATTCCATCAACACTTCCAAACCGGATTCGGGCCGTACATCTTCCCTGCGCACTTCTGTCCAGCGTGAAACCGAAATCTGAAAGTCGTCCGAAAATCCGGCGAGGTAAGGTGAGGCCGGATTGAGATTGCGGTGACGGTATACACCAAAAGCCTTTTCATTGAGCTGGTGCTTGGGAACGTCATGAAAGTGATATGCCGCCGCCATTGCGCCCCAGCAGACGAAGAATGACGAGTGAACGTGGGTCTCCGTCCAGTCGAGGATCGCTCGCAGTTCGTTCCAGTAGGTCACTTCTTCAAACGGCAGTGTCTCGATTGGCGCACCGGTGATGATGAAACCGTCAAACTTGCGATCCCTGATTTCATCCCAGGTATGATAAAAATTGATCAGGTGGTCTTCAGCCGTGTTTTTGGCCCGATGCGAACCGATCCGCACCAACGTCAGTTCCACCTGCAATGGGGTGGAACCCACAAGCCGGGCAATCTGGGTTTCTGTCGCGATCTTATTGGGCATCAGGTTCAACAACCCGATTTGGATCGGACGGATATCCTGGCGGATGGCGACCGATTCATCCATCACATTAACGCCCTCTCGCACAAGTACATTACGAGCAGGCAGTTGGTCGGGAATGCGAATCGGCATCGGGGGTACTCCAAAACAAAACCGGCCAGCGTCGGTATCGCTAACCGGTCCGTATCGGGTAATGCCCGCGGCCCTTTTAGCGACTTTTTTTACGTGGCTGCAAGCCGGCCGGCCAAATCACCACGAAGCCAAAATAGGACTGACCGACCCCGCGGTCAATAATTTCCTTGTTACCGCCCCTGCTGTCTTGCCAGAAAGGCCAGGCGCTCAAACAGGTGCACGTCCTGTTCGTTCTTCAACAACGCGCCGTGCAGGCGTGGAAGCGCATTGGTGGCATCACCGCGCAGATCCTCCGGCGAAATGTCGTCAGCTACCAGCAGCCTGATCCAGTCCAGTACTTCCGACGTCGACGGTTTCTTCTTCAGCCCCTGCTGTTCCCGGATTTCATAGAATTGGGTCAGCGCTGCAGCGACCAGCTTCTGTTTGATGCCGGGATAATGCACGTCAACAATGCGTGTCAGCGTCTCGGCTTCCGGAAAGCGGATATAGTGAAAGAAGCAACGACGCAGGAAGGCGTCAGGCAGCTCTTTCTCATTGTTTGAGGTGATGATGACGATTGGCCGGTGTTTCGCCTCAACCGTCTCGCCAGTCTCGTAGACAAAGAACTCCATTCGGTCGAGTTCCTGCAACAGGTCATTGGGAAATTCGATATCGGCCTTGTCGATCTCGTCGATCAGCAGCACAACCTTCTTGCCGGCGGTAAACGCCTCCCACAATTTGCCGCGCTTGATGTAGTTTTTGATATCATTGAACCGTTCATCACCAAGCTGGCTGTCGCGAAGACGCGATACGGCGTCATATTCGTAAAGCCCCTGTTGCGCCTTGGTGGTCGACTTTACATGCCATTCGATCAAATCAAGGCCGAGCGCGGTGGCAACTTGTTTGGCAAGCTCGGTTTTCCCGGTGCCGGGTTCGCCCTTGACCAGCAATGGCCGCTCAAGCTTGATCGCCGCATTGACGGCGACCATCAGATCCTTGTCGGCGACATAAGCGTCAGTGCCGGTAAATTGCATGGTCATGGAAACTCCGAAAATTGACAACGCGGCGGACACTATTCGTCACAACGGCAGGGGGCAACCGCAAATTCCCGCTGGCGCGCGGCCAAAGGCGCGCCTATATAGGCGGCCGGCGTTCTGTGCTTCCCGGCAGGAGTTGTATTCCCGGGGCTTAGCGACTTCCTAGGGAGCTGTCACTGATTGAGCTCGTGGGTTCTTTCACACGGCGCCCACCTACATTGTAGGTTCCCGGGGTCGAAATCTCCACCGGTTGTCACGGTTCGCCGACCAATGTTTCATACCCGACCGAATTTCCCGCGATGATGGATCTCAGGGCAGAAAAGAAGCGATTGCGCGCAGAAACCCTGGCCCGGCGTGACGCGCTGGAAGCCGAATGGCGCATCGAGGCATCGATTGGATTTTCCAACGGCGCCGAGCAAATCGAATTCGATCCCGGCACAGTAATTTCCGGTTTCTGGCCGATACGCTCCGAAGTCGATGTCAGACCATTGATGTTCGCGCTTCGTGAAAAGGGTGCACGGCTTTGCCTGCCGGCCATTATCGACAAACAGACCATTGAGTTTCGCGAACTGGTGCGCGGTGCGCCAATGATCGATATGGGTTTCGGAACGGCCGGACCCGGTCCCGAAGCCGAAGTCCTCGATCCCACAATCATGCTCGTTCCACTTTCCGCGTTTGATCTCAATGGCAATCGCATCGGCTACGGTGCAGGTTTTTACGACCGGGCAATATCCAGGCTGCAGGCCAAGGGCAAAGATCCACGCCTCATTGGCGTCGCTTTCGACTGCCAGCAAGTTGAGGATGTTCCGGCAGAGCAACACGATGTTCCGCTAGGTGAGATCCTGACCGAATCGGGCTTGCGCCGCTTCGACAACGACTGATAAAGCGCGTCGATGCGTTTTTTGTTTTTGGGCGACATGGTTGGGCGATCAGGGCGGACAGCTGTCTTCGAACAGCTGCCGGGTCTGCGTTCCGACTACAAGCTGGATTTCGTTGTTGTCAATGGTGAGAACGCCGCCGGGGGTTTCGGCATCACCAAGGCAATCTTTGAACAGACGCTTGACGCCGGCGCCGATGTGGTGACGACCGGTAATCACGTTTGGGACCAGCGCGAAGCGCTGGAATTTGCCAGTCGGGAGGAACGCTTCCTGCGACCGGTGAATTATCCGTCCGGCACTCCCGGTCGCGGGTCGGGCGTCTACATCGCCAAAAATGGCGCCCGGGTGATGGTAACCAATATTATGGGCCGGGTGTTCATGCATCCGGAACTGGATGATCCGTTCCAGGCCGGCGAGCGCGAGATCGCTGCCTGTCCGCTCGGCGAGCAAGCCGATGCGGTGATTGTTGATTTCCATGCCGAAGCGACTTCCGAAAAGATCTGCTTTGCGCATTTCATTGACGGACGCGCTAGTCTGGTCGTTGGTACGCACACCCATTGTCCGACAGCGGATCATCAAATTCTCAATGGCGGTACGGGCTATTTGTCGGATGCCGGCATGTGTGGTGACTACGATTCGTCGCTAGGCATGGAAAAAGAGGAACCGCTCAACCGATTCCTGTCAAAAGTGGCCAAGGGCCGGTTTGAAGCGGCTACCGGACCGGCGACCATTTGCGGCATCGCCGTCGAAATATCAGACCGTTCGGGACTGGCGGAAAAGATTGCGCCGTTGAGGATTGGGCCGCATCTTCAGGAAACCATGCCTGACTTCTGGTAGACGCAGATGTGATTTGCGAATTTTACCGATGGGATGGTGCCGCACCAAGCTGCGCCAGATAGGCTTCCGTTTCACCAAGCAAGGACAGCACTTCCTCGTCTTCAATGCCGAGTGATCTGAATTTCTGGTCAATGTTTTTCAGATAGTCGATGCTGGTTCCGAGAAATCCGCTACCGGTCGCCAAATAGTGGATCTGTTCCGAACGGGTCATTTCGGCATCGATCATTTCGGCATCGTGGTCGGCAACGAAGGTGACAGCCCTTACCTGGCAATCAGAAAGATCGGTATCGACAAATCGGCAGAAATAGGCCGGGCCCACCTGTTCACGGAGCCAGATTATCTTGGTCTCTTCTTCAATATTTTCGGCTGCGATGCGAAAGGCCAATCCATCACAGCCCGACCCCGCATCCAACGCCGCCATTAGCCCCGGCTGTGCCCTTGTTCCGCGGCCGCCATGAATGTCCTTCAGAATGAAGCGCCTTGAATATTCGGCGACATGAGCACGGCGAACCTCGGCAAAGTGAAAGGCCGGGTCCCACATCAGCGAACCATATCCAAACACCCATAAATCGGTGTCTCTGTGATCTTTCAGCGCAGATCTGCGTAAACTCTCTCTGGTTTCATCGGAGTGCCACCAGATTTCCGTTTGACCAATTTCCTTTGAGATCTTAGCCAGTTTTTCGATTGAAAAGGAGCGAATCGCAGAAGTGGCAGGATCGACGATCTCGCTGCGCAACTCTGGGTGATACCAGAACGGATCCTGTTGGTTCGGCAATTGTGGTTCCCCGATACCCGACATATTCGACACTCGAATGCGTACCATCCTAAAAATCATCTGCGCATTTAACAATGCCGAATGGTATTCGCGGTCCAGGCCGGAAGTTTCCCTTCCGCCCGAGGGCATCTCAATTTCATTCCCAGGTGATCTTGGTTCGCATCCGCACCGGACTGCTGGCGTCCGCCCTTTTTGAAGTCCCGGTCAACCGGCTGCCTATCTCGTCAGCAACAAACCAGTCGCCAAAAGATGATTCCGCCTCAGGCACTTCACCCAGTTTGAGTTCGAAAAAATGCACTTCGGACTTTGAAATCCAGTAGGCAAACTGGCGCCGGTCATATTTATGCAACAGCGGTATGCGGCCGGAGATCCGATGCATGCCGCCTTCATGATTCTGCTTGATACCGTCCGGATAGATGTACCGGTCAAACGTATGCAGTTCGATTTTACCGTCATAGTCTGATGGTGCAGGCCAGCCGGCGTCTGCCACATCGATTTCGAAGTTAAGTACGGGTTTCGGGCCACGTTCGGGGAATTGTGGCTGGTACATGCCGGAATTCATCCAGGTGTGACCGCCATAGGCCGCCACTGATATGACGGCCAGCGTGACAATAGCGGGCATTGGAGAGATGGCGCCGTCTTTGCCGCGGCGCGAATAAATCACGATTCCAGCGCCGGCTACCGCACCCAGGATCGCTCCCAATGGGCCGATGGCAAACACTGCACCCATCGCCAGCCCACCCTCCATGTCCGAGGCGCCCAATCCGAGTGCAATGGCATAATACAGCAGACTTGATACAAACCAGCCCGCCGCTGCCCCAGCGATCGCAGCTAGAATTGCGAAAATGATGGTCATTCGTGAACAAATGCCTGTTTTATGACCGGCTGTGAATGCCGCTTGGCGGTTTTCCGGTTGCGCAGCACAAGCCAGCCACCGGTAACAAAGCCGCCGACAAGCCCTGCCGGCCCGGCAATGTAGAGTGCCGCCCATCCGGCGGTCGCCTCATATTGGGTTGCATAGAAAAGCGGGACCAATATCGCTTCAGCGACCAATGCTAACAGAGGTCCGCAGGTGACCGCACCGCCAATTGCAGCGAGGTTGGCAAGTAGAATTTTCATTTTTGTGAGCTCTCTCATCGAAGTTATTTCATTGTTGTCAGCCAGTTATCAGCACTTGATGCGGGTAGCTGTGCGGGTCATCACACAGGTCATTGGTGCAAGTTGAAAGAAGCCGTTGCCCGCCGGTGGATTTGCCGCTATAGCGATGCTTGATTTCCCGAAATTGGTGGCTAAGCCCACCGCCCGCGCAAGGGACGCGGGCGAGCGAAAAGGATATTCGTGATGGCCAATACCCTGCTAATGCCGAAGGCGACCGCCGTCTGGCTGGTTGACAATACTGCGCTGACGTTCGACCAGATCGCCGAGTTCTGTAAACTGCATCCTCTGGAAGTTTCGGCCATCGCCGACGGAGACGCAGCACAGGGCATTAAAGGACAGGACCCGATTACAACCGGGCAATTGTCGCGCGAAGAAATTGCCACCGGCGAAGCTGATCCGAACCACAAATTGAAACTGTCGGAACCGAAAGTTCGGGTGCCGGAATCGAAGCGCAAAGGACCGCGTTACACCCCACTGTCGAAGCGCCAGGACCGTCCCAATGCAATTCTGTGGTTGGTGCGCAATCATCCCGAACTGAAAGACGCACAGATTTCGCGCCTGGTCGGAACGACGAAATCGACAATTGAGCAGATTCGCGAACGCACCCACTGGAACTCTTCCAACCTGCAGCCGCTGGATCCTGTCACGCTGGGCCTGTGTTCGCAGATTGATCTCGACTTCGAAGTGCAAAAGGCATCAAAAGACCGCCCGGTGGCGGAACCTGTGGGCGATACGTTGCTTCCGGCAAGTCAAACCGAAAATCTGGAAGTCGCGACAGCGGAACCGGAAGCCAAGCAGGAAGAAGAGCTGGATGCCGACGCAGTGTTCGCAAAGCTCGCTTCGCTGAAGAAGCCAGACGAGGATCAAGCCGAAGGTTGATCCCTAAGGTCAGGGCCCATTGGCGTCATTCGCGTTGCTCCATTTGCCGGTAAAAATCGGTGAGTTGCCGGCCGGATTCCGGTTTGAAGCGCTCACCAGTTGCGGTCATTTCGCTGATCCGGTCGAGACGAAATACGCGAAAGTCATTGCGTAACTCACACCAGCCGACCAGCGTCCACACCTTGCCCCAGAACCACAGGCCAAGTGGACGGATCATGCGTCTGCTTGCGGCCCCTTCCAGGTCGGTATAGGCGATTTCAAGCCGGTCGCGATTTTCGATCGACCGTTCCAGTGCGTCCAGCCGTTCCCTGTCGGAATCCGACATTGTCGAACCGGGTGCATGAATCTCGGTCCGTTCAATTCTGGCTTTTTCGGAATCGGGCAAAACTGCCTCGATTTTCACCAGCGCCTCAATTGCAGCGCGTGCCATTGACGCGCCGCCCCAAGCCTTCACCATGCGGGCACCGGCAACAAGGGCAACAATTTCGTCGCGAGTAAACATCAGCGGCGGCAGGTCAAAGCCGGAGCGGAGAATATACCCCACCCCGGCCTCGCCATCGATTGGCACACCGGTCGACTGCAGATCGGCAATATCACGGTAGATCGTCCTTTCGGAGACTTCGAGCCACTCGGCAAGCTTTTGCGCCGTGACAAGCCGTCCGCCCCGCATATGCTGGACAATCTGGAACAAGCGGTCTGCACGGCGCATTTTCCGATCAATCCTAGGACGGCTCAAACATGCTGAAGGAATTGCCATCCAGATCATGGCAATAGGCAAATCGCCCGGGCGGGATTGTAATGACCGGCGAGACCACTTCGCCACCGGCGTCCGTCACCCGCTTCAGCGTATCCTCGAGCTTGTCCGGTGCGGCCAGATGAACCGTGCTGCCAGAGCCATTTTGAGACGGTTTTCCCGGATACAAGTGGCCGGACACTCCTGTCGCCATGTCAGCGACCGGAAACATTGCCATCGGATTGGGACCGTCATTTTGATCTACCAGATCACCTTGAATAACCGCGCCATAGAAGGCCTTGGCTTTTTCCATGTCGCTAACCGGGATTTCGAACCACACTGCGGCGTCCTTGGGAGGATTTGCGGACATTGATTACTCCATTATCGTTTCTGGGCGGGGCCTCGGCACTCGCTACGACCCCGGTGACAGTTCCTTGTCGCACAGCGCTCCTGACAACATATTGTCAGTAGCCAGAGCGCTCGTCGAGATTGCCGTAAGGTGGCCAACCGATATCCTTTCGGACGCGGTCTGGAAGCTGCTCCAATATCCTGACATCGCGAGCACGAATCCGGCGTTCACGGTACTTCGAAAAAGTGCGCGTTTCAGGGCTTGCGGGGGATCTGCGGAACGGGTTCATGTCTGACTCCTTTTGTTGGAATCAGACAATCGCACACCGGTCCTGACAGCATATTGTCAGGACAAGATATGAGCGAATTCACACATGTGAAAAACTATGCCGGTTAATTCGATGCCTGGCTGTTCGCCCTGTTTTCTGTGCTCAAAAGCAAATTTGGAACGAGTGTCTGCGAATAGCCGGCAATGAAACTCCAGACAATGAGAAGAGAAAAATTGTGGTTCGGCACGGTCTTGTTGGGTTCCACATAAAAGAGCGGCGCGCCGTCCCCCGACATTTCATTTGTCACGTCATGGAATCCCAGATGCTCAATATCAGGCCACAGGCTTCCCTCGAGCAGTCCGCTCTTGAAGAAAAAATAGAGAATAGAAGCAGCACCGATACCAACCACGCAGCGAAGAACGATCATCCGGTAGGTCCAAACATCACGGGCATCGTCCAGAGATCCTTCGGAAATTCGTTGCTGCAGCTGGATCAACATGAAAAATGATGCACCGAACAATCCGGTGATCATGGCAGAGAACAAACCGTAGGGAAAATCAAACCCAAAGATGTAGTCGAAAAACTGGTTCATTGTCCGTAATCTCCAGAATTAACGCCACCAATTTTCCCGGATGACGCGGTACTATCGGTTCCTCGCCGGATTTATCTACTCAATCCTCGCCTGTCTTCAGCTGCGGATCAGCGTTCCCGCCTCCTTCGATATTCCCAGCGTTGCCGTTCGGAGGTTCTCCGCCGTCCCCACCATCAATTTGCAACTCGGTGTTGCCGTTATCCTTTTGATCAGCAGCTACAATTTCGGCATAGCAACTGTCGCCCAAAATCCGGCCACAGTTGAAGTGATCGATCAACATCGCACCGAACAAAAGCAACGCAACAATGAATGTAATAGAAACGCGTTTTTGCGCGGCACTCGCAAAACGCCTCTTTAGATAAAGCTGATTGTCATGCCATTGCTGCTGTTCAATGAGTTGGCCGAGCAGCGTTCTCAGACGCGGAACATTTATCGTCTGTCCCTGCTCCCTTGTGTCGACCAGCGCCTGCAGCTTCGCCTCAAAATAGACGGCGAAATCGAGCTTTCTGCGTTTGGCGTCTTCTATTCGCAGTTCCAGTTCTGGCCGGACGTCGCCATCGGGATAGAGGACAACAAGCAACTGATCGCATTCGTAGGCGTCGGCCCAAACTTCCGTATCCTTCCAGCGGGAAGCCTTGTCTTTTCGGGTAGCCTCGTCATATCGGGACAGGATTGTGTGAAGACGCTCTGAAGCGGCTGTCTTGACATCGCCTGCATGGGCGCTGGAGCCTGATTTCTCTCCTTTTTTCTTACCCCGGCCGTTGCCCGCTGCCGGTGATTCAGGTTCCGGCTCTGGCGCTTTGGAAATTTTCAGAAACTTGGTGCGAAGGGTTTCTATGTATTTCTTTCCAGATCTTCCGTCCAAATGATCAGAGGATCCGAGCTGCCGCTTTAGCCAAGTCCAAACAGACATACTTCGAAACCTCCGTCTATCTGAAGCTTTTATTTCCGCTCCGGCAATACATAAGGAATTACTTTATCATTCTAATGATTATTATCAACAAAATAATAATACTCTGAAATCAAATTAAAGCCAATCTGCAGAATTGTACAATTCGCAAATTCAGTGTTGCTTGCAATTAGTTTTTTCGTGAGAGTGAAATTCGAACAGATACAGCCCAAAGTTGATCTTAAAACCTTATTCTTCTTTCACATCGACTGTGTAGTTCAGCGGCAACCGCCCACCGTCGGCATAAATTGTCTGACCGGTCACGTAGCTGGCATCGTCGGACGCCAGAAAGGCGGCGATCGAGGCAATTTCCGATGGATTGCCGATACGGCCAATCGGTGTGCGCGACAGGATTCTGTTCCGCGCGGCGGGATCACTGTTCACCGAAGCCAGCATGTCGGTCATGATCGAACCGGGCCCGATGGCATTGACCCTGATGCCGTGCGGCGCCAACGCCAGCGCCATTACCTTGGTCAGTTGGGCCACACCACCCTTGGACACGGAATACGGCACCTGATTGGCGATCGCAAAAACGGCATTGACCGACGACATGTTGACGATCGCGCCGGCCGGGCCGCCATTTTCGACCTTATCGACCATGAATTTGGCAACGGCCTGTCCGGTCAGGAAAGAACCCTTCAGATTGATTCCCAAAACGCGGTCGAAATCCTCCTCAGAAAGATCCAGGAAATCCGCACCGTGTACAATGCCGGCATTGTTCACGAGAACGTCGATATCTCCAAATGCGTCGATTGCCGCGGCGACCAGGTTGTGTACATCCAGTCTTCGGCTGACATCCGTTTTGACAAATCGGACGTCGCCAAGTTTGGAGAGATCTTTTTCAGACGTCTCACCCTTTTCCTTGTCGATATCGGCAATGGCCACTTTCATGCCCTCGCGCAAAAACCGTTCTGCGATTGCGTAGCCAATTCCGCCAGCCGCACCTGTGACTATGGCGATTTTTCCCGTCAGTGACATGTTGAAGTTTCCATTTCGCAAGTTTGTTGGAACTTGAAGAATGACGTTTGCCCCGTCAACACCAGGCAATTGACCCAATGGCAGCTTTCGCGCTAACCGGGCCAGCGACTTAAATGGGGAACAGCTAACCATGAAACCCAGAATTCTTGTATTTGCCGGATCAAACAGAACTGGTGCCTACAGCGGCAAGACAGCCGTTGCCGCTGCAGCTGAATTGGTCCGGCAAGGGGCGGAAGTTACTCACATTTCGCTCGCCGACTACGCCATGCCGATTCTGGATCAGGATCTGGAAGATGCTGACGGTGTGCCGGATGGCGCCATGCGGTTGGGGCGTCTGATCGCCGATCACGATGGAATGTTGATCGCTACCCCGGAATACAATTCTTCCATTCCGCCACTTTTGAAAAACGCCATCGATTGGGTCAGCCGTATCAGCAGCGACGGTGACCTGCCACTCAAGCCCTATGAAAGCAAGATTGTTGCGCTTTGCGCATCGTCACCCGGCAAACTCGGAGGCATCCGCGCGCTGAACCATCTGCGGCCGATCCTCATGAATGTCGGATTGGAGGTCATCACGCCACAATGTTCCGTCGGTGGAGCGGGTGACGCATTTGATGCCGGTGGCAATCTGAATGACAAGCGGACAGCCGGTTTGATGGAGAAAGTTTGCTCGACACTTTGCCGCCATGCCGTACTACTAACTGAGAGGGCATGTGCATGAGCGACAGTATGCGCGATAGACTCATTGTTGGCCTGGATCTGCCGACTGTCGGCGAAGCCGAGAAAGCCGTTGCGGAGATCGGCGATGCCGCAAATTTCTACAAGATCGGCTATCAGTTGGTGTTTGCCGGGGGGCTGGAGTTTGCCCGCGATCTTGCCAGCGACGGCAAAAATGTCTTTCTCGATATGAAATTGCTGGACATCGACAACACCGTGGCGGAAGGAGTTGAGAACATCGCCAAATTGGGCGTTTCGATGCTGACAATTCATGCATATCCCAAGGCCATGCGCGCCGCCGTTGCAGCAGCGTCAGGCTCCGGGCTGTGTCTGTTGGGTGTCACAGTTTTGACTTCGATGGACGATGGCGACCTAGCGGCCGCCGGCTATTCCGCCGGCGCTGGCGATCTCGTCGCGCACAGGGCCTCTGATGCACTTGCTGCCGGAATGGGCGGAATTGTCTGCTCCGCTGCCGAAGCTGCAAGGGTGCGGGCAATCGTCGGCCAGGATCTGGCCGTTGTCACGCCCGGAATCCGGCCGGCGGGTGCCGCTCACGGAGACCAGAAACGTGTGGTCACCCCTGCCGACGCCATTCGCGACGGGGCTTCACACCTTGTCGTCGCCCGGCCTATCATCGGCGCAGAAGACAGGCGGGCTGCGGCCCACTCAATTGTCGCCGAGATGGTTTCGGCGTAGCTATTCAACAGGAGATTTGAATGCCAAAGGGATACTGGATTGCGCGCGTCGATGTTCGCGACGAAGAGCGCTACAAGGACTACATATCGACCGCCAAGCCTGCATTTGAGCGCTACGGCGCCAACTTTCTCGCCCGCGGAGGCGCCATTCATCCGCTCGAAGGCCAGCACCGCAAGCGCAACGTCGTGATCGAATTTCCATCGCTGCAGCATGCAGTCGATTGCTACAATTCTGACGAATATCAGGCGGCAGCGGCTATCCGCCAGGAAGTGGCGGATGCGGAGATGATCGTGGTCGAGGGCGCGGGAGACTGATCGCTGAAGCTCGGATACCGGCTTCGCCCGTACCGGTCACAGGATGCTTCCATTCTGTGCCTGGTCGAGCACGCAGCCGATCAGCGTTTTGCCGACCATGGCTATCCTCAGATTGCTGCGGAAGAACCGTGCGAGAGCGATGAGTTTGCGAAAGTATTCGCTAGCGCAATTCTCACAGTCGCGGTCGAAGAAGCGTCTGGCCTTCCGGTCGGATACGCTGCGATGCAGCTGTTCGCAGAACATCTCTATTTGCGCCAGATAACGGTCGCCCCGGATCACGGACGAAAGGGAATAGGGTCAGGACCCATTAATCTCATCCATTCTGCGCGAGCAAATTTGGCTGTCGAACAGGAGGGAAGGTGAAGGAACTATGGATAGTTTCAAACCTTTACGACGCATTCGCCAGCCAAATAGGCCGCGCCCTTCGGGTTTGGAAGGAAGGGCCTGCCTGATCGCTCACAATGCTCGAAAAGGTCACAAGACCTTCCCTTGCGCTTGTTCGCGCCCATTCAAACCCTTCCTTCCAAACAGAATTGCATGAGATTAATGAGTCCTGACCCTAGGGACCGCCCTGCTTCTGAAGAAAATAGCAATTGCGGAACAAGAAGGATTTCCGGCTATCTGGCTGTCCACATTCCGCGATGGGCCCTTCAACATGCCGTTCTATCTGCAGCATGGCTTTCAGGAAGTCCCGTTGGGCGAAGCCGATGCGGTTCTGGTTGAGTTGTTCAATCACGAAGTGCCTGAAAACGTGAATTCTGACTTGCGAGCATTGTTGAGGCTCACCTTGGGGTAATCGGCAATCCTTCCAATGGTGCATTGCAATAGACGCTTAACGTGTTACTTTTGCTGCAAGGCAACAACAGAGGGCCGGGCGAATCAGCTTGATTCATAACCGGTATTTCGGGCACCCCGATGTATTATCGGTTCTACGAAATGAATCATGCTGCACTGCAACCGTTCCGCGCCGTCGCAGACGCCACCAAGCTGTTTTACACCAATCCACTCAATCCGATGTCGCGCACACCGCTTGGCCGGACAGCAGCGGCGATGGCCGAGATGTTCGAGCGCACCACCCGGCGATACGCCAAGCCGGAGTTTGACCTGACGGAAACAACGGTGGACGGAAATAGCGTTCCAGTTGTTGAAAAAACAGTGTGGTCGCGCCCGTTTTGCAATTTGCTGCACTTTGAACGGATGTTGCCGCCTGACCGCGAACCGGATGAAAAGATCGTTATTGTTGCCCCGATGTCCGGCCATTACGCCACGCTGTTGCGTGGCACGGTCGAAGCTTTGATGCCGCATGCCGAGGTCTACATTACCGACTGGGTTGATGCGCGCATGGTTCCGGTGTCGGAAGGCCATTTCGGCCTCGACGACTATATCGACTATGTGATTGAAATCCTTCATGCACTTGGCGAAGGTTGCCATGTGATGGCGGTTTGCCAGCCTTCAGTGCCTGTGCTTGCGGCAGCGTCTGTAATGGAGCGCCACGGCGACCGTTTCGCACCGGCCTCGATGACTTTGATGGGCGGACCGATTGATACCCGCGTCAACCCGACTGCGGTCAATAATCTGGCAGAAAACAAGGACCTCGACTGGTTTCGCGACAACGTGATCATGCAGGTTCCCTGGCCACATCCGGGCTTTTTGCGCGATGTCTATCCCGGGTTTCTGCAGCTATCGGGATTTATGGGCATGAATCTCGACCGGCATCTGATTGCTCACAAGGATTTCTTCCTGCATCTGGTCAAGAATGATGGCGATTCCGCCGAAAAACATCGCGAGTTTTACGATGAATATCTGGCGGTCATGGACCTGACTGCGGAATTTTATCTGGAAACCGTGGAAAAGGTGTTCATTGAGCATGCCTTGCCCAAGGGCGAATTGATGCATCGTGGCGAACCGGTTGACCCGACGGAGATCCGCAATGTTGCACTTCTGACCGTAGAGGGCGAAAACGACGACATCTCCGGCGTGGGCCAAACAGAAGCTGCCCAGCATCTGTGCATCAACATTCCGAAGAAGAAGCGCCGGCATCACCTGCAAAAGGATGTCGGCCACTACGGTGTGTTCAACGGTTCGCGCTTCCGCGCTGAAATTCTCCCTATCATTGTCGATTTCGTGAATACGCACAGCAGGCAAAACCGGAACAAGGGCCATCTGAAACTGGTCAAATCCGGGTAACGCGCCTTCAACTCAAAATAGTTTTCGTATTGAGTTTCGGTGACTGGATCGGCGAAATTCTTGCCTGCAATCTCTCAATTTCCAGCCAGGGTGAGATTTAGTAATCCAGAGCTGACAGCTTGGAAACCTGATTCGACAGCAAGTATTACTGCGCGGTTCAGTGTAAAACAGCCTATAAGTCCATTCGATGTAATTTTCGCTATGAATTTGATCGCCACGTTTTTATGGAACACACGAATAAATTCCCTTATACCTATTGCAGAAGCCGACTAGTAGAGTGAAGCAATATTTCCTGATAGTGAATAATACATCTCAACAATGTGCCGGGTGGCAAATAACCGACAAGATAATCGTCAACTCTATGTGGTTGAAATTTAATAGATTCTACAACCGGTTGTGTTAGATAAAACTACTATCTTCTAACAGGGGTTGTATTTGTTAACAATGTTGGATTAGAATCATCTAAATTACCGGCCAAGGCGATGAAAAGCGAAACACGGCATGGCGGACGACTATGCGAACGGTCTCCAGGAACACAGATGCAGCTGATTTTGTAGCTGCACTCAGGTCGTGCAAGACCGGCTATGATGTGTTTGGTGTATTGAAGGACATCAGCGAGCGTTACGGATACGGTCTATTTATTGTCATGCATCTTCCGGAGAGGACCGACCTCTCGCTCAGTGATCAGATAATCATCACGAATTGGAACCCCGAACTTGTCAGAGCGTACGATGCCAAGGGCCTGTTCATAACCAGCCCTGTGATTACCCATTTGCGGAAATCAGTGCTCCCGTATTCCTGGAACGTCGAGGAGCTAAATCTCGACAGAACCGACGACAAGGCTGCAGATGCAGTTCAATTATTTGAAAAGTTCGGTCTTCTGAGGGGCGTATATATTGCGTGCTCGGACAGGTACGGCCAGCGAGGTGCGGTTGGTTATGCAGGTTCGAAAGCCAGGATCGACGAACATGCGATTGCCGAACTGAACTACTTATCGCTTCATGTCTACGAACGCATATGTGACATCAGTGACGCCACATCGGAGATGGATGACGTTCTGACACACCGCGAGAAGGAATGCCTGGCTTGGACGGCGTCCGGAAAGACAAGCGCTGAGATAGCAATGATACTGGAAATCTCCAAGAACACCGTCAATCATTATCTCGCAGCAGCAGCCGCAAAACTTGGTACTGTCAACAAAGCCCACACCGTAGCGACAGCAATTCGTCGCGGTCTGTTAAATATCTGAATTTAATCACTAATTATATCAAGTCATTGCGCATGCGCATGAGCTATCCAGCCGTCGGTTCGGCTTTCAAACCATACCGGCGACCTGCTCTGGTGCCGAATGCGAGTACTGGCTCCCAGGGAGAATTTTATGGTTTATGATGGCTTGAGATTTTCTGCGAAATCTAACCCGTTGATATTTGCCGGCGAATTCCTGCCCTGAAATTTCCATTCAATCTTTTATTCCAACCCTCATGATGCAATCCAAAGGAGTGCGTCATGCTGAGCAACAACAAAAAGATGAAACTGCTCAAAAACTCTATAGTAGTCGCGGGAACCGTCGCAGGATTTTTTTTCACCTCCACCGCTCTCACGGCGCAACTTCATTTCTCCGGGACAATCAAGAAACCTTCAGCCTCAATGCTCCATCCCCCGAGTTCTGTGATCCACACATTCAGCGACGAGGCAGGGATTCGTCTGGCATCAAATAATCCGGGCGATGAAGCCATAACGTTATCTCTGACAGTCACCGATTCGGCATCCAATCCGATCGAGGCGGTCGTCAATCCAAACCCAGTTTACCTGAGACCCCGAGATAGCGCGGAGTTTCTCGTCATTGTACCGTTGAACGGAAAACTGCGCATGAAGTTCCACGTCTGTACCAAATATCCCAATTCATCGAATTTCCGGCCGTGTGGCCGATATTTGGCGAAACGGATCACGTGACATTGCAGGTAGGTGCCTGATGAAACAACGAAAACAAAACGGCAAGAGCGCCGGCATCGAACGTCGCGCGATGCCGCGCCGAAGCTGGAACGTCCCCGCGAAAATCTGTCTCAACGGAACTTTCCTGGCTGTTTGCGTTGTAAAGGACATTTCCTGTACGGGCGCGCGACTGCTTCTTGATGCAGAGGCGATGAATCTTAAGGAATTTCACATTTTGCTGCCGGGTTTCAAGGTGCCGGTAAAAGCCGAGACCGTTTGGGAAAACGGAACTTTGAGAGGCGTTCGCTTCATCCCGAACAATGAAGCCGGGGACTTTGAGCACGCCTGAGAACTGGATATTTTGTGGGCTATTGACTCCAGCCGACAGCCGGGAGCGCTTCACTAACAGCGCTCCCTTTTTTCTGCTATTTCGTCAAATACGAACTGCCAAATGACCCTTTATTCCCGCTCAATCGTTGGTAACCATAATTTAACTATAAACGCCCGCACGATTGACTCTCTGCGACCCCACCAATTAACGTTTTGTTAATAAATACGGGGAAGCGGAGGACATCGCATGTCAGCGATGCGCAATATTGTTTCGAGTACCGCTGCGGCTTTGATGGTGCTGTCTGTTGTTGGAGCGACACCAGCCAATTCGGCCAGCCCGATGACGGTAGGCAGCTATACATCACAGCCAATCGGGCATTACGAATTCTGCCGGCGCACGCCGTCTGAATGCCGTATCCGTCCCATGGATTACGGCCCGCAAAGGCTGACCAAAAAGCTTTGGCGCGAAATGGTCAGGATCAATGTCTCGGTCAACAGCCAAGTCCAGCCGATGAACGATTTTGACATTTACGGCAAGGACGAGGTTTGGGCCTATCCCAACGGCGCGGGCGATTGTGAAGACTACGTACTGGAGAAACGCCGCCAGTTGCAGGCTCTCGGCGTATCCCTGTCCAACCTGCTGATCACGGTGGCACGCAAACCGGATGGCGAAGGACACGCAATTCTGACCGTCAGGACCGACAGGGGTGATTTCGTGCTCGACAATCTGACCGACCGGGTCAAGCCCTGGGAAGAGACCGGTTACTGGTATCTGAAAAGGCAGGCGAGTAATCACACCGGCCGCTGGGTTACCATCGACGGTTTCAACAACCCGTTTGTCGGCTCGGTGGACTGAGCAGAAATATCAGCATTTCCGACGTTTCCCCTTAACAATTGCCACAAGCGCTTTGGCGTTGTTGAATAAGACCTATGTGGAAATCGCCGAGGCTGATTGCATTATCCCTGGTTTTCCTGGCGGCACTGTGCGGCGCTGCCTGGGTCAGCTTCAGCACCGCTGAGCGGTTTTTCCTGGGAAGGCTCGCAGAACAAAACCAGGCAACGCTCAGGCTGGTCGCCGCCGGCCTGGAAGGCGCTCTCAGCCGCTATGAACCGCTTCCTGCACTAATTGCGGATAAGAACGAAGTTGCAGGACTGCTTTCAAAACAGGCGCAGCCCGGAGACACGCTTGCCGTCAACCTGGAACTGAAGCGCATCGTTTCGGATGTCCGCGCGTCAGACATTTACGTCATGGACAGGACCGGGCTTACTGTCGCCGCCAGCAATTTCGACACCGACAAGTCTTTCACCGGCAGAAATTTTGCATTCAGGCCATATTTTTCGGACGCCGTAGCGGGCCAGCCTGCCCTTTACTACGCGTTCGGCATCACATCATTGAAACGTGGCTTCTTCTTTTCCGCCCCTGTTCGAGGCGATAACGGGATCATCGGTGTGGTGGCCGTCAAAATCGAAGTGGAAGCTATCGAGGACAGTTGGCGTGGATCGGCGACGCGGGTGCTTGTTACCGACCCTTCGGGCATCATATTCATGGCGAGCGAACCGGAATGGCTGTTCAATTCGCTGACGCCCTTAAGCGACGCTCAAAGGCAGGAAATCATAGATTCCCGCCAATACCCGACGGACCGCCTGGCTGCACTCCCAGTTGAGACCGGCGAGTTTCCCGCACAAGATATGTCCCGCTGGCAAATTGGTGAAGGCCAGCAAACCAGGGCTTATCTGTCCGGTAACCAACCTGTGTCCGATATCGGCCTGACATTGCACGTGCTGACACCAATGGCCTCTGTTACAGGAAGTGCTGCAACGGTGATGGCCGTTGTTCTTTTGGCAATGCTGCTGCTGGCCTTGATTGCCGGCGTTGTTCTGCAAAGGCGCCGCCGGCTTTTAAGTGATATGGAACGCCAGCGGCGCGATCGTGAGGAGCTCGAATTGCGGGTCGACGAACGGACGCGCGATCTGAACGAAGCAAACAGCCAACTGACGATCGAAGTAAAGGAACGTACCAACGCAGAAGAGCAATTGCGCTCCACCCAACGCGAATTGATTCAAGCGGGAAAACTGGCGGCTCTGGGCCAGATGTCAGCTGCCTTATCGCATGAACTCAACCAACCGCTCGCTGCCATCAAGTCATACGCCGACAATGCCAAGGCGTATCTCAACCTGGGAAAAGCAGACCAGGCCTCTGACAATATCGGCCGCATCTCCGAAATGGCCGACCGAATGGCCGAACTTGGCCGGCATCTGCGGAATTTTGCACGGAAACCCAAACAGAAGTTTGAAACAGCAGATCTCGCCGACGTATTCGATGCTGTCAGCCAGATCATGAGCGCGCGCCTGAAGGAAACCGGAGCCCAACTGGAGATACAGGACTTTGAAGAGCCGGTGATGGTCGTCGGCGGGTCGGTGCGTCTGCAACAGGTGCTGGTCAATCTCGTCAACAACGCACTTGACGCGATGAACTCGCTGCCAAAACAACGGGTGGAGGTCACCGCAGATTTCGACGGCGAAGAAGTGCAGGTCGTCGTTCGTGATTTCGGGAGAGGAATCGGCCAAAGCGATATCGATCAAATATTCGATCCGTTCTACACGACAAAGGATGTCAATGAGGGCCTCGGCCTCGGATTGTCGATTTCATTCAACATCATTCAGGATTTCGGTGGCCATCTAAGCGCCGCCAATCACCCCAAAGGGGGAGCCATGTTCAAAGTGACACTGAAGCGTGCCGATGCGATCAGGAGCGCTGCCGAGTGACCGCGGAGAAAGACGACCACGAGATCATTTTTGTCGATGACGAGGAACATCTAAGGCTCGCAGCACAGCAGTCTTTTGAGCTGGCCGGACTGACTGCGAACTGCTTCGGCTCCGCCGAGGCAGCGCTTGAACGGATCACCAGAAATTTTGGCGGGATTATCATCTCGGACCTACGCATGCCCGTCATGGACGGGATGGGATTGATGCAGAGAGTGTTGGAAATCGACTTTGAACTGCCGGTGGTATTGATCACCGGGCACGGCGATATCCAAATGGCGGTCAGCGCGATGCGGGCAGGCGCCTATGATTTCATCGAAAAACCCTTTGCGCCGGACCACCTGATCGAAGTAGCCCGCCGGGCGATCGATAAAAGACGGTTGACGTTGGAAAATCGGGAACTTCGGTCCAACCTTACCAAGCGCGACGATCTGGAAACACGGCTGACAGGCCGGACGCAGTCAATGATCGAACTCAGAAAGACCATCCGCGCTATCGCATCGACGGATGCCGAAGTCCTGGTTGTTGGAGAGACAGGCACTGGCAAGGAAGTGGCGGCCAGGGCAATTCATGCGCTTTCACCCCGGTCAGACAGGCCGTTTGTCGCCATCAACTGCGGTGCGCTCCCCGCAGATCAGATCGAAAGCGAGTTATTTGGGCACGAAATTGGATCATTTCCGGGGGCATTACGCGCGCGTTATGGAAAATTCGAACACGCGCGTGGCGGGACATTGTTTCTCGACGAAATTGAAACCATGACCCCGGACCTTCAGGTCAAATTGCTGCGGGTCATTGAGGAGAGAATGATTACCCGCCTGGGTTCGAACGAACCGATAAAGCTGGATGTTCGGTTCCTGTCGGCAAGTCAGGCCAATTTGCAGGAGGCCGTCGATGCAGGACTGTTCCGGCAGGATCTGTTCTACCGGCTGGGGCGCATCACCGTGACGATGCCTCCGCTTCGCGACCGGCGCGAAGACATTCCCAGACTGTTTATTCAACTGGCCAATGAAGCGGCGCGGCGTTATCGGCGCGAGTTTCCCGAAATCCCATCGACAATGTTGGCTGAACTCGGGCTGCGCGAGTGGCCGGGAAATGTGAGACAGCTTCGAAACGAAGCAGACCGGTATGTGCTGGGCCTCGGGAGCACGGAAATGGCAATGGCCGAAGATACCAAGCAGAAACTGTCCGACCGGGTTGCTGCCTTCGAAAAGAAGGTTATCGCGGCGGAGTTGGCGGCCCATGACGGTGTTCTGAAGGAAACACATGAGGCGTTGGGCCTGTCGCGCAAGTCTCTTTATGAGAAAATGTTGAAGCACGGGCTGGACAAAGCCGAGTTCACCGGACGCGAGAAACAATAACGGGGAAGCGGCACCGCCGGCTGTCACGTATTCCGCCCATGAATCGGCGTAAATGTTACCATTTCCACCCATCGTGATTGGAATTTTTCTCTTATTTCGGACTGCATCCATCCTAAAGCTTGCCGAGTGGGGATTTTGTTGATCCTATTGCCGCAACTTCGCCAGGAAGATGTTCCGGCGCAGTTTCTAGCAGGAGGAATATCATGAAATTTCTGAAAACGGCCGCGGCTGCGGCTAGCCTATTGGCAATCACGGCCACAGGTGCAGTGGCGGCTTGCGATGATGGCGAAATGGTCATCAAGTTCAGCCATGTTACCAACACCGACAAGCATCCCAAAGGCATAGCAGCAACGTTGCTGGCTGAGCGGGTCAATGCCGAGATGAACGGCAAGGCCTGTATGGAAGTGTTCCCGAACTCGACGCTTTACGACGACAACAAGGTGCTTGAAGCCCTGTTGAACGGCGATGTTCATTTGGCTGCGCCATCGCTGTCAAAATTCGAGAAATTCACCAAGAAGTTCAGGATTTTCGACCTGCCCTTCATGTTCCAGGACATCAACGCGGTCGACCGGTTCCAGAATTCCGACGCTGGTCAGGCCCTGAAGGACTCCATGGTCAGGCGCGGATTGAAAGGCCTGGCGTTCTGGCACAATGGCATGAAGCAGATGTCTGCCAACAAGCCGTTGCTTAAACCTGAAGACGCCGCTGGACTGAAGTTCCGCGTTCAGGCGTCAGACGTGCTGGTGGCGCAATTTGAACAGCTTGGCGCAAATCCTCAGAAAATGTCGTTCAAGGAAGTTTATGGCGGCCTGCAGACCAAGGTTATCGATGGTCAGGAAAACACCTGGTCAAACATCTACGGCAAGAAGTTCTTCGAAGTGCAAGATGGTGTGACCGAAACCAATCACGGAATTATCGACTATCTCGTCGTGACCTCTGATGAATGGTGGGAAGGCCTCGATGGTGATGTTCGCGATCAGCTTGGCACGATTTTGAAAGAAGTGACCGAAGCGCGGAACAAGGAATCCACGGCGGTCAACGAAGCCAACAAGCAGAAGATCATTGAGGCCGGTGGCGAAGTGCGGACCCTGACTGCGGACCAACGCCAGGCTTGGGTCGACGCATTGAAACCTGTCTGGGAAAAGTTTCAGGGCGATATCGGAGAGAACCTGATCAAAGCAGCACAGGCAGCCAACGAAGCGAGCTGAACCTGACGTCACCCGTGTGACAAACCACCAAAATACCGCGCGGAACCTGTTTTCGCGCGGTACTCCATCCCGCCATCCAATCGGGGACTAAGATGGCCACAGCCGGAAACTCACGTCTTGATCGCCTGGAAGAGACCGTCATTGCGGTTCTTCTCGGTTTGATGACACTCATTACCTTTGCAAACGTCGTTGCGCGCTACATTTTCAATTCCAACATCCTGTGGGCGCTGGAAGCGACGGTTTTCCTGTTTGCCTGGCTGGTGCTGCTGGGCGCATCCTATTGCGTCAAACATTCGCTACACATCGGCGTTGATGTTGTGGTCAAGGCTCTGCCAAGGGGACTGCAAAGGCTTTGCAGCCTTGCCGCTGTGCTGGCGTGCCTGGCATTCAGTCTGCTGTTGCTCAAGGGCGCATGGGACTACTGGTCTCCATTCGTTGGCAGGCGGGCCTTTCTTGAGACCAATGACGTGCCGATGCCCGATTTTATGCAGTTTCTGGCTGACTGGCTGAATGAGGGCGAGCGGTACGAAAAGATGCCGCGGTTCATCCCCTATTTTGCCCTGCCGCTGGGTATGGCGCTTCTGACCATTCGCATTCTGGAAACCGGCTGGCGGATACTGACCGGCACTCAGGACCTGGTGATTGCCGGTCATGAGGCAGAAGAACTGCTCGAGGAAGCGACTTCTGGTTCAGCCGCCAACGGCGAAAACGGCAGGAGCTGAAGACGATGGCACTCCTGATCCTTTTCGCCATGGTCATCGGATTGATGCTGATCGGTGTTCCGATCGCAATTTCGCTCGGCCTGTCCAGCATCATCTTTCTGTTGATCTATTCCGATGGATCGCTGGCATCCATCGCCCAAACATTGTTCTCGGCTTTCGATGGTCATTACACACTGCTGGCTATCCCTTTCTTCATCCTGGCGTCCAGCTTCATGTCGACAGGCGGAGTGGCACGACGCATCATACGATTTGCCATTGCTGTCGTCGGGCATTTCAAGGGCGGTCTGGCAATCGCGTCGGTGTTTGCCTGCATGATGTTTGCCGCGCTGTCCGGCTCTTCACCGGCAACGGTGGTTGCAATCGGAACCATCGTGATCGCCGGCATGCGCCAGGTCGGCTATGCCAAGGAATTCGCGGCAGGTGTCATCTGTAACGCGGGCACGCTGGGTATTCTCATTCCGCCATCGATCGTGATGGTTGTCTACGCAGCCGCAACCGACGTCTCTGTCGGCCGCATGTTTCTCGCCGGCGTTTTTCCCGGAATCATCGCCGGGCTGATGCTGATGATCGGGATCTACATTTACGCCCGATATCGCGGATTGCCGTCGCAGCCCTGGTCCGGATGGAGTGAGATTTTATCATCCGCCGGGGATGCCTTCTGGGGATTGCTGCTGATCGTGATCATTCTGGGCGGTATCTATGGCGGCATATTCACCCCCACCGAAGCGGCGGCGGTTGCAGCGGTCTATGCCTTTTTCATTGCCAACTTTGTCTATCGCGACATGGGGCCGCTGCACCGGCGCGGCGAGGACCATAATATCTCGTTGTTGCAGAAACCGATGAGCCTTCTCACGGTCTGGTTTCATGACGACACACGTAAAACGCTGTTCGAAGCCGGCAAGCTGACCGTCGTGCTGATGTTTATCATCGCCAATGCGCTGATTCTCAAACACGTGCTGACCGAAGAACGCATTCCGCAGATGATAACCGAGGCCATTCTGGCCGCCGGTTTCGGTCCGATCATGTTCCTGATCGTGGTCAATGTCATCCTGCTGATCGGCGGCCAGTTCATGGAGCCGTCGGGCCTGCTGGTCATCGTCGCGCCACTGGTGTTCCCGATTGCCATCGAGTTGGGCATTGATCCCATTCACCTCGGCATCATCATGGTGGTCAATATGGAAATCGGCATGATCACCCCGCCGGTAGGATTGAACCTGTTCGTCACTGCGGGCGTTGCGCAGATGTCGGTGATGGGTGTGGTGCGTGCTGCCGCCCCGTGGGTCGGCATCATGTTCATATTCCTGATCCTGGTCACTTACGTACCAATCATTTCGACATTCCTGCCGACGGCGCTCATGGGACCGGAAATCATTACGAAGTGACAACTACAGGTCTTGTCCAGCAATACAAAAAGGGCGGTCACAAGGACCGCCCTTTTCAATTTGGATGTGCTGGTCGGCTTACATCATGCCGCCCATGCCGCCCATGTCGGGCATTGCCGGAGCCGGAGCATCCTTCTTCGGCAGTTCGGCAACCATGGCCTCCGTCGTGACCAGAAGGCCGGCAACCGAACCTGCGTCCTGAAGCGCGGTGCGAACAACCTTGACCGGATCAACGATACCCATGCCGATCATGTCGCCATATTCGCCGGTCTGGGCGTTGAAGCCGAAGGTGTCCTTCTTTTGATCAAGGATCTTGCCGGCAACGATCGATGCTTCCGCGCCGGCGTTTGCAGCGATCTGACGGGCCGGAGCCTGCAGCGCGCGGCGAACGATCGCCATGCCTGATTCCTGGTCGGCGTTTTCGGCCTTCGACTTGATTGCGCTTGCAGCGCGCAGAAGCGCGGTGCCACCACCTGCAACAATGCCTTCTTCAACCGCGGCGCGGGTTGCGTTCAGCGCATCGTCAACGCGGTCCTTCTTCTCCTTGACCTCGATCTCGGTGGCACCGCCAACCCGGATAACGGCAACACCGCCAGCCAGTTTTGCAAGACGCTCCTGCAGTTTCTCACGGTCGTAGTCGGAGGTGGTTTCCTCGATCTGCTGCTTGATCTGGGCAACGCGGCCCTGGATCTCGCCTTTCTTGCCGGCGCCGTCGACGATCGTGGTGTTCTCCTTGGAGATGTTCACCCGCTTGGCCTTGCCGAGCATGTCGACCGTGACGTTTTCCAGCTTGATGCCGAGATCTTCGGAGATCACCTGACCACCGGTCAGGATGGCGATGTCCTCGAGCATGGCTTTGCGGCGATCGCCGAAACCCGGTGCTTTGACCGCAGCGATTTTCAGGCCGCCGCGCAGCTTGTTGACGACGAGCGTTGCCAGAGCCTCGCCCTCAACATCTTCAGCGATGATGAGCAGCGGCTTGGAAGACTGGACGATTGACTCAAGGATCGGAAGCATTGCCTGCAGGTTGGAAAGCTTCTTCTCGTGCAAGAGAATGTAGCAATCTTCCAAGTCGGCGATCATCTTGTCAGGATTGGTGACGAAGTACGGTGACAGATAGCCCCGATCGAACTGCATGCCTTCAACAACTTCCAGCTCGGTCTCTGCGGTTTTGGCTTCCTCGACCGTGATGACGCCCTCATTGCCAACTTTTTGCATGGCGTTTGCGATCATGTCGCCGATTTCTTTTTCGCCATTGGCCGAAATTGTGCCGACCTGGGCAACTTCCTCGGAAGTCTTGATCTTTTTCGATGCCTTCTGGAGAGCGGCAACGACGTCACCAACAGCCAGATCAATGCCGCGTTTGAGATCCATCGGGTTCATGCCGGCGGCAACCGCCTTGGCGCCTTCCTGGACGATCGATGCAGCCAGAACCGTTGCGGTGGTGGTGCCATCGCCAGCGATGTCGTTGGTCTTGGAAGCAACTTCGCGCACCATCTGTGCGCCCATGTTTTCAAACTTGTCCTCAAGCTCGATTTCCTTGGCGACAGTCACACCGTCCTTGGTGATGCGCGGTGCGCCAAAGGATTTGTCGATAACGACGTTGCGGCCTTTCGGGCCGAGGGTCACCTTCACCGCGTCGGCGAGGGTGTTGACGCCGCTGATCATACGCTCGCGGGCGTCACGTGAGAATTTTACTTCTTTTGCAGCCATTTTTTCCTAGCTCCCGGGTTCAAAATCAAATGAACCCATTAATGTGTTGAGATGGCTATGGTCAGCCGATGATGCCCATGATGTCGGATTCCTTCATGATCAGAAGGTCTTCGCCATCAAGCTTGACTTCGGTGCCTGACCACTTTCCGAACAGGATGCGGTCGCCAGCCTTGACGTCGAGCGGAACCAGTTTGCCGCTTTCGTCGCGTGCGCCGGAACCAACGGCGAGAATCTCGCCTTCCGACGGCTTTTCCTTGGCGGTGTCGGGAATGATGATGCCGCCTGCAGTTTTTTCTTCGGAATCAACCCGGCGAACGACCACGCGGTCGTGAAGCGGGCGGAATTTCATCTTGGCCATGTGTAGAACCCTCGATGGAACAAATTGAACAGTTGAAACGAAACGGCGTTCCAAATGGAACGCCAAATTGTTAGCACTCGTCGATAGTGAGTGCTAGCGAGGGTGAAATAGGAAGTCGCGCAAGACCTGTCAAGGAAATTGCGGTGCGATTTTTGCGATTAATTCGAATCGGTTAATGTGGTTGGCAGGTCAAACGGGATTGGCGGCAAATTCGGCAAGCTGTTTGGGCGAACCAATATAAATGATCCGCTTAGACGACCGATGTGCTGCTACGGCTGCAAACAGTTTCGGGCGCATTTCGCGATGCAGCCACCACATCATTTTGAGCAGTCGAAACGTGACAGGAAGCATTGGACATCCTTCCGGACCATCTGGCCGGTCAGCAAATATTGCCTTGACCTGGCGCTTCGTCGCCCACCAGAAGTGCAGCCAGATGGGATGATCGACTAGAATAATTGTGTCGCAGGCGTCCAGGCGGCGCTTAACGGATTCCCAGGAACCAAAGCCGTCGATAATCCAGCGCTCCGAACCGATCAAGGCGTCATGCGACTTGTTATATTCAGAGTCGGGCGTACGCACCCAGCCTGGCTTCCACATGATTTTGTCGATGGCGAAATAGGGCAACCCTGTCTTGGCACTTAGCGCGCGGCACATCGTCGATTTGCCGCCGCCGGCGTTGCCGATTACCACGACCCTGGTCATCTGGGCATCTTACCATTCCATGACGACCAAATCCTATGAAAATCGTTGATGGTTGCAAATGCATCGCACAATCAGGCAAAAAGAAAACAACAGGATCGTTGCGGGATGTGAACAAGCGCCCGGAACACTCCGCGAGGGAAAACCGGAGAACCCATGAAACTAGCCACATTGAAAGATGGCAGCCGCGATGGCCGCCTCGTCGTCGTTTCTCGAGATTTGACGAAATTCACCGCCGCAACCCATGTCGCGGAAACCATGCAGGAAGCGTTCGACGATTGGGAAAAGATTTCCCCACAACTAGCGGATCTTGCGGAGAGCCTCGAGCATGGCTCGGTACCGTCGGAGCGGTTTCATGAGCATGACGCAATGTCGCCGTTGCCGCGAGCGCATTTATGGGCGGACGGCTCCGCTTATGTAAATCATGTCGCACTGGTCCGTCAGGCACGCGGCGCAGAGGTACCGGAAAGTTTCTGGACTGATCCGCTGATGTATATCGGCGCCTCCGACGCCATCATCGGCGCCCGCGATCCGATTCCCGCACTTTCCACCGATTGGGGCATCGATATGGAGGCCGAGGTCGCTGTTATTGTGGATGATGTGCCGATGGGAATATCCGCGGAAGATGCGCGGGATCATATCAAGCTGGTGATGATCCTGAATGACATTTCGTTCCGGGGTCTGATTCCGGCAGAGTTGGCCAAAGGATTCGGATTTTGCCAATCCAAGGGACCTACAGCCTTCTCACCCGTTGCGGTGACGCCTGATGAACTTGGCGACGCCTGGGATGGCGGCAAGCTGGCGCGACAAATGCTGGTCGATCTGAACGGTCAACCCTTCGGCAAGGCAGAAGCTGATGTCGACATGACGTTCGATTTCGGTCAATTGGTCGCTCACGCTGCCAAGACACGCGCATTGGGTGCTGGCGCGATAGTCGGCTCAGGCACAATTTCCAACCGTGATCCAGACGGCTCACCGGGCAGACCGGTTCCCGATGGCGGTCGCGGCTATTCCTGCATCGCGGAAATCCGAATGATCGAAACGATCAACGATGGCAAACCCGCCACGCCGTTCATGCAATTTGGCGACACAGTGCGAATTGAGATGAAGGACGAAGCCGGGCACTCGATTTTTGGAGCCATTGAACAGACGGTCGAAAATCCAAGCGGATAACGCAAATGGGATGGATTGGTGTCATCGGCGGCATCTGGGGACTGGTGATGATCGCGCTCTTTATTCCCGCGATCCGCTATTGCTACGCTGCCGAGCGCCGATCATATCCGGAAAAATTTGAAGGCCGGTTGCCGCGCCGCGCCAACTTCATCGCCGTTGCGTTCAATTTTCGCAGCATCGCCAGAGATGAAGAAACACAGGCGTTGCGCTGGAAGATGAACCGGCTGATGCTGATCATCCTGGCATTGTCGTTTGCCATGGCGATATTCCTGATGATTGCGGTGCCGGATACGCCTGCTGCGAATTAACCCGCCATCTCTACCAGTTGCAGCAGGTTCACGCACCTTGCGCCTGAGCGGCAGTAGGCCAGTACAGGCCTGCTCGCACCCTTCATGACCGCTGACATATCCGACACGTTTTGCGGTGTGATTGCCCCGGAAACGACTGGAACATAGTGGAAATTCAGGCCGGCCTTATTGGCCGCTTCGCGAATTTGCTCGTGCGGCGTGGTACCATCCTCGCTATCAGGGCGATTTGAAATCAATGTGCGAAACCCCATTGCGGCGATTGTGTCCACATCAGCGACATCAATTTGACCCGCAACCGCGAGCCCCTCCGCGATCTGGCGAATTTCCATATGATTGAGCTCCAATAATCTGGTGGAATTACAGTCCGTTGATGGGCACCTTCAGTGCCGGATTGCCCTTGTCATCCTTGGGCAGGTTGCCGGCACGCATGTTCACCTGCAATGACGGGATGATCAATTTCGGCATGGCGAGCGTCTTGTCGCGTTCTTCGCGCAGTTTCACAAACTCTTCTTCCGTTGTTCCGCCGGCCAGGTGAATATTGTGCTCACGCTCATCGGCCACTGTCGTCTCCCAGCGAATGTCGCGGCCATTGGGACCGTAGTCATGGCAGATGAACAGCCGCGTCTCGTCGGGAAGCGAGAGCACGCGCTTGATTGAATGAAAGAGTTCGCGCGCATCGCCGCCTGGAAAATCTGCCCTGGCTGAACCGCCGTCGGGCATGAACAAAGTATCGCCAACAAAGGCAGCATCACCAATGACGTGCGTCATGCAGGCGGGCGTGTGACCGGGTGTGTGCATGACATGGGCGGTCATGGTGCCGACCTGGTAGCTGTCGCCATCCGCAAACAGCTGATCGAATTGCGAACCGTCACGCTGGAACTCGGTACCTTCGTTGAACACTTTACCGAATGTGTCCTGGATGACGGTAATGTTTTCGCCAATCCCGAGTTTACCGCCCAGCTTCTGCTGGATGTAAGGGGCCGCAGAAAGATGATCGGCGTGAACGTGGGTTTCGATAATCCACTCCAGGCTCCAACCATTCTCACTGATTATGCGAATTAGTTCATCGGCGTGATCGTATGTGATCCTTCCGGCCGCATAATCGATGTCCATCACACTGTCGATGACCGCACAGGAATTGGAATTCGGGTCCTTGACGATATAGGAGATGGTGTTTGTCGCCTCATCGAAAAAACCCTGTACATCCGGCTTGGTTGAGAGATCAGGTGTAAAAGGCAATGGATTTGTCATGATCGAATTCTCCGGCTGACGTCTCAGTATATCACGCGGTGGCGAATTTGGCCGTTCTGACTTTCAGGAAGCGACCCAGCACAATTCCGGCAAACATTGCTGCCAGGAATATCGGTGTTTCAGCATAACCCAGCCCCAGCGCAGGGATGGCGCCACCCGGACAGAAGCCCGCAATACCCCATCCTATGCCAAACAGCGCCGACCCGCCGACAAGCTGCCAATCGATGAGTTTCGACGTCGGGACAGCATAATGTTGCTCGAACACGGGGGTTTGGCGAGCGCCAAACACGACTCGATAGCCAATCGCGGCGGTCAGCAGCGCGCCGCCCATAACGAACATCAGGCTTGGATCCCAGGTTCCGGCAATGTCAAAGAAGTTCAGTACTTTGGCGGGATTGGCCATGCCGGCGATGGCAATTCCAACACCAAAAACAATACCGACTGCAAAAGCGGAGATCAGTTTCTGCATCGGTTCAACCTCCGATCAGGTGGCGGATGACAAACACGGTGGCAATGGCCGCGATCATGAAGACGACCGTCGCAACGATCGAACGCGGGGACAACCGTGCGATGCCGCAAACGCCGTGCCCGCTTGTGCAACCTGCGCCATAGGTGACCCCGAGGCCCACGATCAATCCCCCTAAAATGAGCATTGCCGGCGTCAGCGGAACGGAGAACGGGATTGAAAAGCCGGCAAGCACATAGACCATTGGCCCGACAATCGCACCTGAAAGGAACGCCGCGCGCCAGGGCCAGTCTCCAGTCACCGGTGGAATGACGCCGGCCAATATACCAGTCATACCGGCTATGCGGCCATGCAAAGCCATCAGCAGCGTCGCCGACAGTCCAATTAGAATGCCTCCCGCCAGTGACATCCATGGAGTGAATTCAGTCATCTTCCCTCAGCCAATTCTATTTTTCACTTGCGATTATATGCATATATCTATAGGTTATGATATATGCAATTAAAAAATTCTAACCCTGTAACAATCGACGTCTCACGGATTGATCAAGCCGCTACGGAGGCGACCGAACTGTTGTCCGTGCTGGCAAACGCCAACCGCCTCAAAGTGCTCTGCCATCTTTACAAGGAAGAAATGCCGGTGAGTGAACTGGCTTGTGCCGTCGGCATGAGCCAGCCTGCGTTGTCGCAACAATTATCCAAACTTCGTGACCTCAAATTGGTTGCTACCAGACGCGAAGGCAGAACCATTTATTACAGGCTAGCTTCGCCCAAAATCGTTGGCATCCTCGGAACGCTTTACGAGTTATTCTGTTCCGACTGACCGGTTTAGACTGCTTCACATCCATAGCGTTATTCGAACAGCCCACCCATTTCGGTGAGCCGTTCCATGTGATGATCGACATCACCAAGCGTCTTGTCGATCATGGTCATGCGTTTGAAATAATGGCCGACAGCAAACTCCATCGTCATGCCCACGCCACCATGCAGTTGAACGGCATTTTCACCGCAGATCCTGCCACCACGCCCGATTTCCGCTTTTGCAGCGGCCATGGCGCGGGCGCGTTCGTCGCCATCACTGCTGTCGGCCATCATCGTTGCATACATGGTAATCGAGCGCGCCTGTTCGAGCGCCACGAACATGTCGACGGCCTTGTGCTGCAGTACCTGAAAGGCGCCGATCGGCACGCCGAACTGTTTGCGCTCCTTCAGATACTCCGTCGTCGTTTCGTGCAGCACCGACATAACGCCAATGGATTCGGCGCAAAGCGCCGCGATGCCCTGATCGGCGATCCATTCAACCTCCGGCAGGGCATTTTCCGGATCACCGCAGACCGCCTCAGCTCGGACATTTTCAAGCGTGATTTCCGCAGCGCGACGGCCATCCTGGTTGGCATATCCGCGCCGGGTCACACCGTCAGAACCGCTATCGATCAAAAACAGGCCAATTCCTTCCCTGTCACGGGCGCTGCCACCTGTCCGGGCAGTGACGAAGATTTTGTCGGCGCTGTCGCCATCGAGCACGACGCTCTTTTCACCCGACAGTATGTATCCGTCGCCGTCCTTGGTCGCAGATGTTTCAACATGGCGCAAATCAAAGCGCGAATGGCGCTCCGTGTGCGCCAGTGCGAGTTTCAGCGAACCTTCAGCCACTTGCGGCACAAGCTCGGCGCGCTGATCAGCCGAACAAGCGATCCTCAACGCTGCTCCACCAAGTACAATTGTTCCGAAGAATGGCTCGAGTGACAGCGCACGCCCCAACTCCTCCATAACGATCATCTGGTCGACCATGCCGCCGCCAAGCCCGCCATCGTCTTCTGCAAATGACATCGCCATCAGGCCCATTTCGGCAAGCTGGTCCCACATCTCCGAGCTCCAGCCTTCGCTGCTCGCCAGCACCTTGTTGCGGGTGTCGAAATCATACTTGTCACGAAGAAGACGCTGCAGCGCCTCCTTCAGCATGGATTGTTCTTCGGTAAGGTCAAAATCCATTTTGTTTCAATTCCCTCACAGACCGAGCACGGCCTTGGCAATGATGTTTTTCTGAATCTCGTTGGTGCCGCCGTAGATCGACACCTTGCGGTAGTTGAAATAGCCCGGCGCAGCGTGGCCGGCATAGTCGGGACCGACCGGTGGCTCGTTGGAACCTTCCTCGGCCAAATGCTGCAGCGGCATCGCGTAGGGACCCATGACATCCATCAGCAGCGAAGTGGTTGCCTGCTGGATTTCCGAACCCTTGATTTTCAGGATCGACGAAGCGGGATCCGGACGGCCGGTATTGCCACGCTTCGCGTCAGCAGCCACAACGCGCAATTGGGTCATCTCCAACGCCTTCAATTCAATCTCGATTGAAGCCAGTTTCTCGCGAAATTTGCGGTCTTCAATCAAGGGCTGGCCGCGTGATGTTTCCTTGGCAGCCAATTCCCGGATGCGGGCAATGCGCTGTTTTGAGTAGCCGACCCGAGCGATGTTCGTGCGCTCGCTGCCGAGCAGGAACTTTGCATAATCCCAGCCGCGGTTTTCTTCACCGACAAGATTTTCGACCGGCACGCGAACGTCGGTCAGAAACACCTCATTGATCTCGCGGCCGCCGTCGATGGTGACAATCGGACGAACCTCAATGCCGGGATCGTTCATGTCGATGAGCAGGAACGAGATGCCTTCCTGCTTCTTGCCGTCGCTTGAGGTGCGAACGAGGCAGAATATCCAGTCGGCAAATTGCGCCAGCGTCGTCCAGGTCTTCTGGCCATTGACGATATAGTGGTCGCCATCGCGAACCGCTTTGGTTTTAAGCGACGCCAGATCAGAGCCTGAACCCGGTTCGGAAAATCCCTGACACCACCAGTCATCAAGATTGAGGATGCGTGGAAGGTAGTGAGCCTTTTGTGTCTCGTTGCCAAATGTATAGATCACCGGTCCAACCATGTTGGTGCCAAATGGCAACGGCGAGGGTGCGGGAAATTTCTGCAACTCTTCCAGATAGATATACTGCTTCATCGGCCCCCAGCCGGTACCGCCATGTTCTTCCGGCCAGTGAGGTGCGCCCCATCCCTTTTCGTTGAGAATTCGGGTCCAGCGGATCATGTCGTCCTTGTTGGCGTATTCGCCCGCCCGCGTGCGCGACAGGATGTCTTCCGGCAGGTTCTCGGAAATGAAAGTCCTGACTTCGTCGCGAAAGGCTAGTTCATCCTCAGTGAAGCGAAGATCCATGACGTGTTCCTCCCGTCAATTGATTTCCAGCAGGCCAGCGGCACCCATGCCACCGCCAATGCACATGGTTACGACGGCATATTTGACGCCGCGGCGTTTGCCTTCGATCAGCGCATGGCCGGCCAAACGCGCGCCACTCATGCCGTAGGGGTGGCCAACGGCAATTGCGCCGCCATCGACATTGATCTTTTCGGGATCGATGCCCAGACGGTCACGACAATAGATCACCTGCACAGCGAAAGCTTCGTTCAGTTCCCAAAGCCCGATGTCGTCGACGCTGAGTCCATGCTGCTCAAGCAGCCGCGGCACCGCGAAAACCGGGCCGATACCCATCTCGTCAGGCTCGCAGCCAGCGACATTGAAGCCACGGAATATGCCTAGCGGCTCCAGCCCGCGTCTCTCTGCCTCACTGGCCTCCATCATCACCGAGGCCGAGGCGCCGTCGGACAGTTGGCTGGCATTGCCTGCGGTGATCACCCCACCTTCGCGCACAGTCTTCAGACCTGCGAGCCCTTCGGCTGTCGTATCAGGCCGGGGGCCTTCATCGTGCGCCAGTGTCACTTCCTTGTGGCTGATCTCCTTGGTCTCCTTGTCGACTACTGCCATGGTGGTCGTGATCGGCGCAATCTCAGCATCAAAACGGCCGGCTTCGCGGGCAGCAGCGACGCGCTTTTGCGACTGCAGCCCGTACTCATCCTGCTGCTCACGCGAGACTTTGTAGCGCTTGGCCACGACTTCGGCCGTATCGATCATCGGCATGTAGATGGCAGGCACCATTTTGACGAGGTCCTCATCCATTAATTTGAAGGTGTTGCGCTTGTCGTTTTGAACCAGGCTGATCGACTCGACACCACCGGCAACGCCCACCGTTACACCGTCGTTGCGGATCGCATTGGCAACCACCGCCATTGATTGCAGTCCGGAAGAACACTGCCGGTCAATGGTGGTGCCGGCCGTGGTCACCGGCAATCCGGCCTTCAGCAATGAGCGACGGGCGACGTTGAGGCCGGTCGTGCCTTCCTGCATCGCGCAACCCATCACCACATCTTCGACTTCACCGCCTTCAATGCCGGAACGTTGCACGGCGTTGCTGATGGCATGGGCCGCCAGCGTTGTGCCGTGTGTGTCGTTGAACGCTCCGCGATAAGCCTTGCCGATCGGGGTTCGGGCTGTTGATACGATGACCGCTTCACGCATGTTGTTTCCTCACTTGTCAGGAAGCCTGGGCCGTTTTCCGACGCTCGGCTTCTTCCTGTTTCAATTCAATCTTCGATAGTTTTCCGACCGGCGTCTTCGGCAGGTCGGCGCGGATTTCCAAAGCAGCCGGCAGTTCGTGGGGACCCACTCTGCCTTTCAGGAATGCCCGCAAATTCTCCAGAGACATCGGCGAGGTACCGTCCCGCAGCTTGATGAACGCCTTGGCCGCTTCACCGCGATAGCCGTCGGGGATGCCGATCACCAGGACTTCCTCGACATCATCGTGCTCGTAGATCGCCTGTTCGATCATTTGCGGATAAACGTTGAACCCGCCGGAAATGATCATGTCTTTCTTGCGGTCGACGATGGTGAAGAAGCCTTCTTCATCCATGAACCCGATATCACCGGTGAGGAACCAGTCATCGACGAACGCCGAGGCGTTTTCCTCCGGGCGATTATAGTAGCTCGTTGTGACGTTCTTGCCTCGCACGGCCAATTCACCGGTTTCGCCGACCGGCATTTCTTCCTTCGGATCATGGAGAGACACGATACGGACAAACACGCCGGGAAGCGGAATGCCGATCGTCGCCGCCTTGTCGGGCCGGCCGAACGGCAGGTTGGTGCCGGCGGGCGCGGTTTCGCTCATGCCCCATCCGCCAACCAGTTCAAGACCAGTCTTGGCCCGGAACCGGGCTGCCACTTCAACCGGCATCGGCGCGCCACCGGACGCGGCAATCCTCAACGAAGACAAATCGCGTTTCTCGAAGCCAGGTACCGCGCAGATTGCTATCCACATGGTAGGCACGCCCGGAAACACCGTGACACCGGATTCAATATCATCCAGCGCTTCAGCCGGGTCGAAGCGGGTACGCAACCACAGCTCGTTGCCCGTTCGCAGGCTTCTGAGCATCACCGTCGACAGGCCGTAGATGTGAAACAATGGCAAATAGAGCAGAATCTTGTCCGGTTCGTCGGTTAGTAACTTCCAGCCTTCGTACCAGTTCTCATAGGATGAAACTGCAGCGGACAGATTGTCATGGGTCAGCATTGCCGCCTTGGGAAGGCCGGTTGTGCCGCCGGTATATTGCAGCAAAGCCAGCGCATCGCCGGAAACCGGCTGTGACAAAGCTTGGATGGCGTCGCCTTCCAGATCGTTCCAAACGGCAATCCCACCATTGGTTGGAAATGTGCCTGTATCGATGCTTTCTCCCCAGAACGCATCCTCGCAGACGATGAGTTGAGCATCCATGCCGCTTGCGGCGAACTCAGCGGCCTTCTCCGCCAAGGGACCCAGGTTTGTGGTCAAAAGCAGTTTTGCCCCGCTGTCGGAAAGCTTGTGGGCGAGGACGCGCGGTGAATCGAGCGGACTGGCGTGAACGACGGTCGCGCCCGCTTTTAACGCACCGAAAAAGCAGACGGGATGCCAAGGTGTATTGGGCAGCAGCAATGCAACCCTGTCCCCTGGCTCGACACCGAGAGTGACAAGACGGCCGGCCGCAATATCAATTGCAGCCGCCAATTCGGCATAGGTAATTTTGCGGCCACGGAAGTCGAGTGCTGGGCGGTCCGGCCACTTGGCCGCAGCTTCGCTCACCAGATCGTTCACGGGGAATGTCTCGATTTCCATCCCGGCGGAGAGGCCAGGTGGATAGGAAGCTTCCCAGGGTGTGGCTACCCCGTCCAATCGTTAAACCTTTCCCGCCTGCAGCAGCGCGAATGTCGCTTCTTCATTTACCAGTTTCTTCAGCAGGTCTGCGGGCTCGAACACGTCATTGCCGGTCTTGCCATGCCAATGTTCCAGCCGTTGGACGATCTTCTTCAGGCCGGTGCTGTCCGCCCAGAACATCGGGCCACCCTTGCCTATCGGAAAGCCGTAACCATTGGTCCAGACGATATCGATATCAGATGGTCGCGCTGAAATTCCTTCCTCAAGGATCTTGGCGCCCTCATTGATCATCGGATAGAGCGTGCGTTCGGTAACCTCTTCATCCGAGATATCGCGGCGGTTGACCCCGTGGTCTGCGGCCTTCGCCTCGATCAGCTCCGCCACCCACGGATCGGGAATTGGCGTCCTGCCGTCCTCGTAGCGATAATATCCCGAGCCTGTCTTCTGTCCGTATCGGCCGGCTTCGCAGATTGCATCGGCTATCGGCGCCGTTACGCCGAGTGCCTTGCGGGTGCGCATACCGATATCGAGACCTGCAAGATCGCCCATCGCAAATGGCCCCATCGGCCATCCGAAGTCTGTAAACACCTTGTCGACCTGTTCCGGCAGAGCGCCTTCCAACAGCAATGCTTCCAGCTCGCTGCCGCGGGCGCCAAGCATGCGGTTGCCGATAAAACCGTGGCATACGCCGGAAACAACCGGCACCTTGCCGATGCGTTTTCCGACATCAAGCGCGGTTGCCAACACATCAGGTGATGTCGCGTCGCCACGGACGATTTCCAAAAGCTTCATTACATTGGCTGGTGAGAAGAAATGCATACCCAGAACATCGCCCGGACGATTGGTGAATGCGGCAATTTCGTTAACGTCGAGATAGGATGTGTTGGACGCGAGGATTGCGCCTTCCTTGGCAACCCCATCAAGTTTTTTGAATACCTGCTCCTTGACGCCAATTTCTTCGAACACAGCCTCGATGATCAGATCGCAGTCGGCCAGATCGGCGTAGTCTGTCGTACCAGTGTAGCGCGCCATGCGTTCGGCCTTTTTGCCTTCCGTCAGCGAACCGCGCGAGACCGAAATGTCGTAGGTCTTCGAAATGCGGGCAAGACCCGCATCGAGCGCGTCCTGGTTCATTTCAAGCAGCGTAATCGGATAGCCGGCATTGGCAAATGACATGGAGATGCCGCCGCCCATCGTACCGCCGCCGATAATGCCGATTTTTCTTAGTTGGCGAGGCTTGTCGTCGCGCGACACACCCGCGACTTTGGCCGCCTCGCGTTGTGCGAAGAACAAATGCCGTTGGGCGCGCGATTGTTCGCCGGCGACGAGCGTCAGGAAATATTCCCGTTCCTTGGCAGCGGCTTCATCGAACGGCATAGTCAGCGCATTGCGCACTGACTGCGCGCAGATGACCGGCGCTTCCAGACCGCGGGCTTTTTTCTTCACGCCGTCGATCAACTTGTCGAAGGCTTCCAGATTGTTGCGTGCGTCGGCAAGTTTGTCTTCGCGATCGCGGACCTGCACCAATTTCCGGTTTTCCGCGACAACATTTTTAGCAAATGCAACTGCCGAAGCCAGCAAGTCATCATTGGCGATCTCATCGACGACGCCAAGGGCGTGCGCTTCTGTTGCACCGATTGGATTGCCGGACGAAATCATCTGCAGGGCTTTTTCCGGACCGATCAACCGTGGCAGCCGTTGTGTACCCCCGGCGCCTGGAAGTAAGCCAAGCTTGACTTCCGGCAGGCCCACCATTGCCGATGAAGCGGCCACCCGGAAATGGCATCCTTGCGCGAGTTCGAGACCGCCGCCCAGCGCAGTGCCATGAATCGCTGCAACGGTGGGCTTTTTGAATGTCTCGAGCGTATCGATGAGATCCGGCAGGCCGGGCCGCTGCATCGGTTTACCGAATTCGGTGATGTCGGCGCCGGCGATAAAAGTCCGCCCGGCGCAGATGAGCACCATTGCAGCCACACTATCGTCATCGCGCAGTTCCTGCATCGCCTGATCGAGCGGTTCGCGCAGATGGAAACTGAGCGCATTGACCGGCGGATTATCGAGGGTAACGACCGCAATGTTGTCCTGGCGCGATACTGAAACGTAGTCAGACATGTGTACTCCCGTGGTTGCGGCGGTGCCGCACATTGTCGTTGTCAGACCACCTGGCCTGTCTGTTTGAGAAAGTCATTGATCAGCGCCGCGGTGGCAGCCGGCTGTTCGATACACGGCAAGTGCCCTGCGTCCGCAATCACCTCGAAACGGGCGCCATCGATCAGTTCGGCGGTCGAACGGACCAGTTCAGGTGGTGTGGAGCCATCCTGATCACCGACAATGCATAGCGCCGGTATCGCAAGCGCTCTCGTTGACTCCGTCAGATCGCAATCGCGGATTGCCGCACAGGTTCCGGTATAACCGTCAGCATTGGTGCTCGTCAGCATGCCGAGATAGCCGACGAAATCCGGATTGTCGGGGGAACGGAATTCCGGTGTAAACCAGCGTTCCATGATGGCGTCGGCAAGCGAGGCAAATCCGCCGGACCGGATTGCCGAAATCCGCTCATCCCACATCTCTGCGGTGCCAATTTTGTGGGCAGTGTCGCTGAGCACCAGCGCGGAGACCAGATCGGGCCTGAGCGCCGCCAATCCCTGGGCGATCATACCGCCGACCGACAATCCAACGATTACCGCTTCGCTGACCCCAAGGTGATCCAGCAGAGCCGCCAGATCACCGACATGATCAGTCATTGCATAAGGTGCCGGTGTCGCTTCGGAAAGGCCGTGGCCACGCTTGTCATAGCGGATGGTTCTGACGCCATCGCCAAACCTGTCGACAACGCCATCCCAGATACGAAAATCGGTGCCAAGTGAGTTTGAGAACACGACGGCAGGGTTTGTCGCATCACCACGATCTTCGTAGTGCAAGACAATTCCGTTGACCCGCTCGAAAACCATTTAATTGCAATCCGGGAGAAACATACTACCGAGTATGTTGCATTGCGAAGTGGAGGTCAATTGCCGATCCGGACAAGGATGAGATTTAGCCACTGGCGCGTTTGGCCTGAACAGCCGTCAGCGCAATCATGTCGTAGATATCATCAGCACTGCATCCGCGGGACAAATCGTTTGCCGGTTTGGCAAGGCCCTGGAGGACAGGGCCGATTGCCTGCGCACCCCCAATCCGCTGGGCGATCTTGTAGGCAATGTTACCGGAATTCAGATCTGGAAATATGAACACATTGGCCTCGCCGCCAACCGTGGAGCCGGGTGCCTTGGCGGCAGCGACGGATGGAACGAATGCGGCATCGAACTGAAGCTCGCCATCGACAATCAGACCAGGTGATTTTGTCCGCACCAGTTCGGTCGCTTCGATCATCTTGTCCACACTGGGATGCTTTGCGCTGCCCTTGGTCGAGAACGACAACATGGCAATGCGCGGCTGCTCGCCGGTGAGCGCCAGATAATTGTCGGCCGATGCGATGGCAATTTCCGACAACTCTTCTGCGTCGGGATCAGCGACGAGACCGCAATCGGCGAATATGACCGGTCCCTGACGCTGAAGATGTGCGCCGGAAAGGCTCATGAGAAAGAAGCTGGAAACCAGTTTGGCGCTGTCGGCTTTGCCGATGACCTGGATTGCGGCGCGAACCGTGTCGGCTGTTGTCGCCACCGCTCCGCCCACCATGCCGTCGGCATGGCCCATTCGAACCATCATCGCGGCAAAGTTCAACGGATCGTTCATTGCTGCTTGCGCTGCCTCTTCGCTCACACCGCGGTGTTTTCTCAGTTCAAAATAGGTTTCGGCGAATCCGGTCCTGAACGGCGATTGCGTAATATCGGCCAGCTCAATTCCTGACTGGACATTGCCGCCGGGTCCCTGTTCGGCCTTGCCGCCCAATTGAATTATGTGCGCCAGACCGTCGGCGGCGGCGCGGCGGGCCGCAATCTGCACCCGATCATCCTCGCCCTCCGCCAACACAATGCGCATATCGCTGCCGCGCGCTGACTCTATGATCGAATTCATCATGAACGAGTTTGTCCCGTGTATGTGACACTTGGATGTGATTTACACCAAGCGCGCGATCACAGATTCAGCCAGCAGCACTTAATCGCTTCGGCCATGGGTAATTTCAGCCGTCCGACAATGTGCGGCGGACGGCATGTTTCCATCCGTTCAGTTTGGCCTTGCGGGATTTGGCATCCATCTGTGGCTTGAATCTCTGTTCAAGCGCCCAGGATTTTGCAAAGCCGGTTCGGTTTGGCCAAACGCCTGCTTTCGAGCCGGCGAGCCAAGCCGCCCCCAGCGCAGTAGTCTCCAAAATGATTGGACGGTCGACCGGCGCATCGAGAATGTCGGCCAGGCGCTGCATGGTCCAGTCGGAGGCCACCATGCCACCATCAACACGAAGCACGGTTTTGGCCCCGCCGCCTCGCCAGTCCTTTTTCATCGCGGTCAGAAGGTCATTGGTCTGGTAGGCGACACTTTCCAGTGCCGCCCGGGATATCTCCGCCGGGCCGGTGTTACGGGTCAAACCAAACAACGCACCGCGGGCATCTGCATCCCACCACGGCGCGCCAAGACCGGTAAACGCCGGAACCAGATAGACATCCTGGTTGGGATCGGCCATCTCAGCGAGTGCACCACTTTGCGGGGCAGATTTGATGATGCCCAACCCGTCGCGCAGCCATTGCACGGCAGCCCCGGCAATGAAAATTGAGCCCTCCAACGCATAGGTCGTCTTTCCGCCAAGCCGGTAGGCAATCGTCGTCAGCAGCCTGTTTTTGGACGGAACCATGTCGGCGCCAGTGTTGAGCAGGGCAAAACAACCGGTTCCGTAGGTCGATTTCATCATGCCCGGTTTGAAACAGGCCTGCCCGATCGTCGCCGCCTGTTGATCGCCGGCGATTCCAAGGATCGGTATGGATGCACCCAGCAGTTTCTTGTCGGTTGAGCCGAAATTCGCGGCACAGTCTTTCACTTCCGGCAACATTGCTGAAGGAATTCGCAGGATCTTCAGCAGATCTTCATCCCAGCGATTTTCGCCGATGTTGTAGATCAGGGTTCGCGCTGCATTGGTCGCGTCGGTCGCGTGCACTGCGCCGCCCGTCAACCGCCAAACCAGAAACGTATCGATTGTGCCGAACAGCAGTTCACCGCGTTCCGCCCGCTTTCTCGCGCCCGAAACCTTGTCGAGTATCCAGGACAACTTAGTTCCTGAGAAATAGGGATCGAGTAACAATCCGGTTTTTCTCGTGAAGGTTTTCTCCAGCCCTTGCTTCTTCAACTTCGCACAAAGCGAAGCGGTTCGCCGGTCTTGCCAGACAATGGCATGGTGGACCGGTTCACCGGTTGCCTTGTCCCAAACGACAACCGTCTCGCGCTGATTGGTGATTCCAATCGCATCGATCTTTTCTGCTGCAGTTCCAGCTTTCCTCAATGCCGCACGACAAGACCACAAAACCGTTTTCCAGATTTCTTCAGCGTCATGCTCGACCCAGCCCGAATGCGGAAAATGCTGGGTGAATTCCTTTTGCCCGCTTCCCGCGATACGCATCGATCTGTCAAACACGATCGCTCTGGTGGAAGTCGTTCCCTGATCAATTGCGAGGATGTTACCGGTCAAGATATTCTCCAATGGTCGTGACGCCGAAAGACTAACGCGACTATGCGCGCCCAGCGGCGATAATCAAGCGCGGCACCGACAGTTTCACAAAGACGCTGCATTTGGCGACTATGGAAACAAACAATACCGATGGGCAGGCTTGGCACCGCGGCGCATATGGAATTAACTGAAATTCAAATTTGAAGTGGGAGGCGCATCGATGGATTCGGTTGTGGCAGGTTTTTCCTTGTTGTTCCGCAATGTGCGAACTGCCCCCAAAATATCACCAACAGTGCTTGTCTGGTTGGTTTTCGCGATTTTCGGCTTGGCCCTCCCGGCAGCTGCATTTGTCGACCCGTCTCTCGTCGTCAAGATCGAATTGGCCGAGGCGAAGGGAGATGTCGATGAAGCCGTTGAGTTGCTCAACGAAGCGATTGACCAGACGGAGGACACCCAGACGCTCGAGGATTTGAGAGCGCATCTTGCAGCAACACTGGATCGTGCGGGAAGGTACGAGGAAGCGGCGCTGGCCTGGGTCGATCTGGCAAACGAGATAGCTGACCGGTTGGGCGCGCTTGATCCGTCGCTCATCACGGTCTGGAACAAGGCCGCGTTGGCGTTTGAGAAAGACGGAAACAATCAGGGAGCGGCCGAGGCTAGTGCCGAAGCATTGGCGGTACTGGTCGCGGCGGGGCAGCTGAAATCGGCAGACGATGTTCTGGCGCGGCTCAGGCGAATTGGCGAAAGCGGCGAAGGCGAAACAGCAGACTACGCCAAAGAGGTGGTCGCCCAGTTTGAACAGGACGCAGAAAAAAGCCGCGCTGCGCCCGACGATCCCGATAGCGGATTCACAACGCTGCGCATTTACTACGGGACTGATCGTGCCCGGACCGGCAGCGACTATCCGTCCGAATTCTACGGCGGTGAAAGGGGTGAATTGGAGGTTGGTTCCGCTTTGGTTTCCATTCCGGCATCACACAAACCGGGGCAACTGGAAAAGCCTGATCTGTGGACTTTTGATTTCAGATTGGATCCTGAACGCCACATCGTGTTGCAGGAGGTCAATCCCGGATCAGCCGACGAAGTGTTTGCCATGATGCGCCAACATGTCGACAACACGGAAACACGCGAGGCGTTTGTTTTCGTTCACGGCTTCAATGTCAGTTTCAACGACGCTGCACGGCGAACGGCCCAGATGGCCTATGATATGCATTTTGATGGCCTGCCAATTCTCTATTCCTGGCCATCGCGCGATTCGGTGCTGAGCTACATTTCCGATACAGCGGTGGTCAATCTTTCGGGTCGACGCCTGACGCTGTTTCTCGAAGAAATCGTCAGGAATTCAGGCGCCACGCGCATCCACTTGATTGCCCATTCAATGGGCAACAGGGCGATGACCGACGCGCTTGAACTCTATGCGCTCCGAAACGAAGGCAAGCCCGCCGCTTTCGATCAGGTATTGTTTACCGCACCCGATCTCGATGCCGGGCTGTTTGCAGCGATGGCCAAGACCATCAAACCGGTTGCAAAACGTTTGACGCTGTATGCGTCAGACAAGGATTGGGCGCTGGAGGTATCAAAACGGCTGCATGGCGATTCGCCTCGGGCCGGACAGGGCGGAGACAGCATTTTGCTTGCGCCGACTTTCGACACCGTCGACATGACCATGATCGGGGAAGACATGCTGGCCCACAGCTACTTCGCCAACAATGCATCCGCATTGACGGACATATTCTCACTGTTCTGGCGTGATGCGTCCCCGGCCCAGCGCTGCGGCATGATCCAGAAGGAAACCGAGAGCGGCAGCCCTTATTGGCACTACGATCCGACCCAGTGCGATGGAGACGCCCTGCTCTCGACGCTTTCGATCCTGAAGCGCGGGAGCGTTGGCTCGGTAGCCGAGGCGAGAGCGTTCTTCAATCGCTATATCGGTTCGACGTCTATCGATCCGCAGGACCGCAGCCGGTTGCTGAATGCCCTGGGTAAGCTGTTCGGCGGGTAAACCTCGATCATACTGGCGGTATTGCCCTCCCCCTCACACTGGCTGGCCGCGCCGAGCAGTTGTCGAGCCATTTCTGGACGCGGGTGAATTCTTCAAGGCCGAGTTCCTCGGATGCCTCGTAGAAACCACCTAGTGTTCCGACCCACGGAAACGAAATGATGTCGGCGATTGAATACTCATCGCCCAATATCCAATCCCGGCCGTCGAGGCGCTTTTCGAGCACACCGAGCAGCCGCCTGGTCTCGTCGCGGTAACGATGCATGGCAAGCTTGTCTTCCATGTCCTTGCCGCCAAATTTGTAGAAAAAACCGAACTGCCCGAACATCGGTCCGATGCCGCCCATCTGGAACATGACCCACTGAAGGCACTCCAGTCGTCCCGCAGGATCGGCCGGAATCAGCTTGCCGGTCTTTTCAGCCAGGTAAATGAGTATGGCGCCGGACTCAAACAAACCGATCGGTTTGCCATCAGGTCCATCTGGGTCGATGATTGCCGGAATCTTGCCGTTTGGATTGAGTGAACGAAATTCATCCGTGTGCTGGTCTCCATCCATGATCGAGACCTTGTGCGCCTCATAGGGCAGTCCCAGTTCTTCCAGCATGATCGATACCTTGACCCCGTTAGGGGTGGGGAACGAGTAGAGCTGAAGCCGATCCCGATGTTGAGCGGGCCACCGCTTGGCAATCGGAAATGCAGATAGATCGGTCATTTTTATTCCCTCCTGAGACAGCCGGCTTTCTCCGGTGTCGAAGGCCAGAAAGTAGGGGCTTCTTTTATTTGTGCAAGCAGCGAGCACGAGATGACCGGCTTTGGCCGGTAAACACTGTGTCGCCCGATTGGCGCCTCATCATGTTTGACATTGCCGGTTGCGTGTCTTTCTGGCAGACCGTCGCGAGTTGGACAATCACGGCAGGTTATCATGTACAAGGCAATCGGTTCACCAGGTTCGCGCATTTCACGCGTCGTGTGGATGCTTGAGGAACTCGAACAACTCTATGAAATTGTTGCCGCGAAACCTTATTCAGAGACAGCTCATCAATTCAATCCGTCCGGCAAGGTCCCTGCTTTGGCTGACGGTGACTTTGTTTTGACCGATTCTGCGGCGATCTGTGTCTATCTCGGCGAAAAACATGCCGACAAGGAAATGGGTTCCCGCAATCCACAAGAGCGCGCACTGATCGACGGCTGGATGCAGTATCTGCAATCTGAATTCGAGGCGCCGATGTGGAACAAGATCAAGCACAAATTCATTCTTCCTGAAGAGTTGCGCCTGGAAATCAGCCCTTGGACGGCCTGGGAGTTCGCCAAGGAGATCAAGACGTTTGACCGCCGGCTGGGATTAAATGAATTTGCAATCGGTGACCGGTTTACCGCCGTCGATATACTGGCCGCAAGCTGTGCCACATGGGCGAGAGCGGCAAAGTTCGAGGTTCCGTCCAAAACGGTCGCTGACTATTTTGACCGGATTCTCGCCCGTCCGGCACGGGCCCGGTCCGAAGCGAGGATCGAGGAAGTCCGGCAGAAGAAAACTTAGGGTCAGGACCCTAAGATCACCGGCTACCGGTCAATCGCTCGGCGACCAGACCGGCCAGCTTCCCAGCGACTTCCGTCTTCGTCATTTCAGGCCATTCCTCGACTCCGGAATGGCTGACAATGCGCACGCGATTGCGATCGCCTCCCATAACGCCGGTTTCACCGATACCGCTGTCCTGCGAGACATCGTTGGCGACGATGAAGTCCGCACCCTTGCGTTTAAGTTTCGTACTGGCGTTCTTGATTAAGTCGTTCGTTTCCGCAGCAAAGCCGATGACCAGGTCCGGCCTGTGCTCGTGATTGCCGATGCCGGCAAGAATGTCGGGGTTCTCTGTCAGCTGCAAGACGGGTATCCTGCTGCCCGGCGCTTTCTTTATTTTCTCGTCGGCAGCGTTGTCGGTGCGCCAATCGGCAACGGCCGCGACCATGATCGCCGCATCGGCCGGCAGCAGGCTTTCGACCGCATCACGCATTTGCCTGGCGCTCTCCACTTTGGTTACGAACACGCCCGCCGGATCGGGAATATTGACCGGACCTGAAACCAACTGCACATTTGCGCCAAGCCGCGCCAGCGCACCGGCGATGGCATGGCCCTGCTTGCCTGAAGAACGATTGGCAATGTAGCGAACGGGATCGATCGGCTCATGCGTCGGGCCGGAGGTCATGATGATTTTTTTGCCGCGCAGGGGTTTGGGTGCGTTGTCCAGCATGGTTTCGACAGCCGCGGCGATCTCCAGCGGTTCAGCCATGCGGCCCTCGCCTGCCTCGCCGCTTTCGGCCATTTCGCCGCGGTTCGGACCGATAAAGCTTATGCCGTCCTTGCGCAGTGTCGCCACATTGCGCCGGGTGGCCGGATGGATCCACATGCGCGGGTTCATCGCAGGCGCAACCAGCACGGGTTTGTCGGTCGCCATCAGGACAGTGGAGGCGAGATCGTTCGCCAGACCATTGGCCATTTTGGCCAGAAGGTCCGCCGTTGCCGGGGCGACAACCAACAAATCAGCCTCGCGCGATAACCGGATGTGGCCGATATCGTGTTCGTCATCGCGATCAAACAGGTCCGTGAAAACTCGGTCGGCAGTTAAAGCGGAGACACTCATCGGTGTGACAAATGATTGCGCCGCTTCGCTCATCACCGTGCGCACTGAGGCACCCCGTTCCCGCAACCGGCGGACAAGATCAAGGCTTTTGTAGGCAGCAATTCCGCCGCCGATGATCAAGAGGATGCGCCTTCCCGACAGGCTGCCCGCACTGCCGGTGGCGACCAACGGGCTGGTAGTCGCCCTTTCAATAGCCCCTTCTGCAGCCGCCGGGATAGAAACCGGTAAGCTTGCCACCGTGTCTTCTTGTTCGGCAAGCGCCTGCAGGATCGAGCGCAATTCCTGTTCCATGGAGACGCCGTTTCTGGCGGCGCGCTCACGCAGTTTCTGTTTGGTCAGTTCATCGATTTGGCGGATTGTCACAGATGCCATTGTCATTGTGCCCAACGTTTGCAATCACAAAAGTGTAGTCAATGATTGCAATGCAATCAATGGTCTTGCAAGCGCTACATGAATTCGAAGGAAAAATCCGGAATCGAACGCTAGATCACCGCTCTTTCTGTCAGAGGCTGGCGATTGACCACACGCTCGTAACCGAAGGGTGACAGGTCCAGGCTTCTGTATTCGCCATGGATGATCCACTCGGCAAGACCGCGGCCCATTGCGGGTGATTGCTGCAGACCGTGGCCGGAAAACCCGTTGATGAAGAGGAAGTTATCGATTTGCGGGTGCGGTCCGATTACCGCGTTTTGATCAAGGACATTGTAGGCGTAGTGGCCGGTCCACTCGTTAATCACCCGAATGGCATCGAATTGCGGAATTCGGTTTGCGATGGCTGGCCAGACCTCATTCTCCCACAGTCCGTCCTCCATGCCGAAATCAGTTGGATCAACGGCAGGATCGACCGTGCCTTTTGAGCCGACAAGATAGGTTTCCGGCCCATCCTGGCGGAAGTGGACGCCGGAGGGATCAATGGTCAGTGGAAGTTCGCGGTCGAGTTTGTTTTCCGCCTTGAATATCCAAGTGTAGCGCTTTCGCGGTTCAACGGGCAGATCATCGATCCCTGCCATCTTCGCTGTTAGCGCAGCGCGCGGACCTGAAGCGTTGACAACATACCGGCAGACAATCTGTTCACCAGAAGCAAGCGTGACGGACTCGATCCGGCTTCCATCCTCGTTGCACGCCATCGACACCACCTCGCCGGTGACATACTCCGCCCCCCGCGCCCCAGCCGAGCGGCGTAGCCATTCAAAGACCGTGCCGCCATCCCAGTAACCTTCGTCCCTGGTGTTGATACTGCCGAGAAGGATGTCATCGAGATTGTAGAACGGATAGTCCCGTTCAATTTCATCCGGCGTCAACAATCTTGTCTCCGCACCGGCGGCAAGCTGAACCTGCTGGTTGGCGCGAAGCACATCTGCAAAGCGCTCGTTATCGGCCAGATAGAGATATCCGTAATTCTGGATTTCGAGCTCGGGTATCCGCTCGTCTCCACCCAGATGTTGGCGAAGATCTTTCACAAAGTCGGCGGTAAACTGAGAAATCCGTATGTTCAGCTCGTTGGAAAACTGCAGCCGAATGCAGGAATTGGTGTGCGCCGTTGAGCAGTATTCGTAGCTCGGGTCGCGCTCGATCACCAGAATGCGGCCGTCGAAATCGGGATTGCTGGCCAGAAACCAAGCGACAGAACTGCCCATGATGGCGCCGCCAACAATGACGACATCGTAAGAAGAATGTTTGGGCGTCTCCACCTGCATCACAAATTGAAATCCGCAGCCTTTGGTTTCGCATTTTTTCGGCAGGCTGGTCGCGGCGTGCGCCGTAAACCAGTGCGGATGATTTTGATCACAAGCAACACGTAAGTGCCAGCAGCTTTTTCGATAACCCGCTCAGCCGGGCGAAGTGGTTTGTCCCACCAGCGCCAGTACCGATCCCCTGAGCGCAGACAGAAGATTCTTCAAATGCGCCTCGTCCGTGGCTGCAAACTTCAGGCTGGTCGCAGAGGTCAGAACAAAATCGGCCAGATCGCTGCTGTTGGTTCCGGATTTCGCTATATTGTCGCTGAATGCGGAAAATTCTTTTTCCAGCAGATCGCGCTTGTTGGCTTCAGCCTGGGTCAGTTCCTCACTGCTAATGCCTCTGTAGTCTTCAAGTAGATCCTTGTAGTCGGGCATTGCCCTGATTTGCCTGAAATAGAACAGGATCGCGTGTTCAAAAAAGACGTCGAGTTTTTCGGCAATCGTCGTGCAATTTTTCCAGTCGGCCTCGATATCTGCCATTGTCTTCCTGGCGGCGTGGCAGATCGCGGCTTTCAGCACTTCTTCCTTGTTGGCGTAGGTCGCGTAAAGCGTCTGACGTGAAACGCCGGCCTTTTCGGCGATGTCGCCCATGGTCGCCCTGCGCATTCCATAGCGCGAGAAAACCTCGATTGCAGCTTCGATATATTTTGTTTCTTTTTCGCCCATTCTTACAACTTGACAAATAACGACGGTTTGTCAATATGTCCAACCCAAGACCCAAGCGGGTTTAGACATTTCACGTGTTTCGCGCAAATTAACTGCCCGTCAGAGGACAAAACCATGAAGTTCAACGTGAACGGCCAGGAGCATGACATCGATGTCGAGCCTGAAATGCCCGTTCTATGGGTTCTGAGAGATGAACTCGGCATTACCGGGCCCAAATATGGCTGCGGCATCGCCCAATGCGGCGCCTGCACCGTTCATGTCGACGGCGTTGCGGTCCGCTCGTGCCAGTTACGCGCCGGCGATGTGGATGGCGAGATCACGACAATCGAGGGATTGGGCACGCCCGACTCGCTTCATGCGGTTCAGGCAGCCTGGGTTGAACACCAGGTTGCCCAATGCGGTTATTGCCAATCCGGCCAGATCATGCAGGCGGCATCATTTCTCGATACCAATGACGACCCCACCGACGAACAGATTGACCGCGCCCTGTCAGCCAATCTTTGCCGCTGCGGCACATATCCCCGCATTCGTGCGGCAATAAAGACTGCCGCAAAAAACCTGAGAAGTGCGTGAAATGGGACGCGCAAGGACAATTGCCCGCCGGACATTCCTGATCGGATCAGCCGCGATAGCGGGTGGAGTGGCGTTCGGTGCATATCTTTACCGACAGCCGTTGGCCAATCCGCTGGCCAAGGGGCTCGAAAACGGTGAGGCGACCTTCAATCCCTGGGTCAAGATATCCGGCGAAAAGATCACGCTGATAACGCCGCATGGCGACATGGGACAGGGTGTCGCTCATATGCAGGCAATTTTGATCGCTGAAGAAATGGACCTTGAGCTCGGCCAGTTCGAAATCGACTTCGGCCAGCCTTCTTCGGCGTACTACAATGGCGGTTTCACCGTTGAAGGCGCGGAGACGATGACAGCATTCCTGCCATTGTCAGAAGAGACACTTGCCGCATCGATTGCTCCAACGCTCAAGATTGTCGGACTTCAAGGAACCGGCGGATCCAGTTCGACGATCGACAGCTACGAGAAACTGCGAAAGGCAGGTGCGGTTGCACGCGAAACGCTCAAAGCGGCCGCGGCCACAAAATTCAACGTGGACGTCACCCGGCTCAACACGCGAGCCGGAGCAGTCATATTGCCGGACGGTCAGGAGATCGCTTACACCGAACTGGCTGCTGCGGCTGCCTTACTTGAGCCAGCGCCGGCGCCGGCGTTACGCGATCCGTCGCAATGGCGGCTCGTCGGAAAATCGACAAAGCGGGTCGACACGGACGCGAAATCCACCGGCTTGCAAGCCTTCGGCATCGACGTCCAGGTGGACGGGATGGTCCACGCCGCCGTGCGCGTCAACCCGCGTCGCACCGCTCTGTCCGCTTATGACGCCGAAACCGCGAAAAACATGCGGGGCGTGATCGAGATCCTTGAGGTGACCAACGGTATCGCCGTGATTGCCGACAATACCTGGCGAGCTATAGAGGCCGTCAATGCGATCGAATGTACCTGGTCGGAGGCCGAGTACCCCGCCGGTCAGGCGGATCACTGGCAGGCTTTATCCGAGGCTCTCGACGCCGGTGGCGGGCTGACCTGGCGCAATGATGGTGACGTCGGCGAAGACACTGATAGCGCAGGCAACATCAATGTTGAGTACCGCACGCCCTACGTCGCTCACCAGCCACTCGAGCCGCTGAATGCAACCATCCATGTCACCGACGACGGCGCGGTGGTCTGGACCGGCCATCAACTGCCCCAATATGTCTGCACTCAGGTCGCCAAGATAACCGGGCACGACGACGACAAAGTGACGTTTCACAACCAGTATATGGGCGGCAGTTTCGGGCATCGGTTTGAGATCGAGGTCGTGAACCTTTGCGCCGAAATCGCAAGCCGGATGCGCGGAACGCCGGTGAAGCTCACCTATTCGCGCGAAGAGGATTTTCAAAATGACTTTCCGCGTCAGATTGCGATGGCACGCGGTAGCGGGCGGGTTGCCGGCGGTAAGGTGGAAAGCCTCGATCTTTCCATTGCATCCGCGCCACCATTAATATCTCAGTCTTGGCGCGCTGGTATTCCTGTCGCCGGTCCGGACTTTCAGATCGCAGCGGGCACATTCAACGCGCCATATGACATCCAAAATTTCCGGGTGTGTGCATCGACGGTTAACGGCTTGGCGCCGACTTCGAGCTGGCGCTCGGTTGGAGCTTCAAATGGAGGTTTTTTTATCGAATCACTCATGGATGAATTGATCCATGAAGCTGGAGGCGAGCCGATAGAGGAACGGTTGCGGCTGTGCAATGATCCGCTCGCCCGGGGTTGTCTGGAGGCCGTGGCAGAAATGTCCGGCTGGGGTGGCGAGTTGGGCGAAGGCCGCGGACGCGGCGTTGCGCTGGTCAAAAGCTTTGGCGTACCTGTCGCCGAGGTCATCGAAGTTACCAATTCGGAACGCGGCATCAGAATCGATAGGGTCTGGGTGGCTTGCGATGTTGGCCGGGTCATCGATCCAGTCAATTTTGAATCACAGGTCCAGGGCGGTGTGGTTTGGGGCCTCGGTCACGCGATGAATTGCGAGATCACCTATTCCGACGGCATGGCTGAGCAAACCAACTACCATGACCATGAAGGCATGCGGCTCTACCAATGCCCGGCGATCGAGGTGCGTGGTCTGGAAAACGGCGAAAAGGTTCTCGGTATCGGTGAACCGCCAGTGCCACCGGCCGCGCCTGCGCTCGCCAATGCGATATTTGCCGCCACCGGCAAACGCATTCGTGAATTGCCGCTCAACCGGCATATCGATTTCGTGTGAGGGCATTCGACGTGAAGAGATTATCCATTACATTCGCTGCGATCGCTGCAGGCACCCTGCTGGCCGTCGCTGCCGAGCCGGTTGGCACAAACCGGGTCATCAATGATTTTGCCGAAGGCTCCATTTCCACCGAAGAGGGACTGGTCAACTGGGCCAGAATCTATGAGGTTGCCTCACATCCGCGCTGTTCCAACTGTCATGTCGGTGCTGACAACCGGCCGATGTGGTCCGGACCGAGTTACGGAAAAGCGCGACCGCACGGTATGAATATCGTAGCTGATGAAAGCCGCATCGGTGGCGAGTCGCTGATGTGCTCGACCTGTCACATCACGCTGCCGGAAGCCGATCCGGACGCCAATGCGACCCCGCACACCGCTCCCAAAGTTGCGGCGGCATGGATGCTGGCGCCTGTCGAAGCGGAGTGGTTCGGAAAATCGTCCTCCTACATCTGCAATCAATTAAAAGATCCGGAGCGAAACGGGGACAGAACGATCCGCGAGGTTGCCGGTCATCTCGATCACGATGTGATATTGCATTGGGCCTGGAACCCAGGCGGCGGCCGCGAACCGGCACCTTATTCACTACAGGAAACGATGGACTCACTAATGAAGTGGGCCGCGGCGGGAACGCCGTGCCCGCAGGAGTAGGTTGAGCAGATGGAATCAGGTCTTTTTACTTCCCGGGCGGCCGCCATACCCATCGGTATCAGCGCAACCCTTCATCTCCTGGCATTTGTCGTCGAGGGGTTTTCGGCATTTGCAGGTGCAATGTTTGTCGTCGGCATTGTCTATCTGGCAATTGCCTACGGATTGCGGCAGGGTCGGCGCTGGCTTGCCTGGATCAGTTTTTTCATCATGCTGGCCGGCATGATCGCCGCGTACTCAACTGCCGGATATGGGCTTCACTTCTGGTGGTGGATGGCCATCGCAATAGCCGACCTGATCGCCGCTATCGTCCTGTTCGGCACACTGTGGAAATCGAAGCCCGTTGCGGCGTGACTGTTGCGCTGACCGGCCGACAGCCGCCGGGTGTCAATACGCCGTGCGGCGTTCTTCGCTCGGCGGTCTTCCGAACAGCACCCGGTAGCTCTGCGCGAAATAGGAATGCGAGGTAAATCCGGTGGCAATAGCCACGTCGAGGATCGGCATGTTGGTCTGACGAAGCAATTCGCGGGCGCGCTCCAGCCTCAGCCGCATGTAGTAGCGGCCGGGCGTCATATTGAGATGGCGCAGGAACAGCCGTTCGACCTGCCGCACCGACAGACCGGCCGATTTCGCCAGTTGCACGGCCGAATAGGGCTCATCGAGATTGTCGGCCATCAGTTCGACGATTTTGCGCAGTTTTTCCGACTTGCCGGTCAGATCGCGTTCAGGACCGACCCGCTGCCGGTCGGTGGCGGTACGAATGCGCTCGTGCTGAAACTGGTTGGCAACCTCATTGGCAATGCCGGCGCCAAAATCGCCGCGGATGATTTCCAGCATCAGGTCGATTGACGTGGTGCCGCCGGCGCAGGTGTATCGTTTCCGGTCGATTTCAAACACGTTGCCGGTGCACTCGATGTCGGGAAAGCGCTCTTGAAAACCGGCCCGGTTTTCCCAGTGAATCGTGCAGCGGTGGCCTTCCAGCTGCCCTGCCTCAGCGAGAATATATGAGCCAAGAGACAAAGCGCCGATTTTTCCCCCACGACGGCCCCAGTTGCGCAGCGCCACCAGAACCTTGCTCTTGCCCGCAAATTCGGTCGTCAAACCGGCGCAGATGAAAAGGACATCTCCCGGGGGAATGTCTGAAAGCGCATAATCAACCTTCAGCGGCAATCCGTTCGATGCGAATACCGATTCGCCGTCCGGCGATACTGTCGTCCACTGATAGAAATCACGACCTGTCAGGCGATTGGCAGAGCGGATCGTGTCGATGGCTGCGGAAAGCGAGAACATCGAGAACTTGTCGACCAGCAAAAAAACAAACTGCCGGTTTGTCGTCATAGCGTCTGACATGGCAGGCGCTTCTACCTCAACGCAACTTGCGCCGGAAGCATTAATTTGGCCACGGCTTTGAAATTCAACTATCCGGCCCGGCGCCGGGACTTTCGCTCTGCCAGATCGTAAATCGCGCCGCGCATCTGCCGCAGGTCGTCGCGAATGCGCTCAACGTCATCGGCGGGCCGCGACCGGGCGGCCTTTTGCTTTCTCTCCGGTTTTGCAGCTTCAGGCGGTGTACCGGCGAGGCTCTCGTTTACAGCGGCTGCCGGCCCATGTTGCGGCTGGACTGGCTGACCATATGCCGGAAACGGCATTCCCGCATAAGCGGGCTGCGGATGGGGGGCCGGCGCAACCATAGCCACCGGATTGAACGGAACAGGCATCGGATACGGACTATAGGCAACCATGCCCGGCACGGGATAAGCGGGCGGCGCCGGGTAAGGTGGATAAGCGGGATAGCCGTACGGCGGCGCGGTATGGGCAGTTTGCGGCCACGCGCCGGGCGGTGGTGCCGAAACATGCCCTCCACCGGCATTTCGCACCCGGTGGTCTTCTGCCGCCGGAAGCCGCTCATCCCGATTGTCTGCGTAGTCACCTGACCTGAACTGGTCTTCATCCCGGTATCGACCTGGTTCCCGGTAAGGACCCCTTGGCGAACGGGGAGCATCAGGATTTCTTCTGCCCGGCGGCGGTGCCGGTGAATTGCCGCCAAACAGGCTTTGGGCCGCACCCCGTGCGCCACCAATGCCGACACCGAACAGGAACCCGGCGAGTGTTCCGGCAATCGCAATCATGCTGCGGGACGGCCCTACGGGATCCAACGGCGCGGCGGCCGGCGAAATCAGGCTCATATTGGCCTGGTTCAAGTCCTTTTGCTCACCGGTTTCCCGGGCTCTCAGAAGATAAGATTCATAGACTGCCCGTTTTGCCCCCGCTTCACGTTCCAGCTCGCGAAGGGTCACCATGTCATCGCTGACATTAACCTGGCGGGCCTTGAGCGCGGCGAGCCGTGCCGACAGTTTCTGCTCCAGTTCGACGGCCCGTCTCAGCTCAACCTGCATGGAGGCGGCTATGCGCCGCAATTCGGTCTGCAGCTGCTGGCGCGCGCCATCGATTTGCGCCTGAATGGCGCGGCTTTGCGGATGTTTGGAACCGTATTTGACCGCGCTTTGGCTCGCCTGTCGCAGCAGTTCCGCATATTGGCTGCGCAACTCGGTCACCAGCGTTGAATTGACACCCTCCGGCAATGCTCCGCCGATTGCGGCGTTGACATCGGCGGATCTTGCCGACGCGGCCCTGGCGCTGAGTTCGATTGTTCTGGCGCGGGCGGTCGACAGCTGGTCGTTGATCTTGATGATTTCGTCGTCGCCGATCAATCGGCCGCGCGCGTCAATCAGGTCCCGCTCACCCTTGAATGCCTCGACCTTTCGCTCCGCTTCTTCAACGCTACGCCTCAACTCATCGAGCTTGCCACCCAGTTGCGATGCGGCCCGGACTGCAGTCGATGACAGGGATGCGGTACTGTTTTCCAGAAAAACGTCCACGACCGTATTGGCGATCAGAGCCGATTTTTCGGCGTTTTGGGTTTTCACCCCGACCGTGACAACAAACGTCCTGCCGCTCCGCTCCACTTCCAGGCTTTCGAGCAGTGCCTGAACAGCAATGGCATGAGTGCGGCCGGTTCCCGAACTGTCGTCCCGCCGGGCAAGCAGTGACCTCAGTTCCCCGATCAAGTTCGGTATCCGGAAACCGGTGCTCGCCCCGTTGAACTCCGGATCAGTGTCCAGATTGAGCCGATCGACCACCTTGTTGACAACCGTGCTGGAGGTCATGATCCGCATCTGGTTTTCAACGATCGCAATGGCGGTATTTGGCGACACGTCGCTGTTGATGAGTTCACGATCGACGATGCGGATATTGCGCGGATCGACCAACAATTCGGCCACGGATTCATATTTCTTCGGCGTGGCAAACGCGACCAGCGCGCCCGCAAGAGCACCCGCAATCGTCGTGGCCGCGATCAACCGCCTTGAACGCCTGATACCGTCGACCACTTTTATCGGATCGATCAGCGGCCGGTAGGGGTCGGAACCAATTTCGTCATACCGGCGACCATCATGCCGATCATCATTGGCTGCGTTGAAATCATCCTTCGCCGATCTGCCGTCTTGGCGAGCCCGCTTTGCCTTTCGATCGTAAATGGACTGAGACCCATCGAAATCCGATTCCAGATCATTGGTGATCTCTGCACCGATTTCGGCTTCCGCCTGTTTTTCAAGATCCGGTTTTGCGGCGAGCGCGTGCAATAGCGGATTGGGCCTTGCCTCCCTACGGGAACGGGCCAGCCGGTGTTGAAGGGCCGGGTTTGGCTCGTTCGCACCGGCACCCAGAAGCGAGCCGCCGCGGGCAGCCTTGCCATATGTTTCCGCCCGTCCCTGGGACAAAAGCGAGCCGCCGCGCCTGCCATTTCCGCTCTGTCTGTGATCTGGCATTTGCGTCGTTTGCTCGCTGACGGAGGGTTGTGCGGCCTTTTAACGGCTACCGATATCGGCAAGTCCGTTAATTCATTGGTTAATCCAAGCTAAACAGGCATGGAAAACAAAAGGTTAATATTGGCGTTCGGACCGGCGATTCACTGTCCCGGTGAATGAGGCCTGCGGGGGGCGAAATTACACCCACTAAACGGGCAATTAAGCTTTGCCCGCTATGAGTGGTTGAACATGACATCGGGTCGCAATCGTGGGGGACAAATGGCGACGGTTTCGGAGTTCCTTGCCGCCCGGGCAGGACTTCTCAGAGGGTACGGATCGGCATTGAGCGGCTCAGTGGGCCGGTTGGTGTTTTCGCTTGCCTATTTCATCCTTCTGGCCAACACGCTCTCAATCGCCGATTTCGGCATTTTCGCCACGGCGTCAGCAACCGGCGTTGTGCTGTCCCGGCTGTTGGCATTCGGATTTGTTTCGCCGCTTTATCGCGCCGCCACGGTCAAATCGCGGGTAATCGGCGTCTATGCGGCCGGATTCATCGCACTTGGTATCGTTTCGCTGCCACTGATCGCAATCATCGGGTATTTGGTTCATCAAGCGGTTTTTGCCGGCGACATTGGCTTGGCTGCCTTTGCGCTGATCATGCTCAGCGAAGTGGTGCTGTGGCGATTGACCGAGGCGATTATCATCGTCAACAACGGCATGGGGCGTTTTGGCCGCGCGGCGATCCTTGTCATATTGGGCACCGCATTCAGGGCAGCCGCCGCGCTTGCATTTGCCTATGCCGCCGCACGCGCCGTTGACGAGTGGGCGATCTATTATCTGGCGGCCAATGCCGCATCTCTCCTTACGGGGATAGCGGTTTTCTATCCCGGCCACCGGCTGCGATTGAAGCCGGCGCTTTATGGCCGCAGGTTGATCGATTCGGTCGCTGTTTCCGGCGCCGAGGTGCTGTTTTACCTGCAGATGGAGTTGGACAAGCTGCTCGTTCTGGCCATCGGCGGACCGCAGATCGCCGGTATCTACGCCATCATCATGCGCCTGGTCGACCTGACGGCGATCCCGATCCGGGTCTTCACGATGATGCTGATGCAGGCGATGATGCGGTCGCCGGATTTGCTGCGCCGGGCGTGGCTGAAACCCGGCCTGGAGGCCGGCATATTCTCGGTCTCGGTTGCCGCCCTGCTGGCTCTGGCGGGAATTCTGCACATCTACCCGGGTTTGCTCGGTAGCAATGTCGCCGAGGCCGCTCCGATCATCGGCTTCGCGCTTCTGATTCCGGCCTTTCGCAATCTTGTCGAATATCAGGCGGAACTGCTCTACGCGCGCGGCCAAACGGTGTTGCGTGCAATCAACCTGGCGCTTCTGGCCGGAGCAAAGGCGGTTCTCCTTGTTGGCCTGCTGTCTGTTGTCACCGGACCAATTCCCCTGTTGACCTGGCTGAATGCGGTCTTTGCCCTGCTCTATGTGATCTCGGCGCTTTTGACCTACAGCGCGCTCAAAAGACCGGCGCAACCGATTTAGGCTCAGGTCCCAGGAGGATCACGCCGCCTTTATTACGCGCCGGACACTGTCGAGATCCGTGCCGACAAAGCTCTGAAGTCCGATGGCGACCTGTTCCGGACCCATCTCCGCTACAAAACCGGCAAGGTCGCTGTCGCTCAATTGCGGTCCGTCCCAGTAAATGTGGCACAGCTCATCGGCGGTCGGACTGTGGCCTTCGCCGCCCAAAACTGCGTCGACGAACCTGCCGTAGAGCAGGCATTCGGAAAACTCGCGGGTCGAGGCAACAACTTCCACCCAATGGCGGCCGTGAACATCTTCAATATGACGGCAAAGACGCATGAGCGTGTCTCGGCGCCAGGCAATCGCGGTGGCAATGTAGTCATCCATCGCCGCGCTGTCGGCATCGATCCCCAGCGCCCGATCCGCATTGGCGACCCATCGGCGATGTTTGACCAACGATGGATTGTTTAGCGCACCGGGGCGTTTGAGAAAGCGAAGTCCATCAGCAAGCCAAAGATCGGCGCAGTCAAAATCGCGTAGAAAGACAACGTCAGAATCGCAGTAAAACATTGCTTCGGCATCGCAATGAGAAGCGATCGCCATTCGCCGTAGCTGTTGCACATGCCAGCCGCGGAGGGGCTTGGTGCGGAAACTCAGCCACAAATGCTTTGAAAACAGGCTCGTCGGGTCACGCACGACGTGCAGCCAGTCCGGTAACAATTCGCGCTCGTCAATTACCCGGCGATTAGGCGTTTCGATGGTTCGGAAGAGATCGACATCGTGGCCTGCAACCAGGATCAGGTGTTCAGAAAATCCCGAAACATGGGCATCAACTGTTTCGCAAAGCAGTTTGCACCGGTCAAAATCCCCGGCGTAGCTGGCGGTGACGACTGCGACCTTTCGGGCATTGTCTTCGGCGCTCTCAGGCATTGTCATCCGTTCCGCCCTTGCCGGTGCTGAATTTCTGCATTGCTATTCGCATCAGGAAAACCGGGTTTCCGAGAATATAACGGCGCCACAACCGGCCCGGTTCCCGATAAAGCCTGTAAACCCATTCAATGCGCAGTCGCCGCATGATCCGTGGCGCCCTCGACACCGCTCCGCTCAGAAAATCGAGCAAAGCCCCGACCGCAATCGGCACGGTGCAATCCTGGCCCGACAAATTCGCGTCTATCCACTTTTCCTGCCGCGGTACTCCCATTGCGACCAGGAGAACGTCGGGTTTCAGATCGCTGATTTGCTGAATGACGACGGATTCTTCCTGCGGATCCAAATAGCCGTCGTTCAGATATACAAATCGGTGCTGCGGCATGGATTCGCGCAAGTCTTGGGTCGCCCGTTCACCGTTTTCGCGTATGGCGCCAATGATTCCCACCGTCAGTGGCGACTGAATCGACGCTAATACCGCCGGGACGAAGTCAGTCCCGTTCAGATTCTCCCTGAACGGCGCTCCGTAGAGGATTTTGGCGCCCATATCGACCCCGATCCCGTCGGGCAGCACAAGAAATGAACTGAGGATGGAGGCAAACTCCGGATCGTCTACTGTGGTATTGGCGCTATGAGCGTTCAGAAACGCCACTTTCGTAAAACGCTTTTCCGTAATAGCCGAGGCAAGCATGTCGATTGCTTCGCGTTGGTCGGGATTGGCCACTTGTATGCCAAGAATGTTCATGGATCGAGCCGACGTTCCGCGCAGAAGTGTTGAAGATTGCAGGTTCATGCAGAAACAAGCTCCTCAACATGGCCAATCGCCGTCAATCCGTTGGAAACTGCTTCATCCAGGCCGCGCAGCTGCGCTGCGTGGAACATTCTGCCGTCCGCAAGCACCGGGTCTCGCGCAAATCTCTGCAGCGCGGACGCAAAGGTCCGGGGATCGTCTGCTTGCACACAATTGTCCGGAATCATGGAAATGCCGCGAAGGGAGGATGAGGTGGCGACCGCAGGCAGCCCCATCTCAAATGTCTCGATTGTCTTCAGTTGCACACCGGTTCCAGCGCGGCTTATCAGCGGAATGACGGCAGAGCTTCTTACGAATTCACCGGCATCTTCGACACGGCCCAAAAACCGCACATGTTGATGCCTTGCGGCAAGGTCCCTCGGCACAGACCCGGCCACCGCGATCCTGAAATCGTCCGGAAGGTACGGGGTGACTTCGCCCAGGAACCATTCAAGCCCAACGCGATTTGGCTGCCAGGTCCAGGTGCCAATCATGCCTGCGTCATGGGCGATTTGCCGTCTCGGCGAAGCGATAACAGGCTTGTCTGTGGTCACGAGCGGCAGAACTGCTGATTGTCCCGGCTCCGTCACGCCCAGTGCCTGCCGGTCGGCATCAGCCAGCGTAAAGACAAAGCGGGCGCTAGCGCAAAGACGGCTTTCGATGGCACGAAGCAGGCCTGCCTCACGCGAAAACAACAAACTCTGCAGTCGGCTGTCGGTTGCCCAGGCATTTTGAACCGCCGATATGTGCTCGACATTGTGAGCCACAAACAGCGTTGGTTTGTCGGCAAAAATTGACTCATAAGCGGCTGCCATCTGTACCGCATTGAGAATGAAGGCGTCGCATTCGCCAGCCGATTTCAGGGCATGTTCAAACGCGCTGTCTGACATGGTCCGAAGTTTCGCTGACGATACTGTCAGTCCGTTAACGACCGCAGACGCAACCCAACCAAGCTTGCGAAACGGCGAAGCATTTTCGTTCGCCGGATCAATTTCACCCAGCACAATCGTGTTGTCGGGATCGATTGGCGTCCGCCCCGGCCTGACATAGCCGATGACCGTTACACGAACGCCGTGACGGCGCAATGCTGCGATTATCGCTGCATTGGCGATCTCATAACCCGTTGACGGCGCCCCGTCCGGAATCAGTGAGGTAACAAAAACCAGATGCATGTTCAGTCATTCCCGATCAACGATGCTTATCAGGGACACATGAAATGTTGATTAAAACTGCGGAATCCGGCGGATGTTTATTGCGGATAAGGCCGCCGAGCGAAAAACGCGATGCAATGTCGTTAACGCGACCTTAAAGCGGCACGGGTTTTATTGGACGCGAACTGAGAAAAGCCCATGATACCGCGCCTTTCCGACAACATTTCGGTCATTGCCCGCAGCAGAGAACTCAATGCAGATGCGATTGAGATCGTCGTGACGCTTCCCACCTATAAGCGGCCGGAATGGGTCTTGAAGACCTTGGCTTCGCTGAAGGAGCAGCGCACCGCGCGAAAATTCGCGGTCATTGTTATCGAAAACGATGCAGAAGCACGCGAAGGCGCAAAAGCTGCTGAACCGTTGATCACATCAGGTGAAGTGCCGGGCATGGTGATCGTTGCGCATGAGCGCGGCAATTGTTCGGCCTACAATGCCGGCTGGATGACCGCCTTCGTCCACTTTCCGAATTTTACCCACATCCTGGTCATCGATGACGATGAAATAGCCACAACTGGATGGATGGAATCCATGGCTCGGGCGGCATACGAGTTCGAGGCGGACATTGTCGGTGCCCCGCAAATACAGGTGTTTGAAGATCCGGCAAACGAGGTCTGGTCTTCCCATCCGGTCTTTCAGCCTCCCTACAAGAAAAGTGGCCGCGTGGATGCGCTCTATTCATCCGGCAATCTGCTGGTTGCCCGCCAGGTGCCTGAAATGCTCGGCACGCCATTCCTCGATCCGATGTTCAATTTCATCGGTGGAGGCGATTCAGATTTTCTCAGCCGTGCAAAACAATCCGGTTTTTCGCTCGCATGGTGTGCCGAAGCGCCGGTCCGCGAGACGGTTCCCGCGCGCCGTGTCGAAAAGAGCTGGATAAGAGCGCGGGGATTGAGAAACGGGGTCATTTCCACGCTGGTTGAACAACGAAAACGATCCTCCGAGCGCTATGGAAACGCCCGGACAATGGCAAAAAGCCTGGTGCTGCTGGCCGTGTCGCCGTTTCGGGCATTGGTGCAACTGGTTCTCTCGCGATCATTCTCGACAGCGAGCTATCCGGTTCATGTCGGCCTCGGACGTGTGATGGCCCATTTCGGCTACGCAAACGAGCAATACCGGCACGCCGAGAAAAACTGATCCCGCCGGCCCCTCCCATCGCGCTTGCGCGGCAAGCAATTTCCTATACATGAACTCCGTAATCGGATTTCGGGGATTGCAACATGACAAAGGTCATTTTGGTCGGGTGTGGCAATATGGGCTACGCGATGCTGGCGGGCTGGATCGATTCCGGAGGTTTGACACCTGAGGACGTAGCTGTCGTGGAACCAACTGAGGCACTACGCGACCGCGCTGCGGGACTGAACGTTGCGGCATTTGCCAACTGTGACGAGTTGCCGGCGGATACTGCGCCTTCGCTGATCGTTTTTGCCGTCAAGCCACAGGTCATGGATGTAGTGGTTCCACCCTACCGACGATATGCCGAAACCAGCGCTGCATTTCTCAGCGTCGCAGCGGGTACCAGGATTTCGTTTTTTGAGGAAGTATTGGGGTCGCAAGTCCCCGTCATCCGCTGCATGCCGAACACCCCTGCGGCCATTGGCGCGGGGATGATGGTGACAGCCAGCAATGCGCATGTTGGCAGCGAGACCATGGATTTTGTTTCCGGTCTGCTTTCCGCCAGCGGCGAAGTCACCGCTGTCGAAGATGAAGCGCTCATGGACGCGGTAACCGCTGTTTCGGGTTCCGGCCCGGCCTATGTCTTTCATTTCATTGAATGTTTGACGTCAGCTGGCGTGGATGCGGGGCTGCCGGCAGAAACCGCGGCGCAATTGGCGGGCCAGACCGTTCTGGGCGCTGCAATGCTGGCTTCGCAGAGCCCGGAGGCACCGTCAACATTGCGCGAGCAGGTGACCAGTCCGAACGGAACTACTGCTGCAGCCCTTTCGGTGTTTATGGGTGAGGACCGTTTGAAAGATCTGGTCAGCGAAGCAGTGGAAGCTGCCCGCCGCCGATCGGTGGAGTTGGGTTGATGTTATCAGGTCGACGCCAAAACAAGTTCATCTTGTCTGGCACGTAACTCGGCAAGCTTGGAACCCGGTTCAACCGACGCATTTTTGTAGGTAATCAACTCACCCTTGCCGATTGGAGCGGTCACTGATCCGCCTTCGAGCAGGCCACAGGGTATGGCGCGCTGATTTTGCGCATCCCCGGCAGTCATGATCCAAGACCGGTAGGTCGTCTCGCCGATGGCGTCGAGCCGTTCACCGGGCTGCAGGTCGCGTTTGGCCAGCGCACACACTTCGGCGACCGGCCGATCAAGCGGCACCATGTCGGCCTTGCCATAAAGCACGGCACGGGCACAGGTGAGCGGCACCTCCAGACTGGTCAAATGGTATGGGCGGAAGAATGTGTAGTAAGGTCCGGCGCCCAGTTTCAGGTCGTTCATCCGCTCCCGCAATCTTGGATGCGCCATCTCGGCGATAACAAACACACCGGGTGCGACGCCCTTGCCGACGGTGAAATCGACCACGCCCTTGCGCGACAAAACTCCGCCATCTTCGACCGGGCAAAGTACCGATGACAACTCATCGCGACCGGCAGACGGAGCGTGCATGCCCGGCTTGTCGGGGACCAGACCGGTGGCGTTTGCGATCGCCGCCATTTCAACCATGGTCTTCGAGCCATCGACAAATTCGACCAGCATGCGCGGGTTCATGTTTCGCCGCTCCGCTTCCTCGCGGTAGTCGTCCGGAACGGCGTCGTGATTAAGCGGATTATTCTTGCCTTTGCCTGCGGCAACGATGGTGTGACCCATTGCTGAGACAAACTCGATCAGTTCCATGCATGATGAGGGTTCATCACCCGCACCGAGCGAATAGACCACACCAAGTTTTGCGGCCGCGTCTTTCAGATAAGCGCCGATGGTGACGTCCGCTTCGACATTCATCATCACCAGATGCTTGCCGTGTTCCATGGCCGTGAGGCCGATCTCCGCCCCTACTGCCGGCTTGCCCGTCGCATCGATGACGACGTCAACCAGATCACAGGTTGCAGCCAGTTCCGAAACCGCCGTGATGGCCGTCTTGCCATCCTCGATTGCGGCAACCAGTCCGGAAGGCCGTTTGGTCTCTTTGGCGCTGTCTGCCGGCAGTCCGGCGGTCTCGATCGCCGCCATGGCGCGTCCGGGCTGGGTATCAGCAATCGCCGCAACCTCAATACCGCGCATCTGCGCCACCTGGGTCACGATATCGGTACCCATTTCGCCGCAGCCGATCAGTCCGATCCGGACAGGTTTGCCCTCGTCCGCACGCTTGGCGAGGTCACGGGCCAGGCCGGTCAATGCAACATTGGTCATGAGCAACCGCTTTTGTGGTTTCGTCCTGCCGGTGTAGGCAGCGGTGCGCAATTGTCAACGAATGTCGGCCACAAACGGAGTAACGGTCATCAAAATTTTCAAATCGCGTCACGCAGTGCATACCAGCCAAGGGCCAGGGTGAGCAGCGGCGCACGAAACCGTCGTCCGCCCGGAAATGCGGGGATGTTCAGGTCCTTGAACAGCTTCAGCTTGTCATCATTTCCCAGCACGGTTTCCGCATAAAGCCGTCCGGTATAATTCGATAACATCACGCCGTGGCCGGAATAGCCGGCGCAGGAAATGACATTTGGCATCACCTCGCGCACAAAGGGTTTGCGCGGCATTGTGATACCGACACGGCCGCCCCAGGTGTGGGTTATACCCACTCCGCGCAAGCCGGGATAAATTTCGGCGATCTGTTTGCGGATATGCGCTTCGATATTCTCAGGGCCATTGGATCCGTAAGATTCCCGGCCACCGAACAACAACCGCCCGTCTTTTGATTTGCGGAAATAACGCACGACAAAACGCGAATCGTCGACCGATTCCCAGCCGGGAATGACGCTGCTGTCTTCACCAAGCGGCTCGGTGGCGCCGATGAAAGAGCCGATTGGCATGACATGGGCTGCGCTGACCGGTTCAAGCGTGCCGCCATGGGCATTGACCGCGAGCAGGCATTTCTGCGCCGTGATCGTCCCGTTGCCGGTTCTTGCAGTGATCCTTCCGCCACTGGATTCCAACCCGACAACAGCTGTTTGCTCATGCAAATTGGCGCCATAAGCGGAGGCTGCCCTGGCTGTGCCAATCACCAACTTCAGGGGGTGGATGTGGCCGGTTCCGGTGTCGCGTACCCCTCCAAAATAAAATTTTGATCCGACAGCAGCTTCCGACGCCGCACGATCAAGATAGGAAATGTGCGGATAGCCGAACCGCTCGCCCATAATGTCGGCGTGGCGTTTATAATCGTCGACATAACGCTGCTTGTGGGCAAACGACAGCTGACCGGAACGATATTCGGCATCGATATCATGCTCGTCCATGAACGACATCAGGTGCGATTTCGCTTCTTCAGCGACAGCAAACAGGGCCTTGGCGCGCTCCAGCCCGAATTCCGCTTCAAGTTCTTCGGGCCAGGCCCTCTGGCCCGTTCCCATCTGACCACCATTACGGCCTGATGCGCCATCACCGAATCGATGCGCTTCGACAACAGTTACGTCGGCGCCGTTGCGAGCCAGATGTGCAGCCGCCGACAAACCGGTGAACCCGCCGCCGACTATCAAAATATCGGTACTGGTATCCCCGGCGAGCGCGGCATATTCCGGGCGGTCACCGGCGGTTTCTTCGTAGAACGAAAATCCCGGTGATATCGGGCTTTGATAGTGTGCGACCGTCATTGGATGTGAACTGCCCTAAACATTCAGCAGGAGATATTCCCGCTCCCAGGGACTGATCACTTCCATGAAGGTCTCGAATTCCGCTCGCTTGATGGCGGAATAGGTCGAGACGAAGCTTTCCCCGAAAATCTCGGCAAAGGCTGGTTCTGCTTCAAACTGCGACACCGCTTCCAGGAGCCCGCGGGGCAGTTCCACCTCCTCGCGGTTTACCGCTTCAGAAGCCGGATCGTCAGGCACCACCTTGTTGATCATGCCCAGATAGCCACAGCCGAGCGAAGCGGCGAGCGCCAGATAGGGGTTGGCGTCCGACGACGGAATTCGGTTTTCGACCCTGCGCGCCACTGCTCCGGAACGCGGTACGCGAAAAGCCGTTGTCCGGTTGTCGTATCCCCATCGCACATTGACGGGAGCTGAGACCCCCTGTGTCAGACGCCGATAGGAGTTGACATAGGGTGCGAACATCACCAGCGCCTTGGGTACGAAGTGCTGCATGCCGCCGATGAAGTAGCGGAACATGTCACTCTCGCTACCATCGGCATCAGAAAAGATGTTGTCGCCGCTTTTGCGATCGACAATCGACTGATGCACATGCATGGCCGATCCCGGCTGGCCCTGGATCGGTTTGGCCATGAATGTCGCGTACATGTCGTGCTTGAGTGCTGCCTCGCGAATCGTACGTTTGAACATGAACACCTGGTCGGCGAGCTCAACCGGATCGCCATGGCGCAGATTGATCTCCAGCTGTCCGGCGCCTTCCTCGTGAATCAGCGTGTCGATCTCGAGTCCTTGCGCCTCGGAGAAATGATAAATGTCGTCGATCAACTCGTCGAACTCGTTGATACCGGCAATCGAGTAACCCTGGCCACCGCCAATCGGACGGCCGGAACGGCCCACCGGTGGCGTCAGCGGATAGTCCGGATCAGGATTCTTTCGCACGAGATAGAATTCGATCTCCGGTGCGACGACGGGTTTCCACCCCTTGGCGGAATAGGCGTCCACCACCTTGCGCAACACGTTACGCGGTGAAAACTCGATCGCCTCGCCGTCCTGACGGACCAGATCGCATATCACCTGCGCAGTCGGATCACTCTCCCACGGCACGCTGGACAGCGTCGACAGATCGGGGACGAGCTTCAGGTCGCCATCGTCCTGGGGATAGGTGAAACCGTGCCCGTCTTCGGGATATTCACCCGATATGGTCGCCATGAACACCGCCGACGGCAGGGCCAGCGATGTGTTCGACGTGAACTTGTCGGAGGGCATCATTTTGCCGCGCGCTACTCCGGCCTGATCCGGAGTGATGCACTCGATATCTTCAATACTGCGCCAGGCAAGCCACTCCGCCACCTGTTTCCAGTTTTTTACACCGCGGCGGTTTTTCACGTAGGCGGGCGTTTTCTGTCTCGTACCTCGCCGGGCGCTTCGCTCGGCCGGAATTTTGGAAGGCATAAATCACCAATGAATTTGAGTTTCGACGGACATAGCAAATTTGATCAAAATCCGAAAGGCACAATCGGCAACGGCAGATTGATGCTGTAATCCGGCCATCATCAATTCCTGCTACCAGAATGATGCGGCTAATAATTTGATCATATTATGGTTGCGGCGGACAAGTTCAACTGCGTGGAGGCCGCAGCAAATAGATCACAAACCAGATCGGGACGATCACCATCGATCCCAGAACAATATTGGGCAAAGCCCACATGACCCCGCGTTCCAGATAACCGAGCACCTGCTCTGGGGTCAGTCCAAGATCGGCAAGCACCTCGGCCGCGGTGACATCCAGCGCCGACAGCACCGCACCGGTTATCAGTGAGGCGACCGCGATCTTGAAAACCGCCGACAATACTTTCAGCACCCGCATCCCCTTTTGCGAATCGCGCAATTCTAAGGTTTGGCTGGAAAAATGTCATCTGTCGCTGGATGCTGCAGGATCCCAGCCCGGTTTACTCGGTTACCGGCGGCGTTAAAATCGCTGAAATGAATGGCGAATTCCACGACCCGCCAACAAAGAAAGTCAAATTTTCCGGCACGTCATCGCTCTCCACGGTTGACCGGACATTTCCTGACAGAGCCAGGCTTCGGCCGATATAAGGCACAATGCCGGCCAGCGATATCAGGCGGTCAGACGTACGCGCTTCAGCCTTTTCGATCGTCGCAACGCCGTTTTCGACCGAGGCCTTCAATTCGGCACGCTCAAAGGCCAGCGTTCCGTCCGCCACCTCACCCAGTGCGAAAAACCCGCCGGCCTTGGACCGCTCAATGAATGATGGCAGATCCAGGTCGGCGATCGTGCCGGTGTCGAACGTGGCGGCTACCGAACCGCCTGCAGTGCGCAGGAACAATCTCGGCACATCCACAGGTCCGTTCAAAATGATTGAAATCTTCCCGCGGGCATTGGGTGCCATTCGCTCCACGCCCAGTGCTGAAGCGAAGGCGCCACTGTCAATGTCCGCCGCAAGCAGTCGAAATTCGCCGGAATCGCGGCCCGATTTGCGGTCGACCCTGAAACCGGTCGAGATGTTGCCGCCAAATCCTGATGCATCGGAAATATCGAATGTCGCAAGATTGTCGTTGATTTGCACGGTCGCTGCGACTTCGCTCAAAGCGATCGGTCCTGCCGTGACGTTGTCGGCCGACAATCGCAAATCCAAGTCCAGCCGCCCGATAGCCGGGGATGAAATGTCGATTCCCGGACCGCTGCTGGACGGCGCAGGCAATATTGCCAACGCGGAAAGAAATGAAACCAGGTCAAGCTCTTCAAATGCCAAGGTTCCGGAGACAGCCGGCCGGCTGTCCTGGACTGCAAATTCCAACGCTCCCATGCCCGAACTTTCAGCCAGCGCAATCTCTGCTTCCTCGATCTTGAACGAGCCGGGCTGGCCTTTCAGCCCGCCGGACAGAGATGCGTTGCCGACCGCATATATCGCTTCGGTATCCGCGCCGAGCCATTCCAGCAGGCCGCGCAGCGACGGGGTCGATGTTTGAAGTTGACCATCCAGGAAAAACGGATCACGGGTGTCGGCCATACCTTCATAGGACAATTGCAGGGGTTCGGACTCCACCGAGGCGGTTAGTTGTGCAGCGCCACCGGCGAACAACAGCAGCGGTTGCTCCACACGCATGTCGACGGCGACGGTCTCACCGTTGAAGTCGCCGCTTGCCGCCAATGTCATGCTGCTTTTGAAATTGGGCCACTGAAGGATTCCGTTTGCGCTGGTCAGCAGCTCTATTCCGCTGTCATCGTCACCGGAATCAATGATAGTCGCATCGGTGAATTCAACGACGCCGATTGTGCCGGCCGGTACCGTGTTCAGATTCGGGTTTTCCGGATCGTTGGCAATAGCCGATCGCGCCGTCTCGATGGCCCATCTGATTTTTCCCGCGGCCGGGGATTTCGGTTTCGGCAGATCGCGATCCGCCCAACTGATCCGCAGGTGCGGTTGATGAAAATGGACCCGCGTTGGAACGATATCGCCGCCAAGCGCGGCAAACGCGGATAAATCAATCTCCACCTTTTCGCTTGTCAGAACCGGATTGGAATCGTCCTCACCCCATCCAAGCAGGGCGACACCGGTCAGTTCTGCCTTGATGGAAGGCCAGACGGATATCGACGGAGCATTGTTCAGCCGCACACGGTAGCCGCTCCACGAGCCAAACTCCTGGGCGATGCGATCGCGGACCAACTGCGTGGAAGCGATGAACGGCAGCGCGACTACCAATGCGACGACAGCAATGGCAAACACCGCAGAGGCGGTTATTCCCCGTCTGGCCATTTGTGATGCCATTGCGCCTAGCCGTGCAGATTTCCCTGAGCCACGTGACATGGTTTACCTCATGCTTGTGGCATTTCAAGGATTTAACACGGTCGAGAAGCTCAAACACGCTTCCCTTCACCTATGATGCGCCCGACAAATCAATGCTTGCGGCGAAACAACCGCATATGCAATGACGCGCCCGCAGATGACAGGAGGCAGGAATGAATCAATCCACTCCCTTGTGGACACCATCGCCAGATGCGATCGAAGCGGCCGCGATCACGGAATTTCGCACTCTCGCCTCCGAGCGAAACCCGGCGCCGCTTGAAACATATTGGGACCTGCATGGCTGGTCGATCGATAGTCGAGAATCATTCTGGAATCTTGTTTGGGATTTTGCGGGTGTCGTCGGTGAAAAGGGAGGAAGCGCGCTTGCAGACGGTGACAAGATGCCGGGCGCGCAGTTTTTTCCCGAAGCGCGGATAAATTTTGCGGAGAACCTGCTGCGAAAATCCGGCGATGAACCGGCGTTGATTTTTCGCGGCGAGGACAAGGTCGAAAGGACCATGTCCTGGAACGAACTTCGCGATCTGGTATCTCAACTGCAGCGGTTTTTCGTCCGGGAAGGTGTGAAGGCCGGTGATCGTATCGCCGCCATGATGCCGAACATGCCCGAGACGATCGCCTGCATGCTGGCAGCATCTTCGATCGGCGCAATCTGGTCGTCTTGTTCACCTGATTTCGGCGAACAGGGCATTTTCGACCGCTTCGGCCAGATCGAGCCGGTCATGTTCATCGGGTGCGATGGATACTGGTATGCCGGCAAACGCATTGAGACCGGTGAGAAAATTGCCGCAGTGGTGAAGAAACTGCCCACGGTCCGGCAGGTGCTCATCGTCGACTATCTGGGTATAAGCGGTGAAGTGGCAGAGGACATCGAAGTCGCCCAGCCGCTGTCGCAGATAACCGAGAAGATCGGCCCGGCTGAGCCGCAATTCGAGCGGTTGCCGTTTTCCCATCCACTCTACATCCTGTTTTCATCCGGTACGACCGGGATACCCAAATGTATCGTTCATTCGGCGGGCGGCACGTTGCTCCAGCACCGCAAGGAACAGCTACTTCATTGCGATATCCGCGATGGCGACCGCCTGTTTTATTTCACAACCTGCGGCTGGATGATGTGGAACTGGCTGGTCTCGGGGCTCGCTTGCGGCGCTACGCTGTTACTGTACGACGGCTCGCCTTTCCACCCCGACGGCAATGTGATCTTCGATTTCGCGCAGGACGAAAAAATGACGTTTTTCGGTACCTCTGCCAAGTTCATCGATGCGGTCAGAAAATCGGGGCTGACCCCTGTGAAAACACACGATCTGACAAGTGTCCGCGCGATTGCCTCAACCGGGTCTCCATTATCGCCGGAGGGGTTTGATTATGTCTATGAAGGCATCAAGTCGGATGTGCATCTGGCGTCGATTTCAGGCGGAACCGATATTGTGTCCTGCTTTGTGCTCGGTGTTCCCGTGCTGCCGGTCTGGTCCGGCGAAATCCAGGCGCCGGGACTTGGAATGGCAGTCGATGTCTGGGGCGATGACGGCCAGCCGATAACGGGAGAAAAGGGCGAACTTGTTTGCACGCGTGCCTTTCCGTCAATGCCGATCGGTTTCTGGAACGATGAAGACGGAGCGAAATATCATTCGGCCTACTTTGGCCGGTTCGACAATATCTGGTGCCATGGCGACTTTGCCGAACGGACGGGGCATGGCGGCCTGATCATTCATGGAAGGTCGGATGCGACGCTAAATCCGGGCGGTGTCAGGATCGGTACGGCCGAAATTTACAATCAGGTCGAGCAACTGGATGAGGTCGTTGAAGCGATCTGCATCGGGCAGGATTGGGAGGATGATGTCCGCGTCGTATTGTTTGTCCGGTTGGCGGAAAATACTGTGCTGGACGACGCGCTCATCCAGAAAATCCGCCTGAAGATAAGAACCGGCGCCAGCCCGCGCCACGTTCCGGCCAAGGTCATCGCGGTTAACGACATCCCGCGAACGAAATCGGGCAAGATTGTCGAACTTGCAGTCCGTGATGTCGTTCACGGCCGGGAGGTGAAAAACAAGGAAGCACTCGCCAACCCATTGGCATTGCAGAACTTTTCCGACCTTGAAGAGCTGAAATCCTGACCGGACGGATGCCATCTTCGGCGGAAATCATGGTTAAGGAATGCTTGCGCGAATATTTACCAAATAAGCGATTGCACTCGCAATTGGGGGGTAAGAGGCGGTTTTGGTAAGGTATTGTTAAGCCGCGCTGCCGATAGTCCTGATCAACAAATGGACGCGGTCCACGCCCCGTCATCGGCAACAGATTCCGGAACTCGAGCCCGAAGAGACAGCAGTTTCAAATTCGGCGCCCCCTTCAAGAAGCGGGGCGCCTTTCTTTTGCGGTAAGAAATGACCGCAACTTTGAATTTGATACCCGGCAGAATGGTTCAATACGACCTAAACACCCGTGTTTTCACGAATCCAGTCGCGGTAGCGGCTGACCCTGGAATATACGCCGAAGGCATTTTCGTGACCGCAGGCCACATCTGAATCAAGCGGACCGTCGCCCCAGCTCACAACTCCGATCTGGGTGACCTTGTCGCCATCGACCATGAACAAGGGTCCGCCGCTGTCGCCGTTGCAGGCATCGCGCGCGCCGGATTCAACGCCCGCACACAACATATTGCCCGTCAACGGATCACCCATCGTTGCGCCGATCGCCGCAGTCGCCGTTTCGATGTCCGCTTCTGATATGCGCAGCCGCAGGCTGTAGTCCCACAACAACCGCGCAAGATCATCCTTGTATATTTCCTTCATTCCGGAATTGCAGCTTTCATTGGGCTTCAATTCAACGTCGGTCTGCATCAGGTTGACCGGAAAATATCCATCATCCATCCGGCCCCATCCGGTGACCGTCGCCGTGCCGGTTTGGATGTCGTTATCGATGAGGTTGATGAACGGCACATTTGCCTTCGTAGACATTTTGATCAGCGCGATATCATTGTCGAGTGTACTCTGCGAATAGCCGGGATGAACGATGACCTGCTCGACAGAATATCGCGTCCCGTCATTCAATGCAGTGGCGCCAACCAGCACCGTGACGGTTTCAGGCGCGACAGGTGTCTCCCCGTCGACCAGACAGTGCGCTGCGGTGAGTACCCATTGCGGAGAGATCAGGCTGCCGCCGCAGAACTGGGCGTCAAACTGGGACTCTGACGTTTCATCCAGTCCCTCAGACGTCAGCAACGCGACCTGAAAAGGCCAGGCGCCTTCCGCGGCCTCGGTACCGCCAAACACACGCGGCGACTCGCCCTCCAGAGCCTTACGCTGAGTGGCTTTGGCGTCGGGCAGCCTGGACATGGGTGAATGAGCGGCGGATTTTCCGCCCTGAGCCATTGCCTGGTTTGCGGGAAACGACAAGACGGTCAGCCCTGCGACCAGCGAAGTGAGGATGGTTTTTGCGCGCATATTGTTTCGTCTCCGGATTTCATATTGCCTGAATTACAGCCGCTGGCCGTAGTAGAATTGCGGTGACAGAGCATGCCGCCGCCAAATAATTGAAGTCAATGTTGAAAATAGTTTGGCGCCGCGTCATTGTATGAGTGTCGAATGATATTCAATTGCGGCGGCAGGGTGTTCTGGATTGGGTGATTTCTTGGCTGACATGTTCCGGTCACAGTTCGCATCCTATGTCCCGCCATCGTTGACTTTGGGCTTGTGAATTATTGGGAGAGTCTCGGAATGAATCGCATCAATCTGACATTATCGGCAAGCGCGGCCATTATCGCGATGGCCGCATTTACCGCTTCACCGGCGCTGGCGCAGACATCCGGCGGCAGTGAAGGCAGCGGCGATGCAGAAACCTCGCGTGCAGCTCCCGGTGGTTTGGAGCTCAATCAGGATGCCACGCCAATTGATCCGCCAAAAGTATCCGACGATGAGATCAGCCGCGGTGCACCGCTGGGCGATCCTGCCGACTTGCTGAAAGGCATGGGCACTGTTTCGCGCTCGAAGAATGGCGAGGAGAAACGGACGCCTGCCAGCGAAGACGTCAAGCGTGCGCTTGATGGGGCGGCGATGGATCCGGCATTCATGGAAGATGGCGACGAAACCTCGCGCCAGGTATTGAACGGTGACGACCGGGTCCAAATCCGCTCGACCAAAAAGTACCCATTCAGGACAATCGGCTTTCTGCAAAGCGAAGGCCAGGACGGTGGTTTTGGTACCTGCTCTGCAACCCTGATCGGGCCACGGACCATCATTACGGCGGCCCATTGCCTGTATAATCACGACAAGGGCGGCTGGAATGCCGACTTCCTGTTTGCGCCGGGATTGAACGGCATGGATGATGCTCCGTTTGGTGTCGTCGGATGGCAGGACGCCTACATTCTGCAAGGTTATATCGACAACTATCAGGGATATTACGGCTCGGTCGTACCCTGGGATCTGGGAGTCGTCATTCTTGACCAGCCGATAGGTGACCAGGTTGGCTGGCTCGGTTTCGGCCATGTTGCCGATCTTGGCGGCTTTGGCGCCAATATTATCGGCTACCCGGGTGACAAACCCGCCGGCACAATGTGGCGCGCCAGTTGCGACGTGCATCCCGCCGACGTCGAGGAAATCAACCTTTACTACGACTGCGACACCTATCCGGGATCCAGCGGCAGTTCGATCTATGATTATGACCCGAAAACCAAGGATCGCCTGATTGTCGGCGTCAATGTTGCGGAAACCGAGACCTACAATATCGGCGTCCGGCTAAACGACGCCTATTTCAATTGGGTTTTGGGGTTGCGGAAGTAGGTCGTCAACGCGGCGGAAATCGACAAGTCGATCGAAGCGGGCTCTCGTCTCAACACGGCGGGAGCCTGTTTCTATTTACTGTCCTTCTTGACGTAGTTTTCGACCGCGATACCGAATTTTGGCCGGCCCTTTTTCCGCTCTTCTTCGATATAGCTTGAATAGTAGGACCAGAAGGACGCGGCGTAGTCGAAGAAATATGCATCCGCGACTTCTTCGGAGCAGAGATTTCCTTCAACGCAAAACGCAACGCGGTTGAGGAAATACAAAACCCGCCCAAACTCGTCATGAAACTCCACAACAGGCATCGTGCCGCCCTGCTCGGTCATCGACGCAATCCCTATTCTGCCGCGATAGATTGCAACTTCAGCCGCATTCGGGTTGCTGCCCAGCAGATTGGATTGCCGCTCGTTTAGAGCATCGATCCGTTCATTTACCGCACGCTGGGCACTTTGATAGGTGTCCTGCTCCCACAGCTGCACCATTTCCAGCGATCGTTCGATACGTTTTTCTTCGCGCTGCTGCATATATTGCCAGACAGAGAAAATGCCGCCGGCGATCAGCAGAACACGCACACTCATCCCCGCCCAGGCGTAGGCCAGCATGCGGATATCTGCCGATGTGAAGGGATTACTTTCCGGTTTGATGTCGTGCACGCTGGTGTCGGGGTATCCCGATGTTGATTCCGGCAGGTTTTTGATCTTGCGCGGCTTCATTCGCAATCATCCAGGTCAATTTCCGCCGCAGGATCCAAAATCAACTCCCCATCAGCAAGCCGGTTACGCAGACAGCTCAATTGCGTCCGGGTGATCATGAATGTCGGATCCGGCGAAACCGGCGCCAGGCTTGGCGGCTTCAATGCCGCGACAACGCCGCGATTCTGTTCCTCATCATCTGCAGCAACTTCCGGACAATCGGTCAAATCAACGGCGATCGCGTTGCCGCCGGTTGTCTGAAGGGTTTCGTAGCGATCAAGAAAACATGCCGCCAACCTGTTATCGAGAACGACCTGCTGATCGCAGATCAGGCAGTCATTCGCCACCACCGGCGTGGCGATGACCAGCAAGGCCGCTGCTACGAAGACAGGAAATTTCAAAACTCTACCCACCGGCATAGGGCCCCAACACTTTCGAAGCTGTGCTGCGGATTTTACTCCATGCACACCGACTAATTCAATTCCACCGTCTCAATCGGGAAGATCATGACCGCGCCCTTGGCTCCCTTGCTGGCGCTGAGCGAACTGGCGCCTCGCGTTGCGGCCCGTTTACCCATTGCATTCAGCATGCCGACAATTCCTTCGTCCTCGCCAACACCCTTGGTCGTTTCAGCAGACCTGACACCGCCTTGCGACAGGAACCGCAAATCCTGGATGTCGGTTCCGGGCAGCGCTTCTGTGATGACCGCTACCAGACGCTCAACGCCCAATGTTTCGACATTGACGAGAAACAAGCCGAGTTCCTCCTCGCCGCGACGCTCAACGCGAATGGGATCAACGGCCGATATCTCGTAGTCAGTACCAATGTGCAGGACGTTCAAATCGACGGCGCGTGACGAATTGTTGGTAATGCGCAGATGGATCTGGTCATCCTGGGTAACGAACGGCACGTTGCCGGCTTCGATGGGCTCGAAGTCGTCTTCGCCATCACGCAGGATGAGGAATTCCAGTTCGACCTTGCCCTTGAAATCCGATGCTGCGGTCATGCGCGCCAGATTGGTGGCCCGAAATATCTTTGTCAGCCTGGACGCCAGACGTCCGTCGATTTCGCTGTCCTCAACCCCATTCAAGGACATGGAGGGTGGGCGGCGGCCGGGCAGCAACGATGCCTCGCCAGATGAAGGCAGAAACCAAAGGCGGACCTCGTTGGACAGGGCATCGCGTGTGTCGCCAGTGGTCTTGTCGAATGCGATGCGAGCATCGCCATTCATTCGTTCCATGATATCGGCATCGCTTTGAACCGTCAGTGCGATATCTGCATCGTCGTCCGCGTTCACCAGCTTTATCCGGAACAACTGATTTTCATCAGCTGCCAGGCGTTCCGCAGCGGCATTTATCGCTTCGGTTCGCTCCCCACCGGCCGCACGCGCAACGACAAGCTCGAACCCGATGGCGAACTCCACCGGCCGGACCCAGTTTCCCTTGGCGAGAGTTTCCTCATCGGGCTTTTCCAAACCATCATGGGCCACCGGAACAAGCGTGCTCTTCAGGGCTTTTGCCGATTTGACCTCAAGATAGCCGATGGCTTTTTCGACCGGGTCGGCAGCATTTTCCAGCAATGCCAGCTTGGTGCCCTTGACCAGCCGGTGCATCTGCCCCGCTTCAACGGTCGCCCGTTTCCCCTTCACCTTGAGGCGCCATTGAATGACGAGCTCATCGACATGGGTGCCAAATACGGGTGCGTCCAGTTCTCCCTCGAAGAGAGGCGTCGGCGCCCGGCGATTCATACCCGAATAGGCTTGCAGGATGGTCTGCCCGAGCTGGCGGTAGCTGATGCCCGGATTCTTGGCCAGGCTGTCAAACAGTGTGTAGGTGAACAGGCCGTAGCGTGTGCGGTCTTCAGCACCTTTCGGTAACAGCATTTCCGGTGTTGTTTCAACAGTTTGAGCGGCAAAAAACGCCACAAGACCGCCCTTGTCACCGCCGGCGCCCTCGACCGGGTTTTCGCGCTCACCCGTCGGCGCCAGTGAGCGGGTTGCGGCAAAAATCACATCTTCAGGCACGCCGATTTCCGTCGGGTCGAGCCGGCGCGAGACTTCCGACCCATCACCCATCGCCGCGCGCGTTGCGCTTGCGGAATGACACGCATCGAACACCGCCCAGACAAAGGCTCCGGCATCGCGCAATGCCGAAATGTCCTTGCCGATGTCATCGTCGACATAGGCATTGGGAAAACCGTTCAGCTGGCGGTCCCATTTCTTGGTGTCAGCGGGCAGGAACACCTCGTCCTTGCCGTCATTCTCACTATCCTCGCCTACCGCCGGCATTTGCGAGCCGTGGCCAGAAAAATGCAGGTACACAAAGGCATCGTCACCAGAATTGGCGCGGATCTTCTTTTTCAGTTCGGCCATGGCGCTGCGAATATTAGCCAGGGTCGGCGTTGTCGCGCCTTCGACGCCGTCGGCAAGCACGGTGACATTGGCAGGGTCAAAATTGGCGTGTTCGGTCAGATAGCTGCGAATCAACTCGGCGTCATTGTCCGGCCCGACAAGCCAGAACTTTTCCTTCAAATGCGGATATTTTGTTACGCCGACAATCAGCGCGTAGTTGGTGCGCGCCTCAGCCGCCGATACCAAGCCGGCCAATGACATGGCGGCTGCAGCCAGAACTGTCACCAATAGCTGTGCGATTGACCGGTGCATTTGTCCAAACTCCCTGCTGCCCAAGCTGACCCAATATCAGAATGATGGCATCAGTTTGAAAAAACAATGCGATAGGCAGATTTTTGAGCGACTCTTCCCGAACAAATCCGGCGCTACCCTCGCCAATGCCGGGTGGTTTGTCTACATAGGGAGGCGTGGAGAAAACCTGACATGTCCGAAGCCAGAAAAACACTCGTATTGACCGGCGCCAGCCGCGGTATTGGGCATGCGACCGTCAAACGGTTTTCTGCCGAGGGATGGCGGGTGATTACCTGCTCGCGGCAGGAATTTGCCGAAAACTGCCCGTGGCCAGCCGGGCCGGAAGATCATATCAAGGTCGATCTTTCCGACGCTGAGGATGTCGGATCCGCGGTTGCGGAAATCCGCCACCGGCTTGCCGATGATGGTGACCGGTTGACGGCGTTGGTCAACAACGCGGCCATTTCGCCAAAGCTTGAAGGCGGCGATCGCATGAACTCGCTCGACACGCCCATGCATGTCTGGCGCGATGTATTTCAGGTCAATTTCTTTGCGCCTATCATGCTGGCACGCGGCCTGTTCAAGGAACTTGCGGCGGCCGAAGGGGCTATTGTCAACGTGACGTCCATTGCCGGAGGCCGGGTTCATCCATTTGCCGGCACCGCCTACGCGACGTCGAAAGCGGCACTCGCCTCGCTGACCCGCGAAATGGCGGCAGATTTCGGCCCGCACGGTATTCGCGTCAACGCCATTGCGCCCGGCGAAATCGATACCGCGATCCTTTCACCGGGTACGGAAAAAATTGTCGAGACCATCCCGCTGCGCCGGCTTGGAACGACTGCCGAAGTGGCCGACATCATCTACTTTTTGTGTTCCGCTCAGGCAGCCTATGTCAGCGGCGCCGAAATCCATATCAATGGCGGGCAACACGTCTGATCCATGTGATTCCGCTGCAGATGGAACGGAATTCTCAGGAATCGCCAAAAGACCGAAAACCGATTTCCTTTCCGCCCTGCCCCCGAAAGCCACATTCCTTCTGAATCGGCTGGCCGGTCACCATATTCCGGTTTCCAATCAGGAGACCGGCTTTGGAAGACAACCGGACAAAATTGAACGCCTTTCCCGTTTTCATGCGGGTCGAGAACCGTCCGGTAGTCGTCATCGGCGACGGCGCTGAAGCGCTCGCCAAAGCCCGCCTGATTGCACAGACCTCCGCGCAACTGAAACTCATCACCAGCGCACCCTCCCAAGACCTTGCCGTGTTTGCGATCCAGTACGACGCCGAGATGATCGCGGCGCCATATGACGCCAGCATGTTGCAGGGTAGCGCGCTGGTGTTTGCTGCAACCGGGTCGGAAGCCGATGATCGCGCCATCGTTGCGGATGCGCAGAAACTGGGAATTCCGGCTAATGCTGTCGACCGTCCCGAGCTCTGTGACTTCTTTACCCCGGCACTGGTCAACCGCGCACCGGTGGCAGTCGCCATCGGCACAGAAGGCGCCGGACCGGTTCTGGCGCAGAATATCCGCAAGCGCATCGAGGCGATGCTGCCGCCATCGCTTGGCCGCCTTGCCGAGCTGGCTGCCAACTATCGCGGTACGGTCGACCGGCTTTTGAAGCCGGGCGCCCCGCGCCGCTCATTCTGGAAATCATTCTTCAAGGGTGGCGTCGCCCGGGCGGTTGAGGATGGCGACATTCAACTGGCCGTGCGCAATGCTGCCGATCTGCTCGCCGTTCCCGGGGCAACTGCCGGTCATGTTGCGCTTGTCGGCGCGGGTCCAGGCGCCGAAGACTTGTTGACGCTCAGGGCGCAACGGCTGCTGATGGAAGCCGACGTGATCGTTCATGACGCGCTGGTGCCGGAAGCGATCATTGCGACGGGAAGGCGCGATGCCGAACGGATTGCTGCCGGCAAACGCAAGGGCTGCCACTCCAAAAGCCAGTCCGAGATCAACGCGTTGCTGGTTTCGCTCGCCCGCAACGGCAAAAATGTCGTGCGATTGAAAAGCGGAGACCCGCTGGTTTTTGGCCGAGCAGGTGAAGAGATGGCCGCGCTTCGCGATGCGAAGATTTCCTACGAAATCGTGCCCGGTGTGACATCAGCCTTTGCAGCGGCGGCTGAATTCGAACTGCCGCTCACACTTCGCGGCGTGGCTTCGTCGATGGTGTTTACGACCGGCCACGACCTGAAGGGCAATTCGCTGCCGGATTGGGCGAAACTGGCGATTTCCGGAGCCACCGTTGCCGTTTACATGGGACGGTCGACTGCGGCAGACGTTGCAACAAGACTGATCAATGCCGGGCTTTCACCCGACACGGCGGTGGCGGTTGTCGAGAACGCCAGCCTTGCAAATCGCAGCCGTTTCCACGGCACCCTTGCCGACCTTCCATCACTTCAAAATCGCGAAGAGCTGACCGGTCCGGTGATGACGATCATTGGCGACGCGGTTGCCGGAGCAAATTTCACACGATCAACACCACTCGCTGCGGCGAGCAAATCCAACACACGCGTAAAAGAGCAGGCGTGATCAAGGGATCACCCGAGGAGAAGACGATGAAAATTCTCACCGCAAACCGACTGACCGATGGCGAAGCTGTGTGGCTGGCAGCCGATCATTCCTGGGTTGAAGCAATCGAAGGCGCCGAGATCGCCCGGGACGACAATGGTTCGGACAAGCTGGAACGTGCCGGTCAGTCGGCGTTTTTGAAGAACGAGGTTGTCGACGTCAATCTGATCGACATCAAGCTGGTTGAAGGTGCGCCGGTTCCGATCCGCCTTCGCGAGCGCATCCGCGCTGCCGGCCCGACAAACCGTCTCGACCTTGGAAAACAGGCTGTTGCCGGGGTGGCTGTCGCAGCCTGATTGTCTGACTTAGCAAGTCCAGGATTGGTGTCATGTATCGCTACGACGAATTTGATCGCGCATTTGTAAACGCGCGCGTTGCCGAATATCGCGACCAGGTGGACCGCCGCATGGCTGGCGAGATCACTGAAGATCAGTTCAAGCCGCTCAGGCTGATGAACGGCGTGTATCTGCAGCTTCACGCCTACATGCTTCGCGTCGCAATTCCCTATGGCACGCTGAACAGCCGGCAAATGCGAATGCTTGCCCACATCGCGCGCAAATATGATCGCGGCTACGGACATTTCACCACACGTCAGAACATCCAGTACAATTGGCCGGCGCTTTCAGACACGCCGGACATTCTGGACGATCTCGCAACGGTCGAGATGCACGCCATCCAGACCAGCGGCAACTGCATCCGCAACGTCACGGCAGATCATTTTGCCGGCGCCGCCGCCGATGAAGTCGCCGACCCACGGCCCTATGCCGAAATCCTGCGCCAATGGTCTTCGGTGCATCCGGAATTCTCTTTTCTGCCTCGCAAGTTCAAAATTGCGGTGACGGGGGCCGAGCGGGACCGCGCCGCAATCCAGGTTCACGACATCGGGCTGCATCTGAAGCGCAATGGCGCCGGTGAACTCGGATTTGCCGTCTATGTGGGCGGTGGCCAGGGCCGTACGCCGATGATCGCCAAGAAGATCCGGGATTTTCTGCCCGAAGCGGACCTTCTGACCTACAGCACTGCGATTCTGCGCGTCTACAATCTGCATGGCCGGCGCGACAACAAGTACAAGGCCCGCATCAAGATCCTGGTCCACGAGACCGGGACTGAAGAACTTACCAGTCAGATCGAGGCCGAGTTTGCAGCGCTACGTGACGGCGAGTTGAAACTGCCGGAAAGCGATATCCGCGCGATTGAATCCTATTTTGCGCCCCCGGCATTGCAAAACCGCCCCGACGGCAAAACCATCCTGGAAGCTGCCAAAGGGACGGACGAAGAGTTTTCCGCCTGGGTCGATCGCAATGTCGACGAGCACCGCAATTCCGACTACGCCGTCGTGACGATTTCGTTGAAGGGTATTGGCGATGCACCGGGTGACGCGACCGCCGAACAGATGGATGCGGTTGCTGCGATCACGGAAGAATTTGCACAGGACGAAATTCGCGTCAGCCATGAGCAAAATCTGGTCTTGCCGCATGTCGCAAAGGCTGATCTGAAATCGGTTTATGACCGGTTGCGGGATATCGGACTGGCGACCGCCAACGCAGGATTGGTCACAGATATCATCGCCTGCCCCGGCCTCGACTATTGCGCCCTTGCCAATGCACGCTCAATTCCCGTCGCGCAGGAGATCTCGCGGCGGTTTGCAGATCGCGCCCGCCAGGAAGAGATCGGTGACCTGAAACTGAAGATATCAGGCTGCATCAATGCCTGTGGCCACCATCACGTCGGGCATATCGGAATTCTCGGCGTCGAGAAGAAGGGCGCTGAACTTTACCAGATCACGCTTGGCGGTTCGGGCGATGAAAACACGTCGATCGGACAGATCATCGGCCGTGGCTTCGGACCCGAAGAGATAACCGACGCGATCGAGACCGTAGTCGATACCTATGTCGGCCTGCGTCAGGACAAGGACGAGAGTTTCATTGAAGCCTATCGCCGTGTCGGAGCAGCTCCGTTCAAGGAGGCGCTTTATGGTGGCGAATCCAAGGCGGCCTGACATTTCATCTGCCGATGCCGTGCGCGAACAGGCAGCAGCAATGGAAAATCGATATGGATGGCTCGATCCGGAACTCGTGATCGAACTCGCACTCGACCGGTTTTTTCCCGCTGAACAGGTGGCGGCCATATCATCTTTTGGTGCGGATTCGGCAGTGTTGCTGCACATGATTGCCGGGATCGACCGGTCGCTGCCGGTCCTGTTTCTGGATACGCAGAAGCATTTCGGCGAAACCATCGAATATCGCGATGCGCTGGTCAGCGATCTTGGCCTGACGGATGTCCGGGTGGTCAGACCGGACCCGGCGATGGTCGATGCTGCCGATCCTGACGGCGACCTTCACAAAACCAATCCGGATAGTTGCTGCCGTATCCGCAAATCGGATCCTATGAACCGGTCGCTGGCGCCCTTTTCTGCCTGGTTTACCGGGCGCAAACGCTTTCAGGCCGGGACACGGAAATCGCTGGCCGTGTTTGAAGCTATCGATGAACGCATGCGGATCAATCCACTTGCCTTATTGACATCGGGCGACATAAAAAGTTATTTGTATACAAACAATCTTCGCCACCACCCGTTGGTCGCGCATGGTTATCTTTCGATCGGCTGCCAGCCTTGCACGATGCCGGTCAAACCGGGTGAATCGGAGCGTTCGGGCCGCTGGTCGGGAACCGGAAAGACCGAATGCGGAATTCACATATCGGCGGACGGCAAGATTGTCCCGTTGTCATCGACGGTCGGAGCTTTGTGACATGAACCATATCGAGACAAATACAGCGCCCAGGCTCTGGTCGCGTGACGGATTTCGTGACGATGAATGGGAACGCGCCGAGACACCTGATCTGGATCAACGCGTTATTGTGCCGCTTGCGATATTCGCCGGCCTTGATGACGCTGCCCGCAGTGATGCGGCGAACACGGTTGCAGTGGAAGTACAACCCGGTGACAGGCTCGACGATTTGGTTCCCTATCTTGATCAGCTGCCAATGATTGCACTCAGCTTTCCGGTTTTCAGCGACGGACGCAGTTTCTCGAAGGCCGAACTTCTGCGCAGCCGCTACGGCTACCGGGGAACCCTGCGGGCAACCGGCGATGTGCTGATCGACCAGATACCGCACATGTTGAGAACCGGCATCGACGAATTCGAAGTTTCAAATGAGACCGCGATAACCCGGCTGGAAGAAGGCCGCATTGGCGGCATCGAACACCATTATCAACCGGCTGCCGCATCTGCGAAAGACGCGGGCAGCTATTCCTGGCGGCGGCAGCCGGCCTGATTGGATTTGAGGAACTGAACCATGTCAGACTTGATCGAGACTGATGTCGTTATTATCGGCGCCGGACCTGTAGGTCTGTTTGCCGTGTTTGAACTTGGCCTGCTCGACCTGCGATGTCACCTGATCGACATACTCGACAAGCCGGGTGGCCAGTGCGCGGAACTCTATCCGGAAAAGCCGATTTACGACATTCCCGGCGTTCCGGAAATCTCCGGCCAGGGTCTGACTGACAATCTGCTTCAGCAGATTGCCCCGTTTGACCCGCAATTCCATTACGGTGAAATGGTAACGAGCCTGCAGCGTCTTGATGACGGTTCATTTGAGGTCACAACTGATCCGGACAAGACCTTAAGGTCCAAGGTTGTGGTAATCGCCGCCGGTGGCGGATCGTTCCAGCCCAAACGTCCGCCGATCCCCGGTATCGATGAGTATGAAGGCAAGTCGGTTTTCTACGCTGTTCGCCAGATGGAGGCATTCCGCGGCGAGGACGTCCTGATTGTGGGTGGTGGCGATTCCGCGCTCGACTGGACCTTGAACCTGCAAAAAGTGGCCAAATCGGTCACATTGGTACACCGCCGGCCGGAATTCAGGGCCGCACCCGACAGTGTTAACAAGATGTGGGCACTGCAGGAGGAAGGCAAGCTTGAGTTCATCCAGGGTCAGGTGACGTCGTTGCAGGGTTCCGATGGACTGCTTTCGGGTGCGACGATCAAGACACCGGACGGAGAGCGCGAAGTCTCCACGACACGGATGCTTCCCTTCTTCGGACTGACAATGAAGCTGGGTCCGGTCGCAAACTGGGGTCTCAATCTCGAGCAGAACCTGATTCCGGTCGATACGGAAAAGTTCGAAACGTCCGAACCCGGAATTTTCGCCGTCGGCGACATCAACACCTATCCGGGCAAACTGAAACTGATCCTCTCCGGCTTCCATGAAGCGGCGCTGATGTCACAGGCAGCCAAGCGCATCGTAAGCCCTGGCGAGCGGATCATCTTCCAGTACACAACGTCGTCAACGAGCCTGCAGAAAAAGCTCAAGGCAGCATAAACATCATGCATATCAATGTGATAGACCGCCGGGGGGTTCACCACCGCCTGGAGGCCCTGGAGGGATTTCGCGTGATGGAGATCATCCGCGACTGGGGCATCGACATCAAGGCAGAGTGTGGCGGGGCATGCGCCTGTGCCACCTGCCACGTGCATGTCGCGCCAGAGTGGCTCAGCAATCTTGCCGAAGCGCGCGAAGACGAGATTGATCGTCTGGACGAAGCCTTCGACGTTAACCATAATTCCAGACTTTCCTGTCAGTTGATCATGACGGAAGAACTGAGCGGCCTGACGGTGTCGCTTGCTCCCGGAACCGAAACGGAAGCCGGGGAAAGAGACGCCGCCTGACCGTTTTCCGGCTCAGTTCGGACGGGACGGATCGACCATTTACGGGTTGCAAAACCGGATTGGCCGGGAGCTGGCCAATTCCGGGACCTGTCATCTACAGATGTGGCCGGAATAACACGGCGATAACAATCGCTTGCCGATCTGGGGATATTAACAGGAGAAATCTGTTGTGACAGGCATCCAGATCATCTAGTTTGGCCCGGGGCTTGGGGTGTTTTGAGTACAATGCTGGTCAGTTGTCTCGTTTACGGGGATTTAGGAGACACCCATGGGAATTCTTTCGCTGTTCTCGCGAAAATCCGATGAAGAAGAGATTTCGCAAGAGGCGGAAACAGGCACAGAACTGGAATTGGAGCTGGACAGCTCCGACCTGATTTCCGATGTTCCGACGGAAGCCGCTTCGCCGGAACCAACATCAATGGAATCATCGGGCCTTGAGGCAGATCTCGAATCTGCGCTGAGTGTGGATGCCAGAAGCCTGGCCGCCGCGCCGTCAGAACCTGCGCCGGTCCAAAGTCCGCGCATGCATGAGTTCGAAAAGTTCCATACTGATTTCCGCAATATTGTCGGCAATATCGAGGCGTTGACAGACGCCCTGAACAAGACCCGCGCCAATCTGCACGAAACCGGCGCGTTTCTTCCGTCGGTGGAATCGGAATTTCACCGCAACGCCATTCTCGAAACCGAGAACACGAAACTCAGCGACGAAAATCTTCGCAAGGAACGTCAGGTCAAGGTCATCGAGACTGCGGTTTCCGAAAAGGAAGCCATGCTCGAGGCGATGAAAATCCGCGAAGCGGAATTGACATCCGAGCTGGAGATGACCCGCAAACGCCTCAATGACGGCCGTACCTCGCTTGCGGCGGCTGAGGAGAATGCACAACGGCTCGAACGTGAACTCGAAAAAGCCAACTCCACCATCAATCTGTCCACAGAGACCAATCTGAAGCTGGAGCACGAAAACGAAGCCGTTCGGGAGCGCAACACCGTACTGGCGGCCGATTTGAGCAAATCGCTGAAGCAGGAATCAGAAGTCAGGCGCCGGTATGACGAGTTTGTCAACCGCTTCGACGCAGAGACCCGCCGTTATCAGTCGATGACGAGCGAGTATGAGACCGCCAAGCGGGAAACTGCGCGGCTGCAAAAAGAACGCGCCGACCTGAAGACACGGCTTGATGCGATTGGCGCGGAGAAGTCGCGGCTTGAGGAAGAAAGCAACGAGATGTCCAACCGCCTGCGCGGCGAACTTTATGCGCAGCGCTCGGAGTTGAACAATCTCGAATCGCGCTTGCGTCTGTTTGAACAGTCCGAACGCGAATTGCACGACCAATTGGCCGAAGCCAAGCACTCCGCTCAAAACTCCGACCGCGAGAAGATGACCATGCGTGCGGAACTCGACAGTTCCAGGCGTGAACTGGATTCAGCGAAACGCGAATTGTCGGCGAAAACCGCCAATTTGTCGGAAGTCAATCTGCGTTACATGTCTGATCTGATGGGTCTCGACTATCAGAAACAGCAGAACGAGGAGTTGAAGAACTCCATCAAATCACTCTCTGCCGAAAACCAGCGCCTGGCTCAATACCAGGCCATGTACAAGGCAGCCGAGGAGCAGATTTCGGATATGCGGGCCAAGCTGGAGGCAGCATCCAGAACGCCACGCACCGAAAGCGAGGCGGTGCTTCCGCCGGATCTTCCGGGAAGCACCCTGAAGCACTGAGGCACCTCAACATTTTCAGAGCCAATCGGCTCCAAAAGAAAAGGCCGCGGAAGTTTTCCGCGGCCTTGTTTGTTTCAGCAACCAGCTTGACGATTATTCGTCGCCGTCCTGCTTCTTGAGGGCAGCGCCCAGAATATCGCCAAGTGAGGCGCCGGAGTCGGTTGAACCGTACTGGGCAACCGCTTCCTTCTCTTCGGCAATCTCAAGCGCCTTGATCGAAACGGCAATCTTGCCGCTCTTCTTGTCGAATTGGGTGATGCGCGCATCGACCTTCTGGCCGACGGAGAAACGCTCGGGGCGCTGCTCGCCGCGATCGCGGGAAAGATCAGCGCGTTTGATGAAGGATTCTATCCCGGTCTCGACCAGCTTGACCTCAAGGCCGCCTTCCTTGACGTCGGTGACCTCGCAGGTAACGACAGCGTTTTTGCGCAATTCGCCACTGCCGGCACCGTCGCCGTCACCGGACATCTGCTTGATGCCAAGCGAAATACGTTCTTTCTCGACATCGACGTCCAGCACCTTGGCCTTGACCATCATGCCCTTTTCGTAGTCGTCGATGACCTGCTCGCCAGGACGGTTCCAGTCGAGGTCCGACAGGTGAACCATGCCGTCGACATCGCCCTCCAGTCCGATGAACAGGCCGAATTCGGTCTTGTTCTTGACCTCGCCTTCGACAATCGTGCCCGCTTTGAACGTGGTGGCGAAAGCCTCCCACGGATTTTCAAGCGTCTGTTTCAGGCCAAGCGAAATGCGGCGCTTCTGCGGGTCAACCTCGAGAACGACAACCTCGACTTCCTGCGTGGTCGACAGGATCTTGCCCGGGTGGACATTCTTCTTGGTCCACGACATTTCGGAAACGTGGATAAGGCCTTCAATTCCCGGCTCGAGCTCAACAAAGGCACCGTAGTCGGTGATGTTGGTGACCGTTCCGGTGATCTTCTTGCCAAGCGGATACTTGCCGCCGATGTCGCCCCACGGATCAGCCTCAAGCTGCTTCATGCCGAGCGAGATACGGTGGGTCTCCTGATTGATGCGAATGATCTGAACCTTGACGGTCTGGCCGATGTTCAGGATTTCGGTCGGGTGATTGACGCGGCGCCATGCCATGTCGGTGACGTGCAGCAGGCCGTCAATACCGCCGAGATCGACGAACGCGCCGTAATCGGTGATGTTCTTGACCACACCTTCGACGACCTGACCTTCTTCAAGGTTCTGGACAATCTCGGAGCGCTGTTCGGCCCGGCTCTCCTCGAGCACGGTACGGCGCGAGACAACGATATTGCCGCGGCGCTTGTCCATTTTCAGGATTTCGAAGGGCTGCGGGTTGTGCATCAGCGGTGTGACATCGCGGATCGGCCGGATATCGACCTGGCTGCGGGGCAGGAAGGCAACAGCACCATCGAGATCGACGGTGAAACCACCCTTGACCTGATTGAAAATGACGCCTTCGACACGCTCACCGGCCTCGAACTTGGCTTCGAGCTGCACCCAGCTCTCTTCGCGTCGGGCCTTTTCGCGGGAAAGCATGGCCTCGCCAAGAGCATTTTCGATGCGCTCGACATAGACCTCGACCTCATCGCCGACATTGATCGAGCCATCCTTTGCGGCGGCTCCGAATTCTTTCAGTGCAACGCGGCCTTCAACCTTGAGGCCGACATCGACAATGGCCATGTCCTTTTCAATGGCCGTAATGGTACCCTTGACGACGGAGCCTTCGGCAGAATGTTCGGCTGAAAAACTCTCATCAAGCAGCGCGGCGAAATCGTCGCGCGACGGATTGGATTTTGACAATTTTTTCTCCTGGTAGAGCCGCAGCTACGCGCGGCCGGTGCGCCTTGGTTTGTGTTTCATTTCATCCACTTGGCGGCATATCCGGCTCGCTGAGCCAATTGACGGCACTTACTCGATGTGCTGTTCGGCGCTGATATGCCCTGGTGGACGGTGGTTCAGTCCATTTTGTTTCGGCCCGCCAATTCCTTGTCTATCAGGTCTTTGGCTGTACGGAACGCGGTTTCTATATCCATTTCGCTGGTGTCTAGCAAGTGGGCATCGTCCGCCGGTTTCAGCGGCGAATCATCCCGCTCCATGTCGCGTGCGTCGCGGCGGCGGATATCGGCAAGGATTTCCTCGTACAATGTGTCTGCGCCTTTTGCTGCGACTTCGGCGTGACGGCGGCGGGCACGCACTTCAGGCGAGGCCGTGACATAGAGTTTCACTGCTGCATCCGGCAGCACGACCGTGCCGATGTCACGTCCGTCGAGGATGGCGCCGGGTTCTAGCGCGGCAAATTCCCGCTGCTTGTCGACCAGTATCCGGCGCACCTGCGTCATGACCGCGATTTTCGAAGCGGCCTCGCCAATCACATGTGATGACAGCACCTCCCGGTCCATCGCCGACACATCAACGGCCTGGGCAGCCTGCGCAGCAACAACGGGGTCGTCGAGCCGCTGCTGGCCATCGACCAGCGCCTTCGCCACTGCCCGGTAGGTCAGTCCGGTATCGAGATGGTGAAATCCGTATTCCGCGGCCAGCCGGCGGGCCAGTGTGCCCTTTCCGGAAGCGGCAGGTCCGTCGATGGCGATTGCGAGGGTCATAAGCTGGACTATTGTCATACCAACAGGATCAATCAGGCCGCGATGGTAGGTAGTTTGTCGATTTCCGCACCATTGGCTTTTTTCGCCTCAACGAGGTCGAATTGAGCCTGCAGGTTCATCCAGAATTGCGGATTCATTCCAAACCAATGACCCAACCGTAACGCCGTATCGCCCGTCATCGACCGCTTTCCCCGTACAAGCTGTGAAATGCGGTTTGCCGGAACACCAACCTGGCGTGCAAGCTCAGCTGCGCTGATATTCCGTTCGGCCAATTCGTCGGCAAGAACCTCGCCAGGATGGATTGCCACTTGCAACATTGCTCAGCTCCTAGTGATAGTCGACGATCTCGACATTCTCGGGTCCATCCGCTTCGGACGGCCACAGAAAGCAGAGTCGCCATTGTGAGTTGATACGGATACTGTACTGTCCTTCACGATCCCCAGATAACGCTTCAAGCCTGTTACTATTGAGCTGGCGTAGATCATCGATACCAGTCGCAGCATCAAGGATCGCGAGACGTTTCACTGCCTGCCTTTCAAATCCTTGAAACGCTTTGACAAACTGCCCTTCGGCAAAAGTCTTCGTGCGTTTGTCACGGTAGGATCGTATCATTCACAAAATAACCGAAATGACGCAGTACGTCAAGCGTACTTTTTGAGGCTTTCACCCCTTCGTCAGGATATCTCCCCTCCCAATCCGCGCATCAAATCGATGAAGTTTGGAAAACTGGTGGCGATCATTGCCGCGTCGTCGATCATCACGTCGCGCTCGGTGGCGAGGCCCATGATGAGAAAGCTCATGGCGATGCGGTGATCGAGATGGGTTGCCACCACAGCATCGCCTGAAACCGCACCGAGCCCTTTGCCCTCCGGGATTCCCCGCACAGAAAGCGTGGCTTCTCCCTCGGTGCAATCGACGCCGTTGGCCTTCAGGCCAGCAGCAACGGCGGCCAGACGATCACTTCCTTGACCCGCAATTCTTCCAGCCCCTGCATGAGGGTTTCGCCTTCGGCAAAGGACGCGGCGACAGCGAGCACCGGATATTCGTCGATCATCGATGGCGCGCGATCCTCAGGCACCGTCACGCCCTTCAGTTCGCAGTGCCGCACCCGCAGATCGGCAACGTCTTCACCGCCCGTCTGGCGCCGGTTGACGATTTCGATATCGCCGCCCATTTCCAACAGCGTGGTGACGAGCCCGGTGCGGGTCGGGTTCATCAGCACGTTTTCGATCGTTACGTCCGATCCTGGAACGATCAGCGCGGCGACGATCGGAAACGCGGAAGAAGAAGGATCACCCGGTACATCGATTGCCTGTCCGGAAAGGTCGCCCTGACCCTGCAGGTGGATATGGCGCGCACCATCGCTATCGGTCTCGACTTCAAGCTCGGCACCAAAGCCGGCGAGCATTTTTTCGGTGTGATCGCGCGTCATCACCGGCTCAATGACCGTCGTTGTCCCCGGTGTGTTCAACCCGGCAAGCAGAACTGCCGATTTGACCTGGGCCGATGGCATCGGCACGCGATAGGTAATTGGTGTAGCGGTCTTCGGGCCGCGCAGGGTGAGGGGAATGCGGTCGCCTGCTGATGCCTCAACCTGAACGCCCATTTGCCGCAACGGGTCCAGCACCCGGCCCATCGGGCGGCTGCTCAGCGATGCGTCGCCGACAAAAGAGGTCTTCATGTCGTAGGTGCCGACGAGACCCATGGTCAACCGGCAACCGGTGCCCGCATTGCCGAAGTCCAGCGGCTGTTCGGCTTCCAGAAGGCAGCCATTGCCGGTGCCTGAAACCCGCCATTCGGACCCTGTTTTCTCGACCTTCGCACCCATGGCCTGCATCGCCCGGCCGGTCGCCAACACGTCCTCACCCTCCAGCAGTCCGGTGATCGTGGTCAGACCGCTCGCCAATCCGCCAAACATCAGCGAACGGTGCGAGATGGATTTGTCGCCCGGAACCCGTAGCCGTCCTTCAAGCGCCGGGGAACGGCTGGCGGAAGCCGGTCGCTTAACACTGTCTTTGTTCATCTGATTCCCAAATCGCACTTGCTAACAGGGTCCGGAGAATTCCGGTCAGCCTCTATCATGGCTTGTCACGGCGGTCATCCCACCGACCGCAGAAAAGCGGCAGTTGGCGGGCTCGAATTTAAGACTTTGACAGTGCACGCGCATGAAGCTATGGGGACCGAGATTTTTCATGCCGGATCCAGCCGAAACAGCCAACAACCGGCGGAGACCGCAGCGGACCGACGAGGCATATGTCATGGCAAAACCCGAACTTGGCACCAAACGTGTCGATCCCGAGACGGGACAGAAGTTTTACGATCTCAACCGCGATCCAATCGTTTCGCCCTACACGGGCAAGAGCTACCCGCTTTCCTTTTTCGAGGCGGATCTGATGCCCGAGGAAGAAGAAGAGCCGGAGGTCGAGGATACGGAAGAAGAAGCGGCGGATGACGGTGCGGAAGTGGTGTCTCTGGAAGACGCCGAAGAAGATGAAAGCGCCGCCGAAGTGCCCGCTGATCCCAATGTCGACGACGATTCCGATGACGACGTCATTGAACTTGATGACGACAATGACGATGACGACACGTTTCTCGCTCCCGATGAGGATGAAGATGATGACGACGTGTCGGGCATCATCAATGTCGGCAAGGACGACGACGAAACCTAGCACAGCTTGCCGCTGGACATTTCCCTGATAACCTGAGGCAGGAGTTGGGAAACATGCCGGCACTGCTGCTTCTGCGTCACGCAAAATCATCCTGGGACGATCCTGCGCTCGGCGATTTCGACCGGCCGCTGGCACCGCGCGGCCTGAACGCGGCCATGCGAATGGGTATCGAGATCGCTGATCGCGGCTGGATTCCGGACCTGGCGCTGGTTTCGACGGCCGTGCGTGCGCGCCAGACATGGGACCTCGCCAAATCCCAATTCGGGCAGGCAGGTGAGGCCATCGAGACGCACTTCGACAAAAAGCTCTATCTGGCTTCGCCGGCCACCATGCTCGAGCTGCTGGCCGGTGCACCTCGTGAAGTGGAAAAGGTCATCATCGTCGCCCATAATCCGGGCACCGAAATGCTGGCGATGAAACTTGCTGCCCCGCATTCCGACCTCGATGCACTGGCGGCGATGTCGCAAAAATATCCGACCGCTGCACTGGCGCGGCTGGAACTGGCCGGCGTCTGGACAGTCACAAGCGACCACTCGGCCCGGCTGACGCATTTCCTGCGCCCACGCGATCTGGATTGAATCAGGCTTCGGTATTGTGAGTTGCTTCCGGAAGATACTGATGTCAACCTGAAGCGGGATGGGTCTGCGGCCGCGCGCCGTGAATGCCAGTAAGTCGCAACTTCGGGACGCAACACTTCGGGAGATATGACCGATGACCTTGCATCAACGAAAATCCGCCAGAGACTTTCCGCAGGAACTGCTCGACCTCTACGATTTCTATGCCCATGGCATTATCGACCGGCGCGAATTTCTCGATCGCGCCAGCAAATTTGCCGCCGGAGGCATAACAGCAGCCATGCTGCTCAACACACTGTCGCCCAATTACGCGCTGGCCCAGCAGGTCATGCCCGACGATCCCGACATCGAAGCGTTCCATTTCGGGTATGATTCACCGCAGGGCAACGGTTCGGTCAATGCCTATATGGTGCGGCCGGCAGGGGTGGACGGCAAATTGCCCGGCGTTCTGGTGATCCACGAAAACCGCGGCCTCAACCCCTATATCAAGGATGTCGCCAGACGTTTCGGCAAGGCAGGTTTCATGGCGATGGCGCCCGACGGGCTGACCTCGGTCGGCGGCTATCCGGGCAATGATGACGAGGGCCGCGCATTGCAGCGCACCGTGGACCGCGAAAAACTGTTGAACGATTTCTTTGCCGGCTTCGAACATCTGGCTGCGCGCGACGATTGCACCGGCAAGGTCGGCGCCGTCGGCTTTTGCTATGGCGGCGGCGTGGTCAACGCGCTGGCCGTCGCCTATCCGGAGATGGCCGCCGGTGTTCCGTTTTACGGCCGCCAGCCTGCAGCGGAAGATGCCGCGGCGATCGAGGCGCCGCTGTTGCTGCATTTCGGCGAACTGGACAGCCGCATCAATGCCGGGTGGCCGGATTTCGAGGCGGCGCTGAAAGCCGCCGGCAAAACCTATACGGCGCATTTCTACCCCGGCGCCAATCACGGTTTTCACAACGACACCACCCCACGCTACGACGCCGAAGCGGCAAAACTGGCCGAAGAACGCACCATCGCGTTTTTCAGGGAACATTTGGGGGGGTAGGTTTAATCCCCCCCTCAGCCCTGCAATCGCTGGCTGTGCGCCCAAGCGCATTAGCGAAATGTGATTAATTGATTAACCATATATTGAAGTAAATCCTGCAATCTTCGGCGAACCAATCTTGAGCGGCGGGCGGGTGTGACCAGGGCAAAGCAGCCGATACCGAGCCTGGAGTCCAATCCAGGAATTCCAAATAATGCCACCCGGACCGGTCCCGCTGCAGGGGCCGGTGCAAAGGTGGATTTGCCTGATCGCCCGCACACCGATTGGCTGACCGGACTGCCAGACAGACACGGAATCGCCGCAGAGATTGAGCGATTGGCGGAAATTGCCGCAGCCGACGGTCGAAATCTCGCGTTCATGACGATTGATCTGGATAATTTCCGGCAACTCAACAGCACAAACGGCCACGAGTTCGGCGACCGTTTTCTGGCAGCTGTCGCCGATCGTCTTCGCTACGTGCTGGATGCCGACTGCCTGGTCGGGCGTCTCGACGGCAACAAGTTTGCAGTGCTGCTGCCGTCACTCTCCCCGAGCGGCTCCAGGGCAGCCATTCAAGCAAGAGATATCGCCAATCATCTGCGCGAAGCGCTGAGCACCCGGTTCGCCGTCGATCAGCAACAATGCCGGGTGTCCTGCAGCATCGGGGTGCTTGTTTTTACCGGTGATGGAGGGGATCCGTACCGGGTACTCAAATGCGCTGAAACAGCGATGTATGAGGCAAAATCCGGCGGAAAGAACCAGGTCAAGCTGTTTGAAGACGACATGTTGGAGCGGGTGGAGAATACCGCGAAACTGGCAATCGAACTGCGGGACGCCATCGACGATGCTGAACTGGAGTTGAAATACCAGCCCCAGACAGACCGGTATTGCCGGATAATCGGTGCCGAAGCGTTGATCAGATGGGATCACCCGGAAAGCGGTTATGTTCCGCCTGACAGGTTCGTTCCGGTTGCCGAGGAAAACGGCCTGATCATTCCAATGACCGAGTGGGTTCTTGAACAGGCGCTCGACACGCTGGTGCGATGGCAGAGGCATCCGCAGCTCAGGGATCTGTCACTCTCAATCAATATCAGCGCCCAACAATTTCATCAGGAAGAATTCCTGAACAGGCTGCAGTTTTTTGCCCACCACTACGAGATCGACATGTCGCGTCTCGTCCTCGAGCTGACCGAGCGTGTATTCTTTGGTGATCTGGAAACCGTCAAGCTTATCATGCACGGACTTCGCAAGCTCGGCATCCGCCTGTCACTGGACGACTACGGCACGGGTTACTCTTCGCTGTCCCAATTGCGGCATCTCAAGTTCGACGAATTAAAGATCGACGGCACGTTCATCAGGGAGGTCTGCACCAATGAGGGTGACCGTGCGATCGTTCGTACCACGCTCGCAATGGCGCGGGCACTGGACATCAAATGTGTCGCCGAATGGGTTGAAAAGGAAGAGCAGTTGCAATTTTTGCGGCTGGAGGGCTGCGACTATTTGCAGGGGCATCTGTTCGGGCGGGCCATGCCGCTTGACGAGTTGGAAAAGCTGGTGCTGGGAGAGGGAAGTGAATTGACCGTGCCGGAGGATACCCGCGCGCTGTTAGTTGGTTAGAGCGTGTCCGGCTGCAAACGCCGGTGGGTGTTCAAGCCGTCTCGTAGTCTGGATGATGGGATGAACATCCGAAATTGAACTGATCGGCACCCCCTCACCTTCCGTCCACCTTCCCGATCAGGCTGGCGATTGCCAAAAGTGTCGCCATGTCGCGGATCATCGGCAGGATGTGGCTGTCGAAATCGATGTCGCCCCGGGTGATCCCCGGCAGTTCGAAATGGTCCTTCGTCGCCGCCAGCAGCAGGTAGCAGTCGGCATCGGCAAAAGCGATCTGCACCGGCCCGTGCGGCCATGTATCGGCCAGCCAGTCGAGCGCCTTGGCCATTCTGGCGGCCAATAGCGCCGGTTCCGGCCCGTCGGCATTGGTGCGGAAATCGTGGGTCGCGTCGATGTCGCTGATACCGGTGTGAAGTTCCCTCAGCTTGCTGCCGAACAGGTCGCGGAAGAACTTGGTCACTACATCGGCCTTCTTTTGCGCCAATAAAAGCCCGCGAAACCGGCTGTCGAGCCGGATGTGAAAGATAAGACCGTCGAAGATGGTGCGGGTGTTCTTGCCGGATTTCTTCTTCAGATGCGTTTCGGCCAGTTCAAACCGCACGCCATCATAGCTGCCGGCGAACCAGTCATCATGGCTGGCGCTGGTGTAACTGAGCAGTCCCGTCGCCTCCAGCGGTCCCAGAAAACCCGCAGCATGGCCGTGCAGGTACTGGAAATCATCGATAAAGCTGAAAATTTCCGGGAACATGCTGGCGCGCAATTGCTGCTGGAAGTTTCGTGCCGGTTTGCGGGCGATCGACAGCACGATCATGCCGCCGAAAATCGCCACGCCCACCGCGATGCCGGTGATGAACAGAAGACCCGTCGCCAACCCGATGATCGCGACGGCTGCGACAATCACAGCAAACGGCCCCAGCATCATCACCATGCGCCGCTTCATCGCCGCCGCCTTGGCCGGACGGCCGGAATTGTAGACGGCCACCGCCTCGGCAACGCGCTTGAGCTGTTCCTCATCAGGCAGCCAGTTCTTCAGGTCGCCGGGTTCTGTGGCCATCACGCTATCCTTTCGGTACCGAAAGTCGGATGGATGACGCGCGCGGTCAAGACCGGCGCTGTCTTGTCACTTCCTGACAACCTTCTGTCAGTAGCCGTTCCGCTTCATCGCATTTGATCGGCTGCGGCCTTCCCATTTTCGGTTTTGGTCTCCATATTCCGGCGATGGCCAAATCGCGAGAAAAGAAAACCGGAAAACCCGCCGGATGTGAGGAAAGTCCGCAACCGGAACTGACCGGTTCGCCGCTGGAAGGTTCCGTTGCCGACTGGGCCTCACAGCTTGAGCGCGAGGCGGAGGAAAGTGCCCGCAAGGCCGAAATGCGCGATATCCGCTCCAAGGCCGGCAAACACCGGGTGAAAGCGGGAAAACCCCGCAAGGCCGACGAGAAGCTGGATATCGGTTCCAAGCGCACCGGCGGCGGCGCGTCCATCGGCGGGTCCAACGACCCGACCGAGCGTGCCGCAGCGGGGCTGATGCCGGTCGCCGGTCTCGATGTCACGCTGGAAGAAGCCAAGGGTATGGCGTCGACCACCGGCGTCACCGCCACGGTCGAGGCGCTGTCGAAGCTGATTTCCGAAGGCAATCCGCTGATCAAACATGGCGAGGTCTGGACGCCGCACCGCCCTGAGCGGCCGGAGAAATCCGAAGGCGGCATCGCCCTTGCCATGGCGTCTGAATTCGAGCCCGCCGGCGACCAGCCGACGGCGATTGCCGATCTGGTGGAAGGTCTCGGCGCTGCGGAAAACCAAACAGAACCCGAAAGGACGCAAGTCCTCCTCGGCGTCACCGGCTCCGGCAAGACCTTCACCATGGCCAAGGTGATCGAGCAGACGCAGCGCCCGGCGCTGATCCTGGCGCCCAACAAGACGCTGGCGGCGCAGCTCTATGGCGAGATGAAGTCCTTCTTCCCCGACAATGCGGTGGAATATTTCGTCTCCTATTACGACTACTACCAGCCGGAGGCCTATGTTCCGCGCACAGACACCTATATCGAGAAGGAATCGTCGATCAACGAGCAGATCGACCGCATGCGCCACTCGGCCACCCGCGCGCTTCTGGAGCGCGACGATGTGGTGATCGTCGCGTCCGTCTCCTGCATCTACGGTATCGGCTCGGTCGAGACCTATACGGCGATGACGTTCGAAATGAAGATCGGCGACCGGCTCGACCAGCGCCAGCTCCTCGCCGATCTGGTCGCCCAGCAATACAAGCGCCAGGACATCAATTTCGTCCGCGGTTCATTTCGTGTTCGCGGCGACACGATCGAAATCTTTCCCGCTCACCTGGAAGACTCGGCCTGGCGCATTTCGCTGTTCGGCGACGAGATTGAGCAGATCACCGAGTTCGATCCGCTGACGGGCGCCAAAACCGGCGATCTGAAGAGCGTGAAAATCTACGCCAATTCGCACTATGTGACGCCGCGGCCAACGCTCAACCAGGCGCAGAAATCGATCAAGGAAGAGCTGAAGCACCGCCTTGCCGAGCTGGAGGCCGCCGGCCGCCTGCTGGAGGCGCAGCGGCTGGAACAGCGCACCCGCTTCGATCTGGAAATGCTGGAAGCCACCGGCTCGTGTGCGGGCATCGAGAACTATTCGCGCTATCTGACCGGCCGCAAGCCGGGCGAGCCGCCGCCGACCCTGTTTGAATACATTCCCGACAACGCCATTGTCTTTGTCGATGAGAGCCATGTCACCGTGCCGCAGATCGGCGGCATGTATCGCGGCGACTTCCGCCGCAAGGCGACACTGGCCGAATATGGTTTCCGCCTGCCGTCGTGCATGGACAACCGCCCGCTCCGCTTCGAGGAGTGGGACGCCATGCGCCCGTCGACCATCACCGTGTCGGCCACACCCGGCGGCTGGGAGATGGAACAGTCGGGCGGCGTGTTTGCCGAACAGGTGATCCGCCCCACCGGGCTTATCGACCCGCCGGTCGAGGTGCGCCCCGCCACCACCCAGGTCGACGATGTGCTGGGCGAAATCCGTGAGGTGGCCAAGGCCGGCTACCGGACGCTGGTCACCGTGCTGACCAAGCGCATGGCCGAGGACCTGACCGAATATCTGCACGAGCAGGGCGTGCGCGTTCGCTACATGCACTCCGACATCGACACGCTGGAGCGCATCGAGATTCTTCGCGATTTGCGCCTCGGCGCGTTCGACTGCCTCGTCGGCATCAACCTGTTGCGCGAGGGGCTCGACATTCCCGAATGCGCCTTTGTCGCCATTCTCGACGCCGACAAGGAGGGGTTCCTGCGCTCCGAGACCTCGCTGGTGCAGACCATCGGCCGTGCGGCGCGCAATGTCGACGGCAAGGTCATCCTCTATGCCGACCAGGTCACCGGCTCGATGGAGCGGGCGATGGCCGAGACCAACCGCCGCCGCGAGAAACAGGCGGCTTACAACGAGGAAAACGGCATCACGCCGGAATCAATCAAGTCCAACATCGCCGACATTCTGGAATCCGTCTACGAGCGCGACCATGTCACCGCCGACATAAAGGGCGCGACGGCCAAGGATGCCGACGTGCTGGTCGGCAACAATCTTGCCGCCCATCTGGAACATCTGGAAAAGGCGATGCGCGACGCCGCCGCCGATCTAGATTTCGAAGAGGCGGCGAGACTGCGCGACGAGATCAAGCGGCTGCGCGAGGTGGAACTGGCGGTGGCCGACGACCCGCTGGCGCGAGACGCCGGGGTGGAGAACACGCAGAAGGCGCGGCGGTCTGCGGCCAAGGGCAAAAAAGCTCCACTCTCCCCCCAAGGCGGGGGAGATGTCGGCGCAGCCGACAGAGGGGGGGCTTCGCTATTCCACAAGCCTGAATTGGACGAGATGGGAACGTCAGGCGATCACGCCAAGCCGGCAGGCAAGAGCTTGTTCAAGAGGAACGACCTTGACGAGATGACCGTGCGTCGGACCGAGAAGCCGCTGGGGAAGAAGGCATAGCCATGAGACCTGGCTGGCGGCCAGAACGCCGCAACCGGAATATCGGAACATCAAGCGCTGGCTTTAAACACCGCAATCGGATGTCGATACCGCGTTACTACGGCGTGTCCGACGATGATGGTGACGCAAGGTATTTTCATTCACGGGTGAATCCCGACATCACCGAAATACGCCATTTTCCGGACTCTCCCCATCTTCCGATTGCCTTCCTGTATGAAAACCCTCGTGCCGGTTGCACCTATGGCTGCGGCATCGACGATGTTTTCCACCTGTTGTCGCATCTGCCGGAAGATGACCGCTACATGATCGGCATGATCATCTTCCGTCAACCAACCCGCAAACAGGCAAGCTTGTCGCCGGTATGGGGCCGTGCGATCTATTGCACCGAAATTGCAGGTCATGTGGGTACGGCGATCATTCTTGAAGCATACGAGATTGGAAAATCATTCAGGTGGTCGCGCAATCAGTATCCCGAGGACGCTGCGGAGTTTGAACGTCTCTCGCAGGATTACGGACACGAGATCGTCGCCGACAAGCGTGGTTACACAATTACCCCGAATGAACAGAGCGTGCGCAACACCCTTCTCTATAGGACACTGCTGCATGAAGTCGGCCACCTTGTTCAATATTTCCGTGAGGTGATCAGCAGGCCGGATCATCTGATCGACGAAGCAATGGATGCCTATTTCGCCCGGCCCAGCTCGGAGCTCGAAGTCTTTGCCCATCGCTATGCCAAGGAAATCGGCGCGAAGCTTCGTGAAGATGGCGTCATTCCATTTGAGCCGCTGGGGAAGTAGTAGACAATTCTAATTGTTATTTCTGATTGTAATGTATGTCGGCTTGGGATAATTCCGACTTGCAACCGGGAATTGTTTATGGACGCCATTCCACCTGTCATTATTCAAATTTGGAAAGCCAATCGTAGCATTGCTGTCGAGCAGATTACCGAGGCGGCCAGTTCCTCACAGCTGTCTGATATTTCGGTGGAACCTGCATTCAGAAACAATGACGGTAGCCTGTTTGTGCAAGGTGAACTGAACCTGCCCATGCGGAGCGATCTTGTCGCCAGGATCGGGAACTCACAACCGCAGGCATTTACTTTTTCTTCCGAACAGTATGTGGATTTTGAACCGGTAGAGTTTGAATATAAGGGCGTATTTGTACGGCAGTTTCCGTTTGTCTGGACCCAGGCGCAGATAGAAGTGCATGGAAGCGTGGATCAGTCGCTGTCCCCAAAACTGAGAAACTGGTTTCTTGAACATTTTGGCGATGCCGACGCGGAAAGCAGTACCGATCTCCAATACGCTCTGCATTTCTTGTCCGAGCCAAAATACAGCGATCAATTTGCGACTTTCGAATTGGATTTGGGTACGGCTCAACCGGAGTCTCTGACCGATCTGTTGGAAATTTTGGTCAGCAATGGGGCGGTTGAAATCGGTATTTCAACTGAACTTGCCGAATGACGCGCGACGCCGGGGTGGAGAACACGCAGAAAGCGCGGCGGTCGAAGGCCAAGGGCAAGCCGGAAGGTTATTTCAGAAAGAATACGCTCGATGGTGAGAACCGTTCGGCGTAGCCGGCCAAAAGCCAACGATTTGGCTTTTGGAGGTTCGAACGCCCGGAGCCCTAGCGAAGGGCCATAGACGGTGGGACGAACGGAAAAGCCGCTGGGGAAGGGGTGAGGAAGGGGCAGATTATACAAATTTCCATTTCTTATAATATGGATCAGTTTTCAGTATTTCATGAGAGTTGAGAATCACGTGTCTATGCCCAGAAGCAAATTTGTTTCTACAAATAGATTTGATGATTAGAGATTTAGGAAAATAGAAATATTGTGGATAGGATGGATTTTTACTTTTCGCATAGCAAAATAAACTTTTGAAGAAATTTGCGTCAGTACTTACTTTATCGTGAAATTCGTACACATCTAACGCATTGTTATTTGAGATCTTCTGTAAAAACAAAAGATAGTCCCTGGAGGCGTATTTATCTAAGCTCATCACCGGTGCGCCGGCCCCGACTGATCTTGCTAACCAAAAATCGTCTTTCCAGAAAGACGATGTTCTTTTCACCAGTTCAAGTATTTTATCCGGTGTTTGGAAACGTATTGCCACCATATGAGCTGCGTAACATGCGTAGTAGTTTCGCTGATCCACAAGTGCCGTCATTAGCTGATCTAGCGCATCTCGGAATTTTTGATTGTTTATAAATTTGGCTTGAACGACAAATTTCCCGACATCGATAAATGCGGAGTCATCAATGAAGACTCGTGTCTCAATCATTTCATTAACTGTATACAAGCTCGAGTTTGCAGGCTTTGTATGAGCAAGGTATCGAAAAGAGAAAGATCTCAGTGACGGTGTGTTCTTAATAAACCAATGGAGGTCCTGCGTCGGGATTTCGCCACGGCAGTAGTGAATTAATTTTGCTAACCGCTTGAATATCTTCTCCCCGTTTCCAACTAAAAATCTTGAGTTCTTTGAAATGACATCGTCGTCCGGTGAGCCTCTCCATTCACTATAATACTCTGTAAGAGTCTTTCGACACTCGTCAAATACCTCTTCACCATTTGTTTCAAGGTTGATCGCACATTCATCCAAAGCGGCATTTTCCTCCACACAGAAATGGGCTGCCGCGGTCCCATCTTTCGTATCGAGTATTTTTGTTTTGCTAGAATTCAGCCGCAGCTGCCGAGACTGCAGCGTCAGATCGATATCGCGAATGGCCGCCTTGGCGTCGGCAATCGTGTCAACTCCGACGTCAATATCATCCATGAACCTGACATAATCTCCCAACGCATGCAGATCCGCTATTTTGTCTAACTCGAAAAGCATTGCATTGGACAAAACGCGCGGTGCTTCAACTTCCATTTGTGGTAGGCCAATTTCTGTTCTTGGCATGAAATCTGGATTCCAAGCCATTTCATTTAGTACATATATTAGAAAGTCTAAAACAGACTCCTTTACAATGCAGAGAGAAGAAATAATATTTCTAAGATGTCTAAAATTTATGAAATCATAAAAGTTTGCAATATCTGTAACAACTATATAACGTCTTTCCTTTGAGAAATCGAATATTGCTTGTTGAAATTTCTTCCAAGAGGCAATGGCTCCATACTCATTGTGATCAATTAGTAATTTTTTTTGATCAAATTTTTGATCACCTGGCTCGAAAAAAGCTCTGCTGGTAGGCATACTTTTCTTGATATCTGACTGCAGTGCGCTAGACAGCGCTTGCAGAACCAGCAAGTCTCTCGGGTGAGCAAGTGTCATTTGGCGACAAAGGCCCCGAGATTTTTCTACTAAGTAATGTTTTGGTGTCTCTGGACAGTATCCGGCTGATCCTATCTCCTTAGTCAGGTCAGACGCGATTTTTGGAATTTGATGATCGAAGTCTTTGAGTTCTATGAGGTCCGGAACAATTTGCTTTCTAATTTGACCGCCAAGCTTCTTCTTCCAAATCTTTTTTAGGTTTGATTCGTTGATGCAATAATTTAAATCATTGAAAGAAAAGGAAAATTTCGGTGACTTCATATCACTAAACTGACAATCAGCTTCGGTAGAAAATCAGACTACTAGTTGAGACGTCGAATTTCCAATACAATTGCAAGTGGTTTGTATTTGCGGATGATTTAGAAATTGGGGCCTGGAAAGAAACTTCGCATATCGGAATTAGGAGTTAACATCCTGTCTCTCGCTCTACCCACTCCGCGACCTGATCCGGGTATCGCATCACAATTGGACAGGTCAGAACGACCCGCTCACCGCTTCGCTGCCAGCGCCTCGATCTGGATCACGCAGGTTTCGACGTCGCGCAGGTCGAGTGTTCGGCTGGCGTTTTTGAACCGCTCGATCAGCGCGGCTTTATTCGGGTCTGAATCTTCCATCTCATCGACGCCGAGCAGCCAGTTCGGCGTGGTGCCGAGAATTTCCGCAATTTTGATCATCGTGGCCAGATCGGGTTCATTGCGGCCCGAGATGTAGTGTGCGTAGCGCCGCTCATCGAGGCCGGCCCTGCGCGCCGCCTCGGCATTGGAAATGCCGAGCGCATCCGCTCGTTCTCGCAATCGGTCCGCAAACAATTTCATGAGAACAGTTTGTTCCTGAAACAATCCGTTCTGGCCACGAAGTAAAAGGCGTGTTATAGGAATGAAACGTAGTGATGGTTGTATGATCCGGGGTGTTTGTGCTGCCGGGCCAGTGGGTCCGGTGGTGAGGTGAAGATGGGGGCGACTTCGCCCCCCTTGAGGTGGGGTGAGGACTGGTTCGCGGAATGCGAATGGAAAGCAACGCTTTCCAAGGGACGAACGCCCGAGTGCGCTTGGCACGAGGGCTTTGGTTCTCCCCTGCCGGGTCCCCGCTGCTTTCAGCAGCGTCCCGGCGTTCGCGGACCTATCGATGATTCACCGGATCATCGATTTGGGCCTGACGGCCCAACCAGTCGCTCACCCCGCTCAAGGGGGGCGAAGGAGGGCCCAGCCGGGAGAACTTCTTTGGAAGACTACTCAATACTTCGCGACGCGCTGGAAACCTGGCGGGCGACCACCGACTGGGTCAAGGCGGTGGTGGTTATCTTTATCCCCGGCCAGATTGCCTTTCTGATCCATCAGGTGCTGCGCTACCGGGTGGATCAGCGGGCGATGATCCTCGAGGAGCGCGAGGTGATGACCGATGAACGCGTGCGCAAACTGGCCGAAGCCGAACTCTGCCGCATCATCGCCGAGATGGAGCGGGCAAGGCTGAACGAAGAATTGCTGCCGATCTCGGAAAACCGCCGCGGCCTGCACTCATGAGGTGGCGCAAACGGCGTGCGGTCCTCCGGCGCGGGAAATTCCGCAAACGGTTTCGCGGAACAGGGCGGAAGGCGAGGCGGCGCTCATCGAGAACGGCTCTCCGCAGTCCAATTCCCGCCATTTGACCGATCGTTCCAAATGCCTATGATGATGGCAACAAAGGGAGTGGCTGTTGCCCTGGGAGAAAAAATATTCCGACGCCGACATGTTGGAGCGTGCCATGCACGCGTTTTGGGCGCGCGGCTATGAGGCGACTTCGATGCGCGATCTGGTCGAGGCAACCGGCGTCAATCGCGGCTCGCTCTACAGCGTCTACGCCGACAAGCGTGCGCTGTTCATTGCCGCGCTGAAATATTACGACCGGGTCCATCGTGACCGGTTTCTTGCGCGCATTGCCGCCACCAATCCGCCGAAACAGGCGATACTCGCGGCCTTTGAAGCTGCCGCGGCACCTTCAAAAGATCAGCCCGGCGGCTGCCTGCTGGTCAACACCGCTTTGGAGCTGTCGCCTCATGACGAGGAAATCGGCGCGCTGGTCGATGGCTGCCTGAGGCAGGTGGAGGCTTTTTTCCGTGATGCGATCAAGGCGGCGCAGAAAGCCGGCACCATCCATAGCGGCCTCGATGCCCAAAATACCGCACAGGCGTTGCTCGGTCTGTTTCTCGGCCTGCGTGTTGTCACCCGCGCCAATCCGCGCCCGGCGATCGTGGCTTCCATCAAATCCCAGGCCGAATCCATGCTGGGCTGAAAAATTTTTGGAGAATTTGGAACGATCGTTCAAATGGAAATCAACAGGGAAGGAGAAAATCATGAGTGTATCCTATGTCGAGCGCGAGCAGGCCAATCCGGAGACCATCGCTTTCTACGACAAGGCCGAGGAGCGGTTTCAGGCGCTGTTGAACATTTTCAAAGTGTTCGGCCATCAGCCGGAATACGGCACCGTGTTCACCGACATGATCATGGCGATCCTGAAGGACGGCGTGATCGACTGGAAGACCAAGGAACTGCTGATCCTGAAAGCCACCCAGCGCAATGAGTGCCAATATTGCGTTGTGCAGCACGAGCGCGTTTCCAACATGCTCGGTATCGGCGACGACAAGATTGCCGATCTCGATGGCGACAAATACAAGTCCAGTCCGCTTTACACCGAGGGTGAGAAGGCGCTGCTCGATCTCACCGTGCAGATCGGCGAGGACGCCAACCGGGTATCACCGGAACTTTGGGAGCGGCTACACAAACACTGGACCGAGCCGGAGATCGTCGATGCGGTGTTTGTGATCACCATCTACATCGCTGTGTCAAAGTTCGGTGACGCGCTCGGCGTCGAACTTGAGCCGATGTTCGATGGCGTCAAGCCGATCCTGCGGGTCAAGCACTGAGCTGCGGCAAGGGGCGGTGCCTTGAGCGCCGCCTCCCGTCTGGTACTCACCCAGCCAGCATCTCGCCCAATTTGTCGATGGCCTGGTTCCAGCCGCCTTCGCCCGCCGTGCCGGCCGGCACGCCCTTGTGGGTCATCACCATCACCGTCTGTCCATCGGCTTCGGAAAGCTCGACGATCACCTCGGTGATGTCGGGGGTGCCTTCGGGCATGCCCATCGATTGCGGCGAAATCAGATTGCCGTCGGCGTCGCACATCGCCTCTGTGTAAATCAGCCGGCTGGGCGCGGTTACCTCCTTGTAGACACCGGTGAACCACATGGTCATGGTGCGTTCGGGCGTCTTCATCTCCATGCAGATCTTGCGCGTGCCGCCCTGCGTGACATCCATCTCGGCCACCGGCACCGTAAAGCCCTTCGGCCCGAACCAGCGGCTGAACAGATCCGGGTCGGCCCACATGCTCCACACGGTCTCGATCGGCGCGTTAAACCGGCGCTCGATGCGCACCCATTTTGCTTCATCACTCATCATGCGAACCCTTCATTTCATTGAGAACCTTGTCAAAAGCATCGAACCGCGCCTCCCATATCGGGCGGTACTGTTCGGTCCAGTCGGCCACTGCTTGGAGCGTCTCCGGCTTGAGCACACAGGGGCGGAACTGCGCCCGGCGCGCCTTGGTGATCAGCCCGGCATCCTCCAGCACGCGGATATGTTTGGAAATCGCCGGCAGCGTCATGTCGAACGGCTCGGCCAGCTCGTTGACCGTGGCCTCCTGCTTTGCCAGCCGGGCGAGAATGGCCCGGCGTGCCGGGTGGGCCAGTGCTGCAAAGGCAGCGTCCAGTTGGTCGGAATCGGTCATGCTGGCTAGTAATAAACTAGTAGGTTAATTAATCAAGTAGTTTATTAATGTGTGAGCTGTGCCTATCTCTCCCCTTGGTGCCGGAAAAGCCGGGCCCGCCCGTGGTTTTAAAGAAAGACCATGGGCCGGTAAGACCAGCCGACAGGACCGGACAGCGGCCGGACGGGTGATCGGAAGATCGCACCTATGACTAAACAACCAAGACACCGCGGTTTTTCGATCGCCCGTCTTCCCATTTTTTCAGCTCACGCCAGCCCCGCTGGCGCGGGGTGGCTCGCGCATGCGCCTCGCAAAGGCTCGGACGCGTGGGGTAGTTCGCACCGGAATTGAGCGCTAGCTCGCCCTTCCGGGCGCAAAGCGCCAAAATCCCGCGACACATTTTTTTTGAACCCGATCAGCCTTCCAAGACACCAATGGTCATGTAACCTGCAGACAAAGGGGATGTCAGATGACCAGTACCAACGCCTTGACCCGCACCGCCACCGCAGCCGCCATTGCGCTTTCCTGCCTGTTGGCGCCCGTCGATGCCGCATATGCCCGCGACGGCGGCAATGACGGACCCCGCTACCTGCTGCCAAAGCCGGACAATTGCGAACGCGAGCGGTCAAACCTGAAGGCCGATGTCCGAAACCTGGAATCAAGGATCAGGCGCAACAAGAACAAGATCGAGAAACTTCAGAACACGATCGACAGAAAGGTCATCGATGTCGTTTCGGAGGAGAGAGAGTTGCGCGACGAAAAGAAGGAACTGAAGAAACACCAGCGCGCGTTGAAGCGCGTAAACCGTGCACTGGACAAACTGCCCTGCTGACGGATTTGCGCTTCTATCAATGGCGGTGATTTACCGGCAAACGCCCGGAACGCCAGATCGCGCGGTTGCGCTCACGTTCGATCTCACCACACCACCCGCGTGCGGATCGACGCTTCCTGGAGCGTTAGCGGATAGACTTCGATGAAGCTGCTTTCGTATAGCTCGACCGCCTCGGCTTTGCGCCAGTCGCCAAACTCTGTTTCTGCCTGTGGGTGGGCGGCAATCGGCAGATCGAAAGTGACGAAAATCTTATAAGATGGCCAAAAAGCGATTGTACGGCCGCTGACGCGGTTGGGAATTTCGAACTCGCCCGCAAACACGGTGAATTCGCCGTCGCTGCGCCGCTGCATGATGAAACGCGGATCGCGCTGTACCTCGCCGGAGCGCAATTCCGACTTCACCTCGAACCCCTCATCCTCGTGAATGGCTTTAGTGGGTATGCGGATTTCGAATTTCAAAAGCGGTGTGCCGGCCTCGGCTGAAAATTGCGGTGCGAAGGATTGGTGAAACTGGCTGAAATAGACCGCCAGCAACACGGCGCCAACAATGAGAATCGCGATCAGCGGCTGGATGGCAGCGTTGAGCGAACCGGCTTTGCCGCCCGTGCGGCCCCTGCGCAGCACCAGATAAAGGCCGGCAATCGCTCCAATCACGCCACCAATGGGCGCCACCGCCATCATCGCCTGCATTTCAGCGCCGCCGCTTGTATTGGCGCCGGGATCGCCTGCACCCAGCAAGCCGATGAGGCCGAGAGCCAGGAACCCCAGAACACTGCCGGAAAGACCGGCGAGTACCGCCCACAATGCGCGCATGAAATTCCCCTCAAAACTTGCCTGTGAAAAAATAGCGTCAGGCCGATGTTGCGATGTGTGGTTCGTCACAGTGGCGCAATCTGGCAATCGTGCATCCGCCGCGTTACTTCACAACAGGCCGCCTGCCTGTAACTTTGCCGCTTCGTAAGATAGGATGACCCGATGCCGGAATTGATGTCCACTTCTGAACTGGCCGGAATCGTATTGCTTGCGGGCGCGCCCGGCGCGTTGATCGGCGGAGCCATCGGTGCCAAGCGCTGGAAGTCAAATCGCGCCGCCGGGGCCATCCTTGGCGCAATCATCGGGGCGCCGCTCAGTCTGGTGATCGCGCTCGGTCTGCTGGTGCTGCTGGTGCCGTGATGCTGTCTCCGGCCAAATGAGGAGAGATCGCGTGTCCGCCTATGTCATCGGTCAGTTGAAGATCAACGATCCCGCCGCCTATCAGGCCTATCTGGACGGTTTCATGCCGAGTTTCGAGCGCCACGGTGGCGAATTGCTGGCAACCTCGAAGCAGGAAACCCACGTACTTGAGGGCGATTGGGCGTTGCCGCGCACGGTGCTGATACGCTTTCCGTCGGTCGAGGCGGCACGGGCCTGGCACAGCGATCCCGAATATATTGAACTGGCCAAAATCCGCCACGCGACAGCCGAGGCCAATCTGGTTGTCGTGGCTGGTCTCGACTAAACGCCCGGACATCGCACCATTTGCCGCTCTCGACTCTTCGGCGCATCCATGCCACATGCGCGGCCATGGCGTTGGAGATCAAAATCTGCGGATTGAAAACCGTCGAGGCCGTCGAAGCGGCGATTGCCGGCGGCGCCAGTCATTGCGGTTTCATTTTCTTTGAAAAGAGCCCCCGGCACATCGAAACCGCGGCAGCCGCAGAGTTGCGCAAAACCATCGGCAACCGGGCGAAAACCGTCGCGGTTACCGTCAATGCGGACAACACCTATCTCGACGAAATCGTTGCTGCAGTGAACCCTGACCTTTTGCAACTGCATGGTAACGAAAGCCCGGAGCGGGTCAGCGAAGTCAAAGCGCGCTACGGCATTGCCGTGATGAAGGTGTTTTCAATACGCGGGGCCGACGATTTGTCCAAGGTCGGCCCCTATCGAAATGTCGCCGACCGGTTGATGTTCGACGCCAAAGCGCCGAAGGGATCGGAAGTGCCCGGCGGCCATGGTGTCGCATTCGACTGGACCTTGCTTGAATCGCTTGACCCAGCCATTGAATACATGCTTTCGGGAGGCATCAATGCCGCCAATGTTGCTGAAACGCTGCGTCGTACCCGCCCCAGCGCGCTGGACCTCTCTTCAGGTGTGGAATCGTCGCCCGGGGTAAAGGATACAGCGATGATCGATGAATTTTTCAGGGCGCTCGCGGAAGCGCTGGAGTGCAATGTATGAACAGTCCCGTTGAACCCAATTCCTTTCGCTCCGGTCCTAATCCGGAAGGCATGTTCGGCATATTCGGTGGCCGCTTCGTCGCCGAAACGTTAATGCCGCTGATCCTCGATCTGGAAAGACACTGGAACGAGGCCAAGCGCGATCCGGCTTTCCAGGCGGAGCTGGACGAACTCAACAAACATTATACCGGCCGGCCGTCGCCGCTGTATTTCGCCGAGCGGCTGACCGAGCATCTCGGCGGAGCGCAAATCTATTTCAAACGCGACGAACTCAACCACACGGGTTCACACAAGATCAACAACTGCCTTGGGCAGATTTTGCTGGCAAAGCGCATGGGCAAGACGCGCATCATCGCAGAGACCGGTGCCGGTCAGCACGGCGTCGCGTCTGCCACAGTGGCGGCCCGGTTCGGCTATCCCTGCATCGTCTATATGGGTGCGACCGACATCGAGCGGCAGGCACCCAATGTCTTTCGCATGAAACTGCTTGGCGCCGAGGTCAATGCGGTTACCTCCGGCAGTGGCACGTTGAAGGATGCGATGAACGAGGCACTGCGCGACTGGGTGACAAATGTCGAGGACACCTACTACATCATCGGCACTGCTGCCGGCCCGCACCCCTATCCGGAACTGGTGCGCGAATTCCAGTCGGTAATCGGTAACGAAACCAAGGAACAGTTGCTGGCCGCCGAAGGCCGGCTTCCCGACCTGCTGGTCGCCGCGGTCGGTGGCGGATCAAACGCAATCGGCCTGTTCCACCCGTTTCTCGATGACCGCAATGTGCGCATTGTCGGCGTCGAAGCCGGCGGCAAGGGCCTGGACGGCGAAGAGCATTGCGCTTCGCTGACCGCCGGCCAACCCGGCGTGCTGCACGGCAACCGGACCTATCTGCTGCAAAACGCCGACGGGCAGATCAATGAAGGCCATTCGATCTCGGCCGGCCTCGACTATCCGGGCATCGGACCGGAACATTCATGGCTGAAGGAATCCGGCCGTGTTGAATATGTGCCGATCATGGACCATGAGGCGCTGGAGGCATTTCAGTTGCTGACGCGGCTGGAGGGAATTATCCCGGCGCTGGAACCAAGCCATGCGCTGGCCGAGGTCATCCGCCGGGCGCCGAACATGGACAAGGACCAGATCATCGTAATGAACCTGTGTGGCCGTGGCGACAAGGATGTCTTCGCCGTCGGCAAACATCTGGGTGTGGAGCTGTAACGATGACAACCCGCATCGACACAAGAATGGCCAATCTTCGCGAAGAGGGACGTGCCGCATTGGTGACCTATTTCATGGGCGGCGATCCGGACTATGAACGTTCGCTCGCCGTCATGAAGGCATTGCCGAAAGCCGGTGCAGACATCATCGAACTTGGCATGCCTTTTTCAGATCCGATGGCTGATGGCCCATCAATTCAGGCTGCCGGCCTGCGTGCATTGAAGTCGGGCCAGACGCTTGCCAAAACCCTGGCAATGGCCCGCGATTTCCGCGCCGAAGACAATGACACGCCGATTGTCATGATGGGTTACTACAATCCGATCTACATCTATGGCGTCGAACATTTTCTGAAAGATGCGGTGGAAGCCGGAATTGACGGGCTGATTGTTGTCGACCTTCCGCCGGAAATGGATGAAGAGCTTTGCCTGCCGGCGCTTCGGGCGGGTTTGAATTTCATCCGCCTCGCTACACCGACCACCGACGACAAGCGCCTGCCGAAGGTGTTGGAGAACACATCAGGCTTTGTCTACTACGTTTCGATGACCGGGATCACCGGGGCCGCCCTGCCCGACACCGGCAGGATCGGTGAAGCTGTCCAGCGCATCAAACGACACACCGAACTTCCCGTTTGCGTTGGTTTCGGCGTCAAAACATCCGAACAGGCCGAGGCAATAGCAGCCAGCGCGAATGGCGTTGTTGTCGGCACGGCAATTGTCAATGAAATTGCAAAAGCGAATGAAGAAGGCGGCGATGCAGCAAAGGCGGTGTCGAAGCTGGTGAAATCGCTTGCAGACGGTGTCCGCAAATCTCAACTTGCGCCCTCGGCCTGAAATGCCCATCTTGAGGCTGGTCAAGGAATTCTGAGCCCATGAACTGGATTACCAATTTTGTCCGCCCCAAAATCAATTCGATGCTCGGGCGGCGCGACATGCCCGAAAACCTCTGGATCAAGTGTCCGGAAACCGGCGAGATGGTCTTCCACAAGGATCTGGAAGAAAACCAGTATGTGATCCCGTCCTCCGGTCATCACATGAAAATTTCGGCTGCTGACCGGTTGGCCTATTTTTTTGATGGCGGCGAATATGAGGTTCTGGAGAATCCCAAAGTCGTCCTTGATCCACTGAAATTTCGTGATGAAAGGCGCTACACCGACCGTTTGAAGGACAACAAGACCAAGACCGGCCGCGAAGATGCAATCACCAATGCGCTTGGCGAGATCGACGGATTGCCGATTGTGGTCACCGTTCAGGATTTTGCCTTTATGGGCGGCTCGCTCGGCATGGCGGCGGGTGAGGCGATCATTGCCGCCTTTGAAGCTGCAATCGAGAAAAAGCGGCCGCTAGTGCTCTTTGCCGCGTCGGGCGGCGCTCGCATGCAGGAAGGCGTGCTGTCACTCATGCAGCTTCCACGGACCACGGTAGCGGTGGATCGGCTGAAGGAGGCAGGTCTTCCCTATATCGTCGTGCTAACCAATCCAACGACGGGCGGTGTGACGGCGTCCTATGCCATGCTTGGTGACATCCACATCGCCGAGCCCGGCGCACTGATCGGGTTTGCCGGGCAAAGGGTGATCGAGCAGACCATTCGCGAAAAACTGCCTGAGGGATTTCAGCGAGCCGAATATCTCATGGAACATGGGATGGTCGACCTGGTCGTGCCGCGCCTAGAACTGAAATCGACTATTTCCCGGCTCCTCAAAATGCTGATGCATGTGCCGCTGGAGCCGGAACCGGAAGCTGAGCCGGAAGAAACGCCGGAACCGGAGGCCGAAAGCACTGAGGTTGATGATACCGATGGTGCGGATGGCAAAGAGGAAGAAGCTGCCGAAACGTCGGAAGCGTCAACCTAATCAAAACTATCCGAAGACAAACTGTCACCTCAATCATTCGAGGTGATCGAGACGTGCAAACTGATGACAACAGAACCCGTAAGCCAGTTGACCGCTACCGAGCGGGAAATCGACAAGCTGATGGCGCTTCACCCGAAGGGCTACGACCTGTCGCTCGACCGTATCCGTCAATTGCTTGACAAGCTTGGCAATCCGCAGCTCAACATTCCGCCCGTCATCCACATTGCCGGCACCAATGGCAAGGGCTCTGCATCGGCGTTTGCCCGGGCACTGCTGGAGGCGGCTGGAAAGGCAGTGCACGTGCACACGTCACCGCATCTGGTCAACTGGCACGAACGGTACCGTCTCGGCCATGTAGGGGGCGGCCGGCTTGCCGATGATGACCTGCTTGCGCAGGCCATTGCACGCGTAGCCGAAGCGAATGGCGGAAAGACGATTACTGTCTTTGAAATCCTGACCGCTGTCACGTTTTTGCTGTTCGCAGAACACCCGGCCGACGCGGCGATCATCGAGGTTGGTCTTGGAGGCCGTTTCGATGCAACCAATGTGGTCAGCCGGCCTGCGGTCACCCTGATCATGCCGATCGCCATGGATCACGAGGCCCATCTGGGAGACCGCATCGAGCTCATCGCTGCCGAAAAGGCGGGCATCATCAAGCAGGGTGTACCCGTGGTCATTGGTGCACAGGAGCATGACGCGGCGCGCGAGGTTTTACGTGAGACGGCGCAGAGACATGGCAGTGACTGCTTCGTCTACGGCGAGGACTTTCTTGCCTATGAGGAGCACGGAAGAATGGTCTACCAGGACAATTCGGGCCTGATGGATCTGCCGCTGCCAAAGCTCGCCGGGCGGCATCAGATCGCCAACGCGGCGGCTGCAATTGCCGCGGTTCGTGCAGCCGGCTTTTCCATTGGCCAGGCCGAAGCCGAACAAGCGATGGGAAATGTTGAATGGGCAGGACGCATGCAGCGGCTTTCCAGCGGGCAGCTTGTGGATGCGGCGCCGCCCGGCTCCGAAATCTGGATCGACGGCGGGCACAACCCGGGCGCCGGACAGGCCATTGCCGAGGCGTTGGCGAGCGAGGAAGACCAGAGACCAAGGCCGCTATTCATGATTGCCGGCATGATCAACACCAAGGATCAAACCGGTTTTTTCCGGCCGTTTCACGGAATGGTCCGTCACGTGTATAGCGTGCCGATAACCACCAGCGATGCCGGCGTTCCGCATGACGAGTTGGCTGTGAGGGCCAGCGAAGCGGGTTTGTCTGCGGAACCGGTTTCCTCGATCACAAGTGCGCTCAAACTGCTGCACGATACTTGGGGTGAGGACGAGACACCGCCTCGCATTCTGATTTGCGGCTCGCTTTATCAGGCTGGAGAGGCGTTGCGTTTGAACGGGACGCCGCCGCAATAGGCGGGATCGCGAGGATCCTTATTGGAGCCCCTTTGGCGCCAGGTCACCGATTGAACTTTCACCCTGATTTTGACTGCGGTTGCGCACCCGCTCTGTCTTTGCCGTAGGCGGCAATGGTGTGTCGAACTGATATTCCGGGTCGACCTGCTGTTTGTGCCAGACATCCAGCATTTCCCGCCAGGCGCCAACCAGGGTCCTCGGCGCCGGCATGTCTTCCTTGACCGCTTCGTGCAGCGCTTTGAGGTTGTAGCAGGGAACGCCTGCATACATGTGGTGCTCGGTGTGCCAGTTCATGTGCCAGTAGAGGAACTCGACAACCGGATTGAGCTTCATCGACCGGACACTCTTGCGGAAGTCGGAGACATTCTCCTGAAGACCGCAATGTTGCGGCAGGGCGACGAAGTAGCTGAGCCAGTTTGCGATATAGGACGGGAAGGTGATTATTAGCGGCAGTACCCACAGGCCGGTCAATGCGGAAATAATGATGATCGAAGCGTGAAACGCGAGAAGGATACGCGACCAAATGATCGATTTGCGATGCTCCGCCGGCTGATCTTCATGCAGGGCATTCAGCCATTCATTGCTTGGAATTTCTTCCGAGCCAACCCGCCCGAATGCGCCGAGGATTGTCACCCAAACCGACGACAACAGACCGCCCTTGCCAAATGTCCGGCCCGGTTGCGTCAGCAGGTTGACGGTGAACAGTTGCAACAGGAATGTCTTGCCGACCGAAGGATGCAGCGGCAGCAGGTTCTCGCGATCCCCCTGCGGGTGTAGGGTATAGCGATGGTGATAGGTGTGGCTGCTCGCGTAGTCGTATGGATCCCACCAACCGATCAGGCTGAACAGGTGGAGAAAAAACTGGTTCAGCTTCTTCGTGCGAAAAACGGTGCCGTGGCCGAGTTCATGCGGTGCGGTGCCGCGAAAGAAGCTGGCAATGGTTCCGTGAACAAACAGCGCCGCCACAAACGCCACCCAGACCTGATACCACCAACACACAAACACCAGCGTGCCGGAGCACAAGAACAGCAACAAATGTCCGCCGGCCTGAAACCAGCCCTTGAGATCGCTGCGCTCGGACAGCTGCCGGAATTTCGCCGGATCCAGTGGCGACCGGTACCACTGGACTTTCAGGTTTTCTCGAATCTCGGAAAGCGGTTGATACTGTGTCATATCGCGGTAATCCTGGTCACAGGACCGATGGCATCAAGCTTTTGCGCACACTATCTGCACTTCGCCGGGTCTTGCAACAAACAAAATCCTTTCAACACCGGATTGCCGGGGCTCGGCGACATCATTGCAGGCCCGCTATTCATTCCATCAAACCGCTTCCATTTCGACAAGACACGCTCTAGAAGCGGGCCATGTCCAGAACCGCTATATATGCAGGCTCTTTCGATCCGCTGACAAACGGTCACCTCGACGTGTTGAAGGGTGCGTTGGCGGTCGCCGACAAGGTCGTCGCTGCAATCGGAATACATCCCGGCAAAGCGCCGCTCTTTTCGTTTGAAGAGCGGATGGAATTGATTGAGAAAGCCTGCCGGGATGAACTCGGCGAAGATGCAGGCAGGATCGTCGTCGTCGCCTTTGACGGGCTGGTGGTTGACGCAGCACGGCAACACGGAACGCCGATCATCATCCGCGGCCTGCGAGATGGCACCGATCTGGACTACGAAATGCAAATGGCCGGCATGAACGAAACCATGGCGCCGGAATTGCAGACCGTGTTTGTGCCGGCAAGCCCTTCGGTTCGTACCATTACCGCCACATTGGTGCGCCAAATAGCCTCGATGGGCGGCGACATTCGCCCATTTGTCCCAAATGCGGTGGCCGAAGCGCTGACCGTGAAGTTCCCATCCTGAATATCCCGGAGTATAAAATGAAGATTTCCCGCCGCATTCTGTTCGGCATGACCGCAGCCGCTATGCTGGGCATCGCCACGTCCGCTTCAGCGGCAGAACCGGAAAACACGATGGTCATCACGTTGAAAGACGGTGATGTGTCGATCGCGCTGCGCCCGGATCTTGCCCCGAAACATGTCGAGCAGATCAAGGCGCTGGTTCGTGCAGGCGAATACGACAATGTCGCATTTCACCGGGTCATCGACGGCTTCATGGCCCAGACCGGCGATGTTCAATTCGGCGATATGGAGAATGATTTCAATGCCGCGCGAGCCGGCACCGGTGGCTCCAAACGGGGCGACCTGCCTGCCGAATTTTCCAATCAGGCCAGTTTTCAGCGTGGAACAGTCGGCATGGCGCGGGCGCGAGATCCCAATTCGGCAAACTCGCAGTTTTTCATCATGTTCGCGCCGGCACCGCATCTGGACGGTCAATACACGATCATCGGAGAAGTCGAGAGCGGCATGGAACATGTCGATGCGATCAAAAAGGGCAGCCAGGCCCAAAACGGCGCTGTTGCCAAGCCCGATCGCATGATCAAGGTTCGCATTGCGGCCGACGGATAACCGGAAGAATTTCAGAAAGAGGGACTAAACAAATGGCCGAGATCAAGGATCCGGAAAATACCATCATCATGGAAACGACACAGGGCAAGGTGGTGATTGAGCTTCTGCCCGACCTGGCACCGGGACACGTCAACCGGATCAAGGAATTGTCACGTGAGAATTTCTACGATGGCATCGTTTTTCATCGTGTGATCGAGGGCTTCATGGCCCAGACCGGTGACCCGACCGGAACCGGTATGGGAGGTTCGGACAAACCCGACCTTCAGGCCGAGTTTTCCAACGCCAATCACGGCCGGGGCGCCTGCTCCATGGCACGAGCTCAAAATCCGAATTCGGCCAATTCGCAGTTTTTCATCTGCTTCGGCGACGCGTCGTTCCTCGACCGGCAGTATTCGGTCTGGGGCCAGGTCATCGAAGGCATGGACAATGTCGACAAAATCAAGCGTGGTGAGCCTGTGTCCGATCCTGACAGCATCGTTACCATGCGGGTTGCTGCTGATACCTGATTGGAAGCCGGGAGAGTGAGCGATGCAGGTCTCCCAGTTTGACTTTGACCTACCGGAAGACCGGATCGCACTTCGCCCGGCCAGTCCGCGCGACGCGGCGCGGATGCTGGTGGTCGGCGCAGATGGGAAACTGACCGATCGGATGGTGCGCGACCTGCCGTCGCTGCTCAATCCCGGCGACGCGCTGGTGTTCAACGATACCAAGGTCATTCCGGCGCGGCTGTCAGGCATTCGCAAACGTGGTGAGACGGCTGCCCGCATCGAGGCGACGCTGCATATGCGCATGGCGCCCGACCGGTGGAAAGCTTTTTTGAAGCCCGCCAAACGCGTCAATGTTGGCGAACACATCGCCTTTGGCAGTTCGGACGAAGCCTGCTATGCGGCGACGCTGAATGCGGTGGTCGCGTCCAAGGGAGAGGGCGGAGAAGCGGAGCTTCAGTTCGAATTTGCCGGCGCCGCGCTGGACGAGGCGCTGCACGCTTCAGGCCACATCCCGCTACCACCTTACATCGCCTCCAAACGGCCGGACGACGCGCGCGACCGGGCGGACTATCAGACAATCTACGCCCGAGAAGAGGGGGCGGTTGCTGCGCCGACCGCGGGTCTGCACTTTACCGAAGACCTGCTGCAGAGGCTGGAGACCGCCGGAATTGAGCGTCACTTCGTAACACTGCATGTCGGCGCCGGCACGTTTCTGCCCGTCAAGGCGGATGACACTGACGACCATGTGATGCATGCCGAGACAGGTGAAATCAATGCCGGGACCGCAGCGGCATTGAACGAGGTGCGCGCCAGAGGAAACCGTATCGTTGCAGTCGGAACAACCTCGCTTCGGCTTCTGGAAAGTTCGGCAACCGAAGACGGAGCGATCGGCGCATGGTCGGGCGCCACTGACATTTTCATCACTCCGGGCTACCAATTTCGCGCGGTCGATGCGTTGATGACCAATTTCCATCTGCCGCGGTCGACGTTGTTCATGCTGGTCTCGGCATTTAGCGGATTGGACACGATGAAAAGCGCCTATGAGCATGCAATCGGGAATGGATACCGCTTCTATTCCTATGGCGATTCCAGCCTGTTGTTCCGGGAAGATAGATGAGCAAGGCATTTGAATTCCAAGTGCATGCGACCGACGGCAAAGCCCGCCGCGGCGAGATTTCGATGCCGCGCGGCACCGTGCGCACGCCGGCGTTCATGCCCGTCGGCACCGCCGCGACGGTGAAGGCGATGTATATGGACCAGGTGCGGGAACTTGGCGCCGATATCATTCTCGGCAATACCTATCACCTGATGCTGCGGCCGGGCGCCGAGCGTATGGCGCGCCTGGGCGGCCTACACAAATTCTGCGGCTGGAACGGGCCCATGCTGACCGATTCCGGCGGCTTTCAGGTCATGTCGCTGGCGCAGTTGAGAAAGCTCGACGAAAACGGCGTCACCTTCCGGTCCCATATCGACGGCACACCGTTCGAAATGACCCCTGAACGGTCAATTGAAATTCAGGGGCTTTTGGGATCGGACATCCAGATGCAGCTTGACGAGTGCACGGCACTGCCCGCTGAAACCAGCGAAATAGAACGGGCGATGGAACTGTCGCTGCGCTGGGCAGAACGCTGCAAACAAGGCTTCGGAGATCAGCCCGGCAAGGCCATGTTCGGCATCGTCCAGGGTGGCGACAATGCAAAGCTCAGGGTCCGGTCGGCTGAGGCGCTGTCAGCCATGGCGCTGAAAGGGTATGCGATTGGCGGGCTTGCCGTTGGCGAGCCGCAAGAAGTGATGCTGGACATGCTCGACGTAACCTGTCCCGAGCTTCCTGAAACCAAACCCCGGTATCTGATGGGCGTCGGAACCCCGGACGACATCATCAGGTCGGTGGCGCGCGGTATCGACATGTTCGATTGCGTCATGCCGACACGCGCGGGCCGCCATGGCCTTGCCTATACACGCCGCGGCAAGATCAACCTTCGCAATGCCCGCCATGCCGAGGACCCACGGCCGCTGGATGAAGAAAGCGATTGCCCGGCGACGCGTGACTATTCACGCGCCTATCTGCACCATCTGGTCAAGGCCGGAGAGACGCTCGGCGCCATGCTGCTGACCTGGAACAATCTCGCCTACTACCAGTGGATGATGGCCGGTATACGCGATGCCATCGCGGCAGGTTCATTTGAGCAATATTACCAGGGCACGCAGGCAATGTGGGCCCGTGGTGATGTTGGAGTGTTGTAAACCGGGTTTTAACGCGGAGCGCGTTTGGCCAGAATGCGTTGCAGGGTCCGGCGATGCATGTTGAGACGACGTGCCGTCTCCGAGACATTGCGGTCGCAGCTTTCATAAACCCGCTGTATGTGCTCCCAGCGCACCCGGTCAGCCGACATCGGATTTTCCGGCGGTGGCGCCTTCTCGCCCGGCCGCCTTGTCAGGGCTGCGTAGACGTCATCGGCATCGGCAGGTTTGGACAGATAATCGATTGCCCCGAGTTTGACCGCGGTCACCGCTGTTGCGATGTTGCCGTAGCCGGTCAGGATGATGGCACGGGAATCGTCGCGCTTTTCGTGAATCGCCTCAATGACATCCAGCCCGTTGCCATCGCCGAGACGCATGTCGACGACCGCAAAGGCCGGTGGCGCCGAACGGGCCTTGCGGATGGCCTCGGCCACCGTATCGGCCGTATCGACCGCAAAACCGCGCTGTTCCATGGCCCGCGCCAGGCGGGTCAGGAACGGCTTGTCGTCATCAACAATCAGCAAGCTGTGATCGTCGCCAGGAATGGCGCTGTTGGATTGTCCGTCTTCCCTCATCGTCGTCTTTTCCGTGCGATATGCTTTTGTCTGCGCTTTTATTGCAGTTTTTCGCTGTTTCCAAATCCAAGTGTATCTGTGCGGTAGAATGCTGGTCGAAAATCACATCGCATCTGCAAGTGTCGGTGCAGATTCGAATGCCTCTCTGGGCCAGGAAACCGTGATTTCAGCCCCGCGTCCGCTTTGTTTCGAGTTGGCGAAATTGATGGTCGCGCCCGATCGCTCGAGAAGGGTTTTGGCAATAAACAGGCCTAACCCCAAGCCTCCGGCACCGCTTGACGATTCGCGGGCCGGCCGGCTCGACGCATAGGGCTCGCCGATCCGGTCGAGCATGTCGGCCATAAATCCCGGCCCGTCATCGATAATGTCGATCGACACGCGCGTGTCGTCAAAATTCCAGCCAATCTCCACCCGCGATCTGGCAAAATCGACCGCATTTTCAACAAGGTTGCCAAGCCCGTACAGTACACCGGGATTACGCGTCATCACCGGCTCGCGGCCGTTCGTCTGCCCCGGTCCCATCTCAACCCGGACACCGAAATCGCGATGCGGAGCGATCACTTCCTCCACCAGAGAGGTGACAGGCATATGCGCGATGTGTTCCTCCCCTTCCGATGACAGACTGGTCAGTTGCTTGAGGATTTCGCGGCAGCGTTCAGACTGCGAACGCAGAAGGCGGACGTCATCGCCGTGGTTCTCATTGTCGGCGAGCGCCCGCTCCATTTCCTTGGCGACCAGTGCGATCGTTGCCAGCGGCGTGCCCAGTTCATGGGCTGCCGCTGCGGCCAGGCCGTCAAGCGCCGAGAGGTGCTGTTCTCGCTGTAGCACCAGTTCAGTCGCCGCCAGCGCGGCAGCCAGCTTCCTGGCCTCGTCAGCGACCCGCCAAGCATAGATCGAGGTGAAGAGAATTGTCGAAACCACCGCAAACCAGACGCCGGCGACGTAAATCCGCGGTACCGAGAACTCGCCCTCGGGCTGCCATGGCAAAGGCTGATGATAAAACATCAGGATCGTGACGATCGCTACCACCAGACTTCCCAGCAGCATCGTATGGCGGACCGGCATCGAGGTCGCCGAGACGACTACAGGCACGGCCATCAGCAGCGCGAAGGGATTGGTCAGCCCTCCGGTCAGGTAAAGCAATCCGGCCAGTTGAAGAGCATCGTAGGTCAGGATTGCAAGCGCCGGATAAAGCGTCAGGCGGTGGTTGGCCGGATAACGCAGCGCCAGCCAGATGTTCAACACCGCAGAGCAGCCGATAAGCGCTGCGCATTCCAGTTCCGGCATCGGGAAGCCGATGACGTAGGCGACAACGACGACTGCCGCGCTCTGTCCGATAACAGCCAGCCAACGCAGCCGGATCAGCGTGTTGAGCCTCAAACGCCGGCTGAGATTGAGATTTGTGCTTTCAGCTTCCGCCATGAGCGGCTTTTACGCCGGTCTGAGCAACATTGGCAAACCTGGAGCGGTTCACCTCCAAATGGAATCGCTTGACCTCGGTCTTTCACACTCTGCACGTTGTCGCATGAGGCTAACGGTGTTCACACCACGTCGCCTCATTGTCCTGGCCAGATCGCGAAATACCTGCGGTCAAACTGCCTCCATTTGGAGGTGAACCGCTTTATTTGCCGCGCGGTTTGGCGCGTGTTGTCGGTTCGGCATGTTGCGGATTTTCCGGCCAGACGTGTTTCGGATAGCGGCTTTTCATGTCCTTTCGGACATCGGACCATGAACCGCGCCAAAAACCCGGCAAATCAAGTGTCGTCTGGATCGGACGGTTGGCCGGTGACAGCAATTCGAGTTTCAGCGGAACCGAGCCTCCGGCAATCGCCGGATGGCGATCGGCGCCATAAAGCTCCTGCACTCTGACTGCCACAACGGGTTCCGGGCTGTTATATCGAACGGTGAAATGGTTTCCCGACGGCGCCCGCCATTTTTCCGGTGCGAACTCGTTGATCCGGCGACTGAATTCAAAGGGAATCAGCGAGGTCAGTCCCTGCTCTATCACCTTTCCGGTGATCGATTTCAGGTTTGGTTCGCCGGAAAGAAACGGCACCAACCAATCGTCCAAGCCGGAAAGCAGTTCATCATCACTCATGTCTGGCCACGGATCGCCCAGACGATCATGCAGCCAGGCCAGCCGCTGACGAAGATCCGCTGAGCGCTGGTCCCAGGGCAGAATTTCGAGACCATGGTTCCGGACCGCCAGTATGATCGCCTGATTGGCCGAATCTCCACTGGGCGGCGGCAGCGCGGTTTCGCGCAGTTTGATCGCGCCGAGACGAAGTAGTTCACGTTGCCGGACTGAACCGCTCGCGGTGTCAAATTCGGATTGCACACGGGTTTTGATGCGATCGCCTATCACGGCAATGATCTCGTCTCGTGAAATGGCTGCAGCACCAGAAATTCGCGCATTCTGCGCTTTGCCATGCATATCGGCTACGACAATGAATGGCTCACCGGCCAATGGGCTCATCTCATCGACAACAGCACCGCGCCCGTTAGCCAGGACAAAATGCCCCCGCTTGCCGCGGGCTTTTGCCACCCGGTCCGGGCAGGCATCGAGAAGAATGCGGCCTGCTGAGGCAACGTTGTCCTGCTTGCCTTCGCTGATATTTGCGGCAAGCCGCTGAGCCATGCCTTTCGCTTGCTCGGCGCGCCTGGTCTTGTCGCGGCGAAGATTGTCATGGCGGATATCGAGGTCGACGCTGGACCCGCCAAGGCCGCGCTCTCCAATAAGAACCGCGATTTCGGCCGCCTTTCGGGCTTCGCCCCTTTCAGCGGCACAGACGACCATATGCGCCAAACGCACCGGCAGCGGCAGCTTTCGCATGTTTCTGCCCGTCGCGGTCAGCCTGCCGTCTTGATCGATCGCCTGAAGTTCACGCAATTGCGCGCGAGCCGCTTTCATCGCGGCTGCGGGCGGATGATCCAACAGGCGCAATGTTTGCGGATCGGCAATGCCGAAAGAGGCGCAATCAAGAAGGAAACCGGAAAGATCAGCTTCCAGGATCTCCGGTTGCGAGCTTGCTGCAAGTGAAGCCGTCTGCGCCTCATGCCACAGCCTGATGGCAACACCCGGTGCCGTCCGGCCCGCCCGGCCTGCCCGTTGATCAACGGAGGCGCGCGATGCGCGCACGGTTTCCAATCTTGTCAGACCGGTTGACGGCTCAAATCGCGGCACACGCGACAGGCCGCTGTCGATGACGATGTTGACCCCGTCAATGGTAATCGAGGATTCGGCGATATCGGTCGCCAGAACCACCTTGCGTCGGCCCGCCGGTGCCGGACGAATGGCCGCGTCCTGCGTTCTGCCATCCAGGCCGCCATAAAGCGGGATGACATCAACTGAAGCCGGCAGGCCGTCTTCAAGCCGTTCCATCGTGCGCCGGATTTCTGCTTGTCCGGGCAGAAAGGCGAGGCAACTGCCCTCTTCTTCGACAAGTGCCGTGCGGATTGCCTTCGACATCTCCTCTTCAGGCATTTGCTCGGCCTTGCGCGGACGATAGCGGATCTCCACCGGGAAGGACCGCCCCGCACTCTCGACTACCGGTCCGTCGATCAGTTTGGAAACGGCCAAGGTATCCAGCGTTGCCGACATGACCAGAACCTTCAGGTCAGACCGCAGCGCGCCGGCAATATCGAGGGCCAGTGCCAGGCCGAAATCACCGTCAAGCGAACGTTCGTGAAATTCATCGAATATGACCATGGCGATCCCGGTCAGTTCTGGATCATCAAGCGCCATGCGTGTGAACACGCCTTCGGTGACCACCAGGATTCTGGTGTCTGGGCCGAAGCGGTTGTCCATGCGCATTGCGTAGCCGACCGTTGCCCCGACCGTTTCATCAACCAGAGAGGCCATCCGCCTGGCGGCCGCGCGGGTGGCGACCCGGCGCGGTTCAACCAGAATTATCCGGCCGGTTTGCGCCCAGTCCTGCGCAAGCAGAGACAAAGGCACGATCGTTGTTTTACCGGCTCCGGGAGGTGCCGCCAGCACTGCCCTGTTGCCGGTTTGCAACCTTTCAAGCAATTCCGGCAGCACATCGCAGACCGGAAGATCGGGTAGCTGCGGCACGTTTCAATCCGCACAAATGGTCAGCTAGTCCATCACCTTACATGCCTACTTCGACAAATGCCCTGGCGACATGCTCCAGCCGGTCTTCCGGCAGTCCGGCGATGTTGATGCGGCCATCGCCGATCACATAGATCGCATGGTCATCTTTCAATGCGGCCACCTGCTCGGGCGTTGCACCGGACAGCGAGAACATGCCCCGGTGTGCGGCAATGAAGGAAAACCGGTCTGAGCCGGCGACCTCGCGCAGTTTGCCGGAAAACTGATCCCGCAGGGACAGCATCCGGTTTCGCATCTCATCCAGCTCTGCCTGCCAGTCGGCATTCAAATCGTCGTTTTCAAGAATCATGCGAACCACCGCCGCTCCATGGTCCGGAGGCATGGAATAGTTTGCCCGGGCCAAGGTTCCAAGTGCTGCCTGAACCTTCGATTTCGGGCCGGCCTCGGAGAGCGCGATCGCCGCGCCAACCCTGTCGCGATAAAGGCCGAAGTTCTTGGAGCAGGATGCGGCAATCATCATCTCGGGGACGGATTGAGCCAGCAGCCGCACGCCGGCAGCGTCTTCGTCAAGCCCGTCGCCAAATCCCTGATAGGCGATATCGATGAAGGGGATGAGGTTCCTTTCGGAAAAGAACCCGGTGAGCGTCGTCCATTGATCGATGTTCAGATTTGCGCCTGTCGGATTGTGGCAGCAGCCATGCAACAGCACGCAATCACCCGGTTTGGCCGCTTGCAAGCTCTCCAGCATGGCGTCGAAATTGACGGCCAGCGTTTCGCGATCGAAATAGGCATAGACATTGCGTTTAAGGCCGACCTTGTCGATGATGGCGCGATGGTTGGCCCAGGTCGGATCCGATAGCCAGATTGTCGATTCCGGGCGCGACCAGTGCACAAGCTCGAACAGTTCGCGCAAAGCGCCGCCGCCACCGGGAGCCTGAACGGCGCTTGTCCGCGCCTCATCCAGAGCATCGCCGAGGATCAGGCGGCACATTGCGTTGTTGAACCCGACATCACCTGCCAGCCCGACATAGCTTTTTGACTGCTGCTGCTCGAGCAATTGTTTCTCGGCGGCCTTGACCGCGCGAACTACAGGCGTGTGTCCGTCGGCATCCTTGTAGACGCCGACACCAAGATCGATTTTGTCCGGCCGGTCGTCGGTACGAAATTCGGCCATCAAGGCCAGGATGGGGTCACCCTTGGTCGCGGGTAAAAGCTCGAACATTGCGAATGTGCCTTTTTTCAGGAGATTTGGAGGCGTGATACGCCTGCTGTGACCCCGATTCAACATGCAAGTGAGCTTATCTCTGCGTGTTTTCGGTCTCTCGCCGATTTACCGGCACATTCAGTTGACATGCCACATTTGCAGCCGATGATGATTGCTCATTCATCGAGCCTTTTGGCGGGAGGAAGCAATGGCAGCCGGCAATTCGATCAAACTCATCACCAGCCTCATATTGCTTCTGGCCATATCCGGTTGGTCATTTGCCCAGGACACCGGCCGGCAGGTCATCACCACTCCAGACAGCGATTATTTCGGGTTTGATCTTAGAACCGAAAAGGATGTGACACTGGACGAATGCAAGGCGGAGTGCCTTGCCGATCCGGGATGCCGTGCATTCACCTACAATTCAAGCGCGGCCTGGTGTTTCCTCAAGTCCGATTTCAGTGTCCTTAACACTTTTGAGGGAGCTGTAGCCGGCCGGGTTGTCATGTCGACCGGTGAACCCGACATCGGTGCTCCACCGGTACTCGGCTTTGTGCCTGACTGGCTGCGCGATGGCGCGATCCAGTACCGCACCGAACTGTTGCGCAACGTTCCGCGCGATCCGCAAACTGGAATGCTGCTGCTGTCGAGTACGGCGGAGCGGGCATTGCTGGACAACAATGGTGTCGCAGCGGTCAACAGTTTCCGTCGCGCGCTGGCGATCGATCCGGACGACGGTGGATTGTGGGCGCGGCTGGCTCGTGCAGCACTGGTGGCCGAGAGGCAGGACAGCGGCAATTCCTGGCGCTTGAGGCAGGCGGCCATTTCAGCGGCAATCAACGCTCACGGTCTATCGCGGCAAACATCGGTCCGGGCGACCGCACTGGGCATTCTGGGTGAAGCGCTTGAGCGGCGCGAAATCTGGCGCCCAGCGATCACCGCCTATGCCGAAAGCCTGAAACTGGTTGACGATCCACGCATCCGGTCGCTGCATGAAGATCTGAAAGCCCGCAAAGGTTTTCGCGTCGTAGACAATACGATTGATTCCGACAGCCGCTCGCCGCGTATCTGCGTGCAGTTTTCGGAAAGCCTGGTCAAGACGGGCGTAGACTATGCCTCGTTCGTCAGCGTCAATGGGACTGCTGCAAACGCCATCGATGCCCGCGAACGCGAAATTTGCATCAACGGCGTTGAACATGGGCACCGCTACCGGGTCGACATCCGGCCCGGCCTGCCGGCTGCGATCGGCGAGGTGATCGAAAAACAGGTTACGCTCGATCTTTATGTGCGCGACCGCGCTGCGCTGACACGCTTTACCGGCGACAACTTTGTTCTGCCGGGCGCCGGGCGCCACGGCATTCCTGTCGTAACCGTCAATACCGCTTCCATCGATCTGGAATTGTTCCGGGTCGGCGACCGGTCTCTGGCCGGATTGCTTGCGGATTCGCGCTTCCTGCGCCAGATCGACGGATATGATGCGAACCGGATTGCCGACAGTACCGGTTCCAAGATCTGGTCCGGCAAGCTCGAAGTGGCGGTGGATCAGAACCGCGAAGTCATCACCAGTTTCCCCGTGGATGAGGCCCTGCCCGACCGCAGACCCGGGGTCTATGTGTTGACCGCCAAACCGGAAGGCGATCGCCGCGACAATTGGGATACAATCGCAACGCAATGGTTTGTTGTGTCCGACATCGGCCTGTCCGCGATTTCCGGTGAAGAGGGTGTGAATGTTTTTGCCCGCTCACTGGCAAGTGCTGAACCACTGACGGGAGTTGAGCTCAAACTGGTTGCCCGCAACAACGAAGTGCTGGCGACTGAAACAACTGACGCCGATGGAAGGGCCAATTTCGCAGCCGGACTGGCGCGCGGTACTGGCGGCCTAGCACCGCAAGTTGTCACTGCCAGTGCCGGCGAAGGCGATTTCGTCTTTCTTGATCTCGGACGCGCCGGGTTTGACCTGTCGGATCGCGGCGTCGAAGGCCGGCCTGCCCCCGGCGCTCTCGATCTGTTCGCCTGGACCGAACGCGGCATCTACCGGGCGGGAGAAACCGTTCACGCCAATGCGCTGCTACGTGACGGATCGGCAGAAGCGGTCGACGGCTTGCCCTTGACCTTCATTCTCAGCCGTCCCGACGGAATGGAAGACCGCCGCACGGTTGTCAGCGACACATCGCTTGGCGGCTATGGCGTGGAATTCGCGCTGCAAGACAACGCCATGCGTGGCGCATGGACGATGCGAATCCATACCGATCCCAAAAGACCGGCGCTGACAGAAAAGATATTTCTGGTCGAAGACTTTGTGCCGGATCGTATCGAGTTTGACCTGACCAGTGAACAATCCGCAATTTCGATTGGCGAACCGGCGCGTGTGACGGTTGAAGGACGCTATCTTTACGGCGCTCCGGCGGCGGGGCTCGGCCTGGAAGGTGAGATCAAACTGCGATCGACGAATGCATGGGATATTCATCCGCGTTATCAGTTTGGCCTCTCTGATGAAGAGAAGGGTGAAGATCGCCGCATCCCGCTCGACAACCTGCCGGTGCTCGACATTGCGGGTCAGGCGACATTTGATGTCAGCATCAGTGACGCACCCGCGGTCTCCGGTCTGCTGTCGGCCGACGTCACGGTTCGCATGCGCGAAGGCGGTGGGCGAGCCGTTGAGCGTGAACTGGCAATCGCCCTGAAACCCGACGGCCCGATGATTGGCGTGGCGCCGGAGTTCGAAGGCGGAGCAGTGCAAGAGAATTCGGTAGCCGGATTCCGGGTGATCGCCGTGTCGCCGGACGGCGTGCGCCAGAGGTTGGATGATGCGCTTTGGTCGCTGGTGAAGATCGAGCGGAGCTATCAGTGGTATCGGGACGGAAACAACTGGAAATATGAGCCTGTCGACTACACGACCCAGGTCGACAGCGGCACAATCACGATAGATGCAGACACCCCTGCCACTATTTCCGCCAATGTCGGCTGGGGACGCTATCGCTTTCAGGTCGAAAGTGCCGATGCTGACGGTCCCGCCAGCAGTATCGAGTTTTATGCCGGTTGGTATGTCGAACCAAGCTCGACCAGCACACCGGACGGTTTGGAGATTGCGCTTGATCGAGACAGCTATTCCGCCGGTGATGTGGCGCGTTTGAAGGTCTCCCCGCGGTTTGCCGGCGAGTTGCTGGTCAATATCGGCGCTGAGACGATACTGGCCACTCAAACTGCGCAGGTTTCAGAAGAAGGATCGGAAATCGAAATTCCTGTCGACGCAAGCTGGGGCGCCGGCGCCTATGTCACCGCAACCCTGATACGGCCGGGTGATGGCGGCTCGTCGCGCATGCCGATGCGGGCAATCGGCGTCAAGTGGCTGAAAATTGATCCGGGACCAAGAAAGCTCGACATTGCGGTCGATGTTCCCGATCAGATTCAGCCGCGAAAAACCATCGATATTCCCATCAAAGTCACCGGTGCGGGAGCCGGCGAAAAGGCATTCGTCACGCTGGCCGCAGTCGATGTCGGCATCCTGAATCTGACCAATTACAAGACGCCCGATCCCGATGGCTGGTATTTCGGACAGCGGCGGCTGGGTCTTGAATATCGCGATATCTATGGCCGGTTGATCGATGGATCTGCCGGTGTGGCAGGCCGAATTCGCTCAGGTGGCGACGGTCCGGGAATGGGCTCGAAGGGGAGCCCGCCAACGGGCAAGCTGGTCGCATTCCACTCCGGAATTGTCGAAGTCGACAGCAACGGTGAAGCGACAATCAGCTTCGACATGCCGCAGTTCAACGGCACGGTTCGATTGATGGCTGTTGCCTGGAGCAAATCGGGCGTCGGACACGCCGAAAAGGATGTCGTGGTCCGCGATCCGGTCGTTGTCACGGCGAGCCTGCCGAAATTCATGGCTCCGGGTGATGTGGCCGATCTCAGGCTCGAATTTGCCAATACCGACGGCCCGGCCGGTGACTATACGCTCAATGTCGTTGCGGACGTCCCCTTGTCGGTACCTGAAGGCTTGAGGACGGTTAGTTTGGCTGCCGGTGCGCGAAGCGAACTGACCATCGGCATCAGCGCCATAGATGTCGGTCAGGGCAGCGTCGTCGTTTCGCTGCAAAGTCCCGACGGGACAACGCTTGACCAGGCGCTTGCTCTGCCGGTCCGGCCTTCGGCCTTGCCGGTCGCCAGCCGCTTTGAGATACCGCTTGCGGCAAATGGCGGCAGCTTGCGGATCGATTCAGGACTGCTGGACGGCTCGTTGCTGACCGGCGCAAGTGTCTCGGTCAACGTTGCACAAAAGAATGCGCTCGACGTGCCGGCGTTGCTGATGTCGCTTGACCGTTACCCCTATGGCTGCGCTGAACAGACCACTAGCCGCGCCTTGCCGCTGCTCTATGTCTCCGAATTGTCGGCGGCGGCAGGTCTCGAAGAAGATCCGGAAATCGCCGGGCGAATACAAAACGCAATCCACCGGGTGCTGGCTTACCAGGCTTCATCCGGCGGATTTGGCCTGTGGGGGCCGGTCAGCGGCGATCTGTGGCTTGATGCTTATGTCACCGATTTCCTGACCCGGGCGCGGGAACAAAATTTCGCGGTGCCGGACCTTGCAATGCGGCAGGCGCTCGACAATCTTCAAAACACGCTTGCTTACAACAATGACATCAAGTCCAACGGCAATGCGATCGCCTATTCACTCTACGTACTGGCGAGAAACCGGCGCGCTTCGGCGGGTGACCTGCGTTACTACGCCGATACGCAGTTGCAGTCGTTCCGCACTTCCATGGCGCAGGCGCACATCGCGGCCAGCCTGTCGCTCTATGGCGACAATGAAAGGGCAAAGCGGGCTTTCGCCTCGGCCTACCGGCTTGCAGCCAACTCGGCGCCGAACCGGATGCGAAGCGATTACGGATCGGCGCTGCGCGATAATGCGGCGATGCTGGCGCTGGCAGCGGAAACCAGCCCTGTTCCCGCATCTGTTCCGGCAATGATGGAATTGGTCACCGCCGGTCAGAGCGGCAAACGCTACACAAGTACGCAGGAGCAGGCCTGGATGCTGTTGGCGGCACGCGCAATCGACGCCGGTTCGCCAATTGACATTGCAGTGGACGGGCAGGCCCATTCCGGCAATTTCACCAAGCGAATGGATGGAAGAGCGCTCGAAACGGAGCCACTGATCATCGAGAACCGCGGCGATACAGAAATCTCCGCCGTGGTGACTGCGATTGCCGCGCCGGAGCAACCGCTTCCTGCCGGAGGCAATGGCTTTACGATCGAGCGGACCTACTATCGCATGGATGGAACGGCGGCCAATGTTTCGGAAGCCCGTCAGAACGACCGGTTTGTCGTCATCATCAAGGTCACGGAAGAGAATGCCTGGCCGTCCCGGGTATTGGTCAACGATCTGCTACCCGCAGGCTTTGAGATCGACAATCCGCGGCTCGTCAGCAGTGCCGAACTGGCCGAGTTCGCATGGTTGCCACAGACACAGGCGGCACATGTCGAGTTCCGCAATGATCGCTTCGTCGCCGCATTCAACCGGTCGGGGCGAGATTCACGCGAGTTTTCGTTCGCCTATGTGGTTCGCGCGGTGACGCCGGGCATCTATGCCCACCCCGCCGCGAGCGTTGAAGACATGTACCGGCCGGAACTGTCAGCGCGAACCGCAACCGGCGTCATGGCGGTTGAGACGCGATAGTGAGACCGACCGCCCATTTTCGCTTGTGGTGGAATGCCGGCTTTGCGCTGGCGGCGGGTCTCATTGTCGCGACGACGGCTTTTGTGGTCCTGAGCGACCTGGACCAGCGCTACCCGCCACCGCTCGAATTCGCCAGCGAACGATCGGTGGAATTTCATGATCGTGACGGACGATTATTGCGCGCTTTTGCAACCTCGGACGGCCGATGGCGATTGCACGTCGATCTGGCCGATGTTGATCCGCAGTTCATCGGCATGCTGATCGCCTATGAAGACAAGCGTTTCTGGGATCACCACGGCATTGATCCATGGGCGATGCTGCGGGCCGCGTCGCAAATGATCACCAATCGCCGGATCGTCTCCGGCGGATCGACACTGACAATGCAACTTGCCCGGCTGATCGAGCCACGCGAAGGTCGATCTGTCGTTGCGAAAATACGGCTGATGGCCCGTGCCGTGCAGATAGAGCGCCGGCTAACCAAAGCGGAGATTTTGCAGGCATATCTCTCACTTGCTCCCTATGGCGGCAATCTGGAAGGCGTGCGCGCTGCATCGCTTTCCTGGTTCGGCAGGGAGCCAAAGAAGTTGCGCTTGTCGGAAGCCGCACTTTTGGTCGCGCTTCCACAGCTGCCCGAACTGCGTCGGCCCGACCGCCATCCCGGCAATGCCAAGCGGGCACGCGACCGGGTTTTGACGCGAATGGCCGACGCCAAGGTTATAGCGAGGGGTGAGATCGAACGAGCCACGCGGTTTACAATACCGCGCATCAAACTGGCCATGCCGGCACACGCGCCTCACCTGGCCGACCTGGCGCGCACCAAATTGCCGAATGCGGCGGAACTGGCCTCCACGCTCGACCGTAACATACAGGCCCGGCTGGAAAATGTGGCCAAGGCTCGCGCACGAAAGCTGGGCCCGACCGTGTCGGTCGCGATTATTGTTGCTGATGCAAGAACCGGGCATATCCTGGCCGAAGTCGGATCGTCTGACTATTTTGACGATCGCCGTTTTGGCTGGATCGGCATGAGCCGGGCAATCCGCTCACCCGGTTCGGCGCTGAAGCCGTTTATCTACGGGCTTGCAATGCAGGAAGGGTTTGCGGCCCCAGAGACCATCATATCCGACAGACCAGCCAATTTTCATGGCTACAGGCCGCGTAATTTTGACAAGACTTATCAGGGAGATGTCTCCGTGCGCCTGGCGCTGCAAATGTCGCTCAACGTGCCGGCATTGCACCTGTTGGATGCCGTCGGTCCCGCGCGGCTTGCCAATCTGTTCGATCGCGCAGGAACACCGCCTGTTCTACCACGAGGTGAAGCGCCGGGCCTGGCGATCGGGCTAGGCGGCGCCGGCGTCAGCTTGAAAGACCTTGCACAGGCATACACCGCATTCCCCAATCTCGGTCTTGTCAGCCAACTCGGCAACGGCGTTGACCGCGAACCCGGCGGCAGACCGTCAATGCGCGTATTGGAACCGGCCGCAGCCTGGCATGTGTCGGACATACTGTCGGGCGTTGACCAACCTTCCGACACCGCCGCCCGTAAAATCGCCTACAAAACCGGGACCAGTTATGGATATCGCGATGCCTGGTCGATTGGTTTTGACGGCAGATACGTCATCGGTGTCTGGACCGGATCGGCCGACAACCGGTCCATTGCGGGCCTGACCGGTATCTCTGCAGCCGCACCGATCTTGTTTGAGACCTTCGCCAAATCCGGTCTCACATCGGTTCCGTTGCCTGTCGCCCCTGCAGGAGCGCTTCGCCTGGCGGCTAGCGAACTTCCGGCTGGTCTGCGGCGGTTTTCCTCCGGCAAAGACGGACTCGTGCCGGTCGGTCTGCACAATGCGCCGCCCCGCTTCGTCTATCCGCCGGACGGAGCGCGCATTTCACTCAGCAATGGCGGGAGCGCGGATATCGCGCCACTGGTAATGAAATTGCACGGTGGCAAAGCACCGTTTCGATGGCTGGCCAACGGCAAGCTTTTGAATGAACGGTCGCGGCGGCGCCAGGGAAGCTGGATCCCCGACGGGCGCGGACACTCGAATTTGACCGTGATCGATGCCGAAGGCCGGGCTGCCAGCATTAATGTGTTTATTGATTGAACTTGTCGGCCGGTGCGGATAGAGACGGCTCCGACAGGAGACGCTTGCCTTGGTTCAAGATTACGTTGAACGCGCCAAATTTCTCGACCGCGAGGACCCGCTGGCCGATATGCGGGACCGGTTTCACCTGCCTGATGGCGTGATTTATCTCGACGGCAATTCGCTCGGACCGATGCCCAAGGGAGTTGCCGAGCGATTGTCGACGGCAGCAACAGTGGAATGGGCCGAAGACCTGATCACCAGCTGGAACAAGGCCGACTGGGTGGGCTTGCCGCGCCGGATCTCCGGCAAGATCGCCCGATTGATCGGCGCTGATGCCGATTGCGTCGCTGTGACCGACTGTACGTCAATCAATCTGTTCAAGGTTTTGTCCGCGGCTCTCGCCATGCGTCCCGGCCGGACAAGAATTGTGTCGGAACGGGATAATTTTCCGACCGATCTTTACATGGCCGAGGGGCTGTCGGAATTGATGGGACGCGGTCACGAGATTGTTCTGGTGGACAATCCCGAGGATGTCGAGAACCACCTCGACGACCGGACTGCTGTTTTGATGCTGACCCACGTCAACTACAGATCGGGCCGGATTCACAACATGGCCGGTCTGACCGGGAAGGCCCAAACGGCAGGCGCGCTCTCCATATGGGACCTGGCGCATTCTGCGGGTGCCGTTGAAGTCGATCTTGATGCGGCCAACGCGGATTTTGCCGTCGGGTGCGGTTACAAATACCTCAATGGCGGGCCGGGGGCGCCGGCGTTCCTCTATGTGGCGCGAAGACATCACGGAACCGCCCGGCAACCGCTGACCGGCTGGTTTTCACACTCCGCCCCCTTTGCGTTTGATCCGCATTACGCTCCTGCCGAAGGTATCACCCAATTCTATACCGGAACGCCTCCGGTTCTTTCGCTAACAGCCCTCGACGCTGCGCTTGACGCCTGGAACGGGGTCTCCATGGCTGATGTCAGGCGGAAATCGCTGGCTTTGACCGATTTCTTCATCGAGGCGGTCGAAACTCAGTGCGGAAGCCATGGAATTTCTCTGGCGACACCGCGGGAACATGAACTGAGAGGCAGCCAGGTGTCGTTCAAATTGCCCGACATCGGCTACGCCGTCATGCAGGCGCTAATTTCCAAAGGGGTGATCGGGGACTTCAGAGCCCCCGATATCATCCGCTTCGGCTTTACGCCGCTTTACACCCGGTTTGCAGATGTTGCGAAAGCGGCCGAAGTTCTGGCCGGAATACTGAACAACCGAGAATGGGATACGGACCAGTTCAAGCGCGTCGCAGCGGTGACATGAGCTTTTGACGATCAAATTTCCGCGGCAAGATTTCCGCTACGTCGTGCACCAAATTTTTGTAAATCTCTGCGGCAACGTTCGCAGACTTTGAGATTGGAGATCGAACTTGCAGTCTTTTGAAGTCGAGTTGCTTGATGACACGGTTTGCGAGCTGGGTGAGGGTCCTGCCTACGATGCCCTGTCAGATACACTGTTCTGGCTGGACATATCCGGCAAACGGCTGTTGGGGCGCGAAATCGCCGGCGGCATCACCCACGTCCACGAACTTCCGTGCATGGCGAGCGCGATCGCGTTCATCGACGAACAAAGGCAACTTCTCGCAACCGAAACCGGATTGATGATCCGCGACAGGGCCTCAGGCCAGTTGGAGTTGATCAAGCCGATCGAGGCCGACAATCCTGCCACCCGGTCAAACGACGCGCGCGTGCACCCTTCGGCCGCCTTCTGGGTCGGCACAATGGGCAAGAAGGCCGAACGTAAAGCGGGCTCGATCTACTGGTACCGGCGAGGCGAATTGCGGCGGCTGTTTCCCGACATCACCGTTTCCAATTCGATCTGCTTTTCCCCGGACGGTTCGCTCGGATATTTTGTCGACTCGTTCAAGGGAATTCTGTTTCGTGTCGAATGTGACCCGTCGAACGGGTTACCGACCGGTGAGCCGACGGTCCTTGTCGACCATAGCCATCTTTCGACCGGCATCGACGGTTCCGTCGTCGACAATGACGGCAATATCTGGAATGCGCACTGGGGCGGGGCATCCCTGGATGTCTACTCGCCGGATGGAAAACAGATCGAAACCATCGCCTTGCCGGTGCGGCAACCCACCTGCCCGGCGTTCTTCGGTCCGAATGCAGACCGCCTGGCAATCACCTCGGCATGGGAAAACATGAGCGAAGCAGATCGGGCAGATGATCCCGAAGCGGGGAAGACATTCGAATTGAACCGCAAAGTCTCAGGCCGTCACGAGCCTCGAGTTCTGATTTGAGCGGTGATCATATGATCGAACATCAGTCACTCGGCGTTTGCTACTATCCCGAACACTGGCCGGAAGAGCATTGGCCGGTCGACGCTCAAATGATGCGCGAGGCAGGAATTACCTTTGTGCGCATTGGTGAATTCGCCTGGTCGCGACTTGAGCCTGAACCCGGTCAGCTTGAATTTGACTGGCTCGATCGTGCCATTGACGTGTTGCATCAGGCCGGACTGAAAGTCGTCCTGGGAACGCCAACCGCTACGCCGCCAAAATGGCTGGTCGATCGCTTGCCGGACATGCTTGCAATCGACATGAACGGCAAGCCACGCGGCTTCGGCTCTAGGCGCCATTATTGCTTCAGTCACGAAGGATATCGAGACGAGTGCAGGCGTATCGTCACCGCAATGGCCGAGCGCTTCGGAGATCACCCTGCTGTCGCCGCCTGGCAAACCGACAACGAATATGGCTGCCACGGAACGGTGCGCAGCTATTCTGCGGCTGCACTTGCCGGTTTTCGAAACTGGCTGAGTGCGAAATATCAATCGCCGCAGGCACTCAATCGGGCCTGGGGCAATATTTTCTGGTCGATGGAATACCGCAGTTTCGATGAAGTCGAGCTTCCGAATTTGACGGTGACTGAACCCAATCCGGCGCACAGTCTGGATTTTCAGCGGTTCAGTTCTGATCAGGTCGTCTCATTCAACCGCGTGCAGACAAGGATCATTCGGCGTCTTTCACCCGGCCGGTCAATCATTCACAATTTCATGGGCGGATTTCTCGGCTTCGATCATTTTGCGCTGTGTGAAGATCTGGATGTGGCGTCCTGGGATTCCTATCCGATCGGATTTCTCGACCGGGATATGTCGGATTCTGCGCACTGGCAGCGCTATATGCGGGTGGGTGATCCCGACTTTCAGGCGTTTCAGCACGATCTGTATCGCGCTTGCGGCAGGGGGCGGTGGTGGGTCATGGAACAGCAGCCTGGCCCGGTCAACTGGGCTCCATACAATCCGGCTCCGGCACCCGGTGCAATCCGCCTTTGGACACAGGAAGCCTTTGCCGGCGGAGCCGAAGTTGTCAGCTATTTCCGCTGGCGGCAGGCACCGTTTGCCCAGGAGCAGATGCATGAAGCCCTGCTTCTGCCCGACGGTACACCCAACGAAGCCTTCCATGTGGCAAACGAAGTATCGGGTAAAATTTCGGGCAGAAACAATGAACCCGGCAAAGCCCAAGCCGCGATTGTCTTTGACTATGAAAGTGCCTGGGCCTGGGCCATCCAGCCGCAAGGCCGGTCGTTTTCCTACCTCGGGCTGGTGTTCACATATTACCGCGCGCTTCGAAAACTGGGCGTTTCGGTCGATATCGTGCCAAAGCATCCGAATGCCGTTGCAGGGTATCGCCTTCTCGTCGTTCCCGGGCTTTTTTGCCTGTCCGACGCGTTTGCCCAGGCGATTGGCCGCGACGGTCAGATTGCACTGATCGGGCCACGCACCGGGTCAAAAACTGCCGATTTCCAGATACCCGACACCCTGCCCCCCGGCTGCGAACTTCAATCACGGATGGACATCAAGATACGCCGCGTCGAAACCTTCGCTGCGCCTGAAAGAGTATCGATTGATACCGCGGACGGTGAAGCCGCCTTTGAACACTGGCGCGAATTTGTCGTTGCCGGAGAAGACATTGTCATTGCAGAAGCAACAACAGACGGCGAGATCGCACGGTGCCGGACCGCCGAAGGCAATCTTCAATACATTGCAGGCTGGCCCAGCGATGACTATGCGGTTTCAGTCATGAAATCGCTCTGCGCGTCTGCCGAATTGGAAACGGCCGAACTTCACCGCGACATCCGCATGCGCAATCATGGTTCACGAACCTACATCTTCAATCACGGGCCGGAGCCGGTCGATGTTTCCGATCTGTGCCGATCAAGGGAAATACTGGAAGGGACACCGTTGCTTGAACCATGCGGTGTGCTGATCCTTAAGAACCCTTAGCATTCGTTCAACCGGTTGAGAAACAGACCTTTGTGTGCCCTGAACGGATGAAACCCAGTTTCCTCGCTGCGGCCTTGGAAAGATCAATCACCCTGCCGCGGATAAACGGCCCTCGATCGTTGATCCTGACAGTGACCGACCGACCGTTTTTCATGTTCGTCACCTTGACTATGGATCCGAACGGCAGAGAACGATGAGCCGCGGTCATGGCGGACGGGTTCATCCGTTCGCCGGATGCGGTAATCGAAGTCAGCGCATACCAGGATGCGCCACCGCATTGCTTTGCGGCCGCTTCGTCAATAGAGACGAATGAGACCATACCTGCTGCCAGCAGCAAGCCTGCAATATTTCTAAACATTTACATCCACCCCTCAGCGGAAATTCGAACTCGCTGCGGGATCTAGAATCAGAATGCGGCGCCGAAGCGCCGCATTTCATTGGATTTGATCAAATTTATTTTCCGGCAGCAATAGTGCGTCAGCCGGAAAAGCCGAAAATCAGGTGGGCGCCTGGACTTTGGCCTTCGCTTGTTCCTCTGCCATTTTCTGCTGGAACATCTGGCCAAAATCGATCGGATCGAGCATCAGTGGCGGAAATCCGCCATTGCGGCTTGAATCAGCGATGATCTGGCGCGCAAACGGGAACAATAGCCGCGGGCACTCGATGAACAGGATCGGCAGCATGTGTTCCTGCGGGAAACCTTCAACGTGAAAGACGCCACCATAAAGCAATTCGATATTGAACAGCACGTCCTTGCCGGTTTCCGCCTTGGCATTGAGCATCAATGTCACATCATACTCGGTTTCCGATAGCGGATTTGCATTGACGTTCACGTTGATATTGATTTGCGGCGCCGTTTCGCGGCCCTGCAAGGACTGAGGTGCGCCCGGGCTCTCAAACGACAAATCCTTGATGTACTGGGTCAGTACGTTTAGCTGCGGCACTTGTCCGTTGCCGGCCTGGGCACCCGCTGCGCCCGCGTCCTTCGTTTCATTCGGCTCTTTTGCCATATGGAAAAATCCTTCGTCGCATGAGCCGGTCCGGCCCGTTCAAAATCGCCGGTTCGCTAGCATGACAGGCATTAGGTTACAAGGCGCGGATGAGCGCGGGCAATTTGTGCCGCGTTGTGAAAACCATTTTGCGAATTCCGGGTCGCAACCGTTTGCTGGTCAGGCGATTGTTAGTTTGGTTGCCGAACCGCGTTCAATGTCCTCGCATTGTTCACGACTGACACTGCTCCCGGCTACCAATTTCATTCGACAACGAGCGCGATACCGTCCCGGCGCCGATCCCCTGCACCGTCATATTTGCCATCAGCACTCAGCGATACCGCATGCACACCGCCGAAAAACATGTTTGGTTCCGGCCAGGCCCGATGATCGGGAAATGCGTCGGCTATTGTTTTTCGATCATCTCCGCTGAACTGATCTTCAAAATCGAGATGATCGTTTTCGACATGCATTCGCGGCGCTTCGACAGCGTCCGTCAAAGCAGAACCGTCAAGCGAAATCCGTGAGATGACCTGTAACATCGCCGATCGGATCCGATTGGAGCCGCCTGAGCCCAACGCGGCAATACCGCCGTCACCGGTTTCGATGATTGCCGGACACATCATCGATGCGAGACGGATATCTGTCGGCCAATCCTCGGCGCCGTGTGGATTGACATCTTCCTCGCCGAGTATGTTGTTGGGCATGAAACCGTACCGCTCTACCAGTTCGCCGTTGCCTTCGCCGTTCGAAACAGTCACCGCGCAAGCGTTTCCGGCGCTGTCGATTACGGAGATATGGGTTGTACCGCGCTGCCGGATCGGCAGGTCGAGCAAGCTCGCCATATCGCCATTCGCCCGGCGCCTGGCGAGATCGGTACGTTTCAGTGCATCCGCCGTCGACACCGGTCTTGTGTCCGCCAGACGATCAAGCCCGTGGGCGATCAAAACGCCACTTGCAGCAGGCAAGGGATTGAGACTGATCCGGCAATCTCCGCATCCGATCATGATCGGATCGCGAACCACCGCTCGGTAATCAGCCAGATCCTTTTCGCGCAAATGTCCTCTTCCGTTCTGCCCCTCGGCAAACGCCTGCCCGATCGAGCTATTTGCAAAACCGTCTGCCGCCATGATTTCCAACGCATCGGCAAGTCCAGGGTTCCTGAATAGCTCGCCTGCGGCAACCATCCGCCCACCGGGCGCGTACAGATCGCGAGCGGCTGGTGTTGCGGTGAGGATCGACTGAACAACATTTGAGAGGAAATGCTGATACGGTGTGACGTGAATTCCCGTGCGCGCCGCGTTTATCGCCGGAGCGAAAAGGTCGGCCAGCGACGCGCCGGCTCCCCACTCGTTCATGATTTCGATTCCGGCAATAAAGCCAGGTGTTGCAACAGTTGCCGGACCGACGTGGAACATTTGTGTTGCCGTTCCAAAATCCGCATGGACCTCTATGACACCGTCGGTTCCGGTCATCCGGCGCTGCTGTGGCGTCTGTGGGAAAAAGTCGACAAGTTCGATTTTCCCGGATTGGGCATCGCGCAGCATCGCGAAACCGCCACCACCCGGCGAAGCCAGAACCGGTTCGCAAACACAGGCCATTGCAAGCGCCGCAATCGCTGCGTCGGCGGCATGTCCGCCATCCCTGAGCACACCCGCTGCCGCTTCTGCGGTCAGCCGGTGACCGGCAGCAACAACCCCCTTTTGTTTGATGTCAGTCATGGCGCCGCTTTATTCTGAATTGTAGGACTTGGCAAAGGTCAATCCCGTCAACAGGATCGAACGAACGGAAATCAAACCAGGAGGTGAATGTCCGCCAATGCCCGACCTGCACAAGCCATCGGAGATTGCTGTCCTTGTTGAATCAGCCGGTGTCGCCAAGGCCCGCGCAGATGCCGGTAACCTGTTGGTTTTGAGCATGTTGGCGGGGGCGTTCATCGCTTTCGGGGCGGCGTTCTACACAATCACCCTAACCGGCGTGGATCCCGGATACGGCCCGGCCCGGGTCCTTGGGGGATTGACCTTCTCGCTGGGCCTGATCCTCGTCATAGTCGGCGGTGCGGAGTTGTTTACCGGTAATGCGCTGATCGTGATGGCCTGGGTAGACAAGCTGATCACTGGCAGTGAATTGGCGCGCAACTGGATCATCGTCTATTTCGGAAATGCGGCCGGCAGTTTGCTGATAGCGGCGCTGATCCATTTTACGGGACTGCTTGACGGCGCCTTCGGAGCGACTGCGGCGAGCATCGCAGCCGCGAAACTGGCTCTCGATCCGGTGGAATTGTTCAGCCGCGCGATTTTGTGCAATGCGCTGGTGTGCCTTGCGGTTTGGTTGAGCTTTGCCGCCCGCACAGCAGCAGGCAAGGTGGTTACCATCATTTTCCCGATAACCGCCTTTGTGGCGCTCGGGTTCGATCACTCGATTGCCAACATGTATCTGCTGCCGATTGGCGCTGCTGCTGGTGCCGATGCCCCCATTTCCGCCATACTCTCCAACATCCCTATTGCCACAATTGGCAACCTTATCGGTGGCGCGGGTGGCGTGGCGCTCGCCTATCGCTTTGCATTCAAGCCGCAGGACTGATGGTGTCATTGCAATTAAAGCTTGTGGCCGCACAGATTTGCTTGCCGAGTTGAAATTTTTCGCAAGTATGCAACGCTACCCCGCTCAACAATACTGTGGAAAATTTTGTCAGCAGCTGCGATTGACTTGATATTCGGTCCGGCGGCGCGCCCCATGAATCGATGAACGGACTTCTGATTCGGTTCGCGACCGGGGTTGCGGAAATGCAGGCTGTCTCAAGATATTTTCAGGTGTTGCGGAGCGTATTTGCGCTCATGGCAATCTTGCTAATTGCGGGATGCAATTCACCGACAAACAGCTTTTTGTTGAACGGCATCGGCGCGGAATTGCCTGCTCGCGACATCGTCAACGCGACGCGCTTGCAAATCAAGTATTTCAACTATTTGTGCCGCCAAGCCGGTCTGCCGGTCGACCCCGTCAATGAGACGACCTATTGCCGGTTACCGCCGTCAGATGTGGCCAGTTGGACCCTCGTCGTTTCGCAGGGGATGAATGATATTGACAGGCGTTGCGATGCCTATTTGCAATGGCTTGACAACAAGAAACGCTCCAAAGGACCGCTGCTGAGTCAGATCGGTACTACCAAGACTACGGTTCAAGAAATTATTGAAGTCACGGTTCCCAACGCTGCCAATGCGGTCAAGGCGATCAGCGTTGTCGGCATGGCGTTCCAGTTGTTGAGCGATACAATTGAGAACTACCACAGCCGGCTGTTGCTTGAGATCAACAGTTCCACCGTCAATTCGATCGTGCTTCAGGGACGCTATGATTTTCGCAAACATCTGCGGGACGAAGGAATAACATTCCGTAGCAAGCCCGAGGCTGAACATGCATTGCGGTCATATCTCCGGCTTTGCCTGCCATTTGCAATAGAAGCCAAGATCAACAATTTCTCCACGCTTGGCGCGAGCGGCGAGAGACCGGGTGAAGGGAATACACTCGGTGATTTACCGGTTGTCGGCGCAGCTGTTCCGCAACCGAGCGCTCCGATCGAAGCGGATACGAAAGTTTTCAAACCGGATCGGCCGAAGATTGATGAAACCCCGGTGAGAGAAAGAATAGACGCCGCAATTCAAAAGGCTCTGTGCACCAAGGCTGATGGCGAAAAAGGCGACAAAACAACCGAGGCGATCCGCATTTATCAATATGTGGAAAGGCAGGAGGAAACGGGTTCGCTTTCTGAAAATCAGGAAAACGACATCATCAACAAACTTAATGACTGTGACCCGAAATTGGCAAATTATCTGGAACGAACTGAATTTAGTAACGACCACAAGAATGTTGATGCCCTCAAACAGTTACGCGAGGATTTGCAAAAACTGGCGGCTGCGAGCAGCGCTGATGTTACTATTTCGGATACTGATTCACTCGATGATCTGCGACCGAAGATAGAAACGATAAAGAAAAAGATCGGTGGGGATGTATTGCAGAGCGGTCAGCGGGCATATCTCAATACACAATACACACCTGATCTACAGCTGAGGTTGATTAATCTGGACTAATTCTGCTTACTGTTTGCGGCAAGACCGCAACCATCAGCGAGGTCCGTTGTGTTCTACAAGTTGACCAAGGCGCAATTCCCGTTCGAGGGCAATCCTCCCAATCTCAGCAAGAAACCGCCCAGAATTCCCGTTGGGAGCATTGTTGAGGACGATCCGGTGGGCGGTGAAGCCGAAACATTGAGCGCCGACGGCAACCTGCGAAAGATCAAATTCCGGATGGTCAGCAGTGTTCGGCGGTGCTGGCTACCGGTCGAATTTCTCGAGGAGGCGGAAGCCGCAGAGCGGCCACCGGTAATTCCCTGGGCATTCCTGACAACCTGTGTGAGGGCCGAGGAATGGATTAACGCCAAGCCGGACACGGGAACCAATTTTGTCAATGCCGACTATCTGATCGCACTGGCGATATATGAATCCAAGATTGCCAATATCGGGAACGCGACACCAGGAACTGATGCGGTCGGCCCGTTTCAGCTGACCTCAGCTCGCTGGAAAGAGTTTCTCGACAAGGCAAACGATGCAGAATTTTCTGAAGATGATCGCGATAATGTCTCCGATCAAATCTACGGTGCAGCATTTCTGACGCGCGAAGATACACGAGCGATCAGTGAAGCAATTACAGCGCACGAGAAGGCGGCTGGAACGAATTTGAATCCTGACCAGGAAGGCCCGTATATTCCGACCTATTCGGATGTGTTCATTGCCGCTGTTGTCACACCACTTGCCGCAATCGAACTGCGCAAGCTGCAGATCGACGGAAAAGGCGACAAGGTAGTCACCGAGATTGTTGCCGGATTAGGCGACAACAGGAAGGAGGAGATGGAACGGATTTTCCGGCACAACCATCACGTAATGAAAGTGGACAAGGCGGAAGCGGAAGCGAAAGGAATTGCCGCAGGGCCGCGGACCGTAACGGATTTGTATGACGCTGTCGAAGCCAAACTTAACAGCCTTCTTGCCGAAGCATTCAAGCTGATCAAGGAACTTGTGCCTGAGCTGCTTCCAGTCACAACCGGTGCCGCAACCTGGTTGCCCGTCGCATTGCAAGAGCAGGCAGACCCCTGGAAGAACGGCCAGCTCAAAGAAGGATCGCCCACAGGCACGACCAAGGTTCTGGAGTATTTCAAGGCGACTGATCTTCAGACAAACAAGGTTCTTGCCTGGTGCGGTGCGTTTGTGGCGAACTGTATGAAACAGGCGGGCGGCGACGTGGCCGGAACGATTGTCAAAGGATCAGCCCGGGCGGCAAACTGGAAAAGCTGGGGTAACCTGGCCATACCCGTAGGCACCAAGGACGTTCCGGCAGGCGCTGTTGTTGTCATGTCACCGCCGCCAAACAGTGCCCGGTCCGGGCATGTGGCGTTCTGTTCTCCAAACCAGAGCGGAAAACCCGGAACCATTACGCTGCTCGGAGGCAATCAGAGCGATTCTGTGAAGGATTCGGACTACAAGCGATCCAAAATCGCGGCAATCCGCTGGTTTGGGCCCCCACTGGGAAGTGCGGCTGATATCAACGCTTCGGATGTGATCCCGCCGGGCGAAGGCATCGCCTGGGGCCGATTTGTCGACAAGAAGTTCGGCAGCGATGCCTTCAAGAAAAAGGTGATCGCCATCGGCGGCAGAATAAACTGTGACCCCAATTTCCTAATGGCGGCGATGGCGTTTGAAACCGGCCGCAGTTTTTCCGCCAAGCAGAAAAACCTTGGTGGCGGCAGCGCCACTGGCCTCATCCAGTTTATGCCGACAACAGCTGCCGAACTTGGGACAAGCACTTCAGAACTTGCTGCAATGGGTGAGATTCGCCAACTCGACTTCGTGGAAATGTACATGAAGAAGAAGGCCAATGGCCGTGCATTCACCAAGCTTGCCGATGTCTACATGGCGATCCTTTGGCCCGTCGCATTTGGCAAACCCGAAAGCACGGCTATTTTTGTTCACCCGAACAAGACATACAAGGCAAACCGCGGTCTCGATATCAATGGCGATAAGAAAGTGACGGTCGGCGAAGCGACCGCCAAGGTCAAGGAACAGTTGCAAAGAGGGTTGAAACCGGAGAACCGTGGGTAGACGGGCTCCGGGTTTCGAACGGGCACAATCGAAAAAGACCATTTGCCACCTGTTCGAGAGGCAAAACGTCGGAGGAAGCCCGGGTTACTGATCGGAGATAGGGAATTAGCAATTTCCCTTGATCTTGCTCCCCTGCTTCGTTAAAGCCGCTGACGCGGTCGATGATTGCTGACCGCCTCGATCTCTTCGCCGGAAAATCCGGTCTGTGGGGCCATAGCTCAGTTGGGAGAGCGCTTGAATGGCATTCAAGAGGTCAGGGGTTCGACTCCCCTTGGCTCCACCATTCAGTCTGGCAATCTGCCCCTGCTATTCTGATTATTGAATTCGCCTAAACAATTCCGTGCGTTATCGGGTGTTGGTACTAATAGTTTGGAAGAGAGACCGTCTCTGGTGAGCATATCTGGGTGAATACCCTTGATCGTCTCTGCAGGGCGTTTTTCGCCGCCAAGTATTTCCGGCAGACGTCGTGATGGGAACTGGGTTAGTCGGCAAACACCGGGTTGCACGACTGATGCGTGACAATGGCTTGAAGGCGCCACAGAAACGCCGGTTCAAGCGAACCACAGACAGCAATCACCATCACCCAGTTGCTCCCAAAGTTCTGGATCAGGATTTTACCTGTGACAGACCTGATCAGAAATGGGGTGCAGACATCAGCTATATCTGGACCGCCGAGGGCTGGTTCTATCTGACAATCGTATTGGACTTGTATTCCCGATGTATTGTCGGTTGGGCGACCAGTGACAGGCTGAAGAAAGATCTTGCAACAACAGCCCTTGTCCGAGCCATTGCCATACGCCAGCCAAGGCCGGGATTGATCCATCATTCCGACCGGGGCAGCCAGTACTGCTCCTATGAATATCGTGATCTGGTGAACATGCATGGCATCATTGCTTCCATGAGCGGCAAGGGAAACTTCTACGACGACGCAATCGTGGAAACGGTGTTCAAGACAATCAAGAACAAACTGGTCTGGCGCACATCATTCCAAACCAGAAAGGAGGCAACAGCACAGCTTGGAAAATACATCGACGGGTTCTACAACCCCCGCCGACGCCATTCAGCACTGGGCTACAAATCGCCCGCCAAATTTGAAACTAAAATGGCAATCATAGAGTGAAAGCCTCTCCACTAAATCCGGGTAAGTCCACCCACCGGAGAATTCGATAGTGGCGTACTCCTTCTTTGTGTTGTTCAGAGACAAGGTTGAGTGCCATTCGCCTCTTGACCGTGCCGGATAGAAAGCCCCGTACCGAATGCGCTTGCCAACCTGTCAATCTGCTCAGATCGTCAAGAGATGCACCTTTTTTGGTGACGAGAAGCTTGATGACAGTCTCGGCTTTGGTTCCTTTCTTCCGCGTTGCCGAACCCAGCGTATCGCCAGTTTTACGGTGTGTCGAAGTATTTGATGTTGTCATGTCGGTCTCCTTAAGTTCGACGACAGCGGCGAGGACCGCTGTCACTGAGCAGAGCCGGCACTCGACCGGCTGGAGACAACAACACAACTGCTTCGTTTGCGCACAAAGTCCAGTGAAAAGTTCGCAGAACTCCAATTAGGCGAGAAAGCTGCCTCGGTGAGCCACCACTACCGCAGTGAACCGGGTAAATTGCAGTATTGGGGCCGTTTGCGGACTGGCAGCTTTCGGTCGCGGACAAAAAAACTGACGTTCGTGGCCGACAATAACATTGGCACTCCATTGGTCCTAAGCGGCGATTCAACAAACAAGCAATTGCGAATAGCAGCATCCGAATTGCGGTTGAAAAGTCGATAATAAGTCTGATCGGCGTCGGGCGACCGCAATGCGCACTATGCGAACTTTGGTGCGCCGATCAATTACCGTGGTTGCGCCGAGTCCACTCCCCACCGTGAATCGCAACTCACTTGGTCAACTCAAAACATACAGTTGGAGTCATATTTGGCAAGCTACGCTGCTGTTGGCTGAAACGCTGCCAGCGTGTGTTCCAAACCGTTTTCAATATGGATTTGGAGCACCCTTGCGACCTCGTCGGCGTTGCGGGCCAGTGCCGCCTCGAAAATCGCGCGGTGTTCGTCAACGGCCTCCTGACCCCGATAGGTCAAAACCAGCATCTGGTATCTGAGGTATTTGTCATAGAGGATCGAATGGAGTGACAGAAGATTGCGCGACCCGCACGCTTCGATGACGGCGAGGTGAAACTCCCAGTCATAGCGTTTCCATTCCTCTTTCAGTGACGTGTCACCGGCGAGCATCCGCTGTTCCATGAGGTGAAGCTTGTGGTGCGCCGCGACCAGATTTCCCTCCCAATCCGTATCGCCGTTATCAATTGACAATCGCGCCGCGTGGCATTCGAGCAGAACGCGCAAGTTCGAAATTTCGATCAGGTCCTCGCGCGAGACAGCGGTAACGAAGAAGCCACGTTGCTCTTCGGCGGCGACAAACCCCTCGCTCGCCAAGCGGCTGAGCGTTTCCCGCAATGTTGACATGCTGGCCGAGTAGCGTTGGCGCAGCACGTCCAGCTTCAGCTTCGAAGCCGGTCGCAGTTCGCCGAAAATGATATCGCGCTTGATCTGCTGATAGGTTGCAGATCCGACGGTGTTGAGTGGTGTGTCCACGCCATTTCCCATCATAGTTTCCTGATTATGCAGGATATTTACGAGGTTCGACAATACGGCTCAAGGGTTGATTTATACGGTAATTGTAAAAAATATCTGATGATATTGATAATATCAGGTAATATGGTTAAGTAGGAGAAATCCTCCCTGACCCCGCTCGACAGGATCAGCCCGCATGTCAGAATCATTATCAATTGCCGTTGTCGGCTACGGTCTTGTCGGAAAGCGCCACGTCGATCGCATCAGGCGAAGTCCGGATTTACGGCTGGCTGCAGTCGTTGAACCAGATGAGCGCAAGCGAGGGGCGGCCGCCGAGTTGAACATCCCGTGTTTCGCCACCATCGAAGAGATGTTCGACAAGGCGGCGGTTGATGGCGTGATCCTGGCCACGCCGACCCCCTTGCATGTCGATCAGGCCCTTGAGTGCGTTGCTCATGGATGCCCGGTTCTGGTCGAAAAGCCGATCGCGGTGACCTCACAAGGTGCGCTGAAATTGGTTCAGGCTGCCGAAGCTGCAAATGTCCCGCTCCTGGTCGGCCATCATCGCCGACACAATGCGGTTGTGCGCGCGGCGAAGGCATCGATTGAACGTGGCGACATTGGCGAATTGCGCGCTGTGCAGGCAACATCCTGGTTCTACAAGCCCGACTACTATTTTCATCAGGCGCCCTGGCGAACGAAAAAGGGCGCCGGACCTATTTCGGTCAATCTGGTGCACGATGTCGACCTGCTTCGTCATTTCGGTGGCGATGTGGTTCGCGTCCAGGCGCAAACGATCGCTTCGACCAGGGGATTTGAAAACGAGGAACTTGCCGCTGCGATGCTGACATTTGCATCCGGCGCTGTGGCCACAGTTTCAGTCTCCGATACGATCGCTGCTCCCTGGAGTTGGGAGATGACCGCTCGCGAAAATCCTGCTTATCCAGCAACCAATCAAAGTTGCTATCTGATCGGCGGTACGTCGGGTGCCCTGTCTATTCCTGATCTGCGGGTGTGGAGCCACGGAGCCGAACCCGACTGGTGGAGCCCCATAAATGCCAAGAACCTGATCGTTGAGGCTGGCGATCCGCTGTCCATCCAGGTTGAACATTTTGCCCAGGTGATTAGAGGGATCGAAACCCCAATTGTGTCGGGGCTGGAGGGCTCTCGCTCTCTGCAAGTTGTCGAAGCGATCCAACTCGCTGCAGATTCAGGAAAGCCGATCAATATCAGGCCGCTGGAGGATATCGGCGAGCCAGGTTCCATCGACAGCATGGTGGCCCTGGGTTAGCAGATGTAATCAAAAACATCTGATATTTTTAAAAATCTCTTGCTATTTAAAAATAATCCGTCAATTATTGCCGGATTGTAATCCGAAGGTCCGACCCAAGGGAGGAATTGAAATGTTCTCGAAATTCACACGTCGCACCGTTCTTGCGACTATTGCAGCAACCGGTCTCGCAGCATCGGTAGCCGTGCCGACATTTGCCGCAGACAAGATAAAACTACGTTTGGCAACTTCTGGATCGGAGACAGATGCCCGATCGGTTGCGATGGCCGAGGTATTCGCGCCAATGGTGGCTGATATCGCCGACTATGAACCCGGATATAACGGCGTATTGTTTGCGCAGGGTACCGAACTGGAGGCCATCAGCCGCGGTAACCTGGAAATGTCGATTGCCTCCGCCCAGGAACTGGCACAGTTCTTTCCAGAGTTTTCGATTTTCACTGCTGGTTATGTGCATCAGGATGCTGCCCACCAGGTCGCTGTTTTCGGCGACGCGCTCATGGACCCTTTCAAGCAGAAGGTTGAAGAAGAGCTCGGGGTCAAACTGCTTTCCGTAATGTATCTCGGTCGCCGGCAGGTTAATCTGCGTCAATCTAAAGATGAATTGACCGTCAAAACACCCGCCGATCTCGCCGGCGTCAATCTGCGTATGCCGGGCACCGATGCTTGGCAATTCCTCGGCAAGGCACTTGGCGCCTCTCCCACACCGATGGCCTTTGCCGAGGTCTATACTGCCTTGTCAACCGGCGCCGTGGACGGGCAAGACAATCCACTGCCGACGGTTGTCGATGCAAAGTTCTACGAAGTGACGAAGCAGATCGTTCTGACATCTCACTTGGTTGACCTAAACTACATCGCATTTTCGAAAGCGCTTTGGGATGAGCTGACCGCGGAACAGCAGGAAACCATCCAGAAAGCCGCTGATGCTGCCGCTGAATCCGGACGGCAGAAGCAACTCGAAAAAGAAGCAAGCCTGGTTGCATTTCTCGAGGAGAACGGCCTGGCGGTTTACGAGCCCGATCTGACAGCTTTCCGTGATCAGGTTCAGTCAATGTATCTGCAAAGTGAGTTTGCACAAACTTGGCCAGAGGGTGTGCTGGAGAAGATCAACGCACTCGGTAACTAGACACCAAATATCGGCGCTACGGGAGGATTGGAAAATGACAATCACCAAATGGTTTAACCGTGGCGCCGAGTTCATTGCCGCCACCATGTTGGCGGCGATGTTTCTCACTTTTCTGCTGCAGATATTTTCGCGCTATGTGCTGCTGACACCGTTCGGTTGGACGCTCGAATTCTGTCTCATATTGTGGGTTTGGATCGTCTTTTTTGGCTGTGCGTTTGTGGTCAAAGAGAAAGATCACGTTACTTTTGACATTTTCTATCTCGCTGCGCCGCGCAGGCTCCGTCAGATTCTTGCACTTGCCGCTGCCGCTGCAATCGTTATCGGCATGCTCTGGTCGCTTTTACCGACCTGGGACTACATCGACTGGATGAAAATCCGCAAGACGACCACGGTGGAAAACCCTTTCACCGGCAAAAAGATCCCAATGAGAACGATCTTCTCGATCTACGCAATCTTCATGGTTGTGATCATCGGTCGATATGCATGGCGGTTCATTGATGTGCTGCGCAACGGACCGCCAGATGAAGATCATGAAATACCGGGACATGAGCCTGAACCACCGCACATTCGCCATGGGGAGGACGCGACATGAGCCTGGAACTAGCTCTTTGCCTGGTTACGATGTTCGGCCTGGCCGCCATCGGAACACCAATCGGGTACTCAATTATTCTGGCGTCCGTGGTCTATCTCGGTGTTGCCGGATTGGATGTTGCGTTGGCCGGTGAGAAAATTCTGCAAGGACTGTACAAAAGTTTCATTCTCCTTGCCGTTCCGCTGTTCATTGTCGCCGCCAATATCATGAACGCGGGAACAATTTCCGACAGGTTATTGAATTTCTGTATCGCTGCGGTGGGACGCTTCAGGGGTGGTCTGGGACATGTGAACGTCGTTGCATCCCTGATCTTCTCCGGCATGTCCGGCTCGGCAGTGGCCGACGCCGCCGGCATCGGCAAAATCATTATTCAGATGATGACCAAGGACAATCGCTACAGCCGTGGTTATGCGGCAGCGATAACGGCGGCAACGGCCACAATCGGTCCGATTATTCCTCCGTCCATTCCAATGGTTCTGTACGCACTGGTTTCAAACACTTCGATCGGTGCCCTCTTCCTGGCCGGTATTGTTCCCGGTCTGGTCATGGGAGCCGTGCTGATGGTGATGAACACCTATATCTCCACAAAGCGCGGGTTCGCGATGGAAGAGCCGGTTCCGCTGAGAAAGCTGCCAAAGATCACAGCAAACGCTTTCCCTGCGCTCTTGATGCCGGTTATTCTGCTCTATGGCATCTATGGCGGGGTCACGACCCCAACGGAAGCCGCTGCTGTAGCCGCCTTCTATGCCCTTGTGCTCGCCGCCGTATTCTATCGGGCACTGTCGATCAAATCGCTCTACGAAATCCTGGTTGAAAGTGCACGCTCCTCATCAGCGGTTGGCGTGGTTATCGGCGGTGCACTGATCCTGAATTTCGTTGTCGTCTCCGAGAACATTCCCGGCATGATGTCAGATGCTTTGACGGGCATTGACATGCATCCACTGGTGTTCCTGTTGATGGTCAATATTCTTGTACTTTTGCTCGGATGTGTGCTCGATGCGACAACGATCATCCTGGTGATCGTACCGCTGTTCATTCCCGCTTGCAGGGCGCTTGGCATTGATCTGGTACATTTCGGTGTGCTGGTGGTCGTAAATTCCATGATCGGGCTGATCACACCGCCCTACGGTATATTGCTGTTTGTCATCAATGCGGTGACCGGTATTCCGCTTAAGGAGATCATACGCGAGATCTGGGCCTTTCTTGGTGTCCTGATTGCAGCTTTGGTGTTCCTGATGCTGGCGCCGGATGTGGTTTTGTGGCTGCCAAGGCTGTTCGGGTACCAAGGATGACGCATCTGTCGATCGCCACTACATCAGTCCCCGGCGATCTGGCTACCAAGCTCAAGACGATAGCCGACGCCGGGTTCTCCGGCGTCGAGCTGTACGAGCCGGACCTGACCGGATATGCAGCGGCACCTGCTGATGTAGCCAAATTGGCGGCGGACCTCGGTCTTTCGATTGATCTGCTGCAGCCGTTTCATGATCTGGAAGGCCTCTCGGGAGATCTTCGTAAGCGGGCTTTCGACCGGCTGGAGCGCAAGCTTGACCTGATGCAAACCCTCGGAGCATCAACCCTGCTGGTTGGGACATCGACATATCCATTGGCGTCTGGCGATTCCGGGTCGTTTCTTGCCGATTTCACCGAACTGGCCGAGCGCGCCGGCAAAAGATCGGTGCGTGCAGCCCTCATTGCCCTGCCGTGGGCAAGACATATCCAAACGGAACTGCAAGCCAATGAGCTGGTCGAGCAGATTGACAATCCCAATCTTGGCTTGGCGATAAACAGCTTCTTTTCGCTTGCCGACGGTTCCAAGCCGGCGCGCCTCAGGGATCTGTCCGGGAAAAATCTGTTTCATGTGCAACTGTCAGATGCTCCGGCGCTCGACTTCGACATTCGCAAGCTCAAACGCCTGTTTGGCATGCTGCCCGGCCAGGGCGGATTGAACCTGCAGGGATTTGTCCGCGTTTTGGCAAAAGCCGGCTATCGGGGGCCCTGGTCGCTGGCCCGTGTTCACGATAGCGCGCAGGTCGGAGGCGAGACATTCGCCCGGGACGGATACCGCGCGCTGGTTGCCCTTCTTGACGAAGCCGCGCAAACAGAACCCGCTCTTCCGGCTCCGGTTCCCGATTTGCCGGCGCGGGTTTATCCGACCGGTTTCGAGTTCATCGAATTTGCGGTCGACAAAGAATCGGGTGCTGAACTCAGGCGGATGCTCAATGCGCTCAGCTTTCGAATGGAGCGCAGGCACATCTCCAAATCGGTCGAACTCTGGCGACAGGGAGCCATAAACCTCGTTGTCAATTCAGAGCGGGAAGGATTCGCGGCACAGGTGTTCGAAACACACGGACCATCGGTTTGTGACATGGGACTTAAGGTCAAGGACGCCAACCAGACCGTGGCCCGGGCCACAGCACTCGGCGCACCGCAGTTCTCGCAACCGGTTGGAACCGGCGAGTTGAACATTCCGGCCATCAAAGGTGTCGGCGGCAATGTTGTTCATTTCATTGACGAGAAATCCGACCTTCACCGGGTCTGGGATATCGAGTTTGACGCGGCGCCGAAGACCGAGGCAACGCCACCAGCCGGACTTCGGCGCATCGATCATGTCGCCCAGACCATGAAGTATCAGGAGATGCAGAGTTGGCTGACCTACTACACATCGACATTCATCATGGAGAAAAGCTCCGTCGTTGATGTGGCCGATCCATCTGGCGTGGTCTTAAGTCAGGCGATTGCCAGCCCGGAAGGGGAGGTCAGGCTCAATCTCAATGGCGCCGGCGAACGGCGAACTTTTGCGGGCGCATTTCTTGCCGACAGGTTCGGCGCCGGCGTCCAGCACATCGCTTTTCTGACGGATGACATTTTCGAAACATCCGACCAGCTGGCGCGGGCGCAGTTCGAGCGGCTTGAAGTTTCGCCCAATTACTATGCCGATCTCATTGCAACTTTCGGGTTGGATAATGCGATTGTTGAACGGCTTAAAGCTGGCAACATCCTGTATGATTGCGACGGAACCTCGGAATATTTTCAGATTTACAGCAAGCCGGTCTTTGACGGGTTTTTCTTCGAAATCGTCCAACGCCGGGGCGGTTACCAGGGCTATGGGGCGCGGAATGCCCCAATAAGGCTCGCTGCACAGATGCATCACCGAACATGCGGTCAGGGAAAATGAACGACAGCAACGACGCGTTGGCAGTTCGCCAGTGGTGGCAAACTTCCATCATCGACATGGAACCAGGAAGGATCGCGTTCCGTGGCCAGCCGATTGAACAATTGATCGGCAATATCGGATTTTCGCAGATGATTTGGTTGATGCTTCGAGGAAGTGTTCCAAGCAAACAGGAGGCTGACTTGTTGGAATGTGCGTTGGTCGCCGGCGTGGACCATGGTCCGCAGGCCCCGTCAATCGCTGCAGCACGCATGGCGGCAACCTGTGGTGTAGGGCTCAACAATGTGCTTGCCACCGGTGTCAACATGCTGGGCGACGTTCACGGTGGAGCGGGGGAACAATGCGCTGAACTTTACGTCGACATTGGCAACCGGATTGACGCCGGAGATGATCTCAAAACTGCTGTTATCGACGGAATCGCGGCGTGGCGTGAGATCTACGGCAAGATCGTCTCCGGTTTCGGTCACCGGTTTCATAAACCTGTTGATCCGCGGGCGCCCCGGCTAATGGCGATGGTGCGGCATGCTGCGGACGCAGGAACGGTAACCGGACGCTATTCTGAAATTGGCGAGGCGGTACAGGCGGAAATCGGCCGCCAAAGAGGTAACCCGATTGCAATGAATATCGATGGTGCGACGGCGGTCATTTTCTGCGAATTGGGATTTCCGCCTCCATTGTCACGCGGCTTGTTTTGTTTGTCGCGTTCTGTCGGGGTATTGGCGCATGGCTGGGAACAGATGAACCAGGGCGGGCGCAACAAAGGCCCGATGCCGCCAGATTACCTTCCGCTTTATCAATCCAAAAAATCTGATTAAAGACAGATCATCAGAGACTTGTAGGGGCAGATCATGCAGCCGCTTAGAGTTGGTGTCATTGGCTGTGGCCGCATCAGCGACATCTACTTCAAAACGCTCTCAAAATATGAGGCCGTCAATGTCACCGCGTGTGCAAGCCTCGATTTGGCTGAGAGCCAGGCCAAAGCTTCCCAATATGGCATCCCAAAAGCGTGTATCCCGAATGCGATATTCTCCGATCCGGACATTGATTGTGTCTTGAACCTCACCATTCCGGCCGCGCATGCCGAGATCAGCCTGAAGGCATTACAGGCGGGTAAACATGTCTATAGTGAAAAACCATTGGTCTCGAACCTGGCCGATGGCCGCAAAGTCCTGACGCTGGCCGAAGAGCGAGGTCTGGTGGTCGGCAACGCCCCGGATACGTTTCTTGGCGGTCGCTGGCAGACCGTGCGAAAACTTCTGGACGGGGGCACAATTGGAAGACCGACAAGCGTCGCCGCTTTTGTCGGCTCGCATGGTACCGAGCGTCATAATCCCAACCCCGATTTCTATTATCAGGTCGGAGGCGGCCCGATGCTTGACCTCGGTCCGTATTACCTGACCGCGATGGTGTTTTTCCTAGGTCCCATTGCCCGTGTCGCCGGCATGTCGAACCGGGCATTTGAGCGGCGCAAGATCGAAAACGGTCCACGTGACGGCGAGTGGATGCCAGTCGAAGTGGACACCCATGTTCAAGGCATGTTGGAATTTGAAAGCGGCGTTGTCGGCTCCATAACCATGAGCTTTGATATTTGGGACAGCGAATCGCCGCGCCTGGAGATCTATGGCGAAAACGGAACGATCTGCATTCCAGATCCTGATCCCGTACATGGCGCCAATATTTTTGAAGGAGAGGTCTGGTACCGAACCCGCGAAACATCGCGCTGGACACACAAACCAAGACCCACCGGCCGGGAAAATTGGCTGGTTGCTGACAACACGCACGGGCTCAATAAAGACAGCCGCGGTATCGGGCTGGTGGAGATGGCATACGCGATTGCCGAAGGCCGAAAACCGCGCGCATCCGGCGAACTGGCTTATCATGTGCTCGAGGTCATGACCGGAATTCTCGAAAGTCCAGGCTCAGGTCGCTTCGCTGAAATTGACAGCCGTTGCGAAATTCCCAACCCGCTTCCAGAACAGTTTCCCGACAAACAGGACTGAACCATATGTCCGTTCAAGATCTCGAAATTGCTGAGCCGTTTTTTACCGTTCGCCTCATCACAGAAGAGCAGGACTATCCGATCATCGGAAAGACCATCGTTCTCAATCTCTCGCAAACGCCAATTCGGGTGCGAGAGCAGACATTGGATCACCTGCAGTCGGCCATTCTCGTCGACACCAGAATTTCACCCGTCGACCATGCGGTCATTATTGAGCGTTTTGCTGACTACGATGACGAAGAGGCGCTGTTAGCAAATGTCAGGCGTACTTGGCCGTCGGCATTTGAAGTAAGAGGCGAAGAACGGCTCCGTGGTGTCAGCCACTACATGTCGCCGAAAGTCTGGATCGGGAACTACGGTTTCACCCTTTATCATTCGGGCTCGGTGCCCCTGAATGTCGGACTGCATCGCGATCATGCATTCTGCCCTGTTCCCGGTTTCCGCGAAGTGCACACGCAGATCGTCGGCTTCGGCAAAATGCAGCAGTGCCGTGAGCGCGATGTCGATACGCTTTACCTGGAAGAACCGATGGCGCCGGGCACGACCCACCGGCCGATGTACGATGCCGAAGGCAATTATCCCTGGCACCAGTTCGAGACCATAACACCCAGCATCTTCATGGCGGTCGAAATGCTTCCCGATGGTGCCACGCCACCGCAGTGAGAATTGATATGAGCAACAATTTGCTGCCCGCAAACATCCATTTTGATGGCCCTTTTCCCCGTCTGGCGCGGCCGTTGCGCCTAGGCATTGTCGGCGGTGGACGTATATCCGGCATGCAGGCAACGGCTGCGCGCCTGACCGGCAGGTGGGAGATAGCCGCCGGTGCATTGTCTTCCGATCCTGCCAAGGCCAAGGCGCGTGGTGTTGAATGGTTCTTGCCGGAAGATCGCTGTTACGCATCGTTCGACGAAATGGCGGTCGCCGAGGCCCAACGCCCGGACGGTGTCGATGCGGTGATGATCACCACTCCCAATCATCTGCACTTTAATGCTGCGAAGGCATTTTTGGCAGCCGACATTGACGTGTTGTGTGACAAGCCGCTGACCAACGAGGTCTCTGAGGCAGAGGAACTGGTAAAGCTGGCGGCTGAATGCGGCTGTGTGTTTGGTGTTTCCTATACTATGTCGTGTTTCGCGATGATCAGGCAGGCAAGGGAAATCGTCGCGCAAGGTGGCCTGGGCCGCGTCAACCAGATCCACGTTGAATTCATGCAGGACTGGATGGTGCCCGACGGAGTTCAGGATGCACCACATGTGAAATGGCGGTTGGATCCCGCAAAATCGGGACGCACCAGCTGCACCGGTGACATTGGTACCCACGCAGCTCACCTGGCTAGTTTCGTCTCGCACCTGCCGATGACCAAATTGCGCGCCGAGATGCATGTCTGCGGTGCACCAAAACCGCTGGAGGATACCGTATTCATGATGACGCGTTATCAGGGAGATGTACCCGGTACGCTGATGGCAACCCGTCTGGCGCCCGGCAATCGAGGCGGTCTCCGGCTTCGGGTCTATGGATCGGAAGGTGGGCTGGAGTGGGACCTGGAGAACTCCGAACAGCTGAGATTTTGCCAATATGGCGAGCCCGATCAAACCATCAGCAGGGGCCATGGGCACGGTGTGTCAGCACAGACGGAGAGGCTGGTGCGAACAGCGCGCGGTTTTCCAGAGGGCATCATCGAAGCCTGGGCCAATCTCTACACCGAATTCGCCATGGCCGTTGCTGCCAGACGAGACGGCATCACAATTCCGGAGGACTGGCTCGCTCTGCCGCGTGTATCCGAAGGCGCTGCGGGTGTGCGTTTCATCGATGCGACTGTTCGATCGCACGAAAACGGCGGCGCCTGGGTCAGTATCTGAAGATTGTCAGCGAAGTTGCGAATTGTCGCGTCCGCCTAATACGGACGCACGAAATAGTTTTGCCGCGGGTTGATGTTTTACAAAATATCTGATATTTTTAATTATATAAGGTAATATCGTTCATATCCGGCCGATCCGGGGATCCACAATGCTCAAGCGCCAGACAGGGCCACAAGACCAGCCGCTCTATTCGCTGGCGCACCTGACCCTGATCGGATGCACGCCACCAGAATTGGTCTACATCGCCGCGCGAGCCGGCTATGACGCTGTCAGCCCGCGCTTTATCCCGATGAATGTCCCCGGTGAGTTCGAGCAGTCGCCCATCGACAAATCTCAGGTACAGGCAACCAAGACGGCGTTGGTGACTACCGGTCTGAAAGTGCTGGATGTCGAGATAGCCCGGATTACAGAAGATTGCGATCCGCGAACATTTGAGCGCGCCCTTGAGCTGGGGGGAGAGTTGGGTGCTCAGCGTATGATCATGAGCGCGTGGACGAAAACACGAGATGACCGACAGTTCCTGATCGATGTATATGCTGAAACCTGCGATTTGGCAGCACCTTACGGGTTGAGCGTCGATCTGGAGTTTCCGACCTTCTCGAGATTACGGACCCTGGATGAAGCCATGGACATTGTCCGTGCCGCCGACCGGCCCAACGCCGGCATATTGGTCGATACGCTTTACCTGCACCTTAGCCGCGTTGATATTGGCGAACTGCTTCACGTGCCTCCCGAGCTGCTGCATTTTCTTCACATTTCAGACTGCCTGCCTGGAATTGCCGACACACGTGAGGGCATGATCCAGCTGGCCCGCGACGCGCGTCTCTATCCGGGCGAAGGCTGGATCGACTTTGCCGGCATCATCGAGCGCATTCCCCCTGTCGACTATTCAATCGAATTACCCAACCAGAGCAGGCTGGCGGAACTCGGGTTCGAGGAACATGCCCGCCGCTGCCTGTCCCATGCAAAACGAGCCTTCGGCTCGGTCCGATCAAAACGCCGCGAGATCCATCAGATCGCGGCATGACCCACAAGAAACATCGAGGTACGAAATGGCCAGAGAGCTGAACGAAGACGAGCGACAACTCGCTGATGACATGATGAAACGCGCCCGCGCGGCGATGGCGCAGGTGGAAGACTGGAGCCAGGCACGGCTGGATCGCTTGGCGCAGGCGATCGGCTGGTATGCCGGAAATGAGGCAACATTTACGCGCCTTGCCCAGATGGGTGTTGACGAAAGCGGTATTGGCGACCGCGAGGGCCGACCGGCAAAACGCTTCAAGATCCACGGCGTTCTCCGCGACGCCTTGCGTCAGAAATCGACGGGCATTGTTGAGGTGGATGAAGCCAAGGGCATCGTCAAATATGCGAAGCCGGCTGGGGTTATCGCTTCGCTGATTCCAATGACCAATCCGGCACTGACCCCACCGGTAACCGGTATCTATGCCGCCAAGGCGCGCGATGCGGTGATCTTTTCTCCACACCCGCGATCGGCTGCCACCACCTTTGAGATGGTTGAGGTCATGCGCGCGGCGTGCCGGGCCGTCGGTGCGCCTGAAGACCTGTTTCAAGCTATCCGCAAACCTTCCATTCCGCTGACCCAGCACCTGATGGCGATCTGCGACCTGACACTTGCGACCGGCGGCAAGCCGATGGTGAAAGCCGCCTACTCGTCTGGCAGGCCAGCCTATGGCGTGGGTGCAGGAAATTCCTCAATCGTTATCGATGAAACCGCCGACATTGATATTGCCGCAGCCAATACCCGAATGTCGAAAACATCCGATTTTGGTTCTGGTTGTTCCGCAGATGGCAACATCATCATCCAGAAATCGATCTACGATAAGATGGTTGCGGCACTGATTGCAGAAGGTGGCTACCTTTGCAGTGCCGAAGAAAAGGAATTGCTGAAAAACGCAATGTGGGACGAGAAGGGCAACCGGACTTTCCCTACGATCGCCTGCCGGCCGCAGCAAACAGCAGATGTCGCCGGCTTTAACATCCCCGATGACCGCAAATTTCTGATGGTCGAGAACCAGGGACAAATCGGACCCGAGCACCAGTTTTGCAAGGAAAAGCTGACAACCCTGATGGCGCTTTATCATTTTGAGACCTTCGATGAGGCGCTCGACGCCGTCCGCGCCATCTACGAGGTGGGTGGCAAAGGTCACTCCTGTGGAATCTATAGCCACGACGATGACCACATCGACGCGCTGGCCCGCGTCGCTCCGGTGAGCCGGATGATGGTCCGGCAGGCTCAATCAAAAGCCAATGCCGGCAGCTTCACCAACGGCATGCCGATGACCTCCTCGCTTGGTTGCGGAATCTGGGGCGGCAACATCACCAATGAGAACGTCAATCTCAAACACTTCATGAACTACACATGGGTCAGCCGGCCCATACCCGAAGACCGGCCGAGCGAACAGGATTTGTTTGGTGAATTCTTTGGCCGGGAGGTGGCGTGATGAAGGATACCGCGAACAGAACCGTCGCCGAACATCTGGTCACCTATCTGGAGCAGCGAGGCGTCGAGCACGTATTCGGGCTTTGCGGTCACACCAACATTGCTGTGCTTGCGGCGATGGCCGACAGTCCGATTGATTTTGTGACCGTTCGCCACGAACAGATCGCCAGCCATGCTGCGGATGCTTACGCCCGGGTTCAGGGCAAGGCGTCTGTGGTTCTTTCACACCTTTCGCCAGGATTGACGAATTGCGCTACCGGTGTGGCCAATGCGGCGCTCGACTGCATTCCGATGGTGGTGATCGCCGGAGATATCCCGACACATTATTATGGTAAGCATCCGCATCAGGAGGTCAATCTGCACGCTGATGCTGCGCAATGGGAGATCTATCGACCTTTCGTCAAGCGTGCCTGGCGGGTCGACCGTGCCGATCTCATGGCTGAAATTCTCGAGAAAGCTTTCCAACTGGCCGAAAGTGGCCAGCCCGGCCCGGTGCTGGTGAATGTGCCGATGGATGTGTTCTCCGAACGCATTCCGGCCGACAGTTTCGAGCGGGTTGCAGCCAACACAAAGGCGCTTGTGAAGCCGTCGCTAGACGATGAGACCGCCAGGAAAATCATCACCGCACTTACCGAGGCGGAAAACCCGGTCATCTACGCCGGCGGTGGCATTCTGCTCGCCAAGGCATCCGACGAACTTCGCGAATTTGCCGAGCATATGGGATTGCCTGTCGCCCATTCATTGATGGGCAAGGGGTGCCTGCGCGACGACCATCCGCTCGTGCTTGGCATGACCGGATTTTGGGGCACTGAACTGGTCAATCAGGCCTGTCTTGAGGCGGATTGGCTGCTTGCCATTGGGACGCGTTTCAAGGAGGCCGATTGTTCGAGCTGGTATCCGGGCTACACGTTCAACATACCCGAAACCAGGGTGATCCATATCGACATCGAACCCTCGGAAATCGGGCGAAACTATCCGACCGAAATCGGCATTGTCGCCGATTTGAAGTCTGCACTTGCGGTGTTGAACCGCGTTGCACGGGAGATGCATCCGGACGGGTTCAAAAGGACCAGAATTGATACAAAAGATTGCGGACTTCCGCGTCGGCTTCAAACAGAGCAATGCGGAGATGGCGACGTCATCGGCATTTCCGATGATGCCGGAACGCATCCTCGCCGACACCCGCGAAGCGCTGCCGGAAGATGCCATCATCACCACCGATGTCGGTTGGAACAAGAATGGTGTTGGGCAGCAATTTGATATTCTAACACCGGGATCCATTCTTACACCGGGAGGGTTTGCGACCATGGGATTTGGGCCGCCCGGTGCGATCGGCGCCAAGCTTGCGGCACCCGATCGGGTTGTCATCAGCCTGGTTGGCGATGGTGGGTTCGGTCAAAACCCGTCGATGCTGGCGACGGCCGTTGAGCGCAATCTTGGTATCGTCTGGCTGGTGATGAACAACAATGCCTTTGGCACGATCGCAGGTCTGCAGAAAGCCCATTACGGCCTGACCTATGGCACCACCTTTCCGGGCTCTCCGGATGCGCCGACGAACGGACCCGGTTACGCCGAGATCGCCAGGGCCTACGGGGCAGAAGGCATCCGCATTTCGTCGGCTGACGAGTTGCTCCCTGCGTTAATCGCCGCGATTGAAAGCGGCAAGCCCACCGTGCTTGATGTTCCGATGATCAACAATCCGACGCCTACCACCGGGCACTGGAACATTTTGGACATCTATTCGCCGGACAAGGAAGTTTCGCACGTGGCTACCTGATCTGGCGAATTGCCAACCCGAATATCGCGTTTGCGATGACCGTTTGATGGCAGGTTTAAAGCTCTAGGTGTGAAATGGCCGTGTCAGGTATTCTGCAAATTCAGCGTTTGCTCTGGAGGGATCAACACGCGTTCTTCGCAGCAGCATCAATGACCCGAAATCGCCCTTCCGGGTCATTGAGTTGCTCAAAACGAAAGGCGGCTTTCAGGACCGGTCCGACAGCCAGCGAAGGTCTGTTTTGGGGGCGCAAAGCTGCCGAACGGTGATCTGGTGATGGATATGCTTACGCTTAGACGTACGGCCCCGCACGCAACAGGGCCGCGCATTGTCAGATCTCTGTATGTTCCGCCAACTCCAAAGCATCCTCGATGTCTACCCCCAGGTACCTGACGGTATTTTCGATCTTGGTGTGACCCAACAGAATCTGGATTGCGCGAAGATTGCCAGTCGCCCATTCATCGACCAATCTGCCATACTGGCGAGTGCTCAGATGACCGGAATGATCGACCCGGCTGGGAAAGACGTAGTCATCGAAAGTCTTCAGCAGCTCCGCCTCTGCGTTCCAGCCAAGCAAGCTTGCCCTCACATCCGCCGTAATCTCGAATTGGACGGGACGGCCAGAGTGTCTTTTTCTGGATGACCATGGCACGGGTACGGATTTCCTGACCTGTGACGAGGGTTCCGATCTTGAGCTTGACCAAATCGCAGCCCCGCAGCTTGCTGTCGATTGCGAGATCAAATAACGCCGCGATCTCGCATGCGTCTCTCCCTGTCGAGGAAGAAACGAATTGCCCAGATCTGGCGTTACTTCAGTGGCTTTTTCACGCCGACTTTTCGGCCGGCATTCCATGCCGGTCGACCCAGTGCGGCAGGATCGTATTGTGCGATTCCCATTTGAGTTCTCCTTCGGCCACCATTGGCCTTCGGGAGAATAGGTGAGCGTATCGGTGCACCGGTGTTGTGGGGTACAGTCGGCCCGTCGGTGGCGGCCAATGGAAGCCGACATTCAAACCTGCCGTGCCTGCTTCGATTCCGGCCCAAAGCTGCCTGGTCGGCCAAGCGCTCCCAATTCAGACGTTCGTCAGTTCTCGACAAGATCCTGAAAGCGGACATAACGGATTTTGGATTTTCAACGACTGCAAAGCGGAAAAAGCGACAATGCAGATTGTTTTGGCCAATGTCCGGTGTGGAAGTAATCACGGGCAGTTGATTGTATGCGCGCTCATCGCCTCGTGTTTATGGATCTGCAAAATCCTTTGTATCAGTTCGATGCTCGGCGCTAGCTGATAAATCTTACCCGTCGGCCTTTATCGAACCGACTTGAGGAAATCAGAGATCACAGAAATGGCCCGCGCCATATCTTCCGGCGAGGCAAATTCTTCAGGTCTGTGGCTGACCCCATCGCGACATCGAACAAACAACATCGCAACAGGGCATAATTCCGCCATTGCCGAAGCGTCATGGGTGGCACCGGAAGGTAATGTCGGGCCTTGTCCGCCATCCGATCTTGCTGCTTCGATAAGACGTACCGACAGGTCACTGGCACAGGCCTGGGCTGCCTGCTCATAGGTCAATTTGCAATCGATGGTCAGGCCGGACTGCTCTGAAAGCTCATGGACAAAGCGATGAAGCGCTTCGCCCGCACCACGGCGGATTTCATCCCGTGGTGAACGAAATTCAGCTGTCAGACGGGTAACACGAGGCACAGCATTGACCACGTTTGGCTCCACGGTGAGTGCGCCGACTGTTGCGCGAAGATCCGTCGATTCCCTTCCCATTATGTTGACTTGCGACACGATCGTTGCCGCCCCGACCAGGGCGTCTCGCCGCCCCTCCATGGGTAGTGTTCCTGCATGACCGGTTTCGCCGATGACATTAATCCGGTGCCGCTCGATACCGCATATCGCGGTCACAACGCCGACGGCCTCGTGTTCGCGCTCGAGAATTGGGCCTTGCTCGATATGGGCTTCGAGAAATCCGATCACGTTGTTCGGATCACGCCTGATCTCGCCGATCCGATCAGGATCAAGACCAAACGAAGTCATCGCATCGCGCAATGTGATCCCGCGGTCATCCTCCATTTCCAAAACAGAAGGATCGAATGAGCCAGCCAAGGCTCTTGATCCGATCAAAGCCGTCGGAAACCGCACGCCCTCTTCGTCAGCAAATGCCAGCACTTCGACGGTGAAAGGCAAATCCACACGCTCCGATCTGAGCTTCTCCAAGGCAAGAATCGGAAGGACTACGCCCATAATCCCGTCATAAGCTCCGCCCTGGCGCACAGAATCCTGGTGCGATCCCATGAGGAACGTTCCACTGCCGGCAGGTCCCTCATGCCGTCCGACCAGCGTACCGGCGTTGTCGAGTGATGTGAGAAGACCTGCTCGAGACATTGCAGTGCGCAGCATATCAAGCGCTGCCTGATGCTCGGGTGTAAACGACATGCGTGTCACGCCAACGCCGCGTTCGGAGCATGCTGAGAGCTCCATTAGCAGCGTTTCGGCACGCTTACCCCAATCAATCAACAATGCGCTCCTTGTCGATGGTGACAGGTACCTGTTCGACCCACTTGGAGTACGCTCCGGTGGTTGCTTTATGATGCAACTCTTCCAACGCGCCGATCGGATCGTGCGGGTGGTAATCTATTCTGAGAGTCATGGGTGGCTTGTCGGGAGAAAGTACGAGCAACGCTGCGGACAAAAGGCCTCGGTAATCTCCACCTTGTTTTGCGGCGGCGTGCAGGGCTGAAAGCAGCCGGCTGTCGAATGCTCCCGATTCACGTGTGAACGTATCTACCATCGCATCAAGTACGCTCGCACTGGCCAACATATTCCCGGATGCTATTCCAGTGTCAAAGTCACGGCTGCCTTTTTCCGGTTCTGTTGAGCGGCCTGTGAAAACACCAGATTGCCCGGACAAATCCAATGCGCTCAGTTGTCGGTAGTCGCGACCCCTGTCGGCAGTCGTAATCCGTTCCACCGCACTTACCGCACTGTAGCCGTTGCGCATTTCTACAAGAACATCCTGTCCCCAGAATGTGGAAGGAGCGGCACCCTGGCTGGCAGACATTCCTGCCGTCAGGTCACCGCGTAGAACCCATCCACCAACGCACAAGGATCCGGTTGCTGCGGCGCCGCCGATGGCACCGGTATCTGGATCGCGGGCTAGAATCGAAAAGGTCATGCTGCCTCATTGTTCACAGAACTCAGAATTTATCATGATAAATTGACCAATGCAATTTATCATGATAAATATACATAATAAACCATAGGGAGATTGCCAATGACATGTTTGACCTGGACCCGTCGAGGTCTGATGGCGGCCGCCACAACCGCGGTGTTGACCATCGGATCCTGGACCGCCACCGCATATGCCCAAACGCCACCCGGAGTATTGATCGTTGGTCAGATCGCCGAACCAAAATCACTTGATCCGGCCGCAGTGACTGCGGTGAATGATTTTCGGATTCTTGTGAATGTTTATGAGGGATTAACCCGTTACAAAACGGGCACGCTGGAACCTGAACCCGCTTTGGCCACTTCGTGGGGCATCAGCGAAGATGGAACCGAATATACGTTTACCTTGCGCGAAGGCGTGAGCTTTCACGACGGCACGCCTTTCAACGCCGATGCGGTTAAATTCAACTTTGACCGGATGCTCGACGAGAATCACCCCCATCACGACACGGGACCTTTCCCGCTTTCGTTTTTCTTCGGAGCGGTGAAAGCAACCGACGTTGTCGATGAGATGACGGTAAAGTTCACCCTGAACGCTCCTTACGCGCCGTTCCTGTCAAACCTTGCCTATCCAACCGGCTTGATCATTTCGCCTGATGCGGTGAAAGCCCACGGCAAAGAGGTAGGCCGCAATCCATCAGGCACCGGCCCCTTCAAATTTGTCGAATGGAAATCCAATGAGCGTGTAGTCGTAGATCGCAACGGGGAATATTGGGGAGAGCCCGCGGGAACTGACGCGATTGTGTTTCGACCGATCACTGATGCGAACACCCGCGTAGCCGAAATGTTGGCCGGAGGAATCGACATGATGTCTGAAGTACCTCCGACATCGCTCGGTCAATTTGGAGGTGACGGATTCACAATTTCCGAACAAGCCGGACCTCACGTGTGGTTCCTGATCTTGAACGCAAAAGAAGGCCCGTTTGCTGACAAGCGTGTACGCCAGGCTGCCAACTACGCGATCAACAAGGAAGCAATCGTCAACGATGTGCTCGAAGGCACTGCTACTGTAGCCGCCGGTCCGACACCACCGGCGTTTGCCTGGGCCTACAATGAAGAGCTTGATCCTTACCCTTATGACCCCGAGAAAGCCCGCGCGCTGATAGCGGAAGCTGGAGTAGATGGCGCAACCCTGACCTTCTACGTCACCGAAGGCGGTTCGGGCATGCTGGATCCAGTGCCTATGGGAACGGCCATTCAAGCTGATCTCAAGGCTGTGGGATTTGACGTCAAGATCGAAACCTATGAGTGGAACACATTTTTGGGTGAAGTGAATCCCGGACTTGAGGGCAAGGCCGACATGGCGGAAATGGCGTGGATGACCAATGATCCCGACACGCTGCCTTATCTGGCGCTTCGCTCCGGTGCGTGGCCAGCCGATGGCGGATTCAACTCGGGCTACTATGCCAACGAGAAAGTCGACGAACTGCTCGAGGCGGCACGCACTGCTACCGATCAGGATGAACGCGCTCGCCTCTATCGCGAGATGCAGACCATTGTGCAGGAAGATGCGCCATGGGTGTTTGTAGCAAACTGGAAACAGAATGCTGTAACCAATGACAGGGTAGAAAACTTCCGCCTCGCCCCGTCCTTCTTCCCGCGCCTGAATGGTGTGGTAAAGAACTAACAATAGCTGTTCCGGGCGTTCGCGCGCCCGGAACATCGCCGGGATTGATGGCAATTCCGAACCGTTTTCATTGCAGGAAACGCAATCTGGCGAACGGAGGCAGGCGATGGGCGGCTATATTCTCAAAAGACTGGCTTCGGCCATCCCGGTCTTGCTGGGGATCACCATCATCGTATTCCTGATTATGTCGCTCATTCCCGGCGACCCGGCTACCGCAATTCTAGGTTCTTACGCAACACCGGAAAATGTCGAAAAACTGAACCGCGACCTCGGTCTCGACCAACCTGTTATCAACCGATACTTTATCTGGCTTTCCAACATGCTGACTGGTGATTTTGGCCGGTCCTATTCTTTGAACCGCCCAGTCATCGACGAGGTTCTCGAACGGTTCAACGCGACCCTAATTCTTGCCGGCACTGCGTTCGTTCTGTGCTCACTGCTCGGCATCCTTGCGGGAGTGGTTTCCGCAGCCCGTCAGTATGGCCTTGCAGACAAGGTGATCACCTTCGTCGTACTCATCGGCATCTCGGTTCCGTCCTTCTTTCTTGGAATGATGATGATCCTCCTTTTCGCTGTTAACCTGCGCTGGCTGCCTGTCAGCGGCATGTTCGCGATCTATGGCGGCGGCGATCTGCCCGATCTAATCAATCATCTGATTATGCCTGCTCTAGCCCTGGCGGTGGTAGCCACCGGTGTAATTGCGCGGCTTTCGCGCTCTGCGATGCTTGAGGTTTTGCGGCAGGATTTCATCCGCACTGCACGCGCCAAGGGTGTACCTGAGCGGCAGGTTATCATGGGCCACGCTCTGCGTGCAGCGATGGTTTCGATCATCCCGGTGTTGGGTATTCAGGCGGGTTTCGTTCTCTCTGGAGCGGTCTATATCGAGATTGTATTTCAGTGGCCTGGTGTGGGCCGGATGCTGGTCGATGCGATCCTCAAACGCGACCTTCTATTGGTGCAGGGCGGTGTGGTCTTCGTTGCTGCCTGTTACGTACTGTTCAATATCGCTGTGGATGTGGCGCAGAGCTTGCTTGATCCGAGAATCAAGACATGACCGGCTTTCTAAAACTGCTGTTGCGAAACCGGTTGGCAGCAGGAGGGGCTGTGGTATTGGCGGCGATCCTGATCCTCATTTTGATCATTCCGATATTGCCGCTGCAAAATCCCGATAGCACGGCCACTGCTGAACGGTTCACTAAGCCGTTTTCCGAAGGCTATCTGCTCGGAACAGATCATCTGGGCCGCGACCTTCTCAGCCGCCTGCTGCACGGAACACGGCTCTCGCTGGCAATGGGCGTCGCAGCAGCACTCATTGCCGCCACCATTGGCTCGGCTGTCGGGATCATTGCCGGTTATTTCGGCGGGCGTGCCGACAATCTCATCATGCGCGGCGTCGATATGTTGATGGCATTTCCCTATATCTTGCTGGCGCTGGCCATCGTTGCCGCGCTAGGCCCCGGCTTGATGAACGCACTCATCGCCGTAGCAGCCGTCAACATACCGTTCTTCGCACGAAATATCCGCGGCATAACAGTTGGTCTCGCGGGTCGCGAATTTGTCGACGCTGCCCGACTTGCAGGTATGGGGCATGCAAGGATCATTCTCACAGAACTACTGCCCAATGTCCTGCCGGTAATCATTATCGCCATGTCCACCACCGTCGGCTGGATGATCCTTGAGACCGCGGGGCTCAGCTTTCTCGGCCTTGGAAGTCAGCCACCGCAAGCCGATCTCGGTTCGATGTTGGGAGAGGCGCGTTCCACTCTGATCTCGCATCCGCATACCTCGATCGTACCGGGGATCATGATTTTCCTGATCGTAATGTCGATCAACCTGTTAGGTGATGGAGTGCGCGACGCGCTTGACCCCAGGCTGCGCTCCGGCGCGCTTTCCCGCCCGCGCGCGACGACGTTAGTTGAGCGCACGGGAGATACTCCGGCGGCCACGGACGACTTACTTGCAATTCAGTCGCTTCAAACCGAGTTCCACGTGGGTAAGCGCATCTACCGCGCTGTGGGTGGTGTCAGCCTGGCTGTCAAACCCGGGGAATGTTTGGGGGTAATTGGAGAATCCGGATCAGGCAAGTCGGTCACCGCACTTTCGGTCATGGGATTGGTGGCCTCGCCTCCGGGTGTGATCACCGGCGGGGCGGTACGGTTCCAAGGTGAGGACTTGATCAACGCGCCCTTTGGGTCGCTGAGACAGAAACGTGGTGATCGGGTGGCCTATATCTTTCAGGACCCGCTATCCACACTGCATCCGCTCTATCGAGTCGGCCGGCAGTTGGCCGAGGCGATTCAGTCACACCACAAGATATCCAATGTTGAGGCGAGAGCCAGGGCAATTCAGCTTCTAAAGGATGTACGCATTCCCAATGCCGAGGCGCGGGTGGACAATTTCCCGCACGAGATGTCTGGCGGAATGCGGCAGCGTGTGGGCATCGCAATGGCGTTGGCGAATGAGCCGGATATAATCATTGCCGATGAACCGACCACAGCGCTGGACGTCACAGTGCAAGCGCAGATACTGTCTCTGCTCGACGACCTGCGGCAAGAGCGGGGGCTGGCGATAATCTTTATCACCCATGATTTCGGGGTCGTCGCACAATTGTGCGATCGGATCGCGGTGATGTATGCGGGACGAATTGTCGAGGAAGGGCCAACCCAAGCAGTGCTGGATGCGCCTGCCCATCCATACACCAAGCGCCTCATTGCCTGTGTACCGGAACTGGGTGGCGGACGACGTGAACTGGCCGCAATTCCAGGACTGCCCCCGCTGGTTGATGATCTGCCACAGGGCTGTGCGTTCGCACCACGCTGCGACATGGCGCAGGAAACTTGCCGAAGTGGTGATATTGAACTTAGAGGTAATGCGCCACGCGCTGTGCGCTGCCTTTACCCGGAGGAGGCTGTCTAGATGCCCGCTCTCAGGGTTGAAAATCTCACCAAGACATTTCCGGTGCGAAAGCCGCTGCTGCGCCCGGCACCTCCGGGCGTGCGTGCGGTGCGGCCGATGTCGTTTGAGGTCGAGACCGGGGAAACTCTCGGCATTGTCGGAGAATCCGGTTGCGGCAAGTCCACGCTGGCGCGAATGCTGGTCGGACTTCTCGAACCGACGGAAGGGAAGATTGAGATCGAGGGCCGTGCACTCGACACAGGCGATCCGGCGAAGTTCGGCAAGCTGATCCAGTACGTTTTCCAGGACCCGATCAGCTCACTCAATCCGCGCAAAACAATCCGGCAGGTGATGGAGGCGCCGCTCAGGCAGCTTTACAGAATGCCTAAGACCGAACGGGACAACCGCATCTCCGAAATATTCGCCTCGGTAAACCTGCGCGAGGAGTTTTTGGAGCGCTACCCGCATGAATTCTCCGGTGGGCAGGCACAGCGGATTGGTATCGCACGTGCGCTGGCAGCCAACCCGCGGATCATCATCTTAGACGAACCGGTTTCGGCGCTTGATGTCTCGATCCAGGCACAGGTCTTGAATCTTCTAGCCGATCTTAAGCAACAATTCGGCCTGACCTATCTGTTCATTACCCATGACCTGGCAGTAGTCGAGGCTGTAAGCGACCGGATTGTTGTGCTCTATTTCGGGTCGGTGGTGGAGATTGGCAAGGCAGAGAGCATATTTGCCAACCCTCGACATCCCTATACAAAGCTGCTGGCGGAAAGTGCACCCGTCGTAGGACGACCACTCACTGCACCTGAACAGAAGGAGTCTGAACTGCCCGATCCACTTAATCCACCAGCGGGCTGTGCCTTTGCTGGCCGATGCTCACGCGCAACTGACATATGCCGTTCAGAGGCGCCGGAATTGAAGACAATGGGGGAGGACCAGTTTGCCGCCTGCCACAACCCGATCGAAAACTGAAACCAAACTCAGCAGGCCGGTTCAGGTCGCCGAGGCGATCAAGGATTGGGTGGTCGAGCAGGGATTGCAGGCAGGCGATCGCCTGCCTGGTGAAACTGAACTGATCGCGCAGTTCGGCATGGCCAAAGGAACGATCCGAGAAGCGATGCGTATTCTCGAGGCGCAGGGACTGATCAAGACCCGCACCGGGCCCGGCGGGGGTAGTTTCGTTCATGAGGTCAGCCGCCAGCGCGCAAAAGCGCTACTAGGCAACTATTTCTACTTCAAAGACCTGACCATCGACGACATCTACCAGCTGCGTCTGACTCTGGAACCGGAACTTGCCGCCGCATTGGCGGGCACGTTGACCAGTGATGTGTTGCAACAACTTGAAGAGAATATCGCCGAATACTCCGAACCTGCCACGACCCTCGATGAAGAACGCCGGCAGCATGTGGCATCACTACGCTTCCACGCAATCCTGGCCGAACAGGCACAGAATCCACTATTGGGCTTCATTATTGATTTCATGGTCAATCTATTGACCGATCTTACTGTCTATCGCCGCCTCTATTCCCCACCCAATATCGAACTCTGGAGGCAAGGCCGCGACCACCAGCTACAACTCGTCAAGGCATTGGGTGACGGCGACGCTGATCGGGCTCGTTCCATCATGTCAGACCACATGGAAACCGCGTGGTCACTCATGCGCCGGCAGGAAGTCGAGATGCGGAATCGTTTCATTTCTGAATAGTCGAAGATTCACCCACGCGCTTACCGAAACACACCCAGTGAGCGCAATTTGCGGTGTAAATTTCCTCTGCGGAAACGTTCGCTTTCACGCGTAAAACGGCAAATGAGCATTAGGTTCAGGACGTCGACTATAGGCTCGGAGCCGCCGATCACCGCGCGTGCGAACGAGTTAGCGCCACTGAGGTCAGCTTTGCGCCCCCAATTAAGACGTTCGCTGGCTCTTGGGTCAGTCCTGAGAGCAGACACTATGGCTTCCAGTCTTTAAACGGACCAAGCATGGATAATCGGGCAGGCCATTTGGTGAGGTTAGGTTCTCGGTAGAGTGCCGGTTTGAAAGCTTACGGGAGACATTCACAAAAGCCCATAATCGATCAGGCCGAATTCATTTCAAGTTTCATCGGATTCCACCGAAACTTGTTCCTCGACGATTAGCCAAACAATGACATCGTGCGGTGTGCCAACCATGCGGCATCAAAAACAAAACCCGGCGAGCGCGGTAACGCTCAACCGGGTAGATAATGTCACTAGGAATGACACTCGAACAAATACCAAAAAAAACCTTTCCTAGCAATGGAGGGGACCAGTCGATTGCGGTCTCAAGGAATCGTCTAACAGCTATTTGCGTGTTCTGTTCCAATTGGATGACGAATAGAGGTTCATAGGCTGAGGAAACAGCATTCCGTAGATTCTCCGACCGTCCGAAAGAAGCTCCCGTGAAATCGAATGGCGCGGTCTGGGGTACTTCCGTACCCGGATTGCGCTCAATCGCGTGTCCGGGATTCCTATTTCGAAATTAAACACTAGTACGGGTTATTTCCTGGAAGGATTGCCCCGCAAATTCCCGGAAGATAGTGAGATTGGAAGTGCGCGATGACCGAAGATGAGAAAGTCGATAAGGTCGTTTATCGGCCTCTCAATGCCAAGAGCGTTCCCAGGCCGGCCGCTTCATCTCGCGAAGACAAGTCGGCACATCGGCGCGAGACAAGCCGCTAAGGCTATCAGAAAGACCGTTGAATGGCACTTCGTCGGGAGGTTGCCGCTAAAACATTTCATTTTCTGATTGGTCGAACGCCGATTTCGTGATTTCCCGAAGCTTATCATCTTCGATTTTTGTCGGCGCGCTTGCGAGTGGCCCTACCGTACATGGTTGCCGGATTGATACCGCCGCCAGATCAGCATGGTGGAAAGATACGGTGGATTGTGATGACGGACCCTTGTCAGAAATCATTATGCAGTTCAAACACCGTGCGACTGGAAAGCATCCTTATATGTATCACTGCCATATTCTTGAGCGCGAGAATCGCGGTATGATGGCGCAGTTCATGGTGAGCCGATCTTGCGCCACCGTCACAATGCGAGTTGGTAAATTCAACGCCCACCTTGTCCGCCAAAAAATGCCGCTTCAATCGCTTGACCTTCGCTCCATAATGGATTTCGATGGATGATCTTAGCTGGGAATGGGCGAGAGGCGCCTGCAAAGTTCGGGGATAATTAAAAAACCACATAAGAACTTGATCAAGACCAGCAGGACGAACATGTCTAAAAAAGGGAGAAAAAAGACATGAAGAAAATCACCAGCATAATAGGCGGGATCACGTTTGCGCTCGCCGCATCAACGGCGTCGGCAGCGACGCTCGACGATGTAAAGGCCAAGGGCTCCGTCCAGTGCGGTGTGAGCCAGGGTCTTCCCGGATTTTCGAATGCGGATTCAGACGGCAATTGGAGCGGATTGGACGTTGATCTTTGCCGCGCTTTGGCCGCTGCGATTTTCGGCGATGCAGATGCGGTTAAATTCACCCCTCTTTCGGCCAAGGAACGCTTTACCGCACTGCAGTCTGGCGAGGTCGATCTTCTTTCGCGAAACACGACCTGGACCATGAGCCGCGACACCTCGCTTGGTCTGAACTTCTCGGTGGTCAACTACTATGACGGTCAGGGTTTCATGATCAGGTCCGAAATGGGTATCGGCTCGGCGCTTGAACTTTCGGGCGCATCAATCTGCACCAATACCGGCACAACGACAGAGCTAAACGTCGCCGACTATTTCAGGGCGAACAATCTAGAGTACGAACTGGTTGCATTTGAGAAGGCGGACGAAGTTGTTGCAGCCTACGATGCCGGTCGCTGCGACGTTTATACAACTGACCAATCGGGCCTTTATGCGCAGCGCCTGAAGCTGACTAATCCGGGCGAACATATGGTTCTTCCGGAAATCATCTCAAAAGAACCGCTTGGACCCGCAGTTCGCCAAGGTGATGATCAATGGCTGAACATCGTCAAATGGGTGCATTTCGCCATGCTGAACGCTGAGGAACTTGGCGTTTCATCAGCAAATGTTGACGAGATGAAAGCCGGTGACGCCCCGGCGATCAAACGTCTTCTGGGTTCGGAAGGCGAGTTTGGCGCCGCTATTGGTCTCGGCAACGATTGGGCATACAACGTAATCAAACATGTCGGTAATTATGCCGAGACGTTTGAACGCAATGTCGGTCCGGATACACCTTTGGCTATTGCGCGCGGCGTGAACGCGCTCTGGTCGCAGGGCGGATTGCAATACGCACCGCCTGTTCGCTGACCAGCAACTATCTACGGCCGGGTCTAGCACCCGGCCGATTTGCATAGGCTCTTTCGAAGTCGATTGCACAATGGCGGAAGCGGGTTGTGGGAGGCCCGTTCGAAAGAAGCCGAAACAGATAAGATCCTGAAGGGGACACAAATGGCTGTCGATACCGGCAAACTGGAGGTGCCGGCTCCAAAAGTCGCATTTCTGAATGATCCGAAAATTCGTGGCCTGGTATTTCAGGTAATCCTTCTGGCTGTGGTGGTGTGGCTCGCCTGGGTAGGCATTCAGAATATGTTTGCCAATCTGAAAGCCGCAAACATCGCCTCCGGATTTGGATTTCTAAGCCGCAATGCCGGATTTCAAATCAGTCAGTCGCTGATAGACTACGATCAGGCTGTGTCCACTTACGGTCGTGTGTACGCCGTTGGTTTGCTTAACACTCTGCTTGTCGCCGTTATCGGCATTATCCTGGCGACCATTATTGGATTTGTCGTTGGCATCGCGCGGCTTTCCAACAACTGGATCATCAGCCGGTTAGCGGCGGTTTACATCGAAATATTGCGCAACATTCCGCTGCTCTTGCAGATTTTTGTCTGGTATTTCGCTGTGCTGCGGCTTTTGCCGTCACGGCGTGAATCGCTTGACATGGGTCTGATGGGACAGTTGAACATTTCAGGCTGGTATGCTCCCAAGGCCGTATTTGCCGACAATGCATCCTGGATCGTCTGGGCATTTCTGATCGGAATTGCAGCCAGCTTTGGTGTAGCCCGTTGGGCGCGCAAGCGGCGCGAGAAAACCGGAGAACCGTTTCCGGTTTTCTGGTCATGTGTCGGTTTGATTTTAGGATTGCCGGTTCTCGCTTATCTCGCGGCCGGACTTCCCATCAGCTTTGAATATCCGGTCTCCGGCAACTTCGGCCCGAAAGGTGGCGCCAGGGTCTATCCGGAGATGATCGGTCTTCTTTTGGCGTTGTCCACGTACACGGCGGCGTTTATTGCCGAGATCGTTCGAGCCGGTATTCTGGCGGTCAACAAAGGGCAGACCGAAGCATCCTACGCCTTGGGTCTGAGGCCGGGTCCGGCATTGCGGCTTGTGATCATCCCGCAGGCGATGCGGATTATCATTCCGCCGCTGACAAGCCAATATTTGAACTTGACCAAGAATTCATCACTGGCAGTGGCGATTGCCTACCCGGACCTCGTTTCGGTATTTGCCGGTACGGCGCTCAACCAAACCGGTCAAGCGGTCGAAATATTGCTGATGACCATGCTGACCTATCTGGCGTTGTCGCTGCTTACGTCGGCATTCATGAACTGGTACAACCAGAAAATGTCGTTGGTGGAGCGGTAAGATGGCAGAGAAAACCACCAATTCACCCGTATCCGGTATCCAAGCGGATTCAATTCAGTTCGTTCGAACCGACATGGTTCAGTCGATGCCGGCCCCTGTATCAACACAGGGGCCAGTCCATTGGATCAAAGAGAATTTGTTTTCCAGCGTCACCAATACGCTGCTGACGCTGCTTTCTCTGTACCTAATGTGGATCATCATCCCGCCAACCCTGAGTTTTGTATTTTTCAATGGCGTATTTACGGGCGAGGACCGCTCTGTCTGTGCGACAACAGCGCAGGGCGGTGTCAGGCCAGATGACTGGTTTGGCGGCTGCTGGGCTTATGTGAGCACATATTTGGGTCAGTTTGTCTACGGCCGTTATCCGGACGGTGAAATCTGGCGCGTCAATCTTGTCGGCATTCTGTTTTTCGGCGGCTTGATTCCGATGCTGATTCCGTCCGCCCCGTTCAAGCGTGAGAACATTATATTCCTTGCGGTGGTGTTCCCCGTTGTGGCCTTCATCTTGCTTACCGGCGGTCATATCGAACTGAACGGCTTTTTGATGCCTGATGCGATCATGGCTCCGGGTCTGGTCCGCTTCTGGATAGACTATCTGATAGTTACTGCTGTTGTTGCGGGCATTGTCCTGCTGATTGCGCGGGGTCAGGATGCCGATCCGATACCCGGCTTAAAAATCGCCATGGCAATCATGGCGGCAATTGCCGTGATCATCATTCTGTTTGCCGTCCCACTGGGATTGGAGCATGTCGAGACAGAAAACTGGGGCGGACTGCTGGTTACCATGGTGATTGCTGTGACCGGTATCGCGGCCTCCCTTCCTTTGGGAATAGCACTAGCACTGGGTCGCCGCTCCGACTTGCCCATCGTCAAATTTCTATCCATCACGTTTATTGAGTTTTGGCGCGGTGTACCGCTGATCACCGTCCTGTTCATGTCTTCAGTCATGTTGCCGCTTTTCCTGCCCGAAGGAGTGACCTTCGACAAACTTTTGAGGGCGCTGATTGGCGTCGCGCTATTCTCTGCGGCCTACATGGCGGAGGTTGTGCGTGGCGGGCTGCAAGCGATTCCCAGGGGGCAGTATGAGGGTGCGCAGGCCCTTGGGCTAAATTATTGGCAAATGATGCGAATGATCATCCTTCCGCAGGCGTTGAAGCTGGTTATTCCGGGTATCGTCAACACGTTTATCGGCCTATTCAAGGACACGACGCTGGTCTTGATAATCGGTTTGTTTGATTTTCTTGGTCAGATCCAGTTCTCGTTCACGGACCCGACCTGGGCAACACCCGTGCAATCATTGACGGCGTACATGTTCGCGGCGGTTGTTTTCTTCTTCTTCTGCTTCAGTATGTCGCGTTACTCAATGTACATGGAAAACCGGCTTGATACCGGCCACAAGTAAATACGAGAGGAACCGAAAATGGTTACCGAAAATGCTGTCGATGCTTCGGAGATCCATGTCGATCATAAAAAGATGCATGTGTCGGAAACCGATGTTGCAGTCGAGATCAATGACATGCACAAGTGGTACGGCAACTTTCATGTCCTCAAGGACATAAACCTGAAGGTCATGCGCGGAGAACGCATTGTCATTGCCGGACCATCGGGTTCCGGCAAATCCACCATGATCCGCTGCATCAACCGGTTGGAAGAACATCAGCAAGGCAAGATCGTTGTCGACGGGATCGAGCTGACCAACGATCTCAAAAAGATCGATGAGGTGCGGCGCGAAGTCGGCATGGTGTTCCAGCACTTCAATCTGTTTCCACATCTGACAATCATGGAAAACTGCACGCTGGCGCCGATATGGGTCCGCAAGACGCCCAAGAAGGAAGCTGAAGAAATAGCAATGCATTTTCTTGAACGCGTCAAGATTCCGGAACAGGCTCTCAAGTACCCGGGCCAACTGTCAGGCGGTCAGCAACAACGTGTTGCAATTGCCCGTTCACTTTGCATGAACCCCCGTATCATGCTGTTCGATGAACCGACTTCGGCGCTTGATCCCGAGATGATCAAGGAAGTGCTGGAAACCATGGTTGGCCTTGCTGAAGAGGGCATGACCATGTTGTGCGTGACCCACGAGATGGGCTTTGCCAGGCAAGTCGCCAACCGCGTCATTTTCATGGACGAGGGTCAGATTGTTGAGCAAAACCAACCGGATGAGTTCTTCGACAATCCCCAGCATGAACGGACAAAGCTGTTTCTCAGTCAGATTCTGCATTGAATCGTGGCAATTGTTATCTTCAGATTCATCCTATGAGATCGGTTTGGCTTGACATCCTTCAGAGATTTCACGCCAAGCGGGATTGTTCAACACCATGCCGCAGACCGCGGTGTAGCTGCGCCCGCCAACAGACAGGCAGGACATCTCTCCCAATCGGTATTTCGTTCCCCGATTGATGCAATAGCAGTCTGAAGTGGTTTGCGATTGAGCAAGGCGAATGCCATCGGGAGCAGTGCTGCTTGGCGAACCGGTGTAAAGTAGGACAAAACCCGGAACGAGCGCACTCATCGCTAGTTTCGTCATCCAATTCATACGCTAATTCTAAAGCATTCCTGCACAATTGAAAACGTCGCAGACATATTGGAATTACCGGGTGACTTGCGGGAGCTGCGAGCCAGTGCATTGTGCTTGGAGATCACATCGGGCGCAGCGAATTGAGGTTGTCAGAATCGACATTTTTGCGACTGCGATCATGCGCAAAATGATTACAAAGATCCGGTTTTTGATATTTCTCAATGCATAGTGCGTTTCTCTAGCTTACGAATTTCCTAAACGGTTGGAGCCGCAATTGCCGACATTGTTTCCACTTCAAAAAGCGGTTGGACTCCTGATTTCTTACAAGCCGAGAAAGGAGGACGCGGATGAGCAAGAAATTTCTCGTGGCAGTGGATGGATCTGATAACGGTTGGAAGGCGCTTCACTTGGCGTTAGATCTTGCCAGTGGAGTAGAAGCGGAGATCTTGGTTCTACACGTCGTACCGAAAGCGCCGATGCCTGAGGGGCTTGAACGGTTCGCAGAAATTGAAGGTATGAGATATGATGCTGCAAAAGATCTTTACCGGCAAAGTCGAATGAGTGGTGACAAAATTGTCGCTGAGGCTGAGAAACACGCTGAGCAACTCAAGGGCGTCGCAGTTGAAAAGAAGGTCGCCGAAGGCAATCCCGCTGAAGTTATCGCTGATTTTGCCAAGTTGCAGCGTGTAGGAATGATTTTTGTTGGAAGCCGAGGATTGGGCAATGTCGCAGAGCTACTCCTTGGCAGCGTATCGAACAGGCTTGTTCATATTTCACCCTGCACCTGCGTTGTCGTGAAATAGATACAGAGATCTGCTGCGAAGTACCGCGACCAGGTTGATTTGTTAGCCGGGTTCTTTGGTTTAAATTTCGGGACACATGAATCCGGAGTATCTGCCAAATCAATTGGCAAATTCGGTCCGAATGTTCTCAGAGCGATAGTATGGTCGCAGGCTCGAAATTGGAAGAGCTGTGCAGGAATTGTGCCGAAAATCGACGCATATCTTTGGGGAGATCTTTCGATTCAAACAATTTTTGAACAAGAAATATGGTGATCAGATTTAATGTGCTACCCTGCGTCTGCGGTAAAAAGGTTTGAGCCCCTTGATACCGCTCCCGTATTAACTAAATCCGCTGCCAAAAGGTGGCGGATTTTTTGTGCGTATGAAACGTCTCAAGTTTCGATAAGGCGCGTTTTTCATCAAAATCGGCAGAATGCGCCAAGTCATTCTGCTTTCAGATTGAATGTGTATCGCACCTTAGAAAACGGGCGTGTGATTGGAGCTATTGCCGACCACGAGCAAGAATCCTAGCTGGTCAGAAAGATTTGCTTGTAGCTCCGGTAGGGTGATTGAGAGGCGCGCTGCCAAAGCTTGTACCAACCAGTGCGTCGATGACCTGCAAGTCCCGGTAACCTGACGGATGATGCGCTATTCCGGCTAAGTATGCGGATGGATCCCAACAATGACTGGCTTCATTGCGGATCCCATTTGGTGCAACAGCCTATCGTCCGCCGATCTAGAGGATCTTTGGAGATCGACGCAACCAATTGCGCATGGCAGCATTCACTGCTGCGGGATTTTCCAGGGTCGAAATGTGGCCGGCTGCGGGAACCAGTACTAATTCCGGGTTCGACAACAAGGTGACCATTTTACGATGTCGCTCCGGCAGACACAGCTGGTCTTCTTCACCACAGAGTACAAGCACTGGTCCATGATAGGCTTGCAGGACCGCGGAGCGGTCGGGACGATCTCTCAAAGCAAGCGACTGGGCAACGAAGGCCTGTGGGCCGATATCCATTGCCATGTCCACCAGAAGATCAAGCAACACCTTGTTGGTGCGGTTCTCCTTTGACAGATAGACCGGCTTCATCTCATCAATGATGACATCGCGCAGACGACCGGCTTTGACATCGTCGATCTGCCGATTGCGAATGCCGTAGCGCTCCGGTGCATCGGCGTAATGATTGGTGTCGAACAGCCCCAGACGCGCGATGCGATCAGGCGCCTGGGCAATCATCTCCATGGCGATGATGCCGCCCATGGACAATCCAGCAACGTTCAGTGGGCCTGGTCGTGCGGCCGCGAGCACGGCATCGGCCATCGCCTTGATCGACGGTTCTGCCAGATCCGGAACGACAACATTGTAATCGTGCTCAAACTCAGCAATCTGCGGTGCGAATAACCGTGCATCGCACATCATTCCGGGTAACAGGATCAGTGTTTCGCGCGGCAAGAATCAGGCCTTGCCGGCGGCTATGTCGGCGCCTTTGCGCAGTGATTTAAGCTTGGCGAAAGCGATGTCTGGATCGACAGCCCCAAAACCCGCAAACGTGCCGAAACCGCAATCGGAACCGGCTGTAACCCGGTCAGCCCCGACAATGTCGACGAAACGGCCGATCCTTTCGGCGACCAACTGAGGATGCTCGACAAAATTCGTGGTCGTGTCGACAACACCTGGTACGAGGATCTTGTCATCGGGAATGTCGCTCTTGCGATCGCGAAAAACCGTCCATTCATGGCCGTGGCGGGGATTGGAGGTCTCAAACAAGACATACCGGGCATTTGCGCTCATCAGCGTGTCGAACATCTTTGCCATTGGGATATCGCACACGTGCGGGCCTTCGTAATTGCCCCAGCAGATATGGATTCGGACTTTCTCAGCCGGAATATTGGCGAGTGCATGGTTCAGCGCTTCCACATGGCCAGCTGCAATCTTGATAAACTCGTCGTCCGACAGATCGGTGAACAGCATATGGCGGGATAGCGCCAGATCCGGGCAATCGAGTTGCAGGTCCAGCCCGGAAGCAACGATTGTCTCGTATTCGTCACGCATCACGTCAGCAAGCGCCGATAGATAGGCGTCGCGCGAAGGATAATAGTCATTTTGTAGAAACAGGGAGATGACACCGGGCGAGGCAGCATTCATGAAACCATGCTTGCTGCCATGTTTGTCCATCGCCGTTCGAAGATTGGCGATGTCCTTTTCCAGTTCGCCCTGTCCTTTCGACTTTACCTCACCAGTGCACATGGGCCGGGCATATTTTGGGGTTCCGCCGGATTCTGCAATGCGCTGCAGGAAGCTCGGGAACTGCTTCAAATCGGCCGGCGCATTGCGCGGACTGTCTCCGGAAAATCCGGTGTATCGGTCCTTCACATAGGTGGCATAGGAGATTTTCGAGGTCTCGCCGTCGGAAACGATATCGACGCCGGCTGCCACCTGCTTACCGACCGTCTCGTCCACAGCATTGGCCATCGCGGCATCGAATGCACCTTGCTCGAACGGTTCTTCGCGTTCGCGCGCAAAGATGAAATCGACCACTTTCTGGGTCCGTGGCAGCGAGCCAACATGGGTGACTGAAATGCGGGTCATCACGTGCTCCTCAATTTGCAGTCCAGGTCGGGCCGGCTGCATCGCCAGTGCCAAGCACCTGATAGATTGCAGCCTCGCCAGTCATGGACGGTTCGAATGTATGGCCGAGATTTTCGGGCACACTCATCGTGTCACCCGGCCCCAGTGTTGCAGTGCCGCCATCCCACCGCACGCGCCAGTGACCCTTGACTGGTATAAGTACCGAAGGCTTTTCATAGCTTTGGGAGTCACTGGTGGCGCTGGCGCGACTAATGAATTTGACTGCGAAGCCGGGTTTGTCGCGAATGAGGCCCTTCTCACCGATCACGGTCACCGGCGAGCGGTCCGATATCGCAACCATGTCCCAATACCGCCGCACATAGCCGCCAACAACCTTCATGCTGGGCGGCTCGGCAAACTGCTTCAGATCCCCGTCGGTTAGAAGCGGCATCGGTTTCTCACCTGCAGGCAGTGTCTCGCCCTTCTTGGTGTCGTAGAGCCTGCCCTTCTCAGACAGCACCAAGCCGTGGTCCTTTGCATCCTGGATAACCTGCGGCGCCCAGATGACCCCGCCACCTGCATCGTCGCCGCCGAGAATTGACATGATCATCCCGTAGTCATTGCCGATGTTTTCAAAACCGCGAAAAATTCCGGTTGGTATGTTGAAGATATCGCCTTCCTCCATGACCACTTCACCGGCATCGCCCCAGCGGCCCCAGAAGAAACGCCAGCGGCCTTTGAGGACAAAAAACACCTCGGCAGTGCGATGCGAGTGCAGCGAGTTTCGACACTTCGGCGGCTGACCTGCAGCACCGATATTAAAGCCGTGCGGAATGGTGATGTGTACGTGTTGGTCTGCGGATTCCGAAACGCCGCCGCCGATAATGGTGAAATTCTCCTTTTGGTCTGATCCCGGCGTATGCGCGTCGATAAATGCCGTCCTGCACGGTTGCAGGTCACCATAGCGCACAATACGTGGTTCCATTTCCTTCGGCGTCATTCAAATTCTCCAGTATGCATCAGGATCTGTTTCCAGATCGCGGTCTCATCAAACAGCGTCCATTCGCGTCGGAGCCTTGTCGGTGCTGCGCCTAGGCTGCCAAATTCCCCATGAGTCATGCCCATTACGTGCACCTCAGCGCCGGTCGGATCGCCGAAGTAGCCCGGTCCGTCATGCTTGCCCGTCAGACTCCAGCGGATGGCAGCCCGCGGCGGCATCATCGGGTCATCGCGGCCGATGCAATGGTGAATCTCGAAGCGGGCAGAAGGAAATGAACTTCGTAATCCTGACCACAGGCGGTTTGCCGCGTCCCAGCCGTGCCCGGTTACGAAGCCCGGATATTCCAGATGAGCGCCGCGATCGTAACCTTCGGTGATCGCGGCGCCATCGCCGTCCATCAACCGATTGAGAAGATCCGCCAGCTTTTCACCCCATTCATTGTCGTTACCGGTGCCCAAATAAGGACCGGGCTTGTCGATTTCAGGTGTAAACGGACGGACGCATTTGTTCGCGCCGCCTTGGCGCCTGATCATGTCGCCGGCGTAATCTTTCGGCGTCAGTCCCATCTGGCGCACTATCGCAGCCTGGTCGCGGACCAGCCATTCATCGTTGATCTGGTTTTCGATGGCGTGGCAGTCAGCAATGACACGGTAGGTCAACTGTGTGCCACTCGCCTTGCCATAAATTCCCTCGCGGGAGTGGGTGGCGGTCGAAAGGATGCGATGCGAACTGAGAAAACCATTCTCTGGCGAACCCGACCAGATCACGTCTTCGCCCAGAAGCTGGCGGTCCGGAAACTCGGCCAATGTCGCAGACGTGGCGGCGATCACTTCCTGATTGCCGACAACCACCGAGGCAGGAGAGCGGACCACGATGTCCGGAGCATAGCAATCATTGAGCTTTTCGAGGCCACGCTCTTCCCAGATCTCGTATGTAATCCCGAGAATGTAGTGCGGAAGATCCGCAAATTTGGCGTCGAAACCTTTCATTGCCCGTCCTTCCAGTCATCGGGAATGCGCGCCGAACCGCGCAAAATGAGATCCCCCTCAATCTGGGTGGAACCAGGCAAGGCATCGGGATCCTCGATCCGCGCCAACAACGTATCAACAGCCGCCTGAACCATGCGATTGACCGGCTGGCGAACGGTGGTCAGATCATATGCACCCCAACTCGCCAGCGGCACGTCGTCGTAGCCAACAATCGAAATATCCTCGGCAGGCCGAATACCTAGATCGCGCAAAGCGTCAAGCACTCCGAACGCCATATGATCGTTACCGACGAAGATGGCATCCGGTCGTTTGCCGGCCTCAAGGATGTTTCTCGTGCATTCGATCGCGATCTCGCGTTTGTACATGCCGTCGACCACGACGACCGGTTCAACGCCTGCTTCATCAAGGGTCGTCAGAAAACCGGTTTGCCGGTCCCGACCGGTGGAACTTCCCTGCCAACCGGCAATATGGGCAATGCGCCTGTGATCTCCCGCCAGCAAAAACCTGGCGATCTTCTGGCCGCCGCGGATGTTGTCGGATGTCACGTTGGTGAAATCCACGCCATCCTGGCCGCGGTTGAACAACACCACCGGAATACCCAGCGACTGCGCCCGGCTAGCCAGGTCCGAACTGATGGAAACTGATGCGGCGATGATACCGTCAACCTGGTAATCCATCAGGTCCTGCATTACCGTCGCCACGCCGTCTTTGGAGTTCGGTGCAGTGAATATCAGGATGTGATAGCCGAGCGCCTGCAAAGCGTTTGAGAGGTGCTCAAGAGCGACCGGATAGAACTGGTTTTCCAAATAGGCGACAACGAGCCCGATGATCCGGCTGCGGCCGGAAACCATGGCACGCGCCAGAACATTGGGCCGGTAGCCAAGTTCCTCTGCAGCCTTGCGCACCTTGGCAACGGTCTTTGCGGAAGCCGATGCGCCGGGTGTGAACACGCGGCTGACCGCCGACTGGCTGACGCCTGCGCGTCTGGCTACTTCCAGGGAGGTGATCTTGGTGGTCGTCATTAGCCCGCCGTCCAGCCTCCGTCTATCAACAAGGAAGTTCCGGTGATAAGGGCACTCGCATCGGACGCGAGAAACACCACCGCGCCCATGATATCTTCTATCTCACCAATACGACCAAGCTTGATCTTCGATTCGATCCATTTCACCCGTTCGGGATTTGCGAATGTTTGCTCAGTCAACGGGGTGCGGATGAATGTAGGACAGATTGTATTGACCCGGATGCCGTGGGCCGCCCATTCAATCGCCAGCGATTTCGTCATTCCTTCCACAGCATGCTTTGTCGCTGCATAGACTGACCGGTCAACTCCACCGACGTGCCCCATCTGCGAGGAGACCGTGATGATCGAACCAGCCTTGCTGGCCTCAATCATGCCATGGGCAACGCCAACGGCGAGAAAGTGGGCAGCGCGGACATTGACCGCAAACACGGCGTCGTAGTCGGCCGGATCAGTCTCAAGTGCCGGCGCATGCCGCGCAAGGCCGGCGGAATTGACCAGAATATCAAAACTGCCCAATGGCTTGAGCATATCATGCATGGAATCAATGTCGGCCACGTCGATAACAAGCGCTTCGGCGCTCAGTCCGGCCTCTTGCACTTCACTGACCGCAGACCGCAACCGCTCTTCTCCGCGCGCTGCCATGACAACATGGGCACCGGCCTCGGCCAGCGCAACAGCACAGCCAAACCCGATGCCGGACGAAGCGCCAGCGACGAGCGCCCGACTTCCCGTCAGGTCAAAGGACGGTGTTTTGGGCAAAGCCACTATGATGCCTCCGCCGGTGATGGAATTCGTCCAAGCAAGCGCGCTTTGTTGAACTCGCGCAGACGAGCAAACACGTCGACACCGATCTGCGAGTAGAGATCAAGCAAATCGACCAGCACCCAGTTTTCGCGGATCAGGCCTTGTTCGAGACGCCAGAAATCCAGGCTGCGTAACACAACTTGCTTGTCCACAGGGGCAATACCCATCCACCCGTCGCCGGATAGTGTCAGGCGCATGTTGGGCCAACCGGTCTCGCAGACATAGTCTCCCTCAGCGAACCAGTGGGACATCAGATCTCCCATGGCATCGAGTTTGCGGTCGGGCATGGCACGCAAAAACGGAATCTGATGCCAATGTCTGAAGCCGCCTATACCGCGCGACGTACCGATGCCAGCAGGGCCATACCAGTTGAATCGCGGATGCCAGTATTTATCAAGTTGCATCACATCAGGCCCGCCTTCGGCAGGATGACGGCACATATCTGCGAGCATGGCCTGGATATGTTCCAACGCCAGTTTTCCATCGCCCGTTATTTGCAATCCATCACCTGGCATTGGTCCCGGTGTGAGAACAAAGGCACCAAGTTGCGGTGCCATTGGCCAGGCATCGGCCTGCATCATCAATTCGGGGATGTCCCAGATCGCCTGCATTTCGACGACTTGATCATCGTCAAACCGGAAAAACTCGTGGTAGCGCATATGCGCAAAATGCCCAGTCGGCGGGATGTCGAGAAAGGGCGCAGCAAAGGTGCCAACATAGTTGCCCATGCAACCCACCCAGTTTGCGCCTTCAGGCGTCTCTCCGCTTATCATTATCATGTCGCGGCGCTCCAGGTCGGGCATCGCTTCGGCAAGCGGAGCATAGCAGTGCTCAAGTAATTCACCGGCGCCGGTAAGATCGCCAAATGGATGGCACATGAGGATCGCTGCATCGGTGGCAAATGTCCCGTCCATCGCGCGACCAACCGCGTCAGTTTCGAACGTTGCGGCAGCCTGGCGGAAGGGCAAAAGAAGCAATTTTAACGCGGATGACGGCATGCGCGGCTATCACTCTGCCGCCGCTAAAGGTTCCGCCGCCTGGCCATAGGGAACATTTCGCCCACCATAACGCCGGACACGAACGTTGCATTGTTCCGCATGGCCGACAAAACCCTCAAGCATGCAAAGCCGGGATCCGTATTCTCCGACCATCGCAGCTGCTTCGTCGGTCAGGACTTTCTGGTAGGAGTGAGTTTTGAGGAATTTCCCTACCCAAAGCCCGCCAGTATAGCGACCTGCCTTCTTGGTCGGCAGCGTATGGTTGGTGCCGATGACTTTGTCGCCATTGGCAACATTGGTGCGCGGTCCGAGAAAAAGCGCCCCATATGAATGCATATTTTCGAGAAACCAATCATCCCGGTCTGTCATCACCTGAACATGCTCATAAGCCATATCATTGGCAACCTGCAGCATCTCTTCATAAGTTTCGCAGACGACGACATCCCCGTAGTCACGCCAGCTGACCGCAGCTGTTTCCCTGGTCGGCAGAATCCCGAGAATGCGATCAATCTCTGCCATTGTCTGGTCAGCCAGTTTACGCGAGTTGGTGATCAGACAGGCTGGTGAGTTGTAACCATGTTCTGCCTGACCAAGCAGATCTGTTGCGCACAATTCCGCATCTACAGTTTCATCCGCAATCACCATGGTTTCAGTCGGGCCGGCAAACAGATCAATGCCCACGCGGCCAAATAGCTGACGCTTGGCTTCTGCCACAAAAGCGTTTCCAGGACCGACCAACATATGAACCGGTTCAATGGTCTCTGTGCCAATCGCCATGGCGCCGACCGCCTGGATGCCACCCAACACATAGATCTCATGGGCTCCGCCCATCGACATCGCCGCCACGATGGCCGGATGCGGTTCGCCATTTACCGGCGGCGCTGACGCAATAATGCGTGGAACGCCTGCCACAGATGCGGTCAAAACGGACATGTGTGCCGAGGCAACCATCGGAAATTTTCCGCCCGGAACATAACAGCCCACGGATTGAACCGGGATATTGCGATGGCCGAGGATAACACCGGGAAGTGTCTCGACTTCGATATCGGTCATCGATTTGCGCTGAGCTTCGGCGAACCTGCGAATTTGATCCTGCGCGAAACGAATATCTTCCATATCGCGCGTGGAAACTTTTTGCATCGCCGCTTCGATCTCCGATTGCGAAAGGCGGAACTTCCCGGGCGAATAATTGTCAAATTTGACCGACAGGTCTCGAACAGCTGCATCACCACGCTGTTCGATATCGGCAAGGGTACTCTCGACAACAGCACGAACCTTGGCATCATCTTCGGCCTTCTCGGCCTCATCCTTGCTGCGTTTCAGAAACTCAACTGACATTCCAGTATCCTCAAAATCAATTCCATGGCTGGGTCGAAACCACTTTCGATCCCGCCGTCTTGTTCACGCCGCCATATCGGTCTCATCGAACAGGTCAAATCCCATCTGCAGGAGCACATGCGGCACGTCGACAAAGACCCAGTTTTCAACGAGCAAATCATCTTCGCGCCGCCACCAGTCGCAGACCCTCATGAACAAGCGTTTGCCTTGGGAGGGTTGTCCTAGAAAGGTTTTTGCCTGGACCGCGTTCAAAGACGGCCAACCGCTTGAACAGATGTAATCGCCATCGGCAAAACGGGTAAAATGCTTGGTCTGACTGTCGGGAATCGAGCCACCGATCCATTCGCTGAAAGTCTGCTCGAACGGCACCTGAAAGCCTGCGAAATTGTCTACTCCGACAAAACTTCCAAATGCTGCAGGACCATACCAGAGCATGTCGCCGGACCAAAAGGGTCGCCATGCTTCATCCTTGGTCGCCAGCTTACGCAGCATGGCCGTGACCATATCGACGGATGACGCGCTGCGTGCCGGATCGCTCGGTTGCCAGCGAAGACCGTCTTGTGTCGCTGGCCCCGGAAGATACCCTGTGAAGCCCCGATATCTGCCTGGACTATCGGTGATTGACCATTGCCCGGCAGCGATCATCAGTTCGGGAATATCGAGGAAGATATAGCTTTCAACCGCGCGGCCGGCTTCCATTCGATGAAACTCACCAAAACGCAGATACGCCAAAGCTTGGGTTGGATTAATACCTAGCCATGGTGCCCGGAAATGTCCCCGGTAGTATCCGGTGCAAGTAACCCAATCGCTGTTTTCAAACGAACCCGCAAAAGCGATATAGTCGGTTCGAGTAAGGTGCAGGAAGGATTGTCGAAGCGGTTCGAGAAAACGATGTACATAATCCGACGAACCCTTCATTTCATTGAATGGATGCACAAGATTGATGACCGCGTCAGGGGCGAAAAATTCGCTGACGGCACCAGTATGGCGATCAAAATCGTGCCTGCGAAACGCCTCACAATAGGCCCGAAGAGCTGTCTTATTCCTATCGGATCCCATGCTCTAACCCTTAACCGCGCCCGCGGTCAGGCCGCTGACGATTTGGCGTTGGAAGAACATGACCAGAATGAACAACGGCACCGTCGTCGAAACCACCGCGGCAACCGCGAACATGACCTGGCCCTCGGTATAAGTTGTGCCAAGAAAAGCTGCGATATGGGGAACCATGGTTCGATTGCTCTCGCTTAAAAGCATCGAAGTAACGGCAAAGTCGTTATAGGCGAGGAGAAATGAGAACAGCCCTGTGGTTATCACACCTGGCCACATCACCGGAATGATGACCTGCCGAAACGCCTGGAACTGTGTACACCCATCGACCTTGGCGCTCTCGTCAAGTTCCTTGGGAATGCTTTGAAAAAATGAATGCAGCATCCACAACGTAAACGGCTGATTGATGGCTACCAGGACGATGATCGTGGTCGGCAATATTCCCCAGACATTCCACTCAAAAAATGGCAGCAGATAACCGGCCACCAGCGTGATTGGCGGCATTGCGCGGAACATCAGTGCAATAATCAACAGCCAGAACGTATAGCGGAAGCCGGACCGCGAGAGCGCATAACCACCAAGCGTGCCGAAGGTCAGCGAAGTGCAGACAACAAAGAAGCAGACGATGAATGTGTTTATGGTGCTACGCCAAAACTCTTCCTGAATCCAGGCACCATAGTATCCGGCATTGGTGAACGGGCTACCATACTCGGCGATAGTGCGTTCTCCGGTGAGCGCATTTGTCCAGTCGGTGATCGAGAAGAAATCAAGCTCAACCTTGAAACTTCCCCAAGCTGTCCAAATGAAAGGAAACGCCGCCGCGATTAGCCACAACACGACAAACGTATAAATCGTAATTCTCAATCCAAGCGATCTTTGCTGGGCGCGGGCTGCCATGTCAGACCTTCCCCTTGAAATCACGCCAGGTGCGAACGAGAACCGGTGAAAGCAAAATGCCAACGCCGATAATCGTCAACACCGACGAAGCGGAAGCTGATGACAATTGCCGTGTTTCGCCACCCAGATCGTTGAATATGAACCAGCTCAAACTGGTGGCGTGAGCCGACGCGTTGAAACCGACAATTGGTTCAAAGACCCTGAAATTGTCCATGAGTTGCATGAGCGCAACGAAGGTCATCAATGGCATAAGATGCGGCACGATAACGTAGCGCACCTGCTGCCATCGCGTTGCCCCGTCTATTTGCGCCGCCTCTATCTGGTCCTGCGGAAGGGTTTGCAATCCGGCATAGAAGATAACAAAGGCAAAGGGTGCAGCGTGCCAGATTCCGTAAATAATCAGCGAAACCCACATCAGTCCGGTCGATGCTTTCAGCGACAGGCTGGGGTCTCCGGCAAGCGCCTGGATCGCGCTGCCTAGAATGTTGCGGCTGTCGATCATCCAAAACAGCACCAAGGCGCCGATCAAAGGGGTGATCACAAACGGCAGCAGCGAGAAAAAAACCACTATTCCCTTCAGCCGCGCATGCAGTGAATTGACGGCAAGTGCAATCATCAGCCCAAGAATGATGACCAAAGGTGTTACCAGAAATGTGAACGTGAGCGTAAAGGCCATCGCCCGGTAGAAAGGCAGATTTCCCAGCTTGTCCGCAAACTCATCCCAGCTTTGCGATGTGTTCCATGCATCGGCAACTTCGCCGGTGGCCAAATGTCCGCGATCAAAAAAGACATCCAGACCGACGAAGCGGCCCAGAGGCTCAGCTTCCCGGAGGTTGCGCGTGGCATCCTGATCGATTTTTGTCTCTGTCGTGCAACCAACCAGCGGCGTGCAGTTCTCGACTTCCACCAACACAGCCGGATGCGGTGCATAGATTGACTGCACAACAACCGAGATGATGGGGAAGGCTATAAACAACAGCATAGCCGCCCCTGTGGGCAGAAAGAACCAGAAAAAAGTGCTGTGTCGCATGAGGTTCGAACCGGGTTGGATGCAGGCATTCAAGGGCGCGTAAACGCGCCCCCGAGTTCAGGCTTCTACTGCAGGAAGCCCTTTTCCTTTGCAGCGGCAACATAGGCCGCCTCGATATCTGCGAGTGCCTGTTCAGCCGACTCTTTTCCCTGCAGGAAGTCCGCGAGTTCCCCGCCTATCGCAGTGTGCATTAGCCCGGCATAGGGCAGCATGGGATAAGGTGTGGTTTTCATCGCGGCGGCCGCAAAGACGCCCTTGGCGGCATCGGTCGGTTCATAGCCCTCAATCAGCCATACGGCCTGTTTGCGAATTTCATCGTCCTTCATCAAATCAGGGCGAATACCGTTCATCATTGCAAGAAAGGTCGCTTCAGCCTCAGCGTCAGGAATATTCTTGGCAACCGTCCAACCATCCCAGAACAGGGTCGAGGCTGGTGTGGTGCCACCTCCCACCGTCATCGGGCCGGCGATGGCGTGGCCAGCCTTGACCTCGTCGGTCACGCCTTCAGTCGTTGTCTGGGTCGCAGCGCGCGAACCCCACATGTTCAACAATGCAATGTTTCCGGCGCGGTACTCTGCATTGGTCGCGTTGGAATCATGTGTCAGGAAGTCAGGATTCATATACTCCGTCAGCGCCTTCATCATGTTGAGCGCCTTCACACCCGTTTCATTGTTGATGTTCGGCTCAGCGCTGCCAGCTTTGAAATGAGATCCTCCGAACCCAATGAACATGTTGTTGAATTCCTGGGCCAGGTTCCATCCTGCAGCATAGGCTCCACCAACCGGGTTCTGCAGAATGCCCTTTTCACGGATCATTTTTGCTGCTGCCAACATCTCTTCGTAGGTCTTGGGTGGCTCCACGCCAATCTGCTCGAGAATGTCCTTGCGGTACATCAGATGCTGCGCATTTGCCATGAACGCGACCGCCATGACCTTGCCATCGATTGTGATCAGTTGGGACTTTTGCAGGCTTTGACCATGCTTGGCGACAAGGTCATCCAGCGGGCGAATGAGATCATCGTTCATCAAAGCCACAATTGAGGTATTGGCGACGATTGCCGACGTATATTCGGCCGGATTTCCAGACATGCCTGCGACATTGATTTTCTGGTGATCGGCGGTGAGATTGGTAGTCACCTCAGCGCCCTCACATTCCCGGGCACCTGCTCCTACCGTTTGAATCGCAGGAAATTCATTGCCAACGACCGAAACGCGCGCGTCAATTTCGCAGGCCAACGCAGATGTTGCGGTCAGAGCAGACAGCGCCAGTGCCAGAGTTAGTTGTTTTAGCATGATTATTCTCTCCCAGTTTCCCTCAGATTATTGCTTCGCAAAAATGCGCCTTCGTGCAAACAGACCGGTTTGACAGCATGCAAAGATCCATCGCGATTATGGCTCTATCCGCGCCCCATCCCCCGATTGGAACAAATGGCATTGCTTCGGCGGAATATGGATTGAAATTTCATCACCGATTTCAGCGCGAAATGTCTTGTCTGCCTTTGCACTGACCAGAATGCCGCCAATACGCACGCTGACCATCGTGGCCTCTCCCAACAGTTCAAGCGCATATATCGGTGCTGTGATTTGCCCGCCCGACTTGCCGACCTTGGCATCCTCGGCACGAAAACCCAGCGTCACCGGTCCATCGGGAACTTTGAGCTTTGGAACCGATGTGTTTGGAGCTGTAAACACACCACCGTTTATCGAACCTTCAATCAGGTTCATGGCTGGATTTCCGATAAAACTGGCCACAAAAGTGTTGGCCGGCTGATCATAAATTTCGGTCGGTGTGCCGACCTGCTGAACAAGACCGCGGTCCATGACAACGACCCGGTCGGCGAGCGTCATTGCCTCGATCTGATCATGGGTCACATATATCGTCGTCACCGCCAGTTCGTGCGACAGGTTCTTGATCTGAGCGCGGGTCGATACGCGCAGCTTGGCATCCAGATTGGAAAGAGGTTCGTCCATCAGGAACACGTTCGGTTCGCGAACGATGGCACGCGCCAGCGCTACCCGCTGGCGTTGCCCACCAGAAAGTTCAGCCGGTTTTCGGTGCATGAACTCATCAAGCTCGACCATCGCCGAGGCCCGGCGAACTTTTTCATCATGGGTTGAAGGTTCAATGCCGCGAACCTTCAGAGGAAATCGAATGTTCTCGTAAACATTCATGTTCGGATAGAGCGCATAGCTCTGGAACACCATCGCAACATCGCGATCCTTTGGTTCCAGGTCATTGACGATGCGTCCGCCAATGCTGATCTCACCTTCGGTCGGATCTTCCAACCGGCGATCATTCGCATCGTCGTGGTCTTACCGCAGCCAGACGGACCGAGCAGCACCAGAAACTCGCGATCCGGAATAGTCAGATCAAAATTGTCAACGCCGACAAAACTGCCCCAGCGTTTTGTCACATTGCGAATTTGGATCTCGGCCAAGATTCGCCCCTCCAAACATGATTGCTTATTTTTGCATACGTTTGCAAAAATAGTAGACTCTATGGATGCCTTTAGGCAAGGTTCTTTTGATTGCGATTCCCATTTTTTACTTAAGCTACGGAAAAATAAGCCATATGTCGGATCTCCAGACTGCCAAGCAAACGGTCTCTGACTTTCACAAGGCGCTGGATAGTTGTAAGCCGGACGCAATTGGAGACATTATCGCCAATCATTATGCGAGCGACTTCCTCTGGCGCGGCGTGCATCCCTTTGGCGAATTGCAGAACGCCAGCAGCGTAGCCTCCCGGTTCTGGCAGCCGCTACGCAACGCGCTCACATACTTGCAACGCCGTGACGACATATTCTTTGCCGGCCCAAATGAGATAGATGGCGGCGCAAGCATTTGGGTGGTGACGATGGGGCATTTGATGGGTCTGTTCGATGAGGAATGGCTCGGCATCCAACCAACTGGCAAGATGGCATTGTTGCGCTATTGTTCGTTCAATCGCGTTGACGACGGAAAGATCAGCGAAACGACGATGCATGTCGATATTCCGCACCTGATGACACAGGCCGGTCAGAACCCATTTCCAATTGAGACAGCGCAACACTTGGTACAGCCCGGTCCACAAACGCATGACGGGTTATTGTTCAGCCAACAGGAACCCACAGATGGAGAAAAAACTCTCGCACTCATCAACGCAATGATCAGCGACATCGGACAATGGAAGTCTGATCTTCCGCTCGAAGCCGAATTGGCAACAACCTGGCACGACAACATGATCTGGTGGGGACCAGCCGGGATAGGTGCGACCTACACAATTGAGCGATACGCCAAACAGCATGCTGGTCCGTTTCGCGCCGGTTTCAAAAACCGCTCCAAAACCCGGCACAAAGCCAGGCTTGCCGAGGGATGTTATGGAGGTTTCTTTGGCTGGCCGAATTTTACTGCCCAACCTGCCGGCGGGTTCATGGGCATGTCAAAGTCCGAACGGCAAAGCGAATTCCGCGTGATCGATATCTACCGCCGCGACGGTGACAAACTCGCTGAAAACTGGGTGTTTATAGATCTGCTACACATATGGAACCAGCACGGCATCGATATCCTTGGTGACGCCCAACGAGACGAGTGAGAGATTGGAAATCGGCTGATTTGCGCGAAAAATCAGCCTTGCCCCAACACTGGAGTTGATGTTCGGTGAACAGTTTTTCGAGCGTCCGCATACCCCCGTTCCCAGACATTTGATCCACTCGGGTGGACGGCAGCTTTTGGGATTTCGAATCCAGTTATCGTACGGCCGAATTAGGGGCGCTTTCCAGACATCCAACTCTAGCGGCGGTTGGCCGGTCTATCGGCTTAAAAGCTGACCGGTGATCTTTTCTGAACCGGGCAGTTGCCTGGAGGCGTACGGCCCCGCCGAGCACGGGGCCGCATCGTCAGATCTCTGTATGCTCCGCCAATTCCAGCGCATCCTCAATGTCTACCCCCAGGTACCTAACCGTGTTCTCGATCTTGCTATGTCCAAGCAGGATTTGTATCGCGCGAAGATTGCCTGTCGCCTTGTAGATCATTGCGGCCTTTGTGCGTCGTAGTGAGTGTGTGCCGTAGTCTTCGTGTCGAAGCCCGATTGCAATGACCCACTCATCAACCAATCTGGCATATTGGCGAGTGCTCAGATGACCGGAATGATCGACCCGGCTGGGAAAGACGTAGTCATCGATTGTACCGCCCCTCCGTTCCAGCCAAGCAAGCAAGCTTGCCCTCACATCCGCCGTAATCTCGAATTGGACGGGACGGCCTGTCTATTTCTGGATGACCATGGCACGGGTACGGATTTCCTGACCTGTGACGAGGGTTCCGATCTTGAGCTTCACCAGATCGCAGCCCCGCAGCTTGCTGTCGATTGCGAGATCAAATAACGCGCGATCTCGCATGCGTCTCTCCCTGTCGAGGAAGAAACGAATTGCCCAGATCTGGCGTTACTTCAGTGGCTTTTTCACGCCGACTTTTCGGCCGGCATTCCATGCCGGTCTACCCAGTGCGGCAGGATCGTATTGTGCGATTCCCATTTGAGTTCTCCTTCGGCCACCATTGGCCACGGGAACTATGCGCGCATGAAAGGAATGTCAGCGACGGTGGCTTGTGACCGGGGTCCCTTCGGTGGTCCAGCGCTGAAGTTAGTATCCGGCATGGACTTTGACCTGTGATTGGATGGCCCGACCGGCAGTTTTGGAATCCGGTTGTTCGGCATGGTGGGTAATAACGTCAGCCGCTACGCCGTATATACCTTCGGTCCGTGGAGTGAAGTTCTGGCGAGATTTTGCTGCTGGCGTTCTGTCCACTGCAGCAGCTGGGAGAGCGCTTGAATGGCATTCAAGAGGTCAGGGGTTCGACTCCCCTTGGCTCCACCAATAGTTTCAAGCACTTATTACTATTGTTGAACCTGAGTGGCTTCATTTGGGTCATAAATGGGTGACAAACCGATTTTTGTTTCCCGGATTTCGATGGGAATCCTGCCCTCTTCGGTCCCTGACCCAACCCACCGGGCACCCCCGATATTCTGAGCGGGTCCCATCTGGGCCTTACATACTATGTCGCATGAACGAGTGCCTCCATTGACTCAATCCGAGTTTCCAAATTGCGTAAAAATATCTCTGCATGAACATCTGACGGATGGTGATTCGAATACGGGTGCGCGTCCAAGCCAAACCGATTCCAAAATCGCCCTAGACGGGTCAGTCTTGGTCCGCTGAACCGTTGGGTGTATTCTGTAAACACTGAATGCAGAGCGTACTAATCGTGCGCCAGAGCATTTGATGGGATTTTCGGGATGGAGCAAACGCTCACCACAATCCTTGTTGCAGAACTCACCGGTCTCGAAAGTACAGGCGAAACCGGCGGGGCTATCTCGGACAAAACTCTTGAAGATCACCTGGTAGCGGTGGATCGTATCGTCACCGATCACCATGGCAAGTTGCTTGGCAATGCGGGCGGAAGTCTGGCAGCGCAATTTTCAAACCCGTCTGATGCGGTTCGATGCGCAATCGTTCTTGAAGAGACCATTCGCTCGTCTGCAAATGATCAAAGCATCCGCATTGGCATCGATCAGGGTGAAGTCGCGATTGAGAACGGCAGGGTCCGCGGTGACGGGATCAAGTCTGCCACGGCATTGCAGAAGCGATTTGAAGGCATAGTCATCTCACGCTCGGTGCAAGGCCAGTTAGGTGACGATGTTGGTGTTGCGGTTGAAGAACTCAGTGAAGGCGGGGATGTTGCTTACCGCGTGCGAGCCAAAGACACGGGTGTTGACGCCGCAACGCCTCCTGCAACGTTTCGACAGGTCTTGCCCAAATTCACTCTGGTAGCCGGAGGGGCGTTGGTGCTTATCCTGATCGTCTCCTTCGCGATCCAAGATCAGTTCAGCTACGATTTCGAACCGGCTGATCTGACCAAGTACAAGTTCGAACTGCCGGAAAAGCCGTCCATCGCTGTGTTGCCGTTCGACAATCTCAGCGGTGATCCGGCCAATGATTATCTTGGTGACAGTCTCACAGAGACCATTATTGCAGCATTAGCCACCTCATCGGAATTGTTCGTCATCGCGCGAAATTCGGTCTTTACCTACAAAAACAAGCCAACCAGGGTTCAACAGATCGCCGAAGAGCTTGGTGTGCGTTACGTACTGGAAGGCAGCGTTCAGGTGCAGGGCTCCGAGATGCGTGTCGTGGCACAACTTGTTGATGCACTTGATGGGCAGCACCTCTGGGCCGATCAATATGACCACGATCTCACCGATTATTTCCAGCTGCAAGACATATTAACCGGCAGGATATTCGAAGAACTACAGGTCGAATTGGCCGCGGGGCAATTTGCGCGCAACTGGTTCGATGAGTGGCGTAATTCACCGGATGCGCTCGCAATAATGCAGAGATTTTACGAAGGTCGTACCGCACAAAGACGCTGGGATGTCGAAGGGCACGAAAAGGCCGGCCGACTGTGGCGCGAAAATTACCTCATAAATCCCGATGACCCCGTGTTCCAATGTGCTGATGGGTTGGCACTATCATCAGAAATTCATGATGGGCCTGACCAGTGATCCTGCAGCCACATTTGCCGAAGCAAGAAGATATGCAGACCGGGCAATTGAACTTGATGAGGGAGAAGCAACAGCCGATGCCCTGATCTTGAAAGCAACTCTCGATAAGGCCGAACTCAAGCATGAAAGCGCACTTTCGGCGGTCGAGAAGGCGTTGGAGTTGGCCCCCGGTCATGCGCCAGCCAATGCAATAGCCGCCTGGATCAAAATCAAGTCAGGTCAGGTGGAGGAAGGTGTCGCGCTGATGCGAAAGGCTATGCGGTTGGAGCCAAGGTATCCGCTGACGTTTCCCACTGAACTCGCAATCGGCTTGATCATGCTTGGGAAGTATGAAGAGGCGAAGGCGATCAACGAAAGCATCATGTCTGACGATTTGAGTGATTTCTGGAAATCGGTTGTGTTGATGGAATTGGCGGTAATAGCCGTGTTTCAGAATGATTTTCTGAAAGCGCGGGAATATGTCCGAGAGTGGCTGGAGTTTGAACCCGATGCAAATGCCGAGAAAAGCTACAAAACTTGGTGGTACGACTACACTGATCAGGAGTTCGTAAAGAAATGGTTTGATGCGCTTGCGCGCGCTGGGTTTCCGCAGCACCCGCCAAACTCAAACGATGGCTAGTCCAAATATCAGTCTCGAAGACTTGAAGAAGGAAAAAGCTCTGGGCAACGAATATTGTCTGCTGTTTTTGCGCGCTGTATCGGCATGCTTGTTAAGCGCTTGCCTGACTTTACCAACCTCATCGTTCGCTGACACCTATGTGGCTACCACGACCGAGCGCGTTCAAGTGAAGTCTTGTCCGATAGATCATTGTCGGCAATTGTTCAGTTTGCCCGCGGGTACCTGGGTCAGAGTATTGTCCTGCGAACTGCGGGGACCGTGGTGTCGCATCCAGTGCCGTGGCCGCACGGGTTGGATACTTGCTCGAAATCGGTTGATAAGAGGGGGTCTGTTACCGCCGAATGCCGTCAACCCGCATCGCCACTTTGGCGAAGACCGGATTTACCCTTGGCCGTATTCGTGCCTTCAAGTTCCAGATGGGCACAGTCGCAAGCATTGGCGATAGCGACTGCCTAATTTGTCATCGCAAATCTGCAACGACTGAATGCGATTTACGGCTTGCGGCTGATCAGCCCCACTTGATTGGTCCGGTTTTCAGGCAGCAGGTCAGCGATTTTGCTACTTCGAATGGGTGCACCAATCGAGGGCAACATTGCTCCCTAAGTCCAAATCCGGCGACAGGATGATAGGGCTTCGATCAATCGCCTCGTACCGGTCGCAAATCAAGAATTTGACGCGTCTCGGTCGTTGTCGCCACCGGGCGGCCGTGTCTATGACACAACTCAACCGTTCGGGCCACAAGCGCGGCGTTTGATGGCTTGATATGGTAGCCGGCATTGTTCGAATTATCGGAAAATCACCGATTGCCGTTTGGTGGCCGTGTCATCCTAAAACACTGCCGCGCCGCAATCTGCCGCTTTGACGCGTTGCCTGAAACCTGCAAACAATTCGCGCCCAAAGCCGTACTGGTTGGAATCCTCATCCGGTTTGGGAGGCAGTCTCGACTCCAGCGTATCCAGCGCGACCTGGACCTCGAGTGTTCCGGCATCGGCGTCCAGCCTGACGATCTCGCCTTCACGAATCTTGCCGATGACCCCGCCGTCCACTGCTTCCGGCGTAACATGAATTGCCGCCGGCACCTTGCCCGATGCACCCGACATGCGACCGTCGGTAACCAGTGCAACCTTGAAACCGCGATCCTGCAAGATACCAAGATACGGCGTCAGTTTATGCAATTCCGGCATGCCATTGGCGCTCGGACCCTGGCAGCGGACAATGACAACGCAATCGCGGTCCAGCACTCCGGTTTCAAAGGCCTGTTTCAACTCGTACTGATCGTCAAATATGATCGCCGGTGCTTCAACAACACGATTTTCAGGTTTGACCGCCGAAACCTTGATGATCGCTTTGCCAAGATTGCCTTTCAGGAGCTTGAGACCCCCGGATTTCTGAAATGCCTGCGAAAAAGGAGTAACCACTTTGGCGTCGCCACTGGTTGACGGCGCAGGACGGCGTTCCACCGAGCCGGTCTCGCTCAATCGGGCCTCGATTGCATAATCCCTCAATCCGCCGCCCCAGACGGTCTCGACGTCTTCATGCAGAAGACCGGCATCCAGCAATTCGCGTATGACGAAGCCCAGTCCGCCGGCAGCATTGAAATGGTTCACATCGGCCAAACCGTTGGGATAAACGCGTGCAAGCAGTGGCACTAGGTCGGATATGTCGGAGAAATCCTGCCAGGTCAGGTTGATCCCTGCAGCAGCGGCGATAGCGATCAGATGCATGGTGTGATTTGTCGATCCGCCGGTCGCGTTGAGCCCGATTACCGCATTCACAATTGAGCGTTCATCGACCATTTTGCCAACGGGCGTGTATTCATTGCCCAGCGCCGTTATCGCCAGTGCGCGCTTGGCCGCCTCATTGGTCAATGCTTCGCGCAACGGCGTGCCAGGATTGGCAAATGACGATCCTGGCGTGTGCAAGCCCATGAATTCCATAAGCATCTGATTGGAATTTGCAGTACCGTAGAAAGTGCAGGTACCCGGCCCGTGATAGGATTTGGATTCTGCCTCCAGCAGTTCCTCGCGTCCTACCTTGCCCTCTGCGTAAAGCTGTCTGATCCGCGCCTTTTCACTGTTTGGCAGGCCGGACGTCATGGGGCCGGCAGGGATGAAAACAGCAGGGAGATGACCAAATGTCAGCGCGGCGATCATCAAGCCCGGAACGATCTTGTCGCAGACACCAAGATAGACAGCTGCGTCAAACATGCCATGAGACAGGCCGACCGCCGCTGACATGGCGATGACATCTCGCGAAAACAGCGATAGCTCCATGCCGGGCTGGCCTTGTGTAACCCCGTCGCACATGGCCGGCACGCCTCCAGCGACCTGTGCCACGCCGCCGGCCTGCCGCGCTGCCTGCTTGATCATATCGGGATAAGTCGCAAATGGCTGGTGCGCCGACAACATGTCGTTGTAAGCGGTAATGATGCCGAGATTGGGCACGGTGTCTCCCGCCAGGTCTGACTTGTCGGTCAGGCAAGCAGCAAATCCGTGCGCGAGATTGCCGCAGGACAGCGTTGTTCGTTTGGGACCACCTTCAGCAGCAAGCTCCAATCGCTCCAGATACGTGCTCCGGCTTTTTTTTGAGCGTTCGACAATTCGCGCCGTTATGGCTGCCAGTTCCGAATTGACGGTCATTTGTCTTCTCCAGGGGCCCAGTAAATGTCTGCGGGGTGTTTCAGGTTGTTCAATACAGAGCCGATCGGGGCCGATTTTCGTTCAGCGAGCACATCTGTCAGCAACAATCTCTTTTCTTCGCCCTCTATATGAAGGACCAAATGGCGCGCGGATGTCAGTATGCGCGAGGAAAGTGTCAGTCTCGGTTCGCCTGCTGTTGCGGACTGGACAGCCAAAACCGCGCGGCTCTCATTTGGATCCAGCAGCGTCTCGAGATTGTCTGCATCGGCAAAGAACGACGCCGTATGACCATCTGTCCCCATTCCCAGAACAACAACGTCGAAGTGTTGCGGCAGCCTCGAAATCCGTTTGCTAGCGCGGTCTGCCGCACATTCAAAATCGTCACCATCAAACAGGCCGACAAATTTCGCCGCACCAGCATCAGCCATCAAAAAGTTCTGCCTGACCAATCGCTCGTTGGACCGCTTCGACGTCGGCGGAACAAATCTCTCATCGACGAGTGTGACCGTGACCACTTGCCAGTCCAGATGTTTTCGGGCCAGCGCCCGGAAAAATGTCGCCGGTGTCGAACCGCCGGAGACAGCGAGAACCGCCTCCCCATTCTTTTCGATTGCCCCACGCAACCGGGAAGCTACCGCCTCGGCAAGTGCTGCGGCCAACAGGGATGGCGCATCAAACTCATACCATTCCGCTCTAGAGACCATTATTCGCTCTCGTGCCAGGTACGGCCATCCCGTTCGATCAGGGCGATTGACGCGGACGGACCCCATGTTCCGGAGGTATAACCGCGAACCTCCTGCCGGGATTCCACCCAGGCAGCGAGAATCGGGTCGACCCAGCGCCATGCTGCTTCCACCTCATCACGGCGCATGAACAGCGTTTGATTGCCGCGGATTACATCCATGATCAGACGTTCATAAGCATCGGGATTGCGAACATCGAAGGCTTCGGCAAAGCTCATATCAAGAGGAACATGACGCAATCGCATACCGCCCGGGCCCGGATCCTTGATCATGATCCATTGCTTGACGCCCTCGTCCGGCTGCAGACGAATGACCAGCTGATTTGCGTGAACCTGCCCGGCCGCGCTGCCGAAAATAGAATGCGGGATTGGCTTGAATTGAATGACGATTTCGGAGACACGTTGCGCCATGCGCTTGCCCGTTCGCAAGTAGAACGGCACTCCGGCCCAACGCCAGTTTTCCACCTCCGCCTTTACGGCGACGAATGTCTCCGTATTGCTTTCACCGTTAGCCAGTTCTTCGATATAGCCGGCAACCGCGCCGTCTGGGGAAGCACCGGCCTGATATTGGCCGCGAACCGTCATTTTGGCGGCATTGTCGGTTCCAACCGGGGCCAGTGATCGTAGTACTTTCAGCTTCTCGTCGCGGACAGCGTCTGCGTCCATCGATGAGGGCGCCTCCATTGCCACAAGGCACAAAAGCTGAAGAATGTGATTTTGCACCATGTCCCGCAAGGCGCCGGCGCGGTCATAGTAACTGATCCGGCCCTCAAGCCCGACTGTCTCGGCTACCGTGATCTGCACATGGTCAATATGAGCAGAATTCCACAATGGCTCGAACAACGCATTGGCAAATCTCAGCGCCATCAGGTTCTGTACTGTTTCCTTGCCAAGATAGTGATCGATGCGGAAAATCTGGTTTTCATCGAATACCGAACCGATCGTGTCATTGAGCGCCAGCGCGCTGTCCAGATCGCGCCCGATCGGCTTCTCAACGACAATACGGGTGCTGTCGCTGATCAAGCCGTTCTGTTGAATATGATTGCAGAAATCCCCGAAAAGCGACGGTCCAACTGCCAAATAAAATGCCCTACAACTGCTGCTTTCGCCGATCTCCGACTTCAAACCGGCAAATCCATCGCCGGATTTGGCATCGACCGGTACATATGACAGCCGGTTGAGAAAGTTTGACAGGCCATCGCTGTCGATTTCGTTGTGGTCGAGGTGGTCGCGCAATGCCTTTTCGGCAAATTTGCGGTAGTCCTCACTACTCATGGCGGAGCGGGAAGCGCCGATGATGCGGGTTGGCTCCGTAAACTGTCCGGCTTGCTGGCGATGATATAGTGCAGGCAGAAGTTTGCGCTCAGCGAGATCGCCGGTTGCGCCGAATATGACAAAATCGAACGGATTGACCGGTATGATTTGGCTTGACATTAGCTGGGTCCGAATTTTGACGGTGCTATAATCTAATCGATTTAAAAAAGCCAGTGCATTGATGTCACACCTTTGCGGTTGCGGCCTTTGCCGCTAGGGATAAAGTGGTATCGTCCGTCCTCTTCCGGTCGTAACATCAAGAAATCGAGGCCTCGCCCATGGGCATGCACATATCGCAAACAATCGCCGAAGGCGCTGCTTTCATGCAATTCATTGACGGCAAATCCGTCGAGGCCGAGACGGGTAAGCGTATTGATGTCGCTTGCCCATCTGATGGTAAAATATTCGCCTCAATTCCTGCGTCCGGTCCAGCCGAAGTCGACCTGGCAGTTCGCACCGCACGGAAGGCATTTGATGAAGGACCCTGGAGCCGGATGCCGGCGTTTGAACGTGGACGGATCCTGACGCGCCTGTTTCAACTGGTGGAGAAAAATGGCGCCGAACTCGCTGCGCTCGAATCGCGCGATACCGGCAAGCCGATCCGGCAGGGCAAAGCCGATGTTGTGGCGACCTGCCGCTACTATGAATTCTATGGCGGGGCGGGTGACAAAATACATGGAGACACCATCCCGTTTCTGGATGGATATACCGCTTTGACACTCCGCGAACCTCATGGCGTCGTTGCCGGCATTATCCCTTGGAACTATCCGTTGCAGATTGGCGCCCGGGTGATCGGTGCGGCGCTGGCAATGGGCAACACGCTGGTGGTCAAACCGGCAGAAGATGCCTCGCTGACCACGCTGCGGATGGCAGAACTGGCATTGGAAGCCGGCCTGCCGGAAGGGGTGTTGAATGTGGTGACCGGATTGGGCGCTGAAGCGGGTGCGGCGCTTTCCGCCCATCCAGGCGTCGACTATGTCACTTTCACCGGTTCGCCGCTGACCGGTACTGCCATCCAATCGGCTGCGGCGGTTAATAATCGCGGTGTCACCATGGAACTGGGGGGCAAATCGCCGCAAATCGTTTTTGCCGACGCCGATATCGAAGCGGCATTGCCGGTTTTGGTCAATGCAATCATTCAGAATGGCGGGCAAACCTGCTCGGCAGGCAGCCGGGTGTTGATCGAAGCGGCAATTTACAGCGAAGTTGCCGGCGAATTGGCCAAACGATTTTCAGATCTTGTCGCCGGACCGCATTTCTCCGATCTCGATCTCGGGGCGCTGATAAATGTCAAACAGCAAGAGCGGGTTACCGGATTTGTTGCCGCAGCCAGGGAAGCGGATATCGAAATACTCGCCGAAGGAAAAGTTGCGTCCGATGCGCCCGAAGGTGGGTACTATCAACCTGCGACGCTGTTTGGCTCCGTCGATCCGAATGCCGCGATCGCGCAAGAGGAAGTATTCGGACCCGTATTGTCACTTTTTCCATTTGAGGACGAAGCTGCAGCGATCCGTCTGGCAAATGACAGTGAGTTTGGCCTGGTAGCAGGCGTATGGACCAAGGACGGCGCACGCCAGCACCGGGTAGCCAAGGCCGTGAGAGCCGGTCAGGTTTTTGTCAATGGATATGGCGCCGGCGGGGGTATTGAACTGCCGTTCGGCGGCTTCAAGAAATCCGGTCATGGCCGGGAAAAAGGTTTTGAGGCGCTCTATGATATGAGTGCAACCAAAACCATTGTCTTCAATCACGGCTGAATGCCTCTACTGTATCGGGAGAAATCATGGGACGCCTTGCAAACAAAACGGCGATCATTACGGGTGCGGCATCCGGATTTGGAGAAGGGATGGCGAAGCGTTTTGCCGAAGAAGGGGCCAAAATAGTAGTTGCCGATCTCAACACCAAGGACGCTGAGCGCGTAGCTGCCGAAATCGGCGATGCCGCGGTTGCGATATCGGCCGACGTCTCCAACAACGATGACATTCAAGCAGCTGTTCATGCCGCGATGGAGATGTCCGGACGTGTTGACATTATGGTCAACAATGCCGGATTCACGCATCGAAATGGTCCGCTTGCAGAAGTCGACGAGAACACATTTGACCTGATCTATGCAGTCAATATGAAGGCAATCTATCATGCCACTCTCGCGGTTGAACCGATCATGGAGCGTCAGGGAGGAGGCGTCATCATCAACACCGCGTCGACTGCCGGCCTGCGTCCAAGACCCGGCCTGACGTGGTACAACGCGTCAAAGGGCTGGGCGGTCACAGCAACGAAATCGATGGCCGTGGAATTGGCGCCAAAGAACATCCGCGTCAATTGCCTGTGTCCGGTTGCGGGCGAAACCGGCATGCTGGCTCAGTTCATGGGCGAGGACACGCCTGAAATCCGCGAGAAATTCAAATCGGTCATTCCGCTCGGACGTTTCTCCACCCCGCTCGATATTGCCAATGCCGCCTTGTGGCTGGCGTCGGATGAATCCGAATTCATCACCGGCATTGCACTTGAGGTTGATGGCGGGCGCTGCGTCTGATCAGATAATCGTATGATTCTATTCATTCATTGCGAACTGGCATGACCGGCGAGCAGCTATTTTTGTTCAGCCTGCTTGGCTTGATGTTCGCCATGCTTGTCTGGGGGCGAGTTCGCTATGATCTGGTCGGTTTCGCTACGCTGATCATCGCGGTCGTTGGCGGTGCGGTCGATCCTCACGATGCATTCAAGGGTTTTGGGCACGAAGCCGTCATTATCATTGCGCTCGTACTCGTGGCTTCGAGGGCGCTGATCAATTCCGGCGCAGTTGAATTGCTGGCCGGGTTTGTCGTTTCCGCAGAGCGCACCTTGCCGACACATATCTCGATCATGGCTGTTGCCGGCGCGGCGCTATCGGCGGTCATCAATAATGTCGCGGCTCTTGTCATCCTGATGACACTGGATATGGAGGCCGCGCAGAAAGCCAAGCGGGCGATTTCACTGTCGCTGATGCCATTGTCATTTGCCACGATCCTTGGCGGCATGATCACCATGATCGGTACACCGCCAAATATCGTCATCGCGCAATACCGCACCGGAGTGGCCGGTGAGCCGTTCGCCATGTTCGATTTTGCACCTGTCGGATTGATTTGCGCTGCAATCGGCATCGCATTCGTCGCGACGATCGGTTGGCGGCTGATACCTCAGCGAGGTCCGGCGACTGTCGGCACGTCGGATGATGATCCACGTTTTCTGGCCGAAGCGAAGGTCACTGACAAATCCACTTCGATTGGCAAGACGCCCCGGGAACTTTACGACCTGGCTGAAGAGCATGACATTCTGATTGCCGGCTTGGTGCGGCGGGGAAAGCGATTGCGGGGGTTTGCCGCAAACGAGGAAATTCGCAAAGGCGATTTTCTCGTTCTGGAGGGCCATGCAAAGGCGATCGAAACGTTTTCGGGCGCAGCGAAGCTGCAATTTGCCGGGGCAGAGAAACATGGCGGCATGACCGGCAAATCGCTGAAGATGGTCGAGGTGGTTGTCACAGACTCCTCACGCATCAGCGGCCGCACCGCCTGGGACCTTCGGCTGCTCTATCGCCGGGGCGTAACGCTGCTCGGAATCTCTCGTGAAGGTCGGCGTATCAGTGACCGGGTGCGTAAAACAACAGTCAAGACGGGTGACGTGTTGTTGCTCATGGGCACGGAAACCCGCGTAGCCGACACGATCGAATGGTTGAGTGTTCTGCCGATCGCAGATCGCCACCACCCGGTGATTCAGCGCTCGAAGGCCTTTATGGCCATTGGGCTGTTCGCTGCCGCAATCGGGCTTTCGGTGCTTGGCTTGGTCGACCTGCCGATCGCACTTGCAGGTGCCGTTGGAATCTATGCCATGCTCAACATAATCGGACCGAAGGAGGTCTACGAATCGGTTGAGTGGCCGGTGATTGTGTTGCTTGCTTCGCTTATTCCGCTCGGCGCGGCGCTGGAGGAAAACGGCGGAACAAAGCTCATCGCCGATGGCATTGTTTCGCTTTCCGGTGGCCTGCCATCCTGGGCAATTCTGACCATCATCATCATAGTCACCATGACGCTCTCGGATTTTCTAAACAATGTTGCGACTGCGTTGATTGCTGCTCCCGTCGCTGTCGAAGTGGCCGGAGCGCTCAACGTATCGTCGGATCCGTTTCTCATGGGGGTTGCCGTCGCTGCTTCATGTGCTTTTCTGACGCCGATTGGGCACAAGAACAACACGATCATCTTGGGACCGGGCAATTATCACTTCGGTGATTATTGGCGCATGGGATTGCCGCTTGAGATCATTATTATCGTCGTGTCGGTTCCGTCGATCCTGTTTTTCTGGCCGCTGTAAACGATCTTGCCGGTGAATAACCTGTTGCGGTAACGCTTTGTTGTGCGGAATTTGCTAGATTATACGCAGACACCGAACAGGTGATGGAGACCAAAATGGCATCTGTCGCGATAACCGGAAGCGGCGTATTCACCCCGGAAAAATCCATTTCAAACGCTGAGCTTGTCGAAGCGTTCAATGCATATGCCACAAAACAAAATAAGATTTTTGCCGACGAGATTGAGGCTGGAGCACGTGAGCCGGTTCCGATGTCTAGCGAGGAATTCATCTTCAAGGCTTCGGGCATCGAGCGTCGCTTTGTACTCGACAAAAAGGGTGTACTCGATCCAGAGCGAATGTACCCCCAACTGCCTGAGCGTGACGAAGAAGACTTGTCATTCATGGCCGAAATGGCGATTGACGCGGCAAGCAAGGCGCTGAAGCAGTCTGGCAGATCAGCCAGAGACATCGACGCTGTCATCTGTGCAGCGTCGAACCATGAACGCGCCTATCCCGCGATCGCCATCGAGGTTCAGCAGGCACTCGGCATTTCCGGTTTCGCATTTGACATGAATGTCGCCTGCTCGTCGGCGACATTCGGCATTCAGGCCGCGCGGGACATGATCCGAGGCGGCAATGCACGCGCCATATTGATGGTCAATCCCGAAATCTGTTCGGGACACCTGGAGTGGCGTGACCGGGATTGCCACTTCATTTTTGGTGATGTTTGCACGGCGGTGATTCTGGAACCATCCGATGCTGCCGCCAATGGCGGGTTTGAGATACTTTCCACCCGGCTGGTGACAGAATTCTCCAATAACATCCGCAACAACAACGGTTTCCTGCGCCGAACGCGCGATGGTCACATGGATGACCGCCGCGACATGCTGTTTCACCAGGAAGGCCGTAAAGTGTTCAAACAGGTGGTACCAATGGTGGCAGAGTTGATGCTGTCGCATCTTGCAGACGAAGGCATTGACGCCAAGGATGTCAAGCGCTTGTGGCTGCATCAGGCCAACAAGATGATGAATGACATGATTGGCGCCAAAGTGATGGGCAGGACGCCGGAGCCACATGAGCAACCGAACATTCTCCAGGATTACGCCAACACCTCATCGGCGGGATCGATTATCGCATTCTCACATTACTCCGACGATATGGCGCCGGGGGATATCGGTGTGATTTGCTCTTTTGGAGCAGGTTATTCTGCCGGCAGCGTGATCGTTCGCAAACTGGGCTGAGCCTGGGGCAAACTTTCTATTCGGCAGCCTCGGCACGATTTGCCCGTCTTGCCAGCTTCTCGGCCAGATTCAGTCCGACACCGGGGCGTGACCAGGGGCAAACCGCAATGCATATGGCGCATCCGGAGGTCTCGGCAAAGAACGGAATACATTTGTCGAAATCGACATACCAGCGTTCGACGCCGCGAACCATCTGCTTATCCGGACTGATGGCAAATGGCGGGCAGGCGTCCTCGCAAACTCTGCACCGGGCACAGAAATCGTCAACACCGAACTGCCGTTTTGGTGTGTGGGCGAATGGCGCATCGGTTAACACCGCACCAAGCCGGAAGGCGGAACCGAATTCCTGATTAATTAGCGATCCGTGCTTGCCAAGTTCGCCGAAACCACATTCCAGTGCAGGCGGGATCATCAATATCTTGCCTACCATCGGACCGGTCACAGGCTCGGCATCCCAGCCCTGCTGCCGTAACCAGCCTGCGACGCGCTTGGCTGCCGCCGCGGCCCGGCAGTATTGACGCGTCACTTCGATTCCGCCCCGCGTCTCCGGCACGTGTTTCAACTCTTCATAATCGTGCTGCACACCGAGCATGACCACGTTTTTGAAATCCGTTTCGTGATGCTGGAAGACCCATTCCGGCCGGAGCGCGGTTGCACCGACCATCTCGCAATCACCATTGTCGATGAAACGGTCGAGTGCGGCGGTCCATTCTTCGGGTTGGCGTTGAACCGGCGCTCCCGAGATTTCTGGCAGCGGGGCTTCGAGAATCTCCCGCCGCCGCTGGCGGTGCTCCATCAAGACCGGGTCTTTTGGTTCATGATTGTAAAACCATTTCTGAACCTCGCCAAAGGCGATTTCGCCGGGATCCGGCGCCCAGTAGACCATTTTTGGACGACGAACCTCGGTCTCTCCCAAGCCATTGATTTCGTTGCCTGTAATTTCGGGGCGACGTTCCATCATCTCGGGATCTGGCGTGAAGGGTCGGTGGGGATTTGGTTTGGCCATGGCTAGCCAACTATAGAATGATGTGTTTCCGCCAGACAAGGATTCTGAACAGATCGAACCGGATGCGCTCAAGCTTCAGGTTCTTGCAATCTTTCTTTGAAGATATTGCGAAAACCATCCGGCGTATTTTCGCTGCAGTTCGGTCTTCTTCCAGTCCTTGCCGGTGATCGTACCGCGGCAGGAAGGTACACCGCATTGGCATTCCATCTGCCAGTCGTCATCATCGCCAGTGGCATAGTCAAATGCCAGTTCTTCTCCGGCGGCGATATCACGCATGGCGTGAAAGCAGATTTGACCCTTGATGCCCACATTGGGTTCGCAGGAATGATTGAGATGCATCATCCCGGCTTCCCGGTCACCAATGGTCATCGGACCAATGAACAGATCATCGCCAATCTGGATTTCCGCGGGACCGAGCGTCTCCGCCAAATGATCGCGAGTAGCTCTGTCAAAAACGTGCCCACCTTTGATAACCACAAGTTCCTCTGCCGCAATTGCCTCAGTCGCGAACAATCCGCGGCCCTCGATGCCGCTTGAGCGTTTCTCGACTTTTGGAGAGAACCAGACGAGCGTCATCGCAAACTCCCATTCATTTGAAATCAAAGGCGCTGAGCCCGGTTACCATTTCGTCCAGTCCCAAAGGCCGGGTAATCGGTGGTTCGGCGCGCGCTAGACAACCGGATCGCTCACACAACCTGCAGGCGGGACCTACCGGTATTGCAGGTACCGAATCTCTGTTGGCCTTTCCGGCCGTCCCAGGCACAACACCCGGAAGCGCGGCTCCATAGACCGTCTCATCCCGAAATCCGATATCACAGCCGATCAGGATTGCGGTTCGCCGTGGTCGTTCGGAAAAGGCGCCCTGCGGTCCCTCAAGCGTGCGTGAAATCGTCAAAAACTCCGCGCCATCTGGCATTTCAACTGCCTCTACGATGATTTGGCCCGGTTGGGTGAATGCCGCGTGGACCGACAATTTCGGGCAACCACCGCCAAATCGCTGCTGCGGAAAACCCTGAGCGCCAGCACGGCGAAAGCGATTGCCCGCATTGTCCACTTCCAGCATGAAAAACGGCACACCTGCAGCGCCCGGCCGGGATAGCATGGTCAAGCGGTTTGCCGCCTGTTCAAATGACACGGCAAATCTCGATTTGAGCACATCGATATCATAACGCGCCCTGATGGCTTCGGCCTGAAATGTCTGATACGGCATCATCAACGCATGGGAAGCGTAGCGGGCCAGTTCAAACCTCGTCAGCCGGCGCGCTTCAGCGCTCCCGAGTTTCAAAGTCTCGATCTCGGCAGAAATCACCACGTCCATACGGATCATTGCGGCTTCCATGGCGATTTCACGCAGCTGATCGAATGGCGACAGGCGCTCGGAAATGAAAAGGCGTTGCGAGTGGCGGTCAAACCGGCGGCGCCACTCCGGCATTGCAGACACGGGTAAAATGCGAACGGTTATCCCGTGCTCCCGTTTAAGCCAATCCACGATTGCAGCGCGGAGACCAATGCTCGTGTCAAGCAGGGCAGAAAACGCTTCCGCTTCCTCTTCAATCTTTGTGAAATGATTAGGCCGGCCAGCTAAGGCATCGCGAACTTCGTCAATCGGAAGGCGCGCTGCCGACAGTGTCGGTGCATGTCCCTCACGCGCCAGAATTTCTGACAGGTCGGACAGGCGTTCGCCCTGTTCGCGATAGGCCCGGTAAAGCTTCGCAACTGCAGCGGCTGCATTTGGGGCGGCCTCGGCAAGTTCAATCATTTCCTGTTCGCCCGGCAATTCACCCGAAAGAAGCGGGTCGGAAAACACTTCACGCAGATCCGAGACGGTGCCGCTTGCCGCATCACCGTGCAGCTCGTCGGGTTCGATGTGAAATTTCGCCGACAGTTTCAACAGCAACTGGACGGTAAGCGGCCGCTGATTGCGCTCAATGAGATTCAAATAGGAAGGCGAAATGCCAAGTTCCGCAGCCATGGCCGTCTGCGTCAGGCCTTTGGAGTTGCGAATCCTGCGAATTCTCGGACCGGCGAATATCTTTTGTTCAGCCACTATCGAACAGACCACCCTGAAAAATCAGATACACAGCCGGCAGCATGGCCACCAACGCCACCCAGTCGGCGTAGATTATGCGAGCAATTGCTTCCGGTTGATTGCCGGGCAGTCCGGCGAGCCCGAGAAACGAGAGAACGCTGACCAGCCCCGCGAGAACGGCAATTGTTCTCAATCCTGGAATGAATGCCGCCGCGAGCAACAACAATCCGAGTATGCCAAACAGGACCGCTCTGTGCCGCATGAGCAAAACAACTTCCTGGTTTTCGAACTTCACCCCATACAGCCTGGTCAGTGATTCTGCGCCCACAATGCCGGTTATTGGCGCGATGTGGATAAGCCCTGCGATGACAAGGCCGATGGCGGAAATCATGTTCATGATGGTCTTTCCCGATCAGTTGAAACTGACCACAATTTACAAACATTTACACCGATTCCTGCAATTACCCGGCGGGTAAGCGATTTACAATTTTTACAAATTTACAACGTGGCTTGGTCAATTTCAATACAAACTGACCCCTTTTATAGCTTGTTTTTACTGAATTTTCTCTCATTATGCTGCAGTGCGATGTAAATGTCGTCATAGATTGGAGTGACAGACGAAAATCAAGCTCACTTTGATAGCGAAACAATTCGAATGACGGAGCCAACTTATGACTGATTTTTACAACCTCGTCCCTTCGGCCCCCGAAGGCCGGTTTGACGGCATCACCCGCGCCTATACGCCGGAAGATGTGCAGCGGCTTCGCGGCTCGGTTCAGATCAAATACTCGCTTGCCGAAATGGGTGCCAACCGTTTGTGGAAACTTATTCACGAGGAAGACTTCGTGAATTCGCTTGGCGCGCTTTCCGGCAATCAGGCGATGCAGATGGTGCGGGCCGGACTGAAGGCCATTTATCTGTCAGGCTGGCAGGTCGCAGCCGATGCGAATACCGCTTCTGCCATGTATCCCGACCAATCGCTTTATCCGGCCAATGCCGGACCTGAGCTGGCCAAGCGAATCAACAAGACGCTGCAGCGTGCCGATCAGATCGAAACCGCAGAAGGCAATGGCCTGTCGGTTGATACCTGGTTCGCGCCCATCGTCGCGGATGCCGAAGCCGGATTTGGCGGCCCGTTGAATGCGTTTGAGTTGATGAAAGCCTATATCGAGGCTGGCGCCGCAGGTGTTCATTTCGAGGACCAGCTTGCTTCGGAAAAGAAATGCGGACATCTGGGCGGCAAGGTGCTGATCCCGACCGCCCAGCACATTCGCAACCTGTCTGCCGCCCGCTTGGCAGCCGACGTCATGGGTACACCAACCCTGATCATCTGCCGCACCGATGCAGAAGCTGCCAAACTGATCACTTCCGATATTGATGAGCGCGATCAGCCGTTCGTTGACTACGACGCCGGCCGCACTTCGGAAGGTTTCTACAATGTCAGAAACGGTATGGATCCGTGCATTGCCCGCGCGATCGCCATGGCGCCTTACTCTGACCTGATCTGGATGGAAACGTCCAAACCCGATCTGGAGCAGGCCCGCAAATTTGCCGAAGCTGTCCGCAGAGAACATCCAAACCAGCTTCTGGCATACAATTGCTCACCATCGTTCAACTGGAAGAAAAATCTTGATGACGCGACGATCGCCAAGTTCCAGCGTGAACTGGGTGCGATGGGCTACAAGTTCCAGTTCATCACGCTTGCCGGATTTCATCAGCTTAACCACGGCATGTATGAGCTTGCTCGCGGTTACAATGACCGGCAGATGGCCGCCTATTCGGAACTTCAGGAAGCCGAATTTGCCTCAGAAGCTAACGGATATACCGCTACCAAACATCAGCGCGAAGTCGGCACTGGGTACTTCGATGCTGTGTCGATGGCGATTTCCGCCGGACAGTCTTCAACAACAGCCATGGGTGAATCAACCGAGACCGAGCAATTCCGCCCCGCGGCTGAATAACATTGAAATTCGCGTGCACCGCGGCACCCGCTTGCGGAGCACGTACCCTTTTCAGCCAACCCGGCACGACGGAGAAATGAAATGTCACCGAAAACACGCGTTAAAGAACGAGCAGAAGAACAATCCTCTTCTATGACTTCCGACCAGCAGGCGGTTATTCGCATGGTTGCGAACGACCTGCACCGGCTAAATCAATCCGTGATGAAGGCGGTTGATGCGGGCGTCTCGGTCGAGCTTGTACGATCGGCACGCCACCATGGTGGTGATGGCAACTGGGGTGATCTGCTGATACCAGTCATCGTCACACAAGGTTAATCCCACGGGCATTCGCCCCATGTGGTGACAAGGTCACATTCATGTTTGCCGTCGCGATCAATATGCGGTCGCGGCGGCTATTTCATTTGTTGGCGGATGAAGACCACCGAAAGTTCCGCCAAACCGTAATCCGATTTCTGTGCGATTCCAAACTGTGCATTCGCTGAGAAAGTGCCCGTCGGCCAATGCAACCACAGGGCGATTTTTGAGTTGCAACTAAATCTGTTGAAAATAGATTAGATATAGTTTACTGCAACCATACATTGCGCACGAGGGTATGCCGGTATTCAATGACAAACACTCGCAGATTTCGCCCTTCAACGGCGACGAAGAGTACCTCTACGCACAGTGGCGGCATCGCAGGCCGGTTCGCGCTTGTCGTTTCCTCGTCGCGGGTCAACACCATCGTCGTCTCACGCACCATCGCCGATTGCGGGTTAAAGGTGGTCGAAACCAACCACGATGGAGTAGGCGGCATCTTACGGACATCAGTTCCGAAACTGATTGTTATTGATGGTCAATACGAGCCGAACGGCGTATCAGATCTTTTAGCCGCGCTCTCTCAAATCAGCGCCGCCCCACCGGTCGTTTTTCTGGCGAATTCCAGCACCGGAGAGGTGCCCGATTATCCGTTTCGAGCAATCGCAAAAATGCCACTTACTTCCGATTCGTTCATGCCACTGATACAAAGCTGTATATGATTGATTTTTATTGAACTATTTCAATATTGCTGTAATTATAATCTCTGAAATGGGAGATTATACTAATGGTAAATCAATTAAATCTCGAGCAAATTAGTGAATTAGTCGAAAAACATTTCATAGAATCCGAAGCTGGCGAATTGAACTTGCCGGAAATCCGAATAAGTTTTTCATCAATTGCCAAGACACTGATTTCAAGCGACATTCTGCTCTACAACACCATTCGCGCCTATCAATTTGAGCATGGGATCATAGGCTCTCCCGATCAACTGCCGATCCCTCCCGGCTATCCCCCAGGGTCCGAAGAATTTGGCCCCATCCTCTACTGGCTGACGAATACGGATCCGCCGGAAGATTGGTCACATGTGCTGAAATTCATCTGGTACGGGTTGCGCGAAGCAATCATAATTCTTGTCGGCCAATCCAAGATCGACCCGGCGCTTTATGACGATCTTATCTCTTATGTCGAGGTGACCGGAATCGGTTCGGGCGACGGAACGATTTGGGGGTTGAACAAGTACCAGCAGCTTAATCGCAACTGGATTACTGCAGCGCTGCACTACGTCTACTACAAGCTGTTTCCCGACAAGATTGCACTCTTTGCAACGATTGACCCCGTTACAAAGAAACCGTTCGCTCCCGTTGTATATCCGCTTCAAGCTAATACTTGCGGCAATGTGAGGATTGCCGTCATCGGCGACTGGGGGACGGGGTTGTATGACCCAGAGGAACGCCCAGATGAGCAAACCGGTTCGGTCAACGGCCCGGCTTTCGATGTGATGCAGGCGATAGAGGATCTTTCCCCTGGCGTCGATTACGTTGTTCATCTGGGAGATGTCTACTATGCCGGCACCGGTAATGGTGCGCTGGTTGATCCAGGCGAAGAACGACGCAACCTGATCGATATGTGGACCGTAAAGGCCAAGGGCGCCTTTACACTGAATTCGAACCACGAAATGTATTCTGGCGCCAATGGCCTTATCCCGGTCGACCTTGCACCCGGTGGACCATTCTCTGTCCAGAATCAACGAACCTTCTTTGCTCTCACATTTGGCGAATGGGTCATACTGGGCCTCGATTCGGCCTATTATTGCGACGACGACAATCTTTACATGAATGGACGGTTGATTGACCCCGAACAGCTCGCCTTTGTCAGAGAAAACGGAGTTCCGGCGAAGAAGGTGATGGTCATGACACATCACAACGGTCTGGCCTTTGATGCATCGAAGCAACTGCAATTATGGGAGGACCTTACCAGCAAAGACGCCTTGGGCCGCGCGCCGGATTACTGGTATTGGGGACATGTTCATGACGGCATTGCCTATTCAGCCAAAGCGCCAACCGATGATGCAGTTGCCAGATGCGTCGGCCACGGTGCCATTCCCTACACCACCGCGACAGGCCTGTTGAAGGGCGGCAAAATCATCGACGAAGTCGATTATTTTGCCCACACGCCGGTTGATCCATCTGGAAAGACGACGATCCGGGTCCACAACGGTTTCGCGATTATCGAACTGACGGATCAAGCTGTCAGCGAAGCGTTTTACGAACTGGATGGAACCGGAGGCGCGGTTCAGAAATGGCCTCCAGTCGGCTGAAAGGTATCCGGTTTGAGCCGGCTCACATCCGGTGAGACTAACGGTGCTTGTCCATGCCGCCCAAAAACTGGTCGAAAATTGACTCAACCCCGCGCTGATAATTGTCCTGCGCCTGTCGACCGGTTTCAAACATCTGACCAAACAGATCCTCATACGGATTCTTCTGTGGTCTGGAAGTACGCTGGCTTTCCCGTTCCCGGTTTTGTTCGGAGCGATGTCCACCGCGGTTAGCCAAGCCACCGGGATTCATGCCCATACCGCCCGAGAGCATGTCCTGGAATATCTGGCCGAGCGGATTGTCGCCCCCTGGAAACTGCGGTGCTTGGGTTTTGGTTTCCCGCCTCTCCGGCTGCGCGCTGGCGGCTGCTCCTCCAAACATGTCCTGAAGGATCTTGCCAAAAGGATTCTCGAACGGATCCGGAGTAGTGCTTTGGCGCTGCCGGTCCTGGTGGCGCGCTTCGCGCTCCTGGCTGCTCCGGCTTTGCGAAGATCCCTGCCCCTGACGCATCATCTGCTCGATAACTTCACCGATAATGTTTCCGGAAGCGCCAAAACCGCTCCCCGATGCAGCCGACATCCGCCCGGTTGATTGCTCAAACAGGCCACCCATGATCATTGAAGCCAGGGCCGGAAGCATCTGTTTGAGGATGTCTTGCCCAATCCCCGTTGCCTGCGCTGCATGATCGGCGACCGCACGGCTTACATCCTTGGAGCCGAACAAGTGACCCAGGATACCATTGCCATCGGTCATTCCATCGGTGGAAAATGCCTTGCCCATATCCTGCATGTATTTCGCATGATTTCCGCTGGCTAATGCCTCAAGAAAAGGCGCAACACCCTGAGGGGTTGCGGCAGTTCGCTTCAAACCCTGGCTGAATGCCGGAAGCAGCGCTTCCATTGCGGATACCGTCTGGTCGCGCGACAAGTCGAACTGTCGGGAAACCATGTCTATGGCGGCGCCGTTTTGAGCCTTCAACAACATGTCATCGAGCGGCAGCATGATTTCTCCTCCATTGGCTTTTGATCTGGCGACTATAACGCGAATTGTGGCGACAGATGCAACAGCGATGAGGGAAAACGCGACAGGACCGAAATATCAGTACGAATGCTCCAGAAAGACCGGCTCGATTGAACCATCCCAGCGTGTGTTGAACGCTTTCAGCATTTCTTCCGCGCTCGTTGTTCCACGCGCAACGATTTCTTCAAGCGGGCTCAGAAAATCAGTCTCGTCAAAGCCTTCCGCATTCAATCTTGCCCGGTTTTTCAATCCCAGGCGCGACAGCGAAAGAACGTCGCGTGCGATCTGGCCGAGGCCCTGTCCGGCTATTACGGCATTCAGGCCGATGGTCGGAACGGTCTCCCGCAAAGCCAGTACATCTTCATAAGACCAGTTGCGGGTCAGTTCTTCAGCCCCATCCAGAGCCTCTGCATCGTAAAGCAGGCCAACCCACAAAGCGGGGAGGGCGCAAATTCGCCGCCAGGGGCCGCCATCTGCACCGCGCATTTCCAGAAAGCGTTTCAGACGCACGTCGGGGAAAACGGTCGACAAATGGTTGGTCCAGTCTCCCATTGTCGGTTCGGGGTCGGGAATGTCGTCTTTCAGAGCCCCGGTCATGAACTGGCGAAATGTAACGTGCGTTACGTCGAAATAGCGGCCTTCCCGAAGTACGAAATACATCGGAACGTCGAGCGCCCATTCGACATAGTCTGCGTAGCCATAGTCGGGGGTAAAAGCGAACGGCAAGAGCCCCGCCCGATCATTGTCCGTATCGCGCCAAATGTCGGAGCGCCAGGATTGAAGTCCGTTGGGCCGGCTTTCAGTAAATGGCGAATTGGCAAAGAGAGCGCTGGCCAGCGGCTGCAGCTTGAGCGAAACCTGCATTTTCCGCCGCATATCGGCTTCCGATGAAAAATCGAGATTCACCTGGATCGTGCAGGTCCGATACATCATGTCGAGGCCCTGACTGCCGACTTTGGGCATATATGCCGTCATGATGTCGTAACGGGATTTCGGCATGCGAGGTGTCTCGGCCAACGTCCATTTCGGGCTGCCACCAAGACCCAAAAATCCGATCCCAAGCGGTGCAGCAATCTCGCGCAATTGCGCCAGATGCGCGTTTCCTTCGCGGCAGGTTTGGTGAATTGTTTCCAGGGGTGCGCCGGAAAGCTCAAACTGGCCTCCCGGTTCGAGTGAAATTGCTCCCTGTCCTGTAGGTTCCACCAGTCCGATTATGTGACCTGCATCGATAATCGGATCCCAACCGAGACGCTCCTGCATCCCCTCGAGGATGGCGCAGATGCCATTCTCACCGCCATACGGAACCGGCCGGTTGCCATCGACATAGAACGGAAACTTTTCGTGTTCGGTTCCGATCCGCCAATCTGCTTCGGGCTTCTCACCACCCGCGATATAGCCGATCAACTGGTCAATTGATTCGACCGGCCTTGTGTCAGTGGTGTCTCGCGCCATCTTGCCCTCGTGCTTTCAATGCGGCGGTCTAGATGAACAATGCTGTGCCGAGGATCAAGCAAAAACTACTGGCCCCAGTGTCAAAGATATTGACGCCTACCAATCTCCAATTGTTGCCTGGATTACTGCCAACGCAGCGACTGCGGCTGTATCAGCACGCAATACTCTGGGTCCCAACGGAATTGAGGTGGTAAATGGTGAAGCCCGCAAACGTTCCCGCTCCTCATCGGAGAACCCGCCTTCTGGTCCGATCAGGAGCCCGATCGGGGCCTTTCCGGTTTGATTGAGGCGATCGATCGGATTGTTGTCTTCGCAGGCCTCATCACAGAAAATCAGCCGCCGGTTTGCATCCCAGGCATCCAAAAACGCCTCGAATTTCAAAGCTGTCTTCAGCTCCGGTATTGACAAGACACCGCATTGCTCCGCCGCTTCGATGATGTTGGCATGCAGTCGCTTCTCGCCAAATTTTGCGAATTGGGTGTGATGTGTGATGACCGGTTGAATGGTACCCGCGCCCATTTCGACTGCTTTTTGAACCAAATAGTCGAGGCGGCCGGTCTTGAGTGGTGCAAAACAGAAGACAAGATCCGGCGCCTGTGTCTGCGCGCGCTCGAGCTTTGCCGGCAGCAACGACACCTTCTTTCGACCATCCAGTTGAAGGGTGGACCGCCATTCCCCATCGCGGCCATTGAAGACGAGTATTTCATCACCACCGCGCATGCGCAAAACGCGCAGGAGATAGTGCGCCTGCTCGGCAGAAGGGCTGATCGTCAGGTTTCTCGCGAGCGGGCTATCGCAATAAAGCCGCTGCAGTTTGTAGTTGGGTCGCATCAATCTTCCATGATTGACCCTGCCGGATTGGTCAAGCTTTGGCCGATGGATGCCAGACTGGGAGATATCCGCCATCCAGTGCGCGCCGAATGGTCTTCGGGGTGATTATCGAAACTTGGCCGGTAATCGAACTGATTGGCAAAGGCTTACCGTAGCCATCAAACGACCATGGCAGGCACTCGCCGTTCTTGATCGCCAGAACGTCGGAATTTGCGGCAATCATCGTTCCGTCTGGAAGTCCACGCAGGTTGTCAGATTTCAGCCGTTCGATTTTTCCACCTGAAGCAATGCGTTCCCTATGCAATCGGCGGTCTAGTTCAGGTGCCCGAATTCTGCCGACACCGAGCGAATTGGCAACATATTCGGCGAATGTAACTGCATTCGAACGGCGACAATAAAAACATGGCCGGTGCCCTGCGGCCATGGCGGTTACTTCATCGAGAAAGAACAATTCCGTCCAAGATCCGTTGCCGTTATTTCCAGGTCCCATCACCTGCCTTCGGCGGCCACGAAATTCACATTCACATATGATCCATGCCTTGTTGGACCACCTTCGCGTCAACAACGACCTGGTTCTCGGATCGTGAATAATCCCGCGATTCCCGGTGAACAGGCCTCGAGAGGCAACGGCGGCAATGTTTCCAAGCGGATCAACACGATTTTGCAGTGGCATGCCGCGTCGGTAGCATCATTTTTCGGGGAACACACCACGCGTTCATGAGCAGTTCATTTCACTAATGTAAAAATCACGCTCGCATTGACGGGTGTGCGCTTCGTCACAGCGAATATGCGCAGTTCGTAATATTAACAGGTGTCCGACCGGGCAATTAAACACAAAATAATGTGAATAGCGAAACCGTTCGGTAACCCTATTTGTGAGAATAGACAGAGAGCCAAACCAGAGATGACCCCCTTGAAAGCCACTTTTCTGACAGTGTTTATGCTATCGGCCATTGGCCTGTGGGGATTCGGTATTTACACGGCCGACGCCGGTACAACCCACGCCGTGGTTGACGGATATGGAGTCATCGCCGAGGCTCGTTGACGTCGATCAATCTTTTTTCCACTCCATCAACAACCAGCGCGGTCAGCTTTCCGCTCCAGACTGCGGCTGTATCCACATTGACCCGGTTCGGCATTACCTCTGCTGTCCTGCACGGTGTATGGCCGTGAACGATTACTTTCGGATGCAGACCCGGATAATCCAGAAAATCTGAACGTATCCAGACCAGATCGACCGGATCCTGTTGGTCGAAAGGAACATTTGGCCGGATTCCCGCGTGACAGATGAAAAAGTCGCCAAATTCGATTGTCAGAGGCAGCGATGACAGAAAATCACGGTGGGCGGCCGGCACTGCCCGCACGAGCGATTCATGGCATAGCTTCAGGGCTCCCGGAGTGCGGGTGTCCAACTCCACACCGTAAGAGGCGCTGGTTTCATTCCCCCCGTAGCGTGCGAACAGTCCATTTGAACGGGGTCGTTTCAGAAACTCCAGAAAATCCTGATCGTGATTACCCATAAGCGGGATGATCCGCTTTTCGTGAGCACAAATTGCGATCAGATAGTCAAGGGTAGACCGCACGTCCGGCCCGCGGTCGCAATAATCCCCGACCAGAATGATGCGCCAGTCGTCCACCCGGTCACGCTCAATTTCGCGCATTATCTTGTCATGCATGGATTTCAGCAGGCCGATACAACCGTGCACATCGCCAATCACGTACAACCGAACACCATCTGGGCCTTGTGCATCCAGGTAATGGATTGACTTGTCGGACATTGGGATGCCTCTGGAGAGGAATACGGACAGCGTGCAATCGTCTTTCGAAAGCCGGATTCGTTTCAACATATCAAGATAAAATTAGCGAATAGTATTGCTTGGCCGGTTGGCACCAGTGAATTATAGGCTTCAGGCAACATCTGCTCCTTAAAACAGGAAATCCGATATGGCGACCGCAACCGACATCCATGATTTGCAGGAAATTGCCCGCCGCCGCGTGCCGAAAATGTTTTACGACTACGCTGATTCAGGATCCTGGTCTGAAGGTACATATCGCGATAACGAAGCGGCATTTGCGAAATACCGTTTGCGCCAGCGGGTAGCTGTCAATATCGACAAACGCTCACTGGCGACCAAAATGATCGGGCGCGACGTCACGATGCCCGTAGCCCTCGCTCCGGTCGGATTGACGGGCATGCAACATGCAAATGGTGAGATACTTGCTGCTCGCGCGGCTGCAAAGTTCGGCGTGCCCTTCACTCTCTCGACAATGAGCATCTGTTCAATCGAAGACGTCGCAGAGGCAACCGGGGAGCCATTCTGGTTTCAGCTCTACGTCATGCGGGATCGTGGTTTTGTTGAGGACCTGATTGCACGGGCAAAGGCGTCACGTTGTTCCGCATTGGTTCTGACCCTCGATCTTCAAGTGCTGGCGCAACGCCACAAGGATGTGAAAAACGGCCTGTCGGCGCCGCCCAAACCAAAGCCTGCGGTAATGCTGGATCTGCTATTCAAGCCGCGATGGTGTTTTGAGATGCTCGGCGCCAAGCGGCGTACCTTTGGAAATATTGTCGGACACGCCAAGGGTGTAGACAACATGTCCTCCCTATCGGAATGGACCCACGAGCAGTTTGATCCACGGCTTGACTGGGAGTCGATTGAATGGATCAAGGAGCGATGGGACGGGCCGCTGATCCTGAAGGGCATCAATGACGTCGAAGACGCGAAAATTGCCGCCAAGACCGGGGCCGATGCTATTATCGTCTCCAATCATGGCGGACGACAACTGGACGGGGCTGCGGCGGCTATCGACATGCTCGGTCCGATTGTTGACGCAGTGGGCGACAAGATCGAGGTCCAGTTCGATAGCGGAATTCGCAGTGGTCAAGATGTTTTCAAGGCGCTCGCCCTGGGGGCCAAATCCACCTATATCGGCCGCGCCTACATCTACGGACTTGGCGCCATGGGCGAGGATGGCGTGACCAAAGCGCTCGAATTTATCCGCAATGAACTTGACAATACCATGGGGCTTTGCGGCGAAACTGATATCACCAAGGTGGGCCGGCATAATCTGTTCGACGGGTAAGGTATCATCGGTTCCAGTCGCTAATCACAGTCTGGTTGAGCCAAATTACGCTGGCCCGCTCGCTGGGTCAGCGGGCCGCATGGCATAAGCCGGTCAATGATGGCATTACCGTACGCTGCGTAAACATCTCAAAAATGGGGACCGGCTGATGGCCGATGGCTCGAAACTGCGCGAGAATACCAAGCAGACTGGAGGCGTGCTCGGATTTGCGGCACACACCGGCCGGTCTTCTGCAATCGGCGAGGTTCACTCGCGCCCAAACCCGCTGATCGATATACCCCGGATACTCATTCAACTTTCCTTCATGACCGAAGGTGGGTCGTCCGTGGATCATGCGGTGCTTTCGGATTTGTCACGCCAGTGCGGTGTCGCGGCTCCGGACCGGCAAGCGCGCCATCACACAATGAAATGGGGAAATGGTCATCTGAGCTGGGAACGTCACACCGAGTTTTCCACTTATCTTTGGGACGGGCCTTTGCGTCCAGCGGACAGAAATCCGCAGGAAGGATCACCTTTCGGTGATGGATTTTCCGCACCCGGTGTGGTGATCGCGGGGGTTCGGGTAGAATTGCGCAAATGGACCAAGAGCGCCGAGCGGCTGGTATCGGAATTCGATGAATCCAGCCTTTGTTATTCGCTGGTCGACGGCGGCAAGGCTGCGGCAATTACAGATTTTCGCCAGGATGGCGATGGGTTGACCCGCATACTGGTCTTGGATCGCGGGTTGACGCCTGCGCGTGCCGGAGCGCTGGTTCAACGGCTGATCGAAATCGAAACCTATCGGACATTGGCCATGCTGGGCCTGCCGCTTGCCCATTCGCTGTCGCCGCAGATAAGGAGCATTGAAGATCGCCTGGCAGCCCTGACCAACAAAATGCGCGGCACGGCCGACAGAAACAGCCAGGCGCTGCTGGATGAACTGACAGAGCTTGCAGCCGAACTGGAGGCGGATGCCGCAGCCACACTCTATCGTTTCGGCGCTTCACGAGCCTATCACGGTATTGTCGAGGAACGATTGGCAGCGCTAGGCGAGGAAGCAGTCGTTGGCTACGAAACCTGGGCAGGGTTTTTGCAGCGGCGGGTTGCGCCTGCCATGCGCACATGCCGTTCGATTGAGGAACGGCAGGCCAACCTGTCGCGGAAACTGGCTCGCGCTACCACTTTGCTTCGCACTTGGGTCGACGTCGAAGTCGAGCGACAGAACCGCAATGTTCTGGCGGCAATGAACAGGCGCGGCAAGTTGCAATTGCGATTGCAGCAAACGGTCGAGGGGCTGTCAGTTGCGGCCGTTTCTTACTATGTTGTCGGTCTGATCGGGTATCTGGCCAAAGGTGCCGAGCCTTTTGGATACGGGGTGAACGAAACGATAGTAACCGCCTCGTCTGTCCCAATCGTCTTAGTTGCGGTTTGGTTGGTGGTGCGGCGGATCAGAAAGTCCCACAGCGATGTACAGGTTTAGGGTCAGGACTCATTAATCTCATGAAGCGCCCGCGATTGCCTTGGATTGGCGCAAATGGCAAACTGCGTCTGACAATGACTGCACGGTAGACCGATGAGCGAAATTGCCTTTCTCGAGCCGGACAAATCGATCATCGCGCGGCGAGATGAGATAGGCGAAGAACTAAGCCGATTGCTGCCGAAGGATTGTGTCGTCACGGCAGAGCGTGAACTCGTTCCATTCGAGACCGACGGATTTACGGCCTATCGCCGGGTACCGCTGGCGGTCGTTCTGCCACAGACCACTGCTCAGCTATCCCGGGTGATGCGGTACCTTGCGCATGAAGGAATTCCTGTGGTGCCAAGAGGTGCAGGTACTTCATTGTCCGGTGGCGCAATTCCCCAGGAAGATGCGGTCGTGGTTTGCGTATCGAAGATGAGCCGGATTCTCGAGATCGATCTGTCCAACCGGTTTGCCCGCGTCCAGGCAGGTGTGACCAATCTGGCAATTTCGGATGCTGTCGACGGCGACGGCTTCTTTTATGCTCCTGATCCTTCATCCCAACTGGCCTGCACAATTGGCGGCAACATTGCCATGAATTCGGGCGGTGCCCATTGTCTCAAATATGGCGTCACAACGAACAATCTGCTTGGCGCCAAGATGGTTCTGTTCGACGGAACTGTGATCGATGTCGGCGGCTCGGCGATGGACGCACCCGGTTACGACCTGTTGGGGCTTCTCTGCGGTTCAGAGGGGCAGTTGGGGATCATTACCGAGGCGACTGTTCGCCTGATCGCCAAACCTGCCGGCGCGCGCCCCGTATTGTTCGGATTTGAGAAGGGTGAATTGGCCGGTGCATGTGTCACGGACATCATCGCCGCTGGCATCATCCCGGTGGCCATTGAGTATATGGACAAACCGGCAATTGAAATTTGTGAGGCATTCGCCAATGCCGGCTACCCATTGGACGTCGAGGCGCTCCTGATCGTCGAAGTCGAAGGTTCGGAGGCCGAAATGGACGCGATGCTGGAGCGCATCGTCGCAATTGCAAAGACACACAACGTCAAAACGGTACGCGAAAGCCAGTCGGCGACCGAAGCAGCTTTGATCTGGAAAGGCCGTAAATCCGCATTCGGGGCCACGGGACGCATTGCGGACTACATCTGCATGGACGGAACCGTACCCCTTGGGCAGCTTGCCCACGTGCTGTCCGAGACGAGCAAGATCGTAGCCAAATACGGGTTGCGGGTCGCCAATGTGTTCCATGCCGGTGACGGCAACATGCATCCGCTCATTCTTTATGATGTCAATGATGCTGATGAAGCTCGCAAAGCGGAATTAGCCGGCGCTGATATTCTAAAACTTTGCGTTGATGCTGGCGGTTGCCTGACCGGCGAACATGGTGTCGGAATTGAGAAGCGCGATCTGATGCTGCATCAGTACAGCGAAGCCGATCTTGGCCAGCAAATGGCAGTGAGGCGGGCATTCGATCCGGATTGGATGCTCAACCCGTCCAAGGTCTTTCCACTGGAAAGCCGTGGACTGAAATCGAATGCAGCATGACAGGCGCCGGAAAGTTACTTCCCGACAATGAGGAAGCCGCAGCGGCAATGGTCGCCGAGGCGGCCAGAAACAAGCAGACATTGGCAATCGAGGGCAGCGGCAGCAAATCCGGTATTGGCCGGCCGATGTTTGCCGACAACGTTATTTCGTCAGCAAACTATTCCGGCATTTCACACTACGATCCGGCGGAAATGGTCATCAGTGCGAAAGCAGGCACATCTGTCAGGCTCATTGAAAAAGAGCTGGGAAAAGAAGGGCAACGTCTGGCATTCGAACCGATGGACCACCGGATTATTCTCGGCAGTGAAGGCGAACCGACAATCGGTGCGGTCGCGGCGATCAACAATTCCGGACCGCGCCGCATCCTTGCCGGAGGGGCCCGTGACAGCATGCTGGGTGTCCGCTTTGTAAATGGACGAGGTGAAATCATCAAAAACGGCGGCCGGGTGATGAAAAATGTCACCGGCCTCGATCTCGTCAAACTGCTGGCCGGATCATGGGGCACGTTGGGCTTCATGACGGAAGTTACGTTCAAGGTTTTACCTGCACCGGAAACCGAAGCGACGCTATTGCTGCTTGGTCTGGACGACGAAGAAGCCACCCGGGCAATGGCGAATGCCATGGCTGGCTCGGAGGAGATTTCGGGGGCGGCACACTTGCCGGAGCTCGCTTCGGCAAGCCTGTTAGATGGTAGAGCAACAACAGCATTGCGCCTCGAGGGTTTTGCGGAATCTGTTTCTTTCAGACTTGATCGGCTGAAGAGCCGTTTTGAAGAGTCGGCCAAGCTAGAAGTTTTGCAAGAAGAAGGATCTCGGAAGTTTTGGAACGATCTTCGCGATATAAGACCATTTACCGGCAAATCATCAAATGTTTGGCGGGTATCGATGAAACCTTCAGAAGCCGCCAAATTCGTGATGGCGATCCGTATGAATGCGGCAGTTGATGCTTACTATGATTGGCAAGGCGGTTTGGTTTGGCTGTCAATCGAAGGCTATGATCCGCATGATCAGATGATCAGGACCGAGTTGGCCAGGCATGGCGGCGGTCATGCGACTCTTGTCCGGTCTGATGAACAGGTACGCTTGCTGGTGCCGGTTTTTCAACCCGAGCCGGAACCGGTCAGATCGCTGTCGCAGCGGATCAAACACGCATTTGATCCTTCAGGTGTTTTCAATCCCGGGCGAATAGTGGCCTGATGCAGACAAATTTCTCGATCCATCAACTGTCAGATCCTGCCACCCGGGAGGCGGAGCAGATCCTGCGCAAATGTGTGCATTGCGGGTTCTGCACGGCGACCTGTCCGACATACGTAACTCTTGGAAATGAACTGGACAGCCCGCGCGGCCGCATCTACCTGATCAAGGACATGCTCGAAAATGACCGGGCTGCCGACAAGGAAACCGTCACCCACATTGACCGTTGCCTTTCCTGCCTGGCTTGCACAACCACCTGTCCGTCCGGCGTCGATTACATGCATCTGGTGGATCACGCCCGGGCCCATATCGAAAAAACATACAGTCGCCCACTCTTCGACCGGTTTTTGCGAAGTGTATTGGCAAATGTCCTGCCCTATCCGGCGCGATTTCGAGCCTCCATCGCAGCGGCGAAATTGGGCAGGCCATTTTCACGCTTGTTAAAACTTTTCTCGTTTACGAAACCAGCCGCAGCGATGCTGGAACTGGCGCCTCGTGAAATAGCTGGCAGTTCAGCATCGACGGCTCCGGACTCCTATCCTGCGGTGGGAGAAAAAAAGGCACGTGTTGCAATACTCAACGGCTGCGCCCAACCGGTGCTGGACCCCGGCATCAATGAGGCAACGATTTCGCTTCTGACCAGACTGGGTGTCGAAGTCGTGGTGGCTGAGGATGAGGGATGCTGCGGCGCGCTGGTTCATCACATGGGGAAAGAGGAACAGGCGCTCGATCAGGCCCGGAACAATGTCGATACCTGGATGCGGCTGGTCGACAATGGCGGGCTCGATGCAATCATCATCACGGCGTCGGGTTGTGGGACCACGATCAAGGATTACGGGTACATGTTACGGTTCGACAGCGGATACGCTGCCAAGGCCGCGAGAATTTCCGAACTGGCAAAGGATATTTCAGAGTATCTATCGGAGATCGATATTCCGGAACCAGCAATTCAGCCCGATTTCACCGTTTGCTATCACTCAGCCTGTTCGATGCAGCATGGTCAGAAAATCACCCAACAACCGAAGTCGCTGCTCAAACAAGCCGGTTTTACAGTACGCGAACCGCGAGAAAGTCACCTGTGCTGCGGATCTGCCGGTACCTACAACATCATGCAGCCCGACATTGCGGGAAAACTGCGCGACCGCAAGGTCCGCAATATCTCCGCGACCGGAGCGGAAGTTATCGCGACAGGAAATATCGGCTGTATCGTGCAAATCGGTTCGGTTGCTGAACAACCAGTCGTGCACACCGTAAAGCTGCTGAACTGGATATATGGCGGCGACCGTCCCGCGGAAATTCCGGAATACTTCGAAACTCATCCCAAAGTTCGGGAATCCGCTTGATATGCAGGCGCTATTTGCGCGTTTTTGCCTCGATCAGATCAATTATCTCTGCCAAGGCCGACTCATTAAGCAATCCGATCCTTTGCGCCAGCAAATTTGCCAACCGTGTCGCTTCTGGTGAGAGACCGGAAGTATCGATAACCGCTTTTGGATGGGATTTCAGCGCAAGTTGCTGAAGCTGGTCCGCATCGTCCCAGATAATGTTGAAATAGCCGATGATCTTCTGGGTCAACGGCCAGGTTGGTACGCCGCGGCGGCCATGTTCCAGCGCTGACAAATACGCCGGGCTGACACCAATTGCGGTCGCCATCTCACGCTGCGTGACGCCTTTCATGCGCCTCAATTCTCTCAGTTTGCTTCCAAATGGCGTCACAGCATAGCGCTCCGCCGCTTGAGCCGGACATAGATCGCACCCTCACCGCCATGATGGCGCGCAGCATTGTCGTAGCCGCTCACCAGCCCGGTGAAGGGAGCCGTTTTGAGCCATGAAGGCACCATACGGCGCAATACGCCGGCGCTCCCGTGGGAAGAGCCCTTGCCGGTGATGATCAGCACGTGGCGAAGACCGGCAGCATGGGCGCGGTGCAGAAAGGCAAGCAGCATTCCGTGCGCTTCCGCCTGGTCCAGATCGTGCAAATCGATCGTTGCATCGATCGACAATCTGCCTTTTGACAGTTTTCGGCGTGTAGGCAAATCGATGCTGGATGATGCGTTTTTTTGCCGCCCGGCCTGCGAAGCCGGCTGATATGGAGGATGGGCGACCGGATTGACCAGCGAAATGGCGCCATTTTTGTGTGCGGAATCAATTTCGGAGATCTCGGGCACACACGGAATCAACCGACCGGCGATCGGGTCTACCGACCGGGCCACTTTGGACCATAGGATCCTGTCCTCGATGGAAAGTTCTCCGTGTTTGCGCCGACCGCTCATGCGTTTTCCATTACCAGTTGGCGTGGCAGTAACGCAAAAAAATCCGCGTCGTGTTTGATGATGCCCGCTATTTCTCCTGCGGATTGGCCGGAGCCAATAAACAAATCGCCGCGCGCGGCCCCGATGATGGCCGAACCAGTATCCTGCGCAATCATCAAGCGAGAAAACGACGCACCGTCGACATGGGTTAAGTTGCCAGCGTGAACGTAAAACGGTGTCGCAAATGTGTGAAGCAGGCGATCCACAGCCAACGATCGCCCGGGTGTCAGCGGCACCTTGGCCGCCGCAACTGGCCCGAGTGAGGGGTCATCGACGGCCGCCTCGCGAAAAAATATGAAGGATCGGTTCTGCCAGAGAATCTCATCGATGCGATCCGGGTTTGCGACAAACCACATTCGGATCGACTGCATGGTAACCTGTTGGCGCGGAATTTCTCCAATATCCGCTAGAACACCGCCTGGCCCGGTGAATCGGTGTCCGCTCTTTGCCGCATAGGTGATGCGCTTTTCAGATCCATCTTCAAACTGCAAACGCGCAGCACCTTGCATATGAATGAAAAACAGCTCGACGCGATCGGACAGCCACGCAATTTCCAGGTCTTGTCCCCGCAAGGCACCTTGTTCGATGCCGGAACGATCAAAATACTCCTCAAGCCCGGTACCGGTTTGCCGCGCAAAAGCCAGATAGGGATCAAATCCATCCGGACGGTTCGTTTCGTCGATGCCGACCAAATCGTCAGGACGCCGATAAACGGGATAGCAAAATCGCTCAGTGCGGCAGCGCGAAGCGCGAACGACCGGTTCATAGTAGCCGGTCACAAATCCCCGCCGACGGCTGGTGGGTCGAATCCGGGCGGGCAGAAAATGTGCTTCAAAGAATCGCTTCGCGCTAGTGTCGTCGGACAGCGTCAATCGGCGCGCAGCCGAAAAGGCTTCTGCGAAAGCCGTGGAATCCACACCCAGTGACCCGGTTTTATAGGGCTTTACTGCCGCGTGAGCGCCGCAACGCTGAAACGCAGTCAATGCCTGTGCATGATTATCGTTCGACCAGCCAGGAAGCTTTTCGTAGCCACAGGGTTCGAATTGCTCGGATAGCGGCATATCCGGCGACTGCTGCAGTCAGTCTTCCGCTTCGGTCGCCACAAGCTTCCAGTTCGGATCACGCGAACGGGTGTCGCGGGCAAAGGTCCAGACATCCTTCACTTCGGCGACCGTTTCGGGATCGCCTTCAATCACATCGCCGGATTTGTCGAGCGTGGCGGATATCAACTCGCTAACGAGGCGGATCGTCACATGGGCCTCGCCATCTTTCATCTCGGCCCCAACGATGTCGGCCTTGGAGATGCCGACAAATGATGACTGCACCTTCTCGTCACGTTCCTCGCGCCCCTTGATCGCCTCAACAAAACCGTCAAAGACTTCGCGCGAAAGGAGATTCTTCAGCGTTTTGCGGTCACCGTCAGCATAGGCCACCACAATCATCTCGTAAGCCATCTTGGCGCCATCGAGGAAGTTGTTCGGTCCAAACGAGGGGTCGGCATCCTTGATCGCCCGCATGCCCTTGTTCACCGCCGAACCGGCCTTGGCGTATTTGTCAATTTCGCTGTAGCGGCTATCCGCATCATCGCCACTTGAAGATTTTCGCTTCGGAAGCGCCACAACGTTATCGCCTGAGTCGTCATTTGCCTCGGCGCGATCGCGATTTGAATAGGGATCAAACGGCGGCCGCTCGTGCCCCGTTCTGCGCCCCAGTACATTGCGCAGCTGGTAAAATATCACCACAGCGGCGACGAGAAAGAAAATCGTACCAAAATCGAAGAATTCCATATTCGAACCAAAATTCCTGCTTTGCCGCCAGCAGCCCTGAATTGCCGTTAAATCGGCCTGTTTATCTTCTTCTATGATATAGAACGCAATTGGCGATCATTCAATTTCGCCATTCGAATACCTATCTCGGGTAAATAGGCCAATCAATCAAGATGGCATCTGCCAAGAGTTGGCGATTTTTGAAGGAAGAGTTCGTGCGATTTTCGATTGTACCCCTGTTGTTACTGGCCATTCCGCTGATGGAAATTGCGGCATTTATCGTGATTGGCGGGCAAATTGGCGTTTTGGCAACCTTGGCGATGGTCTTCGTGACTGCGGTTATCGGTTCGATATTGCTGCGCATTCAAGGTTTTGGCTTGATCAACAAGATCAGGCGCGAGACTGACCAAGGCCGTGTGCCGGGACGCGAGTTGGTTCACGGCGTAATGATCCTGATTGCTGGTGTTTTGCTGCTCACCCCCGGTTTTGTCACCGACACACTCGGATTTCTGCTGTTTGTTCCGGCGATACGCAACATCGGGTGGAATTTCGTCAAGGACCGGATTGTGGTTGCCGCCGCGCCCGGCATGGGTTCTCAAGGCGGATTTGGCGGGCAACGCCAACCCGGCGGCAAGACCATCGATCTCGATGAAGACGACTTCACCAGTTCCGGCAACCCGGATTCTCCCTGGAGATAGATGAATCTTTCAGTATTGGAGCCATGTGACAGATCGGATTCGGGACCAAAATAACCTAGCCGATCTGCGAAGCGATCCAGATCAGCGTAATTGCAATGATCCACAGAGCAATCCGCCCGGAGCGAGTATACCGCGCTTCGGCCTTGCCAATCTTCGAAGCCGTTTCATCATCGAAGCGCAAACCATGTTCGGCCATTGCGTCAATTTCCTCCGACAGACGCTCAGCACGCTGTTTGAACTCAGGTGCCTGTCGTGCGAGGGCGGCAAATGCCTTCAACCCGTCTCCGGTGTCCTGCAGAATGGCGCGCGGACCAAGATTGCTCATCACCCAATCCGAAACAACGGGCTCGGAGGCCTTCCACATGTTGAATTCCGGATCGAGCGTGCGGGCCACGCCCTCGACCACCACCATTGTCTTCTGTAGCAACAAAAGCTCAGGTCTGGTTTCCATGTCGAACAGCTCGGTGACCTCGAACAGGAGCGTCAGCAGCTTGGCCATGGATATCGTATCGGCCGATTGCCCCTGAATGGGCTCGCCGATGGCGCGTATGGCCTGTGCAAAGGCTGCGGTGCCGTGCTTTGACGGTACGTAGCCCGCCTCAATATGCACCTCCGCCACGCGGCTGTAATTGCGGGTGATGAAGCCGTGCAGGATTTCGGCCAGAAAGCGCTGCTCCTTTTTGCCAATCCTTCCCATGATGCCGAGGTCAACCGCGACAATATCCCCATTCGCCTCGACGAACAGGTTTCCCGGATGCATGTCGGCGTGAAAAAACCCATCCCTCAATGTGTGGCGCAGGAAATTCTGGATCAGATCGCGGGCCAACCGCTTGAGATCATGGCCGGCGGTTCTCAATCCCTCGACATCCGACAATTTGGTGCCGTCTATCCATTCAAGGGTAAGCACGTCACGGCCAGTGCGCTCCCAGTCGACCATGGGAACGCGAAATCCGGGGTCATTGGCCGTATTTTCGGCAAGCTCCGACAACGCCGCGGCCTCGAGCCGCAAGTCCATCTCAATCTTAGTTGTACGTGCAAGTGTTTCTGTGACTTCGACTGGCTTTAGCCGGCGGGTGGCGGGAATGAACCGTTCCTGCAGCTGTGAAGCGAGAAAATAGCTCTCAAGATCGTTGAAAAACCTTCGGCGCACGCCGGGTCGGATGACCTTGACGGCAACATTCTTCACAACACCTTCATTATCTGTCTCAGCCTTGTGCACCTGAGCGATCGACGCTGCCGCCACCGGATCGCCGAATTTTGAGAACAACTCGCTCACCGGTTTTCCCAGCGAGGCCTCGATCGCAGCCTTGGCCTGCGAGGTCGGGAATGTCGCCATCCGGTCCTGCAGGCTGGCCAGATCGTTAGCGATCTCGTTGCCGACAACATCCGGACGGGTGGCCAGGAACTGACCGAGCTTGACATAGGACGGTCCGAGCCTGTCGACTGCTGCCGCAAGACTTCCAGCACGGTCGCGCCGCAGTGCGCTCGACTTGGTAAACATTCGCGCAGCTCGCCAGGCCAGCTTCAACGGACCATCCAGCTGCTCACCGGGAATCGCAGCAATCACTCCTTCGCGGACCATGATCCAGCCAGCACGAGCCAAGCGCAAATATGCACCGAGAACGGACATTATAAGTTCAAAGCTTCCAGCCGGAGTGGCATGCGGCGATCCCGCCGGAGTAGTTTCGCCAGGTCACACGCTCGAAACCCGCACTTGTGATCATGTGGCTGAATTCGTCCTGCTGTGGAAATTTGGCAATTGATTCAACAAGATAACGGTAGGGCTCGTCGTCTCCCAAAACGGCCTTGCCAATGGCTGGAATGGCATTGAATGACCAGGCCTCATAGGCCTTGTCCAGTAGCGGTACCCCCACTTCTGAAAACTCCAGACACAAGAAGCGACCGCCGGTTTTCAACACCCGAAAGGCTTCCGCAAGTGCCCGATCGATGCGGGGAACATTGCGAATGCCAAATGAGATTGTGTAGGCATCAAAAAGGCTGTCTTCAAAGGGAAGCTCCTCTGCATTGGCTTCCACGAATTCGACGTTTCCGCTCAGCTCATTCTTCGCCGCCCGTGCCTGACCAACCGCAAGCATTGAAGCATTGATGTCGGAGACCGTGACCTTTGCGGCGCGGCCACTTGCCTCGACAATGCGGAAAGCGACATCACCGGTACCACCGGCCATGTCGAGAGCGTGCCAGCCCGGTTTTTTTGGCGGATTGAGCCAGGCAACCATCGCGTCTTTCCAGAGACGGTGCATGCCTGCAGACATCAAATCGTTCATCAAATCATAACGGTCTGCAACGCGATGAAACACGTGATCAACCATCGGCTGCTTCTCGCCGTCGCCGACTTGCCGGAACCCGTAAGCGGTTTCCATGCCTCCGTCTGAAGTTGTGCGTTGCTCAGCCAATGTCCAATCCAATATTCGTGATTGAGAATATCGCGCCGGACCATAGCCGATCACCCGCCGCCGCGCTATCGTAACCGGAAGGTAACGCCGGTGCGATTTGTCGCGCGGTCCGTGCCTGAATGAGGGAAATATAATGTTGAAGGCTGAAATTCATTGCCATTTGGAGGGGTCCGCCTCGACCGAGCTGGTTTTGCGGCAGGCGGACAAATATGGCGCCGATGTCTCTGAGTTCATTCAGGATGGTGCCTTTGTCTGGCACGATTTCACCAGCTTTCTTGCTGCCTATGACGCCGCTACAAGCCTGTTTCGTACTGAAGACGACTTTGCGTTGATGATCGAAGATTATCTGACGACAATTTCCCGTATGGGTGCGATTTATTCAGAAGTATTCACTTCTCCTGACCATGGGGTGAATTCCGGCATTTCGGCGCAAGCCTACACGGATGCAATTGGCGAAGGGATGGAGCGGGCGAAGGCAAAGACCGGCATTGAAGCACGCCAGATTGTGACGGGCGTGCGCCATTTCGGCGTTGAAGCGGTTGAGCGCGCGGCGCGTTTTGCCGCCAGTTGCAACCACCCGCTGGTGACCGGATTCGGGATGGGTGGTGACGAACGCTTTGGACAGGCCGAGGACTATTCGCGTGCATTCGAGATTGCCCGGGAGGCAGGCCTTGGAATTACCGTGCACGCAGGAGAACTTGCCGGTTGGGAGAGTGTTGCGGACGCACTTGATCACATCCGGCCAGCGCGAATTGGTCATGGGGTACGGGCGATCGAAAACCCGGAATTGGTGCGCCGGATTGCGGACGAGGGCATTGTGCTGGAGTGCTGTCCTGGATCGAACATTTCGCTGCAGGTGTTCAAGGATTTTGCCTCACACCCTGTACCGGCATTCATCGAAGCAGGTTGCGTCGTAACGATCAGTTCTGACGACCCACCCTATTTCCATACCTCACTGCAGCGCGAATATGACATCGCGGCGGAACATTTCGGTATGGATGAAGAGACGTTGACGCGATTGACGCGCAATTCGCTGGAATCCGCCTTTGTCGATGAGCCGACACGGAATGTCCTTTTGGCCCGCCTCGAGGAGACAGGGCCAAAGTACTAGGGTCAGGACTCATTAATGTCATCCAATCTGCGTGAGCAAATTTGGCTGCCGAACAGGAGGGAAAGTGAAGGAACTATGCGTAGTTTCAAACCTTTACGACGCATTCGCCAGCCATTCTACTTACCACCCAGCACCGCATTCAACTCGTCTGCGATCCCGGCCTTCTCAGGATGGGCGCTTGTGCTGGCAAGGGCAAGCGGCGTCTGCCGACCGCCATACATGTTAGCCTCAGCGTGAATGTCGGCACCTCGCTGGATCAATAGCCGGGCTATTGCAACGGCGTTTAACGGCGTTCGCTGACGGTGCGTTTCGACGCCATTTGCGCCCAAATAGTGCAACAATGTGGCCTGGTGGCCGAAGCGGGATTGAGCGGTCGAAAGACCGGGGGTTTCATCCAGTAGGGATGACAGTCCGTTTTCATTGCCTTCAAGCATCGCATCAAGCGCCCGTTCAAAAACCGGATCCGTTTTGGTTTCGCCCAGTGCCTCGACCTGTTGCCAACTGGCGAATCCGTATTCCCTGCTCATCGTCAGAAGACAATCGTCCATCGACAACTGTGCTGCCATCACCTCATCTGCGTTTTTGCCACGGGCTTGCGGCCACCAAGAGGTCAGATGCATGACAACACGGCGATCGGCAGCGGTGTGGGCGTCAAAAACGGTCTGCGCCTGCTGCGATAATTGCTGGCGAATTGGCAGCGTGCGGAACAATGCATCTTCGAGATAAGGGTGAAGTGTCTCAACCTGCGACACTTCCGGTGCGACATACACATCCATTTCAAATCATGTTCCCTATGATTTCTCAGACGTCTCAGTACCAAGTTTGCCTGACAGAACAATGACGAAGCACGCTACAAATCTGTGATTCAGTTACGCAATACCGTATCGGCGCCGCCCATCTGCCGCTAATGTCAGGCTCTGCAATTCTTACCGGGAGAAGACACCATGGCAGGTGCAACCGTCGTCGACCATCCGCTGATTCAACACAAATTATCGATCATGCGCGACAAGGAAACTTCGACAGCAAGTTTCCGCCGTTTGCTGCAAGAGATATCGCTTTTGCTTTGCTACGAGGTCACGCGCGACCTGGAACTGACGACGAAACGTATCGAAACCCCACTGGAGCCGATGGACGCACCTGTTCTAGAGGGCAAGAAGCTTGTCTTCGCTTCAGTGCTACGTGCCGGAAACGGATTGCTCGACGGCATGCTCGATTTAGTGCCAGCAGCGCGTGTGGCCCATGTCGGTCTCTATCGCGATCATGAAACGTTGGAGGCGATTGAATATTTCTTCAAAGCCCCGACCGATCTTGGCGACCGGCTGGTCATCGTTGTGGACCCTATGCTCGCGACGGCCAACTCCGCGATTGCTGCTGTTGAGAAATTGAAGGGTCGTGGCGCATCAAACCTGCGTTTTTTATGTCTTTTGGCCGCTCCGGAGGGCATTGAACGATTCAATGAGGCGCATCCTGACGTGCCGATTTTCACTGCAGCAATCGACAGCCATCTCAATGAAAAGGGTTATATCGTTCCGGGCCTCGGTGATGCCGGTGACCGCATGTACGGCACCAAATAGGATTGATTGTGGGAATCCGCATCGCAAATTAACCATCGGTTAACGCTGACAGACAATTTCTTCGCTCTCGCGGGGTAACTTAAGGCAACTCTTACGCCGCTGATCCATGATGTCCGCTTGAAAGGCAATGCCAATACGGACACAGGTTGGATGTTGCGGAACTTTTTCATCGTCGGCGCAGTCGTTGTAGCATCTGCATCAATACCGGCTTTTCTGGAATCGAATCCGGAGGCGCTGAACAAACTCGTTGGCGAAAGACAGGATTCCGGTGAGGTCACCGAGGTGACGGTTCCGGTGACCCACAAAAAACCCGAAGCAACGAAGCTCGGCAGCACGAGGACACTCACTGGCCGGCGGGTAGAAATATCGATGGACGTCAATGGCCACTTCAGCAGTGACTTCAAGCTCAACGGCCGGCGTGTCAACTCACTCATCGATACCGGCGCCACGCTTGTCGCGATCAACAAGTCGACTGCGCGCAGAATTGGGCTCAACCTGATGCCGGGTGATTTCAAATATGAGGTCAACACCGCCAACGGAAAAGCGAAAGCTGCCGCCGCAAAGATCGCCCGCTTACAAATCGGACGTATCTATGTGGAGAATGTCGAAGCGGTAGTCCTCAACGACCGGGCATTGGACAATACTCTGATTGGCATGAGCTTTCTCAACCGCCTGAAAAAGTTTCAGGTGGAGAACCGGGTTCTTCATCTTGAGCAATAGAATCTAGGGTCAGGACTCATTAATCTCATGCAATTCTGTTTGGAAGGAAGGGTCTGAATGGAAGCGAACAAGCGCAAGGGAAGGTCTTGTGACCTTTTCGAGCATTGTGAGCGATCAGGCAGGCCCTTCCTTCCAAACCCGAAGGGCGCGGCCTATTTGGCTGGCGAATGCGTCGTAAAGGTTTGAAACTATGCATAGTTCCCTCACCTTTCCTCCTGTTCGACAGCCAAATTTGCTCGCGCAGAATGGATGACATTAATGAGTCCTGACCCTAGGCGATCCGTCTTGTAACAGGCCGTTTGGTCTGAGGCCGATCAACTGAAAGAGTAATAGCATTTCTGACGGCAAATTCGGCTGCGTTCGCATCGGAGTCGCTTCTGGCATGAACCAGTCCGAGCAGATCGCCTCTCCGCACTGCTGCACCCAGAGGCAAGAGTTTCGTCAATCCAACGGCATGATCCACCGGATCCTGCGGCCGTGTTCTCCCGCCTCCAAGCGAAACCACAGCGAGACCAATTTCGCGAGTTGCAATGCCAGACACGAAGCCATTGTCTGTCGCCGTAATTTCGCGGCTAACCGGTGCTGATGGCAGATGGCCGCTGCAGTTCTCAACAAAGTCCGGCGGTCCGCCAAGCGCAACCACCATGCGACCGAAGGTTTCGGCAGCACGACCGGTTTCCAGGGCATCAAGCGCCATTGCCGTTGCCTCTCGATTTGACCCGGCCTTGCCGCAGAGATGCAAAAGCTCGGCACACAACGCCATGGTCACGAGTTCGAGCCTTCGGTCACGTTTTGTGCCGGTTAGAAAGTCCACTGCATTGGCTACTTCAACGGCGTTTCCTGCAGCGGACGCCAAAGGTTCGTTCATGCCGGTTATCAGTGCTGAGGTCGGAAGACCGGCGCCATTCGCCACTTCGACCAGTGTTTTTGCCAATTTCGCAGCATCTCGCGGCTTGGCCATGAACGCCCCGTTGCCAGCCTTGACATCGAGAACCAGTGCCTGGAGCCCTGCGGCAAGTTTTTTCGACAGGATCGATGCAGTGATCAGCGGAATTGATTCGACCGTAGCGGTGACGTCGCGGATCGAATAGACGCGCTTGTCAGCCGGCGCCAGATTTGCGGTTTGGCCAATGATCGCGCACCCGACCTCGCGGACGGTCCGTCTGAAGGTTTCATTGTCCGGCTGTACTTGATATCCGGGTATGGCTTCCAGCTTGTCGAGCGTACCGCCGGTGTGACCAAGTCCCCTGCCAGAAATCATTGGAACAAACACGCCGCACGCGGCCAGGATCGGCGCCAGCATCAACGAGACATTGTCACCCACGCCACCTGTGGAGTGTTTGTCGACGACAGGTCCGGGCATGTCGTCCCAGTTGAGCACGTCGCCGGAGTCCCGCATGGCCAAGGTCAGCGCCACAGCTTCCTCGCGGGTCATGCCGTTGAAGTAGATTGCCATCGCCAGCGCCGACACCTGAGCGTCTGTGACCTGGCCGTCAGTCACGCCGGAGATGAATTCGGCAATCTCTTCCGATGACAATTGCCTGCCTTCACGCTTTTGGCGGATGATCTCCTGGGGAAGCATGCTGCTGATCCTCACACGCCGAAAGGCGTCCAGATGGTCTTGATCTGGGTTGCGTGACGCAAGAATTCTTCGCCTTGTCCCTGAACCGGATCGTACCAATCGCGTGCTTTGCCATGATTGGCCCAGACCGGTTTGAGATTGCCGGCGGACTGCTCCTCGACATTTGCCGATCCGCTTGCGGACCCGAAATACCACATCGCATCGACGCCATCATGCTTGGCGAGCGTATCGGCAAGCACGTCGCGATCGCCGGTAACGATGTTGACGACACCTCCTGGCACATCCGAAGTATCGAGCACCTGATAAAGATCACATGCGGAGAGCGGATTGGCGGGCGAAGGTGTGATAACCACTCGATTGCCCATGGCGATCGCCGGTGCAAACAAGGACACAAAACCGAGCAACGGCGCCTCATCGGCGCATGAGATACCAATGACATCATATGGCTCGACCAATGCCAACGACAGCATGCGCGGCTGCGGCCCGCGTACAGCTCCGTCATATTTGTCGGCCCAGGCTGCATAGTGGATGATGCGGGCGATTGAGGCATCTACCTCGCGCCTGGCGGTTGCGGTTTTGGCACCGGTGGTGCTGACGAGACGATCGGCGAATTCGTCAGCACGTGTCTCCAGATTTTCGGCCAAGAAATAGAGCACCTGCGCGCGGCCATGGCCGGTCATCGCAGTCCAGCCGGTTGCCTTGCGTGCGGCCTCGACAGCATTGCGGATGTCCTTGCGGTTACCCAGACCCACTTCGGTAACCGATCGGCCCCTGGCGTCCAGAACAGGGTAGGAATAGCCTGAATCCGGCCGCGCCTGTTTACCGCCGATATACATCTTGATTGTCCGGTCTAGCCCACCACCAGTGCCTTCGACCGCAGGGCTCGCATCCGCGATTGTTCTTGCCGCAGGAAGCGATTTTGCCTTCCTTTGCCAGCCGGGCTTCAAATACTCGTACATGCCTTCGCGGCCGCCCTCGCGTCCGTAGCCGCTTTCGCGGTAGCCGCCAAACCCGGCTGCTGCATCAAACAAATTGGTGGAATTGATCCAGACAATACCTGCCTTGACCTTCCGAGCGGCGTCAAACGCCTCGTCAAGATCCTGCGACCAGATCGAGGCTGCAAGGCCATATCGCGAATTGTTTGCAAGCTCGATTGCCTCCCCCGGCGTACGGAACGTCATGGCGGTAAGAACCGGTCCGAAAATTTCTTCCTGTGCCAATGTCGAGGCAGGCGACACGCCGGTGAACAAAGTCGGAGGAAAGAAGCAACCGTTTGACGGAATCTGATCGGCCCAACTGGGTTGCCAGCATTCAGCGCCATCTTTCCTGCCGGCATCCACCTTGGTTGAAATACTCTCGATTTGAACCGGGGCAACAACCGCGCCCATGTCAACTGCCTTGTCGAGCGGATCGCCAACGCGCAGTGTTTCCATGCGGGCCTTGAGCTTGGCGAAGAAACGTTCTGCGATTCCCTCCTGAACCAATGCCCGCGAACCCGCACAACACACTTCACCCTGGTTGAACCAGATGGCATCAACAACGCCTTCAACCGCTGCATCAATATCGGCATGGTCATAAACAATGAAAGGCGATTTGCCGCCAAGTTCGAGCGATAGTTTCTTGCCCGACCCGGCCGTTAGCCGCCTCAGAACCCGGCCGACTTCCGTCGAACCGGTAAAAGCAAGCTTGTCGACCCCATCATGACCGGCAACTGCCGCACCCGTCGCGCCACCGCCATTGACGATATTGACAACGCCTGCAGGCAGACCCGCTTCTGCACATATCTCCGCAAAGGCGATCGCCGTCAGCGGCGTGTGCTCGGCCGGTTTCAGCACCACCGTGCATCCGGCAGCAAGTGCGGGCGCAATTTTCCAGGCCAGCATGAGCAAAGGGAAGTTCCACGGAATGATCTGGCCGCAGACACCGGCTGGCTCATAGCCGGGAAATTCGGTATCGCGCAGTTCCGCCCAGCCGGCGTGATGGTAAAAATGGCGCGCTACAAGCGGAATGTCGATGTCGCGGGTCTCTCGGATCGATTTGCCATTGTCCATCGTCTCCAGCACCGACAGAAAACGGGCGTGTTTCTGGATATGGCGGGCCAGCGCATAAAGGTGACGCGCGCGCTCATTGCCCGTTAGCGCCTGCCATTTGACCTTGGCCTTGGTTGCAGCGGCTACTGCCTTGTCGACATCCGCTTCCGTACCGTTGGCTACCCTGGCAAGTTTAACGTTGTTGGACGGGTTGAATACATCGAAGTTGTCTTTGCCCGGCTTGGTGAACTTGCCATCGATGAAATGGCCAAAACGGCCTTTGTGACGGGCAAGCCAGTGGGTGACGATAGTGTCGTCTTCGGGCGCCGGCCCGTATTCCATCGTTCTGAGGATATCCTTGATCTCGTTCATGTCCGTTTCCTCAAGCGATGCCGTGGCGGTTAGAGGCCGAATAGCGACCGGTAACGAAGTGTTCAATCTGGCGTTCAATATCGCCCAACAGCGAACTGGCGCCAAAGCGGAACAGGTCCGGCTCCAACCACTCGCGTCCCAATTCCTCTTTCATCAGGAATAGCCAGTTAAGCGCGTCTTTGGCGGTACGGATGCCGCCGGCCGGTTTGAAGCCGGCGTAATAGCCACTGTATTCAAGATAGTCGCGGACGGCACGGACCATTGTCAGGCTCACGGGCAAGGTAGCGTTGACGCCTTCCATGCCGGTCGATGTCTTGACGAAATCCGAACCCGCCATCAGCGCTACCAATGAGGTCTTGTAGACACTGGTCAGCGTTTTGAGTTCACCGGTGGCGAGGATTGCCTTCATATGGGCTGGCCCGCAGGCCTCGCGCATCTGCCGAACCTCATCATAAAGCGCCTGCCAGTCACTCCGAAGTGCCTGTTCCCGATTGATGACGATATCGATTTCCGCGGCGCCCTGATCGACCGCGTAGCGGATTTCAGCCAGTCGTTGTGGCAGCGGGGTCAGGCCGGCCGGAAAACCGGTGGCGACAGAGGCGACCGGAATGTTGGTGCCCTCGAGTGCCTTGACGGCCGTTGAAACCATCACCGGATAGACGCAGACCGCGCCTGTGCTCAGTTGGTAGCCAGTCAAGCCCAGCGCATCAACGAGATCACTTCTCAAGGGATTGCGCGCCTTGGCGCACAGGCGACGAACACGTTCCTCGGTGTCATCGCCCGCCAATGTCGTCAGATCCATACATTCGATGGCGCGAACCAGCCAGGCGGCCTGCCATTTCTTTTTGACGGTGCGACGGGTTTGCAATGTGGCGGCGCGGCGCTCGGCAGCAGACAGGTTGATTGAAACATGATCGAACCATTCCGGCGTCAGTTCCGTCCCGTCATTGCGCGGCCGATTGTGCTGCAGCGTCACCAGATGCGAACCGGTGGCTGTAGCGGTTGTCATCATTTCGTGATCCGTCTTGGCATTCATGCCACTACTCCAAACAAAACATTCATCGAAACATCGATTTATTTCAGCGCATCGCCGTCAAAACCCAGCGGCAGTAATGCGCCGAGTGTTGTGGTTTCAATGACACCGTCATTATCGCACAAATGTAGCGGCGTGTCCGGTCCGGCGAACTCCGCCAGTCGCTGGCGGCATCCACCGCAGGGTGTCACCTTGGGCATCTTTTCGGCGATGACCAGAATTTCCGACACTTTACCGCCACCATCCATGATCAGGTGGGATATTGCTGTGGTTTCCGCACACCAGCCCTCCGGATAGGAAGCGTTTTCGATGTTGCAGCCAGCAAAGATGCGGCCGTCGCCAGTTCGCAAAGCAGCGCCAACCGGAAACGCCGAGTAGGGCGAATAGGACTTGGCCATCGCCGCTTTTGCGGCGTCAAACAGTTCGCGTGACAAGTCTTACCGTTCCTTGACGTAGGGCACACCGCCGGCTTTGGGCGGAATGGCCTTGCCGATGAAGCCTGCAAGCAGGATCACCGTGAGCACATAGGGCAGCGCCTGGAAGACCTGTACAGGAACCGTTCCGATGCCCGGTATCGCCTTGCCCTGCAGAACAATGGCAACTGCGTCCAGATAGCCGAATAACAGACAGGCAAACATCGCGTTAACCGGCTTCCATTTGGCGAAGATCAATGCTGCCAGAGCGATAAATCCGCGGCCGGCGGTCATGTCTTTCACGAAACCTGCATTCTGGGCCACGGCAAGATATGCGCCGGCAAATCCACACAGCGCACCACAACAGATGACGGCGCGGTATCTAAGCCAGGTCACAGAAATGCCGGCCGTATCGACAGCAGCCGGATTTTCGCCCACAGCCCGCAGTCTCAATCCAAAGCGAGTGCGAAACAGCACCCACCAGGTGACCGGCACCATCAAAAAGGCGAAATAGACCAGCACCGAATGTCCGGAGATAAGGCCGGAATAGATCTGCCCGATCACAGGCACATCTGCGAGTGCATTGGCGCCGGGTAGCTCGATCGCTGTGAAGCGACTTCCCTCGGCAGAAAGTGAGGGGGTCCGGCCGCCCTGCCGAAACCATGCCTGACCAAGAATGACAGCGGATCCCGCGGCGATGAAATTGATCGCAACACCGGAGACAATCTGGTTTCCGCGATGCGTGATCGAAGCGAAGCCGTGCACCAAGGCCAGAAAGATGGATGCCGCGACTGCGGCAAGTAGGCCCACCCAGGCGGAGCCAGACACATAGGCGGCCGAAGCGCCGGCGAACGCACCGGCAAGCATCTTGCCCTCGAGGCCAATATCGAAAACACCCGAGCGCTCCGAATAGAGGCCTGCCAGACAGGCGAGCAACAATGGTGCGGACACCCGCAGCATGGAGTCAAATACATTGAGACCGAAAATGAGGCTGAAAAATTCCATCGGTCAGCCTCCGGCTTTCTCGGGTTCAAGTCCGGCGGATTTGGGCCGCAGGGTTGCAAACGCTGACTGGACCGCAGGCCTGAACATGTGCTCCAGAGCACCGGCGAACAGGATGACAAGTCCCTGAATGATGACAATCATGTCGCGGCTGATATTGGGCATCTCGAATGCGATTTCCGCACCGCCTTGATAGAGCGTGCCGAACAGGATCGCAGCCGGGATAATGCCTGCCGGATGGGACCGGCCCATCAGTGCGACGGCAATACCCACGAAACCCGCACCGGTGACATAGTCGAGCTGCAGGCGGTGCTGGTCACCCATGATCGGATTTAGCGCCATCATTCCGGCGAGCGCACCGGAAATCATCATTGTGATGATGATGATCCGGGCTTCGTTGATGCCCGCGTATCGCGCCGCCGTCGGGCTGAAGCCCATGGTACGGATTTCGTAGCCGAGTTTTGTCCGCCAGATCAGCGCCCAAACCGCCGCGGCCATAACCAGAGCCAGCACGAAGGACAGATTAAGAGGCGTCGACCGAATGGATGCGCCGAATAATTCCAGTATCCAATCCAGTTTCGGCAGATGTGCACCTTCCAGGAATGTTCGGGTCTGCGGCGCCATGGAGCCAATCGGTTTCAGCGCACCAACCAGCAAAAACACCATGACACTGGCAGCAATGAAGTTGAACATGATCGTTGTGATGACGATATGACTGCCACGTTTTGCCTGGAGATAAGCAGGAATCAGCGCCCAAACAGCACCGACCATGGCCGATCCGGCTATGGCGATCAAAAACGTCAAATACCAGGGCAGGATACCATCCAGCGCCAGACAAGGGACAGCAACGCCGAGCCCGGCAATATAGGCTTGCCCCTCGCCACCAATATTGAACAAACCGCAATGGAAGGCGACAGCAACCGCCAAACCGGTGAATATGAAATTGGTGGCATAAAACAACGTATAGCCAATGCCTTCACCGGAGCCGAACGCACCTTGAATCAGTAAGGTTGCCGCGCGGATAGGACTTTCACCAACAAGCAGAACAACAAGTCCGGCAACCACGAAGGCAACGACCAGATTGATGAGCGGGATCAGTCCGTAATCGACCCAGGCCGGGAGTTTCGCATAGGGAACCGCCATGATCTTACGCCGCCTCCTCACCTTCGACACCAGCCATTAGCAGGCCAAGCTCACCTTCTGTCGCTTCAGGTCCGCGTTCGCCGACAACGCGGCCAGCGAACATGACGAGTATTCGGTCAGAAAGGCTACGGATTTCGTCGAGTTCAACAGAAACGAGCAGAACCGCCTTGCCTGCGTCGCGCATCTCGATGACACGGCGGTGGATAAACTCGATCGCCCCGACATCAACGCCCCGGGTCGGCTGGGAAACGATCAGAACCGTCGGATCCTGTTCCATCTCTCGCGCAAGCACAATCTTCTGCTGGTTGCCACCTGAAAAATTTGCCGTTCTCAACCGGCAATCCGGTGGGCGAATGTCGTACTTCTCAATCTTGATATCGGCGTCACTGCGAATTGCTTCAATGTTTTGGAACAGGCCCGAATTATAAATTTCATTGTTGTGGTAGCCGAGAATCGAGTTTTCGTTCTCTTCAAACTGCAGCACAAGGCCCATGTGGTGGCGATCCTCGGGGACGTGCGCCATGCCGCGCTGACGCAACTCCGCGGGATCGGCGTTACCCGTTACCGCTATCGGCTGGCCGTCGAGCATAACCGAACCGGATTCGGCGCGATGAATGCCACTGATCGCCTCGATCAGCTCCGATTGACCGTTTCCGGCCACTCCGGCAATGCCGACTATTTCGCCAGCCTTGACCTCGAATGACACATTGTCGACCATCGTGACGCCACGGCTGTCCTTGACGGTCAACCCTTCCACATGAAGCTTGACGCCGCTCGGTTTGGCTTCGCCCTTGTCGACCCGAAGCAGTACCCGACGGCCAACCATGAGTTCCGCCAATTCCTCGACCGTCGTCTCTGATGTCTTGCGTGTCGCCACCATGGTGCCCTGTCGCATTACCGAGACATTGTCGGTCACCGCCATGATCTCGCGCAGCTTGTGTGTGATGAGAACGACGGTTTTTCCCTGCTCCTTCAGTTGCTTGAGAATGCGAAACAAATGATCGGCTTCGGCTGGGGTCAAAACGCCGGTCGGCTCGTCGAGGATGAGTATATCGGCGCCACGATAGAGCGCTTTGAGTATCTCGACGCGCTGCTGAAGACCCACCGGAAGGTTCTGGATCAGGGCGTCCGGATCAACTTCGAGACCGTATTCCTTTTCGAGCCGCTCAAGCTCCGTGCGGGCATTGGCGATACCACCAGACAACAGCGCCGCACCCTCTGCGCCGAGTATTACGTTTTCAAGCACGGAAAAATTGTCGACCAGCATGAAGTGCTGGTGAACCATGCCAATGCCGGCGGCAATCGCCTGATTGGGGGAGTGAATGACGGTTGGCTGACCCGCGACTTCAATCTCACCGGAATCAGCTTGATAGAAACCATAGAGGATCGACATCAAAGTCGATTTCCCGGCGCCATTCTCGCCAATAATTCCGTGAATAGTGCCCTCTTCGACATTCAGGTCAATATCGCGATTGGCGCGCACCGCACCAAAGCTCTTGTTTATCCCCGTCAGCCTGATCGCCGATCGACCGCCCGTCTCTGCCATCACGCAAGCACGCCTTTTTTTATCAATTGGTCAATTTTTAGCATGGCCGATTGCCGATGCCAAGCTGACCTCCCTCCAGATCGACACTCTCGACAATTTTCTCTCGTCCTGCAACAAGGTATTCGTTTTGGAAGACCGTGTCGAAAAACTGGAGACGCTCGCTGCCGAGCAAGAACGCACGATTGAGGAACTATCCTCGGTTATTGCGCGCCAATGGTCGGAAATCGAAACCCTGTCGAAGAAAATGGATTTGCTGACGAAACAATTCGCCGTGCTGGAGGAAAGAACTGGCGCGGAGACACCAGAACCACCACCGCCGCATTACTGACTGAAATTACTCGCTGTCAGGCGGTTGCCACAGCTCAACCGGATTGCCTTCCGGATCATGGACACGGGCAAACCGCCCATACTCGCCGTCCCACTCTTCGCGGGTTTCAACTTCAATGCCTGCTGTTTTCAGTTTGGCAATCATCCCGTCGATATCGTCGACACGGAGATTGAGCATCCAGCGTTTATCGGCTGAAAAATAGTCGCTGTTGTCGGCAAATGGAGAAAACACCGTCGGTCCGGCGTCCTGCAACCAGGGTCCTGCGCTAACCGGATTGATGCCGAAATGCTTGTCGTACCAAGCGGAGAGTGCGTCGGGATCATTCGCTCGAAAGAAGAAACCGCCGATTCCGGAAACACTGGCCATAGCGACTATGCGAACAGCCGCAACTGCTGACCCGGCATCGGGCGTATGCGCGCTTCGAGGTCGAGCAGGAACTGTTTTGTCGGCAAGCCGCCGCCAAAACCGGTCAAAGAACCATCCGCGCCAATGACGCGATGACATGGGACGACGATTGGAAGCGGGTTTTGACCATTGGCAATGCCAACCGCACGGCTTGCCGCTAAATCTTCACCAATACGGCGCGCAATTTCGCCGTAGGAAACGGTTTCGCCGTAGGGGATTTCGTACAGCGCCTTCCAGACCGCGTTCTGGAATCGGCTGCCATTGAACCGGATCGGCAGATCGAACTCGGTCAATTCGCCGGCAAAATAAGCATCCAGCTGCCTGCCGGTTTCTTGAAAGAAAGCGTCGTCGCAAATCCATTCCGGGCGCGGCTTGATTGTCGTCCGTCCTGACGGAAAGGAGATGTAGTCGAGCGTCGTTTCCGACCCTGCAAGCAATAACGGGCCAACCGGACTTTCATGAAATGTGTAGCAGAGCGATTCCATGGCGACGATTATCGTCGATTTCCGCCGATTTACCACCCGGTTCTTGCGCATACAAAAAACCGCCGGCTCTGCAACCGGCGGTTTAAATGCTAGGCGGGACTGCCAGTTAGTAAGGGCAGTTTTCGTCCGACATAAAGTCGTGAACGGTCACGGAGCCTGAGATGATGTCAGCCTTGGCCTTTTCAACGGCATCAACCATTTCCTGGCTGACAAGCGACTTGTTGTTGTCATCCATTGCGTAGTCAACGCCACCTTCCTTCAAACCCAAAACGTTGAAGCCATAGGTGAAGGAATCGTTCTTGGCATCGTTGAATGCATTGTAGACAGCAACATCGACACGCTTAAGCATCGAAGTCAAAACCTTGCCCGGCTGCAGGCCGTTCTGGTTGGAATCGACACCGATACCGAGCTTGCCGGCATCTGCAGCAGCCTGAAGAACACCAATGCCGGTTCCGCCGGCAGCCGCATAAATCACGTCGGCGCCCTGCTCGATCTGCGATTTTGCAATTTCGCCACCCTTGGTCGGATCGTTCCAAGCGGCAGGCGTGTCACCGGTCATGTTCTGGAACACGTCCGTTGCACCAGCTGATTTGGCGCCACCTACATAGCCGCAACCGAATTTGCGGATCAGCGGAATATCCATGCCGCCGATAAAGCCGACTTTTTTCGACTCAGAGGCCATCGCCGCCATGATGCCGACCAGATAGGAACCTTCATGCTCGTTATAGACAACCGAGCGAACATTGGGTTTGTCCACGACCATGTCGATGATCGCGAAATTCGTGTCAGGATATTCGGCAGCAACTTTCTCAAGCGCGGCGGCCCAGGAGAAACCAGCCATCACGATCGGATTGTTACCATCCTTGGCAAAACGGCGAAGCGCCTGTTCGCGCTGTGAATCGTTCTGGATTTCAAATTCCCGGTATTCAATGCCGGCTTCGGCCTTGAACTTTTCGGCGCCGTTATAGGCGGCTTCGTTGAATGATTTGTCGAACTTTCCGCCCAGATCGTAGATGATCGCCGGATTGATATCTGCAGCAAATGCCTGTGCAGCCATCGCGGTAGCGGCCATGAGGCCGAGAATAATACGCTTCATGAGTTTACAACCCTGTTTTTGATCTTTTCGTTCTCCCCGCCCCGGATCTCGCCGGAAAGAAGGGGTTTGCGAAGGGCACTTCCTCCACTGCAAAACAGTCTTGCACGGAAAAAAAGCGAATTCACGAAAAAAATTTGAGCGTCTGGTTAAATTCAACCGGACGGGCGAGGTAGATATCAACCGAATTGGCTGGCGAGCAAGATTAAGCGGCAGGAATTGCGCAGGCCACACCCGTACCCTGTAACCCGCAATATCCTCCCGGGTTTTTGGCCAGGTACTGCTGGTGGTCCGTCTCGGCGTAGAAGAATTCCGGCGCTTTGCGAATTTCCGTGGTGATCGCGTTCATGCCGGATTTTTTCAGTGACTTGCCGTATGCGGCACAAGATGCCTTCGCCTCTGCGAGCTGTTGTGGACTGGTGGTGTAAATCGCGGATCGATAGGTCGTGCCAACGTCATTGCCCTGGCGCATACCCTGTGTGGGGTCATGATTTTCCCAGAATATTCTCAGCAAATCGCCATACGAAATTACCGAAGGATCGAATACGACCATAACGATTTCCGCATGGCCCGTGAGGCCAGTGCAGGTCTCCTGATATGTCGGGTTTGGGGTGCTGCCGCCCGCATATCCGACTGCTGTAACCCAAACACCATCTGCCTGCCAGAACAGGCGTTCTGCTCCCCAGAAACATCCCATTCCGAAATAGGCGATTTCCATTCCGTCGGGCCAAGGTCCTTTTAATGGCCGCTTTGACACGAAGTGCTTGCTCGCGGTTGTCATCGGTTGATCGCGCCCGGGCAAGGCATCTTCGGCCTTCGGTAGTTTCAGTTTCTTGTTCAGCATGTCGGAAAGAAAAAACATGGACGTGCTCCTGACGGTCAGGCCGGCATTTCGATTCTGCCGCGCCGCTTTCGTTTGTAACCAGCGATATAGAGCAGCAGTGAGAGAACGGCCATGACCGCAAATCCCGGCTGGTTCAACACCCAGATCGCGAACGGGTCCCAGATAACCGGCAACAAGTAGCGCTGGATGATGGCCTGGGCGAGGTTGAGCGTGTCGGGCGAGGTCTCAAACCAGCTGACACCGAGCGGCTTGAGAACAACTGCAGAAGCTGCGACGGATCTGGCGCCGTCAAGCACGGCCATGATCACTGCAACACAAAGGCAGATCATCGCCAACAATCTGAACAAGAACCTGATCATCAAATCCTCGCAATCCGCCCGAGTTCCCGCAGTGCCGTAAGCTCGCCCGTATGTATGACGCTGCAGCGCCATGCGCAATTGTCGTTGCCGGACAAACCTCGCACGAACTTCCAGTCGCTGCTGAGCATAGCGGATGGTGACCCCTTGGCAACTGCAACGCAATCGACTAGATCAGCGCCGGTAACCGCGCAAACAACGGCGGTTTTCTGTTCACGGATCCTGTATTGCAGTGGACAGGTACGGTGAGGTGGCCGAGTGGTTGAAGGCGCACGCCTGGAACGCGTGTATAGGGGCAACTCTATCGAGGGTTCGAATCCCTCTCTCACCGCCATTAAGTCATTGTTTTCATATGCTTAGCATCGTTGGTCGCGCTGAACCGCTCGATTCCGCGCCCTTGCGGGCGGCAAAGTCGAGTGCCGAGAGCGCTTTGCAGGTGAAGATTGCGCGGAAAGCGGCGGTTTTCTCTGCGGGCGGTTTTTGCAGTTGAGTTTGGGGCGATCAACCAGTTTGGAGGTTGAAGGCTTTGGCCTGGTCCGGCCACTTTGCCGGGATCGCACCGGTCACCTGAAGGTCGAGAAGAGAGATGTGCGACGGCAACCGGCCTTTGATGATCGCATCGATGACGGCGGGAGACATGAAAGACAGTTTGATGAGGCGGACGACCCAAGTGGCAGTGACCCCTTCGCGCTCGGCCAGATCACGGACCGAGGCGTTCGGATTGTCTTTCAGATGCTGCCACCATTGACGTCCGCGAAGAATTGCGCGGATCAGGGCGAGATCAACAACCGGGTTTGCCGGCACACCTGACGTATCGACAAGCTTCATGGCCATGCCGGAGCGCTTAAGGGTGACGGGAAGATGCCTGATGATGGCACCCTGCGTATCCGTTTCAGGAACAGCAACACCGGTGGCTTCTGCAATAGCCCTGACCTGGAACCGGATGGTGATGTTGTCCTCGCCGATCTCGATACGCTCGACCAGATCCTGAAGGAGGTGATTTGGTCCGTTCCGGTTTCGATCTCCGAGCTCGTTCGCCAGGTTACCGGCCCTTGCGATCACGCGTTTCATCCCCGGGGCATCGGTCTCTACATCGAGTTCGCCCAGCAGATCGATCGGGTTTTCCAGCATTTTGGCGAGTTCGCGGGTAACAGCCGCCTCGATCTCCCTTGCCGGTAGCCGAAGACTGTCGCGCTGATCACCCTCGCCGCCATGCTGCAGCGCGCGGCTGACGTAGTAGCGGTAGCGCCTGCTGCCCTTGTTGGCATGGGCTGCGACAAGGGGTTCGCCCGCCTTGTCAAACAGCTTTCCGGCAAGCAGGCTTTGATGGCGCGCCTCGGTTTTTCTTCGCCTTCCGTTGATGCTTTGTGACAACCGCTCCTGCACCTTTTCCCACAGGTCGTCATCAATAATCGTCTGGTGATTGCCGGGATAGATTTTCTCGCGATGGCGGATGCAGCCGACATAGATTGGGTTTCTGAGGATCGAATAGATCTGTCCGCGGGTGAATGGTCCGCCTCCGAATGGCCTGCCGGTTCCGGAGACGCGAACCGGGACGTTCACGCCATCGTCTTTCAATGATCTGGCGACAAGCCGAACGTTACCGATCGTCGCATAACGCTCGAACAGGTCCCGGATGAACGCCGCGTGTTTCTCTACGATGCAAAGGCTTCGGCCATTGGGTTCATATCCAAGCGGTGGCGTACCGCCCATCCACATGCCCTTGGCCTTGGAGGCGGCAATCTTGTCGCGGATGCGCTCTGCCGTCACCTCGCGTTCGAACTGGGCAAAGGACAGAAGCATGTTGAGTGTCAGCCGGCCCATCGATGTTGTCGTGTTGAACGACTGGGTAACGGAGACGAAGCTTACATTCGCCTTGTCGAAAGCTTCGACCAGTTTTGCAAAGTCGAACAGCGAGCGGGTCAGCCGGTCGACCTTGTAGACGACCACGATATCGATCCTACTATCTGCAACATCATCAAGGAGACTCTGCAGTGCAGGTCGGTCCAGCGAGCCGCCGGACAGGCCGCCATCATCGTAGCGCGCCTTCGACAATACCCAGCCTTCACATGCCTGGCTCTTCACATAGGCAGCACAGGCTTCGTATTGGGCGTCGAGCGAGTTGAAGTCCTGTTCGAGACCCTCCTCGCTCGACTTGCGAGTATAGATAGCACAGCGGACCTTCGTCATCGCTGCCGCGCCTTCTTCTTCAATCCGAAGAAGGCCGGGCCGGACCACTGTGTTCCGGTAATGGCCCGCGCCACCGCACTCAGGCTTTTGAACTGCCGGTCATTCCAGTAGACGGCACCATTATCACCAACCGTCACGACATGTGCCTTGCCGCGCCACTCGCGAACCAGGCGCAAGCCAGCAAACGATCCGGTCCGTTGCCCGTTTCCGGAGACAAGTTCCTCCAGCCTGCGCAACGTCGCATTCGACATGCCACCCATGAACTTCACCTGAAGCTCATGGGCCAGTCCTGCCCTGACCAGTGACGCGCTGTTGGTCGGCGCCACCGTGCCCAGATGCTTCGACCAGACGGATCGGAGCTCATTGAGCGACATTTCCGCAAGGTCATCGAGCAGGGCGTCGAGTTCGGCAGCGTTCACGACTGCGCCTTGTCATTCGTGATCCGGTAGACCCTTTTGGAGTTCTCAATTGCGCTCTCGACCCACTCGCCACGCTTCTTCAAGCCGCTGACGGCGGCGCGCACCGTATGCGGCTGCCAACCGAATGCCCTCATGATCTGCGCGATCGTCGCACCATCCTTGCGCCGCAGCATGTTCGCCAGTTTCGATTGCTTTGTCTGGTGGCAAACCTGCGGCTTTGCAGCCTGCTTCGCCTTGCTGCCCTTCGAACGTGTGACCGTTGACCCGGACCTCGCCGCCGCACCGCGGGATACCGTCTTCTTCTTCGCAGGCTTTGCAACAGCAGTTGCAGTCTCAGTTGCGCTTTCAACCGGATTGGTGATGTTCGTCGTCATGGGTGGTCTCCTTGTCACCGGACAGCACCGCGCCGTCCGTACCACCCAAAGCCCCGCTGGCATCACACCGCGAGGCTGCGAGGCGCAGAAAAATGCGCTCCCGAACACAAGACACCAACGCTTCCCTTGGCCCAGAAGTCCAGCGGGAAAGTGGCGCCCGTCCGCTTTCTCAGCAAACTACTGCCGTTAGCTCGGCTGCAATCAAACGTCCGCTTTGCGCCCCCAAACCGGCCATTCGTCAACTCTTGGTGAGGCCCTGAAAGCGGACATTGCGCCTTTGGGTGCTCAATGTATGCAGAGCGGACAAATCGGCCATCCTCCGCCAGAGTTTTCCATGGATTCCTGCTTGGTACCCAACTATCGGTCACCAGAATCCTTTATGAACGGCAGCTATCTCGTCTTCCAGCTCCTTGATCGGTCCGGCGACGATTACCTTACGCCGGCCAGCTGCAAAGACGGCCCGGCAGTCGAGGTCGAGGGTCAGGTTCTCCGGATTATCACCTGTTAACTGGCCAAGGCGTTCTTCTGACATTCCGAATACAACCTTTCCAATTCCCGCCCAATAGGTGGCACCTGCACACATGCAGCACGGTTCAACCGCCGTATAGAGGGTGCAACGGGACAAGAAATCAGGTGGATATTTTCGAGCGGCCTCCCGGGCCACGTTCGCTTCTGCGTGACCGGGGCCACCATCGGACGCGTATGTGTTTCCTGAACGCATGAGAATCTCGCCATCGGGCCCAGCAAGCAGCGCGCCGAAAGGGTGGTTGCCTTGTTCTCGGCTTTCCTTTGCGATCTCGATTGTGCCACGCAAATAATCGATATCTTCGTTTCTCATCGTACCTTCCTTCGCTTCTGATCCTTCCCTCGGTTCAAAATAGCGCCTGGATGTGTGCTAAAAAGAAGAAAGAGTTGTACAATGTGTGCAAATAATTAGAACGGATGCCGACTGCAGATCGGAGAGAATTATGTCGGTCGTTTCAAAGGAAGCGCGTACCTATGTTGAAGTCGTTCGTTGCGGGTCAGTGCGAAAGGCGGCGGAACGTCTGAATATTTCGGCATCAGCCTTGAGCCGTCAGGTACGCCTCCTGGAGGATGATATTGGAGCCGAACTGGTTTCCCGACACTCGAACGGTGTTCAAATGACAGAAATTGGCGAGCAGTTCTTGTCACGCGTCCAGGAACTGATCGACCTGGAAAGTGCGATGCGCGGTGAGATCAGCGCCGCGAGCGGAACCCGGCAATTACGCATCCGCCTCGGTCTGTCGGAAAGCATCAGCACGGAGCTGGCGCAACGCTTGCGGTCTCATCTTGAAAGCCTGGGTATGTCTGTCAGGTTGGACATCTTGGTTGGCGAAACCGAACGCCTGGCAAAGCGCCTTGCAAACGGGCAACTGGACGCGGTGGTTGCATACAATTTGCCGGCAAACGAGCATATTCGCGTCATCGATGTGTTTGAGGTCCGGGTTGGTTTGGTCTGCGCGCGCGATTTGTTCGCTGATCCACCAGGTTCAATCAGCCTGGTTGAGTGTCTGGCCTGGCCACTTTGCCTTCCGAGTGAAGAGCTTTCCATACATCCGAGGCTGTTGACTGAAATAAATCGGCAGGGTCGCGCATTTGAGATTGCCGCAACCAGTAATTCGATGGCCACGACCTGCAGTCAAATAGCAGAAGGCGTCGGCGCCGGCTTTATGACGCTCCCCGATGTGATCGCCTTCCGGGAGCCCGAAAAGCTGATGTTCATACCGCTCAATGATCGCCGGCTCAAAGAGAACATCGTTGCAGCATGCGCTTCACATGTGAGCTTGCGAAGTGAACTTGGAAGAGCGCTGTTGGCGATCAAGAGAATCGCTGCGGAACTGACCCAAGAACGTCCAAGCGCATAGAAGCCGCCCTGACGCAATCCTTTATCGCATTACTCGGCAATTTTGGTGCTGCAATTTGAAAATCCAGGTCTGCTTCGGGCTCAGCACAGCACTTCGCTGCACTTGCGAACAATGCAGGTAGCGCCAATTACCGCTCAGCGCGCCTAATTCGGACATTCGGTGGAATTTGGCGCTGAAGCGGCGATTAAGCGATGGACGGCGGACATTCCAGACTATTGTTCAGCCGCGACACCTGACCGGTAATGGCGCTTCGCTCATCCGATTTCTCTTTTGCTTTGGCGGCCATTGGTGCTTGCGATATCTGCTCTATTACGACGGCGCGCTGTGATGACGACGGCGTGCTGTGATGACGACCACCGCCACGGCGGCGCTGATGAACAACACGCCGAGCGGACTTGAGACCAGGAAAAATGGATCTCCACCTGTTGCCGCAAAGGCCTGCCGGGCAGTTGCTTCGAGCTGACGGCCAAGAACGAATGCCACAACAAAGGGTAGCGGTGATATCCCGGTGCGAACCATTACGAATCCCAACACACCGAAGAACAGCGCAAAGCCAATCACTGCCATGTGAGTGTGTTGCACATAAAGCGAGGCAAAGGTCAGCAGCAGAACCGCAGGTAATAGATACTGCTTCGGAGCGCGCGCCATCATTCCCATCGAACGCATGAACACGCCACCAACGGTCCAGTTGAGCAGGTTTGCTATGACCATTGTGGTGAAGAGACCGAAAGCAATTACAAGCTCCGGATTAACGTCTTGGGTAAATCGGAATACCGAAGGCCCCGGACTAAATCCGCCAATCGAGTCCGCCGCGAGAATCAAAAAAACTGCCGCCGTGTTACCTGGAATTCCCAGGGAAAGGACCGGGATAAGATTTGCACCGGTGACCGAAGAGTTGGCCGCCTCTGTCGCTGCGACCCCTTCCGGTACGCCTTCCCCAAAATCCGGGTCGGATAGCTGTTTGCGCTTTCGATAGGCCGCCGCACCTGCTGCATAGCCCAGTGTTGCAGCCAGTGTTGACCCGATACCCGGCAACGCACCGATGGATGTGCCTATGAGCGCCGATCGGGCAATATAGGGCCTTATTCGGCGAATGTCCGGCACGGTCAGGCGCGAACGGCCTGCCTGCTGAGGGTTTTGAATACCTCCGTCAGCTTTCTTTTGGCGCCTGAGCTTTTCGAGTTCCGAAAAAATCGAGCCGATCACCAATACGCCAACAACCGCGGCTGTTGTCGGTATTCCTTCCGACAGGAGGCTGATGCCGAGGGTCAAGCGGGGGTAGAACTCCTCACCTGTTCCAAGGAACACGAAGAACAGCCCCAGCGCCATGGAAAGAAGACCTTTCGCGGGGCTGCGTCCCACAACTGTTGCAATGAACGACAAAGACAGGATCACCAGCGCGGTCTTTTCCGGCAGGTCCATATATCGCTCGACCAAAATTGCCAGGAACGGTGCAAAGACAAACAGGCAGATATCCGAAAAGGTATCGCCGCTGACCGATGAGAAATGCGCAACGCGAAGCGCCCGGCCCGCCTGACCGTTTCGGGTCATCGGGTAACCGTCGAGCGTGGTCATGTAACTATCGGGAGTGCCCGGTGTGTTGAACAGAATTGCCGGTACTGCGCCACCCACCGTGGAGCCTTTCATGATGCCAATCATGAAACCCATGACCGGAAGCAGCGCGTCCGGGGTATATCCGAAAACGGAAATCAGGATCGGCAAAGAGATAGCCAGACCGATTACTTGCCCAAGCCCCGGGGTTGCTCCGATCACAATGCCGACCAACAGTCCCGCGGCGACCATGATCACGGTAACGGAGACCGGTATACCCAAAATCTCGAAGGCTTGTGGCCCTTGAAAGACCGCAAGAACTCCGGCCTGGATATAGTCGATCACTCCCATCAAACATCGCCGTTTGGCGGCAGCAAAAGGTCTTCGAATGGCAAATCATACAGTACGATGATCAGCAGCACCGCTCCGATACCGGTGGCCATCGCACGCCATGTCAGGCGGCCCTCGACAAACGCCACCAATGTAGCGACCATGTAGAAGCCGCCGAGGCCGAATCCGAGAAACTTCCAGGGGACGGAGTCGCGCAATGGGCGGTACTCCAGCCCTAGCACGGCCGCTGCAGCAGGTCCTCCGAAACGCATTATCACCAAACCAACCACGATCGTGGCAAGAATTCCGAATATGAACGTAACGTCTGAACGATCCGGAGCAGGTTCATCGTCATTCTGCGGCCCAAACAACATCATCAGGCCCGATACAAGGAATATTGCTCCGGCAAAGGCGGGAGCCATTGAATCACCGATGGAGTATTTGCCGCGAACCTGAACAACGTACCAATTTCCGCTGTCCAGAGGAGCCCACACCAAGATGAGCAACCCTCCAAACAGAAGGCAAAGGATGCCAAGAAACTGGTTCTGTGATAGTCGCATCAACTCGGCTCGAACAATACGACAGCCCGTTTCGTACGGGCCGTCGCCTGGCGGAGTATCAGTTTGACGCCGCCGCCATTAAATCTCCAACGGCACCGTAGCGCTCAGCAATGAATTCCTCCAACTCCGCGCCCGACATCAGTTTGATGCCGCCAAATGCCTTGTTGATGAATTTTGCTGCCTTTGACCCTTCAGATTTCAGTACTTCAGAGATTGCACCAGCAATGGCATCTCGTGCGGTCGGGTCCATTTCTTTGGGTCCGGCAAACATGAAAAAGTCGTTGACGTAGAACTTAACTCCAAAATCAGAGAGAAGCGGAGCGTCCGGCGAGTTGGCCAGTGGTCCATTCTTTGCCGAGGCGAGCTCGATCATGTCGCCTGCCTTGACCGCTTTTGCCTGAATGCCCGCTCCAAAACCCACATCGATGTCACCCGCATTAAGGCCATCCATGACACCGCGGCCACCCCGGAGTTGAACGATATTGAATTCAACGCCGTTTGCCCTCCCCAACAAATAGGCGATGTCGGCCAGCATTGGGCTCATGACACCGAAGCGGATTGCCTTACCTGTTTTGGCCGCGTCGATCACGTCACCAATATCCCGGTATCCTGCCGATGTGAGCGCAACAACAGCCATCTCGCCGCCGGAAATCGTGGTAATCGGTGTGGCAATATCCGGTTCCCCGGCCTTCGCCGCTCGCAGGTTGTAGCCCAATGCGGGGCTCACAAATAACGCAATTGCGGTCCCGTCGGCGGGCTCCTTGGAAAGTGCCAGCACCGCATTGACACCGCCTTTTCCGGTCACCTGCTCAGGGATTATCTTCCAACCCTTTGCGGCTTCAATTTCTTCGGCAATCAGCCGGGCTTGCGTGTCTCCACCGCCCCCGGCAGCTGGTGCGATGATCATTTTAATCGGACCGGGCGGAGCCCATTCCTGGGCGAGCGCTGCGGTCGCAATAGCGGCAACACAAAGTGCGGCGACAGCCTTTCCAACCACGGATAGCGCAATTTTGCTTCGCTTCAACAAGCGAGAACCGAGGTCGGCAGACGGCGGTGCGGCGGAGACTGAAGTTTGCATTTTGATCTTCCCATGATTGACGATGACATTTTTACGCAATAACATTCATATGAAACATTTTCAATCAAAAAGATTGAGGATGAAACTATTTTGAATGATTGGAACGTGAATGCCTGGACCGAAATCAAAGAAAAAGGGCGCGAAGCAAGATGACGTGACTGAGTTTCTCACCTACCGAATTCACCGGCTTAACGTCGCCATGGATGCGCAGGCCATCGCGATTCTCAATGCCAAATCTTCGCTGTCGCAGCTGCAGTGGCGTGTTCTTGGCCCGATCTGCCTCGGATTAGCGAGCACTGCGAGAGACCTGGCGCAAAGCACGAACATGGATCCGGCGACAATCAGCCGTGGTGTCCGTGAGCTTGAACTGGCGGGACTGGTCCTGACCGAGCGGTCTCAGACGGATCGGCGCAAGGTCCTGCTTCACCCGACAGATACCGGACGCAAGGCCGTTGAGACTGTTCTTCCCCATATGAAAGCCCGGCAGGAGCGGTTGTTGCGGGCCTTGGAGCCTTCCGAACGATCAGTAATCTTCCAAATCATCGAAAAGCTTCAGACCTCTGTCGAACAACCAATGGATAACATCTGACAGCTTATTCAACACAAATGGATGATTGGCGCCAATTTCGGTCATTGAATCTGGCCATGCTTACTAGTCGCTCATTCTGCCCTGCAGACATTCGAGCTGATTCCGAAGATGTTAGCCAGTGAAGATCTGCTTTCAAATTGACGCGATGTAAATTCGAGTAAGTCACCGAATACCCCGTGTCGGCGGGAACCGACGAAGATACGGCAATTTGGAATTTTGGCCTCCATCGGCCACCGCGGACAAGTCGACTGTGCTCCACTACCCCCTGTGAACCGTGCGCTCACATATTCTCCCGAAGGCCAATAGTGGCCGAAGGAGAACTCAAATGGGTATTGCACAATACGATCCTGCCGTACTCGGCCGGCCGGCATGGAATGCCGGTCGAAAAGTCGGCGTCAAGAAGCCGCTGAAGCAACGCCAGATATGGGCGATCCGCTTCTTTCTCGACAGAGAGGGACGCATGAGAGACCGCGCACTATTTGATCTCGCAATCGACAGCAAGCTGCGAGGCTGCGATTTGGTCAAGCTCAAGATCGGTACCCTTGTCACAGGTCAAGAAGTCCGAACCCGTGCCATGGTCATCCAGAAGAAGACTGGCCGTCCCGTTCAATTCGAGATCACAGCGGATGTGAGGGCAAGCTTGCTTGCTTGGCTTGAACGGAGAGGCGGAACCGTTGAAGACTTTGCCTTTCCAAGTCGGGCCGATCCAACCGACCATCTGAGCACTCGCCAGTATGCCCGGCTGGTGGATGAATGGGTGACTGCAATTGGATTACGACGCGAAGACTACGGCACACATTCGCTTCGGCGCACCAAGGCTGCAATGATCTACAAGGCGACCGGCAATCTTCGCGCGATCCAGATTCTGTTGGGTCACACCAAGATCGAAAATACCGTCAGGTACTTGGGGGTAGACATCGAGGATGCCTTGGAGCTCGCGGAACATACAGAGATCTGACAATGCGGCCCCGTGCTCTGCGGGGCCGTACTCCTCCAGGCAACTGCCCGGTTTGGAAAGGATCACCGGCCAGTTTTTAAGCCCATAGACCGGCCAAGCGCTAGGGTTGGACGTCTGGAAAGCGCCCCCAAATCGGTCGTTCGTCAACTTCTGATGAGATCCTGAAAGCGGATGGTGTGGATGGCTCCTACACCCCGGCGTCTGATGCGCCATAGTGCAGTTGTTATCACTGCTGGTATAGGAGCCACGATATGCGGATTACCACGGTTGGCGTAGACCTCGCCAAGAACGTTTTTCAGGTGCATGGCATTTATGACGATGGGTCGGTTGCTTTCAACAAGCCACTGCGGCGAGGCCAGATGCTTGCCTTCTTTGCGAAGCTTGATCCCTGTTTGATCGGTATTGAAGCCTGTGGTTCGAGCCATCATTGGGCGCGAGAACTGACGATGCTGGGTCATGATGTGAAACTCATGCCGGCAGGCTACGTCAAAGCCTATGTGAAGCGTGGTAAGTCGGACGCAGCTGATGCAGCGGCGATCTGCGAGGCGGTGACGCGACCGAGCATGCGCTTTGTGACCATCAAGTCAGAGGAGCAGCAGGCGGTTTTGAGCTTGCACCGGGTTCGTCAGGCACTGATCAGCCAGCGAACACAATTGGCAAACATGATCCGTGGCCTGCTTGCAGAGTTTGGCATCACGCTTCCAAGAGGGGTCGATCACCTTCGCCATTTTGCCCATGAGATGCAGGCCGGCGAACTATTGGACATTCCGGAGATGGCAGAAGATGTTGTTGCACTGCTGTGCGATCAACTTATCGACCTTGATCGACGCATCGACCGTTTGGACAAAACGATCCTCGAACAATCCAGGAAGGATGAGCGCGTTGAGCTGCTGCAGACCATTCCAGGCATCGGTCCAGTCACAGCCTCTGCCATTGTGGCGACCATCGGTAGCGGTCGACAGTTTAGAAGTGCCCGCGATTTTGCCGCCTGGATCGGCCTGACGCCACTCAACAAATCAAGTGGCGGGAAAGAGGCCTTGGGCCGCATCAGCCGCATGGGCGATCGCTATCTGCGCAAGCTCCTGGTCAACGGCATGGCTAGTCGTGTTCGTTACGCCAAAAGCAAGCCCGACAGAGCTGATCCTTGGCTGCAAAACCTGCTTGAGCGCAAACCAGCCAAACTCGCAGCTGTGGCAATGGCCAACAAGACGGCGCGGATTGCATGGGCTGTACTGACCAATGGCGAACCATACAGGGAGGCTGAAACCACTCGATAGGAAATGACCAAATTGCAAGAACGTATGAAGTGATGAGAATCCGGGCCAGCCGGAGAGCCAAGACACCCCGATAATGTCTGAGGACACAAATAGTCCGCAAAGCGGAATGGGACTTGGTTCACGGAAACCATCAGGGCCAGCAGACAAACTCTGCATCAACAGGCCGGACACAGGACCGTATCTGACCCAGGAACTTTGTCACAACAAAAGTCTTGCAAATACGGAGCCATCCACACAAGACATTTCGGCGTTGGATGTTCAATGTCCGCAGAGCGGACAAAACAACCAGTGTCGGTTTTAGCAGGTATTTGAATTGCGACCAATTCGACGTAGCTCTTTGCCATGCCATAATTGCTTTGAAAATTATCGGTTTACCGTCAGCTTCGGACGGCAGCTAAATCAAATGCGATTGACAGGATTGTAGACATCGACGCCCGCCTGGAAGACTGGGCTATCTGCGCGAGAATTCACCAGAAAGATACGCCATAATCGCGCCCTCCACACCGCGATCGCAAAGCAGGCGATAGGAAACTGCGAACAGGTCCGCGAACACCCGGTTATCACACAAGTCTCCGTAATATTGGCGTTGTTCAAGCCACCGATCCGGGTCGCTTCTTGCCGCTATCGCGATCTCGTTGAGCGAAGACCAGTTCGGATCGTTTGGCTCAATCGTATTGCCGTCTTCGCGATGCCCTTCGCAATACTTGCACCACATGGCTGATGAAAGCGCCAAGCCCATCACTGACGTTCCCCTGGCAAGCCCGTCATGAATGGACGGGAGAAGAAATCCCGGTTGCCGGCTTGAACCGTCAAACGCAACACGCCTTGTCGTGTCTTCGATCTCGGGATTTGAGAACCGGTCGATAATCAACTCCACATACTGAATCGGCGTCATGCCCGGCACCGAATTGACGTTCGGGGCGATTTCCTGCTCGGCCACTTTGCGCAAGAATTGGTGAATAGGCGGATGTGCAACCGCCTCGGCAACGGTCAGGATACCGAGCAATTCGCCCGGCATGGCGATGATCTGGTGTCCGCCATTCAGAATGCGCAGCTTCTGCGTCTCATATTCTTCAACGGCATCGGAAAACGTGACTCCGGACTTTTCCCAACGCGGCCGATCGGCGCAGAAATCATCCTGGGTAACCCATTGGCGAAAACTCTCATGCGTCACAGGCGTTGCGTCATCGATCCCGAAGGAGCGCGCCAGGGCGATTTCCTTGTCACCTGTCGATGGAACAATGCAGTCAACCATCGAGTTTGGAAAGCTGCAATTGTCATCAATCCAGTCCGCCAAGGATGGATCCGAAAAACGGGCAAGCGAGACGACCGCACGCCGCATAATGTCGCCATTTCCCGGCAGATTGTCACAACTCTGGCCCGTAAACGGGCCATGTCCGCGCTCGCGGCGCAAACGTAGTGCTGCAATCATCGCACCGAAAACGGTACGCGGTTCGTGCGGAAATTCAGCATCATGAACGATGTCGGCATGAGAGGCTTCAAATCCGCCGCTGGCAGGATCCAGATAGTAGCCTCCTTCGGTGACCGTGAGCGAAACAATACGGATATCGGGCTCCGCCATTCGTGCAATCAACGCCGCATTGTTGCTTTCAACCGGAATGTAATCGATGATTGAGCCGATAATCTCGGCGGATTTACCCGCCGGATCGAGCTCAATCAGAGACGTCAGGCAATCCTGCGCCAATAACTTTTTGCGCTGGTCGGCATCCCAAGGGCGCACGCCCGCACCAATAATCGCCCAATCATGACAGAGCCCTTGCTGCATCAGACGGTGCAGATACCAAGCCTGGTGAGCGCGATGGAAATTACCGACGCCGATATGGACAATACCTGCGGTAAGCTTGCTCCGGTCATAACTCGGTACCCGGACATCCGCCGGCAGCCTGTTGAGCGACGCATTACTGAGCGATATCAACTCATCCATTGGCCGCCATCGACATTGTAGGTTTGCGCAACAACGTAGTCGGCTTCGTCACTCGCCAGAAAAACCGCCATCCCGGTCAGGTCTTCTGCGTGGCCCATGCGCCCATATGGCACAGCTTCACCGACTTCCCTTTTCTTTTGGCCGGGCAACTTGTTTTCATATTTGGCAAAAAAGGCATCGACCCCGTCCCAGTGCTCGCCATCGACCACACCGGGCGATATGGCGTTGACGTTGATGCCATGTTTGATCAGGTCAAGTCCGGCAGACTGGGTCAAAGAGATGACTGCTGCTTTCGAGGCGCAATAGACCGCGACCAGCGGCTCACCACGACGCCCGGCCTGGCTGGCCATGTTGATAATCTTGCCGCCGGATCCCCTTTCGATCATATGGCGCGCGACAGCCTGCAGAGTGAACAGCGTGCCGGCGACATTGACCTGGAATATTTTATCAAAATCATTGCGGGCGATTTCGGCGATCGGCGCGGCTGTAAACAGCGCTGCATTGTTGATCAGTATGTCGATTTTGCCCATCGTTTCGATGGTCAGTTCAACCGCCCTATCTATGCTCGCTTGGGAGGTCACATCCATCTCAATTGCGAACGCATTCCCACCGATTTGATTGGCCGCTTGCTGCGCCTGACCCAGATTGATGTCGGCAATAGCGACTCTTGCGCCTTCTCCAACATAGGCCTTCGCAAAAGCGCAGCCGATGCCGCGCGCGGCACCGGTTATGAGAGCATTTTTTCCGGCCAAACGGTTCATTCGATCCGCAATCCGTCGCTGTCAAATCGGTGGATTTGATCTCGTCGTGGGGTGAGGTTGATCTTGTCGCCATGTTTGAAGCTGACTTCTCCGTCAGCCCGGACAGTCAGCGTATCGGCCAGTCCCGTTTCATGGATATGAAAGAATGTATCTGAACCAAGGTGCTCGGCAACACCGACAGTTCCCTTCCAGGTACCTTTCGATTTCGAAACATCGATATGTTCGGGGCGAATGCCGATAGTATGTGCCTTGAGTTTAGTTGCCTCGTCACCCTCGATGAAGTTCATCTTCGGCGATCCGATGAAACCGGCGACAAACAGATTTCTCGGCTTCTTGTAGAGTTCAAGCGGTGAGCCAACCTGTTCGATGTAGCCGGCTCGTAACACGACAATCTTGTCAGCCATTGTCATGGCTTCAACCTGATCATGGGTGACATAGATCATCGTGGTCTCAAGCCGCTTGTGCATCTCGCTGATTTCGAGCCGCATACCGACCCGTAGCGCCGCATCGAGGTTGGAAAGTGGTTCATCAAAGAGGAAAGCTGAAGGTTCGCGAACGATGGCACGGCCAATGGCAACGCGCTGCCGCTGACCACCTGACAATTGTCCCGGCCTGCGGTCCAGATAGTCGGTCAGGTTAAGCGCTGCGGCGGCTTGCTCAACACGCCGATCCTGTTCTGCCTGATCGAGCTTTGCCATTCGCAATGGGAATGCAATGTTTTTTCGAACCGACATGTGCGGGTAAAGCGCGTATGACTGAAACACCATGGCAAGGCCGCGTTTGGCTGGAGGAATGGCCGTGGCATCCTTTCCATCAATTTCGATTTTGCCGCCGGATACATCCTCAAGGCCCGCGATCAGTCTCAGAAGAGTGGATTTCCCGCAGCCGGAGGGGCCAACGAACACCGCAAACTCACCGTCTTCTATGGTCAGGTCGAGGGGCGGAATAACTTCAGTAGAACCAAAACTCTTGGTCACCTGTTTAAGTTCGATGTGTCCCATTATTCGTTCCTCACTTAACCGCACCGAATGTCAGTCCGCGTACGAGTTGTTTCTGGCTGAACCAGCCAAGGATCAGAATTGGCGCAATGGCCATGGTGGACGCTGCGCTGAGTTTGGCGAAAAACAGACCCTCAGGGCTGGAATAGCTGGCGATGAAGGCTGTTAACGGCGCCGCGTTGACCGCGGTCAGGTTGAGTGTCCAAAACGCCTCGTTCCAGGCCAGTATGAAGTTCAAAAGCAAAGTCGAAGCGATACCGGGAACAGCCATGGGCGTAAGTACATAGAGTAACTCTTCCTTCAAACCTGCACCGTCCATCCGCGCAGCTTCGAGAATCTCGCCCGGAATTTCGCGGAAGTAAGTATAAAGCATCCATACGATGATCGGCAGATTGATCAGCATCAGCACGATGACCAAACCAACGCGGCTGTCGAGAAGGCCGAGCTGGATGAACAGCAGATAGATCGGATACAAGACACCCACTGCCGGCAGCATTTTGGTGCTCAGCATCCACAACAGGATATCCTTGGTGCGCTTGGAGGGGACGAATGCCATCGACCATGCAGCCGGAACCGCGATGATCAGGCCCAGGATCGTGGACCCACCGGCCAGGAAAATCGAGTTCCACAGAAAACGCATATAGTTCGAGCGTTCCTGAACTACTGAATAGTTTTCCAGCGTCCAGTCGAAGAACAGGAAGATCGGTGGATCGGCGATTGCCTGTGCTTCCGTTTTGAAGCTGGTCAGGATCGTCCACAGGATCGGAAAGAAGATCAGCAAGCCGATCGCCCAGGCGACTGCTGTGTTGACTGTTTTCCGGTTTGTCGTAACTGCGCGGGCCATGACTTATCTCCTCACGCGTCCAGGTTCTTGCCGACGATACGCATCAGGAAGATGGCAACGATATTGGCAAGAATGATTGCGTAGACACCGCCAGCGGAGCCGAGACCGACATTCTGGCTTTCCAGCACCCGCTGGAAGATCAGATAGGACAGTGTTTTGGTTCCGAATGCGCCACCGGTGGTGACAAATATTTCGGCGAAGATCGCCAGCAGGAAAATTGTCTGGATCAGTAGAACAATCGTGATGGCGCGACCAAGGTGCGGCAGAATGATGAACAGGAAGCGCTTGTGAACCGGCGCCCCGTCCATTTCCGCCGCCTCAAGTTGCTCGCTGTCGAGCGACTGGATTGCGGTCAGCAGGATCAGCGTTGCAAATGGCAACCACTGCCAGGATACGATCATGATTAGTGAAGGCATGGACGCCTGGCTCAACCATTGGATCGGTTCAGCCCCGAAGAATTTCCACAAATGCGCCAGTATGCCATTGACCGGATCCATGAACATGTTCTTCCAGACCAGGGCTGAAACAGTCGGCATGACAAAGAAGGGTGCGATCACCAGGATCCGCACAAAACCCTGGCCCCACATCGGTTGATCAAGCAGGATAGCCAGGGCAATCCCGAGAATAATTGTGATGGCCAGAACACCACCGACGATGATCAGGGTGGTTTGAACGCTTGGCCAAAACGAGCTTGAGCCGACGAACCGGATGTAGTTGGCAAAGCCTACCCATTCGAGCCCGTTGCCCACTGAATCCCCGCGCAGAGGCAGGTATTTTTTGAAGGAGAAGAATAGGGTCATGCACAAAGGCACGAGCATCCAGCCTAGAAGCAGAACAACAGCCGGTGCCATCATGAAGCGGGCTGCGCTTCTTGAATGTTGAGTTGCCATTAATGCCTCCTCGTTCCTGGGTGCTTCAGATTTTCAGAACGCTGCAAAGACGTTCTTTCACCTGAATTTTTCCAAATAGATTCCCGTTCTGCAAATCACAGCATTGCAGCATCAAAGATATCGATTTGAGAAAATTCTGGGTAGCGGGCCGGCTTTGGGCCGGCCCGCCTGAATGGAATCGGCTTAACGGTAGCCCGCAGCTTCCATTGCGTCATTGGTCAGTGCCTGCGCTTTTGCAAGCGCCTCATCAACTGACTGCTGACCCGCATAAACTGCAGAGAACTCCTGACTGACTTCAGTCGCAATGCCGGCAAATTCCGGAATGGCGACAAACTGAATGCCGACATACGGTACCGGTTTGACAGTCGGGTTGTTTGGATCAGCCGCATTGATGCTGTCGAGAGTCATCTTCGCGAACGGCACTTCCTGATACTCAGGAGTGTTGTAAAGTGATGTCCGCGCACCCGGAGGCACGTTGGCCCAACCTTCTTTCGAAGCCACGAGCTCGATGTATGACTTAGAGGTTGACCACTCGATGAACTCTTTCGCGGCGTCTACTTTCTGTGAACCGGCTGGAATGGCCAGAGCCCAAGCCCAAAGCCAGTTGGAACGTTTGCCAAGACCTGTATCAGGTGCAAGGGCAAAACCGACTTTGTCAGCCACGGTTGAATCGTTCGGATTGGTTACGAAGGATGCAGCCACCGTGGCGTCAATCCACATGCCGCATTTGCCTTGCTGAAACAGCGACAGGTTCTCGTTGAACCCGTTGGTGGCATAACCGGGAGGTCCGGATTCGGCCATCATGCCGACAAAGAACTCTAGCGCCGCTTTCCACTCGGGCTGATCAAACTGGGCATTCCAGTTCTCATCGAACCAGCGAGCGCCAAATGAGTTGGCTGTAACAGTGATGAAGGCACCACCCTCACCCCAACCGGCCTTACCGCGCAGGCAAACACCATTGATCTCATTGTCACGATCCGTCATCGCTGCAGCGGCTTTACGGATGAATTCCCAGGTCGGAGCCTCGGGCATCTCCATTCCGGCCTTTTCCATCAGGTCGGTTCGGTACATAACCATGGAACTCTCGCCATAGAACGGCGCAGCAAACAAGGTGCCGTCATGGCTCAATCCGCCGCGCATTGCCGGCAGGATATCATCGACATCATATTCGGCTGACAAGCCGTCCAGCGGAACGAGCCAACCGTTCTTGCCCCAAATCGGAGTCTCGTACATTCCGATAGTCATCAGATCAAATGCACCGCCCTTGGTAGAGATGTCGGTCGTGACACGCTGGCGCAGCACGTTTTCTTCAAGCGTAACCCACTCCACATTGTGACCGGTCTTCGCCGTGAAATCGTCAGTCAGGCCCTGCATACGAATCATGTCACCATTATTCACGGTGGCGATCGTAAGAGTTTCGGCAAACGCGCCGGACGCGGTGAGAACCGCCAAAGCGGTCGATAAGCCAAGTACTTTCTTGGAAAGCATCCTGTTCCTCCCTTGGTTGGATGTGCCGGGAAGACTAGTAGCATCGCTACGCGGTGTCAATAAAAATTTTACGCGCGTAAAATTATGCTGATGCGCGCATTACCAGGTTGCCCTCAAACAACTTTTCAATTCGGCGCTTCGAATCATCTCCTTCTTCGATCAAAGCGAGAAGCGTTCTTGCCGATCTTTCGGAAATTGCTTCATAGTCATGGGCGACTGTGGTCAGTGGCGGGCAGGTAAAGCGTGAGAACGGGTGGTCATCCAGGCCAGCGACACGGATATCGGATCCTTTGCTGATACCGACCTGCAAACCTTTTTTGAAACAACCAGACAGGAATCCAATCGCAAGCCGATCGTTGGTGCAAAGCACCGTATCAGTCTTCAACAGCCGGTCTTCAATCACCTGCAAGCTTCCGCGATAGCCTATGTCTTCTAACTTCCAGCCTTCGCCCTCCACACTGACAATGATAGGTTCATGGCCAAGTGCTTCCATTGCTGTGATGTAGCCATCACGTCGTTTTCTCGTGTTCGGATTTGGTGGCGTTTTCATTTCGAAGTAGCACGGCGGTTCACCAGTGCGGCAAAGATATTCAACAATCTGCGAGGTGAATTGAGGATTGTCGGACCCAATAAAAGCATGGCCAATTCCTTCAATATTGCTGTCGAACAGAACAGTCGGAACTTCGCCGCAAAATCTCTCAATAAGAGATTTGTCTGATGCCCTCCCCAGCGGCGCCAGCAACACTCCCGCCGGCTTCATGGAGCGTAAGCTATCCAGAATATCGTTTTCCAGTTCCTGGCGGCCGTGGGAACTGAACAATGTCGGCGAGAAACCTGCATCGATGCAGTGGTGTTCAATCCGGCGTGCAATCTCGGCAAAAAACGGATCGGCAAGATACGGCACAACGATACCGATGTTTTTGGTCAGCCGCCGGTTCTGATTGACGGCGTAAATATTGGGGCGAAATTCATGCTGCTCCAACGCCTGCTCTATGCGCGCACGCGTGGACGCTTTGACACTGTTTGGATCATGAAAATATTTGGATACAGTTGGCCTGGAAACGCCACATTTTGCAGCGAACTCCTCCATATTCCTGATCTTGACGGTGCCCAAGCCGATGTCCCTTTCAAGATGCGACCGCACTACAAATACGCAACAGCAGGTTGCAGGTGAATGAGAATTCAGATATTTACGCGCGTAAAAAATATGTTAAGGGACAATAGAAATCAACCTTCACCATGTCAAATATCTACAACAAGCGAAGTTCAAGATATTATCGGCGCAAACCTGGCGATTGTTGGCAACGGAGTTGCAGGGAGGAAATGCCACCATGATCCTGTGTTGTGGCGAAGCGCTGATCGATATGCTTCCAAGGCAACCTGTGAGCGGAGAAGAAGTCTTTCTTCCAGTTTCCGGTGGTGCGATTTTCAATACTGCGATCTCGCTTGGCCGGCTTGGTGCCCGTTGCGGTTTTTTGTCAGGCATATCTAGCGACATGTTCGGTGAGCAACTGATTGCCAGCTTGCATGGATCCAATGTTGAAACGCAATACTGTATTCGTTCCGATCGACCAACCACACTGGCATTTGTGAAATTGGTTGATGGTCACGCCCAATACACATTCATGGATGAATACTCAGCGGGCCGCATGCTGAACTCTACCGATCTTCCCGAATTGCCGGAAGAGGTGGAGGCGCTACATTTTGGTGCAATCAGCCTAATTCCGGAACCGTGCGGTGAAGCCTATGAAACGCTGATGGCCGACTATCACCGTAGTACAGTGATTTCGCTCGACCCAAATATCCGCCCCAGTTTCATCAGTGATCCCGATGTACATCGTGCACGCATCCGGCGAATGTCAGAAATGTCAGACATCATTAAGGTTTCTGATGAGGACCTGGCGTGGCTAACCCCGGAAATGGATCATCAATTTGCAATCGATCAGATGCTCGAAAACGGCACCTCGATCGTTGTGCTAACGAAGGGCGCCGCAGGTATTGAAGTTCACACGAGTACCGAACACTTGTCCATCGATGCAAAACCGGCAGAAGTGATTGATACGATTGGTGCCGGCGACAGTTTCAATGGCGGTTTTCTCAAAGGATTGCAGCAGGCCGGCTTACTGGACAAATCCAGTTTGCGTAAGGCGGAAAAGAAACAATTGCTGGCCGCTGCAGACCTGGCGGCAACGGTCGCCGCCTACACCGTATCGCAGGCAGGCGCCAATCCACCCTGGCTGCGAGATATTGAGGGGATAGCACCCACTTTGTCTTAGCGCACAGGTGATCGCGCGGCAGTAAAATAGTCCAGCTTATCCAACAGCTGGATTGGCAGTCAGCATTTTGTCTGATTGCTCCAAGAAAGCTCATCCCAGCAAAATGACCTTGTTTGTGATCGGAGATGAGCATCACATGCATGACTGAGATAACATCCCGGAAGCAAGCCGCTTGCTCAACTACTGTCGCTTATCCTGTCAACGAAAAAGATCTGAGGCCGTGATTGGCTCAAAGCTGAAATTCGTCGCGAGTGATGCGTTCGGCAGCTTCGCGCCCCAAATCGGTGGTTCGTCAGTTCTCAGCCAAATCCTGAAAGCGGATGGTGTGGATGGCTCCTACACCCCGGCGTCTGATGCGCCATAGTGCAGTTGTTATCACTGCTGGTATAGGAGCCACGATATGCAGATTACCACGGTTGGCGTAGACCTCGCCAAGAACGTTTTTCAGGTGCATGGCATTTATGACGATGGGTCGGTTGCTTTCAACAAGCCACTGCGGCGAGGCCAGATGCTTGCCTTCTTTGCGAAGCTTGATCCCTGTTTGATCGGTATTGAAGCCTGTGGTTCGAGCCATCATTGGGCGCGAGAACTGACGATGCTGGGTCATGATGTGAAACTCATGCCGGCAGGCTACGTCAAAGCCTATGTGAAGCGTGGTAAGTCGGACGCAGCTGATGCAGCGGCGATCTGCGAGGCGGTGACGCGACCGAGCATGCGCTTTGTGACCATCAAGTCAGAGGAGCAGCAGGCGGTTTTGAGCTTGCACCGGGTTCGTCAGGCACTGATCAGCCAGCGAACACAATTGGCAAACATGATCCGTGGCCTGCTTGCAGAGTTTGGCATCACGCTTCCAAGAGGGGTCGATCACCTTCGCCATTTTGCCCATGAGATGCAGGCCGGCGAACTATTGGACATTCCGGAGATGGCAGAAGATGTTGTTGCACTGCTGTGCGATCAACTTATCGACCTTGATCGACGCATCGACCGTTTGGACAAAACGATCCTCGAACAATCCAGGAAGGATGAGCGCGTTGAGCTGCTGCAGACCATTCCAGGCATCGGTCCAGTCACAGCCTCTGCCATTGTGGCGACCATCGGTAGCGGTCGACAGTTTAGAAGTGCCCGCGATTTTGCCGCCTGGATCGGCCTGACGCCACTCAACAAATCAAGTGGCGGGAAAGAGGCCTTGGGCCGCATCAGCCGCATGGGCGATCGCTATCTGCGCAAGCTCCTGGTCAACGGCATGGCTAGTCGTGTTCGTTACGCCAAAAGCAAGCCCGACAGAGCTGATCCTTGGCTGCAAAACCTGCTTGAGCGCAAACCAGCCAAACTCGCAGCTGTGGCAATGGCCAACAAGACGGCGCGGATTGCATGGGCTGTACTGACCAATGGCGAACCATACAGGGAGGCTGAAACCACTCGATAGGAAATGACCAAATTGCAAGAACGTATGAAGTGATGAGAATCCGGGCCAGCCGGAGAGCCAAGACACCCCGGTAATGTCTGAGGACACAAATAGTTCGCAAAGCGGAATGGGACTTGGTTCACGGAAACCATCAGGGCTAGCAGACAAACTCTGCATCAACAGGCCGGACACAGGACCGTATCTGACCCAGGAACTTTGTCACAACAAAAGTCTTGCAAATACGGAGCCATCCACACAAGACATTACGGCGTTGGGTTTCAACGTCTGCAGGGTGGACTAAGCGGACTAGTGCACCAACTTCTTCCGACTGCATATTTGGGCGGGGAGCGAACTTTGGCCGCGCCCTACGCCATCGACGCTGCTGTCCAGAAGCTTTCCTCTGGAGGGGAATATTGATTAGGACGCTTTACGATTTGAAACCTGAATTCGATCCCCTGTAGTCGCTTTGCGAGCAGTACCGATGGATATCTCAGTCGGTATCCCGGTTTTGGGTAATGTGTGAGATTTAGTGGGGATAGAGCATCAAACGCAGGTTTTGATTCACTATCCCAGCTTCTCAGGCTTTCGGGGTATGGATGGGTATTGTTTACGGGTCTTATACCTTCAACGTATGATCGGTTTTTGGCGCAGAAAATAGGTACAAAGTGCGCGATAGCGCCAGACGAATTAAGTTTGAGGAACCGGAATGTCCCGTCTATTGAGCATGTTGTTGGTCAGCTGCATCAGCGTAGCTTTGTTTTCTCATGTGGATCACGCAATATCTGGCGAATGGACGCAACTACCGCCCGCTGATGAATTCTCGAAAGATTGCAATTTTGAATTTAGCGGAAAAATTCAGCGCGGTGATTTAGTTAATCAGTTGGACAATCCCGGCTGGGTAAAAAGCTATGTAGAAAGTAACAAAAACAGAATTTGCTTAAATAGTCCCGGTGGTAATTTGGGTGAGGTACTGCGGTTCATCCGAGAAGTAGAGAAAATTGATGAGACTGAAGGATTTGTTATTGCGACCAAGGTTAAAAAGGGTGATGTGTGTCTCTCATCATGCGCCATTCTTTTTATGTTCGGCCAATCGATTGCCAGAGGCGACCCTTATCCTGATCGCATTTTGGAACCAGGCGCAAAACTCGGATTCCATACACCATTTATCGATGATGCAATATTGGCACAGGCCGGTTCCGGCGAGGCCTTTAAAGTAGCTATCGAAATATCGAAACTTCTCGCTGATAGGGCATATTCATCAATAAGTTCTGCCGGTCCTGCATTGCCACCGGAATTGATTGCATTGGTGCTCGGAACACCGGCCAATAAAATGCGATATGTAAACAAGATTGGTGAACTGATATTGCTCGATATCGGTACGAATTGGATTAGAGAAAAAGAAATCGTTTTAGAGAACAGGCGTAAAAGTATTTTCGACCTAATGAAACTAACTTGTATAAATAACTATGCGTTAACATTTCGTCATTCAATAACAAATAAAGGTTATTCATTTAATGATATTGTTAGCTGGGCAAACGATCATCTGGGAAATATTGAAAATACTGAAGTCATCAAATCGAATTATACCTCGCGAGCCGGGCAAAGTGAAAGTTTAGTAGCGTTATTCACAGGGCCTTTTTTCCAGCCACATTGGCTTAATACCGATGCGATGATGTATTGCCGTGCTGAGTTTTATTATGAAGTGGATGGAAATCAAATATCAATAAAATCTTATGACATAGATTTTGACTTATTGTCCATGATATCAAATTCGGAAATACCCGAAAAGAACGATAGATATCAAGAAGTAGAAGGAGGTATATTTCCCCTAGATATGTTGTATGAATGACTATCGATAACTCCCAAAATCAAGAATGCCCCTCCGGCCGACCCTCTTTGCGAACTAACCTGTCTGATGACCGGGCCCGCAGCCAAAATCTGCAATTCAAACACCGGGTTTCAACGCTGCGCCTTCATCCTAACGGGCCATCGCCTCACGCTACTGGAACATGTCCGCAAGCCGCTCCATGCGCTTATCATTGATTTCGAGACACAGGCTGTCAGGTTCTGACAAATCTTTGCAGCTCCCAAATCGAACTTCAGTGCGAATATGATCTGGGCGGGGTTGGCACAGGAGTGGCCTATTCCAGCAACTCGGCGAACGCCACTTCGGGTCAGACCACACGCTTGAACTACGTTGCGTTATCGCATCTGCGACCCCCCTTGAAAGTCCAAAGGGGCTCGATCGCATCTTCACGGTGAGGTATCTGTGGAACGCATTTGCGCCTCCAAATCGGCCGTTCGTCAGTTCTCTACCAAATCCTGAAAGCGGTCATAGTATCCGTCGCGCTGAATTGCTTGAACTTGTTGTTGGCATTTGATTGATTGGTTTTGATGAATCACATTTGCTAGTCCGATCGCAACCGGGATCCCATCTGCAATGCCTCGATTTGGTGGACCATCAGTTTCAATTGCAGGATTTGTCATCGCACTTGCCTTGTGTCTCGTTGGAGCGGCCAACACGCCGACATATGCTGGCGGCAAATTTGCGCTTGTGATCGGCAATGGCGAGTATAAGCGAGCGGGGCGGCTTCCCAACCCAACCAAGGATGCAAAACTTCTAGCGGAAGTCCTTAGCCCACTCGGTTTCGAAGTCATGCTCATGACCGATCTGGACGAAGACGAGATGGGAGAAGCGCTCGACCTGCTTGACGAAAAGGTCGACGATCTTGACGTGGCACTGGTCTTCTTCGCCGGCCACGGTATGCAGATCGACGGTCGAAATTATCTCCTTCCTGTCGATGCAAAGCTGAGAACCGAAAGCGCAGTGGAGCGCGAGGCAATCAGCCTGCAGTCAGTTGTCGACATAATGGAGCGCGCAAAGACCAGCCTGATCTTTCTCGATGCTTGCAGAGACAACCCACTGGCAGAAGCGCTTGCCGAAAAATTGATGTCAAGCGGACGCGGCGCCCGGGTGATCCAAGGGTTGGCAACCATGCGAACTGCAGGTGATATGCTGATTGGATACGCTACACTGCCAAATTCTGTTGCATATGATGGCGAGGTATCCAACTCGCCGTATTCGCGGGCGCTGGCGCGCCATCTGGCGACGCCTGACGTAGAAATATCCGTGCTGATGAAACGGGTGACGCGGGATGTTTTAGACGAAACCGGAGGCAAACAAAGACCACAGCAGATGTCGCAAATGCAAACGGAATTCTATTTCTCGAAGACCGGTGACGAAACTATTGCTGAAGAAGTGACAACACTATTCGCCGCCTATCCGGAATTTGCAAAGACTGGTGATGAAATTGCCCTGTTTGCTGATGTCCCGTTGTGGTGCCGGCCTTCATTCTTCGATATTGCGCCATCAAACAAGATCACACCGATTCCGATCCGCTATTTCAAGACCTACTCGCTGGGTGAAGAGCGTATCCGTTTTGAGATCTCGCCTGGATCCCGATTTGGATTGATCGTGCAGGAACACGACGAACGCGGCAGGCATCAAATTGGATTCTTCTGCCAAACCGAAAAAGCGCTTAACACGGAAGGCAAAAAGCGACTCCTTGGGCGGTTGGTGAGTAAAGTTCGAGCTGGCGTCACCTCCGACGCGCTTGGTCAGGAATACGAGAATGTTCGATTTCACTTTGCCCCTTACGTGATCGAGTGAACCAGGGCGGATTGCCTGTCAAATTTGGAACTGTGTCGGACCAGGAGCGGGAGTGGGCGGTCACATTGTCATTTGTAAACGGTATCGATCGGCATCAAACCGGCGCTAAGTTCCCGGTAGCTTTCCGAACGATCGGGTATCACAGTTGATTCGATTCCGGTGAGCAGGCCGAAATCCACATTATAGTCGGAAACCCGAATATTCTGGCCGTCGCGCTCGAACTGCAATTCCGCCCGACAATACATCGCCGCGCCAGCGCTGTTCCAATGTGGATGATAGAATGGTCCGTCCAGCATACCGATTATCCTCTCAGGATAATAATCAGAAGCGGGAAATGCTTTCAGTTGCTGCAGGCTGATTTCATGCTCCTGTTGCATTTGTTTCTCAATATGGGCGACCAGATCGCCAAACGCATATCCATCCCGCGTCAGTGCATGCCGAAACGTTAGTGCATAGCTGCTCACGCATATCCGTTTCATGACGAAGACGATGTTTTCTTGGGTGTACGCGAGTACTGCTTCTCTCTCCGGCGATTTCGTCATCTCGATATTAAGCAATTGCATTTCCCCAATTGAGTTGACGAAGTGCATTTGATCGGAAGGAGTCGCAAGGACCAGTGCAACCAGTTCTGGCGGAAGCGCCGGTCCCTGCGTGTTGATTGTGGTATATGAGCGATCGACAAGCAGTTTCGAGACTTCGAGCGCTACTTGGAAAACTTGACTGGCATCTACACGAGCCAATTTCTTGCCGGAAATAAACGGTGAGTGGAAACCCAAGCGCGCACCAGGCTCCATTGTCCGGTCGGGAAACGGACTGTTTGCTCCATATGATTGACCGAACATGAACAGGATCGCACACGACGAGAGGCACTCGTCACCACTTCGAATTCGTGTGGCAAACACAAATCCGTCCGCCCGGTTCAGTTCGTCTATGCGCCTGAGGAAGGCCAGAACTTCGTTTAATGCGCCACCCGGACTATCAAGGCAGATGCGGTGTCGGTATCCGGCAAGCCAGTCCGGATCATCAAAAACCCTGACGAGATTGCCGCGCTCGATTTTGCCACGAAACGAATAGTTGCAGTTCTCAAACCAATTGTCGCCCTGGTCCAGCTTGGCCCACTCACCGGCAAAAGCCCGAGTATCGGACAACGATATCGCCACCACGGTGATCATCGTGGCGAATACAAGGGCGCAGCGGATCAGCATACGTTCACACACCATTTGAAGTCCCGTCTCCATCAAACGCAATTCGTCAGTCGCCTGGCAACATCAGCCAGTAGTTTCGAAGAATGCACCGGCGATTTTTTTCTACTTGATCGGAATAATCACGATTTGTATGGCGCTTCCGGTTTCCTCGCCGTCCAACCCTATCGCCTCTACCTGATCCGGTAACAGGTCCATCTGGCTGGCCAACTCGCCCGCAATTGTTCTGGCCCGTTCCATAGTGTCGTCACCGCCGCCAAGCCGCGCCACCACCCCGATCTTCACATTTTCAGATCCCGTTTTCTCTAACGCGTGCCTTATCGCGTTCAGATGGTCCTCGCTCAATCCGCCGGAGTTTGCGCTTTGGTCATCTTCTTCAGGAAACGCTATTTCGATGGTTTCGAGAGTTATGGCCCGGGACAGTTTATCAGAACTGGATAGTGTGCCGGCTGGTTGTACGACGGCTTCCTCGCGGTCGATAATCCCGAGATTCACCACATCATCCAGCGAGATTTCCTCACTTCTCAGTGATGAACAATCGTCGTCATCGCTACATTCTTTGACAACGGAATCGGGGCTTCCTTCACCCAGGTCAAAATCGTCAAGCGAGATCGAAGATTGGGCAAGGGCCGGATTGGCAATCAGCAGTGCCAGAAAGATTTGAGCTGCTGTTGTTCTCACGACAATACACGCCTTTACCTGTCGCTCCGACAATAAGTCACTTGAAGTGCGCATGCAAATGCCAGACCGACCGAGAGCGGTTTTGGTCCTTGGTTTAGAACGTAATCTGCAGGGTTATTTAAGATCGATGATTTTCGTACGCGGATCGTGAAAAACTGATGCATCGACCAGGCCGAAATGATCCACCGATCCGATGTCATCGACTGCGCTAATCATGATTTTTTTGCCGACCAAGGTGTTTGAATTGGCGGGAACCGAAAACTCGCAACCTTCCACATACATGCCAAAAAATAATACTCTGATCCTGCCATCGTCCATATTTTCGTAACTGAAATCGGAGCCGCGTACCGCATTCAGATGCAGGGGTTCGCCGAAGGAGTAGGCGGATTCGTCAACGTTCCAGGCACGCATATTGGTACAAGCCCGCACCAGAGATTGATCAGAAAATTGCTTTTCTTTGCCAACGGAGACGATCGTAATTCCCCATCTTCCTGCTTTATCCACAGTGTCGACCCAGTGCATTTGACCTGCCGGAGTCGCCAGCATGGCGGCAAGGAGGGAAGGCGCCATTCTTCGATCTCCGTCGATACTCTCCATCACCAGTTTCTCAATTGTCTGGGACACGGTTTTCAGGGCGATCTGGTAAGCCTTGGCGACATCACTTTCATTATATTGTCCCGGCGCCAGTGTGAGGTCGGGAGCGTGAAACCCAATCGTTGCTCCGGGATGCATCATTCGCCATGGATAGGTATTGCCCTCTTCGGGGTAGTTACCAGCCATGAATGCCAGCGCGCATGCCGATTCACATCGGTCATCATCTCGAACCATCGTCCCGATCGCCAGATCGTCGATGATCGATATGATCTTGATCGCTTCGGTAAACGAACCACCCGGGCTGTTCAGGCAGATCACCGGAAAGAAAACCTTTCGCATTTGGTCAGCATCAATCAGGTTATCGGAAATAACCGCTGACAGACGTTTCGCATCGCCCTTGTTGATCAAGCCGGACAGTTCGATGTTGCAGTTTGGATCCGTACTTGTGTAGTTGTCATTTTCCTTCACTGAAACGAACCGGACGTCGGCCGAATGCGCATTTGCAATCAGCAGGAACCAAGTCGCGATAACAAAAATGATCTTCATATATGGGTCTCCGCAATCAGGTATCGCAATGATGCTAGGGCAGATTCCGATAGTATAGAACCATATTGTCAAGGCGCGAGAGGTCGGACCTAGAGCATCCGTTTTGTTTCACTGATGAGTTGGCAATCAAAATAATCGCGACCCTCCCATTAAAAATGTTTTGCGCCATCTGGCTAGGAAGACCACCCAAGAGCCGCAGGCTTGGAATATGGAGACCAACATGAGTGCATCGCCCTATCAAACAAACCGGTTTTGGAGACGTGGATTGAATCCGATAACGAGCGCTCTGGTCGCACTGTCCGCCATGGCAGTGATGTCGGTGCAGGTAGCCAGCGCCGCAGACATCAAACTCGAACCTGAGCTAGTAGAGCGATTGAAATCCCTCAAACCGCTTTACCCTCTGCAAGGGCCGGCTTCAGTTTTGGGCGATGACAGTCCTTATGCATCCAGTCCAGGCGAAGACTCAGGCCAACTCGATTTTGCGGAATTGAACGAACGCCCTGTCAACGCAATCCGGATTTCCGGTCGGATAGATAAGGGCGACAGCGAGAAATTGAAATCCGTTCTGCAGGCGGAAAATGCATGGATTGAAGGAATAGTCTTCGACAGCCCAGGCGGCAATTTTCTTGAAGGTTTCCGACTTGCAGAAGAGATACGCTATGTACTGGAAAGTCAGGATCCCAATCTTGGCGGCGTTTACGTTCTGAAAGACGGTCAATGTCTTTCAGCCTGTGCAATCGCTTTTGCGCTGTCAGTCGATCTGGTGCACCCATCGATCGCCGATGCGCGTTTTGTCGAGCGTGGCGCAGAACTGGGCTTCCATATGGGGCTTCTTCCAAAAGAAAAGGCCGACCAGACCGGCAGGGTCGGCGACATCCTCAATCTCTCCTATGATATCATGGCCGAATTCAATCGCCTGCTTGCCGGGGGAGCTAATCCGCCAAAACTGCTGGCCGGAGCGCTGGGACATCGCACACAGGACAGTTTCTACAAGCTGAACGGGGGTCTGAAGACCTGGAACCTTGGATTCACCCCGGTTTCCGGCGGCTTCGAGGCCCAATCTGTCAGCGCCGACGGCCTCGGGGTCGGTGCAGTAAGTCAGATCTGTACCACGCTGTTATTGGCCGGCCGAGCCTATCGCGATGGGGTGGACGAAGAATATGGATTGTTTCACTCGGGATCTGACGAGGCAGGCCGCCAGCTTACCGACATCGTATCGGATACGGGTAGCCGGCACATCGCCCGTGGAACACATGGCTCATTTTCCTGCCACGCCCATTTGACCAATGACGGGCGAGTGCAGTTATCGGTTTGGCGCGGTGAGCGGCAATGCTCGTCCGGAGGTGATGATTTCGTGACCGACTGGTGTGCTGTCGAGCCGAGGGCGACCAATGCAATCAACCTTGCGCTCTTATCTGACGCACTGGGCTGTGGCGGCGGACGCTTCCAACCCCCACCCGAATGGCTTGAGGATGGTCGTGCGGGAACCGTCAAGCGAGACGTCAACATGCGCCAAGCACCGTCGCTTGAAGCAGCCAAAATCACCACATTGTCCGCTGGATCAAGCGCGACAATCACCGATTGCAGCCTGGTCGACGACAGTCAGGGTATCTGGTTTGAGGTTGAGAGCGCGGCCGATGGCGTCGGTTGGGTCAGCGCTCGCTTTATCCACGAACAGTTTGCGCCGATCCTGGCGATGGACTGTAATTTCAGGCGGCCGATTTGTTAACTTGGTTGAGTTTAGTGGGCTCTTGTTGCGATTCGTGCTGGGGCGGAGCAGGAGCCACGGTAGAACCGAATGATAGTGTCTGACATCACCGCATGGGAAACCGTCAGCTATCGCCTGTTTGAATCTCGAAAGCTGCCAGTCCGCAAACGGCCCCTTTTCGGTCATTCCTTCCATGTTGAGGGAATGACCGCGTTCCGCACAATTCGCCAATTCAGTATTCATCAACAAATGCCTTATTGCCAACATTGCCGTCGCGAATGTCACTTGTTGGCAACGATGCGAGCTTCGAAATTGAACCTGGGCGACACAACCAATCTAAGAAAATCACAAAATTCACCGACCAAGAAAAAACCCCGCCCGAGGCGGGGTTTCCTCTGCGCTAGCGCTTGATAGCGCTTGAGCGTCTGAACGGACTTTGTCCGTTCGGTCGAGCTTTTGCCCGACCCTCGGCAACCGAGGTTCGGCCTCGCTTGTAAGAAGCGAGGAGCTCGTCTTTTAGAAACGCAACTGCGTTATCGACGGTCTCAGTGCCGTCGTTGACCTGCGCGAACAGGTCGCGCAACCGGCGCTCGATGCCGGTGAGATAATTTTCACGCATAATGAAGTGTGAATTAGCGAGCTTATAAAACGGTCTTAAGACCGGACGAGCCGCAACTCCCCTGTTGGGGCGAGCTCTGCTCGTCGATCTGGGCTTCACTGGCAGAGAGGCTCACGGGTCAATGCCTGGAGCGAAAAGCGTAACGGCTTTACGCGTGAGGGTGGCCAGTACAATGGATAGATCCAGAGGAGGCGAACACGAAGCCGGAAACATCCGTTTCCGGAGATCCTGATTGACGCATCGGCCATAAGGCCGAGGCGAAAACGGCGGAGCGGTTCACCGCTCCCTGATGCCGTTAGGCGTCCCGCCTTCCTTCAAAGGCCAGGGACAAATCGGGCAGCACATTTGTGCTGCAAAACGGAAGCTGGAAACCCCTGTTTCCAGAAATTACTGTCATCCGCCACCGGCGGAATCTGCGGGAGCTTCGCTCCCCTATCACGCTCGTTAGAGCGCGCGTCTTTCTTGACGCAAAACGTTCCCCCCGTGTTGTCGGTGCCGACAAAGCAAGAGGCCCGTTCCGCGACATTTATGAGCGGCGGGTCTCGCTTGTCGTGCGCTCGACCCCCCGCGCTCGGGCTGAGACCGCAACAGCTATGCGCCATGTTCCATGGTTGCGGTCGATGCCCAAGCCGGCGACGCTCGCCCTCTGGGCTTTGCCCTGGCGACGGAGCCGCCAAGCGCAGCCCGACTACAAAATACCTGGACTTTGTTCAAATCCGGTATTTTGACGAGGGCGAGCGCGGGGGGTCGAGCGCAGCGAAGACAACACGGGGGAACATTTATCGTGCAGTTATAAGCGTTTAGCGGCTGCGCGATAACAAATAGACCCGTCTGTTCTAAAAACGACGGGACAACTGACGTATCAATCTCTTGGAGATTATGCGCATATTATGCCGATTCCCTCTTCCTCGCTAGAGTTATCTGGCTTGGGGAAGAGGTGGCAATCCATAAGCCAAAAATGACTAAATCCGCCTGGATTTCAGGCGGATTTCTTACACAAAAACTTACACAAAATGTGTAAACTCACTATTAAATGCAATTAAAACAGATATTTATGTTGTACATCAATGGCATCATAATCCGCGTGTCGGGGGTTCAAGTCCCTCCCCCGCTGCCAAGATCAAATTGATCACAGGCGATTAGCTGGTGCCGCTTGTCGGCACCAAATAAGGTTCTCGCACAACGTCATAGCAGAACAAATTACTTGTTTTCTTTCAATAATTTGTATTTGAGCATTTTCAAACGAAAACATAGCTTCTCATTCAATCTCATGATAAAGGGTGGGCTAGCGAGGGGGCTGAAAAAGGTGGGCTGTGATTTACAACGTACTAAATCCGATGAAAGCAAGAAACCTGTCAGCAGGGAAGTATGCTGACGGTCAAGGTCTCTGGCTTATCAAGCGTTCCAAGATTGCGGGAAAGTGGATATTACGCCTCGTTATCGATGGAAAGCGTCGCGAAATGGGTTTGGGGCGATGGCCGGATGTGGAGATCGCAGAAGCGCGTGAGCGGGCAGCCAAGGCACGGCGGCAATTGCGCGATGGTCTTGATCCAATCGAAGAGCGGAATGCATCACGCCAAAAGACAAAGCGGCTGACTGTCACCGAAGCCATTCATTCCTGCTTCGAAGCGAGACAGGCAGAGCTAAAAGGGGACGGTAAGGCGGGACGCTGGATGTCTCCACTCGTCACGCACATCATTCCTGCAATTGGAAATATGGCAGTCGAGGATGTTGATCAGCATGTAGTGAAGAAGGTTCTGGATCCGATCTGGCATGAAAAACCGGATAGTGCCCGCAAGGCCATGAACCGGATCAACCTGACCTTGACCCATGCAGCAGCTCTTGGGCTAGAAGTCGATCTGCAATCAACCCTGAAGGCACGCGCGCTGCTCGGCAAACAACGCCATCAGACGAAACACATCCCTTCGATGCCTTACGCTGAAGCACCAGCCTTCTACCGGCTATTGTGCACCAAACCACACATGTCCTGCCTGGCTTTGCGTTTCCTCATGCTCTCGGTTTTGAGAACAAGCGAACTGCGGTTTGCCCGTCGTGCAGATGTAAATGGCGATGTCCTGATTATTCCAGCAGGCCACACAAAAACCGGAACCAAACATCGTGTTCCACTGACCGATGAGATGCTCCAAATCGTCGAGCAGGTGAAATCTACTTCCGATCAGGAGCTTTTATTCCCGTCACCAACAGGCAAAGTCATGTCCGATGCAACGATGGCGCGTTTCATGGAAAGAGAAGGATTGGCTTACCGACCACATGGTTTCCGCGCAACATTCCGAACTTGGGCGGAGGAGCAGACTGACGCAGAGTGGGAAGTCAAGGAAATCTGCCTCGGCCATAAGGTCGGCAGCAACGTCGAGCGCGCCTACCAGCGGTCTGACTTATTCGAGAAACGTCGATACCTTTTAGAGCAGTGGGGAAGATATCTGGTGTGAGTGATGTCGAACTGGCACCATTCGATGCCGGGATTATCACTTTGAAATTGGTGTTGAGAGATCGTCTTACGCAAATTCGATTCAAACGAAGTGGATATTGGGCTTAACAAATGTGCAGCAGTTTCCGGCCCAAGGGCCGCCATTACTCCGGTTTCAAAAGAGCGTCTTCTTTGCACCCCCAATTTGGTCGCTTTGCGCTTGTCGCCTCGTTCCGGAAAGCAGCCATTCCTGCAACACAGTCAAAAGCCCGGGATGGGTGGGAAGCTGTCATTCACTGCGGGGTTGTGCGAATGACCATAATGGGGCCGGGAGCGGCCCGGCAGGTTTTGGGCTACATATGTGTGTTAGCAGACGCTCGTCGGCATCGGGCACGTAAACGCTAGCCGTCCAAAGCAGCCATCAAGATGGGCCTGCAGCTAATAAGTTTTGAATAATGGTGCCGCAGATGAAGCTGCCGTCACCCAAACAGGAAAACTCGATGTGCAACCATTCTCCGCTCATTGCAGCTCTTGTTTTATACAAGGCAGCGCCAGTTCTTGCGGCTAAAGCGTCCGGTTTTTGACGCGCATCACAGACTATTTTGCCTGCGCAATGTCCGGCGTCCTTACCAGTATCAGCAATCCGCCAACGGTGATGAACGCCCCAATCAAGACGACGATTGACGCCCATCCATGTCCGAGCGCGCCTTCGATTACGATGATGAATGTCGGTATGAGATAGCCATAGGCAAAGACCTTCGCTGGGTGTAGCCGCATTAACGCATACTGAAGCAGAAAGAAGCTGATCGCGGTGGAGGCAATGGCCAAATACAGCAAACATGTCCAAACGATTGGTGGCAGGGACAACCATGGGGTCGACAGGATTTCCGGCGTTGCATAGATGCCGATGCACACCGTGGCTGCCACAAGCGTCCAGAACGTGAACTCGAACACCCGCTCACCCCGGTTCAGCAGCCTGACCAGAGGACCGTAGGCCGCCTGGCAGGCACATCCAATTAGAAAAACCGCTTCGCCACGTCCAATGTCAAACGCCAACGCCCTGTCCAACTCTCCGCGAAATATGACCCAAAGGGCTCCGACTGCGGAGATGACGAGGCTTGTGGCGACAATCCCGCGCGTCGATTGACGAAGAATTATGTATCCGAACACCGCGCTCATGAGCGGTATGAGCGTAAACACCGCACCCGTGGAAACCGGATCTGTAATCTGCAGAGCCACAAACATCAGAACAAAAAATATCCCCATGAGAGAGCCAAGAATTGCGTAACGCCATACGGCGACGGGTTTTTCAGGCACACGTCGATGGAGAATTACCAGCAATGAACCCATTAGGATTGACGCGAGAACAAACCGGGCGGCGGTAAGCGGAACTGGACCGATATGCGGTGCAGCCAGGGCCCCGTATGAGAACGAGCCCGCAACGAGCGCCGCATAAAGAAGCATGGCGCAGTGCGCGAGAACGTGCTCGTTGTAGCGAGTCAATTTGTAGTCTCCCAGAACAAACGCACATCATTGCGCTGCGCAACATACTTATATAAATTGGATGCGATATCCAATAATTGGATATGATACATCTGTTTAACCTGTTCCGCAATCTGCTGAAGCTGTCATGCCATGTCGTTTCTTTCCGAGTTTCTAAAATCCATTGCCGAAAGAGGCCAGCTTTTCACCGAGTTTACCTCTGTGTCCCGCAGGAAACCGGAAATCGGTGGACTGGAAGAGTTGTGCCGGCATTTGCTTTCGAATATCGGCGAGGCGACAGAACTGGCGACGGCAACGGAAATCCTTTCGCAATATCAGCAGCTTGAAAAGGATGAGCAGCTGGATTTCTTTCGTCTGTTGCTCGACCAGTTCGGTCCCGACTGCGGGCGCGTACGGATCGCGGTCGACGCCTTTAACCGTTCGCCCGATCCGGCGGTAGCCAACCGACTACATGCGGTATCGGAGCCGTTGCGCCAAAACATCCTTCGTCGCCTCAATCAAGTCTATGACGGAACATCGGCGCTAATGAGCATTCGCGCCGACCTTTTGAGCACGATGCGGGAACATCCGGAGCTGTCACCGGTGGACGATGATTTCAAACACCTGTTCAGTTCCTGGTTCAATCGCGGATTCCTGGAATTGCGGCATGTCGATTGGCAAACACCGGCTGCAATTTTAGAAAAGATCATCCGTTATGAGGCGGTGCACGAGATTTGCGACTGGAATGAACTGCGCGCCAGAATTGATCCGCCGGACAGGCGCCTTTACGCCTTCTTCCATCCACGGGTTCGCGACGAGCCGTTGATTTTCGTCGAAGTCGCCCTCATGAAAGAGCTCCCTTCAGCCATTGCCCAGGTTCTTGGCGCCGACCGGGAGGTGATCAGCGTCAATGACGCGACAACGGCGATCTTCTACTCGATCTCCGACTGTCAGCCGGGTTTGCGAGGTATTTCATTCGGTAATTTCCTGATCAAGCAGGTTGTCGAGGAGTTGCGGCGGGAACTTCCTTACATAAAATGGTTTGCAACGCTTTCCCCGGTTCCGGGACTTACGCAGTGGATCACCGGTCTGGCAAGCGCGGAAATGGCTGGCCAAAATGCGGAACTGGACGAAAAGCTTGACCGGCTGCGAGAGTTTACAATTGGGCAATGGTGGACGGACAAGGAAAAGTCATCGGCGGCCGAACGGATTTTGCTCCCGCTCGCAGCCGACTATCTGCTGAACGCCAAGAACGCAAATGGCTGGGTTCTGGACCCGGTGGCGCGGTTCCACCTGCGCAACGGGGCGCGGCTGGAGAGGATCAACTGGCTGAGCGACAAGAGCGCGCTCGGCCGTAAGTCATCCTACACAATCATGGTCAATTACCTCTATGACCGCGAGGAAATCGAATGCAATCATGAAAACTTCGTCATGCATGGTGGGATAAACGCTTCATCCCCGATCCATAAACTGGCGCAGTCCAGTCCGGGGCCGACGGAGAAGGTTTCGGCGATGAAGGATCAAGTGGAGAAAACAACGTGAAAGGCAATCTTTTTGGCGCGATCGAGGCGCAAGTCGGCAATCCATCCGCGCCATTCCTGAGCTTTGTCGGGGGCGACGATGCCATCAGCTATCGCGATGCCCTTGACCTGACTGGGCGTTATGCCAATGCACTTTCCGCACTCGGCGTTGGCCGCGGCGACCGGGTTGCGGTGCAAACAAACAAACACAAGGAGTGCATTTGGCTTTATCTCGGATGCCTTCGCATCGGCGCTGTTTATCTGCCACTGAACACGGCATATACGCCTGCTGAAATAGACTATTTCATTCGAGACGCCGAGCCGGCGCTTTTTGTCTGCGAAGCAGACAGCCGGGACGAGCTGGCGCCCCTGATGTCTGAAGCCGGCGTCCCCCGCGTGGAGACAATAGGGCCGGACGCGGCCGGATCGATGCCCGAAAAGGCGGCTGCGTGTCCGGCCGAATTCGACACGGTTGACGTCGACGGCGAAGAGCTTGGCGCCATCCTTTACACGTCCGGAACGACCGGTCGGTCAAAGGGCGCGATGATCAGCCATGAGAATCTGCGCTCAAACGCAATGGCGCTCGCCGAAATATGGCGCTTTTCCGCTGACGATGTCCTGCTGCACGCGCTGCCTATCTATCATACACACGGATTGTTCGTCGCCACCAATACCGTGCTCCTGACCGGCGGATCCATGATCTTTCTGCCGAAGTTCGATGTTGATCAGGTTATGGAAGCACTGCCGCAGGCAACCGCTATGATGGGTGTTCCAACCTTTTACATTCGGCTACTCGGCGACAAGGATTTTGACGCGGATGCGACCCGGCACATGCGGATATTCATTTCCGGGTCGGCACCGCTTTCTGCCGACATTCATCGTTCGTTTACTGCCAGAACCGGTCACGCGATCCTGGAGCGCTACGGCATGACGGAAACCAACATGATTACCTCCAACCCCTATGACGGGGAACGCCGGCCGGGTGCAGTTGGCTTTGCGTTACCCGGAGTTTCAGTCCGCATTGTCGATCAGGATAGCGGAGAGGTGCTGACATACGGGGATATCGGGGTCATTGAGCTGAAGGGGCCAAATGTATTCAGCGGCTATTGGCGAATGCCGGAAAAGACCGCCGCCGAGTTTCGTGATGATGGATATTTTGTCACCGGCGATTTGGGCTTTTTCGACAAGGATGGGTATTTGACGATTTCAGGCCGCGGCAAGGACCTGATTATTTCAGGCGGATTGAATGTCTATCCGGCGGAAGTTGAAAACCAGATCGATGAACAGCCCGAAATTGCGGAATCGGCGGTCATCGGCGTCTCGCATCCGGATTTTGGTGAAGGCGTTACGGCGATTGTCGTCGCAGCTCAGGGTACTTCGGTCGACGAGGCAGAACTGCGCGACCGGTTGGCAGGTTCGCTCGCAAAATTCAAGGTGCCGCAGCGCATCATCGTAGTCGATGAACTGCCACGAAACACGATGGGCAAGATTCAAAAGAACGTGCTTCGCGAATCCTACAAGAGCCTGTACGTTTGATTAGGCTTATCGTCGCTCTTCGCGGACGAACGGCCGCCCAAGCGCACTTGGATCATTGGACAGCGCTTCTTTCGACAAGCTGGTCCAGATCATAACAGCCAATGTGACCGCATAGGGAAGCATCAACACGAAATACTGTGGTACCTGAATGCCGATTGCCGCAACCCGCGGAATGAGCGCCTCGATACATCCGAAGAGAATGGCGCCACCGAGTGCACGCCATGGTCGCCAGCGCGCGAAAATGACCAGGGCGATGATTATCCACCCTCTGCCGCCAGCCATGTTGTCGACCCAGATCTTGGAAACGACGACCGTCAAGTAGCCGCCGGCCAGACCCAGAAACAAACCCCCGATCAGTATGGCGGCAAAACGGTAAGTGAGAACCGGGATACCGGCTGCATCGGTCGCCTCCGGATTCTCACCAACCGCACGCAAGCGCAATCCGGCGTGTGTCCGGTAGATCACATATGATGCGACGATGAATAGAGCTATCGTCAGATAAACGATCGGATCTTGCCTGAAAAATATTAGGCCTATAACCGGAATGTCCGATATTGGACCCAGATCTATATCGCCAAGTCCCGAGAACGCCCTGTTGGTCCAGCCCATCTTGCCTGCTACCAAACTGGTTAAGCCCTGGGCCAGGAAAACAATGGCAAGTCCCGAAATGACTTGGTTGACCCGGAGATGGACAACGAGGACGGCGAACAAAACCGACAGCAACGCCGACGCAAGCGCTGCCAGGGTTAGGGCGAGATACGGATGGCCCGGAAGTGTAAGCATCGATCCGGCGCCGATCATAGCTCCGACCAGCAGGTAGCCTTCGGCGCCCAAATTTAAAACACCTGACTTTTCGCAGATGATCAATCCCATTGCGCCGAGCGCGAATGGGACCGCAAATCCCGGAACGTTGGCCAGCCAATTGATCAGAAACTCCATCTTTCCGGTTCCGTCCTTAGCTGGCCAACCTGATGCGGTGGCGCATGAAAAACTCTGAAGCGGCCACGCAAATCACAACGATCGCCTGTATGAGTTGAACGGTGGCAAACGGTATTTGATAAAACACCTGAAGGCTTTGGCCAGCGATCATCAACGTCGCAACAAATAGCGAAACCGCAACGATTGTCAGCGGATTGTTACGCGCCAGAAAAGCAATGAGGATTCCCGAAAATCCGAAACCGATGAAGAACGATTGCGTCATCCGGGATTCAATTCCGGCACTCACTACGAAGCCTGAAAATCCGGCGAACGCGCCGGATGAAAGCGCGGCGATCAGGGTCAACACTGCCACCCGAACGCCCATGGCGCGCGCCATCAGGGGGTTCGAATGTATGAAGTTCAGGAGAAATCCGAACCTGCTGGAGATCAACAGCCAAAACGAAACCGCGACAAGGCCAAGTGCAACAACGAGCGAGAAATCCAGTTTTCCCCAGTTCAGGCTGGTCAACCGTTCAAAAACGGCGAATTGTTCTGAGTGGGGGAAGGAACTCACAGGGTCCTGCCACGGTCCATACAATAGATGCAGCAGGAAATTGAACGCAATGTAGTTGAGCAGTAAGGTCGATATGATTTCATTGACCTGAAGTCTGAGCTTCAATATCGCAGGCAAAGCTATCCATGCCATTCCTCCGAGCATGGCGAATATCGCCATCAAAGGCAGTCGTAGGCTCTCGGGACCAATGTCGAAAGTCGCAACAAAGGTCGCGCCAATTGCGCCAAATATCATCTGGCCCTCAATACCGATATTCCAGAATCTGACCTTGAACGCCATTGCTGCAGCCAGTCCGACGATGATCAATGGGGCAGATTGCGTCATAACCGCAGAGAGATTTCGCGGATTGGTGAAAATGAAGACGACGAACTCGTTCCAAAGCGCGGACAGACCGACGCCAGATGTCATCAATACGCAAACTGAGATGAACAAGCCTGCGGCAACGCCACTTCCAACGACCAGCATCTGCTGCCAGAGCGGCATGTGATCGCGAATTTCCAGATGCAGCCGCCACAGCTGGCGTGCGGGTACTCCGTCAGTCATGGCCTATCATTGCCCCGCCAATATCGTGCCGGTCCGCCGGCATATCGAACTCCGCGACAATCGAGCCCGAATTCATCACTCCGATGCGATCCGACAACAGCATGATCTCGTCGAGATCCTCGCTGATCAGAACCACCGCTGCCCCCGCGTCGCGGGCCGAGCGCAGGTAGCCGTGAACCGCGGCCGAAGCCAGGACGTCCAGTCCTCGATTGGGACTGTGCGCGATAACCGCCGACGGTTGTCCTGAGAACTCTCGGGCAATAACCAGTTTCTGGGCGTTGCCGCCCGATAGCAATCCGGCCCGCTGGTCTTCCCTACGAACGCCCTGCACATCGTAGCCGCTCAGCGCCTCGCGTGTCGCGGCGGTGATCTTCCTGCGATCAACCCGTGACCAAGTTCCATATTGGCCTTCCAGCACCTTACTGATTGCGAAATTGTCAGCGACCGGGAGGTCCCCGCACAGCGCATATTGATGCCGGTCGGCCGGAATACATGCCATTCCGAAGCCACGTCGCTCGTCGGTACGGGCGCGCGTAATATCGCCCTGTCCGTGAAGGTGAATTTGCCCACGCACGACTGGAACAAGGCCCATCAGAACCGAAACCAATTCATCCTGACCGTTGCCACCGACGCCGGCTATGCCGTAAATCTCACCGGAGCGGACCTGGAAATCAACATTGTCCAAGGCTCTTGCGCTGTCGTCGCGTGCGGTCCTAACACCGGATACCTTCAATCGGACTTCGCCGATACTTTCGGCAGGATGGGGCTGTTCAACGATTGACTGCCCGACGATCATGTTTGTCAGGTCTGCAGACGTAACTTCGCCAGGATTGACCGTATCCACGTTATTGCCGCTTCGCATGACAGTAATCCGGTCGCTGTAGTTCAGCGCTTCCTTCAGATTATGTGTTACCAGAACGATTGAAGACCCGTCCTGTGCGAGTTTCCTCATTGCGGTTAAAAGGCGTTCGCCCTCCTCGTCCGTCAACACAGCGGTCGGTTCATCGAGGATTATTATGTGAGCTCCAGCGACGAGAATCTTGAGAAGCTCGACACGTTGTTGTTCGGCTACCGACAACGAGGCTACAGGCCGGTCGAGATCGATCTCGAATCCCACGGAGGCAGCCTTTTCCTCGATCAGCGAACGCATCCGCCGGATCGATTGGTCGTATCGGCCAGTCGGGTTTGACAGAAGGATATTTTCCACGGCATTGAATGGTCTGACCAGTTTAAAGTGCTGATGCACCATGCCGATGCCAAGCTTGGCCGCGTCGGCTGGCCCCTTGATGGCCACCGCCGACCCTCTGATTAACACCTCGCCCTTGTCCGGGGTGTAGAGACCGGCCACGATATTCATCAATGATGACTTGCCGGCGCCATTCTCTCCAAGAAGGGAGTGAACTTCACCCCTCTTCAGATCGAAATTGACATTATCAAGTGCGCAGAAATCCCCGAAGGATTTGACGATCCCCGAAAGCTGGAGGAATTGTTCATCCGGAGCAAATACCGGACCACCGGCTGTAGCCTGATCTGTGCGGTCCGGTATTCGGTTCATTGCTGGCTGATCACTCCGCTGACAAACCAGTCCATTCCCCACAGGTCGCCATCGCCGAGGACCTCGCCGGCCTTGACGCGCTCGGTGCCCTCACGATCCTTTAACGGACCAGCGAACACGTGCTTGCCGCCCATGACCGCTTCGCGCTCAGCCATGATTTTCTTCTCATCCTCGTCCGAAACGGCGTCGCCGCAGCAGGCGATATCCGTGCCGCCTTGCGCGATCGACAGGAACGCACCATAGGGTTGGGATTCCCATTCGCCCGCGACGATCTTCTTAATCTCAGGTACCAAGAAGCGATCCCAGACCCAAGCCGACGAACACTGTGTTGCAGTGCTGAATTCGCTCAGGTCGCGGTGATGTCCAGTTCCGTATATTCCCTTTTCCTGCGCCACGATCTGCGGCGTCGGCGTATCAACGTGCTGCCCGATAACATCTATGCCCTGTTCAACCAGCGCTTCAGCGGCAGCGCGTTCCTTTACCGGATCATTCCAGGCGCCCGTATAGATCACCGTGACGGTGGCGTCAGGGTTGATCTGCTGGGCCCCAAGCGCATAGGCGTTGACGGTCCAGTTCACGAGGCCAAACGGATTGGCAGCGACAAATCCGAGCTTGCCGGTCTTGGACGCAGATGCGGCGGCCATACCGCAGAGATACTGGCTTTCATAAGTGCGGCCGTAATACGACATCAGGTTTTTGCCGTTGGTGGTGCCGGCCGGATTCAAGAACACGACATCGGGATACTGTTCAGCAAGTTCCTTGAATGTGTCCGAATAACCGAACGCAGATCCAAGAATGATGTTTGCTCCCCGATCGATGAACAGCTCGACAGCGGGACGGATCGCCGTGGCGTTTTCGGGAACATTTTCAACGACCGGAATACTGACCCCAAGTTCCGCTTCGATTTTCTGGCGAGCCTCGTCCAGTGCTTGCGACCAGCCGCCGTCATTCTTCTGCGAGAAGATGATCATGGCCGGCTTGGGGCCGTCCTGTGCCTTGAATTGCGCGTCGGCACTCAGTGACGACGCTGCTATGACAACCCCGGCGAGACCCGGAATAATCCAGTTGCTTCTCATGGTATTACCTCCCTGATGATACCCCGAACGAGACGGGATTTAATAGGTATTGCAAGCCGGGTTCAGCGGCTTACTTCGGATTGCAACAGTCAGCTTGTTTCCTTCTCGCTCAGCACACCCTGTTTGATCGCCTCGAAGATCATGCTTGGCGTGATCGGCGTATGGTGGAAATTTTCGTTTCCGAACGGCGAGAGGGCGTCTTTCAGGCCAGAGGCAATCGTAGCTCCGACCGCTATACATCCTGCCTCTCCTACACCCTTGACGCCCAGCGGATTGAGTGGCGACGGCGTTTCGAGATGCTCTACCTGGATGTCCGGAATTTCCGTGGCATAAGGCACGAGGAAATCGACGAAGTTGGCGTTCGCCGGATTGCCATCGGGTTGATATTCGATTCGCTCATAAAGCGCTCCACCAATCCCCTGGGCCATCCCTCCCATAACCTGGCCGTCAACAATCATCGGATTGATCATGTTGCCGCAGTCATGAATGCAGACATACTTACCGATGTTGACCTCACAGGTTGTGATATCGACCTCCACCTCCGCTACGTGAACACCATAGGCCCAGGTGGCACATTCAGGACTGAAATAATCGGTCGCTTCGAGACCGGGATGCTGACCCTCATCAAGCGGCGGCCCATCATGCCGGCTTGCTGGTGCAAACTGTGTTGCCGCCTGTGCGGCTTCGTTAAACGCGTAGCGTAGCGGATTTGTAGCCGTCGCGATCGCGGCGAGCGGCGCAGATCGGTTGGTGCCGGTTACCCAGGCCGCGCCGTCGCGCAACTCAATGTCACGTTCATCGGCTTCCAGCATGTTCGCCGCAGCCGTAATGACTTGCTTGCGCACCTTGAGTGCTGTCTTGTGGATAGCATTGCCTGATACGACGGCCGCACGACTGGCAAATGTCGCCACGCCCCAATCATAGGCGCCAGTGTCACCCTCAGTCAGGATCACGTCTTCCACCGCGACGCCCAGTTGATCGGCAGCGATTTGTGCGAACACGGTGTCGTGGCCCTGACCCTGGCTCGTCAGGCCGGTATTGACATATACTTTGCCGGTAATCGGATGGATCTTTATATGGCCGCCTTCATAAGGTCCAAGACCGGTACCCTCCACGTAGAAAGCAAGACCGAGTCCCAGATATTTGCCTTCCTTGCGGGCTTCTTTCTGCCGTTCAGCGAAATCACTAGCGCCGATCGCTTCGTGCGCCATGTCAAGCGCCTTGTGATACTGACCGCTGTCGAGATTGACGCGCAGTCCGTCGGCAAAGAGTAGTCCATCGCGCACCCACGGGAACTCATCGGCACCAATCAGGTTGCGCCGCCTGACCTCAAACCGGTCGAGACCGAGATCTTGGGCTAGCTGATCCATCGCGCGCTCTATGGCAAAGCAGGATTGCGGTCTGCCGCAGCCCCGATAGGGCGTGACCTGAACTGTCGGCGTGTAGACCGCCTGAAAGTGCACGTGGATGTTGGGAATTCGATACGGTCCCGCAATTGAGGTTGACGCGACCTGTGCCACCGCGATCCCGTACGGAATGAATGCTCCGGTGTCGTGGTAGAAGAAATCCTTCAACGCGACGACTTCACCCGTCTTTTTCGCATGCAGTTCAATATAATGAATCTGCGTGCGCTCCTGCGATGACCCGATGAAGTTTTCGCGGCGATCTTCGATGAATTTGACCGGCCTGCCCAGATTGATAGCCGCATAGGGCACGAGTAATTCATCGGGATAAAACAGGAGTACTTTTTGACCGAACGCGCCTCCGACATCGGGTGCGATCACGCGGACTTTGTCTTCATCCAGGTTCAAAATCGAGGCCAGTCCGCCGCGAACGGAAATCGGAGCCTGGGTGCCATCCCAGACAACAAGCTCACCGGTAATGGGATCGAACCGGGCCGCCACCGCTCTGCACTCCATTGCGGCCGCTGTTGAGCGGTCAACCTGCACACGGGTGCGCGTCACATGTTCCGCTTCGGCAAAGCCTTTTTCAGGATCGCCTGAGACCTGGACAAAGTCAGCAGCAATATTGTTCGGATGGGTATCATGGACAAGCGGTGAACCGTCCTTGACCGCTTCTTCCAGGTCGATCTCCACATCGAGCGGCTCGTAGTCGATATCGATCAGGGAAGCAGCATCTTCGGCCGTATATCGGTCAACCGCAACGACCATGGCAACGGTCTGGCCGACATAATAGACATCGTCTTTGGCAAGTGGCCTTTGTGTTCGAGCATCTTTCATCGATTCGTGCGGAATCAGCAACGGCATTTCGATGTCGAGCGGGCCGATGTTGTCGCTGGTATAAACGGCGACGACGCCAGGATGGTTTTCGGCCGCCGTCGTGTCGATGCTGGTAATTTTGGCGCGCGCAAACGGGCTTCGCGCAAAAGCCGCATGCAATGCATCAGGAAGAGGAATATCGTCGACGAATGCGCCTTCGCCCTTCAACAATCTGGAATCAATGTTCCGCTTTACGTTTTCACCAAACATGCGCGTAGACATTCTGCCGCCTCCCTATCAGGACCGTTTGGTCGCACTAGTGGCCGACCGTACGGCCTTGACTATGTTGGCGTAACCGGTGCAACGGCACAGGTTACCCGACAGCATTTCGCGAATGTCGTCGTCGGACATGTCGCGCTTCTCGCCGGCTTCCAATTGGCTGATGATGTTCATGATCATGCCGGGTGTGCAGTAACCGCACTGGAGCGCATGATTATCGCGGAACGCCTCCTGCAGCGGATGCAACTCACCGTCTTCGCCGGCAACAGATTCGATTGTGCGAATGTCGGCGCCATCGGCCTGGATAGCAAATGTCAGGCATGAGCGGGCGGCCCGACCGTCAATAATGATGGTACAAGCGCCGCAGATTCCATGCTCGCATCCTACATGGGTGCCGGTCAGTTCGAGTTCGTGACGAATGAAATCGGATAGCAGCATACGGGCGCTAACGTCACGCTCGACCTCGGAACCATTGACCGTCATTTTGACAGTGGTTTTCGGCTCGGCCCGTTTAGCCTCATCAACAACAGCTTTTATCGGTTTCACGATTGTTCTCCCCGGGCGCGAGCCACCGCAGCAGTCAAGGCGCGTTCGACCAATCCCTTCAGCAAATGCTGGCGGTAGGCAGTGGTAGCGTGCATGTCGTCTGGCGCTGTCACATACTCTGCTGACAGGTCGGCTGCCGCAGATATGCCAGAGCTATCGGCAGATTTACCCTCAATCGCCAATTCAACTTCGTTTAACCGGAGCGGCCGCTCACCGATCCCGCATGCACCGATAGCACATCGCGAGATAACACCATCTTCACCGCATTCGACAATTGTCGCTACAGCGGCGATGGCATAGTCCCCCCGTCGTCGTGCAAATTCTGAAAATGCATATCCGGCCCCGTCGGGCAGAACCGGAATTCGCGCCTCTGTGATGACCTCATCGGCTTCGCGCGTTGTGGTCATGTGGAACTGGAAAAAATCAGCAGCCGCTATCTCACGCTTACCCGATGGGCCGGTTGCAACCACCGATCCATCGCACACGAGCAGCACTAGCGGCATCTCAGCCGCGGCATCGGCATGGCATAGGCTTCCAACTACTGTCCCACGATTGCGTATCGGCACATGGGCGACATGCCTCTCCGCTTCGCGGATCAGCCCGTTGGCCTCAAATACATCCTGATTAAGTTCGAGATCGCGATGGCGAACCATTGCGCCGACACGAATGACGCCCTCATCATTAACGATATCGGAGAGGCCTTCAATTTTCCGCAAGTCGACAAGTTTTGCCGGATTTGCCAGCCGCAGGTTCATAGCAGGAATAAGGCTTTGCCCGCCTGCTAGTACCACCGCATCCGCATCTGCTTCCAGAACCGAAATTGCTTCTTCGATTGTGCCAGGCGCACAATATTCGAACAGCGACGGTTTCATCCGCAATCCTCCGCTCTCACCTCAGAAATCATGGCATTCAACTGCTTGGCCCACCCTTCTGAAAAGTCGTCGAATTACCCTTCCGTGAAAATCGACATCTCACCACTTTATATCCACTAGATGGATATCGTATCTAACTATTGAGAATAGACACTAATCCCTTTATGTCAACCGGATTCATGTTTGAGAGCGGAAATTCGGATTGCAATTGGGTGCGGTCGATCATTGCAACGTGCGCCCATCGGGCAAGCCCGCTCACGATCGGGTAGCACATATCGGCGATCGCACGATTATGGGGATTTCAGATCGTCGATTTAGACACTTGATCTCGGGTCGATGGGTTTATCGAGACCTACACCTAAAACGTCCAGAATCCAGGCGGCGACACTGAGCAGCGCGCTTTCGCTGTGGGGCAGACCAACGACCTGTATGCCGACCGGTAGCCCCGATGCCGTGAAACCGCACGGTATCGACACTGCCGGACAGCCGGTAATCGTCACCGAATAACCAAGCGCCAGCCAGTCTAGGTAGGTTGACATGGCAACGCCGTCGATCTCTTCAACGTAACGCTGGTTAGCAGGGAAAGGCGGAACCGGCGCGGTGGGTGCGACCAAATATCCGTGCTCTTTCAGAAATTCGATCATCGCCACCCGCAGCTTGGCGCGACCGGCTTCGGCCGCTCCGATTTCCTGCGCAGTCAGCTTCAGTCCCTGTTCAATATTCCAGACCACTTCAGGTTTGAGCTTGTCGCGTGACGTTTCAAGTAAGTGGGACCAGAGCGCGGAAAATTGGAACGCTCTGAGTGTCCGAAATGCGCTGTGACACTCACCGAGTTCCGGATGGGAACAAACTATATCGAGGCCTTCGGAGGCCAACCGATCCACAGCCTCTGTCGTGATTGCCGTTACCTCTTTGCTGACGATGGCGACACCGAGGTCGGGGGAGAAGGCAATCCGCTCCGGCCTGTGCGGCGCTTCAGCGGATCTGCGATAGACGGTCGCGCCACCCGGGTGCGTCAGCGGATCGCGTGTTTCAAATCCTGCAAGCGCATCAAGACCAAGACCGAGGTCTGCAATGTTTCGGGCGAGCGGACCAACCACCGATAAGGTTTGGAATGGAAGCCGGGTGGGGCCCTGGGGAATAAGGCCTGGTGTCGGACGCAATCCGCATATGCCATTGAACGATGCGGGATAGCGAACAGAGCAGGCAAAATCCGCGCCTTGTGCGATAAAGGCCATTCCCGTTGCAACCGCAACCGCAGCTCCGCCGGAAGAGCCTGCAGCGGACAAGTTTGTGTTCCAGGGATTTAAGGTTTGTCCAAAAACCTCGTTGAATGTGTTAGCGCCAGCTTCAAATTCGGGAGTGTTCGATTTTGCATAGATCAGCCCGCCGGCCATCTCAAGCGAGCGGACAACATAGTCCGAATGATCGGGAACATGGTCCGCAAAAGCCAGCGATCCCCAGGTTGTTCGAACGCCCTCGACAGCAAATGCATCCTTAACCGGAACGGGAAGACCGAAGAGAGGGGAGTGGGCTGTCGCTTCATCCGCTTTCGCCATCGCGCGGTCAAGGCAAAGTGTGGGTAAAGCATTGACAACCGGGTTGATATCGTTAATTCGCTCAACCAACGCTTTCAAGACTTCCGATGGATGCCATTCCCTTTTTCGTAGCCGATCTACGGTTTCGCACGCGGTCTTCGACCAGATGGAATGCGCAATCATGGGCTATCGAACCTCTCAATTAGCACTGGATTTTGTATCGAATTAGAGGATATCCTATTCGGTAATGTGATATTACTGTGGGCGAGACTAGCTGAAATTTGAAGGTATCGATGTGGCAAAGGTGACGACCGAGCATGAAAAAAAAGCTGGTGACGATCGGCCGGCCGGCAAATCCATGCCGGGTATGGAGCGTTCCTTTGCAACGCTCGAACTGATCGCCGCCCGACCCAGCCGGGTCGTCGACGTCACCAAGGCACTGAAGCTGCCTTGGGCGACGGTTCACCGCACGATCAAAAAGCTGGAAAAGGCGCAGTTCATTTCGCAGGACACTGAAACGGGCCGGTATGAAATCGGACCCAGAATGTGGCATATCGGCTCCGCCTATCTTGCCAACAACAAGATGATGAACGCGGCGATCTCCTATCTTGCTGGAGATCGCGACATTTCGGGCGTAGACATTCAGATCGTTGAGCGGATTGGCAACTACTCGGTTGTCACTCATGCCGAAAAGCGGCAGCCCAAGCCGATTTCCAAAGCGCAGTACGGATTTCACATTCCGCTGCATGCAGGTTCGAAAGGGTGGGTGTTGCTTGCCTATGCCGACGCCGACTTCATTGAACGCTATCTCGACCAGGATCTTGAGGCGCTGACGCCAGACACAATCACAGACAAAAGGGAACTGCACGAGAAACTTGAACAGGTTAGGGAAAACCGTTTTGCCTCCACACTCGGCGACGTTCAGTCTTTCACGGGTTCCATCGCAGCGCCGGTTTTCGGTGCCACTGGAAAGATCCTTGGCTGCGTGTGTTTCGTTTTCTTCAAGAACCTGACCAAGAACCAGAAAGCCATGGATGAGCTGCAGGAACAATTGTCGATGATGACGTATACAATTTCGACGGAACTCGGCTATCGTCCTGGACAAGGCTAAGCCGGCTATTTGCGTTCTTCGTACGAGCCGCGAAGATTCTCAAAGGTTTCCACAAGCGCATCAACTACCGCATCGATACAGGCTTGGCCCATTTCTGCTGATGCCTCGGTCGGGTCGCCAAAAATGGCAGCGTGACCGACGTCGGGCCTCGGACGCCGCATATAGGTCCGTGTCGGGTTTGTCGGGGCAACCAGATCCCACCCGACCGGCCCGTAATAGGCATTGGCCAACCGCTCCATCTTCACCAGTTCCGGCCGGGTGGCGAGTTGGAAGGAGGTTTCCAACTCGCCTGCGTGACCCATGCCGCCCTCTTCGGACTTGCGCATGGCATGGATGGCCGCCGCCGCCGGCTCCCAGTAGCTGACCGCCGACACCTTGAAAGTGTGCGTTTCGTCCAACTCATCGATCATAAGGCGCGCCACCTGATCATTCGCGGTGCCGCTCGGCCGGTTGCCGTTGAGAAGGATTACATGTTCAAAACCTTGCTTGACGAGCGCGGAACCGATTTCGAACAGCATGGTCTGGTACGTCGGAATGGATAGCGAAATTGTGCCGGGAAAATGCTCGAACGTTTTGGAAATGCCGTAAGCGACAGGTGGAGCGACCAGAGCATCGATCCGTTCGGCCAGACGAATCGCAATATACTCTGATTGATGCGTGTCGGTATCCGTGGGCATGTGCGGCCCATGCGCCTCGGTAGCTCCGGTCGGCACGATGACAGGAGCATTTCGGTCTATCGCTTCACCGATCTCCATCTGGGTCATAAATGACATGCGGTGTTCCATAAACATCTCCCCGGCGTCGTTATGTCTGCTTCGATTTGCCCTTCAGGCGGCTTGTCAAGGCGCTGCCCAGAAGCGGCAGAACTTTGATTGAATTACTGTCCTTGGCCTGATCATCGCCGACCTCCCCTGACAGCCGGCGTTCGATATTGCTGGCGAACTGGGAAATGAGCAACTTCGCGGTCTGTTCAACAACGCCTGTGCGACCGAACTGCGCGATTGGGCCGGACAATTGGATTTCGGCGTCGACCGTGACTTCGGTTGCACCACCTTCTTCCATAAGCGCATAGTCCATTGCCATACTGGATCGCGACCCACCGCGCTTGTCGATCCCCTTGCCGTAGGCGTGGCCGGAAAAGCTCTGCGAATCAGGAACATGTTTCACTTCGCCCTGGAACGCTGCCTTGAAGGGGCCGATCTTGATCGACACCTGACCAGAGTAGACACCGTCATCACGGACTTCATCCAAGGAAGCACCGGGCATGCATTCGGCCAGTTGGGGGATGTCCTGGAAAAGCGACCAAACATGATCCCTTGGCCGGTCGATCGTAAAGGCTTGTCGAATGATCATGATGCAGACCCCATACGTTAAACTGCGTGCCAGCCCGCATCCGGATCCGTCCAGCCTTCCGGATATCGAATATCCCCGTTCTGCTTCAGCTTGTCAGATGCGGAACCACGATCGAACATGGGCAACGAGCCTCTTTCCCGCGCCAGCTTTGCCCGGCGCTGTTCAGTCGCCTCCGGATCGAGAACCCACTTTCGGCCCTCGAGATTTATGACAACACCATAGTCATTGTGCGCAGCTTCCTCGGTAATCAGTCCACATTGCAGATCGTAGGCAACCGCTTCCGCTTCCCGTTTGAGCGGATCACCCCATCCACCGCCACCGGTTGTGATGACGCGAACCGAAGAACCTGCAGGAACGACAACGGTGTCGCACATGCCGGGATGGTCATCTTGATCCCCTGAGGGATGGATTACTGAAATCTGGTACTGCATTCCGGCCTTGCCGCCGTTAACGCCGTAGCATCCAAGAATGGAGCGATCGGCATTCGAGATCAAACGGCAATCACCCAATGTCTTAATCTGCTTGTCATAGCCCAATCCACCGCGTCGGAAACCTGCGCCTCCGGAGTCGCGCTTTAGCGCAAGTCTTTCGACCATGATCGGATATCGCGTTTCGGAAAACTCCGCAGGCAGGTTGCGTGAGTTCGGGACTATGTGAACCACGTCAGAACCATCTGCCCATGGCCGGCCGGGTCCGCCGCCGCCAAGAACTTCGCGGAACAAATAGAAATCCTCCTGCCGGTCGCCACCGGTCAGGCCCCAGATACGGATGGTTTCGTGGTCAGCGGGCATTTTGCCGCCCGTCGCCTTGGAAAGGCAGGCGGCGAAGACGCCAAGCGAACGCAGCATCAGAAAAAACCGCATGCCGGTTGGCTTGCCAAATGTCGGCGTGATCAATGTTCCTTTTTCGGGGAACTTCACTTCAATCACATCGAGTACGCCCTCGTTGGAGTCGATCTCGGCTGCGCGCTCGGGTGACTCCGCAAGCGAGCGCAAGACCGGTGCAAGCCATTTCCGGAAATAGCGTCCATCAACCTCGTCAAGCGACCAGTTGATCGGCCCCCTGGCTTCGGGGTCTGTGCCGGTAAAGTCGAGGATGATCTTTTCCGGCGTCTTGGTCATCGTCAGGCGGAGAGCATGCGGCCTGGGATCATCAACGCCATCGGCTTCGATATAATCTTCGTAATGATAGGTTCCATCCTTGATCTTGGGGAAAATCTCGCGGCGGAAAATTTCCGCGGTATTCTTGATGATCTGCTCGAATGCGGCTTCCAGCACATCGGCACCGTATCGTTCAGCAAGCGTCACAATGCGCCGTGAACCCAGTTTCGCCGCGCCAATCTCGGCATCCAGGTCGCCGGCAAGATGATCCGATAGTCGGGAATTGCGAACGATGATCTTGAAGGCCGCCTCGTTCAACTCGCCTTTTTCATAGAGCTTGATCGGCGGAATGAGCGTACCTTCCATCCAACTGTCCGTCGCATGGACTGGCAGGCTCCCCGGCACCGACCCGCCGACATCGTCATGGTGGCCGAACACCTGCGAGAAGCCGATCAATCGGTCACCATGAAAGATCGGCACGGTTGTGCAAAGATCGGGCACATGGCCGATACCGCCACAGGAATTGTAGGGATCGTTCCAAAAGAAAACGTCGCCGGGGTAAATGTTGTCCTCTCCGAAATACTCGAACACCGGTTCCACGATGGCCGAATAGGAGCGCCCGGTCAGCTTTCTACCGCGCGCATCGAAAAGCGCGACGCGATAGTCATGCTGGTCGCGGATCATCGGAGAACGGGCAGTCCTTTCAACCGCGGCCTCGATCTCAAGCTCGGCCGCTCGAATCGTGCCGTGAATGACCTCCAGTTCGATCGGGCCGATCGCTATTTCTTTCTGATGAACGTTCATGGTCATTTCGCCCCTTTGTCCGTAGTCAGGATGAGGTTTCCGTATGCATCTGAACGCAACGACCAGGTGTCCGGCACGACAACAGTCGAACCGTATTCCTCGATAACGGCCGGCCCTGTTATTCGCTGACCTGGTGAAAGTTCTGAACGCTCGTAGATTGGGCATTCGATCCAGCCGGCACCTTTCCAGAACACTCTTCTGTTGGTTTTCGGCTTTCCTTTCGGGCGGTCATCGCTGTCCGGCTCGATTTTCGGGCGATGCTGTTCGCCAACAGCCTGGATCCTCAGATTGACCAGTTCGACATCCTGTTCGCCCTCATAATGAAAGCCGAATACCTCGTCGTGTACCTTGTGGAACTGCTTCCACATGTAAGCAATAGCTTCGGCGCCGGACAGTTCTTCAGGAATGGTGACCTGAACTTCATGGCCTTCACCGAAGTAGCGGACGTCAGCGATATAAACCAGGCGGATTCGATCCTCATTGATTCCCTCGGCCTTGATATCCGACTTGCCGGTGTCTGCCAGTTCCCGCCATGCGTTGATAATTTCATCGGTGTCTGCTGCGGACTGTTGTCTAACAATCGTGCGGATATAGTCTCGCCGCACGTCTGAAACGTGAAGCCCGAGGGCGCACAGATTGCCTGGATTGGGCGGGGAGATGATGGTTTTGACGCCAAGAAAATCGGCGACCTCGGTAGCGAACAGGCCTCCGGCACCACCGAAGGCCACCATCGCGTAGCGACTCGGATCGCGACCGCGGGTGGTGGTGACCTGCCGTATGCCAAAGACCTGATTAACAGCTGCGATCTCCAGCACGCCTGCTGCGACCTCTTCTGCGGACATGCCGTGTTGCTTGCCGAGGTTCTCATAGGCTGTTCTTGCGGCATTTAGATCGAGCTGGATTTCTCCGCCAATGAGCGCGGTTGGCAGTCTGCCAAGGACAATTGCAGCATCGGTCACAGTAGGCTTATCGCCGCCCTTTCCGTAGCAGATCGGCCCCGGATCAGCGCCTGCGCTTTGCGGGCCAACTTTCAGATTGTCATATTGGTCTGTCCAGGCAATCGACCCACCGCCAGAGCCGACGGTCACGATGTCCAGCATTGGCGTCTTGACCGGATAGTGCTCGATCATTGAAGCCGAGGTGTACATCGGTGTTTCGTTTTCGATAATCGCCACGTCAGTAGACGTTCCACCGACATCGCTTGTCAGTATGTCCGAATAACCGGCTAGACGGGCCATGTGGATCGCGCCCAGAATTCCGGCAGCGGGGCCGGAAAGCAGCATCGTCACCGGCTTTTCGCCCGCGGTGGAGTGCTTCACGACGCCGCCATTCGACTGCATGATGAGAAAGGGAACCTCGCCGGACGAGCTGTTGATATTGTCGGAGGCACTTTGCAAATAAGTCTTGCAGAATGGCTTGACCAATACGTCGACGAGCGTCGTCATGGCTCGCTCGTACTCTCGATATTCCGGAAGGACTTCGCATGATAGCGAAACAAACACATCAGGATAGTGCTTCTTGATCAGTTCACCGATTTTTCGTTCATGCTCGCCATTGGCATAGGAATGCAGCAGGCAGACTGCGATACATTTGACACCATCTTCGACCAGTTCCGAAACAGCTAACAGCGTTGCTTCCTCGTCAATCGGTTCGTATTCAGATCCATCGAACTTCATCCGGCCTGGAACTTCCCGAACCAGATGAAGCGGGACGAGCCTGGGAGGTTTGACCCAAAAGAAAGAGTTCCCATATCCGTCGGGAACCGATTGCCGTGCGATCTCGATCAAATGTCGAAAGCCTGAAGTGACCAGCAGACCCAGGCCTCCGAATTTGTGCTCCAGGACTGCATTGGTCGCCACCGTTGAACCATGAAGCAGCATCGACAGGTCTTTGTGCACATGATCCGACACATCGATGCTCTTGTGTACCCCCTCCAACAAACCAACACTCGGATCGGCAGGCGTGGACGGAGTTTTGAGCGCTACAGTAGCTCCGGTTTCCTCGTCGATCGACACGATATCTGTGAACGTTCCACCGGTGTCGACAGCTATCCTCAGGCCCATCGCAAATCTCCTTATATATCCATATAGTGGATATGTTATTCAAATAATGCACATGTTGATGAGGATTGCAAGGGCAGGAACGAGGATTTCTGCAGTATGGAATCGGGTGCTACTGAAGATCGGCGACTGTGCTTGCGGGCAGCTTCCTGTTTTCACAACGGGGCTGATGAACAGGCGATACTGATGATCGCGTTTTGTATCGATGCACATATCTTAAAGGTGAAAGGTCCGGCAGAGATGCGCGTCAGAGCAATGTCGCCGAACGGGAAAACGGACGGACTTTCCAGTCGACCTGCTCGATCTAGCGAGCTGTTGTGTTTGGCAGGGAGAATATGTTTGCTTCCGCGCAAGAAGGCGGTCATGGCCAGGTTTTGTTGTACATTGACTTTGTTGATTGATCACGAAGGACGGACAGGCTGTTACGGGAATTCCCTTGTCAAAGTTCCTTGGCTGGATCAGGTTGCAGAGTAGTTCAGGAAAGCTGGAACGGTTGAAGTTCATCAACATTATTGGATGCTCCGCCAGCAGCGCGCCTATGGCACTTGTTGTTCGACACACACCAAATACCGACAATTGCTAGTCGTTTTTTTCACCCAAAAACGGCCTCAAGGACACGGAAAATCACATTCCGCATTTGTAGCGTATGCCAGCTATCCCTCCAATTCTAGGCATTGAAGTGTAAAAACCTTACGAGACTTTTGTCCGCTCTGCAGACATTGAACACCCGAATTTGCAGTGTCCGCTTTCAGGGTTTCATCGAGAGCCATTGAACGTCCGCATTGGGGGCGCAAAGCTGCCCCTCGTGGCGCTTACTCGTTCGCACCCGCAGCAAATGACGGCTTCGAGCTGATTTTGATGAAAAAGGCTTTGTTTCAGTCGCCGCTTGAATGCGAATGAATGGTGTCCCACTCGGTTTTCATGCTGGTTGCGGGATTAGTTTTGCAAGCTTGCGGAGGTTTTGGGCTGTTGCTGCGAGGTGGAACTCGTCTTTGGCTCCGTTTGGTCCTCGAAGACGCAATCGGTCGAGTTTGAGAATGCGTTTGAGATGGGCGAACAGCATTTCAACCTTCTTCCGCCGTCGCTGGGTGTCGACGTAAGCGTCGGTTGTGGCGATCTCGCGGGCGAGATCACGTGCACCTTCATAGATGTGACGGGCGATTTTACGGGCCGGTTGATTGGGTGTGCATTTGGCTTTGAGAGCACAAGATGAACAATCCTCCTTGCGGGCGTAGTAGCGGATGAAGCCATCCCTGCTGATCCCTGATCGAGGTTTGGTCATCTTGCGCCAGTACTTCTTCAGCCGGTTGCCACCGGGACACGCATACTCGTCGGCCTCATGATTGAAGACGAATGCCGTATTCGGAAAGGAACCATCCATACGCTTCGACTTATCGAAGACAGGAATGTGCGGCAGGATACCTTCCTCTTCCAGAAGCCAGTTGAGGTTCTCTGCTGACCCGTAGGCCTGATCGGCCGCGAGTATCTCCGGGTAGAGACCAAACCTGTCCCGCGTTCTCTGGATCATCGTGCGCGTTGCGCCGACTTCCGCCTGCCGGATGGCCCGACTGGCCTCAACATCCACAATAATCGCATTGTCCGTGTCGATAAGATAATTGTCTGCGTAAGCAAAGAACGCCGGACCTTTGAGTGCACCCGTCCATTGAGAAGCTGGGTCGCTGTGCGATGTGAACTTCGGTTTGACTTCGCTGGCGGCACCAAAGGCCGCTTCATCCAACACGTCCAGATATTCCTTCACCGCCCGTGGAACAGCATCTGGATCGAGTGCGGTCGGGTCCCATTGGTCCTTCGGGGTTGAGTTCTGCTTGTTGGCATCCGCCCGGATGATGCTTGCATCGGCGGCAAACACATCGCCACCGACCAGGCCTTCCTCGATGCAGCGGCCAACGACACTCTCAAACAGCTGCCGGAACAAATCGCTTTCCCGAAAGCGTCCGTGGCGGTTCTTGGAGAAGGTCGACTGATCGGGAACGGGATCGCCCAGGTCCAGACGACAGAACCAGCGATAGGCCAGGTTCAGATGAACTTCCACACACAACCGCCGTTCCGACCGGATACCCATGATATAGCCGATCAGAAGCATTCGGATCATCAGTTCCGGGTCAACCGACGGACGGCCGATGTCGCTATAGAACGGTCGAAGATGTGCTCGGATGCCGGTCAGGTCGACAAATCGATCCACTGACCGCAACAGGTGATCGGCTGGGACATGATCCTCAAGACTGAATTCGTAAAATAGCGCCGCCTGACACTCCTTGCGTGATCCCATCATCGGCTTCTGTCTCCCAAATCACTTGAGAAACTGAATCAGGTCAAAATGCCCTCAATGAGGCGACTTTTTCATCAAAATCAGCCCGAACCAGACGTTCGTCGGTCAAGAGAATTTCGTACCCTAGAACGGACGGCGCCCGGATTGTGAATTGAAGTTTAGTTGTTCGGACTTTTCTACCGCCACGTTCCTGAGTTGTGCATATAAGTTGATTTACAGATTGCAATGTCTCAAACAGCTAAAAGCTCTTTTCCAACGCATTTATTGATGAGCGTGTTTCAATTGAAATGCGAGAGGCTTTAGTTTGAGAGATTGATATGAACAGATCATCTTTTTTAAGCCCCGTTGAACCGCGAGCGCCGGAAAAGCTCATCAAGATGGGCCAGAATTTCGGCAACCCGCGTGTGGCCATCGCCCGCGCCGGTGCGCCTTTGCCTATGCAGGCTGCCAAAGAAGCGACCGAAGCCGATTTGATGACCCCAGTCTTCGTTGGGGAGCGGGACATGATCGAGACGGAAGCCGCAAATTTAGGCTGGGACATCTCTCGCTTTGCTTTGCATGAAAGCACTGGCGAAGAAGAAGCCGGCGTGAAAGCCGCCGCTCTGTGCGGCGCTGGTGAGGCAGATGTTTTGATGAAAGGTCAACTGCACACCGATGCCTTCATGAAAGCCGCCGTCAGCAGAGATGCCGGGCTGCGCACTGGGAGACGCTTTGTTCACATTTTCCACATCAGTCCGCCCGACGGGTCCAAACCGATGTTGATCTCTGACGCGGCCGTCAACGTCGCGCCCAGCCTCGAAACGCGGCAGGACAGCATTCGCGAAGTGTCTAGTCTCTTGATCCGTCTAGGCACGCAGCGTCCAAAAATCGCTATCCTATCCGCCACTGAAAGTGCCATCCCTGCGGTTCCATCGTCCTTGGAAGCCGAGGAATTGGCTCAGTGGGCGAAGTCAGAAGTGCCGGAAGCCGATGTATCAGGCCCCCTTGCATTTGATCTGATCATCTCACCCGAAGCGGTGGCAACCAAAAGGCTGACAGCCGACCCCGTTGCTGGTGCCGCCAATGCCATCATTGTGCCAGACATCGTTTCGGGTAACGCGCTGTTCAAAGCCTTTGTTTATTTGACGGGAGGATGTGCCGGAGGCTTAGTCACTGGCGCCAAGGTTCCGATCCTTTTGACCTCACGCGCCGATCCCGCGGCAGCACGGCTTGCCTCTGTCGCTTTGGCGGCGATCCAATGTGAGTTGCCAAAATGATTCTTGTATTGAACGCCGGTTCGTCTTCCCTCAAAGTTGAAGTCTTTAATCTTGGTCTCGATTCCATGGTCAGCGGCGCAGTGACCAATATCGGCACTAGCGGAAAGCTTGCACTGGGCGCTGTTGATACTGTCATCAACACGTCAAATCATGCAGACGCCCTTCACGCAATGCTTGGGGCTTTGGCAGCACAGGGAGTGACCCTTGATCGCTTGAGCGCGGCGGCGCACCGGGTGGTCCATGGCGGCACGGTTCTCACACATCCCGCCAAAGTCACGCCGCAGGTCATAGCGGCCATTGAAAGCGTGATACCCCTCGCGCCGCTCCATAACCCCAACAATCTTGCTGCGATCCTGGCTTTGCAGGACGAGGCACCAGACTTGCCACAGTACTGCAGCTTTGGAACTGCCTTTCATGCCTCCAACCCCGAGGTTGCGACGCGCTATGCCATACCCCGGGCCCAGCATGACGCCGGGATCAGGCGCTACGGTTTCCACGGGTTATCCTACGCCAATATGGTTGCCGAGTTTGGCAAAGCGCTTCCAAGCCGTCTCTTGGCACTGCATCTGGGCAATGGCGCATCGCTCTGCGCGATCAAAAACGGCAAGTCGATAGCCACCTCCATGGGATATTCGCCCCTGTCCGGACTGACCATGGGTACGCGCTCCGGCGAAATCGATGGGGCAGCGGTGCTACGCATGTCCCGAGCTTTGGGTGAAGATGAAACCGACCGGATGTTGAACAAGGACAGCGGTCTGAGGGCGCTGGCAGGTGACAACAACATGAAGACCCTGCTGGAACGCGAAGATGCCGATGCTGCCTTTGCTATCGAACACTTTTGCTATTGGGCCTCACGGCATGCGGGCTCCGCAATTGTGGCGATGGGCGGGTTGGACGCGATCGCATTCACCGGCGGGATCGGTGAAAACGCGCCAGCCATTCGGGAAAGAATCACGGGCCACCTTGCTTGTTTTGGCGACCTGCCGGTTCATGTGATCGGTGCAGACGAAGAAAAACAAATCGCGCGAGATGCCATATCGCTCATGGCTGCAGCATCAACAATATAGGTTGACTGTAAGATATCAGAGGCTTTGGTAATAGATTGGATCTGGATCATTGCGGTTGTCATTTCCATGTCCGCTTGGAGCCCAAGGTGGGCCTACACTGTCAATTAGTTTACGTCTGCTTTGTGCGAGACAGTGAATTTTTCGATGATCCCCTATCCGTTTGCATTTCACTCCATCAATTATAGTTCCTGTATTAGGCCGATAACGTCCAAAAAAAGCGGAAAGTACTATGAAGGCATCAGATGAGTTTGGGTTCGGTACACAGATCCGCAAGTCTCCCTATTTCGATGCGACTGTAAGGTGGGGTGCCAGAGCGTTTTCTGTATACAACCATATGTATATTCCTCGCGACTTTGGGGACCCGGAACAGAATTTCTGGAACCTGGTAAACGAAGCAATCCTCTGTGATGTGGCGGTTGAAAGGCAGGTTGAAATTACCGGGCCGGATGCCGCAAAATTCGTTCAGATGCTAACCCCACGCGACCTCTCAAAAATGGCTGTCGGACAGTGCAAGTACATTCTTATTACCAACGCCGAGGGGGGCATCCTGAACGATCCGATACTTTTGCGCCTGGCAGAAAACCACTTTTGGATTTCGCTTGCAGATAGCGACATATTGCTTTGGGCACAGGGCGTCGCTGTGCATTCGGAAATGGATGTTAATGTCAGTGAACCGGATGTTTCGCCATTACAGCTTCAAGGTCCAAAATCGGGAGAGATCATGAGGAAGCTCTTCGGAGAGAGCATCGTTGAGTTGCGATATTACTGGCTGCGCGAGTTGGAACTTGATGGCATTCCATTGATCGTATCACGCACAGGTTGGTCAAGCGAGTTGGGGTATGAGCTTTACCTGCAGGACGGATCGCGGGGCGACGAGCTTTGGGAAAAGATTATGGAAACAGGAAGGCCGCTTGGCCTGAAACCCGGGCATACATCTTCGATCAGGCGCATCGAAGGAGGGATGTTATCCTACCACGCTGATGCAGACATAAATACGAATCCATACGAACTTGGTCTGGATCGTCTGGTTAACCTGGATACAAATAAAGACTTCATTGGCCGATCTGCACTGGAGCGCATAAAGGCCGAAGGTGTCGATCGCAAACAGGCGGGGCTTGTCATTGAATGCCCTCCGTTGGGCGGCCCTAACACCACATTCTGGCCTGTTAACAAGGACGGTTGTGTTATCGGAAAAGTGACTTCGGCCGTCTATTCACCTCGGCTCAGACAAAACATCGCTCTAGCGATGATCTCCGCGAAATTTGCAAATATTGGTGAGGAGGTTGAAGTTGTCACCAGTTCACTCACCGCACCAGCACGTGTTGTCGAACGTCCATTCTACGATCCAAAAAAGACGCTAGCTGTCGTTTAATCATTTGGCCGGAATTGCATCAGGAACAAGCGTGACTATTGTTTCTGACGACACTGTTCAGATTTGCAGGTCTAGTCTTGGTTTCCAGAACGGCCTGAAAAGCTCGATCTTGGGACAACGGTCCATAACCACTTTCATGCCGCCAGCCTCCGCAATTCTGGCTGCTTCCGCGTTCTTTACGCCGATCTGACCCCACAGAACCTTGGCGCCTACGGAAACGGCTTCTTTCGCGATTTCCGGCAGGTCTTCCGGTCGCCGGAACACCTCAACCATGTCAATCGGACGGTCTACTTCGGCGAGCGACGGATACACTTTCAGTCCGCGGATCTGCTGAACTCCGGGGCGCGGATTAATCGGGATCATGTCGTAGCCGGTTTCATGCAAAACACGTAGCACGCCGTAACTGAACTTGGTTTTGTCCGGGCTTGCTCCCACCATTGCAATGGTCTTCACGTTTTTCAGGATGGTTTGCAGGTACTCATCTGAATACGGTTCGTCATGGTTGGTATGGGAGAGAGCTTCGAGGGTTGTCATTTGGTCGGCTCCTCCCAAGGCGTTGCTATATCCGCCTTGAGTTCATGTGGTTTCAGCGGATCGAGAAACGGATTCCGGTACAGTTTGTCGTGGCTCTCAACCCCGATTTCCAATGTGAGATCAGACATCGGGCGGGCCGCGCAAAGAATGACGTAACCGTCGCTAATCTGACGATTGTTGAGCGCCACCTGCCGGCGCTGATCAGCGATTCCTGCAATTAGTTTGGCGGCACAGGTAATGCAACCGCCATACTTGCAACCGTAGGGAAGATCGACGCCTTGCTCCTTCAGTGAATTCAGAAGCGGCCGCTTGGCATCGACTTCATGGGACGCATTGCCCCGATTGGCTATGGTCACCGTGTAAGTCGTCACAACCAGATATCCGAAGTGCAATCACCACCGGGATAGCGCATCTCGTGGCATCGGCTCGGTCCATTAGGCTCGTTGCCAAAGTTCACTATGAAGTTTTCGTTGATCTTCATGCCGCCATTTTCAGGATCGCAATCGATCTGGATCATGACACCGCCTTGTTCGCGAATTTCCGGATAGAACTGGTTGTCCCACGTCGAGAACAGTGAGGTCGTCACATAAAGTCGTCTCCCGTCCAATGAAAGCTGGAACATCTGCGGTCCTCCGGCCATGTTGACGCCGTTGACCCGTGGTGCCTTGCCCAACAAACCTCCCATCCAGACCTGTCCGGTAAGCTTCGGATTGTGAGGATCGGAGATGTCATACTGCCGCATATCCCCGTGCAGCCAGTTGTTGAGGTAAAGAAATTTGTCGTCCATGGAAACGAGGATGGCGGACATGACGCCCGGAACAGGAATCGGCCATTCAGGATGTGGCTCATTGTCCACATCAATGATTTTTTCCCACTCCCATTTGCCAGCCTCTGATTTCCAGAAATGGATCACGTTTGCGCTGAGTGCCGCGCCGCAGAACCCGTGTGTACTGTCGGGGTTGTGGTGGAATTTCACCTCAAGCGGAATGAGCCCGTCTTCGCCCAGATACATGGTCTCTACAGGCTGGCGCTTTTCGAAGTCCCACAGGTGCAGACGGCGTCCATATTTAAGGTGGCCAACCTCTTCAAGATCGAAACCAGGCATGAAGGTGTTGGGCGCCGCCCATTCCGAAGACACCATGACGTTGTACCTCGGTTGGTACCAGAAGTCGTAGCCAAACGGGATATCGCCCATCGAGTTTTCCCACCGACCGATGATCTCGAAATCCTTGTTCAGATGCAGATACCCTCCAGGAGCTTCGCCCTGGGCATCGCCCAGAAACGAGATGATGATCTCGCTGCCAAGGCAATGAACCGTATGAGGGCCGGAGAGGTTTGTTCTTGTCTTGATCTCGGCACCATCAATGATCTTGTGTAGCTTGGGGGCACGTGGGTCGGTTGCCGTATCCACAACATGAACATTGTTCGAACGGACACCTGGTACCAGCAGATACTTCCGGCTCTTCGACGAATCGTCATGGCAAGACGAACATGCATTCCATCCCATGTGATGAAGTTCATCTCCAATTCCGGGCATCCCCAAGCGGTGGATGACCTGGCTGTAGGTTGGGCTTTCCGGATCTACATCCACGGTTGCAAGATAATCCGGTTTCTGAATTCCGGTTCCTGTGTAAATAGCGATGGTGTAGAGCAACTTCTCGCGCGGTGCCTTGATGGCTTCTGCCGGAGAAGCATATCCTGGGCCGCAGCACGTTTCCTCCATGGCGCCAGTCTCCTCCTTGTTGGCAGTTGAACATTTGTCAAAACAGGTGATATCGCAATAGGCCGCTGAATGTACATCGAAACATACAGCTCTGCTTTGGTTCAACAAGCAGCCCTTGAAACGAGGGAATCTAACGGAAGCAATGTCCGCGGAGCGGTCATCTATGGCGTGGAAAATTCTTAGTAACAGTTGGATGTCTTGTGTGGATGGCTCCGTATTTGCAAGACTTTTGTTGTGACAAAGTTCCTGGGTCAGATACGGTCCTGTGTCCGGCCTGTTGATGCAGAGTTTGTCTGCTGGCCCTGATGGTTTCCGTGAACCAAGTCCCATTCCGCTTTGCGAACTATTTGTGTCCTCAGACATTACCGGGGTGTCTTGGCTCTCCGGCTGGCCCGGATTCTCATCACTTCATACGTTCTTGCAATTTGGTCATTTCCTATCGAGTGGTTTCAGCCTCCCTGTATGGTTCGCCATTGGTCAGTACAGCCCATGCAATCCGCGCCGTCTTGTTGGCCATTGCCACAGCTGCGAGTTTGGCTGGTTTGCGCTCAAGCAGGTTTTGCAGCCAAGGATCAGCTCTGTCGGGCTTGCTTTTGGCGTAACGAACACGACTAGCCATGCCGTTGACCAGGAGCTTGCGCAGATAGCGATCGCCCATGCGGCTGATGCGGCCCAAGGCCTCTTTCCCGCCACTTGATTTGTTGAGTGGCGTCAGGCCGATCCAGGCGGCAAAATCGCGGGCACTTCTAAACTGTCGACCGCTACCGATGGTCGCCACAATGGCAGAGGCTGTGACTGGACCGATGCCTGGAATGGTCTGCAGCAGCTCAACGCGCTCATCCTTCCTGGATTGTTCGAGGATCGTTTTGTCCAAACGGTCGATGCGTCGATCAAGGTCGATAAGTTGATCGCACAGCAGTGCAACAACATCTTCTGCCATCTCCGGAATGTCCAATAGTTCGCCGGCCTGCATCTCATGGGCAAAATGGCGAAGGTGATCGACCCCTCTTGGAAGCGTGATGCCAAACTCTGCAAGCAGGCCACGGATCATGTTTGCCAATTGTGTTCGCTGGCTGATCAGTGCCTGACGAACCCGGTGCAAGCTCAAAACCGCCTGCTGCTCCTCTGACTTGATGGTCACAAAGCGCATGCTCGGTCGCGTCACAGCCTCGCAGATCGCCGCTGCATCAGCTGCGTCCGACTTACCACGCTTCACATAGGCTTTGACGTAGCCTGCCGGCATGAGTTTCACATCATGACCCAGCATCGTCAGTTCTCGCGCCCAATGATGGCTCGAACCACAGGCTTCAATACCGATCAAACAGGGATCAAGCTTCGCAAAGAAGGCAAGCATCTGGCCTCGCCGCAGTGGCTTGTTGAAAGCAACCGACCCATCGTCATAAATGCCATGCACCTGAAAAACGTTCTTGGCGAGGCCTACGCCAACCGTGGTAATCTGCATATCGTGGCTCCTATACCAGCAGTGATAACAACTGCACTATGGCGCATCAGACGCCGGGGTGTAGGAGCCATCCACACCATCCGCTTTTAGGATTTGGTACAGAACTGACGAATGGCCGAGTTGGGGACGCGAAGGAGCCATTCCGATTGCTCTCGGTGAGGGTCAGCTTTGAGCTGATTTTGATGAAAAAGTCGCCTCATTGAGGGCATTTTGACCTGATTCAGTTTCTCAAGTGATTTGGGAGACAGAAGCCGATGATGGGATCACGCAAGGAGTGTCAGGCGGCGCTATTTTACGAATTCAGTCTTGAGGATCATGTCCCAGCCGATCACCTGTTGCGGTCAGTGGATCGATTTGTCGACCTGACCGGCATCCGAGCACATCTTCGACCGTTCTATAGCGACATCGGCCGTCCGTCGGTTGACCCGGAACTGATGATCCGAATGCTTCTGATCGGCTATATCATGGGTATCCGGTCGGAACGGCGGTTGTGTGTGGAAGTTCATCTGAACCTGGCCTATCGCTGGTTCTGTCGTCTGGACCTGGGCGATCCCGTTCCCGATCAGTCGACCTTCTCCAAGAACCGCCACGGACGCTTTCGGGAAAGCGATTTGTTCCGGCAGCTGTTTGAGAGTGTCGTTGGCCGCTGCATCGAGGAAGGCCTGGTCGGTGGCGATGTGTTTGCCGCCGATGCAAGCATCATCCGGGCGGATGCCAACAAGCAGAACTCAACCCCGAAGGACCAATGGGACCCGACCGCACTCGATCCAGATGCTGTTCCACGGGCGGTGAAGGAATATCTGGACGTGTTGGATGAAGCGGCCTTTGGTGCCGCCAGCGAAGTCAAACCGAAGTTCACATCGCACAGCGACCCAGCTTCTCAATGGACGGGTGCACTCAAAGGTCCGGCGTTCTTTGCTTACGCAGACAATTATCTTATCGACACGGACAATGCGATTATTGTGGATGTTGAGGCCAGTCGAGCCATCCGGCAGGCGGAAGTCGGCGCAACGCGCACGATGATCCAGAGAACGCGGGACAGGTTTGGTCTCTACCCGGAGATACTCGCGGCCGATCAGGCCTACGGGTCAGCAGAGAACCTCAACTGGCTTCTGGAAGAGGAAGGTATCCTGCCGCACATTCCTGTCTTCGATAAGTCGAAGCGTATGGATGGTTCCTTTCCGAATACGGCATTCGTCTTCAATCATGAGGCCGACGAGTATGCGTGTCCCGGTGGCAACCGGCTGAAGAAGTACTGGCGCAAGATGACCAAACCTCGATCAGGGATCAGCAGGGATGGCTTCATCCGCTACTACGCCCGCAAGGAGGATTGTTCATCTTGTGCTCTCAAAGCCAAATGCACACCCAATCAACCGGCCCGTAAAATCGCCCGTCACATCTATGAAGGTGCACGTGATCTCGCCCGCGAGATCGCCACAACCGACGCTTACGTCGACACCCAGCGACGGCGGAAGAAGGTTGAAATGCTGTTCGCCCATCTCAAACGCATTCTCAAACTCGACCGATTGCGTCTTCGAGGACCAAACGGAGCCAAAGACGAGTTCCACCTCGCAGCAACAGCCCAAAACCTCCGCAAGCTTGCAAAACTAATCCCGCAACCAGCATGAAAACCGAGTGGGACACCATTCATTCGCATTCAAGCGGCGACTGAAACAAAGCCTTTTTCATCAAAATCAGCTCACAGCAGACTTCTTCGCCATAGACGGCCACGTTTGCTGTTGACGCCCAATTATCGGGCCGATTGAACACCGATTACATCAGCGAACCTTCTATCAAACGACGTGTTTCAATTTGATTGGCTCAATTTGAATGCATCAAGCTCGATAGTATTTGCCATCTTGTCAGCGTAAGTACCTGAATCAACGAACTCTCTTATTTCTCTGATCAAAAAATGTGTTCTGATCCAAATTTCCTGATTTGATTGAAGATTGGCTTCTATCAACGCATGAAAAGCCTGGTCGACTTCCTGTTCAACCGATTGGAATTCCGCGGACTGATAATCGCAATCCTCTGACAACAATTCAGTCAGCTTCTTTTTTGATATTTCATATTGTTTTATGAGGTCAGTAATCAAAGCACACCAATCTACCGTTGACGTAAGCGTCAAATCCCAAACGGCGGGGCGGCGCCGAAATGGTCAAAATTGATAAATCACTCTAACCGGATTGCATATTCAAAATTTCGCCGGTTGCCAATGCTCGTGTCAGCAGATGGGCCTGATTTCGTGCGCCTAGTTTCTCCGCCGCCAAATTCAGGATCATATTGACTGTAATGTCGCTCAATCCTGTAGTGGTAGAAATCTCACTGAGACTGTTTCCATTTCCAAAAAGAGAGACGATTTGTGCTTCGAGAAGTGTGAGTTTTTTAGGCTCGAACAGGGTAGCAATTTCAGGGAATGTACACAAAAGAACCGCATTGGCATTACAGACGAAATTGACAATTTCTTCCCGGGTTCCGTCGACAAATCGATGCCCTTTCATCCCGACTGTATATACAGCAAGGCCTCGGCCAAATATTATGGGGATGACTGCGATATGCTGGTGCTCCATCTTTGCCAGTTCCTGGAGAAACCTTGCATCAAGGAAACCGGAATAATTCACCATTTCAATCGTTTTCGCGTCGAACGGGCTCAGCCGCGTCAAGACCTCTTTCGAGATCGGGCAGCCGCCCTGAGCTCTTAACGCTGCAGATAACTCGGAAATCGCCTTTGGGTAACGACTGAATGGTCTGACTGCTGGCTTTTCGTCTAACGTGTCACAGAACTTTACCGAAAGCAGATTATAACCCATCGACTGCAACTGATCCTCAATAAGCATGCAGGCCGATTTGATATCGGTGGATTGAGATAAGTCACTGCAGAAAGTGGGAAGGTCGAACCTTTCCCCGCCTTGCTCTTGCCGGTGCTTAACCTTTAGCATTTGAACACCCCGTCCCTTTTTGTGCCTTCACTGTTCTCGAAGAACGTTGAGGCAGAATTGCTTAGCACGATGATCCTGTTACTCGGAGGCTTCGCTCAAACTGTTCGACTATCCAATGAAACCGATACAGAATTTGTAGAGTTTTCCGAGTTCAGGAAGCGCCTTCGAAGCTAAGAGATGGGAGGGCGGAAGGGAGGTGCGTTGTTGTCGAAAATTTGTAGCTCTGCAAAATCAAGGGAACGGCTCGGATCAAGCTGATCGACCAAGATGCTGTACACGAAAGGTTTGATACCGCACTTACAGAAATCCTCGCAGCCAGTTTGTGTATCACCGCAAGGGTCAACGCCGTGAATCTCTCGCTCATGATTGCGATGTATTTCTACCTTGGAGCGCTCACCCGAGCTTATATCGATTGACGTGCCTATCGCCATAATGTCGGTGTGATGAGACTGGTCACCCAACATGGCCAGACTTGGAGCAATCGATATTGGCGACAATGCAAAAGAAAAAATAATCAGAATGCTGATTGCCTGTCGTACGAGCCTAATTCTGACTGATTGACCGCCCATGGGACTGAAATTGGAATCCACCGACTTCGAATGTCAACCAAATATCGTATGGGATTTGCGTCTCCAGGGCGGTGGCGCAGTGATGTGCGCCCCGAAAAGTTGATTGAAATGGATCGTGTTTTAACAAGATCGTTTCGGGATAATCGAGGGGATTCCTACAGAGCGATCACTATATTATTGATTTTATTCGAATAAGCTGGAATCCATTTTGCGGTCAACAAACGAGAAGCATATCTTTGTACGTAAGCTGTGACACTTGTTTTGTGCAACTACAAAATTTAACACGATAATAGAAACTTCTAGCAAGCATTGCATACGACTGATTTTTCGACACTCCCCGGTTACGTTTTTCGACTTTTGTGAAGGTGATTCGCATCGCGTTTTGAAGATGCGCGTGACAAAGTTCCTGGGTCAGATACGGTCCTGTGTCCGGCCTGTTGATGCAGAGTTTGTCTGCTAGCCCTGATGGTTTCCGTGAACCAAGTCCCATTCCGCTTTGCGAACTATTTGTGTCCTCAGACATTACCGGGGTGTCTTGGCTCTCCGGCTGGCCCGGATTCTCATCACTTCATACGTTCTTGCAATTTGGTCATTTCCTATCGAGTGGTTTCAGCCTCCCTGTATGGTTCGCCATTGGTCAGTACAGCCCATGCAATCCGCGCCGTCTTGTTGGCCATTGCCACAGCTGCGAGTTTGGCTGGTTTGCGCTCAAGCAGGTTTTGCAGCCAAGGATCAGCTCTGTCGGGCTTGCTTTTGGCGTAACGAACACGACTAGCCATGCCGTTGACCAGGAGCTTGCGCAGATAGCGATCGCCCATGCGGCTGATGCGGCCCAAGGCCTCTTTCCCGCCACTTGATTTGTTGAGTGGCGTCAGGCCGATCCAGGCGGCAAAATCGCGGGCACTTCTAAACTGTCGACCGCTACCGATGGTCGCCACAATGGCAGAGGCTGTGACTGGACCGATGCCTGGAATGGTCTGCAGCAGCTCAACGCGCTCATCCTTCCTGGATTGTTCGAGGATCGTTTTGTCCAAACGGTCGATGCGTCGATCAAGGTCGATAAGTTGATCGCACAGCAGTGCAACAACATCTTCTGCCATCTCCGGAATGTCCAATAGTTCGCCGGCCTGCATCTCATGGGCAAAATGGCGAAGGTGATCGACCCCTCTTGGAAGCGTGATGCCAAACTCTGCAAGCAGGCCACGGATCATGTTTGCCAATTGTGTTCGCTGGCTGATCAGTGCCTGACGAACCCGGTGCAAGCTCAAAACCGCCTGCTGCTCCTCTGACTTGATGGTCACAAAGCGCATGCTCGGTCGCGTCACCGCCTCGCAGATCGCCGCTGCATCAGCTGCGTCCGACTTACCACGCTTCACATAGGCTTTGACGTAGCCTGCCGGCATGAGTTTCACATCATGACCCAGCATCGTCAGTTCTCGCGCCCAATGATGGCTCGAACCACAGGCTTCAATACCGATCAAACAGGGATCAAGCTTCGCAAAGAAGGCAAGCATCTGGCCTCGCCGCAGTGGCTTGTTGAAAGCAACCGACCCATCGTCATAAATGCCATGCACCTGAAAAACGTTCTTGGCGAGGTCTACGCCAACCGTGGTAATCTGCATATCGTGGCTCCTATACCAGCAGTGATAACAACTGCACTATGGCGCATCAGACGCCGGGGTGTAGGAGCCATCCACACCATCCGCTTTGGGCTCAGAGCTGCCATTCGCTGTACTTGCGAACAAGTCATGCGCCGTTGAGGTCGGCTTTGCGGACAAATCCGCCGTTGGTAGTTCGCTATCCCCGCCGGGCTCAGTGCGGTCAGTTGGAAGCATGGCAAAAGGGCGTGCGGCGCGGATGAACTTTGAGATTCGGTTCATCTCTCCTAGTATTGGTCCACGATTGAAGATCAATACCAAAGACACGGGAGTATAAGTTTGCCAAAAGGATATCTAATTGCGCGCATTCGTGTGCACGACAAGGAAGCATTCGAAGAGTTTAAAGCCCTATCCGGTTCTGCGATCAAGGCACACAATGGCAATGTTCTTGTCCGCAATCCATCACCCGATACCCGCGAAGGTGGCGAAGAAGGGCTAGCGATTGTCATTGAGTTTGATAGCTTTGAAACTGCAAAGCAATTTTATGAAAGCGACGCATATAGTCATGCACGTCGCGTTCGCGAAGAAATTTCCGACACAGATCTCATACTCGTGGAGGGCCTTTAGCAGGCAATCGAAGTTTGAAATAGGCGAGCGTGTGGCGCTCTCAGTTCGAGCAAGGTTTGCCAATGGCAACGTACAATTGCTGTTGGCGTTTGCCAGAAGTGATCATTTGGCATTTCATTTTCTTATCACTGGCAATGCTCCAGTTAGCGAAACTTGAACCATATTTGCGCTTCGCCGCAGTTGACCAGGCCGCGATTGCTCACTTACGAGCCTGCGATTCAGTTAGTTGAACCTTCTTTTCCTTCAATACCGGCTTGCAGGTCCGAGCTGTAGCGCGCTAATCCAAACCGTCCCTCCTCACCACATCGTCAGCAACACGCCAACGCTGAAATTGGTACCCCAGGGAAAAGTCAATTCAGTGCCCTTCAATTGATGTCGTAGACGCGATGATCTGGATCGCATGCGTTTGATATCCCCACGCTTCTTTGCGTCTGGCTCGAGCCCGTGGATTTTCAAGGCGTTAGATTCGGGCAAGGTAAAACCGGGATTGTAGTCTGTATTTAGCGGAGACATTATTGCCGTTTTTCACATGACTGTTCAATTCAGATCCGCCGACCAGGCGCTGCGCAAAGCAAAAACTTCGTCGAAAATGGGTGATGTCGAAGAAGCTAAAGCAGCTTACCGATGGGTCCTTGATAAATACCCAAAGAACAAGAGAGCACAGAAGGGTCTGCAAACCCTTGGCCACTCAGCCGGTCCCGGTGAAGTGCGCAGCGGTCCCACGAGGGCGCAATTGACCAACCTAATAAATCAATATCGACAGGGGAAGTACGGTGACGCGCTCATGGCAGCGCAGCCTCTAGCGGTACTCAATCCGAATGTCGCTTTTCTGCATAATTTCATTGGAGTTTGCCATGCTGCTCTTGGGCAAAACCACAAGGCGGTTGCACGTTATGAGAAGGCACTTCAACTTCAGCCGGGGGATGCAGATATCCACGCCAACCTCGGTGATGCACTCTATGCCCTTGGCCATACTAAGGAAGCGATTGCTTGTTTCCATCGCGCTATCGAACTCAATCCAAGTATGGCAAAGGCCCACAACAATCTGGGTAGTGCGCTCATTAAGTTGGGCGATTTGCAAGGCGCCGCGAAGAGCTATGCTCGCGCCGTGGCGGATGACCCCAGCATGGTTGATGCGCACTCAAATCTGGGATTGGCCCTGATTAAGCTCGGTAAACTCGAGGATGGCGAAGAGGCCTGTCGAAAGGCCATCAAACTCAATCCGAAGTTTCCACTCGCCCATGTAAATCTGGCGCATGTCTTTGATGCCAGGGGTGATACTGAAGAGGCAGTCAATTGCCTGGAAACAGCGATTGCTATGAAGCCGGATTACGCTGGTGCATACAGCAACCTTTGCGAAATCTATGACCGTATGAATAGAATTGACGATCTTCGTGACATATTGGCTCGCGCCGCAGAATGTTGCGATTCAGACGACCCTCGCATCAAATACCGTTCTGCTCAACTGGCATCGCGGGATGGAGATCACAAGAGGGCTCGGCAGTTATTGGAGGGAATGCCAGAAGACGGCCCAACAGCAGCGATCGCGAATGGACGCATGTTTTTGATGGCCAAAACATGTGACAAGCTTGGCGATCATTCAACCGCCTTTGGTTGGTTTGAGAAATCAAACGCGAGAATTGCTGCATCGCCTAAGGCACAACAATGCAAACCAGACGCGTACCGCGCCGACATCAAGACACTGGCTGCATCCTATCGTAATTCACCCAAGAAACCGTGGCCAAGCAAAGGCGACCAAGATGCCCCATCACCCGTCTTTCTAGTCGGTTTTCCCCGTTCAGGAACAACGTTACTCGATACCATTCTGCGAAGCCATCCAGACATCGTGGTGGCCGAAGAATTGAAGATGGCATTTCGCATGCGCGAGCGTCTTGGAGGCATCGCCGATTTCGAGCGGGTGAATTCACTAACCGAAAAAGAAATCGCGGAACTCCGACAAGCATATCTCAATGAGCTGCACCTGCAGGGCAAGGACGCTTCCGAAAACTCTCTATTCATCGACAAGTTGCCGCTCAACATTGTGCATGCGGGTTTGATTCACAGGGTATTCCCAGCTGCGAGGTTTATTTTCGCATTACGCCATCCCTGCGACTGCGTGCTCTCGTGTTTTATGCAGAATTTCATGTTGAACAATCCGATGGCGAACTTCCTGAAGCTGCACGATAGCGCGGTACTTTATGACAGTGTTATGGATTTATGGTCGTCCTATCGCGAGCGACTGGAGCTCCGCGTACATACCCTGAAATATGAAAACCTCATCTCAGATCTTCAAGGCAATGTAGCTCCTTTGCTCGAATACCTCGATCTCGATTGGAACGAGAATCTTAACAATTTTCGCGAAACGGCCCTGGCGCGTGAACGCATCAACACGCCAAGTTACAATCAGGTGACCGAGCCGCTTAATAGTCGTGGTGCCGGAAGGTGGAAGAATTACCGAGAACAGCTTGATCCCGTATTACCATTCCTCAACCCTTGGATTGCGAAGTTCGAATATTGAACGGTTTGCAACTATCAATATCATTCCCGACGATTACCTATCCAAGGTCATCTAACTAGGCGCCACCAGCAGTTTCTCAAAATGGCTGATTCGAGGTGGCGGCGATAAGAAAACGACCTGAAGACATCTGAGAGCGCAAACTAGCTGGAAAGCCGTTGTACATCTCACTTGCGAAACGCATGTGTTGATTCTCTGGGACTGACATTCGATCAGAACAATTACGAAAGGGATCTTGAACGACCGTTCAGCGGACAAAGCTACCTTTGGTTGATGGGCGATTTCTTCGATTTGTGGCGGTGCTCAGCAGATAAGTCCGAGCCGCAGCGCGCTAATCACAGCCTCAATCGGCGTTGCCGAATTCAACTTTGTTTTAATGTTGGAGATATATGCACTGGCCACAATTGGGGAATGTCCAATCGTATTACCGATCTCATCAATCGATTTTCCCATTGACAGGGAACGCAATACCTCGATTTCCTTAGCGGTCAGATTTAGCTTCTGAACAGCCCTTTGCTGCCTATCAGCGTAGTGACGACTAAAAAGCTCAATCGCAATGGATTGAAGTTTTGAAACTTCCATTGAATTTGGCTCACGCTTCATTCCCCCAATCGCCAAAAAGCCAACATTGGGACCCGGCCCATGCACCGGAACAATCAAACCATCGAGGAGATTTGAGTCGCGAGCGATTCTTCCAATACGATTCTCAGACCCCAACCAATTGGTTTCGTACACGCCTTTGAATGTCCATTTAAACGGCTCTATCGTGTTAAATACCAGATCCAGAAACTCGGTTTTGCTCGTCAGAAAAGCGCCGATGTTGCATACGAGCAAATCCCGCGGCCAGTTTGAATAAATAACCACATTTTGGATTTTCTTAGCACCTCTCGGCACGGCAATCATTGCATAAGATTCACATCCAATTTGCTGCACATATTCGTTCAGTGCGGCATATCGAACATCACAGTCTTTTGGACCTCGGTTACCGATACTACCGTGGTCTCCTTTTAGCTCTTTCATTTGGTTTGCCCGCATCATCATTAAACTCGGACCGATGTCCGATTTGCAGGAGACCTAGCAATACGATTGAAAGCAGGCATTTACCAGGAACGCCGAATATGTGCAGCTGTGGCGCCATCGGTAAAAAAGTAGGACTGTGATGATTTAGGATTTAGACGTGGATCGAAGTTGCTTTCTCAGTTTACCCGGAGACATTCCGTGCCAACGCTTCACCGCTCTGGTGTACGCACTTTGTGACGAATATCCTGTTTTTTGAGCGATTTCTGACAACGATGAATTGGTCGCTTTGAGCAATCGGATTGAAAGCTCATCCCTGGTGCTCTCACAAACGTCCCAGAAACTAGTGCCGGCGTTTTCCAACCGCCTTTGCAGTGTGCGTTCACTCATACCAAGTCGTCGGGCAACATCTGAAATTGCGCGATCATTTGATGTCATATGTTCGACAAGGTCATTCTTGAGCAGCGATACGATATCATCCTTTTGCGCATTCTTATCTACCAACACTTGGCATTGTTCAGACATTAACTCGAACAGAATTCTATCGGCATTCGGATTTCCCAAATTCAGCATTTCGCTCGGGAAAACGAAAGCATTTGATTCAGCGTTAAAGAAAACTGATTTGGAAAACATATTTATGTGCAATGACTTATCTCTCGGCATCGTACGTTCAAAATTTGCGCGCAACAGCTGAAACGAACGACCAACGCTTTTTTGGAGTTGGCGAAATACTATCGCTGCTGCACAATCCACATATTGTTCACGGCGGGCAATCAACGGAGAATAGGTCCATTCAAGAATTGTATTGTCACCATCATCGATCAAATTGATTTCTTGACCAGCCTCAACGGCGACGCGCGCATATTTCATGCCGAAATCCAGAGCATCCCTAAGTGTAGGTGCCTGGCCCCAACCATACCCAAATGGTCCTAAAACGCCCATATTGAAGTACTGACCGTAGCGCAGTCCAAACAGATCGTCACCGGAAACAGTCGACAAGACCTCCAGGAGACGACAATATTTGTCGAAGCTGATTTTCTCGTGCAGATCCTCGAACACAGTTGAATCGAGGTCGAGCGGTCGAGCAAATACTTCCAGCTCCAGATCATATTCTCGACAGAAGTCGCTCAGGTCGCGGCCACTTGAAGCCAGTATTCGATACTGATCGATAAAGTCGGGCGTATCTGTGCGATCTACCATTGTCGGTAACTGTCAATAAATTGGCGCCAACGGTATACTATTTCGCGGTCGCTTCCTAATTGCAAAGCAGATGAGCTGCTTTAATTACCATACGCGTAGTGCTCTCTGATGCCATCCGGGTTGGCAAGAGCAGCGCGCCAAGCTTGCGACATTTGAGGTTTTTACCAACATCTAACGACAAACTGGTACATTCGAATTGGCTTAGATTTCTTTTGGCAATGCTGCAGAGGTCTCCTGGTCGATGTCAGATTTTGTGACACACAGTGCGCAACAATTTCTATCACCGGATAACGAAGGCGGAGATATTCGTCTGTTGTCTCTAGTTGAAGAATGCTCTCGATTGTCTAACGTTAACGTTCGAGCCATTGATCATTTATTGCAGACGTACGAAGACGCACGCGAGTTCGAAAAGGCCGCTAAAGTGTCCAAATTCGGCGTTTACTGTATGGAGGTCGAAGAACGGCTGTTGAAACACATGCCGCTTTCAGACAATCAGATTGATCGCATTCGCGAGATAAACAGGTCGCTAAGACGCCAGTTTTATGAGGTGCATGGTCGCCGGTTGGGGACATTTGACAAGATGTTTGGAGGCTGATCTCCACCGAACGGCAGATCAAAGCGCCAGAACTCATTTCTGATCAGTTAAGATCTTGACACCTACATGCTCCCTATTCGACCAGACCGTTTGAACCTGAAATTCATTTTTAAACACGAATGAGGCTAGTTGAAAAGTGTGGGGAGGCCATTGCGCGCGCGGAACATAAAGAAGCAAGCCACTCGATGATATGTCCTTGATGACGCAGTCGGCAAGTCGCACCCCTTGAAACTCAATCTTGGCAGGAATGGCGCACCGGACTCGTTTTGCCCGTCTCTCGCAGCTCTTTTCAATAAGACCCGAAGCCGGCTTTTCGCGTAATGCAGCAGTCATTGCAGCACCTCATGCACCATCCTACGCATTCCATATGCGCTCAACCCCCATATTGGACATTAGCGACAAACAAATCGTTAATACGGAATTAACAACTCACAAGCTGTTGCAAGTGATATTCAAACAAAATGAAACCCATCGCAGGGGAATGGATGGGTTTCACGATGCAGAGGTCAGAAAGAAATGCTGATCTGGCATTGTTTATATTGAATGTCTGGAGCGAAGCTGGATTCTCCATAATCAACCGTCGACTGATCACACCGATAATCAGGCCATCAATTGTTCATTAAGGTGATGCGAATGGGGCATCCTACCCTTCTGATATTTCAGCAATCATTTCAAGTATTCTCGGACACGCGACTGTGAAAAGAATTGTTCTCAATCTCTATCGATTGGGTTTGATCAATCGCAATGTCTGCTAACCTTGCATATGCGAGGAGAAAAGAATCAAAACTCTTAAGGGGCTGGGCGATGAAACAAAGAACGCAACCCATTCAGTACGATTGGGGATACGGAGATATCCGCAAAGTAATCCGCCTGATTGCATCCGCAAGTGATGTGAACGATGCCTGCAAGATTTTAGCCCGTCACCTCAAGCACATCGAATTAAAGCTGATTTGCGTCAACTTCTGTGACCTTGAGGGAGAAAATGCATCGATCCGCCCCTATCGGGACATGCCTGAGGCTTTGGCAACTCTCTCAACCCAGTTTTATGATCTTGGCGGTTGTCCCATAATCAAGGAAGCTAGACTAAACCGACGTCCTTTTGATGCCTTGAACCTTGACAGAAATGTCTACTGCGAGTTCCTTGAGCAGAGATTCCTCGACGAGTTGTCCAAGCTGGGACACCGGCACATACTTGTCTTGCCGGTGGCCTTTGGAAGGGGATTGGCAAATGTGGTGGTCGGCACCGGCACGCGGGAGATTTCGCTTCAGCTTCAGGCCGAGCTGTTCGCAAGAGTTGGCCAGTCGCTTGCCGCAATAATTGCGAGATTTCCCGACATAACGAAACTATTCGAAACCAAATGCTTATCGACATTGCAGGCTGAGATTTTGTTCTTGATATCCATTGGCACCAGTCTGGAAGATATTCCGCAACTGACGCGTCGAGGGGAGTGTATGATCGATGCGCTCTTGAAGAATGCCCAAATGAGGCTTGGCGCAAACAGCATACCCCATGCCGTTGCCAGAGCATTAGCTCTTGGAGAATTCTCGAATATGAATATGGATGCGGCCGACAAAATATAACGATAACAAACTGGTAGATTGAGGACGCTGTTTTCAAGCCGGTTGCTGCGGGGCTGGAGCAGCATATGGGGCAAAAATTAACTGAATTGATTGCGAGGCACCGTGAGTTGTCTCGTAGATTGGAAGAACTAGTATCTTCCCTGGAAAGTGATTCTGATGCAGAGACATCTGAACTCGACTCTCAGCTGACAGAAAACCTTGAACAAATACTGGCAGCCCAGTCTCTAATTGAGTCAGACTTGCGATTACGCATAGAGTTCGTGTCAGAGTTGATGCGTGTCCGTACGGCTGGATTGGTCTTGCTGGACAGGGAACTACAAATTATTCAAGGCGACTACGAAAGCATCATTGGATTGTATCGTTACAAGAATGCGGCGGACAATGAGCATGGTTGAGCGCTTCATGGCACTGACCGCGAGCTTTCTGTCAGGTCAGTTTAGGTCCGCTATGGGCTGATTTTGATGAAAAAGTCGCCTCATTGAGGGCATTTTGACCTGATTCAGTTTCTCAAGTGATTTGGGAGACAGAAGCCGATGATGGGATCACGCAAGGAGTGTCAGGCGGCGCTATTTTACGAATTCAGTCTTGAGGATCATGTCCCAGCCGATCACCTGTTGCGGTCAGTGGATCGATTTGTCGACCTGACCGGCATCCGAGCACATCTTCGACCGTTCTATAGCGACATCGGCCGTCCGTCGGTTGACCCGGAACTGATGATCCGAATGCTTCTGATCGGCTATATCATGGGTATCCGGTCGGAACGGCGGTTGTGTGTGGAAGTTCATCTGAACCTGGCCTATCGCTGGTTCTGTCGTCTGGACCTGGGCGATCCCGTTCCCGATCAGTCGACCTTCTCCAAGAACCGCCACGGACGCTTTCGGGAAAGCGATTTGTTCCGGCAGCTGTTTGAGAGTGTCGTTGGCCGCTGCATCGAGGAAGGCCTGGTCGGTGGCGATGTGTTTGCCGCCGATGCAAGCATCATCCGGGCGGATGCCAACAAGCAGAACTCAACCCCGAAGGACCAATGGGACCCGACCGCACTCGATCCAGATGCTGTTCCACGGGCGGTGAAGGAATATCTGGACGTGTTGGATGAAGCGGCCTTTGGTGCCGCCAGCGAAGTCAAACCGAAGTTCACATCGCACAGCGACCCAGCTTCTCAATGGACGGGTGCACTCAAAGGTCCGGCGTTCTTTGCTTACGCAGACAATTATCTTATCGACACGGACAATGCGATTATTGTGGATGTTGAGGCCAGTCGGGCCATCCGGCAGGCGGAAGTCGGCGCAACGCGCACGATGATCCAGAGAACGCGGGACAGGTTTGGTCTCTACCCGGAGATACTCGCGGCCGATCAGGCCTACGGGTCAGCAGAGAACCTCAACTGGCTTCTGGAAGAGGAAGGTATCCTGCCGCACATTCCTGTCTTCGATAAGTCGAAGCGTATGGATGGTTCCTTTCCGAATACGGCATTCGTCTTCAATCATGAGGCCGACGAGTATGCGTGTCCCGGTGGCAACCGGCTGAAGAAGTACTGGCGCAAGATGACCAAACCTCGATCAGGGATCAGCAGGGATGGCTTCATCCGCTACTACGCCCGCAAGGAGGATTGTTCATCTTGTGCTCTCAAAGCCAAATGCACACCCAATCAACCGGCCCGTAAAATCGCCCGTCACATCTATGAAGGTGCACGTGATCTCGCCCGCGAGATCGCCACAACCGACGCTTACGTCGACACCCAGCGACGGCGGAAGAAGGTTGAAATGCTGTTCGCCCATCTCAAACGCATTCTCAAACTCGACCGATTGCGTCTTCGAGGACCAAACGGAGCCAAAGACGAGTTCCACCTCGCAGCAACAGCCCAAAACCTCCGCAAGCTTGCAAAACTAATCCCGCAACCAGCATGAAAACCGAGTGGGACACCATTCATTCGCATTCAAGCGGCGACTGAAACAAAGCCTTTTTCATCAAAATCGGCTCAAAGCATGCGTAATTGGGCGGACCCTGATCTGAGGTCGAGCTCCCGATAGGATCACAGGATATCTGTGAACAAGGGAGATGGATGATGGATTATTTTGCTGGTTTGGATGTGTCATTGCGTTCGTGCGCGCTTTGCATTGTTGACGCCAAAGGAATGGTAATCGTTGAACGGGAGCTGCATTGCGAAGTCAGTGACATCTCGCAGTGCCTAACTAGCTTCCCGCATCCGATTTCGCGCGTGGGCTTTGAGGCGGGCACGATGAGCCAACACCTGTTCTACGGCTTGATCGGTGAAGGCTTAGATGTCGTGTGCATGGAAGCCCGCCAAGTGAACGCAGCGCTGTCGGCGATGCGCAATAAGACAGATAAAAATGATGCTCGCGGCATTGCGCAAATCTTGCGCACAGGCTGGTTTAGTCCTGTTCACATGAAGAGCCGCGAGGCGCATGGTGTGCGGGTATTACTCAGCGCTCGCAAGGCATTGCTCAGCAAGACGATCGATCTGGCCAATGAGGTACGCGGGCTCTTGAAGATCTTCGGCATCCGCCTGCCCAAGACAGTCAAGCATGGCAGCTTTGATGGCGTTGTCCGCCCGATGATCGAAGTCGATGACGTTCTGGCTCATGCGTTGTTGCCGCTGCTGGATGCCCGCCTGGTCGTCTATCAACACTTCTTGGAGTTGGACCGGCGGGTCAAACGGGCTGCCACACAGGATGATGTCTGCATGCGCATGATGACCGTTCCGGGCATCGGGCCGATCGCTGCATTGACATTCAAGGCGGCCGTCGATGATCCCACGCGTTTCAAACGCTCACGCACAGTTGCCGCTCATTTTGGACTGACACCCAGGCGATACCAGTCCGGCGAAGTCGACAACCCAGGCCGGATATCGAAAGCGGGCGATCGAGATGTTCGCTCGACGCTTTACGCGGCGGCCAATGCACTTCTTATGCGAACCATGGCCGGATCGCAGATCAAGTCGTGGGGGATGCGGCTCATGCGAACAAAAGGCCGCCGGCGCGCTGTCGTTGCCGTTGCCCGCAAACTGGCTGTCCTGCTGCATCGTATGTGGGCAGACGGCACTGAGTTCCGTCCGGCAAAGGTGGAGGGCACAGCATGAACTGAACCGCCTCCACCAATACCGAACGGGTCGTCCTCACCGGACGAGGTTCGTGGATGAAGCCGAAAATGGCTGCTGCGCAACTTGGAAAGCGCGTCTCTAAGCAAGGCTCTCCACTGCCAATCCGACACATGCATGCAGCGGTGCCATACGGGCACCAACCAGACTGCGAAGAGAAGCGTGACCCGGATGAGTGACAATGACCCAAAAGATGTGAAGGAAAACGAGCTTGACCAAATCGCCCAATTAGAGAAGCTGCCGTTCGCTGCAAGTGCGAACTAGTTATGCATTGCGAATGTCCGCTCTTCCCAATCGATGCCCGAAAGCTGCCGGTCCGCAAACGGCCCCTTTTCGGACATTCGACCGAAGCTAAATAAAGGCCTGTTTCCCGCAAGACCGACGGCTGATTGTTGATCATTGTATCAAAAGAAAACCTGCCCGGTTGGGCAGGGGAGTGGTCAGAACAGGTTGAGCTGCTTGTTGTCCGGATTGCGGATGCCGTAGACCTCGCGTGCCATGGTGATCGTTGCGTTTCCGGCAAAGAGCGGCTTTTCGGTTACGTGGTTGACGATGTGCCAGCCACCCCAGATGCGAAGACCGGATCCGGTGTAGGTGACAGACGGGCGACCGGGACCGCCTGAACCACCGAAGATGCCGAGTGATGCTTGTAGGGCTTCAGCCAGTAACTCGTCGGTCATGCCGCGCTCAAACCGATCACCGTAGCGGCGAAGGAAAGACGAGGTCGCAATCCTGAAGATTTCGGTCCTGTCTTCACGCGTGAGCGGGTGCGTGGCTTTGGTTCTCTTGACTTCCTTGGTGCTCTTGTCGTCGTTGACCGCTCGACCAGTCTTCCTGGCCATCAGTACTCTTCCGCCAGCATGATTGTAAGGACGCGGATCGTTCTTGAGATGTCCGCTGGATCTTCCGACCCGTGCATCATGTCCGGCGCGTAGGCGTCGATCTTCCAGAACAGTTTCTGGCCATCAAAGTCGAGGGCACCAAAGTCGTGCTCGCCATGCGGATCGTTGTCTTCATCGAACGCGTTAAAGTCAGCGATTGTCCTGAACAGGGTAGCTGTCTTGAGCGCGTCACCTTCGAGCAATTCCTGCACACCGACCGTCATCATCATGCGGCCTAGAACGGTTGCATCTCCCTTGCGAAAGCGATCGTTGAGATTGCGGATTTGGCCTGTCCTCGATGTTGTCTCTTCCATTGATTTCGTCCTTTCCCGTTTGCCGCGACCGAGGAATTCGGTCACGCCAGCCGGGAAGCGACGGATTGCGGAAACAAAAAGAGGATGCGCTCACCTTCGGGGAAGGGAAGTGCGCATCCTTGTGAGATAATGATCAGTCCTGCGGGTTCCAGATGATGGCGAATTCATCCTCACTTTCGGCACCGGCAGCCCGGCCAAGATTGGCATAGAGCGTACGATTGCCAAACTCTGGTGCGGCCATCGAGATCGACAGATACTCGTTGCCGGACGATATCGCCGTTCGCCACCAGGCGGCACCGATCTCGATGCCATCCGACAGGATGATGAAGTCTGGTTGATTATCGCCGGTCTTGCGGTTTCTGATGAACTGGATGGTTGCTCGAATGGACAGGGTTGCGAGGACGCCCTTGTAGGTGCCGTCAGCCTGTTTGGTCACACGACCGATTGCGGGCATGGAAGGTCTCCTTCGATTGTTGTTTGGGGAAAGAACCAGGGGAACTGGCTTGCCAAAGCCTACCATGCCGAAAGGACGAATTCGGGTTGCGCAACAGAAACCCAACCTTGTCAAATCAGACTGGGAAGTGGGGAAGAGAGGGCTTTGGTTCGCAACAATGTTTGTCGACGGAAAATCGATGAAATACGGCTCTGTTGAGCCACATTTTCTCATTCGTACAATCTACAAGAAACGAATGAACTCGGATCCGGCGAACAAACTGCACTACCGTTTACGGTAGGATTTGCAACAGCGTCACGACCGCGCCGATGATGACAATGGTCTGAGCAGCCATGAAGCGGAACATCTCGGCGCGCAGCCGATCAATCCTGACCTCGATATCCTTGATGTCGGATTTGGCCGGTAATTCCTTGATCTCATCACGCGAAATCACCGCTTCAGCGGCCTTTCGTGCCTTGTCTTCATCCACGCCGGCCATGATCAGCGCGTCGTAGAGTTCCATTGTTGTGATTGTCATTAAGATACAGACAGTATGCCACAGATCAGCAATTCGCGCGAGTAATAGCACCGGGATTGCAAAGGGACTTTATCCGTGAATGAGACAATCTTGCCAGTCACTCAAACCGTCGCCAGGAGGATCGCAAATCAGATACTGGATGAAGTCAAAATTCCGCTCTGCCTAGCCATATTCTTGCAGGCCCCGCTTCGCGGCCACATCGGCCGGTAGCATCACAGCGGACGCGGTTCCCAATCCTTTCTCAGGAACGAGTCGCTATCTTGAACGTTGCATATTGCGATTTCGTGATTGCGACGAATATCGCCCGGCTCAAACAACAGGACCCCGTAAACGGGGCCCTGCCATTTTCCGATCGGATCAAAACACAAACCCTTTCTTGTAGCGCCGGTTGTGTTTGACGACGCGCTTTTGTTGGCGTGCGCTCAAACCTCCTAGTTTGCGGGCTCTTCGCCGTTCGCTTGAGCTTCGCAATTGCCAGCCGTCACGGCGGCGTATTCTTCCAGGTTTCGGCATTGGTTTCTCCTTTCGTTGGCGGTTCCAGAAAAGCGCAACAAAAGGGTCGCGTCACCGGTTGCTATGGGTAGCTATGGCGTGGGAAGATGCGCGACGTAACATGCTGAAAAGGTGTCACTTTATCGTGATGATGCGACAATCCTGACCGCTTCAGCGGCCTATCGTGCCTTATCTTCATCCACGCTGGCCATAATCAGCGCGTCGTAGAGTTCCATTGTCGTGATTGTCTTATGGACACGAACGGTATGCCACAGATTGGCAAATCGCGCGCATAGAGGCAGTGGATTCGGCGGCACCTGGCAGGGGAGCCGAGTGAGCTTTGCTGACCTATCCATTGGATCAATCGTCCAAGCCTGACAAATAAAAAAGCCCCGGGAGGCGAGCCCGGGGCTGATCGTTGAATTCGGATGCCTTACTTCTTGATCTTCCTGGTTGGTATTGAACCGGTTACGGCAAGACTGGCGGACTTGTCGATGACATCGAGCGCCTCATTGCCCGCCATGCGGCCGAAGGAAGCGAGTTCCTGCCAGATCAACCGCTTCAAGGTCTTTTCCTTGGTATGTTTGCGTTTGTTTGCCATTGTCATGGTTCCTTTCAAATCTGGTCAACAGCGACACCATCAATCCCGGAAAATGCTTCGTTGTCACCGTTCGCCATGGTCAGGTGCTTGTCTTGGCGAACCGCAGTGTCAAGCGATGAGCAGCCAAACTTTTTTGAAAGAATTCGCACTTTTCCACAAAAAACCTCCGGATTGGAATGTCCGGAGGGTTCATCGCACTTATGCGATGTGAAGCTGCTCGAAATGCAGCGCGTCCATCAGGCCTGAGAGCATTTCAAGCTGTTCGGGCCGGATGGTTTGGGTCAGGAACGATGCGACATTTGATATCCCGTTCTGCCAGGCAATCATCGCCTCAAGAGGATCACGGGCAAGGATCAACTCCCCTTCCCCACCGTCGTTTTGTACAAGGCGATGCGCGTTGAAGATGAACTCCCATGGCCGAAAGCCGTTCGGGAAGATCAGCGCAGGGCTTTCGCCATTTAGCGCGTGACCGCAATAGGCAGCGAGCACACCAAACCGGTCATGTACCGGGATGGCCAGTCTCCCCCGCATGATCCCTTTCGGTGCGTATCCGGCGTCAAAGGCGTCGCATGTCTCCGGCTCAATCCCGAGGGCCTGAACCGGTGCATGCTCCACTTGCAAATAGGCAAGAGGCTGGAGGCTTCTTGCGGCCCCCTTCGACCTCTCTTTGGGAACTGTCTTTTTACCGGCCTTGCCGGAAGTGTCTTCACCCCTTCCCTGCCCCGTCAGGAGGTCAAGTTCACCAGCGGCATCCTTCATCGAACAGCCGCGGAGATGGGCGACAAGCGCAATCACGTCGCCACCGGTGCGTCCGCCGAAACAGTAGAAGGCCGCCTTCTCTGGGGTCACCACCAGCGCCCGGTTTCCACCGGACCGGCAGGCCGGGCACGGTCCACGCCATTGCCCGGCATGTTCTTTCATCTCAAGCCCGAGTTCGGGCAATACATCCTCTATCCGCACGCGCTTTTTCAGCGCGGCGAAGTCCGCAAACGGCATGATCGCCTCCTGCTGTTGGGCTATCGATATTTGGAAAACGTCAAATGAACTGACCAAGCGTACTGTAACACACGCCAGCCAAGAGCCGCCGCTGAACCACAAAACATCAAGACGTCAATAAAGACGATTTGGGAGCGAGACTTGCACCAATTGCACTTCTTGGTTCCAGGGACATGTTGAAGGTGCAAGAGAACCGATTATCGCGCTTCCATCGAATGTCCGAAAAGGGGCCGTATCCGGACCGGCAGCTTTCGCGCGGGGAACAAGACAAAGCGGACGTTAGCAGCAACCAAGCACCTCGGCACTTCCGGTCCTCATTTCCGAGACGCAGCGTGTCGACGGCCAATCGGATGCATGTTCTTTCGATGGAAGTTTTCCGTGCCGGCGGCACAAAGAACAAGACGCGAGATCTTCCAGCCCGCTGCGGTTCGGCGGAAAGTGTGATGGTATTGTCCCCATAACTCGCTTGTCTCGGGACGGTCCCGATATCGGTGCCATGCATAGAGATAGCAGGTGCTCGTTGCTGCGTCCGGCCCATCGAAGCGAATGGTAATGTTGGATACATGGTGGCTCGTCGCGGCGAATAGATCGGTCAAGCCGCGTTCGATCATCGGACCAAATTCCGACTGTCCCGACATGGGCGGAACGTCAGGTCCGTAATCAATCAGGGCATCGCTGGTGAAAAGATCAATCACAGCATCATGCTCGGCCCGATCGAAATGAAAGCAATAGGCGTGAATCAGATCAGAAATGTCTGACTTGTCGATCAGTCCATCCAGGGTTTGAGCGTGGTTCATGCTGGGTCTCCGATTCAATCCATTTCTTTCATTTCCGCTTTAACAAGGCGCTCTCGTTGAGTTTGCTTGTCGCGCCAACGGTGTTTACTCGCGGGGGCATAGGCGCCGGATGCGCGGTTTAGTTGTCCAGCACCTGGCCACCGGGCGACTGATCAACGGGTGTAATCTCGATTGTTCCGACGTTGACATGGATTGGGGCGCACAGCGCAAAGCGAACAGCATCGGCAATGTCGTCTGGAGCCAGCGGCCTGATCTCAGATACGAAGGCATCACGCGTGTCCTGATCCTGGAACACTTTCTTGAAAAACCCGGTGACCGTTCGACCCGGGCAGATTTCCGTATGTCTGATCTTCGTTCTGTTCAGTTCCATACGCAGATTACTCGAAAGCATGTGGATCGCCCCTTTACTGGCGCCATAGACCGACATGCCGAGCGGATAGAGACCGGCAATCGAACCCATCTCAACGATGTGCCCGCGCTTGCGGGTTATCATACCGGGCACAGTCGCCCGCAAAACGTGAAGGGCAGCGGTGACGTTAACCTCCATCATCTCGTCGATTTGATCCGGTTTCATACTGGCAAAGCCGCCAGCGGTCCCATGGGCCAGACCGGCATTGTTGACGACGACGTCAAATTCACGCTCTGCTAGACGGCTATAGATTTCGCGGGTATCGCGAAGATTGAGCACCATCGCTTCGCATCCCACGTCCTGGCAGGCAGCCTCCAACGGTTCAGCGCGTGAACCCAATGCCACCACCTCCATACCTTCCCGCTGAAGCATGTTGACGCAGGCCCTTCCTATGCCGCTGGAAGCACCAGTTACGAGCGCAGATTGATAATCATGGATCGGCATGCCATCACTCCAGGTTTTCTGTGCCTTATCTCTATTGGTCCAATCCTTCCGGTGGAGACCAACCCGGCGGCGGTTTCCGGCGAGGCGCTGACGCCAGAGGTACACGGAACCCCTGGTCCGAGCCGTTCATATCCATACGGCGTTGCGAAATCCGCCAACGTTCCTCGGCTTTGACCAGCAAATCGAGATACCGTCCCATCAAAACTGCGCTGGCACCATCGGCCTGTTCATGCCATGCGAAAACGTAACTTTCCGCCCGCGCTCGATTTGTTCCATCAGGCCAGATGCGGATATTCGAGATGTGATGCGACGTTCGACGCCAGCGCCACATTCTGGCCAGTGAGGCCTCCAGCGCTGCCCGTCCTTTTGCTTTAAGCCGAGCATCGTCACCATAGGCCACATCGCAGTCTTCGGTGAAAAGCGCGGCCAGGGCTTCAAGTTCCATTCGATCAAGGAGACGGCAATAATCCACCAGCAGATCGTAAATTTCCAGGCGGTCGCTGACAGATATCATAGGATCGTCCATGTCCAGCCCACTCAATTGTTCGTCCGGATTTCACGAAAGGCGCTTACAAGATCGACTAACTTTCCGCCTCGATAACACGAACGGTATCATCGAAGCTGCAACAATCCCCCGTCGATCGGCAAGATCTGGCCGGTCGTCCAGGACGATCTTTCGGTGCCGAGCATGTGCACCATTTCCGCGATTTCCTCTGGCCGGCCCCAGCGAGACAACGGATAGCGCTCGATGACTTGCGACAACAAAGTTTCCATTTCTGCGTCGTTTGCCGCACGCGCCCGAAATTGCGATTCCGACAGGGGTGTTCGAACCGCCCCGGGTGCAACCGCGTTGACCCGTACACCATCAGCCGCAAAGTCAGCGGCGAGTTGACGGGTCAAGGCGGCAATGGCACCCTTGGCAGCCGAATAGGCCGCTACACCCTTCATGCCGGTAAGCGCGACCGTCGAAGTTGTGAAGACGAGGGTACCCTTCGATCGTTGCAAATGCGGAATAACCGCGCGGGCAGTGAGGAATGCACCGGTGGCGTTCTCGTCGAGCGCGCGACGCCAGTCGGCGAGCGTCAACGACAATATACCGCCCTCCACCATTGCACCTGCATTGGCAGCAACGCAGTCAATCCGACCGGTTTTGGCGATCGTATTAGATACCATTGCGGCAACAGAAGCTTCGTCCACGACATCGCAACACTGAGCAAGCGCCTTTCCGCCATTCGTTTCGATCTCGTCAGCGACCGAGCCGGCCGTTTCACTGTTAATGTCAGCGCAAACAACCATATATTCATCATTGGCAAACCGGAGCGCAATTGCCCGGCCGATTCCAGATCCAGCACCTGTAACCACGACGGTCCGCATATGTGAATCACTTGCCACAGTCGCAATCCTAGTTCGGATCCGGGGCAAAGATCTGCGGGTAGAGCGATCGCATCGCCTCCTCATCGAACTCTTGCTTGAATTCGTGCTGATCCCTGATCGCGACCGCGCGCTGTGCGGCCGGACGTGTGTTGATGTCATTCATCAGCCGGTCGATATTGGGATACTTGGCCATGATGTCATCATCCCCCAGCATGAAGCTTAGCCTCGGAGCCCACCCCCAAACGGACATGTCGACAATCGAGTAGTTCTGACCGAGCACATAGGGCGATTGCGAAAGGCGGTCTTCAACAATCTGCCAGTGTCGGCGGGCTTCGAAGTCGTAACGCTTCAGCGCGTATGGAATTTTCTCGGGTGCAAAGTTTCGAAAATGAACTGCTTGACCAGAGAACGGACCGACGCCGGTTGCAATAAACATCAGCCACGACAAAAGCTCGCCACGAACTTGATCACTGCCTGCGGGAATGAATTTCCCAGTCTTTTCCGCAAGATAAAGAAGAATCGCATTGCTGTCGAAGACTACAGTCCCACCATCGATAATCACCGGGAGCTTGGCGTTGGGATTATACTCCCGGAAGGTTGCGCCATGTTGCTGACCCGAGCGTGTGTCGATGGGTATCAGCTCGTAGGAAAGTCCAGCCTCTTCGAGAAAAAGCGCAACTTTCATCGGGTTTGGCGCGAGATTGTAAAAGAACTTGATCATTCCATCGGGTTCCTGTCAGGTTCCGACTGAGCCCTTTACGACTCAATTGTCTATGCAAGCGTGGATGCCCGTTTGTGTATTCCGCACGGACCTTTGTTCATCGCTACGAATTCGTTTTGTGCGCTTCCAATTTTCGAGCATGGGTGAAATCAGCAAAGTACCTAACGGCCCTCTTTCAGTGGCAAATCGATCTGATAGATTCGAATGGCCGATATCTTCATGTCTGTTCGCACATCAATGCCGAATGATCTTGCTGAAAAAATCACGTGCGCGCACGCTCTTTGGCGCACCGAACATCTTATCCGGCGGCCCAATTTCTATCACTTCTCCCTCGTCCATGAACACGACATGGTCGGCAACTTCGCGAACAAAAGCCATCTCGTGACTTACAATAATCATGCTCATGCCTTCTGCAGCGAGCCGCCGGATAGTATCGAGCACTTCGTTGACGAGCTCAGGGTCCAGCGCTGAAGTCACCTCGTCGAGCAGCAAGATTTCGGGGTTAAGTGCGAGTGCACGCGCGATTGCAACACGTTGCTGTTGGCCGCCGGACAGTTCGTCGGGGAAAGCATGCACCTTCTCGGACAGCCCCACCATCTCCAGCAGTTTCTCCGCTTCCGACATTACCTCCGCCGCACGTCGCCGTTTGATCTTGATGGGGGCGAGTGTGATATTTCTCAACACGTCCATGTTTTGGAACAGATTGTACTGCTGAAAAACGATCGCCATTTGATCCCGCGCCGCTCGCACGGCGCCGCTATTTTTGAAATCGATCGCGCGGCCGTGGATCTCCACCGTTCCCGAAGTTGCCGGCGTCAAGCCAACCAATGTCCGAAGGACGGTTGATTTACCGGAACCAGACGGTCCCACCAGGGCGACGACTTCGCCCTTTTCCATGGTGAAGTTCACGCCCTTCAAGACCTCAAGCGCGCCGTATTTTGCGCGCACGTCGTTCACCGCGAGGTGTGGCAAGCCGTTTCTCCAGATATTGGCCCAGCATGCTGAGCGGGAATGAAATTAGAAAATAGCACATGGCTATCGTTCCAAACACAAGAATGCCAGAGTATCCCTGATTGTTGAGTTCCTTACCGCGGAAGGTCAGTTCGAAAACACCGATTTGGCTGACAAGAGCGGTATCTTTGATAAACGAGACCGCGAATGCGATCGCCGGTGGGACGATCACCGGCCAAGCTTGCGGCAATACAATCGTGACCGTTGTTCTTAACCGGGACAAATTCATGGTCTGCGCGGCTTCAATCTGGGTGTGCGGCACCGATTCCAAGCCGCCGCGAATGATGTCCGCGGTATACGCAATCGAATATATGCAAATCGCGATCACAGCGATGGTAAAGAGGGAGGCGTCGGTGGAGATCGTTTGAATGAAGAACAATACCAGGTAGATCACGACCAGGAATGGAATTCGCCGAAACACTTCAACATAGCTGATGCAGATGAGGCGAAGCGGCAACGCCCAGAGACCGGGTGTCTGACGCAGATATACCAGCACAAAGGCCAAGAAAAAGCCGATAAGGCAGCCGACCAGTGTCATGGCAAGCGTAAGACCTGCCGATTCGAGCAGCAGCGTCAGATTTCCCGAGGTAAAGAACCGCGGAAGCTGTTCAATGATTCTGTCCATCAGAAGATCCGCGCCTTGACGCGAAAGGCCCATCGACCAAAAAGGGCCAGCCCGATACTGGCGACGAATGTGAGCACGACATACATCACCGCAATTACAGAGAAGTACTCGAGCCAGCGATAATTGATCGTGGAGAGATTGATCGCAGTTCCGGTCAGTTCGTCCACGCCAATGACCGCTCCAATCGACGTGCCCATAACGAGAATGACAATGAAGAAATTCGCAACCGCAGGATAGATTGATTTTGCGATATGGGGAACGACAATGTATCGAATTTGCTGGAGGACAGACATTCCGATTGTTATGCCCGCTTCCAGTTCGGGTCTTCGCACAGAAAGGAATCCTGCGCGCAAGATCAAGGTCAGATAGGCACCGGCGTTCAAAATCAGCCCAATCAGGACACAGGCTTCACTCGACCAACGGATGCCAATTTCAGGCAGACCGAAATACAGAAAGTAGATCTGTATCAGCGCCGGAGTGTTGGTGATGAACACGACGTAGCTATCGACTAGAAAACGAAACGGCTGGGGCGCGAAGCTCTTGATCGAGGCGCCAACCAACCCAATCAGCAGACCCCCCGCGAATGCAAGCACTCCAAGCTGAAACGTGAGCCAGGCGCCTTCGAGCAGCGCGCCAAAATTTTCCCAGACGATACCGTACTGAAACTTGTAATTCATGGAACGAAGGGAAACGGCCCCGCCCTGCCTTCAGGCCGGACGGGGCCAGTCTTACCTAGAAGTATGGGTCAGGATCGACAGTGCGCAGCATAGGCGCGCCGTAATATTTCTCCCACGTGGCATTCACCGTGCCTGAGGAATGCAGATCATAAAGAATGATATTCAGGACTTCGGTGAGGTTGTTATTATCCTGCGACACCCCAATGGCGCAGTAAGCGACAAAGATCGGATTCTCCACGACCCTCCAGTTCACGTCCGGGTAGTTTTTTGTAAACGCCATGAAGAAATCGATGTTCTCGACTATAGCGTCCGCACGACCTTGCCCGACAAGGCGGACGGTATCAGCGAGCGTATCCACCAGTTCAAGCGTGACATTCGGCATGTTTTCCTCAATCCAGCCGACAGTCCAGTTTCCACGCATGTTGGCCAGCGTTACGCCTTCCTTGTTGAAATCTTCCCAGCTACCGCCCTCAATCTTGTCGGTTGCCAAAACGGCCAAGACCTCAGTGTGCAGCGGAACGGTGTAGTCGATAAGCTTCGCCCGCTCTGAATTCCGGGTAAGCGCACCGAGCGAGATGTCAATTCGGTCGGAAACTAGGAAAGGAACGCGCTGAGGAGTCTCTGTTGGAACCCACTCCACTTCCACGCCAAGTTTCTGGGCGATGGCGCCGCCGATTTCGATGTCGAAACCTTCCCATTCACCATCGCTGTTTCGTACCGACATGTTCGGGAAGTTCGGGTTGATTCCTATGCGAATCTTGCCATCGGAAAGAATTTGATCAAGTGACTTTGCCGCTGCAGGTACCATCGATAATCCGATGATAGTAAGACCTGCGACAGCAGTTAGTAGGGTACGTCTCAACATTGGCATGACCTCCAGCTATTGCGGACGGAACCAGTTCCGGTCGGTGGTTCCCTTCGCCCCTTTGTGGGGCTATTTGTGCGCAAAATGAACTTTTGTGCGCAAATAACCTGCTCCAAGTCTGGCAATCGTGTCAATGGCGCAGTGGATTCGTCCTCGACGTGGATCAAATTCGCCACCCGACATGGCGTTGACAGATCGGGTTCAACAAGCGTTATGCCGACGTCATGCCATTGTCGGCTTCTGCATCGCAAATCAGAGATCTGCTGCGCTTCAATGGTCGTGCGGCGCTCTGTGCGTTTCCAACTGAGGTTGACTTTGGCGTCGGTATTCGAAGCCACTGGCTCTTGCAAACGACTGAGCGCGATCAAGGGTAAGGCAAAGGTAATAGATATGGACGGCGCGCGGCGGATCACAATGTCACGGAGTGGACGAAGGTGAAATTCGGTCTGATTGTAAATCCTATCGCCGGCTTGGGAGGATCGGTGGGGCTGAAGGGCACTGATGGACCTGATACGGTTGCTAGAGCATTGCAGCTTGGCGCGGTTGCCCATGCCGGCGAGCGAACACACAGAGCAATGACAATCATGAGCAATCGTGCTCATGGCACTGTGATTAAGACCGGTCCGGATGAGCTTGGCGCCGATTGGTTGAAGGGACTCAATTTTCAGGTTGAGACCATCAAACTCTCTGACCGTTCGCATACGGCTCGGGATACGCGCGAATTGGTTTCCGCGATGTTGGATATCGACCTGATCGTGTTCGCCGGCGGTGATGGAACCGCACGCGATGTCGCTTCCAGGCTGGGTCAGAAACAGGCGATGCTCGGCATTCCTTGTGGCGTGAAGATGCATTCAGGCGTTTTCGCCGTATCACCAGAAGCGGCTGGTGCGCTGCTGGGTGACATGGCAGTGCATCCCAACAGAGTTTTGTGGGACGACCACACCGAGGTGATGGATATCGACGAAGCGGCACTGCGCGCAGGGCGCCTCGCTCCGAAACTCTACGACCATGCCCGCACACCATTGTCGCGCAATCGCATCCAGGCATCGAAGGGCGGGCCAAGACGCGACTGGGGCGTAGCGCTCGTTGGCGCAGCGTCAGAAATCGCAGAGAACATGGATCCCGAAACGCTCTACATAATCGGACCCGGCACCAGCGCTGGCGCGGTTGCCAAGGCACTCGGGATTGAATCCAGCATCCTGGGGATCGACGCTGTATTGGGAGGCGAACTGGTTGCAAGCGACGCGAATTCAGATGAACTGGAAGCGGCTGCCCGCGGCCGCTCAGTGCAGATTATTCTCGGCGTTACCGGTCGGCAGGGATTTCTGCTCGGGCGCGGTAACCAGCAAATCGGACCAGAACTGATTAAGCGCGCTGGTCGTGATGGGCTGATCGTGATCGCAACCGAGGACAAACTTGCAGCCCTTGCGCGGCCGCGCCTCTGGATTGACACCGATGATCCGGAACTCGACAAAAACCTTGCGGGTTTCCTCCGAGTGAAGACAGCGCGTGGACGAGAGATGGTAATGCGCGTCATGGCCAATTGAAACCTTGTGTGCGTTATGCGAACTTTTGTACAATCTTGCTTAGATAGAAACGGGATTTGACAGGGAGGTCTGAAATGGCCAGCGAGAGACGTGCCCATCCGTGGATGGCGAATTCGGCACCCGGAGTGCTGGAAGCGATGCTTGAAGAGATCGGCGCAACCTCGGTTGACGAGGTTTTTGAACAAATTCCCAAGAACCATTTCCGGAAGGCTCCTCTCGATCTGCCACCGGCGCTGACCTCCGAAATTGAGCTGCGGCGTGATCTCGTTGAGAAACTCAAGAAGAACAGCAACTGCGAAGACACTCTCAGCTTCCTGGGCGCGGGAGTTTGGCAGCATCATGTTCCGGCCATCGTCGACGAGATCGTCGGGCGTACCGAGTTTGCCACCAATGTCTGGGGAAGCTACCAGTCCGACCACGGTCGCAACCAGGCATGGTTCGAATTCAATTCGCAACTGGGTGCGCTTTTGAACCTGGATGTGGTCCAACTACCGGTATATTCGTGGGGATGCGCCAGCGGACATGCCTGCCGAATGGCGGCAAGAATAACCGGTAGATCCAAGGTACTCGTTCCCAGACTGTCCGATCCGGAGCGGCTCAGCGTCATTCGCACCTATTGTCAGCCGCAGGAGATGGAAAGTCACATCGACGTCGTTCAAATTGCCGCTGATCCGACGTCAGGGCGTTTGGATCTCGGTGACCTGAAAGCGAAACTCGGACCGGACGTTGCAGCCGTTTACTTTGAAAATCCCGCCTATCTCGGAACCATTGAGACGGGCGCAGCCGAGATCGCCCGGATGGCGCGCGCGGCGGGTGCCGAGACTATCGTCGGGGTCGATCCATCCAGTCTGGGGGTGCTGACCGCGCCTGGCGATTATGGCGCGGACATCGTGACGGGTCCGGTGCAACCACTCGGTGTTCACATGCATTGTGGCGGGGGAGCTGGAGGCTTCATCGCGTCGCGGGATGAAGAACGCTATGTGCGCGCCTATAATGGCTTTCTCGTCTCGGTGGTCGAAACGCTGGAGCCGGGGCAGCTTGGGTTCGGCCTGGCCTGCCCTCACCAGAACTCCTACGGAATGCGCGAGAACGCTAACGACTGGACCGGAAACTCGACCTATCTTTGGGCAATTGCCGGAGCAGTCTATATGAGTCTGCTCGGCCCGGACGGATTTCGCGAACTTGGTAGTCTGATTGTTGCCCGAGCACGGTACGCTGCGAAACTGCTCGCTGATATCCCAGGAGTTAAGATCGTCTGGCCGGACACGACGTTCAAGGAATTCGTGGTCAATTTTGACGGCACAGGCAAGACCGTTGCGATGATCAACGACGCGTTGCGCGCGAAGGGCATATTCGGCGGAAAGGACATCTCCGCGGAAGAGAACGGCCTTGGCCAATCAGCGCTCTATTGCGTGACCGAGATCCATACAGCCGCCGATATACGTCGGTTGGCAGAAACGCTGAAGGAGATGCTCAAATGAACCGCCTTCCCAACTTTCATGCTGCAAAATGGGACGAACCAGTTGTCATGGAGCTTGGCCGGCCGGGAGGGCGCGGCCAGCATTTTCCGGAGCCAGAAAGCGAGGTGACAGCGGCGGTAGGCAATACGCTGATTCCCGATTCCATGTCCCGTAAAGACAGGCCGGAATTGCCGGAGATCACCGAATTCGAAGCGCAGCGCCACTATCTGCATCTCAGCCAGAGCACGCTTGGCATGATGGGTATAAGTCTGTTCGGCACTTGCACGATGAAATACAATTCCAAAACTGCGGAATTTGCCACGCTGCGGCCGGAGCTGGCGCAAGTGCACCCCTATCAACATCCGGACACGCTGCAGGGCGTGCTGGAGATCATACACGATTTTGATTGCATCCTGCGTTCGTTGTCCGGAATGGACCAGTTTATTTTCCAGGCCGGTGGTGGAGCCAATGCTGCCTATACAATGGCCTGTGTTGCCCGCGCCTATTGGAAGGACAAAGGCGAGTTGGGCAATCGCACAGAAATGGTCACGTCAATGCAGGCGCATCCATGCAATCCCGCAACCGCGGCGGCGGCTGGATTCAAGGTCGTGAACCTGCCATTGGAGGAAAACGGATATCCCTCTTTGGATGCGCTCAAGGCAGCCGTCTGCGACAAGACCGCCCTGCTGATGATTAACAATCCGGACGACATGGGAATTTACAATCCGGAGATCAAGGAATGGGTAAAGGCGGCCAAAGAAGTGGGCGCGTTGTGCTTCTATGACCATGCGAATTTCAATGGGGTCATGGGCAGACTGTCGGCGCGCGAACTCGGCTTTGACGCTTGCATGTTTATGCTTCACAAAACTTTTGGCGCACCCAAGGCGGGTGGCGGACCGGCTGTTGGCGCATTCGGTTGTACCGATGAGATCGCACAATACCTGCCGACGCCGGTGATTGCGAAGTCGGACAAGGGTTATTTTCTGGACGAAGACCGACCGAAGTCAGCCGGCAAAGTGCGCGAGTACTGGGGGAATGTGCCGCAGGTTGTGACAGCTTATGCCTGGTCGCGGGCAATGGGCGCCGAAGGGATCGAGCTGGCTGCCGATATATCGGTCGTCGCCAACAATTATATGGACAAGAGGCTTTCTGAGGTTTCCGGGCTGGCAATTTCCAATCCTGACGTGAAAGCGCATCGCATGGAAATGACCAGATGGTCGCTCGGTCCCATCTTGGAGGAAACAGGCGTTGGCACGGTCGACTTCGCCAACCGAATGGCCGACTACGGGATTGATCCCTTCTGGATGAGCCATGAGCCTTGGATCGTGCCTGAGCCGTTCACGCCGGAAGCAGGCGAACTCTGGTCCAAAGAGGATATCGATCTTTGGATCGATGTGATCGCCAAGATCTGCGAAGAGGCGCGAAGCGACCCCGAGATGGTCAAGACCGCGCCGCATAATCAGGCGATAGCACAGGCGAAGGGTGACGCATTTGAGGATCCGGCATTGTGGGCGATGACTTGGAGAGCTTGGAAGCGTAAACAGGCCGGCACCAAGGATGCAACCCGCGGCGCGGCATGAGCCCGGGATTGTGCGCCAGTGCTCAGTCGTAGAGAACAGAGACGCCTTGCAAGCGAGCAGTTGGCGAAGTGCCAAGCGCAAGTTCGGCGGCAGCGAGAGCTGTCATCGGCGCGGCGCTGAAGCCAACCCAAGGAAAGAGCGCGTGAATTACGCCACGCACGTTGCGATCTTCACCCAGGATCGGACGCCAGTCCGGTGTACCGTTGACCCATGCGGTCCAGCTCCTGAGCGCGCAGGCGCCGGCGATAGCGGGCGCAACATTGGCAGCCATGGACATGTTGCCAGCGAAGTTCGTCGGATCGATAACAAGCGAGCCGTTGGACCGCTCCTGCGCTGTCCATCCGCCACCGATCACACAACCACCATTCTCCAGTTGCTTGAGTGTGAGTTTGCCGGCCGCCGAGTAGATCAGATGAGGAATGATCAGGGCCAAGGGCTCGGTTACGGTCATCTGAAGCGGTACGCCTCGAATATCCAGCCGAGTACCAACCATGGCGCCAATTCGGCTTGCTTCGGCGCCAGCCGCGTTAACGATCCGTTGGGTGACGACCGGACCGGACGATGTTTCCAACCTGAAACTCGGCGTTTGCCCTTCAATGCCTGTAATCCTCACTCCGGTTTTGATCCTGACACCGGCATTATGCGCCGCGTTTGCGAGCGCTGGAACAATCTTAAGCGGATTGGCTTTACCTTCCATTCTGCAGTATCCGCCACCGATCGTTGCTGGCGAGAGATAGGGTGCAAGCTTCAGAAGGTCGTCGCGGCCAAGGATTTCAGTATCAACTCCGGCAGTGGCCTCGATTCGCGCTTTGGATTGGATTCTCGCCATCTGATCATCAGTGGTCGCCACTATGATCCCACCGGCGAGCTTAAATTCCAGATCGGCATCGAGCTCGTTTGGAAGAGCCTCCCACAAGGCAATCGATTGTTTGAGAAAGGTCAGCGTAGGCGCATAAGTGCGCGCCCACTCCTCGCCAAACGCCACAAACTCGGGATATTGAAGCTGGAGATGAAGCGAACCGGCATTCGCGCCGGAAGCAGCAGCACCGAGGTCGCCGGCATCCAACAAAAGCACGTCTGCGCCAGCCAGTGCGAGGTGGCGAGCGGTCATCAATCCGACGATCCCGCCGCCCACGACAGCAATTTCAGCTCGATCCCGTGTCATCGCGGATCATCTTGGCCGATACCACACCTATCTGAAAGGATGCGACCATGACTCCTCAACTCTCCGGAAGTTACACTGTCTCGATCACGCCGTTCACACCTGGCGGCGAGGCGATCGACTATGAAGCCTGGAAGCCTTTCCTCGATTGGCAGATCGCCTGTGGTGTTCCCGGCATTATCATCCTTGGCACGACCGGTGAATTCCTGACCGTCAGCGATGATGAGCGGACTGAATTTGTCAAACAGACCGTCGATCTGGTGGCTGGTCGCATGAAAGTACTCGTCGGCACCATGAATGCCTACACTCCCAATGCGGTCCGGTATTCCCTGGAAGCCGAAACACTCGGCGCCGATGGTTTGATGATTATTCCACCCTATTACTATACCCCCACAGACGATGAGATCTTCAATTACTACCGAGCAATTTGCGAGGCAGTCGACCTGCCGATCATGCTTTACAACAATCCCTATACCTCGAATGTGGACATGTCCGCGAAATTGGTGGGTCGCCTTACCAAAAGCTTCAAGCAGATCCGTTACATCAAGGAAGCCTCTCAACGCATAGAACGTATCCAAGACATCATTGTGGAATCCGATGGGCTGATGAATGTCTGGGCCGGACAACGGGTGCTCGAAAGCTACAAGATGGGTGCCAAGGGTTACGTCAACCCCTATGGCAACTACATTCCCCAAGCCACCTGCAAATTTGTTGAGTGGGCCGAACAGGGTCGTTGGGATGATGTCTGGGCAGTGCAGCGGATCATTGGCGAGTTTGACAAGATCATCACTGAAGGGCACCCGCTCTATGGTCACCAGTGCTATTCCAAAGCGTTGGCCGCCGCGGCCGGTTGTCCTGTCGGCGATGTCCGCCCACCCATTACCAGCTTCGAGAGCCTCGGTGAGGAAGGCCGGGCCAGGGTGGAGCTCATGGTCCCGTTGATGAAGGAACTGGAGACCATCGTAGACACCATCGAAAGCCGCCCGGCGGCCGCCGAATAACGTCATCTGATGTAAGCCGCGCCGTTAACATCGATCGTCGCGCCTGACAGATGGGTCACGCGGCCCTCGGCAAGGAATACGCATAAATCAGCGATGTCGGACGGGGGGATCCACTCGCCCATGGGAAGTGTCGACGTTACGGTATCCTCGCCTCCGACCATTGCCGCATTGTCCACTGACATTTGTGTTCGTACCACTCCAGGTGCAACCACAAAGGCTAGAATGCCATGATCGGCATAATTGCGAGCGACCGTCTTAGTCGCCGCGGTGATGGCGGCTTTTGATGCGGCATAGGCGATAGCACGCGGATTTGAAGTCCCGCGTGTTGCCACCCAACTGCCAATCCCGATTATGGCGCCGCCACGCTTGTGGGCGAGCCAATGGCGAACGGCGTGACGCAGCAGCCGGGACGGTGCATGGACATTGACCGTCATCGTTTCTTGCCAGACCGAATCCCATTCCTCGATCGGATCGGGAATGCCACCGGTCTGTCGCATGATGCCTGCATTGTTGACGAGAACATCAACGCTTCCATCCGTCCAGTCCAGCGTCTGCGACCAAAACTGGTCAACTTGCTCCATGTCGTGGAAATCGGCTTGAAGCAGGCGCACTTGATCGGGTTTGGCAGCCGACACCGCCTTTTCGGCTCCTGAAAGGTCGGTGGCGTAGTGAACAACCACGCGCGCGCCGGCCTCAACCATGGCCGTCGCAACCGCACTGCCGATACCCTTTGAAGCGCCGGTCACGATGACCGTTTTTCCGCTTAACCGTCCCATCACTACTTCCTCGTCACAAAGGGCTTTCCGCGAAGCGCCGGGTTGCAGCGCAGATATGGCGCCGGCAAATCGATTTCTTCACCGAGGGCCAAAGCGGCGCGCCATGACCAACGCGGGTCCCAGAGCATGGCCCGGGCCATGGCAACCATGTCGGCTTGGCCAGTAGCTATGATTGTCTCCGCTTGGATCGGTTCCGTTATCTGCCCGACGGCCATGGTGGGGATACCGGCTTTGTGCCGAATCTCCTCTGCGAAATGCACTTGATAGCCCGGACCGACAACGATCTCCTGTCTTTGGTCCAGGCCACCGCTTGTCACGTCGATCATGTCGCAGCCAAGCTCGCGCAGCTGCCGGCTGAAGACAATTGACTGATCCAGGTCCCACGCCCCATCGATCCAATCGGTTGCCGATAGGCGCACCAGCACCGGCTTGTCAGCAGGATAAGCGGCGCGCACCGCCTCGAACACTTCCAATGGAAAACGCATCCGATTTTCTTGCGATCCGCCATACGCGTCCTTGCGGCGATTGGTGATTGGCGAAAGGAATTGATGCAGCAGGTATCCATGCGCAACATGAACCTCGATGAGATCGAAGCCAGCGCGATCCGCCCGTTGAGCCGCCTGTACAAATGCGGATTTGACGCGCGAAAGCGCGCTTTCGTCCATCGCCCGCGGTTCCGGCCAGCCAGGCAGGTAGGGAACAGACGAGGCGCACTCGGTCACCCAAGCCCCACCATCTTCGATCGGGCCGCCGCCTTCCCAGGGTGAAACGGTACTGCCTTTCCTGCCTGAATGACCAAGCTGTATGCCAACCTTTGATTCGCCGACAGATTTTATGAACTCAACAATTCGTGCAAACGCCGTCTCTGTGGCGTCGTCATAGAGACCAGTGCACCCCTGCGTGATCCGGCCGTTGGGCTCCACCCCGGTCGCCTCGACGAAAATCAGCCCCGGCCCTGACTGCGCAAACTGGCCCAGGTGGACGAGATGCCAGTCACCAGGCACTCCGTCGACTGCAGAATACTGGCACATTGGCGACACGGTAATCCGGTTGGGAACGGTCAGCGCGCGAAGGATTATTGGGGTGAACAGCGTGCTCGTCATTCAGCTCTCACAATCTGATTGAACCTGCAAATTCGTGCGGTATAGTAACTTTTGTGCGGATTTTGAACATTTTGACAACCGACTGACAAGCCGAAAGGACCAAAAGATGACCCAACTGGACGTGGCCGCCAGTACATTTCCCTTCTTGTATTCTCATTCTGGCCTCGACGCGCTTAAGCATCTCAAGTCGCTGGGATACGACAAGTTCGAAATGATGATTTTCCCGCCGCATTGCTGGCCAAGGGAACTGACGGCTTCCGACCGTAAAGACTTTCAATCCTGGCTCAATGGGGAAGGCGGCAAGATCACCTCCTTTTGCTACCCGCTCCTCGACAACAATCCGAATGGTGTCGACCGGCTGATGCGTGAATACACGCTCGACCGCTATCGCGAGGCCGTCGATCTCGCGTCCGAGTGGGGCTGCCCTTATGTCGTTGCTATACCCGGCCCGGTAAACAGCCTCATCAATCCGCCGCATGAATGGATGCTCGAATGGTTCGTCGAGGGCATGAAGCAGCTTCTCGACCATGCCAAGGGAACCGGAGTCGAAATATTGCTCGAAAACGTCCCCTTCACATTTCTGCCGACCGCGGAAGACATGAAAGCGACCGCGAAGCTTATTGGACCGGAGATCGGCGTCAACTTCGATGTCTGCAACAGCGCGTTCATCAAAGAGGATGTCGGCCAAGCGATACGCTTGCTCGGTGACCTCGTCAAAAACGTACATATCTCTGATTCTGGTTACGAGGAATTCCTGCACACGCGGCTCGGTACCGGTATTGTCGAGCCTGGCCCAGCAGCCGAAGCCCTCAACGACATCGGCTATCAAGGCATAACTGTTCTAGAGATCATCACCGACGCCTTGCAGCCTGGGGTCGATCCGGATGGCGACATCAAGGCCAGCCACGCAATTCTTGCGGAAAACGGTTGGGCATCGCTCTGATATTGCTAGGAGAGCCCCGCTTCAACCGGAAACACGCAGCCTGTTATCGCTGCTGCAGCGTCTGATGCGAGGAAATGGGCAACATCGGCAACATTTTCAGGGGTTGCCATTCGACCCAGCGCCGTCTCATCTGCCAACGCATTCAAGGCCTCGCCCAAGTCCGGCCCGCCATCGCGGTGCCGCGCTGCTATCCGCGAACGCAGCGCGTTAGTTGCGACAGGTCCGGGCGCCAGCGCGTTTACCCGGATGCCCCGGCTTCCAAGATCCAGCGCGGCTGCCCGCATGACCCCGATGACCGCATGTTTCGACGCGGTATAGAGCACCTGTTTGGGGTGCGCGCGATAGCCATTGATCGAAGCCATTAAGATCGCCGATGCATGACTTGACCGTGCCAGATGGTCTGTGAATGCCCCAAGCGTTTCCGCAACGGCCCAGACGTTGAGCGTCATGACCTGGTTCCATTCTGCGCGATCAAGAGTATCGATGGTCGCCAGGGTGGGACGCTTCCGGCATTGGCCACGATGATATCTACACTTTCGTGGCCTGCCGCCGCTTCGGCCAGCCGGTCCTGAGCATTGGCGGCGACAAGATCGATCGCAATCCGCTTCCAGGAGTCCGGCAACTCGGCAAGCTCACCTTCCAGATCAATGGCGGTAATAGCGGCGCCTGACCGTGCCAGACGCTCCGCTATGGCCAGGCCAAGGCCCCGCCCCGCGCCCGTCACCACAGCATGCTTCCCCGCAAGGTCTTGCACCACGTTCATATTGCGTCCTTTCCACCAAGCACGTAGTTACGGTACGGTTGTACGTACTTTTGTGCGTTATGCGAACGAAAGCAAGCGGTCGATAATTGTGAGCCAAGTAGCCTTCCCCTCAGTAGTGATTCTCGGCGCCGGTATCATTGGTGTTTCCTTCGCTGCTGCGTTCCTGGATGCCGGCGCAGCGGTGACCCTGATCGAACCGGATCAGGAGCGCCGCAACCGGGTGCGTGACGCGATCGCCAAGCAACAGAAAGCAATAGAAACGGCTGGACTGAAGATTGGCTTGGAGGGACGCCTTGAAATTGATGACGGCAAAAGTCAGTCGGTGCCAGCGTCAAATCTGGTTCTCGAATGCGGTCCGGAAGACTTGGAGTTCAAGCAGAGGATCTTTGACGAACTGATCGGTAAAACACCAGAAGACACGATCCTTGCCACCGCTTCTTCCGCTATTCCCATGTCCCGGATCGTTGCCGATCGCGAACAACAGGCACGATGCCTAGTGGCTCACCCGGTCAATCCGCCTTCCGTCCTGCGCCTTGTCGAAATCGCCCCTGCACCTGGCACGGATCCGGTAAATATGGAGCGTGCATCGGATCTGTTCACGTCTTTGGGTTTTTGGCCTGTGACGCTCGCCCGGGAGATCGAGGGCTTTATTCTCAACCGGCTTCAAGGGGCCGTCCTGCGCGAGGCCTATCGCCTGGTGGATGATGGCGTGGCCGGTGCGAACGACATCGACAAGGTGATGCGTTTGGGATTGGGTCCAAGATGGGCACTGTCTGGTCCGTTCGAGACGGCCGAGCTAAACACGGCCGGCGGCATTGAGGCCCATGTCAGGCGCATGGGCCCTGCCTACCGCCGGATGGGTGAAGAGCGTGGTGAGACGACCGATTGGCGGGCCGGACTGGTTGACATGGTGGTCGCCGAACGAAGGCAAATCCTTTCCGTTGAAGACATTCCTGCCCGAGTCGAATGGCGTGCTGATGCGGTCGCACAACTGGTTGCTGCACGCGACAGAATAGCCAGCGACGGCAAGAACCATCGCGATGACTGACGTCCACTTTACCTTCGATGGAAATCCAGTCGTCGCCTCGCAGGGGCAATCGCTGGCTTCTGCACTTACCGGCTCCGGAATTCGGACCTTTCGCAAAACCTCCGGTAATCAGCCACGCGGCCTGTTTTGTGGGATGGGGGTATGCCAGGACTGTCTTGTGACCGTTGACGGTGTGCCCAACCAACGCGCCTGCATGACAAAGGTCGGTGAAGGCATCGAGGTCGCCACCCAAACGCCATTCCCCGTACTTGATCCCGCAGCGGAACCTCCCGAAAGCCAACCATCTCGCTTGATTGAGCCGGATGTCCTGGTGATTGGCGGAGGCGCTGGAGGCCTATCGGCGGCGATTTCGGCACGACAGGCCGGCGCGCGCGTCACCGTGCTCGACGAACGCAATGTCGGCGGTGGTCAGTACTACAAGCAATCGTTCGACGACACAGTCCTCGACCCGCAGCAGAGAGATGGCGCGCGATTACTGGCCAAAGCGGCCGCCAGTGGCGCCGAGATTATTGGCGGTGCCGATTTGTGGGGCGCGTTCGATGGTCCGCTGTTCCTCGCCGATTTGGACGGCACCGCTCTGATCGCCCGCCCCAAAACCGTGATCGTGGCAACCGGCGCATTTGAGCGACCGATCATGGTCCCCGGTTGGACACTGCCGGGCGTCATGACGACCGGGGCGGCACAGACATTGTGGCGATCTTACCGAACACTACCGGGACGCCGGGTGATCGTATGCGGTTCCGGACCGCTCAATTTTCAAGTTGCGCTCGAATTGGCGGAAGGTGGTGCCGATATCCGCCTGGTTGCCGAAACAGCCCCCACTCCGTTTGTAAATCCCTTGTCGGCCCTTGGCACGGCATTGGCAGGCCCGAAGCTGACCTGGACCGGTATTTCCATGATTTATCGCCTCCGGCGGCGGCATATTACTGTAGGCAACCGGTTGCGCCTCGAGCAGATCAGTTCCTGCAATGGCGGACTTGAAGCCCAATTCACTTACGGCAATGGCCGCGAACTGACAGTCGAAACCGACGTGGTATGCATGAATCAGGGCTTCGAACCGCAAAACGAGATCCTGCGACTTCTGGGTGCCAAGATGACCTACGATCCAATGGTTGGCCATCTTCGTTGTGATCGATCCTCAACAATGGAGACGAGCGAGCCCGGGGTTTTCGCCGTTGGTGACTGCGCGGGTCTTGGCGGTGCACCGGCCGCCCTGATCGAAGGCCGCATTGCCGGTTTGAACGCTGCGGCCGCAGCGGGTCATGGTGATGGCGGCGATACTCGGTCGGCCCAACATCAGTTGCGTAGTCACCGCCGGTTTCAACGTCATCTCTGGGCCTTACACGACATTGCACCCCGTGAGCTCGACGATGCACCGCCAGAAATGATTCTCTGCCGATGCGAAGAAGTCACCATTGGCGAGGCCATCGACGGTTACAATAAAAATCCAGGGCATCTCGGGACGCTGAAGCGCTGCACAAGGATCGGCATGGGGAGATGCCAAGGGCGTTATTGTGGTGCAGCTGCCGCGCGTCTCATTGCGGAGAAGACCGGCAAACCGCTCGAGGATCGAAGCTTCTTTGCGCCGCGCGTTCCGATCAAACCTATCCCTATCGCATCCATCTTGACCGCGCACGAGGCGCTCAATGACCCGAACTGACGTTTTAGTCGTCGGTGGCGGGATTGTCGGGCTCGTAGCGGCAGTCGAACTGGCTGAAGCAGGCGCAACCGTAGAAATCGTCGATTCACAGCAGAACGCAGGCAGCAATACAAATGCCGGGAGCCTGCATGTCCAAATGCAAAGCCGGTTTATCCGGCTCTACCCGGATCAAGCGCCCAATGTTGAAGCTTGCCTGCCAGTCTACAAACGGGCCGCTGAACTATGGCAGGAAATGGAAGATCGGCTGGGCCCAATGGATCTTGTGTGCAAGGGCGGACTGATGCTTGCCGAAAGCGATGAGCAGATGGCGTTTCTTGAGCGGAAAGCCCGGCGCGAAGAAGCCCGCGGACTCAACGTGGCGATGCTGGACCGCAAGCAACTGGAGGCAGTGGCACCGTGGATTGGTCCGCAAATCGTCGGTGCGGAGCTATGCCGAGACGAAGGCAAGCTCGATCCGCTCCTGGCGAATTCGCGACTCATCTCACGATGTACGGAACTTGGTGTCGAACGTCTCACGGATCGAATCGCAACGCTGGAGGAGGACGGCGCCCGTGTCATGGCACATGGCCACGACGGAACGAGGACCGCATCTCAAGTGTTGATTGCCGCCGCATGGGGATCGGGCGATATCGTCGCAGGATTTGGCGTCGACATCCCAACCAGGGCTGAGCCTTTACACATGAATATCACCGAACCTTGCGACCAGCGGATTGAGACCTTGGTTCAACACGCCGAACGATCGATTACGCTAAAGCAGTTTCGATCTGGACAGGTGGTGGTTGGCGGAGGCTGGCCCGCGCTTGATTGCGGTCCGGATTCCGTACCGAATGTCAAAGCGTCAAGCCTCATCGGGAATGTGGGTTTGGCGGCGAAATTGGTTCCGGCCATTGGATCTCTGCGGATTATTCGAACTTGGGCCGGCATGAACACGACCGTCGATGGCGTATCGATCATCGGACCAGTACCGGGCACGAAGCGGGTGACCATGGCTGTTCCCGGAGATGCGGGGTACACGCTCGGACCGTTGGTGGCGCAAGCGGCAGCCGCAGTTATACTTGGGCGAATTCCGGAGATCGACATTGCGCCGTTCGATCCGGCGCGATTTGCGCCGCTCAGCGTTTGAGCGCGCGCGAGATGTGCGCCACCGTCTCCTGAAGGCGAGGCAAAACATCCTTTTTCATTGCTTTGGCAGATGTTCGGATATTTGGGATGCCAACGTTGATCGCGCCAACAAGGCCGCCCATGGAACTGTAAATCGGAACCGCTATTGAAATCAGGCCGATCTCCAGTTCCTGGTCAACCAGGCACCAGCCATCGGCGCGCACGTTTTCGAGAATCGACCGAAACTCAACGGGATCGGTTACGGTGCGGTCCGTCATCCGTTTCAGCGGAATGTCACGGATTATTGCGTCCCAGCTTTCCTCTGGCTGGGCCGCCAGTAGCACCCTGCCCGTGGCGGTACATGCAGCCGGAAAACGCGCACCGACAGTGATGCCGACGCTGATGACACGGTGATATTGCGCACCGCTTACGTATACGACGTCAAATTGGTCGAGAACGGCGGCAGAAACCGATTCCTGTAATTCCTCCGACAGATGATCGATAAATGGCCTCGCGATGTCCCAGATTCCTTTAGAGGACAGGACCGAATAGCCAAGCTCCAACACTTGAGGAGTAAGATCAAAAAGCTTGCCGTCGGCGACGGCGTATCCCTCCCGAACCAACGTTAGCAAAATGCGCCGTGCTCCTGCGCGCGTATTGCCAGATTCGGTAGCCACCTCGGTGAGCGTCATCTTCCGGCGCGTCCTGTTGAACGCCCGCAACACTTCCAGCCCACGTGCCAGCGAACTCACATAATCTCGAGGTTTGAGTTCGCCTGCGCTGCCGTCTTCGCCCCAGTTTGGTGCGGCTGTCATGAGCCCGATTTGTGCAGCCCGCTTTGCCGAGGCGGGTTTGTTTTGCGCTTCGGCTTGCTCGGTTTTCTGATCCATGTGCACCTCAATCTTCTTTGCCATGTATCTTGCCTCAAAACGCGCCAACACTGCAATTGCGACCAACTCAAACGCCGTCCACAGAAAAACCAGTTGCATGGGTACTGGTTGACGATGTTATATATACCGCACAATAGTGCGCTATGTGAACACAAACACAGCAGGGAGGTTGCTGGCAATGTCGAAGACCCACTGGAATTACAAAGGATTTACCCGGCGCAACGTATTGGCGGGCATGGCCGCGACCACCGCATTGGCAGGTCTTCCCCGGAGAGCGCGGGCGCAGGAGATCACGTTACGCTGGTGGTCACCCCAGGGATCGCCGGCTCAGCTTGAGGCCTACAAGACGCAAATTGCCTCTTTCGAGGCGGCCAACCCAGGCATAAAGGTTCAGTTCGAGACGACATCAGATGAAGGTTATGCGCCCCAGTTGGCCGCAGCCTTCTCATCGGGTGAGGTGCCGGATATCGTGACGCACCTGCCCTCATTCGCTTTGCAGACATACTATGCAAATGATTTGCTGGTGCCATTTAACGACGTCATAGACGCTGTTGGTGCGGATGACTTCTATCCAGGCGCCAACAACGTCTACCTCGCTGGTGACGGCAAACATTGCGGGACCGGTATCGGCAATTCTGCTGCCAACATGCTCTGGGTTCGGCGCGATTTGATGGAAAATGCAGGGCTCGACAAGATTCCTGAAACTTGGGACGAACTACGCGCCGCGGTCCAGGCGATGCAGACCGGCGGGATTTTCGGTGCTCCATTGCCCTATGGCAGAAATTCGATGACGTCGCTGATCTTCATCGGTTTTATCCACCAGGCAGGCGGTCATGTGTTCACGCCGGATCTGGAGGTCGATATCGACAATGAGGGTACGCGCAACGCGCTCGAATTCTATAAAGAGATGCGCGAATTTTGCCCGCCTGGTGCCACCAACTACAGCTGGGGTGAAAGCCTGACCGCCTTTGTGTCGGGCGCGACAGCGACCGGCATCTATACCGGCCGCGTCCTCATTAACGTCAACACGCAAAACCCGCCGATTGCGGACCATGTGACTTGTGTCACCTATCCGCGGATGTCCACGGACATTTCACCGTGGACATTCAACGATTTCCCATCGGTCATGATCCCGGCGCAGTCGAAGAATGTCGATGCCGCGAAAAAATTTGCTGCCCATCTGTTCCAGCCACCCGGATACATTCAGCAGCTGCATGCGGCGCCGGGCCACGTCCTGCCGGTCCTTCGTTCCATCAACGAAAACCCGGCTTACCAAGACAATGACATCATCAAGAAGTATCCGACCGAAGTCGATCTTATGGCGGCGTCCGCAGCCGGTGGTTTCAATCTTGGCTACGAAAGCGCCGACCACAAGTCCAACGACAAGGCGGGCGAGATCATCGCATCGAACGCGATCTCCGATCTCGTGGGCCGTGTGATCCTCAATGGCGACAATGTTGACGAAGCGCTCAGCGCCGCCTCAAAGACCATTGAAGGCATCATGAAGGGGTAAACAACGCCGATCAGGCCAGCCGTCGGACCGACAGGCCCGACGGTAGGACCCGAGGGTGACCATGCAGGCAAAAACGCTCACTCGCCTCGAACGCAGATATGCGTTGCTTGGTGCGCTGCTCATTGCGCCAACGGTTCTCGTATTCTGTGCGGTGATCGTCTACCCGCTAGTATCGGCGATGTATCTTTCGCTGTTCAAGATATTCACGCCGACGCTTGAAGGCGATTGGGTGGGTCTGGACAATTATCGCACACTGCTCGGCAACCCCGAATTTTGGACAGCGCTGCGCACCAACATTATCTGGACTGTCGGCACACTCGCGCTTCAAATCCTTTGCGGTGTGGGTATGGCCTTGGTCTTACACCAGAATATCTGGTTTCGAAGTCTTGCCAGGTCTCTGATTCTGTTTCCCTATTTCGTGTCCACAGTCGTCGCGGTTCTAGTCTGGAAATGGCTATTCAACGATTTGTACGGCATTTTGAACCATTTGATGATTGTCGCGAGGATCACCGAGTTTCCGATTGACTATCTGGGTTCGATGCCGAACGCGATGATCTCTGTGATTGTCGTCGGAGCGTGGAAGTACTTCCCGTTTGTGGTGATCGCGGTTCTCGCACGGTTGCAGACGATTCCCGACGCGCTCTACGAAGCTGCGAAGATTGACGGTGCCGGGCCGGTTGCGCGCTTTTTTGACGTGACTTTGCCGCAATTGCGGGACGTGCTGGTTGTTATCATCATGTTGCGCGCGATATGGGACTTCAAGGAATTCGACCTGATCTACCTACTGACTGGCGGTGGGCCGATTACCAGCACCCAGACCTTGCCATTGCTGGTTTACAAGGAAGCATTTGCATTGAACCAGATGGGCATGGCGTCGGCCTATGCCGTGGTGATGATGGCGATCATGCTTTTCTTCATGATTCTGTACATCCGGCGCACCCGTACGGAAGAAGACACATGATCCGTCGAGTAGCTTTCAATCTGTTTGCCTGGACTATCGTGCTTGCGGTGGCGTTTCCGCTTTTCTGGATGTTGGTAACCTCGGTAAAGCCGCAGTTCGAACTGTTCCGTCGACCGCCAACCTTCCTGCCCGAGACCTGGACTTTCGAGCACTATTGGCGCCTTTTGTCGGAGACGAACTTCCTGACCTATTTCAGAAACTCTGTGATCTTGTCGACCTCGACAACGGTGGTCGTCATCGCGATCGCAACAATCGGTGCCTACAGCCTCGTGCGGTTTCGCTACCAAGGTCGCGAAAACCTTGCGTTTCTTGTGCTTTTCACCTATCTACTACCGTCGGTTGTGTTGATCATTCCACTTTATTTGATGCTGGTTCAGTTGGGTCTGTCGAACACGATTTTGTCGCTTGTGATCGCCTACACCACCTTCGCGCTTCCCTATGCTCTGTGGTTACTAAGATCATTCATGGCCGGTATCCCGGAAGATCTTGAGAGCGCAGCGCTGGTTGATGGTGCGACCAGGATGGGCGCGTTTCGCGACGTGATTTTGCCGCAGCTTCTGCCCGGCATCATCTCGACTGCCCTTTTTACATTCATTCTATCCTGGAACGAATATCTATATGCTCTCGTCCTCGTGAATTCAGACAGCGCCCGGCCGTTAACAACGGGCGTCATGAACATGTTGGTGTCCAGCTTCAACATCGAATGGTCCCTCCTTATGGCCGCCTCGGTGATGATGAGCGTACCGCTTATAATCGTGTTTGCGTTTCTTCAAAGCTATCTCACGCGGGGCTTCGGCGCAGGCGGGGTCAAGGGTTAAGGCATGGCGGCGGTTGAATTCAAAGGGGTGGAAAAAGTCTTCGGCGACGTTACCGCGGTTCACGCGCTGGACCTGGCCATTCGTGAAGGCGAATTCGTTTCACTTCTCGGTCCGTCCGGATGTGGCAAGACTACTACTCTGCGCATGCTGGCCGGACTCGATTTTCCCACCTCCGGCGAAATCAGAATTGGCGAGCGCGTGGTCAATGATGTCGCGCCGGGTGAGCGGGACATCGCCATGGTCTTTCAATCCTACGCTCTTTATCCACACATGACCGTGGCGGGTAATATCGGCTACCCTCTTAGAAAACGCGGAGTGCCCAAACCGGAACGCGACAAACTAGTGCGCAAGACAGCGGAGCTTCTACATCTGACGGAGTTGCTGGGCCGGAAACCGAAACAACTGTCCGGTGGCCAGCAGCAAAGGGTTGCACTCGGTCGCGCCTTGGTTCGAGATCCAAAAGTATTTCTGCTGGACGAGCCGCTTTCCAATCTAGACGCAAAGCTCCGCGGCTACATGCGCATTGAGCTTGTCGAACTGCATCGCCGGCTGGGGCGAACCATGGTCTATGTGACTCACGACCAGTTAGAGGCAATGACGATGGCGGACCGGATTGCCGTTATGGAAAGAGGTCGCCTCCAGCAATTCGCCCCACCTAATGAAGTTTATCGGGAGCCCGCCAATCGGTTTGTCGCCGGATTTATCGGGACACCGGCCATGAACCTGATTGAGGGCGAGCTACGCATGGAGCGAGGCAAATGGCGCTTCGAAGCACCAGGACTGTCGCTGTCCGTTCCAAGTTTAAAGGCGAGCGCCGAACCCGGAACAGCTTGTCTGGGAGTTCGTCCCGAACACATCGTATTCGCAAAAGGTTCACTTGAAGGCCAGGTGCAGGTGGTGGAACAGACGGGACATGAGAACATCATCGTGGCGGATATCGGTGGGGGCAATCGGATCACGGCACGTTCATCGGCGGACCGTCTTTACAAGGCTGGCGAGACGGTTCGCTGCCAGTTTGAAACCAAGCATTGCCACGTCTTTGCCGGCGGTCCATTCGGTGAGCGACTAAACGCGCCCGCCGGACGACCGCCAAAGCGACCGATAGCGACGGCCGCCAGTGACGGCAGCAGTCAAAGGAGGTCGTGAGTTGGACAGATCGACGATCAACTGGTCAGGCCCGTTGGTGGCCACAACGACACCATTTCGCAACGATTTGACAATCGATGAAGAAGGTTTCGCCGCCAATGTTGAGCGGCTTCTGGATGCGGGCGCGACCGGCATAGTGGCAGCCGGATGCACCGGTGAATTCTGGGCTTTGGACTTTGAAGAACGAACGAGGCTCGCAAAGCTTGCTGTTGCTGCCAGTAACGGGCGTGGTGCAGTGATTGTCGGTACCGGCTCGATACGTGAGCAGGAGGTAATCGAGCAGATTCACGCGGCAAAGGAAGCCGGAGCTGATGGCGTGCTGGTCCTGCCACCTTACTTTGCCCGTTTGACCGAGTCTGAAACAATTGCTCATTTCGAAGCGATCGATTCTGCATCGGTCCTGCCGATCATGCTCTACAACATTCCGGGAAACGCCGGCAACGCCATCACACCTTTCCTTGCCGAAAGACTTAGCGATCTCGACCACGTCGTGGCGATAAAGGAATCAAGTGGTGACTGGAACAACTTCCACGAAACACTCAATCGAACCAAAGGCCGAATTCGCGTTTTTTGTGGCCCGTCGTCGGTGTTCGGGGTGGCAGCAACGCTTGCCGGTGCCGATGGTCTCATCGATTGCTTTCCAAACGTGTGGGCACCAGGTTGCCTCGATCTCTGGCATTCCACCAAGGCTGGCCGCCTGGAGGAAGCATGGAACCTTCAGTCAACCGGCATGGCGCTTACTGAACTCTTTACCTCGCAGGAACGTACGCTCTATCCCTCGACCAAGGCCGCGATGAACTATCTTGGGCTTCCTGGCGGTGGTCTGACACGTCCACCGCTTCGCCCCCTGGAAGGGCAAAGCCTGCGTGGTCTGAAGGAAGGTTTGGATCGCATATTATCTGTGCTGGAAACCGTTGACCAATAGCGAGGCAGGATCATGGATCTCGGATTAAATGGTAAGAACGCAATCGTCACGGCAGCCAGCCGGGGCCTTGGCTATGCGACGGCGCGCTCGCTAGCCCGAGAGGGTGTGAACCTTACTATGATGGCAAGAACAGCCGATGCTCTGGAAGCGGCTGCCTCCGATATCCGCAGCGAATTCGGCGTGGAGGTCAATACGGTCGCGGCGGATTTCAATGATGTGGCAGGGCGGGAAGCGCTCATTGCGACAGCCGAAACGCCCGATATACTGATCAACAATCCAGGCGTTCGACAGGTGCCGACGCCCTATGACAAGATTTCGGCCGAGGACTGGCGCTACTGGCTCGAAGTGCATTTCTTGTCATCAGTCGACATGATCCAGCGGGCCGCGCCCGGCATGGCTGAGCGAGGATTTGGGCGGATCGTCAACATGTCTGTCAGTTTCATAAAATTTCCGCAGGTGGGCTTTGCCCATAGCCACGCTGCCCGGCTGGCGCTTTCTGGAGCCACTGCTGCGATGGTGCGGGAACTCATCGCGAAAAACGTCACGATTAACACCGTCTGCCCCGGTCTGTTCGATACGGACGCCCTGCACACCAATTTGCACGGTCACGCCAAACGCGGCAACACGACCTATGAGGCGATTGTCCAAAACCGACTTGAGACTTGCCCGGCGGGCCGGTTTGCCGACCCGTCTGAATGTGGCGACCTCATCGCCTATCTTTGCTCGGCACAGGCCGGATTCATGAGCGGGCAGAATATCGTCAACGACGGTGGCGTGTATCAGGGTCTTTTCTGATGGCCAAGGTCGCCCTGATCTCGGGCGGAGGGCGCGGATTGGGTGCCTCGATCACCCGCAGATTGCTATCCGACGGCTGGACCGTTTCTCTCGGCATTCGCGACTTGTCCCAGGCCGAGCAGTTCGGCCTTGGGGAAGATCGGCTCATCGCCTCGCACTATGAAGCAAATGAACCGGAAACCGCACAGGCGTGGGTCGACGCGACAACGGCGCGCCTCGGCCGCATCGACGCGCTGGTCAACAATGCAGGAATTCTACGCATGGTCGACTTTACGCAGGGCAGCGCAGAAGACCTGGACGCGCTTTGGGCGGTGAATGTCAAAGCGCCCTTTTTCGTAATCCGCGCAGCTCTGCCTGAATTGCGCAAGGGTGGATCGGGCCGTATCATCAACATCGCCTCCACCGACGGCAAGCGGTTTCGCCAAGGTACCTCGGTTGGCTATTCGATGACCAAGCATGCGCTGCTTGCGCTGACCCAGGCCGCCCGCGCCGAGGGGTGGGACGACGGCATTCGCGCCACCGCCATTTGTCCGGGCGCCATCGACACCGAATTAATCGCAGGATTGCCTAGCATTGCTCCAAAGGCCGACCGCCTGTCCCCTGAAACTGTGGCAGATATGGTCGCTTTTCTGCTCTCGCTCCCCAATCAGGCGAGCGTCCCTGAGTTGATTGCCAATACGAGGTTGGAGAGCCTGATATGACCGTGCAAGCGCTGCGGAATGATGAACTGGCCGCGTGGGACCGCGATTGTCTCCTGCACCCGACGACCCACACGGCAAAACATGCCCGTGGCGATGTGCCAGGCCGCATCATCACCGGTGGTGAAGGCGTTTACGTCACGGATCGCGATGGCAACCGCATGCTCGACGCCTTCGCGGCGCTCTATTGCGTGAACGCTGGATATGGTCGTGATGAGATTGCCGATGCCATCGCGCATCAGGCGCACGAATTGGCCTATTTCCATGCCTTTGCAGGGCACGGCAACGCACCGGCCATCCGGTTGGCGAAGATGGTGATGGATCGTGCGCCCGAACATATGGCGCGTGTTTATTTTGGGCTTTCAGGTTCCGATGCCAACGAAACCAACGTCAAACTCGCATGGCACTACAATGTGCTGCGCGGCAAGCCTGAAAAACGCAAGATTATCAGCCGCTGGCGAGCTTATCACGGGTCTGGCGTGGTCTCAGGCTCGATGACTGGACTGAAACTGTACCACGAGCGCTTCAACCTGCCTTTGGAAGGCTTTCTGCACACTGAAACGCCGCACTATTTGCACCGTCCCGATCCGGATATGTCCGAGGCAGATTTTGTCGACCACCTGATCACATCACTTGAAGCGATGATCGCCCGGGAAGGTGCGGACACCATTGCTGCCTTTATCGGGGAGCCGGTGCTGGGAACCGGTGGCATCATTCCACCGCCGGAAGCCTATTGGCCTCGCGTCCAAGAGGTGCTGGAAAGGCATGACATTCTGCTTATTGCAGATGAAGTGGTGACCGGCTTTGGACGGACCGGCCGCATGTTTGGCACCGATCTCTATGACCTGAGACCGGAATTCATGACTATCGCCAAGGGCCTGACCTCGGCTTATGCACCGCTATCAGGCTCGATTGTCTCGCAACGGGTTTTCGACGTGTTGGTGAAGGGCGCGGACGATTTCGGTCCGCTTGGCCATGGCTGGACTTACTCGGCGCACCCCATCGGGGCGGCAGCGGGGGTTGCCACGCTGGAGCTAGTTGATCGACTGGGCCTCGTCGCGAACGCTGCCGATACAGGTCCCTACCTTCTTGAAAGGCTTGCAGATACGGTTGGCAGCCACCCCAACGTGGCCGAGGTGCGAGGCGCAGGCCTTCTTGCGGCGGTGGAGTTCATGAAGAGTCCCAAAGACCATGTCTGGTACCCGCCCATGACAGTCGGTCCCGACATCGCCGCTGAGATGTCACGGCTCGGCGTGATGGTACGCGCGATGCCGGAAGGGAACATCGTCGGCTTTGCGCCACCACTGTGCATAACACGCTCGGAAATTGACGAAGTCGTAGACGCCCTCACGCGGGCTACCGAAACCGTGTTGAGCTAATGGCAACCGATCGCCCATGGGAGCTCGACGAGACCGAGTGGCGCAGTCTCGTGAATCGCGTACGCGCAGGCCGCAGCCTTGCTCCAAAAACCTGGCCCAACGATGCGCGGTGTGCTGTTGCCCTTTCCTTTGATTGCGATCACGAAACTTTCGAGCTGGGCTCCGGCCGCGCGGCCATTGGTCGGCTTTCGTGGGGCGAGTTCGGACGCAGGAAAGGTGTGCCGCGCGTTCTCGATGTCCTTGCGCGCCACGAGGTGGCAGCGAGTTTCTTTATTCCTGCGGTCGCGGGGTTGATCGAGCCAGATGCGCTCAAACCGATTGTCGATGCTGATCACGAAATCGGTGTCCACGGATGGATCCACGAAAACACATCTCTGCTAGATCGCGAGACCGAGCGTGAACTCCTCTTGCGGGCCCGCGATGCCTTGGCGGACATGACTGGCAACGTCCCGGTCGGTCACCGGGCAGCCAATTGGGACCTCAGCACCCACACGATCGACCTCGTTGCCGAGGCAGGCTTTTCCTATGACAGCAGCCTGATGTCTGATGACGACTGCTATGAGCTTGTTAGCGACGGCAAGCCAACTGGACTTGTGGAGATCCCGGTAGACTGGGTGCGCGACGATGCTGTTTACCTTCTTTTCAACCGCGAACCCCCAACCCGGCCCTGGATGTCGCCTGAGGATGTACTGGACGTGTTCCGACGCGAGTTCGACATGGCCTTCGACGAAGGCGGGGTCTGCCAACTCGTCATGCATCCATTTGTCATTGGTTATCGCTCCCGCATCTGGATTCTCGACTCGCTAATCCAGCACGCCAAGAACTGTGGCAGGGTCTGGTTTGCCACCCATGCACAACTGGCTGAATGGGTGCGGGACAAAGGGTGATCCTGGAGACCCGGTGAGAACTGTTCGCCGTTGCTCGGAACTCCCACATTCCCAAACCCCCAAATTGACGGGTCAAGTTAGAGATTTCAATGGTACTTCGGCGATCGTTGATCGAATGATTGTTCGGCGTTATCGGTCGAATGTTTGCTTGCGCAATTGCAGGGCAACATTTCGGACCTGCGGTGAAAGTTTGCTTGGTGCATTCAAGACCTTTGATTCGCGCGAGCGAACGGCAGCTTTCGGGATTTAGGACCTGGATCTCCTACGACCGATTTGGGGGCGCGAAGCGGACATCTAACTCTAGCGGCAGGTGGCCGGTCTATGGGCTTAAAAGCTGACCGGTGAACTTTTCTGAACCGGGCAGTTGCCTGGAGGCGTACGGCCCCGAAGCAAGCAGGGCCGCACATTGTCAGATCTCTGTATGCTCCGCCAATTCCAGCGCATCCTCGATGTCTACCCCCAGGTACCTAACCGTGTTCTCGATCTTGCTATGTCCAAGCAGGATTTGTATCGCGCGAAGATTGCCTGTCGCCTTGTAGATCATTGCGGCCTTTGTGCGTCGTAGTGAGTGTGTGCCGTAGTCTTCGTGTCGAAGCCCGATTGCAATGACCCACTCATCAACCAATCTGGCATATTGGCGAGTGCTCAGATGACCGGAATGGTTGACCCGGCTGGGAAAGACGTAGTCATCGATTGTACCGCCCCTCCGTTCCAGCCAAGCAAGCAAGCTTGCCCTCACATCCGCCGTAATCTCGAATTGAACGGGACGACCAGTCTTTTGTTGGAAGACCATCGCACGGGTTCGGACTTCTTGACCTGTGACGAGGGTACCGATCTTGAGCTTGACCAAATCGCAGCCTCGCAGCTTGCTGTCGATAGCGAGATCAAATAACGCGCGGTCTCGCATGCGTCTCTCCCTGTCGAGGAAGAAACGAATTGCCCAGATCTGGCGTTGCTTCAGTGGCTTCTTCACGCCGACCTTTCGACCGGCATTCCAGGCTGGTCGACCCAGTGCTGCAGGATCGAATTGTGCAATACCCATTTGAGTTCTCCTTCGGCCGTTATTGGCCACGGGAACTATGCGCGCATGAAAGGAATGTCAGCGACGGTGGCTTGAGACTGGGGTCCCTTTGGTGGTCCAGCGCTGAAGTTGGTATCCAGCATGGACTTTGACCTGTGATTGGATGGCCCGACCGGCAGGTGTGGAATCCGGTTGTTCGGCTTGGTGGGTAATAACGTCAGCGGTTACGCCGTATATACCTTCGGTCCTTGGAGTGAAATTCTGGCGAGATTTTGCTGCTGGCATTCTGTCCACTGCAGGAGCTGGGAGAGCGCATCGACCTGGTCGTCGTGACGGCCGTTAGGGAAGGCAACAATCTCGTGGCGGAACTCGTCGAGCCAGGCGGCCTTTTCGGGGAGGCGGACATCACCGGCTTCGATCTGGTGCGACTGGATGGAAAGACGCTCGATTTTTGATGCGCGGGGTATGATCCCGATTGGCGTCGGCACGCCCGCTGTATTGAGATCCTGCAAATCGGCCACAAGCGGACTTCCCGTGGCTGCGGCCTCGATCAGAATGACCCGGGCGTTGTGTGTGAGGGCGAGGCGGATGACGGCCTTGCGCTGCGCTGGGTAGTTCATCTTCTGACGGAATATGTCGAGAATGGAAACCTGTTTGCCGCAGACGTGGGCGGTGATGCAGACACAAAAATCGTTGTGTTCTCCGTCCTTGATTGCAAAGTCCCAGCTTTGAACGATACGACCCGGCTTCCCGATCACATCCGTATCGGTGAATGATCCAAACCAGTCCCATTTGACCAGATTGCCTTGTTCGGGCACCGGCGACTGCTGGTACTGTGCGGAAAAGTGGAACGAACCCATGGTGGCGCGCAGGTCTTCAAGATCCTCGAGCGGCTCGCGTTCCGCATGCAGGGGTTCGCCTTGCCGACGGACTATGGACTTGCCGGGCCCGATCGCGACGGTTTCGTCGTCTATTGCGATGGCCGGCAGGTTCAAATGGGTCCAGTTGCCGGTCTCGATCAGGTGGGCGGCGAGATCATCCTCATGCAGGCGCTGCATGACGACGACAATCGCGTCGGTGCGCTTGTCATCCAGTCTTGATGAAAGCGTATTGCGGAACCAGTCGAGGGTCGTTGCACGCCTGGCCGCCGACATCGCGTCAGCCGGCTTCTGCGGATCGTCGATGATCACGAGCGAGCCGCCACGGCCGGTGAGCGATCCGCCGATTGAGGTCGACAGGCGGCCACCGCGGCGCGCGGTATCGAAGTCGGCTTCGGCACTCTTGGTGCGGCTTATTTGTGTGCGCGGGAATATGCGGCGATACCAATCCGATTGCATCACCGACCGGCAATCGCGGGCATGCTTTTGCGCTAGGTCCTCCGCATAGGAGACGCAGACAATGCGCTTGGTGGGGTCGTGACCCAGCAGAAAGGCGGGGAAAGCGACAGAGGTGCTGATCGACTTGAGCGATCGCGGCGGCATGGTGATCAGCAGCCGCTTGATCTCTCCGGTTCGAATGCGCTCAAGCTGGTAGGCGATCGCTTCAACGTGCCAGTTCGGCAGATATTTGGTACCGGGCGCGACAACCGCAACTGACTTGCCGATGAATGTTGAAAGATCCCGGCGCAGGATGCTGTCGAAAATGGCTCTCCGATCATCCATGTTTATCACCGTCACCACTGTCGACGTTCAGGTCACCGGCATCGGTGTTTACCCGGTTGCGGTCCAGGAAGTCCCGGATCAGGCGTTCGTCGCCGGCGTCCAGCCGATCGGCGGAGCCGGTCTGGTCACCGACATCGAGTAAATCCGCGATCAGCCGGATAATAAGGGCGGCAGCCCTCGTGTCGCCCTTGATCGCCTTTGTTGCCATCGCCTTGAGAACAAGGCGCTGCTTGGAGACCTTCTTCCTCCGGCCCTTTTCCGCGACCTCGATGCGCTCGGCCATCTCCTCTGCAAGGTCGGTCTTGAGGTTTCGGTTTCCCTTGGCACGTCCTTTCGGATTGCCGGAGCGGCCCTTCTGGAAACGGGTATGCCGCGGTGGCTTGCCATAGCCGACTTCGTAGCCGTCATCGTTTTCATCGCGATCAAGCTGCCTGCGCGACCGGATACGCGGGATACTCATGACGACACCGCCTTCATGCGCTCGCCTCCGGCACTGTCACCGTATCACCGCCCGTTCCGTGGGCCAGCCGAACGGCGTCATCCTTTGCATAAGCCTCCCAGCGGCGGATGATGCGGTCGCAGTAGACCGGATCAAGTTCGACCAGGTAACCGCGCCGGCCGGTCTTCTCGGCGGCGATCAGCGTAGAGCCGGAACCGCCGAAGACATCAAGGACGATGTCGCCTCTTGCCGAGACGTCCCTGATCGCGTCGGCGATCATCTCGACCGGCTTGACGGTAGGATGAAGACCAAGCTCCTCCATGCGGCCGGCCTTGAGCGTGTTCACACCCCTGTACTGCCACACATTGGTCCGGTAACGGCCGTGCTGACCAAGTTCAAACGTATTGATGTGTGGCGCGGTGCCGTGCTTCCAGGCAAAGACCAGTTCGTGGCGGGAGCGGTAGAAGGTGCCCATCCCGCCATTGTCCTTCACCCAGACGATCAGGTTCTTCAGTTCCGTGTAGACTGCCCGGCCTGCCTGCATCATCTCGCCCATGTGACGCCAGTCCATGCACTGGAAGTGAATGGCGCCATCTGTGGAGTGCGCAGCCATATTGGCAAAGGCCCTTTGCAGGAAGGCGGTGAAGTCCTGCGACGACATCTCGCCTGAGGCAAAGGCGAATTCGCGGTGCTTCGTCTTGCCCAGGCCGCTGACGTGTCCGTCCACTTTCACATTGTAGGGTGGGTCACTGAAGACCATTGTCGCCTTCTCTCCATCCATAAGGAGAGACACAACGCTCTGATCGAGCGCATCGCCACAGACCAGGCGGTGGCGGCCAAGCTGCCACACATCGCCCCGACAGCAGCGCACCGAACCCGGATCGAGTTCCGGCAGTGCATCATCACGCGGATCACCTGGTTCCTGAGGCTCCACGCCCTCCACCAGGCTGTCGATCTCGGCGATCGAAAATCCCGTCACGCCAATGTCAAAGTCCAGATCCTCGTCATCAAGCAGTGCACCAAGTTCCTCGGCTAGCAGGTCTTCGTCCCAGCCTGCGTTCAATGCGAGCTTGTTGTCGGCAATCACATAGGCGCGCTTCTGCGCTTCCGTCATCGATGACAGCTTCACGCATGGCACTTCATCCAAGCCCTGCAGCTTCGCTGCTTCCACACGGGCATGGCCGGCCTGGATCACGAGGGCATCGTCTATCAGCACCGGATTGGTAAAGCCGAACGCTGCTATACTGTCGGCAACCTGCCGCACCTGCTTTCTCGAACCCGTGCGCGCATTCTTCGGATTTGGACGGAGCAATCGAACCGGAATGTACTCGATTCGCAAATCGGTCGACTGGCGTCCTGCTGCGACTTTTGCGTTTCTGCCCATGGCCGGCAACAATGCATATCCGCGCCTACCAAAAAACCTGTCTCACAATCTTCGGACAGGGTTTAGTTTTTGCGCGGCCTGCCCGCAGGTCGCAGACCTTCAAGTAAATTTTCGTCCAGATCTGCACTTGTCAACCCACCGACAGGTGGCCACCCCGCTCGCTGGTGGGGAAGCCAGAAGCCGGGCAATTCATACATGGTGTCAGACAAGGGAGAGCCGGCCTTCGCCCGTTTCGGCTTCCAGTTCAGGCCCCACTTCTTCAGCATCTGCGCATCGGCAAGGAAATATTCGAAGTCGTCCCTGTAATCGTAGCCAATTACGGGTATCTGCTTGAACCTGAAGCCCCTGATGGCAAATGCACCCCATAGATGGGCGACTGACCTCATTCGCTTCTTGGCATCCATGAACATTGACCGGCTACCACCACGAGGGCCGGTGGTCTTCTCAAGAATCCGCGCTGCATTCTCCCAGGAAGCTAGATGTGGGTGGCGGTAGGAGAGAAGATAGTAAATCCTGGTCAGCTCGCCCAGCCAAATGCCATCCCGCATCCACCTGTCGAGATCGCCCAGCCGCTTGCCTCCCGTCGTGGCCACCCACGCAAGCGTGTCATAAGACGGCCGGTGTCCATGCTTAATCGCCCTCTTCAGCGGCTCAGCAAGATGTTGCGCTGCATAAGCGCACGCCTTTCGCCTTTCCGTCTCCGATTCATCCGGATAAAGCATGACACCAAAAGTCGCCGCGAAAGGCTCCGGTTGGTCGAATGGTAGCTGAAGCATGATAGCACCTCCGTAACAGGGTCGAACGGATCAATGTCTATATTTTCATATAGGCAAATCTTGACCGGCGTGCCATAAAATAACCAAAGCCAGTAAAGTCCCCGCAACAAGCCACCGGCCTCACGCCGCCCGTCGATGCATTCCCTCATCCCGTGATCAAATACACTGCACTTGCGCAAATATTCCCTGTTCTCACCTCAAGGGAATTACCTCGCAGACCGCTGAATCAACGCGCGAATTCCTCGCATCAGAACCCCTCAAACGCCGAAAACCGGCAAAATTCCCTGCAGATTCCCTGATGAACAGGGAAATCCAAACAGAGACCAGTTCGCAGATGACTACGCGCACCGCCAAATATACCTCATTCTCAACTGCGAATTCGTGGTTCGGCCCAAGGCAATTCGGTTGATGCAGACATGAGCCATTGGGAGATTTGCGATGGACCCGAAAAAAGACAATTCAACAAGCTCCGGCTTTGGTGCGGTCAGTAACGTTTGTGCGGACATAGACCTGTCCGGCCAAGGAAAGGAATTCGGTTACATACGGGTACCTCATTCCGTCCATCGTTCTGCATATGGTTGGATTCCAATCCCGATTGCGCGGATCGGCAATGGAGAGGGTCCCCAAATCGTGCTCATTGCAGGCAATCATGGCGACGAGTGGGAGGGACAACTGGCGCTCGGCAATCTAATTCGTGAGCTTGAACCGGAGCATGTTCACGGTCGCCTCGTCATCGTTCCGTCAGCGAACTTTCCGGCTGTGATGGCCGCAACCCGAACATCGCCGATTGACTCCGTGAACATGAACCGGGCTTATCCCGGCAATGAGAACGGCACGGTAACGGAGCAAATCGCGCATTGGATCGAACACGTGCTGCTCGACGATATCGATTTTGCCATGGATCTGCACTCAGGCGGAAGTTCACTCATGTATCTTCCAAGCGCGCTTGCCATGCGCGATGATGATCCTACCTGGATGGACAGAAGCCTTGATCTTCTCAGAGCGTTTGGAGCGCCAGTCAGTTATCTGCAGACCGTTCCGCAAGGTGGCAACCACACATTCCTGTCAGCGTGCCGGCGCCGGGGGGTTGTCGGCATCGGTACCGAGCTTGGTGGAGGCGGTACACTGACCGGACACAGCCTGTCTGTCGCAGAGGCCGGTATTCGGCGCGTCTTGGCGCATGTCGGCCTGCTGCGCGTTGGTTTCCCCGTCCCGCCACCGCAGAAGACCCGTCTGACCGAGGTCGGCGGTGATGACTATTACGTCTATGCGAGCGATTCAGGCGTATTTGAACCGATTGCGGAACCGGGCGATGAGGTAACGGAAGGATCGCTTGCCGCACGCATCCACTTTCCGGACACGCCATCCCGGGCACCAGCCGAATTGAGCTTCAAGCGATCCGGGCTTGTGCTTTGCAAACGGCTGCCATCGCGATGTGAGCGTGGCGATTGCCTCTATCATCTGGGAACCGACTGCGCCCTTTGAAGTGAGAATCGCCGCATTCCACACATGGCTAAACGGTATTGCCGCGTAATGGCCCATTTTCCGTGAACCGGAACAGCATTTGCGGTGAAAAGCGGTTGATGTGATGCACCGCACTGCAGATTGGTGCAGCAACCGTAAAGTCTTCATCACTCCAGCAACAATAGGAGTGAGGACATGAAAAAGATTATTTGTACCGCCCTTATCGCAGGATTGGTATCAACCGGGATTGCCAACGCCCGCAGCGGAAGCGGAGCAGATGGCGCAGGCGGCGCAACAGGAAGCGGCGCTGGTGAAGGCAATGGCAGGGTCTACCTGAATGTGCATACTCCAAGCCAACTCAAGTTGGCTGATACCACTCCTGACAAAGCTGAAACCGAATTGCTGATCATGATTACCCCACGGCTAACAACGCCGCGAGAACCAAAATCCGACGACACTCGCTTTGCGCGATGAAGACGGAATGGAGCGATCTTGAACGGATTGAGTTCGTCAAACCAAGGCCACTAGTTGATATCGCCTGGCACCAATCCCTCCGGGATGTTCTGGTAGCAGACGGGCCGGAGGAAGCGGCGTATTGCCATCGTGCCAACCGATGTAGCGCCGAAATTGGTCGAAGCGGGATACGGGCCGCCATGGACCATGGAATCGCAGACTTCCACACCGGTCGGGAAACCGTTTGCCAGCAGCCGACCAGCCTTGCGCTCCAACACCGGCAGAAGGGTGGCGGCAAGTTCATGGTCTGCTTCATCCATGTGTAAAGTGCAGGTCAGTTGCCCTTCGAGCGATGCAGCGACGGCCGGCATATCCTGGACTGATGGAACCCGTACAACGACGCCGAGCGGACCAAAAACTTCATGGGACAACAAAGGCTCGGCCTCCCAGACATCAAGTTTGGTCTCAAACAGAAACGGCGACGCGGCGCGGGTGGCGCAATGCGTTCCGACATGTTTGCGCAATTGAGAGACAGCTTCCACGCTTTGCGCACCCTCGCGATATGCCTGGGCAATTCCATCGGTCAGCATGGTTTGCTCGGCCGTTTCTGAGAGTGCCGAGGCAGCCGCCGCAACGAATGCATCTGCGTCGGCCCCGTCGGGGACAAACACAACGCCGGGATTGGTGCAGAACTGACCGGCACCCATCGTCAGCGATGCCGCCCAACCTGAAGCAATGTCACTACCCCGGTTGTTGAGTGCTGCCGGCAGCACGAATACCGGGTTGACGGATCCAAGCTCACCAAAAAACGGGATTGGTTCGTCACGCGCCGCGCACAGGTTGAACAGGGCGCGGCCACCACCGGTCGAGCCGGTAAACCCGACTGCCTTGACCAACGGATGGGTGACAAGCGCTTCGCCGACATCGCGCTTTCCGCCTTGAACAAGAGAGAAGACACCCGGATCGATTCCCTCTGCCTTGATCGCGGCATCAATGGCCTGGGCAACGATTTCGCTGGTGCCGGGATGGGCTGAGTGACCTTTGACGATTACCGGACATCCTGCCGCCAGAGCCGAAGCCGTGTCGCCACCGGCAACCGAAAAAGCCAGCGGAAAATTGGATGCGCCGAACACGCCGACCGGACCGACGGGACGCTGGATCAGCTTGAGGTCCGGGCGTGGCAATGGCGAACGGTCCGGCATCGCCCCATCGTGGCGGTAATCAAGGTAATCGCCCTTCAAAATGTGCTCGGCAAACAGTCGCAACTGTCCCACGGTACGGCCACGTTCTCCGGCAAGTCGCGCTTCCGGAAGACCAGTCTCCTGACAGCCGATCTCGGTAATCGCATCGCCGCGCGCCTCAATCTCATCGGCGGTCCTGTTCAGAAACGACGCCCGTTTTGCCCGTTTGGTCGCGGCGTACCCGGCAAATGCCGCCTCCGCCGCCTTTGCGGCTTCATCGACCAGTCCGGGTGTGCCGACGGCATAGTCATGCGACTCTCCGGAACTGGGTGAGGACTGGAATGTAGAACCGCTTGTCTTCCAATTACCTGCAATCAAATGTTTGCCAGTCAGCATCAATATGTCTCCGTTAAATCAGGTTACGTTCGGCCAAATTCGTCATCAGTGCACGGACACCAAATGTCCATGGCGCGCACTCCGTCGAAAGCCGCACAGTGTTGGTTAGATGCCCCAGTTCAGGGCAGGATATAGTCACCTTGTCGCCAAGCTTGTGGGTGAAACCCTGGCCCGCCGCGTCGCGGTCCTGGGTCGGTGCAAAAAGCGTACCGAGGAACAGTACAAATCCATCGGGGTATTGGTGATGGCGGCCAATTGTCTGTCTGACGATGTTGGCCGGATCGCGGCTGATCTGGCGCATCGAACTATGGCCCTGAAGGACAAATCCATCCTCGCCCTCAACACGCAAATCCAGTTCCGCGCTGCGAACATCATCCATCGAGAAACCGTCATCAAACAAGCGTATGAATGGACCGATCGAACAGGACGCATTGTTGTCTTTGGCTTTCGACAGCAGCAGGGCCGACCGGCCTTCGACGTCGCGCAGATTGACATCATTGCCGAGTGTTGCGCCCTTGATGCCGCCATTGGAATCCACCGCCAGAACCACTTCCGGCTCCGGATTGTTCCATTTGGACATCGGATGCAAACCAACATCGGCTCCGAAGCCGACCGATGACAACACCTGCGCCTTGGAAAATACTTCGGCATCCGGGCCGATACCGACCTCCAGATATTGTGACCACAGCCCCTCCTCGATCAAGGCGGCCTTGACCGCTTCGGCCTGACTGGATCCAGGTTCGATATTGGTCAGAGTGTCGCCGATCTTTGCTCCCACCCGGCGGCGAATGCTTTCCGCCTTGTCGGGATCGCCGGCTGCCTGCTCCTCAATCACCCGCTCGACCATCGAATTTGCAAAGGTGACACCCGCTGCCTTCACTGATTGCAGATCGCATGGAGCGAGCAGATGGATCGCCTCAATATCGTGTTCGAGACTTGCGCGTTCGATCGCCTCAAGCGGCCCAAGGGCTTCGCCATCGCATTGCTCGACAAACCCGGCCGAATCCTCCATCTCCAACAAATCGCGCATCGTCGGCACATCGCGTGAAGTAATGTCAACAATCTCGCCGTTCCGGACAGCAACAATTGAAGGACCACCAACCTCGGGCCGAAATACACGGCCGACCAATAGAGCGCCGGCCGAGTTCGGGATCAGCGAGTTCATTTCAGTTCTCCATTATGACCAACGGTTTCTTCGTTGAAGCGGATGAATATCCTTGTTGGTTGACCTAGCATACCTGCCGGACGGCTGACGACTACAAGATCGATAGAAGATTTGCGGCAAATGAACGAATTAATTGAATGTTGTAACGCCGGTTTTTTGTTGCGATGGATACATCGGATCGTTGAATGCAACCAGGCGCAGCATACGCGCTTCACCATCCAGAAGATTGAATTGAATGTTGGAAATCACCGCATATCACCTGGATGAGCGTCGAGTTTCAACCAATTTCGGAATGCTTCGACCGTCTCCGATTTCTCTTTGGAAGGTGGAATTGCGAGGAAATAGCCGTAAGTGGATAGCTCCACTTCGGAGAGTCGGACGATCGAACCTTCCGCCAATTCGCGCGCAACGAGATCATCCATCAGCGCTATGCCCTGGCCATCTATCACAGCCTGTACCCTGACATTGGGATCCGGGATGATCAGTGCATCAAGCCGGGATTGGCGTGGAAGCCCTGCCACGTCGAACCATTCCGACCATGCAGTGCTGCCATCGTGATCACGAAGCAGAGTGATTTCCGAGAAAGCATGCTCCAAGCCCTTCCTCTTCACTTTTTCGCCAATTTGGGGGCTCCCAACCGGCCAAGCCGGCATATGCAAGAACGGTGAAATGATAGCGTCGTCCCAGCTACCGTTACCCCAGCGGATGGCAATATCGACACCTTGTCCTTCAAGATCCAGGAGCCGCGTCATCGGCTGAATGCGCAATCTGATGTCCGGATGCTTCTGCATGAAGGTCATCAATCTCGGAGATAACCAGCGGGAGGCAAAATAGCTCGACATGCCAACGGTCAATGGGGGCTCGGCAGAATTGCGAAGTGCGGCCAAATCGGCTTCGAGGTTTTGGAAATGTGGACTGCTTAAGGAAAGCAATTCACGCCCGGCATCCGTCAATGCGACTCCGCGAGGTCTTCTCTCAAAAACCGTCAGGCCCAACTCGGCCTCCAGCGACTTTATCTGATAACTGATCGCTCCCTTGGTCATGTTGAGAGCATCAGCCGCGGCAGAAAGGCTGGAAAACTTCGCAACCTCAATGAAGAGCCGCAAGGTATCGTGACGTGCAAATCGCGCTGGCATGCATTTAGCGTACAAAGAATTTGGACGAATTGTACAGAATTACTCGCTTGTTTTGCCCAATAAATCCCTGGAAACTGCCAAACTCACCAACCTTGGGAATGTTGAGTTGGAAAATTTGGACGTTTCCATACCTTCTGAGCTTCGCAAAACCACCCGTCGTGGCCGCGCATCGCGCCGGGCGGCCAGCATCCCATTGCAATCAATTCATGCCCGGAAAATTCCTGCGTATGAACTGCTCGACGAAAATTCGCTTGTAGCGATCGAAGAGCAGGCTGACTGGATATTATCGAATATCGGCGTGGAATTTCGGGGCGACAAAGCTGCGCTGGAGTTGTTCGATGCTGCCGGAGCGACCGTCTCAGGCAATCGGGTGACATTCGCCCAAGGGCTCGCCCGGGAACTTTGCCGGACTGCGCCGGCCGAGTTTGTGCTTCATGCGCGTGACCCTTCAAAAAGCGCCACACTGGGCGGAGACAACATTGTCCTGATGCCCGGTTATGGATCACCATTTGTCAGCGATCTGGAAAATGGCCGCCGATACGCGACTTTGGAAGACTTCCGAAACTTCGTGAAGCTGACCTATTCTTCACCCTGGCTCCATCATTCCGGCGGCACCGTCTGCGAGCCGACGGACATTCCGGTAAACAAGCGCCATCTTGACATGGTGCTGGCGCATCTCACGCTATCGACCAAGCCGTTTATGGGCAGCGTGACTTCGCCGGAACGCGCCCAGGACAGTATCGACATGGCTCGCATCGTGTTCGGCACACAGTTTGTTGACAACAATGCGGTGATGCAGGGCAACATCAACGTCAATTCTCCGTTGGTCTATGACGAAACCATGTCCGGTGCGTTGAGAACTTATGCAGCTGCCAATCAGTGTGTTTGCGTTTCACCGGCGATCTTTGCCGGAGCGATGGGACCTTTGTCACCAGCCGCCGTGGCTGCACAGACGCTTGCTGAAGGCATGGTCGGCGTCGCATTGAGCCAGCTTGTTCGCCCTGGATGCCCGGTCGTATTTGGAAGCTTTCACTCATCAATGAACCTGAAGACCGGCGCGCTGACCTTCGGGTCCCCGGAGGCCAATCTGGCCACCATGGTTTTGTCGCAGCTCGGACGACGGCTCGGTGTCCCGGTGCGTTCCGGTGGAGGTCAGATCACCGCTTCCAATGCGCCGGACGGGCAAGCCATGCAGGATAGCACCGGCGCCCTTTGGGCAACACTTCTGTCCGGCGCCCACCAGGTTTGGCATGCAGCAGGCTGGCTCGAGGGCGGGCTTGTCATGTCCTATGAGAAATTCATCATGGATCTCGATCACTGCGGAGCGATGCTGACCCTGCTGCAGGGGATGAGTACCGATGTAGAGACTTTTGGCCGTGATGCTTATCTGGAAACGGGTCCCGGACAGAATTTCCTGTCCACGCAGCACACGTTACAACATTTTGCCCAAGCGAACTTCCAGCCCGCAATTCCGGAAGGTGGGCCGTTTGAGGCCTGGAGCGAGAACGGCAACCTGACCGCGGATCAGCGAGCCACGGCGATTTGGAAGCAAATCCTGGCTGATTATTCGCCGCCTTCAATTGACGACAGAACAAGCAAGGCGCTGACCGAGTTTGTGGCCGAGCGCAAGTCTTCCATGGACGATCAATGGTTTTGACAATTTTTCAGCAATATCGAACGGATGAGGGAGAGCACCGATGACAGATGAGCTCAGCCGCACCTCTGCGCTAGCTTCGCGGCACACAGCTTTGGGATCTGGTCTTGAAGACTGGAACGGTATGGGAACGGCGTGGACCTATGACACCAACCCCAATGACGAACACGACGCCATTCGAGAAGCGGCGGGGATGTTCGACATGTCTCCCTTGAAAAAGGTATTGGTTCGCGGCGAGGATGCTGCTTCCGTTCTCGATCATCTAACTACCCGTGATATCAGCCGGATTGCGCCGGGTTCGGCAGCCTATCTGTGCGTCCTGACAGACAAGGGCGGGATCGCCGATGATGCTATCGTCTACAATAACGGCGGCAACGACTGGATGATTGTGCATGGATCAGGCGATACGATGGCTTTGCTCGAGGCTTCCGCGCAGGGCCGGAACGTGGAAATCGAATTTACCGACAAATTGCATGATCTTTCGGTCCAGGGTCCCAAGTCACTCGAAATCCTTGATGCCAATTGCGACATCAATCTCTCGGACCTTGTCTATTTCCAACATGCTTCCGCCAATCTCTTCGGCCATGCATGCTGCATATCCCGCACTGGATATTCTGGTGAGCGGGGATACGAAGTTTTTGCCGATGCGTCTGTTGTCGGCGATATCTGGGACCGGCTTTCCGAAGCCGGGGTAATGCCCTGTTCTTTCACGGCGCTCGACAAGGTTCGCATCGAAGCCGGTCTGCTTTTCTATGGCTATGACATGACCGAGGAAAACACGCCTTGGGAAGTTGGCCTGGGCTTCACCGTCAGCGAAACCAAGCCGGACTTTCGCGGCAGGGATGCATTGATGGCGGCCAGGGGAAAGGAGACCGTCAACAATGTCTGCCTCGACATTGATCATGCGGACATGCTGGCGGGTGGCGAGAAATTGTTGCTGGATGGCCAGGAAGTCGGTGTTGTCAACAGTCCGTGCTTTTCACATCGGATGAACAAATCGCTGGCGTTGGCGCATGTCAGGCCCGGCATCGCGGCTGGTTCGACGTTGCAGGTGTCGGGAGACGGCATTGAGACCACAGCGACTGTTGTCGATAGTCCGATTTACGATCCTGGCAAATCGAAAACCCACGCCTGATTTCGGACCCATCACTCAGCGCTGTTTGCCGCCGGCGCTGATGCCGATTGCCGCAAGGATCACCAGACCGGTGGTCAGGTCGCGATAGAACGGATCGGCATTCAAAATATTGAAGCCATTGTTGATCAGCGCGAGCAACAGAACGCCGGCGATACTGCGCCAGACTGCGCCGACACCGCCATAAATGCTGGTGCCGCCCAGGATGACAGCTGCAATCGCCTGCAGTTCCATACCCGTTCCCGCCGATGCCTGACCCATGGATATGCGCGAAACCGCGATTGCAGACGCCAGGCCGGCGGCAAGTCCGGCGATCGAGAATGTGGCGATCTTGATCCGGTTCGTCCGAATACCCGAAAGGATTGCGGCTTCTTCGTTGCCGCCAACCGAGAACACTTTGCGGCCGAACACAGTGCGGTTGAGCACGAATGTCAGGATGACCGCAAAACCAACCATCACCCAAACAGCGATGAAAACGCCACCTATCCGGTCACGGCCAAGCCACGTGAATTCAACCATTCGAACCGGAATGAGCTTTCCATCCGACAGAACAATCGCAATGCCTTTGAAAATAAGACTGGTAGCGATTGTCGCGAGGAAGGAGTGAACCTTGAGTGTTGTGATGACCACGCCGTTGACCGTCCCCAATGCCAGACCGATCACAGGCGCCAATAGCAGCCCGAGATAGGGATCAACATGCAGCGCAATCCAGGCCGAACAGACCGCCCCCATGGCAAATATCGACCCAACAGACAGGTCAAATCCGCCGGCGATGATGACCAGTGTCATCGCGGCGGCCATGATGGCGAGCGGAGCGTTCTGGTTGAGGATGTTCAAAAGATTGCGGAAGGTGAAGAAGCTGTCTGAGAGAAAGCTGAGCCCGATGATGAGCACGACGATCATGATCAGAACGGCGTAGTTCTGCAGAAACCTCAATATGGCGTGGCTAATCATTCGGAACTCTCATTAAGGCTTTTTGCATGGTTGGCGCTTTGGTGATGAAACAGTGCAGACAGGACGGATGCCTCGTCGTTTTCGGATGGGTCGATCTCCTCGACAATTGATCCCCTGTCGATCAGATAGGCCCGGTGTGCCAGACCAAGCACTTCGTCGATCTCACTGGAAACTAGCAGAATGGCTGCTCCCGATGCCGCAAGCTCGGCGATGGCTTCATGAATTCTCTGCCGTGCACCCACGTCAACGCCACGGCTCGGCTCGTCAAGAATGACCACACGCGGACTTTCCATCAGCCATTTGCCTATCAGCACTTTTTGCTGATTGCCTCCGGAATAGTTCGAGACGTCGCCATCAACGGCGGCCGGCCGGACCTGGAAATGGTCAATCAGTTCGACAGCCCGTTTCCTTTCATCCGTGCTTTTGACAACACCGTAAGAGGAGAGGTTTTTCAGGTGCGGCAATGACATGTTCGCGCGCACCGGCATGGTCATGATCAACCCCTGTTTGCGCCTGTCTTCAGGCACCATCACCAGTCCGCGGTCATTTGATTTTGCGACTGTTCTTTCCGTGTAGGGCTCGCCGTCCAGCACAAGCTCTCCACTCGTCGCAGCATCCGCTCCGATGATTGCCCGGACGATCTCGCTGCGCCCACTGCCCACCAGACCAATCAAGCCGACGATTTCTCCCCGCCCCACGGTCAATGTTGCATCCTGTGCTCCCGCCGCACTTGAAAGGTGCTTTGCTTCGAGAGCGATTTCGGACGATTTGGGCGGCGATTTTTCGGGATAGGGCGTTTCGGTCTTTCCACCGCCAAGCATTGACGCAACCAGGTCGGACTTGCTCAAGCCTTCAGTTGCAGCCGTCATCACATGATCGCCGTCGCGCAGAACCGTGATTCTGTCAGTCACAGCTAAAATGTCGTCCAGGAAATGCGAGACATAGATGACCGTGCGGCCCTCGGCTCGCAAATTGCGCATTGAATCATGTAGCTGATCGACTTCACTTTTCGACAGGGAGGAGGTCGGCTCGTCCATGACGATCACTTTGGCGTCGCGGGCAAGTGCGCGGAGGATTTCGATTTTCTGCTGATCGGCAATCGAAAGTTCTGAGACAACCGCGTGTGGATCAAGCGTAAAACCGCTCGACTTCATCAATTGCTCAAGCCGGGCGGCTTCGCTTGCGCGAAGCACTCCCCACTGATGTTCCTCTATACCGAGAAAGACATTCTGGGCGACGGTCAATGCCGGCACCAGTTGAAGTTCCTGGTGCATCATGGCGATGCCATTGGCGAGTGCAGTGTGAGGGTCCCAGCCCACTGCGGCACGGCCAAACACTTCCATCTTGCCTTGCGAGGCAGTGTAGTATCCGCCAAGTACCTTGCCCAAGGTCGATTTGCCGGCGCCGTTTTCACCGACGAGACCGTGAATCTCTCCCGGCAGGATATCAAGCGTGACATCGCGGAGCACCGAGACGCCGGCGAAAGATACGCCTATTCCTTCGGCACGAATTGCCGGTTTGCCTACCCCATTAAATGTCATCAACCCGCCGGTTAAATCCTCGGCTTCGACGCCGCTTCATCGACGATCATATCAGGTCCGACCTTGACTCCATAGGCTTCCCAGGCGCCTTCGCGCGAAACATAACCAAGCCGGATGTCCTCAAGCACTTCATCGACCGGGCGGGCCAATGGCGCACCATTTCCGCCTCCGCCACCGGTTTTGGTTTCGACAACAGTATCGGCTTCGAAGTGCCGGGCACGCATTTTCAGCAACCGCTCGGTCGAACCGTCCGGAAAAGTAAGTTCGATTTCCGGACCCTCACCATCGCCACCACCGTTCAGGCCCCACGCAGGTGTCCGCGAGCGCTCGAACCAAAGGGCGCTGTAGCAGTCCTCAAGCGTTTTATAACGGCGCACAACCCCGCAGCCGCCCCGGTACCGGCCGGGGCCGCCTGAATCTGTGCGGATCGAAAACTCTTCCAGCCGCACCGGGAACTTTGTCTCCATCACCTCGGCGGGAATGTTCCTGAAACCGCCATTGACCAGATTGATCAACGCGCTTTCGCCGTCGCCGTCTGCGCGACCGCCCCATCCACCGGCCGTTGGCTCGATTGAAATCCATTGCCCGCGCTTGGGATCAACCGAGAAGAATCCGGCAACCATCGAGTCGCCATAGTGGGCGGCCGTAGAACGCTCCGGCATTGCCTCCGACAGGCACGAAATAAACAGGTCCGCCAGCAGGCCCAATCCGGTGAAATACCATTCGCATGCCGCCGGTTCCTTGGCATTGAACATGCACTCCTCGGGCATTTTCACCGTCATCGTCTCAAATGATCCGCCGGTTATCGCGCGGTCCGGGCTGATCATCGTCTTGTAGGCCAGCCTCAGCAGAGATTCTGTCTGACTGGCGCCGCAATTAACCGAACCGGCCACCGGCCCGGATGTCCCGGTCAGATCGACGGTCAGCGCATCGCCCTTGACCGTCAGCGTCATTGCGACCTTTACCGGCTCTTCACCGAAACCGTCATTGTCGAGATAGCCTTCCCGCGACCATGTACCGTCTTTGATGGCGGATATTGCTTCGCGATCTAGCCGCCGCGCCTGGTCGAAAATGTTCTGGCAGGCTGAACGGTAGGTTTCCGCTCCGATGCGCTCGAGCAATTGCGACAGGCGGCGCTCACCGGTGCGAATAGCTGCGATCTGGGCACCGAGGTCGCCAATTGAGGCATCCGGCAAACGGGTATTGAGGCGCAGGTGATCATACCATTCGCGGATCGGAACACCTTGCTTGACGATTCTAGTCGGTCCAAGGCGCAGACCTTCCTGATAGATATTGGTCGATCCCATGGTCGAGCCTGGATCGATGGCGCCAATATCGTTCCAGTGTGCCCGCGCGGCGCCAAATCCAATCAACTCGCCCTTGAAGAAAATCGGCCCGATAGCGGTGATATCGTGCAGGTGCGTTCCCTGCATATAACTGTCGTTCATAATGAAGATGTCGCCTTCGGCGATATCGTCACCGTAGTAGTCTTTGACATATTTTACGCAGACATCGATGGCGCCGATAAATAGTGGTACGCCCGTCGATTGACCGAGCATGTTTCCGTGCTCGTCCATCAGGGCGACGGCGCTGTCCTTGCCCTCGTAGATGATTGCCGAGTGCGCCGAACGCCACAAAGAGGCATTCATGTCTCCGGCACAGGAGATTACAAAATTCCTGACGACTTCCGTCGTGATAGGGTCGGCTGTTTTTGTCATCCTTGCGCCCTCACCTTGGTCAACGACAGGTGGCCGCCGTCGATGGTTGTGACCTGCCAGTCCGGCGGAACCAGCGTCGTTGCGGTACCTTCCTCGATTATTGCAGGTCCGTTGACCACGTCTCCGTCGCCGATCGAATTGCGGTCAATAATCGCGGTTGGCAGTGCTTTACCGGAAAAATGCACGTCGCGTTGACGCTGAGGCCTGGCCTGTTCGGGAGCCGGCGGTGCACTGCCGGGTCGCGGTAAGCGGCCAAGCGCGGCAACGCGGATATTGGCCATTTCAACCCGGTTTTCGGGGCTTGAATGGCCGTATTGCCGTTCATATGCAACATCGAAGGCACTTCGTACCGCTTCCATGTCTATCGGACCGTCAGGGACCGGAATGGTCAGGACATATTCCTGCCCGTAGTACCGGAAATCGATGGCGCGTTCGAACGCGATGGCGCCGGGATCGATACCCTCTCCGGTCAAATACTCCCGGCCACGGTCCTGCAAAGCCTCGAATGCCGCCTCGAGGGCTTTCACCTCCATCAGGTCCCAGAAGCTGTATAGCGTCTCCTTGAAGTCGTGACGGACGTCTGTCTGCAGCATCCCCCAGGCGGAGAAAGCACCGGGGTGAACCGGAATGATGACTTCGGAAATCTGGAGTTCCTCGGCCAGAGCCGCTGCCTGCGCAGGACCGGCGCCGCCAAAGGCGACAAGCGAGAAATCGCGCGGATCGATGCCGCGCTGAATAGTAATCGTGCGGATGGCGTCAGCCATTTTGGCATTGACGATATCGACCACGCCCTGCGCCATTGCCTCCGCCGACATGTCAAAACGGCTTCCCATGTCAGCGAGGACCTTGAAGGCCGCTTCGCGATCCAGCGTCATTTCGCCGCCGGAGAAGTTGGCGCCATCGAGACGGCCCAACACAAGATTGGCATCGGAAACCGTCGGCTCCTTTCCTCCGAGACCGTAGCACACAGGTCCCGGGTTAGAGCCGGCGGACTGCGGACCGACGCGCATGGCGCCTGCCTCCTCCCAGGCAATTGAGCCGCCGCCTGCGCCGATGACATGAATATCGACCACCGACATTTGCACCGGCAGGCCCTCCAGCGTCGTTTCATTCGAGCCGGACGGAAGTCCATCTATAATCAGGCTGGCGTCGAAAGAGGTGCCACCCATATCGACGCAGATCAGGTTGGGACGGCCAGTTGCGGCCGACAGGGCCTTGCCGCCAATTGCACCGCCGACCGGCCCGGATAACAATGTCTGGAGAGGTGAACGGCTTGCGGAAGTGGCGCTCATCACACCACCATTGGACTCCATGACATGGATGCCTTGACCAGCCGGTAGCCGGCCCTCAAGCTCCCCGACCAGCGTTTCAAGGTATTTCCGGACGACTGGCGCGAGATAGCTATCCATGGCGGTTGTCGACGTTCGCTCGAACTCTCGCCACTCTGGTGAGACCTCGTGCGACAGGGCGATGGCGACGCCGGGCAGACGCTCGGCCAGGTATTTTGCAGCCTCGACCTCATGGGCCGGATTTTTGAACGCGAACAGGAGGCAGACGGCGATTGCCTCGTAGTTCTCTCTCTTTGCGGCTTCGACAAGTTCGTCCAAGTCTTCAAACGACAATGGTTCGACAACCTCGCCGTCGGCAGCAATTCGTCCGCGGGCGGTGAATGTGTGCTCCAACGACACCAGCGGCTTGGGCTTGTTCCAGCGAATGGAGAAGATTTCGCCACGGTTGTTGCCCTGGATCGTGTAAATGTCGCGAAAGTTCTGTGTCGTCAGCAGCGCGACTTTTGCTCCGCGCCGGGTAAGAAGCGCGTTCAGGCCAACGGTTGTTCCGTGCACAAAGAAGTCGATATTGGCGTCTGCATCAATCGCCGCCTCGATCCCTTGTAAAACCGCCAGTGCCGGATTGTGGGGCGTTGAAAGCACCTTGTAGGCACCGCAGGAGCCTGACTGGCTATCCTGAAAGACAATATCGGTAAACGTCCCGCCAATATCAGCGGACACGCGGAAGTGTTTGGCCACGGTCTTCACCTTGAAAATAGTTTGGTGGTGCCGGGGCACAATCGCCCCGGCGCGGATCATCTAGTCCGGTATTACTGAGCCCACTCGCCCTTGAAGTCAGGGTTTGCGTCGAGCACGCCCTTGTCGATCATCGCCTCCAAAGGACCGGCCGTATCCATGTTGATGATCTGGGTCACCGGTTTGCCCTCGATCGCGTTGACGATCTGCTCTGCCGCAAGCGCACCCATGGTTTTCGGGAAATAGGCCAGTGTAGCGTCCCAACGACCCTCACGGATTGCGTCGATTGAGATCGACGCAGCCCCACCACCGGCAAGGTAGAGGTCAGGAACATTATATCCCGCAGCTTCAAGTGCGATCTCCGCTCCAACGAGATGCTGATCCGCATTTGACAGGATCACGTGCACATCGTTTGCCGCCTGAAGAATATCGGTCATTGCCGTCAGCGACTTGTCCGGATCATACCAACCCTCGCCAACAGCCAGAACCTTGATGTTGCTGTGTCCGGCGAGAACCTTCTGGAAGGTTTCGAGGCGCAGATTGTCAAACGGGAAAATTTTCGCGCCGATCAGAATAACCACATTGCATGGATCGCGACCCTCGCATTGCTTGACCACTGCATTGGCCTGGAATGTTGCGCCATCGACGGGCGGTGAAGCGACCGTCGTGGTGATGCCGTCAACCTGAGGCTCAAGCGTTGTCAGATCAGGACCTACCGGGAAGAGTACCGTGCCGATCGGCGTTCCAGCAGCGATCACCTGTTCGAACGCGCCAGCGATACCAACCGTATCATTGGGCGCGACGATGAAGCCTGCGAAATTTCCTCCGGCCAATGCGTCCTCGATCTGGCTGTATTGATGTGCCGGGTCAAACTTGCCGTCAAAAATGGCCGTCTCGTAGCCAAGTTCCTTGGCCTTTTCTTCAACACCGGCGTAGGTCGCCTGATTGAAGCCATTCTGCGAAGCCGCCGCAAAGTAGGCAATTTTTTTCGATTGCGCCTGGGCAAGCGGGGTGAGCGCCAATGCCAGCCCCGCGCCAATCGCCAGTAATTTCAATGCCCTTAACATATGAACACTCCCTGATGCTTGTCTTATGCCGCACATCATTATACGATTATGCAAACATTATACAAGAGACTATCTGATTGGAGCGAGAATTGAGCGAAGGGAAGGGATCGGGAACTCGCCGCGGCGCACTGCAGGTCTACGATGCGCTACGCGAAGACATTTTGTGGCTCCGGATAAAACCGGGGACGGCGCTGGATGAAGTTGGCTTGGCCGCGCGGTTCAAGGTTTCGCGCACGCCAATTCGCGAAGCGCTCCTCCTTTTGTCTGGAGAGAATTTCGTTCAGTTCCTCCCCAATCGCACGACAATCGCTGCGCCGTTTCAACTGGACAATCTGGGAGACTATCTCGATACATTTCTCATTCTTTCGCGCGGAGCAGTAAGGTCAGCAGCGGTGCGCGGAAAAGCGGATCCATCTGAACTGAATCCTTTCCTGACCGATTATGAGAAAGCGATTGGAGAGCAGCGATTTCATGATGCGCTGCGTGCCGACAATGCCTTTCGCCGCCATCTGGCCGGACTGAGCGGCAATATTTTCCAGATCAGGTTTTATGACCAGATTCTCGATGCCGGCGTCAGGTCCAAGGTGCTGCACTATTTTCCGAACGCAACGATCGATGACCTGGACGCGTCGGTGGATGCACTTTCCAGGCTGGCAGAATCCGTTACAGCCGGCGACCCTGACGAAAGCGACAAGCGAGTGACCGAAATCATCAACGCGGAGTATCGCATTGTGGCAAGGGCGCTCGATCCGAAGGTGGCGCACGATGTCCGAATGTCAGGCCATCCAGTGGGACTGGAAGAACTCAAATGAGCGATTTGTTTGCCAAGCGCCGGGCTCACTTGACCGACATCATAAGGAAAGCTGGTCTGGACGCTGTCGCGATCGTGCCGGGTCCAAACTTCTACTATCTTTCCGGGTTGCATTTTCACCTGATGGAGCGGCCAACCCTGCTGATCGTGCTGGCTTCCGGTGAGATCGCCGGAATTATTCCGGAGCTTGAGCGGCTGAAATGGTCGCAAACTTTTCCCGACGCACAGACGTTTTATTGGCAGGACAAGGACGGATTTGCTGGTGCGTTCGCACGGGCGTCGGAAGAACTCGGCTCCCTTTCCATTGGCGTTGAAGGCCAAAGAATGCGCGCCTTCGAAGCTGACATTCTAAGAGCACATTTTGAAAACGATGCAATCAGCGACGCGCACGATGCACTGAGCGGTTTGAGACTATCCAAAGACAATACGGAAATTGAGGCTACTCAAAAGGCTATCAACATCAGCGAGGCAGCGCTTGCTGAGACCATTGACCAGGTGAGAACCGGGATGAGCGAGCGTGAGATCGCCGGGCTTTTGAAAATGCGCATCCTGGCAAACGGTGCGGACGGCCTTGCCTTTGATCCGATCGTACTGGCCAGTGGCAATTCGGCAAACCCGCACGGGGTTTCCGGGGATACACAACTGATGGCCGGCGATCCATTACTGATTGATTTCGGCGCTCAATATGCCGGCTACAACGCCGACATCACACGGTCATTCTTCTGCGAGCGCGCGAGAGACGCTCATGAACAGATTTATCAGACGGTTCTTGAAGCAAACCGGCTAGGCCGCTCGATCGCCGGGCCGGCATTGACGGCCCATGAGCTCGACGAAGCGGTGACCGGTGTGTTGGCACAATCGCGCTTTGCTGATCTGATTGTGCACAAGACGGGACATGGACTGGGACTTGATATCCATGAAGCACCGCAGGTGATGGCCGGCAATCATGCGCAACTGGTCGAAGGTGCGCTGGTGACCATAGAGCCCGGTCTCTACCTGAAGGGAGGGATCGGCATCAGGATCGAGGATGACGTTTTAATTGAGGTAGGCGGTTGCCGTTCACTCACGAGTTTCCCGCGCGAATTGACGATTATAGGTGGCTGACAAAATGAGTGGGATAGGTCAATTCATGGAGGTTGCCGAAACCGGATCACCTGAAGACATATTCCGGCAATTGGATCAACTGGTGCAGGAATCCATCGGCGCGATCATTTTCACATGCTCGACATTTGATACCCGCACTCGCATGGCAAGGCGCGTCTATACAAACCAGCAAGATGCCTATCCGACATCCGGTCTAAAAGAGATCATTCCCAACCCTTGGACCGAGATCGTACTGGACAGAGGGGAAACATTCGTCGCCAATTCCATAGGTGATATCGCGCAGGTATTTCCCGATCACGTGCTGATTGCCAGTCTGGGTTGCGGTTCAGTCGTCAATTTGCCGGTTAAGCTTGCCTCCCGGTTTTTGGGCACGGTGAATATGCTGCATGAAGCAGACTATTTTACCGAAGAACGCATGGGGCGCCTGTCAATGATCAAGCCGGCGGCGGTGATCGCCTTTGCCGCACTGAATTTGCAAGATTGATCAGCTATCAATGTATTGCTGGCACAGCAGCAAGCTCTTCAGCATCAAAAATTGCCTGAAAAGCCATTTTTCCAGCGTGGCAATTTAACCAGGCATCCATAAGTCCAATGCAGCCTCGACTTCGGTTATGACCGGAGCCGTGGGTCCAGTGCATCGCGGAGCCCATCGCCGACAAAGTTGACGCTCAACACGCTGAGTGAGATTGCCAAGCCCGGCCATATCACCCGTTCCGGTGTAATCGCGATGAAGTTGACTCCGTCATAGAGCAGCCGGCCCCAGGTCGGGAAATCGGACGGGAAGCCCAAGCCGAGGAACGAGAGCGCGCTTTCCGTGATAATTGCGTTGGCAATTCCGAGCGTTGCGGAAACCATGATCGGGCTCAGAACATTTGGCAGAATGTGGCGCGAAATGATGCGCTGCTGCCGAGTCCCGATTGATCGGGCGGCAAGCACGAATTCCTGTTCCTTGACCGCGAGCACGTCCCCTCGAACAATGCGGGCTGTCTGCATCCAACTGGTTATTCCGATAACGAAAACGATCAAAAGGAAGATACCGGTTTCAGGCCCGAACAAGTTCCTGAGTGTGTCTCGGAACAGCATGATGATGACCAGCAGAAGCGGCAGAAGCGGCAACGCAAGAAACAGGTCGGTAAAGCGCATCAATGGCCCGTCAAGCCATTTGATAAATCCTGCCAGAACACCAATCAGCGTACCAAGAAATAACGACAGCAACATCGCAGTCACGCCGACAGCCAGCGATATTCGCCCGCCCGCAAGAACCTGGGCAAACATGTCGCGCCCCAGATTGTCCGTGCCCATCGGGTGTTTGAAAGATGGGCCCTGGTTCTTGGATCGAATATCAAGGAACTGGGGATCGATGTCGTGGAAATAGGGGCCGAAAACGATCAACAACACGATCGCGAAAAATATCACGGCGCCAGCGACGCCACCCTTGTGGGCCAGAAACTGACGCCAGACATCACCCCAGAGCGAGCGGGCTTCCGCGGTTTGCGCCTCGTCGAGACGAGATCCGGTGACCGGTGCGTCAGTCATAGCGTATCCTCGGATCGAGAATGCCGTAAAGTACGTCGGCGATCAGGTTAAACAGGATGATCAGGACCGCGAAGATGAAAGTAAGTGTCTGAACCAGCGGGATATCGGCACCCTGGATACCGATGATCAACAATTGGCCCAGCCCGTTCACGCGGAATATTTGCTCAGTGATGATCGCGCCGGAGAAAATCTGCGGGATACCGAGAGCGATGACGGTAATGACGGGAATCATGCTGTTCCTGAGAACATGGACCAGGAGAACAATTGTCTCGGACATGCCTTTTGCACGGGCGGTTCGAACGTAATCCATATTGAGATTGTCGAGCATGGACGCGCGCACGAAACGCGACAGTTGTGCAGCGTTGAAAAACGCCAGCACCATGACCGGCATGATCATCTGTTTGACCTGCACCCAGAAACTGGCGAGGTCATTCACCTCGTGAGTAGTGTCATAAATCGAAGGCAACCATTGCAGTTGAACACTGAAGATGACGATCAGCACAACACCTGTGAAGAATGTCGGAACCGAGAAACCGACCATGGATACAAACGAGCCGACCTGGTCGAAGATCGAGTATTGCTTGTAGGCGGAGATAATACCGATCGGCAGCGCAATCAGGATGCCAACCACGTAGGACATGCCGACAACCCAAAGCGTCTGCGGCATACGCTCGACGATCAGATCAACTACCGGGCTTCTCGTTGCCCAGGACCGTATCCGCAACCGGTCTTCAGATCCGGCAAATTCGAACCCGAACATCTGCTCAATCACATTGAGCGGTTCGTTGATGAAAAACTGTTCCAGCCATTTCATGTACCGGATGTGAAACGGTTGGCCCAGGCCAAGGTTTTCCCTGATCTGTTCGCGGACGTCTGGCGGGATTGTCAAAGGCAGATTGCCGGTCGGATCGTTGGGCGCCAGATCCAGAAGCGCAAAGATGATGAAGCTGATGACCAACAATGTTGGTACAGCAAACATTAGTCGCCTGAACGTGAAGTTCAGCATCCCGCGCCCCCTTTACATGCGCTATCTTCGAACAGGTCCGTGCACTGTCTATTGAAAAGCCCGCACGTTTTGCGCGGGCTTTTCATGTGTCAGTTCATTATTTGGCGCGGGACCAGTCTTCGATGTTCCACAGCTCTGAATCCCAGCTGTTCATCCGCACACCTTCAAGCGTGACTGAATGCGCGGACACATCACCACGGTGAATGAGCGGAATCATTGCGCCAAAGTCCATGAGCATGTCGTTCATCTTCATGGCCAGTGCCGCCCGGTCATCGAGCGCCGCTGTTTTACCCATTTCGGCTGAGAGCTTGTCATACTCATCATTGCAATAGCGCGGCATGTTGTTGCCCAGCCACTGGTTCGCCGGCGTAGGTGCTTCCGCACAGATCCAGTTTGCCATATATTTTTCCGGATCGGTCCCGTCGAAATTATTCGTGTACATTTCAATGTCCGCGAAGAATTTCTGGAACGTGTCGGGGCTCGACTGATCGCCGCCGAAGAACACGGCCGCATCGATGTTGCGCAGCTCGGTTTCAACCCCGATTGCCGACCACATCTGCTTGATGAGAGCCTGTGTTCCCTGACGTACCGAGTTGGTCGAAGTTTGATAAAGTATCGAAAGACGAACCCCGTCTTTTGCCCGGATCCCGTCAGAGCCACGAGCCCAACCGGCGTCATCGAGCAGCTTGTTGGCTGCATCGACATCCTGTGTCTTGCACCAGTCATTGTTGGTGGAAGCGTAAATAGCGGGGGCGGGAAGCACGTTACAGGTCACCTGACCAGCCGCGCCGTAGCCGGCATCGACCAGGATCTGACGGTCAATTGCCAGCGACAGAGCCCGGCGAACTGCCGGGTCGCCCAGGAAGGGGTGGGAATGTTTTGCGGTGGCCCGTTCGTCGCCCAGTGCCGGATCCGGATTGGTCAAGTTGACCATCAGGCGCTCAACGGATGTTCCAAATGAAGTGACAACCTTGCCTTTTCCTGCAGCTGCCATTTGCGCCAGCACTTCCGGCTCAACCTGCAAATTCCAGGCATAATCGAACTCACCGGTTTCCAACACGGAGCGAGCCGCTGAAGCTGCGTCGCCACCGCCCTTGAATGTTGCGGTCGCGAATGCCGGTTTGGCCGGATCGCGATACATCGGGTTGGCTTCGTAGGTCACGACGTCGTTAGCCTTGAACTCAACGACCTTGAATGGGCCTGTTCCGGTTGGGTTAAAATTCTGGTCGGTGCACTCTGGTGCCTTCGCACCCATGCAATCCTTGAACTGCGCAGCCTGGATGATCGGAGCCGTGGTTCCCACGAATGGTCCGTAAGGAAATGGCTTTGGCACACCAAATGTGATCTTGACGGTCAGATCATCGACTGCTTCCACGTTGGACACGTCGGTAAAGTTGGACAAAGCGTTACAGCCGCCTGCGGGGTCCATGCAGTAGTTCGCGGAAAAGACGACATCGTTGGCGGTCAGCGGTGTGCCATCAGACCAGACAACACCCTCTTTCAGTTTCCAGGTGATTGAGGTCAAATCGGCGGAAACACCGCCATTTTCAACTGTCGGAATTTCCGACGCCAATGCCGGCACCATGTTGCCGTTTTCATCGTAGTAGGCGAGAGGTTCCAGTACCATCGAGGAAGACTCGATATCCTTTGTGCCACCGGACAAATATGGATTGAGGATCGATGCGGCCTGCCAATAGATGATGTTGAGATGGCCGTCGCTTCCTCGCTCGGCGCTTGCGGCAGAGGTCATTGCGAATGCAGCCGCTGAAGCAAGCAATAGTGTTTTGATTTTCATCATGTTCTCCCGTTTTTTTGGTCTTTTGACTTCCTGGTTCGCGCGTCTTTATTGTTTTCGCGCTGTCATACCGATGCTGGTTGGAATTCCGATTGTCCTCCTTCAGTTACTCGGCAAAATGGCAGGCGACATGGTGACCGCGTCCCAGTTGTCGCCAAGTTGGCATCACTTCATTGCATTTTGCAACCGCAATCGGACACCGCGTGCAGAAACGGCAGCCCTCAGGTGGATTGGCCGCACCCGGCACATCTCCGGTCAGCAATATTCGCTCACGCTGCGCCTCGATTTCCGGATCCGGTATAGGCACTGCAGACAAGAGCGCCTTCGTGTAAGGATGTTTGGGTGAAGAAAATAGTTCGTCGACCGGCGCGAGTTCGGCAATCTTTCCAAGATACATCACTGCCACATTGTCGGCGAAATGCCGTACCATTGACAGGTCATGGCTGATAAACAGGTAGGTCAGTCCCAGCCGGTCCTGCAATTCTTCAAGAAGATTAATGACTTGTGCTTGGATTGAGACATCGAGCGCCGCAATCGGCTCATCACAGACAATCAGGTCAGGATCGAGTGCCAGGGCGCGAGCTATACCGATACGCTGACGCTGGCCACCCGAGAATTCGTGCGGATAGCGATCGGCAAATTTCGGATTGAGTCCAACCGCGTCAAGAAGCTCCTGCACGCGGGCCTGCTTGGCTGCGCCTCGCACGCGTCCATGCTCTTCCAGCGGCTCTGCGATAATCGATCCAACTGTCATCCTGGGATTGAGGCAGGCCTGCGGGTCCTGAAATATCATCTGCATACGCGGACGCATGTCGCGTAGCTCGGAACCATGAAGTGCGGTGATGTCGACGCCGTCAAAATGCACCTGACCGGTGGTTGGCTCGTACAACCGCATGATCACGCGCCCGGTGGTAGACTTCCCGCAACCACTCTCACCCACCAAACCGAGTGTTTGCCCGCGTTTGATGTCGAAGCTGACATCGTCCAGAGCCTTAATCGATCCCACCTGGCGGCGAACTACACCCTTGTAAATCGGGAAATGCATGCTGATATTGCGCACGCTCAGAACGGCATCCTTGTCCGGTGGTGCGGGGTTGCCCGAAGTCGTAGCGTCCTCAAGCATCGGCCGACTCCCTTTCTTCAGCGGCAACAAGCCAGCAAGCTGCCTCGTGTCCGTCACTCACAGGCAGAAGCGCAGGGTTCTCTCCAAGACAGCGTTCGGTCACGTAGCGACACCGGGGCGCGAACGGACAAGCTTTGGGAAACGCGGTCATCAACGGGGGCTGCCCGCCAATGCTGGTCAGCTTCTCGTCCCTCTCGCCAGAAAGGCTGGGCAAGGTTTCCAACAATGCCTGCGTATAGGGATGTTTCGGATTAGCGTAGAGTTCCTCTACCTTCGCCTGCTCAACGACGGACCCGGCATACATGACCAAAACCCGATCAGCGATTCCCGCAACAACACCCAAATCATGGGTGATCCAGACGATCGCCATTCCAAGTTCCTGGCGTAGCTTCTTTATGAGTTCGACAATCTGTGCCTGAATGGTCACATCGAGTGCTGTAGTAGGTTCATCAGCAATCAACACTTTCGGGTCGCAGGCCAGCGCGATCGCGATCATGACCCTTTGACGCATGCCGCCTGAAAACTGATGCGGATAGTCGTTGATGCGTTCCGCCGCTTTGGGAATACCGACCAGTTCGAGCAGCTCAATTGCGCGTGTCCTGGCTGCTTTTCTATTCAGGCCGAGGTGCTCTCGCAGTGGTTCAGTCAACTGATAACCAACCGTGAATACCGGATTGAGCGATGTCATCGGGTCCTGGAAAATGAAACCGATATCCCCACCGCGAATCGCGCGCAATTCTTCAGGACCCAGTTGCAAAAGATCCCTGCCATCGAGTTTGGCGGTACCGGACACTATCTGGGCCGGTGGCATCGGCAGGAGCTTCATCAGCGCCATCATGGTGACGCTTTTTCCGGAACCGCTTTCGCCGACGACACCGAGCAGTTCGCCCGGCTTGAGGCTGAAACTGACTCCGTTTACCGCATAAATAGTGGTTTCCCGCGTTCTGAACACGGTTTGAAGATCAGATACTTCCAAGACCGGATTATTGTTATTGATTCCGGAACTCACACTCGCACACCTTCCCCCACAGCTGGTTGCAATACCGTACTCTAGTCATTCTGCAATCTGGTGCAACACAATCCTTCGTCAGTCGCTTGACGTGACGGAAATGCAAGCGATATCACAGCCTCAAACGTACCAATTGGCAGCGCCGCTTCGGATGAAAGATCGACTATGAAACGATCACTGATCAACGAGATTATTGCGGAATCGGATGCGTTTATCGGCTCGTTTGGCTATGTGCTGCCTCCATTTGCTTACTGGTCGCCGGGAGAGATGCGGGCCAAACGATCCCAGATCAGCGGTATTGTTGACGCGCGCCTGGGTTGGGACATTACCGATTACGGCTGCGGCCGGTTCGATGAGTTGGGCTTGTTTCTGTTCACTGTTCGTAACGGCAATGTGGCAGACCTGAAAGCTGGCTCGGGCATGCTTTATGCCGAAAAAATAATGATCTCGAAAAAGGATCAGCTTTCACCAATGCACCGACACGTCGTCAAGGCGGAAGACATTATCAATCGCGGGGGCGGTGATTTGATCATCGAACTGTTCCAGTCTGATGGTGATGGCGGCCTGGATGAGACCACACCGGTTTCGGTTCCGTGTGACGGTGTCATGCGCGAACTGCCACCTGGTGGCCATCTGCGCCTGGCGACAGGTGAAAGTGTCACCCTGCTACCGGGCGTCTGGCATGCGTTCTGGGCGGAAAAAAGTGATGTCCTGATCGGCGAAGTTTCGACTGTAAACGACGATACGACCGACAACATATTTCGCGATCCAATCAACCGATTTTCGGATGTTGAGGAAGACGTGGAGCCAAGCCACCTTCTCGTTTCCGATTATCCCAAGTGGCTGTAAAGACTTGAACCCTCCGAAGCACGAACGTATCTGCAAATGGTAGCGGTTGATGATTGCCGCGCAATATAATTTGAGGAACCAATATGAGCGGCGGTCTGACCCGATTTCTTGGCGATACTCCGTTTCGCGTCGTTGTGAAACTTGCTGTCATTTCCTTCGTCGTCGGTGTCATCATGACCGCCCTTGATCTGACGGTGTTCGACTTTTTCGATGGTCTTCGCGAGTTCATTGTCCGTGTCTGGAATATGGGGTTTGCCGCAATCGAGCGATTTGCCGGCTATTTCGTGCTGGGTGCGGCCATAGTTGTTCCGGCATTCTTGATTATCCGGCTGCTCAAATTTCGCCGCTAGATGTCGAAATCTTCATTCCCATTACAAGCGCCCGGCTATCTCATTGAAAATGGGCGGCATACCGGCGATGCCAAGATCAACCAAGACAATTCTCCATTGGGTGCACCTTGAACCAGAGGCAATTCGAGGTGACCCACCGCCTTGTGTTGTCGATCGCGGTGCCGATGACGCTGGCCTATCTGACCACGCCATTACTCGGCATCGTAGATACCGCGGTGGTTGGCCAATTTGGCGAAACTGCCATGATCGGCGGCCTGGCTGTTGGCGCAATTGTGCTGGATGTCATCTTCACAAGCTTCAACTTCCTGCGCGCAGGCACCACCGCAATGGTTGCGCAAGCCTTTGGCGCCGGAGACGAGCCGGAAGAACGGGCAGCACTTTGGCGGGCAGTTCTGGTTTCAGTCGTGGCCGGAATATTTGTTGCACTGTTGTCGCCAGTAGTCATCTCGATTGGTGGCTGGTTTATGTCAGCTGGTGCCGAAGTAACCACTGCGATGGCCACTTATGTCGGCATACGAATAGTGGCGGCGCCAGTCACTCTCACAAATTATGCCCTGCTCGGCTATGTGCTCGGTCGCGGTGAGGGGGTCACCGGTTTTGCCCTGCAATTGCTGCTGAATGGAACAAATATTGTTCTTTCCATCTATCTGGGACTTCACCTGAACTGGGCGATCGAAGGTGTCGCCTGGGCGACCGTCATCTCCGAAATTTGCGCGCTGATCTGTGGCTTCGCTTATCTGGCTTACCGAAACCGTCGAACCAAGCGAGTTTCGGTATCTCATCTGCTTGAACCGCAATCGCTAATGAAGATGTTCTCGGTCAACAGCGATATCATGATCAGGTCGTTTGTGTTGCTGTCTGCATTCGCGCTGTTCACACGATCCGGTGCCGGATTGGGTGAATTACCGCTGGCAACAAACGCAATCCTGATGAATTTCTTCATGGTATCCGGATTTCTCCTGGATGGGTTTGCGACAGCGGCCGAGCAGCTTTCGGGCCGATCAATCGGCGCGCAATACCGGCCCGCCTTCCACCGAACCGTTGTGCTCACGGCAATCTGGGGATTGGTAGTCGCAACTATCATCACGTTGACGGTTTTGGTCATCGGGCCACATATCGTTGCCATCATTACGAGTTCGGAGGAAATAAGGGATGCCGCCGCTGGTTTTCTTCCCTGGGCGGCGTTTACTGCATTGTCTGGTGTTGCCGCTTTTCAGATGGACGGTGTTTATATTGGCGCAGCCTGGTCGAGAGACATGCGCAACATGATGCTGCTCTCATTTGTCGCCTTCGTGGTCTCATTGCCAGTATTTGTCGGCTGGTGGGGAAACCACGGCAACTGGGCCGCCTTGCATGTATTTTTGTTGCTGCGTGGTGCGACGCTTTATGCGCTTTTGGGGACAAACATGCGAAAAGCTTTCCAGGACCGATCCAACACGCCTTCGAGCCAGCTGTCTTAGCCCATCTGGTCCTTGCTGGAGACCGTATTTTTCTTTGCGAGATGGCGCTCCCAATTCAGCGCATCGCGGCAAATACCGTCGAGGTCATTGAACTTTGGCTGCCAGCCGAGCTCCCGGCGAAGCAAGTCGGCATTTGCGACCACTGAATCGGCATCTCCCGGGCGCCGATCAGACATGTTGACAGAAAAATCGCTGCCATAGACCCTGCGAACGCTCTCGAGGACTTCCAGGACAGAATACCCATGCCCATACCCGCAGTTGGCTGTCATGTTTGGGGCCTGGTTGCGCAGTCGTTCGAGCGCTAGTGCATGGGCGTTGGCCAGGTCGCTGACATGGATGTAGTCCCGCACACAGGTGCCGTCAGGGGTTTGATAGTCGTTTCCAAATACGTTCATCGAAGCACGCTTGCCACACGCGGTTTCGCAGGCGACCTTGATGAGGTGTGTGGCTCCCGGCGTTGATTGCCCGGTCCTTCCGTTTCGGTCGGCTCCAGCCACATTGAAATAACGAAGCGCCGTGTACCGGAAATTGTGCGCTGCCGCGGCATCGGCGAGCATCCATTCAGTCATCAGTTTGGATCGGCCGTATGGCGAAAGAGGATTGAGCGCCGCATCTTCGGATATTGGTTCCAGTCCTGCTGTTCCGTACACCGCGGCGGTCGACGAGAATATGAAATCCGGCACGCCGGAGTTAACTGCCGCCTCAATCAGTGACCGAGACTTCACGGTGTTGTTTTCGTAGTAGCCCAACGGGTCGGCAACGGATTCCGGCACCACAATCGATCCGGCGAAGTGGATTATCGCGTTCACGCCATTGGACTTAATTGTCTCGGATACCAAATCCGCATCGCCAATGTCCCCGACAACGAGTTTGGCTTCCGGCGCGACGGCCCAATCAAAACCCGTCGAAAGCCGGTCGATGACAACCACTTCCTCACCGCGATCAAGCAGTTCCCATACCATGTGGCTGCCAATATATCCGGCGCCGCCGGTGACCAATACCGTCATCGAGTTTGTCCCAGTCTCGTAATAGATCCGGCAAATGCTTCGACACATCGAATTTGCAACAGATCATTATGGCTACCCAGAGCACCTTTTGAAGTTACCGGCCGCAGATGTCGAAAAAGTTACCAGATTCGCCGAAGGCTTGAACACCAAAGGCCGCTTGGATTGCTAGGCTCAGGACCCAAGGTTCGCGAAAATCCATTTTGTTTGATCTCAAGCAAAGGAAGAAATCGGCCATTGTGGTCGTTGGATCGGTGAGAAGCGCATGCAAACAGCAACACGTGGCAATTTGCCCGTTCGGTGCTGGTAGACGTCAAATCCGGCTGCACCTATGGTCGCGCCGAATTCAGGGATCGGAACATGGACTATCAACATTTTTTCCAGGAAGCGGTAGATCAGGTCAAAGCTGAAAAACGCTACCGCATATTCGCCGATCTGGAACGGATTGTCGGCAGATTCCCGCGAGCAATCTGGCGGTCTGAAGGTCAGGCCAAGGAAATTACGGTCTGGTGCTCCAATGACTATCTGGGAATGGGGCAGCATCCAGACGTTATTTCAGCAATGCAGTCTGCGGCAGGCAGCATGGGCAGCGGCGCTGGCGGAACACGAAACATTTCCGGCACAAACCACCCACTTGTGGAGCTGGAAATTGAACTGGCAGACCTCCACAAAAAGGAATCCGCGCTGGTATTCACGTCAGGCTTTATTTCAAATGAAGCTTCGATTTCGACCATTGCACGCTTGCTGCCAAATTGTTTGCTGCTTTCAGACGAACTCAATCACTCCTCGATGATTGAGGGAGTTCGACGTGCAGGGTGCGAAAAGAGAATATTCAGGCACAACGACCTTGGGCATCTTGAGGAACTGTTGAAGTCTGCGGATCGTGATCGGGCGAAACTGATCGTGTTCGAATCGGTATACTCGATGGATGGGGACATTGCGCCGATTGAGCAAATTGCCGATTTGGCGGACACCTATAACGCCATGACCTATATCGACGAGGTTCATGCCGTCGGCATGTATGGCGCGCGTGGCGGCGGCATCACGGAACGCGACAACCTCGCACATCGTATCGACATTATTGAAGGCACGCTGGCGAAGGCTTTCGGTACTCTTGGTGGGTATATTTCCAGCTCGAAGGCAATTGTTGATGCGGTTCGCTCGTACGCGCCCGGTTTCATCTTCACGACCGCATTGCCGCCTGCTATCGCTTCCGCAGCTACCACCTCAATCAGGCATCTGAAATCGTCTGATGTTGAGCGCAACAGCCAGCAAAAGCAGGCACAGTGTACGAAGGATGTGTTGTCGGCGGCAGGTCTGCCCGTCATGGCGTCTGAGACCCACATCGTGCCGGTTCTGGTCGGTGATCCCGAATTGTGCAAGGCGGCGACGGATCACTTGTTGGCTGTTCATGGTATCTACATTCAGCCGATCAACTATCCAACCGTCCCCCGCGGCACAGAACGGCTGCGCATTACACCTGGCCCATTCCATACCGATGAGCTGATCGATGAGCTGGCTGGAGCTCTTCGCGAGACCTGGGATACCGTCGGGATTCCATTTGCTGGCGACGTCACATCCGAAATCTCCGGGACCGAACGGATCATTCCGTTGGTCGTCTCCAAGTCCGGTGGTTAACCGCTCAACGTCCACATCGTCCGGACACGCAATCTAATTTTCCCTGATCCACTTGCAAAGCCGATCCATTGCTTGCTCAAGCTGATCCAGCCGGCGGTGAAAACACAACCGCAAATATGAACTTCCGCCCGGCCCGAATGCAGAACCGGGTGCCAGGCCGACGCCAGCACCGTCAATAATATCAAAAACTGCCTGGCGCGTGTCACTGACGCCATCAATCCGGAAAAAATAGTAAAACGCGCCGTCTGGTGGTGAGTTTGCTACCCTGTTGGTCGAAGCCAGCGCTGAAGTGACGAGATCACGAGCGCTTGCTGCGCGCTCCACCTGCTTGGTGATGAAGGAATCGCCTTCATCCAGGGCGGCAATTGCTCCACGCTGCAGAAACTGGGATACGCCGGATGTGGAGTACTGGATGAGGTTTTCAAATGTTTGCTGGAGATCGGGATGGACCGTAAGCCAGCCGATACGCCATCCGGTCATGGCCCAGTTCTTGGAAAACGTGTTGGCGAAGATCACCAAATCGTCGTCGTTCATCACATCGAAGAATGATGCAGCGCGTCCCTCGCCATAATGAAATAACGCGTAGGTTTCATCGGCAATGATCCAGAGTTGGTTCTTGCGCGCTATTTGAAGAATATCCGAAAGCGCTTGCTCGTCGGCGGTCCATCCTGTCGGGTTACTCGGAGAGTTGACAAATATGGCCCTAGTCCGAGGCGTGATTGCCGAAGCGAGATGGTCTGTGTCGAGGTCCCATTTTCCATCGAAGCTCAGTTCAACCGGGATCGGTTTTCCACCCGCGATTCCAAGGGCCGATGGAAAATTGGGCCAAGCTGGTGACAGATAAACAATTTCATCTCCGTGTCCGGCAACAGCCTGTATCGCAAGTTGAATGGACTGCATTCCCGAACCCGTCACAATGTGCTGATCCGGGGAATTTGCAGTGCCAAAATGCCGCTGATGATATCGAGCCAGCGCCTGCCTGAGATCAGGAATGCCCCGATTCCAGGTGTAAAACGTTTCGCCGCCCAACATGGCCATATTTGCCGGCTGGCAGATGAATTCCGGCGTTGGCAGATCTCCTTCACCGGCCCAAAGCGGAATCAAGCCTTCCTTGCTGCGCCCATGATCCACAGCAGCAATTATCCCGCTTATCGGCGCATTACTCGCTGCAGGACCCAGCTTATCGATTTGTTTCAATGCCCTCCCCCCAAAAGCAGAGACGTTTGCAACCAAGAACGGGAACCTATGACGGTTCGCGCAGGGTTATTTGCCTTTGGCCAGCAGATCGCGGATTTCGGTCAAAAGTGCAATATCTGCCGGTGGCGCCGGTGGTTCAGCCGGAGCTTCCTCTTCCTGCTCGCGCCTCATCTTGTTCACGGCTTTCACCATCATGAAGATGATCCAGGCAAGTATCAGGAAATTCAGGATAACAGTGATAAAGCTGCCATATGCCAGCACAGCACCCTGTTCGCGTGCGGCTTCCAATGTCGATGCGTTAACGGCATCCGACAACCCGACAAAGTAGTTGGAAAAGTCCAATCCGCCAAAAATTGCGCCGACAATGGGCATGATGATGTCGTCCGTCAGCGACTTGACGATGAGTGCAAATGCGCCGCCGATGATCACACCGACCGCGAGGTCCATCACATTTCCCTTGGCAACGAATTCCTTGAATTCTTTCAGCATGTTTCCCTCCAAAAGTCCTTGCTGCACATGTATCTTGCAACCTGCCCGGTTTGCGACGCGAAACATAACGGAATCGTTGAATAAGAAAAGCCGATTTCCGCGACTTTCAACTGCCAGTTTTGCCGATTCTAGCCACGGCTCATCTCTATCAATACTGTGTCTAATGGACAGGCGCATCAAGCTGTGCTTGCCTGTTTAAACAGCTACACGTCGTGAACCGGGAACATTGCATTGCAAGGCTGGATCGTTGTCATACTGGCACTGGCATATGTGTCGCTGCTGTTTGCGATAGCCAGTTTTGGCGACCGATGGGCGAACCGCGGCAAATCCAAATCTTCCCGTCCGTTTATCTACGCCTTGAGCTTGGCGATATACTGCACCTCGTGGACCTTTTTCGGCTCGGTCGGCATGGCTACGGAGAGGGGCATTGAATATGTCATCATCTTTGTCGGTCCGATTTTGGTTTTCCTGTTTGGCCATCCGCTGCTGCTGCGAGTAATCCGGCTGGCAAAAGCAGAGAAAATTACGTCTGTGGCAGATTTCCTTGCCGCCAGGTACGGCAAGAGTTTTGCGGTTGCGTCGATTGCAGCGGTAATCGCCACGATTGGGACGGTCCCATATATCGCCCTGCAATTGAAGGCTATCGCCGGATCGTTGCAGTTGATGACAGCGCACTACAATGCCGACCTGCCCGACATCGGGGCGTTTACCGGTGATATCTCACTGATGATCGCGATGCTTCTTGCATTGTTTTCCGTGCTGTTTGGTACGCGGCATGCCGACGCCACGGAACATCAGGACGGGTTGATTTTGGCCGTGGCGGTGGAATCGGTTGTCAAACTGGCGGCATTTCTGGCTGTCGGACTTGTTATCCTGTTTGCATTTACCGGCCAGCCCGGTGCTCTCGTGGCTGAAATCAAGGAAAGCGCTGCTGTGCAAGCAGCGGCAGGTTACCGGCCGTCAGTGGCGACGTGGATCGTTTTGACCCTGATTAGCGGCCTGGGAATATTGCTTCTGCCACGTCAGTTCTATGTCACCGTCGTCGAAAACAGGAGCGAGAGGGAGCTTCGCACCGCGAGCTGGCTGTTTCCGCTTTATCTCGTTTTGATCAATCTCTTCGTCTTGCCGATCGCGTTTACCGGCATGGTCGTTTTGGGTGATCAAACAAGTGCGGATCTGTATGTATTGGCACTGCCATTGGATGCAGGGCGCGATACGATTGCGATCATTGCATTTATCGGCGGTTTGTCAGCCGCCACTGCAATGGTGATCGTGGCGTCCGTCGCCTTGTCGATCATGATTTCCAATGACCTCGTTATACCGCTGTTCCTGAGGCGGTTTGTCGGCCCGGAACCAAAAGATGGGGAGGATTGGTCAAAGACGATTCTCAATATTCGTCGAGCCGCCATTTTCCTGGTGCTGCTGGCCGCCTACCTCTATTTCAAGGAAACCGAGAACAACACCCGGCTTGCGTCTATCGGGTTGCTGTCCTTTGCAGCGATCGCACAGTTCGGTCCTGCTTTCATTGGAGCCCTCATCTGGAGGGGTGCAAATGCACGAGGCGCCATTTTTGGAATGAGCGCCGGGATCCTGGTCTGGGCATACACTTTGCTTTTGCCGACGTTGGCGCCGAACCTGGGGGGAATAGTAGAAAATGGCCTGTTCGGATTTGATTCCTTGCGGCCTCAGGCGCTTTTCGGTGTTTCGGCGGAGCCATTGAACCATGGCGTCATGTGGAGCCTGGGAATAAACTCGATTTGCTTTGTTCTCGGATCTCTTTCGCGAATAGCCACGCCTCTGGAGCGAATCCAGGCTGCCATATTTGTTCCGCGTGATCCCGGCCCAACTCCAATCCATCGCCGTTTTCGCTCCGCAGTGACGGTTGATGATTTGAAAGATGCGATTTCGCGGTATCTTGGTGTTGAGCGTACCGAACGGTCTTTCCGCGCTTTTGCATCGGAGGAAGGGCGAAGAATTCGGGGCAACGATCAGGCAGATTCGAAGGTCATCCGATTTTCCGAACAATTGCTCACAAGTGCCGTCGGAAGCTCATCTGCACGTTTGATCCTCTCACTTTTGTTCAAGCGGCAGGCCGCAGATCCCAAGGATACCTACCGGCTGCTGGACGATGCCTCAGAGGCACTCCAGCATAATCGTGACCTGTTGCAAATAGCGCTCGACCAGATGGAGCAGGGGATAACAGTTTTTGATGCAGATTTCCGTCTCACCTGCTGGAACCGGCGGTTTCGGAGGTTGTTCGACCTGCCGGAAAGCATGGGAACTATCGGTCTGCCCTTAACAGCTATCATTGGGCACCTCATCGAACGGGGTGATCTTGAAGAGCATGACGAAAACAGGTCGCTGGAGCAATTAGCGACGTTTGGGCAGTCTTGGCAGGTTTCGCTGAAAACCAGCGGCAGAATTATCGATATCCGTTCCAATCCAATGCCGGACGGTGGAATAGTGACCACCTACACCGATGTCACAGCAAGGGTGAAGGCCGATATAGAACTCAAACAAGTCAATGAAACCCTGGAACAGCGCGTTGTCGATCGAACCGCAGAGTTGACGCGGGTTAATCAGGAACTTGCCCAAGCGCAGGAGATTGCGGAAGAAGCCAATCTTGGCAAAACCAGATTTTTGGCCGCTGCCGGGCACGATATTCTTCAACCTCTCAATGCCGCAAGGCTCTATTGTTCATCCCTGATCGAACGTAACCCGAATTCCCGCGATGCCGGTGCCGCTGGAAATATCGATTCTGCGCTGGAGTCGGTGGAAACAATCCTCGTGGCGGTCCTGGACATCTCGCGTCTTGATACCGGAGCGATGAGGCCGAAAGAAACCGTGTTCAGGCTAGACGAGCTTTTGCGTCAGGTCGCAAATGATTTCGCGCCGATGTCGCAGGAAAAGGATTTGATACTGAAGATGGTTCCGTCTTCAATCGTCGTGAAGACGGATCGAAATCTACTGAGACGTCTGCTACAGAACCTGGTTTCCAACGCAATTAAGTATACGAATTCAGGGCGCATACTCGTTGGGGTGCGCCGAAGGGGTTCGTTGGCGGAAATCCAAGTCTTTGACAGTGGCATCGGCATCCCGACCGATCAGCTGAAAAAAGTGTTCCGTGAATTCGAGCGGCTCGATGAGGGTGCACGAACGGCAGAGGGTTTGGGACTTGGCCTTTCGATTGTTGATCGAATCGCGCGTGTTTTGGGCCTCGAATTGAAGTTGAAATCACTGCCAGGCAAAGGAACGGTGATTGGAGTCCTTGTTGAAGTCGCCGATCATGCCGAATTGGACCAGATACCCGCAACTGTTGTGCCGATGGCGGCAGAAAGTTCGTTACGAGGATTATCGGTGCTGTGCGTAGACAACGACCCAAGAATTATCAGCGGGATGCGGGAATTGCTTGAAAGTTGGGATTGTGCAGTGAGCAGTGCATCAAACAGCAAAGAAGTGGGTCTGCTTTGCGATGATCCTGAATTTCACCCGATGGCCATTTTGGCTGATTACCATCTGGACAATGAAAGCGGGCTGGACATTGTCGAGATGCTAAGAGCCAAATTTGGCGATGAACTTACATGCTGCCTTGTAACGGCGGATCGTTCTCTGGAACTTCGCGAAATTGCCGAAAATCGCAACATTCATCTGTTCCACAAGCCATTGAAACCGGCGGCACTAAGGCTGTTCCTGTCACGGCAGCGAACGGTGGCGACCGCAGCGGAATAGAACCGCGGTTACATCCTCGGATCTGCAAGCGGATGAACAGTGCAACTTCTTCCAAAACCAATCAAGGTTGGATTGTCAGTTCCGCGTCAGGTCCAATTTTTGATAATTGAATAACGGCTTGTGTCCTGCTGTCGACACCGAGTTTTTGCAATACTGCCGACACATGCGCTTTGATCGTCGCTTCCGATACACCGAGCTCATAGGCAATCTGCTTGTTGAGCAATCCTTCGGCCAGCATGCTCAAAACCCGGGTTTGCTGCGGGGTGAGAGCCTGCAATCTCTTGATCAGGTCTGAAATTTCAGGGTCACCTTCGGTTCCGAGATCGGTCTGGTCCGGTACACAGACCCCGCCCGCAAGCACTTTTTCGATCCCGTTTCTGATTTCGTCGAGGCTAGCTGATTTGGACAAAAACCCGGATGCTCCAAGTTCCAATGACCGCCTGATCACCTCCCCGCTGTCGCTTGCGGTGACGACAATTACCGGCACGTCAGGTGCAATACCGCGAAGTGATATCAGACCGGACAGACCGCTGGTTCCAGGCATCCGAAGATCAAGCAGGATCAGATCCAGCTCTCTGTTTTCCATCAACGTTTGCTTCGCCTGCTCGAAATCGCCCGCCTCAACAATTTCCGGCTTCTCGCCAATGCCGGAAAGCGCTTCGCGAAGAGCGCCCCTGAACAAGGGATGATCATCTGCGATCAAGATGACGGGATTGCCTGCCACAACATTCTCCCCAAAAACGCACAGCCGCGTCCACTGCTGGTGCCAATTATGTTGCTTACATCAACAATTACAAGCCGCTGTTGAATTTTGCACCTTATCAGCTGAGAGCCAGCAAACCAATTCAGCCAGGATTTGTTGAGATCTGCCGACTGCAGGAAGAAAACTGGCGCAATAGTCACCTTGAACAAAATTGGCCATGAGTAATGGCTTTACGTACGCGTTCAATCGACTAATGAATTGGGCATGACCAGCCACAGAAGTCGCCCGCGCGGTGTAACCAGAGCCACGGAACCAGTCGCTTACAGTATTTTGGTCATGATTGGGCTCGGTGTGGTTTGTGTCGCGTTGAACAAAATCGGATTGCCGGGACAGTATCTGACCTGGGGCACTTTTCTGGTCGTGCTTGCGCTGACCTTAACAACCGCAAATACGGAATGGCCAACACGTGTTACCGGATATACAACAGCAGGCCGCTCGGTCTCCGCTCCAAACGCGGCAACCGTTCAGCTGATGGCAATCTCGCCCGCAGGGCTGTTGGCAGCGTATTTGGCGGCATCCGAGCTTCGAGATTTTAACCTGTTACTCGTGTTGGCCGGCGCCGGATTGGCCATCGGATTTTCTGCAATCGTGATAGGGATGCGCCTCAACCGGTCTGGCGCACATAATATTCCGGATTTTCTGTCTGGCAGGTTTCAGTCCCGGCTTATTGGAATTCTGGTGGCGGCAGCGGCAGCCATTCCCTTGTTTTTGTTGTTGTGCGGGCAATCAATTGCATTCGGAATGGCGGTAGGCCCCGAACTGGGATTTTCGACGAGAACCGGAACATTTCTCTGTTTGGCGTTAGCGTTTTTGCTGGTGTGTTTCTCTGGAATGGAAGGGATCTTGAGGGCAAGCGCGAGCTGTTGTGCAATCATGCTGGTTTCAGGAATGTCAGTTTATTTTTTTCCTGTTGCGGTTCAGCTCGGAGCGGAGGCGAGTTCACAGCCTCAGGCAATCGAGGTGTTGAGTTCGATAGCGTCAGCCGCAATTCCAATATTTGGAGAAAATTTCCCGGCTGGTTCGGAACGTTCAACCGTCATTGCATATTCGATCTGCGTTGCGATTGGACTTGCATTGACACCAGTGTTTGCGCTTTCGGCGCCGGCAATGCGATCCGGGTACTCTGTGGGCCGTGCCGGCCTCGCCTCGATCGTGTTGATAGGTGCATTTGCCGCGCTGCTGTCCGGGGTGGGGGGAGTCGAGATGGCCCGTTCGGACAACGGTATTGTCGGGATCCAGCTGTTCGCCATGTTCCCGGTCATTGCAATCGCTTCCACCATACCCGTCACATCTGCAATTCTTCTTTTTGGCCTATCCGGCCTGATGACACACATTTTGTTGGGAGCTACGGCGCGACGGATGGTACCTGAAAACGCAAGTCTTCTCTCTCAAAGGCTGGTGATCGCGATCCTTTCTGTCGGAGCAGGCTGGTCGATATCGGAATGGGATTCTGTGTTTTCGGAATTCGCTGTTCCTGCCCTTGCGGTCACTTTGGCGGCGGTTTTGCCGGTTTGTATTGCAGGAATGTGGTGGCGCCGGTGTACTTCGCTTGCCGCATTAACCGGAATAATTGCGGGCGCAGCGACGGCAATTGCGCTCATTGGGGCTGAGCAAGGATATCTGGATCCGAGCGTCATGGTCAGCGGCCCGAACCCAGTATTCGATTTACTGTTGAGCCGCCCGGCCTGGCAGGCTGGTGCAATAGGTGTGTTGTTTGGCTCCGTAACAATATTTGCGTTCAATTTTGTCCCGCAAAAGCAAAACGAGAAGTCGATCGAATTTGTTCAGAGCATCCAGACGGAAGACGGCACTCCCGTGCTCAATCAGCATGCGCTTTGACGATTGGTCTGACCATCAGATGAGCGAATCCGTAATGTCCCATTTGAATGAAATCTCCCGGTCTTTCGTAAATACTTGGGAGTGCGACGAGAACGATCATTTGAATGTCCAATTTTACCTGAAGCGATTTGACGAGGCGGCACGTGTCATCTTGACGTTATCGGCAAACACGGCGGTCCCTATCGGGCTTCCGCAAACCCGCCATGTCAGATTTCATCGCGAACTGCGGCCCGGTGCGATGATCCAACTCAAGACAGCCAGGATCAATGAGGGCAAATTCAAGGGTTGGCTCATCCATCGGCTCGAGGATGTCGGGAGCGAACGATTGTCGGCCACTGCGATTGAGCGATTCGATGATGAAATTCACATTCCGGAATTTTGGAATGCTGATATTCAAGACGCACTTCCGCGCGGGCTGCCGGACGATGATCTGATACCGGAAATGCCTCAATCCATAATTGATGCCGGCGGAATAAACTCAAACCGCAGTATAGTGTCCCCCTTCGAGTGCGATGTCTCAGGTCACATGACCCAGCAGTTCTACATCGCCCGTTTTACGGACGCAGCACCGCATGTCTGGGAAACACTGGGCATTGGGGAACATTGGCTGTCGCAACGCAATTTGGGACGGGCTGCAGTTGAAATGAAGCTCACCCATCATCAGCCTGCAAAATCCGGTGATGTTCTGTTTCTCTACAGCAAAGCCGAGACCGCAGGAGGCAAGACGATGAAGCTGAGGCATGAGTTGGTGCGTCAAACGGATATGGAACCGGTAGCAAGTGGTGAGGTTTTGGCACTCATCCTTGATCTTGAAACCCGCAAATCCGTTGAACTCCCCACAGATATCATGAAAGGCTGAAATCAGGTGCGGTCTGGCCCATCGAAGTCATTTCCGCCCGGTGACCGATCAAACTCCTCGATCACATCCATGAAACGCCTCATGAACTTTTCCATGAAACCTAGCGTGCGCTCAAACTCCTCATCACTAGGCAATTGATGGCGCTTCAGCCGATCGTCATTTTCGAGAACGGCAATACGCCCTTCGAGGCCATCCAATGTCCGTTCGAGTCGATCAATTTCATCCTGAAATGCCGCGCGCTCTTCAGCTGCAAGCCGGCAGACGAGTTGTTCGCCGTGGCTCTTGCAAATCGACATCTCGCCGGTCTGCGTATCAAGGCGGACGTAACTGTCTCCAGACCGTTCCAGTTGATACCGGCCATCGTCTGCGAATGCATGAACAGGGAACATCAATAGCAATACGAACAAGTTCATTCTCGGAAGATTCGGCATTGTTTGTCTCCATCCCGCCCATGATGCTCTGAATATGCGGTCTAAATTGGACCGGCCTGACTTGTGTCTTTCAAACTCCCTTCAGGCGCACTATAGCAACCGGCATGACGGAGATGATTTACAAAATATGCAGCCGCGTTCTGTGGGAGGATGCCCAGGCGAAGGGTGTATTCAAGGGCGCCGAAATCGATCTTAGCGACGGATACATCCATTTTTCGACCACCGATCAAGTCGAGACGACCGCGACGCTGCACTTTTCAGGACAGGCAGACCTGCTTCTCATCGCTGTCGATTCCGCCCTGCTCGGCGCATCGTTGAAATATGAGCCGTCGCGCGGAGGGGATCTTTTTCCCCACCTGTATGACGATCTATCGATGAATGCTGTTCTATGGGTCTGTCCGCTACCGCTTGGCGATGAAGGTCAGCACGTCTTGCCAGACTTGAATTCCGGCGTTTCAAAATGAATCCGCTATTACGGGCGTTGCTGTTTTCACTTGAACCCGAAACCGCTCACAAGCTGTCCATACTGGCACTAAAATCCGGTCTACCGCTTTCTCCGCGCCCACAAGCCACTCCGCTCCTTGAGACAATAGCTGCCGGCCTGAAATTCCCCAATCCGGTCGGAATGGCGGCAGGTTACGACAAGGATGGCAAGGTTCCAGCTCAACTGATCTCACTTGGATTTGGATTTGCGGAGGTAGGTTCGGTCACGCCAAAGCCCCAGCCCGGAAACCCTAGACCGAGGATATTCCGGCTCAAGTCCGACGAAGCCGTTATCAATCGGCTCGGATTCAACAATGAGGGACATGAAGCCTGTATTGCCCGGCTTGAAGCGAAGGATTTGTCCGGCCGTGTTGTCGGTATCAACATAGGGGCAAACAAGGAAACCGAAGACAAGGCTACCGATTATGAAGCGGGCATAGATGCATTCGCCCACCTGGCGTCTTACTTTGCGGTGAATGTTTCCTCACCCAACACTCCTGGCCTCAGAAATCTTCAATCCCGTGAACACCTTTCACAATTGTTGGCCCGGACCAAAATCCGGCGCGACAACGTGTCCGCCCGAACCGGAAACAAGGTTCCGGTTTTTCTCAAAATCGCGCCCGACCTCGACGAACAGGAACTTGATGATATCGCCCTGGAAATCGAGGCAAACGGAATTGAAGGTCTGATTGTCTCCAACACGACGCTCGATCGGGAAGGTCTGACCGAAACGTCAGTTGCAAACCAAAGCGGGGGTCTGTCCGGCAGGCCATTGTTTGAGAAATCAACGACCGTGCTCGCCAAAATGCGAAAGCGCTGTGGGGCCGGATTGGCAATGATCGGTGTCGGCGGGATAAACTCGCCCGAGACGGCGCTTGAAAAAATCCGGGCGGGAGCCGACCTGGTTCAACTCTATACCGGCTTCATCTATGGCGGTCCTTCACTTCCAGCCAAAATCGTCAATGGCTTGCAGGACTTCGCCAGCAAGGAAGGCCTTGACAATATCAGCGAGATTAGAGGGCTGCATTTGGATGCCTGGTCTTCGAAGAAGCATTGACAGCATACCCGACGATCAAGGCTGGGCTAGAGCGTATTCGGCATAAATGGGAGCGGTTTGATGGCGGGGATTTTTTGGGTCAACGAGGAGAATCCCACAGCGCGATTGTCACATCGTGCGAGGATTTCAACGCAGTTGGCACGAAAAAGATCGCCAAGCAAGCCAACACCAAGCCGTTGAAATTCATGAATAATCCGCAATCGCTTCAAGCGGACACGCTCTAAGCAGGGCGAAAATGTTTCGACAATTTCAGGCCCTGCGCCTGATAGTTTGATCCCCGATCAGAGCCATACAAAATTTTCGGCCGCTCAAGCATATGTTCATAAACCAAGCGACCGACAATTTGGCCATGATCGAGAATGAACGGAACTTCGTGGCTGCGGACTTCAAGCACAGCGCGGCTTCCGGTTCCACCTGCCGCTGAGTGGCCAAATCCAGGATCGAAAAATCCGGCATAGTGAACCCGAAATTCGCCGACCAGCGGATCAAATGGTGTCATTTCCGCCGCATAATCCGGCGGAACATGTACCGCTTCGCGCGACATCAGAATGTAAAATTCGTCGGGATCCAGAACCAGTTCCCGTTTGCCGCGTCCATATAACGGCTCCCAGTAATCCAGAACCGAGTGGGCTTCGGTTTTGTCGAGATCAACCAAACCGGTGTGGTGCTTGCCACGGTAGCCGATCAGGCCTTCGCCATCGCCGCCGAGGTCGACCGACAAACCGATTCCATTTCCGGCAATATTGGGATTTTCTGCGGCTACCAGAGTTTCGGTATTGTGGAGCTCAACGAGTTTCTGCTCGTCGAGAATTGCCAAGCCGCGCCTGAAACGAATCTGAGACAGTCGCGATCCTGTTCTTACGACGATTGGAAAGGTTCGCGGGCTGATTTCAAGATATAACGGCCCGTTATAGCCCGCAGCTATTTTGTCAAACTCATGTCCATTGTCGGTCATCAAACGAGTGAAAATGTCCAGTCTTCCGGTGGAGCTTTTCGGATTTGCTGAAGCAGAAATATCCTCTGGCAGTGCCAGTTGCTCCAGTAGCGGAACAATGTACACGCACCCGGTTTCCAGAACGGCACCGTTGGAAAGGCTGATTTCATGCAGCTTCAGCCGTTCCAGCTTGTCCGCAACTTTGTTCATGGGCCCTGGCAGAAAACTGGCGCGAACCCGCCAGGCTTTATCACCCAAACGCAGATCGAGGCTGGCAGGTTGAATCTGGCCGGCATCGAGCTCCCGGTCAGATTTCAACGCGCCACTCTCGAAGAGTTCGGCGATCTGACTATCCCGCAAAATGCCTGTTTTCCGCACTTTCAAGGTCCCTGTTTGCCTTGACGTTTAATCAACTCACAGCTTGACGCAAGAACGCGCAAGCTCTATTGAGCGATTATCCCGTGGTGATTTGGCCGGCCGGCTTGCAGCCACGTAAAACAATTCGCTAAAAGGGCCGATGTCGGACCGGTTAGCGAAACTTCGCGGCCGGTTTTTTGTTGCTCAAGGAGTCATTCGATGGGCAAACGGACATACAAGACGCAAACCCAGTTGGTTCATGGTGGCGTTAGCCGTTCCGAATTCGGCGAAACCTGCGAAGCATTGTATCTTACGCAAGGCTATCTCTACGACAGTGCCGAAGCGGCCGAAGCGCGGTTCAAGGGTGAGGATGACGGTTTCATCTACTCCCGTTACGCAAATCCGACCGTCGAAATGTTCGAAAAGCGCATGTGCCTGCTGGAAGGCGCCGAAGATGCCCGGGCAACCGCGTCCGGAATGGCTGCCGTGTCTGCGGCGCTGTTGTGCCAGGTCAATGCCGGAGACCATGTCGTAGCGGCGCGAGCGTTGTTCGGGTCGTGCCGATGGGTCGTCGAAACACTCATGCCGAAATATGGCATTGAGTGTACCCTTGTGGACGGCCGGGATCTGCAAGCGTGGGAACAGGCGGTTCGTCCCAATACCAAGCTGTTTTTCCTCGAAAGCCCGACCAATCCTACCCTGGAGGTTATCGATATCGCCGCCGTCGCGGCGTTGGCGGAAACCCATGGCGCACGTTTGGTCGTCGATAACGTCTTTGCCACTCCCTTGTTTCAACGGCCACTGGAACTTGGCGCTCATGTTGTTGTGTACTCGGCCACCAAGCATATTGACGGCCAAGGCCGCTGTCTCGGCGGCGTAATCCTGTCTGACAAGGAATGGATCGACGAAAATCTGCACGATTATTTTCGCCACACCGGTCCCAGCCTGTCGCCGTTCAATGCCTGGACGCTTCTGAAAGGGCTCGAGACGTTGCCGGTCCGCGTAGCCCGGCAGACAGCAAGTGCCGGAGAAATTGCCGAATATCTTGCTGGAAAGAGCAATCTGGTTAGTCGTGTCATCTATCCAGGCCGGTCTGACCATCCGCAAGCTGATATCATCAGCCGTCAGATGAGCGGCGGCTCAAGTCTGGTCGCGTTTGAATTGGCCGGAGAAAAAGAAGCAGCATTTGCCTTCGAAAATGCACTCGAGTTGATATCCATCTCAAACAATCTCGGTGATGCGAAAAGCTTGGTCACGCACCCGGCGACGACCACGCACAAAAACCTGCCGGAGGAAGCCAGGGCAGAGCTCGGAATCACCGATGGCCTGGTCCGACTGTCGGTTGGCCTTGAAGATGTCGATGACCTGATCAACGATATCGAAAGTGCGTTAGCTGAGGTTCAATCCCTGAACGCAACGGCCGCCTGAACGATCCGGGCTAACGCGGTATAGAAACAAATGACCGCAAACACCCAGGCCAACACCGGAAACCATGCGGGAAACACACACATGGCGACAAATACCCCAATGGTTTCTGTCGCTTCTGCCAGTCCGGTCGTGAAATAGATGGACTTGGAACCACGGGCATTTGTTTCCAAGTCCCGCTTCTCCGCAATAACCGCATAAGCCAGAAAGCTTGCTCCGTTCACGTAAAACGACAGAATCAGAACGGCGCCCGGAATGGCATTCGCCGACGGGTTCGCCAGGACAAATCCAAGCGGAATCACGCCATAGAAAAGAAAATCGAGGACTATATCGAGATATCCGCCAAAATCGGTTTTGCCGGAAATTTTGGCGACCGCACCATCCAGGCCGTCGCCGAGGCGGCTAACCAGCAGCAAGAACATTCCCAGCCAATAGTATTCTGTGGCGATCGAGCCAGCAGCTGCCAAACCGATCCCGCAACTGATAATTGTTATCCGGTTAGGTGTGATACCCACCCTGGCAATCGAAAACGCCATCCGGTTCAAAACCGGGTCGATTTTTGTTCTTACCCAACCGTCAAGCATTTCGGTACAAAGTTCCCATTTATCCGCCAACACCGGCATCAACCCGAGTTGAGCACCATGTCAAGCCGATGATAGTATTGTGGCAATCAATTTCGATGACCGATTTGTGAGTTGGAAATGTACAGAGCCGAAACCGAAGGCATCGAGGTCGTAGTCGAGCCCTTCTATCTGGAAGATCGTTCTGATCCGTCCGACAGCCATTTTGTCTGGGCTTATCGGGTTACAATCGCCAACAATTCAGACGCTACCGCACAGCTCATCAGCCGTTACTGGCAGATAACAGACGGTAATGGCCGGGTTGAAGAGGTTGTTGGCGACGGCGTGGTTGGGGAGCAACCAGAATTGAGACCGGGAGACAGCTATCAATATACGTCGGGATGTCCGCTCGCCACATCATCAGGTTTCATGGTTGGGCGATATACGATGGTCGATAATGGTGGTCGAAGGTTCGACATAGCGATCCCGGCGTTTTCTCTCGATATTCCAGATAGCCTGCGAACGATCAATTGATCAGCCGGACCTGCTCTCACCAATGCGCTGAGCACCGAATATCAGGTTTAGTGCCTTGCCGATATCAGTTCCCAACCCGATCAATGCTGGCACCAGGAACAGTACCAGCAACGTGGCAAGCGCCAAACCGAAGACCATGGTGATTGCCATTGGCAACAAGAATTGCGCCTGAAGGCTCTTTTCAAACATCAAGGGCACCAGACCACCGATTGTCGTCAGAGAAGTGAGAAGGACGGCTCTCAGCCGGTCCCGGCTGGCACCTGTGGCCGCCTCGTGCAAATTCTCCCCGCCAGCCAAACGCTCTTCCATGCGGGTGACCAAAATGATGGAGTCATTTACCAGAATTCCGGCCAATCCAAGCAAGCCGATGAGCGAAAGGATCGTCAGCTGATAACCGAGCAGCCAATGACCAAATACGGCGCCGACAATTCCAAACGGAATGATCAGCATGATCGCAAAAGGACGCCAGTAGCTGCCGAAGACCCAGGCAAGTATGATGTAAATCACGCCAAGCGCGACGGCTGACCCAACACCTAGATCGGCAAAAGCAGTCTTTTGTTCCTCGGCACGCCCACCATATTTGTAGGAGATGCCATACTTAACGGCAATCCCGTCCAGCTGACCTCCATTCCTGAGTTCCTCAATAACCCCATCTGTGGTGTTGGCAGTATTGTCGATGTCTCCGGACACCGACATTGTTGATTTTCCATCACGGCGCTGGATTGCTGCAAAACCCTGTGATTCAGTCAGAACTACCGCCTCCATCAACGGTACAAAATCACCCAGCGGACTTCGAAGTTCAAAACTGCGTAATGCTGCTGATCCCTGTGCGCGCATTTTTTGCGTTATTCGAATGGTAACCTCGTCGTCGCCATCGGCAAATCGTCTGGGAATTGAGCCCTCAAATGCGTTTCTCACCTGACGACCAATATCCTCGATAGAGAAACCGAGCGCCGCACCACGTGGCGAAAGTTCCATGCGAAGTTCGGGCTTGCCGAAGGGAAGATCATCTCCAACCCCGGACACTCCAGAGATGCCCACCAAAAGATCCGTTACCTCGCCGGCGGCCTTCTTGAGCGTCGACGCTTCCGCCCCTTGCAGCTGTACCTCGATATCCCGCCCTGGCGGACCGCCACGCACTTCAACAATTGCGAGCCTGCGGACGCCTGGAATTTTCGGAATCTCTCTCCTCCACGCGCGTACGATTTCAGGGGTGCGAACCGTCCGTACCTCCGACGACATTAGTTCGACCCGGAGTTCGGCAAGGTTATCTCCCCGATTACGTCCAGACTGTCCGTATTTAACGAATACTGCTCGAACTAACGGCTCACCGTTCCCGATCTTCGCTTCTGCGTTGCGAAGCGATTCTTCAATTTTTGCGATTGCCTCTAAGGCGCTGTCTTCCGGGGTACCTGCATTGAGTGTCAGATAACCGCGAATGTTTTCTGCTTCCGGCGAAGGAAAGAAGACAAACTCTACCCGTTTGGATTGAATTAGCCCGACGGAAATAACCAAAACCAATCCGACCGCGATTGAAACCGTCACATAACGCCAGTTGAATGACAGGTCGACCAGCCAGCGAAACGGACCATCACGGAATTTTGCAAAACCCCGGTCAAATGCGTGCCTGAATCGGCCTTCGTCTGCTTCCGATATTCCATCTTCAGATCCGGTTTCTTCCAGAGCTGCCGGGTCCGAATTCCCGCGCAACAACGCGATTGCTCCCTCCACAACGTAAGCAATCGCCAGGGCCAGTGTGCCAATCAGGATCGAGAACAGCCAGGTCGGGTATTCGTCTCTCCAGGCCTCCAAAACCTGGTATCCGCCAACCAGAAAATCGGGCAGTTCACTTCCATCAAATCGATACAGGATCGCCGTCAGGAATGACGCAATGAGCAGCGCCATGACGACTTGTCTTGCGAACGACCATCTGCGCTGCTGCCTTCGGTTTGCGAGCGAATGTGCCAGGTGTCCCGGCAGGATAAGGAAGCATTCCACCAGGCTCGCAATTATCACCGCGATGACTACCAGCGGCAGGACAAACATGATCTGACCGATCACGCCCGTGATAAGCATAATCGGAGCGAACGCGGCAATCGTCGTTGTCATTGCTGCCAACACGGGTACGAGCATCATACCGACACCGTTCTCAGCCGCAGTAATCGGATCATCCCCAAGTCGCAGTCTCGTATCGGTATGCTCGCCGACAACGATGGCGTCATCCACAATGATGCCCATCATCATGATCAAGCCAAACAGGGAGATCATGTTGATAGTCTGACCAGACAGATACATGAGGCCGAGGGTCGCCATGATCGCCACGGGAATGCCGGCCGCGACCCAAAACGCAATGCGGGCATTCAAAAACAAGAACAATACACCGACAACCAAAACCAAACCGCCCAGGCCATTTTTCACCAGCAGCAGAATTCGCTCGGCCAACCGGTCAGCCCGCACTTCGTACATCTGAAGTTCCAAATTCGCAGGCAGAAGGGGCCGGATTTCGTCGACGTAATCTTTCAGTATTCGCGCTGTTGCCAGGGTGTCCGCGGTGGCTGCGCGCTGTACAAACAATTCTATCGAGGGCTTTCCGCCGGACAGGCCCTGAACTGCAAGATCATCAAATGTTCTGTCGACATCTGCGATATCTCCGAGGAGGACTTTTTCACCGGTGGGGAATGCCTTGATCTCAACAGATCGCAAAGCGGCCGGAGTCTGAACGTCCGACAAAGCCCGAACCTGACGATCTATTCCTCCCTCAATATTACCGGAAGGAAGATCCAGGCTGTTTGCTGATATCGTCCGGGAAACATCGGAGACCGTCATGTCCAGCCGTCGCAGTTCCCGCTCAGGAATTTCAACCCGCAACTCCCGGTCCCGGAGCCCGGTAAAGTCGATGCGGTCAATTCCCCTCTCGACGAGATCATCGCGAATTCGCTTAGCCCATGTCCGCAATGATTCTTCCGGAATGTCACCGCCAATGGAAATCTTTGCCACGCTGTCGAACCACTGCGATCTGGTAACTACCGGTTCATCTGAATCCTCGGGCAGGTTGCTGATCGCCTTAACGGCAGTCTCGACGTCCGAGACGGCTTTTTGCAGGTCCGAACCCTCGGCAAATTCTAGGACAATTGTTCCGGAGCCTTCTCTTGCGTAGGAAATGATTTCCTCAACATTGTTGATGAAGCGCACCTCAGGTTCGACAATGGCGAGTACGTTCGATTCGACATCTTCGGCACTCGCACCCGACCAACTGACTGAAATTGTTATGTTTGGCCGTTCAACCGTCGGAAAAAACTGCGTGTTGACACGGGCGAGCGCATATGCGCCGAACATCAGCAGCAATGCCATCAGCAAATTGGCGGCATTTGGGTGCCGGACAAAACTCTGAACAAGGCCTGCCGCTGGTCCGAGCGAACGCATCAGCCTTATCCGCCATCTTCCACTGAGACCGCCAGGCCTGCACCAACCTCAGACAGTCGGGTGGTCATCACAGTATCTCCCGATGCGATACCGCCATCGACAATCACTTCCTCCCCGTCATAGGCGAGAATTCGGATCTTGCGAGGCTCGAGTGCGCCATCAACAACAGCATAAACGGTATCTGAATCGTAGACAGCGGTTTCCGGGAGTTTGGCGGCGCTCTTGTATATCCGGTCAGAAACCGAAATTTCCAAAAAGGCCCCTGGTCGTAATTTCAGCCCTGATCCGTCGGTGTTCAATCCGGCAAATATCTCAACACCACCCCTGTCAGAGACGATATCGGAGCCGACACGTTTGACGATACCGTCATAGCGGTGCTCGATTCCACCGATCGTCCACACCGCGCTGATCGGGCGACCAATGAGAGGGTCGGTATCTGTTGCGATCCGGCCATATTGGGCATCTGTAACCGTAAATCGCGCTTCCAGATTATCGGCGCTGTAAATCGAAACCAGGGCTTCGTTGGTGCTGACCGTCTTGCCGAGCTCCGCTGTCGAACTGCGGACAACGCCGTCAAACGGCGCTTTCAATACCGTATCTTCAAGCTTGCGCTCGGCCTGCTTCACTTTCCAGCCTAGTCTTTCGAGAGCAGCCTGCTGCTGGGTTTTCTGCGCTTCGGCAACAAGAATGTTGTTTTCACGCAAATTAACCGTCTGACGGCGCTGGATAACAATCAGCATCCGGTCTTCGACGAATTTCTCTGTCACCGACCCGGACACTTGCAGCGATTTGGCGCGTTCCAAGTCCCGTTCAGCCAATTGCAACTGCTCGCGGCCAATCGCCAACTGGTCGGTCTCACTAACAAGGCGCGCGTCGATTTCAGCGATCGTTGCTTTGGTTTGGGCAAGATTTGTTTTAGCTTCCGAGAGCGCAATTTCGTAGTCAAAGCGATCGATCTGCAATAATTCATCGCCTTGTTTGATGGTGGCGCCTGCACGAACATCGGGATTGACCGATACGATTTCTCCACCCACCAATGCCTTCAAATCCACCGATCTGGCGGCCGTTGCGTGACCGAAGACGCGGATATTTGGCCTGAAGTCGGCGACTTCCACCTGCGTAGCCGAGATCGCGTAGACGGTGCGGAACGGTGGTCTTTTCGGTTTTTCCGGTGCAGTTGCGATGATCCAGTTCATCGCGAATACTGATCCGGCAAGCACCGCAATCATGACGGCCAACTGAGCCAGCGCGCGTGCAGCAACCACCAACCTTGATTTTCGAGGCCGGAGTTCTGTGTTACCCTCTAATACGGGCTCTAGCTTTTTCAGCATCTGGACATCCTACGCAGTCAAACCAGAAATAAAGCATGAAGCGGTGAAGGCAAGTTACAGAATTGCAATGAAAATACCGTAACCTTGTGCAATTTCTGATTATCGCAGGCTATCTGAACTCGCCCGGATCGAAGTGGTAGTTTGTCGAACAAAACTCACAATTGACATGAATTTGTCCGTCCTCGATGCACTGTTCGAATTCATTATCGTCGAAACCGGAGATAATCTCAGCAATCCTGGAGCGCGAGCAGGAGCATTGGTCTTTTACCGTGGTGCCCTCGAAGACGCGCACACCACGCTGGTGAAAAAGCCTGTACAAAAGCCGTTCGCTTCCTACGGTTGGATCGAGAACTTCGGTTGAATCAACCGTGTCCATCAATGCAAGCAGTTCCTGCCACGCATCGTCGTGTACTTCCTCCAAAAGTGCATCAATGTCGTCATTCCCGCTTGGTAGATCAGCGACGACTATCCGTTCTTCGGACTCAGGCAAAAATTGCGAGATCAGCCCACCGGCGCGCCACTGTTCTGCAGGTTGCCCATCTTCGGCGACCACAAGCTTGGCCACACCCAATTTGATTTCAGTCGGTATCTGTTCTGACTGGCGAAAATAGACGCGCGCGGCATCCTCAATGCTCGTTCCGTCGAGTTGGACAACGCCCTGATATCTTTGAGTGTGTTGTCCCTGATCGATCGTCAGCGCCATCGTACCATTACCCAGTAGAGCGCCACTGTTGTTCCCACCTTCAGCCTCGGCAATCGCCACTTTCTCATGATCGAACCGGGCATATGCGCGTATGCCGCCGGGCGACACAAAATCGGCAACCACCAAGCTGACCGGACCATCTGTTTGGGTCTGGACGATCAGCCGGCCATCGAATTTGAGAGAGGTCCCCAACAAGACAGTCAATACCACGACTTCGCTCAGTAAGCCTGAAACGGGAGCAGGATAATTGTGGCGTTTGATGATGCGGTCGAGCGCGGGACCCATTTGCACCGCACGCCCCCGGATATCGAGGGCTTCGACATGGAATGGCACCACCCGGTCATCACCGGCATAGTCGAGATCGCCGAGTTCCTTTTGCGTCATCACCTGCAACCGCTAGTTCGACATGCACCAGGCGAGGATCGCTTTTTGCGCATGAAGACGGTTCTCAGCTTCGTCAAACACAACTGATTGCGGGCCGTCCATAACGCTGTCTGTTACTTCTTCGCCCCTGTGGGCGGGAAGGCAGTGCATGAAAAGCGCTTCCGGATTTGCCAGCTTCATCAGTTCATCATTGACCTGGTATGGCTGGAAAACATTGTGGCCTCGCGCCCGATGTTCCTGCCCCATGGAAACCCAAGTATCCGTTATGACGCAGTCTGCTCCGGAAACTGCCTCGTTCGGCGAGGCGCTTTGCGTGATCTTACCGCCATTGTCGCGAGACCACTTAATGTAGGATTCCTCAGGCTCACTTCCCTCTGGAACGGCGTACTTCAAGTGAAATCCAAATACTGCGGAAGCCTCGATCAGAGAATGCAGAACATTGTTCCCATCGCCTGTCCAGGCAAGAATCCTGTCCTTGATGCTTCCGCGATGTTCTTCGAAAGTCAGGATGTCAGCCATGATTTGACATGGGTGTGTGTCGTCTGTCAGTCCGTTTATGACCGGGACAGACGCGGCATCCTTCAGTTCCATCAAGCGGTCATGCTCTGTAGTTCGGATCATGATCGCATCGACATAGCGGGACAATACTCTTGCAGTGTCGGCGATTGTCTCATCGCGGCCGAGCTGCATTTCGCTTCCCGTCAGCATGATCGTCTCGCCCCCAAGCTGACGCATACCGACGTCAAACGATACCCGCGTGCGAGTGGAAGGTTTGTCAAAAATCATTGCGAGGAATTTGCCCGAAAGCGGCTGGGCATTTTCGCCGGCTTTGCCGGCGACTTTCCGCTGTCTCGCGTCATCTATGATCGAGCGCAGATCAGCAGGAGAAACAGCTGAAATATCTGCGAAATGGCGAATACTGATCATATGCGCAGTCCAAATTAGGCGGCACCATCGCCGGGCTGTGTTGCTGACAAGGCGGCGGCCGCATTTTCGATGCGTTCAATTGCCTGCGACATCTCTTCCTCACTGACGACCAACGGCGGCAGTAGGCGAATGACATTATCGCCCGCCGGTACCGTGAGAAGGTTTGCATCGCGAAGTGCAGAGTTGACGTCCATATTTGGCAGCACGCATTTAAGGCCCAGCAAGAAGCCTTTCCCTCGGACTTCGCTGAATACGTCGGGAAACCGGTCGACCACAGAAGCAAGACCTTGTTTGAAGATCAATGAGCGACGCTGCACATCCTCGAAGAATCCGTCTTGAAGAATAATGTCCAGAACGGCATTGCCTGCAGCCATGGCAAGCAGGTTACCGCCATAGGTCGTTGCGTGTGTGCTCGGCGTCATACCGGCTGATGCCTCATTCGTAGCAAGGCAGGCTCCCAGCGGAAATCCGCCGCCTATTCCCTTGGCGGCAGCCAAAATATCCGGTTCGATGCCTGACCATTTGTAAGCAAACATGTCCCCTGTCCGGCCAAATCCTGTTTGCACTTCATCGAACACCAAAAGGATACCGTGTTCGTCGCACAATTTGCGTAGTTCGCGCAAAAATCCGGACGGTGGCTCGACAATCCCGCCTTCGCCCTGAATTGGCTCGAGAAGAATTCCCGCAGTTTCATCGGTAATGGCTGCCTTCACCGCCTCCAGGTCGCCCAACTCGACTTGATCGAAGCCATCGACCCGCGGCCCATATCCCTCGAGATATTTTTCCTGGCCGGCCGCCGCCAATGTTGCCAGAGTCCGGCCATGAAATGCGCCTGCAAACGTGATAATCCGATAGCGTTCTGGAGCGCCATTGACATAATGATAGCGCCTTGCGGTCTTGATGGCACATTCCAGGGCTTCTGCCCCGGAATTGCCAAAAAACACCCGATCGGCAAACGAATTTGCCACCAATCGCTGTGCCAACCGACCCTGGCTCGAAATTTCGTACAGGTTTGAGACATGCCACAGTTTTTCAGCCTGATCCTGAATTGCTTTCACCAGATGAGGATGAGCGTGGCCGAGGCAGCTGACCGCGATGCCGGATCCGAAATCGAGAAACCGCTCGCCTTCGTTGGTCTGAAGCCAGCAACCATCACCTCTCTCAAATTCCACCGGTGCGCGGGAATAGGTCTGAAATAACGCAGAACTGTCCATTGTTGCTTCCATCTCAGGTAAACATTGCCGAAATACCCGGGCAACGGGGCGTCCGGAAAAGCAAAAAACCGCCCTCTGGGGCGGTTCCAGTCATATTGATGTTTTCGTGGCGTATGTCAATGTGACGGGTATCAACTTTGGCGACCCAAATATTGGGAATTGATTCCGGCCAGATCAGGCAAGTTGGGGAAAACCACAAAAACACGATTCACAGTTGATCGCCGACTCTTGTCAGCGAGTCAGCGGCCATTGTAGTTTGCCTGAGAACAACCTTGGTTGTAGCGGCGACCCCAATCACCCCGAGTTGAGTGGTGCAGTTTCGGCTTCCTCCGAAACGGTTGAGGGATTCCGAAAACACCTGGACGGGAGCGGACAACATGAGCTGGACGGATGAGCGCGTTGAAATGCTCAAGAACCTGTGGGCCGAAGGATTGAGTGCCAGCCAGATTGCGGCGCAGCTCGGCGGGGTGAGCAGAAATGCGGTCATCGGAAAAGTTCATCGACTAAAATTGTCCAGCAGAGGACGGGCAACCTCAAGCCAGCCCAGGCAAAAGAAGCAATCCCGGGCCGGATTGGCGGGCAGATCGAGCAGTCGCGGCGGAGCGGGGAGCCGGTCGGTCAATCCGGTCATCGGGGCGACCGCGCTGCAACCACAGTTCTCGGTGGATGCGGTGGCCGAAACGATCATCAAACCGGCGGCAGATGTTGTCGTGCCGATTTCCAAGCGTTTGTCACTGATCGAACTTAACGAGAAAACATGCAAATGGCCGATTGGCGATCCGTTGAAAGACGATTTCCATTTCTGCGGCAACGATGCCGGAGAGAACGGACCTTATTGCACGTATCATTCAAGCTTGGCTTTTCAGCCGCCCTCTGAGCGGCGGCGACAGCGCTAACCGCTTCAGTTCCGTTTACAGTAGATTCAATGGTGGCACGCGGTTAACCGTGCGGCTGGACGCGTCAGTGCGCGCCCGGTAGCATTGCGTTCCGCCTCAACGGAGATGAGTATCAATGGCGAGTTTGCCTGAGCATCTTTCAGATTTGAAGCCAATCGGCGTGACGATTGGTGGCAGAAGGCGTCGGTGGGACGTTAACAGTCCGGACCTTCCAGGCTGGATTGCCGATGAGGCGATGAGTTCTGGCGGCTATCCTTACGACGAGCGCCTCAAACGCAAGTTATACGAAGAGCGGTTAGAATTACTTCAGGAAGAACTGGTTAAAGTTCAATCCTGGCAGAAAGAGACCGGCGAACGGATCGTTGTGGTATTCGAGGGCAGGGATGCCGCGGGAAAAGGAGGTTCAATCAACGCACTCAGGCGTTATATGAACCCCCGAACGGCCCGTAACGTAGCCTTGCCGAAACCAACCGAAGCGGAACGCGGGCAATGGTATTTTCAGCGATACGCCCAACACTTGCCGACCTCGGGTGAGTTCGTCACGTTCGATCGCTCATGGTATAATCGGGGCGGCGTCGAGCCGGTTATGGGCTTTTGCTCGGATCAACAGCACAAATCATTTCTCGAAGAAGCACCCAAGTTTGAGACGATGCTTGTCGATGAGGGAATTCGTCTGTTCAAATTTTGGCTGAATATCGGCCAAGAGATGCAGCTGAAACGATTTCATGACCGTCGGCACAATAAATTGAAAATCTGGAAGTTTTCACCGATTGACGTCGCCGGAATAAGCAAATGGGACGACTACACCGCAAAAAGGGACGAGATGATTGCAGCCACTGATACAACCATTGCGCCCTGGACCATCGTCCGTTCGAATGACAAGCGTCGCGCCAGGATTGAGGTCGTCAATCATATTCTGCAAGCCCTTCCATACACTGGAAAAAACACCCGAAATCTTGTGACAGCCAATCCGGAGATTGTCGGTTCAGCGTCTGATCTGCTTGGCTCGGGTTCCTGATTTCGTCCAAATCGATTGGCCCCAGACCCGCGATAACACAAGCTTAGTGGACCGGCCTTTCGTGCGGAGTTTTTTCCCAGAGAAAAGGGTGCCGACAAAGCTGCCAAGCGGCGCGCCACGACGCGATAGACATGATCATCCAATAGGCGGGGGTTGTCAGAACAACTTTCCAGAAGCCTTTCTTTTCAGGCCTTTCAAGGTTTCGCCACCCCAATAGCAGAAATGCGGAAAGCTCAAGAAATATGTTAAGTGTATCAACAACTAGCAAATAGGTATCGAAGATTGAAATAGATTCAATATTAAGATATTTTATTAGTATTGATATTAATACTAAAATGATAAAAGCATATGACATTGAAGATACTATAATTCCGAACAAAAGAATCTGCGAAACGAAATAGGATCTAAACCTCATCTCATGCAGCGCACGGAGTGGACTCCGCCCGTGCACCAAAAACGTTTGCATCCACCCCTTGAACCATCTGGTTCGCTGCTTGATCCAAACCGAGAGCTGGTCCGGGGCATCCTCAAAAGTCGGTGCGGTGATCATGTCGAGCGAATATCCAAATCGCGACAGGCGGACTGCCAGATCAGCGTCTTCCGTGACATTGTAGGGATCCCAGTCCATGACCTGCTTTAAGGCTGTAACCTTGAAGTGGTTGGAAGTGCCTCCAAGCGGAAAGAAAAGGTTCTTTCGAGCCAGAGCCGGTAAGAGCCCGCGAAACAAGGCAGCATACTCAAACGCAAAATGCTTTGTCAGAAGATTACGGTTGCCATTTCTGATGTGCAGCGGTGCCTGAACGCACGCTAACCGGTGGGCCCCATTGCGAAATGCATTCCATGCTTCGAGCAGTTGAGCAGGATGAGGCGCATCCTCTGCGTCATAGACGGCGACGAATTCGCCTGAAATGACCGGCATCGCGTAAGACAGGGCTTTCGGTTTGGTTCGTGGGCCGAGCCTTGGAACCGTCAAGATCTCTACATTCGGCTGCAATTTCTGTGTTTTTAGTGCGCCCATCGTTTCAAGATCATCTTCCTCAAGGATCAGCAATATTTCCAGCTTGCTTTGTGGCCAGTTCAGACGGCTCAGCGAGCTGAGAAGATCCGGCACCACCTCCACCTCCTTGTACAACGCAACAAGAACTGAATATTTCGGCAACGGTTCGGTTCTGATCGGTAGGTTTCTGCGATTGGTGGGGCCTTTGGTACGAATTGCGGCTGCAACTCGCAATGCGACGCATGACAAAAACCCCAATGAGAACACAATATGCAGGGCTGCAATTGTCAGCGATGGATAAATAAGCAAACCAGTCAATGTCAGGGCGGCAAGCAGCCCAAGGCTGAAGCCCTGAATCGCATTGGCAACAGTTCGAGCGGAAAACTGGGGGTACCGCTCAAACAGGCCAGCAATTGCACGTCCGGCCAGAAGTGGCTGAGCCTTTTTCAGGAGAGCTTTCCGCAACAATTTCGGGGAAACGACATCGATTCGGCCGGAAATATTCGGATATCTTTTCAAATAGTCCTTCATAGCGTCAAAATCAAAGAACTCGGGCGAGATCAAAACCCTGTTTTCGGCTGCAATGTCTCTGTACAAGATCAGCTTTGGACCGCTTCCACTTGCGATGAGTCCAAGCAGATCTTTATCTGGTATGATCAGCTTTTCGTGATCAAGCTGTTCCCGAAACGGCAGTTCAAGTTCCGCAGCCAGCGCCCGATAAAACCGGTTCTCAGTTTCACTTCCCCATGAGGCAAGTTCTTCGTGCAGCGTTGCACCATTGTTCGCGGCGCGGTCCACCAATGCACTGATCTGGGCAGAACCCAATCCGGCGGATTGGAAGATCTGACGCCATTTCGGCGACAGGAAGTCAGCCGCTGAGTTGCGGTTATCATGCATGAATTGCCCCCCTTTATCATGCTCTATGCTGCCAGTTTCGCTATCCTTGACAGTCGGCGAATTGTCCCCTCGTCTTGAAGCGCGCACTGGAACAGCGCGATCTCATGATCGATGCGACCGCGTAATCCACTGCGGTCTCCACGAAGCAACTGGCGCGTATGCGTAAGCGAATACTGAGGTTTTTTTGCCAATCTGCGTGCTGCAAGCATCGTTTGCGATGCAATATGCTCTGACGATACCAAATCGGATACGATCGAACAGGATTTTGCCGCCTCTGCGTCAAACGTTTCTCCAAGGCAGAAGAACTTAAACGCATTCATGTAGCCCATGCGTTCAGGCGCGAGCATGCTCGTTGCCGCATCGGGCATCAATCCAAAGTCAACGAATGGAACGCGGAAAGTACTGCGTTCGGATGCGAAAACCATGTCGCAATGAAACAGTATCGTGCAACCGACACCTGTGGCATCACCGTCTACGCTGGCGATAAGCGGTTTGGGAAACTCAGCCAATGTTTGAAATAGATTGGTAACTGCGGATATCAGCAGCGGGTGCTTGGTTCGATCCAGAAACTCGGACAAATCGCCACCCTTGCAAAAACACCCACTAATTCCACGCAAAACGACAACCCGTACATCGGGATTTGCGGTAGATTGCATGAGCAAATTTGTCAGACTCTCGTAAGAATGACGATCCAGAACCGCCTGGCCGTCGGTCTCGGTGATTGCGATAGATTGTACGTGGCCAGCTAAATTGCTCTCGGAATAATTCATTGGTGGACCTCCAGAGATCAGCTCCTTGATTTTGTTGGTCAAGGGATGCTGTGCATCTAAATTCAAGAAGCGAGGCGGAACTCGGTTTCATCCTCGGCGAACCGTGTCAGAACCGGTTGGAAATGGTTGCGCCGCTTGCGCACGGTCTCAAGCGTTTCATGATTGAATTGCAGCATTGTCGCGACCACCTGCTGGCGGCCATATGTGCGTTGGTATCCGAGTGGTGTAGCAAGAAAATGAAGTTGTAACGCCCGCAGGACCCACATGGGCTCAAACTCAATAATTACCTTGTCGACACCAATCGAAAGGCCCCACTCAACAAAACCGGCGATCAGTTCGGTACCGACTGTCGAAATGCCCCGGCGCCCGTCGCGATAGGCCGGCGCGACCGCGTAGCGCGTCAATTCGTAAACATCCGGACCTGTTGGAGATACCCCTTCATATAGATCCGTCAGAACGTGGGTAAGCAGGTGCGGTCGCGTAGTCGGTAGCATGCGCTGATATCCAGCAAACTTGCCATTTCGAACCACGAGGTGATGAATTGCTTCATCATGGTCAAACTGATCGATCTCCAGTCCGTCAGATCGGGCCAAGTCCTGCCAACCCATTTCTTCGACGAATACTTGATGACGCAACTCGTGAACTGCACGCCAGAGCCTGGTTTGGTTCATCAGTTGGGAAGTGTTCAGTGCATAAAACATGTTGATTCCTGCGTTAGAAACGCAGGAACCTTAACCAGTGCAGCAGCTTGCGGTATTACGCGATCACGTAGTTTCCCAATCAGGAAATATAGCCCAACCTGATAGCTTCGGCGACCGCGTGGACGCGGTTGGCCGCACCCAGCTTTGCTTTAGCATTGAGGAGGTGCTTTTCAGAGGTGTGCTCGGATATTCCGAGAATCTGGGAGATCTCCCATTCCGACTTTCCTACCGCCGCCCACCTCAGGCATTCCGTCTCGCGTTCGGTCAACGGTTTTCTTTTGTCATTCGCACGGCATTTTTGGCTCAATTGCATCCCCCGCCCCACCGCGTATGTTGAAACCAGAGCGATCATCGAAAGATTTTCGTCAGAGCTCTCAAAAGCAGGACCACCCAGCGACACAACGACTGGTGTCCCGTCAAGAGTATAAAGCGGAAACGCATACCCGTCTCGCAGGTCGTAGCAACCCGCGTCACCAATGACTTCCTGGCTGATCGGATCTGACTTGCTCAATTCGTTGGCTTCATCCCATTTGAAAGAACCCGGTGATCTCTTCATCCGAACAACGACCGGATCCCGGTCAACATAATTTTTCTGCACATACCGTTCAAGCCAGCCAACCGGCCAGCCACAGAGAAGTACATGTTTTTTTTGTTCGGCCAACGGAGTGTTTGGATCCGGGACCGTGCCGGCAAGTAAAGCGTTCAGTCCAAATTTTTCCGTCACCGACAGCAATTCAAGGCATACTTGCTCTGACGTCGGCGCTTTCTGAATTCTATCAATATAGTTCAGTGTTTCATCGAACTGGCTCATACGATGCGCCCCCGAATTGCATCAGCGGAATTTCATTATAGTTCCGCTTTTGGTTGTAACACCATAAACCATGGATTGTGAAACTAATGTATTGGGAATTGAACCGAATTGGCCCATATTGCGGGCAGAAGGCAACAAGTTTCGCCGATTTTATCCCTAACGGTATCTTCAGTGGTGCAAAATCAATTGAAACCCCTTGGAACAGGTTTTTGCTCCAATAGTTCATCCCGGTGGGTCACCTTGATGCAATCCATTGGCAGGGTGATGTTGATTGCGGTCATTGCAGGGGCGAGCACCCCGGTTTTGGCTGACCCGAAGATTCCCTATTTTTGGGATGCCAAGGAGCAGCTGACAGCACCACAGCTGGATGGAAATGCCCGAATTTCGTTTCTAACGACGCTCGACTTTCCACCGTTCAATTTCATCGACGATACGGGTCGGCCTTCGGGATTTCATGTTGACTTGGCGAACGCAATTTGCCGCGAGCTCAATGTAGTCAACAGATGCAGTATTCAGGCTTTGCCCTGGCAAGAATTGGAGCCGGCTTTGCTTGGCGGAAACGCTGACGCGATACTTGCCGGCCTGAAACCAACAGCCGAAAACCGGAAAAGACTGTCGTTTGGAAGGCCGTATTTGAGGTTTCCGGGGCGATTTGTTGCAGTCAGTGGCGGAAAGATCAGTGATGCGGCGCCAGTTGAAATTTCGGGACGAAAAATTGGCGTCATTTCAGGCTCTGCGCATGAAGCTATGCTGCGAGACTACTTTTTGGATGCCAAAGTAGTCACGTTCAGCCGGATCGATTGGCTGCTTTCAGATCTGAAGTCGGGCAAACTCGATGCGGCGTTTGGCGATGGCATGCAGCTTTCCTTTTGGTTGGGCAGTTCGTCTTCTGACAATTGCTGCAGATTTGTTGGCGGGCCATATCTGTCCGACAAATATCTTGGACCCGGTCTGTCAATTGTCACCAGCAAGGAAAATACAAAATTGAGCGCTGCCCTGGACTACGCACTCAGGGAACTGACAGGCAATGGAACCTTTTCGGAGCTCTATTTGCGCTATTTTCCGGTGAGTTTCTACTAGGTTTTTGCAGAGTCTGCGCGTCTTTGATCGCGTTTGCGATTGGAAACCAATCGCTTGAATGGGACCGCAAGCGCCCATAACAAGTTTGCTGTTTTCTGACCGGAAAATTCTGTCAAACCGATGTCAATTTTCTGATGCCCCAGCGATGGCTGGTCAAGATATGTGCCAAAAATCCGGTCCCAGAACGGAAAATTGAAGCCATAGTTAGTGTCAGTTTCCGTCGGATCGCTTGAGTGATGTACGCGATGCATGTCAGGTGTCACAAGAAACATACGAATCCGCTTGTCCAGCGAACGCGGCAGGTCAAAGTTCGAATGATTGAACATGGCGGTGCCATTCAATACAACCTCAAATAGCAACACCGCAATTGCCGGGGCGCCTAACAATACGACAATTGAGGCCTTCCAGAACATTGAAAGGACGATTTCCAGCGGGTGAAACCTCAGGGCGGTCGTCACATCAAATCCGGTGTCGGAATGGTGCATTCGATGAATTCGCCAGAGTATGGAAAACTTATGACTGGCGACATGTTCGAGCCAAACCGCAAAATCCAGGATTGCAAACGCGATCAACCCGGCCAATACCGGATTAATCTCAACCCGGTTGAAAAGTCCGAAACCGGCTGTCTCGGCCCACAGCGCAGTGCCCACGGCCGCAGCCGGGAAAATCAGCCTGAGAACAATGGCTGACAACACAACCATTGAAAGATTGGTAAACCAGCGCCGTCCCTTGATTGTGCCAACGAGTTCAGGGCGACGAAGGCGCGGGTGCAAAAGTTCAAGCAGCGCCATTGCCGCAAATATAGCGGCGAACGCGATGAACCTTATCGTGGCCTCAGATAAGTCCAAAACTTCCATAAGCCCGCCAACGATTTACACCCGGATAGAAGGGCGCGGTTAAGATCAATGCACCGGCCTTCAATACTGGCGCTGTTTTTCACTACAACAGCCGGTATCGTGCCCTTGCGCCTCTTTCAATGGCGGCGACGGTCAATTTGTCGAGATCAAGCTTGTCGCGGAGAATTTGTAGAATGCGCAATTCGACCTGACTGACAGAAAGATCCGCTGCTGCAATATCAACCGCCAGCGCGTAGGCGGTGTCATAGGCCTTGGCCGGAAGCGCTGACTTTATTGAATCGAGAACATTTTCCAATCCGTCATCATCCTGCAACATCTCCTGGCACTGGCGAGCGATTGCCGGCAGTTTATCTTTGTCGAACTCGCGAAATGCAGGGATGGTGTGAACGAGCGAGCCAATGCGCGAGAGTTCCGCATCAGTCATGTGGCTGTCTGCGGCTGACGTCAGGATCATAACGTAGACCAGCGCCTCTTGTGGTGAAATCTGATGCATTTGTTGTCCTCGTGCGAATGCAATTCGACACTATCTATTGTGCTGGCTCCATCTTCTCAAGACCGAATAGTGAGTGTTGTTGACCTGATCGATTGGTAAGAATAGTTTCCGCCGGGTTGCCGGGTCGACCGGAACCGATTTCAGGATAACTTGCCATGACAATGTCGGACACGACCGATAACGGGTTTGCTCCCGAACTGATTGCCGCGGCCCGCGAGTGCCGGGCTTGGCCGTTCGAGGAGGCATCAAAAATCGTCAAACGCTACGAACGCTCGGAATACCCGGACACGGTCATATTTGAAACCGGCTACGGTCCTTCCGGCCTTCCGCACATTGGAACATTTGGCGAAGTTGCCCGCACAAGCATGGTTCGGCACGCGTTTGAGGTACTGACCGAAAACAGGGTCAAGACCAAGCTGTTGTGTTTTTCTGACGATATGGATGGCATGCGCAAGATACCGGACAATGTACCGGACCCAAAAGCCTTGGAACCCTATCTCCATCAACCGTTGACCAGCGTTCCAAATCCATTTGGCGGCGACTATGAAAGTTTTGGTCATCACAACAACGCCATGTTGCGGCGCTTTCTCGACGCATTCGGTTTCGACTACGAGTTCGCCAGCGCTACCGATTATTACAATTCGGGCCGGTTCGATGAAATTCTGCTTTTGGTGGCCGAGCGCTATCAGGCGATCATGGATATCATGCTTCCGACACTTGGAGAGGAGCGACGCGCCACCTATTCTCCGTTTCTACCAATTTCGCCAAAAACCGGCTGCGTTCTTTATGTGCCGATAAAATCGGTGGATCCATCGAATGGAACCATTTCCTATACCGATGACGAAGGTGAGGACATAACCCAGAGCATTACAGGCGGGCAGGTAAAACTCCAATGGAAGCCTGATTTCGGAGCACGCTGGGCTGCCCTTGGCGTTGATTTCGAGATGTTCGGAAAGGACCACGGTCCCAACATGAATGTCTATGATGCAATCTGCCGGGCGCTCGGCGGTCGTGCTCCGGAACATTTTGTCTACGAATTGTTTTTGGACGACAAGGGAGAGAAGATTTCAAAATCGAAAGGCAACGGACTGACCATTGATGAATGGCTTGCCTATGCACCGACGGAAAGCCTTTCACTGTACATGTTCCAGAAACCGCGAACGGCCAAGCGGCTCTTTTTCGATGTCATCCCACGTGCGGTCGACGAATATTTTCAACACCTCTCGGCCTATCAACGGCAAGAGCAGGCACAACGTTTGGCGAATCCTGTCTGGCATATTCACGGCGGGCGGCCTCCCCAGGAGCCGATGCCGGTTTCATTCAATTTGCTGCTGAACTTGGTCAGCGCGTCAAATGCCGAAAACAGGGACGTGTTGTGGGGCTTCATCTCCCGCTATGCGCCCGGTGTAACCCCTCAGTCGCACCCCAAGCTTGATGAACTGGCGGGATTTGCAATTCGCTATTTTGATGATTTCGTCAGACCCACAAAACAATTCAGACAACCGGACGAGGTGGAAACGGAAACGCTCCAAGCCATTGTCGCTGCTATCAGCACCCTGCCCGACGATGCGGACGGAGAACTTATTCAAAGTGCACTGCTCGATGTCGCCCGCGGTGTAGAACGCTATCAGGACACCAAGAAGAAGGGACCTGACGGCGGACCGGGGGTATCGGTTTCATTCTTTCAGATGCTGTATCAGGTGTTGCTCGGTCAGGAACGAGGACCGCGCTTTGGTTCTTTTGCGGCCCTGTACGGCCTCAACGAAACAAAAACACTGATCGAAAATGTCTTGGCAGGCCGTTCCGGCTGACCTTCCTGCTATTCCGGGGCAGCGAATATTCCGGAACCATTGGAACGCGCGGTCTTTTCAAGGGGCGCATAAGCTCCACCGTCGCGGGCTTTAGCCCAGCCGTTCTTAACCAGCCACGCTGCTGCATCGCGGCCACCAACACTGCATGAGGCCTCGACTGTCTCTTTGGTGCTGGAATTTCCGAGGTTGCATTCGATCGCCCGGCCGCGCAACCAGGCACGAAATGCTGTCAATGCCATCTTGCCGCAAGGCTGTCGCGGATCGGACCCGCTGCCGCACAACAGTTCCGGTAGGGTTGGTTCGATTCCTGCCAACCGAATGCGAATACCCTGCGCTTCGATCAATCCCGCGGCCGTGGCAACCGGTCCATGGAGCAGGCGGGTACCGGATAATTCATCGCCATCGGATGTTTCAGGATGGCTTAGCGATTTACGGGCCGGAAGCCGTTCAAGCCTTGCCGTGTCAAAGTCCGGTATCGCAATCAAATCCTCCCCGACAACGCGATCGGCTTGATTATTTGCCGGATCGGCGACCCTGTCGGCTGCATGAATTTCTTTGTTGAGCTTCGGTGACGTCGCTGTGTTCACGGTGTCTTCGTGACGCGGCTGGAGGTTGCCGTATATCGCATAACCGACTGACAAGAACGCCAACACACCGATCCAAATCAGCACATTTCGCATGAGGGAGAGCCCTCTACTGGCTGGCCCAAATAATTCGGGCGAGCCATTCGACTTCGCCAAGCGCGAAGACGCGCGGTGGGTGATCCGGATTCAGTGACGACAACTCAACCTGTTTTGATGTTCGATGTTGCAGGATTTTCGCCATGATCTCGCCGGTACAAGTTTTGACAACAACACGATCACCCTTTCTGGTGTTCTCTTCGGGATCGACGATCAGCACATCTCCGTCACGATAAAGCGGCATCATCGACTCGCCCTGCACCGAAAGAGCATAGGTTCCGTCCCCCGCAGTCGAGGGTATCTCAACCAGATCCCATCCCTGCCCGGCGGGAAACCCGGCATCATCAAAAAATCCGCCAGCACCGGCTTGGGCGAAACCCACCAGCGGAACCGTCGGTTTGTTAAGGGGTAACAGATTCCCGGACGAGCTTGATTTGGCTTCTACAAGCGCGGCGAAATCTGAAAGCTGCGTATCGGTCGCATCGATGATCTTGAAGATCGATTCCATCGACGGCCACCTCGGCCGCCCGCCGGAAGATAATCGCTTGGACCGGTTAAATGCTGTCGAATCAAGACCGGCACGTTTCGCAAGACCCGACGCCGACAGAGAATTGCTGGCAGCGAGCGCATCTATTGCTGCCCAAATCTTCTCGTGTTCGGATCGACTCATTGCACGCGACAGCCAAAGGAAAAAAGTCCTTTCGATACTATTTGTCGCTTTGTGAGGAGTCTACCCCAATGAAAGATTCTGTTCCCCACTGTCAGCCCGAAACCAATAGTACCGCCGGATTTCGAGACTATTCATCATCCTCGGTCAAAAATCGGCGATTGACCCAGCCAAGTTGCTGGCCTGAGTGCTCAATCAGGCACCAGGAAGACATCTCGCTGAGTTCCAACTGCATCTGCTCGGAAAGTGCGAACCACTGCTGGCGTGTTGTAGTCGGAACACAGACGATGACGGTGATGCGGCGCGAACTGTGGGTGATGCCACCCAGTTTCGGATATTTCACACCTGGTCCCACGCGATAATTCAGCAAGTCACCAGGCGTGACGTTCCAAACCCGCCAGAAATCCGGACCGTCAGCGGTGGCTCGAGCATTTGATGTAAAGCCAAAAGCCAGCAAGCCGAATATTGCCGACATGAGTAAGACGCGCATTTGTCTGTTCCTCCCTTGAGAACAAAAATTGGCAGGAAATGGCAGTTGGGACTGCCGCAAACAAGACTATATGAGGAACGAAGGAAATGCCCAATTGCGCGGCTGCGGAAAATCCTGTACCCGTGCGAACGTTCGGCTTTTGTTCATGTCGACGTGTGCGGCGAAAAATTTGAAACCGGGAAAGATGAGCGAACAAAAGTTTATTTCCGTGCGTGGCGCGCGCGAGCACAATCTCAAGAATGTCGATCTCGACATTCCCCGCGACCGGTTGACCGTGATGACCGGTCTGTCCGGTTCGGGTAAATCGTCGCTCGCATTTGACACTATCTATGCCGAAGGTCAGCGGCGGTACGTCGAGTCGCTCTCAGCCTATGCACGCCAGTTCCTGGAGATGATGCAGAAACCGGATGTCGACCAGATCGACGGACTTTCCCCTGCCATCTCGATTGAACAGAAGACCACCAGCCGTAATCCACGATCGACCGTCGCGACCGTCACGGAGATCTATGACTATATGCGGCTGTTGTTCGCCAGAGTTGGAGTTCCCTATTCACCCGCCACCGGTCTGCCGATCGAAAGTCAAACCGTCAGTCAAATGGTTGACCGCGTACTCGGACTTGAGGAAGGCACGCGGCTCTACATCATGGCGCCCATCGTCCGCGGCAGAAAAGGGGAGTACCGCAAGGAACTGGCCGAACTGCAGAAGAAGGGCTTTCAACGCGTCAAGGTCGATGGCGAGTTTTACGAGATCGCCGATGTGCCCGCGCTGGACAAGAAATACAAACACGATATCGATGTGGTCGTCGATCGTGTGGTCGTGCGCGACGATCTTGCCGCCCGCCTGGCCGACAGCATCGAGACCTGTCTCAAGCTGGCGGATGGTCTGGCAGTCGCGGAATTTGCAGACAAGCCGCTGCCCGCTGAAGAACTGTCAGGAGAATCTGCCAACAAGTCCAAGAACGAGACGCATGAGCGGGTCATGTTCTCTGAAAAGTTTGCCTGTCCGGTCTCCGGTTTCACGATTACTGAAATCGAACCACGGCTGTTTTCATTCAACAATCCTTTCGGCGCTTGCCCGACCTGCGATGGTCTTGGCACTCAACGCGCCATAGATGAAGGTCTAATCGTTCCAGAGGAGCATGTGTCGCTCCGCAATGGCGCAATAGCCCCTTGGGCAAAGTCCACGTCGCCCTACTACCAGCAAACATTGGAGGCGTTAGGGAAAGTCTACGGTTTCAAAGTGTCTGACCGCTGGCGCGATCTCTCAAAAGACGCGCAAAACGCAATTCTTCACGGAACCGGCGAAACGCTGGTCACGTTCAACTACGATGACGGCTTGCGCACCTATCAGACGAAAAAGAGTTTCGAGGGCGTGATTCCCAACCTCGAACGGCGCTGGAAGGAGACGGATTCCTCGTGGATGCGCGAAGAAATTGAACGCTACATGTCGGCAACGCCCTGCCCGGCCTGTGAAGGTTACCGGCTGAAAGCCGAGGCGATGGCGGTGAAAATTGCCGATCGCCACATCGGCGAAATCACATCGCTGTCGATCCGTAATGCGCGCGATTGGTTCGAGTCGCTGCCGGACCGGCTGAATGACAAGCAAAACGAAATCGCCGGCCGCATTTTAAAGGAAATCCGCGAACGGTTGCGGTTCCTCAACGATGTCGGGTTGGATTATCTGGCTCTGTCGCGCAATTCCGGCACGTTGTCCGGTGGTGAAAGCCAGCGCATCCGTCTGGCATCGCAGATCGGATCGGGATTGACCGGCGTGCTTTATGTGCTTGACGAACCGTCGATCGGCCTGCACCAGCGCGACAATGCCCGTTTGCTCGATACGCTGCGCCATCTGCGTGATCTGGGCAATACCGTCGTCGTCGTCGAGCACGACGAGGATGCCATCCGCACTGCAGATCACGTGGTCGACATCGGCCCGGCCGCCGGAATCCACGGCGGTACAATTGTCGCCGAAGGCGTGCCGGCAGACATTATGGCGCATCCGAAATCGCTCACCGGTCAATATCTGTCCGGCGCGATGGAGATTCCTGTACCGGCGGTCCGCAGGCAGGCCAAGAAATCAAAACGCATCAAGGTGACAGGCGCGCGCGGCAACAACCTGAAGGATGTCAACGCCGAGATTCCCATTGGACTGTTCGCCTGTGTCACCGGCGTGTCCGGTGGTGGCAAGTCGACACTTTTGATCGAGACGCTCTACAAGGCTGCGTCGCGCCGCATCATGGGGTCGCGCGAGCAACCAGCCGAACATGACCAGATCACCGGCCTTGAGCATCTCGACAAGGTGATCGACATTGATCAGTCACCTATTGGCCGCACACCTCGTTCCAACCCGGCCACCTATACCGGCGCGTTCACGCCGATCCGCGACTGGTTTGCCGGTCTTCCGGAAGCCAAGGCGCGCGGCTATGCGCCGGGAAGGTTTTCGTTCAATGTCAAGGGTGGGCGCTGCGAGGCCTGCCAGGGCGACGGCGTCATCAAGATCGAGATGCATTTCCTGCCCGACGTCTATGTCACGTGCGATGTCTGCCACGGCAAGCGCTACAATCGCGAGACACTCGATGTTGTCTTCAAGGGCAAGTCGATTGCCGATGTACTCGACATGACCGTCGAAGAGGGCTGCGAGTTCTTTTCAGCCGTGCCTGCGGTGCGCGACAAACTGGAGATGCTGAAGAAGGTTGGCCTCGGTTATATCCATATCGGGCAACAGGCGACGACGCTGTCAGGTGGCGAGGCGCAGCGCATCAAGCTTGCCAAGGAATTGTCACGCCGCGCCACCGGCCGCACGCTTTACATCCTCGACGAGCCGACAACCGGCCTGCATTTCCATGACGTGGCAAAGCTGCTCGAAGTGCTGCACGAACTGGTCGAGCAGGGCAACACGGTCGTCGTCATCGAGCACAATCTGGAAGTGATCAAGACCGCAGACTGGATTTTGGATCTTGGCCCCGAAGGCGGCGACGGCGGGGGTGAACTGGTCGCGTCGGGCACGCCGGAAGACGTCGCAGCCAACGACCGCAGCTACACCGGCGCGTTTCTGAAAGAATTGCTGGCGCGAAGACCCGGCGGCAAGGTTGAAGCGGCGGAGTAAATGATCCGCATCAATTGAGAAAATCCCTAAGCATCGAGATTTCTGCTTCCGTCGTCATGGTCGGGGCGTGACCGCAATCGGATAATTCAACCAGTTCAGGCTTTGGCCCGCGCTTTGTCATTTCATCTGCGACCGTTTTTGGGAGAACGTCAGAGTTCTCACCGCGTAGCAGAAGCGTTGGAATGTTGATGTCGTCCCACTCCGGCCAGCAGTCGAGATCTGAACGATGGGTGGTGAATTGGGAAACAATCCTGGGATCGTAGTGGACGGTGATGCGGCCGTCATCGGTTCGCCGACACGATGTGTCGGCCATGCGCCGCCAGAAATGGTCGGTGTTGCTGCCGAACGGGGCATAGTTTGTTCTCAGCCAGTTTTCCAGTTCCGCCATATGATCAAAGGCTGGCAGGTTGCCGACGTAAGAGGCGATACGCCCGGTGGCTTCTTCCGGAATTGACGGCCCGATATCGTTGACAACCAGATGCGTGATCCGGCCCTTGAGCGGACCAGCGGCCATAGTGACCCCGATCAATCCGCCCATCGATGTGCCGACCCAGCGAAGTGTATCGATTTTGTAGTGGTCGAGTATTGCCGCAGCGTGCTGGCCATAGGCGGCATAGGAGTAGTCGATTTTGTCGTCGCGGGCCCAGGAAGAAAGGCCGCGACCCAGCGTATCCGGGCAGATGACAAAATAGGTATCCGACAGCGCCCTGGCGGCTTCATCAAAATCCCTGCCGGTTCGGGCAAGCCCGTGCCACATGACCAGTGCCGGGTTGGAAGGATTACCCCAATAGGAGACATGCAGCTCATGAGCACCGCACTGAACATAATCTGAGCGCCGGTCCGTCATTAGTGCGCGCCTTTCTTCATCAAGGTTCCGGCAATTCCCGCCGGGAAAAAGTAAACCAGCAGAATGAACAGGATCCCGAGCCATAACAGCCAGCGGTCCGGATCAAGCAGGTGTGGTAACAGCGGAACTGCTTCTGTTGCTCCGGATGCCACTTCCATCAGATCTTTCAGATAGAACTGCGCCAGGCTCATCAAGGTCACGCCGATCACTGCGCCAACCATGGTTCCCATTCCGCCTATGACGACCATCAACAAAATGTCGATCATGATCGCAAAGGACAGTGTCGTGTCCGGTCCGGTATATCTTAACCAGACGGCCCAGACGACGCCTGCCAGCGCGGCAATGACCGCAGCGATCACGAATACAAATGTGCGGTAGGCAACCACCTGATAGCCGATTGCTTCCGCACGCAGTTCGTTTTCGCGAATGGCCTCAAGGACGGTGCCGAGTGGCGAGCGTACTATGCGCATCAATGCCCAGAACATGATGAGACAGGACAAGAACACAAAGTAGTAGGCGGCTATCTTTCCGTTCAACAACACTCCGGCAAATTTGAGAACCTTTCCGTCGTCGTCAACCAGCAGCTTCGTTGCGGGTTTGAAGAGTTTGGGCGCCGAGTAGACAATTCCGTCTTCGCCGCCGGTAAAATCGGAAAACTGTGAAGCAAGCACAAGCATGACCGACGCCGCCGCCAATGTGACCATGGCAAAAAAGATCGCCTTCACGCGCAAGGACAGAACCCCGATCAAGGCTGCGAGAACAACTGCAGCTGCGACACCGGCACCGCCGCCCAGCACAACGGCATCCCATCCGGCTCCCATCTTTTTCAGCGCAATTGCGGCGCCATAAGCGCCCATTCCAAAGAACATCGTATGCGCGAAGGAAACGATGCCGGTGTAGCCGATCAGCAAATCATAGCTGGCAGCCAGGACGATGAAGATACAGATGCGTGCGGCCACCTGACCGGAGCGCACGTCCGGGAACAGGAATGGTGCGAACATCAGGCAGAGCCCGATGGCAAGCACTATTGCGTAGACAATAAGCCGTCCGCGGCGGGCGCCTTCGACAATGGCCGGTTTGGAAAGGGTTTCGGCGGTCATCGCACAGGTCTCATAACTTGATTGCCGGCCGCAGCCCCCACGGGCGCCACAGCAGGATTGCCATCATCAGGATCATGTTGGAGGCCAGCGACATCTTGGGAAAAATGAACGCGACATAGTTGCCGAGCAGACCCACAAGCAGCGCGCCGAGCAGGGACCCTTCAATGGAACCCAACCCGCCGATGATGACGACAATGAAAACGAGAATGAGCAACTCGCCACCAAGAGCGCCGGAAATCAGTCCCTGGTAACCGGCCCACATCGCTCCCCCCATCGCCGCCAGCGCGGATCCAACCATGAAAACCGCAACAAACAACCGGTCAACCTTGAAGCCCAGCGCCTCGACCATCTCCCGGTTTTCGACACCGGCTCGGATCAACAAGCCGATCCGGGTCCGGTTCAACACCAGATAAAGAGCGACAAACACAGCCAGACCGAGGACGAAAGCGAAAATGCGGTACTTTTCAATTGCGATGTCGCCGATGATGAAGGAACCTTCCAGCAACGCCGGCCTCGGCACCGCGACGGGGTTGCCGCCCCAAACAGCGAGTATGATTTGCTCGGCGACGATCAGTGCACCGATCGTGATCAGGATTTGTCGCAAGTGATCGCGATAAACCGGCTTGATGATCACCCGCTCGAAAAAGTATCCGGCGGCCAGTCCAAAGAGTGTTGCAGCCCCAATCGCAGCGAACAATGCGAGAAAATTCAACGCCAGCGAGTCCGCGCCAACCCAGGCGCTCAGTACCGCGAGTGTTGATGCGGCAATGAAGGCGCCGAACGAAATGAAGGCGGAATGACCGAAATTGAGGACGTCCATCAGGCCGAATACGAGGCTGAGACCGGATGCCATCAAGAATATCATCATCCCCATCGCGAGCCCTGCGACGGTCAAGGTAACCCACGAGGAGAACGAACCGATCAGCGGTAATGCGACCAGCATCAGCAACACAGGAATCGCGTTGACACCACCAATTCGTTCAAACATTTCTGCCAATTTGAACCTCATCCCGGTCGGCTCCTCATCTATGTTCATCGAGCGAAAGGCTCAGCAATTTGCTTTGAAGGTCTTGGTCCGCCGACAGCTCGGCCATTCCTCCCGTGTGGGCAATGCGACCGTCATCAATCACCGACACATTTGCACCCAGCGAGGAGGCAAAAAGGAAATTCTGCTCCACCAGCAGTATCGTCGTCTCTTCAGCGATTTGACGGAACGCATCGATCATCGAGCGGATGATGGATGGAGCCAGCCCTTTAGTCGGCTCGTCAATCAGGATCAGTTCCCGCTTCTCGATGATCGCACGCGAGATCGCCAACATCTGCTTTTGCCCACCTGAGAGGGCCCAGGCCGGCTTCTGCCAAAATGTTTCCATTGCCGGGAAAAGGTCGAATATCTGCTCCAGTTTGCGCTTGTCGAAGGCGCCCGTAACTGTTGCCAATTTGAGGTTCTCCTCAATCGTCAGGCCTCCAAATATTCCCATATTTTCAGGCACATAGGCGATACCCAGTCGGGAGATATCCGATGTATGCATGGCTGTGATATCGTGGTGCCGAAACACAATGGCGCCTTTGCGCGCGCGCCAAAGGCCCATGATTGTGCGCAAGGTGGTGGTCTTTCCCGCACCGTTGCGCCCCAGAAGTACGTAAACCCCTCCCTCCGGGACATCAAACGTGATCCCGTGCAGTATCCGATATTGTTCAATATCGGTGTGGACATCATCGAGGCGGAGAATGTGGTCGGTCACGCCGCTTCCTCTCCGGCGGGAATTCCGAGATAGATTTCGCGAACAATCGGCAGAGCGATCACGTCATCGGGTGCGCCATCAGCGACCAGTTCGCCGTTGTGCAGAACGACGATCCGGTCGGCAAGCGCACGCACCACGTCCATCTTGTGTTCGACGAGCAGGATCGTCTTTGACGTATCTGTTCGAATCTTTTCGATCAGGTCGAGGATAACAGGAGCCTCGTCGACACTCATTCCAGCGGTCGGTTCATCGAACATGAACACATCCGGTTCCATCGCAAGCAACAATGCCACTTCAAGCTTGCGTTGGTCCCCATGCGGCAGGGCCGCAGCGGGCAGGTGAGCAACAGTCTCAAGCCGTGTCGCCTTCAAATGTTCGCGTGCACGATCAGCAATTTCGCCAAATTTTCCGGTTGACCGGAACATCCTGGGACCGGCCCCGCGCTTTGCCTGTACCGCCAGGCGCACATTTTCCAGAACCGTAAGCTTTGGAAACAGATTGGTCAGTTGAAACGCGCGGCCGATGCCCTTCTTCGCCCTTGCAGAAGGAGACAGACCAGTGATGTCTTCGCCATTCTTGAACACGCTGCCCTCGCTGGGCGGCAATTGTCCCGAGACCAGATTGAACCACGTGGTTTTGCCGGCGCCATTGGGTCCAACGATGACCGTCAGTTCACCGGGGTGAAATGAACAGGAAACATTGTTCACCGCTGCATGACCGCCAAAACGAATGGTCAGGTTCCGGGTTTCAATCGATGGTGACGACATTTTTTGTTCTCTGTTTGAGAGCAGCCGTTGCGGGCGGCCTCGCCCGCAACGAAACGTCAAACGTTCATTCCTGATTGTTGCGACCGAGCGGAATGTTCAGTTCCTCGGCTTTTATCTCGCGTACCAGCTCGGGAATGGCCCATTTCACATTATCATCGACGCGGATCTTGAAATGGAACATGGACTGCAACGCCTGATGATCTTCTGGCCGAAACATCATGGAGCCTTTGGGTGTGTCCCAGCTCATGCCTTCCATGGTCGAAATCAGTGTTTCGGTGTCCACTCATCGGCCGATTCCAGGGCTTTAACGACAGCCAAAGCCGCGGACATGCCACCTGCGGTGAAGAAATCCGGTGGTGAGTCATAGCGTTTCTGGTGCTCGGCTACGAGCCAGTCGTTGATCGGGTTCTTCGCCGCTTCGTAGTAGTAGTAGATCGCACCCTCCATGCCGGGCACGCGTTTGTAGGTCGGCAAAACCGCCAGGATGTGCCCGCCTGTCGATATTTCGATACCGAAGCGTGACGGGTCCATTCCGGTAAGAGCGCCCATCGGATCACCCGAACCGGCGACGTAGATCAGGATCACCTTGCGGCCGTCCTTTTCCTTCAAGGCGTTGAACAGACGCTCGCCAACCGCCGTATAGTCGGTTGTTTTTAGCGGAACATATTCTTCGGCGACAATTGTTGCGCCTGTCCCCTCAAGCGCCGCCTTGAATGCTGCGATCCCGTCTTTGCCGAACGCATAGTCCTCCGCCAGTGTCGCGACAAAGAGGTTCTCATCAGGCTTCAGCGCCAGCGCTTGCGCCTGCATGTCCATCGATGAATTTCGCGAGGTCTTGAAGACAAAACGGTTGGAGTCAGGGCCGGTCAGCGAATCAGCCACGGCGGGCTCAACCAGCAAAATCTTCTCGTATTCCTCGGCAATCGGCAACATGGCGGTGGTGACGCCGGAAGAGGTTCCCCCGACTGCAATCAGTACGTCATCGTCGCCATAAGCTTCGGCCAAAACCGATCGAGCCACGTCAGGTTTAAATTGCGTATCCTTCTCAAGGACTTCGATCTTTTTTCCCTTGATCATCATCGAGCCGTTGGTGGCGTATTCCAGCCCCATATTGAAGCCCGTTGAAGTCTGCTTGGAAAACACTTCGAATGTCGAACCCGACAGGCCATGAACCAGGGCAATCTTGACAGTGTCATCCTGGGCAAAAGCCGCGACCAGCGTGCCGGTCGCCAGAACCGACGCCACCGCAATTGAACTTAATAGTCTTTTCATGTTGTTCCTCCTTGAACAAAGGCATACTCTCTGCGGATCAAACGACCCTCAGTTTCATTCCCTCAAAAGCCGATTTGTGGTTCCGGCTCGCTTGTTGTTTGTTCAAATACCGCATTCGGCATGGCCAAATATCGGCTGCACGAGCGGGCGCAGCAGATTTGCTGGTGCGACAGTCAGGTGCAGTTTGCGTCGTTCTTTTTCAGCTTTGAACAGACGTTTCAGATGCTAATATCCACCAGAACCCATTTGCAGGGCAATATCGTAGAAATACGCATGGACGCATCGCAAAACCACGACAAGCTCGACCTATTGGCGTTTTCCATGGCGCCGGTCGGCATCGTAATGACGGAAAACCGGATCATCCGGACATGCAATCCGGCATTTGCGAGCATGTTTGGATATGACGCCGAGGCCTTGCGGGATCAGTCCTTCGCGATCCTGTATCCGTCCTACGAAGAGTTTGTTCGGGTTCGAAATGTCGGCGTGAAGCCGCTTCGTGAAATCAACAGGTATTCTGATGAGCGGATCATGGCGCGCGCAGACGGATCTCTGTTCTGGTGCAGGGTGCGCGGTGTGACGCTGACCACCGAAGGCGATCCGCTGATGAAGGCGGTTTGGAGCTTCGCCGACCTCTCTAGCGAGCGGCCGGTGACGCAGCTATCGACACGAGAACGCCAGATCATTATGCATCTGGGCGACGGCCGAACGAGCAAAGAAATCGCGCGCCAAATCGGCATATCTCACAGAACGGTCGAAACCTATCGCGCAAGACTGTTGAAGAAATTCAACTCGTCAAACGTTGCCGAGTTGCTCGGAAAGCTCAGCGGCATGCCCGACTGAAACTCGATATTTTGCCTGGATCGCACCGCATTAGTTGGATCCCCGCCCAAAAACGCCAACAGAATTTTTGGATTGCGGAGTTGTGAGCACCTTTGCACGACCGCGGCTCACTCTGGATTACATTTCTGTCATTGTTCTCGAAATCGCTGACCAGGGTTCCTACATATCCGGTGAATGAACCGAGAGGGAACCAAATGACGGTTGCTCGCCCGAAACATAAAACACACGAGCGTGAACGCGCGCGGCATGAAACGGTTGCCGAGCGCGAATGGATCATCCACAACGACAAGCGTGTTGTACCTGCCGAACTTGTCTTGTCTGGCCTCGTTCTGGCGGCCCTCATATTGATCTAGAGATTTTGGAAGGCCGATATGCCGGAAATGCCATCCGGCGGCCGGCATTACGATTTTCGTGAATTCAGGGCGTTTTGTCCGTCTTCTCTACCCAAAAGAACACAAACGTCTTCTGCAGCGGAGCCTTGTCCTTTATCGAAACGGTAAAGCGCAAACCGTCTGCGTCCAAAAACCTGGCTTCATATGAATCCGGGTGATTTACGCCCGCATCCATCAGTTCCGAAGCATTCGGGCCCAAGCATTGTTTTATACGCCCAAACAAGGCCGCAAATCCGGCTGTTGCATGCTGATCGCGATATTTGAACGTCCACATGCACATATGCGACATCCCACCCGATTTGGTGATTAGTCTGCAATCCGGCGGAACATCGGGATTTTCCACTGTCGTGAATAGCGGTTCCGCATCCGCAGGAGCAGGCGCAACAACAAAGTCATTCCGGGCCAGTGCCCCGAGTTTTTCCATTGTCCGGCAGAAATTGTCATCTGCAGCCTGGCTCGAACAAGGGAGGACTAGAGCAATCAGGGCGACGATTGAATGAACCGGCTTGAACAGAATGGGCATGGTCCCGTTACTAAATGTTTCAAACGTCGCTCCGGTCAAGTTCCATCAATGAGATTTGCTGCCGGCACGGAGATTTGTACGCCAGCTTCAAACAGCGATACCAAGCAATTTTCTGGAACATTGGTTGCATGGCCGCCTCACGAGTGAAACTATTGGATATGACACCCATCGAAACACTCTCCGATGCAGACTGAGATCGTCAGCCGCGACATCGCCGGGCTTAACGTGCTGACAGCGGCACCAGCCAATCCCAGTCCAAGCAATCCGCCCATCCTTCTGGTCCATGGTGCGTGGCATGGAGCTTGGTGTTGGCAGAAAAACTTCATTCCGTATTTCGTGAAAAACGGATTTGAAGTTTACGCTGTCGACCTGCGCGGTCACGGAAATAGCCGTGCAATCAAATCGATGCGATGGAACCGCATCAGCGATTATGTCGATGATGTCGAAGCGGTCGCCAGAGAGCTTGACGCACCACCCGTTATTATCGGCCACTCCATGGGTGGACTTGTTTGCCAACATCTGATCGTCCGGACGGATCGGCTGGCGGGCGTTGGATTGCTGGCCACCGTTCCAAGTTACGGGGTTTGGACAGCAACCGCCAATATTGTGCTTTCACGGCCAATCGATTTTCTCAAAGTAAATTTGACACTGTCGCTTTGGCCTCTGGTCAGCGATCCGATCAAAGCAAAACACATGTTTCTGGACGCAGATGCGAGTGGGGCAGATGTTCGCGAATTTTCAACACGTCTGACGGACGAATCGTGGCTCGGATTTCTCGACATGCTGATCCTTGACCTGCCGCGTAAACACAACAGGGAAGTTCCAATGCTCATCGTCGGCGGGGAAAAAGACACTTTGTTCAGCCCTGATTCCCAAAAACACACTGCGCGTTTCCACGATTGCGAAAGCAAAATCGTGCCAAACGCGCCACATGATCTGATGCTGTCAAAACACTGGCAGGTGGCGGCAGGACATTTTCACAACTGGCTGGAGAAACTGGACGAGTCCGGATAACCTGTCCCCTCACCTCTAAGCGGACGAATCTGGATATGACTGCAACTATTCGCGCCGGTTTCGGCGGCTGGACATTTGAGCCTTGGAACACCTCGTTTTATCCGCCCAAACTGGCCAAGAAACGTCAACTTGAATATGCCGCGCAGCAGGTTCCGACGATCGAAATCAACGGCACCTATTATCGCGATCAGAAACCGGCGACCTTTGCCAGCTGGGCGGCGGAAGTGCCGGAGAAATTCGTCTTCTCGATGAAAGCCAACCGCTTCACAACGATCAAGAAGGTGCTGGCTGAATCGGGTGAATCCATATCCAGATTCTTGAACTCCGGTATCAGCGAACTCGGACCTCATCTGGGACCGATTGTCTGGCAGTTCGCACCGACGAAGAAATTCGACCCTGAAGATTTTGATGCGTGGCTGCAGCTGCTGCCCGAGAGCCAGGATGGGTTAAAGTTACAGCATGCACTTGAGGTACGTCACGAGAGCTTTCTTGTTCCGGAGTTTGTTTCAATGGCACGAAAGCACAACGCCGCCATCGTCTATGCTCATCACGAAATCTATCCGGAAATCGCTGATCTGACTTCCGACTTTGTTTATGCGCGCTTGCAGCGCGGAAACGACGAAATCGAGACCTGCTACGAAGAAACCGAGATAGACCGTTGGGTGGCGCGGGCAAGCAAATGGGCCTCGGGTGGACAGCCGGACGATCTGCCATTTGTCAGTGCGGAATCACCACTGCCAGATATTCCTCGCGATGTGTATGTCTACTTCATTCGTCAGGGCAAGGCGCGCGCACCACACGGTGCATTGGCGTTCATGGAGCGGTCTGGGCTGACATGATGTGTTTCAACGGCCATCTGACTCATCAATAAACTTTTCAACAATGTCACTGACGACGTCGGGATTTTCAACCGTTGAAGAATGACCGGCAGCTGGAATGATTGTTAGCTGCGAGCCTTTGACAGCGGAAGCTATTCGCTCAGATTTTGCCGGAACCGTCGCGGTGTCCTCATCGCCCACCGCAACGAGCGTCGGGCAGGAAATGTTCTTTAGCTCATCGAAAACGCTCTTTCGCTCGATCACCCCCGTGACGGCCCGTGTAATGCCGATCCGGTGGTTGCCGACAATGCGGTCGCGCCACAATTTGCGATCTGCTGAACGCGACGGGTCGGACATAAACGTCTTTCCAAACAATATCGGCATTACCCTGCCCACCACCAAACCGAGGCCAAACCAGCGGGCGACAAAATTCAGCATGCGATATTTCGGGGCGTTTTCTTTCGGCTCCGCGTCCGCGCTGGTCTCGAGCAATGTCAGCGATTTGACCAACTCCGGGCGTCGCGCTGCCAGCCGCATGCCGACAAATCCGCCCATCGACAGGCCGACAAAATGACACGGCGCGACATTCAATTGAGAAATCAGGGCGATGGCATCGTCCGTGAGCGTATCCATGTCGTAACCGGTTTCGGTAATCTCGCTTCCACCCTGACCGCGGTGATCATAAGCAATACAGCGATATCGACCTTTTAGCCGCTCGATTTGCGCGGAGAACATTTTGCCGGACATAATCAGACCATGCGAGAAAACGATCGCCGCTCCATTGCCGCCGGTGTCGGTATAGTGCAGGTCGACGCCATTTACGTTGATCTTTGGCATGGAACTTTGCTCCCTAGGGTCAGTGAGGTTATCCGCAAACACTCGCAAATGCTGCCGGTATCGACTGGATTAAATCTTCCGCAATCGCTCCCTGGCCGGTAAGCTTCCCCGTTTCGCCGTGAAGCCATACTGCGGCGCAAGAAGCCTCAAATGCAGGCATGCCCTGTGACGTCAACGCTGCAATTACGCCAGCAAGTACATCTCCTGAGCCAGCTGTCGCCAACCATGGGGAACCGTTGGTATTGATCGCCGCACGGCCATCAGGCGCGGCAATTATCGTATCGGGGCCTTTGTAGACGACGATGGCGCTTGATCGTCTCGCCGCCCCCCGCGCGCGGTCAAGCTTCGAGAGCACTTCATCCCCCGCGAGGCTGGGGAAAAGTCGGGCAAACTCCCCTTCATGCGGCGTCAACACCAAATCAGGGCCATCAGCCGGGCGGCTGAAAAGCAGCTCTTGCTCACTCTCAAATGAAGTCAGACCGTCCGCGTCGAGCACCAATGCGTCTGGCGGTTTGCTCGTTCCGTCACCCAGATCATCAGCAGTAAGTTGTTGCGCAAACTCCCGCGCCTTCTCTCCAACCCCAAATCCGGGGCCAAGGACAAATGACCGGCACCGGTTTGATGCGAGCATTGAGGCCAGATCGTTAGCAGTATCGAGTCGCTTCAGCATGATTGATGTTAGATGCGAGGCATTGACCTGAAGCGCATCGCCCGGCGAATAGACTGTCACCGCACCTGCGCCCGCCCGCTGCGCGGCCATCGCCGTCAGCCTGGCCGCGCCAGTGCTTGCAATACCTCCGGAATATACGCCCACAGCTCCCCTGGAGTATTTGTGCGCGTCAGTTTCCGGGATTGGAATTTGATGGCGCCATTGTGAGGGATGGTTTTCACGGACAAGCGGCTCAATCTCATCCAGCAACCGGGCGGGTATACCGATGTCGGCAAGCACGGTTTCACCGCACAATTGCCGCCCAGGATGGAGCAAATGCCCTGGTTTCTTGCGAAAGAACGTCACTGTGAGGTTTGCCCGACAAGCGGCGCCAAGCACCGCGCCGTTGTCGCCAGACAGACCTGAAGGCAAGTCGATGGCAACGACATCACAATTTGCCGAATTGGCACGTTCCACAGCATCCAGCGCGGCTCCGGAAAGCGGCCGCTGCAATCCAGCCCCAAAAAGTGCATCAACCACCAATGTACCTGCTTCAGGCGAGAACTTGTCTATTTCACTGGCTGTGATCGGACAATCTTTAGCGGCAAGCGCGGCATCGCTTCCCGATTTTGGCAAGGCCAAAGCGAATATGGAGACCGGGATACCCGCCCGGGCCAATTCTCCTGCAACCACATAACCGTCACCGCCATTGTTGCCCGGCCCGCAAAGCACGGCGACTTGTTGTGCATCCCCAAACCGGGCCAGGATTTCCCGGGCCACAGCCAAGCCGGCGTTCCGCATCAGTTGCGGTCCCGTGAACGGTCCCCCGGAAATCGCCATTCGGTCGATCTCAGTCATTTCTCCCGGGGTCAACAATTCATGCAATTATCTTTGTCTCCTGAACCTGACAGTACCTATCAAGATGCCCGCAGTGGGCATACTCGGGCAAGCGCAATCACGCTTTGCCTATTTTTTGGGCAGTTTGTCTATTTTTTTTGCAATTTCGGAGCGCGATCGATCCCAGAAACCTTATTCGATGGCCAGGGCGGGCAAATAGAATGAACGAGTGAGCAGTTTTTGCCCGGCGGTCAAATTTCTTTGTCCGGCCCGCTTCAATTGGCACGCTTCATGCTTTTGTATCCGCAACAACGGAACACATCCCTCTCCGGAGACATTTCCAATCATGAAAAAGATCGAAGCCATCATCAAGCCGTTTAAGCTCGACGAGGTCAAAGAAGCACTGCAGGACGTTGGTCTGCAGGGAATCACCGTGACTGAGGCCAAGGGTTTTGGCCGCCAGAAAGGCCACACGGAACTCTATCGTGGCGCCGAGTATGTGGTCGATTTCCTACCCAAGGTGAAAGTCGAAATCGTCGTTGCTGATGATACCGCCGAAAGCGCAATCGAAGCCATCCGGAACGCTGCGCAAACCGGCCGAATTGGCGACGGAAAAATCTTCGTATCGAGCGTGGAGGAAGTCATCCGCATTCGAACGGGCGAAACCGGCGAAGCTGCAATCTAAACGATCAGCCGAGTCAACAAACTCACACAGACATGCAATTGAACAGCAGGGAATAATCATGAGTTCAGCAAGCGATATTCTAAAGCAGATCAGCGACAACGATGTGAAATTTGTCGATCTGCGTTTCACCGACCCAAAGGGCAAGCTTCAGCACGTCACGATGGACGTGTCGGCCGTTGATGAGGACATGTTTGCCGACGGCGTCATGTTTGACGGCTCTTCTATTGCCGGTTGGAAGGCGATCAACGAGTCCGACATGGTGCTGATGCCAGACGCCGAAACTGCGCATATGGATCCGTTTTTCGCCCAGTCCACCATGGCAATTGTCTGCGACATCCTCGATCCGGTCTCCGGCGAGGCGTACAATCGCGACCCGCGCGGAACTGCTCGCAAGGCAGAAGCCTATCTCAATGCCGAGGGAATCGGCGACACAGCCTATTTCGGACCGGAAGCAGAATTCTTTGTATTTGACGACGTCAAGTACAAGGCCGATCCCTACAATACGGGCTTCAAGCTTGATTCCACAGAACTGCCCTCAAACGACGACACCGACTACGAAACCGGCAACCTTGGCCATCGTCCTCGCGTTAAGGGAGGATATTTCCCGGTTCCGCCGATCGATTCGGAGCAGGACATGCGGTCGGAAATGCTGACCGTGATGGCCGAGATGGGCGTAACCGTTGAAAAACACCACCACGAGGTGGGTGCAGCCCAACACGAACTCGGCATCAAGTTCGATACCCTTGTTCGAAATGCAGACAAGACGCAGATCTACAAATACGTCGTGCATCAAGTGGCCAATGCCTATGGCAAGACAGCCACATTCATGCCGAAGCCGGTATTTGGCGACAACGGATCTGGAATGCACGTGCACCAGTCGATCTGGAGTGACGGCAAGCCGGCATTTGCGGGCAATGAATATTCCGGCCTGTCAGAAAGCTGCCTTTACTACATTGGCGGTATCATCAAGCACGCCAAGGCGCTGAACGCGTTTACCAACCCGTCGACCAACTCCTACAAGCGGCTGGTTCCGGGCTACGAAGCTCCAGTGTTGCTGGCATATTCTGCCCGCAACCGCTCCGCATCGTGCCGAATTCCCTTTGGATCGTCTCCGAAGTCCAAACGCGTTGAGGTTCGCTTCCCGGATCCGACCGCAAATCCCTATCTTGCGTTCGCTGCCATGCTGATGGCCGGACTGGATGGAATCAAGAACAAGATCCACCCGGGCGATGCCATGGACAAGGATCTTTATGATCTTCCGCCGAAGGAATTGAAGGAAATAGCAACAGTCTGTGGCAGCCTTCGCGAGGCGATGGCCAGTCTCGACGCTGACAGGGCGTTTCTCAAGGCAGGTGGCGTCTTCGATGACGATCAGATTGACGCATATATCGAGTTGAAGATGGAAGAGGTGCTGCGGTTTGAAATGACACCGCATCCGGTCGAGTTCGATATGTACTATTCGGTCTGATCAAACCAATTCGACAAAGTTGCAATCCCGCCGGTTCTCCGGCGGGATTTTCATTTGGTGTTTTGCCAGTCAGCCACAATTGCAGGCCCGTCAACCCGGTTTCGAAATTGTGAGCGAACTTCGTGCCAGGTAAAACGTACAGAGTTGCGCACAATCTCAACGTCCAGCTTTTTCAGTTCCGGGGCTATTGGCGCCCATTTGAGAAGCGCGTTAGGGCTCTCAAGGCCGTATTCGGCGTTATTGGCGGCCTTCAGCCAATCAGTTTGGCTGAGCCGCGCCAGAAAGGCAGTTCGCCGGTCAGCTCTTTGCTGTTCATCAACGGAGTCGCCAGCATTCTCCGCGATAGCATGGTCGTACGCGTTCAGACACATATCGCTTAATTCGTCTTCGCTGATCTTGGCATCTGTGGTTGCGTTAACAACACAAAATACCGACAGGTCGGTGACACAAGCAGCGTAGAGACGCATTTTGGCGATATCGATCGAGGCGATCATCTGGTCGTCCTCGAACATTGAAGGATAGCGGGTTCCCATTCGGGTTTTCAGGTATCCGTAAAGCGTCTTTTGCGCCACATAAGCGGATCTCGTTGCAACAAATTTGTGGAGATCGCCAACCGAAGCAATCGGCTCGCGATCGGATTTTCCTGCCAGCATGATCGCGAATTCAGGCAGAAAGTCTGATATTTTACGCAAAATGGACACTTATCGGGTCTCCGCCACATCGATATCGATACGACTAATGTCTGTCTCGAAAAAAAGCCATAACCGATTAATGATCGCGCCGGATGATTGTGCGCGCGATTCTGCGGCCACTTTCATCCATACGGGGATTCTGGTTCTGCCGGGATCATTTTGAAGGGGAGACGCATAAATGTCTGGTAACAACACCGAGGCAGAACAGCGGCACTGGATCCGAACACGGAACCTGACTTGGCTGGTTCTCGCAATCTGGTTCATATTCTCCATGGTCATTCCATGGAACGCTAAAGGCCTCAATGACTACTCATTCCTCGGGTTTCCGCTGGGATACTACATGTGTGTCCAGGGCTCTCTCATCGTTTTCGTTCTGCTGATTTTCTTCCAAAATTGGCGCCAGGACGCGATCGATGACGAGCTCGGGCTCGATGATTAGGAGGACCGGATCATGAGTGATACAAGCGGTAAATCCGGAAATTTCATCGACAATCTTGGCCGAATATACGGTGTGTACACCGGCGGCTTTATTGTCTTCATCATCCTGATGGCAATCCTTGAACAGATGGGCGTCAGTGCGGCGACCATCGGAATTCTGTTCGTTGGTTTCACCATCGTGATCTACGCGTTCATCGGATACCTGTCGCGCACAATGCAGGTTGAAGCCTATTACGTCGCGGGACGTGAAGTGCCTGCGGTCTATAACGGAATGGCTACCGCTGCCGACTGGATGTCCGGCGCGTCCTTTGTGGCGCTCGCTGGCGGCATCTATTTCGGCGGATACGGCTATCTTGGCTTCATCGTAGGCTGGACGGGTGGCTATGTGCTCGTCAATTCGCTGATGGCGCCATATCTGCGCAAATTCGGCTGTTACACGGTGCCCGACTTCATTGGCACACGCTATGGCGGAAACCTGGCGCGCTTCTGTGCGGTCGTGGTTCTCGTTGTTGCGTCGTTCACGTACGTGACGGCACAGATCAATGCTTCAGGAACCATTGCGGCACGCGCGCTTCAGATCCCGTTTGAGTGGGGTGTCTGGATTGGGCTCGTCGGTATCCTGCTGTGCTCGATGCTTGGCGGTATGCGGGCCGTTACCTGGACTCAGGTGGCTCAGTATATCGTGCTGATCATTGCCTATCTGGTGCCGGTTATCTGGATGTCGAATGCCCAAGGCTTCGGTATCATCCCGCACTTCTCCTATGGTGATGCGGTCAACCGGATCGGCGAACTGGAACCGCTGATTGGTGTCGGTACTGCCTCCACGGAATCTTTCCCGGGTCTTCGTATTCTCACCACGCTGCACAACAATCCGCAGGGTGGTATGGATTCATGGAAGATGGTCACTTTGGCAGTCGCCATGATGACCGGCACGGCTTCGCTACCGCACATTCTGATGCGCTACTTCACCACGCCATCCGTGCGTGATGCGCGGCGCTCAGTGGCGTGGTCGTTGTTCTTCATCTTCCTGCTCTACTTCACCGCACCGGCGCTTGCCACGTTGACAAAGCTGCAGCTGCTCGATCCTGAGCTCGCGACCAGCATTATTGGCAAGTCGATCGAGGAAGTTCAGAGCCTTGAGTGGATCAAGAACTGGGCCAATATCGGCATGGTGGCAGTGTCTGACAGTAATGGTGACGGACTGCTGCAGATCAATGAATTCTTCATGCGTCCCGACATCGTCGTGTTGGCGACACCTGAAGTTGCCGGTCTGCCTTATGTCATCTCCGGCCTCGTTGCTGCAGGCGGCTTTGCTGCAGCGATGTCAACCGCTGATGGTCTGTTGCTGGCGATTGCAAATGCGCTGTCGCATGATCTCTACTACAAGATCATCGACCCGAAGGCAGACACACGCACGCGGCTTATCGTGGCGCGCGTCCTGTTGATCGCCATCGGCGCGGCTGGTGCCTTTGTCGCATCGTTGAAACTGACGGGAATTCTCGGCGCAGTGGCATGGGCGTTCTGCTTTGCCAATTCCGGCCTGTTCTTCCCATTGGTGCTTGGCGTCTGGTGGAAACGGGCAAACCGGCAAGGTGCAATTGCGGGCATGATCTGCGGATTTGCTGCCGGTGCAATGTACCTTGTCTACGTGCAAAATGGCGGAACACCAATTCTTGGCCTTGACGGGCTGCGCTTCGGTTTGATCGGTATGCCGGTCAGCCTGGTTGCGATGGTTGTTGTGTCCTTGATGACGCCTGAGCCCGATGCGGAAACGCAGGCGATGGTCGACGAGGTTCGCAATCCGCGAGGCAAGACGATCCTTGATGAAGCCCACTGATCGGGTTATCTGACATTTATTGCCGGGGGCGGGAGTTTCTTCCGCCCCCGTTCTCTTGAGGGCCGCGTGACATGGAACAACCTGCAAGCCCACTGGATTTCTTTCCGGTCTGGCTGGTCGCCATCGATTACTTGCTTGGCATGGTCATGTGGACACTGATTGGCCGGTCAGCGATGGGACTCTTTCTGGCTGAAGATTCGAAATTTTTCTTCATGCGGATTTTCGTCAAGATGACGAACCCGGTCATCCGTTTTTTCAAACCGGTGACGCCAAGCTTCCTGGTTCCGATACTGGTACCAATTTATGTTGCCTGGTTCTTCTTCATGTTCCGGTTTTATGTCATGCCATGGCTGTTGGGTTATTCCGTCATGGGAATGTTGTCGTTCCCACTGGAAAGCGATTTCGCCGGCGCACTCTATCGATTGTTCAACTGATACTCCGGCAATAACCACGGTAGTGAGGTTTATCGATCCTCGGCGAACGGAAGCTCCACTCCCGCGATTTCCGCGGCTAGAAGACGATTCGCACTGACCCTGGCAAATCTCATCATCAACGCCTTTCTTGTCGCGCCGGCCAGTTTGTGTTCCGACGCCTCCCGCAATATCTCTGCTCCGTGACCATCGGACAGGATAAACCCGGCTTCGCCAGGAAAAATATCGGCTGGCACTTCCGGGTGCGTAGCAAAATAGAACCGGTCGCAATGTTTTCGGTATTCCCGCCATTTCAGATCAGCGCGCAGATCCTCGATTGACGACTTTATCTCAATGATCAGGAACTCCCCTTTGGGTCCCAAAACGACGAGGTCCGCCCTTCTTCCGCCCGAGAGCGTAAGTTCGGGCAGCACAGCTGCACCAAGCTCCGAAAACAGCTTTTGAACACCGCGGCGGACCAAAAGAGCGCGAGCAGACTGGCGGCCATCTTCGAGTGGGTTGTTGGAGTGTGGGCTGACCAGCGGCATTACCCACCGTTATCCAATATAGTCAGAAAACTTTCAACGAAGTGAGACCTATCGCCGTGATTAACCTGTATATTGTGCGGAGCGGCGCACTCAAGCAACACTTGTCGGGCGGGCTTGGTCAATATGTTGCTGAATTACCATAGGGGAGTGAAAGCGAATATATTCAAATTTTCGCGATTGATTAACTACTTGGCAAGTACCTGCTTTACAGATTAAGGAAATTGGCAAAAATACGGCGTGAATCAGGCGCTTGAACACATTCGTAGGGAAACCGGTGACAATATGAAGATGAGATCGCTGCTTGTTGCGGTAGGGCTGGGATTGGCGACAGCGCTTGCCGGGTGCACCACTGGAGGGTTCAATACATTCTCCAATTCATACGGATCCAAGAAGGATGCCGGCTACAGGCTGCCTTCAATTCCGATCTACAAGGTGGACCGCAAGTATCATCGGCAGGTTGTCAGATATGAAACCAGAGAAAAGCCCGGCACAATCATTGTCGATACCGGCGAAAAATTTCTCTATTTTGTCATGCCCGAAGGCAAGGCAATGCGATATGGCATCGGTGTAGGACGCGCCGGATTTGAGTGGTCAGGCCGTGCCCGTGTTGGCCTGAAACGTGAATGGCCGGTTTGGACACCGCCAGCACCGATGATTCGCCGTCAGCCTGAACTGGCAAAGTATCGTGGCGGAATGAAACCCGGATTGAGCAATCCGCTCGGCGCAAGGGCCTTGTATTTGTACAATCGGCGTGGTGACAGCGGTTACCGTTTGCACGGCACGCCCGAGTGGTGGTCAATCGGCAAGGCGATGTCTTCTGGCTGCATCCGGCTTATGAATCAGGACATCATTGACCTTTATGAGCGTGCGGATGTGGGCGCCAAGGTCATTGTGAAGCGTTAGAAATTTGCAAGCGGACCGTCTCGGCAACAGACGTCCTGCAAAAAACCGGGCTTAAAGCCCGGTTTTTTCGTTTATGCCAATGCGTGTTGGTCGCCAAGGCGCTTACCAGTTCAGCGCGGGGCCAGTACCATCATCATCTGGCGACCTTCTAGCTTGGGTTCTGCCTCGACCTTGGCGATTTCCGCCGTCTCTTCGCGAACACGGTTGAGCAGTTCCATCCCCAGTTCCTGGTGTGCCATTTCCCGGCCGCGGAAGCGCAATGTGACTTTTACCTTGTCACCATCATCAAAAAACCGGCGCACCGCCTTCATCTTCACCTCATAGTCGTGGGTATCGATGTTGGGGCGCATCTTGATCTCTTTGATCTCGATGACTTTTTGCTTCTTGCGGGCCGCGGCTGCCTTTTTCTGATTTTCGTATTTCAGCTTGCCAAGATCCAGGATCTTGCAGACCGGGGGTTCGGCATTGGGCGATATTTCGACGAGATCCAATCCGGCAGTTTCAGCTGCCTCCAATGCGGTCTCTATGGAAACTTCGCCGTGATTACTGCCTTCGCTATCAATAAGTTGAACCCGGGGAACCCGGATATCTGAATTGGCACGGGGGCCTTCCTTGACTGGTTGTGTCGATCTGAACGGTCTGCGAATGGTCGTGATCTCCTGATCTGTTTCAGTTTATATATTCCTCCGGCTATGCAGCTTGGGAACATCGGCTGTCAATAGCACATTGGCTTCGAAAAAGCACGGTCGGACAATCGTCCAAAATATCGTAGGGGCAACACTTTTACACCATCGGGGATCATGGCAGTAGATATTGCCGCGAATATCGGAGGGGATGAATGAACAAGCCAGACAAAATAATCGTCAATGGAACAGAGATCGCCGTCCGTGCCCGTTCGGGAAAAGTTCCGGGGCTGGTGTGGCTGGGCGGATATCGCTCCGACATGATCGGAACCAAAGCCGAAGCAATCGATCAGTGGGCCAAAGATGCCGGCCACGCCTACACGCGGCATGACTACTCGGGCCACGGTGAATCAAGCGGCGAATTTACAGATGGTACGATTTCGCGATGGCTCGAGGAAAGCCTGGCCGTATTCAGGAAATATACGTCCGGACCGCAAATCCTGATCGGATCCTCAATGGGCGGCTGGATTGCCCTTCGCATGATACAGGAACTCAATCACGCCGGAGAAGGCGATCGGGTCGCCGCACTTGTTCTGCTGGCGCCGGCCCCTGATTTTACCGTTGAACTCATGGAGCCCGAATTGGGTGAAAAACAGCTCAGCGACATGGAAACCAAAGGTTATTTCGAGGAACATTCGGAATATTCGGAAGATCCGAACATATTCACCAAGGCCTTTTTTGATGATGGCCGGAAAAATCGTGTACTGAACGGGCTCATCGACACCCATTGCCCGGTTCACATCCTGCAGGGACAGGCTGATCCGGATGTTCCGTTTACGCTTGCCTTGAAATTGCTGGAGCACCTGCCGGCCGATGACGTCACCCTGACACTGGTCAAGGATGGAGATCATCGCCTGTCGCGACCAAAAGACCTGGAATTATTGGTCAGAACTGTCGAGCAGATGGTTCGATCCATTGGCGACCTCTGAATAGTTGTCATTATTTCTTCTTATATTACAGATGTTTAATGGTTTTTGGTGTGGAAGAAACTTGAAACGCCTTATTTCTGTTCCCATGTCCAATGCATGCGGCAAACAAAAGCCGCCCACACAACGAGAGGAATAAACCAACGATGACCAATACCGCCCTGATCCGTCCCGCATGGACCCCTGCGACCATCGCCTTGATGGTACTCGGCTTCATCGTGTTCTGGCCCTTGGGTCTGGCCATGCTGGCCTACATTTTGTGGGGTGATCGGCTGGACGGATTGAAGAGTGACGTCAATCGCGCAACCGACGGTATGTTCAAGGGTTGCAGGCGTGCTTCACACCGCGCAAACCCGCGTACCGGCAATGTGGCATTCGATGACTGGCGCGAAACCGAACTGGAACGATTGGCCGAAGAGCGCCGCAAGCTGGACGAGATGCGCGAGGAATTTGATGATTACATGCGCGAACTCCGCCGTGCAAAAGATCAAGAAGAGTTCGATCGCTTCATGAAAGCGCGCAGCAAGAAGTCGAAGAAATCAGGTGGCAAGACCGTGCCGGAAGTGAACGGCGACGAGTAACCCGAAAGCTTGGCTTCAACGCTGAATTTGATACCGGAGACGGCGCCTTAAGGAGGCGCCGTTTTTCAATTGTCGAGCCCGTCGACTTGTCGCGCCATTCAATCGAATCTGATAGTGGTCAGTCATGTTCGGCCTGACAAAGCAACCGATGACAAGAAAACGCGAATCCGGCGATATCCAGGTGGCTGGACGCAAGATATCCCTTACAGTTGTGGAACATTCTAGAGCGAAACGATTGACGCTGAGAGTCGAACCGGGCGGGCGTGAGGTTCGTGTAACGGTTCCACCGAAAGTTGGCCGGGACGAGATCGATCGATTTGTTGACCGGCATCAGGGGTGGCTGGCGGAACGGATTTCAGTTCTTCCCGATCAACCGGTTATGGAACCGGGCATGAAAGTGCCAATCCGTGGTGTTCCCCATCGCATTGTGCTGGTCGCCAAAAAACGCGGCATTACCCGACAGGATCATGACGGGGCCGGACCAGTTTTGCTTGTCTATGGGGATGGACAGTACATTGGCAGGCGGATTGCCGACTTTCTGAAAAAGCAGGCAAAAACAGATATCGAACCGCTTGCCGCAAAACACGCAAAAGCTATCGGCAAGCGAATACGCTCCATTCGCTTCAAGGACACCAAGAGCCGCTGGGGATCGTGCTCAGCGGATGGCAATCTCTCATTTTCATGGCGCATCATGATGGCCCCGACCGCAGTGATTGACTATCTGGTCGCTCATGAAGTCGCACACCTGAACGAAATGAACCACAGCGAACGCTTTTGGAAGCTTTGCAAGGAGCTTTGTCCGAACACGAAAGACTGCAAGGGCTGGCTCAAGCGGAATGGAACAAAACTGCAGGCAATTCCGCTTTAGGGCAATATCAACGGCCGCGAGGAAAATTCGGGTCAAGCTGAGCCCGCGCTTCGTCTCCCTCAGGGGCAGAATTCGTTGTGTTGCATCCGGCCAGGACGGCAATGGCTGCCATCAGCATTATGACTCTCAATATCACGTTCGATCTCCACTACCGGTATTGTCATGATTACCGAAATAGTGCGTAGATTACGTTTCGACAACAGGTTGCAGTCCGGGTGCAGAATCATGGCGTCTTTACCGAGTGGAAATCAGTTTACGCTATAGGGCTGGCAAACAATCACAAAGGGCCACCCCATGAATGAAGAAAACACTGCTCCCGCACCTGCGGAAAGCGACGGAACATACGCCAAATGCAGGGTTGAGGAGATGATCGACCTGCCCGCTGAGGATTTCTTTGACTGGTATATGAATGAACCGATCGAAAACTTCATGCTGGGGACGCTCGTCGTTCCGCCCATAACCGGGACCGAAGCTATACCCGGACCCGAGTGGGGCCGCGCAGGCGCTGCCCGCAAAATATTCTTCAAAGACGGAACAACCGCGCTGGAGCGAATTCTGGAAACCGACCTGCCAAATGGATACCGCTATCAACCGTGGGCGTATACAAGCCCGGTGCGATTGCTTTCAGACTATGCCGTGTCCGAGATGCGCGTTTTGCCAGAAAACGGAAAATCCCGCATCGTCTGGGACTATGCGTTTCACGCCCGAAACGGAATTTCACTGCCAGTGCTGAAGCTATTTGTCGCTCTCGACTGGAAACGAAATCTGGCGGGTGGGTTAAAGGTTTTGAAGGCGCATTTGGAACAACACGGCACGGATAAACGCATCCACGAGGCCGCCTGAATTTTCAGTTTCAGAGCATGTTCGGCTTACTCCGCGAATGCCTGATCAGGCCATTCGCCACGGGCACCACGCCACCAATTGTGCCATTCATCGAAGTCATAGGCGAAGCGCTGACCGGTTATTGCGGTCAGCGTGCCGACAATCTGCGATTGCAGCCAGTCTGGATCATTTGACCTGTCCAGACGCGTAACAAGCGCGTCGATGGTCGAGCGATCATTTTGACGAAGCTGCTGTATCACGCGCATCGCCACTAAAAGAGGATCAAACCATTTTTGTGGACCGTTTGATTTGCGGGACCACGGTGGTTCGAGCAGCCGAACCGGAACTGACGCCTCACAATTTGCCTCCATTGCATTTATCAGATGCCACAATCCGATTTCGCGGGCCGGCACACTAAACTGGCCGCCAAAGACTTCGATGGGTTGTTCAGGGAGTTCGACTTCGAGAAATCGGGCGAAAAAACCGGGCGGCGGCCGTTTGGAAACCAGGTTGCCAATTGCCTCAAGCAGCCCACTTCCATGGCGCTGATAATTGTCGATCCCCTGTAATTCATCATGCAAATCTTGATGCAGCCGCCGCCCACCAAGCTCTGAGTGGGAACAAGAAGGTACGGCCGGCAAGCCCGCACGAGCAAATGTTTGGCTTGCTGCCGTTGCCGGTTCCCTGGGACCCCAAACAATCGCCTGGCCGTCATCGCCTTTTCCGCCAACATAGATCTGATTTTCACCGAGCGATGTGATGCTGACAGGTGTCCCACCCCCAAACGAATGGGCCAACATGAACTCGACCCCATCGCGGCTGGACCAAAGCTGCCCGCCATCGGGCGTCCTTACGGCCAGCCAAAGCGACTGGCCATCACTGGTAATCGCTCTCAAGTCCAACCCACGCGGTGAGATGCTGATCTTATTCGCGCGGTAATCGTCACCAGCGATATGCCAAAGTTCTGTCACATCGTCTTGCGTTCGAACGATGGCGTAAAGTGCATGCTGGAACACAACAAGTTCGGAAACATCAACACCCTTGGGCCATCCAGGAGTTTTTCGCATCTTGCCGTCGCGAAATTCTGATACGGATACGCCGGAACGCTCCCAGTGCCGCACAAACAGCCTGTCGCCCAATACTCCAAGACCATTGTAACGGTGAAAACCTCCTTCGCGAGGCTCGTCATCAATCAGCGTTTTCCAGGTGCGACCGAGGTCAGAAGATGTGGCAAGTGCACTGTTCCATCCTGCCATTGCGACGACGAGCTTTCCGTTCCACTCCGACACTGCATGCGTGTGCAGCATCCTGCTGGCTGAAGGCAGATAAAGATTGCGCCAATTTTTGCCGTCGGTGACGCTAATAACTCCATAACCGCCGCCCATGCGCATATCCTCGTGCGGCCAGAAGAGAAGACCTTCGTGAACTGCTGCAATACCGGCATCCTGGGAGAACAGATAACGTTCATAACGGGTGTCCCCGCTTGCCGGATCAATGCTCCAGAGGTCAGCGGAGTTGTGATTGACCCCCTTTACTGATGTCGAGAACCACAATCTGCCGCGATAGGCGATAAGGCGGTCAGCTGCTGGCCACGGGCCGATTTGGGCCAGAACCCGCAACTCTGCCGATCTCGCCATATCCAGGTGCTGTGTCCACAACAGAAGAACAACCAAGAATGTTAGCGGCAATCGCATGGATTTTTGGCTTCCTACCTTATTCGGTCAGATTATCGGCAATTCAGCCGAGGGTCAGATCACAAAGCAGTCAGCGCTGCTGCAGGGCGATGAAGGCCATCACTCCTTGCTGGAACACATATCCATCACTACGAGTTGAGGGAATGTGCTGATCTGATTCAGCGTTGTCGTCGTATTATGCATCACAACCCTGGACCGGGAGAGCAATATGACAAAGCGTGATGGTGATCAGAAAATGATCAGGGCAGCAATGAATGCGCCTTATCTGGAACGCGAGCACGAACAGGATCTTGCCATACGGTGGCGCGAGCAACGCGATCAGCAAGCCCTTCACCAAATCACGCTGGCCCATATGCGTCTCGTCATTTCGATGGCGTCGAAGTTCCGCAATTTCGGGCTTCCGATTGCCGATCTGATCCAGGAAGGACATGTTGGACTTCTTGAGGCAGCGGCGCGTTTCGATCCCGCTCGCGAGGTCAGATTTTCAACTTACGCAACATGGTGGATACGGGCCTCAATCCAGGACTATGTTCTACGCAACTGGTCTATCGTTCGGGGCGGAACGTCATCGGCGCAAAAATCCCTGTTCTTCAACCTCAGGCGCTTACGCGCCAAAATCGCCAAGACCGGTCAAAGCAGATCAAGCGACGAGATTTATACCGAAATCTCCACCGCACTGGGAGTTTCGAAGGCCGATGTCGCCTTGATGGACACTCGCCTTGCGGCTCCGGACGGATCCTTGAATGCGCCCGCTGGCGCTGAAGAAAATACAACCGCGGAACGTATGGATTTTCTGGTTTGCGAGGAGCCATTGCCTGACGAGACGACAAGTACCATCATTGATCGAGAGCGCAGAGATTCCTGGCTGAACAAAGCGCTCGGTACACTTAACGAGCGCGAGCTTCGAATTATCCGCGAAAGGCGCCTGACCGAAGAAGGCTCAACGCTTGAAGCCCTGGGAAAAACTCTGGGCATCTCCAAGGAACGTGTCCGCCAAATCGAAAATCGCGCTTTACAGAAACTGAAAAGTTCACTCGTTCAAGACAATCCGGAGATGGTGCGATACGCCTTTTGACCGGGCACAAACTTTGACATCGATAGCAGGTTGCGAATACTGGAATATCCAGCCATATATTGGCTGAGAAAATACACACTTCAGGCTGTAATTGATGAACCGATTTGAGGGGCCAGGGGCAAGAGAAGCCCGCATCCGCTATCTTGATGGCGATTTTCAGGTTATGAGCCCGGGTGCATTTGTACGTTGCGCGGTGACAGCGGAATCGATTCCGATTGATGAACTGCGATATTGGAGTGTGGCTCGCCAGGAAGCCTACGTTAATGCCGACGTTTCGCTGAAGCGGGAGTTGGAATCCAATCCCGGCATTCGTTCGCGAAAATAGGCGAAACTATCTACCGGTAACTCTCGCGTCGTTTGAAATTTTCGACCGTTTGACGGGCCACCTGTTCAGCAACACCTACAGGGTCAAATTCAATGGAAATCTTCATGACTTCCAGCGCGGAAAGGAATTCCGTGGCCGCTGCATTGCCGTTCAAAAACCGAACAGCATCCTTCTCGGTGGTTATCAGTTGCAGATTTTCCCGTGCTGCATGGCTTGCCAACTCTTCCAGTTCCGCTTGGGTGAACACGTGGTGATCACCAAACTCACGTTTGGCGACAATCTCAGCACCTGTTGATCGAAGCGATTCGAAGAATTTTGCCGGATTTCCAATGCCTGAGAAAGCGAGATAGCGATTACCCGAAAACTTCTTCGGCCCGATGATCCTGGTCTTGGCCGAATATACCGGTTTTGCCGCCTGGGCAGCCTGGCGCACCACTTGGTCTGCCGCTGTCCCGTGGTCGATTACGACGATTCCGTCGGCAAGTCTGAGCTGCGGCCCAAGTGGCGCCCTCAGGGGACCGCCCGGAATGACATGGCCGTTTCCGATGCCCCGCGAGGAATCGACCACGATCAATGCGAAGTCATAACGTAATCTTGCGCTTTGGAAGCCGTCATCCATGATGGCGAAATCACAACCCTGTTCAATCAGGAGCTTGGCCGCACTGAGACGATTGACGCTTACTGCCGTGGGTGCATGAGCTGCAAGCAACAGCGGCTCATCCCCCGAATGCCACACACTATGCTCGTTGAGGTCCGCAAGATGCGGCTCTTTCATACCGCCGCCATAGCCACGGCTAATGAAACCGGGCTTGAGGCCCATCTTCTTTGCTGCTTTTGCAATAGTCACCGCAATCGGCGTTTTTCCGCTCCCCCCGACGGTCAGGTTTCCAACACACAGTACGGGAATTCCTGCTCCAGGAGGTGCTGCTGCTTCCAAGCGCTTTTTGGCGACAGCGCCATAAATGGTTGAGACCGGATACAAAAGCAATGCTCGCCAGTCGTGCTGTCGCCACCAGAATGGCGGTGCCTCAGCAGTCATCTATAGTCGTTCCATTTCATCTGCGGTCTCGTGAATGCCAAGATAATGCGCATTCGTTACCAAAGCGACACGTCATATTTTCCTCTTCGTGAGGCCACAACCGAGGATTTGGTCTCACGGAATACGATGCCTCACACTTTTTCTGAGGCGCTGATGATTTTCCAGGAACGCTAACTCAGCTTCGCTCATCTGTCTCGGCGAAGCGTCATAGCCGAGGGCGTGTACGACGTCGTCAATCATGAGAAACGCCCGATTGCGAAAATCATATACACCCGCCGTCGTCAGCAAGGTCGCGGCTGTGCGGCCGTCCTGAAGTACAAATCGATGCCGCCCAAGGATTTGGGTGCCATCCCAAGTGTCCATGGTCGAGACGATTTCGAACTGGCTCCATAGCTTGATTTCGCGAACGTAGACGGATTGCAGCCCGCCCATCATCGGACCCCAGCCGTTCCTTCTTGAAACAGACATCAGTCCGGATCTGAAGAAGATGTCGAGCCGGCCCATATCAGCCAGCATCATGTAACGCGCATTGTTCAGGTGCAGGTTGGGGTCGATATCTGTGGGAAGACATCTGAATCGCAGCCTGCTCTCGTCCCCCTCGCGAAACGGACCGCGGCCTCGACTGGTCAAGGCAACTCGCAGCATTCGACCCCAAACATACATGGCGGTGCTCCAACAGGATTATCCGAACAGGCCGGACGTTTGGACCCATACTGCTGGCATGGCAATGGCTTCTGTTGAAGGAATAGGTCCTATTCGGTCTTGTCAGCGGGCCTCAAGATTTGCAACTTCCGCAATCCGCGCTTGATCATTGCAGCCCATTCGGTGAACGGATAGAGCATGAGCTTGATCGGATCGTCGTGAGACACACCTTGGGCACCCAGCCGCTCACGGCAAGTTCCCGGCATGTAGTAGGTTCCAAACAGATAGTCATAGAGCGGCATAACGTTGGCGAGGTTCTTGCCATAAGCCTCCTTGACGTCTGCATGGTGCCAGCGGTGATAGCGCGGAGACGCGACCAGAAGCTTGAATGGCCCATGATCCCAATCCAGATTGAGATGCACGTAGATACCGTGCAGCGTCAGCAGAAACGCACCGCCGCCGACGGCCCCGGGCGGCAAGCCCAACCAACTCAACAGGAAAATGAAACTGATCTTCATCCAGACGATTTCGAGGATATGAACCCTGAAAACGGTCGAGCCGTTCACCGTTTCATCTGAATGATGAATTGCATGTATCGGCCAAAGCCAATGATGATGCATGGCGCGGTGGTTCCAGTAATTGGCAAAGTCGAACGCCATGACAGCAAAAATCGCCAGCGCCCATGCGGGCAGATGTGACCAGATTTCCGTCGGTAAATGCGGAATGCCCAGCTGATCGTAGCCAATTTGTGCAGCCTGGGTCATGAAGTAGGCGACCGGCACAAATATGATGTTGAGAATGACGATGATGAGGGTAGCGACCGTCCCGGATACCGATTTCGGTGACCAGTTCGGCTTGAATTTTCTCCTTGCGAAGTCGACCACAAGCAGGCCGGCAAGCACCAGCATCGAATAGACCCAATGCTCGGTGGTTATGGTCTCATAGATAAAACGCGCCTCGGTCTGCAGCACCAGCTTTATCGTCTCAATCAGTTCCATGCCGCTGAAAAGCCTATTCAATTCAAACACTAAGTGCGGCGCAGTTTACTGATTTCGATTTAAGGTACGATTAATCCGGACTTTTCAACTTTGATATAAAAATGAAAAGGCCCCGGGCAAACCGGGGCCATATTACTTCAATAATAACAGATAGTTATGCGGCTTGTTGTTTTGCACCGCCGTACGGGTCGAAGCGCTGGTAGAAAGTTTCGCCGTTCGATGCCATCTCCACAAGAAGTTTCGGAGCCTCGAATTGGCTGCCATAATTCTCTTGCAGTTCCTTGGTCATGTCCACGAAGGCTTCAGCGCCCATTCCGTCGATGTAGGACAGCGCGCCGCCTGTATAGGGTGCAAACCCGAATGCCAAAATGGACCCGACATCTGCTTCGCGTGGATCAGTGACAATCCCTTCTTCCATGACGCGCGCCGCTTCCAGCGCAATGGTCGCGAGAAAGCGTTGCTTCAGCACTTCGATGTCAACTGAGTCCGGATCCTGCTGGGGGAACAGATCGACCAGACCGGGCCACAGATGTTTCTTGGCAGGTTTGGCCGGGTAGTCATAAAAACCCTTGCCGTTCTTGCGCCCGAGACGGCCGTGTTTCTCAACCATCGTGTCGACGAGCGCCATGTGTTCCTGATTGACCGAATTTTCGCCGAGATCATGTATCGTTTGGCGCATGATCTTTTGCGACAGATCGATCGCGGTCTCGTCGTTGAGCGCCAACGGGCCGACCGGCATGCCTGCCATTTTGGCGGCATTCTCAATCATCGGCGCCGGCACACCCTCCGTCAGCATGTGATAGGCCTCAGACATGTAACGCAGCACACAGCGATTGACGTAAAATCCGCGCGTATCGTTGACGACGACCGGCGTCTTGTTGATCGCGCGTACGTAGTCGATGGCCACCGCCAATGCCCTGTCCTCAGTCTTCTTGCCCAAAATGATCTCGACCAGCATCATTCGATCGACCGGCGAGAAGAAGTGGATGCCGATGAATTTGTCCGGACGCTTCGAATTCTCGGCCAAGTCCGTAATCGGGATTGTCGACGTATTGGATGCAAATATCGCGTCTTCCGACAGCACGGCTTCGCTACTTTCGGTCACCGTTTTCTTGATATTCGAATCTTCAAATACTGCTTCAATCACAAGATCGCAGCCATCCAGATCGGAGTAATCTGCCGTTGGCGTGATCAGCGACAACAATGCCTGCTTCTTGTCTTCGGTGGCCCGGCCTTTCTTGATCAGACCGTCCATCAGGCCTTCAGAGTGCGCCTTGCCCTTTTCTGCAGCTTCCATGTCGCGGTCCAAAAGCGTAACCGGAATGCCCGCCTTGGCGGTGACATGGGCGATGCCGGCTCCCATGAAACCCGCACCAACAACGCCGACTTTGGAAAATTTCGTAGGCTCAATGCCGGATGGGCGGCGTGCACCCTTGTTGATCTCCTGCAACGAAATAAACAGCGAACGCACCATCATGCGCGCTTCCGTCGTCTGCAGGATTTCCGTGAAGTAGCGTTGTTCGATGAGCAGTGCAGTGTCGATCGGCACCTGCAACCCCTCATGAACGCATTTCACAATCGCGGTGGCTGCCGGATAATTTCCGTAGGTCTGCTTGCGGAGAATGGCGGTTGCCGCTGGCCAGAGATTGGCGCCCGCCGGCGAATAAACCTTGCCGCCCGGCGATTTGAAGCCTTTCTTGTCCCACGGCTGTTCCGGGTCAAGGCCGTCATTGATCAGCTTCTTTGCGGTTTCTATCAGTTGGTCTGCCGGCACGATCTCGTTGATCAGCCCCATTGACTTGGCCTTTTTCGGCACCAGCGTCTGACCGGTTGTCAGCATCTGCAACGCAGCTTGCGTATCGGCCATGCGCGGTACACGCTGCGTGCCACCCGCGCCCGGGAAGATGCCCACCTTGACCTCGGGCAGGCCCATTTTGACCTTGTTGCTGTCAGCTGCAACGCGGGCGTGGCAGGCAAGCGACAATTCAAACGCACCACCCATGCAGGTTCCGTTGATCGCCGAAACCCAAGGCTTGCCGCAGGTCTCAAGCTTGCGCCACAACCATGACATCCGGCCGGCACCGTCAAACAGCATCTTGACCGCCTTCTTCGGATCCTTGGCACGCTCGCGTTCGATCGTCTCGAACATGTTGTTGAGCATGGTCAGATCGGCGCCTCCGGAGAAGGTCGATTTGCCCGAGGTGACGACTGCACCCTTGATGCCTTCGTCGGCGGCGACCTGATCGATTATCTGGTCCAACTCGTCCATCACCTCTTCGGTGAAGACATTCATCGATTTTCCGGGAGAATCCCAAGTGACCAGTGCGATGCCGTCCTGGTCAGTTTCGACTGTGAAATTTTTGTAGTTGCTCATCGTTTTCTCGCGTTCGTAACGCTCACACTTGCGCAAGCCACCCTGCCGGGCGGCAAACGCGGTGAGCCCGTGATTGTCAAATCCGTTCGATAATCGTGGCGGTGCCCATGCCTGCGCCAATGCAAAGCGTCACCAGGGCGGTGTTGAGATCACGGCGCTCCATTTCATCGAGTACTGTGCCGAAAATCATCGCGCCTGTAGCGCCAAGCGGGTGACCCATCGCAATTGCGCCACCATTGACGTTGATCCGGTCGTGCGGGATGTCAAAGGCCTGCATGTAGCGCAGCACCACAGAAGCAAACGCCTCGTTGAGCTCGAACAGATCAATATCCTCAAGCTTCATGTTGGCGCGCTTGAGCAGTTTTTCGGTGACATCGACCGGACCCGTCAGCATAATCGCCGGTTCTGAGCCGATATTGGCAAACGCCTTGATTTTGGCTCGCGGTTTCAAGCCCATCGACTCACCACCCTCTTTCGAACCCATCAACACTGCAGCAGCACCGTCAACGATGCCGGATGAATTGCCGGCGTGATGAACATGATTGACGCTTTCGAGTTCCGGATAGCGTTGCACGGCCACCGCATCGAAACCCCCCATCTCGCCCATCATGACGAAAGAAGGATTGAGCGACGCCAGGGACTGCATGTCAGTGCCAGGACGCATATGCTCATCATTGTCGAGAATGGTCATGCCATTTTGATCATTCACTTCGACAACAGAGTTTTTGAAGTAACCACTCTTCCAGGCATTTTCGGCCCGTTTCTGGCTTTCTACGGCATATGCGTCGACATCATCGCGTGAAAAACCGTGTTTTGAAGCGATCAGATCTGCAGAAACACCTTGAGGCATGAACCAGCCCGGCAGGCCGATTGAAGGATCCATCGCCCAGGCGCTGCCTGAAGCGCCCATGCCAACCCGCGACATGGACTCCACGCCGCCTGCAACCACGATATCGTCGGAACCATGGGCAATTTTGGCTGCGCCGAGATTGATCGCGTCCAGACCAGAGGCACAGAAACGGGACACCTGTATGCCGGGAGCCTTCAAGTCGTATCCGGCCTCAAAGGCTGAAGCACGCGGCACCACTCCGCCGGCTTCGCCGACCGGATCGACGCAACCGAAAATGATGTCGTCAACATTCGCGGTATCAAGCCCGTTGCGGTCCCTGATCGCTTCAAGCACCTTTGCGCCCAGGCGTGCGGTTGGCACCTCGTGAAGTGAACCATCTTTCTTGCCTCGCCCGCGCGGTGTCCGAACGGCGTCGTAGATATAGGCGTCAGCCATATTGCATCTCCTGGTTATCCCGCTCTTTACGGGTAGGTGGTCGTTCAGTTCATTACAGATGGCATCAGAGCTTCCGGCATCTTCCAGCCAGGCAGTGCCCTTATTCGATCAAGCCATGCGTTCACATGGGGATAATCATCCCAATCCGTATCGATGTGTTCCGGCCAGAACAGATAGCCGCACAGCGACAAGTCTGCGATGGTTACCCGGTCCGCAGCAACCCATTTCCTGTCAGCCAGATGCGTGTTCAGGATTTTCATGGCGCCTGCGGTTCGATCAAGCAAAAACTTCGTTGCCGGATCATCTGGTTTCTGCAGAAATTTGTACATGAAACGCGCCGCTGCCAGATTGCCGGTCAATTTGTGATTGTCGAACAGTATCCAACGGAGGATTTCGCGCTCCTCTTCTTCCGTTTCGGCGCCAAACCGGCCAAATCGCTTGGCCAAATGGGTCAGAATGACCCCAGACTGGCTGATAGTCAGGTCGCCGCCATCACGATGATGGATGAGAACCGGAACCTCGCCCATGACGTTGAGTGCGCGATACTCTTCGCTGCGGGTTTCACCTGAAAGAAAAGCAACCCCTTGTGGCTGCCAGTCAGCACCGCAAAGCTCAAGCATCAATGCCGCCTTGTAGGCATTACCGCTTTCGGCAAAACAGCGCAGTGAAAACTCGGCCATTTCAGAGGCTCCTCGCGATCAACAGTTTCATGATCTCGTTTGTGCCGCCATAGATGCGTTGGACCCGAGCGTCGCGGAACATTCGGGCAATTGGATATTCGTTCATGTAACCATACCCGCCGTGGAGCTGCAGGCATTCATCGACCACTTTGCACTGCAGGTCAGACGAAAGATATTTTGCCATCGACGCGGTGGTTGAGGTGAGTTCTCCCTTGATGTGCTGGCCGACGCAATTGTCGATAAACGCCTTCATCATCGTCGCTTCCGATTTGAGCTCGGCCAGTTTGAACTGGGTATTCTGGAAGTCTATGACAGCTTTGCCAAACGCTTTGCGTTCCTTGACGTAGTCGATGGTTACCGCAAGTGCACGCTCGATCATTGCCATTGCCTGATTGGCGATCAGCAGCCGTTCCTGCGGCAGTTGTTGCATGAGTTGAATAAAGCCCTGCCCTTCTTCATGCCCGAGCATGTTCGAAGCCGGGATGCGGACATCGTTGAAGAACAGTTCGGACGTGTCGTTGGATTTCATCCCGATCTTGTCGAGGTTGCGGCCACGTTCGAAACCCTCAGCCTCGTCAGTCTCCACCACCATCAGCGTCGTTCCCTTGGCGCCCGCCGAAGGATCGGTCTTGGTGACGACAACGATCAAATTGGCGTGTTGGCCGTTGGTGATGAATGTTTTCGAGCCGTTGATGAGAAAATGATTACCATCGCGTTTGGCCGTGGTCTTCACACCTTGCAGATCGGAACCCGCCCCCGGTTCGGTCATTGCAATGGCCCCGATCAATTCACCGGACGCCATTTTCGGCAGCCAACGCTGTTTTTGTTCGTCAGAACCATAGTGCTGGATATAGGGCGCGACGATCGAATTGTGCAGGCATAGCCCAAATCCGTCACCCCCAGCATGGCCAAGAGCCTCGGTTATCACGGCCTCATGGGCATAGGTTCCGCCGGCGCCGCCATGTTCCTCCGGCATCGATGCGCACAAAAGACCAGCCTGTCCTGACTTTTCCCAGACTGCGCGATCCACCATTTCCTGCGCTTCGAACCGCCCGTAGTCGGGAATGACCTCAGCCTCGAAGAACTTGCGGCTCATATCCGCAAGCATGTGCAGTTCATCATCCATCCATGACGGATTTGGCAGATCGAGAACTTCCGACGGATGGGTGGTCATCAAATGCTCCGGAATTGCTGTTCGATTGGCGCTTTCTTCAATTTAAAATGCGTCCGCAGAAAGCGCCATCATCGATAGTGCTCCCGTCTGAATTCTCGACAAGTGGGTCGCGGTTTCCGGCATCATCCGGTCCATGTAAAATTGTGCGGTAATCAGCTTGTTTTCATGGAATTCGGTTGAACCGTTTGCTCCCTCTGCGAGCTTCTGTTGGGCAGCCTTGGCCATCATGCCCCACATGTAGCCCAGTGACACCAGTCCGAAGAGATGCATGAAATCGGTGGATCCGGCGCCCGCATTGTCAGGCTCTTTTACCGCATTTTGCATGAACCACATCGTGGCCGCCTGCAGATCGTTCAGCCCCTTTTTCAATGCTTTTGTGAACGGCGCCATTTTCTCGTCGTTGCGGTTTTCTTCGCAGAAATCGCCGACTTCCTTGAAAAAGGCCGTGACCGCGCGCCCACCGTTAGCCCCAAGCTTCCGGCCCACAAGGTCAAGCGCCTGAATACCGTTCGCGCCTTCATAGATCATGGTGATGCGGGCATCGCGAACATACTGGCTCATGCCCCATTCCTCGATATAGCCATGACCGCCATAAAGCTGTTGGGCCATCACCGCGTTATCAAAGCCCTTGTCGGTCAGCGCGCCTTTGATGATCGGTGTCATCAAACCCATGTGGTCTTCGGCGTCTTTGCGCTCTTTCTCATCGCCGGAACGATGGGCAAGGTCTGATTTGATCGCTGTCCACAAAATCAAAGCGCGGCTGGCTTCATTGAAGGCGCGCAACGTCATCAGTACACGGCGCACATCAGGGTGGACGATAATCGGGTCGGCCTTCTTCTCAGGCTCCTTGACGCCAGAAATGGAACGGCCCTGCAGCCGTTCGCGAGCGTATATAACAGCGTTTTGATAGGCCGCTTCAGACATGGACAAGCCCTGCAGGCCCACGCCCAGACGCGCCTCGTTCATCATGGTGAACATGGCCTTCAGGCCGCCGTTTTCTCCTCCGATGAGATAACCTGTTGCGTCGTCGTAATTCATCACACAGGTTGCATTGCCGTGAATGCCCATCTTCTCTTCGATTGAACCGCATGAAACACCGTTGGTCTCTGACGGTTCGCCCTGTTCGTTGAGATTGAGTTTCGGCACGATGAACAGTGAAATACCCTTCACACCCTCCGGTGCGCCTTCAATCCGCGCGAGCACGAGATGTATGATGTTCTCCGACATGTCGTGTTCGCCAGCGGAGATGAATATTTTCTGGCCGGAAATCTTGTAGGATCCATCCTCTGCCGGAACCGCCTTGGTGCGAAGGAGACCCAGGTCGGTACCGCAATGCGGTTCGGTCAGGTTCATTGTCCCTGTCCAGGTACCGTCGACCATGTTTGGCAACCAGGTCCGCTTTTGCTCTTCGCTACCGTGCGCGATGATGGCCGCAATAGCGCCTTGTGTCAGGCCGGGATACATCATCAAAGCCAGATTGGCGGAAATCATGTATTCGGCCACAGCCGTGTGCACGGTATACGGGAGGCCTTGTCCACCGAATTCATCCGGCACTGCCAAACCTAGCCATCCGTTCTCACGATACTGGTTGTAAGCATCAAGAAAGCCATCCGGCGTCGTCACCGAGCCGTCATCGTGCCTGGTGCAGCCCTGTTCATCACCAACCCTGTTGAGCGGATGCAGCACATTTTGCGAGAACTTTGCACCTTCATTCAGGATTGCTTCAAGGACATCCGGCGTTGCGTCCGAGAAGCCGGGCAAATTGCTGTATCGCTCGTAACCGAGAACGTCGTTGAGTACGAATAGGGTGTCCTGAACTGGTGCCTCGTAATTAGGCATTGCTATTCCTCCGGGGATGTTCCGATGCCCATCACCGCCTTAGGAGACGATAGGCGCAAGCTGTTGTTATTGCGCATAACAAAAATTGACGTTTCCGTAAACGTCAATTTTCACTGATGGCAAAATTTTCGCGAATTTTTACCTATGAAGCTCTGGAAACCGCCTGATTTAGCCGGTTGCGCACCACCTCGATCCCGGCTGTCAATTCGCCAATCGCCTCTTCAATCGAATCGCGCTGTTTTTGAAGCCGCAGAAGTTGTCGCTCCGATTTTTCCAATGTCACTTTGAGTTGCCGAATGTTGCTGCCCTTCGGATCATACAAATCCATCATCTGCTTCACATCCCGCAGGGAAAATCCAATCTTTCGTCCCAGTAAAATGAGTTGCAGGCGCGCTTTGTCCCGGTGTGAATAAAGCCTGGTCGTTCCGACCCGCTTAGGGCTGATCAGGCCCTTGTCTTCGTAAAATCGAAGTGTCCGCAACGTAACGCCAAACTGCTTGGCCATTTGGCCAATGCGGTACAATTTCTCATCCTGGCCTGCCAGATCATTTTCGGCCGCAACAACGGCACCCTGCATGTTCATGTCATTGTCCTTCCGAAATAGGTCGCGGCTTTGGCTCCAAGGCCTGCCCGATCTCTGCTTCGCAAATGCTGAATTTCGTGTATCAAGCTCGCCCGCAAAACGGATCTGTGTCACGTTCTTACGTTTACGTAAGCGCCATATGGAGGATATTGAACAGGAATTCAACCAAAAAAGACGGCTCAAGCGAAAGTTTGATCTTCCGTGAAACAACAAGCCGTTGCTTGTGAACCACCGGTTTGCTGCAAAGTCCTTCGAACGTTTCGAAGCGATGCCGGAATGATCAATTGCAGCTGGTCGAAATGTGCCTCGGCAACAACCACAGACAGCATCTTCTTGCTTGACGTGGTTATCAGTAGAGGAAATCGGGAATTACAGCGCCCCAAAGCGGATTGGTTAACGCCTTGTTTACTACGTTTGGGGGAATGTGGGCCCGTCTTTCACTCGTGGCCACATTGTTCTGCGTTACACGCGGTTGATTGATTCAGGAGATCGGCGGAATTACGCCTCGTTGCTCCCGGTTTGAAATCGGTCATTGCAACGAATCACATCCTGAAAATATCTTGAACGGCCGATATCAGGCCGGGATTGGCGAATGGACGTGTCGATGCGCAAAAAAACATCCTATCTGGATTCCATCAACGAGGGGCGGCAGCGCCGTCCGCGCACATCGCTTGATGATCTAGACCGCACTTTACGTGGCTTGGAAGAGAAAATTGGCGGGGCGTCCGACAAGTCAAATCGCCGCAAGGAAAGCGCCGGTCCACGGGATCTGGCAAGCAAGTTCCGCAATCTGGCAACCGAAAGCGATCTGCCGTCTGGTGGAAATCAGGCCCACCCGGCCGGCGGCCGCCGCATGCCATCGGCCTCATCGTTCAAAACACTTGCGCAGGACATTGAATTTGCGCGCATCCAAGAGAAGAATGTAGCCGCTGTCGAATCGATCGCCATAGAACTGAAAGAGTTGCGAGACGAACTTCAAAACAAGATGACTTCCGGACTGCATCGTGAATTCGATGCGCTGCGCTCCGACATTGCGGAAACCTATCGGGCAGCGCAATCAGGGTACGATGCAAATGATTTGAGCGACGAAATCCAGCGGCTTTCCGACAATGTCAGATCATTGTCGGAGCGTCCAGAAGATGGTGGCATCAACCTGCTTCGCGCTGAGCTGGACGAAGTCAAGCACGCACTGGGCGCCTTGACGGCAGCCCAATCAGGTCACGACAAAATCAACTTGAGTGACGATATCCAGCGACTATCCGAAAATGTTCGGTCATTGTCTCAGCGCTCCGATGAAAGTGGCATCGACACGCTTCGGGCCGAGCTGGACGAAGTCAAGCACGCGCTGGGCGCCTTAACGGCAGCCCAATCAGGTCACGACAAAATCAACTTGAGTGACGATATCCAGCGACTATCCGAGAATATTCAGTCATTGTCTCAGCGCTCTGATGAAAGTGGCCTCGACATGCTTCGGGCCGAGTTCGAAGAGGTCAAGCGTGCACTTGGCGCATTGGCACGTGAGGATTCCATTCAGCAGATGTCCCAAAGGTGGGATGAAATGGACCGGAACTGGAGTACCAATTCGAACACTTCAGATCTGGCTGCGGATCCGGAGTTCCGAGCGCTCGCGGACAGGCTTGAGGACATCAGCAACGCCGTGAAAGCGTTGCCCAGTTCTTTGCCGATGGAATCGCTGGAAAGCAAACTGCAGGTCCTGGCGAGCGCGGTTGAACACCTGACACAAAAACAAGACCCGGTTTCTACTCAACATTACCAGATGATCGAACAACGCCTTGATGAAATAACGCGGGCAATTGTCGCGTCGTCGGTATCGGTCCAGGCAGCAGTGCCAAATACTGAACCTCTGGAGCGAATTGAGGCCAGAATTTCTTCACTCGCCCAACAGATCGACGAGCTGATGGAGATCCAGCCCAATACCGACCTGCTCGATCGCATAAGCGGACTTGCGGAACGGGTTGAAAATATCGCTCAGAATTCCGGATCGTCGCCAGATGCCGTGGAGCGCCTCGCAGCGCAAATATCCGATCTGGCGAGCAAAGTGGACGCGGGGGCATTACAATCGGAACCGACGTCCGCGCTTCGCGATCTCGAGGAACGCTATGAGAATCTCGTCGCGGTACTTGAGCGTCACCAAGACACTAATGAACAACAGGGCCGGGCACTCATCGAGGATCTCGAGACAAGGCTTGATGCGGTAGCGAAACATTCCACAAACAGAGAATCAAACCCGGGTGAGAGCGATGCCATTATCCGGGCAATGGATGCCCGTTTCAACGAGTTGGCCTTGCACTTTGAATCCACGGTCAACCGCAATTCCGATGAAACGGGGCTACAAAACCTGGAAGCGCGCCTGGCGGATATCACCAAGCGGCTGGACAGCACTACACCTGCCGCAAGTTCGATCAATGCAGACCTCATCAGCAATCTTGAAAGCCAGGTTGCCAATCTCACCAACTATCTTGAGAGGCCGGATACGGTCATTCCTGATCAACCTGATCTTTCTCCGAGAATTCAGGAGATTGAGCATTCTCTTGCCGCAACTCGCGAGCAGATTCTGACCACCGCCAGGGAAGCAGCCGAGCAGGCCATACTTTCCCTGCCGACCGGACCGGCGGACGGTCAGGCTGCGGCGGCGCTGACAAAGGATCTAAAGTCACTGGAGGAACTCACGCGAACTTCCGATGAACGGAACAACCGGACGTTCGAAGCCATCCATGACACGCTGCTGAAGGTTGTCGACCGGCTTGGATCACTGGAGGCCGCTTCGGTGCAGCTTCAGACCGGTGGGGGTGAGCAGAAAGCTCAAGCCTCACAGCCGGTGCCGGAAATTTCAAGTGCGCCGGCAATCGATCCGTCCCATGCGGATTTCGAAATGAGCGAGCAGGGTTTGGATGCTCAATACGAAGACGGAGTTGGATCATCGACGCCTGCCGAGGCCGCTGCATGGGCTGCTCAGACGCCGGTTGATGAAGATTTCGAGGCCGAACAGCACGGCGCAGGCTCGACAAAGAAATCCATGCTCGGCGGCCTGACCCGGGCCTTGAAGGGGCGGGCCGCGGCACCCGGGATGACCGAAGCCGACGGTCTACCGGACCAAACGGCCAACGAGCAGCAAACGGGCGAAGAACATCACTCCTACGATGCGAATACTCCGCTGGAGCCCGGTTCCGGTGCGCCTGATCTCGGTTCGATCATGGCGCGCGTCAACGAAGAAAAGAACGGCGCTGCGCATGGGCAAGGCGTGGATCCGGCCAAATCCGATTTCATCGCTGCAGCAAGACGCGCCGCGCAAGCCGCGGCAGCTGAAGCAGAAGTCAATCGGGCAAGAGCGGAAACCGGACGCTCTGGAGCGCGCTTCAATGTCATGGGCGCCCTTCAACAAAAGCGCAAGCCGATCCTGATCGGTGCCAGCGTACTGTTAATTGCATTGGCCGGAGTTCAGCTGGGCAAGGCATTTCTAGGCGGATCTGAGCCGACCGAGGTGGCTGTGACGGCCCCATCGGCCGCTGACGCTCCCAATCCGGTCGAGATGACAACGGATCCGGCCCTTGATGAGGACCAGCAGACCGTAGAGACCGAGGTCAATCCTGCTGTCAGGGTGGTTGAGACGACGGAACCACCGGCGCCATTGCCGGCAGAAGGTAATCCGATCGAAGCCGGTAACGCCGCACTTGATGGCGACGCCAACAGGCCTGTCGAGCCAGCGATTGATCAACGCAAAACAAATGAAATTACCATCGCAGCGGCGCCCAAAGCTACAATCGAGGCGGTTCCCGTTGAGGCAGGGCCGGTTGCGCTGCGTGAGGCGGCCCAGGCCGGCGATGCCAAGGCACTCTACGAACTCGGCAACAGATACGCCGAAGGGCGAGGCGTAAAGTCTGATCTGGCGGAAGCGGCCAAGTGGTATCAGTCGTCCGCAGACCTCGGATTTGCTCCTGCGCAGTATCGGATCGGAAACTTCCACGAAAAGGGACTTGGCCTCGAGCGCGATCCCGGCCAAGCGATGACCTGGTATCAGCTCGCCGCAGAGCAGGGCAATGCTAGCGCTATGCATAATTTGGCGGTTCTCTTCGCCATGGGTGCAGGTGGACAACCCGACAATGAAGCAGCTGCGCGCTGGTTTGAGAAAGCCGCAGAACTTGGTGTTAAAGACAGCCAATTCAATCTTGGCATCCTCTCGGCCAAGGGTGTCGGGATGGAGCAGGATCTTGAAGCATCGTACAAGTGGTTCGCGCTTGCCGCAAAAACAGGCGACAAGGATGCCGGAACCAAGCGTGATGAAATTGCCAATGCACTGCGTCCAGAACAACTGTCCAAAGCGCGGGCTTCAGTAGAGCTGTGGAAGGCGAAGCCGATTGACGAGGCAGTAAACGCGGTTGACGTGCCTGCCGAATGGAAAGAAGACAGCGCCAAAACCGCCGGTGTTGATGTCAAAAAGGCGGTCCGCAACATCCAGGCCATTTTGAACAACAATGGCTACAACGCCGGGCCGGCGGATGGCGTGATGGGAGCCAAGACCAAGGCCGCTATTGCCGCATTCCAGAAGGACAACGGCATGGCTGCAACCGGCGAAGTGGACGAAGCTCTGGTCAAGGCTCTCTTGAGCAAGAATCCGTAGAATCAGGTTTTGGAGCTAAAAACGGGACCGCCAGGCCCATTTTGTTCACTTTGATGGCGGTCAAGGTTTGACAGCAAGCTTATATCGGCGCATGAGAAATTGCAGATCAGTTTCTCTGTTCTCTAGACATTTGCTCGATTTCGAAAGCCGGGTCCACGGGTGGGTATTTATCTCCCGATCGCCGAATTGTCGGTCAACATGTTCGTTCTGCTGGCCATGGGCGCAGCAGTCGGCTTTTTGTCGGGCATGTTCGGCGTTGGCGGCGGTTTCCTCATTACACCACTGCTGATCTTCTACAACATCCCACCTGCAGTGGCGGTTGCAACCGGGGCCAATCAGGTCATCGCGTCGTCATTCTCCGGTGCGCTGGCGCATATGAGACGAGGCACATTGGATTTCAAACTTGGAACCGTGCTTCTTGTCGGGGGAATATTCGGATCGACAATCGGTGTGTATATTTTCGCGCTGTTGCGGGAAGTCGGCCAACTCGATCTGATCATCTCACTGATGTATGTCGGCTTTTTGGGAATTGTCGGCGGCCTGATGCTCGTTGAAAGCGTCAGGGCTCTGCAAAAAGCCAAGAGCGGGCAGACTGCAAGTCTCAGAAAACCAGGCCAGCATAACTGGATCCATCGGCTTCCCTTCAAGATGCGGTTTCGCGCATCGAAGCTGTTTGTCAGCGTGATTCCGGTTCTTGCGTTGGGTGCAGTGATCGGGTTTCTCGCATCCATAATGGGCGTCGGCGGCGGGTTCATCATGGTTCCGGCGCTGATTTACCTGCTGAAAGTGCCGACAAATGTCGTCATAGGAACGTCTCTGTTCCAGATTATTTTCGTTGCTGCCTTTACGACGATCATTCACTCTTCGACAAACCAGACGGTGGATGTAGTGCTGGCAGTGCTTCTGATGCTGGGCGGGGTCGCGGGCGCGCAATACGGCGCGAAGGCAGGCCAGCGCCTGCGAGGTGAGCAGTTAAGGGCATTGTTGGCACTTCTCGTTCTCGCCGTGGCACTCAGGCTCGCATTCGATCTGTTCGTTCAACCCGCTGACCTTTACTCGATTTCGCTTGCGGGGGTCGCATGATGAACCGCCTCGCAGGTCTCATGTTCCTGGCCGTTCTGTGGAGCGGTTTGGCGAATGCCCAACCGGCGGATCCGGAAAGCATCGAAGTCGGCCTATCGACCGACCGGATTGCCATCACGGCTGACTTCAGCGGCGCTGACCTGACCATATTTGGTGCGCTGGACAATGCCGATCCACTGCTCGCTCGGCAGGGAAGGTATGACGTGATTGTGGTTTTGCAGGGTCCTGCTGCCGCAACGGTGGTCCGCCGCAAAGAGCGGGTGTTCGGCGTGTGGATCAACCGCCGATCACAGACTTTCCAGAACGTGCCGATCTCCTACTCACTTGCTACGACCCGTGCCATCCAGGACATCGCGGACAGTGAGAGTTTTTCGCGCCTCTCGCTTGGCATCAACAATATTCATCTCAAGTCTGAAAGTGGCGCGATTGGCGCTTCCGAGTTCAGCGAAGCGTTGAGGGAGCGGAAGCGGGATTCCGGTCTCTACAGCGAACGAATTGGCGGAGTTCAGTTTCTTTCCCAGAGTTTGTTCCGCGCTACGCTGTCCCTGCCACCAACTGTACCTGTCGGCACCCATCGGGCTCGTGCATTCCTGTTCAAGAATGGCGTCTTCCTGAAAGAAACCTCTGCGCCGCTTCTGATTTTGAAGTCCGGACTGGAAGACGCTATATATCAGGCAGCGCACAGCTACAGCTTCTTTTACGGTGTGGGAGCTGTGCTCATTGCAATGCTGATCGGATGGTTGGGGCGCATTATCTTCCGGCGGGATTGATGTAAGAGGCCGCAAGCCGCCTCCTGCCGAAGATTTTTCCTAATTATGCGCGATGGCGGGATCTCTCCTTGACGATACATGATCGATCGGGAACCAAATGAGCTGCCGGGATGGGATAAATTCGCCTGTCGCCGAGCAACAGAGCCTGCATCCGCGACCAATCGAATAGCGATTCGTATGCCGGCGCGAGCACATTCAGCGAACCCGTGAAGGCGCCAAATGCCGGCATGATCAGCCGGGTTCCGTCGCACGCGAAGCAATTGCGGCGTACGGTACGTCCGCGACGAAATATGCGCGCGGCGGGGTGAAGATGACCCGATATCTCTCCAGGAACGCTATTAGCGTGCGGCTCATGGCGAAAGGCCAATCCACCGATTGCCAGTTCGTCGGCGAAAAATCCCGGCAATCTTGTTGGGGCCGATGGGTCGTGGTTGCCGGAAATCCAGCACCAATCCCGGCCTTCTTCCACGCGAAGAATCTCTTCATAAATTTCGTCAGGGATGCGGTCATGACCGTAGTCATCGTGAAAATTGTCCCCCAGGCAGACGACAATTGACGGATTATAGTCTTCGACGACGCGTGCAACACGACCAAGTGTTTCATGCGTATCGTATGGCGGCACAAACGACCCGCGCCTGGCGAATGACGATCCCTTCTCGAAATGAAGGTCGGAGAATATTAACAGCCTGTGGCCAGGCACATAAGCTGCGCCCCGCCAGTCGCACAGAATTTCCACCCCTTGAACGTCTATGGAGTATATTCCTGTCCGATCGCTGTCAGTTTTCTGGCCTTGCACACCGGTCATTGTGAACCCAAAAGCTCGTCCATTTCCATCACCAACTCTTCCAAAAGTGCGTCATTGGCGCTGCCGACAACAGATTCCTTGCCGATTTCCAGCATCACCGGAACGGCAAGCGGAGAAATCTCATCCAGATCCTTATGCACGATTCGGTCAGGAATGCGCGACAACATTTCGGCCAAGCGGCGCACATCAAGCAATCCGGCCGCTGCATCCGTGCGGGTTGCCTGCAACAGGATGTGATCGGGCTCATGGCTCCGCAACACATCATAAATCAAATCCGCAGATACGGTCATCTGCCGTCCGCTTTTCTCCTTGCCCGGGTGGCGCTTTTCGATCAACCCGGCGATCAAGGCGCAATTGCGAAATGTTCGTTTGAGCAGCCAGCTTTCGGCAAGCCAGGCCTCCAGATCGTCGCCAAGCATGTCCTCATCGAGTAGTTCGCGAAGTGGGTATTCACCGTTGCGAAACATGCGACCCATATCACGCAGCGCCCACACAGAAAGAGCATAGTCTGTGGCGACAAAGCCCAATGGCCGTGCGCCCGCGCGTTCGAGCCTTTTGGTCAGCAGCATGCCAAGTGTCTGATGGGCCAATCGGCCTTCAAATGGATACATGACCATGTAATAGCGCTCGGCTCGGGGAAATGTTTCAACCAAAAGTTCATCCCGGGCCGGCAACGCCGAAAACTGCTGCTGCAATTTGAGCCATCCGGAGACTTGTGGCGGAAGCGATTGCCATCGACCAGGTTCGGCCAGCATCTTGCGGACGGTATCGGCCAGGTAGGTTGAAAGCGGGAATTTTCCTCCCGCATAATAGGGCACTTTGGCGTCAACGCCCGGGGCATTGGATGCAAAGCACTGATTTTCCCGAATTCCCTCGAACCGCAGAACCTTGCCGGCAAACAGAAATGTGTCACCCGGACTTAATGCTTCCAGGAACGTTTCTTCGATCTTGCCGAGTACAGGGCCGCCGCGAACATTGCCGCCTCTTCCACGATGACGGGTCAGGCGCACATTCAACACCGGAGCCTCGATGATGGTACCGACATTGAGCCGGTACTGCTGGGCGACCTTCGGGTTTGATATCCGCCAGAGGCCATCGGTTGTTTTGCGTATGCGGGCGTATCGCTCGTATGTCTTGAGCGCATAGCCACCGGTCGCGACAAATTCGACAACCCGGTCAAATGTCTTTCGATCGAGCTTCGAATAGGGCTCGGCTGTGGTGACTTCGCCATAAAGAGCGTCAGCATCGAATGGGGCAGCACAAGCCGTCCCCAACACGTGCTGGGCGAGCACATCAATAGCGCCATCGAGCAAGGCCGGAGTGTCTTGCGCACCCTCTGTACTCGCCTCAAGCGCAGCCCGGCATTCCAGCACTTCAAATCGGTTGGCAGGAACCAGTATGGCCTTGCTGGGTTCATCCATTCGGTGATTTGAGCGCCCGATACGCTGGGCAAGCCGGCTTGCGCCCTTGGGAGCACCCACATGAATGACAAGATCAACATCGCCCCAGTCGATGCCCAGATCAAGCGTCGAAGTCGCGACTATGGCGCGGAGACTGTTTGCCTCCATCGCCTTTTCAACCCGCCTGCGCTGGCCTGCGTCGAGCGAACCATGGTGCAATGCAATGGGCAGGTTGTCATCATTGGCCCGCCATAATTCCTGGAACAGCAACTCGGCCTGGCTGCGGGTATTAACAAAGAGAAGGGTCGTTTTGTGTGCAAGGATTGCCCGGTAGATATCAGGCACGGCGTAACGAGCTGAATGGCCTGACCATGGAACCCTGTTAGCCGAATCCAGTATCGAGATCTCAGGCTTGACCCCACCCGACACGGTGACAAGACGAGCAAAGGCATCCCGGGAGTTTTGCGGCACCAGCCACCTGCACAACGATTGTGGATCGGCCACCGTTGCCGATAATCCGATTGTCTGGAGTTCGGGTTGGAGCGATCGCAATCTCGCGAGACCAAGCGCAAGCAAATGGCCGCGCTTGGAGGTAACCAGCGAATGCAACTCGTCGAAAATGCAGTATTTCAATCCGGCAAAGAACCGGCCTGCTTCCCTGCTTGCGATTAACAGCGCCAACTGTTCCGGTGTTGTCAGCAGGATATCCGGTGGATTGAGTTTTTGGCGTTGCCTTTTGTGAACCGGCGTATCACCGCTTCGGGTTTCCAGGGATATTTTTAATCCGATCTCATCGACCGGCATCTGCAGATTGCGGTGTATGTCGACCGCCAGAGCCTTCAAAGGCGATATGTAGAGTGTGTGAACGCCCCGAAAAGGCTCTCCCGGCTTGCGCTTTGGGCGTTGCGACAGGTCGATCAGGCTGGGCAGAAAGCCGGCAAGTGTCTTTCCCGCACCCGTTGGCGCAATGAGAAGTGACGATCGGCCTGCGGCAGCCTCGAACAGTAGCCTTTCCTGATGTTCGCGTAGTGTCCAGCCTCGCCCTGAAAACCAGTTTGAGAATCTTTCTGGCAGCAGAGTACGCCCTGGCGCTTGCAAAAGGTTCGGTATTTGTTCCACAACATATCCCTAATCCGCTTGCTGAAATTCGCCAAGCCAAAATGAAGGACAAACTTTAAGTGCGGGCACATGAAATCCTGCATCCAAGGCCGGAAGGCCTTTATTGTCCACCAGGTGATTTCTTCATTGACCCGGTGCGGCAAGTGGATCGCGCGCTCATAACCCATGGCCACGCCGATCATGCGCGGCCGGGCCATGCCTCAGTCATGGCAACCAGCGAAACGCTGGATATTATGAGGATTCGCTACGGCGATAGATTTGCGACATCCACTCAGACCGCATCTTATGGCGAGGCCGTCAATTTGAACGGCATCAGCGTGATATTCTATCCGGCTGGTCACGTTCTGGGTTCGGCTCAAATCTTGATCGAATCCAATGGCATGAGAATTGTGGCCTCTGGCGACTACAAGTGCCGCCCCGATCCGACTTGTGCCACTTTCGAGCCGGTGACCTGCGACGTGTTTATCACCGAAGCGACATTCGGGCTTCCCGTTTTCATCCATCCGAACGATCGTCTGGAAGTCGATAAACTCATTGATTCCATGAGTGAATTTTCAGATCGCACGCATTTGTTGGGCGCCTATTCCCTTGGCAAAGCACAGCGGGTAATCCGGCTGATAAGGGATGCAGGGTACGGCGAACCGATTTTCATCCATGGCGCATTTGAAGATCTTTGCGCATATTATCAATCCCAGGGAATTGATCTTGGTCCATTGCTCCCGGCAACGGTCGAGGCGGGAACTGTGGATTTCTCCGGCAAGCTGGTGCTCGGTTCACCGTCAGCATTTTCGGGAGCATGGGGCCGTCGCTTTGCCGATCCGTTAATTTGCTACGCCTCCGGCTGGATGCGGATTCGGCAGCGCGCCCGCCAGCAGGGCGTTGAGTTACCCATGATCATCTCCGATCACGCTGACTGGCATGAACTGACCGAAACAATACGGCAAACCGGCGCTTCGGAGATCTGGGTCACTCACGGTCGCGAAGAAGCGCTGGTCCGTTGGTGTGATCTGAACGGGATATCCGCCCGGCCATTGAATATTGTCGGCTACGAGGATGAGAGCGAATAGAAATGCACAGATTCGCTGAACTTCTCGACCGGTTGACATTGACGCCCGCGCGAAACGGCAAACTGCAATTGCTCGAAAACTACTTTCGCGAGACATCCGATCCGGATCGCGGCTTTGCGCTTGCAGCGATCACCGGCAATCTGGAACTTCCGGGTGTCAAGCCGGCAACCATCCGTGGCCTCATCCTTGAACGAATGGACCCGGAGCTTTTTGCGTATTCTTACGATTTCGTCGGCGATCTGGCAGAGACGGTGTCGTTGGCGTGGCCAGATGATGAAAGGGTCGTGCAAGAACGGCCTTCATTGGAGGAGACGGTTTCGCTTTTGCAATCGGCCACCAGGGCCGATGGGCCGGCCACCCTTGGCCGAATTCTCGATCGTCTCGAACCATCTGGGCGCTATGCTGCGTTGAAGCTTGTGACAGGCGGACTGCGAATTGGTGTTTCGTCACGCCTTGCCAAACAGGCGCTCGCGCGAATGGGTGGGTTGCCCATCGGCGAGATTGAAGAAATTTGGCACGGACTGGCTCCTCCTTATGTTGATTTGTTTGCCTGGCTTTGTGGGCAAGCCGGTAAGCCGGAAAATCTGTTTGCGGCACCATTCAGGCCGGTCATGTTGGCCAATCCATTGCATGATGGGGATATCGACAATCTTGAGCCGAACGATTTTCTCGCAGAGTGGAAATGGGACGGAATCAGGGTTCAACTGTCCAGTTCGAACGGAATCAAACGTCTCTACTCTCGCAGCGGCGACGACATTTCGCATACCTTTCCAGATATTATCGATGCCGCCAATTTTGAGGGAACGATTGATGGTGAGCTGCTGGTCGGAACACCTCCCGAACGCGTCGGGACATTTTCCGATCTGCAACAACGGCTCAACCGGAAGAAGGTGTCCGCCAAGATGCTCTCTGATTTTCCGGTATTCATCCGCTGCTATGATATGTTGTTTGCCGGAGAGGAAGACTGCAGAGGATCCGCTCTCACCGAGCGTCGAAAACGTCTGCAAGACGTTGTCGGCACTCTGCCCGGCGATCGATTTGATATCTCAGAAACGATTGCCATAGATGGATGGCAGGCGCTTGATCATGCCCGCAACAACCCACCCCAACCGGTCATTGAAGGTCTCATGCTCAAGCGCCTTGATTCCGGTTACGTCGCCGGCAGGCCCAAAGGCCCGTGGTTCAAGTGGAAGCGCGACCCGCACGTGGTTGACGCCGTTTTGATGTACGCACAGCGAGGACATGGAAAAAGATCGGGGTTTTATTCCGATTACACATTTGGCGTTTGGTCAGGCGATTTGGAATCGGCATCTTTGGTACCAGTTGGAAAGGCCTATTTCGGATTTAGCGATGAGGAACTGCGCCAAATCGACAAATTTGTCCGTGAAAATACTGTAGAGCGATATGGTCCGGTAAGGGCGGTCAGGGCCGGTCTAGAAGCCGGATTGGTATTGGAAGTCGCATTTGAGGGTATCAATCGATCTACACGCCACAAATCGGGCGTGGCTATGCGGTTTCCGAGGATTTCTCGACTTCGCTGGGACAAGCAACCGCACGAAGCGGACCATTTGAACAATCTGCTTGCGCTGTTGCCGGAAGAGGCTACTCGGTAATTGCGATCCGGATTTCCTTGATATCAAGCTGCATACCACCACCTGAAATGTCCGGATTGATTGCGATCGTCCCGGCAGCGCCAGGATCGCGATTGGGCAACTCGATCTCAAACAGAAATTCCGACAACGCTGCTCCGACCTCATAGCGTTTTCTGCCGCAATCTCCCAATTCAGCCAGGTCGCAGGCAACGGAGATTTGAGTCATCTCCTCTTCTTGAGCGCGAGCAGAAATGCTGAAGAGTGCCTTACCCCCGGCGATGCGCTCCAACGTTCCTTCTCCGATGTCGAAAAGGACTTCGGCTCCACCTTGCGAGCTGATACGCAGGAAGGCTTCACCATCTCGCTCTGACAGCTCGGCCTTGGCCCCACCAGGTACCGTAACATCGGTGGAGACTGCTGGTTCGAATACCATGATCCAGCTGCGTGGAATGTCGCTCCCGATACCGTCATCAGCCTCCTCGGGCAACTTTTCCGGACGGAAGCTTTCGCCTTCGAGCTTAGGTGGCGGATTCGGTACTCGCCCGTCCCGCGACTCGATGGATTCAAGAATGCCTGTTTGCAAGGTCCACCACACACCGGTGCCAACTGCTGCCAACAAAAGGGCGATCATGAACAAGGTCGCGAATGGCCGCCTTTTGGAGATCGGCTCTTCAGCAAGTGGTTGCTCGCCTGTTCTTTCAAGTCTGTCAGAAGGCGTCACACCTGAAGCAGCGGACGCCGCTGGCCCGGAGGAATTTTCCGCCTCGGCAGCCGGCACAAATTCCGATTCGATCTCACCGATCTTGGTTCGCAGCGCCTGCCGCCGACGCTCGGCGGCATCAGCCGTTATTGAGTCTCTGGCTTCAAGCGCTCGCTCCAGGGCAGCGAAGGCCGATTTATAGACGCGTTCGCGGAATGCCTGATCTCTGGCATTACCCTTCTGCAGGGCTCCGCGGATCGCCTTTTCAATCGCGTCCAATGAACAATCCTCCGCATCAACATTATCGCTCTACCGCTTGAGAGACGATCGATCAACGCAAGCGAGGCCTGATTATGCTGCCGCGTCTCGCGCTGCCAGCTCGAGAAAATCGAACACATAGGTCGAAAATGAGCGCCAGCATTCCACTCGAAACTCATTTTTTGCGGTTCGCCACAACACGATTTCGGCTTTGCCGAGAACGGTGCGGCTGCAAGCTCCGACCGGGAAACTGCTGATGCGCAAATCTTGAGGGCATCCGGCAGACAGAGTTGCTTCCGCACCCGATCCCGATACCAGGATCGCCGTATTTCGGTGTGAGATATCCACGGCGGAATGCAGGACCCTTGTTTTTGACAATGCATCTGCCGGGTTTGAATTGCTTTCGTCGATGATCAACCACTCGTCCGGTCCGAGCCAAAGAGCGGAGCGCCTTCCCTTAACGGAAGATGACTTCGGTTTTGCGGGCAGTGGCAAACCAACAGCCTTCGACAGCGAATTGACCGATTTTCCGGCTGCTCGCAGTGACAACCGGTAGGCGGGAGCAGCTGGGACGATTTGCACCTCGGATCCAGCCGCCATCCTGCCTTTCAGCACTGCTGACCGCCCGGCGATTTTGCCAGAATTAGCCATGTAGACGCCCTCCATCCTGATCGACAAATACCGGCTCGGTGACGGTCACCTCGATGGCGCCATCCGGCATCGGGACGAACAATTTCTCACCGATCTTGTCCCGGCCGCCTTCGACAAGAGCCATGGCAATCGAATGGCCGCAGTTTTCCGACCAATATGACGATGTGACAAATCCGATCATTTTCATCGGAACCGATTGGCCGGGATCGGAGACGACTTGTGCACCTTCTTCAAGAACAAGATTTGGATCGGCAGTCTTCAGCCCGATCAATTGACGGCGACCCGAAGCAACGAGATCAGCCCGCTGAAGACCCCTGATTCCAACAAAATCAGTCTTCTTTTTTCCAATCGCCCAACCAAGACCGGCATCCTGGGGTGTGACCGTCCCGTCCGTATCCTGTCCGACGATGATGTAGCCTTTTTCGGCGCGAAGCACGTGCATCGTTTCGGTACCATAGGCGCAAACACCATGCTTTTGACCTTCGGCCCAGAGCGCCTCCCAGACAGCCAGACCATGATCGGCCGGTACATTGACCTCGAAACCCATCTCGCCGGTAAACGACATGCGGAACAATCGGGTTGGCACCCCGCAAATCGTTCCTTCGCGCACGCTCATATGCGGCATGGCTTCGTTGGTCAGTTCGATACCTTCAACAAATGGTGCGATGATATCGCGCGCCTTGGGCCCTTGCACGGCGATGACTGCCCACTGTTCGCTGGTCGAAGTCAGCCAGACATTCAGATCCGGAAACTCTGTTTGAAGATAGTCTTCCATCATGTTGAGGACGCGTGGTGCGCCGCCTGTCGTTGTGGTCACATGGAATCGATCTTCGGCGATGCGCCCGACCACGCCGTCGTCGTAGATGAACCCATCTTCTCGCAACATGATGCCATAGCGGCACCTGCCGACACCCAGCTTTTGCCAAGGGTTGGTGTACATGATCTCGAGGAACTTCGCGGCATCAGGTCCGACAACCTCGATCTTGCCAAGTGTCGAGGCGTCAAACATGCCGGCTGCTTCGCGGACCGTGCGGCATTCGCGATTGACCGCAGCATGCATATCTTCGCCTGCCCGCGGGTAATACCAGGCCCGCCGCCAATTGCCGACATCTTCGAATACCGCACCATTGGCCTCTTCCCACGGATCGATTGGTGTTTTTCGCAACACATCGAACAGATGAGCGCGGCCATGGGATATAATCGCGCCAAAGGTTACCGGCGTGTAGGGCGCCCGGAAGGTTGTCAGTCCGACCTCCGGAATGTCCTTGTCCAGTGCTTCGGCTGCGATTGCCAGACCGTGAATGTTGGATGTCTTGCCCTGATCCGTCGCCATGCCGTTGGTCGTGAACCGCTTGACATGTTCGATTGAGCGCATGCCCTCGCGGACAGCCAACCGGATGTCTTTTGCGGTGACATCGTTTTGAAAATCAACAAATGCCTTGGCCGTGCTGTCAGGACCGGCGCCTTCGCCGGAGCCGATCATTCCGCCAGCGCGGCTTTCAGCGCTTTCTGCGTTCAGCCGGATTTTTCGAACCCTGCCACCGGCCGTTTCCTTGGCGGCAGCTTCGCCCGCAGCAAGCGATTCAGCTGTCAGGGCATCCAGATCATCAGTGCCTGCGCACGCGCCGATGCAGATGCAGTTCTGTGCGTATTGTCCGGGAACAAATCTTTGGTTTTCACTCTCCCAGGCAACCTTGCCGCGTGATTGCGAGAACATGTGCAATGATGGGGTCCAACCGGCTGACGTCAAAAGCGCGTCGATGCCGACCTTGCGCTTTGCACCGCTGTTAATCTGCTCGACAGTCATGGACGAAACACGCAATCGACCGCCGGTAGCGGTGACCGCTTGGCCTTGAAGCAGCTCAATTCCTCTGGATGTTGCAATCTCGCGCATCTGGTCAGGTATTTCGCTGCGAGGGTCGACGATTGCCGCGACATTGATACCTGCATCAGCGAGGTCTGCCGCGGCCGCATATCCGGTGTCACCTGCTGTATAGATGCCGACATTTCTGCCAACAGCTACACCATGGTGGTTGAGATAGGTTCTGGCCGCCGAAGACAGCATTACCCCCGGTCTGTCGTTTCCGGCGAACACCATGTGACGCTCAATCGCTCCGTTGGCAATGATCACGCGTCTGGCTCGAACCTGCCACAACCGTTCCCGAGGCATGTGCTCTGCCGGCGCGGCAATGTGGTCGGACACGCGTTCGGTCAAGGCAACGAAGTTTTGTGCATAATATCCAAACGCGGTCGTACGCTTTAGCAGCCGGACATTTGCCATGGTGGCCAGTTGTGACGTGGTTTCCCGCACCCAGTCCCATCCGGATCGCCCGTCGACTCGGGTTCCTGTTTCGGACTTGAGACTGCCGCCGAATTCAGCCTGCTCGTCACACAGAATTACCTCAGCGCCGCCGGTCGCTGCAGCCAGCGCGGCCGCTAATCCCGCAAGACCGCCACCAATGACCAGAACATCGCAATGCGCATAACGGGATGAATAATGATCGGGGTCCGGTTCATCCGGAGCGACGCCGAGGCCGGCGGCCGACCGGATGTTCGGTTCGTACAAACTGTTCCACGCGGCTTTTGGCCACATAAAAGTCTTGTAGTAGAAGCCGGCGGAAAACATCGGAGAAGACAGGTCGTTCATCGCATTGAGATCGAACGCAAGCGATGGCCACCGGTTTTGGGATTCTGCCTGCAGGCCGTCATAGATTTCCTGGACCGTCGCCCTGACGTTCGGGGTCTTGCGGCCGCCGCCGCGAGATATGCCGACGAGTGCGTTGGGTTCCTCTGCGCCTGCTGACAGTACACCGCGCGGCCGGTGATATTTGAAAGAACGGCCCATCAAATGGATACCGTTGGCCAGCAGCGCTGACGCCAGAGTATCGCCCTCAAGCCCCGTCATGATTTCACCATCAAAGGAAAAGCTGACCTGCTTTGCCGGTACAAGACGGCCGGCTCCGGAAATGCGGTAGGAGCCCGACATCAGCTTTTCCTCCTGGTGCGAGCAGGCGCCTTTTTGGCCGTTTTCGGTTCCAGATTCGGACGCGGTTCACCAGCCTTGTAAGTCATCAAAAACCGGTCTGTGACTGTATCGCGCGCGGCATTGAAAAACCGGGCGCAGCCATGAATGTGCCGCCAACGCTCATAGTGCACACCTTTCGGATTGGCGCGAATGAAGAAGAACTTTTCGAAATCGTCTTCGCTTTCACCGGCAATATTTTCCGGACGTGCGATATGCGCTTCACCTGCGTTGGCGAACTCGATCTCGGGCCGTTCTTCCTGGCAATAAGGACAATGAATGAGCAGCATGGTGTCGATTCCTATTGGGCATATGGCGGGCCGCAACGCACCATCGCCATTGCGTATGCCCTCTCCAGGTCTTCGATAAGTTTGGCAGGGTCGTAGCCGCGCCGGATATAGCCGCTCGCGCCGGTAATCATCTTCCCGATGAGGCTCATGAGCATGTTCTGGCTGATCATGAATGGTTCGTCAGCGTCCTTGCTTTTGAAAAATGCGAACGCCAAACCATCAGTTGTCACGCAAGTCAGTTCGCCTTCGTCGGCGGTAAACGGCCAGTGACCGGGCAGGTGATCCTTGCTCAGCTTCGTATGACGGACAAAGTGGGGGGCCCCGTGCAATCCGTCTTCCACGGATGGCTCAGCGGGATCATCCGCGCCGATCTGGGCAAACGCCAATCCTGCCCAGAGCGTTGCCGCCGCCCCAGTCAAAGCCCGCGAGGCATATTTCGAACATGGAATCCCGCTCATGACCGCCTCAGTGCGCCACTGCTGCGGCTGCCGCCTCGTCAATCAGCCGTCCGGTCTTGAAACGCTCGAGGGTGAACGGCGCGTTGATTGGATGCGGATCATCGCGGGCGATTGTATGAGCGAACACATGGCCGGAACCGGGCGTCGCCTTGAAACCGCCCGTGCCCCAGCCGCAATTGACGTAAAGACCCTTGACCGGCGTCTTGGCCAAAATGGGTGAGCGATCAGGTGTGACGTCAACGATGCCGCCCCATGAACGCAGCATCTTCATGCGGGTGAACATCGGAAACATTTCGCAAATGGCTTCAAGCGTATGCTGGATGATGTGCAGGCCACCGGTTTGCGAATAGGAGATATACTGGTCCGTACCAGCGCCGATAACCAATTCCCCCTTGTCAGACTGCGAAATGTAGGCGTGAACCGTGTTGGACATGACCACGCAGGGAAAGCAGGGCTTGACCGGTTCAGAAACGAGCGCCTGAAGTGGATAGCTTTCAAGCGGCATGCGCACACCGGCCATGTCCATCAGTACCGAAGAGTGCCCTGCCGCAACGACACCAATTTTCTTCGCTCCAATGAAGCCGCGGCTGGTATCGACGCCCTCAACCGAGCCATCTTTCGCCCGTCGAATTCCCGTAACCTCGCAATTCTGGATGATATCGACGCCACGGGCAGAGGCGCCACGGGCATATCCCCAAGCGACCGCATCGTGCCTGGCTGTTCCACCTCTTCGTTGGAGGGCAGCGCCCATCACGGGATAGCGTGCAGTTTTCGAAATATTCAGCGGAGGGCAAAACGCCTTTGCCTGCTCAGGCGTCAGCCATTCATTGTCGACACCATTCAGCCTGTTGGCATGGATATGCCGTTGGGCCACTTGAACGTCATGCACATTGTGCTGCAGCATCATGACGCCGCGCGGGCTGTACATAACGTTGTAATTCAGCTCCTGGGACAGATTTTCCCAGAGGTTGACAGCGTGATTGTATATCCCGGCGCTCTCATCATAAAGGTAGTTTGAGCGAATGATGGTCGTGTTGCGGCCGGTGTTGCCACCACCGAGCCAGCCTTTTTCAAGCACCGCGACATTGGTGATGCCGTGTTCGCTGGCAAGATAATACGCTGTCGCCAGCCCGTGACCGCCAGCGCCGACAATAATCACGTCATAATTGGATTTCGGCTCTGGCGAACGCCACTGTTCTTCCCAGCCCTTGTGTCCGCGCATCGCTTCGCGGGCAATGGCGAATACGGAATATTTGCGCATGTGCCTGGATCCTGTCGATGAACTGGTTTCGGGTTCGGCGCGAGCCGGTTTTCCTGTGATTGTCTGCAGGCGACCGTATCACTAGACAAGCACAAGGCAAGGCCATGCGCTGTTTGCGACGGCGCATGGCGTTTTGATGGTCAGGTCGTGCTGGCTACTCAACCGTAATCGTGATGACATCCGAGAAAATCGGAGGGTTGTGCGGGATATGGTCCTTGTCCGCCAACACCATTTGCAAAGTGTGCTTTCCTGGTGCGAGTTCGAGTGTGGTCTCCGTTTGTCCGCCACCAAAGTGAATGTGATTTTCGTCTGCCGGAATATTGAAGTCGAATTCGTCTTCGCCATCCTCACCCTTGCCGATCGGTGGCCGGTCGACGAGGAGATGGTGATGGCCCGTATTCTCCTTCTCGGTTCCAGCTGGCGCGACCCCCATACCCATCAGGCCAAATATGACCCTGACTGGCCCTGTCACCGAGTCACCGTCCTTCAGATTTACAAAATAGACACCGGCGCCATCCGGCGCTGGTGTCTCTCCTGCATGCGCCAAGCTTCCGGCGCATGTAATCATCAAAGCGAGTGCGAGTTTTTGCATGTTAACTCTCCATGTGTCGTAACCGGTAGCTCTATGATTGTCCGGTTGAATGCGATTCACCCATTTCAACCTACAGATATTCGGGGACATTTCATTTCAAATTTGGTGACGGGTATGTGCAATTGACCGGTGTTCTCTGACAACGGGTTGAAGACATGGCCAATCAACCAAGTTACGAACTTCAATTGAGCAGATCTGTACGCATTCTTTTGTCCGGCAGTAGTGGACAATTAACGATCGGTCTGCTAATCGCCACACCAGTTCGCACCGTATAGTCGGCGCGGAGGCATTTTGGTATTGCCGAATGCCTTGTTAAAACCCGAACAAGCAGGAACCGATACGTGCAGGTACTCGTCCGCGACAACAATGTAGATCAAGCGCTACGCGCGCTTAAGAAAAAGATGCAGCGCGAAGGCATTTTCCGCGAAATGAAAATGCGCGGGCATTATGAAAAACCGTCCGAGAAACGCGCCCGTGAAAAGGCAGAAGCGGTTCGCCGCGCTCGCAAGCTGGCGCGCAAACGCGCGCAGCGCGAAGGACTTATCGGTGGTCGCTCGGGTCGCTAGTCTATTATGGCCGGTTGACCGACGGTGGTCTGCCGCTTTTTCGTCTTGATCGAACAATAGTTTATGGGCGGTACGGTTTTTTGCCGATACCGCCTTTATCTTAGCTTGCAACCTGGAAGAATCTCGGGGACGTATCTGGTGAGCCATCGACATTCGCACATTCGTGGATCAGCGATCGCTTTGTTCATCAGCCTGGGATTTCTTGCGGGGTGTCAGACCGGCGGCGGCGAGATTGCCACGATTGAAGTGGCGCAGGGGTCGGAAGAAAACATCGCTTCGCTGACCGCCGTTATTGAGCGTAGCCCCGATGACCCCGAAGCCTACAATGTCCGGGGAACGGCTTACGGCCGCGGCGGCAAATATCGCGAAGCATTGAAGGACTTCGACCAGGCGATCGAACTCAATCCGCGCTTCTATCAGGCGTTTGCCAACCGGGCGCTGATCTGGCGTTTTCTCGGTGAGCAAAGCAAGGCCGTCAACGACTACAATCAGGCGCTGCGCATCAATCCGTCCTACGACGCCGCCTATATTGGGCGCGGAAACATGTTCCGCAAATCAGGCCGGATCAACGAGGCGTTTCGCGATTTCCAACGGGCTATTCAGCTCGATACGACGGACGCAAGGGCTTATCACAATCGCGGTCTGATTTATCAGTCCAGGGGTCAGCACAATTTTGCCATTGAAGACTTCTCAACGGCTATATCGCTGTCACCGGACGCGCCTGAACCCTATAATGGCCGTGGCCTGTCCTATCTGGCGCAGGGTGACGACGAAAATGCCTTTTCCGACTTCAACACGGCAATCAAGTTGAACCGCAGTGTGGCGGAAAGCTGGTCCAACCAGGCGTTTGTTTATGAGCAGCGCGGCGAAAAGGCCAAGGCCCGCAAGTCCTATCAGCAGGCGCTAAAGCTGGATCCGAACTACCAGCCGGCCAGGGATGGCATGAACCGCGTCAGAGGATAACAACTTTCGGGCAGATCGAGCTCAAGCTACGACAGATCCCGAAACTGATCAGTGATCCATCGCCTTGACGATTTCCTCTGTCATCTTCTTGGCGTCGCCAAGCAGCATCATCGTGCCGTCCTTGTAGAACAGCGTATTATCGATGCCGGCATAACCGGAACCAAGTGAGCGTTTGACAAACAAACAGGTGCGCGCTTTGTCGACATCAAGGATCGGCATGCCATAGATAGGCGAGTTCTGGTCGTCGCGTGCTGAGGGATTGGTCACGTCATTCGCGCCGATGACATAAGCCACATCTGCCTGCGCAAACTCGCTGTTGATGTCTTCGAGTTCAAACACCTCGTCGTAAGGGACGTTGGCTTCGGCCAAGAGCACGTTCATGTGCCCCGGCATGCGCCCGGCAACCGGGTGGATGGCGTATTTGACCTCAACACCCGCCTCTTTCAGCTTGTCTGCCATTTCACGCAGCGCATGCTGCGCCTGTGCCACCGCCATGCCGTAGCCAGGAACGATGATGACCTTTGAGGCGTTGGACATCAGGAAGGCGGCATCGTCTGCAGAACCCTGTTTGACCGTTCGCTCGACACCGTCATCGGCAACAGCGGCTGTCTCGCCGCCAAAGCCGCCAAGGATGACTGAAATAAACGACCGGTTCATGCCCTTGCACATGATGTAGGACAGGATTGCGCCCGATGAACCAACCAGCGCTCCGGTGACGATCAGAGCCAGATTGCCAAGGGTGAATCCGATACCGGCAGCAGCCCAGCCGGAGTAGGAGTTGAGCATTGAGACGACGACCGGCATATCAGCGCCGCCGATCGGAATGATGATCAGTACACCCAACAGCAGCGACAAAACGACGATCAGCCAGAAAATGAATGTGCTCTCGGTGGCTACTAGCATGATCACAAGGATGACCAAGGCAACTGCAATGGCGCCATTGATCATATGCCGCATAGGCAGCATGATCGGCGCACCGGACATGCGGCCATCAAGCTTGAGAAACGCAATGATCGACCCGGTGAATGTGATTGCGCCGACGACCACGCCAATCGACATTTCGACCAATGCCTGGCTGTGGATGTCGCCAATGACTCCGATGCCGAAGCTTTCCGGTGAATAGAGCGCAGCAGCGGCGACCAGAACGGCCGCCAGACCAACCAGCGAATGGAACGCCGCGACCAATTGCGGCATCGAGGTCATTGCAATCCGTCGGGCGATAACCGCGCCGATGCTGCCGCCAACGGCGATGCCGGCGACAATCATCACAAAACCGCCAAAGCTCGGTGTGGCCAGCGCAAGCGTGGTCACAATGGCGATTGCCATGCCGATCATGCCGTAGATATTGCCCTGCCGGCTTGTCGTCGGGTGCGACAACCCTCGCAGCGCCAGGATAAACAGAACGCCTGATATCAGATAAAGGAAGGCAGCCAGATTCACGCCCATCCGTCAGCCCTCACTTGTCTTTTTTCTTGTACATGGCGAGCATTCGCTGGGTGACCAGAAAGCCGCCAAAAATGTTGATGCTGGCTAGCACCAACGCGATAAAGCCGAAACCCGTCGCCAGACCGCTGGCAGATATGCCGACAGCCAGGAGGGCGCCGACCACGATGACCGAGGAGATGGCATTGGTTACGGCCATCAACGGCGTGTGAAGCGCCGGTGTCACCGACCAGACGACGTAGTAACCGACGAAAATAGCCAAAACGAAAATGGCAAAGCGAAACACGAAGGGATCAATCGCACCGCCGCTGGCCGCGTGGGCCGCCGCGCCGGCTGCATCGGCAGCACCTTCGCTGTTTTCAATGGCCGTGCGAACAGCGCCGACCGCCTTTTCCAATTGTTCGAGAGCCTGATCGACTGCGCTATCGGCCATCATGCACCTCCCTTTGATTTCGAAGCCGCGGTTTTGCGCGACGTTGTCTTGCGTGGTGCGGATTTCCTCGCAGGCGCTTTCTTGGGCTTGTCAAACGCCGGATGAACGATCGCGCCGCCATGGGTCAGAATCGTCGCCTTGATCAGCTCATCTTCAAGATCGAGTGACAGGGTGTTCTTTTCCTTGTCGATCATGGTCTCAAGAAAGGCGTAGAGGTTCTTCGCATACAGCAGAGAAGCCGAGGCGGCGATCCTGCCAGGTACGTTGAGGTGTCCGACAATTTTGACATCGCCAACCGAAACGACCTTGCCGGCAACCGCACCTTCGACATTGCCACCGCGCTCGACAGCCAGATCGACTAGCACGGAGCCGGGCTTCATCGACTTGACCATTGCTGCGGAGACCAGCATGGGCGCCGGGCGACCCGGAATCAAAGCTGTTGTGATGACAATGTCCTGTTTAGCGATATGGTCGGCGACAAGCGCAGCCTGCTTTGCCTGATACTCCTTGGACATTTCCTTGGCGTATCCACCTGCAGTCTCCGCCGCCTTGAACTCCTCATCCTCAACGGCGACAAACTTGCCGCCCAGTGAAGCGACCTGTTCCTTGGCGGCTGGACGAACATCCGTTGCGGTGACAACAGCGCCAAGACGCCGCGCAGTCGCAATTGCCTGCAAACCAGCGACGCCAGCACCCATAACAAACACCTTCGCGGCAGGGACGGTGCCCGCAGCGGTCATCATCATCGGCAGCGCACGGTCATATTCGGCCGCAGCATCGATCACCGCCTGGTAGCCTGCCAGGTTGGCCTGCGAGGACAACACGTCCATCACCTGCGCCCGGGTGATGCGCGGCATGAACTCCATTGCAAATGCCGAAACACCTGCCTTTGCCATCGCTGCAACCTCGGCTTCGTTGCCGTACGGATCCATGGCGGCGATGACGATTGCACCCTTTTTGCAGCGCTTCAACTCTGCCGCCGACGGACGGCGCACGCGAAGGATTACATCAGCCTTTCCGGCATCGGCCGCCTTGCCGATTTTGGCGCCGGCGGCTTTGAACTCGGCATCGGGAACCCTGGAACCACCGCCCGCGCCGGTTTCAATAACCACATCAAGCCCAAGGCCAATCATCCGTTTGACGGTTTCACGGGAGGCGGCAACCCGGTTTTCATTCGCATCCGTCTCGCGCGCAATGAATATTTGTGAAGCCAATGTCCGTTTCCTTTCGGGTTGGACGTAAACAAAGTTAGGCCGCCATCATCCGGCGGCCACTCTTGATTGGTTTGTTCCGTCTCGGTGGTGTTACCGGACTAACGCAGGATTGCCCAGCCAGCGATGCAAATCAGAACAAACAGAACGAGCGCCGAGAAAAACCCTGCCGCTGTGTAAAATCCAAAGGCCATCGCCGCCAGCAGAGCTACGCAACCCAAGGTGCCATACTTTGCCAGGTTGAGGAATACGGCATAGGTTTTTTCATGTTCGGCGTAGTCCATTTCGGCGCCCAACTCGACCGGTCCGGACGGGGTATTGTCAGCCATGGCGGGATACTCCTGAATTCAATGATGGCGACATAGCGAATCTGCAATGCAAGAGCAATGGCCACGATTGTCGCGGTGGCTTGTAGTTAGTGCTTGCTCAATCCAGAGGTGAACGCCGCCCTGATGGTCTTCTCAAGTTGAACGATCACCGGGCCTTGTCTTCTGGGATTTACTTGCAGCATCACACGGCCCGGATCAATCGTTCCAAAACCGTCTTCGATGGTCAGTTCGCGGCATCCCCCCGGAATGCAACTGCGTGACATGGGCGCAATGGCCATGCCCGAACGCATCGCCGCCTCCAGGCCATTGTTGGCGTTGCAGTTATATACAATCCTGTAGTCGATGCCCGCTTCGCCAAGGGACTGCAGTGCATAATCGCGGCACCATCCTCCGGTAACCCACGGGCTTTTTCTCTCATACATGGCGATGGGCAGGGGACGCCGCAAATGTACGTCATGATTGATGGAAGTCACCCAGACCGATGGATCGATGAAGACGAGTTCCCCGCGCATGGCCTCCGGAAAAGCAAATACCACCGCCAAGTCAAGTTCGTCATTATCGATCGCTTCTGGAAACTCACACGACGTCGCCACCACAGCGGAAACCTCCACATCGGGGTGTTTCTTTGCGAATTTGGCCAAGACTTCCGGCAGGATGGAGGTTGAATATTCTTCCGGAATGCCAACCCGCACTTCACCTTGCAACGGATCAGCGCGCAGCATGTCAGCAGTTTCGTCCAGCAGCGACACGACCTTCCGTGCGTTCGCCAGCAGTTGATGTCCCTTCCCCGTCAGGTCGATTCCGCGCGCGTTTCGCACAAACAGGGGCTCTCCAATAATTTCCTCGAGCCGCTTCATCTGAATGCTCACCGCCGATTGGGTGCGACCGATGGTTTCTCCAGCGCGGGTAAAATTGCGGCTACTTGCAACGGCGACAAATGTCCGGAGCAAGTCGCTCTCAAGCGGTATGGTCATTTCGCAAACTTCTTCTCATGCCTTCGAATGTTCAAACTACATTATCATAAAAAAATTCAATGGCTCGTATTAAATCTATTCGTTTGTCAAATCCCTCGATACCGCCGATATGGGCCCCATGCGAAGCGAAGCACACACCTATTTCTGGGCCCCAGACATCAAACTGCAGGGCCTCACCTGGAGCAAGACAAAGCTTTATCTCTCAGAATGGCGTCTGGAGAGGATACGAAAACAGGCTTTGGCTGATGTCATCACCAAAGGCGACCGCCGACTTCTGGAAGATGCAGGGATCGACCCGGATAACCCACCAAACCAACGGTCGGGAATTCAGGATCAGGAGATAATTTTCGGTAACCAGCTATAGCCAAGCCGACGGTCGGCAGATGTTACGCCAGCCAGCGCTTGCGCCGCTTGTAGTGCTTCACGTTCTTGAAGCTCTTGCGCCCTTCACCGCCAACGCCAAGATAGAACTCCTTGACGTCCTCGTTCTCACGCAGCGCCTTGGCCTCACCATCGAGAACCACCCGGCCGGATTCGAGGATGTATCCATAGTCGGCATAACGCAACGCAATGTTGGTATTTTGCTCGGCCAAAAGGAGCGAAACTCCTTCTTCCGAATTCAATTTCTTGACGATTTCGAAGATTTCCTCGACCAGTTGCGGTGCAAGGCCCATTGACGGTTCATCAAGTAGAATCATCGTTGGCCGGCTCATCAATGCCCGTCCTATTGCGCACATCTGCTGTTCGCCGCCAGATGTATAGCCAGCCTGACTGGATCGCCGTTCGCGAAGACGCGGGAAATAGTCGTAGACCATTTCCAGATCTTGCTTGACCTTCGCGCTGCCATCGCGGCGTGTGAACGCACCGGTCATCAAGTTTTCTTCAATGGTCAGATGCCCGAAACAATGCCGGCCTTCCATCACCTGGATGCAGCCGCGGCGTACCAACTCGTTTGGTGACAACGCTTCGACCTGGTCGCCGTTAAAGACGATATTGCCCTTGGTGACTTCACCGCGCTCGGCGTGGAGAAGGTTGGATATCGCCTTCAGCGTTGTTGTCTTTCCAGCGCCATTGGCGCCGAGAATGGCCACGATACCGCCCTTGGGAACCGTCAGGGAAACACCTTTCAACACCAGGATGACGTGATTGTAGATCACCTCGATATTGTTGACCTCAAGCAGGGTCTTGGCTGGTTCAACGGCAGCAGCGGCTTCGGCCATGGATGGTCTCCAGTCAGTAGAGGATGGCCCCGGCGAAATTCGCCGGAGCCAAAAGTATCAGATCAGTTGCATGCACGCGGCGTGATGTTGTTCTCAGCTGCAAAGGCTTCCGAGTCGGCTGCGATCAGCGGATCGATCACGCTGCGGTCAGAAGCAATCCAGTCGGTGATAAGAGACCATTTTTTGGTGCTCGCATCCCATTGCTGGACCTTGCCCAGTCCGGAACCACCATGATTGGCGCAAGTTACCTGGATTTCCGCTGCATAATCGGGAAGACCAAGTTCAGCCAACCTTTCATTGGTCAGGTTCAGCGCTTCAAGGCCGTCACGCATCATCACGGAGGTAATGTCGGTGGTATTGTGGATTTCCATCGCCTTGCGGGCAGCTTCAGATGCAATCACCGCATAGTACATTCCGCGGCTGTACAGCACCTCACCCGCGTGGCTGCCGTCGCCTGCCGCTTTACCCGCATCGAGGACATATTTCTTCATGTCGTCGTATAGCGGATAGTCGGTGCCGGTTCCGTGCAGTGCCAGGGACTTATAGCCATTGGCGCCGTCACCTGCCGGAAGCACGTCATTTTCAGAACCTGACCACCAGACGCCAATGAATTTTTCCATCGGGAAGCGGATGTTGGCAGCTTCCTGAATCGCCACCTGGTTCATCACGCCCCAGCCCCACATGAAGACATAGTCGGGCCGGTCGCGGCGGATCTGCAGCCAGGTTGCCTTTTGTTCCTGACCCGGATGATCAACCGGAAACAGGCTCAGCTCAAATCCATGTTTGCTTGCAAGTGCTTCGAGCGTCGGAATTGGCTCCTTGCCATAGGCAGAGTTGTGATAGACCAGCGAAATTTTTTTGCCGCTCAGGTTCCCGCCTTCCTGCTCCATGGCATGATTGACTGCAATCGATGCGCCATCCCAGTACGATGCCGGGAAATTGAAAATCCACTCAAACACCTTGCCGTTTGCCGCTGATGTGCGGCCATAGCCGGAAGACAATACCGGGATGCCATCCGCAGATGCTTTTGGAATCAACTGGTATGTGATGCCTGTCGACAAAGGTTGATAAAGCAATGCGCCCTGGCCTTTGGTGGACTCATAGCATTCAACACCCTTTTCCGTGTTGTAGCCGGTTTCACATTCCAGAACCTGGATTTTCTGGCCATTGATACCGCCATCACGCTCATTGAGGAGCGTAAAATAGTCGGCATAACCGTCAGCAAATGGAATACCGTTCGGGCCATATGGTCCGGTCCGGTAGCTGAGCGACGGAAATACAAGATCCGCAAATGCGGTTCCGGTTCCCATCACAACGGCCAGTGCCGCCACAGTCAGAATTTTGGTCTTTCTCATCAAGGTTCCTCCCGTTGATGTTGGTACGTTCAACTCCTCCACCACCACTTTTGGGATGGCTGAAGTTATCTTATCCCCTAATAGGGGAATGGCCAGAGTCTCAGTTTCTCCTTGGTTAGCCGCCAGATCTGCGCAAGGCCGTGCGGCTCGAAGATCAGGAAGAACATGATCAGTCCTCCCACAATCATGATTTCAAAGTGGGCAGCAAGATCGGTGGGCCAGCCCCACAGGCCGACCATGACGTTCTTGAGCAGAACCGGGAACAGGATGATGAAAGCCGCACCGAGGAATGAACCAAGAATCGATCCCAATCCGCCAATGATGATGATGAACAGGGCGTCAAACGACTTGTCGATTCCGAAAGCTTCGGTCACCTCGGCCGCTCCGAGATAAAGCGCGAAGAACATCGCCCCGCCTATTCCGATATAGAAGGAACTAATCGCAAATGCCGACAGTTTCGCTGCAAAGGGCGAAACGCCCATGATCTCGGCGGCAATATCCATGTCCCGCATCGCCATCCACGAGCGCCCGACACGGCCGCGGGTCAAATTGCGTGCAACCCAGGCAAACACGAAAACGATTGTCAGGCAGGTAAGATACGTTGCCCAGGGCGCGGCGTTCGGGCCGGTAACTGCAATGCCGAAAATGCTTCTCTCCGGCGCAGTAATCTGCCCGGAAGGCGAGTAGTTGTAGAACCAGTCAAACTTGTTGAACAACCATATCAGGAAGAACTGCGCCGCCAATGTCGCGACCGCAAGATAAAACCCCTTGATCCTGAGCGACGGCAGGCCAAACAGAACACCCACGCCCGCCGTAACGGCTCCCGACAAGACGATGACAATCAGGATGTTCATTTCCGGGAATGCCGTCATCAGCTTGTAACAGGCAAAGGCGCCAACCGCCATGAACCCGCCAGTACCCAGCGAAACCTGCCCGCAATAGCCGGTTAGAATATTGAGCCCGAGAGCGATCATCGCCCAAACAAGCAGTGGCACGAGAACCGATTTTTCCCAATAGTCGTTGATGAAGAACGGAACGACGGCAAATGCGAACACCATCGCGGCCCAGAAAAGATATCGTTCGGACTTGATCGGGAAGGTTTGCTGATCTTCCTGATAGCTTGTTTTGAAATCGCCGGTCTCGCGGTAAAGCATGATCCGTCACACCCTCTCGATAATCTTCTCGCCGAACAGGCCCTGCGGACGAAACAGCAGGAAGACGAGGGCGACCACATAGGCGAACCAGTTTTCAAGTGCGCCGCCGACCAGCGGCCCGACATAAAGTTCGGCCAGCTTCTCGCCAACGCCGATAATGAGCCCGCCGACAATGGCGCCCGGAATGGATGTAAACCCGCCGAGGATCAGCACGGGCAGCGCCTTGAGTGCGATCAGTGACAACGAGAACTGCACGCCAGATTTGGCGCCCCACATGACGCCGGCAACCAGCGCCACAAAGCCGGCAATCGACCAGACAATCACCCAGATTGAGCGCAGTGAGATGCCAACCGAAAGAGCTGCTTGATGGTCGTCGGCGACGGCCCGAAGCGCCCGGCCGGTGGCGGTGAATTGCGAGAACAGGGTGAGTGCAACAACGAGCACAATTGCAACAACAGCAGCGACGACATCCAGCTTGTCCACGTACATGCCGAAATAGTCGGAACCTTCTGTGGCCCATTCGCGGGTCACATCCTCCCACCAGAATGACCCGCCGGAGGGAATACCGATGTTTATCGCCTTAATGTCGGAGCCCCACATCAGATCGCCAAATCCTTCAAGGAAGTAGGCCAGACCGATAGTCGCCATGAACAGGATTATCGGCTCCTGATTGACCAGATGCTTCAGAACAACCGCTTCGAACAAATAGGCGAATGCGACCATCACCGCCAAAGTTCCGATCACCGCCAAAATAGCGGGTAGTTCCCAGCCAAAGTGGTGAACATCGGTACCGAAAATCGCATTGATCAGATGGGCAAACGGCACCTGCCCCGTCTGCAAACCCACGAGTGTCAACGCCGCGAACAGCGCCATGACCCCCTGGGCGAAATTGAAGATGCCGGAAGCCTTGAAGATGAGGACGAAACCGAGCGCGACAAGCGAATACATGACGCCGGCCATCAGTCCGTTCAAAATTGTCTCGATAAAATTCAGGAAGGCCGGGCTCATCTATTCCAAATCCTAATCGTGCGGAACGCCAAGATAGGCATCGATTACGTTCTGGTTCTTTGACACTTCATCGGGCGTGCCGTCTCCGATCTTGCGACCGTAGTCGAGCACAACGACACGATCGGAAATGTCCATCACAACGCCCATATCGTGCTCGATAAGCGCAATGGTTGTCCCGAACTGGTTGTTCACATCGAGGATGAACCGGGACATGTCCTCTTTTTCTTCCAGATTCATGCCGGCCATTGGCTCGTCAAGCAGCAACAGTGCGGGCTCGGCTGCGAGTGCACGGCCGAGTTCGACCCGTTTTTGCAATCCATAAGGGAGGCGACCGACCGGCGTCTTGCGAATGTGCTGTATTTCGAGGAAATCGATGATGTGCTCAACCGCGCGGCGATGTTCGATATCTTCCTTCACTGCCGGTCCGTGCCACAATGCCTGCCAAAACAGGTTCTTTGTTTGCAGCGTTATTCGACCGGTCATGATGTTGTCGAGCGTCGACATGCCATTGAACAGCGCGATATTCTGGAAGGTTCGGGAAATTCCCTGACGCGCCGCCGCAGTGGAGCGCATAGCCTTGCGGGGTTCACCGCGGTAGGTAATCGTGCCTTCTTGCGGATGATAGAATCCGTTGATGACGTTCAGCATCGAGGTTTTGCCGGCGCCATTCGGTCCAATAATGGCCCGCACTTCACCCTTGCGGATGTCAAAGCTGACATCCTGGATTGCCTTGACCCCGCCAAATGACAACGAAACATGCTCCACATTCAACAGCACTTCGCCGCTGGGGATGTCATCCTGATGGGCGGACAGTGTAAACTCCGGTGTCGGCTCGGTTAGCAGCTTGGAATCAAACGGTGCGTTCATTCCGCCGCCTCCTTCACCGTTGAAACATCCGGAACCGAGTAGAATCCGGCATCGGCGATTTTCACAGTCGCCTTGATGCTGCCCTTGCGGCCATCTTCAAAGGTCACTTCGGTCTCGACATACTTCTCCTGCGAACCATCATAGAGCGCTTCAATGAGCTCGCCATATCGGTCACCAATGAAGCCTCTGCGAACTTTCTGGGTGCGAGTGAGCTCGCCATCATCAGCATCCAGCTCTTTGTGGAGCACCAGGAAGCGCTTGATCTGGCCACCCGCCATCATTGGCTCGCTCGCCAGCTTCTTGTTCGTCTCATCGACGTGTTCCGCGATCATCTCATAGACTTGCGGATGACCGGAGAGTTCCTGGTAAGACGCATATGCGATATTGTTGCGCTCGGCCCAGTTGCCGACGGCTTGCAGATCAATGTTGATGAAAGCGGCAGCAAATTCACGACCGTCTCCAAAGGTGACTGCTTCTTTGATGTTCGGGAAAAATTTCAGAGTGTTTTCAATATATTTGGGGGCAACGAGAGCCCCCGACTTCAGTTTGCCGACATCTTTTGCCCTGTCGATAATCTTGAGCTGGCCGTCCTTGTCGAAAAAGCCTGCATCTCCGGTTTTCACATAGCCGTCTCCGGTCAGGGTCTCGGCAGATTTTTGCTCCTGTTTGAAGTAGCCGGCAAACATACCCGGCGACTTGAACTGCACCTCACCGTCCTCAGAAATCCTGATATCGACGTTTGGTGCTGCCGGGCCGACTGTGTCTGCACGGACTTGGCTGTCCTTTTGTGCCGTAACGTACAGAAAAGCTTCGGTCTGGCCGTAGAGCTGTTTCAAATTGATCCCTAGCGATCTGAAAAACGAAAACAAATCCGGACCAATTGCTTCGCCAGCTGTATAGGCGGTCTTGATATTTGAGAAACCGAGCGAATTCTTCAGTGGTCCATAGACCAGAAGATTGCCAAGCCAGTACGCAATTCGACCAGACAAAGCCACCGGCTTGTTTTCGAGAATATCCTCACCATATTTCGCTGCCACACGGCGATAGTGATTGAACAGATGTTTCTTCAGCCTGCCCGCATCCTCCATCCGGATGGTGACGCTGGTCAAAAGACCTTCAAATACCCGTGGTGGCGCAAAATAAAATGACGGGCCGATTTCCTTGAGGTCGTGGGAAACGGTTTCCGGACCTTCAGGACAAGACATGCAAAAACCAGCGACATATCCCTGGGCATAGTTCAGATAGTGGTCACCTACCCAGGCAAGTGGCAGATAGGCAAGAACTTCATGGTATTCATTCAGGCCATCGAATTTGACCGTATCGGCTGCGGCGTTGACCGCCGCCGAAGCTTTGATCATGACACCTTTCGATTGTCCGGTTGTCCCGGATGTGTACAGCATGACGGAGACATCGTCGCCTTCCGCCTCCTGGATATTTTTCTCCCACAAAGAGCCAATTGAGGGATCGCTTGTCAGCAGCGACTTTCCGTGTTCCTGGATCGATTCAAACGCGTGCAATTTTGAATGATCATAGTCCCGTAGCCCGCGCGGCTCGTCATATATAACCTGCTCCAGCGAGGGGATTTTTTCCGCGAATGAAAGGACCTTGTCGACTTGCTCCTGATCCTGGACAACGGCAACAGAAACACCGGCATTATCAAGAACATAGGCAAGTTCCTCGCCGACCGCGTCGGCATAAACCGGAACAGGTATCGCCCGCAGCGCCTGTATCGCGGCAAATGCCCAATACAGACGCGGACGGTTGGCGCCGATGATGGCGACCCGATTGGCATCTCCAACTCCGAGCGCCTTCAGACCTACCGAGAAAGCCCGAACTTCCTCCAGTTGCTGGCGCCAGGTCCAGGTCTGCCAGATGCCAAAATCCTTGTGACGCATGGCAGGTCTGCCAGCGAAACGTTTCGCGTTCAGCAGCAAATATTTCGGAAATGTGTCAAGCGGTGCGCCGTCTGCATCAGACATCGCGGCCAGCCTCCCAATTGCCCGTGTTTATCACGGATCGCACCCGCTTTCTTGCCCATCACTTCCGGCTGCGCAAGTCCGCCTTTCGGCTAAGCCACTTTCGGATGAGATGATCCCGGCGACTCGTTACGCGGCCACCCTGAGAGAGCCGGCGGTAGGAAGTACCGTCAATGGCGCGATTTCGCCAGCGGCGGGGCGACCGAACAGCAATTTGCGTTCGAGTTCGCTGGACTTAAAAAACAGAAAGCGAGGAATATATTCTGCGCACAGCACTGGTATATCAACCTGCCTGAGGTCGATATCGCAGTTTACGTTCGGATAACTGCGTGGCTCGCCAATCTGTTCCGCACCGAAAACGCGCTTGTAGAATCCGGCATGGTTGGGTCGAACCGTCAGGAGGCAGTAGTGCACGCCAAAGTAAATGCACGCCATCACAACAATTCTCGTCGTTACGTATGGCATCTGCGGATATTCTCGGGCCCAATCCGGATCCGTAGCCAGCCGGCTTGGGTCGACAAAATGCTCGCCGGCATCAAGCCGAGGGATAATTAGTTCAGGATAGGCAGTAGCCGAGGACCCGAAAGGATTATCCTTGTCGACGTGATGCACTCGAACTGTACTGATCAAACGCTCTTCGACATACACACCGAAATTGAAGCAGTTGGGTTTCTCGTCCAACTCGTCGGAGATTTTCAGTGAGCTGTTTGAAGGTATTATTCCGCTGGAGTGATAAGATCGGTAACGAAGGCGACAGATGTCTTCGAAATCCTCACCCTTGTCACAATGACGGTACTCAACCTTATCCAGTATACTCAGCACACTTCGCACAAATGCCGATGCGCCTGGTGCCGCAACTACAGCGTTCATTCTTGTTGTCCCCGTGGGCACGATTTCAAACCACGCCCAGCCCCGTGAAGGAGAATAAAATTTCAATTAGCCAACAATGTAAACGAGAAAATTAGTATTGGGTTATTTACCAAGCGTTAACCTTAACAAATCGTTAAGCTGCAGACGCTGTGGTTCAGCAGCCTGAATCTCAATTCAGCGCTTGTTGCCTATGCCGACCGCCTCGAACTGGGCGGCAAATGGCGAAACCGTATTTGTCAAAGTGGTGATGCCGGATTCGGAGAGGGCTGAACCAAACAAGAATCCTTGTAACAAATCAGGCTCCGCAAGACGGGTAATCAGTTTGAGTTGCTCGAAATCCTCGACCCCTTCCAAGGTGATCGCAAGGCCGAGGCGGCGTGACAACGTGACAATTCCCTTAAGCAGATCAAGTGAGCGATCATCAAATGTGATGTCGCTGAGGAAAGCCTGATCGATCTTGACCTTGTCCAGCGGCAATGTGTGCAGGTAGCTCAAGCTCGAATATCCGGTGCCAAAATCATCCAAAGCGATCCGCACTCCAAGCGCTTTGAGTTCATTTAGAAGCGTGATCGTCAGCAGTTTGTCATCAAGCAACGCCGTCTCAGTGATCTCGATTTCCAAACGATGCGGTTCCAAACCAGAACATTCGAGCGATTGCCGCACAAGCTCGACAACATTTCTGTCGCGGAAATCGTTAGCAGAGAGGTTAATCGAGACACTGGTATCTCCTGGCCAATTCAGGCAGGCCTTGCAAGCCCTCTTGAGTACCAGGTGACTAATTTCGGACACGATGCCCATTTCTTCCGCCAGCGGAATGAACACGGACGGCGAGACAGATCCTAACTGGGGATGGTCCCAACGGCACAGTGCCTCGCAACTGGCAATTTTCATCGACTTCAAGCCAACAATTGGCTGATAGACAACCCGCAATTCTTCCTGTTCGACCGCGAGCCGAAGTTCGGCTTTCAATGTCTGTCTTGCGCGGAAGGCCGCATCCATGGTTGCTTCAAACAGACGCCAGCGGTTCTTTCCGTCGTCCTTTGCCTGGTATAGGGCAAGATCAGCCTTGACGATGAGATCCTCGACATCAGATTCTCCGGCGATCGCCAATACCGCACCAGCACTTGCCAGAATGCGAAGAGAATGACCGGCTACATCAACGTCACCCTTAAAGCCGTCGAACAGCTGATCCATAACTCGTGAGAGCTCGTCGGTAGTGGAGACCTGATCGAAATAGACAATAAATTCATCGCCCCCAAAGCGGCTGACCTTGGCGTTTTCACCGACATGTTCCACCAAACGGTCGGCAACGGCATAAATAAGACCGTCCCCGACCGGGTGACCCAAAGTGTCGTTGACGTGTTTAAAATCATCGAGATCAAGCACAGCGAGCGCGCACTGGCGGGTAGGGTCTCCCGATGAAATCAGATCCGTGACGACATCGTTGAAGTGGCCTCGGTTTGGGAGCCCGGTGAGGCTGTCATATTGGGCCATGAAGCGGATTTTCTCTTCCGCATTTACCCGGCTCGTCACGTCCTCAAAGGTCACCACCCCGAGTTCTTCTCGGCCGGACCGTGCGCTGAATTCATAGTGGTGGCCATTGGCAAGGCTCACCAACAATTTTCGATCCTGCCCGCTGTGTAGTGCATCATTAAGCTGCTGTTCGACATAGTCGATTTCGGTCCTGCTGAGCAGGCCTGCCGCAACCGCACGCAACAGTAGCGCATGGAGCGAACGGCCGACCAGCGCCTCCGGACCACTCGCCGCGAGCAGATTAGCCGCTTCGCCATTGGCAACAGCGATTCTGCCGTTGGGACCGAGCATAATAAGACCGTGGGGCATTGTGTTCAGGGCCCGATCAAATCTGCTGGCGAGCCGATTGGCCTTCTTCTGTTCCGATATCGACTTGAACAGAACGTTGCGAACGGTGGCTGCATAGGTGCGAATTGCGTAGAAGAAGGGGATATTGAGCAATCCAAGAACCACATAGTTCACACTTCCACGCATAAGCATACCGGCGATAACGGGTCCCAGCATGGTCAGGATAAGTATGACCACCATTCTGGGAGAACCGTAATTTCGACCTGCTATCGCGGTGGCCGTCGCAAAGGTGACGACCAGTGCCGCGACTTCAGCATAGTGATTTGGGTACAAGTAAAGTGCTGTGAAACAGAATGTGCCGAGGGTCAAAGACTGCAAACTGGCCAGCACAATGTATTCGTTTTCCCAGCGTTGGGCCTTTTTTGCCGTATCAAGTTCACCAGCCCTGCGGAAACGCTGCAGGCTGATGAACCGCAAAACACCGCAAAATACCAGCGCCAGGGCGATAAAGAGATAGATCGGTTCGGATGTCTCCCGGTACACCAGAACTGACAACAGCGTCTGAGCGGCAAATCCAATCGCTAAGGTGCGACCATCCTGGAAAAGAGTTCCCACGAACGGGATATAAATATCGGCAGGGATTCTGTCGCCAGGTTTGTTCATTGTCCGTTGCCCACCAGTGAACGCAAGCAATGGCATGCCGAGCTTAAAAAAACCTTAGTTTTCGGTAATATTTAGCTGTTTTATCGCTTTGAAAACCGGCCACTATTCAGCCGCTTGCTTCGCCGGTTCGGCGTCGACAGATCCGGTCATTGCCCGGCGCAATCGCGCACGCTCAAGCCGGGCAGCCTCAGCATTTGCCAGTTTGATGTGTCCGAATCCGCGTATATTCGACGGTATTCCCGCAAGCGCTTGACAATTATCGATATTTTCCGGTCGAAAATTCTCAGCGATGAGCTTCAGATCTTCAAAATACTCGTCGAGAAGCTGGCGTTCCATGCGACGTTCAGAAGAATAGCCAAAAATGTCTGCGAAGCTGCCTCTAATTCCCTTCAGCCTTGCCAGAATGCGAAATGCAGACATCATCCAGGGGCCAAAACTGGATTTTCGTGGCTGCTCACCCTCATTTGCGTGGCTGAATGTTGGAGGCGCTAGATGAAATTCCAGTTTTCTCCAATCGGAAAACTGGTTTGATATCTGTTTGGCGAATGAGCCGTCCGTATAAAGCCGCGCCACCTCATATTCATCCTTGATGGCCATGGCCTTGAACAAATTTCTTGCAACTGTGTCAGTCAGGGGCAACGACTGTGCATCTGCTGCTTCTTCCAGCGCCCGAATTTTCGCGATCTGTGCAAGATAGCGATCAGCATAGGCTTTGTTCTGATAGGCCGTCAGGTAGTCAAACCGCCTGCTGATGACTTCGTCGAGTGACGTCGAGATCTCGCGGTCTTCCAGTGTTTCGCGATTGCGTTCAATTGTTTCTCGAACGAATTCCGGTTGATGCGCTGCTCTCCGGCCCCAGCGGAAGGCGTTGATATTCATCTGAACCGACTGGCCATTGAGCTCGATTGCCTTCTCAACTGCCTCCGCAGAGAGCGGAAGTCCGCCATGCTGATAGGCAAAACCGAGCATGAACACATTACTTGCCAAGGTCGAACCAAACAGAGTTGCCGCTGCCCTTGTCGCGTCGAAGAAAAATGCGTTGTCTTCACCAGCAGCTTTGTGAATTGCCCGCTTCAACCGTTCGGTTGGCAGGGTAAAATCAATAGAACGCGCAAAATCCCCGGGCATGACTTCAGCGGTGTTGGCCACAAACAAAGTTTGTCCTTCACGCACCGAAGCGAGCACCTTGGCGGCTCCGGAAACAACAAGATCGCAACCGAGAACCAGGTCGGCCTTGCCGGCGGATACGCGGATGGAATGAATATCATCGGGAGATTTGGCAATACGCAGATGGCTCATCACGGCGCCACCCTTTTGAGCAAGACCAGCCATGTCAATCATGCCGCAACCCTTGCCCTCAATATGCGCTGCCATTCCCAGAAGAGCGCCGATGGTAACAACGCCGGTTCCACCGACTCCATTAATGATTGACGACCATCCGTCTTTGTCCAACGATACGGTTTGCGGAGATGGAACATCTTCAAGCGGGTCAATCTCCTGGCCGACAGCCTGCGCCTTTTTTATTTTCGCGCCATGGACGGTAACGAATGAAGGGCAAAACCCATTGATACAGGAAAAGTCCTTGTTACAACTTGACTGATCAATCCTGCGTTTTCGTCCAAACTCCGTCTCCACCGGCTGGATGGAGACACAGTTCGATTGCACGCCGCAATCTCCGCATCCCTCGCAGACCAGTTCGTTAATGATCACCCGCTTGTCCGGATCGGGGTAGGTACCGCGTTTGCGGCGGCGGCGCTTTTCGGCTGCACAGGTCTGGTCGTAAATCAGAACCGACACACCCTTTGTCTCGCGCAGGTCACGCTGGACACGATCCAGGTCATCGCGATGGTCAATAGTTGCACCAGCCGGAAACGAAGCCTGACCGGCATATTTCTCCGGTTCATCCGTGACGATCGCAATGCGCGACACGCCTTCTGCGCGCACTTGCCTGGCAATGGCATCCATTGACAGACCGCCTTCAAGCGGTTGCCCGCCGGTCATTGCAACGGCGTCGTTGTAAAGAATCTTGTACGTGATGTTTGTTCCCGAGGTGATCGCAAAACGAATGGCCAACGAGCCTGAATGACTGTAGGTGCCATCGCCCAGATTCTGAAAAATGTGATCACGCTTGGAAAACGGCGCCTGACCAACCCACTGGGCTCCTTCGCCACCCATCGCTGTAAAACCGACAGTTGACCGGTCCATCCACAAAGCCATGAAATGGCAACCAATGCCGGCGCCTGCAATGGAGCCATCGGGAACTTTTGTCGAAGTGTTGTGGGGACAGCCCGAACAGAAATATGGCGTCCGCACCGCCACATCCGCGGTTTGTGACAGCATCTCCTGATATTGCCTTAGCCGGTTGGTGCGCTCCTGTATCTCTTCCGAAGGCCCGATTGTTTTGACGATCCGTTCGCCAATCGCAATGGCGATGTCGTTGGGATCAAGTGCGCCGCGAACGGGGAACAGCCAGTCGCCACGCTCGTCTCTCTTGCCAACTACCGTCGGCTGCATGGAAGTACCGTACAGTTCTTCGCGAACCTGCACTTCAATCAGCGATCTTTTCTCCTCGACCACAATGATCATGTCGAGGCCGCGAGCAAAATCCTTCAAATGTTCGATATCCAGCGGCCAGGGACAGGCTACCTTGAAAAGTCGAAGCCCAATCTGATTTGCCCGCTTTTCGTCAATGCCCAAGTCACCCAATGCCTGCCGCACATCCAGATAGCTCTTTCCGACGGTGATGATCCCGATTTTTGCCTTGCGGCCACCGGAAAAAACAATTTTGTTCAACCCGTTGGCGCGGATAAATGCCGCGGCGGCGGCGCGCTTGAAGTTGTGAAGGCGTTCCTCCTGGCCGATCTGATCAAGCTCGTGACGGATATTGAGACCACCGGGTGGCATCTCAAACTCCGGGATCTTGATGTCCAGGCGATCAAGGGATGCATTGACCGAAGCGGTCGATTCGATGTTGTCCTTTACGCATTTGAGCGCTGACCAGGTTCCGGCAAAGCGTGACAAAGCATAACCATAGATGCCGTAATCAATTAGCTCCTGGACACCGGCCGGGTTGAAGACCGGAATCATCGTATCGACGAACAGAAACTCGGTCGCGTGTGCGTTGGTGGAGCTCTCAGCCGTGTGATCATCACCCATCAGAGCGAGAACGCCGCCATATTTTGACGAGCCGGCCAGATTGGCGTGGCGCAATACATCCCCTGATCGGTCAACGCCAGGTCCTTTGCCGTACCAAAGACCGAACACACCGTCATATCTTCCTTCACCAATGAGCTCGGTTTGCTGCGAACCCCACAAAGCGGTTGCCGCGAGTTCTTCATTCAGGCCGGGTTGAAACACAATATTTGCAGCCGACAATTCGTTTTGCGCACGCCAGAACTGCTGATCGAGGCCGCCAACTGGCGATCCACGATATCCGGATATCAGTCCGGCCGTTTTTAGTCCGGCGCGCTGGTCCAGCTCATGCTGCATAAGCAGCATCCTGACGATGGCCTGTGCGCCGGAGACAAATATCCGTTCCTTATTCAGGTCGTATTTGTCGTCGAGCGACACATCATGAAGGGTCATATGCAGTCTCCTCCGGGGGCGGAATGCACCGAAGCATTGCCATGGTCCGGTAGACGGAATGTTCTCATCAGATGTCGTTCGGTCAATCGAAATCCAGACATCGCGCCAAATTCACAATTGTCATAACAGAATTTTCGCGCCTGGTGACATATCATGACCCGCCAGCAAACCATTGCGCACGAATATTTCCTGCAAGCCAACGGAGTGCCGCCCCGAACTTGCAGTTCAGCCAATTGACGGGAATTCCACTCCACGGGCGAATTTATTCCGACAAGAGCAGAAAATTTTTGAACATCAATGTCAGTTTGCTTTGCAGCCTGCCCAGGCTTTCGCTAAATGCTGGTGCGCTCTACAACAAAGCTAGAAAGTTCCGGCTCAAAATGTAGGCGTGGGAGGACAACAGGCACGATGTTGGAGACGCTGAGCTCATACCAGCCGACAACGCTAATCTATATTCTTTTACTTTTTCTCTCGATCGCCTTGAGCCTTCACGCGTGGCAGCGCGATCGTGAGATGAAACTCCTGTTGCGCCTCTCAGCCACCATCGATGCAATCAACAACATCATCGGTAAGAATGTTTCGTGGTTGATCTTGGTCGCCGTCCTGATCAGCGCCGGTAACGCGATCGTTCGAAAAGCCTTCGACATATCGTCCAACATGTGGCTGGAGTTGCAATGGTACCTCTACGGGACCGTTTTTATGCTTGCCGCGGCCTATACCCTATTGAAAAACGAGCACATCCGCATCGATGTAGTCTCTAACACGCTAACCAAGAAGACGCGGGACCGCATCGATTTGTTCTGCCACGTCTTTTTCCTGATGCCTTTTGTCTTGCTGATGGTCTGGCTGAGTGTGCCGTGGTTCTTCCTGTCTTATCGAACGGGCGAGATCTCCGCCAATGCCGGTGGACTGATCATTTGGCCCGCCAAGATGATGGTGATGATTGGTTTCATCCTGCTCGTCGGGCAAGCATTTTCCGAGATTATCAAGCGAACAGCCGTTATTTTTGACGTAATCGACGATCCGACGCCTCAACATCATTTGCCACCCGATGCCGAGGGCGCACTGGAGATCGAGGGCAAGAAAGATGCTTGACCTGATCGCCCACAACATCGCTCCGATCATGTTTGTCAGCGTTATGGCGATGCTGCTGCTCGGCTATCCTGTTGCTTTCACGCTGGCCGCCGGCGGATTGATATTTTTTGCGATTGGAGTGGAGCTCTCTCACCTATCAAATGAGATCCGGCTTTTCTGGCCGCTTCTACAGGCGCAGCCAGATCGCATTTACGGCATCATGTATAATGATACGCTTTTGGCCGTGCCGTTCTTCACCTTCATGGGGTTGATACTCGAACGATCGGGGATGGCCGAAGACTTGCTCGATACAATTGGGCAACTGTTCGGTCCGATTCGTGGTGGTCTGGCGTATGCCGCGGTGCTGGTCGGCGCACTGCTCGCCGCGACAACCGGCGTTGTGGCTGCCTCGGTCATAGCGATGGGCCTCATTTCGCTGCCGATCATGCTTCGCTACCAATACAACCGGTCATTTGCCACCGGTGCGATTGCTGCCTCGGGAACATTGGCGCAGATCGTTCCGCCATCCCTGGTGCTTATCGTCATGGCAGATCAGCTCGGTCGGTCGGTAGGAGACATGTATGTCGGGGCGCTGCTTCCGGCGCTTTTACTGGTAGGCGCCTACTGTCTCTACGTTTTCGCAGTGACGATGTTTAAGCCGGAGTGGGCGCCGGCGCTGCCTCTGGAAACCCGCACTTTGGGCCACGGCGTTAAGTCACTGATCGCGATTCTGGCAATTGCCGTCGCCATTCATTTAGCCGCCTATCATACCGTGTTTTCAGAGCTGCGCTACGAGGTTCGCGTGGTCTGGTCAGCCACGACCGCGACCTTGGTTGCCTATGGCATTGCACTGGGCAACCGGTATTTCAAACTGGGTATTCTGTCGCGACTGGCCGAACAGGTGGTGATCGTTCTGATCCCACCGCTGGCGCTGATCTTTCTGGTGCTCGGCACCATCTTCCTGGGCATTGCAACCCCGACAGAAGGTGGAGCAATGGGTGCGACGGGTGCATTGGTCCTTGCGCTGGCCAAAGGACGATTGTCCGTGAAGGTACTAAAGCAGGCGCTCGATGCCACAACGAAACTTTCGGCATTCGTGATGTTCATCCTGATCGGCGCGCGCGTGTTCGGCCTGACATTTTACGGCCTGAACGGCAACATCTGGATCGAGGAGTTGCTGCTTCAGTTGCCTGGCGGCGAAACCGGGTTTCTTGTGGCGGTTACCATCATTGTCTTCATATTGGGCTGTTTTCTCGATTTCTTCGAAATTGCCTTCATCATGGTGCCGTTGCTGGCGCCAGTCGCTGATAAACTCGGAATTGACCTGATCTGGTTCGGCATCATTCTGGGTGTGAATTTGCAGGCCTCATTTTTGACGCCGCCGTTCGGTTTTGCCCTGTTCTATCTGCGCTCCATTGCGCCGATGAGGGAGTGGAAAGACGACGTCACGGGCCGCATGCTCCCAGGCGTCAAAACCACGGAAATCTACAAGGGAGCGGTGCCGTTCATCGCAATTCAGTTTCTCATGATCCTGTTGATCATCGCCTTTCCGCGATTGGTCACGCACTACAAGGACGGCGAAAAGCCCTTCGATGAAAATCTCGAGATCGAACTGCCTGAACTCGGTGGCGATCTCGGAAATGGCAGTGGCGAAGGCAGCCTTCCCGGCTTGAGCCTGCCACCCCTCGGTCAACCGGCAAATCCTGATGGCAGCGGCGGACTGCAGTTACCCGGGCTGCAGTTGCAACCGCTCGAAAATGGATTGGGTGGAGGAAGCAATGGTGGCACTGATCTTTCTCAGCCACCCAAAATCGATCTCGGTCAACCGCCGAAAATCGAATAGTCCGTGCTACTTTTTCCGGCCATACAGTTCGAGACGATGATGCACAATCTCATAACCTAACGACTTGGCAATCTCGTCCTGCAGCTGCTCGATCTTCTCAGAGTGAAACTCGATGACATCGCCCGTATCCAGATCGATCAGATGGTCATGATGTTCGCTGTCGGCAGGTTCGAAACGCGACGGTCCGCCCTGGAAGGCGTGACGCTGAATTGCTCCCCTGTCTTCCAGCAACTTCATTGTTCGGTAAACCGTTGACAGGGATATACTGTCGTCGAGGCGGACCGCACGGCGAAATATGGCCATCGCGTCAGGATGATCGTCCCGCTCGGCAAGAATCTTCAAAATGATCTTGCGCGGCCGCGTGATACGCACGCCGGCCTCTCGCAGTAAGCTCTCGTAATCGGGTGGTCTTGCTTGGCTGCTCATGATCATTACCCGAGCGCTTTCTATCCAGTTGCGAAGCAATTGCAAATCATCTGGACCCGCTCAGGCCGAATTTTCATGAGCCCGAGCACAGCAGCAATCGGAAATCTGTGCGTGAGATCGCGATCTTGTGAGTAGTCATCAGTTGCAAACGATTTGCATTTGCATTGACAGCTGACGAATAAACGGTAGATACTTCCGCTGCATCTTGATGGAGACAGGCATGGGGCGATTCCGATTCTCAATTGTCGCACTATTGGCATTTGCCATACAGCTATCTGCTGCTCACGCCGACAAATTCAAAGTCGTCACAACTTTCACCGTGTTTGCCGATATGGCCCGCAACATCGCCGGTGATGCGGCAACCGTTGAATCAATCACCAAGCCCGGCGCGGAAATCCATAATTACCGGCCTACTCCCGGCGACCTTTTGCGAGCGCAGGATGCCGACCTGATTATCTGGAATGGGCTCAACCTGGAACTTTGGTTCGAGAAATTCTTCTCAAATCTGAGTGACGTGCCGGGAGTTGTCATCACCGATGGCATCGAGCCGATGGGTATTGGTGAGGGACCCTACGAGGGGAAACCCAATCCCCATGCGTGGATGAGCCCGTCAGATGCGCGCATCTACGTGGAAAACATTCGCAAAGCGATGGTCGAGCATGATCCTCAAAATGCAGACGTGTACAATGAGAACTCCAAACGCTACCTCGCTGAGATCGAATCCATAACCGCTCCGTTGCGTGAGGTACTTTCGGCGATTCCGGAGGAAAAACGCTGGCTGGTTACCAGTGAAGGGGCATTCTCATACCTGGCGCGGGATTTTGGCCTGAAAGAGCTCTATCTTTGGCCAATCAATGCCGATGCCCAGGGAACACCGCAACAGGTTCGCAAGGTGATCGATGCCGTCAGGGAGAACAACATTGTCGCGGTCTTCAGTGAGAGTACCGTGTCCGACAAGCCGGCCCGTCAGGTTGCCCGCGAGACCGGAGCCAAATATGGCGGAGTTCTTTATGTTGACTCATTGAGCGAGGCAGACGGCCCGGTTCCGACCTATCTCGACCTTCTTAGAGTAACCGTTGGAACGATAGCAAAGGGTCTCGGTGAATGAGCCTGCAGACGTCCGTACGTGAACCGCCGAAATCGGCCCCGGCCGGCGATGGCCTGGACGTCAGCAATGTCACGGTGACCTACCGAAACGGCTATACCGCGCTATCGAATGCCAGCTTTTCGATTCCTCGCGGAACGATAACCGCGCTGGTGGGCGTCAACGGGTCGGGAAAATCCACCCTCTTCAAAGCGATCATGGGCTTTGTCGCGCTCGCACAGGGTTCGGTCAAAATTCTCGGAGGCGATGCCAATACCGCTTTGAGCAAGAATCTGGTCGCTTATGTTCCCCAATCGGAGGACGTCGATTGGGATTTCCCGGTTCTCGTGGAAGACGTCGTCATGATGGGCCGGTTTGGTCACATGAACTGGCTGCGAATGCCATCGCAGCGGGACAGGGAACTGGTCACCTCAGCGCTGGATCGGGTGAATATGGCCGCCTATCGCCGACGCCAAATCGGCGAACTGTCGGGCGGCCAGAAGAAAAGGGTATTTCTTGCCCGCGCTTTGGCCCAGGAAGGCCAGGTCATTCTGCTTGATGAGCCTTTTACCGGCGTGGATGTCAAAACCGAAGAGCAGATCATCAGACTGTTGCGGGAGCTGCGGGATGAAGGCCGCGTCATGCTGGTTTCAACCCACAATCTGGGCAGCGTACCGGAATTTTGTGATCGCGCAGTCCTGATCAACCGGACGGTGTTGGCCTCCGGCGCGACTTCGGACGTGTTCACACAAGCCAATCTGGAACAGGCATTTGGTGGGGTTCTGCGCCAGTTCACGCTTGGAGGCACAGACCTGCACGACGACGAAGACAGCCGTCAGGTCACCGTCATTTCCGATGATGAGCGTCCATTCGTTATCTATGGTGAAAGTGACGACGACGCTTCTGAATCCGCAAAGAAGCCGGGCAAGCCGGATGATTAATCTGCTTGAGCCGTTTTCCTATTCCTACATGGTGAACGCCATGTGGGTATCGTCGCTGGTCGGTGGCGTTTGTGCATTTCTGTCGGCTTACTTGATGCTCAAAGGCTGGTCGCTGGTTGGCGATGCGCTTTCACACTCCATCGTGCCTGGTGTCGCCGGCGCTTACATGCTGGGTTTACCATTTTCTATCGGCGCATTCTTTGCCGGGGGTTTGGCGGCCGGCGCAATCCTGTTTCTCAACCAGCGAACAAAGCTGCGCCAGGACGCGATTATCGGCTTGATTTTCACGTCCTTCTTTGGCCTTGGCCTGTTCATGGTCTCTCTGTCACCAGCCTCGGTCAGCGTTGAAACCATCGTGCTTGGAAACGTGCTTGCCATCACGCCCGCCGATACGCTGCAGCTGGTCATCATCGGTGGCGTGACGCTGGCAATCCTGCTGGTAAAATGGAAGGACCTGATGGTGACCTTCTTTGACGAGAATCATGCCCGGTCCATCGGTCTCAATCCGGATTGGCTGAAAGTCCTGTTTTTCACACTGCTCAGCGCGTCCACGGTTGCCGCACTTCAGACTGTCGGGGCATTCTTAGTAATCGCAATGGTGGTAACCCCCGGAGCCACGGCCTATTTGCTGACTGACCGGTTTCCGAGGCTGATTGCGATCAGCGTTGGAATCGGTGCGGCGAGCAGTTTTATCGGTGCGTATGCCAGCTATTTCTTCGATGGCGCCACGGGCGGTATCATTGTCATGCTGCAGACAATCATCTTTCTCTTCGCTTTTTTCCTGGCGCCGAAACACGGTTATCTGGCGGCCCGCCGCAGGGCGCGCGAGGCGCTGGAGGCCTCGTAATGGTGGAATTGCTTGATCAGGCTTTGCTGCCCTTTGCGTTTCCGTTCATGCGGCAGGCATTTGCCATCAGTCTGCTTGTCGCAATTCCGGCGGCGCTTTTATCCTGCTATCTGGTTTTGAAGGGCTGGTCGCTGATGGGCGATGCCGTGTCCCACGCGGTTCTGCCGGGCATTGCACTTGCATACATAACCGGCATTCCGGTCGCTGTAGGGGCATTTGCCGCCGGCATGTTCTGCGCCATTTCGACCGGCTTTCTGTCCGAGAACAGTCGCGTAAAGGAAGACACGATCATGGGCGTCGTGTTTTCCGGAATGTTTGGCCTGGGCATTGTTTTGAACACGAGTGTCCAGACCGGGGTGCATCTGCACCACATATTGTTTGGCGACATGCTTGGGGTGACCTGGCGCGATGTTATCGAAACCGGCTCCATCGCCGTTGTCGTCGTGGTGGCGATTGCCGGCAAATGGCGCGATCTGCTGCTGCATGCGTTCGACGGTCAACACGCCCGGGCCATAGGCCTGCCGGTAAGGCTTTTGCATTATGGGCTGCTTGCACTGATGGCCCTGGCAATTGTCGGCGGATTAAAGGCGGTCGGGATAATTTTGGTCATCGCCCTGTTGATCGCTCCCGGGGCGATTGCATTCCTGATTACAAGGCGGTTTGGCACAATGCTGCTGGCTTCTGTTGCCATTGCAGCCGGATCCTCGATCATCGGCATCTATCTAAGCTTCTTTGTCGACAGCGCGCCGGCGCCAACAATCGTGCTTGTGATGTCCGGACTATTCGTGATCGTTTTTCTGTTCACACAATGGCGCACAAGGGTAACCGAAAAGACAGTTTTGGCCACATTGCCGACGAGCAAAGAAAAACCCCGGATACCGTGAGGCACCCGGGGTCGGTTTTCATCGGAGCGATGTTTAGAGCTTGCCCGCCCGTTGCTGGATCATCATGAATGTGTCGAATGTGTACTCCGACAACTGCATCCACAGATACGCGTCCTTCTTGAACTCGAGCTGCTGATCATAGACCTTCTTGAACATTGCGTTTTCGGCCGAGATCTCAGCATAAGTCGATTTGGCGGCTTCATAGGAAGCTTCGAGAATCTGCTGGCTGAACGGACGCAATTGCGCACCGCCCTGAACCAAGCGTTTCAGCGCGGCAGGATTATTTGAGTCATAATCAGCCATCATGTCCGAATTTGCCGCGCGACAAGCGGCTTCGATGATGGACTGGTAAGACTTCGGCAGTTCGTTCCACTTGGCCTGATTAATGAAGGCATGGAGGACAGGACCGCCTTCCCACCAACCGGGATAATAGTAGTACGGCGCAACCTTGTAGAAACCGGGTTTTTCATCGTCATACGGCCCGATCCACTCGGCCGCGTCGATGGTGCCCTTTTCGAGCGCCGGATAGGTATCAGCGCCGGCAATCTGCTGCGGGATGACACCGAGTTTCTCGATGATCTTTCCGCCCATGCCGCCGATGCGCATCTTTACGCCTTTCAGGTCGTCAACAGTGTTGATTTCCTTGCGGAACCAGCCGCCCATTTGCGCGCCCGTATTTCCGGCAGGAAATCCCACCAGGCCCTGAGTGGCGTAGAATTCGGACATCAGCTCCTGTCCGCCACCGTGGTAGAACCACGCATTCTGCAGACGCGCATTGAGACCGAAGGGAATAGCAGTTCCCAAAGCGTATGTCGCATCTTTACCCCAGTAGTAGTATGAGGCTGTATGTGCCATCTCGACCGTACCTGCCGCCGCGGCGTCAGCCGCCTGAAGTGCAGGAACGATCTCGCCTCCACCAAACAATTGAATTTCGAAGTTGCCGTCTGTGGACTCGCGCACAAATCTCGCAAGAGTCTCACCACCGCCGAACACGGCTGGAAATGCCGGGACGAATGACGAGGTCATGCGCCAAGTCAACTTCGGCATGGATTGGGCCACTGCCGGTGCGGCAAGTGTCGTGGCTGCAGCTGCGCCAGCGCCGGTGAGCCCGGCCTTTTTTATGAATGAACGACGATCCATGAGTGAACCTCCCGTAGATGGATTCGCTATGGAACCGGAAATTGCGTATGCCGAATTGATCGGCGACCGGTACCTGAGCGCAATGAATACACTATGGTACGCCCGTGTCTAGGCGCACATGACCGCACCATCCCAAAGTTGAAGCGGGTCTTCTCATTCCAATTGTCTGCCGATTCTTCGAACTCATGATGTCAATTGAATTGGATCAGGTGGCAGAATTGATTAAGCTGTGGCAAAGCAGCAAAGTCACACAAATTCGATCCGGGTGAAAATGAGCATTGAAAAGCCATTGGTTGCTGTTCCAACCGATATTCGCAACTTTGACAATTATCTCTGGCACGGCGTTCCCCAACCCTATCTGAACGCCGCGGCCGACATAGCTTGCGTAACGCCCCTGGAAGTGCCGTCTCTCGGCGCTGACCGTATTGACTTGAACGCGGTGCTGCGGGCGGTGGACGGGGTGATGATCACTGGCTCCAAATCCAACGTTCATCCCTCGCTTTACGGCAAGGAGGCGACGGAGGCCAACGGTCCGTATGATACCGGCCGCGATGCAACTTCAATCCCGATGATCAAACTGGCGATTGAACTCGGCGTACCGCTGCTTTGCATTTGCCGGGGAATCCAGGAGCTAAATGTCGCACTTGGCGGCACTTTGGCAACGGAGATTCAAGAGCAGGAAACCAACCTGGACCATCGGGCGGTCACGAGCGACCGTCAGGACGAGCGGTTCGCTATTCATCAGACGATCACTGTCCTGGAAGGATCGTGTATTGCTGATATTCTCGGAGCGGGTGAAGTTACCGTCAATTCGCTCCACCGCCAGGCCATCGGAACGACGGCCCCCGGGCTTACCGTTGAAGCCGTAGCGCCCGACGGTATCGTGGAGGCAGTTTCAGTTAAAAACGCAAAAGCCTTTGCCATTGGCGTGCAATGGCATCCTGAATACTGGGCGGCAAGTGATCCGCCCTCCAAACGCATCTTCTCGGCATTCGGCGACGCTGTGCGTGCGCATGCGTCCACGCGCAACACCGGAAGCATCGCCGCTGAGTAGCCATGGCCGATAACGCTCATCAAGACCACGACCACTCAGAGCTCTCCGAGACAGAACTGCGCGTGCGGACACTGGAATCCCTGTTGGTCGAGAAGGGATATATCGACCCGGCAGCGCTCGACATATTTATTGAGACCTACGAGACCAAGGTCGGCCCGCGAAACGGAGCGAGAGTTGTGGCGCGCGCGTGGGCTGACCCTGAATTCAAGAAATGGCTTCTGGATGATGCGACGGCAGCGATTGCATCGATGGGTTTCACCGGCCGGCAGGGCGAACACATGGTTGCCGTTGAGAATACTGACGACGTGCACAACATGGTCGTGTGCACCCTTTGCTCCTGCTACCCTTGGCCTGTTCTGGGGCTTCCGCCCGTTTGGTACAAATCCGCACCCTACCGGTCTCGAGCGGTTATTGACCCGCGTGGCGTTCTGGCAGAATTCGGCGTCGAGATAGCGGAAGACCGGCAAGTCCGCGTCTGGGATTCGACCGCCGAGATGCGCTATCTCGTCATTCCGCAACAGCCCGAGGGAACGAAGGGTTTGGGTGAAGAAGCACTTTCAGAGCTTGTCACCCGCGATTCCATGATCGGAACCGGGCTCGCGCTTCAGCCCGGAGATCAACCGTGAACGGCGCGGCCGATCTTGGCGGCATGATGGGCTTTGGCCCGGTTGATCCGGAGCAGGACGAGCCGGTTTTTCATGACAACTGGGAGCGCAGGGCCTTTGCTTTGACCCTGGCGATGGGATTTACCCGTTCGTGGAACATCGACCAGTCACGCTTCGCCCGAGAGAGCATGTCGCCTGCCGAATACCTTGGTTCATCCTACTACCAGATCTGGCTGGTTGGCCTTGAAAAGCTGATGCTCGAGCGAGAGCTTGTCACGGATGACGAGTTGGAAAGTGGTATCGCCGTTAAGAGACCGCCAGATATCCGTACTCTACCAGCAGAAAAGGTTTCCGCAGCATTGGCCCGGGGTGGTCCGGTGAACCGAGATCCAACCAATCCAGCCTGTTTTTCGGTTGGGGACTCAGTCGTTGCAAAAAACATGCACCCGGTCGGCCATACCCGTTTGCCGCGGTATCTGCGCGGACGCCGTGGTTCGATCCGCGCAGTTCGCGGAGTTCATGTTTTCCCTGACAGTAACGCCGCCGGTAATGGCGAGGATCCAAAATGGCTCTACTCGGTCGAGTTTTCAGCCCGCGAATTGTGGGGTGAGGATGCCAACGAGAGCGACACCGTCGTTGCCGACTGCTGGGAGCCCTATCTTGATCCAGCCTGACATCGAACCTGCCATTCCCAGAGATGGTGATGGCGAACCGGTTTTTGACGCGCCTTGGCAGGCGCAGGCCTTTGCCATGGTGCTCGCCTTGCATGAGCGAGGCGTCTTCGCTTGGACAGAATGGGCAGAGGTGCTTGGCAAGGAAATCGCATCAGGCCAGCATGGCGAAGGAAATGACGGGTATTACAGTGCCTGGTTGTCGGCACTGGAAACCATGATGCGCAACAAGGGCCTCGCCAACAAAGACGAGATGTCAGAGCGCCTCAAAGCGTGGGACGAAGCAGCCAAAAATACCCCTCACGGCAAGCCGATCAAATTGGGGTCCTGACCTCTACTCGACAACGCGCTGCAGGGCATAAAGCGGGCGTGACGGAAGCACGCTTTCCAATTGCGCGTCTTCGGTCTCAGCGAATTCGATGATCGTGCCTTCGCGGTTTGAGAAAACGATGGTGCCGGATCCGTTTTCTGTCCAGTAAAGAGATTGATCGATCGCACCGAGTGCCGGAACGCAGCGCGACGATGCTTCGAGACGGTAGACCGTAGGCGCGATTCTTGCTCCCCTTTGCACTTCGCAAACCACTTCACCATTCATGAATAGTTCATGGGCGCCTGACGCTTTAAAGGTGGATTGCTGCGGGCGAACCGATCCGGTTGTTGTCTCGCGATCGATACCCGGTCCAAAGACCGGCGGACCAAACACCGCCAGCACGACAAACGCGCTCGTGGCTGTTGCAAACAGGGAAGATATCAAATTGTACATTGCAGCACCGTCAGCAAATTTCCCTGCGATGGTGCGTGGTTATGGTTAATTCCACCCTAATTTTGAGCAAGTAGCGTTGAATCGACGATATAGTTGCAAACGCAACAAAGCTCCATTTCAGCGCTCAACCGGCTTTGTCGTCGACTGGCGTACATGCAGTTCCGGGCGAATCAGCTCGTGCTTGGAGCCGATTTCAGTTCCGTTCAGACGATCAAGCAACGCACGGGCAGCAAGCCGGCCGACCTCGCGCTGGCCGTTCCACACGGTCGTCAGTGCCGGCATGGAAATCATCGCTTCTTCGAGATCATCATAGCCTGTGACAGAAATATTTTCGCCAGGCGTGAATCCAGCGCGTGCCAGACCGTTCATCAGGCCTATTGCCACCAGATCGTTCCAGCAGACGGCTGCCGTCGGCTTGTCCTTCAACGCCAGAAAGCTGCCTGTCATTTCAAACCCGGCCTGTTTGGTGCGTGGTCCCGGCAAACGCCACTCCTGCCTGACCTCAAGCCCGGCTCGTTCCATCGCGACCACATAGCCGCGGTATCGTTCGCGGCCGGTGGACGTTTCATCGGTTCCGCCAATCATGGCAATACGCCTATGCCCCAGTCCGATCAAATGGTCTGTTGCAAGTCCGATGCCATAAGCATCGTCACCGCGAAACACAGGAACCGCTGCCCCGTGAACCGTTCTTGCAATCAGCACAACGGGAAGATTGTTCTCTTCGGCCATACCGATATCATCACGTGGCGTATCGATGGCCGGTGACATGATCACACCGTCCGCCCCCAACTGCAGCAACGTATCGATGAATATTCGCTGCTTTTCCAACTGATCATAGTGGTTGGAGAGGATGAAGGTCTGCCTCGACCTGTCGAGTTCACTTTCGATAGAGCGCAATATTTCGGCGTAAAACGGGTTCATGATGTCGTGCACGACGACACCGACAATGCCCGATCGCGAGGTTCGCAAACTGGCCGCGCGGCGGTTGTAAATATAACCAATGGCCCGCGCATGTTCCTTTATCTTTTCACGGGTATGATCCGCCACCAACGGGCTGTCGCGCAAGGCAAGCGACACGGTAGCTGTCGATACACCGAGCGCGTCTGCGATCGTAGAGAGCTTGATTTTCTGGGCCAGGGCAGTTCTCCGGCATGGTCAGCTACGTATTTAAACAGTTTAAATCCATAGCGCACCCACAATGGGAGGCAAAGAGAAAAAGCGTTTTGGGCGGATTGAGAGGCGCGGGCTCAGGCCAAGTTCGCCTCGAGCTGGCCAAGCAATTTGCGTAAACGCTTTCGATCCTTCTTCGTAAGACCGGAGAGGAGATTTTGTTCAGTTTTTCTGACTGCCCGCTTGATTGCCGACAGTGCGGAACGACCGGTTTCAGTCAAAAATACATGCGACTGACGCGCATCAGTGGTAGAAGCGCGGCGATCAACAAACCCCTGTTCACTCAAGCGATTGATGGTTTTCGTCACCGTCGGTGGTCGAACGCCAAGCTTTTCGGCCAACTCGCCCGGCGTCTGACCATCCGTCTGCGCCAGCGCCAGCATGATTTGATCCTGTCCGGCATAAAATCCATGATCGAGCAACCTGGATGCCAATACTGTTCGCGCAGATCGTGCAACACCGTGCAAGCGCGCGATTGTGGTTCCGGCGGTTTTCTTGTTCTTTGCCATGCAATCTCCGTCGGCTGATACTCACACTCAGTTCAACCTTACTGCCAATCCGCGCCAAGGCAACCGTCCGCACTTGTTGCCCTTGCCTTCTCGAGCCATGCGGCACTATTAGCTCAGGTAGACAAAAACTCCGAAGGGATTGACTTGAGCGGAAAAAATGGCATCGCAGTGCTACCACTTGGCGCCACCGAGCAGCATGGTCCGCATTTGCCTGTTGAGACGGATTCAATGATCGCCGAGGCGATTGTGTCGAGAGCCGTCCGGCAGATGCCAATTTCCATACATGTTGATGTTCTGCCAGTGGAAACGGTCGGATACTCTATCGAGCATAGTGATTTCGACGGCACCCGAACACTCGGCTACGCGGATGCTGTCGAACGCTGGATCAGCATCGGCGCGGAACAAAATGCGAAGGGCGTCGACAAGTTCGTCATGCTCAACGCCCATGGCGGCAATTCTCCGCTTATGACAATCGTTGCGACCGAATTGCGGGTGCGCCACGCCATGCTGGCGGTTGCCACGTCCTGGACCCGGTTCGGATATCCACCGGGCCTGGTGAGCGATGCAGAACGCGCAACAGGTATTCACGCGGGTTTCGCAGAAACATCCATCATGCTGGCGATCAAGCCTGAACTGGTCAACATGGACAAGGCGAGGAGCTTTCCGTCAAAGCAAACCGAATGGGCAGACAGGTTTTCGCATTTGCGGGCCTATGGCCCACATGCATTCGGGTGGAAGATGCAGGACCTCAACTCCGACGGTGCTACCGGCGACGCTACCATTGCCTCGGCCGAGGCCGGAGAAAAGCTTCTCGAACATGCTTCGCGGGGGTTTGCCGAACTGCTGATCGATGTCGACAGCTTCGATCTCACTCAACTGAGTTGACATTCCGTGCAATGTTGATGAACGCGCTCTATATGGTGCGCCGGTAATTCTTTCTGATGGATTGCAAATGGATACAGAACACAAAAAAATTCCGGTGACCGTTCTGACTGGCTATCTCGGTTCGGGCAAAACGACGCTCCTAAATCGCATTTTGTCGGAAGACCATGGCAAACGCTATGCGGTAATCGTCAACGAGTTCGGCGAAATCGGCATCGATAATGATTTGATCGTCGAAAGCGACGAGGAAATCTACGAGATGAACAATGGCTGTGTTTGCTGCACGGTTCGCGGCGATCTCATTCGGGTCGTTGAGGGCCTGATGCGCAGGCCCGGCCGTTTTGATGCGATCGTCGTGGAAACGACCGGACTGGCCGATCCGGCGCCCGTGGCACAAACCTTTTTCATGGATGATGATGTCCGGTCCAAGACGGAGTTGGACGCAGTGGTTGCCTTGGCCGATGCCAAGCATCTGCCCTTGCGCTTGAATGACAGCCGCGAAGCTGAAGACCAAATCGCGTTTGCCGATGTGGTGCTGCTCAACAAGACAGATCTGGTCAGCGAAGAAGACCTTTCTGCTGTCGATGCGCGGATCCGGCAGATCAATCCGTCTGCGCAAATCCACCGGACTAAACGTGCCGAAATTGATCTTGCCAGCGTGCTGGATCGAGGCGCATTTGACCTTAACCGTGCCTTGGACAACGATCCGCAGTTTCTTGATCATGACCATCCCGATCACGTATGCAGCCCGGGATGTGATCATGGTCATGACCACCATCATCACAATCATGATCACGGCAACGGTGCGGCTGACATCCATGACGCCACCGTCCATTCGATTTCATTGCGGGCCGGCCCGCTCGATCCAAAACGCTTTTTTCCGTGGATCCAGAAAACGACCCAGATTGATGGCCCTAACATACTGCGGTTGAAGGGGATCGTTGCCTTTGACGGCGATGATGATCGTTACGTGGTTCAGGGCATTCATATGATCGTCGAGGGCGACCATCAGCGTGCCTGGAAGCCGGATGAAAAACGCGAGAGCCGCATCGTTTTCATTGGACGCGATCTCGATGAGGAAAAATTGCGACGTACCTTCGAAGCTTGCCAAGCCTGATGCCAACCGTCGCTCCGTTCGATCTGGATGGTCATTGCATTGCGGCCACGTTCATTGAGGACGTTCCGGTCTTTGCACTCGCCGATGGGGTTGTCCACCGACTGGAGGGCGGCCACAAATGGAGCGAATTGCATGATGGATTATTGTGCGCCGATGTCAGCCGGGATTGCAAAACACTGGTAACGGGCGGTGAAGACGGCAGGGTCCTGCGGGTTGGAACCGACTGGGAGCCCAGCGAGATCGCGGATATTGGTAACAAATGGATTACCGCAGTTGCATCAGGCCCAGGTGGAGTAGCCTCTTTTGCAAGTGGCCGTACGGCTTATGCAGTGTTGGGCGACGGGATGGTGAAGGAGATTGCGCATCCCCGAACCGTTGAAGATGTCGCTTTCGCGCCAAAGGGAATTCGTTTGGCAATTGCCCGCTACAACGGTGCGACCCTGCATTATCCGGCGTCCTCCGGGAGACCGGCTGAACTGGAGTGGGCAGGCGCGCATACCGGGATAGACTTCTCGCCAAACGGCGATTTCCTGATCACCACAATGCAGGAAAACGCTTTGCATGGATGGAAGCTTTCAAATGGTCGCCACATGCGCATGACCGGTTATCCCGCGAAGGCTAAAAGCTGGTCCTGGAGCACCAAGGGCCGTTGGCTGGCGACATCCGGCGCACCGTCGGCCATCGTCTGGCCATTTACCGGCAAGGACGGTCCGATGGGCAAATCGCCTCGCGAGCTGGGTACAAGGGGAAACTCGTTGGTGACTGCGGTTTGCTGCCATCCGGAAGAAGAGGTGGTGGCAGTCGGATATTCCGATGGCATGGTGCTCGCCTGCCGTATCGCGGATGGAAATGAGGTGGTTCTTCGGCGCAGCGGCAAAAGCGCGATCTCTACCATGTGCTGGGACAAGGCTGGATTGCGAATTGCTTTCGGTACGGAATCGGGTGACTGCGGCGTTATCGACATCAGCGGTTGAACCAATAGAGAAAAGACTTTCAAAAATTTTTGCATGGGTCGCGTGCGCCTGCCTCGCTACAGTCGCCCACAAGTAGTTGTAGCTGGGAGTGTCACCGCTGTGGCCGATCCGATTCGTTATCAGCGCGATATGCGCGGCCATGGGGCAAATCCGCCGGATGCCAATTGGCCAAACGGAGCCGTCATCGCGGTTCAGTTCGTCGTCAACTATGAAGAAGGCGGTGAGAATTGCATTCTCCATGGCGACCAGGCGTCCGAGGCATTTCTGTCAGAGATTGTCGGTGCGGCGTCATGGCCCAGCCAGCGCCACTGGAACATGGAAACAATTTACGAATATGGCGCCAGAGCCGGTTTCTGGCGGCTTTATCGTTTGTTCACCGAAGCTCAGGTCCCGGTAACCGTCTACGGCGTTGCCACCGCTTTGGAGCGCTCGCCCGAACAGGTAGCCGCGATGCAGGAGGCCGGCTGGGAAATCGCCTCTCATGGCTACAAATGGATTGAATACAAGGACTTCTCCGAAGCCGACGAGCGAGAGCATTTGCGCGAGGCGATCCGTATTCATACCGAAGTGACCGGGGAAAGACCGCGCGGATACTATCTTGGGCGAACATCGGCGAATTCGGTCAACATCGCCTCCGCCGAGGGCGGGTTCGACTATGTTTCAGACAGCTACGCAGATGAATTGCCCTATTGGCACGAACACGAAGATGGTGTGCAGCTGATTATCCCCTATACGCTTGATGCAAACGACATGCGGTTCGCGACGCCGCAAGGTTTCAACTCCGGCGACCAGTTCTACACCTACCTGAAGGACACGTTCGACACGCTTTACCAGGAAGGCAAGGCCGGTTCGCCGAAGATGATGAATATCGGGCTGCATTGCCGGTTGGCTGGCAGGCCGGGCCGGGCTGCCGCCATCAAGCGATTTATCGATTACGTCAAAAATCACAGCGATGTCTGGATTGTGCGCCGGATTGACATTGCTGAACACTGGAAAACAGAACACCCGTTTGAGGCCCGCAGTGACAGGCCATCACGCATGGACAGGGATGCCTTTGTCGACCGTTTTGGTGGCGTGTTCGAACATTCGGCCTGGATTGCCGAAGGAGCCTTCGATCTGGAGCTTGGAGCAGCGCATGACTGCGCGGTTGGTTTGCACAATGCGCTCGCGCGCATATTCCGTTCCGCCAGCAACGACCAGCGGCTCGGCGTGCTTACCGCCCATCCTGATCTTGCCGGCAAACTTGCTGCTGCCAAACGGTTGACAGCGGAATCGACTGCCGAGCAGGCATCCGCCGGCCTCGATGCGCTAACGGACGAGGAGCGTGAAGCGTTTACCCATCTAAATGCCGCCTATGTGGAAAGATTCGGCTTTCCGTTCATCATCGCCGTGCGTGGATTGACCAAGGATGACATCCTCAACGCATTCAAGACGCGCATCAACAACGACCGCGAGACAGAATTCGCAACCGCTTGCCGGCAAGTGGAACGCATCGCGCTTTTGCGCCTGCGCGACATGCTGCCTTAGACGCAATCGGGAGACAATCAGTGCAGGAACGATCAAAACCAGCTGGGTCCAGCTCATACTACGCGCCAACAGGCGGCCTGCCTCCGCAGACGCAGTTGCTCACCGATCGCGCTGTTTTCACAGAAGCCTACGCTGTTATTCCAAAAGGGGTTCTGACAGACATCGTCACGAGCAATCTTCCGTTTTGGATCGGAACACGGGCTTGGGTGATTGCGCGGCCATTATCCGGTTTCGCCGAAACTTTCTCCCATTACATCATGGAAGTCAGCGCAGGCGGCGGCAGCGAAAAACCCGAGCCGGATCCGAATGCAGAAGGGGTAATCTTCGTCGTTGATGGCGAGTTGGAGCTGACAATTGACGGTCGTTCCCATGACATGGTGGAAGGTGGCTACGCATTCATCCCTCCCGGTTGCGTCTGGACAGCGTCCAATTCGGGTTCCAGTCCAGTCAAGTTTCACTGGATTCGCAAAGCCTATGAGCCGGTTGAAGGCATCGATCAACCTGAGCCATTTGTCACCAATGAAGCGGACGTCGCACCATCGGCAATGCCGGATACCGATGGAAAATGGTCGACGACGCGCTTTGTCGATCAGGACGACATGCGTCACGACATGCATGTCACCATCGTCAATTTCGAGCCAGGTGGTCTTATTCCCTTCGCTGAAACTCATGTCATGGAACATGGTCTTTATGTGCTGGAGGGGAAAGCGGTTTACCGGCTCAATCAGGATTGGGTCGAGGTCGAAGCAGGCGACTATATGTGGTTGCGCGCTTTTTGCCCGCAAGCCTGTTATGCCGGAGGCCCGGGACGCTTCCGGTATTTGCTCTACAAGGATGTCAACCGGCACATGAAATTGGGCTCGTTCCAGAGTTGAAAGCCATGAAAATTGTCGCCAAGCCTCTAAACCGTGCTGAATTTGAGCCCTATGGAGAAGTGCTGGAAACCAATGGTGCGGAAAATTTTCCGATCAATAATGGGAACTGCGTTCGCTTCCATGATCTCGCAAAGGTCGAGGCCGAAGGGCCGAATGCGCACGTCCTGATCAACATATTCCGCGGACAGCCCTATTCGTTCCCGCTGCAACTGTCTCTCGTTGAACGTCATCCGTTCGGAAGCCAGGCTTTCATGCCGCTTGAAGGACGATCGTTTGTGGTCGCCGTTTGTCACGACACTGTTGACGGACCGGGGGTGCCCGAGGTGTTCATCACCGCGCCGGGCCAAGGCGTAAACTACGCCCGCAATGTCTGGCATGCGGTGCTAACTCCTATTGGCGAGCAGCAGGATTTCCTGGTGGTCGATCGTGGAGGTGACGGCTCCAATCTCGAAGAACACACGTTTGAGAAACCCTACGAAATTCACCTGCCAGGTTAATCTGATGAACAATGATCCCGCCTATGTGAACCGTCTGCTCGATGTGATCGAGTTTGACATCGTGCCGATGACGGAAGCCGGAGTCACCAAGGGAAACAAGCTGTTCGGCGCGGCGATTTTGAGAAAAAGCGACCTTTCGCTCGTACTTGCAGAAACCAATAACGAGCTGGAGAATCCGCTGTGGCATGGCGAAATTCACGCATTGAAGCGGTTCTACGAAATGCCAAAAGATCAGAGGCCTGATCCGAAAGACTGCATCTTCATCGCCACGCATGAGCCTTGCTCGCTGTGCCTGTCGGCGATCACCTGGACTGGTTACGACAATTTCTACTATCTGTTCAGCCATGAAGATTCACGTGACAGTTTCGCAATTCCGCACGATCTCAAGATATTGAAGGAAGTTTTCACCCTTGATCCAGGCGGGTACAACAAGAAGAACGAGTTCTGGGAAAGCTATTCCCTGAAGAAACTGGCCGAGAGCCTGCCGGCGGGCGATGCCGATGTCACGATCACCCGAATTGCAGCACTTTCAAAGAAATATGACGAGATGTCAGAGACTTATCAGTCATCTAAGGCAGACAACGACATTCCGCTCAGTTGAACTGTGATAACTGCGCGTCGCATTTAATTGAATCGCTGTCGCATAATGGATACCGAAGGTTGGTGACAATCGGTTCCTTTCGACACTAAACTGTCAGCAGGCAGACCGGGCAACGCACCAAAAAATTGTGGCGTTGGCCCTATTGCGTTTATGTTGAACATGCGTTCAATATAATTGTCACAAAGTGCAAATAAGCGGAGCATCCGCTGATCTGGGAGGAATATCGCACATGACCAAAGAACTCGAATATCTCAGCCGCCGCGTTGCAACAGGAAAGATGAGCCGTCGCGACTTTATGGGGCGCGCCGCGGCACTGGGTGTTGCCGCGCCAATGGCGACATCAATGTTGACGACTGCAGCCAAGGCAGCCGGTCCTCAAAAGGGTGGCGTGATAAAGGCGGGAATTCAGGGTGGTGAATCGACAAATAGCCTCGATCCCGCAACCTATGCCAGCTCGGTTCCCTTCGTGAATGGACGCACATTTGGTGACACATTGGTGAACATCAAGGCTAATGGCGATCTTGAACATGTGTTGGCTGAAGAAGTTGGGTCATCCGATGACGCCAAGATTTGGACATTCAAGATTCGACAAGGCGTCGAGTTCCACAACGGTAAATCCTTAACGGCAGATGATGTTGTCAAGACGCTAGAGCGGCATTCCGGCGAAGATACAAAATCTGGTGCCCTCGGCATCATGCGCGGAATTGAATCCATGCGCGCCGATGGCAACAATGTTGAAGTCACGCTAAAGGAGGCCAACGCCGATCTTCCATATTTGATGGCTGACTATCATCTGATTATTCAGCCCGATGGCGGCATGGATAATCCGGCAGCGGGCATCGGCACCGGCCCATATACGGTCAAGGTGGACGAGCCTGGCGTTCGTCATGTGTTTGAAAGAAACCCCAACGACTGGCATTCCGATCGCGGTCATGCAGATCAGGTCGAGGTTGTTGTCATCAATGATGCCACGGCTCGCACGTCGGCGCTTCAAGGCGGCCAGGTTCACATGATTGATCGCGTCGAGCCGAAAATTGTCGACCTGATCAAGCGGCTTCCCGGCGTGACAATCCAGAACGTTTCCGGTCGTGGTCACTATGTTTTCATCATGCACTGCAATACGGCGCCGTTCGACAATAATGACCTTCGTCTTGCGCTGAAATATGCGATCGATCGCGAAGAAATGGTCGATAAGATCCTGCGCGGTTACGGTGGTCTTGGAAACGACATTCCGATCAACGCCGCTTATCCGCTGTTCTCCGACGATATCCCACAGCGCGCATTTGATCCTGACAAAGCCGCATTCCACTTCAAGAAATCCGGACATGACGGTTCGGTACTATTGCGCACGGCAGATGGTGCATTTCCCGGAGCGGTCGATGCAGCACAGTTGTTCCAGGCGTCGGCGAAGAAGGCGGGGATCAACCTCGAAGTCAAGCGCGAGCCAAATGACGGGTATTGGTCAGAAGTATGGAACAAGCAGCCGTTCTGCGCCTCCTACTGGGGTGGCCGGCCAGTTCAGGATCAGATGTTCTCAACGGCCTATCTCACGGGTGCTGACTGGAATGACACCAGGTTCTTCAACGATACGTTTGATGGGCTGGTTAAATCAGCACGCACCGAATTGGATCCCGCCAAGCGCAAGGCTATCTACCGCGACGCGGCATTGATCCTTCACAATGAGGGTGGTCTGATCTGTCCGATGTTCAACGACTTTATCGATGCGAGCACCGACAAAGTTGACGGTTATGAGGTTGATCCGGCTGGTCAGTTGATGAACGGATTTGCCCTGAGTAAATGTTGGCTTAAAGCCTAGGGCCTGGCAAATGAGCCACCCATTGGTAATACTGGTTGCCCAGCGTCTCGCGCTGGGCATCCTTCTCCTTCTCGCCGTTTCAGTTGTCATTTTTATCGGTGTGGAATTGCTGCCCGGCGATGTGGCGCAGGCCATTCTCGGTCAGTCCGCAACACCGGAGGCGCTCGCAAATTTGCGAGAGGAACTGGGTCTGAACGAATCTGCCTGGACGCGCTATTTCAAGTGGTTGGGCGGCGCATTAACTGGCGATCTCGGAACAGCGCTCACCAATGGGCAATCGATTTCCGAAAGTCTTGGAAAACGATTTGGCAATACTCTGTTTCTGGCTGCCAGCGCCGCGGTTATCGCCGTACCGATTTCCGTTCTCCTCGGTTTGATTGCTGTTCGCTACCGCAATACCTGGGTCGACAAGCTGATCTCGGCGATCACCCTGACATCGATCTCGCTTCCTGAGTTTTTCATCGGGTATCTGCTGGTTTACTTCTTTGCCGTTCAGCTTGGCTGGTTTACCAGCGTTTCGACGGTCTATGACGGAATGGCATTTGGCGAACGCATCGGGGCAATCATGCTCCCTGCAATTACGCTCACGCTGGTTGTTCTTGCGCACATGATGCGAATGACCAGAGCAGCGATTCTCAATGTGATGCAATCAGCCTATATCGAAACGGCAGAGCTTAAGGGCCTGCCCATGTTCACGATTATTCGAAAGCACGCTTTTCCCAACTCGATCGCTCCGGTGATCAACGTCATCATGCTCAACCTGGCTTATCTTGTCGTTGGCGTGGTCGTTGTGGAGGTCATCTTCGTATATCCGGGCATGGGACAATATCTCGTTGACCATGTGATCAAGCGCGACCTGCCGGTGGTTCAGGCCTGTGGTTTGGTCTTTGCCGGCGTGTATATCGGATTGAACATGCTCGCCGATATCTCCGCGATCATTGCCAACCCGCGTTTGCGGCATCCAAAGTAGGGCGGCGGATATGGATTTCAAACGCATTCCCTTAAGCGCGCTCATTGGATTGGTTTCTCTGTCGTGCTTTCTGTTCGTGGCGGTTTTTGCTCCATGGGTCGCGCCTTATGAACTGACCGACATAGTCGGCGATGTTTGGGAGCCGGCTTCTGCGGCACATTGGCTCGGAACTGACAACCTTGGGCGTGACTTGCTTTCTCGCATGATATTTGGCGCCCGTGTAACCATCTTCATTGCAGCTCTTGCGACGATTCTCTCATTTTCCCTCGGATCGATCATGGCTTTCACCGCTGCGGTCCTTGGCGGATGGTTCGACCAAATCCTCTCGCGCTTTATCGATTTGGTCATGTCGATACCAACACTGATATTTGCGCTGGTTATCCTTTCAGTGGTTCCCACGACGCCGATTGTCCTGATCCTGGTCATCGGACTGCTGGATTGCACCAGGGTCTACAGGCTTGCCCGTGCAGTTGCGGTAGACATCAATGTGATGGATTTTGTCGAAGCAGCAAAACTTCGCGGCGAAGGGACCCGCTGGATCATATTTCGCGAGATTCTGCCAAATGCACTATCACCACTTGTCGCCGAATTCGGGCTTCGCTTTATCTTCGCTGTTCTTTTCATCTCCACACTTTCGTTCTTGGGCCTCGGCATTCAACCGCCAGAAGCTGATTGGGGCGGAATGGTGAAGGAAAACAAGGACGGCATCGTCTTTGGAATTCCGGCAGCGCTCATTCCTGCGGCGGCGATTGCTCTCTTGGCAATCTCGGTCAACCTCGTTGCAGATTGGGTACTCAACCGGACAACCGATTTGAAAGGAGGGCGTGGTGGCTGACAACATGTTGCTCGACATCAAAAACCTCCGCATTGAGGCAACCGTTTATCCACCCGGCGAAGAACCGAAGAACATTGTCATCGTGGACGATGTTTCGCTGACCCTGGAAAAGGGGAAAGTTCTGGGGCTTATCGGCGAATCTGGGGCCGGAAAGTCTACAATTGGCCTTTCGTCAATGGCTTATGGACGCGGCGGGGTGGAGATTACTGGTGGCCAGGTGATCTTAAACGGTCGCGACATAATGAAGGAGAACAAGGCGGGTATCCAGGGCGTTCGCGGTCGGGAAGTCTGCTATGTCGCGCAATCCGCAGCCGCAGCGTTCAATCCGGCGCACCGTTTGATCGATCAGGTGGTTGAGGCAGCACTTGAACATGGAACGGCAACGCGAGCCGAAGCAGAAAAGCGTGCGACTGCGCTATTCCACACACTTGGTCTGCCTGACCCCGATAATATCGGAAAAAGGTTTCCTCATCAGGTCTCAGGAGGACAGTTGCAACGTGTCATGACCGCCATGGCGCTCTGCTCGAAACCCGATCTGATTGTTTTCGACGAACCGACCACAGCCTTGGATGTCACCACGCAGATCGATGTTCTCGCTGCCATAAAGGATGCTATTCGCGAAACCGGGGTTGCAGCGCTTTATATTTCCCATGATTTGGCGGTGGTCGCCCAGGTTTCTGATGAAATGATGGTCTTGCGCCATGGCAAGCTCGTCGAACATGGCATTACCAAGCAGATTATCGAAAAGCCCAAGCGGGACTACACAAAGGCGCTGGTTTCTGTTCGGTCGATTGACCACGAAGAAAAGAAGCCGACTGAAGACCCCCTGCTGCGCGTTGAAAACGTGACGGCCGCGTATGGAGGTGGGTCGGTAAAAGTTCTCAAAAACGTATCGGTCGAGGTACATGAAGGTCAAACGCTTGCGGTGGTCGGCGAATCCGGTTCGGGCAAGTCAACGTTGGCGCGGGCAATCACTGGTCTTTTGCCTCCACTCGAAGGAAAAACTATCTTTAATGGGCGGGAACTGTCGAAGGCGCTGCCGGACCGCAAACGCGAAGACCTGCGTGAGCTGCAGATGATTTATCAGATGGCCGATGTGGCGATGAACCCGCGCCAGACCGTAGCCACGATCGTCGGGCGGCCGCTTGAATTTTATTTCAATATGCGTGGCGCCGAAAAAGAGAAACGCATCGGCGAATTGCTCGATGAGATCGAGATGGGCACCGGTTTTGCCGATCGCTATCCGGCCGAATTGTCGGGTGGTCAGAAACAACGCGTTTGCATCGCACGTGCGCTGGCAGCAAAACCGAAGATGATCATCTGCGACGAGGTGACCAGCGCTCTGGACCCGTTGGTTGCTGACGGAATCCTGAAGCTCCTGCTCGAACTGCAAAAGATCGAGAATGTCGCCTATTTGTTCATCACACATGATTTGGCAACGGTTAAGGCGATAGCCGATTCCATCGCGGTCATGTATCAGGGTGAGGTCGTACGCTACGGACCGAAATCAAAGGTGCTGTCACCACCATTCGACGACTATACCGACCTGCTGTTATCATCAGTTCCTGAAATGGAATTGGGCTGGCTGGAGAAAGTGCTGTCGACCCGCAAGATGGAGAGCGCCGGAAACTGAACTCGGCTTCCGGAACACAAAATACTGATGACCCAGGCAATTGCAGATACGTGCAGCCATGCGTGGTGAATCTGCAAACGAGCGCAAGCTCGATCACATCCGCTTGGCACTGCTTCAAAAGGACAACCCACCGGTTGCAGCTGGTTGGGACGATATCGGGCTTGATCCCGTCGCATTGCCGCAAATCGACATCGCCGACATTCGACTGGAAACCGGGTTTCTTGGTCACCGGCTTGCCGCTCCCATCATGATCGCCGGAATGACGGGCGGGCATGCGGAAACCGAACAGGTCAACAGGAACCTGGCAATCGCCGCCTGTGAATGCGGGGTCGCGCTCGGATTGGGAAGCCAGAGAGCCGCATTGTCCGACGCCGGTCTGGTTTCGACATTTGCAGTGGCCCGGGAAAATGCACCCGACGCTTTTATCTGTGGCAATATCGGCATTTCGCAAATCGCCAACGGGCGGGTCGGATCAGTGGAAACATCCAGACTCGTCGACATGATTGATGCCGATGCAATGGCCGTGCACATCAATGTTTTGCAGGAGATCATCCAGCCGGAAGGCAGCATTGAGCTTGGTAACGCGTATCCGGCGCTGGCGAAATTTGTCGAACATTGTCCGGTTCCAGTCATCGTCAAGGAAACCGGCTGCGGTATTGACAAGATGACAGCAAAGCGGCTTTCAGAAATCGGCGTATCGGCCCTTGATGTTGGCGGTGCCGGCGGCACGAGTTTCGTGACCATCGAAGGAGCGCGCGCAGAGGAATTGGGCGAAGCGGGGAAATCACGGTTTGCCGGGACATTCCGGCAATGGGGCCTGTCGACGGTCGAGTCAGTTCACCGACTGAGAGACATCAATGTGCCGGCCATTGCGACGGGTGGAATCAGGAACGGTCTTCATGCGGCCAAGGCGATTGCGCTGGGTGCTGAGCTGGCCGGAATTGGCAGTCAGATGTTGAAGGCGGCTCTTGATGGTCCGGATGAAGCCATCCTTGAATTGAGCACAATCATTGAAGAACTGAAAATTGCAATGGTTTTGACCGAGTGCCGAACCGCTCCAGAACTTCGCGACAAACTTGCTGTGGCGTAAGTGCAATCCCCATTATCCGGAATCGCTTCGATTCGATTTTCTGACCGAAATGCCGAAGAACGGAAAAAACAGCAGCGCAACGATGAGAATATGGGTGACGTCGGCTGTATTCACCCCTGGCGCCAGAAGTTCGGCGCCACTGAATTCGTACAGCTGAAAGCTCAAATTAGCCGCTAGCGCAATGCCAATGGCAAATAATGCAATGGAGACAATCTGTGACCGCCTAAACCCGCGCACATGGGTTTTCTCTTCCCTGCTGCGCGTCAAATCGACAAGAAAACGCACGCTCGGATACAATAGGAGCCAGGTTACGGTGGGCACGCCTTCATAGGGAAACGTCAGAAAAATCGCCAACATGCACATGAGGATCACCAGGTTCTTTACAATGCTGGAAAGTTGCGTCGGGTGCATTGGCTCCCCTTTAAACGAGCGAAATGCAGGAGATGCCGGTTCCGTTGGCCGGATACTCCCGGGACCGGCATATGGCCCGCCGTGACAGCAACCGTAACTGGCGCATCCAAGACGCAGAAATACCTGAAAGAGCGGAAGCGACATGAATACGGCATCAAACGCGGCGAAAGGAGGAAGGGTTTCAGCTCGACGGGTGATGAACCAGGAAGCGAGCAACAGTCCCGCAACACCGCCGTAAAAGGAGCTACCGTTTTTGAAAATCAGTTTTCGCGGATTCTCCAGTAGAGCACGCCAGGAACAGGCGATTTTGATAGATTTTGACCCGGCGATAAATCCCAAAGCAATAAGCAAGCTGTTGATACTATTGGTGAAACTGTCGTGTATGCCGGCCAAATACAGGAAATGCCAATAGGTTGTGAGCAAGATAAAGAAACCAACGGCGAAATAAATTCCATGCCAGGTGATATCAAAGTTCCGGCCTTCAACGGCGTGCATGTTGTTGAACAATCTCACCTAAATTCCCGTCGCCGCGGAGCCGTGATTGTGGTTGTCTTGAGCGTATCCGGCTTAAATGGATGATAGCGTAATCATGATCGCCTTCCAAAATGCGAGCGCCAATCCTTTGCAGATGGCGCTTGCTGGCAAACCCCTGCCGCTTTCCCTAAACACTCTTCCTGTATTGGTATTAGAACTGTCAGGCCCCACTCGGAAAACCAGCCATGGCGCTCGATAAAAAGCTTCTCCTCATCATTCTTGATGGCGTCCCCTGGCGCAATTGGCGCCGATTGTTCGGAAATCTGGAAGGCTGGGTTCAGTCCGGCGATGCCAGAGTCTGGAAAATCCGCTCCGTCCTGCCGTCCATCTCAGGACCTTGCTACGCGTCCATACACACCGGCGTGTCGCCCCAGGTACACGGTATCCTGTCCAATGAGGTCCGTTTCAGGATCTCGCAACCCGACATTTTCTCCGAAGTGACCAAAGCCGCTGGCAAAACCGGGGCAGTTACGCACAGCTATTGGAGCGAGTTCTTTCACCGCTATCCGCTCGATATGGTGCGGGATCTTGAATATGACGAACCGGGCGCACCCATCACGCACGGCCGTTTTCACACCATGGCGGGCTATGGTCATGCCAATCAGATGACACCATCAGATGCTGATCTTTTTGCAACCTTGACCATGCTGACCGAGAAGTTCGGCATCGACTACGGCATCTACCATTCCTGCACATTGGATTCGATGGGCCATCGTTTTGGGCATGACTGCACGGAGATGGACCACGCTTGCGCGGTCGCAGATGCCAGTCTGGCCGCGTTTTTGCCTCGCTGGCTAGCGAATGGCTATGAAGTCATCGTGACAGCCGACCACGGTCAAACAAACCGCGGACATCATGGTGGGCATGAGGATTTGCAGCAGGACGCGGCACTCTACTGGTTTGGTGGAGGCGACGGACCGGACGGTGAGCAGCTGCTTGGCCAATTGCAGATCGCGCCAACGGTGCTGACACGGCTGGGAGTGCCAGTGCCCGCAACAATGAAAGCCGGCTCCTTTTTAAGCTGAGCGGCCGGTGGCGGAATTCTCAAAATGCGTGATTGCGGCCTGAAATTTGTCGCGGCATCCCGTATTGCAGAAACCGACGACATTTCCGTTAAAAGTGGTAAGCGAGTCTGAGCTCACTGGTTTGCCGGACCAGGGGCAGGTCTCATTGATGCAATCTTCGATTCTCAACTCAGTCGCCGGAGGTGTCATAGGGCCATTCTCCGTTTCCGAGTGAATCAATTGCCTGGATAATCCGGTCGAAACTCTTGCGTGCCCGCGAAACCGAATTTCTGGCCCGCAGATAACCATGCACCAGACCTTTTTCGTTGAACCAGACCGCTTTGCCGCCGGCTGCAACAACTGCATCGCGATAGTCCCGGCCATCGTCGGACAGCGGATCGCATTCCGCCGAAATAATCACCGACGGTGGCAGGTCCGAGAAATCGGGGTCTGCCAGAGGCGCTGCCTTCGGATCGTCGGTCACATCTGCTCCCCGCGCCCTGATGTGACTATAGAATTCAAGGTCGTGGCGCGTCAGCAATGGCGCCTTGGCGTGATAGGCACATGAGTTCTTGGTATAGTCGCCGCTAAATCCCGGATAGATGGAGACCAGCCCGGCTGGCCGCACATTCGACGAACGGGTCGCATGGCAAACCGCTGCCGCAAGATTTCCACCGGCGCTATCACCGACCAGCAAAATGGGTGATGAAGTCTGTTTGCAGGCCCATTCATACGCTGTCAGCGCATCATTGAAGCAATCCGGAAATGCATGTTCCGGCGCCATGCGATAGTCCACTGAAACCACCGGAAAACCCGTCCGGTCACAGATTTCGGCGCATACGTCATCATGGCTTTCAAGCCCGCCGACGACAAATCCACCGCCATGATAAAATACAATAATGGCCGTCTCGTCGCCGTTTACACTGTTATAGGACCGGATTGGGATTTTGTGATCACCGGCACCAATGTGTGAATCTTTTGCCGTCACCCCATCAGGGTATCCAGCGAAAAACTCCCGGCACATCGAATTATAGATTTCGCGTTGTTCTTCGATCGACTTATTGACCGTATCATCAGGGTACCAGGCCGCAGTTCGTTTGATAAACGCCCAGGTTTCCTGGTCGATCAGTTTCGAATAATCGGCTTTTTCAGCCACTATCTACCTTTCCAGACAGGGTCGCGTTTTTCCGCGAATGCCCGAAATCCCTCCATGTTGTCCTCAGAATCATAGAGTTCATCCACCGTGCGGAACTTACGTTTGGTGATCCAATTCATTGCATCCTGGAACGTCATCGCTTCCGCAGCGCGTGCGACCTCCTTGATTGATGCGAATACTAAAGGCGGACCGGAGGCGAGATGCTGTGCGATTTCCCACACACGCTGCATCAATTTTTCATTGTCGTCATGGATTTCGTTGACAAGACCCCAGCGGTTAGCCTCTTCGACGTCCATCCAGCGCCCGGTAAAAAGCAGGTCCATGGCAACGTGATACGGAATGCGTTTTGGCAATTTGATCGTCGCCGCGTCAGCAAGCGTACCGGCCTTGATCTCCGGCAGTGCAAATGAGGAGTGTGCAGAGGCGTAGATCAGGTCACAGGAAAGCGCCAGTTCGAAACCGCCGCCAACCGCCATGCCGTTAACAGCAGCGATAACCGGTTTGTTCATGTCGCGCAGTTCCTGCAGGCCGGCAAATCCGCCGACGCCGTAATCTCCGTCAACCGCGTCGCCATCAGCAGCTGCCTTCAGGTCCCATCCGGCAGAAAAGAACTTGTCTCCGGCGGTCTGAACAATGGCAACGCGCAGATCGGGATCATCCCTGAATGACTTGAACGTCTCACCCATCTGTCGAGATGTTTCGAGATTGATCGCATTGGCTTTCGGCCGGTCGAGCGTAACCTCCAGCACCGCACCGTCGCGGCGTGTTGAAATGACTTCAGCCATGGTTGTTCTCCTTCACCACAATAAGCGCGTCTGCGATTGATACGCCCTTTCCTTCCTCCCGGACAATCAGCGGATTGATGTCCATCTCCAAAATGTCATCTGCTCTTTCAACTGCAAATCCGGCGATCATCTCAATTGTATGGATCGCTGTCTCCAGATCAGCTTCTGGTCTGCCGCGATAGCCGTTCAGCAGCGGGAACAGTTTCAATCCGCGAAGCGCATCTTCAATCTCGCGCGCGGTCGTCGGAAGCAGAAGCGTCCGGCTGTCTTCAAGCAGCTCGACCAGTACGCCGCCGCTGCCGATCGTTAACAAAGGACCGAAAAGCGGATCACGGGTGACCCCGACGATCAGTTCGCAAACGCCGGCATCAATCATCCGCTCCACATACAATCCGGTGCCGAGACCAGTCATGGTTGAAGCCGCGCAGCGAACATCCTCTGGCGAGGATAGTCCCAGGCGGACCGCACCAAGCTCACTCTTGTGTGCTACGCCGAGTACCTTCAGCGCGACCGGAAAACCCAATTCTTCCGCTATGTCGGCCGCTTCCTGTGCGTTTGCAGCGCGTCGGCCCTCGGGAATTGGCAGTCCAGATGCAGCAAGCTGGCGCTTTGCTTCCGCCTCATCCAGCGTGGTGGTTTTGCACTCTACAGGTTCGCCTGTAGATACGGGCCGGGCGACTGGATCGCGCCAAGCTTCGCCGATAAATGCTGCGACTTCTATGGCATCAAGTGCCTCTTCAATACCCTGCATGGGAGCAATTCCACGCGCAATGCATTCTGCCGCCCAGCTTTCGGGCAGGTTTTCGGGTAGTGTTGCCAACAGAGCGCCTTTCGCATCATTAGCCACAAGAGCCCTCTCGAACGCATTGACGGTTGCGCACCAATCGGTATCCGAACAACGGTCAGACCTGGGGAAGTCAATGACAAGCAGGTTCATATCGAACCCGCCCGAGACCATTGCGGAAAAAGTGTTGGTCATCGCGGGTTCGTCATTCCAGATGAAGGTGTGATAATCGAGTGGATTGGCGACAGCGACCAATGGTCCAAGTGTTTCCTTTACCCGGTTGCAGTGTTCGGCTGTAAGCGCTGGAAAATCGATGCGCCGTCCACCGACGCTATCTGCAACAAGTGCCGCCTCACCGCCCGAACAACTCATCGATGATACGCGGTTTCCCTGAAGTGGCCCGCAAACATGGAGCAGTTTGAGCGCCTCCAGAAATGCTGGAACCGAATTGACGCGTCCGATACCCAGCCGGCGCAAGAAAGCGTCTGATGCAGCATCGGCTCCTGCAATCGACGCAGTATGCGACACCGTTGCGGCCTTGGCCTGTTCCGACTTACCAATCTTTAGCGCAATGACCGGTTTGTTGAGTTCCCGTGCCCGAGCGGCCAGGTACTCAAACCCGGCGACACTGTCGAAGCCCTCAATGTACAACCCCAGCGCCGAAACACGGTCATCTTCAAGCAGACCTGCTGCAATTTCCGAAATCCCGATCTGAGCCTGGTTACCGGCAGTGACGACGTAGGCTACCGGCAGGCCGCGCGCCTGCATGGTCATGTTGATGGCGATGTTCGAGGATTGCGTGATGATGGCAACGCCTTGCGAACCACTTCCCAATCGCACGCCGCCGTGCTGGTCGGGCCAAAGCAGTGCGCCGTCGCAATAATTGACCAATCCGTAGCAATTGGGCCCGAGAATTGGCATGTCGCCTGCCGCAAGCAGCAATGCGTCTTGTAGTTGGCCGCCATCGGCATCGTCAGCGTCGGTCTCGCGAAAGCCGGAGGCAAAACACACCGCACCGCCTGCTCCAATTATTGAAAGCTGGCGTACAATGTCGATTGTCGCCCTGCGGTTGACCCCCACAAATGCTGCATCGGGCGAACCCGGCAATTCGTCCACCGAGCGAAATACCGGCAATCCCTCGATCAATTTCTTATCAGGATGAATTGGCCAGATTTCGCCGTCATAGCCCATCTGCCTCGTTTGGCGGATGACAGCCGCTGCCCATTTTCCGCCCATCACAGCGATGGATCGCGGCGCTAACAATCGCTTCAAAGAACGAGTCATGTGAGCACCTCGATTTCAGCGCCATATGTCTCAAGCGCTTCTTGGCCTTTCGGCGTGATTGAATATACGCCGAGGCTGACCCGCTCAAACCATCCATAGTGATCGTCGGACATGATCCGCCGCGCTCTCGATACAGCGGTCGTCTTGGCTAACGTGGCCGCTTTGGTTGGTCCATTTTCGGACAGATATTTCAGGCAACGCAATGCATCCTGCCGGTAGGCTGTCACAATTTTTGTTCTGGTTTGTCCGCCGGTATTCGGATCGCCAACCCGGTGCTGAAACTCCCTTAACAGGCGCTCCCGACGCTTCCGGGACCGCCTTGGCGCGTAGGGGCCGGGATCAAGATGAATATCGACCTGGTTGGTGCCCAACTTGACGGTCATCAGACCCAGGCCAAGGCGCCGGCACAATGTTCGATTTGCCACGAAGCTTTTCCACCCACTTCGACCGCTCCATTCAGGCACAGCCACGTAAACTGCATCCGTTACCTTCAATCTCTCAATCGCCTGGTGAAACAGCGCCAGTGAGAATCCGGTTTTCAACTCGACGATGACTGGAGGTTCGTCACCTCGAACGGCAACGACATCAGCGGCCCCGACTTCGCTCTTGACCAAATATCCCTGACCTTCAAGCAACATCTTTACAGGTGCATAGAGTTCTGTTTCCGAAAGCGTCTTCTTATTCGCCACGGGTAAGGCCTCACGCTCCAAGGGGTCTGAGCAATGCCCTGCTGATTATGTGGCGCTGGATTTCCGACGTGCCCTCCCAGATGCGTTCCACGCGGGCATCGCGCCAAATGCGCTCTAGAGGCAACTCATCCATCAACCCCATGCCACCATGAATCTGGATTGCCTCATCGGCAACGAAAGCCAGCATTTCGGTCGCTTTCAGCTTGGCGATTGCCATGTCGGAATCGGTCACGGTTCCCTGGTCGAACTTCCAGCCGGCTTCCAGGGTCAGCAATTCGGCCGCCTTCAACTCCATGGCCATGTCGGCCAGCTTGAACGATACGCCCTGGAATTTGCCAATCTGCTGGCCGAACTGCTTTCTCTCGGCAGCCCATTCAACCGCATGGCTGAAAGCGCGCTCGGCACGTCCAAGACATGTTGCAGCTACTTGAAGCCTTGTGGCGCCGAGCCATTCATTGGCGACGTCAAAACCCTTGTGCACTTCGCCTAGAACGGCACTTGCCGGAACACGGCAATCATCGAATTCCAGAACAGCGTTTGTGTATCCACGATGCGAGACGTTTCGGTAGCCATCCCGAACCGTGAAACCCGGCGTGCCTTTGTCAACGAAGAAAGCGGTGATCAGCTTCTTCTTCCCGCGGGGTGTGTCTTCCTCTCCGGTGGCCATGAAGCAGATGGCGAAATCGGCAATATCCGCATGGCTGATAAAATGCTTGGTGCCGTTGAGAATCCAGTCATCGCCATCCTTCCTTGCGGTCGCGTTCATGCCGCGCAGATCGGAACCGGCGCCGGGCTCGGTCATGGCAAGGCAATCCCACTTCTCTCCGCGAACGCACGGTTCAAGATACTTCGCACGCTGCTCGGGCGTTCCGGCACAGAGAATGTTGGAAGGGCGGGCCACGCAGGTCCAATGCAGCGCATAATTGGCCTTGCCGAGCTCCTTTTCATAGAGCAGCCAGGTTGGGGTATCGAGACCTGCGCCGCCAAACTCTTCCGGGATATTTGCCGCATAAAGACCGGTCTCGATTGCCTTGGCCTGGATCTCGCGGACAACATCCATGTCGAGTTCACCGCTGCGCTCAATTTCAAGCTCGTGTGGATAAAGCTCGTTTTCGACGAACGAACGGGTCGTCTCGACGATCATCTGTTGTTCTTCAGACAGATCAAAGTTCATCGCCACGATCCTTTAATTCGCGCAACTGCGATCGATATTGGTTGAGATTTTCACCCGCACCCCACCCTTCACCATTATTTTGCTGGCTAAGTGCACTCATTATGGCGACAAGATTGTCATCGCGGGCACGTTCCATCTCGCGAATGGACATGTGCCCGGATTGTTCATCGGACTGCCCGGCAATCAGATCCACCAGCGCATCGTCATAATCCGGCACATCCATCAGCTTGGTCCAGGGCCAGGAGAGACAGGGGCCGAACTGTTCAAGAAAGTGCCGCATGCCGGCCTCACCACCAGCGACGCGATAAGTATCAAAAACACCCATCTGAGCGTAGCGCAGTCCGAATCCGTAACGAACAATGTCGTCAAGGTCCTCGGTCGTGCAGATGCCGTCCTTTATGAGCCAGAGAGATTCGCGCCAGATCGCTTCTAGCAGCCGGTCGGCCACAAAAGCCTCGATTTCCTTTTTCACGTGAACCGGCTTCATGCCAATCGATGCATAGGCGGATTTTGCCCGCTCGACCGTTTCAGGCGATGTGCTCTCACCGCCGACTATCTCAACTACGGGCAGAAGGTAGACCGGATTGAAAGGATGGGCGACGAACAGCCGTTCGGGCCGAGCCATCGTGGTTTGCATGTCGCTGGGTTTCAGCCCGGAGGTTGAAGAGCCTATCAGCGCCTCGGCAGTTGCGTGAGCGCCTATTTCAGCCAGAACCTTGTGCTTGAGTTCAAGTCTTTCAGGCACGCTTTCTTGAACGAGATCGGCGGTCGCAACCGCTTCCTCAATGGACTGGGCGTACGTGATCACGCCTTCGGCAGGCAATCCGTCAGGGACCATTGCCGCATAAGCACGCCGGGCGTTGCCAAGCACCTCTGTAACCTTGCGTTCCGCTTCGGGATCGGGATCGAAGATTGAAACATCCAACCCGTTGAGCACGAAGCGCGCGGCCCATCCGGCGCCAATGACACCGCCGCCGACAATTGCGGCGGTCTTCATTTCCGTGGCGCTCTCTTTGTCAGGCCAAGTTTTGTTCGAACTTCCTCCGGTCCAATCACCCGCGCACCGATATTTTCAACGACCGTCACGGCGCGCTCGACCAATTGAGCATTGGTCGCCAGCACACCTTTCTCTAGCCAGAGGTTGTCTTCCAGCCCGACGCGTACATTGCCGCCGGCCAATACAGCCGCTGCCGCGTAAGCCATCTGGCTACGTCCCAAAGAGAAAGCCGAGAAGGTCCAGTCTTCAGGCACGTTGTTGACCATGGCCATGAACGTGTTGAGATCGTCCGGCGCGCCCCATGGCACGCCCATGCAGAGCTGCACCAATGCGGGGCTGTCAAGAACCCCCTCCTTGACCAGTTGCTTGGCAAACCAGAGGTGCCCGGTGTCAAACGCCTCGATCTCCGGCTTGACGCCAAGATCCGTCATCAATTTGCCCATTGCCCGCAACATGCCCGGCGTGTTGGTCATCACATAGTCGGCCTCGGCGAAGTTCATCGTGCCACAATCGAGCGTACAGATCTCAGGCAGGCATTCGGCGACATGGGCCACACGTTCTTCCGCGCCTGCCATGTCGGTTCCTGCCTCGTTCAGCGGCAATGGCGCATCGGTCGATCCGAATACCATGTCACCGCCCATGCCCGCAGTCAGGTTCAGCACCACGTCCACTTCAGCTTCGCGGATCCGATCGGTCACTTCGCGGCAATATTCCAGCTTTCGGCTTGGTGCTCCGGTATCAGGATCACGCACATGACAATGGACGATCGCAGCGCCTGCCTTGGCAGCCTCAATGGCGGAATTGGCAATCTGCTCGGGCGAGCGCGGTACATGCGGGCTGCGGTCTTGTGTACTTCCAGAGCCCGTGACGGCACAGGTGATGAAAACTTCGCGATTCATGGCAAGGGGCATTTGAATCCTCCAGATCCTACTCATTTGATCATGCCGGACTTTACGAAAAATGCTTCACATATTACGAAGCAAAGATGATAAAAAACGCAACCAGCTCGGTTTTTGAAGCATCGGCGGAACGGTTGGATGTCACCTTTCTGGTGATGAGCGGATTGTCGATCAGCTGCGTTGCATCGGCAGTTGATCCGCTTCGTGCAGCAAACCGGGTCACAGGCCGGCCTGTATTTTCGTGGCGGTTTGTCTCTCCGGACGGCAAGCCGGCAATGACAACCTGCGGATTGCCAATTGCGGTATCGGGCAGACTCGATCCCGAGGAGGGCGGTGACATGCTGATTGTCATTGCGGGCTTCGATACGGCCGACCAGGCAACACAAGCGCTCCTGTCGCGGGTGAACCGTGCAGCACGCAGGGTTAGTCTGACCGGCGGCATTGAGGCCGGCTCCTGGGTCTTGGCGCGTGCTGGTCTGTTGAAAGGCAAGCGGGCCACCACCCACTGGGAGGATTTCGAAGATTTCGCCAGCGCCAATCCCGATGTCGATGTCCGGCAAGACCGCTACGTCATAGACGGCAGTATATTTACGACGGGAGGTGCGTCACCGACATTCGATCTGATTACCCACTTGATCCGTACCCGGCTTGGTGTCGCCACGGCGTTGGATGTGGCAAGTGTGTTTATCTACGAAGAAGGCAAGGAGGCGAGCGATACTCAGCCGCTGGTCGCCATCGGTCCCGCGGATCGCTATGATCCCCGCTTTGCTGCGGCCGTCCGGTTGATGGAAAGCAGAATTGATCGCCCACTGACCACCGCGGCGATCGCCAGGCGCCTGCACATCTCGGTTCGCAGCCTGGAAAACCTCTTTCGAGCCGCGATAAGCGAGACGCCGGGCGCCTATTATCTCAGGCTGAGACTCTCGATCGCCCGGCGACTGGTTACAGATACCAAAACCTCATTCAGCGAAATCGCCGAACGCACCGGGTTTTCGTCGCCGAGTTCATTTTCAAGGGCCTTTGCCAAAAATTACGGATCGCCACCAGCCATTGTCCGGCGTGATCACACCCGCTCCATGGCTACCGCGATACCCTGACCAACGCCGATACACATGGTGGCAAGCGCCAATTTGCCACCGCGCTCAACAAGTTCCACTGCCGCTGTCGCGGCGATACGAGCGCCCGACATTCCCAGTGGATGTCCGAGTGCGATGGCGCCGCCGTTGGGATTAACGTGCTCAGCGTCATCGGCAATCCCAAGCTCACGCAGTGTGGCAAGCCCCTGTGAAGCAAAGGCTTCATTCAGTTCGATGACATCGAAATCCTGCGGTTTAATGCCCAGACGCTGACACAGCTTGTTTGTTGCCGGAGCCGGCCCGAAGCCCATGATACGTGGCGCAAGTCCGGTTGCCGCGCCGCCCAGAACACGGGCAATCGGCGTGAGGCCATGTTTTTTTGCAGCGGCTTCCGATGCGACGATGATGGCTGCCGCTCCGTCATTGACGCCTGAGGCGTTACCGGCAGTCACAGTCCCGCCTTCCTTTTTGAAAGGTGTCGGCAATTTGGCGAGCTTTTCGGCCGTCGTTCCGGCACGCGGGTGCTCATCCCTGTCAACAACAACCGGATCGCCTTTGCGCTGCGGAATCGTGACGGGTGTGATCTCCTTTGCCAACCGGCCGTTTTCCTGCGCGGCAACAGCCTTGGTCTGACTGTGTTCGGCAAACGCGTCCTGGTCGGCACGGCTGATCTGGAAATCCTCGGCGACGTTCTCGGCAGTTTCCGGCATGGAATCGATGCCGTACTGTTTCTTCATCACGGGATTGACAAAACGCCAGCCAATCGTGGTGTCGTATATTTCCGCCTTTCTCGAAAAGGCGCTGTCGGCCTTTGGCATGACGAATGGTGCGCGTGACATCGATTCAACACCGCCGGCAATCATCAATTCGGCTTCACCGGTTTTGATCGCGCGAGAAGCGTCGATCAACGCGTTCATGCCTGATCCGCAAAGCCGGTTTATCGTCGCGCCGGGCACACATTCCGGCAGGCCCGCTAGCAGCAGGCTCATGCGCGCGACATTGCGATTGTCCTCACCGGCCTGATTGGCGCAGCCATAGATCACATCGTCGACCGCTTCCCAATCGACGCCTTCATTGCGGTCCTTCAGGGCTTTCAGCGGCACTGCACCCAGATCATCGGCGCGCACCGATGAAAGTGCGCCTCCAAAGCGGCCGATGGGCGTGCGAATGTAGTCACAAATATAGGCTTCTTGCATGAAAGGGATCTCTCGGAACCGGGTTCAGTTGTGATTGCCGGTGTAGCACAGACCACCGTATGGAGTTCAATGCTCAATTGTGAGGATTTAGGCACCCAGCCGGTAATCGCGATTGAACGATCATCAATGGTCGGCGAGTATGGCTTACCAATTTGTGGAGGGTTCGGAATGCTTTCATATTTGCTGCCGGTTTATCAGGTCGTTCGGGGGTTTGTTCTTTCGTGGAACAATCCGGTTTTCCGCAATACCACCGGCGCCGTTGCGCTGCTGCTGATTTCAGGCACCTGGTTTTATGCTCAGGTCGAGGGCTGGCGAATTATTGATGCGCTTTATTTCAGTTTCATAACGTTGACCACCATCGGCTACGGCGACCTCACACCGAAAACCGACGCAGCAAAAATTTTCACAATGTTCTATGCAGCGGCAGGAATTGGCCTGCTTTTGAAGATCATCCAAATGCTGGCACAACCTGCCGAGCCAGAAAGCGCCGGCGGAGATGTCCCGACAAAGGGTGATGAATGAAGAGAAAGGCCGCCACAGGCGGCCCCTTGGTAGTTTTTAGCGCACAAGACGCAGTTGCTTGATGCTTACTGCGATGTCCTTGTAAATTCTTCGGAGTTCGTCACCGTTTCCCGCCTGATGGTAGTAGGTGATCTCATCCGTATCTGTGGAAGCACAATCGCGCATCAGTTCCTTGGCGTCACGATTGTTGAGCGCGAAGCCGATCGTGAAGATCTCGATACCCTTGTTTTTCATGTTCCCGCAAAGCTTGCGCGCCTTTGCCATCGACTTCCTTGCCTGTCTGTATTGAGACGAGTCTTTCGGTACACCAGCATACGCCACATTGAATTCGCCATCGGTCATCAGAACGGCAAATTTGCGAACATCACCGCCGTAGTCAGCCGGTTTTGAGCCTGCAGGCAGATAGTCTGCCCATTTTGGCGACATCAGATACCAGGCCCACTGAATTCCGATATGCCCGCCGGTACCGCCACCGGTGGTCATGTCACCAACGGCATCCTGAAGCATGCTGGCATTTGCGGACAATGGTATCAGAGGCGATGCGGGGCACCTTCTGAGCCGGAAATCGCGATTGATCTTGCCCTTGCGCGGACTGTCGTCGGTAAATTGGCCCTGCCCTTTCCGTTCAGTCGAGCAATTGTCTGCGGCAGCGGATCCTTCGCCGCCCGGAATTGCCGATGGATCATCCACCGGTGGCGCCCCGCTGGTATCTTCATTTTCTACGAATACCGTCTGGTACAACGGTCCGGTGTTGACCCCTTCAGCATAGGGCACCATTGCCACACGCAACTTGCCGTTGGCTGCGCTGCCACCGAGCAGATCAGCAATCCCCGAAGTGGCCGCCGTCTTCAGATCATTGATCTTCCTGCCGCCCATCGAGCCGGTCACGTCGAAGGTCATGACCACTTCGGTGGTGTCGATCCCGTAGAGTGCGGAGCCGCTTGCCGTGTTTGTCTGGGTTTTCTTCCCGGCCAACGCCATGAAGGTCATGGGCATGTCCCGGGTCAGATCTACCGAAATTTTCTCATTGACCGTATCGATCGAGAAGTGAGTGATCTGATATTCCTTGTCAGGCCCGACATCGACACCGAGTGTGCCCTCCAGATAAGCTTTGACGAAATCGTAGGCCTCGTCGGCTTCGATTCTGCCAAGCATCAGATCACGCGCAGCCGCCAGAATCGCGGCATCGACAGCGTTGGCGGAAGTTGAATTGCTGGTCGATAGTCGGCCGAAGTCGATTGCAAATCCTGCCGCGAGAATGATCGAAATTGACCCTGCAGCGAACATTAGCGAAAAATTGCCGGAACGGTCTTCTGCAAACTTCCGCAGCAGTCTACGTGGAGATTGAGGCATGGTATTGACTTCTCGGATTCGGGCCGGGCTACTAAAGCGATGGCGCACGGCGTTACACATCCGCAAAGTCTAATATTCTCATATTTATGGAGATTTCACTGAGTCCAGCGGATTTGCACAAACTTTTAGCCAACTGCCATAACTCGAACTGGCTGGACAGCTACCAAGGCCCATAAATTAGGTTTTCTTCAAATAATTCAGCTATTTAATATAGCAATAGACCGCGCTACACCGCTTGTTTACCAAAGTTAAAAACGGAGCTTTTGGCGCAGAGTTCCGAAGCTTGCAGAATTGGCTTCCGCTTCGGGATCCCGGCAATTTGGCATGCGGTTTTGAAGCGTCAGATTGCCTTGGCGTGCAGCGCCCCGCGATAGGCGTCGCGCAGATATCCCATTGTCGCGTTGGCGTCGACGGGCTTGCCGAAGAAGAAACCCTGGCCACCCTGACAACCGAACTGGACCAGTTTGTCTGCCTGCTTTTCGTCCTCAATGCCCTCGGCGACCACATCCATTCCAAGGCCCTCGCACATGGCGAGAATGGCTCGGATGATGTGTTCTGAGGGACGATCCTCAAGGATGGATGAGACAAAAGCGCGATCAATCTTGAGCTTGTCAAAGTGGAAATCACGCAGGCGGCCGAGGCTGGACTGGCCGGTGCCAAAATCGTCGAGCGAAACCCGGATGCCGACACGGCGAAGATCCTCAACGATCTTTTCGGCAGAAGCCGGATCGCTCATCACTCCGGTTTCGGTGATCTCGATCTCGAGCCGCTTCGGGTCAAACCCGGTTTTCTCAAGGATAGACAGGATGTGCAGACCGGTGTTCTGGTCCACCAATTGCGATGGTGACAGATTAAACGACAGAAAAAGATGTTCCGGCCATTCCCGCGCAGCTTCAGTCGCTTTTCGTAGCAAGAGCTGGGACATGGGTCCAACGATACCGCGCTCCTCGGCAATCGGAATGAACACAGCCGGCGAAACAAATCCCAGGTCCCTGTCGGTCCACCGGGCCAAGCATTCAAAGCCAATTGTCTGACGGGTCTTCAGATCAACGATCGGCTGAAAATGAGGCTCGACCTCGCCCGCCGAAACTGCCCGCCGAAGCGCCTGCTCGATACGGGCAACCCTCTTGGCGGCTTCTTCCATTTCCTGGGAGTAAACGACAACGCGACCGCGGCCGGACCGCTTTGCATGGTACAGAGCCGTTTCAGCGCGGGAAACCAACTGCTGAGGGGTTTCGTCATTGAAGTAGTAAAGTGCGCAACCGACCGACGCCGATAGCCTGGCGGTCCTTTCGCCAACATCGTAAGGCGCCGACAGGACTTCGATCAGCATTTTTGCCTGGTCCTTGATCGCCTCTTCGCGGAATGTCATCGGAAACAAGAACGCGAACTCGTCGCCACCGACGCGCGTCATGATCGACTGTTCGTCCATTGCCGAGCGCAGCCGCATGGAAACCTGCAGCAGAATATCATCGCCAGCGCTGCGGCCGAACAGATCGTTGATCGGCTTGAACCCGTCTAAATCGATTATGCCGATTGCGAATGGAGCAGGATCTTCAGCGCGCTCGGCGATCAGGCGTTCCATCTTGTCGTAGAATCGCGCACGATTGCCCAGACCGGTCAGCGAATCGGTCATCGCAAGTTCGGCCGGATTGCCGCTACCGTTTGTGTCTTCGACGGAAGAATTCATTGATGCCCCTGCTACGGATGCTGCTCATTTTATGAAACGCTCACACAAAAGCGTTTATGAAAGGTATCTTCGGTCTTTACCCTAACGGGTTTGGTTAGCCATTTATGACCGCCGACTGCGCAAGATTTCGCCAATGGTCAAGTTTCTCTTTAAGTTTGTCCGGACTGATCGGCTTGGCGATATAGTCGTCCATGCCTGCCTCCAGGCATCGTTCGCTATCGCCTTTCAACGCATGGGCGGTGGCTGCGATGATGGTGACCCTGCTGCCGCTCGATGCCTCCAGCTCGCGAATTTTATGTGTCGCTTCAAGGCCGTTCATCACCGGCATTGAAACGTCCATGACGATCAGCGGCGGCTGAAACTGCTGGTATTTGTCAACAGCTTCCTGACCATTGGCGGCAATCTCGAAAACCAGGCCGAGTTCTTCCATGATGAATGAGAAGACCATCTGGTTTACGTCATTGTCTTCGGCAATGAGTACGTCGATCGTACCGCTGTTTCCGGTCATGAACCTGGCTCCCGCCACTAAGAGTGCCGTTATCACGCTGCAGTCTGCATGGATGATGTGAACAGCGGGTAAACTGCCGGTAACCTGCTGATAATTATGTTATTTTCGTTCTACCTGAAATATCACCAAGGCCGTTTCAGGGCCGGTTGTCAATTTCTTCAGCCATTCGGGCGGCTGTTTTTCAAACAACGTACTCATGAGGCCATCAGGCCCCAGGCGGGCCATGTGCCCGCTTTCGTCGTTGCCGGGGCAGTGAACGACAAGTTCGACGCTATATCGCGACAGAATTTCGTACGCGCCATCCGGGGGTTTGGTCAGGGCGTCAAGAGTTGCGATGTTGCCTTCATTGTTTCGATGGTACGGCCCGGCCAATGTACGGTGGCGGGTGTGCTTCAGGATTGCCGGACCGATATTGGACACCGCAATCACGGTTGCTGGTTCGAGCTTGGCAAGCGCGCCAAAGGCTTCCTGATCGTAGCAACTGGTCAAATCCAGGCTAGGCTCACCGGGTGCTGCGCTCGGCGGCTTTCGCATGCCCGCCAAATTGTGCAAACCCAACCCGACGACTGTCCAGCACATATTAAATGACACAATCCATGCGATCGCCATGGTCAGGCTGGCGGAACTGGTTTTGCGCGAATAGGCGGTCTTCCGCGCAATGCCTACCCAGGCTGCAAGCGGAATCGTCGCAAAAGCAACTGAAAAATTGCCGACCCGCACCTGCCACAGGCTTAATACAAATGCAGCCAGCAGGAAGCCGCCTGCAATCGACGCGGCCCTCAATTCGGCGCCTCTGCTGCGCCAGATCAACCAGCCGATGACAAAGAGTGCGATGACCGGTGTCGGATAGTGCTTTGCGAATAACCGAAGATCCCGGGCCGCAATCTTGGTGACGGGTTGCGCCTCGGATACGCCGGTCAACCAGAGCTCGGCAAGACGCGGATCGAGGCCGGCATAGGGGCCGGCAAGACATTGTGGCCAGACAATAACGAGCAGCGCCGCCAGCAGCAGCCCCAGCGCGCAGAGCCCGGCAATCCGGGAGCCAAGTGTTGCGTTCGCAAATGGCAGCAAGGCGAGCATTGCCAGTCCGCCACCACCAATGACCGCGACAACAAGCTGTGCCGGCGACAGAGCGTCGCAATGGACGACAAACCACTGTTGCGGACCGACTGTTGCTATGAACGCCAGTGCAGACGTTGATGCAAAGCCGACCCCAAAGCCAAATGCGGTTTCGGTTTCATTGCGGCCACGCAGGAGAAACAAGATGGCCGCTGATGCGCAGGCGACGACGACAAACGGCAGTGTCTCCATTCCGACAGCCATGGTGATTGCCGCCGCACCACCCGCAGCGAATGCGCACCGTCGCGATGGACGGGCAATCAATAACCAGATTGCAACCAGACAAAGCGCCAGTTGGAGATTGTGATGATCAAATGCGCCCGGAGCATAAATTCCAATCGAGAAAAGGCTCAATATTCCGATCAGAGCCGCCGGGAAAGCGGCCTCGGCACCGCCCAGTACACGGGCTGCGCGGATGATCGCGAATACCGACAATGCCAGAAGCAGGGTCGGCCAAACTATCCCTGCAACCATTTCGCCGGCCGGCTGCGATCCTGTCAGGCCCTCCACTGCCAGGATTATTGCCGCATTCGGCAGATCGACAATGCGGGACCAGTGCATGATAAAACCACCGTCGGGGCCCATGCGATACTGCGAGTAGTCGAACCAGCTCTGGCCTGCGAGCAGATCCCGGATCTGCACCAGCCGCAACATATTGTCGTTGTTGCCGGGCCAGGCCGTAAGAGAACCATTGGCCACGGAAGGCACCAATGCCAGAATTGCCAGAATCATGGCGATCGGCGCATCGAAGAATGCGCGAAACTGATGGCCCGCCTGGCTTCGGGCATCGGCCGGCTTCGCTGTCATTGAGTGATGTTCCATACTCCGGGTGTCCCGGCTAATTTTCTACAGCCGCGATTTCAACAATTGGTAAAGCGGCTGGCATTCAGTTTTCCGGTGCGAACGCCCAAAGTGAGGACAGAACGAAACTGATCGCGCTCGCGGCAAGCGTCGTGATGATCGACATGACAAGCGGTGAAGCCCCTAACAAGTGGACGGAGCCATGGGCAACGGCCCCGGCGGTGAGCGCACAGCCGGCCTGCACCGCAAAATACCGCGGCAATGTCCGCCGATGGCTGGTGGTTGACTTGAAAGTCCAGTTGCGTTGCGCAGTGTAGGCAACTGCAAATGCTATCGCATACGCTGCAACGCTGCCAGCAAATGGCGGCGCACCAAGCAGTGCAAACACATAGGTCAATACAAACAGCAGAACTGCCGCGCCTACTCCGACGATGACGAAGCGAGTGATCTTTCCGCGGTCAGCCAGGCCGGAGCCCGATTTGCTCATGCCGCCTTCCTGGGCGTATTGGAATTTTCGTCTCCACTTTTTCCGTTGGCGAGCGGAATTTGCAGCACGCCCAGCAGAAAGGCGGAGAAGAACAATTGCAAGGCGATGACAATCAGCGTCAGACCCAGGACGACGACACGCGGAATAATCGGATTGACCAGAGAGCCGAAACCAACGCCGGCCCAGGTGAACAGCGCATAACCAAAGAACAGGAAACCGGCAGCCAGACAGATACCGGCATTCAAGGCCAACCTGTCGGTGCTGATATTGCCCTTGATCCAGTCCGAGCGGGAATTGGCAGGAAGGATGCCGGTCATGTCGGCGTAATAACGCGACAGCACTCCGAAAGTGACCAACTGTATGCCAGTTGCCACCATGAAACAGGACGCAACATAAGCATTGAGATCTAGCTGGATACCGGTGCCAACCTGCAGCGGGCCGAAAAACAACAGGACGGACAACAGGGCACCGAGTGCGCACAAAATGGTGCCCGGAATCAAAAACAGCCAGCGTGGATTATACATCAGCAGGAACTTCAAATGTCTCCAGCCATCGCGCCAGGAGCGCAAATGTGGCGGCCGGCTGCGGCCGTCCGGTTTGAGCGTTGTCGGTACCTCGTCCATGCGCAAATCGGCAAGTGAGCTGCGAACCACCATTTCCGATGCGAACTCCATGCCGGTTGTGCGAAGATCAAGCGCGCGAATGCTCTCGGCGTTGAAACCACGCAGGCCACAGTGAAAGTCACCGATCTTGATCTTGAAGAACAGCCTGCCGATGAAACTCAGCACCGGATTACCGAGATAGCGGTGCAGCGGTGGCATGGCGCCCGGCGAAATACCACCCTTGAACCGGTTGCCCATGACCAGATCGGCACCATCGCGCAACTTCTCGACAAAGGCGCTCAAATCGCTGAATTCGTAGGAATCATCGGCGTCACCCATGATGATGTAACGCCCTTGCGCTGCTGCAATTCCGCCGAGGAGCGCGGCACCGTATCCCTTCTCGGAAACCGGAACCACCCTCGCTCCAAGACGTTTTGCAATGTCCTGAGAACCGTCGGTGCTGCCGTTGTCCGCAATCAGGACCTCGCCATCGACGCCTGCTTTTTCCAGATAACCCTTGGCCTTGGTGATGCAAATCTCAAGCGTTTCGGCCTCATCGAGACACGGCATCAGGATCGTCAGTTCAAGCTCTTCTGATTTGGCCTTCGTCAAGGGGGTAACGCTGCTCATGTGTTTCCTGCCGAATTGTCAATTTCGCGGTGGCGCAAAGCCGCACTTTCATGCCCGCAAACTGCCCGCAAAGGATTAAGATTTTGATGACACGAGAATGCGGCAATTCGCCTGACGGTTGAATTGGTGCGATTTCACCTCGAAATCATTGGCAGCCGGGCGGTAGCGGGTTAGAGAGCAGTTGTAGTAGCGATCTGTGGAGCAATCAATGCCGCTCGATATTGCCATTCAGATGGACCATATTTCGACCCTCGACATCAGGGGGGACACGACATTTGCCCTTGCACTGGAGGCACAGGCACGCGGACACAGGCTGTTCCATTACACACCGGACCGGCTCTCACAACGCGATGGCGTTGTCAGTGCGGTCGGAGAGACAATGATTGTGCGCGATGTCGAGGGCAGCCATTTTGAGCTGACGGAACCGCGCAAACAGGATTTGGCTGAAGTCGACGTCGTGCTGCTCAGGCAGGATCCGCCGTTTGACATGAACTACATCACGACCACCCATGTTCTGGAGCGCATCCACCCCGACACACTGGTGGTCAACGATCCGGCCTGGGTTCGCAACAGCCCGGAGAAGATTTTCGTCACCGAGTTCCCTGATTTGATGCCTGAAACACTGATCACCAAGGATCCCGACGAGGTCAACGCGTTTCGCCGCGAGTTTGGCGACATCATCATCAAACCGCTTTACGGAAATGGCGGCGCAGGTGTCTTTCACCTGCGTGACGGCGACCGCAACATGACGTCGCTGCTGGAGATGTTTGAGCAAATGTATCGCGAACCGTTCATCATTCAGCGATACCTGAAGGATGTACGCGAAGGCGACAAGCGTATCATCCTGATCGAAGGCGAGGCAGTCGGCGCCATCAACCGCATTCCGGCCGAAACAGACGCCCGCTCCAATATGCATGTCGGTGGTCGGGCCGTGGAAACGGAATTGACCGACCGGGAGCGCGAAATCTGTTCGCGCATCGGACCGGCACTCAGGGACCGGGGATTTACGCTTGTCGGAATCGACGTGATCGGTGGCCTGCTGACCGAGATCAATGTCACGTCACCTACCGGAATCAGGGAAGTGAAGCGATTCGGGGGCGCCGATATCGCCGCCTTGTTCTGGGATGCGGTCGAAGAGCGCGCAAGCGGATAATCCGCCCTTAAGTGTTCCCCTGATACAACCGACTACACGCAAAATGCTCTTTTTGCGCTAGTTTGTATTTATTATGTTCTTGATTTGATCTCATTTCTGTGATTGATTTCGCGGCAAGGTTTATTGTTATTCTCATTGCACGTGTATTCTGGTTGCAATCGGGTGGGGGACGGACATGGTTTCACAGGTGCGGACAGTCGCTTTCCACGGCATAGAAGCGCTACCGGTCGATGTCCAGGTGATGGTCGCTCCGGGCAAGGTCAACATGCATATTGTCGGCCTTCCCTACAAGGCAGTTGCGGAAAGCCGTGAGCGGGTGCAGGCGGCGTTACATGCATCCGGATTGTCGATGCCGGCAAAAAAGGTCACCGTCAATCTCGCGCCTGCCGACCTTCCGAAGGAAGGCAGTCACTACGACCTGCCGATTGCATTGGGCCTGATGGCCGCACTTGGGGCGCTGCCGGGTGATGCGCTCGGCGAATACATGGTTTTGGGTGAGCTTTCATTGGACGGTACCATTGCGCCGGTGGCCGGTGCACTACCGGCGGCGATCGGCGCCAATGCGCAGGGCCTTGGCCTCATCTGCCCGCATTCAAGCGGTCCGGAGGCAGCATGGGCCGGTGCCAATATGGACATTCTGGCGCCACGCAGCCTGATCGCCATGGCCAACCACTTCAGGGGCACACAGGTATTGTCACGCCCGGAGGCCAAGGTGCGTGCGGCGGCGACGGGATTGCCGGACCTGGCTGACATCAAGGGCCAGGAGACAGCAAAACGCGCGCTCGAAGTCGCTGCCGCCGGAGGGCACAACCTGATCATGGTCGGTCCGCCCGGGTCCGGTAAATCAATGCTAGCACAGCGTCTGCCATCAATCCTGCCGCCATTGTCGCCAAAGGAGTTGCTGGATGTGTCGATGATTGCGTCCGTGGCAGGGGAATTGGCCGACGGCAAACTGTCCGACCGGCGGCCGTTTCGTGCACCGCACCACTCGGCGTCGATGGCTGCCATGGTTGGCGGTGGCCTCCGCGTACGCCCGGGTGAAGTATCGCTGGCTCATCATGGCGTGCTGTTTCTCGACGAGTTTCCCGAGTTTGTGCCGCAAGTACTGGATTCGCTGCGTCAACCGCTGGAAACCAGAGAATGCGTGATCGCACGCGCAAATCATCGGGTCAGTTATCCGGCGCAAATTCAGTTGATTGCCGCGATGAATCCCTGCCGCTGTGGAATGTCGGGCGAACCGGGATATCAATGCGCGCGGGGCCAACGTTGCCGCAGTGAGTATCTCGGCCGCATTTCGGGACCGCTGCTGGACCGCATTGACCTCAGGATCGAGGTGCCGGCGGTCATGGCATCCGATCTTATTCAACCAGCGACCGGTGAATCGAGCGAAGTGGTGGCCGCGCGTGTCGCCGGCGCCCGGCAACGCCAGGCGGAACGTTTCTCAGGGCTTGGCATGGCGGATGGCATGACCAACGCCCATTGCTCTGCTTCTCTTATCGAAAAAATTGCCGAACCGGATGCAGCCGGGCGCGCACTGCTTGGCGAAGCGAGCGAGAAACTGCAGTTTTCGGCCCGTGCCTATCACCGGATACTGAAAGTAGCGCGCACATTGGCCGATCTTGACGGTGCAGATATTGTTGGCCGGATCCATCTTGCCGAAGCCATATCCTACCGGGCAAATACTGCCGCGCCGGTGCGCAACGCAGCCTAGGTCATGAAATCATAAACAGGGTCAAAATGGCGCCGAAACCGCTAAGCAGGCTCTGGCGTTTTGCGGTTACTTGGGACCGTGACAACGTCTGTTGCCACCTGATCGTTCGTACGCATTTTCGGCCAAAGCGTTTCCGCTTCCGCCGAAATTGCGGGTGGAGAAGGCCGAAAGCGGGGCTTGCCCCACCTCTCGGCGGCGCTTCGCTTGCCTGCCGGCCAATGGGTTGAGGGCTTCGACGACGGATTGGGAAGCGGGTTCGAGCGTCCAACGGATATGGCAAATTTTCCCGGCTATCGCGTCGCAAGCTTTTGAAAACCGGATGGTTTCCTGCAAGCTCGCTCCTAATATCCAACCAAATTTGCTCATACCATTTTGATCCTGTTTATGAGTTCATGACCTGGGGTCATGAACTCATTAATGTCATCCATACTGCGCCGGCGCGCATTGGCGCTGGATCAGTGAACACGCTGTTGACCGATCAGGGCTGTGACTGACGGACGATCGGCACTACATAGTGGCGGAACAATCAGGAAAACGGCAATGTCGATTAGACCAATCAAGCAAATAAGCTCGGCCCAACCCGCCATTGAAGGCGCCGGCGTCCATCTGCACCGCGCCTTTGGCTTCGGTGATCCTTCACTCGCCGATCCGTTCTTGCTGCTCGACGATTTCCGCAACGATCGGCCGGAAGATTATCTGAACGGCTTCCCCTGGCATCCGCACCGCGGCATCGAAACCATCACCTATGTGCTCTCGGGAACGGTCGAGCACGGCGACAGTCTCGGCAACAGGGGCGCGCTGGGTGCGGGCGATGTTCAATGGATGACCGCCGGCAGCGGCATCATGCATCAGGAGATGCCGAAAGGCGATGACCGCGGCCGCATGCACGGGTTTCAACTCTGGGCCAACCTGCCGGCAGCGCAGAAAATGACGGCGCCACGCTATCAGGACGTTGAATCAAAGGATATTCCCGAGGTTATCGACGACGACGGCACCGTGGCCCGTATCGTCTGCGGTTCGTTTTGGGGCAAGACAGGTCCTGTCGATGGCGTCGCCGCATCGCCACAGTATCTCGACATTTCGGTTCCGCCGGGCAAGCGCAAGGTGTTGCCTGTCGATACCTACCGCAACGCCTTTGCCTACATATTCCAGGGTTCCGGCCGTTTTTCCGGAGCATCAGACCCCAAAGGCGTATTGGTTGAAAAGGGGCTCGGAGACGAAGAGATATTCATCCGCGACGAAACCGGAAACCGTACGCTGGTGGTGTTCGATACCGGTGACGAGATCGTGGTCCAGGCGGGCGATGAGGGCATCCGCTTTTTGCTGGTTACCGGCGCACCACTGCAGGAACCGGTCGCCTGGCACGGTCCGATCGTCATGAACACGCGCGAAGAACTGATTCACGCATTCAATGAACTTCGCTCCGGCTCGTTCATCAAGGAAAGTGCGGCGGGACTATAGCCCCGCCGGTCATTTTGTACCCTCGCTGGCGCCCTGCCTAACCCGGCTGTTTGGTTCTTCTCAGGTACGGCAGCACGGTTTCGAATTCGCCGAATTTCGCCTTGGCGTCATCGTCGGAGACCGCGGGCACGATGATGACGTCTTCACCCTGCTGCCAGTTTGCGGGTGTTGAGACCTGATGATTTGCGGTCAGCTGGATTGAATCAATCGCACGCAGGATTTCATCGAAATTGCGCCCGGTTGTCATCGGATAGGTTATGGTCAGCTTGACCTTCTTGTCGGGTCCGATGACGAAGACGGAACGCACCGTCGCATTATCCGCAGGCGTGCGGCCTTCCGACGTATCGCCGGCTGCTGCCGGCAGCATGTCATACAGTTTTGCAACCTTCAGATCCTTGTCGCCAATCAGCGGATAGTCCACATCCTGTCCGGTTGCCGCCTTGATATCACCCTTCCACTTGTGGTGGCTTTCGACGGGATCAACCGAAATACCGATGATCTTGGCATGGCGTTTGGCGAATTCGTCCTGCAGACCGGCCATGTAACCGAGCTCCGTAGTGCAGACGGGGGTAAAATCCTTCGGGTGCGAGAACAGGACAGCATAGCCGTCGCCGATCCAGTCGTGGAAATTGATCTCGCCATGGGTGGTCTCGGCAGTGAAATCAGGTGCAGTATCGTTAATACGAAGGCTCATGGCGGTTCTCCCTGAATGATGATCTAGATCAGATACGATGATACCGAAAATCTGTAAGACTTACGAGTGCGCTTTACCGGCCGGATGTTGGTTTTACGCTGCCGACTTTCTGCCATAATAGTTTCACTGAAGCGATATCATTATGTCTGAACGTAAAATTCCGGGAGGCGATGGATGAACTCAGACCGCAACGACGATGAAATGGACTGGCTGCAGGCCGAGCTCGCCGACACGCTGGACGAGGACTACGAGCTTGAACTTTCCGAACCTGCACTGTCGCTGGAAATTCGCCGCATATACAAAGAGACCCACCCGCCGACGATTGAGCGCCAAACCTATTTTCGCGAACTTTTGCGGCTGCAGGCCGAGCTGATCAAGCTGCAGGACTGGGTTTCGTATCACAAGAAGAAGCTGGTTGTGGTGTTTGAGGGCCGCGATTCGGCCGGCAAGGGCGGCGTTATCAAGCGCATTACCCAGCGGCTTAATCCGCGAATTGCGCGGGTGGTCGCCTTGCCGGCACCAACCGACCGGGAGAAAACCCAGTGGTATTTCCAGCGCTATGTGCCGCACATGCCGGCAGGTGGCGAGATCGTCCTGTTCGACCGGTCCTGGTACAATCGTGCGGGTGTCGAGCGGGTGATGGGCTTTGCGACTGAAGACGAGGTCGAGGAGTTTTTCAACGACGTTTCAGAGTTTGAACGCATGCTGGTGCGGTCAGGCATCATGTTGATCAAGTACTGGTTTTCGATCACCGACGAAGAACAGCAGATGCGTTTCCTGATGCGGATCCATGATCCGCTCAAACAATGGAAACTTTCGCCGATGGATCTTCAGTCGCGCGTACGCTGGGAACAATATACCCACGCCAAGGAGGAGATGCTGGCGCGGACCAATATTCCCGAGGCACCATGGTTCATTGTGGAGGGCAATGACAAGAAACGCGCGCGGCTCAATTGCATTGATCACCTGTTGCAACAGGTACCCTACGAACCGGTTCCGCATGAGGATGTGAAACTGCCTGACCGGGTATTCAATCCCGAATATGAGCGCTCGGTCTTGCCCCATGAGCTCTACGTACCGCAAAAATACTGAGTGAAGTTCGAGGGCATTTTCAAGCCGCCTCGCGGATCTGGTAATCCTTTACAGCATCGTAGCGGATAGCCTTCCAACGCTCGGCCTCGTAGTTCAGGGAAAAGGCGTTTTGCGCCATGAACACCGGATCGCCGTCAAGATCGCGGGCAATGTCGCCGCGATGAGCGTCGATGAACCGGTCCAGTTCGCCCCTTTCATCTGCCGATATCCACCGGCAGATTGAAAATCGCGCCGTCTCAAATTCGACCGGAAGGGAATATTCCGCATCAAGCCGTGCTTTCAGCACATCCAGCTGAAGTGCGCCGACAACGCCGACAATTGCCGGAGAGCCGTCTTCGGGAATAAACAGTTGAACAACGCCTTCTTCCGCCATCTGCTGTAATGCCTCTTTCAGCTTCTTTGCCTTCATAGCGTCGCCAAGGCGCACGCGGCGCAGGATTTCGGGGGCAAAATTCGGCACGCCGCGAAAAACGATATTTTCGCCTTCGGTCAGGGTGTCGCCTATCCGCAATGTGCCATGATTGGGAATGCCGACGACATCGCCGGCGAAGGCCTCATCGGCGATCTGGCGCTGGCTGGCAAAAAAGAACTGCGGCGCCGACAGACTGATCGGTTTGCCCGTGCGCACAAGCTTTGCCTTCATGCCGCGTGAAAGCTTGCCGGAGCAGACGCGGGCAAAGGCAATACGATCGCGGTGGTTCGGATCCATATTGGCCTGGATCTTGAACACGAATGCGCTCATGTCTTTTTCGGTTGCAGCAATTTTGCGACCATCGGCTTCCTGGGCACGGGGACCCGGCGCATGGGTGCCCAGGGCATCGACGAGATCACGAACGCCGTAATTGCGCAGGGCGGAGCCGAAATAGACCGGCGTCAGATGGCCCTCACGGTAAGAGGTCTCGTCGAAAGGCCTGCAGGCTTCCTTTGCAAGCAGCATTTCCTCGATCAGACCGTCGCGTTCATTGTCGGGAAGAAGACGCCCTACCGCATCAGATTCCGGCCCGTTGACGGCCGTCGGTTCGCGCTGTTCGTCTTTGCCGCGCATGGTGTTGGCAGCAAGGTTGAAGGTGCCGCAAAATGACCGGCCGCGGCCGATTGGCCAGGTCACCGGTGCGGTATCGAGCGCCAGCTTCTGTTCAACTTCGTCAAGAATCTCGAACGGATCGCGGCTTTCGCGGTCGAGCTTGTTAACGAAGGTGACAATCGGAATATCACGCAAGCGGCAGACTTCGAACAGTTTCAGTGTCCGCGGCTCAATGCCCTTGGCCGCATCGATGACCATGACGGCAGAATCAACGGCGGTCAGCGTGCGATAGGTATCGTCGGCAAAGTCCTCATGGCCCGGCGTATCGAGCAGATTATAGACGCGGCCATCATATTCGAAGGTCATCACCGAGGTGACGACCGAAATACCGCGCTCGCGCTCGATTTTCATCCAGTCGGAACGGGTCTGAATGCGGTCCCTCTTGGCTTTGACCTCACCTGCAAGCTGGATCGCGCCGCCAAACAACAACAGTTTTTCGGTCAGCGTCGTCTTGCCGGCATCCGGGTGCGAAATGATCGCGAATGTGCGCCGCCGTGCAACGGCGCTTTCAATTGTCTCGGCCATGAAAAAGAAGCCCGCGAGGATCAGTTTATTTGAAGACCGGGCTTCTAGCAGCGTTGTCCGGGCCTGTCGATTGCCGGATCAGCCAAAATTCGATTTTGGTCAGCGCCCGCGATTGTGCATCCGCTCATAAAGACTGCTCACGATGTTGCTGGCGGTTTTCTCAAACAGGAACGGCAGGAATGCATGCACCAGGGCAGCGCCGGCAGCGGCTGCGAGCGAAACGCTGAAACGGGCCGCAAAAGCCATGTGCTGGAAATAGCTTTCATCGACGGACGCTGGATGGTCGGTCATCAACCGGATGATCGGGGTGGCCATGTTCGTTCCCTTTGAAATTTTTTGATTTGAGACACTATGGCATTGTTCAAGTGAGAAGATTTCCCAAAAATCTCTTGATTTGATAATTCTTTGGGATATTCATCCTAATTATGAGCGAAAATATCGATCAAATAGACCGCAGAATTCTTAGCGAACTGCAACGCGATGCCACACTATCTGTTGAGGAGATGGCATCGCGCATCCATTTGTCGCGCAATGCCTGCTGGCGGCGTATGCGAAGGCTGGACAATGAAGGGTTCATCCGTGGCAGGGTGGCGCTGGTTGATCCTGAAAAACTCGGGTTTGGCCTCTCGGCCTTTGTCTTTGTGCGCACGTCTGCCCATGATCCCGGCTGGCTGCGGCGGTTTCGCGACGCGGTGGCGGCGTTTCCCGAAATTGTCGGCGTCTATCGGACGTCTGGTGATCTGGACTATGTGCTGCGTATTCGTATTGCCGATGTAAAAGCCTATGACCGGCTTTATCAACGCCTTATCGCCAAAGTACCGCTTGCCGATGTGTCTGCCTCCTTTGTCATGGAGGACATCAAGGAAACCACTGCGGTTCCGGTGGAAATCCGGTAATTTCCCGTCTTCGCCATTGACCGCCGGCGGTGCAGCGAAGATAGACACCCGGTGTCCAATCGAGAGTATGCAATGGAACTTGCCATTGTCCGGCTGCCCCATGCCGAGGGCCTCGACCTGCCCGCTTACGAAACGGCCGGTTCGGCCGGCATGGATTTACGGGCTGCGATCGCACAAGACAGGCGTCTGATCATCAAATCCGGCAAGCGGGCGTTGGTTCCAACTGGTCTCGTTTTCGAAATTCCAAACGGTTATGAGGGCCAGATCAGGCCACGGTCGGGCCTGGCGTTCAAACATGGCGTTACCTGCCTGAACACGCCGGGCACGATCGACAGCGATTATCGCGGCGAGGTGCAGGTCTTGCTGATCAACCATGGCGAAGAGGATTTCACTGTCGAGCGCGGCATGCGCATTGCACAGATGGTCCTGGCGCCCGTCACGCAGGCAAAAATTGCCGAACGTGAACTGGCCAATGAAACAGAGCGTGGCAGCGGCGGATTTGGCTCCACCGGTACTGGATAGTGCGTCCGAAGCTCGTCATCTTCGATTGCGACGGCGTTCTCGTCGACACTGAATCCATCGCCAATGCGCGGCTTGCTGAACTGATCACCGAAGCCGGACTTCCCATGACCATGGCCGAGTGCCGAAAACGCTTTGTCGGCCTGTCGATGCGAACGGTTTGCGAGCGGTTGCTGGCGGAAGACGGTATTGGCCTCGGCGATGACTTCGTTGCCCGCTGGAACGAGAACCTGCCTCAATTGTTCAATAGCGGTTTGCAGGCCATTCCCAGCATTGAATTTGCCATCGATGCGATCCGAAATGCCGGAATTCCGGTCTGCGTGGCATCCTCCGGCCGGATCGAAAAAATGCATCTGACGCTGGGGCTGACCGGCCTGCTGCCGCATTTTGAGAACGTTCTTTTCAGCGCGAGCATGGTGGAAAGGGGAAAACCTTTTCCCGATCTGTTTTTGCATGCCGCAAACGAGATGGAGCACCAGCCTGCCGATTGCGTGGTCATCGAAGACAGCCCTGCTGGGGTTCAGGCCGGAATTAAAGCGGGTATGAAGGTCTTTGGCTATGCCGGCGATCCGCTGACAGATGCTGAAGGGCTTGCCAAGTCAGGAGCCGTCATTTTTGACGACATGCGCCAATTGCCCGAACTGCTTGGATTGCGCTAGATTGTTCATTGCCGGGGCACGGGTGGCAATACAGCCGTCCAGGCAGAGGGATTGACAATGGACATCGGCAAAACATTCAGAGAGCTGCATACCGCGCCCGGCGCCTTCATCATTCCCAATCCCTGGGATGTCGGTTCAGCCAAATTCATGGCAAGCCTTGGCTTCAAGGCGCTGGCGACGACGAGCGCCGGTCACGCTTTCTCCAGAGGCAGGCCGGATGGCGGCATTTCCTTCCACGACATGATCATCCACTGCCGTGAGATGTCTGCCGCGACCGATCTGCCGGTTTCGGCCGATCTTGAACATGGCAAGGGTGACAGCCCGGAATCAGCTGAAGAAACGGTATTCGCCGCTGAGGCGGCCGGCCTTGCCGGCTGTTCCATTGAAGATTCAACCGGCGATCCGGACAATCCGATCTATGAGTTCGATCTGGCAGTGGAGCGCGTGACGGCGGCGGCCGAGGCTGCCAGATCGCTTGACCGGGATTTCGTGTTCACCGCGCGGGCGGAGAATTTCCTCCACGGCAAAACAGACATCGTTGACACGATTGCGCGGCTTCAAGCGTTCGAACGCGCCGGCGCCGATGTCGTCTATGCACCCGGGCTACGCGAGATTGCGCTGGTCAAACAGGTTTGTTCGTCGGTCAGTTGTCCGGTCAATGTGCTGACCAGCCCGGCATTCAGCGTCGAGCAGCTGTCCGCCGCGGGCGCAAGCCGGATCTCGCTTGGCTCGCTTTTCTCCAATGCCGTTTACCGGTTCATCAAGGATGCCGCCGCGGAGATGCTGAGCGAGGGCAGCTTCACGTTTGCCACCGGCGCTATTCCGCATCCGCAACTGCAAAAGCTGATGTCGGACAAGGACTAAATGACGCTCGCGAACGTTTCGCTGTCAGTCGTTGACATGCACACAGGTGGCGAACCACTCAGGATCGTCACGTCCGGATATCCGGAAATTCCGGCAGGAACCATTTTGGAAAAGCGCGCCCATGTGCGCGACAATCTCGATCATCTGCGCAGGATATTGATGTTTGAACCGCGCGGTCATTTCGACATGTATGGCGCGCTGCTGGTGGAGCCCGACCTGCCCGGTGCCGATCTTGCGGTGCTGTTTATGCACAATGAAGGCTATTCGACCATGTGCGGTCACGCCATCCTTGCGCTTGGCCGTTACACGATTGACAAGGGTCTGGTCGAGGCGGTTGAGCCTGTAACAACCGTCAAAATAGAATGCCCATGCGGAATGGTGGTCGCCTCGGTCGAGGTTTCCGACGGCAAGACGGGTGCCGTGTCGTTCGACAGTGTTCCGGCATTTCTGTTTGCGAGCGACCTGGAAGCGGAAATTCCGGCGTTTGGACCTGTCCGGTTTGACATAGCTTATGGTGGTGCCTTTTACGCGCTGGCGGAGTGCGGTCAGTTCGGTCTTGCGTTCGGCAAATCCGCAGCGCGTGACTTCGTCGAAGCGGCGACCGCACTCACCGAACACGTGAAAAAGACCGTCCCTTTGTCCCATCCCGATCACGACGATCTGGCCTTCCTTTACGGCTCCATTCTCACTGACGGGGGAGACGGCAGGCAACAGCCGACGCGAAATGTCTGTGTTTTCGCCGACGCACAGGTCGACCGGTCTCCAACCGGCTCGGGCGTCACTGCGCGGCTTGCCGCGATGCATGCCAAAGGGCTGGTTGAAATCGGCGAGCCGAGGATGTTTGAAAGTATTGCGGGTTCGCGTTTCAAGGGAATGGTCAAAGCGAAGGCTTCAGCAGGCGATTTTGACGCCGTGATTGCGACAGTAAGCGGCAAGGCACATTATAGCGGTGAAAGCCAATTCATCGTCGAAGCCGACGATCCGATGGCTGGCGGATTTCTGGTTCGCTGAACAGTTACATATCCGGAAAATAATTTCGCTAATCCAGTGCAAATTGGGTTGGCGATTTGCCGGTTTTGTCAGTTGGATACCTACATAAGCTCGAAATGAGCGTCGCAAACCGCTAGCATTTGCCAAACTTGCGTCGCCGCACGAAGGAAACAATGATGAGCAACAAGCCTGGCCGTGGCCGTATTTACAGTTCGATTACCGAAACTATTGGTGACACACCGCTTGTCCGGTTGGACAAATTTGCGGCCGAGAAGGGTATTGGCGCAAATCTCATTGCCAAACTCGAGTTCTTTAATCCGATTGCCAGCGTCAAGGACCGGATTGGCGTTTCGATGATCGAGGCAATGGAAGCGGCGGGCAAGATCGAGCCGGGCGAAACAACCCTGATAGAACCAACATCGGGCAATACCGGCATCGCGCTCGCCTTTGCGGCTGCCGCCAAGGGCTATCGTTTGATCCTCACCATGCCGGAAACCATGTCCATCGAGCGCCGCAAAATGCTGGCGCTGTTCGGAGCTGAACTCGTGCTGACCGAGGGTCCGAAAAGTATGAAAGGCGCGATCGCAAAAGCCGAGGAACTGATCGACGCCACGCCCGGCGCCGTGATGCCGCAGCAGTTTGAAAATCCGGCCAACCCGGAAATCCATCGCAAGACCACGGCGGAGGAGATTTGGAACGATACTGGAGGAGAGATCGATTATTTCGTGCTGGGAATCGGAACCGGCGGCACGATCACAGGCGCCGGACAGGTGCTCAAGGCACGCCAACCTGACCTGAAGATCATTGCCGTGGAGCCGCAGGAATCACCTATCCTGTCCGGCGGAGAGCCGGGGCCGCACAAGATCCAGGGTATCGGGGCCGGATTTGCGCCCGCGATCCTCGACACCTCCATTTATGACGAGGTCGTAACCGTTTCGAGCGAACAGTCTATGGAGAACGCCAGATTGCTCGCCCGCCTCGAGGGCGTTCCTGTCGGCATCTCGTCAGGTGCGGCGTTGCAGGCGGCCGCGATCGTCGGTTCGCGCCCCGAAGCCCAAGGCAAGAACATGGTGGTGATCATTCCGTCGTTTGCCGAGCGCTACCTGTCGACGGCGCTGTTTGACGGTATTGGCGAATAGAACCAGTCGCAAAACTGCCCGCCACCCTTGGCCAGGTTCGAGAGATCGCGGTTACTTCAGCTCGATCTCAATGAACGCATAATCCGTATCATTGGCGTTGATGACGTCATGTTCGACACCCACCTCGCGGAAGTAGGGCGCGCCCGCTTTCATTTCGACGACGGTTGATCCTTCTTTCGATTCGACGCGAACCTGGCCGTCCAGCAGCGGTACAACGACATAATCGTAGCCGTGCCGGTGCCAACCGGTATTGGCGCCCGGCGCAAAATCGTAACGTGTGACAATGACCCGGTTGTTGTTGATGATCGTCGTTGCCTTGGCGGTTCCAGACATGGCGGCCTCCATTTTATCAGGGTGTTTCGCGGTTTCTTTGAACCGCAAGAACGCCTTTATCCCGTTAGAATCATTGAAGCATTTTTCGCTGTTTTGAATCCACCTGAGCGAAAAATTCCCTAACCGAGAGCATTCCGCATCCTATGGCAAGATTCGAGGGCCGCCGCCTTTCATTTGATTGGGCCAACAAAAAACCCGGCCTAAAGCCGGGTTTTAAGGTCTCAGCCGTTAATGGCCTCAAACTGTTCCGCTGATCCACGACGAAAGGGTCGATTTTGGCAGAGCGCCGACTTTCATATCGGCCACTTCGCCGCCTTTGAACACCATCAGTGTCGGGATCGAGCGAACACCATACTGCGCGGCGATCTCAGGGTTTTCATCGATATTGACCTTGGCGATTTTCACCTTTCCGCCCATCTCGGCTGAAATTTCCTCCAGTGCCGGGGCGATCATCTTGCACGGACCGCACCACTCGGCCCAAAAGTCGACAACGACCGGTTCGGCAGCTTTCAGCACGCCATCTTCGAAGCTGTTCTTGTCAATTGTCACAGTGGACATCTGCAGTTCCTTTCCATGTGCCTGTTCGGGCCGCCATGTGGGATGGGAGGCGGTATGTTTCAAGTTCTCTGTTTGTCACGAGACCGCGAGTCGCTCAAGGGCTTCGGCCATCACGGTTTCGGGAATTTCAAACATTTCCGGAGTCTCTGTGAACAACAGTCCTGCTGATATCTTTCGTTCGGGATAAATTTGCCCGAGGAGTTCGGCATAGATGGCAATCTGGGCAATGTAATCGGCCGGGATCTGCCGCACGTTCCGCGGAGGGCTACGGTTGGTCTTGTAATCGATGATCTGCACGGCTTTGTCACCCACCACAATGCGGTCGATCTTGCCGGAGACCGCCCTCAACCGCCCATTGACCGTCAGATGACCCGCCAACGCGACTTCGCTGCGCGAGCCGGGCAGGAAGATCGATTGAAACTGCGGATCATCCAGTATTCGCATGACCGAATTCAGCGTGGAGGACCGCTGTTGCTCGCTCCATCCCGCGCCATGCCGTTCAATATACCGTTTGGCAACCTCGATCCGGTTTGCATCGTCGATCTCCGGCAACTCCTGCAGCAGCCGGTGGGTGATGATACCTCGCTCAATGGCAAATCCGGGTTGCGCAGCCTCGCCGAGTACCGGCGAGGAAGTTCTGTCGGTCGGTTGATTTTCGGACTCCACCAGAGCTGCCGCACCGGAGGGCGCAAAAGGCCGCGGCAGCGGTTCCTCTGGTGGAAGATTTTGCCGCAATTCCTGTGGAACCACAGTTTCTTCAATAGTTTCACCGGCAATTGCATGATCCGCCTTGATTGGCGGCAGGTCGTTTGCGCGGTAACGCAGAATGTCCCCCTCAACCCCGGGGACATCATAGTCTGCTATCTGGCATTCAGGCTTCAGCGCATCTGTTATCAGACTGTACCATGTATCCCGGGCAAGGCCGCGCACGCCGTGATAGCCGCAGACCATCAGCCGGTCCTCGGCACGTGTCATGCCGACATAAAGCAGGCGGCGGTATTCGTCCTCCGCCTTCTTCTTCAAACCTGCCGCAATCTCCGAAGAGACATCCGATTGTTGACCGGCTCTCCAAAGGTATCCCCTCCTGCATGGCCCAAGTGTCTGAGGCTTGAACGGGATCATTTGCGGCAGATGCTGATGCACAAACGCGGCCGCGCCATTGTCCACCAGGAATACCACCGGCGCCTCCAGTCCTTTGGCGGCATGCACGGTCATGATCCGTACTTCGTCGCGGGTTTGGGCGATCTCGCGTTTTATCTCCGGGCTTGCGTGATCAAGTGTCTCCAGAAATGACGCCAGACCCGTCGCTCCCGCTTGTTCGGACGCGAAAGCGAAGTTGATGAATTCGTCGAGAATCTCGCCGGCCTCGTGACCAAGTCTGCCGATCATCGACGCTCTGACACCGTCGCGGCCCAATATGGCCCCGAAGAAGTCTACCGGCGATCGAAATCCTGCCTCGTCGCTCCACCGGCCCAAGAGTTCTGCTGCTTTTGCTGCCTTTGAATGACCGCGACCGGCCGAACACAAGCGTTGCCACAATGAGGTATCCTCACCGCGGCCGTGGGCAAGTTCAAACAGCTCATCGTCGGAATATTCGAAGACCGGACTTCGCAGCAGTGCCGCGAGCGACAGGTCGTCATTGGGCTGGATTGCAAAGCGGCCAATCGCAATCATGTCTCTGATTGCGATGTGATCGCGCAGTTTCAGGCGGTCTGCGCCTGCAACAGCAACTCCCAGATTTTTCAGCGAGCGCGAAAGCGCATGCACAAAGCTGTCCCGTTTTCGAACCAGCACCATTATGTCGCCAGCAGACAGTTTTCTGCCCTTGCCCTCGATGCGCTCGCCTGTATCGATCCAATCCTTGATGCGCCCCGCAACTGCTTCGGCGAGTTTGACCGCTGGCTGCGAAGCGTGGTCGATGGCCACTGTCCAGTCCTCGGGCTCGTCAACCGCGTCGGGACCGATCAATGGCCAAATATCGACAAATCCCGGATCGTTGGCCCGCACCGGCGAGTGCGACACGGGTTCGGGCAGGACCGTTAAACCGCGTTTAGCGTTTTCGGAGGCAAATACCAGATCGACCGCGGACAGAATGTCAGCGACCGAGCGGAACGAGAAATTCAATCTCTCCGGGACAAATCTGGATCCCGCAGCTGCGATCTTCGTGGCGAAATCCTGCCCGCTCTCGGCGAACGCTGCGGGTTCAGCACCCTGGAAAGAATAGATCGATTGTTTCTCATCGCCGACGGCAAATACTGTCCGCTGGACATCGGTGCGAGAGGACAGGCCTTCAAAAAACTCAAACGCCAGCCTTTGTATGACTGACCATTGTCCCGGACTGGTGTCCTGCGCCTCGTCGATAAGGATGTGGTCCAGGCCCTTGTCGAGCTTGTACTGCACCCAAGGTCCGGCGTCTTGTCTTGCCAGCAGATTGGCGGTTCTTGAGATCAGATCGTTGAAATCCAGATAACCGCGGGCGCTTTTCAACCGTTCATATCTGCCGATCAGACGGTCGGCGATGGTCAGAGCCGCGTCGGTCGCTTCAAGGGTCAGTAAAAGTGCGACTTTGTTCAGCGCCTTCAGCAATTCGCCCGCACATCGTTCAAATTCGGGAACAAATTCGGGAAAATACTCGCCAACACCCTTCGAAGCGATCTGTCGGGTGCTGCGCACGTCCCATTCACCATCCTTCTTGCGCAAAAACACATCGCGAAGCGCGTCAAGCCGCTCGAGCGGATCGTTCTTGCCGCAGGCCAAAACCAACTGATCGCCGAATTTTTCCGCAGTCGACTTCCCGGCCTCAACGGCGCGCATCCTGAAGGACCGGGCCAGTTCCGCATCAAAATATGGATCCGGCCAAGCAGACGCTGCGGTCTGCTCGGCGGTGTCGGCAGGCGTAAAACCAAATTCACCCTTGAGCTGGTCATGTTGGTCACCGGAGCCGCCAAGCGCGTTCAGAAATTCGCGAAGTCCTTCGCGTTCGGCAACGAAATTCGCCAGAAGTCTGTCCAATCCGTGTTCGCCAGCGATAGAGAGCACATCTGCAAATGCATCAGCCAGCCCCATGTCTTCGCCATTTCCGGCACCAGCAATCAATTCGCGGCGCGCCTCTCCGATCAGCGCCTGCTCCATCTGAGCGTCGAGCAGTTCGAAGTGTCCGGCAATGTTCGCTTCAAGCGGAAACTGGTGCAGGATTGATTCGCAGAAGGCGTGAATGGTCTGGATTTTCAATCCGCCGGGCGTCTCAAGCGCGCGGGCGAAGAGCTGCCGGGCCAGAGCCAGTCGGTTCACGTCCGGCGGCTTATCTTCCAAGTTGGCAATCTCGCCAGCCAGTTGCTCATCATCCATGGTCGCCCAATTGCCGAGGTCGCGAAAAACGCGATTGATCATGTTTGCTGCGGCTGCCTTGGTGTATGTCAGGCATAATATTCTTGCCGGATCGGCGCCGCCAAGCAGCAAGCGGATGACACGGCGTGAGAGCACATGTGTCTTGCCGGAACCGGCGTTGGCGGAAACCCAGACCGACTGGCCGGGATCGGCTGCCCTGGCCTGCGCCTCGACCGTCTCGCGCGGAACAAACATTCGACCGCTCATGGTGTATCTCCACCATTGGAACCGGCTCCCGACGACCATTCCGAGACGCGTGCGAGGTGGTCGTAATCGCCATCCAAATCATGCTCGCGCAGCGGCAGGGCGCGAGACCGGTAGCCATGGACCTCCTGCGCATAATAGGCGATCAGTCCGCCAAGCTTTTGCCAGGCTTCATGGGACAGCTGCTCTGCTGTCTTGAGCGAATCCCTGATTTCGATGATCGATTCTTCTTCGACCCGCCCATCAGGCTTCAGCCGGATGAACTTCAAATCCGCGGGTTTCACAGCACCGAGTTTGCCGAACGCACCACGCGCCAGGAGTTCACCTTCAAGCGCCAATTGCGGCGACAGCAACCGGTGCGCCTGCACTTTCGAGGGAGTGTTGCCTGTCTTGTAGTCGAGGATCTGGGCAAACTGGCCGCCATCCAGAACATCGATCCGGTCGGCACGCCCCGACAGAAATGCACCGGTCTCGCCAATGGCGGTGGCTGCGGCTGCAATCTCTGAATGGCTCTCCCTCACGCCACGGTTCTGTTCACGCTCCCATTCGACCAGCCGCGGCGCCTGCTTGACGAAGCGGGGCCACCAGACCGCCCGAACGTCGGCCGGCAATCCGGCTGAATCAAAACACTTCCAGGCAATTTCGAGCAACTTTGCCTCGGCTTCAACATCGTGAACATCAACACCGGCGCTGGCAAATTCATGAAGTATTTCGTGGAACAAAGATCCCCTCTCAGCGGCTCCGGGATCGCGCAGCAACGGATCGATTGGCTCGAGCTTGAGGATGCGACGGGCATAAACCGCGTAGGGATCCCGGCGAAGTGTTTCGATCTCGGTGACAGAAAAGCGGCGTGGCCGAGCATCGACAGGCGGTGTCGGGCAGGGTTGGAATATCTGTGTTGTTTTACCGATCCCTTCGGCATCGATCGCTGCCGCGATTGCGAGATACCGGTTACCGCGGCCCCTTATCTCTGCCGCGGCCTGCTCTCCGATGACAGCCAGCAATCGCTGCAACCAGCGCGACCGGGACGCCGGAGCTCCGTCTGCACGCTCAGAGCGCGACATGATCACCGAATTTGCACCCATGGCCATCTGAAAATCATGTGCTGCTTGCCCGGTACGCCGTTCGGGAGGTTCCAATCCCATACCACCCGACAGAACCCGCGACATGAAGCGCCCGGTTTCGGCTTTTCTCGGCCAACTCCCCTCGTTCAAACCGGCGACAATCATTGTGTCGACACTTTGCAAGCGAGCCTCCAGCACACCCCAAATGGCTATGCGGCCGTCGCTGACAGCTCCCGGTTTTACGGTTTCAGCGGCCAGCAGCGCTCGAAGGACGTCAGGCAGTTCATCCGGCCGGCAGCTCATGTCCGGCGCCGCGACAATGAGCGAGTTCAGGACTGCAGCGAATGCCTCTCCATTGTCACCGGAATAAAGCTCATCAACAGCGCCCTGATCATCGCGCCCGATCGCCTCGAAGGCCCGCACCATTTCGATCAGCGCGCGTTCGAGTTCCAGTGTTGCTTCATTGCGCATCTCGTGCAGCGGCCCGATAGCCTTGCCAAGCCCGGACAACATCCGCCGGATACCGTTGATATCGGCCTCATCCATTCGTGAGAGCCAGAACGGTGCATGTCGATCATCGTTCATTTCCGCCAGACGCTCATCAAACTGCTGTGAGACTGTCGCAATGTCGGGTCTGCCGGTTCCACCGCGTAGCAAGACAAGTTCAGCATATGCCGCTAACCTCCTGGCCGCTGGTCGAGGCTCGCCACACAGCAACAGCGGATGGGTCAGAAGGTCCAGCAATGCAGCTGCGTCACCCGGCCTGAACACGGTTTCGGCAAGCAGCAGGAACAGCGATGCAGGTGGGGTCGACGTGAGCGCCCTGCCTCCCGAATCGTCGGCTTCGATGCCAAATCGCGACAATTCTGCCGATACCCGCCGGGCAAGGGTACGATCGCCTGTGACCAGCGCCGCACGATGACCGGGCTCTGCCACCGCCAGCCGCAGCGCCACTGCAACCGCAAATGCTTCGTGACGTTCATCAGGCGCTTCGATCAGTGCAAGCCGATTCAACGCGCCAGAGGCAATGGCATGCTCGACTTTCGCTTTGTTGACCAGCCATTTATCAGTGGATTCAGCCGGACGAAGCGCCTCGCTTACCAACCGCCCCCTGGCGGCGAGCTGTCCAGTCGGGTCCACGAGCGCCTTCACATCATCGCGCCCGGCATCGAGCGTGCCCAGGAGCTTTTTCAATCCATACTGCGGATGGCCGAACACAGACGGAGCGGCTTCGAATTTGTCGATCAACCTCCATGAATCATCGTCGAGTTCGTTGTCCAGACCCGGCAACACCACAGCCCCGCTTGAATTTTTCGCGATTGCGGTCAGAAGCCGCGCAGTCGCGGGAATTGAACCCGTTGATCCCGCCGCGATAACCGGACCGCGATTGGCTTCTGCCTGCAAGCGCTGGGTTTCAGCGTTGATCTGGGAAGACCGCCAGGCCGAAGGATCACTGCGCTGTTTGTCTTTGAGAATGTTGGGCCAGTGCTCGGTGACGATTTGAAGAAACTCGAGTGTGATTTGCCACCAGCCGGCCAGTTCGTCGGGAACGAGCGTGCCCAGCTCTGCCCAGCTGACCTCCTCGGTTTCGACCTGGTCGAGCAGGGTGGCGAGATCACGGGCCAACCAGATGGCATCGGCTGTAGAGGCAGGAACAATCAGTTCCTCGTCAAACAGGGAGGCAAGATGAGCCGGCAGTCTGCTCTTCCAGGAGCGAACCAGAGGCGCCAGAGAAAACAATCGCTCATGCTGGCTGACCGGTGGAAGCGCATCCAACAGAGATCCAGGCAAATCGAGAAATTCCGCTCCGTCGTCGAACTCTCCAAGGGGACGGATTGTCGGCAGGATCGCCGCCCGGTTGTCCATCCGCTCGACGAAACAGCTTCGCAGGGTTCGCGCCGCGCGGCGCGTCGGTACATAGATCGTGGTGTCGGCAATTTGGAGACCGGCATTGCCCCCAGATTCAGTCAACCGTCCCTCAGCTACCGCTTCGGCAAGCGTGGGCAGAAACGGAACGCCCGGCGGAATGGTCCAGATATTTGGAGGTTCACTCATCCTTCCAGCATTTGAAGAACAGCATTTTCAGCAGGTGCAATCATATCGGGGGTTCCGACCGTGATCCAATGTCCGCTCATTGGCAACCCGAAAAGTCGGCCTGCTTCGATTGCCTCGTCAAAATAAACGTTGAGGGAGCGCGGTTCCGGACGGGCTCCGTCAAATATGCCAGGCTTCACAATTGCGGCGCCTGCGTAGATCAGTGCACCTGGTTCGCCATTTGCGCGCCTGAGACGGCCGCTTTCGTCGATGACAAAATCACCGCCGCCACTATGGCCGGTCGCCTGATCCGATCTGGCGAGCATGAGAAGAATATCCATCGCGCTGCCGTCCCAAGCAAGGCGCAGACGCTCAAGATTGGGTTGCCCGGCATCAACCCAGAACGTGTCTGCGTTGAGAATCAAAAACGGACCGCTGCCAAGCAACGGCAACGCCTTGATTATGCCCCCGGCAGAATCGAGCAGCTGATAGCGCTCGTCGGAAATTTCGATTGCCGGATGGTCGCGATCCCCGACATGGGCGATTATCTGGTCTGGCAGATGGTGAACGTTGATAATTGCTTTCCCAACACCAGCTTCCACAAGCAGATCAAGACCACGGTCGAGCAGGGTTTTACCGGCCACTTCGATCAGCGGTTTGGGCACCTTATCGGTCAACGGTCTCATTCGCTTGCCGAGACCGGCGGCCAGAACCATTGCAGTCGATATACTACTGCTGCTCAAACTGATGCCTCGTCCATAAGGCCCCAGCGACGGTATAATGCATAAACCGGCGTAAGCGCTTCGTGACCAATCGACCGCGTCAGATAATCGCGCATGCGCGGTAAATGCTTCAGATAGGCCGGTTTTCCGTCACGTCTGTCGAGACGCACAAAAATGCCCAGAATTTTCGAACAGCGCTGTACCGCCATGATCGCGTAGGATTTGTGAAAATCCGTTTCATCAAAGTTGCCTGCTGCGTTACGCAAGCGGCAATACTCTGCCAGCAACTCGCATTCCAACTCCGCGGCGACAGTCACCCGGGCATCTTGCGCAAGCGACGCCACGTCGTACGCCAATGGACCAACGAGCGCGTCCTGAAAATCTATCAGGCCCAGTCTGTCGATCCCATGATGATCCGGGCGCCAGATCAGATTCGGAGAATGGAAGTCGCGCATGACAAGGCCCGTCTCGACCCCGGCCAATTCAGATATGACCGAATCCCACGCCTGGCCGAATTCGTGACGTTCGCCATCATCAGGTTCGCGACCGGTCATGGCGGGCATGTACCAGTCAAGAAGCAGTTCCACCTCGATCATCATCGCTTCGCGATCATAGGGTGGAAGTTCATGTCGTGCGCCAAAGGGTCCGTTGATCGATGTTGGCCAATTTCTTTGATGGGCTCGGGCCAACAGTTCAACGGCCGACATGTAACGGACCGGGATTGGTTCCAGCCTGTCGTTCACAACACCTTCGCGGCCGAAATCCTCGATCAACAAAAAACCGTCGCTCAGATCTGCTGCACTTATTTGCGGGGCGCAAAAACCGTTCTCCCGAAGCGCATGATCAACTGCGACAAACGGAACAACCGATTCTGACAGATGGGCGATGCGGCTATAGGGCAGACCGTCCCGGATCGGTGGACCATCGGGCTGTTCCGGCGCATCCATGACCAAACTCGGTGGCGCACCGGGCATGCTCACGGTTTCGTAACGGCGGGTCGACGCATCACCGACAAACAGGGCTCTCGACGCCTCCCCCCAGCCGGAGGTTTCCAGAAAGTTGCGCAATCGCATCGAACGCCGAAACCGGGCTTCAGTTTCCGGGGCAGCCTGCACAATCGCCGAACGGCCGCCATCTTCGGTTTCCGCCAAATTTACCGTCAACGCCGGGCTCGGCAAAGTGTCAGCTGCATTCTGCGGCCATTCGACAATGGCAATCCCCCGATCAAGCGCCTCCTCAAGCCCCAGTTCATAAAGCTCGGAACTATCGGTCAGCCGATAGAGGTCGAAATGGGCGGCAGGAAGCACGCCGTCATAATACTGGACCAACGTGTATGTCGGGCTCGGCACCTCAAGGTCGGGTTTGGCGGTCGCCGCCCGAATGAGCGCCCGCGCCACCGTCGTTTTTCCCGCACCCAGATCACCTTCGAGCGCAACCAGATCACCGGGTTTGACCGCTGCGGCAATATCCTGTCCCAGGCGGCTGGTCGCCGCCTCATCTTTAAGGTCCAGCGTTATTGTTCGGCTTTTCATGATTCAGACCAATCACAGTCTTCACGACGGTTCAACGCTATTCGGCTGCTTCGCGCAATCCCGGATTGACCGGGAAGCGGCAGGTTACCGTTGTCCCGCTTGATTCGGAAGTCGCGATGGAAACCGACCCGCCATGCAATTCGACAAACCCCTTGACGATGGAAAGGCCGAGACCGGCGCCTCGGCGCCTGCCACCGTTGCCCACCGGTTCGAACCGTTTGAACACCGCGTCGAGCGCATCTGCCGGAATGCCTGGTCCGTTATCGTGCACATCGAATTCGACTGCACCGTCGGACATGCGGCAGCCGACCTGGACCTTGGAACCTTCAGGCGCGTAATTCGCGGCATTGACCAGCAGGTTAAACAAAATCTGCCGCACCCGGTTTCCGTCGGCGAAAAAGGTTTCCGGCGCCGATGAGGTGTCGACTTCGAGTGTGATGTTGTGCTCTGCCAGCCGCTCCGTGACGAGCTGGCATGCGGCTTCGATTGTTTCGCTGACCTGAACTTCTTCGATTTCGAGACGCATGATGCCGGCATCGACCGTCGCCAGGTCAAGAATGTCGTTGACAATGGTGAGCAGCACAGCTGACGACGCACCGATGTGCTCGACATATTCTTTTTGCCGTTCGTTCAAATCACCGGTGGTTGCAAGCTCCAGAAGTTCGGTAAATCCGATGATGTTTGTCAGCGGAGACCGCAACTCATAGGACACGTGCTGAACAAAATCGTTCTTCAGCCGGTCGGCGCGTTGCAGCGCCTCGTTCTTGTCCTTCAACGCACGCTCGACGTTGACGCTGTCGGTGACATCGACGAATGTCAGCATCACCTGGCCGTTCGGCAGCGGATTAAGCGCCGAACGCAAGACCGTTCCGCTATTTAGTTCAATCTGGTCGTAGCGGTCCCGCCGCTCGTCGTCGAATCCGGTGACAGCTGCAACAAACTCGCCCCACGGACTGTCACTGACTTGCGGGTCGCAGGCGGCACGAATGGCGCTGATATGCGTGCCTTCCGCGGTCACATCTTCCACCAGACCCCAAAGGCTTGCAAAAGCAGGGTTTGAAAGTTGAAGCCGCCCGTCCGAACCGAACACAGCGACACCCTCCGCCAGATTGTCCAGTGTCTCACCCTGGACCCGTACCGCAGTCTTGTAACGGCTCTCCAGATCGATCTGCTCGGTCAGATTTTCAAACACCCAGGTCACACCACCACGCGGGTGCGGATTGGCGATAACCCGCAAGGTTTGTCCATCGGGCAAATGCCACCAGTGTTCTTGCGGTTCAACGGACCGGTATGCACTGAGCACATGTTCCATCCACCGCCGCCATTCGGTCTGCTCTGGCAGTTTTCCATCGCTTCTCAACCGGTCGATGACAAGGGCATTTTCGGGTGCGCTTTCAAGAAATCCGGTATCCAGATCCCACAGTTTCTGAAAGGCCTGATTGTAAAACCGCAACTTCTCGCCGTTATCGAAGATTGCCACCGCGGTGGTCAGTTGATCCAGTGTCTCCGAATGGCTTTTCTGTATATGACGGATTTCTTCGCGCACCGACTCGATTTCACTGACGTCCAGCGCGATGGCCGACGAACCGGACGTGCTGGAAAACCCTGTTACAGAGAACTGTTTACGGTCGCCGTGGACCACGGTGGATATTTTGTCGGAGAACGAAGGCGCCTCGGCATGTTTCGCCGCCATGGCATCGCGGGCCTGCGTACCCAGGAACTCCTTGCCTTCACGGGCAGCCGTCTCGGGAGTGTCCGCTTCGACTGCGTCAGCATATGCCTGATTGACCCAACTGATGTCGCCAGTCGCGTTGCGCTGCCAAAACGGCATTGGAAGGGAATCAACCAGACCCCGCAATACCGCATGCTCGGCCGCCAATTGGCGATGGGCAATTTTAAGGTCAGCATGTGAGCGCTGTGCCTCGCTGACCGACAGAAAACGAACGATTGCGTGGGTGGAAGAAACACGGCCCTGGACTTCAAGCAGTTCACCGCGGCGCGTCTCTGCAATCAGGTCAAACTGGCTTTTCTCGCCGCGCAGCTCGGCGATCGCATGCTCGACTTCTGTTGCTGATCGCGGTGACAGCCAGCGGCCGAATGCCAAAAAAGCCGAGCGTTCTTCCGGCGCACCGGCGCGGGGCGCAAGCGAGCCGGCAATTTCCGGCCGGTCGCCGTCCCGGCCCCAGATCAGCAATTTTTGGTCACGAAGATTGAGAAACGCGTCAGACCGCTGCACAGCAGTGTCCAGTTCGGCAATTCTGCCGCGAAGTTCGACATTCTCGTTGGCAATTCTCGCGCGCTCTCGAATGAGCCAGACGGCAGAAACCAGCGCGGAGCCCATGGCACCGGCAAAGATCGCTAACTGGATGACCTCAGGCGTACCGATCGCAAGATCGGCGGGCAGGCGGAGAACCTCCAGAACTGACGATTGCGCGTGTGCATGTGGCGTGAATCCGAGCAGCGAAATAGCGCTCGCTACAACGCCCAGCATCCCGGTTCTAAGCGCATGGGTACAGTTGCGAGCCGACGCCGGTTCCCACCGGCCCCACTCAGTCTGTCTGTCTGCCCAACCCGCGCCCAACGGGTATTCTGCTGGCATGTCTTGATCCTCTCCGCCGCTGAATGGCAAGACCGCCCTGTTCGATTGGCGTTCGTTCCGCGATTTACAAACGCCTCGCGAATCACCTCACAATACCTGACCGCCGAATCTGCGTGAAGAACTATTGCCGTAAAAATAAGGGCCGGATGAATTATCGATCATCCGGCCACGATATTTTGTAGTTATTCGGGATAAAATTAGTATCGGTAGTGTTCCGGCTTGTATGGCCCTGACGTCTCAACACCAATATAATTTGCCTGTTCGTCTGAAAGACTGGTCAGGTTCGCACCAAGCTTGTCAAGATGAAGGCGCGCGACCTTCTCATCAAGGTGTTTAGGCAATACGTGGACTGTGTTGTCGTAATTGTCAGACTTTGCGAACAACTCGATCTGAGCCAAAACCTGGTTTGTAAAAGATGCAGACATGACAAAGCTCGGATGACCGGTAGCATTGCCGAGATTGAGCAAGCGGCCCTCCGACAGCAGGATCATGCGATTGCCACCAGGAAACTCGATCATGTCGACCTGTGGTTTCACATTTGTCCACTTAAGATTGCTCAGGGCTTCGACCTGAATTTCGTTGTCGAAATGACCGATATTTCCGACGATCGCCATGTCCTTCAAATTGCGCATGTGATCGATGGTAATCACATCCTTGTTGCCGGTGGTTGTGATGATGATATCCGCTCCCGGCGCAGCATCGTCCAGGGTTACGACCTCAAAGCCGTCCATTGCCGCCTGTAGTGCGCAAATCGGATCGATCTCAGTGACCTGAACCCGCGCTCCTGCCCCGCGCAATGATGCAGCCGAGCCTTTGCCGACATCGCCATAGCCGCAAACGATTGCGACCTTGCCGGCCATCATCACATCCGTGCCGCGGCGAATACCGTCGACGAGCGATTCGCGGCATCCGTACTTGTTGTCGAATTTCGATTTGGTGACCGAATCGTTGACATTGATAGCCGGGAACGGGAGCAACCCTTTTTTCTGCAGCTGATAAAGCCGGTTGACGCCGGTTGTTGTTTCCTCCGTCACGCCTTTGATGGCGTCGCGCTGGCGCGTGAAGAAACCGGGTGTTGCTTCCATCCGTTTTTTGATCTGGGCAAACAGGATTTCTTCTTCCTCGTTGCCCGGCTTCGACAATACGTCTTCACCTGCTTCCGCGCGCGCACCGATCAGAATGTACATGGTCGCATCACCGCCATCGTCGAGGATCATGTTCGACGGTTCGCCATCCGGCCAATTGAAAATCTGATCCGTATAGCTCCAATACTCCTCAAGCGTTTCGCCCTTCACGGCAAAAACCGGAGTTCCACCTGCAGCGATGGCCGAAGCTGCGTGGTCCTGGGTGGAGAAGATATTGCAAGATGCCCAACGAACGTCCGCGCCCAGCGCTTTGAGCGTGTCGATCAACACTGCTGTTTGGATGGTCATATGCAGGGAGCCGGATATCCTCGCACCCTTGAGCGGCTGCGCCTTGCCAAACTCTTCGCGGCAGGCAATCAGACCGGGCATTTCGGTCTCGGCGATTTCGATTTCTTTGCGCCCCCAATCGGCAAGCGAAATATCGGCAATAAGATAATCTTTGTCGTTGGCCATGGTCAGTCCAATCAATCAGTTTATGAGAGAGTTCTGGGGTAGCCGGTCGCAAGCGAATTCCGGCTAGTTCAGCGGCGCTGTTTATCAGAGTTCACAGGCTGCGGCAATAACACATAAAGAAATCTTTATTCGTGCATGCTGCCAAATCAGGACCTCAGTGGCCTTCGCCGAAACCGTCGGAGACGAGTACGTCAAGCGCGTCCATGACGGCATCTGCATCTTGGCCGCAAGCTTCGACAACAATCGTGCATCCGGGGCTTGCAGCCAGCATCATCAGGTCGAGGATCGAACCCCCATCGACGGCCATATTGTCCTTCTTGACAATTACCTCTGCGTCGAAGCGGTTGACCGTTTCAACAAACTTCGCCGATGCCCGGGCGTGCAGGCCGCGCTGGTTTACGATGGAGAACTGGCGAGTGACGACGGCAGCCCCGGACTCCGCGCTCATTTTCCAACCAAAACCTGACTGGCAACGTTGATATATTTTTTCCCGGCCGATTGGGCGTCCTCCAGCGCGGATGCCATGTCCCCCGTTGTCCGGCTGCTGGAGAGTTTGATCAGCATGGGCAAATTGACACCGGCGACCACTTCGATCTTGCCCGACTCCATTACTGATATCGCCAGATTGGAAGGTGTTCCGCCAAACATGTCGGTCAATATGATCACACCGGCGCCGGAATCGGCGCGCGTGACGGCCGCGACGATATCGCCCCGGCGTTGTTCCATGTCGTCTTCAGGACCGATGGACACCGTCTCGAAACGCTCCTGCGGACCAACAACATGCTCGCAAGCATGGCGGAATTCCTCTGCCAAGCGTCCGTGCGTTACCAGCACGAGTCCAATCATACGCAGTTCACTCCCACCGATTTACCACCGTCACGTTGTCGGCTTGCCCCAATTCTCGCGCAAATACGCACTCTTGTCAGGGACAGGCGCGATGACAAGCCCATAAAGGTGAACTTTTGACCAATTTTGCACAAAATTGGCCAGCGACGGTCGCGAACGCCTGAAAATTAAGGTGAGTTGAGGCCGTCAGCCTATTTCTCGGCCGGAAGTGTGACAATGAAACGCGCGCCGCGAATATCTCCGGGTTTCCCGCCGACAAGGTTCTCCGCGCGCAATTTGCCGCCATGCGCTTCAATAATCTGGCGGCTGATCGAAAGGCCGAGACCGGAATTGTTGCCAAAAGCGTCGATTCCAGGACGATCCGTATAGAAGCGGTCAAAAATACGGTCGATATTCTCGGCGCGAATTCCGGGCCCGTTATCATCCACCGTGACGATAACCCGGTTGCGGCTTCGCGACAGGGTAATGGTGATCCGTCCATCCTCCTGGGGAACGAACGAACGGGCATTGTCGATCAAATTGGTGATGACCTGACCAAGACGAAGCTCATGTCCGGAGACGATGTAGTCTTTCGCCCCCTGTGCAGGCTTTTCCATCTTCAGGACGATATCGACCGGTTTGTTGCGGCTTCCGGTCTGCCGGCAAACGGCGACCACATCTGTGAGAAACTTCGCCAAGTCGACGCGGCCGGCATCTTCGCGCGCCAACTCGGCGTCGAGGCGCGATGCATCGGAGATGTCCGAGATCAGCCGGTCAAGACGGCGGACATCGTGCTGGATCACCTCGAGAAGGCGCGCCTGCGATTCCGGATTTTTGACCCTCGGCAAGGTTTCAACTGCGCTGCGCAATGACGTCAGCGGATTTTTCAGCTCATGACTGACGTCCGCAGCAAAGCTTTCAATCGCTTCGATACGGGCGTAGAGCGCATTGGTCATATCGCGCAATGCCGCAGACAGGTTGCCGATTTCATCCTGCCGGTCGGAAAAATCCGGGATTTCCTCGCGGTTCTTGATACCACGGCGAACGCGGATGGCGGCGGCCGAGAGCCGTCTCAGCGGATTTGCAATTGTCGATGCCAGCAGCATGGACAGGATGGCGGTAACAAGTGCCGCGACGCCAAACACCCGGACGATTGCGCGACGCTCGGCAGCGACAATCTTGTCGATATCTCCACCCTGTGTGGACAGCATCAGCACTCCCAATACCGCACGGAAACGCTGCACCGGCACCGCGACCGACACGATCATCTCACCCTGCTCACTGATCCGCACCACTGTATCGGGGCTCCCGGTCAATGCGGTTATTACTTCGGGATAAGCACCTCCGTTGCCACCGGGCTGTTCGCGATAGAGCGGCAGGTCGGTACGCCTAAACAGGCCGGAAAACAGCTTGTACATCCAGTCAAACGCCCCGGGCTCATCTTCCTCGACCGGTGGCAGGTCGTAGCGAAGGATCTGGCCGCCCGAATAGAGATGGCGGGAATCAAGCAGCAAATTGGAATCGCGGTCATAAATGCGGGCCCGTGTGCGGGTTGGTGAAATCAGGCGGCGCAGCACTGGTGCGACGCGTTCCGGATTGATGGGAAAATCCAGACTGTCGAGCTGATTTGATCCTGGCGCAATGCTTTCGCCGGCCTGCAGTTCCAGCAGTTTTTCCGGATCAATGGTCAACGAATCGGTCTGAACGGTCGCCGAAGCCGCAATAGCGCCGGCAATGATCTCGCCCTGCGTCATCAGGCTCTCGACCCGAGCATCAATCAACCCGTCACGGAACTGATTGAGATACAAAATGCCGGTGACCAACACGGCCAGCGCAGCGAGATTCAAAAACAGGATACGGCGGGTGAGGCTTGAAAAGACGTAGTGACCGAGAACACGGCGAAACGGCGAGGCCACTGCGCGAAGCAGCGACCTGTTGTTGCCTTGTTCCTTTACACCCGGCTGCCTGGGCGGTTCATTTCTCGCCAGCATCGTCCGTTTGCCACTCCCGAGAGCGCTCCGGATCGATTACGCTTCACGGAAACGGTAGCCCACTCCGTACAGCGTCTCGATCATGTCGAAGTCCTTGTCGACCGACTTGAACTTCTTGCGCAGCCGCTTGATATGGCTGTCGATGGTGCGGTCGTCGACATAGACCTGTTCGTCATAGGCCGAATCCATCAGCGCGTCACGGCTTTTTACCACGCCCGGCCGTTGGGCGAGAGAGTGCAGGATAAGAAATTCGGTCACGGTTAATGTCACCGGCTCTGCTTTCCATGTGCATGTATGGCGCTCCTGATCCATGACCAATTGCCCGCGCTCGATCGATTTTTGTTTCTGGTCCTGGCTTTTGGGTCCGGCCTCCCGGGCGATGAAACGACGCAAAACCGCTTTTACGCGCTCAACGAGAAGCCGCTGTGAGAACGGTTTCTTGATAAAATCGTCTGCACCCATCTTCAGGCCGAACAGTTCGTCGATCTCGTCATCCTTGGAAGTCAGGAAGATAACCGGGAGGTCGCTTTTCTGGCGCAGTCGCCGCAGCAACTCCATTCCATCCATACGTGGCATCTTGATATCGAAAATGGCCAGATTTGGCGGACGGGTCTGCAGCCCTTCAAGCGCCGAAGCGCCATCGGTGTAGGTCTCAACACGATAACCTTCAGATTCGAGTGCGATCGATACCGAAGTCAGGATATTGCGGTCGTCATCAACAAGCGCAATTGTTGCCATGTCAAATTTCTCCCTCATCAACGGGCGTCCCTTCCTCGGTTGATCCAAAAAAGGGTTACTGACGGACAAATTGAGTACAAATTGTGGCACAGAACAAAACAAGTGTCACAGGTGCACGCCGTCCGACACGCGCATACCTGTTATTTAGTGTTTTGAAGTCGAGATTCCTTTGGAAATTTATTTTCATGACAGGAATAAAAGTTCACCATTCACAATTTTTAAACGATTTAATCAAAATTCAAAAAATTTAAATCGATTAATGATTTGAATTAAAACGATAAATCTGTTTGAGCACCGGCGTCCGGTGAACCATGCGCGCCGGATCATCACGCAAACAAAATTCTTGCGGATCATCACGGAGCGCCAGAAATGATCGAAAGCGGCATTCGCAACCCGGACAGGGGCATCGAAACGACGGGGCTGAAAAATCCGGCCAAAGTTCATTTCAACCTGCTCGAGCCTGAACTTTATGAAGAAGCGATTCGCCGCGGGGAAGCGCAAATCACTGCCCATGGCGCGCTCGTCGCCCGCACAGGCCATCACACCGGACGATCGGCGAAGGACAAATTTGTCGTTCGCGATGCGGAAACCGAAAACCGTTTATGGTGGGACAACAACAAGGCGATCAGCCCCGAACAGTTCGAAGCCCTGTTTGCAGACTTTGCCGCTCACGCCGAGGGCCGGGATCTTTTTGTTCAGGACCTTATCGGCGGCGCTGACGCACAAAATGCATTACCGGTGCGGATCGTCACCGAATTCGCATGGCATTCGCACTTCATACGCAACCTTCTTATCCGGCCGGAGCGCGAAGCGGTTACTTCCTTCGTGGCTGACCTGACGGTCATTGACCTGCCGTCATTTCGCGCCAACCCGTCACGGCACGGCTGCCGAACTGACACCGTGATCGCGGTCGACCTGGCGCGGCGGATAGTGCTCATTGGCGGCACGTCTTATGCCGGTGAAATCAAGAAATCCGTCTTCACGGTGTTGAATTACCTGTTGCCGGAACGCGGCGTGATGCCGATGCATTGTTCGGCCAATGTCGGTAATGACAATGATCCGGCTGTCTTTTTCGGACTTTCCGGAACCGGCAAAACAACACTGTCGGCCGATCCGGCGCGAACATTGATTGGCGACGACGAACACGGTTGGGGAGAGAACGGAATATTCAATTTCGAGGGTGGCTGCTACGCCAAGACCATCCGCCTGTCCGAGGAGGCCGAACCGGAGATATTCGCCACCACGAGGCGTTTCGGAACCATACTGGAAAATGTCGTGCTGGACAGAAACCGCGTGCCGGATTTTGACGATGGCTCGTTGACCGAAAATACGCGCTGCGCCTATCCGCTGCACTTCATCCCCAATGCCAGCGAGACCGGCAAGTCGGGCCAGCCGAAGAACATCATCATGCTGACGGCGGATGCATTTGGTGTGCTACCGCCGATCGCACGCCTGACACCTGCGCAGGCAATGTATCATTTTCTCTCAGGGTACACAGCCAAGGTGGCCGGCACCGAAAAGGGGGTTACGGAACCGGAAGCGACGTTCTCGACCTGCTTTGGCGCCCCGTTCATGCCGCGGCACCCGTCGGAATATGGCAATTTGTTGCGCGACCTGATCGCCAGGCACAATGTAGCATGCTGGCTGGTCAACACCGGCTGGACAGGCGGCGCCTACGGAACAGGCAACCGGATGCCTATCAAGGCGACGCGTGCGCTCCTGTCGGCAGCACTCGACGGCTCGCTGAATGACAGCGAATTCCGCACAGATGCCAATTTCGGATTCGAAGTGCCCGTCAGCGTGCCTGGTGTTGATCCGTCGATACTTGATCCGCGTTCGACCTGGTCAGACAAGCAGGCCTATGACCGGCAGGCCGAAAAGCTGGTCAGCATGTTCATCGACAATTTTGCCAAATTCGAGACCCACGTCGATGCCGCGGTGCTGAACGCGGCGCCGGCAGTGCAGATTGCAGCGCAGTAGGGCGCGACAAGCGGAATTTTCGCCAACCATCTGGCGCCAGGTCTTTGCCTATCGATAGCCTCGGGCTATTGATCGTCAATCATGCCAGGCGAACCGCTACGGATTTCCGCAACGATCACCATTCCCGGTGAAGAGCTTGAGGAGCATTTTATCCGCTCCTCCGGACCAGGCGGCCAGAATGTCAACAAGGTCGCCACGGCCGTTCAGTTGCGTTTCGACGCAGCAAACTCTCCCTCCATGCCGGAGCGGGTCCGAAACCGGACAATCGCACTTGCCGGGCAAAGAGCGACATTGGCCGGTGTTATCGTCATCGAAGCGGGCCGCTACAGAACCCAGGAACGCAATCGCGCCGATGCGCGTGCACGCTTGGCGAAACTCATCGCCAAGGCAGCCGAACCGCCACCGCCGCCGCGAAAGAAGACCAAGCCTTCCAGGGGCGCTGTCGAACGCCGCCTGAAGGCCAAGGCGGGCCGGTCGCAGGTCAAGAAAATGCGCAGCCGGGTTCGGGATGAGTAGCGGTGAAATTCATCCTTCGCCATCTTCCAATTCAGCAAGCCGCATGCCAATCTGACGTTTAAGGGACGGCTTAAATACAATCGGGAGAATTTCTGGATGGGTATATTCGATTTCGTAAAATCAGTGGGTAACAAGCTCGGGATCGGCGATGATGAGGAAGCCGACGCAGAAGCGCTGAAAAAGGAACTCGACTCACATGATCTCGGCACCGACCATGTCGAGGTTGCAGTGGTGGGCGACAAGGTTGTGCTCAAGGGCGTAGTCGAAGACCAGAGCATTTTTGAAAAAGCGGTAGTCGCTGTTGGCAACACGCTTGGCATATCGACCGTGGAAGCGTCTGAATTGAAAGTGGTCGCGCCGGATTCCGGTCTCAAGCTGGACGCCGGTGTCGACATGACCGCCTTGGTGGCGGCTTCCGGTCCGCCTCCGGCTGCACCGCGCTTTCATACGGTTGAGAAAGGCGACAATCTGTGGAAGATCGCCGAAAAGGAGTATGGCAAGGGCAAGGGCGGCAAATACACCGTCATTTTCGAGGCCAACAAGCCGATGCTGTCAGATCCTGACAAGATCTATCCAGGACAGGTGCTGCGCATTCCCGAACTGGCATGATGCTTCACCACCGGGCAACGCGCCGGGCCGTTCTGTGCGGTATCGGCGCGTCTCTGGCGGTGCCGGCCTGGGCCGGGAAGATGTACACGCCCGGCCGCGGCGATCCAAACCGCAAGGCCATTTTGAACGCCATCCGGCCTCGCATCGAAGCAGAGATGCGTGGGCCGGTGGAATTCGTGGTCCGAACGTTGAATGTGCTTGATGGCTGGGCATTTGCAGTTTTGGACCCGCAGCGCCCGGGCGGCCGGCCGATTGATGTTTACGAGACCATTCACGCGCAGGACGCAGATTTCATGGACGGATTGACAGTCTACGCGCTGGTTCGCTGGTCTGGCGGTGGCTGGGGTCTGGTCGAATCGGTCACCGGGCCAACGGACGTGGCCTATGATCCGTGGCCGGAATGGTATGGCGCGCCGCGGGCGATTTTCGGTTACTGATCCCGGTTATCCGCAATCCACCGGCTTTGGCTCCTGAACAAAAGCCGGGGTGATGATTTTGTAGTAGTCGGAATTGAACTTCACGTTCTTGAAGAAGTAACCTTCATCATAGGTCTGGAAGATGATTCTGAAATAGATGTTCGAAGCACGGCTTCGATCGGCCGTAACCACCAGAAATTCCTGTGCAAATTCTCCGAGATCGGCAATGTGGTAAACCTTGCCCTTGCTCATCTTGAAGCCCTTGAGCTCAGGACGGAATATCGGATCAAGCTTGGCGCGGTCGGCATCCGGCCAAAGACGCGCAAGCTTCAGAAGCTGGCCGATGGTCACATCGGTGCCCCTGTCGAGAATATCGGCGAACTCGCAGGTTTCTGCGACCGGATCCTGTGCGGCCGCTGGAAGCGAAAAAGATGATGCAAGCACAAAGGCTACCGCGAATTTCTTAAGCATGTGTCCCTCGCAAATCCGTTTCTGACCAGACTGTCGCGATATATTTCAATCAGCTAAATTGGACCGATGCAAGTTTTGCCAAAAGGTGTCCGCCATATTCCCGGTTTCCTCGACCCCGCTGCCCAGGCGGTCCTGGTCGAAGAAATTCGCCATGTTATTCAGGAAGCACCGCTCTTTGTTCCGGTCATGCCGCGTACGGGCAAGCCGATGAGTGTACGCATGAGCAATTGCGGCCCTCTAGGTTGGGTGACGGACAAGCAACAGGGATATCGCTATCAGGCCACGCATCCCGTTACCGGTTCGCCATGGCCGGAAATTCCCGAATCACTACGAAATATCTGGCAAGAGGTCTCAGGCTATCCGCACCCGCCCGAGGCCTGCCTTGTAAATTTCTACGCCGACAAATCGCGCATGGGCCTGCATCAGGACCGGGATGAGAAAAATTTCGACGCGCCGGTTGTGTCAATCTCGCTGGGCGACAGCTGCCTGTTCAGGGTGGGCGAGAATGTCCGCGGCGGTCGGACGACGTCGTTCAAGCTGAAAAGCGGCGATATTGTTGTTCTGGGTGGCGAGGGACGGCTGTGCTTTCATGGCGTTGACCGCATTTATCCTGCGACTTCTGCGCTGCTGAAAAATGGCGGCAGGCTGAATCTTACATTGAGAAGGGTTACGGAAACGCTCTAGTTGTAAGGCAACTCACAGCTTCCTGAGAGCGACTTCCTGAACCAGATGATTGGCCCCCTTGTGCAGGATAAGATCGGCGCGCGGGCGGGTGGGCAATATGTTCTCGCGCAGGTTTGTCAGGTTGATGTTTGCCCAAAGGCCCTCGGCGATCGCCAAAGCTGCATCGTCGGTCAGCTGGGAGTAGCGGTGAAAGAATGATTCAGGATTACGGAAAGCCGTCTCCCGAAGACGCATGAAGCGATCGACATACCATTTGTGGATCAGTGCTTCGTCGGCATCGATGTAAATCGAAAAATCGAAAAAATCCGAAACGACCGGCACCGCCGCACCATCCTCGGGCAGGTCGCGTGTCTGAAGGACGTTGATACCCTCAAAAATCAAAATGTCCGGTCGATCGATGACGGTGTACTCGCCATGGAGCACGTCGTAGGTCAGGTGCGAATAAAGTGGCGCCTGCACACCGCCCTGCCCGGATTTGATGTCGGACAAGAAACGCAGTAGCGCGCCCACGTCATAGCTTTCAGGAAAACCTTTCTTTTCCATCAGCCCGTGTTCGCGCAGCACCGCGTTGGGATGCAAAAACCCGTCTGTCGTCACCAAATCCACTTTGGGACTGGATGGCCACCGGGCCAGCAATTCCTTCAACACGCGCGCGGTGGTCGATTTACCGACCGCCACCGATCCGGCAACCCCGATAATGAACGGCGTTTTCACCGCGTCGCCGACATTCAGGAATTCCTTGCGTTGCTGAAACAATAGCTGGCTTGCCTCAACATGGGCCGACAGAAGCCGCGACATCGACAGATAGATGCGGCGCACCTCTTCCAGATCGACCGGATCGTTGAGCGAGCGCAAACGCTCAACTTCATCTTCAGTCAGCGTCAGTGGCGTGTCAGCGCGGAACTTGGCCCAATGTTCGGCCGAGAAGAACCGGTAGGGCGAATATTTCCGCTCACTGGGCGCAAATTGATCCATCGATACTTCCCTACAACGAAGCGTTCAGGTTTCCCCTCGCCCGCTCTTTTCCGCGATCCCCGACCGGGCCGTCCGGCTTTCCAGCTCCGCCATGACATCCGATAGCGGAATTCCGGCGATGTGCAGGACGACCAGCCAATGATAAAGAAGATCGGCGCTTTCGGAAACCAGACCTTGGTTGTCTTTGCCCGTTGCCGCAATAACCGTTTCGACGGCTTCTTCGCCGAGTTTTTGCGCTGCCTTGTTCATGCCCTTGCCAACCAGCCTGGCAGTCCAGGATTCCGGATCGCCGGACGTTGCCCGATTCGCAATAATCGTCTCAAGATCGGAAAGCGTGAAATCGCTCATGTGGATTTTCCGTGTCACATCGCAGGGTCAAGGCGCATTGCAATTCCGGCGTCTGCCATATGCTGTTTTGCCTCGCCAATCGTATAGGTCCCGAAGTGGAAAATCGAGGCCGCCAGCACTGCGGTGGCATGGCCATCGCGAATTCCCTCAACCAGATGGTCCAAATCACCCACACCGCCGGATGCAATCACCGGGGCACGGACCGCGTCGGCAATTGTCCGGGTCAACGGCAGATCGTAGCCGATCTTGGTCCCGTCGCGGTCCATCGACGTCAGCAGGATTTCACCTGCGCCCAAATCGACAACCTTGCGCGCAAATTCAACCGCATCAATTCCAGTCGGCTCGCGCCCGCCATGGGTAAAAATCTCCCACCGGTCCACATCTCCGTCACCGGAGACCTTTTTGGCGTCAATGGCGACGACAATGCACTGGTTACCAAATTTGTCGGCGGCCTCGGCGACGAAATCGGGGTTTTTCACCGCGGCCGTGTTGATCGACACCTTGTCGGCGCCGGCCAGCAGCAATTTGCGAATGTCGGCTACCGCGCGTACCCCACCACCGACGGTGAGCGGCATAAAACACTGCTCCGCGGTCCGGGCCACGACGTCAAATATCGTATCGCGGTTCTCGTGACTGGCGGTGATGTCGAGGAAGCACAGTTCATCCGCTCCGGCAGCATCATAGGCCTTTGCCGCTTCCACCGGATCGCCGGCGTCGACAAGGTCGACAAAATTGACACCTTTGACGACGCGGCCGTCCTTGACATCGAGACAGGGGATGACACGGGCTTTGAGCATTAATATTTCTTTGTCTCAAAAGAAATCGCGCTTACAGTGACGTACTGTGAATGGATTAGGCGACGGTAGGTACATATTTTATGCCGATGAAAGCGGTGATCACTCGCTGACATCCATAGATGCCACATATCCCGTATTTGCTTTGGCTCTGTGCGGATTCACAAAGACTACGTACTGCTCTCGGGTTGTGCCCAGATTCCAGAGGATCAAATTTCAATACTTTGGTCACGATGCGACCGTTCTCCATGAACGTGAAATTCGAAAGCAAATTGGAGATTTTCGTATCCTTACAAATGCCCGTATCCGATTTGCGTTTATGAACGATATTGCTGTCGCCTTAGAGGCGTCTCCGTTCAAGATATTTTCGACGGTTATTCTCAAAGCTGATTTGCGTTATGAACTATTCTTGGAGAACCCCTATGCGATTTCACTAAGAGTGTGCCTACAACAAGCGTATCGCTTTCTAAGCGCTCGCAATGAGATCGGCAAGCGGACTTTCTTTGTGTTCGAGAAACGTGGGCCACGTGAAGACGCAGAGCTCGAGCTAGAGTTTCGGCGAATTGTCGATGGCGACAATGACATCGGGCTACATATGCCAGGCTTTCAAATTCATTTCTCGGACAAACGTACCAATTCGACGGGTATGCAAATTGCGGACCTGACAGCAAGGCCGATTGGCCTCAGCGTTTTTCGTCCTGAACAGCCAAATCGAGCGTTTGAGCTGATCTCCAAGAAAATCTATCGCCACAGAAAATTTTCAAGACCCAGCCGCGGTATTCACGTCCCATAAAGCGAAAGGCCTCGGAATACTCCGAGGCCCAACGCCGACCGAGAAACCCCAATCCACTTAGTATCAATATACCCCATATTGGGTCAGATGTCAACAAATTCAATAGCTTATAAGAAAGTTTCTGCAAGTGATTCAAATATTTAGACAAATCCGTAAACGCTGAGAAGTTGGTAGAAGCTACCGCTCTTCCTCAAACATTGCAGGCTCAACTTCCGCGTTGCCGTGTAAGATGGCCAGAGCCTCGTCGGCGAAGATGCGGCCATCATAGAGCGCGCGACCTGATATGGCGCCCTCAAGCTTTGCTGCATCCGGCATCGTCATGCGCACGACGTCTGCAAGCGACGCCAATCCGCCTGAAGCGATGACCGGCGTTGAGACTGCATCGGCCAGTATGATCGTCGCTTCCCAATTGATGCCTGTCAGCACACCATCGCGATCAATGTCGGTGTAGATGATCGCCGATACGCCCACACCTTCAAAGCGTTTGGCCAGTTCAATCGTGCTCAATTCGGACGTTTCGGCCCAACCTTCCACCGCGACCGTGCCACCGCGCGCATCGATGCCGACGGCAATTCTGCCCGGAAACGCTTCACACGCCCGCCTGACCAGATCGGGATCGCGCACTGCGACCGTGCCGAGAATGACACGGGCCAGACCCTTGTCCAGCCAGTTTTCGATATGCGCGAGCGAGCGAATGCCGCCGCCAAGCTGAACCGGGTTCTTCGTTGCTTTCAGGATTGCCTCAACCGCCTCACCGTTTTTGGATTCTCCGGCAAATGCTCCATCCAAATCAACGACATGCAGCCAATCGAACCCCTCATCCTCAAACTCTTTTGCCTGCGCGGCAGGGTCGGCATTGTAGACCCGTGCGCTGTCCATATCGCCGAGTTTCAGGCGGACGCACTGGCCATCCTTGAGATCGATTGCGGGAAACAGGATTTTTGAACTCATCTCAAGGCTTCCACTTCAGGAAGTTCGCAATCAGTGCCAATCCCAGCGCCTGGCTTTTTTCGGGGTGAAACTGGGTACCTGCCAGATTATCGCGGGCGACCGCCGCCGTCACTGGTCCACCGTAGTCGGCAGTGGCGAGGACGTCGCCGGCATTTTCTGCGGCCAGGTGATAGGAGTGCACGAAATAGGCGTGCAAGCCGTTGTCTCCGGTCGCGATCCCGTCAAACAGCGGATGTTTGCGCGTCAGTTCCAACGTGTTCCAGCCAATTTGCGGGATTTTGAGGTTCGGGTCGGACGGCGTCATCTCGGCGACATCGCCTGCAACCCAGCCAAATCCGTCGGTGACCGTCTTCTCCAGTCCGCGCGAAGCCATCAGTTGCATGCCGACGCAAATGCCGAGAAACGGCCGCGCTTTGTCAATTGCAGCATGCTGAATGGCCGCATGCATGCCCGGCACGGCATCAAGTCCGGCCACGCAGTCTGCAAATGCGCCGACGCCGGGCAAAACAATGCGATCCGCGCTGTGAACCACTTCGGCATCGCTGGTCAGAACGATATTGGCGGCGACACCACATTCGCGCGCTGCGCGTTCAAATGCCTTGGTCGCCGAGCGCAAATTGCCGGAGCCGTAATCGATGATTGCCACCTGCATCAGCGGTTTCCGGGATATTCAAGCAGCCCCAATGCCGGGCCGGACGCAGCCGGCGCTGTTCGGCCGAACGGTATGCTCGCGGACTGGATTTCCTTCTGCGTGACGGCGGATGCCTGGCTGGCCTCGTCGCTTTCATAATAGCGAATTTCCGCCTCGGCCTCGTGGTCAGCCTCCAGTGCCGCAACCTGAACATATCCCCTTCGTTCCAGAGCCCAGATGCGCAGTTGCGGGCCCTCGATGGCGACAAATACGGACACCAGAAATGACAGGAGAGGAGCGGTGCTCTGAAATCCGGCGAGCGTACCCAGTGCAGCAAGCGCCGCGGCAGCGGCAAGTGCTGCAAATGCCTCTATCCAGAGCCGGTGCCATGCAAGCCAAATCACTGGAACCAAAAAGGCGAGAACCGAAAACTTGTCACGGACGAATTTCGCCTCTGCGCTCTTTGCATCTCCCGCAATGTCCATCACCACGAATGTGGTCATTGTCTCAGCCTTTCAAGCTACCCTTGGTCGAGGGAACAGCGCCCGCGTTGCGCGGATCGGCTTCGATTGCGTGTCGGAGCGTCCGGGCCACCGCCTTGAAACAGGTTTCGGCAATGTGGTGGCTGTTGGCGCCATAGTGGTTCATCACATGCAGCGTAATTCCCGCATGCTGCGAAAATGCCTGAAAAAACTCGCGAACAAGTTCTGTGTCGAATGTACCGATCTTGTTGGTCGGGAAGACGACATTCCAAACCAGATAGGGGCGGCCGGAAACATCAATGGCCGCCTTGGTCATGGTTTCGTCCATGGCAAGGTCTAAAGATGCGTAACGATTGATACCGCGCCGGTCACCAAGCGCCATTGAAACTGCCTGACCCAGCGCAATTCCGGTGTCTTCCACCGTATGGTGATCATCGATGTGCAGATCGCCAGCCGCCCGGATTGTCATGTCGATCATCGAGTGTTTTGAAAGCTGCTCAAGCATGTGATCGAAAAACCCGACCCCGGTCGAGATTTCAAACGCGCCGGTGCCGTCGAGATCGACACTGACATCAATGTCAGTTTCGCTGGTCTTGCGGCTTATTTCGGCGCGGCGGTCACCACCATCTTTGGGCATCTGCAAATTCCTGCTGGTTGCGGGCGGTTTCTAGCAACCGGGCAAATGGAATGCTAGACGTCACAACGCCCCATAATTAACCGCCAAGTTCATTGCCGATTGCATTTTGCCCCTATGATCATACATATGCGGCAATCACAGGGTTTCCGGCCAGCGGCTGACATGCGCAACCGGATCCGCCGCAAAGGAGAATTCCATGGCCGAACACGCTTCGCCACCTTCCATGCACGCCACCACAATTGTCACCGTCCGCAAGGGCGGCAAGGTCGTTATTGCCGGAGATGGTCAGGTTAGCCTCGGACAAACGGTAATGAAGGGTAATGCGCGCAAGGTTCGCCGCGTCGGCAAGGACGATGAGGTCATAGCCGGTTTTGCAGGCGCCACCGCGGATGCATTCACCCTGCTTGAGCGTCTTGAAGCCAAGCTTGAACAGTATCCCGGCCAGTTGACCCGCGCCTGTGTCGAATTGGCCAAGGACTGGCGCACCGACCGCTATCTGCGGCGTCTTGAGGCGATGATGCTGGTCGCCGACAAGGATGTCAGCCTCGCCATAACCGGTACCGGCGATGTGCTGGAGCCTGAACACGGCGTCATGGCGATCGGTTCGGGCGGCAATTATGCGCTGGCTGCAGCCCGGGCGTTGCAGGATTCGGACCTTGATGCCGAATCGATTGCCCGCAAGGCAATGGAAATCGCTGCTGAAATCTGCGTCTACACAAATTCGAATTTCATCGTCGAGACCCTTGATGCCGACAAATAGCGCCGAGATCGACTTCCGGCCGGTGACAATGGCGGACCTGCCGATGTTGCGCGAATGGATGGAAACACCCCATTGGCGACAGTGGTGGGGCGAACCTGGCGAGGAAATCGGCTTCATCCGGGAGATGGTGAAAGGCCGGGACACGACCCGTCCGTTCATCTTCACCGTTGGAGACGACCCGGTCGGATATATTCAGTACTGGTTTGTCGGCGAACATCAGGTAAGCGAATGGACAGACGATTATCCCTGGCTGCTAGAGTTTCCTGCCGAGGCCATCGGCGTTGATATCTCTATCGGGCGGTCTGACCGGCTTTCTCGGGGAATTGGTTCGAACGTTTTACGAAAGTTCCTGGGTGATCTCGTCAGGAAAGGCTACGAGACCATTATTATTGATCCCGATCCTGAAAATGTTCGCGCCATACGCGCCTACGCCAAAGCCGGTTTTCGCCCGGTTGCACGCCTGGAAGGCCGTCATGAAGGCGAACTGATCATGCAATACGACATTAAAAGCAACGAGTTGAACTGATGACGACATTTTCACCGCGCGAGATCGTTTCCGAACTTGACCGCTACATTATAGGCCAGAAAGACGCCAAACGGGCCGTGGCGATCGCGCTCCGGAATCGCTGGCGGCGGCAGCAACTGGAAGGCCAGATGCGCGAAGAGGTAATGCCGAAGAACATCCTGATGATCGGGCCGACCGGTGTCGGCAAGACAGAGATTTCCCGTCGTTTGGCAAGGCTTGCCGGGGCGCCGTTCATCAAGGTCGAGGCGACAAAGTTCACCGAGGTTGGCTATGTCGGCCGCGATGTCGAGCAGATTATCCGCGACCTGGTCGAGGTGGCGATCGGTTTGGTGAAGGAAAAGAAACGCGAAGAGGTAAAAGCAAAGGCCCACGTCAACGCCGAAGAGCGGGTTCTTGAAGCGCTGGTTGGAAAGACGGCCAGCCCGGCAACGCGCGAATCGTTCCGCAAGAAGCTGCGCAACGGCGAACTGGACGACAAGGAAATCGAGATCGAAGTCGCTGATACGGGCGGCGGAATGCCCAACTTCGAGATTCCGGGGATGCCCGGCGCCAATATTGGCGTGCTCAACATCAATGACATGCTTGGCAAGGCGCTTGGCGGGCAGCAAACCAAGATGCGAACGATGTCGGTGCGCGAATCCTATGCGCACCTGATCAACGACGAATCAGAAAAATTGCTCGATCAGGAGGCGATTACGGAAGAGGCGCTCGACGTTACCCAAAACGACGGCATTGTTTTCCTGGACGAGATTGACAAGATTGCCGCCCGTGACGGCGCAATGGGCGCAGGCGTGAGCCGCGAAGGCGTGCAGCGCGACCTGCTGCCGCTGGTTGAAGGTACGACTGTCGCGACCAAATACGGGCCGATAAAAACCGACCATATTCTGTTTGTGGCATCGGGTGCATTCCATGTTTCGAAGCCTTCCGACCTGCTTCCCGAGTTGCAGGGCCGTTTGCCCATCCGTGTTGAGCTGCGGGCGCTTGAAAAGGAAGATTTCCGCCGCATTCTGACTGAAACGGAAGCGAGCCTGATAAAGCAGTATGTTGCGCTGATGGAAACGGAAGGTGTGACACTCGAATTTACCGATGATGCCATCGACAGCCTCGCCGGAATCGCCGTGGATCTCAATTCGACGGTGGAGAATATCGGCGCGCGGCGGCTCCAGACCGTCATGGAGCGGGTGCTCGACGATATTTCTTTCGAAGCGCCGGACAAATCCGGGTCCACTGTCAAGATCGACGCCGATTATGTCGCAAAAAATGTGGGCGATATGGCAAAGAACACAGATTTGTCCCGTTTCATTCTATAGAGACTTGTTCCGCCGATTCGATTTCGGCACAACAGAGAACGACTGAACCGGGCTGGGGGGGCGAACCGGCTAAGCGAAAAAAGGTTTGGGCGTCGTGGGATTTGGAATTTCGCCGTCAGGCAGTTTTTGCCTTGCATCCGCCTTTACAGCGATGCTGGCAGTACTATGCCCTGTTGAGCCGGCGCTGGCGGCGACCAAGGTTCCGCCGGGAAATAGAAATATTGAACAGCCAGCCATTCCCGGAGCGTCTGCGCGGCGGACAAAGGCGCTGAAGACAACTTACGACGCCAAATACAACAAAGTCATCGAGCTGTTGAAGCGTGATGCAAGGCTGCGGCGAAAAATTACAGCCACGGCGAAAAGCTACAAAATCGATCCGATGCACATCGTCGGCGCGATTGTCGGCGAACACACCTACAATGTCGATGCGTATGACCGACTTCAAACCTACTACGTCAAGGCGATCGCTTATGTGAATTCGGGCTTGGAGTTCGAGTTTGAAGGCGAAGATATCGACAAGTTCATCCAACGCGAAGAATTCGAGCCCTGCGTGGAGCTCACAGACAGTTACGATTTGTGGATTTGCCGCGAACGGATTTGGAATACCAAATTCAAAGGCCGTTCCGTGGATGATGTGGACTATCCCAACGACCGCTTTTCGGCGGTGTTCTTCCAGCCCTTTTACGCCGGCCAGACATTCGGTATTGGGCAACTCAACCCGCTGACAGCGCTGCAGATGAGCGATCTTGTCTCAAAAACCTCAAGAATGGCGAAACTCAATCACCGCAATCCAGGTCAGGTCTACAAGACGATCATGGATCCCGATCTGACACTGCCCTATGTCGCGGCAACAATTGTCAAATCCATTGAGGCCTATCGGGAAATTGCCGGGTTCGACATTGCCGGCAACCCGGGAATCACATCGACCCTTTATAATCTCGGCGACCCCGAGGCGCGGGCAAGATCTCTAAAACTGGAGAACCTCGAACGGGCCGCCCGTGGCAAAGCTCCACGACTGCCACAGGAAAATTACTACGGATGGCTGGTCAATGATCGTCAGACGGAATTGGAAGCCATCTTCGCCAATTAGACCGGATACGCTCTAGGGTCAGGATTAAATTTACGCATTTTACCGTGCCGCGTGAACTTTGCAGAATGGCGTGTAAGGCAGGATATCCAGACGTTCCTGTGAGATTGGCTCTCCGCAGGTGACGCAATCACCATAAGTTCCCTCTTCGATACGAGCCAACGCCGCGTCAATGGCGCGGATTTCCTCCTGCCCGGCAAGTCCCAGATCCTCTAAAACCTCGTCATTTTCAGATTCCTGCGCCGCCTCTTCCCAATCCGGGTTTGGCGCATCGTCGAGATGATCCTCGATCCGTTCCAACCGGTTTATGAGATAGGCCCGGCGTTTTGTCAGTTCTTCTCGGCGTTGTTCAACAGTCTGCGCCATGGATCAGCTCCAATACCAAATCAACCCACAAATCTGGATATACGTAAAATGTGGTAGGTGAGTTGAGCCAGGTCAAGCCCTTGCATTGCCAGGCGCAATGGCACGCGGTACGCTGAATTGGGTATGTTGAAGCCAAGTTCACCTAAAACAGAGAACCGGAAACTGTCATGTCACTGCTGAAACGTCTTTTCGGAGCCGGCGGCAATTCCGCTGATGAAGATGCCGGTTCCGCGCTTGAAACCGAGCATGAAGGCTATGCGATCAAGGCCACCCCACAAAAAGAAGGCGGCCAGTATCGCCTAAGCGCAGTGATTTCGAAGGAAATTGATGGTGAAGTCAGGGAACATCTGCTGATACGCGCCGATCTGTTCTCTTCATCTGACGAAGCCGCACAAGCGGCGGTACGCAAGGCACATCAGGTGATCAAGGAGCAAGGCGACCGGATGTTCGAGGGATAATCGCCGGAAGAAAAGATGATCCGGCCGGGTCGACGGAGTGTTCAGATGAGCAAATCCGACACCAAAGCGCGCATAGAAACCGAGATCAAAACCCAGCGCCCGCGGCTGCACAAGGTCATTTTGGTCAATGATGATTTCACGCCACGTGAGTTTGTTGTCCAAGTATTGAAGGCGGAATTCCGGCTTTCTGAGGATCAGTCATACAGTGTGATGATTACGGCGCATCGTCAGGGTGTGTGCGTAGTAGGCGTTTTTGCCAAGGATATCGCGGAAACCAAGGCGACGCGCGCGACCGACATGGGAAAATCGGCAGGATTTCCTTTGCTGTTCACAACAGAACCGGAAGAATGAACACAAGAAAAGCTATTCGCCTGCTTCCCGATCAAAGGCGCTGATGACAGCTCGAAGCTCGGCCTGGTTGGATGCCGTTGCAAAAACATAACGATCAGGGCGAACAAGCGCAGCTTTTCGGCCTTCCCTGGACAGCCATTGCATCGCCGCTTCGCTGCCGGCAGCATCAATGATGCAGATATCAGAAAGCTGCCGCCGGATGTCGTCCGGAAGGTCACTGAGAAAACTGCAGTCTGCGATCAGCGCCGGAGAATAACCGCAGCGATCATCCAATCTTTCTCCATCGCCCAGAACCGGTTGCGGAAACAATCTGCCGCGCAACGGATCGGCGGAAGAGCCCAAGCCATCGCCCAGCGGCGGAGAAATGGATTCCATGCGCACAGTGCCGTCATCCCTACGAAATGCGGCATCCAGCGCCTGTCGAGTGCCACTGGCATTGATCAGCCGGCCAAGCCGAACGGCGGTCGCGATATAGGCCTGGGCGTGTGGCCGCCGCTCGGACGTATAGGTATCGAGCAGCGATTCGGGTCCTCCTCCGGCAACGACCCGGGCCAGTTTCCACGCCAGGTTCGCAGCATCGCGAATTCCGGCACACATTCCCTGACCCATGAATGGCGGTGTGCGATGGGCAGCGTCGCCAGCGATGAGTTGCCTGCCCACCCGCCACTGATCGGCCAGTATTGAGTGAAATGTGTAGACGGCTGCACGCTCGATCTCCGCTTCGCTCCGCGATATCCACGGTGCCAAATGCTCCCAAACCACGGCCGGTTCACAGGCCTGTTCGGAACTTTCGTTTTCAAGAAGGGCAATTTCCCAGCGGCGGCGATTTTCCGGGCCCCGGGCATAGGTCATTGGGCGTTCGGGATTGCAGTACTGGATCGTGTGATTGCCGAGTTCCGGTTTGGGTTTGTTCAACAACAGGTCGACGACTAGCCAACGCTCTTTGAAACCGAGATCCGTCTGTGCTGTCTCCATTGATTGGCGAACAAGCGAATTCGCACCGTCGCAACCAACCACATATGCCGCTTCAGCAGCTTGTTTATCACCTGTATTCCGGTCGACGTAATCGATGCGGACGTGGTCACCATGCTCCTCAAGACCAATGAACTCCTGCCCGGTCTGCAATTCGACCGTGTGCCGGTCGAGCAGTGATCGGCGGAGAATTTCCTCCAATTCGGGCTGGTGGAACCGGTAGCTGGCATACCAACCTTGTGGCCCCACTTCTTGCGGTCGGGGCCAGTCAAGCAGCAGCTTTTCATCCGTATCGACAAAACGCATGCCGACATTGATGCGCACGATCCTGGAAATCTCGTCCGCTATGCCGGCGGTTTGAAAAATCCGCATGACCTCGTCGTCAAAATGGACAGCGCGCGGCAATGGATAAGGTTCAGGATAACGATCGAGCCCTAGAACCCGCACACCGCACTTCCCCAGAAGATTGGCCAGTGTGGCGCCGGTCGGACCGAGTCCGACGATAGCGACGTCATGGCGATTGCGAGACTGATCTCTGCTCAATTTCCGGCTCGCGACCTCAATTCGCCGTAAAGCCACGGACACTCGGTGAGATCCGGTGCCCTTAGCCCGCGCGCGGCAGCATCCAGCCGCATCTGGCGCATTCGGGCACGGGGCTCGTCTGCGAGATAGAGCCTTTCGTGGCCCCAGAAGCTCGGGCCATCGAAAGTTTCATGCGGTTCCCAGGTGACCGGATCGATGATCCGGCCGCCCCAACCGTTTTCGACGAAAAACCCCGACGGCGAATTAGCATAAAATGATGTCATGTAATCATTGGTATGGCGGCCAAGCGTATAGGCGATGCGGTCATCTTGCAGCTGTGCCAAATCGTATCCCTGACCGACATCGTCAAGATTGCCGAACTCGACCATGAAATGATGAAATCCGGACTTTCCCGATCCGACCAGTGCGAAACTGTGATGCCGGCCATTCACGTGGAAAAAGTAGAGTGGATATGGTGTCAGCCCATAATCGCTGATGGCAAAGCCCAGAACATCGCAGTAAAACCGTCGCGCGGGCTCGGCATCTTCAACGTGCAGCACCGCGTGACCCATACCGTAGGGTCCGGTCTTAAAGCCCGATATCGGCCTTCCCGGCTGAAACGACTCAGACGAGACATGTGGTTTCCAAACCAATTCAAGGCGGTTGCCGGCCGGATCGTGGGTGACAATCAATTCGGAAACAAAGCGACGGTCAGCCAGATCGCGGGAACCGTGCACTACTTTGTGTCCGTCGCTTTCCAGGCGAGCCGCTAACGTTTCCAGATCGTCCCGCTTGGAGACCTCCCAACCCATGAAAGCGAGGGTTTCACCCGGTTCGTCGGAGACGACCAGCCTCTGTTTGCGGTCATCCATGCGAAAGGAGAGGTTTTTCCCTCCGTGGTCGGCAAGCTGCATTCCCAGCAAGCTGCCGGCAAAATCGCGCCAATCGTCAAGCCGATCGGAGCGAATACCAAGGTAACTGAGCGCGGTAATCGGCATCACTGACTTTCAGACTTGATATGGGTTTCGACTGCTTTGTCGATCGCGTGTTTCAACTCGTCCCTTATCGGTTCGCTTTCGCGCAGCACCGCATCGATTTTCAGAAAGTCCAGCACACGGAACCGCAAAACCGGGGGCCGCAGAAACACCGCCGGGCGCAACCGGGTCAGTTTGTTCTTGATGATCGACTGCATCATCAACTGACTGGCCCCGAACATCAGATCGATCGAATTCGGCATCCGGTTGTCTCCTTCCGGAGCGCCGACCACATCAATTCCGATAACAATATCGGCCTTGTCCATCAGCAGGTCATAGGGCACCGGATCGTATATGCCACCGTCGATCAATATCCGGCCATCCCGCCTGACCGGCCGGAACAGCGCCGGAATGGCAGCCGATGCGGCCAGCGCGGTATACAAGTCGCCCTCATCTGTCACCACCAGCGAATGGCCGAAAAAATCCGTTGCTGTCACTTGCAGCGGTATTTGCAGCGCGGCAAAGTCGTCCGGTATCGCCTTGGGCAGCAGCGAACGCAAAATACGCTCCATATCGAACTGGCTAACACGAATGCCGCCGAAAGCCTCGCGCAGATTTGTCGGGCGCATCCGCCACATCAGACTGGCCAGGGCGGCACGATCACCAAGCACCGAGCGGGCATAGCCGTGAATGTCCCGGCCAGACATGCCCGCGGCCATTCCGGCGGCCATGATGGCGCCGATCGAGGAACCGGCTATCGCCACTGGCCGGATTCCCAACTCATCGAGCACTTCGATGACATGAATGTGTGCGAGGCCCCGGGCACCGCCACCGCCGAACGCGACCGCGAACGTCAAATCACCGGTCGGTCGGGTGGACCTCGTTGGTGCGGTCAGTACATCGCCCGCCAAGCGCTATTCTCCGTCTATGGGCTTCGGTCCGACGATCATAACCGATGGTTCGACGGAAAACAGCCGCCCGGCGACTGATTTCACCTGATCAAGGGTCACGCCGCCGATCAGCTTGCTGCGGCGATCAATGTAATCAATGCCCAGATCAGACAATTGCAACTCAACAAGCGTGCTGGCGATGGACGATGAGGTATCGAGATTGTTGACCGCATATCCACCGATGATCGTCTTCTTGGCGGCTTCAAGCTCCTTTTCCGTTGGTCCCTCAACCATCATGCGCTCCACCTCGCCCAGGATGATGGTCAGCGTTTCGGCCGCCCGGTCGGATCGGGTGGCGGTGTTGATGCCGAGGCTGGACGCATGGTCAAAATTGGACAGGTAGGAATTGACTCCATAGGCCAGACCGCGCTTCTCGCGAACTTCGTTATAAAGCCATGACGAGAACGAGCCGCCTCCCAGCACGTAATTCATCACATAGGCGGCAAAAAAATCCGGGTCTTCGCGCTCAATCCCCGGCCAGGCAAGCCGAAGTGAAGTCTGGGGCAATTCATATTCGATATGCACCTGTTTACCCGCCAGCGGCTGGGTGTCCTTTACAATGGCAAGGTCTGCCCGCGCCGGCAAATCACCAAAAAGTTGGTCAAGTGCGCGCTTTGCGGATTCCTCGTCGATCGCGCCAACAATGCCGATTGACAGATTATCGCGGGCGAATGTCCGGCGATGGGCGTTTTTCAGATCCTGCGATGTGATTTCCGCAAGCGACTGTTCGGTTCCGCGGTTTCGCCTCGCATAGGGATGATCGCCATAAAGCTCTTCGACCCATTTGTGCGCTGCCCGGGTTTGAGGGTCGCGTTCCCGCGACTTTATGCCGGCTACAAGCTGTGAACGTATGCGCTCGATCGGGCGATCGTCGAAATGCGGCTCGTTGACCGCCATCCTGACCAGCGCCAGGGCCTCTTCACCCCGGTCAGCCAGAAACTTGACCGATCCATACATGGCGTCACGACTTGCGTTGAACCGCATCTCGGCAGATGCATCGTCGATGGCCTCCTGGAAAACGTCACTGTCAAGCGGCCCGGCGCCTTCATCAAACAAACCGCTCATGAGGTTGGAAAGCCCCTCCTTGCCGGATGGGTCCTGCGTGGAGCCGCCGCGAAAAGCAAAATTCACCGCAACGAGCGGGATCGTATAATCTTCAACCAGCCACGCCTTGATGCCTTTGGCGGAGGTAATCTCGCGGATCTCGACACTGGCGTGAGCCTTGCTAACAGCCAGCGCCAGAAAAGCGACAAACAGTATACGGCTGAGGCAGCCATTCATTTTGGCAATTATCATCTTGTGTCAGTCCCTAGCCGCTCTTTTCCTTTGCCGGCAACAAATATCCGGTAACCGAGCGCCGGTGGTCGAGATATTTGCGCGCTGCTTGTTTGATCGCTTCTGCGGGCACTTCCCTGATCCTGTCGGGCCAATCCTGGACATCCGCCACCGTGTTTCCCGTCGCAAGCGCTGATCCGTAGATCCTTGCCATGCCGCTTTGACTGTCGCGGGCGAAGATCATGCTTTTGACGAAACGGTTCTTGGCCTTTTCGAGTTCATCATCGGTTACGCCCTCGACCGCCAGTTTTTCGATCTCGGCCACAATCGCAGCTTCAATCTGATCCAGCGTTGCAGACCCGCGCGGCGAGCCGTAAACACCGAATGCCGTGTTATCAACCGCGATGCCGAAATAGTAGGCGCCGGCAGAACTGGCGATGCCCTGACGCACGACCAGTTCCTGATACAGGCGGCTGCGCAAGCCTCCGCCCAGTATTTCTGACAGCAAATCAAGTGCTTCGGCTTCTCCTGGTTCGTCGGTGGTGTAAGACGGAACCAGCCAGATACGGCGCATTGACGGCACCGAAACGCGCTCGTCTCGCAGCGTCACGGTGCGGGCGGTGTTCTGTTCCGGCTCCAGCGGGCGGGACCGTTCTGGCAGGTCCGGATTTTCCGGAATTTTCCCATAGGTTTCTTTGGCTAGTTGCACAACATTGTCCGCATCCACATCGCCGGCAACCACCAGAATGGCATTGTTCGGCGCATAGAAACGGTCATAGAAAGCGATGGCATCGACGCGGTTCAATTTCTCAATTTCATGTTTCCAGCCGATAACCGGCAGGCCGTAAGTATTGTTCTGGTAAAGCGTTGCGTTCATTTCCTCGTTGAGGATTGACGCGGGATCAGTTTCAACCCGCGAACGCCTTTCTTCCAGAACTACATTCCTTTCCGGACCAATAACATCGTCGGTCAGCACCAGATTTCGCATCCGGTCGGCCTCATAGGTCATCATGGTTTCCAGCGCTTCCGGAGAGACCTTCTGAAAATAGGCGGTGTAGTCGCTGGACGTGAACGCATTCTCCTGTCCGCCGATCTCAGCGATCTTCCGCGAAAATTCGCCTGCAGGATAGGTTTTTGTTCCCTTGAACATCAGGTGCTCAAAAAAATGCGCGATGCCTGATTTTCCCGGCTGTTCGTCAGCGCCGCCAACCTTGTACCAGAGCATGTGGGTTACGACCGGGGCCCGCCGGTCCGGAATGACAACAATTTCCAAACCGTTGTCGAGCCGGTAGTTGTAGACTTCAGCTCTTTCGGCGGCGGCAATGGTCGTCGGGGTGAAAACCGGCACCGATGAAATGATGAGAAGGGCGCAAACTAATTGCGCCAATCTGTGCGGTCGAAAATGGGTCAATCGCAGATTCCTTTTTTCGTGTTGGCAATCATATAGGGCAGCCAGACGAACGGGAAAAAGTGAATTCTTTGTCATTTTTAGAGATCAGTTTCCCGCATCAGCAAATATAGCGCCGAATTTCCCTGTTTCATTTGATCGGCAGACCGAAATCCCATCGGCGGTGCGAAGCGGGCACCGGCATCTTCTTCGACAACACATAAAGCGCCCGAGTTCAGCCAGCCACCATCGCGCAATGAGCCAAGCGCTCTTTCCGCCAGGCCTTTGTTGTAAGGGGGGTCAATGAACACCAGATCGAATGGAGCCATGGTGCCGATCCCACCAAGGCGCGTGCCGTCCCGGCGAAAGATCTTGGTGCGGCCCTGAAGCGCCAGGGCTTCAATATTCTCGCGAATGTTGGCACGGGCATCGGCATCGATATCCACGAACAAGCAAAACCTTGCACCGCGTGACAGGGCTTCCAATCCCAAGGCTCCAGTGCCCGCAAACAGATCCAGAACACGGGCATCGCGGACGGGATCACCGTGAGCATGCTGCAGCTTGTTGAACAGGGCCTCACGGGCGCGATCCGACGTAGGCCGGGTCGCGCTGTTCGCCGGGGCTACAAGCCTGCGGCCACGAAATTCACCGCCGACGATCCGCATTTTTCTTCGTTGAATGCCCGGTTTTTGCAGAACTTCCGGAACGGAGCCGATTGCCGCCCTTGCCGCCGGACTTCTTCTCAATCTGGTTTTCCAGCTGTTTCTTGCGCGCCTTGGCGACCACCGGTCTGGCGCCAGGTGCCATCCAGACATTGGAGGCACGAGATCGGGGCAGGGCGGGGCCGCTTTTGCGTTTGTCAGTACTGTCGTCTTGCCCTGCTTCGGAAAACTTGTCTTTGCTGCGCCCGCTTTTAATACCGGGTTTTTGCGTTTGTAACCGGTCCAAACCCTGTTCGCGAAACGATTTGCCGTCGCTGCTGCCCTTCTCTCTGCCACCTGGCTGAGCCGCCTCTTGTTTCTGGTTCTGCTTGTTTGAAAATGGTTTGCTGATCGCAGAATCAAAATCTGCCCCGGCTTCGGCTATCAGTCGTTCACCCAGTTGTTCGCGCAGGGTTCTACCCTTCAGTTCCATGACCTTGCCGGGTTCAAGACTGCCTAGCTGGAATGGCCCGTAGGAGATGCGGATCAAACGGGTCACGTCCAGTCCGAGGGAACCGAGAACTTTCTTGATTTCGCGATTTTTTCCTTCACGAAGCGCAACCGTCAGCCAGGCGTTCGTGCCCTGTTTGCGCTCCAGCGATGCGTCAATTGCCCCGTACAGCACCCCGTCAACAGCAATGCCGTTCTTCAGATCTTCCAGCGCCCGTTCATCGACATCGCCGTGAACGCGAACGCGATAGCGCCGCAACCAGCCAGTTGACGGCAGTTCAAGCACCCGGGCAAGACCACCATCATTGGTCAGCAGCAGCAGTCCTTCCGTGGTGAAATCGAGCCTGCCAACGGTCATCAATCGGGGAAGATCAGCCGGCAGGACATCGAATATGGTCTGACGCCCTTCCGGATCGCGATTGGTGGTGATTGTTCCCGACGGTTTATGAAACAGGAACAGCCGCGTTCGCTCCCGCTCGGGCAATCTTTGGCCATCGATCAGGATTATGTCACCCGGCCCGACATTGAAGGCTGGAGACGACAAGTCATTGCCGTTGACCTTGACCCGGCCGGCGGCAACCATCGCTTCGGCTTCACGCCGGGAGGCCAGGCCCGATCGCGCAATACGTTTGGCAATCCGCTCCCGGGGTAGCTGCAAGCCCGTTTGGGATTCCGGTTTTGCGGCATCGCGCTGTTCATGCCGCTTTCGCGAACGGTCCGGCTTTTGCGGCATGCGCTTTGCCCTGTTTGTCTTGTCGCTCATGTGGATATCTTCTTTCGAAGCGGGTAACTATCAGTTTCGCTTCGACCTTGCGAGTTTATTCGATGATCGGTTCTGATGACGTTTCTTCACATGAGCGCCCGATGGACGCTGCGCTCGCAGAAGCACGATCGGCAGCGCTGCGCGGCGAGGTGCCGGTGGGCGCGGTCGTCACCAAAGCGGGCGAGATTGTCGCGAGAGCCGGTAATCGCACCCGTGAACTGAACGACCCGACGGCACATGCCGAGATCCTGGCAATTCGCCAGGCCTGCAAGGAGCTCGGATCGGAGCGGCTTTCTGATTGTGACCTTCACGTCACGTTGGAACCGTGCGGCATGTGTGCGGGAGCCATCAGTTTTGCCCGGATCGCTCGCCTCTATTATGGAGCTGCCGACGAAAAAGGAGGCGCGGTTGAAAACGGCGTGCGGTTCTTTTCCTCGCCCACCTGCCACCACTCGCCAGAGATCTATTCGGGTATCAACGAGATGGAATCCTCTCAACTCCTGAAGCAGTTTTTCGCCGGGAAACGAGATTGAAAAGCGCCCGGCCCATGTCGCCTATCCGATAGACATCCGTGGTTTCGCACTGTCACATGCATGCTTTGAGAATTGGAGCGAATTTAGATGAAATCCTATGACGCGATTATTGTCGGTGCCGGTGTGATCGGTGCAGCGACGGCCTTCGAGATGGCGAAAAAGGGCCTGAAAACGCTGAACATCGATGCAATGGGCGAGGCGGGTCACGGTTCGACTTCCGGGTCGTGCGCGATCATCCGTGTCTACTACTCAACGGTTCCGGGCACCGCATTGGCCTATGAGGCCTGGCATTATTGGCGGGATTGGGCTGAATATCTCGAGACTGAAGATGAGCGCGGTGTGGCGGAATATCGCGATCTTGGCTGTCTGGTCATGAAGACCGATCTGAATGACAACCTGTCGCGGCACATGTCGATTTGCGACGAACTGAACATTCCCTACGAGGAATGGGACGAACAACAGATCGTCGACCGCCTGCCACATTACAAGCTCGATACTTTCTGGCCTGCAAAACGGCCCGAAGATAACGGTTTTGGCGAGCCCAGCGGCGGAAAGATTCCCGGCGGAGTGTTTTTTCCCACCGGTGGATATGTCACCGATCCGGCGCTGTCCGCCCACAACCTGCAGCGAGCCGCCGAGGCAAAAGGAGCGAGTTTTCTGTTCAACTCCAAGGTCACCGGAATCCTGACGGAAGGCGGGCGCGCATCCGGCGTTCAGCTGGGCACCGGCGAGACCGTGCACGCACCTGTGGTGATCAACGTTGCCGGACCGGCGTCGAACCTGATCAACGAAATGGCCGGCGTGATAGAAGACATGTCGATCAGCACCAAGGCGATGAAGCAGGAAGTCGTTCATCTGCCGGCGCCCGAAGGTTTCTTTTCAGGCGGCCGCGAAATGGTGATCTCGGACAGCGACATCGCCTGTTATCTGAGGCCTGAAAAAGGCGGCCATCTGCTGATTGGCAGCGAGGACCCGCCCTGTGACAGCCATTTCGATGTCGAAGATCCGTTTTCGGCCGAGTGGCAAAACTTTACCGATCAGTGGGATGTGCAGGCGATGCGGCAGGCGCAGCGCGCCCCGACAATCGGAATTCCCGGCAGTCCCAAAGGTGTTGTTGATCTGTATGATGTGACCGAGGACTGGATCCCGATTTACGACAAATCATCTCTGCCGGGCTACTACATGGCCTGCGGCACCAGCGGCAACCAGTACAAGAACGCGCCGGTGGCGGGCAAGATGATGGCTGCACTGGTCGAATATTGCGAAGCGGGAAACGACCACGATGCCGCGCCCTTGAGCATTACCATGCCCTATACCGGCATTGATCTCGATATCGGTTTCTTTTCACGCAACCGCGAAATCAATCAGGACAGCAGTTTCACGGTGTTGGGATAATCGGCAATAACGGAGAAATCAGCTCCAGGGTACCAGATCCCGCCAGCTCCATTTGCCGGCTTTCTTGCGGGAATTCGCCTTGCGCTTGGCTTCTTTCTTGTCCTCGTCTTCACCAACATCGTTGGCCGGTGCCGTGGCCGCGGGTGCACGGTAATCGATCGGAGGCTCGCTCAGATACTTGCGCACGTTCGGATCGCCCTGGTTGGTCGCTGCCAAACGGCGATTGAACTCTTCTCGCTGTGCGTCCGGATCATTCTGGTCGGGCAATGTGAGCGTGGTGCCCCGATCACTACGTGCCGCAGACCACCGATTGTTCGGATTGTTGATCGCACGCTGACGTGATGCCGCGTCGGTGTTGGCGCTCATATTGTCCATCACCAGGTTCGGGTTGCGGTCATATTGCGCTGCTGAAACCGTCTCGGCGTTTTCGGGCCCCTTGATCTTCGGACGCCAGCCGAGTGTGTCGCGGTTTTCCGTCGCATCGGCACGCAGGCGTGCCCTTTGTTCTTCCGGCGATTCGGGCCATACGCCCTGTGCTGAACTGAGCACATTCTCCTGCGGCTCCGGCAATCCGGCCACCTCAGCCGGTTGAACAAGCTCAGGCCGCGGCTTGTAGTCGATCTGTTCTTGCTTCTTCGGGCCGACGGTCAAAACGCCAGTCACATCTTCAAGCAACTGCTCACTGGCAGGCTTGCCGGTGCCGTATGTCGGCGAACCCAAACAACCACTCAACCCGATTGCCGAGACAACCAAAACAGATACTGTGGCCAGACGCGTGAAACCGTCACGCTCGATACAGAATTTCGTCACCGTTGAATGCCCTCAACGAAAATTGTTGCGATCCCCGGACCCTGGAAATGGGCCAGTGCGCTCACTGCCGGTCGAATCCGGCGATAAAAAGGCGCAAACTCATGCCCTTATTACCACAGCTGGGTAAAAAAGGGCAATCGCGGGGGTTACCCGCGACTGCCAAGCCGTTCAGCTCACGTCTCATCATGCAATCTGCCGAGAGCGGCCAGTTCCTTTAACGCGGCAGCATCACGTGCCGACACATCGGGATAATCGGCATCGCTGCCGACATCATCGGTATAGCGCCATGATCGGGCGCATTTCCTGCCTGAAGCCATCTGCTGTTCCACACCGACCCCTGACACTTCGTCAAGCGTGAAAGCGCCAGTGGGCGCTGGGTCGCTGCGGATGTCCAATCCGCTGGTAATGCAGATTTCGGCCATGTCCGTACCACTGATCGCCGATAAAAGTTCAGCGTCCGCAACATATACGGTGGGTGCGGCTTCCAATGATGAACCGATGCGCTTCTCGCGCCGTTCTATCTCCAGTGCGCCCGTGACAACGCGGCGAACCTTGCGGATCTTCCTCCATTTCGCCGCCAAAGCGTCATCGCGCCACTTAGACGGAACTTCCGGAAACTGGACGAGATGAACCGAGACGGCATCGGGATGGCGTTCCAGCCATGCTTCTTCGGTGGTGAACGGCAATAGCGGCGCCAGCCACAAAACGGTGCAATCAAACAGCTTGCGGACGACCGAAAGCGCGGCCTTGCGCCGCGTACTCGACGGCGCGTCGCAGTAAAGCGTGTCCTTGCGGATGTCGAAATAGAACGCTGACAGTTCAACAACCATGAAATCGAGCACGGAGCGGGCAATGCGCTTGAAATCGAAGTCGTCATAGCCCTTTCGCACCAGCTGATCGAGCTCCGCCAACCGGTGCAGCATCAGCCGCTCAAGTTCCGGCATATCGGACAGCGCGACTTCGTCACCCTCGTCATGTGCCAAGGTGCCCAGCATCCAGCGGATGGTGTTCCTGAGCTTGCGATAGGCATCGACATTGGTTTGGATCACGGACTTGCCCAGCCGTTGATCTTCCCAGTAGTCGGTCGTCGCCACCCACAGACGTAGAATATCGGCGCCCGACTGATTCATGATGTCTTGCGGGAATGTCTGGTTATTCAGAGACTTGGACATTTTTCGCCCGTCTTCGGCCATGGTAAAACCATGGGTGATGACGGTGTCATAGGGCGCGCGGCCACGGGTGCCGCAACTTTCCAGCAGCGAGGAATGGAACCAGCCGCGGTGCTGGTCGGAGCCTTCCAGATAGACATCTGCCGGCCATTTGACATCATCGCGATCTTCCAGCGTGAAAGTGTGCGTGGAGCCTGAATCGAACCAGACATCAAGAATGTCGGTGACCTGATGCCATTTGGCGGGGTCGTGATCGTTACCCAGAAAGCGTTTCTTTGCGCCGTCGGCAAACCAGGCATCCGCACCTTCCGCCTCAAAGGCTTCCAAAATGCGGGTGTTGACCGCTTCATCCTTCAAGACCTCGCCATCCTCATCGGCAAAAACGCAGATGGGCACGCCCCAGGCGCGCTGACGCGACAGCACCCAGTCGGGCCGGTCTTCAATCATGGTTCTCAGTCGAGTCTGACCAGCGGCGGGCACGAAGCGGGTTTCGTCGATGGCCTTGAGCGCGCGGCTTCTAAGCGTTGTGCTGTCACCAAGATCCTTGTCCATATGGACGAACCATTGCGGCGTATTGCGGAAGATGACCGGTTTTTTTGATCGCCAGGAATGCGGATAGGTGTGTTTCAGGCGCCCACGTGCGAACAGCATGTCACGTTCAATCAGCGCCGAGATCACCGCCTGATTGGCATCACCCTTCTTGCCCTTGTCATTGATGACGCGCGCCGGACCGCCATCACGGTCTGGACCAAAGCCCGGCGCGTCCTTGGTGAAACAGCCGTCGTCTCCAACGGTGAACGGGATTTGCGATGAAATACCGCGTGCTTCCAGATCACGGGCATTGTCCATCCAGATTTCAAAGTCTTCGCGGCCGTGGCCGGGCGCAGTGTGAACGAAGCCGGTGCCGGCATCGTCAGTGACATGCTCACCATCGAACAATGGAACACTGAACTCGTAGCCGCCACCCTGACCCTTGAGCGGGTGGGCGCAGGTGATGCCGAACAGATCCGCACCGTCGACATTCCACGTCCTGCGGTACTGCAGCTTTGCTTTGGCAAAGCTTTCTTCAGCCAGTTCATCGGCAAAGATCAGTTTTTCGCCCGGCTGAGGGCCGAAATCATTCTCGGCTGCAGTGATCTCGTACATGCCGTACTTGATCCGCGACGAATAGCTGATCGCCCGATTGCCGGGAATGGTCCAGGGTGTTGTCGTCCAGATGACGACGCAGGCTTCATCGAGGTCCGCGAGCTTTGCGGCACCTGCTTCCGGGCCATCCATGTGCTCGGTTCCCTCGGGCCGATAGGTCGTATCTGCCCCGATCGCTTCGATAACCGGAAACTTCACCCAGACCGTGTCTGACTCATAGTCGGCATATTCCACCTCAGCCTCAGCCAGCGCGGTTTGCTCAACAACGCTCCACATGACGGGCTTGGAGCCGCGGTAAAGCTGGTCCGTCATGGCGAATTTCAACAATTCGCCGGCGATCCGCGCTTCGGCGTGGAAATTCATGGTCGTGTAGGGCCGCTTGAAATCGCCAACGATGCCAAGACGCTGAAATTCCTCGGTCTGCACCTTGATCCAGTGATCGGCAAATTCACGGCATTCGCGGCGGAACTCGTTGACCGGAACCTCGTCCTTGTTCTTGCCCTTCGCGCGATACTGCTCCTCAATTTTCCACTCGATTGGCAGGCCATGACAATCCCAGCCCGGGATGTAGTTGGAATCAAACCCACGCATCTGAAACGAGCGGGTGATGATGTCTTTGAGCACCTTGTTCAGCGCATGGCCGATATGGATGTTGCCATTGGCGTAGGGCGGACCGTCGTGAAGAATGTATTTCGGCCGATCGGCCGCGTCTTCGCGCAGTTTCTTGTAAAGGTCCATCTCCTGCCACTTGGCGACGATTTCCGGCTCCTTCTTCGGCAGGCCGGCGCGCATCGGAAATTCGGTTTTCGGCAGGAACAGCGTCTTGGAATAGTCGAGCTTTTCGCCCGTTTCGGTACTGGTCGTGTCAGTCATGCTTTCCCCGTTTCGGGACCGCCAACCGGCGGTAAATCTATACGTTGATGGAAATACGCGGAATTGCGCTTCACTAAGCGCCAACATCCCGGCCTCACTGCTTCGTTGTCAGCGTGCGGCCGGGCCAATAATTCGTATCGGGATCAGGACGAATGGTCTCATCATGGCCGGTCTTCTAGCCGAGGCGGGAATTGGAATAAAGGGCAGATAAGTTGATTTTTCCGCCATTTGCGCGTATTTATATGCGCAATTGGCGAAATTGGAGATCTTTTCATGGCTAGACGACATTCTGCGAAGATCGGATTGGTCTCCGGAATTGATACTGGGAACAAATTGCGCAGACGAGTGAGTTCAAAGAAAAACAGTACAACCAAATCCCCGCGCTCGCAGGTGAAATTTTTGAAACGCGACGGTAGTACCGGTCGAATGGTGGCTGTTGCCGATGTCCGTCAACTGCTGCGCTTGGGAGAAGCCGGATTTTCCGCAGAAGAAATACATAAAATCGTCATACCTCGCCGAACGCTCGAGCGAAGAATGGCTGAAAAACAACCTTTCAGTGAGATAGAGTCGGATCGAATTGTACGACTTGAGCGTTTGAACGCTCATGCAATCCGGGTCTTTGGATCACGTGAGAAAGCACACCGTTGGTTTCGCAAGCCATGTAGAGCCCTCGACGGTGCAATTCCGCTCGAGTTGATGGCATCGGAAACCGGAGCCCACATTGTCGAAGAAGAAATTCACGCAATTGACCACGGCATGTTTGCATAAATATGCAAGCATGGCGTATTTCCAATTATTCTGAACTTTCCGGCATCGGCGGTAAATACTATGCTGGCCGATGGAACCACCTCGGAACACCAATCGTTTACTGCGCCGAGCATCCCGCATTAGCGATGTTGGAAATTCTCGTTCATTTAGATGCCGACGATTTGCCCGAAAATTACAGGCTTTTGGAAATTGATATTCCTGAAACCATTACTGTAACAAACGCTACATTGCCCAACGACTGGCAAGATAATATGGAACTGACCCGAACGATTTTTCAGGATTTCGTTTCGGCCGATGCTGGACCGGTTATGCGGGTTCCAAGCGCGATAATGCCGGCCTGTTTCAATCTTTTGCTAAATCCCGAACATGCAGATCACACGAAAATTCAGATCGCAGGTTCAATGGTCCACCCGCTGGATTCCCGATTCAAACAATAATTACCAAACCGGCTTCTCCAGTTTTTCCAAGATCAGCTTTCGCATTTGTCGGGTGACGAACTTCGGCGCGATCCTGCCGGCAAGAGCGAACAGTTTCGGACCATAACCGGGAATGGCCAATTTGCGGCCTTTTTGGGTAGCGGCAATGATCGCCTCTGCCGCTTCACTGGCAGGCATCCGGCGCGAAGCGTCAGCACCCTGCGGCGCGTGGCGCGCGGCATGGCCGGTTCTAAGCGGTCCGGGACAGGCAAGGGTGACCGATACTCCCGCCCTGGCAAACGGTTTGCGCACACTTTTGGCGTAGACTGCAACAGCATCCTTTGATGCGGCATAGGTTGCCGCGCCGGGATATCCGGTGAAATGGGAAAGCGAAGAGACAAAACAGATGCCGCCGCGGATCGCCTGTTCGCGCATCAAAACCGAAGCAAGCAGGATCGGTGCCTCTGTATTGAGCTGCAACAGTTTGGCAATGGTCTGCGGTGGCAATTCCTCAAACGGCCCGGTCGCGTTGGCGCCTGCATTCAAAAAGACAAATGAATAAGGACCGGCGGCGAGAATTGCAGGCAGGGCGCGGTCAACGGCTTGTCTGCTGGACAGGTCACATTCGATGTGAACCAGTTCGGGAGCCGGCTCATTGGCCGGCAGAAGGTCGACCGAAACCACGGATGTGCCACGTTCGGCGAACCAGCCGGCGATAGCCCGGCCAAGGCCGGCGGAACCACCTGTGATCAAAACCCGGTCTTGGCTCATGTTCGCCTCGCCCAATAACCGCGCAGGAGATACCGGGCATAGGAAGCCGTAAAGATTCCGCCTTGACCTTCTGCGAGGTCTGCAATCATCGCCGCCATCGCATCGTCAGGAATGAACAGGCGCTCCGCTTTTCCGGCTGAATAACCGGCCTTTTCGTGCATGCCGCTGGCCGTGGGACCTGGATGAACAACGATGACGGGCACGCGGCCGCGCCATTCCTGCTCCAGCGCACGGCCAAAGCCGTGAAGCGCTGCCTTGGACGCCGCGTAGCTGGCAAAATTCGGCGCCCCGCGATGGGCTACCGAACCGATCAGCACCAGTTTGCCTGCGGCTGCCGCCAGGGCAGGGAACAGAAAATGCGCCAGCTGAACAGGTGTCGACGTGTTGGTGTCGAGTACAAGGCGAGCGGCTTCAGCTGTTTCTGCAACGGGATCGCCAACGAAACCCACCCCAGCATTGAGAACAGCCAGGTCCAACCGGTCCCAACCCAGTTTCGCCATTTTGTTCTCGATGGACGCTATTGCGGATTCCGGATCCGACTGATCGGCAACGGCGTATGTAGAAGGTTCCGGCAGCAACGCCAACACCTCCCCGGCCGGGCGGCGGCCTGTCACAAGCAGTTCGTGGGTCGGGGCAAGCCTGCGAGCCAGCTTCAGGCCAATACCCGATGTTGCCCCGGTAATCAGCGCGCGCATTGTCAGGACGCAAATGCCATTGCGAGATCCAGACTGCTGAGCGGACTGACCCCAGACAAAAGAGCACGTGCCTCGGCTTCATCTCGCTTCATTTGTTCAACAAGCGCCTCGACGCCTTCGAATTTCTCTTCGCCACGCAGGTAGCCGAACACGGAAACGGTACATGTCTCACCATACAGGTCGCCGTCGAAATCAAAGACAAAGACTTCGAGCACCGGCTTGCCGTCATCTTCGATCGTTGGCCTGCGCCCGAAGCTGGCGACACCATCATGCAAGCTGCCATCGGCCCGCCGCAGCCGAACCGCGTAAATGCCATGGCATAGCCCGGCTTCTTCCGGCAGGTGAAAATTCGCGGTCGGAAATCCAAGCGTCCTTCCGAGCTGTTTGCCGCGAACCACCTCACCCTCGATGGAATATCGATAGCCGAGCATGCCGTTTGCCTCTGCAACATATCCGAGACGCAGCGACTGCCTTATCCGGCTGGATGAAACGATCTCGGCACCCTCGTCGCGAAACGCATCAACCAGATCGACCGCAAATCCCAGTTTGTGACCAGCGTTCATGAGATATGCCGGTCCACCCTGCCGTTTCTTGCCAAAATGAAAGTCGACGCCGGTGACAGCGCCGGAGATACCCAGTTCATCGACTAGGACTTCACAGACGAACGCCTCTGCCGACCGGCCGGCAAATTCCATGTCGAACGGATATTCAACGACGGCGGAAAAACCCAAACTACGTAGCAACCGGGCCCTTACCGGAGCCGGCGACAACCGAAACACCGGATTGTCAGGCGCGAACACCGTTCTTGGATGCGGCTCGAAGGTCAGCACCAATGCGGGTACCGACTTGCCGGCCGCGCTTTCCAGCGCCCGTCCGAGCACCGTTTGATGGCCACGGTGGACGCCGTCGAAATTGCCGATCGCAACGATGCCGCCGCGAAACGCCTCGGGCAGTCTGTCGCCGCCGGTGATGCGCCCGGCCCAGTTTCCGCGCCCGATTTCGTCAGTATCTTCCATAATGGGGGCTTATCGCAGCCGCGGCATGAAGCCAACCGGACGGTGACCATGCTGATCCAGAAATGCTGCCAGGCGTTCGGGATCGGGATTGTCGGGATCACCATACTCCGCTGCATGGATACCTGCAGAAATATAGAGCACATCAATGCCATTGTCTGCCGCGCCCTTCACATCGGTCAGCATTCCGTCTCCTATTGCCAGCGCCTCTGCCTCGCCGACGTCGCGGCTCAATATGTCGGCTGCAGCCGCAAGCGCTGCTTTGTAAATCGGAGGGTGCGGCTTGCCTGCAATCAACGTCCGGCCGCCAAGCAAGCCATAGTCGCGGGCCAATGCACCAGCACACCAGATCAGCCGGTCGCCGCGTTCAACGACAATGTCTGGATTGGCACAGATGAAGGGCAGGTCGCGCGACCTGAGGCGCTGCAGCATGTCTGCATAGTCGTCCGGTGTTTCGGATTCGTCATCAAAAAAGCCGGTACAGCAGACCGCTGCAGCTTCGAATTCCTCCACCAACTCCACGTCAAGCCCGTCATAGATCGGATAGTCGCGTTCGGGACCGAGATGGAAGATCTTCCGTGCAGAACCGGCAATCAGCTCACGCGTTACATCGCCGGAGGTCACAATGCGGTCCCAGCAATCACGCGGAACACCGATCCCGTCAAATTGCTGCTCCACACCCGAATTCGGCCGCGGCGCATTGGTGATCAGAACAACGGTCTTTCCCGATTGCCTGGCGCGGGCAAGAGCGGCACAGGCGTCCGGATGGAATGACACCCCGTTGTGAACAACGCCCCAGACGTCGCAGAGAATGATTTCTTTGCCACTCGATATTGCATCAAGTTCGGCAATTCGCGGTGGGGTAGCTGTCATTAATATTCATTTAGGTTTGATCGGGAAGCGGGAACCCAGACTGACAAGCCTGAGCCGGCTCCCGCTAACCACATATTTGCCAAGCAATCAACGCACTTTGCCCAAAGCGGACGTGATTCAGCTTGGTAAGCAAATGGTTACTTTAGCAATAGCTATTTAAGTATTCGACGAAATCGTACATTAGCGATTTTGTGGGAAAAGGGAACACGTTTGGATTGCAGTTGAGGGCATCGAACATGTTTCGCACGCTACTAAATCGCTTCGCGAGAGACGATCGAGGTAATTTTGCACTGGCAACGGTTATGGCCATCGTACCGCTGTTGGGCGGGTTGGCGTTCGCGATCGACTTCACTGAGATGAACCGTCAGCGGGCTGCAGTATTGAATGCTCTCGATGCTGCCGGCATTGCAGCCGGACGTTACATTTCGAGTGTGGAAGTGCCTGATGGTCTGTCGGAAAGCGCCAAGGCGGCCTATATCGAGGCGGCAACCAAACAATATGCGCAGGATTTCTTCGACGCCAATCTGGAATCAATCATTCCATCGACCGCGACCTTGAACTTGATCATGCCCAACACCAATGAAGGTGGCGGCAAGCTGAAATTGTCAGCAAACCTGAAATATGATCCGATCTTCTATCCGGTGTTCAACCGTCTGCATACCAAGACCGCGAATGGTGACCCGATCAGGATCGCGTTTAGCGCGGAAACGGAAATCCGTCTGAAGAACACGATTGAAGTGGCACTGGTTCTCGATAATTCCGGATCGATGGCGAGCTATGGAACTGCATCCAAGCCGCGCATGACGCTGTTGAAAGAAGCAGCGACGTTCCTGGTTGAGAAAATTGCGGAAGACGGCAAGAAGATCCTGCAGGTCGACAAGCCGGTGCAGGTCTCGGTAGTCCCGTTTTCGGCATCGGTGAATATCGGCTCTGAATACGACACCGCATCATGGATGGACACGCTCGGCACTTCGCCGGTTCATCACGAGAATTTTGACTGGTCGACAATGACCGAAGCCAACAATCCAAATCTTTGGGTGCAGAAGTCGGGCAGCGTATACTACAAACGCGGCAGCGGCTGGAACTACACCGATGCCGATGGCAATGCGATCGTTGCCGACGGCGAACCGATGACCCGCTTCAGCCTTTATCAGGACATGAAAGCCGTTGTGTCACGCGAGTGGGTGGTGACCGGAAGAGAGCGCGTCTGCAAGCGCTATCGCAGAAACGGTACGTGCCGCCGCTGGGGTTGGGAAGAAACCGGTGAGTGGGTCAACACGACCGGCCGTTTTGCAAGCTGGCAGGGTTGCGTGGAAGCAAGGCCACACCCCTACAATACCAATGATGACACTGCGACATCTTCCAATCCCGAAACCCTTTACGTCCCGATGTTTGCGCCGGATGAGCCGGGCAACTTCTGGCGTGACATTGACGGCGATGGCACCAATGATCGTGTCTCGGCCTCATGGAGCTATCCGAACAACTATTGGGTCGATTCCAACGACGGTTTGACCGTGAAACAACGCCAGCAGGACATGCGGAAATACTTCCTGGTCAAGCCGATAAACGCCTCCAATTCCGGCCAGGGCGACGGACCGAACCATGGCTGCACGACCGAACCGATCACACCGCTTGAGGATGTTACCAAGACCGTTGGTCTCGACAAGATCAAGGATGCGATCGCTGGTATGTCGCCGACCGGCTATACCGACGTGCCGCAGGGCATCGCCTGGGGTTGGCGTGCAGTTTCCAGCAAGGCGCCTTTTACCGAAGGCCGCAATGAGAACCTGAACGGTAACGACAAGGTGATTATCGTGCTCACCGATGGTGCGAATACCTATCGCGACTTGAGTGACGATTCGAGCCTGGCCGACAACCAATCCTACTATGCTGCGCACGGCTTCACTGGAATGGGTTACGACGGTTCCAGCATCACGCGGCTGTTCAAGGGAACCAGCGGCGATGTTGGAAAGTACAACTATTCAAGCTCGAACTACACCAAGGCGCATGATGAGCACATGGAGGCGGTGTGCGGCAATGCAAAAGACGCAAGCGTGATGATCTTCACCGTGGCGCTTGATCTGCCGGAATCATCAAGCGCGGCAAAGGCCATGGAAAAATGCGCATCGGATTCGCGCTTCCGCAAGGATGACGACGGAAATCCGAAGAAGCTCTATTACAACACCAAGGGCGACGATCTGTTGAACGTGTTCAAGGAGATCGCCGACGAACTGTCCAACCTGCGCATCGTAGGCTAAAGGACAGCAACCCAAACTTCAAAATCGCCCCGCTTCGTGCGGGGCTTTTTTGTTCCGGGCAAATCCAGGACCACATTTCCGGTGGCTCCGCCGCATGCGGCACCGAGGCCATTTTCGAAATCAGCCGGTGCGGCATGGTAAGCGAATGGTTATCCGCTCACCGGCGATTTGAGTGATTTGGGAAATCAATTCTTCGCGTTTGATTGAGATAAGGAGCACGTTTTGATTGCAATTGGGGGGCAACAAACATGTTTCGCAGCCTATTTGGGCAGTTCGCGGCCGATAATCGCGGAAATTTTGCACTGGCAACAGTCATGGCCATCGTTCCATTGATGGGCGCATTGGCGTTCGCAATCGACTTCACGGAGATGAACCGGCAGCGGGCGGCAGTTGTGAACGCGCTTGATGCCGCCGGCGTGGCGGCCGGCAAGTTCGTCACCAGCGTGGAAGTACCTGACGGTTTGTCGGAAGCCGAAGAAGAAGACTATATCGAGGCGGCAACCAAACAATATGCGCAGGATTTCTTCGACGCCAATCTGGAATCGATCATTCCGTCGACTGCGACATTGAACATTGTGATGCCAAACACCAATGAGGGTGGCGGCAAGATGACACTGTCGGCGAAACTGAAATACAGCCCGATCTTCTTTCCGGTATTTAACCGGCTGCATACCAAGACAACCCGTGGCGATCCGATCAAAATCGCATTTAGCGCCGAGTCACAAATTCGCCTCAAGAACACGGTCGAAGTCGCGCTGGTTCTCGACAATTCCGTTTCGATGTCGAAATTGGACGGTTCACCAACTACGCGAATGACGAAGCTGAAAGAGGCGGCGACTTTCCTGGTTGAGAAGATTGCCGAAGACAGCAAGAAAGTCCTCCGGGTCAACAAGCCGGTGCAGGTCTCGCTGGTTCCATTTTCGGCTTCGGTGAATATCGGGCCGGCGCACGATGCCGAATCATGGATGGACACGCGGGGGATTTCGCCGGTTCATCACGAAAATTTCGACTGGTCGAAGATGACCGCTGCCAATAACCCGGATCTATGGGTGCAGAAGGTGGGTGATGTTTACTACAAACGCGGCAGCGGTTGGAACTATACCGATAGCGATGGCAACTCCGTTGTCACCGAGGATAGCCCGGTTACCCGCTTCAGCCTTTATCAGGACATGAAAACCGTCATTGGCCGAGAGTGGGTAACGAATGGAACAGAGCGTGTCTGCGATGGGTACGACAGTAACGGATCGTGCATTAGCTGGAGTACCGAAGAATCAGGTTCATGGATCAACACGACCGGCCGTTTCGCTAGCTGGCAGGGTTGTGTGGAAGCTAGGCCGCATCCCTACAGCACCAACGATGAGACTGCGTCGTCGTCCGAACCCGAGACCCTTTATGTGCCGATGTTTGCACCAGACGAGCCGGGCAATTTCTGGATGGATACGGATGGCGACGGCACCGATGACCGTGACGCGACGGCCTATGCCTATCAGAATGATTATTGGGTCGATTCCGATGACAGTCTGACTGTCTTGGAACGCCAGCAGGACATGCGAAAATATCTAATGGTCAGGCCGTTTACCGCCAATATTTCGGTTCTAGGCAAGGGACCAAATCATGGCTGCACGACCGAGCCGATAACACCGCTGGTCGATGTTTCTAGTCAGGCCGGCCTTGATCAGATCACAGATGCAATCAATGCCATGGAACCGACAGGCCAAACCAACATTCCGCAGGGTATCGTATGGGGATGGCGATCGCTCTCGAGCAAGGCGCCGTTTGACCAGGGTCGCAGTGAAACAGATATAGGAAACGACAAGGTGATGATCGTGCTCACCGATGGTGCGAACACCTATCTGCCATTTAGCTACGACGATTCGAGCCTTGCAAACAACCGGTCTCACTATGCCTCATATGGTTACACCGGAAAGGGCTACGATGGATCCAGCGTTACTCGGCTGTTCCAGGGGACCACCAGCGCTGTCGGCAACTACGACTATTCATCTTCAAACTATACCGACGCGCTTGATGAGCACATGGATGCAGTATGCGACAATGCAAAAGCAGATGGCATCATTATCTTTTCGGTGGCGCTTGACCTGGGAAAAAATTCGGCCGCGGCGAAGGCGATTAAGCGTTGCGCATCGGATTCACTGTTGGCTAAGGATGAAAATGGCAATCCCGAGAAGCTCTATTTCAACACGAGCGGCAACGATCTGATGGGCGTTTTCGAAGAGATCGCCGATGAGCTGTCGAACCTGCGCATCGTGGGTTAAGGCCAACAACTCAGTCTATAAAGACGCCCCGCTTTGCGTGGGGCGTCTTCGTATTCATAGCCAGTCCATGACCACTTTTCCGGCGGTGCCACCGCGCATTGCGTCAAAGCCGCTTTGAAATTCATCGATACCGATCCGGTGGGTGATTAAGCCTGAAACATCTAGCGGCCCCTGCACGAGCGCGATCATCTTGTACCAGGTCTCGAACATCTCGCGGCCGTAAATTCCCTTTATTTGCAACATCTTAAAGATGACCTGGTTCCAGTCGATGGCAAAATCAGTCGGCGGAATACCCAAAATGGCGACCCGACCGCCATGGTTCATCGACGCGATCATGTCGCGCAACGCCGGCGCAGCGCCCGACATTTCGAGCCCGACATCGAAACCCTCGGTCATGCCTATCCTGTTCATCACGTGGCCCAAATCCTCTTTGGCCGGATCGATGCAATGATGAATGCCGAGATTGCGCGCCAGCTCCAGTCGGCCGGGATTGATGTCGGTGATCACCACCTTGCGCGCACCGACGCATTGCGCCACCAGCGCGCCCATGATGCCGATCGGGCCGGCGCCGGTGACGAGTACGTCTTCACCCACCAGGTCAAACGAGAGCGCGGTATGGACGGCATTGCCGAGCGGGTCGAAGATCGCTGCGATGTCATCGTCGATATCGTCTGGGATCGGCACCACATTGTGTTTGGGAATGGCGACATATTCGGCAAATGAGCCCGCTCGGGTAACGCCGACGCCAAGCGTGTTTCGGCAAAGATGCCCGCGCCCGGCGCGGCAATTGCGGCAGTGGCCGCAGACAATGTGGCCTTCTCCGGAAACACGCTGTCCGGGCTTGTATTCGCTGACTGCACTGCCGGTCTCGACGATCTCGCCGACGAACTCATGACCGGTCACCAGCCCCACCGGTACGGTACTGGCTGCCCACTCGTCCCAGTTGTAGATATGAACATCGGTACCGCAAATCGCCGATTTACCGACCTTGATAAGTACATCGGTCGGCCCGATCTCCGGCACCGGCACCCGCTCCATCCAGATGCCGGGTTCGGCTTTGGCCTTGACCAGCGCCTTCATCATGTTGCTCATATGAGACTCCTAACCAATCACACCCAGTTCCCGGCCGGCTGTTGCAAAGGCTTCGACCGCCTTGTCGATATCCTCCGGCGAATGGGCCGCCGACATTTGCGTGCGAATGCGCGCCTGGCCTTCCGGCACCACCGGAAACGAAAATCCGATGACATAGACGCCAAGTTCCAGCATGCGCGCCGCCATTTCACCTGCCAGTTTGGCATCACCGAGCATGACCGGGATGATCGGGTGTTCGCCCGGTACGAGATCAAACCCCAGCCTGTCCATGGCGTCGCGGAACCGGGTTGCATTGGCATAAAGCCGCTGGCGAAGGCCGTGCTGGTGTTCGACCATGTCGAACACTTTCAGCGAAGCCGCCGCGATCACCGGCGCCAGCGTGTTGGAAAAGAGATACGGCCGCGAGCGCTGGCGCAACCAGTCGACGACAGGTGCTGATGCCGCAGTATAACCGCCCGACGCGCCGCCAAGTGCCTTGCCCAGCGTTCCGGTGATGATGTGGACGCGACCTTGCACGCCACAATGTTCAGGTGTTCCGCGGCCATTTTTACCAACAAAACCAACAGCATGGCTGTCATCGACCATCACCATGGCATCATATTTTTCGGCGAGGTCGCAGATGCCCTGCAAATTGGCAATGATCCCGTCCATGGAGAAAACGCCGTCGGTGGCGATCAGCCGGAAACGACAATCAGAGGCCTGTTTCAGCTTGGCTTCCAGATCAGACATATCGTTGTTGGCATAGCGCAACCGCTTTGCCTTGCAGAGCCGCACACCGTCGATGATGGAGGCATGATTGAGTGCGTCGGATATGATCGCATCCTCTTCGCCGAGCAGGGTTTCGAACAGGCCGGTATTGGCGTCAAAACAGGAAGAATAGAGGATCGTGTCCTCCATGCCGAGGAATGCGGAAATTCGTGCCTCCAGATGCTTGTGCTCCTCCTGTGTGCCGCAGATGAAGCGAACCGAGGCCATGCCATAGCCATAGCGGTCGATTGCGGATTTGGCGGCCTGGCGAACCTCTTCATTGTCGGCAAGACCGAGATAATTGTTGGCGCAAAAATTCAGCACTTCACGGCCACCGGCTTCGATATGCGCTGATTGGGTAGAAAAAATCACCCGCTCGGCCTTGTAGAGACCGGCCGTCTTTACCGCACCTATCTGCGTGGTGATGTGATCGTCAAACTTGTCGGTCATGTCGCATTCATCGTTTGAACTGGCTGTTTGAGGACGTTTATTGCCCGATCGAAACGTGCATAGTACGGTTTGAAATGCCGGGGCGAGGAAAAAAACGGCACAAACCATGAAAACCGACTGGAAAACCGTGATTCCGTGGCTGTTGTCCATTGCCACGATTGCAATCGGCATATGGCAATATGCCGACAAGCAGGCGCAGGCCAATCGCACGCCGTTTCTGGAAAAACAATTGCAATTGGTCTTCGAGGCCAGCGACACGGTTGCGACGCTGGCAACGACGATCGATGAAACCGCGTGGAGAACAGCCCATGCCCGGTTCTGGACGCTTTACTGGGGACCGCTCGGCATTGTCGAAAACCAGGCGGTGGTGCATTGCATGGTGCAGGCTGGCCGCATGATTGGTGGCCCGGGACAGCAGGAGGCGCCAAAACTGCCAATGTCCGGGCTACACGCTACATCGCTGGCGTTGGCGGTCGCATCGCGGGAACTCATCCTCGACAGCTGGCAGGTTGACCTGCCGCCAATTGAGAATTCCAACCGGGTAAAACCGTGCAAACCCGGCGAAGATTCGGGCGGCGCCGCCTCAAATTGAATTTGGCGGCAATGCCTCAAACAATTTAGAAAAATGCCTGAATGCCGGTCTGGGCCCGCCCGAGAATCAGTGCATGCACGTCATGTGTGCCCTCATAGGTATTGACCGTCTCCAAATTGGCCGCGTGACGCATGACGTGATACTCGATCTGGATGCCGTTGCCGCCGTGCATGTCGCGGGCCTGACGGGCAATATCAAGGGCTTTGCCGCAATTGTTGCGCTTGACGATGGAGATCATTTCCGGCGCCATCTTGCCGGCATCCATCAGTTGACCGACCCGCAGCGAGCCCTGCAGTCCGAGCGCGATCTCGGTCTGCATGTCTGCAAGTTTCTTCTGGAACAACTGCGTTCCAGCCAGCGGTTTTCCGAACTGCTTGCGCTCCAGGCCATAGGCGAGTGCACGCTGCCAGCAGTCTTCCGCCGCGCCCATTGCTCCCCAGGAAATGCCGTAACGCGCCCGGTTCAGACATCCAAACGGCCCACGAAGACCGGAAACATTCGGCAAAAGCGCATCTTCGCCAACTTCGACATCATCCATGACGATTTCGCCGGTAATCGAGGCACGCAAGGAGAGTTTGCCGCCAATTTTGGGCGCTGACAGCCCTTTCATGCCCTTTTCGAGCACGAAACCGCGGATTTTGCCGTCATGGGCTTCCGATTTCGCCCACACCACAAAAACATCGGCGATTGGCGCGTTCGAAATCCACATTTTGGATCCCTTGAGCACATAGCCGCCGTCGGTCTTGATGGCGCGAGTTTTCATGCCGCCAGGGTCGGATCCGGCGTCGGGTTCGGTCAGTCCGAAGCAACCGATCAGCTCACCCGAAGCAAGCCCCGGAAGGTATTTTTTCCGTTGATTATCATCACCATAGGCGTAAATCGGATACATCACCAACGAGGATTGGACGCTCATCATCGAGCGGTAGCCGGAATCGACGCGCTCGACTTCGCGCGCCACCAGCCCATAGGCGATATAGGAAGCACCGGAGCCGCCAAATTCTTCCGGGACCGTGACGCCGAGCAAACCGGCTTCGCCCATCAGCCGGAACATGTCCGGATCGGTTTTTTCGTCCAGATAGGCTTCCTCGATGCGTGGCAGCAATTCCGATTGCGCGAAAGCGTGCGCCGCGTCGCGGATCATCCGCTCGTCTTCACCCAGCTGCTCGTCAAGCAAAAACGGATCATCCCATTTGAACGGCGCCTGGGCCGGTGCATTCTTGTTGGCGGCGGTTTCTGCGGTCATGGTGATGCTCCTGTCGTTCAGCGCCTTTTGTAGAGGTTGCTAAAACTATTTCAAGCTTAAAGCAATTATTCGTCTCGAGGCAAACATACATCGGTAATTGTTCGATAACCATAAAAGTCGAATCTACAATGCTCCGACACGAAAACACGCCGTTTTTTCATCGGGTTAACCCCCATATGCTCTTTTGTCCGCTGATATGCTCGCGCCGGTGAACATTGGGGATTGAAACCAGCATGACGGATACTGATAGCAGGAAAGGCTCCCGCGGCCTTCTGTTGCGCATCAAATCTGCTTACTGGGTGGCATTGCTCGCAATTGCGGCCATGACCACAGTCTCTTTTGCAACCTTGGGCTCAATGATGGGCGACCAGGGTCGCGATACCGGCATCATGATGTTTGCCAACAAGCAGGCCGAGATCGTACGCGACATTGTATCGACCCCGTCCGGCGAGCAAAGCGGAGCTGACAGGGCGCGGCTGCGGCTATTGATCGGCAGGTTCTCCGAAAACCATGCAACGCTGAAAGCGGACCTGCCCACCAACTCAAACGAATTGGGCGTAGCGGTGATCGGCAGGAGCCTTGACGGCACCGGCAGTGCTTTTGCCGCGGATATCGAGGCGCAACTGCAGGCGAAAGACGCAACTGAGATAACAATCGACACCAAGGTTGGTGGGGAGCTGTTGGCGACCTACGAAGCGCTGGCCGACTATTATGCGGTCCGGGTCGCGGAAAATGCCAATGCGATCGAGTTGTGGCACCGGATATTGTTTCTCGCCACCATCGGCCTGATCGTTCTGGTGATCGTGTTTATTTTCCGGCCATTGTCGTCTGCCATCAGCAAGAACGCCAGTGAACTGGTCGAGGCGCGCAATTCAATGGCTTATGTCGCAGCCCATGACGGCCTGACCGGGTTGAACAACCGGGCCTTCCTGCTGGACCACTTCCAATCGATGATTTCCGGCGCCAAGCGGCGCGATGAACGGCTTGCCGTGCTGCAGATCGATCTCGACGGTTTCAAACAGATCAACGACACGCTCGGCCATGCGGCAGGCGATCACGTGCTGGTCGAAACCGCCGAACGCATGCGCCAGTCCTGCCGGGCGACCGACCTGTGTGTGCGGCTTGGCGGAGATGAGTTCGTGATGGTGCTTAGCGCGGCCGGCAATACGCAGGACATCAACATGGTTGCAGGCCGCATCCTGCAGCGTATCAACGAGGCAATGAGCTATGAAGGCGCCACGATCAATGCCGGCGCCAGTGCCGGCATTGCGGTCTATCCCGTTGATGCCAGTAGCGCCGATGAACTGCTGATGCATGCGGATTTGGCGCTGTACGACGCCAAGAAACGCGGTGGAGGCGCCTATGCATTCTTCTCCGATGATCTTCGGCTCGAACTGGAACACCGCAAACAGCTTGAAGCCGATCTCAGCAAGGCCATAGATACCGACGCCTTCGACGTTCATTTCCAGCCGCAAATATCACTCATTGACGGGAAGATAGCCGGCGTGGAAGCGCTGATGCGCTGGTCGCACCCCGAACGCGGCATGGTTGCACCGGGGGATTTCCTTCCGGTGGCAGAGAAAATCGGCCTGATGTCGACCATTGGCCGCAAGGTGATCCGCAAGGCGATCGGCAAAGCCGCGCAGTGGCATCGCGACGGGCTGGAGTTCGGACGGCTGGCTGTCAACATTTCAGGTGCGGAGGTGCGTGAACCGGATTTTTCCGAGTTCCTGTTCGAATCGCTGGCCGAACTGGGATTGCCGGCGGAAAAACTGTCGCTGGAAATCATTGAATCGGTCATTCTCGACGACGACAAGCTGGGCATCTCGACCCGCCTGCGCAAGATACGCGCAGCCGGTGTTCATCTCGAGCTGGATGATTTCGGCACCGGCTACGCTTCACTCAGCCATGTCAATCCGAATGAAATCGACAGGCTGAAGATTGACCGCAGGTTCGTTCACAATATCGACGACGACAGCGACAACACGAAAATAGTCAAGGCGATCACCGAGCTCGCACGCGGCCTCGGCATCGCCATCATTGCCGAAGGGGCGGAAACGCAGGAAGAGCTGAACCAGCTGGTGGAAATCGGCTGCGAACAGGTTCAGGGCTATTCAATTGCCTATCCGATGCCGGAGGACCAGGCCCGCGAGTGGCTGGAACTGCACGCCAAGGAAAATCAGGTGGTCAGGCTGAACGCCAAGCGTACCGCTTGAGCCAGGATTTGGCATTGGCGTAATCCGGGCGATATTCCAACCTCAACGGGATACAAAAACGGCGCCGCAAGGGCGCCGTTTGAAGATCTGAATGGATTGGCCGGTTACGAGAAGAACTGGCCGCCATTGGCCGAGATCGTCGAGCCGTTGATGAAACCAGCGTCGTCGGAGGCAAGGAAGGCGACGCAACGGGCAATCTCGTCGGGCTCGCCGAGGCGGCCGGCAGGGATCTGCGCGATGATCGATTCACGCACCTTCTCAGGCACGGCCATGACCATCTCGGTGGCGATATAGCCGGGGCAGACCGCGTTTGCGGTGATGCCTGCACGGGCACCCTCCTGGGCCAGCGATCTGACGATGCCGAGATCACCGGCCTTGGTCGCGGCGTAGTTGACCTGGGCGAACTGGCCTTTCTGGCCGTTGACCGAACTGATGACAATAACCCGGCCGAATTTGCGCTCACGCATGCCTGGCCAGACCGGATGAACCGTATTGAAGACACCGGTCAGGTTGGTGCCGATGACATCATTCCACTGTTCGGGTGTCATCTTGTGGAACGGCGCGTCCCGGGTAATTCCCGCATTGGCGACGACAATGTCGATCGGGCCGAGATCGGCCTCGACCTGGGCGATCCCAGCCTGGCTCGCCGCATAGTCAGCGACGTTCCATTTGTAGGTCTTGATGCCGGTCTCCGCGGTAAAGGCTGCAGCCTTTTCGTCATTGCCGGCATAGGTGGCGGCAACCTTGTGGCCTTCGGCCTTCAGCGCCTTGGAAATCGCTTCACCGATGCCGCGCGAACCGCCGGTGACCAATGCTACTCTGCTCATTTGCTTTTCCTCTATCTTAAACGTTATTGTTGGCTAAGAACCGCAACTACTATTGCGGCCCCCGCCGAAATGACCGCAGCACCCACCGCTATTGAATTCGCGACCAACGCTCTTCGGTTTTCTCTTTCGAAATTTGCCGCCCGAAGTACGAAGTCCAAAATGGAATCGATTTCGGCGGGCGACAGCGGATCGATTTCCGTACCTTCTTCGGTTTTTCCATAATCCGGGCGCTGAGCATATCTGGCCTGCAAACTGTAGTAGTGCTCTTTCCGATCCTTGTGTTTTGAAATCTTCCTGGATTTGCGAAAGACACCCGGGAAACCATCAAAAACACTTTGCAAGCGACCAGCATCCAGACCAAGTTCGCTTGCTAAGAATGTCGGCGTTCGCGCCCAGGGTCCGCTCCTGCCCAAATAGTTTATTGCGGCAACCAGATAGTCCAGGTGTTCGTAGTAGCGCATCTATGCGAACTACAATTTCTACAAGGCCTCGACACACATGGCGACGCCCATGCCGCCGCCGATACAAAGCGTTGCCAAGCCCTTTTTGGCTTCACGGCGTTTCATTTCGAAAACCAGCGTATTGAATACTCGCGCACCGGATGCGCCGACCGGATGGCCGATGGCAATGGCGCCGCCATTGACATTGACGATGTCCGGGTTCCAGCCCAGGTCCTTGTTGACCGCGCAGGCCTGGGCGGCAAATGCTTCGTTGGCTTCGACCAGGTCGAGATCATCGATGGACCAGCCGGCTTTCTCGAGCGCCTTGCGCGAAGCCGGAATGGGGCCGGTACCCATGATTGCCGGGTCGACACCGGCGGTGGCCCAGGAAACGATGCGGACCATCGGCGTGATGCCGCGCTTTTCGGCTTCCGCCTCGCTCATGATAACCGCAGCAGCAGCGCCGTCGTTGATGCCCGACGCGTTGGCCGCGGTGACCGTGCCTTCCCGGTCGAAGGCCGGGCGCAACTTGGCGATGCCCTCCATGGTGACGCCGTGCTTGATATATTCGTCATCTTCAACCACCGTTTCGCCCTTGCGGGTCTTGACCGTGAACGGGGCGATTTCGTCCTTGAACTTGCCCGCCTTTTGGGCCGCTTCGGCCTTGTTCTGCGAAGCGACGGCGAAAGCGTCCTGTTCATCGCGGGTCAGCTGCCACTTGTTGGCGATGTTTTCCGCCGTGTTGCCCATGTGATAGCCGTTGAACGCGTCGGTGAGACCATCCTTGATCATGGTGTCGATCATCTTGTAGTCGCCCATCTTCACGCCACCACGCAGGTGCTGGCAGTGCGGCGCCATCGACATGGATTCCTGTCCGCCCGCAACGATGACATTGGCGTCGCCCGTGGCGATTTGCTGCATGCCGATAGCGATTGCACGAAGGCCCGAACCGCAAAGCTGGTTCAGTCCCCAGGCCGTGGCCTCCTGCGGAATTCCGGCAGCCATTGCAGCCTGACGGGCCGGGTTCTGTCCCTGTCCGGCAGAAAGGATCTGGCCCATGATGACCTCATCGACGTCACCTGCCTCGACACCGGCTCTTGAAAGCGCGGCGGAAATTGCAGTGGCTCCAAGCTCATGCGCAGGCGTGTTGGCGAAGGATCCGTTGAACGAACCGACGGGCGTACGTGCCGCGCTGGCGATCACAATGGCATTCGATGCAGACATGGGTGTCTCCAGTTTTTTTGCAGGTGCGAAGAAAGTCCCGCGTCTAATCGCGCGAACCTTTCCCTAAGTCAATTTGGAAATTAGGCGAACACGGCAGTTATGCGCTGAACGCATGCCATTCCGCATTGCACAATTTGCTTCCATAATTTGTCGTTTTTGGACTAAGGTTGCCTCAGACCTGCAATTTTTCTCAGTGGAGGCAGCTCAAATGCCGGAAAATTCTGATCCGGTCACGATCAAGAAATACGCCAACCGGCGGCTCTACAACACAGGCACAAGCACCTATGTAACGCTCGACGATTTGGCCGAGATGGTGAAGCGGGGCGAGGATTTCACTGTCGAGGACGCCAAATCCGGCGACGACATCACCCACGCGGTTCTGACCCAGATCATCTTCGAGCTGGAAAACAAGGACGGCCAGAACATGTTGCCGATCCCGTTTCTGCGCCAGTTGATCTCCTTTTACGGCGATCAGATGCAGATGGTGGTGCCGAGTTACCTGGAACAATCCATGGCGACCTTCTCCAAGGAGCAGGAACGCATTCGCGAGCAGATGGCTTCCGTGTTTGGCGGTCAGCCGATGGACGCCATGAATGAACCACTGAAGGCGATTGAGGATCAAACCCGCCGCAATATGGAGATGTTCCAGCAGGCAATGAGCATGTTCACGCCCTTTGCCGCCGCCGGTCAGACCGGCGAAGAGAGCGGGGACGAGAAGCCCGGCGTGGAAGAGGACCAATCAGGCACCGACGATCTGCGCGAATTGAAAGAGCAGATCGCTGCCATGCAGCAGAAAATCGATTCAATGGGCAAGGGCTGAACACAGGCCGGCAACTACCACCCCAACGCCAGGCCATCCTTGCGCGCATCCGACCCGCCGATCAGGAAGCCGTTCTTGTTGTCGATCAAGATCGCCTGCCCGCCACCGATGGGCATTGGCGCGGCGGTCACATCATGGCCGCGGCGCTCAAGTTCCGATCTGATTTGACCGCCTATCCCCGATTCGGCGATCAGGGTTCCATCAGGAGTCCAGAACAGCCGCGGAAAATCGATTGCCTGCTGCACATCCATGCCGTGATCGAGCATGTTGGACAGGAAAAGCGCATGCCCAAGCGGCTGGTAGGAACCGCCCATAACCCCAAACGAGATCGCCGTCTTGTTGTGCTGCATCGCCAATGCGGGAATGATCGTGTGCATCGGTCGCTTACCGGGTTTCAGTTCGTTTGGATGGCCTTCCTGCAGCGTGAAGCAGCCGCCGCGGTTTTGCAGGACAACGCCGCTTTTGGGTGTGACGATCTTTGAACCGAAGCCGTTGTAAAGCGAATTGATGAAGGAGACCGCCATACGGTTCCGGTCGATGACGGTCAGATAAGTCGTGTCGGCATCGGGCAGCGGCGGCAGTTTCAGATCGTTGTTTCGTCTGGCCGGGTCGATATTGGCAGCCAGAGATGCAACGAATTTTGTGGACAGGATCTCGTCAACGCTGACACTCATATGCGCCGGATCGGCCACCATGGCATCGCGAACCGAATAGGCTGCACGGCCAATTTCGATCAGCATGTGCTGCCGGTCGGCAGCGTCCGGCGGCAGGCCGGCAAAACCGGTCTCACCCATCAGGTTCAGCATCAAGAGAGCGATGATGCCCTGCCCATTGGGCGGCAGCTCAAGAATGTCCAGACCACTGTACCCGGCCGATAGCGGATCAACCCAATTCGCGGTGACCTTGGCCAGATCCGCTTCTTCAACAAAACCGCCTCCGGTCTGTACGGTTTTAGCGATTTCAGCGGCAATCTCACCGCCATAAAATGCCTCAACCCCGTCATCCGCAATGCGCCGCAGCGTTTGTGCAAGTGCGGGAAACCTGAACCGCTGACCCGGAGCGGGCGCCTTGCCGCCAATCAGGCAGTTCTTGCGGCCGCCTTCATCCCTGGCCAGCAATTCCGCTGCCAGTGCCCAGTCCACCGACACCCGGTCGTGGACCGCAAAACCGTTTTCGGCATAGTCAAATGCGTCTGAAAACAAACGCTCGAAAGGCAGAGTGGCAAACCGGTTGTGCAACGCATCCCAGGCTCTCACGGCGCCGGGAGTGGTGACCGAATGCACACCGGTCTGGGGCATGGCGTCAAACCCGTTTTCGCGATACCAGGCGGCATCGGCGCCGCTGCCGGCCAGGCCGGAGCCGTTCAGCCCGTGAACCTTGCCATCCGGTTCGGCGACAATGACAAAACAGTCGCCGCCAACTCCCGTCATTGCCGGTTCAACGACCGCAAGCGTTGCCGCCGCCGCCAGTGCGGCATCAACCGCATTGCCGCCTTCCTTCAGAATCGAGATGGCCGTCTGCGTGCCGAGCGGATGTGCGGTTGCCGCCATGCCGTTTTCGGCAATAACGGGCGAGCGGCCGGGAAGCTGAAGATCGCGCATCTTACTGGAAATTGATGTCCCGGCCGGCCGCCCTGATCGACACAGTGAACCCGGAAAGAACATCAAACAGCGAGATTGCCGACAGCACAAAGAACAGCGATGTCGCCGCCCCTTCGACCAGCAGGAATTCCACGAGGAATGCGATGAACACGAAGGTCGACAGCAGGTGATCGACAACGGAAGTGTTGGACGTCCGCGTCGCCTTGACGATTTCGACGAACAACAGCGCCAGCGCGATCAGGATAAACAGATCAGCCAGTGTCATCGACCATGTCCCGCCGGACATCATGGAAAGCGAAAAGAATTCCATTTCCCATGGTCCGCCGTCGCCGCCGCCAAACACACCGGCCAGCCCGAGATTGTAGAGGATGAAGGGGATGATCAGCAGCGGAATGTGAAACATGGACTGCCTCCTCGGTTTTGGCGTGCCGCGCCGCATAATGGAAGTGCGTAGCCCGGGGTCAAGGCCTGATATTGGATACCGCAATAAAAAACCGGCGCAAAGCACCGGTTCTTTGAAATCCGACTTACCGAAGTGTCATTCCTTCGGTTCAAGCACCTGGCGGCCGCGATACATGCCCGTTTTCAGATCGATGTGATGCGGACGGCGCAATTCGCCCGAATCCTTGTCTTCAACATAGGTCGGGTTCTTCAACGCGTCTGTCGAGCGGCGCATGCCGCGCTTCGACGGGGATACTTTTCGCTTCGGTACTGCCATTGGTCCTGCTCCGGTCTCGTCGGCGAAAGCGGTTCGTCCCGGCTGGCGGGTGCCCTTCTTCGCCATCAATTCATGAAAGTCGCGTGCCTATACACTGCGCGGCGGTGTTTTACCAGCACCGTCGCTTAAAAAAATTCGCCACCTGCCGCGGCCGCAATGCTTATCTGAAGCAGGCAATATGGCTGGTCGCCGCCCTGACGCGTTTCTGGATGATCGATGCAAGCCGATTGAGCTTTTTTGTCGGCCTGGCGGGGTTGCGCAATATCGGATTGGGCAGGGTGACGGCCAGCAACGCTGCCTGCCGTCTTGTCAGCTTCGCGGCCGGCCGGCCGAAATGATGTTGCGCGGCAGCCTCAATACCGTAGATGCCTGGCCCCCATTCGGCGATGTTGAGGTAGATCTCCATAATGCGCTTTTTCGGCAGGACCAAGTCGAACATCACCGCCAGCGGCGCCTCAAGCGCCTTGCGAATGAAGGAACGCCCCTGCCACAAGAACAGGTTCTTGACCGATTGCATCGTGATCGTGGAGGCGCCTCGCACCGGTTCGCCGTCCAGCGCATCCTCGATAACCTCGTTCAGCGCTGCCAGATCAATCCCGTGGTGGGAGCAGAACTGGCCGTCTTCGGACATGGTGACCGAATGGACCAGGACAGGTGCGATATCCTCAAGATCTACCCAGCGCCGGTCGTAACCCTCAAGGCTAACGGTATCCTTCAGCATCAAGGTGGAAACCGGATGCACGAATGGCACGGCATAGAGAATGGTCAGTACCAGCGGCAGAAACGCCAGACCGGCCACGACAATGGCGCCGCGCTTGAACCATTTCCGGGTTCGCGGCGAGAAACGGGTTTTTTTTCCCGACTTCGCCTTGCCGCCCTTGCGTCGGGCCGGTTTGCTGGTTTTCGCCTTTGCCAAGTTTCACGTCCCGCATTCGTCGTTAGCAGGGAATAATGACGCGGCGAACAGCATGCAACCGCAACCAGGTGTTTGCCGTGGCTTGACCGCAAGCCAATTTGCGGCCATCGAGCCGGGTATGCAGCTTGACTTTGACTTTCGCGACCTGCTTGCCGATGCCGCCGAACGGCTGGAGCGCGAACTGGAAATTGTTCTGGATGACAAGGCGCTTGAAGGTGAGATCGAGCGTCCGCGGCGGCTTGTCGACGCCATGTGCCATGGCGTGCTGGGCGGCGGAAAGCGACTGCGGCCCTTCCTTCTGGTCGAGTCGGCAAAGCTGTGCGGGTTTGATCGCGAAGCGGTCTGGCGCGTGGCCGCGGCGGTGGAATGCCTGCACTGCTATTCGCTGGTTCACGACGATCTGCCGGCGATGGATGATGACGATTTACGCCGCGGCCAGCCCACCGTGCACAAGGCCTATGACGAAGCGACAGCCATTCTGGCGGGCGACAGTCTTCTCACCCTTGCCTTTGATATTATAGCGTCGCCCGAAACCGAATTGCCGGACGTGCGCAAGGTGGCGCTTGTCTCGATGCTGGCCCGTGCCGCGGGCGTCGGCGGCATGGCCGGTGGCCAGATGCTCGACCTGCAGGCAGCCGAGACGCCGCCGGATGAAGCGGGCACCATCAGGCTTCAGGCGATGAAAACCGGCGCATTGATCCGGTTTTCCTGCGAGGCAGGCGCCGCCGCTGCCGGGGCGTCATCAGCCGACCTGGAACGGCTCGGGGAATTCGGCTCGGCCATCGGTCTGGCCTTTCAGCTTGCCGACGACCTGCTCGACAAGACCAGCGATGTGTCTCACATGGGCAAGGCAACGCAGAAAGATGCCGCGTCGCGCAAGGCAACGCTGGTCGCCATGCATGGCGAGGAATGGGCAAGAGGGCAGTTGAAGGGCCTGGTCGGTCAGGCCATCGATTTGCTTGAGCCGTTCGGAGAACGTGCCGGCACGCTTGCCGCCGCGGCGATCTTCACCGCGGCGCGAACATCGTAACCAAGCTTGATTAGCGGCCGTTCTTCAAAATGTGCCTGCCACCACCCCATCCGCCATAATATGCGTGCGGATGATGTCCACGTGGAACGCGATAGTGGTAGCCGCCCATGCAGCGATGATAGGCGCGATAGGGCAGGCCGTAACAATTGCGGCCATGGCGGTAAACGTGGTGGTGCCGGTGCGCGCGGCTGGCCACACCTGCCGCAAACAGGCCCAGTGCAAGAGCTGCAACAACGTCTCCGCCATGACGATGACGTTTATGGGCTTCTGCCGACGCCAGCGGTGCAATCGCGATTGCAGCAGTCAGGGCGGCCAGCATGGTTGCTTTGGTCAAGTTCATTGCATTCTCCCCGTAGTCCGGTGTTTCGCACCGTCGCAATCGTCAGGCGGCGGTGCCTGTTCGATGCGAAAGAAAGTACGGTTAACAAATTCTTTCTGAACGCAACCTGAACGGGACGATATCAACGATATAGTGCACCCGTGACGGCTTACAAATCAAATCACTTTCCCGCAGGCCGCAAACCGTCACCAAACCGGTTTTCAATGTAGTCCGCGACCATTTGCTGGAACTCCTCGGCGATTGCCGGACCACGCAGTGTCTTTGCCTTTTTGCCGTCAACAAACACCGGCGCTGCCGGCGTTTCGCCGGTTCCCGGCAGGGATATTCCGATATCGGCATGTTTGGATTCGCCGGGGCCATTGACAATGCAGCCCATGACCGCAACCGACAGCGCTTCGACACCGGGATATTTTTCACGCCAGACCGGCATGTTGGCGCGGATATCCGACTGGATTTTCTCAGCCAGTTCCTGAAACACGGTCGAGGTCGTCCGGCCACAGCCCGGACAGGCGGCCACAACCGGCACGAACTGCCGGAAACCCATGGTTTGCAACAATTCCTGAGCCACCTGCACTTCGCGTGTCCGGTCACCGCCGGGCTCCGGCGTCAGGGAGATGCGGATAGTGTCGCCAATACCCTGCTGCAGCAATATGCCCATTGCTGCGGAAGACGCGACAATGCCCTTCGATCCCATCCCGGCTTCGGTCAGGCCAAGGTGCAGCGCATGGTCGGAGCGCTCGGCCAGCATGGTGTAGACGGCAACCAGGTCCTGTACCTGACTGACCTTGGCCGACAGGATGATCCTGTCGCGCGAAAGGCCGATATCTTCCGCCAGTTCAGCCGACAGCAATGCCGATTGCACGATCGCCTCGCGCGTGACCTGTTGCGCTGTCAGGGGTGAACCCTCGTGCTGGTTCTTGTCCATCAACCGGGTCAGAAGTTCCTGGTCCAGCGAACCCCAATTGACGCCAATCCTGACCGGCTTGTCATGGCGGATCGCCATTTCGACTATATCGGTGAACTGGCGGTCGCGCTTCTCACGAAAGCCGACATTGCCGGGATTGATGCGGTACTTGGCCAGCGTCTCGGCGCAGGCCGGATGATCAGCCAGCAATTTGTGACCGATATAGTGGAAGTCACCTATCAGCGGTGCATCCACCCCAAGCCGGTCCAGCCGTTCGCGTATTTTCGGCACCGCGGCCGCACTTTCATCCCTGTCGACGGTGATGCGGACGAGTTCCGAGCCGGCCTTGTGCAGTGCTGCGACCTGCGCGACCGTTGCATCGACGTCAGCGGTATCGGTGTTGGTCATTGACTGCACGACGATCGGATGATCACCGCCGACATGAACTTCGCCGACAGCGACTGCGACCGATTTGCGCCGGTCAAAGGGTGAAGAATAGTACCCGCTCAACAAGGTTCCTCCGGATTGGCAGCAGAATTTGGTCTAGAGCGTATCCGGTTAAATGGAATCGTTTGAACGCAGGTAATTTGTGATCTGGCGAGGCGCGGAAGCCGACGCGGTGTGACCACCGTTAGGCTTTTGCAACGCGGTCCAGAGCGCAAAGTACCAAGTTCAAATGATTGCGGATAGCTCATGAATTTCAACGGCTTGGTGTTGCATTGCTTGGCGGTCTTTTCCGCTTCAACGGCGTCGAAATCCTCGCACGATATTCATATCGCGCTGCGGCATTCTCCTTGTTGATCCGAAAAATCCCTGCCATCAAACCGCTCCCATTTAAGCCGGACACGCTCTAACTGCCTGCGAGGTGGCCCACGGGGTGCAATCTGTCAACCGATCACCGCTCAGGAAATCCTCACCGGCAATTCCGTCAAGGCGCGCAATCCGACCCGTTTGCGCCAGCGAAGATCATCTTGTGAACATGAAAGGTGCATGTCCGCAAAGCGCTGCAGAAGTACTTTGAGGGCGATCCTTGCTTCCAGCCTTGCCAGTTGATGGCCAAGACAGAAATGCACGCCGGTGCCAAAGGCGATATGCGGATTGGGATGCCGGTCAGGGATCATCTGTTCCGGCTGGTCAAACACATCAGGGTCGGCATTGGCAGCAGCAAGCAGCGGCACAACCAATTCGCCGTTCGTTACCGTCACACCTTCAATTTCTGTCGTCGCTCGTGCATGGCGCGGCTTGGTCATCTGAACGGGCGAAACGAAACGGAGAAATTCCTCAACCGCCAAATCCAGTCTGGAAAAATCTTCGGCCAGCCAGGCTCGCTTGTCTGGCTCGTCCAGCAGCGCCTTGACGGAGCCGGAAATCAGATGGGTGGTGGTTTCATGACCGGCAATCAGCAGCAGGAACGCGGTGGCAAGCAACTCCTCGTCATTTGCGTGGCCGTCTCTGGCCTCCCTGACCAGTTCGGCGATCAATCCGCTGCCGCCGGTTTGCCGCGCCTCGGCTATTTTGCCGTCCAGATAGGTTGATAGACGTTTAAGTGCTGGAAACATTCCGACGAAACTCATCAATCCGGTCACGCTTGAGAACGCATTTGCTGTTTTGACGAAGAAGTCCCTGTCTCCGCGTGGCAGTCCGAGGAGATCGGAGATGACCAGTAGCGGCAGCTGGCGGGCGAAATCGGAGACAATATCGGCCCGGCTTTTGGCAGCCATCTGATCGGCGAGTTCGTTTGCCGCCGCCTCGATTTCAACTTCCATGGCGACGACATTGCGCCGGGCGAACGCTGCATCGACCAGTGTGCGCAAGCGTTTGTGTTCGGCGCCATCCGAGGTCAGCATGTTGTTTGCCAGCACTTTCAGCGATCGCGGCATCCACCATTGCAACCCGGCAATGCCGCCTTTGGCCGAGCGTTGCGTGAAAGTATCGCTGTCTTTTAATACGCCAACCGCGGCTGCATGCGTCGTGGTGACCCAAACCTTGCCCATGATCGGGATTTTGGTGCGCAGCAGCGGTGCTTCGCCGCGAAGACCGGCGAGAACCGGAAACGGATCGCGATAAAAGGCCTGATCGGTGAGTGTATTCATCCGCATGATGCGGCCTCCTTGTCCAGTCTATTAAGGAAGCATCAGGAAAGTGTTCAAGATGCGATATTCAATCGATTGAGAACTGTGTCCGGCCATTCCGTTTCTGCTGGGCATCTGATATCTGCGGCGCAAAGATTTTATCAGGAGGCACGACATGAGCGAGCGCATTGAAGACATCGCTGCCGCGATGGTAACCGAAGGCAAGGGAATTCTCGCCGCCGACGAAAGTTCTGCAACGATCAAGAAGCGGTTTGACAGCATCAATCTGGAATCAACGGAAGACAATCGGCGCGACTATCGCGAGATGCTGTTCCGTGCCGACGAAGCGATGCGACGGCATATTTCCGGCGTCATTCTGTTCGACGAAACCCTGCGTCAGAAGGCTGCAGACGGCACGCCGCTCGCAGAACTCATCAAATCCGCCGGCGCCGTGCCCGGAATCAAGGTCGACGGTGGCGCCAAGCCGCTTGCCGGTCATGACGGGGAAACGGTCACCGAAGGGCTGGATGGCCTGCGGGAGCGGCTCGCCGAATATTACGGACTTGGCGCGCGTTTCGCCAAATGGCGGGCGGTCATTTCAATTGCTGATGGACTGCCGACATGGGGCGGCGTCAAGGCCAATTCCCATGCATTGGCGCGGTATGCCGCGCTGTGCCAGGAGGCCGGAATTGTTCCGATTGTCGAGCCGGAAGTTCAGATGGACGGCAATCCCGGCAATCACTCCATCGACCGCTGCGCTGAAGTGTCCGAATGGGTGTTCAAGACCGTTTTTGCAGAGCTCTACGATGCCCGTGTGACGCTCGAAGGCATGGTGTTGAAACCCAACATGATCATCGACGGCAAGAATGCCCGCGCTGCGGGAGTGGACGAGGTTGCGGAAAAAACCGTTCGCGTGCTCCGCAGTTCCGTTCCCGCCTCCGTTCCGGGTATCGCTTTCCTTTCCGGGGGCCAGTCCGGCGAGGAGGCGACGGCACATCTGTCGGCGATGAACGCCGCCTTTGACATGCCGTGGAAACTGACCTTCTCCTATGGCCGCGCCCTGCAGGCTGCTGCGCTGGAGGCGTGGAACGGCAAGGCGGAGAACATCGCCGCCGGCCAGCGAGCCTTCTCCCACCGCGCCCGCATGAACGGCCTGGCCGCCAAGGGCGAGTGGCAGGCTGAACTTGAGCAGGCTGCTTGACGCGATCTGATATCGGCCACAAATAGACTCGGCCGGGGAAACCTCCGGCCGATCTTTTGTCCGACAATACCGCTTTCAAAGCACTACCATGGACCGCTTGAAACTTCTGCTCACCTGGTTCGGACTGCCGGTCTATATCTGGCAAGGCCTCGGCGTGCGGCTGCGCACCGAGCGAATACCTCCGCCCGCCGGTCCGCAAACCGGCCGGTTGAAAGGCAAGGGCGAAGAATTCCGGCTGCTGATTTTGGGCGATTCATCCGCCGTCGGCGTCGGTGTCTCGCACACAAGCGACAATCTCGGCAGCCAGCTGGCGCGGTTTTTAAACGAGGATACAGGCCGTCCTGTCGTCTGGCGCACCGCAGGTTTCAATTCAGCCACCAGCGGCCAGATCAGGGATCATGTCGTTCCCAATCTTCAACCGGGCGATTGGACCCATATTGCGCTTACAATCGCCACCAACGACGTGAAAAACTTTCACACATTGTCGCGTTTCAAGCGCGAGTTCGGCGGATTGATTTATGCGCTGACTGCCCGGTTTCCCAACACCGCGATCTATTGGTCGCCGGCGCTCGATATGCGTGAAGTACCGGCGCTACCTTCGCCGATGAATGCGCTTTTGGAGGTCCGGTCCCGGGCGTTCAACAAGCTTGGCACCCGGCTGTGCTCCGAACGCGGTGCGATCGCCATTGACCGCCTGCAGGAAGTGACGCCGGAAGGCTTTTCAAGTGACGGCTTTCATGCCGGACCGGCCGGTTATGAATACTGGGCCCGGCATCTTGCGAGCCAAATATTGAAAGACAGTGACTAACCGCCCGGCCGGATCACCACCGTCAGCGATATCAGGGCAAGCGCCACCAGCGCGATTTTCCAGAAATCGGAACGCTTTTTCAGCCCCGGCAGGCCGAGCGGCCGGATCAGATGCACGATCATCATGCCGATGACGAGGAAGGAGAGCACTTTGGTCATTGTGAGCAAAAGGCCACTGAAATCCGCCCCGCGTCAACCCCGCATCCACCTTGATTGCGGCCGTTCTCTGCGCATACACCCAACGTCTTGCACCAATAGTCAAATGGACGCCTAAATTGGGCTTGTGTAAGAGTTTGTTGGAAGAAACGAAGGTGCCGGATCAGGAGTGTAGAAATGGCTTCCCGATATCATGATGTTTATGCAAGCTGGCAGCAGGACCCGGAAGCATTCTGGGACGGCGCAGCGGCTGATATCGACTGGTTCAAACCAGCCGAAAAGGTGTTTGATCCCGACGGCGGCGTCTATGGCCAGTGGTTTACCGGCGCACAATGCAATACCTGTCATAACGCTATCGACCGGCACGTCGCGGGCGGCAGAGGCGATCAGACAGCGCTGATCTATGACAGTCCGATAACGGGCCGCAAACAATCCTTTACCTATGGCGAACTGCTTGATGAGGTGTCCTCGCTGGCCGCTGTCATCTCCGATGCCGGTGTCGGCAAAGGCGACCGGGTCATCATCTACATGCCGATGATCCCGCAGGCGGCTTTCGCCATGCTGGCCTGCGCCCGGCTCGGCGCGGTGCATTCAGTCGTATTCGGCGGATTTGCCGCCAAGGAGCTTGCCACACGCATCGACGACTCACAGCCCAAGCTCATCATCTCGGCCTCCTGCGGCCTCGAGCCGGGCCGCGTCATCGCCTACAAGCCGCTGTTGGACGAAGCCATCGAATTGTCCGCAAACAAGCCGTCGGCCTGCGTCGTCTTCCAGCGTGAGGAAGAGGTCGCAACCATGATTGACGGGCGCGACATCGACTATGCCGAGGCGGTTGCCAAAGCCAGGGGCCGGGAGGTTCCCTGCGTGCCCGTGGCGGCAACCGATCCGCTCTATGTGCTTTACACATCCGGCACGACGGGGCAGCCGAAAGGCGTGGTCCGCGACAATGGCGGCCACATGGTGGCGCTTAAATGGACCATGAACGCCATTTACGGCATCGAACCCGGCGAAGTGTTCTGGGCGGCGTCCGATGTCGGCTGGGTCGTCGGACATTCCTACATCGTCTACGCGCCGCTTCTGCACGGTGCGACAACGATCCTGTTTGAAGGCAAGCCTGTCGGCACGCCTGACGCCGGCACGTTCTGGCGCGTCATTTCCGAGCACAATGTGCGGGCACTGTTCACGGCGCCAACCGCTTTCCGCGCCATCAAGCAACAGGACCCGGAGGGTAAACTGGTCGGCGATTACGACATGTCGTGCCTGCGCACCCTGTTCCTTGCCGGCGAGCGCGCCGATCCGGAAACCATCAAATGGGCGGAGCAGAAACTCAACGTGCCGGTGATCGATCACTGGTGGCAGACGGAGACCGGCTGGACGATTGCCGGCAATCCGATCGGGCTTGGGCAACTGCCGGTCAAATATGGTTCACCGACGGTGCCCATGCCCGGCTACGACATGGCGGTGCTCGACGATGCCGGCCATCCGGTGCCCGCCGGAACGCTTGGCAATATCGTCGTCAAGCTGCCGCTGCCGCCCGGCAATTTCCCGACGCTGTGGAATGCCGAGGCCCGATTCCGCGAGTCCTATCTCGAGGAATTCCCCGGTTACTACAAGACGGCGGATGCAGGCATCATCGACGCAGACGGCTATCTGTTCATCATGGCCCGCACCGACGACATCATCAATGTCGCCGGCCACCGCCTGTCGACCGGCGCCATGGAGGAAGTGGTCGCCGAACACCCCGACGTGGCCGAATGCGCCGTCATCGGCATCGCCGACGGCATGAAGGGGCAGATTCCCTGCGGCTTCGTCGTGCTCAATGCCGGGGTCGACCGCGACGACGGCAGCATCGAGGGCGAGGTTGTCAAACTGGTGCGCGGCAAGATCGGCCCTGTCGCCGCCTTCAAGACCGTGGTGCCGGTGGCGCGGCTACCCAAGACCCGCTCAGGCAAGATATTGCGAGCGACGATGCAGAAGATCGCCGATCAGGAACCGTGGAAAATGCCGGCCACCATCGACGATCCGGCGATCCTTACCGAGATCAAGGACGCGCTGAACGACCGGGGCATCGGGGTTTAGATTGTTTCCGCCGTTTTTTCCCGCAAGGGGATGATGCCATCCGCCCTTGGAGCGCTGGGTCCGCTGCAGAAAGCAGGGTTCTCGGTTTTACTTGCGACAAGAGCGTGAGAGAAATGACCGGCTAGGGGAAGTGCCGGAAGTCCGCTTCGAGACCATATCGACCGATGCTGCGGATTGCCCGAATGGCCGCTTTCACGTTGCGCTGGAGGTATTGCTAGCCTCACTCAAATACTTCAAACTTGTCAAGCAGCGCCTCGGCGACGTCGCGGATCGACTTTCGCGCTGCAACTGGATCCGCCTTGGCAATGTCGTACAGAGCTATCATGGCTTCCGATCCTGATGCGGCCGTCAGTCCGTTTACCAGTCGCGTTCTCTTGCTGGGTGACAATTTCGCTGTTTGCAAAGCGTTCCTGAACATCTCGACACGACGCGCGCCGCGACGGTCACCTGGTCCGTGCACGAGCCACGCATCCAGATTGCGCGCGAGAAACTGACGAAAGGCTGCTTCATTGTCGACTGACAGATCGAAGATATAGAGCGCAACGGCGATCGTTTTCTGACGCGCGCCTTTGTATCCCGCGACGACCTCTTCACAGGGAAGTACGGCGACGGCCAATCCGGCTTCGTTCGCCAGGACCTGGGGATCGGAAAAGTAACGATAGGCCGTTGCCCGCGAAACGCCTTCCTCCGCTGCCGCCGCTGCAACCGTGACAGCTTCGCCCCGAGACATCAGATTTCGCGCGCCCGCAAGTATGGCTTCGCGTGTTCGTGATCGTTTGCTTAAACCAGTCGTCATCAGGATCTCCAAAATAAGACACTTGTCTCATATTGAGACATATGTATTATAATCGCGTGGATTGAGATGAGAATCAATAATGAGGAATACAATGAACGACGAACGTCACCGCACTTATGATGTATTGGGAAATGTAATAAAATTCCTGGCGTATTCTGATGAAACCGAGGGCAAATATTGCGTGATGGAATGCATTGTGCCGAAAGGGGCCGGCGCGCCTCCAAACATGCATGCGGGCGAAATGGAAACGTTCTACGTATTGGACGGTGAGGTTGCCTTCCACGTCGACGGGGAAGACATCATTGCAAAAAAAGGTACGTTCTTAAACGTTCCCGACGGCACAATACATGCCTTCTTAGGCGTTTCCGAACAATCACGATTGCTGATTCTCAACGCGCCCGGCGTAATGCATGAGAAGTTTTTTACCGACATTGGCGTTGAACTGCCTGAAGGCGCGACGCAGCCGTTGCCGCCGAGCGGACCCCCAGATATTGCAGCACTGGTTGCAAAAGCATCGAGTTTGGGCATGACAATTCTCGCACCCGACGCAGCACATTAATACGCCTGTCAGCGGGCGGTTGGGGAAATCCATTCGCCGCTGGCGCAAATGGTGTGACCTAGGTTGCGAATTCCAATCCTGCATCACTTTGATGGCCAAAAGAAAGGATCGCCTGCCTTGTTTCGCATTGCAGAAGTCGCCCTACGAGTAGACAATTTGGATAGGGTCGTAGAATTCTATCGAGATTTTCTGGGATTCAAGTTTCACCATGGTGAACCCGGCGTCGTATTCTTGGAAGTCGGTGCACTGGAATCCCCTTTGGGAAATGTCGGACACCCGCAACTCCTGGCTCTGTTCAACAGAGGCCAGGCGACTGATGTATCCGTGTCCACTTTCGACCACATCGCCTTTGAGGCCCCGGTAGATCAATTCGAAAAGGAAAGGGCACGGTTCCAAGATCTGGAGATGATAGTCAATGAACGCTGTTGGCCTGAAAGCCTTCCTTGGAGGGGTCGCTCTTTCTTTTTTCGAGATCCAGAAGGCAATGTCGTTGAACTGATCACCGCCAACGAAGTTTGACCCGTTATAGGTAACCGATGCGGACCTTGGCGCAATCGCAGCGAAGTGGCGCTAAGTCCGCATTGCTGTCGTTCACCAGAAGTGGCGCCTGTCGGCTGATCCAGGGTCAGGACCCGAAAATCTAATCTCCTCGCTTCGCACTCGTTGCGACCGAGAAAAAATCCAAGCTATTGATAAAAATCCGTCCGGCGAGGCTATTAAACTGCCGCTACGCCGCGTTTCTGCGATAAATCCACAGTTGCGCCGGCGGGAAATTGCGAAAGACGAAATCGTGGTGCTCGACCGTAAAATTGCTGCGCTTTCCGGGAACCGGTGACAGCGGGCCGTAGGTGATCTGCACGATCGGCCGGCCGGCTGGAATCCGGTCCAGCAGGTCCTCGACAATCGAAATCCTGCGCTCGATGGGAAAGCTCAGCATCGGCACCGCCGAGATAACGGAATCAAACGTCAGATCGCGGTGACGGCCCAGCGCCCTGTCGAGATCGAATGCGTCGCCATGGATGACATTGACGTCTGGAAATTCATGCTCGAGATGGTCGACAAAATCGGCGGAATATTCAATCGACCAGAGGTTTTCCGGTTCAATTCCGCGCTGCAGGATGGCCTTGGTGATGACGCCGGTACCGGGTCCAAGCTCAAGCACCGGCAGGCCGGACCCCGGATTGATGACGGACGCCATGCGCCGGGCGGTGATCGAGCTGGTCGGCAACACCGCGCCGACCGCCTTGGGGCCGTCCATCCAGCCCTTGAAAAACTTGACTTCCTCGTCGAACTTCTCTGCAAAACGCCGCCGGAACTGCTGCATCTTCAATCCTCTTTCCGCAGCGGATTGCCTATCGCAACCGCATTAGCCCCAACCACAGGATGTACTTACCATGTGACGTAGGGTGAGAAAACGGTGATTGTGCGGCGAATGGTTAATTCGCCGGCTTATTCACTGATTGAGTCAAAAAACTCTTTCATGCGATTGAAGAATCCTGCCGATTGGGGCGAATTGTCCTTCGAGGAGATTTTCTCAAATTCTTCAAGCAGTTCGCGCTGGCGGCGGGAGAGTTTTTGCGGTGTTTCAACCGCTACCTGGATGTAGAGATCGCCCAATTGCGGCTGGCGCAAAATCGGCATGCCCTTGCCCTTCAGCCGAAACTGCTTGCCGTTCTGCGTGCCCTCGGGAACCTTCACCCGGGTCTGCGTGCCGTCGAGCGTGGTGACCTCGAACGAGCCGCCAAGCGCGGCCGTCGTCATTGACAACGGCACCTTGCAGTAAAGGTCGGCGCCATCGCGCTGGAAAAACTCATGCGGTTTGGCGGCGATGAAAATATAAAGGTCGCCCGCCGGCCCGCCGCGCAGGCCTGCCTCGCCCTCGCCCGCCAACCGGATGCGCGTGCCATCCTCGATGCCTGCCGGGATGTTGACCGACAGCGAGCGGTCTTCGGTAACCCGGCCCTGGCCGGAACATTTGGTGCAGGGATCGGAAATCGTCTCTCCGCGGCCCTGGCATTGCGGGCAGGTGCGCTCGACCGAGAAGAAGCCCTGCGCAGCGCGCACCCGGCCGGCGCCGGAACACATGGCACAGGTTATCGGCGAGGAACCCGGCTTGGCTCCCGAACCGGAACATTCCTCGCATGGCATGGCTGTCGGCACATGAATATTCGCCGTCTTGCCCGCCCAGCATTCTTCCAGCGAGATTTCCATATTGTAGCGCAGGTCGGCGCCGCGCTCGCGCCCATTGGCCGACCGGCGCTGGCGCCCGCCACCCATCATGTCGCCGAAAATGTCCTCGAAAATATCGGCAAACCCGCCGCCGCCAAAGCCGCCGGCGCCAAAGCCGCCGGGGCCGCCATTTTCAAACGCCGCATGGCCGAAGCGGTCATAGGCCGCCCGCTTCTGCGGATCTTTCAGGCACTCATAGGCTTCGCCGATTTCCTTGAATTTGACTTCGGCTTCCTTGTTGTCGGGGTTCTTGTCGGGATGGTATTTCATCGCCAGCTTGCGGAAGGCGCTTTTCAGCGCCTTTTCATCCGCGTCGCGGCCCACACCCAGCGTTTCGTAAAAATCAGCCTTGGCCATTGTCGCCTGCCCGATCAAGGAAAAGTCTCCCCGGATTTTCTGCCGGGGAGACCTGTTGTCTTAGAGCCGTCAGGCCGACTTCTTGGTGTCGTCATCGTCGTCGATTTCCTCGAAATCGGCGTCAACAACGTCTTCTCCGTCCTTTTCGGCGTCGGCGGCCGCGTCAGCTTCCGCCGCTTCGGCCTGGCTTGCCTCATACATGGCCTGGCCGAGCTTCATCGAGGCTTCGGCAAGCGCAGTCGACTTCGCCTTGATGTCGTCTGCATCCTCGCCTTCAAGCGCGGTTTTCAGTTCGGCAATCGCGTCTTCGATGGCCTTTCTGTCCTCTTCGGAAACCTTGTCGCCATATTCATCAAGGTTCTTCTCAGACGAATGCACCAACGCTTCGGCCTGGTTCTTGGCCTCGACCGCCTCGCGGCGCTGCTTGTCGGCCTCGGCGTTGGCCTCGGCGTCCTTGACCATGTTTTCGATGTCGTCGTCAGAAAGACCACCGGATGCCTGGATGCGGATCTGGTGCTCCTTGCCGGTGCCCTTGTCCTTGGCCGAAACGTTGACGATGCCGTTGGCGTCGATATCAAACGTGACCTCGATCTGCGGCACGCCGCGCGGTGCGGGCGGAATGCCGACCAGGTCGAACTGGCCGAGGATCTTGTTGTCGGCGGCCATTTCGCGCTCACCCTGGAAGACCCGGATGGTGACGGCGGACTGATTGTCCTCTGCCGTCGAGAACGTCTGGCCCTTCTTGGTCGGGATCGTGGTGTTGCGGTCGATCAGTCGCGTGAACACACCGCCCAGCGTCTCGATGCCGAGCGACAGCGGCGTGACGTCGAGCAGCAGCACGTCCTTGACATCGCCCTGCAGCACGCCGGCCTGGATGGCCGCACCCATGGCAACCACCTCGTCCGGGTTGACACCCTTGTGCGGATCCTTGCCGAAATACTGTTTGACCACTTCCTGGATCTTCGGCATGCGGGTCATGCCGCCGACAAGGATGACCTCGTCGATTTCGCCGGCCTTCATGGAAGCGTCTTTCAGTGCGGCCTTGCACGGGTCGATGGTTCGCTTGACCAGGTCCTCGACGAGCGATTCAAACTTGGCCCGCGTCAGCTTCATGGTCAGGTGTTTCGGGCCGGACTGGTCGGCGGTGATAAACGGCAGGTTGATTTCGGTCTGCGAGGAAGATGACAATTCGATCTTGGCCTTTTCGGCGGCTTCCTTCAGCCGCTGCAGCGCCAGCTTGTCGTTCTTCAGGTCGATGCCCTGGTCCTTCTTGAACTCCTCGGCCAGATATTCAACCAGGCGCATGTCGAAATCCTCGCCGCCGAGGAACGTGTCGCCATTGGTCGACTTGACCTCGAACACACCGTCGCCGATTTCCAGAATGGAAATATCGAAGGTGCCGCCGCCAAGGTCGTAGACGGCAATCGTCTTGCCGTCCTTCTTGTCGAGCCCATAGGCGAGCGCGGCAGCGGTCGGCTCATTGATGATGCGCAGCACTTCCAGACCGGCAATCTTGCCGGCGTCCTTGGTGGCCTGGCGCTGGGCGTCGTTGAAGTAGGCTGGAACGGTGATGACCGCCTTTTCAATCTTGTCGCCGAGATAGGCCTCAGCGGTTTCCTTCATCTTCTGCAGGATCATGGCGGAAACCTGCGAAGGCGACTGCTTCTTGCCGTCGGCCTCGACCCAGGCATCGCCATTGTCGCCCTTGACGATCTTGTAGGGGACCAGCTTCATGTCCTTCTTGGTGATCGGATCATCGAAGCGGCGGCCGATCAGGCGCTTGATGGCAAACAGCGTTCCTTCCGGATTGGTGACAGCCTGGCGCTTGGCCGGCTGGCCGACGAGGCGCTCGCCGTCGTCTGAAAAAGCCACGATGGAAGGGGTGGTACGGGCGCCCTCGGCGTTCTCGATCACCTTGGCGTCCTTGCCGTCCATGACGGCGACGCAGGAATTGGTGGTTCCCAGGTCAATACCAATTACTTTTGACATTTCATTCTCCATTTAAGCAGGCTGTCGTCGGACCCTTGCGGCGTGCCGTTTGCAGCCCCTGAACAGGATGGTTTTGAAGACTGCCACGACCCCCGCAGCAGCGTTGCGGCGTATATAAGGACGGGGGTTGCGGAGTGCAAGGCGGGAAGCCGGGTCCAAATGGCTCAAATCAGGGGATTTTTGGTTAATTGGGGGCCCCTTCGCCTGCCTTGAGGTGATGGCGCCGCGCCTATCTCCCCCCTGGCGGGGGAGAAAGTCTTTTCTTGGACTTACGAGGGCAAGCCTGAGTAAGTGCTTAGAAAAGACAAGAGAGGGGGTCATTCCCCCATTCAAATGCCCCCTCTCTGGTGAAATCTAAGGACTTAGCTTTTCGCTAAGCCCAAGATTTCACTTTCTCTCCCGCAAGGGGAGAGATAGGCACCGCGCCCTCCGCACACATCTTCACCTCACCGCCGAAACCTCGGCGGCACCAATGCCCCATGTTTTCCGTCAACCATGGATCCTCGGGTCAAGCCCGAGGATGACGACCTGCGTTGTGGACCTACTCAAATCGCAAAACTCCGAGATTGGCCTCAACGCAATCCCCATTTCCCGTCATCCTCGGGCTTGACCCGAGGATCCACGCACAAACGGCACCACAAATGAAAACGGCCTCTCAGGCAGAACCTGAAAAGCCGGGGAGTTAGAAAACCGCCAAGAGACAGCCGCATTGACCTTTAGGCCATTGCCCCGAAGGACTGGGCCCTGAACATGCGCCAATGCCTCCCCGACCCTGCAGAATCGAGGAGACACCATTTCACGGCTGATGTCAGCCGCTGTGAGCGGGGTTTCTACGCCCCAGAGCAAGCGAGTAGCCCGCTCCATTTGCGACTACAGCGTATGAATTGGCAGCTGGAATCGGAAGGATGAACGTTGGCTTTTAGCCCTTAACAGACATGCGTGTTTTATCGTAATTTGCCACCCATCGGCGGGGTAATTCATTGGCGTGGAATGGTCGTGGAGGCGCAAAGTTCATGGCGAATGAGACGAAGCGGCTTTTGCCTCATGAAACAGCTCAGCGGTTCCTTATCTTTGCCGCGACCGGAACCGATCTGATTTTCAATCGCGGTGTTGAGTTACCCGGTTTTGCATCGTTCCCTTTGGTTGAGGATCCCAAGGCGCAACCGATCATCGTGGATCAAATGCGAGACTTGATGAATGTGGCAGCTGAGTTCCAGATGGGCTGCATTCTCGACACGCTCACTTGGATGGCCAACCGCGACCGAGCGGTTCCCCTTGGATATGATGCAGATCGACTGGCGGCCCTCAACCGCAAGGCGGTCGGCCTTATGTGCGACCTGCGGAAAGAGGCTACCAGCGATGATGTGCTTGTAGCGCTTTGCATTGGTCCTTCTCGGGACGCCTATGCGAAACTGGAGCCAATGTCGGTGGATGCAGCCCGAGCATATCATGCCATTCAGATCGGCTCGGTAGCCGAAATGGGGATAGATTTGGTCAACGCTTACACATTCAATCAGGTCGAAGAAGCGGCAGGGGCGGTTCTTGCGGCAAGAGATTGCGGAATGCCGATCGCCGTGTCGTTCGTGGTGGAAACCGATGGTTGCCTGGACGATGGCACAGGGTTGGTGGAGGCGATTGATCGGGTCGACGCGTTAACCGGCGGGGCTGCGGCTTATTACATGGTGAATTGCGCGCATCCTGACCATTTCGGCCATGTGTTGACGGGGCACCCACGGCTGAAGGGGATTGCTGTCAACGCTTCACGGTGCAGTCATGCGGAACTGGATGATGCGACGGAATTGGACGACGGTGATCCGGTGGAACTCGGTGCGCAGGTCGCAGAACTGGTGCACAAGTTCCCGAAACTCTCAATCGTCGGCGGCTGCTGCGGATCCGACTTCAGGCATATGAGAGAAATGGCGACAGGCATATCCGCTTGAGCTCTAGTTTCGTCATTTGACAGCTTTATGTGCGTCCATGATTTCGCTGACCAACAGGTCGATATCAGCGTAGCTGGTCGCATGGTTGATTATGGAAACGCGAATGATCTGTCGGTCGTTCCAAACGCCATGACTGGGATAAACGGCTGCCCTTTCCTGAACTCGTTCCAACACTTTGGCTGTCAGTTCGTCTGTTTCAAAGGCGATGGCCACCTGATTCAGAACAACATCATTCAGTATCTCGACACCCGGGATTGCAGCCAACCGGTTTGCCAGATGGGTTGCCAGCGCACAGTGACGAGCAATCATCGACCGGACACCTTGCGCCCCTAACTGCCTGATAATTGCGTAGCTCGGAATACCCCGCGCTCGACGGCTTAGTTCGAGCGTGGAGTCACTCGGCTCCCAAGTCTCGCCTTGCTCCGGGAGATATGCACCCCGCGCACTCATCGCGGATACCAGATCTGCACGGTCGCGCACGATACAGAGCCCGGCATCATAAGGCGCGTTGAGCCATTTGTGTAAATCTACAGCCCAACTATCCGCGCCGTCTACGCCCTCAACCCGGTCGCGCAACGCCGGCACAGCGTGGGCCCATAAACCGAAGGCTCCATCCACGTGTACCCAACCACCCGTGTCGTGAACCATTGGAATGGCCTCAGCAAAGGGATCAGACGCGCCCGTATTGATTTGGCCAGCCTGAAGAATAACCAGTGGAGGTTGACGGCAATCAGCGAGCGCCGCCTCAAGCGCGCTGATCAGAATCCGGCCTTGATCATCTGTTGCAATTCGTTTCGCACGGCCAAGTCCTAGTCCCGCATATCGCACTCCAGCCATCGGCGCAGAATGTGCCGCGTTTCCTATGATGACTGGAATGTCCGGCGCACCGAACAGACCATTCTCATCGATATCCCATCCCTGTCTGATCAGCAGGGCGTTGCGCGCTGCCATTATGCCTTGGGTGTTTGCGACCGTCGCTCCTGAGACGATTCCGACACCGCAATCAACAGGCAGACCAAGAAGTTCAAGGCACCATCGACAAACGGTCTGCTCGATAAGCGCCGCTGACGGGCTTTCCCAGGATGAAGCTGCGTTCTGTCCCCATGCAGTAACCAGGAAATCCGCGGCCGCACCGACCGGCATCGACCCACCACAGACATAACCGAAGAATCGCGGAGATGCATGGCCTTGGAGCCCCCTGCCAGCAAACGCAATCAAGTCCTCGATAACAGCCGATGCGGATTCGCCATGTTCGGGAAGATTGCCATCGAATTCCGAAGACAAAGCCGCAGGTCTGAGATCTGGCTTAACGGCAGCCTGGGCCAGGGTGCCTCGGTAATCAACGGCCTCGCGTGCTGCATTCAGCATTGCGCTACGTCCGTCTTCACTCAGAGGTGCAATTTCATCTTCCGACATGCAATCATTTCCAACCGGGCCAATCCATTGAAATGCTAGCTGGAATTGGGTTGGCAGTCGAGCCATGCCACGGTTGATGAGGGTACATTTATATGGGCAAACTGGACGTTATTTGCCTTGCAGTGAAAGCCTGCATTGTTTGCAAAGCGGATGGTGTGGATGGCTCCTACACCCCGGCGTCTGATGCGCCATAGTGCTCACTGCTGGTATAGGAGCCACTATGCAGATTCACGGTTGGCGTAGACCTCAAGAACGTTTTTCAGGTGCATGCATTTATGACGATGGGTCGGTTGCTTTCCAGCCACTGCGGCGAGGCCAATGCTTGCCTTCTTTGCGAAGCTTGATCCCTGTTTGATCGGTATTGAAGCCTGTGGTTCGAGCCATCATTGGGCGCGAGAACTGACGATGCTGGGTCATGATGTGAAACTCATGCCGGCAGGCTACGTCAAAGCCTATGTGAAGCGTGGTAAGTCGGACGCAGCTGATGCAGCGGCGATCTGCGAGGCGGTGACGCGACCGAGCATGCGCTTTGTGACCATCAAGTCAGAGGAGCAGCAGGCGGTTTTGAGCTTGCACCGGGTTCGTCAGGCACTGATCAGCCAGCGAACACAATTGGCAAACATGATCCGTGGCCTGCTTGCAGAGTTTGGCATCACGCTTCCAAGAGGGGTCGATCACCTTCGCCATTTTGCCCATGAGATGCAGGCCGGCGAACTATTGGACATTCCGGAGATGGCAGAAGATGTTGTTGCACTGCTGTGCGATCAACTTATCGACCTTGATCGACGCATCGACCGTTTGGACAAAACGATCCTCGAACAATCCAGGAAGGATGAGCGCGTTGAGCTGCTGCAGACCATTCCAGGCATCGGTCCAGTCACAGCCTCTGCCATTGTGGCGACCATCGGTAGCGGTCGACAGTTTAGAAGTGCCCGCGATTTTGCCGCCTGGATCGGCCTGACGCCACTCAACAAATCAAGTGGCGGGAAAGAGGCCTTGGGCCGCATCAGCCGCATGGGCGATCGCTATCTGCGCAAGCTCCTGGTCAACGGCATGGCTAGTCGTGTTCGTTACGCCAAAAGCAAGCCCGACAGAGCTGATCCTTGGCTGCAAAACCTGCTTGAGCGCAAACCAGCCAAACTCGCAGCTGTGGCAATGGCCAACAAGACGGCGCGGATTGCATGGGCTGTACTGACCAATGGCGAACCATACAGGGAGGCTGAAACCACTCGATAGGAAATGACCAAATTGCAAGAACGTATGAAGTGATGAGAATCCGGGCCAGCCGGAGAGCCAAGACACCCCGGTAATGTCTGAGGACACAAATAGTCCGCAAAGCGGAATGGGACTTGGTTCACGGAAACCATCAGGGCCAGCAGACAAACTCTGCATCAACAGGCCGGACACAGGACCGTATCTGACCCAGGAACTTTGTCACAACAAAAGTCTTGCAAATACGGAGCCATCCACACAAGACATTCTAAAAAAATCTATCCACGTTTCCAAAACCTGCCCCACACTCTCCAGTTATCTGGAGAACCGGGTATGGACTGGAAAATCGCGATTCAAAGAAACCGTGAGGCGTTGAGCGACGTGGTAGCCGAATTGCTGGCGCTGGCGCAGCGGGAGGATACGCTGCGCCGCTCCGTGCTTCGCATTCTGCGCCCGGCAGAATCGACGCTGAGACGGCTGATTGTTGTCGTTGCAGCAATGCTGAGCCAAAAGGCGCGGGAGCGGGGAGACGACGGCGTGGATAAAAAGGAAATCCAGCTGCCGGATTTCTCCAGTTTCTCCACCTATGACACGCTGCCGGCCTTCCAGCTCATAGATCCCCGAAAGACATTTGGCGAATTTTCACGGCCGGTTGCCAAGGGTATCCCGCGCATTTGCGTGCCCGGTGTCTTCGACCCGGTGCCGGTGAAGAAACCCGATAACACCTTGCAGGCCGTCAATCTGATCCGCCGTATCCGCAAACTGCAATACGCGCTTCACACGCTTCCGAGGCAGGCGCGCAGGCTCAACCGGCTGATGGCCAGGCGCGAAAAAGCCGAACCCGGTCCCGGACGGGTCGGGCCCATCCGTCCCGGCCTTCCGCCGGGCCATCGCCAACGCCCGCGCGAACCTGTCGACGACCTGTTGCGCGAGTGCCACTGGCTGGCGCAGGAGTGTGCGCGGCAACCGCCCTAGTTCACTAGAAAATTGCCAACTTATTTACTCACTGGCCGCGTCGCCGGCGCGATTTCGCATGCACGAAGGCAGGCGGGGCGCCTATCTCCCCCCTGGAGGGGTCCGAAGGACGGGTCGAGACGAGTGGCTCGACCCCGGGCGGAAAGTGAAAACCCGGGCTTGTGCCGCGAAGCAAGCAAGTCCTTGGTTTTCACAAGAGAGGGGTTGAGATTTCGGTTGCAAGAAAAGAAGGATGATCTTGAGTGAAGAAGGTGCCCCCTCTCTTGCAAAATCTAACACTTAGCTGGCGCTAAGATGTTGATTTTGCTTTCTCTCCCGCAAGGGGAGAGATACAGGAGGCTAAACATCCACCCAGCCATCGGCGTCGCCGGCGCGGTAGATCGCGTCGATCAGCTTCTGGTTCAGCACCGAGTTTTCCAGCGAAAACAACGGCCGGTCATCGTCAAGGCTTTCGCCGCGGGCGGCGCGGGCAAAAGTTTCGGCCATCAGCCGGTATTGGCGCACGCCCGGAAAGCGAAATGTTTGCGCGCCCGAATGGGTCTTGTCATGCATGATGACCGTGGCATGGCCGTAATCGCCGGCGTTGAAGGGTGCTGCGACCTCAATATATCCATCGGAGCCGTGAAACACCATGTGCTGGCGGAGCGCCATCTGCGTGGCGCAGTAGAACGACAGTTCAAAGGCGCCGAAGTCGGCTTTGACGCTGGCGTATCTGTCGGTGCCGAATTGCGGATCGCGCTCGACCGTCGCCTGCACGCGCCGCGGCTCGGCGCCGGTGACGATGCGCGTCGAAACCGTCGGATAGACGCCGATATCGGGCAGGCCGCCGCCGCCGAGCTCTTGCCTGTTGCGCATGTTTTCCGGGTCCATGAGATTGTAGCAGAATGCGCCCTGGACATGGTGCAGCGGGCCGATGGCGCCGGAGGAAATCAGTTCGCCCACCTTGGCCCATTGCGGGTGGTATTGAACCATGAAGGCTTCCGACACCAGCACCTCGTGCTCGTCGCGAATGGCGATCAGGCCTGCGATTTCATCGGCGTTCAGTGCGATCGGCTTTTCGCACAGAACGTGCTTTCCGGCCCTCGCCGATTTTACCGACCACTCGATATGCTGCGAAGTCGGCAGCGGGATATAGACGCCATCGACCTCCGAAGAGGCGAGCAGTTCTTCATAGGAACCAAAGGCCTGCGGCACGCCGAAACGGTCGGCCAGCGCGCGGGCCCTGCCATAGTCGCGGCTGGCAATGGCGGTGACCACGCCGTTTTCGCAATCCTGCAGCGACGGGATCACCTGCTCGCGGCCAATCTTTGCGGTCGACAAAATTCCCCAGCGAAACATATTCACACCTCCCGGATTTCTATGCGCCCCGGTTTACCACGGCAGCACCGTGATCTCCGGCCAGTTGTTCTTTGCTCTTGCCCCTTTTTCCTCATGCGTCGCCCTGTTGTCCAGTGCGTGATTGGGCGTGACACGAAAGGAAAAAATGTCATCGAGCCCGTAAGGGGCGTAAAGTTCCAGCGTGTCGTCCGGTTTCAACTGCACACCGACCGAATGGGTTTTGGAGGCGAAGTGGTCGATGGCATGGCGGCAATCGCGATAGGGTGGGCATTTGCGGCCGAACTTCTTTTCGTACCACAAATGCACACGCGCCTCGTTGCGGATCTCGACCGGCACCGGCAAATCGTCGAACACCTCCATGCCGGCGACGATGACGCCATCTTCGGCATCGTAGGAAAGGTCTTCAGCATCAAAATAGAACAGATCGACATCCTTGATGCCGTGGCCGGAAGGCTTGCCTGTCAGGTGATTCCAGATCGAATTGTAAAGTACGCCGGAAACCACCCACCAGTCTGGCAGATCGAGTTTGCGCGCCCGGATCAACGCCTCGCGCGGCAGCGAGTCACTCCAGATGATGTCGAGAAAGACCCGCCGCTGATCTTCAAACGGCAGGCCGGAATATTTGAGGTGGTCCATGGGGAAAGGATGATGCGATTCGGCTATCAACCGCAATCCTTATCCCCGCAGCACTCCGCCGGTCTGTTTTTCCACATTGCCGGTGATCTTGGCCGAAAGCGCTTCGAAATCCTCATCGGTAAGCGTGCGCTCGGTCGGCTGGATCGCGACCTCGATGGCAATCGATTTCTTGCCTTCACCCAGCGAAGCGCCCTCGAAAATGTCGAACACGGAAACATGTGTGATCAGCTTCTTGTCGGCACCCGCCGCAGCGCGGCAGAGCTTCGCAGCTTCCACAGATTGGTCGACGACGAAGGCAAAGTCGCGCGTCACCGCCTGGAAGGCGGAAAGATCAAGCCGCTGCTTTGTCTTGGTCGGTTTCTGCTTCGGTTCAGGAATGGCGTCGATGAACACTTCGAAACCGCTCAGCGGACCGACGACATCAAGCGCGTTGAGCGTTCTTGGATGAAATTCCCCGAATGTGCCGAGCACTGTTTTCGGCCCGAGCTTGATCGTCCCAGAGCGACCGGGATGATACCAGTCCGGTCCGCCGGCCTCGACCTGCAGATTGGCGACAGGCGCGCCGCAGGCCTCGAGCACCGCAAACGCATCGGCCTTGGCGTCGAACACATCCGTCGGATCAGCTGGGCTGGCCCAGTGCCTCCCGGCGCCGGTGAGCCTTGCCGTACCACGGCGAATGCCGGAGGCGACGCGGCGCTGGCCTTCGGGCGTATCGTTCTCATACGTGCCGGAAACTTCGAACAGCGCAACATCGGCGTGGCCGCGATCGGCATTGCGCTGTGCGGCGGTCAGCAGACCGGGCAGCAAAGACGGCCGCATGTCGCTCATATCGGCGGCGATTGGATTGGCCAGCTTCAACTCTTTCTGCCCGCCGCCGAACAGTTCGGCGTGGGCGGCCGGGATGAAGGACCAGTTGACAGCTTCCATCATGCCGCGCGCGGCCAGCACGCGCTTGGCGTGGCGGGTGCGGATCTGCAGCGTGGTCAGAATGCGGCTGTTAACCGCATCGTGGCTGGTAAGCGGCTGGGAGCCGACATTGTCGACTCCGTGAATGCGCATCACTTCCTCGACCAGATCGGCCTTGCCATCAATGTCGGGACGCCAGGACGGAACGGAGACGTCAACCACCTCACCCTCGCCCGACGATTTGAAGCCAAGCCGGTCAAGAATGCCGAGCGCTTCGGCGCGATCCACTTCTTCACCGGTCAGACGCTTGACCTCCGACAGCGGGAAGGAAACGATTTTCGGCGTATGACCTTCATAACCAACGACTTCGGCTTCGGTCGGTGTTCCGCCGCAGAGCTTGGTCACCAGATGGGTGGCAAGTTCCATGCCGTCGACCATGAATTCCGGATCAACGCCACGCTCAAACCGGTAACGCGCATCGGTGATGATGCCGAGATCACGACCGGAGCGGGCGACATTCATCGGGTTCCACAGCGCCGATTCGATCAGCACATCGGTTGTGTTCTCGTCACATCCGGAAAGTTCGCCGCCCATGATGCCGGCGATCGATTCAACACCATTGTCGTCGGCAATGACGCAATTGTCCGGGCCAAGTTCATATTCCTTGCCGTCGAGGCCCAGAACCTTCTCGCCCGTCTCACCACGGCGGACAACCAGGTTACCGGCGACTTTCGCCGCGTCGAACACATGCAGCGGGCGGCCGCGGTCGAAGGTTACATAGTTGGTGATGTCGACAAGCGTGTTGATGGGCCTCAGACCAATGGCGATCAGCCGCTGCTGCATCCATGTCGGCGAAGGGGTATTGGTGACGCCATTGACCATGCGCAGGGCAAAGCCCGGACACAGATCAGGCGCATCGATCCTTACCTTTACCGGGCACTCACCGGATCCTTCTGCCGGCCGAACCGAGCCGTCTTTGAGCGTCCCAAGCCCGGCGGCCACCAGATCACGGGCAATGCCGTAGACACCCGTTGCGTCGGGGCGGTTCGGCGTCAGGCCGATCTCGATCACCGGATCGTCTAGCCCAGCCCAGCTAGCGAACGGCTCACCCACCGGCGCATCTTCCGGCAGATCGATTATGCCGTCATGCTCGTCCGACATCATCAACTCGCGCTCCGAGCACATCATGCCGTGGCTTTCCACGCCACGGATCTTGCCAACCGAAAGCGTCAGGTCGATGCCGGGAACATAGGTGCCGGGGGCTGCAAATGCGCCGACAAGCCCGGTTCGTGCATTGGGTGCGCCGCAGACCACCTGGATCGGGTTTCCATCGCCGGTATCAACCGACAGCACGCGCAGTCGGTCGGCATCGGGATGCTGTTTGGCCTCGATCACGCGGGCGATGGTGAACGGCTTCAAAGATGCCTTGTCGTCGACTTCCTCGACCTCTAGCCCGATCATGGTGAGTTTATCGCAAATCTCGTCCAGCGACGCGTCTGTTTCGAGATGATCCTTTAGCCAGGAAAGGGTGAATTTCATTTGTCCGTCTTTCCATTCATTTCAAGCACCTCGACAAGGCGGAAGCGCTCGCAAACCATCTGAATACCCGGTTCAAAACCGCCGTAACGTTCCAGTTCGCCGCGGTATCCTCTTCGCCAGTCGTCGATTGTTGCGAAACCTTCGCCGGCATGGACAGCGTATTCCACCGGAACATCTTCAAAGCGAAGGATCTCGACCTTGGTGGATTCGATAATGGCGCTGCGCCGTCCCTTGCTGTCGAGCACACAATCGCGCCGGCCAACCTGTGGCATGGATTCGCTGTCATCAGAATAATCGCGCAAGGCGCTACACGTAGCAGTCTTGTCGCCGCGGATGACCGCAGCCAGCAACTTGTCCGCCATCTCTGGCGTATGGCCGAATGAGAACGTGATCATCGCGCGCTTTTCCTCAACCGCTTGGTCAAGTAGTCCGCATCGACATGGTGGGTGTGGTTGTTCTTGTCAGTCATTGGGTCTTGATCATGATGGTTTTATCAACACGGCGCAGATCGTCGGTGAGTTGCAGCCATTCGATCTGCTGGCCGGCAAAGGTGTGATAGGTCGGCGGAAAATCGTTCGGATTGTCCATGAAGCCGGTGTTGAAGAAGGTCATATGCTCGGCGCTGTCATGCTCTTGGGCCACCGGCGAGCCGCATTGCGAGCAGAATAGCCGCGTGGCCGTGCCTTCCTTGTACCGCTTCAAGCCGCCATCGGCTTCCCAGACGACTTTCTTCTTCGGAAACCCGACTGACGCCAAGACCGGCGCGCCAGTCGAGCGCCGGCAATCGTCGCAATGACAATAGACGGTCAGTTCCGGCTCGCCACGCGCCATGATGACGACGGATTCGCAGCGGCAATGGCCACGATGGGAGGGTTGATCGCTCACCCGCTCAGCCCCGCAAACAAGGTCGGCATGTCGAGCGGCCTGAATCCGTAATGAGCAAGCCAGCGTACATCGGCATTAAAGTAGTCGCGCAGATCGGGCATGCCATATTTCAGCGTCGCGATGCGGTCGATACCGATACCCCAGGCAAAGCCCTGATATTCATCCGGATCCAGCCCGGACATGGACAGCACGTTCGGGTGCACCATGCCGCAGCCGAGAATTTCCATCCAGTCGTCCCCCTCGCCAAAGCGGATTTCGCCTGGCTTGGAGCGGTCACACTGGATATCCACCTCCAGGCTCGGCTCGGTGAACGGAAAATAGGACGGCCGGAACCGCATGTTCAGGTGCGGCACCTCGAAGAATGCCTTGCAGAATTCCTCCAGCGTCCATTTGAGATTGGCGACATTGGCCGTTTTATCGATCACCAAACCTTCGAGCTGATGGAACATCGGCGAATGGGTCGCGTCACTGTCGCAGCGATAGGTCTTGCCCGGAATGACAATGCGGATCGGCGGCTTTTGCGCTTCCATCGTATGGATCTGCACCGGCGACGTGTGTGTGCGTAAAAGTTTGCGCTCACCATTGTCGTCGGGATTGAAAAAGAACGTATCGTGCATTTCGCGGGCCGGATGGCCCTCGGGGAAATTGAGCGCGGTGAAATTGTAATAATCGGTCTCGATGTCCGGCCCCTCGGCGATGGCGAAACCGAGATCACCGAAGATGGCTGTTATCTCATCGATCACCTGGCTGATCGGGTGGATGCGGCCGGTCATGGTCGGCGCGGGCTGGAGAGGCAATGTGACGTCAACCTTCTCCGTTTCCAACCTCGCTGCGATGCCGGCTTCGGCCAGTGCCGCCTTGCGATCGGCCAGCGCATCGGCAACGCGGGTTTTCAACCCGTTCAGAGCCGGTCCCATCACCTGGCGCTCTTCCGGCGTCATCTTGCCGAGCGTTTTCATGCGCTCGGAGATTGAACCTTTCTTGCCGAGTGCCGAGACGCGTACGGCCTCGATTGCCTGCTCATCTGCAGCAGCTTCGATTTCGGCGTTGATCGCCGATTCCAGCTGTTCCAATTCACTCATTTGTGTCTTGCCGAGTATCTGGTCCATTCAATCAAAAAAACCCGCGCCAGCCCTGCCAGCGCGGGTTTCCCTTATCACGTTTTTCGGGAAAGCGCTGACTTAAGCGACAGCGCTTTCAAAAGCATTCGGTGTGGTGTCTTTAAGATAGGCGAGCGCCTTCTTGGCCTGCTCGACCAGAGCGCCAAATGCGTCGGGCTCGTGAATCGCCATGTCGGACAGAACCTTGCGGTCAACTTCGATGCCAGCCTTGTTCAAGCCGTCGATGAAACGGCCATAGGTGAGGCCGTGCTCACGGGTCGCCGCGTTGATGCGTTGAATCCACAAAGCGCGAAAATTGCGCTTCCGGGCGCGCCGGTCGCGGGTGGCATACTGGTTGGCTTTCTCGACCGCCTGTTTGGCGACACGAATGGTGTTCTTGCGGCGGCCATAATAGCCCTTGGCTGCCTTCAATGTTTTCTTGTGCTTGGCGTGGCTAGTGACGCCTCTTTTTACGCGGGCCATGTCATGATCTCCCGAAGTATTCTGTAGCGCTAGATTCCGCCGCCATTGGGCAGATAGTTCTTGACGATCTTTTTGGCTTCCGAATCGGGAAGCACCATCGTTCCGCGGGCATCGCGGATGAACTTGTTGGTGCGCTTGATCATGCCATGCTGCTTGCCGGCGGCAGCAACCTTGACCTTGCCGGTCGCGGTGATCTTGAACCGCTTTTTAGCGGATGACTTGGTCTTCATCTTGGGCATTTTGCTTCTCCATTTATTGGCTCACGGCAATCAGGCATTCACCTGCTGCCTCCGCCCGGGCGGCCAACTTTGGCCACCGCGCGGTCGCGCTTGCCTCGCTTCGTTCGGTTCGCGCGTTTTTGCTGAGCTTTCAGCATTGACGAACCGCCACGGCATGCCCTGCCGGGCGGCTCAAGACGCGGGCTTATAACGGTCCTGAACAAATTGTGCAATGCCGAAGTGATGCCAATCTTCGTAGCGCGCGCGCAGAATAATCCGTGACGCAAATTGTGCAGCGTTTCACGTCGCGAAATGGCAGTATTTTTCAGGAGGTTTTCACAATGAGCGAACCCATACAGGCTGAGAAGGCATCGATCGCCGCTCCCAGGCGTGAACGTGGTGGCCGAATGGCCCGCCGCGAAGCACGTTCAGGAGGTCCGACGGCGGTTGGCCGGCCCTATATCATCCGCAATATTCCAACCTACGACGTTTTGGGTGAGGAAAATCTTGTCCGTATCGAAGAGACGGCGGACCGCATACTCGCTGAGGTAGGACTGCAGTTTCGCGACGACCCGGTGGCACTCGAACACTGGAAACGGGCCGGCGCGACAATTGACGGCGAACTGGTCAAGTTCGAACCGGGAATGCTGCGCGAAATCCTGAAAACGGCTCCGGGAGAATTCACCCAAGTCGCCAGAAATCGCGCCAATGACGTAAAGATTGGCGGCAGGAACGTCGTGTTCGCGCCATCCTATGGCTGCCCGTTTGTCATGGATCTGGACAAGGGCCGCCGCTACGGCACGATCGAGGACTTCGACAATTTCGTCAAACTGGCGCAGTCCTCGCCATGGCTGCACCACTCCGGCGGCACCATCTGCGAGCCGGTTGATGTTCCGGTCAACAAACGCCATCTCGACATGGTGTATTCCCATATCCGGTTTTCAGACCGTCCATTCATGGGTTCGGTTACGGCCGAGGAACGGGCTGAAGATTCCATCGAGATGAGCCGCATTCTGTTTGGCAGTGAATTTGTCGATCAGAACTGCGTCACCATGGGCAATGTAAACGTCAATTCGCCGCTGGTCTGGGACGGCACGATGACGACCGTGCTGCGTGCCTATGCGCGAGCCAATCAGGCGAGTGTTTGCGTGCCCTTCATTCTTGGCGGGGCGATGGGACCGGTCACCACTGCCGGAGCAATCGCCCAGTCGCTGGCCGAAGCCATGGCCGGGTGTGCATTGACTCAGCTTGAAAGACCGGGTGCGCCGGTCATCTTCGGCAATTTCCTGTCTTCCATGTCGCTTCGATCCGGTTCACCCACCTTTGGAACGCCGGAACCTGCCATCGGCTCGATGGTTATCGGCCAACTGGCGCGCCGTCTTGGGTTGCCGCTGCGGTGTTCGGGCAACTTCACCACCTCGAAACTGCCCGACGCACAGGCGATGAACGAGTCCACCATGTCGATGCTGGCTGCTGTTCACTGCGGGGCCAATTTTGTCCTGCATTCGGCAGGTTTCCTGGACGGTCTTTTGTCGATGTCCTACGAGAAATTCATGATGGATACGGATTATTGCGGCGCGCTGCATTCCTACATGGATGGGGTCAGAATCGACGATAATGAACTAGCCATGGATGCTTTCATCGAATGCGGCCCAGGCCAGCATTTCTTCGGCTGTGCCCATACAATGGCGAATTACGAGACCGCCTTTTGGGATTCCGAAATGGCCGACAATGAGCCATTTGAGAAATGGGAAACGGCCGGATCCGCGGATACCGCAGTACGCGCCAACCAATTATGGAAGAAGAAGTTAGCCGAATATGAAGCCCCGCCACTGGATGAAGCGATCAATGAAGCGTTGCGCGATTTCATCGATCAAAAGAAGACCTCGATGGACGATGCCTGGTACTAAGAAATGACAACTTCGGTCGACATTCCAGAAGAGATGTACGGTGTGGCCCTGACCGGACATGGTGGTCCGGAAATGCTTCAGGTTCGCGATGATTTGCCGGTTCCCAAGCCCAAGCCGGGCGAGGTTCTGATCAAGGTTGAGGCGGCGGGCGTCAACAACACCGATATCAACACCAGAACCGGCTGGTATTCAAAATCTGTCAGCGGCGCCAGCGGTGACTCCGGCGAAGTCGGTGAAACGACAGATGGCGGATGGAGCGGCGCGATATCGTTTCCGAGAATTCAGGGGGCCGATTGCTGTGGAACCATCGTGGCCGTCGGACAGGGCGTGACGGCGGACCGTATCGGAGAAACTGTTATCGTCGTCGCCATGCAGAACGGGCTCGGCGACGGCAGCCCCTATTCGTTCGGAACATTCGGTTCGGAGTGCGACGGCTCATTTGCCGAATATTGCACGGCTCTCGCCGGCGAGGCCCGCAAGGTGGAGAGCCCGTTGTCTGCGGTGGAGCTTGGGGCATTGCCGTGCGCCTACTCGACAGCTGAAGGCATGCTGCAGAGAGTGGGTCTGAAGTCCGGTGAGACTGTTTTTGTAACCGGCGCGTCAGGCGGTGTCGGTCTTGCCGCGGTCCAGCTGGCCAAACTGCGTGATGCGAACGTGATAGCGCAATCCGCCGCATCAAAGGCAGAGGTTGTTCGCCAAAACGGAGCCGCCCGGATTGTCGACCGTGATGCCGATCTTGCCGATGCAGTTGAAGAGCGCAGTGTTGATGTGGTGGTCGACCTGGTCGCCGGGCCGCAGTTTCCAGAATTGATCCGGATGTTGCGTCCGGGTGGGCGATACGTGACGTCCGGCGCGATCGCCGGACCGGAAGTCGCGCTTGACGTGCGCGATTTGTACCTGAAAGACCTGACATTCTTTGGAAGCACCTGGCAGCCGGACTCGGTGTTCGAGGCGATTGTCGCATACGCAAATGATGGCCGCATAAAACCAGTTATCTCCAAAACCTATCCACTCCGGGACATCCAAACTGCCCAGGGCGATTTCATGTCGAAGAAATACCCGGGCAAGCTTGTTCTCATCCCCTAATTTTCAGTGACCGTCCTTCATGAAGAATGATCCCATCCTGCAGCCATTTCAGCTGAAACACCTGACACTGAAAAACCGGATCATGTCGACCAGCCATGAGCCGGCCTATGCCGAGGACGGCATGCCAAAAGAGCGCTATCGGCTATATCATGCGGAGAAGGCCAAAGGTGGCGTTGCCCTGACCATGACCGCTGGTTCGGCAATTGTCTCGCGCGACAGCCCGGAAGCATTCGGCAATCTGCATGTCTACAAGGACGAGATCGTTCCGTGGATGGCGGAACTTGCCGATGCTTGTCATGAGCAAGGCTGCGCTGTGATGATCCAGCTGACCCACCTTGGCCGCCGCACAAACTGGAACAAGGCGGACTGGCTGCCTGTGGTGGCTGCTTCACCGGTGCGCGAACCCGCTCACCGCTCGTTTCCGAAGGAAGCAGAGGACTGGGATATCGAGCGGATTATCTCCGACTATGCAACCGCTGCCGAACGGATGAAGGCCGCCGGGCTCGATGGTATCGAGTTTCAATGCTACGGACACTTCATGGACGGGTTCTGGTCGCCTGCCACCAACAAGCGGGATGATGAATTTGGCGGAACACTTGATAACCGGCTAAAGTTCTCTTTTGCTGTGCTTGAAGAAACGCGAAAGCGTGTCGGCGACGATTTTCTCGTTGGACTTCGCATGGTCGCAGACGAAGATTGGGAGACCGGTCTTTCACGCGACGAAGGTATCGAAATTGCCAAACGGATGAAAAATTCCGGCAAGGTCGATTTCCTCAACATTATCCGGGGACATATCGAGACAGATGCCGCGCTCTCAAAGGTCATACCGATCCACGGCATGGCGGCGTCGCCGCACCTCGATTTTGCTGGTGAAGTGCGCGCCGCGACCAAAATTCCGGTTTTTCACGCGGCGCGGATTCCCGACATCGCCACGGCACGGCACGCAATCGCCGAAGGCAAGCTTGATATGGTCGGCATGACACGGGCACACATTGCCGACCCGCATATTGTGCGCAAAGTGATGGAAGGCAAAGAAGACGAAATCAGGCCGTGTGTCGGCGCGACCTACTGCCTTGACCGCATTTACGAGGGTGGTGGTGCCCTATGCATCCACAATGCGGCGACCGGTCGTGAGGCGACCATGCCGCATATTATCGAGAAGGCAGCCGACGTAGGCCGGCGTGTTGTTGTTGTCGGCGCAGGGCCTGCCGGCCTCGAAGCAGCGCGTGTTGCCGCAGAACGCGGGCACATTGTCACCGTGCTAGAGGCTTCATCGAAAGCCGGCGGCCAGATTGGCCTGGCGGCTCAGAATCCGCGTCGCAAGGAGTTAATCGGCATCGTCGACTGGCGGTTGTCGGAACTGGATCGCCTGGGTGTGGATATCCGCTACGACACCTGGGCGGAAAAGGATGACGTTTTGGCACTTGATCCCGATGCGGTGGTCATTGCGACCGGAGGACTGCCGCAAAATCCGGCGCTTGCGGAAGGCGACGGCTTGGTCACCTCAAGCTGGGATATCATTTCCGGCGCAATCAAACCCGCCGAAAACGTCCTGGTCTATGACGACAGCGGTGCGCATCAGGGCATGACAGCAGCGGAAATTGTCGCTCGCGCCGGATCGGCTGTCGAACTGCTCTCACCTGAGCGGTTCTTTTCCCCCGACATGGGAGGGCTTAATCATGTTCCCTATATGAAGCTCTTTCATGAGAAGAATGTCCGGATCACCATCAATACCCGGCTGCATTCTGTTCGCCGGGACGGCAATCAACTGATCGCGGTTTTGTGTTCCGACTTTGCTGATGATTGGCGCGGTGAACGTGTCGTCGATCAAGTCGTTGTCGAACACGGTACAGCACCGCTGGATGAACTCTATTTCGACCTGAAACCGCTGTCGAAAAATCGCGGTGCGGTCGACTATGACGGGCTGGCGGATGGTGGTGAAACCTATCGCGAGATCAATTCCGAGGGACTGTTCACGCTGTTCCGCATCGGCGATGCGGTGGCGGCGCGCAACATCCATGCGGCAGTTTATGACGGAGCGCGCTATACTTTAGCGCTTTAGCGTCCTGAACCTCGGATCTGTTGCCGTTCACAGCAGCCGCCTGATCTGCCTGCGCGTCCGGTTGTCGAAGCGGCGGTGTGCCCAAATATGCTGCTTCTTCAAATCCCTGATCATGGCGCGGGTATTGCTGCGAAGTGTCCAACAGCTTTTTTGGGCCCGCATTTTCAACAGCCGCTGCTTCATGAGCCGGGTGTAGCGGCGGGCGATTCTCACATGCTGCATTTCATGTGCGTTGATGACACGTTCGAAGTTTCGTGCAACGCGCAGGACGCGCCTTGGAACCTGTTTGTTTCCTTGCCATCTGGGCAGCCTTAGTTGAACGCGCAGGCCGACTTCCGCCTTCTTTACACGACAGGATCCGTCTTTCCGTTCCGTCTGGTAGCTTGGAAAAAAGTCGATGATACCAAGCCCGTAAGCCCGCCCGTTACGAGGCGCGTTTCTGCGAACCGCTTTGACAAGTTCGGCATGGCTTGCGCCGTAGATCCGGTAGTAGCGCTTGTCGATCTTTTCGCCTTGGAAGGTGAACCCCGACAGCGCCGGAATTGCCAGCAGGAGAATCGCGATCCCCAATATTCGCCTGAAAAATACTGGCCGGATTTGCGATCGCAGCCCGCATATTGCAGTCCAAGCCAATGATAACCGGTTCAAATCGCCCACACTTCGCCTCAACAATCCCCGGTGCCGATATTGTCGCAATTGTTAACGCATGCCAAACGCGGGCGATGGATTTGAGCAATCAAATCAGCCGATTGGTTAACAAAATCACGTGATTTAGCGGTGGTAAGCGGGAACAGAATTCACATCTGGTAGCCAGTGGGCCGCAATTCACAAGATATAGCCGTGAACAAAACGGGAAAGTGGTTCTATCAGTGATTCGTCGCTGCTTTGTTCCGGCTTTGATCAGAAAGTAAACAAAATTGCGCAAAATTGCCTTTCGCCGATTAGGAAATCATCAACTATTGTTAACCGAATCAAGGGCTTGTGCATCAAAGCTTGATGAAAAGTAACCGTGACTTCCAATACGTTAACGCATGAAGGGCAGTTTTATACATTTCGGCAACAAGCGATTCAGCATCTGGTACCGGATTGATCGGTGAAACCCATATATAGCGGTGAACAAACCGGGAATCGGCAAGAGTCAGTGATTCGTCGCCGTTTCGTTCCAGACTCGTTCCATTCGTTAATTTCACCGGTTGTCGGAAAGGGCTGTTGCAGTGCCAAAATTATGCTGTATGTCTCCGAACGCGCTGAAAATGGGATTGCGTAAACCTCTCCATGAACATCAACGGTAATCCGACCGATCCGCTCGTGCTGTCCGGGCGCGATGTGACTGCTGTGCTGGGGCCAACCAACACAGGCAAAACGCATTTGGCCATTGAGCGAATGATTGCGCATGAAAGCGGGTTGATCGGGTTGCCGCTTCGTCTGCTGGCGCGTGAAGTGTACGGGCGTGTTTGCGAAAAGGTCGGGGCTGCCAATGTGGCTCTGGTAACCGGCGAAGAGAAAATTATTCCGCCCGGTGCGCGATATTCCGTGTGTACTGTCGAGGCGATGCCGCGCGACACCGATGCGGCGTTTGTTGCGATTGATGAAGTTCAGATCGCCGGCGATCTGGAGCGCGGTCACATATTCACCGACCGGCTATTACATCTTCGCGGCCGCCAAGAAACCTTGTTGCTAGGCTCCGGCACGATGCGGAGCATCCTGGAAAAACTGTTGCCGGGTATCTCGGTCGTTACCCGCCCGCGAATGTCGGTTTTGTCTCATACAGGTGCAAAGAAGATTACCCGCCTGCCGCGGCGCTCAGCCATCGTCGCCTTTTCCGCCGACGAGGTCTATGCGATTGGAGAGTTGATCCGGCGGCAGCGTGGCGGCGTCGCGGTCGTTCTCGGTGCGCTCAGCCCACGCACCCGCAATGCCCAGGTCGCGCTCTACCAGTCCGGCGACGTGGACTATCTCGTCGCCACGGATGCCATTGGCATGGGCCTCAATCTGGATGTCGATCATGTCGCGTTTGCCCAGAACCGCAAATATGACGGATTTCAGTATCGCCAATTGACCGCCGCCGAAATCGGGCAGATCGCCGGCCGGGCAGGCAGGCATATCCGCGACGGGACCTTCGGCGTCACCGGGCGTGTCGATCCTTTCGATGACGGCCTTGTATCACGTATCGAGGCGCACGAATTCGAGCCGGTGAAAGTATTGCAATGGCGCACTGCCCGCTTTGACTTCACTGATCTGGACGCGCTCAGGCAATCAATCAACACACCCGCCCCGATTCAGGGGTTGACGAAAGCGCTTCCGGCTATCGATGCACAGGCGCTTGACTTGCTCGCCCGCGAGGAGCCGGTTGCGAAACTCGCCGACACGCCGGAACGGGTATCGCTGCTTTGGGATACCTGCGCCTTACCCGACTATCGTCGCATCGCGCCGGCGCAGCATGCCGATATAATCGCGTCGATTTATTTCGATCTGGCGCGTGATGGATATGTGGATGAAGACTATCTGGCAGAACAAGTACGCAGGGCCGACAGGACCGATGGCGATATCGACACGCTTTCTGCCCGGATTGCGCAAATACGCACCTGGACCTTTGTTTCGCACCGGCCCGGCTGGCTGCAAAATGCCACCCATTGGCAAGAAAAGGCCCGCGACATTGAGGACCGTTTGTCCGATGCACTCCATGAGAGGTTGACGAAACGGTTTGTGGATCGCAGGACCTCCGTCCTGATGAAGCGTCTGAGAGAAAATTCCATGCTCGAAGCTGAAATCAGCCCTGAAGGTGAACTGACCGTTGAGGGCCATCATGTGGGAACGATGACCGGGTTCAGGTTTACAGCCGACCAGAGCGCCGACGGAGAGGATGCCAAAGCGGTGCGCGCGGCAGCGCAAAAGGCGCTGACGCCAGAGTTCGAATCCCGCGCGTCAAAATTCTCTGCCGCTCCAAATGGCGATCTCGCACTGGGATCCGACAATATCCTGCGCTGGCTGGGCAGTCCGGTGGCGGCGCTGTCGGCCGGCGAAGACTTGTTGAAGCCGCAAATTATCCTTCTTGCCGATGAGCAATTGACAGGCGCGGCACGAGACAAGGTAGCAGCACGAGCAGAACGGTTCGTTGCTTTCCAGATCGACACGCACCTGAAGCCCTTGTTGCAGCTTTCAGGGGACCAGACGCTGACCGGCGTCGCCCGCGGTATCGCATTTAGAATTGTAGAGGCCTGTGGCATCGTCAACCGCAGGGATATACTGGAAGACGTACGTACGCTCGATCAGGAGGATCGGGCCAATCTGCGTCGAAGCGGCGTCCGGTTCGGCGCCTATCACCTGTTTGTTCCACTGCTTCTGAAACCGGCACCGGCTGAGTTGCTGACCCAGTTGTGGGCTTTGAAAAACGACGCAATGGATCGTCCCGGATACCGCGATGTTGTCGCCGGCCTGGCAAGCGGCCGCACCTCCATGGTCACCGATCCTTCTTTTGAGCGCATGTTTTACAAACTCGCAGGCTATCGGCTGCTCGGCAAACGCGCGGTCAGGGTCGACATTCTGGAACGGCTGGCAGATCTGATCCGCCCGGCACTGTTCTGGAAACCGGGAATCGGGTCGCGGCCGGACGGCGGATATGACGGAAACCGTTTCACCGTCACTCCAGCAATGATGTCCATACTCGGCGCGACAGCCGAAGATATGGAAGAGATCCTCAAGAGTCTCGGCTACCGCCATGAACCGGTCACCGCCGACGTCGCCGCAGCGCATGTTGCCAAAATGGATGCGCAAGCCGGCGAGGGTGCCGGGACGGGCGAAGGTGGCGTCGATAGCACGATGCAAAGCGATGCCGGGGCTGAAACGAAGAGTGCGGATGAGGTTTCCGCACAACCGGACAATAAGGACGGTCATCTTTCCGAGAACGCCGATATCGCACCGGCAGAGGGTGGCAATAAAAAGGAAGCCGACAAACAGGATGGCGAGGCCGCTGAGGTTGCTGAACTGGCTGAAAGCGGGAATGATGGCCCCGAGCAGCCAAAGCCAGTGACGGCAGACTTATCAGATGATGTCCCGGCAGAAGAAGAGCCCAAGCCGGTCCTGCTTTGGCGCCAGGCCCGATTTGGTGGCAAGCCGCACCATGGTCGCAGCAAACGGGACGAAAAAACTGGCGGGCGCGGCGGGAAAAGCCGCGGAAAAGCCGAAAGGCATGCCGGTCGGCACGGCAAAAACAAAAATAGCAATCAAAACCAACATTCAGCGGGAAGCAAAAACCGGCGCGATCAAAAACCAAAGAAGATCGATCCGGATTCACCTTTCGCCAAACTCGCCGCTTTGAAAGAGCAAATGAACAAATGACGTCAGCATTGTTCGGCAGCGGTATTGCTGTTCGTCGATGACCGAAAAGAATGACCGCCAGCGCATCGACAAGTGGCTGTTTTTCGCCCGTATTGTCAAATCGCGTTCGCTGGCGGCAAAGCTGGCGGCAGGCGGCAAAGTCCGCGTTAACAGAAGCAAAATCGACCAGGCTTCACACCAGATAAAGGTCGGTGATGTCCTGACGGTCACACTTGAGCGGCGAATTGTGGTCTGCCGGGTTCTTCAACCAGGCAGCAGGCGCGGTCCGGCCAGCGAAGCGCAACTGCTCTATGAAGACCTGAGCCCGCCACCTCCACCGAAAGAAGTTCTTCGCGCTGATATTGCTGTCCCGGCACGCGATCCCGGATCGGGCCGACCTACCAAAAAGGACCGCCGGGAGATTGAGCGGCGATGGCAGAAATAACGTTCTGCAAAACGGTTAAACGACCGAAAATCATTTCGCGAACCTACGCCCATGCGGCCTCAAACCACTTGCGCATAGTGCATAAAGCCGCTACGCCATGCTGCGAGCGATATCGTTTCTGTACAAACAATTTCGGAGCCGGTTCAGCATGACCTATATCGTTGTCGACAATTGCATCAAGTGCAAATACATGGACTGTATCGAAGTCTGTCCGGTCGACTGTTTTTACGAGGGTGAGAACATGTTGGTCATTCATCCCGATGAGTGCATCGACTGTGGCGTTTGCGAACCGGAATGTCCTGCAGAGGCGATCAAGCCCGATACCGAGCCGGGCCTCGAAAAGTGGCTCGAGATCAATACCGAATACGCCGAGAAATGGCCAAACATCACCGCAAAGGGTGAGCCGCCGGCTGATGGCGAGAAATTTGACGGCGAAGCAAACAAGTTCGACAAATACTTCTCGCCAAACCCCGGAGAGGGCGACTGATACACGTCTTGCACGAACTCGTGCGTTAACCTCTCGGTAAGAAATCTACCCCAACGGCAGTTCGCGCCTGCAGCATTTTGTTGATTCTTGCAACAATTTGTGGTAGGTAACATCCATATGCCAACGACAGATTTCCAACGAATGGCGCTGTTGCGCTGATAATCAAAGGGTGGTGAAAATTCGGGACCGGACGGCAATGGCCGGGCGGTGTTGGGCGGTTTTTCTGTGACAGCGCGCTTTTGGCGGCGTCCCGGGGGCAACGTTTGCCCCTAAATCTGGCAGACGATGGCGAAGATTAACCGGTTGCGGCAGCGCAGCCCAGGACGTTGCGGCCTGAATGAAGGCCGGGTGGCAAAACAGGAGTTTGGTGCGAATGACAACCCAGCAGAAGAAGGCATCCCAGCGTCAGGGCTTCAAGACCGGCGAATCGATTGTTTATCCGGCGCACGGCGTCGGCCAGATCGTCGCGATTGAGGACCAGGAAGTTGCTGGCCACAAGCTGGAACTGTTCGTGATCGATTTTCTCAAGGACAAAATGCGCTTGAAGGTTCCTGTCGCCAAGGCGACATCGATTGGAATGCGCAAACTGTCGCAGACCGATTATGTCGATCGCGCACTGCGCGTTGTCCAGGGCCGTGCACGCATCAAGCGCACAATGTGGTCGCGCCGCGCGCAGGAATATGATGCGAAGATCAATTCAGGTGACCTGATTTCGATTGCTGAAGTCGTTCGCGACCTTTACCGCGCAGACAACCAGCCGGAACAGTCCTATTCGGAGCGGCAGCTCTATGAGGCGGCGCTTGACCGGATGGCACGCGAAATTGCTGCAGTGAACAAGCTTTCGGAGACCGAGGCTGTTCATCTCATTGAGGCCAACCTGAACAAAGGCCCACGCGGCAAGGCGAAGGCCGATAATGAGGGTGACTCAGCCCAGGAAGAAGCCGCTTGAGCAGATACCCATTGACATGATCTCAAAACCCGGCCCAATGGCCGGGTTTTTTGTTGGCCGCGAACCCATGATTGAAGAACCACCGCTCCTGACGATCAAGCGCGACACAAGGCGGCCGCCGCCGGAAAAAGTCGCGGCGTTTCAAAGTATCCCTTCCAGTTTTGTCGTCGATGCGATGCAGGGAGGCGGTGCGCTTGCGGCAATCATCAAACCAGTGCCTGGTTTGGCCGCTTCATCATCCGTTGCCGGGCCGGCGCTAACCGCAGGCTGCGGGCCCGGCGATATATTGGCAACATTGGCTGCGCTGCGCTTTATCGAACCCGGAGACGTTGTTGTTGCGGCATTTGCCGGACATCAGGGCTGTGCCGCTGTTGGAGACAGCGTCGCGGGCATGGCAAAAAACGCAGGCGCAGCCGGTTTTGTGACCGACGGGCCGGCTCGCGACAGTCGCGGCATCATAGACGCCGGTCTGCCACTTTGGTGTTCGGGATTAACCCCTGCATCTCCCAATTCAACCGGACCCGGCACGGTTGGTTTGGCGATTCAGATCGGTGGGCAGGAAGTGGAATCCGGCGACATAATCGTTGCAGACAGCGACGGTGTGGTTATCGTGCCGTTTGAACTGATTGATGTGGTCATCGAACGGCTGGCAAGAATATCCGTCGTCGAAGCCAAACGTGATGCGGCCGTGGCCGACGGCATGAGAATTCCCGATGACATCGCCGCACTATTGGACAGCGACGCGGTCAGATTTGTGGATTGATTGACCAGGGATCGCCGTAGCTGTCTAAACGATCTGCTCGACTTCCTGCACTTCTGGAACGAAGTGGCGCAACAGGTTCTGGATTCCGTGCTTCAACGTGGCAGTCGATGACGGACAGCCGGCGCAGGCGCCGCGCATATGCAAAAACACCGTTCCGTTTTCGAAACCGCGAAAGGTGATGTCGCCACCGTCCTGGGCAACTGCGGGCCTCACTCGCGTATCTAGCAATTCCTTGATCGTCAGGACAATCTCTTCATCGGCCTTGTCGTAGAACTCCTCGCCTTCATCCGCCGACATGTCGGATGCGCTTGCGGCCATAACCGGCGCGTTCGACATGAAATGCTCCATGATCGAACCAAGAATGGCTGGTTTCAAATGCTGCCACTCGGCTCCTTCCTTGCTAACGGTTATGAAATCATAGCCAAAAAAAACGCCCGTCACGCCACTGATCGTGAACAGTCGGCCGGCAAGCGGAGATGCCTCCGCTGCCGTTCCAGCATCACGGAAATCAGCTGTGCCTTGCTCAAGCACCACACGGCCGGGCAGGAACTTCATTGTTTCCGGATTGGGTGTCGCCTCTGTCTGAATGAACATCTCGGGCCTCGCGGAATTCTTCTTTAGAATTATTCAAAAATGTATTTGCGCAAAATAGGCCGGTTGCGCCTGTGTTTCAAGCGTCCCGAGCGACTTCGCTGTTCTCACGATAGGCTGTCGATGTCCTCGTCCGACAAGTTCTGCGGAACGACGGTTACCGGAATTGGAAATGCGGCATCCTTACCGGCGATCGAAGATACCAAAGGGCCCGGGCCTTCTTTGGCAGCCCCGGCTGCCAGTACAAGTATCGCAATGTCCTGATCGTCCTCGATCAGGCCGTGGATCTCGTCAACTGGCGTTCCCTCCCGAACCACGCATTCTGCCTCGATGCCGACTGATTCGCGCACTGTTGCCGCAAAACCTGCAAGAGCGGTCTCGGCGCTCGTGTTGGCCTCCTCGCGCATGATCTGTTCGACGCCAAGCCAATGCTGGAAATCTCCAGGTTCAATAATGTAGAGCAAGATCAGCGTACCGCCTGTACGCTCAGCCCTTCGTGCGGCATATGCGACCGCCCGTTCGCACTCCGGCGTTTCATCTATCACGCAGAGAAACTTGCGCCTGTGGCCGGCCTCACGGCTCAGTCGTTTGGATACCATTCAGCGATTCCAATTAACCCTCGATCACAATCTGCCATCTGCAAGGATGTCGGGCAAGCAATAAGCGACCGGCAAATCAGCCGGATAACAGGCCTACAATCTTGCGGACATCCTTCATCGTCGTCTCCGCAATCACGCTGGCGCGCTCACCACCGGACCGCAGGATACTGTCGATGTAATTACGGTCGGCTGATATCCGGCGCATCTCATCGGCCACCGGCGCCAGTTTTTCCACGGCCAGTTCGGCCAAATCAGGCTTGAACTCGGAGAACTGCCTTCCGGCATAGTCTGCCATGACCTGATCGCGTCCAACTTCGTTCAAGGCAGCGAATATTCCGATCAAATTCTCCGCCTCCGGACGTTCCTTCAGTTCGTCCAGCGAATCGGGAAGAGGCGCCGGGTCCGTCTTGGCTTTGCGGATTTTGCGGGCAATTGTATCAGCATCGTCAGTCAGGTTGATGCGGGACAAGTCGGATGCGTCGGATTTGGACATCTTCTTGGTGCCATCGCGAAGGCTCATGACCCGTGTTGCCGGCCCCTCGATGAGCGGTTCGGTAAGCGGAAAATAGCCATTGACCTTCTCATCACCGACCATCATTTCGACGCCCAGGCCGAGATCTGAGATGCGTTTTGAAAAGTCGTTGTTGAATTTCTGAGCAATGTCGCGGGTCAGCTCCAAATGCTGTTTCTGGTCGTCGCCGACCGGAACATGCGTGGCCCGATAGATCAGAATATCTGCCGCCATCAAGTCGGGATAGGTGAAGAGGCCGACTGATGCATTTTCGCGGTCCTTGCCCGCCTTGTCCTTGAACTGGGTCATGCGGTTGAGCCAACCCATGCGCGCTACGCAGTTGAAAATCCAAGTCAGCTCGGAATGCTGGCGAACGCGGCTCTGATTGAAAACAATGTGCTTTTCCGGATCGATGCCTGAAGCGACAAACGCTGCGGCGATCTCGCGTGTCTGCGCAGCGAGGTCCGGCTGTACAAGCGTGTCAGTAATCGCATGAAGATCAACGACACAGTAGATACAGTCGTGACTTTCCTGCAATGCGACGAACTTCTTGATCGCGCCCAGATAGTTTCCGAGATGGAGATTTCCGGTCGGCTGGACGCCCGAGAAAACGAGTTGTTTGAAGCTCATAATTGATGTCCGAAGCTTGTGGAGGGCCCCGAAAGTCTGTCGGGATAGGCGCGCCTTATGAACGAGGCACGGGCGCGAAGCAAGTGGGATTCCCTACTACGGTTCGTCCGGCACAGCTTGCGGGGGACCCGGCGGCGGCTCTACGGCCTGTTGAGCAGCGCCAGTAACCGCTTTCACCTCTTCCTCTGAAAGTGGTCTGTCGCTTTCGACCTTCACCGTGACATCGCGCTGGGCAAAGCTGATACCGTTCTTTTCAAATTCATCACGCAGTTTCTGATAGGCATCGCGCCGGATCAGCCACTGAGCCCCCGGCCTGGCCATAAACTTGACGCCGACAACCATGTTGAACTCTTCCATGCGCCGAACGCCCTGCGATTTTAGCGTCTGGAGAATATGGTGGCCGTAACCTTCGTGTTCCTGCAATTCCGCGCCAATTCTTTTGACGATTTTCTTTACCAGCTTCAGGTCGGTGTCAAAGGGAACCCGGAACTCCAGCTTCATGATCACCCAGTCGCGCATGTGGTTGGTGACTGATTTGAGTTCACCAAACGGGATCGTGTGCACCGCACCGCGATGATGGCGCACCCTCAATGAACGAAGCGACATCGATTCCACGGTGCCGCGAAGATTGTTTTCCATCTCGATATATTCGCCTACCCGGAAGGCGTCATCGAGCAGGAAGAAGATGCCGGATACCACATCCTTCACAAGTGCCTGGGCGCCGAATCCGATGGCGATTCCGGCCACACCGGCACCGGCGAGCAGCGGTCCTATATTCACACCCATTGACGACAAGACCGTCAGCACCACGATGACCGCAATTGTCACCATGAGGAACATGCGCAGGATCGGTAGGAGCGTCGCCATCCTGGCTTCCGGCCCCGGCGCCATGCCGTCGACAGAAGGACCAAAGTCGGCGAGCCGGCGGTTGATCGCGGTTTTGGCCCAAGTCCAGATCAGATCGGCGACAAGCAGGGTAATCAATACGTTTACCCCAACGCGGAAAATACGGCCGGCAGCGGTAGGAGATTCGGACAATGACAACAGTCCCACTCCCCAGGCAACGGCCATAGCCGCCATGGCAAGCAGAACCAAAACGAACCGCGCCAAGCGCGTTACAATCAAACGCTGAACCCCGTAACGGCTGGTATCGACTTCAATCAGCGGCCCACCACCGACAGGCGGTCCATCTTCAGCCATTGAAACGGCTTGCGCGTCATCTTCTTCGTCATCCCTGCCTGCCGTCTCTTCTGCCGCCTTGCGCTCCGCCACCGCTTCTGCCTGATCGTAGAGATTGCCGATCACTGCCTTCGAAGTCTTGATGGCCGGGACCAGCATTCCAAGAATGATTGCCGACCACATCAGTTCGGTTGCACCAAGAAGCCAAAGCAGGAACACCACGCCGATCAGCACTGTGTAAATGACCGGCGTTTGTCTGGGATTGGTTGACGCATGATATTCTTCAGGATCGTCTGCAAGTGGCTGCCTCAAACGCCAGACCAGCGCGACCAGCGTGACTGCAAACAGAACAGCCGTGACAACGGGAATGACGGTAATGGCTGGCAGCAGCTCTTCCTCGTAGCCGGTATTGATGCCGAGGCGGCGTAGTCCATCCCAAAGGACGATGCCTGCGGCGCCGATCAATGTTGCAGCAACAATGTATCGAGTGGCGCGACGGGAGCGGCGGTTTCCGAGCGGCACCAGCCGCAGGTCAGGAGCGCCGGGGGCCAGAATGAACGTCACAAACATGCCGATCAGCCGGAATCCTATGACCGTCAGCAATAGCGTGATTACCATTTCGCGTGTAAGCGTTGGCCAGTCAAACATGAGAAACGCGCCGGCACTGCCACCGGCGAAGATGGCAAGGCCGACGAAATGCAGTGCCATGCCCAGTCCGGCACGGGTGACACGTTGTGCAACCGAATCAGGCAATCCGTGGGTGATGCGCAATTGAAGCGGGCGGGCATATTGATGATAGAGCCATTCCAGGCCACCGCCGATGAACAGGAAGATCAGCACGTAGGTAAGGGCGCGCAGCGCGTCGCCATGATCGAGACCGGACTGCCAGGCCTCAGCGGTCGCAGGATAGACCGAGCCGAGGGCGGAAAATCCACTGATCAGGGTTGTGACCCGCTCTTCCATGCGCGAAACAACCCCTGAGATCTCGCGCCTGAGTGACCATCTGCTGCTCGTGTCGTTTTCCTGTTGTTCGAGGCTCTTGCGCAACTCCTCAACAACTGCCGGATTTCCCAGCAGACGCAATAATTCCTCAATATCCTGCGGACTGGCTGTCGCTTCGGTTTCGGTTTCGCCGCCTGCTGCCCCGGGAATAAGCGCCGGATTTTGGAGCTGGGCAGCTGAATAACTCGTCGCGAACAGCGCCGTGAACAACGCAACCGTCAGCACAAGCACCAGGCGCGTCACTCTGCTGCCTCCGGAAATTCAGCGCCGGAAGACCCGTTACCTGCTGCTTCCTCCGCAGCATAAAGATCGGAAGGCTTCACGTGCGGCGGCAACATGCGCGCCACATCAATTTGCCCGCCGCAGACCTTCATCTGACAAGCAAGCCGAACATCCTCATCCGCGTCAATACGCCTGAGTGTCCTCAATTCCTCGTCTGTCGGCTGTGGCAACTCTTCAGTGTTTGCGATGATCTTTACACGGCAGGTACCACAGCGGCCACGCCCGCCGCAAAGTGCGGCATGCGGAATGTCGTTAACGGTTGCTGATTCCAACAAGGTCAAGCCATTCTCACTCGAATAGGCCGGCTGACCGGCATAGCGAATGCGGGTAACCCCGTCGTGACCCATCAGGCGCCACCAGCGGGCCGCCAAGACAACCGTTGTTACCGCCAGGAAAATTCCGATAAGCCAAAGTTCGATCGCACCCAAGCTCGCCACAATCTCATCGATTGTCGGTCCACCCTCCGGAGGCTGGGCATAAACCACCTCAACCTCACCGGACATCACCTGTTTGCCGCCTTCAACATAACCGAGCATGGCCAATACCGGTAACGCCACTGCAAGTGGATAGCAGAACAAGGAAACTCGTGGCCACCATGGTTGCAGCCGCAGCCAAATGAACAAACCGATGCAGCCGTGAATCCAGGTTGCCGCCAGCAGGATCACCTGCCGCAGGCCCTCCGCCGGCTGATAAAACCAGAACAGCAACAACACGCCGGGAAAGTCCTGGGGCAATTCAAAAAAGTCACGCGCGACCACCGTGCCCACCAGATGCGGAATCATCAAAGGCACCAGCATCAGGCTCGAAACGATCTGAACAATGTCGTTTCGCGTCATATAGAAGGTGTTGCGCCGGTATATGGCACGAAATCCCAGCCCCATGTGGATGAGCAGGGCAATGAGCAACAATGGGCCGCCAAGCGGATTTTGCCATGGCCCCAACAACCAGGGCTGCATCTGTTCCATCAGGGTGACTGACGACAAACCCATGGCGATGTTCGTCAAGTGCATTGCCACAAAGACAAACAGGATCAATCCGGTAATTATGCGCAGTCGTTTCGCCATTGCGTTTTCCGTTTATGCAGATTTGCTTTAATGCGCAAAAAAAGCAATCGGAACGCTGATTTTGCTAGTTTTTTCGGCGTAGTAACTTTTTCAGTTGACGGTGATCGATTGCACCGGTCACCAAAACCACCGAAAGATAGAGTAGGCCGCCAGCCGCGACCAGTCCGCCAACGGCTGTCAACCTGATGAGGAAAACCGCAGATCCGGTCCAGCCCGAGAGCGGATCCAGAAGCAAGTAGATGACCACGCCCATGATCGCCGATGCCAGGACAATCAGGGTAATATTCTTGGCAGCGGCCGCCGAAAGGCGAAAATAGCCGGTCCGCCAAAGCACCACAGCTAGAAGAACTGCGTTCATCCATGCAGAGACCGATGTCGCCGCGGCGATGGCGACATGTCCGTAGACTGGAAAGAACAACAGGCTGAGTGCGATGTTTGCGGCAACTTGCACGAAGGCAAACCACATCGGTGTCCTAGTGTCCTCGCGGGCAAAGTAGGATGCCTGAAAGACCTTGATCATCACGTAGGCCGGCAGACCGGAGGCGAAGGCAACAAGGGCCGCCGCGGTCAGCGCTGTTGTTTCAGACGTGAATGCGCCGCGCTCGTAAAGAATGTTAATGATCGGCGCTGCCAGAACCATTAATCCGACCGCGGCCGGAACCGTCAGACCAAGCGCGAATTCAGTTGATCGGTTTTGCAAATGGGCCGCTTCTTGCGCGTCCCCCGCTTTCAGCGCGCGAGATAGTTCCGGTAGCAGAACCACGCCGACGGCGATGCCAATGACGCCAAGCGGCAATTGGTTTATGCGATCCGCATAGTTCAGCAGCGCAATGGCGCCATCTTGCGAAGAAGCAATGATCTGGCCGACAAGCAGGTTGATCTGGGTCGCGCCACCGGTCAGCACCACAGGACCCATCAATACGAGCAGGCGCTTGACGCCCGGGTTCATCCGGGGCCGCACAAACGCCATGGAGAACCCTTCGCGGCGCACGCCCCAGATCAAAAAGAATAGCTGGGCGACGCCTGAGACAAACACGCCCCATGCCATAAGGCGGCCGGTTTCATTCTGACTCAATCCGCCAATCAAACCGAACAGCAGCACGGAAATAAGGATCACGTTGAGTAGCACCGGAACAAAGGCCGCAAGGAAATAGCGCCGCATCGAGTTCAATATGCCGGACAGCATGGCCACCAGCGACATGCAGAACAGGTAGGGAAACATGATCCGCGTCATGAACACGGTCATGTCGAACTTGGCAGGATCGTCGGAGAAACCCGGCGCGATAATCCAGGCGACCAGCGCAGGCATGAACAATATTGCCAATGCCGAAAGCACCAACAGGATCGGTATCAATATGGCCAGCACAGATTCGGCAAATCGCTTTGCCGCTTCCCTGCCCCCGCCTTCAAGCTCGCGGGCAAAGAGCGGCACAAAAGCGGCATTGAATGCGCCTTCCGCAAATATGCGCCGGAACAGGTTTGGAAATCGAAAAGCGGCATAAAACGCGTCGGCAACAGGTCCTGCACCAAGGGCAGCGCCTATCAGCGCTTCTCGCGCGAAACCCAGAACCCGGCTGGCCATGGTCGCGCTGCCGACGGATGCGAATTTCGCGATCAGGCCCATTGCTGGTCCTTCGCGAACTCAGAACTACCTTTCATTTCGTTACAGCCTCGGCCACCGGCTCACTCAGACGCAATTTGTCCGACTTGTCGGCTTGGTCCTCATTGCCTTCCAGAATTTCGAGCAGATGATCCTTGATCTTTTTCTGCCGTTGCGCGTCCTCGATCTTCTGTCCGACCAGATCCGTCACATAGAATGTGTCGATCACTTTCTCGCCAAATGTGGTGATATGCGCTGACGCAATATCAAGTGATAGATCGGAAATCGCCCCGGTAATCGCCGACAACAGACCTGGCTTGTCATGTCCCTGAACCTCGATAACCGAGAATTTGTGTGACAGGGTGTTGCGGATTTCTGCCCGTGACTCGACGTCAAACGCAGTGACGGTCTTGGCTGACCGGAGGCGTTTTTCGATGATCTCGGGAAGATGCAGCTTACCCGACAAGACATCTTCGATCATCTGGCAAACACGCTTGCCACGCCGTAACTCATCCTCATCACGGTCAAATTCACGGGAAATCAGAATTGTATCAAGCGCCCTTCCATCACGGGTCGTAAAGATCTGCGCATCGACAATATTTCCCCCCGCTGCAGAACAGGCTCCGGTGATGACTGACAGCAGTCGCGGATGGTCAGCCGTCAGAACGGTAATCTCCGTTACCGCATGAAATTCGTGGGTCCGGACCATTGTAGCCAGTTTCTCGCCTGCCTGATCCGCTTCGCGGACAAATTGGGCGTGGCGTATCTGGTCCTGCGGATCGACGATCAACATGTAGTTTGAGTAGTGCAGATCGCGGTAGCGCGTTCGGTCCTTATCGGGCCAATCCTCCAGTTGCCCGGCCAATTCAAATCGCGCCCTTTCAACCCTCTCTGCAGCCTTCTCCTCGGAGAACCCGCCTGAAAGCAAAAGTTCCGTTTCGTAGTAGAGCGTTCGCAACAGCTGTCCTTTCCAGCCGTTGAATACGCCGGGTCCGACGCCACGAATGTCGCATACCGTCAACACCAGCAGCAATTTCAGTCGTTCAACTGACTGCACAATAGCCGCGAAATCTTCAATCGTCTTACGGTCGTTCAAATCGCGCGACTGGGCGATCATCGACATGGACAAATGCTGTTCAACCAGCCATGCGACCATCTCGGTCTCGGTGTCGGAGAGTCCCATATGCGGGCAGCGCTTCCGTGCCACTTCCGCACCAGCCACTTCATGTGCAACCGGTAGACCCTTTGCAATATCGTGAAACAGCACCGCAACATAAAGGACATTGCGCCATTTGGTCAGTTCCGGAAGCAGCTTGTGCGACAGGGGATGGATTTTTTCACCATCGCCATGCTCGATCTCCGACAGAACGCCGATACAACGCAGAAGGTGCTCGTCAACCGTGTAGTGATGATACATGGAAAACTGCATCATCGCGACGATACGGTCAAAGTCGGGAATCAATTTGCCAAGCAGGCCTGCTTCGTTCATGCGGCGCAGATTTAGTTCGGGATTTCGCGAGGATGTCAGGCACTCCAGAAACAGTCGGTTGGCTTCTTCATTGCCCCGCAGCTTTCGGCTGACCAGACCGGCTGACCGCGTTACGAGCTTTAATGCATTGGGGTGCAGTTCAAATCCGTGCTTGTCGGCAAGCCAGAAAAGCCGCAACAGATTGACCGGGTCGGCCTCAAAGACAAGATCGTCGGCGACATTGATGCGGTGATTGTCGACGATGAAACCCGGAGCGCCGGCCAGTTTGCGGCGGCGGCGGGAAAACGTACGGAACAAGCGATTGAAACCCGGCACATGCTTGGCCTGTTCAACCTCCAAAACGGTACAGAAAATCCGGGTCAGGTCACCGACCTGTTTGGCGGTCAGAAAGTATTCCTTCATGAAACGTTCGACCCCGGACAGGGCTTTACCGTCCGAAAACCCCATCCGGCTGGCAATCTCACGCTGAATATCGAAATGCAGCCGCTCTTCCGCCTTGCCGGTCAGAAAATGCATGTGGCAGCGGACTGCCCACAAAAATCCTTCGGCCTGCTTGAACAGCACGTGTTCTTCGGCGGTAAACACACCTTTGTCGATCAGTTCTTCGCCGGTGTGCACCCTGTAGAAATATTTGCCAATCCAGAACAGGGTGTGAAGGTCCCGCAATCCTCCCTTGCCGTCCTTTACATTCGGTTCGACCTTGTAACGGCTTTCGCCCTGTTTCAGATGCCGATGATCGCGTTCAGTCAACTTCGCCTGGATGAATTCCGGCCCAGTGCCAGCCATGACTTCCTGGTCGAAACGTTCCTTCAACTCAGCGTAAAGATCTTCCGCTCCCCAGATATAGCGCGCCTCCAAAACGGCAGTGCGGATGGTAATATCGGTACGGGAAAGGCGGACACACTCATCAATATTGCGCGTGGCGTGACCGACTTTCAGGCGCATGTCCCACAACATGTAGAGCATGTATTCGACGATCTGCTCGCCCCAAGGCGTCTGCTTGTAAGGTAGCAGAAACAACAGGTCTATATCGGAACCGGGTGCCAGGGTGCCCCGCCCATAACCACCAACGGCAACAATCGCGATACGTTCAGCGGCCGACGGATTTGTCGAGCGATATACGTGGGTGACGGTAAAATCGTATAGCGCACGAATGAGTTCGTCCATGTGGTGGGAAATGCGAGCGGCACAGGCCTCGCCGCTGCGATCTTCCATCAGTAGCGTCTCAGCCAGTTTGCGCCCGCGTTGCAGCTCTGACTTGAAAACCTCCAATACTGCCTGACGCAGTTGGTGGCTCGATCCATCTCCGCCATGTTGTTTTACCAAGCCAGACAAGTCGCGGCGCAAAGCAGTGCCGTCGATCATCTGGTCGAGATTGAGAGCAATCGCATTCATTGCGCGCGGTATAGCGCGAACGGAGTGGGATGGGGAGAGTAGAAAAGGTGATGGTAAAGCTTGATGTGCGGGTGCAACTGCAGCCCTGATTCAGGGAAAGTTGATAATTATGGTTTGGCAGTCAACATCTCAATCACTTTATCAATTTAGTCCAAATATCGTTCAATAAACGGCTGAAAAGCCCTTTAAACATTGATTCTTTTACGTACATTTTCCCTCCATCAATATTTCCTATATTAATTCGAAATCCTTTTTCATTGCACAGGCGATATCACACCGTACAATTTGACAATTAGTCGTATTATTGTATTCTCTACTTTAGATTAATATTAAGGTAATTACATTATGACATGTTTGAGTAAAAATTCTGTGGGCTCAATGGTCAAAGATCAAGTATATGAGGATGGGTTTTGGTCTCCGAGGCACTCTATTGTTTACCAGCACAAATATAGAGCGCACTATGGTCAGTCCAGCGCGGCAATCATTGTTCACCTCAGAAACTGCAACACTCGCTTTAATCCATTTGGAATCGGGCTGACAGTTAGTGAAATCGACGCACTGTCGTCAAATCCCAATCTGACCGTGGGCAATGTGAGAGACGCCTACTACGCTAAATGTCCGAACAGCATCTAGTCTGATCGAACCGAGGCATCTGTGATGAAAAAAATCACCACCACCATTCTTACATTACAAATTCTTGCAGTTGCGGGTGGCAGTTCCTACGCAGTGAACATCAACCCGCTTACCTTTGACTATGACGGAAGCGGCAAGATCGACACGCCGGTTGAGAAGGAGGCTCTAATCGCTTGGATCAACAACAATGTAGAAACCGAGCGAGAGGCAGGCAACTCAATCAACAAAAGTTCAGATGGTCTGAAAGATAGGAGCAGGTACGAGACCAAGATCAGAATCAGACGAAATTTCGAGGAAATTTCTTTGCTGGAGGGTTCGGATAATCTCAACGGACAATTGCCCAAGAAAGGCGCCTTGTTCAGCTATTCGTCAGATATTCTGAATAATCGTCAAGCATATTCCGCGGAGGGTGCGATATATGTACCGATCTTTCGCATACCCGGTCGAAAAGAACGTGAGACCATTCCGACCAGACAATCCAGTGCGGTCAACTTCAAGTCCGGCGCATTGCTTGGTGTGTCGTTTAACTTCCTCGAGAATGGTGGATCGCAAAGGGTCAATGATGACTTGAACTTTTATGCTGGCTACCAGCAATTTCGTCTGGGCGGCGTTCTGGATACAGGAATACTGCGCATTTCCACACGATATGAAACTGATTTCGACTTCGATTCAGCGTTGCTGCGCGCGGATGCGTCTTGGTTTCCGATTATTCCTTCCATGAGGGTCAACACGAGACGCAACTTTGGAAATGGTCGTTTCCATTCTCAGTTGTCACTCAAGCTGAATGGTTCCGTCAAACAGGTAGTCAATGTTGGCAACAGAATGCAGTTGGCCAAACAAAAAACATACTACGGAATCAGCGTACCGATCGGAGTGGATTTCTATATAAATGACGGTCAGTTAGTTGATCTGGACAATCCTCCCAAACCACTAGTACATCTTTATGCAAAGTGGATGCCGGCATTCGGCGATTTGCCATCCGGAAGCTTCGAACATCTGTTCAACACTGGAACGGAGCTGTTCCTTGGCGGCAACACAAATCAAGCGCTGACTTTCGACTATAAGGTGGGCACAGTCCCGTTTGACGGTACCAGAATCGAACAGTTTCTTGCTGGTCTGAGCGTTAAATTTTGACCAACTGCCGATCCGTTAAACGCCTGACGGAAGCCTGATCGAGGGGAAAGTTAGAATTCAGCCGGTGTGAGCAATGGGCGAATGGGCTACGGTCCGACACAGCTGACCGCATGTGCGCCGTGATCCTTGATCGTCAGCGTACCGGCTCGGACCCAATTTCCACCTTCCTCGGCACTGAACAATCTCAGCGAAATCAAGATCTGTTCCACATTCACATCGGTGAAATCGGCGATCAGCATATTGCCGGTTTCAGCTGCCTGGCCGACGATGATTTCTGTTTCGCTCTTGCCAGGCTGTGTCGTCCAAACCTTGCCGGCTGTAGTGATCGTCGCGTTCAATATGCTCAAGACTGGCAAAGTGCCAAAATTGAGGTCGACCGTTGCGTCGGAGCCATTTACTCCACCGCAGCTGATGTCCCCCGTGGCATGGGCTGCACTCGACATGAGGCAAACCGCCACTGCAAGTACAGGGCGTTTGGTTGCGCGCAATTTCATCGGTCCTTCCTTTCAGCCTATCGCTTGGTGGCCAGCAGCCACACGCCCCCGCCGATCAGAAATGTGCCCGAAACCCGTTCCAGCAGCCGAACCCGCCGACCGGATAGCCATGCACCAGCACCACCAGCGGCAAGTGCATACATGCTATCACAGATGGTGGTTATCAACATGAACACAACGCCAAGAAAAGCGACCTGAAACCCCGTATTGCCGGCAGGATTGACAAACTGCGGAATGAAAGCGCCCAAAAACAGCAGCGCCTTGGGGTTCGCCCATAGAACGAGGAATCCCTGCAACATATAGGATCCGAGCGGCCTTCTTCCGGCCTGAGCCTCGGCAAGGCTGCCATCTGAGCGCCACATCCTGATGCCGAGCCAAATCAGATAGGCCGCTCCGATGTAGCGCAGGATTTCAAACGCAAAACCCATCGTGTTGACGATTGCCGCATAGCCCAGCACCAACACCAGCACCACGGTTCCGACCCCGATCTGGGTGCCGAAAACGCTGAGCATACCGGCCCGTGCACCGTGTTTGAGCGCATTTGCTGTGATCAGGGTCACAGACGGCCCGGGCACAATCGCGACAAATAACGAAGCGATCACATATGAGAGAAGGGCTGATGTCTCCGGCACTTTAGACCCCATATCAGGTTTGACAGCGCGCAGTGATGACGACGGAACAGCAAAATGCAACCCAATTCACGACAAAACCCTGCCAAGCGGATTGATGAACGGCTCATGAACGGCCGGATCAGGACGTATTCAATTCAAATGCGGCAGAATTTCTCCACGGTTCCTGAAAGGGGATTGGTGTTTTTTGGAAACGAAATTGCCGGAGGCTCACAATGATGATTTTCATGCTCGCTATCGCAATGGCCCTGACCATGCTGATCGCAACCGCTGTTGCGCTGGTCAACGAAGCAGACAAGTTGCGCGTCAAGACCGAAACCGTCGACAAACGCTCATTTCGCGCAGGCCGCTTGTCCTGAAATCAACCGCCAGCCGTTAGGTTCAGTTGGCCTCCGGCCCCGGCTCAGGGGAAGGCGCTTCACCATTACCCTCCTCGCCGGATTTGGCTTCCTCCGGTTCGGAAATCCGCTCTACCGACATGACTTTCTCATCTTCAGCTGTTGAGAAAATCGTCACGCCCTTGGTCGCCCGGCTGGCAATTCTGATGCCATCGACAGGCACCCGGATAATCTTGCCACCATCCGTTACCAACATCACCTGATCGTCAGCTTCGACCGGGAACGCAGCGATCAATGGTCCGATCTCGGAACGCTTCGATGTGTCGGTAGCCTTCAGTCCCTTGCCGCCCCTTCCGGCGACCCGGAAATCGTAGGACGATGAGCGTTTGCCGTAGCCCTTTTCACTGATCGTCAGCACAAATTCTTCCCTTGCGCGCAACTCGGAAATCCGCTCGTCGGAAAGATCGGCTTCGCCCTCTCCTTCCTCATCAACAATTGTCTCTTCTGCGTCTTCGCCTTCGCCTCGACGTTCCGCTGCCGTGAGCTTCAGATATGCTGTTCTTTCAGCCGGCGTGGCCTCGACATGGCCAAGAATGGCGATCGAAATGACCTCGTCACCCTTGGCAAGATTGATCCCGCGTACGCCGACGGAATTGCGCCCCGCAAACACGCGAACATCAGTGACCGGGAAGCGAATGCACTGGCCGAATGCTGATGTCAGAATGACATCGTCATCTTCGGAGCATGTGTAGACATCGAGGATTTCATCACCCTCATCGTCAAGCTTCATCGCGATCTTGCCGTTTCGGTTGACCTGAACAAAGTCAGATAGCTTGTTGCGGCGAACCGTTCCGCGCGTGGTGGCGAACATGACATCCAATTCGCCCCAGCTGTCTTCGTCCTCCGGCAGGGGCATGATCGAGGTTATGCGTTCATCCTGCTGCAACGGCAGCAGATTGATCAGCGCCTTGCCGCGTGATTGGGGCGAGCCGATGGGCAGACGCCAGACCTTTTCCTTGTAGACGATGCCACGCGAGGAAAAGAACAGTACGGGCGTGTGGGTGTTGGCGACAAAAATCCGGCTGACGAAATCCTCATCCTTGGTCGACATGCCGGACCGGCCCTTGCCGCCGCGGCGCTGCGCCCGATATTGCGACAGCGGCACCCGCTTGATGTAGCCGGTATGGCTTACCGTGACCGCCATTTCCTCGCGAGCGATCAGATCTTCGTCTTCCATATCCGGCCCGCCTTCAGTGAGCTCGGTGCGCCGCGGCGTACCGAATTCATCGCGAATGGCGGCAAGTTCGTCCTTTACGATCTGCTGGATGCGGGCGCGGGAGGACAGAATATCGAGATAGTCACGAATTTCCTCACCGATCGTATTCAACTCATCGGCAATCTCGTCACGGCCCAGTGCTGTCAGGCGCTGCAGCCGCAATTCGAGAATTGCACGGGCCTGCTCTTCGGACAGATTGTATGTTCCGTCCTCGTTGATACGGTGACGCGGATCGTCGATCAGCTGGATTAATGGTGCAACGTCTTTTGCCGGCCAGCGCCGGTCCATCAACTGTTCGCGTGCTGTCTGCGGGTCCGGCGCGGCGCGGATCAGTGCGATGACCTCGTCGATGTTGGCAACGGCGATGGCAAGGCCGACCAGAACATGGGCTCGGTCGCGCGCTTTGCGAAGCAAAAACTTTGTCCGCCGGCTGACCACATCCTCGCGAAATGCCACGAATGCCCGCAGCATGTCGGTCAGTGTCATCTGTTCGGGCTTGCCGCCATTCAGCGCCACCATATTGGCGCCAAACGAGGTCTGCAGCGGCGTATAGCGATAAAGCTGGTTCAGGACGACATCGGCGACGGCATCCCTTTTCAGTTCGATGACGACACGATAACCATCCCGGTCGGACTCGTCGCGAATATCGGAAATGCCCTCAACGCGCTTGTCGCGCACCAGTTCGGCGATCTTTTCGATCATTGCCGCCTTGTTGACCTGATAGGGCACTTCAGTGACGATGATTGCTTCGCGATCGTTTCTGATCTGCTCTATCGACGTCTTGCCGCGCATCATGATCGACCCGCGCCCGGTCGAATAAGCGCTTGCGATACCCGAACGGCCCAACACCAGGCCACCGGTCGGGAAATCAGGACCCGGGATGATCTCAATCAGTTGCGACAGTTCAATCGCCGGATTGTCGATCATGGCAATACAGCCGTCGATCACCTCACCGAGATTGTGTGGCGGGATATTGGTTGCCATGCCAACGGCGATGCCACCGGATCCATTGACCAGCAGATTGGGGAACTTCGCCGGCAGAACCACCGGTTCTCGTAATGTGCCGTCATAGTTCTCCCGGAAGTCGACGGTCTCCTTGTCGAGATCGTCGAGCAGCGAATGCGCGGGTTTGGCAAGCCTGCACTCGGTGTAGCGCTCCGCGGCAGGCGGATCGCCATCAATGGAGCCGAAATTGCCCTGACCGTCGATCAGCGGCAGTCGCAGCGACCAGTCCTGCGCCATGCGCACCAACGCATCATAAATCGCCTGGTTGCCGTGCGGATGATATTTACCCATCACATCGCCGGTAACACGGGCACATTTGACGTATTTCTTGTTCCAGTCGATGCCCAGCTCATTCATGCCGAACAGAATGCGCCGATGCACGGGTTTTAGCCCGTCGCGCACATCGGGAAGCGCCCTGCTGACAATCACGCTCATGGCGTAATCGAGATAGGAACGCTCCATTTCATCAATGATCGAGATCGGCTCAATGCCGTCCGGCCCGCCGGGTTCTCCTGGATGTGACTGGTCTGTCAATCGTCTGTCGCAATCGAAAAAGAATCAGTTGTTTCTATATAGCGGACCAGCCCGGAAAACGCCAATTTGCAGACCACCTAGCTTAGCCTTTTTATGCATATTTTTCAATTAGATAGATGTGAATTTGTATAGCGCACCATTTTGTTTTGGCCAAAACCCGCCAAACCGGTGCGATTCGGTCCCAAAAATAGCCGGCTGGCTGCAAATAATTTGCACAAACGAACCTAACGCCCCGGCAGCTTCACAGTCTTTTCCATGCCGCCAAGACCATCGACATTGTCATGGGCGCGGATGACGACCTCGGTGACGCCATCGGGAACCGAAATACCGCCAAGGGAGCGCGTAAACGGTTGCTCGTTGACATGCGGATGCAGCAGAACCCGCTCGCCATAGACCGTTCCATCTGCCCCCAGCACGTCCCAACGGTCGGCATAATGCTCCCAGCCGGTGTCGTCGTGGCGCACGGTGACATCAAATCGGAAGGTTCCACCCGATTCGGGTGTAACCTTCACATCAACCACATCGGCTTCACCCGCCAGCGCGCCTGAGGCAGCCAGCGCCAATGCCGTCAAAATTGAGAATAATCTTGTCATGGCCGCATTTTGCATTGGGTGGCTTGGCCTATCCATTCAAATTCAGGTTATTGTCAATATCAAATTGCGAATTGCCGGAAATTTCGATGAAACAGACGCAGTCCCGGATCGAAGTTCAGACCAGCGGCCAGAACCTCTACGAGATTACGCATCATGTCGCTTCATTCGTCGCCGAAGCTGGAATAGACACTGGTCAGGTGACGGTGTTCTGCCGCCACACTTCCTCATCGCTGACGATCCAGGAGAACGCCGACCCGGATGTCAAAACCGATCTTGAGGGATTTTTCCGCCGCCTGGTTCCTGAGAACATGAAATGGCTGACTCACACATTGGAAGGACCGGACGACATGCCGGCCCATATCAAATCGACCCTGACCGATACCTCGCTTGCCATTCCGGTGGCGAATGGCGCCATGGTGCTCGGAACATGGCAGGGTATCTATCTGTTTGAACACCGCAGCCGACCGCACCTGCGTCAGGTCGTGTTGCACATATTCGGAGAGTGACAGCATGTGGAAGAAACTGTTGGCGGGACTTGTCTGCCTGATCCTTGTCGCAGCAGGCGCCATCACCTGGACCGGGTGGAGCTTGAGCGTTCCAATGACTGCCGAGGATGAGGCTGGTATCCGGAAGTCACCCAATTTCTCCGATGAATCCTTCGTCAACGCCGAACCGGAAGCCGAAATCGAGATCACGCTGGAATCTCTCAATGACGAGTTTTTCGGAGACCAGCAGAGAGTGCCGCCCGGTGATGTTCCGGTGGTCGAAATGGATGCCTCAATCTTTAACGGCAAGCCTGAACCGGGTTTACGTGTCACGTGGCTGGGGCATGCCAGCACCCTGGTCGAGATTGACGGTTACCGCGTTCTGACCGATCCGGTCTTCTCCGAAAGAGCGTCTCCGTTTGCCTCAATCGGACCCAAACGGTTTCATCCGACACCGATCCCGCTCAAGCAGCTCAAGAATATTGATGCTGTTGTCATATCCCACAATCACTATGACCATCTCGACAAGGCGACCATTTTGCACCTGGCCGCCGAAGGGGCAAGAATTCTGGTTCCGCTTGGCAATGGCGGGCTGCTACGCAGCTGGAAGATTCCGCCGAACCAAATTGTCGAAATGGACTGGTGGCAGGAAAACAAACTCGGGGATCTGACATTGGTAGCAACACCGGCGCGTCACTATTCCAGCCGCGGCTTTTTCGATTATCAGAAAACCTTGTGGCTCTCCTGGGCAATTGTCGGGCCGCGCAATCGTGCATTTTTCAGCGGTGATTCCGGTTATGCCAAGTCCTTTGCGGAGATCGGCGAGCGCTACGGGCCGTTTCAGTTCAGCTTGATCAAGATCGGCGCCTATGGGCCGGGACAATACTGGATTGACATTCACATGCCACCCGAACAGTCCGTGCAGGTGCACAAGGATGTTGGTGGCGAAATCATGCTTCCCGTCCATTGGGCAACCTTCAACCTGGCTCGCCATGACTGGGACGAACCGGTGAAACGCACAAAATCCGCAGCTGAGAAGGCAGGTATCGTCCTGGCCACACCGAAAGTCGGCGAAACGTTGCAATATGGTGAAGCGTTTCAGTCAACAAACTGGTGGGAACTGGTCAGGTAGGACCGTCCGAACGTTCGATCGGCTCGATCTTAAACCCAGGTATCAGTCAGCGCCATTGTCGCAATTTTCGCTGCGTACATCGCATGCGAAACGGAGAAGGCGGCAAGCGCGATAGCGGGCAACCAGGCGGCCTTGGACTTGTAGGCAAACATCACCGCGAGCAGGGCCTGCGTGACGACAAACGCCACCATTCCAGGCTCGATGATTGTGAGATTGTCGTATTCCCCACGCATGTAACCCGCAGCCGCAATGACCGCGAGGCTCAACGCTAAAGGAACCAGGAACAACAATAGCTGGCGGCGCCAGTAGAACAGGCTGAGCAGCGCCCCGAGGACAAAGCAGGCGGCTCCCACCGCGGGAACGATCGATGTAAATCCTCCCTGCAGCGGATTCATCAGCGAAGTGAAGAACCACTGGGGCACCATCGTCATGAGCCAGGTTACGTTATGCATGCCTGATAATCGCACGAAGCGACAATGATTCCGTTAAGAAATCGGACGCATATTAACCAGCTTTAGAAGGTTTCATTAACGTGAAACGCCCCGCCGCTTCCTGTTCCGAGCGCGCGGGGCGATATACTTATCGGGGTTCTTCCCCAATCCGGCAGCTTGGCCGGAAACATGTTCAGGTCAGCCGATGGCTTTCCTGCAAGTCGTTGAATTGTTGGCAATCGGGTATTCAGACCCGTTCTTTAGGCGGCGAATTTACCCGACAGTGGCTTCGCGCACTGGGCGAAGCCTGTTCGGACTGTCCGGTGGGGTCATGCCTCCGTCCTCTTCACTTCAACACCATTTCCCATCCACAAGCCTGTCGCAATCACGGGCGATCCATTTACCGGCTTCCGCTCAGCGCCTTGGCTCAGGACAGATGAAAAGTGCGCCTGAAAACACGATTCGTCAAGGCAATTCGGCAAAATGTGAACACGCGAACTGCCGAAAGACCGACGCCAGTTGATGCAGGAATTTGCGGGGATCGACGCCATTGGCAAATCAGCCCCGTATTGCCGAAAATTGCTGCGGTGTTCATGGTTGTTTTTCAAACACATAGGTAACGAAATTGCACGAACCGAAAAATCCGCCTTCAGCGAGCGATCGGTCCAGCGCGTTGATCCAGCCGGCCGCCTCAGTCTCTGTCACAGTGCCCGCTGCAACAGCTATCGGTGCATAGTTGCGGATCAGGCTGGGAAAGTATTCGCCTGTTCCGGTCTCCAGAACCATTGCACCAATTGCGTCAACGGTTCTCACGCCCAGTCGCTTCAGGCGTGCTGGCATTTCGCGCATGACAAAGGGATTTGCGATAATTGCATCGAAATATTTTGGCGGCAGTGCCGTATCAAGCTCAGTTGCCCCGGTATTGAAGGTCATTGATGCGTAGTCGCCGTCGTGGATGACAACCCGCCCTCCGGGTCGCGTCAGGCGTATCGCCTCCTTCAGGAACGCATCGGGATCGCCGACATGGCTGATGACGGTGTGACCCAGTACCAGATCGAATTCTCCATGATGCTCTGTGCTGCCCTGGCCATCGGCCTGCAGGAAAGTGACGCCCTCAACTCCGGATTCTGCGGTCAGTTGCTTTGCCGATTCGATGAGGCTTTGCGAGAGGTCGGATCCGACGACCTCGCCTTCAAATCCCGGCCATTTGGCGATTGCACGACAAACTGCGCCGGTACCGCAACCGAGTTCGAGAACTCGGTTTGCCGAAGGCAGGTCGATTGTCTCGAAATAGGCATCGCGCACAGCAGCAAATTTCGGCATTTCGGCCCGGTTCTCCAATCGTTGGGCGATCATTGACTGTTTGTCGGCTTCAATTTCGTCGATGGATTGGAAAACATCGGGCATCTTTAAACCCCTCCCGCAGCATAATTCAGCATTCTATCACATTTTGAAGCTTCCTTGCCGGCGGGTGCATGATGACGGAATTTGCGCGGATCATGTCCTGAATTTTAAAGATCGCGTCGCCGATACGGTCGAATTGGAACGATTGTTCATCCATCCTTTTTGGAAAGTTTTTGCGGATTCAATTTTTTCAGATGACCGTGGAACCGATGGAAGACCATGCCGACAACCGGGCAATGAGCCGGGAGTGGAATTACCATCCCGATCTGCCGCTGGACGACCAGTCGATCTTTCGATGGCCGCCGGATTTGGGTTTTGTCGTTCGTTGGATACTAAGGAACTGGCTGACGCTGAGCGAGCGGGTATTGATGGTGCTGCTGGCGGTTTTGCTTTGGTTCTTCGCCTATCCTTCGCTCGAAACCACCAAGAGTTTTGCAGTTGGCTGGATTGCCCAGATTTGGGCGGTCAACATCGGCATCATGATCTTGGTTGCCGGTGGTCTTCACTGGTTTTTCTATATGCGGTGCGGGCAGGGCAAGAAGCTCAAATTCGATCACCGCGACCAGGCGAAAAACAACAGGTTGTGGACGTTTTCCAATCAAGTGCGCGACAACATGTTTTGGTCGCTAACCAGCGGTGTATGCCAACTTACCCTGTTTCAAGCCGTCATCATGTGGCTGATGGCCAACGATTACGCGCCGGTCATCACATTTTCGGAAAATCCGGTCTGGTTTGTTCTTTGGCTGATCCTTTTGCCAGTTTGGTCCGCCTTCCATTTCTATTGGGTGCACCGGCTGCTGCATGTGCCGGTTTTCTATACCAACGTGCATTCACTGCACCACCGTAACGTCAATATCGGTCCATGGTCAGGACTATCCATGCATCCGGTGGAGCATTTGTTGTATCTGTCGTCATTGCTCATCCACCTGGTCTTGCCATCACATCCCATCCATCTGTTTTTCCACGTGGTCTATCAGGGGCCGGGAGCAGCGATGACCCACACCGGCTATGAGGATCTGCTGATCAAGGACAAGAGGCGCCTGGCACTCGGCACATTCTATCACCAGCTTCATCATCGCTTCTATGAGTGCAACTACGGAAATCAGGAAATGCCCTGGGACCGTTGGTTCGGCACCTTTCATGACGGCACGTCCGGCGGTACGGCAGCGACCAGGGAGCGGCGGCGGCGAATGTATCAAAAACAGGGCTGAGCCGGGTTGATTGTCGCAGTTTTCGAGCGGCCGGCAGATCAGTATCTGACCAGGACGAAAATCCGAATCACCTTCGACGGGTGACGGGTTCAAGCTTGGCTTTGACCACCAGGGGCTGGATAAACGGTTCCAGCGCATCCAGCGTTCGAGACAACGCTCCTCGCATGCCCTCAACGGTTTCAATTCCAGAATCGATCATTTTCTGGCGCACACGATCATTGTTGAGGAGAAATGTTACCGCGCCTGCCAACGTCTCTTCATCTGCGACCAGTCTGGCGCCTCCGCTGGCGACCAGTCGCTGATATGAATCACGGAAATTCTGAACGTTGCGACCGGAAAGAACGGCTGTCCCGAGTACGGCAGGCTCCAACGGGTTTTGCCCGCCTTCGCCGTCAAGCGAGCGGCCAACAAATGCGATTTCGGTCAGTCGCAGATAGAGCCCCATCTCGCCGATTGTATCGCCGAGAAGAATGTCCGTATCGGAGGTTACCCTGTCGCCTCGGCTGCGCCTGGAGACCTTCAATCCTGCAGACTTCAATTCCGCCTCGATTGCACCGGCTCGATCCGGATGCCGCGGCACGATAATTGTCAGAACATCCTCATTCTGCTTGGCAGCCAGCGCATGGACAGATGCAGCAATTTTTTCTTCGCCATTGTGAGTCGAAATGGCAGCCCAACGTTTGCGCTCCCCAATCTCCGCCTTAAGTGCGGCCAACGCTTCTTCGTCAACCGGCGGGATTTCGGTATCGACCTTCAGGTTGCCGGAAACGGTGACAGGACGGGCGCCGAGTTGGTGAAATCGCTCGCCATCCAGTTCCGATTGCGCAACGACATGTGCAAGATTTTCAAACAGCGCCTCGGCAATAAACGGATGCTTCTGCCAGGAGCTAAATGACCGGTCAGAAAGCCGGCCATTGACCAGAACCTGCGGCACACGTTTGGCGCCGAGCTCCAGAATGGTCATCGGCCAAATCTCCGATTCTGCCATAACAGCTAGATCGGGAGCCCAATGCACCAAAAACCTGTCTATGGCCGGTTTGAGATCAAGCGGTACATATTGATGCATCGCCTTACCCGTCAGTCTGGTAGCGACGATCCGCGCTGACGTGACGGTTCCCGTCGTCATGACAACATTGATGCCGAGGCGCTCGATATGCGTTACCAATGGAACGACAGCCAGGGTCTCGCCAACGCTTGCTGCATGCACCCAGACCAACGGCCCGGGCGGACGCTCGAGCGGTGACTTTCCATACCGCTCATGGCGGCGCGTCCGCTCTTCTTTTCCCTTGGCCGCCCGCCAGGCAATGTAACCACCGATCAAAGGATAGGCCCCCGCGCCCGCCCAGCGGTAAGTCGTCAAAAGTGCACGCGCCCAGCGTTCGCTCATCGGCTGCCTTCAACTTTCAGATAGGCTTTGTCGGTGATCGCATTCATCTCGTCTGTCAACGCCTGACGTGTCTTTTCCATTGATTGTTCATCTGCGTTTTCGGGGACTGACACCGGGCAACCAAAAATGACGCAGATCTTTCCAAATGGCAGGTTGATGGCAGTTTTATCGCGGGTCTTTTCGAGCACGATCCGCCGTGACGTGGCAATGGCGATCGGAATTATGGGACGACCGGATATCTTTGCCAGCGTTATGATCCCCATTCCCGCGCTTCGTGGGGTCCCACCGGGGACATCGGCAATCATACATACGGCCCTGCCCGCATCGAGCGCTTTGCGGAGCATTATCAATGCCTTGGCGCCACCCTTGCCATGCAATCGCTGGTCCGGGCGCCCGCCCGAGCCGCGTGCGACCTCAATGCCGAACCGCTCTGCAACCAGCGCATTAAGCTCAGCATCGCGACTGCGCGACACCAGAGCCAGTGTGTCGAGCCAGCGCGGCATCAAGGCCGGCGCCAACAAGTGCTGACCATGCCAGAGCGCAAATATCGAGTTTGGATCTGCACCAATTATTCCATCAATATCGTGACTGCCCGGGACAAACCGGTTTGTACCCGTCGTCATCCGCATCAGCTGCCAGATCAACCACGCGACCGCGCGTTTCATGGACGGAGAATCGACCAACCGAACCCGCAATCTCGTCCAGAATGATTTCATCGCGAATTAGAGCCCTGGCGGCGCGGCAATATTACCAAGCGGTCGATTCCCACCGGATACCCCATTTGACAATCAGTCCGTATTGTCGCCTCCGGCATCGTGTTCCGGATCAAGCAGCCGATGCAGATGGACAATAAAGTACCTCATATGCGCATTGTCGACCGTGGCTTGCGCCTTTGCGCGCCAAACAGCTTCGGCTGACTTGTAGTCTGGATAAATCCCGACAAGATCGAGTCCGGCCAAGTCCCGGAACTCCACGCCCTTGAGCGACTCCAGCTCGCCGCCGAAAACGAGATGCAACAGCTGCCTGCCGTCCGTTTGATCACTCATCTTCACACCTTTATGAAATTTGCTGACAGAGACCAGTGGATTGATTCCGGCTCTGGCCCATCAAACTTGCCGCCAGACTGCACCGGCGTTTTCGAAAACGGCTCTAGAGCGCTTTCTGTGAATTTGCAATTACCAGACATCGTCTTGCGGTTCTGAGGTGCCGTGGCTGGAGCGGTTCAAGACGGGTTTTCGTTCCAATAACCACTCGACAGGCTTTCAAGCGCTCATCGTTACAAGCAGTCTGTCAAGCAGTTTGCCGCTGCCTGCCACCATGGCGCCCTGGCGCGCACCGGCTACACCATAACGCGGCGGATTGCCGTCTGCCATTTTTATGGCCCCACCTGCCTCCCGCAGCAGAAGATCGGCAGCAGCAATATCCCAGTCATGCGCACTCGGGCGCACGAATGTGGCGTCAAGTGAGCCATTGGCAACCATCGCGATGCGATAGGCGAGCGAAGGAATGTAAGGATGGCGATTGACCGATTTCCGGAACCTTGCCGGCAATTGATCGACCATTGAATCCGGGCCGGCAATTGTCGGTTCGCGTCCCGGATCGCTCACCTTTATCCGTTTGCCATTGAGCCGGGCTCCGGATCCGCATGTAGCGACATAGACTTCATTCCTGGCCGGACAATTGAGCACTCCGGCAACAGGCCGTCCGTCTTCCACCAAGGCCACCGAGATGCACCATGTTGGCAAACCTTTGAGAAATGCGCGTGTTCCATCGATCGGATCGACGACAAAATATTTTCCGCTGATATTTTGATCCTTCAGCTGCGCCGTTTCTTCGGAAAGCCAACCAAAACCCGGCCGCGCGCCTACCAACTCGGCCTTCAAGAAACGATCCACTGCCAAATCAGCCTCGCTGACCGGCGATTTGCCATCCTTGTACCAAACATCCGGATTTTTCCCGAAGTAGCGGTTGGCTATGTCTCCTGCTTCTCCGGCGGCTGCTTGCAGCAATGCCAAGTCCGCCTGCAGGCTTTGCTTGGTACTGGGGCTCTCGCTAGTTACCGGCAAGGGTCATACCTTCAATCGTCAATGTCGGTGCCGCGGTGCCGAAATTGCGATCCAAATCATTTGCCGCTTCCATGTTCAGGAACATGTCCTTGAGATTTGATGCGATCGTTACCTCGGAAACGGGCCAGGCGATCACACCATTTTCAATCCAGAAACCGGAAGCCCCGCGGCTATATTCGCCGGTGACCATGTTGACGCCCTGACCAAACACCTCTGTAACGTAAAAACCGGACTTCAAATTCGCGATCATCTCGTCTGGCGATTTGTCGCCGGGTTCGATGGCAAAGTTCGTCGACGCCGGGGAAATGGAGGTTCCGGACCGAACCCCGCGGCCGTTGGTTTTGAGACCCAGTTCCTGTGCTGTGGAATGCGACAGAAACCAGTGGCTCAAAATTCCGTTCTCCACCATCACCAGCGGCACACCGGTTATCCCCTCTCCGTCAAACGGCCTTGAGGACGACCCTCGCAGCCGGTCCGGATGATCGGTGGCGGTGATTGCTGAAGCCGCAACCTTTTTGCCCATCATATCGCGAAGAAAGCTGGTCTTGCGCGCGACAGACGCGCCGTTGATTGCACCCGCCAGGTGTCCGGCAATGCTCCGAGCGACACGTGGATCAAAGACCACCGTCACCGGGCCGGTCTCAGCTTTGCGGCTGCCCAAACGTTTTACCGTCCTCTCACCGGCCTTGCGCCCAATCTCGTCAGCGCTTTCAAGATCTTCATAGTGGACACGGGACGAAAACTCATAGTCGCGCTCCATGCCGGTCCCTTCCCCCGCAATCACGCTTACCGAGCGGGAAAAGCGAGATGCCGTGTATTGACCGGCAAAGCCGGAAGACGTGGCGAGGACCAATCCGCCCGACCCGGCACTGGCGCCGGCGCTTCCGGAATTTGTGACGCCCTTAACCGACAATGCGGCTTCCTCCATTGCAAGGGCCGTATCCCGCAATTCGTCAGCGCCGATTTCCCGCGTATCGAGCAAGTCAAGGTCAGCAATCTCGCGTGCAAGGCGCTCTTCAGGGGCCAATCCCTGAAACGGGTCTTCCGGCGACACCCGTGCCATTGCCACCGCCCGCTCGGCAAGTTCGGCAGGGTCGCTTGAAGCGGTTGCCGAAACACTGGCAACGCGTTGCCCGACAAAAACCCGAAGCGAAATATCGTCGCTTTCCGCACTTTCGGTATTTTCGACTTTGCCAAGCCTGACGGATACTGATTTCGAGCTTGAGCGAACCGCGACCGCATCGGAAGCATCGGCGCCCGCCTTGCGTGAGGCCTCCACGAGGCTGGCGACGCGATTCAGCAATAAGTTGTCTTCTGATGATTTGTTCATTGTTGATTTAATTGGCGGGCTTGCCCATCTTGGCAAGACGGTAGAGGTGATGTCGTTTCGTTCCATTTATTGTTTGGGTCGCCGCAACGCAATGGCAAGTCAGCATCAATCTGCCAAAGCTTGAGAGGGATAATTCGTTTGGCCGCGGAAAGCACATCGATTTTCACCGAAGCGTTAGTTTTGCTCGGCGGCGCGGTCATCGCTGCGCCATTGTTCAAACGTATCGGCCTTGGAACCGTGCTTGGCTATCTGGCAGCCGGTATCGTGATCGGTCCGGCGGCTGCTGCGCTCATTGGTGGCGGCGAGGAAATTCTGCACGTAGCCGAACTGGGTGTCGTGTTCCTGCTGTTTGTCATCGGCCTGGAACTCAAACCTTCTCGGCTTTGGGCATTGCGGCATGCCATTTTCGGATTGGGCCTGGCACAGGTCACCCTGACCGGCGCGTTGATTTCCTTCCTGATCTGGCTATTTGCCGGCTTTAACCTATCGGCCTCCATCGTGATCGGTTACGGGCTGGCGTTGTCGTCAACCGCTTTTGCCATGCAGTTGCTGGAGGAATCGGGCGATACCAATCAAAAGTACGGCCAAACAGGCTTCTCCATTCTCCTCTTTCAGGATCTGGCCATTGTGCCGCTTCTGGCGTTGATTCCGCTCCTGGCGCCGGGCGGCGAAGGCCGGGATGTCATCAGTGGCGCCGATTTTGCCATCGCGATTGCTGGTCTGGCCATCCTGGTCATCGCCGGGCGTTACCTGCTCAATCCGCTATTCAGGATCATTGCAAACACCGGTGCCCGCGAGGCGATGATCGCAGCTGCACTTTTTGTTGTTCTGGGATCAGCGATGTTGATGCAGTTCGCCGGCTTGTCGATGGCCATGGGCGCCTTCATCGCAGGGGTCATGCTCGCCGAATCGTCGTATCGGCACGAGCTGGAAGCGGACATTGAGCCCTTCCGCGGCATCCTCCTTGGCCTGTTCTTCATGGCCGTCGGTATGTCGCTCGACATCGGGGTCATCCTTGAAAACTGGCTTGTGATCCTGTTCGCCGTGCCGCTGCTGATGGGGATCAAGGCGTCCGTCATCTACGCACTGAGCCGGTTATTCGGCAGGACACACGATGACGCCGTGCGGGTTGGCCTTTTGTTGCCGCAGGGCGGCGAGTTTGGTTTCGTGCTGTTTTCAGCGGCGGCATCGTCATTCGTGTTGAGCAATGCGGATACATCGCTTTTGATCGCCATCATCATCGTCTCCATGGCCATCACCCCGATTTCGCTGCGCCTGGCCGGCTTTTTCATGACTGGTAGCGAAGGCGAACAAATGGAAGAGGACTTTGAGGGAGCTGGATCCGACGTGCTGATGATCGGGTTTTCCCGTTTCGGCCAGGTCGCGTCGCAAACCTTGCTGGCCGGCGGGTCCGACGTGACCATAATCGACCATTCCGCAGATCGCGTGCGCGCAGCGTCAAAATTCGGGTTCAAGATCTATTTTGGCGACGGAACGAGAAAAGACGTGCTGGAAGCGGCCGGAATTCGCGACGCCAAAATTGTCGCCGTCTGCACACATATCAAGGAGATTACCGACAAGATCGTGGACCTCATTCAATCGGACTACCCGCAGGCGAAGCTCTATGTCCGCTCCTATGATCGTTCCCATACACTGTCGCTCAGGGAGCGAGGCGTCGACTATGAAGCCAGGGAAACGTTTGAGTCCGGATTGCTGTTTGGCCGCATGACATTGCAGGCGCTCGGAACTGAAGAGGAGGTGGCCCTAGCCATCTCCGAGGACGTTCGTCACCGGGACGCCGAGCGGCTGGCAATCCAGCAGGTGGAAGGCATTTATGCCGGTACCGACATGTTGCACAAACGTCCGGTTACTCCTGAGCCGCTGGTCCCGCCGACGCGCGAGGCTCGCAGACTCGACAAAGAAGATGACGCGCCTGCCGATCCGGTTGTCGGCTGAGGAAGCAGAGCTGTATGACCGCAGGTTCCCAGACAGCCAAATTCACCACCGGATCGACCATGCGGCATGTGGCTGTGATGACGGCCACCGGTTCCCTGGGTCTGGTTGCCATCTTTGTCGTTGACGCGCTCAACCTGTTCTACATCTCGCTGCTTGGCGTACAGGAATTGGCTGCAGCAATCGGATTTGCCGGCACATTGATGTTCTTCACCCTGTCGGTGTCGATCGGATTGACAATTGCGACCTCCGCTCTGGTGTCGCGTGCGCTTGGCCAGGGTGACCGGGAACGGGCAGCGCGAACGGGCGGTGCAGCAATTATGTTCATCCTGGCCATAAACAGTGTCATTGCACTTTTGATGTGGCCGTTTCTCGACGTTCTTGTCGGCTTGCTCGGTGCGACGGGCGAAACGGCCAAACTGGCGACCCATTTCATGCAGATCGTCGTACCGTCGGTGCCGATAATGGCGGTCGGCATGTGCACCACGGGCATATTGCGCGGTGTCGGTGATGCACGGCGCGCCATGTATGTCACGCTGGCCGGTGGGATCGCGGCGGCCATTCTCGATCCACTGCTGATATTCGGGCTGGAGCTCGGGTTGACTGGCGCCGCCATTGCCACGCTGTTGTCACGGATCGCATTGGCCGCCGTCGGATTGCACGGGGCCTGGCGCGTGCACAAACTCATTCGCTTGCCGGACAAGGTGCTTCTTGCCTCCATCGCCAGACCGTTCTTTGCCATCGGCGGGCCGGCGGTCATGACCCAGTTGGCGACGCCGGTGGGAAACGCCTATGTGACAATCGAAATGGCCAAGTTTGGCGACGATGCCGTGGCCGGTTGGGCGATCATCGGGCGGCTGATTCCCGTCGCCTTTGGAACCATATTTGCCCTGTCCGGCGCAGTTGGCCCGATATTGGGTCAGAATTACGGTGCTAAACTGTATGATCGGCTTTACTGGGTGTTGCGCGACAGTCTGTTGCTGACACTGGTATATGTCACGGTGGTGTGGGCGTTGATTGCGCTCTTTTCAGCCGAAATCGCCGGTCTGTTTGGCGCCACCGGAGAGGCGCGCGACCTGGTGATATTCTTCTGCCTGTTTGCGGCAGGCAGTTTTCTGTTCAACGGTGCGTTGTTCGTCGCCAATGCGGTATTCAACAATCTTGGTTATGCGACTTACTCAACCCTGTTCAACTGGGGCCGCGCCACATTGGGAACGATCCCCTTTGTGTGGCTGGGCGCCCAATATTACGGCGCTGCAGGCGTTGTCGGCGGATGGGCGGTAGGCGCTGTCCTGTTCGGAGTGTGGAGCGTTATTGTCTGCTTCAGGGTTATCCGCAGTATCGGCGACCGCCCGCCACCGGAAGACGAACATCTGCCCGGCCCGCCGCCAACGGCCCAATCGCCATTTTCAACCGGAAAAGCGGCCACAGCGGGCTAGCATCAATTTTCCCTGACCAGCCGGAAACCGATCAGTATGTGCTTGATGCCGCCGGGCCTTTGGTGCCGCTCCGCCGGCCGGCAGACGCCGCAGCCCCTGTCGTCCCACGATCCTCCCTTGACCCAGTGCCGGCCCGGCCGGGGACTGTCTGAAACCCACTCAAATACCTGTCCGACGGCATCCATCACCCCATAGGGACTGGCTCCGTCCGGAAAACGGCCAACCGGCACGGTGTCGAACGGTCCGGCATCGTGGCTGTTGAGCAGGGTTTTGTTCCATGCATCGCCCCAGGGGAAAACCCGGCCATCGGTACCACGCATCGCCTTTTCCCATTCCAGTTCGGTGGCAAGCCGCCAGTTTCGGCCGGTTTTGTCTGACAGCCAGGCGGCATAGGCTTCGGCGTCGGCGATGGTGACCATGGCGACGGGATGTTTCCCCCGGCCCTCGGGCATTTTTCTGCCATGCCACTGGAATTTGAGCGAACGTTCATATGGATGGATCAGACGGTAACCTTTCCAGGTTTGCGGATCGACTACTGGCGGTTTGTGACCGGTTTCGCCAACAAAGATCGCATAATCGGCATTGGTGACCAGATTGACCATGATGTGAAAGGCGCCGGTTTCGCGCGTCTTTCGCGCAAGCTCGTTTTCATACCACTTGTTCTTGCGCGTCACCGAATGGCCGTAAGCCTTTTCGTCGAGCGAATAGGCCAATTCGCGCTCGGTACGATCCGAGCCGCTGATGAAAGGACCCGCCGGAATGAGGACGGTTGCGGGTGGTGTGAACTCAATGGCAAGGACAGAGCCTGACAGCAGGAATGTAAAAAGGATAATTAGTGAGGTCCTGGCGTACATGCGTCCAGCCTAACGCGGCTGTCTATCAAACACTCATCACGATTGTGTTGTGCTTTCGATTATTCCTTGTCGTACAGAGAGCGTAAAATTCCCTCTTGGAATGCCCTGCCAACATCGAGAATAAGAAATCCCGGTAGTTCAATATCGGAAATTCTCCTGCAGACCTTTGCAAAGGAAATGACCTCTTCGGCCGACTCGTTTTCGTGCCACGTCGTCATGACAAAACGATCCCCGGGAATGTTGCCCCAGTTGAATTCCGCCAGGTTCTCTTCATCCACGCTGTCGTCCCAGGTTTTGCAGTTCAGCCCCCAAGCCATCATGTAGAGGCATCCGCTTCTGACCAACCAATTCGAAATTTTATATTGCCACTCGATATCCACCGCTTCCGATATCAGCACCACGCAAAGATATGGTTTATCAACCAATATTTCAGCTGGTTCATCGCCATTTCTCAACGCCATATATTGCATAGTTCAATATCTATAGTTGTTTGATCTTATCGATACAACCGATTTGGAATGGGGGCTGACAAATTCCTTCGCCCGGCCTAGTTTGCCGCCATGTTCATCCCGTTTTTTCTCGAACTGAAGGCAGCGCGCATTCCGGTTTCGTTGCGCGAGTATCTGACCATGCTGGAAGGCATGGAAGCCGATCTCGTCACCTATGATATTGAGGGTTTCTACTTTCTCGCCCGCTCGACCATGGTGAAGGATGAACGTCATATCGACCGGTTCGACCAGGTATTTTCCCATGTTTTCAAAGGTGTAGAGGTAGTGTCCGGTGAAGGCGGGATCGATGTCGCCGAACTTCCCGAAGAGTGGCTGCGCAAGCTGGCCGAAAAGCACTTGTCCGAAGAGGACAAGAAACTGGTCGAAGCGCTCGGCGGATTTGAAAAGCTGATGGAAACGCTGCGCAAGCGGCTTGAGGAGCAACAGGGCCGGCATCAGGGCGGGTCGAAATGGATTGGCACGGCCGGGACATCGCCGTTTGGCGCCTATGGCTACAATCCGGAAGGCGTGCGCATCGGCCAGCATGAATCGCGGCATCGCCGCGCGGTAAAGGTCTGGGACAAGCGCGAATTCAGAAACTTCGACGACTCGGTCGAAATCGGCACCCGCAACATCAAGGTGGCGCTGAAACGGCTGCGCCGCTGGGTGCGCGAGGGCGCCGAAGAGGAGCTTGATCTTGGCGGCACCATCAAATCAACCGCCGAACACGGCTATCTTGATGTGCAAACGCGGCCGGAGCGGCGCAATGCGGTCAAACTTTTAATGTTCTTCGATGTCGGCGGGTCAATGGATGACCATATCCGAACCGTGGAAGAACTGTTCTCGGCCGCCAGCGCGGAGTTCCGCCAGCTTGAATATTTCTACTTCCATAATTGCCTTTACGAGCGGGTGTGGAAAGACAATCGCCGCCGGCACTCCGAGGTTATTCCGACCTACGATGTGCTTCACAAATATGGCCACGACTACAAGGTGATCTTCGTCGGCGATGCTTCGATGAGCCCCTACGAAATTGCCTATCAGGGCGGTTCGGTGGAACACTGGAACCCGGAACCGGGCCATCTGTGGCTGCAGCGGGCACTCAATCAGTGGCCCAATGCCATCTGGATCAACCCGACACGCCAGAAACACTGGGGCTATACCCACTCAATCGGCATGGTCCAGGAGATATTCGACAACCGCATGTTCCCGCTGACGCTGAAGGGGCTTGAAGCGGCAACGAAGGAACTGAGCCGGAAGCATTAGGCTAGGATCCGGCCTAGTAATCCTGTTTCACACCATCCCAAGCGCGTTCTTGTAGAGGTCGACCATGGCTTCGGCTTCCTCACGTTCGGCTTGGTCCTGTTTGCGCAATGAAACGATCCGGCGCATGGCCTTGGTATCAAACCCGGTACCCTTGGCCTCGGCATAGACTTCCTTGATGTCGTCGGCGATGGTCTTTTTTTCTTCTTCCAGCCGCTCAATGCGCTCGATGAAAGCGCGAAGCTGGCCTGCGGCCACGGTCTGGGATGATTCACTGGTAATGTCGTCTGCCACGTTCGGAACTCCGGAATGATGATGCCGCAGAATCGCGGCAATGATTGCCGGTCTCGTTGCAGAAAGGCAGACCGGGCGTCAAGTAATGGGCTCAATGTCCGTGTGGATGACTGTCCTTGAATGCTTTTTGCTGTTCCGGCGTCGCCTCGGTCTGATATTTGTCGCGCCACTCGGTGTAGGGCATGCCGTAGACGATTTCTCGGGCTTCGTCCTTGGATAGATCAACCCCTGCGGCTTCGGCGGCGTCGCGATACCAATTCGAAAGACAATTGCGGCAAAATCCGCCGAGATTCATCAGGTCGATATTCTGCACATCGGTCCGAGCGCGCAGATGGGCAACGAGCGTACGAAATGCAGCAGCTTCAAAATCACGTTTTTGTTCGTCGCTCATGTCAGTCATGCCATTCTCCTTGTCCGGCACCGTTCATGTATGGGTGCGCGATCCGAATTTTTGTTGCTGATGGATATCGGGCCGCCGATTGATGTCGTCAAGGGCGCTGGCCAATATGCCTGCCCATTCTTCCTGGCCGTCTTCGTGCGCGATGAGATCCTGCCTGATCTCGATCAGGACATGGGGATAGCCGTTGGCGGTGGCGTGCTGATACATCGTGTCACCCTTCAACGCGCCGTCATAGGGTTCATTGTCACCGATATTCAGGCCGCTTTCCTTTGTAAGGGCATCGTACAGAAGCCTCATGGCGCGGTCATCTGTGTCCCACAGCAGTGAAGCGTGCCAGGGCCGGTCAAATCCCTGCATGTGCGGGGTGAAGGAATGTATGGCGATGATCAGCGGCGGCATTCCGCATGCGACCGCGACTTTGTCGACAGCAATGGATAGCGCCCGGTGGTAAGGCCGGTACCAGCGTTCAAGACGAAGCTCCCGTTCGCGATCCGAAATCGGATAATTGCCGGATATGATGGCGCCGTCATAAAGCTGCCTGATCAGTGTCGGGTCGTCTTCACCGCGATTGGGATCAATCAGAAGACGGGAAAATCCACACATCACGGCAGGGACCCCCAGCCGACGAGCGACAAGGCGGGTCACCTCCTCGACCCCGATATCGTAAGCAATGTGGCGCCGAAATTCCGACTGCGGTAGCCCCAAAGTACCGTATTCCGCCGGCAATCTATTGCGGGCGTGATCGGCAAGAAGGATCAAGCCGCTTGCATAGTCACCATCAATGGTAATGAACGGTTCGGGGTCGGACATGATATGAAGTTTGGCAGTCGCAAATATTACCTGTCTTTTTTCACGGTCAACGCTGCAGTGCAACGCAAATTCACACCTGACTGTCCAAGGTTCATCATTGTGCCCGATAACTGTGTTGTTAAATCGATTGAGTGCAACCGTTTTCCCGCGTTGACATGAGCCGGGACATTTCCGAAAAGGATTTGGTGCGATGCGGTATTTTGATTGGGGACGGATCATGAGCGGAAGCCGGCGGTTCATTCTGCTGTCGGGCTTGTGCCTGGCATTGTCCGGGCTATTTCCGATGCCTGCACTGGCAGATTTCAGGGTCTGCAACGCCACCCAAAACCTGGTTGGTGTCGCCATTGGTTACCGGGCGAAAGCCGGCTGGATCACGGAAGGCTGGTGGCACATTGACGGATCGACATGCAAAACACTGATCGAGGGAAACCTGTCGTCGCGCTATTACTATGTTTATGCGGAAGATGCGGAGCGCGGTGGCCGGTGGGATGGCCCGATCAATATGTGCATCGCAGAAAAGGAATTTAAGATTGTTGGTACTAAAGACTGTTTTGCGCGGGGATTTCAACGCGCCGGGTTTCAGGAACACGATACAGGCAAACAGCCGAGCTGGATGGTACAACTCACAGACCAGCGCGCGCCGGATGGTACAGCGACAATCACCGACCCCACCGGAAACGGCGACACCCAATGAGGCGTAGTCGCAAAGTCAAAATCATTGCCACGCTCGGGCCCGCTTCATCACAGGAAGACCAAATTCAGGCCTTGTTCGAAGCCGGCGCCGATGTGTTTCGCATCAATATGAGCCATGCGTCGCATGAGCTGATGCGTCAACTGGTAGAACGCATACGCTCCGTGGAGGAAAAACTCGGCCGGCCGATTGGTATTCTCGGTGACCTGCAAGGGCCAAAGCTTCGCGTGGGCAAATTTGCCGATGGATCAGTGGAACTGAAACCGGGTCAGAAGTTTGTCCTGGACGACAATCCCGAAGCTGGAGATGCTTCGCGAGTTCATTTGCCGCATCCGGAGATTCTGTCTTCCGTGGAACCTGGCCACCGGTTGCTTATCGATGATGGCAGACTGGAACTGCTGGCGGAAAAAGCCGGCGGAAAAGCGATTGAGTGCCGTGTGGTGTCTGGTACCAGCATATCAGATCGAAAGGGGGTCAGCCTTCCCGATACAGATTTGCCGGTTGGCGCGCTGACCGAAAAGGATCACAAAGATTTACGGGCCATACTCGATTCTGATTTCGACTGGGTGGCGCTGTCCTTCATTCAGCGGCCGGAGGACCTGGCTGAAGTGCGCAAAATTGCGAGGGGGAAGGTTGCAGTTCTGTCGAAGATCGAAAAGCCTCAAGCCGTTTCACGACTGCCGGAAATCATTGAATTGTCCGATGCCGTCATGGTGGCGCGGGGTGATCTTGGCGTCGAAATGCCACTCGAATCGGTTCCCGGCACACAAAAGCAGATCGTTCGCGCGTGCCGCCGGGCAGGCAAACCGGTGGTTGTTGCGACGCAAATGCTGGAATCAATGATCTCGACACCGGTCCCGACGCGAGCGGAAGTGTCTGATGTGGCCACGGCCGTGTTTGAGGGCGCGGACGCGGTCATGCTGTCCGCTGAATCGGCTGCGGGGCAATATCCGGTCGAGGCGGTGAGCACCATGGACGCCATAGCAGAGAAAGTTGAGCGAGATCCGACTTATCCGGGCATCATCTACGCCCAGCGCACAGAGCCGGAGGCGACGGGTGCGGACGCCATTTCGCTCGCAGCACGACAGATCGCCGAAACACTGAAGCTTTCGGCAATTGTCAACTACACGGCATCGGGAACGACCGGCCTGCGATCTGCCCGAGAGCGACCGAGCGTGCCCATTATTGCCCTTTCTCCGGTGGTTGGTACCGCGCGGCGCTTGTCGCTCGCCTGGGGATTGCACTGCGTCGTGACGGAAGACGCGCGCGATCAGGATGATATGGTTGATCGTGCCTGCCGTATCGCGTTTCAGGAGGAGTTTGCCAGACCCGGCGACCGCGTGATCATCACCGCCGGGGTGCCATTCAGAACTCCCGGAGCGACAAACATGCTGCGTATCGCCTATGTCGGTTCAGACGGAATGAGCGGGCACTAGGCCCTCCTGGACTCACCAACAGGTTCAACCCTTGGCGACAATCTCTTTCGAGTAGTCCGGCTTTTCATCCGGGCAGCGGTCAATCGGGCCAAAGGCATCACCGGCAATACGCGCTTCAAGTTCCGCTAGGGTCGCTGCCAGGTCGGTTGGCAGGTCAGCCAGTTTCTCGATGGCAGCAACAACCAACTCTCCGGCGACCCAATCGGGTTTATGACCCAGATTTCTTACCCAGATCAGCTCGGCTCCGGGAATGTCACGGCCAAGACCGGTGGAGTGTATCTCTTCGTATACAACGGTATCGCGTGTACCTGAGATTACGATTGTCGGCGCGGTAACGTCTTTGTAGGCGTCAGCATTCTCGCGCACATAATCGTACAATCCTTCGACATCTTCAGCGTTGGCGCGAAAATTTCCCGGCCGAAGCACCAGTGGGATTGCGGCATCATTCGTGTACGAGGCAGGGGCCTTGTTTGGTGCAAATACACAATCGGTAGCGGCTTTGACGCGTAATGATCCACCCGGCCACGCAAGTGTCTCCGAGAATAACCAACCAAGCATCGGCATGTTTGTCAGACGATAGTACCAGGATGTATCTCCCCCAGGCCATGGATGCGTGGCCGGCGCCAGAAACAGAAGCCCAGCGGCCTTTTGCGGGTGCCGAACGCCTAATGCAGCAGCGATTGCTCCGCCAAAGGAATGACCGACGACAATTGCCTCGCCGATCTCCAGATGATCCATCAATTCGGCGAGCGTGTCGGCCTGACCGGCGGGGGTTTTGTTGGTATCGGGGCCGCGTCCCGACCAGCCATGTCCGGGCCGGTCAACAAAGAGTAGTTCGGTCTTGCCATCCAGCCGGTGAGCCAGCGGAACCAGCTGATCGCGAAGATTGCCGCTGGCGCCGTGTATGAACACAACGGCCGGAAGTTCCGATCCGGATTTGGCCGGCATGTGCACATAGTGCATCCGCGTTTGGTTGACAGAAGCAAAATCGCCTGATGGCGGATGCGATCGCTCGATATACCAGGCACCGATGCGTGTTGCCCCGGCGGCGAGCAAACCGAGCCCCGTGAATACCAGCAATACGGCAGAGATAAGGTTCATTGCGGGGATGTGCAGTTTGAGTTAGCTCTTAGACGCAACATTACAGCCTTGCCGGTAAACACCGCTCGTTCAAATATCGTCGCCGGCAAGTTCATCGGACAGTTCCGCGACCTGAGTTTGGGCGCTTCGCATCATCGGGTAAATCTCAAGCGCCTGGGTGAAAACTTTCAGCGCCTGTTGTTTCTGGTCGGTATCCTTCAGTATCATTCCCCAGCCGGAAAGAGCGCCAAAATGCCGGGGCTCCAGTGCCAATGTGCGTTTGATATCGGCGATGGACTTGGAATAGTTCTTCATCATGAAATGGAGCGTTGCGCGCCGGTTCCAGCCTTCAGCGAAATCCGGCTGGAGCGTGACCACCTGATCAAGAAAATCCAGCGCCACGCCGAATTTGCGCTCTTTAACGGCATCTTGCGACCACGTCATCATCAGATCGATCGACGCACTGCCGGATTTGAACCACTCGGCCCAGATCTTCTGGGCAATGCGCTCGGCTGCCTTCTCATTGCGCTCGCGTTTCAGATCAAAAAACAGCTGGTCCAGAGTGGAAAGTTGGGCATCTGTTTCTCCAACCCGCCCGGTATCATTTGACTGCGCCAGTGCTGAAACCGACAGTGTCAATGCCGCTGCGATCAGAAAGCTGCCAATCAGTTTGCTCATGGCACAAAGGGTAGCGCGGGTTTTGTGATCGTCAAACTGAAATTGACGTGAAGCTGGAGCCCTTTGGCCGGTTCGGACCCTACCTGGCCCGAAAAACAAAAACCGGGCGCGCATCGCGAACCCGGCCGGTGTCTGCCCGAAAGGGCACTCGTGCTTCGAATTCAGCCTTGGCGGGCCTTGAAGCGCGGATTGGTCTTGTTGATGATGTAGATGCGGCCTTTGCGACGTACCATGCGGTTTTCGCGGTGGCGGCTCTTCAACGCCTTCATTGAATTCTTGATCTTCATCGGTCTGATCCGTCTATGTAGCGCCCCGCGGGCGCTGAACGTGAAAGACGCGCCGTAAGGCGCGCCAAATTCGTAGCGCGGTTCATAAGGGAGGCAAAGGCCCGATGTCAAGGCCGCCCGGCCGCAGAAACGGCAGGAATCCTGCTGTCAGGGCAGCAACCAGCCTCCATCGACATCGACCGTTGTTCCGGTGACAAATTCATTGCGCACCAGGAAAATGATGGCCTCGGCGACTTCCTCGGGTGTTCCGGCTCTCGGAATAGCATTGTTTCCAGTCGTTTTACGGTAAAATTCCTCCCGCGCGGCCATGTCGGCCGGCCACATCGGGGTATCGATCATCCCTGGCGAGACAACATTCAGCCGCCTTGGTGCAATTTCCGGCGCAACTGCGCGAGCGAAAGCCTCGACTGCACCGCCGACCGATGACAACGCTACCTGCCCCGGCCGGGGCTTGCGCGCCGGCGCACCGCTGACAAGCACGATGGTTCCATTTTCCGAAAGATGAGGCGTACCAAAGCGCACCACATTGGAGTAGCCCCACAATTTGTCGAATGAACCCTGGAAACCATCGAGATCCATATCCAGAAACGGTCCCACGCTGCGCTCGCCACCGGTAGCCGCACTTATGAGGATGTCGAACGGGGCAAGTTCGGCAAACAGAGCCTGAAGCGCGTTACGATCCCGCACGTCACATTTTGCCGCGCTCACTCCGTCAGGAAGTTCGCCGACTTTGTCGGGATTGCGGCTGATCGCCACGACCGACGCCCCCTGTGCGGCAAGCATTGCCGAAGCCGCCAATCCAATGCCCGACGTACCGCCAAATACCAACGCCTTTTTACCATCTAATTCCATCGCCATCGTCGCCTTTTGTTATCGCGTTTTCGTTGAGGCGAATTGGTAGTCGCCATTCATCAACAGTCAAGCGCTTGCAGTATGAGATTTGCTTGGGCGCTGAGGACGAATCTGCCTATATGATCGCCATGACCATCCGCAAGTTATCCGAGACAATGATCAACCAGATCGCCGCTGGCGAGGTGATCGAACGGCCGGCGAGCGTGGTCAAAGAGCTGGTGGAGAATTCCCTCGATGCCGGAGCATCGCGGATCGAGATCGCGACAGCAGGCGGCGGTCTGACGCTTATCAGGGTCAGCGACGACGGATCCGGCATGGCTTCAGATGAATTGGAGTTGGCTGTTTCGCGCCATTGCACCTCCAAGCTCAACGACGACATCCTCGATATTCGCTCGCTCGGCTTTCGCGGCGAGGCACTGCCGTCAATCGGATCGGTGGCGCGTCTGATGATTCGATCGCGCCGGACAGAGGACCCTTCGGGAGCAGAAATCACTATTGATGGCGGCCGAATTTCGGGCCCTCGTCCTTGCGCGACCAATACCGGTACGGTTGTTGAAGTGCGCGACTTGTTTTTTGCCACACCGGCGCGGCTCAAATTCATGAAATCCGAACGTGCAGAAGCGGGTGCAATTACCGATATTGTTCGTCGTATCGCGATTGCATTTCCGCAGGTCCATTTCGTCCTGTCCGGCAGTGACCGGCAAACAACGGAATTGCCAGCGACCGGTGCAGATCCCCAAGCGAAGCTGCGCAGAATTGCCCAAATTCTCGGCAAGGCGTTTCCGGAAAATTCGGTTGTCATCGGCGCTGAAAGAGAAGGGGTAAGCCTGACCGGCCATGCGTCAATTCCGGCCTTCAACCGTGGCATCGCGCAGCATCAGCATATCCATGTGAATGGCAGGCCGGTGCGTGACAAGATGCTGGCGGGCGCTATCCGCGGTGCTTATGCCGACTTGTTGCCGCGTGATCGGCATGCGCTGACGGCGCTCGACATCAAGCTCGATCCGGCAATGGTCGATGTCAATGTGCACCCGGCCAAAGCCGACGTACGGTTTCGCGATCCCGGACTGGTGCGCGGTTTGATTGTCGGGGCGGTCCGTCAGGCCCTGTCCGATGAAGGCATCCGCACATCTACCGCCGCATCGGAAGCCATGACTGGTGCATTTCGGCCTGGATCAGGCGGTGCATGGCGGCCGCCACCGGTCAGCCCATTTGATTCTGCCAACTCGCCTTACCGGCCGCTCGACGGTTTTGGTGAGGATGCGCAAGCGGCGTTCGATGCAGGCGTTCCGGTCAGCGCGGACACAAGCGCCTCCCAATCAAGCGTCAACGAAGACGCGGTTGCCAATCGGCTGGGCGCCGCCAGGGCCCAGGTGCATGACAACTATATAGTTGCCCAAACGGTTGATTCGCTGGTGATTGTCGACCAGCATGCCGCCCATGAGAGGCTTGTCTATGAGGCGTTGAAGCAGGCTCTGGCCTCAAAACCCATCTCCGCCCAGATGCTATTGCTGCCTGAGATCATCGATATGGCCGAAGACGATGCTGACCGACTTTCAGAACACGCCGAAACGCTGAAGAAGCTCGGGCTTGGTTTGGAGCGTTTCGGACCGGGCGCAGTTTGCGTGCGGGAAACTCCCGCCATGTTGGGTGAGGTCGATGCGGCAGCTTTGGTGCGTGAAATTGCCGACGAACTTGAGGCCGGGGAGACCGGCGGACTTGAAAGCCGGCTACACAGAATCGCGGCGACAATGGCGTGCCATGGTTCGGTTCGGTCGGGCAGGCGCTTGAAACCTGATGAAATGAATGCGTTGTTGCGCGAAATGGAAGCGACGCCCGGATCCGACACCTGCAATCACGGCCGCCCAACCTGGATCGAACTGAAACTGACCGATATCGAAAAATTGTTCCATCGACGCTGATCGCCATGAGCAACCCCCCCAATCAAACCATCTCGTCAAACGCCGCTGAATTCACCGTCTCGGAGATCTCAGGAGCGTTGAAGCGTGTTGTCGAAGACGCTTTCGGTTATGTACGTGTTCGTGGCGAGATTTCCGGATACCGCGGTCCACACTCCTCCGGTCACGCCTATTTTTCCTTGAAAGACGAGCGTGCCCGTCTCGAGGCGGTCATTTGGCGTGGCGTCTTTTCCAAGCTGAAATTTCCGCCCGAGGAAGGACTTGAAGTAATTGCCTCCGGCAAACTGACCACCTATCCAGGTTCATCCAAATATCAGATTGTCATCGACAATATCGAACCGGCAGGCGCAGGCGCTTTGATGGCGCTTCTCGAAGCGCGCAAAAAGCAGTTGGCCGGCGAGGGATTGTTCGACGAGGCACGAAAACAGCTTCTGCCATATATGCCCAGGGTCATCGGCGTGGTGACTTCGCCCACCGGCGCGGTCATCCGCGATATCATTCACCGCATTACCGACCGTTTTCCGTTGCATGTCATGGTCTGGCCCATACGGGTGCAGGGCGAAACATCGGGTGTGGAGGCCGCCAGGGCAATCGAAGGGTTCAACGAATTCGAACCTGACGGAGCGCTGGAAAGGCCGGATGTCATTATCGTTGCGCGCGGGGGCGGAAGTCTTGAGGACCTTTGGGGATTCAATGATGAAGCGCTGGTGCGCGCAGTTGCAAACTCCGATATTCCCGTCATCTCGGCAGTTGGCCATGAGACCGACTGGACTCTGATCGATCTTGCCGCCGATGTCAGGGCGCCGACGCCGACAGGCGCTGCCGAAATGGCGGTGCCGGTAAAAGCCGATCTGGAAGCGGAACTTGCCAGCCTTTCCGCGCGGCTTAAATCCGCCTCATCTCGTGACATTGATCGCAAACGGCAAAACTTGAACGCGATGGCACGTGCCCTGCCATCACCTGATCTGCTGCTGGCTTTGCCGCGGCGCGGTTTTGACGAGATTTCTGCCCGCCTGGGACGCGCGCTTGAAGCGGGAACCGAGCGGAAGCGCGGCGTGCTTGCCGCCATTCGAATTGCACCCCCGCTGCTGGCCCGGCTTGTCCGCGAGCGCCGTGTCGTTTTCAATGCGGCCGCGGCACGGGCACGGCCTGACCACCTGATCGAGCGGCTGGGCCAGTTGAAAGAGCGAATGGGTACTGCATCAAAGCGCTTGGACCGCGACGTGATATTCGCAATCGACCAACACAAGCGGGCTATCGGGGAACTTGGCCGGCTACTTTCTTCACTTTCCTATCCGGCCGTACTTGGAAGAGGTTACGCGATCGTGTCTGACGCGGACGGCAAGGCACTCATGACCGCTGCATCCGTCAAACCTGGCTCCAAACTGTCGCTTCAATTCGCCGACGGAAAGATCGGTGCTTCAGCGGACGGTGACAAAGGCCCCGGTTCGGCATCTCCCCAGCGCAAGAAAAAGACATCATCATCGAAATCCGGAACCGGTCAGGGATCATTGTTTTAAAGGCCGGTCAAACCGCAGCGACTGTTTCGCTTCGCCGGGGGTTGATATCCGGGTGACTTTGGCGTTTAGCTGCCTAACTCTCCGGCTGGCCGGACTACCCGAAATTATTGAGAGGGCGCCGTCATGAAGCGTATCGCGGTGTTGGGACTGGGCAAGATCGGCAAACTTGCCTGCGAACTTTTGCATGAATCGGGATTTGAAGTAACCGGATACGACGCCAGGCAAATTTCCACCCGGCTGCCGGTACCGGTCGAAGTATTGGATCTTGCCAATTCTTCGGCGACAGGAAATGTCATCAGCCAATGTGACGCGGTGCTTTCGTGCCTGCCATATCATCTGAACAAGTCGGTCGCCTCGGCCGCGCACGAGGCCGGAATTCATTATTTCGATCTGACCGAGGATGTCCCCACCACCAAGGCGATCATGGAACTCGCCGAAACATCGATGGGACTGATGGCACCTCAATGCGGCCTGGCACCAGGATTTGCCGGGATCGTCGGAGCGCATCTGATCGGGCAATTCGACGAATGCCGCAGTTGCCGGATGCGTGTCGGGGCCCTGCCGCAGCACCCTTCCGGCCTGATGGGGTATTCGTTCAGCTGGTCGCCGGAAGGCGTTGTCAACGAATACCTGAACGATTGCGAGGTGCTCGAAGACGGCCAGATCAAATTTGTTTCACCGATGGAATGGGTCGAAAAGATCTATGTTGACGGCGTTGAACTTGAGGCGTTCACGACATCAGGCGGACTTGGCACGATGTGCGAAACCTATCTCGGCCGCGTTCCGAATATCGACTACAAGAGCATGCGATATCCCGGCCACGTCAAACTGATGAACTTCTTCTTCCATGAATTGTTGATGCGCGAACGGCGAAAGGAGGCCGGGGAAATTCTTGTTACCGCAAAACCACCGGTGGATGACGACGTGGTCTATGTCCATATTTCGGCGGAAGGACAGGTGGATGGAACCCTTTTGCGCCGAGAGTTTGTCCGTGCCTACAAACCCATCGAGCAGGCCGGCAAGCAACGAACCGCTATCGCCTGGACCACCGCATCTTCCGTTGTGGCGGTGATTGAGATGGTTCGCGACGGGAAACTGAAACAACAAGGATTCCTCAGGCAGGAGGACATACCGTTTGAGGCCTTTCTCAAGACTCCGACCGGTTCAGCCTATGCGCAAAACGGCTGATCTGATGGCGCGGTATCTGATTGCAGTTCTCACAGGACTGTTCTTTCGAGGAACCAATAACCGCCGACCAGTGCGATCAGCAACGAGCCCGGTATCGAGATTCGGGCGCGATACCAATTTTTTTGGCCAAACCAGTACCCGACCAGCGCGAAGGCGATCGCGATGACTGTTAGCTGGCCCAGCTCGACACCGACATTGAACCCGATAAGCGCCGACAAATAGGCTGTGTCGGGCAAGCCGAACTCGCCCAAGACACCGGCGAACCCAAGTCCGTGCAACAATCCGAAGAGGAATACGACCAGCGGCCTCCATGTCATGAGGCGGTCGGAAATAACGTTTTCTATCGCCACATAGACGATCGAGAGTGCGATGATCGGTTCGACGATGGCAGCAGATACACTGACATAGCCCAGCGTGCTCAATGCCAAGGTGACCGTGTGCGCGGCAGTGAATGCGGTTACCTGCCAAACGAGCGGCCTTAGCCTTGCCGACAGGAAAAACAGCCCGAGGACAAACAGAACGTGGTCAAGCCCCTTGGGCAGGATGTGATCGAAGCCCACTGCCGTATAGCGCAGGAAAGTCGCCAGGGCTCTCTTGCCACTTCCCCCGGACAGCTTGATCGGGTCGCTAAGCTGGCCATTTTCGAGATAGCCGTCATAGGGGTTTTCAACGCCTAGTTGGCGCACAACCAGAGCGCCATACTTAGCCGGCCATCCAATCTGGAAAAATTGGCTGCCGGCCGGTAGCTCGGCGAAGAAGCGTAACCGTGTGCTGCGCACAAGCTCGATATTGCCCACTTCGGATATCTCGACTGAGGTCAGACCGAGTTTTGCCTGGCCCAATTCCGTCTCAATGATGATCTGCTTCGCCATCTCGGGCCAAATGTCGCGAAACCGCTGTTCCAGAGCTGCCGGCTCGAGCGCTCTCAGCTCATCATAGGCGGCAGCGTTGGGCGATTCGTTTGTGTCCGAAACCTTGGATAGATCGATATCAGCCACCACGCTTTCGATGCTGAGGCGAATGTCGACCTGCAGAACGTCATTCTTTTGCTCAACATCAGCGATGGATGGAAACACTTCATGGGCGTGCGCGGCGGTCATGAACAGAAGCCACAGAACTGTAATGCTTGACACCAGCCGGGCCAGGACCAATTTTCCCCAAATGTTACCGGAGTTGTGCATGCGCATCTTGCTTTTCATGTTTTTACTGGCCGTATCCCCAGCTGCCGCCCACGAATTCTGGCTGGAACCACTGGTTTATCAGCCGGCGGCGGACAGTAGAATTGAAGCGCACATTGTCAATGGCGAGAATTTCGAAGGCATCAAGCTCGCCTATATTCCGCGCAAGTTCAAAAGTTTTGTTATTGTCCATTCAGGCCGCGCGATACCGGCAAAGAACCGGCTCGGCTCCCGGCCGGCGCTGAACCAGCGGGCACTTGGCAATGGATTGCATATTATTGCGTATCAGTCTGAAGCGGATACCGTAAACTATTCAAAATTCGAGAAATTTCGAAAGTTTGCGGACCACAAGGATTTTCCGGACATCCGCACCCGGCATCTGCAGCGCGGCCTGCCTGAGAAGAATTTTCGCGAGGTTTACACCCGGTATTCCAAGGCTTTGATTGGGGTCGGCTCAGGCCAGGGAGAGGATGTACGCACTGGTCTGGAGACGGAGCTTATTGCGCTCGACAACCCCTACACCGCAGACCTGACGGACGGATTGCGTGTGCAATTGTTCTATGCAGGCGAGGTGAGGGTGAACGCGCAAGTCGAGCTCTTCGAAAAGCGGGAAGGCGAAGATGCGACTGTGACCCTATTCAGAACCGATGTGCACGGAATTGCCACTTTGCCGGTGCGGCCTGGCCATGACTATATGGTCGACGCGGTCGTGTCGCGCGAACCTGACGCGTTAAAAGCAAGTGAGAGCGGGGCGGTGTGGGAAACGCTTTGGGCGAATTTGACGTTCAGCGTGCCGGAGAAATAGCCTTGGCGATGGTTGGTACGGTTGGGTGGATTCGAACCACCGACCTTTGGAGCCACAATCCAACGCTCTAACCAACTGAGCTACAACCGCGTGACCGTGTCTGGCTGGCCCGTGGAATACGGATTCAGAGTGCCAAATGCAAGCGCCGTTTTATGCCGCCAACCGCAGCCGGCCGCATCGGATGATGGCGGCGTGCAATAAGGCACGAAAAAAGCCGGGGGGAGGAGGACCCGGCTTTTTTCATTTGGGCCGGCACCAAGATGCCGGCTTGTCAGCCAGCGATACCCTGGGAGGAGGAGAAGGGTATCGCGGCCAGACAGTTTGCTGCTTAGGCAGCTTTGATGTCGGAAATTGCCTTGGAATAGACTTCCTTGACCGGCTTGAAGACATCTTCAAATGCCTTGGTTGATGCTGCCTGCATCTCTTTGACCTGATCAGCCGCAACTTCAGCCTGCTTACGGGCAAATGCCGTCTGCAGCTCAACCAGGTTGGAAAGGGTCGTCACGCCGGCGAGAGCTTCAAGGTGGTCAAAGCTCGCATCAGCATTGGCGCGCATTGCCGAAATTGCTTTCATCGACCATTCGTTGCTGACCGATTTTGCGGTCTCGAAGGACTCTTCAATCGCCTTCTGAGCGGTTTCAGTGTTGTCTTTCAGCTTGGCGTAAGCCTGGCTCGACTGCTCGATGCCTTTCTCGGTGAAAGCACGGAACTGGTCGGTGGCGGCAGCTGCATCGAATGCAGCGATTTCTGCGGTATTCTCGGTTTTGGCGGTCTTGGCCATCTTTTTCGTCCTTTATAATCTTTGCCCGTCGGTGGAATCGTCGATCCCGGGCCGGATCGAGGTCTATATAGTGCAGTTTATTGTGCATTGCAACAATTTTTTTGCACTGCACAATAATTTGGCTCTGTTAACCAGAAACCCACAATGGCGACATGGATTTGCAGGTGTTTGTGGACGCCGGGACGCGATCGATTTATTAACAAACCGTAAAGACGGGTATGCCGCTAATCGGGACACTTGGAGTTCAATAGCGGCTGGTAACAGCGTATCAAACCAACGGATTGCCGTATGACAGCCGGCGCGTATTCCTTTATCGACATTGCCGTTCTCGAAGGCGTGCGGGATCAATTCGCCGCCGGAGATCCCCTTGTGTTGTTATCCCAGGACCTGGAAACCCTTTTGTGGGTGAACGGCCCGGGTGCGGCGCTGCTGGGTCATGAAGACATTGAATCCGCACTGGGAACACCGCTGGATTTGGGAATAATCGCCCGGCGCCAGATCAGCGCAGCGCCCGGATTTCCCGATCTTGGGTCCGGCAAACCACTCATGATCCGAATTAATCGCGGCTCGTCGAGCATACCGGTCGCCTGTATTGTCAGCGCCATCCGACTTCCCGACGGCAACACCGGCATATTGCTGTCAATCGGCGGAACCGTCCCCGCGGGACTGGACAACAAGGAAATCGCCGATCGGGCGATATCCGGCCTTCACACTACCGGTCATTGCGCCGCATTGATTGATGCTGACGGTGGCATCGTCAGCGCCGGAAACGGGTTCCTCGATCTCGAAATATCCGGAACCGAACTGCGCGGCTTGATTGCCGAGGTGGCGAGCGAGGACGACCGGCTTGTCAAACGCATGTTGCAAGGACCGGGAGGTGAGATGGCGGCAGGAATAGGCCGCCTGGCCGACGATCCGGCACAGCATCTGCTGATTATTGTTGCTGAAGTGTCCGATGGTGACAGCGAACCAGAAGCAGCTGTTGAAATGCCGGCACAGCTAGCTTCTGGAAACGACAGACCGAAAGAACGTGAACCCGCCAATGACGACCTGGATGTGGCTGACCAAAAGCGTCAAGGCGACGTCGAATCGGCGAAAATGCGCTTGGATCCAACAACAGAACGTCCAGAAGTAACGGAAAATCGCGTTATCGGTGATGACAAACTCAGTTTCGCGGCAGAAACCGAATCCGCAACGGAAGGAAGCGTGAACAAGGTTGGCGCGCACTCAATCGATGCCGACACCGGGCAGGGCTCATCCAGCGCCAATGTTGCTACCCAGTCAGGCCGGGAAGCTGTGAGATTTGTCTGGCGGACCGACGCGGAAGGCCGATTTAGTGCAATCTCACAGGAGTTTGCCGAGGCGGTCGGCCCGGAGATGGCTGATATAGTCGGTCGGCCCTTTGCGGAAGTTGCCGAAGCACTTGGCATGGATGAAGACGGCGATATTGCCGGATTGCTCGCGCGGCGGGACACCTGGTCCGGGCGTACGGTCATGTGGCCCATATCTGGCTCAGGTGAACGCGTAACGGTCGACCTGGCTGCTCTTCCAGCCTATTCCCGCGATCGGGTGTTTGAAGGATTTCGCGGTTTTGGGGTCGTCAGATTGACCGAAACCAGCAGGGATGAAGCAGCGGCCTCTCTTTCATTGTCCGCTCGCAGGGAAGGCGAAATCGAACCGGATAGCACGCCCGTGTCTGATGACGAGACGCAAACGGAGCAACAATCCAGCGAAGAACCAGGCGTTGCCGATCCGTTTCTCGGTGAAAAACCGGCGATCCGGATTGTTCCCACGCCAGATCGGCGGGAAAGCGACAAAATCGTTCGCCTCGCCTCACACCGGCAGAACCCGGCCACTACGGGATTGTCCGATGATGAGGAATCGGCATTTCGCGAAATTGGTGAAAAGCTATCGGAGGAATTTACTCCAGAGACGGTGCCCGATGAATCGATTGCGGAAGATGATCGGGATGCGCGGGAGCGGCGCGCCACAGAAGACCGTGCCGGCGAAACGTCAGTCGCGAAAGATGACAAGCGAGACGATCGATCCAATACACCGGATATTTCCCAGGGCGACTTCATTCCCTCGGCGTTTGCCGCAACAGCAGGTCAAGTCAGGCGCGGTGGTGATGTTTCGGTGCTTGAACAGCTTCCGGTCGCGGTTCTGATCAGGTCGGGCGATCAGCTTCATTATGCAAATCCGGAGTTTTTGCGTCTTACCGGTTATCGTTCGCTCAGCGAGCTTGATGATGCCGGCGGTTTTGATGTGCTGTTCTCCGGTCCTGACGGTTTGACGGAGGATAACGATCCCCAATCAAGGCCGGCAATGCGTCTGGTTACGCGGGATGGTGCGGAAAAGCTGTGCGAGGCCCATTTGAGGTCTGTGCGATGGGACAATCACCGGGCGCTGATGCTCACCATCAGACCGTCATCCCTGTTCTCGCCGCCCATGGACGGCTCCGATCCTCTTGGAGACGATCTCAATGATCGCATTCAAGAGCTTACTGCCATATTGGACACTGCAACCGATGGCGTGGTTCTGCTCACACCTTCCGGCGCCATTCGCTCCCTCAACCATTCGGCCGAAGCACTGTTCGGTTTCGAATCTTCCGAATTGCTCGGTAAACAGTTCAAGGTACTGTTCGCGATGGAAAGCCAAAGTGCGGCCGCCGACTACCTTTCCGGGCTTTCAGGCAATGGCGTTGCAAGTGTGCTCAACGATGGTCGCGAGGTCATTGGCCGGGAAGCGCAAGGCCGGTTCATTCCATTGTTTATGACAATGGGAAAACTCCCTGGTGACCGGGGCTTCTGCGCGGTCATGCGCGATATTACGCCGTGGAAACGGGCAGAGGAGGAACTGACCCAGGCCCGCGGACAGGCGGAACAGGCCTCTTCGCTAAAGACCGATTTTCTTGCCAAGATCAGCCACGAAGTGCGCACACCGTTGAACGCAATTATCGGTTTTTCCGAATTGATGTTGGATGAGAAGTTCGGCCCGATCGGGAATACGCGCTACCGGGACTATCTGCGCGACATCAACAGCTCGGGCAATCATGTGCTCGACCTGGTAAATGATCTTCTCGACATCTCCAAAATCGAGGCCGGGGAACAAGAGATGGATTTTGAATCCGTTTCGCTGAACGATGCGCTGGCGGACACTGTGGCCTTGATGCAGCCGGACGCCAACCGGGAACGAGTGATCATCCGTTCAAGCTTCGCGTCCAACCTGCCGGACGTGGTCGCCGATCTCAGAAGCGTCAAACAGATCGCACTCAACTTGTTGTCCAATGCCATCAAGTTCACGCCTGCAGGCGGCCAGGTTATCGTGTCGACTGTCTACCAAAATGACGGCAATGTCATATTACGGGTACGGGACACGGGCATTGGCATGTCACGACTGGAAATTGACCAAGCGATGAGGCCATTCAAGCAAATTGGCCCGCTGAAGTCGCGCCGCAGCGATGGAACCGGTCTCGGCCTGCCGCTGACCAAAGCGATGGTGGAAGCAAACCGCGCCGGATTCTCGATCGAATCAACGCCCGATGAAGGCACAATCGTCGAAATAAACTTTCCGTCCACGCGGGTACTGGCAGATTAACCGGTTTTTGAGCTGTTGACGACAACGCCAACTGAACGCATATCCGCGCTCGATGGCCGCGGCAGATCCGGCCATCGGAAAGCGAGGAGCTCTTGGCCTTGAGCCGTCCAGGTACAGCCGCATCGCCGCCGGTAAAACGCCCGCGGCACCTGGCATTGTTGTGCTTGACGCTGGTTATCGCATTGATCGTGCTGACCCCAATTTTGACGATCGCGAAGATTGCCGCTGCGGGGAGCGGCGAAGACTGGCCACATCTTGTCGAAATCGTGCTGCCGAGATCCGCCCAAACGACCCTGATTTTGATGATGCTCGTCGGGGTTCTGACGGCTTCGATGGGCGTCGTGAGCGCGTGGCTGGTAATGGCCTATGATTTCCCGTTCAGAAAAGTTCTGGCCTGGGCGCTGATACTGCCGCTGGCGATACCGACCTATTTGGCCGCCTACGCGTTTGGCGAGTTTTTCCATTTCACCGGTCCTGTCCAATCCGCCATCCGGACGATTTTTGGATACACGACATCAAGGGACTATTGGTTTCCGGATATTCGATCTGTCATAGGGGCGGCGATCGTATTGTCAGCAGTGCTTTATCCCTATGTTTATCTGACCTGCCGCGTCGTCTTCCTGTTACAGGGACGCAATATCGCTGATGCAGCGCGAACCCTCGGTGCACCGCCAAGGCATGTTTTCTTCAAAATTTTGCTACCCGTGGCTCGTCCCGCCATCGCCGCGGGTGTTGCCCTGGCGTTGATGGAAACGCTGAATGATATTGGTGCTGCTGAATATCTCGGCGTGAATACGATGACGCTTGCGGTTTATACCACTTGGCTCAACCGCGGCAGTATCGAAGGCGCGGCCCAAATCGCAATGGTCATGCTTGTCATTGTGCTCGCCCTGTTGATGGCCGAACAATGGGCGCGTCGGCGCCAGCGCTATCACCAGGTGCAGACAACCCAGCTCAAGTCTCCGCCGTTGCGGCAACGGCTTACGGGGTGGCAGGCCGCTCTTGCTTTTCTTCTCACAACCATGCCGGTCGGTTTCGGCTTTGCGATCCCCGTCTATGTGCTTGGCGGATATGCAATGCGGCGCATCGAACAGTTTTTCGAACCCGAGCTGCTGTCTGCACTTGGCAACTCGGTCATCACCGCAGCGGCGGCGGCATTTCTGGCCATCATGATCGTGTTGCTTCTGCTCAATGCCGCCCGCCTGGCGCGATCGCGGCTAATGGCCACCATCAACCGGGTGAGCCTTTTCGGCTACGCCCTGCCGGGTACCATACTGGGATTTGGCTTGCTCTACAGTCTTACGGCAATCGATCGCCAGATCGGCAGTTTTCTGCAGATCATCACGGGTAACACCGTCGGACTTGTGCTGTCCGGCTCGGTACTGGCGGTTGTCCTTGCTTGCACCATCCGATTTCTTGCACTGGCAGACGGCGCCATTCGATCCGGACTTGAAAAATTGTCACCAAACCTGGACGAGGCGGCCCGCAGTCTTGGCCGCAAACCGTTTGGCAGTGCTGTTCACATACTATTGCCGTTGCTGCGGCCCGCTATTCTGACAGGGGCCATTTTGGTGTTCGTCGATACGGTCAAGGAGCTTTCCGCAACAATCGTGTTGCGCCCGTTCGGGTTCAACACGCTTGCGACGCATGTGTATGAGAATGCCTCACGCGGGGTTGTTCAGGACGGTGCACCCGCAGCGATGCTGATCATCGCGACAGCACTGGTCCCGGTGATCGTATTGTCGCGCTCGCTGATGGCAGACAAAGCCTCCTGACCTCTCCGGATTGCTGGAAAGAAAACGGGGAAACACGGGATCTGATTCCCATGTTTCCCCGTTTTTCGGTCCGGCCTGTCCAAAGGACGTCCCTCCGGCCGGTCCTGCCCTCTCCGGGCGTTAGGTTATCGCTTTATATGACGATGACCTTCGTGCCAACCGGGACACGCTCATAAAGATCGACGACATCCTCGTTTCTCATTCGAATACAGCCGGACGAAACCGCACCACCAATGGTCCACGGTGCGTTGGTTCCGTGGATACGATAAAGCGTTGAGCCCAGATACAATGCACGCGCACCCAGCGGATTGGTCGGACCGCCGGCCATGTGGGCGGGCAGTATGCGGCCCTTTTTCTTTTCCCGGGCGATCATCTCGGCCGGCGGACGCCAATCGGGCCATACGCGCTTCAAGGTAACCTTGTGCGCGCCAGACCATTCAAATCCCGGCTTGCCGACACCAACACCGTAGCGTCGCGCCTTGCCGCCGGGTTCAACAAGATAGAGATAGCGTTCATTTGTATTGATGATGATCGTCCCCGCCTTCTGGTTGCCGTCATACTTCACGACGGTTGGCAGGTATTTCGGATCCATCTTCGGCGTTGCCGATTTGCGCGGCTTCGGCGCAGCAACGGCAGCGGTGCGGACCTGTTTGCGTTTCTTGCGCAAAATCAGCTTCCGAGGCGCCGGTTCTACCGGACGCATGATGCGCCGATTAAGCGATCCGTCCGGCGCACGACGCAGCTGCATGACCCATGGGGCTGACAAATCGGGGCTGACCAAAACCGGCGGCCGCGTTCGATAGCGGTCGTTGGCTTGTGCGATGGCAGCGGACAGCAGCGCTACCGCGACCGCCAGGGCGGTCACAATCAATCTTTGCATGGGACGTACTCTCTACTCTTCGTCACATTCGTTGAGGCGCCACCGGCGGCAGCGCTTCGGCTCGCTTTCACCCTGGAATGGATTCAGAGTCCGAATGGTGAATCGATTTCGATAAAAATTGAATTTGTCAGGAAAGATTCCGGTGTGGTTACCGCGCCGTTCAGGAATCTGGTAAAGCGATGATGAATCCGGCCCGAATCGCCGTTAACCATGAGGATTTCGCAGGTGAATGATCGAATCGATACCGAAACGACCGGCCTTATTGAAGGCGATGACGGTCAATTGCGATGCTTCTGGCACGGCGGAATGGATGATTATCTCGCTTATCATGACATTGAATGGGGTCGGCCGGTCGACGACGATGTGCGGCTTTTTGAAAAGATTTGCCTGGAAGGATTTCAATCCGGCCTCTCTTGGCTAACCATTCTGAGGAAGCGCGAAAATTTTCGCGCCGGGTTCGCAGGATTTGATTTTCACAAGGTGGCCGATTTTGGCGACGAGGACATCGAGAGGCTGCTTGGTGATGCCGGAATCGTGCGTCATCGCGGCAAGATTGAATCAACCATCAACAACGCCAGACGCGCAGTGGAATTACAGCGCGAATTCGGCTCGCTCGCCGCCTATTTCTGGCGATTTGAACCGCAGCCGCAAGACCGGCCAAAAAAGCTGGACAAGGCGACGCTGTTTACCCTTGGCAAGACTGAAACCTCGACAAATATCTCAAAGGATCTGAAAAAGCGCGGCTGGTCGTTTGTGGGGCCAACAACGGTCTATGCCTTCATGCAGGCCATGGGCATGGTCAATGACCATATCGAAGGCTGTTGCATTCGCGGCGTATGTGAGGCGGAGCGGGCGGCGTTCAAACGGCCCGTGTGAACAACATGGCGTGGCGGACTTTCGAGAATCCCGAAGTCGAGGCGGCCTATCGGGCCTTCCCGGAGCCGGTACGCGGGAAACTGCTGGCGTTGCGTGAACTTGCATTCGAAGTGGAGGAGCAGACGGAAGGTGCCGGACCCATTGTCGAGAAATTGAAATGGGGCCAACCCAGTTTCGTGACGCTCGGCAAGCATGGGAGTACATTCCGCCTTGGTGAGATTTCCCATGGACCGGCCACTCACGCGCTTTATTTTCTGTGCCAGACCACGCTGGTGGGCACCTTTCGCGAACACTATGGCGACAAACTGGATTTCAAGGACAACCGGGCCATGTTGTTCCTGGAAGGACGCGACTATCCGCGTGAAGCCATCGCGCACTGTATGGCGTTGGCAATGACATACAGATTGAAGACGCCGAAAAAGTCGCGCCGCTGATCTCGGTCTGTGACGAAGCGCACATGCCGGTGTCATAAAAACTTGCCAGTCTGCAGTCGCCCATAGGGTTTTCGCGCTGCCGGCTCCGGTGCCTTACCTCGAACAGAGGCTGACAATGAGTACCGGTTTCGGCAATGGAAATCCGCCTTTCCCCGGGTTTGCCGGCTAGTTCCCCGAATTGGCGGGCTTGCCCGGGGTATTTTTTTGACACCACCGGGCCGAAGGCAAACTGCCTCTTGCATCCAGACTGTTCATCTCCCGTTCATCCAGCGTTCATCGGCAAATCGGCATAGTGCAGGCAGTAGATTGGCTGACATCGGCTCGCCAACAGCCGGATTGATCCTCGGCCGATTGAAACGGGGAGTTTGAACATGATTCGAAAGATTCTGATATCGGCGACGTTGGCTGTCGCAACGGGGTTGTCAGGCTTCACCGCAACGGCGGTGGCGTTGCCGGCAAATCCGGATCTGGCATTCAGCCACGGACCAAACGGTGACGTGCAGACTATTCATCATCGCAGACATCGCGTCCGGCCGGGGTTTTATTTGCACGGACCGGGACCTGGATATTTCAATGGCTATCGCGGCCGCAGGCACCGCCACCCGGGCTGGCGTTTTCACAATGGCTGGTGGTTCCCGCCGGCGGCATTCGCGCTCGGTGTCATTATCGGCAACGGAATTCACGGCGGCACCGTCTATCATGAGCCGGCGCCGCGCTACTACCGCCCGAGTTCGCCACCTGGTGAGCATTACCGCTGGTGTGACTGGCGCTTCAAAACCTATAGGGCCTGGGACAATACCTATATTCCGCGCCGCGGCGTGAGGGCGCAGTGCCGCTCGCCTTACTGGCCGTAGTACAAAATCGGCATCGTCTGCCGAGAAAGCCCCCGTATCCGGTCTAGCTTCTACTGGTGCGGGGGCTTTTTGCTGAGCCGAAAAATCCATTCCATCAAACTGCTTCCATTTAGGGATGAACGGCTCTAAGTAGTCGGCGCCCGCGACACAAGCGGGTTTTCCCAGCCGGATGCGGAATTCATGGCCGACAAAAAGAAGAAGAAACCCCAGAAGCTGAAAGCGCGGCTGCCGCGCGGTTTTGTCGACCGGTCGCCGGATGATATCCGCGCCACAAACGAGATGGTGAGTCGTATCGCCGAGGTCTATGAGCTTTACGGTTTCGACCCCGTCGAAACGCCGTTGTTTGAATATACCGACGCGCTCGGAAAATTCCTGCCCGATTCCGACCGGCCCAATGAGGGCGTGTTTTCGCTGCAGGATGATGACGAGCAGTGGATGAGCCTGCGCTATGATCTGACCGCGCCGCTTGCCCGCCATGTGGCGGAGAATTTCAACGACATTCAGCTGCCCTACCGCACTTGGCGCGCCGGCTGGGTGTTCCGCAATGAAAAGCCCGGGCCGGGGCGGTTCCGGCAGTTCATGCAGCTTGACGCCGACACGGTCGGTGCGCCCGGCGTGCAGGCCGATGCCGAGATGTGCATGATGATGGCCGACACGATGGAGGCGCTGGGGCTTAAGGGTCAATATGTCATCCGCGTCAACAACCGGAAAGTTCTGGACGGCGTGATGGAGGCGATAGACGTTACGGATGAGGGTCAAAAACTTTCGGTGCTGAGAGCGATCGACAAGCTGGATCGATTAGGTGCTTTGGAGGTGAAAAAACTTCTCGGAGATGGAAGGGAAGACCAGAGCGGTGATTGGACGGATGGCGCCAGATTGCATCCAGATCAGATTGAGGTGGTTATGGCCATGTCCGATCCGAATCATATGGCAGCTGCCGACCCGGATGAGGCTGAACTATCTCGGCGCAAAAATTTGTCGTCAGAAGAGAAATACTTGGCGTTGGCGTTGGCTGTGCCGATGTACAAAGGCAAATTTCCCCACTGGAACGATGTTTCTGCTGAAGGGATATGGTCACTCGCGCAAATTCAGGAACTTTGTGTTGGCTCAGGCTACCTCTCTGACCGCATCCGCATCGACCCCTCCGTCGTCCGCGGGCTCGAATATTACACCGGACCGGTTTATGAGGCAGAACTGCTGTTCGATGTGACCAATGAGAAGGGCGAAGTGGTGCAGTTCGGTTCGGTCGGCGGCGGCGGACGTTATGACGGGCTGGTGTCTCGCTTCATGGGCAATCCGGTGCCGGCAACGGGTTTTTCCATGGGTGTATCGCGGTTGATGACGGCGCTGAAAAACCTCGGCAAGCTTGATACTTCCGACGAGATCGCTCCGGTTCTGGTCACAGTCATGGATGGCAGGGAAACCGAGGCGCTTGGCCGCTACCAGAAAATGACCCAGGATCTGCGCGATGCCGGCATTCGCGCCGAAATGTATCAGGGCAACTGGAAGAAATTCGGCAATCAGCTCAAATATGCCGACCGGCGTGGCTGCCCCATCGCCATCATCCAGGGATCCGATGAGCGTGCTGCCGGCAAGGTGCAAATCAAGGACATGATCGAGGGCCAGCGGCAGGCTGAAGCCATTGAATCCAATGAGGAATGGCGCATACAGCGCCCCGGTCAGTTTGAGGCATCCGAGGTGGATCTGGTCGAGACTGTGCAAAACCTGCTGAAACAGCAGGCCGAAGATCGCAAAGCCGGGGTATAGTGGCGCATGAACAGCCGCTACCCGTCAATTGCGCCGGCGATCCTGGTGCTGATGTCGGCCCGTGAGGTCGAACACGCCAATATTCCGGTTTTGCAGCCCGCCGATCCATTTCTCGATACGGCGGGTGAGGAATTGCGCAGCCGCATCTTCCTGACCCAGAATGAGAAGAGCGAAAGCCTGTGTCTCAGGCCGGAATTCACCATTCCCGTCTGCCTGAACCACATTGCCCGGGGAGACGGCGAACACAGGCGCTATGGCTATCTGGGCGAAGTGTTCCGTCAGCGCCGGGCGGGCGGCACAGAGTTTTATCAGTGCGGCATTGAGGATCTGGGCGACCCCATCCTGCCGGTGGCCGATGCAAGAGCCATTGGCGATGCGCTGGCGGTGCTGAGGGTGGCGTTGCCGGAGCAGAAACTGAAGGTGGTGATTGGCGACCAGGCCATTTTTGAGGCGGTGCTGGCGGCGCTCGGGCTTCCCGACGGTTGGATGAAGCGGCTTGCCCGCTCATTCGGTTCCACCGCTGCGCTGGAAACGGCGCTCGATGACCTGCAGAAACCCCATGGCGACATGAAGTTTGGCCCACCGCTTTCCGGCCTTATCGTCGCAGAAGATGTAGACGGGATCAGCGCCCATATAGCGGGTGAGATGGCGGCAACCGGTATTCCGCCGCATTCCGGCCGCACGGCGCGGGAGATTGCAAAACGATTGATCGAAAAAACCAAGCTGGCGGAAACACGCCTGCCATCCGGTGCGATGACGGCTTTGAAAAAATTCCTGCAGATCAAGGTGCCGATGCCGGATGCGGTCATGACACTGCGCGAATTCGGGATGCAGAACGACATCGAGTTCGGTGAAGCGCTGAAAGGTTTTGCCAGCCGTATAACCTCGATTACGCAGCAGAAAACCGACGATGCGCAAATCGTCTACGATGCTGCGTTCGGGCGGCCGCTCGACTATTATACCGGCCACGTGTTTGAGGTTTTTGCCGAAGATCATGCACAACCGCTCGCCGGTGGCGGCCGTTACGACGGCCTTTTGACCATGCTCGGTGCGCCTTCGTCGATTCCCGGCGTCGGTTTTTCTGTCTGGCTCGACCGGGTGGAAGCGATCTCGGGAGACGGGTCATGACAATTACGCTGGGACTGCCCTCGAAGGGTCGGCTGAAGGAACAGACGGTCGAACTGTTTGAGAAGGCGGGATATCCGATATTCCAGCCCGGTGACGACCGGAAATACCGCGCGCACATCGAAGGACGTGATGACATTGAGGTCATTTTCATGTCGGCCTCCGAAATCGCCGCCGAACTTGGCGCCGGCGCCATCGATCTCGGGGTAACCGGGGAAGACCTGGTTCGGGAAAACCTGGCCGATATGGATCAGAAGGTCGAAATCGTTTCCGCACTGGGATTCGGCCATGCCGACGTGGTCGTCGCCGTGCCGGAGGTATGGATCGACGTGACAACCATGGCCGATCTCGACGATGTCGCGGCGGATTTTCGTCAGCGTCACGGAAGACGGCTCAGGATCGCCACGAAATACTGGCGCCTGACCCAGCAGTTTTTTTCGGCCAAACACGGCATTCAGGTTTATCGCATTGTCGAAAGCCTCGGTGCGACCGAAGGTGCGCCGGCGTCAGGTTCGGCCGATGTCATTGTCGACATTACCTCGACCGGTTCAACGCTCAGGGCCAATCATCTGCGGGTCCTTGACGACGGCATCATTTTGAAATCCGAAGCCTGTCTGGTCATGTCGAAGAAAGAGAAATCCGGCTCGCATGATGCCAAACGCCGGCAAATGGCCGAATCGATCGCGGTTTCGCTGTAACGTAAAACGGCCCGGAACAATCCGGGCCGCAAACTATCATTCATTATGGCAGTATCAGGCCCGTTTCGCATCAACCGACAAAGCGCCTGGTCCCGATACGATCAAAGCCATGAATCCACCGGCAATTGCCAGGTTCTTCATCAGCATGATCTGGTTGAACATGCTCAACATCGCATTTGCACCTTCAGAGAAATCCGGAATGTTGATGGGACCGAGATGGAACATGAATCCGGTAAACAGGCAGAATGCGATCAGCAGCCAGGCAACTATCCTGGTCTGAAACCCGACCAATATGGCAACGCCGGCGACCGTTTCAAAAACCGCCGACAGCCAGGCAAGCAGCGTTCCGGCCGGCAGACCCACTGAGCTGATATAACCGGCTGTGCCGGCGATATCGGCGAATTTGCTCAATCCGGCCGCGATGAAAATGATCGCCAGCAAGATGCGGCCGACCAGCAGTATGACATCATTGGACATTTTACCCTCCATCGTTGTGTCGGATCCGCATATGGAGGGATTGCCACCGATATTGAAGATTGATCTTGTTGACTGATCGTCGCGAATTGCTGAACAAAACAGGCAAACTGTTCAGGAAATCGTCAAATTACGCCGGTCATCGATTTCGGGTCGACCAGCCGGTCAAATGTTTCGGCATCAACAAGACCGGATTTCAACGCTTCCTCGCGCAGCGAAGTTCCGTTTTGATGCGCTGCCTTGGCGATCGCTGCCGCCGCGTCGTAGCCGATTTCGGGTGCAAGCGCCGTCACCAGCATCAATGAACGTTCGACGAGTTCGTTGATACGCGCCTCGTTTGCTTCGATACCGGCAACACAATTGTCCGCAAATGAGGCGGATGCATCGGCAAGCAGGCGGATTGACTGCAAAACGGCAAGAGCAACGACCGGCTTGAAGACATTGAGTTCGAAATGACCTTGTGAAGCCGCCAGATTGACGGTCGTCTGATTGCCCATCACCTGCGCACAGACCATGGTGAGCGCCTCCGCCTGGGTCGGGTTGACCTTTCCGGGCATGATCGAGGAACCGGGCTCATTTTCGGGCAGGTTCAATTCTCCCAGGCCGGAGCGGGGCCCGGATGCAAGGAAGCGAATATCATTGGCGATCTTGAACAAGTCACCGGCAAGGGACGACAATGTTCCGTGAAAGTTCGCCAGCGCGCCATGACTGGCCAGCGCCTCGAACTTGTTGGCCGCGGAGTTGAACGGATCGCCCGTCAATTCCGAAATAATTTCGGCAAACCGCTTGCCGAATTCTTCAGGCGCGTTGAGGCCGGTACCAACCGCGGTGCCGCCTTGCGCAAGCGCCGAAACGCCACCCAACGTTGCCGAAATCCGGTCACGCCCCAGTTTCAACGCCGCGCAATAGCCGGAGAATTCCTGGCCGAGCGTCAGTGGCGTTGCGTCCTGCGTGTGAGTACGGCCGATTTTTACAATCTCTGCGAAGTCCCGTTCTTTTCCCGACAACGCCTCTGTCAGATGATCAAGCGCCGGTAGCAACGACCGTTTTGCCTCCAGCACTGCCGCAATATGCATCGCGGTCGGAAACACATCATTGGATGACTGGCTCATATTGACGTGATCATTCGGATGAACCGGATCCTTTGATCCGACGGACCCGTCGAGCAGCTGGATCGCCCTGTTGGCAATCACCTCGTTGGCGTTCATGTTGGTTTGGGTGCCCGATCCGGTCTGCCAGACGACGAGCGGGAAGTGACTGTCGAGTTTTCCCGAGGCAACTTCGGCAGCGGCAGTTTCAATCGCTTGCCCGAGTTCGGCATCCAGCTTTCCAAACGCCACATTTGCCCGTGCTGCTGCCTGCTTGACCAATCCCAGCGCATGGATCAACGGCAACGGCATTCTTTCCGCACCAATCCGAAAATTCTGCAGCGAACGCTGTGTCTGCGCACCCCACAGGCGATCTGCAGGTACGTCAATGGCGCCAAAACCATCAGTCTCGGTTCTTGTTTGCATCATGACCAAAGCCTGCACGATCACACCTCTGCGCACAAGCTGGTTCATGGCAGTTCAAGATTTCTGTGGCCTGAGCATCAACACACTCTTGCCATGAGCAATGTGCTTGCCGATAAGGCGATTGCCGCAACATGGAGCCAGTCACCATGGCCACGATCATTGCACCATCGGTTCTCGCGTCAGATTTCTCAAAATTGGGCGAAGAGATTGAGACGGTCGCCGCTGCCGGGGCCGACTGGATCCATCTCGATGTCATGGATGGCCATTTCGTACCCAATATTTCTTTTGGTCCGCCGGTGATCAAGGCGGTCCGCGGCAGAACGGACAAGGTTTTCGATTGTCATCTGATGATCGAACCTGCCGACCCTTACCTGGCGGCGTTTGCCGATGCCGGTTGCGATATCATCACGGTCCATGCTGAGGCGGGACCGCATCTGGAGCGATCACTGCAGGCAATCCGAGACCTTGGCAAGAAAGCCGGCGTTTCGCTTAATCCCTCAACACCGGAGAACGTGATCGAATATGTTCTCGACCGGCTCGATCTGATCCTGCTGATGACTGTCAATCCGGGGTTTGGCGGACAAGCCTTCATTCATTCGGTGATCGACAAGGTGGCGCGGGTCAAGGCGATGATCGGTGACCGGCCAATCGACATTGAGATCGATGGCGGCGTGACCGCCGAAACCGCTCCGCTGGTCGCACGCGCCGGCGCTAATGTGCTGGTCGCCGGCTCGGCGGTGTTCAAAGGCGGTACCGAAGATTCCTATCGAAGCAACATTGATGCCATCCGCAACGCGGCTGACCTGGCAACCGGAAACGCGGCTTAAGCGCCTGAGTGATCGTAAAGCGATTGTGCCATTGCGGGGATCAGTTGTGCATGATGATCCGGCTCGCCAGAGGATATGGAATGGCCCGGCACTAAGTGACGCAAGCGAGGAGATTCTCCTAACATGATAGATTCAGACAAACTTGCAGATCCGGCCGAGTTTCTTCCAAAACTGCCATTCGTTCGCGAATTGGGTATCAAGCTGATATCCAGTCAACCGGGTGCGGTGACAGTTGAAATGCCGTTCGCCGAGCGATTTTCCACTCCACCTCAATCCTTTCCGGCTTCAATGGTTGGAATTCTGGGTGATGTTGGAGCCGTCAGCGCCTGTTTGAGCAAACTGCCCGGTGATTGGGCTGTCGCGACGCTGGATTACACAGTCAAAATGACTGGACAAGCGAGGGGCGATGCACTCATCGCGAAGGGAAGGGTTCTACAGTCTGGGAAAACCACCTCTGTCGGAATATCAGATGTATATTGTATTTCCGGAGGACAGGAGACGCATTGCGGTGTTGTGCTGGCGACCTCAAGAAACTTTCCGCTGAAATAGCGGCATCTCCCGGAACTGAATATCAGTGCGCTTCATCCCAATTGTCGGCGGCCGTGGCGTCTACAGCCAGCGGTACCGCCATCGAAATAGCCGGCATTGCAGCGTTTTCCATCACTTCGCGCACCACCGGAATGGTTTGTTCGACTTCGATTTCCGGCAGCTCGAAAATCAGCTCGTCATGGACCTGAAGCAGCATCTGAGCTGCGAGTTCCGCCCGTTCAAGCGCTGAATCCATGCGCACCATGGCCCGGCGGATAATATCTGCTGCGGAGCCCTGGATCGGGGCATTTATCGCCGCACGTTCGGTGAAAGCACGGTGTTGCGGATTTGATGATTTGATCTCGGGATAATGCGCCCGCCGTCCGAATATTGTTTCGACATAGCCGTGCTCGCGGCAGAATTCCTTTGTGCCCTCCATGTAATCGCGAATACCGGGAAAGCGCTCAAAGTACTGTTTGATGTAGTCGCCCGCTTCGCTGCGCGGAATCGAAAGCTGGTTGGCAAGGCCAAAAGCCGAGATACCATAGATGATACCGAAATTGATCGCCTTGGCACGGCGGCGTACCTCCGGCGGCATACCTTCCACCGGCACGTCGAACATCTCTGAAGCCGTCATGGCATGAATATCGACACCATCGGCAAAGGCCTGCTTGAGCTGCGGAATGTCGGCAATATGGGCCAGGACACGCAACTCGATCTGCGAATAATCGGCCGACAGGAGTTTGTTGCCTTTTTCCGCGACGAACGCTGTCCTGATCTTCCGCCCTTCTGCGGTGCGGATCGGGATGTTTTGCAGATTCGGGTCTGACGACGACAAACGGCCGGTCGAAGTGGAAGCCAGCGCGTAGGAGGTGTGGACACGCTTGGTCCGCGGGTTGATGAACTCCGGCAGCGCATCGGTATAGGTGCTTTTCAATTTGGTCAGCTGGCGCCAGTCGACGATCTTGCGCGGCAGTTCATGTCCTTCGGCGGCAAGGTCCTCCAGTATTTGGGCCGAAGTGGACCATTGTCCGGTCTTGGTTTTGGTGCCGCCCGGCAGGTTCATCTTGCCAAACAGGATTTCCCCAAGCTGTTTGGGCGAACCCGGATTGAAGTTCTCTCCGGCCAGGTCGTGAATCTCCGATTCCAAAGCTGCCGCGGCTTGTGCAAAATCGCCTGACAGCCGGCTAAGATTCTGCCGGTCAACCGATATTCCCCGCTGCTCCATGCCGGCCAAGACCTGCACCAATGGCCTCTCAAGCCGCTCGTAAACCGAAACGAGGCCGTCAGCAGCAAGTCTCGGTTTGAGGGCCAGCCACAGGCGTAATGTGACGTCAGCATCTTCGGCAGCGTAAGCGGACGCCTTTTCGAGCTCCACATAATCGAATGTGATGGCCTTCTTTCCACTACCCGTCAGGTCTTTATAGTGAATTGTCTCGTGCCCGAGCCAGCGATCGGACAAGGCATCCATGCCATGGCCGCCCTTGCCGGCATCAACGACATAGGAGATCAGCATCGTGTCGTCATAGGAAACGACGTCGATGCCACGCTGCTGCATGATCACCAGATCGTATTTGAGATTTTGCGCTATCTTCAAGACTGATGCATCTTCGAGAAGCGGTTTCAGCCGTTCAAGTGCATCGGCCTCGGAAATCTGGTTTTCAACCAGTCCACCACCAAGCAAATCACCAGCGCCTGACTTGTGGGCAAGCGGCACATAGGCGGCACGCCCGGGGGCAATCGCCAGGGAGAAACCGACAAGTTCAGCCTGCATGGGATCGAGAGAGGTGGTCTCGGTATCAAATGCCACGGTTCCCGCCTCGCGGGCTTCTGCAATCCACCGATCCAGTGTTTCCAAATCGCGGATCGTGACATAGTCCGAGGCATCGATCTTGTCCGATGCCGCAGTTGCCGCACGTTCTGCTGCCAGTGCGGATGGAGTCCACCCCTCTGACTGGGAGTTGTCGTTGCTGCCAGGCGATGCCGGATCGCCGGAATCCAGATCCGGACCATGCGCATCCTTTCCCCACTGAACTTCCACATCGGCCGGTTCGATCTCCGGCACTTCCGTTTCGGTCGCTTCGCCAACCCGTCGTGTCAGCGTCGTGAATTCCATTGCCTTCAAAAACGCGATCAGCTTTGGGCCATCAGGATCGCCAAGCGCGAAGTCCTCCAGACCGGCCTCTACCGGTACATCGCGTTTCAAAGTCACCAGTTCACGTGAAAGGCGTGCCATGTCCGCATGTTCGATGATGTTTTCGCGGCGCTTGTTCTGTTTGATTTCGCTCGCACGTTCCAAAAGCGTGTCGAGATCGCCATACTCGTCCAGCAATTGCGCCGCCGTTTTGGGACCTATGCCGGGAACGCCCGGAATATTGTCAACCGAATCGCCGGTAAGTGCCTGCAGATCGATCATTTTCTCCGGGCTGACGCCCCATTTGTCGACCACTTCCGGTTCGCGAATTTCGCGATCCTTCATCGTGTCATACATGCCGACGCTTGGGGTTACGAGCTGCATAAGATCCTTGTCGGAGGAGATGATCGTAACATCGCCACCGGCTTCTTCGGCCAGCCGCGCATAGGTGGCGATGAGATCGTCGGCCTCATAGCCCGCCATCTCGATGCAAGGCAGATCGAATGCCTGGGTTGCCTGCCGGATCAATCCGAATTGAGGCACGAGATCCTCAGGTGGCTCCGAACGATTGGCCTTGTATTCCGAGTACAACTCATTACGGAATGTTTTCGAGGAATGGTCGAAAATTACCGCGAAATGGGTTGGAGTGACCCCAACCGAGGTGTCGCGAGCCTCGGACAACAGCTTCCACAACATGTTGCAGAAACCCGAAACCGCACCGACGGGCAGCCGGTCCGATTTTCGCGTTAGCGGCGGAAGCGCGTGATAAGCGCGAAAAATGTAGCCGGAGCCGTCAACCAGAAAGAGATGATCGCCTTTTTTCATGGTTTCGATGGGTAGCGCGACGATCCGCGGCTGTCCATTGCAAGGCACCGCGAATTTCCCCGTTGCTTGCAATGCTGGGCCAACTCTCCTGCCAAAAGGAAGACAATGGAAGGCTTCGGCGGCTTTGCATTCACAACTATGTTACAAAACATTAATGTCGTGAACATTGAAATGCCGCATTTGGAGACACAAATGCCAGTCATCGGCAGTTTTCGCCGATGTCCGGTCTAAGGCTCGTCCCCCGCCTCGCCGGACACTGGCGGCAGCCTCATCCCCCCTCTCCGGGCTGCCGCAAACTTTACAGTATGGCCGCCGTGGTTCCCCCTCCGCCACGGCGGCTTTTTCATGTTCTTTTCGGTTTTTCCGGCTTCCGGTTTGACAATTAGCGGACTACGGTCCGGCTCAGATCTATCAGCAGGAAAATCTATCCATGAGCGTATTGAATCCCGTACTCACCGCAATTGACAGCAATCTTGATCAAAGCGTTGAACGCCTTTTCGAGCTTTTAAGGTTGAAATCGATCTCAACCGACCCTGCCTACGGCGACGATTGCAAGAAAGCGGCGGAATGGCTCGTGGCCGACCTGAAGACGATCGGATTTGCCGCCAGCGTTCGGGATACGGCAGGGCATCCAATGGTTGTCGCTCACCATGACGGACCGTCGCCCGATTCTCCACACGCTCTGTTTTACGGGCACTATGACGTCCAGCCGGTCGACCCGCTTGACCTGTGGGACGGTGACCCGTTCGAACCTGGAATTCGCGAGAGCAACAGCGGAGAAAAGGTCATTTTTGGCCGGGGGTCGTCGGACGACAAGGGACAGCTGATGCTGTTTGTTGAAGCTTGCCGTGCCTGGAAACAGGTGCATGGATCGCTTCCCTGCAGGATAACCCTGTTGTTTGAAGGTGAGGAAGAATCCGGTTCTCCATCGTTGTTGCCCTTTCTTGAGGCCAATGCAGACGAATTGAAAGCTGATTTCGCGATGGTATGCGACACCGGTATGTGGGGCGCCGACACCCCGGCGATCACGACAACGTTGCGTGGATTGACCGGAGACGAATTTACCGTGCGGGCTGCCGACCGAGATCTTCATTCTGGACACTATGGAGGGGCGGCAGCCAACCCGATTCACATCGTCTCGAAAATTCTTGCTGATCTGCACGATGAAACGGGAAAGGTGACCATTCCCGGATTTTATGACGGTGTTGAAGAAACGCCCCGGCAAATCCTCGATTCATGGGAGAAATTGGCACAAACCGGTACGGATTTGCTGGCAGAAGTGGATCTGTCAATTCCATCCGGAGAAAAGGGCCGATCGGTCCTTGAGCTGACCTGGGCACGGCCCACTGCCGAGGTGAATGGGGTATCCGGGGGTTATTCCGGCGACGGTTCCAAAACCGTCATCGCCAGTGAGGCTTCGGCGAAACTGTCGTTCCGGCTGGTGCACAAACAGGACCCGCATGCGATCAGGGCGGCATTCCGGGAATTTGTACGTGCCCGCATACCGGAGGATTGTGCCGTCGAATTCGAGGCGCATGGCGCGTCCGGTGCTATTCAGTTGGCGTATGATTCACCGCTGGTCACGAAAGCCATGTCGGCACTATCGGATGAATGGCCCAATCCGGCGGTGCTGATCGGCATGGGTGGATCCATTCCGATCGTCGGTGATTTTCAATCCATGCTCGGTATGGAGTCGCTTTTGGTTGGCTTTGCCAAGGACGATGACAATATTCATTCACCAAATGAAAAGTACGATCTGACATCATTCCACAAGGGCCAGCGCTCCTGGGCGCGAATTCTTCACGCAATTTCAAGCAATTAAGTGTAAATCAATCTCCATGACTATTCGCTATCACAAAGGGGACCTGCCTGATCTCGGCCATTACGATGTCGACACTGTTGCGATCGACACAGAGACGCTGGGGCTAAATCCGCACCGCGACCGCCTGTGTGTTGTACAGTTGTCGCCCGGTGACGGAACCGCCGATGTTGTGCAGATCGCCGCAGGGCAAAAAAAGGCACCCAACATTGTCAAGTTGCTGAAGAACCGCAAACAAACCAAGCTGTTTCACTTTGGCCGGTTTGATATTGCGGTTCTCTGCCACGCATTTGGCGTGATGGCCGAGCCTGTTTTCTGTACCAAAATTGCCTCGCGACTGACGCGAACCTACACCGACCGGCACGGATTGAAGGACTTGTGTTCGGAATTGTTGGAGATCAATTTGTCAAAGCAGCAGCAATCGTCTGATTGGGCCGCCGAGACATTGAGCGACGCGCAGCTGGAGTACGCCGCCTCCGACGTGCTGTATCTTCATCAGTTGCGCAACGCACTTGAAGCACGGCTTGAAAGAGAAGACCGGACCAGGGTGGCTGCCGCCTGTTTCAAGTTTTTGCCGACGCGCGCAAAGCTTGATCTCATGGGATGGCCCGAGACCGACATTTTTGCGCATAGCTGAGGCTTTGCGCTCCAAATTACTCGGCAGGCACCGGCGCGGCTGCAATATTCTTGGCCGGTTTATCGATCTTGGCCCAGTCCGGACGCTCAAACAGGAATTTGCCCCAGCCTGTCCATTTTATCATGAAGTAAAGGATGACCGGGCCACTGACGCCGGCGATCAATGTCAATAGCGACATGGTTCCGACATCGGCGATCAAACCTGACTTGACCAGCACAATTCGGGTGGTCGCCATTGGCAGGAAGAAAGCCAGATAGACGACGATCGAGTGACGCCCGAGCCAATCCAGCCAGCGCGACCACAACTTGCCGGAAATGAGCGACGCAACGGATACAATTGCCATTGCGCCGGCGAAACCAAGCGCAATCGAAATCAGCGGTAATTCAGCCAGGCCTCCGGTCGCGCCTGCGGCACCATTGTGGTCCTGGATGAGGAATTGCAAAGGCTCCGGGGTGTCCGCAAAAACCAGTAAGCCATTAACCGGCGCCCACAACGCCAGTGTGGCCAATGCGGCAACGGGCCTTTCCTTCAACCACCGGGCGGCGGCAAAAATATGCGGTGCGAGCGCATATCCTGCAAAGAAGTAGACATAGCGCGAGCAGAATTCGTCGAAGGTGACCCATCCGGTGTGTATGGGAAGGATTTCCAGCAAGGCCGCGCCCGCTAGTACGACCGGTAGCGGAACGGGCTTCAGCCAGCGGGTCACGAGGAACATTATCGGCAGAATATAGATGAACCAGAGTGTGCCGAACGGTTGGATGAAGGCCCAGAAGTACGCTGAAACCGCATGCGCAGCGCCATGCTCCATCGCCATTCCGGGTGCCTTGAAGGCAAACTGGATCGAGAGCCAAAGAATGTAAAAATAAAAGAAGTGCACAACCTTGCGGTCGAGGTACCGCCGCCAGGGCCGGTCTATCACCAGTGCCAGGAAAAGTCCGGAAATCATGAAGAAATCGGGCATGCGAAACGGCCGTGCATAAGCGACGACCTGATGCATCCAGCCTTCGCTGCCGGCGGCAATTTCAACGCCGAGCGTTGAATGCACCATCACAACGAAGATGATGCATATACCTTTGGCAATATCGACCCACTCGGATCTGCTGGCTGAAATTTCTGCGCGCATGGTTTGTGGAATTCCGGCATTTTGTAGTGCTGATCATGTATCAAGCGGGTGTTTGATCCGGGTTAAGCCCGCTCAAATGTCCATTCACGACCGCCAATATGCTTAACCCCCCTTTAAAGCGCCGCAATTAGTCTGCAACGGGAGCAGCTAATTAACCGGGACCGGGTTCAGCTATTATGGCGCGTGCACGAAAAGGCAGACGGATCGAACCGACGTTCGACGAGAGCCCGCGCAGGCGCTCTTCGGGACGGCTCAAGGCAAGTGATGATGACCGGTTGATCAAGAACCGCAATCGAAAACGGCGCAAAGCAGGACGCAAAACCTCCCGAAGATCGCGAAAGAACAAGCGCGGTTTGTTCGGCGTGTTCCGCAAGCTTGCCTATTGGTCGCTGGTATTGGGCCTCTGGGTTGGAATTGCAGGCGCCGGACTTGTGGCCTGGTATGGCGCCAAAATGCCCAGTGCAACCACCTGGGCGATCCCCGACAGACCACCGAATGTGAAGATTGTTTCGGTCAACGGGTCGCTGATCGCCAACAGGGGAATGACCGGCGGCGAAGCAATCGGTTTGCACCGCATGTCACCCTATATTCCGCAAGCTGTTGTCGCGATCGAGGACCGTCGGTTTTACAGCCATTTTGGCGTAGATCCGATCGGCCTGACGCGGGCCATGCTGACCAATCTGGTCAAACAACGATTTGTGCAAGGAGGATCGACTCTTACACAGCAATTGGCAAAGAACCTGTTTTTGAAGCCGGATCGTACACTGGAGCGCAAAGTTCAAGAGGTGCTGCTGGCGTTCTGGATCGAGCACAAATACTCGAAAGAGCAAATTCTCGAAATGTACCTGAACAGGGTTTATTTCGGTTCGGGCGCCTATGGCGTCGAGGCGGCAGCGAGACGCTATTTCGACAAGCCGGCGCGCGACGTGACACTTGCAGAAGCGGCGCTGTTGGCGGGCCTGCTGAAGGCGCCTTCAAGGCTGTCTCCGGCGCGTGATCCGAAAGCCGCTTCCGAGAGGGCGCAGTTGGTGATCGCGGCGATGCGCGATCTGGACATGATTGGCGACAAGGAAATGACGGTCGCCATAAGTACGCCGGCGATGCGGGCTGCGGCGTTCTGGACCGGATCGGAGCATTATGTTGCCGACCGGATAATGGAAGAACTTCCGGCCCTGATTGGCGATGTTCGCGAAGACATTATCGTCGATGCGACCGTCGACCTGACGCTGCAGAAACTGGCTGAAAATTCGATCCGGCGCCTGATTGGCAAGGAAGGGGACAAACGAAGGGTAAGCCAGGGCGCCCTCGTTTCAATTGACGGTTCGGGTGCCGTGCGCGCAATGGTTGGCGGTTATGACTATGCCAACAGCCAGTTCGACCGGGCGTCCGAGGCACTGCGGCAACCGGGCTCGGCGTTCAAGCCGTTTGTCTATCTTGCAGCAATCGAGCGCGGTGAAACACCCAATAGTGTTTGGCAGGATGCACCGGTGAGATTCGGCAAGTGGAAGCCGGAAAATTACGGCGGAAAGTATCATGGCCGCGTGACCCTGACCGAAGCACTGTCCAAATCGCTCAATTCCGTTGCCGCACAGTTGGCTGTCAAATACGGGCCGGGCAGTGTCGTTGAGACAGCAAACCGATTGGGCATTCAGTCAGAACTGAAATCGAACGCGTCGATTGCGCTTGGCACATCAGAGGTCACATTGCTTGAGTTGACTGCTGCCTATGTTCCGTTTGCAAATGGCGGATATCGCCCGCCGGTACATTTCGTTCGCCGTGTCACAACCACTTCCGGAGAGGTTCTGTATGAAAACCGGAATGATGGTTCGCCCCGGGTTATCCGCGACGTGACGGTCGGCATGATGAATTCCATGATGGAGCAAACCATTCTGCACGGAACCGCCCGGAGGGCTGACTTTGGCTGGCCAGCCGCGGGCAAGACCGGAACCAGTCAAAAATCACGCGATGCTTGGTTTGTCGGCTATACATCAAATCTGACGACCGGCGTTTGGTTTGGAAACGATGACGGAACCCCGATGAAAAACGTCACGGGCGGGCTGCTGCCGGCCATCGCCTGGCAGGAGTTCATGATTGCCGCACACGAAGGCGTTCCGGTTGCTGTTTTACCGGGAGGTTGGCACGAAGGGGTGGTTGATGAAGGCGTGCCCGTGCCCAGACCGCGCGACAAAATAGCCCGGACCGGCGCCTTAGACGATGATCGCGGTATGGCTGGTATTCGCGATCAGACGGGATCGGTGGGCCGTCCCATTCCCCCCGCTGAAGTCGGTGCGGGCAATGGAACCCGGAAAACAACCATTCTCGACATTATCTTCGGCCGTGATCGTTAGTGCCCTGGCTTCATCCAGCCACTTTCTTCCAGATTGCTTCTTCGCCAAGCTGTTCAACCAACCGAGCGTGAGCTTCAATCTCGTCTTCGGTAAGCCTGGAGGGAAGGGGAGTTGGTCGCGATAACGGTCTTTTGACATCACCGCCGACTGCCTTGTCTGATGTCTCCGTCGCTGACCTGATTTCAAGCCCCAAGGCGGCCTGTTTGCCGCCAATCATCTCGATATAGACTTCGGCCAGTAACTCCGCATCCAACAATGCGCCATGGAGCGTGCGGTGCGAATTGTCGATACCGTAGCGCTTGCACAACGCGTCAAGCGAGTTGGGACCCATGGGATGTTTGCGGCGGGCAAGGGCGAGCGTATCGACTACGCGGCCCGGATCGATGGCCGGCTGGCCTACGCGGGAAAGCTCGACATTGATGAAGCCCATGTCGAATCCGGCATTGTGAGCAACAAACTTGGCGCCTTCAAAAAAATCGAGAAACGCGTCAGCAATACCGGCGAATACCGGTTTGTCGGCCAGATCGTCTAGGCTAATGCCGTGTACCGCCTGGGCGTCGGGGTGGATCTGCTGACCATCCGGGTTGATGTAGACGTGGAAGGTCCGCCCGGTTGGAAACCGGTTGTCGAGCTCCACACCGCCGATTTCTATGACCCGGTCGGTTTTGGGATCGAGCCCGGTCGTTTCGGTGTCAAAAACAATTTCTCGCATTTGCCGCTTCCCCTGACCGACTATTGTGCGACGGTCAGCAAATGCGCAAGAGGATCAAGGCTGATTGTCCCGGTCTTCCCCGGACAGTTTTGCGATGATTTCGTCAACCGCATCACGAGCCGATTGCATTCCAAGGCCGGTATCAATGATGAAGTCTGCCCTTGACCTCTTTTCGGCGTCAGGAACCTGGTTGGCGAGGATTGAATTGAATTTCTCATCAGTCATTCCGGGCCGCTCCAACACCCGTTGGCGCTGGATGGCCTCATCCGCGGTGACGACAATAACCATGTCCACCAGGTCTTCGCCGCCCGTCTCAAACAAAAGCGGAATATCAAGCACGACAAGCTTTTCTCCGGCTGAGCGATGCTGCTCAAGAAATCTGTCGCGTTCATCGGCAACCAGCGGGTGAACGATTTTCTCCAGTTTCTGCATCGCGGCCCTGTTTCCAAGAACAGCTTTGGACAAGCGGGTGCGATCAACTGTTCCTGCATCGACTGTTCCCGGAAACGCCGCTTCGATCAGCGGCGCGGCGCGGCCGGAATACAATTCGTGAACGATTGAATCGGCATCGCTTACCGGGATACCGGCTTCGGCGAACATTTTTGCTGTTGTCGATTTTCCCATCCCGATCGAACCGGTCAGTCCCAAGATGATCACGACGCCGCATCCAATTTCTCGATGATCATATCCCTCAATTGCGGTGTGACCTTCGGTCTGACACCGAACCATTTTTCAAATCCGGGAACCGCCTGATGCAGGAGCATTCCGAGGCCATCGACCGTCTTGAGCCCCGCACTATCGGCTGCTTTCAACAGCGGCGTCTGCAGCGGAGAATAAACAATGTCGGTCACGATTGCGGACGATGGCAGTCCTGAGATGTTCGGCGCATCGTCTCCACCTTCCAGGCCAAGCGAAGTGGTGTTGATGAGCAGTTCTGCAGTTTGAAGCGCGTGTTGCAATTCAGCCCAATCATCGACCAGCAATTCCGATCCCCGATTTGAGGCAAAATCCCCCGCCAGCCGATCGGCCCTCGAACGGGTGCGGTTGACAATGCGGATTTTTGAGATCCCCCGATCGATCAGGGCATAGATTACACCCCGGGCTGCTCCGCCCGCGCCCAGGACGACCGCAACCTCACAACTGTCCCAACCGGGCGCATGCTCGTCCAGATTGGCGGCAAATCCCGACCAATCCGTATTCGTGCCGCAAAGAATGTCGTTTTCCAGCCAAACCGTGTTCACCGCGCCAATTTTCAATGCTGCCTCGTCCTTCGACCGGACGTTGCTAAATGCGGTTTCCTTGTGCGGGATGGTGATATTGCCGCCGGAATATCCGGCCAATGCCAGCCCTTCGAGAAAGTCAGGAAAGTCTTCCGGCATGACGTCTATTTTCTCATAGGTGGCGTTCAGACCATGCTGCGAGATCCAATAGCCGTGGATTGCCGGCGACATCGAATGTTCAACCGGATGACCGCAGACGAATGCGCGCCGTATAGCCTCAGCCATCGATCAGCTTCCTGTTTCTGAGTTCGGCAAGAAGCGGCAACAGAGGCAACCCGACAATCGTGAAGAAATCGCCCTCAACCTTGTCAAAGAGATTAATACCCAATCCCTCGATTTGATAAACGCCGACACTTCCGAGCACTTTATCGCCTGCTGCCGCAAGATACCGGCCCGCATATCCGGGATCAAAGGTGCGCATGGTCATGCTCGCAACGGCTACATGCCGCCACAAGGTTTGCCCGCCTTGAACCAATGTAACCGCGCTGTTCAGCCGGTGGGTTTGGCCCGACAGGCGTAGCAGATTTCTTCGCGCTTCGTTCATGTCTGAAGGCTTGTGGAAGATTTCCTCGTTCATCAACATTGTCTGGTCGCAGCCGATCACAACCGCATCGGGGTATCGGCTGGAAACCTCGGCTGCTTTTGCTTCTGCGAGAACGGAGGCGAGCAATTCGCCATCTCTGGCTTCATCGCCCATCGATTGCTCGACAGCGCGCTCATCGATTTCCGCTGATATCGCTTCAATGACCAAGCCGGCCGCCTTCAGCATAGCGCTTCGATGTGGGCTGGCTGAAGCGAGGATAATTGGGGCCGCCAACAGTTTCTCCCGGGCCAGAGTTACTGGAACCGGCCCTATCGCGCCTTGTTCAACAGTGCAACCACCGCTGCGGCGGTCTCTTCGATTGATCGCCTGGTCACGTCTATCATGGGCCAGTTGTGACGGTCGCAAAGCTGGCGGGCATAGGACAGTTCTTCCGAAATTTGTGATCGATCGACATAGCTTTGCGAATCATAGCCATGTGCTGAACCCAAAATACGGTTTTTGCGAACCTGTGAAATCCGTTCGGTCGATGCGATCAACCCGACAATCAGCGGACCCTGCGAGTTGATCACCGATTCCGGCATCGGGACACCGACGACGATCGGCACATTGGCGGTTTTCAGACCCCGGTTGGCCAAATATATGCTGGTCGGCGTTTTTGAGGTCCGTGATATTCCTATCAGGATGATGTCGGCATCTTCGACGTTTCCGGGCAGTTGGCCGTCATCGTGCTCCATGGTGAAGTTCAAAGCGTCAATACGCCTGAAATATTCCGCATCAAGCACATGCTGGGCGCCGACACGGCGTCCACTTGGTGCGCCCAAATAAGATTGAAACACATTCATCACCGGTTCGAGCACGGAAACGCACGGTACGCCAATTTGAGCACAGCGCTTCGTCAACATCGAAGACAGCTGTTCGTCGATGATTGTGAACAGGACGATGCCCGGTTCGGCATCGATATCGTCCAATACCTTGAGCAGCTGGCGCTCTGAACGGATCAGTGGGTAGATGTGTTCTATCGACCGGGCATCCTGATATTGTGCAGCGGCCGCCCGGCCTGCCGCGAGCAAGGTTTCGCCGGTGGCATCAGAAATCAGATGCAGATGAAAGAAGGATTGTGGGTTGTTCACCGGTTCCTCGATACCTTGTTGATGAATGTGGACAGAACCCGGCTCAGCAATGCCGGAGATTTGAACGACTGTATCAAACCGGTCAATGTCCACAACCACGGTTGTTGTTCATGGATTTTCGGTTTGGTTGTGAACAAACTCATACTCACATTTCGCAGTCATGTTGCCAACAGATTGTCATTCATCGATGATCTCATAACCTCTTGATATTATAAATATTCATTCAATATTCACAGAGACGGCGGTTTGTGGATAATTGGAGGTCGTTTTCTGCAGATCCCGGATATCAGCCGTTCAATGTGGACAAGAAATAATCCACGAGTTCAACAGACTCTAAGAATCAGAAAAACCAAATTTCTTGATTGATTTAATTAGGCAGGCTGGTGAAAAGCGCCCATGGCTGAAAATTCAAAAAAGCTTCTGAGGGTTCTCCAGGGAGAGAGTCTTTTTCCTCCACCGATCTGGCTCATGCGCCAAGCAGGACGATATCTGCCGGAATACCGCGAAACGAGACAGAAGGCGGGAAGTTTTCTGGATCTTTGCTACAATCCGGAGCTGGCGGCGGAGGTTACTTTGCAGCCAATCAGACGCTTTGGATTCGACGGATCCATTTTATTTTCTGACATACTTGTAGTTCCACATGCGCTTGGAAGAAATGTACGCTTTGAAGAAGGTCGCGGTCCGATCCTTGATCCGATTGCCGCTGATGAAATTGACAGGCTGTCGGAGGACCGGTTTCACGATCATCTTTCAGCAGTCTATGAAACCGTTGCCAGGCTGAGACAGGGGCTGCCGGGCGAAACGACGCTTTTGGGATTTTGCGGCGCACCGTGGACGGTCGCGACCTATATGATTGCTGGCCACGGAACAACCGATCAAGCGCCGGCAAGACGATTTGCCCTGGAACATCCTGAAGCATTTGAGCGCCTGTTGTCTGTTCTTGCAAAAGTATCGGCGGAATATCTTGTTCGCCAGATCGAAGCTGGCGCCGATGCCGTGCAGATATTCGATTCATGGGCTGGAATGCTTGATGAGGACGGCTTCGAGCGATGTGCGATCGACCCGGTAGCGACAATGGTAGGCGAGGTGCGAAAGAGATATCCCAACGTTCCCATCATTGGTTTTCCGAAGGGTGCAGGATCACGGTATGGGCAATATCGCGGCAAAACCGGTGTTGGCACGCTCGGACTCGACTGGACTGTTCCGATGGAGCAGGCGAAAGCATTGCAGCGCGAAGGGCCTATACAAGGGAATCTGGATCCGATGCGCCTGGTTGCGGGCGGGAAAGCGCTGCATGAGGGTACAAAGAATATCCTGGACAATCTTGGGCGTGGGCCACTGGTTTTTAATCTTGGCCACGGAATAACGCCTGATACGCCGATTGCTCATGTGCAAGACATGATTGATCAGGTGAGGAACAGCACAAGATGAGCGACCGCGCCAATCCGGGGATACGAGCTGCTGTGGCAATCGGTATTCTGGTCATTCTGACAGCTGGCCTGTTCTGGTTTGATCCGGATAATTTCTTCCTGTGGGCCAAGGCAATTCATGTCATTGCCGTTATCTCGTGGATGGCGGGGATGCTGTACTTGCCGAGATTGTTTATCTACCACACGGAAGCCGGGCCGAATTCACCGCAATCGGAAACTTTCAAGATCATGGAGGGTCGGTTGCTGAGGGTGATTATCAACCCGGCCATGATGTTGACCTGGGTGTTCGGGTTGTGGCTCGCCTGGGAGGGGTTTCGGTTCAGCGGTACCTGGCTTCACATCAAGTTTGCCTGCGTGTTGGCGTTATCTGCCGTTCATGGCCATTTTTCCAAACATGTTCGCCTGTTTGCTGAGGACAAGCATGAAAAATCGGCCCGCTATTGGCGATTGATGAACGAGGTTCCGACCGTTTTGATGATCGCGATCGTGGTTCTGGTGATCATCAAGCCGTTTCAGTGATGTTTGTCTCGGGCGGGAAAAAATCGTTACCGGCCTTAAAATGAAACCATATTGATTTTTTGTGCGGCGAAGCGTAAACAGCGGCTCTTCTCTTTTGGGCCTGCCACGGGCCTCGTCTCCCGAATTACATAGTTGAGTTGACGAAGCTGAGTGGCGAATCGCCTATTTTCTCCTACAAAATCCAGAGTGCGCGGCATGCAGGAAATGAAGTTACAGGAACTCAAGAACAAGACCCCGACTGACCTGATCGCATTTGCAGAATCAGTCGAGGTTGAAAATCCGAGTGCGTTACGCACCCAGGAACTGATGTTTGCTATCCTGAAGAAGCAGGCGGCGCAGGATGTCGAGATAATCGGCGAGGGCGTTGTTGAGATTTTGCAGGATGGTTTCGGCTTTCTGCGCTCGGCTACGGCAAACTATCTTCCAGGACCCGATGATATCTACATTTCACCCTCTCAAATCAGACGGTTTTCACTGAAGACCGGTGACACGGTTGAAGGTCCGATCCGCAGCCCGAAGGAGGGAGAACGATATTTTGCGCTGCTCAAGGTCAATACGATCAACTTCGAAGATCCTGAGAAAATCCGGCACAAGATCCATTTTGACAATTTGACGCCGCTCTATCCGGATGAGCGTTTGAACATGGAGACGGAAGATCCGACAACCAAGGATCTCTCCGCAAGGGTAATTGATCTGGTTGCACCACTTGGCAAGGGGCAGCGAGGCTTGATCGTTGCGCCGCCAAGGACGGGTAAGACCGTTCTGCTCCAGAATATTGCCCATTCGATTACTTCGAACCATCCGGAATGTTATCTGATTGTGTTGCTTATCGACGAACGGCCGGAAGAAGTGACCGATATGCAGCGGTCGGTCGACGGGGAAGTCGTGTCGTCAACGTTTGACGAGCCGGCGACACGGCATGTTCAGGTAGCCGAAATGGTCATCGAGAAAGCAAAACGCCTGGTCGAGCATGGCCGGGATGTGGTGATACTGCTGGATTCGATCACCCGGTTGGGCCGCGCTTACAACACGGTAGTTCCGTCCTCGGGCAAGGTCCTTACTGGCGGTGTTGATGCAAATGCGCTGCAAAGACCGAAGCGGTTCTTTGGCGCTGCGCGCAACATTGAAGAAGGCGGGTCGCTGACAATCATTGCAACAGCGCTGATCGATACCGGCAGCCGCATGGACGAAGTGATTTTCGAGGAGTTCAAGGGTACCGGCAATTCGGAAATTGTGCTGGACAGAAAAGTCGCCGACAAGCGCATATTCCCTTCGATGGATATATTGAAATCCGGTACGCGAAAGGAAGACCTTCTCGTTCCGAAGCAGGATTTGCAGAAGATTTTCGTTCTGCGGCGGATTTTGTCTCCCATGGGAACGACCGACGCAATCGAGTTCCTGATCGACAAACTGAAGCAGACGAAGACGAATTCGGATTTCTTCGATTCGATGAATACCTAAGTAGCCGGGATAGACGGATAGGTTTCGCGTAGGAGAGTTTTCAGATCGGCAGGCGTTCTGATGGGTGGAAAACAGGTTTGGCCCTTGCAGAGCCAGGCTCCGGGCGTCGTAGTGTCAAAACCGGCCTCTGACAAAACATTGTCAGCCTGTGTATCTGACCCGGTGGATATCCTGATATCGATCCGGCGTGGATCGGGCATGGATGACGCGGTTTCCCACAATGGCGAATTTCCCGGTTCATCGACGATCACCAGTTTGGAAGCGTTGAGCGCCAAGTAAGCTGCGTTGAATATCCCGGCCTGGCCATGGGATTGGTTTATGGCCCGGCCAAGTGCCAGTGATGCGCATTGAGTTGCCTGTGAATGCAAATTGGCGTCAGCGGTGGCCGTAGCCAGCCGGCTGAGTGCCTGCACGATCTGACTGGTGGCGGATGGTATGGCTTCATCGAGATCGCCGCGAATCCGTATCGGTACATCGTCTGCCTGTCGCGAAGTCAGAAAATGGGCGCCGTGTCCGTCGCCATATTCGTCTGCAAGGATTTTGGACCAGTTGCGGGCGTCGTTGATGTAGATGGTGTCTGCGGACAGTTCGAAGAGTGAGACGGCAGCGTTGATCATCGCCGCATAGTCTGTGGAGAGCGCTGGAAACAGCATCGATGGGCCGTTGACTGAATGAGGCAGTCTACCCGACGGATCCTGGCCTGTTTTCACAGCGCTATACAGGCGGTTTGCGATTTCGCCCCATTGCCGGTTGCCAAAATGGCGTGATGCTTGCGCGATTGTGGAAATTGCCAGACCGTTCCAGTCGGTTAGCGCCTTGTCGTCGCGTCCTGGCCGTATTCTTTCTTCTCGTTTTACCAGCAATTTCGCCATCAGGTCCTGAAGCTTGTGGTCAGTGGCATTGCGACGGGCAATAACGGGTTCGCCCTCCCAACCGGGCGGAGACAAGAGTTCGAATTCGGTGAAGAATCTTTCACTCTCGTCGGCAAGGACGGTACGGATTTCGGGCTCGGTCCAAAGATAAAACTTTCCTTCCTCTCCTTCGCTGTCAGCGTCCAGGCTGGATGCGTAGGCTCCGGAAGGCACGACCATTTCACGTTCAAGCCAATTGATGGTCTCTTCGATTCGTTGCCGAAATAGTTCCCTTCCCGTGGCGCCGTGTGCAAATACGCTCATTTCGATCATTTGGGCGTTGTCGTAGAGCATTTTCTCGAAATGCGGGATGGTCCATTTTTCGTCCGTGGAGTATCGGCATAGGCCGCCACCGACATGGTCGTAGATACCGCCGGAGAGCATCTTCTCCAGGCTGTCGATCACCAGCCTTTGGTGATCAGCATTCTTTTGTTCGACAGCCGACAACCACAAAGCCGTCATGTAGGGAGCGTTCGGGAACTTTGGTGCGCCGGAGATACCGCCATGAACCGGGTCGATGAGTTGCGCAATCCGGTTACCCATTTCAATCAGGGGCTTTGACGTAAGTTCGCTAAGGGAATTTTCTGCGGACAATTGCCTTTTTACGTGGTCGGTCAGGTTCGCAGAGCCTGAAACAATGTCATCCGGCCGCTCCGTCCAGGCTTTGTGAACGCTTTGCATGACCTGAATAAATCCCGGTCTGCCATATCGTGGGTTCTTTGGAAAATAGGTTCCTCCCCAAAACGGTTTTGCGTCCGGGGTCAGAAACATGGTCAGCGGCCATCCGCCCTGTTCTCCGGTAGCGTTGAGTGCGGCCATGAATATCTGGTCAATGTCCGGGCGTTCCTCCCTGTCGACCTTTATGTTGACGTAGAGCGCATTCATGACGGCCGCGACCTCTTCATCTTCAAAGCACTCATGGGCCATGACATGGCACCAATGACAGGCAGAATATCCCACCGACAAAAGAATTGGCTTGTTCTGGGAGAGTGCGTTATCAAGCGCTTCTTTTCCCCAGGGCCACCAATTTACCGGATTGTCCCGGTGCTGCTGAAGATAAGGGCTTGTTTCACCGGCAAGGCGGTTTCTTTCGGACATTGAATTGACCCGGGATCATGACACAAAGTGGGCGGAGATACCCGTAACAGGATGCGCGGAATGCAATCGATTGGGCAAGACACAATTTTTGCATTGGCAAGTGGTCAATTGCCATCGGGAATTGGGATTGTCCGTGTCAGCGGCCCCAAAACTCGATTCGTACTCGAAACGATTTCCGGCCCGATAGGTGAAGCACGAAAGGCGGAGGTCCGGATCTTTCGTTCGGCCGCCGGGGAAATTCTTGACCGGGGAATTCTGATTTGGTTTCCGGAAGGCTGCAGCTTTACCGGAGAAGCCTATGCGGAGCTTCATCTGCATGGCGGTTTGGCGGTTGTTTCGTCAATTCTGGAATGTCTGAACCGGTTTGATGGCGTACGGCATGCGGATGCAGGCGAATTTACGATGCGGGCTTTCCTGAATGGGAAAATCGACCTTACCGAAGCGGAAGCGCTGGCTGATCTGGTAGATGCGGAAACGGAAGAACAGCGCAAATTTGCCATCTCCAACAGCAGTGGGCGTCACAGGGCGGTCTATGATGGTTGGCGCAGCCGGGTGGTTGATATCCTCGCCGAAATGACATCGATGATCGACTTTGCCGATGAGGCAGACGTCATTGCGGAAACAGATCCAGGCAAGTTTTCGGACCTCTTTCTGCTCGCTGATGAAATCGAGTCGCATGTGAAACGATCCGGAATTGGAGAGATACTCAGGCGGGGATTCAGAATTGCAATTATTGGCAAGCCAAATGTTGGAAAGTCCAGCCTTCTCAATACGCTGTTGAAGCGAGATGCGGCCATCGTAACGGATATTCCCGGGACAACGCGGGATGTCATTGAAGCAGCGTTGGATCTCAACGGCTACAAGGTGGTGTTGTATGATACTGCGGGGCTTCACGAAACCGAAGATGCGATCGAGAAAATCGGAATTGAAAAGACTGTAGAGAAAGCACGCACAGCAAATATGGTACTGCACTTGTGCGAGCAAAGAGCAGGCCTTCAGAATGATATCGACCTCCCCTCCGGAGTTCCGGTGATCCGGGTTGGGACGAAGAGTGACCGCGCTAATGGCTGTTCTGGAGACAGCTTCGATGTTGTCATCTCAACGGTTACCCTTTCGGGATTTGACAGGTTGTTTGAGCTGATATCGGGGCATGTTTCGAGGATTGTGGGCGAGCCGGAGCTCATGCCGTTCCGGCAACGCCATAGTGACCTCTTGAACGCGGCCATTGAAGATTTGAGGCGCGCCGGCAATATTGATCTGGACGATGTTGAATTGAAGGCCGAGGTGATGCGGCAGGCCGCGACCAGTTTAGGACGTGTTACCGGCCGCGTGGATGTTGAAGATCTGCTCGATGTCATATTTTCCAGGTTTTGCATCGGAAAATGATTCACGTGAAACAACGGTTGGCGGACTGAAACAGTGGCTTCGATTCACGTGAAACATTGCAAGGAGTTTTCGAAGCCGATAAAGGCTGTTTCACGTGAAACAATGCGGTTTTGAAAACTGAAGGCCGGTTAATGCGCCAACATATCCAGGGATCAGGGATCAGATGAGCAGCCGCAAATTTGATGTTGTTGTCATCGGTGGTGGACATGCCGGTTGCGAGGCCGCGTCGGCGGCGGCGCGCTGTGGTGCATCGACTGTGCTCGTCACGCTAAATCGTTCCGGAATTGGCGTCATGTCATGCAATCCGGCAATCGGCGGCATTGGCAAGGGGCAGTTGGTGCGTGAGATCGATGCTCTTGACGGACTGATGGGCCGCGTTGCCGATGACGCGGCAATTCAGTACCGGTTACTGAATCGTCGAAAAGGTCCGGCGGTAAGGGGTCCTCGTTCGCAGGCTGATCGAGGCATCTACCAAAACACGATGCTGAATGCAGTCGAAGAGCACGATAATCTGGCCATTATCGAAGGTGAAGCCGTAGATATCATACAGACCGGACAGAACATCGACGCGGTATTGCTTGCAAGCGGAGAGTTGATTCGTTGCGGCGCCATCGTATTGACCACGGGGACGTTTCTTGGCGGCCTTATTCACATAGGTGACACGCGGATTCCGGCCGGCCGCATCGGTGAGGCTGCGAGCTATGGATTGTCTGAGACACTTCGAAAGGCGGGATTCGGTCTCGGGCGGCTGAAGACCGGTACGCCACCGCGGATTGATGGGCGAACCATCGATTGGGGCGGAGTCTCCTTTCAAGGCGCGGATGAAGAGCCGGAATTTTTCTCGTTTTTAACCCGGTCGGTCAAAAATAGGCAGATTGAGTGCGGTGTCACAAGAACCACAGCCGCGACACATGCGATTATCCGGGATAACCTCGAAAAATCAGCGATGTATTCCGGCGCTATCGGCGGAACCGGTCCGCGATATTGCCCGTCCATTGAGGACAAGATTGCAAAATTTGGCGATAGGGATGGACATCAGATCTTTCTTGAGCCCGAAGGGTTGGATGACAATACCATCTATCCTAACGGCATTTCGACGTCGTTGCCCGAAGCGGTGCAGCTGGATTTCGTCCGCACAATTCCAGGATTGGAAAAAGCGGAAATTAAAAAGGCGGGTTATGCGATCGAATATGACTATGTTGATCCCCGGGAATTGCGGCATACGCTTGAGACAAGGCGAATTTCGGGTTTGTTTCTGGCTGGGCAAATCAATGGCACTACCGGTTATGAGGAAGCAGCCGCGCAGGGTCTTGTCGCGGGGTTGAACGCAGCGCGGAAGGCTGGTGGATCGCAGTTCATCAAATTTGGCAGGGGAGATGCCTATATCGGTGTCATGATCGATGATCTTGTCAGCCGTGGCGTCACCGAACCCTACCGGATGTTCACGTCACGATCGGAGTTTCGCTTGTCACTGCGGGCAGACAATGCAGATCGCCGGCTGACACCGCTGGCGATTTCGCACGGTTTTAGCAGTGACAGCCGGCGTACAAGATTTGAAAAGAAACAGGCGGAATTTGACCGGATAATTGGACAGGCAAAGTCAATTGTCCTCTCGCCCGATGAGGCAAGCCGGTTGGGATTGGAGGTCAACAGAGACGGGATTCGGCGATCAGTATTTGATTTACTGGCTTATCCAACAATTTCGATCGATGATATTGTTCGAATTTGGCCGGAATTTGGGGGTTACGGCGGAGGGCTTCTCACGGATCTAGAAACAGAGGCGCGATATGCGAATTATGTGGACAGGCAAAGCGCGGACATAGCGGCCGTCAAACGCGAAGAATCGCGGTATATCCCGGATTTACTCGACATATCGTCGCTGCCAGGTTTGTCGAACGAGCTGAAACAAAAGCTTGTTAGCGCTCGGCCCTCGACAATTGCCCAGGCGCAAATGATTGAGGGTATGACGCCGGCAGCAATCGGAATCCTGATTGCCTACTCCAGGAAGCTGGAATCTGAAGCGCGAAATCCATCGTGACAACTAACAAGATTGATACGATCAAACAAATTGCTGGCGATGTTTCACGTGAAACCTTTGAGCGGCTGTTACTTTTCGAGCGGCGCTTCCTGAGTTGGAACGACAGCATCAATCTCGCATCGGCATCAAGCGCGGAACAGGTTTGGACGCGCCATATTCTCGACAGCGCGCAACTCCTGCCGATCGCCTCCGGTGCCAGGAATTGGCTTGATATCGGTTCCGGCGGTGGTTTTCCCGGTGCGATTGTTGCGATACTGCTGCGTGACCAGCCAGATGCCATAGTTCATCTGGTTGAAAGCAACAGAAAAAAGGCGGCTTTCCTGACAAAAATCGTTGGGGAGACCGGCGCTCCGGCGATTGTCCACGCCAAACGGATCGACGCTGTTGCCGACCACCTGAGCGATATAGAAATTGTAACAGCCAGGGCCGTTTCAAGCCTGAAGAATCTGTTGCATATGGCCAGTCCATGGCTTGCAAGCGGTGCCCGTGGCCTGTTTCAAAAAGGGCGGGAATACAAGGCCGAAATTGAAGAAAGCCGTGTTGATTGGTCGTTTGATCTGATAGAACACAACAGCAGAACTGATCCGCTTGGTGCGATTCTCGAGATCTCCAATTTGTGCCTCAAACGCGATCAGTTCCAGTTGTAGTCTGGTTCATTTATGCAGGCATGAAATGACTGATGATCCGCGCATCATATCTGTCGCCAATCAGAAGGGAGGCGTCGGAAAAACGACGACAACCATCAACCTGGCCACAGCGCTTGCGGCCATTGGAAAGAACGTCCTGATCGTCGATCTCGACCCGCAAGGCAATGCAAGCACCGGTCTGGGAATTGATGTGCAGGACCGGGTTGTCTCCTCTTATGACGTGCTGATGGGCCATGCAAAATTGGCAGATGCTGCGATCGCAACCGCCGTGCCTGGATTGTCGATCATCGCATCGACGATGGACCTGCTTGGCGTTGAAATGGAGATAGCTGCAAGTGCCGACCGGGCGGTCAGGCTGCGAAACATTCTGCGGGGAGACGAGGGCGCGTCGGATTTTGATTATGTGCTTATCGACTGTCCGCCTTCGCTCAATCTTCTGACGCTGAATTCCATGGCCGCAGCAGACTCCGTGTTGGTGCCTCTCCAATGCGAGTTTTTTGCCCTGGAAGGGCTGAGCCAATTGCTGAAAACAGTCGAACAGGTTCGCAGCTCGTTGAATCGGGATCTCGAAATCCAGGGTATCGTGATGACCATGTATGATGGGCGGAACAATTTGGCCAATCAGGTTGTCGCTGACGTTCGCAGCCATATGGGGGATCGGGTATATCAGACCGTAATTCCCCGAAATGTAAGGGTTTCTGAGGCGCCTTCCCATGGAAAACCGGCGATATTGTATGACCTTCATTGTGCAGGTAGCCAAGCTTATCTCAGCCTTGCCTCTGAAGTCATCAACCGCGAGAAGAAACTCGCGGCAGCATAAATGGATTCGGAACCGAAACTTATAGTGATGTCATGAGCGAAGACGCGGCAAAAAAACGATTGGGTAGAGGCCTCGCGGCTTTGATCGGTGAAATGGACAGGCCCGATACGGCCGAACCGGCATCGGGCGATAATCATCTGCCGATAGAGGCAGTAACTGCCAATCCGAACAACCCGCGCCGGAACTTTACAGAGCAGGATCTCGCCGATCTTTCGCAATCAATCCGCGAACATGGAATTGTTCAACCGATCGTTGTGCGTCCTGTTCCCGGTTCTGACCAATATGAGCTTATCGCGGGCGAAAGACGTTGGAGAGCAGCAAAACGGGCAGGTTTGAGAGAAGTTCCAGCGATTGTCAGGGATGTTGACGACAAGACGGCGCTTGAACTTGCGATCATAGAAAACGTTCAGCGTGCGGATCTGAACCCGGTCGAAGAAGCGCGCGGTTATCAACAATTGGTTGATGATCACAATTATACGCAGGCTGATCTGGCGCAGGTTATCGGAAAAAGCCGGAGTCATGTTGCCAACACTTTGCGTCTCTTGACACTGCCTCAGCCCGTTCTGGACTTGTTGACCGATGAGGCGATTACGGCTGGTCATGCCCGGACGTTGATCACCGTTGATGAACCGGAAGCATTGGCAAAACGAATTGTCGATCAGGGCCTCTCGGTCCGGCAGGTAGAGGCGCTGGCCCGAGATGGCGGGCGTTCAGCGGTCGGATCGCAACAAAAAGGCAAGGGAAAAGCGGGAAAGGATGCGGATACAAAGGCCCTTGAAAAAGCAATCAGTGACGCGACCGGCTACACCGTGACGATTTCTGATCGCGGAAATCGCGGTGACGTAAAAATCGCCTACAAATCGCTGGAACAGCTCGACGATATTTGCCATCGCCTGGGCGCCAAAATCCGATAACTTGCCGGCTAATTAGTTCCAATTATCTTTTCTTAGTAGAACGTGCAGCCTCAAGGCAAAGAGCCAATAGCGTTTGGCGGCTAATGGAAGCTGCCAAATCGGCATTCAGCCGGGTCTTCAAAATCGCCTGCTGCAGCCTTTCCATCGCGCGGCTGAGCATGGCAGCATTCCATCGGGATAGCGCAGTCTCTACCGTTTTACGGCGCGAGAAGAACACCGGCGGTTTGGCAGCGCCGACAATAGCGGCGGGTGTTGAAGATCCATTGTCCAACCGGTGCCGCATCAATTGGAGCATTTGAAACTGACGCATCATTGCTGCCAAAGAAAGAAAAGGGCTTACGCCGGAGGCAATCAGGCGTTTGTAGCTGACGTCATAGTTGCGCACATCGCCCAGAAGCACCGAATCGACGACATGGTCCTGGGACAATGCTGATACATCGCCAGCCGAAGCGAGAACGTCGTCCGTCTCGATGGTCTTTTTGCCATGACAATAGAACCGCAATTTCTCCAGTTCGCCGCGGCTGGCAAGCCTGTCCCCGCCCAGCGTTTCCTTGAGGGTCTGGCGCGCTTCCAGACCCATGCTCATGCCGGAACTCGTCAGCATCTCGTCAATCAGCAGATCGACTGTCCTGCCCGAATCTGCATAGCAGGGTACGGCCATGGCGGCATTGCTTTGCTCGACGATCCGGCGAAGCGCTGCTCCCTTTTTCAGATCACCGGCCTCGATCAGCAGTTTGCAATCGACAGGCGGGTCCTCACACAGAGCGGTAATGGTCTCGGTCATGGATTTGTCATTGCCGGCATTTCGCAGCCAGATCAGCCGCTTGTCACCGAACATCGATATAGTGCGCGCTTCGGTCATTAACCGATCCGGCTGGTCGGCGATATCTGCCTGACCCAGCCTGAGCACCGCAAATGGGTCATCCAGACTGAGCCCGGTCGCAGATGCAAACTTTCTTGCCCGCTCCGAAATCAAACCCCGGTCCGGACCATAGACAAGCACGATGATTGACTTTTCACCGGGACGGGCCAGCCAGGAATCGGCTTCATGGTTTTTCAACTGTGCCAATTAGGGAACCGATCAGTTTGTTGCTGCAGATGCCGATGAAAGTTCAGCGATACCGAACAGGTCGGAAACTCCTGATTTGGCGTTGGACAAGTCCTCAATGGAATATTTGTCGAGAACGGCAAAAAAGGCGTTAAGCGCCTCACGCAATGCTGAGTTCAAGGTGCAACCGGTGACAAGCGGGCAATCGGTGGTTCCATTGTCAAAACACTCAGCCATGGCAAAATTGTCCTCAGTGGTCTTGACCACATCGAGCAAGGAAATGTCCCCCGCCGGCCGGGCAAGTTTGATACCGCCATTCCGCCCACGCACGGTTTCAACAAAATCTCCGGAAACCAGTGGCTGAAGAATCTTGAACAAGAACAGCTCCGACACGCCATTGGCGCGCGCAATATCCGGCACGCGACTGAGTTCGCCGTTCCTGGCGGCACAATACATCAGCATGCGAATTGCATAGTTGGTTTGGCGAGTCAGGCGCATTGTAACCCCTTCAAAGCATATTTTCCGCGCTCTTTAGAATCGTTCTAGATAATATGATAAAAACTGTCCACTTTTTTGTTGACAGTCGATCACAGGAAATAATAGGTGACAAAAACATTCATGTTATCGGGAAATCACCATCATGCCTCTTCGTTCAAACCTGCCAGCCCTGTTCCTGTCTGGCGTGCTGTCGGCGAGCGCGATATTTGATGCGCACGCTGGCGAGGAAGTGAACGTTTATTCCTACCGGCAACCGCAATTGATCGCCCCGCTGCTGGATGCGTTCACAGCCGAAACCGGGATCAAAACCAACGTTTTGTTTCTCAACAAGGGATTGGTGGAAAGGATCCAGGCTGAAGGTGAAAACTCACCGGCGGACCTGATATTCACGGTGGACATCGGAAGGCTGAGCCAATCGAAGACTGGTGGCGTTACACAGCCGGTCACCAATTCCGAGATAGACGGGAACATTCCAGAAGAGTTCCGGGATCCGGAAGGCCATTGGTTCGGGCTAACCACCCGGGGGCGTGTGGTCTATGCCTCAAAGAACCGGGTTGCTCAGGACACAATCACATATGAAGAGCTGGCAGATCCGAAGTGGAAAGGCCGGATCTGCACCCGCAGCGGTCAACACGCCTACAATCTTGCTTTGTTTGCCTCGATGATTGCACATCATGGCGAGGAAGCATCAGAAAAATGGTTGAGCGATGTCAGAGACAACCTGGCGCGTAAACCCAACGGGAACGACCGGGCGCAAGCAAAGGGCATTTTTTCCGGTGAATGCGATATCGGGCTTGGCAACACCTATTATGTTGGCCTGATGATCACCAATGACAAGGAACCGGAACAAAAGGAATGGGCCGCCGCTATCAAGGTCTTGTTCCCAAACAATGACGATCGCGGAACCCATGTTAACATCTCCGGCATGGCACTGGCGAAGAATGCACCGAACAAGGCCAACGCGATTCGCCTGATGGAATTTCTGTCAAGCACCCGCGGACAGGAGATCTATGCCGAGCAGGTATTTGAATATCCGGTTAAGCCCGGCGCAAAGATCTCAGACATCGTGAAGTCCTTCGGGGAGATCAAACCCGACGCGTTGGCGCTGGACGAGATTGCCAATAACAGGAAGGCCGCTTCAATCCTTGTCGACAAGGTAGGGTACGACGAAGGCCCGGGCTCCTGATAGATACCCCCATTTCAGACGTAAAAATTGCACGGCACGTTCGCGCCGTTTTATCCGGTGGCCGTCCGATCAGCCTTTTTCAGAAACACCAGCCTCGGCAAAACTGGCCATTCCGTTATGGCAAGCCAGTGCCGACCGCAGAATGTTGATCGCCAGGCAGGCACCCGATGCTTCGCCGAGGCGCATGTCCATATTAAGCAGTGGCTGCATTTTCAGTTGTCCAAGCAAATTGATGTGAGCCTGCTCAGCCGAGCGATGAGCACAGACTGTATGCGTCAATCCACCATCTGCGAGAAATGCCAACGGAGCAGCAGCCGCAGTACATACGTAACCGTCTAACAAAACTGGTATGGATTTGTGCCTTGCAGCCAACGCTGCGCCGAAAATACCGGCAAGCTCACGGCCGCCGACAGCTGCGATCGCGCGCAATGGATCTGTCCTTACTGATCCATGGAGATCGAGCGCCTGATCGACGGCGGCCGCCTTTCGTCTGAGCCCCTCATCGTCCACGCCGGTGCCCCGGCCAACCCATTTGGCACCGGGACCGCCAAACAGAAGCGCACAAATGGCAGCGGCCGAGGTGGTGTTGCCGATACCCATCTCGCCCAGACAAATCAGGTCGGCATTTTCGGACACTGAGTTGTACCCGGCCTCAACCGCTTCGATAAACTCATCTTCAGACATCGCCGGTTCTGTTGTAAAATCTTTCGTCGGTTGATCGATCTGCAGCGGCACCACTTTCAATGATGCACCTGCCTGATTTGCCAGTTGGTTGACGGCTGCTCCACCGGCCTCAAAATTGGCAACCATCTGCGCGGTGACCTCTGCTGGAAATGCCGAAACACCCCGTGTGGTCACACCGTGCGAACCGGCAAAAACCAACACTTCGACACGATCCAAACGAGGAATGTCCTGCCTCTGCCAACGGGCGAGCCAGATGGCAAGCTCTTCAAGCCGGCCGAGGCTACCCGGCGGTTTTGTGAGCGTGTCCTGCCGGGTGGAGGCCGCCTGCGCCGCATTTTCGCTGCCATGGCCAAGCTCGTTGCAGGCTGCTCGGAGTGTTTCAAACGAAGAAAAATCTGGCACAGGAAAAAGTCCAATCAGTTTATGTGCAGGCCAATTCAAACGAACAGAACCGTTGCGACAATGAGAATCAGGATCTCCGCGCCCTGTTGTAAAGCACCGATGACATCGCCGGTCTGACCGCCAATTTGACGCTCACAGAGTAGCTTCATCGCGAACAGCCAGCCAGCCAGCAATGCAGCACAAACCATCACTGACGAAAGGCCCAAAATCAAAAGTGAGACAACCCCGAACATTAAGGAGACAATTACCGTGTTATTGTCAGGAGAACCGGCACCCGCCGAAAGCCCGTCCGATCTGGCGGGCTCTACTTGCAACATGAACATCGGAATCAACGCCCGAGAGGCGCAATGAGCGGCGACCAGACCAGCAAATACCGCGACGCTGTTTGCAAGCGCGGTCAGGCAGCTCCAGCGAATCAGGCATGACAGGATCAATGCCAGCGCACCAAAACTGCCAAGCCGGCTGTCGCGCATTATTTCAAGCTTTGCCGTTTTTGTTGATCCGCCGCCAAATCCGTCTGCCGTGTCGGCAAGGCCATCTTCGTGAAGTGCGCCTGTCAGAGCGATCATGGCGGCCAGGCAAAGGCCCGCCGAGACCGCCGCAGGAACACCGGCGAGGTCAGCGACAAAGAATACGGCGCCGGCAACACTACCTATTACGACGCCAACCAGGGGCGCCGCCCATTGCGAGGCAGCAAATGATTGTTCCGAGTCAATCAGCCGCCCTGCCGGAAATCGCGTATAGAATGTCAGGCAGGTCAGGAACTGCTGAGCCAGCTGATGTGATGTTGTGGTCACGTTCATGACCGGCTCCGGGCAATTGCATGAAAGAACGAACCGGTCACCAATCCGCGCCGTCCTCCAGCCGGGCCCATCGGATTACCGAGTCCGTCGGATAATTCGGCCAGTGGCTCGCTACTCCCGCTGTCGGTCACTCGGGAATAGTGAAACTCATGCCCGCGCACCATTTCACCGGCCGTCCCGATAGCGCAGTCAACTTTCAGCCTTGCCTGCCGATAGCCGAGATTGAGCTTTCGCTTTGCAAAGCTCGTGACGTGATCGAGCAGGCCCAGCATTGCGTGGGAAGTTCCGTCGGCGTCTTCCAGCGCCTTGCCCAAGACCATGAACCCACCGCATTCACCATGAACCGGCCGGGTTTGGGCAAATTTTTTGATGCCTGACGAGAATTTCCGGGACTGCGACAGTGCCGCGGCGTGCAGTTCTGGATAGCCGCCCGGCAACCAGCAGCAATCACAGTCTTTTTCGGGTGCATCGTCCGCCAGTGGCGAAAACGGCACAAGTTCAGCACCTGCACCTCTCCACTCGGCAAGCAAATGCGGATAGAGGAATGTGAAAGCCTTGTCCTGGGCAATCGCAATTCTTTGACCGGGTGGCGGCAGGCTGACGCTGTCGGTAGCAGCAGAATCCGGAAAATCTCCAAACTTTGCCAGTTCGAGTATTGCATCAATGTCGAGCGATTGTTCCATGATATCGGCAAGCTTCTCGATAAAGTGGTCGATTGCAGCATGTTCGCTTGCCTGGACAAGGCCCAGATGGCGCTCGGGCAATGCCATTTCGGGATTGCGGAATATCGTGCCGACAACCGGTATTCCGATACGCTCGACCGCCTCTACGCAATATCGCTGGTGCCTTTCACTTGCCACCTGATTGAGAATCACCCCTGCGATGCGAACGCCTGGGTCATGGGTGGCAAAACCCCTTGCAATGGCGGCAACGGTCTGGGACTGGCCGGATATGTCGAGAACCAGGATCGACGGCAGCCCGAGCAAACGCGCCAGATCGGCCGCTGCGCCCGTCCGGCCCTCTCCGGCCATAATTCCGTCGAACAAACCCATGGCGCTTTCAAGAACCACAAAGTCGGTATCGCTGAAGGTTTCTTCCGCCAGTTTACCCAGCAGGGCCGGGTGCATGGCCCAGCTGTCGAGATTGATACCGGGTCTGCCTGTCGCTGCCAGATGAAATCCCGGATCGATGTAATCGGGCCCGGATTTGGCGCCCTTGACGGCAATTTCCCTGCGGCGCAGCGCGCGCATCAGGCCTATCGCAACGCTTGTCTTGCCGGAACCGGAGCGCGGCGCGGCGATGATCAACCCCTTCGCGGTCACGGCGTGGCCTCGCTGTTTGCTTCAGTTTGGAGTTGCGATCGCAGGGCCACGATGTCGCCAAAAACAATGAGCGCAGGCGATGAATATCCTCCGGCCTTTGCTTCTGCCGCTATGGTGGAAGCTGTTGCGATGAGAACTCGCTCATCATGCATTGTTGCAGACTGGATGATGGCTGCAGGTGTGTCATCTGCCATGCCGCCAGCAGTCAATTCCCTGGCAATCCTGTCGACATTGCTGAGGCCCATATAGACGATGATCGGCTGACCGGTTTTTGCCAGCGCGGTCCAGTCCACATCGCCGTCTGTTCCGGGCGCATGTCCGGTCGCCAGAATGATCGCCCGGTTCGTTCCGCGAATGGTTGCGGGAATGTCGGTCGCCGCTAAAGCCGCAAATGCAGCTGTGATACCCGGCAATACCCGAAAAGGAATTCCGGCCCGGGCGAGAACAAAAACCTCTTCACCACCGCGGCCGAAAATGTACGGGTCGCCTCCTTTGAGCCGCAGCACGCGTTTGTTTTGCCGGGCGTTGCCGATCAACATCTCGTTGATGGCTTCTTGCGCTGCGGAGACCTTGCCTCCCCGTTTGCCAGCGAAACACAGTTCGGCGTCTTTCGACAGTTTGAGGATGTCCGGATTAACCAGCGCATCATAAATGATGACATCGGCCTTGGAGATTGCATCCAGAACATCAAGCGTCAGATGACCAATGCTGCCAGGCCCGGCGCCGGCAAGCCAGACGTGGCCCGGAACAAATTCCGCAGGCTCAAAAGGCAGTTGGCTTATTTGGCGGTCAAGGCTCATTGGCGGTCCAATAGGTGGTGACGGCAGCAATCGAGGTGCTTATAGCTTTGCCTATGGGCGAACAAACGCCAGAATTGCGACGTGGTTGGACGACCGGAGCCTGCGCGGCTGCCGCGGCGAAGGCCGCTTGCACGGCGTTGTTGAAAGGCGAATTTCCCGATCCTGTCAAAATCACCCTTCCTGGCGGGCAGACCCCAGGCTTTGCATTGGCGAAAACGGAGCTTGCCCCGGATCACGCAATCGCGGCGATCGTCAAAGATGCCGGAGATGATCCCGACGTGACCCATGGCGCATTGATCGTTGTGAAAGTCTCCCGTCACGGCAAGACCGGCGGTATAAGCTTTCGGGCGGGGTCGGGTGTTGGCACGGTGACTCGTGCGGGGCTTGCCATTGAACCGGGCGAGCCGGCGATCAATCCGGTGCCCCGCAAGATGATTGCCGCGGCCATCGCTGATGTCGCAGGCTCTGATGACGGGTTTGAAGTCGAGATATCGGTTCCCGGTGGTGAAGAGATTGCACGCAAAACCCTGAACGGTCGGCTGGGCATTGTCGGCGGTATCTCGATCCTTGGCACAACAGGAATTGTCATTCCGTACTCGTGTTCGTCGTGGATTCACTCCATTCACAGAGGCATTGATGTTGCCCGCGCCGCCGGACATGATCATGTCGCCGGCGCCACCGGTTCGACGTCGGAAAGAGCCGTACAGGAAATCCACCAACTGGACGAAGAACAACTGCTCGATATGGGTGATTTCGTCGGCGGAACACTCAAATATTTGCGCTCCCACCCAGTCAGAAAGGTCACGCTTGCCGGCGGGGTGGCGAAGATGACGAAACTGGCGCAGGGTCTGCTCGACCTTCATTCCAGCCGGGGCAACGCGGATTTGACCGGACTTGCCGATATCGCCACCAAATCTGGCGCCGATCCGCAGCTTGCGGCGGCGATCGGCAGCGCCAATACCGTCGCAGAAGCGTTCGATCTGGCGTCCGGAGCCAACATCGAAATTGGCGACCGCATTGCAGGACTTGCCTGGCAAACGGCCGCTGCGGTTCTGCATGATCCCGAAATCGAGCTTGAGATCCTGATTATCGATCGCAAGGGAAACCGGAGAGGCCATATGCCGTTCAGGACAACCGATCATGCGTCGCGCCCTCGAAAACGGCGCTGATAGTGAGCATCGTATAATGCGCTATCAGTAAACTCCGCTTCACCAAGCGATCGCCCAACCAGAATGATGGCGGTTCTCTCGATGGGGGAATTGCTCAGTTCCGCTTCAATTGTGGCCAATGTTGCGCGAATTATCTTCTCGTCCGGCCAGCTTGCTCTAGCAACGACCACAACCGGGCAATCGGCACCGTATAGGGGGGTCAATTCTGAGACCACCTGACCGATCGCGTGAATGGCCAGATGCAGCGCCAACGTAGCGCCCGTGCTTCCAAAGGCCGTCAGGTTTTCCGTTTCGGGCATCTTTGAAGCGCGTCCGGAGACCCTTGTGAGTACCAGGCTCTGGGCGACTTCCGGTAATGTAAGCTCCTGGCCGATTGCCGCAGCCGCAGCCGCAAAAGAAGGAACGCCGGGCGTCAACGAGTATTCGATGCCGTTTTTCCGCAATCGCCTGATTTGTTCCGCTACCGCGCTCCAAACCGACAGATCACCGGAGTGCAACCTTGCGACGTCGAGATCATCACGATGGGCGGAAACAAATTCGGATTCAATCTCGTCGAGCGACATTGGCGCGGTGTTGATAATTCTGGCGTCAGCCGGACAGTGTTCAAGCAATGCTTCGGGAATGATTGATCCGGCGTAGAGGCATACCGGACAGTTCGACAGAATATTCATTCCCCGGACGGTGATGAGATCAGCAGCGCCCGGACCGGCGCCAATGAAATTGACTTTCATCGCTTGCCACCCTCCGCAAAAGCGCAGGTAACCGGACCGCAAATGGTGCGCGCCGAAAGAAGCCGTGCGGATTTTCCTGCAGCAGCCAGCGCCGCAGCTTCTGCCAAACAAGACACGCCGGTCGTGCCGATTGACCGTTTCGATCTTGTTATCAGCTGCTGCTCATGCGCCTGCAGGGTGTTCCTGTCGAAACACGCGGTTCCTATCCCCATTTCTTGTGTCGCATCCCGCAGCGCATCCGAACCACATTTGAAATCGGCAGTGGCAATGATCGAGACATCATCGCGGTGCATTCGAAGGAACGTAGCGCATTCATCGACCGCTGCGACGATCTCTTCGCTCGTCGCCTTGCTGGTAAATCCGATTCCTGCCGCAATCATGGCTTGGACCAGACCCATTGCGTGACCGGCATGGCCGGCCGCCAGCCATGCATTGTTCCAACAGGAGCCGCTCTTGAAACAGCCAGCCTGACAAGGTCACCGCCAAGCCGGGACCGGAGTTGCAACAAGGTCGATTCCATCTCCAGGGTCACCGCATTGGCGACCAGCCGCCCGTTTGCCGGCAATCTGGAGATGATGGTATCCATCAAAGCGGGGTTGGAGCCGCCGCCACCGACAAAGACCGCGTCGGGCGTGGGGAGATCATCCAAAGCTTCCGGCGCAGCGCCGGTTACAATTTGCAGATCGGGAACGCCCATTGTTTGAGCGTTCGATTTGATCCGCTCTGCCCGGGCAGGGTCCCGCTCGATTGCGATGGCTCGCATGGACGGATGACACAGCATCCATTCTATCGAAACAGAGCCGGCACCGGCGCCAACATCCCAGAGCAACTCTCCCATTCTTGGCGCGAGGGCCGACAGGGTCAACGCCCGGATTTCCCGCTTGGTGATCTGTCCGTCATGTTCGAACAATGTGTCCGGCAAACCGACCGAGAGCGGTATTTCGGCAGTGGGAGTGTCCGCAATCACAGAAATTGCAACAAGGTTTAACGGATTGACAGCCGGCAAATCAAAGTTGGCAGCGGTCTTTCTGGAAATTCTTTCATCCGGTCCGCCGAGCGCTTCCATGATATGCAAGACGGAGTGGCCAAATCCCCATTTGCACAAGTTCGTTGTCAGTGCTTGTGGTCCGGTCTCGTCGGAGGTCAAGGCAAGAATTTTGCGCTGGTCGTGCAGCAATGGTCTGATATGGGCCAAGTCGCGCCCGTGAAGGGAAATCGTCTCGATTTCCTGAAGCGGCCAACCAAGGCGCGCAGCGGCAAGGCTGAATGAAGAGGCATGAGGCACAACCTGCATTTCCTGCGGATCGACCTGCTTTGCCAGGGTTGCACCAACGCCGTGCAAAAACGGATCGCCGGAAGCGAGCACACAAACCGGCCGGCCTCGCAGCTGACGAACTGCTGCCATCGTGGTGTCGAACGGTGACGGCCAAGAGATTGCTTCCCCTGATATCAACGAAGAGGCAAGCGCAAGGTGACGCTTGCCCCCGAACACAGCTTCGGAATTCCTGATCAAGTTCTTTGCGTCGTCGCCGAGACCGGCAATGCCATCCTCACCAATGCCGACGATCGAAAGCCATTTTCCGGTTGTGGCCCGGGCCGTTTGATCATTAGAAGGCATAATGACCATCCGAGTTCTGATCCTGGGCGGCACCACCGAAGCGCGCCAACTGGCGGAGCGCCTTTCTGCGGACAAGCGATTTGACGTCACCGTTTCGCTTGCCGGTCGGACCAAAAACCCGGTCCCGCATGCGGCCAAGGTCCGGATTGGCGGTTTTGGCGGTGCAATCGGTCTTACGACCTATCTTGCGGAGAGCGGAACAGATCTGGTTGTCGATGCCACCCATCCGTTCGCCGCAGAAATTTCGCGCAATGCGCAACGGGCCTCGGCGGCGAGTGGCACCAAATTGATCGCGATTCGCCGTCCGGGTTGGGAGCCGGTGAAAGGGGACCGCTGGAGACGCCATGCGGACGTACAATCCGCGATCAGCGTGATTGGTGAAAAGCGTCAGAACGTGTTCGTGACCCTTGGCCGGCAGGAACTTGCTCCGCTCCTGACGGCGCCGCAGCATCGCTATGTTGTAAGGAGTGTTGATCCGGTGGAACCACCGCTCGATCTTCCCGACGCGGATTATGTGCTGGCGAGAGGTCCTTTTGATGTTGATGCTGAAACGGCGCTGATGTTGCATCACTCGATCAATGTGGTCATCACGAAAAACAGCGGTGGCGCTGCCAGCTACGCGAAACTCGAAGCGGCGCGGCAACTCGGCATCAGTGTTGAGATGATTGACCGGCCGGAATTCGCGGGCGATGCAGCGCAGACCGTCGATGCAACGCTTTCCATGATCGATCATTGGCTGGATTCCGAGGCAAATCTGGACGTGTAGACCAGCGGCAAGCGATGCGGCCGGTCAATGACATGGGTTTCCGCTGATCCGATGATGACACAAGTCGCCATGTCGGCCGCTGCGGGATCCGCCTCGTCAAGGGTGGTGATAGCGATATTCTCGTCCGGTCTTCCAGCTGCGCGTCCAAAGATGACCGGCGTCTGCGGTCCAAGATAGTTCTTCAGATGCGCGAAAGCCTCGCCCAGTTGATGCGGCCGTGCGCGGCTGGCCGGATTGTACAGAGCAATGACAAAACCGGCCTGCGCTGCCGCTGCCAATCGCTTGAGGATGAGCTGCCAGGGTTTCAGATTGTCTGACAGGGACATCGCGCAGAAGTCGTGGCCAAGCGGAGCGCCAACCCGCGCGGCAACCGCCAGCATCGCGGTGATTCCCGGCAAGACCCGCACCTCGGTCTCGGTCCAATGCTGCGGTCCTTTGTGGATCGCCTCGCAAACCGCCGCGGCCATGGCAAACACACCGGGATCACCGCCGGACACGACCGCTACATCTGCGCCGGACGCCGCCTTTTCAAGTGCCGCACTGGCTCGCGCCAGTTCCTCGCGATTGTCCGATCGGTGCACCTGTTGGCACGGCTTTGGCGACAGCCGGTCAAGATAGCTTGTATAGCCGTAAAGATCGGTGGCCTCGTCCAGGGCTTCGGTAGCCTCCATGGTCAGCTGTCCAGGATTTCCAGGTCCGAGACCGACAATGGTCACGCGGCCGCTCATGGGTGTGCTCCCCAGCCGGGCACGAGAACGATGGAAAAATATGGCGCATCGTCGCTGATTTTGTCAGCCAACGGGACCGTGAGGCCGTTACTCATTGTGGCGCGCTCGACATAGACCGCGCTTGACAGGCGGCCGGCGGTTTCGAGCGCACGGCGAATTTTCGCCAGATTGCGCCCGACCTTCATGATGATCACGGCTTCCGAACTTTCGAGCCTCTTGGCCAGAAGATCTTCAGAGATCGTTCCCGGCAGTACGGTGGTGATATCATCTCCCTGCGCGATTGGTGTTTCTGCCTGCGACCAGCAGCCGGACATCGCGGTCACTCCCGGAACCACCTCGGTGCGGAACCTGGGCGCAAGCCGCACGTGAATGTGCATGTAGGAGCCGTAGAAAAGCGGATCGCCCTCGCTCAGCACCGCCACAGATTTACCCGACGCCAGATGTCTTGCGAGCTCTTCGGCGGATCGGTCATAGAAATCTGAGATCTGGGATTTGTACTCCTCACAGTGTTTCGACAATTCGGTCGTCACCGGATAGAGTAGTGGAACCTCCTCAATCCGGGCTGGAATATGTCTTTCGGCGATGCGTCTGGCGTTGCTTTTGTTTCCGCGCTTGGCGAAAAAGGCAAGCACATCACAACGCTTGATCACGTCAACTGCCTTCAGTGTCAGCAGTTCCGGATCACCTGGGCCGGTACCCACTCCAAACAATGTGCCGACTTCAGTCACAATCAAATTCCCGGTTTGGCGATGGCATTGACCGCCGCGGCGCAGAGTGCACTGCCGCCCATGCGTCCGCTGACAATTGCGAAGGGTATGCCGTGGGAATTGGCGGCAAGCGCTTCTTTCGATTCTGCTGCACCAACAAAACCGACCGGCATGCCGATGATCGCCGCCGGCTTTGGCGCGCCGCCATCCAGCAGATCGAGCAGGTGAAACAATGCCGTAGGAGCATTTCCGATCGCGACCAGCGATCCTTCCAGTCGATCAAGCCAAAGGGAAAGCGCTGCGGCAGAACGGGTGTTTCCCATTTCTGTGGCCAGCTCCGGTGTCCTTGGATCGCGCAATGTGCATATGACATCGTTGTCGGCCGGCAGGCGCGCTCTTGTTACTCCGCGGGCAACCATCTCGGCATCGCAAAAAACAGGCGCGCCACCATTTACCGCAGTGCTGGCTTTGTCTGCGAAGTCGGGGGAAAACTTGAAATGAGCTGCTGCCTCGACCAGTCCGCAAGCATGGATCATGCGCACGGCAATATTGGCTTCCGCTTCGGAAAACCGGGAGAGGTCGGCTTCCGAACGGATGATTGAGAAGGACTTCTCATATATTGCCGTCCCGTCCCGAATGTAATCTTGTCCCGGCATTTGTCTTACTCCACCGGTTGCACAATGAATTGACTGATGGACGTCGCGGCGAGAAAGCTTTTCGCACTCTTCGAAGGTTTTGACGAGCGAACAAATTGCTCGTTAGACGCAGCGAATATGGCTGGCAATTGATGATCGGGCAGTTGAAATGCAGAATGTTCCCCGTCACCCAGCTCACGTCGCAACTCACATGATCCAGGCATTCCGACAATCGACAATTGCGGACCGGACGGATCGGCGCAACGTTTCCCGCATCCGGAAACATGCAATGCAAAGCTGCAGTCGAGAAGCGGACCGGCCGCATCGACCAATTGGCGTGCAAGCGTCCTCGTGGCGAAATGGGCAGAAGCACAATAAGGCGCTCCCGCGCATGCCGAAACCGAAAGGCGCGGATCATCGGGATCAACAATGAAACCAAGACCGGCTGCAGCGCCATTCAGGTGGTCAGCCTGGGAACCGGAAAGAGAAGGCACAATCAGGGCCCGGCCTGGAACCAGCCGAACGCTGCCAATCCCGATCTCCTCGATCAGTTCAAGCAGTTCGATCAGTAATTCTGCTTTGCAAACACCAAATTCCAGCGCCATGCCCATGGCACGCAGATCACCGACCTGTTTGAACCGGCCGACCGGCGGCGCCCTCCGCCCGGTCTTGATGATGTTACCGCTCAATGACCGGTCCGCCAGAACCGATAGTTCTGATTCCGTCAGATCCCGGCCACGCGCGTCGCCCCCCTTGCCGGCGATGCGATCCAGCAGGTAATTGACGGTTTCGCCCGCTGCCGATGAGCGCACCAGGCCAATCGATCTAGAATTGGCAGCATGACCGCCGATTGCTATCTGCCAAGCAGGATCGGTACCCGCCTCGACAGCGGTCAGCCGGATATCGGAAGAAACCTGATCAACCGGCAACTGTCCGCCGCCATCGACAACAATCGATACTTTCGGAGCGAGCCTTCTCCTGAGGTCACTCGACAGCGCCTGTCTGATCAAACGGATAACCGGAAGCGGATCGGCAATCTCGTCGGCGTCTATTCCGGCGAGCGGGCTGGTGGTAATCGGCAATCCGCCATATTGCAGTCCGGTGTTCTGTACGTCCTGTTCCAGCAGCCGTGCCGAACGATCCGTCAGCCCGCGTATCTGCAGATTACCGCGTGAAGTGACTTCGACAAATCCGTTTCCATGATCAATTGCCGAGCGCAGAATGCGTGTCAGCTTTGTCGGCTCAATATCGGGATAATCCAGATAGAGTCGAGCCAATAACCCGTCGCCGGTCAGCATCGGATCGGATAATCCGGGGCAGGCGCCGCGGCGGAATTGCGCGCTCATGACACTAACTCCACTTCGTTGGCCTGATCGATCAGTTCCTGCAAATCGGCATCGACGGAGTTTCTCAGAGGATGCCAAAGACCGCGACGCCTTGCATCGGCAAATCTCCTGGCCATCGATCGCGCCGCTGCGGGGTTCTCACGCAGCAGGAATTCGCGAATGTCCGGATCGCCCAGATAGGCGTCGTGAACATCTTCGATGAGTTCGGCGGGAATCGCCTCGGTCGTTTCCGCAAACCCAATCAGCCGGTCGACCGTCTCAGCGAATTCGGACGCCCCGCGGGGCCCATGGCGCAGCTGGCCCTCGATGAAACGCCTATTTGTTGCTCGGGCTTTGACCACCCGAGTGACCGCTTCAGCGAGGGACCGGGCACGGGGCCTGTCGGGATTGGTGGTGTCGAGCGCAATGAGATCCGCTTTTCCGCCGAGCGCGGCCACCGCGGCGGAAAACCCTCCGATGAAGGCGACTTCGGCTGATCCTTCAAGAATATCCCTGCCCGGATCATCGCCGGTGTGAATCAGAAGTTCGGCGTTGGAAACCTGCCGGGAGAAGGCTTCCGGCTGCAATTCGCCGGCGCCGTCCGGGCCGCCATAGGCGTGAGACGTTGCTTCCAGATAGGCGCGACCGATTTCTTCTCTCTCCTGCCAGGATCCGCTTTGGACCATGTCTTCGACACCGGTTCCGTACATGCCCGGAGAAGAGCCGAAAATGCGGGATGGTTTTTTGCCGGTGTTGTGAAATTCCGCTGCCAGCGGATTATCCTCTTCCAGGTCGTCCCGCTTGGCTACAGCGGAAACGGCTGCATCCAGAAGTGCGATTTGCGAGGGAAACATGTCGCGAAACAGGCCGGATATCCGCCATGTAACATCCACACGCGGCCGCCCGATCGCCGCGGGCGGAAGTACTTCAATTCCAGTGACCCGACCCGTTGCGCGGTCCCACTGCGGCCGGCAGCCCATCAGTGCCAAACCCTGCGCTATTTCCTCGCCGCCGGTTCGAAGGCTGGCACTGCCCCACAGATCGATCACCAGCGATCGCGGCCAGTCGCCGTGCTCCTGCACAAAACGGCGCAATACCGCTTCGCTTGCCGTCTTGCCGAGATCAAATGCGGTTTGTGTCGGCATGGTGCGCGGGTCTGCGGCAAAGAGGTTGCGGCCGGTCGGCAACACATCCTGCCGTCCGCGCGCCGGAGCGCCTGCCGGACCCGGTCTGATGAACTTCCCGTCGAGTGCATCAATCAGGGCCCGGTGCTCGCTGGCAGCGCTTTGACTTCGTTGAGGATCGGGCTCACCGGCGTCGGATCGCCCAAACACGTGCAAACCGTCCTTGATGGCGAAATCCTTCAGATCACAGAGCCAGGCGTCGATCTCCAGCAATGCCGCGTCCGTATCGCGAATATCCGATACACCGGCATGTTCTGCCAATCCGGTGCTCCTTGCCGTTTCGACGATCAGCTTTGCCAACCGATCGCGACGGCGGCTGTCCAGACCGTCGGCCTGGGCATATTCATCAACCAGCCGTTCCAGGTCTTCGTGCTCAGGCTTCGATCCGGCGCTTGTCAAAGGCGGCGGAAGGTGTCCGAGGGTAACCGCACTTATGCGCCGTTTTGCCTGGGCCGCTTCGCCGGGATTGCTGACGATGAACGGATAGATGACGGGAAGGCCGCCGGTCATGATTTCGGGAAAGCAGTCCGGCGTGAGCGCCACCGCCTTGCCTGGCAGCCACTCCAGTGTCCCGTGCGCGCCGACATGGATGATCGCATCAATTTCTGCTTTCTGCTGTAGCCAGCATCCGAACGCCATCAATTCGTGACGGGGCGGCAGGACCGGATCGTGATAGTCGGCTCTGCGGTCTTCGCTGCGCCCTCGGTCCGGGGCAAGCGTAACGGTGATATTGCCGAATTGCGCCGCCCTGAAGCCGTACCCGTCTTCTGTTGGCAGGCCCCAGTTTTCCGTCACTTTGTCACGCGCGCCCGGCGAGATGCCGTCAAACCATTTCCGGTACTGACTTCCGGTGATACAGGATGCGGGTTTTGCAAGAAGCCGGATCATGTCACGCGGTTCGGCGGGGATGTGCTCAACTTTATAACCTTCCTGTTTCAGATCATGCAGCATCGCCAGCACGCTGGCAGGAACATCAAGCCCCACAGCATATCCGGTGCGGCCTTCGGCGCCTGGGTAATCGGGAAGAATAATTGCGATACGGCGCCCGTTTCGCGGCTTTTGTTTGAGATCGAAATATTTTCGCAATCGCGTTGCGATTTGCGCGATATTTTCGGCCTCCGGCTGGTTGATCTGCAGTCGAAGCCCGAGTTCGTCGGGCTCGCTCGGCGCATGTTTGAACGAAATGGCGCCTGCCAATATGCGGCCATCAAGTTCGGGAAGCACGACATGCATGGCAAGGTCGGCCGGCGCCAGTCCCCGCTCGCTCTCAACCCAGGCCTGTCGTTGTGTGGTTGCGATAACTGCCTGGAAAACAGGTTTGTCGATACGATCAAACAGCGGCTCCAGTTCCGCACCCTGACCGGCAGCAAACGCTGTCGTGGCGACAATCGCTTCGGCTTCCAGTTCTTGCGCCGCATGTTCGACGAAACCGGCCACCTCAGCGTCCTTCAGGCTGGAAACGAATATCGGAACCGGTACAAAGTCCCGTTCCGACAACGCCCGGCAAAGCGCGTCGATTGGCGCTATGTCGCCGGCAAGCAGCATGGAACGATAAAACAGGACGACGATTACGGGATTGCCGGTTTTGTCTTTGCAGATGCTAGGCGCCCCATCGGCGACACCCTGGCCGGGCAGATAATAACCGCATTTGTCGATGGTTTTTGCCGGCTCAGAATCCCGGGCTTGGCCAATCGCGGCAGCGAGCCTGTCTAGCAGGGCTTCGATATTGCCAGGTCCACCCTGGCGAAAATACTCCAGCAGATCACCGAGTTCATCAGGCAACAGGGTCGATCTCTTGATCAGGCGTTCATCGACCTCCCGGCATTCGCCGGGAAGCAGAGCCAGTATGATTCCCCGCTGTTTGGCGAGTTCCGAAAGCCGGTCGCAGCCATAGGACCACCAATCGTAGCCGCCCAGCAACCGGACAATTATGATCTTTGCATGCGCGGCAACGGAGTCGATCCATAAGTCAACCGACATCGGATGACGCAACTCGCGCAGCGGCGCGAGACGCAGACTCGGCAGCCCATCTTTTCGACGATGCCAGGCGCTCGACAGTGCAGCCAGATCGCTGTCGGCGAAAGACAACGCAACCATGTCAGCCGGCTCCTGGCCAAGGTCGACCGGCTCGATCAGATCGTCGAGCGAGGCAGAGCTTGTTGCCAGAATATGCATGGTCTCAGGCAGCCAGGCGCCGGGAGATGGTATCGCGATCGATGCCAAGTGTACCGATTACGACAAGACGGGTACGGCGATCCTCTTGCGGCGCCCATTGGCGGTCGAAGTAATGCTCAACGCGCGATCCGACTGCCTGGATCAACAGCCGCATGGGTTTGCCGGGAACATCGACAAAGCCCTTGACCCTCAGCACGCCTTCATTGTCGGCGATGTCCGCAATGCGATTGACCAATGCATCGGGATCATCGATCGAACCCAGTTCAACGACGAAACTGTCAAAATCGTCGTGTTCGTGATCGAGTTCGTCGTCATGGTGGGTTTTACGGTTTTCAATGTCATTTTCGGTGCCGACGCCGAGCCCGAGCAGCACCGCGCCATCAATCGCGCCATTTCTCGACGGCACAACCTTGACCGCACGGCTCAGGCTTCTTGAAACGATGGCATTGGCCTTTTCGGTATCGCCGACGTCAAGCAAGTCGCTTTTTGACATCACCACCAGATCGGCACAGGCAATCTGATCCTCAAATACCTCTTCTACGGGATCGTCGTGATCAAGCGAATCGTCCGCCAGGCGCTGTTCTTCAAGCGCATCCATGTCGGAGGCGACCAGACCGTCTGCCAGCGCGCGGCCATCGACTACTGCGACCACGCCGTCCACGGTGACCTTGTCCTTGATTGCCGGCCATTGAAATGCCTGGACCAGCGGTTTGGGCAGGGCCAGTCCGGAGGTTTCGATGAGAATGTGATCGACGGCCGGTTCCCGCGACAGAATACCGTCAAGCGCCGGCACGAAATCGTCGGCGACGGTGCAGCAGATACAGCCATTGGCAAGCTCGACCACATCGTCTTCCGAGCAACTTTCGATGCCGCATCCCTTGAGGATTTCACCATCAATGCCAATGTCACCGAACTCGTTGACGATCACCGCCAGCCGCTGTCCATTGGCGTTTTCGAGAACATTGCGGACGAGCGTCGTCTTTCCCGCGCCAAGGAAGCCGGTAATGACAGTGCACGGTACGCGCGACAAGGAAGCACTCATTTGTCTGATCCATTGAAGGTTTGAGGAGGAATTCGCGCGACCAGTCCGCGTTTCAGGCAGTCGGGCCGGCCACGCCAAGGGATCAGGCCGTTACCGGATCCCTGATAGAGCCTGGCGCCTTCGACCAGATCCTCGGCATCGTCAGGGCAAAGGTCGCCAAACACATAGGTCCAACCGCCCGGCCTGACCATTGCCGCGCTCAGGCGCCGTTTGCAATTGGCCAGGCACTCAACCTGCTCGACTGCGATACTACAATTTGCTGCTGCTCTGCGCACCTCGTTGCCAAACAGCAGTCCGGGCCGGGGATGGGTATCGTCGTTTTCCTCGTTCCGGCACGAACTGCAGACATAGATGGTGGTCGCCGCACGAACCGTGGCATTCGGCGCCGAGGTTTCGGGAACCAACTCGGAAACAGGCTTGTCGTCGGTATCAGTCATGGTCACTCCCGGTCCGGAAACCCGCCAGACCATTCAGGATGTTGCGTTTGACGGCAGGTCTCCTGGCTTGCGGTTTGCCGCGCCCTGCCGCCTTCCCGGGTCAATTACCCAGTGGCCATCGGCAAGACGCTAACCGCCTACAGTTGCGGGAACAGCTGTGGCCTTGCGGAACGTCCGCTCACCACATTCCCTCTTAGCCTCGCCTCTTGGAAGAAACGAGGACCGTCGCCGGCCATTTAGGCTGTGGTCGCAGCCATTGTCAACGATGTCGAAATTCCGTTTGCGGCGCGGTAAAATTTCTCTATGATCTGCCCGTCGCTGGTTCCTTTCGGGGAACAAGAGGGAATGCGGTCAAGGGTTTGAAAACCTGAAGCCGCGGCTGCCCCCGCAACTGTATGCGGTCTGGCCGGACCCACGCGCCACTGGAGCGAATGTTCTGGGAAGGCGGAGCCGGTTTGTATACCGCGAGCCAGGAGACCTGCCGGCGGCAGAATTGAACACCAGCCCTCGGGTGGAGGGGAAAGGATGAAGACCATGACAACCGCAACCCGGACGATCCAATCGTCTTCAACGACAGCGATTTCGCGGTTCGCACAGCTTGGAATGGCGGCAATTCTCGGCGCATTCATCGTCGGCGCTGCCGGATTTGCCAATATCGATGCCGTGCACAATGCCGGGCACGACTATCGGCATTCAATGGGCTTTCCCTGCCACTAGAGCGGTCTATCAACATGCAGATATTCAGGAACACCGTGTTCTGCGCGGTGATTGCAGGCCTGTTTGCGGGTCTGGTTTTGGCGGCACTTCAGGTCTACTCGACAGTTCCCCTGATCGTCGAGGCTGAAAGCTATGAAGCTGCTTCTCCGGCAAATGACGGCCACAGCCATGACCATGGCGATGCTGCCGATGGTCATGCTCACGATCACGGAGACGGCTGGGCTCCCGCCGATGGGGCAGAACGTCTCGGATATACCATTTTGACCAATATTGTCGGCGCAATCGGTCTTGCGCTGATTATCGTGGTTGCATCAGAACTGGCCGGAGGGATTGCCGGATGGCGCCAGGGCTTGTTGTGGGGGTTTGCGGGATTTGCTACCTTTGTCATGGCGCCAGGTCTCGGCCTGCCGCCCGAATTGCCGGCGATGCCTGCGGCCGATCTCGGCGCCAGGCAAAGTTGGTGGATTGCAACGGTTGTGCTGACAGGAGGCGGTCTGGCGCTGATCGCTTTTTGGAGGTCGCTTCCGATCGCCTTGCTAGGTGTCGCATTGCTCGTCGCTCCGCATCTGTGGGGAGCCCCTCTGCCGGACAGTTTCGGAACGCCGGTGCCAGAGGCCTTGCATCACAGATATATCGTTGCCGTCACCGTGACGAACCTGCTGTTCTGGATCGCCTTGGGCATGGCCATCGCGGCTGTCCGCAGCAGATTCAATCTCGGCGCTTCGGAACCGGCTGACGGAATTGCCTGACAATCCGAACCTGACGCTTGTCATCGGAGGTGCCCGTTCGGGCAAGAGCAGCCATGGGGAACGGCTGATCGAGGCACACGAGCCGCCCTGGAACTATATCGCGACGGCGCAGGCACTTGATGAAGAAATGGAGCGACGCATTTCGGCACATCAAAAGCGCCGCGATGAACATTGGCAGACTATCGAAGCGCCGCTCGATCTGGTGTCGGCCATCGGGAGAAAATGCGGCGACCGGCCAGTGCTGATCGATTGCCTTACCCTCTGGCTGACCAACCACATGATGAACGGCGGCGACCTGGAGCGAGAGTGCCAGTCCTTGGCGACGTTTCTTTACGACCGTGCCGGGACGACGGTTGTGATCACCAATGAGGTTGGTCAGGGTATTGTGCCGGCGGATGCCATGACCCGCGAATTTCGCGATGCTGCGGGCCGGCTGAACCAAATGATTGCTTCGGTCTCCGGGTCTGTTGTTCAAATGGTGGCGGGCATTGCGGTGAAGGTGAAATGAGATGAGCGGAAAGACAGGCAAGGCGGCAAAAAAGAACGCTGATCGCCACCGCGAAAAAATGGTCAAGCGCAAGGTGGTGCAAGATGCGGAGGTGGCGCAGAAAACCATCGAAAAAGGTCTGCTGATCGTCAACACCGGTCCGGGCAAGGGGAAATCTACCGCCGCGTTTGGCCTGGCGCTCAGAATGCTGGGTTATGGCAAACGCGTCGGCGTCGTGCAGTTTATCAAGGGCGCATGGCATGCCGGTGAGACCGATGCGTTCGGGAAATTCGGTGATCTGGTCGAATGGCACACGATGGGAGAAGGGTTTACCTGGGAGACGCAGGATCTGGAGCGCGATATCGCGGCTGCCGAGCGTGCCTGGGAGAAGGCCCGCGAGCTAATGTCTGACGAGACGATCAGCCTCGTTATTCTCGACGAACTGAACATCGCGCTCAGATATGACTATCTGGAATTGCAGGCCGTCGTCGAAGCGCTAAAGAACCGGCGCGCAGATTTGCATGTGGTCGTAACCGGACGCAACGCCAAACCTGATTTGCTCGATGCGGCCGATCTCGTGACCGAAATGAGCCTGGTGAAGCATCATTTTGCTGACGGGGTAAAGGCGCAAAAGGGAATCGAGTTCTGATCCCGGCCGCTCAACCATGATAAACAATCAACGACGCCACCACGCCGGTCAGACAGATCATCAGCACATCCGCGGCCCAGTAGAGAGACAATGCCCGCCTGATATCATTTGCAGTCGCCATCGGCCGGCCACCCTTGCCCATGACAGCATCCTCCACCACCTCGTTGCCATATCGGCGGGGGCCGGCGAGCTCCAGTCCGAGCGCACCGGCAAACGCCGCTTCCGGCCAGCCGGCATTCGGCGAACGGTGCAGACGCGCGTCACGCCAGACCGCCTTCCATGCATTTTTGCCCGACATGCGGGGCGTGACAAAAGCGACGGCAATGACCAGAAGCGCCGTCAATCGCGATGCCGGCAGGTTAACCAGATCGTCCAGTTGCGCAGTTGCCCGCCCGAAATCGATATATTTGTCGGACTTGTGACCGATCATGCTGTCAGCCGTATTGATGGCTTTGTAAACAAGGATGCCGGGCAGACTGGTGACGGCAAGCCAGAACACCGGAGCCACGACGCCATCGGAAAAATTTTCGGCAAGGCTTTCTATGGCGGCGCGACTGATGCCGGATTCGTCCAGTTCTGCGGTGTCGCGACCGACAATGCTGCCTACCGCGGTGCGCCCCGCCTCGATCCCGTGTTGAGAAATTGCGTTTTCGACCGCGCCGACATGGGAAGCGAGACTTCGCTGCGCGATCAGGGGCGCCGCGACCAACGCGATGAGCAAAATTTCATAACCTGTCAAACCAGCCAGCCAGACCGCGGCAACGGCGATGATCAGTGCGATCGTCACCAGTGCAAAAAGGGAGATCAAACCGGCTCGGCGTTTTTCTGCGGATTGCTTGTCAGGCCGGTTGAGCTTGCGGTCGAGAAAGTCAATCAGCCCGCCCATCCAGATGACAGGATGTCCAATCCGGTTCACCAGCCATTGCGGATATCCGGCAATCAACTCGATCATCAGCGCCAAAAACGCAATTGAGATGGCCATGGCGCTAAAACCCATTCGTAACGGCAAGCTGACCGGCGCTCATGGAGGCGATCTCGGAGCGGCCAGGGCCCTGTTTCCCAATGCACCTGAGCCGTGGATCGATTTGTCAACCGGCGTCAATCCGCACTCCTACCCGGATTTGGCCTTGCCGTACAAGGCCCAGAAGCATTTACCCTCGCCGGGCAAACTCGAGCAGTTGCGAAACCTGGCGGCGGCTTCCTATCGGGTGCATGAACTGTCTGCTGTCGTTGTGTCGCCGGGAACACAGCCGGTTCTTGCAGCGATCATGCGCAGAATTGAACCCGGACGGGTGGTCATCCTGGGTCCGACCTATTCAGAACATGCGCGCTGTGCAGCGCTTGCCGGTCATGAAGTCGAAGAGACAGGAACGGTTGAAAGACTTGCGGACGCCGATATCGCCGTTGTGGTCAACCCGAATAACCCGGACGGAAGATTAAGCGAGCGCGCCGAGTTACTGGAACTGGCAAACGAGCTCGAACGGCGGGACGGGATGTTGCTGGTCGATGAAGCGTTCATGGACGTCGCGCCGGATGGATATTCTGTTGGGGATCGTGCCTCCAATGCCAACATTGTGGTGCTGAAATCCTTCGGCAAGTTTTTTGGCCTTCCCGGCATCCGGCTGAGTTTTGCAATTGCGCCAACCGGTATCGCTGCGCATCTCGGTGCTGTTTTGGGACCGTGGCCTGTCTCTGCAACGGCGCTGGAGACCGGCATTGCAGCGCTCAACGATGCGAAGTGGCAGACAGCCATGCGCGGGCGTCTGATAAAGGATGGCGAGCGTTTGGTGGCATTGCTGCAATCGACGGAACTGGAAATCGTCGGCGGAACAAGCCTGTTTCAGCTGGTCTGTCACGACAATGCCCTGCAGATGTTTGAAAAGCTGGGCAGTTTGGGAATATTTGTCCGGCGCTTTCCGGAACGGCCGCGCCATCTGCGGATCGGATTACCGGAAAGCGAAGAGGCGTGGTCCCGATTGAGCGGCGCCTTGGATGGATGGAAAGGCTAGCGACCTGATGATTTACGTGACGCCAATGTCGCAGCTGCCTCGCATTGTCAGCCAGTCCGGCGCCTCGCATTTGATTACGCTGTTGACCGCCGGCAGCGATTTCGCACGTCCGCCGGAAATCGACAGGTCACGTCACCTGCATCTGACAATGCATGATATTACCGGAACCCGGCCGGGCCTGACGCCACCAGCGGAGAACCATGTCAGGAAGTTGCTGGAATTCGCATCCAGAATGGGACCGGCGGTCAGCCCTGGTGATCAACTGTTACGCCGGGATCAGCCGGTCAACCGCGGCGGCCTATGTGATCTGTTGCGCTTTGCAGCCCGACCGCGACGAATCTGATCTTGCGCAGTTGCTGCGGGAAAAGTCGCCAAGCGCCACGCCAAACTCGCTGATCGTTTCCCATGGCGACCGGCTTCTTGACCGTGATAAACGAATGGAACGTTCCATTGCCGAAATCGGGCGGGGCGCAGAAGCGTTTGAGGGTGAACCGTTTTGCCTTGAACTGTCAGACACGATCTGATTCGGGCCAAACAAAATCGATGGTCCAACCAGATACGGACGATGTCTGAATAATTGGAGCGGGCGATGAGATTCGAACTCACGACCCTAACCTTGGCAAGGTTATGCTCTACCCCTGAGCTACGCCCGCTCATGTGGCAAACGCCGTGAAGCGGCGCCTGTATGGCGCAGAAGCGCCCCGAATGCAACGGGAAATATTGGCAGCCGAGTTTAATTTTTCATGACTGAGCCGCCGATTGCATTGCCGGCGGGATGACGGTATCGGCAGACCGAATGGATATTGCAGATTGCGGACGAGCCGATGCCAATAACACCAGAGACTTTGATCGACCGGTTGGGTGAAGCGGGTTATGAATCCACCACGGTCAGACATCCGCCGCTGTTTACCGTTGCCGATGCGGTAAAACTGCGCGGAAACATCGATGGCAGGCACACCAAGAACCTGTTTTTGAAGGACAAAAAAGACAATTATTTTCTCGTTACGTTAGGCGAAGACCGCGTTGTTGACCTGAAGCAACTGCACAAACAGATTGGTGCGGCAAGCCGCTTGTCGTTCGGAAAACCGGAAGAGCTCATGGAGTATCTCGGCATCCTGCCCGGCTCCGTTTCGGCCTTTGCTGTAGTCAATGACACGGGAGGGCATGTTGAGGCGATTTTCGACCAGGAACTGATGGATCACCGGTTGATCAATGCGCATCCGCTGACCAATGAGGCGACGACGACCATCGCAACGGAAGCATTGATAGCGTTCATGACCGAGTGCGGTCATGCACCGAGAATCCTGCCGCTTTCCAGCTGATTGTTGCGGTCGAAGCGCAGGCGTCATACATAGTCGGACGAATTCAGTAGCAAGCGCGGCTGTCACCAAGCGGCTGCGGCGATCGAGACAGAATGGGGATTGGCATGAACGGCGGTAACAACCCATACGGTAACGGTGGTGCCGGCTATCAGACAAATGTAAGTTTCGGATCAGATCCGGAACCGGAGCAACAGGTTGAGCAGCCTACAGCTGAAGTACTGCTTGGCGATGCACCTGCCTCTGGCGGCGGCGACCTGATCAAGGATACGACGACAAGCGCATTTACCGCCGACGTGATTGAAGAATCGCGCAACCAGCCGGTGATTGTCGATTTCTGGGCGCCCTGGTGCGGGCCCTGCAAACAGTTGCAGCCGGCGCTGGAGAAAGTGGTTACCGAGGCCGGTGGCGCGGTCAAGCTGGTGAAACTCAATATTGACGATCACCCGGCCATTCCCGGTCAGATGGGCGTACAGTCAATTCCCGCAGTCTTTGCATTCAAGGATGGCCAGCCGGTCGATGGCTTCATGGGAGCAGTGCCCGAAAGCCAGATCCGTGAATTTGTCGCCAAGCTCGGATCCGGAGGCGCCCAGGACCGCCTTGCCGAGGCAGTCGCGGTTGCCAATTCAGCGCTGGAAGCGGAGGATTATCAGTCGGCCGGACAGATGTTCTCGGCCATCGCGCAGCAACACCCCGACAATGCCGATGCACTTGGCGGATTGGCATCAGCGCTGTTCGGGTTGGGCGAGACGGAACAGGCGAAAAGCGTACTTGATGGCGTTGCCGATGCCGACAAGGACAATCCTGCCGTTGCCGGGGTCCGGGCGAAAATCGCGCTTGCCGAACAGGTAGCCGATCTCGGCGATCCGGAGGAACTTGAGAGACGGCTGGCCGCTGACCCGAAAGACCATCAGGCGCGATTCGACATGGCGATGATCCAGAATGCTCTGGGTGACAGGCAGGCCGCCGCCGACAGCCTGCTGGAAATCATCAGGATGGACCGCAACTGGAACGAGGATGGCGCCCGCACACAACTTCTGCAGTTTTTTGAGGCTTGGGGCGCGACGGACGAGGTGACATCGGCAGCGCGGCGCAAATTGTCTTCGCTGCTTTTTTCCTGATTGTGTTCGGTAGAAATCAGGAGCGAACGGCAAAGGGTTGAGATTTATAACGACTGAACCATTATTAAGACATCAAGCCAACCCCATCGTTCAGCCAAGGGGAGTATGAATTGCGGGCCGGCAATGCACATTACAACAAGGTTTCCGACCTGCCCGAGCGGATTGTCATCTTTCCCCTGGCCGCCGCCCTGCTTTTGCCCGACGGGCGAATGCCGCTCAATATATTCGAGCCGCGCTATCTGAAGATGATTGACGATGTGCTGGCGGGAAACCGCATTATCGGCATGATTCAACCGCGGCTCGACGGGGCGGTGCGTAAAGACGGCGAGCCCGAACTGTGCGACGTCGGCTGCTGTGGGCGCCTCACGTCGTTTTCGGAATCCGGTGACGGCCGCTATCTCGTTTCTCTGCAGGGAATTTGCCGGTTTCGCGTTTCAGAGGAGCTGCAGGTCAAACCCCGTACCGGCAATGTTTGATAAATCCATTTGTGGCTGATCTTGATCCTGCTGCCGGAGAGGAAGAAGTCGACCGCGAACAATTGTTGAAGGCGTTTCGAAACTATCTCGACGCCAATGGAATGGAAGCTGATTGGGAAAGCGTCAGCAAGGCGGAAAACGGGACGCTCGTCAACGCACTGTCAATGATGTCGCCCTACGGACCCGCGGAAAAGCAGGCCTTGCTGGAGGCTCCCGATCTGAAAACCCGCTCGGAAACGCTTGTGGCGATCACTGAAATGGCGCTGGCGCGGGACAATGGCGAACTAAGCGTTGGTTTGCAGTAGCACAGGACATGGACTCATAATCAGGATCAAAATGGTATGAGCAAATTTGGTTGGATATTAGGAGAAAGCTTGCAGGAAACCATCCGGTTTTCAAAAGCTTGCGACGCAATAGACGGGCAAATTTGCCATATCCGTTGGACGCTCGAACCCGCTTCCCAAACCGTCGTCGAAGGCCTCTACTGGGGGATGGGCCCCACTTTTCAGCCTTCTCCTGGGTTTGCTTTGCGGTTTCGGCGCCATTTTGACCCTGATTATGAGTCCATGTCCTAGGGAGGCTCCGGGATCGGTGGCGCGAGAGAAGAGAAAAGCTGCGGTGGATCCGAAACTGCTCGACCTGCTGGCTTGTCCGCTGACCAAGGGCCCGATGAAGTTTGATCCCGAATCAAACGAACTTTCGTCAAAAGATGCGGGCTTGGTCTACCCTGTACGTGATGGAATCGCAGTCATGCTGCCCTCGGAAGCCCGTGCATTGGATGACAATGCTTCGGATGAGCCCAAGACCAGCAAGTAGTACGCGCCGGATGAGCCAGATAGATGAAACGCGGTGAAAGAAACCGGGCTGCATTGGTTGCCGCAGCCGCCGAGTTGTTCTGGCATCAGGGTTTCGACGCCACCAGCCTTGCCGACATCGCCCGCGCTTCAAATATTCCACTTGGTAATGTGTATTACTATTTTCGAAGTAAGGCTGATTTGGCGATGGCGGTGGCGGATGTTTTCGTTACCGAAACGGAATCGATGCTGTCTGAAATTGAGGCGGAGAGCGACAGACCGCGCGAACGACTGTCAGGTCTGGTTTCACGGTTGGCACGAAGTTTAAACAACCGGGTCGAGCACGGTTGCCCAATCGCTTTTGCAGTGCGTGACTTTTTTGTTGCAGCGCCGGATGCATCGAAACGGGCAGGCGAGAGTTTTTCGCTGCTTACGGGATTTATCGCGCGTGAATTGGGTCGCACCGGTACGCGCCCTTCATTGGCGCTGGCAACGGCACGTGGCGCGGTTGCCGAGTGGCAGGGCGGCATGATGCTGGCTTTTGCGCTGAAGGACGCGACGGTGCTTTCGGAGAGCTTTCGCCGCATGGAGCAGATGCTTTCCTAGAGCCTTCGCCTCTCGGATCAGTGAAAATTCCGCCCCTTCGGCATGACCTTTCCAGTCGATTTGGCCAGCCTTGCATAGTCGGTTTTCAGGTCGGGCTGTTCTCGCATCAGCCTGATCAGGCGCGACCGCGGTGTGATGCGTTTGCCCATGTCGGCGACAGGGCGGCGCACCTCATCGGCGTTGGCAAGACTGTCAATGACCGGCGCCTTCTCCGACAGCTCCGCCAGGAGCGGTGTCAGATCCTCTATCGTGTCGGCGACGATGTGGATGACATTTGATTCGCATTGCAGCTTGCCGCGCACACGGACAAACCGTGAGCCGAGGATCAATGGCCTGAAGCGCTCGAAGGTCTTTGGCCAGACAATGACATTGGCAATGGATGTTTCATCCTCCAGCGTCATGAAAATCACGCCCTTGGCTGAGCCGGGGCGCTGGCGCACCAGCACCAGACCGGCAACCGAAACCCTGCGGCCATTGGCAATTTCGGGCAATCGCTCACTGGCGATGACGCCACGCCCGGTAAGCTGATCGCGCAGGAATGAAACCGGATGCGCCTTCAATGACATCGACAGATAGCGGTAGTCATGGATCACATGCTCGCCGAGCGGCATTGGCGGCAGGGCGACGTCGGGCTCGTTGTCGCGCAGTTTTCCGTCCGGCAGGTCAAACAGGGGAAGCCGCTCGGCGGCGGTTTTCGCCCCCAAAGCCTGTACGGCCCACAGTGCGGTGCGGCGGTCAAGGCCAAGCGAACGGAAAGCATCGGCTTCGGCCAGCCGCGCGATGGCATGGACTTCCAGCCCCGAGCGCAGCCACAGATCGCGTACCGAATCATAACCGGCGCTGCGCGCAGCGACCAGTTTTTCCGCATCCTCCTCGCCAAAGCCCTTGATCTGCCGGAAACCGAGGCGCACGGCATAATTGGTGCGAATGACATCGTTCATCGTTTCATGGCGCCTGGCGATCCGGTTTGAATCGAGATCGGCCGGCTCCAGCAGGCTGTCCCATGTCGACAGATTGACGTCGGCAGGCCGGATTTCAACGCCATGTTCGCGGGCATCGCGCACCAATTGGGCAGGCGCGTAAAAACCCATCGGTTGTGAGTTGAGCATCGCTGCGCAAAAGACATCGGGATAGAAGCACTTCAGCCAGCAGGAGGCATAGACCAGAAGCGCAAACGATGCGGCATGGCTTTCCGGGAAGCCGTATTCGCCAAAGCCCTCGATCTGGCGGAAGCAGCGCTCGGCATATTCCTTCTCGTAACCATTGGCGACCATGCCGTCGATCATCTTCTGCTGGAAGGTGTGAATGGTGCCGACGCGGCGGAAGGTGGCCATGGCGCGGCGCAGACGGTCGGCCTCACCGGGCGCAAAGCCCGCGGCGACGATGGCGATCTGCATCGCCTGTTCCTGAAACAGCGGCACGCCCATGGTCTTGCCGAGCACCTGTTCCAGTTCCTTGCTGGGATAGGAAACCGGCTCAATACCCTGGCGGCGGCGCAGATAGGGATGCACCATGTCGCCCTGGATCGGCCCGGGCCGGACAATCGCCACCTCGATAACCAGATCGTAAAACTCGCGCGGGCGCAATCGCGGCAGCATCGACATCTGGGCGCGCGATTCGATCTGGAAGACGCCAAGCGTGTCGGCACGGCAGATCATGTCGTAGACCTGGCTTTGCTCCTTCGGCATCGAGGCGAGCGTCATCGGCTGCTGATAATGGTTCTCCAGCATCTTGAAGGCGCGGGCCAGGCAGGTCAGCATGCCAAGTGCCAGAATGTCGATCTTCAGCATGCCAAGCGCGTCGAGATCGTCCTTGTCCCACTCGACCATGGTCCGCCCTTCCATCGCCGTCTTTGTGACGGGAACAACCTCGTCAAGGCGGTCTTCGGTAATGACGAAACCGCCGACATGCTGTGACAGGTGACGCGGGAAACCGCTGATCTCGGTGGCAAGCGACAGCGTGTGGCGGGTAGCGCCATCGGCCATGTCGAGCCCGGCGGCCTTGGCTTCGCGTTCGCCAAGTTCGGAGGCCGACCAGCCCCAGATCGAGCCTGACAGCGCCGACATCACATCTTCCGACAGGCCCATTGCCTTGGCCACTTCGCGCATGGCGGAGCGTGAACGGTAGGTGACGACCGTGGCGGCAAGGCCGGTGCGGTCGCGGCCGTATTTCTCGTAGATATACTGGATGACCTCTTCGCGCCTTTCGTGCTCGAAGTCGACATCGATGTCGGGAGGTTCGCGCCGCTCCGGAGAGATAAAACGCTCAAACAGAAGGTCGGCTATCGCCGGATCCACGGCGGTGATGCCGATGCAATAGCAGATGGTGGAATTGGCTGCCGAACCACGGCCCTGACAGAGAATGTCCTGGCTGCGGGCGAACTGGACGATGTCGTGGACGGTCAGGAAATAGGGCGCGTATTCAAGTTCCTCGATCAAGGCCAGTTCATGGTTGATCTGGTGTTTGATCTTTTCCGGCACGGTTTCACCGTAACGCTCCTTTGCGCCGAGCCAGGCAAGCCGTTCCAGAACCTGTTGCGGGGTGCCGTCACCGAAGCATTCTTTGGGATAATTGTATTTCAGCTCGTCCAGCGAGAAAGACAATTTGCCGGCAAACCTCTTAGTTTCGGCCAAGGCGTCTTCATGACCGGAAAACAGCCGCGCCATCTCCGCTGCGCCTTTCAGATGACGCTCGGCATTGGGCAGAAGGTCATGGCCTGCCTCATGAACCGGTACATGCAGGCGAATTGCGGTAACCACATCGCAAAGCTTGCGGCGCTCCGGCCCGTGACAGCGTGCGTCATTGATCGCCATTAAGGGCACGCCGGCTTGCGCCGCCGTTGCCGCGGCCATTTCAAGCGAAAACCGGTCCGCCGGACCATAGGCGGGGGCTGCGGCGAGATGTACTGTGTCACCAAAGCAAAGCGTGAGCTTTTGCAATAGCGCGATGCAATCTTCCACATTGCAGCCGGGCTGCCAGATAATCACAAGCTCCAGCGCCTCCCCCCAGTCGAGCAGATCGGAAAGGCGGAGATCGGGCGAGCCCTTCTCGCCACGCAGATTGGCGGCGGTCAGCAGGCGGCAGAGATGGGCCCAGCCCTGACGGGTTTTGGGGTAGGCCAGGATTTCAAAGCAGCAGTCGGAAAAGACCAGCCGGGCGCCCGGATGATAGGCAAGACCGGCTTCCTTTGCTGCCTGATGGGCACGCACGACACCTGAAACCGTGTTGCGGTCGGCCATGCCGAGGGCGGCAAGGCCGAGCCGCTTGGCAGTAACGACCAATTCTTCCGGGTGCGAGGCGCCGCGCAGGAAGGAGAAATTCGACTGGGCGGCGAATTCGGCAAAGGCCGGCGGGTTTGTTCCGGATGAAGCCATCAGGCAAAAATCCCGTGCATGAACCAGCGCGGCGGCGGCGCATCCTGCGCGCTAAAAAGACCCTGCCGGTAAAGCCAGTAGCGCCGGCCGGCCTCGTCCTCGATGCGATAATAATCGCGCGGCCGGGTCTCATCGTCGCGCCACCATTCCGGCTCAATGCGCTCCGGTCCCTCGGCGGCAACGACGCGGTGCAGCGCGCGGCGCCAGCGAAAGGTGATGGGCGGCCCCTCCGGCACCTCGGCCATGGCCTCCACCGGCTCGGGGCGCTCAAACAGCCGGATCGGGCGGGGCGGGGCGGGCGCTTCCCGGTCTTCTTCGCCCCTCGTCCCGGCATTTCCGGTTGCGGCGATACCGGCAAAGGCAGTCATGACAACCGTGCGCTCGGGGATGTGGCTTTCATGCAATTGCGGTTGAAGGATTGCGGCTCTGCCGAGACGGGCATGGATACGGTCGACCAGCCGGGCAAGGTCTTCTGCCTGCGACAGGTCATCGCCTGCAAGATCCGCCTGACGGCTGTCGAAGGGTGCTGTTGCGAGGGCCGAAAGCCGGACGGTCTCATAGCCATAGCCGGCGTCGAAATCGTCAGCCAGCGTGGTCAGCCTTTCAGCAAACAGACGCGTCATCAGCGGCGGGTCGCGCGCCGGGCGCGACAGGCCGACAGCCAGGCGGTGAACCGCGCCATCGACCCGGAACAGCGCCAGTTCGATGGCGCGGGCGCCTTCGCCGCGCTGTTCCAGATGGGTTTTCAGCGTTGCGCACAGCAGGCCGGTGATGCGCTCGATATCCTCGGTGAGCGAGACCGGTTCGGCAAGCCGGCGCTCCACCGAAAGTTCGGCGACCGCCGTGCGGGGCGAGACCGGCTCATCGACCCTGCCAAGCGCCTGGTCGAGCCGGGTGAGCATCTGGCGGCCATAGCGCCTGGCAAGTGGCGCGCGCGCAGCGCTCATGACCGCACCGACCGTTCGCAAGCCCACACTTTCGACCTGTGTGACCGTGTCTGCGTCAAGGCGCAGCGCGCTCAAGGGAAAGGCGCCGAGCGCTTCGGCCTCCCTGCCCTTGTCGACGATCTTGCCCTGGCTGCATGTCTGCGCCAGATATCGCGCTGCGGCCCAGGCCATGCCGGGCGTCGACGCCAGTCCGGCGCGCACGTCGAAGCCCTGGTGAAACAGGCGGGCCAGCAAATCCGCCAGCAAGCCCTTCTCACCGCCGAACAGATGCGCGCAGCCGGTAATGTCGAGGAAAAGCCCGTCATCGCCATCAAGCGCGACCAGCGGCGTGTAACGGTCACACCAGTCGGCCAGACCGGCAAGCAGCCTGTGGTCGGCTTCGGGCTCGGCTTCGATGAACTCAAGCGCCGGGTGCATGGCGCGTGCATCGGTCAGCCCCATGCCGCGGCGCAGGCCCAGCGCGCCGGCGCGTTCGCAAAGTGCGGCGATGCGCCTGGCGTTACGGTCATCATGGCTGATCGCCAGCGGCGGTTGGTCAGCCCGTCTTGCGGCGGCCGCCGGATCGGAACGCCAGGACCGGCCGAAGCGCTGGCGCATGATCCTGTCGGTCGGCAGATGCGGGAACCATAGCGAGATGATCCTCTGGCCGCCGCTCGTAAAAGCGCTGCTCATCGTTCCTCCACTCCAAAATGAACCGCCGGCCGGGATTGGCGCGGCATTTGTCGATTGTGACCGCAAAGGCAGGCGCGCCGAGCGACCGGGGCAACGGCTTGCCGAAAATCTCACGCGGACGGGCGGGCGCTGCGCAAACCCTCAATCGTGCCGGTGCTGCGGTCGGCTGCGGGGATGCCGACAATCGCAAGAGAAACACCGGCCTGCCGGCCACTTGAGCGCGGCGGTGCAACCGTCTTGTCGCCGTCAGGTCGAGGCTTTGCGGGTGGGCACGGATTTCGATGATGATGGCGGAAAGCGCGGAAAGTCCGGCAGCCTCGCCGGCGATCCACAGCGCATCGAGCGGTTTTTCCGCCCGCGCAAACAACAGTGCCTGATGGGGGATATCGAAAAGACGGGTAATTGAGGGCACATGCGGAGAGCCGGTTTCAGCGATCAGGTCGCGGGCGCCGATCCACAACAAGGGTCCCTGCCCCGCCGTGCGGTGCGCGAGGCTTGCCAGCGCCAGCGCAAACCCCGATACGGCGCCGGCATCGCGCGCCTGGGGCCCATGAATTTCGCACAAGGCGCCACGCGTCAGGCCGCCGCCAAGCGCGTTGTCAAAGGCTGTGACACCCGTTTGCAACAGGCCGTGCCGGGCCCTGTTGCGGTTCACTGCTGCAGGCGGGGTGTCCGATCCGGCCGTGAAACCAGCCGGTTTTCCATGGCTGCGCACGACAATTGCGCCGTCTTTTCCGGCGCCATGGAACGGGTCGGGCCGGTCAGAACCGGTGGCGCAGGACGATACGGCATCCGAAACGGCAAAACGCTCCGGCGTACCTTCAATTGCTGCAATTTTGCGGCGCAAATCATGCAATAGCTCTTGCGCCACGGCGTTTTGCGCCATGCCAACCAGCCCCTGTGGCATCAGGTCACGACCTGAATGTTCTTGTTATGTTCTTATCGATTCCAGAGAGCGCAAAAAGAGTCAAGCGGAATCTTAAGAATCTTTTCCTTTGGGAGTCTGGCGCGATGTGGCCGGCCCGGCGAAAACTTCTCGAAACCAATCGCGCAAATCTATATATGCTGGTAATGGCCTTCCGGCGCACCGCCAGGCCCAAGGACAACAATGGATCGAACCTACCCTACCCGAAACTGGCGCGATCAGCTTTCTCCCTCGCTTGACGAGATGGAGATGCTGGCGATCGAGACCTATGCGCATCTGCCGGAGGACTTCCGCAAACTGACCGGCGAGATCATCATCCAGTTTGCCGAATATCCGCCCGAAGAGATCATGGACGATCTGGCGCTCGAAACGCCGTTCGATCTGCTTGGCCTGTTTGAAGGCCGCGGCATCGCCGAACGCTGGAACCCGCAGACCGGTGAGGGCGAAAACCGCATCACGCTGTTTCGCCGCGCCATTCTCGATTACTGGTCTGAGAATGAGGAAACGCTCGGCGACATCATCAACCATGTGCTGATCCATGAGCTCGGCCATCATTTCGGCCTCAGTGACGACGACATGGCGCGCATCGAAGCGGGTGTGGAAACGACGGCGACGCAGTAGCGGCTTTCGCTCACTGCTCCGACAGCTTCATCTCGGGATCATAGTCCTTGCCGGCAACCTCTTTGGTCACCGCCTGGCCGCAGCGCATGGTGCTGGAAGCTGAATCGAAAGCATAAGTTGGTGAACCGTGCAGCGCCCAGCCCTCATTCAGCGCTGCCGTCACTTTATGACAGAAGCTTGCGTCATCCGGGCCGCTCAAAAACCGGTAGAGTTTCATGCCCACCTCACCGTTCATGACTCCGATCAAGCCAGCGCATTGCCACGTGCCGCCGGGCAAAACAAGCATCCCATCTTCCCCGGGCTTGACGTTCTGCCACCGTGCACCTATCTGCAGCGCTTCGAAAAGGCCTGAAGCGCCTGCCGTCCGCTGCCGCGAGGCCCGGTGAAGCTTCCTTGATCACTCTCGTTTCAATGACCGGTAATGGCTTGAGACGGCAATGCGGACCCCGTTTGATTCACTGCCGACCCGGATCAAAGGTGAAACGATGACCAAATCTATGGACTACAAACAAATGGCCAAGCGGCTTCGAACCGCGTTGGCCGATGATCAAATGACGATCAGCCATTCACGTGCGCTAGAGCTCGTAGCAGCCCAGTTGGGTGCGCGAGACTGGAACACCCTTGCCGCCCGGCAACCGGAGATGGGTGATACCCCATTTTTGGTCGGGCAAAGGGTCGAAGGGACGTTCAATGGTAAACCGGCCTTTGGCCGGGTGATCGGACTTTCGGAGACGATCAAGCCGGACCTTTGGCGTGTGACCGTCAAGTTCGATCCGCCGATTGATGTGGTGACGTCCGAGCATTTTTCCTCGGAGCGGCGCCGGATCACGATGATCGTCGGTATCGACGGCCGCTCACGCCGGCTAACCGGCACCGAAACCGGCGTCATGGCGCTGCAGGCGGCTTGAGTGCGAGCTATCTCCCCCTTGAAGGGGGAGATAGCAAAATCAACATCTTCGCCGAGACTTGGCAAAAGCCAGGTGACAGGTTTTTGCAAGAGAAGGGTTGAGGTGCGGTTCGCGAAACGCGAATGGAAAGCATGCTTTCCAAGCTCGCTCAAATGTCAAAAGCGGACATCATGAGATCGCTTCGTCATCAACCGGGTTTGAAACTCGGTGGACAAATTTCGCTTGATTGCAACTGACGATTGAAAAACAGGCAACTGGTAAAATAGCGTATTTCGAACGGTCGAAAAATGTGTTCGAATAACCGTGTTCGCCAGCAGGCTTTTCGTTTCGCGAAATTGGGTGATTTTGGGGAGACTAATCATCGCACGAGCCACGATCAGGCAGAGATTTTTCAAACTGATCGGAGTCCTGTGTTTACTGCTGCCCATATTGTCCTTGGGTCTCCCTTCGCCGAATACCGCAGCAACCGAGATTATGTTCATCGATTCATCCCTCGATGGCCTGGATACGCTTGTTGATGCGTCGGATCCACAGACCGAAATCGTATTGCTCCACAGCGGCGAGGATGGAATCGAGCAGATCGCTAACAGCCTGTCTGATCGATCCAATGTGAAAGCAATTCACATTGTGAGTCATGGCAACCGAGGTGTCTTGTACATTGGCTCGTCTCGCTTCTCGCTGCAAACAATGTATCGGGAACATGCAGACGAACTAACGGTCATTGCCAGCGCATTAGCGACGGATGCCGACATACTTGTATATGGTTGCAATTTTGGTGGAGGAGTATCCGGCCGAGCGGCGTTGACAGGTCTTGCGGAACTAACAGGCGCTGATGTCGCGGCGAGCATCGATTTCACCGGCCATCCGGATCTTGGTGGCGATTGGAAGTTGGAAACCAACACAGGTTCAATTGAAGCCCAAGTTGCATTTCATGTTCACGCACAAGCCAAGTGGAAGGGGCTTTTGCCGAGCTTGAGCTTTCGGGAAGGCGTCAGCGGTTATGCTGGCACGCAGGACACGTTCCTATGGGGTGATGAACCTAATACTCCCCAAGGTGCCGACAACGAATTTGAGGCGGACCGGAATAGGAGCGGATGGCCGACACATGGGCTAATTCGTTTCGGCAACATTTTTGGCCCCGGAGCGGGTCAGATCCCGTTTGGCTCAACAATAAATTCCGCGACGCTTACGCTCGAAGTTGTCAATACTTCAAGCAGCAGTGCAACGATAACCCTGCATCGCATGCTTGCAAGTTGGGACGAATCGTCAACGTGGAATTCGATGACCGCAGGTATTCAGACGGATGATGTGGAAGCCAGCTCATCCGTTGACGCCACGATTCCAAGCCCGAACAGCTCAGGTCCCAAGGTGCTGACGGGACTGGCGACAACGGTTCAGGCCTGGTCAGACGGCGCGAGCAACAATGGTTGGGCGATATTAAACGATCATAACAACGGCCTAAATTTTGCAAGTTCGGAGGAGTCGACGATTGCAGAGCGTCCTATACTCACGATCGACTACACACCGCCGGCTCCCGAAATGGATGTGCTGGGATTGGGCTTGTCTATCGCTGATGGTGATGCAACGCCATCAACGACCGACGACACCGACTTCGGCTCACACGATATTGATACCGGCTCCAACGCCAACACCTTCACCATCACCAATACCGGCTCTGCCGTGCTGAACCTGACCGGCACGCCGCGTGTCACCATTGGCGGGGCTCATGCCGCCGACTTCACCCTGACGGTGGATGCGGCAACAACGGTGGCGTCAGGCGGCGGTAGCACCACCTTTACCATCACCTTTGACCCAAGTGCCGTCGGGCTGCGCACCGCCACCGTGTCGATTGCAAATGACGATACTGACGAAAACCCCTACAACTTCTCAATCCAGGGAACTGGCACCGCCGCGCCCGAGATGGATGTGTCGGGTCTGGGTGTGTCGATTGCTGATAACGATGGAACGCCCTCGCCGATTGACGACACCGACTTCGGCTCACACGATATTGATACCGGCTCCAATGCCAACACTTTTACCATCACCAATACCGGCTCCGCGGTTCTAAATCTGACTGATACGCCGCGGGTCACCATTAGTGGTCTCCACGCTGCTGACTTCGCCCTGACGGTCGATGCGGCAACAACGGTGGCTTCCGGTGGCGGCACCACCACTTTCACCATCACCTTCAATCCCAGTGCGGTTGGACTTAGGGGAGCAATGGTATCCATTGCCAATGACGATGCCGACGAAAACCCTTACAATTTCCGTATCCAGGGAACCGGCACCGCCGCTCCTGAAATGGATGTGTCGGGTCTGGGTGTGTCGATAGCGGATGGTGATGCAACGCCGTCAACGACCGACGACACCGATTTTGGCTCGCACGATATTTCCACCGGCTCCAACGCCAACACCTTCACCATCACCAATACCGGCTCTGCCGTGCTGAACCTGACCGGCACGCCGCGTGTCACCATTGGTGGGGCTCACGCCGCCGACTTCACCCTGACGGTAGATGCGGCGACAACGGTGGCGTCCGGTGGTGGTACTACCACCTTCACCATCACCTTTGACCCAAGTGCCGTCGGGCTGCGCACCGCCACCGTGTCGATCGACAATGACGATGCCGACGAGAACCCTTACAACTTCTCAATCCAGGGAACCGGCACCATTCCTGAGATGGATGTCACAAAATCGCCGGACGTTGCCAGCGTCGATAATGCTGGCGATGTCATCACCTACACGATCACGCTAACCAATACGGGTGTCGTAACAATCACCGGAATACTGGTTTCCGATCCGCTGTTGTCGAGTATCTCGTGTGTCCCAGGCTCTGGCCCCAATCCGAACGATTTGGCTCCCGCGGCAGTGGCGACCTGCACCGGAACCTACGCAGCCACTCAAGCCGATTTCGATACGAATGGCGGTGGCGATGGTGATATCGATAACACGGTGACCGTCACGGCTGATGACGGCCTCAATGAAACCGACAATGCCGCGGTTACCTTGAATATTGCGCCCGCGCTGGCGGTGAGCAAAACTGCCAATGACACCACGGACGTCGTGGTTGGCCAGGTGATCACCTACACCTATGTCGTCACCAATTCCGGAAACCAGACAATAACCAATGTGCTGCTCAGCGAACTCCATGGCGGCTCTGGTCCACCGCCAGTGCCGTCCAATGAAACACTGACCACCGACAATCCACCACTTGGTGATTCAACGGATGCAGTAATAGACGGGGTTTGGGACACGATCGCACCGGGAGATATCGTGACATTTACCGGCACCTATACAGTCACCCAAAGTGACGTGGATCTGCTTCAATGATCACGACAATCGGGAATCCAAACAATATCCGGCACGTAGCCAAAACGATCCCAACCGAGATGTTTCCAAGCCGCCAGGACTTTGCGCAATACAGGAACGATGGTCGTGAATAGTTCTGCGTACACTCGATGGAAGCTGTTGCTTTGCACAGTTTTGATTGCTGTGGCGATGCTGAGTTTACCTGCAAGCGCGGATTGGATTCGAACGAGAGCCGAGGCCAAGGAAGCCGGCAGCCGGATCCGTGTGCAGATTTGGCTATCCGCGAATATTGGAAAAACGATAATCGAGGACCGCTACCTTGGCGGATACAATGTGCCCGCCGAAACAGAGCTCAGTGCGACTGTGAATGTAGGAAATGGGAAAGCGGACTTGTTTATTGAAACCAGGGATAGGATGGTCGAGGCAACCGTTACACTCCATGTTGAGGGCTATCGTGATCAAACCGACGTTATCACCACGCCCATCACCAAATAATTCCAAGTTTGCTGAAGATGAGTCTCGCCGACGTTCGACGGTCGTTCTCACGAAACGCATCACAATGGTTGGATCATGTCCGCTTTCGGCAAGATGAAGTCACAGGACTAGCGGCGGCAAGGTCCGCAGAGCTGCAGTTTGCTAAAAAACTTGTCCACACCTCCCAATCCTCCCCCACACTCTCCAGCCAAACCGGAGTAGCGTTTTGGACTGGAAAATCGCGATTCAAAGAAACCGTCAGGCGTTGAGCGACGTGGTCGCTGAACTGGTCGCGCTGGCGCAGCGCGACGAGACATTGCACCGTTCCGTGCTCCGCATTCTGCGTCCGGCGGAGTCGGCACTGAGACGGCTGATCGTCGTCGTTGCGGCGATGCTGAGCCAAAAAGCGCGGGAACGTGGAGAGGACGGCGCGGACAAAAACGAAATCCAATTACCGGATTTTTCAACCTTCGCCACCTACGACACGCTGCCGGCCTTTCAGCTCATCGATCCGCACAAATCGTTCGGCGAATTCTCGCGGCCGGTCGCCAAGGGTATCCCGCGCATATCGGTGCCCGGCGTCTTCGATCCGGTACCGTTGAAAAAACCGGACAACACCCTGCAGGCCGTCAAGTTGATCCGCCGTATCCGCAAGCTGCAATATGCGCTTGCTACCCTGCCGCGGCAGGCCCGTCGCCTCAACCGGCTGATGGCCAGGCGCGCAAACGCCGAACCCGGACCGAGAAAAGTCGGACCCATCCGCCCCGGCCACCCGCCGGGCCACCGCCAACGTCCGCGTGAACCGGTCGACGACCTGTTGCGCGAGACCCAATGGCTGGCGAGGGAATGCGGTTTCAAACCGCCGTGAGAAATTCCGAAATGCCCTGCGAAATCACGCTGGCCGCGCCGCCGGCGATGATTCTGCTTGGGCGAAGGCAGGCGCGGCGCCTATCTCCCCCTTGGCGGGGGAGAAAGTGAAAATCCGGGCTTGTGCCGCGAAGCAAGCAAGTCCCTGGTTTTCACAAGAGAGGGGGTGAGGCGTGGTTCGCGGGAACGCGAATGGAAAGCATCGCTTTTCAAGCGCCGAACGCCCGAAGCGCGCTTGGCGCGAGGGCTTTAAAACTCACCCGGCCGGGTCCCCGCTGCTGCGCAGCGTCCCGGCGTTCACTGGCCTATCGATGATTCGCAAGATCATCGATTTGGACCTATGGTCCAATCGGCTGTTCACCCCCGCAAGGGGAGAGATAATCAGCAAAGGGATCATGAAATCCATGTCACGCTTCTGGAAACGAAACGCTCTGTGGGTGTTTTATGCCGCCTTTCTGCTAATTGCGGTAGCGACTTCGGATTCAAGCCTCCATATCGGCTATCTGGGTCCGCTTGCGGGTGGCAAATATTTTGTTGCGCTGGCGTTCGCCGCCTTTCTCGCCTATTCGCTCTATTGCTCGGCAAGGGAAAACTTCTTTCGCTCGGTCAAGAAGATCAACCGGTTTGACTGGGGCCGGCAGATCGGCATCGATCTATATATCAGCGTCACCCTGTCGCTGGCGCTCATCTGGCTCAATGACGGTGCGGTGACGATACTGGCTTGGCTGGTGCCGGTGCTGATATTCGCCAATCTGGCGATCCTGCCCTACATTTTCCTCAACTACGGCTCGCTGATCGGCCATTTTGCCGGTTAAACGAGGGGTGCGGACATTCTGTCAAATTTGAATAAACCCTTATCTGTTAACCATATGTTAAGCTTTACGAGTGTTTACTGTAGTCAATCCAGTTTTCTGGATTCCTACCGGGTGGTTCTTGCCACTCTGTTTGACGCCTCCCTGTTTAACTCTCAGAGCCGCCCTTGCTGCGGCTCTTTTTTCTTGGCTAGCCACGCAAATGGCCCACGCCGGAACCGGGCTCGCAATTACAATGCTGGCGCCCCTGTTAACCCTTTGTTAAACAAATCCTTGCCTTGGCGCGAAGTTGAGCGCACTTTTGCCCCGTCCGGTGGTAGAGCGGTAACGCGTTCGGCTTGGCGGTACCGGGGACCGGGGGGAGATATCCGGTCTCCGCGATTTGTGACAGTGCGATGCGTATGAGGGGCTAGATGAGCGGCATGAGTGAGCCCGAAAATTCAAACCCGGTGATGATCAACCTGGCGGAACGCCGGGCATTTTCAGCCTCGTTCAAACCGCTTTATGATGAGGGCATGAACCTCGTCGAGCAGGCGGCTGAATATCTCGACGGCGAAGGCCGGGCGGAGGCCAAAAACCTGACGCGCGTTGCCGCAACACTTTATGCTGCCGAATCGATGCGCCTGACAACAAGGCTGATGCAGATCGCCTCATGGCTTTTGCTCCAGCGCGCCGCCAATTCAGGCGAAATGACCCGCGACCAGGTCGCCGCCGAAAAGGCAAAGGTCCGCTTGGATACGCTGTCTGCCGCCCAGGATTCTGAAGCCTGGCCGGAACTTCCCCAAGCTTTCCGCGATCTCGTTTCCAGCTCACTCAGCCTGCAGGGCGTGGTGCGCCGGATGGACGAGGAAATTTACGGCGAAGCCAAGGATGATACGGGCACAGCGGCGGCCAATCCGGTCTACGACCAGATTTCGTTGCTCAACACCGCCTTTTCCCACCGCTGAGTTCAATTCACGGCCATGTTTGACGTGGCAGAGCGCTTCGGTAGCGCTATGCTGCGCGCATGAATGAAGCGATTCGGATCATCGGCATCGATCCCGGCCTGCGGCGTACCGGCTGGGGCGTTGTCGAGCAATCGGGAAATGCGCTGCGGTTCGTCGCTTCGGGAACCGTAACCTCCGATGCGAAAGCTGATCTCGCCACACGCTTGTGCCAGTTGCATGACGGGCTTTCTCAAATCGTTGGAAAACACCTGCCCGGTGAAGCGGCGGTGGAAACGACCTTTGTCAACCGCGATGCCACCGCAACCTTGAAGCTGGGCCAGGCCCGCGGCATCGCCTTGCTGGTACCCGCACTGGCCGGTCTGCCGGTCTCTGAATACGCACCCAACGCGGTTAAGAAATCCGTCATCGGCGTCGGTCACGGCGACAAGAAGCAGATCCACATGATGGTCAGGGTTTTGATGCCCAAAGCGGAGTTTGACAGCGACGATGCCGCCGACGCGCTGGCCATCGCTGTTTGCCACGCCCATCATCGCGGCAGCGCAGCGCTCTCACAGCGGCTGGCCGCCGTTTGACGGGCATGTTGGCGATGACCGGAAACGTGCGGCACATCAAGAGCGACATCAGACATACGCCTTATGATGGCAGCCACCCGCCATTTCGCATCGGACTTCAGCCGCTTGACCTGAGGAACTGGATTGAGGTCGATGATCAGCTCGATTTCTACCTTGATGAAAAAGAACGTCTTTGGAAACTGCATCCCGGCAAGACCTTTGTTGCCGAGCCCGACACCGCGGCGGTGCAAACCGAGATTCTGGATTTGATCGCCGCACATGTTCCAAAGCGGTTTCCGGACATCTACCGACGAGACGGTGATCGCATGTTCGTCAACGGCAGGGTCGTCGACTTGTCAGCTGACGAACCTGCACTGCTGACGGCTGCCCGGCTGGTGCCCGAAGACTTGCTTGTCATGCGCCGCGATGAAACCGGCTGGCGGCTTGTCGCCGGCTCGTTGAGTTTTCCGACCGGCTGGTCGTTGACGGAAAAGTTCGGCCGGCCAATGGAACAAATTCACGGGCCGGTTCCGGGATTTGGAGAGGGCACGCGCAACGCGGGGATGATCAATCGAATCTTCGACAGCCTTCAGGTCGCTCATCCGGTCTGGCGAATGAACTGGTCGATCTATTCCAATGATGAACTGTATCAGGGCGACCGCGATGCCGAGCATGAGAAAAAAAGGCAAGCCGGCCTGGCGGCTTTCCTGCGCGTTGAATATCAGACACTGCGAAAACTTCCCGCAAGTTACGACATTCTTTTTACCGTCCGCATCCACATCGATCCGCTCGCCCTGCTGGAAAGACATCCCGACTGTGGCCACATATGCACTGAATTCATCAGACTGCTGCAGGCCATGGACCGGGAACAGTTGGAGTACAAGGGAATGATCAGGCAACGCGACTTATTGATTTCAAGGCTGCAGGCAATGTCCGGCTCCGGTTTTTCTGGCGGGACGGTTTCATGATTGGCAAGTTGAAGGGCACGGTAGACGAAATTGGCGAGGATCACGTCGTCATCGACATTCACGGTGTCGGCTACGTAGCCCATTGTGGCACGCGCACGCTTTCCAACCTGCCGGGGCCGGGTGAAGCAGTAACATTGTTCATCGAGACCTTCGTGCGCGAAGATCAGCTGAAGCTTTACGGCTTTGCCACATCGCTTGAGCGCGAATGGTTTCGGCTGTTGCAAAGCGTTCAGGGCGTCGGCGCCAAGGTGGCGCTTGCGGTGCTGTCCACGCTTTCGCCGTCTGACCTTGCCAACGCAATCGCGCTTCGCGACATCGCCATGGTCACGCGTGCGCCCGGTGTCGGCAAGAAGGTGGCGGAACGCGTTGTAACCGAATTAAAGAACAAGGCACCCGCTCTGGCCGGAGAAGCCGCAGGCACCATCGGTCTGAAACAGGAACTCGGTGAAGGCGTTGCAGACGCTCCGGTCGCCGATGCGGTTTCAGCGCTCGTCAATCTTGGTTACAGCCGTGATCAGGCAGCAAATGCCGTGGCATCAGCACTGAAAGATGCGGGAGAAGATGCCGCTTCTGCAACGCTGATCCGCCTTGGCCTGAAGGAACTTGCACAATGAGAGGCAGTTGCACGGTACCGGCATTCAATGGCAAGGAGGCGCGATGAACGACTCTGCCCGCCTGATTTCGCCGGACCAGCGCGGTGAGGATGCCGAAGGTTCGCTGCGGCCGCAAGTGCTGGATGACTTTGTCGGTCAGCAGGCTGCGCGCGCCAACCTGAAAGTGTTTATCGAGGCTGCCAAGTCCCGCGGTGAAGCGCTCGATCACGTGCTGTTTGTCGGTCCCCCCGGATTGGGCAAAACCACATTGGCGCAAATCATGGCCCGCGAATTGGCAGTTAATTTTCGGTCCACGTCGGGGCCGGTAATCGCCAAGGCCGGCGATCTCGCAGCTTTGCTGACCAATCTTGAAGACCGTGACGTACTGTTTATCGACGAAATCCACCGGCTCAACCCGGCGGTCGAGGAAATCCTCTATCCGGCAATGGAAGACTATCAACTCGACCTGATTATCGGCGAAGGCCCGGCTGCCCGCTCGGTAAAAATTGAACTGGCAAAGTTTACGCTTATCGCTGCAACCACCCGGCTTGGTTTGCTGACGACTCCGCTGCGCGATCGTTTCGGTATTCCCGTCCGGCTCAATTTCTACACGACAGAAGAACTGGAACTGATCGTTCGCCGCGGCGCGCGCATCATGGGTTTGCCGATTGCCGATGACGGGGCGCTGGAAATTGCCCGTCGCGCCCGCGGCACGCCGCGCATAGCCGGCCGGTTGCTGCGCCGTGTCCGCGACTTTGCCGATGTGGCAAAATCAAGTGAAGTTACACGCACGGTTGCCGACGAGGCGCTGTCGCGGCTTGAGGTCGACACGCTTGGCCTGGACCAGCTCGACCGCCGCTATCTGACCATGATTGCCAACAATTTCGGCGGCGGCCCGGTCGGTATTGAAACCATCGCTGCGGGACTTTCCGAACCGCGCGACGCCATTGAGGACATCATCGAACCCTATCTGATCCAGCAGGGATTTATCCAGCGCACGCCGAGAGGGCGTATTCTGACCGCAAACGCATGGAAACATCTTGGAATCGATGCACCGAGCGATCTTGCTGCGGTGCAGGCGAGTCTGTTTCAGGAAGACCGAGAATAATCTGGTTGAGGATAAGACATGCCGATAACCACCCTGACTGCCGGAATTATCGGCCTGATGCTTCTGGTCCTCAGTTGGCGGGTGATCCAGGCAAGAGGCCAGGTATCGAAGCGCGATGACGGCGAGGAAATGCTGAAACGCCGGATTCGCGGTCAGGGCAACCTGATTGAATACGCGCCAACCGCGCTTATCCTGCTCGGACTTCTGGAGTATCAGCAGGCACCGGCTTGGTTCCTGTGGGCGACAGCCGCATTGTTTGTGCTTGGCCGTCTGTTTCACGGATATGCGTTCAGTTTTTCCGACTACAGTCCGGTTGGTCGCACAGGCGGAGCAGGCATGACGCTTTCCGCTCTCGGCCTGCTGTCAATCGGCGCTCTGGTCACGGCGTTCGCCTAGTTCGGAAATGATCAACCGTCGCCAGTTTCTTAAACTGATCGGAGCCGGAGCTGTGGGTGGTGCGGCTTTGGCAAGCTATGCCTTTGCCATCGAACCCTTGTGGAGGCTTAGGACAGTCACCCACCGCATTCAGCCGCGGACCTGGCCACGTGGGCAGCGGTTGCGCATTGCCGCTCTTGCCGATTTCCACGCCTGCGAACCCTGGATGACCCGGCAACGCATTGCCGCGGTCTGTGAGAAGGCAAATGCGCTCAAACCGGATATTACCCTTCTCCTCGGCGATTTTGTCTCGTCGATGAATTTTGTCACCGGAACCGTCGCACATAAAGAATGGGCGTCGGAATTGTCGAAGCTCACCGCGCCGCTTGGCGTCCATGCCATTCAGGGCAATCACGACTGGTGGGAGGACGTAGCAGCCCAGCGAACCGGTGGCGGCGAAACGGCTGCTTGCAAGGCGCTCAGAAACGCAAACATTCCGGTATTTGAGAATGATGCTGTACGGATCGATCACAATGGCGCGTCATTCTGGCTTGCGGGATTGTCTTCGCAGTGGGCGCTCAAGCCCGGCAGACGTTATGGCCGGACGCAGATGATTGGCCTGGACGATCTCGATGGGACGCTAGCCAAGATCACCGACGAGGCGCCGGTTATCGTGATGGCTCACGAGCCGGATATCTTTCCGCAAATCCCCAAAGATGTGGCGTTGACATTGTCCGGTCATACCCATGGCGGACAGGTGCGGCTGTTTGGCTACTCACCCGTCGTTCCATCAAAGTTCGGGGACCGCTATGCCTATGGTCATATTGTGGAGGATGAACGTGACTTGATCGTTTCAGGCGGATTGGGATGTTCAATCCTGCCGGTTCGATTTGGTGTTCCGCCTGAGATAACTGTCGTGGAGTTGGGATGAATCAAATGATTGTCAGGATCTTGTCCCCAGACCGCGCAATACCGGCCGGGTGGATATTGCTTGAGCCCCCTTGCCCGACCGGCCTGCCTGCAGATAAATGAAAGGAACGGTCCCGTAGCTCAGCAGGATAGAGCATCAGATTCCTAATCTGAGGGTCGCAGGTTCGAATCCTGCCGGGATCGCCAATGAAATCAAAAGCTTATTGAGTTTGCTAAATTCCGCAAAAGACCGTTATAAGCAGATTATAAGCAAGTTACGAGCATTCGCCACTCTGATCTGACAATCCCAACCGGCCATTGACTATCACCTCATCCTGCACTGATTACCTTTCTTCTCTCTTTAAGAATCAGATCGTCAATACCGTCAAAGCCGTCAGTTTCGATTTGATTTCAGACGGTTAGCGACGGAGTTAAATCGTCAGATGTTGTCACCTGGCCGTCAGAGTGGACAGGAAAAATATTAGGCAAATCTGGCGATCACCGTGAACCTACTTCGACATAGGTCAACAATTTCAATGATTTAAGAGCTCCGTGTACCAGCGGTGAGGTTGAAACGGCTCAAAATTCGCTCTGGCAAGAAAAAATCTCTGCGTGAGGGGGAGTGCGGTCGTCAGGCGCGAAAGTTCCCAGAGATTTACCCCGCCCCCCCCAAAGCGGGTGTTTGCACTCAAGCGGATTCGCCAAGCTGCCGGGTTCATCGGCTTACAGAAGTGGATTGTCTCAATATGCCAGCGATCATCTTAGGGGCGGGTTTCCGCTGAACGACGAGATCAGGATGAGTCAACATTTCCAGCTGATATCGATCAGGCGCCGGGCGCCCGTGCTCTTCTTCGCTACGGACAGTCCCCGTTGGCGCAGCAGTGGTGTTGCACGTTCAAGGGCGCTGCCCAAACCATTGGATTTCTTTGGCCAAGAGGGCAGCCGTTTGACGTGGTTCGGAGCAATGCGGTTGAGCTGTGCCAGCAGTTCAGTTGCGGTTCCGCTCCAGTTTCCCTCTCGTCCGATCTGCGACATGAACTGCTCGATGGTGACGGCGACGTCATCGTCTTCAAAGGCGATATTGTTGGTCGACTGGCGATTGGCTTTGTAAGCCTCGGCAAACTCGCCTTCCCCCCAGCCGAGGCTGGGTGATGCCGCCTCCATGAGTTTCGCAAAGTCGGCCATCCGGGGATACCTCTCACACTTCACCGTACCAATCCGGCGAAGCGCTGTTGAGATGGCATCACAAAGCGCACCCAGGATGCCAAGGCGCACAGCCTCCCATGCCCGCCAAAACTCATCCTCCGGCCGCCGCTGGCTGTCGTCGATGCCGTGCAACCGAATATTCAAACAGCGGTCCGCAAGATCCGCCCGCGCGATCAGGTTCGGAATGCCGTTCACGATGATTGGGCGGGCACCTGCAAACCAGTTCATCTTGTTGTTGGTGTGGAGTTTTCGTGTTGCAAAACCCGCTCCTGTAGCAAGCCTGCAAATCGCATCGGACAGCCGACCATCAATTTTGGACATGTTGTCAAGGCTCATGACATGCGTGTTGGATGCCATGACGAACAGGCTGCGGTCGTCGTTTGGTGGCGTTGCCAAATCGACGGCAGCAGGATCCACTAATGACCGAAGAAGCTTTGCCATCGTGGACTTTCCAGATCCTTGTTCACCACTGAGCATGAGAACCGGGTATGAAGAAGCTTTTCCCCACAGGGCTGCAGTTAACCAGGCCACGATGAGCTTGAAGTCATCGTCGTTGCAATTGATGAACGCGCGCAACTGCGAGACCGAACCGCCTTGTGCCGGTTCAGGCAATGCACGTGAAGAATCGGAACGGATAAACTTGACCGGGGGATCATCAACAACTGACCAACCATCTGCGTCGATGCGAACTGAACGCCACCGATCGTCACACAGATCAATCCAGCAGGCGCCGTCACACCACGCAATACGCCTTGCACTTTGATGAAGGGGACCATCTACTTTCGCCTGCAAAGACAGAACTCGCAATACGTCGCCAAGCTGTTGGCTGCTCGCTACGATTCCGGTTGATTGAAAGTGGCGGCCAGATAAGCAGTCTTTGATCTCGTCGCTTTCAAGTGGCCAGTTCTCAAAATGGCCCCGAATGGGGATTGTTGCGTAGGCAACCCGCGCGTCGTCATGCCAAAGTGCAGCACCATCAGCCGCGGCGATCAGATCGGCCTTCTTGCGATCGCGTCTGCTGGTATGGTCAGCTTCATTCTTTGCCTTACCGCCTTGGTCATCAGCTTCTATCGGTGTCGATGATGCGAGCAGATCCTGTGCCTTGTGCGTATCCCATCCGTCAGCCAGCGCATCTGCAGCATCCCATCCATCTGGCACATCCGCCGGAGGCGTCAGAATCTGGATAGATCCAGCTTCAACGGAGTTGAGGCATGCGGTCACCTGCGTTGCATGATCCTGCCCCGGAGCATCGGCATCTGGCCAAATGACAATGTGTCGTCCGGACAGCAGTGACCAGTCAGCCTTGCTTGCGCTTCTCGATCCGTTCGGGCTGGTGATGGCCACACAGGCAGGAAGGAGCTTTGCGGCAGCATCAGCCGCTTTCTCCCCCTCACACACGACGACTATGGCATCCGGGTCTGCCGCCAATCGCTCCAGACTATACAGTGGGCGCGGCTTGTTCCAGCTCACCCACCGCCAGAACAACCTGCCGTCAGACTTGTCAGCCCACAGCGTCAAAGGCCGAAAGCACTTTTCCCCACTCTTGCTGTCAAACCGCCACACATAGCCAAGGACAGTTCCCTCACCATCCCGATAGGTCCAACGCTGCGAAGGATTGCCGAGTTTGGGATGGTTCCGCGGTGGGTCCGGAGCATATTCTGGAACCGGGGAAATCAAACAAAACGATCCACCTTCAGCAACATTGAAGGGCCGCATTGGTGAATTATCAATTGGATCGAAACGATCGTCATTCATAGGGGTCAATCCTCAGCATCTCGCAGAGGCGTTTGGCCGCTTCAGATTGGCGGAGGTCGAACAAGTAGGCTGCAAGACTGATCAGATCGCCGCCAAAATCTCCGGTAGCAAAGTCAGCCCAAAGTCCGGTCCGCAAGTTCACCTTGAAAGAACCTGAGTTGCGATCAGTGCGATTAGGGTTACGGGCGACCCATTCAGCACCTTGCCGACAACTGTCTTAGCCCCCTAAAACTGTGCCATTGTTTTGATGGTTCAGGATTTGGCTATGGCGAGGAAGCGTTATTCGGATGAGGATATCCTCAAACTGCTGCGTGAGATTGAGCTGAACCTGGCATCGGGCCAGGATGTTGTGTCTGCATGTCGTTCAGTCGGCGTGAGCGATGCAACTTACTACAATTGGCGCAAGAGGTTTGGCGGGATGGGTAGATCGCAGTTGTCGGAGCTGAAGGCTCTGCAGAAAGAGAATGGCCGGCTGAAGAAGATCGTAGCGGAGCTAGAGCTGGACAAGCTGATCCTCAAGGAGAGCCTGGATTACCTAAAGCCCAAGGCCTGACGACCGATCAGCTTCGTCAGGCTGTCATTCATACACGTCAGAAGCTCGATACGTCGGAGCGGCGCACCTGCAAAGTGATGGGCGTTGCGCGCAGCACGCTGCAATACAAGGCCGTGCTGAAGGATGATGAAGAGGCTTTGCGTTTGGCCATGATCCGGCTGGCTAAGCAATATGGTCGCTACGGCTACCGCAAGATTGCCAGACTGCTGCGTGTCGAGGGCTGGCATGTGAACCATAAGAAGGTAGAGCGGCTGTGGCGTGAAGAAGGATTGCAACTTCCCCATCGCCACAAGAAGCGCAGACGGCTCTATCACAAGGACAGTTCCGTCATCCGGCTGCGGCCCCAATACCCAAACCACATCTGGAGCATCGACTTCGTTCACGACAAGCTGAGCAACGGCCGCAGTTACAAGATGCTGACGGTACTGGATGAGTACACTCGACAGGCCTTGTGCGTGGCTGTGAATACCAGGATGGGATCGGCCGAGGTGCTTGAAGCGCTATATCCACTACTGCTGCGGTATGGAAAACCGGAATACGTTCGCTCAGACAATGGCCCGGAGTTCATTGCCAAGCCTCTACAGGAATGGCTGACAAAAGTCGGCATCAAACCAATCCAGATCTATCCGGGTTCACCATGGGAGAATGGCTACAACGAAAGGTTCAACGGAACGCTGCGTCACGAAGTACTCAACGCAGAATGGTTCAATACTACCAGGCAGGCCCAAATCGTCATCAATCAGTGGCTCAGACAGTACAACCACATCCGACCACATCAAGCCCTCAATATGCGTGCGCCGGTCCCAGAAACCGTTTCAGAAATTGGCCCATGAAAAGGGGGCTGGACATTCGAACTGCCACCAGTGTGGAGGTCTATGCTCGCGAAATCATCAGAAAGCTGATTGACGCCGGAAACGCCATCGCTGATCTCCTTTTCAGCGAAGATCAGCATTGAAACACGCCCGAATGCTATTGGCAGCTGTGGCGCCAACAGCAGGAATCAAGTCTGGTCGAGTCGCAATCCGGTGTCATGATCGAAAAGAAACGGTCTGCCCAACAGGCTTAGGCCAACCGCGTCGCCCGTTTTGATGTCGCAGTCTTTGCCAACCTTGGCGACAATGCGCTCGTTTCCAGTCGCAAGGGTGAGCAATGTCGCATCGCCGATAAGTTCGACCACATTTGCGGCGCCCGCAATCTCAGCGCCCTCGACCGGTGCAGTTGCCAGGTCTTCAGGCCGGATTCCCAGCACTGCCGGGCCAAACCGGACGGTGCGCGAAACTGCGATGTTGATGCCATTTGCGCGGAATCGCCCATCGGCAATCTCACCGTCAACCAGGTTCATGGCCGGTGATCCGACAAAGCTCGCCACAAAGCGCGTGCGCGGATCGTCATATATTTGGCGCGGCGTTCCGATCTGCTCAATTTGCCCGTCATTCATCACCACGACGCGATCAGCCAATGTCATTGCTTCGAGTTGATCATGTGTCACATAGATCGTGGTCGTGCCGAGCTGATCATGAATGCGTCGAATTTGGGCTCTCATGGAAACGCGCAGGCGCGCATCGAGATTAGAGAGCGGCTCATCCATCAGAAACACCCGCGGCGAGCGCACGATCGCACGAGCCAATGCAACGCGCTGCCTTTGCCCACCGGACAAGGCACCGGGCTTGCGCTCCAAATAGTCGGTCAGTTCGACCAGTGCCGCGGCCTGGCGCACGCGAGCGTCATGGTCGGCGCGCGGTACCTTTCGCGCACGCAAAGGGAAACGGATGTTTTCGTATACTGACATTTGCGGGTAGAGGCTATAGCTCTGAAACACCATTGCAACGTCGCGGACGCCCGGCTCCAGCGCGCTAACGTCTTCCTCCCCAATGCGCACAATTCCAGAGTTGGGGGTTTCGAGCCCTGCCACCACGCGCATCGTTGTCGTCTTGCCGCACCCCGATGGTCCGAGCAAAACCAGAAACTCGCCATGCGGAATGGTCAGCGAAAGGTCGCGAACCGCGTAAACCTGGTTCCAGTGTTTAACAACTTTTTCGAGGTCAACCGATGCCATGGGCTTGCCTGGATTGAGGGATGTTCAGCGTTCGGGTCATCGCAACGGTGCGACGGCGTCCATCAGACGCCGAACACGATCGAGGTCACTTTTACCCCACATCTCGCCGCTTGGTTTGAGTGAAACGCCAACGATCGCGCCATCGGCGGAGTTCATGATCCTGTCTGCATTGGATGCATCAAGTCCGCTTCCGACCAATGTGGGCAATCCGCTCCCGTCGCGCACCTCGTCAATTTCGGACGGGTCGGCAGGATGGCCGGTACGCAGCCCAGTGGCGATGGCCGCATCTGCCTGAAAAAAAGCAACATCGCGCGCCTGTTCCGACACCGGACGGTCGGCAGTTATCGCGTGCGCACCATGCTTGACGTGCACATCGGCAAAGACGTGCACATGCTCGGCATCGATCAGCGCGCGGTAGCGCAACGCATCAGCCGCCGCGCCTTCAATGAAACCTTCATTGGCAACATAGGCATTGGCCCATTGATTCACGCGAACGAAACTGGCGCCAGATGCCTTTGCGCAAGCCAGCGAGGCCTGCGCAGCATTGGCAACAATGTTGAACCCAACGGGCAAACCAATTTCGGTCTGGATCAGCCGCCCAAGTATTGCGATCACAGCCACTGTTTCATGCCCGATTTTTTCGGGGCGTGCGAATGGAACATCGCCTGCATTCTCGATCAAAATGCCGTCGACACCCCCCTCGCGGAGGCGGCGTGCCTCGTCGAGACCATGCTCATAAAGCCGTTCGGGGTCACACTGTCGACCGCGAGGGGTTCCCGGAGTCGGCAATGCATGAACCATCGCGATCACCGGCTTGCGGACGCCAAACAGAGTCTCAAGAACGTTTTTACCGCTCATGCCGCACTGCCTTCAAATCCCCAGATCCGCATCGCATTGCCTCGGAAAACCATCTGCAGCTCATCCTCACCCAAGCCGACGACTCTAAGCTTTTCTTGTTCAACCCGGGTCGATTGGTAGGGCGCATCCGATCCGTAGGTCAGACGTTCCGGCCCAACTTCGGCGATGAAGGTTTTGATGTCGTAGGCAAAGGCTTGCGACATATCGACGGTGATATTCGGATACTCCTGGCAGGCCAAGATTGCCTCCCAGAGGAAGGAGTGCATGCCAATGTGAGCAAGAACAAAATGAACATTGGGATAGGCTTTTGCAGCCTGCGCCTGAAGATAGGGTAGGTCGCGCGAGGCATCACCGGAGTGGAACAGCACATTAAGCCCGTACTCCTCACATTTGTCGAGCACCGGGCCTATCACCGTCAGGTCATTTGGCCGATAGAAATCATATCCCGCGACCAGTTTCACGCCGCGGCAGTTCCATTCGCCAACATACTTGTCCAGCAGGTTCTGCGTATGCTCGCCACCGAATGTCGGGTTGATGCGCGCCAGCCCGGTGATGCGGTCAGGATACTTCAACACAGCGCGGCCGACCTGCATATTTGCCTTGTCGTAGTCCGCATCCCAAGGCGGGCTCATCACACGGTCATGCGGGAAAAGACAGCCATGGCTGGCGTTTTGTTCGTCAAGAAACTCGATGACGCTGTCTGGGACATCAGTGATCAGGTTGGGACAGCATGTATGTGCCGCCACATTCGAGTCGGTACCGTAGTGGATATGCGTGTCGATGACTTTCATTCCGCGGCCTTCCGGTTGAAGTAGATGTTCATGCGTCGTTCGACACGTTCAAAACCGACCAGATTGGACTGACAGCCCCATTTCTCGACCACAAAGCTTGATGCCGCCGAGGCGTAACGCGCAGCGCTGTCCGGATCAGCGCCGCGCAGCAGCATTGCCATTGCCGCCCCGGCAAAAGCATCTCCCGCACCGGTTGTGTCTTGGATTCGCGCCGCCGGCACCGCATCGCAGGCAAACTCGCCGTCCTGCAGAATCCAGCGGCTGCCTTCTGCACCACGCGTTACGGTGATCATCTTCAGCCCAAATGCGAGCAGGCCTTTCGGAGAAGTCAGATCCAACAACTTTAACAGTGCCTCAAGTTCGCGCTGTGAGATGAAGAGGTAGTCAGCCATTTTGAGGAAATCAGCGGCGCTCTCATTTGCGGTTCCGACCATTCCGTTGATCGCTGTTATTTTGCCCTGTTCACGCGCATGACGAATGGTCTTGAGCGTGTAGTGGCAGAATTTTTCGCTGACAACGACGGCACGGGCGTTTTCGATGTGCTCGTAGGGCGGTTCCCATTCGCTTTGGTCGGCCGCGATGCCGAGATGCGAATAGCATACGCTACGGCCGCGCTTGTCGGAGACGTTGTAGCTATAACCTGAATCCTCGCCGCTGCGCACATCGACTGCCGTCAGGTCGACGCCCAACTCAAGCAGATGCGCGCGATAGCCTGAACTGTTGAAGTCGTCACCGACAACCATGCCCAAGCCGACTTCGATGCCCATGCTGGCGGCTGCGGCGCCCAAATTCGCCGAACAATCGCCAAAGAATGGGGTATGTATCAGCTTGGGCGGCATATCCAGAGCGACGGTTTCCCCTTCCTCCGGATAACGCTCGGCGCGTAGTATAAAATCAAAAATCGTCCACGAGCCGACTGAAAGCAGATCAAGTTTCATCATTTCACCGCCCCCAGCGTAAGGCCACGGGTGATATGGCGTTGAAGATAGATTGCGGCGATCATGCCTGGCACAGCCGAGATCATTGCCGCGGCAGCCATAAGGCCCCACTTGATCTGGTCGAAGGTCATGGCTTGGAGGATCCCCATGGTTACGGGCCGCGTGCTGCCGCCTGCCAGCACCAGTCCGAAAATCAGATTGTTCCAACTGAAGATGAATGCGATGATCGTGGCGCTGGCGATACCGGGCCCTGATATTGGCAATATGACCGTGCGCAAGAGGAAGAACACGCTTGCGCCGTCAATGCGTGCAGCCTCCTCGATCTGTCTGGGGATGTCCTGGAAAAAGCTCATCATGATCCAGATAATCAACGGCAGGCAAATCAGTTGGTGGGCTAGGATCATTCCCAGATAAGTATCGTAGAGGCCGACCTGGGTGTAAAGAAGGAACATCGGAAGAATGACCATCATTTCCGGTGCGAAACGGAAACTCAGAAACATGAACGCAATGTGTCCGCGCCCCGGGATGTTGCCTCGTGCCAGAGCATAGGCGGCCGGTACGCCCAGTAGCACAGCGAGCGCTACCGCGCCGCCCGAAATAACCGCCGAATTGAACAGGAACCGCACATAGTCCGGCATTCCGCCGTCAACTGCCAAAAGGATGTCGCGGTAGTTTTCAAGGGTTGGTGCGAAAACGAATTTCGGCGGATAGGCGATGATATCGCGAAAGCTTTTCAGCGACATCATCAGGATCCACACAATGGGAAAGACGAAAAAGATGACGAATGCACACTGGCTTGCGAAAATCAGGATGGCGCGGACTGCACGCTGAACTGTCATGCCTCCGCCCTCCTTTGCCAAAGTTGCATCAGGAACAGACTTGCAAGATAGGATATGCACCACAGAATGAAGACGACGGCCATCGCCGTGCCGATGCTGGACCAGCGGAACGCTTCCTCATACGCGCCGATGTGCATAGTGCGGGTTGCGTTAAGCGGCCCGCCGCGTGTGGTCGCATAAAACAGTTCAAACGATTTTAGACTGTCGGTGACGCGGAACAGCGCCACCAGAACGATGAAAGGCAAAAGCCAGGATAACTCGATGGTGCGGAAGATGAGCCAGCTTCCCGCGCCATCAACCCGTGCGGCCTCGATCAGATCGTCGGGAATGGATTGAAGCCCGGCGAGCAGAATGAGTGCGGCAAAAGGGGTGAAGACCCAGGTGTCTATCACGACGACCGACATAAGAGCGGTGTCGACATGGGACAGCCAGTTTGAGGTCGGCAGGCCGATACTCACCAGAAACCAGTTAACGATTCCGCTCTGCGGTTGCATCATGGTTTTCCACATCAGCCCTGCCACCACCGGCGGTATCAGGAGCGGCAGCACAAGTGAGTTGCGCAGAAACCGCTGCATGATGCTGTTGCGGTTCAAAAGCACGGCGATGGCCAGACCGAGGGGCAGTTGCACCGCAATGACCGCCAATGTGTAGGCCAGTGTGCGAACGACGGACGCTCGGAAATCGTCGTCCGCGAGCAGTTCGGCGAAATTGCTCAGTCCGACAAACTCGGCATCCGGCAGATAGAGTTTGCGATCCGTAAAACCCAGATACACACCTTGGGCAAACGGATAGAGGACGGCCAGAAGCAGGATCAAAGCCGGCGCGAACATCAGGTAGTACGCCATGCGCGAGGATATGACTGGTTTGTTCACCGCGCTCAATTCAATGCTCGCCGATCTTGGGGTGAAAACGACCGAAATCAATCCCGGCCGATTTTTTTGCGGTCTTAGCTAACCAGATCAGAACATGCGCGCGATGTCATCCTGAGCGGCACACAGCGCCGTTTTAGCATCAACATCGTTGAAATAGACCTCTTGAACCGCCTGGGCCCAACGATCAAGCATGCGTGTCAGCTCTGGATGAGGCGGAAAGCGCACCGCCGCAACCTCGCCCATCGTGGCCGTCACCTCACGATACTGGCCCGGATAGGCACCCCAGCTGTCTACCAGCGCGGCAACGTCTTCATTTTGCCAGGCAGACTTGCGCACCGGGTTCATGTTGCCACGCAAATTGGTCTCGATCATGGTCTCTTTAGAGGTCACCCATGACAGGAACAGCCATGCGGCTTCTTTGTTCTGCGATGCAGCATTCATAGACATGGACCAGATCCAGGCGCCGGCGCGTCGTTCGCCACCGGGTCCAAGTGGCGTCGGAGCATAGCCTACATCATCAGCAACTTGGGATTGTTCGGGATCTTCATAGACCGGAGCAAACAGGTCAGCCTCATTAAAGGACAGCGCATATTGGCCGGCGGCAAAGCCCTGCTGGGCCTCATACCATGTGAATGCACCCGCGCCCTCCGGTGAAGCGGTCTTGATCAACGTCACAAAGTCTTCGGTGGCCTCGACGCTTTGGGATGAGCAAACCTGTAGGTTGCCCTCAGTATCGATCATCTCGACACCATAGGACTGCAGCATTGTGCCAAAGGTCAGATAGGGCAAATCCCAAAACTTGTCGAAACGCGTAATCATGCCGAATTCAGCAGACCCGTCGTCAAGTTGTTCCGCGATATTGAGCAATTGGGCGTAGGTTTCAGGCACATCGAGGCCAAGTTCTTCGAAAACGCTAGGCCGGTAGGCCAAGAGATAGCTTTCAGAGTTGATGGGAAGGCCCCAAAGAGCACCCTGGCCCACACCCTGCATCAGTTCGCGTGTCCAGCGGTTTGAATCGAGCACGCCCTGGAAGAAATCGTCTACGTCATAGGCTTGCTGATCGGTCAGCGTCGTGGATTTGAGGTAGGGGTCGAGTTCTTCGATCCATCCGGCGGTGGCATATTGCCAGTTTTGCAGCGGCGATGTCATGAAAATATCGATCGTTCCGGCCCGCGTTGAAAGATCGGCAAGCAGTTTTTCATTGGCGGCTTGTTCGGCGAGAACGTCGAGTGTGACATCGATTCCCGTCAATTCCTCAAATTGCGGCACCAGCGGCTCAAGTGCCTCCACGAACTGGTGGGAGACGAGCTGCACGTTGATCGATGTGCCACTTTGCTGCTGCCAGTCAAAATCCTGGGCCATCGCCGGAAATGCGGTGGCGGCCGCCAGGCCAAGGGCTACCAGCGCGGCTGGGAACGTGCTGTTGGAAGGGTGTTGGGCATGCATGGCTAATTCCTCATCACTTATTTCCAATCTCGCTTGACTGCAACGATAACGGCGCCAATCGAGAAGATATTGTCGTATCATGACATTTCTTTGTATAATTCAGACAGAGAATGAGGAAGAAGTATGTATGGCACGTACGGGCGATCTCAATGTAGGCGTGCTGCTGCTGGACGGCTTCCTTCTTTCATCGCTTGCCATGCTGCACGACACGCTGGCTATCGCCAATTCCAAAGGCGGCGGTAACATCACCGTCGAACTAATGACACCGACGGGGCAACCGGCCATGGCTGCGTTCGACGTTGAGTTGCCGGTGTCCAACGCCTTAATATGGCCGGAAGACTTCCACTATGTTGTCGTTTTGGGTCTGCTGTCTGGACGCCTGTGGCGCTGGTCGGGCGCAGTCAACCGATATCTACGCACAGTGGACCGCGTTGGCAGCACGCTTGTCGGCCTGGAAACGGGCGTTGAAACCCTTGCGCGGTTCGGATTTCTCGATCGATCCAAGGCGGTAGTCGCTCAACAAGACTCAGCCCGGCTCGCCGAAACCTATCCCGCGACTGCGTTTTCCACCCAAGCGCTGCTTGCCGTCTATGCGGGGCGGGTGACTTCGCTGGGAGGTGTGGCCGCGTCGGATCTAGCTGCCTGGCTCATTGCACGCCACATGACAGCGGCGACTGCCCGCCAAGCGGCCGCCGCACTCAATCGTGAAGGGGTCAGGGCGCCAGATACAGCGCCGCCGTTTTCCAATACCTATACACGGTATGCCGACGCCAGGTTGCGCAAGGTGATATCCGAAATGAGCAGATACATCGACCGGCCAATCACGATTGAAGAACTTGCCCGTCGAGCCGGCATTTCGCGCAGGCATTTGGAGCGGATATTCATTTCCGAAACTGGGACGTCTGCTGCAAAAACATATCTGTCAATCCGGTTGAACGAGGCTGCGCGCATTCTCCGACAGAGTCGCCATACGATCGCGAAAGTCGCGTATGCAACTGGTTTCGCAGATGGCGCGCATCTGACGCGTACGTTCAAACGCGTTCATGGCGTTAGTCCGAGTCACTATCGTCGTTCGTCCGCCGGCAGCCCTTGATATCGCCAGGTTCTGACATGGCGGCCGCCTTGTTCTGCTGCGGCATGATCACGATACGATGAAGCTTGTTCGTCGATGGCCAAACTGCCGGTCAAGTCCGCTTTGCCGCCACTATGCGGTCTTCCAACAGGAGACAAGCCTATTCCCGCTTGAGGCCGGAAAAGTTAGTTCGATACGCGAATTTGCAGGTCTCGAATGGGCTCGAAGCCGACTTTAGCCGCAGATGACGTAGACGGCCGCTTCGCGCCCCCATAACAGCCATCTTATGGTTCTCGTGCCGGCCCCAAAAGCGGTCATTCGGTCCGCAGATCTAACGCTTAGAATGGTGCAAAGCAGGCATTCGCACCGATAGGGATGGCGGACTGCTTCGAGTAGAACGTTATTTCCTGCGCCACGACAGAACAGCGCCAAATAATCCTTGTGGGGCAAAAACGACGGTTACAACGAACAATGCGCCTAGCGCCATGAGCCAGTAGTTTCCGAGCGAATCCGATAATACGCTCTCGACGCTACGCACGGTGATCGCACCCAGGAATGCCGCCATCGGCACCATCCGTCCACCAACGGCCGTCCATATCAGTACTTCGGTGGACAACGCGAACCCGATCAATGCCGGCGATACGAACCCGAACTGGACCGTGAAAAGTGCACCGGCCAATCCTGCAATCGCTGCTGAAATCGTAAAGGCGAGCACCTTGAAACTTCCGGTATCATAGCCGAACTGTGCGGTGCGAGCTTCGTTGCCACGAATCGCGGCAAGGATTGCGCCAAAAGGAGAGCGGATGAGATATCCCAATAGGATAAATATCCCAAACCCGATACCGGCGATCAGATAATAGACCTGCAATGGTTCCAGATAGACTCCGTTTTCGCCTGGAAATCGCAGCGGGGGAACACCGAATAGTCCATTAAACCCTCCAATATACCGCCAGTGCTGTGCAACCACCTCAGCAATGACGGCGGCACACAATGTAACAATGGCGAAAAATGCACCCGAAAGCCCTCGGCCGTGAAACAGGATGCGGCCAAGAATGTAGCCCGTGGCAGCCGGGACCAAAATCGCGAGCAGGAGTCCGGCGGACTGGTATCCGGCCACCACTGGCAACTTGTCCGACATTGTCAAGGCCATGAGATACGCACCGATTCCGAAGAAAATCGCCTGACCGAAACAGAGAATGCCCGCCTGACCCCATACAAAAGCCAGGCTCATGGCAAAGATTCCATAAGTCATATACTGAGCGACTTGGCTTATACCCCAGTCATCGAGCAGTAGCGGCGCTGCCAGAAGACAGGCCCAGACCAGAAGTGATAATCGCGTTCCCAGTGTCATGGAGGCAACCATCTCAGCGGCGTCCAGTCAGGCCTTCGGGAAACAGCCTGATGATAATGATCGCTAAGCTGAACACTACGACCTGCGCAATGACCTGGGTCCAAATGGCGGCGACTGTCGTGGTCGCTGCGCCGATGACACCGGAGCCGAGCACGGCGCCAAGAAGGCTGTTTGTGCCGCCAACCAGTATTGAAAGAAAAGCCGGAATCAGGAAACCGACTCCCATCTGCGGGTCGACGCTCATAACGGGCGCCATTACCGCTCCTGCAAATCCCGCCAACGCGGCGCCGAATGCGAAGGTTCCGCGATCCATACGTCTTGTGTTGATACCGAGAGATCCGGCCATCGCCCTGTTGGCGATTACCGCCCTGATCGCAAGGCCGAGATATGTCCGGTAGAGAAGAAGGAAGATCGCAATTGCAAGAGTCAAAGATATTGCCATGATCGTCAAACGGTAGGTTGGATAAACGATGCCCAGGATTTCGGTCGGACCCGGCAGCGGATTAACAACGCTTTGCGAAGTCGGGCCGAATATGACGATGACCGTTTGTTTGAGGGCGATCGACACGCCCCAGGTAGCGAGGATCGTATCGATGAAGCGGTGATAAACATGACGTATGACCAGCTCTTCGAGCAACAAACCGATGACTGCAAGCAGAGCGGGCGCCACGGCTAGTGCGAGCCAGAACGGCAGGCCGGCAGATTGGATGGCGATGACGCAATATGCGCCGATCAGGAAGAACTCGCCATGTGCCATGTTGATCACATTCATCAACCCGAAAATGACAACAAGACCGAGCGTTACAAGTAACAAACTGAGTGTGAAGTTGAGTGTGTCGAGTCCGACTGAGAGGAAAAACTCCATCAATCCACTAGCCTAAGCCGACAGGTACCGTTGGAGCACAGCGGGATCGACGCTGAGTGCGGATACGTCTTCGATTTCCTCGACACTTCTGCCATTCTCCATGAAAACGCAACGATCTGCCACGTCGAGCACAAGATCAACATTCTGCTCGACCAACAAGATAGCAAGGTTGTTCTCGGCAACGAACCGTTTCAGTACGCCCCCGATCTCCTGAACGATCGACGGCTGAATGCCCTCCGATGGTTCGTCCAGCAGAAGAAGCTTGGGTCCTCCGACCAAGGCTCTCATAATCGCCAGCTGTTGCTGCTGCCCTCCGGACAATGTGCCCGCGCGTTGTCGGCGGCGTTCGCGAAGGATGGAAAATGTGTCAAGCGCCCAATCAGGTATATTGCCCGCCCGCCTGCCTCTTCCGATCAAGGCAATGGCGAGGTTCTGTTCTACAGAAAAGTCACCAAAAATCTCTCTTCCCTGCGGGACATAGCCAATACCGGCGGCGTTGACCTGGTGCGGTTCGCGTCCGGTGATATCGGCGCCATCAAAAATGATACGACCGCTGGATAGTTTGATTTGTCCTCCAATCGTTTTCAACGCCGTCGATTTTCCCATACCATTTCGGCCCATCAGAGCGACAATCTTTCCAGTTTCGACCGCGATCGAGAATCCGTCGAGTACCCTGCTTCCCCTTTGGTATCCAGAAACGAGTTCGGTGACCTCAAGCATGAGCTGCGCGCCCCAAATATGCAGTGACGACTTCCGGGTATTCCCGAATTTCGCGATAACTTCCCGTACAGGCAATCCGTCCGCGCAGCATTACCGAAACAGGGCAGTCGAGCATTTCTACAAATCGCATATCGTGTTCGATGACGATGACGGTCTTGCCGAATTCGTTTCGCAACCTGCGTACCAACTGCGCCGTTGCAGCTGTTTCGACAAGTGACATGCCACCAGTGGGTTCGTCCAGCAGGATCAGGCGCGGGTCTGGTGCCAAGACCATCGCCATTTCTAAAAGCTGGCGCTCGCCATGCGACAATGTGGAAACGGTCTCATTGTGTTTCCCCTCCAGCCCGCAAAGAGCCAGCAGTTCGAATGCTCGCGTGGTGTCGGTGATACCTCTGATCAGTTTTGACGGCCGATAGACCTGTTTTGCCGCCGCGAGCGGTACGGCAATGTTCTGATAGACAGTCAGTTCAGGATATACACCGGGCACCTGAAATTTTCGGGTCACCCCCATACGTGCAACCTGATGCGGCCGAAGCCCTGATATCGAGACCCCATCGAAAGTGAGGCTGCCGCTATCCGGAGGAAATGTACCGGTAATCACGTTGAACAAGGTCGTCTTGCCACAGCCGTTCGGGCCGATAATACATAACAACTCGGAGGCGCCGACCTCCAGATCGAACGCCTCCAAGACCTGAAGACCGCCGAACCGTTTGGAAAGGCTCTCGATCTTCAGTAGTGGCTTTGGAGATTGCGGTTGGGATCCCGTCAACTCGCGCATTGCGACGCGGCGACAATCCGCCCCAGATCCTCCTTGACGACCATATTGCCATCCACCGCTTCGGCAATAAGCACATTAAGGTCGGCGTGGCGGTCAGAAGCGCGCAGATGCACTTCGCCATTGCCGGACATCAGGGTGTTGTCGACCATCGCGTCCAGCACAGCTTCCTTGTCATCGGTACCGGCCCGCTTGACGCCGTCAATATAAAACCGCGTCAGCATGTAATGCGCATCAACTGTGTTTGAAACAATCGCATCGCCGCCGAATTTCGCATGGACTTTGTCAACGAAGGACTTCGCTTCGGGCTTGTCGAGCGTGGCTATGAAATTTGCGGCAGTGACAATTCCATTTGATTCCTCAGTAGTCAGGCCAGCGAGGTAATTCTCGCTGAATCCGAAAAAGACGATGCGAATTCGGTCTTTCATTCCCGCCGCCGTGAACTGTTTCACAAAGGTAACTGCGTCGGCGCCAACGACAGTGAGTACCACCACGTCCGCGCCGGAATTATCAATCTTCCGAAGTGTGGCGGTGTAGTCCTTAACCGCCCAAGGCGAATATTCCTCGGCGACGACCGACCCTCCATTAGCCTCTGCGGTCGACCGAATTGCAGCGTTCATTTTTTGCGGCCAGACGTAATCGCTGCCAAACAGGAACAACTTACTTCCGTGGTTCTTCACGACATGAGGAATTAGTGGCGCCACCCAATGATCGGGAAGCGCGCTGTAGCATGTAATGTACCGGCTGCACACGCCGCCTTCATAGTCAGTTGCGTACATCAGCGGTGTTTTGAAACGTTCGATGGTCGACTGCATCGCGTCACGGTTGGCACTGGTGACCGGGCCGAAGATCGCGTTGACTTGGTCACGCTGACTCAGTTCATTGGTCTTTTCGACGGCTGTCTTGGGGTCGGTCTTTGTGTCCGCCCGGACGATCTCAAACATGCGTCCATCAAGAACGCCGCCAGCGGCATTGGCTTCCTCCAGTGCGAGGATCGTCCCCTGAGCGCCTTGCTCGCCGAGCGCTTCCAGGCCCCCGGAGAACGGCTGCAAGATGCCGACCTTGATTGCTTCAGCAGCTCGAAGGATTGCCGGCGCAGCCAAAGACGTCGCCAGGAATGCTCCCGTTCCAAGCCGAATAGCCTGCCTGCGGTTTAGGACAATCGATTTTGTTGACTTGTTCATTTGCTGTCCTCCTTTTTGCGCAGGACCGTGGAATCCTGCGGATTATGCGGCAATTATCCTGTTTTGGATTTCGCCGCCGTTCTGCAAAGCGTCGATAATCTCGGTCGAGCTGGTTACTGCGCCAAAGTGTGTCGCAATATCATACAGTGATGATTCCTGTTCACGCGGACCAGTGGCTGCGACGCAGTCCTCGGGCACCACAACCCGGTAACCATGGAAGAATGCGTCGTGCACTGTCGACCGGACACAGATATTGGTGACGACCCCCATGACGATCACCGTATCGATCATCATGTCCTTCAAGGTAAGATCAAGATCGGTGTTGAAGAACCCAGAGTAACGGCGTTTCACCACGGTGATATCCTCATCGCGTCGGTCGAGCGCGTCCACGACCTGACATCCCCATTCGTTTTCGAAACAGTGGGGTGTACGAATGAGAAACTCACGCTCCCGTCGCATATCCTTGCGGTGGGTATCGAGGATAAAAACAATCGGCATGCCTGCTGTGCGAGCTGCCCCGATTAGGTTGTTTTGCGGTCCATAAAGACGTTCCGCACCCGGCAGCACCATGGCGCCGCCCTCAACACAAAACTCATTGATCATGTCCACAACCAACACGGCTGTCCGATCAGCATGGATTTTCTGTCCGCTTTCAGAGTGCTTGTGCGCGGAAAATACGTCGAGCGACATCACCAAATTCCCACTACCCGAAATCAATGCCCCCCGGGGATCCAATTCAATCACGGAAGTGATCCCAAGCGCAATAGAGCAGGGCGAGTTCCATTTCCTCGAATGTACGCGTACGACCTGCAAGCGCAGGCTTCTGAAAGCCGATCAGATACCGGGAGTAGACGGGAACTCCTTGCCCACTCTGTCTGACGAACGACCGCTTTGCGCCCCCTTATCGGCCGTTCGTCAGCTCTAGACCAAATCCCGAAAGCGGACATTGCAGTTTTGGGTGATGAAAGTCGGCTTAGCGGACAAAGCCGACGTTGGAACAAAGTAGGTAATAGCGGCTTAATCCGATCGGCCAGACCGCATCCGATCCAAAAAATTTCTACGTTCAAAGATTGCTTAACAGATAGCTATCAAGAACTTCCAATTTTTTGAGACCATTTTTGGATGAGTTAAATGCCTCATTGTTAAGCTGGCGCTGAAAAGGTCGAATTTGTTTCGGCGGTTCAGGAAATTATTCGGAATGCGGAAGCTAAGCGATTTTTATTTGGATACGACGGGGAACTTTGCAGTCATCGTCTCCCTGCTTGCATTTCCTCTGTTGTTTGGGTTGGGTTTGGCGCTCGATTACGGGGTGGCGACAAAAAAGAGGGCCGAGTTTCAAAACCATGCTGACGCCGCCGCTCTGGCAGCAGCCAACCGGATATCACTTGGCGGGGGAGTGGCAACCGACATAATTAAAAGTGCCGAAGAATTTGCCTCCTCACAGTTTGTCGATAATCCAAGTACCGTTGTCAAAGCGGAGATGCCCGACAAATATTCAATTACGGTGACGATCTCGGAGAATTGGGCACCAATATTTGCACACCTGATTTCTTCGAAAGTGACACCGATCGTAGCAACAGCTACGGCTCAAACAGCAGGCCGCACATCCATTTGCGTTCTTTCCTTGAGTCCAACAATGTCCAGTTCTGTAACCCTCACGGGCGCAGCACAAATCAGGGCTAATGGATGTAGTGTGTATGCTAATTCCACTGATCGATATGCGATCACATCATACAAGGATTCAATTTTGGATGCCGCGCTCATTTGCAGCGCCGGTGGAACCAGTGTTGGAATGTCGAACTTCAATCCGGAGCCAACGACCGACTGTCCATCGATAAATGATCCTCTGGCAAGTTGGCCAGCGCCGACCTACGGTTCATGCGACCACGACGGATTCATGATCAATAGTGGCAGTCATATTCTGAACCCGGGCGTCTACTGTGGCGGCATGTTGATAACGGGGAGCGCGAGAGCGACATTACGTGAAGGCGTCTACATCATAAAAGATGGTCCGTTGACGGTTGCGAAAACTGCTTCCTTGGAGGGTGAACATGTTGGCTTTTACCTGACAGGCACCCAAGCAGTCTTTTTGTTTGCCAACACGTCGACGGTCAGCTTGTCAGCCCCAGTCAACGGACCGCTTACTGGTCTCCTGTTTTTCGAGGATCGCACTAGTCCGATGGGCCGGTACTTTGAAATTGTCAGCGAGAATGCAAGGCGACTTGTTGGCACGATTTATCTCCCCAGGGGCAATTTCCTTGTATCGTCGCAAAAGCCGGTCGCCGATCTTTCGGAATTTACGGCCGTAATTGCCAACTCCATTCAACTACACAAGTATCCTTCGCTTGTTCTGAACACTGACTATCACAAAACAGATGTCCCAGTTCCGGCGGGACTGTCGAATGGTGCTGCCGACATACGATTGGCTCGTTAGCATCACTGCAATTCAATGTAGGTCAATGACGATGAAATGCCTGATTGCCCCAATAGAAATGGTTTTCATCGGCTTTCGCTCAGTTAGACCTGCCACTCAGATCTTGATCTTCTCCGACGCCGAATGACATTTGCGGGTCTTGCGCCGGACAGAAAGCACCAAGCGTGTTCTGTCGGACGGACGCCTCCCACTTTTGGTTCGAAGCTACCGTTAGCGTATTTCCGACCGCCTGAGTTTGTTGAACTTCAGCTCAGCGGACAGAAAGACCGCTTTCCAACCAACGTAACCGTGCCGACAGGATCAATTTAGCGAACGAGCCTTGGTTCTAAAATCTTGCTAACCAGAGCTTCCGGAACAGGTATCGATCCAGATGAAAAGTCCATTCTGAACCCGGCATTGATTGCACCGCTGAAAGTCATCGTGTTCGCGATAAACATCGTGTACGACGCAGGGAACCATGAAGAGCTTTTTCCTGTGAACGTGAAATTCTGGTTAGGAAGATAGACGACCCCCTCGATGTCAGCTGAGACATTTCCGCTGATTGTCGAGCTCTGCAATGCGGCATGCCGATCGGAGAATAAAGCAAATCCGGCATAAGCACCCTCTGTCGGTGCCTTTATGTTGATTACAGTACCCCCTGCCCACGCGAGATTGCCGGTTCCAAGCAGGAATATGGTAACGCCGTTGCCGACGATGGAGCTACCGCCGGTCAATTTGAAGGTGCCATCTTTTATATAATAATTGCCCGGCCTCAGGGTCACCCAGGCCTGTGCATTTAGCTGAATGCCACCACAATAGACGCCGGGATTCAAAGTTACGAAAGAGGAGTTACTGGAAAAGTTTGTGTGATCACAAGTGCCAACCGATGGAACGGTCATCGACTCAAACGGGTCGATAACAGGCTCACAGTTTGGTTCAGGAAGTTTCGAAAAACTGAAATTGCTCGATTTGTAAACACCACCCACAGCACAAAAGCGAGTGGCGGTCGCGCTACCCGATCCTGAGCCGCTGAGTGCGGTTGTCTGTGTCGAGTTTGACCAGACGGAACAATCGGGCACCGCAAAATCACCGCTGAGCTTGAATTCAACCGCTGGAATCGCTGTCGTATCAAGCCCGATTATGCAGACTGGTTCGCTTTGTGATTTCGCTTCCGCCACAGAAACGATATTTACTTCGGTTCCTTCGTGGCCAATGAATTTGGAAAGTGCCGCTTTTTCATGACCGGTGAGGCTGACGCTCAGGGAAACCGAAGCCGGATCAAATGAAATGCTGGGTTCGCCGACAATTTCGTCCGTGTGACTATCAACAAACATCCGGGCTGCGTTAACCGCTGCTTTCTCGGCAGAATTTTTGCCCTTCTTTCCCAAAAGCAGCGTATCGCGATAGGCGACCAATCCGGCAAGTGAAGCTGCGTCAGCCACTTGCTGTAAATCGGACTTCGTGTTGACAACTCCCGAGGTTTCCAACGCAATACCGGCGACCCCAAGAATGCACGCGCTGCCGATAGCAAAATTGACAGCGAAATTGCCACTTCTGTCGCTAATAAATTTGCCAAGCATTTTCTAATCCATTCATCCCGGAATTTCCGGGTCATGCGCGATATTTTTTTCCAATTGGAACAATAGCAATCAGAACTGTAAAACTCGTGCCGAGAATTGATCGAATCTGACCAATTTCCTTAGGGAAAGCTAAAATAACAATCAGAATGTTCGCGCCTGAATTGCAGTGCATACAATTGTGGTCTGAATAACCACCGTCAAACAAGAAATCGTTTTCATAAGATAGTGGAGATCTGGATTTGTTGGGCTGAATTCAATGTCCGCTTTGGGCTGATTTTGTTGAAAAAGTCGGCCGGTTATACTTATGCCCCAAATTTGTAGAATGTGGTTTCGATAGTGAGGCAATCTGGAAACAACATTTCCAAAGTCGCTGCTTTCTGAAATCGGTTTCTAATTTTTCAATCTAAAACTCCGACCACCGACTTTTTCATCAAAATCGGCTCGGAGCTGACATCCGCTACGAGTAATCTGGAAGGCTGCTTTGCGCCCCCGCATTGGCCGTACGAAATCTGGATTCGAAATACCAAAAGCTGCCTTTGCTGTCCTAGTTGGTCTAACTTCGAGAGGAGCACCAGAGGTTTCTAGAGCACTGGCGAGGCAGCATCGCAACTTCGAAATGGCATCTGATCGATCGCTACGCGATGCACAAGGATTTGAAAAGGATTGCCTTCTATCGGGGCAGGCAATGAATATATTTTTCCTAATGCGTACGCGATAAAAGTGATGATGACCCGCCGATCCTTATCCCGCCGAAGTTTGCTGAAGTGCGGACTTGGCACTGGTGCAGCTTGCATGTTCCCGAGCCTCGCTGCGACGTCGGTTGGAGATGATGTCGTTGAATTGCGCGCCCAAAATGTGCAGTTCAAGTTTCGGCAAACCGGCGGAATATCCAAGCTTTGGTTTTACAACGGAATATCCCCGGGCCCCGAGATCGCAGTGACAAAAGGAGATTGGGTCAGGGTCAAATTCATCAATGATCTTGATGTACCAACATCAATTCACTGGCATGGTATCCGCATCGCTAATCAGATGGATGGTGTATCGGGCCTGACCCAGGAACCGGTCGCTTCCGGCGAGAGTTTCGACTACGAATTTGTTGCGCCTGACGCAGGCACCTATTGGTATCACGCGCATCACAGAAGCTGGGAGCAGGTGGCTCGTGGCCTGTATGGTGCTTTAATCATTGGTGATCCCCAATCCAAATTCGACCGGGCCCACGACATAACGCTGATATTGGACGATTGGTGGCTTGATGAAGACGGAGTTCTCGTCGAAGACTTCGACAACTACATGACCGGAAAACAAGGCGGTCGGATTGGCAACTTCTTCTCGATAAATGGTAGGCCGGCGGGTGATACGATCGGTGTAAATGCGGGAGAACCGTATCGATTGCGCCTGATCAATGCCGCGAACGCCCGCATTTTCTCGCTCGGATTGACCGATCCCGGTTGCAAAATCATTGCTTACGACGGGCAAGCGCTGGATAACCCGGTATCGACACAAGAAGTTCCGATCTTGATGTCACCCGGACAACGGGTGGATTTGTGTTTCGTTCCAAAGACCAAGGAAGTGATCTCATTGGTTGATTTGGACGGGACCATGACGCCGGATTCACGCGATGCGGAACCTGCGGCGCTATTCAGTTTCAAGTCCGCAGGGCATGCACATTCGTCCGAAATGCCGTCAGTTCACAGCAACGGTTTGCAATTCCCGCACACCGAGGATGCGCTAATGGTTCGGATACGCATGGAAGGTGGCGCGGTCGGCGGTCTGAAGTCAGCCGAGTACAATGGTGCCCTGTTGAAGGCCGAAGATCTGATCGAAAACGGTCAGGTTTGGACGTTTAATGGGGTTGCCAATATGCCTACGGCACCATTGTTCTCGGTGAAAAGAGGACGCAGCGTCGTTCTGGAAATGGACAACCAAACAGGTTGGCAGCACGCCATGCATATTCACGGGCATCATTTTCAAGTGCTGGACTTCGATGGAAATTCCCCAATGCAGATTTGGCATGACACCTATCTGGTCGACCGATTGGACACGGTTCGGATTGCGTTCATTGCTGACAATCCGGGCAAATGGCTGATCCATTGCCACATGCTTCAGCATGCTGCAGCAGGCATGAACACCTGGTTTGAGGTGACATGACGTGCGCCGTTATTTTTGGTCACTTCTTTGTCCGCAAAGTCCACCGAGCTGACATGTGAGAAAAATCGAACCGGGGTGTGCGGTAAAGTCGTCTGTGAAACACTTCCGCTTTCCAAAGATATCTAGGCTGCCTCTCATACTTTGATCTCCGAAGAACAGCGCAGATTTCCCATCAGATGAGCACTTACCGTCAGTGAATCCATGCTCGCATACCGAAGGTGACCAATCGAAGTCCAGATACTTTGAGGATCGGCGCGAACTGGCGTATTCTAACACTCATTGAGATAACTATATGTCGGTGGCAGATGATGAATGAAGTGCCGAAAATTACCATAATCCCGCCGGCGATTCCGGTAACGACAATGGGTGCAGGGGCTTTGCTTCACTCAATCTGGCCTATCCAGATCGTCGGTTCAACGATTCCAGTGTGGTCAGGTTCCATCATCGCGGTCCTTTCATTCATCCCTGCGATACTGGCTGTGAGCTCTCTGCGAAACGCTGGCACCACGGCGGATGTTCGCCGCAAGGCGAGTAAACTCGTTACCCAGGGTATCTTCAGGTATTCGAGAAATCCAATGTATCTATCCATGATGATGCTCTGCCTGGCCATTGCCCTGATGGCGAATTCACTCATCATGTTGCTTTTTGTCGTACCCACAGGTTCAACGCTCTGCCTTGCTGTTATCCGAAAGGAGGAATTCCTACTCCAAAGCGAATTCGGTGATGAATATGCTGCATACTGCCGATCTACCGGCAGATGGATTTAGCGGGCATGAATCGCATCCGCCGAAAGCGTCGCGATTTCAAACGGTTATTCAGTCCGCTCAAGGGACAAACGGTGCAGGTCCGGCCAGCGTGGAAAATATTTGAAACCCTCGATTCAGACATGACACTGGATGGTTTACCTTTCATGCCCGAGATGTTGAAGTATTGTGGCCGGCGCCTCACCGTGCATCGCAGGGCTGACAGAACATGTGTCGAGGGTCATGGTATGCGCGCCATGCGCGGCACTGTTTTCTTGTCCGGCTGCCACTGTGACGGTGCAGCCCATGATGGCTGTCAAAAGGACTGCCTCATATTCTGGAAAGAAGACTGGCTGTCGCCAATCGATGAATCAGATACGACAACGGCAATCGTTGACGCACCTGACAACGAAGCCCTCTCTGATAATTTGATTGCCAAGACACGCGATGGAACGCGTTACAACTGCCAATCCACGCATCTGCACAAGGCAACGCTACCGCTCGCGCGCTATGACCTGTCCAAATATTTTCGCGAAATATCAGATGGAGAGTTGTCAATATCCAGATTTATTAGGATCGTCGTCAGAGCGCTTCTCAACCGGATCCGTCGTGTTTTCGGAATGGATCCAATTGACGCGATCCGGGGGCAAAGCGTTCCAAATTCTAAGGGTGATCTGAATTTACGAAGTGGCGAACTGGTCGAAGTCAGATCGGTCGACGAAATTCGCAATACCGTTGGGCCGTCGGGAAGAAATCGCGGCTTACTCTTTGAGCCGGACATGACCGCATACGTAGGTCAAAAATTTAAAGTTGATATCCCTGTCAGCAAGATCATTTCTGAGGAAACCGGACAGATGGTCAACATTACAAACACTGTTACGCTAAGGGGCGTCCGGTGCGCTGGACTTTGCGCAAAGAACTGCCCCCGAGCACAGGCACATCTCTGGCGTGAGGCTTGGTTGAAACGCGTCATCCAGGCCGGAAAGACTTCGAGTTCAATTTCATCTCCGTGACCGTAGGATGCCCATCCAATTGTTCAGCTACAAATTCAATTGATTGACCGTCAGGCATCGTCTGAAGCAGGACTTTTGCCGAAGCCTGGCGTTCAACAGCAATCCAATGAATGCTGTGAGCCTTTTTAACGACATGCACCGGTTCTCGGCCTTGTCTAGTTTTGTGCCCTTTGGTTCGATCTAAAGGCCAAAGACAAACTGATATGTCGTTTTCTCAATGATCGTGCAACTCACCTTTGGCTATTGCCAAGTGGTGTTCTGGATGGTGAGCGCCCAAAGTCATTATACCGAAAAAACCGATCGCTGAAATTTGAGCGAGCAGATCGGGGTTGCCGGATCTGATACTTAGTGTGAACCCGCCCTCGATTTTGTCAGCGGCAGCCGATAGGTTTGTCAATTTGTTCAACTCGCGAGCATGAGCGGGCACCATTCTTTGGATTGCGTCGTAGGTTCTATCGCGGCCTGCAACGAAGAATACTATTTCTCCAGACCTCACCTCCGTTTCGGCAATGGCATTGAGGGTCAACTCATTCATGTCCTGCAGGTGGCGCCTCAGTGCATCGACATTGACATTCGACCAATTTGTATCGGGGTCGGCTCGAAGAATTGCCACGATCTCCGAAATGGCTGCAAAGGCGCTTTGACCTGATGAAGATGGGATGAACGCTTCGGTTGAGCCATGCCCCACATGCTTATGCCGCTCGGCACTGGAAGTTTGCGTAACCGTTAGCAGTGCAAAAAGTACGATGGTGAACAGAGAAAATCCAAACGGCTTCATCATCAACTCCGATTGATTGATGCACTGCATTAACGCACTTTTTCATTCAGATATATGATTTCAATCATATTGGAGATCAACGTGAAATTTAGCTCGCCTTTCGATAGTGCTTTAGCTGGGACCGCGCGGAAAATATCGCTGCATGATGGTGAAATGGTTTTTCGTCAAGGAGACACACCCTTTGCGATTTTCGGTCTCATCGCCGGTCGTGTCGAGTTGCAACGGCATACACAATCAGGCCACCGAGTAATCATTCACAACGCAAAACCTGGAGAAACGTTCGCAGAAGCTTCATTGTTTTCTGAGAGCTATCATTGTGATGCGCTCGTTCTGGAAAGCAGCGAAATCATCGCGTTCGATCGCCAATTGGTTCTAGAAATTGCGGCGCGTAATCCCGACGTCGCATTGGCACTGTCGCAACGGTTCGCTGCTCAGATTCAGACTTACCGTAGGAAGATTGAACTTTTAGCGATCGACAGTGCTCAGGAACGAGTTTTCGCGGCACTGGCGGATGGTCTGCTCACTGCTGATATCAAGACGTTCTCCGCAGAGATCGGTTTGGCGCATGAAACTGTCTACCGCGTCCTGGCGACTCTGGTGCAGCAAGGTTTGGTGAGAAAGAAAGGCCGTGGTCTCTATGCTATTGAAATTATGTCATAACTTATTCACCCAGACCCTCCCGTCGCGGGCTTACGGAAAAATTGCTTGACCTTCCAGCTACTGGAAGCACTACATCAGTTTCCATGAATGAGAATATTGCTTCAAACGACACTGCCCGTTCCGCGAATTCCTCCTGTGAGAAAGGCTGCGACCATCACAATGGAAACGAATCTGAGACTAATACCGCAATTGTCGATCCCGTCTGCGGCATGTCGGTTGATCCGAATGCCGGAAAGCCGCATCTGAGCTATCACGGTGAGGATTATCACTTTTGTTCGCAAAAGTGCCACGACCGGTTCGAAGCCGATCCTTATTTCTATCTGTCGGGCAACAAGTCAAAGAAAAAGGTCTCTGCGCCGAAAAACGCGCTTTTTACCTGCCCCATGGATCCGGAAATCATCCAGGAGGGACCGGGTACCTGTCCGATCTGCGGTATGGCGCTTGAGCCGATGGATGGCGTCGCCGAAGGGCCCAACCACGAACTGATCGACTTCACCCGGCGTTTGTGGGTGAGCGCTGGTGCCGCGGTGCCGCTTCTTGTCCTGACCATGGGTCCGATGATCGGATTGCCGGTCCGGGGGTGGATCGGTGAAGGAATCACGCTCTGGATTGAGCTGCTTCTCGCCACACCGGTAGTGCTGTGGGCTGCGGCACCTTTCTTTCACCGTGGCTGGACCTCGCTGAAAACAAGAAACTTCAACATGTGGACGCTGATAATGCTCGGCGTCGGCGCTGCCTATGCCTACAGCGTTGTGGCCACATTGCTGCCGGGGCTGTTTCCGGCCACCATGCAATCGCCGGACGGCCATGTCCCGGTCTATTTTGAAGCGGCCGTGGTTATTGTGGCGCTGGTATTTGTCGGCCAGGTGCTAGAGCTTCGAGCGAGAGAGCGAACCGGTGACGCAATCAGGGCCCTGCTTGATCTCGCACCGAAAACTGCCAGGCGCGTGCTCCCCGATGGCAAAGAGTATGATGCGCCGTTGGAAAACATTATTGAAGGCGATCGCTTGCGCGTGCGACCGGGGGAAAGCGTTCCCGTCGACGCAAAAGTCGTTGAGGGTTACTCCTCGGTCGATGAGAGCATGATTACCGGTGAACCGGTGCCGGTGGAAAAAACCGAAGGCAATTCGGTCACGGGCGGCACCATCAACAAGAACGGCAGCCTGATCATTGAAGCATCGCGGGTGGGTGAAGAAACCATGCTGGCAAAGATCGTTGCCATGGTTTCGTCGGCGCAGCGGTCGCGTGCTCCCATTCAGGGTCTGGCCGACCGGGTTGCCAGTATTTTTGTACCAACAGTGGTCAGCATTGCGATCATCGCCTTCATCGTCTGGCTGACAATTGGGCCCGATCCGGCATTCGTATTCGCGATCGTTTCGGCTGTTTCCGTTCTGATCATCGCCTGTCCCTGCGCGCTCGGGCTTGCAACGCCAATGTCGATCATGACAGCCACGGGCCGTGGCGCCCAGGCAGGTGTTTTGATCAAGGACGCCGAAGCTCTGGAACGCATGGCGCGTGTGGACACACTGGTCGTCGACAAAACGGGCACGCTGACAGAAGGCCGGCCACAGCTCACCGACGTCATCGCGCTTGATGGGTTTTCCGAGGCCGACATTCTTCTGAACGCCGCATCCCTGGAAAGAGGCTCTGAGCACCCGCTTGCCGAGGCAATTGTCGCCGGTGCCGAGGCGCAAGAACAGGTTCTTCAGCCTGTTTCCGATTTTGAGGCGATTACCGGCAAGGGTGTGAAGGGATTTGTCGGGCAAAGCGCTCTGGCGCTTGGAAATGTAGCGATGATGGAGTTGGAGGGCGTGGACTACAAATACGCCACGTCAGCCGCCGATGAACTTCGCACCAACGGTAAAACTGCAATGTTCCTTGCTGTCGACAACCGGCTTGCCGGAATTGTCGCAGTTGCAGACCCAATCAAATCGACAACCGCCGACGCCATAGAAGCGCTTCATCATGCCGGCCTGAAGATCATCATGGCCACCGGCGATAATGAACGCACCGCTCGCGCGGTCGCGGATCAGTTGGGGATTGATGATGTGAGAGCCGGCGTGCTGCCCGAGGACAAAAAACTGCTGATCGACCAACTTCAAGCCGAAGGCAGATTGGTGGCCATGGCTGGCGATGGCGTCAATGATGCCCCTGCCCTTGCCGCGGCTGAGGTGGGCATCGCTATGGGAACCGGAGCGGATGTCGCCGTCGAAAGCGCGGGTATCACCTTGCTGAAGGGTGACCTTGGCGGCATCGTTCGTGCCCGCAAGCTGGCGCAAGCAGCCCTGCTCAACATCAAGCAGAACCTGTTTTTTGCCTTTGTCTATAACTCGGCCGGCGTGCCTATCGCGGCCGGTATCCTCTATCCGTTGACCGGCTTGCTGCTGTCGCCAATGCTGGCCGCTGCAGCGATGAGCCTGTCATCGGTTTCGGTTATCGCCAACGCATTGAGAATGCGCACCCTGCAGCTGTGACCCTTGACCTTCCAGTGGGTGGAACCCCTATATTGAATCAATGAAAACTAAGGAATCGCCAGGTAATCTAATGTCCTGCGACAAGGCACAACCAAGGCGACCATCTCAAATCTGCGATGTCGACCTGATCAAAACGGCGCGTTCGATCGGTTTTACCGAACGCGAACTGGCGATCCTACGTCGTATCTATGTCCTTAGACGAAGGCCACTCAAATGAACATTGGAACCGTTGCCGAGCGTGCAAATCTACCTGCTAAAACTATTCGTTTTTACGAGGACATTGAACTTGTAAAACCTGCCCGTCTTAAAAATGGGTATCGCGACTATACCGAAGTGGACATGCACCGGTTGCGGTTTCTGCAACGTGCGCGAAGCCTGGGCTTTACGATCGAGGAATGCCGGTTGCTGCTCTCACTGTACGAGGATAAAAACCGTGCCAGCGCCGATGTCAAAGCTATTGCGCTCGGCAAGATCAAGGAGATCGAACGCAAGATCAGTGAATTGAAATCATTGAAGACAACGCTGAAAGATTTGGCAGACCATTGTCATGGCGATCACCGACCAAATTGCCCGATCATCGATGATTTGGTTAGCGGCGGTAACTCCAAATGAACCGGTTGATCGTCATCGCGGTGATGGCATTAGCCGTTGCAATCATTGGATATCGATATTTTCAAAGCACTAACAAACCCGAAACCGGCCCTCCGTTGGCACAGGTCTCAGTTCCCGAATTAGCCGGTGAAGCAAAATCCGGAGAATCGCTGTTCAACCAGAATTGCGCCTCCTGTCACGGAGAGAATGCCGCCGGGCAGGACGGTATTGCGCCGCCATTAATCCACCGAATTTATGAGCCAAACCATCACGGCGACGCTTCATTTTTCAGGGCGGCCAAGCAGGGAGTCCGCGCGCATCATTGGCGATTTGGAAATATGCCACCCGTTGAAGGCGTTTCGGAAGATGATGTCGCAAAAATCGTTGTCTATGTGAGGACACTTCAACGCGCCAACGGGATTTTTTGACAACTTTCATGTCTGTGCTTCGTCAGTTTCGCAAATTGTTCCTACCTATCGTCGCCTTGGCGGTAGCGGGGCTTGTACTGGCGGGTGGAACCTTCTCGCATGGCGATGCACCTCACGATCACGAACACATAGAGGACACTCAGATTGCGACGCACCACCATGAACACTCTGGTCCTGTAGATTTTACTGCAATGAATGCGGGAGATATTCATTGCGGTGCTGACATCTTAGCCGACGTTTTCACTGATGGCGGCTGTGGAATCCAGGTTCACAATGCCTATCATCCTGAATGTGCTGAAGCTTTCCAGTGGCAGGTCTCTTATATCGAACCGCCCCCGCCAAAACGTCTGTCCTGAGCAACGAAACCGGTCGGATCGCCGGCCACTTCGACGAATTCTGCAAAGGATAATAAAATGAACCTGAAAACGATCATGATCGCCGGAACATTGGTTACCGCCGGAATCGCTGGCGCAATGGCTCATGGCGGAGCCACCGGTATTGTCAAGGAACGTATGGACGCCATGGGGGAAATGGGAGACGCCGTCAAAGCGATCACCGAAATGATGCGCGGCGAAAGGGACTATGACGCAGCTGCAGTACGAGAAGGCTCAAGAATCATCAAGTCGCATGCTGGCGAGTCAATGACCAAACTTTTCCCGGAGGGAAGTACCCAGAAGCCGACGGAAGCACGGCCGGAAATATGGTCCAATTGGGACGAGTTCAAAACTCTCGCAGATCAACTGCTGACGCTCGCTGACGGTCTGGAACAGGCCGCCGACAATGGAATGATGATGTCGAATTCAAACGACACGTCAACGATGATGGGTGGCGGTAATAATTCTTCGACGATGGGGAGTGGAAGCGATTCGATGATGGGCGGATCCGGCATGATGGGTGACGGAACGATGATGCGCGGCGGGCGCATGATGGACGCTAAGGCACTGGCTCAAATGCCGGCTGACGGCGTATTCAACATGATGGCGCGGACCTGCTCCGCTTGCCATACGAAGTTCCGCATCGAGAAGAAGTAACCGATGAGGAAATTGCTGTTTTTGCTGCTCGCGGTCCTGATTTTGTCGGGAGCGGGAGCCGGGTCATTGACACTGTGGCCCATTGGCATTCAGCGTGATCTGGATGATTTGAAAGGGAACATCAATCGGGGCGCTTATTTAGCGCGCATGGCTGGTTGCATCGCCTGCCATACCAATTTCGCTGAGGGCGGAGCCCCACTTGCCGGCGGAGTGGCGTTGAAAACGGACTTTGGTACATTTTACTCGCCCAATCTGACCGCGGATAAGACAAATGGAATTGGTGATTGGACTTTAGAGCAATTTGCCATGGCTGTGCGTCAGGGCGTGTCTCCGAAAGGTGAGCCCTATTATCCGGCGTTTCCCTATCCGTTTTACGCCAAGCTGACCGATCAGGACATCGCCGACCTCTGGGCCGCGTTTGGAACCGTTCCACCCGTTGAAGAACCATCAAAACCTCAAGCGATGAATTTTCCTTTCAATTTCCGGCCCGGGTTGAAGTTGTGGCGGGCGCTGTTCCTGGACACTGAACCCTTCGCGCCCGATGGCGATAAAAGCGAACTGTGGAACCGGGGGAAATACATCGTTGAAGGACCGGCGCACTGTGCCGCTTGCCATACGCCACGCAATCTTCTGGGCGCGAGGCAGGCCGAACTCGAACTTCACGGTGCGGATGGATTGCCCGATGGCGGCAAATCGCCACCGATTACCTCAGGAGAGTTGAAAAAGAACGGCTGGACAATCGACAATCTTGCCTATGCCCTGAAGTCAGGCATCCTGCCAGATGGTGATGCGTTTGGCGGGGCAATGGGGGAAGTGGTTCGCGATGGTACATCATTCCTCAGCGACGAAGACCTGAAAGCGATAGCGACCTATTTGATGGAGAAGGAATAGCGGTTTGCCAATACATCGTCGCGTCTTTATCGCATCCTCATTGACTGCAGGGGCATCGGCCGCCTTTTTACCGCTTATCCAGGCGAGCCGAGCGGAAGATGACCTCTTTGAACTGACTGCTGCGAACAATCGACAGTATTTGTTCGATGAGAATGCGGCAGCATCCGATCTCTGGTCGTATAACGCCGAGACACCCGGACCGGAGATACGGGTGCGGCGTGGTCACAAAGTGCGTGTTCGTCTCATAAACCAGTTGGAGGAACCGACTTCTGTTCACTGGCATGGAATTCGTATCGCCAATGCGATGGATGGTGTCGCAGGTCTCACACAGGAAGCAGTAAAGCCGGGTGAGAGTTTCGAGTATGACTTTATCGCACCGGATGCTGGGACATACTGGTACCACGCACATAATCGCAGCTGGAACCAGGTAGGGCGCGGCCTTTACGGACCACTGATCGTCGAAGAGGAAGTTGAGGCGTTCGATCGGGAACATGACCTGACATTGGTGTTGGATGACTGGCGGCTGGACCAGACGGGTGCATTGCACTTGGCGAGTTTTGGTTCCTTGACCGACTGGAGTCACGGAGGGCGATTGGGCAATTGGCTCACAGTCAATGGAAAGAGCAATCCGAAATTTCAACTGACGGCTGGCGAGGCTTATCGTTTTCGATTGATCAACGCCGCCAATTCCCGTGTGCTGGAAATCGACCCATCGCGGTTCGGAGCAAAAATATTGGCATTCGACGGTCACGCGTTACCGGAGCCAGTATTCTTACCCTATGCGCCACTTTTATTGGGACCAGCTCAACGAGTAGACCTACTGGTCAGACCTGAAAATGATTTTGAACTGGAGGAACTTTCGGGCGATCAATCTTTCGCATTCGCGAACTTCACAGTATCCGGAAGCGCCCGCGCTAGCCAAAACGAAGTTGCGCTTGCACCAAACCAATTGCCGGAGCCGGATTTGCACGCTGCACTGAATGTCAAGCTCGACATGACTGGTGGTGCAATGGGCGGCGGCCAACCCATCACCTATCAGGGAAAAGTACTCACAGGCGAAGAATTTCGGACAACCGGTCAGGTGTGGGCCTTCAACGGAACTGCCAACCTCGCCACTGAACCCTTGTTTTCAGCAAAGGCTGGACAGTCGGTTGTCGTGGAAACGATCAACAACACCGCTTGGGTGCACGCCATGCACGTCCATGGTCACCATTTCCAAATTGTCGAGCGGAGCGGTAGCACGATCGATGAAGGGACGCTGTGGCGGGACACGTTTTTGGTTGGTCCTCAACAAACAACGAAAATAGCATTTGTCGCCGATAACCCGGGAAAGTGGTTGCTGCACTGCCATATGCTGGAACATGCCGCCGCAGGAATGAACACCTGGTTTGAGGTGAGATGACGTGCCCACCGGATACTACATTGGTGCGATCACCGCATCAGCGATTGCAATCGCTGCGATGGCATGGTGGTTGCTGACTACGCAGTCCAATCAAGCACAAGCCATTGAGCTTCAGCCTGCAAATGAGGCTATGCTCTCGAAAGGGGCAGAAGTCTACCGCACCGAATGCGCCTCCTGTCACGGCGAAAACCTTGAAGGAGAGCCAAATTGGCAAACCCGCGGCGACGATGGTCTGTTGCCGGCACCACCGCATGATGAAACTGGCCATACATGGCATCACCCGGATCAGATCCTGTTCGACATCACCAAATTGGGAGTCGCAGAGGCGGCAAATCTGTCCGACTACGAGACGGCCATGCCTGCCTATGGGGAGTCGCTGTCAGATGAAGAAATCATAGCTGTGTTGTCGTGGATCAAGGCGCAATGGCCCGCGGAAGTTCAAGCTCGCCATGACATTCTGAACAAGCGTTACAAACGGAACTGATCATGAATCGTAGAGCCTTTATTTCGACCGCAGGTGCCGGTGCGCTCCTGTCTGCTGGCGGTTACATGTATGCGACGAGCGGTAGCCGAAGCGAGATCGACCTGGCATCGCGTGGTCCGCTCAAAATGCCGCCGCTTCTTGATGCCAGGAATTCCGGCCGCTTTGAATTGACGGCACAACTGGGAAGCACGAAATTCTTGGAAGGCCGTGCATCTGCGACACTTGGATTCAACCAATCATACCTTGGCCCGACAATTGTCGTGGCGAACCAGCAGGAGGTTTCGGCGAGAATTAAAAATCGTTGGACGCGGCCAATCTCGGTTCACTGGCACGGATTACTTGTTCCAGGTGATGTTGATGGTGGCCCACACCTGACCATCGCTCCAAATGATGTTTGGGATCCGGTTCTGCCGGTGAACCAGCCTGCCTGTACGGCCTGGTATCACACACATGTTCACGAGCGTACGGCGACACAGGTTTATCACGGGCTTGCCGGAATTCTGCACGTAAATGACAATCTTGACGATGAACGCGGCCTGCCATCAACCTATGGAGTCGATGATCTGACACTGGTGCTTCAAGATCGCCGGTTCCTGTCAGACGGGCAGCTGGACTACGGTCTGTCGATGATGGATGTCATGCACGGCTTCGTGGGAGACAGGATCGTGATCAATGGGCAGGTCGATCCAGTCGCTGTAGTTCCACCCGGCATTGCCCGGCTTCGCTTGATTAATGGATCAAATGCCCGGATTTACAATCTGTCGGCCCATGACGGCCGGCCACTTCATTTGATCGCAACCGATGGCGGTTACCTGCCAAAGCCGGAGCCGCTAATCAACTTGATCCTTTCGCCCGGCGAACGGGCTGAGCTTTTGGTTGATTTTTCGAGCGGTGACGGCATGGTTTTGAGGAGCCAAGGCGATCCAAACCAGGGCCCGGCCGGCATGATGGGCAGATTTCGTCAGGCTTTGGATTTTTTCAATGACAGGTCATTGGATCTCTTGCCGTTCACGGTGGACAAGCGTTTGCCCGCTCGGATTGCCGAATTGCCATCGGATATTGGTGGCACATTTGCCCAACATGAGGCCTCGCCAGACGCTACGCGATTTATCTCGCTCGACATGGGAATGATGGGCGGAGGAATGATGATGGGCAGGTCAGGAATGATGGGTGGTTTTGCGATCAATGGCCGGCCATTCGACATGAACCGTGTGGATATCGAAATTGCCAAAGGATCACTGGAACGCTGGCGCGTTCAAAGTCCAATGTTGGTCCACCCGTTCCATATTCACGGGGTTCATTTTCAGGTCGTGTCTGAGAACGGACGAAAACCGCAAACACACAATCGCGGTTGGAAGGACACGGTCTTGATCGATGGTGAAGCAGAATTGCTGGTGGAGTTCAACCAGCCGGCAAGTTTGGAGAATCCGTTGATGTTTCACTGCCATATCCTTGAGCACGAAGATCGAGGCATGATGGGGCAGTTTGCCGTTGTCTGAATGTGGCTATTTCAGAAGGTACTTTATGAGAGCGGCGATTGCGAGAATGACCATCACACCAAGAAGCAGCATGCCAAATCCGCCAAACCACATTCCGGATCCATCCATCATCATTTCTGCGGCTCCATGCCGTTTGAAAGTTGTCTGCGTGTGAACCACAGAACCAGAAGCGGAATGGTCAGCCACTGCAATAAGGGACTGAGCCCGGTTCCAAAGGGTGGGACCAGCGGCATCAGATCCGAGTAGGTCCAGCGCAGGCTGATGTTGGTGTAGTAGAATTCAAAGCCAACTGTCAGCGCGATACCGACGGCCAAATAGGTTGCAACGCTGAGAACGGTTGGTGCGAGAAACCAAAATCGTGAACGGGCCACGGCGGACGCTGTCCAGAATGCGGTGAGCGCAAATCCAACATCTCCAACCGTTGCCGACGTGCAGAGCTTGATACCGTCCCAATGATTGAGCTCGATCATGCCAGCGTAGGTTGGTGCCTGCCAAAACTCCCACACGAAGTGAAGCAGAAACGAGAAAATGATGACATTCGCCTCAGGCTGATTGAACAGGATCTGCGCTGAGCTCGATTTGGTGTTTCTTGAGGCCATTCCAATAAGATAGGGATTCCAGCCGGTGGAAGGTCAAGGGCAATTATTGAAGACAGGGATAAGATACTTTGAGAAGCGAGAGTTATGACTACTGTCACGTACCAACAATGAAACTACATTCGTCATCTGCGGTGGATCATCCCGGCTATTCCTCAATGCGCATGAGAAAGAAGGTTTGAAGAACAGCGGCAGCCATCGACATTACGAAGACAGTTATCAATCCAAATATGGCGGCTATGATACCCGCAAGCAGCGGAAGCAAAAACGCTGGGGCTGTGATGGCATTGAAATATCCGCTGTAAGCTGGACGCAGATTATTTGGCGAAATCTCCATCAGGAAACCGATGACGGCAATCGTCAGGCCATTTGCGAGTGCGCCGATAACAAAAAAGATAACCACAAAGACATAGAACATTTGGGCCGGGGCGAACGACTGAGTGAGAGTAAGAAAGACAATCAGCGCGGGCGGGAAAAATCTTCCGATGGCTATGCCTTTCAGTAGGCTAGCCTTGCCATAGCGGTCACCCCACCATCCCCATAATGCGTTTGAAGCCAAAGCACCGACAGTCTGTGCTCCGAGGAGCACCGCGACCTCTTTAAGACTAATCCCGGACGCATCTGCTTGAACTACATAGAATGGCATAGCCATCAGAACCGCACCGCCACACCATTGGGCAAAGACAAATCGGCGAAATCTTAAATCCGTCTGAAAGACTCTAAATCCTTCCATTAAATATTCTAGAAAGTTTGGTTTTTGCGGTGCTTTGGTAACGGTATCTGGCTCGTCCATCGCGGTGAATATTCCAGACGACAAAAACATCAAAAACGATGCCATTGCGATGATGGCAGCGTAGGATATTGGGAAGGCAAAGGCAGAGACCACACGGTCGGCTATCCAAACGACCCCTAGCGCGAGGACGCCGCCACCAAAAAATCGCATGGCCAGCAACCGGCTGCGCAGCTCGGAGGGTACAGACCGAGCTACGATGTCGTTATAGGGAACGGCTACTATTCCGCTAATGAACGCGTAGGCTGTCCAGATCATCATAACCAGCACGGATAGGCTAAAAGCCGACCAATCCGCACCGAGATACAGAACGAGTGCCATCACTGCCATGCACGAGGCACGGCCGAACGCACCGATGATATAGTAGACCATGCTCGAGCCGCCGTGTTGCGCCAGAAAACCGACAATCAGCTGCGGAAACAACCAGCCAAACCGCAATATAGACGTTACCGCTCCCACAATCACCGGATTGCCGGTCAATTGGAATACCAGGGCCGACATGATGGTAGCTGAATCAATCGCCGCCGAGCCAGCTTGAAAAAAGATGCCTGCAGCTGCGACCCTTGCAAATCGGCCCTTAGTGGTCATTTGCCAACCCAATTTGCTGGGTCAACGTAGAGTCCGAACCATATGGACCACAGGCCGAGCAGTGCGAAGATGACGCCAATGAGCCATCGCATCTGCTTCATTTTTTCACCTAAGGCGTCAAGCGAAGTGGCCAACTTTGGAACCGCCGCAAAAAGCGCAAGCGGTGACGAAAGGAAGAGGCCAAAAACGAACATCATTGTGAAACCGGTCGCGACGGTTCCAGTTGTCGCTGCCAATCCGAGCAAACCAAATAGAATAGGTGCGGCGCAGGCGGGGATGTTGAGACCGAACGCCAGTCCCATTACGAAAGGGTTTTGCGCTCGTTTCCACCTAGCAGGAGAGAGGCTGAATCCGCGCTTAACAAACCGTGCACTTCCGACCAGAAATGCCGTTCCGATGACCAGATAGATCACACCGAATATTAGCCAGATGCCAGTTTGTGCGGTGATGATTGTCTGCCCGAGAAATGCAATCAATCCGCCGGCCAGACCAGACACAAGAGAACGCGTAGCGACAAATGCTAGAACGGCATTCAGCCTTTCGCTGATTGAACGCTCGATTTGCGAACCAATAAAGAGTAGATGGCCGCCAACCGTACACGGCTCTATGAAGCCCAAAAGCCCCAAACCGATTGGCAGCAGCAATAACTCCGATGTTGTAAACACAATTTGGCTCCGGTCACCCTTTGGATGCTAATCCTTCCAGTTGCGGGAGTGTCAACGGCAAGCGGGTGCACAGACTCGAATATTCAATGCCGCCGATTTGCAAATGAGGAGAAACGGTGAGTTTGTCCTATGAGCAGCCATTCAAGTGCTGCCGAGCGGATCAATACTGCGAATGTCCGCTTTGCCCACTCGATGCCCATAAGCAGACTGTCTCCTGACGGCCCCTTTTCGGACATTCGATCGATGCGCGGCAAATGTCGGCCCCGCCTGCTTGGCGATTCACAACACCCCAGTTGATATCTCAAAAAAAAGTATCGGTGATTGCAAATCTGAAAGACCGCAACATTGGGCAAAATTGTGCCGATATCCTCACAATCCAAGTAGGCCACTGTAGCCGGTCGATAGTTCGATCAAGCGACAACAGCAACAACCTAAACACCAACGGTTTTCGGACTCCAAAAACCTATGTGGACCGGGCGTGCGAATAACCCGCGGGTTATCTCGATCCCGAAAGGACCCATCTTTCGTTCAGGTAGGAAGGTGTTATTTGTCGCGGCGCAACGGAATGATCTCGGCGCCTTTTAGTCCGGACCTTAAGTTTGCGGAAATGCGATCACCAACGGCATCTGACAATTCCCTTACCGGGTCTGCATCGCGATTGACGTAGCGTTCTGTCATCGCGATACCTTTGTGTCGAAGCAGATCTCTGACAACAAATGCGTTGCCACCAGCCTGGCCGGCAAATGTTCCCACCGTGTGTCTCAGGTCGTGAATACGAACGTCAGTGATATCAGCGCGCCAGCGTATCCGTTGCCAGGCGTTCTCCAACACTTCCTTGCTTAGATGTCTCGAAGGATCTTTGCTACGCGGGAATACCCAATGTGAAGGATTCTTGCGCGCGAGATCACGAAGTACTTCGAGGGTAGGGGAGTTTGCCGGGTGTGTCTTACGCCCGCCGCCCTTTCGAGACGGCAATTCAATCGTTTCGGCTTCGAGGTCAACATGTTCCCAGCGCAATGTCAGGACTTCTGACAATCTGGCGCCGGTTAACAGCAACAGGCGGATGGCCGCAATCGCGATAGGGTCGATTGCAGTTCGCCTTTGTTCAGCATCCTTTCGCAAATGCTTCGATTGAGGTGATTTGACAATCCATGGAAGTCCCTTGGTCTCGGCTTCAATCAGCGTTGCACCAAGACGGCCAAGTTCAGACGAAGAAAGAAACCGCTCTCTTTCCGTTTCAGCATAGCGTTCGATCCCGAATACCGGATTGCTGTGTCTTGGCCGAAGTCCCCACACCTCGGCCAGATTGAAGATCTTCGAGATGATGGACAACACGACATTTGCCTGACGCGGAGTATCCGCCATCGACCGATGGAGCTTGGAGACATCATTGGCGGTGACACTTGCAGCTTTCATGGATCCCAGGCGAGGACGAATATGCTTCTCGACCAGCCGTCGAAACTCAATCCGCGTCGACTTGGCATTCTTTCGATCCAGATGCTCTGAAAGGTATCGATCCAACAAAACAGATACACTCGGCGCAGAGCGCATCTCCTGCTTGTCAGTCGCAGGATCTTCATCGCAAGCCACTTTATGGAGAATACCTTGAGCAGCTTTGCGTGCCTGATCTGGCGTAAGGGCTCCAAACCGACCGATCGTTGTTCGGCGGGTACGGCCATAGCTGTTCCTGTATTGCACCACGAATGACTTTGTGCCGCTTGGCAGGATCTGAAGGCCAAAACCTTTCAGTTCCGCATCCCAAATGATTTTGAGCTTTTCACCCGATTTTGCAGCAGTAACTGTCCGTTTTGTCAGGCGTGTCATTTCAAAGCTTCACACTTCTTTCAATTCAACCGCAAACGATTACCGCCAACCGAACATCACGACTGACGGCTTTGACGACCAATTCTCCATTCGTCGAATCTTGACGTGCAGAGCGCTCAAGTTACCCAATCCGACATAGATTATAAGCATATTATAAGCAAGAGAGATCGAAACAGGTTGCACGCTATCGTAAGCCTTGTGACCACAAGTTATTCAAATATATGATTTAATCGTATACAATCGTAATTCACGGTAACAGCAAGATACTAACCGTATCAGATTCCTAATCTGAGGGTCGCAGGTTCGAATCCTGCCGGGATCGCCAATGATTTCAATAGGTTACGCGAACAGGACTGCGGTTTCGAAGTTTGAGGGACCGTGTTGCGGACCGTGATCACGGAATTGCACAAAATGATTCTCGAAGATGGGCGGTCAATCTGAACCTCATGGGCGACGTATGCCAGTCCCATTAGCGACGTGTGAACATTGCTGTGAACACCAAGTCGGGGCCGAAAAGTCGCAACATTTGTGAGAGCACTGAGTTGGTCGAATTAGGTCGCTGGAAGGCAAGGTCTCCTCCACCAACGCTCTGCGAAATCGCTTTGGTATATACGGTTGAATGTCCGTTTTGCCAGCGCCGCAGCGCTCACTTCGCCGAATTTCCGAACTGTGCCGAAATTGGGCAAGCGGGACGCGCAAGCGAGTGTCCGCTTTGCGTCCCCACATCGGTCGTTCGCAATAACAGCCGGACGCCCCAAAAGCTGATGGGGTGGATGGCTCCTGCTCCAACCGGCCTTTGCGGCGAGCACAAGTGCTGCCGTTCCTTGCGAAGCTGGAGCCTGCCTAATTGGGATGGAGTCTTGCAGCAGCGCGCATCACTGGGCCCGCCAATTGATTGCTTTGGGGCATGAAGTGCGCTTGATCCCGCCGATGTATGTAAAGCCGTTCGCCTTCAATGTTGGAATTGCTGTTAATAATCGTTTGGAATGTGGGACGGGATATGTGTCAATCGCAGGCTCATTATATTGCTTGAAATTCCCAACCTTCATTCTGTCGATTTTTCCGCTACAATTTCTGAGTTTGACGCAAGGCATTCGAATGTTGGCGGATTCCAGAAACTCAGCTTTATTCAGGGCAATACCTGCTGCTGGTGAATTGGGCAGGCGTGCGCAAGCGATTACCGCCAGCGGTGTTTGCGTTCTCATTCTCTTGGTGAGTACAATCCTGACGACTGCCTCGGCCGCTGAACCACTGCGTGGCATGGCACTGGTCATTGGCAATGACCAGTATGAGCACCTGCCTGAACTTGCCAACCCGGGCAACGACGCCCGCGCTATTGAGGTTCTGTTGGCCGATCTCGGTTTCGAGACAGAACTGTCGCTGGATCGGAGTATTCGGCGCCTGAGGCGCGATATCGATAATTTTACCGATGATGCCGACGGTGCCGATGTAGTGTTGGTGTACTATGCCGGACACGGCATCGAAGCCGGTGGCGAGAACTGGCTGGTGCCAGTGGACGCAGACTTGACCGCTCCTGCAAATGCAGGGCGATCGATGGTGGCTCTGTCTTCGATCGTCGACAGGCTTCGAAAAAGTGCATCCGTTGTAATCGTTCTTCTCGATGCCTGCCGGGATAATCCGTTTCCTGCCGGGACATCGCTGAGCTCCGATGGTGTGACCGTGCCGGCGCCGATGTCCGTTTCAGGTCTTGGTGAAACTCGTGGAGTACGGGTGCTCGCGAACAACGATGCCCAGGATGACAATCTCGGCACTGTTATCGGTTTTTCGGCCGCTCCCGGCCAAGCTTCCCTGGACGGCGATGGAGACAACAGCCCCTATGCACACGCCATTTTGAAACACATGATGACGCTGGCTGGTGAAGAATTCGGAACGGTCATGCGCATGGTTGCCGAGGAGGTCTATCTGGACACCTCCGGACGCCAACGGCCCTGGATCAACGAAAACCTGCGACGGCTGCTGTTCTTCGGCGAGCCGGCCACTGTGGAGGCCACGGAAGAAGCAGAGATTGCCTCGGAGCGGCGTAGATTGCTGTTGACCATATCAACGCTGGACCAGCGCAGACGCAAGGCGATGGAAAACATTGCGTCAACCGATGGTATTCCGCTGGATGCAGTCTTTGCGATGCTCAAGGCACTGGGAGCTGATGCGCCAAGCGATTCGGCAGAACTCGAACAAGTCATGCGCCGCCAGACCGAGCGGGTCAAAACGATCCTTGATGAACGCAATACACTTTCGACAGCGAACCCTGAAATCCGTCGACTGGGCGAACTGGCTGACAGAGCGATCGACGAGGGAGCGTTCAAAGCTGCCACACACTATCTCGACCGTGCCAAGAAACTGATGGAAGACAATGAGGTAGCGCTCTCCAAGGCGGAAGCCGATATCGAGGCAAGACGGCTTGAGAATGCGGCTATCTATGCCCGCAGCGCCGATGCGCACGTACTGGCATTCGACAATCTGGCTGCCGCACGGGACTATGGCCGCGCCTTCGAACAGGCAAAGCGTTGGGATGCAGCGCTTGCATGGGAATACAAGTCAAGTGAAGCATCCGCCCTGGTATTACACGGTATCCGGAAGGGCGATCTGGTGGCGTTGAAGGACGCACTTCAAGCAACAGAAACGGCCCATTCGGTCATTGCTGGCGGGGCCATGCCGCTCCTGGCAACCAAGTCCCGCATAAATCGGGCGATACATCTGAGTACTCTCGGCAGAATGACTGGCGACGTAGGGATGCTGGAGGAAGCCGCTGAAATCCTGCAACCGTTCCTGAGCAAACAGGTTGCTGGTTTCGATTCCTCCGAATTGATCACGTTTCAGATAACATTGGCCAATGCCTATCGCTACCTTGGTGCAGCGCGAAACGATCGCGAGGCATTCCAGCGCGCCATTTCATTGTTTGAAAAAGCAGCCGTAAGCATCGATCGGGGCGCTGAACCCGTTGATTGGGCGCGCACCACCTACAATCTAGGAGCAGCCCGAGCCGAGTATGGCGACCGTTTCAATGACATTTCCGAAATCTGGAAAGCGGTAGCTGATTATGAGCTGGTTCTGGCGATCTACACGCCACAGGCATATCGCGAAGACTGGATTCGCAGCACGGTAAATCTCGGAATGGCGTATGCCACCATCGGTGATAACCAGCAGGACCAGGCGATGCTCAAGCAGGCCGAAGCAACTCTTAAAGGGATCCTGGATAGTATTGATCGCGATGCCATTCCGATTGTCTGGGCCCGAGCTCATAAGTCGCTTGGGCGGACTTATACCGAACTCGGCAGGCTTGATGGTGATCCAGAACAAAGCCGAAGCGCGGTGCAGTTTACACGTTTGGCGCTGGAAGAGTTTACCAGGGAAAATACTCCCCAAGATTGGGCTGCCACGCAAAGCCAATTGGGTTCGGCATTGTTGAACCTGGCCGGCAAGGAGAATCCGGGTCCCTTTTACAGTCAGGCTGTAGAAGCGCTCCGCAAGAGCCTGGGAGCAACATCGCGCGAATTTGCACCCGACAAATGGGCGACCCGTCAGCGCAATATCGGTATCGCGCTTTATCTTTCAGGAGCGCACCGAAGAGACGCCAATCAATTCTTGCAAGCACTAGCGGCATTCGAAAATGCACTGTTGGTCCGAACAAGTTCCGACGACCCGGCAGATTGGGCATCCGTCATGGTGGATCTTGGAATCGCGCGCGCTGAACTTGGTCAGCTTGTTGGCGATAGCAGTCAGATCGAGGCGGCGGTTGACGAGCTTCGTGGGGGATTGGCCGTGTTGCAGGCTGGGCGTGACCGTTCGCAGCAGTACCGGGGCCAGAGTTTTCTTGCCAAGGCGCTATCTTCGCAATTCGTTGAGAGCGGCGATCATGCAAAGCTTGAGGAGTCTGTCGCGGCCTATCAGGCGGCTGTCGCCGTCGGTGAGGAAGTTACCAGTGCAAAGGAGTGGCTGGAGACCAATGTCTTTCTTGGAAAAGGGTTGATGCTGCTCGGACAAAAAGGCGGTGATTACAATTATTTCGAGCAGGCGATACCAGTTTTCCAGGAGGCCATAAAAACTGGCGCGGGCCTGGACGATGCGGAAAACAATTTTACCGCAAACCGGGGATTGGCCCTTGCGAATTACTTTATTGGAAAAAAGGAAAATGACCCGGATCACCTGCAGGCAGCCATCGATGCCTTTGAAACGGCATTCAAATTTCGGCGAAGAACAGAAGGGCCTCTGCTTTGGGCAAAGACCAAACGGCTATTGGGTGAGAGTTACGTTGCGCTTGGTTACCACCAAGCCGATCCGCGCACTCCCAGAGGTGCCATTGCGGCTTATGAGGATGCTCTGCAGGTTTACACTCGGGATACCAGCCCGAATGACTGGAGGAAGGTAAAGAGTGGTCTGGGCATAGCATTGCAACAGCTGGGTGAACGCACGAACGATCCTGCAACGTTGAACAGATCAGCGCAGTCGTTTCGTTCAGCTCTGGATATACTTGATTGCAGCGAAGTACCGGCCGAATGTGCGCCCGTTACCCACAATCTGGCCGTGGCGCTAAAGGGCCGCGGCGAGCGTATCGGCGACATAAGCGTTCTGGAAGAGGCGCTTTCGGCCTCGCAACAATCCTGGCTTCAATATCAGCAGGCAGGTTTCAGCCAGTACAAGGACTATTTCGATAAACAGGCAGAGGCAATTAATATTCGAATACAAGGACTACAATAGTCTGGCCTGTTTGATCATTTGTTCCTGTCGCCACCACGCCAGGTCGATTCAGTTACATCCAGACAGCACATGAATTCCATTCGATTCCTGCAACAACACACCGATGCTTGACGGCATCTGATCCGTTACTCATGCTAACTCGATAATGTGAGAGGGCGCACAAATGCGAATTGGCGTTGATGTGGGGGGTACAAATACCGACGCGGTGATCATGGATGGCAACGACGTTGTCGCATTAATCAAGTCACCGACCACCGAAGATGTCGGTGGTGGTGTTGTCGCGGCAATAAGCGACGTGCTCAAGCAGGCCGGCGTCGGCACTTCGGCGATTGAAAGCGTCATGATTGGCACGACGCAGTTCACGAATGCGTTCGTCGAAAGAAAGAGACTGGTAGAGGTTGGAATACTTCGCCTCGCGCTTCCGGCGACCACAAGCCTGAAACCTCTTGTCGATTGGCCAACTGATTTGGTCAACAAGGTCGGCACCAATGTCATCATGGCTCACGGCGGCTACGAATTTGATGGCAGGGAAATATCTGCGTTTCGCGAATCGGAGATCGCCGAAGCAGCAAAAACCTTCCACAAGGCCGGTCTCAACTCCATCGCCATTAGTTCGGTTTTCGCGCCAATGAACCAGGATATGGAGAACAAAGCTTCGGAAATAATTTTGCAGGAAATTCCGGATGCCAGGATTACGCTCTCCAGCAGCATCGGCCGTATCGGCATGGTTGAGCGCGAAAACGCCGCAATCATGAACGCATCTTTGATGGACCTTTCGCAGCGCGTCGTAGGCGCTTTTCGCGCTGCCCTGAAAGAGCTTGGCGTCACTGCGCCGTTCTTCATAAGCCAGAATGACGGAACGCTGATGACGGCCGACTATGTGGAGAAATATCCGGTGCTCACATTTGCGTCCGGCCCGACCAATTCGATGCGCGGTGCTGCCTTTCTTTCGAAAATCAAGGATGCAATTGTTGTCGATATCGGCGGGACCACAACCGACGTCGGAGTTCTGTCCCAGGGCTTCCCGCGAGAGTCTGCGATCGCCGTCGATGTAGGCGGTGTCAAAACCAATTTCAGAATGCCGGATATTCTGGCAATCGGTCTCGGCGGTGGGAGTATTGTTCGCGAAAAAGGCACGAAGGTTGGCCCGGATTCTGTTGGCTACCAACTGACGGAAAAGGCGTTGGTTTTCGGAGGAAATACTCTGACCGCAACCGACATCGCCGTATCAGGCAGAGCTGCGGATATTGGAGACAGAGCAAGGGTCGACGGACTGGAAGAAGCCGTCGTAACAGCAGGAATGGATCAAATCCACGCGATGCTCGAGGAGGCCATAGATCGGGTGAAGACCAGTGCCACCGATGTGCCCGTAATTCTTGTCGGGGGTGGTGCGGTTTTGGTCGACAGGCCTCTCAAGGGTGCATCCGAAATTGTCGCACTGGAAAATGCCGGTGTTGCAAACGCGATCGGAGCGGCAATCGCGCAGGTGGGTGGAGAGGTGGATCGCGTTTTTTCCTATGACGAGAAAGGCCGCGATGCGGCCCTTGAAGGCGCCAAGCGTGAAGCGGAAGACAGGGCCATTGCGGCAGGTGCGAAACAGGGCACGGTTTCCATAATCGATGTTGAGGAGGTACCGCTTGCGTATTTGCCGGGCGGTGCCGTTAGGGTTCGGGTGAAGGCGGTCGGCGACCTGGCCGTTCGCGGATCGAGATAGGCTACGGGAGGCACCTCATACCATGGAACTGACAGCCGACAAATTGCGTGATTTTGCCCGTGGTGCGGCATTTCTCGGTACGGGCGGCGGCGGCGATCCTTATGTCGGAAGGCTTATTCTGCAACAGCAGCTTGCAAGCGGATCGAGCGTGAAGCTGATTGATCCTTCCGAGCTGAACGATGATGATCTTGTGGTCCCGGTCGCAAATATGGGTGCGCCGACTGTGTTGATCGAGCGATTCCCAAACGGACCAGCCGCAGTGGCGGCGGTCAGAAAGATGGAAGAACTGTTGGACCGTAAGGTTGCTGCAATCATGCCTATAGAAGCCGGTGGTGTGAATGCAACGTTGCCCGCTGTGGTCGGTGCGTTGATGGACCTTCCTGTTGTTGACGCCGACGGTATGGGCAGGGCATTTCCCGAATTGCAGATGACCACATTCAGTGTCTATGGAGTGCCTGGCAGCCCGGTTGTCATCAAGGACGAGCACGACAATGAAGTCGTCGTCAAGGCAGTTGATGATGAAACAGCAGAGTGGCTTGCGCGCGTTGTCTGCATCCGTATGGGCGGCAAGGCTGAAATTACGCTTTATCCAATGAGCGGTCATGACGCGAAAACAAAGTCGGTGCCCAGAACAATATCGCTCGCCATGGATATTGGGAGGGCGATCAGCAGCGCGCGCGCTGCGCAGAAAGATCCGTTTGAAGCCCTGACCACGTTCTTTGATTCAGCCGATCCGAAGCGTTTCTGCAAGGTTCTGTTCGACGGGAAGGTGGTTGATCTGTTGCGCGAAACCACCCGTGGCTTCGCAATCGGTAAGCTGATTTTGCAACCGATCGATGGTGTGGGTGAGGCCATGGAAATCGTGTTCCAGAATGAGTTCCTTTCGGCTCGCGTCGGTGACAGGTACCTGGCTACTGCGCCCGATTTGATCTGCATACTAGACAGGGAGACGGCAGAGCCGATCACGACAGAAAGTTTGCGGTACGGACAGCGGGTCAAAGTGGTAGGAGTAAGCGTTCCACCGGTCATGCGCACACCCGAAGCCTTGAAGGTTTGGGGACCGAGGGTGTTTGGCGTTGACCGCGACTACATCGCGATCGAGAACATGGACCATTAGACGGTTGCGGGTTTTACCGCTTGCATTGTCAACCTTGTTTCCAAGCGAAGTTCAGTCGATCATTGAGAAATGGATATCGGCACACATTCCGAAAACAAAGCTCTCGACCTGATTGAAATCTCAGGCGGCTGGCGATTGGTTGTGAGCGGCAAGATGGAGCCATTTCAAATCGCCGAAAGCGCGGTTCAGCAAAGACATTTGTCGACGCATCCGAACGCGTGTCTCGGAGTTTCATTTTTTCTCGCCAGGCGGAACAGAGCAGCTGAAGCGAGATCCATGTTCAATGAAATTCAAGCAGCTTACCAATCAGGAAAACTTGTAGGCAGGGACAATTTGGGTGTGGAGCTTCCTATCGTTGATGTACATATTAGGTACTACGAAGACAGCCCAATGGGGCAGGTTGAACTTGACAAGCTTCAAGACATTCTGGGCCGGGTGCCCGCGACCGATCCACTATCGCGGGCGCTAGCCACGAATTATCTGTGCAACGTCGCTATGCATCTTGGCGATTTCAACCTCAGTCAGAGCTATGCTGAAAACGCTATTCGGGCCTATCTCGACGGTGGGGCCGATTTCGGCGCATTACACCTTCACGCGCATCTGGGTCAGATTAGATTGGCGCGAGGCGATCTCGTCGGTGCCGATCGCGAATACCGGCTGATGGCGAAATCCCTACAGAAGATCAAACCGGACAAGAAAGAGTTGCTGGCGATTTGCAAGGCACTTCGTTCCGAAGCAGCCTACGAGATGAATGAGATCGGCAAGAGCGAGAGCTTGCTGAGATCGGCACTGAATACGGTAGAGGATCACGGTGCGTGGCTCGATGTGCTGGCGGCCGGCTACAGAGTCAGCTCGCGCTTGGCAATGCATCACGATGGTTTACCGGGTGCGCTTTCAGCTCTCGCCCATGCCGAGGCCGTTGCAACAAAGCGGGAGATGCCGCGTCTTCATCGACTGTTGCAGCTCGAGAAGATTCGAGCCTTGACACTAAGCAACGAACTCGACGCTGCCGGAGACGAAATTCGAAGGGCCGGGCTGGACAGATTAGCCAAACGTGTCGAATGGGACATCGAAGCCGATTGGGCAATGCGTTTGGGATCCACGGCCGTCGCGTTGGCGCGCTATCTCATAGCCGATCGAAGAGCGTCTGAGGCGCTGCTTGTGCTCAACGTTGCCGAGGATCATGCCATTCACAATGGTCAGATGCTTACAGTCGCCAAGCTGAGAGTTATTCGGGCGCTGGCGCTATGGCGCCTTCGACGCAATAGCGATGCTATCAATGCACTGGTTAGCGCAGTCCGTATCCTGGGCAAACAGCCTTTTCGTCGTTTCATCCTGGACGAAGGTAATAACTTGCAGGAAATCGTTCAGGCCGCCCTCGACGGCGACAATGTCGAGGCGCGCTCCAACAAACTGGTGCGGCACAGATTTCGTGAACTCAATCACTTATGGACCCTGCAACATGAAAAGCCGAACTCGAACCAAAAAAACAATCTGCCATCGCATGTCGATCAAGAGCCGTCCTATGCGGGCCGACGCCAATATCTTGAACTACTTGCCGTCGGAAAATCCAACAAAGAGATAAGTAGAGCCCTCGGGGTATCGCAAAACACCGTCAAGTATCACCTAAAAATCATTTTCAAGGAGCTTGGTGTCAACAACCGCGTACGCGCGGCAAACCGCGCTCGTGACCTCGGCATATTTTAACACCGCTACCCATATGGGTAGTTGCTCGTCCTAGGGTAATGATTAACTTTTTTATCTGATCCCGAAATTGCGAAAGGATGAGATCGATGGGTACGCATGTGAGGGTAATAACACCAATCACCTCCCGCGGCTTCAGGCATGCCAGTGATTTCCAAGGTTTGCTCGGCAAAGATGACACGGTCAGCCATGTCGAAATCGACAAGGGACCTGCGTCAATTGAATGCGAGTTCGATGAGATGCTTTCAGTTCCCGATACTGTCGCAAAGATCATTGACGCTGAACGTGACGGGGTCGATGCCGTGGTCATCGATTGCATGGGTGACCCAGGGCTGAAGGCTGGTCGAGAGTGTGTAAATATACCGGTACTCGGACCATGCGAAACATCGATGAATCTCGCCTGCATGCTGGGAAACAATTACAGCGTAATAACAGTGCTTGAGCGTCTACGCGGCCAATTCGAAAACCAGGCCAAACTCTTTGGTGCTTGGGAAAAATTTGCCTCGGTACGGGCCGTCGATATTCCGGTTCTCGACCTTGAGCAGAATCCCGAGGGAACAAGGGAGATGCTCACCGAACAAGCGCTTCTTGCGATCGAGAAAGATGGCGCCGACGTTGTCATATTTGGTTGTACGGGAATGCTTGGCTGCGCCGAAGCGGTTCGTGACGGCCTGTTGACAAAAGGTTACGACATTCCGGTGATCGATCCGGTGCCAGTAACCGTGCGCGTTGCTGCTTCTGTGGCAAACAGTGGATTGAGCCACTCAAAGGTCGCTTATCAATTGCCGCCTAACAAACCTGTCGTCGGCTACGACATGCCGCCGCTTCATGATTTCCAAAGCGCCGCTGAGTAGACAGCCGACAACAGAAAGAAGGGGCGACGGGTGAGCACAGCGGCAGACGAGAGGACCCATTTGGACAGCCGTGGTCATCGCCTCCGGGTTTTTCTTGGAGGCAGTAAAGTCTACTGGCTCATTCTGCCAGCGTTCGTATTCTTCCTGATTTTTTTCATCGTTCCGGTTCTGTCGCTCTTCCTTATAAGCATTGACAAGCCGGTGGCAGGCGTTGTCGATCCACAATGGGACTTCACTGCCAAAAACTTCATTCGGTTTTTCACCAGGGCGACCTACTATGAAGCGGCGGTCCGGTCGATCGGACTGGCGACTCTCGTCGCGATCATCACCTTGGCTATTGGATATCCGTTGGCCTATCTGATCGCCAAGACAGAAAATCCCGGTCGCAATACTTTTTATATGATCCTCGTCCTCTGTGCGATGCAACTGGACATGGTCATCCGCCTTTATGGTCTCATGGTGCTTATGGGTGACAACGGTCTGATAAATCGATCCTTGATTGACGCTGGCTGGATCGAGGCCCCTTTGCCCCTGATGTACAATTTTGCCGGAGTAGTCATAGGCCTCGTACAATTTACGTTGCCGTTCATGGTTCTTTCCCTGATCGGTGTCATTCGCTCGATTCATCCGTCGTTGGAGGAGGCAGCGCGCAGCTTGGGTGCGACAAGACGGGTTGCGTTCTGGAGGATCATTTTTCCGCTATCGATGCCTGGCGTTCTCGCCGGCTCGCTACTGGTTTTTGCTATTTCGATCAGTTCCTACGTTGTCCCGGCGTTGATGGGCGGCTGGAAAGTTGTCGTCATGCCGATCCACATTTACCAGCAGATCGCCGAGTTGGGTAAGTGGCAGTTCGGGTCAGCGATCGCGGTGGTGTTGTTTTGCACGAGCGTAGTTGCCGTTGTCGTCTACCAACGCTACGCGGCAGTGTCGGCCGGCGGGAGAACCTGATGGCCAGCCTGACCGACACCGCTGTACCATCCGTACCAAGCCCCAGGCGTTGGTCGGAGCGCAACGTTTCGCTGACCATCCAGATCGGCGCCTGGATCGGCTTTGTCATCCTATTGTTACCGGTATTCATCGTCGTACTGGCCGGTTTGAATTCGGGCGAGTATCTGACATTTCCGCCGGAGGGACTGTCCCTGCGCTGGGTGGTCGAATTTCTGACTTCGGAAACCTGGATGGGTGCGTATTTGTTCAGCCTGCTATTGGCCCTTATCACAATGGCCGTTTCCACGGTTCTGGGAACAATGGCCGCAATCGTTCTTGCCCGTTACAGGTTTCCCGGTCGCGACTTGCTGCGGGCCTATTTCTTGTCTCCGCTTATTTTGCCTGGCGTTGTTCTGGGCCTTGCGCTGTACGTTTTCTTTGTCACGACCAATCTTGGCCTCGCGCGAACACTCACCGGATTGGTCATCGGGCATGTTCTGGTGACGTGCCCTTACGTTATCGGCACGGTTTCTGCAGCTCTCGTCTCTTTCGACCAGTCACTTGAAGAAGCGGCGCGCAGTCTTGGTGCGGACGCCTGGACAGCATTTCGGCGGATAACGCTTCCAAACATTTCGGCCGGAATGATGGCCGGAGCCATATTCGCGTTTATCGTCTCATTCGGCCAGTTTGATGTGTCGTTGTTTCTGAGTACTCCTGACCTGACACCGCTGCCGATCGCACTCTACATCTCGCTTCGATACACGTTCGAACCTACGGCCGCGGCCGCTGGAATTTTCGCCATTCTGCTTGTGATTGTCTCAATGCTGTTGACCGCGAGGTTGGTGAACATGCGCAAATTCGGAGGAATCAAGTTCAGCTGATCGATTGCCGAAAGGTTCCAGACTGGGAACTGGAACCTTGAAAAACAAGAAAACACAGAATGAAAAAAGGGAGTACTCTCATGAAGAAACTGCAAGACAAATTGGGCAGGCCTCTTTCGAGGCGGTCACTACTGAAGACAGGTGCAGCTCTCGGCGCAGCGGGTAGTCTGCCACTGTTCAACATCAACCACGTCTGGTCACAGGATGTCATGTACGATGGTGGCGTATTCGACGCCGAAGGCGCAACACTGAATATCGGTGAATGGGGCGGATTCTGGGAAGAGTTCGTCAACAAGAACTTGCTCGACCAGTTCAAGAAGGACTTTAACTGCAACATTTCCTATGACAGTTCCTGGCCCTGGTTCCCCAAATTCGTAGCCGGAGGACCCAAGAATCCGGTTTATGATATCACGAACTGGAACCTGCCTGAGATGTTCAAGACAGCTGGTGCCGGTGACTATTTCCTGACCAAGGATGAAATTATCGCGAACGTCCCAAATGCGAAGGATTGCTGGGATTTCGCATTCGAGAACGGCGTTGGCGTAACCTGGGGCTTCGGTCAATACTGCTATGCCTACCGCACCGATCTTGCCGATCCGCATCCGACAAACTTCAAGTCATTCTGGGATGACCAGTATGGCGGCGGCAAGCGAGGGACCTACATCACATCGAATACGTTGCAGATGATCTTCTTTTTAACGGCAAGCCATGTGTTTGGTGGTGATTACAAAAACCTTGATGCCGGCTACGAGGCCATGCGTTCAGCAATGCCGATGAAGATTTCCGACTTTACAGGAAACATGCAAACCTTAATCGAGCGTGGCGAAGTGGTAATCGGCGTTCAATGGGAAGGAGAAGTCTACAACCAGATCGACAAGGGCGTTCCAATTGCCGCGATGGTCTGGGAGGAAAAGAAACCGATCCTGACGCAAACCAAGACGATCAGCCGCTATGCCGACCCGGTCGCCAAGAAGTTGGCGTTTGCGTTGATGAACCGCACCTTGAGCCCTGAATACGCCGCTGAGTTCGGAAAGACATTCTATATGCGCCCAACCAACAAGACGGCGCCGATTCCGGACAACCTGGCAAGCAAGGGAGTCACCAACACTGCCGACGCGACCAACGGTATGTGGATTCCCGATTGGCATTGGTACCTCGAAAACGAGGATGATGTCGTTGAGACCGTCAATGAGATCTTTGCCGGTTAACTTCAGTACTGCCGCGGGCTTCATGCCCGCGGCTCCATGAAAATATCATTTCCAGCTTCAGGCTCCAATTGTGTCAACAGTCGAGATAATCGAACTTTCGAAAAATTATGGCCAGACAGTCGCTTTGACGCCGACAACATTGCGCGTCGAGGAAGGCGAATTCTTCTCTCTATTGGGGCCGTCAGGTTGTGGAAAAACGACGACACTGCGAATGATCGCAGGTTTTGTCGCGCCCACCGGCGGCATGATCAAGATTGGTGGAAATGACGTGACATTTCTGCCACCCGAAAAGCGTGGCATCGGCATTGTGTTTCAAAACTACGCCATCTTTCCGCACATGAACGTTTTCGACAACATCTCGTTTGGGCTTCAGATGCGAAAGGTCGAGAAAAGCGAGATCGCCCGTCGCGTTGTCGCAGCGCTCGAACAGGTTGGCTTGGATGGCTATGAAGCGCGCTACCAGCGTGAACTGTCCGGAGGTGAGCAACAGCGTGTTGCACTTGCCCGGGTTCTGATCACAGAACCCGGCATCCTGCTGCTTGACGAGCCCTTAAGCGCTTTGGACAAGAAACTCCGCGAAGAGATGAAGTACTGGATCAAGGCTCTGCAGAGCGAGCTAAAAATCACCACTATCTATGTCACCCACGATCAAGGTGAGGCGCTGACTATGTCGGACCGCATTGCCGTCATGAACAAGGGTGTTGTGGCGCAGATCGGAAATCCCAACGAGATATATGAGGCACCGAGGAACCGGTTTGTTACGGAGTTCATCGGCGAATCCAACATACTCCAGGTTACCGTTGGACAGGTCGGTCCTGACCTCACCAAAGTCAAGCTCGGCAGCCAAGAGGCCGTGGCAAGGACCGTCCCCGGTTTGTCCGATGGTGACACAGCGGCGTTGGTCTTGAGACCTGAGCAATTATTGCTGGCTGATGAAGCCGAAGGTGCGTCCGGCGAGAACCTATGCCGATTGAGCGGCCGCGTGATTGATCACACTTACCAAGGTTCGTTCGTTCGGTATCGGATCGATGTCGATGGTCAGACCTTGATTGCGGAAGTCGCCAACCGAGCCGACCGGCAGGTCGTTGCAGACGGTGAGAATGTGCCGCTGGCATGGCGGGCCACGGGTGCCGGATTGTTGGCAGAGTAATCTCCGGCAACGTCCGCGGAAAGATTTTGAAAGGGTAGTTTGATGCGAATTGGGATCGATGTTGGCGGTACCAATACCGACGCCGTCCTGATGGATGGCATGGAAGTCAAAAGTTATAACAAGACGCCGACGACCGCCGATGTATCGTCCGGAATCATGACGGTTCTCCGTGCGGTTCTGGAGGAAGGGGACGCAGAGGCATCGGACATTACTGCGGTGATGATCGGAACTACTCATTTCACCAATGCCGTCGTGGAACGTAAGAGATTACTGGAAGTCGCCGCAATTCGATTAGGCCTACCGGCAACCAAGGGATTGCCGCCGATGACCGATTGGCCGCCTGACCTAGGCGAGACGTTGGGATACCACCGTTACCTTGTTCATGGAGGTCATGAGTTTGATGGTCGGGAGATAGCGCCTCTGAACGAGGCGGAGTTGAAGGAAGCCGCAAATGACATGCGGACAAAAGGACTGAAGGCGGCCGCTATCACTTCGGTGTTCTCACCCGTAAATCCCGACATGGAGGCGCGTGCTGCGGAGATAATTGCGAACGAAGCGCCCGATGCGATGATCTCGCTCAGCCATGAAATCGGGCGCGTCGGGTTTCTCGAGCGGGAAAATGCCACGATCATGAATGCGTGTCTGACAGATCTTGCCGCCAAGGTCGTCAAGTCTTTTGAAAGTGCACTGGCCTCGCTGAACATCACGGCACCGTTTTATATTTCCCAAAACGACGGAACGCTAATGACAGCGGAATTCGTTGAGAAATATCCCGTGCTTACATTCGCGTCCGGGCCAACGAATTCGATGCGCGGCGCCGCCAAGCTTGCCGGAGCGAAGGAAGCGATGGTGGTTGATATCGGCGGAACGACATCCGATGTTGGTATGCTGCTGCACGGTTTTCCCCGTGAGTCTTCGGTAGCTGTCGAAATTGGCGGGGTTCGGACGAATTTTCGCATGCCTGACGTGCTGGCATTCGGCCTTGGTGGCGGTTCGATCGTCCGTGATGACGGTGCCCGAATTGGACCAGATTCTGTCGGTTACGAACTGACTGAAAAAGCGTTGGTTTTCGGAGGTGATGTGTTGACGACGACCGATATCGTCGTTGCTGCAGGCCACGCCGACATTGGCGACCGTTCCAAAGTAGCCCATCTTTCATCCGAACTGATCGAAACCGCCGTTACCACGATGCATCGCATGGTGGATGAAGCGGTTGACAAGATGAAAACCAGCGCCGAGCCGTTACCGGTTATATTGGTGGGCGGCGGTTCCATTTTGATGTCGCGTGACCTGCCAAGCGCTTCCAAAATCATCAAGCCGGACTACGCATCGGTCGCAAATGCCATCGGTGCGGCAATCGCCCAGGTGGGCGGCGAAGTCGATCGGGTATTTTCGCTTGAGGGACTCGGCCGTGACAATGCACTGGCACAGGCAAAAGAGGAAGCCACGGCAAAGGCTGTCGGTGCAGGCGCGAGCGCCTCGTCGGTGCAGATCGTCGACATCGAAGAGGTTCCCCTTGCCTACCTGCCGTCGAGTGCAACGCGCATCAGGGTCAAGGCCGTAGGCGATTTGGAGATGAACAAATGAAGCTCAACCGGACTGATCTGATCGATCTTTGCCGAGGGGCGGCGTTTTTGGGTACTGGCGGTGGCGGCGACCCCTATATTGGGCGGCTCATGGTCGAGCATGCCATGGCGGAATCCCATGAAGTGGAGATAATCGACCCATCCGAGGTGCCCGATGATGCGCTGGTGCTGCCGACGGCGATGATGGGCGCGCCGACGGTGCTGGTCGAAAAACTCCCACGCGGCGACGAGGCAGTCAAATCACTACAGCGTTTGGAAAGGCATCTCGGAAAAAAAGCATTCGCCACCATGCCTATCGAAATCGGCGGGATCAATTCCACGATGCCGCTCGTCGTTGGGGCCAGACTTGGCTTGCCGGTCGTGGACGCAGACGGAATGGGAAGAGCTTTTCCCGAACTGCAGATGGAGACATTTGCAGTCTACGGTGTGTCCGGAACTCCGATGGCAATCACCAACGAATATGGCGATTGCACGCTTGTCGAGACACACGACAACAAAATGATGGAGTGGATTGCCCGCGGCGTGACTATTCGCATGGGCGGTGCGGCCTACATCGCCGAATATCCGATGACCGGCGAGGAAGTTAAACGCACTTCCGTCCCGAACACCTTGACACTTGCGCTCAAGATCGGGCGCTGTATTCGCGAAGCACGGGAAAGTCATGTCAATCCTTTCCAGGCCCTTCTCGACCTGCTGCCGAAGACACCGTATTCGTTTGGCAAGATCATCTACCGCGGCAAGATCATCGACATGTTCCGCGAGACACGGGCCGGATTCGCAGCTGGAAGAGCGCAAATACAGGGGCTGGATGAGTGGTCCGGCGTGATGGAAATTGAAATCCAGAACGAAAACCTGACGGCGAGGGTAAACGGAAAATTGAAGGCAATTGTTCCTGATCTTATTTGTATCATGGACAGCGAAACAGCCGAGCCGATCACCACCGAGACGCTTCGTTACGGCCAGCGGGTTACAGTCATGGGAGTTGCCGTTCCACCGATCATGCGGTCGCCGGAGGCGCTAGCGATATTCGGGCCGGTTGGTTTCGGAATTGATGAACCATTTACGCCGATCGAGCAGATGGAATAAACACCTTGCCGCGCCTGATCGGCCTTGATGATCTCGACGACCTTTGCCACGGCGCCGCAATTCTGGGTACTGGCGGCGGCGGCGATCCCTATATCGGCGGATTGCTCGCGGCCAACGCAATCCGCCAAAATTCTCCGGTAACACTTTTAAGCCTCGAAGAGACGCCTGACGACGCGCTGATCGTTGCAATCGGCGGGATGGGAGCGCCAACGGTTGTCATTGAGAAGATTCCCAACGGGGACGATTATCTTTGGGCTCTGGAGGCTTTGGAACGGCACATGGGGAGAGACGTCGATGCGATCATTCCGTTCGAAGCAGGCGGGATGAATTCGACAATTCCACTCATGGTGGCCGCTCAGAGGAACCTTCCGGTTGTCGATGGCGACGGCATGGGCCGGGCGTTTCCGGAACTCCAAATGGAAACATTCAACGTTTATGGTGTGCCGGCAGCGCCGATGGCCATCGTCAATGAATGGGGTGATTCGGTCATTGTCGAGGCATCGGATGCCAAGATGGTTGAGTGGCTGGCCCGCGGCATTACCATCCGGATGGGCGGACACAGCGCAATTGCCGAATATGCCATGGATGGAAAAACAGCCAGAAGAGTTTCGGTTCCGGCAACACTGAGCCTGACGATCGACATCGGCTGCTGTGTCCGTCGAGCGCGGGAGGCACACACGGATGTCTTCGAGGCGCTAGTATCAAATTTTGCGCAAACTCACTACAAACACGCCCGCACGCTTTTCTCGGGAAAAATTACGGATGTCTCGCGCCGGACCGAGCGCGGATTTGCGATTGGTGAGGCTGTGATCGAAGGATTGGACGAATGGTCTGGCCATATGAACATCCGGTTCCAGAACGAAAATCTGATTGCACGCCATGACGGAATGTTGCGCGCGATCGTTCCGGATTTGATATGTATCCTGGACAGCGAGACTGCGGAAGCCATCACGACCGAGAGACTGCGATACGGACAAAGGGTAACGGTTCTCGGTGTGAGCGTTCCCGGCATAATGCGCACACCAGAAGCACTGGAGGTTTTCGGCCCGAAGGCATTCGGCATCGACGAGCCTTTCACGCCCATTGAACAGCTTACCCCCTGATTGCATGCCGATCAGGGTGTGACAGTTGGGGCTGCAAGATCAAGGGTTGGGTTGAGAGACAGCACGAGGTCAAGCGGCTTGCGCTGGGAGCACGGAACGTCGAACTTGTCTTTCAGGTGCCCGACACCCATCATTGTGATTACTGCCTCGTGGCTGGGAATGCCGACACATTTTCGCATAGCCCGGTCGATATCGCTGGTTACACTCCAGTTCAGCATGCAAGCGCCCATACCCGCCGCATGAAAAGCGAGTGCCAGCGTCATCGCGAAAAGACCGCCGTCTATCCAGTGCTGGTAACGCTCACCAATCAGATTCATGTGCTCCATATTGGAGGTAACAATGAGCACAGCGCCGACTTCGTGTCCAAAGCCGCGGTTTCCTGATTGGTAGGACAGCACGCGGGCTTTGTCTTCTGCATCCGTAAAGGCATAGACGCGGCAGGTTTGCCGATTACAGACTGACGGCGTTTGCTGGGCTGCTTTTACGGCTTGCTCGATCTCCTCTTTCGTAACGGGCCGATCTGCAAATTGCCTGACGCTGTGCCTGGCTTGCATGAAAGACGAGAAATCCTTGGTGGAGGCTTTGGCGATTTGGGCGACGGTGACCGTCTCCGACCCTCCGCAAACACTGGAATTTCGAAATTCGACTTCCTTGTTCAGACGATCCAGTTGGTCAGCTTCCGCCTGTACATCCTGTCCGGCACGGCAATTGAAGTCTATCCAGCCATCAAGCGCCTTCAGCGCCGAGTCTGTGGACCGGTCGGGCCCGAACGAAGCGATGTAGGCACGCGTCTTCGCCAGCAGACTGGTTACTTTCTCCCGGCCAAATCCCGGACGTGGCTCCGGCAGAGAGAGGCCGTGTTCGATAGAGTGGAACAATATGTGAATGAGTGCCCGCTGGTTTTCCTGATTGCGGGCTCCAACGACGAATGATGCTTTGGCAAAGCGGCGATAGTCATACCAAAAGTTGGCCGCCAGACGTGCCGAACTGGCCAGCTCTTGGTAAGATTCAGACAAATTTCGCATCATGCCTCCGGAGAAATGCCCCAACAGGAACCAGTCAGCGCAAGGTCGGCCATCTGTGGATTCCTGATCGTCTGTATTCTATCAGATGGATGGGAAAATGTCTTTGCCTGCGGGGTACTCTAACAGGCTGAAACAGAATAGTTTTATGCATTGGAACCCTCAATTCCGCGGTTCGGGATTCACAAGGAATAAATAGCGATGGCACCAGCAAGAAAACCGCTGATATTCGATGGACACAACGACCTTCTTTTCGCGCTGTACAGCTCGGATCCAGTGTCGATTAATCCGTATCTGGAAGGAACGGGAAATCACATCGACGGCCCAAAATGCCGTTCCGGCGGATTTGGCGGCGGTTTCTATGCCGCCTACATTCCCTCACCGGTCGATATCGACGCCGAAATGAAGAAGATGGAGCAACCAGTCTATGATCTCGACCTGCCGGATGCGCTTGGCTTGGATGAATCGGTCTTAGTGGCCAACCGGCAAGCGGCGCTCCTGTTCGAACTCGAGAGGGCCGGTGAACTGAAAATTTGTACGAGCGTCGCTGATATCGAGATGTGCCTGGACACTGATCTGACGGCGGCGATTTTGCACTTCGAGGGCGCCGAACCCATCGATTCCGATTTCAGTTCCCTGGAGCTCTATTTTCGCGCAGGGCTTCGATCGGTCGGGATTGTCTGGAGCAGACCCAACATTTTCGGTCATGGCGTTCCCTTCCGGTTTCCAAGCGATGGCGATACCGGGCCGGGCCTTACCGATCTAGGGATCGAACTGGTGAAACGCTGCAACTCCATGGGCGTCATGATCGATGTTTCGCATCTGAACCAGGCAGGTTTTTGGGATGTTGTACGGGTGAGCGACCGGCCGGTGGTCGCCACCCATTCAAATGCCCAGGCACTATGTCCGCACGCGCGCAACCTTACCGACAGACAGCTGGATGCAATCAGGGAGAGCGATGGGATGGTCGGGCTTAATTTGGCGGTTGCTTTCCTTCGGGAAGATGGCCGGATGGTCGACACCGGGCTTGATTCGATCCTCAGACATTTTGACTATCTGATCGAGAAACTTGGCGAAGATCGCGTCGGTTTCGGTTCGGATTTTGATGGCGCGCGCGTGCCCGAAGCGATCGGAAATGTTGCGGGTTTGCCAATCCTGCGCCGGAAGATGGTCGAACACGGCTTCGGCAATGCGTTAATGGCAAAACTCTGCCATGAAAACTGGATGCGCGTACTGCGAAATACCTGGCTGTAATATCTTAATCGGCATTTCCGGGGCCACTAATCGAATACAACGCGCGGGAAATAGAACGATACGATCCAATTGGGCATGTCGACGATCTCGCTGATCCGCAAATCACCGCAGACCGAACAAAGTAGATAGGCGTCTTCGGGGGTCAGATTATGCCCACTGACCAACAAATCGATCATTCGGCTGACGGAGTCACGGGAGGCTTGCATCAGATCGGGACCGACGCCCGTTGTCACGTCATAACCCTTCGTGTCGAGATGTCGGGTCACGGGCCCCGGCGTTGTAAACCTCGGCGAGGCTGGCGCTGCTCCCTTCACGATATCCACCTTGATGGACACGTTCATTGCGCTCTCGATTGCCGTTCCGCAAACCTCTCCGTCTCCCTGCGCGGCATGGGTGTCTCCAATCGACAACAGTGCACCATCCACTTCAACAGGCAGATAAAGAACGGTACCGGACGCGATATCACGGACATCCATATTGCCTCCGATATTGCGCGGCGGCACGATTGAATGAAGGCCGGCTTCGCCTGGCGCGACACCAATCGTCCCGATAAACGGTTTCAGCGGAACCCGGCAGATCGAAGCGAAGGATGCAGGTTCGGAAGCGGTTTTATCATAGTTCCAAAGCCGCAGATGAGGCTTATCGAACTGATCCGCCAGAAGGCCAAACCCCGGAATGTTGGCGGTCCAGCCGAAACCGCAAGGTTCAATGTCGCCGATGGATACCTTCAGCGCGTCACCCGGTTCGGCGCCTTCAACGTAAACCGGTCCCGTTACCGGATTGACTTTGCCAAAGTCGAGTCTTTCGATGTCGGAAGAGGCGCTTTGCGCGGTAAAGTGGCCACCCGCCGCATCCTGACATTCAAAATGAATCGTGTCTCCCGGAATGGCAATCAATGCCGGTTTGTTGGAGTTATCCCAACCATAGTGGCTTTGTGCACTGTGGATCGTGTGGGCGCGATTATCGCAAGCCATGTTTCGTGATCCCTGATCTGCAATACTTGTGCCCAACACCTTACCGCGTTCACGGTGATCGATCCATTGAAGTCGCGCATCTCATGCGAAGGGTTGTCCTTGGCGCCAGAACCCTTGTAGCGAAAGATCAGAATCTAAGCGGACGAAGTCAGCGCTCATGCCACTGCGCAAGCGCCCTAAGTCATCGCGCCGAATAACATCGGCGGGAACGGAAGTTGCCATACGTAGTGCAGTTGCCAACGATACTCCAACTTGCTCGACCAAAACACGGATGGCTGTCGTCATATCCAGATCGGCCCCGGCCAGAGTGCCATTGTTGAGGGTCAGCTTGTTGTTTTCCCTCGCTACCCAGCGACTGTTCAAGTTGAAGCCATCGAGGTTCGTGCCCGCAGGGGCCATCGCGTCGGTCACTAGAAATATCTCTCCAGGTCCGCGTTTTGCGCGTAGTGCGGCAGCCATGCTGACAGGATGAACGTGTATCGTATCAGCGATCAGTCCCGCATACAAAACACCCAAGTCCAACGCCGCGCCCACTAATCCGGGTTCGCGATTGCCCATCTGGCTCATTGCATTGAAAAGATGGGTGGCACAGCTGGCTCCCGCTTCGACGGCTGTTAGGCAAGTGTCATAGTCGGCATCGCTATGACCCAACGACACGATGACCCCCGCCGCTACCAATTCGGCAATTTGATCCGCCCGCACGGTCTCAGGGGCTAGCGTGATCATAAGGCTCGGTAGCTTTCCGGCCGCATCGAGGAACATCTGAAGATCCTCGTCATCCATCGGCCGGATCAGCGAAGGATCATGTGCACCCTTGCGGGCCACCGACAGATGCGGACCCTCAAGGTGCAATCCGGCGATCCCGGTAATTTTTTGCGAATTGGCCGATACGGCAGCCTCAATAGCTGCTTTAGTTTTCTTCCGACTATCGGTGATCAATGTTGGTAAAATGGCTGCGGTGCCGAGTCTCGCATGGGCACAGGCAATGATTTGCAAATTCTCGACTGTCGGAGCGTCATTCAACATCACTCCACCGCCGCCATTGACCTGAAGATCTACGAATCCTGGCGCGATGTAGCCACTTTTATTGCCAACAACCTGGCAATCCATCGGGATCTGAGACGCCGGGACGATTGCTGCAACCAAATCATTTTCGATCAGCAGTGCGTGGCCGAAGTGAAGCTCATTTCCATCGAATATCGCCTCCGCAATATGTGCCTGCATAGCCGCCGTCATACCGTTTCTGTGACTTTCTTTAGATGCCGCGGTGTGTCGGGGTCGATACCACGTTCCGTAGCCGTCTTTTCGACCATCGCGTAAAATGACACGATCAACGCAAGGGGGTCAGTCAGCGGATGCGCGGTACGGATGTGAGGAAGGGCTTTGGCAATATTGCTTGAATTGGAGGTTACAAAAACTGCACCACCTTTTGAACAAACCTCATCAGCAACGCCCACAAGCGGCGCCTCGGCGGCATCGGCGGCTGCAAAAGCAAGAACCGGGAATCCTGCATTAACGATTGAAACTGGCCCATGCAGAACCTCAGCAGAGGAATAGCTCTCTGCATGGATTTGCGAAGTTTCCTTAAATTTCAAAGCGGCCTCATTGGAGATTGCCAATGCAGGGCCACGGCCTATCGTGAAAAGAGAACCCAAACTGCCGATTGAAGCCCGCACTTCAGGCCAGTCAATGTCGGCTGCCTGAGCAAGTGCGGTCGGCAGGTTTTTAATTGCAGTAATGAGTTCATCGTCGCTCTTCCATTCAGCCAGCAATATGAGGCCCGCGACCGCTGAAGTAACGAATGTCTTTGTGGCTGCCACCGACAATTCGGGGCCAGCGTGAATGTTCAAGCAATGTGAGCTGGCCATTGCCAGCGGTGAGACCGGATCATTGGTGATTGCAATTGTCATTGCTCCGCCTTTGTCAGCCGCTTTGACCAGGTCCACAATGTCGGGGCTCTTGCCAGACTGACTGACCGCCAGGCATGCGCTGCCATTCAGACGCAGGGGTGCTTTGAAAATCGACGCGATCGATGGTCCGATCGACGCAACCGGCAATCCCAGAAGTAATTCGCTGACGTATTTGAGATAAGTCGCCGCATGATCGGATGAACCCCTGGCAACAGTGCAAAGAAAAGGTGGATCGAGATCACGCAGGGCCGCAGCACTAGCTGTCACGGTGCCGTAGCCGTCAGTCAACAATCGATCAAGCGCTTCAGGTATTTCCAAGATCTCTTGGCGCATTCGCGTCGTGTCGTTGTTCATCTTGGTTCCTCATTGTTCCCAAGCCGCAATTCAGCAACGAACTCATAGCCGTCACCGCGATATTTTGAGCGAGTGAACTCAACGACACGGCCATCTGGCAGGAAAGATGTTCGCTCAATCTGTAGCCCTGCGGACCCAGGTTCGACGCCCAGAAGGTCAGCGTCGGCTTGATCAAGGTTAATAGCCGAGAGCTTTTGAATAGCTCGTACTGGTCGTCGGCCATCACGTTCCAGCACCTCGTAAAGAGAGGTCGTCACCTCGGTCGGGTGTGGCAGAATATCGATCGGCAAAGACGCGCATTCGATCGCCATGGGTTGACCTGAAGCAAGCCGTAATCTGACGAGACGTGACACGCTGTCATCCGTTCTCAGCGCCAATGCAACAATCTCTTGAGGCGAGGGAAGGAATACGCCGCGTTCGAGCCACTTCGATTCTGACTTATACCCGCGCCTCGCCATGTCCTCGGTGAACGAGGTCAAACGAGACAGCGACTGTTCTACTCGGTGCGATTTCGGGGCGACAAAACTACCTGATCCCTGACGCTGCGTGATCAGCCCATCCTCGACCATTGACTGTGTCGCTTTGCGCACTGTAACTCGGCTCAACCCAGTCAGAGTGGCAAGATCCCGCTCAGGCGGCAGCGGCGCCTCAGGCGGCAATATGCCGTCCTGTATGCCTTCTTCAATTCTTCGCCGTAGCTGCAGATAACGAGGCCCCGCGTGTTCCGTGAGCCATTTGGCCGGGTCGAGGAAATCAGACACGCTCATGCCGTTTCTCCAACCAATACGCTTGCTGCCATACGAAGCGCTCCATCCAGCGCACCGCCGCTCGGTTCGATCAAATTGGCAGTGAATCGATCGTCCAAATACAACGCCATGTGCGGGCCAATCCCGCCTGTTAAGCAAAGCGCGTCGCCGGGGTTGAATTCCAAAGCGTTCAGCGCGCGCTGTACATGTTTTGCGCCGGCTCGCATGATTGCCAAGCCTGCACTGTCGCCTAGCTTGGCCGCTTCAATAATGCGGGGTGCGAGTTTGCCATATGCGTGAGGACTTGCCTCCATCGCAAAAAAGATGATCCGCGACGGATCTTCTCCATAATCCGCAAATGTTTCCTCCAGCAATGGCGACGTTGGATGAAATCCATCACGCCATTCCAGAACACTCGACAAAAGAGTCCGGCCCAACCAGGCCCCCGATGCCTGATCGGCCAGCCAAAGTCCCCAGCCACCAACGAAACGCTGCGAACCTTCTTGCTGACATCCAAAGAATGACCCGGTCCCAAGTGCGGCTATAAATCCATCTCGATTTCCCAGTGCGCCAACCATATTGGTCGCCCGGTCATCGGTTACCACGATGTGCTTCATAGCAATCGCTGCCGCAACCATGTCGGCAATCTCTGTGCTAGCGACACCGGCCAACCCCAGATGTATCGCGGATCTGGTCATTTGCTCGGTCGTCAAGCCAGCATCGATGCGTGCAGCTTCCAACGTTTCGTGTAGGCAAGCCACCGCTTGATGCATCGATGTCGCCGGGTTGGCTGGAGCCCCTGAGGCGCCTCCAATCACCGTGCCGTCAGTGGTTGCAATCGCAACACGACAGGTCGAGCCGCCTCCATCAACACCGATAATGTGGTTCGTAGCCAGAGACATCATGATAATGCCTATATAATGCCTTTAGCGAAATTGAAAGACAAATATGATGCCAATATGCAGATTTTTTGGAAAATCGATTGCCAATTTGGTAAAATAAAAATAAATGGTAGACAATAGGTATTAAATAGGTATCTTACAGATTTAAACGAGGGGAATCTCTTGCGAGCAACTGAAGCTATCAGTGACCAGGCGCCCGGACTTGACGCGCTACCCGACGAAGAGGTGCTCGGCCGATTGTTGGGCGGGCAGATCGCTGCGTTGCAAGCGGTTGGCTCGTCGTTGCCAGCAATTGCCGGTGCTGCAACACTGATAGAGACCGCACTACGGGGAACAGGGCGGCTATTCTATGTGGGGGCAGGCTCATCGGCGCTAATGGCCATTGCAGATGGGCTCGAGCTGGCTGGAACGTTTGGTACGGATCCAGCTCGTGTGGTGCTGTGCATGGCCGGCGGTCTCCCGGTAGGCTCGGCGATGCCCGGCGATACCGAGGACAATATGAATTTGGCCGACTTAGAATCAAAGTCGGTCGAGAACAGCGACGTCGTGATCGCCGTTACAGCCAGCGGGAGCACGCCTTATACATTGCGCTTCGCTGAAAACGCCAAGTCCCGAGGCGCCAAGATTATTTGTATCGCAAACAATCACGACTCGCCGATATTCGAATTTGCCAATGTTGCAATCTATTTGCCGACACCCCCGGAACTTGTGGCGGGATCAACACGCATGGGAGCCGGCACCGCGCAGAAAGTGGCCCTTAACCTGATGTCGACACTGGCCGGTATCCGGTTGGGCCACATCTATGATGGCATGATGGTCAATCTTCGTGCCGACAACGAAAAATTGCGCCATCGCGCAACCTCCATGGTCATGCAGATTTGTGGCGCCACTCAAAGTGATGCCGAGCAAGCGTTGATTGCGACCGACTGGTCGGTCAAATCAGCAGTGCTTGTGCTGTCGGGAGCCAAATCGCCCGGCGATGCGGACGCAGTTCTCAACGAAACCGGAGGCCGCCTTCGAGAGGCCTTCAAGCTGTTGAATAGTGTGGCTTAGGCCACTTTCCAAACTCTGAATTGAAAGGGAGAGAAACTATGACAAAACTTCGATTATCAATTGCGCTATTGGCCGGCACTGTGTTGGCAACGACAGCGTCGGCCCAGGAGCTTACCATCGAAAGCTGGCGCAACGACGATCTGGCGCTGTGGCAAAACAAAATCATTCCAGCATTTGAAGCCGCACACCCCGGTATCACGGTAAAATTTACGCCATCAGCGCCGGCCGAATACAACGCCGTGCTGAATTCCAAACTTGACGCGGGCAGTGCCGGTGACCTGATCACCTGTCGACCGTTCGACGCTACTCTGGCACTCTACGATGCCGGTCATCTTACCGATCTGTCGAACTTACCCGGCATGGCGAACTTTTCTGACGTGGCCAAGTCGGCCTGGCAGACCGATGACGGATCAGCCACGTTTTGCGTGCCGATGGCCAGCGTTATCCATGGCTTCATTTACAACAAGGAAGCTTTTGAAGAGGTTGGGGTAGAAGTCCCCGCCACCGAAGCTGAGTTCTTTGCGGCTCTGGAGAAGTTTAAGGAGGATGGCAACTACATTCCAATGGCGATGGGTACGAATGACCAATGGGAAGCCGCCACCATGGGCTACAACAATATTGGCCCGAACTATTGGAAGGGCGAAGAAGGCCGTTTGGCACTAATCGCCGGTACGCAGAAACTGACAGACGATGCCTGGGTTGCTCCTTATCGCACGCTTGCCAAGTGGGGCGACTACCTGGGTGATGGCTACGAGGCTCAGACCTACCCGGATAGCCAGAACATCTTCACCTTGGGCCGCGCAGCCATCTACCCGGCAGGGTCTTGGGAAATATCTGGGTTCAACGCGCAAGCTGACTTCGAAATGGGCGCCTTTAAACCACCAGTCCAAAACGAAGGGGACACTTGCTACATCTCTGACCACACCGACATTGCGATGGGCCTGAACGCTGCCAGCCCGAATGCTGAGGCCGCACTGAAATTCCTTGACTGGATGGGTACAGAGGAATTCGCCACTATCTACGCCAATGCGCTGCCGGGCTTTTTCTCGCTTTCCAACCACAAAGTCGCGATGGAAGATCCATTGGCTCAGAATTTTGTATCCTGGCGCGGAGAGTGTGAATCGACAATCCGCTCTACCTATCAAATCCTGTCGCGTGGCACCCCGAACCTCGAAAACGAGACTTGGGGCGCCTCTGTAGCCGCGATTAAAGGCACGTCGACTGCCGAAGAATTAGGTGCCAAACTGCAAGAAGGCCTGGCCAGCTGGTACGCGCCGCACCAATAAAATGTCCGTCAGCTCCGGGCGGCTCGTGCGCCCGGAGCACCATCCATCAATTGTCATCTTCTGGGAGGGTCAATCATGGCTGCGGCAAGCGGTACGCCTCGTATTAAATCGCACATCATCGTGTTCTTGGCGCCGGCAGTGCTGGTCTACACGGCAATCATGATCTTCCCGCTATTCAACACGTTGCGCCTGGCACTTTACACCGAGGTCGACAATGTACGCATGTTCATCGGCCTGCAGAATTTTCGAACGCTATTCGGCGATGCAGTCTGGTCCGACGCGTTCTGGAACGCGCTTGGAAACAATTTCTGGTTCTTCATCATCCACATGGTTGTGCAGAATCCAATCGGCGTCGCGCTGGCAGCGATCTTATCGCATCCGCGCCTGCGATTTGCCGCACTTTACCGGTCAGCCATATTCATTCCAACAATACTGTCTTTCGTGATTGTCGGGTTTGCCTGGAAGCTGATTCTAAGTCCGATCTGGGGCATTGCACCAGGCATGCTGGATGCCATTGGGCTAAAATTCCTTTACGCCCCCTGGCTGGGAAAGGAAGAGTATGCGCTGACAACGCTGGCACTGGTTTCGGTCTGGCAGTTTGTCGGCATCCCGATGATGCTGATTTATGCCGCTCTGCTGACTATTCCGGAGGAAATACTCGAAGCGGGTGAGGTCGATGGCATTACAGGTCTGTCCGCCTTCTGGCGCATCAAGCTGCCACTGATTCTGCCATCAATCGGTATCATTTCAATCCTGACCTTCGTGGGCAATTTCAACGCATTCGATCTGATCTACGCTGCCCAGGGTGCACTTGCGGGGCCGGATTACTCCACCGACATCTTAGGTACATTCATGTACCGAACCTTCTTTGGCTTCCAGTTGCAACTGGGTGATCCGCATATGGGCTCTGCCATCGCCACTGCGATGTTCGTAATCATCCTGATCGGCGTCTGTATTTATCTTTTCGGCATCCAAACGCGGATGCGCCGCTATCAGTTTTAAGGGAGATAGACCAATGAATAAGGCACGTCGCAATCCCTTCAACCTGATCGCAATGCACGGCGCTCTCATCTTGTATACTTTGATTGCGCTATTTCCGGTCGCCGTGATCCTGATCAACAGTTTCAAGACGCGCAAAGCCATCTTTCGCGAACCGCTGGCCCTGCCGAGCGCCGACAGCTTCTCGACCGTGGGATATGAAACCGTGCTCCAACAGGGGGACTTTTTCCTTTACTTCCAAAACTCGATGATTGTCACCGTCGCCTCTTTGTTTTTCGTCCTGTTATTTGGCGCAATGGCCGCCTTTGCATTGGCCGAGTATCGATTTAGGGGCAACACATTGATGGGCCTCTACCTGGCGCTCGGCATTATGATCCCAATACGCATCGGTACGGTCGCAATTCTGGAACTGATGGTATCGACCGGCCTGGTGAATACTCTGGTGGCGCTTATCCTGGTATACACAGCACAGGGCTTACCACTTGCGGTCTTCATACTCAGTGAGTTCATGAAGGGTGTGTCTGACGATCTGAAAAACGCTGGACGAATCGACGGGTTAAACGAATATGTGATCTTTTTCCGCCTCGTCTTGCCGCTGGTACGGCCAGCCATGGCCACGGTTGCGGTTTTCAACATGATCCCGATTTGGAACGATCTGTGGTTCCCGCTGATCCTGGCACCCGCTGAAGAGACCAAGACTCTGACACTCGGTTCTCAGGTGTTTATCGGGCAGTTCGTAACCGATTGGAATGCTGTCCTTTCGGCTCTTTCAATGGCAATCCTGCCAGTACTTATCCTCTACGTGATCTTCTCCAGACAGCTAATCCGCGGAATCACTTCAGGGGCGGTCAAATGACCAGAGCGATCGTTCCGATCTTGGTAGGTACGACTGGCCGCCAAGTGGATGTTTGCCGCACCAGCGCTCAGATTGCCGCACGGCGTAACCGCAGTCATGCCGGTCTGCCCGATGCACTGCGTCGCTATCGCCGATGTTGCATGATCAAAGTTGCCCAGAGCAGTGTCGTCAAAATTTCAGATCGCGTTTTTGATGTCACTGAAGAAGCTGGGGTGCAGCAACTTCTCGAAACAGGGCGGAATTTCACTTTTGGATCCGCCACCGAACACACCGACATGCCCCGTCACTTGGAAGACAAATTTCAGCTGCTGCGCTGCCGCCCTCTAAGTGATGCAGATTTTCAATCCTCAGCAACCTCTCCAGCCAAAGGAGTCGCACAATGACGGCTTTGCAACTTACCAACGTTTACAAATCCTTCGGCAAGGTTGAGGTGCTGAAAGACATCAATCTGACAGTCGAGGACGGCGAGTTCGTCGTTTTTGTCGGCCCTTCAGGCTGCGGCAAATCCACATTGTTGAGAGTAATTGCCGGTCTAGAGGATGTCACTTCCGGTGATGTTGAAATCGCTGGCAACATCGTCAATGACGTGCCACCCGCCAAACGAGGCATTGCCATGGTGTTCCAGTCTTATGCGCTTTATCCGCATTTGTCGGTTAGGGACAACATGGCGCTTGGATTGAAGCAAGCAGGCGAGCCTAAAACGGTGATAGAGGAACGTATTTCAGAAGCCACTCGCATGCTGCACCTGGAGCCATATCTAGAGCGCAGGCCATCTGAATTGTCCGGCGGTCAACGTCAGCGTGTAGCGATCGGTCGCGCCGTAGTACGCGAGCCGAAACTGTTTCTCTTTGACGAACCGTTGTCAAATCTCGACGCAGCGCTTCGCATGAACACACGGATCGAGATTGCCGACCTGCATCGCAAGCTTTCAGCTGCAATGATCTACGTCACGCATGATCAGATCGAGGCCATGACGCTTGCTGACAAAATTGTGGTACTTCGCGACGGAGTTGTCGAGCAGATTGGGTCACCGATGGAGCTCTACAATAACCCCGCAAACAAATTTGTAGCTGGTTTTTTAGGTTCGCCGGCAATGAATTTTGTACCCGCTGGAATATTTGGCAAAGACGCTGACACACTTGGTGTCCGTCCCGAGTATATCCGTGTCGGCAAGAAAGGCCGCGCCACATGCACCGTAACGCATGTCGAACATCTTGGCGGCGACACCAACGTGTTGGCTTCGCTCGGAGGTGGTGAAAATCTGACTATTCGGCTTTTCGGGCAGCACAAACAAGATGTCGGCGATACTGTTGAGATCGATTTCGACGACGCCAATACATACCTGTTCAATGCTGATGGAGCACGGATCGGATGAACCGCTGGGCAACATTCCGGCGTTTGCAGCAGGCGGCGTGTCCGGCTTCGCCACCAATGAGACAGTTTTGGCCTAACAGATAAGGAGGAATTTCTGGCGCATCGAACCTCATCAAGGAGCGAGCGCATATCCGAAGGCCTGCACTACAACTGGTCGAAGGAGTTCTTGGAAGCCGGCAGGAAACGGCTGACAGGAGACACGTTCTAGAACTGCGATTGCTCGAAAAAGCATGACCAGGGAATTGAGGCCTTACAGCTCGGGCCTGGTCGAGACCTGGTTTGCGTGACATGTCGGTCCGTACCGCCGACAGCGGTACAAACTCACAAGCGGTCCTCTAATGACCGCAGAAATTCCCGCGCTTGTTCGATATTCGGAACAGCCTCCGTCAGCGATGGCGGCCGCTCTGGTCTGTTTTCGGCAAATAGACTTATTTTTTCGCCGGCAGAGGAAACATCGAACCCGAGCTTTTGCAGAAGTTCGGCTGCCCGTTGCCGCTTGTGCGCTTCCTCGTAGAGGTATTCATAACTGAACTCCACACCGTTCACGCCAAAGTCCTGCAAAGTGCTTTTCATTTGCTCCCAAGCATGATGATCCTTTCGCGCCTGTTCTTCCATTTCGGCGAGATCGAAGGGTATGAGTTGTTTGCTACCACTGGCGATTTCATCAGCTAGCGCCTGCCGGCCCTGGTTTCCCCAAATCGAGGTCTGCTTGGCAATGAAAAGCGAGATGATCCGGTTCACCATGCTCTCGCGGCGCCAAAGCAGGAAGCGGTAGTTCAGTCGGGCGCAAACTCGAACCAAGGCATTTGTAACCGGGATCGGAACGGTTTCGACGCAATGTTTTAGATTGGGACGCTCAGACAAGGCATTGCCCAACGCCTCCTCGAGTTGCGCATTGTCGGCGCTATCGACAAATGCCTTGGTGATGTGACCGAGCGACCTGTCGATGTTGAGTGGTTCGTGTTCAAGGTTGGGATATCTCGAACAGGACTGCAGCAACATCATCATCGATGTCCCGCCAGTGCGCCGCAAGGTCAATACGACCACCGGGTGTTGGGTATCGGGAATGCTCATTGGTAGCGATCTTCGTTTGCATCGGCGTCTTGCGGTTCTCCATCGCCATGAGACCGTGTCAGTTCTTTGGTTGCGGACAGCACGTCAACAAATTCCTCATAACGGTCCGTAGTTCTCATCCATCCCAAATGTACAAGTTGTTTTGTTCCGTTGTAGAAAACCGACTGCTCATTGCGAAAAACGATTTCCGGATTCCGGTCAATTTCGTCCAGATAGGCCGCCCGCTCCTGGAGGCTCTTTTCGACCACTCCGGCGTTTGCCGTCACTTGAGATTTTGACGTCTCGACAAATCCTTCCAGAAACTTGAAATGCAAGAGATTCCCGGTCACCGGCGAAAGTCTGGCGCCACTATGGAAATGCATTGATACCAGGTACTTCATTCCTTTTCGCCATTTGACCAAGGGGATTTTGTTCAGACATGGAGGTGTCTCATTTCGTTTCTCGCCTTTCCAAAAAACCCGTTCCCGAACCCCGCCAAACATTTGGTCCTGCGGGCACTCTCCGTCTCTCGGCCAAATCCAGCCGGGCTTGGGATCGAAATAAGGACAGGAATCGATAAACGGACTGCCGGGAGCGTAATTGGCGGCCGTCACCGGGCCATCCGGATACATGTCGATCATCGCGCAGTACAACGCTTCATCTCCGCAGATTTCCAGATATTCGCATAACTGCCGCAAGTCGATTTGTTCGGAATGCGGGAAGACAAGAAGCTCGTCAGCATCAACCGTCAGGCACCAATGACCGTCACCAAAAACATTCGCCAATGTATTGGTCCAGGCTGGTGGTGAAATGTTCTCAATGAAATATGCGCCGTCGGTGTTGTATCGGTAACAATCTCTTTGCGCATCCAGATACTCTTTCGTGCCGTCACTTGAATCGTTGTCGGCAAAGAAAAATTTGTCGACCCCGAATTTTCTGTAATAGTCAACGAAGTGGTCGATTCGGAGCATTTCGTTCCGAACTGCGACAAAGCACAAAATGTCGTCCGGTTCGACGGCGATCTCCTTGTCATCGGCCTTAACCAAATCGCTGATTTTCATCGCATTACCTGACCCGATTGACTAAAGTGAACTTCAATGGGATCGATTGTAACATCCGGTGAATTCAACGCAATTCCGGATCGGAATACCGGTTGGGATCGTGGCGGGCCGTGTCGTTGCAAACGAACTGACAAACCCTGCGAACACTTCGGAACGTCTTCGACATGAACAGTGCAAAAATCACGAGCCAGCGAAAGAAGAAATCGGGCAAACGACGTCCGCTGAATATTTGTTACGTCACGGCTGAACTCTTCGGATGGGATGCGGCCAACGAACACAATCGCGCGATCTACGGGCTGGCGCAGCTGTCGGCGACACTTGGCGACAACGTTACCCTGGTCTGGGCTCCGTTGAAGGAGGCCCGTGACAAGATAAGCGCGGACTATGAGCAGTGGCTGACAAATGAGCTCTATCAAAATCACCTCCTCAAGCTTGAACTAGTTGATGGATCGGATCAATTGCTGCCGGGGCTGGAAATTGCGGAAAAGGCCTCCGTCGCGGTACATCATTTTCTCGAAATCAATGAATTTGACGTGGTTTACTTCGCGCTCGAAGGAGGTCTGGCCTACTATCCGTTATTGGCCAAGGAATGTGGGTTGTCACACACATCTGTCCCTATGCTTGTGCTGGGGACCGAGCCGCTTGATTGGCGCAAAGAGGCGGACCGCACATTTGTCGCCTCAACCCGCGAAGTGGCAATCTCGCATATGGAGCGTTATTGCGTACAAACATGTGACCGGCTGATCGTCAACAGCAATTATTTGAAGAAGTGGATGAAGGATGCCGGATGGAACATTCCCGCCGGCACGGAAGTACGCGCTGCGCCATTGCCCTTCAACAGGACGGGCGAACAGAGCATTACCGGGTCGGAAATTGCGAACATCGACGAACTGGTCTTTGTCAGCGGATTTGGCGAGCGATTTGGATTTCAGCTGTTCTGCGATGCCCTCGACAGGGTTGCGAAATCACGTCACCACCCAACCGTGACCACACTTGGTTACTTTGGAAAATTGGGAGGAGAACACACCGGCGGCATGCTGTTGCGGCAGGCGCGCAAATGGCCGTTTGCGATCAGAATGCTGCCCTGGATCTCTGAACAGGAGACACTTCGTTACATTGCGCAACGCCAATGCCTGGTGGTCATCTCCAATACTGCGGCTAATCAGCCCGCGCTCATTCAACAGTGCTTGACGGCTGGACTACCCTTTGTCTCCACAAACGTGGGTGGCATTGGGGAACTCATAGATCCAAAAAAGCACAGGCGATGTCTTTCCAAGCCGGAAGCGGGTCTGCTGGCTGAACGTATCGTCGACCATCTGGATCGACCGCAGCCTCCCGTAACGCCGCGAAACTCCTTCGAGCAGCAACGCGCGGCATGGGTTGACCACTTTGCTGCCATGGCGTCTGACACAACGGCCTTTGCGCTTGCAAAGTCTCGGGCGACATCTGCGTCCACACGCTCGCGGCGCCGCAAGGGCGCGAAGCCTCCATTGGTCACGATCATCCTTGTCCACCACAACAGGCCCGGCTTTCTGACCCAGTCACTGGCATCGGTCAGGCGGCAGGATTATCCAAATATTGAGCTGATAATCGTCGATGACGGAAGCACGGACCCTGAAGCCGTCGCCTATCTTGATGAGGTTGAGAAGAGTTTCGCCAGGAAGAAGGGGTGGAGAATACTGCGCGAACCCAATCGCTATCTTGGCGCCGCTCGAAACGCCGGAATTCGCGCTGCAAAGGGCGAGTTTGTCCTGTTTCTTGACGACGATAATGCGCTTTTTGACGGCGCCGTCACCTCTTATGTGACTGCGATCGAAAGTAGCGGCAGCGACATTTGCTCCGCATTCAGCAAGCTGCTCTATGATCCCAATGTTCCGGCCACCGAGAGGAAAGGGTATATTCAATACTTCCCCTTGGGCGGTAGCCTGGACCTGGCGCTAATCCACAACTCGCTCGGCGATGCCAACGCAATCATCCGCAAATCGGTTTTCAAGAAAATAGGCTACCTTATCGAGGATTGGGGTTACGTGGCGCAGGACTGGGAATTTTTCCTGCGAGCGGTGTTGGCCGGTCTGAAGCTTCGCATTATTCCAAAGCCGCTCTACTGGTACCGTTCCAATCCCGAGAGCATGTTCCGCAGCTCCAACTGGTACCAGACGCGTCTGCCGATACTCGAAGCGTTCCGCAAACATAAGTTTGACGGAGCCGAGAAGGCCATGGAGTTATTCCTGTCACAGAATGTCAGCGACGCTGACAGGAAACTGCAACTCGAAAATCTCTGGTACGATTTGTCCGGCGAACGTCATCGCAAGCTGGCAGAGATGGATTCAAACTCGCGCGAAGCTGTGTCGCTGCTTGCAGAAATCGCAAGTGCCGAAAACCGGCCTGATACTGCACTGGCGTTGCTCGGGCAGATCGACAACAGCAATTTCATCGACCGGGTACAAAAGACGCTGGAGTTCCAGCCCCCTTCAGACAACGCCATTGCGTTGCTTGCAGCTCCATTCAGCAAGTGGACACATCTGGAGCACGCTCAACTACGCGATTTCACTCTGCTTTCCAACTCCATGGCAGAGCAGGAAGCGTTCTACATCGGGGATCACAACAACCTTTTCATTGAAGCCAAAGGGACGGGTGTTACAACCGCATGTTTGAAAGCGGGCTGTCCATCAGGAACGTTGGCCGTAACCGCGAATATCGAGTTGGGTGAACACACCAGCGGCGCTGCCGAAGTGTTGCTGGCGGTTGTTGCCGATGGACTTGAGGTCGATTGGAACCCCGCCGATACATCAAACTCGCTGGTCGAAGGAAGTTCCGATTGGTTCAGGATTTCCCGCCCGGGAACACCGCGTGAGGTAGGTCTCACGCTTGAGACGGCGACATCTCGTCGCCGAAATCTGCTCGTGGCGGTTCGCTGTCTTGACACTGACCATGATTCGAATTCACTCATTTGCATCAAATCCATCTCGCTTCGCAGAACAATTCCAGCAAAATCGCTTGTTCGACCACGCCTTGGGGCTCCTCAAAATCGTCAAAGGGCCATTTCGCTTGGCGAAGATGAGTTCAATAAAGCGAACTTGACGACACCCTACCGGTCAAAGCTCCCGCTGCTGTTGGTTGACCGCAAAGGTGGAGGTCTTTTTCTGCGACCCCACAAGAAGGGGCCGGTTGTCGCCGCGATTTACGATGCATTTCCGCCATTTGCCAAGCGCGTAATTGCAAGCGTGGAAATTGCGCACGAAGAATCATCTGATTTTGAGTTCAGCGTAGCTCTCTTCAGGCCGGAATCCGAACCGAATTGGAAGCGGGATTTCGAAACCAAGGTGGTTTGTTTTTCAGGCTGGTTTCGCCAAGACACCCGCTTCTCACTGCTTGATATTCCCCTGGAACTTGATACGCGAACCAAAACCAGTCTCTCCCTCGCACTTGCCATACGGTTGCCGAAAGGGTCAGCTCCCGATCCGGCCAATGCGTTTTTCAGAAAGATATCAATCGTGTGGAATGAATGACCACCGAAGTGATGGGTTCACAGATTCAGCAGCGAGAATGAAGCTCGGCAACTCAGTTTGAAATCAACCGCCGTAGCCGCCGCCAGGACCGCCGCCGTCACCTGGTCCACCGCCGCCCGGTGCATTATCTCCGAGCGCATTTTGCGCAAGAACCACGCACGAGCTGTTCGCCCACTGGTAATCGCGCAAAAAAGCTTCCAGCGCCTCAATCGTGTCTTCTTCCAGCGCCCGGCGGCAGGCCTCTTCGGCCTGACGTTCCATTTCAGCGGTGACAACCAGCGCTTGCGCGGATGCTGAATTCACAGCAGGAGATGACGCCAGCCCCGCTGCGCCAACCAATGTTGCGAGATATTTTGCAAATCGCATGACCCATCCTCTCGATTGGTCACTCATCAAGTTGTTAACTAACTGTTAACCTGTATCTTTTTGCTCCAAGAGTCAATATCTTTATTTGATGTTTCAATATCGGTGCAAATTTAAAACATAGATATCCATCGAAAATTCCAAGACACGTACAGGTATATTAAATAGACATCAGCAATTTTAATTATATTAACGGAAATTAACCATATTGTGTTTGTGTCGTTGTGCATAAAATCAATTTTGACAATTATCTATAATTATCAATATATAATCGTAATTGATCGAGCTTTTTATATTAGCAAATATCGAAATAAACGAATGATTTTTTACCGTAGCGATAAATAATAGTATATTTAAATTTGATGTATATGAATGAATTTTAGTTCTGTAGACAGGTAATTTTTCCAACTGTGAATTGATCGATTTCAAAACAGGCATTATCATACAGAAATTCTGGAGAATTGCCGTATGAGTAGTGCCCGTATTTTTGCCTTTTGGATGTTTGTCGCTCTGGTTGTATTGCCAGGATCAGCTGCAGCGGTTGAAGATGGTGATGAGGCATTTCTCTCATTGTCTAATTTGCGTGCAATCTATGTCGGTTGTGTTCAATCGTCGCTCAATAAACTTGGTTTCAATGCCGGGCTGGTTGATGGCGTTCTTGGTCGACGGACCAGAAGAAGTGCGCGATCCTACCAGCGAAAGTTTTCGGAAGCTTCCAATCTGCAGCGACTATCAACAGCAACTGCGCCACAATGGTGCGAATATTTGTCCAGTACCCACGAGGAAGTGGCGGCAAATTTTGCAAGTGTAAAACAACACATCGACAGCATTCCGGGTCTGCATCTGGTTTTCGGTGATCCTGGTACGATTTGGGTGCAGCTCTCATCGCAAACCGACAATTCCATAGCGTCAGCGCTCACCGAGCTCATTGACCAGTCAGCGACCAGCAGCTTGCGTGGCAACGGCAAGCAAAACACACTCTTGATCGTATTTAACAAACCATTGAAAGTTGGTGACAAGGTCACCGTTGAGCACCGTTATGTCCGGCCGTGGAACAGAAAAATTCCTCCAATTCGGTTCGACTACGATATTGGCAAGAATACGCCGCAAGATCCGCTGATCATCATGAATTCAGCCACCACACAGGGCAAAGGCGGGAGCCTGATCATCTCTTTGTTTGTCAATGAAGCGATCGTTTCAGAATCCACCTTTCCGATCATAAACTGACTGCCAACCGGGCCCGGAACATGAACCTGCCAGCGAGATCAGTTGCAGCATTTTTTTTGGCCGTTTCTGTATTCTGGAACACGTCGGCTCATTCCGCCGGTATTGAAAACTGGGGTGTCATCACGCGCACCCAATCTCAAAATCTTGGCACGATCAAACGCTCGCATTCGTTGAACTGGGGCATATTGCCAAGAGCGTCCAAAGATGACCAAAGACCGGTAAAGAAACCAGACTCGCGGGACAAACCTGCTGAATGAGCGGCTATACGAGCCGGAAGCTGAAAACAGTCGATAGGAAACCGGTAAAATACTCCGATTGTTTCCTGCTCTTATGATCCGGCATATCACCGCGACTAGAGCGTGTCTTGTTCAAATGGAAACGGTTTGATGGCAGGGGTTTTTCGTCTTGGCTCGGGCATTTTTCGCTTTGCCGGCGTCAGCCGCGCGAAAATGCCTTCGATAGTGCCGAGCGGACAGGGGCGTTATTGCGGTTCAAAGAAACCGCAAAACGCCTTGGAGAACACCGCAGCGCGATGTGAGCATCGTGCGAGGATTTCGACGCAGCCAAGGCGGAAAAGACCGCCAAGCTGATAGCCAGCCAAGTGTTTGACACATATAGCTAAACCGCAATCGTTTGAACTTGATTCTTCGCGCCCTGAACTGCGTCGCGTGAGCCTGACGGTGTTCACACCGCGGCGTCTCGCGCTTCTTGCCAGGTCACAAACTATCGGCGTTCAAGCGATTCAATTTGAGCAAGACACGCTCTAGTGAACTTGATCAGCTTACCGCGGCGTCAAGGGAAGTGATTGCCGAACCGCGAAAATCGGAATAATCGCCGCTTTCTCTTTCCTGGGGGGGCAGCAACTCGGTGTGATGACCTGACCGAAATTGCTCCGGACGGCCGAGCGAGATCAGGCGTATGCCGTGCCTGCAGGCAGAATTTGAATCGAGAATTCCCCGAAGATCGACGACAATTGGTGAGCGCATAATCTTGCTCGCGGTCTGGAGTTCCAATTGCCGGATAACCGGCCAGTCTGTAACCACCACGGCCAGATCGGCATCTTCGATACAGGAATACGGGCAATCATGAAATTCCACATCCGAAAGGATACGTTCGGCTTTTTTCACCGCTTGCGGATCAAATGCGCGAATTGTTGCCCCCTCCAGCTGAAGGTTTTCGATCAATGATAATGCTGGCGATTCACGGACATCATCGGTCCCGGCCTTGAAAGCAAGACCCAGCACCGCAATCCGCAAACCATCAACCGATCCGCCGGCAGCCGCTCGAACTTTCTCGGCCATTCGAATTTTTCTTGCATTGTTTGCAAGGATTGTCTGCCGGACGATGCTGAGCGGAACTTCCAACTGTTCGGATGTCTTCAACAGCGTCAGAGTGTCTTTTGGGAAACAGGAGCCGCCATAGCCTGGCCCCGCCTCGAGAAAACTGGAACCGATCCGGCTGTCCAATCCGATACCTGTAGAGATGTCGCCGACATTGATTTGGGCTTTCTCGCACAAATCCGCAATCTCGTTAATGAATGTGATCTTGGTGGCAAGGAATGCATTTGCCGCATATTTGATCATTTCGGCTGCATTTCGTCGGGTTACCAAGACCGGAATGCCCGCGGCCGCAAGCGGCTGATAAAGCCGTCGCAAGCGATCGCCGGCGGCAGGGTGATCGGCTCCGATAACGACCCGGTCTGGTTTGTTGAAATCACCAATCGCGCTTCCCTCGCGCAGGAATTCCGGATTTGACGCAACGATCACCTTTCCACTGCGCCCCAGTTCCCGAATAATCTGCTCGATTTCATCACCGGTACCGACCGGAACCGTTGATTTGGTGACTATGACGGCACCATCGCTCAGGGATTCTCCAAGCTCGCGAGCCGCTGCGTAGACTGCGCTGAGATCAGCAGAATTGTTTGGTCCGGCCGGCGTACCGACGCAAATGAACGCAAGTTCGGCTCCTGCCGAATGTTCAGAACAATCCGTCGTGAAAGTCAGCAAACCGGACCGTCTTCCGTTTGCGACAAGTTCGGCCAATCCGGGTTCGTATATTGGTAAACGCCCTGCGTTCAAATCCGCAACTTTGCCTTTATCGATGTCGGTGCAGACCACCCTATGACCCCAAGAGGCGAGGCAGGCGCCAGTAACAAGTCCGACATAGCCGGTTCCAAGTACAAGAACTTTCATTAATCACCCAAACTGCAAACCGTTCAGCCTAATCCAGGATTCAAACAACAGCAGCAGACGCCGCCTTTCGCTCGGTGAGAGTTTCACTGAAATAGGCGATTGTGTTTTTCAGGCCTATTTTGAGTTCGGTTGTTGGCTGCCAGGCCAGCGCTTCATTTGCCAACCTGATGTCCGGCCGACGTAGCTTCGGATCATCGGCGGGCAGCGGCAAATAGACAATTTTCGATTTCGAGCCGGTTATCTGCAGCACGAGATCCACCAACTCGCGAATAGTGAACTCGCCCGGATTGCCCAAATTGACCGGACCGCTTACGGCCCGCGGTGAATTCATCAACTTTATCAAGCCATCGATCATATCGTCGACATAGCAGAAGGATCGGGTCTGCTCGCCCGTACCGTAAATTGTAATATCTTCGCCCAACAGGGCCTGAACAACCACATTTGATACGACACGCCCATCGTCGCGCCGCATACCGGGCCCATAGGTATTGAAAATGCGGGCAACCTTGATCTCTGTTCCCCTGGTTCGGTGAAAGTCGAAGAACAGTGTTTCCGCACAACGCTTGCCCTCATCATAACATGCGCGCGGTCCGATCGTGTTGACGTTACCGTTGTAAGACTCGCGCTGAGGGTGCTGTACAGGGTCTCCATAGACCTCCGATGTGGACGCCTGCAGGATCCGGGAATCATTTTTTGTTGCCAGTTCCAACAGGTTCAAAGAGCCATTGACACTGGTTTGGAGCGTATGAACCGGATTTTCCTGATAGGTCGGAGGAGATGCCGGGCAGGCGAGGTTATAAATGGCATCGAGCCGCCCTATGACCGGCAGTGGTTCAACAATATCGTGTTCGACAAAGGTAAATCGTGAAAAACGCTGAAGCATTCTCACGTTTTCAACGCAACCGGATTGCAGATTGTCTACACAGACAACCCTGTTACCGGCTTCCAGAAGTCGCTGGCAAAGGTGGGTGCCGAGGAAACCAGCTCCCCCGGCAACCATTATCGAATCGGATCGCCTAGTTCCAGCACGAAAAATTCGTCGACTGGAGCTAGATGAAGCCCCGGACTTCGCATACATTCCAAGCACCACAGTCGAAGGAAAAATCTAACTACAATAACTGGCGCACAACTTCCGATTATACTCATCGAAGATAGTTTGTTATCCATCGATTATTTAGACGGTGCTCAACTATTGTATAGATACTACCCCGACTCCCACGTTAATTTTAGCCCATTAGTATATTAGGTATCTACTTGCGGTTGTCAATAGGCGCTGTTTCCGAAGGCTTTCCAACCAGCACGTTCAATTTATCAACCACCGGTTGGTAGCGCCATTCTGGGGTAAGGGCATTCAATCGGGAACAGTACCGGTTTATGCGAACGGCTTTATGTGGAGCATTCCGAGTTCTGGTAGCCAGCAACACTAGCGCCTGACAATCCGGTCCTATCGATCGTTTGCACCAATGCGCCGGTCAGCCCATCCTCAATCGTCTCAGCCGGCAAAGACCATACATTTCAGTATTTTCTGTTGTGTTCCGGCGGTTTCCGCGCCACCGAGCCTTTTATTGTTATTCCACAACCTGGGTGCTCTGCCGCCATGACCAAGCGGTCCGGATGACATCCTCAAGTCCCGAAAATTGTGGTCGCCACAACAACTGCTTTTGCGCCTTGGAAGGGTCGGCAACCAGCGAAGCCGGATCGCCGGGTCTTCGCGCACCGGTTTCATAGCAAACCTTCAGGCCGGTCACTGCGTTAACCATATCAATAACTTCCAGAATTGAGCGTCCCTGACCGGTGCCAAGATTAAACGCCTCGAAGCCGCCATGGTTATCAATGGCATTGAGCGCGCGGACATGGGCATCCGCAAGGTCAGTGACGTGAACATAGTCGCGGATACACGTTCCATCGGGCGTCTCGTAGTCATCGCCGAACACCGTCAGGGGCGCGCCACCGCGAGCAGCATCAAGGGCGAGGGGGATCAGGTGAGTTTCCGGATCGTGGTCTTCACCAATATCGCCATCTGGATCCGATCCCGCTGCATTGAAATAACGAAGGGCGATGGACTGTAGCGAGTGGGATCTGCCGAAGTCCCTCATGATCCGTTCTACGACCAGCTTCGTGTAACCGTATGGGTTGATCGGATTTTGCTCACACGTTTCCAAAATGGGCAGTTTGCGCGGAACTCCATAGGTCGCGCAGCTGCTGGAAAACACAAGCCTGTTTACACCGGCCTTCAGCATCGCCTCAATGAGAGTGAGGCTGCCAGTAACGTTATTGCGATAGTATTTGCCGGGATCAACAACCGACTCGCCGACATACGCACTGCCGGCAAAATGAATTACGGCTTCCGGACGATGGGCAGCAAAGACATCGTCCAGGCGATCATGATCCAGGATATCGCCGACCTCCAGTGGACCCCATTGAACAGCCGATTTGTGTCCCTGGGAGAGATTGTCGAGGGTTACCGGTCTGTAGCCCGCAGCGGCTAGCGCCTTGCAGGTATGGGAGCCAACAAAACCAGCGCCGCCTGTCACCAGAATGGATTTCATGAGCATACTCTCAAGTCGCTACAAATTGGTCGAATAGGGGCTCTGAATCTTTAGCCGGTCCTTGCAGGTCAACGCAAACAGCCAATGGCTCCCTGCGTGATGCCCCTCATCTTTTATTAACCATAAAAGCCTAGTTTTGGTCAGGAAGAACGGCGCCAAAAGATCACATGCGGTGAAGGTTACAGCGCATTGGTGGATTTTGTGGAGCTGAATATGCCGACAGAAAGCAGCCATTCGGCTCTGTGTCCCGTTCTTGCTACCAGTTGTTCCGCGCAGTTATTCACCTTTGGGCAGGGGGTGAGGGGACCTAGATGAAGTTTGTTGCAAGAGTGGTCGCGATTTGCGGCCTTTCGTTTGTTTCTATTGCCTGCACTACCGGATCATCAAAGCTCAATGGTGTAAACGAACGCGCTTCTCACAATCGTTTCTTCGATGCAAACCGCACCGCTACACTAGAAAACAAGCGATTATCTCGCATTCACGCGAGTTTCGATCGGCGTGCCTTGAATGTGCACCAGTCCACTGAGATCAGCAACAAGGTTCGGGTGATAACGATCCGCAACGATAGGGGCGGACAACTGTTCCAGTATGCGAAGCGCATTAAACGTGTGTCGGACAGTGGCGATATGGTTCGATTTGCGGGAAATTGTGACTCTGCCTGTACAATGTTCCTGGCCTTGCCAAACAGACAACTTTGCCTCACACCGAGAGCTAGGTTTCGCTTTCACCGGCCCTACGGTGCGTCGCGAAAAACCAACCAAGCGGCCTCCCGATTTATGATGCGTACATATCCGGTTTGGGTACGCCGCTGGATTGCGGCAAATGGCGGTTTGTCGAGTTCACTGAAAACGATGAAGTATGGATATGCTTCCCGCTATCTGAAAACCTGCCCCAGCCAGAAGGTGAGTGATCGCGGGCAGCCAAATCATGGTGAAATCAGGCAGATCCACAAAATTTAAGCCTGCCCGAGAACTGCCGGAAAGCTCATGTGAAATATTTCGCTCGCCCGCGAGAGGGTAATTTCCCGACAACGATTATCGCCGTCACCGGATATCGGACTGAAACCTCTCATACTTTTTCTTAACAAAGTTGCCCCGTACGAACTTGGAATACGGATCCTTCACTCTTGGATTGAATGAGTTGAACAAATACCATTGCCCGCCCGGCTCGCGGCGTTGGTAGGTTGCTGTATCGTCAATCCGATGGGAAAAGCAGGTCAGCTCTTTGGTTCGGCGGTCTTTGCTCTCCCAAACTGCCCGGAAACACATTTTCCCCCTGCTGGTTGGAAACCATGTACCAGTTGCTATTGTTTTCCGCTTGTCATTGGTCCAGGCGGTAAACACAAGTTGTTTGCTGGCAAAATATGCCGCTCCATGTTTCCAGAACCATGTCCGGTTTTCATACGTCCTGAATAGTTCATCCACCGTCATCGGGCGCGCATTGTTTGCCCGTTCTTTAATGGTGGCGGCATTCGTCTCAATACTGGAACAGCATAACGTTACAAGTATAACGCCGAAAATGCCCGATACTCTGTTGCCCATACCCATATCCTCCATCGAAAATGATGTTAGCCCAGAGATAATACTAGCACAATTTGTTCAAATGTTCTGGTGAATTGGAGTGGCGGTTAATAGCTGATACTTGACGATCGCCGGAACGGCTGCCGGTTGCGAGCTCTATGCTGTCATCAGATTGCCGGCACTTGCTGCCTGGGGGCCTGACATCTGGCCATGACCCTGCCCGATCACCAACCATCATTCGATCTACAAGTGGGCCAGGTTTTAACGTCTGACCAGACCACTTGATGGTTCCGGTCGCAGATCGGAAATTTGTGGTTACCGGAAATCCGAGCTCTCAATACGCCCGTGACTCCACCGCACAGGAAACGTCTATTGGAATTGAGACCAGCTTAAACGACTTTGGAAAATCGCTGAGTCTGATCTGTCAGATATGCGTCGAATTCGGCTGCAACCAGCCGGACGAATGGCTTCATCTGATCGACCATCTCAAGCCCGGCCGATTTCATGCGGCAAAGCATCGGCATGCGCTGATTTGCGACCGTGTTCATTTCCTCGATATACGCATTCGCCGCATCGCCAAATTTGTGCTCAAGCCGTGCGACATTGATTGAAAAATTGCACATCAGGTCCTCTATCATGAACGCCCTGATTTGGTCGTCGAGACTGAGCCGTTTCCCTTTCAACGCCGCAAGTTCACCAGCTTCGATTTTTGATTGATAAAGCGATGTCGGCGGCAGGTTCTGCACATAGGCATCCGGTGATCGGCTGATTGCAGACGCGCCCAATCCGATCAGCGTATCGCAGCAATCGGTCGTGTAGCCCTGAAAATTCCGCCGCAGCCGTGCCTGTGACTTTGCATGGGCGAGTTCATCGCCCGGTAACGAAAAATGATCGATACCGATGGCTGTGTAACCAAATTCTCGAAACCAGGCTCCGGCTGCCTCGGCTTGTGTAAATCGCTCCTCAGCGCCCGGTAGCGCATCTTCGGGAATAAGCCTTTGATGTTTCTTCAGCCAAGGAACATGGGCATAGCCGAACAAGGCTATTCTGTCCGGCCGCAACTCGTTGATCAGCTCGGCGGTCTTGCGCAATGAATTAATTGTCTGATGCGGCAAACCGTAAAGGGCATCGATATTGAGCGAGGAAACGCCGGCTTGCCTCAACCGGTCGACCGCCGCTTTGGTGCTTTCGAAACTCTGTGGCCGGTTGATAGCCGACTGCACTCTTTCATCGAAATCCTGAACGCCAATACTCGCGCGGGTTATTCCAAGTGCTACCAGCGCAGAAATGTCGGCGTTTTCCAGATCACTAGGATCAACTTCAATGCTGACTTCGACGTCCCGATCTATCTGAAAGTTTTCTTCGAGTGCCTCACGAAGCGCGATCGATTCTGCTTCCCGCAATATACTGGGAGACCCTCCGCCCCAATGAATTCGCGAAACCCGGATGGGCTTTCCGGCTGAACGCCGGACCAGCCTCATCTCGCCAATCAGTGTATCGACATATTTCGCAACCGGTTCGTACCGGCGAATCTGCTTAGTATGACAGCCGCAAAACCAGCACAGCCGGTCACAGAACGGAATATGTAGATACAAAGACGCCGGGCCGCTTGCATCTGCGTTTTTGATGAGCTCGTCGATAAGTTCCTCACCGGTGCCCGGCTCGAAGTTGGGAGCTGTAGGATAACTCGTGTAACGTGGTGTCGTCCGCGACAGGAGTTTCATTTGTTCCGCATTCACGAGGGTCTGCATCCAAATACTCCTGACGAACTGCCCGCTGGTTCCCGAAAAGCAAATGCAACATCCGCCAACCCATCAAACGCTGATGGTTGGCAGAGCGTTTACGTATGATGGGATTGCACCAAGCAAGATACGACGCCTTGATCCCGATCAAGGATTGCCGTCACTTTGGTTCAAATCTGTGAATCAAGTCCAGGTGTAGGCGATCTTTCGCAGGGCCTTCTGGTCGAAGACTTCTATACCTTCCGCACTGTCGAAGCCTCCGGCGCCTTCGTAGAAGGATACCGCGCCGGCATTTTCCTCAAGTGCCCAGACAACCAGGCCCTTCAATCCGTGATCGGACAGTTTTCGGCGCGCAGCTCGAAACAACCGTGTCCCCAATCCAACGCCTTGATATTCAGGAAGAATATAGAGTTCGTATATCTCGCCCTGCTGTGGCAATTGGTTGGCGCGGTTCCGTCCCAGGGTCGCATAGCCAACAATCTCACCGCCCATTTCGAGAACCAAAACCGACGCAACCCGGCGGATGGCGCTGGACCACCATCTTTCACCACGTCTTGAAATCATTGCCGACAAAGCCTTGTGCGGAATAATTCCCGCATACGCTCCATGCCAGGAGCGATGATGAACATCGGCTATCGCCGCGGCATCACCGGGCTCGGCACGTCTGATATCAATGGTCAGCGTATTCATGATTTGTTAACCTTATCCGCGCGAACGGGAAAGGCAAGGTTTCGCAGGGTCAAAAATCTTCAAATTCTGAAATTTGGGCAGGTTCAAATTTCGACCAAGTGGTCAGTAAGCTCGTTCCTGTTTTCCGGATTTGCCGGAAAGTGCTTTGCCAGTACACGACCGACTACCTCGATGGCCTGGACATATCCGTCTGCAAGCCGTTTCTCAGCAGCAGATGCCGTAAGACCGCTTATAATATCGTTCCAGGTTTCTTGCTCGACTTTCTCGTTTATTCCGCTGTCGGCCACAATTTCAGCATATCGTTCCGCTAGCGAAACAAAAATAAGGACGCCCGTACGATTCTCGGTTATGTGAATATTGTGGCTGAGAAATTGAGCAACCGCATTGGCCGATGCCCGGCGAAACCGAAGGTAGCGCGGAACGAAATTGATCCGCAATACCGGAGCAAACCACAGCAAAATAAGCGCCAACACCAATGCTGCAACTCCGGCACCGGGAAGTACAAGATAATGCGGCGGATCCCATCTGCTTGCGGTCACATATGCGGCTGGAACCATGGCGATAATGATCGCTAGCGCACAAAAGAAAGCAGCCGGATAGAAATAGTCATCGCTCTTTCGCGCGACCACACAATATATCTCTCCGCTGGTGGATTTTTCCGCATTGCTGATAGCATCCGCGATTCGTGCATGATCCTGTGCACTTAATACTGGGTTGTTTGTCATCAGCTCACCTCACCAACTGCCAGAAGCGCCGCCGCCACCCGATGATCCGCCGCCGCCGGAGAAACTACTGCCACCGGACGACCAGCTGCTTCCGGAACTAGATGACCGGCCAGACGACGAACCGCCTGAGGAGACTGTGATACCAAGCCATTTGTAGCGGCCGGGTCCGATTTTTGTACCGAAAATCGGTGCTAGAATTGCCATCCCGAAAATCGAGACAAAAAGGCTTATCCAAACAGCGATGAATATAAATGGTATATAGGAGAAAACGTCCCTGCTCTCCTCATAGGCTGCAAAACGCTGTTGAAGTTCATCCCCGTTTCCCGCAAGCACGGCAAGTATGTCATCAACGCCAGCCGATATTCCCGCTGCGAAATTTCCGGATTTGAAAGCCGGCACGATAATGTTGTCGATGATCAGCTTGGAATGAAGGTCAGTCAACGTACCTTCAAGTCCGTAACCGACTTCGATCCTTATCTTTCGATCGTTCTTGGCGACCAGAAGCAATACGCCATTGTTCTGCTCCGCCTGTCCCAAGCCCCAATGCCGGAAGAGCAAATTGGCATATTCTTCGAGCGCTTCTCCCTCCAGACTTGTTACTGTCGCGACGACCACCTGATCGGAAGACCTTGCTTCGTGCGCCTGCAACTTTTGTTCGATCGCCGTTTTGGTTGCCGCGTCAAGCAATCCGGCATCGTCGACAACCCGCCCGGTCAATTGCGGGAATGAAGCTGCAACCGCCAGTACAAGCGTAAGCAGCAGCATCCCCGAAACAAGCCCGATTTTCGTACAGGGAATTTGATCGGCTGAGTTGATCAGCGTTTTCACGGCAGCATGCTCAGCCTTTATTGTCAAAATCGATCTTTGGTGCTTCCATCTTGTCATCGGCGATGGAGAAATTCTGGAACGGCTGATTGTCGGTGAACCATAGATTGGCCCAGATCATGGTCGGTAGCGTTTTCAGTGACGTATTGTAGACCCTCACAGCCTCGATATAGTCACGCCTTGCCACCGAGATCCGGTTTTCGGTTCCCTCCAGCTGTGCCTGCAAAGCAAGAAAATTCTGGTTTGCCTTCAGGTCGGGATAGTTTTCGACGACTGCCAGAAGGCGCGACAACGCACCGGTCAAACCCGCCTGCCCTTCCTGGAATGCCTTGAAGGCTTCCGCATTTGTCAAACCATCGGCGGAAATCTGCACCTGTGTCGCCTTGGAGCGCGCATTGACCACCGCCTCCAGTGTCTCGCGTTCATGGGCTGCGTAGGCCTTCACCGTCTCGACCAGATTGGGAATAAGATCCGCACGGCGTTGGTACTGGTTGAGTACCTGGCTCCAGGCAGCTTTTGCTTTCTCCTCGTTTGTCGGGATGGTATTGAATCCGCAACCCGCCAGCAGCGGGAGCAGCACCACCATCAGAAAAACCGGCCTTAACCGGGTGAAGTTGTCACCAAAGCGTTCTGTAAGCAGTGTCATGAAAACCCCTGGATTAGATTAATGAGTCCTGACCCTAGGCCAGTTGACCAACAGAATGAAGTCGTGCGTTGTCTTCGTCACAGTTCTTTCAAACCGAAATCCGCAAATGAATCCAGATGAAGCGAAACCTGCAGTAGTTGTTATTTCAAGCCATGTGGCCCGTGGCACTGTTGGCAATCGGGCGATCGTTTTTGCGCTTGAGTTACTTGGTTTTCCAGTGTGGTCGGTCCCGACAATCATGCTTCCCTGGCATCCGGGGCATGGGCCTGCGACGAGAATTATTCCAGACAGCTCCAATTTCGGAAAATTCATGGACGATCTTGCGGCGGCGCCTTGGCTCGGCGAAATAGGGGGTATTATCACCGGCTATCTTGGACAGCCTGATCAGGCGGCACCAATCTGCCAACTCATCGAAACTGTTCGGCGGCGCAATCCCGATCTCATCTATCTTTGTGATCCTGTCATAGGAGACAATGGTGGGCTCTATGTGCCCGAAGAGACAGCAGAGGCAATAAGAAACCTATTGCTGCCGCTTGCCGATATTGCCACGCCGAACCGTTTTGAGCTCGAATGGCTCGCCCACGACGCTGGAGATGATGCGGTATTGATGGCTCGGTCGCTTGAAACCGGCAAGGTACTGATAACCTCCGCCTTTGCCGAAGGTGAATCGGGCAACCTGCTGGTTACACCGGCCGAAATATTCAGAATCGGTCATGAGGTTGTGTCTGCGCCACCAAACGGGGTCGGTGACCTTACGGCGGCGCTGTTTCTGGCTCACAAGCTGGAGGGTGACACAGACGCTGCCGCACTTCAGAAAGCAACCGGTTCGGTCCTGACACTCATCGGGCGCAGCTTGACACGGGGCTCAAACGAACTGACCCTGGCCGCTGACCGGAACTGCATTACTGATCCACCGATGAACCTTACGGTCGACTCGCAATGACTCTTGAAGCAAAGACAGCTTGACCAATATATCGCTTCAGTGTTTCTGCCCACGATCAATTCTTCAAAGTGAATAGCGCATGAGCCAATTCCCATCCAAACTTGCCGACGGATACCGCAATTTTATCGCCGGCCGTTACGCAGATGAATCGAGCCGCTATCGCAAGCTCGCCAGTGAAGGTCAGAAACCGGAAACGATGATCATTGCTTGTTGCGATTCACGCGCCGCGCCAGAGACAATCTTCGATACGGGCCCTGGCGAACTGTTTGTGGTTCGAAATGTGGCCAATCTGGTGCCACCTTACTCTCCAACCGGAAGCTTCCACTCCACTTCGGCTGCGCTGGAATTTGCGGTTCAGAGTTTGAAGGTCAAACATGTCGTTGTCATGGGTCATGGCCGCTGTGGCGGCATCAAGGCTGCTCTCGATCCGGCAATGGAGCCACTATCCCCTGGTGATTTCATCGGCAAATGGATGAGCCTCATCCATCCCGCAGCAGAAACTGTCGCGGGAAACCAATTGCTGACTGCGGGTGAGCGCCAAACAGCGCTTGAGCGCATTTCCATCCGCTATTCCGTCGCAAATTTGCGTACCTTTCCGTGCGTTGACATTCTGGAAAAGAAGGGCCGGCTTACATTGCACGGTGCCTGGTTCGACATCTCCTCCGGAGAATTGTGGATCATGGACAACGAGACCGGCGATTTTGCACGTCCGGATGTGGACTGACGCAACTCCGGATCCGCATCTGTTCAATCTTATCCCTCAAATATGGTGACCTGCCGATGCCAATCGAAGAATCCGATCCGTCAACCGCGAATCCTTCCCTGACCGACTGGAAAGGCCCTTTCGGATTGCCGGAATTTGCGTCGATCAGCGATACTGATTTTTCCAGAGCTTTTGATGAATCCTTGAAGGCGCACAGCGCCGAAATCGATGCAATCGCCGGAAATCCGGAAGCGCCGACAATTGAAAACACGCTTCAAGCATTGGAGCTCTCCGGCAAAGCGCTATCGCGTGTTTCATCGATCTTCTGGTGCAAGGCTGGCGCTGACACCAATGACGTTATCCAGGCGCTGGAACGCGATTTCGCTCCCAGGATGGCACGTCATTACACCGCAATCGGCTTGAATGAAAAACTGTTTGCGCGCGTCGACGCGCTGTATTCCTCCCGCGAGAAGTTGAATTTCGATCCAGAAACGGCACGCGCTCTGGAGAAGAGCTGGAAGAGCTTTGTTCGCGCCGGCGCAAACTTGAGAGGCGAGGCTCGCAAACGTTTCGCGGATATCAAGGAAGAGTTGGCCTCGCTTGGCACCACATTCGGCCAGAATGTACTTGCTGATGAAAGTGAATGGGAACTTGTTCTTGATGAACCGGATTTGCAGGGGCTGCCGGAGTTTCTACGCGAATCCATGTCGGTAGCAGCGGCGAGTCGGGGACATGGAGGCAAATTCGTCGTCACCCTGTCACGCTCAATCGCCGAACCGTTTCTGGCGTTTTCAGAACGCCGTGATTTGCGCGAAATAGTTCACAAAGCATTTGTCGAACGCGGTGAGGACAAGAACTGGCCGGTCATCGGAAAAACCCTGCGCCTACGCGCCGAACTGGCGAACCTGCTGGGGTACAAATCTTTCGCCGCGTTCAAACTCGATAACACCATGGCCAAAACACCTGCCGCCGTAATGGATCTGCTGGAACCGGTTTGGGAGCGGGCCAAGGCAAGCGCAGAAGCGGACCAGGCGGAGATGGCGGAGATTGCGGTGTCCGAAGGACACAATCACGAAATTGCCGCTTGGGATTGGCGACACTATGCCGAGAAGCTGAAGGCAAGGAAGTTTGAATTCGATGAGGCGGAGCTGAAGCCTTACCTGGAGCTGGAAAACGTCATCGCAGCCTGCTTTGCCGTTGCCACCAGGCTGTTTGGCCTTGAATTGAGAGAGCTTGAAGGCATCGAGGCCTGGCATTCAGATGTTCGAACATTTGAGGTCATCAACAGCGATGGCAGTCATCGCGGCCTGTTCATGGCTGATTATTTTGCCAGACCTTCGAAGCGGTCCGGCGCCTGGATGAGTGCTCTGCAATCGGGCCACAAGCTTGGTGAAGGCGACAAACCGGTCATCTATAACATCTGCAATTTTGCAAAGCCGGCAAACGGGCAGCCCGCTTTACTGTCCATGGACGAAGCCAACACGCTGTTTCACGAATTTGGTCATGCGCTGCACGGCTTGTTGAGCGAAGCTACTTGGCCGTCCCTCTCAGGCACATCGGTCTCGCGCGACTTTGTCGAACTGCCGTCGCAACTTTATGAACATTGGCTGACCACGCCGGAAATCCTTTCTGCCTACGCACGCCATTTTGAATCCGGTGAACCTATGCCGGGCGCTTTGCGCGAGAAGCTGCTCGCGGCACAGACCTTCAACGCAGGTTTCAACACTGTTGAGTTTACCGCCTCTGCACTGATGGATATGGCCTATCATGGCGCGGAAGGTTCACCGGAAAACCCGCAAAAGTTTGAGGTGGACACATTAGGCGAGCTCCGCATGCCGGACGCAATCGCCATGCGTCATCGCTCTCCGCATTTCATGCATGTCTTCGCCGGTGATGGCTATTCAGCCGGCTATTACTCCTACATGTGGTCTGAGGTGCTCGATGCCGACGCCTTCGCTGCATTCGAGGAAGCAGGCGATGTCTTCTCTGCCCAGACTGCCGGCAAGTTACTAAAGCACATCTACTCGGCAGGCGACACCGCCGATCCGGAAGAGCTCTACCTTGCTTTTCGTGGCAAGATGCCAACGGCTGAAGCGATGATGGAGAAACGGGGCTTGTCGAAACCGGTCACAGCTTGACCGGCTCGTCCTCATAGCCGACCACCTTGCGGTTGCCTTTCCACCATTCTGCCGTGTCGTGAAAATCAAAGCCGAGCGAAATACCGTTGACAATGAGCACGGCGACTGCCAACCGCCATTCTGAGGTCGAAAGATCTCCGGCCACGACAAACCGCAGCAGAATGATCTCCAGCGGTATCCAGAATATCAGATGCGGGATTGCCAAAACCTTGGAAACGCCGCCATTGATCAGCACCGGGATCAAATTGACGAAAATTGCTCCGGCCCCAAGGACGCTGACCCACAACCCGACATCGGTGTCGAGAAACCAGAAACCGGCGAAGTTGGCCGGCAGCAGGAATACAAAAATCCACACCAGCACCCAGACCGGCAGCGCAAATGTGGATTTGAGTATTCGTACGATCCAGGTCAAGGTTTCCCGGTTTCAGCCGCTCAGGCTGCCTTTTTCTTCGGCTCGATCAGCCCGCGTGCCAGCAACAGTTCGGCGATCTGCACGGTGTTGAGCGCCGCACCTTTGCGCAGGTTATCAGAAACAACCCAGATGTTGAGCCCGTTGTCGATGGTGGAATCTTCGCGAATCCGGCTGAGGAAGGAGGCATCCTCGCCGGCCGATTCATAAGGGGTTACGTATCCGCCATCCTCGCGTTTGTCGACGACCAGACACCCCGGTGCCTCGCGAAGGATTTCGCGGGCCTCATCAGCAGAAATCGGCTTTTCGAACTCGATATTGACCGCTTCCGAATGTCCGATAAACACGGGTACCCTGACGCAAGTGGCCGTCAGCTTGATCTTCGGGTCGACCATCTTCTTGGTCTCTGCCACCATCTTCCACTCTTCCTTGGTGGAGCCGTCATCCATGAAATCATCGACATGCGGAATGACGTTGAAGGCAATCCGCTTGGTGAACTTTTTTGTCTCTATCGGATCGGCGACGAAGACGGCCCTACTCTGTTCGAACAACTCGTCCATGCCTTCCTTGCCGGCGCCGGAGACCGACTGATAGGTTGAGATCACCACACGCTTGATTGTGGCCGCGTCATGCAGAGGCTTCAGGGCCAGGACCAACTGGGCGGTTGAACAGTTCGGGTTGGCGATGATGTTTTTCTTCGCAAAGCCTTCGATTGCGTTCGGATTGACTTCCGGGACGATGAGCGGAACATCCGGATCATAACGCCAGGCCGACGAATTATCGATGACCACACAGCCCTGCCTGCCGATCCGGGGTGAGAACTCTTTCGACACCGATCCGCCAGCTGACATCAGACACAGGTCCGTTTCTGAAAAATCATAGCTCGAAAGATCGCGGACCTTCAGCGTCTTGTCGCCGTAGGATACTTCGGTTCCGACCGAACGGCGTGACGCCAGCGGCACGACCTCGTCTGCCGGAAATCCGCGTTCTTCCAGGATATTGAGCATCTCACGGCCCACATTTCCGGTGGCGCCGGCAATCGCAATTCTAAAACCCATTTTCGCTAGTTCCTGTTCGCCTCCCCTGTTTCCCGAACCCGTGTGGCCAGTCACGGGACTTTGCTTCCCCGGCTTGTGCCCCGGGGAGATGCGGGCAGGCCAGAGAGGTCAGACCGTTTTTGTGGTCGTTTTGGCCGTGCGCTTGGTGGAAATGGCGCAGGAATACAGGCCGGCGTTTTCGCCGACGCTGAATCCACCAACAATGTCTGATCCGAAGATGTGCATCGTTTTCTCCATTTCGCCGCTGCTTATGTTGCGCTTTGCCGTTTGAGTCAATCGGTCGATTATCCGAAACTGTTTTTTCAGCGCCACGACTGTGCTAACCGCCACATCATGACCTAAAGTAGTCCTCGCGGAAACGGCAATATGGATGACACTCCCAACGATATCGTGGCCATTAGGTCCAATTCCGCTGCAATCGTAAGTTCGGTCGATGTTGCAGCCGGCAAACTGGTTTCTGCAGATACGCTTTTGCTCACGACCGAGCTGATGAAAATGCGCCAAGAAATCCGCGCAGAGGAAGCGGGCCGGATATTGGCAATCCATGTCAAAGAAGGAGATGCCATCGAAGAAGGCGCTTTGATGGTTGAGTTTCAACCGGTCGAAATTGATGATCCGGGAGACAGGCAATTCACCGTCGCAAAGTCCGCCAATGTCAGATCCGATCTTCTGCAGGCTCGAATGGCCAATGAAGCTACACTCGACCAGGCCCGTCCAGAAGCGGTGGACAAGCGCCATGCAACCGGCATGCGCACCGCCCGCGAGAACATTGCCGACCTTGTCGACGAAACCAGTTTCATCGAATATGGCGGGCTCGCTACAGCTGCCCAGCGCCGGAAATTCTCCGAAGAAGAACTAACGGCAAAATCGCCTGCTGATGGCATTGTCACCGGTATCGGGATGGTAAATGCGGAAATGTTCGGTAAAGACCGGTCTTCCTGCGCCATTCTGGCGGTCGATTACACGGTGATGGCGGGCACGCAAGGCTATTTTCACCACAAGAAAATTGATCGCCTGATCGACGTCATACACAAAAATCCGATCCCTACCATCATATACGCCGAGGGCGGCGGTGGACGGCCGAATGATGTCGATGCGTTCGATATCTCCTTTTCCGGCCTGGATGTTCCGAGCTTCTATCGGTTTGCACAGCTGTCGGGAAAGGCTCCACTGATCGCCATCATCGCAGGGCGCTGTTTCGCCGGTAACGCCGCTTTTCCGGCGGTTGCCGATGTCATTATTGCGACCAGAAATTCCAATCTTGGCATGGGTGGTCCCGCGATGATCAAGGGCGGCGGTCTGGGAACATTTTCACCGGAGGAAATCGGTCCGTCGGATGTACAGTCGGCCAACGGTGTCATTGATATCCTGGTCGAAAATGAGGCTGAAGCGACCTCGGCGGCCAAAACCTATCTGGGTTACTTCCAGGGCAACTTGAAGGATTGGAAGGCACCTGAACCAGAACTCTGCCGGAAAATTGTGCCGGAGGATCGTCAGCTCGCATACGATATGCGCAAGGCGATCGCCGCAATTGCGGATGTTGGTTCTATCTTGGAACTAAGGAGTGGTTTCGGTAGCGGAATGATAGCAGCACTCATCCGAGTAGAGGGTCGTCCATGCGGATTGATTGCTAACAATCCGATGCATCTGGGAGGCGCGATCGATCCGGAAGCCGCCGACAAGGCAGCGCGGTTTCTCCAACTTTGTGACGCCCACGGACTGCCGGTGATTTCACTTTGCGACACACCGGGTTTCATGGTCGGTCCTGACATTGAGACCAAGGCGCAGGTCCGCCATATCGGGCGCCTGTTTCTTGCCGGCGCTCAACTTTCCGTACCGTTGTTCACGATCATTTTGCGTAAAGGTTATGGCCTGGGCGCCCAGGCCATGGCGGGCGGCAGTTTCCATCGTTCCAATTTCACCGTCTCCTGGCCCAGCGGAGAAGTTGGCGCCATGGGGCTTGAAGGTGCGGTGCGGCTTGGAGCGAGGAAAGAACTGGAAGCAATTGCCGATGACGATGAGCGGGAGGCCTTGTTCAACAAACTCGTTGCAAAAGCCTATGAAAAGGGCCGGGCGATCAACGCAGCCCGCAAAGTCGAATTCGATGCCGTCATCGACCCGGCCGAAACGCGCAAATGGCTGGTTTCCGGACTGACCGCCGCCGGCGAGATTAAACCGTCAGGCGGCAGGCGCTATGTGGATGCCTGGTAAGTAACTTTACCCTCATCAATTCAACGTCATAATGGCGAATCATTCGGTGATTGGCCGACAACGGGGAAAATCATGCGCGGCGAAGTACTTCACTATGACGACGGTATCGGCCAAGGTTTCATTAGTGGTGATGATGGAAATCGCTACGCCTTCGCCCGCGTCGATCTGCAGCAGCTTCAACCATTGACAAAGGGTTCGCGAGTCGACTTCAGAGCCGATGGTGATCTCGCGAGAGAGATTTTCATTGTCGGCGCTGCAAATACCGCTGCAGTAGCGCAGCCAGCAACCGGACAGTCAGGTGCGCCTGCCGCAATTCCGGTTTCTGAAGATCCGGGAGGAGCACTGAGCCTGTTCGGATACTTCAAACGGGCCATCACCACCGACTATGTAAATTTTCGTACCCGTGCCCGGCGCAAGGAATTCTGGGGCTACGTGTTGTTTGTCTATCTCGGTCTGGCAGTTCTGGGGGCCATTGGAGTCGCACTTGATTTTGCCATTGGCAACATAGACTATGAAGAGCCTTACATTACCATCGGCGCCATGGTTCTGGGCTGGCTGGCGATCATCCTGCCGTCCATCTCCATCATGGTGCGGCGACAACACGATATTGGCCTGTCGGGCTGGTTCTATCTTCTCGTATTCGTACCTTATGTTGGCGGATTGATCCTGTTTGTCTTCGCACTCATTCCGTCACAAAAACACGACAATAAATGGGGGCCCGTTCCGGCCGGCGTAATGTAGCTCGTCAATTTCCGGAACAAACCCGCCATTTCGCCACTGTGTTTGCCCATATGGGCGGCAAGTCAGGAGGATCAATGGACACGCTGGTTTCTACGCAGTGGCTGGAAAACCATCTGGGTGATGCGGATTTGGTTGTTCTCGATTGTTCAGTGCACACGGAACAAACTGAGACAGGCTTTCAGAACCATAGTGGGCGCGCCAGCTTTGATAGCGAACATATACCGATGGCCGGATTTGCGGACCTGACGAAAGAGCTTTGCGATACCGACAGCGATATCGAATTTGCTTTACCGGAACCCGAAGCGTTCTGCGCTGAAATGGGTGCGCTGGGTGTAGGCGATCAGTCACGTGTTGTCCTGTACGATAATTCAATGTCTGCCTGGGCGGCCCGCGTGTGGTGGATGCTTCGCTGGGTTGGATTTGACCAAGCTGCAATTCTCGATGGTGGCTTGAAGCTTTGGAAGGCGGAAGGGCGGGCGCTGTCCTCCGAGCCTGCCAAGCATCCAAACCGCAAACTCACCTGTAACTCGCGACCGGATGTGATTGCTGACCGAAAAGAAGTCATGGCGGCGATAGATAATCCCGCCATAAGCCTGATCGACACGCTGCCCGAGGCCAGTTATCGGGGCGAAATGTCCATATACGGCCGGCCGGGACACATACCGACCGCAATCAATATCTGCGGCATCAACATGCTTGACGAAACTGGACGCTATCTTCCGCGCGAACAACTTGAAGCGATGTATCCGGCTGATCGCAATTCCCGTCAGATCACCTATTGTGGCGGTGGCATTCTCGCATCATTAAACGCTTTCGTCATGACCCGGCTCGGCTTCACCGATGTCGCCGTTTATACCGCTTCACTTCAAGAATGGGCCCGTGATCCTGCAAATCCGATGTCGACGGATGGCTGATAATGAATGTCTTTGGAATCGCCGTGGGAAAGCCTTACCTCGAAGCAAGTTGAAATTTCTCAAACCTGTCCAGTTCGGTTTCGATGCTTTGTTTGAGTTCACCCGACTGGAAATTGCCGATCCAGTTCCATTTCTTGATTTTCAATTCGCCGGCCTGCCGGTCGGTTTTCAGATCAAGAGCCGCCACGATTTCATCCCCTACCAGTACGGGTAACGCGAAGTAACCGAAGCGGCGCTTTTCTTCAGGGACATAGGCTTCGAAAATGTGATCGTAGCCAAATATCGCAGCCGTCCGTTTGCGCTGAATGATCAAGGGATCGAAGGGCGAAAGAATGTGGATCGATTCATCCTGCGGAGAAAACTGTGCATCGAGGATTTCGGGTTCAGCCCAGTATTGTGTGTCGTCTCCCTCAATCCGCACGGGTTTGAGTTTTCGCGCTTTCACTCGCTTCTCGATCAGTTCAGAGATCTCTTTTTTGGCCGGCGCGTTCAGATGACAAATGGAATCGAGACTGACAAATCCCTGTGACCGAAGGGCGCGATCAAGCAGATAGGCGGTGATCTGCCGGCCGGTCGCCGGCCGCGGCGGTTTGTCCCAACCGAAATGGCGTTCCATCAACTCGTAGGACTTGATAATTCCCGATCGTTCGGCAATCGCCAGCCGGCCATCGAAGAAGCCTTTCTCCAGCGCCTTTTTGGATGGTTTCTTGCTGGCCCATTCATGGCTCTTAGCCACCAGACGCTTGTCTTCAATATCGCGGATTGATAGCGGGCCGCGCCTGCGCACTTCTGCCATCACGCGGCGCATCCGTGACGGTGGGACTGAGGAAAACCAATTGTCCGGATCAGTTCGATGCGCCTTCATCGCCGGCAGGAAATATCGCATGTCGCTGGTCGGGATGTAGGAAAGCGCATGGGTCCAGTATTCGAACACTGATTTATCGCGGCTTTGGGCACAGGCGAGATCGCCGCACCGGTAGTCTGGGATGCGGTTGAACAAGATGTGGTGGTGACAGCGTTCGACCACATTGATTGTGTCGATCTGAACGTAACCCAGCTGCGTCACGGCCCGCAGCACCGCGTCCGGTCCGCTGCCGAATGGTTCGGCTTCATCGAGCCGTTGCGCCCGCAGCCACACCGCGCGCGCTTGTCTGTTGCTGATTGAAACCGGCCGGGTCATGGCGCGATAGCGTCAGCCGTCATGCGATTCGTCAACCCGAAAGTTGCCGGAACCTGGCCAGTACCGCATCGCCCATTTCGGTCGTGCCTACTTCCGTCATACCGTCCGACATGATGTCTTTTGAACGCAGGCCGCTATCGAGGACATCGGAAATCGCCGTTTCAAGCCTGTCGGCTTCCGCGACCATGTTGAACGAATAGCGCAAGCACATGGCGAATGATGCGATCATGGCAATCGGATTGGCGATGCCCTGGCCGGCTATATCGGGCGCTGAACCGTGCACCGGTTCATACAGTGCCTTGCGGCTGCCGGTCTTGGGATCAGGTGCCCCAAGTGAGGCTGACGGCAGCATGCCAAGTGAACCGGTCAACATCGCGGCAACATCCGACAGCATGTCGCCAAACAAATTGTCTGTGACGATCACGTCGAACTGCTTCGGCCAGCGCACCAGCTGCATGCCGCCGGCGTCGGCCAGCATGTGACTGAGTTCAACATCGGAATATTTGGCCTTGTGGATGGCGGTGACAACCTCGTTCCAGAGCACACCTGATTTCATCACATTGCGTTTTTCCATCGAACAGACCTTGTTGGCGCGAGTTCGCGCCAGCTCGAATGCAACGCCGGAAATTCGTTCTATTTCAAACGTGTCGTAGACCTGCGTATCGACGGCCCGCTTCTGGCCATTGCCCAGATCGGTGATTTCCTTTGGCTCGCCGAAATAAACGCCACCCGTCAATTCGCGGACTATCAGGATATCGAGCCCCTCCACCACTTCGGGCTTGAGGGAAGACGATGCGGCCAGCGCCGGGTAGCAGATGGCGGGGCGCAGATTGGCGAACAGCGCCATGTCCTTTCGGAGACGAAGGAGACCTGCTTCCGGGCGGACTTCGTAGGCAACGTCATCCCATTTCGGACCACCAACCGCGCCAAACAGAACCGCATCCGCTGCAAGCGCCTTTTCCATGTCGGCTTCCGAAATCGACTGGCCATGCGCATCGTAGGCCGACCCGCCGACGAGACCCTCGTCAAGCTCAAATCCGGCGCCCATTTCACTGTTCATCATGTCGATGAGTTTCCGGACTTCGCCCATGGCCTCCGGACCGATCCCGTCGCCTGGAAGAAGAAGAAGCTTGCGCACCGCCATCAAATATCCTTTCCTGTCATTATCTGCGAAAGCCTGTAGACCGGCCAGCGGCGGCATGCAACCGGGCGATTTGGCGCTCTCAGGGTAACACAGCAATCAGCTACGGGGAGAAAGGGCGGGCCGCCGATGCGCGGTGCAGCAAGATTTGTCGGGATTGCGTTTGTCACGTTGACAGTTGAGCTCTCCGGGGCTGCTGCTGATGAATTCTCATTTCCCGCCGATTGCGCACTTGGCGATGACTGCTTCATCCAGATGATGCCGGATATCGATCCGGGTCATCGGGCGATCGATCCGTTTTGCGGTTCAGTCACACGAGACGGCTATCCGGGAACAGATATCAGGTTGCTGTCCATGACCGAGATCAGCCGCGGCATTGATGTCTTTGCAATGTCCGAAGGTACGGTAATCGAAGCGCGTGATGGTCTTGCCGACAAAATTGTCCGAAGCAAGGAAGATGAGGAGAATGTTTTTGGCCGGGAGTGCGGAAACGGCGCCGCCATCGATCACGGCAATGGAACTGTCGCCTATTATTGCCACCTGCGCCATGAGAGCATGATGGTTGCAGCAGGCGACCGTGTGGTCAAAGGCCAGAAGATCGGCGAAATCGGCGCGTCCGGCATGGCCTATTATCCCGGCTTGCACGTGGCCGTTATCCGCAACGGCAATGTCATTGATCCCGTTACCGGCAGACAATCCGGCGAACAGTGTTCAAATTCTGCAGCTGCCGGCAAGTCGCTGTTCTCAGATTCAAAACTGGGCGGAACAATATTCGGGGACACCGAATTTCTGGGGTCAGGTCTGACAGGAGCCAGTGTCGCGGCCGGAAGATTGTCGAAACTGGGTCCGCCGGAGGAAATCACCTCTCAATCAGCGAGGATGATTGCGTGGAGCTGGCTGGTGAATATCCGCCGCGGTGACCGGGTTCAGTTGCGGCTGTTTGGTCCGGCGGGCGGGATCGTTGCCGCGAAGACGACTTTGCCGGCGATCAAGCCGCAGGCGGAGCTGGCAATTTATGCCGGCCGCCAGGGAAGACCGGCGCCGGGCCGTTATCGGGTCGTTGTTGATCTGTTGCGCAACGGCAAACCGGTCAGAACCGATGAGAAATCAATTCTCATCGCCGGGTAGGTCGAAAAATTCCGCTCCCGTCCATGAAGGTGTCTTACGGGCGGTTACCTCGATCTCCACTTTCATCTCCGGCTTGACCAGCCCTGCAACCATCATCGTCGATGCAGGACGGATATCGCCAAATGCTTCGCCCAGCACCGGAAACACCGCATCGACATAGGCTGCATCCGTGATGATGTATCGTGCGCGCACCACGTCGCTTAACGAAAAACCTGCTTCCTCGAGCGCCGCACTGATGGTCGCAAGGCAATTGCGTGTCTGTTCAGTGACATCGTCGGGCATGACCATGGTCTTGTAATCATAGCCGGTGGTACCGGCGACAAAACACCAGTCGCCATCGACCACCGCCCGCGAATATCCCGCGGTCTTCTCAAAAGGCGATCCGGTTGAAATCAGTCTCCGGCTCAATGCTTCAGTCCTCGATTATGATCCGCTGCACGATGCGCCGCACGATCGGGGCGACGATGAGCACGACCGGAAACGCCACGGCCCAGGATGATAGCCACGCCTTCATCCACAAGGCAACAAATTCGCTATGCATGCCGACCGCCAGCCCGGTGGCAAGTCCGGTCACCAGAAACGACATCATGCCTGCCAGCAGAAAGCCGAATGCGATAGTCTCGAAGCGCTTCGGCAGGAAGGGTTTCACAACGGCGCTTCTACGCCCACGGCCGTGCCTGCGAAGCCTGTTTTTCGAAAGCATCGATCGACGCCGATTTTTCCATTGTCAGGCCGATATCGTCGATGCCGTTCAACAGGCAGTGGCGCTTGAATTCATCCAGATCGAAGTTGATCACGCCGCCATCCGGCCCGCGGATTTCCATTTCCTCAAGATCGACGGTGATCGTGGCATTGGCGCCGCGCTCGGCGTCGTCCATCAGCTTCTCCAGGTCTTCCGGTGAAACCGTGATCGGCAGGATGCCGTTCTTGAAACAGTTATTATAGAAAATGTCGGCAAAGCTGGTCGATATCACACAGCGAATGCCAAAATCGAGCAATGCCCAGGGAGCGTGCTCACGCGACGAGCCGCAACCGAAATTGTCCCCTGCAACCAGGATCTGCGCGTTGCGGTAGGCCGGCTTGTTGAGAACGAAGTCGCCATTCTCGGACCCGTCCTCATTGAAACGCATTTCGGCAAACAGTCCTGAACCAAGACCGGTGCGCTTGATCGTCTTCAGGTAGTCCTTCGGGATGATCATGTCGGTGTCGACATTGAGGATCGGCAACGGCGCTGCAACGCCTGTGAGCTTTGTGAACTTGTCCATACCCGGTTTCGGCCTTTGTTTCTGAATGTTCAGGCGCCGATTTGCACTATGCGGCGTGATGAATCAAGCGGATGCCTATCTCTCCCCTTGCGGGAGAGAAAGTCTTTTCCGGCATTTACGAGGGAGCATCCCGAGTAAGTGCTTGGAAAAGACAAGAGAGGGGGCTTCTTTCCTCCACCAAAAGCCTCCTGCGTTCGAACTTTCTATCTCAACCCCCTCTCTGGTGAAAACCAAGGACTTGCTTGCTTCGCGGCACAAGCCCGGGTTTTCACTTTCCGCCCGGGGTCGAGCCACTCGTCTCGACCCGTCTTTCGGACCCCACAAGGGGGGAGATAGACGCGCGCAATTGTTCCCGAGAATCTTTCATCTGGGGTGAAACTGCCTGCACTGGGAAAACGCTCACGGCGGTTTGTAGCCGCATTCCTGCGCCAGCCATTGGCATTCGTTCAAAATTTCGTCGACCGGCTCGCGCGGGCGTTGGCGGTGGCCCGGCGGGTTGCCGGGGCGGATCGGCCCGTCCTTTCCGGGACTGGGCTCAGCGTTTGCGCGCCTGGCCATCAGCCGGTTGAGGCGGCGCGCCTGTCGCGGCAACGTAGCAAGCGCATATTGCAGTTTGCGGATGCGGCGGATGGGTTTGAGGGCCTGCAGGGTGTTGTCCGGTTTCTTCAGCGCCACCGGGTCGAAAACACCGGGGACGCAGATGCGCGGGACGCCCTTGGCGACCGGCCGCGAAAACTCGCCAAACGTCTTTCGGGGATCGATCAATCGAAAGGCCGGCAGCGTGTCGTAGGTGGCGAAGGATGAGAAATCCGGTAGCTGGATGTCCTTTTTATCCACGCCGTTGGCTCCGCTCTCCCGCGCCCTTTGGACCAGCATCGCCGCGACGACGACGATCAGCCGTCTCAGTGCCGATTCCGCCGGACGCAAGATGCGGAGGATGGAGCGGCGCAATGTGTCGTCGCGCTGCGCCAGCGCCAGCAGCTCGGCGACTACGTCGCCCAGCGCCTTGCGGTTTCTTTGAATCGCGATTTTCCAGTCCAAGGCCCGTTCTCCGATTAACCGGAGAGTGTGGGGCAGGATTGGGAAACGTGGATGGATTTTTTCAATTTGCCCTCGCGCCAAGCGCGCTTCGGGCGTTCGGTCCCTGCCGATGATTCGCAGGATCATCGGCTTGCCGCGATGCGGCAACCGGTTCTCACCCCCTTGAGGGGGAGAAAGTCTTTTGCTGCATTTACGAGGGCTTAGCCCGAGTAAGTGCTTGGAAAAGACAAGAGGGGGGAACTGTGCTCGATGAATTTATCCCCCCTCTTGGAATTTCTAACGTTTAGCCATCGCTACCGCTCGGCTAAGCCGTTGAAATCCGGGGTCGAGCCACGGGTCTCGACCCGTCCTTCGGACCCCCCTCAAGGGGGGCGAAAATGAAGCCAACGCCCTGATGGTTTCTTTGAATTGCAATTTTCCAGCACATGCTCCGCTTCCCGTTTCATCCGGGCAGGACAAGGGAGGTTGGGTGCATGGATAAGCGCGTGGCGTGCCAGGGGACGACAATCACGGAATGCTAATATATTCTGGTGAGTAACAGATCCAGGAGGAAGTTCGAGCGATGAGTTACTATGATCTTGGCTCCTATTCGCGGACAGTTACGTGTTCGTCGCAGCAGGCACAGCAATGGTTTGATCGCGGTTTGGTTTGGACCTATGCCTACCACCACGAAGAGGCCATTGTCTGCTTTCGCAAGGCATTGGAAAGTGATCCGGAATGCGCCATGGCGCATTGGGGGATCGCCTACTGCATCGGTCCAAATTACAACAAACCCTGGGAAGCGTTTGAAGAGGACGAAAAGCCGGACGCGCTTGCACTGGCGCGCAGCTCGATCGAAGCCGCGCTGAAGCAGATCGACAATGTTACACCAGTCGAACGGTCATTGATCGAGGCACTGCCGAAACGCTACCCAACCGATCCCTCGACGGAAGAGTTCAGTCCGTGGAACGACGCCTATGCCGACGCCATGCGGGAGGTTTACGCCGCCCACGGCAAAGATCTGGATATCTGTGCGCTGTTTGCCGAGGCCATCATGAACCGGACACCGTGGCAGCTTTGGGATCTACCGACAGGTCAGCCTGCTGAAGGGGCGGACACGCTGGAAGCCATTGCGGTTCTCGATGGCGCCTTCGAACGTCTTGACGGTGCCTGGCAGCACCCGGGGCTCTTGCACATGTATATCCACCTGATGGAGATGTCGCCTCACCCCGAGCGGGCGCTTCGCCATGGCGACGTGCTCAGTACCCTGGTGCCGGACGCAGGCCATCTTCTTCACATGCCCACCCATGTCGATGTGTTGTGCGGCGACTATATGAACGTTGTCTTGAGGAACCACACGGCCATCATCGCCGATCGCAAGTTTCTCGCCCGCGAAGGGGCGGAGAATTTCTATTCCGTCTATCGTTGTCACAATTATCACTTCAAAATCTACGGCGCGATGTTCCTGGGTCAGCCGACGCCTGCTCTCGAAACCGCCGACGAATTGATTGAAACTCTTCCCGCCGAAACGCTGCGGCCCATGGCCGACTGGTTTGAGGGCTTTGTGCCGATGAAACAGCACGTGCTCATCCGGTTTGGCATGTGGAATGCAATCCTGGAGCAAAAGCTGCCGGAAGATGCGGAACTGTTCAGCGTCACGACCGCGATGATGCATTATTCACGGACCGTCGCCCTGGCCAATACCAAACAACTCGAGGCGGCGGAAGCTGAACGGAAACTTTTTGAAGCAGCATTTGAAAAGGTTCCCGAGACCCGCATGCTGTTCAACAACACCTGCCGGGACATTTTGGCGGTGGGGCGCCAGATGATGCTCGGTGAACTGGAATACCACCGGGGCAATCACGATGTAGCCTTCGATCACCTTCGGAAATCTGTCGAACTGGACGACAACCTTCCCTATGACGAGCCCTGGGGCTGGATGCAGCCAACGCGGCACGCGCTTGGCGCACTGCTTCTGGAACAAGGCGAGTTCGAGGAGGCAGAGGCGGTCTACCGTGCCGATCTGGGGCTTGACGCAACGCTGAGCCGGGCGTGTCAGCATCCCGGCAATGTCTGGAGCTTGCACGGTCTTCACGAGTGCCTGGTGAGGCGCGGTGAGGAAACCGAGGCGGCCCACATCAAATTGCAATTCGACAAGGCAGCGGCGCGGGCAGAGGTTGCGATCAACGCATCCTGCTATTGCCGCCGTCAGGCGATTGCAGCTGAGTGAATTCATGCGCCTGGCTTCTTGTACTGCAAGGCCGCTGAAGCCCGGCGGCATTGACGGACAGAGCCCGGTTCATCCGCCTTTCCGGTTTTTCTTGTAGGCCTGAAACCGGCCCGCCTCTTTCGGCGGATTGGCGGTACGGCAGGTGATGCGCTTGCCGCAACATCCCGAACAGCGGAAAAAGGCAGCGGCCATTGCTACCGGACCCGGTTCATCGGCCTTTCCGGTTTTTCTTGTAGGCCTGAAACCGGCCCGCCTCTTTCGGCGGATTGGCGGTACGGCAGCTTGCCGCAACATCCCGAACAGCGGAAAAAGGCAGCGGCCATTGCTACCGGCAGGTCGCCGGGCAAACGTTTCGGTATGCTGCGGGACGGAAACAGGGTCGATCGGGTGCACCGGCTGCAACGCACCTCGAGCCATAATTGGCGTTTTTTAATATCGGCAATCGTGTCCATCGGGCGCTCCGGTAAGCGCCCCTCTCAATGAGGTATCAGCTATTTCATTGAGGTGATTGTTGCAAGCAGATTACGTCACCCGGCTGCCTATTCGTTGCCCACATTCCGTTTGAGAACAATCATCTGAACCGACGCAGACGGTCATAGCCGGCTACCTACCAAACCCGCCGGTGATTAAATCCGGTGCGAGGGTCTGATTGCCGCCTGCGGATCAGACCGTCAATGCCAGAATTTGGGCCGGCGATTGAGGTTGAGCCAGCGGTTCTTGACGTCTCGCCACTCGCGCTCGGCGATGGCTGCGTGCCAACCAAGGATGAAACCGACTGACTGTCTTGTGCTGTCGGCAGTATTTGACCTGGCGTTGAACATATCCGGCAAGGTGTTGGCCAGCGCGACATCATTGAGATAGCCAAACCCCTCCTGAAGCCGCTTCAATGCGCTTATGAAGCGCTCGACATCGGCGCCTGCAAAAATTGAACTGAAGAACTCTGCCGTGTAGCGAAGCGTTTTCAGATCCTTGCGCAGACGGTGGCGCTCCTCAATCGATAGCGCATTCAGTTTGTCGGCCCGTTTGAGGACCTGTTTCCAGCTTTTGTCCAGCGCGCGCTGCGCTTGGTGAATGGCTTGCCGGTTGCTGCGATCACTCCGCCAGCCGGCGCCATGCGGCAGCAAGGCCAGATACAGCAGCATCTTGTTCCATCGCTTTGTCCGGAGTTCGCGGCGTACTTTTTTGCGCGTTTTTCTACACCGCCTTGCCAGCAGCTTCTTTATCGCCTTCGGGCCGGCATTGTTTTGCTGCGGCGCACTGGCCGGCTTTGCGATATCAGCCAGCATCACGTCGCAATCACGCAGTTCGCCGACGACACGTCCGGCATCGCGCAGGTCGACAGCCAGATTGCGCAGCGCACGGCTGTCGATCCCGGGCCGGAACAGTTTCAGCGCCGTACGCAACCGGCGCAAACCAATGCGCAGTTGATGAACGTGCTCCGGGTCGTCATCGGCAAGCACGGCATACCAGTTGCCCAATATTTGGTCCGCCGCCGACCGGCAGCATAGTTCGAATGCCTCGGTGACCGATTGTTGGGCTTTGAGTTGCGGCTGCCGCGCCTTTACCACGCGAGCGCTCTTTTTACCCGGCTTTGCGTTGCCGACGAGCCGGTAGCCGCGTTCAGCCTTGCTGAGCGTGCCGAAGCGAACCGGATATTGCGAAAACAGTTTTTGCGCGATCGGCAGCAGCGCGTGGGCGTCGCCGGAAACCAGTTCCAGTTCGGCTTCGTTGATCGGCGTGGATCGTTTTGCTGTCCTGGCGCGGCCCCTGTCGAGAGCCAGTTCCGCCGTGGTGCCGCCACGTTCGATCATGTAAATCGTGCGCAAGATATCGGTCTTGAAAACCGGACGCAGCTTTTTTCCCGAGACGAGCTTGCGGATCTGTTTGCGCACATCCGGATTGGCAATTTTCCGGATGTCAGGTTTGGGATTTTTAACGACGCATTCCACCTCGACGGGATTGGAAATGCCGCCGCGAATGCCGGTGCCGACCTTGACCGTCTGCTTGAGTTTGCCGTCGGCTTTGCGAATCCGAAACGAAACGCCGGCGGCGTGAAGCGCACAATCGGCTGTGTCAAAGTAGGTCGAACGCATCGAAACTTTGCGCCCCGGCCCGCTGGACAGTCTTTTTAAAGCCTTGCTCTTGGAAATCCGCTTCAGTTGCTTGCTGCCAAGCTCAAGCTTCAGTTCCAACTCTCTGGGCAGATTCCCCATCGCCAACCAATTTACGCGAAAACACACACTGACAGGTGGACAATGGCGTATCGCATTCCGTTTGTGAAGAGCGGCGCCGAAATCAGACTTTGCCGGATAGTGCGAAAGAAAGCCGGCTCAGTTCAGCGGCACCCTTAAAACCGGCCATAAAACTGATAGCCGCCATTTCCGGTGTCCCTGCGGCGGTGACCACCGCGGCCGTCATTTCGTTGCAGACAGGCGATCAGCCTGCATTTGCCGGATCGCGTCGGAACTGATTTGGGGCTTGCCGTCTCGCCATATGCACACAGGCCGCCATGGGCGACAAACCGGTCATAAAGCGTCAGCGAAGGATTGCGGCGTGAGGGATAGCGAAAGATCACGGCACCCTGGCTTCTGACGATCGCCTTGGCCTTCGGGCAGGACAATGATGTGGAATTGTAACGCGAGATCGCTTCAGCAGACGTGGAAGTCACCGCCAGAACAATCAGGCCAAGGAATAGTTTGCGCATTAGTTTTACCCCGGATCAGTTGCTGGTTCTTGAAGATTAGCATGCGATCATGAAACGCCAAAATGTGCGTGATTTCCGCAGGTTGCGACTGTCGACACCGGTCGATCGAATGAGTAGCAAATCGTCGCGCAAAGCGCTTTATGGGTGTTGATAGCCATCGGCTACCCGCCGGGCCGTTGATCTGGGCCCTCCGGCGTGGCTGGTTACAAACCTTTCGCCATGTCCCTGAGCTTGAACTTCTGGATTTTGCCCGTCGAGGTCTTGGGGATCTCGGTGAAGATGACCGTGCGGGGACATTTGAACCTGGCCAGCAATGAGCGGCAGTGTTCAACAATTTCGGCCTCGGTCGCCGATTTACCGGGTTTCAATTCGATATAGGCGACTGGTGTTTCGCCCCATTTCTCGTCCTTTCTGGCGACCACGCCACAGGCAGCAACGGCGGAGTGCTTGAAAAGCGCGTCTTCAACTTCGATCGATGAGATGTTCTCGCCACCGGAAATGATGATGTCCTTGGAGCGGTCTTTCAGCTGGATGTAGCCGTCGGCATGCATGACGCCGAGATCGCCGGAATGAAACCAGCCGCCGGCAAACGCCTCTGCGGATGCGGTCTCGTTCTTCAGATACCCCTTCATGACGATGTTGCCGCGGAACATGACCTCGCCGATGGTCTCGCCGTCGGGTGGCGTTTTCTGCATGGTTTTCGGGTCCATCACGGTCAGGTCTTCAAGCGCGGCGTAGCGAACGCCCTGGCGCGCCTTCTTGGCGGTGCGGGCGTCCTTGGCAAGGTCGTCCCACTCGCCTTTCCATTCATTGACCACCGCCGGTCCATAGGTCTCGGTCAAACCGTAGAGATGAGTGACAGCAAATCCTGCGTCGGCCATGCCGGAAAGCACGGCTTCAGGCGGCGGAGCGGCTGCAGTGTTGAAGGTCACGGTTTGCGGAAAATCCCGGCGCTCTTCGTCGGGTGCGTTGATCAGTGTCGCCATCACCACCGGAGCGCCGCACAGATGGGTGACGCCATGGTCGGCGATGGCATCATACATGGCGTGGGCGCGAACCCAGCGCAGGCAGACATGGGTGCCGGCCTGCACCGTAAGAGTCCAGGGAAAGCACCAGCCATTGCAATGAAACATCGGCAGCGTCCACAGATAAACGCAATGCTTGCCCATGGAGGCGTGAATGGTGTTGGCATAGGCCATCAGCGCGGCGCCACGATGGTGGTAGACCACCCCCTTGGGATTGCCTGTCGTACCGGATGTGTAGTTGAGCGATATTGCGTCCCATTCGTCATCGGGCAGTGACCAGTCGAAATAGTCATCGCCGCCGGCAATGAATTCCTCATAGTCGACAGTGCCGATGCGTTCGCCTTTCTCATAGGGTGCATCGTCGGCATAGTCGGGATCGTCATAGTCGATGACCAGCGGCTTGACCTTGGCGAGTTTCAGCGCTTCGGCGACAACGGGTGAAAATTCGCGATCGACAATCAGCAATCTGGATTCTGCATGATCGAGCTGAAAGGCAATGATGGCCGCGTCCAGCCGCGTGTTGAGCGAATGCAGCACCGCCTTGACCATCGGTACACCGAAATGGGCCTCCAGCATTGGCGGCGTGTTGGAAAGCATCACCGAAACCGTGTCGCCCTTGGAGATTCCGTGCCTGGCCAGCGCTGAGGCCAACTGGCGCGAGCGGTTGTAGAATGTGCGGTAGGTGATGCGGCTGTCGCCGTGGATGATAGCGGTGTGGTCGGGATAGGTATTGGCCGCCCGCTCCAGATAGGTCAGCGGGGTCAAGGGCTGATAGTTGGCGGCGTTTTTGCCGAGGCCGGTGTCGTAGGGGCTGGTCATGGGGGGAATTCCGTTGGCGGTTTTGCCTCATAAATCACATCAAATTGCCGCCGTCACTACAGTAAAAACACGACTGCTCCGTCCCAGGTCAGCTTCAAGCCGACCAGCACGATCATCGCGTACATGAACGGATAAAACACCTCACGGTTCATGCGTCTGACAATCATCACACCGGCAAGAATCGCGATGGGCGCAATCGGCAACAGGATGGCGGAGGCGGCCAGATTGGTGGCGTCGAACTGGCCAAGAGCGAAATAGGGCACCAGTTTGGCGGCATTGATGATGGCAAAGAATATGGTCGAGGTACCGGTAAAAATCTTGGGATCCTGATCCAGCGGCAGTGCATAGATCTGATAGGGCGGACCGCCGGCATGGGCGACGAAGCTGGTGAAGCCGGCGCCGGTACCCCAGAACGTTCCTCGCACCATGCTGTGACCACGTGTGCGCCGGCGGCCGCGGGCGCGGTCGAGATACCAGCGTGCCGCAAAGATCAGCGCGATAATTCCGACAATCAGCTTGATCATTGCCGCGGTGACAAATGCTGCAGTCAGCCAGCCGATACCGATGCCAAGCATGCCGCCGGGAAGCAGATGTTTGAGCGTCTGCACGTCGCGGTAACCGCGCCAGCTCCATAGCGCGAACACATCCATGACCACCAGAATAGGCAGCATAACGGCTGCGGCCTGCACCGGCGGCAGCACCAGCGCCATCAGCGGCACGCCAATGAGCGCCGTCGCACCGCCAAGACCGCCCTTCGACAGGCCAACCAGCGCAACCGCGGGCACTGCCGCAGCATAAAACCAAGGATCGTAGAGAAGGTCTGTCATGGGAATGCCGGTTGTAAAGTGAGGGCTTTACCCATTTGGGTCCGGACTTTCCAGTAACCATTGCAAAAACCGGACCGGGCGCAGCGCTTTTCAACCGGTCGGCTTTTGGTCTATGCCGCATTCGTGCCAGTTTCGCTGTGCATGGAAGCGTCTTCAAAACGATGGAAACCAAGATGGGCGGACAAATACCGGATCGAAGCAGGCTGGTCCTGATAAGTCCGGCTGGCGAGGATTGGCAGCGGAGCGCCGACCAGATCGCAAATGCAATTGCGGGCGGCGATGTTGCGTCTGTCATTTTCTGGCCGGCACAGCTTGGCGAGCGTGATTTTCAGAAACTGTGCGAAGCTGTGGTTCCGCAGGTGCAAGCTGCGGGTATTGCCGCAGTCGTCGCCGGAGACGGGCGAATTGCCGCCAGGTGTGCAGCGGACGGTGTTCACTTCGACAAGAAGGAAGACATCTCAGAAGCGTTGCGCGGCAGTCAGGATGGCGTGATCGTCGGCGCTGGCGGCGCCAAGAGCCGCCATGAGGCGCTTGAACTGGGAGAGTTGAGACCGGATTATGTTTTCTTCGGCCGCTTCGGTTTTGACAACAAACCGCAACCCCATCCGCGAAATCTCGCTTTGGGCCAATGGTGGGCTGAACTGGTGGAGATCCCCTGCATTGTGATGGCCGGGTCGATAATCGGTTCGATTGAAGAAGCTGCCGCCACCGGCGCCGAATTTGTTGCGGTTTCAGCGGCCATATTCACCGGGACGCTGGAACCCGGCGAGGCGGTTCGCCGCGCCAACGCATTGCTCGACGAGAAGGCTCCGCATGTGGAGGAGGTCAACTAATGCCGGGCAGGGATCAACGGTTGAAACTGATCATTGCGGGTGCATTTGCGATCTCCGTATTGACCGCCAGTGCGCCGGCCAGCGAAGCAGCCAAAGAGGGCAGGGCGGAAGCGATCGATCCGGAACGTTTTGGCGGGCGCAAGCCTGACGCCGCCTTTGGCGCCTATCAACGCGGGCTCTACCTCACTGCGCTCAATCTGGCACGTCCGCGTGCCGAAGCCGGTGACGCCGCAGCGCAGGCGCTGCTGGCCGAAATCTATTCGCGCGGCCTTGGCGTTGCGCGTAACGAGGCCGAAGCGATCAAATGGTACGGGCTTGCCGCCGAGCAGGGCGTGGCCGAAGCCCAATTCCGGTATGCGATGGCGATCATTGACGGCAATGTTGCCGGCAAGGCTGAGGATGCTGCACTGCGAATGCTGAGATTGGCGGCCGATCAGGGAAACCGGCTGGCCCAGTTCAACTTTGCCCAGCTGACCGCGCAGCGCAAACCGGGCGCAGACGGCATGGCGCTTGCGGTGGATTATTACGAGAAGGCGGCGCAAGCCGGACTGGCCGACGCGCAATATGCCATGTCGCAGGTCTACAATACCGGCACGGGCGGTCGTTCCTATGATCCGAAAACGGCGCGCGAATGGCTGGAACAGGCGGCCAAACAGAATTACGACACCGCGCAGCTTGACCTGGCGACCTGGCTGGTCGAGGGCAAGGGCGGGCCGCGCGATCTGGAAGCCGGTTTCAACTGGATGCGGCGCGCCGCGTTTGCAGGCAACGTTGCCGCACAGAACCGGCTGGCGAAGCTTTATCGCGGCGGGCTCGGTACTGAAGCCGACCCGGTGATTGCTGCGGCATGGTATATTATTGCTCGGCGGGCGGGGCTGAGCGATCCGGAAATGAATGTTTTTCTCGACGGATTGACCGTGGAGCAGCAGCGACTGGCCATTGAGACTGCCAATCGCTTGCGTTAATGGGCTTCCGGCGCTTGCAAGCATGGCCGATATGTGATCTTGAAGCGCCGCATCGCGCGAATATGTCAATCCGGAACTACATGAATGAAGATCAACGGCAACGAAATCCGCCCGGGAAATGTCATTGAACACAATGGCGGACTTTGGGTCGCGGTTAAGACCCATGCGGTCAAACCGGGCAAGGGCGGCGCATATAATCAGGTTGAGCTGAAGAACCTGATTGACGGTACCAAACTGAACGAGCGCTTTCGCGCCGCCGAAACCGTCGAGCGCGTGCGGCTGGAACAGAAGGATTTCTCCTATCTTTACGAGCAGGGCGAAGCGCTGGTTTTCATGGATCTGGAATCTTATGAGCAGTTGGAACTGCAGAAGGATTTCGTCGGCGATCGCGCCGCGTTTCTGCAAGATGGAATGACGGTGACGGTGGAGATTTATGACGAAAAACCGATCGGTATTTCGCTGCCAGATCAGGTTACCCTGGAAATTGTCGAGGCCGACCCGGTGGTCAAGGGTCAAACGGCTGCCTCGTCCTACAAACCTGCCCGTATGGAAAACGGCATCCGGGTCATGGTGCCACCCTTTATTGAAGCCGGTGAGCGGATCATCGTCGACACCAACGAAATCACCTACGTGCGCCGCGCCGAGTAGGGTCCTGACCCTCGGCAGAGCCATACTGGCCACAACTGACGGATAGGAATAATGGCGCGTTCGGCAATCCTCAACGTGATGGTTCAAGCCGCGATGAAGGCGGGCCGGTCGCTGGCGCGTGATTTTGGCGAAGCCCAGAACCTGCAGGTCTCGCGCAAGGGTCCGGGTGATTTTGTGAGCCAGGCTGACCTCCGCGCCGAGGAAATCCTGTTTCGCGACTTGAGCAAGGCGCGCCCCGGATACGGGTTCCTGATGGAGGAGCGCGGCGAAGTTGCGGGTGAGGACGGCCAGCACCGCTGGCTGGTCGACCCGCTCGACGGGACGACGAATTTTCTGCATGGAATTCCGGTCTTTGCCGTCTCGATTGCGCTTGAACGGCAGGGAGAACTTGCTGCCGGTGTGATCTACAATCCTGCCATGGATGAACTTTATACGGCCGAACGGGGCGATGGGGCTTATTTGAACGACCGCCGGATGCGTGTTGCGGGCCGTCGGGGATTGACCGACACAGTGATCGCAACGGGTATCCCGCATCTGGGGCGAGGCGATCACGGCAAGGCGCTGGTGGAGTTGCGCAATGTCATGGCCGAAACCGCGGGGATCCGCCGGCTTGGATCTGCCGCGCTGGACCTGGCCTGGGTCGCTGCCGGCCGTGTGGATGGTTTTTGGGAAACCGGTCTCAGCGCCTGGGATGTGGCAGCGGGCATGTTGATGGTGCGGGAAGCGGGAGGATTTGTCACCGACCGGTCCGGCGGGCGCGATATCTACGAAACCAAATCGATTGTCGCCGGCAATGAACTGGTACACAAAGGACTGCTGGCAGCGCTTGACCGCCCGGTCTGACCGGCATCTGCCGTCACGATCAACTATTTTCGGACAATCCGTCCAGTGTCCTTTCATTTTCGACACAATTCCGGTTAGATTCGCCGCCGAGGGTGAGGCTGTAGTGACCATTTAACGGTTATCTGCGCCGCAGGCGAAAATGAGTGCGTTTTTAGGAGCGAAGAGGAAGGACATGCCGGGCATATTCGACGACGAGCGACGCCAAAACGGCTCATTTTCACGCGGCCCGGTAAGGGTTGGGCCAAAATCGCTTCTGAATGCGTCGAAAATGCTCGAAAGTGAGATACACTTCCTTGTGCTTTTCTCCTGTTCAGAAATGATTTTGGACACCAACGCAGACAAGCGTTAAATGGTCACTACAGCCTAGAACTTTAGCGGGGAAGAGGTGTGGAAATGGCATGGTTCGGCACGGCTGACGATGATGGTCTGACGGGTGAGGCTGCCTATGATCCACAAAGGTTGTCCTCGCCGCAGGTTTTTCTGCTGTCGATGCTGATCTTTCTGGCGATAAGCGGGTTCGTCATCGCCATCCTGTACAGGCAGGTTTCCTCCGCATTTCAGACCAATCCCGGCCTGAACGGCCTTATTTTGGGCGTGCTCGGTGTGGGTATTCTTCTTGCCTTTACCCAGGTTGTCCGGCTTTTTCGCGAAGTCCGCTGGGTGAACTCCTTCAGGGAGGGCTCGGACGCAAAATCCCCGGTGCTGCTGGCCCCGATGATGGCGCTTCTCAGCCGGTCTTCAACCATGGCGCTCAGCACCGTATCAATGCGCTCGATACTGGATTCGATTGCCACAAGGCTGGATGAAAGCCGCGATATCTCGCGCTACCTGATTGGCCTTCTGGTTTTTTTGGGCCTGCTCGGCACGTTTTGGGGTTTGCTGCAGACCATCGGCTCGATCGGAGAGACCATTGCGTCGCTTGATCCAGCGTCAGGCGACGCTTCTGATGTGTTGGATTCGCTCAAATCCGGGCTTGCTGCGCCGCTGGACGGAATGGGCACCGCTTTTTCGTCTTCCTTGTTCGGTCTGGCCGGTTCGCTGGTTCTCGGCTTTCTCGATTTGCAGGCGGGGCGGGCACAGAACCGTTTCTATACCGAGCTTGAAAACTGGCTCTCATCGGTGACCGATCTCGGTTCAGATTTTGTCGCCGGCAACAATGCGCAGGCAACCGAGGCGACCGAAGAGGTCAAGGTTTTGTCCGACCGGCTGCGTTCGCTGCAGGAAAGCGGCGGCTCAAACCAGCGCGTGGCAACGGCCATGGCCAACCTGGCAGAGGGCATTTCGGGACTGGTGAAAAGCATGCGCAACGAACAACAGATGATGCGCGACTGGGTCGAAGCGCAGTCAGAAGAACAAAAAGCCACGCGAGCGACACTGGAGCGGCTGGCAGAGGCAATGAAGAAGCGGGCCAGCGGCAAGTAGATGGCCCTTGCGCGTGCAAACCGCCGTCAACGCGGCGTCGATTACTGGCCCGGCTTCGTCGATGCGCTGGCCACTCTGCTGTTGGCGATCATGTTTCTTTTGTCGGTGTTCGTGCTGGCGCAGTTTCTGCTGAGCCAGGAAATCACCGGCAAGGACGAAGTGCTCAACCGGCTCAATTCGCAGATCAACGAGTTGACTCAGCTTTTATCGCTGGAACGCTCGAACCAACAGGATCTGGAAGATTCGCTGGCAACCGTGCAGGCGTCGCTGATCAGTGCGGAAGCAGAAAAATCACGGCTTGCGACGCTGCTGGAACGTGGTGCGGGCGCGGGAGCGGAGGCGGAAGCAAAAATTGCCGCAGCAGAAGGCGCGCTTGATACTGAAAGGCAGATCAGTCAGCGGGCGCTAAGCCAGGTCGAACTGCTGAACCAGCAGATTTCGGCGCTTCGCAGGCAGATTGCTGCGCTGGAGGACGCGTTGGAGGTGTCGGAACAAAGGGACCGCGAATCCAATGCCAAGATTGCCGATCTGGGCCGGCGGCTGAATGTGGCGCTGGCGCAGCGGGTTCAGGAACTCAACCGCTACCGTTCGGACTTCTTTGGCCGGCTGCGGGAGATTCTGTCCGACCGCGAGAATATCCGCATTGTCGGCGACCGGTTCGTGTTTCAGTCCGAGGTGCTGTTTTCGTCCGGTTCCGACGTGATCAACGATGCCGGGGAAACGGAGATGGCCAAGCTGGCAGGTGCCTTGCTTGAGTTGCAACGCGAAATTCCGCCGGAAATTGCCTGGGTATTGCGGGTCGATGGTCACACCGACAATGTGCCGCTTTCGGGTGCTGGACGGTTGCGCGACAATTGGGAGCTGTCGTCGGCACGGGCAACATCGGTGGTCAAGTTCCTGATTGAGGAAGGTATTCCCGCCAACCGGCTGGTGGCGGCAGGATTCGGCGAATTCCAGCCGCTCGACACGGCTGATAGCGATGAAGCGCGCACCCGCAACCGCCGTATCGAGCTGAAGCTGACGGAGCGGTAGATCGGTTACGCCCTACTGCGCCTCGATGTCTCCGACATGCCTGATTTCGACGCAGACATCGAAGATTTCCTGCGGCAGCCTTGCCCTGACAGCATCAACCGGCCCGGATGTTCCGATGACCAGGCAGGGTTGGCCGTCTTCGCTCAAGCCCGTGCCCACCGACACCACGCCTTCGGTGGCCATGATCTGCTGGTCAAAGCGCCCGCGCATGGTTTCAATGGCCTGTTGCGCTTCATTCATTGGTTTGTCTCCATTTGATGCCCCATAGGCATCCGCTGTCAAAACGGGCAGGAGCGATGCTTGCCGCACCGCTCCTGAATGATTCATGATTCTGTCGGAATTCCGGCGATGTGGCGCCTTCGTTCAGACCACGTGTACATGCGGCACGCAAAGATAATTGGCATTGCCGGTGGAAAAATCGTTCTTCGCGTAGGAACCGCTGCCACGGGCATAGGCCCACAACCCGATGGTGCACCGGATATAGGCCCAGTCGTTGGCGCCGAGCAGATAGGTGTTGTAGGTGTAGCGGTCATCGTCGAAGCGCTTGTTGATGTTTATGTTGTCATCGCCCTTGTTGAGCACGTCGACGTGGTTCCAGCCTTTCCAGTTGTACTGGTGCACATTGGTCCAGGCGGAAACAGTGACACGGGCGAACTTCGAGGTGAAGAAGCCGTCGTCTGCCTTGACGATGTAGTAGCCGCGGAAGCGGAACAATGGGCGGATCGAATAGAAACGGCTTTGGGTGGGTTTGAACCAGAAACCGAAATCAATCCACGACTGGATCTTGCCAACCCCGGTGCCGAAATTGCCGGATCCGGCGCCTGAAGCCCAGTTGTAGTAGTTCTTGCAGGCGCCGCCGGGAAGCACCAATTGGGTGCCGATATCGCTGGCATCTGTCAACGGGTCGTCGGCAGCATTGTCGGAAAAGGCGCCGACCCAGGCCGGCGTCAGCATCGTCGCGTCGGTGGGCAGTATTGCCGTACCGTTGGCGATTTCATCAGAATACGCCGCTTCCTGGGATTGCTGGTTGAGCTTTGCCTCGATTTCCTCAAGCTCTTTTTTGGAGTCTGCGGCGATGGCAGCGTTGACACCGTCAAGCTTGGCCACATCGATGCCGGCTGACGAGATCTGCTTCAACGCAGACTTCTCGCGCTCCTCGGCGGCTTTGGCCTCGGCACGTTTTTCGGCCATGAGCTCAGCCATTTCGCGATTGCGCTCCTCGGACACTTGACGAATCATTTCTGCATGCATGTCGGACAGGTTGGTCATTTTCGATTCTCCTCGGGTGTTGATTGGGGCTGTTGAAAAATGGTTTCGGATGACTGTTTCCGGTCAGGTGGTTATCAACTCGACTCCAAGCGCCATCAGCACGTTCGACAGGTTGTTGTGCAGCGTGATCTGACTGGAACCGGCAAACAGCAGGCCGGTGCCCTCACGCGTCTTGCGGCTGAGCAGCAATGAACCTGAATCGCCGCCGGCAGACATGTTGGTGGTCATGATCTGGTTGCGGAAAAACGCGATCCCGACGCCGAAGTTGACGGCGGATGTCACATCGATGCCGATCACTTTGCCGGCGGTCGTCTCGGTGGTGCGGCCGCTTTTGATGACTTCCATGCCGAGCGTGGCTTCGACGGTACCGGCCGGAATGCCGATATTGACGATCGACGCGATGACGTCGCGCATGTCGCGCGGCCTGGCGAGCGCACAGTCGACAAGATTGTACTTGTCGGGATCGCCGAAGCGGATCGGCACGAAGCGGTAAAGCCGGGCTATCACATCGTCAGGGATGGCGCCGCCGTCAAACGGACCGGGCTGCAGGATCGGATCACCGATCGACGCGGCGTTGGAGTTGGCCAGCACATGGTTGTTGGACAGGATGAGCGTCCGGCAGGGATAACAGGTTTCACGCACCAGGCAGCCGAAAGTGCCGGCAGTGATGTTGAAGTGGCCGATTGAATATCCGGGCCTTGCTGGCCTGATGCGGGTGTCAAAGGCCTGTGCCTCGATGCGGCCGACCTCGCGAACGTCGGTTGCGACGCCGTCGCAGTCGTCCGGCACCATGTCGCTGGAAGAGAGGCTTTTCTTGGCGACCTTCTTCTCGACATAAACGCTGACGCAGACTTCGTCGGTTTCCTTGCCGCCGGTTTCCTTGAAACCGACGCCAACGCCAACGACATTGGCCTTTGCAAACAAGTCCTGCTCGTTGCGGGCCCGTGAGGTCTGGGCGGCGGCGATCTGGGTATCAATATCAACTTGCGCCATGATCAATCCCTTTCGGTTGGAACTGCCGGCTTGATGCCGGGTCACGGCAAGTGGATAATATTAATTACTGCAAAATACTCGGTATTATTCGTGATATAGGCGTCAGTATTCGTGATTCTTTTAGTTGTTATTATTCTGTTTCTATCATAGTTAGAATTTTACTTTTATATTGTGTAGGAGTTGTTCCGCACTTGTTTTTGAACGCGCGTTCGAAAGTGCGTAAATCCTGAAAGCCGGAATCGAACGCGACCTCGGTGATTGTGCAATCCTGTGCGTGCATTTGCTTCAGCGCCTGGGTTACCCGATATCCGGAAAGCCAGTGACTGAAGCACATTCCGGTCTTTTTTCGAAAATAGGCAGAGAAATATTTCGGTTCCAGGCCGGCTATCGCTGCGGCGTCTTCGAGCGTTACGGGTTCGGTGTAATTTTTTTCAACAAAGCAACGAACCCTGGCCAGGCGGCGGTAATAGGTGAAAGCAAGGTTGCAGTGATCTGAACCGTTCTGCATCGGACTCTCCGCAGCCCCTCGCCCGGACAAATCCACATCTCAGCCCCGGATGCATTGGCAGTACACAGCCAAGGGGCAGGAATAGCACAGCGGCGTGTTCGCACTGTGACGGTCGTCACAGATCGTGCGGTGGTGGCGATGGTGATCGCCGGGATGGACGATGGCCTACGCTTCGGACCGCCTACTTTACCGTTACATGGAAGTGCTGGTTACGGCCCCCCTGGAAACCGACGGGTCGAAGTATGACGTGATCCTTGCCGCGAAATCCGGGTTTGGGTCGATAGTAATAGCCAGACGCACGAATTTTCACGCCCGTGCAGGTCGGCGACCAGGCGCTTGTATATTCGAAGTTGTATGGATCGTGGTAACTGTGTCTCAAAATTACCCGCCCGTGCTTTCCCTCTTTGACGATTTTCACAACAACATTCAGCGATTTGCAGCTAAGCCGCTGCCATTGAGCATATCTGCTCAACAAAACCTCTTTGCCGCTTTCGACGACACGCTTTTCTGCCGCGGATGCGGGGACGCCAGGCAAGATTGCCGCGATACCTATGGAGAGGAACATCGCAACGAGGGATTGGTAAGTTGGTGGCATCTGTCAGGCCCGTTTACTTCACGGTCACGTAGAAACGCTGGTTTCGGCCGCCCTGAAAGCCCACGGGCCGCAAGACAATTTGAACAGTTCCCTTAAATCCCTTTGGCGCACGGTAGTAGAACAGCTTGGCCAGGACCTTGGTTCCGTTGCAGCGATTGGAGTGGAAGCCTCCGCCGTAGCCTTGGGAAGGGTCCACCCAGCCGTTTACCTCGCGAAGTTTTCCGTGATCCGGCCTCTTAACGATCTTGACCGTGAAATTGTAGCTCTTGCAGTCTCGCGGGCGAAACCTGGAATAGCCATGCAGCAACACTTCTTCGCCGCTATTGATCGTTACGCGACCGCCAGCGGCTGATACCGGGCCGGTTGATATGGCGGCAACAACAAACAGGAGCAGAAGACCGGTTATTACTTTGAAATATACCATTGTTTTTCTCAAACAATATTTTCGTTTCCATTTAAGATATATCAATCCAATCGGCTTCCCGCAATCCGCGCGTTTCATCCGGATACTCGGATACTTGAGATTTTGCCGCTCAACGTTCAGCATGCTGACGACAATTTCGGGAGAGTTTCATGGCGGATGCCGATGTCATCATTGTCGGGGGCGGATTGGCCGGGCTGGTCGCAGCCGCCGAACTGGGCGACCGCGGCAAAAAGGTCATCATTCTTGACCAGGAGGGCGAGAATTCGCTCGGCGGACAGGCGTTCTGGTCGCTCGGCGGCTTGTTCTTTGTGGACAGTCCGGAACAGCGGCGCATGCGGATTAACGACAGCCGCGAACTGGCCCTGCAGGACTGGATGGGCTCTGCCGGGTTTGACCGTCCGGAGGATCACTGGCCGCGCAAATGGGCGGAAGCCTATATCGATTTTGCTTCCGGCGAGATGCGGTCATGGCTCTACGAACAGGGCATGCGCTGGTTTCCGGTGGTTGGCTGGGCCGAGCGCGGCGGCATGCTTGCCTCCGGTCACGGCAATTCGGTGCCGCGGTTTCATATAAGCTGGGGCACCGGCCCGGGAGTGCTGGAGCCATTTGAGCGCCGGGTCCGCGAACATGTCTCCAACGGGCTGATCGAATTGAAGTTCCGGCACCGCGTTAGCCGGCTTATCAAGTCGAAAGGTGCAATTGCCGGTGTTTCCGGAGAGGTGCTCGAGCCGTCGACGGTCGAGCGCGGCCAGCAATCAGGCCGGGAGGTCATCGGCGATTTCAAACTGGCGGCGGACGCGGTGATTGTCACCTCCGGCGGCATTGGCGGCGATTTCGATCTGGTGCGCAAGAACTGGCCCGGCGAACGGCTGGGCAAAGCACCGGAGTTCATGGTTGCCGGTGTTCCCCATCACGTCGATGGCCGCATGATCGCGATTACCGAGAAAGCCGGCGGCAATGTGATCAATGCCGACCGCATGTGGCACTATACCGAAGGGGTCAGGAACTTCGATCCGATCTGGCCCAATCACGGCATCCGCATTCTGCCAGGGCCATCTTCCATGTGGTTTGATGCCGTGGGCAACCGTTTTACCGCACCCTGCCTGCCCGGCTTCGATACGCTTTCTACGCTAAAGGCGATCTTGGCCACGGGGCATGAACACTCCTGGTTCATTCTGACCCAAAAAATCATCAAGAAGGAATTTGCGCTGTCGGGCTCGGAGCAAAACCCGGATTTCACATCGAAATCTTGGGGTGCGGTGCTGAAGGCGCGGCGCGGCGCCACGGCAACCCCGCAGGTGGAAGCCTTCAAGGAAAAAGGGGAGGATTTTGTCGTCGCGACAAACATTGGCGAGCTGGTCGCAGGCATGAACAAGCTGACCGAAGGGCCACTGCTCGATGCGGAGAAGATCGAGGCGCAGATTGCCGCGCGGGACCGCGAGATCGACAATCCGTTCTCCAAGGATGCGCAGGTGACGGCAATTCATGGTGCGCGCAATTATCTCGGCGACAAGCTGATCCGCACAGCCAAGCCGCACAAGATCCTTGATCACGCCAACGGGCCACTGATCGCCGTGAAGCTCAACATTTTGACGCGCAAGACGCTTGGCGGACTGCACACCGATTTGAACTCGCAGGTGCTCGACAAAAAAGGCGAACCGGTGCCGGGACTTTATGCAGCGGGCGAAGTGGCCGGTTTCGGCGGCGGCGGTTATCACGGCTACAATGCGCTGGAAGGCACGTTTCTCGGCGGCTGCATCTTTTCAGGCAGGATTGCCGGACGGAGTGCGGGGTGAAGTACTAGCCGTTTACCGTGAAATGGTACGCCGCGCAGGGTTGGTGCAAGACCCGCGCGCCGTCAACCTCCTCGATCACCCGGTCATAGGTCCGTTCCATCTGTGCAGCGACTTGCCCGAACGCGGCCATTCGATCCGGGTCGGAGCGGACAATTTTGCCGACGAAAAAATCAAATGACGGGAATTCGCGGGTCAGAACATAGTCTTTGCTATCGACCAGGTCGAAGCGGTCATCGCTGCCAAGCTGATCGAGAACTTTGTGTGAATTCGTTCGCACGAATGTTTCATCTTCAACCAGACGCACAATGTCGAACATTGAGCCGTGTGGATAGGGCTCAACGACATGCAGCCTTCCGCCCGGTTTGATGACCCGGCAAATTTCATCAAACGCGGCCGGCTGCACATCGATTGGAACATGGTGAAGCGAGAAAAACATGCAGGCCAGGTCCTGCGTCTCATTTTGCAATGGCAGTGCCTCGGCCCTGCCGAGCCTGATGGTGATGCTGGCCGGAAGACTGGCTTTGGCCTTGGCGATCTTGTCCGGATCGACCTCAAGCGCGGTCACCACAGCACCTTCCTGCTCCAGCTGCCGGGAATAGACGCCGTCTCCGGCACCGATATCTGCAACCGCCTTGCCGCGCGGGTCAAACAGGGATTTCAGGAACTCGATATGGGCCATGGTGTTAAAACCAGTTGGTGGGCGCGGCGGGATCACGACGAAGTGGCCAATTGGGCCAGTGGCTGTGTTTCGCCGCAGGAGCCGGCAGACAATAGGCGAGAATCAGATCGTGGTGAAGCGGACACCAAGTTTAGGCATCCGATCACAATTGGGGTTGCCCCCATCGGTCATGATGGGGCAGATTTGTATTTCCGGAAATGCTTTCGAAACCGGGGCCAGCGGCAATTGCGGGGCAATTCAGGCAGGGGACCGCCAATATGGAACAAACACTTTTTCAGAAATATGGGGGCTTTTCAAAGGTCAGCAGGATCGTTCTCGATCTTTATGAGCGCATTCTGGATGATGATGATATCGGACCGTTCTTCGATGAGGTCGACATGGCCCGCATCGTCGATCATCAAACCAAGTTCATCTCGTCGCTTCTGGGCGGGCCCGCCTCCTATACGGACGACCAGATCACCAAGCTTCACCGGCACCTGACCATTCATGCCGAACATTTCGACGTGCTGATCAGAATTCTCCGGGGGGTTCTCGCCGACCACGGAATGGAACCCGACGATATTGACACCGTTGTCTCGGCGCTGGATTCGCGGCGCGGCCTGGTGGTGAACTGATCGATGTCAATTGCTGCAATCAATGAACAGCTTCTTCGCGCTATCGGTGTCGGAGTAGCGCTGATCGATATCGATGACCTGACGTTTCAATTCTTCAACGACACCTTTACCGAGTGGTTCGGCGAGCCGGATCCGGAAGCGCGACTGACAGACCTGTTCACGGGGCTTGACCCGGACGAACTGCGTACCGGGCTTGCGGAAGGCGGGCGCTATGCAACGGAAACGGGATTCAAGGTACGCCGCCGCACGATGACGGTGGCAATAGAGGCCAATCGCGCACACGATGCCGGCGACACAATCGCGGTGCTGGTCTGCCAGAACATCACGCGCATCAAGGAACTCGAATCGATGATCGATTCCTATTCCATGATGGTCGAACGCAACACCCGCGAAATAAAACGCGAAAAGGAACAGGTCGAGAAGCTGCTCCTCAACATGATGCCGCGCTCGGTCTATGAGGAATACAAGACATTCGGCGTTGTCACGCCACGCCATTATGATCCGGTTTCTGTCCTGGCGCTGGATTTCATCGGCTTTGCGGAACACATCACATCGGTCGAACCCGGTGTCATCGTCAGCGAACTGAACGATATCTACAGTGCCTTTGACCGCATCGGCGAACAATTTGGCTGCGAGCGGATCAAAACCATGGGCGACTCTTACATCACGGTCACCGGAATGCCCGATGCGGCGCCCGATCATGCAAGGTCTGTCGGCAATGCAGCGGTGCGGTTCCTGCGATACCTTTCGCATCGCAACAGCAGTCATCCGGTGCAATGGCAGTGCCGGGTCGGGATCGCGACCGGCTCGGTGATCGGATCAGTCGTTGGCGTTCAGAACTACATCTACGATGTTTTCGGACCGGCAGTTACCCGGGCACTGCGTATCCGCGCGCATGCAGAGCCGATGACGATCTGTTGCGAAAGCACAATGTCCGACCAGCTTGACGGCAAGTTCGAAGTTACGCCCCTGGGCATGCGGTCAGTCGGTGGTGACGACGTTCAGATTGTACGAATCGATACGCCGCGCGAGGACAACAAGGCATTTGGATCGGCCTGATGACTGTCCGCGACGACGTGGTTTCCGGCGAACCGTCAGGCGCTTCGGCCAATGAGCCGGACATGCTTCGCGAAGTCATCGAGGCAATGTCGGAAGCGTTTGCGCTTTTCGACGAAGACGCTCAGCTGGTCCGGTGCAACAGCCGATGCCGCGAACTCAACCCGGGGCTTGCCGACTTGCTCGAGCCGGGCGTCGGCTGGGAGCTGATCCTGCGCGAAGCCAAAATACGCAATGCCATGCCGGAAGAGGCGATCGAGCAACTGCGGTGGATGGAAAACCGTCTGGCCACCGATGTGGAGCTTACCGCCCCGCTGGAGATTGAATTGCCCAATGGCAGCATCCATGAGTTTTCGATGCGCCAGACTCCTGTCGGCGGTTTTGTGATCACCCAGTCGGATATATCGGGGCGAAAACTTTACGAGGAAAGCCAGCGCGAGGCTGAAACCCTGTTGCGCGAGGTTCTCGAAGCATGTCCGGCAAACGTGGTCATGTCGCGCATTGATGACGGGCAGATCATTTACCGGTCGCCGGCCGCAACAGAGCTGTTTGGCGCTTTACGCAATTCGCGAGCCTATTTTGCAAGCCGCGAGGAGCAGGCCGATTTCGTGACGGCTCTTTTGCCAAACGGGCGTGTGGACGACATGTTGTTGACCGGCGCTCGTCCGGACGGGTCGACCTTTCCCTGTTCCGTGTCGGCAAGGGTTATCGAGTATCGGGGCGACGAAGTGGTTGTTTCCAACCTGATCGACATGTCGCGCGAAGTCGAAATGCAGAAAAAACTTGCCGAGCAAAGGGAGCAGATATTCCAGTCTGAAAAGATGTCGGCGCTCGGCGAATTGCTGGCGGGTGTGGCGCATGAATTGAACAATCCGCTTTCGGTCGTTGTCGGCCATTCGCTGGTCATGCGCGACGAAATACAGGATCCTGACGCGCTGCGGCGCCTTGAAAAGATTTCCGAAGCCGCAGAGCGCTGCACCAAGATTGTGAAATCCTTCCTGGCGATGGCTCGCCAACAGCCGGTTCGCCCTGCGCCAACAGGCCTTTATGAAGCGGTGGAGAAGGGTGTCGAGGCACTCGGGAGCCGACAGGGCGGGCTGAAGGTTGCGGTCGATATCGCGTTTGAGCCTGTATTGCCCTGGATACACGCAGATGCCGGGCAGTTGGTGCAAGTGGTTATCAATCTGGTGAACAATGCCGAGCAAGCCATCCTGGAATCGGGCGTGGGAGACAGGATCCGGATTTCGGCCGAGCACGACGAGGCGCATAACATGGTCGAAATGCGGGTGTCGGACAATGGCCCAGGCATTCCGGCCCATGTCCGCAGCCGGATATTTGATCCGTTGTTTACCACCAAGGAGGTGGGCAAGGGCACGGGCATCGGGCTCGCCTTCTGCCATCGGGTTGTCACATCGCACAATGGCCAGATCCGGCTTGAGCCCGATAGCGGTGAGGGCGCAACGTTTGTGGTGCGCCTTCCGGTGTCGACGGAAGGTCCGGAAGCGGCCGATGACGAGCAGAAGCGGGCAGAACCCAAGCCCTCTGCGCGAATTCTGGTCGTCGATGACGAGGCGGATGTGGCCGAACTCATTCGCGAGATTTTGCAGCGGGAGGGATACGAGGTCGATCACGTGCAGTCGGCGGAGGCAGCGCTGTCTCTCGCCCGCAACCACGCCTATGCGCTGGTGCTGAGCGATTTGAACATGCCAGGAATCGGAGGCCGCGGTTTCTACGAGATACTCATGCGCGACCTTCCGGAACTCGCCAAACGCACCGGTTTTGTGACCGGCGATACGATGAGCCCGTCTGCCCGGGGTTTCCTTGACAGCGCCGATCGTCCCTATCTGGAAAAACCGATCGCTCCTGCAGAGCTGCGGGCGCTTGTCAGGCAGATGCTTGACGAGACGCCTGGAACGGAAGGTGGCTAGAAAGCGGCCATGATGTGCCGGGAAACTATTTTTCGTCCCGCGGCATCTCCGTTGGCAGCGGATTGGCGCGCTTTCCCCGGCGCTTTCTCAGCCGGTATTGGCTTTGATATTCTCGCCGCTGCTTGGTGACCTCGTAAAGGACGATGCCGGAACTGGTGCCAAGATTGAGGCTTTCGATCATGCCGAATATCGGAACGGCCACACACAGCTCACAGCGTTCGACAGCCAGTTCGCTGATGCCGCGCTTCTCGTTACCAAACCAGACAGCGAGCTTTGTGTGCTGCGTATAGTCTCCCTCATGCAGGTAGACGTTTGCCTTGCCCTTCACATGCGGCGAGGTGACGATTGAAACAAAACCCTGTTTCTCCAGGCGCGTAAGGCAAGCTTCGGTACTGTCGAAGCGCTTCACAAAGGTCCATTTGACCGCCGACACGGACGTTGACGACAGCGATTTGCGTTCGCGCATATCCTGCCAGTCATCGGGCAGTGATTTGCGCGGGTCGACGACGTAAACTTTTTCAACGCCAAGCGCATTGGCGTTTCGGATCACCGTGCCGATGTTCTTGATGTCCGCCGGATCTTCGATGACGGCGACAAGATTCTTGCAACGAAACGGTTTGATCGCTTCGGCCCGTTTGCGAACCGACGTTCTTTGCTTTTTGGGTTTCTCGTGGTCCACGGCCATGACTTACTTTTCACAAGGTCGGATATATGACCCTGATTCGCACAGTCGGCAATGCGCCGCCTCCAACATTTAGTCGACTGGGCTGGAAGCCCTCGCAACGGCAAGATTGCGAAGGGCGTGAGCGATGACAGCGGTCAGAATGATTCCGCCTCCAAGAAAACTCGCCAGCGGCGGCAGTTCCATAAGCAGCAACCATGCCAGAATGATTGCAAAAGGTGTTTCGGAAACACCAAAGAAGCTCGCCTCCGCGGCCGGTATTAGTTTGGTGCCTTCCGTCCAAAGTATGACGGCCAGTGCAAACGAAAAGCCAAACAGCACGAGCAAACAGGCATCGGACAAAGATACCGAAAGCGGATCAGCAACCAGCCAGCCAACAACGAACAGTTGGAGTGCTGAAATACCACCCGCCAAGACAACCGGACTATCGCGAAAGGCTCGAATGAGCACGATGTAAAGGGCATTTCCGAGCGTCATCAGCAGCGCAACTGCGTCGCCAACCAGATTGGGAGAGCCCAATCCGCCTCCAACGACAATGGTCACCCCCAGCAGACAAACTGTCGATGCGATGGCTGTTCGATATTGGAATTTCTCTCGCAACAGCCACCAAGACAGGGCTGCCGCCATGAACGGTACCGTCGAATAGATCAAGGCGACATTGGCGATGTAAGTCAGTTTGAATGCGAAGATGAAAGCAAGGCTCGCCGCGCTTCCAACGGTTGCCAAAAGCCACCCTTGCCAGCCAAGCCGAAATGTCGCTGACAGCGACTGGTCGCGGCCTTGCCACGCGACATAGGTGATGATCAGCATGCCTCCGATCAGGCCGCGCCAGCAGGAGATCGTCCAAGCCCCTGCGCTGATCAGCTTGGTCAACACTCCAGCAAGACTGAATGCAAGCGCCGAGGTGATGACCAGCACAATTCCCGTGCGATAGGAACTGCCACGTTCTGCATCGTTGCCCATTCGCTGCCCCTGTCAACTTATCTGGATGACAGTTGTAGGCGCTGACAACTGACACCTACCTGTCAGGAGAATAATTCACATCGGCTGATTTAGTGGGGCCGTGATCATTGCTGTCGGGATGTCATATTGCTGAAACAGCACTCGATGAAAGCAAGTTCGGCGCAAGAATGGAAACCTGATCTACTCCTCGACGATATCCTCGACACCATAGGAGCCATGAAGTCTTCATTGCGGCAATAGGCAAGTCACTCACACAATCTTGCCCGGATTCATGATGTTGTCGGGATCAACCGCCTGTTTCAGGGCCTGCATCAGCGCAACACTTCGCGCTCCATGTTCGGCTTCCATGCAGTTCTTTTTGCCGACGCCGATCCCGTGCTCTCCGGTGCAGGTTCCGTCCATCGCCAGTGCCCGTTCGGTGAGCCTTTCCAGGAATCCCCGTGCTCGTTCGACCTCATCGGCATTATCCATGTGAACCAGCGGCATGGTATGAAAGTTGCCGTCGCCGACATGACCGACCATCGAAGCGGTCAGGCCGGTGCGGTCGATGTCGGCTCGGGTTTCGGCTAGACATTCGGCCAGTCTTGATATTGGCACGCAGACATCGGTCACGATGACCGAGGCACCGGGGCGGTAACCCTTGGTTGCCCAAAATACATCGTGCCGAGCCCGCCACAGGCGGCGGCGTTCTTCTGTTTTTACCGCCCAGGAAAACTCACTGCCGCCATATTCCGCTACGATTTCACCAAAGAATTCAGACTGCTCGGCAACGGAAGCATGGGAGCCGTTGAATTCGACAAAAAGATGCGGTTCTTCCGGCAGGCCGAGGCCGGAGTAGGCGTTGCAGATGCTGATCTGCATCTCGTCGACGAACTCAATGCGGGCAAACGGGATGCCGCATTGGATTGCAGCAATGGCGGCGCTGCAGGCGCTCTGGATCGAGGAAAAACTGCAAACGCCTGATGACGTGGCCTCGGGAATGCCCTGAAGCTGCAAAGTGAGTTCGGTGATGATACCAAGCGTGCCCTCGGCGCCGATGAACAGGCGCGTCAGGTCGTAGCCTGCAGAAGATTTCTTCGCCCGCCGCGCGGTAGAGATGATCTCGCCGTCGGGCAGAACGACATTCATGGCAAGGACATTGTGCATCATCGTGCCGTGACGCACGGCTGTCGTTCCCGATGCGCGGGTGGATGCCATGCCGCCGAGCGTGGCATCGGCCCCGGGATCGACAGGAAAAAACAGTCCCTGATCGTGCAGCTCCGCCTCCAGCTGGCGGCGTGTGACGCCGGGTTCGATTACACAATCGAAATCCTGCGGATGGACCGCCAATACCCGGTTCATCCTTGACATGTCGAGGCACAGCCCGCCCTGGCTGGCATTGACATGACCTTCAAAAGAACTGCCGGCACCAAATGCAATCACCGGCACGCGATGCCGGGCGCAGATGCGGACAGCGTCTTGTACTTCCGCAGCGGATTCGGGGAAGACGACGCCATCGGGCGCTTCAGGCGCGATCCAGGTAGTCGTGTTTGCATGTTGTTCACGCAGGGTGCGGTTCTCAGAAAACCGGTCGCCGAACAGCGATATCAGTTCGTTTCGTGACGCCGCAAAAGACTGTGCCCGCGGCGGCTCAACAAGCGCCAGGTTCATTGGTTGCTCCAGTATTTTACTTTTGAATTTGACCGATTGTCAGGCCAGCCGGTCAAAATGTAAATTCACTTGTGAGTCTACTTTGCCATGGAGGGTGACATGCCAAGAGATGCCGAGGTCACACGGGGGCGGATTTTGCAGGCGGCGCACCGGCTGTTCTTCCGGCAGGGATTTGCCCGGGTGAAGATGAGCGACATTGCCAGCGCGGCAAACTTGACCAAGCGGACACTCTATCACCATTTCACCAGCAAAGACGCCTTGCTGGAAGCAATGCTGGAATACCAGCACCGCTTGTCATCGGAGACCTATGCCAAAATCTTTGCCGATACCGATGGCGGGCCTGAAGCGCTGGTGCGCCGGTTGTTCAACGATCTGGAAACCTGGGCGGAAACGAAACAATTCCTCGGGTCAGGCTTCACGCGGCTCGCAACAGAACTTGGCGATTTTCGAGGCCACCCGGCCATGCGGTTCGCCGGTTTGCACAAGGCGACGCTGGAGGCTCTGTTTACCGAGGCGCTTGCTGGGCGCGGCGTAGTAAACGCCGGGCATCTGGCACGGGAGGTTTGGTTGTTAATGGAGGGCGCGATGATCCTGGTGCTGATCCATGGCGACCGTTCCTACGTGGAAGTGGCGGCTGAGGCCGCGGTCAAGCTGGTCCGGCAATCTGGTGAGCAGGATGCCGGTGTTCTCGCCGGTGGATGATGTAAGTTTTTGGCCGAACCGCCGGACCCTTATCCTGTTCGGACTGTCCGGTGATTCACACGTCCTCGGCGATATCCTCGGCCCACAGTTCCGGTTTTTCCTCGATAAAACGTTTCATCAGCGCAATGCAGTCGGCATCGTTTTCAACGATGACCTCAACGCCACGGGAGCGCAGGAAGTCTTCATTGCCGCCAAAATTGACGTTTTCGCCGACGACGACGCGCGGAATATCGAACTGGATGATGGTGCCGGAACACATCATGCAGGGCGACAGTGAAGTATAGAGCGTCATCTTGCGATAACTTTTCTGTCGGCCCGCCTTGCGCAGGCAGTCCATTTCGCCGTGGGCTATCGGGTCGCCACCCTGGACGCGCTGATTGCGGCCCTGAGCGATCAAACGATCGCCTTCGGCCAACACCGAGCCGATGGGGCAGCCGCCCTCGTTGAAACCCGCCAAGGCCTCTTCATAGGCAATGCGCAGAAATTTTTTGTCGGTGTCGCTCAGCATTGGCGCCCTCATTTTTTATCATTTGGTCAATTCTATCCGCGTCGAACCGCAGCCGCAAGCGTCCATGTCCTTGCAACCGACGTGATACTTGCAATTCGGCGCCGAACGCGCAAACCTGCCGATGTGAGAGTTATGTTTATGAGGTTTACGGCATGATGGATCGGGGAGATATGGGAGGTGGAAGCGAAGAAACGGCAATATTGATACCGCTCAGCGAGTTCCGTCGCGAGCGGTTGCAAATACCCGTTACGTTTCACCGAAAGGAGCTCGATCAGCTCCTCAATCTATACGGCAAGATGGTCGCCGCCGGTGAATGGCGCGACTATGCCATCGATCACCTTTCAGACCGTGCGGTATTTTCGGTCTTTCGCCGCACATCCGAAGTGCCGCTGTTCCAGATAACCAAAACGCCCAAATCAGCGCGCCGCCAGGGCGCCTGGTCGGTGATATCTGCCGGTGGCCGTATATTGAAACGCAGCCATGAATTACCGCGTATTCTCAAGGTGTTCGACAAACATTTGCGGCTGGTAAAGGCCTGATGCTGCCGGAGTCAGTGTTTCGTGCCGGCCATCTCTTCAAGCGCGCTGCAGAAACTGGCGTCGATTTCGACCGGGTCGTTGCGCGGCGCGTGGAGTTCGGCATCATGGTCGACCGGAAATTCAATGCCAATTTTGCTGGCATAGCCAACGGCGATCGGTTCGCCGGCAAAGGCCGACTTGCCGCCCGAATAGCTGACTTGTGCGCCGACCGTTTCTCCATCCTTGCCAAGAAAACTGATGCGGATACCCTTGTCGCGCTGGTGTGCGGCGAGCGCAAAAAACGGCGCCAGCAGCATCGCGCCATAGGTCGGGCCATTGATGCGGGCCGGAAAGGTCAGCCGGTCGAAATTGCTGAGCAGGAACATGCCGCCGGTAATTGCCTCGGGAAAGCGCATTTCGCCTGATTCCAGCGTTTCCGGCTTGGCGGCTTCCGCATCAAAGGTCCCGGTCTGCTCGAGAATGAGCGCCATTGCCGCCACACCCGGTATCCGGTGCCGCTCCAGCCAGACTGCCATTTCGGCGCCGAACTCGGCCAGTTCCGGCGGATAGCCTTTGGCGCTCGCTGCCTGACGGCACATCTGCGCAATCTCGTCAAAGCTGCAGGAGCGGGTTTCGATTTCGGGTTCGTCGGTCATCTTCAGGCCATCCATTGTGTGAACCGAGCCTGCCTATTGCATCGGACGCGAAAAGAAAACCCGCAACCGGAAACCGAGCGTCAAATCGCCTCGCCGCGCAGCAATCTCGGCGCTGGTCCGGACAGCCCTGAGGCCTGACTGATGAAAAACCGCTTCATGTGCGGCATGCGGTCAACAAGGCCGAGACCGATATCGCGCACCGCGCGCAGCGGCGAAAAATCGTTGGAGAACATGCGGTTCAACACATCGGTGGTCACACCCATCTGCACCGTGTCGAAACGGCGCCAGCGTTCGTAGCGCTCAAGCACGTCAAACGCGCCGATATCCTGACCGAGCCGGTCAGCTTCAACGATGGTCTCGGCGATGGCTGCGGCATCCTTGAAACCGAGATTGAGCCCCTGACCGGCAATCGGGTGAATGCCGTGCGCCGCATCGCCAACCAGCGCAAATCGCGGCTTGACGTAGTCGCGGGCAAGGCGGAGCCCCAACGGGAAGGCGCGTGGCTGGTCAACCACCTCGATATGGCCGAGCTTGAGACCGAAGCGCATTTCCAGCTCAGCCTCGAAGACCAGCGGATCCTCCTTCACCAGGCGTTCGGCATCTTTTGTGCGTTCGGTCCAGACGATGGAGGATTTGTTTCCCTTCAAAGGCAGGATGGCAAACGGGCCTGCGGGCAGGAAATGCTCTTCGGCGCGGCCATTGTGCGGGCGCTCATGGGCGACGGTGCAGACAATGCCTGATTGCTCATAGTCGAAATAGACCGTCTTGATGCCGGCCATGTCACGCAGGCGCGAGCGAACACCGTCGGCGGCGATGAGCAGCCGGGCGGTAATCTGATTGCCGTTGGCAAGTGATACGCCGACGGATGCCGGCTGCGTGTCGAACGCTTCGACGGCGACCCCTTCGATAATGAAAATTCCGAGTTTGGAAGCGCGTTTGCGTAATGCGCCGTTCATCACATGGTTGGGGACCATGTGCGCGAAGGGCTCGCCCGGTGCCACCTCGCCGTCAAAGGTCAGGAATACGGGCCGCACTGGATCTGAAGTTTTGGAATCGGTGACGATCATTTCGGTCATCGCCTGAGCGTGCGGCATGATTTCGCTCGCGCATCCAAGCTGATCGAGCATGCGCATGGCGGCGGCGGCAATGGCAGAGGCCCGCGGATCCTTTTTCCAGACGCCCTCGGGCGCCGCATCGACAATGGCCACGGACAGAGAGGGTCGTGCCGAAGCGATGGCCACTGCAGTTGCAAGACCGACATAGCCGGCGCCGGCAACCAGAATATCGACCTTGTCCGGTGTTTGCCGGGTGCGGGAAGTTGCAGCAGATGCTCGTTTTGCCATTGTTCAGGCGTTTCCGGTTGACACTGTTGGCGCTTCCTGTTCGAAACCGGCGGCCCAATCTGTTTGACTGAAGGACAGCGCCATGTCGGCTGCGATGCAGGAGCTTCTCGATATTCTCGACCTCGAAGTGCTTGAGCGCAACCTGTTTCGTGGTCGCAGCCCTAAGGTAACCTGGCAGCGGGTGTTTGGCGGACAGGTGGTGGGCCAGGCGCTGGTCGCAGCGCAGCGCACCGTGCCATCCGACAGGTTCGTTCATTCCCTGCACGGCTATTTCATGCGGCCCGGCGATCCCGCAATCCCGATTGTCTATGAAGTTGACCGCATTCGCGACGGAACATCGTTCACCACCAGACGCGTGGTTGCCATTCAGCATGGCCATGCGATTTTCTCGTTGGAAGCATCGTTCCACAAGGATGAAGATGGGCTGGAGCATCAATTCGAGATGCCATCCGAGGTGCCTGAACCGGACACACTTCGCAACCGCAAGGACCTGATCCTCGACAGCAAGGTTCCGATGCCCGAGCCGATCAAGAAATTCTGGGAACATGACCGGCCGATCGACATGAAACCGGTGATGCTGGAGCATTATTTCAGCGACAAGAAACTTCCACCGCGCCAGCAGGTTTGGGTACGTGCCACCGGCCCTGTACCCGACGATCGGGCGCTGCAGGCTGCCGTCCTTGCCTATCTGTCAGATATGACATTGCTGGACACAACGACGTTTCCGCACGGCAAATCGCTGTTCAAGGGCGAGTTTCAGGCAGCCAGTCTCGACCACGCCGTTTGGTTTCATCGGCCGCACAAACTCGACGAATGGCTGCTCTATGACCAGGATTGTCCATCGACTTCCGGCAGCCGGGGTTTCGGCCGTGGCCAGCTCTTTGGCCAGGACGGCACACTGATCGCTTCCGTTGCGCAGGAAGGATTGATCCGCCTTAGAAGAACGCCTAGAAAATAGGCAAGCATTTAGATACGCTTAATAATTAGGCATTGCAAGCGCGGCGATTCATTCCCGCTCATCCTTTCTCGAAAATTTTTCTATAAATATCAATAAGATATTGCAGTGCACACAAACTGGCACGGTACTTGAATGGTTCCTCTTGTCATCCCGGGGTCACATGGCAATGTGGCGGGAAACCGGGCGAAACCATGGGACAGGATATATGAAATTCATCTCCGCAATCATCAAACCACACAAGCTGGACGAGGTTCGCGAAGCGCTGACATCGGTCGGCGTGCACGGGCTGACGGCAACCGAGGTCAAGGGCTATGGCCGCCAGAAAGGCCACACCGAGATCTATCGTGGCGCCGAATATCTCGTCAGCTTTCTTCCGAAGATCAAAATAGAAATCGCCGTCGATTCGGAGCTTGCCGATCAGGCGATCGAAGCGATCACCAATTCAGCCCAGACGGGCCAGATTGGCGACGGAAAGATTTTTGTTTTCTCACTCGAGCAGGCAGTCCGCATTCGTACCGGCGAGACCGGTCCGGACGCGCTTTAAATTTACAGGGGACAATCGAAGATGAAATTTTCACACTTAAAATCCATGGCTGTTGCGCCGGTCGCCCTGTTGTCAGGTGCGCTTCCGGCGTTCGCTCAGGAAGCTGTGCCGGACAAGGGCGACACCGCTTTCATGATGCTGGCCACCATTTTGGTTCTGTTGATGATCATTCCGGGTCTGGCGTTATTTTACGGCGGGCTGATGCGCGCCAAAAACATGCTGTCTGTGCTGATGCAGTGCACGATGATCGCAGCCGTCATGATGATTGTATGGGTGGTCTACGGCTACTCTTTCGCGTTTGGAGGATCGACCAGCGCTTTCTTTGGCGGGTTCGGAAAGTTGTTTCTGGCCGGTGTCACGCCTGACTCGACCGCAGCAACCTTCACCGATGGCGTGGTCATTCCCGAATTTGTGTTCATCTGTTTCCAGATGACGTTTGCTGCGATCACCCCGGCGCTGATTGTTGGTGCGTTTGCCGAGCGGATCAAGTTTTCGGCGGTCATGCTGTTTTCCATCCTCTGGGTGACGTTTGTCTATTTCCCGGTCGCCCACATGGTCTGGGACGGCGCCGGACTGATCTTCAACATGGGCGCGCTAGATTTTGCCGGTGGCACCGTGGTGCACATCAATGCAGGCATTGCGGGCCTTGTCGGTTGTATCATGGTCGGAAAACGCGAAGGGTACGGCCGCGACATGCTGGCGCCACATTCCATGACACTGACGCTGGTTGGTGCGGCCATGCTGTGGATCGGCTGGTTCGGATTTAATGCCGGTTCCAACCTGGAAGCCAATGGCGGTGCGGCACTGGCGATGATCAACACATTCACGGCGACGGCCGGTGCGATCGTCGGGTGGTCGGCCATTGAAGCGATCGCGCGTGGAAAGGCGTCGATGCTGGGTGCGGCTTCAGGCATGATCGCCGGACTTGTCGCGGTAACCCCGGCTGCAGGCTCTGTCGGTCCGGTAGGTGCAATCATCCTCGGCCTGATAGCGTCAGCGGTCTGCTACTATTTCGTAGCGGTGATCAAGATGCGCTTCGGCTACGACGACAGCGCAGATGTTTTCGGCATTCACGGTATTGGCGGAATTGTCGGCGCGGTCGGCACGGGCATCTTTACCAGCGGTTCGCTTGGCGGCATCGGCGGTGCGGACTTCTCGATCGGCGCGCAGACCTGGATCCAGATCCAAGCGGTGCTGATCACCATTGTGTGGTGCGGCGTCGTATCGGCGATCCTGTTCAAGGTCACCGACCTTATCGTCGGATTGCGTCCGTCGAAAGAGGACGAACAAATGGGTCTCGATCTCTCCTCACACGGAGAGGCGGCCTACCACAGCTGAGGCCACGGCCGAACCGGCGGACATTGCGCCCGTCGGTGGCCGGGTTCCGGCGTTTGGATGTGTCCACTGCCTGCCAATTAGGCGGGCAGTTGGCGCTTCTGCCTGTTTTTTGAGCAGAATGCGCTTTCGATCCCGCGATATCCTGCGTATTCCGATCTGGCACGGCGCTTGTATCGGGAAACTCCGGAGAGGGCGGATACCCGTCCGCAGTTCAAACCGGAGAGGGCCATGGAAGCCAATTCAGCGGGAGGGGACGTCTTTTTCGTCCTGATGGGTGCAATACTGGTGTTCGCCATGCATGGCGGATTTGCATTTCTGGAAGTCGGAACTGTCCGGCACAAAAACCAGGTCAATGCGCTGGTGAAAATTCTGGTCGACTTTGCAATCTCGACCATCAGCTATTTCTTCATCGGCTTTGCGGTCGCCTACGGCGTGACATTCTTCGTCAATGCCGCCGTTCTGTCTGGAGGCGAGGGCGGCGAGATATTCCTGCCGCAGGGCTTCACGCTGGTGAAGTTCTTCTTCCTGACGACATTTGCCGCGGCAATTCCGGCAATCATTTCCGGCGGTATCGCCGAACGTATGCGGTTTTTGCCCCAATGTGCTGCGACAGCGGCTCTGGTGGGGCTGGTTTATCCGTTATTCGAAGGCGTCGTCTGGAATGGCAATTTCGGCGTTCAAGCCTGGCTGGAGGCCAGCTTTGGCGCCGCTTTCCATGATTTTGCAGGATCGATCGTCGTTCATGCCGTCGGCGGCTGGATCGCGTTTGCCGCGGTCATTCATCTCGGCGCCCGGCTTGGCCGCTATTCGAAATCGGGCGGATCCCATCCGATGCCGCCATCTTCCATTCCCTGGCTGGCGCTCGGTTCGTGGCTGCTTTGCATCGGCTGGTTCGGATTCAACGTCATGAGTGCGCAATCGGTTTCCGGCGCGACCGGGCTGGTGGCGCTCAACTCGCTGATGGCCATGGTTGGCGGCATCATTGCGGCGCTGTTTGCCGGACGAAACGATCCAGGCTTTGTCCACAATGGCGCCCTGGCCGGGCTGGTTGCGGTGTGCGCCGGTTCGGATATTTTTCATCCCATTGGTGCACTGGTGGTTGGCGCCGTCGCCGGCGTGATCTTCGTCAAGGGCTTTTCCTGGTGTCAGGAAAAGCTGAAGGTTGATGATGTGCTGGGCGTCTGGCCGCTGCACGGTCTGTGCGGCCTGTGGGGCGGCATAGCGGCCGGTATCTTCGGGCTGGAGGCGCTTGGCGGGCTGGGCGGTGTCTCGCTTGCAAGCCAGATCGTCGGCAGCCTGATTGGCGCGGTCTATGCGGCTGCGGCGGGTTACGCCGTCTACGGGATCCTGAAATCGACAACGGGCCTGCGCCTGACAGAGGAGGAAGAGATGCTCGGTGCGGATCTTGCCATCCATCATATCGGCGCCAATCCGGAGGCCGAGATCAGGGGTATTTGAGCTGATCTGATTAGAGCGTCGCCCGGCTTGAACACCGGGCGGCCCTCATTTTCTGCTGCTGTCGCAGCGCCAGTCGCCCAATGCGCCCCAGCAGCTGATCTCGGAACCCTCAATGGTGATGGTGGCGCTGCGAAAGAAGATCAGGTCGCGATCGCGGATTATTGCCCGGGCGGTTATCTCCTCGGCGCAGGCGCGGGCATCGAGAGCGCAGCCGATCTTGATGAAGCCGGACAGGATATTGTCGTCTTCGGTGATTTCCTGATCCTGAACAGATGCCAAAGCCTCATTGTAGATCTTGTCCTTCAGCCTTTCGACATCCGGCTTGGTTGCGAAGGTGGCAGCCGCAGCGGCAATCGGAAACACCCATCGCCAGGGGATCGAAAATCCTTTGCCGGTGCGGTTGGGCCGATTAGCGGCTCCCGCCGGTTTTTCGGCCGCAGGCGCACCGCAATGCGGGCAGGCCGCAGCCTTGTCGCTGATATCCCGGCCGCACTCGCCGCACGAAATGATCAATTGGCCACCTCCCCGCCTGATTCTCACCGGTGAACGAATATCATGATGCGATCGCAGCACAAATTCATTCTGCTGGCAGAATAATTCCGGAATGTTTGTCGCGAATACGGTGGCGAACCGCCCATGGTTAATGGCGCTTTAACCACCCTCTCATAGGCTGAAGTCAACGGGTTGCCTGCGGCGGCCGGATCATGCATGGGGTTTATCGTATGCGTTCAGGAATAGCGGCAACTCTTGGGCTCAGCCACCTTCCGCGAAGTTTGCAGGCATTTTTCCGCCGGCAGTTCACCAGGTTGACCGGTCTCGGGCTCCTGGTTGCCACCGTATTCGCAACCGCCAGCCTTGCCACCTGGAATGTCGCCGATCCCAGTTTCAGTCATGCGACGGGCAATATCGTCACCAATGCAATGGGCTATCCGGGCGCGGTTTTCGCCGACCTGGCAATGCAGTTTTTCGGTCTCGGTGCGGTCACGGCATTGCTGCCGATGGTTTTCTGGGGCGTTTTGCTGGCGACCGCGCGTGGAATTGACCGCAAACTCAAGCGCCTGCTTGCCTGGTTCGGTTCGGCGGTGCTCCTGTCTGCGGTCATCGGGTGTGCGCCGGTGAGTCCCACATGGCCATTGCCGTCGGGCCTTGGCGGCGTGTTCGGTGACATGGTGCTGAAGATTCCGGCACTGGCAACCGGATCCTATCCATCGGGCATGCTTGCGGCCCTGCTGGGCCTTCTGCTTCTGGCCCCCTCGGTCTGGCTCTTCTGTTTTGGCGCCGGAATCCTGGACCGCAATGTATTGCCGGCCGACGAGCCGGTTCGCGAACCCATTGAGGTGCATGAAGATCCGCTATTCGACGACGATTATGAAGATAGCCGGGCCAGATTGATCCTCGGGGCGCTGCATCATTTCTGGTACTCGCTGCGCGCATTAGCGACCCGCTGGTTATTGCCCCGATCGCTGAAACTGTTTCGGAAAAAACCTGAACCTTCCAGAGACGATGTGCTGGCGAGCGGCATTGAAAGTTTTGTTTCCGACTATGCAAACGACCGCGTCGAACCGGCGTTTGATCCGCAAGCTGCGACCGATGACTTTGTAATGCCTGAACTTGACGAAGGCGTTGGCGATTTTGATGGCGGCGAATTGGCGGCAGCACGGGTTGAAAAACCGGCGCCAAGGCCGAAACAGGGCATGCGGGTTACACGCGAGGCGCAAGCAACCCTGATCGGAACCGGTGAATTTGAAATGCCGTCGCTGCACTTCTTGAGCGAGGTTAAAGCAACGACCAAGACGCCTGCGATGTCGAAAGATGCGCTCGAACAAAATGCCCGTTTGCTGGAAGGCGTGCTGGAAGATTTCGGTGTGAAGGGAGAGATCATCCATGTCCGCCCCGGACCGGTGGTGACGCTCTACGAGCTCGAACCGGCGCCTGGAATCAAATCATCGCGGGTGATCGGGCTGGCAGATGATATTGCGCGTTCGATGAGTGCGATTGCCACCCGTGTTGCTGTCGTGCCGGGGCGCAACGCCATTGGCATCGAACTGCCCAATGCCAGCCGAGAGACCGTGTTCCTGCGCGAACTGCTGGCAAGCCGCGACTATGAAAACATGAAGGCGAAGCTTGGTCTGGCGCTCGGCAAGACCATCAATGGCGAGGCGGTGATCGCCGATCTGGCGAAGATGCCGCACGTGCTGGTCGCCGGTACAACGGGCTCAGGTAAATCGGTGGCGATCAACACGATGATCCTGTCGCTGCTTTACCGCATGACGCCGGAGGAATGCCGGCTGATCATGATCGATCCGAAAATGCTCGAACTGTCGGTCTATGACGGAATTCCGCATCTTTTGACGCCGGTGGTGACCGATCCGAAAAAGGCAGTTGTGGCGCTGAAATGGACCGTGCGCGAGATGGAAGAGCGCTATCGCAAGATGTCCAAGCTCGGTGTGCGCAACATTGACGGCTTCAATCAGCGGGTCAAACAGGCGCACAAGAAGGGCGAGCGTATCAGCCGTACGGTGCAGACCGGATTTGACCGCGAAACCGGCGAGGCAATCTACGAAACCGAGGAACTCGATCTGCAGCCAATGCCATATATCGTCGTGATCATCGACGAAATGGCCGACCTGATGATGGTTGCCGGCAAGGATATCGAGGGTGCGGTGCAGCGGCTGGCGCAAATGGCGCGTGCGGCAGGCATCCACGTCATCATGGCAACACAGCGGCCTTCGGTCGATGTGATCACCGGTACGATCAAGGCCAATTTCCCGACCCGCATCTCCTTCCAGGTTACGTCCAAGATCGACAGCCGAACCATTCTGGGTGAGCAGGGTGCTGAACAACTGCTCGGAATGGGTGACATGCTCTACATGGCCGGTGGCGGCCGCATCCAGCGTGTGCACGGGCCCTTTGTGTCGGACGATGAGGTTGAGAAAATTGTCAAACACCTCAAACTTCAGGGTGTACCGCAATATCTGGACGCCATTACCGAGGATGATGGCGAGGACGAAGCCGGCGGCGGCAACTCAAACCTCGGTGAATCCGACGATCCATACGATCAGGCCGTGGCCGTGGTGTTGCGCGACGGAAAGGTCTCGACATCGTATATCCAGCGCCGGCTGGGGATCGGATATAACCGGGCGGCGTCGATTATCGAGCGGATGGAAGAAGAAGGCGTGATCGGCCCGGCCAACCATGCCGGAAAACGCGAAATTCTTGTTCCGACCGAAGAAGACAAGCTTTGACATTTCAAAGAGAGCAAACATCAATGCCCAAGTTGAGCCTTAATCACACACTAGCTCACCAGTCAGGACGCGAGGGTGTCGACCGCCCGCCGCAATGGAGCATCTGGATGGAAAAGACTGTCAATCCGGCACGCATTATCAAGCGTGGCTTCGTCCTGGGCGCCGCCTCGATGTTGGTCTCCGCCGCCCTGGCAATGAGCCCGATCTCCGCTGCTGACGCCAAAGCCGGAACGGCTCAGGAGATTGCGGATCATTTCTCCTCGGTCAAAACCATGATGGGCGAATTTGTGCAGTTTGGCCCGCGCGGGGAGCAAACCGGCGGCAAGTTCTTCATCGAACGACCCGGGCGGATACGCTTCAACTATGAACAGCCGTCGGCATTTCGGGTGGTTTCCGATGGCAAATCTGTGGTGATTTCCAACAAAAAGCTTAAAACCGCCGACCTTTATCCGCTGTCCAAAACGCCCCTGAAACTACTGCTTGACGAGACGATCGATATCACCGGCGACCGGGTTCAGAAGGTCCGGGAAGAGGATGATCTGACAACGATCACTCTGGCCGACAAATCGGTTTTCGGCAATTCGACAATCACGATGATGTTCGATCCGGCAAGTTACGAATTGCGGCAGTGGACGATCCGCGATGCGCAGGGTAAAGACACGACGGTAATGATCTTCAATGTCGAGCATGATGTGAAGTTCGATCCGAAGATATTCAAGATCGACTATCGCAAGGTTGCCGAGACCAACGGGCAAAATGGCAACCGGTGACAATTCGCTAGACAATTTCGAAATATTTTGTGGAAGGCCGCCAACCCGGCGGCCTTATACGTTCGAGCGCTTGCTTCTGACCGGCGGGGCTGCAAGATTTTGCGGCTGAACAATTCGCCGGGAAGCACTCCATGCCATTTTCCATCGCCACCTGGAATATCAACTCCGTTCGCCTGCGCATGCCGTTGGTGGAGAAGTTTTTGGGTAACTATCAGCCCGATATTCTGTGTCTGCAGGAAACCAAATGTCCCAATGACCTGTTTCCGTTCGAGCCTTTGAGGGCAATAGGCTACGACCATATCGAGATCCACGGCCAGAAGGGATATCACGGCGTGGCGACGATCTCGCGCCGGCCGATCCGGGCGATCGAGCGGCGTGATTATTGCCGGATGGGCGACACGAGGCATCTGTCGGTGGAGGTGGATGCGGGCGGCAAGACATTGCTGCTGCACAATTTCTATGTTCCGGCGGGCGGTGACGAACCGGATGTGGGAAAGAACCCGAAATTCAAGCACAAGCTCGATTTTCTCGACGAGATGCGGGCGGTCAATGCGGACCAGACCGCAAAATCAGCTTCCGTTCTGGTCGGCGATCTCAATATTGCGCCCTTGGAGGAGGATGTTTGGTCGCACAAGCAGCTTCTGAAAGTGGTCAGCCATACACCGGTGGAAACGGAGACGCTGGAAGATCTGCGGATCAAGGGCGGCTGGGCGGATCTGATGCGCCAGCACATTCCGCCGCCGGAAAAGATTTACACCTGGTGGAGTTACCGCGCCCAGGACTGGGCGGCGTCTGATCGGGGGCGCCGGCTTGATCATGTCTGGTCGTCGGACAATGTCGCAGGCGATCTCAGGTCAATTGATGTGCTGCGCGAGGCCCGTGGCTGGGAACGGCCGTCGGACCATGTGCCGGTAATTGCAACGTTCGGATTTGAGTGAATGTCGATACAGCCTAGCCCTTGGTAATTGCGGGTTCCGGACTGTCCGACCATTCAAACACCCATGTGTCGCCCTGCCTGACATCCTGCACAAGATGGGGCCGGAAAGCGGCGAGGCACTTTCCTCCCGGGCGGCGGACCGACGGATAGAGAATGCCGTTGCCACCGGACCGCAATACGCCGCTGGCCAGCGCCTGACCGTGGTGATAGGCCGCGCCGGGATCGGAACCAAGCTCTGGTGCGCCGGCGAAATCTGACAGATCATGGAACCGGGTTGCAAAGGCGGCTAGGAGTTCGCGGTAGGCAGTGAGGTTTTCGAAAACGCCAACGGCTTCCAGTTCGCGGCGCAAATGCCAGCCGACTTCGGATTTGGCCGTTTCGGCGGCATTGTCGCCATATGCGGCATACCACGCGCCGCGCTCTGGTCCGTTGAATCGGTTTCCGTCGGGGCGTGTATAGCAAAACGCCGCGTTGACGTAACTCCAGCCATAACCGTGTGCCTCGGTCAGCAATTCACCCGGTTGCAGCCCATCGGGCAGCGGCAATTGAAGCTGACGCCGGGCGGAGGTCAGCGCCTCAACCGATTCAAGCACCGAAAGGTCGTTATCGTCATCGGCAAGCGGCGCAAGCGCCGGCTCTTCTATATAGGCTGTGGAAATCAGGCGAATGGTCGCCGGATCGGCAAACCGGCGGACAGGCAACGCGGCGACATCGGTCACATGCCGCCCCGCAGCGCGTCAATATGTTGCCGCACCCGCATCATGGCCGGTATTCCGCCGCTTCGCATGAGCGCGACGGGACTACGACCGCCAAATCCGGGACCTGAATTCGGCAGCTTTGGCCAGTCATGGGTCAGCGGTCCGTTAAACAGAAGCCTCAGGCCCTTGAACAAGCCGATCAGCAGGCTGGCGCGGGTAACCTTGTCCTGATCAAGCGTTCCGCGAAAGGCACCTGCCTTCATGCGGTTCCAGGTTGCGAGCGGCACATCGAACAATGCAGCGGCTTCAGCGTTGGTCAGCTTCCATGCATCGGCGATACGCACCACCGCCTTGACCACAGCCGCGATACGGTCGCGCTCGGGGATCGGAGCCAGATCTGCCGGTTCGGCCTGGATTGTCAGTGAAAGCGACATGTTCTACCTCATATGATCCATGTATATATATCATATGATATAATTCGTCAACTTTGGGTATCAAACGTTCCCCCAGATTAATTCGGCGGTCTTGACCACCAGCTCCAGTTTTCGGCGCTGGTCATCATAGGTGATCGCATTGCCCTCTTCGGTTGACGCGAATCCGCATTGTGGCGCGATGCCGAGCTGGTCAATGTCGGCATATTTCGATGCTTCCTCAAATTTGGATTTCAGATCATCGGTGCTTTCCAATCCGCCGGTCTTGGTGGTGATGAAACCGGGCAGAACCCGCTGCTTGCCTTTGGCCAGCAGTGACAATGGCTGTAGGCCGCCGGCCCGCTCGGTATCGTATTCCATGAAGAAGATATCGACACCGGTCTTGTTGAACACCGCATCGGCCGCCGGATCATAGGCGCCTTCTGCAGCATGGGTCGACTTGAAGTTGCCGCGGCACATATGCATGCCGATCACCATGTCGCCGGGGCGGTCATGAATAGCCTCGTGCATCATCCAGGCGTAGCGGTCGATCAGCCAATCCGGGTCCTGTCCCTGCGCTTTCTTGTCGGCCCGGTGCTTGGGATCGCACAGATAGGCAAAAAATATGTCGTCCATCTGCAAATACCGGCAGCCGGCTTCGTAAAACTTGGCCACCGCCTTTTTGTAGGTTGCGGCAATGTCAGCAAACAGCACATCGGCGTCCTTGTATTCGGTGGGTGCTATATCGTCCGGTGCCGTGCGAAAATGGCAGCAGCTTGGGCCGGGTATTGAGATCTTTGGCGTTACCTTGGTGTGACCGGCGACAAATTTGTAATGCTCCAGCATCGGATGATCATCGGGAAAATCCAGTTTTGCCGAGATTGTCGGGAAGATCGGCCTGAGCTTGACGCCGGCAAACTGGACTCCCTCGTCGCGCTCAACCAGGTCGAAACCGGTCAGCAGACCCATGAAATCATAGTGCCAGAAGGATCGCCTTGCCTCGCCATCGGTTACCGCCTTCAGGCCGACTTCCTCCTGCATGCGGATCAGGTCGGGAATAGCCGCATCCTCGACCTGCTTCAATTCACCGGCTGAAATTGAGTGGTCTTCAAAATGCTTCTTTCGGGCTTCAACAACGCTTTGCGGGCGCAGAAGGCTGCCGACATGGTCGGCCCGGAAGGGAGGTTTGTCCAACATGATGAGGTTTCTCCGTTTCAGGCCGGGGATGGTACACATGTTAATTGAATGTGTCGACGAGGCTGTTCAATCAGAAATATGACGCATACCGTAAATCAGCAAACCGGAGGGTAGTATGAAAAAGACAGGTGGTTGCGCCTGCGGCGCTTTCAGATACGAAATCGAAGGCGAGCCGACCGGAATGGCGGCGTGCCACTGTCAGGCGTGTCAGAAACGAACCGGATCTGCGTTCGGGTTTGGCTGTTTCTTTGCCGAAAAGGATGTGACGATTACAGCCGGTGAAGACAACTTCACTGTCTACGACCGGATCGCCGAATCCGGGAGGCTTGTGTCGCACCGGTTTTGCAGGACCTGCGGAACCACGGTGATGTGGAAACCGGAGCGCCTGCCCGGCGGGATCGCGGTGGCCGCAGGTACGTTTGACGATCCAGGCTGGATCAAACCGAGCGCCTTTTTCTGGGTTTCAAAGGCACAGAACTGGTTTGCGTCTGCAGACGAAATTCCCTGTTTCGACGAGGGGCAAAGGGATGCCCCAAGTGAAAATCCTATACGCCCCACCATCCGATGACGGCGCCCATGATGACGGCAACGCCGAGCCAGTGGCCGGCGTCAATCAAAGTCAGATCCCAGCCAAAGCCCTGATAGCGCTGATTGACCGCAACGGTGGTTGCCATGAACCCGAGCCAGACAAACAGGCTGGAGACAACCCCATTCCAAAGTGTCACTTCGCCGGTTCCCAGATGGCCAATCACGCCGGCCAGCACCCACGCCATGATCAGTTCGGCCACAAAACTGGTGATGAACAGGACGGGGGACATGTTGGCCTGCGCCGGATCGATCCTTGCAGCCTTCATCCAGGGTTTTCCAAGCGTTCCGTAGTAGACCGCGCCAAAGACAAATGCCGCGATCGCAGCGATCAGAACAGCCAGATAGCTGATGCCGCCAAATTCCATTGTCTTTCCTCCTCAACCACCCGCATGGGCAATTGAGCAGTTGGAGTGAAGCGAGGTCAAGTTTTACCGGTTTCAGCCCTGTTTGCGGTTCTGGTTTGCCGGCGCGGCTATTGCTCTGGTGCCGCGCCGGAAATTGCAGGGCGTCAGATCACGACGACCTTTGTTCCAAGCGGAACCCGCTCGTACAGGTCGATCACATGTTCATTGACCATGCGGATACAGCCATTGGACACCGACTGACCAATGGACCATGGCTGGGTTGTGCCGTGGATGCGATAGTAAGTGTCGCGTCCGCCCTTGTAGAGATACAGCGCCCTCGCGCCGAGGGGATTGTTGGGACCGCCGGGCACGCCCTTGGCGTAGCGGGCATATTTTCCGGGCTGGCGGCGGATCATGTTGTCCGTCGGACGCCAGCTTGGCCATTCCGCCTTGCGCTTGATCGTCGCGCTTCCCTTGAATGAAAGCCCTGCCCTGCCAACCCCGACGCCGTAGCGACGGGCATGAAACCGCGTCTCGACCAGATAGAGAAAGTGATTGGCCGGATCGACGACAATCGTGCCGGGCGCATAGCCCTTGAAACGCACTTTCTGCGGTTTGTATTTGCGCTTCAGTTTGAAGTTGCGGAATTTCTTCGTGTGGTGTGCTGCTGCAGAAAGCGGGGAAATGGAACATAGCGCCGCCACACCGCCAAGCAGCAGGTTTCTTCTACTAATCATGATAATTCTCGCCTGATTTATCTGAACATGATCTGCGCCAGACCGGCGCTTGGTTGTCGATTGTCAGGCGATTGGCGGGCGGAAAACGGTCCGTGAAAGGGTGCTGGAACCCGACACCATTGCGTCATCGACGCGGCCGGGCCGGATTTCGGGTAATTGCAAGGTGTGAAGCTCGAGAAAAGGCTGAACCTCCGTATGGCACGGAAAACCGAGATCGGAGAAAACCTCCGGCATCTTGCTGCAGCACCGGCCAATGCCCGCTGTTGGAGAGATATTTTCTACCGATGACACCAGAAGCGCGTTTGAACTTCCGCGCAGATCCAACGGTGCGGCAGCTGGCTCGGCGGCATGGGAGGCCACCGAACCCAGACCCATAATGATGAACAACGCAAACAAAAACTTCATGGTTCGACCCAATGTACGGCCATCTAAATACCCGAAATTGAACGAATTTCCCAGATTGCCTGGTTCACGAGGACGTGAACGATTGCGGCAGCGCGGTATCAGGGCTGCAGACCGCCCATGCGGCAGATTTCCTTCCACTCGGCGACTGTTACCGGCTGCACCGAAAGCCTGGAATTGTTGACCAACACCATGTCGGCCAGTTTCGGATTTGCCCTGATGTCGGCCAGGGTCACCGGACTTGGCACGTCTTCGACCGCGCGGATATCAACACATTCCCAGCGTTCGTCGTCGGTGGTGGAGTCGGGATGGACGAGCGCACAGACCTCGACGATGCCAACCACGCTTGTCTCCTTGACAGAATGGTAGAAAAAGCCGCGGTCGCCGATTTTCATTTCGCGCATATTGTTGCGGGCCTGATAATTTCGCACGCCGTCCCATTCCTGCCCGGCATCTCCCTTCGCTTTTTGATCGTCCCAGGACCAGGCGCCAGGTTCCGACTTGAAAAGCCAATAGGCCATGGAATTCTCCTTGAAAAATGCGTTCAGGCGTTTTCGGCTTTAAGCGGCCGCGCCATCAGTTGCGATATCGCTTCGGCGACACAAAGCGTGCCGTCAAGGACTTTTGAGACCGCGTTGATGATGGGAGCGTCTATGGCCCTGTCAGCTGCCAGCTTTGCCGCAATTCCAGCGGTGGGAACACCCTCTGCCAAGGGCAGGCCTTCGACAGACTCGTTGCGGCCCAGCGCCAGTCCATAGGTAAAGTTGCGCGATTTTGGCGAGCCGCAAGTCAGGATCAGGTCGCCAAGACCGGACAAACCCATCAACGTATCGGGCTGCGCACCCAGTGCCGCGCCGACCCGGCGAAGTTCGACGAAGCCTCGGGTGATCAGGGCCGCCTGTGCACTGTCTCCAAGCCGTGAGCCCGACACGATGCCAGCGGCAATGGCAAGCACGTTCTTCAAGGCGCCGCCGATTTCAACGCCGCTCAGATCCTCGCTGGAATAGCAGCGCAGATTTGGCGCGGACAACAACTTGGCCAGATCGTGGGCGGCCGCAGCGTCCTGCGAAGCCACGGTGACCGCAGTCGGCAGGTTGCGGGCGACATCAGCAGCGAAACTCGGGCCGGACAAGGCGGCAATCGGATTTTGTGGGAACAGATCGGCCGCAATGTCAGACGGCAGTTTGCCGGTGTCGGCCTCGATACCCTTTGCGCACAGCACCAGTGGGATATTGGCGGGAACGGATTTTGTGATCGAGTCCAGCACATTGCGAATGGTCTGGGCGGGTATCGCGACAAGCACGCAGCTTGCATCCGACAGGGCCTCGTCGGGCGAACATGTTGCCTTTACCCCCTCTGCCAGACTGACCCCCGGCAAATATTTGAAGTTTTCATGGGTGACATTGATACGGTCGACCAAACTGCAATCGCGGGCCCAAAGAACAACTGATTTGCCGCCCAGCCGTTGACTGTGCGCCAGAGCAGTTCCCCATGCGCCGCCGCCAAGGACGGCAATCTTGCTGTCTTCTTCCAAAGCTGAACTCACGCTTTCGGCCCCCGCCTGCCTGATCCTAGCAGAGGATCGGCCAGCGTATCCAGTGGCCATCGCGGTCTTGGCGTTGTGCGCAAATCAGGCTCCGGAGCAATTCCGGCTTGAATGCGCTCAATTGCCGCGTAGGCGATCATGGCGGCATTGTCGGAACAAAGATCCAGCGGAGGTGCAACAAAGCGGAATCCATGCTCTGCGCACAGTGATTGAAGGCCGGTTCGCAGAAGCTGATTGGCGGCCACCCCACCCGCCGCAACCAATACGGCATCCGGACATTGCGGATGATCATCGCGAAATCGCTGCAGGCTTCGCAACACCCGGTCTGAAAGCGTGTCGGCGACGGCGTTTTGGAATGAAGCGCATATATCGGCAATATCGGCATCTGAAAGCGGTGCAATTTGGTTTGCGGTCTGCCGTACTGCGGTTTTGAGACCGGAGAACGAAAAATCCGGCCGGTCCTCGCCTTTCAGCGGCCTGGGAAACGCAAACCGATCCGCATTGCCGGCCATCGCCGCCTGTTCGACGGCGGGTCCGCCGGGATGACCGAGACCGAGCAATTTGGCCGTTTTGTCAAAGGCTTCACCAAGCGCATCGTCGATGGTGCTGGCGTAGCGGCTATAGCGGCCAACACCTTCCACCAGAACCAGTTGCGTATGGCCGCCGGAGACCAGCAACAGCAGATACGGAAACGCCAAGCCATCGGTCAGGCGGGCCGTGAGCGCATGACCTTCCAGATGATTGATGGCGTAGAGCGGCTTGTCCAACGCGGCGGCGATCGCCTTTGCCTCCATCAATCCGGCAATCAATCCACCGATCAATCCCGGCCCGGCTGTAACGGCGATTGCATCGAGATCCTGTAACGGCACGGAAGCATCTTCAAGCGCCGCAGCGATCACACCATCAAGTTTTTCGATATGGGCGCGGGCAGCGATCTCGGGCACAACACCGCCAAATGCGGCGTGTTCGTTGATTTGGCTGAAAACGACGTTCGACAATATCTCCGTCCCGACTGTCGCCTTTGCACGCAAAACAGCGGCTGCGGTTTCGTCGCAACTCGTTTCGATCCCCAGAACGGTCAATTTTTCATCAGACGGTATCATGGGCGCATTGTGGAACCGTATTTTCCCCGTTAGGACGTCAGCGAGTTATCACGGACATCTGGCCATGCAAACAGAAGGATTGCGTATCGGAACGCGCGGCAGCCCGCTGGCTCTGGCCCAGGCGCGCGAGACACGTGACCGGTTGATGCGGGCGCATGGGCTGCCGGAAGAGGCTTTTTCGATTGAAGTTATCTCAACCAGCGGCGACCGGATCCAGAACCGCCCTCTGTCAGAGGTCGGCGGCAAGGGGTTGTTCACCAAGGAGATTGAAGAGGCGATGCTTGCCGGGAGCATCGATATTGCTGTTCATTCAGCCAAGGACATGCCGACCGTCCTGCCAGACGGGCTTGAATTGGCCTGTTTTCTGGAGCGTGAAGATGTTCGAGATGCCTTTGTCGGGCGATCGGCCGCGTCGCTTGAGGAATTGCCGGACGGCGCCACAGTCGGTTCATCGTCCCTGCGGCGGCAAGCGCTCGTCAGGCGCAAACGACCTGATCTGAAGGTCGAAACCTTTCGCGGCAATGTACAGACCCGTTTGCGCAAGCTGGAAGAGGGTGTCGCCGACGCGACCCTGCTGGCTCATGCCGGGCTCAGGCGTTTGGGCATGGCGGGGGTAATCACCCGGCTGCTCAATGTCGACGATTTTCCGCCGGCACCCGGACAAGGCGCCATCTGCATCGAACAACGGAATGGCGATGAGCGCGTGACCAAAATGCTGGCGCCAATTGATCATGCCGCAACCCGGATCGCGCTAAGCTGCGAAAGGGCCTTTCTGGCGGCTCTTGATGGCAGTTGCCGAACACCAATTGCCGGGCTGGCCCGGATCGAAGATGACATGATCCGCTTTAACGGCCTGATTCTGACGCCTGACGGGCAAACCAGCCATGCGGTCAGCAGCGAGGGGTTGGTGAAGGATGCGGCCGGCATCGGGCGGAAAGCAGGCGAGAACGTCCGCGCCCGGGCAGGCGCATCGTTTTTCGACAGCTGGAGCTGATTATTGCGGGTGCTCGTGACACGTCCCGAACCCGGGGCAACCCAAACCGCCGAGAAATTGCGCGCGCTCGGCCATGAAGCGGTGGTGCTTCCGTTAAGCCGCATTGTTCCGGTGACGCCAAATCCCATACCCTCCACAATCGGGTTTCTTGGCGCGTTGTTCACCAGTTCAAATGCGGTCAGGCACATGCCGGTCCGGCTGCACCGCCGTGTTTCTGAATTGCCGGTCCATGTGGTCGGCGAAAAGACCGCTGAAGCGGCTGAACAACAGGGCTTCGACGTCCGCACGGTAGCAGGCACCGGCGCGGAACTTGCCAGTTTACTGCTTCCCAAACTCCAGGCCAAAGACAATCTGCTCTATGTCTGCGGCAGGGTGAGATCACCTGACCTGGAGCAACGATTGGAGGCCGCAATGATCAACATTCAGGCGGTCGAGGTTTATGATTCACTGATAGTCAGTTATGCAACTGACTACGTATTGGAAGCGTTATCCGGACGGCAGATCGATGCGCTACTTGTGTATTCTGCCGCGGCGGCAAGGCAGATCAGTGGGATCATTCAAAATGAGAGTACCCGGAAATTTCTATTAAATTCAGCTGCTTATTGTATTTCAGAGCGCGCTGCCGAAGCGTTGGAAAACAACGGCAGCATGAAAGTGAAGATTGCTTCGGAACCGAACGAAGACGCAATTTTCAATCTGATCGGCAGCTAAATCAGACCCTGCGACCAATCACCACTTGGACATGATGACGAGTATGTTAGGACGATTTTAATGTTGGCGGTGCGATGCCGCAGACAAAATCAGTGTGTCATGTCCGGGAGCCAGAAATGGCCAGAACACCAAGAACCAAACATTCGAAAAAGAGCCGTGAGCCGGTAACGATCGATCTGGAAGCCGAGAAGGTGAAATCCGCTGAAGGGCAATCTGAAGAGGTGAAAACGGATCCGGATGCTGACGCGGAGACAGGCGAGCAGAACGCGAATGCCGACGAAGCCCTTGACAGACCCGACCGGGGGCCGGGTGATCCTGACGGCGGTGTCAATGGTGCGACTGAAGACGGGAGTGACACTGGCTCGCCACCGAAGAAGAATTCACTTGCCGGGCTGATCGGAGCCGGTGTTGTCGGCGGGCTGATTGTGTTGGGTGGAAACTTTTTGCTTCCCGGATTGCTGGGTGGGCAAACGACTCCGCCTGATTCGGAAATCGAATCGAAACTGACGGCACTTCGCTCTGAACTTAAAGCTGATCTTTCAAAGCTGGAGCAGGAGCGCAATGAAGCGATCAGCGCTGCGATCGCTGCAGCAAGGGCGGAACTGGACGCAGAGATCTCAAATAGTGCGGCTGATATTGCCGAGCTTGGAGACAGTCTGGCCAAGATACAAAGCGCGCTGGAGGCCGGAGATGGCGGTGACGCTGCCGCACTTCAGACGCTGAGCGACAGGCTGAACAATCTTGAGCAAGCGGTTTCAGGTTTGTCCGATAGCTCTGCCGGCGAAAATTCCGAGGCAGTGAATGAACTGGCTGAAAAGATCAGCACCATCGGTCAATCGATTGCGTCGCTGCAAGATGCGGTTTCCACATTGCAGACATCGTCGGGCGAGGCGACGACTTCGATCGAAGCCTTGAAAGCCGAGGTCAGCGAGCTCTCCAGAAAGCTGGAACAACAAGGTGGAAACCCGGAAGTAGCGCGCGCCATTGCTGCGGCAGCACTCAAATCGGCGATCGATCGTGGACTGCCGTTCATGACCGAGCTGGAAACCTATGCTTCCGTTGCCCCCGGCAGCCCGGCGATCGAAGCTCTGCGCGAGCTTGCAGCGCGTGGCGTGCCGACCCGGTCGGAAATTGCTTCCGAAATAGCTGATGCGGCCAATGCGATGGTCGCGGCAGCCAATTCAAGCGGCGAGGATGCCACTATCTGGGAGCAACTTCTTTCCAGTGCGCAGTCGCTCATCAAGGTGCGTCCAATCGGTTTGGTGGAGGGCGATACTCCGGCGGCGATTGTTGCGCGGATGGAAGTGGCTGTGAACGCAAACAACTATTCTGCCGCTCTCACCGAATTTGAAACGTTGCCCGACGGGGTCAAAGCGGCAGGCCAGGCTGTGGCGGACAAGATCACGGCCAGGTCACAGGTTGATGCGCTGATCGATACCGCATTGGCGGCAGCGCTCAAGCCCGCACAAGAGTAGCTAGAGCGTGTTTTGTTCAAATGGAAGCGGTTTGATGGCAGGGGTTTTTCGGCTTGGCTCGGGCATTTTTCGCTTTGCCGGCGTCAGCCGCGCGAAAATGCCTTCGATAGTGCCGAGCGAACAGGGGCGTTATTGCGGTTCAAAGAAACCGCAAAACGCCTTGGAGAAAACCGCAGCGCGATGTGAGCATCGTGCGAGGATTTCGACGCGGGCAAGGCGGAAAAGACCGCCGAGCCAAATACCGGCCAAGCGTTTGACACATATAGCTAAACCGCAATCGTTTGAACTTGATTCTTCGCACCCTGAACGGCGTCGCGCGAGTCTTACGGTGTTCACACCGTGGTGCCTCGCGCTCCTTGTCAGGCCACGAATAATCGGCGTTCAAACGATTCAATTTGAGCAAAACACGCTCTAGTACCGGAGTTGAGACGATGATCCGCATCCTGAATTTCCTGATTGTTGTATTTGCTCTCGGACTTGCGTTTGCATGGCTGGCCGACAGGCCGGGTGATCTGGTGATCACTTTTGGTGGTTACCAATACCAGGTGACATTGATGGTAGCCGCCGTGGCGTGTGTCGCAGCTATCTCGGTGGTGATGATCACCTGGTGGATACTTAAAAGCATCTGGAACAGTCCACGCGAGGTGAACCGCTATTTTCGCGCGCGCCGCCGTGAGCGCGGTTATCAATCACTGTCGACGGGGCTGATTGCGGCCGGGGCCGGTGACAACGGGCTGGCAAAAAAGATGGGCAAGCAGGCAGCCGGCCTGCTTAGCTCTGATCAGGAACCGCTGATCCACCTGCTCGAAGCGCAAACCATGCTGCTTGAAGGGAACCATGAGGGTGGGCGCAAGAAATTCGAGCAAATGATCGAGGACCCGGAAACGCGCCTGCTTGGTCTTCGAGGCCTGTTTCTGGAGGCACAAAGACTGGGTGAACGCGAAGCGGCACGGCATTATGCCGAACAGGCAGCAGAAACAGCGCCGCAACTGATCTGGGCATCCAATGTGGCAATCGAGACCCGGATTGGGTCAGGTGACTGGGAAGGGGCTTTGCGATTGGTGGAGAGCCAGATTTCCACCAAACAGATTTCGGCAGATGAATCGAAAGACCGGCGGTCGGTGCTGTTGACGGCCAAGGCTCTGGCGCTGATTGATACCGATCCGGCGGCGGCGCGGATCGCAGCGCTGGAAGCCAACAAATTGTCGCCCGAGTTTGTTCCCGCGGCCCTGGCGGCTGGCAAGGTGCTCTATCGTCAGAGTGAATTTCGCAAGGGTACCCGGATACTTGAAGCGATCTGGAAACGGTCACCGCATCCCGAAATCGGCGATCTTTATGTTCATGCCCGCCCGGGTGATTCGACCCATGATCGCCTGAAACGCGCCAAGCGGCTGCAATCACTAAAAAAACAACATGTTGAATCAGCGCTTGTTGTTGCGAGGGCTGCCAACGATGCGGGTGAATACCGCGAAGCCCGGGAAGCCATTGAAATGGCGTTGCGTTTGGGACCGCGCGAGAGCACCTATCTGATGCTGGCGGACATAGAAGAAAACGAGACAGGTGATCAGGGGCGGGTCCGGCACTGGTTGTCGAAGGCGGTACGAGCGCCCCGCGACCCGGCCTGGACCGCGGATGGCTACGTTTCGGAAACCTGGGAACCGGTATCGCCGATTAGCGGTGCGATCGGTGCATTTGAATGGAAGGTTCCGGTCGAACGGCTTGGTGCGGTGATCGATCCGGATGAGGCGGACCCGATTGAGTTGCCTGTTATTCCCGAACCGGTGACCGAGCCAGAACATGATGCGGAAATCGAAGCCACCGATGTGGAAGAGCCGGAGCCTAGTTCCGATGTGGTTGAAGCCTCCGTATCTGAAGAGGGAGATCCGGTAGCCGATGAACCGGCCGAGCCAGCCGAACCGGCTGACCGGTCAGACAGCGATGAGGGTCCGAAACCGGAATTGGCGGACGAGGCCGAGCAGTCTGCCGAAGAGATGAAAATGGAAGCCGAACCGGAGGATGACCAAACGGTTCCGGTGACAGGTGGCGAACAGGGAACCGAAGAGGAAGAGAGCGAAGCTGAAATCGTTCCGTTGCACAAGATTCCCGACGATCCCGGCGTGGATGAGGAGACGCCGAAGGAGCAGCCGAGCCGCTTCCGCTTGTTTTGACCGGCTTGTCGCCCTACAAACCCGCTAAACGGGCCGGACGAGAGCAAGCATGATCGACGGATTGATCAAATTTCTGCAGGAATTGCCCGGTGGCAAATCCGCTCCGGAGCCGCGCAAGGCTGATGACCCCAGAGTTGCCGCGGCGGCATTGATGTTCCATCTCATGGATGCCGATGGAGTGCGCCATTCCACCGAACATGAGCGGCTGGAGCAAATGCTCAGGGATACCTACTCCCTGACGGATGGTGAACTGACCGAACTCGTCAAGGCCGGTGAAAAAGCGGATCGCGAAGCTGTTGATTTGTATGCATTCACGAGCGTGCTGAAGCGCAACCTGGGGTCGGAAGCGAGAAGCGAGTTTATTCGCCTTTTGTGGGAAATAGCCTATGCCGACGGTGAGCGTCATGAACTTGAAGACAATATTGTCTGGCGTGTGGCGGAACTGATCGGCGTGGAGCGGGAAGAGCGGGTAGCGCTCCGCCGCAGTGTTGCTGCAGCCGCGGGAGTTGGAGACAGCGCGTGAACGCACCCTATAGCCGGCCGAAGATTCTGACCGTCCTGCATCAGGAATTGTCGAGCCCGGGCAGGGTTGGCCTGATGTTGCAGGCGAAGGGATTCGATCTCGATATCAGACGCCCGCCGCTCGGCGATGAACTACCAGAAACGCTTGATGGGCATGCCGGAGCGGTGATTTTCGGCGGGCCGATGAGCGCCAATGATCCGGACGAATTCGTCAAGCGGGAGACCGATTGGCTTGCTGTTCCGCTGGCTGAGAACAAACCATTTTTGGGAATCTGCCTCGGGGCGCAAATGCTGGTCAATCATCTGGGCGGAAAGGTCGAGGGGCACCCTGACGGTTTGGTCGAGATTGGCTGGTATCCGATAGAGGCCACCGAGGCTGGAAGAGAACTGATTGACTGGCCGGGCATGACCTACCAGTTTCACCGCGAGGGCTTTTCGCTTCCCTCTGATGCGACCCTGCTGGCGACCGCTGAACATTATCCCAACCAGGCGTTCCGGTATGGCGACAGCGCTTGGGGCGTTCAGTTTCACGCAGAATTGACGCGGGTGATGATGCAGCGCTGGGTCGTGCGCGGATCCCAACGTTTCACGCTGCCTAATGCACAGATGGGACGGCAACATTTGCACGGGAGGTTTGTCTGGGACGGGCCGCTTCGCCGCTGGCTCGACGGGTTTCTCGATCTGGTATTCAGAACCGAAACCGCACTTGTCACGTCCGGCCGTCGAGATGACGGGCTTTCCTGAGCGCCGGGAACAGATAGGCCCAGAGACCTGCGATACATACCGCGCCAACTCCACCAAATACTACCGCTGGCACGGTTCCGATGAAGGCCGCCATCGTGCCGGCGCGGAACTCGCCCAACTCGTTTGAAGCGCCTATGAACACCATGTTGACGGCGTTCACCCGTCCACGCAGGCGATCCGGGGTCCAGAGTTGGATCAGGGTTTCGCGGATATAGACGCTCACCATGTCTGCCGCACCAAGACCGGCGAGTGCGACTATCGACAGCCAGGGCAACACCGAAAGGCCAAATGTGATTGTGAACAGGCCGAACAGGGCGACGCCTGCAAACATGAAAAGGCCGGCATGGTCGCGAATTGATTGGCCGGTCAGCCACATCGCCATCGTGACAGCGCCAATACCTGGCGCAGCGCGCAGCATTCCAAGTCCCCAGGGCCCGAGTTCCAAGATGTCGCGGGCGTAGACCGGCATGAGCGCCACTGCACCGCCGAGCAATACAGCGAACAGGTCGAGCGAGATGGCTCCCAGAACAACTTTTTCGTGCCAGATGTAACGGAACCCGGCAAAAAGTGTTTGGAGACTGTTTGGCTGCTGTTCAACATGCTGGGCTGGTTTGGGGATGGAAAACACCAGTACAGAAGCGACGACCATGCAAATGGCGGCGACGCCGTAGGCTGCCTCGGCCGCCAATCCGTAGAGCAGTCCGCCAGCTACGGGGCCGAGGATTGCCGCTGTCTGCCAGGCTGACGAAACCCAAGCGACGGCGTTGGCGAAATCTTTCTCAGGCACCAGGTTGGCGACAAGTGCGCCGGAGGCGGGGGCAAAGAATGCCCGGGCTATACCGAATACGGCAAGTACGGCAAATACGGGTAACGGCGAGGACAGCCCCCGGATAGTCAACATCAGGATGGCAACCGCACAGATCGCTTCCAGTCCGGCCGACACTCCCATGATCATGCGCCGCCCGAACCGGTCGGCGGCCGCACCGGTGACCAGCACCAGCAACAGTGACGGGGCAAACTGGATCAATCCGACCAGACCGAGGTCGAAGGGGTCACGGGTCAGGTCATAGATTTGCCAGCCGACCGCGACCGATACGATCTGTGTCGCAAAGGTCGCCAGAAAGCGGGCGGCGAAGAACCGTGCGTAAGCGCGATGGCGAAACGCGGCGTAACGCGACTGTGCTTCTCCCGTGCTCAAAGCACTGTAACTCGCAAACAGCCACCGGGCTGATCCGGCCCGTTTGGCGTCGACTGGAATATGCTACACATGCGGCCGGACCTTATGGTGGATTTGCTGCCCGCACATATCACGGCGGCGTTTTAGAGCAAGTCCGCAAGCAGATCCGCCGACCAATCCGGATTGAAAGGCCGGCGGAAACTGCCGGAGCGACACGCCATCATGTATTGGCGATCAGCAGGCCTTGAGCGGAACCCAGTTCGAGAACTTGAAATCGCCCTGGCCCTTGGCCGCGATGCGGTATTTCGCGTTAATCGGGTGCACGATGTTCATGTTCTTGGTGATCTGGGCCAAATATTTGTTGCCGTATTTTTTGGCCTGAACGGTTTTGACCTGTCCCGCGCCCTGACCGTGACGAATGATCATGTAGCTGATCGGGCCGCTTTTTGTGGTGTAAATCCAGGCCTTCATCTGGGCATTGGCCGGGCAATTACCGGCATTGGCCGATTTGATGCCCATCATTACCGATTTCACCAGCAATGGCCCGGAGCCGCCGACCTGAAAATTACCGCCTGCCCATGCAGACGTCGCGATCGTTGCTGCGATGGCAGCCAGAACAAGTTTCTTCATTACAGTCTCCACAATGATTGGACCGCACCGGTGTTCGGTACGGCTGCGTTTGTCCCTTGTGGATTGACTGTGACACAATCAGGCAAAACCACCTGTGGCCTGTGTCACAGGTTCTAACACCTCCAAAACATGATCAGTTTTTGAAGAACGACTCCGCAGCGCTGCGGCTGGCATCCTTGCTACCTGCTTCGGTTTCCAGCCGGATGATTTCGGCTTTCAGCATTTCGATGCGCTCATGTAGTTCGTCAACCGACAACAATGACAGGTCTTGTCCAATTTCGTGAACGGGTGGTTTTTTGACTTCTTCATCGTCGAACAGGCTCATTTTCGTCTCCCGTTTGCGCGCGGCGTCATCGGATAATACAGTTCGTCGCAGATTGATTTCAATGACCTGCAAGAGAAGATGATCATGAAGCTGCCGAGCAAGATGACAGCAGTCGCCATCAGCGAACCTGGCGGGCCGATGGCCTTGAAGCCAGAGACGCGTGCCCTGCCTGAACCGGATTCCGGTGAAATACTGATCCGAGTGAAGGCAGCGGGAGTCAACCGGCCGGACGTGCTGCAACGAATGGGCGCCTATCCGCCACCGCCGGGCGCGTCTGACCTACCCGGACTGGAAGTCGCCGGAGAAGTCGCAATGACCGGTCCGGATGTAGAACGCTGGAGCGTCGGCGATTCCGTTTCCGCCCTGACGCCGGGAGGGGGATATGCCGAGTACGCCCTTGTTCACGGAACAAACGCTCTGCCGGTTCCGCACGGATTCACGTTCACCGAAGCAGCGGCAATACCGGAAACCTACTTCACAGTTTGGCACAATGTGTTTCAACGCGGCGGTTTGCGTGAGGGCGAAACGCTGCTGGTTCATGGCGGATCATCGGGCATCGGTACGACTGCAATTCAACTGGCAAAAGCCTTTGGCGCTTCAGTTATTGCCACCGCCGGATCGGACGACAAGTGTGAAGCCTGTTCGAAACTCGGCGCCGATCGGGTCGTAAATTACCGAGAAGAGGGATTTGTCGCAGCGGTCAAGGACTTTTCGGGCGGCATGGGAGCCGATGTCATTCTCGATATGGTCGGCGGCGACTACATCTCGCAAAATTATGAGGCGGCGGCCATCGATGGCCGCGTGGTGCAAATCGCATTCTTGAACGGATCGAAGGCCGAGGTCGATTTCACCCGTTTGATGATCAAGCGGCTCACACACACCGGTTCGACGCTTCGTCCACGTACAATCGAGTTCAAGGCGCACATTGCTTCGGAGCTGGAGGAGAAGGTTTGGCCATTGCTGGAAGATCGCCAGATCGCGCCGGTGATGGACATGATTTTCCCGCTGAAGGAAGCGTGGCGTGCGCACGAACGCATGGAGGAAGGCAGCCATATTGGCAAGATTGTGCTGGATGTTGCCTAGGGTCAGGAATGCCAACCTGGAAAGAATTTCATGTCCGATTGCTGAACTTGCGCATGATCAGTGGCTGGTCACCCATGATGAGGATCGTCATATCCAGCCGGTCCGCAAAGTGATCGACAGATTGGCAAATCTTGTTCGCGCGAATCGCGCGCTCTTTGCAGGAGAGCTTTCCGGCCGGGCTTCAGATTCCCTGAAGCACGAGGATGGTCGGCCGTCGCGGCAAGGTAGCCAGTGATACCGTGAACGACCGGCCGTCGTGAAAATCGGTCGTAAACGTCTCGCCCATCATCGCGATAAAACGGCTGATCGCCATGCCGCGGCGGTGCATGGGCAGAACGATGGAGGACTGAAGCCTTCTGGTAATCTCGGTCATGCCTTCATGGCTGAGCGTCAACCCGCCATCAACCGGTACCATGACAATATCCAGCCGGCCAATCTGGGCAAAGTGACGGTCCTCCAACCGGTGATGGAGGTGGCCGAGATGACCGATGCACAAATCAGCGACCTCGAAGACAAAGATCGAGTTGGCATCCGCTTCCATGCCACCGTCCCAGGACCTGATATCGGTGCTGACATTGCGGATATAGACATCGTCGACCATGACGCGGTGTTTGATCGGCCCGCCATCCGGGTTCCATCCGGTGAGGACATGCTCGATCAGCGGATCGGGGAAACTGGTGAAATGGGTGGAGTGCGCCCGGTTCATGGTCACGACACGGGGGATGACGCCCTGTCCGGCCCATCCGTTGAAATCGGTGGCTACGGTCACGCCTTGCGGCGTTTCAATCACATAGGTGGAGTGGCCGGCGAAGGTAATCTTGACCTCCGGCGCCGTAGTTCCGGCCTTGCGCCATCCCGGCGTCAGATTGGCATAGGTGACATTCGGCAAAGCATTGGCCATGGCGATGCACTTGCTGGGAACCCCGTCGACCTGCGCGCGCGCAGACAAAAGGCCCACAAGTGTGAAAATCAGGATCGCAAGAAACAGTCGCATCATGATGCACATCCGAATTCGGCATTGGGTGCATGATATGGTACCTCAAACGCCAGCCGACCGCCAATCAATCCGGATTGTTGTTTTGGAAATAATTGTAAATAACGAGATCTGATGATACTTGTAAATATTCGACTAAAGGCTGCCGATATGATGCTTAGACTTACTTTTTTGATTGTTCTATTAATATTTTTTACGCCTATATCTATTTCACGGGCTGAACAAGTCTATGTCATCACAGAACTACCATCGCAGAAATTGGAGAAGATTCGCGAAGACGGTGACATGAGCGCTATCGCCGAGCTGGACGGGATGCTGCTGATCGGGGTCGATGAAGCTGTCGGGAAGAAAAAGAAAAAACGCAACGTCATCCAAATTCTCCGGACACATGGTGCGGGATACAGAAGCGAGAAAGAAATCAGGCTTTGCCGGTTCAACGACGATGGCCATTGCATCAAACCACATCGAAAAGAAATGGACATCGAAGCAATCGCCGTTGACGGCGACGTGGTCTACGTGACGGGGTCGCACTCGGCCGCCCGCCGGAAAATCGAAGCAGATGACAATGACTATCGCAAAAACCGTGCCCGGCTGACGGCTCACAGCCGGGAGAATGCCGATGGGGTGGACAAGAGTGGATGGAAGAAAGCTGAACCGCGCGAGCGTCTGTTGCGCTTCCGGCTGTCGGATGACGGCATACCATCCGGGATGGAGGAAATATCGCTTGCTGACATGCTCGACAAAGTCCCGTCACTGAAACCGTTTCGGAACTTGCCGAGCAAGGAAAACGGGGTCGATATTGAAGGGCTTGCGATAAAGTATGGCGCGCTCCTGGCGGGGTTCCGTGCACCGGTCTTCAACAATGAATTTGCGATTGTCGTCCGCTTTGATTTCGATGCCGTCGCTTCGGGTGAGGACAAAATTGATCCCGGCGATATTCTGTTCCTGCGACTTGACGGGCTAGGCATTCGCAGTCTTGCCTCGGTTTCCGATGGATTTCTGCTGCTCGCCGGACCGCCGGGGCAAGCACCCGGTCATTACCGGATCTATCACTGGGACGGTACCGACATGGTGCCGGGCGCCGGTTCACCCGGTGGTGTGGCGCAGCTGATCACAAACATCCCCACATCAGGCCAGGCGAAGCCCGAAGGGTTGGTGATTTTCGAGGAAACGGGCAGCGGGTATGAAATCGGAATCGTTGAGGATAGTGCCGAAGAAGCAATTCTGCGCCGGTTCCGGATCTTCCAATAGCGCGGTTTCAACCGGTCATTTTCAGCCAGCGCTCTCTCAGCGCTTCATATCCGTCATCCGGCTGGCACTCATAGACCAGTTCATCATCGCCAAAGCGCATGAAGGGCTGCGATGAGCGGGTCCAGATGTGGCCGGCAGGATAGAGCCATGAGGTGTCATCCAGCGTGCCCGCCTTGATGTTGACCTCTTCGCCACCATCCGAGCCGTGCAGCAGCCTGACGCCGCATGAGGGACAAAAATGGCCGAAACGCTTGCGACCGGATTCGGCCATTCGCCAGGTCGTCGATACTTCGCCGATTACCTCGACGTCTTCTGCGGCAAACCGTAATGACTCGCCGAAAGCGCTGGAAGTGTGACGCTGGCATTCGGTGCAATGGCACAGATAGAAGACCCTCGGATTGCCGGTAACCCGATAACGTACCGCTCCACACTGACAGCCGCCCTCAAATGGTATTGAAGGCAAATAGACCTGTTTCACAACGCCACCTTTGTGCTTTGACCTCGCCTTGCAAAGTACCTATAAGCTGCGGCCAATCCAACAGTTTCAATAAACTCTGCAGGGATGCCATGGCAGGCCATTCACAGTTCAAGAACATCATGCATCGCAAGGGCCGGCAAGACGCCGTCCGGTCGAAAATGTTTTCAAAACTCGCCCGTGAAATCACAGTCGCAGCAAAAATGGGGGCACCCGATCCTGCCATGAACCCGCGCCTGCGTCTGGCGGTGCAAAACGCCAAGGCACAATCGATGCCGAAGGATAATATCCAGCGCGCTATCAACAAGGCGTCTGGCGGTGACAGCGAGAACTACGAGGAAGTCCGTTACGAGGGCTACGGCCCAGGCGGCGTTGCGGTCATTGTCGAGGCGCTGACCGATAATCGCAATCGCACCGCATCGTCGGTGCGCACCGCGTTTACAAAATCGGGCGGTTCGCTAGGCGAGACCGGCTCGGTGGCATTCATGTTCGACCGGGTCGGAGAGATCCTGTACCCGGTCTCGGCTGGCGATGAAGACAAGGTGATGGAAGCGGCGATCGAGGCGGGTGCAGAGGATGTGCAGTCTTCAGAGGAAGGCCACACGATCATCTGTGGCTTTGAGGATATTGGCGAAGTGTCGTCGGCGCTCGAGGCAGCGCTCGGAGAAGCCGAATCCGTCAAGGCGATCTGGCGGCCCCAGACGGGAGCGCCCGTCGATGAGGACAAGGCACAATCCGTTCTTCGTCTGGTCGAAGTGCTGGAAGACGACGATGATGTGCAGAATGTCTACGCCAATTTCGAAGTTGATGACGAGGTGATGGCCAAGCTCAGCGCGGCTTGAGACAAGGCCCGGTAACCTTTCGGTGCATCTGTGCCTCGACTCTTGCGTGTAGCTGCGGCATGTTTGCAGCTTAATGGGCGCGGGAGACGGACCCATGGAGCAGAATTTCAAAGTTTGCGTAATCGGCGCAGGTGCTGGCGGCCTGTCGATGGCCCGGGCACTCCAGCGGCACAATATCGCCTACGATCACTTTGAGCGGCACAGCGATGTCGGCGGCGTATGGGATCAGAACAATCCCGGCAGTGCGATGTATGATTCCGCCCACATGATATCGTCGAAATCCATGTCGGCGTTCAAAGGGTATCCGATGCCTGCCGATTATCCGGACTATCCCGGGCACCGGCAGATCCTGGCCTATTTGCGCTCCTTCGCCGCCGAATACGGCCTGCGCGACAACATCCGCTTCAGAACAGAAATCGAGCATGTCGAGCGCAAGGATGGCCGTTGGGACGTGACGCTCGCCGGCGGTGAAACCCGCCACTATGACGGTGTGGTCGCGGCGACGGGACTGGCCTGGCATCCACGCATGCCCGAATATTCAGGCGATTTTGCCGGTAAAACCATCCATTCGTCCAAATACCGTTCACCGGACATGTTCAAGGGAAAGCGCGTGCTGGTCATTGGCGCGGGCAATTCCGGTGTCGATATCGCCGCGGATGCAGCGCGAAGCGCCTCGAAAGCATTTCTTTCCATGCGCCGGGCCTATCATTTCATACCGAAGCACATTTTCGGCATGCCGGCCGATGTATTCGCGGTGACCGGATCGATCTTTCCGATGAAGATCCAGCAATGGACATTCGCCGTGGTGCTGAAACTGCTGAACGGGGATGTTACCCGTCACGGATTGCGCAAACCGGATCACCTGCCGCTGACCAGCCACCCCATCGTCAACACATCGGCTCTTTTGAGTATGGCGCATGGCGACCTGACGCCGAAAGTGGATGTGGACCGGTTTGACGGTAACGAGGTCGTTTTCAAAGACGGCAGCCGCGAAGAAGTCGACCTGGTCGTGTGTGCGACGGGTTACATCCACAAGGTTCCGTTTGCCGATCCTGAATTGCTCGACAATTCCGGCGAAGAATCCAATTTGTTCATGCGTACAATCAGCCGCAAGGAACCGACATTCTCAGCCGTCGGCTTCATTGAGATCAATGGCGGTGTCTACCAGTTCTATGACGAGTTCAATGACTTGGTCGCGAATTATTACCGTGACCTCGCTGACGGCTCACTACGGGCAGCGCAATTCGAGGCTATCGTCAAATCTGACGCCTACGACGTTTCAGGCAAGGTCGATTACGTTGAAAGCCCACGCCATCACGTCTACGCCAATGTGCTTGAATCCACGAAACAGGTGAAAAGACTGAAGCGGAAAATGGGCTGGAAGCGGCTGGTCGACAGCGAGATGCAGCCGAAAACGGACAAGACGCGGTTGCAGGCGGGTCAATTACAGGCAGCCGAATAGGCTATCGCGACAAAACCGGCGAATTCACCGGCAAGCAATGCACGCTTGCTGCAATCAACAATCAGCGCTAGCGTGGCCTTCTTGAAAATCAGGGGTAGCTTATCATCATGCGTAAATCATTGATTTCATTGCTTGCAGCGACTGTTGGAACGATCAGTATGCTGACAGGTGCAATCGCGGCCGAATGGAAGTTCAACAACGGCCTGCCCGAGACCCGCGGTGAAGCCAAACAACTCGACATGTTTGCCGAAGATGTCGGCAAACTGACCGATGGCAGCCTGACGATCAAAGTGTTTCATGGCGGTTCGCTGAACTTGAAAGACAATGACGTTGTTCGCTGGCTGCCCGGCGGTGCGGTGGAGATGGGCCTCGTATGGGCAAACTATCTTGGCCGAGATGCGCCGGCACTGAGCGCCGTGCTGGTGCAGGGATCAGTTGGCAGCTCAGAAGAACTACTGACCGTGCTGCCCGAAATACAGGACATCTACAAGCAGGAACTGGCCGAGTGGGGTATTGTTCCGACAGGCTTCATGGCGTTGCCGCTTTTGAAGGCATCGATATTCTGCCGAGAAGAGCCAGTGCGTTCGCTCGACGAACTACGCAAGCGCAAACTCAGGGTGTGGAGTAAAGATCAGGTCGAGACTTTCACCAAGCTTGGTGTCTCTGCCCAGATCGTTGGCCAGAAGGAGCTTTATGTCGCGTTGCAGACCGGCGTGGTTGATTGCGCTGTCTACCCGGCCCTGTTTGCGCACACGATTTCGCTGCAGGAAGTGGCGAAATATGCATCCTATCTCTATCCGATCGCCAGCGTTCCTTACGTGCTTGGCGCTGATCAAGAGGCGTGGGACAGCCTGACCGACGCGGAACGCGATGCGGTGACAACCGCGGCGGCAAGCGTGTGGGAACGCACCAACGAATATACGAAAGCGGAGGAAAACGAACAGGCTGCGCGCGCCAAACTTGGTGAGCAGGGTGTCGAGTTCCTGGAGGCGTTTTCCGAGGAGGATCGCGCCGCGTTTCTGGATGCTGCATCGGCGACCTGGAAAGAACTGGCTGAGGAAGCCGGTGGCAAGGCGCCGGAATACCGCCAGCGCATTCTCGACAAACTCGGCCGCTGATTTTGGGAGACACACAACAAGCCGCGGACGACAGGATATCGGCCGCGGCTGAACGTCTGAAACAATGGCTGACACCCATATTCGTGGTGCTGGCGGTTTTTGCGGCCGCCGCCGGTAGCGCGATTGTGGTTCTGATCGGTGTCAGTGTCGCAATGCGCCACATCGCCAATGCGCCTTTGCATTTTACCGAGGAGTTGGTCGGGCTGCTGATGACCGCGGCCTTTTTTCTGGCATTGCCGCTTGTGACCTTGAAGGGGGATCATGTGCGTGTGTCGATATTGGTGGCCAATCTGCCCGATGCCAGCCGTCGGTGGACTGCCATTGTGGCGGGTGCTTTCGGTGTTGTATTTTGCATCTGGTATTTCGCCTTGTGTGTTCCGTGGCTGGAATTTGCTTTTGACCGTAATCTCAAGACCGAAGTGGCACGGCTGTTAATGTATCCGTGGATGGGACTGCTGCCGGTTTCCCTTCTCCTGACGGCACTTGCGTTCGCTGTTCGCGGTCTTGGTGTCCAGAAAACAGACGCTGCGAAATTCTAGCGGTTCCGGATGGCTTCATTCTGGGGAATACTGATCGGCGGATTGACCGTGCTGGCCGGTTCAGGGTTGGCGCTGGGCGCTACTTTGGGCTTCACCGGTCTTCTGATCCTGCAATTTTCAGCCGGTGGCTCGACATTCGTTGCCGTCGACGCGGTCTGGAACGTCTTTAACTCGTTTACGCTCAGCGCCATTCCGCTGTTTATCATGCTGGGCGAAATCATGCTCAGAAGCGGTGTCAGCGAGCGGATTTATTCAGCGCTTACACCGCTTTTCCGCCGGGTGCCCGGAGGTCTGTTGCACACCAACATTGCCGTGTGCACGCTGTTCGGCGCTGTCAGCGGCTCAAGCCTGTCGACCGCCGCTGCCGTCGGTTCCGTTGCCTATCCGGAAATGTCGGCACGAGGCTACGATCGCCGAACGGTCGTCGGATCTCTTGCCGGCGGCGGAACGCTCGGTCTCCTGATCCCGCCAAGTCTCTCGCTGCTGATTTACGGCGCACTGACAGAAACTTCCATCGGTCGGCTGTTTCTGGCCGGGATCATTCCGGGATTACTCATTGCGGCGATGTTCATGGCCTACATCTTGTTGCGTTGCCTGTCGTCGCCGACGCTGGCGCCACGCGATGATACCGCTGTCAGACCGATGCGGGTTCTGATCGATCTCATAGGCCTGTGGCCTTTCGTTTTGCTGATCGCCGCGATCATGGGCAGTATCGCGATGGGTATTGCCACGCCGACAGAGGCAGCCGGCATAGGGGTTCTGGCGACAATCGTGGTGGGCCGGTTTTGGGGCACGTTGACCCCTGAGATACTGGTCAGAAGCCTCTACAATTCCATCCTGCTTTATGCATCGATCGCCTTTGTCGTCATGGGCGCAACCATGCTGGCCCAGGCGGTCAGCCTACTCGGTGTGCCGCAGTCGATTCTCGAAACAGTCCGCGCTCTCGAATTGGGGCCGCTGACCGTGCTGGCAGCGGTTGTGCTGATCTATCTTGTACTGGGATGCTTCTTTGACGGCCTGTCTTTGATGATCATGACATTGCCAATTGTGTTTCCGCTGATGACCGGTCTTGGATACGACGCGATCTGGCTTGGCGTCATCATTACCATCATGATTGAAATCGGACAGGTGACGCCGCCAGTGGGGCTGAACTTGTCTGTATTGGTCTCCGTGACCAAGGAAGAGGTGAATCTCGGTGCGGCTGCGTTGGCGACGATGCCCTACTGGCTGCTGCTGCTCTTTGGGGTTGTCTTGTTGACGATGGCGCCGCAGCTGGCGCTTTTTCTCCCGGCCACCCTGATGTGATTACTTACCGCTGCGATCGTGCAGCATCGAAGCTTGTTCACTTGCGATTTTCAGGCTCGATGTCATCTTCGCCATCGTCCAGAATTCTCACCGCTGCGCCATCCAGATCGTCATATTGACCGTTTTTAAGGCTCCAGAAAAACGCCGCCAAACCGAGCGCGCCAAGGCCAAGTGCGACGGGTATCAGAAACAGCAAATGGGTCATGTCGCTTCTACCCCGCCTGATGCAACAGCTTCGGTATTGATGAACCGCTTGACGGGCTTGGACCTGCCGCGCGTTCATCTGCCTTTTTCCAATCGCCGGTTCCGGAGAGCCGCAACGCGTTGGCGATAACCACGATTGAGGATGTCGACATGGCAATGGCTGCGATAAGCGGTGTTACCAGACCCGCCATCGCCAGCGGTACGGCAATGGAGTTGTATATCAGCGCGATCGCGAAGTTCTGCCGGATCAAGATGCCTGTCTTGCGGGCGATTTCGTAGGCACTGCTGACGGAACGCAAGTCCGGATGGGTGAAGACGAAGTCGGCGGCATACCGGCCGATATCGCAGCCCGTACCCGGCGCTATTGCCGCATGGGCTTCGGCAAGCGCGGGGGCGTCGTTCAATCCGTCGCCGACCATCAGAACTTTTCTGCCCTGTTCCTGAAGGGTGCGCACGCGCTCAATTTTACCGGCAGGGGTTGTGTTCGCAGCGTATTGGCTGATAGATAATTCGCGGGCTGTTCCGGTAACAATATTGTTGTGGTCACCGGAAAGAATTTCGGCGGGAAGTCCCATTGCCGCAAACTTGTCAATCGTGGCCCCGGCGCCGTCCCGAATCCGGTCAGTGAGGCTGAACCGAGCCATTGGTCCAGCTTCGATTGCAAAACCAATAGCAGAGTTGCCCTGACCGTTATTGTCGTCACTGATCTCGGCCACCCAGGCCTGCTTGCCAAATCTAGCAAGTTTGCCCCCAATCCGGCCCTCAACGCCATATCCGGGCAATTCACGGACGTCTGTTGCCGTATCCTCGATAGTATCCGCCAGATAAGCGCTTACGGCTTTTGCGGCCGGGTGAACCGACCGGGAGGCCAGTGCCTTGATTGCCGGCAAAGGAGCATCATCATTCAGGCTGGCTTTCGAAACCGTCGGTACCCCCATGGTGAGTGTCCCGGTCTTGTCGAAGATTACCGTGTCAACTTCGCTCAGCCTCTCGAATGCGGAGCCGTCCCGGATCAGGATGCCGTGTTTCATCAGCTGCTGCGCGCCTACGACGTGAACGACGGGCACGGCGAGGCCGAGGGCGCAAGGACAAGTGATGATCAAAACGGCGATCGCGGTGTAAATCGACATATGCCAGTCGCCACCGCTGGCGATCATCCAGCCTATAAAGGTGACAAGCGCCAGAAGGTGAACCGCCGGGGCGTAAATGCGCGCCATTCGGTCGGCGATACCGACATATCGCCCGCGTCCGTTTTCGGCGGTTTTCATCATCTCCGCCATTTCGGCGAGAAACGAATTTTGTGCGCTGCTGGTCGCTTCGATATCAATTGAACCGGCGATGTTGAGAATTCCGGCTTCCAGCTCATCACCCGGTCCACGCTCAATCGGATCGCTTTCGCCGGTGACAAGCGAACGATCGACCTCGGTTGTACCCGTTGTGATTCTGCCGTTGACCGGGAGCCTCTCACCGGGCTGGATACGCAATGTCATGCCGGATTCGATATCCTGTAGGGCGACGTATTGCGTACGCCCGTCGGGACCAAGTCTCATGGCACCCTTTGCTGTCAGCCTGGAAAGCCTGGTCACCGCATCGCGGGCTTTTTCACGCATCAGGTGATCGAGGTAGCGGCCGATCAGGAGAAAGAACAGCAGGGTGACGGCAGCATCAAAATAAGCTTCCTGTCCGCCACGCACACTTTCAAACAGGCTCATGGCGAGTGCCAGCAGCACAGCGAGCGATATCGGTACGTCCATGTTCAATTGGCGTGCCGAAAGCGCCTTGATGGCCGAATTGAAAAATGGCCGTCCCGCATAGGCAACTGCGGGAATTGCAATCAGGCCCGAAATGAGATGAAAGAGCTGTGCGGTTTCTGCATCAGCCCCCGACCAGACGGAAACCGACAGCAGCATGACATTGGCGGCGGCGAAACCCGCGACCGCCAGGCTTCTCAACAACAGTTTGCCGGTTTGCGTTGCCTGGTCGTTCGGGGCGTCATTGTCGTCGCGGACGAAATGGTCAAAACCCAGCGCCGCGATTTTCTCTGATAGAGATGCTGCCTCACCAGCCTCCTTGTCCCAGGTGACGGTGACGGAACGCGTCGACAGGTTTGCACGCGCTGATGCGACATGCCCCAGCGAACCAAGGCCGCGCTCGAGTTTACCCATGCATCCGGCACAGTGCATGCCCGGCACAACGAATTCCGTCTGCCACATGCCATCATCGCGCTTCTGTGATGAATCGATGATCTGCTCTTCGGCCGGATCGTGAATCGGACCGGTCTGTCCGGAACCGGCGCCTTTCGGGCCCAATGTGAGGGTTGCGCTGGTCATTCGAATTTTGCGACCCCGGACGAACTGACATGGACGCGGGCATCGCGCCGGTAAGGTAACCCGTCGACCACGGCGTTGATCTGAATGGCCCACAGCCCAGGTTCGAGCACATGTTCGGTGCGGAAAATGTCACCACCGGCATGCTGCAGCACAAGAACCCGGTCCTGTTGCTCAAAAGCAGGGCGGCCAAGGTTGATTTCAATTGCGGTGGGCTTGAGCGGCAGACCGCTGGCGTCGACCAGTGACACTGTCAAAGCGCCGGACGCGTAAGCCAGCCTCGATTGCCAGCCCCTTTTCCGCTGTTCGGCAGCGCCATCCAGCTCGTCATTGAATTTCTGGCTTGCCACATAGGAATTCTTGACGACCAGCCCGGTCCAGGTGCGAGAGGCAAGCGTTGCTGCAGTCAGGTTGACCGCGACAATGATGCCGAAGAACACCAGCATTACGGCCAGCATGTGATATCCGGTAAATCTCCGCCCGCTGTTTTCAATTCCCTCGGTCATGAGCCCATGTCCTGACTATTTGTTTTCCGGTTCAGGCGCATCGAAATGCGCTTCCGTCGATGTCTTGTCTTCGTCACCGATCGCAGCGGTCTCGAATGTGAAAACCGTACGAGAAGATGCGATTTCCGATTTCGGCACCCGAACAAAAACCCGTACCGGTTCGAGCTCGTCTGCCGAGGCATCGACGATCAGCTGACGCGATTCGGCAGCATCGGAACCGGCCAGTCTGAGCATGGCGCCGGGAAGTCCGTCGACAGACAGATTGAAACTGCGGTTTGTGCCAGTCATGTTAAGGATTTTAACCGTGTAACCATTACGAACCGAGCCGTCGCTCAAGATCGTGAAAAGCGGATTGCGGTCATGAAGCACGTTGACCTTGAGCGTGTCGCGAACGGCGAGCGCCCATAACAGCGCAAGCCCGATTGCCGCGTAGATCGCAGAATAAAGGATGGTGCGTGGCCGAATGACGGAATTCCAGGAGACATGTTCGACTTCATCAACCAGCTTGCCACCTGGTGACCGCACAGCCGATGGCGCCTCGGCCGGAACCGGCCCGAAACCTTCAGAATCTTCGGTCACACCCGCAAGCTGCATATTGGCGCCATATTCCTTCAGCGTGGTGTAGGCAATCAGGCCCTTTTCCATGCCCAGCTTGCTCATCACGCTGTCGCAGGCATCAATGCAGAGCGCACAGGTGATGCATTCCAATTGCTGCCCGTCGCGGATATCGATTCCCATCGGGCAGACGGCAACGCAGGCGTTGCAATCAACGCAATCGCCAATCGGCTTGCCGGCTTTGCGAATGCGCTTTGCGTGGCGGTCGCGGGGTTCACCGCGCCAGTCATTGTAGGTGACCGTCAGCGAGTGCTCGTCCAGCATCGCTGCCTGGATGCGTGGCCACGGGCACATATAGGTGCAAACCTGCTCGCGCATGAGGCCGCCGAAGACGTAGGTGGTCCCGGTTAGAACCAGCACGGTTGTGTAGGCCACCATGGGTGCCTGAAAGGTGAACAAGTCCACTGCCAGAGTCGGTGCATCGGCAAAATAGAATATCCAGGCGCCGCCGGTCATCACAGCGATCAAAAGCCAAACGACATGCTTTGACGTCCGCTTGAAAATCTTTGAGCCTGACCAGGGTGCTTCGTCGAGTTTTATGCGTGCATTGCGATCGCCTTCGAAATAGCGCTCCACAACCAGAAACAGGTCGACCCAGACGGTTTGCGGACAGGTATAGCCACACCAGGCGCGGCCGAGCGTGGAGGTGACCAGAAACAGCCCGACACCAGCCATGACCAGCAGACCGGCGACAAAGAAAAACTCGTGCGGCCAGATTTCGATGAAGAAAAAATAGAAACGCCTGTTGGCAAGATCGACGAGAACGGCCTGATCCGGCGCGTCTGCGCCCCGTGACCACCTCAACCATGGCGTCAGGTAGTAGATCCCCAGCGTGACCGCCATGATCCACCATTTCAGTTTTCTGAAGCTGCCGGATGCCCGTTTCGGGTGTATTTTCTTGCGTGACTCATAGAGCGCGCGGTTGGCCTTCGAATTTACCGCCTCGGCATCGAACTCCTGTATGCCTTCAGTTTCATTGGTTTGGACGTCCAACACAACGATCAACTACTCCGCCGCTGATTTCTCACCACCGCCAAGACCGTGGACATAGATGGCAAGCTGCTTGATGCCGGCCTCAGTCAACCGCGTCCCCCATGCAGGCATGACACCATGTTTGGGCCGGTTCATTTGGGCGATGAGCTTGGCCCGGTCAGCGCCGTAGAGCGAAAGGGCGTCTGCAAGGTTTGGGGCGCCCTGTTCGCGGTCTCCCTTACCATCTTCACCGTGACAGGCTGTGCAATTGTCAACAAAAAGCGCCTCACCGGATGTGGCCTCAGCGGCGTCGAATTCCTGGCCTGAAATTTTCAGCACATACTCGGCAATGGAAGCGATTTCGCCGCTTTCGAGCACTTCGTCCGCACCGAAGGCCGGCATTTCGGAGAAGCGGGTATCATCGTCGGACTCGTCGCGGACCCCATGCTTGATCGTTGTATAGATTGCATTGACGTCGCCGCCCCAGATCCAGTCATCATCGTTGAGGTTCGGATAGCCGGGGCTGCCCTGTGCGCCGGAGCCGTGGCACTGCGAACAATGAACCTTGAACAAAGACGCGCCCCCGGCGAGTGCGAAACGGTTCAAATGGTCGTCTGCGCGGATATCGTCGAGTTGCTTGCTTTCAATACCAGCAACGATCTCGCGACGCGCTTCTTCGATCGCGACAGTCTCCTGGCGCAGCGCGGCCCGGTTGGTCTGGCCGGAGATACCCATTGTCGAACCTTCCACAAGCGGAATGGCCGGATAATAGATCATGTAGCCGATGGAGAACAGGATGGTCGCGTAGAAAGTCCAAAGCCACCATTTCGGCATTGGCGTATCGAGTTCCTTGATGCCGTCCCACTCATGACCTGTCGTCTGGGTGCCGGTGAATGCGTCGAATTCCTTTTCAGACATCGTCACGGTCTCCCCGGAATGGAATTTGCGAAGAATCTTCTGCGGCCTGCTTGGAACCGGGCCGGAACGTAAACAGGATGACGCCTACGAACAGGACGAACAGATAGACCAGTCCCCAGCTGTCAGCGAATTGACGGATAGTCGAATAATCCATGATCTGATCCTTAGCGCAGCGATTCGTTCTGCCGGTAAGCGTCGAGGTCGACCAGCGTTCCGAGCATCTGCAGATAGGCAACGAGCGCGTCCATTTCGGTAATGATGCCCGGATTGCCGTCGAAATCGCGAATGCTTATTTTTTGGTAGCGGCTTTCTAGCCCTTCGGTGTCGGCATCAGGATTGGCCTGGGCTTTCAGATCGGCAAGTGCGTTGGCCACCATATCGTCCGTATAGGGAACGCCGACCGCCCGATTGGCGCTCAGATGCGCAGCGATGTCGATATCGTCAACCCGCGCCGATGCCAAAAAGCGATAGCTCGGCATGATCGATTCCGGCACCACGCTTTGAGGGTCGATCATGTGCTGAACATGCCATTCGTCGGAATAGCGGCCACCGACGCGGGCCAGATCCGGTCCGGTGCGTTTCGATCCCCATTGAAACGGATGATCGTACATGCTTTCCGCAGCCAGCGAATAATGTCCGTAGCGCTCTACCTCGTCACGGAACGGCCTGATCATCTGGCTGTGGCAGACATAGCAACCTTCGCGGATGTAGATGTTGCGTCCGGCAAGTTCGAGCGGTGTGTAGGGCCGCATCCCTTCCACCTTCTCAATCGTGTTCTTCAGGTAAAACAGCGGCGTAATCTCAACGATGCCGCCGATCATCACGGCGATCAGCGATCCGACGAACAACAGTGAGACGTTGCGCTCGAGCTTCTTGTGTTGGTCAAATATTGCCATTGTTCAGCCCCTCACTTTGCTGCGGCTGCGCTTGGGGCGGTTTCGGGGCTGTCCAGCTCTTCCTGCGGGACGTCGCTCCGAATGGTGCGCCAGATGTTGTAGACCATGACCAATGCGCCAGTGAGGTAGAGCAATCCTCCTGCGGTGCGCATGACATATTCAGGATGGATGGCGGCGACCGTCTCGACGAAGGAGTTCACCAGGAAGCCCTGATCATCATATTCGCGCCACATCAGGCCCTGGGTAATTCCCGCGACCCACATCACCGCGGCGTAGACGACGATACCGAGTGTCGCCAGCCACAGATGCCAGTTGACCAGCCTCAGAGAATAGAGCGGGCGATTCCAGAGTTTGGGAATGAGGTAGTAAAGGGCGCCGAAGGTGACCAGGCCATTCCAGCCCAGTGCACCTGAATGCACGTGTCCGATGGTCCAGTCAGTATAATGCGACAACGAATTGACCGATTTGATTGACATCATCGGTCCTTCGAAGGTCGACATGCCATAGAACGCCAGCGACATCACCAGCATGCGCAAGACCGGATCAGTCCTGAGCTTGTCCCAAGCTCCCTGCAGTGTCATCAGGCCGTTAATCATGCCGCCCCAGGAGGGCATCCACAGCATGATCGAGAACACCATGCCGAGCGTCTGGGCCCAATCCGGCAGTGCCGTGTAGTGCAGGTGGTGCGGTCCTGCCCAGATATAGAGGAAAATCAAGGCCCAGAAGTGGATGATCGAAAGCCGGTAGGAATAGATCGGACGGTTGGCCTGTTTGGGCACGAAATAATACATCATGCCAAGGAAACCCGCGGTGAGGAAGAAACCGACCGCATTATGGCCGTACCACCATTGCGTCAGCGCGTCCTGAACACCAGCGAAAGCGGAGTAGCTCTTGGAGCCCAGCAATGAGACCGGAATGGCCGCATTGTTGACCAGATGCAGCATTGCGACGGTGATGATGAATGACAGATAGAACCAGTTCGCCACATAGATGTGCGGCTCTTTCCTGCGGATGATGGTTCCCAGGAAAACAATCAGATAGGCGACCCAGACGATGGTGAGCCAGAGGTCAACATACCATTCCGGTTCGGCATATTCCTTCGATTGGGTAACGCCGAGGAGATAGCCGGTTGCGGCCATAACCAGAAACAGCTGATAACCCCAGAAAACAAACCAGGCCAGATTGCCCCCGAAGAGACGGGCGTGACAGGTTCTCTGGACCACATAAAAGCTGGTGCAGATCAACGCGTTTCCGCCGAACGCAAATATCACGGCGGATGTATGCAGTGGCCGCAGCCGGCCGAAATTCAAATACGGCTCGATGTTTAGGACCGGCCATGCCAGTTGGGCAGCGATGACAACACCGACCAGAAATCCGACGACACCCCAAAACACGGTTATCAGGGCGCCATAACGGACAACCTGATCCATGTAGCCGGTTTCCTCGACGACTTTTGGAACCTGACCGGCAGGCGTAAACTCAATACGCCGCAGCAAGATGATCGAGGCGATCGCCAGCACGCCAACCAATACCCAAGCGTGGATGCGGAACAGTTCGTCCTGTGCGAATGCGGCGCCCAAGAGGGCAATAAACGTTGCCGCAACAAGGGCAATGGCTTCAGTTCCGTTGCGCATGATTGTCCCCTCGAACTTTCCGGCATCCGACGTGCATGCCACTTTGCGGGCTATCCAATAAGGCGGAGCATGCCTGATTCCTTGATACAGATCAAAGCCACAAACAACTCGGCAGGGATATTGGATTGAGTGCTCAAAAACACCTGATGGGAGGTGAACTTGTCAGGCTCACAGTCGATGAGAGCCGGTGATATCTGGCCCGATTGCGACGGGGATTGCGGGGGCGATCGGGTCTGCCGATGCGCCCGAACAATGTCTGTCAGACTTGCGGAACTTCACCAAGTTCAGTTGGATATGTGCAAGCATCTGGAGCAGATCGCTGACGGTCTGCCCCATGCGATGGACTCACAAGCCTTTCTTCAACTGTCGCGTACGGTTTATCCCGTGATCAAGAATGCCCACGAATTTGAAGAGCAAAGACTGTTCCCTTTGCTTGAACACAAGTTGGCGCACGAGGACAGGCTGCTTCAGAGTATTGAACGGTTGAAATTCGAGCACTGGGAAGACGAAAGTTTCGCCGAAGAGATAGGTGACGGCCTGATGATTTACGTCACGGGCCCCGACCGGCAGAATCCGGAAGCTCTGTCCTATATGCTGCGGGGTTTCTTCGAAGGGCTCAGACGCCATATAGCCTTCGAGGCGGAACACGTCTTGCCTCTTCTGATCAGGCATTAGGTCATGAACTCATAACCAGGATCAACAATGGTATGAGCAAATTTGGTTGGATATTAGGAGCAGCTTGCGGGAAACCATCCGGTTTTCAAAAGCTTGCGACGCGATAGCCGGGCGAATTTGCCATATCCGTTGGACGCACGAACCCGCTTCCCAATCCGTCGTCGAAGCCCTCAACCCATTGGCAGGCAGGCAAGCGAAGCGCCGCCGAGAGGCGGGGCAAGCCCCACTTTTCGGCCTTCTCCTAGGCCTGCTTTGCGGTTTCGGCGCCATTTTGACCCTGTTTATGAGTTCATGACCTAGAGCCCTTTCGGGCTATCAAACCATTTTGACCCTGATTATCAGTTCATGTCCTAGTGCGACAGATCCTGCTGCGTGACAGCGAACAATTTGTGGATGTCCGGTATGATGACAATGCGCCGGTCACGGATATCGATGATACCGCGTTTGCGCAGATTTGTAAGCTGCCGGCTCACCGTCTCGATGGTCAGGCCGAGAAAATCGGCGATATCGGCCCGCTTCATTGGCAACTCGATTTCGACGGTATCTTTAATCTCTTCCCATTCCGGATTGATATGAGTGACAATCAGGTGCAGGAAACTGGCGACCTTTTCAGCCGCGGTTTTGCGTCCCAGGGTCAACATCCAGTCGCGTGCTTCATCCAGCTCCTTGAGTGACTGTTCATGCAGCCGGTGTTCCAGCTCCGGGATTTCGGAGATGATTTTTTCCAGTGCGGATTTGGGAAATGAACAAAGCCTGACGGTGGTAGCCGCTTCGGCAGTTGTTTTTGCCTGACGGGAGAAGGGCCGGCCTACGAAGTCCGGTGCAAACTGCAGGCCGACAATCTGCTGTCTTCCATCAGACATCATCTTTGACAGTTTCACCACTCCGCTCATGATATTGGAATAGCGTTCAATATCCTGGTCGGTACTGTAGAGCTCGGTTGCGCCGTCAACGACTTTTCTGATGGCGTGTTTGCTCAGCTTTTGCAGTTGCTCCGGATCCAGCGCGCCGCAAATCCCCGATGGCGTGCTTCGCAGGCTCGGCAGACGACCGGTACGTCGGAATTGTGTATGTCCAGCCGTTCTTCGTTGTCCATGGGAGCAAATTCAACCAGTTGCGTTCGGGTCGGATGATTTATGCCAGATATAGCGCCCGATTACCAACAAGCCACTAGTATTGGAGAAGAATTATTACGACTTTTGGTTTAGGTCGTGACCTGAGGTCAGGAGCGGCTGAAAATCGAAAATCCCGCGGCTAACCGCGGGATTGGAAATGATACTGACACAGTCTGGTCTTCGGGTTCGGATGAACTGATTTGACCGCCTCAGATACCCAGATTGGCGAATTTGCTCTTGAAACGGGATACCCGCCCGCCACGATCGACCAGACCTTGCTGACCGCCGGTCCAGGCCGGGTGCGTCGTCGGATCGATGTCCAGGGTCATCGTGTCGCCCTCAGAACCCCAGGTGGACTTGGTCATGTATTCCGTGCCGTCGGTCATCACGACCTTGATCATGTGATATTCGGGATGGATATCGCTTTTCATCTCGTTTGCCCTTGCAAAACCTCAATTGGCCGGCGGCCTGTCAAAAAATCCGAAGCCGCAGCCTTTCATCAAGGCGACGGCTTCCAAAACGCTGGCCGAGCCTATACATCAGGCGCAACGGGCGCACAAGTACCCGATTGTTGAGTTGGTGCACTAAGCGGAGCATCCATGGCAGACATCCTCGATATCGAACAGGAGAGGAAACGCCGCTCGCTGAAACCGTTGCGGCGGCTATTCCCGTATCTGCTGCGCTACAAGGCGATGGTGGCCGGCGCCTTGTTCTTTCTGCTGCTGGCGGCGGTGACGACGCTGACCTTGCCCCTTGCAGTCCGCCGAATGATCGACAATGGATTTTCGGCTGCCGATTCGACCTTCATTGCAAACTATTTTTCGATGCTGATCGTGATCGCAAGCGTATTGGCGTTGGCGTCGGCCTGCCGCTACTTCTTTGTGATCACGATAGGTGAGCGTGTCGTATCGGATCTGCGGCGCGATGTCTTCTTTCACGTGACCAAACTATCTCCGGGCTTCTTTGACACCGCCCAGTCGGGCGAAATCGTATCAAGGCTGACAGCGGATACGACCCAGATCAAATCCGCCGTCGGTGCGACCGCTTCAATGGCGCTCAGAAATACGATCCTCGGGATCGGCGCCTTGATCATGATGGTGATTACGAGCCCAAAGCTCTCCGGGCTGGTTATCGCGGCGATTCCCCTGATCGTGCTGCCGCTTGTCGGGTTCGGCAGGTCTGTCAGGCGAAAATCACGTTTTGCCCAGGACACACTGGCAGAGGCGACGGCCTATGCGTCGGAACAAATCGGTTCGGTTCGAACCTTGCAGGCTTTTACCAACGAAAGCCTGGTCACGGGCAGATTTGCAGACGCAGTCGAGAGGGCGTTTTCGGCAGCGCGATCGTCGGTTTTTGCACGCTCGATCCTGACGTTCTTCGCCATCTTCACGATATTCTCGTCGGTTGTTGGAGTGCTGTGGTTTGGTTCGCGCGATGTCTTGTCGGGTACGCTTTCACCGGGAACGCTGGGCCAGTTTCTGCTCTACTCCGTATTTGCGGCCGGTGCGCTCGGCGCCCTGTCCGAGGTCTGGGGAGAACTGAGCCAGGCAGCCGGCGCCGCTGAGCGCCTGACTGAAATATTGGCTGAAGAGCCGGCGATCACCGCTCCCGCCAATCCGGTCAGTCTTCCTCAACCGCCGGTCGGCTCAATTCGGTTCGAAGAAGTCGAATTTGCCTACCCGGCGCGGCCCGACCTGCCGGCACTCAGGTCGCTTTCATTTGACATAAAGCCTGGCGAGACGGTTGCAATCGTGGGAGCCTCGGGGGCGGGGAAAAGCACGGTTTTCTCGATGATCCTGCGCTACTACGACGCCCAGTCCGGACGAATTCTGGTCGATGGTGTCGATATTCGTGAAGCGGACCCCATGGAAGTGCGCCGGCGCCTCGCGATCGTTCCGCAGGATACGGTGATTTTTGCTGCTTCTGCCCGCGACAACATTGCTTTCGGGCGGCCGGATGCGCCAAATTCCGAGATTGAGGCTGCCGCCAAAGCCGCATTGGCCGATGAATTCATCAACAAGCTTGAAAAAGGCTACGAAACGCAAGTCGGCGAGCGCGGCATCATGCTATCTGGCGGACAGCGTCAACGCATGTCCATTGCCCGTGCAATCCTGCGAGATTCGCCGATATTGCTGCTTGACGAGGCCACATCCGCGCTTGATGCCGAAAGCGAAACACTGGTCCAGACGGCGCTGGAACATCTGATGGAAGGGCGTACTACCATTGTGATTGCCCACCGGTTGGCCACGGTTCTCAAGGCCGACCGTATTTTGGTGATGGATGCGGGCAAGATTGTCGAAGAAGGCACGCACGAAAGCCTTGTCGACAAGGGCGGGATTTATGCCAGATTGGCGAAGCTGCAGTTCGATACCGGTAACGGCGTCTATAACAAGGCGGCGGAATAGGCAGCTGTTCTCCCGCGTCGAAAATCGGCCGAATGCCGCTAGAGCGGTTCATATCCAAATGGAATCGTTTGACCGCCGGTAATTCGTGATCTGACAAGGAGCGGGAGGCGACGCGGTGTGAACACCGTTAGCTTCACACGACGATGTCCAGAGCGCGAAGAGTCAAGATCACACGATTGCAGTTTCATTATATAGTTCATTTGTTTATCGAAGTCCGGCTTGGACGTCTTTTTCGCCTCAGCTTCGTCGAAACCCTTGCCCGATATTCATATTGCGCTGCGGTCTTCTCCTCACTGAGACGAAAAATCCAATCCACCAAACTGCTCCCATTTGAATGTGAACCGCTCTAACGAACATGGTTAACCGGTGGTTTCGTTAACACTTCATTAACCTTTGCTCACGGCACGAAATATATTGTTCCAATTGGTGATGTGCCGTCACATTCCTGCCGTCTTTTGCCCCGGTTCACGCCTCATTCCAAAGCGACGATCCGACCGTTGCCTGAGACGGTTCGGTTCGGCTTTGGCTCCGTAAACCCCAAGCCCCCCGCCCACGGGTCATGGTTGGACCGAACCACTCCGGTGCGTACCGGGGATATCTTTTCATGAGAACCCTGGATCCGGTTGCAGGTGACAATTGCAGACGATCCCAAACGTATTGCACCGGCGCCAAGGCCTTCGGGCCCGGCGCCGGATTTTTATGTTCAGAACCGGTAACCGAGCCTTGCGCCAACGGATTCCAAACCGTGATTGGGTGCTTTGATGCCGGCATTTGAAAAATGATTGAGGAAAACCTGCCCGGTCAAATTCGACGTGAAATCAAACCCCGCACTTGCCTGCAAGTGAAACAAAAGTGATGAGCCGAGGTTTTTGGTCCCGCCGCCGCCAACCGTCAGTTTCGAGCTGTTCCAAGAACCGCCTGCGCTGAAGCCCAGGTAGAAACGTTGGGTCAGGTGGGCTTCCCAGTTGAAGCCGCCATAGATGACATGAACAGGGGTGCTGGAAATCGAAATTTCAGCGCCCAAATAGGGGCGCGGCGAACCCAGGAATCCGAGAAATTGTGGAGATGGTGCAACAATTTCTGCATTGATGACGCCACCTGAAAGACGCTGGCTTGTAAACGGGCCCGTGTCAAAGCTACCGCCACCGGCGCGGAATTCCCAGCGATCAGAGTGTTTACCTACCTGGATACCACCCAGGAAAGGGCCGTCCGCGGCTTGTGCGGCTGTCAGACTTGCAAGCGGAATCACGGCTGCACAAAGCAGGCTCCGTAACGAGCGAGTTATGGTCATGCGGGTCCCCGTCTTGAACCGAATCACTATTTTGGCTTTTAAGGAAAAACTGTTAATCAGAATTGACCGAATTCATCTGGTGGCGAAAAGGTCAATCCAGTGCTCTGCCGACCAAGTGCAGTAGAGGCGTCCCTGCCGCCGAAATGTCAAATTTTGGCGCTGTGACCATCATCGTTAATCAATCCTCAAATCTTGTCCGTCAGTTTTGGCGCTGACCGGCCTGTAATTGCGGCTGAACAGCACAAGTTTGTGGGGAATTCATGTCTGGTGTGTCTGACAATGAAACTGGTGGTGCGGAAATGTCCACCATGCGGGATGCCGATTTACTTCGCAGACTCATTGTTGCGGGAGGTCAGTGGCTGTGGGAGACAAACGCAGAACACGTTTGCACCTGGTTTTCAGATAATGTCGAAGCCGCGACCGGGGTCCCTGCACGAGACCTGGTCGGCAGTTCGCATATGGACTTTGTCAAGGAACTGGCTGAGACAGAAACCGCCGCAGAGCAGCATTTGGAGGATCTGCTGGCTTATCGCGCTTTCGAAAACTTCGAATACAGCGTTCAGGACGCCGAAGACGTTACCAAACGAATTTCAATTTGCGGCATCCCCGTCTTCGTCGACGGTGTTTTCAAGGGCTACAAGGGAATCGGCCGTGATGTGACGGCGAGCGAAAGATCGAGCGCAACATCCTCTGCTGGCGACGAGCAAGGCGCTGAATCATTGCCTGAAAGCCACGGAACGGCCCCTTGTGAACCGGCCGGAACGGCATCGGAATCGACCTCCGGGAGCACTGTTCCAGGCCATGACGAACGCGACAGCAGCGCAAATGATGAGGAAGCGATCGACGCCAACCGGCGGCTGCAGAGCGCAATCGATGCATTGAAGGATGGATTTGTCGTCTGGGATGCTGAAGACCGCCTGGTTGTGTGTAACGAGGCGTTCAAGCGTCAGGTTCCTGAGCAAATGGTTGTTGAGCCGGGGCGAACCTATCGCGACTTGTTGACGGATCTGGCCAAGTCTGGCGCGGTAAAAGACGCGGAGGGCCGGGAGGAGGATTGGGTGCAGGACCTGCTCGATGTCCGCGAGGAGGAACTGGGTCAGGAGATTGTTTTTGAAACCCATGACGGCCGGTGGATCATGCGGCGCGATCAACAGACGGAGACTGGCGAGCGCGTCGGCATTCGGGCTGACATCACCGACGTAAAAAAGGGTGAGGTCGATCTTGCCGCCGCTCAGGATGTGGCCAACAGCCTGCTAGCCGACTTCCGCAAGCTGATTGACACAATGGAAATGGGCGTTGTGCTGGTCGGCGAGGGGTTGACCGCCGAGATCGTCAACAATGCATTCTATGATATCTGGAAAGTGACCGCGGACGACATTCAGGAGGGCTGCAAATTCCGGGATCTCATGGACATCAATCGCTCGAACGGCATCTACGACGTTGCGGACGAAGATTGGGAATCCTACGTCGAGTCACGTTGCGCAGAATTGGAAAAGGGCTGTGTCGAACCACGTGAATTTGTACGTGCTGACGGGAAAACGCTGATTTACTCGGTAACCGCGCTGAGCGGCGGAAAGCGGCTTGTCACCTATTATGACATCACCGATCAAAAATACCGCGAGGCGGAGCTTGAACGCGCCCAGAGAAAGGCTGAACTCGCTGATCGCGCCAAATCGGAATTCCTTGCGAATATGAGTCATGAAATCCGCACTCCTATGAATGGTGTGCTCGGGATGGCTGAACTGCTGGCAAAGTCTGATTTGGATTCAAAGCAGAGGACATTTACCGACATCATCGTCAAATCCGGAAACGCATTGCTGACGATTATCAATGACATCCTCGATTTCTCGAAGATCGACGCCGGTCAGCTTGAACTTGATCCGGCGCCATTCAAGCTTGCGGAAGCCATTGAAGATGTTGCTACTCTCGTATCGACCCGAGCCAAGGAGAAGGACCTTGAGCTGATTGTCCGCGTACAACCGGGATTGCCCGAAAACATGATCGGCGATGTTGGCCGTATTCGCCAGATTATCACCAATCTGATGGGCAATGCTGTCAAATTCACCGAAAAGGGCCATGTGCTGGTAGAGGTGACCGGTGAAAATACCGGCGAATCCACGAAGCTCAAATTCTCGGTGACCGACACCGGGATCGGTATACCCGAAGAGCAGCTGGCCACTGTTTTCGAGAAGTTCAGTCAGGTCGACGCATCTTCCACGCGCCGCCATGAGGGTACGGGACTCGGTCTGACAATCAGCGCGAAGCTGGTCGAGTTGATGGGTGGCAGTGTTGGCGCCGACAGCACGCTTGGAGAAGGTTCAGCCTTCTGGTTCGAAGTCGAACTGGAAAACTCTGGAACACAGAGCAACAAAAAGGTTGCCCCCATCGATGTGACCGGAGCCAAGTTGCTGATCATAGATGACAATGCGGTCAACCGATCGATCCTGCTCGAACAGACCGGTTCCTGGTCGTTTGACTCCTGCGCCGCCGAAAGCGGTGAAATAGGCCTGATGGTTCTCGAGGCTGCGCTCAATCAGGGTCTGCGGGTTGAGTGCATCATTCTTGACTACCAGATGCCTGGCATGACCGGATTTGATGTCGCCCGTGCGGTTCGCGAACACGCGGAATTGGGTAACACTCCGATCGTCATGCTGACCTCTGTCGATCAGGCGCTATCCTCCAGCGAATATCGCGGGCTCGGTATTGACGCGCATCTGGTCAAGCCAGCCCGCTCTTCGCAATTACTGGAAACGCTTGTTGATACGATCCAGGCTCATCGCAGTGGAGATCTGCCGGAATCGGAGGAAACAATCGATAGTGACGAGCCGGATGTGACTGGTGAGGCTGCTCCAACGGGTGAAGAAGGTGCCGGTGCAGATTATGACGCCGGGCCGCAATCGGTGGAACTGGCTGTCCCGGAAGAACCGGTGCCTGCCGATACGCCGGCTCAGCGGGAGCATACTTCTTTGGCCAGTGAATTGGATATTCTTGTCGCCGAAGACAATGAGGTAAACCAGATCGTGTTTACACAGATTCTGGATGAAACCGGATACGGTTACGAGATCGTGGACAACGGCAGACAGGCGGTCGATGTTTCAGCAAATCGGAATCCGCGGCTGATCCTGATGGACGTTTCGATGCCCGAGATGAACGGACTGGAGGCGGCCGCGGCAATTCGTGAACGCGAAGCAGGTTCCGACCATCGAATTCCCATTGTCGGTGTGACAGCCCACGCGCTTAAGGGTGATCGTGAACGCTGCATTGAAGCCGGTATGGACGACTACCTTTCAAAGCCGATCAGCCCGGATGCGCTGCACAAGAAGATCGAGAAGTGGATTGTCGGCGAAAAGGCCGCTCAGGCTGAAGCCGGCTGAGCACTGGCTCGGATTTTGATCGGAAGCGAAGTTTATTCGCCTTCCAATACGAACGTCCGTAAATAGGCGATCAATGCGTCGCGTTCGTCTTCTGTTGAATTTAAGTAAGCTTGGCGAGAATCCCGCGCCTCGCCACCGTGCGCACGGATGACTTCATCAATCGTCGTGAAATTGTTGCGATGCCCATAGGGCGCCGTAGCTGACAGACCCCAAAGTTCAGCCGTTATGAATATCTCCGGCCTCACTCCGCGCTGGGGTAGTTTTTCGTTGCCGAGCGCCCCGCCCTCATCAGCAATGCGATGGCGTTTCAGGTCGCCAAAAAGGGGCACAAGAACATTATCATTATCGTCGCGCGGCAAAGATGACGCCCATTCCAGTAGTGCCAGATCGTAGATCGCGGGCTCGGGAACGTCGCTCTGCGAAAGCGTGCCCTGTGCGTCTATTGGGCCGGGATCACTGAATTTCAGGTCTTCAAGCGGTAAAGCCCTTTTGTGACAGCTTGTGCAGCCAAATTTGTCGAAAAGAGTGCTTCCGGTATCTGCTGCCGACTTCCAGATCTCGTTTTCAGGAGCCTGTAGCGATGGCGGTTTCAGGCCTGCCTGCCAGGCGACCATCGCTGAGACATCTCCGGCAGAAATTTCTCCCGAAACTCCATCACCGTCAAAATCGAGTTCCCCTGTCTGCTCAAAACCGAATCGCTCATCGGCTTGCATGCCGTGATGATGATTGAGCACATGGACAGTGAACTCGCGCAGCGAGACGAATACTCCCTTTTGTCCAAAGGGTTTGATAATCAGGTCCGGATCGACACCCTCAATCCCGGAAGGATCAATCGTTCCGTCGGGTTTTGCGGCAATGGTTCCGAAATTGACATCCTTGGTTTCAAGCGGCAGCGAAACCGGTTTGCCTGTTTCCTGCGCTTTTGAGACCGCATTTTCGCGGATTTGAACCAGATCCGCACTCATTTCCCGCGCCAGCAATTCGATCAGTCCGGCACCAAAGATGTGGGTAGTGCCGCGCTCATTGGCCAGGGACGGGTTGGGCATGGCAGCTGATTCACCACCCGGGGCTTCAGCGATGAAAATATTGGTTGCGAAGTCGCCAGCACCACCAATGGCCGGTTGGTTGTGACACCCAACGCAGGAATTGGCATCAGGCCCGCCGGCGCGGTCGAACATCGATTTGGCTGCATCCCTTTTTGTCGGAATTGATGCTTGCGTTGCAAGTGGCCGTCCGACGCCATCGGCCTCGGAGAACCTCGCCGTAAACAACTCCTCACCCCGACGGCGAAGCTCTTCAAGCACCAGCGCCGGAAGTTCACCTTGCAGACCATTTTGATCGACATGCGCGATGATGGCGCGCTCGGACCAAGGCTTTTCCTGAGCGCCATTCGGACCAGCGGACGAAAGCAACAGGGCAATGCAAAAGCCCATTGCTGCAACCGCCCGGAGAAAATGTTGTCGTCTGATCACTGCAATCGCTCTTTTGGCACCATTAAGGGAACTTAGTCCCGGCGAGCCAAAAGGCCAATCACAGGTCCATTATCCAGCTGGGCAGCGGGCGACGTAAATCTTGAGCGTGCGGGGATTTCGATAACGGCAATAGCCTTTGCGCGTTGTACGGCCGAGCAGATAGCCGGCGCCGGCTCCTACCGCTGCGCCAACCAGTGTTCCGCCAACGCGGCCGGTTGCCAGTGCGCCTATTGCCCCGCCGGCCGCAGCGCCGATACCGGTATCGACCTCGGAAGTGGCGCAGCCCGCAAGACCAAGAGTGGCTGCCAGCGCAAATACCGTTATTCTCATGAAATTACCCCTCAAAGGACTTGCTTCAAAAAAGCGCGAATCGCAGTTCCAAGAAGCATATTCTCAAGGCAGAAATTCGGCAGGAACAAAAAAATGGCCAGGAATTATCCTGGCCAGTCGGGGGGAGGTCATGGGGAAGAAAAACTGGGTGTCAGCGCGAGGCGACCTGAATTTCAGGCTGCTCGAATGAAGCAAGGAAGGTTCCGTCGGCAGCGATGCTCCAAACCAGCTCTGCATCGGTCTCCTCAAGCGCGGGATCAACGTCGATGCACTGTCCGAGAACCTGCGGGAAACGGTTCGAGAAAGAGATCATCGAAGCTTCGATCTGATTTTCACACTCTTCGACGCTTTCGTAGACCGGTGCGGCCGTCGGCAACTCGCGGCACACAAGCATATCGTCCGAGCATCCGACCAGTAGAAGAATTGCAGCGATATGTTCCATTTTCCGATCCTCTCAACGTCTCGTTCGGCTTTGTTTGCCGCTTTGAACTTGTCGCAAAGGTAGCTGTGTGAGGTGATTGCCGCTGTGCGCGACGTCACAAGTAAACCCTGCAAGCAATCTGAGTATCGGAGATGGCTGTTTCAGACGGATGTCCGGTTGGATGGTTTATTGTTTCAATTGTTGCGCCCGTACTCGCTCATGCACCAGCTCATCGCGCTACAAGTGGCTGGACTTTGAGCGTCAAACGCCGTTTCATGAACCCAAAGATGGAACTCAGGAACAATAGTTATGGCGACAACGGCCAAACAATCAGCATCAAACCGCGCGAAAGCGGCCAACGAAGACCTGCTCGAGCAGATTGAGATACTGAAGCGCGAAGTGGCGCATCTTTCAGGAGAGTTGAACCGGTCAAAGAAACGAACTGGGACTGCGGCAAAGAAAGCGGCAGCGGACAGTGTCGAGGCTCTGAAGGCACAAGGCGAAGTGGCGATCGAGAAATTGCGCGAAAATGCCGACGAGTTGGAGGCCGAATTGGCGAAATATGTGCGCGAAAAACCAGTGACTTCGCTGGCAGTTGCGGCCGGAATTGGTTTTCTGCTTGCCGTCATAGCCCGCCGCTGATGCTGAAATCCATCATATCGGCACTGGTTGCAGGCGAGGCAAAGCAGCTAACCCGACGGGCAAAAAGCGCTGTGGTTTTGTATCTGCTGGCCGTTATCGCGCTTGCAGTTGGCGCCGGATTTCTTGTCGGGGCCGGCTATATCTTTGCAGCTGAAAGATATGGTTCGCTCAATGCGGCAATCGGCTTCGGCATCGGGTTTGTGGTGATTGCCGTGTTGCTGTTGATCATAAACGCCATGCAGGCCAAAGCCTGGAAAAGACGGCGCGCGGAAGAAAGGGGCGGCGAACTGAAACTGCTCGCCGCGACAGCAGCCATCGCGGCACTGCCGGGATTGCTGAAAACGCGGAGCGGTCTGGTCGGGCTGCTGGCTCCGATCGCCGGGCTGGTCCTGCTCAAGATAATCGACGAAAACCAGATGGATGAAACCGATGACGCAGAAGATTGAACCAGATACGCTCTAAGACCGTTTGATCCGTTCATGAGCGACGACGGACAGGCCAACGAGCTGCCCTCGTCTTTACTGGGTTTTATTGGCTTGCCTCAATCGGTCAATTAACGCTCGTATCAGCAAAATCGCCTCATCGGGAGCATCACGAATCGAGGAAAGGAGCTCTGCCTCATTGTAGGCGGCGCAAACCGTATATTCCTTTGCCGTAATCGTCGCTGATCGGGGCCTTTGATCGACCAATCCCATTTCGCCGAAGACCTCGCCCTTTTTCAGCAAGACGGTGCGACCGTTAGCCAAACTCGCCTCGACAGAGCCTGTCATGATCAAATAGGCAAAATCACTCGGCTCGCCTGTTTGGAAGATGACTTCGCCAGCTTTGTAGGATCGTCTTTCCATTGGAGACTCTTAACCCAGCTTTTCGGGCGCGACCAGACATATTGATCAACCGCCACCACCGGCAAGTGATAATCAGATGACCCACCGGGTGGTTTCGTAAATGCGCTTAAACGCACCGAATTTATTGTAGCAAGAAATCGCCTTAACGCGGATCAATTGGCGTCAATCCTGCAAATCCCACCGCATCCTCAATCGCTCTTGCGACCGCCAGCAGTTTTGCTTCTCCCCGCGGCGGACCGATGAGTTGTATACCGACAGGCATGCCGCTTGTGGTGAATCCGGCCGGCATCGAGAGTGCTGGAAGCGTGGTCGCGGTCGACAGGAATGAGAATTTTAACCAGTCGACATAGGAATGGGTTTCAACACCGGCCACGGAAAGCGTGGAAATTCCTCTTCGACCGGACCGGGTTCGAGCCCGACCACTGCGGTTGCGAGAACATCGAAATCCAGCAGGAACTCACGGCATCTGTTGTAGAGAACAGAGCGATTCCGCTCTGCATCGACAATCTGCCCCGTTGTGAGATTGCGCCCGAGTTCAATGTTTTCCGCCAACGTTGCCTTAAAGTGGCGCTGAATTTCTTCCGGCAGCCGTCCAGGTCCGCATTCCCAAGTCAGCGCGCGAATGGTGATATAGGTTGCTTCGAGTTCGGGAAGTTCCGGGCAAGCTTCCTCCACCGCAGCACCATTCCGCTCCGCCTTTTCAAGTGCAGAGCGCATGACAGTTTCTATTTCCGGTTCAATCGGTGCAAAATCGTTCAGGGTCGGCGCCCACGCGATTTTTACTTTCGAATTGGCTTCATGCACCGCCTTTTGAAACGGCTCAGCCGGCGGCTCGATCGACAAGGGCTGTCGCGGGTCGTATCCCGACCATGGCATCGAGGAACAGTGCGGTGTCGCCAATATTCCGCGCCATCGGGCCCTGTACGCCTACATTCTGGAACGTTGCTGCCGCCGGACCGCCTCCGGCCCTGCCGGGTGAGGGACGCAGGCCAACCACATTGCAATAGGCGGCCGGTGTTCTGAGAGATCCGGCAAGATCGGATCCGTGGCTGAGCCAAACTTCGCCAGTTGCCAGGGAAACAGCAGCACCACCCGACGACCCGCCAGCGTTTTTGCGGATATCCCATGGATTGCGTGTCATGCCGAACACGTCATTGAAAGTGTTGCCGCCGGCGCCCTGTTCCGGGGTGTTGGTCTTGCCGACGATAATCCCACCATTGTCTTCAAGACGGTCGACCAGCGGATCATTCTCCGTTGCGACGAAGTCGGCAAACCCCCGGCTGCCAAACGTTGTCTTGACGCCGGAGACATGGGAAAGGTCCTTGATACCGATCGGTAGACCAGCGAGCCAGCCGGGGCCGCTGCCAAACTCACCCTTCCGGTCATCAAGGTACCGGGTGCTCTGTCGCGCCCTGTCGGCACAGACCGTGACGACAGCGTTCACCTTTGGCTCGACCTGCTCGATCCGCGCCAGGCTGGCTTCGAGCAGCTCCGAGGGCTTTACCTCACCCTTTTTCAGCAGTTCGACGGCTTCGCAAGCCGTCAAGCGGCACAGTTCAGGCCCGGAAAACTCAACGTTTGGCAACTCGGCGGTCAAGTGCATCTCCTCGTCAAAGCAGGTCGATCAGAATTGGTATTAGCGGCTCGTCCGCCGGTGGCATCGGATAGTCCCTCATGTCGCGCGGACGAACCCATTTTAACGCTTGACCTTCATTCGCCACTGGTGTCCCCCAGTACCGGCGGCAGACAAATAGCGGCATCAGCAGGTGAAACGCTTCATAATCGTGGCTGGCAAAGGTCAGTGGCGCCAGACAGGCGGTTTTTGTCGTAATGTCCAGCTCTTCCTTCAGTTCGCGAATGACCGCTTCTTCCGGTGTCTCATTGTTCTCCACCTTACCGCCTGGAAACTCCCACAGTCCGGCCAGCGTCTTGCCCTCTGGTCGCTTGGTCAGGAGCACGCGGTTGTCGGCATCCACCAGGGCACAGGCTGCCACAAGCAAAAGCGGCTTTGCTGCCTGCACCGTCATTCGGCCTCCACGCCCGGAGGCCTGCGATAGTGATAGCGATACGCTTCGCGAAATCCGAGTTGGTGATAGAGCTTCAGCGCCGTCCGATTGTCGGCCTCGACCTGCAGCCAGGCCGAATGGGCACCGCGAAGGCGAGCCCATTTCAGGGCCGAACGGATAATCGCGCGACCAAAGCCCTTGCCACGTTGCTCTTCGTGCGTTGCAATTTCAAACAGGCCGGCAAGATCGCCATCGTGAACACATATTGCGGTAGAGACAGCCTGTCCTTCTTCTTCGTGAACAAACAAGCCGGCCTCGGCCTGTATGGATGTGATAATCTCGGACAATCCGGGCCGGATCGCCGGATCATCAGCATGGACATTCAGGGCAGCCGCGATAAACCGGCTCAGATCCTTCATCGGTATCTGGTCGATCACACCCTCAAAATCGACCTTTGCCAATCCGAGCGTCAAAACAACCGAGTCCGAGAATTTGGTCCATCCCAAACTGTCCAGATGGTTGGGCAAAGTATCACCGGCCAGGGGCGATATCCGGAATGTCATCGGCCTGCCATAGGCTTCAAAATGACGCGCTGCGCTGGCAATGCGCTCATCAAGATTGTGCGTGTCACCAGGATCAAGCAGATTGACAGAATTCAAACGCTTCGCGGGATGACCTGCTGTTAACCGAATGACCCAAGTGCCGTCATAGCGAACCGAGGTGGCCGGCCAGGCGCGAAACCCGGCGGCTTCGAAGCGCCTGACTTCAGCAAGATGTGGGAGTTTGATCGGTCCGCTAGCCATAGATCCGAACCACTAGCTGCGATAATCGCCATTAATGGCCACATATTCCTTGGTCAGATCGCATCCCCAAACAGTCGCCTGCCCGTCGCCGACACCAACATCAGCCTGAATGACAATCTTGTTCTGCTTCATATACACCGAAGCGACATCTTCATCATAGTTCGGGTCGCGCTCCCCCAAATGCGCCAGCCGATTATCGCCAAACCAGATGGACAGCTTGTCTCGATCAGCCGGTTCTCCGGCCTTGCCGATGGCCATCACCACCCGGCCCCAGTTGGCATCCTCTCCGGCGACGGCAGTTTTGACCAACGGTGAGTTGGCGACTGAAAGTGCGATCCTCTTAGCTGAAGCGCTAGATTCGGCCCCCGTTACGGCAACTTCGATGAGTTTACTGGCGCCTTCACCGTCACAGACGACCTGCAGCGCCAAATCCTTCAAAACAGAATAAAGTGCTTCCCGGACCGGTTGAATTCGCGGATCGTCCTCATCTGTAATGGATTTTATGCCACGCTTTCCCGCGGCGCCCGTCGCGAAGGCCAGCAAAGTGTCACTCGTCGACGTGTCGGTGTCCACAGTGATTGAATTGAAGCTGCCAGCAACGGTTTCACTCAGCAATGATTGCAGGATATTTGCTTCAATCGGGGCGTCCGTCGCAACAAATGCCAGCATCGTTGCCATATCAGGTGCAATCATGCCAGCGCCCTTGGCGATCCCGTTGATGGTGACGGTTACGCCATCAAGCTCGGTTGAGACGGTCGCCAGCTTCGGGAAGGTGTCGGTTGTCATTATTGCCTCGGCCACCAGACGCCAGCTGTCCGCGTCAGCGTCCGCGATCATCTGGGGCAGCCTGTCCGTGATCTTTGACGCGTCAAGCGGTTCGCCGATGACGCCGGTCGAGGCCGCAAATATTTCCGATTGTTCGCATCCGATGATGTTTGCGCCCGACAAAACTGTCTCTGATACCGATTGCTCGCCTTTCGCTCCGGTAAAAGCGTTGGCATTTCCTGAATTGACCACCAATAGGCGTGCGCTGCCGCCACTCAAATTGCGGCGACAGAGATCCACCGGCGCGGAAGGGCATTTTGACTGTGTGAACACCCCCGCCAGAGCTGTTCCTTCGTCGAAACACAAAACCGCCAAGTCCTTGCGGCCAGTATATTTGATGCCGGCTTCGGCGGCATTGAGGCGCACTCCGTCAATTTGCGGCAATTCCGCAACTGTCTTTGGAGCAAGGGGCGAAACTTTCCCGATGTTCATGGTTGATCCCGGCTAACGCCCGATTTCCTCGACCTGCTTTTTCAGCTCAGGATCGGAAATATCGACCTGGGCGGCGCTCTTCAACTCCGATACGATCTTGGCGTAGGTCTCGCGAAACAGCACTCCGCGAATTTGCTCTCTGACTTCTTCAAAGGTCGGCGGTTGCTGTGCGCGTTTGTCTTCGACCAAAATGACATGCCAGCCGAATTGCGTTTCGACCGGTTCCTTGGAATAGGCCCCAATGTCGAGTTTGAACGCTGCATCCTCAAAAGGAGGCACCATCTGACCCGGGCCGAAATAGCCCAAATCTCCGCCGTTCGGTCCGCTCGGGCCGGTTGATTTCTGTTTGGCCAGTTCGACAAAATCGGCTCCGCCTTCGAGCTCGCCGATAATCGACATTCCCTCTTCCTTCGTCTTGACCAGAATGTGACGCGCCTTGATTTCATTGACCGGTGAGGTGTTCGCCACCTCCAGGTCGTAGCGCTCGCGAACGGCTTCTTCTGTCAGCGTCGCCGCCACTTTCTGTTCAACAAAACCGGTGTGCAAGGCGCGGCGGCGAAGCAAGTCCATCCGCCGTTGGAATGCGGCAGAATCAGACAATCCGGATTTTTCTGCTTCTGCAGCAAGCAGGTGGACTTCAACCAGAAACGACAATGCGGCAGCGCGGCGACGTTCTGCGGGAACATTGACGAGCTGCTGCTCAAGATCATTGACCGCAAGATCCAGATCCGCCTCGGTGATGGCCTGCCCGTTGACCGTCGCAAGCACATCCTCAGGGGCTGCTTGCGCGGGGAACATCACAACAAATCCAATCGCAATCGCGGCGGTCAGAACGCCTGCCAGTTTGCGGGCGGTAACGAGATGCATGAGGTTTCTCCAAAAATTGTACTCAGACGGCTGCCGGTTTTAATTGCAACCGGCCCGCTCATCACAAGATTGCGACCGGGGTTGCAGCGTTGACAACGTGTTGACCCCCTCTTATCTGTCCTCCAACTGTGCGTCCAGAACCGATTTCCGGGCGCATTTTTGATGTTTCGTTCCGCCGGCGCAGCCTGTCTCAAGACCGGGCGCCCGCGGAACTGTATCTGGATTGACAACGGAAAGGCCTGTCCATGGTCAATTTCGGCTCATTGGCACGTAAAGTCTTTGGATCGGCGAATGATCGCCGCATCAAGGCCATGCAGCCGGCGGTCAACGCCATTAACGCGCTGGAAGAAGAACTTGCCGCCCTTTCCGATGAGGAACTGAAAGCGCGTACGGAAGATTTTCGCGCCCAGCTGGACGGTGGTGCAGAGTTGAAAGATCTGCTGGTGCCGGCTTTTGCAACGGTTCGTGAAGCCTCCAAGCGGGCGTTGGGCATGCGGCCGTTTGACGTGCAGCTGATTGGCGGAATGGTGCTCAACAATGGCGGCATTGCCGAAATGCGCACCGGCGAAGGCAAGACGCTCGTTGCAACGCTTCCGGTATATCTGAACGCACTGACCCGAAAGGGCGTGCATGTCGTCACCGTCAATGATTACCTGGCCAGCCGCGATGCCGAATGGATGGGCGAGATCTACAAGTTTCTCGGCCTGACCGTTGGCGTGATTACCCACGGTCTGGACGACGAGGAACGCCGCGCGGCTTACGAATGCGATGTCACTTACGGCACCAATAACGAACTTGGCTTCGATTATCTGCGCGACAACATGAAATATGAACGCGAACAGATGGTCCAGCGCGGTCACAATTTCGCGATTGTCGATGAAGTGGATTCGATCCTCATCGACGAGGCGCGCACGCCGCTGATTATTTCAGGCCCGTTGGAAGACAAGTCCGACCTCTATGTGGCGATCGACAAATTCATTCCCGGGCTGGTGGAGGAAGATTACGAACTCGACGAAAAGCAGCGATCTGCAACCTTTACCGAGGAGGGCAACGAAAAGATCGAGCAACTGCTGCGCGAGGCAGACCTGTTGAAGGGTGAATCGCTATATGATGTCGAGAATGTCGCCGTCGTCCACCATGTCACTTCGGCGCTTCGGGCCCATATCGTCTATCTGCGCGACCGCGACTACATTGTCCGCAACGGCGAAGTGGTCATAATCGACGAGTTTACGGGCCGCATGATGCCGGGGCGCCGTTTCTCTGAGGGCCTGCACCAGGCGCTGGAGGCCAAGGAGGGTGTGCAGATCCAGCCGGAAAACCAGACGCTGGCATCGATTACGTTCCAGAACTATTTCCGAATGTATGACAAGCTTGCCGGCATGACCGGTACCGCGCTGACCGAAGCTGAGGAATTCGGCAATATCTATGGTCTTGAGGTGACCGAAGTTCCGACCAATCTGCCGATCATGCGGGCCGATGAGGACGACGAAGTTTACCGCACAACGGAAGAGAAGTACCGGGCGATCGTTCGCGAGATCAAGGAAGCGGCGGCCAAGAAGCAGCCGGTCTTGGTGGGAACCACATCAATCGAAAAATCTGAGGCTTTGGCAGAGCGGTTGAGAGCCGAGAATTTCAACGAATTTGAAGTGCTCAATGCACGCCATCACGAGCGCGAAGCCCAGATCGTCGCCCAAGCCGGCAAACCCGGCTCTATCACGATTGCAACCAACATGGCCGGCCGTGGCACGGACATCCAGCTTGGCGGCAATGCCGACATGCGTATTGCCACAGAACTGGAAAACGTGCCGGAAGGCGAGGAGCGTTCAAAGAAGGAGGCGGAAATAAGGGCCGATGTGCAGCGGTTGAAGGAAGAGGCACTTGCGGCAGGCGGCCTTTACGTATTGGCGACCGAACGCCACGAGAGCCGCCGCATCGACAATCAGCTGCGAGGTCGCTCTGGCCGTCAGGGCGATCCGGGCCGGTCAAAGTTCTTCCTGTCGCTCCAGGACGACCTGATGCGCATCTTCGGCTCCGAGCGCATGGACGGCATGCTCAAAAAACTGGGTCTGAAAGAGGATGAAGCGATCATTCATCCGTGGATCAACAAGGCGCTGGAGAAGGCGCAGAAGAAGGTAGAGGCGCGAAATTTCGACATCCGCAAAAACGTCCTGAAATATGACGACGTGATGAATGACCAGCGCAAGGTGGTGTTCGAGCAACGTCTTGAGCTGATGGACGGCGAGAATCTGTCAGAAACGATCACAGAAATGCGCGAAGACGTCGTCAGTGACCTGGTCGAGCGTCATATTCCTGAAAAAGCTTATGCGGAACAATGGGATACCGAAGGATTGAAGCAGGGTGTGACGGCCTATCTCAATCTCGATCTTCCAGTGGATGAGTGGGCTGCTGAAGAGGATATTGCCGAAGAGGAAATTCGCGAGCGCCTGATGAACGAAGCCAACAAGGCGGCCGCCGATCGCCTGGAACGCTTCGGACCTGAAGTGATGGTCTATGTCGAAAAATCTGTACTGCTTCAGACGCTCGATCACCTGTGGCGGGAACATCTCGTCAATCTCGACCACCTGCGTTCGGTTATCGGGTTGCGCGGTTTGGCCCAACGCGATCCGCTGAATGAGTTCAAGGGAGAATCCTTTGAAATGTTCCAGGCGATGCTCGCCAATTTGCGCCAGGCCGTCACCGCACAGATGATGCGCGTGGAGATTGTGCGCGAAGCGGCTGAAGCGCCGCCGCTGGAAGCGCCCGAGGGCCAGGGTCATCACGTTGATGCGTCAACCGGCGAGGACGATTTCGGTGATACGGCGGTGTTGACCCAGACCATGCAAAACCCTCACGTGGCCGCTGAAGACCGCGATCCGGACAACCCTGCAAGCTGGGGCAAGGTCGGCCGTAATGAGTTGTGTCCCTGTGGTTCGGGCAAGAAGTACAAACATTGCCACGGGGCGTTCAATCAGGGCTGATTTTTCACTGCTGCGTTTCGCTTCGCAGCAGCAAACCGACCAGTCCGAAAGATACCAAAGCCAGCAATCCAACCGCCATGATCGTGTAGACTGCGGCCTCGACACCACCTTTTTCAAAAATGGCGGCGACAACAAATGGCGCACCCGCTGAAACATAAAGCCGGAAGGCATTGAAGCGGCCGGTCAGGTGGCCAAAGCCACTGCTGCCGAACAGTTCCAATGCCAAAACGCCGCGCGCGATATATGCAAGACCCTGTCCGACGCCAAACATTACCGCGAATATTACCGCTGCGGTGACCAGCGGAGCAGCAGTGATGAGCAACAGCAAAGCGGCTGGCAGCAGAGCGGCTGAAAACAGAGTGACGCCGTATATCGGCAGCTTGTCAGACATGGCAAATTCCACAACACGGCCGGCGACCTGAGAGGGGCCGATCAGGGCGCCAATCAATGCTGCGGATGTGGCGAGGCCGATGCTGCCAAGAATTCCGATCATGTGCAGGTGCAGGGAGATGATGGCGAAATTCATCGCCGTAAATCCGATCGCCAGCAAAACAAAAGCCAATTTGCGCGATTGCGGATCGGTAAGCCTCGGTTGAATAGATTCTGCATTATCCGCATCCTGATCTGGCAATTTTTGCCGCTTGGCCGTGCGGAAATTTGCCAGCCAAAGATGGGGCAACAGGCAAAACACAACATGCAACAGCGCAAAGAACAGGTAGATTTCCCGCCAGTTCCAATTGGTCAGCAACCAGTCCGTCAAGGGCCAGAAAATGGTCGAGGCGAAACCGGCGATAAGCGTGATGCCGGTAATTGTTCGCCTTGCGGCCGACGGAACATAGTATGCAGCGGCAACAAATGCCGCTTCATATAAAACAAGCATGGTGATGGTCTGCAGAATGATCAGGTTAATCGCATAGGCCCATTGGCCTTCGATTTGTGTCCACAATACCAGAAACAGCGCGGCGAGGGCCGATCCGGCAGCCATGACCGTTGCCGGATCATAATTGTCGAACAGTTTTCCTGCGCGTGAAGCAAATACGCCACTTAAAAACAGGCCAAAAGAGAAAATTCCGTAGATTGCGGTCAGGGAGAAACCGGTGTCAGCTGCCATTTCCTGCGCAACCACGCCAAAAGCGTAGTAAAGCGTTCCATAGCTCACCGTTGTGGTCGTTCCGAGCACGACCACCACTTCGATCATTGTTCGCCAATTGGACGAACCTGACTTGCTGGTTGTCAATTCCGTCATCGCAACTTTCGAAAAGGCGTGTTTCGTGCCTTATCTGTCAAGTTAGCTGACGTAAATATCAGCGCTCCCCGCCAACGCAAATTCGAACCGTTTTTTAAGCTGTTAGCAGTATGAATAATACAGATAAATGGCACGGAATTGAGAACGGACTTGCGCTTTTCAGCTGCATTGACGGCCGAGCGCCTGCTGCCGCGGCAGTTGGCCGCCAAATCACGTCCATTGTTTGAACGCATCGATGCTGCCCTGTTCCAGCCAGGCGAACAAGCAACAGCAGGAAGAATGTCACTGGCGGCATTTGCGATCCGGATCATCAGCGCGGTTATCGCTTTCGTCTCTCAGGTTCTTCTTGCGCGCTGGATGGGCGGGTTTGAATACGGCATCTTCGTGCTGGTATGGGTGACGATGGTGATCGTGGGCAATCTGTCCTGTCTTGGTGTCCACACGTCGGTTGTCCGCTACGTGCCGGAATATCTGGAGAAGAACAAACTGGCCGAATTGCGCGGGATTTTGCTGGCCTCCCGGATATTCGGCTTTGTCGTATCCACCTTCTTCGCTGTTTTGGGTGCTGTCGGAATCTGGCTTTTGGCGCCATCTCTGGAGTCCTACTACCTGTTGCCGTTCTATCTCGGTGTGATCTGTATTCCGATGATCGCGCTTTCCGATGTTTTACAAGGAATTGCCCGTGCCAATGGGTGGGTGATGACGGCCCTTTCGCCGACCTATCTGATTCGCCCGGTTCTCATCTTGGCTTGTATGCTGGGCGCGCTGCAGCTTGGATATCCAGCCTGTGCGGAAACCGCGGTGATTTCCACCATCGTGGCGACCTATGTGACGACACTCATTCAGCTTTCGAGTATCGCGTCCAGAGCGGAGAACCGCATTCCCCCGGGGCCGCGAAGATACGAACCGAAGATCTGGATGGCGGTTTCGGTACCGATTTTTCTCGTCGAAGGCTTCTTTTTCCTTTTGACCAATGCCGATGTTTTGATGGTTGGCTGGTTCATGCCGCCCGATGATGTCGCGGTGTATTTCGCCACGGTCAAAACGCTTGCGGTGGTTCACTTTGTCTATTTTGCGGTCAAGGCCGGTGTGGCGCAGCGCTATTCACACTATGCCCATGCCGGAGACCGGGCTGGTCTTGCCGCTTTTGCCCGGGAAACTGCAACCTGGACATTCTGGCCATCCTTGCTGATCGGAGTTGCGGTGTTGCTGGTTGGCGAGTTTCTATTGTCCCTGTTCGGGGATGGATTTGTAGCGGGCTACCCGTTGTTGTTCGTACTGGTCGCCGGCGTTGTTGCGAGGTCATCTGTCGGACCGGCCGAGAGCGTCCTGACAATGTCAGGTAACCAGAACATCTGCGCGGTAATTTATGCGGTGGCTCTGGCAATCAATGTCGGACTCAATATTGTTCTCATTCCAATGTTCGGTTTGTGGGGTGCAGCGATTGCGACTGCGCTGGCAGTGGTCTTTGAGGCGTTGGCGCTTGCGGCGATCGTCTGGCAGCGTCTAGGCATCGTGATGCCTGTCTTCCTTCCTGCCCGTGGCACTGCGGAGGATGTCGTCTGATGGCTGCGACCCCACTGATAGAAGAAAGCGTTGCTGGACCTGCGGGAACCATGATCGCCAATCTGGCGGGTCTTGCACCTGATCCAGGTCATCCGACAGACCCGGGCTGGACAGGCCAAATCAATGCGGAACGGCGGTTGTCGATTTACCCTTCCTCTGCCGGGTTCGACTTGATCGATGAGCTGGATTTCCTGTCATCGCGCACGGTTGAGCCCAACATATTCTTCAATCCACGATTTCTGGCGCCGGCCATGCCGCGGCTGGAGGATCGTGAAGTGCGCCTTGCCGTGGTCCGGGATGGGGACGACATCAACAGCAGGCTGCGGATGCTTGTGCCCTTCTCGATCGAAAAACCCGCAATCTCGCTTGGCGTCACGGTGATGCGTACCTGGTCGAGCCCTTTTGGCCCGCTTGGCACACCCTTGATTGATCGTGACGATCCGATGGGTGTGCTACAGGATTTCTTCGACATGCTGGCGCGGCCGCACCTGAAACTGCCAAACGTACTGGTGTTGCCAGATATGCGGCTGGATGGTCCGGTTGCGGGTCTTGTGCGCATGGCGGCGATGGATCGAAATCTGCCAATACAGATTGCGACAAGATGTGAGCGCGCCTTTTTGCAAAGCGATGCAGACCCTGATGACTATCTGCGAAATGCGCTATCGCCGCATCATTTTCGCGAGTTCCGCCGGCTTAAGAGAAGGCTGTCGGAGAAGGGCGAATTGACCTATCAGGTGGCCCGCCATCCGGATGAAATCCGGCTTGGATTGGAAACCTTCCTGACGCTGGAAGCCCAAGGTTGGAAAGGCCGGGCCGGGACGGCGATGGTCATCGACAGATATCGCGCAGCCTTTGCCCGCGAGGCAGTGCACCGTCTTTCAGAGCAGGGACTTTGCCGTATCCACTCCTATTCGCTCGATGGCAGGACAATCGCCTGTCTGATCGTCTTCATCGAAGCGGGGATTGCATATACGTGGAAAACCTCGTTTGACGAATCCTGGAGCCACTTTTCTCCAGGAACACTGCTCACAATCGAAGCCACGAAAACCCATCTTGATGATCCGAACATCACCGCCACCGATTCTTGTGCTCAGCCCGATCACCCGGTGATGAACCGATTGTGGAGTGAACGGCGTGAAATGGGAGCGCTGGTCATCGGTTTGACGCCCGGCTCGGACCGTGCTGCGCGCCAGGCAGCAAAGCAGCTCCATCTCTATCGCGAGACCCGGAATATGGCACGCATCGTGCGCGAAAGGGTCAAGGGGATGCTCGGTCGGTAGTGCGTCACTGAATTATTGGCGAACTGCAGGATTATGGTCTTTCATGCGGCAAAGAAGGGGCTGGAATAGCCCCGTTCCGGCGATATATTCTTTTGCCATGATCGACCGGCGTACATTTCTTCTTTCAATTGGCGTGTTTTCGATTTCGACGGGCATGCCGGACGCGAAAGCTGAGCCGGAGTTGATTGTCGCCAGGAAGAACAGGATTCAGCTCGCACCCGAAGGCTATCCGCCAACTGAAGTCTGGGCCTACAATGGCCAGGTACCCGGCGAAATCCTGCGTGTTCGTCAGGGCGGCCGGATTGTCCGCCGGCTGGAAAACCGGCTCGATGATCCGACCACCATACATTGGCACGGTATCCGGATAGACAACGCCATGGACGGCGTGAGCGACCTGACACAAGCACCCGTCGGCATCGGAGAAGGTTTTCTCTACGACTTTATCGTACCTGATGCAGGAACATTCTGGTTCCACCCGCACCGCAATACGCTTGAACAGGTCTCTCGCGGTTTGTCAGCGCCGCTGATTGTCGACGAGCCTGACCAACCCGATATCGATGACGACATCGTGCTCATGATCAACGACTGGCGGCTCGATCCGGACGCTCAGGTGATCGACGATTTTACAAACATGATGGACCGCTCGCATGCCGGTCGGATCGGGAATTATCTGACGGTCAACGGACTGGCGGAGTATGTTCGCGCTTCCAAACGCAATGAACGATTGCGGCTTCGGGTTATCAATGCGTCTTCCGACCGGGTGATCCGGCTTGGAGGCAAAGGGCTCAACGCGCGCATCGTGGCATTGGACGGAATGCCACTGCCAACACCGTTGCGCCTCGACGGAATGGATCTTGCGCCGGCGCAGCGAGTTGACTTGTTTGCTGACATCATTGCCGAAACCGGAGAAACAGCGTTTTTGACCAGTGAAGAGCGCGGTGGGACCTATTCACTGGCGACCTTTCCGGTGTCGGCAAATAGTGCGGCTATTCCGCGTGACACTTTGAAGCCGCTGCTGCCAAATGATCTGCCCGAACCGCAATTAGCCGATGCGGTTACCACCGAACTGGTGATGGAAGGGGGCGCGATGGGCGGCATGATGAACGGGATGATGCACCGCAATCGCATGATGGGCATGCGCGATCTGATGTCGGAGGGCCTCGTCTGGGCTTTCAACGGAGTGGCCGGGATGCCGGATTCGCCTCTGCTTCGCGCTGACCGCCATCAGACAGTGCGCATAATGCTCGATAATCGAACGGCATTTTCGCATGCGATGCACCTGCACGGTCATCATTTCAGTGAAATCATGCCGGAGGGCCTTGGTCCGGCGCGGGACACCATCCTTGTTGGCGCCAGATCAAAGAAGGAAATCGCATTCGTTGCCGACAATCCGGGCAAGTGGATGTTTCATTGCCATATGCTGGCGCATCAGGCGGCCGGGATGGCAACCTGGATCGAAGTCAGCAGTTGACCGAAGCTACAGGCCGGCTTCCTTGCGGGCCCGCTCGCGGAATTCGCGTCGGATCACCTTGCCGGTCGTCGTTAGTGGCATGGCGTCGACGAATTCGATCTCGCGCGGATATTCATGCGCCGAGAGGCGGTCCTTCACCCAGGCCTGAATTTCAGTTTTCAGCGGCTCGCTTGGATGGTGTTCCGGTTTGAGCACCAGATAGGCCTTGACGATCTCCGTGCGCAGTTGGTCAGGTTTTCCCACCGCCGCCGCCAGGGCCACAGCAGGGTGGCCGGTCAGGCAGTCCTCGATCTCGACCGGACCGATCCTGTAACCAGCGGACGTGATCACATCGTCATCGCGGCCAAAGAAATGGACATAACCGTCCTCGTCGGTCACACCCTGATCTCCTGTGGTCATCCAGTCACCGACAAACTTTTCCCTTGTTGCCGTCGGATTGTCCCAATATTCCAAAAACATCACCGGGTCGGGGCGGGCGACGGCGATTTGGCCCGTCTCGCCCACCGGAACCGGATTTCCCTGTTCATCGATAACTGCAACGCGATGTCCCGGAACCGGCAGCCCGATCGCTCCCGGTTTGGCAATACCCAGTTTCGAACATGCCGAAAGAACCAGGTTGCTTTCGGTCTGGCCGTAAAATTCGTTGATCGAAATGCCAAGCTCTTGTCTGGCCCAGTCGAATGTCTCGCGGCCAAGCGCCTCACCGCCGGATCCGATAGTGCGGATATCAAGATCGAACCTGCCGGAAATACCTTCGACGGTGCGCATCATCCGCAAAGCTGTCGGAGGTACAAACATGTTGCGGATTTTCTGCTTTTCGGTCAGGGCGAGCGCCGCCTCCGGATCGAACTTGACGAAACGTCCTGCAACGACCGGAACACCGAGATAAAGGCCGGGCAGCAGAACATTCAATAGACCACCAGCCCATGCCCAGTCTGCCGGCGTCCACAAACGGTCGCCTTGCTGTGGCATGAATTCATGGTGCATTTGAACGCCGGGTATGTGGCCGAGCAATACCCGGTGTCCGTGCAATGCGCCCTTCGGCAGTCCCGTGGTCCCGGAGGTGAAGATCATCATCGACGGATCGTCAGCGCGCGAGTTCACAGCCGAGAAATCCGGTGGCGTTTCGGCCAAGATGCGTTCGAGCCCCACCGCATCGCCACTCTCACCACTCTCGCACACAATGGTCCTGAGCTGAGGCAGGTTGTCACGAATGGTGATCAGTTTTTCAAGCGCTTGCGGCGCAGCTATGATCGCCTTCGCGCCGGATGTTGCCAGCCGGTACTCGAGCGCCTCGGCGCCAAACACCATCGCGAGCGGCAGAGCGATCGCACCCAGCTTGTAAATTGCGATATGGGCAATCGCGGTGGCGAAACCCTGCGGCAACATCAGCGCCACGCGATCCCCGGCGCCAATATCCTGAGATGCCAACCAGGCAGCAAGAGTGCTCGATTGTTGCGAAAGCTGGCCATAAGTCAGTATTGGCGAAGTGCCCGACTCGGCATGTTCGATCAGGGCGACCCGGTCCGGCTCACGTGCCGCCCACACATCCGAACAAGCCGTCCCGATATTAAACCGGTCAGGGACCTGCCACTGGAAATCACGATACAGCGCTTCGTACGGTTCGTGGCGTTCCAGCATCATGATTGAATGTTGGGTCAGTGTTGTTTGAGCCGCTCGGGCAATAAACCGCCGGGTGCAAATCGCAATACCAGCAGCAAGACCAGCCCCATGACGATGACGCGCATATGCTGCGCGCTGTCAAGCAGATGAGCCCGCACGGGATTGCTATCGTCAAGGAAGCTCGTAACCGTGTCTATCAGCCAGGCACCACCAGGTTCTGCTTCAATCCAGATGAACCAGATCAGAAAGCCGCCAATGACGGCGCCAAGATTGTTGCCCGAGCCACCAACGATCACCATGACCCAGATCAGAAAGGTGAAGCGTAGTGGGTTGTAGGTGCCCGGCGTGAATTGGCCGTCCAGTGTGGTCAGCATTGCACCGGCGATACCAACCACCGCAGAACCAAGAATAAAGATTTGCAGGTGCCTGCCGGTCACATCCTTGCCCATTGCGCCCGCGGCTACCTCGTTGTCACGAATGGCCCGGATCATCCGTCCCCAGGGCGAATGCAGAGCCAGCACGCATAGCGCCAGAATGAAAATCAGAACAATCGCAAACAAACCCGCATAGCAGAGTTTGACGAACAGGCCGGAACTGTCGATGACCAGCGACTGCAAGACAGAATCGCGATTTTCCGCCGAGAGCGTTTCAAGCCTCCCTGCATGAATCCACTCGACCCAGCCCCGGAACCATTCGGATTGCTGAAGGTTGAATTCGTAAGGTACAGGGCGCGGCAATCCGGTGACGTTTTTGACGCCACGCGTCAGCCAGTCTTCGTTTTTCAGAATGGCCACAATGATTTCCGAGATACCCAGCGTTGCGATCGCCAGATAATCGGCTCGCAAGCCCAACGCTATTTTGCCCACCAGCCATGCTGCGCCGGCGGCAAACAGACCTCCGACAGCCCAGGAGAACAGTATGGGAAGACCGAGACCGCCGAGATAACCGAATTTGGCCGCTTCATAGGTTTCAATTGCCTGTACGGCGGGATCGAAGAAGTAGCGAATGGCAAAATAGGCGACAAAGCCGGCAATGATCATGACCGGCGTGCGGAACGGATTACCTTTCAGCCTTTTGTAAAGCGTTCTGATCACAACAATAGCGACAACGAGCGCAACGAGCGCCGAGATCAGGTCGGCACCGCCCGCTGCCCATGCGCCGGTGACTGGGGCCTTGGAGACCAACAGGGCCGCTACGCCGCCCAGAGCTGCAAATCCCATCGTGCCAACATTGAAGAGGCCGGCGTAGCCCCATTGTATGTTGACCCCCAGCGCCATGATTGCCGAGATGAGGCAGAGGTTGAGCAGACCGAGCGACACCGACCAGGATTGGCCGAAGCCAACGCCGACCAGAAGCGCACCCATGATTGCGAATACGACAACAGCCCGCAACGTATTGTTCATATGACCCGCCCCCTGAATATGCCGGTTGGCCGGAACAGCAGTACGATCACCAGAATGACAAACGAGACCGCAAACTTGTAGTCCGTTGAAAGCAACTGAACGAGACCCTCAGGCGCCCAGCTTTCCGGAACAAGATAGATCAGGAACTTCTTGTAGGCATAGGTGATCATCACTTCGGAAAATGCGATAATAAAGCCACCGGCGATCGCGCCAAACGGCTTGCCCAATCCGCCGACAATCGCAGCGGCAAACATCGGCAGCAATAGCTGGAAATAGGTGAAGGGTTTGAATGACTTGTCGAGGCCGTAGAGTGTCCCGGCGATGGTCGCCAGTCCGGCAGCGATGATCCAGGTAACACGCACGACCTTGTCGGGATCGACACCCGACAACAGCGCCAGGTTCTCATTGTCTGAGTAAGCGCGCATCGACTTGCCGGTCTTGGTCTTTTGCAGAAACCAGAACAGCACAGCGACCAGTGCGATCGCCAGCACCAATGTCAGACATTGCGATGTCTTGATTGCCAGACCTTCGTCTAGACCGGTCATCTGCTTGAACTGGCGGGCATTGATGAGGAACCGTGCGCCGTCGCCAAAATTCTGGTCGTCAGGGCCGATTATGAATCGCACGATGCCATTCATCATGAACATTACCCCGGTCGACGCTATGACGAACGTGATCGGCGTTGCCTTCCGGTGGCGGTAATACTCATAAACCGACTTGTCGGTAAACAGGACGATGGCTGCGGTCGCCACGATTCCAAACGGTAGTGCGAGAAGCGCGGTTGGCAATGGACCGAGGCTGAGACCAAGCGATTGCAGCCACCAGGTGGTCAGCACCACGACCATTGTGCCGAATGCCATAGTGTCGCCATGGGCAAAATTGGAAAACCGCAAAATTCCGAAAACCAGCGTAATTCCCAGCGCACCAAGCGCCAGTTGCGATCCGTAGGCGATTGCCGGAACGAGCACAAAATTGGAAAAGAGCACGATTGCGTTCAGGAGTTCCATACCGGTCAGCCTCCCAAAAACGATCTGCGCACTTCGGGATCAGCAAGAAGCGCCTGCCCGGTATCGGTGTGGCGGTTCTCGCCGGTGACCAGCACATAGCCGCGATCGGCGATGGCCAGGGCCTGTCGTGCATTTTGCTCAACCATCAACACCGCAACACCGGTCTGCTTGACCTCAATGATGCGGTCGAACAATTCGTCCATGACAATCGGGGAAACACCAGCGGTCGGTTCATCCAGCATGAGAACGGTCGGCTGGGTCATCATTGCCCTGCCGACAGCAACCTGCTGGCGCTGGCCACCGGAAAGTTCACCGGCATTTTGATGCCGTTTTTCCCTCAGGATCGGAAACAGGTCATAGATCTGGTTCATCGTGCCGGAAATGTCGTCTTCGCGCAGGAAGGCGCCCATCTCCAGATTTTCTTCCACTGTCATGCCGGCAAAGACGTTGTCTGTCTGCGGGACGAAGGCAATGCCCTCGGCCACCCTGTCCTGGGGCGAGAGGTTGGTGATGTCCTTGCCGTCAAGCGTAACATTCCCTTCGCGCAAATTGAGCATGCCAAGCATAGCTTTCATTGCCGTGGATTTGCCGGCGCCGTTGGGGCCGACGACGACAGCGATTTCGCCGCGATTGACCTCCACCGTACAACCCTTGAGAATATCGGCGCCGCCGTAACCGCCGACCATGTCTTTGCCGCTCAGATAGCTCATGATGCGGCCTCGCCCGGCTTGTTTTTCAGTCCATGGCCGAGATAAGCCTCAATGACATCTTCGTTGTTTTTGACTTCTTCGGCGGTTCCCTCGGCGAGGACAGCACCTTCGGCCATGACGATCACCGGATTGCAAAGCCTGCCGATGAAATCCATGTCATGTTCGATCATGCAGAACGTGTAGCCACGATCCTCGTTCAGGCGGATGATGGCGTCACCGATCTCGGCCAACAATGTGCGGTTCACACCGGCGCCAACTTCGTCGAGCAACACCACCTTGGCATCGACCATCATCGTGCGTCCGAGTTCCAGCAGCTTTTTCTGGCCGCCCGACAGATTGCCTGCACGCTCATTGGCTACATGGCCGATCTTCAGAAATTCGATGACTTCTTCTGCCCGTTGGCGCACCTGTTTTTCCTGTTCGCGGATCGCGCCGCGCCTGATCCAGGTGTTCAATATGCTTTCGCCGAGTTGTTCGCCGGGAACCATCATCAGGTTCTCAGTAACCGTCATGGATGAGAATTCATGGGCGATCTGAAACGTGCGCAGCAGGCCCTTTTTAAACAATTGGTGCGGTTTCAAACCGGTGATGTCTTCACCGTCGAGCAGAATCTGGCCGGATGTCGGCGTGTAAAGCCCGGCAATCGTGTTGAAAAGTGTCGTTTTTCCAGCGCCATTCGGCCCGATCAACCCGGTGATCGAGCCCTTCTCGATGGTCAACGACGTATCGTCGACGGCGCGAACGCCACCAAAATATTTGGAGACTGACCTGACTTCAATCATCCGCGGCGCTCCTCCCTCGCCACAGATTGCAGGCACTCGACAGATTGGTACCCAACGCTTCCCCGTTTTTTTCGCCATATGGCAGGAAGGATGCGTGAAAATCAACGACTAGTTGGTGTGCAGGCTAGCCATTTCATGAAAATTATGTGGCATTGGGCAGGACAGATCGCTTTGCCGCCACCTGCCTGTGGAGATATCGTTGCAATTTTTGACCAATTGATAAAAATATTGACTCACGAACGCGGCGTACCTAGGGTCAAATTGGGAGACTTCATGGAGGATACGGTCATGGTCGCCAGACTCAATCGCAGAACATTCAATCTAATCGCCGGTGTTACCGCCGGGGCATCGCTTGCCGGTTTGCGGCCGGCATTTGCCGAAACAATCAAGGTCGCCGGTATCTATACGCAACCGATCCAGCAGAAATGGGATGCGCGACTTCACCTCGGTCTGGAAGCCGCCAAGGCCAAGGGCGAGATTGAGTATGTTTTTTCGGAGAAGGTCGCTAACACCGACTATATCCGGGTTTTGCGCGAATATTGCGAAAGCGGAGTGAAACTGATTGTCGGCGAGGCTTTCGGAATTTCCAAGGAAGCGCGCAAGGTTGCAGACGAGTACCCGGATATCGCATTCCTGATGGGTGATCCGTTTGAGCCGCATGGCAGCAACTTTGCCGTTTTCGACAACTACATTCACGAGCCTTGTTATCTGATGGGCGTCATAGCCGGCTCGATGAGCAAGTCAGGCAGGCTCGGCATGGTCGGAGGCTATCCGATTGGCGAGGTCAACCGGCTGTTCCACGCCTTTATCGACGGCGCCCGTTCTGTAAACCCGGATGTCCAGCACAAGGTAACATTCATCGGCTCATGGTACGATCCGCCAAAGGCAAAGGAAGCAGCTTTCGCACAGATAGAAGCAGGTGCGGACGTCATGTATGCCGAACGTGCCGGCGTGGTTGATGCCTGCCGAGAAAAGGGCATTCTTGCATTCGGCAACGTCAATGACATGAACAAGGAAGAAAACGGCACCGACGTCGTCGTCACGTCTGCACTCTGGCATATGGAAGAAGCCATCGCGCATGCAATCAGTCGCGTAAAGGCCGGCACATTTGCGGCAGAGAACTACAAGGAATGGACGATGATGCAAAAGGGTGGAGCCAGTCTCGCACCTTACTACGAATTCGAGGACAAGATTCCAGCCGATGCCAAGGCCAAGGTCGAAGAGATCAAGGCGAAAATCCTGTCAGGCGAATTTGTGGTCAATATCAACGACGAAGAACCCAAATCGTCATTTTGATATTGTCGCTCCATGACCAGTACCGTTTTGGAGTTCCGGGGCGTTACCAAACGCTTCGGAACTCTTGTCGCCAATAATTCCATCTCGCTGTCGCTCGCCGAGGGCGAAGTGCTTGCGCTATTGGGCGAGAATGGCGCGGGCAAAACAACGCTTATGAATATTCTCTTCGGCCATTACCAGGCTGATGAGGGCGAAATTCTGGTCGGCGGCAACCGGTTGCCACCCGGTTCAACCCAGGCTGCGCTGGATGCCGGCATTGGCATGGTGCATCAGCATTTCACATTGGCCGGCAATCTGTCGGTTCTGGAAAACATTCTCCTTGGCACTGAGTCTTTGTTTTCCATTCGCCAGCAAACCGGTGCGGCGCGCAAGAAGCTCGCACGTCTTGCAGAGGACTACGGTTTGGCTGTCGATACCGATGCACTGGTTGGCTCACTATCGGTCGGTGAACGCCAAAGAGTAGAGATCCTGAAGGCGCTTTATCGGGATGTGCGTATTTTGATCCTCGACGAGCCGACCGCGGTACTGACGCCGCAGGAAGCTGACAATCTGTTCGCGACGCTGAAGTCGATGACCCGGCAGGGTTTGTCGGTCATCTTCATCTCCCACAAACTGCATGAAATCCTAGCGGTCAGTGATCGTGTTGCGGTGCTTCGGCGGGGCGAAATTGCTGGTGAGATCGAGACCGCAAAAGCAGACCGGCATAAGCTCGCCGAGATGATGGTTGGCCGCACGGTCACCCGACCGAAATTGACCGCAATGGAACCGGGCGACGCTGTCCTGGAAATCAAGGACCTCTCCGCAGGTAAAACGGGCGCGGAGGGGCTGAAAAAGGTCAATCTGACCATTCACGCCCATGAAATAGTCGGTATTGCCGGCGTTGCCGGCAACGGGCAACGGACGCTCGCTGATGTCCTGTCGGGACTGCAGGGTAGTTTTTCGGGCTCTGTAGCATTGAACGGTGGTGCGCTGCCGGCAGGCGACCCGCGCGCCATAGTGGCCTCTGGCGTCGGCCGTATTCCTGAAGACAGGCACGCGCGCGGTGTCGTGGGCGAAATGCAGCTCTGGGAAAATCTCATTGCCGAAGACATCCGCTCGCAGGATGTGTCGCGCGGAGGGTTGATCATCGACCGGGGACGGGCGACTGATCGGGCAAACAGACAAATCGAAGCTTTTGACGTGCGCTGTGAAGGACCGGATGCAGAGACAAAACTACTTTCCGGCGGCAATATGCAGAAACTCATTCTGGCCCGGGCGTTGTCACGTGAACCGTCCTTCATCCTTGCGAACCAGCCGGTGCGGGGTCTTGATGAGGGTGCGATTGCCTATGTTCAGGAGCAGTTGCTGGAGGCGCGCAAGCGCGGTGCGGCAATTCTTCTGATCTCCGAGGATCTGGATGAACTGATGGCGCTGTCCGACCGCATTGCCGTCATTTCGCATGGCCGGCTTTCAGAAGCGCTGCCGACGTCGGCGCGGACAACCGCGGAGATCGGTTTGATGATGGCTGGCCAACCGGTAGCCGGGGAAGCTGCTTGATGATTATCGAACCGCGCCAATCGGTGTCACTGCTAAGAGCCGGCCTGGCGCCCGTATGGGCGATATTGGCCGCGATGCTGATTTGCGCCGTCCTGATCATCTGGACAGGCACCAATGTCCTTACCGCTTACGGCCTTTTGCTCAAGGGTGCATTCGGTTCCGCATTTGCCATCAATGAAACACTCACCAGATCGATTCCATTGATCTTCACTGGTCTGGCGGCTGCCGTGGCGTTCAGGGCAAAGTTCTACAATATCGGCGGTGAAGGGCAGCTTTATGCGGGCGCGTTGGCGGCAACCTATTTTGGCACCGGCCTCATCACTTTGCCCAGTTTTCTCATGATCCCTTTTCTGATGATCATGGGCGCGATCGCGGGCGGTTTGTTGCTTCTTGTTCCGGTATTGCTCAAGACGCGCATGAAGGTCGATGAGGTTGTCACGACGCTGCTTTTGAATTTCGTCGTTCTGCTGTTGGTCGGCTATCTGATTGAAGGCCCGTGGAAGGACCCGATGTCACTGGGCTGGCCGCAGGCAGCGTCGATCATCGATGAAGGCGTGCTGCCAACGCTTTTGGCCAAGGGCCGCCTGCATCTGGGTTTCATCATCGCCGTTGCCATCGCGGTTCTTATATGGGCGATGATGCGGTTCTCTGTGCTCGGATACGAGATCCGAGCGGTTGGATACAATGCAGGCGCAGCCGAGTTTTCCGGCATAAAGGTTGGTCGCACGGTGGTTATCACGGCGATGATCTCGGGCGGATTGGCCGGACTGGCCGGTGTCAGTGAAACCGCCGGACTAAAAGGCTATCTCACGCTCGATCTGTCCCCGGGCTTCGGCTACACCGGCATCGCGGTCGCCATGCTGGCGCAACTGAATGCCCTGGCAGTCATTCCGGCGGCCATTTTCCTGTCCGCGGTCTACGTTGGTGCGGACGCCATGAGCCGGGCCGTCAACATTCCCACTTACATTGCAGACGTACTGGTTGGCGCTTCCGTGCTCGCGGTCTTGTGCAGTGTTCTTTTCTCGCAATACCGGGTGAGGTTCAGGTAATGGGCGATATTTTTGAGATATTGCTTACCGCCGGCTTCTGGGCCGCGACAATCCGCATTGCCAGCCCGCTGATATTCGGCACCCTCGGCGAACTGATCTGCGAGCGCGCCGGTGTATTGAATCTCGGCATCGAAGGCATCATGACCGTTGGCGCCATGGCCGGATGGATGTGGGTCTATCAAGGTGGCGGACTTTGGGGCGGCGTAGTGTTCGCGGCGATGGTTGGCGCGATGTTCGGTTTGCTGCACGCCGGTTTCACCGTCCACATGGGCCTGTCGCAGCACGTCACCGGCATCGGTATCACGTTGTTTGCCTCTTCGCTCAGCTACTTCATCTACCGAATGCTGCTGCCTTCTGCGACAACGCCGCCCAAGATCGAACCCTTTGACGAGGTCGCAATTCCCGGCCTGTCCGATATTCCCGTGATCGGCGAAGCGCTTTTCAACCAGTCGCCACTGACTTATCTGGCATTTGTGAGTGTTCCGGCGGTCTGGTACGTGCTTTACCGCACGCCACTTGGTCTTGCGGTCCGTATGGCCGGCGAAAATCCGGTTGCAGTGGAGGCGCAGGGCATCAATGTGCTGTCGATCAGGACCGCGGCGGTGATGGTCGGCAGTGGGTTCATGGCCATTGGCGGCGCGTTCATCACCATGTCCTGGTTCGACGCTTTCTATTTCGGCATGATCAATGGTCGCGGCTGGATTTGTGTTGCCCTGGTGATTTTCGCTTCGTGGCGGCCGGGACCGGCGCTTGCTGGCGCGATCATTTTTGCCGGATTGGAGGCTCTGCAGGTTCGTGCGCAGCAATCGGTCGGAGCATTCATTCCTTACCAGTTCTTCCTGGCTTTGCCCTATGTGATGTCGATCATCGCCATGATCATCATGGCGCGGCGGACAAAATATCCGCAAGCTCTGCTTGTGCCGTTCCGGCGCGGTGAACGGGTGTAGCGTAATGCGTTCTTGATCCGCCTTATTGTCGATAGAGATCTGCGCGGGTCGGCGGCAAGCCGCTTGGACCTTTCCGCTTGTGTGAGGCGAGGGTTTGATAAAGCAGTGCGCTGTTGCGCTCGAACGCGATCGAACAACCGCCCAGATACAATAGCCACATTCGGGTTTTGACCTCGCCAACTTCGGCCACCGCTGCATCATAATTGGCCATAAGGCGGTCATGCCAATGCCGGCACGTGCGCTGATAGTGTTCGCGCCAGTCTTCCACATCATGGACTTCAAACTGGTTCTGCTCGAGCATGGTCACCGTGTTGCCGATATGGTCGAGTTCGCCGCCTGGAAATATGTATTTCGTCAACAGGGCGAACTCTTCATTCTTGCGGCGGAACGTCTTGTCATCCTTTTTCGCTGGCCTGGTGATTGCATGGTGCAAGAACAGCCCGTCAGGTTTTAGAACGCGTTTTACGGTCGAATAGTAAGTCGGATAATTATCGATACCGATATGTTCCTGAATCCCGATTGCAGCGACCTTGTCAAACTGGCCTTGCACCGTCGCATAGTCGGCAAGTTCAAACTTCACCCGGTCCGACAGTCCCAAACTTTCAGCTTTGGCCCTGGCATGTTCAACCTGCTGGGTAGAAAGGGTGACGCCAAGTGTCGTGACGCCGTAATTCCGGGCGGCATAACATGACAGGGCTCCCCAACCGCAGCCTATATCGAGCATATGTTCGCCTGGTTGCAGCCGAAGCTTGCGACAGATCATCTCCAGCTTGTCCTGCTGCATTTGGGCGATGTCGTTTTCCCAATCGGTGCAGAAGGCACAGGTGTAGACCATCTCCTCATCCAGCCACAGCGCGTAGAATTCGTTGGAGACATCGTAGTGATACTGAATGTTTTTCTCGTTTTCCTCGCGGCTGCCGTCACTGGGTTTTTCACCGGGCTGTTCTTCCAGCGGCCAGGGTCCACCTCGATCAACGAACAAAAACTTGCGGGCCGAGTTGAAAAGCAGCATCTTGCTAAGCGTTTTTCGAATTTGCCTCGTGCGAACCTTGGGCCGGCGCGCCACCAGATCGAAAAGATCGCCATTGATCAGGTCCACTCGCTTGGCGACCCATAGATTAAGCAAGATCTCCATTTTGGGTTTGCGCAGCAGCGAGGCTATGACACCCTCGTCAGCGAAGCGGATCGCGAAAGCGTCCGGCGCCAGATCTTCGGGCACGGTCGAACCGTCCCAAAGGTGGAACCCGATATCCAGGTCGAGTATCTCACGCGCATGGGTAAGCAGTTTTTTGAAGGTTTTTAGCCGTCCTGCGGCACCCACTCGCTCATTCCTCCCAATCAGCTCCATCCGGAACATCGAAATTCAGTTCATAATGGACGCGGTCAGACCCCCTTGCCAACGCTCACATTTGGGACCACATTGCACATGTGTTCAACAAACGAAAGGAGGTGATCCGATGTCGAGTGATCTTAACTGTCTTTGCGCAGGCTCTGCGGATTGCCTTGGCGGGGAGCAGCCTCTTCGTTGAAGCATGATCGCGTGGCGGGCGGAGCAATCGCCCAAGGCCCGCAAAGCAGATGAGATTTACGAATTGGGGCCGGCGGAACAAGTTTCCGCCGGCCCTTTTCATGCAAAAAAGAGGGGAGCCCGAAAGCTCCCCAAGTTCCTTCCGAGGTGTCGGAGAGGAGTTATTCCACCAGAGTAAGGCGTTCGATGTTTGCCGCTATTTTCAGGAAGGCCGCTTCGAGTTCGGCGCCATTTGCCGCTTCGAAATAGTGCTGAACAGAACCGTGATCGCGTGAAGCACATTTCTGCATCACGCCGCGCGCCTGGGCATTGTTGAGATCAAATCCGATAGTAAAGACTTCAATTCCTTCGCGCTTCATTTCCGCACACAGATGTTCCGCCTTGTTTCGCGAACGGTTCGGCTGTCTGCCGCGGGTTTTTTCGTTCTTCGGTACATCGGCAAATGCGGTGTTGAACTGGCCGTCTGTCATCAGGATCGCATATTTGGCGACCTTGCCATCCTTGAATTTGGCGGGTTTTGATTCGGCGGGAAGAAAATTGGCCCAGCGCTCAGACAGCATGTACCATGACCATTGGACGCCGATGTGACCTGCGGTGTAGCCGTTGGCGGTGAACGAATCGATATTGGTTTCCAGTGTGTCGATATCGGCGGTCAGCGGTTGCATGACTGCGTTCGGACAATAGCTGAGCCGATAATCGCGATTGACTTTTGCGTAGTCAGGACCTGCGTCCGAATACTGATAGCGGCCTTTGCGTTCGGTCGCGCAATTGTCGGGCGCGCCGGATGCCGGCAAGGGATCGTTGACGCTCGGCGGCTCTCCAGTCGTGTATCCTGTTTCATTGTGGACGACTGAATTGGCAAGCGCACCCACATTAACACTATCCGCATAAGGCACAATTGCCAGCCGGATGCGGGGATTGCTCTTCTTCTGTCCACCGAGAAACGTGTTGACCGCAGTTTTTGCGGCGGATTTCAGTTGCTTGATCTTACGACCTTTCATGGAGCCGGTCACGTCGAGCATCATCGCAACCTCAATCGCCTTGTCGGAATAAAGCGACTTGGTAAGCGTCGAGACGCGACGCTGTTTGGCGCCGAGCATCGGGAAAGCTATGTTGATATTGGAACTCGCGGTGACCGCAACGGTTTTTGCAACCTGATCGATTTCGATCTTGTCGATCTTTACCGAACTTGCGTCCAGGAAAGCGGTGCCGACATTGGCGTCCAGAAAAGCGCGAATATGGTCTTCCGCATCCTTGATCTCGATAACGCCGGTGGTGATGTCGCGGGCGGTAGATGTCACAGCGCCGTCAACGGCGTTGACAAGGTTGGAATGCGCCAATGACATCTGGGCATAATTGATTGCCAGTCCGACACTCAACAGCGCTGTTGTCGAGATGACGGCAAACGCCAACACAAACTGACCGCCCTGGTCAGCTGCAAAGGATTTGAAAGTTTCGGCGTTGAACAGTTTCCGCATTTTTGTGTCTCCAGTCGGGACAGCTGCCGCGCCGCCCGGAAAGAGCGATGCATGCGGAATGCCTGTTTACCTGAACGGTTTACGAGCGTGCGGGGATGGCAGCGGTAGAATTGGGTTTAGCGCCAGTCCGATGGCGATGATGGTTAATCGTTCGTTAAGCCTGTTTTTAAAAGGGAATGCTCTTTAACGAACTGTTAACCCTGATTATCCGATTCAACGGTCAATTACAGTCAACCTGCCGTCGTGTCCGTTCTGTTTTGGGACATGTTTTCACCGGGTTGGCTTGGGAGAGTGGGAAAGATCCCGTGGCTGGCGATGCAGTGAATGCGTGCTTTCCAAGCCAGAACAACCAGGTATGTCCGAGACTTACATATGCCGGACCGTCATCAATTGCTGGTTCAATTGTTGGCTGATTTTTCAAAAATCCGTGGCGATGCCCTTCACTTCCCAATCACCGTAGCGGACCGGTTCCTTGCCGCCGCGCCCGCCTTTTTCCGGCGGCAGGTCTGACGAACGTCGCTCGATCTCCGCACGGCGTGCTTCGGCTTCCGCCAGAGCCCGCCTTGCAGCAGGCGGTAGTTCCTTTTTGGGCTTGTTTGAGGTGGAGCTTGTCATATCAAACCACTGTTGTTCAGGCCTCTTGCAGTAATGTGCACGTCCGAAGTCAGCAGGCAACGGAAAACGACCACCGTTCAAATGGCGCTTGACAGATGGCGGTTCAACATCAACAGCCAGTTCATGGCGGGAAAAAATGTGAAATCCGTGTCGATTGACGATGAGAAGGACAGCCGTCCGGGACTTGCTGCGCGCAGGACAGCGGCGCGTCTGCTTGCCGCCATCATTGACAAGCACACTTCAGCCGACGGGCTGACCGACGATGTACATGGCCATCCGCACTATCTGGCGCTTGACCGCAAGGACCGCGCGCTGGTGCGTGCAATCCTGATGACGGCGCTCAGGTTCAGGGTGACAATCTCGCGCCTGGTTGCTCTCAGGCTGGAACGCCCCCTGCCTTCCAATGCCCACACGCTCAGCCACATTCTCCATGTGGCCCTGGCGCAGATTCTCTTTCTTGACGTTCCCGATCATGCCGCTGTTGATTTAGCGGTCGCCCACGCCTGCGTTGATCCGAGAACAAAGCGCTTCTCCGGCCTCGTGAACGGTGTGTTAAGGACGATTTCGCGGCGAAAACAGTCACTTCTGCCAAAGGCACTCGATACCACGATTGATGCGCCCGACTGGCTTGCCGACCGATTGAATCAAATTTACGGAGCAGACAAGGCGGCGGCGATCTTTGAAATGCACAGAAGACCGGCCCCGATTGACCTGTCGGTAAAGGTGGCCCCGGAGGTTTGGGCGGATAAGCTCAATGGAATTGTAACGCCCAACGGCTCGGTTCGGCTGGAGAAACTTGCCGGTCCAATCACCGACATGCCGGGATATGCGGAGGGGGAATGGTGGGTTCAGGACGCCGCTGCGGCCTTGCCGGCAAGGCTCTTTGGCGAAGTCGAAGGGTTGCGAATTGCCGACCTTTGTGCCGCGCCGGGAGGCAAGACGTCGCAATTGGCAAGTGCTGGCGCCAAGGTTACGGCCGTTGAACTATCAAAAAATCGTGTCAATCGGCTGAGAGAGAATCTTGGCCGCCTTCGTCTGGAAGCGGAGATCGTATGTGCCGATATCACGAAATTCACTCCCGACAGGCTTTTTGATGCGGTGCTGCTCGATGCGCCTTGCTCGTCAACGGGGACGATACGCCGGCATCCGGATATTGCCTGGACAAAGACAACCGCTGACATCTCGAAACTTGCCGAAGTACAGTTCAGGCTGCTTCAACACGCTTTCGACATGGTGAAGCCGGGCGGTACGCTGGTGTTTTCCAACTGTTCGCTTGATCCTGTGGAGGGCGAAGAAATGGTTGAAAAATTTGTCGCCGAGGTTGGGCAAGCGGAGTTGTGGCCCATTGGCGCAGAGGAATTTCGCAGCGGGAACGACTGGATTACGCCGGATGGCGCGTTGCGCACAACTCCGGCCGACATGAAACTGGGGCGGCCTGAGATTTCCGGCATGGACGGATTTTTCGCCGCGCGTTTGCGCCGTCTGGAGAAATAGCTCGCGACAGCAAAGCAATTGGCGCGAATCACCTTATGTTCTAATGTCAAGTTGGCGGTTGCCGGGAAGGTAGGACTAGTTGTCAGGCGTGGCGGCAGACACATCGCGGGTTTGGGGTTTGATGGCGCGTGAATATTGGCGGCGCGTCAAAAGGCGCCTGCGCGCCGGTCCTGTGTATCGTTGGAGATATGCGGGCCGGACACCCGAACGCGTCCTCATTGCTCCACCGGACCTTCGGCTTGCCGACAGGGAAATCGCCTTGGAGATATATGCGGGGCGCTACCCGTTTGCCGGTCACTTCGTCGATACCGGAGGCGCATCTCCGTTCATGATCGATGTTCATCATCGTGGCTGGCAGAAATCGCTGCATGGTTTTCGCTGGCTCAGGCACTTGCGCGAAGCAGACACAGAACTGGCCTCGGCTAATGCGCGGGCGCTAACGGCCGACTGGATCGAGACTCACGGCCGCAAGATTGACGGCGTTGCGTGGGAGCCCGATGTTACTGCGCGCCGCATCATCGCGTGGCTGCAACATTCAACGACCGTGTTGCAGGGCGCTGAATTTCCATTCTATCGCGCCTACCTCAAGTCCATCGCGGTGCAAATCCGCTATCTCAGGTCGATGGCGCCGGAAATGAAGGCCGGAGAGGATCGCTTGCGGGCCCGCATAGCGCTTGCGTTTTCCGCACTGTCGCTGCCGGTTTCCAATGCGACGCTTCGAGCCGCGTCGCGTCAGCTTACCTCCGAGCTCAATCGCCAGATCCTGGCTGACGGCGGTCATGTTTCACGCAATCCCTACACCTTGCTGGAGCTTCTTGCCGATCTGCTTCCCCTGCGCCAGACCTATACCAGCCAGGGATCGGAAACGCCGGCGGCATTGATCGGCGCCGTGGAGCGGATGCTGCCAGCACTGCGTTTCTTCCGGCATCAAGACGGCAATCTGGCACATTTCAACGGGATGGGCGCGACGATCCCGGACCGGGTTGCCGCGATTCTCCGCCACGACGATACCGCCGGCGCGCCGCTGCTCAATGCCTCTCACTCCGGGTATCAGCGCATGGTGATGGGTGGCACAACGGTGATTGCGGATACGGGTGCGCCACCACCTGTCGATGTTTCGGCCGATGCTCATGCCAGTTGCCTGTCGTTTGAATTGTCTTCAGGCCGGCAGCAGTTCATCGTAAATTCCGGCGTCGACGAATTTGGGCCGGAAGATTACAGGGCACTTGCCAGGGTTACAGCCGCACATTCAACGGTGACGCTGAACGACGCCTCTTCTTGCCGCTTCAACAATTCGGTGAAGACCGGTGAGCTGCTCGGTACGCCGCTTGTTGCCGGGCCAAAGAAAGTGGTCTGCGACCGTCACGACAGCGATGGTATGCAATCCTTCCGCGCCACGCATGATGGCTATCAGTCGCGGTATGGGGTGATTCACGAACGGGAACTCGTGCTTTCACATGACGGCAGCATGATCGAAGGACGTGACCGGATTGCCCGGCCAGGTGGCGCTGCGGTTCGTGCCGATCGCGACAACGCGGTGATACGGTTTCATCTACACCCTGACATTCAGCTATTTCGGGACGAAGCAGACCGCTATGTGCTAACCTGTCCAGGGGCCGACACCTGGATCTTCACCAGCTCGCAGGATGATGTTTCAGCTGAGGAATCTTTGTTTTTTGCCGGGATTGCTGGCCCACAGAAGTCGAACCAGCTGGTTTTGCCGTTTAGCGCGTCGGAAACGCCTGAAGTGACCTGGCGGCTAACCAGGACAGCGATCGGAAAAGGCGTGGCTCAGCGGAGCGAAAATTCCGAGGATGAATCTGCTGAGGATCAAGGGGCAGAGGAGTAGCGGCGAGCAGTAGGCCGTGATAGACGGCAGGCAGATTCCCGCTTGCACGAGGTTTTCCGCCATATGGCCGTTGTATCAAAGAAGATTCCGGCGCCTGATCTGGTGCCGGTGCGCCGCGCCCTTGTTTCTGTGTCAGACAAAACCGGCCTTGAGCACCTGGCTTCGCAATTGGTCAGGAACGGCACGGAACTGATTTCCACCGGTGGTACGTCAAAGTCCATTTCAGTTGCTGGATTTCCGGTAACCGACGTTAGCGAAATAACCGGATTTCCTGAAATCATGGATGGCCGGGTCAAGACCCTTCATCCCTCCGTTCATGGCGGGCTGCTCGCCATTCGAGACGATCAAGAACACGCCGCAGCGATGGAAGCGCATGGAATTGCCCCAATCGATCTTGTGGTGATCAATCTTTATCCCTTTGAACAGGTGTTGAGCAGTGGCGCGGATGCGTCAACGGCAATTGAGAACATCGATATCGGCGGGCCGGCGATGGTACGCGCGGCAGCCAAAAACCATGCTTATGTGGCGGTTGTCACCGACCCTGCAGATTATGCCGAATTGCTTGAAATGCTGGATACAAACGACGGCTCCTTGACGCTGGCGTACCGGCAACTGCTCGCTGCAAAGGCGTTTGCCCGTACGGCGACCTATGACGCGGCGGTATCAAACTGGTTTGCCGGCTATCTTGATATCGAAGCACCGGACCGGCGCGCATTTGGCGGGCAGTTGCAGTCCGTCATGCGCTACGGTGAAAATCCGCATCAAAGTGCCGGGTTTTATCTGACGGGAGAAAAACGGGCCGGTGTGGCGACCGCGACCCAGCTGCAGGGCAAGCAGTTGTCCTACAACAATATCAACGATACGGATGCAGCATTTGAACTGGTGGCCGAATTCGATCCGGCGGCAAGTGCAGCGGTTGCCATCATCAAACATGCCAATCCGTGCGGCGTGGCAACTGGTGCTTCTCTTTTGGAGGCCTATGGGAGGGCGCTGGCCTGTGATCCGGTCTCCGCCTTTGGCGGCATTATTGCAATGAACCGGGAACTGGATGCAGAGACTGCAACCGAAATCGGCAAGATTTTTACCGAAGTGATTATTGCGCCGTCGGCGAGTACAGAAGCCAGGGCGATCATTGCGAAGAAGAAAAATCTGCGCCTGCTGGTGACGGGAGGGCTGCCGGATGCGTCCGCCGGGGGAATATTTGTAAAGTCCGTTTCCGGCGGCATGCTGGTGCAATCACGGGACAATGGGCAGATCAGCCGCGAAGAATTGAAAGTTGTCACCAAGCGTCAGCCGGGCGAGACCGAGTTGGATGACATGATATTCGCCTTCCGGGTCGCAAAGCATGTGAAGTCAAACGCTATCGTCTATGTGAAAAACGGCGCAACCGTCGGCATCGGCGCAGGCCAGATGAGCCGTGTCGATTCAGCCAGGATCGCGGCCCGCAAGGCCCAGGATGCGGCTGAAGCCGCCGCAGAAAAACAGCCGGCGACGATTGGTTCTGTTGTGGCGTCCGATGCGTTCTTTCCCTTTGCCGACGGACTGCTCTCGGCGATCGAGGCCGGCGCGACGGCGGTTGTCCAGCCGGGCGGATCGATGCGTGATGACGAAGTGATTGCCGCAGCCGATGAACACGATATCGCCATGGCGTTTACCGGCATGCGTCATTTCCGGCACTGATTGCTGTTCAACGGTACTTGATTACAGCCAGCCATTGTCTCGGAGGTCAGGCTCAAATGATCGCCCAATCGGGATTTCTGTACCGTCACGCGTCACGATAATTCGCCGCCGCGCCTCTTTCTTGATTTCGGCGATTGCCGCCCGCGAAACCCACCATGATTTGTGAACCTGCAAGCCATCAGTTGGCTGCAGTTCCCGGCTGGCGTCACTCATCCGGTGAAGGGTCAATCCATTTCCTTCATTCGTAAATACTCGAAGATAGTGGTCTTCCATCTGCATGTACCAAATGATGCCGTTGAGTCCGTCAGGCCGGCGCGAAAGCATACCGATTGCCGGCAGTACTGAACCCTCCGGGTTTTGTTCGGTCGCCGGTTGATCCCCCAGATCTGATGTCGGCAATGTATCCGGTCCGGAAGCAAAAAGCGGCCACCGCTCGACCAGTACGTACTGAACCAAACAGAACACCGTATTGATCACCGAGACGTTCAGATATGTCAGCCATGGCGGCGGAAGTTGCCCACCAGGCGCCAAGATTGTCTGAACCAGCCAGCGGACTTCGAATGTAATCGGCACCGCGCCGATCAAAGCCGAAGCAATGAGCAAAACCCATCCCGGCCATCGACCGGTGCCGAACGAGGCGCGTACACCGCGCGATATCAATATCATCTGAAGCCAACCTGCGGTGACCGCCGTCAGCCAAAATGCGGCCTGCTCGGGAAGTTCGGAGAATCTTCCTTCTTCGTTGACCGAAATCCACACCATCAGGCTTGCGGTCACAACGATTGCGATCGCGTAGCGCAGGTAAAGGTTTTCGCGCAGGCGGGTCATGTTTCTGCAAGGTTCATTTCAGATGCACCGTTGGCGTTTCGTGAACGGTACCACCGGCACTACTCGCGAACAATTCGGCATCTTCCCGAAGCTCTGCTGGCAGGCGGCTGAACAAGCGCAAATAGTCCGGCCATCGCAATCAATTGAGGAAGGAATACACCATGAAACCGACTTTTCTGTTGCCGGCTTTGGCTTCCATAGTCATTGCCTCGCAAGCGCAATCCGGCGATCTTGAGATCGATATCACAGGCTTTCCGACGGATGACGGAATGGCCCGGATTGTTCTAATGAGCGGACCTGACGAATATGCCGGAAAGGCACCGGTCACACTGACTGATTCCGTTCCAATCGTCGATGGCAAGGCACGGTGGGTGAAAGCGCTGCCTTCCGGACGCTATGCGGTAATCGCGCATCATGATGGTAATTCCAACGACGAACTGGACCGGCCGGTATTTCAGCTTCCTGTTGAAGCGTACGGATATTCAAACGGAGCCTGGACAAGTTTTGGCCTACCGGATTTTGACCAGACCGCCTTTGTTGTCGCAGAGGAAACAAGCAGGCAGACCATTTCAGTACGATACAACGCGATCTATTCAGTTGGGCAGACGCTTCTCGTCGCCATGGTTGCGCTGATGGCCCTGTTTGGCGGAGCGACGATAGTCCGAAGATGTCGCAATTCTGCTGTCTCATTTGCAAAAGCCGGAGGTGAGTGAGATGGAGGTGAGAACGATTATTCGCCTCGGCGGCGTCTGCATGATGATCAGCGGACCAGCGCTTGGCTATTCATACATCGCCCATCCCACACACATGACGCCAGAGGTCATCGGCTCGTCCTTCTGGATATTGATCCATGCCTTGTTTGCGGTCTCGCTGGTCTTTGGTCTGTTGGGAACCCTGGCGCTCTATGCGCCCGGCGCAACACGCAGCGGTGTGCTCGGGCTGGTTGGCTTCATAACGCTGTTTGTCGGCATGATGTTGATCTTCGGACTGGACTATTACGAGACGCTGATCGCTCCCCATCTTGCGGTCCATTATCCGCAAGTGATTGCAGACCACGGTGCCGGCGATGCAATGGGTCCGGTAGCGATCTTCTTTCCTCTAGCCGGGATGATGACCGTTATTGGTTACGCGCTGTTGGGTATGGCGTGGTTGCGCAACTCCATTGTCTCCACGCAGCTTGGCGTTGTCCTGATTGTGACGGCACTGGCCTTTGGTTTTGGGCTGAGCCCGTTGGGCGGGCTGATGGCGGCGCGGATCACGGCAGCCGCATTCGGACTATGCCTGATGGGGATCGGGTTTGCCGCATGGCGACATTTCGACCGCTTTCAACCGGCTTGACAAAAATCGGAATGAGCAGGGAGGCAATGGTTTCGCCTTGCCTCCCGATTTGGCCTCAGGCGAAGATCGCGCGATTGGAGCTCACTGTTTGCTGAATGTAATTCACCGCAACCTGAATCTGAGGTAGTGACCTCGTCGATTCATGATAGACGATCCAGTACGCCCGGCGTACAGGCTCAACAAATTCCAGTGCAACCAGATCGTCATGGGCCCGGCCAATGAAAGTGTGCAAAATTCCGATTCCGGCGCCAGCGCGTACCGCTTCGACCTGTCCCAGCGCGGAGGAAATCTGAAACGATGCGCTCCAATCGGCGCTGAATTCACCCGCATAATCGAGCGACGGGTTGATCACCAGGTCGGACACGTAGCCGACCAGCCGGTGTTCGGAAAGTTCTGCCGCGCTTTGGGGTACGCCGTGTCTGGCCACATAGGTTTTCGATGCAAAAAGCTGGAGGGTATAGTCAACCAGTTTGGAGGCGACGAGCCTGCCCTCTGAGGGTCTTTCGACCGTGATCGCTATATCGGCTTCGTGACGCGACAACGAAAATGATCGCGGAACCGGGACGAGCTGGACCTGCAGCGATGGGTTCTGTTCGGCCAATCCAGACAAACGTGGCGCGAGAAACACTACACCAAAACCATCAGGCGCTCCGATTCGAACCGTGCCGGCAATCGCAGCTTCCTCGGGCGCCACAGCAGCCTGGGCGCCGTTGATCTCCGATTCGATTTTCTCGGCAATTTTCAGCAAACGATCGCCGGCCGGTGTCAATGTTGAACCGGAGGTTTGTCGATGGAACAGAAGCCCACCTGTTGCCTGTTCGAGAGCGGTCACGCGGCGCGCAACCGTGGCATGGTTCAACCCGAGGCGCTTTGCGGCACCAAGCAGTTGCCCGGCGCGAGCGACTGCCAGAAAGATTTTCAAATCATCCCAGTTCATGATTCAAGGTACACCAGGTGGTGCGCCAATTAAAGCGCAGTATTGGCGTCATGTGAAAAATTGCACAACGGATACGTTTCCATTGGCATTGCCATTCCGATCGGGAACCGGGACAATGAGGATGAGCCAATTTTCAGGGAGTACGAGCGATGCGTGATATCGGACATTTCGTCGGCGGCAAGGTAATCGCCGGACAAAGCGGGCGGACAGGCGATGTCTACAATCCGGCGACCGGCGAGGTGCAGGCCAAGGTTGCGATGGCCAGTGCGGACGAAGTGGCATCGGTTGTCGCAGCCGCACAAGAAGCTCAGCCCGAGTGGGGTGCAACGAACCCGCAGCGCCGTGCCCGCGTAATGATGGAATTTGTCCGGCTGCTCAATCGCGACATGGACAAACTGGCCGAGGTATTGTCCAGCGAGCACGGCAAGACCCTGCCCGATGCACGCGGTGACCTGCAGCGCGGCCTTGAAGTGGTCGAATACTGCATCGGAGCGCCGCAAATGTTGAAGGGCGAGTTTACCGACAGTGCTGGTCCTGGCATCGATATGTACTCGATGCGGCAGCCACTCGGTGTGGTGGCCGCAATCATGCCATTCAACTTCCCTGCAATGATGCCGCTTTGGCATGTCGGTCCGGCGCTGGCCTGCGGCAATGCGGTGGTGTTGAAACCGTCTGAGCGCGATCCGTCGGTGCCGGTAATGATGGCCGAACTGTTCGTCGAAGCGGGTTTGCCGGAAAATGTTTTCCAGGTGGTCAATGGCGACAAGGAAGCCGTCGATGCGCTGCTCGACAGCGAAGTTATTCAAGGCGTGTCGTTTGTGGGTTCAACGCCGATTGCGCAATACATATACAGCCGAGCCACCGCCAACGGCAAACGGGCGCAATGCTTCGGTGGCGCAAAGAACCACATGATTGTCATGCCTGACGCTGACATGGACCAGGCCGCCGATGCGCTTGTGGGCGCAGGGTTTGGCGCGGCCGGTGAGCGTTGCATGGCCGTTTCAGTTGCTGTTCCCGTTGGCGAAAAGACCGCTGACGCACTGGTGGACAAGCTCGTTCCCCGCGTCGAAAAATTGCGCGTCGCACCCTACACGGCCGGCGAGGATGTCGACATGGGCCCGGTCGTGACCCGGGAATCAAAGGAGCGCATTCTTGGCCTCATTCAGTCGGGGGTCGATCACGGTGCGGAACTGGTCGTCGACAACCGCGATTTCTCCCTGCAGGGCTATGAGAACGGCTTTTTCGTCGGTCCGCATCTGTTCGACAAGGTCACGCCCGACATGGACATCTACAAGACCGAGATCTTCGGACCGGTGCTTTCGACCGTTCGTGCCAACAGCTATGAAGAAGCACTCGGGCTGGCGATGAACCACGAATATGGTAACGGTACCGCGATCTTTACCCGGGACGGCGATACCGCGCGCGATTTTGCCAACCGGATCAATATCGGCATGGTCGGCATCAATGTGCCGATTCCGGTGCCGCTGGCCTATCACACGTTTGGTGGCTGGAAGAAATCCATGTTTGGCGATCTAAACCAGCACGGGCCGGATTCATTCCGTTTCTACACCCGCACAAAGACTGTGACATCCCGCTGGCCGTCTGGCCTCAAGGAAGGCGGCGAGTTCCATTTCAAGGCGATGGACTAGGCTTTTTGGGTCATCAATTCTCCAAAAACCGCCCAGTATGGGCGGTTTTTCTTTGAAAGAAGCAAATTTGTCGATTTTTCAATCCCGACACCGTGATTGGCCGTGACCCGAATCATCCTTGTCGCCGTTTGAGACAATCACCATATCAGGGCCATGAGCAGCCAATGCGACAGGAGGCGCAAAGTGTTGATCATAAACGGTAAAACCGGAGAACCGGACAAGGCCGTGGTGCGTTAGCACTTCACTTCTTGCCTTGTTCGGTCAAGGCAAAGGAGAAGTGCTATGACTATTCGCAAGATTGGCAGAGCAATAACCGGCGCCGTGCTTGCAGCCGTTGTGACAATCGGTCTTTCGGCTGGCCCGGCCGCCGCACAGGCCTGCTCGAAACATGAAGAAATCGTCGAGAAGCTGAAGGGCAAGTTTCAAGAGAAACAGCTCGGCTACGGGTTGATTGGCGACAAGGCGATCATGGAGATCTATGCCTCCAAGAAGGGGTCGTGGACAATCATCGTCACCCGGTCCAACGGAATCTCATGCGTTGTTGCAGCCGGCACCGATTGGGAGCGAACCATCGAAGTGGCCGGCCAGGCAGTTTGAACTCCATTAGTGGATAATCGCGAATTGTCTCAGCGTGGCGGCTATCTGGTCGCCACGGCAACGGCATTGGATCGTAGAAGGTCCATCAGGTCACCGGCCTTGCGGACCGCTTCTTCTTCATCTCTGTTGACTATCGCGCCGACGATCCCAAGGTGGGCTTCCGTAGCGGCGGACAGCCCGTCCTCGCTTTGATAGCGGAACCAGAAGCGGCGCGAATGGGTCTGAAGGGGTGCGGCCAGCCTTGCAGCGAATACATTGTCAGCTGCCGCTGAAAGCGCCTCGTCAAACGCGCGATCTGCATCCAGAAAAGCCATAACGTCGCCCGTAAGCGCTGCCCTGCTCATCTTCAGTGATACATTGTGAAATTGCTTTGCCGATTCCCCGGTAAGATGTCTCGCTGCCGATCTCGCAAGAACGGTTTCGATACCCCTTCGCGCATCGATTACCTTGATCCAATCTGAAGGATTGAGTGCTGCGACGTATATGCCAGCGCGCGGCCTGATGGTGACAAATCCCTCCCAGGCCAGCCGCTGCACCGCCTCTCGGACAGGTGTGCGGCCAAGTTCGACTTGCTGCATGATCTCTGCTTCGGAAACGCTGGCTCCCGGTTGCAGGCTGAGTGTGACGATCAAGCGCTCGATTGCACGATAAGCGGCGACAGCTGCAGGTTCTGGCCGTTTTTCTTCCGTTTGGGTGACAATTTCTATTCGATCGGAAATTTGTCTGCGCCTCCCGACTTCGCCATTGACAGTTTGACTCAACTATTGATATATCACTGATATATCAGAAGTGAGGGTATTTCAATGTGGGCTGGTGTTTTTCCCGCGGTTACGACCAAATTTAATGAGGACGATACACTCGATCACGCCGAAATGGAGCGTTGTTTCGGGCTGCAGATGGATGCCGGTTGTGACGGCATCATCGTTGCCGGTTCACTCGGTGAGGGGCCGATGCTGTCGGATGAAGAGAAACTGGCAGTTTTGGGCACAGCGCAAAGTGCAGCCGGTGGAAAACCGGTATTAATGACCATCAATGCCGCTGCAACCAAGGAAGCCTGCGCATCCGCCAAATTGGCGGCTGAAGTCGGTGCTGATGGGCTCATGGTCGTGCCATCAATGGTCTATCACACAAATCACGATGAGACTCTGGCCACCTTGCGCGCGGTTGCCGAGGCCGGCGATCTTCCGATCATGATCTACTCCAACCGAGTGGCTTACCGCGTCGATGTCACCGTCGAGATGATGGAGCAATTGGCTGAAGACGCTCGTTTCGTTGCGGTAAAGGAATCCTCCGACGACATTCGCCGGTCAACCGAGATCATCAACCGGCTTGGGGACCGCTATGATCTGTTCACGGGTGTCGACAATCTGGCTTTTGAAGCCTTGTCGGTCGGCGCCATCGGCTGGGTCGCCGGACTGGTAACAGCGTTTCCGCGTGAAACGGTCGCCATCTACCAGCTGATGAAACAAGGACGCCAAGCGGAGGCGCTTGCTGTCTACCGGTGGTTCAGGCCGCTTCTCGACCTCGATGTTTCGTCCTATCTGGTGCAGAACATCAAACTTGCCGAGGTGCACGCCATCGGCACCAATGACCGCGTTCGCATGCCGCGCCTGCCGCTTTCGGGAGATCGCCGAGCAACAGCCGAGGCGACGATCACGGAGGCGCTTGACTCAAGGCCGGCTCTGCCGGAATTCTGAGAACCTTTAATCGGGACATCGCGATGGCGCGGCACTCCTTCTTCTGCATCGACGGGCATACCTGCGGTAATCCGGTACGGCTGATAGCCGGTGGCGCGCCACCGCTGGCCGGCTCGACCATGATGGAAAAGCGGGCGCATTTTTTGGCCGAGTATGACTGGATTCGCACCGGGTTGATGTTTGAACCGCGCGGTCACGATATGATGTCCGGCTCGTTTCTCTATCCGCCGACACGTGAAGATTGCGATATTGCGATCCTGTTCATAGAGACTTCTGGCTGTTTGCCCATGTGCGGCCACGGAACCATCGGCACGGTGACATTTGCACTGGAGCACGGTCTGGTGACACCGAAGACGCCTGGATTGCTGATGTTGGACACGCCCGCCGGAGTGGTGAGGGCAGAATACGTTCAGGACGGTGAATATGTCGAAAAGGTTCGTATCGCCAATGTGCCCTCCTTCCTGTACGCAGAAGACATGAAGGTCGATTGTCCGGACCTCGGTGAACTCTCTGTGGATGTTGCCTATGGCGGGAATTTTTATGCCATTGTCGAACCGCAAGAGAATTTTCGGGATATGGCTGACCATTCCGCCAGCCAACTCGTGACATGGAGTCCGGTTATTCGGGAGCGGCTCAACGAACAGTATCAATTCGAACACCCGGAGAACCCTGCAATCAACCGGTTGACCCACATTTTGTGGACCGGTGCACCGAGTTCGGACGGGGCCGATGCGCGCAATGCAGTCTTCTATGGCGACAAGGCGATTGACCGCAGCCCCTGCGGGACGGGGACCTCTGCCCGCATGGCGCAGCTTCACGCCCATGGGAAGCTTCAAAAAGGCGATAGTTTCGTTCACGAGTCGATTATCGGATCAACATTCGAAGGACGGGTGGAGGACGTTGCCATCGTCGGCGGCAAGCCGGGTATCATCCCGTCGGTCTCCGGCTGGGCGCGGATGACCGGATTGAACACGATTTTCCTTGATGACCGTGATCCGATGGTACGAGGTTTCTCGGTCTTATGAGGGTTCCATCAACCAACACACATATTTGGTGGGAGTTGGTCGCAATTTGCACAAAGTTTGAGATTGTCGGTGCGGAAACGCAAAGACATTGTGTCGGACCAATGATAGCGCTACGCTAATTTGTTACGGGGTTGTGGCGTCGAGCTGTAAAGGCTATTGGGCGACCAATAGCAAACAAAAAAAAGAACTCCAGCAAACCGCTGGCCAAAAAAAGGGAGACAGGAATACGGTAGAGGAAGCCGTATTTCCGGGGAGCCATCAAATAAATGGAATATTTTGTTCAGCAGCTCATCAATGGGCTGACGCTCGGCTCGATCTACGGGTTGATCGCCATCGGCTACACGATGGTCTACGGCATCATCGGGATGATCAATTTTGCCCATGGCGACATATTCATGGTCGGCTCTTTCATCGCGCTGGCTACTTTCCTGGCACTGACCGCGGTGTTCGGATTCGCTTTTTTGCCGCTGGTCTTGCTGGTGGTCCTGATCATGGCGATGCTGTTCGCCGCGGCATGGGGCTGGACGGTCGAGCGTCTCGCCTACCGACCCTTGCGGGGATCGTTCCGGCTCGCTCCGTTGATTACGGCGATCGGCATGTCCATCGTCCTGCAAAACTTCGTGCAGGTGACCCAGGGCGCGCGCGTCAAGCCGCTGCAGCCGGTTATTTCAGGTGGTGTGACAGTCATGGAAGGCGTTACCGAGAACGGGCCCATCGTCGTGCAGCTGTCCTATATGCAGATGATCATCATCGTGCTGACATTGGCGCTGATGATCGGCTTTTCGATGCTGATTGCCAAGACGCCTCTAGGTCGCGCGCAACGAGCCTGCGAGCAGGATCAGAAAATGGCTGCATTGCTCGGTGTAAATGTCGACAGGACAATCTCACTAACCTTTGTCATGGGCGCAGCACTGGCGGCAGTCGCGGGACTGATGTTCCTGCTGCTTTATGGCGTTATCGATTTCTATATCGGCTTTCTTGCCGGGGTTAAGGCTTTCACCGCTGCCGTTCTTGGAGGCATTGGCTCTCTTCCGGGTGCCATGCTTGGCGGGTTGCTGATCGGTCTGATCGAGGTGTTCTGGTCTGGCTATTTCACCGTCGAATACAAGGATGTGGCGGCGTTCTCGATTCTGGCGATCGTGTTGATCTTCCTGCCATCAGGCTTGCTGGGCAAACCGGAAGTGGAGAAAGTCTGATGAACGGCGTAGGGAACAAAGATGTGGCCAGCTCGGTCAAGGATGCTGCCATTGCTGCCTTGCTGACCGGCGTGCTGGGATTCTATTTTCTTGCGCTCAAGACCGACATCGCGCCGGGTGGATTGGTGCTCTCAACCCGCTGGGGATTGTTCATAACCGCCATCATCATCGTGTTTGCGGGCCGGTTGGCGCTCAATCTGTTTGTATTCAGGACAGACAAACCGGTCACCGGCCTGCTGGCCGGTGCATTTTCAGGTTCAGGAACCGCATTTGCGGGGACGGGAAAATGGTTTGGAGGAGCACTCTTTGCATTAGCTGTAGCCCTGCCGTTCCTGCTGATGACATTTTTCCCCAAGCAGGACCGTCAGTATATCGATCTGGCCATACTGATCATGACATACATCATGCTTGGCTGGGGATTGAATATTGTTGTCGGGCTTGCAGGGTTGTTGGACCTTGGCTACGTCGCCTTTTACGCGGTAGGCGCATATTCGTTTGCCCTGCTGGCGCACTATTTCGGTCTCGGCTTCTGGATGGCTTTGCCGCTGGCCGGGGTTCTCGCCGCCTTCTGGGGAGTGATACTGGGATTTCCGGTTCTGCGCCTGCGCGGTGACTACCTGGCAATTGTGACGCTGGCATTTGGCGAAATCATTCGAGTCGTCCTGTTGAACTGGTATGAATTCACCAACGGGCCAGACGGCATTTCCGGCATTCCGAAACCGACACTGTTCGGTCTTGAGTTCAAGCGTTCCGGCGGTTTCGCTGAATATTTCGGCATACCGTTTGATGGCGTGCAGAGGTTTGTATTCCTCTACTACATCATTTTTGTCATGGCGATTATCACCAATCTGGTGACAATCCGATTGAGACAATTGCCAATTGGCCGCGCCTGGGAAGCGCTGCGCGAGGACGAAATCGCATGCCGGTCATTGGGCATCAATACGACAAACACGAAGCTGACGGCTTTTGCCATCGGCGCAATGTTTGGCGGTTTTGCCGGTTCCTTCTTTGCCACCAGACAAGGCTTCATCTCGCCCGAGAGTTTCACCTTCCTAGAGTCAGCGATCATTCTTGCCATTGTGGTTCTTGGCGGACTCGGATCGCAGATAGGTGTGGTGATCGCCTCGGTGGTGATGATCGGCGGCATCGAATTGTTACGAAATCTCGACTTCCTGAAGGCGATATTCGGAGAGACATTCGATCCTACTCAATATCGGATGCTTATCTTCGGACTGGCGATGGTCTTGATCATGGTCTGGAAACCCAGGGGACTGATCTCGACGCGTGAACCATCGGTCGTGCTGAAGGAGAAAAAACGTATCGGGGCCGACGCAGTTGCCCAGGGCGAAGGGCACTGAGATGGCGGCATCGATGGAAGTTGTTGCAGAAGCACCCAGCGTGAAAAACTGGGAGAACGAACCGGTCCTGAGCGTTGAGCATCTGACCATGCGGTTTGGTGGTCTGGTGGCGATCAATGATTTGTCGTTTGATGTCGGACGCGGAGACATAACGGCGCTGATTGGGCCGAACGGCGCCGGAAAGACGACGGTCTTTAATTGCGTGACCGGGTTTTACAAACCCACCGAGGGCCGCATAATCATGCGTCACGGCACTTCACGCAAGGATGCGCTGGTCGGAGAGGTCACCCAGAGCGGCGATCAGTGGCGCCGCGGAGAAGATGGCGCAGTATACCTTTTGGAGAGGATGGCTGACTCTGATATTTCGAATTTGGCCAAGGTCGCGAGAACGTTTCAGAACATTCGCCTGTTTGGTGGCATGACGGCGCTGGAGAACCTGCTGGTGGCCCAGCACAATCCGCTGATGTTAGCGTCGACATTTACGGTTGGCGGAATTGTGGGTCTGCCCAGTTATCGCCGTGCGGAACGGGAAGCCATTGAGAAAGCCAAATACTGGCTGGATCGGGTGGACCTGACCGAAAGAGCCGATGATCCTGCTGCAGATTTGCCCTATGGAGCGCAACGGCGCCTGGAGATTGCCAGAGCCATGTGTACCGGTCCGCATCTTTTATGTCTTGATGAGCCGGCCGCCGGTCTCAATCCGCGAGAATCGGCTGAACTGAATGCGCTTCTGCAGCGTATTCGGAGTGAAGAAGACACATCAGTGCTTCTTATCGAACACGATATGGGAGTGGTGATGGAAATCTCCGACCATATCGTCGTTCTCGATTATGGTGAGAAGATCTCCGACGGTGATGCTGATTTTGTCCGCAACGATCCGGCGGTGATTGCCGCTTATCTGGGTGTCGATGACGAAGAAGAGGTCGATATCCCGGAAGTTCGCAAGGACGTCGCTGCAATCAAATTGTCCGATCCGGCCAAGCCGGCATCAAAACAATCGAAAAAAGCTACCACAAAGAAAGCTTCTCCTGCGACAGCCAAGTCCCCGGCCAGGAAGACCGGGGCAAAACCTGCCAAGTCGAAAGCGGGGACTGCCAAAGGCGACGGTCGACCACCAAGGATGCGAAAACCCTCCAAGCCCGACGACCTGAAGCGGATTTCCGGTGTCGGACCGAAGCTGGAGGGCGTTCTAAATGGCCTGGGCATCTATAAATATGAGCAGATTGCGCAATGGAAAAAAGCCGAGCGTAACTGGGTGGATGAGCACCTGAACTTCAAGGGCCGCATTGAGCGTGATGATTGGATCAAGCAGGCAAAAACGCTAGCCAAGGAAGCTGCGAAGGCTGAGAAAGCGGGCACCAGGAAGTCGACACGAAAAGGAGGCAGGGCATGAGCGAGCGTAACCAGCCCCTGCTGACCGTGCGGGGTGTCGAGACATACTATGGCAAGATCATCGCTCTGCGTGGCGTTGATGTCGATGTGCATGATGGCGAGATCGTCACGTTGATCGGCGCCAATGGCGCCGGCAAGTCGACGCTGATGATGACGATCTGCGGTAATCCGCAGGCGCGTTCTGGCGAAATCGTCTTTGCCGGAAATGAGATCACCGGTTCGCCGACGCACGAAATCATGCGGCTCGGAATTGCGCAATCGCCCGAGGGACGACGGATATTTCCGCGCATGACCGTGATGGAAAATCTGATGATGGGCGCCATGCTGGTGGATGACTCCCATTTCGACGATGATCTGAAAATGGTGTTCGAACTGTTTCCGCGGCTGAAAGAACGGGCGCAGCAACGCGGCGGAACGCTTTCGGGCGGAGAACAGCAAATGCTGGCGATTGCACGCGCCCTGATGGGACGACCGCGCCTGCTGCTGCTTGACGAACCGTCGCTCGGACTTGCGCCACTGATCGTGAAACAGATTTTCGATGTCATTCGGGAACTGAATTCCAACCAGGGATTGACCGTGTTTCTGGTTGAGCAGAATGCTTTTCATGCGCTCAAACTGGCGCATCGTGGCTATGTGATGGTCAATGGGAACATTACGATGAGCGGAACGGGCGCGGAACTGCTGAAACGCGAAGACGTTCGCGCAGCCTATCTTGAGGGAGGGCGGCACTGATGGAGCACGCTGCAACAGGTACCAACCCGATTTGGGAAGTGTCGATGTGGGAGTTCGTTTTCGTCACTGCCGCACTGGGTGGCGGAGCCGCATTCCTTACTGGCCGGGCGGTGGCAAAATCGTGGCTTGGTAACAGCCAGCTGATCATCTACGTGGTGTTGCTGACCGCTGCGACACGTTTTATCCACTTCGCATTGTTTGAAGGAACGCTGATTTCGCTTTGGTATTTCTGTGTTGACCTCATCGTGTTACTGGCCTTCGGCTTTGCCGGCAAGTCGATGACGCGGTCCAAGCAAATGGCAACGCAGTACGGCTTCCTGTCCGCAAGTGAGAAGTGAGCCGAGGGGATTTGGCTTGATCGCAAAAGTCCTTTATTTCGGCATGGAATTGGGCTTTGATGCCCAGTATCGCGGCCAAAGGCCGTATTCAAACACGCATCCGAAAACCGGACACCTTTTCCGGATGTTGTCGTGAGTAACCGGTGTTCAATGGGAGAAAATATGAAAAAGGCTCTATTGGCAGGCGTAGCCCTCAGCTTCGCGTTTGCGTCCCCCGCTTGGGCTGAAATCCTGATCGCCACGGCTGGCCCGATGACCGGTCAGTATGCATCGTTTGGCGCGCAGATGAAGGCTGGTGCCGAACAGGCCGTTGCCGACATCAATGCTGCTGGCGGCGTCAATGGCGAAATGCTTTCGCTGGAAATCGGCGATGATGCCTGCGATCCGAAACAGGCTGTCGCGGTTGCCAACCAGATGGCTGGTAAGGGCGTGGTGTTCATGGCCGGGCATTTCTGCTCCGGTTCGTCAATTCCGTCTTCGGCAGTTTATGCCGAGGAAGGCATCATCCAGATCTCACCTGCATCAACCAATCCCAAGTTCACTGATGAGCGCCCGGGACCTGGAACGATGCGTGTGTGTGGCCGTGACGACCAGCAGGGCGATGTTGCCGGCGCGTTCCTGAAGGAAAACTTCGGCGACAAGAAAGTCGCTTTCGTGCATGACAAGACTGCTTACGGCAAAGGTCTGGCAGATGCGACCAAGGCTGCATTCGAAGCTGCTGGCGGCACATCAGCTATGTATGAGGCCTATACCGCGGGTGAAAAAGACTACACTGCGCTGGTCTCGAAGCTGAAAGCCGAAGGCGTTGGCGTTCTTTACGTTGGCGGTTACCACACCGAAGCCGGTCTTATGGCGCGCCAGATGCGCGAGCAGGGCATGGATACGGTTCTGGTCTCCGGCGATGCGCTGGTCACCGATGAGTACTGGGCCATTACCGGTCCGGCCGGTGAAGGCACGCTGATGACGTTCTCACCGGATCCGCGCAAGAACCCAGACGTTCAGGATCTGGTTGCGAAGTTCCGTTCGGCCGGTGTCGAGCCTGAAGGTTACGTGCTCTACACCTATGCGGCCATTCAGGCATGGGCACAGGCTGCAGGAACCGCGGGCTCGACCGACTTTGACGCTGTTGTCAAGGCGCTCAATGATGGCGAGTTCAGCACGGTGCTCGGTAACCTTTCCTTCGACGACAAGGGTGACGTTACCCTGCCGGGTTATGTCTTCTACGAATGGAAAGACGGAAACTACGATTACCTTGCCCAGTAATCGGACCTGAAGCGAACCACCGAAAGCCCGGCCTTTGTGCCGGGCTTTCCTTTTGTTCGGGACATTTTGTTCCAGTCAGGTGCCCGTTGCCGAAGCGTCGGCAAAATGCCGGTTTCCAGTTTCGAGTCACAGCGATTTACTGCGGACAACGCGTCGCAATTGCGTGGCGGTGTATCACGGGTTAATGAACGCCAGCATTTCTCCCAATTGTGATCGCCGAATCCGCCATGCAGAAAATTCTTGTCGCCAATCGTTCAGAAATTGCCATTCGCGTATTTCGCGCTGCCAACGAACTCGGTTTGAAGACCGTTGCCATCTGGGCAGAAGAAGACAAATATTCGCTGCACCGCTTCAAGGCCGATGAGAGTTATCAGATTGGCCGGGGTCCACATCTCGCTCGCGAGATGGGACCGATCGAAAGCTACCTGTCCATCGACGAGGTGATCCGGGTTGCCAAGACCTCGGGCGCGGACGCTATCCATCCCGGATATGGCCTCCTGTCGGAAAGCCCGGAGTTTGCTGAGGCCTGTGCAGCAAATGGGATCACCTTTATCGGGCCTTCGCCTGATACGATGCGCCGGCTTGGCAACAAGGTTGCGGCACGCAATCTGGCCATGGAAACCGGCGTTCCCGTCGTGCCGGCGACCGATCCGTTACCGGACGACATGGAGAAGGTGCAAGCCATGGCCGCGGCGATTGGCTATCCGCTGATGCTGAAAGCATCCTGGGGCGGTGGTGGACGTGGCATGCGGGTGATCCGCGCGGCGGAGGACCTTGAACGCGAGGTTACCGAAGCCAAGCGCGAGGCAAAAGCCGCTTTCGGCAAAGATGAAGTCTATCTTGAAAAGCTGGTGGAGCGGGCGCGTCATGTTGAGGTGCAGATACTCGGAGACACCCACGGCAATGTCGTCCATCTTTATGAGCGTGATTGTTCAATCCAGCGGCGCAACCAAAAGGTCGTGGAACGAGCGCCGGCGCCTTATCTGAATAATCAACAGCGGGCCGAGTTAGCCAGCTATGGACTGACACTTGCTCGTGAGACCAATTATGTCGGCGCCGGGACAATTGAATTCCTGATGGATGCCGACACCGGCGCATTCTACTTCATCGAGGTCAATCCGCGCATCCAAGTCGAGCATACAGTGACCGAGGAAGTGACGGGTATCGACATCGTCAAAGCGCAGATTCATATTCTTGATGGTGAGGCTATCGGGTCTGCGGCCTCGGGCGTGCCGGCGCAGGAAGATATCCGGCTGAACGGTCATGCGCTGCAATGCCGGATCACCACCGAAGACCCGGAGCAGAACTTCATCCCGGACTATGGCCGCATTACCGCTTATCGCGGCGCCACCGGGTTTGGCATCAGGCTCGACGGTGGAACAGCCTATTCGGGTGCGGTGATTACCCGGTTTTACGATCCCCTGCTGGAAAAGGTGACCGCCTGGGCGCCAACACCGAGCGAGGCGATTGCGCGCATGGACCGGGCGCTACGGGAATTCCGCATCCGAGGTGTGGCGACCAATCTGACATTTCTTGAAGCAATTATCGGTCACGAAAAATTCGCCGATAACAGCTACACCACCAAGTTCATCGACAATACGCCGGAGCTGTTTGAGCAGGTCAAGCGGCAGGACCGTGCGACCAAGCTGTTGAACTATCTTGCCGATGTGTCGGTCAACGGACACCCCGAGGCGCGGGGGCGGCCAAAGCCCGCAGCGGATGCCGCAGCACCGCACATTCCGTTTTTCCATGGCGACATTCCGGATGGAACCAAGCAGCGGCTGGACGCCGACGGACCCGAAAAATTCGCCGAATGGATGCGTGGTCACGACAAGGTGCTGATCACCGATACGACGATGCGTGACGGGCACCAGTCGCTGTTGGCGACGCGCATGCGTACCTTCGACATCGCCCGCATCGCCGGCACCTATGCCCGCGCGCTGCCCAGCCTGTTGTCGCTGGAATGCTGGGGCGGGGCGACATTCGATGTCGCGATGCGATTTCTGACCGAAGATCCCTGGGAACGGTTGTCACTGATCAGGGAAAAGGCGCCGAATATCCTGCTGCAGATGCTGTTGCGCGGCGCAAACGGTGTTGGCTACACCAATTACCCCGACAATGTGGTCAAACATTTTGTCCGCCAGGCGGCTGAAGGCGGTATTGATCTGTTCCGCGTTTTCGACTGTCTGAACTGGGTGGACAATATGCGTGTGTCGATGGATGCGGTCATCGAGGAGAGAAAGCTCTGCGAGGCGACGATCTGCTACACGGGTGACTTTCAGAACCCGGACAGGGCGAAATATGACCTGAAATACTACACTGCGCTGGCGCGCGAACTTGAAGCTGCGGGCGCCCATATCATCGCCGTCAAAGATATGGCCGGATTGCTGAAGCCGGCAGCAGCAAAAGTGCTGTTCAAGGCGCTCAGGGAGGAGACAAGCCTGCCCATCCACTTTCATACCCATGACACATCGGGCATTTCGGCGGCCACAGTTCTTGCTGCCGTTGATGCAGGCGTTGACGCGGTCGACGCGGCGATGGACGCGCTTTCAGGAAACACATCGCAGCCATGTCTGGGTTCAATTGTCGAAGCACTTGCCGGATCGGAGCGCGATCCTGGTCTTGATCCGGAATGGATCAGAAGGATTTCATTTTACTGGGAGGCGGTGCGCAATCAGTACGCGGCATTTGAAAGCGATCTGAAAGGTCCCGCGTCGGAGGTTTATCTGCACGAAATGCCGGGCGGTCAGTTCACCAATCTGAAGGAACAGGCCCGCTCTCTCGGTCTTGAGACGCGTTGGCACGAGGTGGCTCAGGCCTATTCCGATGCCAACCGTATGTTCGGCGATATCGTCAAGGTGACGCCCTCGTCAAAGGTCGTCGGCGACATGGCGCTGATGATGGTAAGCCAGGATCTCGCGGTTGCCGATGTTGAAGATCCGCAGAAGGACATTGCATTTCCCGATTCAGTCGTTTCGATGATGCATGGCGATCTGGGACAACCTCCTGGTGGTTGGCCAAAATCACTGCAGGAAAAGGTGCTGAAGGACCGAGAGCCGATTATCGTGCGCCCGGGCTCACTATTGGAGGATGCCGATCTCGGCGCCGGGCGAACCGAGATTGAAGGCCGGTTGGAACGATCCATATCGCAAGCCGAGTTTGCTTCGTGGCTGATGTATCCGAAAGTGTTCACGGACTATGCGCTGGCGACGGAAGAATACGGACCGGTCAGCAATCTGCCGACTCCGGTCTATTTCTACGGCATGAAGCCGGAAGACGAAGTGTTCGTGGACATAGAGCGCGGCAAAACTCTGGTCATACGGTGCCTTGCTATCGGTGACACGGACGAAAAGGGAATGGTCACCGTGTTCTTCGAGCTGAATGGCCAGCCGCGGCGTGTCAAGGTGCCGGATCGTGCGCATGGCGCAGGTGGTAGCCGTGCCCGACCCAAAGCAGATGCGGGCAATGAAAACCATGTCGGCGCACCGATGCCGGGTGTTGTTTCCACTCTGGCCGTTGCCAAGGGCCAGCCGGTCAACGCCGGCGACGTGCTGCTGTCGATCGAGGCGATGAAAATGGAAACCGCCTTGCATGCCGAACGTGACGGTGTGATTGCCGATGTGCATGTAAGCGCAGGCGACCAGATTGACGCCAAGGATTTGCTGGTGGTTTATGAGTGATCCCGCCCGCGCCGCGCGCCTTGGGCGTTACGCGGTTGCGGGCCTGTTTTTCCTCAATGGCTACGTTATCGGCAACTGGGCTCCGAAAATACCGGAGACGGCACAACGGCTGGCGATCACGGAATCGCAGATTGGTATCATTCTGTTTGCCTTCGGTCTCGGCGCAATAGTCGGCCTGCCGTTGGCCGGCGTGTACATTTCACGCAATGGTTCGCGCTTTCTAAGCCTGTTCGGTGCGTTTTTGTCTTCCTTCATACTGCTGGCGCTCAGCCTTGTGCCGAGCTTTGAGACCGCGATCGTCGTCGGTTTCTGCTTTGGCTTGTTTCTCGGCGGCATGGATGTGGCGATGAACGCCAACGCGGTCAGCGTGGAAAAGGCGCTGGCTCGGCCGATCATGTCATCATCGCATGGTTGCTGGTCGTTTGGCGGGTTGTTCGGTGCGGCGACGGGCGGTTGGCTGATCGTCAATATAGGGCCGACGGGCCAAGCTATCTGGGTTACCGTCGCCGGTTTGGCGATCTGGACTGCGTGTTTTTTCACGACCATAGAGGATCGTGGCGATGAACCGGAAGGTAGCGGCCGGAAATTCAGGCTACCACGCCAGGCGCTCGTCTACGTCGTTGGTTTCGTGGCGCTGATGGCCATGGTGCCGGAGGGCTCAGTTCTGGATTGGGCAGCGCTTTATCTGATTCAGGAGCGCGGCGCCGATATTGCCACATCGGGATTAGCCTTTGCCGCCTTTTCGCTGTCGATGGCGATCATGCGATTTTTCGGCGATGGGCTCAGGACCCGGTTCGGCCCTGTGGCGCTGCTCCGTCTGTCGGCGGTGGTGGCGGGTATTGGCATGTTTGCAGCTGCGCTGGCGCCGCAACCGTGGCTGGTGATTATCAGCTTCTGCATCTCGGGTTTCGGCATGGCCAACCTGGTACCGATTGCGCTGTCGACGGCTGGCAACCTGCCGGGTCTTAAACAGGGTGTAGGCCTGTCAATCGTCACCACGCTTGCCTATTCCGGCTACATTTTTGTGCCAACGATCATCGGTTTTATCGCGGAACATACCGGATTTGTCCCGGTCTATATCGGATTGGCGTCGTTGTTTGTGATCGTCTTCTTGCTGGCGAACATAACCAGACATGCAGGTGGCGATTGACACCTGCAATGCAGATCTTTTGATGACGCAGAAACTGCGTTTCAGTGATCTTAAGGATCAACCCTCTGGCTGGCGCTGCCGCCGCCGCGGATGATCTTTTTCAGCAGACCGGGTTCGGATTTCTGCTCGGCTTTCACCGCTGTGGTGGCTTGCGATGCGGCAGTGACCGTACCGGGGAAGCGGATATAGGTGCGATAAATATAACCAAGTTTGCCGTCATACACCGCGCGGCACCAATGCTGGCATGACCGGTCCGAACGGATTTCCGCGTCCTTCGGCACCACCATCAACTTGGCGGCATATTTATTGTTCTTCACCCGCATATTCACCCATCTGGTGGCGCGCGCCGGTACCAAGTCGGAGGTGTTGAATGACGGCGCCGAAATTCCGGCCGGGCGGATAGGCTCTTCCTCTACCTCTGCGGGCGCATAGGCTGAGGCCACGCCCGGGCTCATCTTTTCTTCGAGCGCGATGACATCATCTTCGCTTTCGGCAACCTCGACATTCTTGAGCGCTGCGTTCAAGGCGGTAACCGCAGGGCTGTCTTCAGTCGCTTTACGGCGGTCCGATTTGCCGTTGGTCCAACGCGGATCATCAAGCCCAAGTGGCGCAGGTTGCGCGACCATGTCCGGATCGATCTTGATGACCTTCACCTTCACCGGTTCCGGCATCATAGCCGTTGCCGAGGCCAGTTCGATCGGCTTCTCCTCGGGCTTTGGCTTTTCTGCTTCTACAGCCTTTGCAGGTTCCGTCTTGTCGCCGGGTTTAGTCGCCGCATCGGCAATCTTGACAACCGCATTGGCGCTGGCCGATCCACCCGCGTCCTGCGACGCGACCTGGGTTTCAGCGGGCTTCTCGCCCGAACTCAAAAGTGCGAATGCTGCCGCGCCCCCACACAGCGCGGAAGTCGCCGCCACAGCCACAATGATCAGGCCGGTGCGTTTCTTCTTGGGCGGACGAATCCGCAAATCCTGTAACGTGTATGGGTATTGACTGGCCGGTGCCGATGTCACGAAATACTTAGACATGGTGTCTCCCCGGAGGCTTTGCCCCTTGTTTTGCCCCTCGCCCTCGCATGACCGTTGCCGCACGGATGCAAATTCTATGACTAGCAGTGCCCATATAGGCACTCAACCTTTGGACTATAAGACGAAGAATGTGGCACTGGTTGGTCACATTTACGATTTTTTAAGCCTAATTTCGATGAAAACTGCCAATTTTGGTAAAAAGTGATCGTCAGCAGCCCGGACGGTCAGGAAAAGTCGAGATCACTCAACCTATTTGCAAGGAAGTCGTAGGCGCGGCGCACACGCCTGCTCGTGCGCAGTTCCCGATGCGCGGCAAGCCACATTGGGATCGATCTCGTCGGCAACTCAGGCAGGATTCGCTCAACCCCTTTTATCTGGCGGGCGACAAAATTGGGCATGAAGCCAATCCCGGCCGCTGCCTCAATCAGCTTGGAGTGAACCACCTGTGCATCGGTACGGATGGCAAAGGAGTGCCGGTCGACATCGTAACCAAGCTCTCGAATGCCATTGATCAGCAGATCGGTTCGGTCATAGCCGATAAGCACGTGCTCAAGCAGATCATCGGTCCTTGCCGGCCGGCCGTTCCCCTCCAGGTAGGTTGTTGCAGCGTAGCATCCAATCGATACATCATTGACCTTGCGGATCAGCAGCTCAGCCTGCGCGGGCTCGACCATGCGCACCGCAATGTCGGCATCGCGGATCAGCAGGTTTTGCACCTCGTTGGAACTGACCAGTTCGATTTCCAGTGCCGGTTCGGTCGACTTCAACTCTGCGATGATTGGCGGCAGGACATAGTGGGCCACTATTTCTGAAGCCGCTATGCGGATCGTGCCGGCGATCTCGCTCGACTGCCCGGTGGCGGTCAACGAGAAGGCAGCTGCTTCCCGTTCAAGTCCGAGCGCCTTTTCAAACAGCTCCCTTCCAGCCTCCGTCATTGCCATGCCACGGCGCTCGCGTTCGAACAGCGTTACGCGCAGTTGCGATTCCAGTTCCCCGACGTGCCGGCCAAGCGTAGGTTGGCTGATTCCGCTTGATCGCGCAGCGCCCGACAGACTGCCAGTTCGCGCTACAGCGAGGAAGCTTTTCACCAGATTCCAGTCGAAATGATTCATCTCAATCCATTCAATATTGAATAACTATAATGCAGAATCTCGGAATTTCAATTCAATATCTTTGGACTTAGATTGATCTCAATGACACGGAGACAGACCGATGACACACAGAAATCCAGGACGCCCCGCGATATCCAAAACCGTGGCGCGGACCTTTTTGGGTCTTGCATGGCATATGTTCGCGCTGACCCAGTGCGGTGACTTTTCCGGCGGAATTGTCCGGAGCCTCACATCAATATTGACGAACGGAGAGAAGGAGTCGGCGTGATGAGCACGATGAAAGGAACGATTGCGATACTCGGAGCAGCAGGCCGGATCGGCGATGCGGCAGCGCGCGCCTTTTTGGAGGCGGGCTGGCGCGTCAAAGGCGTCGGCCGCAATGCGCGGCTTGGCCAGATGGCACCGGGTGTCGAACCTGTCCGGGCCGACGCTGCCGACAGAGATGCCCTAATTCGCGCATGCGATGGTGCAGACGTGATTTTGAATGCACTTAACCCGCAATATGACGAATGGGACGAAAAGGTCATCCCGATGGCGCGCAATGTTGCTGCCGCAGCGAAAGCTGTCGGCGCTTCGGTACTCATTCCCGGCAATGTTTATAATTTCGGTCACTCGATCTGTATGAACACGCGCGAGGACGCGCCGCAGATACGCTCGACCCAGAAGGCCGGAATAAGGATCGAACTGGAAGGACTGTTCCGGCAACTGGCCAAAGAGAACGGCGTGCAGACGCTGATCTTGCGGGCGGGCGATTTTTACGGCGGGCGCAAACCGGGAAGCTGGCTTGACCTGATGATCCTGTCGAAGCTTCACAAGGGGGTAGTCACATGGCCCGGGCCATGGGATCTGCCGCATTCATTTGCCTATCTGCCGGATCTCGGCAGGGCGTTCGTTCAATTAGCTGAAAATCGCCAAAAGCTACCAAGTTTTGACCGTTTTCATTTCGGCGGACATACGTTGACTGGCCAGGAAATGTTCCGGTTGACCGAACAGGTAACCGGTTGGAAGCTCAAAAAGGCTGGCGTGCCCTGGCCCGTAATCCGTCTGATGGGCCTGTTCAAGCCGCTATACCGGGAAGTCGCCATCATGTCGTATCTGTGGCGTACCGCTCATTCGCTCGACGGGTCGAAATTCGACGAGTTGGCCGGATCTTTCGAGGCGACACCGCCGGCCGATGCAATCGGGCAGGCGATTGCCGACCTCGAACTTGATGGAAAATCCGCACTCGCGGCGTGAGATTATTCTGCCGGTGCCGGATCCGGGCTATCCGTGTCCGGTTCTTCTGATTTCTTCCGCCGGAAGCGGTTGAAGAAGGCCGTCACTTTGGAGTCGTTCGACCGCGTCACAATCATCAGCAGTGACGGCGTGACGATGAGGGTCAGAACGGTCGAGAAAGCCAAGCCAAAAACGATCGCGCTCGATAACGAAATCCACCACTGGGTAGAAGGCGCTCCGATGGTGGTTTCGTGGTTCAGCAATTCGAGATTGAAGCCAAAGGCAATCGGAAATACGCCGAGGATTGCCGTTACCGCCGTGAGCACCACCGGACGGGCACGTTCGCGGCAGGTCTGCAGAACCGCGTCGAGCTTGTCCATGCCTTCTTGGCGCAATCGGTCATAGGTGTCGATCAGTACGATGTTGTTGTTCACCACGACACCGGCCAATGCGATAATGCCGATACCGGTCATGACCACGCCGAAGGGCTGGCCCATGATCATCAGACCTAGAAGGACCCCGATGGTTGACATGACGACCGCCGACAGGACCAGGGCGACCGAAATGAACTTGTTGAGCAGCGCCAGCAGCACAACGAATATCAGGAATACGGCGGCTCCAAAGGCCTTGGAAAGGAACTCGCCGGCCGCCTTCTGCTCCTCGTCTTCACCGGCCAGTTTCCAGCGCACTCCCTTGGTTTCGAGATCCATTTTCTCCAGGTTTTCAGTGACGACCCTGCGCACACCGTCGGCCTGAATGCCCTCGGCGATATTCGATTCGACCGTAATCGTCCGCACCCCATCGATGCGGTTCAAGATGCCGGTCCGATGCGCCGGTTCACGCGTGACAAAATTGGATATTGGCACCGCGCCCACTGCAGTCTCGATGCGCAGTTGATCGAGGGTCGCAAGCGTGCGCCTGTCCTCGGGAAGACGCAGGCGGATATCAACAGCGTCATCAACTCCCGCAGGGCGGTAGTCCGACAATTTCAAGCCGGTCGTCACCAGCTGCACCACTGTCCCGACCGAGCCGGCACCAATGCCGTACCGAGCGGCCTTGGTGCGGTCGACTTTCAGCTCCCAGTCGACGCCGGGCGGTGGCAAGCCATCGGTAATATCGATGGCGCCGGGAACGCTTTTCAGCATTGAGGCGACGTTGCGGGCGACATCTTCAAGGCCGTCAGGATCGGGAGCCGAAAGGCGAATCTGCACGGCCTTGCCCGTCGGCGGGCCTGCCTGCGGCACCTGCACTTCCACTTCCGCACCCGGAATGCCACGCATGACAACACGAAGGTCGTCGAGAATTTCACCTGCCGCTTTGCGTTCGCGCCAATCGACGAATTCATATTGGATAACACCGACAACATCTTCGGCGAGCTGCACGCCCCCGCCCTCCACCTGGCCGACCCGCGTGTAGACCGTTTTGACACCGGGCCAGCCGAGAATGCGGCTTTCGGCCTGACGTACCAGCGCGTCCTGCTCTTCAAGTGAAAGGTTGCCGCGGGCATGGACATATAGCAGGCCATATTCCGGTTCGACATCCGGGAAGAACTCCACGCCCTTGCCGTAAGTGCCGTAGGCGAACGGGACGGCGATGAGCGTTGCCAAGGTGAATGCGACAACAATGAACGGATGCCGGACTGCACTGCGGGCAAACCGCATGTAGAGTCCGTCCTTGTGCTCGGTCTCCACATGGGGTTTCGCAATCAAGGCGCCTATCGCGGGTACGAAAATCAGCGCGTAGAACAGCGACGACGACAGGGTGACGATCAATGTGATCGGCATGAACTTCATGAATTCGCCGACAATTCCCGGCCAGAAGAGAAGCGGCGAAAAGGCTGCCACGCGCGTCGCTGTTGCGGCGATAACCGGACCCGACATGCGCTTTGCCGCGAGCGCAAATGCAGCCTTTTTCTCCATGCCTTCGCTCATCCGGCGTTCGGCGAACTCGGTCACGATGATTGCATCGTCAACGAGCATGCCAACCGCGAGGATGAGTGAGAACAGGACAACGATATTCACCGTATAGCCGGCAAGAGACAGCCACAGGATGCCCATCAGGAAGGAGGCGGGGATTGCCAGGCCAATCAGGGTGGAGGCACGGCCCGACAGTGCGTAGAGAATGACGACGAAGACCAGGATGACTGCTGTCAGAACACTGTTTTCCAGATCACCGAGCAACTGGCGAATAACGGTCGATTTGTCCTGGCTGTAGGAAACGGCGGCACCTTCGGGCAGCAGCGTCACAAATTCGTCGGCGACGCGTTTGACCTCATCGACGGTCTCAACGAGATTGGCGCCTGTGCGCTTCGAGACCTCAATAGCAATGGCCGGACGACCATCGAGCCTGGTGATCGTTTCGGCGTCCTTGAAAGTTGAGCGGATGGTTGCCAGGTCGCGCGCGCGGACTACTGCGTTCGGCCCGGCAACGACCGGCAGGTTGGCGACATCTTCGACAGTCTCGATCAAGGAAGGAACCTTGACCGAATATCGGCCCTCGGTGCCTTCGATCTGACCCGCCGCCACCAGGCTGTTGTTGGCGCCAACCCCTTGGATTAATTGGCCGAGTTGCAGACCGTATGACGAGAGCTTGACCGGGTCGATCACCACTTCAACCAGATCGTCGCGGGCTCCAGCAAGCTTGGCGTCCAGGACGCCGGTAATCTCCTCAATACGGTCGCGCAGTTCCCGCGCTGCCGTGGTCAGGATGCGCTCAGGTACGTTACCCGAGAGCGTGACCACCAAAACCGGAAACTCGGAAATATTGACCTCGTTGACGGTCGGTTCGTCTGCACCCTGCGGCAGGTCCGGCTTGGCGTCATTGACCTTATTGCGCACATCATCGAGCGCCTTATCGAGGTCGGCGCCGGCCTGAAATTCGACTACGACATTACCGCCGCCCTGATAGGCGGTTGAACGCATTTCCTTGATTCCGGCGATCGACTTGATCCGCGTTTCCATCGGCCTAAGCAACAGCCGTTCGGAATCCTCAGGTGAAATGCCTTGGTAGCCGAGGCTGACGTACACGATTGGGATCTGGATGTCCGGCTCGGCTTCTTTCGGAATTGACTGATAGGCCAGCGCTCCCGCCAGCAGAAAAAACAGCAGGACCGAGATGGTCAGCCGGGATTGACGAATGGCGATGTCGACTATGCTGCCCATTGGGGATCGCCCTAGTTCACCGCGCCTGTGGCTTCGCCGATCAATTGTTCAATCATCTTCTGGTCGGCTTCGACCGCCTGAACCTTTTCGCCTTCCTCGACCAGGTCCTGACCAGCGACGATGACGCGCGCGTCTGTGGGAACGCCGCCAAGCAGCAGGCCATCCGGCGTGTCGTCGATCAGGTCGATGGGTACAAAGCCAACCGTGTCGTCGGTTTTGAGGATGCGAATGCCGAGATCGCCCCGGTCGGACAAAGTTACAACCGAGCGCGGCAGGGCCACTGCATCAACCGACTTGCCGCGCAGGGTGATTTCCGCGGTCATGCCGGCCGGAATGAGGCCTTCTGGATTGGCGATCGCTATCTCGAGCGGGAATGTGCGTGTCTGGTTGTTTGCCTCACGGCTGATGTAGCGAAGCTCACCCTTGATCACCGAACCATCGACCAGTTGTACGTCGGCCTTGTCGCCAATCTTCACATGGCGAAGGTCGTGCTCGGAAATTTCGCCTGTTGCAAGGATGGGATCGATGCTTACCAGCGTCGCCACAGGTGCACCTTGAGACACAGAGCTTCCCTGCTCGACTTTGACCCGGTCGACATAGCCGGCAAACGGAGCAAGGACGCGAATGCGGTCCAGTTCGGCTTGTGCGGCTTCCAATTGAGATCGTGCAGCGGCTATGGCCGATCTGGCTGTGTCGGCACGCAGCGTCGGTAGCGTGCCACGTTTGACCAATGCTTCGGTGGCGGTGAGCTCGCTTTCGCGTTGGGTTACCAGCTGTTTGGCGGTTTCGATCATGGCGATCTTTTCTTCCGCCTCCAGCGACAGGATCAAGTCACCAGATTCAACCCAGTCACCCTGTTCAACAGGAAGATTGTCGATGATGCCGCCAGCACGGGTGGCCAGATCGGCCCGCTTGTCGGACTGTGTCTGGCCGGAAAGTCTGATTGCGCGCGCATGATTGATATGCGGAGGAACCACATAGGCGACTGTTCGCAGCACCGGCTCAGGGGCCGGTTTTTCGACGGTTTCCGTCTCCTCAACGGTGGCGCTACCCACAGAGGTGAAGTCACCGGTAAAGACCCATACCCCGGCGGTAACAAGAACGGCGATTGCCGCCAATTTGTGAAATCTGAACTTCGCCATGATACTGTCAACTGTTCCGGATCAGGACCGGATCCCTCTCCGGGTACGGCTTCATATGGCTATCCCCCGGAGCCATTGCAACGCGCCTAACAACAACCTGGACGCTACGCCGGGTCTTATATGCCGGTTTTACGTTGTAAAATAGTGAAAATTTGGGCGCTACTGACATGCATTGGGCGCATGGCTTGGAATTATGGTTTCGAAAGGGCTACGACACCAGGTAGGGGTTTGCCCTCCATCCATTCCAGAAATGCGCCGCCCGCTGTCGACAAATAGGTCATCTCGTCGGCGACTCCGGCGTGGTTGAGTGCGGCAACCGTATCGCCGCCACCGGCAACTGATATCAGCCGGTCGGTTTCGGTGCGTTCAGCAACATGACGGGCGACAGCGACTGTCGCATGGTCAAATGGGGCTATTTCAAATGCGCCAAGCGGACCGTTCCAGACCAGCGTGTCTGCCTCGTCAATCGCCTCGAGGATGAGATCGACCGATTGCGGTCCAGCATCAAGGATCATGCCATCCGGCGGCACCAGATCGAGTGAGGTAACATCATTGTCGGCATTGGCCTCGAATTTCTTCGCAACGACGACATCTTCCGGCAAGATGATTCTGCAGTTGGAATTCTCCGCCTTGGCCATGATCTTGTTGGCCGTATCGGCGAGATTCTTTTCGCACAAGGATTTGCCAACATTGATGCCCTTTGCGTGCAGAAAGGTGTTCGCCATGCCGCCACCGATCACCAGCATGTCGACTTTCTCAACCAGGTTTTGCAACAGATCGATCTTGGTCGATACCTTGGCGCCGCCAACTATGGCAATCACCGGACGGCGGGGATCGCCGAGCCCGGCTTCCAACGCGGTCAATTCAGCCGCCATGGTACGGCCGGCATAGGACGGCAGCAGATGAGCCAGTCCCTCTGTGGAAGCATGGGCGCGATGCGCCGCAGAAAATGCATCGTTCACAAAGATATCGCCAAGCGAAGCCAGCGCCTTGGCAAATTCCGGATCATTGTTTTCTTCGCCCGCATGAAACCGGGTATTTTCCAGCATCAAAATGTTGCCGCCGACCATATTGCCGATCTTTTCCGCCGGTACATCTCCGATGCACTCAGGTGAGAAATAAACGCGCGCGTCGAGCACCGCTTCAAGCGCATGTGCAACGGGTTCAAGCGACATGCCGGCATCGGGCTTGCCCTTGGGACGGCCGAAATGCGCCATCAGGATCACCTTGGCGGCCTTTTCCGACAGTTCCAGAATGCCGGGAGCGACACGTTCGATGCGGGTAAAGTCGGACACCTTGCCGTCAGCCATCGGCACATTAAGATCGACGCGAACCAATACGCGTTTATCCGTGATGTCGCCGAGATCATCAATGGTTTTGAATGTCGGCATGGTCAAGCGACTCGATACTGTTCTAGTTTGTCCATATCGCTTTCTTGCACACGATATACCCAGCCACCTCCCGAACAAATCTCTTCGTAGAAGTCACGATCGTTCATCGCCGACCAAAAAGTTCTGAGCGTTACCGCTTTGATTAGCGCGAGCTACCACAAAGAACAGTACGATACCCGGAATGAACCACCACCAGGAAGACACAAAACTCCAATATATACTCAGACATAATACCGCCAATGCGCCGATATTCCAGAATCTATAACCACCGCTCGGTTTGATGGACTATTACCCCTCATGCTGAATTCAGCGCATGAGCTTTCGATACGGAACCAATCCCCCAGCCACTGGCGATATTCCGCGCTCATGAAGATCAGTGGTCTCCGATAATCCCTAAATCAGCTTGCCCAACGCAACGGCGGTGTCGCCCATGCGGTTGGAAAAGCCCCATTCATTGTCATACCAGCTCATGACACGGCAGAGTGTGCCGTCCATGACCTTGGTCTGGTCCATGTGGAACATGGAAGAATGAGAATCGTGGTTCATGTCGATGGAAACCAGTTTTTCGTCCGTATAGCCAAGAATGCCCTTCAACGGTCCATCGGCTGCAGCGCGGATTGCATTCTGGATCTCCTCCACCGAGGTTTCGCGCTTGGAGACGAATTTCAGGTCGACGACCGATACATTCGGGGTCGGAACCCGGATGGCAACACCGTCAAGCTTTCCGGCAAGTTCCGGCAATACCAGGCCAACCGCCTTGGCGGCGCCCGTCGATGTCGGAATCATCGAAACCGCCGCGGCGCGGGCGCGATAAAGATCCTTGTGCATCGTGTCCAGCGTCGGCTGGTCGCCGGTATAGGAATGGATCGTCGTCATGAAACCCTTGTCGATGCCGATGACATCGTTCAGCACCTTGGCGACCGGTGCGAGACAATTGGTGGTGCAAGAGGCGTTTGATATCACCTGATGATCAGCCGAGAGCTTGTCATGGTTGACACCGTAGACGACGGTCAGGTCAGCACCGTCCGCCGGCGCCGATACGATGACCCGTTTGGTGCCAGCCTCCAAATGCGCAGAGGCTTTTTCCTTCGATGTGAAGATACCGGTGCATTCCAGCGCGATATCGACGCCCAGTTCTTCCCACGGCAGCTCGGCCGGGTTGCGGATCGCTGTCACTTTGAAGCTGTCGGTGCCGATATTGATTGTGTCTCCGGAGACCGAGACTTCGCCGGGAAAGCGGCCATGAACGGAATCGTAGCGGAACAGGTGCGCATTGGTATCAACCGGGCCCAGATCGTTCACGGCGACGATATCGATATCCTTGCGGCCAGATTCATAAATGGCGCGTGCGATGTTGCGGCCGATGCGGCCAAATCCGTTGATGGCGACCCTGACTGTCATTTCGAGTTTCTCCAGATGAGGTTTGGGAGGGATATGCAGAAATTAGGCGTTCTCCGCCAGCTTGGCCTGCACCGCTGCGACGGTTGCGCCGGCGGTTATTCCGAAGTGCTCGTAAAGCTGCTTGTACGGAGCGCTGGCTCCAAAGGAATCCATGCCGATGAAGATTCCGTCCCGGCCAATAAAGCGCTCCCAGCCTTGGCGAATACCGGCTTCTATTGCGACATTGACCGACGCATTGCCGAGAATTGCTGTTTTGTATTCGTCGTCCTGCTGTTCGAACAATTCCATGCAGGGAACCGAAATGACGCGGGTTGGTGTACCGGCTTTCTCCAGTTCCTCGCGGGCTGCAAGTGCGATCTCGACCTCGGAACCGCTGGCGAAAATGCTTACCTGTGCGTCATCGCTGGCAAGTTCGAGCTCATAGGCACCGAAAGCGCAGATGTTTTCATCTTCGTGTTCGGTTCGCACGGGAGGCAGGTTCTGCCGGGTCAATGCCAGCGTCGACGGCGCCTGGTCGCTTTTGAGCGCAAGTTCCCAGCATTCGGCAACTTCGACGGCATCTGCCGGACGGAAAACCAAATGGTTGGGAATTGCCCGAAGTGCTGCAAAATGCTCGACTGGCTGGTGGGTGGGCCCGTCCTCGCCGAGACCGATGGAATCATGGGTCATGACGAAAATGACCCGCTGTCCCATCAGGGAGGACAAGCGCATGGCCGGGCGGCAATAGTCGGAAAATACGAGAAATGTTCCCGAATAGGGGATGATACCGCCGTGCAGGGCGATGCCGTTCATTGCGGCTGCCATGCCGTGTTCGCGAATGCCATAGTGAATGAAACGGCCGGCATAGTCGTCGCCATTCATTGGTACAGTCTGGCTGGTCTTCGTATTGTTGGAGCCGGTCAAGTCGGCCGATCCGCCAATGGTTTCAGGGACAACACCATTGATCACCTCGAGCGCCATTTCCGACGATTTGCGCGTGGCGACAGTGGGCTTGTCCGCAGCCAACTGTTTTTTATAGTCAATCATTGCCGCTTCGAAACCGCCGGGCAACTCACAGGCCATGCGGCGCTCAAAGCTGCTGCGTTGTTCTGTCTCCGCATCAGCAAGCCTCTTTTCCCAGGCTATGCGCTCCTTGGTGTGTTTCAGCCCGGCCAACCGCCACTCGTCGAGAATATCGGACGGTATTTTGAACGGCTCGCACTCCCACCCCAAGGCACTACGCGTGCCGGCGATTTCCTCGGCACCCAAAGGAGAGCCGTGGGCTTTGGCAGTTCCGGCCTTGCTTGGCGCGCCGAAGCCGATGGTCGTCTTGCAGGCAATCAATGTCGGCCGGTCTGAGGTCTTTGCCTTTTCTATCGCGTCGGCGATCGCATCGGGGTCATGGCCATCGATGGCGAGCGTGTTCCAGCCGGACGCAGCGAACCGCGCCGGTTGGTCCGTTGAATCGGAAAGAGACACGGAACCATCAATCGATATGCCGTTATCGTCAAACAGGACAATCAGGCGGCTGAGTTTCAAATGTCCGGCCAGTGCAATTGCTTCCTGGCTGATACCCTCCATCAGGCAGCCGTCGCCGGCCAGAACATAGGTGTGATGATCAACCAGATCGTCACCGTATTCAGCGTTCAAATGGCGTTCGGCAATCGCCATTCCCACTGCATTGGCAAGCCCTTGGCCAAGCGGTCCGGTGGTTGTCTCGATACCCGCTGCATGACCGAATTCGGGATGTCCGGCGGTTTTCGATCCGAGCTGGCGGAAGTTCTTGATTTCTTCAATTGTGACGTCTTCGTAGCCGAGCAAGTGCAGCAACGAATAGACCAGCATGGAGCCATGGCCCGCTGACAAGACAAAACGGTCCCGGTCGGGCCAGTTCGGGTTTTTCGGGTCCTGTTTTACAAACCGGGTAAACAAAACCGTAGCAATGTCGGCTGCCCCCATGGGTAGTCCGGGATGACCGGATTTGGCCTTTTCGACCGCGTCCATGGAGAGAAATCGGATCGCGTTAGCCATCCGGTCGTGTTTTTCGCGTGAGGTCATAATGTCTCGCAAATTGATCGCCGGCTGCACAAATTCGGACCCCGCCGGCATCATCCAAAGAGTTCGCGCGGACACATAGCAGGTGGAAGGCCTGAGTCAACAAAGCTGATCTGTTCAAATGACTGCCTGAGACCCGGTTTAGCCTCATTTTGTGCGCATTGTCGGGGATACAGTCTGCGGCGTTGTTGACGCCGGATTAACACGGTGCCTAATCTTTTTCTCATAACGCATTATGAATGCGCGCGATTCGCACGATGGGCGAGCCCGGAGCAGAATCATGAGCAGTGACATTACACTCAAGCAAGCGATCAGCCGTCTGACAAAGGCGGTAGATGTGCTGGAACAATCGACTGGTCAACGGCTTGAGAGGGATCAGGCCAATCAGGATTCGGAGGAGGAAGTGCAGCGCATGGGCGCCGACCGTGCCCGTTTGGCGCAGGAGCTCGACAAATCCGAAGCCCGCGCGGAGCGCCTTCAGGACGCCAACTCAGAAGTTTCGCGCCGACTGGTTTCGGCAATGGAGACAATCCGGGCAGTGCTGGACAGGTAGGGATCTAAATCATGGCTCAAGTAACCGTGCAAATTGACGGCAAGGCGTACCGGATGGCCTGCGACGAAGGCCAGGAACAGCATCTGGAAGGACTTGCGGCACAATTTGACAAATATGTCACCCATCTGAAGTCCTCGTTTGGCGAGATCGGCGATCAAAGACTGACTGTCATGGCCGGAATCATGGTCATGGACGAACTGGCAGAACTGCAGAAAAAGGTGCGCGGGATGGAAAGCGAAGTCGAAACGCTTCGTAAAACCCGAGATGACGCGCTGATCAAGGCTGACAAGAATGATGCCGCGGTTACAGGCGTGTTGAGCGGATTGGCTGAACGTATCGAAGCGATCGCCCTGAAACTGAGTGAAAGACCGGATGGTGGTGCAAAACCGGTCTGAAAACGCAATCAGACTTTCACAGCACGCTCGACGCGGTCTTCTTCGCCAAAAATCCTGACATAGCGTTCGACCTCCGCAGCATCGCCCGTGGCCTTTCGCGGATTGTCGGACAGTTTGACCGCCTTGCGGCCATTGGCGCTGCTAACCTTGCAAACCAGCGAAATCGGATTGAGTGAATCGCCGCCATTTGGCAGGCAATCCTCGAAATCGTTGGTCAGATTGGTTCCCCACCCGAATGCCATGCGAACGCGACCGTCAAAATGCTCAAAGGCGCTGATGATCGTGTCAACATCGAGCCCGTCGGAGAAAACGATCAGCTTTTCGGATGGATCACGTCCGCGCGATTTCCACCATTTGATTATGCGTTCACCGCCATCGATCGGTGGGGCACTGTCGGGCCGGAAACCCGTCCAGTCAGCAACCCAGTCGGGAGCGCGGCGCAGAAATGCGGCAGTACCAAATGTATCCGGCAGGACGATCAGTAGGTTGCCGCCGTACAGTTTGTTCCAATCCTCCAACACCCGGTAAGGTGCCTCCAGCATGTCCTCCTCGTTGTCAGCGAGTGCGGCATAGACCATCGGAAGTTCGTGAGCATTGGTACCGAGTGCTTCCAGATCAGAATCCATGGCCAAAAGTACATTCGACGTGCCGGTGAACGACTCGCCAATTCCTTCCTTCAGTGCTTCAACGCACCAGCGCTGCCAAAGGAAGGAGTGTCGGCGTCGGGTGCCGAAATCCGAAATCCGGATGTCGGGCAATTTCTTCAGACGCTCGACCTTGTCCCACATCTTGGCCTTCGCGCGAGCGTAGAGCACGTCGAGCGTAAACGGCCCAAGCCCTTTCATAGCCGAACGCGATCGCAATTCATTGATGATAGCGAGTGCGGGAATCTCCCACATCATCGTATGTGCCCAGGACCCGTGGAAATGGAGGTTGAACTGACCGTCCGATACGGACAGCTCGTAATCGGGAAGCCGGAAATCTTCCAGCCAAGCCAGGAACTCGGGCGAGAAAATCTGCTTGCGACCATAAAATGTATTACCCGCCAGCCAGATCATTTCCTTCTTGGAGAACCGCAAAGTACGGGCATGGTTGAGTTGTTCACGCAATTCCGACTCCGAGATGTCGTCGGCAATCCGTACCGATTGCTTGCGATTAATTAGCGTGAACGTTGCATCGACATCGCGGTGGAGTTTCCAGATCATCTGCAACATCAACAGCTTGTAGAAATCCGTATCCAGCAGGCTGCGGACGATGGGATCCAGCTTCCAGGCGTGATTATAGACGCGGCGCGCAATGTCGGTTTTGGTCATAGAACAGGTCTCAGCCGCGATTGGATCAACGCAAGTCTGGCCGAAGCCGGCGGGTCAGGTCAAGTTAACCCCGGCGTCGCGCATTGCCGCACACATGCTGTCGACCGACCCTTCAAGATCAATCCCGCGACAGGCCGAAAGCCGAACCTCAATTCCCAAACCCAGTTTGGCGGCATCAAGCGCCGAAAACCCGACGCAAAAATCGGTTGCCAGTCCGACCATGGTAACTTTGCCGATGCCGCGCTCGGCCAGATAACCACCGAGCCCCGTCGGCGTTGAGCGGTCATTCTCAAAAAACGCCGAATAACTGTCGATATGTCCGCGAAATCCCTTGCGGATCACAAGCTCTGCTGTGGTCCACTGCAAGTCTGAGTGAAATTCCGCACCGGACGATCCCTGGATACAGTGGTCCGGCCACAAGGTCTGTTCGCCGTAGGGCATGGTGACCGTCTCGAACGGGTTCTTGCCATCATGGCTTGAAGCAAAACTGGAATGGCCGGCCGGATGCCAATCCTGCGTCAGCACAACATGCTCGAATTGCGCGATCAAACTGTTGATTTCGGGAACAATCTCATCGCCGCCCGGAACTGCCAGCGCACCGCCGGGACAAAAATCGTTCTGGACGTCAATAACAATGAGCGCGGTGTCAGACATAGTCGATATTCCGGATCTGATTGGAGTGTCCGCGACCTTCCGATATCAGGATTGCAACGTCAACTCTGTCTTCCGGCACCTATCATCATGTTGCTGGTAGACGAGCCTCGACTTCACCTGCAATCTGATCCAGCATTGGAATCTCAGCACGCATCCTGATCAAAAGCGCATTCAAGGCCCGATCTCCGCGCGCCATGGGAATCAACGGTTCCAGTGCATAGAGCTGGGCTTCGTAGCGTATGTTCGGGTAGTTAGCCGAAATTTCACCGATGATTTCGTCTGTTTCTATTCCTTCGGCCGCCATCCGTATTAACAATTCGATCGCATTGCCCTGGGTCCAGTCATAAGGTCCCCAGGCAATGCCGCGCAGAAACGGGATCGCGTCTGACTTCAACTGATAGATCAGTTCAAAAATTGCGAACTGGCAAGATGACAACCAGCCGCCAAGCCCATGTTTGCGATGATCGTACTCGGGGGGTTCCGGCGGCGGCGAATGAAAGCGGCTTTGCAGATAATCCAGATCTTCCACCTCGATCCCCGCTGCCAATTCACGTGCAAGGTTTTGGAATTCTTCTCGTTTCATACCGGTCAGCACACCGGCGGCCAATTCGCCGATTGCTGCGTCGGGGTCGAAAGTGGGTTCATTCAGGTGGGAATCGGTGTCCATTTGATTGGTCTCACTCTTGCAATCGAAGCGCATTCGCATCCAATTTGGGCGGCAAAATGTGCTCTTGCTATGAGCTTGCCAATTCCTCCCGTAACATTTCAAGCTCAAGCCAATCTTCTTCGGCGGCTGTCAGTTCGTTGCGTTTGATGTCGAGCTCCGCCGCAGTGGCGTTGAATGTCTGCACATCTGTCTCATACAAATTCGGATCAGCCAGCTTCGCTTCCAATTTTGAAATCTCGGCTGAAAGCGCTTCCATTTTTTCGGGCAATGTTTCCAGCGCGTATTTCTGCTTGTAGGAGAGTTTTTTCGAGACCGGCCTGTCCGGTCGGGGCGACACCAGGCCGGGTTCGCCGCGTCTTTTTCGATCGACGGGTTCGTGCTTGGTGGGTATCTTGCCACGCTGCGCCAGCATGTCGCTATATCCGCCGGCATATTGCTGCCACCCTCCATTGTCACCAGGGGCAATGATCGCGGTGACAGTCCGGTCGAGAAAATCACGGTCGTGACTGACCAAAAGCACCGTTCCCGCATAGCCTGCGACCATCTCCTGAAGCAGATCAAGCGTTTCCATGTCGAGGTCGTTTGTCGGCTCGTCGAGGACGAGCAAATTGGACGGCTTGGCCAATATGCGCGCGAGCAGCAGGCGGGCTTTCTCGCCGCCCGACAGTTCGCGAACCGGTGTACTTGCCAATTCGGGGCCAAACAGGAAGTCCTTCATATAGGAAATGACGTGTTTTTTCTGATCGCCAACAGCAACCTGGTCGCTGCGTCCACCGGTCAGCGCGTCGGATAATGATTGGTCCGGATCGAGTTGGTTCCTGCGCTGGTCGAGCGTTGCGATTTCGAGATTTGCGCCATGGCGGACACTGCCATTGTCGGGGGTCTGTTTGCCGATTAGCATGTTCAGCAGCGTCGTCTTGCCGACGCCGTTCGGTCCGACAAGACCAATGCGGTCACCGCGCTGGATCCGGATGGAGAAATCACGGACCAATTGGTTGGCATCAAATGCCTTGGAAATACCATTTGCTTCGATAACGAGCTTGCCAGCCTCCCGCGCCTGGCTGGCTTCGAGTTTTGCTGAGCCGGTCGGGCGGGAGCGGTTGCGGTAGGCTTCACGCATCGCCTGCAACTCTCCAAGCCGGCGCATATTGCGCTTGCGCCGGGCGGTTACGCCATAACGCAGCCAGTGCTCTTCGCGCACGATTTTGCGGCCGAGTTTGTGGGCGTCGCGTTCTTCTTCCTCAAGCAGTTTGTCACGCCATTCCTCGAAATGAGCAAACCCCTTGTCGAGCTGCCGGGTCCGGCCTCGATCAAGCCAAACTGTCGTGCGCGTGATATTTTCGAGAAACCGCCGGTCGTGAGATATGACAATGATGGCGCCGGAATTCCGGCTCAGTTCACCCTCCAACCATTCAATTGTTGTCAGATCGAGATGGTTGGTCGGTTCATCAAGCAGCAAAATGTCAGGCTGCGGTGCAAGTACATGGGCAAGCGCTGCCCGCCGGGCTTCACCACCTGACAATGTCTGCGGACTCTGCCCGGGCAAGAGATCAAGTTGCTCAATCAGGTAGTCGACCCGATATGGATCATCGGCGGGGCCAAGCCCGGAAGCGACGTAGGAATGAACGTCCGCATGTCCGGACATGTCGGGTTGCTGCTCGAGGTATCGGATTGTTGTGCCGGGCTGGCGAAACACCGCACCTTCCTGCGCCTCGGCGATTCCGGCGGCAATTTTGAGCAGCGTTGATTTGCCGGACCCATTGCGGCCGACGAGCGCGATCCTGTCACCGGCTGACGCCATCAGCGATGCGCCGTCGAGCAGGGCCGGACCACCGAACGTCAGTTTGATGCCGTCGAGATTGAGAATTGGTGGCGCCATCAACCCGTGACCTGGGCAACAAGCAGCGCACTGCCACTTCCAAGACTGATTTCCAGCTTGCTGACCACCTCATTTGACAGGGTCAGTGACGAACCAAGCGCAACATCGACATTCTCCAGCGGCCATTTGACGCCGGTGATCGTCAGATCGGCAAGATCGGAAAATCCGATCAGGCTGAACAGCGTGTCCGGCTCGAACTCGAATTGATGATCACCCGGCAGCAGCGGATACCCCTCCTGGACACCGTCGAATAGCGTCGCTTTGACGTTTTTTGCCGCAAGCGCGAACGCCATGGTTTTGTGCAGTAGCGCATGGTCAGCACGCTTGCCGCCAAATGCCCCCACCAAAAGTAACTCGGTTGCGCCCCGTTCCAACGCCTCATTGACCGCAATCTCACCGTCCGTTGCATCCTTGTCCTGCGGATAGGGAATGCGTGGAACGCCGGTAAACAGCTCAGGAACCGCCACCGGTACGGAATCAAAATCGCCAAGCCAAACCTCCGGGAGCAGGGAAAGCGGGTCGGCATGGCGAATACCGCCATCCGCAGCAATGACACGGCAACTCTCAACCTGGCTTTTCAGGCGAGTAGTTGGCGTCATGTCGCCATCGAGCAGGATGACAAAGCGGATCATGCCGCCGCTCTATCACGTGCTTCACCGGCGTCAAATGGCTCTTGCCAGTCAGCAAGCACGGGTTTAGGTTCCGTTTCGCTCTAACGGGGTGCCGGAGGCGTCGCCTCCCGGCTGAGAGACCAGCGCAGTTTGCAAGGTCAACCCGCAGAACCTGATCCGGTTTGTACCGGCGGAGGGATTAGATGCTTCCTTGAAAAAGGCGCTTCGATCTTTCCATTCACGAAACGAAGGAGGCGCCGATGCGCATAAAAAAACTTGTCTGTTCCGCTGTTCTCACGCTGACCGGGTTTGCGATCCCTGTTCAGGCTGCCGAGAAGCTCACGATCTACACCTATGAAAGCTTCACCGCTGATTGGGGTCCGGGACCTCAGGTGGAGAAAGCATTTGAGGCGGAATGCGGTTGTGATCTCGAATTCGTTTCGGTGGCCGATGGCGTTGCCCTGCTGAACCGGTTGAAGATTGAAGGCGGGTCAACCAAGGCTGACATCGTGCTTGGTCTCGACACAAACCTGACCGCAGAGGCAAAGGCGTCCGGTCTGTTCGCGCCGCATGGAATTGATACCGGCAATGTGTCAGTTCCGGGCGGTTGGAGCGACGATACATTCGTTCCTTTTGACTTTGGGCATTTTGCGGTCATCTACGACACGGAAAAGATCACGACGCCGCCTGCGAGCTTGAAAGAACTGACCGCACAATCCGGCGAAGCGAAAATCGCCATACAGGATCCGCGCACCTCAACGCCCGGCCTTGGCCTGGTACTTTGGATGCGTTCTGTCTTCGGAGACGATGCACCCACCGCATGGGCTGACCTCAAAGATACTATACTCACCGTCACTCCGGGATGGTCGGAAGCCTACGGCCTTTTTACCAGTGGCGAAGTGGAAATGGTTTTGTCGTACACGACATCGCCTGCCTACCACATGATTGCAGAAAGTTCGGAGCGTTATCAGGCAGCAGCTTTTGATGAAGGCCACTACATGCAAATCGAGGTTGCGGGCGTGACCTCACAAGGTGCGGAAAATCCACTTTCTGCAAGATTTCTTGCTTTCATGATTGGTCCTGGTTTTCAGGACGTCATTCCTGAAACGAACTGGATGTTTCCAGCGGGAAAGACCGAAGAACCGCTGAATCCGGTTTTTGATACGCTGGTCAAACCTTCCAAAACACTACTGTTCAGTCCTGAAGAGGTTGCCAGAAACCGCAAAGACTGGGTTGAGGAGTGGCTTGAGGTCATGGGCCGCTGAGAACCGACACTCATAACAGTGTTGCCGGTCGTCCGGTTTCCGGGCGCTGGGCCGGTATGGCGGCAATCCTTTTATTGGCGCTGCTGTGCGGCGGCGCCTTTTCCGGGCTGGTCTACGAAGCCGCTACCGGCAGTTCCCGAAGCTCAGCGATACTGAATTCGCATATCTTCGGCGTGGTCAGGTTCACCTTGTTTCAGGCGATCTTGTCCACTTTACTTTCAGTTGCTCCGGCGCTTCTGGTGGCCCGCGCTCTATCGCGGCATGACCGATTCTTTGGGCGCGAATTGCTCCTTCGCCTATTCGCCGTGCCACAAGCTCTCCCGGCTATCGTGGCGGCATTGGGTGTTTTGGCGCTCTACGGCCGCAGCGGTTTGTTGGCGGAGCCACTTGGCCAAATGGTGGAAGGGCGCTGGCCGGGAATTTACGGGCTTTCAGGAATCCTGGTTGCCCATGTGTTTTTCAATCTGCCTTTGGCGGTGCGGTTGTTTTATGAAGCGCTGCAGACAATTCCCCAGGACCACTGGCGCATTGCCGGGCAACTCGGGATGGGTGGATATGCGCAGTGGCGGCTGATCGAATGGCCGGTTCTCAAACGCGCGGTTCCAAACATCGCCGGTTTGGTGTTCATGTTGTGCGTGACATCCTTTGCCATCGTTTTGACATTGGGAGGAGGTCCGGCTGCGACAACGTTGGAAGTCGCCATTTACCAGGCGTTGCGCTTTGATTTTGATCCGTTCGCGGCCGTTGTTCTGACATCACTTCAGCTCGCTTTGACGCTTGCCATCCTTGCCGGGCTGGCCTTGCTGGGCGGACGATACGCGGAATTTGCGAGCCTTTCGATCGTGTCGCGACGATATGTACAACCAAAGGCGTTCGAAGCTTTTGTCAATATTTTGTTGGTGGTTCTGGCGGCGATATTTGTTCTGGCGCCCATGGTTGCGGTTGTGATTTCCGGGTTGCAGGCCGAGCTCGGGCGTCTCGCCGGCGAAAGTTCAGTGCAACGTGCGACGCTGACCAGCCTGGTGCTGGCATTCCTTTCGGCCTGTCTGGCAGTGTCACTTTCGTTTGGTTTGGTCTCTACGCGCAAGCGGCTTGAAATGTTACGGCGCAATGTTGGTCCAGCGACACTTACGGAAAGATTGTGTGACGGCGGCGCGTCGATGATTCTGGTGGTTCCGCCTATTGTTATTGGGGCGGGATGGTTTGTGCTCGCGCGTCACGTCGGCGATGTCTTTGCGATAGCACCAGTCATGATCGTGACGGTCAATGCGGCAATGGCGATGCCGTTTGTCGTGCGGACAATTCGGCCATCCTTCGATGTCGCGGCAGAACGGCATGACCGGCTCGCGGCGTCTTTGGGGATAAGCGGCTGGAACCGGTTTCGACTGGTCGACTGGCCGGCTATGCGAGCTCCGCTGTTGTCCGGTTTCGCGTTCGCCATGGCATTGTCGCTGGGTGATCTGGGGGTCATTGCACTTTTCGGCAGCGATTCGCTTCAGACATTGCCGTATTTGCTGCTATCGCGGATGAGCAGCTACAGGACCGCCGATGCAGCCGGATTGGCGCTAATTCTTGCGGCGTTGAGTTTCGCCCTGATGCTGTTGGCTGGAAGGGCCAGGAGCAAGCAATGAGTGGCGCAAGCATAACCTTGATGGACGTTCACTATTCGGTGGCGAAAAGCAGCTTCTCATTCGATGTAGCTGTGCAGCCGGGAGAGACCGTTGCCATCATGGGCCCGAGCGGAGCGGGTAAATCGACCCTGCTCAACCTTGTAGCAGGTTTCGAGGTTCCGTCGTCGGGGCGAATACTGATTGACGGTACGGACATGACCACAGATGCACCCGGAGAGCGCCCGGTTACCATGGTATTTCAGGAGAACAATCTGTTTGCTCATCTCGATGTGACTGCCAATATCGGGTTGGGCCGTTCGCCATCGCTTCACCTGAACACTGACGACCGCCAGAAGATCCAAAATGCGCTGGAGAAGACCGGTCTTTCGGGAAAGCAAGATCGTCTGCCGTCGGAACTTTCCGGGGGTGAGCGGCAACGGGTTGCTTTGGCCCGCGCGCTGGTCCGTGACAGGCCGGTTCTGCTGCTCGACGAACCCTTCGCATCGCTTGGTCCCGCGCTTCGTCGCGAGATGCTGGAGTTGGTGCGTATGTTGCACGATACAAGCGGCATGACGGTCCTGATGGCCAGTCATCATCCGGGCGATGCAATGTCGTTCGCACAAAGATTGTTGTTCATTGAAGAAGGACGAATCTTGGCTGATGGCGCTACCGGCGATTTGCTTGGTGGTGCGCAACTGCCGGAAATCGCCAATTATCTCGGTAGTCAGGCGCCAGAATAAAACTATATGCCCGGATACCGACACAATTGTCTGTCAATGCAAACGCTATTCGTATTGGCCAATCCCGTGTATTAAACGATTCGGAGCGGCCAAATCGGCAAGAAGACGCTTATGGGGATTTTTCGGAGTGCAAATCCGGCACTATTGGCCGGAAGCAAACCGGTCGCGTTGCGCGCGCGCCCGGCAATGGTGTTTGCCGCCCTGTTGCTTGCCGGCTGCCAATTGACCAATGGCGTGATCAGTGAACAGGCTTTTCAGCCGTCGCGAAATCCGGTCACAATCGAAGCTGTAGAAAGAAACGATCGTCTGGCGGCGATTGCGCGTGCGCAGCATCCCCGCATTCTGGCAACCTATGGCGGAGAATATTCCAATCCCAAGCTCGAGCGCATGGTGGCCAAAATTGTCGGAGAATTGACCAGCGTTTCGGCCAATCCGACCCAGACCTACCGCATAACAATTCTCAATTCGCCAAATGTGAACGCCTTTGCATTGCCGGGCGGTTATCTTTACGTCACCCGCGGATTGCTTGCCCTTGCCAACGACTCGGCCGAACTGGCTGCGGTGATATCTCATGAGATGGGCCACGTTACCGCCAATCACGGCATTGAGCGGCAGCGCAAGGAAGCCGAAGAGCAGTTGGCGACGCGCGTGGTTTCTGACGTTCTCAGCAATGACCGGACCGCGCGCACAGCGCTGGTACGGGGCAAATTGCGTTTGGCACAGTTTTCCCGAAATCAGGAACTTGAGGCAGACATAGTTGGAATAAGGGCCACCGGAAAGGCTGGATTTGACCCGTATGCCGCTCCGCGATTCTTGAAATCAATGGCATCGTATAGTGACTTTCGCGCCGTAAGCGGTGCTACCGATGCCAGCCTGGATTTTCTGGCCAGCCATCCCTCGGCGCCGCGGCGCATCGATTTGGCACTCCGGCACGCACGGGAATTTGGACCACCGGGAACCGGTCGACGGGACCGGGACGCCTTTCTGGCTGGCGTAGACGGAATGTTGTTCGGCGATTCGCCCGATGAAGGTTATGTCCGTGGGCGAACCTTTCTGCATCCCGGCCTCGGCGTCGTGTTCACGGTACCGCCGGGTTTTGTTATCGACAATTCTGCAGAGGCTGTTACCGCTGCCGGACCCGGTGATATTGCCGTCCGTTTTGATGGCGTTGCGGTTTCAAAGCGCACCAATACAGCGGATTACATTAAAAGCGGATGGGTCGTCGGTCTTGATGAGGCGAGTATTACACCCACGAAAATCAACGGGCTCGATGCTGCCACCGCCAAGGCGCAGGCGGATGGCTGGAATTTCGATATCACCGCGATACGGGTTGACGACCAGATTTACCGCTTGCTGACCGCGGCACCATTGTCAAGCACGCAGCTTGGTGCGGTCGCCAGAAAAGTTTCCTTCAGCTTCCGCAAGATGGGCGAATTGGAGCAGGAGAATTTGAAGCCTCTGTCAGTCAGGGTCGTGACTGTAAAACGCGGTGAGACAATCGGGGCGATTGCCGGACGAATGGTTGGTACGGACCGCAAGCTTGCGCTGTTCAGATTGCTCAACGCCCTGCCGGTCGGTGCACCCCTTTCGACAGGCGACAAAGTGAAGATCATCGCCGAGTAGAGCCGTTCAAACGGTTCCACTAACGATCGGCTCTGGGCGAGATCCTTGTAAAATGGCCCATTTTCCTGCCGGGCCGCGGCTCCGCCTTGCCGTAGAGATGAACGACCGTACCAGGCATCGCAGATAGTTCTGCGAGTCTTTCCGCCTCGTCGCCAATGAGATTCTGCATGACGCAGTTCGAGTGGCGGTCGGTCGTGCCTAGCGGCAATCCTGCAATAGCTCGGATATGCTGCTCGAACTGCGAAACGGCGCATGCCGCCTCTGTCCAATGGCCTGAGTTGTGCACACGGGGGGCAAACTCGTTGGCGATCAACCTGTCGTCCGGCGTCGCAAAAAACTCCACCCCGATGACGCCGACATAACCGAGCGCTTCCATAAGCTTCTTTGTCTGGTCCAGAGCGATGTTTGAAATGTCTGGAGAAAGTTGCGCCGGCAGGGTTGAGGTATGCAGAATTCCGTCCCGGTGGACGTTTTCCGCCGGGTCAAAGGCCGAGAATTCACCATCGGTGTTTCTTGCAGCGATAACTGATATTTCGCGCTCGAAGACGATAAATCCTTCCAAAATCAGCGGCACTCCTCCCATGGCGTCAAACACACCGTTGGCCGCCTCGGCATCCGCATTTGTGAAAACTTTCTGGCCTTTACCGTCATATCCCAGACGGCAGGTCTTGAGCACTCCACTACCGCCGAACTCGGCCAGTGCGTCCCTTAGCTGCGCGTCGTTGCCAACTGACTTGAAAGGCGCGGTATTCAGGCCGGCCTTGTTCAGGAATTCTTTCTCGACAAGCCGATCCTGGGCCACCTCCAATGCCAAGGGGGGCGGACGGACCGCAATGGATACTGCAAGTCGTTCGGCGGCAGAAACGGGTACGTTTTCAAACTCGTAGGTGACGACATCGCAGGCGGTGGTGAGCGCATCAAGTGCTTCCGCATCATCATAAGCGGCTACTATTTGGCTGTTCGCCACCTGGGCGGCAGGGCAATCGACACCGGGCTCCAGAATGATTGTCCGGTACGACAAACGCGCGGCGGCCATTGCCAGCATGCGGCCCAATTGCCCGCCGCCGATGATGCCGATGGTCGATCCTGCTGGAAGTGCTTGGATCATGTTTCGTCGACAGGAAAGTCCGCTACCGAAGCGGTCATGGTCTCACGGAAGTTGTCGAGACGATCTGCAACGCTCGCGTCAGAAAGTGCCAGCACCGCTGCGGCCAGCAGAGCGGCATTGACAGCCCCTGCCTTGCCGATGGCTAATGTGCCAACAGGTATTCCGGCAGGCATTTGGACAATGGACAGAAGCGAATCCTGGCCGGAAAGTGCTTTTGTTTCGGCCGGAACGCCAAAAACCGGAAGTGGTGTCATGGCGGCAGTCATGCCCGGCAGATGCGCGGCACCGCCGGCACTGGCAAGGATCACCTTGAACCCAGCCTGTTTGGCGTTGCGGGCAAATTCGTACAGCCGTTCAGGAGTACGATGGGCGGAAACTATGCGCGCTTCATGGGAAATGCCCAGTTGGTCGAGTGTTTGTGCGGCATTGCGCATATTGGGCCAGTCCGATTGACTGCCCATAATGATCGCGACATCGGCCATCAGCCAATTCCCCCGGATTTGATGATCTGTTGTTTCAGGCGATAATGTCCGGAATAATGCGGTCTTCGACGGCCTGCAACCTGTCTTTCAGTGCCAGTTTTTTCTTCTTCAGTCTTTGGATCTGCAAAGGATCGCAACCGGTTTTGATCATGGCCCCGATAGCCGCATCGAGATCGTTATGTTCCTGTTTGAGACGGGCAAACTCAAGGCGGATTTCGGCCTGTTCTTGTTCCGACATATACGCAGTCTCGATCCGATTTTAGTATTTGCAAATCATTAAGGACGATTGGCAGCCCTCGCCAATCCTGGAACAATTTGCTTACCACAAATTGTACGTTTCGAAAATCCTGCCAATTGATATTCGACAAGTTCCCAATCTGATGGCACACTGTCATATGACTGTCGCGAATCACCCGCGGCGGGATTTGCGATGGTCGTTCGAGGAACCTTTTCAGAAAGGGAGAATGGCCCATGTCTCTTGCGACCCATATTGCAGAGCTTCAGAAAAAACACGGCGACATTGAAAAGCAGATCGACGAAGCGATGACCCATCCTTCCGTGGACACGCTTGAGATTGCCGAGTTGAAGCGTCGCAAATTGGCGATCAAGGACGAAATTGTAAGACTTGAGGAGCCGACAACCCACTAGGCGGCTCGCTCGGCGAACAGTTTGCAGAACCGGAGGCTGCCGGCCTCCGGATGGTTTGATTCTTTTATTTTTCTGAAATTGCTGATTTTGACCGATCTGGTCGATTCCACCCCGCGCCGGCCGGTCTGTTCGTCAGACCACTGGTCAGACGGGAAAAGGCCCGCCAATGTAGCGGGCTCCATTGTTCTGCCGGTTTCGGGTCAGCTCTTCTTGTTCTGCCGGTTATCGATCAGATCGTCGACCACAGCGGGCTCGGCCAGGGTTGAAGTATCGCCGAGAGAGCCAAAGTCGTCCTCGGCGATCTTGCGCAGAATGCGGCGCATGATCTTGCCGGACCGTGTCTTGGGCAACCCCGGAGCGAACTGGATCTTGTCGGGTGAGGCGATCGGTCCGATCTCCTTGCGAACATGCGTAACCAGCTCTTTCCTGAGTGCTTCTGAAGCTTTTTCTCCGGCCATCAGCGTGACATAGGCGTAGATGCCCTGTCCCTTGATGTCGTGTGGGTAACCGACCACAGCCGACTCGGAAACCTTGTCGTGAGCAACCAGCGCCGATTCGACTTCCGCTGTGCCCATACGGTGACCGGAGACATTGATTACGTCGTCCACCCGTCCGGTAATCCAGTAGTAGCCGTCCTTGTCGCGGCGGCAGCCGTCGCCAGTGAAGTATTTGCCCTTGTAGGTGGAGAAATAGGTTTGAATGAAGCGCTCGTGATCGCCATAAACCGTGCGCATCTGGCCCGGCCAGGAATCGACAATGCACAGATTGCCGTCGTTAGCACCTTCCAGCTCATTGCCGTCGTTGTCGACAAGCTGCGGCTGGATGCCGAAGAACGGACGTGTGGCGGAGCCCGCCTTCAGGTCGGTCGCGCCCGGCAGCGGCGTGATCATGATGCCGCCTGTCTCAGTTTGCCACCAGGTATCGACTATCGGGCACTTCTTTTCGCCAACGACATTGTAGTACCACTCCCACGCTTCCGGATTGATCGGCTCGCCCACCGATCCCAACACTCGTAGCGACTTGCGCGATGTTGAAGTTACGTGCTGGTCACCCGCGCCCATGAGCGCGCGAATTGCCGTCGGCGCAGTGTAGAAGATGTTGACCTGGTGTTTGTCGACCACATCCCAGAAACGACTGGCGGTCGGGTAGTTTGGTACGCCTTCGAACATTAGCGTGATGGCGCCATTGGCGAGCGGTCCATAGACAATATAGGAATGGCCGGTGACCCAGCCGACATCGGCCGTGCACCAATAGACATCGCCATCGTGGTAGTCGAAGACATATTGGTGGGTCATTGATGCCCAGACAAGATAGCCACCAGTGGTATGCAGTACACCTTTTGGCTTACCGGTCGAGCCTGAGGTATAGAGAATGAAAAGTGGGTCCTCGGCCTTCATCTTTTCCGGCTTGCAGTCCGGTTTCGCCGTGGCCATTTCCTTGTGGTACCAGATGTCGCGGCCTTCGGTCCAATCGATCTGTCCGCCTGTTCGCCGCAAGACCAGAACCTTGTCCACCTTGGCGCCATCTTTGGCGGCAATTTCGATGGCCTTGTCAGTGTTGGCCTTGAGCGGAATCAGGCGGCCGCCGCGGACACCTTCATCGGCGGTGATGACAAAGGAGGAATCGCAATCCTCGATGCGCCCGGCGAGCGCATCGGGAGAAAAGCCGCCAAAGACAATTGAATGAACCGCTCCGATGCGGGCGCAGGCAAGCATCGCGTATGCGGCCTCGGGAACCATTGGCATGTAGATGGTGACACGGTCGCCCTTCTTGACGCCATTCGATTTCATCACATTCGACAGACGGCACACCTGTTCATAAAGCTCATTGTAGGTGATCTTCTTGTCGTCGTACGGGTTGTCACCTTCCCAGATGATTGCAGTTTGGGTGCCGCGTTTCTTCAGGTGACGGTCGATACAGTTATAGGCGATGTTGGTGACGCCATCCTCGAACCATTTGATTGACACCTTGCCGTCAAAAGAGGTGTTCTTGACTTTCTTGTAAGGCTTAAACCAGTCAATACGCTTGCCATGCTTGGCCCAGAATTTCTCCGGATTGCTGACCGATTGCTTGTACCACTTCAGATAGGTGTCATTGTCGATCAGTCCCTGCTTCTTCCAAGCTGCCTTGACCTTGTGTTTCTTGACTTCGGACATTCGCGCCTCTCTCTCCGGACCTGAAAATTTTCATTGCGAGCACAAAAGGTGCGGCCCGCAGCTGTCTCAAGCAACCCTAGTACCAATTTCACGATTGCAACAATATTAGACAAATGGCGACCTGCGACAATCTCGCTCGCGCGGCGCCGTTGTGGCGAGAACGATGTCGATGGTGACCGCTGATCATGCAGCAAAATCGAGATGGTCAAGTTATTTCAGCATGATTTGGTAGTACTGATAAATATGATTGTTATTCACTACATTTATTTTTAGCTAAATTACCATTACAATGAACAATTGGGACGTATCGAATTCTTGGGAGTATTCGCATGGCGGATCGATGGGTCTTGATATACTCCGACGGAACCGGGCAGCGTGGCGTCAGGGACGATACCAGCGGCAAAAATTCAAATGTTTTCCGGATGCTTGAAGCGGCTGAGGCTGCGGAGCACGAAACGTTTTACGATGCCGGCCTTGGCGCGCCGCGCGGCAGCGGAGAGGATTGGTCTAGTTGGGGCCATCGCCTGCTATCCAAGTCCACCGGGCTTGGCATCTCGCGCAATATTGCCGAATGCTATGCAGCGATCATGCAGAAATGGACGGACGGAATGCCGGTCGGCCTATTCGGATTTTCCCGCGGGGCTTATACTGTTCGCAGCGTCGGTGGTGTTTTGTCAGCTTGCGGCTTGCCGACCAGCGGGTTTTCGAAAGGCAATAGTGCGAGTGCAACCAGGCAGCGTTACGACATCGCCCGCGAAGCTGTGAAAATTTACCAGATCAAGCCTTCCGACCGAAAAGGGAAGGCTGATCAGTTCCGCGCCGGATATTCCTGCGCCGATGTGATGCCGAAGGCGATAGGCGTTTTCGACACGGTTAGGGCACTTGGCCTGCCGGGCGTTATGGATGTGCTCAATCCGTTCAAACACACGTTTCATGACAATTATCTTTCCACGCGCGTTAACGTCGGATTACAGGCCTACGCGATTGACGAGAACCGGAAGGTGTTCAAGCCGGAACCATGGAAAGATGACAGGGAAGACGGTTCCCGCGTGCTGGAGCAGGTCTGGTTTCCTGGCGTTCATTCAGACATCGGCGGTGGCTATGCCGATGACCGGCGGCTCGCTGACTACGCGAATGAATGGATGACGCGGCGGCTGCAGCAAACCTGCGGCCTTGATCTTTCGGGAGGAATTGTCACGGGACCGGAAACAATTCTGGGCACCCAGCATGATGAACGTACCGGTTTCGGCAAGTTCTGGATCAAGGGAACACGCGAGGATGTTCTCGACAAGATTTCAAATGATGACGATCCGCTTTGTGACGACATTGAACACCGGTTGACGTCGATCGGCGGATACCGGCCCAGGGCGCTGAGTGGCCATCCCAGGGTGGCGGGGGTTTGGTGATCGGCTTCAGCTTTTGGCGACGCGGAACGCTGGCGCTGTCCCAACCGGAAATTCTTGACGGCATTTGGCGTACCGCCGATCCGGTTAAAATGCACTTCGATACCGGAGGCACTTTCGATGCAAGTTGACAGCGGGACCCAATGTTCAATCCACTGAACTAGTCAAGCTGCCCGCTCCACCCGCTTCTTGATGCGGCTGAGGCCGACCGGTGTGACGCCGAGATAGCGCGCGATGTCGTTCTGGGTGACACGGTCAAATAGATCGGGGGTTTTTTCGAGCAAAAGTTGATATCGCTCTTCCGGTGACAGGCAAAGGAACTCGAATTCCCTTGTTTCCTTTTTCATTGCGAAGGACAGAAGAAAGTCGACCATACTGTTCGCCAAGTTGAGATCTTTGCGGCTGTGGGCATACAGAATATCATAGTCAATGCAGGTCAATTCGGCGGGTTCCAGGCAGACAAGGCTGAAACTGCAGCCGCCATGACCCATTATCCCTTTCAAACTGCCAATCATGTCGCCGGGTAGCAGGAACGATTTGATGAACTCTTTGCCGTCGTCAGAAAGGTAATAGGCTTTCAAGAGACCGCTTCTGACAAGGTAAATTGATTTGTCTTTGTCTCCCTGATGAAACAGGTGTTGCCCGCGTTGGCGGTCCGTTGGTTGACCGTACTCAGCCAGAAGCTCATCAATTGTCACGTTTTTAACCCAGGTTAATGCGCTATCATGTCGTCGGGCCTAACACCCTGCCATCGAATGTAGGGTCAGCCTTGATGAGCAGCAATAAAATTCAATCTTCGCATTTCCTGATCACTGGCGGAACATCGGGAATTGGATACGAACTGGTGCGCCAGCTTCGGAAGCGCAATTCGGTCTCGGTCATAGGCCGGCCCTCGTCCAGGTTGGATGCGTTGAGCAAGGAATTTCCTGGTATCCGGATCTACGCTGCCGATTTGGCCGATTGTAACCAAGTCGCGCTTGCAGCCGACAAAATCGTGAAGCGCGGCGAGGCGGTTGATGTTCTGATCAACAATGCGGCCGTGCAGAACACGCCGCAGTTTCTCGACGATGATTTCTGCGTCGAAACCATACGACGCGAAATAGCCATCAATCTGACGGCGCCGTCGATCCTTATCTATCTAACCCTGCCGGTGCTTTTGCAGAGCAGTAAAGCCACAATTCTCAATATCAATTCCGGCCTTGCTCTGGCGCCGAAAATAAGCTCAGCGGTCTATTGTGCCACAAAAGGGGGGCTGAACATTCTGTCGCAATCGCTGAGTCACCAGCTCGAGGCGGCAAATATCCGTGTGATGCAGGCGTTTCTGCCGCTTGTGGAAACCGGCATGACAGAAGGCAGGGGATCGGGAGAGCTGTCGGCTGCTGAAGCGGCAAGACAGATCCTCGAAGCCCTGAATAACAAAAGCCCGAACATCGATATCGGCAAGGTCAAACTGTTGCGGCTTTTAATGCGGCTATCGCCGTCCCTGGCACAAACAGTCATGCGGAGAGGATGAAACCGTGGAGCCATTGATCAAAGTGATGCTCATTTTGGGAGCGGTGTTTGCAACCACATTTGTTCTCGGCCGAGTGTTAGGTGTCCTGACCGTTGACAATGTGCGGATGTGGCTGGAGACAGTGCAGAGTTCCAATCCTGCCTGGGTCGCCGCACTGGTCGTCGTGCTTCTGTTTGCCGACTTGTTCGTGGCAGTGCCGACCCTGACGGTCACCATATTGGCCGGGTTCTTCCTCGGTTTTCCGGGCGGCTTTGCAACCGGGCTGGCTGGTATGTCGCTGGCTGCATTTTGCGGCTATGCGATAAGCTGGCGTTGGGGCGAAGTGGTGCTCAGGCGCCTCGTGAAGGCACCCGGCGAGCGGCAGGCGCTGCGAGAAGCGTTTCAACTCAGCGGTCCGGTGATGATCCTGTTGTCTCGGGCTGCACCAATGGTGCCGGAAGTCACTGCATGTATGGCTGGTGCGACACAAATGCCGTTTTCCCGCTATGCCTTCTTTTTCGGTTTAAGCACGCTTCCTTACGTGGCAATCGCGGCCTATGCGGGTTCGGTCAGCTCGGTCGACAGTCCCCAGCCTGCAATATTTGCCGCGATCCTGCTCTACGGCGTTTTGTGGATGGGTTGGTTCTGGTTTCGCCGAACGCGGTATGGGTGAAGCCTGCACATTGTCCCAACGTTCACGAAAGCGTGTTCAGGCGATAACTTCTTCGAGATAACCTGCCATTGTAATGTGCAGTCATGCGCATCGTGGTTCTGTTTCTGTTGGCGATCTGTTTCGTGTCGGTCTCGGCACTTAGCGGTTATGAGCGGGCGAGTGCTGCAAGTTACGTCAATGCAAATGCGGCTGCGGTCTCTTCAATTGAAGTTTCCGCAAGTGAATTGCCGGGGTCGACCGTCGATCCGGTATCTGATGACATGGCCGAATCGGGTGATGGCGAGTGCGCGTGCAAAAAGATGTCGGGCTCGCTGACCCTGTCATGCGGGGTCACTATAGCGCTGATTAATCAGGATCTGTGCGGCCAGGTTGCCGGCGCCCGGCAAGCGTGGTTTGCGTTTACGCAGACCGACCGCAACGCGCGGATGATGTACCTCCTGAAAAGGCCTCCTCGAACCATCCTTTCAAGCTGAATTTTTTTGCACGCACCGCGTGCGTCAACTGCTTTAAAGGACCGGTTTCATGCTGGAAAGACGTCTGTTTATGGCGGAAGCAATCGCTTCCGTCCGTTCAAACTGTGCAGCACCCGCTGCATCTGAAGAGAAGCGCATACCGCGCCAACCCGTTTCCAAAATCCCGCTAATGGATTTTGACGTTGCACCTGGTCGCAACCAACATCACCAGGAATTTAAGATATGAGTTGCGGACCAGCGAACCCTGCCCGCAGGGTGTTCCTGGGTGCGGCCGGAAGCTTCGGCCTGATGACCGTCGCCGGTTGCAACACCACGCCTGTGGAACCAAGCCCGGAGCCGCGGCCCGCCCCTGCGCCAGGCAACCCGCTCTATTCTGCTCTGCCCGATGAAAAGTTTCCCATTCCGGCGATCAAGACGGGGCAACTAAAGCGCAAATTCCAACGCCGACTGGTTGCCTACCCCACGCCCGAGAAACCCGGCACCGTCGTGGTCGATACCGGCAGATTCTACCTCTACCATGTCGAGGCGGGGGGAAGGGCCATGCGCTATGGCGTTGGCCTGGGCCGCGCCGGATTTGAGTGGTCGGGCCGAGCACGCATCGCTTGGAAGCGAAAGTGGCCGACTTGGACACCGCCGGACGAGATGATCGAGCGACAGCCTGAACTGGCACAATGGAGCGCCGAAAACGGGGGCATGCCGCCGGGACTTCTCAATCCGCTTGGTTCGCGGGCGCTCTACATTTTTCAAGGCAAGAACGACACGCTCTACCGGCTGCACGGAACGCCGGAGATTTCAACAATCGGCAAGGCGGTCTCAAGCGGGTGCGTGCGCCTCGTAAACCACGATGTCATTCATCTCTATGACCGGGTCCGGTCAGGCTCGGCCATCGTCGTCATATGAGATCGACCGAAGAAAGGATTGCAACATGAAGTCTCAAATCGGTTCGACCAAACAAGTTTGGCCCGAAGGAGCGGCTGAGCCACCCAGCATGTCCGGAGAAAAATCCGTCATTGAGATAAAAGAGCCATGCCGCGACATTGTCGAGGCCGCCCGCTCACTTGGGTTTTCGCGGAAGGAACTTCTCGAGATCAAGCGCGTCTATCAAACGAACCTCAAAACGCGGCGCAAATGACGCGAATTGCAACTTGTCTGCGTCGAGGTGGTAGCTCAGGATGAAAAAACATAGAAACTCGAACCGGCACTTCAAGAAGAAAAGAAGGCAGACGGCCGAAAAGAAACAGCCAGCCGCGGAAGGGCGCCGCAATTTTCTGCGTCTGGCCAGAAATGGAGCGATCGCACTGGCGGTAGTGGGCGGCTTAGGATTCCTGTTCGTTCAAAATGTCCGCAGCTCCATCAACGAGCACGATCTATCGCGCATTGGAAACGGCACGCCGACAATCGTTCAAATTCATGATCCGCAATGTTCGCAATGCCGGTCGTTGCAGCGCGAAACCCGCGATGCGCTGAGCGGGTTTAACGACAACGACGTTGATTATGTCGTGGCGAACATCAGGACCAACGAAGGGAGCCGGTTCGCGATGAAATACTCGGTGCCCCATGTGACGCTTCTGCTGTTTGACAAAAATGGCCAGCTTAGGACAACCCTTAGGGGTCAGCGGCAAAGCGATGAGCTGCGCACGGCTTTTCGGCAGTTTCTGCGCAAATAATTTGGAAGCTGGTCCAGCAATTTGAATGGCCCGGAGCGGCGGTCTTACCCCCGTGCGCCAAATATTGCGCTTCCCACGCGAACGCTTGTCGCGCCAAAGGCGATAGCTGTCTCAAAATCGCCTGACATGCCCATGGACAGCTTTTCAACGCCTGCGGCCTGAGCCAGCTTTTCAAGCAGGGCAAAATGGGGACCGGGATTTTCGTCAAAGGGGGGAATACACATCAGTCCCTCGATATCGAGACCATGAACCGAGCGGCAGCGCTCGACGAAATCGACGGTTTCGCGCGGGTCGATACCGGCTTTTTGCGGTTCCGAACCGGTGTTGACCTGAACGTAAAGCCGCGGCTTGCGGCCCTGCGCCCTGATTTCGGCTGCAATTGCCTTGGCAATCTTGTCTCTGTCGACCGTCTCAATGACGTCGAACAGCGCAACAGCGTCCTTGGTTTTGTTTGACTGCAGCGGGCCGATCAGGTGCAATTCAATTCCGTCGTAGTCCTGTTTCAGTTGCGGCCATTTGCCTTGCGCTTCCTGCACTCGGTTCTCGCCAAATACCCTGTGACCGGTATCCAAAATCCGGCGGATGTGATCAGCGGCAAATGTTTTTGACACCGCAACCAGCGCAACGCTGCCCGAGGTGCGTTCTGAGGCCTTTTCTGCAGCGGCAATTTTTGCATAAACCTCCGCCAAACGCGCAGTACTGTCGGTCATGGTTACCAATCGTTTTCCTGTTAGCGCCACAATGGCGGCTGATGTGGTTGACGCTTGCGGAAAACCATGTTGAAGGTCCGCCGCAATCCGATTGTTCTATATCAGGCGAAATTCTGCCAATGGCAACTGAACGATATAATCCGCGAACTGCCGAACCGCGCTGGCAAAAAGCGTGGGACGAAGCGAAGCTGTTCGAGACTATCAACACCGATCCGCGGCCGAAATACTACGTGCTCGAGATGTTTCCGTACCCGTCGGGCCGCATCCATATGGGACATGTCCGCAATTATGCCATGGGCGATGTGGTCGCCCGCTACAAGCGAGCAAAAGGGTTCAATGTTCTGCACCCAATGGGTTGGGACGCTTTCGGCCTGCCGGCAGAGAATGCAGCACGGGACAACAAGGTCAATCCGCGTGATTGGACCTACGCCAATATCGACACGATGAAGGGCCAATTGAAGACCATGGGTTTGTCGCTGGACTGGTCACGTGAATTGGCCACCTGTGATCCCTCTTACTACCAACACCAACAGAAGCTGTTTCTGGATTTCTGGAAGGCGGGGCTGGTGGAGCGGCGTAACGCCAAGGTCAATTGGGATCCCGTCGACATGACCGTGCTGGCCAATGAACAGGTAATCGACGGCAAGGGCTGGCGCTCCGGCGCCGAAGTTGAGCAGCGTGACCTGACACAGTGGTTTTTCAAGATTACCTCGATGAACAGGGAACTGCTGGATTCGCTGGAAACGCTCGACCGCTGGCCGGAAAAAGTTCGACTGATGCAGCACAATTGGATCGGACGGTCCGAGGGTCTGCAGATCCGCTGGCCGCTTGATGCAGCCACTGCGCCAGGCGGTGAGAGCGAACTGGAGATCTACACGACACGGCCGGATACGATTTTCGGCGCCTCCTTCATGGCGATTGCCGCCGATCATCCGCTGGCCAGGAAAGCGGCGGTAGAAAACCCGAAACTTGCGGAATTTTGCGAGGAGTGCCGCCGTGCCGGAACATCCGCCGCAGCGCTGGAGACAGCTGAGAAGAAAGGCTTTGACACCGGTATTCGTGCTATCCACCCATTGGATCCTGAATGGACCCTTCCCGTCTATGTAGCGAATTTCGTGCTGATGGACTACGGCACCGGAGCGATATTCGGCTGTCCTTCAGGTGATCAGCGCGATCTGGATTTCGCCAACAAATACGGGTTGCCGGTTATCCCGGTCGTCATGCCCAAGGACGACGACGTAGCGACATTCCAGATCATCGAAGAGGCCTATACCGACGATGGCGTGATGATCAATTCGCGCTTTTTGGACGGCATGACGCCAAAACAGGCATTTGAGGAAATCGCTAACCGCCTGGAGCAGGTCAAGACCGGGAATGGCGATGCAATGGCGGAGCGGAGGGAACAATTCCGTCTGCGCGACTGGCTGATTTCCAGGCAGCGATTTTGGGGATGCCCGATTCCCGCGATCCACTGCGACAAATGCGGCACCAGCCCGGCACAGGAATCCGACCTGCCAATTGAACTGCCTTCAGATGTCAGCTTCGACAAGCCGGGAAATCCGCTCGACCACCATCCGACATGGAAGCAAACGAACTGTCCCGAATGTGGCGGTGACGCGATCCGTGACACCGACACGATGGACACATTCGTTGATTCGTCATGGTATTTCGCCCGCTTTACCGACCCGCAGAACCGGGAAGCGCCGACAGCGCTCGAGCATGTCGACGGGCCAAAGGGCTGGCTGCCGGTCAACCAATACATAGGCGGCATCGAACATGCGATCCTGCACCTGCTCTATTCGCGTTTCTTTGCCCGGGCGATGAAGATCACAGGTCACCTGAATGAGGTTGAAGAGCCGTTTGAGGGACTGTTCACCCAGGGCATGGTGGTGCATGAAACTTATAAAGGCGGAGACGGATTCGTCACTCCAGCTGAAGTGAGAGTTGACGAAAAAGACGGTTCCCGAAAAGCATTTCTGATCGCCGATGGCAGCGAGTTGTCAATCGGTTCGATCGAAAAGATGTCGAAATCGAAAAAGAACGTTGTCGATCCCGACGACATCATTGCTTCTTACGGAGCGGATACGGCGCGCTGGTTCATGCTGTCGGATTCGCCGCCCGACCGCGATGTTATTTGGTCAGAGGCAGGAGTGGAAGGCGCGCACCGGTTTGTTCAACGTGTCTGGCGGCTTGTCTCGGAGTCCGGCCCTGCTTTGAAGACTTGCCAGGCGGAAGCAGCGTCCAGCGGCAAAGCGCTCGAGATCTCGCGTGCTGCCCACAAAACACTGATGGCGGTTGGCGAAGACATCGAGAAACTGGCCTTTAACAAGGCAGTTGCCCGGATGTATGAGCTGGTCAACACATTGGCGAAACCATTGGCTTTGGTGGCGTCAGGGGCGGCGGATGACGCTACATGCAAGGCCTGCCGGCAAGCCACCGACTATTTGGTGACAATGTTTGCACCCATGATGCCGCATTTGGCCGAGGAATGTTGGACGGCTCTGGGAAATCCAGGCATGGTGGCTGAAGCCACGTGGCCCGAATATGATCCCGCTCTGGTCACGGATGACGAGATTGTTTATCCGGTTCAGATCAATGGCAAAAGGCGGGGTGAATTGACAATTGCGCGTGACGCAGACCAAGGTGCCGTGGAGAGTGCGGTGTTGGATCTGGAGTTTGTGCGCACTGCTTTGGCCGGCAAATCGCCACGAAAATTAATTGTGGTACCGCAGAGGATCGTCAATGTCGTCGTCTGAAAGAAGCCCGATATGGACCCGGATTGCAGGTGTGACCGTGGTATCGCTCGCGTTGGCGTTCACAAGCGCTTGCACAGTGCGGCCGCTCTACGGAGATGCCGGTGTGGCTTCGGGACAAGGAACTGCAGCAACTTTGGCGTCCATTGAAGTCAATCCGGTAAACACCCGGCAGGCGCTGGAAGTGCGCAATCACCTGATCTTCCTGCTAACTGGCGGCGGCGGACGGGCCGCCAGCGCCTCAATGCTGCTTGACCTTGATGTGACAAGCAAAACGGCAAGTGCTGCAACGGTTCAAATCGCCACGGACAATGAACCATCTGCAGGCATTGTCACAATGACGGCAGAGTACAGATTGTCTGATGTGGCGACGGGAGAAGTGATCTCGACCGGTGAAAGGGCAATTTCATCGTCGTTTGACCGTTTGCGGCAGGAGTTCGCTACCATGCGAGCGGAACGGGATGCCGAAAACCGTGCGGCGCGTGAGTTGGCCGAGCTGTTGAGGCTAGCAGTGGCTCAAGACCTGGAAAGAGAAGGACGCCTCTGACGTCCCGCGAGCTCAAGCCTGCGGCTTGCTTTCAAAAATACTTCTTTCCGGCTTCTAAGAAGCTACTGCTGAACGGTTTTTCGTCAGCCAGCGTTCAATGACCCCTGAAAGTTTTTCCGACGAAACCGGCTTTGAGACATAGTCATCCATTCCGGCATTGATGCACCGTTCGCGATCGCCTTTGAGCGCATGGGCCGTAACGCCGACGATCGGGGTATGCCTGTCGGGTGTGGCGCTCTCTATTTCCCGAATTTTCCGGGTCGCTTCCAGACCGTTCATCTCGGGCATGGATACGTCCATCAGTATCATTCGCGGATTTCGCTTTGCGTGGGTTTCGACGGCGCGCTTGCCATTGCCAACAATGAGATAGTTCAGTTCGGTCTGGTCAAGGATCTGTGAGAAAACCATCTGATTGACCTTATTGTCCTCGGCAACAAGGATATCCAGGTGCTCATCAAGTGGCGGCTTGACCTTCTTCTTCATTTGCTCGTCGGCGTCGCCAGCTGCTTTCTTGGTGGTCTCACGCTCCTCCCGCATGCGGGCTGCCATGGCTGCTAGCCGGCTGGTGCCCGAGCCGGCTTCCTCTTCTGCATCCGGGTCGATGCCTGTCCGTTTCTCTTCGACATTTGCTGTCGATGATGTAGACCCGCGAGCGGAATTAACCGGAGGTTGGCCCGGATTGAGCTGTTCAGCCGGTGCCGCGGCCTCCGGCACGGCTTCCGGTTCTGTTGTGGCATCTGAAACTGTCGATATCTCCGGATTCTCTTCTGCAACGTGCTCATCTGGTGGTTTCTCACCGGTCTGAGCCGGAGATGAGCTTGTGCGCCTGCTGTGTTGGAGAGCCTCTATCAAAGCGTCGAAGAGATCGGATCCGCGCGCCGGTTTCGTAAGGCAGGCAGCAATCCCGTATTCAGCGACCAGCCGGTTGAAATCAGCCTGATCCACAGAGGTCAACAGTATGATCGGGATGTTGCTGATGGCCGGATTTATGCGGATGGCCTTGGCTACCGCCTCGCCGTTCATCTCCGGCATCTGAAAATCGAGAATGATGCAGTCGACATTGCGGCCCGCACTTTGTTCGCGCACAAGGATTTCGAGGCCTTCCGTTCCGTCGGCGGCAGGTAGTCCATCGAATTTCCAGCTGGATAGCTGCTCCATCAGGATATCTCGATTGACCGAATTGTCGTCGATGATCACGATCCTGGCGTCCGTGACCTCCACTGGCGGTATTTTGGCGGGCGTCGACTGATGGTGAACCGGCATCACAACTGTAAACCAGAAACGTGTTCCCTTGCCGACATTGCTCTCGACCTGAATTTCACCCCCCATCAAATCGACCAGTCGTGCGGCGATTGCCAATCCGAGACCAGTACCTTCATGGCGACGCGTCGACGAGGAGTCCACCTGCGCAAACTTCTGAAATACTGCGTCCAGTTTCTCTTGAGGAATGCCGACACCAGTGTCCTCTACGCTGAACGTGAGCTCAGTAAATTCCTCATCGTTATCGTTTCGACCGGATATGCCCGCCGAAATGTCGATCAATATATGACCGACTTCGGTAAATTTGACTGCGTTGCCCAGCAGGTTCGTCAATACCTGACGAACCCGGCCGACATCGCCAACGACATTGGCGGGCAGTGAAGGATCGATGCGGACCACCAATTCCAGGTCCTTTTCGGCGATCCGTGTCGACATCAACGCAGACACATCCTCAACGGCTTCCGATAGTTTGAAGGGTGCGGGGTCGAGCTCCAACTGGCCAGCATCGATCTTGGAGAAATCAAGAATGTCGTTGATGATTGTCAGCAGCGCGTTGCCGGATTTGACGATGACATCGGTGAATGTTTGTTGACGTGTGTCGAGGTCGGTCTTGGCGAGCAATTCCGCCATACCGAGAACGCCGTTCATGGGTGTTCTGATTTCATGGCTCATATTGGCGAGAAATTCCGATTTCGCCTTGTCAGAGGATTCTGCTCGGTCACGCGCTGTCTCGAACTTCTCATTTGTTTCACTGAGCTTTTGGTGGGCTTCGGCAATGCGCCGCGCCATTGGGAACAAGATGCTCAAGGCGATGACAAGCGAAAACACCACCATTGAAAGACTGGCGATCACCGTGACCTTCTGCAGGTCGAAGTAACTTCCAATCATGTCGGCATGCAATCGGTCCAGCGTTTGGGTTATACCCGGTTTGACCCGAGTTTCGACATGCAAGTCCAGCTGTTTAAACGTCCGGTTTGCTGTCGAACCCGTGAGGTCCTGATAGAGATCCAACCGATTGCTGACCGATATCAGTTCGGCCATATCGCCACGTAGATTGGTTTCTGAACCGCCCGACCACATCGGTTTTATGGCGTCGGGCATCTTGTGACCCTGGATATGATCAACGACCGAAGAAAGTTCGGGGTCGGGTTTGAACAACGCCTCGCCGGTTTCCTCAGCTGTAAGGCGCTGGCTTTCGCTGACGGTAATGTCGCCGTCTGCTGACCATTCCAGGGCGTGGAACAGATGCCTCAGCCGGTCAAGCTTTACGCCAAAATTCTTCTTTGCGGCCTGCATATCACCAAGCCGCTTCATGGCCGCCTTTTCGGCATTTTCCCCATGGCCGCCGCTATTCATCGACATCGAGAACAGATGTGCAGAGTGCTCGAGTTCCGTCGAGCTGTAAATCAGGTCGGAGGTCAGATCAGCCATAGTGCCGAGTGCTGCTCCGAATTTGACCTTGGTTTTCTCCTGCTCAAGCATATAGAGCATGAATGCGGAGCCCGCCGTCAGTGCAGCGACGAAGGCGAACAAAACAACAATCAGCCTGACGCGAAGATAACCGCGCGAAATTTCGAGCGACATTAGCCCGTCCCGCATGCTGTTAGCAGTTGTACAAAATTGCAGGATTGGCGTTAATGCCCGTTTAACGCGTCGTCACATTTACTGCGCGGCCGGTTCGTCCAGAGCAAAATATTGCGAAATCAGACGATTTTCTGCCCGGTTTTGGCCCAATCAGCCAAAAACGCATCCAAACCCTTATCAGTCAGCGGGTGTTTGGACAGCGCATTCAGGGTGCCCGGTGGAATTGTTGCCACGTCAGCGCCGATCATTGCCGCTTCTTTGACATGATTGACGGAGCGAATGGAAGCAGCAAGAATTTCGGTGCCAAAGTTGTAATTGTCGTAGATCGTGCGGATTTCTCCGATCAGATCCATGCCATTCAGGCCAGTGTCGTCGAGCCGGCCGATGAAAGGCGAGATGAATGTGGCGCCGGCTTTGGCTGCAAGCAGCGCCTGATTGGCAGAAAAGCATAGCGTGACATTGGTCTTGTGGCCCTGTGAGGTCAGAGCTTTGCACGCTTTCAGCCCATCCATCGTCAGGGGAAGCTTGATGCAGATGTTGTCCGCGATTTTGCTCAACACTTCGGCTTCGCTGATCATGCCGGCAAATTCGGTTGCGGTGACCTCCGCCGATACCGGGCCGGTAACAATCGAACAGATTTCCTTGGTCACTTCCATTATGTCCCGGCCGGATTTCATGATCAAAGATGGGTTTGTCGTAACGCCATCGACTAAACCGGTTTCATTAAGTTCACGGATTGCATCAACATCGGCTGTATCGATGAAAAACTTCATAGTTATTCCTCGGAGGGTGGGATTGAGACAGGGATTGGCTTTCACTTAAATCAAGATCGGGGCAAGGTCACGCCCAATGAGTGCAGATTCGCCCGAAAAACAAATTTCCCTGAAGACGGTGCCAGTCTGGGTGCCGACCCCTTCACCCGTGCCGTACAGTTATACGGTTCCCACTGACATGAGCGTTCAGCTGGGCTCCATCGTTCAGGTGCCGCTCGGCCCAAGATTGGTGGCGGGTGTGGTCTGCGAAGGTGGTGAAAGCGATGTCGACCCCGCAAAACTGCGCCCAATCGAATGTGTCTTTGACTGTCCGCCACTTCGTGCGGACATGCTGCGATTCATTGAATGGATTTCCTCCTACACAATTTCACCTCCGGGCATGGTGGCGCGGATGGTGTTGCGCGTGCCGGCGGCATTTGAACCGGAAGCCCATATGGAAGGTGTGGCGCTTTCCGGACTTCGTCCCGAGAGGATGACGGATGCGCGGCGAAGAGTGATCGAGATCGCATCAGACGGCCTTGCCTGGTCGCGAAGCGGATTGGCTCATGCAGCCGGCGTCTCTATCGGCGTTGTGGACGGACTTCGCGGGCTGGGTGTGCTAGAGACCCGCACGATACCACCCCGGCCGGTCGTGCCGCCGCCAGACATTTCGGCAATCAGTATTGAATTGTCGCCCGAGCAAAAATCGGCGGCTGAAGCGCTTGTCAACAAGGTTGCTGCAAGCCGTTACTCGGTGACATTGCTTGACGGCGTGACCGGTTCGGGAAAGACCGAGGTCTATTTTGAAGCCCTGGCAAAAACGTTCGAAAATGGGCGTCAAGCGCTAATTCTCCTGCCCGAAATCGCGTTGACGCAAGCATTTCTCGACCGGTTCGAACAAAGGTTCGGCGCCAGACCGGCGCAATGGCATTCCGATCTGGCGCCGCGAACACGCGAAAAGGTCTGGCGCCAGGTTGCCGAGGGCAAAATTCGCGTCGTTGCCGGTGCCCGGTCATCGCTGATGCTGCCATTTTGTGAGCTCGGGCTGATTGTGGTCGATGAAGAGCACGATTCCGCTTACAAACAGGAAGACCGCGTTTTCTACAATGCCCGCGACATGGCTGTCGTGCGGGCACATTTGGGCGATTTTCCGGTCATCCTGGCATCGGCAACACCGTCTGTGGAAAGCCGGGTCAATGCAGATCAGGGCAGATATGAGAGGCTTGCGTTGCCTGTGCGTTTTGCCGACGCGGCCATGCCCTCGATCGCCGCAATAGATTTACGGCGGCATCCGCCGGACCGCGGGCGGTTCATTTCACCGGCACTTCTCGGTCAGATCCGCGACACGCTGGAGCGGCAGGAACAAGCGTTACTGTTTCTCAACCGCCGAGGCTACGCACCGCTGACACTTTGCAGGGTCTGCGGTCATCGTTTTGAGTGTCCCAATTGCTCAAGCTGGCTGGTAGAACACCGTTTTCGCGGACAGATAATGTGCCATCATTGCGGGTATCACGAACGAAGACCCGAGGCCTGTCCCGAGTGCGGCACACTCGATCATCTCGTGGCCTGCGGACCGGGAGTTGAGCGTATCGCAGAGGAAGTGCTGGAGCTATTTCCCGAGGCGCGAACCATCGTTTTGTCCTCTGACATCATGGGCGGCGTGAAACGCCTGCGGCTCGAGCTTGAAGCGATTGCAAATGGAGACGCCGACATCATCGTCGGAACGCAGTTGGTGGCCAAAGGGCACAATTTTCCGCTGTTGACGCTGGTCGGTGTTCTGGATGCCGATATCGGCCTATCCTCCGGTGATCCACGCGCTGCGGAGCGAACCTTTCAGTTGCTGTCACAGGTGACGGGCAGGGCAGGCCGCTCTGGAAAGACCAGCCGCGGCTATCTGCAGACTTTCCAGCCGGAGCACCCGGTGATCAAGGCGATCGTCTCAGCGGATCATGAGGAATTCTACCGACGCGAAATATCGGAAAGGCAGAGAGCGAAGTTGCCGCCGTTCGGCAGGCTGGCCGGCGTCATTATCAGCGCTGCAAGCCGCGGAGAAGCCGAAGCCCATGCCAGATCATTGAGAGCTGCCGCGCCTGCAACCCGGGACATCACAATTCTCGGACCGGCTGAAGCGCCAATGGCCCTGGTGCGTGGGCGTCACCGGTTCCGGCTTTTGGTGCATGGCGCCCGGCAGTCAGATATTCAGGCCTATTTACGCGCCGTGTTGGAAAAGGCGCCTCGGCCACGAGGCAGCGTGCGGGTGCAGGTGGATATCGATCCACAGAGTTTCCTTTAGCTCCAAGTTCAATTCCGTCATTTGTGTTAAGGGAACGGAAAGCATAGCGCCATAGCATCGCCCCAGCAGTTTTCTCCGGCATTGAAAGGCGCGAGGCGAATGTCCGATACCAAACAGAACATCCTGGATACCAGTACCAAGCGCGAGATCCCGGCATTTGCCGAAATCATGCCGAAGGTCGCCGAGAAAACCGGCAAATCGCTGGGCAGCCAGTTGAGAGACATCGCCCGCCTCAGCCTGTCGGGAAACAAGATCACGGCCGACGAGTACTACATGATGCGGATGTATGAGGATGACCGCCTGACAAAAGCGGACAAGCTCAAATTCGTCGGAAACACCAAATCGCAGAAAGTGACCAATACACTCAACCGCTTCAACCCATGGCTCGGGATGATCGACGACAAGCTGATTTTTGAACAGGTGATGCGCGGATTGGGTCTGCCGACGACCGAAACACTGGCGGTGGCTTGTTCAAATCTGTCCACCCCCAAACCGACCTCGATCGATGGCGAAGAGACACTGAGGATTTTTTTGGCGGACACACCCTATCCGATCTTTGGCAAGCCGGTGAATTCGGACCGCAGCCTGGGCTCGACAAAGATCGCCCGCTTTGATGGCTCCGCCGATGAAGTGGAATTGTTTGACGGACGGCGAATCAAGGTGGCCGACCTGTGGAGCGAGATCTTCGGCAAATTTTCCGACGGCTATCTGTTCCAGACCTGCATCGTTCAGCATCCTGAAATGGCTGCACTGACCAATGGTGGCGTTCCGACAATCCGTTTGATCACCCTTGACCGGGGCAAAGGGCCCGAGCCCTTCATGGCGGCGATCAAGATTACCGGTGGTGGAAATGCGGCGGACAATTTCTGGCGCACCGGCAATCTGCTGGCGCCGATCAACATGGAAACCGGTGAAATGGGCCGTGCGCATACCGGAGTGACGATCGAATCCGAATTGGTCACACATCATCCCGATACCGGCAAACCAATCGAAGGCGCCGCGATTCCCTATTGGTCGGAAACCGTTGAACTGGCGGTCACAACCAGCAAAATCCTGAAGGAAGCCATCATAATCGGTTACGACATCGCGATTACCGATAACGGACCGGTCATTGTTGAATCCAATTACGGGCCATATCTGGAGATGATGCAGATCGCCCATGGAGAGGGCGTGTTAAACCAGCATATGCTTGACGCGATCGAATATGCGGAAAGCGTCTGGAAGGGCAAATTTGCCGATCAGAAGGTCCGGCGTAAGTCCAACGCCACGCGGCAGCGACAGGAAAGCCGGCAGTCGCTTTCGCTGAAATCGGCCTGAGCTGTCCAAGATTGGACGGTGACGGCCCCGACCCTAAACTGGTTCGAGGCCTTTACACGACCACCTGAGATGGCGTCATAGTGGCGGCATGTTCGTACCGTCTTTCCATCAAATGCTGTCCAGTTTGGTTTTTAATGCCGCGTCGGCGGTATTCGCAGCTTCTGTGGCCGCTGCGGTCGAACCGGTATCAAATGATGTGGGTGCCGTGTTCTGGCATCCGGACGAAACGCACTGCCGTTTTGTTCGTGGTGGAGCGGCCGAACCAAAGCCGGAAAAGCCGGATAGTTGGCGCTATATCTTCGTTACAGAGCTGGTATCGGACGATATTTCGTCTGTTGAGCGGGGTTATATGCGGCTGGGCGGTCTGTTGCGCGAACTGGTATTCCTTGGCAGGCGCGAAACCGGTAGCGGCGAAGTAAGGCTGTACAAAACGCTTGGTCAACCACCTACGGACGTCGAAGTCGATATGCGTGCCGGCGAAAGCAGGAAGAGCAAGCTTGGCCAGACCGTTTTCTTTGAGTACACCGGTATGGTGAGCGTTTCCATCGGCCACTCGCGGCGGCTGGTTCCGTTCACCGGCAGTTGCGGCGTGGAGCCCGAGAAGCTGAAATAGTACGAGGAGGATCCGGTGGAGTTTACATTTCCGTGGCCGGTCGACACCTATGGCTGGATGGCATTTTGGTCCGCCACGATCACTGTTATTTTTGGATTGATTTTGCTGTTTGCACCGCGGTTGTCCTTTCGGCTCATGCGGCTGCAGACAACACCCGAACATCCCGAAGCCTTGTCTGAAAGCAGAGCAACGATGGCAGGATTTTATCTGGGTGTCGGATTATGCTGCATATTGCTGGATCAGCCGTTACTTTATCTGGCGCTGGGTGTTTCGTGGGGATTTACAGCGTTTGGCAGAGCTGTCTCCATGATGTCCGATCGTGGCAATACATTGTTCAACTGGATTTCGCTGGCGGTCGAAGCGCTACTTGCGGCACTGCCGCTGGTTATGGTTGCAAACTATTTTTCCTAAAGTTGCCAATCCCGCCTAGTAGCTTTTCGCGGCATGCGACAATAGGGCCAAAAACCGCTCGTGGCAGGCGGTTGCGAGTCCGAAAGGCCTGTGCTAGAGGGCAGTCGGCTTCCGACCGGGGGATGCGGCCAGGCCCGTTTGCCGGTTAAAAAATGTCAACAAGGTCAATGATTTAGCTGGACTGTTGATTTCCGGCGATGAATCTCAAGGCCTGCTAGCAAAGAAAAGACCATACGTGGCTCAGTCAACCTCGCTAATTTCCGGTGTTGCACAGCGCTATGCGGGCTCGCTTTTCGAGTTGGCCGAACAGGCAAAATCGGTATCGAAAGTCGAAAAAGAACTCGACCAATTCGAAAAGCTGATTGAAGGCAGCGCGGACATGAAGCGGCTGATCACCAGCCCGGTATTCTCCGCTGATGATCAGCTGCGGGCCGTGTCTGCGATTGCCGACAAAGCAAAAATTACCGGTTTGACCGGTAATTTCCTGCGTGTTGTGGCCCGAAACCGCCGGCTGTTCGCTGTACCCGGTATGATCAAGGCGTTTCGTCAGATTGCTGCGCAGGCGCGCGGTGAAATGGCGGCGGAGGTCACCTCCGCGCATGCGCTCACAGCTGCACAACAAAAAGAACTCGCCGCGGCGTTGAAAGGCGTTGCCGGCAAAGACGTGGCAATCAGTGTGACCGTCGAGCCTTCGCTTCTCGGTGGCATGATCGTCAAAATGGGTTCGCGCCAGATTGACACGTCACTCAAAACCAAACTCAATTCGCTCAAGCTTGCACTGAAAGAGGTCGGCTGATGGATATCCGCGCCGCGGAAATTTCCGCAATCCTGAAAGATCAGATCAAGAATTTCGGCAAGGAGGCTGAGGTCTCCGAAGTCGGACAGGTTCTCTCCGTCGGTGATGGTATCGCCCGTGTCTATGGTCTCGACAATGTTCAGGCCGGTGAAATGGTCGAGTTCCCGGGTGGAATTCGCGGCATGGCGCTGAACCTGGAAACCGACAATGTCGGTATCGTTATTTTCGGTAATGACCGCGACATCAAGGAAGGCGACACGGTCAAGCGGACCGGCGCCATCGTGGACGTTCCGGTCGGTCCGGAACTGCTCGGCCGGGTGGTTGACGCACTTGGAAACCCGATCGACGGCAAGGGCCCCATCAAAGCCAAGCAGCGCGCTCGCGTGGACGTCAAGGCGCCAGGCATCATCCCGCGCAAATCGGTGCATGAGCCGATGTCGACCGGACTGAAGGCCGTTGATTCGCTCATTCCGATCGGCCGCGGCCAGCGTGAGTTGATCATCGGCGACCGCCAGACCGGCAAGACCGCGATCATTCTCGATACTTTCCTCAACCAGAAGCCGCTTAATGAGGGCGATGACGAGAGCGCGAAACTCTACTGCGTTTATGTCGCCGTCGGACAGAAGCGTTCAACGGTTGCACAGTTCGTGAAGGTTCTGGAAGAGCGTGGTGCGCTTGAATATTCGGTGATCATCGCCGCGACAGCTTCTGACCCGGCGCCGATGCAGTTCCTCGCGCCATTTGCCGGATGTACGATCGGTGAGTATTTCCGCGACAATGGCAAGCACGCCGTGATTGCTTACGACGATCTGTCCAAGCAAGCTGTGGCCTATCGCCAGATGTCGCTGTTGCTGCGCCGTCCGCCAGGCCGCGAAGCCTATCCTGGTGACGTGTTCTATCTGCATTCGCGCCTTTTGGAGCGTGCGGCGAAGATGAATGAGAACAACGGTGCCGGTTCACTGACCGCCTTGCCGGTTATCGAAACCCAGGGCAATGACGTCTCGGCGTTCATTCCGACCAACGTGATTTCGATTACCGATGGCCAGATATTCCTTGAAACCGATCTGTTCTATCAGGGCATTCGACCGGCGGTGAATGTCGGCCTGTCGGTGTCGCGCGTTGGTTCTTCGGCGCAGGTCAAGGCGATGAAACAGGTGGCCGGCTCGATCAAGGGCGAACTGGCCCAGTATCGTGAGATGGCGGCGTTCGCCCAGTTCGGTTCGGATCTTGATGCGGCCACGCAGCGTCTGCTTAATCGTGGTTCGAGATTGACGGAACTTTTGAAACAGCCGCAATTTTCGCCGCTTAAAACCGAAGAACAGGTCGCGGTGATCTTTGCCGGTGTGAATGGTTATCTCGATGGTCTGGAAGTCAACCAGGTCGGCGCCTTCGAACAGGGCCTGCTGACGCACATGCGCACCGAAGGCAAGTCGGTTCTCGAAACGATTGCCAAGGAAAAACAGATCAGCGACGAAACCAAGGATGCGCTCACGCAGCAGCTTGACGCATTCGCAAAAGGCTTCGCCTGAACGGCCGCAACGCTGGAACGAATGGAACGTTAAAGCATGGCTTCACTAAAAGACCTCAGGGTCAGGATAGCCTCGGTCAAGGCGACGCAGAAGATCACCAAGGCAATGCAGATGGTTGCCGCGGCGAAATTGCGCCGTGCGCAGGAGGCTGCGGAAGCGGCGCGCCCCTACTCACAACGCATGGGTTCGGTTCTGGCCAATATTGCTGCAGCAGTGGCCGGCGGGGCAGATGCGCCGAAACTGATGGCCGGTACCGGCAATGATCAGACCCACCTGCTGGTTGTCTGCACTGCCGAGCGTGGACTGTGCGGCGGATTCAATTCGCAGATTGCACGGCTGGCGCGTGATCGGGTCCGCAAACTGGAGTCAGAAGGCAAGACCGTCAAAATTTTGTGCGTAGGCAAAAAGGGTGCGGACATCCTTCGCCGCGAGCACGGCTCTTTGATCATCGACAGAGTTGATCTCAGAGAAGTCAAGCGTGTCGGTTTTGCCAATGCCGACGAAATCGCCAGAAAGGTCATAGGACTTTTCGACGAAGGCGAGTTTGACGTCTGTACGCTGTACTATTCCGAGTTCAAATCAGTCATTTCGCAAATTCCGACGGAGCAGCAAATTATTCCCGCGTCGGCTCCTTCCGAGGAAGAGGCAGCAGAGCCTGAGAGCGGTGCGGTTTATGACTACGAACCGGAAGCGTCAGACATTCTTGATGATCTGATCCCGCGCAACATCGCGGTGCAGATTTTCCGGGCATTGCTTGAAAATGCAGCGTCCGAGCAAGGTGCGCGCATGTCTGCCATGGATAGTGCGACACGCAATGCTGGCGAGATGATCGACAAACTGACCCTGGTATACAACCGTCAGCGTCAGGCGCAGATCACCAAAGAGCTTATCGAAATTATTTCGGGCGCCGAAGCGCTCTAGCAGTTAGGAAAAGAGGGTAAGAAAATGGCCAAGGCAGCTACCCCGGCTAAGAAGACCGCAGCGGCGAAGAAGCCTGCTGCAAAGAAAGCAGCTCCCGCAAAAGCTTCGACCGCAAAGAAAACGGCCGCTGCGAAGGGCGCGGTCGGCCGCGTCTCCCAGGTAATCGGCGCTGTGGTCGACGTATCGTTTGACGATCATTTGCCGCCGATTTTGAACGCGCTTGTGACCGACAATGGCGGTAACCGGCTTATCCTCGAAGTTGCTCAGCATCTGGGTGAAAACACTGTTCGCTGTATCGCCATGGATTCCTCTGAAGGACTGGTGCGCGGGCAGGAAGTCTCGGACACCGGCGAACCGATCGCCATTCCGGTCGGTGACGAAACACTCGGCCGCATCATGAATGTTGTTGGCGAGCCCATCGATGAGGCCGGTCCGGTGAAAACCAAGGGCAAGCGCGCCATTCACCAGGACGCACCGGAGTTTGTCGAACAGTCTACGGAAGCCGAAATCCTGGTTACCGGCATCAAGGTGGTTGACCTGCTGGCGCCCTATGCCAAGGGCGGAAAGATCGGCCTGTTCGGCGGCGCCGGTGTCGGCAAGACCGTGCTGATCCAGGAATTGATCAACAACGTCGCCAAGGCGCATGGTGGTTATTCGGTATTTGCCGGTGTGGGTGAGCGCACTCGCGAGGGCAACGACCTTTACCATGAGATGATTGAATCCGGTGTGAACAAGGCCGGCGGCGGCGAAGGCTCGAAATGTGCGCTGGTGTTCGGTCAGATGAACGAGCCGCCCGGCGCCCGCGCCCGTGTAGGCCTGACCGGCCTGACGGTGGCAGAGCACTTCCGCGACCAGGGTCAGGACGTGTTGTTCTTCGTTGACAACATCTTCCGCTTCACACAGGCCGGTTCAGAAGTGTCGGCACTGCTTGGCCGTATTCCTTCTGCTGTTGGTTATCAGCCGACACTGGCGACCGACATGGGCGCGTTGCAGGAGCGTATTACCACCACCCAGAAAGGTTCGGTTACCTCGGTGCAGGCGATTTACGTGCCGGCCGATGACTTGACCGACCCGGCGCCGGCAACATCGTTTGCCCACCTGGATGCGACAACCGTGCTTAACCGCGCGATTTCGGAGAAAGGCATCTATCCGGCTGTTGATCCGCTTGATTCGACCTCGCGCATGCTTGATCCGATGATCGTTGGCGAAGAGCACTATCAGACCGCCCGCCAGGTGCAGGAAATCCTGCAGCGCTACAAGGCGCTTCAGGACATCATCGCCATTCTCGGCATGGATGAATTGTCGGAAGAGGACAAACTGGCGGTGGCCCGTGCGCGCAAGATCGAGCGCTTCCTCAGCCAGCCGTTCTTTGTTGCCGAGGTGTTCACTGGTTCACCTGGCAAGCTGGTTGACCTGGAAGATACGATCAAGGGCTTCAAAGGCCTTTGTGCCGGCGACTACGACCATCTTCCGGAGGCTGCCTTCTACATGGTCGGCACGATCGAAGAAGCGGTCGAGAAGGCGCAACGTCTGGCAGCGGAAGCCGCCTGATCAAGCACAATAATTGGCGCGGCTGATTTCGACAGCCGGGTCCGGGATGAACTGATATGGCCGATAGTTTCAAATTCGAACTGGTTTCGCCTGAGCGGTTGCTCGTCTCCGAGGATGTGACCGAAGTGGTCGTGCCCGGAACGGAAGGCGAGATGACCGTGATGGCGAGCCATGCGCCGGTCATGACGAGTGTCAAACCGGGTGTTGTTACCGTGAAAACCGCGGCTGGGTCGGAAGACAGATATGTCGTCTTCGGCGGTTTTGCGGACATTCTGCCTGAAACGCTGACATTGCTGGCGGAATCCGCCGTTTCCGTTGCCGATATCGACCGCGACGACCTCACTCAGCGCATCCAGGATGCCAAGGAGGACGTCGCCGACGCCAAGGACGACGCGGCCAGGGCCAAGGCCAACGAACAACTTGCACATCTGACCACGCTGGAAGGCGCGCTGGGCTAGTCTGGAAGACTCATTAGAACTGCAACCAGGCCTTTGAGCCCGGTTTTTTGTTGTTTACCCGCACAAAAACTGCCGGGTAGATGCCATGGCTCAGGTCGCTGGCGTTCTGGTGCAAGCGATCGCAGTGATTGGGATATGGAATTCCGGGAGCAGCCGTATTGCGGATTAATCCGGCAAATCCGAGGCCGTTTCGTATTCGGTCGCGCAATTCTCGAACAAATGGCCGAGATGACCGAAACACAGATCCAGGCAACAAATTTCGGTCAGCCCCTGAATTGAAGCCGTCAGCTTCCCGCGGCGGCCAGCGTCTGATCGTCATTTTCGCCGTCAGATGATTCTGCAGTAGTCTCGTCAGAAGCCGGTTCGGCGCTCTCCGATTTTGCCGGTTTGGCGGTATCCCGCCTTGGACGGCGGGGGCGCCGCGGAGCCTTTGCGGACTTCTCGCTGCCACCGGTTTCACCATCGGCCACTGCTGTTTCTTCAAGTGCTACTTCCGCCGGCGTGCCATTGATGACCGGTTGCGGACCGGACCCATCTTCAGATGATACCTGCTGAGCCTTGTTTGCATCAGTGTCAGCCTGTTCAGCGGTTTCGCCTTCGGTCTGCTGCTGCTGCTGTTCTTCGCGGCTTTCGCGCAACGCCTGTTGCTGGCTCTGTGCGGCTGCGATAATGCGATTGTAGTGCTCGGCGTGCTGGAGATAGTTCTCCGACATCACCGGATCACCTGACGCCTGCGCATCGCGCGCCAAGGTGGCGTATTTGTCGGCAACCTGTTGAGCGGAACCGCGAATTTTTACATCGGGACCGTTACTTTCATAACTGCGGGTCAATGGATTCGGGCCCTTGCGGTTACCCCTGCCGCGCATGCGCCGATTCTGCTGATTTGGCCTCATTCGGTACTCGTCATTTCGAAGTGGTGGCAACGCGACCCGCCGGTAAGCCCCCATGGCAACCGTACGATCTACGTTTTCGAGTTGTTCGGCTCGCCATGCGAGCCGTCACAAACTACCGTCCTGTTTCCGGTTTCTTGTGCCCTACAAGGAACGCCCCTCTACGTGGCCACTCCACGCCAGGACAGATTGCAAATACGGGAACCGAATCGATAACCGCACTGCCCAGTTCTTCCTATTCGGTGGCCGGAACCTAGCCGCTATCATGTCAATTGCCAAGCATTTTTTCATAAAGCACATAATCGAATCTTAACCGGCAAAAAGCAGCGCTCTGTCGTGCCCGCCAAGATCTGCCATACAAGCTATCTGATTGAATTCTGCGGCACTGAAAATTGTATTGACCGCTGCCCTTTGATCGTGGCCAACCTCAACGCCAACAACGCCTTGCGGGTACAAGAACCCTCGAACTTCAGCCGCGATTGTCCGGTATGCTTCCAGACCGTCCTTGCCGCCGTCAAGCGCCGCCTTCGGATCGTGTTCACGAACTTCGCGATCAAGCGTTTCCAATGTTTGGGTGGGAATATAGGGCGGATTTGAGACAATTATGTGAAACTTGCGATTAACAGCGGCGAACCAGTCGGAAACAAGCGTCTCGAACCGGTCGTCCAATCGGTTTGATTGCGCATTGTTAAGCGCTGTATCCAATGCGTGTTCAGATATGTCGGTGGCGACTACGGAGGCGTTGGGAACCTGGTCGAGCAATGCCAAGGCTATTGCGCCGGTTCCGGTGCCCAGGTCAAGGATGTGACACTGGCCATGTTTAGCCGCCATTTCCCTCGCCCTCGGTACAACCAAATCGACCAGAGCTTCCGTATCCGGTCTCGGCTCGAGAGTTGCCTCTGACAACGACAGGCGAAGTCCGTAGAACTCACGATATCCCAGAATGCGGTGCACCGGTTCGTGATTTGCCCGTCGTTCGACAGATGCGCGAATCAACCTGACTGCTTCATGTGGTACCGTCCAATCCGGGTTGGTGGACAACTCCACTGCCGAAAGGCCCGTCGCATTTGCAGCAAGAAGACGCAGGTCATGCGCCGGATTGGCGATGCCTGCACGATTGAGCGCGGCACGGCATTCGCTCATCAGCGCATGGAGCTTTAGCACAAGCGGTTTGTCATCCATTGTTACCCATCTCGGCAAGCAGGGCTGACTGGTGATCGGCAATCAGTGCGTCGATAACTTCGTCAAGGTCGCCCTCGATAACCCGGTCGAGCTTGTAAAGGGTCAGTCCAATCCGGTGGTCAGTGATACGACCTTGTGGGAAATTGTAGGTGCGGATGCGTTCCGACCGGTCGCCCGACCCCACCTGCAGCTTCCGGGATTCCGATCTTTCTTCCGCCGCCTTCGACCGTTCCTGGTCGTAAAGACGGGCGCGAAGGACCTGCATTGCGCGAGCGCGGTTCTGGTGCTGGGATTTCTCTGACTGCACGACGACAATGCCGGTGGGAAGATGCGTAATACGAACTGCCGAATCGGTGGTATTGACGTGCTGGCCGCCAGCGCCGGAAGCGCGCATTGTGTCGATACGGATATCCTCGGGCCTGATTTCGATGTCTACTTCTTCGGCTTCCGGCAGTACTGCAACTGTTGCAGCCGAAGTATGAATTCGTCCCCCTGCCTCTGTTTCAGGTACTCGCTGCACCCGGTGAACGCCGGATTCGAATTTCAGCCGCGCAAAGACACCCTTGCCGGTAACAGAAGCGACGATTTCCTTGTAACCGCCCATTTCACCTTCGCTTACCGACATCAGTTCCAGTTTCCAGCCGCGTGATGACGCGTAGCGCTCATACATTCGGAATAGATCGCCGGCAAAGAGCGCCGCCTCATCTCCGCCGGTGCCGGCGCGTATTTCCAGGATAGCGCTCCGATTGTCGGCGGCATCGCGCGGTAGCATCAAAATCTGGATCTTTGCCGCCAGCTTTTCGACTTTACCGGTCAGATCGCGGAGCTCTTCTGCGGCCAACTCGCGCATTTCGGAGTCCGTCTGGGGATCATCGAGCAATATCTGCAGGTCGCCGACTTCGGATTTGGCGCCATTCAATTCCCTGATCTTTGCTGCAAGATCCTGAATATCTGCATACTCCGATGCGAGCTTCACATATGTCTCGGCATCAGGGCCCTCCGCCATCTGCGCCTCGAGCAGCTCGAAGCGCTTTAACACTGCATCCAGCCTTTCCTGTGGCAAATCGACCATTACACCAGCCTCACAGGGAAATACCGTGTTGTTGGGCGAAACCTGACAGGATTTCCGCGACATCCTGGCGAGAATCGTTCCGTGCGAACATTTCCTCAAGCAGGGCTTCAAGTTCACCTACCGGCAGATCAGTGAGCATGGCTTTAACCGGTCCGATCGAGGCTGGTGACATTGAAATTGAGCGGTATCCAATGCCGATCAATGCCATTGCCGACAACGTTCGCCCCGCCAATTCTCCGCAAAGGGTTACGGGCGTGTGGGCCGCGTTGCCGGCATCGACAATCTGTTTGAGAATCGCAAGAAACGGGATCGACAATTGCTTGAAACGGCCGGACAGTTGGGCGTTGCCGCGGTCCGTTGCGGTGACAAACTGAAACAGGTCGTTGGAACCAACGGACACGAAATCAACGGCACGCATCAGTTCGTCCAGTTGCCACAAAAGCACCGGAACCTCGATCATGGCGCCAAGCTTCAGGCTTGTGGGCAGCAGGTGCGCGAATTTCGACAGGTGTTTTACTTCACGGTCTATCAGGTCGCGAGCCTGCCGGATCTCGTCGATCTCGGTAACCATCGGCAACATCAGCTTCAATTCACGGCCGCCAGCGGCTTTCAGCAATGCCCTTATCTGGGTTCGCAACAGTCCGGGACGGTCCAGGGTCAAGCGGATCGCCCGCCAGCCCAGCGCTGGATTTTCTTCATGCAAATCATTGGAAAAATAGGGAAGAACCTTGTCCCCGCCAATGTCGAGCGTGCGAAACGTGATTGTTTGTCCTCGAGCGGCGTCGAGAATCTCGCGGTAGAACCTTTCCTGTGCTTCTGCCCGCGGAAATGTTGCCGCCACCATGAACTGTAATTCGGTGCGGAAGAGGCCAATTCCTGCAGCACCGGATTCGAACAGTTGCTGCATGTCCACCGCCAATCCGGCGTTCATGTTCAGTTCGACTTCGATGCCGTCCTTCGAAACGGACGGCTTGTCGCGCAGTTCGCGGTAATGGGCCTGCTTTTTTGCCCTGAAACGGACTTTTTCGGCATAGGCCGCCTGAATGTCGGCTGGCGGGCGCAGATGAATCTTGCCCTCTTCACCATCAATGATAATTGCATCACCATTTTCTGAAACGGAGACAGCGCCTTTCATCTGACCGGCGATTGGCAGTCCAAGTGCCCGGGCCACAATCACGACGTGGCTGGTAATCGCGCCCCCTTCAAGCACCAGACCGCGCAGGTTCTCGACAGGATAATCCAGCAATTCTGCTGCACCCATCGAGCGGGCAACCAGAATGGCATCCCTGGGCAACTCGGCGGCCAGGCTCTCGGGATTCTTGCCCATCAGCTGACGCAGCAAGCGGTTTGCGAGATCGTCAAAGTCGTTCAGGCGTTCGCGAAGATATGGATCGGTGATGTGGACCATGCGCGCGCGTGTGTCGCTTTGAACTTTTTCGACCGCCGCTTCTGCGGTCAGGCCATTGCGGATCGCCTCTTCCAGTCTTCTGACCCAACCCCTGTCATGGGCGAACATGCGATAAGCTTCCAGCACCGCGCGATGCTCGCCTTCGAACGCGACATCTCCGCGGGACAGCATGTCATCAATCGACAGCCTCAACGAACCAATCGACTCTTCCAGCCGCGCAAGTTCGGATTCAGAGTCTTCGTTGAACAGATTGGTGACGACGATACGCGGCTCATGCAAAACCACGTGGCCAAGCCCGATGCCGTCGCTGAATGCCGTTCCAGAGATTGATATCGGTCTGGTAAGGTCGAGCTCAAGGCCAGGTTTGCTGAGGCGCGCAAGTTCGCCCGTCGCGATCAGTTCCGAGACCACCATTGCGGTTGTCTCAAGCGCTTCCAGTTCATCGTCGCTATAGGTCTTTCCCGCCTTGTTCTGGACCACCATGACACCGAGGGTTCGCCCTGCGCGGAGCAGCGGAACGCCAAGAAATGAGTGATAGATTTCTTCACCGGTCTCGGGAAGATACTCAAAGGCGGGATGACTTTGGGCATCAGACAGGTTCAGAGGTCTTGCACTGGCGGCAATTGTACCGACCAGGCCCTGACCAATACGCAGTTGGGCATGGTGAACGGCATCCGGGTTGAGGCCTTCTGTGGCATAGAGCTCAAGCGCGGAATCGGCCCTCAGGACGTAAAGCGAACAAACCTCTGCGACCATGTTGCTGGCTATTTCGCGCACGATGGAATCAAGGCGCGATTGCGGATCGAGCGCCTCCGCCATCAATTCGCGCAACCGCTTCAGCAAAACACGGGGGCCACCGGCCTGAATTGGCATGTTTTCGTTTCTCCAACGGTCTTTCGGCGCGAACGGTTTGCCGCCGCGCCAAAAAAACCGACACTGTTACGCTAATGCTTATCGAGACCGTAGGTCGAATGCAAAGTCCGCACTGCCAGTTCGGCGTACGGACCATCGATCAGAATCGAAATCTTGATTTCGGACGTCGTGATGGCCCGGATATTGATATTTCGATCCGCAAGCGCCTTGAATGCCGTAGCGGCAACGCCGGCGTGGCTGCGCATTCCGATGCCGATCACAGACACTTTCACCATGCCAGCCTCGGATTGAACGACATCAAAACCAATCTCGTCCTTGACCGGTTCCAGCACTGCGAGCGCTTTTTGGAGATCGCCGCTGGGAACCGTGAATGTCATATCGGTCTTGGTGCCGTCTTCCGAGACACTCTGCACAATCATGTCGACATTGATATGCGCGTCAGCCAACGGGCCGAAAATCGCCGCCGAAACGCCGGGCCGGTCGGCGACGCGCCGCAATGACACCTGTGCCTCGTCCTTGGTATAGGCAATACCGGTTACAACCTGCTGTTCCACGATTTCATCCTCATCGCAAATGAGTGTTCCGGGCGGATTGTCCATATCATCCATTCCGGGCGCGTCCGGCTCGGCGAATGACGAACGTACAAACGTTCGCACATTGTGCACCATTGCTAATTCGACAGATCTGACCTGTAGCACCTTGGTGCCCAGAGACGCCATCTCCAGCATCTCCTCAAACGAAATTTTAGATAACCGGCGTGCTTCAGGGACGATACGCGGATCGGTGGTGTAGACCCCGTCAACATCGGTGTAGATGTCGCATCTGTCCGCATTCACGGCCGCCGCAAGCGCCACGGCGCTGGTGTCTGATCCGCCACGCCCCAGTGTCGCAACGCGATTGTCGGGCCCCAACCCCTGAAAACCCGCGACAACCGCAACCTGGCCAATGCCAAACCGTTTGTTCAGCTCAGATCCGTCGATGTCGGTTATGCGAGCTGCGGCGTGTGCGTTGTCGGTCCTGACCGGTATCTGCCAACCCTGCCACGATCTTGCATCGACACCCATGGACTGCAGCGCGATTGCCAGAAGACCGCTGGTCACCTGTTCGCCGGAAGAAACGATCGTGTCATATTCGCGTGCATCATAAAACGGGGCATTGGCACCGGCGACCATCGGCATCTTTTGCACCCAATCGACCAGCTCGTTGGTCTTGCCGGCCATGGCCGACACCACGACAGCAACCTCATGGCCGCAATCAACCTCGCGTTTGACATGCCGCGCGACATTCTTGATGCGGTCGAGATCAGCGACGGACGTGCCGCCGAATTTCATCACGATGCGCGCCATGGTCGCCAAAGCCCTGCAAACAAATAAGCCCGGCGTGGCCGGGCCAAATCGCGGCTTGCATAGCCAATGGCCGGGCAAATCGCAAGGTTTGCGGTGCCAATCCGTGAACCGACCTTGACTTTTGCGTGTTGCCGCCCGAATTCGGCGGTAACCGGAGACAAAGCGATGACCCCCGCCGAAAAATCAACGATTGACAGTGCTGAAGTCGAGCGATTTTCCGCTATGGCGGCGGAATGGTGGGATCCGGCTGGAAAATTCCGGCCGCTACACAAATTCAATCCGGTCAGGCTCTCCTACATCCGTGATCGGGTAGGCGCTCATTTCGACAGGGATTTTAGCGAACCAAATCCGCTGAAAGGCATGCGGATTTTGGATATCGGTTGCGGTGGCGGCCTGTTGTGCGAGCCGATGGCCCGTCTGGGAGCCGACGTTGTCGGCGCCGACCCTTCCGAGATCAACATCGAGGTCGCGAAGCTGCATGCGGCTGAATCGGGTCTGGAAATCGATTATCGCGCCGTGACCGCCGAAGAACTGGCCGCTGATGGCGAAATGTTCGATGTGGTGCTCAATATGGAAGTGGTCGAGCATGTCGCTGATGTGGAACTTTTTCTGACCAAATGCGCCGCCATGGTCAGGCCGGGCGGGCTGATGTTTGTAGCGACGATAAACCGGACCTTGAAGGCACTGGGACTGGCGATTGTTGGTGCAGAGTATGTGCTGCGCTGGCTGCCAAAGGGCACACACCAATATGACAAATTGGTGCGACCGGAGGAGATCGAAGGACCGCTTTCATCAGCGAGCATGCGGATCATTGATCGCAGCGGTGTCAGCTATAATCCGCTGGCCGACGAATGGCGGCAAAGCCGCGACATGGATGTCAATTACATGCTGTTGGCGGAGAAGCGCTGAACTCACGAAATCGGCGAAAGTTCGATATCTGCCAAATGCCCTTCCTTGACCCAAATTTTGCACCCGTCCGGTCCGGCACTTGCTCTCAGCGGTGCGCCTGAAGGCAACCGCAGCCACGACCAGGCCGAAAATGTCTCTCCGCTTTCTTCAAACGACCCGTCGAGCACCAGAAGCTCCAACCCACCCTCAGGGGTGTGAGCGATCTTGGCGCCGGGCGCCCAGCGCTCCATTCTTACGGTTTCGCGCTCGTCCTGATGGAGTTGAATTTCCTCAACGCTGTCCCGCTCTCCGATTGAAAAGTTGGTTGCGGCAGTATCGCGTGATAGCTGATTGCGATCATCGGGATCGAACTGCCAAAGCTTGACGAGAATGGTGCAACCGTCCTCGGCGCCAGGTGTATGGCTGGTGCCTGGTGGATTGCGCACATAGGTTCCAACAGGGTAGTCGCCGTGCTCATCCTGAAATGTGCCTTCCAGAACGAGAAATTCTTCTCCTCCATCATGGCTATGGGCGGAGAAGTGGCTGCCTGGCGCATATCGCACAATGCTGGTCGCGCGGGCCACCTCGTCACCAATCCTGTCAAGCATGCGCCTTTCGACGCCCTTCATTGGCGAGGCGATCCAGGGTTCGGATGCCGCATGCACGACGGCCCGTTTTGAGAAGTCCGCATTCAGGCGCATCGAAACGCCTCCAAATCAGTTCTGATCTTCTGGGAGTGTAGGCAAGGGGATGAACTCCACGCCTTCTTCAGCAAGGTCCTTGGCCTCCACCGGCGTCGCCTTGCCATAGATACCGCGGGCTTCGGTTTCGCCATAGTGGATCTTGCGGGCTTCGTCGGCAAACTTGTCGCCGACATTTTCCGCGCCCTCGCGCATTTTGTTGGTCAGTTCGCGAAGCTGCGCCATCATCTTTTTCTGCTCTGCATTCATCGCGACCGGAACAGATTGATCCTTTGACCGTGAAGTCGACACCGATGGCGCCATCAATGCCTTCTCCACCGATTTGTCGCCGCAGAACGGGCATTCGACAAGGCCACGTTCTTTCTGCGCGTCGAAATCGCTTCCCGACGAGAACCAGGTTTCAAATTCATGCGCATTGCTGCAGACAAGCGTAAAACTGATCACGATGCTTTCCTGCTTTGTGCTGGTGTTTCAGCCACCAAATCTACCACAAAATCCCTGCCATTTTTCAAGTTTGGAATTTTTTTCCTTGCTTCGGCCGATCGGGTGACATCGATCTCTGCGGTGGCGACACCCGGTTCGTCATGGTCAATTTCAGCAACAACGGAACCCCATGGATCAATAATGACCGAGTGTCCATAAGTTTCGCGGCCGTCTTCATGCAGCCCACCCTGCGCCGCCGATATCATCCATGATCCGCACTCGATAGCACGGGATCGTTGAAGCACGTGCCAATGCGCTTCACCAGTCTGGCGGGTAAAGGCGGCTGGTGCAGTCAAAACATTGGCACCGGCCTCAGCCTGAGCCTGAAAAATGCCCGGAAAGCGAACATCGTAGCAAATTGACAAACCGACAGTCGCGAGTGGAAGCTCGGCGACAACCGTCCGCGTTCCCGGCTGATAGACTGCTGATTCTCGCCAGCTTTCGCCATTATCGAGGTCGACGTCGAACATGTGAATCTTGTCGTACCGGGCAACCTCTCTGCCATGCGGCGCGAAAAGAAAAGCACGATTTGCCAGCCGATCGCCTTCCGGTTTCACTGCGGTAGAACCCAGATGCAGGTAGATACCGAGTTCGCCAGCCAATTCGGATGCCGCAGCGGCCACCTCATCACGGTTTTCCGGCTTGAGTATAGCCGCCAAGGCCTTTTTGTCGCGCTGCACGGCGCCGGTCATCTCGGGTGTTTGAACGTAGGTCGCGCCCCTGCCTGCAGCGTCGCGAACCAATTCACGCATGATTTCGATATTGCGTTGTGGATCGGTGCCTGAACGCATCTGAACAACGGCAGCGGTAAAGGAGGTCATGTCAACTGTTCCGGTGTCGTCATGCCAGTACGCCGGTTTTCAGAAGGCCATCAAGCCGGCCCTGGCGCTCCAGTGCTTGCAATTCGCTGCAGCCTCCGACATGGACTTTGCCGACAAAGATTTGCGGAAAGGTGCTTCCACCATTCGCCTTGGTGATCATCTCTTTGCGCAGTTTCGGCGAAAAACTGGCATCATGTTCCACATACTGGACACCCTTTGAATCCAGAAGGTGCTTCGCCGCCGAGCAGAAGCCGCACATCATTCGCGTGTATATCGTCACATCGACCATGAGATTATTCCATAATATTCCGCTTATATAATGGGTAGATGCTAGGCCGAAAAGGTCCCTGGCAACACTCGCGCAAATGTGAGGACATCGACTGCCGATGCACCTGACCGTTTCAGGCTTCTGGCAACGGCCGAGACGGTTGCGCCGGTTGTGAAAACGTCGTCGATGACCAGAACGCGATTCCCCCGCACAAGGATGTCCCCTTCGTCGGGGACTTTGAAAGCGCCTCGAACATTGGCTTCGCGTTCCCTTGTTCCCAGACCGATCTGCTGCTTGGTGACTTTGATCCTGGAAATGGCAAGAGGCCGATATGCAACGTCCGCCATTTTGCTGATGGCACGGGCGAGTTCAGCGGATTGGTTGAACCGTCGCAAGAGGAAGCGCCGTCGATGTAATGGAACGGGAACGATCAGATCGGATTCAGCCGCCAATTCAGCACCGACGCGCATCATCCATCGGGCCATCCATGGCGCCAGATCGGTCCGGTCATTGAACTTCAGACCCTGGACAAGACGCCGCGCAACGCCTTCATAGGCAACGGCAGCCCTTGCTCTGTCAAACGGCACCGGATTGGCAATCGCTTCAGCCGAGAGGATGCCGTCGCCCATGTCCCTTGAGAATGGCGTGCCGAGTATGTCGCACCAAGGTTGCTCGATGAAATGCAAGTCTTGCCAGCATTCTGCGCACAAGACGCCTGTTTGCCCGACCATTCGCTGGCATCCGCTGCAGGCTGGCGGAAAAAGCAGGCTTCCTACCGCTCGCCTGACCGATTTCACGAGATGGTTGACTGCGGGCATGGTAATCGTCATTCCGATCTGGTTTTTGAGTACGGAGCGTAAGCACGCCGGAACGATTTGATCAGCGGAACCGGTCAATTGCAAGTGAGGTGCAATGGACATCTTGTTCGATCGAAGGTTGTTGGTTGCGCGCAAATTGCGCGCCGCGCGCAGACCTGTTTCCGGAAGCGATTTCCTGATTCACCGCGCCTGCAATGAACTCGCGGACCGCCTGGCAATCGTCGAGAGGCAGTTCGAACATGCGATTTCGCTCATCAGTGCACACGACCTGGTTCCGGAAACTCTCTTCCAAAGCGGCAAGGTGGACCGAATTACGCGAATAGAAGCAGACCCAACGCTGCTTTGCGGCCAAGACGGGATTGTCGAGCCGGAGGAAGTGGTGCCCTTTGAGGAGGAAAGCGCCGATCTGGTTGTCTCGCTGTTTGCTTTGCACGAAATCAACGATGTGCCCGGATATCTGGCGCAAATCAGACGGGTGCTGAAACCGGATGGGCTGTTGCTTGCGGCATTTTCCGGTGCTGGTACGCTTGCTGAATTGCGCGAATGCCTGATTGCTGCGGAAACGGAGCTGACAGGTGGCGCTGCAGCGCGCGTTTATCCGTTCATGGACGTGCGAGATGCCGGTGCCTTGCTTCAAAGGGCGGGCTTTGCGTTGCCGGTCACCGATGTTGATACCGTTGTCGTGCGATATGATTCGACACTTGATCTAATGCATGATCTTCGTGGCATGGGTGCCGGGAACGCATTAATCGGCGAGAAAAGGCCTCTGAGCAGAAGTATTCTCTGGCGGGCCAATGAAGTTTACACCGACCGGTTTGCCGACCCTGACGGGCGCCTGCGTGCGACATTCAACACGATCTGGCTATCCGGCTGGGCGCCGCATGCTTCGCAGCAAAAACCGCTGAAACCGGGATCCGCAACGACCAGTTTGGACGAAACGCTACAAGAAATAGAAAAAAGCCGGGATGATAAGCCTGGATAAGCTCTAGTTGGAATTGGTTTTGTCGAGCGTCGTGGCATATTCCTGAAACATGTTGTTCATGGAATTACCGAAACCTTGCACACCAAAGACGACGGCCAGAGACAATACGGTGATTATCAGGCCATATTCAATGGCCGTTGACCCGGACTCATCTCGAATAAATTTCGTCCACATGGCGACACCTGCTTTTCTGTTCCAGTCCGGTTTAGCATTCGCCCGTTAACAATCGTTAACGAGAGACGCTTAACGGCGGGTTACCAGCAGATGTCGTGCCTGGGTGGTTCTTTGGGTTCAGCAATCGCCAGAGCGGGATCCATTATCGCGGATGACGCAAATGGAACTAGCCGATCCCTGCAACACGCTGCGGCGGACCGTATAACTGCCCTGGTAGCCAATCGATCCGGTCTGCGTGTAGTCGATACCGGATTCTGCGCTCCAATGAGTTTGCTCTGGTCCGGAAATGCGGGAGAGCAGCGGAGTTACGAGCAAAGCAAGGGCTATGGCAGCTGAACCGAACAGCAGTGTTACCCGCAAAATTCCCATTCCCGCCGACGCTGGCAGATCGTAGCTGCTACCGCTGACAGTTTCCCACTCGTAATCTGAACTCATAACCAAAATCCCCGGCCTGAATGTGCCTTTTGCGCAACGTCGCGCGCCGACGGTATAGGATCAAATTTTCACAACTAGCTAAACGTTCCATTAACGCTGATGCAGAAATGGCATTTGTGAGAGCGGGTATGACGGTTTCGCAGTGCGGAAAATCACTCGCCGCGAACAACAAGCACGGATCGCTTCGAGTGCCTTACAACCCGCGCTGCATTCGGCCCGAGCAAATAATCCTTCAATTCCGGCCTGTGTGATCCGACTACAATCAAATCGGCGGAAACGGTTTCAGCTGCCTGCAAGATTTCCTCATAGACATTCCCGTGTGCGATGATGTGTTGCACCGGGATACCCGCGGGAACATGCTCGCCGGTGAAGGCGTGCAACGCCTCTTTGGCCTTGGCAATTGCCTGCTGCTCATGGTCTGCAGGAAAGAATGAGCCGACAACACTCATGCCATAGTCGGGGACGACGCAGACAACATGAAGCGTGTCTCCATCCGTAATGACTTCCAGTGCTGCGTGAAGGACCCGCACCGAGGATTCGGAATCCCCCAAATCGACCGTGGCAAGAACTTTGCGAAACAGATTAGTCGCCATTATGCGCCCTCCGCGGCCTTGGGTGCTGTTGCCTCCGAAGCGCCTCGCCGCCGCCGTTGCAGTAGATAAATGAGGACCAAAAGACCAAGGGCCGGTATGTAAAACAGCTCTTTGGCCGGTTGGGAAGCTGGAACCAGCAATTGCGATATCACCTGATCAAAATCGAAGCCCGCGGCCTGAGCCGGGCTGTCGAACACGGCGTTGTCGACAAGCACTTTTCCGTCCTGTTCAAAAATTTCCAGGCCGAATGCATCAAGCCGCTCCTGACCGGTCGCCTCGTCGCCGACCTTGATGATCATTGTCAGCGTGATCGCATCACCCACATCATCAAGACCTTCGACAATGGCGCGCATTTCCGACCCAGGTTCGGCAGCGCCGATCGCTTCAACGATCGAAGCCGGTTCTACCTGTTGATATGGCGGTGAAACCATGTCCATCCAGAAACCGGGTCGGAACAAGGTGAAAGCGATCAGGATCAGGGCGATTGATTCCCAAATCCGCGATTTTGCGATGAAGAATCCCTGCGATCCGGCCGTAAACACCAGCATCGCTGCTGTCGCAACCACGAAAACGAATACTCCCTGCATCGGTGTTACATCAATCAGCAATATGTCGGTGTTGAAGATGAACAGGAACGGCAGCAGGGCGGTTCTGAGCGAGTAGAAGAAAGCCACAAAGCCTGTTCTGATCGGATCGCCGCCTGACACGGCGGCGGCGGCAAAGGATGCCAATCCGACCGGAGGCGTCACGTCGGCCATGATGCCAAAATAGAACACAAACAGATGAACCGCGATCAGCGGGACGATCAGTCCGTTCTGCTGGCCAAGGGCGACAATAACTGGCGCCAACAGTGAGGAGACAACGATATAGTTGGCTGTTGTGGGCAGACCCATTCCGAGAATCAGGCTGAGAATTGCCGTAAAGATCAAGATCAGCAGGATCTGGCCCTGGCTCAAAAACTCAACCAATGCCGCAAGAACTGCGCCGACGCCGGTTTGCGATACCGCGCCGACGATAATGCCGGCTGCTGCGGTGGCAATGCCGATGCCGATCATGTTGCGGGCGCCCGAAATCAGGCCATCGATCAGTTCGTTGAAACCCCGAGCCGCGGATCCGGCCTGATCTTCGCCACGGAACATGGCAAATAGCGGCCTTTGGGTAAGAAGGATAAAGATCATCAACGCTGTTGCCCAAAAAGCCGACAGCGATGGCGACAGCCGTTCAACCATCAGGCACCAGATCAGCACACCCACCGGCAGCAGGAAGTGCAGGCCTGATTTGATGGTCGGGCCCGGCTCCGGCAGTCGGACGACCGGTTCATTTGGATCATCCAGCTCCAGCTCCGGATAGGCAGAGCAGAAGCGGACAAGCATAACATAGGCTGCTATCAGGATTGCCCCGATCACCCATGGCGCCGCACCACCAGTTGCGTTGCTGATAATGTCGATGAAATAGAAAATGCCGAATGCGGCGACCACCGCGGTACCGAGCACCATGCCACCGGTAGACAGGGCCTTCACCCTGGTATCTTCGCTTGCCCGGCTATTCATCAACATGGCGAATGCTGCGATAATCGCCAGCACGATTACGACCGCGAGCAGTCGGGTGCCGGACGAGCCCAGCGCCTGAAACGCCTCAAACAGATAGTAGATGGCGCTGGCGGCGGCCATGATCACTGCCATGGTGATGCCGAAAGACAGCAACGCCCATTTAAACGGCTTCGGTTCTCCTGCCCGTGGCAGGCCGGCCATGTTCTGCTTCATCGCTTCCAGGTGCACGATGTAGACCAGCGCGATGTAGGAAATGACAGCCGGCACGAAGGCGTGTTTGACAACCTCGAAATAAGAGATGCCGATGTACTCGACCATCAGGAACGCGGCGGCGCCCATGACAGGCGGCATGATCTGCCCGTTGACAGATGACGCGACTTCAACTGCGCCAGCCTTTTCCGGGGTGAAGCCGACACGGCGCATCATCGGAATGGTGAACGTTCCTGTTGTCACCACATTGGCAATGGATGATCCGGAGATCAATCCGGTCATGCCGGAGGCGACAACCGCTGCCTTGGCCGGACCACCGGAAAAATGGCCCATAAGCGAGAATGCCACCTTGATGAAATAATTGCCTGCTCCTGCCTTGTCGAGCAGAGCGCCAAACAGGACGAACAGAAAGACGAGATCGGTGGAAACGCCCAATGCGATGCCGAACACGCCTTCGGTTGACAACCATTGATGGTCGGCAACTGCGTTGAAACTGGCACCTTTCCAGGCCAGGAATCCGGGCGCGTATGGTCCCAGGAACGTGTAGCCAAGAAATACGATGGCAACTATCATCAACGGCGGTCCCAGTGCGCGTCTCGTAGCTTCCAGAAGGAAGAGAATACCGGCAACGGCAATAACCACATCCAGTGCGTTGGGATTGTTCGGGCGGTCGGATAGCCGCGAGCCGGTGATTTCCTTAATCAGGCTGGTATCAAAGATGAACAGATAGAGCGCACAAAATGCACCGCCAATTGCCAGCATCCAGTCACCGACTGGAATATATCTTCGCGGTGATGATTTGAATGCGGGAAAAACCAGAAACGCGAGAAAAATTGCAAATCCCAAATGAATAGGCCGCGCTTCGCGACTGGAGAACACGCCGATGCCGGTTGAAAAGGGAAGGGGTGAGGCTATCCAGACCTGAAATATCGACCAAACAAGCGCAATGGCCGAAATAAACAGCGCAATTTGGGTGTTTGTTGGTGCGCGACCGCCTGTATCGGTCGACGCTACAAGGTCTTCAAGTTCCTGTTCGCTAAGCGTGGCGCCCGGTTCCTCGCTGGCCATGCCGTTCCTCCCCGTATAAGTTGCGACCGCGCCGTCCTTCGCGGAGTCCCCTCATCGCGCAAGAATTCGAAACATTGCGCTCTTGTACTGAAGCACGTGTCTGACCGGCGCAGTGTAAACCGCGCCGGTCAGGCCGAAAATTACATCCAGCCCTTTTCCTTGTAGTACTTCACGGCACCATCATGCAGGGGTGCCGAAAGGTTGTTCTTGATCATGTTGGCCTCGACAAGATTGCCGAATGCCGGATGCATCTTCTTGAACCTGTCAAAGTTTTCGAAGACCGCCTTGACGATCTGATAGACAACATCTTCAGACGTTTTGGTCGATGCGACAAAGGTTGCGCCAACGCCAAAGGTCGTCACCTCGTCCGGAGTACCGTTGTACATGCCGCCTGGAATTGTTGCCATGGCGTAGTAGTCGGCTCCGTTTGCAAGATCCTTGATCTTGTCATTGTCGACATTGATCAGTTTGGATTCACAGGACGTAGTTGCTTCCTTGATCGTTCCGGCCGGATGTCCGACTGTGAACACGATCGCATCGATCTTGTTGTCGCAAAGCGCAGCGGCCTGCTCGGAAGACTTCAACTCTGCAGCAAGCGCAAAGTCATCAGTTGTCCAGCCCATCTTTTCCATCACGACTTCAAACGTCGCGCGTGCGCCGGAGCCCGGATTGCCGAGATTAACCCGTTTGCCCTTCAGGTCCTCAAACGTGTTGATGCCTGAATCAGCGCGGGCGACCACGGTGAAAGGTTCCGGATGGACGGAAAACACAGCACGAAGCTCAGGAAATGCACCGTCAGGGAACTTGTCCGGGGCTGTGCCATTATAGGCGTGATACTGCCAGTCAGACTGTGCGACGCCGAGATCAAGGTCACCGGCACGTATGCCGTTGATGTTGGCGACTGATCCGCCAGTTGTATGAGTGCACTTGATATCGTGATCAGACGTTCCGCGATTAACCAGCCGGCAAATTGCGCCGCCAACCTGGTAATAGACGCCGGTCTGACCGCCCGTCCCGATTGTCACAAAAGTCTCTGCTTGCGCAGCGGATGCAACAATCGATCCCGCAAGCGCAATTCCGAGAAGTTTTAGTGATTTGAAGATCATAGATTTCTCCCGTATTTTTACTGGAAACACCCGGAAGTCAGCCCCTGTCACCTCCAAGCGGCGTTTCGCGTGCCAGTTTTGCCTTTATTGCGCCGCGACGCAACCCGAACGCTAGGTAAAGAGTTAAATCGGCCTACGAAGCCCAGTCCTGTCCCTGCATTTCTGCCAGGCGGGAAATGGTGCGTTTGAACTCAAATGCCTCGGTACCCGTTTTCTCGGCATAAAGTTGTTCCGGGGGTACGGCGGCTGAGAGGATCAATTTGCGATTTTTGTCGTAAAGCGTGTCGATGAACAGGATGAACCGCTTTGCTTCATTCCTGTTTTTTTTCGTCATGACGGGCACGTGATCGATCAGAAACGTATCAAAACGTTCTGCGAGCGCCAGATAATCGCGAGCCCCCAACGGTCTGGCGCAAAGCTCCTCAAAGGTAAACCTCGCGGCCGTACCCGCTGCGCGCTCAGCAACGACTTCCCGCCCCTTAATCGTAAGCGTAACCGCCATCTCGTCCCGTCCGGCAGTTGCAGCCGCCCAGGCTGCATTCATCGCTTGATCCGACTGTTCGTCCAGCGGAGACAGGTACACCGGCATTCGCGACAATTGTTCAAGCCGGTAATCCTTGTACGTATCCAGCGCAGCAATATGCGTATGTGCCTTGAGGATATCGATAAAGGGCAGAAACAGAGCCCGGTTGAGGCCGTCACGATAAAGATCGTCGGGTGCCACATTCGACGTGGCAACCAAGACGACGCCTGATTTGAACAACGCCGTGAACAGGCGGGACAGGATCATAGCATCGGCAATGTCGGTGACTGAAAACTCGTCAAAGCAAAGCACCCATGCTTCGGCCACCAGTGTTGAGGCAACAGGTGGAATTGGATCATCGCTCTTGGCAGTGCCGGCTTTGACGGCGGCTCTGTGTTTTGCAATCCTGTCATGAACATCGGCCATAAAATCATTGAAATGGACGCGGCGTTTCCGGCCAACCCGAACCCTTTCAAAAAACAGGTCCATGAGCATTGTCTTGCCGCGCCCGACATCTCCATGGATGTAAAGCCCGGTGACTTGTTCAACACGTTTTGCGAACAGCCAGCCGAGCGCGCCACTCTTGGACGCCATGCGTTTTGAAGTAATTTCGTCGAGTACGCGATCGAGTTTTGCCGCGATGGCTGCTTGCGCTGGATCGTGGGCAATGGCTCCGTCTTCAACCAGATGCAGCAACGAATCGGCAACTGTGTGCAGCGTGTCTAGACGGTCATGTTCCATCGCGGCCAGCCCCACCGTCTGCCCGTCAGATCTTTCGGCCCAACTCGTGCTAACGCGTCAGGCTGACTGCCTGACCGCCGGATGTCTGTCCGTCGAAACGCTCTGTTCCGGTCGAATAAAGAATGGCTATCCTGGTGCCGGCGTCGTCATAGAGGACCAGTTGCTTGCCGGCGACATTCCAGCCGCGCATTGTTTGAAGTTCGCCTGCGCATCCGCGGGTGCCACCACGGGAATTTTCGCCATACTTGGTCAGTGTGAGAAACATCTGGCAGCTAACTCCTGACGAAGCCGTTCTCCATGAACCAACCACAGTATTCTTCGAAATATCGGGAGCACCTGCTACGGCAACTTCGACATCCTGCGCCTCATCCTGCGGCGCTTCGGGGAATTCCTCCACATTGGCAGCATCTTCGGCTGGCCGAAGCTCCTCGGCCTCGACGGCGCCTGCGGGTGCAGGTGTCAAAGGCTCGGGAGTTGAATTGCGAGTGTTGAGCGAGCCCAGTCGTGTGCCCTGGCAGGCAGTCGCCGCCACGGCGACAAGCAACAACAGCGCGATTGGCATTGCGCGTCTCATACCCGCTACTGAAGTACTCATTTTCCGCAACCTCCGCCGGAACCCCGGTCAATTATCCGCACCACGCCCTTCAAGGCCCACAAAAGTGGCACCAATGGGGAAAACCTCGTCCATTATGGTTAATATCCGGTTTTTCTTGCGGCTAGAGCCGTTCGCTGTTCTCCACGAAATACTGCATACTGTTAAAAGATTTACCGGCTGGATACTGATCAGTATTGGATCCGATACTCTCAGAGGGTGTCGATTCCGCTCCTGGTCAGGGTTGAAGCACGCTCTGCGAATGCTAAATGATAATCCGATGAAGCGTAGGGCACTGGTCAAGTGGTTCGGTTTTACAGGAATTGCTGCCATCGGCGGCGGCGGTTTCGCGGTTAATCGCAGCCAAGCGGCAAATCGATATTATTCCGGGCCGGTTTCAGACCATTTTGACGGCCGCGTGTTTTTCAACCCCGACGGCACGCCGCCGGGCAGTTTTTCAGATCTTTTGCGCTGGCAGTTGGGCAATGGGCGGAAGAAGTGGCCCGAGTCCTGGCCGAGCCCGCATCCATCAGCCAATCCGGCATCGCGGGTCAACGGCAATCAGTTGCGGGTGACCATGGTCGGCCATGCAACACTTTTGATCCAGACTGCGGGGGTTAATATCCTGACCGACCCCTATTGGTCCGAGCGCGCTTCGCCGTTCCAATTTGCAGGGCCCAAACGGGTCAATGCTCCGGGAATTGCGTTTGATGACCTTCCGCCAATCGATATCGTGCTTCTGACACACAATCATTATGACCATCTGGACGCGCTCACGATCAACCGGCTGAAAGACGCGCACGACCCGCTGGTGGTAACGCCTTTGGGCAATGACACGATTGTCGAAAATGCAGTCCCCGGTGTTCGAACCGTTACTGGTGACTGGGGCGATTTGGTTGAATCACACGGATTGAAACTGCATTTCGAGCCTGTTCATCACTGGTCAGCGAGGGGGACATTCGACCGGCGTATGGCGCTTTGGTGTGGCTTCGTTGTCGATGGGCCAGGCGGAAAAATCTACCATGTCGGTGATACAGGCTTTCACGAGGGGATAAATTATCAGGCCGCCCGAGAGAAACACGGGCGCTTCCGGCTCGCCATACTGCCCGTCGGCGCCTATGAGCCGCGTTGGTTCATGAAGGGTCAACATCAAAATCCGGCCGAAGCGGTTGAAGGATTTGAGCTTTGCAATGCAGAATTTGCAGCCGGCCATCACTGGGGCACTGTTCAGCTGACAAATGAGGGCATCGAAGAGCCACGGGATGCCTTGCATACCGAGCTCGATCGGAGACAGATCGAGCGTAACCGCTTCCGAGCCATGCAACCCGGCGAGGCCTGGGACGTGCCGGAGAGCAGCACTACATGAAAGACTGGTAATTGGGTTTTGACCCTAAGCTTGCTTTCCGCCATATAGGCGGCGAGAACCAACGGTATCCGCGAAATGTCTGAGCGTGCGCCATTTGCCAAGATGAACGGGCTCGGCAACGAAATCATCGTTGCCGACATGCGTAGCCGTGCGGACGAGGTTAGCGCTGCTGCTGCAATTGCTCTTAATGCAGATGCTCCGACGAAGTTTGATCAGATCATGGCTATCCATGACCCACGTTCCGAAGGAACGGACAACTTTATCGCGATCCTCAATTCCGATGGATCACCGGCGCAGGCATGTGGCAACGGAATGCGCTGCGTCGTTCAGGCTCTCTCGGCAGTAACCGGCAAGACAAATTTCCGGTTTGAGACCATAGCCGGTATCCTGACCGCAGATGAGCATACTGACGGCTTGATATCAGTGGACATGGGCGTTCCCGGTTTTGATTGGGATGAAGTACCGCTGGCCGAAGAATTTGCCGATACACGCAAGATCGAGTTGCAGATCGGACCAATCGACAATCCCGTACTGCACTCTCCTTCAGTGATGTCGATGGGAAATCCGCATGCCATCTTCTGGATTTCGGATGACCCGTGGTCTTACGAGCTGGAACGGTTTGGGCCGTTGCTTGAGAACCATCCCATCTTTCCCGAACGCGCCAATATTTCCATCGCCCGGGTCGATTCAGACACGGCATTGACCATTCGAACCTGGGAGCGCGGCGCCGGACTGACCAAGGCCTGCGGCTCTGCTGCCTGTGCTGCCGCGGTATCGGCAGCCCGCACCGGCAGGACCGGGCGCGATGTAACGGTAACGGTTCCCGGCGGGCCGCTGCACATCCAGTGGCGTGCTGATAATCACGTATTAATGACCGGACCAGCGGAGTGGGAGTTTTCCGGAACATTCGATCCGGCCAACGGCGGCTGGAGCCGTGATGAAGATCGCAACGGTGCCGGAGCGGCATGATGACTGTCGATATTGTCACATTCGGATGCCGGCTAAACAGTTACGAGTCGGAAGTCATTCGCTCTGAAGCAAAGAAGGCAGGCCTGGATCAGCTCGACGGTGGCGCGGTCGTTGTCAACACATGCGCCGTAACAGCTGAAGCGGTTCGTCAGGCCCGTCAGGCGATTCGCAAGAAGCGCCGCACGCGTCCCGAAGCGCGGATCATTGTTACAGGTTGCGCTGCGCAGACATCGCCGGATGAATTTGCGGCCATGGAGGAAGTTGATCTCGTACTGGGAAACGAAGAAAAACTTCACAGCCACAATTATCGGGCAATGCCGGATTTCGGTGTCAATGACACCGAGAAAGTTCGCGTCAACGACATCATGAGCGTACGCGAAACTGCCGGACACATGGTCGATGCGATTGAAGGCCGCGCGAGGGCCTTTGTACAGGTGCAAAATGGCTGTGATCACCGCTGTACTTTTTGCATCATCCCATATGGCCGCGGCAATTCGCGTTCGGTGCCAATGGGCGCGGTTGTCGAACAGGTCAAACGCCTGGCGGGAAACGGCTACCGTGAAGTCGTGCTTACCGGCGTCGACATGACCAGCTACGGTGCCGACCTTCCGGGCCGGCCAAAACTTGGACGTCTGGTGAGTACGATTCTCAAGGGTGTTCCGGACCTGCCACGGCTGCGATTGTCTTCTATCGATTCCATCGAAGCAGATGAGGAGTTGGTCGAGGCAATTGGCGATGAGCACAGGCTAATGCCGCATTTGCATCTCTCATTGCAGTCCGGCGACAACATGATCTTGAAACGCATGAAGCGTCGGCACAGCCGCGAAGATTCAATCCGGTTCTGCGAAGAAATCCGCAAAGTGCGGCCGGATATCGTGTTTGGCGCGGACCTGATTGCCGGGTTTCCCACGGAATCAGACGCGATGTTTGAAAATTCTTTGAAGATCGTCGCACAATGCGATCTTTCGCATCTGCATGTTTTTCCATTCAGTCCGCGGGAAGGAACACCTGCCGCGCGGATGCCGCAGTTGCCGCGAAAGCTGGTGAAGGAACGCGCCGCATTGTTGCGGTCAGCCGGTGAAGACCGGCATCGCAGGAAGCTGGCGTTGCAGGTTGGCAGCACTCAGAACATACTGGTCGAACGTGCCGGATTGGGCCGTACCGAAGGATTTTTCCTCGCGAAGACGGATGCCGGTTTGCCGGGCGAGATTGTTGCTTGCGCGATCGAAGGCCATGACGGCGACATGTTGGTGGCAAGACCCGTTAGCCGTAGGGCCGCCTGAGGATTAACTGCGCATGGCATTCGGATTTCTCAAGAAAGTCAAAAAAGTCTTCTCGTTCGGCAAGAACAAGGTCGAGGAAGTACCTGCCGAAGAGTCCACTGATGCTGCGGTTGACGAACGGGATGTCACGGCAGATTCCGTTGCCGCGAAGGAGAAGGTCCAGGCGGAGGCTGCTGCAAAGGCAGAGCAGGAACGTCTGCAGGCTGAAGAACACGCCCGCCTTGAGGCCGAGCGTAAAGCCGCCGAAGAAGCCGAAGCTGCCCGTCTAGCCGAAGAAGCCGAAGCCAGAGCGGCAGCAGAACGCGCGGAAGCGGAGAGAGTGGCTGCCGAAGCCGCTACGAAGGCAGAAGAGGAAGCGCGAGCCGAAGAACAGGCGCGTATTGAAGCCGAACGTAAAGCCGCCGAAGAAGCCGAAGCTGCCCGTCTAGCCGAAGAAGCCGAAGCCAGAACGGCAGCAGAACGCGCGGAAGCGGAGAGAGTGGCTGCCGAAGCCGCTACGAAGGCAGAAGAGGAAGCGCGAGCCGAAGAACAGGCGCGTATTGAAGCCGAACGCATAGCCACTGAAGAAGCGGAAGCTGCCCGTCTTGCCGCCGAGGCTGAAGCCAAGGCCGCCGAAGAACGTGAACAGGCAGAGTTGGCAGCTGCCGAAGCCGCTGCCAAGGCGGAAGAAGAGCAAAGGGCTGCCGAAGAACAGGCGCGTGTTGAAGCCGAGCGCATAGCCGCTGAAGAAGCGGAAGCTGCCCGTCTTGCTGCTGAATCTGATGCGAAGTCGGAACCCGAAGAGGCAGACGAAACGGCGACCGCGGAGGACAAGGAGCCGGAGCTGGTTTCAGTTTCGGAGACCGTTGAACGAGCACCCGCGGAAGAGCCTCAACAGGCGCCTGCACCGGAACCTGAAAAGAGAAGCTGGTTCCAGCGCCTCAAGCAAGGCCTGTCGCGTTCGTCAAAGGAACTGACCGAAAACATCACCGGCATCTTCACCAAGCGCAAGCTAGACGAAGATACGCTGCAGGATCTGGAAGACGTGCTGATCCAGGCTGATCTCGGTATCGAAACGGCGATGCGGATAACCGATGCTCTGTCAGCCGGACGCTATGGCAAGGACATTTCGACCGACGAGGTTCGCGCCATCATGGGTGAGGAGATGGAGAAAGTGCTCGGGCCTGTCGCCCAGCCCTTGCAGCTCGATCTTAGTCACACGCCGCACGTTATTCTTGTTGTCGGTGTCAACGGGACCGGAAAAACCACGACGATCGGAAAGCTGGCTGCAAAATTGAAAGAGGGCGGATTGTCGGTCACTCTGGCGGCGGGAGACACATTCCGCGCAGCTGCCATTGAGCAGCTGAAAATCTGGGGCGAGCGGACCGGTTCGCCGGTGGTATCTTCCAAACTCGGAGCCGATGCCGCCGGACTTGCCTATGACGCATTCGAGCAGGCCAAGGAGGCAGGTTCCGACGTGCTGATCATTGATACGGCCGGCCGCTTGCAAAACCGTACTGAGTTGATGGATGAACTGGCCAAGATTGTCAGGGTTCTTGGCAAGCATGATCCGGAAGCGCCGCATACCGTGCTGCAAACCCTTGATGCGACGACGGGACAGAATGCGTTGTCTCAGGTTGAGATCTTTCGCAATGTCGCCGGCGTCAATGGATTGGTCATGACCAAGCTGGACGGTACCGCTCGTGGCGGTATTCTTGTTGCGATTGCCGCCAAGCACAAACTGCCGGTCTATTTTGTCGGCGTTGGTGAACAAGTGGCCGATCTGGAACCGTTTGAGGCGAAGGAATTCGCCATGGCCATAACCGGGGCGGAGACATGAACCAGCCAATCTTCGAGCGCGATCCGTCCGATCCCCAGCGCAAGGAAATGAATCCGATTTTGAAGCTGGCGCTGGAGTTGGGGCCGCTCATGGTCTTCTTCTTTGCCAACTCTCGCGGCGAATGGCTGGCCGAGAGATTTTCTGCCCTCGGAGACTTGGGCGGACCGCTGTTTATTGCAACGGCGCTGTTCATGGTTGCGATAGCGATTTCGCTGTCGGTTTCATGGGCACTGATGCGTACACTGCCCATCATGCCGCTAGTTTCCGGCATCATCGTCTTTGTTTTCGGTGCGCTGACCCTGTGGCTGCAGGACGAGACTTTCATCAAGATGAAACCGACGATCGTCAATGCGCTGTTTGCGGCAGTGCTTTTGGGCGGGCTCGCGTTCGGGAAATCGTTGCTCGGCTATGTTTTCGATTCAGCGTTCAAGCTTGATGCGGAAGGATGGCGCAAACTGACGTTGCGCTGGGGCCTGTTTTTTATCTTTCTCGCGGTGGTCAACGAAGTTGTCTGGCGCAATTTTTCAACCGATCTTTGGGTGGCGTTCAAGGTGTGGGGCATCATGCCGATCACCATCGTTTTCACCATGAGCCAGATGCCGCTAATCATGCGGCATTCACTAGAGGAGGGCGGCAAGGATGCGTGAAACCAAGTTCATTTCGACCTCGGCGGATTTACGCGAGGTCTACAAAGCCGCGTCGGAGCGTTCTCTGAAGAAGGAAATTCACCGGCTGGACAAGCACGCGCGCAATTTCATTGCGCATTCTCCGTTCATGTTTGTTGCCTCGCAGGATCGTGACGGAAATGCCGACCTGTCCCCGAAAGGTGACAATCCCGGCTTTGTCAGCGTACTCGACGACAACACGATAGCGATCCCGGATCGTCCTGGAAACAACCGCCTGGATACTCTTGAAAATGTACTCGCCAATCCGGCGGTTGGCCTTCTGTTTGTCATTCCGGGCATGGACGAGACGCTCAGGGTGAACGGAAAAGCACGAATAACGGCAGATGCGACGCTGTGTGATCGATTTGCGGTCGATGGCAGGCCAGCGGTCTCAGTGATGGTGGTCCAGGTTGAATCGGTCTACATGCATTGCGCCAAGGCATTCATGCGGTCAAAACTATGGCAACACGAAAGCTGGCCGCCGCGCGATTGTATGCCGACCCTCGGACAAATTCTCAAGGATCAGATGGCCGATGGAGCCGATGCGACCACGACCGACCGGGAAATTGAGCAGGCCTACGCCAAGACAATGTGGTGATGTGCTCTAACCGGCCAGCCACTCTATCCAACGGCAATGCCAATCGCACCGCGCCAGTTTGCGCGTCTCTCCGCCGGGCCACATCGTCAGCTGCAGCGTCGCGTAGGGCTCCACGCCACCGAGGCCCTCCATCCGGAGCCAGGCAATGGGCGCGTCGCGGGTTGCTCCATTGCCCGCCCGTTCCAGTGAATTCTCAATGCGCTTTTTCGTATCATCGGGCAGATATTGCCACATGACCGAGTGAAAAATCACAAAAACCTGTCCGAGCTTACGTGTTGAAAATGCACTGTCGAGATAGTCTGCCGCATCCGCGGAGACGAGCGTGAAAGACGTCTGTTCGGCGATTGCAATCGCGTCGTCCAGCCGTTGCAACCGGTCTGGTTGATCGGGCCATACATATGAACGCAAACGCAACCGGTGAGCCGGATTGCTGATGTCAAGCGGCGTGACATCGCAGCCAGTGCGTTTGACGATATCGATCTGACCCCGCGGATCCGGGGTAGCGCCACGAATTTCCGGCGCCAGCCTGACCGCCGAAACCGGATCTCCCAATTCGACCTTTCCGAAATTGTAGAAAAAACGGTCAGCCATCAGGTTCAGGCCGGCGCTGGCGCCGATTTCATGCAGGGATAGCGGCAAACGTGTCAGACGGGCAATCTCGAGCATGCCCGGAAAAAGCACGGAAGCGCGCGCAATCTCGTTGGTTTGCGGCGCATTGCCGAGGCCGGCCGACAAAAATGCGTCGTGGCGGCTGATGACACCGGCCAGAATCTGCGAAAAACGCTCAAGATCCTCGTTGGGGGGATAACATTCGGTCAGCCTGTCGTCTGCGCCATCCAGCAACAAAGCGTGCAAGCCGCCGCATACTCTCAGCGCCAGAGCGTCAGCTCGCGGATCACCCTGCCAATCGAGCAAGATCCTCCCGGTTGCGGTGCTGCGATTGAGCAACGGATAAATCATCCGGCAAACCGCAGCCGTAAACGGCGACCCCATGGCATCGCAGGCATCCGCCTGCTGCAAAAAATGCTCACGAACCGAATCAGACATAGTGCCAGATTACCATGGCACTGGTTTGCGTTCCCTGAATAATCCGCCTGTTGGACCATCGTCTGACAATGTTGCAAGCCAGATTGCCGTGTCCGCACCCTGAGCCGGTGACAGTGTCGCTCCGGCGCCACCCATTCGGGTGCGCACCCATCCCGGGCACATCGCATTGATCTTCACGTTTTGCGGCAATTCGCGCGATATCGCCAATGTCAGGGCGTTGAGGGCAGCCTTTGCGACGCCATAAGCCCCAGGTCCGCCGAGCCCTTCTGCAAAACTGCCCCAGCCTGAGGAAACATTGACGATGCGGCCGTATCCGGCAGCAGTCATCGCCGGCGCACAGGCGTGAATAAGCATATATGGCCCACCGACCATGACCGCCATGGAATCAGCGAAATGATCAGGACTTTCCAGGATGCCTTTGTTGAACAGAACGCCGGCATTGTTGACCAGAATATCGAACGGACCGGCTTCCCCGACAGCACGATCGATTGAGTTCGCGCTACTGACATCAAGCTCGACCGAACTGCAACCGATCTTCTCAGCGGCCGATTGACCTGCCAACGGATCGCGGGCGCCAATGATCACTTCGATACCACGCGCTTTCAGACCTTCGGCGATGGCAAATCCGATCCCGCGGTTACCACCGGTCACCAGCGCACGTCTCACTCGGCAACTCCGCTGATGGTTTCCTCAATGGCGGGCATCAGAACAGTACGGACAGCGTCTGCGGTCAGGGGTCCAACATGTTTCAGCCGGATAATGCCCTCCTGGTCGACCAAAAAAGTTTCCGGCACACCATAAACGCCCCAGTCGATCGACGTCCTGCCATTTGGATCGACACCGATCACGCGATAGGGGTCACCCAGTTCCGCAAGGAATGCGCGCGCATTGGAGGGATCGTCCTTGTGATTGAGTCCCGCGATCACGAACCGTTTGTCTTTTGCAAGCTCCATCAGAAATGGATGTTCCTGGCGGCATGGGGCGCACCAGGACGCCCAGACATTGACGAGCGTGATATTGCCTTTGAAGTTCTGCGAATTGAGACCGACTGACAATGTCGGATCAAGAGGCCGCAGGTCGGTCTGTGGCGCCAGTTGTCCGATCAGCGCGGACGGAACCGTCGACGTATTGCGGTCGGCCAGCAACATGATCAGAAACACCGCAGCGAGAACGGCAAAAACGCCCAGTGGCAAAAAAACGACCCAGCTGCGTTTCGCCTGTTTCGTCTCCGTGGCCGGGCCGTCCGGCTGACCGGTTTCGGAATTCGTGCTCACTCCACAGGCTCCGCATTTCTGTCGGAGCGCCTGCGAATGCCGCTACTCTCCAGCTCATGCAATTCACGCTTGCGGGCCCGATGGTCGGCGATCGTCCAGAAGATCAATCCGAATATCGCCAATGCAGATGCGGTATAGGCGGCGGTGACAAAAAAGGTATGTGTCATTCCGGTTTACCACCCTTGTTACGGTGATCCGCCTGCCGCGCTGCAATCTTTCGCATGGCCATGATCCTCCGCCGCCAGACCTCGGTGCGCATGGCCGCCAGGTGAAGGGTAAAAAACAGGCAGGTGAACCCTACCGCCGATACCAACAGCGGCCAAAGCAGGCTTGGATGGATCGTCGGTCCGTCAAGCCGGATAACGGAGGCCGGTTGGTGCAGCGTGTTCCACCAGTCGACTGAAAACTTGATGATTGGCAGATTGATAGAGCCGATGAGTACCAGAATTGCCGCGGCGCGGGCCGCCTTTTGCGGCTCATCAAACGCCCGTGTGAGCGCGATCAGGCCGAGATACATGATCAGGAGCACGAAAACCGATGTCAGTCGCGCATCCCAAACCCACCATGTGCCCCACATTGGCTTGCCCCAGACGGATCCGGTAAACAATGCCAATGTGGTGAACACTGCCCCGATGGGAGCGGCAGCCTTGATTGACACATCGGCCAGCGGATGACGCCAGACCAGCGTTCCCAGTGCCGAGATCGTCATCACACCCCAAACCATCATGGCAAGCCAGGCAAACGGAACATGGATGTACATGATCCGGACCGTTATGCCTTGTTGATAATCCTCTGGTGCATTGAAACCCATCCAAAGGCCCACCGCGATAAGTAGCGCTGAAAGACCTGCAAGCCACGCCACCAGTGCATTGGCCACGCTGACAAACCGTGTCGGGTTCGCCAGTTCGGTGACGATGGAACGTTGGGCGGAAGTCTCGGTCATACTGCTTAAATAGCCCTTGTATTCACACCGCACAATGAAAGGTGGCGACGCATCACGATGGATTTATCTCCTCAATCTGATGAGTGTTTCAACGCCGCCGCAGCCGCGACCGGGCCGATGACGGCAAAGAACATGGAAAGCGCGGCAAGAATGAGGAACGGTGGCAGGAATGGATCGGGATCTGCGACCGCACCGCGCGTCGCGGCAACGCCGAATATCAGCACAGGTATGACCAGCGGCAGAATAATCACCGACACCAGCAATCCGCCCCTTGGCAAGGTCACTGCAAGTGCCGCACCTGCCGCGCCGATAAACGTGATCGCCGGGGTGCCGACCAGTAATGTCAGGCAGGCGGCGGCGATGCCGAGCGGCTCGACATTCATGAATAGTCCGAGCAACGGAGTAGCGGCAACCAGCGGCAGCGCGCTGATCACCCAATGAGCAGCGCATTTCACAAAAACGGTCAGCACAAGCATTTGCCTGCTCGATGCAATAATCATCAGATCGAGCGAACCGTCGTCACGATCTGCCTGAAACAATCGATCCAGACCCAGAAGCGAAGCCAGCAGCGCTCCGATCCACAAAATGGCTGGCCCGATGCGGGCCAGAAGATTGAGATCGGGTCCGACACCAAACGGGATGACAGCAACCACGGCCAGAAAAAACAGAACCCCGACGAGTGCACCGCCGCCGGCGCGAATGCCCAACCGAATTTCGCGCAGGAACAGGGCCATCACGTATGCAAGTCCAGTTTCAGCTCTTGCATGCCGTCAAGACCCAGTGGCAGGTGGGTTGCGACAATTGCGATATCGCCATCGTCGAGATGCTCACGCAAAAGATACGACAGAACCCCTTCGGATTCAGCGTCGAGACCCGCGGTGGGTTCATCGAGCAGCCAAACCGGGCGATAATTGATCAACAGTTTGGCAATGGAAATTCTGCGGCGCTGGCCGGTGGAGAGATAGCCGAATGGTAGGTCGGCCGTCGATTGCAGCCCGACATAGTCCAGCGCATCGTCTATTGTCATATGTGGCGGCCCGAAAAAAGCCTGCCAGAAAGACAGGTTCTCTCTGACGCTCAGGGCGTCTTTCATGGCATTCTTGTGGCCAAGATAGTGGCAGGCATCGGCGAGATCGGTCCAACTGTCGCCGCCATCGAATTCGAGCAATCCGGCCACAGACGGCAATAGTCCGGCAACGACACGCAACAGTGTGGATTTTCCGGCTCCATTGGGACCGGTGACCAACAATCCATCGCTTTTGCCGAGTGAAAACGAGATGTCCGAAAACACCGATTCACCGGAGCGCTCGGCAGCCAGATTTTCGGCAGTGAGTTGCATGGGCGGTTCCTGAGTCGAACGGAACGCCTATAGCACGGATGGCTCAATTGGCGAGACTTGTCAGTCACCTACCGTGGGTGGACGGATCATGGGTGGGGCACGGCGAGCGGCATTACCGCGGGTGGGTCAATAGCGGCAGGATGTTGGACGGGCAATCGGGCCGGCTCGGCGTATTTCTGTTGGCGCAGAAAACAATGCGAAGAACACTGGCGAGGAGTTGCAGCAACCTCCGAAAAAGCGGCTTATCCTTGTTCATGGCGGTCTTACTTATTTTCTTGAGCACGACCCCAATTCTATCGGTTGCACCTGACAGGTCAAATGGAAGCAAAACAAAATGACGTGTTTCGCTGTTACTAAAGCTATCCATTTGTGTGCTTATGACCCGTCGCAAACAGGTTTGATTCGGTCGCAGATGACGGTTCGGTGACAAACTCTTCCAGCTTTGTTAACGTTTGCAAGGTCGTCTGCCGGATTCGATGTGATCAACCATTTGGGGCTCCGGGCTTTCATGGCGACCTAGAGGAGGGAAGCCATGTCAGTTGCAGATGAAAATACCGGCCCAAAGCCGATGACCGAGTATGAACTCGGGAGCGACAATATCCGGCCATTCGGTTTGGATATTCACAATCCGGTCTTTGTTATATCGGGGGGTATCATCATCCTGTTTGTCATACTGGCGCTGTCGTTCCAGTCGGCAACAGCAGAGTTTTTTGGCTGGCTAAGGCCTTTCCTTACCAGTGAATTTGACTGGTTTCTGGTTATCTCAGTCGACATCATGCTGATATTCTGCCTGGCGTTGATTTTTCTGCCCGTCGGTTCGGTCAGAATCGGCGGCAAGGATGCCAAGCCCGACTATTCCTATTCCGGCTGGATTGCGATGATGTTTGCAGCCGGCATCGGCATCGGGCTTTTGTTCTTCGGTGTGCTGGAGCCGACCTATTATAACTTCTCTGAAGGCGGAAATGCGCGGCCTCTCAACATCGACATCAATGAGCCGGGCAACGAGTATATCGGTGTTGTTGGTACGATCCACCACTGGGGTCTGGGTGGCTGGTGCGTCTATGCCGTTGTCGGCCTGACACTGGCAATATTTGCGTACAACAAGGGCTTGCCAATGACGCTTCGCTCCGCGTTCTATCCCATATTGGGTGAACGGGTCTGGGGCTGGTGGGGTCATGCCATCGATACGCTCGCGGTCTTTGCGACACTGTTTGGATTGACCACATCGCTTGGTCTGGGCGCGCAACAGGTTGCGGCAGGCTTGAACGAAGTCTTTGGCATTGAGACGACTCCTACAGTGACCGTTTTGCTGATCATCGGCATCACTGCGATTGCCCTGGGTTCGGTACTGATGGGCATGGACAAGGGTGTGAAGCGACTGTCGGAAATCAACATGCTGATGGCAGTTGCCCTGTTCATATTCGTACTGTTCGTGACCGGTATCGGAACCGCAATCACCCGCTACTTCTCGGTCATGGTCGACTATGTGATATTGTTGCCGGCGCTCTCCAATCCGTTCGGACGCGAGGACACCAGCTTCTTCCACGGTTGGACGACATTCTACTGGGCCTGGTGGATCGCCTGGTCACCATTTGTCGGCATGTTCATCGCCCGCATCTCCAAGGGCCGCACCGTGCGCGAATTTGTGCTCTGCGCACTCATTGCACCGACAGCCGTATGTGCGCTGTGGATGTCGACTTTCGGCGGCGCGGCGATCGACATGCTGAACGCCGGCGGAGCCGAAGTGGTCAAGGCCAACGTGATCGACAGCTATCGTCCGGAAATGGCGCTGTTCGGCTTCCTTCAGGAACTGCCACTGTACACCATCATCGCACCGATCGCATTGATCCTGATCGTGATCTTCTTCGTTACCTCATCGGACAGCGGATCGCTGGTGATCGACACGATCACCGCCGGTGGCAAGATGGATGCGCCTGTTGTTCAACGCGTATTCTGGTGCACACTGGAAGGCCTGGTTGCCATCGCACTGTTGCTCGGTGGCGGACTATCTGCGCTTCAGGGTGCTGCGGTTTCGACCGGTATTCCGTTCACCATCGTTGTGCTTTTGATGTGCTACACCGTCTACAAGGCGCTGCAATCCGAACTGCGGTAAGGGATAAATTGGCTGAGGCGGGCCGGCGCCCGCCTCAGCTGACACAGACGACCTGGCAGCAATGCTAGTTGCGCCGTAATACCCACAAATTTGATATCACGAGTGCGCTGAGCACGACGGCGCCGCCCACAAGTGCCCAGCGTCCCGGATCCTCGCCCACCAAAGCCCAGACCAGAATAGGTGCCAGGACGGATTCAAGCAGTATCAGCAACGATACCTCAGTGGAGCTGATGTAGCGTGGCCCGAGTGTCAGGAAACAGGTGGCAATGCCGATGAACGCTCCGTGACCGAGGAAAAACATCCATTGCGAGGAGAACGCCGCCACAGGCTCCGTGAACGGCCAAACCACCAACGCTGAAGCGAGATAGGCAATCGGTATGGCCGGCACCATGGAGATTTGCTTCAGCGGTCGTACGGCAGTGAGGGCGCCGGCATAGGCCATCGATACATAGATTGCCCACAAATCACCCTTCCACGAGGCGATTTCATTCGATCCGGAACCGTATGCGATAATCGCAAGACCTGCGGCTACGGCGATCATGGTGATGACGATGCGTTTGGTTATTGGCTCGCCGAGAAACATTCGACTGAAAATGGCGGCAAACATTGGAATCGAGGCGAATATGAACACGACATTGGCAACGCTGGTATTGGTCACCGCCATGACAAAGCCAGGCCCGGTTGATCCCATCAGGAAGATGTAGATGGCGCCGGTCCAACCTGTGCGGAAAATGGCGCCTATACGGCCGAGGCCAGGCAAGAACAGTACGGCTACAAGTACCAGCAGTCCGGAAGTCACCCCGCGCCAGAAGGTGGTGATCAGCGGGTCAGCCTCGATCAGCCGCACGAAAAGCGAATCGGGCACAACGAACAGAACGCCAAGCGCCGTAATCACCAAGCCTTTCACGTGTGTGTTCATGAGGGAGGCGGGTGGCTGATTTGAAATGGAATGTAAAGAGCGTCGAAAAACTGCCGCCCTGAGCGCAACCCTATGAACCCAATCGATTCACAATTCAAAGACTGATCCGAAACTGCTCACGGCCCGTATGTGAACAACTGGTTTTGTATGCAGGGTTTCTTCAGATTTGCTCTATATGCCTGATTTCCATCAACGAATTGCCAAAGTTTCAGGGACATGACAGATAACAATCGCGCTTTTTTTACACCGTTCGCAATGTTTGCCGGCGCTTTGGCGCGGTTTTTGAACCCGGACGCCGCTTTGGCGGCATCTGATGATTTGCCCGTTCCGCCAACTCAGTTCGTATTGGACTTGGGTCTTGGCGCGATGGCAAAGCCCAAGTTTCCGGGCGCAGACCGGTTCGGTGTTTCACCGTTTCCGATCATCAGGGTCAAACGGTTTTATGTTCCTGGCCTCGGGCAGGTTGTCGATGGCGAACGCAGCAATCGCGGCTTCTTTTTCTACCCATCATTTGATTTCCAGAGTTCTCGTAAAGCGTCTGATGCACCGTTTCTGACCGGAACGCGGCAGGTTGACTGGGCACTCGAACTGGGGGCAGGGACAGGCTTCCGCTACGATTGGTTCAGTGGTTTCGCGGAGTTGCGTCAGGGCATCAACGGCCACGAAGGTCAGGTAGCCGAGTTTGGGATCGACGTGACATTGAATCCAGTTGACCGCGTCGAACTGGAATTCGGACCCCGTGCGAGCTGGGTATCGGATGACTATATGGACACCTATTTTGGTGTGACCGCCGCCGAGGCTGCCGCGCCGGGTGCGGTGCTCGCGGCTTATAATCCAAGTGCCGGGTTCAAGACCGTTGGTCTTGCCGCCAGTGCCCAATATGCGTGGACCGACAAGACCATCTTCCACCTGCGGGGTGGATGGGACCGTTTTGTTGGCGATGCGGCTGACAGCCCGATTGTACTGGCCGGCAGCCGCGATCAGTTCTCGATCGGGCTTGGCATGAGCTACCGGTTTGCTTTCGACCTGTTTGATTGACGGGCGAACTCAATCAGTTTCCCGCAGTTCCAATCAATTAGTTCTCTATCGGGCAGGCAGGTCGACACAGTCACTCCGGCATCCCCGCGTCTTTCAACGCGTCGAGTAGCGCCCGCTTTCGAGCCTCGTCATTGAAAGGCAGGAATTCGAACTCCGACACGGTCGGGTCGCGGTAATCAAGACGCATGTCTTCCAGCGCCAACGCTGCCTCATCATGATGGCCCAACCGTTCGAGCGAGGCGATCCTGATCAGATGCCCCATAAAGAATTCACGTCCCCATTCGAGTGCATTGCGCGCGTTTCTCAGCGCTTCGGAATGGTTGCCCAGGTTGAAATGGGCGAGCCCCATATACGCAAACCGGTAAAACAGCAGTGGTGAGCCGCTTTCGTTTTGCATGACCGTTTCGGCCAATTCGAACACCTCATCGTTGCGGTTGCGAAATGCAAGGGAGGGCATGCGCAATCCGGCCGTCGCGTGCCAGTTTGTGCCGGAGCTCATCACATGATTGAACACACGATCAACTTCATCATTGCGTCCGAGCCAGGTCGATATGATCATATTCGTGCTGTGAACCAGGGCCAAATTGGCATTGATTGCAAGCGCACTTTGCAACAGCTTGTCGGCTTCCTGATAGCGGGCAAGCCGGTCCTTGTGGTCGCTAATATGCGCGAGATGAAACTGGGCAAGCGCATGGGTTCCAATAACAAACGGATTTTTCGGGAAATGTGAATGCGCAAACTTTGCAAGTTCGGCAATCTCCTTGAGATGCGTTCTTGTTTGTTGAACGAAGAATGCTTTCCAGTACAGACTGTTCCAGGTCGCGAGAAATGCATCGGGGCGGTCAGTTTCCTGCTTGAGCTGGGCGACGAGTTGGCTGGAGTTTTGAAGGCGGGTCAGCATTTCGTAGACATGCCGACTGGTGTGTGAACCAAGTTCACCGATCCTGTCGAAAACCTCGTCGCCATGAATGATCGCCCTGTGTGTCCACGCACTTGTTCCGCCAGCAACACTCACGATGCGTATGCTGATCCGGACATTGTCGCCGAGTTGTCGCGCGGTGCCGGTTATCATGCATTGTGCGCCAATATTGCGGGCGTGGGGCAACAGCCCTTCGGATGAACTGATTTCCGCGGCCGCTTGCGCAGGTAGATCGATTGTCACCAGACCCAGCGAGCGCGCGCGGATGGCTATTTCATCGGCCATATCGCTGGCGATGAAGTCCGCCAGATCGCCGCCACCAAGATTTTCGAATGGCACGATGAGAGCATTGGGATGATCGGTCTGGTCAGGAGCCGGTTCGCGGTCCTTGCGAAGTGAGTCGGCCAGCGCGCGAGATTCAGAACCCGGCTCGGCGTCCAGATCGGCCTTCAGCCGGTCGCTGAATGTTTGGAAATACGCCAGTGCCTCGGGCCGCCGGTTCAGCCGGCCCAATATGGTCATGATGTGACACACCACTTCTTCGCTGAGTGGATCAATTTCCAGCGCTTTTAGGTAGTGTTCCAGCGCTTTTGCCTCATCTTGGCGGGCGAGGCTCTCCCCGGCCAGCAATGTCAGCCGCAGGGCCGACTGGGCACGCCGATTGTGTCGCTGCTCTTCCAGCCAGTCGTCGAAAGCTTCCGAGCCGCTGCGGAATCCTGAAAGAAGGGCTGTTTCGCTCAGATCGATCTCCAGCGCCCCCTGCTCGACCGATAGTTCATCATCGCCAATCACCACGTCCGGCCCGGTCGCCTTGCGCAATGCATGAAGCGCCTGACGCAGCGAATTGCGTGCCTGTTCATCGAAACGGTCGCCCCACAGCAATGTGGCAAGGTGTTCGCGAGAATGCGGTTTGCCGGTCAGCGCCAAGTAGACAAGCAGCGCCTGCGCCTTCCGGTTTTTCAACTCGACAGGCTCGCCATCACGAAGAAGCTTGAACGAATCCTGTAGCGAAAGGGTCAGGGGCAATGCTGCGGGCTTTCCGTGTTTAGAGCAATAATTAACAGTAGTACGGACGCAATTAACGACGAATAACGCATCAAATACAAGGCGTTTACGGAACAACGAACGGGAGAATAACGGGCGCAGGTCACCATACGGTCATTGAAACAGCGCCACGCGGAAGGTACCAAAATGACCGATCTGACCCACACCCGCTACATCTCTACCAAAACCGAAATCGCTCCCGTCTACCCGAAATTCATCGCCCGGCTGAAAGCTGCCTTGACGGCCATGACCCCGTGGTCAGACAATACGCCAATATCAGAGCGCCGCCGCCGCGATATCGGACTCGGCGAAGAATACTCATCGCGCGACAATCGCGACCGGGCCGAATCCATTGCCACATCACACGGCATTCCGCTTTGAGCTTCACAAAAGGGATTACACCACACCCGAGTGGCGGATAGGACTCAGTGTTCGTTTCCGCAATAAGCGCAGAAACTTGCCTGCGGCGTGCGCAGTGGCTTGCCACAGGTGCTGCAAGGCGGTCCGAATAATCTCAGCCACGGGAACCAGGTTGGTCGAACAGGATTTCCGGTCGAAGTTCCAACTCTGAGAATCGGTTTTGCATATTTGGTTTTTTGAGCCGGTTTGATATTTTTCCGCTCAGAATGAAATACAAAAACATATACGCGGCGATTCACAATCTTGGGCACAGTTTCCTGAGCTCGATGAATTATGTTGATGGCCGGCATGTCGTTGAGGATATTGAAGAAATTCACGCAGAAGGGCATCAGATCACGATTGATTGGCTGCAGGGCGATTTTATTCCCAAGTCCCGGTCAAACCTGCGAATTGAAAAATCCATTTCACACTATGTTGCTTCGATTGAGCAGCAGTTTGCGTCCCTGAACGTTGATGTCGGCCGATTGACCTGCCTGAAGTTCCAGTGGCCGGTGCGTTCGCGAAAATACATGGAAGCGACGGACGATCGCGGAAAACACTACAAAATCTATGTGCGTGAAACGAAATAGCGATGCGAGATTGGCGCGGTTCATGTCGCCGGTTTCAATTTGGCTTGTCCCCCAAATGTCCCACTAGCGCTACCCAAAAATCTCCCCTATAAGCCCGGCAGACATGACCAGCGGCCGGTCATGCGAACGCATTTTTGCGCCGAACCCGAGCGCTATTGTCTCCCAAACAATAGCCGGGAACCGGACAGCGGAAATGGCCGCACCCGCACCTACCGGCGTTTCCGTGCCACAGGCGTCCGTTTCCCCTTTCGGCGAACCAGACAGAGGTGGCACATGCCCAAATCACTCGACAGTTTCAACTGCCGCAAAACGCTTACCGTTGGCGGCAAAGATTATGTTTATTTCAGCCTGAAAGACGCCGAAGCCAACGGGCTTTCCGGCATCTCCAAACTGCCCTACTCCATGAAGGTGCTGCTGGAAAACCTGCTCAGAAACGAAGATGGCAGGTCTGTCACCAAGGCGGATATTGAAGCTGTCGCCAAATGGCTCGATGACAAGGGTTCAGCAGGCCACGAAATCGCCTATCGCCCGGCCCGGGTCTTGATGCAGGATTTTACCGGTGTTCCTGCCGTGGTCGACCTGGCGGCAATGCGCGACGCCATGGTGTCGCTTGGCGGGGATCCGCAGAAGATCAATCCGCTGGTCCCGGTCGACCTCGTTATTGACCATTCGGTCATTGTCGACGAATTCGGTAATCCGAACGCTTTTGCCCGCAATGTCGAGTTGGAATACAAACGCAACGGAGAGCGCTATCGCTTCTTGAAATGGGGCCAGCAGGCGTTTGAGAATTTCCGCGTCGTGCCACCCGGAACGGGCATCTGTCACCAGGTCAATCTTGAGTATCTGGGTCAGTGCGTCTGGACAAAAGATGAGGACGGCGACACGATCGCCTATCCGGACACGTGTGTCGGCACCGATTCCCACACGACCATGATCAATGGCCTTGGCGTCCTCGGCTGGGGCGTCGGAGGCATTGAAGCGGAGGCGGCAATGCTTGGCCAGCCGGTTTCCATGCTGCTGCCGGAGGTGATCGGCTTTGAGTTGACGGGCTCATTGAAAGAAGGCGTCACCGCAACCGATCTGGTGCTCACTGTCGTGCAGATGCTGCGCCAGAAAGGCGTGGTCGGAAAATTTGTCGAATTCTACGGCCCCGGCCTTGATAGTCTGACGCTGGCTGACGCGGCTACGATCGGCAATATGGGTCCGGAATATGGCGCCACTTGCGGTTTCTTCCCCGTCGATTCCGAAACGTTGAACTATCTCACCACTTCAGGTCGCGAATCCGAACGCATCGCACTGGTGGAAGCCTACTGCAAGGAACAGGGCATGTTCCGGGAGACCGGATCTGAGGCACCCGTGTTCACCGACACGCTGACGCTTGATCTCGGCGATGTCGTACCTTCGATGGCCGGACCGAAGCGGCCGGAGCATCGCATTGCGCTGGAAAACATCGCCTCCAGTTTCCAGGACGCGCTGGTCAGCGAATACAAGAAGGATGCGTCTACTGCCGACACGCTCTACGCCGTCGAAGGCGAGGACTATCAGTTGCGTCATGGCGATGTGGCGATTGCGGCGATCACGTCGTGCACCAACACTTCCAACCCTTCCGTGCTGATCGGCGCCGGGCTGATGGCCCGCAATGCCAACCGGCTCGGCCTGAGGCAGAAGCCATGGGTCAAGACTTCGCTGGCGCCGGGGAGCCAAGTGGTTGCCGAATATCTGGAAAATTCCGGCCTACAGAAGGAACTCGACCAGATTGGTTTCAACCTGGTTGGCTTTGGCTGCACCACATGCATCGGCAATTCCGGGCCGCTTAACGTCCCGATCTCCAAAACAATCAACGACAAGGGTCTGATTACCGCTGGCGTTTTGTCTGGAAACCGCAATTTTGAAGGCCGTATTTCGCCTGACGTCCAGGCGAATTACCTGGCCTCACCGCCACTGGTGGTAGCCTACGCGCTTGCCGGCTCGGTGACCAAGGATTTGACGAAAGATCCGCTTGGCAAAGGCAAGGACGGACAACCGGTCTATCTGAAGGATATCTGGCCATCGAACCACGAAATTCAGGCATTCATCGCTGAACATGTCACTCGCGACCTGTTTGAGAAGAAATATGCCGAAGTGTTTACCGGTGATGAAAACTGGCAGGCGGTTAACGTACCCGAGGGCGAAACCTATGCCTGGGACAGCGGCTCAACCTATGTGCAAAACCCGCCCTACTTTGCGGGGATGTCAAAGGCGCCAGGCGCCGTGGGCGACGTCAAGGGAGCACGCATTCTTGGGCTGTTTGGCGACAAGATCACCACCGACCACATCTCGCCTGCAGGCTCGATCAAGGCGGCCTCGCCGGCTGGCGAGTATCTGACCGGCAACGGTGTCGAGGTTGTCGATTTCAACCAGTACGGCACCCGGCGCGGCAATCACGAGGTGATGATGCGCGGGACTTTCGCCAACATCCGCATCAAAAACCACATGATGGGCGAGAATGGCCGCGAAGGCGGATACACGATCCACTATCCGTCGAAGGAAGAAATGCCGATCTACGACGCAGCGATGAAATATCGGGCCGAAAATGTGCCGCTGGTTGTGTTCGCTGGTGGCGAATACGGCAACGGTTCATCTCGTGACTGGGCAGCCAAGGGCACCAATCTGCTTGGTGTCAGGGCGGTGATTGCCAAATCCTATGAACGCATCCATCGCTCCAATCTGGTCGGGATGGGTGTCATCCCCTTCGTTCTCGAAGAGGGTACGAGTTGGCAATCGCTTGGCTTGACCGGCGAAGAGACCGTGTCGATTGACGGAATTGACCATATCCAACCGGGGCAGAAGATGGTTGCGAAGGTAACCTTTGCAGATGGCTCTACCAAGGATGTACCGATTATCTGCCGCATCGATACCGCCGACGAGATCGACTACTTCAAAAACGGCGGTATTCTGCAATACGTGCTGCGCGATCTGGCTGCGTAGGACAAATCAACTTCCAATCAAACGAGACCCGTCGATGAGCCTATCGGCGGGTCTTTTGCATTTCGTGATAAAAGGGGGTTTGATCACAATTGCCCGTTTCACACCTAGTTGACTGGTGATTGAAGGGCGGCAGGCGTATCTAACCGTGGGTGCGCCGGGGCTTGGCCGCGGAACAAGAAGACAAACATGCGCGGAGACCGGATGTGATCAGACAATTTTTGGTGTCGGCAGCTTTGGCGGCGATTGTTGCCGCAAGCCCCGCAGAAGCTGGAAAGGCTCGCCAGGTATCTGGTGTTGTTGAACTGTTCACGAGCCAGGGCTGTCACTCCTGTCCACCGGCTGACAAGGTGTTGGTGGATCTCGCTGATGAAGGTGAGGTAATCGCGCTTGGCTATCATGTCGACTACTGGGACTATCTTGGTTGGAAGGATACGCTTGGAAGTCCTGAATACACCAAACGTCAATATGGTTACGCCCGTACGCTTGGCGAACGTTCTGTTTATACGCCACAAGCGGTGGTCAACGGACGTGCGCATCTCAATGGAGGCGACCGGCGTTCCATTGACCGGCTAATTTCACAAATGGCTCCTGAGGGCTCAGGGCTGCCAATTAAAATCAACGTCGAAGAAGTTGGCGACGGCCTGGTGATCGAGGCGGACAAGGGTGATGTCAACGCACTTGGTGATGCGCATTTGGTCCTGGTCTATTTCGACAAAGCCAAGGATGTGAAAATCGACCGTGGCGAAAATCGCGGCAAGACAATTACCTATGCCAATATCGTCACCGGTCTTCAGACCGCCGGCATGTGGCACGGCGATGCCATTCGCTACGAACTCCCGATGAGCGAGATATCAAAGCATGGTGACGGCGGTTGTGCAGTGCTTCTTCAGGTTGTCAACAAGGACGGCTCTCCTGGTGCGATCATCGGCGCTTCGCTGCTTGAACACTGACCAGGTGTCGAAAAGCGGCGACTACCTCTTCGTAGGCCCTGCGTTTGAACGGCACGATCAGTGACGGCAAATCAGCCATCGGTTTCCACGACCAGGCGTCAAATTCAGGTTTGTGGCCACCCGGCGGAGGGTCTATGGCTATTTCGCTTTCATCGCCTTCAAACCGGAATGCATACCAGCGTTGCTTTTGCCCCCGGTATTTTCCCTTCAGCCCGATGCCGATCAAATGATCCGGAAGGTCGTAGTAAATGCAGCCGGGTGCTTCTGCCAATAGCGACACGGAGCGAATACCTGTCTCTTCATAAAGCTCCCGTTTGGCGGCCTCGAAAACATCTTCGCCCTTGTCGATCCCGCCCTGGGGCATCTGCCAGAGCTGGGGTGTCCCGTCGGATTCCGAATTTCCCTCAGATAGGCGCCTTCCGGTCCATACCAGTCCATCTTTGTTGAGAACCATGATACCGACACAGGGCCTGTACGGGAGGCTCTTGGCATCAACCGGTTGGGACTTCGCCATTTGGGGTTACTTACGCTCGGGATCGGACGCGAGTGCGGACACCGGAACGATCTCAATACCCCGTTTTTTGGCTTCGTTCACCCACGAGACCACAGCATCGACAGTGACGTCGAATGCCGATCCGGTGCCGAGCGCATAGCCTTTTGCCCGCGCAATCCGCTCAAGCTCATCGAGCTTTTTCAGTATTTCACCGCGGTTCTTGCTCGAATCGATCACCGCATCGCCCGATGCCAGAGGTACACCCTTGGCCGGCGCCAGTTGTGGGGCAAGCGACCGGGCCGAAGTTCCGTCATCAAGATAGAGCAAGCCCCGCTTTCCGAGTTCGACCATCATTGGCTCCATGGCAACGGCACTGGAAACAAAGCGGGCGCCCATATAGTTCATGACGCCGGTGTAGTTGGTTGTACGACCCAATACCCAACGCAAATTGGCGAGATTTTTTTCGTCACCTGCATCGATGGTCAGTGTGTTCTCGCCGGGATTCACCGCAGGGTAGTCAAACGGTTCCAGCGGCACCTGCATCAGGATTTCATGACCTGAGCGGCGCGCCGAAGTCATCCAGCGGCCGATACTGTTGCCATGCGGGGCAAATGCCAATGTCACCTCGCCGGGTAGCCTTTCAATCGCCGATTGGGTGCCCGTCTGCGAAAGACCAAGTCCACCAATTACGATTGCAACCCGAGCTCCGCGCGCGCCAGACCAGGGACGGGCATAAACGTCAAATGGCCGGCGTCCATCTTCTGAGCGCCTTGGCAATGTTCCATGGCTGGAACTTTCGATCAGCGCCTTGTCAGGCAGATGCGCTATTCGCAAATTCTGACCGATCGCTGATGGGTCGCGAATGATGATGACATTGTCGGACGGCTCGGGATCAGGATCGACCTTTATGATCGAAGGACTTGGTGCCTCTTCCGGTGCCTCGATGGAGCCGACTTCGATTTCATCCTCGGGTTCATCGTGGATATCGAGATCAGTTTCGGGAACGACGGTCACTTCAGCCGTTACACCGGGTTTTCTAAATCCGCGGTCATAAAGGGATGTGTAGGCTGCCAAACCAGCTATGGCGGCGACGCTCAGTGCTGCCAGTGTGGCACCGAAGCGCGGTAAAATCCTCCGGCCGGCGTCAGATTTGCCAGCCTTCAGATTTTGCCCAAGCGGCTCTTCGATTTTTTTTTCCAGTGGCGACAATTCGTTCCCACGGTCATTTGTAACGCCTGTCTGGGCCCATTACACACTTGGCCCTTGCGGCGTGTTGATTCGCTCAACAATAAACGCGGTACACTGTCGTCCTTACTGGTTCAAGACGGGCTTGTTCGGATCAGGCGGATATGCCGGGTCTTGCCGCTCACCGCGAAGCAATTGGAGCGCATAGGCAAGCTGCTTGTCATCCTTCGGATCCGGCGGAACATAGGCCGATGATCCAGAGCCCTCTTCGTCCTCTTCCGCCCCTTTTATATGCCCTCGCAGTTCCGATTCTCCGCGTGTGACATCGCGGCCCTTCAATTCGTCAGGCAACGGTTGCGCCACCTCGATATCGGGCGTGATGCCCTTGCCCTGGATCGATTTTCCAGCTGGCGTGTAATAGAGCGCAGTGGTCAACCGCAATGCACCGTTTTCGGCCAGCGGAATGATCGTCTGAACCGAACCCTTGCCGAAAGAGCGGCTTCCCACAACCGTGGCGCGCCGCTGATCCTGCAATGCGCCGGCTACAATCTCCGATGCACTGGCAGAGCCGCCATTGACGAGGACGATGATTGGCTTGCCATTCGCCAAATCGCCGGGCCGCGAATCAAACCGGGTTACATCGTTGGCTTCGCGGCCGCGCGTGGAAACAATCTCACCGTGCTCCAGGAAAGCATCCGAGACGCTGATCGCCTGATCAAGAAGCCCGCCCGGGTTGAGCCGCAGGTCGAGGACGTAGCCTTTCAGTTCATCCTCCGGAATCTGGGAATTGATCTTATCAAGCGCGTTTTCCAGATCAGCTTGCGTTTTTTCGGTGAACGATGTGATCTTCATATAGCCGACATCATTCTCAACGCGGAACTTGACCGCCTTGACCTTGATGATGTCGCGAATGATCGTGATTTCGATCGGCTTGTCGGCGCCTTCGCGAAGGATTGTCAGATCGATCGGCGTGTTGACCAGCCCGCGCATCTTGTCGACCGCTTCGCTGAGCGTCATGCCGCGCACCTCCGCGCCGTCGATCTTGGAGATGAAATCGCCAGCAAGTACACCGGCGCGTGCTGCCGGTGTGTCATCGATTGGTGTGATGATCTTGACGAGTTCGTTTTCCATCGTCACTTCAATGCCGAGACCGCCGAATTCTCCCTTGGTCTGCACCCGCATGTCCTGGGCGGCTTCCGGATTAAGGTAGGATGAATGGGGATCAAGCGACGTCAGCATTCCGTTGATCGCATTCTCGATCAACTCGCTCTCTGACGGAGGTTTGACGTACTGGGCGCGAACCCGCTCAAAAATGTCGCCGAAGATCGCCAGTTGCCGGTAGGTTTCCGCTCCCGCAGCGTTTGCTTCGTAACCGGGCGCCGAATTGATCAAACTGATCGCGGAAGCGCCGATGAGAGCGCCCGCTGCCAAAAGTGAGACCTTACGAATCATTTCCCGTCCTTCCACTGCGTCGTGCCGACCACCATGAGGCCGGATTAACCGGTTTTCCGTTTTTTCGAAACTCAATATAGAGTTCCGGACTTTGATTTCCCGTTTTTTGCGCTACCGCGCTGGCCAAACGTACCTCACCCATCACACCCAAGGGCTCGCCAGCCAGAACCGATTGGCCCAAGGCTGTGTTGATTCGGTCCAAACCAGCCATAACGACATGATATCCATCACCTGTATCAAGGATCAAGACTTGGCCATAGGATCTGAACGGACCGGAATATAGCACAATTGCATCTGCGGGGGCGGTAACAATAGCTCCCGATTGTGTTTGAACGGTGTCACCTGTCCGTTTGCCGCCAATTCCGTCATCGGAACCAAACCGGGCGACGATTCGTCCGGCTACCGGCAATACGAGCTTGCCGCGCAACCGGCCGAAAGGTTCGCCGGCACCTAGCCTGTTTTGTTCAGGTACGGGCCGGTTGGCCAGTTCAGCCTCGCGGCGGCGCCTTTCCTCCTCGGCCAGTCTGGCTTTTTCCTGTGCCCGGCGGATGCTGGTGATTTGGCTCTCAAGCGACGCAATCAAATCCTTCAAATTTGTTGCCTTGCCGGACAACTCAGCGGCTTTCTGCCGTTCGGCCATCATCTCGGCCTCAGATTGCGACTGGAGCTGTTTGCGTTCAGCCAGAAGCCGTCCAAGCCGCTCCTTCTCTGCTATCTGCTCGGTGATCCTCTGGGTCAGTCGCTTGCGTTCCTCGCGAATGGATACGGTAATTCTTGACAATGCCTTCAAATCGGCGATGAGGATTTCAGTCTCCGCGCGCAGTTCCGGAACAACGGCTCCCAAGAGTATCGCACTACGCACCGAGGCGAGCGCATCTTCCGGCCTGACAAGCAGTGCTGGTGGTGGATTGAGGCCCATCCGCTGCAGCGCGCCCAGAACTTCGGCCAAGATTCCACTGCGGAGCTTGAGTGAAGTGCGGAGATCGAAATCACGCTTGCTCAACGTTTCCAGCCGTACCTCGATATCTTCAATGTCCTCAGAGATCTTCTTTTCGGTCTTGGCCGCCTGGATCAAAGCTGCAGTCAAGCTCGCATTATCCTTGCGGATCGATGCAACCTCGCGCTCCAACGTCGCGAGGCGCTCATCCGTCAGGGTGATCTGTTTTTTGAGCTGTTCATATTCTCGGCGGTTCTGCGCATTGCTGGATTCGAGCTCCAGCGGGTCCTGTGTCTGGGCCAATACGCCTGGGGTTGCCGCGATCAGGGAACCGATCAACGCCACCGTAACCGATATCGTCTTTGTCCTGATTGCCAACTGTACCGTCGCGAAGGTTGAAGTTTCAGGGAAAATCTAACCCATGGGCATTTAATGCAGCACTAACCATATTCGCCAATTTGTCAAAAACCCGGCGCTCAATCACGGTGATAGGGGTGACCACTCAATATTGTGGTTGCCCTGTATAGCTGCTCTGCGAGCATGATTCTTGCAATTTGATGCGGCCAGGTCAGTTTGCCGAAACTGATCTTTTGTCCGGCAAGGGAGTGCAGAGAGGCATCGTGTCCGTCCGGTCCACCGATCGCAAACCAGCAATCGCGGACGCCGTCGTCGCGCATGGAGCGGACAAAACCAGCAAATTCGCGCGACGTAACATTCTTTCCGGTCTCGTCAAGAAGTATCAGTGTTTGGCTGTTGTCAAACCGCGCTTTCAAGCGGTCTGCTTCCTCCTGCTGGCGCAGTTCCGGCCTGGAGGCTTTGCTTTCGGCGATCTCGGTCAATCCGGTGAATGCCAGACCCAAAGGCGGCCCCGCCTTGGCGATTCGGTCCAAATACCGGCTGCAAAGCGCCTCTTCCGGCCCCCGCTTCAGGCGCCCGACAGCAAATATTGAAATGCGCACAGTTATCCGGCCAGACAGAACCTAGTGGACTGTCTGATCATCGAGGTCGGGTGCGAGCCACATTTTCTCGATGTTGTAGAAGTCTCGAACTTCCGGGCGGAATACATGCACGATAATGTCGCCGGCATCGATGAGCACCCAGTCGGCGCTCTGCAGGCCCTCCACTCGTGCTTTGCCCAAACCGGCATCCTTCAGTGCTTTCAGCAAATGGTCGGCCACTGCCGACACATGCCGATGCGAGCGGCCGGAAGCGACTACCATGTAGTCTCCGAGGCTCGATTTGCCCTGAATGTCGATTGGAACGATGTTTTCAGCCTTGGAGTCTTCGAGACTGCCAAGCACAATGTTGAGTGCCGCTGATGAGTCGTGTTGAACGCTCACTTCGGCGGGTGAAGGTTCCGGGGATACCTTCCGCGTATGTGCTGTTCTCAGAGTCTTTCCTTTCCTGGCAAGAACAACCAAACCACCGGCGTGTTCGCCGGTATTCCAAAGATATGCAGGAAATTGTTAAGGATTCAAGACAATAGCGGCTGTATTTGGCTCTAAGATTGCTGTTTTTCGTCATCTTCCGGCCAGTAGGCCAGGTCTGCCGGTACGGGCGCTTGCGCCGACATCGGCGCGAATGTGCCGGTTTCATGGCGCGGAACGCGCTCGGCGGAGAACAATCGCCAGGCGACGAAGATCCCGAACGATGCTGCTATCACAATCACGAGAACAATGAACACAGTGGTGCCAAAACCCGCAGTCAACAGGGTTGCCAGACCGGGTATCAGGAAACCCGAAACCGACCAGGCAAACAACATCGTACTGGCCACCTGCACAAGCTCGTTTCTCTCGGCCCGGTCGCTGGCATGGGCGTTCGATATTGAGAAAATTGATTCGGTTGAGCCCACCCAGACCATATAGATGAAAATCAGGATCCAGATCGGCGAACCGTCCATGATGAAAGCCAGAATTCCTGTTCCGCTAACGCTCACAGCTGCCGCCAGCAAGACCACCCGCCTGTCCAGTCGGTCGGAAACCCAGCCGGCGGGAAGCTGGATCAAAAGGGTCCCTAGCGGCATTGCCAGCATTAAAAGTGCGATATCAGCTTTGGAATAGCCCGATGCTGCCAGATGTATCGGCGAAAATCCGGCGACCATCATGGTCAATCCGCCAACGGCGAGCATTCCGACCATGGCCACCGGTGAAATGCTCCAGACGGCACGTATGGCAATCGATGCGGTTTCTGGCGGGGCAGGCGGGCGCAGACGGGTCAAACCGACAGGAATGATCGACAAGGCCGCAAATGCGATTGAAATGATCTGCGCATGCGATCCGGATATCTCGACATAAGCAATCAGATAAGAGCCGCAACCGATACCGATGATGTAGGCAACGTAGAATATTGCCATGACCCGGCCGCGAATCTCGTTGCCAACGACGTCGTTCAACCAACTCTGTGAAACGATGAACAAGCCACTGACGGCAAATCCATAAATTGTTCGCGCCACTGCCCATGGAAACGGTGACACCCAAGCGGCAAGGAAAACGTTTGATAGGATTACCAGAGCCGAAAGCGTCATAAATACACGAGCATGACCCACTCTGGCGACAAGCTGACCGGTCAGGAAGCATCCGGCAATTCCGCCGGCCGACAAAGCGGTGATCATCAATCCGGCCCAAGCCGGCTCGAATCCCTCAGCTGCCAACCGCAGAGGAATGAATGCGAACATCAAACCATTACCGACGGCAATGAGCGCCATCGATATGATTACGCCTGCGACCGCTATTGCCGGTGTTGGCAGATCTCCCGCACCGTATGCAGCCTCATCCATTTTGCCGGCGTTGATACCCATGTCCGAAACATCGACCGGATTGAGCATTTGAGCGCCAGCAAATACGACATGAATTTCAGGGTAGATTACTCGCCGTCGCGAATTGCGGTCGATGACAGCGATGAACGCGGGCCGTGAATGAAGGTCCATGCCGGTGCTTTGAGGCGCGCCAACACCGCCGAATCGTCTTCGTCGATGCGCGCAAAATCATAGGATTTTGCGGTAATTGAAGAAAGGAAGGATAGCGTCGAGCCGGGGCGATCGATGACCGCAACCGGTACTGTGTCAATTATCTGACGCCATCTGTCCCACTTGTGAAAGTCACGCAAATTGTCAGCACCCATGATCCAAACAAAATTTACGCCGGGATTGCGACGTAAGACGAGCTCGATCATGTCTGCCGTATACCGGAGATTATGAGCAGCTTCGAACGCTGTGACGCGGATACGTGGATCATTGGCTATTGCTTCGCTTTGTGCGATGCGAACGTCCAGCGCCGATTGATTTCTTCTGGTTTTCAGCGGGTTCCCTGGCGAGACGATCCACCACAATTGGTGAAGCGCGAGACGACGCAGGGCAATTTCGGCCACAAGGCGATGTCCTGCGTGAGGCGGATTGAACGATCCGCCAAACAGGCCCACGCTCAATCCCCTTGCCGCGTGGGGCATTTTCAACTTCTGACTGGACAAACCGACTATCGCTCTCGACACCGTGCTCAAGGCCGGGTTTGACCCGATCCGCGCACGCAATATTTAAACGAAGTCAACTGTTCGACGCCCACCGGACCGCGTGCATGCATTTTGCCGGTTGCAATGCCGATTTCTGCACCCATGCCGAATTCGCCGCCATCGGCGAATTGTGTTGATGCGTTGTGAAGCAGGATCGCCGAATCGATCTCCGAGAAAAACCGATCAACGGCCTTGTGATCTTCAGCAATTATCGCCTCGGTATGGTTCGAAGAGTAGCGATTGATGTGTTCAATTGCTCCTCCGACACCATCAACCACCGTCACTGATATGATGGCGTCAAGATATTCGGTCGACCAATCCGCATCCGTCGCCTCTTTGGCAATACGAAAGCCTTTGATTTCATTTGTGTCTACCCGAACCTCACAGCCCGCGTTGATCAGCGCCTGCATGATCTGAACCAAATGCGTTCCAATTACCTCGCGATCGACAAGAAGGGTTTCTGCAGCTCCGCAAATTCCTGTGCGCCGCATTTTGGAATTGACCACCACGTCAATCGCCATGCCGAGATCCGCCGACCCGTCAACATAGACGTGACATATGCCTTCCAAGTGGGCAAAAACCGGAACCCGCGCCTCGCTTTGCACCCGCTCGACCAATCCTTTGCCACCCCGCGGCACTATGACATCGATGGCTCCGTTGAGGCCTTTCAGCATTTCGCCCACTGCGGCGCGATCGGTTGTCGGTACGAGCTGAACAGCATCAGCGGTCAATCCGGTCGTCTCAAGCGCCTTGACCATGCATTGATAAATTGCGTCGGAAGAGTGAAATGAATCCGATCCCCCGCGCAAGATCACGGCGTTGCCAGCCTTCAGGCACAATGCCGCGGCATCTGCGGTCACATTCGGTCGGCTTTCGTAAATAACACCAAGCACACCGAGCGGCGTTCGAACGCGCTCAATGCGCAATCCGTTGGGCCGGGTCCACTCGGCGATTGTTTTGCCAACCGGATCGGGAAGTTCGGCAATCGCCCTGATACCTTCCGAAATTGCCTTGATGCGATCAGCGGTTAGCGTCAACCGGTCAACAAATGCTTCGCTGAGACCGGTCTCCTTGGCGTTTTGCAGATCTTTTGCGTTCGCCGCCAGGATTGAGTCCACTTCCCGCTCGATAACAAGCGCCATTCCCAATAACGCGCTGTTCTTGGTGTCCGTGGAAGTCGTCGCAAGTTGACGAGCCGCTTTTTGAGACCTTGCCCCGATGTCGTTCATCAATGCGGAGACGCCGGCGTCTGAATTTCCTGCCTTATTGAGCATATGTCACCCCGTCGTCCCGGCCGCCCCAGCCTTGCAAAGCATCACGAGATCATCGCGGTGAATCATGGCGGCGCGGCCTTCATAGCCAATTTTGGTTGCAATTTCGCTACTCTTCAGACCGATGATCTTTACGGCATCTGCCACATCATAGGCAACCAGTCCGCGCGCGATCAGCTGTTCTTCGTGATTGACGACGGCGACGGTATCTCCGCGGGAGAAATTTCCGCTGATTGCGGTGACACCCGCTGGAAGCAGCGATTTTCCTGAAAGAAGCGCCCGCACGGCACCGCCATCAATCGTCAGTTGACCGGCCGGTTCCAGATTGCCGGCGATCCAGGTCTTGTAGCTTTTGACGGGACGCGAAGACGCATGAAACAGCGTTGCCCTTGCTCCCTCGTCAATGGCTGAAAGAGGATTTAAGCGGGTACCCGACGCGATGACCATCTCGGTTCCGGCTTCCGTGGCAATGCGGCCGGCATCCAGCTTGGTACGCATTCCACCGCGGGAAAGACCGGAACCGGCATCTCCTGCCATGTCATTGATTTCGGCAGTGATGGATTGCACTTCCGCGATGAATCTCGCGTCCGGATCCGTTGCAGGCGGCGCAGAATAAAGACCGTCAACATCAGACAAAAGGATCAGCAAATCGGCGCCCATCATCGTTGCAACACGCGCGGCAAGCCGGTCATTGTCACCGTAGCGTATCTCGCTTGTCGCTACCGTATCGTTTTCATTGATGACCGGTACGGCTTTCAACTTGAGCAAGGTCGAAATGGTGGCACGTGCGTTCAAGTACCGCCGCCGCTCCTCGGTGTCGCCCAGTGTTACCAGAACCTGGCCGGATGTAAGCGCGTTCTTCCCCAGCGCCTCGTCCCACGCCCGCGCCAATGCAATTTGACCTGCCGCCGCCGCAGCCTGGCTTTCCTCCAGCTTCAGCATTCGGTTTCCAAGCCGCAATATCGTCCGTCCGAGTGCAATTGCACCAGACGAAACGATCATCACCTGACAGTCTGATCCAGTAAGTTTGGCAATGTCCGCACACAGGGAAGCCAGCCACTCCCGCTTCAATCCGCTTTCCGGATCAACCAGAAGTGAGGAACCAATCTTCACGCAGATGCGTTGATATTCGGACAGAGGTTTCACTGCAAATCTTCTGCCTTCTGCCAGCGCGGATCTGTCTCTACGGGTGTATCGTCAGTGCGCGCCTGCGTGATGATATCCATAAGGTTGCGCAAGGACCTGTCGATGCCTTCTCCCGTCGCAGCAGATAGCACCAATACATCCCTGCCGCTGGCAACGGACAAACTGTCTCGAGCGGTATTCCGGTCCTCTTCACTCAGCAAATCACACTGGGAAAGCGCCACGATCTCGGGTTTATCGGCAAGCCCGTGACCATAGGCTTCCAACTCACGGCGCACCGTCCGGTATGCCGCTACAGGATCATCTTCCCTCGCCGATACCAGATGCAAAAGCACCCTCGTTCGCTCAACATGGCCGAGAAACCGGTCACCGATGCCGACACCTTCATGCGCGCCTTCAATCAAACCGGGAATGTCGGCAATCACGAATTCACGGGCATCGATCCGGGTGACGCCGAGACCCGGATAGAGGGTGGTAAACGGATAGTCAGCGATTTTCGGTTTTGCTGCCGTGACCCGCGCCAGATAAGTCGATTTGCCAGCATTTGGTAGACCGACCAGGCCTGCATCAGCGATTAGTTTCAAGCGCAACCGTATCGTGCGTTCCTCGCCGGGCAGGCCCGGATTGGCGCGCCGTGGCGCACGATTGGTCGACGATTTGAAATGCATATTGCCAAAGCCGCCATTTCCACCTTTGGCCAACAAGAAGCGGTCACCGACGGCAATCAAATCACAGATCAGGGTTTCGTCGTCTTCCTCAAAGATCTGCGTACCGGCCGGGACTTTCAAGGTAACATCGGCACCTTTGGCGCCCGTCTTGTGTCCACCCATGCCATGCATTCCGGTCTTGGCCTTAAAATGCTGCCGGTAGCGATAGTCGATCAGTGTGTTCAATCCATCCACCGCTTCCACCCAAACGTCACCGCCGCGTCCGCCATTTCCTCCGTCCGGACCGCCAAATTCGATGAATTTTTCACGCCTGAAAGAGACGCTGCCTGCCCCGCCGTCACCGGAGCGGATGTAGATTTTGACCGTATCGAGGAATTTCATGCCGGTGCTGCCGTGTGATCAATTTGCAAGCGGTTGAGTTTGATTGGCTGTTGCTCTATCGCATGGCTCGCAACGAAGCGAAAGAAACTGTTGCGACATTCACTTGGCGGAGCAGATCGATGACCATGCAATGTGTTACCTATAATATCCAGTTCGGGTTTGGCATGGATAACCGCTACGATCTGGAGCGAATTGCCGGTGCGGTGCGTGGCGCCGACTTGATAGCGTTTCAGGAAGTCACGCGAAACAACCCGCAAAATGGCGGCGCCGACATGGTAGCCGGCCTGTGTGACCTGTTCCCGGACTATTTCCATGTTTTTGGCGCGCCCTTCCAATTGGGATTTGCCTCGCGCATGGAGGGCGAAAAAGCGGTTTCGGAATATTTTGAGTTCGGCAACATGATATTGTCGAAGAAGCCGATCATCTCGTCGCGCAATTTGTTGCTGCCGCGAACGAGGACAACGGACGTGCTCAACCTTCAACGCGGTGCGCTGGAAGCGATGGTCGAGACATCGATCGGGCCTTTGCGTTTCTACTCGGTTCATCTCGATCACATGCGCGAAGATGAGCGCCTTACGCAGATTGATTTCCTGATGAAGCGGGTTCTCTGCTACGAGCAAGAAGGCGGCGCGGTAAGTGGGCTTCCTACGAGAGGATTTCCCGAACCGCCGCACCCGGAACACGCGATCCTGATGGGCGACTTCAACATGGTGCCGGAGAGTTCCGGTTACATTGCGATATGCGGGCCGGAAGAATATCGTGATGGTGATTTTGTCGACGTCTCCATCCCCGAAGGCGTTGCCCCGGCCGACAGCCATACCTGGTTCGACACCGGCAATAATGAGCGAAAGAACCGTCTTGACTATTGTTTCGTCACACCCGGCCTTGCCGGGCATGCCGGCAAGGCGCGAGTTGATACCGAAGCGCAAGGTTCGGACCACCGACCTGTTTGGTTTGAGCTTGGATAATGTCATTCGCGCCTGCTCACGCTGCGACATCGTAGGCCGCGCAATTCGACCCGGTGAAACGCTGTGCCGTTAGCTCGGTGTGAATGTCGCCGACCATCGCCTGACGGGCAGTCGAATATTGTTCGCCGCCACCAGTTACCTTGAAGCCCAGGCGCTTCTGCAGCGCAAGTGAAGCAGGATTGTCTGCAAACACCGAGGAATACACCGTCACGTTTGGCAGTTCTGCAAAGTAGCGACCCAGTACCGCGCCCACTGCTTCGGTCATGTATCCATGACCCCACCAGGGTTCGGCCAGCCAGTATCCGAGCACAGGCCCAACGCCACGCTGTTCAATGCCGACAACGCCAATCAGTCTTTCGCGATGGACGGTGAAGATGATTTTCTCATCGCCGGCCCGATCACAACGCTTGAACCATTCAATGGCGTCCTGGTGGTCATAGGGAAACGGCACCCGCGCCAGCATACGCGTGACATTCCAGTTGGACAGATGCAGCGCGATGTCATCCGCATCCACTTCCAAAGGGGGCCTCAATGTCAGTCTCTTCGTGACCAAAATGTCCATGGCAACCTCCAACGCCAAAAGAGAAAGGGGAGATGGCGGCCCATCTCCCCTTCAATTCTTTCGCCGCTATCGGCTTTCAAACTTCCGGGTCCAAGATGGGACGCCGGTGTTTGAATTTGCGGAACCGGCTACTCCGCTGCCTCCATAAATGGGTTGACCGACACATAGGTTCGGCCGCCCGCTTTTTTCTGAAATTTCACGGAACCATCCGTGAGTGCGAAAAGCGTATGGTCCTTGCCCATGCCGACATTCGTGCCCGGATGCCATTTGGTTCCGCGCTGACGAATAATGATGTTACCGGCGATCACTTTCTCGCCGCCGAATTTTTTCACGCCAAGGCGCTTCGATTCAGAATCGCGACCGTTGCGCGACGAACCACCAGCTTTCTTGTGTGCCATTTCTATGCTCCTTCACGTCGATATTTCGACGCTTTCGTGACCTTATGCGCGTTCCAGCGCCTTAATTCAAGCTCAGCCTATTTGGCCAGTTCCTTCGCCTGTTCGCGCCAATCACCAATCTGGTCAGCGGAAAACGGCATGGCTTCGTCGATACGCGCGATGTCCTTGTCGGTAAGCTTGGCGATCTGGGCGTAGGTGGTGATGCCCTGTTCATTCAGCTGCCCGGCGGCAACGGGTCCGATGCCCTTGATCTTGGTCAGATCATCGCCATCACCCTTTGGCGCCTTGAAGAGCGGCGCCGCATCAGCCGGTGCTTCATCTTTCTTGGCAGCCGGCTTGGCTTCTGCCTTTGGCTCAGCCTTTTTGGCAGGTGCTTCTTCCTTGGCCTTTTCCTTCGGCGCTTCCTTCTTGGGGGCTTCCTTTTTGGCAGCTGCCTTTTTCGACGGTTTTGCGCCTCCGGTCAGGATCTCAGAGATGCGTACGGTTGTCAGCAGCTGACGATGACCGATCGTGCGGCGTGAGTTTTTGCGCCGGCGCTTTTTGAAGGTAATAACCTTCTTTGCGCGTCCCTGTTCAACGATTTCGGCGGTTACCATCGCTCCGTCCACGTAAGGCGCACCGATCGCTGCATCCTTGCCTTCGCCAACAACGAGCACATTGCCGAATTCAACCATGTCGCCGGCTTCACCGGACACTTTTTCGACCTTCAAGAGGTCCTCGGCGGCAACGCGATATTGCTTGCCTCCGGTCTTGATGACTGCGAACATCGTTTTTCCTTTCGCGTGTTCTTTCCGGCACTGGGATCAGATTGTCCCGGCCGTCTTTTTGTCAGTCGTTTCGGGTTCTTTTTCAAAGCATCAACGGCGCGGAATACCGTCCGCGCCGAAGAACTGCGGTCTCATGCCGAAGCTGCGGTGAAATGTCAAGAAAAACCGGCGATCCTGTGCCTGGTGCGGCCTTAGCCCGATTTGGCGATCGGCAAGTTTTCGCTTGTGCCGGCTGCAGTCCACCGGTATCTAGTCGCCGCTGTTCCCGCCAGCGGGATGACCACGACATGCGGTGAGGTGGCTGAGTGGTTGAAAGCGCCGCACTCGAAATGCGGTATAGGGGCAACTCTATCGGGGGTTCGAATCCCTCCCTCACCGCCATTAAGTCTTTGTTTTCATATACTTAGCATTATTGGCTGTGCTGAACCGCTCGATTCCGCGCCCTTGCGGGCGGCAAAGTCGAGTGCCGAGAGCGCTCTGCAATTGAAGATTGCGCGGAAAGCGGCGGTTTTCTCTGCGGGCGGTTTTTGCAGTTGAGTTTTGGGGCGGTCAACGGATTTGGAGGTTGAAGGCTTTGGCCTGATCTGGCCACTTTGCCGGGATCGCACCGGTCGCCTGAAGGTCAAGAAGAGAGATGTGCGACGGCAACCGGCCTTTGATGATCGCATCGATGACGGCGGGAGACAGGAAGGCGAGGTTGACGAGGCGGACGACCCAGGTGGCAGTGACGCCCTCTCGCTCGGCAAGTTCACGGACCGAGGCGTTCGGATTGTCTTTCAGATGCTGCCACCATTGACGTCCACGAAGAATCGCGCGGATCAGAGTGAGATCAACAACCGGGATTGCTGGCATACCTGACGTATCGACAAGCTTCATGGCCATGCCGGAGCGCTTAAGGATGACGGGAAGATGCCGGATGATGGCACCATGCGTATCCGTTTCAGGAACAGCAGCACCAATGGCTTCTGCAATAGCCCTGACCTGGAACCGGATGGTGATGCTGTCCTCGCCGATCTCGATATGCTCCACGAGATCCCGAAGGAGGTGATTTCGTCCGGTCCGGTTTCGATCTCCGAGTTTGTTCACCAGGTTACCGGCCCTTGCGATCACGCGTTTCATCGCCGGGGCGTCGGTCTCCATATCGAGTTCGCCCAGCAGATCGATTGGGTGTTCCAGCATTTTGGCGAGTTCGCGTGTTATGACGGCCTCGATCTCCGCGGCCGGGAGCCGAAGACCTTCCCGATCATCGTTTTCGCTGCCATGCTGCAGCGCGCGGCTGACATAGTAGCGGTAGCGCCTGCTGCCCTTGTTGGCATGGACTGCAACAAGGGGTTCACCCGCCTTGTCAAACAGCTTTCCAGCGAGCAGGCTTGGATGGCGTTTATCGGTTCGTTGCCGCGTTCCCTTGATGCCTTGTGACAACCGCTCCTGAACCTTTTGCCACAGGTCGTCATCAATAATCGCCTGGTGATTGCCGGGATAGGATTTCTCGCGATGGCGGATGCAGCCTATATAGATTGGGTTTCTGAGGATCGAATAGATCTGTCCGCGGGTGAAAGGTCCGCCACCGAATGGCCTGCCGGTTCCGGAGACGCGAACCGGGACGTTCACGCCATCGTCCTTCAATGAACTGGCGACAAGCCGGACATTGCCGATTGTCGCATAACGCTCGAACAGGACCCGGATAATCGCCGCGTGCTCCTCGGCGATGCGAAGGCTTCGGCCATCGGGTTCGTATCCAAGCGGTGGCGTACCGCCCATCCACATGCCCTTGGCCTTGGAGGCGGCAATCTTGTCGCGGATGCGCTCTGCCGTCACCTCGCGTTCAAACTGGGCAAAGGATAGAAGCATGTTGAGTGTCAGTCGGCCCATCGATGTTGTCGTGTTGAACGACTGGGTAACGGACACAAAGCTTACATTCGCTTTGTCGAAAGCTTCGACCAGTTTTGCAAAATCGAACAGCGAGCGAGTCAGCCGGTCGACTTTGTAGACGACCACGATATCGATCCTACTATCTGCAACATCATCAAGGAGACGCTGCAGTGCAGGTCGGTCCAGCGACCCGCCAGACAGGCCGCCATCATCATAGCGATTCCTCGATAGTTTCCAGCCTTCACATGCCTGGCTCTTCACATAGGCAGCACAGGCCTCGTATTGGGCGTGGAGCGAGTTGAAGTCCTGTTCGAGACCCTCCTCGCCCGACTTGCGGGTATAGATGGCACAGCGGACCTTCGTCATCGCTGTCGCGCCTTCTTCTTCAATCCGAAGAAGGCCGGGCCGGACCACTGTGTTCCGGTAATGGCCCGTGCCACCACACTCAGGCTTTTGAACTGCCGGTCATTCCAGTAGACGGCACCGTTATCGCCAACCGTCACGACATGTGTTCTGCCGCGCCACTCGCGAACCAGGCGCAAGCCAGCAAATGATCTGGTCTGTCGCCCGTTTCCGGAGACAAGTTCCTCCAGCCGGCGCAACGTCGCATTCGACATACCACCCATGAACTTCACCTGAAGCTCATAGGCTAGTCCTGCCCTCACCAGTGACGCGCTGTTGGTCGGCGGCGCAGTGCCCAGATGCTTCGACCAGACGGATCGGAGCTCAGTGAGCGACATATCCGCCAGGTCATCGAGCAGGATGTCTAGTTCTGCCGCAGTCACGACTGCACCTTGTCACTCGTGATCCGGTAGACACGATTGCCGTTCTTGATTGCGCTCTCGACGGGCTCGCCACGCTTCTTCAAGCCGCTGATGGCGGCACGCGCCGTATGCGGCTGCCAACTGAAGGCCTTCATGATCTGCGCGATCGTCGCGCCATCCTTGCGCCGCAGCATGTCCGCCAGTTTCGATTGCTTTGTCTGGTGGCAAGCCCGCGGCTTTGCAGCCTGCTTCGCCTTGCTGCCCTTCGAACGTGTGACCGTTGACCCGGACTTCGCCGCCTCTTTGCGGGATACCGTCTTCTTCTTCGCAGGCTTTGCAACAGCAGTTGCAGTCTCAGTCGCGCTTTCCATCGGGTTGGTATTGTTCGTCGTCATGGGTGGTCTCCTTGTCACCGGACAGCACCGCGCCGTACGTACCACCCAAAGCCCCGCTGGCATCACACCGCGAGGCTGCGAGGCGTAGAAAAATGCGCTCCCGAACACAAGACACCAACGCTTCCCTTGGCCCGGAAGTCCAGCGGGAAAGTGGGCCCGTCCGCTTTCTCGGCACACTTCTGACGTTAGCTCGCCTGCAATCAAACGTCCTGTGTGGATGGCTCCTGCTTTGCAAGCCTTTTGTTGTGACAAAGTTCCTGGGTCAGATACGGTCCTGTGTCCGGCCTGTTGATGCAGAGTTTGTCTGCTGGCCCTGATGGTTTCCGTGAACCAAGTCCCATTCCGCTTAGCGGACTATTTGTGTCCCTGGACATTGACGGGGTGTCTCGGCTCTCCGGCTGGCCCGGATCCTCATCACATCATGCGTTCTTGCAAACTGGTGTTTTGTCTACCGGGCTACGCTTTCCTCCCTGAAAGGCTCTCCGTTTGTCAGGACAGCCCATGCGATGCGTGCTGTCTTGTTGGCCATCGCGACAGCGGCAAGCTTCGCCGGCTTGCGCTCAAGCAGGTTGCGTAGCCATGGATCAGTCCGTTCCGGCTTGTTTTTTGCGTAGCGAATACGGCTCGCCATGCCGTTCACCAAGAGACGCCGCAGATATCGGTCACCCATGCGGCTGATGCGCCCGAGCACTTCCTTGCCACCGCTTGATTTGTTCAAGGGTGTCAGACCGATCCAGGCAGCAAAGTCGCGAGCGCTTCGAAACTGCCTGCCACTGCCAATGGTTGCCACAATAGCAGAAGCCGTAACAGGCCCGATGCCTGGAATGGTCTGCAGCAGCTCAACGCGCTCATCCTTCCTGGCCTGCTCAGAAATCGCCTTATCCAGTTGAGTGATGCGTCGATCAAGGTCGATCAGTTGATCGCATAGCAAGGCGATGACGTCTTCAGCGGTCTCCGGGATGTCCAGAAGCTCGCCAGCCTGCATCTCACGGGCGAAGCCGCGCAGATGATCGATGCCTCTGGGAAGGATGATGCCGAACTCTGCAAGCAGACCACGGATCATGTTGGCCAGTTGCGTGCGTTGACTGATCAGCGCCTGACGAACCCGATGCTGGCTCAAGATGGCCTGCTGTTCTTGTGACTTGATGGCCACAAAGCGCATGATCGGGCGCGTAACCGCTTCACAGATCGCCGCAGCATCGGCCGCATCCGACTTACCACGCTTCACATAGGCTTTGACGTAGCTGGCCGGCATCAGCTTGACTTCATGGCCCAGCATCGTCAGTTCACGCGCCCAATGATGGCTCGAACCACAGGCCTCAATGCCGATCAAACAGGGATCGAGCTTCGCAAAGAAGGTAAGCATCTGGCCTCGCCGCAGCGGCTTGTTGAAAGCAACCGATCCATCGTCATAAATGCCATGCACCTGAAAAACGTTCTTGGCGAGATCTACGCCAACCGTGGTAATCTGCATATCGTGGCTCCTATACCAGCAGTGATAACAACTGCACTATGGCGCATCAGACGCCGGGGTGTAGGAGCCATCCACACCATCCGCTTTGCGCCCCCAAATCGGACGTTCGTGAGTTCTCGATAATATCCCGAAAGCGGACATTTCGGCAGTGGGTATTAGATATCTGCAGAGCAGACAAAGCGACTCTGTTGTCCTGTGTCCAATGCCTGATTTGAGACATCGAAGAGCAGCGCTACCGCGACCGTGCAGCCCCTCGTCGCATGGCGGCAGTGGACTTGATGTCAGCGCCTCTGCCGATATCACGCATGCTGTTGGATTTGGAGTCAATCTGTCCGGACCGCGCCCTTTCTTCAGAAACCTCGCTTTTGACAGCTACAACCTTCCCCGTTTTGGCTGCCGCTCTTGCTTTCGCTCGCCCGCGCGCTCTGGCTTTCGTCATGGGTGTCCAAGCTTTCTGCTACTTGCTAAGTTATGCCCGTTAGTTCGACCCGCTGTTGGGCTCCTAGGTGTAGCAGTGAAGCGACAAGATTGTAAAATCTTCTGTCTTTGACAACCGCAGCAGCAGAGCAAATAGTCGGGGATGCAATCTGGATGAGGACGAGCCAATCCAATGGTTGCTATTGTATGGGACGTAGCAAGGATTTTCCGATGAATCAGAATACAGTTACTTCATTCGGAACTGTGCACAGGCAAACACCAGCGTCGGGCAGACACCGCTTCCTTTTGCCGAGTATGGAACCGGAGATCGCCGTCCGCTGAATTGGGAGGGAAATCGTGGATAATGACTTTGATGAACCAGCCTTCAAGACGTTCGAACGTGAAGGATATTCCCGTGTTGCGGAGGGCTATGCAAACAAGACTGCGAACGTCACCGCGCAGGCAAACACCGTTGTCCTGAACGCCGTCAACGCGGCGGCGGAGATGGATCTGCTGGATGTCGCTTGCGGTCCGGGGCTGTTGACAGCCGAGGCGATTGCACTTGGCGCGAAGGTCACCGGAGTCGATTTCGCACCGGATATGGTCGCACTAGCACGGTCGCTCAATCCGGGCGCCGAAATTTTTGAGGCGGATGCAGAGAACCTTCCCTTTGAGGTTGGAGCTTTTGACGCTGTCGCCTGCAACCTCGGGATACTTCACTTTGCCAGACCGGAACAAGCTGTGAGTGAGGCATTTCGCGTGTTGCGACCCGGCGGCCGCTACACTTTTACCTGCTGGACCCCGCCATTGGTAAATCCATTCATGGGGCTCATCCTCGGGTCGATACAAGAACACGGCACACTCGATGTAGAGCTGCCCGAGGGCCCGCCCCTGTTTCGTTTCGGTGACCATCAGGAGTGCGAAATCGTGTTGCGAGAGGCCGGCTTTATCGAGGTGGCCACCAGCGAAACGCCGGTAATCTGGCCGTTCACAACGCCTCTGGAGTTCGTTGAGGAACTATCGACCAGCACGGCGCGGCTCGGTCCGTTGCTGGCTGCGCAATCGCAAGAAGCGCGGGACAGAATCAAACAGGCAATCATGGATGGCGCGAAGGTGTATCTGACCGAGGACGGTGGCAGGATTCCGGCGGCCCTGGTCATTGCTTCAGGACAGAAACCTTGATGTCATGAGCAATTGTCTACCCTTTTAGCTATGTCTGCTTCGTGCTGGAGGTGACTTTTGCTGCGAGTGATCTGGAAGGCTCCTTTGCGCGCCCGTTTCGGTCATTCGTCCGTTCTCCACAAATTCCTGAAAGCGGACGTTGAAGCTTTCAGAGCTCAATGTCTGCCGAACGGACGAACTGTCTTGGTATACCAAGCGCGGATGCTCAACTTGCGACCAGGGTGCCGGTGCTATGGCGAGCCAAGAGCTACCTCTGGATATTGGTTGGAGGTTGGTCAATCCTGCTTGCCAACGGCCACTGCGGTTGCGCTTTGCTTGAGGCTAATCTACTCAAGCAACGGCGAATCTTCTGCATGCTCTGTTAGCATCGGCGCAGTGGTTCAGATATGCGTTGCGCTGGCGCCATTCGCAACCCTGAGCGGGCAGCCGTGCCTCACTCGCAACGTCTCTTCAAATTGAATATGGAGCATTTGTGCGATGAAAAAGTTGCGTGTCTATCTGGCGGGCCCGGAAGTGTTTTTGCCAAATGCGCTGGAAGTTCTCGGCAAAAAAGTCGAACTGACGAAGGCTGCCGGCTTCATTCCGGTTTCGCCCGGTGACATGGTCATTCCGCAAACAGAGACGCGCCGGGAAAAAGGCGTCGCAATCAGCGCCTTCCACGAAAAGCAGATGCGAGGTTCCGACATGATCATCGCCAATCTGACACCATTTCGCGGACTGAGTGCAGACACCGGCACATGTTTTGAGCTGGGTTTCATGTGCGCACTCGAAAAGCCGGCATTCGCCTACACCAACGATGTCCGCAATCACTATCAGCGTCACAACGACTTCTATGACGGCAACATCTCCCTGGAAGACAACGAGCGGCCCCGCGCGCCCGATAACATGTCGATTGAGGATTTCGACATGATCGACAATGTGATGATGCCTGGCGGCGTGGAGAACAGAAACGGAGTTGTTGTCGTTGGCAATGCCGCGCCAGATCAACTGCTGACTGATTTGACAGCATTTAAGCAAGTGCTGCAGATCGCCGCCGAGAGACTGCTTGCCCGTTAGCCTGAAGTCAGAATGTTTTGGCGGCTACACAAAAATGGAGTGACATAGCCACGGTTCCACCATGGCTTTTTAGGCGCTCAATTTTCGGTTCCGAGCCCAATCTGAAGGTTGAGAGAAGCAATCCGCAAACCTGGTTTTCAAAAGCTGACATTCATATCCAATCGATTGGACAAATTGCGAACGGCAGTGGGGGTGATCGTTCGTTCGAAAAACTCGATCGGTGAGGCATGCGACCCCCAATCACAGTAGGTAGCTAATTGTTGGGGCCGAGAAGTCCGCACGTGCGCATGGTCGGTGCAGGATCAGAATATGCGATACGAAACTTTGTACTGATTGGACGTGTGCTCACTGCTGAGTAGCGCCGGTCAACTCATTTCTGACCAGTTGTTCCAAGCTTAAATCCGCTAGTGACGAAACGACAATGTCGGCTCCGGCGAGTTCTTCGTCATGGTCATCATGCAACAAACCGATGCAAGTGAATCCACCGCGCTTGGCCGCCTCTACACCGGATGAAGAATCCTCGATCACGATGCACTCATCGATCGACAGTCCAAGCCCATTTGATGCAGTCAGGAAGATATCCGGATTGGGTTTTCCCCGCTCTACCTCGTCGCCGCCAACGACAACTGAAAACGCATCGATCAAATTTGCCTTTTCCAGGACAGCTCTGACATTGGCGCTGCTGGAAGCAGCTGCCAGCTTCAATCCCAACGCTTGACATTGCCGGACCAACGCAATGGCAGCATCGAAGACTTGAAACTCCCCTCGCTCGATCATTTCGACATAGTAGTCATTCTTCTTGTCCGCTGCCTTCCGGACTTCCGAGTCCGAGTGTCGGTTCATGACGGCGCGGGCGCCGTCAAAACGCGGCCGGCCGTCAACCAAACTGCGATAATCTTTAGTTCCGAATTCATAGCCGTATTCATTGAACATGCGTGTCCAAGCCCGAAAATGGGCCGGTACTGTGTCAACGAGAACCCCGTCGAGGTCAAATATCAATCCCTTGATTCGCATTATGGTCTCCCGTAACCGGTATCTTGGTCAGTCCGATATCATGCCTTGATTTTTGGGCAACCGGAATGCATGAGAATGAATATCAGGCATATATATTCAAAAACCGGGTACAGGACGTTAGCTGCAATGATGCGAATATGGACGTAAAGAAATTACCCCTCGAACAACGGGCACAATGTGCAGCCTATATGCGCGCGACACACAACATGTCCCAAGCAGAAATCGGACAAGCGTTAGGAGGTCTGTCGCAACCTCATGTCAGCCGGTTGCTCACCTATGCTGAAAAGAAAAACTATCTCGTCATCGAGCAGCGCTTTGCCAGCGAACTTTTTTCCGATGCATGGCTGGGTCAGATAGAGGCGCTACTAGCTCCGGCCGGTCTGAACGACATTTTAAACGCATTTTGCAAACGGTCCGGTTTGCATGCGCCGCGTTTGCGAGTGTTCGAAAGCGGTTCCGGAAACACCGAAGCCCGGTTGACGCAGCGTCGTGCGCGGTTCGGGCGCATCGCAGCGGGCCGTCTGATTGAATTGATCGAAGCTTCAAAAATCGTCGGGGTGGCCTGGGGCCGGACAATCAAGTCGCTAGTGAACGGCATCGAGGCATCTCGGCAACCGATAAGGCGGTCACGACCAATTGAGTTCACTGCTGTTTGTGCTGAACTGGTCGCACTCGCCCAGCACGAACACTCTTCTAGCCGACTTGCCGATGCTTTTAGTGAAGTCATCAACGGAACAGCCGGTAATGCCGTGCAGCTGACCGGCTTTCCTGCCTACATTCCCCGGCACTACGACCAAACCATGCGAGATTCAATCTGGCGTTTCATTTCCGATACGCCAGGGCACAGTCGCGTGTTTTCAGGTTCCAATGCGCTCATTCATCGGATGGATATGCTGATCTCCAGTGTCGGATCGTCAAGGATGCCAGTGCTTGGAAGCTTTGAAGAACTGGTAATGGCTAGCGGCCTTCCTGCCGATGAGCTGCGACGGTTAGTAGTTGGTGATCTCGGCGGAATCTTGATTCCGCGTGACGATCTATCAAGTGCGAGCGAAAAGCTGATCGAGGAACTCAATGAAATCTGGACCGGCATTAAAACCGAACATGTTCGCGCGATGGCCGATCGCGCGATCAAAGATACCGCGATGAGTGGTGTGGTTGTTGTCGCGATCCAGGCCGAACGCGGTGACACAGCTTTCGAATTGATCCGTCGTGGCTTGGTCAACGAACTGATTTTAGACCAAGCCGCTGCCAATCAGCTGCACAAGCGGCTCGCAGAAAACTAACGAGATAGAGTCCCGACTGACGTTTCGGGAACCTTAACAATTGTCTCTTGTGATGCCGACAATGTCACCGGCTCACCAAATACTTCGATCATGATGTTGGAGCCTTCAACCGCGTTGTACTGAAATCGGCATATATCGTGAGCAATCGAGACCTCGACGGTGTCACCCTGCCAAGCAAGAGTAAATTGAATGTCATTCCATTGGCGAGGAAGCCACGGTTTGAAGGTCATTTGACCGTGTTTGACACGGAATCCGCCAAAACCGCACACCAGCGACTGCCAAGTTCCTCCTGCCGAGGCAATATGAATGCCATCTTGAGTGTTGCCTTGATTGTCGATCAGGTCGACAAAAGCGGAGCGCTCAAAGTAGCGATGAGCGCTGGACATATCATTGACTTCAATACCCATAATAGCGTGGATCGCCGGACTCAACGATGATTTGTGCATCGTGCGCTTTTCGTAAAATTCGTAATTTGCGGCCTTGATCTCGTCGGAGAATTCATCAGGCAGCAGGTAATTGAGCATCACGACGTCCGGCTGTTTCAAGAGCATAGACCCATTCAGGGTAAAGTGGTCGTGCCCTTCGGGATAGCAGGGCATCTGGTTTTCATCCCATTCGACGATGGGAATGTCTTCCAACTGAAAATAGCCTTCAAACTGTTCAATCAAGCTACGCTCCGGATCGAACGGAATGTAGATTTTGGCCGCAATTCTGGCCCATTTGGCTACTTCATCCTGAGATAATTCGAGTTTTGCCAGCAGAGTCTGGTGCTGGTCTCCTGCCTCACTACTCAGGTCTTCAAAAACTTTAACGGCCTGCTCCAGATGCCACTTTGCCATGCGGTTGGTGAACGTGTTGTTGTCCACATGTTCATGAAACTCATCCGGGCCGATTACGCGGGTCAGTTCGTATCGGTCGGCTCCCTCATTCCATTCCAACCGGCTTACCCAATAACGGCTGGTTTGGTACAAGATCTCAGCACCATATTCGCGCAGGAACTGCCGGTCGCCAGTCGCGGTAACGTAACTGATTACGCCGTACGCGACGCAGGCAGTAACATGAATTTCTTCTTCGCCGGTCCAGATGCGGTTGGCACCGTCGGCGGTCCACTTCGGAGTAGTTTCAACGCCCGTATCAGCAGATTCCCAGGCGTATTGCGCACCCTGATAGCCGTTTGTGCGCGCATTCTGAATTGCCCCGGGCAATGTATGGTAACGATATTCCAGCAATGCGCGCGCCGTCCGTGGCTGGGTGAAGATGTAGAAGGGAAGGAGAAAAATCTCGGTATCCCAAAACACATGCCCTTTGTAGCCTTCTCCCGACATAGATTTGGCACCGACGTTGACGCGCGGATCGTTTTCATTTGCGGCAATCAAGAGATGATAGATGTTGAACCGCAGCGCACGTGTTGCTGCCGAATCTCCGTTGACAACGCAATCGCATGCCCGCCATTTATCGTGCCAAACGGCTACGCTTGTTTCTACGCAGGCATCGAAACCCTGCGCCTGTGCTGTCTCAAGAGCTGCCAGACACTTACTAGACAGTTCTGCTCCGTTCAGGTCACGTGACGTATAGATCGCGACTAACTTATCAAACGTATAGGATTGCCCCTCTGACCCTTCAAAACTCTGCTGATGGGCAACTCGCTCATAGTCCTGCGAAGTCACACTTTCGACTGGATTGGGTGACCCGTCCAGAGCGGCGATCATGCCTATCACTATGTTGGTGTCGAGCGTCTCGGTTTCGATATAGATTTGCGATTTCGCAGCTTTGGCCTGGACCACGCGCATGTGGTGGCTCTTGGCCCACTTTTCCCATTTCACTTCGGGGTCAAAGGTCGGCATATGCTTCCAGACGGGTAGCCGGTCGAGGTTGTAGCGCTCAGCGTCAAGCGCGCTTTCAACTGTGATTGTCGAGGTGTGATTTTCCGGCGTTACCGTCAGCCGGATACCGCAAATATGTTGATCGTTAAAACTGGCAAAACGCACACTACACAGGCGCGTCCGCCTACCTTGTCGATCCTCAAACAGCGTGTCTCGGTGCAATAGGCCTGTCTTCAGGTCCAGCACGCGATTATGCTCAACAACATTGCAGGATTGGGGCCCGAGCAATGTACCATCAACTCGGACCTGCATCGGCAACCATGTCGGTGCGTTGACCAAATCGATCACCGTGGAATCATGATGATCATAAACCCCGGCCAAGTAGGTGCCGGACAATTCGCCCTTGTGCCCCTCCTCTAGGGAAGCGCGCGTGCCCTGATATCCGTTGCCAACGGTGAATATCGTCTCCCTGAAATTGGCTTCAGCGGCATCAAACCCGGTTTCTTTGACCAACCAATCATCACTGCTCAACGTGTCTTGCATTTTAGAAGCTCTATCTGAACGGATGTTCGATGGATCAGTCACCGTAGGTTTCGGCAATCTGGCGCTCTGTCTCGTTTCGGTTAAAATAGACGTCCAATTCGCTGCTTGTGCAGCGTTGGGCGCCTGCACAGTTACCGAACTGACAGGCTTTGACAAAATCGCCTGTCGCCAGGTAGCCGAAAGCCAATCCACCGGCAAAAGAGTCGCCGCAACCGGTTGTGTCGACAACATTTTCGACGAGCACCCGTTTGACCAAGTGTTCACGCATCCGACCTGAATCGTCTTTGAAATAGACCGCGCACCCGTGCTGATCGAGCGTTACGTACAACGCCTTTACCCCCTGATCGAGGCAGTGCCTGGCAAACTTCGGCAACTCATCCATCGTCAGTTCACCGACTTCATTCAGATCCTGCTTGTCGTATTCACCTTCAAACCAACTGCAACGCGCTTCCTCGAGGTTCATCTTCAGTAGATCGATGTTTGGAAGCCAACGGTCTCGGTCGATCCAAAATTTGTGAAACCGGTCGCCATGCTTGGACACGCCGTTGGTCGGGCCGTGTGCGTCGAAAATGATCGTTCCTTTGCTGTTGGCCTTTATGTAGCGCAGTGTTTCGAGCGGTATTTCGAAATCGGTAATTGGGACAAAGACAAACGCATCACAGTGCATTATGTCTTCGATATCTTCGGGTAGAATTGGATTCATGAATCCGGTTTGCTTTTCATCGCGGTGGTTCTGATCGATATAGACCAAATCGATCACATCTCCCTGATCCGCTTTTCCGGTGACATGCGACACGTCGAGACAAGGGAAAGCGGTCAGAAGGTCGTGTATTTTGACAATATCCGATTTACGCACATGACTAACCGCGCGGATCGTCGAGCCCGGTCCCGCTAGCGCTGACAGGCAAGCGGCCGTATATACGGCGCAGCCGAATTTCTCGAATTTCTCACCTTGATAACTGGTTATTCTATCACGCGGTATCGGACCGATTACGGCGACATCAATCTTATCGGACATCTCATCCCCACTTGGCATGAATATTTCGACACGACCGAAGTGGTGCAAACCTGGTTTGGTGTTCTACAGGTTCGCACATCAGTTCTGGTAGACCTGCTCGGTGGTGTAAAATCCGCCGTCGATTACCGTAGCATCGATTGTATCCTTGGAGACGGCTATGACTGGAGTGATAACCGTCGGAATGTCCGCAAAGCCGTTGTTGATTAGAGCATGCTCGCCAACAATGTCAGCGATATTGCTGTCAGGTGCCTTGGCAATTTCTATTGCGATATCAGCTGCCGCAAATGCCAACGGTTTGATCATTTTCCAGATTTCAAGAGCTTGAACGTCATTGGCAACCATGCGCACGTTTCTTAGGTCCGCATCCGAGCCAGCGACAAATACCTGGTTGACTGAAGCGAGACCTTCATCGCTAAGTGCGGCAACCACGCCGAAGGCAAGACCGCTATTGTTGCAGATGAACGCGTCAATTGAATTGTTGTACTCAACGAGTAGGTTCTCGACGGTCTCGCGTGCCATTTCGGGTGACCAATCCACATGGCTGCGATCGGCGATCAATTCCAGTTCCGGGTATTCGGTGATGATCTCCAAGGCGCCGCTACTCAGCGCCTCGGCGTTAGCATCTCCGGGTTGTCCACGGATTAGTGCAACCCGGCCACCGACTTTACCTCGGTTGTTTTTTAGCCACTCGATCATGGCCTTGCCCTGAAGGCGTCCGACGGCCCAGCTATCCTGCATCACCATTACATCAAGAGGACCGTTTTGCAGCATCGAGTCATAGCCAACCACTTTAACGCCGTGGTCATGGGCAAGGTTCACTAAAGCACCGGCCGTCTGGGTGTTGACCGGCTGCAGCACAATGACATCGACACCATCTTCCAACATCGCCTCAAATTGCTGTAATTGGCGCAGTTCGTCATTGCCGCTGGAGTCGAACACGACCGCTGCACCATTAGACTCCGCGCGGGCGACAAACAGCGCTTTGTCGGTTTGATACCGGGCTTCCTGCATCGTCTTTAAAAGAAACCCGATTTTTGGAGCGTCTTGCGCAACCGCATTACCGAGCGAGGCAACAAGGATCCCGATCAGGGTCAAACCTTCCAGGCTGGTTTTGCGAATGGACTGCCACAGTCGATTTGCCATGATTCATCTCCCGTCTGTTTCGCACTTATGGACAAAGTCGGAGATGTGGTCCCACAAAGTTTGACTGAGCGGGACCACGATCGTCCTACTTGTTTTTCTGCATCACATCGAACCAGACGGCGAGAATGATGATCAGGCCCTTGATGATCAGCTGATAAAAGGTGACGACACCCAGCAGGCTCATGCCATTGTTCAGAACGCCGATCAGCAAGGCACCAATAATAGTTCCGCTGACTCGGCCCGACCCACCAGCTAGGCTGGTGCCGCCAATGACCACCGCCGCGATGGCATCCAGCTCGAACATCGTCCCGAGATTGGGCGAAGCGCCGTTCAAACGGGAGGCAAGAATGATTCCCGCCAATGCGGCCAATACTGAGATGATGGTGTAGACCACCATCTTCGTTCGAACGGTATTGATACCTGACAGCCGCGCTGCATCCTCATTGCCACCAAGTGCATAGATGCGGCGTCCAAAACGGGTATTGTTTAACGCATAGATACCAGCGAACGCTATAGCTGCAAAAATTGCGACCGGGACCGGGATTCCCTTATATCCGGTAAATACGTAGAACGCGAGCGCGAAGCCACTCAGCATTACGGCGCCGTTAACGTAAAGTTCTTGCTTGTTGACCTGTACACCATGAGCAGCACTTTGCTGCACTTCGCGAAAAATCGAATAAACGGCCAGCGCCGCACAAGCGATGAGGATAATACTGGAAGCCATCGGCGGAATGTATCCACCGCCAATAATGGAGAATGAATTGTCCTTCACCGGCACGGAACTGCCATTGGTCAAGGTCAGGGCAAGGCCTCTCGCAATCGTCAGCATGCCTAATGTTATTATGAATGGCGGAATGTTGAATTTTGCGATCCAAAATCCGTTCCACAAACCAATACCACCACCGACGATGACCAATGTCAGCGGAACCGCAAGTGCGGCCGGCACACCCCATTGCATCATTAACGTACAGGCCACAGCAGAAAGGCCAACTACAGAACCTACCGACAGATCAATTCCGGCGGTCAGGATAACCATTGTCATACCTACCGCAATGATGCCGATGATCGTAACCTGGCGCGACAAGTTGCTGAGATTGCGTTCGGTAAAGAAGGCATCATCGGCAAAACTTAGTCCCACCACCAGCACGATCAAAGCGATCAATGAGGCGTTATTCTTTACAAAATTGAGCAGGTGATTTTCCTTGGATATTCCGAGCCCTACACCTGCGACATTGCTATCAACAGTCATGTTCTTTCCTCCCTTAAGCGCTGCCGGTGGCATACGCCATGATGGCTTCCTTTTTCGCTTTGTCGCGTTCGAAGTCGGAGACAATCTCGCCTTCGCACATCACCAAAATCCGATCGCACATGCCTAAAACTTCGGGGAGTTCTGAAGAGATCATGATCACCGTCACACCCTGATTGACCAGTTCATTCAGCAGTTTGTAGATCTCGACTTTGGCGCCGATATCTATGCCTCGTGTAGGTTCATCCAAGATAAAAACATCAGGTTTAGAATTCAGCCATTTGCCTAAAATGACCTTTTGCTGATTACCGCCGCTAAGCGTACCAATAACAGTCTCAATAGACGGAGTTTTGACACCCAGCTGATCAACGTAATCTTTGACGACCTTGCGTTCCTGCTGGTTGTTGATGATGCCCAAGACCTTTGAGCTAATTGTCTCCAGCGAGGAGATCGTTGTATTAAACGTAATCGATTTATCCAGAAACAAGCCCAAGGCTTTTCGGTCTTCGGTTAGCAAGGCGATACCGGCGTCAATCGCGTCTCTCGGTGATTTGATGTACAGCGCCTTGCCGTTCAGCTTAACTTCGCCGGTCGTATTCTGCGGATAAGCACCAAACACACCCTCGACCAGTTCCGTGCGACCTGCGCCCATTAGACCGGAAATCCCAAGAATCTCACCCTTTCGAGCGACGAAGCTGGCATCCTTCACTTTGTATGTGCCCGGCAAATCCGGATTACTAACTGTTAGATTGTTGACCTCAAGTGTGACCTCGCCAGGTTTGAAGTCGACTTTGGGGAACATGTCCTTGATGTCACGGCCGACCATACGAGCGATGATCTGATCAAGTGTGATATCGGCAATCGGCGTCACATCGCCTATCGTCTCGCCGTCCCGCAACACAGCCACCCGGTCGGCAACTTGCTCGATCTCCTCCATCTTGTGGGAGATGTAGCACATGCACACGCCATCGGCCTTGAGTTTGCGGATGATCCTGAAGAGGTCCTTGACCTCCTTATCGGTCAACGCCGAGGTCGGCTCGTCAAGAACGAGGATGTCCGCCTTCAGGGACAGGGCCTTGGCGATTTCGACCATCTGTTGCTTGCCGACAGTAATATTTTGGACGAGATCGGTCGGCCGGATATCACTAATGCCGAGATCGTCGAGAATTTTCTGTGTCTCGGCAAAAGTTTTGCTCCAGCTGATTTTGCCTTTGCTGTCGGTGAACTGCCGATCCAGAAAAATGTTTTCGGCGACCGTGAGCCCTGGAATTAAGTTGAGTTCCTGGTAGATGATGGCGATGCCGGCGGCTTCAGCTTCCTTCGTGTTCGAGAACTGCACCTTTTCGCCGCGAAGATAGATGTCACCCTCATAAGTCGGATAGGGCCAAACTCCGCTGAGCACTTTCATCAATGTGGATTTTCCGGCGCCGTTTTCGCCCATCAACGCCAGAAGTTCGCCTGATCGTGCCTCAAAGTTCACATTGTTCAAGGCACGAACTCCTGGGAAGTCCTTGATGATACCCTGCATTTTCAAGACAACTTCAGACATGGCTGTTTCCATTGGATTGGACAATCGGTTCCACGTGATTGCGAGGACTTGGTTAAAATCCTGCGGTTCTCGCGCTGAGGGAGGACGTTATGTGGCGGTTGCACCGGGAGGTAGTGAACGCGACCACTTTCGGAGGGCATCCTCCCTCAGCGGGAATTCGGTCTCGGATCAGTTCCCGTAGACTTCTTCCTCGGTATAGAAACCGCCTGCGACAATTGTGTCTTTGATATTATCCTGTGTCACCAATGTGATCGGTGTGACAATGGTCGGAACATCGGCCATGCCGTTGTTGATCACCTTGTCAACCTTCAGAATATCGGCGGGAACCCCATCGGGATTGCTGGCCAATGCAAACGCTACCTCGGCAGCCGTTTCGGCCAGAGGATCGATCTGCTTCCAGATTTCCACGGCCTGTTTTCCCTGGGCGACATACTGGATATTAGCCAAATCAGCATCCGAACCGGCAACGAATACTTTGTCTGACGAAGCTAGCCCCTGCGCTTCAAGTGCCGCGATCACACCCCTTGCCATACCGCTATTGTTGCAGATGAATGCATCTATTGCGTTGTCGTTAGACGTCAGGGTGTTTTCCGCAGTTGCCATCGCCTTGTCGGTTGACCAACCTTCGTGGGCTTGGTTGGTGACCAGCTCCAAATCAGAGTTGGCTTCGACAATTTCCAAAACACCGCTACTCATTGCGATCGCGTTGGAATCACCCGGTTGGCCTTGGATCAAGGCTACCTTACCGGACACCGAGCCCTTTTTCTCTTTGAGCCATTCAATCATGGCTTCACCCTGAAGACGGCCGACAGCCCAACTGTCCTGCATCACCATCGCATCGAGCGGGCCGTTGACCAGCATCGAGTCGTAACCAACGACCTTCACACCTTCGCTATTCGCCATACTGACCATGCTTCCGGCAGTGCCGGTATTGACCGGCTGCAGCACGATGACGTTGGCACCCTTGGCCAGCATATTCTCGAACTTGGCCAATTGCGTTTGCTCGTCATTGTTCGCTGAATCAAATATCACCTCAGCACCGAGCGCTTCGGCCCTAGTAATAAACGCAGCGCGATCGCGCTTGTAGCGTTCTTCCTGCATTGTTTTCAAAAGAAAGCCGATCTTAACGTCGGCAGCTGTGGCCGATCCCGCCGAGAAGGCGGTCGCCGATGCAGCCATCGCAATAATCGCCGCTCTACGTGTGAAAGTCAGGAATTTCGACATAGATTTCCTCCAATTCATGATCTGTTGCAGCGCTGCATTGGGGCCTTTCTGGTTCTGCGTGAGGCCGCGATCATCTGATGCGATTTCGATGCGCTGTGACGTGGGGAGAGTAACACCCATCACACCAAGGTGAATGAGTATGTTAATTCTGAATAAATATTCACAATCTAAGAAACGGGAATCAATTCCGCCTGCGTGTTTGTCCGTTGGCTGGGAGTCACTAAAACAATTTCGAAGGTAGCAGCTGCAGGCTTCACTAGTCTGATGCGCTGGTAACGCAATGGATTAGTTCTGGGGCAGGCAACTAATTCTGGCGTTTAGCCGTTTCTGCGACCCGGAGCTTTGTACCGCACATCCCTCCTGGCCCGAAGTTGTCAAAGCGGCGAACAAAAGCCGCATGTGGCTCAAATTAGTTTGACAATGAAGGAATGCGTCGGATCAATAATTGCCTGGTGTCTGCTGTTTGAGATTGGGTGAACGATGCACTGATCAGCTCAGCTGCCTTTCTCGCACCTCCCGAAACGCACTAATTCTAAGATCCACTTTTCGATTTCCGCAGTTCAATACTTACCAGAGCTGCTAATTTTAGCTTTGGGTCGGAAACATCAACGCGCACGAACGTCTGCTCTGCCTAATCGACGCCCAAAAGCAGACAGTCCGCTGTCGGCCCCAATTCGGACATTCACTGCGTTGACGACGAATGTCTGAATTGGGGCCGTTTCCGGACTGGCAGCTTTGAGAATCAAACGGTCGATAGCGGACGTTCGAACATTCCCGTCACATTCGTGCGCACGGCCCAAACCGGACATTCTGTGTCGAGGGCGATATTGTGTCGCGTCTTCTCCTGATTGGACACTCGATGAAATTGATTGCCGCATTTGTTTCAAACGGTGGTTGACCAATTTGGCTGATTACTTCACCGGGAACTTTTTGCCCATATACAGCACCACGTAATTCCCGAAGGCCGCCGCTGACATTCGCCATTCATCGCACAAAATCTAAAGGCCATGTGTCTCACGGATCATATCGGCTGCTTTCTCACCAATCATGATCGCGGCCGCATTTGTATTCGAAGAGATCAGTGTTGGCATGATCGAAGTATCTGCGACCCGCAGCCTGTCAATGCCATTAAAGCGCAGTTGAGGATCGAGCACCGCCGTTGCATCCGAACCCATTCTGCAGGTACCAGCAGCATGGTGCGACGTCTTCGAATGCTCGCATACGAAGTCAAAGTACTCTTCATTCGTATGGACACCCGGACCAGGCAATCTTTCGGCCTTGATAAAGGGCGCCAGATCATTTTGGGAAAGAATTTCCTGGGCCAACTTGAGACCGCGAATCGACATTTCACGATCAATCGGGTCTTCAAAGTAATTAGGATCTATTAGAGGAGGTGCGGCTGGATCAGCTCTTTGCAATCGTACCGAGCCGCGAGAGCGAGGACGCAAATAGCACGAGTTTAGCGTTACACCGCCTTGCGGCATCGACGCCACACCGTGTTCAATTCCCGTGCCGAGACCAAGGTGGAGTTGGACATCAGGTGATCTTGCCGCGGGGTCGACATACCAAAATCCACCGGTCTCAAATAGGGACGAGGCAGCCGGGCCTTTTCGGGTCAGCAGATATTGTAGACCCGCGGCCATTGACCAAGGCAGTTTGGCATACCTGTCATAGGTGTGTGGACCAGTTACCTCACATATACAATAAAGGTCGAGATGATCTTGTAAGTTCGCACCTACCTCAGGCTGATCGAACACAACGTCAATTCCCAGCGCTGCTAAATCATCCGCTGGACCGATGCCTGAAAGTTGTAGAAGTCGCGGAGAGCCGATGGCACCAGACGTTAGGATTATCTCGCGGGTTGCCGTAAAATAGTCTCCGTCTGTCAGTTCAACGGCTCGCGCATTTCCCCGCTCAACAACGATTTGTCCTACCTGAGATCTGGTCCACACCGTTAAATTTGGCCGGTCACGGTTGGTTCGATATATGCCGTAGAGGTCGAAGAGCGTCGGGCGTTGCGCTGTGTTAGCTGATAGTAACCTATACCTTCCTGCCTTTCGCCAGTCAGATCGATATTGCGTGGAATTCCGACCTCGCCCGCCGCATCAATAATGGCTTCACAGATTGGCAATGGTGCAACCGGTTGGCTTACGCCAAGCGGCCCACCTTTGCTATGAAATCGATCTTCAAACGTGTCGTTGTCTTCTGCTTTCTTGAAATATGGCAGAATGTCTTCATACCCCCATCCGTCGCAGCCCATCTGACACCATTCGTCATAGTCCTTCGAGTTGCCGCGCGTGTAGATCTGGGCATTGATTGACGAGCCACCCCCAAGGACTTTTGCCTGGGTGTACCGGAATACTTTTCCCTTCATCTGACGCTGTGGAATGCTATTCCAACCCCAGCTTCCCCGGCCCTTGGTCATCTTGGCGAATCCGGCGGGCAGATGATAAAATGGGTGCCTAGCGCTGCGACCGGCTTCGAGGAGAAGCACTTTAGCGTCGGGATTTTCGGACAATCGAGCCGCAATAACCGAACCCGCCGATCCTCCTCCAACAACAATGAAATCAAATCCTGCGTTCATTTGCTTATGTTAATCCCGAAATGGGAGACATTATTCTATTGCTCAATGTTGACTACGTTATCAGTCAGAACATTTGCTGCGGTAAAAGAAGCGCGATTGGCGGAAACAATACCAGCAAAATCAGGGTGACCAGCATCGCAACCCAGAACGGAGCAATTCCGGAGAATATCCGCCCTAGTGGAACTGCCGGAGCGATCATTTTGACCAAGAAGACGTTCAACCCAACCGGAGGAGTAATCAGACCCATTTCGAGGACAATGACCATCAGAACTCCAAACCAGATTGGATCGAATTCCAATGCGAGAACAATCGGAAATATGATCGGCAATGTCAGCACCAGCATGGCAAGGCCCTCGAGAAAAGTCCCGAGAACAATTAGCGCAAAGAGGATGACGGCGAGCGTTCCATACGCACCCAATCCCAGTCCAATCAATTGATCGACCAACAAATCCGGAAGCCTGCTTCGCGCGAGAAACGGTGTAAACACATGCGCTCCGATCAGGATCAGATAGGTCATCGCTGTGGTTTTGACCGTCCTCAGCAAGACGGAAACTGCTGACGCCACCGTTACCTTTTTTCTTACCAAAGCTACGATACCTGTAAGCACAGCTCCTACCCCGGCCGCCTCGACTGGTGTGAAGACTCCCAGATAGATACCCCCAATCGTAACCAAAATGATGGTCAATAGTGGTGCGGCAGCGGCAAGAGTGGCGATCCTTTCGCTAGCTGTGCTCTTCGGGCCAGCCGGTCCCAAGGCTGGGTTGAACCAACAGACCACGCTGACTGTCAGAGCGAACAGGATCATCAGCAGAATACCCGGCAGAATTCCGGCAATGAACAGTTGCCCGATCGATTCTTCGGTCAGAATTGCGTAGACAATGAATCCCGTAGATGGGGGAATCAGTATTCCCAGTGTTCCTCCCGCCGCCACAGCTCCCGTTGCCAAGCGGTCGTCATATTTGAACCGCTCCATCTCAGGCAAAGCAACCCGGCCCATGGTCAGCGCTGACGCGACAGACGAACCTGACAGGGCGGCAAATCCGCCACAACCAATTATCGTTGCACCGGCCAATCCACCCCGCCTATGACCGATAAAGGCAAATGCTGCGTCGTATAGGTTACGGCTCATCCCGGAAATGCTGGCGATGTTTCCCATCAAGATGAACATCGGTATGACCACAAGCGTTGACTGGGTTACAACGACCCAGGTTTCATCACCCAAAGTTGACAACGCGACGGTGAGATTGCTCATCGTCCAAATGCCGATGGTACCCGTGACTATCAACGCAATGCCGACCGGCATTCGAATTGCCAGAAGAACGAACAACCCGAAAATACCCAGCAATCCCATAAATTCACCGGTCATCGGTTTCCTCCTCGATAACCAGTGATGTAGTCGGCGGCTTCCACAATTTCGTCAGTTCGATTATGCCGGCAAATCCAGCGCCCAGAGCCAGCATGAACCACATCGGCTGATGGGGAATGCGCCTGATGTTGGTTGTTTCATTAAATTCGCCGGCCATCTGGCCCGCTTCGATCGCTTGCCAGCACATGGCTGCGAAAGCAACCGCTCCGATTATTCTGACTGCAGGATCCACGATCCGCCAGAATCCACGCGGAAACACCGTATCAAAGATGTCCACACTGATGTGTCCGCCTATTTGTCCGCAGTATCCGATGGCGAGAAAGATCACCGGCACCATGGCAACCTGAACAATCTCCTCGGCACCAATGATGGCCTTCCCGGTGAAGTACCGCAGCAAGACGTTGGACACGATCAAAACGGCGATTCCAACAATCACTATTCCCGCGGCGATCGCCAACGACCGGTTTACCCGACTTGCCAGATGGACGAACCGTTCAAACGCGGTCACCTGTGCCGTATCATCGGAATCGCTGCTGTGACGGTGCGACATTTTTCAGTTCGCCCGAAGCCCGCTGAGGATCGTCTGCCCATCAATGCCCTGGTCATTCAAATCCGCAGCAACTGCCTGATATAGGTCATCGAGCATCCTGACCATGCGTTCACGCTCTTGGGTCGATAGGTCATTGACCGAATATCCGTCCAGTCCTTCAAGCAACTCACGCGCTGCAGAACCGGCGGCGACGTAGATGTCCGTCGCATGCTTGCTCAGTTTGAGACCAGATAAGCCCTTCAGTAGCTCTTGCTGGTCGGACGACAAACCGCCCCAGGTGTCCTTGTTCATGAGCAGAAAGAAAGTTGTGACTGTGTTTGGCAGTCCGAAGGCAGCAAACTTCGAAACTTCGTCTAAACGAAACGATTTTACGGCATCGGCTCCAATGAAAACGCCATCGATCACTCCGGTTTGCATAGCATTGTAAATTTCCGGAGCGGGCATCGTGACGGCGTTCGCACCCCAAGCTTCCAGAACCTTTGCTCCTATTGCTGAAGGCGCTCGTATCGTTAGGCCGGCAAGATCCTCGGCCTTCTCGACTGCCCGGTCTCGGGTTAGCAAGACAGCGGGTGAGTTTACCCAAACAGCCAGCACCTTGGTCTCGGTGTAGTCATCGGCAATCAAACCGAAGTGATTCCAAAGCGCTTCGACCGCCGCTTCAGGTGTTGGAAACATACCCGGCAATTCTGCAACCAACGTGCGTGGGAACTGCGAGGACGTATAGCCTTGAAGTCCAAAACTTATATCCGCCACACCAGTTAGAACTCGATTATATTGGCGCTGAGGACCAGCACCGAGCTCACCGGAGGGATAAATTCGGATCGTCAGCTCGCCGCCGGACACACTCGCCAATTCCTCCGCCAGCGGGGTGAACACTTTCGCATTCATCGGATGCCGTGGTGGAATAAAATTGGCCAAGCTCAACTCGGTATCTGCGGATACAGGGTTGGCCGCGAGCAGCGGAGCACAAAGCGCAAATGCTGCGGTGACGTTTCTGATCTTCGATAACATTTTCTTCCTCCACATTGGATTCGAGCGGGGCCACCAACGCGTGTAATCAACGGGGTAGTCTTCAATTTTGTGCGTCCGCAGATGCACCTGCTCTGTCGACAAAGCTTTGCGAAGCGATGCCTCTAGGATTCACCCAGGTTCGGGCTGGATCGATCAAACGGGTCGTGCCCGTTCAACACTTTCAAGTATGTCAATTGCCGCCGCGAAGCTTCTGTCGCCAGCTTGATCTCGGCGCATAAGTCACGACCGCAAATCGTATCGGCCCGCAGTTAGCCGCGAGCCGAGAACACCTTTCAGGCCGCAGTAGGCACCTTGTCCTCAAGAACGGTGATCCCCATTCCTGTCAGCATTGGCATGTAGTAGCTGCGGTGAACCTTGTTGACCTCAGACGTCAGCGCGCCACGCATACCTAGCCACATGATCATTTCAACAGATTCTGCTCCGCCTCGCTCCATCCACGTGTCGTGTGGAATTTCGATCAGCTTCTCCGGGTCATCTTCGATCAAATCGAGGAATTCTTGATCCCAGTTCTCGTTCATATGACCAAAACGGTCACCATGCAGCTGATGTGACAAACCACCCGTACCTACGACGGCGACTCGCGCGTCATCCGGATAGGACTCGACCGCCTTTCGAATGGCATGGCCGAGCTGCCAAAGCCGATTTGGCGTCGGCAGCGGGTGTTGAAGCACGTTTACGTGCAGCGGTACTGTTTTCACCGCCCAGTCCGGATCGTAGTCGAACAACAGCGGAAGAGGTACCAGCAGACCGTGATCCATTACCATTTCTTGGCAAATCGTCAGGTCGAACTCGCTCTCTCCGATGATGGAATTCGCGAGATGCCAGGAGAAATCGAGATCGCCTTTAACGGCGGGAAGGTCACGAATGCCCCAGCCCTCATCACCGATTGGGTATTCTTCAGCCGCGCCCATCGCAAAGGTCGGGCACTTGTCATAGAAGAAGTCGGTGCCATGATCATTGTAGATAACGATCGCGTGGGTAACCTTCTTTTCCTTCAACCACGCTTTCGCCGGTTTGTAACCATCGAACAGTGGTTTCCACTCTGGGGATTCCTGCACTTTCTCATCAAAGGCGGTGCCGATCGACGGCACGTGCGATGAGCCCACACCTGCAACTATCTTTCCCATTTTCTTGTCCTTCTACTAAGTGGCCATCACGTGTTCTGCTTCAGCGGAACATTTCGCGTCGCCATGAATTCTTCCAGGGTTTCACCTCTTTGCTGGGCGCCCATGCTGGCAAGTCCGTCACCGGTGACCGCACCGATCTTGATCAACATGTAGATGCTACCGCCGCCTTCCTCGACCAACGCCTTCACGTCTTTCTCAAGTACCTTCTGCTTCTCCCATTCGGAGAGCCCGAATGTGTCCATGAAGGCGACAGGGTCCTTTCCAAAGGCTTCGCGGTTCTCGGCCTTTGCAAGTGAGAAGGCGAACTTGTTCAGCTTGAGACCCTTCGACGACCGCTGCCCAGTGAACACATGGGTGCCTGGGATGTGATCGGAATGTCCGGTTTCTCTACTCATCAGTTGGTTCCTTTCTCAGTCAGAGTTGAAAGGTGTCCCACCGCGGCGTTCGCCGGGCTTGGACCATGGAAATTGTGGTTCCGTGGCTCAACAGCACCGGTCCTCCATCACGGCCGGTGCTGGCGGCCAAACTGTCAACTACAGCTCCGGCCAGTGCGCGAAAGGCAGGCCGGTATGTTGTTTCGCGTAAGAAATCTGCGCGGTCTCATCAGACACTAGATACTCAAGTTCTGCGCGCTGCATGCGGCGGTCAAACGAGTTTGTTTCCGGGTAGATGTGGTATTTTGCAGTGTTGCTCCACGAGAAACGTTGTGTCTGGACATTCCGCTCGACAGCGACGTCGGAGTAATTCTCCAGGATCAAGGAGTCATCCTTCTTGAAATGTTGGATAAGACCTGCCGACAGCACGCTGACGTCAGCGAAGGCTGAGTTCAAACCCTTTGCGCCAGTCGGTGGTACGATATGAGCCGCGTCACCAGCTAAAAACAGCCGCCCATATTGCTGGCTCTCACAGAAAAAGCTTCGCAGCGGTGTGACATCTTTCTGGAAAATTTCACCGCGCTCAAGTGTCCATCCTGGAGCGCCAAGACGGGTGTCAAGCTCTTCCCAAACACGTTCATCCGGCCATTCGTCCAGATTTTCGTCAGCTGCGCACTGAAGATAAAGGCGGGAGATTTCCGGCGAGCGCATGCTGAGCAGCGCAAAACCTCTGTCGTGATGGGCAAACAGCGCCACATCGGCCGATGGTGCAGCTTTTACCATCACACCCAGCCAACCAAGTGTGTAGGTTTTCTCATGTGTTATGAGCTCGGAAGCCGGAATCGATTTTCTTGACGGGCCGTGATAGCCATCGGCGCCCACAACGAAGTCGGCCGAAAGTTCCTTTTCAACGCCGTTCTCGGTGTACTTCACAACTGCGCGGTCGCCATTGTGATTTTCGATTGCCGTTACAGGTGCCTCATACAGAACATCGTGCCCGGCACTATCCAGCGCAGCCAGAATATCTTTGGTAACTTCCGACTGGCCGTATACGGTAACTCCAATCCCAATCAGTTTATCAAAATCGAGAAAATGGTGTGAATTGTTGATGCCAACAATTACGCCCGGGTGGTACATACACTCCTTCTTCAGGCGGTCACCAACGCCTGCCCGGATCATCAAATCCACGGCGTTCCGTTCCATCACACCGGCGCGAATTCGTCCTTCGACATATTCTCGGCTGCGAGCCTCAAGGACGATGCTCTCAATACCGCGTTGGCGCAATATCCAAGCAAGAAGTGAGCCTGACGGGCCGGCTCCGACAATAGCTACGGGGACGTGCATTATTGGAGCTCCGTTTTGGTGTTGTTTTTGTTTTGGAGCTGTGAATCCACTGAAGAGTTCGGCGTAGCGAAATCTGTTATCGCACGCGGCAATTTCCCACAGGCGGGCGTTCTATTGGGGCAATTCAAACAAGCTGCCGAAAGAACCGATGCGGCTTGTGTGTCGATTTGTGCTGCCAACATTTTTTCCTCCTGTGTTGAGGAAAAATTATCTGACCGGCGTCATTAAAACCACTCATGAGAAGTCATAATTACTATGAGAATTATTCATTTAACTTATGGTTTCAGCAATTTGATTTGATGTTGGATGCCGCCAATCTGACTGATGTTTCAGGCGACTTTCATGTCCTCGTGCAGGCCTGATCGAAACGATCGTATCCAATCGAAAAGTCACCACCGAAGCATTGACTCGCAACGGGAAAATCTGAGGAAGAGCTGCTAATCAGAATTTCCCGGAGTTGTTCCACTGTTCCGGGGCAAGGATCTTTTCCTGCACATCCCAATGCTCGACTAATTTCCCGTCCTCTAACCGGAAAATGTCGAACACTGCATAGTGACTATCGCCGCGCTGCAGATGGCTGAACGTAACGACGAAATTCCCCTGGCCAATCAAGTTGTGCAATTTGTGATACTTGGCAACTTCGCCACTGGCATGAAGTCTCTTGAAATGGTTCATCAGCCCATCCAACCCATCGTCGATATCAGGGGCGTGCTGATCGTATTGGTCGGTGGAGATGTAATCGGTGATCTTGTCAACCCGACCGTTCATCAGGATATCGTCAAAGAACCGATGAACCGTTTCCTTGTTCGCGTCGGTTTGTTCCAGATCTTCCACGTCAACCGGACCGTCCACCATCGTGCGGCCGGATTTGGTCTTACCAGCGAATGGCGCGATCACGTCCCAGTGTTCGATCATTCGGTCATTATCATCGGTGTCGAACAGGTCAGCTGTTACCCATTCCGCTTCGCCGTTGTTCAGGCTCTGATACACATGAAGAAATACATTTGGACCATCTTCGATGGCGCGTACGACGCGTATATCTCGGACCGGGTTTCGTTCTAAAAACGGCTCGAAAAACTCCAGGAAACCACGTTTGCCGTCCGCAACTCCCGTGGAGTGCTGAGTGTACCGGGCACCAGTGTATTTTTCCAACGCCTCGATTATGTGTCCATCACGAATACCCTCAAGGTAGAGACCTTTGGCATTGGATATTTTTCTACTCGTCATCACAATTCCATTTTTGCTTAAATCGCCAGCCCAACTACGACCAATAAAGCTGAAGAGGATTGTCAACCAGCAACGCTTTTTGCGCCGCGGCAGTGGTTGCAATTCTTGGAATGAAGTCCACCAACGCGCCATCGTCGGGCATATGGGATTTCATATTCGGATGAGGCCAATCCGTTCCCCAAAGTACGCGGTTCGGAAATTCTTCTGTCACCGTACGAGCAAAGTCGACGACATCGTCGTAAGGTGGGCCGGTGATCGTCAGGCGTTCCGGGCAAGTGACTTTCGACCAGATTCTGTCGTTACGTGACAGAAGTTCCAAAAAGCGCTGAAAATTGGGGTGGTCTACGCCCTTGGTCACATCCGGCCGTCCCATATGATCGACAACAATCACGGTCGGAATGCTCTCCAGAAAAGACGCGAGCCGCTCCAGATCATCCGCTTCGAAATAAACAACCACATGCCAGTTTAGCCTTGCGATACGCTCGGCAATTGAAAGAAAGACTTCTTTTGGTGTGGCATCTACCAAACGCTTTACGAAGTTGAAGCGAACACCACGAACGCCGGCTTCGTGCATCTCGGCCAGTGCTTGGTCTGTGATGTCCGGACCTACACTGGCGACACCACGCGCCAGATCTCCAGCTGACTGGCAGGCATCGACGAGCGCACGATTGTCTTTGCCGTGACAGGTCGCCTGGACGATCACATTGCGTTCAAATCCGAGAAAATCACGCAGTGCGAATAACTTGTCCTTGCCGGCGTCACACGGCGTGTATTTGCGCTCGGGCGCAAAGGGGAATTCCGGTTCTGGTCCAAACACATGGCAATGCGCATCCACAGCTCCTTTGGGTAGCTGGAAATCGGGCTTTTTGGGGTTTGGATGAAAGGGAATCCAGTCGGCGTCCATCATTCCTCTCCGGTGAAAACTATGCCGTCCATCAGTTTGCGAGCGGTGCGCAAAATGGCAGCCGACGTGACCTCGTCGCCTTCCAGATCCGCGATCACCGTCATTTCGCCGGTCGGATGTTCGATACGAAGGCTACGACGCTTTCCGGCGCCGCGGTCGGCAAGTGCATGAGCCGAAGAACCCGCCAACAAACTAGCAGTGGCAACGCTTACCGCTCCGAGGACTCCGATGGACTTATGGCAGCGATGTGGAATGAATGTCCGTGTGGCAATTGCACCGCCGTTGCGGGGTGGCGAAACCATTGTCATTTTCGGCACGGTTTTATCCGACACGTCCCCCAGATTCATCATTGGGCCGCAGATCAACCGAAGTGTCTCCAGTTTTTTTCGCAATGCAGCATCATTTTCCAGATCTGCTGGATCCTCGTCGCCGGCAATGCCCATGTCTGAGGCGCTCATGACGACACAGGGCATGCCATTGTCGATCATTGTAACTTTTACACCTTCGATCGTATCAACCGCGTGACCGGTAGGCAGCAGTGAGCCACAGGAGCTGCCTGCGGTATCCTTAAACGTGATTGGAATTGGTGCCGAAGTTCCCGGTACACCGTCTATGCGGGCATCACCGTGATAAGATACTCGACCACCGGGAGTACTGACAGTTGTCACGGCGATTTGGCCGGTATTTTCCATATAGATAGTCACCGGGGTTTCGGCATCCCGTGCCTCGACCAGTCCGCGCTCGATCGCAAACGGGCCAACCCCTGCCAAGATGTTTCCGCAGTTTTGGGAATCAGAAACGAGCGCGCGATCAACAAACACCTGCAAGAATAGGTAGTCGACATCAATGCCGTCGCGTTCGGATTTCTTCACCACCGCCACTTTTGATGTCAACGGATCAGCGCCACCCATACCGTCAATTTGGCGAATGTCTGGACTGCCCATTATCCGCAACAATTTGGCATCTCGATCTTCTGGTAGATCGGAGGAAAGGAAATAGCCGCCTTTCGATGTTCCTCCGCGCATCCACATCGCCCTGATGCCTTCAGACATATTTCAGGCCTTTTTCGGCTAGGCGTTCACGCATGCCATAGATGTCGAGTCCAAGTTCACCAGCCTCGAAGCGTGTCCGCTTTGAGGCCTCGTTGGCCTCTCGTGCCCGGGCTTTTTCCAGCACATCAGCGGCCTCACTGCGTCGAACAACGCATACACCGTCATCATCGGCAACAATGACGTCGCCTGGATTGATCAGCTCGTTCGCGCAAACGACGGGAATGTTGACGCTGCCCAGCGTTTCCTTGATCGTGCCTTGTGCAAAAATGGCCTTAGACCAGACCGGGAAACTCATTTCGGTCAGGTCTCGGATATCGCGAACTCCCGCATCGATGACCAATCCCCTGCACCCCCGGGCCATCGCTGAAGTGGCTAGCAAATCACCGAAATATCCCGCGTTCGACGAGCTGGTTGTTCCCAGAACAAGGATGTCGCCGGCCTGCAGTTGTTCAATGGCTACGTGCACCATCCAGTTGTCACAAGGAGGCGCCAGGATGGTAACAGCGCTGCCAGCCACCCTGGCGTTTGGATAAATCGGGCGCAAATAGTCAGCCAGGAGACCCTTCCGCCCCTGTGCTTCGTGCACCGTTGCAACACCGCATTTCGCGAGCCCGTCGATCGCGGCTTTGTCGGCGCGCTGAACATTCTGGACGACGACGCCAGTTGTGCCCGCCGAGATGCTCATACCAGCTCATCCACGGTCTGTGGAAAGATCATCTCAAATCCTTCCGCATATTCTGCTTTGCGGCCACCCGCCATTCCACCTGAATTGCGGCGGAAGTGATTGCCGCGGTTTTCCGCCACATTGGTATAGAAGTGCCACAGGTGTTCCTGGCCTTGCATACATTCGATCGCCGCGCGCTTCTTCTCCCAAACCGGGGTGATGTCCAAAAACACATTGGGCTTCCAACCCATCTGCTCTGTCTGATGCGGTTCGAATAGATATAGCTGCGGTGCGCCCAGGACTTTCTGCCCGGGGTTATGGCCCCAGGCTTGAGCGATCATTCGGCATTCCAACGCAAATTGCGTCGTGTTCATGTGGTCTGTGTTGTATGGATCCCATCGTGAATGGCTCATCATCCATTTGGGTTGCACTTCGCGAATAATGTCCACCATCCGGTCTTGCGCATCGCGATCAAGCCGCAGCGGATAGTCACCCAGATCGAGAAACCGGATGTCACTAACACCAAGTGCGGTAGCCGCTTTTTCCGCCTCATCTCGGCGCGCTTCTTTGACTTCATTCAGCGAAACATTGCCGGATTTCCAGAGTTTCGCGCTTTCTCCGCGTTCACCAAACGAAAGGCAGGCAACGGTAACTTGATAGCCAAGACTTGCATGCAGCGCGATTGCTCCTCCACAGCGCCAGACAAAATCGGCTGCGTGAGCGCTGATCACTAATGCGGTTTTTGCGTCAGTCATGATCGAGGTCCTAATGATTTGGTTAGACCGCAAGTCAATAAGGCGACGCTCATGCTATCCCCGCGCATTCCAGCATGAGCGCCAGCCTGGTTTGAACCGTTAGAGGCCGTTCATGTTGCAGAGTACATTCGCCACTTGGCCGCCATCGACCGGGATATTGGTTCCACGAATCCACGGCGTCATGTCGGAAAGCAGGAATACGACGACCGGCGCCACATCCTCGGGCGTTCCCCATCGATCCATAACCTTGCGGCTTTCTTCGGCTTTTTTGCCCAATGTATCGAGGAAGTCCTGCAGAATTGGTGTCTCCACCGCGCCCGGGCTTACCGAGTTCATGCGGATACCCCGGTCTCGCCAGGTCCAGCGGTTTTGCATGGTCCACACAACAAGTGCCTCTTTGGCAAAGAAATATGAGCGCCCCTGGGTTTCGGCGATCTTGTGTTTGGCAACGAAATCCGCGACGTCGTCGAAATCAAGATCCGCAGCGTCCTTGATCTGATCGACAGCGTTTTGCCAACCTGCTCCTGCAAGTGAAGCAAGATTCACGATCGAGGCCCCGTCAGCAAGGTCGTCGACGATGTTTCTGGTGAAATATTTCAATCCGACCAGATTTACCCGGATTACCGTCTCGGCATCGGCTGTCGGTGGAACACCAGCAATATTGGCGAGGCCATCGGCACCTTTCGGAAGCTCCTCAATCAGTTTGTCGATTGAATCTTTGTTTGAGAGATCCGCCTGGTAAAACGAATCCACATTGTCCGTTGTCCGGTTTCGGTCAACTCCGATGACGGTTCCACCCTTTTCCTTGATAAGCCGTGCGGTTTCCGCGCCAATGCCCGACGAACAGCCGGTCACAATGATTTTCTTTCCATTTAGCATGTGGATTTTACCTTCTGTCGGTTTGATGGTTGGCATTTGATGGACCGACAGTAATCAGCGCTATTCATTCAATCCATTCATGCACTTTCATACTTATTATGAACAATTCTGATTTGATTGCTCCACATTCTGATCCACAATTGGCTGGCGGTAGATCCGTCCGGAAGGCTCGATGGGAAGAATAGCCAAACGTTTTCAATAACCTAAATCGAAAATCGGAACGAAACGAATGGTTCCGCCTCCAGAACAACTGAACGCAATCGCTCGACAAACGGGAACGCTGCAGATCGGAGTGCCAGAATGACTGACAAGTCCCCGGTATTAACTGTGATCGTTCGCAAATTTCGCGAAACAGACATTGCTGCCGTGAATGAGGTTTTGGATCGCTTTGAGAGCGCACTGCGGTCTCAACCCGGGTTCATTGAAGTCCGGCACGACATTTCTTCAAATAGAAAAGGGGAAGCGTCGGCAACAGTGATCTCATTTGCAACGCTGGACGATTTGATTGACTGGGAACAGTCAAGCATCCGCAAGGAATTGGTGGAGGAACTATCCCATTACATAGAAGGAGAGGTTGTTAAAAACCGGCTTTGGGATCTCGATTCTCTTTTGGGCAGCCAATCGGTTTCTCATCCCCATAGGAAATGGAAAACCGTCCTTGTGCTCACTTTCTGGGTCCTAGTAGTTGGTGCCGTGCTTAGCTGGATCGCTGATTTGATCTCGCCCGACTACCCCACCGGCTATTCGCGCACTGTTGTCCTTTTGATCTTCAACATCCTGCTCAACTCCTACTTTTTTCTGCCGCGTTCGATGGCGTTGTTACACAAAGTCGAGGAAAAATTTCGCAAGCGTAATACCTGAGCGCAACCAACATTCATGCTTTGACCATTTGATTGAACAAAGGCGCACGGCCAATGAACCAGGGAACTCTACTACATATCCACACATCAGTCAGAACCGGCCGGCCAATGGTTTCACATCAAAAAGTAACGGTCGTCCCTGGCAAGGGTATTGCCGGCGATCGCTACTTCACGGGTAGTGGTAAGTACTCCCGCTCACCTGGTGTGCGCGATATCACGCTATTTGAAATCGAGACGATTGACGCCCTGAAGAATGAGAGCGGTATCGAATTGCTTGCAAAAGAGCACCGCCGTAATCTGACGACCGAAGGCGTCGTTTTAAGTGCACTGATCGGGCAGACATTTACAATTGGTGAAGTAAGATTCGAGGGCGTGGGACGGTGCAACTCGTGCCGTTACTTAAACATCATGTCAAAGAAGCAGATTTCTGTACGCCTTGCAGACCGAGCGGGGCTGTTTTGCCGTGTGGTCACTGGCGGTGAACTGAACGTAGGCGATCCGATTGATGTGGGTTTACCGGGTGCAATTCGCGAATAAAGCGATTTCAATTCTGCTCAGCCATCTGCTCGCCATGAAATCTGCGGCGGGTCGCGGAATGCGAAACGCTCCAGATGCGAAGCCGCCACGTGTTCCAGACGCTTACGATGTTCTTCAGTATCTGCAAATGTCTGCATGACGAGAATATCTTCGCCATCCGTTCGCAGTTCGAAATAGCCATAACTCAAACGAACCGTTGCTTCGTTATCACCGGTCTCTACCTCGACCTTATGCGCGAAATGCTTGGCGAGCTGTTTGAGGTAGCGCAGTGCCGGCGACACTGACACTCGGGCAGTGGAGCTAAGAGCATCGCTCATAGCAAGAACCCCTCAGGACTAGAGATCGAGTGCGGTTCCGCAAAAGCCAGAACACCGTCATAGCCGAGGTTCCGGCCAATACCGGATTGCTTGAAGCCGCCGAAAGGTCCACGGCTGTCCTGGGCAGTTGGTCCATGGGCATTGATATAGGTGTAACCCGCTTCAAGCCGGCGAGCGATTGAAACGGCGCGATCCTTGTCGGGTGTCCAAACGGAAGAGCAAAGGCCGAATTCGCTGTCATTGGCCTTCGCAATCGCCTCCTCATCATTCTTGAACTTGAGGATTGGTAAGGCTGGGCCAAACTGTTCTTCGCGAACTATAGATAGTTCCGGATCGGCATTGTAGACCAGCGCTGGTTTCTGAAAGTAGCCGCCGCCGTTGTAAAGCGCCTCGTCTGGTACTTGACCACATTCGTGCACTTCGGCACCCCGGGAGCGGGCTTCGGCAATCATGTCGGTCACGACCTTCAACTGCTTTGCATTATTGACTGGCCCCATTGTGGTTTCGGGTAGCAATCCGTCTCCGACTACCGCCCTTTCACATGCCGCTGTGATGCCTGCCACAACCTCGTCATACCGGCTTTCATGGACATACAGTCGTTTTAGTGCCATGCAAATCTGTCCCGATGATCCAAAAGTTCCCATATACATGCGGGTAAAAGCCGCTTCATCCAGTTCTGCGTCCTCAAGGACGAGTGCTGGATCATTGCCTCCCAGCTCCAGCGTCACCGGTGTAATGTTCTCGGCAGCAACTTTCATGACGTGACGCCCAACTGTGGTCGAGCCAGTGAAGTTGACTTTGCGCACAAGCGGGTGACCGACCAGCGGGTCGCCGATGGTCGAAGCAGAGCCTGTCAGGATGTTCACGACGCCGGGTGGTAAGAGTTTTGCGATGATCTGCAGCGTCAGCGCCGGCGCGAGTGCTGAATTGGCCGAGGGCTTCACCACCACCGTGTTTCCAGCCACTAACGCCTGGGGTAATTTGGCACCGAGAATGGAAAGGGGCCAGTTCCAAGGCACAACCAGCGCGGCAACACCGCGTGGTTGCCGGATGACGATCGTATCGAATGGCGGACCCTTGATTTCTTCGTCTTCGGCCATGCGCTCCCCGTACTGGGCAGCCAGCATGAAGCGGTCGCCTAGACGGGACATTTCCATCAGTGTCTCACGGGCGATCTTGCCATGTTCGCGCGTGAAGAGACGCGAACGATATTTGACATCCTCCTCGTCAGCGACAAGTTGACTGGCAATTTCGCGGAGCAGTTTCGCACGTTCTGCCATTCCGAGCGCGGCCCAAGCGGGAAACGCTGCATGGGCAGCCCGAACTGCCCGGTCGACATCCTCTACCGTGGCGGAAGCCGCGTGCCCCACCAATTCGTCCGGACGTGCCGGATTATGGATGTCGTAAACATTTCCGTCCGAAGCTTCCCGTGTTTCGCCGTCGATGAAAATCCCGGTGGTGATCACTTGGTCAATATTGCTCATGATCGTCTCGCTCCTTGAAAGCTCGCTTATTAGGTGTGTGAATTTTCGTCATCCAACCATGGTCATCGGTAGCCAAACTGCGATGCGAGGGAACAGCATGAGAAGTACGATCATCAACGCCATGGCGAACCAAAATGGCCAGATCCCTCTGAATATCTCCCGCATAGGCACATTGTTGGCGATGGATTTCACGACGAACACGTTAATTCCGACAGGTGGACTGATCATGCCCATTTCGAGCACGATCACTACGATGACGCCGAACCAAATCATCTTCATGTCGGCCAACGCCGGATCGAAACCAAAACTGAGCGCAGCGATAATTGGCAACACAACGGGAATCGTCAGCACCAGCATAGCGATGCCCTCGAGGAACATCCCCAGAAACATGTAGATGAGAATTATGATCAGCAGGATGCCGTAGTCGCCGATCGGCAAAGAAGTAAGCAAAGTAACCAGCTGGCCCGGCAGCTCAGTGATGGACATGAAGGGGATGAATACGAACGCACCAATAATTATGAGAAAAACGGTCGCTGAGGCTTTCATCGTCTGCAAAATGACTTCTCGGATTTCCTTGATGCCGAGAGACCGCCGCATAATTGCAACAATCAAAGCCAGCAGGGCACCCACAGATGAAGCTTCGACCGGTGTGAAGAAACCGGTGTACATTCCACCAATTGTGATGCCTACCACAAACACGAACGGCAGCGCCGATATAAGCGCAGCCCGGCGTTCGGGCCACGGTGCCTTGGATCCGGCGGGTCCCACCTCCGGCTTGCGCAAAACGGTCTGATAGATCGCACCAATGAATAGCAGCGTCAGAACGATCCCGGGAATTACACCCGCCATGAACAGCCTGCCGATGCTTTGCTCAGTCAGAACTGCGTAAATAATCATTCCCCCAGAGGGAGGAATCAAAAACCCGAGGGTGCCTCCTGCTGCAACCGACCCGGTGGCCAGACTGTCCGAATAGTTGAACTTTTTCATCTCTGGAAGCGCAACGCGCCCCATGGTTACAGCGGCTGCAAGTGAAGAACCGGATAACGCCGCAAATCCGGCGCAGGCTGCTACGGTCGCAGACGCGAGCCCGCCGCGCATGTGTCCCATCCAACGGTAAGCCGCGTTGAAGAGATCAGATGACATGCCTGATACACCAGCCAAGTTTCCCATAAGCACGAACATCGGAATGACCAGCAGATTGAAATTCGAAGCAGCTTCGAAAGTTTCTCCTGAAAGATTTGACATCGCTGTTCGGATTCCGCGGTCAAACGCCTTATCAAGATCCATTCCAACCAGATAGAATTTGTTGGTCGTCGCAGCGATGGTGCCCACAACGCCGACGAGAATCATGGACAAGGCCACGGGAAACCGAAGACCCAAAAGAACCATAAGCGAAAGCAGTCCCAGGATACCGAGAAGCGACATGCTCATGACGTTTCTCCCGATCCTGATTTTCGGACGGTGTCAAACTTGACGAGCTGATAGACGTCAGAGATCAGGACAAGCACGTAGAGCCCGACACCCAGCGCCAACAGGTAGTAGAATGGCTCATAGGAAATCAGCAGCTGCTGGGTGGTTTCGCCAAACTTGGTCGCCATTTGTCCGGCGTGAAGCAATTGAAATGCCATCACCAGCATGAGAGCGCCGGCAACCAGCCGCAGGACGATCATCGACCAATTGGCAAATTTAGGCGACATACGGGATTCAAAGATTTCAATCTCGATATGAGCGCCGCTCCGGCCACCAAATGGAATGGCGAATGCAACAAGAATTACCAAACTGAGTATCAGAAGATCTTCAACGCCCTGAACGGGCGAATTCAAAGCCTTGCGCATAACGATGACATTGAATGAGCTGACGAAAACCATGAAGGCCAAGGTCGCCCCGCCACCGAAGAGCGCAAGACCAATCAAGATTTTGTCTAACGTCCTGATTATAAAGGGTAACTCTTTAGGGTCGGCCATGCTGAAAACCTAAAGTTGAACGGCTGAGCGCGCGCGAATCCTGGCGCGCACTCAGTGACGTGACTATTGATTGATCGCTTCGTAGATCTCGCGGGCATTCGTGATCCCACGCGATTCATAGTCTGCGAAGATCACGTTCAGACCTTCGGCCACAGCCGCGTCCATCTTGGCTCGTTCTTCATCGCTTACGCTCACGGCAGTCACGTTCGCCATTTGCGTAGCACCGTCCATCATGGATATTGACTTTGCGTCGGCGGCATCAAAGCTTTCCGCGCCTTTCAGCGAAAACACCTCGCCAGCCAATTCATCAATTATCGCCCGGTGTTCGTCCGACAAGCCTTCGTAACGTTCCTTGTTCATTGCCACGAAAAAAACCGCGAACTGGATTGGAACATTGTCCACGAAATGAGACGAAACATCCCAGAAGTTCCATGGTGCGGTGACATTGCTCCACGCAGCAGTAACACCGTCAATGGTACCGGTAGACAGACCGGTGTACATCTCGGTTACCGGCATCTGTACCGGTACAGCTCCAAGCGCCTCGAATATGGGAGTTGTCATGGCGGCGTAAGGAACCATCTTGGCACCCTTCAAACCCTCCATCGTGGACACATCGCGTGTTGCTGCCCACATCGGGCCCGCGGTGGTGAAAACGCCCAGCAACTTTACGTTTTGATACTCCTGCGCCAGGTGCTCGTCATAGACAGCAAGCATGCGCTTGGTTGAATCAACCCCGGTGGTCCCTTTACCAGGTGGGATGATCAACATGGTGCGCGGAAAGATTGTGGGTGTATAAGCTTGTAGACCAAAGACGATGTCTGCAACTCCCTCAACAACCCGTTTGTACTGCTGAACAGGGCCTGCGCCCAATTGACCAGCAGGGTACAATTGCATTGTTAGCGATCCGCCAGAGCGATTCTCAATTTCTTCTCCAAACCATTTAAAAAGGTTGGAATTGACATGGTGTTGGGGTGGTATGAATGTCGCTACCGTAAGTTCTTCGCTATGTGCGATCGTTGTGATCGACGTCGTAATGGCAAACGCGATGCCGCACAGCAGATTGGAAAATCTCATCAGATTCCTCCCGTATTGTTGATCGGGGTAAAATATGAATCTCTCGACATTCAATCCATTCATGCTTATTCATATATTACATGAGCAAACATAATGTACTGGATCTGGACGGCCATGTTCTGGTGACATTCTTGGCAGTGCTGGAGCATTCCTCTGTCACTATCGCGGCGGACAAATTGGGAGTCACACAATCGGCCGTCAGCCACACGCTGGCACGCTTGCGCAAAATATTGCGTGACCCTCTGTTTGTCCGGTCGGGTCATCGTTTAACGCCAACGGAAACGGCCCTTTCACTGAAGGAACCAGTTCGGAACGCGCTGGACATAATCAACGGGCTAACCGACCAGCGCCCATTTGATCCCAAGGCAGAGGAACTGAAGTTCGTGGTTGCGGCGAACGATATGCAGCGTGATCTCGTTTTCCCCCGATTGCTCCAGGATGCTTGGAATGAAGGGATACGTCTAGAATTTGAGTTCATGCCCTCTGGCCAGCCGACCGTGGGTCTGATGAGGGATGCAAGATGTCAACTCGCCTTGACCCCGCTTCCGCCTGATGGTCCGGATATTTTTCAAAAACCGCTGTTTTCCGGCCCAATGATGTGTTTTTACGATGCTGAGATGCGTGATCCGCCAAAAACATGGGAGGAATACTGCGATGCAGATCATCTGACTGTACGGTTTGCCGGTGGCGGTACATCTTTGCGAGTGTTGCCCGATATTGAAGCATCACAAATCAGCCCGCCAAAAGTTTCCGTTCCAAACTTCAATGCCATTCCGCCATTCATCATAGGAACACGCCTTATCGCGACTGAAATGGAGCATATGAAGATTAAGACGCTCAGCAGTTTGAGCGCTGCACCGCTGCCGTTCGAAAGCAGTGTTGTCACCATCTATATGGTCTGGCACGAACGCAGTACCAACGACCCGGCTCACATTTGGCTGCGAAAAAGAATTTCTGAAATTGCCAGCGAAATTTCTGCTTCATTGAAATCTTCCGAGGAAAAATAGAACCTCTCCCCATATGTATGCATGTGCATAGCGAACATGAATTTCTTTCACGTTAGATATTAATCTCCACGCATAGACTTGATTGAATCTCCAGTATCCAGTGATCGCTCGGATCGGGAACAATGGAGGCATTGATGGCGCGGTCACCGGTTCGCCGCAGATGGTTGCTGGTTTCGGTTGAAAGCACCAATTTCAGGACATTACTGGCTTTCGGTACGACGTTCGCAGGCCTTGGCCTTGTGGTGCTGGGGGTGCTCGCCGAAAAATCCGAAGGAATGGACCCGGTTTTCATCTGTTCTATCGGTGTTGTCACCATTACGCTCGGTCTTTGGATCACCAGCGTCGTTCCAGAATTCTATTCATCGCTGCTATTCCTGTTCATGGTGTCAATCTTGGATATCGCTCCCGCCGACAGGGCGTTTTCCGGATTTTATTCCAGTGCTTTGTGGTTGATATTTGGTGGGCTGGTGATTGGTCATGCCGTGATCTCCACTGGCCTGGGCAACTGGATCATTCGCAAACTGATCGCGCTTTCACCCCCTGGCTATATGGGTGCCTTGGTGGTAACGGCATTGACGGGATTGAGTCTGGCATTTGTCGTGCCGACGGCGGTCGGCCGGGCAATATTGATCGTTCCGATAGCCGTCCAGTTTGCCAAACAGCTTGGCTTTGACAGGGGTAGTAGTGGCAATACTGGTCTCGTTTTGACAGCCGGAATGAGCACAGCTCTGCCAGCATTCACCATCCTTCCATCAAATGTCCCAAACCTGGTGATGACCGGATCGGCAGAAAGCCTTTTTGGTATTTCGTTTTCGTACGCCAATTACTTGGCGATCAATTTTCCGATCCTCGGCGGATTCGGTCTTATTGTGATAGTCCTGCTTAACTGGTTGTACTTTCACGAAGAGCCAAAGTTTTCGACAGAGTCGGAGGCAGCGGGCGATATCTCAAATGTCGGAATTAGAATGGCTGTCGTGCTGGGAGCAACCGTTCTATTTTGGACTACAGACTCCTGGCACGGAATATCTCCAGCTTGGATTGCGATGGGCGCAGCGCTACTGATCGCATCACCTTTCGTAGGCGCTCTGGATGCACGCAATCTGACTGAAGATATCAACTATGCTCCAGTGTTTTTTGTCGCTGGCGTCATCGGGTTTGGCGCGGTCGTTTCCGACACGGGAATCAGCACCTGGGCGGGAGGCAAGCTGGTGCATCTTCTAAACACGGCAGACTTGAACAGCGACGCTTCTATTTTCGCGGCACTTTTAACCGTTGGATTACTGGTCGCTATTGGCACTACTGTACCAACTGCTCCTGCGGTAATGACACCGCTTGCAGATCAGATTTCGGCCGCCACAAACTGGCCAATAGAGTCGGTCTTGCTGGCTCAAGTGCCTACTTGGGTGATCATACCAGTCCCCTATATGGTTCCACCATTACTCCTGACCTTGTCGATGGGCCGCATCCCCTCAGATCAAGCCATACGTCTGTTACTAACCTATTTTGTCGTGGGGCTTTTGTTCATTTATCCCGCACATTTTCTGTGGGCGCGTTGGCTGGGAGTGTTTGGCTAGGGTTTGAACTCAAAGGTAAAGCTGAAGTTGGCTTGCGACCTGTGACGCTCATTGAATAACCGCAGAATTGGACATTCCACCGTTGGCAGCTCATTTCCGCTTGCAGCAGCTCGACCCAGCGTTCCCTATCGCACTGATCCAATGCCCGTTATCAGAAATTCGAAACTGGCACTCCGCACCCGCAAATTATGACCGCTTTTTCACCCATATTGGGCATTGATAAGCAAAAATCATACAATCGGTTTGTCCGCTCTGCAGATGTTGAATACCCAAAATTGTATTGTCTGCTTTCAGGCGGTGATAGAGTACTGACGAACGACCGAAAACGGGGCGCATAACAGCCATCCGGTTTCCTCTACGTGAAGGTCTGCTCAGAGCCCTTAGCGGACTTACGATTGGCAAGTCTCAGCGGCCGCTAGGTGCTAGAAACTGCCGTCGAATCCACTTCTATTGTCTATTAAGAAACTTGGCTGCAGCAGGAACCCATTTTTCCGACTCGTCGGTCGTAGCGTAGTGCCCGAGTTCGCTGCTGATCTCGTGATAGGTCACGTCGACCCCGTTGCTTTTCAGGACCTCAACAACCTCCTCGCCTATACTGGACGGGAACAATTCATCGGTATCGCATAGCACATAGAACGCTCGAGCACGGATACGGCCGAGTTGTCCGCGCAGATCGAAATCGCCCCACGCCTGCATCTGACGAATGAGGGCGTGCGCATCAAATTCCCCGGCCCATTCGCTGGCAGTATTCTTGATCAGTTCGTCAATCTCATCGGTTGTATGCGTTTTGGCGAGTTTTTCTTCGATGCCGTAACTGCGCAGCGTAGCAATCCGCATCTTTGTCAGCGTTTCGACGACACCGCCCGATGAATAATAGTCGCCATCGTTCCAGTTCGAGTCCGCCGACAGTGTCTCAATGAGTTCGGGAACACTATCTTTGACATTCATCGGATCCCACGGCGCTGTATCGAGCGCTAATATGCCTTTCATGAAATCCGGGTAACTGACTGCCCATTGGAAGACCTGAAAACCACCAATCGAAGCACCTGCCACGGCGACCAATTCCGATATGCCAAGATCGCGCAGCATCAGGTGTTGGGCGTTTACGATGTCTGCGTAGTCAATTTGCGGAAATGCTGCACCATAGGGCTTGCTCGTTTCGGGATTGATCGATGCAGGTCCAGTTGATCCGTAGCTCGAACCAAGAATGTTGGATGAAATGATGCAATAGCGGTCCGTATCCAACAGTTCTCCAGGCCCGATGATTTCGCTCCACCAGCCCCGCCGACGGTCGAGTGTCGGTTCGTGACCGCCGAGATGTGTACTTGTAATGCCATGGGCAATCAGAATGGCATTGTCACGATCGGCGTTCAGGGTGCCATAGCTTTCGTAAGCAACCTCCAATTCCGGCAACACCACACCGCATTGCAGATGAAAATCGGTCGTCCGAAATGTCCCCATCGGTCCCTCCCACGAGTTTCCTCAGTGATCATGCTTCGGAACGGTGTTGATTACAAACCGGCGGAGAGGGGATGCGAAGCGATGTCTGCGTTGAGTCAAATGAAGACATCCATCGTATCTTCGCCTGAACATCAATCAGTGCAGAGCAGACGGATTAATTGCACTTTATTGGCTAATTCGAAGGTGAGGCCACGATATACGTTGGCAGTTCAAAACCGCAGTTTGAGGTGAACGGCCAAGTTTCAATTTGGAGCTTTGGGATATATGATCTTTGCAAAAGGATCACTTTAGCTGCACGGCATGAGGCGTATACGTAACCTTAAAGCGCTGGAAGCACTGGAAACTGCAGTACGATGCGGAAGTTTCAAAGCTGCCGCCATTGAGCTTGGTGTCAGCGCGGCCGCGGTTGGACAACTAGTGAGGAAGTTGGAAGAAGATCTCGGGCGGGCACTTCTTTTACGTAGTGCAAACGGATTTGAAGCGACGGAAGCAACCCGAAAGGCTTGTACGGTCTTGGGTCACGGATTTGATGACATCCGGCGTGGGAACTCGTTCCTGGAACGAGACCCCACGAGACAGCGTCTTCATGTGACCGTCACACCATCAATTGGAGAACGCTGGCTCACCCCAAGACTCATGCTTTTCCTGCAGAAATACCCTGGAGTGGACCTGAGACTGGATTCTACCCCATACTCCCATCACTCGTGGTCTGAGGAGTTTGATTTCGCTGTTCGCTACGACCGACCCGGCCGCTCCGGACATGCAGAGACCCTTCTGTTTCTTGAGGTTCTTGTTCCCGTCTGCAGGCCAGATATTGCAAAGAAAATTGGACCAATTGAGAAAGCGAACTGTCTCTCGAATGTCCCTATTCTGCATGTTGATCGCTCGACGGATGATCCCGATTGGCTCCATTGGGAGGAGTGGGGCCAAAAATTTGGCTACGTGATACCGGCCAAGAGTAAGGGGTTGGACTTTGCATACACAACTATGGTGCTGCGCGCACTTGACGATGGACATGGTCTCCACCTAGCTCAACTCTCTCTTGTGCTTCCTGATCTGATCTCCGGACGGTTGGTGGCCCCGTTCCCCAAACGGACCTGGATTAAGCCAGGATACCCCTACAGACTTGTACATCTGTCACCCGGCCCTAAATCGAAGTTGCATCGTGAATTTTCCAAGTGGATTGTGGAGGAAGCCTCAAAGATGCAATCCGATTTGGATGCGTTTATCGAGAAAGCCGAATAAAGTTGAGGCAAGCAGTCCGAAAAGAGTTATTCCAACAAAAGCTAAAGTTTTTCCTTACCTACGCCAACCAATTCTGATTTGCCACCTTTCGCGTAGCCCGACAATATCCTGGTCAAAGTTTGGTCAGTATTTGCAAGGATTCAACAATGAAAATCGTGAAAACGGACCCCTCGAAGCACGACTCAGCGGTTGGCGAGCTCTACTTTGGTGCAGACATCGACTACCAGTACCTTTCGCGCCCTCCTGAATGCGAGAGCATGGACATCTGCCATGTTAGCTTTGAACCAGGCGGACGCAACAAGATGCACACGCACATATATGAGCAGATGCTGTTTGTTACCGGAGGCAGGGGAATTGTCGCTGACAAGCACGGCGAGCATGTGGTTGAGCCTGGAGACTTGGTCGTCATTCCTGCGGGAGAACCCCATTGGCACGGTGCCACCAAGAGTGACCCCTTTGCCCACATCTGTATAGAGCGGCACAACAACGAGATCACAATTGTGGAATGAGCTTAGCGTCGCTCTTAGCAACCATGGGTCTGTCTCGACCGCGTTGAGGATTATCTTGGTTTGTTCTTCAGAAAAACTTGGTGACTAAGACGGTGAAAATGACAGGCCGTGCGACGAAATTGATTAAAAGCAAGACGTGAAAAATGGCGCTGTGCGGTTTCAATGCACGGGCATCAGATGTCGCATTTGGGTTAAATACCAACACCGTACAGTCTGGATCGAATGTCTGCTATCGGGATCTCATCAGAAGTTGACAAACGACCGATTTGGGGGCGCAAACCGGACACTCGCTTGCGCGTCACGTTTGTGTAATTTCGGCCCATAGCTGCCGCTAAAATGTCTCAAATAGAACGTCTGCTTCGCGCCCCCAAATCGGCCGTTCGTCAGCTCTCGAGCAAATCCTGAAAGCGGACTAGACACATCGAGAACCATCCAGATTGCTCTTAGAAACTCGGGCAGTAGATCGACGGAACAAGATATCCCGACATTTGGCCCGGCCATCAGAATCATGAAACTTTGCGATTTGAAACCCGATAGCTATAATTTCCACCTTACATCAAACCGAGAGTAATCGCCCGCAATGAGGCACCACTGGGCTTGTTTTATTTGGACTATCATGGTTGGTCTGGCCATCGGCGCCGCAACACATGTTCACCGGGCAGAAGCTGGCGTAGCCATATTTCCGAAAAAGAAGGAAATCTATAACCGGCTCGCGTTGGTCATCGCTGTGGGCGAATATGCCCACTTGTCAATCAGGCGAAACTCAACTGCAGATGCATATATTGTTTCGGAGAAACTCAAGGAGCTTGGTTTCAAAGTAACGCTTCTTGAGAACCCAAACCATCAACACATGATGTCTGCGATAGACAGCTACATCAACCAGCTTAAATCGACCAAAGGCAGCCAAAGAGCTGTATCCGTGTTCTACTTCGTAGGCGATGGAGTCCATAATAGCGGGACGGCATATATTGCAGCGGCTGATGCTCGACAATCATCAGATGATGCCGCGCCGACAGGTTTAGTAAACCTTGGCACCGTCGCCAAACGACTGGCCGAGGCGACTGGAAGCCGAGACAGGTCTTTTCTGCTTATTGACGCACCAAGAACGGCCAAATTCAATCAGAATACGGCTGATCCAAAGATTGAGAACCACGGCCAAACTTACCCTGACGGTTCGTTTTTGTTTTCAACGATGCCGAACGAGGATTTGGCGCCCATCACCGACCGGCATGGGCCATTTGCGAAGGCTGTTGTTCATTGGTTGTCGGAACAGATGATGCGCACCGAAGACATCTACCGAATGATAAGGCTGGAGGTGACAAACAATACTGAAGGACATCAAGTGCCGCACTTCGCTGCTCCATCTACCGGCAATTTTTTGTTCAATCAGATTTCAGACTATGAGATCGCATCAGACAGGGCCGGTCGCGTTGTGTATCTGCAACCACGGACCAAAAAAGAATTATCGACATATGAGGATGGTAGTTTTGCCCTGCTCATTGGCGTTGGAGATTATTCGTACAAAGACGGCGATGTCCAACCCTGGAACGACCTCCAGCATGTGAAAGCAGAACTTGACCAGTTGGGTGAAGTACTCAGTAGGATCCACCAATTCGAAGTACAAACTGTTTTCGATCCGACAAGGGGCGAGTTGGAAGTTGCTATGGAGCAATTCGTGTACTCGCATGGCGCAAAAAGAAATGCTCGCATATTCATTATGCTGGCCGGCCATGGCACTACGACCGAAACGTACCAGCGCAAAACGGCCTGGTTTGTGCCAGCGGATGCACCAGGTTTGTCCCGACCGGACGCGTTTCGAAGGTCAGCGTTGAACTTACGTCGAATTGAAGAATGGTCAGAAACCATGGAAGCCAAACACGTCATGTGGGTGTTTGACAGTTGTTTTTCCGGTGAAGCGATCCGGATGATCGAGAGTCGTCGCGGGGAACGTAGAGATGGTTGGCGAGACCATTTGCACCATCATCCGGTTCGGCGTGTACTGACCGCAGGTTCAGAAGATGAGGAAGTTCCTGCCAAGAGCCGATTCACCGAAACGCTGACAAAATTGTTGTCGGGCAAACTGGAATTGGAGAGCGATAAGTCTATGATCACAGGGGCTCAAATTGGAACCTACCTGAAAAAGGACGTTATTCAATTTACCACAAAGAATAATCTGCCCAAGAATACACCTCAGAACGACACGATCCTTATCGACGGAGAAGAAGGCGACATTATTTTCCGATTGGAGAATAAGCTTGTAGAACGGTGGACCCCCGCGATATTTGGAAATAGATAGAATTGGACAAGGGCTGCTGATGCGCACATGTGGTTTGCGGAACAATGGCACTGTTGAACGTTTGTCGTCCAAGGTCTATCGGTGGCCCGTATCTGGATTTTCCTCTACGGTCGGATGTCCAGTTCAATCATATGCGCTTCCATCGCAACAAACCTTGTAGATTTGCGTTTGGAACTATGGGCGCTGCCTCCGCCCCGATTCTGTACTCCGCCGATATCAGACAGCAAATTATCCAAATCCGATTCCCCTGATCTCATTTGCTGTTGAGCCGACAATGTCTCTTGAGCGAGAGAACACAGGTTCGGGGGCAGCCCAGTCTTATCCTGCCGAATCGCCAGGAAAACAATTCGTTCCAAACCGACAGTCGATGGACCATCATACCAAGTGTATATTCCCACGTCGAACTTCAGTTCATCAGCTGAAAACGGCGGAAGCGGATAAGCACAGTTCGGCATTTCTTCATCATCTTCGGTATCGGTTAGTAGCGAAACTCCACCTCTCGAATCGACATAAAATCCACCGACATAAAAGTGTTGATGTGGGGAAGTATTCTTTACTGAAACTCTGATCAGGTCACAATTTCCGGCGCTGAGATGTGTGGCGCTCTCCAAAGGGCGAAAATCGCTCGCAATTATCTCCTCCGTGATTTCCGGACAGTTCTCACGTCCGCGATTTATCATCTCGGCATCGCGAAGCAGAGCAGTTGTAAAGTTCAGCTTGGATCGCCGAGTTTGTCGGTGAGTTGAGGCAGTGCGGATTATCCGGGCTGCTCGCGCCAGCTGCCAGATTGATTGCGACAGGGTCGAGGTGACCCACTCTCGATCGTTCTCCAGAGAGATACTCAAACTCCGGTCATGGGCTTCATCGTCCTTTACAAGTTGTTCTCCGGCTTGAGTAGCCATATTTGATCGTCCTCCACACGAGTAAGCAAGTTCAGGTCGGGATTGTCAGGTAAGCCCAATGTAGTGTTTGCGCCGATATTCCCGATGTTATCCGTGAATGCAGCTTTAAAAATTTCGCTAACACGCTGCCGGACATCATCTTCAATATTGCTGGCAAACGTGGGCCCCCCGACGATGAACTCAAAATGGGTGACAGGCTCGGTCACACTAACCGGAAACGGTACTGGTGAAGTACTGAGCGCTTCTTCAGGGGCGTGCCACTTTAATTTGGAGATTGCGCTGTTAGCGTAAGTCGCTTCGGCGACGCGTCCAAATGCGATCTCTTTTTCAGTGTCATCGGGATCATAAACTGTCACCCCGGCATCCTTTTCAAAGCCTTGAAAAATGCCTGCAGGAATTCGGAGTGTTCCTTTTTCCAGAACGGCTTTAATCGCCATTCCCCGTGCATTCGACCATGGAAATACGGCCGATAGATCGCCATAAGCAACCGGCCGCGGCCGGTAACTGCTTTTGGGATCCGCCGCAATTCCGGCCACCACTTCCTGAAACAGTTGCTGAAAATTGGTCGCGGTCCCGGATGTCAGAGCTC
>CAXXPS010000003.1:0-1591486 GCA_963669415.2 Rhizobiaceae bacterium
GGGAATGATACCAAGACCGCTCTCCGGCTGACCGAATTTCACATGCTCCTCGGCGATACGGTAATCGGCGCAGGCGGCAACCTCGAGACCTCCACCGAGCGCATGTCCGTCGATGACCGCGATGACCGGCTGACGCAATCGGGCCAAGGCGTCGAAAGCAGCGTGGCCATCGCGTACCCAGTGTCGGCCGAACGCTTCTGGGCTGACACTGCTCCACGCTTCTATATCGCCGCCGGCGCAAAACGCCTTTCCGTTGCCGGACAGAATGACCACGTCAATGTCCTGCCGATGTTCGATTTCGAGGCAGAGGCGGGCCAATTCGGCGATCATCGCCGCGTCGAGCGCGTTCAGTTTTTCCGGCCTGTTCAGTCGTAAATGAGCTGCACGATTTTCAACGTGCAGCAGAATGGAGGGTTCGGCATTCATGGGTCGAGGCCGATCAGCTCGGGTTGAAACAACTGAGCATCCATCTCGCGCAGATCTTCGGCGACGATGAGCGGCGTTTCGGCCTGATCGAGAACATCGCGTTGCAGATCGATGCCAGGCGCGATTTCGGTAACGATCAATCCGTCTGCAGTCAGCTGCATCACACACCTTTCGGTAATATACGTCGCCTGCCTTCCCTCGGCGACTGCCCGCTTGCCGGAGAACGACACTTGATCCACTTCCGGGACGATCTTGGCGATCTTGCCTTCGCGGTCAATGACCAGCTTGCCGTCTTCAATCCGCATCTTTGCTCCGGCATTGAAATTGCCTGAAAAAACAATGCGATGGGCACGGGTGGTGATGTCCACAAAACCGCCGGCTCCGGCGGTCCGGTGCGGTGTTGCGGCCAGGCGGGAAACATTGACCGAGCCGTCTGCACCGATTTCAAGGAATGACAGCAATGACGCATCAAATCCACCAGCCTGAAAATAGGAGAACTGGTGTGGCGAGGCGACGAAAGCTTCGGCGTTTGCCGAGCAGCCGAATTTGAAATCGAGAAGCGGAATACCGCCAACCGCACCCTGTTCGATGACCCAGGTCACGGCGCCGTGCTGACCTTCTTCCAGGAATATTCGCGGCACATTGGCGGAAATTCCAAATCCGATGTTGACCGACCAGCCACGCCTGAGCTCCTGGGCGACACGCCGGGCAATCACCTTTCCAATTCCGAATTCCGGTATGCTGAAGCTTTCCAACGGCCTGATCAACTCGCCGGAGATTGCCGGATCATAGGGCGTTGCGGTGGTCTGCAGCATGTCGGGAGCCTCGACGACGCAGTCGACCAGGATTCCCGGGACATGCACGTCGTGAGGACGAATAGATCCGGCTTTGGCCACGCGGCGAACCTGGGCGATGACCTTGCCGCCGGTATTGTGGGCGGCGAGCGCCATTTCCATTGCGCCCAGATAGGCGCCCTCGGATTCAAAGCTCAAATTGCCGCGTTCATCTCCGGTCGTTGCGCGGATGATGGCAAAATCCGGTTTCAGCGCGGAAAAGTACAGCCATTCTTCACCCTCAAATTCGCGGCGGCTGACAATCGGTTCGCCGCTGGCTGCTTCGTTCATGGCGCAGCCTTCCTGGTCCGGGTCGACGAAGGTTCCCATGCCCACCTTGGTGAGCACGCCGGGACGATGACCGGCTGCCTCGCGCAACATGTCGAAGATGATACCCGACGGAATGTTGTAGGCAGGGATCTGGTTGGCGGTGATCATCTGCCAGATCAAAGGGGGTTCGGCATTTGACGGACCCGACGGATAAGAGCCGCCGATGATGCGGCCAAGACAGCCCGGTTTGGCAATATGATCGACACCTTTGGTGCCGAAAAAATCACCGGCGGCAATCGGGTGTATGGTCGTCAGGTTTTTCGGCGCGCCGGACTGATCGAACCGTTCTCCCAAGGCCTGCAGAATTGCATCAGGACAACAAAGCCCACTTGAAGAATTGACCGCAACCACGGCATTGTCGGAAATCAACGCGACCGCTTCCGCTACTGTTATCTGTTTCGTCACGTAATTATCCCAGCCAACCGAAAAATTGGATTTAAGTAACTAATTGGTTATATAAATATGCCCCCGAAATCACCACAAATCAAGCGTTTATGTGCCTTTCTGTGAGAAAGCATATCATTAAGGGTTCCGTTTAAGTAACCAATTGGTTATAAATACTGAATGCTTCAAAGGGACATGCGATGAACATCTATTATCAGAAAACCCATCAGCGCGCATTTGGTACATTTCCGTTGACTGGAGACGTTGCCCGCAGTGCGATTCTCGCGGCAGCAGAAATCGGCTATCGCGCTTTTGATACAGCACAGATGTATGGAAACGAGGCGGAAACCGGTGAAGCATTGAAGACTTCGGGTGTGCCACGCGATGAGCTGTGTGTCACCACCAAGGTTCACCCCGACAATTTCGGTGAGGACAAGTTCATTGCATCTGTGGAACAGAGCCTCAAGGAATTGCAGATCAATGTCGTCGATGTCTTGCTGCTGCACTGGCCACCCATCGGAGGTGATATCGCACCGTCGTTGCGTCTGCTCGAAGATGCTCACAAGCGTGGTCTGGCGAAAAACATCGGCGTTTCAAACTACACGGTCGCGATGATGAAGGAAGCAGTCAGAATTGTTGACGCTCCGATTGTCACCAACCAGGTCGAATTCCATCCGCTGCTCAATCAGGGCCGGCTGATCGCAGGCGCCAATGAAGCTGGCATCCCGCTATCGTCCTATTCGTCAGTCGCCCGCGGCGAAGTGTTCAAACATCGCGAATTCGCCGAGATTGGCGAAGCCTACGGCAAGACGGCTGCCCAGGTGGTGCTTCGCTGGATCATCCAGAAAGGGTGTTAGCGTCAATACGATGTCGACAAAGCCGGAAAATATCCGCGCCAATTTCGAGATCATGGATTTCACTCTGTCAAACGTCGACATGGCGCGTATCGAGGAAAAGACCAAGACCGGCTACCGCATTGTCACGGAAGATCTGGTGCCGTGGGCGCCGGATTGGGATTAATCTGTATTGCACGACGGCGCACTGTTCCTCCCTGTGGGGTCGTCGACATCCGGTCGGCGGCCCCATTTTTTCAATCGGACACAGGTCAAACGTGGCTATTGATTACCCCTGATCAAGTCGCTCGCCTTTTCGGCGATCATGATGGTCGGTGCATTTGTGTTTGAGCCAATCAGGCTTGGCATGATCGAACTGTCGCAGATTCGTATGCCTTCAAGGCCGTGGACCCTTAGTTGCGGATCGACAACGGCCATTTCGTCGGTGCCCATCTTGCAGGTGCAGGTGGGATGGTAGGATGTGCGGCCATACTGGCGCGCATACTCTTCAATCTCCTTTTGCGTTTTCACGCCATCATCGGGAAACCGGATCTGCCGGATGAATTTCTGCAGGCTCGGCTGCGAGAAGATTTCACGGCTGATCTTGACGCCTTCCACCGAGGTTTTCAGATCGTCGGGTTCGGCGAGGAAATTCGGATCGACGACCGGCAAATCGGCTGGGTTACTGGAACGCAGCCGCACTGTCCCGCGGCTTTTGGGGCGCAGCGTATAGGAGTTCAGCGTAATGCCCGACGATCCCTTCGGCACACTTGGAACGCCGGCCTCTGCTCCGGCACCGGCCAGAAAATGGAACTGCAGATCGGGAACCGGCTTCGACTTGTCGGCGAACCAGAACACCCCGCCTTCAACGACGTTGGAGGTAACCGGGCCGGAATTGAACAGATAATACTGAGCACCAGCCCAGGCGGCCCAATGCCATTTGTTGTATTTGTCGAGACTGTAATGGCCGGATAGTTCTGCCACGATGTCGATGCCGAAATGATCGTTGAGGTTTTCACCGACCCCCGGCAGATCGTGCACCACATCGATCCCGTGTTCACCCAGATGCGCCGCCGGGCCGACACCAGACAACATCATCAGTTTTGGCGTGCCAATAGCGCCGGATGTGACGATGATCTCGCCGTCGACCTTTGCGGTTTTGAGTTGATTACCACGAGAGTATTCCACGCCTGTAGCGCGATTGCCGGCAAATACGATGCGCTTGACCAAGCATCCGGTTTCCACGGTCAAATTGGAGCGGCCCAACACCGGCTTGAGATAGCCGACTGCCGCAGAGCAACGGCGATTGTTGAGAGTGGTGGTCTGATAAACACCGCAGCCGGCCTGTTCGGAACCGTTGAAATCCGGCGAATAAGGGATGCCAAACTCCTGACAGGACTGCACGAAGGCGCGGGTCATGTGCTGCGGGGCAGGGATGTTGGAAACGCCTAACGGCCCATCCGTTCCATGCCAGTCACCCGACAGGATTGTGTTGCCTTCGGAGCGAATGAAGTACTTCTGAATGTCCGCAAACGACCAGCCTTCGCACCCTTCCTGTTCGGCCCACCGGTCATAGTCGACAGGATTGCCACGCGTAAAAACCTCGGCATTGATCGAGCTGCCGCCGCCAATCACCCGTGCCTGGGCATAGGGAATTTCACGATTGTTGGCGTGTTTTTGCGGCGCAGTGGTCATTCCCCAGGTCTGGGGGCCATCGGTCATCTTGGCAAAGCCCACCGGCATGTGAATGAGCGGGTGCCAATCCCTGCCGCCGGCCTCAAGCAGCAAAACGCGAATATCGGGATTCTCGCTCAGTCGGCTGGCCAATACGCAGCCGGCCGAACCGCCGCCGACAATCACATAGTCATAGCCGTTGTCAGCCATCTGTTTGGTCACAGCCCATTTCTGCCACTTACTTGATCCAATGGTCGCGTTTTCCGATCTCGATATGGACCGACTTTATCTGCGTGTATTCTTCAACACCATAGACGCCCGCTTCGCGTCCCCAGCCGGATTGTTTGAAGCCGCCGATGGGCAGTTCCGGTCCGCCGGAGAGCGTGGTGTTGACCCAAAAACGCCCGGCCTGAACGCGCCTTGTGACCATTAACGCCTTGTCGATATTCTTGGTCCAGACGCTGGCGGCCAAACCGTATTCGGTGTCGTTGGCGATGGCGATTGCCTCGTCCACGGTGTCGAATGGCATGACGGTCAGCACCGGACCGAAAATTTCCTCACGGGCAATTGCCATATTGGGCGTCACGCCGGAAAACAGGGTAGGCGCGATATACTGGCCGCGGCCAAAGTCGAGCTGTTCGCCTCCGCAGACGAGATTTGCGCCTTCGTCGCTACCCTTAGCAATGTAGCCCATGATCGTGCTGTTTTGCGCATCGGTTGTAATTGCGCCGATCTGCGTCGCCTCATCCAGCGGGTCGCCGACAACCGCCTTCGACATCTTTTCCGCCACCATATCGCTGAACCGGTCAGCAACGCTTCTTTCAACAATCAATCTTGAGCCTGAGACGCAGCATTGGCCGGTGTTGAACCCGATGCCGAACGCCACACCGTCGGCAGCATCTTCAAGATCTGCATCGGCAAACACGATCTGCGGATTTTTTCCGCCGAGTTCCAAACCAAGCTTCTTGAAGTTGCCCGCAGCGGCATGAACGCAATTACGTCCGACATTGGTGGAGCCGGTAAACGAGAGCATGTCCACGTCCATGTGCTCGATAAGCTTCTGGCCGATGGTGCCACCCGAACCGGTGACGACGTTCATGCAGCCATCCGGCAGTCCTGCGTCGGTGAGGATTTCGGCCAGGATCAGCGAAGTGGCCGATGTCATCTCGGACGGTTTGACCACCATTGTGCAGCCGGAAGCCAGAATATACGGCACCCGTTCGCACAGGATCAGGAAGGGAAAATTCCATGGCGTGATCACGCCGACAACGCCAACCGGTTCACGAGTGACCAGGCCGAACATGCCATCGCCAAGATTGTTGAAACTGTCGCCGTGCAGGCTGCGAGCGACGCCGGAAGCATATTCATACATGCCGGCACAGCCGGCGACTTCGGCTCTTGCCTGCGCAATGGGTTTGCCGTTCTCCAGCGTTTCCCAATAGGCGATTTCATCTGCGCGTTCGCGAATACCCTGGGCAGTCGCCAGCAGAACCGCTGCCCGTTCCGCGCCTGAAAGCCCCGACCAACGCCGGTCGTCAAAAGCCTTGCGGGCTGCAGCCACAGCCAGGTCCAGATCTGTTTCCGTACATTTCGGGATTATTGTCACCGGAACGCCGTGGCCCGGCGAATTGCGCTCGAAAACTTCACGATCAGCGGTGGCAACGTATTTTCCGTCAACATAGAATCCGAATTCACGTGGAGTATCGGGAAGTTTTGCATAAGGTGATATCTGGTCCATGCTGGTTCCAATCCTGTCTACGAACTCTTCAGCCTCAAACGGACGTTTAATCCTCAACGGATGTCAGAGTACGCACCACTAACGGTGTTGCCTGGGCCGCTTCCATTTTCGGTGCCCAGACACCAAACCAGTCCTGCGAAAGATGCGTTTCCAACGCGGCTTTGGACGACCACACTTCAATAATGGTCATCTTGGTGGGAATGTTGCTGTCGCGCCAAAGTTCATATTGTTCGCAACCCCCTTCGGTGCGCGAGCGCGAAATGAACTCATCCTTGAACATCTGCACAAAGCTGTCTGCTTCACCAGGTTTGACGTCTAGTTCAACAAGCAATCGAGCTTTTGCCATCAGTCCGCGAGCTCCCAGAAGCGTGTGTATTTGGCCTTGAGAGGGTGCAGGTCCTTGCGGCCTTCCATGTAGTAGCCAACCCATTCTGCGAGACGGGTTCCAGCGCGGCGGCAGGCCTCTTTCGCATGCTCTGAGCGCGGTTCTCCTGCAAACACCGCGCCATAGTGCAGGCTCTCCTTCTTGGCCACGTAGTCGGTAATTCCGAACACGAAATATCCCATGTTCATCATCATGACGCTGAGCGCCTGGCAGGCCAGTTCTCCACCGCCGCCAAGGCTGCCGGCGGATGTAAAGGGTACCGCAAACTTGCCGTCCGTCTTGAACCAGATGTCCGGGGTACGGTCGTCCCACCACTTCTTCATACGCCAGGACACACCACCCAAATGCGTTGGGCAGCCAACCGCAATGCCATCCGCCCAGAAAACATCCTCGGTTTCGGCTTCGTCGACAAAGCGCACGCGAATGTCGTGCCCACCAACTTTCTCAACCCCCTCCTTTACAAAGGGTACAGCGGTTTCCGTGAACCGCCGGTCACTATCTGTGTCGTAGATGATCAGAATGTTTGCCATGTGAGATTCCCATTTCAGTGCATTACGATTTGTGTCTTCAGGTCCTGCGGCCTCTTTGCCATGCTGTCGAACGCCTGCTGGATTTCCTCAAGTGCGAACGAGGCGCCTGTAAAAGGCTGGGTCGCTATGCGGCCATGTGTGAGCAGGGTCAGCGCATCGTGCATGTCCTGACCCATGCCGGCGACCGATCCCTTGACCGAATTTTCCTGCAAAATCGTCGTCAGGATATCGAGCGCCAAGGTCTCGCCGTCTCCGGTGATCCCGAAAGCCGCGAGATGGCCGCCCTTGCGCATCAATTCCGTGGCCTGGGCATATAGGGCAGAATTGCCAACGCTTTCGATGACAATATCCGCTCCGCGTCCGTCGGTCGCTTCAAGTACAGTTTGACGAAGTGCGGAAGGGTCGCTGACGCCATAATCCGCACCGGCGTTTACGGCCATCTCCAACCTTTGCGGACTGATGTCGGCAACGATGATCGGGGCTGCTCCAATGGTTCGCAACAACTGAACGTGAAGATTGCCAATCGGTCCGGCGCCGAGGACAACAACTGACTGCCCGAACGTTACCTGCGCCTTTCTGGCTGCACGAACAACGCAAGCAAGCGGTTCGGTGAGCGCCAGCACTTCGGCCGGGACGTTTTCCGGCGCGGGGATGACCATTCTTGCGGGTACCGAGATATATTCGGCAAAGGCGCCGTTCATCGTGATCCCGATCTGCTGCATGTCGGGACAATTGAGGATTTCATTGCGGCGGCACCAATAGCAGTTGCCGCAGCCGATATTCATGTCGACGACCACAGGCTGGCCGATAGTCAACCCAGACACTCCCGGTCCGAGAGCCGCGACAGTCCCGGTGAATTCGTGGCCCGGGATCATCGGCAGGTTTTCTGCAGCATAGTGCCCGTTGAATATATGAATGTCGGTGCCGCAAATGCCGGTGCGGGCAATCTTAATCAGTGCTTCACCCAGCCCGGGCTCCGGCTTCGGCACATTTTGCACCTCAAAGCGGCCAGGCTCGACCAAAACTGCTGCGCGCATGTTCGACATCTACTTGACCACCCCGCGCAGCTTTGATCGGTCGATTGTCAGTGCAATTGCGATGATGAGAACGATGCCGAACACCATCTGCTGCTGGGTGGCGTCGACTTCCAGATAGACCATGGCGGCGCGGATCACCATGACGATCAAGGTGCCGATGGCTGTGTTCACCACACCGCCGACACCGCCCGTCAGCGGAGTGCCGCCAACAAGAACCGCAACAATTGCCAGAAGAAGAAATCCGTTTGCCAGATTGGCGTCACCGCCTGAAAGTTTGACGGAGAACATCAAACCGGCAATGCCGGCAAAACCGCCCGATATGGCAAATGCCATCATCTTCACCCGGTCCACGTTCAATCCCGATGCAACGGCTGCAAGTTCGCCCGATCCGACCGCCTTGAGCGCACGACCGAATGTGGTCCGGGTTTGCAGAAACCAGGCCAGGGCCAGGAGGGTGAGCGCGATGATCAACTCATGGGGGAAGCCTGCCGTGTTGCCGAACATCCAGCCAAAACTGTCGTCACGCTGGGTCGCATCCATCGACAGCGCGCGCTGACCTGACAGGTATTTTGCTGCGGACAGGGCGACGAAGCCCATTGCCAGCGTCGAGACGAAGGACGGCACATACAGGCGCGATGTCACAAATCCGGATATTGCACCGATAATGGCGCCGGTGCAGATGCAGATCACGGCAACGCCAATGCCGAATTGGCTGAGATATACGGTGGCTATGACCGTCACGAGATTGGCCAGTTGTTGGGCCGAAAGGTCGATGCCACCGATATAGATGGCAAAAGTCATTCCGAGCGCCATGATGAAAAGCGGAACCACGTCGGTCACGAGCGACAGCAATCCCAAGGGATCAAAAAAGCTCGGATTTACCGCGCCGACCGCCACTACAAGCGCCAGAAGCGTGATCCAGGGGAAATATGGTTTGATCCGTTCTAAATCCATGGCGGGCCTCAGATCATGTGATGAACAAGGTCATAAAGGGAGGGTTTGTCGCCGGGCGTGCAGTCGAACCGTTTTTGAAACTCGCCATCCTTGATGACGATGATCGTGTGAGACAGTCCGATTGCTTCCTCAAGCGTGTCGGCGACCAGCACGATGCCCACGCCGGCATCCGACATCTCGCGAACCATCTCGTAGACGTCTTCCTTGGCGCCGATATCAAGGCCGCGTGTCGGGTGATCCAGCAGGATGATGTCCGATCCACCTGAACGCCATTTGGCCAGCACAACTTTCTGCTGGTTGCCGCCCGACAAGCCACCGCAATCCTTGTAGACATCTGGGGTTTTGATCGCGAGCTTCTCGATCCAGGTCCGTGCCAGCGATTTCTCCTCACCAATGTTCAAGACGCCGGCGCTTGAGTAATTGTTCATCTGGCTCAGCGTCATGTTCTCGTAGACATTCATGCCGGCGACGATGCCTTCGACCTTGCGCTCCCGTGGCGTGTAGCCGACGCCGCGCTCGACACCACCCTTGGCGGTAAAACGGCTGACCTGATCACCCTTTATCGAAACCTGTCCGGACGTCGGCGCATCAAGGCCGTATATCGTGCGCAGAATGGCTTCGCGGCCCGACCCCTCGGTTCCGACAAGGCACAAAACCTCGCCGGGGTGGAGTTCAAACGATATATCCTTGTAGCGGTTGCCGAGACTGACATTGTTGAGTGTCACAAGCACGGAATCGGCATCATACGGCTTCTGTTTCTGCTCGCGGTAATATTCCTTGTCGACTTCGCGGCCGACCATCTTGTGCTGAATGGAGTCGACCTCAGCGTCTTTTTGTTCGACGACGTCTACCACCTCGCCGTCCTTCATGACGTAGATTCGGTCGCTCAACTCGAGCACCTCATCCATGCGATGACTGACAAAGATGAATGACGCACGCTTTGTCAGGTCGCGCACGAGCTGGAACAGCAATTCGACTTCTTCCTTGGCAAGGACTGATGTAGGCTCATCGAGAAGGATGACCAGATCGCCATCAATCCGTTCTTCCAGGGTCAGAACCTTGGCCAGTTCGACCAATTGCCTTTGTGCAAATGACAGTTGCGATGTGGTCGTGGCCGGATCGATGTCCAGTTTGACTTTCTTCAGCTGATGACGGGCGGCTTCCGCCATCGCCTTCCAGTCAATGACGCCGAAATTCACGAATTGCTGTTCGTAACCGAGAAAGATGTTCTCCATCACCGTCAGATTGGTAATCAGCGATTGTTCCTGAAAGACCATGCCGATGCCGTGTTCCATGGCCTGGCGAGGGTTCTGGAACCGCACCGCCTTGTCGTCGATGGTAATGGTACCGCCGTCAGGCTGGTAGGAACCGTAGATCACTTTCATCAAAGTGGATTTCCCGGCGCCGTTTTCACCGACAAGCCCGACGATCTCGCCGCGATTGACCTTGAAGTCGATCGCCTTCAGCGCATGGACGCCGGGAAAATGTTTATCGACTTTGCGAAGCTCGTACACGACCGCGCCCCTATTTCACAAAGCTGACTGATTTGCGGTCGGTCGACAGAACAACCGCAATGATTACCAGGATGCCGAGCACGCCATCCTGCACATATCCGGGCAGCCCGATCACCACCATGCCATTGTTGATGACGTTGACGATCAACACGCCGACCAGCGTGTTCCACACGCCGCCAATGCCGCCCCACAGCGCCGTGCCGCCAACAACAACGGCGGTGATCGAGACAAACATGAAATTATTGCCTGTCGCGGTTTCAGCGATGCCGATGCGGCCAACCGCCAGCAGCGCACCAACCGCGAAAAACATGCCCGCCAAGGTGAAACCCATGATGCGCACACGGTTCACGTTCAAGCCGCTGGCATGGGCCAGTTCCTCGCCGCCGCCGACCGCGTAGAAATTGCGTCCAAGCGTTGTGCGCGACTGTATGAACCAGGCGATCAGCAGAAAACCGAGCGCGACGTAGCACATGATCGGAAAGTTCAACCAGCGAACGGTCAGCAATGACCGGAACAGTTCGTCTTCGATGCGAATTCGGTCACCGCCGGTCAGCAGCAGCGCGAAACCGGTGCCGACAAAGCCCATCGCCAGACTGGCCATGAATGACGGTATCTTGAGCCGTACATGAACGAGGCCGTTGATGAAGCCCATTATGGCTCCAACCAGCAGCACCAGAGGGATCGCAAGCCATGCCCAGCTTGCCAAAGTTCCACCCCACGCCAAAAACGCAAAGGCGAACAGCACGGCGCAAACGGAAACCGTCCCCTCCATGGAGAGGTCGATTGAGCCCATGATGATGATGAATGTGACGCCGATGGCGACCATCAGTGCCGGCGTGGCGGCAATACCGATCCTGGCGGCGTTTCGAATTGAGAAGAAGCGACTGTCGAGCAGATAGATATGGTCCTTGCCTTCGCGGAAATCCTCAAGCCACTCGAAAAACGGGAACAGGAGCAGCAAGACCGCAAGGACCAGAAGAGGCGCCCATTTGACGATCTGATCGCGCGTTACCAGCCCGCCGAAAGGCGCGGATTGTGCAGTAACGTCCGACATTTGTTGAGCCTCGTTGCTGTGCGTTGTGAGCGCGTGGACCGAGCATTCCCCAATATGGCTTCGTCGCTCGTCTCAAGTCTGGTTGCGCGGGCGGAAAACCCGCCCGCGCAGCAGGAGGATGGACCTATTTGTACATGATCTGGCCGTTTGACGGCCCCCAGAAATCAGTCCAGTCATAGGTCGGCACGTTGTCGAGGTAGTTAGCCTTGAATTCCGCTGCATCGTCCGGCGTGACAAAGATTGTCGGACCGTAGAATTCACGATGCTCATTCGCCTCGTCGGACGGTTTGAAGGTGCCGACCGCAGCATGGTAGGCCAGTGCAGCAGTAATACCGCCACCCCAATGCGGATTAGTAAACACGGTCGCCAGGATCTTGCCCTGTGCGACGAGTTCCACCGCCTGTGGGTTGCCGTCATAGGTGACGATCGGGATGTCCATTCCTTCAGCGCGCAGTGCTTCGAGAACCCCATAACCGATCGTGTCGTTGGCGCAGTGAACACCGGTAATCTCATCGCCATAGCGGGTGATGAATGAAGACATGATCTGGTTGGCTTTCTGCGTGTCCCAGTCGGCGGGCTGTGCATCGAGCAGTTCGACGTCAGGATAATCCTTCAGTGCGTTTTTCAAACCGTTCAGGCGCTCGATTGCCGGGTTGTTTGATGCAATGCCGCCGAGATGGACAACGCCGCCCTTGCCGCCGATTGCATCCAGCAGGATGCGGGCGGTTTTTTCAGCAGGACCTTCGTCGGACCAACTCATGTGGCTGACGTAGTTGTCTCCGAAATCCCAGGGATGCAGGTCGTCGGTCTTGTTCCACAGCGTGGAGACATAGGCGCCAGCCGCAGCACACGCCTCGACAACCGGGCGTGCATTCGGTGCGTCATTGGTATCGATGGCCAGCGCCAGTTCGCCATTGGTCTTGGCAAGCAATGCCTTCACGTCAGCAAGCGACTTTTCCGATGAGCCCTCGTTGATCAGATGGGTCAAGAAGTCCTTCGGCTTGCCCAGGCTTTCCACAAATGCCTCGCCACCGGACACGATTTCGTTCCAGTAAGGGTTGGTGCGGTTACGATAACTCCATGCAACCGTGGGATCAGCGATCGCCGCCCTGGCCATGCCCGGCCCAAAGACGCCAGATGCTGCGGCGCCGCCAACGCCAAACGCTGTCGCCAGAAGAAGGTCGCGGCGGTTGACCTTCTCCTGCTCGATGAATTTCTTGATAAATGACATGGGATCCTCCCTGTTTTCGACATGCAACCAAATTCAAAGCCACCCTTGGCAACCCTGCGGGCACCAATCGTTTCTGCTGCGGCCGTGCATCGCAGAAACTTAGTAACGCACTAGTTAGTTACTTTGTGAATTGCATGCTTGTCAAGTGGACATATTGCGTTTAGCTCTCTAGGGGACGCTGGGAAATTGAGAGCAGCGCCAACCGTCCAACCGAGACGGAATGGAGGAGACGTTTCGTGCCCAAACCCAAAAAGCGCAAACGGGATGCCGATGCGACCAAGTCGCGTATTCTAGATGCAGCGAAAAAGGAATTTGCTCGTCTCGGGCTCGGTGGTGCGCGGGTCGACGAAATTGCCGACAAGGCAAAAACCAACAAGCGCATGATTTATCACTATTTTGGTGGCAAGGAAGACCTGTTCCAAACGGTGATCGAACAGGCCTATCTTGACATCCGCACTGCCGAACAGGAGCTGGATCTTGCGCATCTTCCGCCCCGTGAGGCGCTGGAGACATTGGTCCGTTTCACCTGGCAATACTATCTGGATAATCCGGAATTCATCACGCTTGTGAACAGCGAAAACCTGCATCAGGCGCGACACGTCAAGAAATCAAAAAAAATCAAGGCCGCCAGTCAACAGCTTGTCGAGATGGTCGACGAGATTTTGGCCAGAGGGGTGGCAGACGGCGTGTTCCGAACCGGTATCGACGCAGTCCAACTCAACATCACCATTGCGGCAATCGGATATTACTACCTGACCAACCGGTTCACCGGTTCGATCATGTTTGAGCGCGATTTCATGGACGAGCAATCCCTGCAGCAGCGGCTTGATTTCAACATTTCCACGGTCCTGCGGCTGGTCGAGGTCTGACCTGCTGTCAAGCCGCTCAATTGGACGGATCGTCGCTTCGCTCCAGGCATATCGAAATCCTGCAGATGTCACTGTCACTTGTTTTGATTGCGAACTTCTGAATGCGCCTGGAATCGCAGAATTCAGCCGAAGTTGCGAAGCGGTTGAGCAGGTTCAATCCGGGAATGCTGCGGGAGGGGTAGTAAATGATAGCCGCACCATCTCGCGCCAGCACTGATTTGATCTGGTCACAAGTTTCGTCAGCCGAATACAATCGCTCCAGCGCCAATGCGTTCGTGGTCGCTGTGGTGACTATCATCGCCAGAATCAGTTTTCTCATCCATTTCTCTCCAACACTGGCGGTATTCAATACCGAAGACCGGTCATGCTTGAAAGCGCAGGGCGTAATTGGTGCATTGCCATGCAAATGCAAGGGCAATGTTTCTGTTGAACATCAGATTTCGTGTATCGCAATTGCTTTCACAGGCTTTCCAAGCCGGTTTCGCTTGCCTATAAGGCGCATCTAGCCTTAGACGACTGCCAGTGGACGCGACCGGTTCGCAAGAACCGGTTTTTTCGCGCGCACGACACAGCCAGATACGACCTAGAAGACACGCTTATGCCGAAACGCACCGATATCCAATCCATTCTCATCATTGGCGCGGGGCCGATCGTGATTGGCCAGGCTTGCGAGTTCGACTATTCGGGAACGCAGGCCTGCAAGGCACTGAAGGCCGAGGGCTACCGCATCATTTTGGTAAACTCAAACCCGGCAACGATCATGACCGATCCGGAGTTGGCCGACGCAACCTATGTCGAGCCAATCACGCCGGAAGTTGTGGCAAAAATTATCGCCAAGGAGCGGCCCGATGCACTGCTTCCCACGATGGGCGGGCAGACCGCGCTCAATACCGCCTTGTCGCTGCGCCGCATGGGTGTGCTGGAGCGCTACGGCGTAGAAATGATTGGCGCGGATGCCGCAGCAATCGACAAGGCAGAGGACCGGAAGCTCTTCCGTGAGGCAATGGCCAAAATTGGCCTGGAGACACCTCGTTCGATGCTTGCCAATGCGACCGAGGTGAAAGATGCCGACCGCAAGCGGCATGAGGCCGAGCGCGAAGAATTGCGTTCAAGGCATACAGGCGCCGACCTGGATGCGGCACTCGACGCACTGGAAAACGAGTGGAACCTCGGCGAGGGCGATCGCAAACAACGTTATATCCGCCACGCGATGGGCATCGCGGCAGAGGCTTTCGACCATGTCGGCCTGCCGGCGATTATCCGCCCCTCATTCACGCTTGGCGGCACCGGCGGCGGCATCGCGTTCAACGAGGCCGAGTTTTACCAGATCATTCAGTCAGGGCTCGACGCCTCGCCGACGACTGAAGTGCTGATCGAGGAATCGGTGCTTGGCTGGAAAGAATTTGAGATGGAGGTTGTCCGCGACAAGGCCGACAACTGCATTATCATCTGCTCCATTGAAAATGTTGATCCGATGGGCGTTCATACCGGTGATTCCATCACAGTCGCCCCGGCGCTGACGCTGACCGACAAGGAATACCAGATCATGCGCAACGCTTCGATTGCGGTGCTGCGCGAGATCGGGGTGGAGACCGGCGGGTCAAACGTTCAGTTTGCGGTTAATCCAGACAATGGCCGCCTGGTCGTGATTGAAATGAATCCGCGCGTCTCCCGCTCTTCGGCGCTCGCGTCAAAAGCGACCGGGTTTCCGATCGCCAAGGTGGCGGCGAGGCTGGCCGTCGGATACACGCTCGATGAACTTGAAAACGACATTACGGGCGGCGCGACGCCGGCTTCGTTTGAACCGTCCATCGACTATGTTGTCACCAAGATCCCGCGGTTCGCATTTGAAAAATTTCCTGGCGCCGAACCCTATCTGACCACGGCGATGAAATCGGTCGGAGAGGTGATGGCCATCGGGCGCACATTCGCGGAAAGCCTGCAAAAAGCGTTGCGCGGGCTGGAGACCGGCCTGACGGGCCTCGACGAGATCGAAATCCCGGGACTGGGGCAGGGCGACGACCGCAACGCCATCCGAGCCGCCCTATCAACCCCGACACCGGACCGGCTGCGCATGGTGGCGCAGGCGATCCGTATCGGCACGCCACTCGATGAAGTATACGATGCCTGCCGCATCGACATGTGGTTTTTGGAGCAACTGGCGGCCATCATCACCATGGAGGAGCGCGTTCGTACCGACGGCATGCCAGCCGACACAGAAAACCTGCGCATGTTGAAGGGATTGGGTTTTTCCGATGCTCGGCTCGGGTCGCTTTCGGGCAACGATGCCGGGCAGGTCGCAGCAAAGCGGCGGGAGTTGGATGTCCATCCCGTGTTCAAACGCATCGACACCTGTGCTGCGGAATTCGCCTCGCCGACCGCCTACATGTACTCGACCTATGAGGTGCCGTTTGCCGGTGAGCTGCGGTCGGAAGCGGATGTATCAGATCGCAAGAAAGTGGTCATTCTCGGCGGTGGTCCGAACCGGATTGGCCAGGGCATCGAGTTCGACTATTGCTGCTGTCATGCCGCCTTCGCATTGCAGGAAGCGGGCTTTGAAGCGATCATGGTCAACTGCAACCCGGAAACGGTGTCGACGGATTATGACACTTCCGACAGGCTTTATTTCGAGCCGTTGACGGCGGAGGATGTGATCGAGATCCTGCGCGTCGAGCAGGAAAGGGGTACACTTGCCGGCGTCATTGTTCAGCTTGGCGGTCAGACGCCGCTGAAGCTGGCCGGTGCGATTGAAAAGGCCGGAATTCCGATCCTCGGCACGTCTCCGGATGCGATCGACCTGGCTGAGGATCGCGATCGTTTTCAGAAGCTTTTGATGAAGCTCGATCTCCGTCAGCCGAAAAACGGTATTGCCTATTCGGTCGAACAGGCCAGGCTTGTTGCCGGGGAACTGGGTTTCCCGCTCGTCGTGCGCCCGTCCTATGTGCTTGGCGGCCGGGCGATGCAGATCATCCACAATGAAGACGCGCTGCAGAGCTATCTGCTCGATACTGTTCCGGAATTGGTTCCGGAAGATATCAAACAGCGATATCCAAACGACAAAACCGGCCAGATCAATACGCTGCTGGGGCAGAATCCATTGCTGTTCGACACCTATCTGCAAGGTGCCACCGAAGTGGACGTCGATTGCCTCTGCGATGGCAAAACGGTCAATGTCTGCGGGGTCATGGAGCACATTGAGGAAGCCGGCATCCACTCCGGTGACTCCGCCTGTTCGCTTCCAGTGCACTCCCTGCCTTCCGGCATGGTCGCCGAACTGGAGCGCCAGACAGTTGCGCTCGCCAAGGCGTTGAATGTCGGCGGGCTGATGAATGTGCAATATGCGATCAAGGATGGCGACGTCTACGTATTGGAGGTCAATCCGCGCGCCAGCCGCACCGTACCGTTCGTTGCCAAGACGGTCGGCCGTCCTGTCGCCAAGATCGCTGTGCGGATCATGGCGGGCGAAACGCTCGATGGTGCTGCTGGCAATTACGGTGGTCTTGCCGAAGCTGCCACGCTGGATCACATCGCGGTCAAGGAAGCGGTGTTTCCGTTTGCCCGTTTCCCGGGTGTTGACATTTTGCTTGGACCGGAGATGCGGTCGACCGGTGAGGTGATGGGCCTCGACCGTGATTTTGCCCTTGCCTATGCCAAGGCGCAGCTCGGCGCGGGCGTCGATCTTCCGCGATCTGGGTCGGTGTTCATTTCCGTGCGCGATGACGACAAGCAGCGTGTGCTGGATGCGGCCCGCAGGCTCGCGGGCGAGGGGTTTGGCATCATCGCCACCGGCGGAACGCAGCGCTATCTTGCCGAAAACGGCGTGGAAGCGGTCAAGATCAACAAGGTGTCGGAAGGTCGTCCGCATATTGAAGACGCCATCCGCAACCGGCAGGTCCAACTGGTTGTCAACACGACAGACGGCCAGAAGGCGCGTTCGGATTCCAAATCGCTGCGCCGCGCCGCTCTGATGCAGAAAGTGCCCTACGTGACCACCATGGCCGGTGCATCGGCCACCGCCGAGGCAATTGCGGCATTGAGGGCGGGAAGCCTGGAAGTGCACCCGCTGCAGGATTATTTCTAGGGTCCTGACCCTAGCTGATTGGCTGCTCCTGTGAGTTGCCGATCGGTGAGCAGGTGTCCGCCAAGAGTGTCCATCTCGTTACCTGCCTGAAGCTGACTGTTCGGAGCGGTTCACAAGCTGCGTAGAACATGCACGCTTCGCTTGCAAAAATCAAAACAATAGATCATTTGTTGCAACGGCTGCAGACTTCGTCTTGATCAAAATGGGGTGCCGGGAAGTTGGATAATCTGACTCACCTGCTGCTTATCGATGTCCTGCTTGTCTTGGCCGTTGCCGTCCGTGTGGTAATGCGGCGGCTTGAGCCGTCAGTTTCGTTGGCGTGGTTGTTCATTGCAGCTCTATTGCCCATTGCCGGTGCATTTTCCTACCTTCTCATTGGTGAGCGGGCGTTGAGTTCCGGGCGTGAACGCGACGCTCAGGCTCATAAGGGTAACCTTCGCGATTTTTTTGGCAGAAACCGTTGTTCTAATCTGGCAGTCGACTGGACGACGCATCCCGCCGCTGCCCGGCGGTTAAACAAAATCGGCACCAGATTACTTGGTTCACAAGCAGTCGGCGGAAGCAGGAGCACGCTCTATGCGGGTGGGCAAGAGGCACGACGTGCCTTGGCCGAGGATATCGACGGCGCCAAAACCGCGGTCCTCATGGAATACTATATCTGGGACAGCAGCGGTGACGTGGACATTGTGGAAGCCGCTCTTGCCCGTGCAGCAAAACGTGGCGTCTCCTGCCGGATCCTTGTGGATCACCTGGGGGCCTATAAATGGTGGAAGAGCGGTCATCCCAGGCGGCTGCGCGCGCTGGGAATCCAATTGCTGCCGGCTCTTCCGGCGCGGATAGGCGGAAGCATTTTCGGGCGGGGCGATCTCAGGCTCCACCGCAAAATCGCGGTGATCGATGGGGCCGTTGCCTGGACGGGCAGTATGAACATGGTTGATCCGTTAGCATCCAAATCCTATCAGGAATTTGGCCCATGGGTGGATGCGAACCTACGGCTCGAAGGCCCTGTTGTTGCGGCTTTGGGTTTGGTTGCTGCTGGAGATTGGCATCTGGAAACCAACGCGCCTTTCGAGCCATTGCTTCAAGAAACAGGGATCGAATTGTCCGGACCTGCCGGCGAGGCCGACTTGCAGGTTGTCGCGAGCGGCCCCGACAGTGACGGTGATGGGCTGTTGCACATGCTCGTCTCGCTAATAGGTTCGGCCGAGACAGAAGTGGTCGTCACAACGCCATATTTCGTGCCTGATGCATCCATGTTGCGCGCGCTGCTTGGCGCCGCGGCAAGGGGGGTTCATGTCACCCTCGTGGTTCCGTATCATGTCGATTCACTTCTCACGCGCTGGGCCAGTCGATCCTATTTCGATGATTTGCTAGGGGCCGGTATCGAGATCTTTCTGTTCAAGGGCGGGCTTCTCCACACAAAATCAATCACCGTTGACGGTGCGATTTCCATGTTCGGGACTGCGAATTTCGACCACCGCAGCCTTTTTCTGAACTATGAGATCAGCCTGTTTGTGTACGACCGGCAATTGAGCGCGCAAATTCACAAACTCCAAAGGGAGTATGTCGAACGGAGCGACCAGATTGATCCCGAACTTTGGCAACAGCGACCCATTATCAGCGTCTTCGGTGAGAATGCAGCGCGCCTTTTCAGTCCGCTTCTTTAGGCGGAATTGAGCAAAGGCCGGTCACGAAATGTCCGGAACATTTACCGCATGCCTTCTGCGAAAAGGGATTGTGCCCTGAGCCGCTGGCGGGATTTGTCCTGCTGTGAAGTATTGGCGGTAGCGGAAGGATTCGAACCTCCGGGACGTTGCCGACCTACTGATTAGCAATCAGCTGCATTACCACTCTGCCACGCTACCGTGGCGGATGGAGAGGGATTCGAACCCCCACGCCCTTTCGGACCTTCGGTTTTCAAGACCGCTGCCGCTACCCAGAATCTTTCGGCTTATCCATCCGCAAATTTCAGCTGATGGACGGACTGTATTGGTGGCGAGGGAGGGAATTGAACCCTTCGGCGCCCTCCCGCATGATTTCATAGCCAACGGTTTTACAGACCGTCTGCGGGAACCCTCGCCCGCAATAGTAATAGTCCTGCATGTCCGTTGTCCTTTGAATCGAAACAGCCGCGGGTGTTGACGGGCAATTGTGGCAATTTCGTGAGTTCGGTCTTGTCACCGGGGGTAATTTGGCGCGCTGGGGGTGGGGCCGTACTTTCAACCCCTGGATTCGCAGTCTAGTGCATCCAACTGAACTACGAGCGCGCAGTTGGCCTTTGAACGCGCCTTGGGCGTGGCCGTCGCCGATGTCTTCTCACCGAATTGTAGTACAAGCGCGGAGCATCTAATTTAATGGAGGTTGATATGGATCATTAAAATCAGAAGTGATAATTGCGTATTTGTGCCCGTTCTTACAATTGGATAACCTTGTTTTCGAAATGTCTAATAAAAATACTGCCGCAATTCTATTTGCCATCGTCTTTTTTTATTGTTCCAGTGCTTTTGCTTTAAGCTGCCGTGAAACCCAAGTTGGAGGAGTTTCGCTCAAGTTTGAAAGTGGAAACAGAGTCGAGATGTGCATCTGGACTGAGTGCTTCAATGCAAAATACAGAGGTGATCTGTCGAAACGTGTATCTTTCAAATTTGCCGATCTGGACAGTGAATTCTGGCATGTGAGAGGTACTAGATATCGGCTCAAGTGGATTCCGAAGAAAGCATTTCCAGCTTATGGCCAGAAGGTACTGGTCCTCCTTATGTTTTGTAGATAGCAAATTGAAGCTGATAATAACTGTTGCCCTGCTGCTACCCGTCGCAACAGCGCATGCCAACCCGGCAGTTGAACGAGGAAAGCCGGTTGTCGAACAGTGGTGCCGAATGTGCCATCTGAGAAAGGATGACCGGCCAAATTCTGACATGGCTCCACCCTTTGAGCAGATCGTGCTCTGGCCAAACAGGGATCGCGAATACTTTCAACGGTTTCTGCAGGAAGACCATTTCCCCATGACCATGTTCCGGCTGTTCGACCATGAGAAAGCGGATGTCCTTGAGTATTTGATGCACCTACGGCGCCAGGCGGTGAAGCGGTCGCCATGATGCGAGCCAAAGCTCACCATCATTGCAGATTTTTGATCGTGAAGGTCACCGTTGTGTCTTCGGATTGTGGTGTCGATGAAGCAAACTTTTCGAAACCGTCGAGTGTGCTGATACATACAAAACCATCGTCACAAGGGCGAAAGCCGTAGGTGCCTTGATTTGCAGCAGCGAGCGCCTGTTCCCCTGCTACGGAATGAACTAAGAAAAATCTTTTGCGATCAGCAGAAACTTTGATCAGCGCATAAAGGTAGCCGTCACCACCGTCATTCTCCGGAAATATCTGGCCGATGAAGGTGCTGCCATCTATCGCCTTCAGGCGCAGTGCAGTTTCATCGCGGTCTTCAGTGCTCACATAGGCGTGGCCTGATTTTTCCAGCGTGACCTCCGATCCACTGTCATCAGCGTAGGTGATCGTCGTAAACGGGAAGTCTGCATCGCTTGCATCGATTAGCGGCTGCTCACTCTTGAAACACCCTGTGAGGCCAAGTACCGATACTATCAATATGATCAGCAATGCCGTCTTTTCAAAGGCCATGGTCGGTTTCTCCCAGTTTTCACCTATGCGTCTACCCCAACGGCTCTCGCCAACTCCGGAAAACTGTCGACAACAATATCGTGAGAGGGGTTCGGCGCTGAATCCGGTGGATCGTCATTTCCCCATTCGCGCGGCCTTCGCACATAAGCCGACTTGAAACCAACGCCCCTTGCCGCGTTGAGATCGAAATTATGACAAGCGACCATGCAAATCTGATGTGGTTCTAGTTGCAAAAACTCCGCCACCTTCTCGTAAGGCTCGGGCAATGTCTTGTATTTGCCGATAGCTTCGCACGAAAAGACCGCGTCCCATGACAGGCCGTTATGCCGGGCCGTATCCATGATGATCCGAAAACTCAGGATCGTGAAGGATGCGCAAAGGAATTTTTGGCGCAGTTTTGGCAGAACGCCCGGAAAGTCCGGCCAACACTTGAATCCATGCACTGCATCATAGGCGATTGCGTGACGGTCTTCCTCACTGAACACGCCAAGGTCGTGCTCCGAAATCAGCTCTTCCAGAGCCATTCTGTGGCCGTCGTCAAAATTGTAGGTGGGTGGCGCGTCTTTGCCCAGGTTCAACATCATACCCAAACTTTTGCGCCGCAATTCGTTGGCAATGTCGTGCCAATTGCGCTCAAGTCCGTATGTGGCCCCTTTTTGGGCAAGGGCTGTTTTGAATCCGGTGTGCCAATCAAGAATGGTGCCACCCGTGTCGAACGTCAGGGCGCGAATGTCAGTCAGGCTCATCGTTAAGGTCCCTCAGGAATTGGCGGTGCCGCAATTGCACCCGTGTTCGAACCATAAGGCATTATTTGAGACCGTACGCGAATTTCAACATCAACATCTTTGGTGATGGCGCAAGAAAGCCCTCCATCGGCCACACGATACACTTTTCTTGTTTATCGACTGATTGTTCACGCAGCGCGGTCGGCAGGGCTCAGATGGGAGCCGCCCGCAAGTCGGGGGTGCCCGGTGGGTGGGATAAGGGATTGGAAGAGGTAGGAGCCTCACCAATTTCCAGGCATCAAACGCCGTTTTGTCACCGATTTGTAACCCGAGCGAAATTCAAGAACTGCGAATTTCTTTTAAGGCTTTGATTTTTTTGGCGCGCTCGGGAAGATTCGAACTCCCGACCCCTAGATTCGTAGTCTAGTGCTCTATCCAGCTGAGCTACGAGCGCGCATTTGGCCTCTGAACGCCTTGGGCGTGGCCGTCGCCGGTGTCTTCGCACCGCCGCGTAACGGGGTGTTCCCTAGCGATTGATGCAGGCAAAAGCAAGCGTTGTGTTTGCAAAATTCCAGCACAGTGATCTCGGTGGAAATTTTTGAACGCCGGGTTACGCCGGTTTGCGCAAGGCAGTTCTGGCTTCTTCCAGCATCACCGGACGGTCCGGCACGGTAATCGAGAAAACGGTTTTGCCGCTGACGCTCTCGGCAAGTTCCAGCGTGCCGCCATGGGCCTTTACCAGTTCGCTGGCAATGGCGAGGCCAAGCCCGGTTCCGCCGCTGCGCGCCGATCCGCGGAAGGCAGTAAACAGGTTCTCGCGCGCCTTTGCCGGCAGGCCCGGTCCGGTGTCCTCAACGAATATCTGCGCAACGGTTCCTGATCGCTGTGCGCCGACCGTCAGGCGCTTGATCACGGCTGCATCCTGTTCGATGCTCATCGCCTGAACAGCGTTGCGGCACAGATTGTTCATCACCCGGAACATCTGGTCGGAATCGGCATCAATCTCGAAATCCTCGGGCACGGAATTGATGAATTCGATGCGGCTGTCCGACGGGATGCCCAATATGTCGTGCACATCATCGACGAGTTTGTGCAGCAACAGTCGCCGTCTTGATGGTGGGGCTTCCTGGGTGCGGCCATAGGCCAAAACACCCTCGGTATAGGAAACGGCCCGATCGATGGTGCGAACCAGCTTGGGGGCGAAAGATTGCACCGCGGGATCCTTGGCAATCGCCAGCCGGTCGGACATCAGCTGCGCGGAAGCCAGAATGTTGCGCATGTCGTGATTGATCTTGGAAACGGCAAGGCCAAGGTCAGCGAGATGTTTCTGCTCGCCGAGCGTATTTTGCAGATGCGTCTGCATGGCGGCAAGTTCGGACTCGGCAATGCCCAGTTCATCGCGTCTGCCGGTGGGCACGATGATACGTCCGGGATCATCGGGCGCCTTTCCGAAAGACAACATTGACCGTGTCATCGCGCGGATCGGGCGGATCATGAAGCGGTTGATGGCGTAGAAAACAAGCGTTGCGGTAAACAGCGAAATCAGCAGCGAAAGAAAGGCGACATTGCGTGAATAAATCAGCATGGCGTCGCGCAGGCCCTTGTCGGGGATCACCAGCTCGAAAATCTTCTCGCTGTCTCCAACGGTGCCGAAAACACGGACAATCTCATTGCCGCCGGCGAACAGGGTGTAAAGCGCCATGCCGATCGATTTGAGCGGCTCCGTTTTGCGGATATCGACTTGTTGGTTCACCTCCAGCGGCATGTCGTCCATGGCAAGCAATCGCGAACGGCCTTCCTCGCGGATGGCGACGGCTTTGGCGCCAATGGTCATCAGCACATCGTCGCGGACCGAGTCCGACAGTTCCGCATCCTGGTTTTCTGCGAGGATCAGGCTTACCGCCGCTGCACTTGCCAGGCGTTCTTCAAGCCAGCGCAGCCGAAAATTGGCCACCGAAGGCAGGAAGATCAGCACTTCGGCGATCATGACAAACAGGATGGTCAACAGCAACAGGCGCGCTGACAGACCCCTGGCCAGCGGCACATCAGGCTGATGCAGTTCTTCTGCAGGGCTTTTCGCCGGTAGCTGGTTGTTGTCCTCCACGCCGGGTCCTCATCGGCGGCCAATCAGGCCAAATTTCATTTGTTCCCGGCTAACCGAATTTTCTCAAGAATCCGACCAGCCAGCGCACAAACGGTTTGCGCGTTGCTTCGGCATAATAAGTAATTGCGGCTCTTTTACCAATCTCCGTCATGGTCGGGTAGGGCGGCACATATCCGGCAATGTCCCTGACCGTCATGGATTTCGAGATGGCGAGCGCCCACAGATTGATCATCTCGCCGGCATTGGCGCCGACAATCGAAACGCCGAGTATCTTGCCCTTTTTCGAAGTGACCATTTTTATCAGCCCGGTAGTTTTCCGTTCAGCCTGGGCACGGTCATTTTCCGCAAAAGGCCAGCGAAGCACCTTGATGGTTCCTTCGGATTTTCGTGCCTCGTCCTCGGTCATGCCAACATGCGCCAGTTCCGGGTCGGTATAGGTTGCCCAGGGAATGATCTGGCGGTTTTGCTTGACCGGCAGGCGGAACAGGATGGAGCGGATGACGAGACCGGCGTGATATCCGGCGACATGGGTGAATTGCAATCCGCCAGCGATGTCGCCGATGGCATAGACACGCTTGTTGGTCGTACGCAGGGATTTGTCGACCTTGACGCCACGGCGGTCAAATTCAATGCCGGCGGTTTCGAGACCGATGCCCTCGACATTGACCGCCCGTCCGGCCGCGACCAGCAGGTGGGTGCCGGCGATGGCCTCGGTACCGTCTTCGGTCTCGACGTGCACGCTGACGCCGGTTTTGCCCCGCTTTTCAACCTTGGTAACCTTGGCGCCTTCGCGAACGGTGATGCCTTCGGACTTGATTTGCTCAAGCACGATTGCTGTCAGTTCCGGGTCGTCCTTGCCGAGCGCGGTGAACGCTTCAATGACGGTCACTTGCGAGCCGAGCCTGCGGTGCGCCTGGGCAAGCTCCATTCCGATCGGCCCGCCGCCAATGACAATCAGATGTCCGGGTTTGCGAGTCTGGTCGAAAATCGTTTCGTTGGTAAAGAAGTCGACAGTATCCAGGCCGGGAATCGGAGGAACCATCGGCGAAGATCCGGTGGCGATGACAAAGCGGCGGGCGCGGATTTTAGTGTCGCCAGCAACGACAGTGCGTGCATCCTCGAAACGTCCTGCTTCTTCAATGACATTGACGCCCAGCGCAGTGAAGCGCTCAACCGAATCGTTTGGCGCAATAGCACCGATGACGGAATGGATGTGCTTGTTGACGCCACGGAAATCGACTTTCGGGTCCACATCGGCAATTCCGAATTTGGAGCCGTTGCGCAGCGCATGTGCCTGCTTGCCGGCCGCGATGATGGCTTTAGAAGGTACGCAGCCATAGTTCAGGCAATCGCCGCCCATCTTGCCTTTTTCGAGCAGCACCACGTCGACGCCGAAGGAAGCTGCTGCGGCTGCGACTGTCAGTCCGCCGGAACCGCCGCCGATTACGCAGATATCGGGGGTGAGAACGTTCGTCATGGCGCGTGCAGGCTCCCTGGTTGACGCTGTGATTCCGGATGAGGTGGGTCTAATCGCTCAGGCGATTTTGTTGCCGCGAATCTTCTTTACGATAGTGGGGATGGCAGCAACAAGCGCCAATGCGGCAAATGCAAGCACGATCTCGGTGGTGACAATGTCTTTGATGGTGACTTCCCGCCCGGCTTCCGATGCGGCGACGATGACGCTGTCGAGACCTTGACCCAGATAGGCATAGGCCATTCCACCGGGGATAATGCCGAGGAAGGTTGCGGCGATGTAGGTGCGCAAGGGGACATTGAACAGCGCCGGAGCGATGTTCATTACAAAGAAGGGAAAAATTGGCGCCAATCTGAGTACAAAAAGGTAGGAAAATGCGTCTTCCTCAAATCCCTTGGCAAGTTTTGCGACTTTGCCCCCGACCTTCTCCTTGAGGAAATCGCCAAAGGCGGTGCGGGCAGCAATGAAGATCGCCGTTGCGCCGATGGTCGCGCCGATGATTGCGGCGGTGCCGCCAACCAGCCAGCCAAACAGAAAGCCGGCGAAGATCGTCAGGATGGAAGCGGCCGGAAAAGAGAATGCGGTCGCCAGCGCATAGACCGCGATAAAACCGAATACTGCAGAGTAATAGTGAGCAGCGACCATCTTTTTCAGCATGTCGCGGCTTTCAACGAGATAATCGAGCGACAGGAATTCATGCCAACCCATCATGTATCCGAAGACGAGGCCTGCCGCGATGACAACGATCGGAGCAAAGCGGGCTAATGGCGATTTGCGCGTTTGCTGCTGAGTTTGCTCGGTTACTCCGGTCACGATAGCCTCTTGCGACATTCGCTGTTCTCCATCTGCCATTTTGTTGTCCACCGTATTCAACGACGGTTAAGATGGACCTCACATGGCGGACGTTGGAGAACAGTACAAGGCTCCGATAGCATGTCTCACCTCGTTTTGACCCAGGCTATCGGATGTCTCACCGCTTCGTGATTGCTGCGTCATCTGACCATACACGTGATGCCGCCGTCGAGATTGACTTGATTTCCGCTACTGACTATAAGCCCGCTCACGCTCGGGTATCGTCCGGTGAAGCAGAGCTTGCGCCGGAATTTTGGAGACCCCTGTTCCCGGAAACAGACATCAAGAAGGGCCGCACGCCGCGGTGTTTAAATAAATGAAGCGTACCTACCAACCGTCCAAACTCGTCCGCAAGCGCCGACATGGATTCCGTGCGCGCCTGGCAACCAAGGGTGGCCGCAAAGTTCTGGCCAATCGCCGTGCCCGCGGGCGCAAACGGCTTTCGGCCTAGGCCCGCCTTCAATGCCGGAGCGTGGCCGGCAAGGTCCGAACAAACTTCGAAAGCGCCGGGAATTCCTGGCGGTCCAGCGTGGTGAAAAACGCCGCGGCAGGCTGTTTTTACTTGAGATTCTGGATCGCGGAGACAACGGACCCGCCCGTTTCGGAACCACGGTGACCAAGCGACAGGGTAATGCTGTGGAGCGCAATCGCATCCGGCGGCGAATTCGAGAAGCGGTGCGCACACACGCCGCACGTGACATGTCAGAAGGCAATGACTATGTCATCGTCGGAAGGCACGAAATCCTGAACGTTTCTTTTGATGCGTTGAAAGGCGAACTTTCACAGCGCATTCGTAGCGGCGGCAATCGATCAAGCAGGGCTTGAGATGGAAAATAATCGCAATTTCTTCATCACGATCGCACTGTCTGTGGTCATTCTGGCGGCGTGGCAGTACTTCTACATGAACCCACGCATTGAAGCCCAGCGTGAGGCGCAGCGAATTGAAGCGGAGCGAGAAGAAGCAAAGAAGCCGGAGAACGCCGGCACCGATCCGTCAATCCCGCAGCCGGAAGGGGCTGGTGATGATGTGCCGGACGCAGGTACCGAGCAGGCCAAGGCGGCGCGTATCAAGATCGAAACGCCAAAACTTTCCGGCTCGATCAATCTGGCAGGCGCCCGTCTCGATGATCTGATCCTGAATGACTATCGGGTAACGGTGGAACCAAATTCGCCCAGAATCACGCTTTTGGAACCGGTCAGTGGCGGCAAGGGCTATTTTACCGAAATTGGCTATACCGGGGCGGGTGACCAGAAACTTTACCCGGGCGCCGACACCATTTGGACCGTCAAGAGCGGCCAAACGCTCACGCCATCCACGCCTGTCACCCTGACATTCAACAATGGCAACGGCCTCGTTTTCGACCGAACCATTTCGATCGACGAAGATTACCTGTTCACGATTGCCGACAGCGTCACCAACAATTCCGGCGGAGCGGTGGCGCTTGCCAACTATGGGCGCATCACACGCCTTGAGGAACCGGAGATAGCCGGATTTTTCATCCTGCACGAGGGACTGATAGGCGTCACCGGCGAGGAAGGCCTGCAAGAAATCGACTATGATGATCTGGTCGAAGACAAGCAGGTAAAACCGGGCAAATCGAATGACGGGTGGCTTGGTTTTACAGACAAATATTGGGCGGTAGCGACAGTTCCGGCCAAGGACCGGCCCTTCCAGCCGCGCTTCTCATGGTTTGAAAGCAATGGCGGTCGGTATCAAAGCGACTATCTTTCGGACGAATTTGTCGTTCAGCCTGGTGCGAGCGAAACGATCGAGACGCTTGTGTTCGCCGGCGCAAAACAAGTGTCCGTCATTGATGCCTACGAAGTTGACCACGGTATTCGCCAGTTTGAGTTAATGATCGACTGGGGCTGGTTTCACTTCATCACCAAGCCGCTGTTCTATCTGATTGACTGGTTGTTCAAGCTGCTGGGCAATTTTGGCCTGGCGATTTTGGGCACGACGGTTCTTGTCAAACTCGTATTCTTTCCCCTGGCCAACAAGTCCTACGCTTCCATGGCGCGGATGAAGGTCGTTCAGCCGGCCATGATGGAAATCAAGGAGAAATTCGGCGACGACAAAATGAAGCAACAGCAAGCGATGATGGAGCTCTACAAGAAAGAGAAAATCAATCCGCTCGCCGGCTGCTGGCCGATACTGATCCAGATCCCGGTTTTCTTCGCGCTCTACAAGGTGCTGTTTGTGACGCTGGAAATGCGCCACGCACCATTCTATGGCTGGATCAGGGATCTCGCTGCTCCTGATCCCACCTCGGTTTTCAATCTGTTTGGCCTGTTGCCATATGATGTTCCATCATTCCTGCTGATCGGCGTCTGGCCGTTGCTGATGGGCATTACCATGTTCCTGCAAATGCAGATGAACCCGACGCCGCCGGATCCAACGCAGGCGATGATCTTCAAATGGATGCCGGTTGTATTCACCTTCATGCTGGCGACGTTCCCAGCGGGACTGGTGATCTACTGGGCCTGGAACAATTTCCTGTCGATCCTGCAGCAGGGCCTGATCATGAAGCGCAATGGCGCCAAGATCGAGCTTTGGGACAATCTGAAGGGGTTGTTTGAAAAGAAACCCGAAACTCCCGCCGAATAGGCGGGATTTCCGGAATAGTTTCATGTCGTTTCCGCGCAACTGGATATTTGTTCGCGGCGTACCCTCGATGAAATTTCTTCCGCCCGAGGGCCCGGCAGAGATCGCCTTTGCCGGCCGCTCGAATGTCGGCAAGTCGTCACTGATCAATGCGCTGGTCGGCCAAAGAGGTTTGGCCCGCACCTCCAACACGCCTGGCCGAACGCAGGAACTGAATTATTTTGTTCCGGATGGATATTCCGGCGCGGCGGATGATCTGCCCCCGCTGGCGCTTGTCGATATGCCGGGATACGGTTTTGCAAAGGCGCCGAAAGCCCAGGTCGAACAATGGACGAAACTGGTGTTTGACTATTTGCGCGGGCGCGTGACCTTGAAGCGGGTTTTCGTTCTGATCGACGCCCGGCATGGCATCAAACCCAATGATGAAGAAGTACTCGACCTGCTCGACAAGGCGGCTGTCTCCTACCAGATCGTTTTGACCAAGACGGACAAGATCAAGCCACCCGCAGTGGAACGTCTGGTTGCCGATACGCTGGCCAGGATCAAACGGCGTGGAGCGGCCTTTCCGGAAATAATTGCTACTTCGGCCGAGAAGGGGCTCGGCATTGATGAACTGCGCGCTGCCATTTTGCAGTCAGCTGACTAAGCATAGACTTTTCAAAATTGCCGGAAAACAGACATGGCGACCACAAATACAGCGGTCGACATAATTATTCTGTCCCGTAATTTGCTCAATACATGTATATATTATATAAGTACAATATAATATTAGGTTGTATTAATATATATTATGTATTACTTAAATTGTTTGCTCTAGAAGGGAGGAAAGTTCTGCATTTTGTTGAGGGTCTCGCGATGCAAACCAAATTTGTGCGCAACATTGATGCGTCGATTTTTCCGATGGTTGCAGTTTTGCTGATGGTTCTGGTCGCCGCAGTCGGGATTGCATTGGATATCTCCCGTCTGAGCAACACAAAAACCAAGGCACAGGATATCGCCGACATTGTTGCCATGGCGACACTTCGCGCGCTGATGGACGGAAAAAGCAATGACGAGGCAAAAGAAATTGGAACTGCGTTTTTCGAGGGCGAATTTGAAAGGGTCGGAGATCCCGATCTCGTAGTTTTGACGATCGATCTGGCGGAGCAAAATGGCGTTCGTACCGTCGACGTATCGTTGGATGGATCGATGGGAACATCATTTATGAACGTGGTTGGGGTCTCCGAAATGGATTTCCAAGCTGCCTCAGCCTCGACGGCTAGCATCACCGACGTTGAGTTGGTCATTGTCGCTGACATTTCGCTCTCGATGGCAAAGGATGGCAAATTGCCAGGCACGCAGGATGCGCTGAAAGAACTGATCGACCTGCTTTACCCGGATGGGCAACCAAACGAACATATCCGGACCACGATCCTGCCCTTTGCGGAATCAATCTACTTTGGGGACGACTATGAGGGCTGGCTGAACGACGGAGAGCTCGATGATTACAAAGGCTGCCTTGACCATGAAAGCGACGAACAAATCCGTTCCGGCGCTATGGAACCAGTCCCACCAGGACAGTATGAAGCATACACTGGCGGTAATGTTTATTGCCCGGAAGATACTGCCGCATCTTCGTTTTTCGGTTATGACCCCGCCCCTATGAAAGAGACGATTGACAATTTCTCCATCAAGAGAGGCACATCCACCGATGTGGCTACTATGTGGGGATATCGAGCCTTGTCCCCCACGTGGCGCGGGCAATTCGTCTCTGGAAGCGACAGTGATCTCTATCCGCTGGATTTCAGCGCTAACACGACCAAACACATGATCATACTTACTGACGGCGAAGCCAAACGTTGGACGCCGCGAGGAGCTGAAGTAGGGGACCAATTATCGGACACAGAAGGCCGTGCGATCGCGTTGTCCAATTTCAGGGAAATATGTGAAAAGTTGGAGTCACAAGATAATATTCATGTCTCCACGGTTGCGTTTGGATTCAGCGCCAAGGATGTTGCGATGCATAAATATCTTGAAGATTGCGCATTAGGTCACGGGCGATATTTTGAAGCCACAACGTCCAACCTTGGCACGGTACTGCAAACTATCGGTTCCTCAATCAACCGCATCCGATTGACCAATTAACTTGTTGACATAGTCCTAACGGGGTTCTGTCCCACCAGCATGATCTTTTGCCAGATTTTTCGGCTGAGATTTGTTCCCAGCGTCTCGACATCATTGACCGCTTCAATGACGACGCGGTCGTTGACGGATTGGGCATAGAGTGCGGCGAATTTGCCGGTCAGCGACAATAGTTCGGAGCAATAATCGAGATATCGGGTAAGAGCTGCAGCGTCCATCGTACGTTTCGGTGAACTCTTGGTGCGGACAAAACTTTCAGACAGTGCAGCGGGATCCTTGGTCAATTGGTGCATGTCGATGACATGGATGAGCGAGCGCCATCCGTGCAGGCCCTTGAGCACACGTTTCTGCTTGATGCGCTCCTCCCCCTTGACCAGGAAGAAGAACCCGGCGCCGGCGAGCACAACCGTATTCAACCCAGCTTCTATTCCCTGAACAATGTCTATTGTACCCGCATCCAGCCCTTCGACCGGAAACTCGCTTGCAAGGTAAAGGAAAATGATGCCGCCGAGAATGATGATCAAAGTGATCACCGCTCTCAACCACCAGATGGGCTCCTCCAGGCTCTTGGCGTCGGCCTTGGTGTCGATGCCCAGTGAAATCAACTCGGATGCCACAGCGCAGATGCTGGCCTCGGGAAAGCGTTCGGAGATGCGCAGTTCAAGCGTTTGTGCTGTTTCGATGATATGATCGGCATTTATCGAGCGGTAGGGCATGGTTTAGCCCGACGATCGTGAGTTGGTACGGGGGCCGTAGGCGTTGGCACCGGTGTCTCCCGGCCAAATGCAGAAAACAATGAACGCGATCAACGTTGCCACCGGTATGAACAAGGTCAGGGCAAGCGCGCCCGGTTTGCCGAAGTCGTGCACGCGTTTGACGCCGAGCGCAAATCCACACCAAATCGACAAAAACCCGACTGCCCAGAAGCCAAAGGCCCACAGCGCTCCTTCGCCGCTCTCTTCCGGCACCAGACTGAAGCGATAGAGCATGAATAGCTGGATGACCGCCATCAACAGGCCAGACAGAAAATAGGCCGCACGGCTGATGCGGCCGTCAAATCTGAAAAACAACCAGACCAGTTGTTCGGAAATGCTATGCGAGGGGGTCTGGCCCAAATCTGTTAGCCCCTTGCGTTCCCGGCAGGATTCCACACTCGACCAACAACCATATGCTGCCGATGATAGGAACGAATATGATAAGTGACCACCAGCCGGATTTGTCTCGATCATGCCAGCGCTTTGCGTAAAGGGCGAATGCGAAATAGATCATCGCCAAACTGATGATGATTGAAATGATTCCGTTAGCACCAAGAATGCCGTCGATGATCGCTCCAACAATACCGATGGCAATGAACACGCCAACGCCGGCCCAGAATTTGGCCCGGTTAATGCGGCCCTCATAGCTCGTAAGAAGATATTTCCAGTCCATGTCCACCCTCCAACACGTCGGTTTTCAGTCGTCACGGCTGCGCAACCTGATGTGAGTCGGCAAAAATATCAATCTTAAGGTCATGGACTCACAAACAGGATCAACAATGGTATGAGCAAATTTTTTTGGATATTAGGAGCCAGCTTGCAGGAAACCATACGGTTTTCAAAAGCTTGCGACGCGATAGCCGGGAAAATTTGCCATATCCGTTGGGCGCTCGAATCCGCTTCCCAATCCGTCGTCGAAGCCCTCAACTGGGGGATTGGCCCCACATTTCGGCCTTCTCCTAGGTTTGCTTGGCGGTTTCGGCGCCATTTTGACCCTGTTTATGAGTTCATGACCTAAGCAATTCGTTGATCGAAGTCTTGGAGCGGGTCTTTTCATCAACGCGCTTGACGATGACAGCGCAATAGAGCGACGGGCCCCAGTTCTCACCGGGAATATTCTTGCCGGGCGTCGAGCCTGCTACAACCACCGAATAGGCCGGAACTTCGCCGTAAAATACTTCGCCGGTGGCGCGATCGACAATTTTTGTCGACTTGCCGATGAACACGCCCATGCCCAGAACCGCGCCCTCACGGACAATGCAGCCTTCCACAACTTCAGAGCGGGCACCGATGAAACAATTGTCTTCGATGATCGTAGGGCCGGCCTGCATCGGTTCCAAAACGCCGCCAATCCCCACACCGCCGGACAGATGCACATTCTTGCCGATTTGAGCACAGGAACCGACGGTTGCCCAGGTATCGACCATGGTGCCGCTGTCGACATAGGCCCCGAGATTGACGAATGACGGCATCAGAACCGCGCCCGGCGCCACATAGGCGGAACGGCGCACGACGCAACTCGGCACAGCACGAAAGCCGGCTTTCTCGAATTCGCTGGCGCTCCAGCCGTCGAATTTGGACGAAACCTTGTCCCACCAGACGGCATCGCCGGGTCCGCCTTTGATGATTTCCATTGGATTGAGGCGGAAGGACAGCAAGACGGCCTTCTTCAGCCACTGATTGACCTTCCAGTTTCCGTCCGCCTGGCGTTCGGCGACACGGGCAGCGCCGCTGTCGAGAAGGTTCAGTGACGCTTCAACGGCGTCGCGCACTTCGCCCCTGGTGTCGGTGCTGACGCTGTCACGTTCGTCGAAAGCCTTCTCGATTGTTGCCTCAAGGGCGGCAGCGTCAGTCTTGGACATGACCGGAACTCCGTTTGCGTGGTGTTAAGGGGTGCGCCAATAAAGTGGCGGAGACAGTTTCGCGCGGAAACTATGCGAAGCAGGAAAAACGGTCAATTGCGGCGAATTGTACGGTTTGTGCGTTTGTTGCCCGAAAACAAGGGATGGGAAGACCGATGAAACCAGAAGAGCACAACGGCTGGACACCGTTATCGCATTCAGACGAGGATTTGCGGCGCTCCAAAGCCGTGCCGGATACGCCACAGACACGAGCTCCGGAATACCGGCTTGCCTGGGACGACGACGATTTCATGACCCGCCGCGAACTCAGACCGGTACGGCTGCAGCTGGAGCTGCTCAAACCGGAAATGCTGCTCGCCGAACGCGGCATACGCTCTACCGTTATCATGTTTGGCGGCGCTCGCATTCCCGAACCAGGCGGTGACGCGTGGGCGGCGAAAAACGATGTCCAACGCAAAAACCTCGAAAGCAACGCGCAATATTATGAAGAGGCGCGGAAATTTGCCCAGGCGTGTTCGACACATTCGGCAGAAACCTATTATCGTGAATTCGTGGTCGTCACCGGGGGTGGGCCGGGCGTGATGGAAGCCGGCAACCGAGGCGCACAGGACGTTGGAGCTCCGTCGATCGGGCTCAACATCGTGCTGCCGCATGAGCAGGCTCCGAATGAATATGTGACGCCCGACCTGTGTTTCAACTTTCACTATTTTGCCATCCGCAAGATGCATTTCATCATGCGGGCCAAGGCCGTCGCCGTCTTCCCCGGTGGCTTTGGGACGATGGATGAGTTGTTCGAAACCCTGACCTTGATTCAAACCGGCCGTATGGAACGGGTTCCCGTGCTGCTGTTCGGCAAAGCATTCTGGGAAGGTGCAATTGACCTGAACTTCCTGGCGGAGCAGGGCACCATCTCGCCCGACGACCCGGAACTGATCAGCTTTGTTGATACAGCCGATGAGGCCTGGGACAAAATCAGCGAATTCTATGAACTGTGATCCGCTCCGGGTGCGGCTAAACGGCATCTAACGTAGGAACAGCAAACCAACTATTCTCCGGGCAAATTTGCACGAAACCGGAGTAAATCATGCGTTTTTTCTCATTTACTGCCGTCATTTTTGCGACCCTTTCAATGCTGTCATCTGCATTTGCCGGTGAAATCGCGGTGACATCCGCCTGGACGCGGGCGACGCTGCCGGGCGCCAAGGTTGCCGGTGGGTTTGCCATGATTACCAATAGCGGTCGGACAAACGATCGTCTGATTGGCGTTTCTTCCGCTGTGGCGGCAAAAGCCGAACTTCACTCGATGAAAATGGTCGATGATGTGATGGTCATGCGGCCGATGGACGGTGGATTGGTCATTCCTGCCGGAGGATCCGCCGAGTTGAAACCCGGCGGCAACCATCTCATGCTGATGGGATTGTCAGAAGCTTTGAAAGAAGGCGAGAAAGTACCGGTCACGCTGAAGTTCGAGTCAGGAGGCGAAATCAGCATCGAGATGATGGTTATGCCGGCCAACGCCAAGGAAATGAAACATGGCGGGCACAAGCACGGGGGCTAGCCACTTCAGACCATGCTTCTTGCGATCACATTTTGGACGGTCGCCTGTACCGAATCAGACATTTAGCTTACTATGACATTGCCGGGGCTTCTAACCACCGCGACTGCGAGTTTGCGGGCATAGAGGTCAAACGTGCAACTGCTGAGGGTACTTACCACCTCGGTCTTCCTTATTACCGCACAATACGCCAAAGCGTCTGAAATTCAGGTTGTTTCAGGCGAAACCCGGCCGACACTACCTGCCGAGGCGGTCGGAGTCGGCTATTTCGTCGTCACTGTCAGCGGCAGGTCTGGCGAGCAACTGACAGATGCCTCCTCAACCTTTGCAGCGAATGTTTCAATCAATGAAACCGTAATGGTCGGAGGAACGGAGGTCAGCCGTCCGGTCCCCGGCGGAATAGCAATTCCGGCAAACGGCACCATTGTGTTCGAGCCGGGAGGCTACCATTTGGCGCTTTCGGGAATTAGCAGCCAAATCAATCTTGGAGACCTGATCCCTGTATCGCTCGATTTTGGCGGTGGCGGGATAATCGAAATCGTATTGGTCGCGGCTTCCGGCTGACCGGGAGGTATCACTTATGTCCGTTTTCGCCGGTTTCCAGGCGCTGTGGTCGGTGAACCATGGTCACCAACACATAAGAAATGATCATCAGCAGGTACCACGAGCCCAGCTTGGCGATTGATACCGGTGTCCAGCCATCCAGTTGCCCGGGATAAAGCCAGGCGCGGGAGAAGGTCCCGATATTCTCCGCCAGCCAGATGAAAAGCGCGACCAGCAAAAAACCGACAAGCAATGGCATGCGGTGGCGAAACCGGAAAACACGATAGTGAACGAATGTGCGCCAGTACAGCGCGGCCGTGGCGCCGAACAATATCCACCGGACATCCGGCAGAAAGTGATGAGAAAAGAAATTGATGTAGACCGCCGCGCACAACAAGACGGTGAGGCCGAATTTCGGGTAGTGCGTGTAGCGGATGTCAAATATGCGGGTAATACGGGCGATATACGAACCGACAGCGGCATACATGAAACCGGAGAACAGCGGTACGCCGGCGATGCGGATCAGGTTTTCTTCCGGGTAAATCCATGAGCCGACATGGGTTTTGAAGATCTCCATCACCGTTCCGACGATGTGAAAGATCAGGATCACTTTCGCTTCGGAAAGGGTCTCCAACTTGCCGACCAGCATAGCGATTTGAATAGCCAAGGCTGCGATGAACAGAAAATCATAGCGCGCAATGGCCATATCGTCGGGCCAGAAATAGCGGGTAACGATAATCAACCCCAGCATCGCGCCGCCGAACAAACAGGCCCAGGCCTGTTTCAATCCAAAAACCAGAAATTCCATCGCAGCGCCGACGACGCCGGTTGCAGGCATGCGGTCGAGCACTGAATGCGCGGCCGCGTCGATCCGCGCCTCGATCGACGTAAACCGTCTCAAGCGGCGGTTTCCCCGTTAATGGCCGACAGAAATGAGGCGAGATCGTCGGTGACAAAGTCGACATTGTCACCGTCCCTGCCGTCCTGCTCCCAAATTTCCGAGAAAGTCGGCTCGAAGTTGCGCGGGACGATCAGGACGGTTGTCATTCCCAACGCCTTGGGAACAATCAGGTTCCGCGCAAGGTCCTCGAACATGACCGCATGGCCTGCATCAACCCGATGAAGGCCCATAAACTTGTCGTAGGTTTCGCGGGCCGGTTTCGGTACGAGATCGGCGGCGACGACATCGAATATCTCGTCAAAATGATCCAGGATGCCGAGTTGTCTAGCGGTCGCCTCGGCATGACTGCGGCTGCCGTTGGTGAATATGAACTTTCGGCCGGGCAGGGCACGAATCGCGGACCCCAAATCCGGATCGGGCATCAGCCAAGTGTAGTCGATGTCGTGGGCTTTCTGCAGGAAATCATCCGGATCGATATTGTGCAGTTCCATCAGACCGCGCATCGTCGTTCCATATTCCAGATAAAGCTGTTTCTGGATTTTTCGTGCTTCATCCCTCGGCAATTGCAGCAGTTCGGACACATAGGATGTCATACGAACGTCAATCTGCGAGAACAGGTTAGTATGGTGGGGGTAAAGTGTGTTGTCGAGGTCAAACACCCAGTCCGTGACATGGGCGAAGCTCTCGGGATCAGGAACGTTGGTCATGCGCCCTTATTGCACGATTTTGCCGGTGGGCAAGCCCTAGCGCTTGGACTGCGAGTAAACTGTGAATTTGACCGTTCGCTAAATTTTTACACATCACTTAAACGGCGTTTCAAACCGATTTTGAGATAGTGTCCCCAAACAGGGCGCCATTACGTGAAATCGATCTTTTTCAAAGCATTGACGGTATCGACATTCGCCGTCGCACTGGCCTACGCATTGATCATTTTTGCCATCCCGATGTTTGGCGAGAAGATCAATCCAAGTGCGTGGGTGCTCGGGTTAGTCGGGCCATACCTCATCGGCATGCCGGTATCCTATTACTGTTTTATGCAAGCGGATCGTCTCAGGGAAGCACACGAGCAGCTTTTGAAGGCGCACGAAGCCTTGCGACAGAAGTCGATGCACGACCAGATGACCGGAATGCTCAACCGGGAGACCTTTCTTGCAAGGCTCAATGTTAAGGGCAGGCATACGGATGATGGCGTGCTGCTTATCGCTGACGCAGACCATTTCAAGCGTATCAACGACAGCTATGGTCACCTTGAGGGCGACAAGGCGCTGTTGCTGATTGCCGACGCCATCAAGCATTCGGTCCGTGAGCAGGATGTTGTGGGTAGAATTGGCGGTGAAGAATTTGCGGTATTTCTGAGCGGGGCAAGCCTTGAGGATGCACTGGAAGTATCCGAGCGGATAAGACGGACGGTCGAGGAAGTGCAATTTGAAACTTCCTGCGGAAAAAAGATGCCGCTTACCATCAGCGCAGGCGGCGCATCCACATTGGGCGCGGAGAACCTGTCGCAGTTGATGCGCAGTGCCGACCGCAGTCTCTATGAGGCAAAACGGAGCGGAAGGAACCGCGTTATCTTCCACTCCGACCTGAAAGCGGCAGCTTGAGCACATCAATTCAAAAAAGCCGCCGGATGCGGGTGCTTTTGATCACCTCAGCTTCTGTTATTCTTTCCATGATTCTCACGTTGGCATTGACCAGATTGTTCGGTACCAGTTTCGTTCCGATCCCGGCTGTGACCTCATTTCTGTGTCCGGTGCTTGTGGCGTGGCCGGTTTCAAACATCTTCCTGAAACAATCCGATCAGCTGGAAGCTGCCCATCGCGAACTGGATCAGGCTCATCGTAGTCTCGAACGAACCCACATGATTCTTGAACACCGGTCACGTCATGACCGGATGACTGGCCTTGCAAACCGTGAGGCGTTTCTGGGGGCGATCGGTCCGGGAAGGCGTGGTTCCGACAACGGGTTTCTCATCATTATCGATGCCGATCACTTCAAAAAGATCAACGATACATTCGGGCATCTCGCTGGTGACAAGGCACTGAAGTTAATTGCCGACGCAATATCGGCGAACATTCGCGAAGGCGATATCGCGGCAAGAATTGGTGGTGAGGAATTTGCCCTGTTTCTTCCCGGTTCCAGTCTGGCGGAAGCCATTCAGATATCCGAGCGGGTTCGCCAGGCTGTCGAGGGCATCGAGTTTTCTTCTCCGGACGGCGACCCAATCGATTTGACGGTCAGTCTTGGCGGTGCAGAAATGATCGCCAATGGCCCGTTGGACGCGGTCATGGGCAAAGCCGACAAGATGCTCTACCAGGCAAAAGATGCCGGCAGGAACCGGGCCGTCGTCGTTCCCGAACTGGCGCATGCGGCTTAAGCCGATCCCGTCATCACACTTACATGCTCTTCTGTCTGCATTGCCTGATCGCATGTAGTGGGGATAGAAGACGGGGCGGCTGAAACCGCCTTTGCAGCACTGCCTCCACGGTAACCCCATATGGAACTCTGGATCCCAATAACCATTGCGGCCGCCTTCCTGCAAAATGTGCGCTCGGCAATGCAGAAACACCTGAAGGGTGTGATGGGGACGACCGGCGCGACCTTCGTGCGGTTTGGATATGGCGCGCCGCTGCCGATCCTGTTTGTGGTCCTGCTGCATTACGGCGCCGGTTACAGAGTGCCGGTGCCCAATGCGACCTTCTTTATCTGGGCATTGGTGGGCGGGCTGGCACAGATCGGCGCAACCTTTCTGCTGGTCTACCTGTTTTCGTTCCGCAATTTTGCTGTCGGCACCGCCTATTCGCGCACCGAACCGGCGCAAGCCGCGATATTCGGACTGATATTCCTCTCGGAGCGCGCGTCAGCCGGCGCTCTGGCGGCCATTGCCATCAGCGTGATTGGCGTCATGCTGATTTCGGTGGCCAGGACAACAGTTAGTACCACTTCGCTCATCACATCGGTTTTGAGCCGAAACGCTCTCATCGGGCTCGCGTCGGGGACGTTGTTCGGCATTGCCGCGGTGGCCTATCGCGCGGCGTCGCTTTCGCTGGGCGGTCCCAATTTCATGATGCAGGCAGCAGTAACACTCGCCGTCGTGATCGTGTTTCAGGCAGGCGTCATGTTTGCGTGGATGGCGGCAAGAGAGCCGCAGGAAATCGGACGCGTCGCCAAGGCATGGAAGCCAGGTTTGATTGTCGGGATTGCCGGTGCGACAGCATCGTTTGGGTGGTTCATGGCGATGACATTGCAGCAGGCGGCCGTCGTCAAGGCGCTGGCGCAGATAGAGATGATCTTCACCTTTGCCTCATCCGTGTTCATTTTCAAGGAACACATTAACCGGCTTGAAGTGATCGGCTGCGTGCTGATCGTGGCGGGAATACTGGTGCTCTTGCTGGTCGGTTAGATCCGGCGGCACATTGGCATGCCTGCCGGTTTACCGTGATTGTTCTCACATCATTTTGGCCATGAATATCGTGATATAAGCCGGTTATCGTTTCGAATTGACGGAAATCGCCATGTGGTCTCGCTTGCCGATACTGACAATTGTCCTGGTCTTGATTGCCGCGCCGGCCGTTGCGGGCGCAAAGGAAAAAATCGCTGCACTGGCGCCATCGGGGCTGATCTATGTGCTGGATGAGAAGGGCAACGAACTTGTCGCGCAAAATGCCGACAAGCCGTTTGTGCCGGCTTCCGTCACAAAGATTGTCACCGCGTGGCTGGCGCTGGAAGTGTTGGGTGGTGACCATCGTTTCAAGACCTCGTTTTATCTGGACAAGGACCGGGTGCTGTATGTTCGCGGCGGCGGCGATCCGTTTCTGGTGTCGGAGGAACTGGCGCTGCTGGCGCCAAATCTGATAGCGGCGACCGGCAAGAAACCGTTCAAGCGCATGGTGCTTGACGCGAGCTATTTTCCGGCGGGGCTTCGAATCCCCGGGATCGAGAACACGGGCGAAGCCTATGACGCGCTGAACTCCGCGCTGGCGGTCAATTTCAACACGATCAATGCGAGGCGTCGCGGAAAGACAGTTACATCCGCGGAAGAGCAGACGCCGATCACACCACTTGCCATCAGCCAGTTCAAGGCGCGAGGACCGAAGAAGGGCCGCAGCCGCATCAGCCTGGCGCAGGAGGATCCATCCATCGGTGTTCGCTATGCCGGTGAACTGATCGCTGCGTTCGTCGAACAGGCGGGTGGCAAGATTGAAGGCAAGATTGCGACCGGAACCGCGCCGAAGGGATTGAAGCCGGTTTATGTTCACCGCCAGTCAAGGCCACTGTCGGAGATTCTCAAACAGATGATGATTGGCTCCAACAATTATATCGCCAATCAGGTGTTCCTTGAGCTGGGGGTGCATGGGTCGAATGGTCCGGCCAGCCTTGAAAAATCGCAAAAAGCCGCCCGCAAACTGCTTGCGAAGCATGATCTGGCCAAATCCATTCATCTGGAGGAAGGCTCCGGTATCAGCCGCGGGCACCGGTTTACCGCGCGCGGTTTGGCAAAGTTGCTCGACCTGTTTGCACCGCATGCGCAATTGATGCGCCGGACCAAGAAGGGCTCGCGCTACAAGACGGGCACGTTTTCCGGTGTGCGGACATTGGCAGGCTTTGCCGAGACCACCAAACATGGCCGGGTCCGGTTTGTGATCTCGCTTAACAGTGGCAATCGCAAATTGCGTTTTCGGCTGTTGCGGGAGATCGAGCGCGGACTGTAGGCGGGAGATTTGCGAGAATGCAAATTCTTGAAAGCTCCGGCCTGGGGCTCAGAGCAGCCAGACATCGCCTCATCAATGAGGAACTACACCTCTCAGTGACAATATTTCCAATGGTGCATATTGGAGAAAGTGAGTTCTATCAAACCGTCTACAAACAGGCCTTTGATCACGATGTGGTCCTCGTTGAAGGCGTCCGGTCACCTGTCGTTAGTCTCATCACGACCTCGTATCCCTGGATAGAAAAGTCTAAACTTGGGTTGATAATTCAACCGTCTTACCCCGAGCAAAAAGATGCGAAAGCGAATATTGTCCATGCCGATCTGACAGCAGAGGAATTTCATGCCGAGTGGCGCAAAGTGCCGTTGTGGCTCCGACTGGCGGCATTCGTTATTTCGCCGATGGTTGGACTGGAACGCCGATATCTTGCTACTCGTTCCTCACTGGCTAAGAATATGGGCTTGGAAGACCTCCAATCCCGCGACGAGGTTCTATCCTGGGACCCGTCGGTCGTTGCCTTCAAGCGGTGCATTTTGGGTGCCCGCGACAAGCGACTGATTGAGTGCCTCAATCAAGTAATCGAGCACAACAACAGCAAACGTTGCTCAATCGCCATCGTGTATGGCGCACGGCACATGAGGGCAGTTTTGAATCAACTAAAGCGCAAGAATTTCATATCTTCTGAAAGTGAATGGCAGACAGTATTTTATCTATAAATGTTGGCTGATCTCGCTTTCCGGTCCGGTTCTTATGTTGTTCCGAAACCGACGACCATTTCAACCCAGACGCTGAGGCGCGAGATCCGCGGGATTTAAGTCCTGGTCAAGAATGTCCTGCGGAACCGGATCGCCCAAAATCTGCGCGGCCGCAAATCTCGACAAAGCGGGTGACGACTGAATTCCATAACCGCCTTGTCCGGCGAGCCAAAAAAAACCTTCAGCCGATTGCGAAAAACCGGCGACGGGGCATTTGTCTGAAACGAAACTTCGCAATCCGGCCCATTTGTTTTCTATCCGGCGAACCGACAGATCAAAGGCCTTTTCGATGCGATCGACACAGATTGCGATGTCCAGTTCCTCGGGCTGGGCATCGCAGGGTTCGCTGGGCGTCTCATCGGCAGGAGAAATCAGTAGTTTGCCGGCATCAGGCTTGAGATAAAAATCCTCATCGACGTCGACAGTGGCTGGGTAGCTTGCGACTTCAACGGTTTCGGGCGGGGAAATGGTCGCAATGGTTCTCCGCTTGGGAACCAGTCCGATCCGCTCGGCGCCAGCCATTTGACCAACATGATCGGCCCATGCACCGGCCGCGTTGACCACGATATTGGCCTCAATGTCGCCAGACCGGGTGTGAAGGCGCCAATCATTCCGGCCACCCTGTAAGTTCAGCACCTCCGCATTCGTCATGATCACCCCACCATGCGACCTGACCACGCGCAGGTATCCCTGATGCAGCGCGTTGACGTCGATGTCGTAACTTGTCTCGTCGAGAAATCCCGCAGCCGCATATCCTTCACGCACCAGTGGATTGGCTTCGCGCAGCTGTTGCTCATTGAGTAGCGAGATTTTCAAGCTGTCGGAGACGTCGTCCGCCAGTTCGTTGAGACTTTCCAGCTGATCGGCTCTCGAAATGACCAACTCGCCTCGCGGCGCAAACAACGAAACGTCGCAAAAGCCTTCCGGAGGGGCGGCGAAGAATTTCCGCGCAGCCCGTGTGAGGGCCCGTATCGGTGCGGGGCCGTAGGACGAAGCAAACAGGGCCGCCGAGCGGCCGGTGGTGTGATAGCCTGGCTGGCTTTCCATCTCCAGCAGGACCACTTTGCGATCTGACGATGCCAACTCGCTGGCGACAGAGGCACCGGCGATGCCGCCGCCGATTACCGCTATATCGTACTTCTGCAACAACGGCTCGGTTGGACTCCGGTCTTGATCTTCCGGGCCGATACTAGTGCGCAAACGCACCTGAGACCAGCGTAACAAATGCCATCCTGTTTCAGGCGCGGTCGGCGAAAATTCTGCTTCGTCTTGGGACTCGCGTTACGGTGTCGATCACATATCGGCAGTAACAAGAATGTTCATCTCTGAAAAACCGCGGTCGCGAACCGGTACGAGTTCTGCATAGGAATCTGAAGAAAACAGTCCGGTTACGGCATCGGCGGAATCGAAGTCCATGACGAGAACCATACCGCTTGGACGGCCGTTGACGACCTTCCCAACCTTCTGACGTTTAACCAGCTTCCCTCCAGCACTCATGAGCAGCGGCATGACGCCCTGCAGATAGGCCTGCACTGATGACATCTCGTCGGGATTGGGAGTAGCCGTTACGACCAAAGTTGCCTTATCCACCATCATTCTTCTTCCTTTTCGCTTTATCAGAATGATCATTCTGATATATTAAGTAACGGTGACTGTCAATCGAGGTATGTTATGGGGCGAAGGAAAACGCACAGCCGGGACGAGCTGCTTAAGAAGGCTATGGAAATCTTCCGTGACCACGGGTACGCGGGCACTTCTGCCGACATGCTGGTTGAGCAGATCGGAGTCAGCCGATACAGCCTGTATACCGAATTCGGGAGTATGCAGGGCCTCTTCGAGCAGGCTCTGGAACGCTACAACAAAGAGGTGATTGACCTTCGGTTCGGACCTCTTGAACATCCCAATGCGGGATTAGACGAAGTTCAGCAATTGTTTGAATTCTATGGGGCAGCAGGGACTGGTCCGGCAGCGGGCCGTGGATGTTTGCTTTGCAATACAGCAGTAGAATTCGGTCCAGATGACCCCACAGGCTCCGGAGCCATTCAGAGATACTTCAGGCGGCTTTCCGGAGCCTTCCGCAATGCCCTCGGCAATGCGCAGACACTAGGCGAAGTACGCGATTCGGTGGATACGGACAAAGAGGCGGATATGCTGACTTCCGTTATCCTCGGCCTTTTCGTCTTGATCAGGGCACGGGCACCTTCAGGAACGATCAAAAATTCCGCAGGTGTTGCTGAGGACCGGATTGAAGCAATGAAGGCTCCGTTTCCCAATGCGAATTCCTGAACAAGGGAAACAATCGATCATGGCACCAGCAACGTGCCGGCGCCATGTTGGGTGAACAATTCGAGCAATACCGCGTGTGGCGTCTTGCCGTTGAGGATGACGACGCCCTCCACACCGCGCTCGATCGCATCAATGCAGGTCTCCACCTTGGGGATCATGCCGCCGGAAATAGTGCCATCGGCGATCAGCGATTTGGCATCGGCGACCGACAATTCCTCGATCAGGTCACCATCCTTGCCGAGCACGCCCGGCACATCTGTGAGGAATAACAGGCGAGTGGCCTTCAGCGCACCGGCAATGGCGCCGGAAAACGTGTCCGCGTTGATGTTGTAGGTGTGGCCGTCGCGGCCGGGTGCTACCGGGGCAATGACCGGGATCATTTCCGAACGCGCCAGCAGATCGAGCAGTGTGCGATCCACCTCGTCGGGTTCGCCGACAAAGCCCAGGTCCAAAATCCGCTCAATGTTGGAATCCGGATCGGTGACAGTCTTGCGAGCCTTTTTGGCAAACACCATGTTGCCGTCCTTGCCGCAAAGACCGATTGCCCATTCGCCCTCCGCATTGATCAATGCGACTATTTCCTTGTTGATCGACCCGGCCAGAACCATTTCGACGATTTCCACCGTCTTCTGGTCAGTCACACGCAACCCGCCCTCGAAGCGGGATTCGATTCCCATTTTGGTGAGCATCGCGCCGATCTGCGGGCCACCGCCATGAACGACGATCGGGTTGACGCCCGACTGCTTCAACAATGCGATGTCGCGAGCAAATGCTTTCCCCAATTCGACGTCACCCATGGCATGGCCGCCATATTTCACCACCACGGTCTTGTTTTCGTAGCGCTGCATATAGGGCAGCGCCGCCGATAGCAGACGGGCCTGGTTTTCGGGCGAATCGAAGGGCGGCAGGTCGGTCATGAGTTACGTGTTCCGTTGAGAAGCATTCGGCAAGTGCCCGCCTTGTAAGGGAAAAAACTGAATGAGTTAAGCAGGAATATCCAGCGGAGCACGCCGGTCAAGCCAACCGGAAATCTCCTCCATTTGTCCTGCCAGTGTGTAAAGCGTTTCTTCGTCGCCAATGCGCCCGGCCGCCTGGATGCCGATCGGCAGACCTTCGGCGGTGACATGAACCGGCAGGGCAATTGACGGCTGGCCAGTTATATTCTGGATCACCGGCCAGTGGGTGAACCACAGGCTCTGGTCGATCAGACGGTCAAGAAAAGCGCGAATTTTCAGAAGTCTGGACAAGCGCAGCCTGTCGACCGCCTTCTCGCTTATCAGATCTGCACCGGTCGGGTTCATGGCGCCGCACTCAACGGGTGGATGAGCGATCAAAGGCATGAAAACCGCGTCGAGGTGGTTTGTTGTTTTCAGGATTTCACGAGACGTTGCCTGCAAACGTTGAAGGGCGGCGGAGGCCTCGCCGCCGCTGATCATTTCGCCAAAGCGCGCAAGAATGCGGGTTGGCCGCTCAAGCTTGTCGACGACTGTGTGACCGCAGCGTTCGGCCTCCATACGCATGGCGCCAGCGAATGAGGAACCGACGATCTTGCCGAAGTCGGCAAAGAGATCACGGTTGAGCATCGGAAGTTCAATCTCGGTAACATTGTGACCGGCTTCGCGAGCCGCGGTCACGGCATTGTCCATAGCTTCATAGGTTTCCGGAGAGACCTGCAGGCTGAGGGGCGAGTTCCGGTAAACACCGATGTTGAAACCCTTTGTTCGGCGTTTGGCGGCGTCTGCAAATGACCCCATCGGTGCACGGGCGGCGTAGGGTGAGATAGGGTCATGAGCGGTGACGAGGTCGAGCATGGCGGCGGAGTCGCGGACCGATCGTGTCACGGCGTGTTGCATGACGAAGCCGTTCCAGCCTTCTGATGCGTCGGGTGTAAGCGGCACCCGGCCGCGAGATGGTTTCATACCGACCAGGCCGTTACATGCCGATGGAACTCTGATCGAACCACCACCGTCGGATGCATGGGCGACAGGTACAATGCCAGCAGCAACAACCGCTGCCGCGCCGCCTGACGACCCACCGGTGACATGGTGAGTGTTCCAGGGATTTCGCGTGATGCCGAAACGTTCGGATTCAGTGACCAGCTTGACGCCATATTCCGGTGTGGTCGTCGTGAACACGGGAATAAATCCAGCCGTTGTGAAACGGTCCACCAGTGTGGAGTTATACTCCGGCACAAAGGGCGGAACATGACTGCCCGAGTGCGTTGCAACTCCCGCAATCGATATGTTGAGGTCCTTTATGGCAATCGGGACACCGGCAAATGGGGCATCTGTTTCGACTGAAGCTGCCTTGGACCGCGCCGCATCGTATAATTTCTCAACAATGGCATTTATCTTGCCGTTGGTCTTTTCGGCCCGTTCGATGGCCGCGTCTGTCAGTTCCAGCGAGGTAACCTCGCCCTTTTGCATCAGTTCGGCCAGGCCAGTTGCATCTGTCTGCCAAAGCAGTTTTTCGATCGACATGCGTTTCCTCCCTGATTGAGGCTAATGCAAGACTTGATGAATTGAAATGTGGTGCGGTCTGTTTGAGCGTGTGGGGATTGAAGTTGTTTACGCTCTGGCGTGTTTCGGCTAGATGCTCGGTTCATGAGCCTGCCGACCGACCCAACAGCCAATCTCGCCGCACTTGTGCGGTGCGCTTCCGTCACACCCCGCGACGACGGTGCGCTTGATGCGCTTGAAACCATGATCACCCCCATCGGGTTTGAAACTGAGCGTCCGGTTTTCGAAGAGGAGGGCACACCTTCAATCGAGAACCTTTATGCACGCCTTGGCGATGCTGGTCCGCACTTGATGTTTGCCGGCCATACCGACGTCGTGCCGCCGGGTGACGAAGCCGCCTGGACGCATCCGCCATTTGCCGCCGAAATCGATGGCGGGCAGATGTATGGACGCGGCACGGTCGACATGAAGGGAGGTATCGCCTGCTTTGTCGCAGCCGTAGCGCGGCACATTGAACAAAATGGCGCGCTGCCCGGATCGGTATCGTTGCTCATTACCGGCGATGAGGAAGGTCCGGCGATCAACGGAACGATCAAACTCCTGCAGTGGACAGCAGGAAAGGGCGAAACCTGGGACGCTGCAATTGTCGGCGAACCGACCAATCCTGAACAGCTTGGCGACATGATCAAGATTGGCCGCCGTGGGTCGTTGTCGGGGACGATTACAGTGCGTGGCAAGCAGGGGCATGTCGCTTATCCGCATCTGGCCGACAACCCGATCCGCGGGCTCAATTCGATGGTCGAGAGCCTGTTGCATCCAGCTTTTGACGGTGGAACCGAAGAATTCCAGCCTTCGAACCTAGAAGTCACGACGATCGATACCGGCAATCCGGCCTTGAATGTCATACCCGGCGAAGCGGTTGCATCTTTCAACATCCGTTTCAACGACCTTTGGGACCCGGATACGGTCAAGGCCGAAATCATTGCACGGTTGGATCGGGCAGCGAAGCACAAGAAGCTGCGGCCAGGCAAGACCGGCAATGTGGAGTATGAAATCAACTGGCGCGACCGGCCAAGCCCGGTTTTTCTGACGCGAAATGACCAACTGACCGGGACGCTCGCCAGTTCAGTTGAGGCGATAACCGGGCTTAAATCGAAGCTGTCGACATCAGGCGGAACGTCTGATGCTAGGTTTATCAAGGACTATTGCCCGGTGGTGGAATTCGGCCTTGTCGGTCAGACGATGCACATGGTGGATGAGCGTGTCGCACTGGACGATCTTGAAAAACTGACGGCGGTCTACGAGCGGTTCATTGCCGACTGGTTTGCAACGGCTGGGTAGGAACCACTGACAATGCCGCCCGCAGAAGATATTCAACGATACCTCACCGGCGCGTGGCGGCTGATGATGGGCCGGCCGGAAGGGCTGGAGTTGCTCGATATTTCCAGCGACGGGTTCTGGAACTCGTTTTTCGCCATCATTTTGGCGGCGCCGGTTCTGGGTGTCACCTGGGTCAACTACACCAATGAAATCGCCGGGCCAGATGATGACCTGGCATCACGTGTCGGCATCGTCGCCCTGTTCGCGTTTGTCGATCTCGCGGCGTGGATCATTCCAATCATTGTTCTCGCATTGGCCGCCGGTCCGCTGGGCATCGGAGACCGTTTTGTCCATTACGTCATCGCGAGCAATTGGGGATCGGTGATCACCGCCTGGTCGCTGCTTCCGCCGTCGGCCCTTGAGTTGATTGGATTTGACGATGAGAACCCGGCTGTCGGGTTGCTTTACATGGCCATTTTTGTCGCAGTTATGGTGCTGATCTGGCGCCTGACCAATTCGGCACTTCAGAAAGGTCCGGCAGCTGCGACGCTGGTGTTCAGCGGCATGCTGGCGGTTGGTATTTTCGTCTACTATTCGCTGATGGGTTACTTCGGACTGCTGCAGAACTTTGCCGGTTGAAGCTCTGGCGGATTCAATCGTAGTCGACACCGATCAAATAAAGTCCATAAGGCGGTGCGACCGGGCCGCAGGCTTTGCGATTCCTGGCTTGCAGTGCCAATTCAACCTTTTCAGGTGTCCAGGCGCCTTCGCCCACCATTTTCAGTGTTCCAGCGAGTGAGCGAACCTGATTATGGAGGAACGATCTGGCCGAAGCGCGGATTTCAATCAGGTTTTCGGAACGTGAGACGTCCAGCCGGTCAAGCGTCTTGATGGGGCTCTTGGCCTGGCAATGAGCTGAGCGGAATGTCGTGAAATCATGGGTGCCGATCAGACGGTCTGCTGCCTGCTGCATCACCTCAACATCCAGTGGATGTTTGACCCACCAGGCCTGATTGCGTTCGATCGCCAGGGGCGGTGTGCGGTTGATGATGCGATAGAGGTAGTGACGACCGCGGGCGGAAAATCGCGCATCGAAGTCGTTGTCGACACGGGCGGCGTCGAGAACCACGACGGTTTCATTTGCAAGCCGGAGTTTGGCATTGATGGCATTGGCGACGGTTTCGGCTTTCCAGTCTTTCGTGAGGTCGAAATGGGCGACCTGTCCGGTAGCGTGAACCCCGGCGTCGGTTCGCCCCGCAACACCGGGGCGAACATCTTCACCACAAAATGCCTTTATCGCGGTCTCAATAGCCGCCTGAACCGTGTGTTGGCCTGATTGCAACTGCCAGCCGGAATAGGCTGTGCCGTCATATTCGACCGTGATGCGATAACGCGGCACCGCTCAAATCACCCTTGTAACCCTGGAGCCGCGAAGAAACTGCTCGGCGCCAAGCACTTTGCCACCGGCCTTCTGCAATTCGACCAGATTGACTGCGCCGGACCCGCAGGCGACGGTCAGGCTACCGAGAAGGTCGCCCGGCTTGCCTGCGCCATCGGTTTTTTCCGAACGGAGAATTTTGACCCTTTCTTTACGACCACCAATCTCCATTTCGCACCACGCGCCGGGGAATGGCGAGAGACCTCGGATATGATTGTGTACTTCGCTTGCGGGTTTGGACCAGTCGATGCGGGTTTCGCCCTTGTCGATTTTCGAGGCGTAGCTCGCGCCTTCTTCGGGTTGCGGATTGAGCTCGAGATTGCCGGCTTCCAGTTGACCGAGAGCGTCGACCATGAGTGCAGCGCCCTGTGTGGCCAGCCGGTCATGCAATTCGCCGGCGGTTTCATCTGGCCCGATCGGAACCGTTTTGGTTAGCGCGACCGGACCGGTGTCCAGGCCTTCATCCATTTTCATGATCTGCACTGCGGTGTCGGTGTCACCGGCCATGATGGCGCGCTGAATGGGAGCAGCGCCACGCCAGCGGGGCAGGGCGGAAGCATGGCCGTTAAATGCGCCGTGCCGCGTGCCATCCAGAACCGGTTTCGGCAGCAGAAGACCGTAGGCGACGACGACTGCTACATCTGCCTTCAATGCTGAAAACGCCCGCTGTTCGGCCTCATCCTTCAGCGATACCGGCGTTCGCACTTCGATTCCAAGACTTTCGGCAAGTTGCTGAACCGGCGAATTTTTCAGCTCCAGACCGCGGCGGCCAGCAGGTCTCGGCGGTTGGGAGTATACTGCTACGATCGTGTGACCGGCATCATGAATTGCACGCAGCGTTTGCGCTGCGAATTCAGGCGTACCCATGAAAATGACACGTAGTGGCATGTGGTTCCCGGCAGCAAAAATAATCAGCCTGCTTCAAACGGCTTTACGCACGAGAGGTCAAGCCTGTCACGAACGGCAAGGTTTAAAAACTTTAGACATTAGCGCGTAAGTTGCTTGGACAACCGGGCAAACAGTGTTATTCGCGCTCAATCGAGTTTCGGCCTTACGGCATGGCCCCGCGCAAACGGCAAGAGGACGAGTGCGCTTACCGCTTACCCATAATCCAAGACATCGATGACTAACCGGGCGCTTTGGCGTCCACACACGACCCAGTTTCTTGAAAGGAAACACAATGCCTAATGGAACCGTGAAATGGTTCAACAGCCAGAAGGGCTATGGATTTATCCAGCCTGATGAAGGCGGAAACGATGTCTTCGTACATATCAGTGCAGTGGAGCGCGCCGGAATGACGACGCTCAATGACGGCCAGAAAGTCAGCTTCGACGTTGTTGCGGACCAGCGCACCGGCAAATCGGCTGCGGATAATCTGCAGGCTGCAGACTAAAAATGCTCGACGGTTCCGCTCCGGCGGGACCGTCAGGCCACCGCCTTGCGGGTTGAGCCTCGCTCCTTGGCGAGCTTTTTGAATTTCCTGACCACCATGTCCCGTTTGAGCTTGGATATGTGGTCGATAAACAGCACTCCATTCAAGTGATCGATCTCATGCTGCAGGACGGTTGCCAAAAGGCCATCTGCCTCGGTCAGGTGCTCGTTGCCATCACGGTCAATCGAACGCACCGTTACGGTCGCAGGCCGCTCAACATCTGCATAATAGTCGGGAATTGACAGGCAGCCTTCTTCATAAACGGATGTCTCATCACCGGAAGCGACGATTTCCGGATTAATGAAAACGCACGGATTTTTTTTCTGGTCATCCTTTGCGGTATCGACCACCAACATTCTGACCGGCTCGCCGACCTGAATGGCCGCCAGACCGATACCCGGCGCCTCATACATGGTTTCCAGCATGTCATCGGCAAATTTGCGCACTTTGTCGTCAACCTGGGCAATGGGCTTTGAAACCTCGCGCAGGATCGGATCGGGTAAAAGTACGAGCGGCAGTATTGACATGGCGGTGATCTAGAGCGGTTCACATTCAAATGGAAACGTTTGACCGCCGGTATTTTGTGATCTGGTTAGGAGCGAGAAGCGAAGCGGTGCGAGTACCGTCAGCTTCGCGCGACGATGTCCAGAGCGCAAAAGAGCAAGGTCATACGTTTGCAGTTTCTTTAGGCGGTTCAATTCTCCCGTTCCCAATGGCTTGGAAGCCTTTTCCGCCTCAACTGCGTCGAAGCCCTCCCACGACATCCATGTCGTGCAGCGGTCTTCTCCTAGCTGAGACGAAAAATCAATTCCATCAAACTGCTCCCATTTGGATGCGAACCGCTCTAAGAGATCGTGGCGGTTCCGTCAATTGCCGTTTGAATAGCACTTGAAAATGTATGCTTACGGCAAATTTGTTCCCCTTTTGATCTGGCGTTTCGCTCGAAATAGGTTAGGTTGGGCCCTGAGGAGTGCCGAATGCAGTTTGATCAACCCATAGCGCAACTGGGCGCGACGACGATATCCCTCGGACAGGCTGTCGTTGCGGCTGGCGCATTATTGGTCTTGCTCGTCTTGCTGGTTGTGATTGCCCTGTTCCGGGCGTCGAGAGCGCGCTCGCAAGCGGCTGCGGAAGCAGCGGAGCGGGCACGCACGGCTGACACGACGATGGCCGAGATTTTGAAAGCGCAAGCGGAGATGCAGGGCCGCATGGGCGCAATGACCGAAGTATTCGGCTCGCAGCAGTCTGACCTGAACAAGGCAATTGGCGAACGACTCGATGGTATGACGCAGCGGCTCGGCCAGTCGATGAGCGAGCAGACGAAGTCGACCCACGAGAATCTGGCCAAGCTGCAAGAGAGACTGGCTGTGATCGATACAGCGCAAAACAACATCCAGTCGCTTGCCAATCAAGTGGTCGAATTGCAATCGATCCTGTCGAACAAACAGACCCGCGGCGCGTTTGGCCAGAACCGGATGGAGGCGATCATCGCCGACGGCCTGCCGATGGGCGCCTATGAATTCCAGGCAAAGCTTGAGAATGGAAATATACCGGATTGCCTGATCCACATGCCGAATGATGCGCCGCCGCTGGTGGTAGACGCAAAATTCCCGCTTGAAAGCTGGAACGCGATCCGTGCCGCGGAGAACGGTGCGGACGCCAAGCAGGCTTCCCAGAGTTTCCGCCGTGATATCGAAGTGCATATCAAGGACATTTCAGAGAAATATCTTCTGCCCGGTGAAACACAGGATACGGCGTTCATGTTCGTGCCGTCGGAATCGATTTTTGCCGATATTCATGAAAGCTTCGAAGGCCTTGTGCAGAAAGCCCATCGTGCCCGCGTGGTGATCGTCTCTCCGTCGCTATTGATGCTGTCGATCCAGGTTGTGCAGGCGCTGCTGAAAGATGCCCGCATGCGCGAGCAGGCACATCTGATCCAGGCGGAAGTGTTGAAATTGATGAGAGACCTGGCGCTGCTCGACGAGCGGGTGGGCAAGCTGGCGACCCATTTTGGGCAAGCCGGCCGGGACATCGAGCAAATACAGATCTCAACCCGCAAGCTGACAAAACGCGGTGCGGACATCGAGGCTTTGGAGTTCGATGACGGAGCGCCACCCGAGTCCGTGGCCGCAACGGACAATTCCGGCGCCACCGAGGCGGATGACGATCCCGCTCAACCGCGATTGGTCAGCGTCAAGCGCGGAACAGGGTAGAGCCTTTCTCGCCCAGATGGAATCGTTTGAACGCAGGTAATTTGGTCTTCGGCCAGGAGCGGAAAGCGACGCAGTGCGAGCACTGTTAGCTTTTCGCGACAACGTCCGAAGGCCAAAGAACCAATTTCAAACGATTGCAGCAAAGATAATCTTTTCATCATCTTACCCACCCCTGTGGTGTCTTTTCCACCCTGACAGCGTCGAAATCCTCGACCATAGTCAACGCTATGCTCTGCGGTATTCTCCTTGTCAGATGCGAAAAATCCATCCATTCAAACTGCTTCCAGCTGAGCGTGAAAGGCTCTAGCCTGATCGGTCACGACAAGAACACTTTGATTTTCTCGATTGTCGCTGGATTGACCTTGACGCCAGACTTGGCTGCCCTGCGCCGGGCGGCAGCGCGGCCGTCTCCGGGCACTCGTGCGCCGGGTTGATCCCGATAGTCGTCGACCAGCGCCGCGATCCGATCATTGAACAAGCCATGGGATGTTGCATCGGGGCTGATGGCGATAAAGAACTGTCCGGTTTTGGGCGGTCCGCCTTTTGTGCCTGAAAACGGACTGGCGTGGATGCCGAGCGTTGCGCCCGTCATCGCGGCGGCCATTGTTTCGACCAGAAGTGCTACGCCGACGCCCTTGTAACCACCTGAGGGCGCCATTGAACCCTTCAGTGCAATTTCCGGATCGGTCGTCGGCATACCGTCCGGGTCAAGCGCCCAACCTTCCGGAATCGGCATGCCCTCGCGGGCGTGTTTCATGATTTCACTCTTGGCGATAACGCTTGCTGATTGATCGATCAGAATGGCGATGTCGCCAGTGCCGTCCGGAACCGCCAACGAAAATGGGTTCGTGCCAACGACGGGGTTTTGCCCGCCAACCGGTGCGATGGAAGCCGGCGCGTTGGTGAAGCCGATACCGACCAATCCTTCTCGCGCAAGACGCGCCGTATGATAGCCGAGTACACCGCAATTATAGGAATTGTTGACGGCAAGGGCGGCTATGCCTTTTTCAAATGCGAGGGGAACCAGTTGCTGGAAGCCCTGATCGATTGCCGAATGAGCGAATCCGGTAGCTGCATCAGCGGCAATGACCGATGGAGCCGGCCTGGTGACGACCGGTGCGGCGGTTCCGTCAACTTTGCCACACTGAACATGCTCGCAATAGATCGGGATGTAGGCCAGTCCGTGGCTGGCAACCCCATCTGCCTCGGTTTGTGCGGTGGCGACCGCCAGTGGCCGGGCATTTTCTTCAGATGTACCGGCAGCGACCAGCGCCCGGAAGGAAAGATCCTCGATCTCATTTAGCGTCATTGTGACCATGTCGTTCATATTTCGGGATCCCGGCTGTTGTTCTCAATCATTGTCTGTAAGACCTGCGCCGGCGCCAGCCATGCGTGATGTTTCAGTGGCAGGTGCAAGGGTGCGCGCAGCGAAACGTCCAAGGCGCTCGATGGCAGGCTTTTCATCTTCGGGAACCCGCAATTGCCGTACAGGCGCAGGCAAATCCCCGTCCAAGGCACTCAGGGCACAGGACGCAATGTCTGGCAGCAATGCTTCACGACCGGCATTGGAATTAAAGCTGTCCGGCCCGAGCAAAATCGAACTGTCATGCCAGACCAGCCGGCATCCGTTTTTTGGGGCGCTTGCTGCAATGAAGGGAACCAGCAGCAACGGCTGGCAAACATGCCCAAGATCGCCATAACCGCAGCGGTTGGCATCCATCAAAGCCGTGCCCAGTTCCAACGGATTAAACGGAGCGGCAGGTTCGCCTTCTTTTCCATCGTCCCAAACAGGCGAGCAGCGATTTCCGGATTTCTCTGTCCATTCAAGCAATTCGGCAAGGGCTTCAACGCCAGGCGCACCGTGTGATTGCAGCCAGCGGACGGCAAATCCTGCCTCCTCAGCCAGGCCCCAGGAAAATCCGGCGCCGCGGGCGGCTTTTGTCGCCAATGTCCTCGTTTCAGCAAGCGACCAGCTCATGACACCTCCAATGGCGGGTAAAAAAGATCATCTGGATCGGTTTCGGACAGTTCATGCGGGAAGGGCGCGCCCTGATACATGTTGATGCGCACCCAACGGTCAGAGCGTGGATCGAATTTGGTGGCGCCGAAAAAGGAGAGCTTGCATCGCAACAGATCGATCGGAAGCATCTCGGCGGAGATCGTGTTGTCGCGAATCTCGGCGTAAGGCAGTTTTGCCGCAATCTGAATGCGACGGACGATATGCCGGTGCTCAGGATGCTTGAGCAAAAACTCCGCGACCGGCTTTTTGTCGTCCCAACTTTCCAATACGCGGTATATAGCGGCCGCGTCGCGCCCGGGTGCGAGCGGTTGCTCCCATGGCTCAAGATCTTCCTCGAAGCGCTCACCAAGACGCGGCTCGAGTTTTTCTTCGGACACGTACCACAGGCGGGCGCAGGCCTGCTCATCGTCAAACGGTATCGACAGCGCCCAGCCGTAAATTTGTTGGATAGACTGCTTGAGCTCTGCGACGCTCATTTTTCCGTCGATCCTGAAAAATGCCGCCTCAACGACCGACGTCGTCTCGGCCAGTTCATCGACCAAAGGACCGTGGGCATCAATCAGCAGTGAAACGAGCTGCTCTTGTCCTTCAAGCGAAAGGTGTTCTTCAGCCCACCGGTAGAGCATATCCCAAGGGTGAAAGCCGCCCGGCGGATTGTTGCGCAAGTGGCTTGCCAGCTGGCGCAAATCGGATCGGAGCTTCACCACGTCACCAGCCAGATGTTCGCTTTCTGTAAGCCAGCCATCGGCGTTGATTATGGCGCGGTCGACAAGGTTTTGAAGGAGTGCGACCGCCTCCGGATTGGTGCCTTCCAGCGAACGAACTCGAGCAAGGGCGGTTTCGCGGGCATTGACCCAGGCGTGGATCAGGGCGGGATGATTGATCAGGTAGGGAGCCATACCCAGCCCCGTCGAGTTACCGACGCCGAAACGACGGCGAAGTTCGGGATCAATCGTGGTGGCGGTATCGGGAGATCGCGCATGGGCAAGGTGCTCGACAATGTCGAGCGTGAACGTGCGTACCAGCCACACGAGCAGAAGTTCGGGACGAAACGAACCGCCGAATTCGGGCCGGTCGGCCCAGTTGTCGCGGTCGGCAGCACCAAATTTGCCGGAGCCGTAAACTGCTGTTGTCCGCATCAGATATCCGACACGCTCGACTTCATCGCGGTCCGGCTGCTCTCCCTTGGCCAACCGGTCGACGACGTGCTCGAACAGGCGTACAGAACGGTTCGCCCGGGCCAGAGAAAATTCCGATTGCGAAACCCGGCCGGCCTCCTGAAGCGGAACATTCCTTGAAAGACGCTCGATATCGTCTTGTGTCGGCACACCGTCGAACAGTGTGAAAGTGGCGTCCCAGGCTTCGGCAATGACACGGTCGGACCGCTTTTCGGGTGGCAGGTCATGTGCAAATGCAACGAGCGTATAGGTTCGCGGTTCACCCGTTGTGCGCGTAGCAGAATAGGTGGCGACGCCGACTCCATTGTCATCGATGCGCCAGATCGGGCGGTCGAATACCCATTTGTAGGTTTTCAGATTGCGCAGAAGCACGCGCATGAAACTCAGCCGGCTGTGATGGAAGGACCCCATGCGCTGCAGCCGCATCACAGTTTCCGCTGGCCTGAGAGGCACAGCGGTGCGGTTCAGTGTTGAAGCGTGGTTGTTCATCGGGGGATCATCCTGTCGTCGGTGCAAAACTTCGGTCATAAAACCGCAGCCAGTTTTCCCCCATGATCCCAGCAACCTCGGCGTCTGAGAACCCTTTGTTTTTAAGCGCTTCGCTTATGTTGCTGAAGTCGCGATTATCCTTGAACCATTCAGGCTGCGCTGGAAATCCGGCGTCGGAGGCCGAACCTTCACCATAGTCGATTTCCTTGGTCCAGCGGCCAACGCGCATCCACTCGACAACCTTGTCGGGCTGGTCCTGACACAGATCTGAACCGATGCCGATATTGTCCAGTCCCATCAGGTCGGCAGTGCGCGCGATCATCTCGCAAAACGAATCCACCGAGCAGTTGGACTTATCCTTCAGGTGGTGCGGGTACATGGAGAATCCGAGCATGCCGCCGGATGCGGCGAGCTCTTTCAGCACCGTATCGGACTTGTTTCTAAGCGCCGGGTGCCAGAATGCCGGATTGGCATGAGTGATGGCAATCGGTCGCTCAGACAGTTCGATGGCGTCAAGCGTTGAACGTTCGGCGGAGTGGCTCATATCGATAACCATGCCGACCCGGTTCATTTCACGGATGACCTGTTTGCCCATACGCGTGATGCCCGGATCATCCGCCTCATAACAACCGGTAGCGAGCAGGGACTGGTTGTTGTAGCTGAGCTGCATGAAGCGTGCGCCGAGCGTGTGCCAGATTTCCACCAGGCCGATATCATCTTCAATAGGCGAGGGGTTCTGAAAACCGAACACTATCGCAGTGCGGCTATCACGTTTGGCCTGGCGAACATCATCGCCGGAGCACGCATGAACGATCAGTTCTGGAAACCGTTCAAACCATCGGTTCCACTGTTCTACGTTGAGCACTGTCTCGCGGAAATTTTCATGATAGGCAATGGTCACATGGACTGCATCGACACCGCCTTTGCGCATCTGACGGAATATCTTCTCCGACCAATTTGCGTATTGGAGATTGTCGATGAGATGCGCAGTCAATGTGGTGCCCCCGCCGAGATGTAGGCCGTCTTTACGGTAGTATAGAATTCGCGGGCATACGAGCCCTGTTCACGGGGACCATAAGAACTGTCACCACGTCCGCCAAACGGCACGTGGTAATCGGTGCCGGCTGTCGGCAGATTGACCATGACACAGCCGGTCCTGGCGTTGCGACGGAAATGGGTAGCGCGGGCCAGCGACCCGGTTACAATTCCCGACGTCAGGCCGAAATTGGTGTCGTTCACGGTCGATAGCGCTTCGTCGTAAGAGCCTACCTTTATGACCGAGGCAATTGGCGCGAACATCTCTTCACGATTGATGCGCATGTCATTTTTGGTTCCGGCGAACACTGCTGGTGCCATGTAGTAACCCGCCGTTGGCTGCTCGACGCGTGTGCCACCACACAGCAATTCTGCGCCCTCCTGTTTTCCAAGGTCGATATAGGCGAGGTTCGCATTCAACTGTTCCTCGGAAACAACAGGACCGATTTGCGTTCCTTCCGCAAGTGCGTGGCCGACTTTCATGGCCCTTGCGCCGGCGACAAGCTTTTCGACAAAGGCGTCGTGAATCTTCTCGTGAACGACAAGGCGGGAAGAGGCGGTGCATTTCTGTCCGGAGCCTCCGAAAGCTCCACCAAGCGCGCAGGAAACTGCAACATCAAGGTCGCCATCGTCCATGATGGCGAGCGCGTTCTTCGAGCCCATCTCCATTTGAACCTTGGTCAAGTTCTGGATGGCGGCGGTGGCAATTCCCTTGCCGACAGGTACGGAACCGGTAAACGAGATCGCGTCGACGAGCGGACTTTCGACAATTTTCTGGCCGATCGAGCGGCCGGATCCCATTGCCAGACTGAACAGGCCGGGCGGGATGTCCTGCTTGGATATGACTTCTGCCAGCGCTACCGCGGAGGCTGGCGTCACATTGGCAGGCTTCCACACAACAGAATTGCCGAAAGCAAGGGCCGGGGCAATCTTCCAGCTTGCGGTTGCAGTCGGGAAGTTCCACGGAGAGATGATCGCAACAGTGCCGACAGGTTCGCGTCTGACATCAATTTCGATCCCGTCACGCACACTGTCCGCGGTATCGCCGATTTGGCGCAGCACTTCTGCTGCGTAGTAAGTGAAAAACTGCCCGGCGCGAAAGACCTCGCCCTTACCTTCCGCAAGCGGCTTGCCTTCTTCGCGGCTGAGCAATTCACCCAGATCGGAAGACCGCTCCATCAACTCCTGGCCAATTGCCATGAGGACATTGTACCGCCGTTCAAGGCCTGTATTGGCCCATTCTTCCTGCGCCACCCGCGCCTTATGCAAGGTTTCTTCGAGCTGGGCGGTGCTCGCCTGCGCAAAGAGACCGACAAGATCCGACAGGTCAGAGGGATTGCGGTTTTCGATTTCGCTTTCACCGTCCACCCATCGGCCGGCAATCAGGTTTTGAAAACTCGTTGTCATGAAATTTTCCGCTAATGAGTTACACAGGCTCTCATTTGTCCCTCTCATCGCACGTAATTTCAGTCAAACTAAAATAATTTGAATAGATTTCAGAAAAATTGAAATTAAGGCCGAGCCAACCTGACCGACGTATCGCCGGTGTTTACGGTTGTTCGCTTCCGTCTTCGTCGTCATCCGGTCTGCCCGCAATAACGTAACTTCCCGAAAGCCAGCGGTTGAGATCGATATCCTTGCAACGCGGCGAGCAGAAGGGAAAGTGCATTCGGGCAGAATCGTTACCGCACTCCGGGCAAGGAACGCGGGGGCGAAGCCGCTCGATCTTTTTTTCGGCTGTCGTACTCATTTGCCTTGAGACACATCAGGCACCGGATTGACCGGATGCCCAGTTAAAGTGGACGCGAAAGCCTTCGCCTGTCAGCAGGGAAACAGTTTCATAAAGCGGCAGGCCAACGACGTTGGAATAGGACCCTACCAGCTTGACCACAAACGTACCGGCCAGACCCTGTATGGCATAAGCGCCGGCTTTTCCGCGCCATTCGCCTGATGCCAGATACGATTCCAGCTCCTCCCTCGACAAACGTTTGAAGCGAACACGCGTTTCAACCAGCCTCTGACGCATTTTCCCTGCCGGCGTTACCAATGCTATTCCCGAATAAACCCGATGCGAACGGCCTGAAAGTAGACGTAAACTATTGGCAGCTTCATCGGTCATCTCCGCCTTTGGCAGAATGCGCCGGCCGACCGCCACTACGGTGTCGGCGGCGAGGACAAATGCCTCGCCACTTTCGCCTCTTGCCCGCAGCAATTCAATTGCGCGCTCGGCCTTCTCTTTTGCCAGACGTTTTGCGAGTGATCGGGGATGCTCGGATTTCAGCGGCGTTTCATCAATGTCCGCCGGCATCAAAGTATCGGGTTCAATGCCGGCCTGCTGCAGCATTTCGACCCGGCGCGGCGATCCGGACGCAAGTACAAGCTTTTGAATGATACTCATTGGATCACTTCTCTCACGCCTGCATGAATGGTCCGGGGTCGGAACTTACTTGAACCTGTAGGTGATCCTGCCCTTGGTCAAATCGTAAGGTGTCATTTCTACCAGAACCTTGTCACCGGTCAGCACGCGGATGCGGTTTTTCCGCATTCGACCAGCAGTGTGAGCGATGATTTCGTGTTCGTTTTCGAGCTTGACCCGGAACATGGCGTTGGGCAGCAATTCGGTTACAACTCCGGGGAATTCGAGAACTTCTTCTTTGGGCATCCTTGACCTTCGGTTTGACAAAAAATATCCGGCGCAGCCGGATTTCGCGCGGAACCTATAGGAATTAGCTGCCTTTGTGAACATCAATGTTTGCTGGTTGAACACATAAGCCTGCTGCGCGACTTTGACTATTTCAGCGTAAAGCGCTGCCGGATTCTTTGCTCCAGCCGATTTCGCACCTCGCGGTATGCATCGAGAATCTGGTTCCTGGTACCCGTCGCAATGGTCGGATCGGCAGTCGGCCAATACTCCACTTCAATTGCATCAGCTCTGGTCATCTCCAAAGCGGTGTGATGCGCGTCCGGCGCCAAAGACACAATTAAATCGAAGTAACTGTCGGCCATTGAACCCAATTCTTGAGGTTGCCGATCGCCGAGCGACAAATCGATTTCGGAAAGCACCTCGTCGACGAACGGATCCCGGGAGCCCGGCCGTACGCCCGCCGAAGCGATGAAGACATGATTGGGCAGAATATTTCGCGCCAGGCGTTCGGCCATCGGAGAACGAATCGCGTTCATGCCGCACAGGAACAGGATTGAATCGGGGAGCGATCGCTCAATACCAGCTTTGCCGGCTTCAGGCAGATTCGCCACCACGGCAGAATTCACCCGCGCCAGTGCAAAACGCACACGAGCGTGAACAGCCTGCGTGCAGTATCGAAATCGACATCAATCTTGCCTGACAGCCGGTCAAGCAGGGTTTGTGATCCCTCATTGTGCAAGCCCCGGCGGCCCATGTCGATAGCCTCAATCTGGCTAGGGGTCGATGTCCGAATGGCCTCGTAATAGCTTTCGCAAATCATGAAGTAGTCCTTGACGATGCGACGGAATGGGGTCAGCGACAGTATGTGGGTGACGACGTCGGATCCATCTTCGCGGGAAATGGCAAAGACGAGACGCGACTCGACCAGCGAGAGCTTGAGTTTGTAGGGCCCACCGATCTCATCGCCCAATGGTGCGAAACTATTCTCTTCAATCAGATCGAATATGGCGACGGCGCGTTCATGCTCGACATCCGGCGTTGAACGGCCGATGGTTTCGTCGAGGACGACGTCGATCAGGCGATTTGTGCCATTGCCACTCATCGCAACTTCACCCGCGCCTGTTCATTCGGATCGATACGGATCGCGCGTGTGCCTGAAGGCCTTCCGCTTCGGCAAGTGCGATCGCTGCGGGCCCCAATTCCGCCAATTGACCCGGATCCAGTTTGAGGATCGATGTCCTTTTCATGAAGTCGAGGACAGATAGGCCTGAGGAAAAACGGGCGGTGCCGGAAGTAGGCAGAACATGATTTGAGCCGCCAACGTAGTCGCCGATGACTTCCGGTGTGTGCCGGCCAACGAAGATGGCGCCGGCATTGCGGATTTTGCCAACAAAATCGTCGGCCTTCTCCAGCGCCAGTTCCAGATGTTCCGGTGCTATTTCATTGGCGAGCGGAATCGCCTCATCAAGGGTGCCGACCTCTATGATCGCACCGAAGTCACGCCAGCTCGCCGCTGCCGTTTCACCGCGTGGAAGTGCTGCCAACTGCTGTTCAACGGCATTTGCGACAGAATTGCCAAACTCGGGATCATCGGTAATCAGGATAGATTGGGCCACGGCGTCGTGCTCGGCCTGCGCCAACAGGTCGGCGGCGATCCAGGCCGGATCGTTGCTTTTGTCGGCGATGACCAGAACCTCCGACGGACCGGCAATCATATCGATACCGACGATGCCAAAAACCTGGCGTTTGGCCGCAGCGACCCAGGCATTCCCCGGGCCGGTGATTTTGACAACCGGCGCGATGGTCTCCGTCCCGTATGCCAGTGCAGCGATGGCTTGCGCGCCGCCGATCCGGTAGATTTCGGTGATGCCACAAAGTCGTGCCGCCGCCAAAACGAGGGGATTGAGGTTACCGTCGGGAGAGGGCACCACCATCACAATGCGGTCGACACCGGCAACCCGTGCAGGCACGGCATTCATGAGCACCGAACTGGGGTAGCTGGCGGTGCCGCCTGGAACATAGAGCCCGGCAGACTCAACTGCAGACCATTGCCAACCGAGCTCAACTCCGAGTTCGTCAGTGTAGCGCTTGTTTTCGGGCCGCTGTCGCTGGTGGTGTGCCTGGATGCGGTCACGTGCGACAGTCAGTGCGTCCAGTGTGGATTGTTCTACATTTTGAACGGCGAGATCAATTTCGGAGGACGAGACCGCCATCGGGATATCGGTGAAATCCAGCCGGTCAAACTTCCTTGTCAGCTCGGCAAGCGCTTTGTCGCCGCGCTGACGCACGTCCGAAATGATCCTGGCAGCATCCGCATCTACATCGACGGTGGCCTCGCGCTTTGCAGCCAAAAAGGCGGCAAACCGGGCCGGGAAATCCCTGTCATTGCTGTTGAGGCGAACGGGCACGCTGACAATTCCTCACGTTCTATGCGTAGGCCGGGAGGAAGCCTGCCAGGCTGCGCCCAGATCCGTCAGCCGCGCTTCGATACACTCCACATCGAGCCGGATTGCCGAATTGCCCGAAAAGGTGATTTCAATTACGCCCGACGGCGCTTCGGTTTCATGAAACTGGATAGCCAGCATCGAAAGTATCGCGTCGGTTTCTGCCCGATTGATGCCCATCGACTTGAGACCCTTGACGCGGTCAAATTGCAGAACACAGTTGCGGCGCTCGTTTTGCTGGCGAAAAAGTTTCTTTTTTATCTCCCAGGCAAAGCGGTTGAGAGGAAGAAGGAGCCGGCCTCTATTGGGCTGGAAATCGATATCACCAACCTTCAAAATCGCGTCCTGCGCATGCGCGGACACGATTTTCAAGTCTTCCTCATCCAGTGCTGCGATGCGAAGGAGGCTCATGGCAGTTTGACCAATATCGCGAGTTTGTTGCGTGATCTGTGTTATGCCGTCTTATACCGCAGTGCAACACGTTGGCCGATATCAATCCTGCAACTGCGTAAATATGCGGCAGCCGGAGGAGTTATAGGGTCCGGACCCTAGTCGGAAACGCGCTCGATCTGTGCGCCACAACCTGACAATTTCTCCTCAAGGCGCTCAAATCCGCGATCCAGGTGGTAGACACGGTTGACTATTGTTTCACCCTCGGCGGCCAGTCCCGCAATAACCAGCGATACCGATGCACGCAGATCGGTCGCCATGACCTGTGCGCCGCGCAGCTGTTCGACACCTTCAACGATCGCGGTCTGGCCATCCAGGGTAATGTGGGCGCCAAGCCGCGCAAGCTCCTGGACATGCATGAAGCGGTTCTCAAAGATGGTCTCGGTAATGTGAGACTTGCCTGCAGCCTTGGTCATCAATCCCATGAACTGGGCCTGAAGGTCGGTCGGAAAGCCCGGAAATGGCGCGGTAGAGATATCGACGGGGCGGATGGGCCCGTCGTCTCGTCTGATCCGGATGCCGTTTTCGTCGGCTGAGACTTCAGCGCCGGAAGCTGAGATTGCATCCAGTGCCGTCTGCAGTAATTCCGGTCGCGTACCTGATAAAAGAACATCGCCACCGGTCATGGCAACGGCCATTGCATAGGTGCCGGTTTCGATGCGATCGGCAACCACGGCGTGACGCGCTCCGCCAAGCGCCTCAACGCCGGATATGGATATCGTTGGCGTTCCAGCCCCTTCAATTTGAGCGCCCATGGCGTTGAGGCACTCGGCCAAATTGGTGACTTCCGGTTCACAAGCCGCATTTTCGATGACGGTTTCCCCGCGCGCCAAAGACGCTGCCATCAACAGGACATGAGTTGCGCCGACCGAAACCTTTGGAAAGCGGTAACGGTTGCCGACGAGGCCGCCAGCTGGCGCCTTGGCCTGAACGTAACCGTTGTCGATGTCGATGGACGCGCCAAGCGCTGTCAAACCATCGATGAACAGGTCTACCGGGCGCGTTCCGATTGCGCAGCCACCCGGCAGCGAGACCTTGGCTTCTCCGGTTCGCGCCAAAAGTGGGCCGATGACCCAGAACGATGCGCGCATTTTTGATACGAGTTCATAGGGTGCGGTGGTGTCGACAATGTTGCGGGCTGAGAAATTGATGGTTCGGGAGTAATTGTCACCCTGACGCGCCCGGCGGCCGTTGACCGAATAGTCAACGCCGTGGTTGCCCAGAATACGGATCAGCTGTTCGACATCGGCCAAATGTGGGACGTTTTGCAGGGTCAGCGTGTCATCAGTCAGGAGCGAGGCGATCATCAGCGGCAGGGCGGCATTCTTTGCCCCCGAAATAGGGATGGTGCCCTCGAGCCGGTTGCCCCCGATTATGCTGATCCTGTCCATGTTCGAACCTGTCCCTGAAGAATGTGGCGGGTGACGGGCGGGTGATCGGCCATCACGAATGCCTGGAACTCCGTCTATGAGATCATAACGAGTGGTTCAAGAGACTAGGTCATGAACTCATAAACAGGATCAACAATGGTATGAGCAAATTTGGTTGGATATTAGGAGCGAGCTTGCGGGAAACCATCCGGTTTTCAAAAGCTTGCGACGCGATAGCCGGGAAAATTTGCCATATCCGTTGGACGCTCGAACCCGCTTCCCAATCCGTCGTCGAAGCCCTCAACCCATTGGCCGGCAGGCAAGCGAAGCGCCGCCGAGAGGCGGGGCAAGCCCCGCTTTTCGGCCTTCTCCTAGGCCTGCGTTGCGGTTTCGGCGCCATTTTGACCCTGTTTATGAGTTCATGACCTAAGCTGGCGCGGTTAATGTGGCGAGCGCTTGTAGATGCATTCAACCGGAATTGTCCTTGCTTGTCCGGTTCTGCTCCTCCTTGCTGCGCTGACGGGATTGCGCCTTACGCTTTAACAGATTTGCTCGCAATTCTGCCGAAAGCCTCTGTTTGCGATCGCTCTCGGTTTCGCCGGGTTTATTGGTTGTCTTCGCCATCGCCGGTTCCTCGCTCTGCCGGCAAACTATTGCCGAAAAAGTGCAATTGCACGGGAAATCTGCGATCGCAATCCGGGGCCGGAAATCGATGGTGGTTCGGCTTGCAACACAGGACGATGTCCGGGCGCTCAGTAGACAAGTGGAAAATCTCCACGACCAGTTCCTGACCGGGATCCGCAGATGAGCGGACGAAAAGAAGTAACCCACCGGCGCGGCCGTATTATGGATTTCGGCGCACCACCATGGCGCGATATTAACATTGCATTCTCGACAAGCTGGTATAGGTTGAATTCTCCCCGGGCACGAACGGGGAGATTCTACAATGATTGAAAAACTGAAACCAAAACCAGATCTTCACCCGTGGATCGCTGTGATTGTGTTGTTGGGTTTCGCGCCTGCCGCAAGCGACATGCCTTTCTGGTTCTGGCTTTGGGTTGCCCTGGTAAGCTTCCCAGGCGTCGGTCACACCGTCTGGATCGTTGTGAAATCAATAGTGCTCTACGGTGAATCTCACTTTGGTGGTACACATTGAACGAAGAAATCTTGTTTTGGATCTTGGTTTTCTTTGGGTCGGTGGCCAGCGCACTGGTTGATCCAGTCGCTTTGATTTGCATGGCAGTAGCGGGTGATTCTGTATTCCGGCCGAACAAATGGATCAGGCTGGCTGTCATTTGCGGCGTCACATTTATTCTGCGCACGGCGATATTTTTAGGCCTCCGCACATCGCCGCCGGAATGGTCCTTACTTGCCGGCGTTGCCGGTGTTGTCGATGTGCTGCTGGTGTTTTTTATCGTTTTGGGAATTACGGCGATCAATCGGAAAAATGAGAAACAAGAAAATCCGTCGAAATAGGTAGGGTCAGGACCCATTAATCTCATCCATTCTGCGCGAGAGGATTTGGCTGTTGAACAGGAAGAGAGGCGATGTAAATATCAATATTTTCAAGCCTTTCTGACGCATTCACCGGCCAAATCCACCGCGCCCTTCGGGTTTGGAAGGAAGGGCCTGCCTGATCGCTCACAATGCTCGAAAAGGTCGCGGACCTTCCCTTGCGCCAAGGCGTTTTGCGGTTTCTTTGCACCGCAACAACGCCCGGTTCTGCTTGGCAACATGAAAGCATTGTTCGCTCTGCGGCCTGCGGCCGGGCGAAAATGCCATGGTTCGCTTCCATACATACCCTTCCTTCCAAACAGAATTGTATGAGATTAATGAGTCCTGACCCTAAAGCCCTATCCCGCTTCTTTGCCGGCCTTCGAGCCAATAGACAAGGCAGGTCAACAAATAGGCAGGCGGGCAGGCGCGGCCAATAATGCGTTTCAGCCTATTTTGTTGATGGAGAATAGGTGCAGAACGCATTCCGCCGATTTTCCCCACTTCCACCAGCATGTATATACAATGTTCTACAAAAAGCCGCATATATCTGCATGAGTACCGCTTGCCAAATGCGCGGAAATGCTTAGAAAGCCGGGCTGTTGCTGCCGTAGCTCAGGGGTAGAGCACTCCCTTGGTAAGGGAGAGGTCGAGAGTTCAAATCTCTCCGGCAGCACCAGTAAACCCTTTGAAAATAAAGGGATTACAGGAACGCCCGCTCCCCGTTCCCCGGCAAGTATAGGCAGAACGAAGAAAGAACTCCCCGAAAAATCCGGGGAAAATCCGGGGACTCTGTTCACTGGACGTTCTGCTGGAAACTCTGAATGCGTTGATCTTCCCGTCTGGGGTTCGAGTGGACGGAGCCATGAAGCCAAAGCGGCAATAAAAGAAGCTGCGCTGTGGCTTGTTGCTACGCCGTGCCAACTTCGGCCTTGTCCATTGGTTCCGCACCTTAAAACAGCGTTCGGACTGACGACCGCGGAAGCGATCGAGGCAATCGGACGTACACAACACATTCAGGCAAGCCAGACATACCAAGCGAATTTGGTGGCCAATCCAAAGGCCATCGAGGTTCCTCTTTCCAGCTTCAAATCCTGCAGGATCGATGTCTCGCGGGACATCAAAAACGTGAAGCGGATTCGTTTCGTCGGGACCGGCCGGCTAGACCGGGAGGATCCGTAATCGTCGCGGTTAAGTTTCTATCGATGGTTCCATCGAAGTCTACAGGTCGAATTGCCTGGAGCCACAAGCGATCAATTTTGGCCAAGGCATTTACGTCAAATGAATGGCCGCTTTCCCAATACTTTCCATCCTCAACCATATAGCCAAGCTCCTGCTCGGCCATTTTGGCCTTTTCAAAAAAGCGATCATTGACGATTGGAGCCGGCAAACCGGGTGTCAGTTTGTCATATTTTGCTCTCGGGAACAGCAACCGGCTTTCAGTGTTTTCCGACAAGTTGACGCAAGCACAACCGCTTTTCGCTGCCATGGCCATGATCCTTGCCGACTTCGCCTCAAGGGATCCAAGCGTCACGTCGTCACGAAGCGGATCGGGCGTTCCCCGGCCGTAGAAATGCGTGTTTGGGCCATTATAGATCATGTCACAGCCAAGATATGCCAGAACCCTGGGACGCAGCGTTGCCAAGGCCCAATAACCTGCTGTGAAAGCCATGGTGGCGCCAGCATAGACAACGCCCCCATACCGATTATTTGCCGGAACAAAATCACAAGCTTCGATCATTTTTTGTCCGGGCTGGCACGAAGCCGGGTGTCGGGAGGCGGGGAAGTCTTCGGGAACCACAAGATAATCCCAATCGTCCCGGATCTGCCACGCATTGTTTATTGCAGCAATCTTCAATCCGGGCAGTTTTGTCCACTGCGCGGCTCGAACGGCATCAGGCGCGCTTCCAAGAATCAACACAATTCCGCCCGACGCGGCTGCGTCGTGTTCGTTCTTCCCCCCACCAAGTAACGATCCGATGTCCATGAACCCGCTCTAAGTAGCGGCACGGCAGCTGAGGTCAAGGAAAACAATCCCTGGTTGACAGAAAAATCAGGGTGCACGCAAGCAGATCGGAATTCTGTTGTTTGCGAAAAGCGCCAACTGGCAAATGCGAGGCAGTTTCATACACCCTCGAGGTGGAGTTGCTACTGCCCGCTGCAATCCGCCTGACTCAATCAATCTTCCACTTGATCGAACATCCAACGGAGGGTTTTTGATCCGGGTCCGGGTTTGAACCTGACAGCACCGCTTCGACCGCGGCCTTGAGATCAGCGCCGGTTGCTGGTTCTCCACTGCGAGGGCGGCTGCCGTCAAATTGGCCTCGATAGACAAGTTTGAGATCGCCATCGAAAACATAGAAATCGGGTGTGCAGACCGCATCATAAGCGCGGGCCACTTGCTGGCTTTCATCATAGAGATAAGGAAATGAATAGCCGAATTCGACTACGTCCTCCGCCATCTTGTCCGGCGCATCAGCGGGATAGGCTTCGGCATCGTTGCTTGAGATGGCAACGACCGCAGCACCCTTGGCCATCACATCGGAGGCGAAGTCCGAAAAGGCCTGTTTCAGATGTTTTACATAGGGACAGTGATTGCAAATGAAGGCGACAACCAGGGCCTTTTCATCGGCAAAGTCCTCCAACCGGTGAAGGTTTCCACCCGTGTCGGGCAAAGCGAGATCCGGTGCGGCTGTGCCGAGCGGCAGCATGGTTGATTCAGTTAGTGCCAATGGTCGTCTCCTGGACTTGGTTCAATCCGTGTACGCGAAGTGAAGACATCAAACGTTTCATAACCTACCGAACCATCGCCAGCCAGTGCTCATGATAATCCGAAACTCCCTCGATTTGCACTCCGCCAACCTCGGCCATTGAAGGTGAGATCGCCGGTAGTTCGGAACTCTCCATCAAGGCCAGCATGGCTGCGCCCCGGCTGGTGCCATTGGGTTCGTTGCAGGACATGATTTCGCAGGATGTCATCAGGCCGGCCAGGATGGACAGATATGCGCTGTTGGCAGCAAAAGGTCCGTCAACAATGATGCGTCCGGCCGTTCCCAATCGCGACAAGGCCAACGCGGTCATCTGCGCGCAGTAAAGCGATGCCAAACTTGCCCTGTAACCGGGGACATCCGGCAATTTTCCGTCAATGCGTCCCGCGCCGCCGCTATTCGGAACGGGACCGCCAGAATCTGTAAAAGAAGGAAAAGCGAAGGTGCCTGTCTCGATCAACTCCGTGATCATGCCGATCGCCTGGCTATCCGGATTATCCCCATCGGCGACGATCTCGTATTCCCGGCCCGCCATAAACCGGCAGCAGGCGACCGGCTCGCCCAACAGGTTGGTGTTCGACACCTGGTCGAATTCGGGCTGAAGCCGGGAGATCGCGATGGTGGTGTCGAATGCGATGAGCCAGGTTCCCGTCGACAAGAGGCAAAACTCGCCGCCTCCGAGATAGCCAAGCAGGTTGGCGTTGGAATCGTGAATACCGGTGAGAACGGTTCCTTGACCCGAAAGCTCGACGTTCCTGATCTGCCCCAGCGAATCCCAGGCGTTCCTCATTGGTGCAAAACGGTTCGCCCAGCCGCGTGATTTTGCCAGATTCGAAAAATCATTGGTGACCGGATTCCAAAGATGGGTCTGAGCTCCCAGAGCTGTCACCTCGGTTGCACGTTCTCCGCACAGCAAAGAGGCAACGTATTGGCCGAGCGGCAGAATTGTCCGGACCCGGGAAAACTCTTCCGGAAACAGCGTTTCCTGCCACAACAGTTGGCGGCCAAGTGTCAGCGCACCGGGATTGGTGGGTGCGAAGACTTCCGCAAATGGCGGCGAGATGCGATCATATTCGCGGCTTATGGTTTCCGGCGGCAGTGCCTCATAGGACATGATCGGAAGCGCCAGTTCACCTTTTTCATCCAGAAGCGCCAGTGCTGATCCGTGCGCACACGGCACGATGGTATCAACCGGCAGGAGCTTGTCGAATTCGGATACGGCGTTCAGCGCAAAGTCGAGCAGTGGCCCGGTGTCCTCATTGAGATAAGGTTCGTCCAACCGGCGCGACGGAATGGTCCTCGATGCAAGTTCGTTGAGATCACGATCGAACAACATCGCCTTGGTGTTGGTCGAACCGATGTCCAGAACGACGATGCCTTTTGGGTCGGAATGTGCCAATGTCGCGAACTACGTGGTTTGCTTCGAAAAAAAATTTGCACATGAAATACTCCAGCCAACGTTCCGAAGTCATCAACATTTCAAGGCAAATGAATGATTGCGGTATCAATCAAGGTACGTCCGGCAATGTCAGCGTGCGGACGGATGAGGGATTTCTCGTGACAGCATCCGGCATAGCCTACGATGTGATGAAGCCGGAGCATGTCGTCGAAGTCACGCTCGACGGTGGGTACTATGGTGCCTATCTGCCATCATCTGAGTGGCGCATGCATCTGGATATATACCACACGCGGCCTGAAGCGGGCGCGGTCGTCCACGTGCACTCACCTTATGCGACAGCCCTGTCGTGCCTGGGCGAAGATATCCCCGCATTTCACTACATGATTGTGGTTGCCGGCGGCGATACGATCCGCTGTGCCGAATATGCGACGTTCGGTACCGAGCAGTTGTCGAAAAACATGATTGCGGCGTTGGATGGTCGGAATGCCTGTTTGCTCGCCAACCATGGCATGATCTGTTTTTCTTCCGATCTCGACAAGTCGCTCGCATTGGCGATCGAGGTTGAGGCGCTATGCCATCAGTTCGTCATCGCCAGACAGGCCGGTGAGCCGATCATTCTTGATGCTGAAGAAATGAAAACGGTGCTGGAAAAATTCAAAACCTACGGAAAGCAGGCAGACGAATTGGAAGACGCCGGCGAGCAGGCGGTTTTGTCACCGGTCAAAATTGAATAGAATGTACAAGTTGGTTTGCGACCCAAAGATTTCCTATTTTTGACGGGTGTTAATTGCCGGATCCGGTGAGATAATTTCAGTTCACCAAACTCAGCATTACTAACTTTGGTTCGCCGCAAACGTTTTGCTACAGAAAATCCGACATTTGTAATTGTCTTCAGTTACATAGCTTATTCGGTGCCAAATTGAATTCACTAATGGAAGAGCTTCTCAATTCTCCCAATTCGTGATTTGATCATTGGCTGGGGCAAATTGTGGGTTGGAGGGCAATTCAATGTGGAAGCTATTACTGTTTCTCGCCGTGGTCATGGTGGGTTTGACGTCCCGCCTGGCGGCCGAAACTACAGAGTGTATCGAAATCACATCGGCCCCAGTGGTCATTTCGGCTCAGGGTGTCTATTGCCTGAAATCCAATCTGGGCGGGTTTACGCAGACGTCCGGTAATATCATCGACATTCAAGTAAACAATGTCACTATTGACTTAAACGGCTTCAAAATAGGGGGTAATGCCGCTGGAGAGTCGACAGGCGCCATAGGGATTTACGCGGAAAACCGCATCAACATCGTGATTCGAAACGGAACAATTCGCGGATTTGGCACCGGTATTTATCTTAATGAAACCATCGCCGACAAATCGTCCGGCCATTTGCTCGAAGATTTGATCGTAGAGGACAACAAGATTTATGGCGTTCGCCTTGAGGGAAAAAACTTCACCGTGCGAAACAATCGGTTTGTCAAAACTGGCGGAGATGCTGCTGGTTCACGATATGCAATAAGCGTTCATAACAGCCGGAATTTCAGGATTGTCGGCAATCACATCGCTGATACCAATTCTGGTGGAGACGCGTTCGGAATACGGATTTCCGCATCCAGTATCGTGGAGATCGCGAACAATGCGATTTTCGATACCAACGGCACGAATTCGGATAAAGCAATCAGTTTATTCAATGGAGACCGCTTTTTCATTCTCAATAACAAGATCCTGAACCAAACTAGTGGAACGGTTGGTATCGACAAAAATGTACTTGGTTCTGCGCAATTCTGTATTGGCAATGTTATTGCGGGATTCTCGTCTCGCATGACAAATTGCACCTACACTTCTAGCAACCATCCGCCGTGACGTGCCGTAAATGTTTTCGACGTCATCATGCACTCGAAATATACCAGTGAACGCTACCCCAATATCCCCGGCAGGTTCAGCTCATTCTCCTTGGCGCAGTCGATGGCGATATCGTAGCCGGCATCGGCATGGCGCATGACGCCTGTGGCCGGATCGTTCCAGAGCACGCGCTCGATCCGTCTGGCGGCATCATCGGTGCCATCGCAGCAGATGACCATGCCGGAGTGCTGAGAGAAGCCCATGCCGACACCACCGCCATGATGCAGCGACACCCAGGTTGCGCCGGAGGCCGTGTTGAGCAATGCGTTGAGCAGTGGCCAGTCGGACACGGCGTCGGAGCCATCCTTCATTGCCTCAGTCTCACGGTTTGGCGAGGCGACCGAACCGGAATCGAGATGGTCGCGGCCTATGACGACCGGCGCCGACAATTCGCCCGATTTCACCATTTCGTTGAAGGCTAGACCAAGGCGGTGGCGCTGGCCAAGTCCGACCCAGCAGATGCGGGCGGGCAATCCCTGAAAAGCGATGCGTTCGCGCGCCATGTCGAGCCAGTTATGCAAGTGCTCGTCTTCGGGGATCAGCTCTTTGACCTTGGCGTCGGTTTTGTAGATGTCCTCCGGATCACCTGACAGGGCACACCAGCGAAACGGACCAACGCCGCGGCAGAACAGTGGGCGGATATAAGCCGGAACAAAACCGGGAAAGGCGAAGGCATTTTCCAGACCTTCCTCCTTGGCCACTTGGCGAATATTGTTGCCGTAGTCGAGCGTTGGCACATCAGCGTTCCAGAAATCGACCATCGCGGCGACATGGATTTTCATGGAAGCCCGTGCTGCCTTCTCAACCGCTTTGGGATCGCTTTCCTGTTTCTCGCGCCATTCGGCGACAGACCAGCCTTGGGGCAGGTAACCGTGAATCGGATCGTGTGCGGAAGTCTGGTCGGTGACGATATCGGGACGGACACCACGTTTTACCAGTTCGGGAAAGATGTCGGCGGCATTGGCAATCAGCCCGACCGACTTGGCTTCACCGGCTTTTGTCCAGCGGGAAATCATCTCCAGCGCTTCGTCAAGAGATTCTGTTTTCTCGTCCAAGTATTTGGTTCGCAAGCGAAAATCGGCTCGCGTTTCATCGCATTCGACAGCCAGGCAACACGCGCCTGCCATTACCGAGGCGAGGGGTTGAGCGCCGCCCATCCCACCGAGGCCAGCGGTTAAAATCCACCGGCCCTTGAGGTCGCCACCATAGTGCTGGCGGCCGGCCTCGGCAAAGGTTTCGTATGTGCCCTGAACGATGCCCTGCGTGCCGATATAGATCCACGATCCGGCTGTCATCTGGCCGTACATGGCCAGGCCTTTCTTGTCGAGTTCGTTGAAGTGGTCCCAAGTGGCCCAGTGTGGAACCAGGTTGGAATTGGCGATCAAAACACGTGGTGCGTCCTTGTGGGTGCGGAACACGCCGACTGGTTTTCCGGATTGCACCAGCATCGTTTCCTCTTCGCCGAGTTCCTTCAGCGCGGCGACCATCTGGTCAAAATCACCCCATGTTCGTGCAGCCCGGCCAATGCCGCCATATACGACTAGTTCATGCGGATTTTCAGCGACATCGGGATGAAGATTGTTCATCAGCATGCGCATCGGTGCTTCAGTGAGCCAGCTTTTGGCAGTGATCTCAGAACCCGTCGGCGGGTAGACATCGCGGATGTTGTGGCGGGGATTGGTCATTTACTTAGCCTCCCTGTTGGAGAGTTTTCCAGTTCTCAGAATATGGTTGCGGGTAGCCAGGTGGCGATTGCCGGGATCAGCCAAATGATGAGAATGCCGGCGACTTGCAGCGCGATGAATGGCGCGACGCCAGCGTATATTTGCCCGGTGGTTACTTCCTTGGGAGCGGCGCCGCGCAAGTAGAACAGCGAAAATCCGAAGGGTGGTGTGAGGAATGAGGTTTGCAGATTGATGGCAATCAGGATTGCCAGCCAGTAGGGGTCGTGGCCCATCAGGATCAGTGCCGGAACAATCAACGGAAGAAGGATGACGGTTATTTCGACGAAGTCGAGGAAGAAGCCGAGAATAAAAATCAGCAGCATCGAAAAGATGAGCGCGCCCAGCGGACCACCCGGCATGGCGGTTAGTATGGCCTCAATTCGTTCCTGACCGCCCAGGCCAACGAAAACCAGCGAAAATATGCTGGCGGTCAGGATCGTGGCAAAAATCATGGCCGTCACGGTCATGGTCGAGGTCATTGCGGGTCTGAGAAGATCAGCGATATCCAGCTTGCGCAATGCAGCGAAGATGGCAGCGATACCGCCGAAAGCGAGCGCGGCATATACGGCCCCTTGTACCCAACCGAGCATGGTGACGTCACTGCGTTGCAGGCGGATTGGCGCCAGGCCGGTTGCGATGGCCAGCAAAAGAAGAGCGGCAGCGGCGGCGATTGCTATTTTTGCCGGCATTCCTTGGCGGGTTCCGCCCATCAGTATCGCACCAACAGCGCCGACGGAGGCTGCTTCCGTGGGCGTGGCAATGCCACCGAGTATGGCGCCGAGAACGGCTATGATGAGGATGATCGGCGGCAATATTGCACGGCTGATTTCCACCACCGATGGCTGTTCTGAGCTCTGCTGAACGGGCGGCGCATCATCCGGCCTGAGATAAGCCCTGCCGAGCACGTAGATGATGTAGATGCCGACGAGCAACAGGCCGGGGAACAATGCGCCCGCAAATATCTGGCCGACGGAGATGGTTTCGACGGTGAATTTCCCCTGCTCGAATTGCGCCTGTTGATAGGCATTCGACATGACGTCGGACAGAATGATCAGCAATGTTGAGGGCGGGATAATTTGGCCCAAAGTACCGGCAGTACAGACAATGCCCGAAGCAAATGCCGGATTGTAGCCGGACCGCAGCATGGTCGGCAGCGCAATCAGACCCATGGCAATGACCGTCGCGCCGACAATGCCGGTCGAGGCGGCAAGAAGCGCGCCGACAAGGACCACCGACACACCCAATCCACCGCGCAGAGAGCCGAACAGACGCCCCATGGTTTCGAGCAGTTCTTCGGCGATGCGGCTTTTTTCAAGCACAACGCCCATCATGACGAACAGCGGAATGGCAATCAGGACATTGTTGGTGAGAAGGCCGAACACCCGCTGGCCGAGAGCGCCAAGCAATGACAGGTCGAATGAACCGGTGATCCAGCCGAGAAATGCGAAGACAATCGCTGTGCCTGCAATCGAAAATGAAACAGGGAATCCCAGGAGAATACACCCGATCAGTGCTGCCAGCATGAGTAGATCGAGGTGCGGCATCAGCTTTCGGCCTCCCGCAATTGCATCAGGTTTTTAAGGATGCAGGACAGGGACTGGACGATCAGCAGGATGCAAAATGCCGGGATCAGCGATTTGAGCAGGAAGGAGGCGGGAATGCCGCCGACCGAGATTGGGCCTTCCAGAATTGCCCAGGAATTGCGGACAGAGGGCCATGTCCACCAAAGAAGTGCCAGCATTGACGGCAGCAGCAGGACAATGTGGCCAAAAAGATCAATCTTTGCCTGGGTGTGTGGACTGACCTTGGCGTAGAAAATGTCCACACGGACATGATCGTCCACCAGCAGCGTATAGCCGGCGCCGAGCATGAACAGGGCGGAGTGCATGTAGAGCACGGCTTCGTTTGCAGCGATAAAACTGACACCGAACACATACCGCAACAACACAATGACGAACTGAACCAGCACCATCGCCAACGCCAGCCATCGCACCGTGGATCCGGTGGCGCGATTGATCGTGTCTAGATGGTCGGCAATTTTTTTCATGTGGTTCAAAGACAGAACGGGATCGACCAAATTGCTTTGGCCGATCCATTTGGTTCCTAGTATTTGTAGTCCAAGCCGCGGGCGTTCATCTGCCCATTGTCGGCATAGGTCATGTATTCGGCGATGGAGCTTCTATAGGCGAGGAAACTCTCGGTGATGCGGCGAACAAGCTCGTCGTCATCTTCGCGCAGATCGGCCATGACTTCGCCGGCGGCATTGCCCATGGCGACAATGACATCATCGGGCAGTTTCTTGACCTGCACGCCATGTTCTGAAACCAGTTTTTGCAGCGAGAGCGCATGTTTGGTCGTGTATTCGGTCCAGACCGGGTTATAGAGGCTCTCACAAGCCAAGCGCACTGCGTCTTTCAGATCGTCTGGTAATTCATTGTAAACATTGGCATTCACGGCACATTCTTCAGCCGAAGATGGCTCGCCGACACCTGGCCAATAGTAGTTTTTTGCCGTCTGGTAGAAACCAAGTGCGCTGTCCGTCCAAGGGCCGATGAATTCACCGGCATCAAGCGCACCGGACTGCATTGCCTGGAACATGTCGCGTCCGCCCATCGCCTGAACAGCCATGCCGATTTTGGCGCACATTTCTGACGCCAGACCGGTTGTGCGGAATTTCAGACCTTTCAAATCATCGACCGAGTTGATCTCCGTTCGGAACCAGCCCTGCCACTGCGGTCCTGAATTGCCGCACAAAAACGGTTTCAGACCGAAACGGCCATACATTTCGTCGTAAAGGTCCTGGCCGCCGCCATGGGCCAACCAGCCAACCTGCTCGTCGGCGCGCAGGCCAAAGGGCTGAGAACCGAACAGGAGTATGCCCTTGGACTTGGAACCCCAATAGGCGGGAACCGCGTGATAGAGTTCAGCGGTGCCCTCCGAAACTGCATCGAAAACACCGCGGCCTGGAACCAGTTCACCTGCGGCAAACAGTTTGACCTCGATGCGTCCGCCGGAAAGCGCAGTGATACGGTCAGCCAACATCTGAGCTGCGACACCGGGGCCCGGCAGGTTTTTCGGCCATGCGGTGACCATTTTCCATTCGCGTTTGTCTTGCGCGATGGCCGGTGTTGCGAGCGTTGTTGCAGCTGCGCCACCTATGGCGGTTGTTTTCAAAAATTTACGTCGGTTCATGTTAACCTCCCATGTCTGGTTTTGGATGACGTAATGATAAATTCAGGTGCCATTCGACTTGGACAGCGCCCAGGATTCGAGCATTTGCAATAGTTCGGCCAAGTGTGAGCGCAACCGCTCGGCCTTCTCGTCGTCGTACTCGAAAGGTAGATTTTCGCTCTGCAGATGAGATGATTGTGTCAATTCCATCTGAATGGCATGCATGTTTTCGGTGGGCCGACCATAGTGGCGTGTGGTCCAGCCACCCTTGAAGCGGCCGTTGACGACGTGGGTGTATTGATCCGCGCCGGCGCAAACTTTCTCAACGATGGCAGTGATATCGGATGCGCAGGTGGTTCCATTATTGTCACCGATGTTGAAGTCGGGCAAGCGGCCTTCGAACAAGAATGGGCAATGCGAGCGGATCGAGTGACAATCGTACAAAATGACCATTCCGTGCATTTCCCGCACGCGCTCCAACTCAGCTTGCAATGCGGCGTGGTAGGGCGCGTGAAATGATGCCAGACGCTCTTCGATATCACTGTCGCCGGGTTCGCTGCCTTCGCGCCACAACGGATTGTTGTCGAAATCGGTCAAGGGAATGAGACCGGTGGTGTTCTGGCCGGGATACAAGCTCTTGCCGGAGGGGTCGCGGTTGGCATCGATAACGTAGCGATGGAATGTAGCGCGCACTGTGGTGGCGTCCGGCAGCAGGCCATCATAAAGCCGGTGCACATGCCAATCGGTGTCCGTCAGTGTCCGTCCACGGTCGTTCAAACGTTCCGAAACACTCTCGGGTACATGGGTTCCTGTGTGTGGCAAACCCAAGACAATTGGGCTGTTGCCATGGTGTATTTCGACCGGGTTCACGCTGCGTCTCCGGTAACAAATCCGTTCAATCCTGCAATCGAGATCAATGATCCATCTGCAACCATTTGTGTTGCTGCTGACAAATCACCGGCCAGGTACCGGTCTTGCTCGATCGCGGGGATGCGCTGGCGGACCGAGTCCAGAACACGTTGCAAGCCCGGGCTGGTCTTCAGTGGCGCACGGAACTCGATACCCTGGGCCGCGCACATCAATTCGACGCCGACTATAGCGCTTAAATTCTCATTCATTCGCTGTAAGCGGCGCGCGCCATGGGCGGCCATGGAGACGTGATCTTCCTGATTGGCCGATGTCGGAGTTGAATCGGTCGAACACGGATTTGCCAGATGTTTATTCTCGCTCATCAGTGCGGCAGTGGTTACCTCGGCAATCATCAGTCCGGAATTGAGACCAGGATCCGGCGTGAGGAATGGTGGCAGGTCAAAGGAAAGGGTTGGATCGACCATCAAGGCAGTTCGGCGTTGCGAAATCGCCCCAAGTTCTGCGATTGCGATCGCGATCTGGTCTGCGGCAAAGGCAACGGGTTCGGCGTGAAAGTTGCCACCGGAGACGATGCGTCCAACATCGGTAAGCACCAGAGGATTGTCGGTAACAGCGTTGGCTTCGGTTTCGAGCGTCCTGCCGGCATATTCCAGCAGATCCATCGCAGCTCCGGCGACCTGCGGCTGGCAACGGATGCAGTAGGGGTCCTGTACACGCGTATCGCCTTCGCGGTGACTTTCGCGAATCTCAGACCCCTCCATCAGTGCACGCATGGCCGCCGCAACCTTGATTTGACCCTTGTGGCCACGCAGCGCGTGGATTTCCGGAACAAGTGGTGCTGTGGAACCCATAATGGCATCGGTCGACATGGAGGCAGAGACGATTGTCGCCGCTGCATTTCGCCAGGCGGTAAAGAGGCCAGCGAGCGCGCATGCGGTGGAAAATTGAGTGCCGTTGATCAGACCCAGGCCCTCCTTGGGGCCAAGTGCGATGGGTTGGACACCGGCGCGAGAAAGCGCATCGACTGCCGACATGCGTTCACCGGCAAAGTAAGCCTCGCCTTCAGCGAGCATTGTGGCGGTCATATGCGCCAGCGGAGCGAGATCACCTGACGCACCGACCGAACCTTGCACCGGGATTACAGGCGTGACGTCCTTTTCCAGCATCGTTTCGATCATGGCGATGGTTTGCCAACGCACTCCGGAAGCGCCGCGGCCCAGAGACAGCAATTTGAGCGCCATCATCAATCTTGTCGTCGGGATATCCAACGCTTCGCCAACACCACAGCAGTGGGACAAGATGAGATTTCGCTGCAGTGCCTGCGTATCGGCAGATGCGATCTTTACACTGGCCAGTTTGCCGAATCCGGTATTGACGCCATAAATTGCCTCATCTCCGGCTGCAGCCTCAGCGACCATTTCCGCCGAAGCGTCGATGGCTGGTCGGGCATTCGGATCAAGTCTGGCGGCTGCGCCTTTTCTCCACAATTGTTCGAGCTGGGCAAGCGTTGTCTGGCCTGGGGTGAGCGTTAGCGTCATTGAAAGACCCCGGCGAAGATACGCTTGTGCAGCGGATTGAAGCCAATGCGATAGGCAAGCTCGGCAGGATGCTCGACATTCCATACAGCGAGGTCTGCGCGCTTACCCGGTTCGATCGAACCTGTATCGTCCAGACCGAGCGCTTTTGCTGCATTGGACGTGACACCGGCCAACGCTTCGGCGGGCGTCATGCGGAACAGAGTACAGGCCATGTTCATGGTCAAAAGAATGGAGGCAAGCGGCGATGAACCGGGATTGCAGTCGGTTGCCAGCGCCATCGGAACGCCGTGGTCTCGAAATGCAGCGATGGGTGGTTGCTGCGTTTCGCGCAGTGTGTAGAAAGCGCCGGGCAGCAACACGGCCACTGTTCCAGCGGCGGCCATCGCTTGGGCATCATTGTCATCGGCATATTCGACGTGATCGGCCGACAGCGCACCGTAGCGCGTGGCGAGTTTTACACCGCCAAGGTTCGAGAGTTGCTCAGCATGTAGTTTCACCGGCAGTCCGAGCTGCTGCGCCCTGATGAACACCCTTTCGATCTGCTCTGGATAAAAGGCGATGCCCTCGCAAAAACCGTCGACAGCATCGACCAGGCCTTCAGCATGTGCGGCATCGAGCGTTGGAATGCAGATTTCGTCGATATAGGCATCCGCTTTGCCTGCGAATTCCGCCGGTATGGCGTGCGCGCCGAGAAAGCTGGTTTTGATCCTGACCGGGCGATGCTTTTCGATCGCGCGCGCGGTGCGCAGCATGGCGAGTTCGGTATCGTAATCGAGGCCGTACCCAGATTTGACTTCAATCGTGCTCACACCTTCGGCAAGCATGGCATCGACGCGAGGCAAAGCCGATTCCAGAAGTTCTGGTTCGCTTGCCCGCCTTGTAGCCGAGACGGTGGACACTATGCCGCCACCCGCACGCGCGACTTCCTCGTAGCTTGCGCCTTCCAGCCGCATTTCAAATTCCTTGGCGCGGTTACCGCCATAGACAATGTGGGTGTGGCAGTCGATCGGTGCAGCGGTGAGCAAACGGCCGTCCAGTGAAACCTTTGCCCAATCGGCGAATTGGCCAGGCAAATTCTCTGATTGACCAACCCAGGCAATCTTGCCGCCGTCAATGGCAATCGCGCCATTTTCGATCACATCGCCGCCATTGTTGCCGGAAACCGCAGCGATTTGGGCATCGAGAAGTACTGTCGCCGTGTCCATGAAAACCAACTTGATTATGTAGCTTCTTATTATTAATAAGAGTGCACATATTAAGTCAAGCGGACTCGGAAATGAAAATCATCCACTGTGATAAAGCGCTGACCTCGACAGGATGGCAGACGAACTTTGAGGTTGGCATAGATGACGATGGGACGATCGGTTATGCCGGTTCGCAAAAGGGTGTTGCTGACGCCCGTGTTGACCTGCTTTTACCGGCGCCTGTCAATTTGCATAGCCATACGTTTCAGCGCGCCATGACCGGTCTTACGGAAATGCGGGGCCCGGCCTCCACGGATAGTTTTTGGACCTGGCGTACACTGATGTATCGCTTTCTTGATCGGCTTGAGCCGGATCATATTGAAGCGATTGCGGCACTTGCTTTTGTGGAAATGCTGGAGAGCGGGTTCGGAAGTGTCGCCGAGTTTCATTATGTGCACCACACTGCGGGTGGCGATCCATATGCCAAAATGTCGGAACTGTCGGACCGGATTGTCGCCGCGGCCGAAACAACCGGGATCGGCCTCACATTGCTGCCGGTATATTATGAGTATGGCGGGTGCGACCGCCGGCCGCTCACGGGTGGGCAGCGCCGATTTTTCTGTGATTTTGACCGTTATGGGACGCTGCACGAGGAGGCGACGGCGACCATTGGGAATTCGCTTGGCGATTACAGGATGGGGATTGCACCGCACTCGCTGCGCGCGGTTGATCCGGATGGCCTTACCCGGTTGATGGCACTTCAAAGCGATGGCCCGGTGCATGTTCACATCGCCGAGCAGGTGGCGGAAGTAGACGAGGTCAAGGAGCATAGAGGTGCCAGACCCGTTGAATGGCTGCTTTCGAACCATGACGTCAATGAGGATTGGTGCCTGATTCATTGCACCCAGATGACAAGTGGAGAAACCGGTAATTTGGCCAAATCTGGTGCGGTGGCAGGACTTTGTCCCATCACCGAATCCAGCCTGGGTGACGGTATTTTTAATGGTGTCGACTATTTGGCCGCCGGTGGGCGTGCCGGTGTTGGATCAGATTCCAATATCCACATATCAATGTTCGACGAGTTGAAAACACTGGAATATTCGCAGCGCTTGCGTGACCGGTCCCGTGCTGCGCTTGCTACCCAAGACAAGTCGACAGGCCGGATAGTGTTTGATGCTGTGGCGCAAGCCGGTGCACAGGCGGGAAAACGCCCCTGTGGTGGCATAGAAAGCGGGAAGTTGGCCGACCTCATAGGCCTGTCTATGGACAACCACCATATCGGTCACTTGCAAGACGATATGGTGCTGGATGGCCTGATTTTCGGCGGCTTCGGCAATCAGTGCATCAGCGATGTCTGGTCGGCAGGCCGTCACGTTATTCGCGATGGGCGGCATGACAAACGGGATCAGATCATCGCTGCTTACCGAAATGTTCTAGCTGACATAGCGAAGGATACATGACCGCAGTCCCCCGCCATTCCTGGAAATCTGTTCGCGAGGTAATCCACGGCAGGATCATGGATTCCACTTTCGGTCCCGGAGACAAACTGCCGAAGGATGAGGAACTGGCCGAGGAACTTGGTTGCGCAAGGGCAACTGTCCAACGGGCGATGCGCGATTTAGCCGAAAGCGGCATTGTGGAAAGGCGGCGCAAGGGTGGAACGCATGTACGTCCCGACCCGGTAACCCGCGCAACGCTGAGCATTCCGATAACCAGGCGCGAAGTGGAGCAGCGCGGTGGTCATTATGGCTATCAGTTAATCCGCCTTGAGGAAGCTGAACTTCCCTCGCGAGTGGCTGCAAATTTCGAGTTGCCTACTGGCACGCGCATGCTGCGGGTCGAGGCGGTCCATTTGGCAGACCGGCGGCCCTACATCTACGAAGACCGCTGGATTTGCGTTGATACGGTGCCGGAAATCAAAGGCGTCGATCTTGCCACGCAAAGCGCCAATGAATGGCTGGTACGCAACAAGCCCTACAATCGATGCGATCTTCGGTTCTATGCCGAACGGGCGGGTGAATATTACGGAAAACTGTTCGGCGCCGATCCAAATGAGGCGCTGTTTGTTATGGAGCGGACGACTTGGCAGAACGGTGCACCGATCACATCAGTGAAAGCCGTAACAGGGCCCGGCTATCAATTGCTGACGCAGACCTGAGATTTCATGTTCCTGATTGGTGAATGCCAGCAGACTGTTTTCTCGGCATCTTGATACAATAGCAAATTCTGCATAATCTTCAATATGAGTGTAATTTGTGAAGATTATACAATAATATGCAGGAAATTGCACAATCATTGACTCTTGCCGGGCAGCTATTGATCTCGCTGGACCCGGATCTGGTCGAGATTGTCGGACTGTCGCTTTATGTCAGTCTGGCAGCGGTGACTGTCGCTGCGTTGGTGGGTTTGCCGCTGGGCGCACTGATTGCGGTGCTGCGCTTCCCCGGGCGAGGCGTTTTGGTTGTGCTGATTTCAGCGTTGATGGGATTACCACCTGTCGTCGTTGGTCTGGTGGTCTATCTGTTGCTGTCCGGAGCCGGTGCGCTTGGTCCCCTGCAGTTGCTTTATACGCCAACGGCGATGATCATTGCCCAGGCGCTCTTGGTTTTGCCAATCATCGCTGCGTTGACGCGGCAGACCATTGAGGATCTGTACGGCGAATACGCCGAGCAGTTCACCCTGTTTGGACTATCGCAGCGGCAAATCATCGCGACACTGCTTTGGGAAGCGCGATTCGGGCTTTTGACCGCGCTGCTCGCCGGTTTTGGCCGGGCGATCGCGGAGGTTGGCGCGGTTATCATCGTTGGTGGCAATATCAACCATGTGACACGCGTGATGACCACGACGATCGCACTGGAGACTTCCCGCGGCAATCTTTCTCTCGCCCTGGCGTTGGGAATTGTACTCGTGCTGCTGGCGATCACCGTCAATACTCTGGTGCTCTCCGTGAGAAACACCGCCGTCCGGACAGGATTTGGATAGTCCGGTGGCAAAGCGGTCCGCAGATGCCAGGGAGGCAGTTCGCCATGTGCTGCCGATTGCCGGCAAAGGTCTGATCATCAGACGCGGTGGACGCACATTGCTCAATGTCTCCGAGATTTCGCTCGACAATCAGGGGTTGATAGCTGTTGTCGGACCTAACGGAGCCGGTAAGTCACTTTTGCTCAAGTCTCTGGCCGGCGTAATCTCTCCGGATCGGGGTTCGATCACCTGGGACGGGCAAGGGCCGTCGCGGGCCGGATACCGGCGTCTCTCTCTCGTTTTGCAGGCGCCGGTGCTGCTTCGCAGATCAGCGTTGGCCAACGTCACCTATGCGCTCAAGGCGGCAGGCTTTAACGATACCGATGCACGAAAAGCCGCGAGCGAGGCGTTGGAAAATGCGGGATTGTCCGAGATCGCCGAGACCCCTGCCAGGCTACTCTCCGGCGGGGAGAAACAGCGTCTTGCGCTAGCGCGTGCGCTTGCGATAGAGCCCGAGATCGTGCTTCTTGACGAGCCGGTCGCCAACCTCGATCCGGCCTCTACATTGGCCATTGAGAAAATGATTGCGGTGGCCCGTGACAAGCGTGTGGCTGTTGTCCTTGTCACCCATGATTTAGCGCAAGCGCGGCGTCTTGCCGATGAAATCATTTTCATGAACAAGGGCCAGATCATCGAGCGCGGCAAAGCTGCCGCTTTCTTCAAACAACAACAAAGTCAGGCCGCCGCTGCCTTCGTAAGGGGCGAAATAGTTACTTGAATGATCGATTCCGGAGGTATCCGTAAAGCGATGAAAATATTGAGTAAACTGGTGGTTTTACTGCTACTGGTGCCGGGGGTGAAGACTTCTGCCGCAGGAGAATTCATCATAGTTCAATCAACTACCTCGACGCAGAATTCGGGTCTGTACGAGTACCTCGCACCCAAAGTGATGGCGGAGACCGGAGTCGAGATCAGGGTGGTTGCGGTTGGCACGGGACAAGCAATCAAGAATGCACAGAATTGCGATGGCGACGTTTTGCTGGTGCATGCGAAGGCAGCAGAGGAGAAGTTTGTCGTGGACGGCTTTGGCGGACCGCGCCACGACCTCATGTACAATGACTTTGTCATCGTCGGACCGGATGATGACCCGGCCGGGATTGCGGGTTCTTCAGATATCATCAACGCACTTGGAAAGCTATTTTCCACACGGGCACCCTTTGTTTCGCGTGGTGATGATTCAGGCACCCACCAGAAGGAGATGCAGTTGTGGTCATCTGCCGATCTTGATCCGATTCCGGCAAGTGGTGATTGGTACCGGGAGACTGGTTCCGGGATGGGTGCGACGTTGAACATCGCTGCCGGCATGGGCGCCTACACGATGACCGACCGGGCGACCTGGCTCACCTTCGGAAACAAGAAAAACTTGAAGATATTGGTCGAAGGCGATGATAGGTTATTCAACCAATACGGGATTATTCCGGTTTCGAAGCAAAACTGCCCGAATGTCAAAGCCAATTCAGGTAAACGGTTTGTCGACTGGATGCTTTCAACAGGCGGGCAGTCGGCGATTGCCGCCTACAAGGTCAATGGCGAGCAATTGTTTTTTCCCAACGCAAAACCCTGAAGGGTTCGTTTGCAGACACAAAGTGCGTGGCTACATTCCGGGGTCCAGAGGCTCATCTACCGGTCCGCCTGCCTCTGCCCAGTCCTTGAATCCGCCAACGTTGTAAACTCGTTGATAGCCCATGTCCTTCAGCACCTTGCCGGCCAGCGCTGCACGGCCGCCAGACGCACAATAAAGTACGATCGGCCGGTCCTGGCGGAATTGAGGATCGTGAAAGGGCGTATTTTCATCGGCGCGGAATTCGATCATGCCGCGCGACACATGGTGGGCACCGGTGGCCTTGCCAGATTTCTCAACTTCAGGGCCATCGCGGACATCAAGCATCAACGCATTTTCGTTGGTCAGAAGGGCCTGGGCTTCTTCCAGGGAGACTTTCGGTACCGCCGCGTTGGCTTCTTCCAGCATGTCCTTGACGGTTTTTACCATGTTGTCGTCTCCCGGTTCATCTGATCAGACACATTAGCGAGGTGCGATCGGCATTGGGAAGTGAATTCTTTTCGGTTCAGAAGAGAATCGACGGTGAATTACGTCCATTGGCACTCGCAAGCGTCAGCCGGTTCCTCTAAGAGACGGGCATTCTGACGCCGAAAATCCCGCGATTCGATGCATACTCCCAACGATATTCCGATAACGCCTGAACTGATTGAAGCGCATGGGCTGAAGCCCGATGAGTATCGGCGCATTCTTGAACTGATCGAACGTGAGCCGACATTCACCGAACTGGGAATATTCTCAGCAATGTGGAACGAGCATTGCTCGTACAAATCATCGAAGAAATGGCTGAAGACCCTACCGACATCCGGACCCCAGGTGATCCAGGGGCCGGGCGAGAATGCAGGTGTGGTTGATATCGGTGACGGCGATTGTGTGGTCTTCAAGATGGAGAGCCACAATCATCCCTCTTATATCGAACCCTATCAGGGTGCGGCGACCGGCGTTGGCGGTATTCTGCGCGATGTATTCACGATGGGCGCCCGGCCGGTCGCGGCGATGAACGCGTTGCGGTTTGGTGAGCCGGATCATCCCAAGACGCGGCACCTCGTCGGTGGCGTGGTGGCCGGCATCGGCGGATACGGCAACGCATTCGGCGTTCCCACCGTTGGCGGTGAGGTGGAATTTGACGCCCGCTACAACGGAAATTGCCTGGTCAACGCTTTTGCCGCCGGCTTGGCCAAGACCGATGCGATCTTCTATTCGAAGGCCGAAGGTGTCGGGCTGCCGGTCGTCTATCTCGGCGCCAAAACGGGACGCGATGGCGTCGGCGGGGCAACCATGGCGTCGGCGGAATTCGACGCCGATATTGATGAGAAGCGCCCGACAGTCCAAGTCGGTGATCCGTTTACCGAAAAATGCCTGCTGGAGGCCAGCCTTGAACTGATGGCTTCGGGTGCGGTGATCGCCATTCAGGACATGGGTGCGGCCGGGCTGACCTGCTCCGCTGTTGAAATGGGCGCCAAGGGTGACTTGGGCGTGGAACTCAATCTCGACCTCGTTCCGGTGCGCGAAGAGCGGATGAGCGCCTACGAGATGATGTTGTCGGAAAGCCAGGAACGCATGTTGATGGTGCTGCGCCCGGAACAGGAGGCACAGGCCGAAGCAATCTTCACCAAGTGGGGACTGGACTTCGCCATTGTCGGCAAGACAACAGACGATTTGCGTTTCCGTGTGCTGCATCAGGGAGAGGAAGTTGCCAACCTGCCTATCAAGGAGCTTGGCGACGAAGCGCCGGAATATGACCGGCCGTGGCAGCAGCGGGCACCACGAGATTCAATTGATTTAGAATCGCTGCCGGATATCGATATCGCAGATGCGCTTTTAACCCTGATCGGGTCTGCTAACGGTTCCAGCCGACGTTGGGTGTGGGAGCAATACGATACTTTGATCCAGGGTAATTCTCTGCAAATTCCGGGCGGAGATGCCGGCGTGATCCGGGTTGAAGGGCACGAGACCAAGGCGCTGGCATTTTCGTCGGACGTGACACCCAGATACGTTGAGGCGGACCCGTTTGAGGGCGGCAAACAGGCCGTGGCGGAGTGTTGGCGCAATATCACGGCGACTGGAGCCAAGCCATTGGCCGCAACGGATAATCTCAACTTCGGAAATCCCGAACGTCCGGAGATCATGGGCCAGTTCGTCCGGGCCGTTCAGGGCATTGGTGAAGCTTGCAGCGTCCTCGAATTTCCGATCGTTTCCGGCAACGTCTCGCTCTATAACGAGACCAATGGCGAGGCAATTTTGCCGACGCCGACGATCGCCGGTGTTGGCCTCATCGACGACTGGAGGGGGATGGCCAGGACCGGGTTTGCCGGGGACGGTGAAGTCGTGCTTCTGATTGGAGCGCCGGAAGCGTGGGGAACCCAGGTTGGCGCGTCGGCGCTGCTTCGTGAAATTCACGGACGCCACGATGGCGCTCCGCCGCCGGTCGATCTGGACCATGAGCGCAGGGCAGGGGATTTGGTGCGGGGTCTCATTGGTGATGGTCTCGTCACCGCGGTGCATGATTGCTCCAGCTGGCGGGTTGGCTGTTGCGCTGGCAGAGATGGCGATCGCCGGAGAGTGCGGTGCGGTCATCAACGAACCTGGTGGTAAATGTCCGCAGGCGTCGTTCTTCGGTGAGGATCAGGGACGCTATTGTTTGACCACGGGCGGGCAAAAACTGGTAACTGTTCGCGGCCGTGCTGCGTCGGCAGGTGTTTCCGTCATCGAGATTGGAACAACCGGTGGCGATCAATTGAAACTCGGTAACGCCCGTGCCATATCAATTCAGGATCTGAAGGCGGCGCACGAATCGTGGTTCCCGCGCTTCATGGGCGAACAATAGACGCCCAATTGGGAGGACTGAACCATGCCGATGAACGCGCACGACATCGAAAAGATGATCAAGGATGCGATACCCGACGCAACGGTGACAATCCGTGATCTTGCCGGGGATGGCGATCACTACGCAGCCGAAGTGGTAGCGGAAAGCTTCCGAGGCAAGAGCCGGGTTCAACAACACCAGATGGTCTATGACGCCCTGAAGGGCAATATGGGCGGTGCGCTCCATGCGCTGGCTTTACAGACCAGTGTGCCGGAGTGACCCACCACGTTTCCGTTGGATGCGAGGCACGTTGAGTTGTCGGTTATTTCTAGGATTATCAAGGCGGCAAAACAGGGGCCGAAGATTTGGGAAAATTCCCAGATCTATGAGTTCAAGCATTCGCGGCTTTTCATGGAAAGTGCGCACTACGACGCGTATTTGGAATCCTACAAGTCCGGGGAACCGATATTTGAACAGGCGCTCAGAGTTCATTTTTTCCCGGAGGGGAGCGATGACGAAATTGCTGCACTTCTGGATCACGCAAGAGAACGAAATAATCTTGAAATCGGACCGAGTTGCGCGCCGGTGATACTCGGCTTCGATGCGGCCATTCCGCCGACCATTATCGAGCCGATGGGTGAGAAGGTCGTCGAGCATCAGCGGGAGAAATTCGGTTTCGATGTATTCGAGAAGGCTCGATTGCTTTCGATCGACGCGGCGAAACCGGTTGCCGAACTGGAGGGTACGGTCGATGGCGTCATCTATGTGCGCAACTGCATTGATCACTCGCCCAAATGGCCGTTTATCATGTCCAACATCGCTCGCTATGCCGCACCCGGTTGCCGCCTGATTTTCTGGTCAGAAATGAACCATGGCCCGGAGCCGGATATGGGCCATTACAACATGACCGACGACATCAACGATTTCCTGCGATTTACTGAAGCGCTGGGTTTTCGCATTGATCGCCACTTCTCGAATGATCCGGCACTTCCCGATCTGGGTATTATCGCGACCAAGATTTGATTTTGCCGACCCGGTCTGGTGCCGTGAAGGTTTTTAGCGAGGCTCTGGATGTTGGGGAGCGTCCAAGATTGGAAAAGGTACAACAATGAAGGTCGCGATTATCGGGCAAGGTGCGATCGCAGCCTATGTGGTTGAAGCCATTGCGAAAGACCCTTCCATTGAATTTGCCGCATTGATTTGCCGGACTGAGGGGCTCGAAGCGTGCCCGCAAATTTGCGGGCCAAGGAGTGGCAGTTGTCACTGAAATCGAACAGCTTTCGCTAAAGCCCGATTTAGTCGTCGATTGCGCGGGCCATGGCGGCCTTGCCCAACACGGAGCGGCAGCGCTTTCTGCCGGTATTGATGTCGTTACAATTTCAACCGGGGCCTTGGCGGATGCGGATCTGGCTTTGCGGCTGGAAGACGCGGCGCGTGGCGGCGGCGCCAGACTGAAATTGTTGTCAGGCGCGATCGGCGGTGTCGATGTTCTCAAGGCGGCCAATGCCGGCAAGTTGGACAGCGTGACCTATATTGGCCGCAAACCGCCCCAGGGATGGAAGGGATCGGCGGCCGAAGAAGTGTGCAACCTCGATGAATTGTCCGAACCATTTACGCATTTTTCGGGAACGGCGCGCGACGCGGCGTTGAGATACCCGAAGAACGCCAATGTAGCAGCAACGGTTGCGATGGCGGGGTCCGGTCTTGACCAGACCGGCGTTGAGCTGATCGCCGACCCGGGTGCTGCAGGAAATATCCATGAGGTGCGCGCCAGCGGCGAATTTGGTGAGATGCAGGTCCGCATTTCCGGAAAGGCTCTGGCCACAAATCCACGATCTTCGGCACTGGCGGCAATGAGCGTGGTTGCCGAACTGCGGGAGCGCGTGAAAGCTGTCACAATGTAGGGTACTGACCCTAGTTGTTGCTCCGGCCGGTTAATCTTCCATGCGCGAAGATACGTGCCGGAGTTCTGACAGGAACTCGCGTGCTGCCGGCGAGAGCGCTTCGTCGCTGCGATAGGACACACCGACCGGTCCGCTGGAGAGATTCAGGTCGCACGCGACAACGGCCAGCGCACCCCGATCGATTTCCGGTTCGATCACGTGAACTGGCAGAATTGCCAGCATGTCGGTTTCGGTCAAGAGTTTGCGGATCGCCAGATAGGACACGCATTCGACTGCGTTGGACGGCGGTTGAAATCCTCTGTCGACAAATTCCTTTTCTACCTGCCGACGCAACGTTGTCGGTGTTGGCGGCAGGATCCAGTCCTGTTCGGCGAGGATCTGAAAATCAACCGTCCCGGCTTTCGCCAGCGGATGACCGAGCCGGCAGACGATGGCGACTTGCTCGCGGTACAATTCTTCCTGAACAAACAATTCGCGGTGCCGGTATTCCGGCAACCGGCCGACAACCATGTCGAGATCACCGGTCTGAAGCAGCGGCATCAAAAAATCGTTGGTACCGTCGCGCACAACGATTGACACATTTGGCCGGGAGGTGTGGATGCGCGCAATAGTCATCGGCAACAGTTTTGCAGATGCGGTCAGCAGGGTCCCAACGGTGACGCGGCCGCCAAGTCCCTCGTTGAGGTCGTCAAGCTCTTGAGCGGCCTGGGAAATCTGCGCCAGTATCAACTTGCCGTGGTGAACCAATGCGGAACCGGCTTCGGTGGGAATGACACCGCGATTGGTTCGCTCAAATAGTTGAACCCCGAAATCAAGTTCGAGGTCCTTGAGAAGCTTTGTCGCGGCCGGCTGCGAGAGGTTTAACTGTTCAGCCGCCCGCAGGATGCTGTTTCGCTCACCGATGGCGACCAGCAAGCGCAACTGTTTCAGTTTCAACCGGGTAGAAACACGTTCAGCAATCTTGATATGGCGATTTCTTGGATTCATGTCTTTGCTATTGGCATCTGGAATACCGACTGCATCAAATCAGATGATTTGTAAATATCAGCATGCGGCCTGGTTAGACCCGTGCGCGCAAATCACCCGATTTTCGGGCCGACCTTGAGGTGGTTCAACATGGCAACGAATTGTCCGAGGCGCTCGCGACGATACGCTTCGACATCCATCGAGCCGTAGTCCAGAAACCCTTTGCCTGCCGAAAGCCCAATCCTGCCCTCGGCCATATTCCTGACCAACGATATCCGGCGATTTGAACCGGTCTGAACCGGTGGCCCGGTGCATGTATTTGCTGGCGTGGTAAAGAATGTCCCCACCGCCCCAATCGACAAATTCGAGCATGCCAAGTATCGCAAACCGGAAACCGAAACCGTATTTGGTCGCCTTGTCGATATCATCGACGGAAGCCACACCTTCCTCGACCATGCGGGCCGCTTCGTTCATGGCCAGCGCCTGAATGCGGGGGACGATGAAGCCTGGACTGGCTGCGCAGACGACCGGGATTTTGCCGATCGATTCCAGAAGCGCTTTCAACTTGTCCGTCGTGTCAGATGAGGTCTCATCGGCGGGGGACAGTTCCACCAACGGCACGAGGAAAGCCGGATTAAGCCAATGCGCGTTCAAAAATCGCTCCGGCTTTGAAACCATTGGCGCAAGATCGTTGGACAGGATGGTTGATGTGGTCGATGCGATTATCGCCTCCGGGTTGGCATGGCGTCCGATCTCGCCAAACGCTTCTTTTTTGGCCTCCAACGTTTCCGGTACACCCTCAAAAATAACATCCGCAGAGCCGATCGCAGATTCCGCGGTTGAGGTTCCGTGGATTTCGACACGGTCCATGATGCGGAGCACTTGGTCATCTTCGAACAGGCCAATCTCGGACAACATGGTCAAAGTCGAGCGGATTTCCGCTTGTGCACTGTCTCGCAAGTCCTTGAACCCGGCCTCAGTGCGATTTTTCAGATCGACCAGAAGGACCTTGTGCCCGGCGATTGCAAACGTAATGGCAATGCCCCGTCCCATCCTGCCGGCGCCAGCTGCCGCAATTATCTCACCAGCCATCAGGTAAGCCCGTTGGCGAGCAATGACGACATCTGTTCTTTGGTCAGGTCCGCGAGGCCAAGATTTTCGAGTGTGCGGCCATTGGCTCGAAAATCGTCGCTGCAAATCGCTGATCCGATCGCCAACAATCCGGTTGCGGTGGGTGCCGGAACACCTGCCCAGTCGGCGACCGAGACAAGGAAGGCCAAGCCTGTTGCGACGTCTTCACGCATGTACCGGTGTTCGGTCAGGACCAGATGTTCGCGCCAATCGCCGGAATCGGTAAGTTTTTCGTGGCTCGAATTACCATACATCCACTCTTCACGCTGATCGTCGTAGTGGTCGGCCAGCGGAAAATGCGGCGCGCCATAGCCAAGCGCTTCGCGCACCGCGACCCGCTCGTCATCCAGGCGGTCGGTTACCCGGCGAATGGATGGCTGCGTGCCTTCGTTGTGAATGTCCCAGTGTTCGAAATGCTCGATGGGGCCGGCATTCATGGTGATCAATGGCGGGTGGATGATCGGACCGGCATTCATCAATGCACCCGACAGAGCATCGCCGGTGTCTTCGACTGCCGGATAGGCTTTTCCGATAACGCCGAGTGCGTGTTCTTTCAGGCGCAGCGGAAACACGCCGGTGGGCAGCCGGGTGGCCCGGATGGTGATTGCTATCTCTCTCGGGCCATGTTTGCGCGCAAGATAGGGCAGGGTGCCGGTCTCGGCCCAGGCGACATCCGCCGTGTTCCCGGCGTCATTCACAATCCTCGCCATGATGTAGGAGCCAAATGTACCGGGCGGCAGAAAGATAACCTGGCCATCTGCCAGATGTGGTGCGATTGCTTGTGCGATGTTTTCCTGTGCCGTTGCCGGCGTCGGACAGACAATCAGTTCTGCGCCAGAAATCGCTTCTGAAATATCATCCGTGACAACATCGATATCGACGTCACGCAAACCGGAGAAGTCCTTCATTACCAGACGGTTGCCGTTCTGGCGCAAGTCAGCGATCGCGCTGGTGTCCCGGCGCCAGAACCGAACCCTGTGTCCAAGTGAACTCAGATCCACCGCTGCTGCGTGCGATCCGTTTCCCCCTCCAAGAACAGCTATTTCCATTTGTCCTCATCTCCCCACCTTCAACGGATCCGCATAGCTGATTTCCCAACTCCTGCTTCCTCGCCGGCATAATATGCTTTAAACTTCAATATATGCATTTGCAAATTAATGATGACAGCTTTGTACAGTGCTGCTAACTTCGTACCACCCCCGGTCTTTTGAACAACGGGAGCTAAATTATGATACGGTCAGGCATTCCGCTTGACTTGAAAACAAAAACTAATCTGAGTTCACACGTGGGAGGAATCGTAGTGAAGAAAACAATCGGACTTGTTTCGAAATCCATTGGGCTTGGTGCTTTCGTAGCAGCGCTGATGTCGACATCCGTCGCCTATGCCGTCGACAAGATCACCGCAGTGCACGCATTTCCGCCATTTCTGGTCTACACCAAGACATTTTTGTCCATGGTTGATGATATCAACAAGCGGGGCGAAGGTGTCGTCGAGATAACGGTTCGCGGCGGACCGGAAGCGATTGGCATGTTCCAGCAGCCGCAGGCCGTGCGTGATGGCGTTGTCGACATGGTGCATACGCCCGGGTCGTTTTACGGCAAGTCGGTTCCTGAAATCGACGCAATGGTTGCGGCGCGCGTTACGCCGATGGAGGCAAGGGCAAATGGCGGCGCGGCGTTCATGGACCAGGCGCACCAGAAGCGCATGAATGTAAAACATCTCGGCTGGGTTGACGGTGGCGTAAAATTCCACATCTACAACGTCAAGCCGTTCAAGATGGGGGACGACGGCGTGATTGACCTGACCGGCGTCAAACTGCGCGACAATCCGATCTATCACGCGTTTTTCGAGGCGTTGAATGCTACGACTTCATCGATGCCCGCTACCGAGGTCTATGCCGCGCTTGAAAAAGGTGTTGTCGACTCGGCAGCCTGGACATCGATCGGCATCATGGATCTGAAGTGGGACAAGTTCCTGAAATATCGAGTCGACCCGGCATTTTACAACACCGATCTCGGCATCATCATGAATCTGGATTCCTGGAATGGCCTGTCGGCTGAATCGCAGAAAATCATTCAGGATGTGATCATCGAATGGGAGCAGAAATCCTACGATGCGCGTCAGGTAGACCGCGAAACCGATGCTGCCGAGCTTCAAAAGCGCGGCATGGAGTTCGTGCAGATGTCGGATGCCGGAGCGACGAAATATCTGTCACTTGCAGATGACGCTGCCTGGGCGCGCATGAAGGGCCGCCTCGACGAAGCCGGCGATGGCGAAAGCTACGACATGCTGCGCAAGCTCTATTACAACGAGTAGGGCTGGATAACTTCAAGTGCTGGCGGGTCGAGTTTCGGCCCGCCAGAACTATGGGGGAAGAGTAGAGCGGCTCACATCCAAATGGGAGCAGTTTGATGGTATGGATTTTTCGTTTCAGCGAGGAGAAGGCCGTGGCGCGATATGAATATCGTGCGAGGGCTTCGACGAAGCTGAAGCGGAAAGGACATCCAAGCCAAAGTAGAAAGTAAATCATTGAACTGTATAATGAAACAGCAATCGTGTGACCTTGCTCCTTCGCGCTCTGGACGTCGTCGCGCGAGGCTAACGGTGCTTGCACCGTGTCGCCTCACGCTCCTCGCCAGATCACGAATTACCGGCGGTCAAACGGTTCCATTTGAATGTGAAGCGCTCTAATGCGGTGGGTTGACCGGCTGTGCGATGGGTTGGCGATATTCGCCGGCGTCTATCTCGTGGTGATCATGCTCGCCATCGTGTTTCAGGCGACTGCCCGTTCGTTCGGTTTCTCTGGCTCGTCGCACATTTTCACCTTCACGGAATATGGTCTGCTTTATATTGTCATGGCTGGTTCGCCATGGCTGGTGCGGCTGAAAGGCCATGTCTTCATCGAGATGTTCACCGCTGCACTGCCGCGTCGCCTGGCACCGAAGTTCTCACGCCTGGTCTCGCTTCTTTGCGTTATCATCTGTGCTGTACTGGTTTGGTACACGCTGCAGGCGACACTAAAATCCTACCGGTTCGGTGATGCCGACATGCGCTCCATCGACATGCCGAAATGGCTGCTGCTAGGTTCGATGCCGATCTGCTTCCTATTGATGGGCATTCAGTTCACGCGCTTCGTGTTTGGCCACGATACGCTGCACACGGGCGAGGCCGGCGTGCATGAAGGCTGACCGGAAAATGGCTCCGCAGGAGCGCGGCTAATGGATTGGTATATCGCGCTCCTTTTCCTCTTGAGCATGGTGTTGTTCTTCATGTTCATCGGAGTGCCGGTGGCGCTGGCGTTTCTCGCCGCGAACATGATCGGCGCGACCTATTTCATGGGCGGCAGCGGGGACATATTCATGCGTATGACCCGCGGGATTGGCCAATTGTCGGCGAATGCGCTGCCGACCGTAACCACGTTCAATCTCATGCCGGTGCCGATGTTCCTGCTGATGGGAGAGATCTTCTTCTTTACCGGACTGGCAACCCGAATGTTCACGGCGGTGGACAAGTTGATGGGTCGCATTCCGGCGCGCCTTTCATTTGTGACCGTCGCCGGCGGTACCGCATTCGCGACACTGTCCGGTTCGTCGATGGGATCGACGGCGCTGCTCGGGTCGCTGATGGTGCCGGAGATGCAGAAGCGCGGCTACAAGAAACACATGGCGATCGGACCGATCCTCGGCACGGGTGGGCTGGCAATGCTGGTGCCGCCATCGGCGCTTGCCGTGTTGCTGGCCACGCTCGCCAATCTCGACGTCGGCAAATTGTTGATCGCCGGTGTGGTGCCCGGGCTGATGCTGGCATGTTTCTATGCCATCCTGATCCTGATCATGGCCTTGATCGATCCGGAGGCCGCACCCGGTTACGAAGTCGATTCAATCAGCTGGCTGGAGCGCGGCAAACTTCTGATCTTCGATGTTTTTCCGATGGTTTCAATCGTCATCGGCGTCATTCTGTTGATCCTGAATGGCTGGTCTACGCCATCTGAATCGGCGGCGTTTGGCTGTGTCGGCGTGTTATTGCTGGCGGCGATCTACGGCAAACTGACATGGGAAAGCTTCGTCAAGTCAGTGACCGGTGCACTCAAAGTGACCGTCATGGCGTTGCTGATCATTTTCGGTTCGGCCACTTTTTCGGCGTTGCTGGCATTCTCGGGCGCAAGCGCCGGGCTTATCGGCTGGGCCACAAGCTTTGAATTGGCGCCAATCGTCATGCTGCTGGTCATGTTCGGTATCCTGCTCATACTGGGTATGTTCATGGACCAGTTGTCGATGATGCTGTTGACCGTGCCGATATTTTTCCCGCTGGCTCAGACGCTTGGCTTCGACCTGATCTGGTTCGGCGTCATTGTACTGCTGGCGCTGGAAATCAGTTTCACGACGCCGCCGTTCGGATTGCTGTTGTTCGTGATGAAGGGCGTGTCGGCACCCGATACGTCGATGCGAGATATCTATGTGTCTGCCATTCCGTTCATGGGTTGCGCGATCCTGCTGGTCGGACTGCTGATCATCTGGCCGGAAATCGCCACATGGCTACCGAGCTTCGCAAGATAGGCGGATGATGGCGCAAACCCTGGCACAAAAGATCATCGCAAAGGCCAGTGGCCGTGACGCCGTAGCTGCTGGAGAAATCGTCATCGCGAAGGTGGATCTGGCGATGATTCACGATTCCGGTGGGCCGCGCCGGGTCAAGCCAATCCTCGAGCGGCTCGGGCGTGATGTCTGGGACAAGGACAAGGTCGTCGTCATCACGGATCACTTCTTACCCGCAAATACCGACGACACCCGTGCCATCCAGCGCCTCACCCACGAATGGGTCGCGGCGCAAAACATCGCGGCATTCCACGACCAGATGGGCATTTGTCATGTGGTGCTCCCTGAACAGGGGCATCTTCAGCCGGGCATGTTTGTCGTCGGAGGTGACAGCCACTCGCCAACCGGCGGTGCATTTGGCGCGTACATGTTCGGCATCGGTGCAACCGAGATGGCAGGCGTCCTGGCAACGGGCGAAATCTGGATCAAAGTGCCCGAAACAATCCTGATTGAATGGACTGGCTGGCTCGGTCCACAGCTTTCCGCCAAGGATATGATGCTGCGCGCAATCGGTGAACTCGGCATGGATGGCGGCGGATATCAGGCTGTCGAATATACGGGATCCGCCATTTCAGCACTGTCCATGCAGGAACGAATGACAATGGCCAACATGACGGCCGAGTTGGGCGGACAAGCAGGGCTGATTGCACCCGATCAGGTTACTTCGAACTGGCTAAGCGTGCATGGGATGCAGCCGGCCGATTTTTCGGACTGGCGAAGCGATGATGATGCGCCGGTGATGGCACGCCACTATTTTGACGCGTCAGAGTTGGCCCCTCAGGTTGCTGCACCCCATTCTCCCGCCAATGCCTCGCCTGTTGGCGAACAATCGGGCGAGAAAATCGACGTTGCCTATATCGGCGCCTGCACGGGCGCAAAACTTGATGACCTTCGCATGGCCGCTTCTGTGCTGCGCGGCCGGCAGACGGCATCCTCCGTATCGCTGATGGTTGCTCCGGCATCAAAACGGGATCAGGAAATTGCTGCCGAAGAAGGCGTCATGGCGGTTTTCGAAGAAGCCGGCGCGATCATATTGCCCAATGCGTGTGGTATCTGCGCCGGTTACGGAAACAACCGGCTTGGCGAAAACGTCCGCTGCATCTCGACAACTGCCCGCAATTTCCGCGGGCGGATGGGAGCAGCCTCTTCGGAGGTGTTTCTTGCTTCACCCTATACGGTCGCAGCTTCGGCGATAGCCGGTCACATCTGTGATCCGCGTGAAATGGCCGGAGGAACATGATGGGCGATCCGGCTCGCATCTGGAAGTTTGGCGACAACATCGATACGGACGCGCTGGCGCCGGGCCGCTACATGAGTGCGCCGATTCACGTGCTGGCTTCTCACTGCCTGGAAACGGTCAGACCCGAATTTGCTTCGCAAGTAAACGAGGGGGACATGATCGTGGCCGGTGCGAATTTCGGCATGGGTTCGTCGCGCGAACAGGCGGTTGAGGCACTGCGGCATCTGGGTATTGCGGCGGTGATCGCACAGTCATTCGCAGGCATTTTCTACCGCAATGCAGTCAACCTCGGTCTGCCGGTCCTCGAATGTGCCGAAACCGCTTCGGCACAGGACAGGAGCGCCGCATCCCTGGATGCTGTTTCCGGCAAGCTCGACCTGGACGATGGCGGGGTTCTGAATTGCACGCCTCTACCGGGTTTCCTGATGCAGATCGTCAACGATGGCGGACTGGTGCCGCACCTTGAGAAACGATTTTCTGCGGGGGCGAGCCGATGACAATCTCGTTGCGGAAAAGATTGACTGAAGACAGGATCCTTCTCGCTCCCGGCATCTATGACGGGCTGTCGGCATTGCTTGCTGACCAAGCCGGGGCAGAGGCGGTCTACCTGTCAGGCGCAAGCATTGCCTACACCAGATTTGGCCGGCCGGATCTTGGTCTCGTCGCCATGACCGAGGTAGCCGATACACTTGCGCAGATTACCGACCGGGTTGAGCTTCCTGTCATCGTCGATGCGGACAACGGCTACGGCAACGCGTTGAACGTTCAGCGCTGTGTCCGCATATTCGAGCGGGCGGGAGCGGCGGCGATCCAACTTGAAGACCAGGCATTGCCCAAGCGATGCGGCCATCTCGACGGCAAGCAGCTGATATCGACCGGCGAAATGACCGGCAAGCTCAAGGCCGCATTGGATGCACGAGCCAGTGCCGACACTCTGATCATCGCCAGAACCGATGCCATTGCCGTCGAAGGCCTTGACCCGGCGCTCGAACGCGCAGACGCCTATCTGGAGGCCGGTGCCGATGTTCTTTTCATTGAAGCGCCGAAAGATCGTGCGGCTATGGTGAAAATCAACCAACGCTTTGCCGGCCGCGTGCCTCTGCTGGCCAATATGGTCGAGGGTGGAAAGACCGAACTGCTGTCTGCGGCCGCATTGGAGAAGCTCGGCTACTCCATTGTCATCTTCCCTGGCGGACTGGTGCGGGCGTTGTCCAGAACCGCGCAAGACTATTTCGAAAGCCTGATTGAGAATGGCACTACCGAACCATTCCTCGATCGGATGGCGGATTTTGCCGAATTGAACCGAATAATCGGAACGCCGGAGATGTTGAACACTGCCGCCAAATATGATTCCGGGGAAGACAGCTAATGCTCGATCCGGTCACGCTTGCCATTTTGAAAGGACGCCTTGAGCAGATCGTGGACGAGATGGATGCGACGCTGTTTCGCTCGGCTTTCAATCCCATCATCGCCGAGGCGCACGACGCATCGCACGGTCTTTATGACGCCGCCAATGGCGACACCTTGGTTCAGGGAAAATCCGGCCTGCCGATCTTCGTCGGCATCATGGCTTTTGCGGTCAAGGCGGTGATTGAAAAGGCTGCAAAGGATGGCGATCTGACTGACGGCGACGTCTACATATTCAATGATCCCTACGACGGCGGCAGTCATCTTTCAGACTTCCGGCTGGTCAAACCGCTTTACCGGGACGGCGAGGTTTTCTGTTACCTGGCCTCGGTTGGCCACTGGCACGATGTCGGCGGAAATGTTCCCGGTAATTACAATCCGGTTGCCACCGAGAGCTTTCAGGAAGGGATGTTGATCCCGCCGGTGAAACTGTTTGAAGCCGGACGATACAGACAAGACATCGTCGATATCCTGTCTGCCAATTCGCGGCTGCCAGGTTCGCTTTATGGCGATCTCAACGGCCAGATCAACGCGCTCGACCTGGGAACCAGGCGGCTAAACGAGTTGCTGGATGAGTTTGGCGACGAGACAGTTCTTGAAGCGATGGCGATGCTGAAGGAACGCGCATCGAAACTGATGCGGGCGCACATTAACGGCCTGCCCAATGGAACCATCTCTGCGGAAGATTTCCTCGACAATGACGGCATTGTCGACGAACCGCTGAAAATCGCCCTCGATCTGAAAATCGACGGCGAAACCATGGTCATGGATTTCAGCCGCTCTGCTCCGGCGTGCAGAGGTCCGGTCAATATTTCGCGCTCTACGACCATCGCCGCCTGTTACGTTGCCTTGAAGCATTTGTTTGGCGATGTGCCGGCAAATGCCGGTGTATTGGAACCGGTCTCATTCGTCATTGATGAGAAATCTCTATTGTCGGCAACTGCGCCCAAACCTGTCGGCGGTTATACCGAGACGATCCTGCGCCTTATCGATGTCGTGTTTCAGGCTGTCGCGCAAATAGCGCCTGAGCGCTCGAATGGCTGTGCCTACGGGACAATCAATGCGCTTTCCATGGCTGGCCACCGCGCCAACGGTCAGCGCTGGGTGCTGTTTTCATTTTTTGGCGGTGGACATGGCGGGCATCCGCTGGGGGACGGGCTGAACCACGGCAACGCACCAATTTCGACGGCCACCATACCGCCGCTCGAAATACTGGAAGCCGCTTATCCGGTGATGTTCAGGCAATGGGCGCTGCGGCCTGATTCAGGCGGTGACGGCATGCATCGTGGCGGTCTCGGCGCAATCTACGAGATTGAATTGCTGGAACAATCAGCCGATGTGTTTCTGTTCGGCGAGCGCGGAAAATTCGCACCCTCAGGGGTCGTTGCAGGGCAGCCGGGCGCGATGACGCGCTTCACCTTTCCCGGTCCGGACGGTCCGGAGCATCCACCCATGGCGTCAAAGATGGTCGGCATCAAGCTCCAACGCGGTCAGAGCGTGCGACTGGAGACGCCCGGGGGTGGAGGTTACGGCGCACCGGAGGATCGCTCGACGGAGGCGCGACAGCGTGACATTGCGCTCGGATATGTTTCGGAGCGCTCGCAATGAGCCACAGCAATCTCATCGTGGGAGTCGATGTCGGCGGTACATTTACCGATGTGTTCGTACTCAACGAAGACACCGGCGAACTGAATGTCGCCAAAGTGCCTTCAACGCTCGATGACCAGTCGCGCGGTTTTGTCGAAGGAATTGCCGAGGGCGCGCAGGATTTCAGCGCCGTCAAAACCGTGGTCCATGGAACCACAACGGGCACCAACGCGTTGCTTGAACGCAAGGGAGCCAAAACCGGCATCATCACCACGCGCGGATTTCGCGATGTGCTGGAAATGCGCCGCCGTGACCGGCCGACGACCTGGGGTCTGTGGGGCATGTTTGAGCCGGTTGTACCGCGTAATCTGCGCCTGGAGGTCGATGAGCGGACGCTTACCGATGGCACGATACACACACCTGTCGACGTGACCCAGGTGGAAGTTACGGCGCGGCGGCTTTTGGAGGAGGGTTGCAGCGCCGTCTGCATTTTCTTCATCAATGGTTATGCCAATGCGAAAAACGAAACGCTCGCGTTGGACGCTGTTCGATCCATCTGGCCCAACGATCACATTACGGCCGCGACCCAAATCCTGCCCGAGATAAGAGAATTCGAGCGCTGCTCGACTGCAACCCTCAACGCTTACCTGCAGCCGATCCTTGGAAATTATCTGCAGCGTCTGGAAAATGCGTTGGCCGACGAGAACAGTCCGGCCGATGTAATGATCGTCCAGTCCAATGGTGGGCTGATGGGTGTGGAAACCGCCAAGAGCTTTCCGGTGCGGACGGCACTGTCGGGACCGGCTGCTGGTGTCATCGCCGCTTCCCGCATTGCCGGTGCTGCGGGGTTCGATAACATCATAACCTGCGACATGGGCGGTACATCATTCGACGTTTCTCTTGTTGCGGATGGCAGCCATTCGCTTGCTGCCCAGACACAAATCGATTTCGGCATGGTGATCCGCACGCCGATGATCGAGATATCGACGATTGGGGCCGGTGGCGGTTCAATCGCCCGGGTTGACGAAGGTGGATTGTTGGAAGTGGGGCCGGAAAGCGCTGGCGCCAATCCGGGTCCGGTTGCCTATGGTCTGGGCAACGACAGGCCGACGGTTACTGATGCCAATCTGGTACTGGGCCGTATCAATCCCGACCGGCCAATTGGCGGCAAGCTGGACCGGCTTGATGTCGAAGCAGCCAAGGCAGCAATTGACAGGCAAGTCGGCGCGCCACTGGGTCTTGCAACCATGGAGGCCGCAGAAGCGATCATCCGGGTGGCCAATGCCAAGATGGCCGGCGCCATACGTCTGATTTCAATTGAGCGTGGACATGATCCCAAACGTTTTGCGGCCATGCCTTTCGGCGGTGGCGGATCGCTTCACACCGGCGCATTGATGCAGGAAATCGGTCTGGGAGCAGCGATCGTTCCACGGTATCCGGGCGTGACGTCTGCCATCGGCTGCGTTGTGGCGAATGTCCGCCTGGACCGGGTGCAGACGGTCAATTCGATGCTCGCGGATCTAGATGTTGAACAGCTGCGCCGCCAGATATCAGCAATCGCAGAAGAGCTCGAGACCAGACTGCAGCAGACCGGGACGACAATTACCGGTATTGAGCGCCAGTTCGAGTTCGACATGCTCTATCTCGGACAAACCCACACCATTGTCGCCGATGCAGGGGGCGATGTGGAAGCGCTGACAGAAGCGTTTCTGCAGTCAAGGTTTGAGGAGGCCTACAAGGCAGCTTACGGACGGTTGCTTGAAGGCCTGCCGGTTCGGGTCGTCAATGTGCGGGTTGCGGCGATCGGAAAGCGGCCGGAACTGGATTTGTCAGGCTTTACACCGCCAAGCGAGACGACGGTCGAGAACTGTATCGTCGGGACACGCAATATCTGGCACGGCGGAGAGCAGCATATCGCACAGGTCTACGAGCGGCTCAAATTGCCAAAGAACGCCTCAATAGCCGGGCCTGCGCTTCTGGAACAGCCTGATACAACGATTTTCATCGACCCCGGTTTGCAGGGCGTCATGGACGAGTACGGAAATTTGATCATGACGAGACAGGAACTTGAAAATGACTGATCTGGGCAATCCAAAGCGGCTCGCGCTTGTCATTGTCGATCTGCAGAACGATTTTTTGCATCCCGAAGGCGCCTATGGCCGTGCAGGCCAAGGCGCTCCGGCAATCGCCGCTCTTCCTGCAAAAGTGAAGCCTGTTGCGGATGCTGTTCGGCAGGCAGGTGGCATCATCATCTCAACCCAGTTTACGCTCGTTCCCGGCCGCGACGGCGAACCGATGATCGCGGAACACCTGAAAAAACTCAGGCCGTTTCTGGGCAAGGGGGATTTCGCGCCGGGAAGCTGGGGCCAGCAGCTGGTGGACGAGCTGCAACCCGCCCATTTTGCCGTGGAAAAAGTCGCTTATTCCGCCTTTCACATGACTCGTCTTGAATGGGTGCTGCGCAAGAATGCAATCGAGACCGTGATGTTCTCCGGCATCGTTACCAATGGTGGCGTTGCCTCGACAGTTCGCAGCGCACATGTGCGGGAGTATCATCCAATCGTCCTGTCAGATGGTTGCGCGGCTTTCTCAGACAAGGTGCACGAGGCTGCAATAGCCGATCTGGCAACTGTTGCCGATATCATCTGTTGTAACGATGCAGCGAAACTCCTGTCATAGCCCCTTCGGGTGGGTCAGGAACTCATCGATAATGTGCTCCGGCGGTTGAATGAAATCCGACACGCGGCTGACATGCAACCCTGTCGACCGTCTGAGCTTGACGGCCATCTCCGCCATCTTCACAGCGATGGGAATGCCGTTAACGACAGGTGCTCCGGCAATTTGGTGATTGTGGAACTTGGAGAACAGCAGCATCGGAATGCCACCACCGGGGATCAGCACGTCGACGCCGTCCGCGACCAAGGGCTTTGCCTGCTCTTCAAACAGTGCCTTTACTTCTTTCGCCTTTGTTTCTGAATCGTAGGCCGCGAGGATTTGCCCAGGCTCGAATGTCATTGCATGGACCCCGGTGACGCGTTCCTTCAAGCCGTATTTGCCGATCTGGTGATGAAACCAGGGTATGAAGCGCGGATTGATTGTCACGATGCCGATGCGCTGACCGAGCTGGCAGGAATAGAGCATGCTGGCTTCGCCCAGGGCGATCACCGGAATATCGACTGCTGCCCGGGCCTCGTAGAGGCCGGCGTCCTGGAAGTGGCCAACGATGAAGGCGTCGTAGCCCTCGCGTTCTGCGCGGACTGCGTTGCAAATCATCTCACGGGCGCAACGGAATTCGACCAGCGCGTGGGCATATGAATCGAATGGCGAAATACCCCAGACATCAACTGACGTACCTTCGTCTGCGACATCGGCCAGATGGGGCCTGAGCATGTCCCAATAGGTTTTGCCGTTCTCATAGTCGACATAGCTCTGGTAGCAGATGCGGATCGGGTCCATAGTCTTCACCAACATTTTCAGTTTCGGGCGGTCTCCCCGATTGAACGGTTTTGCGAAATGGAAATCAATGGCGGCTGAACAAATGACGGCAAAAGAGGCGTTGCGGCCGGCACCGGTTATCGAGGCTCTGCCGGTTCGGGCACGTATTTCCCGGCCGCAGCCAAAGGGTCTGCCGGTCATCAATCTGAGCTTCAACGAAATGCCGTTCGGGCCTTCGGCGAAAGTGAAAAAGGCCATCGCCGACGTGGCCGCGAATTCCAATCGGTACGGAGATCCGAGTTGCCGCGCTTTGCGACATGTGCTCGCCGAACGAAACCGACTTGATCCTGAGCGCATCATCTGTGGCAACGGTTCGGAGGAATTGCTTGATGTCATCGGCCGGGTGTTTGCCCGGCCAAGCGATGAAATCCTCATTCCGCAATATGGCTACATCCAGTTTCCGATTGTCGCCAACCGGATCGGCGCAAAACTGGTGCGCGCAGCGGAGACGGATTACACAACGGATGTTGACGCGATATTGGCCGCGGTGACAGAGCGCACGAAGATCGTGTTTCTCGCCAATCCGAACAATCCGACCGGGACAATGGTCGACGAGGCTGAACTCGTTCGTCTCGCCGAGATGCTGCCGCCATTCTGTCGTGTTGGTGATTGATCTGGCCTATGGGGAATTTGCCGCGAAGGAATATTGCGGTCGTGTGCAGACTTTGATGGCAGACCGCAGCAACGTCATCACCACGCGGACATTTTCGAAAGCATACGGATTGGCTGGGCTGCGTGCCGGCTGGTGTTATGCGCCGGAGAGGATGATGCCTGCGCTTTATGCCGGAAGGGGGATGGGAACCGTCAACGCACTGGCACAAGCTGCGTCACTTGCCGCTCTGGAAGACAGCGAAGCCATTGAACGCAATGTGGCGGAAATTGTCTCCGAGCGGGGCCGGGTCGCCAACGAACTTCGCGACTTGGGTGTTGAAACGCTGCCAAGCCGGGCCAATTTCCTGTTGACCCAATTGCCCGGCCAAGCCGATCCGCAAAGAGCCGAGGCTTTGGTCGAATACCTGTTTGACGAGGCAGGCATTCTGGTCAACCGGACACGCGAGGCCGGGTTGGAGAAATTCTTCCGTTTCTCCCTTTCGCAGCGCGAACACAACGACCTGCTGATTGAACATGTCGCGAGGTTCATCGAAACGAAGACTGAATGAGTTTGCCGCCCGCATCTGTGCCTTAACCGCGGCGATTTGAACACGAATGCCGATGTCCAGAGGTTGTTCTGATTGAAACTGTCTCCGTGGCGTCCTACATCGGCGCGACAATTGCAACGGATGGGACGGGACAGAATGTCTGAAGAAAACGAATACACACCGCCGAAGGTTTGGACCTGGGATCAGGAAAGCGGCGGGCAGTTTGCTAAAATCAACCGGCCGATAGCCGGCCCAACCCATGACAAGGAATTGCCCGTCGGCGAACACCCGTTTCAGCTTTATTCGTTGGCCACGCCCAATGGCGTCAAAGTAACCCTGATGTTGGAAGAACTTCTGGAGGCAGGGCACAAGGCAGCAGAATATGACGCCTGGCTGATCAATATCAGCGAGGGTGAGCAATTTTCGAGCGGATTTGTGGACGCCAATCCGAACTCGAAAATTCCTGCATTGGTCGATCGCAGCGGAAGCGAGCCGGTTCGGGTTTTCGAATCCGGTGCAATCCTTCTTTACCTGGTCGAAAAGTTTGGTGCGTTTGTGCCGAGCGATCCGGCCCAGCGGGCAGAGTGCCTGTCCTGGCTATTCTGGCAGATGGGATCGGCACCCTATCTCGGCGGCGGGTTTGGCCATTTTTATGCTTATGCGCCATCCAAGATGGAATACCCGATCAACCGGTTTGCCATGGAAGTCAAACGGCAATTGGATGTGCTCGACCGGCGCCTGGCGGAAAGTGAGTACATCGCTGGTGATGACTACACGATTGCCGACATGGCGATCTGGCCCTGGTACGGCGCACTGGTTAAAGGTCTGGTCTACGACGCTGCCGAGTTTCTGGATGTGGAGAGCTACAAACACGTCAATCGCTGGACAGACCAGATTGCCGAACGGCCGGCAGCCAAGCGCGGCAGAATGGTCAACAGGGCCTGGGGTGAGCCGTCATCGCAACTTCGCGAACGTCACGATGCCAGCGATTTCGAATTGCGCACTCAGGATTTACTTGAGCCGGAGGCGGCCGAGTAATCACGGGCCGTTGTAGCGTATCGTACCGGTTTCGCGAATATCGTAGCCGCCAAATTCGGCGGCGCGTTCGGCGAAACTATCGATTCTGGTCGTGGCTGCAAGCTGTTGAAACGCTTCGGAAAAATAATCCCGCCGGGTAACGAGAAGATCGAAACGTTCTTCAGCAAGAGCAACGAAGCCCAAACCATACTGGCGGGCGACCGTCTCAATGCCGAAGCCTGCCTCAACGCGACCTGACGCGACCGCCTGCGCGACATCGGTCTCGGAGCGGGCGGTTTCGCTGACCGGAGACAAATCGGCGGTCGACAGCCCGGCCTGGTCCAGCAATGCCTCGAACAGCGACTGGCTGCCGGCGCCGAGCTGACGTTGCACCACAACCTTGCCGGCAAGATCGGAGAGGTCGGTGATCGGTGATCCCTCGGCAACCACCAACCCCTGGGTTCGCTTCGCCCATTCGATCAGCACTACGGGCGCCTGGGGCCACTCCGAGCGGAGGCGCTGGAGATTTCCATCGGCATCTGGGTGATGGAAATGAACTCCCGCGGCCAGTGCCTTGCCCGATTTCATTTTCGACAGCCCGTCAGCCGAGCCATCAAACCAGGTCGCAAGACCGCAGCCGGATTCGCGCAATGCCCATTCGAGCAACGGATCGTGACTGCCGGCCACGACTAGCGGGCGCTCGGCGTGATTGGGCGAGACTTCACCGAATTCCGTATTCTGCTTCAGCCAGGCGAAGATCGCGTCACGCGGAAACAGCAGCTTGCCGGTGACCTTGGTTACCGGGATCGTGCCGCCGGAAGCCAGCTCATAAAGCTTGCGTTCCTTGATGCGCAGCAGATCGGCCAATTCGCGGACAGTCAGAAAATCATGCATGATTATGCGCAATAGCGCATTTTGTTGACGACGAATAGAGACGGTGCTCCGGCAATATACTTAACGCAACCGGCATGGCGGTGTTGTTGCTATGACGGCGTCGAGATCGCTGGTCTGTACGGCCTTGTCGAGGAATGCGATGCGCTCTGGTGTTAGAAGCGGTTCCAGATTGGACACGTCATAGAGTTCGGGTGTTGTAAAGTCGGTGAAGCGGGTCAATTTGCGAAAGTAGTATTCGACATCGGGATTGAGGTCGACGAAATCATAGTCGTCGTTCAATTCAAGAAAAGTTCCGACTGCCAACGGATTGCCGGAATTGGCATAAGCGCCGCCTCGCGCAGAATTTCGAGCACCGCAATATCCGTCTTTGTGACGACGGGATTGATCAGCTTGCCACAATAGCGAAAATTGACCGGATCGCCGAACGTGGCAAGGTCCATCAGCTTCAGCCACGGCGTGTGAACGATACAGCCGTTAAAGCTGTCTGTGCTGTAGACTTGGTGACGCTTCCAGTTGGCGAACAGGGTTTGGAAGCTTCCGGTTTCAACGTAGGCGGGATAGCGTTTCAAATAGATCTGAAACTCAGCCTCGATGGTAACGGCACACGGGATGCGGCCGCTATTTTTGCCGCGTGTGGTTTGCAAAAAGTCAGTTTCAGCCTTCGTGTATTCGCTGTACTGCGGAATCGGATGGTCTTCGAAAGACCATTCACCCGCTTTAGCCGTGGACAGCCCGCCTGCAAAAAATAACGCGGCGCAGAAAATCCAAAATTTGTTCAAATTACGACGAGAAGTAACCAGCATCTTCTTGAATACCTTGTCCCAATTTCACGGAATTTCATCTTCGCAGACACCTCCGTGTCCCGTAACGCCCTAACGCAACCGGCATGGCGGTGTTGTTGCTATGACGGCGTCGAGATCGCTGGTTTGTACGGCCTTGTCGAGGAAGGCGATGCGCTCTGGCGTCAGAAGTGGTTTTAAACGAGACGTGTCGTAGAGCTCTGGTTCGGTGTATTCCCTTGAACGGGTCAGCTTGCGAAAATAATACTCGACGTCGGGATTGAGATCGACGAAATCATAATCTTCGTCCAGTTCGAGAAAAATGTCGATTGCCAACGGACTGCCGGAATTGGCATAAAGCGCCGCCTCGCGCAGAATTTCGAGCACCGCAATATCCGTCTTTGTGACAACGGGATTGATCAGCTTGCCGCAATAGCGAAAATTGACCGGATCGCCGAACGTCGCAAGGTCCATCAGCTTTAGCCACAGCGTGTGAACGATGCAGGCGTTATAGCTGTTGCTGCTGTAGACCTGGTGACGTTTCCAGTTGGCGAACAGGGTTTGGAAGCTTCCGGTGTCGCCATAGGCAGGATAGCGCTTCAGGTAGAGCTGAAACTCGGCCTCGACACCGACGGCGCATGGATTGCGGCCATTGCGGTTGTCGTCAGCCTGTTGCAGGAAGTCGGTTTCAGCCTTTGTAAATTCGGAAATGTGCGGAATCGGATGATCTTCGAAGGACCACTCGGCTGCTTTGGCCGTGGACAGCCCGCCAGCAAAAATAAACGCAGTGCTGAAAATCATTAATTTAATCAAAATACTATTAGAATTAACTAACATACTTCAGAAATTCTTATCCTCACTTCTAAATCCAAGCATATCATCTTTCTTTTATTGCGAAAAGGAAGATAATATTGAACAATGGAGAAAAAGATCCGGCCCAGTGCAGAATATTGCGCCAGGCCGACAGGCGTTTTCGCGAGGATATCGCGCGGTTTGGTGACAAGCGCCAGCGCGTCCATGATCGCGCGGTCGAAATAAGGCGGGAGCTTTCGGGCATGCGTTCCGATCTGCGCCGCTTGCAGGCTATGGAGGCAGCGGCTGGCGCGCTTGGTGCTGTCGGAAAGGTGTTTTCAGCCGGGGCTGTTGACTTGTCGCTGGGTATACAGGTTTCGGTGCTGCAGGGGCGAATTGAAGAGAAGGAGATGGAACTTGCGGCGGCCAAATCAGATGTTGCCAATTTGCGTTATCAGATTGAGACGGCGCAACGTGAGCTGAATAATAATACCGCTCAGGGTCGAGCATTGAATTGTGTAATTTAATTTAGACGTAGAAGCGGCATGGCAATGGTGCGTGAGACGTTTAATCGGTCAGATTCCCCGTCACAAATTGCGGACCCGGTCCATCACTGGCCGCTTTGTCATCCGGATTGACCAGCCTGCAGCGCTGGAGTGAAAGGCATCCGCAGCCGATGCAGGTATCGAGATTGTCGCGAAGTTTCGTCAGCGCTTCTATTCTCGCATCGAGCTTGCCGCGAAACGACCGGCTGATCTTTGACCAGTCCTTCTTGGTCGGCGTGCGGCCCTCGGGGAGTTTTTGCAATTGCTCGCGGATTTCAGCGATGGTGAAACCGAAGCGTTGGGCCGCCATCACAAATGAAATGCGGCGGATGTCGGAGCGCAGGAAACGCCTTTGACCACCAGCGTTTCTTTCCGGCATAACCAGATTTTGGTCTTCATAATACCGTATCGCGGAAACAGCGAGGCCTGTCCTTTCGGAAATTTCTCCAATGCTTATAGTGGTTTGCACGCGCATATTGTGTTCCTGATTCAATGAAAAGAATTCGCTTGACCTCAAGCTAACTTGAGGGAGTAGGGTTTGCAAATGATGTCGTCAATGGCAACAACTGAACCAGGATATGAAAGGAAACCGATATGCAGACCGGCAAACTGGAACACGTCAACTTCACGGTCTCGGACCCGAAAAAGACAGCCGAGATGCTGTGCCGTTTGTTCGATTGGCACATTCGCTGGGAGGGTGAGGCCAAGGATGCCGGCTACACGATCCATGTCGGCTCCGATGATGACTATCTGGCGATCTATACCAATGCAGGCGACACGGTGGATGCCAACGGCAAGAACTATCACACCGCCGGCGGTCTCAATCACATCGGCGTAGTCGTCGACGATTTGAAGGCCGCGGAAGCGCGGGTAAAAGCCGAAGGGTTCACGCCCCATTCGCATGCTGACTATGAGCCCGGCACGCGGTTTTATTTCGACGATGGCGACGGCATCGAGTTCGAGGTTGTGAGCTATCAATAGACTGCCAAATGGTGCGGTAATGCGGTTAGTTCAATCTACTCCCTTGGCGGCGCGGTCCTGATGGCCTATCTGATCGTCAAATCAACGAGATGGATGGGCCATGGCTGTCACCAAGGAGCAGGTGCTCGAAACGCTTAAAAATATCCACGGACCGGACGGCGCAGGCGACGTCGTATCTGCCGGTCTGGTTTCGGACATATTCATCGCAGACGAGAAGGTGTTCTTTTCTCTCACGGTCCCGGCCGAGAAGGCAAAGGCACTGGAACCGTTGCGCGCTACGGTCGAACAGGCGGTCAAGAACATCGACGGTGTGAAAGGGGCAATGGTAGCGCTGACGGCGGAGAAAAAGGCCGGTGCCGGCAATGGCGCGGCTGTCGCACCGCCGCAAGCGGGCCCCGAACCCTCGCAGCGGCCTCAACCCGCCCCGGAGAAGCCCGGCGTGCCCGGGGTTGGCGCCATCATCGCGGTGGCCTCCGGCAAGGGTGGCGTCGGCAAATCGACGACGTCGGTCAACCTGGCGCTTGGTCTGCAGGCAAACGGCTTGAAGGTCGGCATTCTCGACGCAGATATCTACGGGCCATCCATGCCAAGGCTGCTTGGAATTACCGGCCGGCCGAAGGCAATTTCGGGCCGGGTTCTGGCCCCCATGGAAGGGTATGGCCTGAAGGTCATGTCGATGGGCTTTCTGGTAGAAGAAGACACGCCGATGATCTGGCGTGGCCCGATGGTGATTTCGGCGCTGACGCAGATGCTCAGGGAGGTAGAGTGGGGCGAACTCGACGTGTTGGTGGTCGATATGCCCCCCGGCACCGGAGACGCGCAACTGACCATGGCGCAGCAGGTGCCGCTGGCAGGCGCAGTTATCGTTTCCACACCGCAGGATCTGGCGCTGATTGACGCGCGAAAGGGACTGAACATGTTCCGCAAGGTCGATGTGCCGCTGCTCGGCGTGATCGAGAACATGAGCTATTTCCGCTGTCCCGACTGCGGCGGGCGCCACGACATTTTCGGCCATGGTGGCGCGCGCGCCGAGGCTGAAAAGATTGGTGTGCCGTTTTTGGGCGAGGTGCCGCTGCAGATGGCCATCCGCGAGAAATCCGACGCCGGAACCCCCGTCGTAGCCTCAGACCCGGAAGGCGAGGAAGCGCAAACCTACCGAACCATTGCCGACAATGTCTGGGCTCGCATCGAGGCGGAGCAGGCAGGAACCAGGGGACCGGCAATTGTTTTTGACTAGAGGTTCGAATGTTTGGCGTCTCCAAACGGGAACTCCCCGGCAGCGCGTTGCTTGGTGTCTATAATCGAACTGAGGGTTGCTACACGGACTGTTATACAGTCGATGTGCCGAGAGAAGTCGTGCTTGCCGATTTCGTGGCTGCCTTCTACACGACCTGGCTGTTCAAACTGGAGCGGTTCATCCTCAAACATGCGGTCTCGCGCCCATCGACGGATCAGGATGCGCGGGATGTCGCCAACGGCACGATCGATCGTTTTGCTGCCTGGAGCGTTGAAAACCGGACTGCCGATCAGCTGCTGATGTGCGACATGGCGGGACGAACCCGCTCATGGTTCATGGCCGAGCCCCATGGAGTGGGTGCCCGGCTCTATTTCGGTTCGGCGGTGGTGCCGGCAAAGCCGGGTGACAATAAACTCGGGATTGTCTTTTCCGCACTGCTTGGCTTTCACAAACTGTATTCCAGGGCGCTGCTCGCTGCCGCAATGCGGCGTTTGTCTTGAGAGCAGAAGGGTTCATCATTCCAATCCCACTGAAAACGCGTGTCAGATGCGTTCCCACTCCGCGTCGTCCATGACGTAACGGGCGTAGCGGAAGTCCCGAATATCCAGCAGTTGACCGTCACGGAAATCCAAAAGGATGAAATAGTTGGGCGGACCGGACGTATCGTTACGGTCGAATGCGAGAATGCCGGGGCGCCCTTCGATCACTCCCGGCGCCATCAGCCAATCATCCCGCTCAGAATAGTTGGTGAAGTAAAGGCCGACGGTCTCTCCGCGGCGTTCCTCAACCGACACAAGCTCTAGATGAACTTCTTCGGCCAGCATGTCGCGAACAGCGTCAAAATCATGCGCGTTAAAGCGTTCGGCATAGCGTTTCAGCTGATCGCATTCAGTGTCTGATAGCTTAGACGGAATTGCCGGCGCGGCGTCCGTATCCCGCGCTTTCAGGCTTGCGCGTCCCCGATGCAGGGCCGATTTGACCGCATCAACCGACATTCCGGTGAGGCTGGCCACCTCCGATGCCGAATAACCGAGTACGTCGCGCAGGATCACCGTGCTGCGTTGTTTTGGTGGCAATGCCATCAGCGGCCGGAGATTGCCGACCGTGGAACCATGGCGCGGTAATTGGTCGATCGACGGCATCTGTTGCGCAGCCTCGTGTTTCATGGCTCGTTCGCTTTTTTGCGATCTGATAAAATTCATTGCGGTGTTGTGCGCGATCGAGAACAGCCAGGATCGCAGATTGGTGATGCCTATCCCGGCCGAAATGGCGCGCGATGCCTTGAGCAGTGTCTCCTGAACGAGGTCTTCGCCATCGATCACCGAACCGGACATGCGCGCCAAATAGCGGTGCAGTTCGGGCCGGAGATGGGCCAGCGCCGCTTCAAACTCCGACATCGTACGGTCAATTTGCACCTGTTCCGTCATGTCAGGCCATGACCTCCAAACCCGCGCCCGTGACCCCATAGGTTTGTGATTTTTGCCCCGAATCTGCAAGAAGTCCGATCACGCCTGATGCTATTACATCTGCGGTTAGCGGCATTTCCCACTGGCTCATGAATTTCTCGGCACTGATCGATGCAGCATCAGCATAGGCCGAAGATGCGTCTTTGGCGATCTCGGTTCCGGAGACAAGCTGCTTGGGATAGATGGTGATGAACGTCAGGTCCAGTCCGCGCTTTCCAGCCTCCCAGTTGGCATAATTGGACACATAATGCTGCATACGCTTCGCGCCGGCATAGCCCCCCGACAGGGGCGAGCCGCCGATTGCCGCGCCGCTGGCGAAGCTGACCACCATTCCGCCATCGGGCATGGCTCCATTCAATGCCGCGCGTGTGAACTCGAACGCGATCTTGGTGTCAGCATTCCAGGTGGCGCTGAATTCATCCCAGCTCTGTTGGCTGAGCGGCTTCATTTCCGGCCGGTTCCCACCTGCGATAATCAACAGATCCGGCCGTACTTCATCCAGCAGTTTCGAAGCCGAGTTGTCGGCTGATGCGTCCCGCGCGATGGTTTTGATCGCAGGTGTATCTGCTTTCAAAGCGTTTAGTCCTGCTTCGTTGCGTGCCACGGCGACAGTTTCGACACCAGTATTTGCCAACTCGATTGCCAAGGCCCGGCCAACGCCTTTGCTGCCTCCAACAACCAAGGCTTTTTTGTAGGGAATGCTCATCAATTCTGCTCCTGTTTCGCATATCTTTGTCTGTGTAGACACACGGCAAGTGCAAAAGGGTTCGCCAACCAGACCGTTTTGGGCTAATTTTTTTCAACAGGTGAAATGGGGAACAGGAGAAGCGGCGCCCTGCAACCAGTGGAGAGTGCAATAAATGGCGAAAAAAGAGGCGAATTCAAACTCAGGTAACTCCGGCGACCTGAAAAATCCGAAATCGAAAAAGATCTCCAATGCCGATTACGAAAAAATCCTCACACTCCAGCAGATTGAACTGGTCAAGCTGCAGGAATGGGTAAAGCACACAGGTCACCGCGTCGCCATCATTTTTGAAGGACGCGATGCTGCCGGCAAGGGCGGCACAATCAAACGCATCACCGAGGCTCTGAACCCGCGTATTTGCCAGGTAGTGGCGCTGCCGGCGCCGACCGAACGTGAGAAGACCCAATGGTATTTTCAGCGATATGTTGCCCATCTTCCGTCCGCAGGCGAGATCATCATCTTTGACCGATCCTGGTACAACAGGGCGGGTGTTGAGCGGGTCATGGGATTTTGCTCGGACGAGGAATACCGGGAGTTTTTGCGAAGTTGTCCGGAATTTGAGCGGATGCTGGTCCGCTCCGGCATCCAGCTGATCAAATACTGGTTCTCGGTGAGTGATGAAGAGCAGGAGCGCCGCTTTCAGAAAAGACTGACTGATCCTACCAAGCGGTGGAAACTGAGCCCGATGGATCTGGAAAGCAGAAAGCGCTGGGTTGAATATTCAAAAGCCAAGGATGAGATGTTTGCCCACACGGACATCAAGCAAGCGCCCTGGTATGTGGTTGCTTCCGACGTCAAAAAGCATGCGCGGTTGAATTGCATCAAACATCTGCTTTCGCTGATCCCTTATCAGGATTTGACGCCGGAACCGATAGAGCTCGAGGAACGTCCCGCACAGCAGGGCTATACCCGCCCGCCGATGGACGACCAGACATTCGTTCCGGAGTTTCACCGAACTATTTGATTTTGGGGCCGGGCAACTCGCCCGGCACATTTTCCTAAACGGCGATGCCGGTCAGTGTTTTTCTGAACACGTCGATAATTTCATCGATGTGGCTCTTTTCCGAAACCAGCGGAGGTGCAACGATTGCCGTGTCGCCCGTCCATTTGACGTGGCAGCCGTTCCAGAACATTTGCTTTTGCAACGCATTTCCGCGAATGCCGGGTTTTCCATCCTCAGGCCAAACTTCGATGCCGGCAAGCATGCCGAAACCGCGCAAGTCGCGGACGACGGGAATGTCCTTCAATGACCATATCGCATCAAGAAAATAGTCAGAGAGTGAAGCGGCGCGTTCGTAAAGTCCCTCATCCTCATAGATCTGTAGCGTGGCCAGGCCAGCGGCACAGGCCGCGGGATGGGCTGAATAGGTATAGCCGTGGAAAAACTCGATTGCGGCTTCTGGCGACGCATTGGTGATTGTTTCGTAAATCTCATCCTTCGCAGCAACCGCACCCATCGGGATTGAGCCGTTGGTCAGCGCCTTGGCCATGGTGATGATGTCGGGCGTGACGTTGAAGACATTGCTGGCGAAGGCTTTGCCCAGCCGGCCGAAGCCGGTGATCACTTCGTCAAAAACCAGCAGTATACCGTGCTGATCGCAGATTTGGCGCAGGCGCTCCAGATACCCTTTCGGCGGCACCAAAGTGCCGGTGGAACCGGCGACCGGCTCGACGAAGACGGCTGCGATGGTGGACCCGCCATATGTCTCACAATGGCGTTGTAGATCGTTGGCCAATTCGGCGCCGTTTTCGGGCTGGCCACGCTCGAAGACGTTCTCGCTGTCCCAGGTATGGCGCAACATGACGACGTTTGGCATGACAACGGGGAAGCTTTCCCGGTTCTTGACCATGCCTGAAAGCGAAATGCCGCCAATGTTGACGCCGTGATAGGCGCGCTCGCGGCTGACAAAACGGATGCGCTGCGAGTCACCACGAGCGCGATGATACGCCATCACCATTTTCAGAGCCGTATCAATGGCTTCCGAACCGGAATTGACGAAGAAAACGTGGTTGAAGGGATCCGGAAGATGGCGCGAAAGTTTCGACGCCAGCGCAAACGAACCCGGATGTCCCATTTGGAAAGGGGCCGAGTAGTCGTTTTGCAGCATTTGTGCGTGGACAGCCTCGGCGATCTCGCGCCGTCCATGGCCGGCCGCGACATTGAACAGTCCTGACGAACCGTCAATTATCTTGCCGCCATTTTGATCCCACAAATAAACGCCTTCGCTCTTTACCACCATGCGCGGCGATTTCTTGAAATCACGGTTCTGGGAGAACGGCATCCAGTGCTGTTCCAGAGAGTTGGTCGAGAACTGCTCGAGCGGCTGGGCAAGAATATTCATCGCGCACGATCCTGAATCTGAGAGAAAAACCAAAAGCGCCGGAAACACTCCGGCCGGACCTTGTTCCGTGGCGTTAGTCTGCCAGCATTCGGCTGCATTGATAGGGCCAGCATGGGCGATATTTGATGCCACGCTTCTGGTCGTCTGCCGCGACAGAATTGCCCGTCTTTGCGCCCTTTTTCCTGAGCCGTGCCCTTTGAATGGTTCGCTGCCTTCAATTCATCTGAAGGAAGATTGGTCAGATTCGAACAGACTATGAGGGTGAGATTCTGTGTGATAGGTCCGCATGTCGCATTTTGATAACCGCACGGCGTAATCGGGACGCACGTTTACCTTTGATGCGTCAAGTCTGCCTTGTTTTTGACAAAAGCGCACAAGTGCGGAATGTTAGGCTAAACAAACAATAATCGGGAGTGAGAAATGACCACATACAAGAGTAATGGAGATCGCGTTCCGGTCGCCATTGAGGAAATGGCGGAAGGCGTGAAAACCGGCAAATTCGATCGCCGCGAGTTCCTCGCACTGGCAAGTGCCTTTGGTGCATCCACGGCGATGGCCTACAGCATGATCGGCCTGACGGCCCCAGAGGCTAAAGCTGCTTCACACGGCATTCAACAGGGCGGTACCTTGCGATACCAGACTGAGGTTCGTGGTTTGAAGGATCCGCGGACGTTTGATTGGAGCCAGATCGCCAATTTTGCACGGGGCTGGCTTGAGTATCTAGTGCAGTACAATGCCGACGGTACATTCGAAGGCCGACTGCTTGAAAGTTGGGAGGTCAATGACGACGCGACTGTTTACACGCTGAATGTCCGCAAGGGTGTTAAGTGGAACAATGGCGACGATTTCACTGCAGAGGATGTGAAGCGTAACATCGAGATGTGGTGTGACAAGGGCGTCGAAGGCAATTCGATGGCCGGCCGCATGGCAACGCTGATCGACGCCGACACCAACATGGCCAAAGAAGGCGTTATCGAAGTCGTTGACAGCCATACGGTCAAGCTGAACCTACCGGCGCCAGATATTTCGATTATTCCAGGCATGGCCGACTATCCGGCGGCTATTGTTCACTCGTCGCACAATGGCGAGACGATGCTCGACAATCCTGTTGGCACCGGTCCTTATCTTCCTGAATCTCTGGAAGTTGGTGTCAAAGGCGTTCTTGTTCGCAACGAAAACCACGAATGGTGGGATGCCGGAAACGGCGCCTATTTGGACCGGGTCGAGTTCATCGATTTCGGCACCGACCCGTCTGCTTGGGTGGCCGCGGTTGAATCCGATGAAGTTGATATGTTGTATGAGTCGGTCGGTGACTTTGTCGACGTGCTCGACGGCATCGGCTGGAATAAGTCGGAAGTTGTTACTGCCAACACGATCGTCATCCGTACCAATCAGGAGGCGGAAGTTGACGGCAAGAAACCTTATGCAGATGCTCGTGTTCGCCGTGCATTGGCCATGGCGGTCGACAACAGTGTCTGCCTCGAACTCGGCTATGCCAATCGCGGCACCGTGGCGGAAAACCATCACGTTTGCCCGATCCATCCTGAGTATGCCGAGCTTCCTGCACAAAAGGTCGATCCCGAGGGCGCCTTGGCCCTGATGACCGAAGCCGGTATGGCCGATTTTGAGCATGAGCTTCAGTCGATCGATGATGACTGGCGCAAGAACACGACCGACTCGGTTGCAGACCAGCTGCGAAAGGCCGGAATCAAGGTCAAGCGTACTATTCTGCCGGGCTCGACGTTCTGGAACGATTGGGCGAAATACCCGTTCTCGTCGACCAACTGGAACCAGCGTCCACTTGGTGTTCAGGTGCTCGCACTTGCGTATCGTGGTGGAGAAGCCTGGAACGAGGCTGCTTTCAATAACAAGGAGTTTGACGACACCTTGACCGAAGCACTTGCGATCGCTGACGCTGACCAGCGGCGTGAGAAGTGCAAGCGGCTGCAGGAAATCATGCAGGAGGAGGGCGTTATCATTCAGCCTTACTGGCGTTCGCTCTACCGCCACTACAATGACAAGGTCGCGAACGGCGATATGCATCCGACCTTCGAAATCTATCCACATAAACTTGGGCTTAAAGCCTAGTTGAGCTGTTGACAGGGGCCGTTTTACGGCCCCTGTCTTTTTCCGGAGGGAACAGGCCGGCTGGGTCATGACCCACAGTGTCCCGCCTGAGGAGGAGACCCGGGACACCGCCGCGCCGCAGACAAGAAAGATGGGCGACAATGGGCGCGTTTATCCTAAAACGGTTATGGGTTATGGCCCTGACCGCACTTTGCCTGACATTCGTTGTATTCTTCCTGGCCAATCTCTATCCGAATTTGGAGAAGCTGGCGAAGACGCAGGGCAATATGCGTATGACGGACGAGCAGGTAGCATCCTGGCTCGATCGCAACGGATACACCAGCAATCTTGTTATTCGCTACGGCGAATGGCTGGGGCTTGTGCCGGGTTGGAAGCGCACGGACGAAGAAGGCAAAGTTTCAGGTCGCTGTCTCAGGCCGGGGATGGAACCTGAAGATATGCCGGACTATTGCGGCGTCGTGCAATGGGAGTTCGGCTACTCCACTGTTTTCAAGACCGATGTCGGGGACGTTGTCGGAAAACGCCTGCTGCTCACAGGCAAGCTGATGTTTTGGGTGATGATCGTCATGGTGCCAATGGCGCTGGTTATCGGGGTGCTTGCGGGCATGCGGGAAGGCTCCAAAACCGACCGGTCCTTATCCACCTTCTCGATCGCCACGACGGCGACGCCGGAATATGTGTCGGGTGTCATACTCATTGTCATTTTTGCAAGCTCGGTCGTCGGTCTGAAGTGGTTCAAGGGATCGGCCACTTCGGCAATGGATGACATGACATTCGCAAACTTCACCCTGCCGGTTTTGACTATGGCGCTTTACGGCATGGGCTACATCGCGCGAATGACTCGGGCCTCGATGGCCGAAGTGATGACCGCCCAATATATTCGCACCGCCCGCCTTAAGGGGATGACATTTGGCGCGGTCGTCATGAAACACGCATTGCGCAATGCTCTTATCGCTCCGTTCACCGTCATCATGCTGCAGTTTCCGTGGCTACTGACCGGTGTCGTGATTGTTGAGACATTGTTCAACTACAAGGGCTTTGGCTGGACCCTGGTTCAGGCCGCCTCCAACAATGACATTGAACTGCTGCTGAGTTGTTCGATTGTCGCAGTAATCGTGGTTCTTGTGACGCAGCTGTTGTCGGATATCGGCTATGCGTTTCTCAATCCACGTATCCGTGTCGGTTAAGGGGAGGCTGATCTGATGGAACCACTTGGGTTTTTTGGAATTGCGGGACATGTAATCCTGCTTTTCTGGCCGGTATGGATCGCAATGGCGATTGTATTGGGCATTTCTTACATGTTCCGGGCCAATCTCGGTCTCTATGGAAAGCTGTATGGCTCAACTCCCGGCATAATCGGATTCAGCATTGTGCTGTTCTGGTTTATGACCGCGATTTTTGCTGACGCGATCGCACCGTTTGATGAGATTTCCCAGATATCCGGCATGAAGAACAAGGTGCCCGGCACTCCCGTCCCGGAAATGGAGGGAGCGTACTATCTCTTCGGTGGTGACAACCTTGCCCGTGATGTGTTCAGCCGAATGGTCAAGGGCAGTCAGACGGTTTTCGTGATTGCACCGGCGGCGACATTGTTCGCGTTCATGGTTGGCGTCACACTGGGTTTGCCGGCTGGCTTTTTCACCGGCCGTCTTGATACCGTTCTGAGTTTTGTTGCCAATCTGGTGCTGGCATTTCCGGTTATCCTGCTGTTTTACCTGCTGGTGACCCCCGAAATCAGAAACACCGGGTATGAGCTGTTGAGATTTGGGGATTTCTCTTGGCAAAGTTCGATTCCCAACGTTTTGGCGGCCATACTGTTTTTGTTCCCAATCGTATTCTTGTTGGTGCTGTTCCAGTCGAAGTTTTACACTCGACCGGAACTCAGGAACATTTTGGTAGGCGTCACCTTGGTGATCGGTACATGGTATTACCTCGGATTTGCTTTCAACGCAGATCCGCTGGGCGTGTTTGCGATGGATCCAAACAAGCTGAACATCTTCGTGGCGGTTGTCTTCGTTAACTCGCCAACTGTGTTCCGTATCGTTCGCGGCCTGGTGATGGACATCAAGACACGCGACTATGTGGCCGCCGCGCAAACCCGCGGTGAGGGGCCCTGGTACATCATGCTTTGGGAGATATTACCCAACGCGCGCGGTCCGCTGATCGTCGATTTCTGCCTGCGCATTGGCTACACGACAATCCTGCTCGGAACGCTCGGTTTCTTTGGGCTTGGCTTGAGCCCTGAGAGTGCCGACTGGGGCTCGACCATTAACGAGGGTCGTAAACTGCTGTCGATCTATCCGCATCCGGCTATTCCGCCGGCGCTGGCCCTGATGAGCCTGGTGCTCGGTCTCAATCTCCTCGCAGATGGTCTGCGTGAAGAATCGCTCAAAGACTGAAGGGGAGGACAGAAAAATGGCAGAGACACCAATTCTCGAAATCGAAAACCTCTCCATCTCGTTCTTCGTGCGGGCTGGCGAGATACCTGCGGTGATGGATTTTTCCTGCAAGGTCATGCCCGGCGAGGCGATGGGTATTGTGGGCGAATCCGGTTGCGGCAAATCTACCGTGGCGCTCGGAATCATGCGCGACATGGGCAACCGGGGCAAAATTGTCGGCGGCACAATCAAGTTCAAGGGCCGTGACATGGGCGAAATGTCGGAGGCCGAACTGCGTGACCTCCGCGGTTCGCAGATCGCGATGATCTATCAGGAGCCGATGGCAAGCCTCAATCCGGCAATGAAGATCTCCAAACAGCTGATGGAAGTGCCGATCATCCATGACGGGGCAACCAAGGAGGAGGCTTATCAGCGATCACGAGACATGCTGGAAGCGGTGCGGCTTCCCGATCCCGATCGGATGATGGATTCCTATCCGCACCAGTTGTCGGGTGGTCAGCAGCAGCGTGTGGTTATCGCGATGGCGTTGTTGTCAAAGCCGGCACTGCTGTTGCTGGACGAACCTACCACTGCTCTCGATGTGACGGTTGAGGCCGGCATTGTCGAACTGGTGAAGGACCTTGGCAAGAAGTTCGGCACCTCGATGCTGTTCATCTCGCACAATCTGGGCCTGATCTTGGAGACGTGTGACCGCATCACCGTGATGTACTCAGGCGAGGCGGTGGAAGCCGGCCAGGTTGACGATGTTTTTGACCGGATGCGGCACCCCTATACGCAGGGGCTGTTCCGATCGATCCCGCTACCGGGCGCAGACAAGAACTCACGTCCGCTCATCGCCATTCCCGGCCAGTTGCCGCTGCCGCATGAGCGCCCCAGGGGCTGCAATTTCGGTCCGCGGTGTCATCACTTTGTTGACAGTGTCTGTAATGAGCGGGAAATCCCGATGCATACGGTCAAGGGGCACAAAAATCACACTAGCCGTTGTGAGCGGTTTGATGAACTGGACTGGGATGCGTTGCCTGAAGGCGTGCACGCCACTGAACCCGTGGAGCCGGGCGATGTGGTGCTTCGCATGGACAGCGTGAAGAAGTACTACAGCGTTGCCGCCAACCAAATGTTCGGTGGTGGCGAAACACGTACGGTCAAGGCGAATGAAACGATCAGTTTCGACGCGCGGGAATCGGAAACCGTCGCCATCGTTGGCGAATCCGGTTGCGGTAAATCCACGCTGGCGAAGATGCTTCTCGGATTGGAGACCGCGACGGCCGGTACGATCTCGCTTGGCAATCGCAACATCGAGTCTGTTGATATTGAACATCGCGATACCGAAACGATTTCGGCAATCCAGATGGTGTTCCAGAATCCGTTCGATACGCTCAACCCAAGCCAGACTGTCGGATCGCAGATCGTGCGAACGCTCGAGATGTTCAAGATCGGCAACACACCGGGCGAACGGCGGCAAACCATGCTTGAACTGCTCGACATGGTGAAGTTGCCGCGGGCATTTGAGAATCGCATGCCGCGACAGCTCTCCGGTGGTCAAAAACAGCGCATCGGTGTTGCGCGCTGCTTTGCCGGCCGGCCCAAAGTAGTGGTTGCCGACGAGCCTGTCTCAGCGCTCGATGTGTCGGTTCAGGCTGCGGTGACCGAACTTTTGATGGACATCCAGCGCGAAGCCAAAACAACCATGCTGTTCATCAGTCATGACCTGTCGGTTGTGCGCTATATCGCTGACCGCGTGGTGGTGATGTATCTGGGTCATATTGTGGAACAGGGGAGCACGGACCAGATCTTCTCGCCGCCCTATCATCCTTATACGGAGGCGCTGCTTTCGGCGATCCCGATTGCCGACACGAGTGTGCAGAAGAAGCACATCGTACTTGAGGGCGACATTCCGTCCGCCATGAACCCGCCTTCGGGTTGCCCGTTCCAGACGCGCTGCCGCTTCAAGGATCAGGTGCCCAATCGTTTGTGCGAGACGGAGGTGCCTCCGGTTCGCCACATGAAGGGTGGACACCAACTCAAGTGCCATCTCGCGGATTCAATTCTGGCAGAGATGGAGCCGGTCATCAGTTTCGAAGCCAAGCCAAAGAAAGCCGAACGCAAGGCGCCAGCCAAGGCAAAGTCGTCGACGGCTGGGCGAGCGAAGAAAACTGCGACAAAAGCAGCCACCAAGGGCACAACCAAACGTGCGTCGTCAACGTCGGCTGCAAAAGCCAAAACTGCGAGCGCCAAATCGGAAGCGGTTCGTGTTGGTGATGCTGCAGTCGGATTTGTCGATCCCAATGCCGGCACGGCGGCAAAACGCCCCTCAAAGGCTGAACTGGCCAAGCGCAAGGGTGCGGTCGATACCACATCTCGTGGCAAGAGCAAATCTAAGGCTCCCTCCGGCGCGGCAGCGTCCAAAACGGCCTCCGATGGCGTTCGGCCAAAGGCAGTTGCTAAGCCCGAAAATCCCGACGATCTGAAAAAGATCTCCGGTGTCGGACCGAAGATCGAGGGCATATTGCATGATCTCGGTATTTACACCTATGCCCAGGTCGCATCGTGGAAGAAAGCCGAGTGTGACTGGGTTGACGATCGTCTGAAATTCAAGGGCCGCATTCAACGGGAAGACTGGGTTAGCCAGGCCAAGAAACTGGCGAAAGGCAAATAGCTACCACGAACCTTGGGAGTGAACGGCAGCGCGGATAGATCGCGCTGCCGATTTTTTTAATTGGCGCACCGTTGCGGCAGGTCGCATTTCCTACAGCAATCGCTTGAGGCAATTGAAAGTATTGTCGGCGAAGCCGGTCTTTCGGACCAGATGGCCTGAAATGGGGAGAAAAGCGTGTCGGGCGATGCCCAACTGATCGATTGCGAACGTTTCGTTCGCACCGCTTCTTCGAAACCCGCAAGAATGCCGAGATTTCCAAGGGGGATATCTCGCTGTTCGTCAATGCTGGAATCCTGCAAATGAGCGAACGCAGAAGGCGCGGCGGCCGGCGCAGCGGGGGACGCGAAGCATCCAAGGCAAGCGATGTAATTCCGCAATTACCGCGCCGCAATGTTGTCTCTCCGTGGGCGCCGATGGCGCTGTTGTCAGAAGAGCAGATCGAGGCGATTCACGAAGCTTCGATGCATATTCTGGAGAATCTTGGCATTGAGATGATGAGCGCAAGCGCCTGCGACCTTTATGAAAAGGCTGGCGCGAATGTCGATCATGACTCGATGACCGTCCGGATTGATCGGGGGATGGTGGAGGAGGCGCTGCAAACTGCGCCGGCAAGCAATACTCTGACCCCCCGGAATAAAGCCAACCGGATTACGCTTGGCGGCAACCACATCAACTTTACGCTGGTTGCAGGACCGCCCAATGTTCACGATTTCGAACGTGGACGGCGGGCAGGCAACCATCAGGACTACTGCGACTTCACGCGGCTGGCACAACATTTCAATGCCATTCACATGCTTGGCAACCAGGTTTGCGCGCCAATCGAACTGCCGGCCAATTCGCGCCATCTGGACACCTACCTTACCAATGCCACGTTGAGCGACAAATGCTTCAATGTGTCGGCGATCGGGCGGGGAAGGGCGCTTGACGGCATCAAGATGATGGCGCTTTCGCGGGGAGTATCTTTGGATGAACTGGCGCGCGATCCAGGCGTAGCCACGGTAATTTCAGTCAACAGTCCGCGCCGGTTTGACGAAGCGATGGCAGACGGGATGATGACGATGGCCGAATACGGCCAGACGACGATTGTCACACCATTCACTTTAATGGGGGCGATGAGCCCGGTTACTTTGGCTGGCGCCTTGGCGCAGCAGAATGCCGAAGCTCTGTTCGGTGTTACGCTGACGCAACTGGTCAATCCCGGCGCGCCAGTAATGTATGGCGCATTTACGTCCAATGTCGACATGCGGTCAGGCGCGCCGGCCTTCGGGACGCCGGAGAATAGCAAAGCCAATATCGCAAGCGGGCAATTGGCGCGGCGGTACAATCTTCCATACCGAACAACGCCGGGGTCGGCTTCAAACGCTGCCGATGCGCAAGGCGCCTATGAAACCATGATGGCGCTATGGGGTGCGGTGCTGGGTCACGGTAATCTGGTCTATCACGGTGCAGGCTGGCAGGAGGGCGGACTGACCGCATCGTATGAGAAGTTCATTTTGGACATCGAAATGATCCAGCACATGCTGGAATTTCTGACACCGATTGAAGTCAATGAAGGTGAGCTGGCACTGGACGCATTGGCCGGTGTGCCGACGGGCGGTCATTTTTTCGGAGAAGCACACACGTTGGAGCGCTACGAGAAGGCATTTTACCAGCCGCTTTTGTCCAACTGGCAGAACTTCGAAGCCTGGCAGGAATCCGGCGCCCTTGATGCTACTCAAAGAGCGACGCAGCTCTGGAAAAAGGCATTGGAAGAATATGAAGAGCCAAAACCTGACGCGGCTATCCGCGAAGCGCTTGACGAGTATGTCGCCAGACGCAGGCAGGAGATAGGCGACGGCGAGCCTTAAGACTTATCTAGATCCAATTCCCAGTTCTGACCAACGAGGTCGACGCCGAAACTGTGATGCGGTTCTTCGGCTACGAGCTTAAATCCCGCGGCCTGGTAAATCTTCAGTGCGGAAACAAGAACGTCGTTTGTCCATAGCACCAACTGCTTGTAGCCACATTTGCGGGTGAAACGGATACACTCTTCCACCAGCCGGCCGCCGATACCAAGGCCGCGGGCCGCAGGTTCCACATACAAAAGCCGCAGTTTGGCAGTCTCATCGTCCTGACGAACCGCAAATATGGAGCCGACAACCTCGCCATCGCGTTCTGCGATCCAACACCGCTCTCGCCTTGGATCGAAGTTATCGGCAAAGTCTGCGAGGATGCGGCCGACAAGCGCTTCAAAGGTCCAGTCAAAGCCATGCTCCTGTGAGTACAAAACACCGTGGCGATGCGTTATCCAGCCCATATCGCCCGGTTCGGGATTGCGGATAACGTAACTCTTGTCCTGCTTGCGCTGGCCTAAAAGGCCTTGAATGCGCTGCATCGAGCCGACCACCTGCCGCCTTTCGGGCTCGCTGAGCGGTGTCAACAACGAGGCGACACCCTTGGCGGTAACAGCCTGCAACTCGTTGAATTCGGTGCGACCGTCCGGCGAGAGTGCCAGGATTAGGCGTTTGGCGTTCATGCCGTCAGGCTTTCGCTCCACCAGCCCTTCAGATTCCAGTTTTGCGATCTGGCGGCTCAGATATCCGGGATCAACCTGAAGCGCATCACTCAGATCAGCAGCGGAAATGTTGGTTCCGTGAGCGAGTTCATAAAGAATCCGCGCCTGGGGCAGTGAAAAGCGTGTTGACGGCAGGTGACTGTTTAGCGCGCCGATGAGCCTTGTGTGAAAACGGTTGAATTGCCGGACGGCCGAGACCTGATCGTCAACAGACATGTGCATTCCATATATTGCCGGTATCAACAAAGATGTTGCTAAAAGCAACATACATCAAATTACGATTTTTGGGAAGGCGAGCTGCTGCAGCAAGGTCAGCTGCTATTGGTAGGTTGCGGTGGTGTAGTGGGCCAGTTTGTCAGAATCCGGCCTGACACCAAGCCCTGGCGATGCGGGAACGTGCACAAGCCCTTCGCGAACGGGGAACGGTTCAGCCAGAATGTCTTCTTCGGCGTAGTAGGTTGCCATGTAAAATTCGCAGCCGAGCTTCAGATCGGGTACTGCCGCCATCAGGTGGGAGCCGGCAGCATGGGCAATTCCGGTCTCGAACATGCACCCGCCATAGACCTCAATTCCGGCTGCACGGGCTATGGCCGCTACCTCAATGGCGCGCCGGATACCCCCTGACTTCATGATCTTCAAGGAATAGATATCGGCAATTCGCGTGTGCGCACCTTCCAGCGCCTGGCGCGGATCAAACACGCTTTCGTCTGCCATGATGGGAACATCCACCGCCCGCGTAATTTCCGCCATTGCGGCGCGCTCGTTCATTTTCACCGGCTGCTCTACGAAAGTGGGCCGGAAAGGTTCGAGATCGCGGATACGACGGATCGCGTCATAGGCGGGAAGCCCCTGATTATAGTCGATGCGAATGTCAATTTCATCGCCATAAAGTGCGCGTAGTCTTTCAACGCGCATGACATCGAACGAGTGTTTGCTGAAGCCCGTTTTTATTTTGAACAATCGCACGCCATCTGCCCACATTGCGGCGATATCCTCCAAATCGGCATCGAAATCCGGATTGGCGATAGAAAAGCTCATTGGGATTACGCTGCGATGGCGGCCGCCAACCACTTCGGCAATCGGCAGACCGGTGATTTGACCGGTGATATCGAGAAGTGCGGTTTCCAGCGCGGCCTTGGCCTCGTTGTGCCCCACGAGTAACCGATTAGCCATTGCCAGGTGAACTTCGACCTGGACCGGGTCACCGCCGATCAGGTGGGGACGCAGATAGCGATCCAGCGCAGCGGCATTGGCTTCAGCGGTTCCGGTAAAAACCGGCCAGGGGGATGCTTCGCCCCAGCCGGTGATCCCCGTATCGGTGACTATTTCGAGCAACACCGCATTGATTGCGGCAACATCGCCGCTGCCATGTGAATGAACGGCTTTGGCAGGGATGGACACCGTGTGAACACGGATGAGTTCTATTTTGTGATCGCCCATTGACCGATCTCCGATATCAGGCAATCCACTCACTAACCGGCGCGGCGGCCTCATTCAACGGTTGGCTGATAATGTCAACCAATGTCGGTCCATCGTGTTCAATGGCCTGCTTCAGCACAGATTGGAGTGTCTCCGGGTCTTCGACCTTCCATGACTTGACGCCGAAGGCCGAGGCAACCGCTGCGTGGTCGGTCCGATTGAAGTCGACTGAAAAGTAACGCTCGTCAAATGCGGAACGCTGCCCGGCCTTGATCCAGCCGTAGACCGCATTGGAGAAAACGATGAACGTGATTGGCATCTTCCTTCGGACTGCGGTCTCCAATTCACCGCAGGTGAAACCGAAACTGCCATCCCCCATCAGAGCGACAACCTTTTTGCCGGGTGCGCCAATGTGTGCACCCATGGCGGCCGAAAGCGAGTAGCCAAGTGCACCATGAGCCCGGTTGGAAAACAACGTCCGGCCGGTAGTGCGTATTTCATAGAACGCCGAAAGATAGGGACAAGGCGTTCCCGGATCGCCGACAATGATCGCATCGTCGTCGAGTACCGAACGCAATGCAGCAATGGTTCTTTCCGGTTTGATTGGTGTATCAGCGCTTGCGGCCAGGGAATTGAAAGCCTTCCATTTTTTCTCTTTTGCCTTTGCAACAGCGGTCGCGCCATCGAAACGATGTACCGTGCCTCTAATCGCCAATTCAGCGTTGAAGGCGGCCATCGCCAAGCGCGCATCAGAGACAACAGCGACTTCAGTTTTGTAGGAGGCAGAGATGACTTCGGGATCGCTATCAATGTGGACAATGCGGGTGTCCTTGTCCGGGTAGCGCCAAAGTTCGGTGGTCACCGAACCCGCCCGGCAACCGATGAACACAACGAGGTCTGCCTGCTGAACCAGTTCGCGTGTTGCGGGCACGCCGCCATTGGAACCCACAACGCCGACGCAGTTGGGATGCGTTTCGGCCATCGTGCCTTGTCCGGATATCGTCGTGGCGACGGCTATATCAAGAGCTTCCACAAACGCTGCGAATTCCTGCTCTCCGCGTGCAAGTACGATGCCGCCGCCGACAATGATAACCGGGAATTTCGCAGACAGGATCGCGTCCAGCGCCGAACGGATAGCTTCCGGATCGGCGCCGGTGGGGTAAGCTGGCCAGGTTGTGTGATTGGCGTCAGCCCAAATCTGTTCGGGGTCGGCGGGGCCGCGTTGGACATCGATGGGAAATCCCAGATGTGCCGAACCTGGCCGTCCGGTGGTCATTTTTCGGAATGCGGTCCTTACCGTGTCCGGAACAGCATCGGAGTGCTGGATCACGGTGTTGAACTTTGTCAGCGGCCGCATCAGTCCTTCCTGATCCAGTTCAGTCAGGGGGTAGTGACCGCGAGATCTGGTGCCAACGTCGGATGTAATGGCCAGGATGGGAATTGAAGACTCATCGGCTTCAACCAAGCCCGGGAGGATATAAGTCGCTCCACCTCCGGAAGGCCCCTCGCACACACCGACTTTGCCAGTGACCCTGGCGTACCCGTCTGCCATGTAGGCGGCGCAGCGCTCATCGCGCGTCAGGATGTGGTCGATATCATGATCAAGGCGATAAAGCGCGTCGTAGAACGGCAACGTTGTATCACCGCAGAGACCGAAAATGTGCTTCACGCCATGGGCTTCCAGCATCCGCACCATCGCTTCGGCGCCGGTCATTTGATTGGTTTGATTGCGTTCCTGCATGACTTCCTGCGTTTCTTCGCCTGAATGTATTGAAAAAATTATTGTACGCAAAGCTGTATACAATTCAGCATGCATGGTCAATTGGAACATTTCGGTCCATAGTGGTGATGATAAATTGGAGACCGCTTGTCTATCGACGGTTAGACATGGTTTTGAGGGTAACCGGCGTAGCATGACATTGAACAAAAGCAGTGTTGATAGAATTTATGACCAGGTTCGCGCGATGGCGACGAATTTCGAGTTCAAGCCTGGGGAGCGGATCAACGAAGGCGATCTTGCGAAGAAACTTGGTACCAGCCGGACTCCGCTGCGCGAGGCATTAAACCGGTTGGTTGCCGAGGGGTTTCTGACATTCCAGAACGGCCGGGGTTTTTTCTGCCGTTCACTCGACCCAGCGCAGATATTAGCGCTCTACGAAGCACGGCAAGCGATTGAGTGTGAGGCACTGCGGTTGGCCGTGGAACGGGCCAGCGACGAAGAAATCCAATCAGTACTGGCTTTCCTCAATGAAACGGAACCGGCCTATTCCAGTTCTTCGACACCGAGGGAATTGGTCGAGTTGGACGAGGCATTTCACCTGCGGATCGTAAAAATGTCCGGAAACAGCGAATTGGAGCAACTGCTTGCAAATGTGAACGCCAAGATCCGCTATGTGCGCTGGATCGACATGGGCGAGCGGCGCGGTATCACCCCGGCTGCGCATGTGCGGATAACCGAGGCGTTGAAAGCGCGGGACGCCGAAAGGGCAGTCGCGGAATTGCGCGATCACATTGGCAAACGCAGAGAAGAGGCGACCGAAGCGGTCCGCATCGCCTATTCCCAGCTTTATGTACCGGCCGCCAGTGCCGGTTGAACAACCAGCGTTCTACTCTGCAGCTTCGGCAGTTTCCGGAGTCCAGCCACTGATCGATTTGACCTCAAGGAAATCTTCAAGCCCCCACACGCCACCTTCGCGGCCGTTGCCAGACTGTTTGTAGCCGCCGAAAGGTGCGCCGGCCCCTCGGGACTTTCCATTCATCTCCACCATGCCGGAGCGGAGGCGTCGGGCCACGCGATTGGCGCGTTCCGGATCCTGGCTCTGGACATAATTTGTCAGACCATAAACCGTGTCATTGGCAATTGAGATCGCTTCCTCTTCGTCATCGAACGGAATGATCGACAATACGGGTCCAAATATCTCCTGCCTGGCGATGGTCATGTCGTTGTTGACATCGGCAAATACGGTCGGGCGAACGAAATAGCCGCGGTTGAGCCCTTCGGGCCGGCCAAGTCCGCCGGCAACAAGGCGCGCGCCTTCCTTGATACCCTGATCAATCAGGTCCTGGATCTTGTTGAATTGAAGTTCCGATACGACCGGTCCGATATGGCGGCCTTCTTTTGACGCGATATCCACTGAAGTTGTCTTCGCCGTCTCCGCCGCGATGTCGATGGCGTCGTCATATCTTGAGCGGTGCACCAGCATGCGGGTTGGCGCATTGCAGGATTGGCCGGTGTTGTCAAAGCAATGTCTTGCCCCACGTTTGACGGCCTTCTCATCGGCATCTGCAAAGATGATGTTTGCGCCCTTTCCACCGAGCTCGAGACTTGCCCGCTTGATCGTATCGGCAGCATTTTTCGAGATCGCGGTTCCGGCCCGGGTAGAGCCGGTAAACGAAATCATGTCTACATCTCGATGGCCTGAAATGTGCGTACCGACACCTGCGCCGTCACCGTTGACCATGTTATAGACACCTGCCGGCAGGCCCGCTTCGTCTATTATCTCAGAAAACAGGACTGACGACATCGGCGCGATTTCCGAGGGTTTCAGAACCATCGTGCAACCGGCCGCAAGCGCCGGGATCACTTTTAACGTGACCTGGTTCATTGGCCAGTTCCAGGGCGTAATCAGGCCGCAGACGCCGATCGGTTCATGCCGGATCAAATCATTGGGTGCATGCGGGCCCAATGGCCGCTCAAACTCGAACTTTTCGAACGCCCGGATGAAATTACGGATATGCCAGGCGCCCGCGCCAGCCTGTGCCGATTTGGCCATATCGATCGGTGCGCCCATTTCTTGTGAAATGGCGGCGCCCATCTCGTCGTTACGCCGCTCATAGACATCAGCGATCTTTTTAAGGTAGCCGAGTCGTTCTTCCTTTGAAGTCTGGCTCCAACCGTCAAACGCCTTGCGAGCGGCCGCTACCGCTGCATCGGTGTCAGCTTTCGTTCCCAGGGAAATCACGGCAAACGGCTCTTCGTTTGAAGGATCAATAACCTCAAGATCATTTTGACTGGATGGCTCGACCCATTTTCCGTCAATGTAAAAGCTGCGAGCTTCCTTCATGGCGAATTTCCTCGATTTGGGATTTGATCAAAAATTTGGTGCTGGCGCCTAACAACCGCAAAGGTCTTGAGCAGTCAAGAAGCCAATGAGCTAACTGGCGGCGCTGCCCTTACACCGCCAGAAATACGACCCCAAGGGGTGTTGGCCGTTTTGCCAAACAAATTTTTTTGACCAATTGATAAAAAAATTTCCGGTGGTATAGTGAGTGCTACCAAAATGGCATTCGGGAGGAGAAGAATGGCCGATAGCCGCTATGCAAACGGCATTTCCGCGGGACGTCTGTCTGATGCGGAATATCAGGACAATTTTTCTGATTTGCATCCACCTCTGGATGCGCACGAGGCGGCAGTGGAAGCTGACCGCTGTTATTTTTGCCATGATGCGCCGTGCATGACCGCGTGCCCGACATCGATCGATATTCCGATGTTTATCCGGCAGATTTCGACGGACAATCCTATCGGGTCGGCCAAAACAATATTTGACCAGAATATCTTGGGTGGCATGTGCGCGCGCGTTTGCCCCACCGAGACATTGTGCGAGCAGGTCTGTGTCCGCGAGACGGCGGAAGGCAAACCGGTCAAGATCGGGCAGTTGCAGCGCTATGCTACCGACGCTGCAATGTCCGCCGGCAAGCAGTTTTATGAAAGGGCCGCTTCGAGCGGCAAAACGATCGCGGTCGTTGGTGCGGGGCCGGCGGGCCTGGCGTGCGCTCACCGCCTGTCGATGCATGGGCACGACGTAACCGTTTTTGAGGCACGTGAAAAATCTGGCGGTCTCAATGAATTTGGTATCGCGGCCTACAAGACGGTGGACGGTTTTGCGCAAGCCGAAGTCGATTATGTTACCGCGATTGGCGGAATAGAAATCGAACACGGAAAAGCGTTGGGCAGGGATGTTTCGCTAGCCGACCTGACAAGCAGGTTCGATGCGGTATTCCTGGCGTGCGGCCTTGCCGGCGTGAATGCGCTTGGCGATGCGGATGCGGCTGCCGAGGGCAGCGAAGATGCCGTCGAATGGATTGCCGAATTGCGTCAGGCCACCGATCTGGGCAAAGTTCCTGTCGGTCGCAGGGTGGTGGTGATTGGTGGCGGAATGACCGCGGTCGACGCTGCCGCACAAGCCAAAGCACTCGGTGCAGACGAGGTGACAATTGCTTATCGGGGGCCGCAATCACGCATGAAAGCGTCTGAGTGGGAACAGGAACTGGCTCAAACACGCGGAGTGACGTTGCGTACGCATATGACGCCGAAGGCGATGGTGGTTGAGGAAGGTAAAGTTACCGGCATGACATTCGACCGCGATGGCGAGGAGATAACCATCGCTGCTGATCAGGTATTCAAAGCGATCGGTCAGACATTCGAGGCTTCGCACCTGAATGGCGCTTCGGCGGGACCTGAACTCAATGGGGGCCGCATCAAGACTGATGCGGAAGGCAAAACCTCGCTGCCAAATGTCTGGGCGGGAGGGGATTGCACCGACCAGGGCGATGACCTGACCGTCACCGCCGTTTCGCAGGGGCGTGATGCTGCCGAGAGCATTCACAAATATCTTTCCGACGGAGGAGCATGATGGCTGACATCAGAAACGATTTTATCGGGATCAAGTCACCCAATCCGTTCTGGCTGGCGTCCGCCCCGCCCACCGACAAGGAGTATAATGTTGTTCGTGCCTTCAAGGCCGGTTGGGGCGGTGTTGTGTGGAAGACGCTTGGCGAGGCGGGTCCGCCGGTTGTCAATGTCAATGGACCGCGATACGGCGCGATTTGGGGCGCAGACCGGCGCCTGCTGGGTCTCAACAATATCGAACTCATCACTGATCGCGATTTGGAGATCAATCTGCGGGAGATTAAACAGGTCAAGCGCGATTGGCCTGACCGTGCTGTAATCGCGTCGATCATGGTGCCTTGCGAGGAAGGGGCGTGGAAAAAGATCCTCCCGCGTGTCGAGGACACGGGTTGCGATGGAATCGAACTGAACTTTGGCTGTCCGCATGGCATGAGCGAGCGGGGCATGGGTTCGGCCGTGGGCCAGGTGCCGGAATACATCGAGATGGTGGCGCGCTGGTGCAAGCAGCACACCCGCATGCCGGTGATCGTCAAGCTGACACCGAATATTACCGATATCCGGTATCCTGCACGCGCCGCGAAAGCAGGCGGGGCAGACGCGGTATCACTGATCAACACGGTGTCTTCGATCACATCGGTCAATCTCGATACGTTTTCTCCCGAACCGTCAATTGACGGTAAGGGCAGCCATGGCGGTTATTGCGGGCCTGCGGTCAAACCAATTGCGCTCAACATGGTGGCAGAAATTGCACGTGATCCGGAGACGGCGGGCTTGCCGATTTCAGGCATCGGAGGTGTGACGACGTGGCGTGATGCGGCCGAATTCTTGGCGCTCGGCGCTGGCAATGTTCAGGTCTGCACCGCAGCAATGACCTACGGGTTCAAGATCGTCGAGGAGATGATCGAGGGTCTGAAAGACTGGATGGACGAAAAAGGCCATGCGACGCTTGATGATGTTATCGGCAGAGCAACGCCTAATGTCACGGATTGGCAGTATTTGAACCTCAACTACATCGCCAAAGCCCGCATCAATCAGGAAGCCTGCATCAAATGCGGTCGCTGCTTCATCGCCTGTGAAGACACTTCGCATCAGGCAATTTGGATGAAGCCTGACCGGGTGTTTGAGGTCAACGACGCGGAATGCGTTGCCTGCAATTTATGCGTTGAGGTGTGCCCGGTTGAGGGATGCATCACTATGGAACGCCTGCAACCGGGTGAAGTCGACCAGCGGACCGGCAAGACCGTTGAGGCCGATTACGCCAACTGGACGACACATCCCAACAACCCGGTCAAAGTGGCTGCGGAATAGTTACTGACCCAAGGTTCCTCCTGCATCGGGTGGCGTGCGAAGGATTTCCGCGCCGCCCGTTGTCATTTGTAGCGGCTGCGGTATCGTGCCGGAATGTCAGAGAACAAAACCGTTCCCACCGATGTAGATCCGCGCGCTTTTGTCGAGGCGGTCGAACACAATGGCAGACGCGAAGATGCGCTGCTTCTGCTCGATCTGTTCGGCCGGGTGACCGGCTATGAACCGCAGATGTGGGGTCCGAGCATCGTCGGGTATGGGCGCTATCACTACAGATACGCGACCGGCAGAGAAGGGGAATTCCTGCTGACCGGGTTCTCGCCGCGCAAGGCGGCGATGACTGTCTACATCATGCCGGGATTCAAGAAATACGCGTCGCAACTCAAACGTCTCGGCAAGCACAAACACAGTGTTTCCTGCCTTTATCTTGGCCGGATAGGCGGGCTTGATCTTGGAGCGCTTGAGGAGATGATTGTCGATTCTGTGGAACGCATGAAGGCAATGAGCGTCGCGCACTGGCCGAAGTAAGAACTCGCTGCTGTAAACGTGCCCGACAGTTCACCAACAGCGATCATGACGCATGCAACGCATTCACCTTGTCATGTTGTTCGCGAATGTTTTTCGGCCATTTCGACTTGATGTAGGAGAGGACCGCGATCACATCCTCATCACTCAGGTGCTCGTCGAATTCCGGCATCGCATCGGCGTTCAATGTCCGGCAGGCGACATCGGATGTGCCGTATTTGGTCAATTCAAACAATGCTTTGTCCGGGTGTTGCCAGGTGTGGCCTGTTCCGTCATGTGGTGGTGCGAGCGGGTTTTCAGCTGTGCTCTTTGTGTCCCAATCCGGCTGACCCTGCCCGTTGGCGCCGTGGCAGCTGGCGCACTCGGCGGCGTAGAGCGCTTCACCCTTGGAAACGATGGCTGGATTGTCGGGATGCAGCATGGACGACCCAGCGGAGTTGCCGGGCATGAAAAAGTAAACCAGTGCCAGACCTGCAATCAGCAGCGGTACGCTAATCAATATCTTCAGGGCCGTTTCAGACATGACGTTGGCTATCAGTTCCCCGCGCCGCGAGGGGACAACTATGTCAACTAAGGCCTGTTCACGTCAATCCTGTTCAGGGCTTAAGACCGCGTAGATAAAAGGTTTCAAGAAACTCCGCTGCATCTTGAAAGCGGCTTTCTCCGCCACGCTCCGGCCCCAGAACTGCCCGCACCTGCACGTCGAAATCGGCATAGTGCTGCGTCGTCGCCCAGATCGAGAATATCAGGTGCCATGGATCACACTCGGAAATTTTTCCATCCTGAATCCAGCGATTGATCACCTCGGCCTTGCGGTCGACCAGTTCCTTCAAATCGCCCTCCAGCTTTGCCAGCGTGCGCGGGGCGCCATGCAACATTTCGTTTGCAAACAAGCGGCTTTCACGCGGCAGGTCTTTTGACATTTCAATCTTGCGGCGGATGTATCCCGTAATCTCGGTCATCGGATCGCCGTTTTCGTCGATCTTCTCCAGCGGTGCGAGCCAGATCTTGAGCAGCCGGTCGATGAGCGTCTGGTGAATTTCTTCCTTGTTTTTGAAATAGTAAAGCAGGTTTGGTTTCGACATGCCGGCTGCGGCGGCAATCTGATCGATGGTCGAGCCCCGAAAGCCGTTTTCGGAGAATATTTCCAGCGCCGCATCAAGAATGCGCTCGCTATTTTCGGCCTGAATGCGTGTTTTTGGTTTTGTTTGAACGATCGCCATTGGCTCCCTGCCGCCCCACCGCATGAGTCATGCCATAAAGTTCATATTTTTCCAAATGGTCAATTTTTTATGCAGTGCATGTTGCACCGCTAGGGTAAAACCCTTAACGGATAGTCTTTCCGCATTTTGGGGAGGATCAGCCTGTGTCCAGCCGTCTAGATATTACACCCAACGATTTGAATGCATTCTGGATGCCGTTTACGGCCAACCGACAGTTCAAGAAGGCGCCGCGCATGTTTGTCGGCGCCAAGGACATGCACTACACGACGACCGACGGCCGCAAGGTGCTCGATGGTACTGCCGGCCTGTGGTGCGTGAATGCCGGCCATGGAAGGCCGCTGATCACCGAGGCAATCCAACGCCAGGCAGAACAGCTCGACTATGCACCGGCGTTCCAGATGGGACATCCTGCGGTATTTGAGCTTGCCAATCGCCTGATCGACATCGCACCCGACGGCATGGAACATGTGTTCTTCACCAATTCCGGCTCGGAGTCGGTTGAGACCGCACTAAAGATGGCGCTTGCCTATCATCGGGCCAAGGGCGATGGATCGCGCTTCCGTTTGATTGGTCGTGAACGCGGCTATCACGGCGTAAATTTCGGCGGCATTTCCGTCGGCGGAATTGTGCCGAACCGCAAAATGTTTGGAACACTTCTGGCTGGTGTCGATCACTTGCCGCATACCCATTTGCTCGACAAAAATGCGTTTACGCGTTGCGAACCGGAACATGGCGCTGAGCTTGCCGATGAGCTGGAGAGAATAGTCGGACTGCACGACGCGTCGACCATTGCTGCAGTCATCGTCGAGCCGGTCGCAGGTTCAACGGGTGTGCTGGTTCCGCCGAAGGGTTATCTGAAGCGCCTGCGCGAAATCTGTGACAAGCACGGTATCCTGTTGATTTTTGACGAAGTCATCACTGGGTATGGCCGCCTCGGTACGCCGTTTGGCGCTGATTATTTCGGCGTGACGCCGGACATCATCACGACGGCAAAAGGGGTATCGAACGGTGTCATCCCGATAGGCGCCGTTTTTGTGAAGAAGGAAATCCATGATGCATTCATGAATGGCCCCGAACACATGATCGAGTTCTTCCACGGGTACACATACTCCGGCAACCCGATGGCGTGCGCGGCAGCGCTCGGTACGCTGGATACCTATAAGGAAGAGGGCTTGCTGACCCGCGGCGCCGAACTTGCGCCCTACTGGGAAGATGCGCTGCACTCGTTGAAGGATGCGCCGAACGTAATCGACGTGCGCAATATTGGCCTTGTCGGTGCAATTGAACTGGAGCCAATAGCTGGCGCACCGACCAAGCGGGCGTTTTCGGCCTTCGTGAAGGCATTCGAGAAAGGCTGTCTAATCCGGACCACCGGTGACATTATTGCGTTGTCACCGCCGCTGATTGTGGAGAAGGATCAAATCGACGAGTTGGTCGACTGCGTACGGACGGTGCTCAACGAAGTGGAGTAATTTTTGGTTCCATGGCCGGTTTGGCATTCGGATTGGCGGTTGTTGCGCCAATCCCTGCGAGAATAATGGATTTGACGGTGGTTTTTGCGGCTTCCCACTGCTCATCATCGAACGGCTCACCGCCGTTCAATGTGACGATCTGGTGGCCAAAATCGGCATAGTGTTGTGTGGTTGCCCAAACCATGTACATCAAATAGTTCGGATCGACGGGCTTCATCTTGCCATCGGCTATCCAGCGCCTGATAACCTTGGCGCGGCCTTCGGTCCATTCACGCAGCGTCGTCTCCAGATAGTCCTGAATAACCGGCGCGCCGTGCATAACTTCGGCAGCCCACACCTTTGAGCCTGCAGGGTGACTTCGGCTCAAGTCCATCTTGGCATCGATATAGGCGCCGATACCCTCCACCGGTCCGTCGGCGTCATCAAACACAGCTGCTGCCTCGAGCCAGATCTGAAAAATATTATCGACGACCCGACGATAAAGTGCTTCCTTGGTTGGGAAATAGTAATGCAGATTGGCCTTGGGCAGGCCAGCCATGTCGGCGATCAACTGCATGGTTGCGCCTCCAAACCCGGCTTCCGCAAAGACGAGCTCTGCCGCGCGCAATATGTTGCGCTCGTTTACCTCTCGGATTGCAGCCTTGCCGGATAGCTTTACCGATTTCCCCACGCCGGGCATCCTCCCAAAAACATCTTGACCAAACGGTCAGAATATGATGCTCTATCCTGACCATACGGTCAAGAAGTGTTCCCGCGAAAAAGAGAACTGCCTGACCGGACCGGCAACATAGCGCTATCAGGGGAGGAAACCGATGGCTGCGCCAGGCGAAAATCTTCGAATCAATTCAGACCGTTTGTGGAATTCGCTCATGGAAATGGCGAAGATCGGCCCGGGCGTCGCCGGAGGCAACAACCGCCAAACTGTGACAGACGAGGACGGCGAGGGGCGGGCACTGTTCCAGAAGTGGTGCGAAGATGCAGGCTGCACCATGGGCCTCGATCAGATGGGCAACATGTTCATGCGCCGTGAGGGGGCCGACCCGGATGCGCTGCCTGTCTATGTCGGTTCGCACCTCGATACTCAACCTACCGGCGGCAAATATGATGGCGTTCTTGGTGTCCTTGCGGGGCTTGAGATTGTACGAACGCTGAACGATCTCGACATCAAAACCAAGCATCCGATCGTTGTTACCAACTGGACCAACGAGGAAGGTACCCGGTATGCGCCGGCCATGCTGGCATCAGGCGTGTTTGCCGGCATGCACACGCAGGACTGGGCCTATGACCGGGAGGACGCCGAAGGCAAAAAATTTGGCAGCGAGCTTGAGCGTATCGGCTGGCGTGGTGAGGAGGAAGTCGGCGACCGCAAGATGCATGCGTTCTTCGAGTTGCATATCGAGCAGGGACCGATCCTGGAAGCGGAAGGAAAGGATATCGGTGTCGTAACCCACGGGCAGGGGCTCTCGTGGACGCAGGTAACAGTGACCGGCAGGGATGCTCACACCGGATCCACGCCGATGCCAATGCGCAAAAATGCAGGGCTCGGAATGGCGCGCATCCTGGAACTGGTTGATGAGATCGCCTGGTCTCACAAGCCTGATGCAGTGGGCGCAGCGGGTCATATCGATGTGCTTCCGAACTCGCGCAATGTCATCCCCGGAAAGGTGGTCTTCACGGTCGATTTCCGCTCGCCGCAACTCGACGTCATACAGGATATGGAAAACCGCCTGAAGGAAGGTGCGAAGAAAATTTGCGACGATATGGGGCTTGAGGTTGAGTTCGAAAAGGTTGGCGGCTTTGATCCTGTGGAGTTTGATCACGATTGCGTTTCGGCGATCAGAAATGCGGCCGAGCGGCTCGGATACTCGCACCGGAACATCATCTCAGGCGCCGGGCATGATGCCTGCTGGATCAACCGCGTTGCTCCGACAGCCATGGTGATGTGCCCCTGTGTCGACGGGCTCTCGCACAACGAAGCAGAAGAGATTTTCCCTGAATGGGCCCGCGCCGGTGCAGACGTGTTGTTCCACGCTGTGGTGGAGACAGCGGAGATCGTGGAGTGAACTAGCATTTGATTTCGGCTGTTGCGGCCGTAGCGAAACAGAACCGGGAGGAAAACATGTCCAAAGTTATCAAGAACGGAACAATTGTCACCGCAGACCGGACATGGAAGGCGGATGTGCTGGTCAAGCATGACCAGATTATCGGTATCGGGCCCGACCTGCATGCCGATCACGAGCTTGACGCAACCGGTTGCTACGTGATGCCCGGCGGCATCGACCCGCATACGCACTTGGAAATGCCCTTCATGGGCACCTATTCGTCCGACGATTTCGAAAGCGGCACGCGCGCCGCCGTCTCCGGCGGCACGACCATGGTCGTCGATTTCTGCCTGCCGTCGCCCGGTCAATCGCTGCTGGAAGCGATCCAGATGTGGGACAACAAATCGACCCGGGCCAATTGCGATTATTCCTTCCACATGGCGATTACCTGGTGGGGCGAGCAGGTGTTCAACGAGATGCCGGAAGTCGTATCCCGCGGCATTACCTCGTTCAAGCATTTCTTGGCCTACAAGGGCGCGCTGATGGTCAATGACGATGAGCTGTACGCATCTTTTCAGCGTTGTGCCGAACTGGGCGCGCTTCCCCTGGTGCATGCGGAAAACGGTGACGTCGTCGCTTCGCTGCAGGAAAAATTGATGTCTGAGGGCAATAATGGCCCGGAAGCACATGCGTTCTCACGTCCGCCGGAGGTGGAGGGTGAGGCCACGAACCGGGCTATCATGATCGCCGACATGGCCGGCGTTCCGCTCTATGTGGTGCACACATCGTGCGAACAGGCGCATGAGGCCATCAGGCGCGCGCGCCAGAAGGGCATGCGTGTCTATGGTGAGCCGTTGATCCAGCACCTGACATTGGATGAGAGCGAATATGCCAACAAGGATTGGGACCACGCCGCCCGACGCGTGATGAGCCCACCTTTCCGTAACAAGCTGCACCAGGATTCGCTGTGGGCTGGATTGCAGGCTGGCTCCCTGCAGGTGGTTGCGACTGACCACTGTGCGTTCACGACCGAGCAGAAGCGTTATGGGGTTGGCGACTTCACCAAGATCCCGAACGGCACGGGCGGTCTGGAAGACCGGATGCCGATGCTGTGGACCAATGGCGTCAGTACCGGGCGTTTGACGATGAACGAGTTCGTTGCCGTCACCTCAACCAATATCGCCAAGATACTCAACATGTATCCGAAGAAGGGTGCGATCGTTGAGGGTGCGGATGCCGATATCGTTGTTTGGGATCCGGAGAAGAAAAAGACGATCCGGGCCAAAAAGCAGCAATCGGCGATCGACTACAATGTCTTTGAGGGCAAGAAAGTGCAGGGTCTGCCGCGGTTTGTTCTTTCCCGCGGTGACCTGGTCGTCAATGACGGCAAACTCGATACCAAGCCGGGCCATGGCGAATTTGTCGCCCGCGAGCCTCACATGGCAGTCAACAAGGCGCTGTCGACATGGAAAGAGTTGGTCGCACCGCGCAAGGTTGAGCGGACGGGAATTCCAGCGAGCGGTGTCTGATCTTAATTTCAGGGGCAAATCAACGTGTTAGCGTCGGGTAACACCGTGACCGATACCGTCATCTCTGCAAAGAACCTGTCATTGACCTTTGAAACCAATGACGGGCCGGTGCACGCGTTGAAAGATGTCGACCTGGAAATCTGCAAGGGTGAATTCGTCTCCTTCATCGGACCATCTGGCTGCGGCAAGACGACGTTCCTGCGCGTGATTGCCGATCTGGAGAAACCGACCGCGGGATCGATCTCCGTCAACGGCATGACGCCGGAACAGGCGCGGAAGGCGAGAGCCTATGGCTATGTGTTTCAGGCGGCCGGGCTCTATCCTTGGCGGACGATTGAGCGCAACATTGCCCTGCCACTTGAAATCATGGGTGTGTCCAAGGCTGATCAATCACAGCGCATCGAACGGGTGCTGGAACTGGTTGATCTCGCCGGGTTTGGAAAAAAATATCCGTGGCAATTGTCCGGCGGAATGCAACAGCGGGCTTCGATCGCCAGAGCGCTAAGTTTCGATGCCGATATCCTTCTGATGGACGAACCGTTCGGTGCGCTCGACGAGATTGTGCGCGACCATCTGAATGAACAGCTACTGGCGCTTTGGGCGCGGACCGAAAAGACGATCGGGTTTGTCACCCACTCGATTCCGGAAGCGGTCTACCTGTCGACCAGGATCGTTGTCATGTCACCGAGGCCGGGCGCATAACCGATGTCATCGAAAGCACGCTGCCGCGCGAACGCCCGTTGGATATCCGAGACACGCCTGAATTTCTCGAGATTGCGCATCGAAAACTTGCTCATATTCTATCGCAATCCAAAATTGGTTGGTGGAAAGCCAAACCTTGATTGCAAAGTAACCGTGAGTGTTTCTGACGGCGGACGATCACAATTGCGCTCCCGTCCGTGCGCTGCGGGAGGCCAGCACTCACCGCTATCGCTCGCTCAGTACAGCAGCGGGCATGAGGAGTAGCGCGACTTCATGATCCGTCTTCGTGACAGCAATATCGGACCTATCCTAACGGTGGTGTTCGCCATCATGGTCATCTGGTATGTCGCGTCTTTTGGAATGAACCGGGCGTGGGTGATGGATCAGGCCGCTCGCGCCGGGGAAACGCCCGGTTTCTCCGAGCAGCTTGCCGGTACGATGAACCAGGACAGGCCTGTGCTGCCTGCACCACATCAGGTTGCATCCGAACTTTATGACGGCATCTTCGACAAGAAAATCACTTCGAAACGCAGTCTCGTCTATCACGGGTTCATTACCCTGCAGGCAACCTTTTGGGGTTTTGCGCTCGGCATAATCGTCGGCATTGGGCTCGCCATCGTCATCGTGCTCAACCGCGCGGCCAATCTGACACTGATGCCGTGGGCAATTATTTCACAGACCATTCCGGTGGTTGCGTTGGCGCCGATGATCGTGGTGCTGACCAATGCCATGGGCGCGGACAGCCTCATGGTGCCAAAGGCGATCATCGCGGCCTATCTGAGTTTCTTTCCTGTATTGGTGTCGATGGTGAAGGGTTTGACCAGCCCCGACGCCATGCAGCTTGATCTGTTGCGCACGTACGGAGCCTCAAATTCGCAGGTTTTCTGGAAGCTGCGCATGCCGGCATCGATACCCTATTTCTTCGCGTCTCTGAAAATAGCTGTGGCTGCCAGCCTTGTCGGCGCCATTGTTGGAGAACTGCCAACCGGTGCAATCGCTGGCCTGGGTGCCCGTATGTTGATTGGTTCGCAGTTCGGTAACCCGATGATCATGTGGTCGGCATTGTTCGCAGCCGCAATTCTCGCGGCGATGCTGATCTGGGCAGTTACCGGAATTGAGAAAGTCGCTGCCCGCGCGATGGGTGGAGGAGCGGCATGACCGACAATCGTGCCGCCAGATTTTTACTGCCTTTTGCCTTCGGTGTAGCGGTTATCGCGATATGGGAAGTGATTGTCAGAACGTTTTCGATACCGATCGCCATATTGCCCGCACCGAGCGTTATCTGGGAGGCAATCAAGGGCTCCGGTGACATCCTTCTCGTTGACTGGCTGCAGACGGTAGTGCGCGGGGCGCTCAACGGCTTATGGATCGGGACCGCAGCCGGAGTGGTAACTGCGATTGCCATTGACCGGTTTGAGTTCCTGCGTCGCGGGCTGTTGCCCGTCGCCAATTTCGTTGCCGCACTCCCGATTGTCGGCGTCGCGCCGATCATGGTGATGTGGTTCGGCTTCGATTGGCATTCCAAGGCCGCCGTGGTGACAGTCATGGTGTTCTTCCCAATTCTGGTGAACACGCTTGCCGGGCTGCAGGACACTGACCGGATGCAGCGCGACCTGATGTTAACGTATAGCGCCAACTACTGGCAGACGCTTGGCCAAACTCAGATTACCGGCAGCAATGCCATTCATTTTCAACGGGTTGAAGATCGCTGCGACGCTGGCGCTGATTGGCGCCATCGTGGCGGAATATTTCGGATCACCGACACGGGGAATGGGATTTCGAATATCCACTGAAGTCGGGCGTTTGGGCATCGACATGGTGTGGGCGGAAATCGCCGTGGCGGCTTTGTCAGGCACGGCGCTTTACGGCGCAGTAACGCTCGTCGAGAGGGCAGTGACGTTTTGGCACCCTTCTCAGCGTTCGGGCCGGAAAAACTGAATTTCAACAAAGGAGTGAACTACAAATGAAGAATCTCAAACTACTGGCCACATCGGCCGCTGCTTTGATCGTGGCGACGGCAGCTCAGGCTGCTGATGATGTGACGCTTCAGCTTAAGTGGGTGACGCAGGCGCAATTTGCCGGATACTACGTGGCGTTGGAGAATGGTTTTTATAAAGAGGCCGATCTCAACGTTACGATCAAACCTGGCGGGCCCGATATAGCGCCAACCCAGGTGATTGCCGGCGGTGGTGCTGACGTGATCGTTGAGTGGATGCCGGCGGCACTTGCGGCCCGCGAGAAAGGCCTGGCGCTGGTCAATATTGCCCAACCGTTCAAATCATCCGGCATGATGCTGACCTGTTTGAAAGAGTCTGGAATCAAGGCACCTGCAGATTTCCCCGGACATACTTTGGGCGTCTGGTTCTTTGGCAATGAGTTTCCGTTCCTTTCCTGGATGAGCCAGCTCGGCATTCCAACCGAGGGCGGAGATGATGGCGTGGAAGTTTTGAAACAGGGTTTCAATGTTGATCCGCTGCTTCAGAAACAAGCCTCCTGCATTTCGACCATGACGTATAATGAGTATTGGCAGGTAATTGACGCTGGTGTGTCCGCTGACGATCTGGTCACGTTCAAATATGAAGACCAGGGCGTGGCAACACTGGAAGACGGACTTTACGTGCTTGAATCCAATCTTGGCGATGACGCGTTCAATGAAAAGATGGTTCGCTTTATTTCCGCTTCGATGAAGGGTTGGAAATGGGCCGAGGAGAACCCTGACAAGGCGGCCGAAATCGTGCTCGAATATGACGAGACAGGTGCACAGACGGAGAAACACCAAAAGCGGATGATGGGTGAGATTGCCAAACTGACCGCTGGTTCCAACGGCTCGCTCGATCCGGCTGATTTTGATCGCACTGTCAAATCATTGTTGTCGGGCGGCTCCGACCCGGTGATCACCAAGGAGCCCGAGGGTGCCTGGACACATGCGATTACTGACAAGGCATTGAACTAGGTTCTTTTTGCTCACCTTGGACTACAAGAGGGGGCGGGTGACCGCCCCTTTCTCATTGCGAAATGAGCCTTTAAGGTTATGTGTGCAGAGTTTGAATCAACCGCCGGGGGTGAGGCTTGCGGACACAAGTAGCCATCATAGGATCCGGTCCATCAGGCCTGTTGCTGGGCCAATTGCTTGGCCGTGCCGGGATCGACAATGTCATTCTGGACCGTGTCGACCGCGATTATATCCTAGGGCGCATTAGAGCGGGCGTGCTGGAAGAAGGCATGGCTGCTATGCTCGATGCGGCAGGCGCCGGCGAACGCATGCGAAAGGAAGGCCTTCCGCATGACGGGGTCGGAATGGGATTTGACGGACACCGGCACCGGATCGATTTCAAGGGTCTTACCGGGGGCAAGCATGTCATTGTCTATGGCCAGACCGAATTGACGCGGGACTTGATGGACGCACGCGAGGCGGCAGGATTCGCCACCATCTACAACGCCGAAGACGTCGCGCCCAACGAATTCGAAACTGACAAACCTTTCATCACCTACAAAAAGGATGGTGCGAACCATCGCATCGATTGCGACTTCATAGCCGGTTGCGACGGATATCACGGAGTGTCACGACAATCCGTCTCCGCTTCCGCCATACGCGAGTTTGAGAGGATTTATCCGTTTGGGTGGATGGGGTTGCTTTGCGACACACCGCCGGTCGACGACGAACTCGTCTATACCAGCCACGAACGCGGCTTTGCCCTTTGCTCGATGCGGTCGAAAACACGCAGCCGCTACTATGTTCAATGTCCGCTGGAGGACGAGGTCGAAGATTGGTCGGACGACAGGTTCTGGGATGAGTTGCGCCGGCGTTTGCCTTCCGATCTGGCGGAAAGTCTAATCACCGGTCCTTCGATTGAAAAATCGATTGCGCCGCTTCGTTCGTTCGTTGCCGAACCGCTTCGCTTCGGGCGTTTGTTCCTTGCTGGGGATGCAGCACATATCGTGCCTCCTACCGGTGCAAAGGGATTGAATCTTGCATCGAGCGACATTCACTATCTCTTCGAGGGATTGCGCGATCATTTTCTCGACAATTCCGACGCCGGCATCGACGCCTATTCCTCACGCGCGCTTGCAAGGGTCTGGAAAGCCGAACGGTTCTCGTGGTGGATGACGAATATGATGCACCGGTTTCCGGAGACTGATTCATTCGGCCGCAAGATGCAGCAGGCCGAGTTCGAATATCTTGCCAGTTCGCGGACAGCTTCGGCGGCATTGGCTGAAAATTATGTTGGGTTGCCTTATTGAGGGTTAGATGAGCGGAAGCGAAAACAAACTGCGTGTCCATGGCGAGAAAACCCGGCGAAGTGTGCTGGGAGATGCGCATGTCGACCGGGCAAAAACGGCGGCGACCGCTTTTGACGAGCCGTTTCAGGAGATGATTACCGATGCCGCTTGGGGGCATGTCTGGTCGCGTCCGGACATAAGCAAGCGTGAGCGCTCGATGCTGACGATAGCGTTGTTGGCGGCACTTGGTCACCACGACGAACTCGCCATGCACATACGTGCAACCGCCAATACCGGCGCCAGCGCCAAAGATATTCGAGAAACCCTGCTGCACGTCGCGATCTACGCCGGTGTACCGGCCGCCAACCATGCGCTGAAGATAGCCAAGGCCACCCTTGCCGAAATGAATGAATCCGAAGGAGATTGATGTGAGCAATATGCCGCCCGAGACAGGTTCGTTCTTTCAGCGCGACCGCAACTGGCAGCCGCCAGCATATACACCCTGGTACAAAACGTCGGTGCTCAGGTCGCCGCAAAAGGCGCTCATTTCCCTCGACAACACTTTGAGTGAAATCACCGGTCCGGTGTTCGGACATGATATCATCGGCCCGCTCGACGACGATTTGATACACAATTTCGCCAAGCCGGGCGAAAGCGCTATCGGCGAACGCATCATTGTTTATGGCCGAGTACTGGATGAGCGCGGCAAGGGTGTTCCAGGTGCATTGGTCGAGTTCTGGCAAGCCAATGCCGGTGGCCGCTACCGCCATAAAAATGAAGGCTATATTGCACCGCTTGATCCAAATTTCGGAGGCTGCGGCCGGACGATCACGGATGAGGACGGCAGCTACACATTCCGAACTGTCAAACCCGGTCCCTATCCCTGGATGAACGGGGTGAATGACTGGCGCCCCTCGCACATCCACTTTTCCATGTTCGGGCACGGATTTGCTCAACGCCTGATTACGCAGATGTATTTCGAGGGGGATCCCTTGATCCCGCAATGTCCGATTGTGCGAACCATTCCCGACAAGGCCGCAATAGATACGTTGGTCGCGGCGCTTGACATGGAGGCGACAATTCCAATGGACGCGCGAGCCTACAAGTTCGACATCGTGCTACGGGGGCGCCGGTCGACCATGTTTGAAAATCGACTGGAGGGCAATTGAGATGGTTCAGAGCCTTGGAAGACTGAAGGAAACGCCGTCGCAAACTGCCGGTCCTTATGTGCATATCGGCGCGGTTCCCAACTTTTGCGAGATTCCCGGAGTTTTTCCGGAAGACCTCGGGTCAAATATGGTGACGGAAGCCACCAAGGGCGAGCGGATTTCGATTACCGGTAAGGTCATCGACGGATCCGGCACACCGCTGAGGGATGTCTTGCTGGAGATTTGGCAGGCCGACGCTGGAGGACTTTACAATTCGCCGGCGGAAACCCGGGGCCAGGCTGATCCTGCATTTCTCGGATGGGGCCGGTCCCCTTCGAACTTGGAGACTGGCGAATACCGGTTCGACACGATCAAGCCGGGCAGGGTGCCTTTTCGTGACGGGCGCATGCAGGCGCCGCATATCACCTTCTGGATCGTGGCGCGCGGAATCAACATCGGATTGCACACGAGAATGTATTTCGGCGACGAGGAAGCAGCGAATGGCGAAGACCCGATCCTAGCGCGCATCGAGCACAAGGTTCGCGTACCAACGCTTATTGCGCCGCGCGACGGAAACACCTACAGGTTCGACATCCATTTGCAGGGTGAGCGAGAGACGGTGTTTTTCGATATTTAATGAGCGTATTTGATCATTCTTTTCTTTCCGGTCTTCTGGGAGATGACCGGATTTCAGAAATGATGTCTGCGGAGGCCGGCATCGGTGCGATGCTTGAATTTGAAGCTGCGCTGGCAGAAGCCGAGGAAGCGGAAGGTTTGATCGCTGCGGGATGCGGCGATCGCATAAGTGCTTCGGTAAGCGATTTTGAGCCCGATTATGCAGCCCTTCGCGATGAGACGGCGCGTGACGGCGTTGTGGTTCCGGCCCTGCTGAAACAGATTCGCGCCCACCTGGATGACCAAAGCGCTGAAGCATTGCATTTTGGCGCCACCAGCCAGGATGTGATCGACACTTCGCTGGCGATGCGGTCACTCAAGGTAATCGACAGGTTGAATGAAGGGCTTGAGAAAGTCATTGCCGAACTTGATGCGCTGGACAGCCGGGATGGTGGCAAGACTGTGATGGCGCACACGCGAATGCAGGCCGCATTGCCGGTCAAAGTATCGCGAAAGATTGCCAGTTGGCGTGATCCGCTTGTCCGCCATCGCGAACGAATGCCAGCGATACGCGGGCAGGTTGGCGTGCTTCATCTCGGCGGTCCTGTCGGCGATTTGAACAAGCTGGGTGACAAGGGTCCAGCGGTCGCCAAACGGATGGCGAAGCTGCTTGGATTGGAACCGAGCGGTCAGGCCCGGCATACCGAACGTGACGGTCTGGCCGATCTTGCCAACTGGCTGTCGCTGATCACCGGAAGCCTGGGCAAGACCGGCGCAGATATCGTCCTGTTTGCGCAACAGGAGATGGACGAGATCGAATTGTCGAAGGGCGGCGGTTCATCGGCGATGCCGCACAAGGTCAATCCGGTGGCAGCTGAGACACTTGTCGCAATTGCGCGGTTCAATGCGATTATGCTGACGGGAATGCACCTGTCTTTGGTGCATGAAAATGAACGTTCCGGCTCTGCTTGGACGCTTGAATGGATGGTGCTTCCACAAATGATGATCGCAACGGGAGCCGCCATTCGTACAGCGGATCAGCTTTTTCAGTCGATATCCTTCGTCGGGATCGAGTAGCCCTGATGCAGCCGCGGACGATTGTCATCTATTGCGGATTGTTGATGTCTGCTGCCGCGTTTGGCACGGACGTTACATTGCCTGCATTCCCGCAAATGGAAGCGGATCTCTCAACAAGCAAGACACTGGTGCAGTGGACGATCCCAGCCTTTCTCATTGCTGCCGGTATGGGGCAAGTCGTCTGGGGTGGAATGTCGGACCGACTTGGGCGCAAACCGGCGCTTGCAGGCGGGTTGGCAATGTTTTTGGTCGGCTGCCTGATTGCAGCGTTTGCAGAAAGTATCGAGTTGCTGCTTGCGGCAAGGGCCCTGCAAGGATTTGGCGGTGCGGCAGCAATTGTTTCGTCGCGGGCAATTGTTCGTGATCTTTATACCGGTGAGGAACTCGCACGCGGACTGGCCTTGGCTACGGCAATTTTTGCGGCGGGCCCGATTGTCGCGCCGCTTGCGGGCGGCATCATCACCGAGTTCTGGGATTGGAGGGTCGTGTTTGGCGTACTGGCCGCATATGGCGCCGTCATGATCATGATCTTGGTCAGAATGCCGGAGACCCTCAGCGTTAAAGCTCCCGACGCGACGAAATTATCGACGATGAAGCGTCGGGCGAAACGAATGTTCGACAACCCGCAATCGCGTTATTTCCTTATCATGTCGGCGATAACCAGCTCGGCAATTTATCTCATCATCACCAGCCTGCCGGTTATCTATGATGTCCAGTTTCAGATCGATGGTTTCGCTTTTTCAGTATTTTTCGCCGTTCACGGACTAGGGATCATTGTCGGGCAAATCGGCAATCGCCGCCTGATCCGAAAATACGGGATCATCAAGGCGATGATCCTCGCCGGTGGAGTGCTTTTGCTGACATCGCTTGCGGTATTGGCCGGCGCACTATCGGATTTGATGAATGCGTATTCTCTTTCTGCACTGATGATCTTATTTGCGACCAGCTATTTGATTGTTTATTCCAACGGCGCAGCACTGGTGCTTGATCCGCATGGTGACATTGCCGGTTATGCAGCTTCAGTTTTTGGCGTGGTGAGCCAGATTGGCGGGTCGCTGATCGCTGCTGCTCTCGTTGTGTTCACCGGAGCCAGCATTGCCGGCTTTGGCATCTCGCTGCTTGGAATATGTCTCGTCAGCCTGGCGGGCACTTTGTGGTGGCAGTCCGGCGCCAAGAACCGGCTCCGGGTTACTACATAGCGTTCATCGTCAACAATTCGTATTCAGCGACTTGTTCATCATCCTGATTGCGGACCGTGACGTGCCAGCGCACTTCGCCATATTCTTCGTTGCGCTTGGTCTTGTGCATAGCGGTCAGGCGAACCTGCAGCGTGTCGCCAGCTGACACGGGTTTTTGAAAACGAAGACTGTCGAGCCCGTAATTGGCAAGCACTGGGCCCGGATCGGGATCGACGAACAAGCCGGCGGCAAAGCTCAAGATCAGATAGCCGTGGGCAACGCGTCCCGGGAAGAACGGATTTGCAGCGGCGGCCTCTTCATCCATATGGGCGTAGAACGTATCGCCGGTAAAGTTGGCGAAGTGCTCGATATCGTCCATCGTGACTGTTCGCGCGTCAGTCTCGATGGAATGCCCGATTTCCAGCTCCGAAAACCGCATGCGGAACGGGTGTTTGGGCTTGTCCAATGTTTTCGAGCCGGGCACGTAGCTTTTCGTAATTCCGGCAATGATATCCGGGCTACCTTGAACCGCCGTGCGCTGCATGTAGTGAGTCACGCCACGGATACCGCCCATTTCCTCGCCACCGCCAGCGCGCCCCGGACCGCCGTGAACCAAGTGAGGCAACGGCGAGCCGTGTCCCGTGGCTTCCTTACCGGTATCGCGGTTTGCGAAGTAGAGCCGGCCATGCCAGGCGCCGGATATCTCAACCGCACGGCGCGCGACCGCCGGATGGTGCGTGAATACCGACGTCACCAGCGATCCGCCGCCGCGGTTCGCCAAGGCCAGCGCATGATCAAGATCGCGATAGCCCATCACCGTCGAAACCGGTCCGAATGCTTCGGTGCCGTGAACTTTATCAGCGTTATCCGGATCATCGCAGCAGAACAGCATCGGCGACAAAAATGCACTGCCGTTGGGACCATTTGCATTCGCTTGGCCGAAGACCTGTCGCGCTTCCGAACCGATGATACCGGCCTTTTCCAGAACGTCCTCGCGTTGTGCGATGCTGGCAAGCGCACCCATCCGCGTTGTTTCGTCCCGAGGGTCGCCAACTTTGGTACCGGCAAGCTTGTCCGATACCGCATCAATGAGCGCATCCCTATGCTCAACGGGTACCAGAATGCGTCGGATTGCGGTGCACTTCTGCCCGGCCTTGGCAGTCATCTCGCGGTGGATTTCGCGGACTGCGCTTTCAAACTCCGGCGTTGCCGGACCAGCGTCAGGGCCTAGAATGGTGGCATTGAGTGAATCCTGCTCGGCAACGAAGCGGACTGCATTGTCGAGCAGATTGGAATTCCCGCGCAACATTCGCGCGGTTGCCGCCGAGCCGGTGAATGAGACCACATCCTGCGCTCCGAGTTGGTCCAGCAAATCCCCCGTCGAACCAGATATGAGCTGCACTGCTCCCTCAGGCAGGATCTCAGACTCGATGATCATGCGAAATGCAGCCTCGGTTAACCAGGCGGTAGCCGACGCCGGCTTCACTATCGCTGGAACGCCTGCAAGCAACGTGGGGGCCAGTTTTTCCAACATACCCCAGACCGGAAAATTGAAGGCATTGATGTGAACAGCGACGCCTTGCAACGATGTCAGAACATGCTGACCAAGAAAGTTGCCTGATCGCGACAGCGGCTCTCTTGTTCCGTCAATCATGATTGTATCGTCCGGCAGTTCGCGGCGGCCCTTCGAGGAATAGACGAACAGCGTTCCGATGCCGCCGTCGATGTCGATCATGGCGTCCGATTTTGTCGTGCCGGTATCGTAAGACAACTCATAAAGCGGATCACGGCGTTCGTTCAAATATTGGGCAAGCGCTTTGAGGGCGAATGCTCGATCGTGAAATGTCATGGCCCGCAGTGCGGGGCCGCCAACATTGCGGGCATGCTCGATCATCGCAGTGAAATCGAGCGACACTCCGCCGATTTCCGCGAAATCAGCACCGGTCGCGGCGCTTTTCAGCAAAGCCCTGTTGTTTCCTGGCGGAATCCACTGTCCGGCGGCAAAACTACTTACTTGCAACAAAGACATCTGGTTCTCCTGTCAATCATCCCAGCTTGGCCGGAAGTGAAGCGTAGCCTCGAAAGCGGACCCGGCCATTGCGTACAGCGTTGCCGGTCAGTTCATAACGGGGGAAACGGCGCAGAAACTTGGATATGGCGATGCGGCCCTCCATGCGGGCGAGCGAGAATCCAACGCAGAGGTGCGGGCCCCCCGCAAAGGCGTGGTGTTTGTTCGGCTTGCGGGCGATATCAAGCTGGTCCGGGTTTTCGAACTGGCGCGGATCGCGATTGGCAGCGCCGATACACAGGTGGACACGTGTTCCGGCCGAGATATTTTCACCATGGAATTCGCAATCGGTTGTCGTCATGCGATTGCCGAGCTGGTTGGGGCTTTGAAATCTTAGAAACTCGTCGACAGCGGTGTTGATCAGTCCGGGATCTTCAATCAGGCGTTCACGTTGGTCAGGCCACTCGTGCAGGCTTGCCAAGGCGTTGCCTATCAGATTTGTTGTGGTTTCATGACCGGCATTGAGAATGAATATGCAGTTTTGCAGCAGTTCGGTCTCGGTCAGTTTTTCTCCACCAACGCCTTCGATCAGCCGGGTCAACACGTCGGTTGCCGGATCGCCGGGGTTCTTCCGCCGATCGTCAGCCAAATCCTTCAGGTAGGCTTTGAAGTCGATCACCGACTGATTGCCCCAGTCTTCCTGCTCCTTGCTCAGAACCGGCTCCAGCGCGCCAAGGATCGCCAATGACCAGTCTCTCAGCGGGCCGCGATCCTCACGTGGAATGGCAAACAGATTGCCGATGACCTCGATCGGAATTGCCGATGAAAAGTCCTCGATCAGATCAGCTTCATCTTTTTCGCCGAGCGCGTCAATAAGGTTATCGATCAACGCAATCAGCCCCGGTTCCATCGCCTGCAACGCTCTCGGATTGAGCGCGCCGACCATGATTTTTCTCACCCTTGTGTGCAGTGGTGGATCGCTGAAAACCAGGCTGGTGGTGTGATGCTCATATAGCGGCGTGTCACCGTATTTGGGCCAGAACTCAACTTTCTTGTCGGAGGAGAATGTTGCTGTATCGCGGTAGACGCGATCCAGATCATCCCAGCGCGACAGCATGATGGATCCGTCGGTAAAATGCTTGACGGGTGCATGTTCAAGCAGTGAACAGTAGACAGGGAAGGGGTCCTCAACAAATCCCTCGGGAGGTCGTTGAGGTCGAAATTTTCGGCCAGTGCCGGATCGGCCATGATTTGTCCTGCCCTTGTCGTAGCACGAATGAAAGTATTATTGACCGACCGGTCGGTTTATGCAAGTCTTGAAAATCAGAATTGTCGACGCGAGAACAAAATTTATGACACCGCAGGAAGTCGCGAAAAAAAGCGCAGAGGCGATGTGGGCGCGCGATCGCGCGTCGAAATGGCTCGGCGCATCGCTGGACGAAGTTGGGCCCGGCCGCGCGGTTATGTCCATGACCATCGAAGAGCACCACACCAACGGACACGACATTTGTCACGGTGGGTTCATTTTTACACTGGCGGATTCGACATTTGCCTTTGCCTGCAACAGTTACAACCAAAACACTGTTGCGCAACAGGTCACGATCACCTTTGTCGAACCGGGAAGGCTTGGCGACAGGTTAACGGCAGAAGCAACAGAAGTGTCAAAGCAGGGCCGTTCCGGTATTTACGATATCGAGGTGAGGCGGGGTGACGGTGCAATGGTCGCCGCCTTCCGCGGCTTGTCGCGGACCATCAAGGGTACAAACTTTGATGAGGGATAACCATGGCACCGGATACCAACCGGTGTATCGAGGGAGATGATGATGGAAGATCTGACACCACCACGCGACACGCTTGAACCCATAGAGATCGCGTCGCGTGACGAGATTTCCGCGCTTCAATTGGAGCGCCTCAAATGGTCGTTGAACCACGCCTACGACAACGTATCGTTTTACAAATCCAGTTTCGATAGCGCCGGCGTGCACCCAGACGATTGCAAGCAACTGTCCGATCTGTCGAAATTTCCGTTCACGGTGAAGACCGATCTTCGCGACAACTATCCTTTCGGCATGTTTGCTGTTCCGCGTGAACAGGTCATGCGCATCCACGCATCCTCGGGCACGACAGGAAAGCCGACAGTTGTCGGATACACCAAAAAGGACATCGATACCTGGGCCACGGTCGCCGCGCGGTCGATGCGGGCGTCCGGCACACGGCCCGGCGATGTGGTTCATGTAGCCTATGGCTACGGTTTGTTTACGGGTGGGCTTGGCGCGCACTATGGCGCAGAGAAGCTTGGATGCACCGTCGTGCCAGTGTCCGGTGGCATGACGGAAAGGCAAGTCACGCTGATCGAGGATTTTGGCGCGACGACCATCATGGTGACACCGTCATACATGCTTTCGATCCTCGATTACTACCGCATGGCGGGACTGGACCCGCAAAAGAGCCCGCTCAAGGTCGGGATATTCGGCGCCGAACCCTGGACAAATGCAATGCGCGAGGAGATCGAGCAGGCATTCGACATGCATGCAGTTGACATTTACGGCCTGTCGGAGGTGATGGGGCCGGGCGTGGCCAATGAATGCGTGGAAACCAAGGACGGATTGCACGTCTGGGAGGACCATTTCTATCCTGAGATCATCAACCCGGAGACGGGTGAGGTCGCCGACGATGGCGAGAAAGGTGAGCTTGTATTCACTTCGCTGACCAAGGAAGCTTTTCCGATTATCCGCTACCGCACGCGGGATTTGACCAGATTGCTGCCCGGGACGGCGCGCTCGATGCGGCGCATGGAAAAAATCACCGGCAGGTCCGACGACATGATCATTCTCCGTGGTGTCAATGTGTTTCCGACCCAGATCGAAGAGCAGATTCTCAAGGTTGAAGGGTTGTCGCCGCACTTCCAGATCGAATTGACCCGCAAAGGCCGCATGGACGAAATGACGGTGTTTGTGGAAGCGACGACTACACACGCTGACGAACAGAGCCGCCGGGGATCGGCGGGTTCTCTGGCGCATCATATCAAGAGCGTTATCGGCATTACTGCGAAGATCAATGTCGCCGAACCGGAAGGTGTGGCGCGCAGCCAGGGCAAGGCGGTGCGGATCGTCGACAAGCGCCCGAAGGAATAGACGTGCCCCGCACCCGCGCCAAGGATCACGATGACAAGCGCGTCGCTATCATGGAAACAGCGGCGCGCATCTTTGCCGATGGCGGATATGACCGCACGTCCATGGCACAGCTGGCAGCTGAGTGCGGTGTGTCGAAGGCACTGATCTATCATTACTATGCTTCCAAAGAAGCACTGCTGTTCGACATCATTGAAAAACATCTCTCGGATTTGCTCGATGCGGTGGAGAAAGCTGACGAAAAGGAGGCTGAACCACAGGTGCGGCTTGAGGCCTTGGTCACTGGTCTGCTTGAAGCCTATCGCGATGCAGATGCCAAACACAAAGTTCAGCTGGGTGCGCTCGCTATATTGCCAGTCGAGCAGCAGGATCATCTGAAGGGACTTGAACGACAGCTTGTGTCGCGATTTTCCGAGGCGGTGCGTGCGATCAACCCTGCGGCTTTCGAAGGCAGACCGCTGCTGAAACCGGTGACGATGAGCCTGTTTGGCATGCTCAACTGGTTCTACATGTGGTTCCGGGAAGGCGGGCAGGTATCGCGCAGTGATTATGCCAAAATGGCCACCAATATCCTCGTCAACGGGGTGAGGGGTCTTTAGCCGAACACCTTTCAATTGTTCTGACCCCGGATCAAGCGCGCCAGCAACTCCTAGGCCTGCCTTAATCGATCATTAACCATGTTTTCGGCAGAATTTGCGCAGTTTCCAAACTGAAACGGGTACCGCCATGCCTATGCCGAGAGTGGACATCAAGTCAGAATTTGGTCAGGTGGATTTCAGTGCCAGACAGATGCGCATCGAGGCGCATAATGCTGGTGAGCGCGTTAAGACCATCCAACATGTCCGTGAATTGTTGGTACAGCTTGAAGATGGCCGGATATCGACAGAACTGGCGATGAACTGGCTTAACCGATATGAGCGAGGCCGCGCTCAAAGGTCCTAGCACCTCAGGTTTGCACTAGCCTTCCTGGCGGCCGGAAAACTGTGATTACAGGCTGGTCCTGACATCCCACAATTCAGGAAACAGACGCACTTTCAGCATCGCTTCAAGATAGTTCACGCCGGACGTTCCGCCCGTTCCGCGACGGTATCCAATGATGCGGCTGACCGTGGTCATGTGAGAGAAGCGCCAGAGCCGGAATGCATGTTCGAAGTCAACCAGTTTTTCGGCCAGATGGTAGAGGTCCCAGTGCTGTTCGCGGTCGCGGTAGACTGCCGCCCAGGCGGCTTCGACAGAGGCGTTCGCCTGATATTTCTGGGTTTTGTCGCGGTTCAGATGTTCAGCGTCTATGGCAAGGCCACGGCGAACGAGGATGCCTTGTGCGGCATCATAAAGGCTTGGACTTTCAAGAATTTGCGTCAACCAGTTGAAAATCTGATTCTTGTGGCGGTGCGGCTCCATCATCGCTGCCGACTTGTTGCCCATCAGGAATTCGAGTGCCCGGTACTGGTAGGACTGGAAGCCCGATGACTTTCCAAGCGACGGCCGGAATTCGAGATATTCCGACGGGGTCATTGTCGCGAGAACTTCCCAGGCCTGGTTTATCTGGGTGAAAATCCTGGCGACACGGGCCATCATTTTTTCTGCCGGCGCCAGTTCATCCTCCAGCAGATGATCCCGGGCAGCCGTCAGTTCATGAATGGCGAGTTTCAACCATAACTCCGTCGTCTGATGCTGGATGATGAACAGCAGCTCGTCATGATGACCGGAGATTGTCATCTGCGCGTCCAGCAACTTGTCGAGCTGCAGGAAGTCGCCATAGGTCATGTCATTTTGCATCGCCAGATGCGCGCCTTCTGCCGCCTCCGGCAGATCGGTCGGATTGGTCGTCTCGGTCATGGAAGGAACCTGATTTTCAGGTGGGCCGGCCTCTGGGTGCGTCCCGCGCCGTCTGCTGATACTTCTATACGGCTTGCCAGTATTTGCAAATCCATGGCATGGCAGGTTCATGGCAGCCGACAAAAACCAGGCGGAAATCGCGCTCGATGCGCTTGTGGCGGAATTGCATACGCGTGGGCGCTTGCGCGTATGGTCGCTGGTGATAACGCTATTTGGTGACGCGATCGTCCCGCGCGGCGGCAAGGCCGGCCTGTCGGTACTGCAAGCTGTGATGACACGCCTGGGTGTGGAAAACGGAGCGCTGCGAACCGCAATGTCGCGGCTCGCAGCCGACGGCTGGGTTGAGCGGGAAAAATCGGGCCGTAATTCAATCTACACGCTGGCTGGCTCCGGGCGGCACGCTTTCGATGAAGCGACACGGCGGATTTATGCCGCTGGACCACCGGAATGGGATGGCCGTTGGACAGTTGCGGTTGCACCGCCGGACGCTGCACAGGGTGACCGGGAGGTTGCATTGAATGCGTCCGGGTTTGTCAGTGCAGGTAGCAACATATGGGTGAGGGCAGAAACGAATGCCCAGCCAGCCTTGCCGAACGGTTTGGCCGATATGCTTATACTGACATCGCAACCAACTGCCGTTCCGCGGGAGCCTGATCAATTCTGGGAGCTGGAAGAAATCGGAGCCGCTTACAGCGTTCTTGCCGAACGCTTTGCAGTGTTTGCTCGCGCCTTGGTGGTAGGTGACCGGCTCGAACCTCTCGACGCCATGGCTGCACGCACGTTGCTGATACACGACTGGCGCCGCGCCGTGCTTCACGACCCCGGATTGCCTGCGGAACTGCTTCCGGCCGAATGGCCAGGAGAGAAGACAAGGGCGCTGATACGTTCAATTTATTCAAATTTGACTGCCGCAAGCGAGAACTGGCTGGACACAGCAGGTTTGCCGCCTCAGTACGATCTTCTGTCTTTTGCGGAGAGATTTGGAATTCAAGCGCCGATATCGCCCGAACCTTGAAGATTAATCCTCCAGATAAGCAAAAGTGCTTGTCACCGTTGCCGCCAGTTTCTCTGATCCCTCGGCACGAAATTCGACTCGCAGATAGGCCATTCGCTTGCCGTTCGACAGAACGTCTACACGGATGTCGACCGCACCTGGCGGGATCGGGCGTATGAAGTGTGTGGTGAAATCTACCGTCGTACACATGCGAAGCCGACCGTTCAGGGCGACCAACGCAGCGACGACGGCGGTGTCGGCGGCCGAGGCGATGGCCTGCCCGCACACCACGCCACCAACATGAACAAGCGCCGGATTTTCCGGCAGCCGGAAATTCCCGCCCCTTTCATCGAAGGATATGGGCTCGAGGCCGAGTTCCTTTATCCACGGCGCAAATATCTTATCCGTCAACGACTTGGTGTCGGCAATCGATAGTTCCGGCAAATTTCCCTCCAAAATATGTTACAAACAATTGCAAAATGCGGTAATTTTTGTTACATATAGATACACTGACATTCTGCGCGACTCTATGGTGGAGGAAAAACCGTGTATAGCCAAGGCCTTATCGGCGCGAAAACAGATACTGAAGAGGACGAAGAATTCCTCGCCCGCTTTCAAGCCCGCATAGATGCCGAAGAAAAAATCGAGCCAAACGACGAAATGCCCGAGGGGTATCGCCGTACGCTGGTCCGGCAGATCGGCCAGCACGCGCATTCTGAGATCGTTGGCATGCTGCCCGAGGGCAACTGGATTACGAGGGCTCCGAGCCTGAAACGAAAGGCCGCCCTGCTGGCGAAAGTGCAGGACGAGGGCGGTCACGGGCTTTATCTGTATTCCGCTGCAGAAACGCTCGGAATTTCCCGCGACCAGATGACTGAGGAGCTTCTGGAGGGGAAGGCCAAATACTCCTCGATTTTCAACTACCCGACACTGACATGGGCCGATATCGGCGCGATTGGCTGGCTGGTCGATGGCGCGGCGATCATGAATCAGATTCCGCTTTGCCGCTGCTCATACGGTCCCTACGCCCGCGCCATGATCCGTGTCTGCAAGGAAGAGAGTTTTCACCAGCGTCAGGGCTACGAGATCATGATGACCTTGATGCGCGGAACCGACGAGCAGAAGGAGATGGCGCAGGACGCGCTTAACCGCTGGTGGTGGCCATCGCTGATGATGTTCGGCCCGCATGACACGGACAGCGTTCATGGGGACCAATCGATGAACTGGAAGATCAAACGGTTCTCCAATGACGAACTGCGCCAGAAATTCGTTGATGCGACCGTACCACAGGGCCAATTCATCGGACTGGAATTTCCCGACCCCGACCTGAAATGGAACGAGGAGCGCGGCTCCTACGATTTCGGCGAAATCGACTGGGATGAGTTCTGGCGTGTCGTCAAAGGCAACGGGCCGATGAACCGCGAACGCCTCGCGGCAAGAAAGAAGGCGTGGGAAGACGGCGCCTGGGTGCGCGAAGCCGCACTCGCCCATGCAGACAAACGAAAGGCCCGTATCGAAGCGGCCAAGGTTGCAGCGGAGTAATGACGATGAGCGACAACGAGACGCCCCTTTGGGAAGTGTTCATCCGCCCGAGAAACGGATTGGCACACAAGCACTGTGGTTCGGTCCATGCGAGCGATGAAGTGATGGCGCTGCAAGCCGCGCGCGATGTCTATACAAGGCGCGGAGAAGGCACTTCGATCTGGGTGGTGCCATCAAGTGCGATAACCGCATCGGATCCAGACCGCAAAGGCGAGAACTTCGAACCGACGGCTTCGAAAATCTATCGCCATCCGACATTCTACGAAATTCCCGACGAAGTGGGGCACATGTGATGGCCGGGGTCGACAAACAGGACCTGTTCACGGCGGTTCTGCGGTTGGCCGACGATCATCTGGTGCTGGGTCATCGGATTTCGGAATGGTGCGGCCATGCGCCAATGCTGGAAGAGGATCTCGCCATGCCGAACATGGCGCTGGACCTGATCGGCCAGGCGCGTTCGCTCTATCAATATGCTGGCGAGATTGAAGGCAAGGGGCGTACGGAAGACGATTTGGCCTACATGCGGCGAGAACGCGATTACGTGAACTGCCTGCTGGTCGAGCGTCCCAACGGTGACTTCGCTCACACCATGCTGAAGCATTTATGGTTCGCCGCGTTCATGGAACCCTACTGGAAATCGGTGATGCGCTCACCGGACGAAACCCTTGCCGCCATCGCTGCCAAGGCAATCAAGGAAGTTGCCTATCACATCCGTCACGCCGGCGAGTGGGTTATCCGGTTGGGTGACGGTACTGCAGAAAGCACTGCCCGAATGTCCGCTGCTGTCGAGGCGTTGGAGCCTTATCTCGGTGAGATGTTTGAAGGTGATGCAATATCCGAGAAATTGGCAGAGGCGGGAATTTTGCCTGATCCGGCGTCACTTTCCGCAGATTGGGAGCGCGTGGTTGGTCCGATTTTCGCAGAAGCGGGATTGGAAATGCCGGAAATCGAGTTGAAGCAGCGCGGCGGACGAGCCGGCATGCACGGCGAGGCAATGGGTTTTCTTCTGGCTGATTTGCAGCACATGCAACGTACCTATCCGGGGGCCCAGTGGTGATCGCAGCAGCCGAAGAAACTGATCACGCTTCGGCTGCTTATGCGGCGGCCGCATCGGTGCCCGATCCGGAAGTGCCCTGTGTAACCGTTGCCGATCTGGGCATTCTGCGCGACGTCCGGATGGAAGAGGGTGTCGCCGTGGCTCGTGTGACACCAACCTATTCGGGATGTCCGGCGACAGTGGCGATCGAGCTGGCAATCGAGGCAGCGCTGCGTGATGCCGGTTTTGAAGCCAGGATTGAGCGGGTCATGTCGCCGGCCTGGACTACCGACTGGATCAGCGAGGAGGGCCGCGAAAAATTACGCGCCTACGGCATTGCACCGCCGCAAAAAGCTTCCAATTCCGTTCGTGCGCTGTTCGGCGAGACACAAGTGGCCTGTCCGAAATGCGGATCAGACGAAACTGAACGGGTATCCGAGTTCGGTTCAACACCTTGCAAGGCGCACTATCGCTGCAAGTCCTGCGCCGAACCCTTCGACTATTTCAAATGCATTTGAGGCAGTAGCATGAGCCGTTTTCACGACTTGACCGTAACGGGCATTGACCGGCAAACGCCGGAATCGGTTGCCGTATCGCTGGATGTACCTCCCGAACTGCAGGATGATTTTCAGTATCAGCCTGGCCAATATTTGACGCTGGCCGCGACAATCGGCGGTGAGGATATTCGCCGCTCCTATTCCATCTGTTCAGCACCTGGCGATGAAGTGCTCAAGGTCGGCGTCAAGAAAGTCGAAGACGGCGCATTTTCCAGTTTTGTCAATGACGGACTGGCCATTGGCGACACGATCCGGGTGATGCCGCCGGAAGGCCGTTTCACGCCGGAGCTGGGCAGCGATCACCACTATCTACTCATCGCGGCCGGCTCTGGCATCACGCCGATGCTCTCGATTGCCAAGACGGTACTGAACAATGAGCAGGGCTCACAGATCACCCTTGTTTATGGGAACAAATCAACCGAAACGATCATGTTCCGGGAAGAGCTGGATGATCTGAAGGACCGGCACATGGGGCGGTTCTCGCTGGTACATGTCTTGTCGCGGGAGACACAGGACATCGATCTTGCTGCAGGGCCGAATAGACGGCGACCGAATTACCAACCTCGCAGCGAAGGGGCTGATCGATCCGAAAGGCGCCGACCTGACTTTCATCTGCGGTCCCGGAGAGATGATAGACTCTGTTTCAGCTGCTGTGATGGGAATGGGCGTTCCGGGAAAGCAAATCCGTTATGAACGTTTCACAATTGACGGTGAGATAGTGCCTCCGAAGGGTCCATCGAAAGCTGCACGGGAAGTTGCCGAGAAAGGTGTGACAGTCGAGGTCATGCTGGACGGGATGAGACGCGACTTCAAAATATCCGATCCGGAAAAAACAGTGCTTTCGGCGGGCCAGGATGCCGGGCTTGATCTGCCGTTTTCATGCGCCGGAGGTATGTGCTGCACCTGCCGTTGCCGTATCGTTGAGGGCTCCGGCGAGATGGCAGTGAATTACTCGTTGCAGCCTTGGGAGATTGAGGCCGGGTTCACACTCGCCTGCCAGACACGGCCGACGTCAGAGAAGCTGGTGCTGGATTTCGACGCGGCTTGAATGGCTTAGGACTTGGCAGAAGGGATTGCAGTGGAGATTCCGGTTCCGCCCCCAAGCTATTGAAATCTAAGAATGTCTAATCTGACAGATGGCGCTTTCGCTCGTCGAATTCCTTCGCATCGATTTCACCCTTGGCAAAACGCTCCTTGAGAATGTCGAGCGCACGATCGGCATTTTGCCTCGTGCCTGCGCCGTCCATGAAACCCAGCGCGCGCAGCAGCAGCAATATTCCGATTGCGACCGCTGCGAGAATCAGGATCATGAAGAAAAAGCCGAAGAACATCCCGAAACCGCCGCCGTAGTTCCACATCATGCCGGGTCCACGATGCCAACCATCGGGCGAGCCGCCCTGGGCCTGGCCGAGCGATGTCAGCGCGAGAATTACGACAGTTGCCGCTGTAGAAGTTTTCAAACCAAACATGTCTATTTCCCTTGGATGAGCCCTCCGTTGAGGCCAACCTAAAGGAATTCGGAATATGCCTATTGATCGGGGTCAACGTTTGTTGCGTATGTCACTCAACGTCTTCGTCGGCGTGATCGCCTCGGGATCGAGCTTGATTTCGATGATCGAAGGCCTGCCACTGTCACGTGCGCGTTCAAATGCCGGGGCGAATTCTTCGGTTCTTTCGACCGTCTCGCCATGTCCGCCATAGGCGCGGGCAAGCGCGGCGAAATCGGGATTGGTCAAATCCGTCGCAGAAACGCGGCCCGGATATTCGCGTTCCTGGTGCATGCGGATGGTTCCGTAGATGCCGTTGTTGATGACGATCACCATGATCGGCAAATTGTACTGGACCGCAGTGGCAAACTCCTGGCCATTCATCAGGAAGCAGCCGTCGCCGGCGAAGGCGACAACCAGCCGGTCCGGGAACAAATCCTTCGCCGCTACGGCTGCCGGCGTGCCATAGCCCATGGATCCGGAAGTGGGCGCAGCCTGGGTCTGGTATTTCCGGAACCGGTGAAACCGGTGCAGCCAGGTCGAAAAATTGCCTGCGCCATTGGTCATGATTGAATCATCAGGCAAGACTGTTTCCAGCCAAGCCATGATCGGCCCCATCTGGACATCGCCCGGGCCGGATTCCGGGGGCGTTGACCATTCCAGATAATCATCGTGCAGGCGCGACGTTTCGTTCGCCCAGACGGGCACCGACTCAGGTCCGGTTGCCGCCATGGCGGTGGCGAAAGCCGCAGGATTGGCGTTGATGGCAATATCCGGACGGTAAACCCTGCCCAATTCATCCGGGTCGGCATGCACATGGATCAATTTCTGATCGGGATATGGGACGGCTAGCAGCGAATAGTCGGACGACGGCATCTCCGACAGGCGTCCACCAAGCAGAACCACTGCATCAGACTTCCTGATATAGTCTGCGAGCTTGGGATTGAGCCCAATGCCGACATCGCCGGCGTAATTTGGATGCAGGTGATCGAACAACATTTGGCGGCGGAAAGAACAGCCAACCGGCAGATGCCAGTTTTCAGAAAACTTTCGCAGATCATCTGCACCTTGCTCGGTCCAGCCCGCGCCGGCGGCAATAACAAACGGCCGTTTTGCGTTTTGCAGTGTCGCAGCTACCGCCTCGATTTCATCGCTGCCCGGCTGCGCAGTCACCCGGGTATATCGCTCTGGCGTTCCGGCGCAACAGCCGTCTCGCACAGCAGCATATCCTCGGGCAGCACGATGACCACCGGGCCAGGCCGGCCTGAGGTGGCAACAGAATAGGCGCGGGTGACAAGTTCCGGAATGCGCGCCGGATCGTCGATTTCGACCACCCATTTGGCAAACTCGGTAAAAGCACGGCGATATTCCACTTCCTGAAAGGCCTCGCGTTCGCGCGCCTCCAGCGCCACCTGGCCGATGAACAGGATCACCGGGGTAGAATCCTGCCGGGATATATGCAGTCCGGCCGATGCATTGGTTGCGCCTGGTCCACGGGTGACAAAGCAAACACCTGGTTCACCGGTCAGCTTGCCATGGGCATCGGCCATCATTGCCGCGCCGCCTTCCTGGCGGCACACGATGGTGCGGATCGGGGAATCGTGCAGCGCGTCGAGGACAGCCAGGTAGCTCTCGCCGGGAACGCAATAAATGCGATCGGTTCCGTTTGCCTCCAGGCAATCGACGATCAATTGTCCGCCGGTTTTCATGTTCGTGATTTTTCCAGTTCCGCCAGAATCTCGTCTGTATGTTCGCCCAGACGTGGCGATGGGCGGTGATAATTTAGCGGCGTTTCCGGCAACAATATCGGCGAACGTACATTGGGAATTGTGTTGCCGTGGCCATCTTCGAGATCCATACGCAGGCCGCGAGCAATCGCCTGGGGGTCGGCAAACATGTCTGCGATCGAATTGATAGGACCGCCTGGAACATTGGATTCCTCGAGACGCGACAGTAGGTCATCGCGCTTCCACTTCTCTGTTGCTTCGATGATCAGGGGACGAAGCTCTCTGCGATTGACTACACGCGCTTCGTTGGTCTCGAAGCGGGGGTCGGTTGCCAGGGTATCGATTCCCAACACGGTGCACATGCGTTGGAACTGGCCGTTGTTGCCGACCGCGATGATCAGGTGACCGTCGGAGACCGGGAAAACCTCATAAGGCGCGATGTTCATGTGCGCATTGCCCATCTGCACAGGCGCTTCACCGGAGACGAGGTAGTTGAGGTTCTGGTTACCGAGAATGCCAGCCTGCGTATCAAAAAGAGCCATATCGATATATTGGCCGTTTCCGCCGGCGCGCACGTGCATCAGCGCCGCCTGTATTGCGATGACCGAATAAAGACCGGTGAAGATATCCGATATGGCGACGCCGGCCTTTTGCGGTTCGCGGCCCGGTTCGCCTGTAATAGACATCATGCCGGCCATGGCCTGGATGATGAAATCATATCCCGGCCGCGATGCGTAGGGTCCAGTCTGGCCAAAGCCGGTAATCGAGCAGTAGACAATTTTCGGATTGACCCTCGAGATGGCTTCATAATCGAGGCCATATTTTTTCAATCCGCCAAGCTTGAAGTTTTCGATGAAAACATCCGCTCCGTTTGCCAGGTCGCGCAAAGTCTGTTGGCCGTCATCGGTTTTCAGGTCGACCGTGATCGAACGCTTCCCACGGTTGGTTGAGTGGTAATACGCGGCAGACAGGTTGTCGCCATCATGGCTCTGGACGAAAGGCGGTCCCCATTTTCTGGTGTCGTCTCCGCCTTCCGGGTTCTCCACCTTTATGACATCGGCGCCCAGGTCGGCCAATAATTGACCGGCCCAGGGACCAGCCAGTACACGGGCCAATTCAATGACCCGAACGCCCTTCAATGGTGCATCAGCCATGTCGGCGCGCTTCCTCAGCCATCTCCTGCTTCTCTTGGAGGAGTTTGCGCTGATAACGGGACTGTACGATTTCGACCAGCACCATGGTGACAAGGACGAAGTAGAAGGTGGATTTGGCCATTGGTTGAATGTCGTAGCCAAAGAACGCCAGGTGCGCGATATGGCCACCGTCCGACATCAGCATGACACCGACCAGTAACAGTACGAACAGGCCTAACACTTCATACATGCGGTTCTTTTTCAGGAAATTCGCGACTGTGTCGGCCATGACGACCATCAAAATTCCCGATACGACGATCGCGGCGGCCATAACAGTGAAGATGTCCGTCAGGGCCACAGCGGAAAGTACCGTATCGAATGAAAAAACCAAATTCATCAACACGATCCAGAACAGGGCGGAAGTGGTGCTTTTCATGCCGCGTTCGGCTGCTCCGTGCTCGTGTTCCTCCAAATTCATCATGTGAAAGATTTCCTTGATCGCCGTGTAAATCAGGAACACACCGCCAGCGAGTACGATCAATGCGTGACCGCTTACATCACCTTCGACAAAGGGAGGAAAGTTGACCGAGAAAATCGGATGCTGGAATGATTGGATAAGTTGGAGGACGACGAATAGCAGTACTATGCGCAGTACGAGCGCCAGAATGATGCCCCAACGTCGTACCCAAGCCTGACGTTCAGGCGCTACCCGTTGGGCCTCCAGCGAAATGTAGAGAAGATTATCAAAGCCAAGGACTGTTTCCAGCGCAGTGAGAACCAGAAATGTGGTTAGCGCTTCAATGGTCAGAATCTCTGCGAGCATGAATCGGCCTCCGAATTACCGGAAGTCGTGGTAGCAGAGTGTTATGCTTCGGTCACCTGCGGATTATTCAGTTGAATTTGCAAGGCCTCGCACTCGCACGACACCGCCATGAATTTGTCCCAAGAACGGTAGTTTTGCGCCAACAATTGTAGTTCTTGGCATTTGCATTGTCCCAGTTCGCCCAGGACAGGTTGTGCCGTGACGTAACTTTGGCAGCCCATTTTGTTACCGCCGATGCTCGTGCCAACGCTCTGGTAGGAGAGGGTGTGGATGTATTGCTGGTGATTGAAGCCCTACAGATCTTGGCTGCCTCAGCTGGCTGGGTTGCCGGCAAGACAATCCCCGAGACCAGCGCAAACGTCAGAAACGTCGATTTGAAACTCATATCAAACTTCTCCCAAAACTCTGCAGCCCACAACAACAGCCTTCACTTTAGCCACGTGCTGTTACGCAGTCACCGGCCCAGGCCAAAAAGTCGGACGTGATATCATCTCGGTTGATCTCGTTCAGACTCTCATGGCGGGTATCGCGATAGACTTCAAATGCCAGGTCGGAGAATCCCATATTCTGCATTCGCTGATGCAGGTTTAGCACGGCGGTTCCACCATCAGTCGCCGGGTCGCGTTCGCCGCCAACGAGGTTGACCGGCAAATCACGCCGCATTTGTGAAAAGTTCGCATCGTCGGCGCCGCGAAATATCAGATCGAAAACGTCCTGCCACATTGAAACCGATGCATCCCAACCGCTGAGCGGATCGGCAATATATTTTGCGACTTCATCTTCGTCGCGCGAGAGCCAGTCGAAATCTGTCTTTCTGTCCGGAAACTGCTTGGCCCAGGCCTGGAATGTAAGTTTGGGCAGAACCCTCGACGGGACATCCGAACCCAGTCGGAAGCGTTCCCAGGCGAGTACAAGCTGGGCAATTCGTCCGAGCAAACCTGCAGAAAAATTGGCGTTCCAGCAGCTTAGTCCAGCCAAACGCTCTGAATTGCCGAAAGCGTAGTTCATTGCGACAAGACCGCCCATCGAATGGCCGAAGCAAATAACCGGCAAATCTCCATGCCGGTCCCCGATCAGATTGTGTACTGCGGTTACATCCTCCAGGACCTTGTCCGCGCCGCCACTTGGCGCGAATACCTTTGGAGGAGCATCAGGTGCGTTTGTTGCACCGTGTCCCCGATGGTCGTGAACGTAAACATGGTATCCGTGCGGCTGCAGAAACCTGGCGAACCGTTCGTACCTGGCTGCGTGCTCTGCAAGTCCGTGATTGATTTGGACGATACCAATCGCGTCCTGTCCTGCGTTTGAGAAATAAAGATTTAGCGACGCACCGGTCGGAGAAGCCAGGGTTTCCCGTGAGAAATCAAAGATTGCCATTTGGCCAGATGACCCTTCATTGTTTCTTGGGTCAAGTGAGCTTTATAGATGGCATCTCCGCGCAGAGATGCGCAAGGTAACCTGGTTGTGTTCGACAAATGGCCTGCCACGCTAAATATCTGCGTTGCGGGACAGGACGATACTGCGGGAATAGCAACTGTCTCTGCACATGACCGGGAAGTTGCTTTCTTGTCTGGATTCTGCATTCAATGAATGAGACGACCGTTTATCAGAGGCTCGATGCACGGTTGCGCAGACCTTCAGGGGCAATTTTTATGAGGGACGAACCCAACAAATTAAGACATGCCGCGACTGACAGGGTGCCGATTGATGGCAAATCCCACGTTTGTGGACCTACCGACCAGTCATTGATCGAACTGACTATTCCGGCACTTTTGAAGCGGACAGTTACCCAATATCCAGACCATGAAGCCGCTGTATTTTCTCAGCAAGACATTCGCTGGAACTACGTGGAGTTCGCTCGCGAAGTAGACAGACTTGCCGGTGGTCTTCACACCCTTGGCGTGGTGAAGGGTGACAGGGTTGGTGTCTGGGCTCCCAATCGCAGTGAATGGTTGCTGGCGCAATTTGCCACCGCGCGGATTGGCGCGATTTTGGTCAATATCAATCCCGCTTACCGGCTCTTCGAGTTGGAGTACGCACTCAACAAGGTCGGCTGCAAGGCTTTGATCACCGCACCTCGGTTCAAGACATCCGACTATGTCGGTATGATTCGAGAACTTGCACCGGAAATGGAAACCGCAGAACCGGGCAGCCGTTCATTGGAAAAGTTGCCGACGCTTGAGAACGTCATCTGCATGGGCGATGAAATTCCGGCCGGAATGATTGCATTTGACGATGTTTTGGCAATGGGTGACGCGGTATCCGCAAGCGTTTTGGATGAAATTTCAGGCACGCTCGATTGCCATGACCCAATCAATATCCAGTTCACCAGCGGAACCACCGGGTTGCCGAAAGGTGCTTGCCTCACGCACAGGAACATAGTCAACAATGCGAATTTCGTGACCGCGGCAATGGAGTTTTCCGACCAGGACCGGCTGTGTATTCCGGTTCCCTTTTATCATTGCTTCGGCATGGTCATGGGAACGTTGGGTTGCGTAACCAAGGGTGCGACGATGGTCGTGCCGGGTGAAGGGTTTGAGCCGCAAACCACTATGCGGGCTGTTTCCGACGAAAAATGTACCGCGCTTTACGGTGTGCCGACCATGTTTGTCGCGGAACTCGACCTTGCCGATTTTGATACCTATGACACCTCGGCATTGCGGACCGGCATCATGGCGGGCGCTCCTTGTCCCATCGAGGTGATGAAGCAGGTCCAATCCAAAATGAATATGCACCAGGTGACCATCGCCTATGGAATGACCGAAACCAGCCCGGTCTCGTTTCAGAGCAACGTTGATGATCCGCTTGAAAAGCGGGTTTCTTCTGTCGGCCGGATTCATCCTCATGTGGAAGTTAAAGTTATCGACGAGAACGGCGACACAGTTCCTGTCGGCCAGCAGGGCGAGCTGTTGACCCGGGGATATTCGGTCATGAAATGCTATTGGGAGGATCCGGAACAAACGGCATCAAGCATCGATGTCGAAGGCTGGATGCACACGGGCGACCTCGCCACGATTGACGATCAGGGATACTGCAATATTACCGGGCGTGTGAAAGACATGATCTGCCGCGGCGGCGAGAATATCTATCCCCGCGAAATTGAAGAGTTTTTGTATACCCATCCGGCGGTGTCGCAGGTTCAGGTGTTTGGGGTTCCAGATGCGCATTATGGCGAAATTGCTTGTGCCTGGATCGTAAAAAAACCGGACGTTGAAGCCAATCTGGAAGAGATCCGGGAATTCTGCCGCAACAAAATTGCGCATTTCAAGGTTCCCGCACATTTCAGCTTCAAGGACGAATTGCCAATGACCGTCACCGGCAAACCGCAGAAATTTGTCATGCGTGATGCAATGATGAAGGAACTGGGCGTTCAAGAGCAGAAAACTGCGTGACTTCGTGACCGGTGCAGGTTTTTGCCAGTGAGCTGCCTGCAATGCCGGATTGTTAAACGTTAAAGTCTGACATTTTGTTACAGCTGCCTTAGTCCTTGTCGGTACCGCACTTGTCCTTTTTGGACTTGGCGCTGCAGGTGGGCGTCGCGCGTTCGGCGTTGCATTCTGCATGAGCAAGATGAACACCTGGCGCGGCTGCGGCGAGACCACCAGCCACGAGCATCAAAGCGAGGGCGCGTTTCGATCTGGACATTGGTGACTCCTGTGATCGGCGAATAAAGACGATATCACTGATCAGGATTGATCGGGATCACGTTGCCGGGCTTGCGGGTAACTGTTTTGCGACCGCTGTTTGAACGGAACCGATCAAGACTTGCCAAGCGCGTCTTCAACCGCTTCGATCTGTCCAGCCAAATCAAACGGGAACGAAGATAATACTTCAAAGTCCTGGTTTTCCGAGAAGTCCTCGGGGTATTTGATCTGAATTCGCTTCAGTTCGCGGTCTCTTTCGCGCAGGCTCCATTCGATTTGGGGCCGGAACAGTTGCAGCGCCGCCATAAGCCAACGCGTCGTGAGTGGAAACTTCCCGGTTTCGATGACAAATCTATCGAGCAATTCGATCACGGTTTCAGCCGGATACATCCATTCATCTGCAACCCATCGATTGGTTGTGAAAACACGGATAGGGGTGCCGGCCTTGTCAAAAGATAGTGCAACAAGGTGGCAAAGGCCGCCTTTATCGAAATCGGGTTCGGGTGGAAGCGCGACCGGTTCTATGGCTTCAGAGACATGCTCGGTAAAGACGAAAGTGTGAAAATGGCCGTGTTCATCCCAGGGGCGGTCGCCATCATCCTCTGCATGCGCATGGTAAAACCAAAGTGCTCCGTTCTCCTTGTCTCGAACATCGCCCGGCGGATAGTGCTGCCATTCCGTGAATGGCTTGCCTTCAGTGGCATTGAGAATGTCGATAAGGATGTGCTTGCCTTCGGCGGCGGCTTCTTCCAACACCCCGATCATCTTGTCGGCCGCAGCCTGCAGTCGCTGAAGTTCAGCGGTTGACAGGGTCGAGAAGTCTATCATTGGATCGCGGCGTTCGTCAGACGGCATAACAAATTTCCAGATCATCAATTGTCATTGGATATTGGGAATAAGCAAACGCCGGGGCAAGCCCCGGCGCAGCTAATCAAGCAGACAGATTGCACTCAGTCGGATTTTGCAGCACCACAGGCGCCACATTTTGGCGCGCACGGATTGCACTTGGCAGCCGCGCATGCGCCACACTTGGCAGCGCCGCATGCGCCACATTTAGCGCCGGCACATGCTCCACAGCTGGACACTTTGGTCGCACCGCAGCTCGCAAATGCACTGTTGACCGAGGCCGGCATCGCAGCCGCCAGCCCACCGCCAACCACCATCAGCGCCAAAGCTTTCTTGGATTTCAAATTCATGAAGATACTCCGATTGGATTGTAAGTTGCGATATCAACCTGAACGAAACTGAATGCCACGTCACATCAAATGGAATGACTTCGGGGTCACAAGATTGTCAGGATTTTCAGCAGAAGTGTGAGTCGAATTTCCGGATGGTCTACTATATCTGCAGCACATGTCCGCATTCAAACACAGGAGATTAGCCGTGACGAGAATAGCTAGAAATGCGGCCGCGACGATTGCGGCACTGTTTGTTTCGGCCTTGCTGGCCATTCAGGCTTTTGCAGGAGCGCTCAACCTCAATTCCAACGGCGTGGCTATCCAAGGCTATGACCCGGTGGCCTACTTCACAGAGAATATGCCGGTTAAAGGTTCCGGAGTGTATGTGGCCTCGCATGATGGTGCGGTCTACTGGTTTTCAAGCGCTGAAAATCAAAAGGCATTTAAAGCCGATCCCGCGAAATATGTGCCGGCCTATGGCGGTTTCTGCGCTTATGGCGTTGCCCAGGGTGTGAAAGTTCCGATCGATCCGACAGCTTTCAAAATTGTCGATGGCCAACTCTATCTCAACATCACGCATCAGGTGCAGAAGACCTGGGAAAAAGATATTCCGGGTTATATCAGCAAGGCTAACAACAATTGGCTCAAACTCGGAAGCTGACAAATCCTTAAATGCAATGGAGTATTTGGCGGGTCGCGTAGGCGGCCCGTTTTGCGTTTGGAGACCGCTTTCAGATACTGACGAATTAACGCCACCCTAAGACTGATGTGGTAACTCGCGTTGCGATTTGCGGATGCAATGGCGAGGGTGCAACATCACATGGATGATCAGATTGGAACCGCGGTTCACCGTGTCCCGTCTCCACGCTGGACGTGGCTATTGTACCTGCTTTCCGGGTTATTGATCGTCGCAATTGATTTATGGGACGGTCATCTTTTTTATGCCGATCTCGACGATCGCATGCGCGCGCTGCAGATTCGGGAGCTGCTGCAGACGCGCGAGTATTTCAATCTCGAAATCGGTTTCATCGCAATGCCGGAAACCTATCAGTCGCACTATTCGCGATTGGTAGATTTTCCGTATTTCGCGCTTGCGGCGTTGGCGGGGATATTCGTTGAACAAACCGATGCACTGACATTTGCATACTTCGTCTGGCCTCCCGTTATGCTGCTGATCTTTCTGGCGTTGGCCAACTTTACTGCACGTAAATTGGTCGGCAGAGAACTGCAGCTGGGAGAGCTGTTGATTATGGTGCTGGCGATGTCGCTGGCAATCTTGGAATTTTCGCCCGGCCGCATTGATCATCACAATTTCCAATTGCTGTTGATGATGGTGATGGCGGCTGGGTTGGCGGCCGGAAACCGTGCTGGTGGCTGGATGAGCGGAATTGCCGCCGCCTTGTCGATTGCCATCGGACTTGAGTGCTTGCCCTATATCGCGGCAGGGCTGGGTGCCCTTGCTATTGCTGCAATCCTACGCCCCGGCAATTATCTCGACCAATTAACCGCGACCGGAGCAGGATTCGCCCTTGCCGCGGTTCCTGCGGGTTACATTTCGCTCGGTGCTGATGGTGTATCGGCGCCAAGCTGTGATGCGATTGGTGCGCCATGGGTGTCGGCCATTGCTGCATCCGGAGCAATTTTGGCGCTTGTGCCTTTGTTGTGGCCACTGCAAATGTTTCGTGTTGGAAAAAGCGCGTTGACAGCGCGCTTCGCCAGCCTGGCCTTGCCCGCATTACTCGCCTGTGGCGCCATCATCATGATTTTTCCGGAATGCGCGGGAGATCCGTACGGTAATGTTCAGGGGATAGCCCGTGAGCTTTGGTTCGATCGCATCCGTCAAGAAAAGCCGCTGAGTGAGGTAATCACCGACGGCACGTACGATGCGGCCGCGCTGTGCGGTATTCATATCTTCATCTTGATCGCAGGCGGGGTATTCTGCATCCGCCGGGCCAGGGCGGGAGACACTCGCCCACTTGTTATTTTAGCGATCGCCGTTGTTTCTCTCCTGCTGTTTTTTGCTCTGTTTCGTTCAGTTCGATTTCTGGCTCTATTCGTACCCTTGTTGGTACCCGCCGCATTTCAGTTGAGACAGCTGGCATATCCGTCCGGCGGCGGCGGAGACCGAGCCGCACAGATTTGGCTTCGATCGGCGTTGGTGGTGCCGATCGCGCTGATCGCGATGGTATTTCTGTTCCGAGAGGTGGAAGAGCCACCCCTTTCGGTATTCGACCAAATGCTGGTTGATGACTGCCAGGGGCGGGACATTTCTGTGCTCGGACGGGTCGATGGCGGCAATGTGCTGGCGAGTTACTCGATGTCCTATCGAGTGGCCGAGGAATTTCCGCAACATCGCATCGGCGCAGTGCCGCTGCATCGTGCAGCGCCGGCGATTTCCCGCCTGCTGATTGCGTATACCGAAACTGATGTCGCAGAGCGAAACAGGGCCCTGTCGGCCTATGATTACCTGGCCGTATGCGCCCGGAACCTTGGTGTCGAAGACATCGATGCGGCGCCCTTGTTCGCAGCCCTGATAGAAGGCGAAACGATTGCCGGACTGGAGCCTGTTGAACCTTCCCAGGATACGGTTTTCAAGCTTTTCCGGATCGACAGGGCCGCATTGCGTTGAGGCGATTGCCCCCGGCGCCAATTTCGCCTACATGGGCGCCAGATTTTCCATTTCATTGAAATGTACGGGGAAGCGCGCGTGGCACGCCAGTTCATCTATCACATGTCGGGACTGAACAAGTCCTATGGATCGAAAAAGATTCTCGAGAATATTCACCTGTCATTCTACCCGGATGCCAAGATCGGCATTTTGGGACCGAATGGAGCCGGTAAGTCCACGGTCCTGCGTGTCATGGCCGGACTGGACAAGGAATTTACCGGCGAAGCGTGGCTTGCCGATGGGGCGACCTGCGGATATCTGCCGCAGGAACCCGAACTCGATGAGAGCAAGGATGTGACCGGCAATGTCATGGAAGGCGTTGCCGAAAAGCAGGCAATTCTCGACCGTTACAACGAACTGATGATGAACTATTCGGACGAGACGGCCGACGAGGGCGCAAAGTTGCAGGATGTCATCGACGCGCAAAATCTCTGGGATTTGGACAGCCAGGTTGAAATGGCGATGGAGGCGCTGCGCTGTCCGCCCGGCGATGCGGATGTGTCCAAACTGTCCGGCGGCGAGCGACGCCGTGTCGCGCTCTGCAAGCTGCTGCTCTCCCAGCCTGACCTGCTGTTGCTTGACGAACCGACCAACCATCTCGATGCCGAGACGATCCAATGGCTGGAAAAACATCTGCGTGAATATCCAGGTGCTGTGTTGATGGTCACCCACGACCGCTATTTCCTTGACAATGTTACCGGTTGGATCCTCGAGCTCGACCGCGGTAGAGGCATTCCCTACGAGGGCAACTATACGGTCTATCTGGAAAAGAAGGCCAAGCGCATGGCGCAGGAGGGTCGCGAAGAAGCGGCCCGGCAGCGAACAATGGCGCGCGAAAGCGAGTGGATTGCCGCCTCGCCGCGGGCACGGCAAGCAAAGTCAAAAGCGCGTATCAGGGCGTATGACGAGTTGGTCAAGGCTGCCAACGATCGGCGCCCCGGAGATGCGCAGATTGTCATTCCTGCAGGTGAACGGCTTGGCAACAATGTCATCGACGCCGAAAATCTCTCGAAGGGCTATGGCGACAAGCTGCTGATCGACGATCTGAATTTCAAACTGCCGCCCGGCGGGATTGTTGGCGTCATCGGGCCAAATGGTGCGGGTAAGACGACACTGTTTCGAATGATCACGGAACAGGAACAGCCCGACGGTGGTGAAATCCGCGTTGGTGAAAGCGTCAAGCTTGGTTATGTCGATCAGTCGCGTGATGCGCTCGATGGCAGCAAGACTGTCTGGGAAGAGATTTCCGGCGGCAACGATATCATCAAGCTCGGCAGGCACGAGGTCAATTCGCGCGCCTATTGCTCATCCTTCAACTTCAAGGGGGGTGATCAGCAGCAGAAGGTGGGAACACTTTCCGGTGGCCAGCGCAACCGGGTGCATATGGCCAAGCTTTTGAAGGAGGGTGGTAACGTCATCCTGCTCGATGAACCGACCAACGACCTTGATACCGAGACGCTCGGTGCGCTGGAAGACGCGCTTGAGAATTTCGCTGGCTGCGCCGTTATCATCAGCCACGACCGCATGTTCCTCGACCGTCTGGCCACCCACATTCTGGCCTTTGAGGGCGACAGCCACGTGGAATGGTTTGAGGGCAATTTCGAGGAATACGAAGCCGACAAGATCAAGCGTCTTGGACCGGATAGCGTTAACCCGAAACGGGTGACATATAAAAGGTTGATGCGGTGAGGAGACGAAGGTATCCGCGCCCCGTTTCGGGGGCGCGGATAATTGCCTATTAATTTGGCAGGAATTTGTAGGTGAAATCCAGTGTCAGACCGTGATAAAGCGCGTCTTCGAAGCCAGGGCCTGTAACAAACACAGGTGGGACGCCGGTATTCACACTGGCCAGAGTTCTCGTCGAAGAGGCGATCTTATCAAAATAAATCAGATTGTAGCCCATATTCAGCGACATATTTTCATTGAACTGATAGCCGCCTTCTACACCCAGTTCGACACCAAATGTGCTGGATGAAGAAGATTGCGCCGCGGTTGCGACAATCGGACCGGCAGCCGGTGTCCCCAACACCAAACCTGAACCGCCAACTGAAGCGTCTATAGAATTGTGATAATATCCGATTGCCGCCAGTACATCCAGCGACCACGGACCGTTAGGGTTGTATATCACTTCGGCTTCGATGCCGATCTGCGCTCCGATGAGATCGTTGGACACATTGATCAGAGCCCGATTGGATCCGCCACCAAGATTTGGCGTGAAGGCGAGCAGGTCCAGATCATCACCAATATGGATGTACCTCAAGCCGCCAAACAGTGTGATCGGCATTGATGTAAGATCATGGGTCACGTTGGCTTCAAACGAGTAAAAATCAAGCTCACGGTCGGCCTGGCCGAAAATAGTAGTCGGACCGAACAAGCCGTTATTCCCAAAACCGTCAAAGTCGGCAAACCCGATCCCGCCAACATTCGAGCCGCTGGTCGTGACTGTCGGCGCGATGGAGACGATGCCTCGAAAATCGAGGCCCCAATAGTCCATTACCGGAATGTTAAGCTGGGCTTCTGCGCCATAGTGCCAATTTGCAGAGCCTGAACTGCTGACTACCGTGCCGCCGGCATTGCTCAATAAGCTAGTTGCCGTTCCGCCGTCGCGGGCAAGCGCGATGAAACCCAGTGAAAACTCGACGCCCTTGTCGCCGTCGTCGGCTGCTGCAGGAACAGCAATACATGCTGCCAATGCTATTGCTGAAAGACTTGTGAAAAACCGCGGTTTCATCGCCCAACCCCTTTATTCAATACATTAACAATATCTTAATTGCTTATCTTTGGCGACGTAAACGGTTTGCTGTGAAGAAATTTCAGGAATTGATGATGAGCGACGTAGAATCGTTCGACAGTTGGCGTATGTGTCTAAAATATCACACATTTTGCCGTATGATCCGCTGATGTGCGCTCACTATGCGGCCGCCGCTGTGCGTCGGCTTCGCCACCTATCAATATAGCAGATATTGCCATCGGCTCTTCCAAGCTCACCACTCGCCTGCCTGGAGCTGAGTGAACAGCGTCGAGCGCGTCCACATTTTCCGGTGCATCACCGCTTTCCACAATCATCGCGTATGGAGCCCACTATAGCGCTGACTCCGGGCGAGCGGGCATAGACTGGTTGTTCAATGAATTTTATTTGCAAATGCCGGTTGAATATTTCAATAAATTGGGAGATTTACTTGCTTTTTCCTCTTCAGTATTAGCGATAGCTGTGGCATATTTGGATAATATTGCTTGCTGCGAAATAGTCGAGGAAAGCCGCCCATAATATGGAAGACGAAACCAAACCGGAAGGCGCTGGGGGAACCGAGAGAATAGTCGGATTTGACGCAATATTCGACGCGGAAATCACGGAAATCGAGAAACGCCGGAAGGTTGGCCGCAACAGCACAAGAACTGGCGCAAAGCAAAAAGGCCGCAATTCTTCAAAGCGTTCCAGCAGATCGATATCGGCTGAAACCCGGGACACTTTGGCGGGGCTGTCGTTGTCGGGCGGTGGGATACGCTCCGCCGCATTCTGCTTGGGTGCGGTGCAGGCGCTGGATGCAATTCCGTTGTCGAAAAAGGCCCAGGAGAACTCGACGCTGTTCTCGCGCATGGATTACATGTCGTCCGTATCGGGTGGTGGATACACAGCTGGCTGCATTTCGGCAGCGATGACCGGGGAAGGAGCTCCGTTTCCGTTTCCCAGCAGGCTGGAGCAGGATGAGCCCGAAACATTGAGGCACATCCGCGATCATTCAAACTACCTGTTTCCGCGCGGTGGGATGAAGGAAAAAGTGACCAATCTGGCGGCTTACCTGCGCGGGGTATTTGCGCATCTGCCGCTGATCGCGGGTATATTGCTGGTGTTGTCATCGCTGACACTATTCTTTCATCCCAGTCTTGATGGTCTCGAAAGATCGGTCGCAGACCGTTGGTTTGGAAATTTGGCCTCGTGGTTGCTTTTCATCGGCGACGGCGCATTTTTGCTGACCAGATGGATGGCGATTGTCGTGGCCACCGTGCTGGTTCTGTGGGCAATTGCGCGCTCTATCGGCTCTGGGCCATTGCCCTTGCTCGCAAACACTTCCGGTTCGGGTTCGAGCCGATTGGCGAATGAAGGGGAGTGGTTTGGTGAGTATGGTACGGCTGGCGCGAGATTTGTGGCTGGATTGGTTTTCCTTCTCCTGGCAGTTTTTGCCGTCGAACTGCAACCAAAGATGATCAACGCTCTGTGGGACGTTCGGGAACTTGCGGGAAAGCAAGAGACCAGTACAGATCCTCCAAAGACGGTCAATGCCGACGATAACCCTGCGGCTGCGGCGGATGAAGCAAGAGCGACGTCCGGTGAGACTGCTGCAATTGCGGCCGCTCAGGATGAGCAAGCACCGTCCACACCAGATGCTGGTGATGGTGAGAAACCCGGCGGCACCAAACCCGGGCCCGGGTTTTTTTCCTTTGAAAATGCACTGAATCTGGTGACCAGGGTGACCACTGTTCTTGGCGCGGTTGCGGCATTTGCAGCAGCGCTTCGCGGAGTACTGGGTCTGGGTGAGGCCAGTTCCGGAACCCATTCCGGACCATTGGCCATTTTCAACAACTACTCGAGGAAAGTTATCTACTTGCTAATCGGCTTGGCCCTGCCGCTGGCACTCTGGCTGGTTTATCTTTACCTGACATTCTGGGGCATGAGGAGCCTGAACGATGACTTCTCCCATGCCCCGAAATGGCTTCAGTACCTGTTTGACCTGTTCGTACCCTGGTATACGAGCCTTCTGAACCTGTTGCCGGTCTCCTGGCAGATCACCTTCGTTCAGAAAAGCATCATCACGGTTCCGGGTGCTCTGTATTTCACCTGCGCATTCGCACTGCTGGCTCTGTCGGCGCTTCTGCGGGCCAACGCGAATTCGCCGCACAATCTTTACCGCGACCGCTTGGCTGATGCATTTCTCGTCGCCTCGGGCAATGGCGAAAATGAGGACAGAGCGCCGACAGCCAACCGTAGGCTGCACGATATCGGCGCAGGTGATGCGCCGTTTCACCTGATCAACGCGGCGCTGAATATCCAAGGCTCGGAAGAGGTGAACAAACGGGGGCGAAATGCCGGATTCTTCACATTTTCGAAGACACACTGCGGCAGCGCCGAGACGGGATACTTGAATTCCCGGGAACTGGTTGACCTGGATTCCCGATTTACGCTTGCTTCCGCCGTTGCAGTCTCCGCTGCCGCAGCATCGACCGCCATGGGCAGCTTGTCCATGAAGCCATTGGCGCTGACGCTGGCTGTACTCAATGTCAGGCTTGGCTACTGGTTCAGGAACCCGCGATATTTGCAGGAACAGGCGCGTGATGATCTGCCTTGGTACTCCGAAACGCCGTACAATTATTTGTATCGTGAGGTCAGCAACCGGCTCCACGAAAAAAGTCCGCTCGTTTATTTATCGGACGGCGGGCATATCGAAAACCTCGGGCTCTACAGCCTTTTGAAGCGTCGTTGCCGTTTTGTCGTGGTAGTTGATGCTGAGGCTGATCCAGAGATGTCGTTTGGAGCGCTGGTCAAGGTTCAGCGCTATGCCCGGATCGATCTGGGTGTTCGCATCAACATCAGGTTTGACCAGATCCAGAAGGCCAGCCGGATTGTCCGGGACAGGCTCGATGCGAAAGGCCGCAAAAAACCGGCCGGTAAAACGGCGCCACTTGCCGATGATGAAAAACTTGATACCGAACTTCCGCATTGTGCGCTCGGAATTATTGAATATCCCGAACAATCCGGTTTGGATGGAGGTAGCCCCAAATGGCGCAACAGGGGGCTGATACTTTATGTGAAATCGTCGCTGAGTGGCGATGAGAATGACTACGTTCGAGATTATGCGCGGGTGAACCGTGCATTTCCGCACGAGACGACAGGTGATCAATTCTTCTCGGAGGAGCAATTCGAGGTCTATCGGGCTCTCGGGTTCCACGCGGTTCATGGCGCCTTGACGGGTGACGCGCCGGTGCAGTTAAACGAAACGGTAGAAAAACTGCCCGGTGAACTTTGCGGCGAGCACGGTCCGATCGATGGGCTTTTGGAGAGACTCGGCCAGCTATTCAACAAATGAGATCGGATGTCTGAGTGAATCAGAAAACCCCGCTTCGCAAGGAGCGGGGCTTTGCTGTTATCTGGCCTGTGCGCGAAGGTCAGTTCGATGTCCAGATCTGGAAGCCGAATGGTCCGAAACCAGCGCCAACTCCGATGACCGTGCGTGTTCCGTCGCCATTGCCGATCGATGTGATGGTGCGGCCGGTTCTGCGGTCATGAGACTGTGCCCACGACCGGCCTTTCTTGCGGCCTTTCTTGACGCGTGCTTTGCGAACCTTTTTGATTTTCTTTTTTACATGCGGACATCCGGCAGTGTGGCAGTTCGGGCGAATCTCGGGGCCACCACCATCCCGCGCCAACGCAGGGGTGGAAATAGTCGCTGCAAGAATGCCGCCACTGACGACTGCGAGGGCGATTGTTTTGGTCATTTTGTTCAACATGGCTTCTCTCCTTTTGGTGCCTGATTTTCAGAACCTTGCCGGTCCATGTTCATCAGTCGCGCTTGTTGAGAGAAAGGTTCAAAAAAATTCGGTATCCGCGAAGATTTCCTCCGCGATAGTTGTGTAAGTATCAGAAAAGTAAGATAAAATTAAAATCAGATTCCGAGTGCATCCAAAGCTGACGAAGCTTTCGGAACGCCCAGACCGAACTGTGAATCGACTCCGGGCGCCCCCAAATCAGTCGCCGATGCGCCAAGAACCTGCAGCACATTAGCCGGAGTTAGATCGGGCTTGCGGCTGAGCAACAGCGCGATCATTCCGGAAACGTGGGCAGCAGCCATCGATGTGCCCGTCGAAATGTCGTATCCGCCATTTGGTGCTGGTGCGAGGATATCAACGCCCGGAGCTGAAATGGCGACATAGTCTCCGGTGTTGGCGCCGGCAAACAGCCCGTCTTTGCTGTCCACCGCAGTTACAGCAATAACCGCCTCGTAGGCAGCCGGGTAGAGCGGGGCAGCATCCGGTCCACCGTTGCCTGCCGCGGCAACGGCGACGATTCCGCGCTTGGTGGCGCCGGCTACGCTGCGCTCGATTAGCGGATCATGTGGACCGGCAAAGCTCATATTGATGACGCCGGCGCCGTTTTTATTTGCCATATCGAGCGCGGTTGCGATCAACCACGATGAACTTGAGGGTTCACCGCTACTTGTATCAAATGCCCTGATACCGATGACAGGGGCTTCCGGAGCGACACCAGTGAGGGTGCCAGCTGAAGCAATAATTCCGGCAATTGAGGTTCCGTGTTTGTGCGGAACAGGGTTTTCCTCGCTGGTCACATCCAGCGTTACGGATGCGTTCGCCGCCAATTCCGGATGCGAAAAATCTATGCCTGAATCGATGACAGCGACGGAAATGCCTGCGCCGCGGGTGATCTTGTGAACATCGGATATCCCCAGTCGGGCAATCGCATATTGGCTGTCATTCGTAGTCGATGAAGTGGTCTGCGCGAGTGTGTAGATGTAATTGGGTTGCGCTGTAACCACGGTTGCGTCAGCTTGAAGCGCAGCAATCACTTGGCGGACGGGAGCGCCGCCCACTATCGTGTAGAGGTGCATGGTGGCGCCGGCGAGCTGGAAAGTTCGGCCGGATTCATGACGCAGATTCAGGCGTTGAACAACGTCATCCATGGCGGACTGAGCTGCGCTAAGGCGGTACCGGACAATGACCTGATCCGGGACAAATCGATTCTCATCCGCGTTGCGAGGAAGGCCGTCGATCGATGCTTCTTGCGGGATTCGCCTTTTGTTCGCTGTGCGGCGGTTCTTCTCTGCGGTCGATTTTCGCGTTTTGCGTTCACTGGTGGTGGTTTTTTTCTCAGCCGGCTGTTTCTTTGCCTCGGGCTTTTTCTCGGCTTTCGGTTTTTTGTTTGTTTTCGGCGCAGGTTGCGGCAACGGCAGATCGCTTTCCCTGGCTTGGGCAGTTGGGATGGCTGCCGGACCAACCAGCCAAGCGGCCATCACGGCAGTCATGAGCGCGGCTAGAAACCAAGAAGCTTTCGATTTGATCGGGCGCATTGGGTTTCCTCCGGTCTTGTGTTTGTCACTTCTGCACATCGGCAGGCAGGACCAATTGGAACAGTCCGTCACGTCGATTTAGCTCGGCCTTTATCGAATCCGCCGAAACACCGTCAGATGAGACGAATCCGAGCTTGTACATGCCGCCCGCCAGCGGTCCATCGATGATCTTCCCATCCTGGGTCTGCAAGAATTCTGACAAGTCCGAAATCACCGCCTGCTGCTTCAATTGTACCAGAAAAACAATATCGATCCCAGTTCCCGCCTCTCCGTCAGAAGCGAGGTCAAACTGGGTATCCTGTCCACTGCCGGTCACGAATAGTGACACGATCGCGCCACTTTGCAGCAGAATCACGATTGCCGCTGCCGCAGCAGCCATCGCCAGGCGAGGGCGGCTTCCAGCGAGCAGCGTTTCCTGTAACCAGGTGCCTATCTGCTCCAAGACACCAGATTGCGAATCATTTTCAGCCGTTCGACGCGCGTCTGCTTTAATTTCGTGCTCAAGCTGCGCATCAAATCGCGCGTTCATCGATTGGGGTACTGCCTCAAGCTCTGCTGCTTCAATTGTGGCGGCTTGATCCTCGAGTGCGCGGTGAAGATTGCGCTGAAGTTCGACATCGGTTTCAAGTGCCCTGTCGATAGCTTCCATTGTTGCATCATCCAGCGTGCCGTTGACGTACCACGGCAACAGATCGGCAAATTCTTCGCGGTCGCTAGTTGGTGTCTTGGTCATGGCCAGCCTCGATCAATACCAGCCCGTTTCATCGCTTGTGACAGGTTCTTTCGCGCATGAAACATTCGGGTCTTTACCGTGTTTTCCGGTATGCCGACGATTTCCGCCACTTCCTTGATCGATTTGTCATGATAGTAGACGAGATCGATGATTTCGCGGTGTTCCGTCGACAGTTTCTCTATGCATTTTCTCAGCGCGAGGGCCTTGTCTGTCTTTTGAGCGGTTACTTCGGGCGTATCTCCTTCATCTTCGATCTCACCAAGTGCGTCGTCCGGATCGACCGTTTCGCGCACCTTCCGCCTGTTGGAAAGTGCTTTGAAGCGGGCCATGCCAAGAATCCAGGTGGAAACCTGGGACCGGCCTTCAAATCGATCCGCCTGTCGCCAGACGTCTATGAAGACGTCGTTGGTCAGATCCTCTGCGGTTGCATTGTCTGACACGAACCGCAGGATGAAGCGGTAAACACGGACATTGTGCCGGGCGTACAGTCGGCGCATCGCCTCCCGGTCGCCCTTGGCAATGTCAACGATCAACAAATGATCGTCGGGACCACCATTCTCCCTTGGTTCTGCCAAAACAGTTCACCCGTCTGTCGCCTGAGCCGGGTGAAAGGTTCATATTTTTCTTAAGCGATTGTCAAACCGGCAGGAAAATCACCATCCGCTGTCTCTTATTCGATGCGGCAGCAGAACGGAAAGAACGGACCGACCAACCCGGGAGCACCAGTTGGCGTGAATGTGAAGTCGAGGACGTTGTCACCCTCGTCGGTACACCCACCGGGTGTGTAAGCGACGGAACCGGTGACCGGGTGCTCGGTTTCGAAAACCCAGGGATTCTCAGACAGGAAGACCACTTGCCCTTCCGTTTCGGTGATCGAACCGCCAGAAAATGCATCGATAAAATTGGACCCCATCGTTTCGCCATGACAGATGAGTTCGATTGCCCAGTTCGGCTCAAATCCGGCGCAAATCATTTTCTGGCCGGTCGGAACCAGATTATTGCAGGAAAAATCAGCCGCCGATAAAGGCTGAACAACCATCGTCGAGGCGGCAATTGTCGTGGCGAAGATTGTGAGTCGGGCGAACATCAGACCGGTCTCCTTGTCGTTGACCAAACCGCCCGCCAATGTTTGCACTTTAGTTGAATTGGATAGACTATGAAAGTGTTGATTTCGAACAAGGATTGTTGAAATGAGTCGCTACAATTATTCCGCGCTATTTCTTTTCTTGGCTGCGCAACCGTTTTTAATTGCTACTGGTAGTCCAGCTTTCGCAAAGTCTGCCCGCTGTTTCACGACTGACAACGGTTACTATGCTTGCGACTTCAAGGGCCTTGACGGAAACGGGAGTTTCGAAATATCCGCTGCAGGAAAATCGACCGTCAGGCTCATTGTGGATTCACCGGGATTCGCCTTTGGGTTTGAACAATTCAGCGACAGGTTCGTGCCGCTGCCAGGTCAATATGTTCGCCAGCGCGACGACCCGGCGTGCTGGGCAAATCCGGAAACGTCCACCAAGATATGTGCCTGGTAATGGTTCGACGGTCCGGTGCGAATTCCACAGCTTTGTCCCAGGTCGTAGTTTGCGGTGTTGTCTCCGTATTGTTGCTGATGACGCCCACTCGCCCCGCCGAAGCAAGGCCGGGAACTTGCAGCACAGCTGCGTTGGGACAATATCCGTGTGAAATTGTTCTGGTTGAGTTTAACGGCAGTTTTGCCATATCGGCGCCGGACAAACCGACAATTACGCTGATCTTTGACGCGCCCGGATTCGCTTTTGGCTTCATTGATCAGGGTCACGGTGCGGTCGTATTGCCAGGCATCTACACCCGGGAGGACGCGACACCGGCCTGCTGGTCGAACCGGCAAACCGGTGACCGGATTTGCGCCGATTGAAAGATATGTCGATCACAAGCGACTGGAGTCGCGATTGAGGCTGCCGCGGAATTTGACGGATCATCCAATTGGGTTTACCGGATTAGCGGGTTGAGATGGCTCTCAGAGTTGGCGCTGGCACTCCTGTCGCGCGTCCATTGATTGGAAACAGTGCCATGAAGCGTGTGTGTATCAGCGGTATCGGGGTTGAGATACCTGAAGCATCAATTTCCAACGAAGAACTGGTTGAAAGTTATAATGCTTGGGTCGAGCAGGAGAATATAGTCCGGTGTAAACGTGGTGACAGACCCCTGGAAAAATCCAGTGCGGAATTTATTGTCCAGGCCTCCGGCATCAAGAACCGCCACGTTTATGAAAAGCAGGGCATTCTCGATCCCGCCCGCATGACCCCCAACATTCCCGCGCGAAAGGATGACGATCTGTCCGTCATGGCCGAATTCGGCGCAATGGCGGCGAGAAAGGCTCTAGCCGATGCGGGGGTCGAAGCCGGCGATATCGACATGGTCATTTGCTCTGCGGCACATCTTCAACGTCCCTATCCGGCCATCGCTATTGAGATGCAAAAGGAACTGGGCACATCAGGCGCTGGTTTCGATATGAATCTAGGCTGTTCGTCTGCGATCGGCGCAATACATGTGGCCGTAAACCTGGTTCGAACCGGCGCTCACCGCAAAGTATTGATCGTCACTCCGGAACTGATTACCGGTCATCTGAATTTCCGTGACCGCCAGACACACTTCATCTTTGGCGATGCCTCAGTGGCGCTGGTGATCGAAGCGCTTGAAGAAAACGAAACCCGGCCTGGCAAGTTTGAAATTGTAGACACCCGCAACTGGACGAAGTTCTCCAACAACATTCGAACCAATTTCGGTTTTCTGAATCGAGCCTCGCAACAAGACGTTTCCTATGTCGATATTGAAGGCAATCTGATCAAGCAGGTTGGAAACAAAGTCTTCAAGGAAGTAACCCATGCCGGGTGCAAATTCATCATCGATTTTCTTCGTGACAACGGACTTTCGACGGACGGGGTACGCCGGTTCTGGCTCCACCAGGCCAATGCCAGGATGAATGGCATGATCCTGAAAATGTCACTCGGTGACAATGTGCCGGATGACAGAGCACCGACCGTATTGGAGCGGCTCGGCAATACAGCCGCGGCTGGCGCGATCATTGCGCTGGAGGAAAACCATCGCGATATGAAGGCTGGCGAATACGGGCTGATCTGCGCTTATGGAGCGGGATATTCGATTGGCGGCGCCATCGTTCGCATGATGTAGACACACTACGATTGAAGACGGGCCAACAATTTGAGACCCGTCAATTGAGCGCAGTTGTGCCTCCCTCGCGTTTCAATTGATATTATATTTCAGTTTTATTGCAGAAAGTATATACTTTCGATATTTGTTAAATATAAAAATGTATTGAGGAGAATTCGTTGTGTCTGTCCAAATTGGAGATATTGAGGTTTTTCTTGGGCCGCAGGAGCAGGGCGGGGCTGATTCTCTCCTGAAACCGATCGTTGATTTTATCGGCAGGGCCGGTAGCCGCCAGAAGTTGATGATTGCGGTTCAGGAAATCGACAATCCTGCAATTGCAGAAGCCATCATCAAAGCGCGGTTGCGTGGTGCAATTATCGATCTGGTCGTTGAGCAAAGTTATCTTCTCGCTGCCAAGCGGCCCGAAACACTTGCAGACGCGCTAAAGGCCGGTGGCAAACATGAGATTAATCGTGAGTTGTTTTCAGCCATCCTGCGTTCGACCACCGACATCAAGGTCGATTTCAACCCGAATATCTTCCACCAGAAATTCATGGTGCTGGGAAACCGCATACTCACGGGCTCGACAAACTTTACGACGACCGGTGTCACCAAGAATCTCAACCACATCGTTGTTATCAATGATGCTCAAGTGGCCAACGCCTACAAGGATGAATTCAAAGAAATTCGCGAGGGTCGCTTTGGCAAATTCTCCCTTGGCCACGATGTCGCGCCAAAAGAAGCTGGGGTTTCCGGGCTCAGGGTCAAACCGCTGTTTGCACCAGATCACGGCCCCGAAATGGAGATCATGAAACAGATTCTGAAGGCTAAAGAGCGAATCGACTTTGCCGCATTCACATTCGCCAAATCATCCGGGATCGACGATGCGCTGATTGCGGCACACAGGAACGGCATCGTTGTTAACGGGGTTCTTGACCGCCGACAGGCCAACCAGAAGTGGGCGGCCAAAAAGCCGTTAATGGATGCAGGCGTCAAGATTGCGGTAGCCGGCGGTCGCGGCAAGCTTGGTAAAGTTCACCACAAGCTGATGACCATCGACGATCAGATCGCCATTTTCGGAAGCTTCAATTACACAAAGCCAGCCAACAAATCGAATGATGAAAACATCATCATCATCGGTGACCTGGAAGAAACGAAAGTTTCGGTACGGAACAAGCAATCGAAAATCGCAATAGCAGCACGCACGGAAATTGATCGAATCATCAGCCAGTTCGGCGAATAATCCTGCACTGACTATCATGGCTCGAGCCTGTGGTGATTCTCATGTGCTCTCGCAGTTTTTCCGATTTCACAATGCGATTGAACCGGCATTCACAATTGTTCACTCGACTGTGGTCACGGATTGGGTATGTTCCTGTCCGCTAGAGCGTGTCCGGCTTAAATGGGAGCGGTTTGATGGCAGGGATTTTTCGGATCAACCAGGAGAATACCGCAGCGCGATATGAATATCGTGCGAGGATTTCGACGCCGTTGATACGGAAAAGACCGCCAAGCAAGGCAACATCAAGCCGTTGAAATTCATGAGCAATCCGCAACCATTTGAACTTGTTACTTTGCGCTCTGGACCGCGTTGCAAAAGCCTAACGGTGCTCGCACCGCGTCGGCTTTCGCGCCTTGCCAGATCACAAATTACCTGCGTTCAAACGATTCCATTTAAACCGTATACGCTCCAGACGGAGAAACGAGATGAATTTGCCTTTCCAATCCATTGATGAAGAATCGGAAATCGTGCCGGCCAAGAAATTGCTTGGAACCGTGGCTGCGGTTTTGAAAGCCGATGGCGGAACTTTCGAAACGAGGCGTTGCGAACGGCTTGAAATGAGTCTTGAAGGAATAGCAGGAGACTTTCACGCCGGTTTCTCCAGACGTTCGGGCAGCCGCGAACCCTGGTATCCGCGCGGTACTGAAATGCGCAACGAGCGGCAAATTTCCATTGTTGCGACCGACGAAATGGCAACCATTGCCAGAGGCATGGATATTCCCGAACTGAGGCCGGAATGGATCGGCGCCAACCTGGTAATTGACGGCGTGCCCAAACTTTCGATGTTGCCGCCGCGCACGTTATTGTTTTTCCGTGGCGGCGTTACGCTGAAAATTGATGGCCAGAACGCTCCGTGTGCTTTTGCTGGTGCAAATGTGGCGAAGCGTGCAGAAATGGCGGATGAAAAAGCCGGTTCGCTTGCTTTTCCCAAAGCGGCAAAGCGTCTGCGCGGTTTGGTGGCGTGGGTGGAGAAGTCAGGCGTTATCGAGGCCGGAGAGGAGGTATCGGTGCGGATGCCGGAACAGTGGATCTATCGGAACTGATCAACCTGAACTGCTAAACTTCCCCGGTGTATTCGCCTCGGGCCGGATAATCTTTCTCGATCGCGAAATCGAGTGCTCCCAGCAACTCTGAAAAGTGGGGCCGGACAAAGGGCATCGTTTGCACCGACATGTAATAGAGCATCTGTTGTGGTGTCACCATGAAGAGCCCTGGCTCAGCGAACAGAGCCGGCTCTTCAATTCCAATTGATGTCTTTCCGCGGGATGTGGAAATGTAAAGGCCCCATTCGCGAGCTTTTGACAGTGACAGGTCATAACCAATTCGCAGCGTGCCTTCCCCCAGCCGGTTTTTCATTTCGCGAGCACGCTCTTCGCCATCAGAACTGATGGCTATTGTCGATACACCCCTTTTTGCGAACTCACCGTCGAGCTTTTGCAGTTCGCCGAGATATTTTGCGCAGATGGGGCAATGCAGGCCTCTGTAGAAACAAATCACGGTGCCCCGCTCAGTTGATTCAGTCGAGAGATCGAATTCGCCATGGTCGAGTGTGGGAACTGTGAGCGAGGGTGTTTTTTGTCTTGGGATCAGCATTTGCCTAATTCGCTTGTTTTGGTTATTTGCCGTTTAACCGATATTATTGTCGATTGAATCCGGATAAACCGACCAAAAGACCGAAAATGCCGCAAATTGACCGCTTGACCGCTCTCGTTAGCCGATTTCGCCTTGTGGTGTCGCCATCACCGGTGGAGGAGGCAAATCTCGCAATAATTGGAGCTTTCAAAGATGCGCCGGACCGGGTTTTGTTCCATCCGGGCAAAAGCGCAATTGGATTGAATTCAATTGGCCTGCTTTTGACGGCAAAAGTGGAATGGGGAGGAACAAACAATCCGCTTGTTGCCGCACTGCCGGAGAACGTTGAATACGATCTTGCCGACCGGCCAATGATGGCCAATGTGGCGGCGTTGATGTGTGGTGAAATGGAAAACAGGCGTTGCGGTTTGCATTCAGTCATCAGCAGGCTGGGCGAAGTTCTTGTCGTGCATATGCTTAGGGCGCAAATGGAGGCCGGCTCAACCAGGCCGGGGCTGGTTGGGGGCCTCTCCGATTCCCGGCTCGGCCGCGCTATCGTGGCGATTCATGACGATCCCGGTCATGCATGGCGGCGCGAAGAATTGGCCGATATTGCCGGCATGTCTCTCAGCCGATTCTGTGAACTGTTTGTTGAGAAGGTAGGCGAGACTCCTTCGGCCTATCTGCGGCGATGGCGGCTGATCCTTGCGCAGCAGGACTTGAGGGATGGCGACCGGGTTGAGACCATTGCGCACCGCTACGGCTATGGATCTGCCGACGGGTTTACGCGGGCGTTTCGCCGCTACTACGGTCAAAATCCTGTCGCCTACAGAAACGGAATGGCCGCCTGAATTTGGCGTATTCAGGTTTCTTCTTCCCCTTCAGGATCGAGGTACCTGGAGGCCTGCCATTGCTGCAGCGTCTCGTTGGTGGCGTCAATGACGAAATGTCGCGCGGCTTGGCGATCATAGCCCTCCGCGAGCAAGGCCTCATACTCTGTATGTTCGTGACGAATATGGGCAACCGCGGCAAGCCAAACCGCTATCGTGGGTGGAAGGGAACGATAAGTCGCTCCCAGTGCATCAGAGCGGATTTTTTCGGCATCCGCAAAGGGCGCCATCGGGACAAGCGCGGTAAAGGCTTTTGCAATCGCTCTCTGCCTTGACGTTCGAGGCCGGTTTGCCACCTCATTCCTCCGGGTGGACATCCGTTGTTGCATACCATGGTTTGATATCCAGCAACGGGGTTTCATCGAGCACGTCAATCGCATCAATAATCAATTCACCGGCTTCCGGTTCGATGGAGCAGAGGCGAACTATGTGCAGGCCGATTGGGTTGGGCCGCGCAGGCGAACGCAGCGAGAACGTGCCTTTCGGCGTGTCCGCGTGACGTGGTTTCTGGATGATCAAATCCCGCGGGGCATGTTCGAGCCAAGTCAACAATATGATTGTCGAGTTCGGTAACAATCCTGACAATCCCACCCGAAACGGCTCATAGATCTCGATCTTCGCGCTTTCACTCCGCTCGCGGGCCTGGCGCATGTTTTTCGGACAACTCGCCCTTTCTGTCCACGCAGAGCGAACCTTACCAATAAAGATCAGATTTGCATCGTGGGCCGTTTGTGCGGGGTCGTCGGTCAGGCGGGTCTCACCCGGGCGAATTTCAAACATCTGCTTGTGATCTCGTTGCGGTTTGCACGCTCATTTGCTTTCTTCCTGGAAATGATATAAACATATCTTTATATCTATTGGAGAGATCATGCTGTCGCGCGCGAAAATCGATTTGAGTTTGATGGTAGATACGATGAAGGCGGCAGCTGAATCCAGCCGTCTTCGCATATTGCTGCTGCTGTCGCGAGGTGACCTGACCGTATCCGACCTCACCGAGATCATGAATCAGTCACAGCCGCGTGTTTCCCGGCATTTGAAACTGCTACTGGAAGCCGCGCTGATCGAAAGATACCAGGAAGGCTCATGGGCGTATTTCAGGTTGTCTGATTTGGAGGGAGCCCGCCAGTTTATTCTCGGTCTGGTGAACCGTGTCGATACCAACGATCCGCAGATTGACCGCGATCTGGAGAGATTGTCCGCGGTCAAGCAACGCCGTCGTGACAGGGCTGCCGAATATTTCAGCGCCAACGCTGCCAGTTGGGACGAAATCCGGACTCTGCACGCACCCGATCGCAATGTTGAAGGCAAGTTGCTGGAAATGGCCGGCGACAGGCCAATACATTTCATGCTCGACCTTGGCACCGGTACGGGCCGGTTGCTCGAGATTTTCAGTGATCACTACCGCCGCGCGGTTGGGGTTGATCTCTCCCGCGAAATGTTGGCCATTGCCCGGTCAAATCTCGATCAGGCCGGAATTACCCACGCGCAAGTGCGCCATGGTGATGTCTATGCTCCGCCCGTCGATCGCGAATCCAGCGATTTGGTGACCATACACCAGGTGCTGCATTTTCTTGATGAACCGGCCATCGTCATCAAGGAGGCTGCCCGTGTGCTGCGTCCGGGTGGGCGTCTTGTCATTGTCGATTTCGCTCCCCACGCACATGAGTTTTTGCGCAGTGACCACGCGCATGTCCGCCTCGGTTTCACTGACGAACAGATCGGCGAATGGATTGCCGATGCCGGTCTGGAAATGGCTCAAACGGCAACGATTGAGGGCAAACCAGATGAGAAGAGCGATCTTATCGTCAAAATCTGGATGGCGCAGGACCCACGGCTGCTGATCGCCGATGACCAAGCCGGGATAGGTGTGGCCTGATGAATTCCCGGTCAAATTCAGTCGCAGCCGAAGAGCGTCCAATCAGCGTTTCGTTCGAATTTTTTCCCGCACGCAATGCCGAAGGCGACGCGTCTCTTTGGAAGACGGTGAAACGCCTTGAAGCGTTGGAACCGAGTTTTGTTTCGGTAACCTATGGCGCGGGCGGATCCACGCATGAGCGATCCGGCGATCTGCTGCGGCGGATCATGAGCGCTTCCAAGCTCGAAGCCGCCGCGCATTTGACCTGCGTGTCAGCGGACAAAGCAAAGGTTGACGCGGTGGCCCGGCAATTTGCCCGTTTCGGCATCAAAAGGTTTGTCGCATTGCGGGGAGACCCTGCGGAGGGAATTGGCGCGCAATACCGGCCCCACCCGGGTGGATACGCCAATGGCGCCGAACTGGTTGCCGGGCTCAAATCAATCGGTGATTTTGATATTTCCGTCTCGGCCTACCCGGAAAAGCATCCCGAAAGTCCGGATTTTGCGACCGATATCGAGATGTTGAAGCGCAAGGTTGATGCAGGGGCGGCCCGCGCGATCACCCAGTACTTTTTCGACAACGATACCTATGAACGTTTCGTCGAACGCGTTCGCAAAGCCGGAATCTTCGTTCCGATTGTTCCGGGCATCCTGCCAATTCACAATTTCCGGCAGATGGCTTCGTTTTCCGCAAGGTGCGGTGCGACGGTTCCATTGTGGCTTGCCGATCGATTCGACGGGTTGGAAGACGATCCTCGGACGCACCAACTGGTCGCTGCCGCAGTGGCTGCAGAGCAGGTGAATGATCTGATATCTCGTGGTGTCTCGGAATTTCACATCTATACGATGAACAGGGCAGAGCTGGTTGTTGCGCTGTGTCACATGTTCGGAATCAAGGCAAAACAGCCGGAGCCGATAACGACTGCTTCGTTTGCGGCTTGACCGGGAACTGTTGAAATACCGATGTACCAATGAAAAGGGCCGGATCGATTGATCCGGCCCGTTTTCTTATTTCGCCCGAGAAATGAGTTTCAAGAACTCCAGCCGTCCCCTACGGCAAGTACCCCATAACAACAGCAGCGACAAAGCCGAATGCCGCGAGCATTACCAATGCATTGAATGAACGGGAAAGTCCCATGGCTCAAGCCTCCTTTGAAGACTGGTCCAAGAATCTAGTAGCGATTGTTCCAGACGCAAGGGAAATTGATGCTGCAGCGCAATATCCACTGTGGTAAACTCTTATACAAGACCATGATATGCAGCTGAAATTTCACATGTTTCGAACGCCCAAGCTTTCGATTAACAAAGTGAACAATTAAGCATGAAAATTTACGAATGATGGTCGTGATCGGCCTGATTCTATGCTGTATCCGGCGGATACTTCCGCTTTGGCGTTAACTATTCTGGTATCGATTGTCTTGTCGCCAATTCCCATCTGATGGCTATTGGCTGACCGGTGCGAATTCTTCGACAAGCAGCCGCACCACTTCCTTCAATGCCTTGTTTTCATTGCCGGTCTTCTCAAGCGTCTCCGTGTAAACGGCGCGTTGGCGTTCAGCGCTGGTTCCGCGATTGAGGATGTCCCGGGCATTGTTGACCTCGTCGATGCAGTCCAGGGCCTCTGCGTCTTCGGCGAGCAGGCGTAGCAGTTCATCAAGCAGATCACCGAAGGGAACGATCTTCTGCTGGCCGAAATCAATCAGACCTTCGGCAGTTCCGTATCTCTGGGCACGCCACCGGTTTTCGCCTATGAGGAAGTTGTCATAGACGCGCCAGCGCTGATTGTTGCACCTCAACCGGTAGAGCATCCGCATCAGGCATTGGGTCAGTGCCCCGATGGTCAGAGAGTCCTCCAGATTCGGCATCACATCGCAAATACGCGATTCCAGCGTCGGGAAGCGTGCTGACGGCCGGACATCCCACCAGATCTTGGTCGTGTCCTCAATGAGCCGGTTTTCGGTCAGTACTTCGAGCGCACGCTGATATTCGCGCCAGCTGTTGAAATCCGGTGGCAGACCGGTTCTGGGCAGATTGTCGAACACGGTCAGACGGTAGGAACTCAAGCCTGTGTCGCGGCCTTCCCAGAACGGCGATGATGTCGACAATGCCAGCAGATGCGGCAGGAAATAGGGAAACTGGCGCAGCATGTCGATCCGCAGGTCGTCATCGTCTATCCCGACATGGACATGCATGCCGCAGATCAGCATCCGTCGGGCGACTCCGGCAAGGTCTTTCTCCAATTCCCGGTAGCGTTGCTTGTCGGTGAAATGCTGTTTGTTCCACTCGGCGAAGGGATGGGTCGACACGGCAATGGGGGCGAGACCATATTTGGCGGCGGTATCGCGCACCATGGTGCGAAGGCGTACGAGTTCGCTGCGAGCTTCTCCAATCGATTGGCAAACGGCGGTACCGACTTCGATCTGGCATTGCAGAAATTCGGGGCTGACCTGACCGCCTGCCTTCTCCGTGCATTCGGTCATCAAGGCTTCAGGTGCCGCGGCCAGGTCATATGTTTCGACATCGACGAGAAGGTATTCTTCCTCAATTCCGAGAGAGAAACTTGGTTCGGACATGGCTCGGCCTCGTTTGCTAATTCGCAAACAATGCCAAGGGATGGCCGCTCAGTCGAGGGCTGAAATGGCGAAGTCTCATTTTCTTCGGCTTTGCGCCAACCTGCCGTCGATGACAATGAGACCAACGCCGATGAGCAGCATGCCTGCAATCTCATAGGCCTGAAGACGTTCGGCTAGGAAAAGCCAGCCGAGCAAGACTGCGCTCACCGGAACGATGAAGGTGACCAGCGAAGCGTTTGTTGCGCCGGCATTTGCGATCAGCGTGAAATATAAAAGATAGGCCAGCGCGGTCGAGATCAAAGCCAGGGCAAGCACGTGTAACCAGATTTCCGCGCCGACCGACTGGAACGAGATGACCCCGTCAATCATCACAACAACCGGGAGCATGATGATCGTCGATGCGGTCAACTGACCAGTCGCGACTTCGGTGGTGCCCAAGTCCTTGAAACGTTTGGCGTAGATTACAGCAAACGCGTAGGAGACGGCTGCCCCGATGATTGCGAGCTTGGCCCAGATCGGTCCGCCGATATCTGCCACAACGCCTGGTCCCACCAGCACGGCGGTGCCGGCGACGCCTATCAGAACTCCGGCAAGCTTGTGGGCTGTAAGCCGCTCATCAACCGTCAGGCGGTTTGCGACGATTACCGTCCAAAACGGCGTCGTTGCGTTCAAAATTGCCGCCAGACCGGCGCCCAGTTCGGTCTGGCCGATGAAAATCAGCGAAAACGGAATCACATTGTTGAGTGCGGCGAGGATGAAGAAGGAGCCTGAACGCTTCAGAACCGGAACGAACGAAATCCCGCGGGCGGCAAGATAGAGATGAAGCGCGATTGCAGCGATTCCAACCCTGAACAGGACGAGCGTCAGGGGCGGAATTTCCATCACCGCCACCCGGGCAAAGAAAAACGATGCGCCCCAGATGACGCCCAGGGCTATCAATTGCACCCACGATGCGAGCGACATCGGCTTCTGTGTCGCTGCAACCTCCGGTAACGGCCTGCGCATTTCGGGACTTTCGCTTTCGCTCACATTGTGCTCCTTGACATCGTCACGGCTTACGGCTTCAGGTGCGCCAACACCACCCGGTTCTTGCACATTCGCGGGAGAATTCATGGAACGGTTTGAAAACGCGAAAAAGGTTGCGCTCAGCCTGCGGCCCGACCATCCGATCTATTGTTTCCGGCCAGACGTGCTGAAGGCGGATGCCCGTGCTTTCATGGACATGTTTCCGGGCCAGACCGCCTATGCCGTCAAGACCAATGGCGAGCCAATGGTGCTCAAAGCGCTGGTCGAGGCAGGCGTGACGGCATTTGACGTTGCTTCGCCGGCCGAATTCGAGGCGGTGTACACGGTCTCGCCAAAAGCCGAGATGCTCTACATGCATCCGATCAAGGCACAGTCCGATATCCGGCTGGCACTGGAAAAGTACAAAATCCGCATCATCGCCATCGACCATGAAGGCGAGGTTGCCAAGCTGACGCGCATTGTGCGGGCGCTCGACATCGATCCGGGTTCGCTGACGGTTTTCACACGGATCCAGACCAAGGGGCACGCGGCTTACGAACTGTCGAAAAAATTCGGAGCCGCACCCGGTCATGCTGTCGAGCTGCTGCAACGCACCGCGAAGCTTGGATACAAGGTCGGGCTTTGCTTTCACGTTGGCAGCCAGATCGCCGATCCCGACACATACGAGCGGGCGCTGGCTTCCGCAGACTGGGTGCGCAACCGGGCCGGCGTCGAACTGGCGGGCCTGGATGTCGGCGGCGGTTTTCCTGCCGAATATGGTCACGATCCGCGGCGCAAGATCGTCGAGATGCCGTCGATCGGGCAGTTGATGTCGCGCCTGCGCGGCGATCTAAAGGAATGGGAGTTCGACGATCTGCCGTTGGTCGCGGAACCGGGAAGGGTGATTGTCGCCAGGGCATTTTCGCTGATCGTGCGTGTGCTGCTCAGGAAGGGCAGGCGGCTTTACATCAATGACGGCATCTGGGCGTCGCTGTCGGATTCGTGGACCGGCAAGATCACGCTTCCCGCACGCTTCATCCCCGATCCCGCCATCCGCAACCGCCCGGGCAGGGATGAAAATGTCATTCCGTTCAAGGTTTGCGGGGCGACCTGCGATTCCGTCGATATTCTGTCGCGGCCGTTCTGGCTGCCGGAAACGGTCTCCACCGGAGACTGGATCGAGATCGGCCATATCGGCGCCTATTCGCTGGCGCTGCGCAGCCACTTCAACGGGTTTTATCCCGACACATTCGTGGAAGTGACTACGCCGTTTGACGAGGGTGCTGAACCGGAAGGCTTTGCGACGCTGGAGACAATGGCGGATTAGGGGTGCTCCCTTATCTCTCCCCTTGCGGGGTGAGCGGCCGGTTGGGCCGGCAGGCCCAAATCGATGATCCAGTGAATCATCGATAAGTCTGTGAACGCCGGGACGCTGCGCAGCAGCGGGGACCCGGCAGGGGGGAACCAAAGCCCTCACGCCAAGCGCGCTTCGGGCGTTCGTCGCTTGGAAAGCGTTGCTTTCCATTCGCGTTCCGCGAACCGCGCCTCACCTTCCAGCCTGCCGCCCGGCCCTCGTCATGCCTTGCGCAACCGCAGCGCACGGGGGAGGTTGCCGCCGCCCTCAGCCAAACCCCGGTTCATGACCGTCCTGCGGACCCCGTGAGAGCGATGGGGCAAGGTATCGAAAACACGGATAAGTTAGTAAAAACTAAAATAGCAACTCGTGCTTGCAATGCGCAAGGCAATATGGCATTTCCCTCACATCAAAGATTCTCTACCGGGGGGCGAGATGCTCAGAACACTTGTGCTAGCGGCGGCCATCAGTGCCGCGTCCACTTCACTTACTTTTGCCGAAGACTATCGCTGGAGCGGCATCTATGCCGGCGTCCATGCCGGTTGGGGCAGCGGGAGAGTTGATTCGATTGAAGGACTGGGGAATTGGTTCTTCCCTCCAGGTGGAGAATTCACAGATCAAACAGACAGCTTCCTTGGTGGAGGTCAGATCGGATATCTTCATCACCATGCCAACAACATCGTTACCGGCTTTGAACTCTCGGCAAGCGGCCTTGACGGCTTCACCAGTGACAATGAGACTGCTGCCGCAACTTGGATCGCCTCTACATGGGATAGGGACATCAAATCCGTGTGGATGGCAACAGCACGGCTTGGTTACTCTTTCGGGCGTTTTCTGCCCTATGTCGAAGCCGGATATGCCGGTGGTAATGTCAGAATGCACAATTACGACAGCATTAGTGATTTCAACACAAGGCGTTGGCATAATGGCTATGTCGTTGGCGCCGGCGCCGACTACCGGTTGACCAGGAATATTATTGCCGGATTGAACTACCGGTTCATTGATCTGGGCTCAATGGACCATGGCGATCAATACTACGGGTCGTCGCGTACTTACTATTCGGCAAGTGCGATTGTTCAAGCGGCAACCTTTCGTCTGAGCTGGCTTTATGCGGCGCCAGAGAGCACCGCAGCCGCCAGATCGGTTGGCATTGCTGGCGACTACAACTGGAGCGGTTTCTATGCGGGTGTCCATGGGGGTTATAGCGCCGCTCAAACGGGTTGGGCCAATACGAGAGGCGGCTGGTTCCACTTAACACCGTTAATGTACGATGCTCCCAATGCAGGCAGCTTCCTTGGTGGAGGCCAGATCGGATATCTTCATCACCATGCCAACAATGTGGTCAGCGGCATCGAACTTTCTGCTAGCGGCCTTGACGGCCATACGAGTGTAACCGGCGCGGCGCACGTTAATCCCGCCCAGCGGACCGGGACCGATATATGGGAAACAGACATCGACTCCCTGGTCACGGCAACAGGGCGGCTTGGCTATTCGTTCGGGCGTTTTCTGCCCTATGCCGAAGCCGGATATGCCGGCGGCAATATCACTATGAGGAATACCTCCACGTTTACGGCACTTGGCCTGGTCAATGTTTATTGCTATCCTTGTGAACTTCATACAAAAAGATGGCATAACGGCTATGTCATTGGTGCCGGCGCCGATTACCGGGTGACCGATAATATTGTTGCCGGATTGAACTATCGGTTCGCATATTTGGATGTCGAAAGACATGCCGGATATGTGACCAACACAGTGATCCCTCGCGGACAGCAACTCTATATGGCGCAAGCAGAGGTGCATTCGGTGTCATTCCGGTTGAACTGGCTGTTCAATCAGAACTGATCACGCTTTTTGCCAACCCGTCTGACCTGCCAACAAGCACGCGGGGCTCGGGCGGCTCGACGGACAAAATTGCAGAGCCAGCGGCCCGGTCCTGTTGCGCTCACCAACCTCCCAGCGGTCGCTGGCCGTGCTACCGGCACGGTGAATTCACGTTTCGCAAATCGGCTGCTCACTCTCCGGCCGCTTGGGTTTCCCAAGCGGCTCTTTTTTGTGGTGCCACCGAGTTTTCGGCGGTGAGGTGAAGATGTGTGCGCGGCGCCTATCTCTCCCCCTGCGGACCCCTAAAGGGCGGAGATACACGGCACTAGCGCAATTTACCTAAATTTTTCAGCTGGTTGCCGCAGAAATCTGCGATCCTGATTCAATCGACAAGGCGGTTCGGCGTCATCTGCATTCCGCCATAGGTCTGTTCGGTGGGTACGATCTCGACCGAGCTGACATTGACGTGCATCGGCGCGCGCAGCGCATACCAGACCACATCGGCGACGTCTTCGGGACGCAGATCGGTGATGCCCGACGCCTTGATTTTTGCAGCTCGCCCGGCGTCGTCGAGCGCGGCGTCATAAAACTCCGACGTCACCCGCCCGGGGCAGATTTCGGTGACACGGATGCCGGTGCCCTGCAACTCCAGTCGCAGATTGGGACCGAGCATGCGGACCGCACCCTTGCTGGCGCCATATATCGCCGACGCTGCCGGATAGAGCCCGGCGGTCGAGCCGATATTGACGATGTGGCCGCGGCCGCGCGCGATCATGCCCGGCAGCACAATGCGGATCAGCTGCAGGCTTGCTGCGACATTGGTGTGAATCGTCTGTTCAATGTCTTCGGCAGACGCCGACGCTACGCCGGAAAAACCGCGCCCGGTGCCGGCATTGTTGACGAGAATGTCGGCTTCCAGCCCGCCAAGCGCCTGTTCCAGCGCGTGTGTATCGCAAATGTCGAGCCCGTGCGGCACGATATTGGCGTTGGCGGCCAGTTCGTTCAGCCGGTCCTTGCGCCGAGCGAGCGCATGGACGGTCAGGCCGTTATCGGCCAGAAGCCTCGCCGTTGCATGCCCGATACCGCTGGAAGCGCCGGTGACGATCGCTTTTCTGAGTTCCATCCCTGGCTCCGTTGCATTGGTCGGTTGACCGCAGGCTGGTTGCGGCGAATTTCGCCTCTGCCCGGGCAACACCCTTGCGCCTTATCGCTTGTAGACTAATGTTCTGCGCCTGCGAGTCCACTCATTTGGAGCTTCCCCTGTTTTCCATACCTGATACGAGAATGGCTGCGCCAGGCAGCGCGCAGCCGTGAGCACGGTCACCGGAGAGCGCCCGGGCGACACTGTTCTTGCCGGCATCGGCTGGATGGTGCTGACCACCTTTTGTTTTGTCGCGGTGACCGGCATTGTCCGCTATGTCGGGTCCGACATACCGGCCACCCAGGCGGCCTTCATTCGCTACTTTTTCGGCGTCATCCTGTTCCTGCCGTTCCTGCGGCGGATATTGCGGCAGTGGCCGTCTGCCCGCTTGTTGAAGATGCATGTCGGCCGCGGCCTGGTGCACGGTGTTGCGGTCACGTTGTGGTTTTTTGCCATGGCGCGCATTCCGATCGCCGAGGTCACGGCGCTCGGCTACATCTCACCGATCTTTGTGGCGATCGGCGCGGCGATCTTCTTTGGCGAAAAACTGCATTTCAGGCGGATATCGGCGATTGCCGTGGCGCTGTTCGGGGCCCTGGTCATTCTGCGGCCGGGCTTTGAGGAAATCTCGATCGGCCAGCTGGCGCAGGTGGCTGCAGCGCCGATGTTTGCGATCTCGTTTCTGCTGGCGAAAAAACTGACCGAGACCGAGGACACGATGGTCATTGTCGTGATGTTGTCGATCCTGTGCACGCTGGTGCTGGCGCCGGGAGCTTTATTGAACTGGTCGACGCCGTCTGCCGGCGAGGTGTTCTGGCTGGCGATGACGGCGGTGTTTGCGACCATCGGCCACTACACGATGACGCGGGCGTTTCGTGCCGCGCCGCTGACGGTGACGCAGCCGGTCGGATTTGTTCAACTGGTGTGGGCCGCACTGCTCGGTATCGTCGCGTTTGGCGAACCGATCGATCCGTTCGTCATTCTGGGCGGCGGGATTGTGGTTGCGGCGGCAACATTCATCTCGCACCGCGAGGCGATTGCCGCACAGGCAATCAAGACGCCACCGGCGCCGGCGACGAAGGACTGAGCCCATCGGCAGGGTGTGCCGGAAATAAAAGGATCCGGACGGTGGAGTGTCCGGAATCCGTGAACCGATCCAGGCTGTTACCGCGAAAACGTGCGGCTATTCGCTGGGAGGAACGGTCGCTTCTTCAAGATAGGCGATCACGTCGGCAATTTGCTGGTCTTTCTTCAGCCCGGCAAAGGCCATTTTCGTGCCCGGTACGGCCTCTTTCGGCTTTTTCAGATAGGGGATCAGTGTTTCAGCGTCCCAGACGATGCCGGATTCCTTCATGGCGTCGGAATATTTGAAATCCTCAAGTGCACCGGCTTCCCGCCCGAACAGGCCGACAAGATGCGGGCCGACCTTGTTTTTTGCCTTGTCGGCCCAGTGGCAGGCCTTGCACTTTCTGAATACTTTCTTGCCCGCTTTCACGTCGCCTTCGGCCATGGCCGGACTGGCTGCCATGATCGCCGCTGCCAAGCCCAAAAATAGGGGTGTCCGGTATTTCATCATATTCCTCTCTTTGCATGCTCTGCCTGGTTCATGCTGCGATATAGCAGCTTTGTCCGGCAAGTATTTGACATAGGCCAAATGACGCCGGGCTGACAGGGGAACTTCGGTCAATCCGTTCCTTCGAGTTCAAATCCGGTCTCGTGACAATGCAGCCATCGCCAAACTGTGCCGCAGTTCGTCAAAATCAAGCCATTTTGACCTTCGAAATATGGTTCACATGGACGCCGGGTTCGTTGCGCCGGCGCAAATTCCGTCCATGAAGGCCGATACTCTGACAATTCCCTTTGGATCGGATAGGTTCTAGAATCATTACGTCATCGGCCAGGAGCACCATTTGGATCACGCCGCCAGCCATGCCTTTCCACTAATCGAGATCGCAGTCGTGATTGTGATTGCGGTTGTATTCGGGCTCGGTCTCATGCGCCTGAAGCAACCGCCGCTGGTTGGTTTCATCCTCGCCGGTGTGATCATGGGACCAACCGGTTTTGGGCTGATCGCCACCAATGACAATGTCACATCGCTCGCTGAAATGGGCGTGCTGATGCTGCTGTTTTTCATCGGCACCGAATTGTCGCTGAAGGCCTTTGTCATCAGCCTCAGGCCGGCGCTCATTGTCGCCTCCGGACAATTGACCGTGGCTTTGGGCATCGGCATGGCGATATCCTGGTTCACCAATGCATCGAACGCGGAAGGTGTCATCCTCGGCTTCATCATCGCTATTTCTTCAACCGTTGTGGCGATGAAAATACTCGACGACGCAGGCGAATTGCGTGGCGATGCCGGCAAGATTACCGTCGGTGTGCTTATCGCCCAGGACATCGCCATTGTTCCCATGCTCATTCTCGTGTCAGCGCTAGGCGGCGAAGAGGTGGCGCTGGAAGTCACGCTGGTAAAGATTGCGGTGGCCGTGGTCTTCCTGGTGGCATTGCTGTGGTGGCTGGGACGGCAATCCAAGTTGAAACTGCCTTTTGCCGAGCAAATCGAGAACAATGTGGAATTGTTGGCGCTCGGGTCGCTTGCCGGCTGCTTTGGCGCTGCAGCATTGTCGGGCGCTTTCGGCCTGTCGCCGGCCTACGGCGCCTTCATCGCCGGCCTGATCATCGGCAATTCCAACCTGCGCACCAAGGTCATTCCGGTGATCGAGCCGATCCAGAGCGTTTTGCTGGTGGTGTTCTTCCTGTCGATCGGATTGCTGATCGATCTGACCTATATCTGGCAAAATCTGGGTGTGGTGTTCGGCGCGACCGTGTTCGTCATCGTCGCCAAAACGGCATTGAACGTCTTTTTGTTGCGTCTGACGGGTTACGATCGTGACACGGCGCTGATCGGCGGCCTTTCGATGGCGCAGATCGGCGAGTTTTCCTTTGTGCTGGCCGCTGCCGGATTTACCAGCGGAGTGCTCGGCTACGATATCTATCGCCTGGCGATTGCGGTTACGGCGGTCACCCTCTTGCTATCGCCGATGTGGATGTCCCTGATCCATCGTGTCGAGGACATGGCAAGCCAAGGATACAACTCTTACCGCGAGGCGTTATCCGAGGCCTATTCCTCCGAACTGGAAAATGTCGGGGAAGGGGTCTTCAAGATCCGTCTGCTCTACCGGGCATGGCGTCTGGCCAAATATCGCCGCAAGGCGCGGCGCGGGGAAGCCAAGGCGCGGGCCGAAGCCGACCGCGTGCTGGCAGCGGCCGCCGCCGAAAAAGAGGCCGAGAAAATAAAAAGCGGCAAATCGGACGCGACGCCCGCAGAGTGAACTCCAGCTGAAGTAGCCGGAGCGCCACAAACTGTTCTGACCCTAGAGCCTGGACAAAAGTTTCGGCGTCGGCCAGCCATCAGCCGGCATGCCGAGACGCTTTTGCTCGGCCCGCACGGCGGCGCGGGTGCCGCGGCCCAAAATCCCGTCGATCTTGCCGACGTCATGGCCGAGCGCCTGCAGTTTCTTCTGCAACTGCTTCATCTGGGAGTCAGACAATCCGGGGTCGGGATTGCGCTTGTCGTATCGCTGCGCCCCGCCGAGACGCGTCGCCAGATAGGCGGCGGTCAGGGTGTAGATAAACGACTGGTTCCATTCCAGGTAGATGTTGTAGTTGGGGTAGGCGAGAAAGGCGGGGCCGTTTCGCCCCATCGGCAATACAACGCTTGCTTCGGCACTGTCCGCCTTCAACGGCTTTCCGCCACGATAGGTCACGCCCCAAGCGGCCCATTGCGAGCGTGGCAACTTTATTTCGCGGCCCGTCTGTTCCCAGGGGAGGTTTTTGGGCACGCTGATTTCTTCAATCCACGGCTGATTTGCCCGCCAGCCAAGGTGGTTGAGGAACCTGGCGCTGGTCAGAATCGCATCTGAGGAACTGCCCTTCAGATCGACGCGGCCATCTCCGTCACCATCTACACCAAGCTCCAGATAATCCGACGGCAGCAATTGCATCTGACCGATTTCACCGGCCCAGGCGCCTGTGACATTTGCAGGCACAATCCCCTGATCAATCAGCGTTCCCAACGCGATGAATTGCGGCCTGAACAAATGCGGACGACGGCAATCGTGAGCCAACGTTGCCAAGGCGTTCAGTGTGGAAAAATTGCCCTGCACCGCGCCGAAATCGGTTTCCAGTGCCCAAAATGCGCTGATGACCTCCGGCGGAACGCCGTAGTCGGCGCGCGCCTTGTCAAAGACCCGTTTGTATTTGCGCATATTGGCAGCGCCGTTTTTAAGCCGGTAACTGGAAATCATCCGGCCGGAGAACTTCAGAAATGTCTGGGTGAAAACACCTTGTGCCCGGTCGCGCCGCAACACTTTATTATCTTGGCGGGCACGCGACAGTGCCTTTTGCCCCTTCGCGCCGACGCCGCTGGCTGCCGCCTCGGCGACTGCTGCTTTGAGCCAGGTCGAAAACTTGCCACCACATTCCTGGGCGCTTGCCGGCAAGGTTGACAAGCCTACCAAGAGCGTCGCTGCCAAAGCAGCAGTCATTCCGACTTTCATGAAATTCCCCCTATTTGGTGTTTGCCGCCAGCCACTCTTGCCAGGCTTTCCGGTTGCCGTTGAAGACATTGATGTCGGTGTCGCCAGTCACGCCGGGCACCTCGCCGGTGCCGGTATACTGCCAGAACAGCCACGACTGGTTGTTGTATTTCTTGTATGGATCGCCAGCGACCGATCGCAGCCAGTACGGATAGCCCTTCAGCTTGTGCAGTTCGTTGTCGCGATAAAAGTCGATGGTCGTGTAGATGATCGGTTTTTTGCGGTAGTGGCGTTCAACCTGTTTCAAAAACACCGTCATTTCCTTGCGCACGGCTTTTGGTTCCGGGCGAAACTTGCAGGTCGGCGAATGCGGGTTCCACTCCATGTCGAGCACGGGCGGCAAGGCGGACGAATCGCGCGGAACGTTGCGGATGTACCATCTGGCCTGTTCGAAAGCCGGTCTGCAGAAGTAGAAGAAATGATAAGCACCGCGGGCTATGCCGGCCCGTTTTGCGCCGTTCCAGTGACGCGTGAAATACTCGTCGAAGATGTCGCCGCCTTCGGTCGCCTTGATGAAGGTGAAAACGATGCCGTTCCGGCGTTTTTTCCGCCAGTCGATATCGCCCTGGTACTTGGAGACGTCGGTTCCGTGCACCGCATAATTGAACGGGTTGCGCCCGACCCACTCATGCGGATCGCGATCGCCATATTTGGGCTTTGTCAAGGCCGCGTAGGCGCTCGGCTCCGGTGAGGAGGTGACGGTATCGTCGGATTGAACAGTCTCCGTTTCGATAATGTCATCAACATCGAGCGTCGCGGTCGTGCAGCCAGCGACGCCGACGACAAAGGCGAAAACCAGATTCCGTATTAGGCCAACACGTCGCATAGACCTTTCCCTCCGCGGCAGCGGTTCCGTTATCCAATGGTTAACTAAAATTCGTCAACCAACGGTGAACGCAACGCACACGGGGCCACGCACGCAGTCCAAGCCCCGTAACAATGGAATTGTCTTGCCAAAGACGGCGGAAATTAGGACGTTTTGCAGTTTCTTTGAACCGCAATAACGCCTTTGTTCGATTGGAAACATTGTAGCATTTTTCGCTCTTTAGATTCCATTCGAGCGAAAAATGCCCTAGGCGAATGGACACAATTCCAACTCGGGGGAACGACATGAGGAGATTGGGCAAAATCGTCCTGTGGGCGCTTGCATTGCTCATCGCGTTGTCCATTGGCGGGATTTACTGGGTCAGCCAGTCGCCGCCGGACATTATCCGGGTCGCGCTCAATTACGGCGCGAAAATGGTGTGTTCGAACGTGTTTGTTGCCGGACGCGATGTCGACGATATCCTTGCCACCGATGTTCAGGCGCCGGAACATCCGTTGTTCTGGTTCATGGACGCCGAGGTGGATCAGAGCGGTGGAACGGTGGAAACCAATATTGCCGGCCTGGTTGGTACGGGCTTGGCGGTAGACCGGCAGGGCGTCGGCTGTGCCGTCGTTGCAGACGGCAATATCGAGAAAGCGATTGATCACATCGGGCCGGTGACATCCCTGCCGCCCGCCTCGCCGGATATTCTGTGGCCGGAAGGCGCCAAAGTGGAGGAAGATAATCGCATTTCGGCCATTCTGGACGATCCGGCGATGACAGGTCCCGGGATGAGGGCGGTGGTCGTGGTGAAAAACGGGCGCATTGCCGGAGAGCGCTATGGTCCCGGTTTTGGTGTGGAATCCAGGTTGATCGGCTGGTCGATGACCAAGACGGTGAATGCGGCACTTGTCGGGCGGCTGGTGCGCGAGAAGATTGTTGAACGCGACAAGGCCGAATTGTTTGCCGGCTGGGCCGGGGACGAGCGCGCCGGCATCACGCTGGAAAACATGCTGGCCATGTCGCCGGGGCTTGCATTCAATGAAGATTACGGTGCGGTTTCCGATGTCAGCCGCATGCTCTATCTGGAGCCTGACATGGCGGGATTTGTTGCCGCCCAACCGTTGGAAGCCGATCCCGGCACTGAATTCAATTATTCAAGCGGAACGTCGGTGGCGATTGGGCGGATCTGGCAGAACCTGTTCGTCGATCCCGGCAAGGCGCTCGATTTTCCCATGAAGGCGTTGTTCGATCCGCTTGGCATGCGCAGTGCACTGCTGGAAACAGATGCGCGCGGGACCTATGTCGCCTCGTCTTACCTTTATACGACGGCGCGTGACTGGGCGCGGTTCGGGCAGTTCCTGCTTCAACGGGGTGTCTGGAACGGCAGATCGCTGCTGCCGGTCGGTTTCGTTGACTGGATGGTATCGCCAAACCCGGCCTCCATGGCGCCCTGGGGTGAGCCAAGGTACGGCCGTGGCCAGGTTTGGCTGCACGGGCCTGACCCCGGACTTTCAAAGGATGTCGATCCTGACAAGGGATTTGATCTGCCTGAGGATGCGTTCTGGATGCGTGGACATGATGGACAGACGACGACGATCATTCCTTCCGAGGATCTGGTTGTTGTGCGCCTGGGTCTTACGCCGACAAGCCAGGAATACCGACCGCAGGCGATGGTTTCAGCGCTGATCAAGGCTCTGCATTGAGTTTTTGCCCGCTTGTGTGATGGCAATCACAACGAGAGGGAATTCACGGTGATATCGACATCCCCGACGACGGCTTCTTGCCGTCAGCCAAGGGGTACCGATCATGAAAAAGACACTTGCAAATCTGGCTGCCATCGCGCTTGGCGCGATGATCATTTCACCTGCATTCGCAGCAAATTGCGTTTCCCAGGGCAGCAAACACGCCGGCGTTTATGAACTGCAGGACGTGATGGAGGTCGGTTCGCTGATCTGGCTGAGCAAGGACGGCCGCTTCCAGTACATGCTCGCATATGGCGCGGTCGACGAGGTTGCCGAAGGCTGCTGGGAAAAGATCAGCAACAAGGTGGTGCTGACCCCGACAAAAATGCAGGTCTCCTACGGTGGCAACAAATTCAAAAAGCTCAGATTGACTGTCAAATCGCGCGGAAAACTGGTCCGGGATTTCGGGCGCGGGCACAAGGGAACCTATAAACGCGTACGGCGCTAATTTGGTTTTTCGATTCGAAACAGCACGGTAGCGGCGATTGTTGAACCGATTGCCAGTGCAGCGGCAATCAACAGCGCGGTCCGGTAGCCGCCGGAATGATCAAACAGATAGCCGGCGAACCAGGGTGCAAGCAGCCCGGCCGTTCCCCATGCGGTAAAAACCCGGCCGTAAACGCGTGTTCCTTTCACCACGCCAAACAGTTTCGCGATACTTGCCGGGTAGGCGGCGATGGTGGCGCCGTAGGCAAGTCCGACGACGCCGAGGCAGGAGAGCGCTAGTGCGCCGGTGCCGGCAAACGCCAGTGCCAACAGGGCGGCTGCCGATAAAAGAGGCAAACTGCCCAGCGGCAACACCGGTCCGGCGCGATCAACAAACATGCCTCCGGACAGGCTGCCTATCAGGTTGAACACGGCGATTATCACAGGTGCAATCCAAAATCCGGATGTGACACCGGATGATGCTGCGATACCGGTTGCATGACCGATCGCCATCAGACCGGCCGCCACGCCGGCGCCATATCCCAACCACAGAAGTATCAGCGCGCCATGGCCGGCCACGCGTCTTTTTTCCCGGCCGCCGCCGGAACCGGCACCTTGAAAGCGGATTCCGCTAGCAGATAGAAGGATTGCGCAAACCGGCGCGATGGCGATCAGGACGCAGGCGAGACCAATCATCGCCGCTGACATTCCACTCGCCTCCAACGCAATCGAAAACAGCGCCGGCGAGATGGCCGCGCCCGAGGCGTAGGCTGCGGTGACAAAACCCATCGCCAAACCCTCGCGGCCGGGACACGCCTGCGCCGACAGCTGCAACCCAAATGCATAGCCCAGCCCGTTTGCGGCGCCGAATATCAAACCATAGCCGATCCACACCATTTGCAGCGATGATGCGATCGATGCGAAAACCGCGCCGGAAGCGGCGATCAAGCAGATCGCCAAAGAGAGCCGCGCCGGACGAACCCGTGAAAAAATATGATGTCCAAACATGACCGCGAGCGTCAGCGAGACCAACGCGAATGAATAGGTCAAGCTAGCCAGTGACCTGGGCACCGCAAACTGGGCTTCCATCGGCTGAAGAAATACCGAAAACGCGTGTACCGACCCCAAAACCGCTGACAACAGGCATGAGGCGAAGAGAATTGTCTGTTGATCAGAGGTGAGAGTTGTTTTGCTCATGATGGAGAGAGTTTCGAGGTTTCTTGCGATCCACATTTATCGCTTCGTTGAGGCGCAGGCGAATCCCGCTTTCCTGTTGACACGGCTTCAGAATAAGGCGAGCAGTTTCGCGTTATTACAGGGAAACTGAAATTGGCAATTAAAACGGAAATGCTTCGCTGCTTTGCGACGGTTGCAGAAAGCGGCAACCTGGCCGATGCCGCCGAGAAATTGGGGCGCACGCCCTCCGCAGTTTCGATGATGCTGAAACAGTTCGAGGATCACCTCGGCTCGCCCCTGTTCGAATCCGAGCGAAAAAGCCGGTTGACCACATTGGGTCATTTTGTGCTCGACCAGGCGCAACAGGAGCTTGATCACTTCGATCGCACTATAACGATGATCGAGGCGTTTGCCCGGTCGAAAGCCGGTTTTATCTGGGTAGCAGCAGTGCCTTCGGTGGGCGCGGTCATTCTCCCACAAGTTCTCAGCCGCTTCAGCCAAACGCATTCCGGTGTCCGTGTAGATGTTCGCGACATGGATTCCGGCTCGATATTGAGAGAACTGGAAAAGCAGCGGATCGAAATTGGCATAGCTTCGGGCGATCGGGCAGGTGCGGCTGTTGTGCGGGAGCCGCTTTTTTCCGACAGCTTCGGAGTTGTCTGTCGGAACGACCATCCGCTTGCCCAATCCGAAGTTCCAATCGAGTGGGATCAAATCGCGGCGTTTCCGTTCATCACCAATGGCATTTGCGCACTGATCAAAAACCAGACATTCCGGGAAATTGACGACCGGTCGACCCTGTCCGTTCGCAACACCACATCGCTTTTTGCCATGGTTCGCGGCGGTGTGGGTATCACGGTATTGCCCAGGCTGGCAGTGTCTGAAGCCCCACCCGGTCTGGTTTTCTTGCCATTGGCAGATGAGACTGCACGGCGGGATATTGAAATTTTGCGCAGAGCCCATTCCGGTCTGCAGCCTGCAGCGGTCGACTTTCTGGATTGTGTGCGGGAAGTGACTCGCGACCTCGTAGAACGATAATCGACAGAGACGCATACCGGAGAGTTTGAGACATCAGGCAAGGCAAATGATACGAAATACACTCGATCCTAATATTGGAATGATGCATCTTTCAGACAAGGAGCAAACCGCAATCGTCTGAAGTTCGCTACATGTTACCAGTACTATTGAGGGAGCGAAAATAGTCGGCGTTGGACGATGGCCTTTGCGAACGGGTACGCGCAAGTCGCAACACCGGGTTCCTTGGGGTGCGCAGAATGGGGGTGCGCTTTCAAGGATTCCGGAAGGAAGGGCGGTGTCAGCTTTCTGGGCTGGCGCCGCCCTCTTCCGTTCTTTTTTGAATAAATGTCCTAAGCTTTTCCGCGCGATTCGGATCGATTTCCGGCCCTTGGAACTCGTTGACAATCTGCTTCCAGATCGCCGTCGATCGGTTGTTCGCATCCACCGAACCGCGTTCGGTCCAAGTGCCAAAATTCGACCAGTCGGCGACCAAGGGCTCATAGAAAGCCGATTGATAGCGTTGCATGGTGTGACCGGCGGCAAAAAAGTGCCCGCCTGGCTGGACTTCTCTCAATGCGTCTAACGCAATGTCGGTTTCGTCTGCCCCGGTATCGCTGCACAACTCGGCGAATATCTGCAGCATTTCCATGTCAGTGATCAATTTCTCGTAGGAAATCGTCAGGCCACCTTCGATCCAGCCGGCGCCGTGAACAAGGATGGTGCAGCCAGCCAACATTGCACCCCAGGCGCTCATCTGCGTTTCATGAGCGGCTTGGGCATCGTTGATGTTTGCAGCGCACCCGGCGGCGTTGCGCCATGGCAGTCCGGTCAACCTGGCCAATTGTCCCGCGCCCAGCGATGCCTTGACCTGCTCGGGCGTGCCAAAGGCGGGCGCACCTGATTTCATGTCGACGCTTGAGGCAAAAGCACCATAGCATACCGGTGCGCCGGGATTTACAATCTGAGCCAATGCGATTGCCGCCAGTGCTTCAGCATGATTGAGAGTCAACGCACCGGCGACTGTGACCGGTGCCATCGCGCCCATCAAACAGAAGGGCGTAATGATCGAAAGTTGACCGGCGTGGGCGAAGTCAATGAGCCCGCGGGCCATGGGTATGTCGAGTTGCCGGGGCGAATTGGTGTTGATGATGGTGTAACATCGCGGTTCGGTTTTGAATTCGTCATCTGACAGCCCCCGCGACAGCCGGATCATCTCGAAACAGTCGGCCACCTGCGGCGCACCACGCGAATAGACGAACGGAACCTTGTCTGAAAAGATGAGCTGCGGCTCCGTCATCGCATAGTGGCGCAGGTTCATCGCCACGTCCTGTGCTTCGGTGAGCGGCGCCAGCATGTGGAGTGCGTCGAAGTGGTGATTGAGTTTGATCAGTTCGCGGAAGTCTTGCTCGGTTCCCGGCCTGCGGCCGCGTTCAAGATCGGTCGCATGGGGCGTGCCGGCACCGGGAAGAAAGGTGATCTGACCCTGCTCCAACAGCACATCGCGTTTCGCATCGCCCGCACGCATATGAATTGAACGAGGTGCAGAGCGAAGCGCCTGTTCTACGATGTCGCTTCCGATCCGGACCATTTCGCTATCATCATCAACGATGGCGCCTGCCTGCCCGAACAGCTTCCGCGCTTCAGGCAGCAGAACCTTGATCCCGAGTTCTTCCAGCACCGTGAGTGCGGACTGATGAATGGCCATCGCGCGGTCATCGGAAAACACTTTGGCGGGCTCAAACGGATTGGTCAGATTGCGATAGTTGACGATCCGCTTGCCACCGCCTGCCGTTTCCCGGGCAACTCTGCGCCGACGTGTTCGCCCAGTGTTTTCCCGCGCTGTCATCGTCGGGCCTGTTTATTTTCAGCCTCGGAGGTGACCATCGCTTCGACCCGTCCGATGAATTCGTCAGCCGCCCGATCGTCGATCTCCTGGCCGGTGAAACACCGGTAGTAGGCTGACAGATAACTGGTGCGTTTGGTGAGCGGTTCGTCGATGTTGAGCGCATAATAGCTCAGCTGGGTGAAATAGATGACGCGGGCGCGTATGAATGCCTCGGTTTCTTCAAAACCAAACCGTTCAAACATTGCAGCTATTGCAACGACCCGATTTTCATCTTCCTTTTCGACGATTGAGCGCACGTCAGATGACCGTCGTGCCCAGTCGCGAACTGCCTGATCCAACGACGGGTCGAATTTTTCATGGTCTACCCAGACGGCAAAAAGGTCGAGAATGGCGTCCTGCAATGATGCTGACATTTCCAGCGCCGCTGTCATCGTGCCGGAGTTTTTTGCCCGCCATTCGGCAATGAGCGCCGCAAGCAGCGCATCGCGGTTTTCAAAATGCCAATAAAAACTGCCACGGGTAACGCCCAGGTTTTTCGACAAAGTGGTGATCTGAACCGCATCGATGCCGTCGGCTATCAGCATTTCCAGCGCTGCCTTTATCCAGTCGCTTCGTTTCAGCTGCCGCTGGCTTTCATCTGGTGCTGAATGCAGTTCGATTTCCTGGCTCATTTTTTAATCCGTACAGGATTGTATGTTTCCATACATACCTGTATTGTTTGCCCGGTCAAGTTAATTCGGAGCTGGAAATGAGCGACAATCAGGATCGGAAACCACCACGTGCGATATCGTTTCCGTCTTTGGAATTTCATCCGCGATTCGAACATGGCGATGTCGCAAAAGTCGCCATGGTCACCGGTTCCAAAGGCGAGGGCGAATTGGGGACCGGTTTTGTGCGCATGCAAAACGCGATCATCCCGTGGACAGTGCAATATGATGAGGTCCTGCTCGTGGTCGAAGGCGAAATCACGATCGAGACCGATCAGGGCGATCTGGTAGCAGGGCCAAAGGACTGTATCTGGCTGAGCAAGGGCACCAAGCTTGTGTACAAGGCGGAGGATGCGCTGCTCTTCTACGCGATCCATCCATGGAACTGGGCGGAGGCGAGCGCATGAAAATCAACCGGCTGCCGAGGGATGACAAGACCAATGGATGGAGCGCCATCCTTGCTGACCGAACACCCAAACCACCGCTCGAAACCGAGGTAACCGCCGATTGGCTGGTGCTCGGTGCTGGCTATGCCGGACTGGCGGCAGCTCGGCGGTTGGCCGAAAACTGCCTGGACCAGCATATTGTTTTGGTCGAGGCAGGCGAAGCCGGTGAAAATGCTTCTGGGCGCAACTCCGGCTTTGCGATCGATCTGCCCCACAATGTCGGTTCCTCGCTGGACGAACTTGACGGTTCGCACCGTTTCATGCGGCTGGCCCGCTACGCCATTTCCAATCTTGAAGAAATGGTCAAAACGCACGGCATTGAGTGCGACTGGTCGCTGGATGGCAAATACCACGCAGCGGTTTCTCCGCGTGGTGTCGACGAGGTGCTGCAGCCATTTGCCCGCGAGCTGGAGGCTTTGGGCGAACCGTTTGAGTGGGTGAGGGGTGATGATCTCGCCGCCAAGCTGGGCACGGAACATTTCACCGCAGCACTTTATACGCCGGGCGGCGCCTTGATGAACCCGGCAGCCTTGACGCGGGGTCTGGCTGACAGCCTTCCCGGCAATGTGACGCTTTATGAAAATTCACCGGTGATCGAAGCGGAATTTGAAAATGGCATCTCGTTCAAGACGCCGAAGGGCAGGGTGCGTGCGCCAAAACTGATCATGGCCGCCAATGGCTTTTCGCAGCAGTTCGGGTTTTTTCCGGGCAAGTTCCTGCACATGTCGGCCGAGGGTAGCCTCACCCGTCCGCTGACGGAGAGCGAACGCAAGGCCCATGGGGTCGAAAAACCCTGGGGGCTGACCCCGGCCAACGCATTTGTCGGAATCACGATGCGCTATACCAACGATCACCGCATCCTGATCAGGCACGGAATTAATTACTGTCCGGAACAATATGTGCCGGAAGCAGACCGGGTGGCGGCCCGTGAACGCCACACCAAACTGTTTCACCAGCGTTTTCCGACGCTTCCCGATGTCGAACTGGAACATACCTGGAGCGGGGTCGTGTGCCTGTCGCAGAACAATGCGCCTGCATTCGGCCAGATTGCCCCGAATGTCTGGTCCGCCGTCTGTCAGAATGCTGTGGGCGTCACCAAGGGCACATTCGGAGGCATGCTGGCTGCCGACATGGCGACTGGGCGGGATAATCCGCTGATCGAGGATGCACTCTCTCTCGGCGAACCGTCAAAACTGCCGCCGCAGCCATTTCTCGGTATCGGCGTTCGTGCGCGGTTTGCCTGGGAATTGTGGTCAAAGCGCCACGAGGCGTGAGAGACAATAACGAATCCGATCAATGCGCGAGCGTTAGATATCCTCAAATATTCCGGTAGGACCTCCATCGACAGTCTTTGTGTTCTTTTTCTGCCAATAGTCTTTAACGCCATCCGGACCCATTTGATCGTAAAAGGGAACCAATTCCTGCTCACCGCGGCTGCGTTGAAATTCCATCACCGATACGCCCGTTCCACACGATGTCTGCACCAAATCGATTGCCAGGTCGAAAATCTGGCGGCTGCCGGCGAGTTCATCAAACCGTCCAACAGCCTCCCGCCACCTGCTGTCGCGCGGATGGATCACTTTGGCATCGCCATAGACGCGCAATATTAACGGGTCACCATCAAAGGCGCAGAACATCAATGTCATCCGGCCGTTTTCGGCCACGTGAGCGGCGGTTTCGTTGCCGCTGCCGCTCAAGTTCAGCCAAACGATCCGGGAATCATCGAGAATTCGCAGTGTATCCATACCCTTCGGAGACAGGTTTACCCGTCCTTCAGCGCCGGCTGTTGCGACGAAAAACAGCCGTTGGCGCTCAATAAATGCCTTAAGTGTGCGGTTCAGCTTTCTACCGATCGCCATCATTACGCTCCCTTTGCACCCAGAAGTTTTTTCAATTGACGCGGTTTGTAAAGCCGCGATGCGCCAATTGCCGATCTCTACTGCCAAACAGCAGGCGCGCAGACGAACGGGCATTGCTTCTGGCTTCAGCGAAACGCTATTGGGCTTGATCAGTTACCGCTTTGGTATGGGTCCTTCGGTCCCCGGTCATCCGACAGGCTCCTGGTCGATTGAGCCGTCAGGTTCTCAATCGCATCGGCGAGGTGAATTTCCTGGATGTTGTAGTCGCCACGTTCGACCCGCAGGCGATGTGCCTCGAACAGGACCTGACCATGCGTGTAGCCGGCCGGCGGCTCAAACTTGTAGCTCGCCAGTTCGATCATCAGCCCCATCGGATCCTTGAAGTAGACCGAATCAAACATGCCGCGGTCTTTGATCCCGGTGTTTTTGACGCCGCGCTCATCGAGCCGCTCGACAACCTGCAACAGCATTGCGCGGCCGATTGAAAAAGCCACATGGTGGACGCAGCCCGGTTCCGTCGGCGTGCGCCGCGGATCGGGCTTGCGGTTCTCGTCGGTGAAGACCGTGATCAACCGGCCATCGCCGGGATCGAAATAGAGGTGATTTTCCGATGGAACATCAAGATTGGGCTGCTCGAAAATAAACGGCATGCCGAGCAGGCCTTCCCAAAAATCGATCGACGTTTGCCTGTCGGCGCCGACCAGCGTGACGTGGTGAAGGCCCTGGACCTGGATTTTGCGCATTTGGTTCTCCGGATTGGAGTTTTCAGTGTTTTGTCGTCGTGACTATAAGACGTGATCGCACATTTGGCACGCTGAACAGAGCGTCACCGATCATTCGACATTATTGGGGGAACGCCGCCATTTCGGCCCGTTACAGGTGGTCAGGATTTTGGTCGTTGCCACAAATGACCCTAACTGTCGGGGTCGGCGAATTCCTCGATACGCGTGAATGCATCACGCAGCGCTTCCGACCAGGCAGCTGAAAGCTGGCGGAAATATTCATCATCATCACCGATCCGGCGCCGCTCGCCCACTTCCAGCGTGTCGGTGCGGTAGAGCAGAAGATCGATCGGCATGCCAACCGAGAGGTTGGAGCGCAGGGTCGAATCGAAGGACAGCAGGATCAGCTTGGCGGCCTGACCCATTCGCATCTCATGTTTGACGACCCGATCGAGTATCGGTTTGCCGTATTTGTGCTCGCCGATCTGGAAATAGGGTGTTTCCCTTGTTGCCTCGATGAAGTTGCCTTCGTTGTAGACCTGGAACAGGCGAGGCGGTTCGCCGGCAATCTGGCCACCGAGAATGAAGGAGGCGGAGAAACTTTCTGCCGTGGCGCCCAACTGCTCGCCGTCAATGCGGCGCACCTCGCGCAATGCCGCTCCAACGACGCGGGCTGTGTGAAACATGGTCGAGGCGGATTTCAAAGACGGCTCATCGTCTGTTTCGGATTTCAGCTGTTCTTCGAGCAGGCTGATGACGGCCTGCGTGACCGCCAGATTGCCGGCCGACAACAGCACGATCACCCGGTCGCCGGCAAATTCCCAGACGTGCATCTTGGTGAATGTGGCGATGTTGTCGACGCCGGCATTGGTCCGCGTGTCGGAAGCAAATGCAATGCCGCGATCAAGTTTCAGGCCAACGCAGTAGGTCAAGCAAAGTTACCGGCTTTTGAGCAAACGAATCCGATTTAAGCCGTCGGGGCTTTTGTAGCAAGCGTCAAACAACAAGCCGGAGCTGAGAGCTAGGCACCCCGAATTGGGGCGCAATCGCATGGCGACCGGTCTACCTTGCGCAAACGACTGGTTGTGCGGCGCCTGTGAACCGCTCTTGCCGGGTTTGCCAAGGTCAAGTCAATTGGATACCTTGTGCCGCGAGATAGCACTGCGTCATGGGATTCGTTTCTCGTCCGGCTCGTTAAGCTGAACGTTTTCCACGGCCAAACTAATCTCGGTAAGGTGAAGGAAGATTTGGGACATGCGCCTCTACCTGACCATTATGGATCATTTGCCCGCTTTGGTCTTCTGGGCGATGGCTGCCTATTTTGGTAGCGAGATCGTGGTTGCATTTTTTCCCAGCGAGCCGTTTGCCTGGCAAATGTATTTGAATTTCGCGCCGTTCTGGCGCGAATTCGGAGTTATTTACGACAGGCCGACGCTCGAACTGGGCGCACTGGTGGTCATCGGTTGTTTCACCGTCGGCGCTGTTTGCCTGCTGCTGGTGCAAAACAGGCATATGCACCGCGCCCGGTTTATCTATTATCACCTGGCGCTGCTTGCGCTCCTCTTCGGCATGAACGACGAGAGGGTCTGGGTTTCTCCCTACAGTAACGGCGGAGCGTCCGAATATTCGCTGCTTCCCGACTTTTCGCAGATCAGCCCGGTGATCGTCTGGTTGTTTATGGGCGTTACGATTGCCTGCCTCACAACCCACGTTGACATGATTTCACGATCGTTCCGGCGCCGCCGCCGAACGCCACTTTCTGACGACTGATCGGCGGACTGTCGCGTCAAGGGTAGATTGCTCACCAGAAAATGGTCGCAAGCAGCAGATTTTTTTGCGGTCAGCAGCGCTATCTGGTCTTCGCAGCGGCCTCTTTTGTACCGGTCTACTTCACTGGTTGGCCTGCTGCACGTCCACCATCACTGACAGGCTTTCATTCGCCTGGCCGATGCGCAGCCCTTTGATCGGCGCCGCAGAAACCGCGTCGAGGCCGCTGCAAAGCCGGATATAACGCTCTGTCGGGCAAACATTGTTGGCGGGATCGAACCCGACCCATCCGAGGTTTTTCACCCATACCTCCGCCCAGGCATGCTGTGCCTCGGCGCGAACCTCATCGGCAAGCAACAGATATCCGGTGACATACCTGGCGGGTATATCCAAATGCCGGGCCATTCCGATCAGAATGTGAGTGAAATCCTGGCAAACACCGTGTGCGGCATCAAAGGACTCGGCTGCGGTGGTGCCGGTATTCGTGGAATTCACATCGTATTTGAGGCGGCTGTGCAGCTCGCTCATCAACCTGTGGGCAATATTGACCTCGCCGGATTCTGCCGCCGCGAGTTCGGTTGCCAGGTCCATCATTGGCTGGCTCGGTTTCGTCACCGGCGTCTGCCGCAGAAAAAGCCGGGCCGGCGGGTCGCCCGGCACACGCCCGACAACGCCGTCCTTGTCGGTTGTCTCTACCGTTCCGCTGGCGACGATCAACATCTCACCTTGCATATTGGTCTGCGTACACAACCGGATCATGTTGCCGAAAGCATCGCGATAGCTGGGAGCAGCTTCGATCCCCGGCGCATCGATGTTCCAATCCTTGATGCTTTGCCCGGGCAAATTTTGCGGCGTCAGCGCCAGGCGCTGAATGGTGTGTGCGATCACCTGATCGTAAGTGTAGCGCGTTTCGTGATGTACGTTGATGAGCATGTGCGCAAACGGTCCCGATCGGTCTAGAAATTGAAGTCCTCGGCCACTTTCAGCGAGAGCCTGTTGTTGTTGCCAATGAAGTTTTCCAAAAATTCGTGCAGCCCCATGTCGATGATCTGCTCGATTGACGTGGAGCGGAGCGTTTCCAGCGTTTCACCGGCCAGATCGTGGCATGCTTCGCGCTCACCGTAAAACTGTTCCATCTCGTCCAAGGTTCTGCAAATCCAGTCATAAGCGTGGCGAAGCGATCGTGGCATAGCCGCCTTCAGGATCAGGTAGTCGGCCACTTTGATCGGCCGCAGGCGGTCATGATACATATGACGATAGGAACGCTCCGCCGAGACGGCGCGCAGGATCATCATCCACTGATGGCTGTCGACCATTCCACCGGCGACTTCGGTACGGGGCAGCAGCACATAATATTTCACATCCAGCAATCGGGCGGTGTTTTCTGCCCGCTCAATGAAACAGCCGAGTTGCGAGAAGTGGTAGTTGTCATGCCTGAGTATGGTGCCCAGTAGCGCGCCACGGAACAGGTTTGACGCCGATTTCACCCAGTCGAGTAGTTCGGGCAGTTTGTTGGTCGTCACTTCGGCAGGCTTGATCGCCGAAAATTCCAGCCAGGTGGTGTTGATGCTTTCCCAAATGTCTTTGGTGATGCGAATTCGCTCGCTCTTGGCGTTGGTTCGGGCGGCCATCAGGCAGTTGTAGACCGATGACGGATTGTCCTGATCAAACAGCATGAAATCGACAACATGAGCACGATCGGCCCGGTCGTATCGCTGTGCGAATACTTCTCCGAGTGACGCAGCGTCGAGCACGGAATTCCATTGGTCACGGTGGCCGGTGTCCAGGCCCGGTGTCAGCGACATCCGCCAGCCGGCATCGAGCAGGCGAGCGACGTAATCGGCCCGCTCAAAATAGCGGGAAAGCCAGAACAGGTTCGATGCCGAGCGTCCGAGCATGCTTTGCCTAGTCCTCCATCACCCAGGTATCCTTGGTGCCGCCTCCCTGCGAGGAGTTGACGACGAGAGAGCCCTTTTTCAGGGCGACCCGGGTCAGGCCGCCCGGTGTGATGCGGACGCGATCGCCAACCAGTACGAAGGGCCGTAAATCCACATGCCGGGGAGCAATTCCCTTGGAGACAAATGTCGGGGTTGCCGAAAGTGCCAGGGTTGGCTGGGCAATATAGTTGCGGGGATTGGCATTGATCAGCCGGGTGAATTGATCGCGCTGTTTCTTTGTCGATTGCGGGCCAACGAGCATGCCGTATCCACCCGACCCGTGAACTTCCTTGACGACGAGGTCATTGAGGTTGGCGAGCACGTGATTGCGGTCGTCTTTCTTGGCGCAATTGAAGGTCGGCACATTGTTGAGAATGGGCCGCTCTCCGGTATAGAACTCAACGATTTCCGGAACATAGGTGTAGACGAGTTTGTCATCGGAAATGCCGGTGCCGGGTGCGTTGACCAGTGTGACATTGCCGGCGCGATAGACCTCGAAAAGCCCTGCAACACCCAGAGTGGAATCGCGGCGGAAGGTCAGGGGATCGAGGAAATCATCGTCGATCCTGCGATAGATCACGTCGATGCGTTTCGGCTTGCGGGTCGTCCGCATGTAGACAAACCCGTCCTCAACGAAGAGGTCGTTGCCTGACACCAGTTCGACGCCCATCTGATCGGCAAGGAAGGAGTGTTCGAAAAAAGCCGAATTGTAGATGCCCGGTGTCAGTACCACGATGGTCGGTTCGTGATCGCAGTTGGCCGGTGCAAGGCTGGCGAGCGTCTGGCGCAGCATTTCGGGATACTGCTCGACCGGTGCAATGCGTTGATGGGTGAACAGTTCGGGCGCCAGCCGCATCATGGTTTCGCGATCTTCCAGCATGTAAGAAACGCCCGAGGGCGTGCGCAAATTGTCTTCCAGGACATACCATTCGCTTTCGCCGACCCTGACGATGTCAACACCGATGATGTGAGCGTAGATGCCGCGAGGCGGTTGAAAATTCATCATCTGCGGAACAAAGACATCGTTCTGGACGATCAACTCTGCGGGGATTCGTCCTGCGCGAATGATTTCCTGGCGATTGTAGATGTCGTGAAGAAACGCGTTCAGTGCCTTGACGCGTTGTTCGATACCGCGCTCCAGCCGTCGCCATTCATGGGCGGCAATGATGCGGGGAATAACGTCAAAGGGGATGAGCCGCTCGGTGGCCTCTTCGGATCCGTAGACGTTGAAGGTGATGCCGCTGCGCCGGAAAATCACCTCGGCAGCCTTCATCTTGTTTTTCAGGTCAGCGGCCGATTGGGTGGCCAGCCATTCATCAAGCATTCGATATGGCTCGCGAACCGAACCATCCGGGTTGTGCATCTCGTTGAAGATCGCCTTGTCCGTCACTGTGCTCCTGCAGATATCGCGTGTTGCGGACAAATCGTCCGAGATGGCCAAAAGGATGGCCCGAGCCTTGGGAGTTTGTCAAATGGCTCGCAGACAAGTGTTACTCGCCGCTGGAACGCTCAGTTTAAGGCTGCGGCAGCCTGGCTATTGCCCAAACCCTCCCGCTGTAGGCGTCGTGACGATCACCGCCTCTCCGGCTTCCAGTTCCGTCTGGTCGCAAGCTTTCAACTCCTCGATCGTTCCGTCCAGGCGGCGGATTTCGGTTTTGCCGACACGGCCGTCGCCACCGCCATTGATGCCCTGAGGCGGGCGGTTGCGGTGCGAGGACAGGATGGCGCACTCCATTTTCTCCAGGAAACGGACTGTGCGCCTGGTTCCGTTACCTGCGGAAAACTTGCCCTTACCGCCGGAGCCTTCGCGAATGTGGAAATCTTCAAGCAGAACCGGAAAGCGCAGTTCGAGGATTTCGGGATCCGTCAGCCGCGAGTTGGTCATGTGGGTGTGAACACCCGACGTGCCGTTAAAGCCGCGGCCTGCATTTGTCTGACCGGCTGGTGAGCCCGAACAGATGGTCTCATAATACTGATACTTGTCGTTGCCGTAGGTCAGATTGTTCATCGTGCCCTGGGCATTTGCGATCGCGCCCATGGCGCCAAACACCGCATTGGTGACGTGTTGCGACGTCTCCACATTGCCGGCAACGACGGCGGCCGGATAGGACGGCCTCAGCATGCAGCCATCGGGAATGATGATGTTGATCGGGCGCAGGCAACCGGCATTCATCGGAATGTTGCCCTCGACCATGACGCGGAAGGCATAAAGCACGGCAGCGCGGGCGACCGGTTCCGGCGCGTTGAAATTGTTTTTCATCACATCGGACGTGCCGGTGAAATCCACCGTCGCCTCGCGGTTTTCGCGATCGATGGTGATCCTGACGCAGATCTTCTGGCCGGTGTCGGTCGGGTATTCGTAGGCCGATTCATCCGGCAGGCGTTCGAGCACCCGCCGCACGCTTTCAGCCGCATTGTCCTGCACGTGACCCATATAGGCTTCGACAACGTCGAGGCCGAAATGGTCGACCATCTTGCGCAGTTCTGCGACGCCCTTCTCGTTGGCGGCAACCTGCGCTTTGAGGTCGGCCATGTTCTGATGAACGTTGCGCACGGGGTAAGGGTGGTCTGTGAGCAGTTCCGCCAGCTCCTTTTCAAGGAAGGTGCCTTTTGAGACCATGCGGAAATTATCGATGAGCACGCCTTCCTCATCGACGGTTGTTGCCAGCGGGGTCATCGAACCCGGTGCGGTGCCGCCGACATCGGCATGGTGGCCCCGCGACGCCGAATAAAACAGGATCTCGTTACCTTCATCATCGAAGACCGGAGTGACGACCGTGATGTCCGGCAGGTGCGTGCCGCCATTATAGGGCGCGTTGAGGACGAAGACGTCACCTGGATGGATGTCACCTTCGTTCAGTCGAATGACCGTTTCGACGGACCGGTCCATTGAACCCAGATGCACCGGCATATGAGGCGCATTGGCGACCAGTGCGCCCTGGCGGTCAAAGACCGCACACGAAAAGTCCAGCCGCTCCTTGATGTTGACGGAGTAGGCGGTGTTTTGCAGCGTCACGCCCATCTGCTCGGCGATCGACATGAAGAGGTTGTTGAAGACTTCCAGCATGACCGGGTCGGCTTCAGTGCCGACCGCGGCGGCGCGGGCTTTTGCTTCGTAACGCCGCAGCAGCACATGATCGCGGGCAGTGATTTCAGCGCGCCAGCCAGCTTCGACGACGATAGTCTGATGGCTTTCGATGATGAGCGCCGGGCCGGTGACGGTGTAGCCCGGCTTCAGATCTTCGCGGCGAACGATGGCTGCCTCATTCCATTCACCTTCTGCGAACATTTTTGCGCTTTCCGAAGCGCCGGCTTCGCGGGCATCGAGCGCCGATTCACTCTCATCGCGGCCCTGGTCACGCATATCGATGGCCTCGACGTCGATGGCTTCGACCACCAGCGGTTTGTCGTCGTAGATGAAACCGAACTGCGCCTTGTGTGCGGCTTCGAAATCAGCCTTCGCATCGGCCAGCGAAAATTCCTCGAACGGAATGGGAAGCGAGGTGTCGGTGCCGTCATAGCGAAGCTGCAGGATTGGCCGCCAGGCAATGTCATCGTCTGTGATGCCCTGATCGTTCAACTCCTTGTAGACGGTTTTTCGCAGATGATCGGCAAGTGAGCGGATTTCGATCAGGCTTTCTTCACCGAATGGTTTGACCAGTGCCTGGCTGCGTGAGGCAAATACTGCGGCAAGACCTATGCCGTAGGCGGAAAGAAGCCCGGAGAACGGATGGACGAGAACCGCTTCCATGCCAAGCGCATCGGCGACAAGACAGGCGTGCTGGCCACCGGCACCGCCAAAGCAGTTGAGCAGATATTCGGTGACATCGTAGCCGCGCTGAACCGAGATTTTCTTGATCGCATTGGCCATGTTTTCGACCGCGATGGTGATGAAGCCCTCGGCAACGTCTTCTGCGGTGCGGCCGTCGCCTGCTTCAGCAGCAAGGGCAGCAAATTTTTCCCTGACAATATCGGTGTCGAGCGCCTGGTTCTGGTTGGGTCCGAATATGGCCGGAAAGAATTGCGGTTGCAGTTTTCCGAGCATGACATTGGCATCGGTCACTGCCAGCGGCCCGCCCCGGCGGTAACAGGCGGGGCCGGGATTGGCGCCGGCCGAATCGGGGCCTGCCTGGAACCGTCCGGCCTCGTAGTGGAGAATTGAGCCACCACCGGCGGCAACCGTGTGGATGCGCATCATCGGTGCGCGGATGCGGACACCGGCAACTTCTGTATCGAAGGCGCGTTCATATTCGCCGTCGTAGTGGGCAACGTCTGTCGACGTGCCGCCCATGTCAAAGCCGATCACCTTTTCAAAGCCGGCCAGCCGGGCTGTCTCGACCATGCCGACAACACCGCCGGCGGGACCCGACAGGATGGCGTCCTTGCCCTGGAACATGTCGGCGGCGGTGAGCCCGCCCGAAGACATCATGAATTTGAGGCGGGGAGACTCAGAACCGTTTCCTGCTCCCAGTTCACCGGCCACCTGTTCGACATATCGCGACAGAATCGGCGACAGATAAGCATCGACAACCGTGGTGTCGCCGCGGCCGACGAGCTTGACTAGCGGCGAGACAGTGTGGCTGACCGAAATCTGCGAAAATCCGATTTGGTGACAGAGGCTTGCGGCCATCGCCTCATGCGCCGGATGGTTCCAGGCATGCATAAAGACAATGGCGACAGCGTCGATGCCGTCTTGCTTTGCCGCGCGAATATCAGCCTCGATCTCATCGAATTTGGGCATGGTCTCGACATGACCGTCGGCGCGGATGCGTTCGTCGACCTCGATCACCCGCTCGTAGAGCTGCTCAGGCAGGATGATTTCCTTGGCGAAGATGTCGGGCCGGGCCTGATAGGCGATTTTCAGCGCGTCGCGGAAACCCTTGGTGATCAACAGCAGTACGCGGTCGCCCTTGCGTTCAAGCAGCGCGTTGGTGGCGACGGTGGTTCCCATTTTGACCTCGCCGACCATCTGTGACGGGATCGTTTCATCATTGTCGACGCCAAGCAGATTGCGAATGCCCTGGATCGCCGCGTCGCGGTAGGCTTCGGGATTTTCCGACAGGAGCTTTCTGGCGTGCAGTCCACCATCCGGGTCGCGGCCGATGACGTCGGTGAATGTGCCGCCGCGATCAATCCAGAAATCCCACTTGCCAGCCATTTTTCAGCTCTCCCGGTCGGTGATGGACAAAAATAGTGCTTCGTTGTATTAGGAAATGAAGCTATTTCATCGAAAATTTATCGATAAAATATAAATGAGGCAAGATGGCAAATGACAAAATCTTCAAATCCGGGTGCCGATAGCGGCTCGAGCGGGGTCGGGCCGGTCGTCTCGGCGTCCCATTTGGCAGATGGTGCCATGCCGTCATTGTCGGAACTGGAATTCGCCATGACCGTGGCGTCGAACGCGTTTCAGCGCTGGATGGTGCGTTGCATGACTGCGGCAGGCGTGCCGGGATTGCAGCCGATCGATGTGCAGATTTTGCACACGGTCAATCATCGCGGCCGGGAAAAGACGCTGGCCGATTTGTGCATGATGTTCAATATCGAAGACACGCATGTGGTGTCCTACGCGCTGAAGAAGCTGGAAGCGCAGGGGCTGATCGCCACCGGCCGCCGGGGCAAGGAAAAGACGGTCAGCGTTACCGACGAAGGGGCGGCAGCCTGCGCGCGCTACCGTGAGATCCGTGAAGGGCTGCTGATTTCCGGCGTGGCGGGATTGAAGTTCGAGGAGCAGGAGATATCAAACATTGCCGCGACACTGCGTGCGCTGTCGGGCCAGTATGACCAAGCGGCGAGGGCGGCTGCGAGCATGTGAGAATGATTAGTCTACCGCTAGATCATAGTGGTGGACAAAGGTTTCTTTCAGCAGATGTTCTTCATCTGGGTGTATGACCGCCTGCTGCCAGCTTTCCCCCGAAAATCCTTTGAGTGATTCCAAGTCACGCCAAACCATGACCATGGAAAACTCGGTGGGAGATGCATCATGCGGCAATCCGACTGAAACAGACTCCAGCCCTGCTTGCGATCTTACCATCGGTAGTGCGGTTCCCAAGAAGAACTCGGCGAACTCAGCCTGTTTTCCCTCATGGACAATCGCCCTGAATACACGAAGAATCATGTTCGCCTCACAAACTTGTACGGTGCTGATCCTGCAATATGATGACTTCAGCCCGTGACTGGCGACATTAGATCGATCAGCGATAATTCGCCAGTTTGAATCAGATTGACGTGTTTTGAAAGCCTACCTATCGTCCCGCGTCGGCCATCGAAAATCTGGAGCCATTCAATGCAATACGTGAATCTCGGCAAGACCGGCCTGAAGGTCTCCCGGCTTTGCCTGGGCTGCATGAGTTTTGGCCTGCCGGGTTGGAAGGTGCATCCCTGGGTGCTGGGCAGGGATGAGGCGCAGCCGTTCTTCAAGCGCGCAGCGGATGCGGGCATCAACTTTCTCGATACGGCGGATTTCTATTCGCGCGGTATCAGCGAGGAGATCACCGGCGATGCTGTTCGCGAATATTTCCGGCGCGACGAGGTGGTGGTCGCCACGAAGGTCGCGCTTGCCATGGGCGAAGGGCCGAACATGGCCGGTCTGTCGCGCAAGCATGTGATCGAAGCAGTTGATGCCTCGCTGAAGCGGCTGCAGCTCGATCACATTGATGTGCTCTATATCCACCGCCTTGATCCTGATACGCCGCATGAGGAGATGCTGGAGGCGCTGGACCATGTTGTGAAGGCCGGCAAGGTTACCTATCTGGCGGCGTCGTCCATGTGGACCTGGCAGTTTGCAAAGCTGCGCGAGATGCAGAAGGCCAATGGCTGGGCAAAGTTCGTGGCGATGCAGAATTTCTACAATCTTGCCTATCGTGAAGAAGAACGCGAGATGATCCCCTATTGCCATGCTGAGGGCGTTGGGCTTGTGCCATGGTCGCCGATTGCGCGCGGATTTCTGGCCGGTAACCGGCCGAAGGATGGCGCGGCAACCAAACGCGGAGAAACCGACAAGACCGGCCAGGGATATTTCGGCTCAAAGGCAGATTACGCGGTGCTCGACCGGGTGGAGAAAGTCGCGGCAAAGCTGGGAGTGAAACCGGCGCAGGTAGCCTACGCCTGGGTGCTTTCGAAGGAATACATCACGTCGCCGATTGTCGGCTCGACCAAGCTTTATCAGCTGGATGAAGCAATTGCGGCGCTCGAAATCGCGCTGGATAAAAAAACGGTCGCTTCTTTGGAAGCACCGTACAAGGTTCGTGCGCCAATGGGGCATCTGTAACAAGAACGGAATTTCGGGGCGCCGATGGCTGAGTTTGATTTCATCATCGTCGGCGCCGGCTCGGCCGGTTGCGTGCTGGCCAACCGGTTGACCGAGGACGGCCGCTACACCGTTCTGCTGCTGGAAGCGGGTGGATCTGACCGCAGTTTCTGGATCCAGATGCCGATCGGCTACGGCAAGATCTACTACGACGAGCGTTTCAACTGGAAATATGAAACCGAGCCCGAACTGGCTTTGGACAACAATCCAAGCTACTGGCCGCGCGGCAAAGTGCTCGGTGGTTCATCCTCCATCAATGCAATGGTGTGGGTTCGTGGTCACCCGGGCGACTACGACGGCTGGGCGGAACACGCCCCTGGATGGGATTGGAACTCGGTCGCGCCAGTCTTCAAGCGCATGGAGGACTGGGAAGGCAAGCCGGACCAGATGAGAGGCAAGGGCGGGCCGGTCCACATCACCGATTTCAGCCGCGATGCTCATCCCCTGTGCGAGACCTATCTGAATGCCGTTGCCGAAGCGGGTTTTCCCATCGCGGCAGATTACAACGGCGCCGACATGGAGGGTGGCGCGCTCTACCAGATCAACACCAAAGGCGGCAACCGCATGTCTGCGGCGCGGGCCTATTTGTGGCCTGCGATGCGGCGGAAAAACCTGAAGCTGGAAAAGCACGCGCATGCGACGCGCATCGTGTTCGACGGCAAGCGGGCGACAGGGATCGAATATCGCCGTGGCAGTGAAACGCTATCAGCCTCAGTCCGCCATGAGATCATAGTGGCTGCGGGCGCCATAAACTCGCCGCAACTGCTGCAGCTGTCGGGCATTGGGCCGGAACATTTGTTGCAGCAATTCGGCATAGACGTGACGCATGACAACGGGCAGGTCGGACAAAATCTTCAGGATCACCTGGGCCTCGACAATCTCTATCGTTCGAAAGTACCGACCCTCAACCAGGAACTTGGACCGCTGCTCGGCAAGTTGCGCGTGGGCCTGCAGTATCTGCTTGCGCGGCGAGGACCGCTGACACTCAGCCTCAATCAGGGCGGGGGCTTCGTCAAATCGCGACCCGATCTGGAGCGACCGGACATCCAGCTCTATTTCTCACCGGTGAGCTACACACGGGCGCCGCCCAAGACCCGCCCATTGATGAGCCCGGACGCCTTTCCCGGCTTTCTGCTCGGTTTCAATCCCTGCCGGCCGACCAGCACCGGAGAGCTTCAGATCCGCTCGGCCGATCCGTTTGAAGCGCCGGCGATGCGTCCAAACTATTTGACGACCGACTATGATCGGCAACTTACGATCGCTGGCGAACACATGATGCGCAAACTTGCAGCTACGCCATCATTTAGCGAAGTCATCGACCGATCAATCAGGCCTGACGATGACGTTATCACCGATGAACAGATCATGGATTACGCGGCCAAAAACGCCTGGACCGTATTTCACCAATGCGGCACCTGCCGGATGGGCAAGGATGCATCCGCATCCGTGGTCGATCCGCAGCTGAAAGTTCATGGCGTTGACGGTTTGCGGGTGGCGGACGCCTCGATCTTTCCCAGCATCACCACCGGCAATACCAATGCGCCGGCCATGATGGTTGGCGAGATGGCGTCAGACATGATCTTGCAGGACACCCGTTAACGCGAATTCGTCTACTTCGGTTTGATGCGCCCCATGATAACCGCATCGAGATATTCGCCCTCGCGGTAGACGTAATCCTTCATCGTGCCTTCAACGACGAACCCGCATTGCTCATAGAGCCTGATTGCGTGATCATTCGTGTGCCAAACGGTCAGGCCGATGCGGTGCAGGTTGAGCCAGTTGTCGGCCAAGTCGACCATCGCCTCCATGAGCGCGCGGCCGACGCCCTTGCACAGCCATTTCTCATGAACGGCAACCATGTTGATCTCACCAGCATGCCGGTGGCGGGGCACATCCAGATTGGTGATCAGCTCGCTGAAACCGACAACATTATCTTCGTGGCAGGCGCCAAGTTTTATGATGCCGTCAACGGGTTTGACGCGTGCCTGCGACGATTCAAGCGTAGGGTAGGGAACCCGCATCGTTCCCATCATCGTTGTCATGGCGCTCAGGATCTCATGGACGGCTTCTGCGTCCTCGGCTTGAAGGTGCCGGATATCGTAAGTGTGCTTGGTCATGGTGCAGACAGTTTTACGTCAGATTTCTTCTAAGCGGAAACACGGGCGCGCTGACCGACTGCGACGACTGCCACCACTGCGACTGCGAAAAGGATGATATCCGGAGTAATCGCCTCTTCCAGGAGCGCGGCCGAAATGCCGATGGTCAGAAATGTCTGCAACAGTTGCACTTGGCCGACGCGTGCGATGCCGCCGAGTGCAAGTCCCGTATTCCAGGCGAAGAAACCGAGAAACATCGAACCAAGACCGAGATATCCAAGTGAGGCGACCGCCTGAATCGAGGCCCCGGCAAAGCCGGGCTGCCATGTGATCAAACTGCCGGCCAAGGATACCGGCAAGGTCAGAACTAGTGCCCAAGAGATGACTTCCCATCCCGGCATGTGCCGCGCCAGGCGTCCGGAAATCACATAACCAAGGCTCGCTGAAAGCCCGGCAAGGAACAACCAGATATCGCCCGTCGCCAACTGCATGTCGCTGTCGCGAACCGCGAACGTGACCACCAACGCCGTGCCCACCGCGCCGCACAACCAGAATAGCGGCGACGGCTTTTCTCCGGCGATAGCGGCTGCAAAAACCGCCGTTGCAAGCGGTAAAATGCCAAGCACGACTCCGCCATGGCCGGCTTCCACAGTCTGCATGCCGATGGCCATGAAGCCGGGGAATCCGAATACAAGCAGAACACCGGCGGCTAGTAGCGATCGCACATGTTCACGGGGAAACGGGCGCCGCAACGCAACCAGAATTACAATGGCTGCCAAACTGGCGACGACTGCCCGCGAATGGGTGATGAACCAGGGCGAATAACCGTCGAGCGCGAGCCTGGTGGCTGGCAGCGTGGCGGCAAAAATCAGGACACCCAACAACCCCAAAATCAGACCAAGCGCCGGTTTGGAACCGCGCGCATGCACTGTGGATAGCTGGCTTTGCAATGTGCAGAATTTCCTGTGAAGCGGATTGAAGAGCTTGATATAAGCGGTCGAGGACCTGCGGAAATGGTCCAGATGTCAATAATGAATGGCGCTACTGCGGTTCTATGCTGGCGCAAATTACTCTAAAAGACGCCCATGTCGATATGGACCCGAGTCGGCGAATTCGTTTCGCGTGTATCAACCAACGCCCTTTCCGGCGTAGACGAGGCCGTGCGTACGGTTTTTGAGGGTGATCCGGAAACCAGGCGGCGCGTGGCGTTTTCCATCGCAATGATTGCGCTTTCAGCCAAGATGGCAAAAGCGGATGGTGTCGTCACCCAGGACGAGGTTAAGGCGTTTCAGCAGATTTTCGAAGTTCCGCCTGACGAGACGAAACATGTCGCCCGGCTCTACAACCTTGCCAAGTCGGATGTTGCAGGTTTTGAAGCCTATGCTGAACGCATGGCACGCCTGTGCGGAACCGGTCATGCCAATTGCCCGATGCTGGAAGATATTCTTGATGGCCTGTTCCACATTGCCAAAGCCGACGGTGTCGTCCACGAGCATGAATTAGCTTATCTGGGCCGTGTCGCCGAGATTTTTCAGTTCGACCAGGTGCACTTCAACCGGCTGGTTGCCCGCCACGCCATCACGCACGGCGGTGATCCATTTATTGTGCTTGGCGTTTCCAGGGATGCGGGTCGCGGTGAGATCAGGCGGCGCTATCATGAGCTGGTTCGCGAAAACCATCCGGACCGTTTGATCGCGCGCGGCGTGCCCGAGGAGTTTCACGCCATTGCCAATGAGCGGCTGGCGGCGATCAACGCAGCCTATGAGGCAATCGAAGCCAGCGTCCCGGCATGAACGGTTTTAATGCCGACTACGCGAAGGCTGAAGTTCATGTGTCGCCCAATTTCGGGGCCCGCCGCGATGGTCTGAAGCCTTCGATACTGCTCCTCCACTACACGGGCATGGTGAATGGTGAAGCGGCGGAAGCCTGGCTGTGTAATCCCGATTCAGAAGTGTCCTGTCACTACATCGTTCACGAGAACGGACGCATTGTGCAGATGGTGCGCGAGGCTGACCGCGCGTGGCATGCGGGCGCCGGTTCGTGGCAGGGCAATCCCGACGTCAATTCGGCTTCCATCGGAGTGGAGATCGTCAATCCGGGCCATGAGATTGGTTATCGCGACTTTCCGGATACCCAGATCAATGCTGTTATCCATCTTTGCAAAAGCATCGTCGAGCGCAACCAAATCTTGCCGGAGATGGTGCTGGCGCATTCGGATACCGCGCCGGGCCGCAAGGTTGATCCGGGCGAAAAGTTTCCCTGGTCGAAGCTGCATGCGGCGGGAGTGGGCCACTATGTCGAGCCTGAGCCGATGATTGAGGATGGGAAGCAGATGTCGAATGGCGATAGCGGCGAAGCGGTCGAACGCCTGCAATCTATGCTCTCACTATACGGTTACGGGCTGGAAATAAACGGCGCTTTCGACGACCGGACGAAGAGCGTGGTCGAGGCTTTCCAGCGCCATTTCAGACCATCCCGCGTGGATGGCATCGCTGATCCATCGACCGTGTTGACGCTTCGCAGACTGCTCCAAGCGTTACCCGACAGATAGGGCCGCGGCCTCCGGTTGTAACATTTCGTCACGCAATGTGACTTGCGAAGTCATATTATCGTGCGCTTATCAGTATTTAGCGGCGGTTGTGCAAGGTGGTGTTGCGGGGATGATCGCAAGCCATTGTGTTGTAACCAGCGTGGTTGGGGAACCATGTAACCGTTGAGTTCTGTGCGTATATGAATTTGAAATCGACGTTCGCTCTGGCCCTGGTGCTTGGCATGATTGCCGTTGGAGGGTCCGGCCAAGATGCGACAGCTTCCGGAAAATATGATCCCGTGCTTGCTGCAGCCGAGAGGGTGCAAAAGGCAGGGAGAAATTTGCTGGAAAAAATCCGCTGGCTTGACAGAAATCCGCAAGAGACGAGCACTGTCGTCTCAGAGGAAGAAGCCGGACAAGAGAAACTTGATAAGCGGCCGACACTGGTGCAGCGGTTGAGCGGTTTCATCCGCTCCATGCCAGAGAAGAAGAGCGCCGACACGCGCAAATACGCTGCGGTTCATGCGACGTCCGGCAAAAAGCCCGACGAAATGAAGGCGCGTTTTGGGTATCAGGTCTTGCCTAAACTCAACGAGCTTCGCAAAGCTCTGCTTGATAACCGGCTTGCCAAGAAACAGGAACGTCCGTCGCCGATAGTGGATGACCGCAGAGCACGCCTGCAACCGAAGCCACCGGTTCGCAAGAAGCGGACAAGAACGCTCAACCCGGCTGAAGAGACCCGGCTGGCCGCCCGGCTGGCGCATGGAGACGTTGACGAATTCCGCCGCACAGCCCTTGCAGCCCGAATGGGCCCGGAACGGAAAAAGGTGTCCTGGCTGTCACGCACCCTGGCCAGCTTCCGCATTCAGAAACCGGTCACCAGCGACCGCAAATATGGGATGATCGTCGAACGCTACGCTCGTGCCTATGGCGTGCCGGTTGAGCTTGCTCATGCGGTCATCAAGGTTGAGAGCAATTACAGGCCCAATGTTCGGGGCCGCGCAGGCGAAGTCGGCCTGATGCAAATTAAGCCAGCGACCGCCCGCATGATGGGCTATTCGGGATCGGTCAAAGACCTCTATCACCCGGAAAACAACATCAAGTATGGAATGTTGTATCTGGCCAAGGCGCACAAGCTTGGCGGCGGCACGACCTGCGGAACCATCCTGAAATACAACGCCGGCCACGCAGCGCGACGCATGAACCCGGTCTCGGCGCGCTATTGCGCCAAGGTTAAAAGGCATCTGCGCGGGATTTGAGCGAGAAGAAGCCGGATAAGCTCTAGGCTTTTCGTCTGTTCTCCATCGCATCGAGCGCTTCGACAAAAGCCCTTTGCGTCATGCCCTCCGCCAAAGCCCGGTGCATGAGTTGTGCCTGGGTCTCCGGCGCCATTCCGCCAATGGGCGGATCGCTGTCGAGGTTGGTGGGAAACGAGTATCCTTCCCCACAGGCTGCAATTGTCGCGGATATCTGCGCATCTGATAGCGTGCCGCTTTCCTTTGCTCTCACCAGCGCGGGATAAAGCAGCTCGGACATTTTCCGGCGATTGACCGTCTCGATTGACCTGCCAAAGGGTGAAGAAATCTGCAGCAGGTTTGCAAGACGCTGGATATCCGCGCTGGTGTTGGCGCCAGCCGCGTGAAACAGCGCCGGATTGAAAAACAGCGCATCGCCCTTGGCCAATGGAAGCTGGACGTGGTGCTGTTCGAAATACTCCTGGAAATCGCTGCGGCGGTACGCGGCATAGCCGGGCCGATACAGCTGCGAATATGGCAGTAGCTTCGTCGGTCCGCTCTCAATCGGCATGTCGCAATGGGCAATTGCCCCCTGCAGGGTCATCAGCGGCGAAAGGTCGTGCACGTGGGCGGGATAGGTCGACAATTTTTCCGCTGACTGGAAGCCGAGATGATAATCACGATGCGCTTGCTGGGCTTCGCCGCCCGGGTGCACGAGGTTGACCTGTGCCGTCATCTGATAATCCGGGCCGAGCCAGGCCTCGCAGACCGCATCGATTGCGGGATTTGCAAAATAGCGGGCAAACACTGCCGGCGAGGCCTCGCAAAGCTTTTGCAACGAGTTCCAGATGCGGTCATTGGCGCCGGCCTTGGCAAAATGATCGCCTTCACCAACGGAATGTTCTTTCTCACGAACAATGATCGCTTGATAAATCGCCGTCGCTTCGTCGATGGCGGCCATGTCCGTCGACGCATTCTTGATGGCCAACACACCGGCGCCGTTCAGAAAGATGGAGGCCCATTCGGCTATCAGCGCCCGACGTTTATCCGGATCGGAGATCAATTCGACCAAAGCGTTCGCGTCGTAGACCGGGATGTTCTTTTCGATCGCCTCTGCGGCAGGGCAATCCTCCGTGCTCGTCTGTTTCGAGACAAGACTTGCAAATTCGGCCAGATCACATTCGTCTTCGCGGTAAAATCCGCGGGCAGCGCTTCGCATCGTGTTCATTGATCCATCCTCCAGCGTGGCAGTGATGATAAGACCTGTCGGGCTTGCCGTCCTTGTCAAAATCCATCAATAATCCATCAATGACCCATCGTTTTCCAGTCAAGGAAGTTGCCCTGCAAGCTGGCGTCAGCACCGCTACCGTCGATCGCGTCATGCATGGCCGGCCCAATGTCAGCCCGCAGACCATAAAGCGGGTCAGGGATGCGATCAGCGAATTGGAGGGGCAGGAGGGGCAGCTTGCCGCTCGCGGACGGCGCCTGTTTGTTGATGTCGTTGTTGAGGCGCCGGTCCGGTTCAGCCGCGAGATCAGGAATGCCATAGAAACGGAAATTCACGCGTTTCGGCCGGCTGTGGTCCGGCCGCGATACACGTTTCACGAACTCATGGAGAATACGTCCGTTCAAGATGCGCTCACCCGCATCGGCAACCGGGGGAGTCAGGGCGTTCTGCTGAAGGTGAGGGACGAACCTGAGATCCGTGAAGCCATCGCCATGCTGATGGACAAGGGCATACCGGTGGTCACGATTTTCACGGATGTGCCAAATTCCCGCAGGATCGGTTATGCGGGAATCGACAACCGCGCGGCCGGCAAAACCGCGGCTTATCTTGTTGACCGGAGCCTGGCGGTGACACCCGGGACTGTGATCATGACCCGCAGCAATGAGGCGTTTCGCGGCGAAGAGGACCGGGCGGAAGGCTTTCGGGAAGCACTAGCCGGACGCCCGGACCTGACCGTGCTGGATGCCAGCGGCGGTGCGGGCCTTTATCTATCGACTGCAGCCCAGATTGAGTCCGTGTTGGCTGAGGCTGGAAAAGTGCGTGCGATCTACTCTGTCGGCGGAGGAAACCGGGCCATTCTCGACACGTTGCACAAGGCAGGTATCGAGCCTGAAGTATTTGTCGCGCATGATTTGGACAATGAGAATGCCCGACTGCTTGAAGACCGGCAAATAGACTTCGTGCTCCATGATGATTTGAGACGCGACATTCGCGCGGCGCTGCAGCACATTCTCGCCCATCACCGGCTTTTGCGCCTGACGGTCATGCCGGAGTGCTCCGACATTCTGGTTGTCACGCCTGCGAACATGCAGCAATGGCGCTGAATGCAAGTGGTGCGGTTCGGGGCGGGATGCAGGTATTATCTAATTGTCCGCTTGCGTGTCCTGGTCCGCCAGAAGCCAGCGACAAAGCAGCCAAGCGATGACAGCGCCCACGATTTGCGCGCCGACAAACGGAATGACGTCCACCGGCCTGATGCCTGAAAAAGTATCTGAAAACCCGCGGGCTATCGTCACGGCCGGGTTTGCAAATGACGTTGATGCGGTGAACCAATAGGCCGCGGTAATGTAGAGACCGACCGCCATTGCGACCGCATTCGGCCGCGCTTTCAATGTTGCGAAAATGGTGAAGACCAGCCCGAAAGTGGCGACACTTTCGGCAAACCATTGCGCGCCGCCGGTACGTTCAGTTGTCGAAGCCTGAAATACCGTTTCGGCAAACATCAGATGAGCCACCCAGACACCAACAAGCCCGCCAACAATCTGGACTGCAACATAGGCGAGCGCTTCGTGCGCTGCGATTTCCCTGCGCAATCCGAACGCCAACGTCACGGCCGGATTGAAATGTGCCCCTGAAATCGGTCCAAGCATGGTGATGAGAACAACGAGGATGGCGCCGGTGGGTATCGTGTTGCCCAACAGCGCAATCGCGATGTTCCCACCCGCCAGCCTTTCGGCCATGATTCCGGAGCCCACGACGGTCGCCAGCAGAAACGCGGTTCCGACCGCTTCTGCAGTCAGCCGGCGACCGAGCGAGGATTGTGTCAATCAGGCCTCCCGATGTCGTCAAGTTTCTTCTGCAACGAAAGCCTGTCAATACTGGCGAGGCGAAGCGAAGTGAAGAAGGAAATCCGGTTTTCCAGCATTCGGTGGAAACGCTCTCACCCGCACATATCGTGTTATCGTGATAGATACATGACACTGATTGGGGACAAAAAAGGGAAGCAAAATAATGTCGATAGTCAGGGTGTTTCAGGTTACCACGCACGAAGGCAAGGAAGCGGAGTTCGAGGAATTCTTCCGCGGAACAGCGGTTCCGCTGATGAAATCGCAAGGCGGGATCGAGCAGCTGATTTTCGGCTTGCCACGGGAAGAAACGCCGAACGAATTCTGCATCGTGATGGTCTGGAAAGACCTGGACGCCATGAAGGAATTTGTCGGCGAAGAATGGCGCAATCCACACATTCTGCCGGAGGAAGCCGTTCTCGTCGCTGAGCGGACCATCAAACATTACGAGTTTTTGGACGCGTAAACCCGAAGCCGTCGCACAACTCTCACAAACCGTCTATAGTTTGCCTGGTACGGGGGGCGATCTTGACCGACAACAGGGAGACCCGGCCATGAAAACGCTCAAGCTTTTTTCCAGTCCATATCTATCCAGGCGCGATATTCTGGCGGGAACCGGCGCGGCGGCGGCGGTTGTCGCACTTCATCCGTTCTCGGCTCGCGCGGCAGCCAATCAGGCGCATTTGAGACTGATGGAGACAACCGACCTGCATGTGCACGTCTACCCTTACGATTACTATGGTGACCGGCCTGTCGATACTGTCGGCCTGGCGCGGACGGCGACCCTGATCCGCCAAATCAGGGACGAAGCGACGAACTCCATGCTGCTCGACAATGGTGACTTCCTGCAGGGAAATCCGATGGGAGACTACATCGCCTATGAACGGGGCATGAAGGAAGGCGACATGCATCCGATCATCCAGGCGATGAACGTGCTGGGTTTTGAAGCGACCACACTTGGAAACCACGAATTCAATTATGGTCTCGACTTCCTGATGAAGACGATTTCTGGCGCCGAGTTTCCCACCATTTCTGCCAATGTTGCGCTTGGCCAGCTTGGCGCCACCCCGCGCGACGACAAGCTGCTCGTCAAACCTTACGTCATTCTCAGCCGCAAGCTGAAGGACGGCGATGGCAATGAGCACGATATCAAGGTCGGCCTCATCGGTTTCGTGCCGCCACAAATCATGAATTGGGACAAGCGGCATCTGGAAGGCAAGGCCAACACACGCGACATTGTCGAAGCAGCAAAGGCCTGGGTGCCCGAGATGAAGGAAGCGGGCGCGGATGTCATCATTGCGCTGTCGCATTCGGGGATCGGATCTGCAGACCACACAGACGGAATGGAAAACGCTTCCGTACCGCTTGCCGCCGTCAATGGGATTGATGCGATTCTCACCGGCCATGCGCATCTGGAATTTCCAGGTCCGAAATATGAGGGTTTTGCGGGAGTTGACCACGAAAAAGGCACGATCCATGGCAAACCGGCAACCATGGGTGGGTTTTGGGGCTCTCATCTCGGACTGATCGACCTTCTGCTCGAGAAGAGCGGGTCAGAATGGAAAGTGGTTTCGTTTACAACCGAAGCACGGCCGATTTACGAGCGTGATGGCCGAAAGCGCATTCCTCTCGTCGACAGTCAGCAGGACGTGCTTGACTCTGTAGTAGGGGTGCATGAAGCCACGCTCGCCTACGTTCGCCGCTCGGTCGGCAAGACGTCAGCGGCATTGCATTCCTATTTCGCACTCGTCGCCGATGATCCGTCAGTGCAGATCGTCAGTCAGGCGCAAACCTGGTACATCTCCGACATGATGAAGGGCACGGAGTGGGAAGGTTTGCCCATTCTGTCGGCAGCGGCCCCGTTCAAGGCAGGAGGCCGCGGAGGCCCGGAATACTTCACCGATGTCCCGGCCGGCGATGTGGCGATCAAGAATGTTTCCGATCTCTATCTCTATCCCAATACGGTTCGGGCGGTGCTGATCACCGGCGCCGAGGTCAAGGATTGGCTGGAGCGCTCCGCAGGCATGTTCAATCAGGTTGAACCAGGTATGGCAGACCAGGTGCTGCTCAATCCGGAATTCCCGAGCTACAATTTCGATGTCATGGACGGCGTGACCTACAAAATCGACCTGTCGCAACCGTCGAAGTTCGATTCGAAGGGTGGGCTGATCAATCCGGACGCCAACCGGATTGTCGATTTGCAATACAACGGCAATCCGATCGACCCGGCACAGAAATTTGTCATCGCCACCAACAACTACCGTGCTGGCGGTGGCGGCAGCTTCCCGGGCGCGATGGGCGACACGATTATCTTTGTCGGTCCCGACACCAATCGAGATGTCATTGTCCGTTACATTGTCGAGCAAGGCACCATCAATCCGTCAGCCGACGGCAACTGGTCTTTCGCACCGCTGGATGATGCAACCGTCCTGTTCGATACCGGTCCGAAGGGGCGTGAATATCTCGACGACCTGAAGGGCGTTGCCATCGAAGATGCCGGTGACGGGCCTGACGGATTTGCGCGGTACCGTATCAAGCTCTAGGGCGATCGTCCTCTGGTCGATTATCCTAAGTTGAGCGAGGCGGTGCTGTCTGGCACGGCCAGGCACACAGAACGGCGCCGCTTCGCAAAACCCAGGCGATAATGCGAAATATTGTCTGACACTTTCTTTCAGGCAACCGCTCGGCTATTGAGCGTTTGCCAGCTGGCCGGGCGGCCGCGCATGCAATGGCGGAAACGCTGCATGCGAGGAAAGTCCGGGCTCCACGGAAACAAGGCGCCGGACAAGGTCCGGCGGGGGCAACCCCAGGGAAAGTGCCACAGAGAGCAGACCGCCCTTTGGTCCGCCGAAAGGCGGATCGAAGGGTAAGGGTGAAAGGGTGGTGTAAGAGACCACCGCGCGACCGGCGACGGAAGCGGCACGGCAAACCCCGCCTGGAGCAAGACCGAATAGGGATGGTAGGCAGGGGAAACCCTGCAGGGCTGTTTCCGGCTCACCGTCCGGGTTGGTCGCTTGAGGCGGACAGCAATGTTCGTCCCAGAGGAATGGCCGCCACGTTTGCGCCTTCGGGTGCAGGCCATACAGAACCCGGCTTACAGGCCAGCTGGCAAATAATCTCTCAGGTAAGAAAACGATCTTTCGATCGGCCAACGGACCAAATTTGATCATTGCACTGCCGGATCAAACGACGCTTCGTCCGATGTGGGCTGAAACCAGGCAATTGCTTTGGGCGATTGCGGCACGAATCGCGTAGCTCAATCGAATTGCCTAACGCTTCCTTAAGGTTAAGCACCGATAAATGGGGATCGACCGGAAATTGCCCGAGAAATCCCGGTTTCCGGAAGTTTGTGTAGGCTTATCCCGTTGACCCCCATATTTGCCCATGATATCCCAAAAAGCAGACTGAGAAGCGATCGACCGTGCCGGGTTGCAAAACGTGAAGCGCAATCGGCGATGGCCCGGGTTTCGATGATCGTCGGATTACGGGCGGTACAGGGAAGCGATCTCTTTCGGCCTGTTCGACAGCGGCGTTGGGGCGCCGGAAGCTCGAAGTTCGTGGGTGGGGATGTGGATACGGGTTTAAGTGATGGACCGATTTGTATCGAGTGCGGTGAACCGGATCGACGCCAAGGGGCGGGTCTCGGTGCCGGCGCATTTCCGGTCGGTTCTGCAAAAGCGCGGTTACTCGGAACTCTATGCGTTGAAGGCGCTGGATGTCCCGGCTCTCGACGTGGGTGGACTGGATTTGCTGGACCGGTACGAAAAGAGAATGGCCGAGGAAGACCCGTTTTTGCCGCTGGCCGACGACATGTCGTTTCACGTGCATGGCAACAGCGCATTTTTGAAACTGGACGGCGATGGGCGGATCACGGTCACGGATTTTGTCCGCGAGCAAACCGGGATCACGACGGACGTCGCCTTTTTGGGGCGCGGAAACTTCTTTCAGATTTGGCATCCCGAAAAGCTCACCGTTCACGGGGAAGCGGTGCGCAAGCGGCTGCTGAAACTTCGCCAGGCTGCGGACGAGGCGCGGCCGGGCGGGGAAACGGGATAATGGCGGATCCCGGGGCAAATGCCACCGGTGGCGGACCGGTCCGCCATATCCCTGTTCTTCTTGACGAGGTGATCGACGCGCTGCGGCCAGCGGCAGGTCAGACCATTATTGACGGCACGTTCGGCGCGGGCGGCTATTCGCGGGCGTTGCTTGATGCCGGCGCGAGTGTCATCGGCATTGATCGCGATCCACATGCCATTGCCGCGGGCAGGCAAATGGAGCGTGCCGGCGCCGGCAGGTTGACGCTCGTCGAGGGGCGGTTTTCGGAGCTGGACCGGTGCAGCGACGAACCCGTTGATGGTGTGGTGCTCGATATCGGGGTCTCGTCGATGCAGCTGGACCAGGCCGTACGCGGATTTTCATTTCGTCACGACGGTCCGCTCGACATGCGCATGGCGCAATCAGGGCCGACAGCCGCTGATATTGTGAACACCTTCAAAGCCGGTGATCTGGCGCGCATTTTTGGCTTCTATGGCGAGGAGCGCCATGCGGGGCGAATTGCCCGGGCCATTGAGGCGCGGCGAAGCGAAAAGCTGTTCAAGTCCACCGGTGAGCTTGCCGCCTTGATAGAAAAAACGATTGGGCGAAGACCGAGTGACAAAATCCACCCGGCCACGCGGGTATTCCAGGCACTGCGGATTTTCATCAACGACGAGTTGGGTGAGCTTTGCCGGGCACTGTTTGCCGCCGAGCGCATATTGAAACCTGGTGGCCGGCTCGTGGTCGTCACCTTCCATTCGCTGGAGGATCGCATCGTCAAGCGGTTTATCGCAGACCGTTCCACGGTGGCTTCAGGGTCCCGGCACTTGCCGGCGCAAAAGGGCGAAGAACCTTCCTTTGAACGAGGCGGGGGAGTTACGAAGGCTTCCGCTGCCGAAGCGGAGCGCAACCCGCGGGCCCGATCTGCAAAAATGCGCGTGGCCGTTCGAACCGATGCAGCAGCCCAGGGCGCTGATATTTCCGTTTTCGGGCTGCCAAAGTTGCCAAATCTTCCAAACGAGGGGTCGTGAACATGTTCAGAACGACGGATATCGTTCTCATAGCGGTCATGGTCTCGGCGGCTGCCTTTACCTACAAAACCAAACATGATGCTGAACGGCAACTGGCCGAACTGAACCAGATTCGCACCGACATCCGCGCCGAACAGGATACCATCGATGTGCTTGAAGCAGACTGGAGCCTGCTGACCCAACCGCGCAGATTGCAGCAGCTTTCCGAAATCTATCGCGATGAGTTGGCGCTTGAGCCCGTCGAAGCGCATCAGATTATCGAAATCAGTGATTTGCCTGCGGCACCGTTGCGCATAGAGGACATCTTAAGTGAGCAGACGGAACTATTCGTCGGTGAGCCGGGTGCCACGGACGACATTGAAACGGGTGGGATCGACCGGTGACACCTGCAAAAACAAAAATGGAATCGCAGACAAGATCAAATCGCGGCCCGTCATCGCACGACATTGTCGTTGAAGGTGCAATAAAGTCCACCGGTGCGCGGGCCCGCAGCCGGCTATTGATGACCATGACGCTATTTGCGGTGATATTCGTCATCATTGGGGGACGGCTGGTCTTTTTGGGATTCTCCGATTCCGACAATCGCCAAGCCGCTGTTGCTGACCGCAATCTGGTTTCCCGTCCGGATATTGTCGATCGCAACAGTGAAGTTCTTGCAACGGATATCAAGACGGCATCGCTTTTCGCAGAACCGAGACGGATTGTTGATGCCGATGAAGCGGTTGAACAGTTGGTGACGGTGCTGCCGGATCTGGATGTCAATACCACCTACCGCCGGCTTCGAAGCGGCACCGGATTTGCCTGGCTGCGCCGGGAGTTGACACCCGGACAGCAAAACGAGATCCAGAAACTTGGTATTCCGGGCATCGGTTTTCGCACTGAAAAAAGGCGTTTCTATCCTGGTGGTCCAACGGCCTCGCATATTCTCGGTCTGGTCAATGTCGACAATCAAGGCACTGCCGGCATGGAGAAATTCATCGACGATCAGGGTTTGGCGGACCTGCAGGCCGCCGGTCTGACCGAAAGTGCCGATCTCGAACCGGTTCAGCTATCGATCGATTTGCGGGTACAGCATATTGTTCGCGACGAACTGGCCAGCGCAATGGAGCGTTATCAGGCGATCGCCGCTGGCGCGGTGGTCTTGAATGCGCGCACTGGCGAAGTGGTTGCGATGTCTTCCCTGCCTGATTACAACCCCAACAATCCCTATAACGCACAGGAAAAAGACCGGCTAAACCGCATGTCTGCCGGTATTTTCGAGATGGGTTCGACTTTCAAGACCTTCACTACCGCGATGGCCCTCGATTCTGGAAAGGTTCATTTAAGCGACAAGTTTGATGCTCGAAAGCCCATTCGCATTGCCCGTTTCACAATCAATGATTTTCACGGCAAGCGGCGCTGGCTGAGCGTGCCTGAGATATTCATTTACTCATCGAATATCGGTACCGCGAAGATGGCCGACACGATTGGCATCGAAGGCCACCGGTCGTTTTTGAAACGGATTGGCCTGCTTGACCGCATGGATACCGAACTTCCAGAAGTCGCCCGTCCGACAGAGCCGAGAGAATGGAAAAAGCTGCATTCGATAACCATTTCATTCGGCCATGGCATGGCAACCACGCCTCTGCAAACCGCCGTTGCTGCCGCCGCCTTGCTCAATGGCGGAAAACTGATCCAGCCGACGTTTTTGCCGCGCAACGAACGCGAGGCTGAACTGTCCGGTGTTCAGGTTCTTGATCCAAAAACCAGTGACGCCATGCGTTATCTGTTCCGTCTGAACGTTGAAAAGGGTTCTGGCCGCAGGGCAGATGTGCCCGGTTTCTTCGTCGGCGGCAAAACCGGAACGGCAGAGAAAGTCATCAATGGCCGTTACGTATCCGACAAAAGGTTCAACGCGTTTTTGGCGGCATTTCCTGTGAACGATCCGCGCTATGTGGTGCTTGTCATCCTGGACGAACCCAAGCCGGAGAAAAAGGGAGTGGGTGCCACCGCCGGTTCCAACGCTGCGCCGACAGTTGCCGGAATTATCAGTCGATCGGCGTCGCTACTTGGTGTGAAGCCCGAATTTGGCCATGAAAGTAGGGCCTTGCTCGTATCTCATTAGAGCGTGTCTTGTCTAAATGGAGGCGGTTTGATGGTAGGGATTTTTTGTCGGGGCGAGGAGAACACCGCAGCGCGATGTGACCATCGTGCGAGGATTTCGACACAGCCGAGGCGAAAAAGACCGCCAAGCCGAAAATATACCAAGGGATTAGTTGCTTTAGTTAAGTCGCATTCGTTTCAACTTGATTCTTTGCGTCCTGAACCGCGTCGCGCGAGCCTAACGGTGTTCACACCGCGTCGCCTCGCGCTCCTTGTCAGGACACAAATTATCGGCGTTCAAACGATTCCATTTAAACAAGAGACGCTCTAGACATCGATTTGATAAGAGTACGACCCGATTCGAGGGGTGCTGGTCTGACCGTAATGAAGTTGAATGAATTCGCCGGATTTCTGCCCGTGGAAGAGGGTATGGCCGAAATCGATATTTCGGGGATCACTTCGGATTCGCGCAAGGTCAAACCGGGTTTTTTGTTCGCGGCTCTGCAGGGTACCAACCAAGACGGCGCGGCCTTCGCCGCAGATGCATGTGCCCGAGGCGCGGCTGCCATCCTGGCTGCAAAGGACGCCGAACTGAATGCTGCCGAAGTACCGGTGCTTCGAAGTGCCGATCCACGCAGGGACCTGTCGCTTGCTGCAGCGCAATTTTACGACGCGCAACCGGAGACAATTGTTGCGGTCACCGGAACCGCCGGCAAAACGTCGGTGGCAGCATTCACGCGGCAAATATGGCAACATGCCGGCAAGGCGGCTGCGAGCATCGGAACCACTGGTGTTCAGGCTCCGGGCCGGGACGATTACGGTTCGCTCACGACACCCGATCCGGTGGAATTGCACCGCCTGTTGGCCGAGCTCGCGGGCGAAGGCGTCACCCATAGCGCGATGGAGGCTTCGAGCCATGGACTTGATCAGCGCCGGCTTGACGGTGTGAGGCTGGCGGCCGGGGCATTCACCAATCTTGGCCGTGATCACATGGATTATCACCCGGACATGGCTGATTATCATCGCGCCAAATTGCGTTTGTTCGACACACTGCTGCACAGGGGCGCACCGGCGGTGATATTTGCCGATGATGAATGGTCGAAGCGCACGGAAGATGCAGCGCGGGGTGCCGGGCTGGACGTGCTGACGGTTGGCCGGTATGGCACATTCATTACGCTGAAGCGCGTGGAACACGAACGCCAGAGGCAGCGGGCCGAAATCATGATTGGCGGTGATCGCTTCGAGTTCGTGCTGCCGCTTGCCGGCGATTTCCAGCTGTCAAACGCTCTTGTTGCCGCCGGCTTGGCGATAGCGACAGGAACCGAGCCCGCAGAGGTGGTCGAAGCGCTGGAAAGGCTTGAGGGAGCGCCTGGCCGGCTGGATTTGGCTGGTACAGCGCAAAACGGTGCGCCGGTCTATGTAGATTACGCTCACAAGCCGGATGCGTTGCGCAATGTATTGCAGTCGGTTCGCCCGTTCACAACCGGAAAGGTCGTCGTCGTGTTTGGATGTGGCGGAGATCGGGATCGGGGCAAACGGTCCATCATGGGCGAGATCGCAGCAGAGCTTGCCGATCTGGTTATCGTCACGGATGACAATCCGCGAAGCGAGCCACCGGACACCATTCGAGCTGCGATTATGAAAACTGCGCCGCACGCAATTGAGATAGGCGACCGGCGTGAGGCCATTCAGCATGCAGTGTCGTTGTTGAAGTCAGGTGATACGCTGATCATCGCTGGAAAAGGGCATGAACCCGGTCAGACAATTGGCGACCAAACCCTGCCATTTTCTGATCACGAAGAAGTTCGTGCCGCTCTTGCCGGGTTAGCGGCATGAATTGGCTGTGGACGTCGGAAGCAATGGTGTCGGCCATGGGCGGGCGACCCGTAGGAGACCTCCCAGAGGGGATAACCGGCATATCGATCGACAGTCGGTCACTTGAAGAAGGCGAAGCCTTTTTTGCGATCAAGGGCGACCGGTTTGACGGTCATGATTTCGCGACCGCCGCGATGGCCAACGGCGCTGGATTGCTGGTCGTCTCCGAAGCCAAACTGCCAGCGCTCGGACGGCTCAAAGTTCCGATGATCGTTGTTGATGATGTGCTCAAATCGCTGGAAAAACTGGGTGTCGCCTCGCGTAAGCGCTCGAAGGCCAAGTTCATCGCGGTCACGGGCTCGGTAGGCAAAACGACGACCAAGGAGATGCTTCGGCAAGCGTTGGAGCCATCCGGCAAGGTTCATGCGTCGGTAAAATCGTTCAACAATCACTGGGGCGTGCCGCTGACGCTGGCGCGAATGCCGAAGGACACGGAGTTCGGGGTTTTCGAGATCGGAATGAACCACCCGGGCGAAATAAGGCCGCTGGTGAAATTGGTTCGGCCGCATGTTGCAATCATTACTCTGATCGCCGCTGCCCATCTCGGACATTTCAAGAATCTCAATGAAATCGCCGACGCCAAGGCCGAAATTTTCGAAGGTGTGGTTCGAGGCGGTCACGCGCTGATCAATCGCGACGACAGCCGCTGGAAACGCCTGCGGAACGCTGCGGTTGAGGCTGGAGTGCAGCAGGTGTCGGGCTTTGGCGTTCATCGGCAAGCTGATTTCAAAATGACAAAGTTTGAGCCGGCAGCCAACGGAAGTCATTTGCGTGTAAAGATTGATGGCAAGTTCATTGAGCTGCTCATGGGAGCGCCAGGACGCCACATCGCCCAAAACGCTTTGGCGGTTCTGGGGGCTGTGAAACTGACCGGCGCAAATATGGAAAAAGCCGTTACTGCGCTTGCAACTTTCAAAGCTGAGACCGGCCGTGGCAAGCAGGTCGTCCTGAAACATCCCAAGGGCCGGATGATTTTGATAGACGAGAGCTACAACGCCAATCCGGCCTCCATGGAGGCCGCACTCGATCTTTTGAAATCCGCCCCGGTTACAAACCGGGGACGGCGGATCGCGGTTCTCGGCGACATGTTGGAACTGGGCAGCCATTCGGCGCGCCTCCACGCAGGCCTTGCGGATGCCGTGGCGGAGGCGAATGCCCAGAAAGTGTTTTTGGGGGGAGCCGAAATGCATGCGCTCTCGAAAAATTTGCCTGCCGGAATCAGGTCGGAATATCGCAAGGAGGCCGGCGATTTGTGCGACCTTGTCGTCAAGGCTGTGCGCCCCGGTGATGCGATCATGATCAAATCATCCAACGGTGTTGGGTTTTCAAAGATTGTCGATGCGCTGCTAAAACGCTATCCGCCTGTGGAGGCAGACGCATGATTCCTGTGCACTGCCGGCAATGCTGGTTGCCTCACACTGGATGGAGGCAGAGGGGACGCGCTAACCCATGTTTGTAATGCTGGTAGAATTTGCCGATCAACTATCGGTGCTGAATGTGTTCCGTTACATCACATTCAGAACCGGCGGTGCGCTGATCACGTCCGCGTTGATCGTATTCATGTTCGGGCCAGCGATCATCGCTTCCCTGCGCATCAGACAGGGTAAGGGGCAGCCAATTCGCGCCGATGGCCCGCAAACCCACTTCAAGAAAGCCGGAACGCCGACCATGGGCGGGTTGATGATCCTCATCGGCATCGTGGTCTCAAGCCTGCTGTGGGCAAATCTCAGCAATATCTATGTTTGGGTAATTTTGATTGTGACGCTCGGCTTTGGCGCCATCGGATTTTATGATGACTATCTGAAGGTCACCAAACAGTCTGACAAAGGGTTTTCGGGCAAGGCCCGGTTGTTGGGAGAGTTCCTGATTGCGGCCATTGCAGCATGGATCATCATCCAGAATGGCAAGGTGCCGTTTTCAACCTCCGTAACCTTCCCGTTTTTCAAGGAACTTGTCCTCAATCTTGGCTGGTTCTTCATTCCGTTCGCGTGCATCGTGATGGTCGGCTCAGCCAATGCAGTCAATCTGACCGACGGGCTTGACGGGCTGGCCATCGTTCCGGTGATGATCGCCGCATCGACATTCGGTGTCATTGCCTATCTCTCGGGTAATGCGGTTTTTGCGAATTATCTTCAAATCCATTTCGTGCCCGGTACAGGCGAACTGGCTGTCGTGCTCGGCGCGGTGATCGGCGCCAGTCTCGGATTTTTATGGTTCAACGCTCCACCGGCGGCGATATTCATGGGTGACACCGGATCGTTGGCGCTGGGCGGACTGATCGGCGCGATCGCGGTGGCGACCAAACATGAACTGGTGCTGGCGATCGTCGGCGGTTTGTTTGTCGTTGAAATTTTGTCTGTTGTCATTCAGGTCTCATGGTTCAAGATGACCGGCAAGCGGGTGTTTCTGATGGCGCCAATCCACCATCATTTCGAAAAGCTCGGATGGACAGAAAGCCAGGTCGTGATCCGGTTCTGGATCATTTCGGTCATGCTGGCCCTGATCGGTCTGTCAACGCTCAAGCTGAGATGATCGCGGCGAAATCTTTTGCAGGTCAGCGGGTCGCCCTGTTCGGTCTTGGCGGTTCCGGCATTGCGACCGCCAGATCGCTGATTTCCGGCGGTGCGCTGGTCGTGGGCTATGACGACAATCCGGCCAGTGTGGACGCGGCGGCGGCCGAGGGCATCGAAACCGGCGATTTGCGGGAAACGGATTGGTCAGAAATTTCTGCACTCGTGCTTTCGCCCGGCGTACCGCTCACGCATCCGAAACCGCATTGGACGGTGGATCTGGCTAACGCGGCCGGTGTTCCGATTATCGGTGATATCGAAATATTTTCGCGACAGCATGCGGGATCAAATGCTCCCTTCATTGCTATTACCGGCACGAACGGCAAATCAACGACGACTGCCCTGATCGCTCACATGTTTTCGCATGCCGGCCGCGACACCCAGATGGGTGGCAACATCGGAAAGGCGGTGTTGACGCTGCAGCCGCCTGTTGATGACCGGCATTACGTGGTGGAATGCTCGTCTTATCAAATTGACCTGGCGCCATCGCTGGCGCCGGATATTGGCATTCTTCTCAACCTTTCGCCCGATCACCTCGACCGGCATGGCGACATGCAGCACTACGCTGCGATCAAGGAAAGGCTGGTCGAAAAGGCGGCGACGGCAATCGTCGGCGTTGACGACGACTGGTGCGAGGCGATCGCAGACCGGCTTGGAACGGATGGGCGAGAAGTGCTGCGCATATCCAAGGACCGCCAATTGCAAGACGGTTATTTTCTCAGCGGCGACAGGCTTGTTCACGCTGCAAATGGTGAGCAAACAGCCGTGGCCAGCATTGGCGGAATTGGCTCTCTTCGCGGCGCACACAACGCTCAAAACGCACTTGCGGCCACTGCAGCTTGCGTGATTTGTGGCATGAAACCGTCAGAAATTCAGGCAGCGCTAACTTCGTTTCCCGGGCTGGTGCACCGCATGGAGCAGGTCGGTCAGATCGGCACGACGCTGTTCATCAACGATTCCAAAGCCACCAATGCTGAAGCCGCGGCCACGGCGCTGGCCAGCTTTAGCAATATCCGTTGGATTGCCGGTGGGCTGCAGAAGGATGGTGGATTTGAGGCTTTGCGGCCCCATCTGGCGCATATTGAAAAGGCCTATTTGATCGGTGAAGCCGCACCAGGGCTGTCATCTTTTCTCGGTGAAACGGTTCGTTATGAGATTTCGGGCACGATGGAACAGGCTGTTAACCATGCCGCGAGAGATTCTGCCCGTGATATAAGCGGCGAATCGGTGGTGTTGTTGTCACCGGCATGTGCAAGTTTTGATCAGTTCAGGAATTTCGAGGTGCGGGGAGAGGCTTTCAAAATGGCAGTGAGAGCGCTTGACGGTTTCGAGCCGTTCGGGAGCATCGGATAATGGTGAGCCGTGTCGACCGAAGCCCCGCTGCCAATTGGTGGTGGACCGTCGATCGCTGGTTTTTGGCTGCCTTCCTGTGCCTCATGGGGCTCGGTGTGGTGCTGTCCTTTGCCGCAAGTCCTGCGGTCGCTGAGCGCATCGGTCTGGATAGCTATCACTTCGTCACGCGCCAGATCATATTCATGGTTCCGGCGATATTGTTGATGATCGGGGTGTCGTTTCTGCAAAGACGTCAGATCCGGCGCCTGGCGCTCGCGCTCCTGATCGGCTCAATCTTCGCCATGGTGGCGACCTTGTATGTTGGCTATGAGGTCAAGGGTTCGCGGCGATGGTTGTCGATCCTGGGATTCTCGCTGCAGCCGTCGGAATTCGTGAAACCGGCCTTTGTGGTCATGTGCGCCTGGCTTTTTGCCGAACACAGACGACAGCCGGATATTCCCGGCAATCTGTTTGCGATCATACTGTTGGGTCTGGTGACTGCGCTTTTGGTGGCGCAACCCGATTTTGGTCAAACCATTCTCATTGCCGGAACCTGGGGCGCCATGTTCTTCATTGCCGGTGTGTCATGGCTGTGGATTGCCATTCTTGGTTCGCTGGCAATCGCGGGTGGCGCGGTCGCCTATTCGCTTTTTCCGCACGTCTCTGGCCGTATTGACCGGTTCATCACAGGACAGGGTGACAATTATCAGGTTGAAATGGGCCGCGAGGCGATCATCAACGGCGGCTGGCTTGGCCGCGGGCCGGGTGAGGGAGCGATAAAGCGTGTGCTGCCCGACAGCCACACAGATTTTATCTATTCGGTCGCAGCAGAAGAGTTCGGGATCATCCTGTGCTTCATCATTCTGGCTCTGTTTGCGTTCGTGGTGTTGCGTGGGTTGAAGGTTGCGCTCAGGCGCGAGGATGATTTCGCCCGCTATGCGATTTCGGGACTGGTGGTGCTGTTCGGCTTCCAGGCCATCATCAATATGAGTGTTAATCTGGAACTGATGCCGGCAAAGGGAATGACCCTGCCATTTGTTTCCTACGGCGGCTCGTCTTTGTTGGCGATGGCGATATCCATGGGAATGGTGCTGGCGTTGACACGCAAGGAACCGGAGCGGCGCAATACTTCCATCCTGCCGGTCGTCTCAAGACCCATTCACGCTGGTTAACCCATGGGGAAAACGGTCCTTCTATCCGCTGGAGGAACGGGTGGACATTTGTTTCCGGCCCAAGCGCTGGCGCATGAGCTGGGACGCCGGGGTTGGACGGTTTATCTGGCAACCGATGGCCGGGCGGAGCGATTTGCAGGGGAATTTCCGGCGCGGGAAACGTTCATCATTCCATCTGCAACATTTGGTGGCAGAAATCCGGTCACACTTTTGAAGGCGCTTTGGACGATTTGGCGCGGAGTGCGCGAGACCGGGCGCGTGATCGGCCAGAAAAAACCGGATGCGGTGATCGGTTTTGGCGGTTATCCCACTTTGCCGCCGGTCTACGCGGCGAGCCGGCGAAAAGTACCGACCATAATCCACGAGCAGAATGCAGTGATGGGCCGGGCCAACAAGGCGCTTGCGGGATTGGTGAATGCCGTTGCCGGTGGTTTTTTGCCTGCAGACAGCGGTTCGCACGCCGACAAAACGGTTATCACCGGAAATCCGGTACGACCGGACGTGCTTGAGGCAGCAGGCCGACAATATGATTCAGCAAGACCCGGTAAACCCTTCAATTTGCTTGTATTTGGCGGCAGTCAGGGCGCGCGGTTCTTCAGTGAAGCCATTCCGGCTGCCGTCGAGCTGCTACCAGAAGAACTTCGTTCGCAGCTCAGTATCGTGCAGCAGGCCCGTGTCGAAGACGAAGCCCGTGTCAAGCAGGCATATGAACACCTCGGGGTACGGGCAGAGGTATCCCCGTTTTTCAGCAACATGGCGGACCGGATTGCCAATGCGCACCTCGTGATATCGCGATCAGGTGCGTCGACAGTGTCGGAGATTTCCGCCATTGGCCGGCCGGCAATTCTCGTTCCGTATCCCTATGCGCTGGACCATGACCAGGCGGCAAACGCTGCCGCCCTGGCAAGCGTCGGCGGGGCCGAAGTTCATCACCAAAGAACGCTTGATGGGCCGGTGATTGCCGAAATTCTGAGCCAAGCCATGGCGGAACCGGATCGTTTGTCCACCATGGCGTCCGCTGCAAAATCCGTTGGACGACCTGATGCCGTCCACTTGCTTGCAGACCTCGTCGAAGCTATTGCATCCGGTCAATCCGTCGAACAGTTCAAACGTGGAGCGGTTTCATGAAGATGCCGTCCAGTATCGGTCTTGCGCACTTTATCGGAATTGGCGGCATCGGCATGAGCGGCATTGCCGAGGTGTTGCACAATCTGGGATATGACGTGCAGGGTTCCGACCAGGCCGAGGGTGCGAATGTCCAGCGCCTGCGGGACAAGGGTATCAAGGTGTTTGTCGGCCACTCGGCCGAAAACCTGGGCTCTGCACAGGTTGTTGTGGTTTCGACTGCAATCAAAAGCTCCAATGAAGAGCTGATTGCTGCCCGCGAACGTTCACTGCCGATTGTCCGCCGGGCGGAAATGCTGGCGGAACTGATGCGGTTCCGGCAGTCAGTGGCCATTGGCGGCACGCACGGCAAGACAACGACGACGTCCATGGTTGCGACGCTGCTCGAAGCCGGTGGCCTCGATCCCACCGTCATCAATGGCGGCATCATCAATGCCTATGGAACCAATGCCCGCATGGGCGAGGGCGACTGGATGGTTGTCGAGGCCGATGAGAGCGACGGTACTTTTTTGAAACTGCCGGCCGACGCCGTGGTGGTTACCAACATCGATCCGGAACATCTCGATCACTACGGATCGTTTGACAAGGTGCGGGAGGCCTTCAAGACCTTTGTCGAGAATGTGCCGTTTTACGGCTTTGCGGTGATGTGTATCGATCATCCGGAAGTGCAGGCGCTCGTCAGCCGGATCGAGGATCGCCGCATCGTGACCTATGGCGAAAATCCGCAATCCGACGTGCGCTACTTCAACCACCGGATGGAAGGGCCTGAATCCGTCTTCGATGTGCTGCTGCGCAGCCGTCGCGGCAGGCCTGAGGTTTCGATTGAGGGCGTAAGGCTGCCAATGCCGGGTAAACACAATGTTTCCAACGCAGTAGCGGCAATAACCGTTGCCAACAGGCTCGGAATCTCAGCAGACGACATCCGCCGGGGCATGGCTTCATTCGGCGGCGTGAAAAGGCGCTTCACCCATACCGGTTCGTGGAACGGTGTGGAAATTTTCGACGATTATGCACACCATCCGGTCGAAATCCGCGCTGTGCTGGCCGCGGCGCGCGAGGCGTGCAAGGGCAATGTCATCGCAATCTCCCAGCCGCACCGCTACACGCGGCTTCATGACTTGTTCGACGATTTTTCCGCCTGCTACAACGACGCCGATACGGTCATGATTGCCCCGGTTTATCCTGCAGGTGAGGAACCTATTGAAGGTGCGGATGCCGCTAATCTGGCGGCCAACATACGCGCTGGCGGGCATCGCGATGCGCGCGATATTTCAGGTCCGGAAGCAATCGCGCCCTTGGTGCGCGATATTGCAAAAGAGGGTGATTATGTCCTCTTCCTGGGTGCCGGAAACATCACCCAGTGGTCCTATGCGCTACCGGACGAATTGGCAGGTAGTTGATGGTCGACGGTGAAAAGCTACTGTCGGACCTGGGAGGCGTGCTCGGCGGGCTGCGCGGGCGCCTGACGCCGAACGCGGCGATGGACACCATTACCTGGTTTCGCGCCGGCGGTCCGGCTGAAGTTCTGTTCCAGCCGGCCGATGAAGACGATTTGGCGGCGTTTTTGAAAGCTGTTCCTGAAGACATACCGGTCATGGTTGTCGGCGTCGGTTCCAACCTGCTGGTTCGCGAGGGTGGCATAAGGGGGTTCGTCGTCCGCCTGTCGGCCAAAGGCTTTGGGGCCGTCACCGCGGTCGGTGGCAATCGATTGAGATCCGGTGCAGCCGCGTCAGATAAACGGGTAGCGGCTGTCGCACTTGAAACCGGGCTGGGTGGATTTCATTTCTATCACGGCATACCCGGCGGGATCGGCGGAGCGTTGCGCATGAATGCCGGCGCAAATGATGTGGAGACACGCGAGCGCGTGATCGAGGTCATTGCCTATGACCGCAAGGGAAATCGCCACGTGCTGACCAATTCGGACATGGGATACTCCTATCGGCATTCCGATGCGCCAGATGAGCTGATTTTCACGTCCGCCGTGTTTGAAGGACAGCCGGACGATCCGGAAGCAATTCGAAAGGCGATGGACGAGGTTCAGCAGCACAGGGAGACAGTGCAGCCAATCCGTGAAAAGACCGGAGGATCGACGTTCAAGAACCCGCCCGGCACGTCTGCCTGGAAGGAAGTCGACAATGCCGGCTGCAGGGGATTGATAATCGGCGGGGCGCAGGTGTCGCCAATGCATTGCAATTTCCTGATCAACACCGGAACCGCCACGGGCTACGACCTCGAATTTCTCGGCGAAACCGTCCGTTCGCGCGTGCTCGAAAAATCCGGCATTCGGCTGGAATGGGAAATCAAACGGGTAGGCGAATTTCAGCCAGGACGTGAGATCGATCCGTTTTTGGGGCGGCTGTTGTAAGTTTGCCGCAAACAGTAATCGACTTGGTAGTTCGCAGGGTATAGGGCAGTCCGGTTATTGCGCCGCGACTTTTCGCTGACGTCTGGCGGCCGCGGTGAAAGCAATGTCTGTCGAACAGAATTCGCAACCAGTTGCCAAATTCCAATCCTGGCCTGATCACATCCGGGCCACGATCAAGCTCGGCCTGCCGATTGTTGGCGCCTATCTGGCCCAGATTGCGATCACGACCACCGACACGATCATGATCGGGTGGCTGGGCGCGGTGCATCTGGCCGGAAGCGTGCTCGGGGCGCAGGCGTTCTTCTTCTTTCTCATGCTTGGATCCGGATTTGCCCATGCCATTGTCCCGATCGCCGCCCAGGCGCAGGGGCGAGGCGACAGCCGCGGTGTGCGGCGCTCGGTCCGCATGGGGTTCTGGATCACCTTCATCTACTGCGCGGTTTGTATGGTGCCGTTATGGTTCATCGAACCGATTCTGCTGGCAATCGGGCAGGAAGCCGAAGTTGTCGCGCTGTCAAATGCTTACATGACCGTGCTGCAATGGTCGCTGTTTCCGGCGCTGCTGACCTTTGTCCTGCGCTCATTCTTTGTCGCCGTGGAACGGCCTCAAATCATGCTCTGGACCACAGTGCTGGCGGCTGTGGTGAACGGGTTCCTGAATTACGCCTTGATCTTCGGGAATTGGGGCGCTCCGGCGCTGGGCGTGGTCGGAGCGGCATGGGCTTCTTTCATCACCACATTCGCGGTGTTTTTCATCCAATGCCTTTATGCCGCATGGCAACCGACGCTCAAGCAACTGGAACTGTTTGTCCGGATTTGGCGGGCAGACTGGCCGGCTTTCTTCGAAGTGCTGCGGCTCGGATGGCCGATCAGCCTGACCATCATTGCCGAAGCCGGGCTGTTCGGCGCTTCTTCGCTCTTGATGGGCTGGCTGGGAACAATCGAACTCGCCGCACACGGTATCGCGCTGCAACTCGCCTCAATTGCCTTCATGGTTCCGCTTGGCCTGTCGAATGTCGCCACCGTTCGAGTGGGGCAGGCATTTGGCCGCGAAGATCACGCCGGCCTGAGCCGCGCCGCCAACACGGTGATGATAATTGCTGCAATTTGGGGCGTTTTATCGGCGTGCCTGTTCGTAATTTTCCCTGAGCAGCTGTCCAGATTGTTTCTCGATCAGGCCAATCCGGACGCTGCAGCGGTGCTCGCGGCGTCTGTGGTGTTATTGGCATTTGCGGCTGCGTTTCAGCTCTTCGACAGCCTCCAGGCCGTAGCGGCAGGGTTGCTGCGCGGGCTGAAGGATACACGGTTACCCATGTTCATGGCAGTGTTCAGCTATTGGATCATCGGCGTGCCGGCAGCCTATGTCCTTGCCTTTCAATTCAACTTTGGCGGGTCGGGAATTTGGATAGGAATGGCGTTTGGTCTGTTTGCGGCGGCAATTTTGCTTGGTTTCAGGTTCTATCGGCTGGCTCCAATGGTCAAATGAGGCCCTGCCGGATCGGTCAAACCCGATAAATTGCAATTATTTCGCGCAAGGACTTGCCACGGAATCAACTCTCTGATTCTTATGGCGCGAGGGTTTTCTTAACTGAGTCGTTTACGCGTAGTCCGCGTAGGGCGCCGGGGTGTTGTCGGCGCGCATGCGGTTTGCGCCCGGAATCTGAGTCGCAGGGGAGATGTATGGCGGCGAAGCATGTGGCAGTTCTGCTGGGCGGGTTTTCATCCGAACGGCCCGTGTCGCTGTCATCAGGCAATGCATGTGCGGATGCGCTGGAAGAGGAAGGTTACCGTGTCACCCGGGTGGATGTCGATCGCGATGTTGGCGCTGTTCTCGGAGAGCTGAAACCCGATGTGGCCTTCAATGCACTGCACGGTCCTTATGGGGAAGATGGAATGATCCAGGGGGTGCTTGAATATCTGGAAATTCCCTACACGCACTCCGGCGTGTTGGCTTCGGCCCTGGCGATGGACAAGGAGCGCGCAAAGATCATCGCCCGAAAGGCCGGAATTCCTGTGGCCGAATCCAAGGTGATGAATCGGTTTGATTTCAAATCCACCCATCCGATGCCCGCGCCTTACGTGGTCAAGCCCGTTGCCGAGGGGTCAAGTTTCGGGGTCGTCATTGTCAAGGAAGGTCAGCACCATCCGCCCCAGATCATCGGGTCGGCCGACTGGAAATACGGCGACACGGTGATGGTCGAGCGTTTTGTTCACGGGCGCGAGCTCACCTGTGCGGTGATGGGCGATGTTGCGCTTGGCGTGTGTGAAATTGTGCCGGTCGGGCACGAATTTTACGACTATGATTCAAAATACGTCGAAGGAGGGTCAAAACACGTCTGTCCGGCGGAAATTTCACCAAATATTTACCAAAAAATTCAGACACTGTCGCTGAAGGCGCACCAGGCTATCGGCTGCCGCGGAGTTTCACGATCTGACTTCCGCTACGATGACCGGCATTCGGAAAATGGTGAGGTCATCTGGCTGGAAGTCAACACCCAGCCGGGTATGACGCCGACTTCGTTGGTGCCGGAGATCGCCGAACAAGCGGGACACTCGTTTGGCGAGCTTCTGAAGTGGATGGTGGAGGACGCATCGTGTTTGCGTTGAAGTCAGTGTTCTGGGGCGGAAAGATGCGTCACAAGACCCAGATGCCGGTCGAGATCGGCAGGCCTGGATCGGCTGTTTCGCGTTCTGCCGGCGAAGGGATGGTGCTTCCGCGGATCATGCGCAAACCGGCCCGTGTTTTCACGAGACTTCTTGCCGATGGCGCCGACACGCCGCGCTATGCTGCAACGATCATGACAGCGGCATTGTTGTCTGCGACCGGCCTGTACGGCGCGGTGCTGGGCGGTCATATGCCTTCGGTCGTTCAGGCCGTCACGGCGAGAACCGGATTTGCGGTCGAGGAGATCAAGATTTCAGGTCACCGGCAATTGTCTGAAATCGACATTGTCGGCGAGTTGGAGCTGAATGGATGGACGTCGCTGCTTGGTTATAGCGCACACGAGGCGCAATCCCGGATCACCGATTTGGCGTGGGTTGAAACGGCTTCCGTGCGGAAGATCTATCCATCGACACTGGAAATAAAGATTGTTGAACGTCAGCCGTTTGCGATCTGGCAAAATGGTTCGAAGCTCGCGCTGATCGAGCGCGACGGCAATGTTATTACCGCATATTCATCTGGCGAGTTTGCCACCGTGCCGCTTGTAGTCGGCCTGGGAGCGCCCGAGAAGGCGACTGAAATCGTCTCCAAAGTCGCTGAACACCCGGAATTGGCCGCAAAAGTCAAAGCCTATATCCGGATTGCAGACAGGCGTTGGGACCTCAGGCTGGACAACGGAATTTCCATCAGGTTGCCGGCCACCGGTGAAACGCAGGCGATATTTGACTTGGCGGAGTTGGACGAACGTCAAGACTTGCTCAAACGGAATATTGCCTCGGTCGATATGCGCCTTGGCGACAGGATGGTCATAGGGCTCACACCTGAGGCGCTGGACGCGCGCCAGACTGCATTGAAAGAACAGGCCGCAAAACGCCGCCGGGAGAAAAAGATATGACCTGGTTTGGCGGTCATGGATCTCCTGAAGGCCGTTCCGGCATCCTGACGGTGCTGGATGTCGGTTCGTCCAAGGTTTGTTGCATTATTGCCCGCCTGCGACCGGGCGGGTCCAGCGACCTGTTGCGCGGCCGTACCCACCGTATTCAGGTGATCGGCATTGGTCATCAGCGCAGCCAGGGCATCAAGTCCGGTGTCGTCGTGGACCTGGGAAGCGCCGAACGGTCGGTGCGCCAGGCGGTTGATGCCGCGGAGCGCATGGCTGGGCTGACTGTTGAGTCGCTGATCGTCAACATGTCGGCCGGGCGGATCAGAAGCGAAAACTTTTCAGCAACGGTCAATCTGGGAGGCCATGAGGCCACTTCATCGGATATCAAACGCGTCCTGGCCGCCGGATCCAAGCAAGCCATGGCTGCGGAGCGCGAAGTCATTCACTCCATTCCGGCTGGATATTCGCTTGATTCCGAACGCGGAATTCGCGACCCGCTTGGAATGATCGGCGATGTGCTGGGTGTCAACATGCATGTGTTGACGGCCGATACGTCACCGGTGAGAAACCTCGAACTTTGCGTCAATCGCGCCCACCTTTCGATTGAGCGGATGGTTGCGACCCCTTATGCGGCCGGGCTCTCTGCACTGGTCGAGGATGAAGGTGAGATGGGCGCAGCCTGTATCGACATGGGCGGCGGGACAACGTCGCTCGCTGTTTTCCAAAACGGGAATTTCGTCCATGGCGCGTCCGTGCCTGTTGGCGGGCTGCATGTGACCCAGGATTTGGCTCGCGGGCTTTCAACCGGGTTGGAGCACGCGGAGCGTCTGAAGGTCATGCACGGTTCAGCGTTGCCGGTCCCTGTCGATGATCAGGACATGGTCAATATTGCTTCGCTTTCCGGCGATGTTGCAGAGGCGCAGCAGCAAATTCCCCGTGCAGTCATGAATCGCATCGTGCGCGCAAGGGTCGAAGAGATATTAGAAATGATACGCGACCGGCTGTCGCGCTCCGGATACTCCAGCGCGGTTGGAAAACGCATCGTGCTCACCGGTGGCGCCAGTCAACTGGCCGGTTTGCCTGAGGCAGCGCGGCGTGTTCTTGGAAGAAGCGCGCGAATTGGAAGGCCGTTGGGTGTGGCTGGCCTGCCCGAAGCTGCAAAAGGCCCGGCTTTTGCCGCGGCCATTGGCCTGATGATCTATCCGCAGATCGCAGGGTTTGAGAACAACAAGCGGAACAGGAATCGCATTAGCGTGGCGTTGACCGGAACCGGACCGATCCAGCGGGTGGGTCAATGGTTCAGGAATAGTTTTTAGCAATGGCGGGTTTAGCCCAAATCGAACGGCGCCGAGGCGGCGGCGTCTTAAAAGGTAAAAAGGACTTGGTACCATGACGATCAATCTGCAGAAGCCGGACATCACCGAGCTCAAGCCGAGAATTTCGGTCTTCGGCGTTGGTGGTGGCGGAGGAAACGCCGTAAACAATATGATTAATGCCGGCCTGCATGGTGTTGATTTTGTTGTTGCAAATACCGATGCCCAAGCGCTGACCATGTCGAAGGCGGAACGGCTGATTCAGCTTGGGGCACATGTGACCGAGGGACTTGGCGCCGGGTCGCAGCCCGAAGTTGGAAAGGCAGCGGCGGAAGAATGCTTCGATGAGATCGTCGACCATCTTTCAGGTACGCATATGTGCTTTGTCACCGCCGGAATGGGCGGAGGAACCGGCACCGGCGCCGCACCGGTGGTCGCAGCGGCGGCACGCGAAAAGGGCATTCTGACAGTCGGCGTTGTCACCAAGCCGTTCCATTTTGAGGGACAACGGCGCATGAGCACGGCGAATTCCGGCATCGACGATTTGCAGAAGAATGTCGATACACTGATCGTCATTCCCAATCAAAACCTGTTCAGACTGGCAAACGACAAAACCACGTTCGCGGATGCATTCGCGATGGCCGACCAGGTGCTTTATTCCGGCGTTGCCTGCATCACCGACCTGATGGTCAAGGAAGGCCTGATCAACCTTGACTTTGCCGATGTCCGCTCGGTCATGCGTGAAATGGGCAAGGCAATGATGGGTACCGGTGAAGCATCCGGCGAAGGCCGGGCGATGGCGGCAGCCGAAGCGGCAATCGCCAACCCGTTGCTCGACGAGACATCGATGCATGGCGCCAGAGGTCTGCTGATTTCGATTACCGGCGGCCGGGACATGACACTGTTTGAGGTCGATGAGGCCGCTACACGTATTCGCGAAGAAGTCGATCAGGACGCCAATATCATCCTGGGTGCAACTTTTGATGAAGAGCTTGAGGGGGTTATCCGGGTTTCCGTTGTCGCCACAGGCATCGACAAATTGGCTGCCGAAGTGGGTCAGTCCGACGTTCGCAGCACCACGGCGATTTCAAGCGTCCGCACCGCAGCGACACCGGTCGTTGAAACCCAGCCGGTGGCGGCAACACGCGATGTGATCGCCGAGAAAATCCAACAGGCTGAAGAGCAAAACCGGCGTGAGGTAGCGGCGCGTGCGACCGCATCGAAGGCAGAAGAGCCGGAGATTGATGAAAAGGCCGACCCGATTGTGGATGCAGACGACTTCCATCCGCAAAGCAAGTTGTTCAAGTCTCCAGAGACAGCAGAAACTCCTGCCGAGGAAATTCCGGAACTCGATGACCTGGAAGAATCACTTGCCACGGCGGCATTGGACGACACCGCTGCCGAAGCAGAAGACGAAACAGGCACCCGAATGCCCCGCGTGGAAGACTTCCCACCTGTCGTCAAGGCAGAGTTGGCAGCGCGCGATGGCGGCGAATCCGGGCATGATGAGCGGGGGCCCATGGGACTGCTGAAAAGACTTACACATGGTCTTTCCCGCCGAGAGGACGAGGAAGAGACGGCTGAGCTTCGCCCCGCGGCACGTTCCAGGGAACCGGTGCTCAAGCAGCCTGCGCCCGAAGCCCGCCGGCCACTGGCGCAGGACCCGAATGTATATGCGCCAAAGCAGGCAAAACTGGATGATCACGGACGGCAGCGCCCGCAACCAGAGCCGACTCACGAAGACGATCAGTTGGAGATACCTGCATTCCTGCGGCGACAGGCCAACTGAACCTGTTGATGAATTGTTACGACCGTTCACATGCGGGCCCTGCGCTGTCGGACCCGCATCAAAAAAAGAACCTGTTTACAACAATTTAACGAATTTCAGATTTGGCAAAAGCCGTAACACGGAGTAAAAAACCGTGATTTGGCGTATTCGAGCGCTGCAATTATCTTTACCTGCATAGTAGCGAGCTGGGGATACCGTGGGGACGGTCATAATCAGCTATCAATTATAAGAACTGCCGGCGGTGTGTTTGTCAGGTGGTCGAAAACCGGGGTGGGTAAATTGGGGATCGAATTGCACGACTATCAGACGACGCTAAGATCATCTGTAAGTTTGTCAGGTGTGGGCGTACACGGCGGAAAGCCGGTAACAATTACATTTCATCCGGCGGACCCCGATACGGGGATCGTATTTACACGGACAGATCTGGACGAAGATGCGCGCGAGTTGAGGGCACTCGTCGCCGAGGTCGGCGCAACCGATCTTTGTACGGTGTTGGGTAATCCGGCAGATGTCCATGTGGCGACCGTCGAACATCTGATGGCAACCCTGTTTGCCCTCGGTATAGACAACGCGCATGTTGAGCTCGACAGCCGCGAAGTTCCAATTCTGGATGGTAGTGCGGCGGAATTTGTCGATGCGTTCGATCAGGCGGGAATTGAACCACTTGCAGTCAAGCGGCGCTATATCCGGATCCTCAAACCGGTTCGTATTGAAAATGGCGCTTCGTGGGCCGAATTCCGTCCATATGACGGTACCCGGTTCGAGGTGGAAATCGATTTCGAAAGTCCGGCGATTGGCCGGCAGTTTTATGCAAGCGACATTGTTCCGGAGATTTTTCGACGCGACATCGCGCGGGCGCGGACATTCGGCTTCATGAAAGATGTCGAACGGCTCTGGGCTGCGGGATACGCGCTTGGGTCATCGCTGGAAAACTCGGTGGTGATTGGCGAGGACGACCGTATCGTCAATATGGAAGGCCTGCGGTACTCAGACGAGTTCGTTCGCCACAAAACGCTTGATGCCATGGGTGATCTTGCACTTGCCGGAGCGCGGTTTATCGGTTGTTTCAGATCATACCGCGGTGGACACAAGTTGAATGCCGCAGCGCTGCGGCAGCTGTTGATGGACCGAAGTGCATTTGAGATCGTCGAAACAGCGCGCAAGGAACGTGGCAGATCGGCAGAACTTATTGCGGTCAACGCTCCGGTCTTCGCGCCCTGGAGACTGTAGACCGAACTCATTTTTTGGTCCGCTTGCCTTAAAATTGCGCCATTGGGCGCAAATAGCGTTGCTGCACCAACGTTGGTGTGATTTATGGCGGTGCGGTTTTGGAGCCGCAAAGGCCTTGGGGGCGGTGATGAGCGAGCAGGACAGGTTCTCGGTGGGTATTCAAAAGAAAAGTTCACTATTCGGGCAAAGCGCCAGGCTTGCGCTGGCGGCTTCATTAGCTTTTGCCGTGCCTGCTTCGATAACCGCGTGCTCTTCGACAGATGACATCGACCTGACGACCTATGTCGAGCAGACCGATCCGCCCGACGTGCTGTACAATCAAGGTCTCGCCAATCTCAACGCAGGCCGTTTGAAAGAAGCTTCGGCCAAATTTCAGGCGATTGATCGCCAGCACCCGTATTCCGAATTTGCTCGCAAGGCGATGGTGATGGGCGCGTTCACAAACTATCGCCAAGGCAATTATGACGAGGCCATCACCGCAGGCAAACGTTACGTCTCGCTTTATCCGTCAACTGACGACGCAGCTTATGCGCAATATATTGTCGGCCTGTCCTATTTCAGGCAGATTCGCGACGTGACACAGGACCAGCGTGAATCTCGCCGCGCGATCAATGCGATGAACGAGGTCGTTCAGCGCTGGCCCGAATCTGAATATGTTGAGGATGCGCAGACGAAAATCCGGTTCGCGCGCGACCAGCTTGCCGGCAAAGAGATGCAAATCGGCCGTTACTATCAGGAGCGGCGGGAATATATCGCGGCAATTTCCCGGTTCCGTGGTGTCGTTGAGCGCTATTCCAATACACGGCATATCGAGGAAGCCTTGGCGCGACTGACCGAGACCTACTACGCGATGGGCCTCGTTTCGGAAGCACAGACTGCAGCAGCCGTGCTTGGTCACAATTATCCGGACAGTGAATGGTACCAGACCTCGTACAAGCTGTTGCAAACCGGCGGACTGGAACCACGTGAGGATAAAGGGTCGTGGCTGTCTAGAGCTGCTGGCCGTTTGCTTGGTACTTGATATAAGGGCGTATGCTCGCTCACCTGTCGATCCGCGATATTGTCCTGATCAGACGGCTCGATATTACGTTCGGTGCCGGACTTTCGGTGCTGACAGGCGAGACAGGCGCGGGCAAATCCATTCTACTTGATGCATTGTCGCTTGCACTCGGCGCCCGTGGCGATGCCTCACTCGTCAGAAATGGCGCCGATGAAGGCCAAGTGATTGCGGCCTTTGAAATTCCGCCCGGGCATCTTGCCACCGACATTCTGATCGAAGAGGCATTTGCAGCGGAAGACGGACAGATCGTTTTGCGGCGCGTGCAAAATGCTGACGGCCGCACCCGTGTATTTATCAATGACCAGCCGGCAAGCGTGAATTTGATGCGCAGGGTTGGTAGGGCGCTGGTAGAGATACACGGTCAACACGACGAACGTGCCTTGATCGAACCGGACACCCACCGCGATCTGCTCGATTCATGGGCCGGACATGCCGGATTGGCACGCGATGTGGCGGGTGCGTGGCAGACATGGCGGAACGCAGTGGAAGCTTTTGCGGAGCAGGAGGCCAAGGTGGAGGCGGCTTCGCGCGAGGCGGATTACTTGCGGGCTTCGATGGATGAACTTTCGGCGCTTGAGCCGGCTCCGGGTGAAGAAACGCTGCTTGCAGAAGAGCGCGCGACGATGATGCGGGCGGAAAAGATTGCCCTGGAAATCCACGAAGCTGAACAATTGCTGTCGTCTGACGGCTCGCCGATTGCCGAATTGTCGGCGCTGCTGCGGCGGCTGACCCGAAAAGCCCCCGATGCGCCGGAATATGTCGACCCGATCATCACACCGCTCGATCAGGCACTTTCAAATTTGGATACGGTTCAAAGTGAAATTGATTCGGTCATCCGGGCAATGGAATACGATCCGCAGCGCCTGGAAGACACTGAAGCCCGCCTGTTTGCGCTTCGGGCAGCAGCGCGCAAGTATAATGTCCCCGTCGATGATCTGGCGGAATTGCGGGACCGGTTCGCTGCCGACCTGGCAGATGTGGATGCCGGGGGCGAGAAGCTGAAAGCTTTGCGGGCAAAGGTCGATCAGGCAAAGGCTGAGTACGACAGGCTGGCGGGCAATCTTTCACTGAAACGCCATGACGCGGCCGTTCCGCTGGCTGCTGCCGTAGCCGCGGAGCTGCCTGCTCTGAAGCTGGAAAAAGCGGAGTTTGCCGTCGATGTTTCGAGTGATGCCGAATCCGGTGGACCTGCGGGCATTGATCACATTGAATTTGTGGTGCGAACCAACCCGGGCTCACGTGCCGGGCCTTTGATGAAAGTGGCTTCAGGTGGTGAACTTTCACGGTTTTTGTTGGCGCTCAAGGTAGTGTTGGCTGAACGCGGTTCCGCGCCGACGCTGGTGTTTGATGAAATCGATACAGGCGTGGGAGGTGCGGTCGCAGACGCCATTGGCGATCGGCTGGCGCGATTGGCCCGGCGTGTGCAGGTGCTGTCGGTGACACATGCGCCGCAGGTAGCCGCCAAGGCCGAAACGCACTTCCTGATTTCCAAGGACACAGAAGACGAAAACAGCACTGTCACCGGGGTGGAGCAGATTTCAGACGCTGGCAGGCAGGAAGAAATTGCCCGCATGCTTGCCGGGGCAGCCATCACCGACGAAGCGCGTGCCGCGGCCGGAAGACTGCTGACAGAAACCTGGTCGAAAGCTTCCTGATCCTGGCCTATATTGTGCTCCGAAAATGATTCCGGAATCTCGGAGAACTGTCTGATATGGCAGATGAAATGAAAGCCGTCGAAGCCCTTTCAGAAGACGAGGCCAAACAGGAGCTCGCAGATCTTGCAGAGCAGATCGCCTATCATGACGCGCGATATCACGGTGATGATGCACCTGAAATATCAGACGCGGAATATGACAAGCTAAGGCAACGCAACGAGGCAATTGAAGCCCGGTTCCCGCATCTGAAGCGTTCCGATTCTCCGACCGGACGTGTCGGTGCTGCGGTTTCTGAGACCTTCTCCAAAGTGCGCCATGCCGTACCGATGCTGTCGCTCGACAATGCATTTGACGACAAGGATGTGTTCGACTTTGCAGCCCGTGTCAGGCGGTTTTTGAAGCTGGCGGAGGACAATCCGCTGGCGTTGACCGCTGAGCCCAAGATCGACGGATTGTCCCTGTCTTTGAGATATGAACGTGGAAAGCTTGTTACTGCTGCCACACGGGGTGACGGCCAGACCGGCGAGAATGTCACCGCCAATGCGCGGACAGTTGCCGATATTCCTGAAAAACTGGCCGGAAATCCGCCCGACATCTTCGAGGTTCGGGGCGAAATCTATATGGAAACAGATGATTTCGCGGAATTAAACCGCAAGCAGGCGGAGATTGGCGGTCAGATTTACGTCAATCCGCGCAATACGGCGGCCGGTTCGTTGAGACAGCTCGACCCTGCGGTCACGGCAAGCAGACCACTGAAATTTTTCGCCTATGCCTGGGGCGAGGTCAGCAACATGCCGGCGGCGACCCAGATGGACATGGTCGAAGCGTTGGAAGGATTTGGTTTCAAGACCAATCCGCTGATGAAGCGTTTTTCGGATGTCGAAAGTCTGCTGGCCCACTATCACGCAATTGAGCTGGAACGGGCGCTGCTCGGCTACGACATAGATGGCGTCGTCTACAAGGTCGACGACCTTGCTTTGCAGCAGCGGCTGGGCTTTGTGTCGCGCAGTCCGCGCTGGGCAATTGCGCATAAGTTTCCGGCCGAAAAAGCACTGACGATCCTCAATGACATTGATATCCAGGTCGGGCGTACCGGAGCGCTGACACCCGTGGCGCGGTTGGAGCCGGTCACCGTCGGCGGTGTCGTTGTCACAAATGCAACGCTGCACAATGCCGGCGAGATCGAGCGGCTGGGTATCAAAATCGGCGATACCGTCATCGTTCAGCGCGCCGGCGATGTCATCCCACAGGTGCTGGGCCATGTCGAAGACAAACGGCCTGACAATGCGCGGTCGTTTGAGTTTCCAACGGTTTGCCCCTGTCCGCTGAAAACACCGATTGTGCGCGAGGAAACCACCGGCGGCGGGGAGGGGGCCGTTCAGCGCTGCTCGGGAGAGTTTGCCTGCCCATATCAGCGAAAGGAACATTTGAAGTTGTTTGTCTCGCGCAGGGCGTTTGATATCGATGGCCTTGGCGACAAGCAGATCGAGTATTTCTATGATGATGACGAACTGCCCATCAGGCAACCGGCCGACATATTCACCCTCGCCAGGCGCGATGCCGACAAAGCGCTTACCAGGCTGAAGAACCGTGACGGCTATGGCGAGGTCTCCGCGCAAAAACTGTTCGACGCGATCGAGGCCCGGCGTTCGATACCGCTTGAGCGGCTGATCTATGCACTCGGCATTCGCCACGTCGGCGAGACCACCGCAAAAACGCTGGCGCGCGCCTATGGCGATTGGGAAAGTTTTCATGCCGCTGCTCTTGCGGTTGCCGAATACGGCGCTCAAAGCGCGGCGGCTGAGGAAATGACCGCGCTCGACGACATTGGACCTGCAGTGATTGTTTCAATCGAGCGCTTCTTTGCCGAAGCGCATAATCTGGAGATGGTGGAAGCTCTGGTTGGCGAGCTTGATATTCAGCCGGCGGAGCAGGCATCGACCGATTCACCAGTCGCCGGCATGACCATCGTATTCACCGGCTCGCTGGAGCGGATGAGCCGTGACGAAGCCAAGGCGATGGCGGAGCGTTTGGGGGCGAAGGCTTCCGGTTCTGTATCCGCCAAGACCAGCCTGGTGGTTGCCGGTCCCGGCGCCGGGTCAAAGCTGAAAAAGGCGACCGAACTCGGCATTGAAGTCATTGACGAGGATGAGTGGTTCCGGCGCATCGGCGAGTGAGGCCAGGCCAACACTTGCACGGGGAAGATGCGACGGACGGCGATAAAAGCTGAACCCTCCTGACCATTTCAAAACGAACAGTCGAGTTGCTGGATCATCAATTCCGCCTCACGCGCACTTTTTATCCAACTCTCCTTCGTGAATTCCTTGTTTTCAATTTCCTGCCTGACGGATGCAACTTCAGCCTCAAGCCGGCTGATCCTGATGGTGTTTCGGGTAATCTTGGCTCTCGCAGCGGCGGCTGCTACTGCACCGGGAACGCCGCGCAACCCGGCCGCCGCAGCCAGGGACTGAAGTTGAATATTTTCGGCTTTCAGACCGTCGATCTCGTTTTCCTGGCTTTTGATCGATGATTTCAACCTCGATATTTCACCTCTTATCCGAGTAATATCACTGCGAAAGTTTCTCAAGTCGTTTGACAACGTCTGGCATCTTGCGTCTGTTTCGGTCTTCAATCTTCTCTCCAGCTTCATTGCAACCGGGAGTAGTTTCTCCTATATGTTGTAGGTGTGGATAAATTCGACCAAAAGATTATCTATTGCTGTCGTAATGTTTGCTTGCCTGGCAGTGGTAATTGGCGCGGCGAGCATCTTGCCTGACGGAGGAGGACACTCTGACGCCGGGGGCAATGAATGGTCGTTTGAGCACTATCCACCGGAACCCGAAGGTGGGTTGACAAGGGAGCAAATCCGCAAGCGATATTCCGTGCGCAGCGATCATGACCTTAATCTTCGCGATCTAAATTGCACGAAGCGTCTGGACAATCTGATCGAGCTGTATGTGGAAATTTATCCACGATTTGAGCGTTACGCGAACAACGAGGCTTGGCGTCGCGCCTGGGTCGAGACATTTGCGCTGACCCAATACTACATGGACGACCTGGATTGTTTGGTCCTTAATGACGTCATGGGGGTACTCATCCCGGAAAATCTCTCTGTAAATTCAGACAAATACAGTGCTCCCTATTTCTGCGGACAATATTCCGATCATCCGGTTAGCGAGCCAGTCGGAAACGCTGTTCGGAAATTGGTCGAGATGGCGATTGAATATGAGAGCGAAAGTGCCGCAGCGAGACTTGTCAGTTTCGGAAGAGCTTTCTCAGGCCCCGTTTCACTGAACGCTGATGTCATGGCCTATCTGGCCGAACGATACGCCTGGCTGGATTCCCAAGGTCAAATTGTGGTTACGGCGGAATTCATGCAAAGCGAGTTCGATCATCGTGGTTATTCCCTCACTCCCCAACGCCGTGCCGAAGTGGTTGCCGCGGCACGGCGGGGTGATGCGGATGCGATCCTTTCGACAACCGCGCCGTGCAAGCCATACGAGGCGATGCGGATTTCCGAATAACACCGGTCACAAAAACCGGGCTGATTCCGGAATTTTGGTTCAGTTTTTCCGGTTTTTTCTGGCCGCGAAAAATGTGGCGAGCAGGAATATCAGTGCCAGGCTGAGAAACGTGAACTTCAAGGCTGTCGAAGCGGCGAGTAGTCCGCCTACCTTGGAACCGTCAGCTCCGTTTTTCCAAAGCAACAATGCGGTTAACGCATTCTCCGCCCAGTCGCTCACCGCATAGAGCGACGGCAGCAGAAACACGAGCGTCAGTTTCCAGCCAGAAGCCATCGCGGCAAAGCGATGAAGCCGATTGGCAAATCGCAATGTCCACCCGGCCAGCGCCGCGACAATCAGCGCCGGCAAGATCAGATCAAGCGTGAACGTATGCAGGAGAAGAAACCGCGTCGGCCGGTCGCCTGTCATCGCCTCGAGCCAGAAACCGAGTGTCTCTGCGCTGATACCGAACGGATGTGCGTCCGGTGGCGGGATTTCGAGCGGCGTTACCGTGAAATAGGCCTTGTCGATCGCGGCTATCGCGACGAAAACAGCGGAAGCCAGCAATGCAAGTTTACCGGCGTGCCGCTCCAACCACATGGCTGAAATCAAACTGCTCCGGGATAGTTCGGGCTTTCGCGGGTGATCGACACGTCATGGGTATGACTTTCGCGCAAGCCAGCGCCGGAGATACGGATAAAGTTGGCCCGCTCTTTCATCGTCGGCAGGTCCGGTGCACCGACATAACCCATGGCTGCGCGAAGACCACCGGCCAGTTGGTGAAGCACGCCGGAAACCGGGCCTTTGTAGGGAACCTGACCTTCAATGCCCTCGGGTACGAGTTTGAGTTCATCACGCACTTCTGCCTGAAAATAGCGGTCTGCGGAGCCGCGCGCCATGGCGCCGACCGAGCCCATGCCGCGATAGGCCTTGAATGAACGGCCCTGATGCAGATAGACCTCGCCCGGGCTCTCGTCAGTTCCTGCCAGCAGCGAGCCGACCATGGCTGCTGCAGCACCCGCCGCCAGCGCCTTGGCGAGGTCACCGGAAAACTTGATGCCGCCATCCGCGATGATCGACTTTCCGGATTTGTCGGCTTCTTCCACCGCCGACATCACCGCCGAAAGCTGTGGCATGCCGACGCCGGCGACAATGCGGGTTGTGCAGATCGATCCGGGACCGATGCCAACCTTGACGCAATCCGCTCCCGCGTCGATCAGTGCTTTTGTCCCGTCGGCGGTCGCAACATTACCAGCGATGATCCGAACCGAATTGGAAAGTTTTTTCACTCTTGTGACCGCGTCGAGCACCCGCTGCGAATGCCCATGTGCGGTGTCGATCACCAGCAGATCGACACCTGCATCGACCAATCGCTCGGCGCGTGCAAACCCGTCGTCTCCGACACTTGTTGCCGCTGCAACCCGAAGCCGGCCTTGCTCATCCTTCGTCGCAAACGGATTGAGTTGCGACTTCTCCATGTCCTTGACCGTAATCAGGCCGACGCAATGTCCATCCGGATCGACGACCAACAGTTTTTCGATCCTGTGATGGTGAAGCAGCCGCTTTGCTTCATCCTGATCGACATTTTCCCGCACTGTGACGAGATCTTCCCTCGTCATCAGTTCATAGACTTTCTGGGTGGGATCGGACGCGAAACGCACATCGCGATTGGTCAGTATGCCGACGAGCCGTCCGGTTTTCTGGCCACCCTTGCCGCCATCTTCGACGACCGGAATGCCGGAGATGCCATGCGCCCGCATTACTGCCTGCGCATCGGCCAGCGTCGCATCCGGACCGATCGTGACAGGATTGACCACCATGCCGCTTTCAAACTTCTTGACCTGGCGGACTTCTTCGGCCTGGACATCGATATCGAGATTGCGGTGAATGACCCCGAGACCACCCGCTTGCGCCATGGCAATGGCCAGCCGTGATTCGGTGACCGTGTCCATTGCTGAAGACAGAATAGGAAGATTGAGCTGAATATCCCCGGCAATTATCGTCGTGATGTCGGTTTCACCCGGCATGACTTGAGAGTGGCCGGGCTGCAGAAGCACGTCGTCGAAAGTCAGCGCCTCAGCGCCGGTGGCGGATTCGATAATTCGGGCCATTGCCGCTCCTTGCTCGATAAACCCGGGGATAGTGCGATTTCTCGGACACCGGTCGGTGGCCGCCGAATCATACTCCCCATTCAGGATTGGCACCGGCAGGTAACACGGGTTGCGGCCAATGAAAAGCCATGAATGCTGCAACCCATGGCAACATTTTTTTGCATGAGTACTGCCGGTGCTTGTATTGATCTGCAATTCGCGCCACACACGCCGGTGAACGGATAAAACGACGAGATTGCTATGGATGATGCGGTTGCCGGCGCTTCGGTCTCTGGTGCCACGCCTGAGCCACGAATGACCCGGGAACAGTTTACGTTCACGGGAACAGCGCGTGAATATTTCGGTATCTGGATCGTCAACATCCTGCTGACAATCGTGACACTCGGCATCTATTCGGCCTGGGCAAAGGTTCGCCGTAAACGATACTTCTACGGCAACACCTGGATTGCCGGTTCATCCTTTGAATATCACGCCCGGCCGCTGACCATCCTGATCGGGCGGATCATCGTCTTCGCCATCATCATTGCCTACAATTTGTCGGTCAACTTCCTGCCCGTCGTTGGCGCCATCATCGGCATTGCGTTCCTGTTTGCGGTTCCCTGGTTTGTTATGCGTGGTTTACGGTTCAACGCCCGTGTGACGAGCTACCGCAATATCCGCTTTGACTTTGTCGGCGGCTACTGGGGCGCCTTTCTTGCCTTTGTCCTTGGCGGCGTGCTGGCCTATGCGACCTTTGGCATTCTGGCACCGATCGCCTCGCAATGGATGTGGAGCTATATGCTCGGCAATTTGCGATATGGCGACCGGGCCATTGCCTGCGATCCGAGACTGGAGAAGCTTTATGGTCAATGGTTGCTGCCGTTTGTGACCGTGGTGGTCGGTTCGATCGCAATGGCAATTATCGGTGTCGGGATTTTCTTTTTGCTGGCGGCAATTGGAATGGACATGGAAAGCTGGGTGGATGCCGGTGACGACGCACCCGTCTTTCTGTTCCTTTTCGCCATTTATGCCGCGTTCATTCCCTTCTTCCTGCTGTTTACCGTCGCCGGTCTGTTGTACCGTGCCGGTACCCGCAATGTTGCCTTGAACGAGACTATCATCAACAGCCGCCATCTCATGGCGTCGAGCATTCATCGTGGCCGCTACGCCTGGATTGCGGTGACGAATTTTCTTGCGACCATATTTACGCTGGGATTGGCGCGGCCCTGGGCGGCGATAAGAATGGCGAAGTATCTTGCGGCTTGTACCGCCATTCACGCGACGGGTTCTTTCGACGAATATCTGGGAGAGATTGCCGAATCAGGTGCCGCAGTCGGCTCGGAGTTCATGGATGTGGAAGGCCTCGACTTTGGCTTCTGATCTGCGTGGCACTGGGTTCATCGAAGGAAACTGGCTTGCATCAGGCTCCAGCCGCAAGCTGCAGGCAGCATTGAAAATCACCGACGGTTTGTTTGTACGCGCGGTCAACGACAGCGGCAAGGAACTCGCCCGTTCGCTGGTTGGCGAAATTCGTGTTTCTGACCGGGTCGGTTCAATTCCCCGGCGACTTATGTTCGACGACGGAAGTGTGTTCGAGACGACTGACAATGACGCGATTGACGAACTGCTGAAACTGCACAGAGGTTCGGGTGGTGGCTTCGTGCACAAACTTGAACGATTCCATCCGCGTCTGATCATTGTCGTGGCTCTTGTCGTTGCGCTTGGTTTTGCTCTCTACAGATTTGCATTGCCGATCATGGTCGAAGTCGCGGTGATTGCCACTCCCGACGTGGTGCCGGAATTGATGAGCGAGGCAACGATGGAATCGCTCGATCAGCTGTTGTTTGAAGAATCGGACCTCGCCGCGGACAAGCGATCTGAGATCCTGCGTGGATTTGCTTCGCTTGCAACGTTGAGCCCTCGCGGTGCAGCCGGTTACAAGCTTCACTTCAGGGGAGGTGGTGCAATCGGTCCCAATGCCTTTGCATTGCCTGACGGTACGGTGGTGATCACGGATGAGTTGGTCGAACTCGCACCTGACGACATTGATATGATCCTCGGTGTGCTTGCGCACGAGATCGGTCACGTGCATCACGATCACAGCTTAAGGCGGCTCTATCGGGCGGCAGGTGTGGCCGGTTTGATTTTGCTGATAGGCGGCGACATTGGGGCTGGTGCCGAAGATCTGCTGGTGCAGGGATCAGCGCTTCTGACGCTCAGCTATTCGCGATCACACGAGACCGAGGCCGACCGGTATTCGGTTGAACTGATGGCAAAGGCGGGCAGGGACCCGGAAGCAATAGCCCGGTTTTTTGAGCTGCTAGTCGAGAAATTCGGCGATGGCGGTGACATGGATTTCCTGTCCACGCATCCCGCAACGGCCGCGAGAATTGCCGAAGCCCGCCGCTACGCCAAAGAGGTTCTCGGACAATAAAAAGCCCGGCAGCGAGAAGGCTGCCGGGCAAAAAGACCGTTTAAAGGGTGAAACGGCCTGAGAAAATCGAAAGCTACATATCCATCTGATAGGATTCAGGGATCCATCTGAAACCATCACCCAGCGATTCCACGTAACCAACCGACGGGAACGGCATGTGATAACCGATGACGGGCATCTTTTCGGAGGCGGCCATGCTGAACACATTGCGCCGCACTTCTGCCGCCTTGTCCTTGACCGCGTCGAACCGGACTTCCCAGTCCGGATGCTGTAACGAGAGGACAAAATGATTGGCGGTATCGGCGGTTATCGCCAGTTTCTGACCTCCAGATTCAAGCAAATAAATCATGTGACCGGGCGTATGGCCGTATGCGGCCATGCCGGAGATGCCTGGGACGACTTCGCCACCATCGCCAATGAATGACATTTTCTCGGCCAATGGTTTGACGTTGGCAGCGACCAGTTTTGCCAATCCTTCGGTCGCGCCGCTCATACGGTCTTCATGGGTCCAGAAGTCAAACTCGACCTGTCCGGTCACATACCGGGCGTTCGGGAAAGCGGGATCTCCGTTCTCCATCAGGCCGCCGATGTGATCGGGATGCATATGGGTAATGACCACAACGGTCACCTGATCGGCGGTGACACCGGCAGTTGCCAGTCGTGCCAACAGTCGCCCGGCGCCTTTTTCTCTGCGGCCCGCGCCGTTGCCGGCGTCGAACAGTACCAGGTCGGTTGGGGTTTTGACGATGGTCGGCGCAAAGCCGATGACCAGCCTATCCTTTGGCAGCAAATGTGCATCAAGCGCATCGTGAACTTCCTCGGCCGGTTTGTTGGTACCGAATATCGCGTGCGGATCGGGGAATGTCAGATTGCCATCGTTGAGGGTTGCGACCTCGAAATCTCCGAGGCGAAAACCGTGCGAGGCTGACCCCATGTTCAACGAAGCACCGTGTGCATCAGCCAGTGCAGCACGGACCATGATCTGCGGTACGGTCAGCGCTGCTGCACCTGCCAGCCCGAGTTTGAATATCGAACGGCGATTTGCGGATAAGGTCATGATGTTTCTCCCGGTATGAAAATCGAAAACGCCCCAGCAACATCAACATATCTGGAGCGGGAATTCTTCCCGGCAAGGTCGCACTGCCAACAAACGGTTCACTATCCTTGGACACAGCGTATCCGGATTTGATACGACATAGCGTGCGTCTGCGAATGGTGTATGAAGGCGCAATGCATTGCCCACCATTACGGATTCGGTTGTGAACCGGACCATTCCCGCCATTCTTGCCGTCGCTCTGTTCATGGAACAGATGGATTCGACAGTCATCGCCACGTCACTGCCGGCGATAGCGGCGGATATCGGCACCGATCCGATCGCACTCAAGCTTGCGCTGACTGCCTATCTCGTTTCGGTTGCGATCTTCATTCCCATTTCCGGCTGGATGGCTGATCGGATTGGCGCAAAGAAGGTGTTCTGTGCGGCGATCGCCGTATTTGTTGTTGGTTCCATCGCTTGCACGACGGCGGGGTCGTTGGGCGGGTTCGTTGCAGCGCGATTTCTGCAGGGCATGGGCGGTGCGATGATGACGCCTGTCGGCAGGCTGGTTTTGGTCCGCCTGACCGACAAGCGTGATTTGGTCAACGCCATGGCGTGGCTGACAATTCCTGCGCTCTTTGGCCCGCTGGCCGGCCCGCCGGTTGGCGGTTTCATCACGACTTATTTTTCCTGGCACTGGATATTTCTGATCAACGTGCCCATTGGTCTCGCGGGCATTGCGCTTGCCTGGCGAATTTTGCCGACCATCGATCCAAAAGAAACTGCTGCGGTCGACAGAACCGGATTCCTGCTGTCCGGTTTTGCTGCGGCCGGCATTGTGTTCGGATTGTCGGTGATCAGCTTGCCGGCGCTGCCGCCTATCTACGGCGCGATCGCGCTCGCGGCCGGGATCATCTGCACCGCGCTTTATGTTCGCCATGCCAGGAGGCACAGCTCACCGCTTCTGGCCTTGCGGTTGTTTGAAAACCCTTCATTTCGGGCTGCGGTAGCCGGGGCGTCGCTGTTCCGCATCGGGGCAGGAGCGGTTCCGTTTCTGCTGCCACTGATGTTCCAGCTCGCTTTCGGTATGACACCTTTTGAAGCCGGGTTACTGACCTTCGCTTCAGCGCTTGGTGCGATCGGCCTGAAATTTGTTGCGGCAAAACTGCTACGGCTTGCCGGCTTCCGCTCCATTCTTATTGTCAGTTCCGTTGTCGGTGCAGTAATGATCGCGATCAATGGCTGGTTTACGTCGGAAACGCCGGTGGCCCTGATCATAGGCATATTGTTCGTCGCAGGCTTTTTCCGCTCGCTGTTTTTTACGTCGGCCAACGCGTTGGTGTTTGCCGATACATCGCAGGAAGATGCAGCTCAGGCGACTGCGATCAGCGCGGTGTTACAGCAAGTCTCGATTGCGGTCGGAGTTGCAATTGCCGGCGCGGTGCTGGAGGCGGTGACCGTCGTTAGCGGAGAGCCATTGGGACTTGACGCGTTCAAGATCGCGTTTTTCACGGTTGCCGCACTGACGGCGTTTGCTGCAATCGCGTTCTGGCCGCTAGACAAACGAGCCGGTGAAACGGTCTCTGGCCATCAGTTACGTCCCGCTGGGCCGGGCGGACGCACGCCGGTCAATCGTCCGCCATCCCCCTGAAATCTTTCGCAAGCAGGTAAAGCTCGACCGACTGATCGCGGCTTGCAGGCGGCTTCATGTGGTGGATGCTGGTGAAGTTTTTCTTCAGCACGGCGAGCAAATCGGCACCTGCGCCGCCCTGGAATGTTTTGGTCAGGAAATGGCCGCCCGGTTTGAGCACAGAGATGGCGAAATCGGCGGCGACCTCGCACAGATGCATGGTGCGCAGATGATCTGTGCGTTTGTGGCCGGTTGTCGGGGCCGCCATGTCTGACAGCACGATATCCGGCTTGCCTCCAAGCGCCTCGATCAGCGCTTCCGGTGCATCGTCGTCGAGAAAATCCTTTTGCAGGAATTGTGTGCCCGGCACCGGGTCCATCTCCAGATAGTCGATTGCGACAACCGATGGATTTTCGTCATCGGACCTGGCGCGCGCCGCGCTGACTTGGCACCAACCGCCCGGTGCCGAACCCAGATCGACAATTCGAAGTCCCGGTTTGAGAATTTGGTGCTTGTCATCGATTTCTATCAGCTTGTAAGCCGCGCGCGAGCGATAGCCGTCGGCCTTGGCGCGGTGCACATAAGGATCGTTCATGTGGCGTTCGAGCCAGCGGCGCGACGATATCTTCAGTCCGCTTTTTTTCTTAATGCGGGTTTTCAGTGCGCGGGCGCCTGAATTTGATTGGCCGGGTTTCTTCATCGCTTGAACCTGCCGGGATATCTGCCTGGCTGGCGGTTTCGCCGCCACACGCCATCAGACGCCATCATTTCTGTGAGAATGCCCTCGCGAAGACCGCGATCGGCGATACGCAGTCGTTCAGCCGGCCAGGCGCGGCGAATGGCTTCCAATATCGCGCATCCGGCAAGAACCAGATCGGCGCGGTCGGAGCCAATGCAGGCGTTGGCCTTGCGCTGCTCGTAGTTCCATCCCATCAGCGTTTCGATGATTGCATCCGTTTCGGCGCTGCTCATCCACAAACCGTCGACCTGGCGCCTGTCGTAACGTTCCAGACCCAGGTGAATTCCCGCTAGAGTGGTCACTGTTCCTGATGTTCCGAGCAAATGAAATCTCGGTCCCTTTGAAATGCCATCCAGTTTGCCTCGCTGCTTGAACGACAGCAGCATTTCCGCGACGCTTTGAATCATGGCCTCAAATGTATCGGGCGAGACGTCGCGACCGCCGAATTTTTCAGCCAAAGAGACCACGCCGACCGGCAACGATGTCCAGGCGACGATATGGCGGGCAAGCCTTGGCGTTCTGCGCCGGGAAAGATCAACCAGGGCGATTTCGGACGAACCGCCACCGATATCGAACAACACGACACCCTCGGTGCCCCGCTCCACAAGCGATGAACAGCCCGACACCGCAAGTCGCGCCTCGGTTTCGCGGTTGATGATTTCAAGCTTGAGCCCGGTTTCTTCGCGGACGCGGGTAAGGAACTCGGTGCCGTTGTCAGCCGACCGGCAGGCTTCGGTGGCAATCAGGCGCATGCGCCCGCCGGGACGCGATGCCAGCTTCGCCGCGCAGACTCTCAAAGCGTCGATCGAACGGTTCATCGCATCGTCGCCAAGCCGACCAGTCGTCGACAGACCCTCTCCAAGCCGCACAATGCGGGAAAATGCGTCTATGACGCGAAACTGTCCGGGTCTTGTGGGTATGGCGACCAGCAAACGGCAATTGTTTGTGCCGAGGTCCAGCGCGGCATAAGTCCTGTCCGATCTACGATTTGGCTTTGGAGCCGGCGCCCGCTGCGGCTTATCGTGGTTGTGCTTCAGATTGTTGACCTCGGTCTCCAGGCCCGGCTCAACCTGGGGAAACTGGCCGTCGCGCGCAAAAACCTTGCGGCCGCGCTTTCTTCGCCGTCGTTTCTTGCGCTTTCTTGGCTCGTCAGGGTTGCCTGAGATTGCAGACCCGTTACCGGGCCTTTGCATCGCGGCGGCGGCGCCGTCGCCCGGTGGAGTCGGGGCTGTTGCCCGCGCCTCACCGTCTGGCAACCCCGGTGGCGGAAACGGTCCGCCGGCATCGGGGTCGTTCAAAGTCTCGTCCTCACGCCGCGCGGCCCTGACACATAAAGGCGCAGCAGGCGCTGTCTGGTATTTAGTGTTGAAGCCAGTGTACCAGCGACACTGGATTTTCCCAAGCGCTGAATTGCAGTTGGTTTCCGCCACCTGTGCGAAGTATCGAATTGCGGCCGGCGCACAAGCCGCTTGAACCATGGCGGCGTATTGACTAATTTACGTGCTGTCGGCTAAGAACCGCCGCGCTGGCAATTGCAATCTGCAGCGCGATGCTGGGGAATAGGTTAACGGTAGACCCACGGACTCTGACTCCGTTAGTCCTGGTTCGAATCCAGGTTCCCCAGCCAATCTTTCCCGAAAGAAAATCAAGAACTTACAAACCCCGCCCGTCAATTAGGGTTGCGTTCCATGGTGCGTTTTGTTGCGAACCAGTTCCATTGATTTTCAAGGGAATTCTGTGAGTAGCGGCGTCACCACGCGACATGGACGCGACACAGTCTGAATTGTTCTGTAATCAATTCGTAGGCCACTTCTCGTGTCGGCTGTAACAATAACAGTCGAAATTGAATTGGGCATTCGCGTGAAACGCCTCACCATACGTTACTCCGCCAATACAATCACATCAGTCCGCATCACGCGTACGGAATGCCAACTCCCGTGCCTGAAACCCTAACAGAGGAAACGCAAATTAGTGGCCCGGATAGAGGGGGCTAGACAAATGCCGATAAGCGAATACGCGATCGTGATTTCCCATTAACAGATAAACATTATAATATTTGAATGTGTTTTCCATAAGCGGAGACAAACTGGGAGGAATTATTGATGTCAAAGCCATTCACCGCGGTTAGTGCCGCACTAGTCTTTTTTGTATGTGCTATTGCGGCTCACGCAGGAGAAGGCGTACACAAGCTGGCCTTGCAGATCAGCGACAACAATCCTCAGAAAATGAACACTGTACTGAATGTGGCGGCAAACGTATCTCGGCACTACTCGGCAATCGGAGAGGAAATTGACATCAAGATTGTCGCGTTCAATGCGGGACTGCACATGTTACGTGCCGACACCTCACCGGTTGCAAAACGCATGCAGAGTTTTGCTGAAGGCATGACGAACGTAACGTTTCACGCGTGCAACAACACCATGACCGCGATGTCCAAAAAGGAGGGCAAGGAAGTGCCGCTTTTGGACATGGCCGAGGTTGTACCCGCCGGAGTTGTTTCACTCATCGAGCTTGATGAATCAGGCTACACTGTGGTTCGTCCATAACAAAGAATTCAATTCTTTTCGAACTGCGAAAGCTTTGAATATTGCGACAACTTCTGACAGTACCCTTTGGCGTCAATCGTGCCGCAGTTGTTTGGGCTTGAAATGCCTAAGAAAAACACAATTGGGTAATTTGGATGTTGTTAGCGCAAGCGCTGGGATAGTTGAAGGAGGACACGATGAAGACGATATATGCATTGGTGTTGAGCCTGATGATTTCGGCTCCCGCGGTCGCACAGGAAGCGATAACCTATCCTTTTGAAGGTTCGTTCGATGAAGCAACCTTTGCAGTTGAAAACGCAATCATCAACCAGGGCCTTGTGGTCGATTATGTAAGCCATGTCGGTGAAATGCTAAACAGAACCGGTAAGGATGTTGGAAGCGACCGGGAAGTTTTCGCCGCCGCGGATGTGTTCATTTTCTGCTCTGCGCTATTGTCAAGAAAGGTCATGGAAGAAGATCCTCTGAATATCGCTTTTTGTCCCTACGGGATATTCGTGATCGATCAAGAGGGGGTCGTCACAATTGGTTTTCGGGATCTGCCGAGCGGGCCGATGCAAGCTGTTGAGGACTTGCTGCATAAGATCGCAAAGGAAGCCGCAGCCAATTAGCTTTGTGTCGGAGGTAAATTCAAACCAGGACCAGGGAGAACGTATTACCGGCTCTTGACTTTGAAATTTCCTCTGTGCTGCTAATGTCCGTCGATCGTGATCACGAAAATGGTCGCTGATGCGACGATGGCGGCGATGCGAAACGTGCAAAAGATTATGCCCGCCGGTCAATATCCTCAACGCTTCCATCCAGGTCCATCAGAATCAGTTCAACTTCCAAGCCCGGACGAAAGCTTCGTATTTTGTTCGCTAATGCAGTCATCCATTTGCGATGGATGCCAAATTCACGTTCGCGGTTATCGGCGCAGTTCTTTCCGACAAGCTCCTTGCATGCACCGCAATCGCGGTGGTCAATGACAATAACCTTGCGGATGCCGTGTAATTTTCGCGCCAGATCCAGGTGTTGCCAAAAGGTTTCTGACCAAGATTTCGTCTGCGCCGACATTACGCCAATCGCTCCACCCGCGATGGAGATTTGGTCATATCTGCCCTCCAGCCCGCGCGAATGCAGATAGTTTGTGACCGTTCCGATTAAACGATGGTCAATGCAATTCAGTACTAGTGCCTCTGCTGCCGGACCGGACTCTGGGTGATGTTGCAAAGCATTGGAAGTCATTGATGATCTCCGAATGAATTGAGCCGGCCGATCGATTGCGCAACCGGCCACCAAGCTCAAAGTGCATTGATCGGGATATTCAGGTAGGCCATACCATTGTCTTCGGCAGGCGGCATCTCACCAGCACGAATATTGACCTGAACCGATGGGAGGATCAGCGTCGGCACATCCAATGTTTTGTCCCGCGCCTCTCGCATGGCGACAAATTCTTCTTCGGTTTTACTGGCGCCGACATGGACATTACTGGCCTTTTCCTCGGCCACTGACGTCTCCCATTTGTACTCGTCTCGGCCAGGCGCCTTGTAGTCGTGGCACATATAGAGCGTGGTCTCATCGGGCAATGCCAGGATTTTGTGGATTGAGTGATACATCACCCTCGCGTCGCCGCCTGGGAAATCCGCTCGCGCAGTGCCGAAATCAGGCATGAACAAGGTGTCGCCTACAAAGGCTGCGCCGTCGGTAACGTAGGTCAAACAGGCCGGAGTATGGCCGGGTGTGTGCATGGCACGCATGTTTATGCCACCGATTTTGAAATCCTCTCCATCCTCAAACAAATGCTCGAATTGACGCCCATCGGTCTGAAAACCCTTTTCGACGTTGAAAAGTTTGGCAAATACCTCCTGCACCTCAGTGATGTGCGATCCGATTGCGGTCGTACCACCGAGTTCCCGCTGGATGTAGGGTGCTCCGCTCAGGTGATCGGCATGGGCATGGGTCTCCAGCAACCATTCCACCTTCAGGCCGTTGTCCTTCACATATTTGATGATCGCGTCCGCTGACGCCGTGTCGGTGCGACCAGACTTTGGATCAAAATCCAGTACCGGGTCGATGACCGCACAACTTTTGCTGCCAGGATCTTTCACGACATAGGATACGGTGAACGTAGCCTCGTCGAAAAACGCTTTTACGTCAGGCTTCATGGCAATCTCCTTATCTTTACTTGCCCAATCGGCTGCTCTGCACAGTAGGTTCCTGATCGAACTCATCGTCCGTTCCCGTTGCTCAACGAACGTGCTGGGGCAGCTTTGCTCTTGACAAGATAGGTATACCTTCTTATCTGCGCAAGTATGAAGATAAGAGAAATGAATTCCGCTGCGGACGATGTCTGCGAATTGATGAAGCTTCTTTCAACTCGGAGCCGATTGATGATCCTTTGTCTTTTGACAGAAGGCGAAAAATCGGTCGGAGAACTGGCTGACGCAATCGGCGCAAGTGACACAGGCGTGTCTCAGCAACTCGCAGTTCTTCGCCGCCAACGGATCGTCAAGGCCCGGCGTGAAGGACAGACGATGTATTATCGTGTCATCCGGCCTGATGTCGCTGAACTGCTGGACTTTCTCTACTCAACCTACTGCGGCGACGCCGCCCAGACCCGGAGAAAAAATGATGACCCTCAAGACCATTGACGCAAAGACCACCCATGACTGGATTACCGCCGGTAAAGCGGTTCTGATCGACGTGCGGGAGCCCGATGAATGGATCAAGGAGCATGTGCCGGAGGCTCATTTGGTACCGCTTTCCGGCTTCAATCCTGACGACTTTCCCAAGGATCATGACAAGATCGCAGTGTTCCATTGCCGAAGCGGAGGCCGGACTGAAGCCGCCGCACCGCAAATTCTGAAAACCGGGTTCCGCCAAGTCTATCAATTGGATGGTGGAATCCAGGGATGGCGAGAGGCCGGATTAGCGTTGAACGAAAACGCCAAGGCTCCGATCAGTATCATGCGGCAAGTCCAGATCGCCGCTGGCAGCCTGGTACTTTTGGGAATCGTGTTGGCAATACTCATCAATCCGTGGTTTGCAGTCCTCAGTGCCATCGTTGGAGCAGGATTGACGCAGGCAGGGATCACCGGCAACTGTGCAATGAACTCGCTGCTCAAACATATGCCGTGGAATCATACCATCACCGGCCAGCAGACCATAGCCAATCCGGCTGCGATTTAAACCATGTCCACCGCCAGCCTGCGGCGCTTTCTGCCCATTTTAAGTTGGATTCCCGGCTATGGCCGTTCCGAACTGGCCAGCGATGGGATGGCCGGACTTATTGTGGCGATCATGCTGGTACCGCAGGGAATGGCCTACGCGCTGTTGGCAGGCTTGCCGCCCGAAATAGGTCTTTACGCCAGCATTGTGCCGCTTGTTTTTTACGGATTGCTGGGCAGTAGCCGTGCACTGGCCGTGGGGCCAGTGGCGATTGTGTCGCTGATGGTGGCCACGACATTGGGTGAAATCGCTGAAACGGGCAGCGCAGGCTATTTGGCCGGTGCCATCCTTCTGGCATTTCTCAGCGGCGCCATCCTGCTTGCCATGGGTCTCGCGCGGCTTGGTTTCCTGGTGAATTTTCTGAGCCACCCGGTCATCTCAGGCTTTTCGAGCGCAGCGGCCTTGGTGATAGGATTTTCCCAACTTAAACACCTCCTTGGCTTCGACATTCCACGAAGTCACCTGATCACTGAAACACTCGCCCATGCGGCCGCAAACATCGGACAGTTGAACCTGGCGACCCTTGTTATCGCATCGGGTTCACTTGCGTTGCTTTTACTTTTCAGATCGCACGTGGCGCGGGGTTTCAATGCCGCGGGCATGTCCCAACCCGTCGCGGATGCCATCGCGAAGGCAGGTCCGCTTTTTGCCGTATTGGTTACGACTGTCACGGTCTGGGCTTTCTCACTCGATCAATCGGCGGATGTGAAAATTGTAGCATCGATCCCAGCCGGTCTGCCGCCTCTGACCTTACCGTCTATCGATCTTGACTTGATCCGTCAGCTACTGCCGGCCGCTGCTTTGATTTCTATCGTAGGCTTTCTGGAGAGCGTGTCAGTGGCAAAGTCGCTAGCCAGCAAACGCCGCCAGAAGATCGACGCCGATCAGGAACTGGTGGCGCTCGGTGTTGCCAATATCGGAGCGTCTTTTTCCGGCGGCTATCCGGTCACCGGCGGGTTCAGCCGGTCATTGGTCAATTTCACTTCCGGGGCTGTTTCACCAATGGCCTCAATCATTACGGCAGCACTGATTGCGCTGACAGTTCTTCTATTTACACCGCTGCTATATTTCCTTCCAAAGGCAACGCTTGCGGCAATAATCGTGGTGGCGGTTGCAAACCTGATCGACATCAAAACCCTGCGCGAGGCTTGGAACTACAACAAGGCCGATGCCGCTTCGTTGCTGGTGACGTTCTTCACTGTGCTGGCACTGGGCGTGGAGCTTGGGATCGTGGCGGGCGCAGCTCTGTCGATTGCGCTTTACCTTTGGCGGACGAGCCGGCCGCATATGGCCGAAGTCGGCCGGGTTGGCAACTCCGAGCATTTCCGCAACATCTTGCGGCATGAGGTTCAAACCGATCCGAAGGTACTTGCCGTACGTGTCGATGAAAGCCTTTACTTCGCTAACACTGCCTATCTTGAGGACGAACTTCTATCGCGGGTCGCAGACCGTCCCGAAATCGAACACCTCGTGCTGATCATGAGCGCCGTGAACTTCATTGATGCAAGTGCACTGGAGACACTCGAAACGTTAATCGAGCGGCTGCACGATTCCGGCGTGACCTTTCATATGGCCGAGGTGAAAGGACCTGTAATGGACCGGCTGGACCGGGTCGGTTTCGTTGACAGGCTGGGTTCGGGACGGGTCTACCTCAGTACTCACGCGGCTATGGATCAGCTTGCCTCTTCTCAGAAGACGCCGACGGTCTAAGTCATAAATTTACCGGCGTTCTGCCCGTCTTGCAGAAATCTGTTGTGCCGCAGCAGAGGGCATTTGCTTCATTGGATGGCCCGGTCGGGTGTGGCCATTCGAACTTCTTGTGCCGAGCATTTATTCCAATGTCCGGTTCTTATTTGCCGCAATTTCAGAACAAAGAGGTCGCTGGCTGGCAGTGTTGGGCCGCAAGCAGATCTAAGTCAGATCGTTGCGACCACGGGCAAATGCAGACCGCGCCAATGCAGTTTCCGCTCAAGATCCACTCGAACCGTCTGGGCTCAATCCCTTGTCCATCAGGGATTTTATTTCGTCCTTCGAGGTACCTGCCACGATGCGGCCTAGTTCCTCATTGCCGCGCAATACCAAAAGTGTCGAGCGGCGTGGAATATTGCGGCTGGTAGACACCTCGTGGCCGGCATAAACGTCCCAGTCCACCTTTATGAAGATCATTGCATCGTCATACTCTGGATATTCCGCGCGAAGCTGATCCACCACGCGCTGCTGACGTTTGCAGGTGCCGCACCAACTTGCGTAGTAGTCCACAAAGACGGTCTTACCATCACCAAGTGCTACCGCGATATCGCCGGGCATGTATTCTAAGGTTTGGTCACTGGAATAAGCTGGCACTGCTGATGCAAGGGCCATAGCGAAACTCCCGACAATCAGTTCTCTTCTACGCATTTTTTTCCTCTTTCATGATCAAACCATTACCGAAAGATCCTGGAGCCAGATGGGCATGATATCGAGCAACCAGGCCTCGACCATATGATGCAACTTGAAGAATATTGCCAACCCCACCGCCACGAAGGTCAGCCCCATGATTGGTTTGGCCCGCTCCGCAACAAACCTCAGTGCAGCCTGTCGCGATTGTATGGCCTCGCGGGCGCCATAGCCCAATCCGATAATGATCGTCGAAATGCCCGCCGCATAACCGATCATGATGGCGGTCGCCCAAGTGAAATTGGTGCTCTGGGAAGCCATGGATATCGCCCCTCCCAGGGTGGGGCCGATGCATGGTGACCAAACCGCACCCAAAAGCATGCCTCCCAGGAAAGGGCCTTTGAGGCCACTCTCGGTGGACATGTCGATTCTCTGATCGGCACTTGCGGACAAGCCAGCGGTGGCCGCGCTGAACTGATTTCCAAATTGCGGAACCAGCAAGATAGAACCAAAAATGATCATCAGCACCGAGCCGACAGTCGACATGGACTCAGCAGTGATACCGATACTCGGTCCAATTGATGCAAGGCCCACTCCGAGTATGACAAACACCAGGCTCATGCCCAACGCTAATGCGACTGGCCCGCGACGATCAGCCTGGATCGCGGCTGCCAGTGTGATCGGCAAGACCGGCAGCACACAGGGATTTACCAACGTCAGGACGCCAGCAATGTAGGCGAAAACCAAATCCATAAGTCGTTGTTACTTCGAGCAAGTATGGGAAAGGCGGAGTGTATTGCTGAATGCTTATATCGCTTAGATTCTGCATCAGCCATTAAACTGAACATCACAATTGCGTAACCATGGTCCCGCGCTCGGAAACACCCTATTTGCTCAAACGATGTGCGCAATTTGAACTTCACCTGAAACTGGATTTAGGTGTCAAATCCGGGTCGTTTTTTGGTTAAACTTAAAGCGCAAAGCCGCCGCTAACCGGGTGACTTATGATCTAGCGACTGAACGTGATTGATATTTTGAACTTTGCCTTGACCGATCGTCGGGGATCGACCGAACTACACTGTCAACTACAGCCTCACGTTTGACGGTACCGGAAAGAAGGTCGATATCACGCGGACAGCGAGGGCAACTAATAGACCCTCGCTGCCTGTTTGTTTAGTCAAACCCTACGGCTTGATATAGGTGTAACCCATCTGCTGAAGACGAGAGAGCTCGGCAACTCCCGACGGAACGATATCTTCTTCCCATGTGTCGTAAAGGTCATCGGAATAGCTGATCTTACGACCTTTGAGCGTATTGTTGCAGACGTGGAAGTTCACATTTTGGCTCTTAAGGGACGCGACCGAGGTCTGCAGCTTATCGTCGTCTTTGGCGGTCATCAGTAGACCAAGTCCATTGCCATGAAGGACAACCTTGATCTCCATGTTTTCTGCACCAACAGCGTTTATGTGGTTTTGAATGTTACGCATGGCACCCTTGTATTTCTTTGACTCAGGTCCGCCCTCATAGTTGACGTGATAAACGACCTTCTGCTTGCCGTACCTCGCGTCGTCACCGGCAAATGCCGTTCCAACAAGCGCAATCATTGCGGCAATAGTTGTCGCGATAGCTATTTTGAACATCGTCTTCTCCCTTTCTGTTTTTATTAAAGGTCACCCTAATCTGTATTGGGGACCGGCTCAATTGTTGTACGTTTCGACAGTTTGCTTTTTGCTGCGCTCAACGGTGGTCAGCCAAACATGTCGGCAGTGATCCCTGAATACCAACCTTCTGATTCCTCATAAGTGGCCTTACGCAGTGCGGCATCTTCACCGGTTTTTGAGATGAAGCTTTCGACAACTTCGATCTTCTCGTTTCCCGCCTTGTAATTGGCACCGACTTTCACCCCGTCATTGGCAGCGATTAAGCTCCAGCAGGTATTTGCGTAACGAGCCGGGAAGGCTTTTGAATCGGTAACATCTGCCAGGACTGCGTTGGCGCAGACTTTGGCCTGGCTGTTGGCCGAAAAGCCTGATTTCGGCATGGCGGCTGCAACGGACGCATCGCCAAGGACAAAAATGTTCTCGTCAGCACGGCTGCGCATACTCGCCGGATCAATCGGCGCCCAATCGCCATCGGTCACGCCGGCAGCGTGCGCGATCATGCCTGCTTTCTGACCGGGCACGACCGATGCCGCATCGGCCTTGAATGTATCGAAATCGGTCTCGATTTCGAGCGTTTCGGAATTAACATTCTTGATGCCGGCATGAATGTCCGGACTAATCCACTCGACCATGCCAGGATAGTGATTTTCCCAACCTTCTTGGAACAGGCCCTGTTTGGAGAATTTCGGTTTCGGGTCGAGCACAATGATTTTGGCGGTCGGATTCTTCTGCTTGAACAGATGCGCAATCATCGAAATTCGCTCATATGGCCCGGGCGGGCAGCGGAATGGATTGGGCGGCGGTACCATGACGAAGGTTCCGCCTTCCTTCATTGCCTCCACCTGCGCCTTGAGAAGCTTGACCTGTGTTCCGGATTTCCAGGCGTGCGGCATGGAATCCTGAGCCTCGACTGAGTAGCCCGGCACGCTGTCATATTTCATGTCGATTCCGGGCGAGAGCACCAACCGGTCATAGTCAACTGACGCACCGGAGGCGAGCATGACTTTCTTTCCAGCCGTATCGACCGACGAGGCCCAGTCATGCACGACATTGATGCCGTGATTGACGGCGAGTCCGTCATAGTCGTGGCCAATCGCGGCGTATTCACGGAATCCACCTAAATAGAGATTGGAGAAAAAGCAGGTGTAGTAGCGCCTCGATGCCTCGATTAGCGTCACATCGACCCCACCGCCGCCATCTTTGGCAATGTAGCGTGCTGCAGTGGCGCCGCCGGCGCCTCCTCCGACAACGACCACGCGTGGTTTGGCCTGACCGAAACTTATCGCCGGCATCGCCAAAGTTGCTACACCCGCCGCCGAAGCATTTAGAAACCGTCTTCTATTCATGAGCATGACATTCCTCCTTCTTTCGGTGTGATCACTGTGCCGGAATGGAACCGAAATAGGCGGCGAGCGCCGCCATCTCCTCATCTTCAAGCCGGCCTGTCACCGTCTGCATGACCGGATTTTTGCGGACTTTTGTTTTGTATTCGTACAGCGCGTGAATGAAGTTTTCTTTCGGCCAACCAGTGATCGCCGGTATTGAACTGTCGCCTCCAGAAAGCTGGTGACAGGTGACACACTCGCCGGACAGATATTTTCCATAGGCGGGATCGCCCTCCATTGCCGCAGCTATTTCTCCAAGCAGTTTGCCTTGGTTCTCGGACTTTGCCAGTTCAGAACCGTCCGGTGAGAAATGCAGTAGCCAGAGAACAAGATTACTGCGCTCTTCGTCATCCTTAAGTCCTGCATAGTTCATTCTCGTTCCTTTGATGAACTCACGAGGCTTCCTGAGGAAGGCGTCGAGATTTTCTCTGTTCCAGACCAAGCCATCTTGACCGGCTTTTCGAAATACTTTGGAATAATTGAATCCCTCAAGGGAGGCAGCAATTCGTCCGTCCAACCCGTTCAGCACAGGGCCCACTTTTTTCTTCGCACCTTCGCCAATATCGTGGCACGCCTTGCACTTCTTGAATGTTTTTTCGGCGGCTTCAAAGTCCTGCGTAAAAGACGGTGGCGCATCGATCGCCAATCCGGCAACGCCTAGTGTCAGCGCCTTCAGAAATCTCGAAATTGCTGCCGTCCAACGCCGCCATCTGGTCTCCGAACCAACAGGAGAGACACCACCATCGCAGCCCCACCGTCGCCACGGTTCGTCATCGCCGAAATTCTGGTCCGTCACTGTTCTACCGCCAGCTAATTCCCGATCAGCAATATATACATTCAAATTATTGCATATTACTAATTGGTATGGAAGCCTTAAGGTCGATGATAGTTTTAATCCCGATCCCAAAGAGGCACAGATGACGCCATGATCGAGACGCATAGAAGTATCGTTTCTTCAGGCGAGTGCGACGCCAACCGACACTTGAATGTCAGTCAATATGTGCGACGTTTTTCTGAAGCTGGACAAAATCTGTTCTCGATGCATGGCCTTGGCGAGGAGTGGTACCGGCCTACCAATCGCCATTTCAGATTTCATCGTGAAATAACGGACGATTCGGCAACAATCGTGAATTCCATTCGGATCGGCGCTGGTGATCATGCCGGCCAAGTGTTCCATGCGATCCATGATGCGGGCAGAAACTTCGTGTCCGCAACCTGCCTGGATGGGGGATTTGCCATCGGTATCGACAGATTGCCCGAAACACTGGGTGGTCCGGTGTCCAAGGCCAAACCGCGGAGCATACCGGGTGATCCGTTTACGGCGGTAAAAGTCGAAGAGCTTCTCGAAAATCGGCTTGCGATTGTGTCACACCGAAACCGCGTGCGAAGCGGAGAATGCGATGATGATGGTTGCATGGCAGACGGAGATCTTGTCGGCAGGTTTTTTGCCGCCGCGAGTCAGCTTTGGACATACGCTGGATTTGATGCCGGCTGGTTTGCCGACAATGGTTATGGTGGCGCGGCGGTTGAAATGAAGCTTACCGTCCATGATAAAATCAGAGCTGGTCAGGATTATGCGATCCTGTCATGGGTTCCATGCATGTCGGCAAAAATGCTGGCCCTCTCTAATCAAATGGTTACGGTGCCCGAAAACCGGCCACTCGCATCGATAAGCGCGAGTTCGATTATCATGGATCGAAAAACTCGTCTGGCCGTCGAGATACCCAAATCATACCGAAATAAATACTTGGCGCGATTTTCCGAATTACAGGAAATGGCAACCTATTGACCGTCCGCTTCATCAGCAGCGAGATCTTTCGCGAAACCGGTTACGGCCCAAACCACCCGCTCGGCATTCCTCGAATTGGAACGGTGCTGACGCTATGCGAGCAGCTGGGATGGCTGGCCCAGTCCGGACCTCAAGCCTATCTCGATAGTCCTGTGGCCAGCGTTTCCGACCTTACGAGATTTCACTGCCCGGACTACGTCGCGACTCTGCAACAGGCGGAAACAAACGGACCGATTTCGCCAGACCTGAGGGAGAAATACCGCATTGGCACGATGGAAAACCCGATTTTCAAAGGGCTGTTCCGCCGCGCCAGCACCACAGTGGGGGGCTCGATCCTGGCAGCCCAGATCGCAGCTTGCGGCGGAATTGCCTACCATCCCTCCGGGGGAACACACCATGCCATGCGCGACCGTGCTTCCGGTTTCTGCTATCTCAACGATCCGGTCTTCGCCATTCTTGCGTTTCTCGACTCCGGTTTTGAACGTGTGCTCTATGTCGATCTCGATGCTCATCATGGCGATGGTGTTGAAGCGGCTTTTGTCGGCGATGAACGTGTATTCCTCATCTCAGTTCACGAGGAAAACCGTTGGCCCTACACGGGCAAAATTGACGATCGCTCGACCGGCAATGCGCGCAACCTGCCTGTGCCTAGAGGCTTCAACGACAGCGAGATGGACTGGCTCACCGGGCACTGCCTGCTGCCGCTTGCTGAGAGCTTCGGGCCACAGGCCATTGTGATCACCTGCGGCGCTGATGCGTTGCGCGGCGATCCGCTCTCCAAACTCTCGCTATCCAATATTTGTCTTTGGGATGTCGTGCTGAAGCTGACCGGATTGTGTAAATCAAGTGTCGTGCTCGGTGGCGGTGGTTACAATCCGTGGACTGTCGCGCGCTGTTGGGCGGGCCTTTGGGCCAAACTGTCTGGCCTCGATTTCCCTGAAACACTGCCGAATGAGAGCATACTGCTACTTGAAAGTCTTGATTGTGATCTTGTTGACGAAGAAGAGCGCGACCCGATTTGGACCACCTCAATGATTGACCCGCGATGGGATGGACCGGTCAGAAGAAAGGTCAAGCAAATCGGTCAAATGGCCCTCGAAACTTATGCATGAAAAATCGTTGCATCTTTGCAACTTGACGGGTGTTGATGAATACGGTCAGATGCACACATAGCAAATATCATATGTATAGGAGTTGATCGTGAGCAGCTGGTTGGATCGGCTCGGTGTCATTGAAGAACTGGAAGATGCCGAGTTTGATGCTGCGCTTGTCGCCGAAATGCAGTCCGCGGCAGAGTGTGGGGACTATGCAACGATCAGGTTTTCCACGCCAACCTTCAAGGAATACGACAGCACTGAACTGAAAGGATGTGGAAAGAACAGCTTTCCAGCCTTCTCGATAACAGGCGGCGCCTGTGCGCTGGATTGCGATCACTGCCAAGCAAAGATTCTGGAGCCTATGATTCCGGCGATTAAGCCCGAAATATTGGATCATAAAGTTCGCGACCTGATTATGTTGCAGGATTTGCAGGGATTTCTGCTCTCTGGCGGTTCCAATCGCAGAAATGAAATTCGTTATGAACGCTTCTATCCCGTTATTGAGAATCTGAAGCGGGATTTTCCCTATCTGAAAATCGCCATTCACACGGCGCTTACAGACGAAAATGGCGCCAAGCGGATGGAGGCCGCTGGCGTAGATACGGCCATGATGGATGTGATCGGCGCGCCGGAAACCATCCGCGACGTCTATCATCTCGACCGGCCTGTTGAGGACTTCGAATCGACGCTCGCAGCATTGGCATCGACGTCAATGGACGTGTCTCCTCACATCGTCATAGGCCTGCACTACGGCGAAATTCTGGGAGAAGCAAATGCGCTCGACATGGTGTCGCGCTATAGCGTCAATGCCCTTATCCTCGTGGTAATCATGCCGTTCTACGCCCGGCCCGGTACATTCCGCACTCCGAATACCGCTGATGTCGGCCGAATTTTCCTCGAAGCGCGAAATCGCCTTCCTGAGCAACAGGTCCTTCTTGGCTGTGCCAGGCCGCCTGGTATGCACAAGCGTGTGACCGACGCCTATGCGGTGATGGCGGGGCTCGACGGTATTGCGTTTCCGGCGGACGGAACAGTGTCGGTGGCAAAAGCGATCGGGCGAGAGTTTCATCAGGAACATGCCTGCTGCTCCATCAAGATCGGATCGGCTCCGCAGAAGGGGATGGCGGGCGCCCGTTCGTTCACATGCGCGGCATGAGCAGGGAAATAGAGATTGATGTTCTTGTTGTCGGCCTGGGTCCGGCAGGCGCTTCTGCGGCCGAAATGGCGTCACGCAATGGCGCCTGTGTGCTCGCGGTTGAACGAAATGCCAAGGCCGGTCTGCCGGTTCAGTGCGCTGAATTCGTGCCTTTGATGATTGGCAGCGACCTGCCTTCGGTTCGCGATGCGAGAGTCCAGAATATTGACCGGATGCTGACCTATGTTTGTGGCGAAAACGCCGACGTTACACCCGATTTTCACGGCACCATGATCAGCCGTCAGCACCTCGATGCTGAGCTTGTCAATTTGGCGATCGCCGCTGGTACGACGTGCCGTTTCCGCACACCAGTCCGCGCGGTGGATGCTTCCGGTACAGTTCGCCTTGGCGATGGTACGATTGTTCGCACCAAAGTCATCATAGGCGCCGATGGGCCGCGTTCGGTAGTGGGCAAGGCGATCGGCTGCTCCAACGATAAACTGGTCGAGACGCGCCAGATATCGGTTGACCTCCTTGTTCCACACGGCGGTACGGACATTTTTCTTAGCCCCGACATAATTGGCGGCTACGGCTGGCTGTTCCCGAAAGGAAATCAATGCAACATTGGTCTTGGTGTTGCGACAAGCCAACGGCATTTGCTGAAGCCTTTACTTTCTCAACTTCACGCGCACCTTGTAGATGAAGGGCGTGTAGGGAAAAATATTCACGCCCACACCGGTGGCTCTATACCGGTCGGTGGTATGGTCGGTCCAATTGGCAAGGTTGGTCGCGCAAACGTGCTTCTGTGCGGTGATGCTGCAGGACTAACCAATCCGGTAACCGGCGCAGGTATAAATTCGGCGGTGATTTCCGGCAAGCTTGCCGGTGAAGCCGCGGTGGAGATCATTGCCGGTAATGTCGATGCCGCGTCGGAATATGCTGATGATATGGAAGCGATGTTTTCCCGCTCGCTGTCTTTGGCAAAAAGGCGTCGGCAACGAATACTCGCGGCTTATCGCGATGGTATGGAGCCGAGCGCGCAACAACTACGAGAGAGTTGGATTGCCTATCCGCAGTACTGGACTGATGGTGAAGATACTGCGGCAAGTATCGCCGGTAAGGGAGTGAGGATATCCGCATGACTTGTCTGAAACCCGAAGGGACCATGCCGGGGGCCAAGGGAGCAGGGGGGTTGGATTTCAATCCCTCCGACCTCATGACGCCGCGCCCGCCGCAGGCAACACCGGCAGATTTGCGCAACGGAAACCGGGTCAAGCGGGGCAATGTCACGCCGGAAGGCGCCTATTTTCCCAATTACAACATTCTGACTCCTAACATGCGTTCGCCTGACTATGTGCAGATGTCGACTGCGGCGGCGATCACGCTCGGTCTGGTCCCAGGCCGTATGCACCGCTGTTCATGCACGCGATGCCTCAATCTCTTGCTCACCTATCCTGAAGGTTGCCGGGCCAATTGCGCATATTGCGGCCTCGCACGCCACCGCGAAGCGGAACGCGACTATGCCGATCGTAATTTCATTCGCGTCGATTGGCCTGCAGTGCCCATGGACGAAGTTGTCGATATCGTTGCCCGCGATGGTGAGAAGTCGCCCTTCCATCGCATGTGCATATCCATGATCACTCATCCGAATTCGGATGCCGATACTGTCACCGTCCTCAAAAAGTGGACCGACCGGATCGATCCATCGACTATTCCGATCTCGATCCTTTCCAACCCGACAACAATGACGCGCGACGACGTCAAATGTCTGCACCAAATGGGTTCTGACATCTTCACTGTCGCACTCGACGCTGCAACGCCGGAGATTTTCGACCGCACGCGCGGCAAGGGCGTGCAGTCCCCGCACAACTGGAAAAAATACTGGGAAATCCTCTTGGATGCCCGAGACATTTTCGGGCCGCAGAAATTTGGCGCTCACATCATTGTCGGCATGGGTGAGACCGAACATGACGTTCTGTCACTGGTTCAGAAACTAGTCGATCTGGGTGGGCACTCACACATGTTTTGTTTCTTCCCGGAAAAAGGATCCCTTATGGACCATCTACCGGCGACGCCGCGCGATCAGTGGCGGCGTGTGCAACTTGGCCGATATCTTATCGATTACTGCGGTGTTCGTGTCGACCAAATGACCTTTGACGAGGCTGGCCGGGTGTCGGATTTCGGGATGCCGAAACCGGAGCTCGATGCTGTAATCGATTCCGGTATTGCGTTCAGGACCTCAGGATGTCCGGGCAAGTTTGCCGAAGACATCTCCGCCTGTGACCGACCATATGGCGATTCTCCACCCTCAGATATTGCGAGCTACCCTTTCCCGCTTGAAGACGTTGATATCCGCAAGGTACGCCATCAAATGCGCATGGACAGACCGGGCGAAGGCTACACTCCGGGCGAGGAATTCGAGATGCTCGACGAAACCGAGGAATAAGACAGCAGATGGGCCGACGTTTCAGGGTTATCGATACGGGCATTAGGCACTGCCGAGAACAGATGGCCTTTGATCAGGCGCTAATCGATTGCCACAAAGCTGGACAGATACCGGATACAATCCGTTTTTTGCAGTTTCCCCCCAGCGTTCTCGTCGGACGTCACCAGGCCATTTCGCAGGAACTCAACCTTGAAGCCTGTCTGAAGGCGGGAGTCGACATCGGCCGGCGCATCACCGGCGGTGGTGCGCTTTATCTTGACGATGGGCAGTTTGGATGGGAGCTTGTCTTTCACCGCAAGACGCTAGCCATTGCCGATCTTGGCGAATTGACGCGCGAAATCTGCCAGGCGGCTGCTTTCGGACTTTCCAAACTGGGTATTGAGGCTCGCTATCGACCGCGCAATGACCTTGAGGTCGAGGGGCGCAAGATTTCCGGTACGGGCGGCTTTTTTGACGGATCGACGATTTTTTACCAAGGTACAACACTGTTTGACATGGACGCCGAAAAGATGGCCTCGCTGCTCAATATCCCGGCGGCGAAACTGGCCAAGCGCGGCCAAACATCAGGCGCCCAGCGTGTCATCACCTTGATGGAGCTGTTCGACGACCTGCCACCACCGATTACCGAAGTGCAACAGGCGCTACTGGAAGGATTTTCGGAACGGCTCGGCATCATTCCCGAAACCGGCGCCATTACCGAAGCCGAGGAAAATTTGGCGTGCGAGATATTCGAATCGGAAATTGGCCTCGACGAGTTCGTCTACTCAATCGACAATCCGTCATCGCAATCTGAAGTGCTTTCAGGCAGCCATACCGGACCCGGTGGGACAATCAGTGTCCATATCCGCCTTGAGGGTCCAACTCAAAACCGTGTTCGCGAAATCATCATAGTGGGCGATTTTTTCGTCACTCCACCGCGCACGGTGCTGGACCTTGAGTCTGCCCTGCGCGGACTTGAACTGGATGAGATCGAATACCGTGTCCTGAGTTTTTTCAACGAAGCAGAAGTGGGCTTGCTGACAGCGGCACCGGCAGACTTCATCGCAGCGATCAGAGAGGCGGTACCCCAAATGAGGTATGATGCCCGCAAGCATTCTGGGATCGCAAACAAGGCCGGCTAATATGCAGCTAAGTAGGTTGTGCTGGCGCGCTACTGCAGGTGTTGCTTGAGAAAAGCCGCAGTGCGCAAATTGGAATCCTTTGTCGCAAGATCATCGGCAAATGTGCGCACGGATGGCGAACGGAAGTCAAAACCGCGACCGACGCCGGGATATACGATCAAACGCACATCCTTGCCGGAATTTTTCATAAACGACACCGCCGTCTCGATGGAACGCCGCCTCTGATACTGTTCATACTCGCCGATGAAGATCAGCGTCGGAATATTCAAGCCGTCCACATTGCTGTGATAGCGATACACCTGCAGTGGTTCGGCTGCGTTGGGGTCCTGCCAATGGGGATAATAGGACACGTAACAAGCGACTTCGTTCATTTGCCGTTGGCGGTCGACTGCAACCCGCAGCGTATAAAACCCGCCCCTGGTATGTGAGACGAGGCAGATTTTTGACGATGACAAATCCGGTTGTGAAAGCAAGAAGTCGACTCCGGAATCGACATCGGATTCCGTCATCGGGTCATGCGTCAGCGGAAAGGCTTCAATGAATCTTGCCTCGAACACATTGGGCGCAAGAACCACAAAACCTCTTGCGGCGATCCGTCTTGCAAGTCGCTGAACGAATTGATCCAAGCCGCGGCGCCCATGTTGAAAGAGGACTCCGGGGAACCGTCCTTTGGTTTCCGGTCTGTATAGAATGGCGGGCACATCGGTGCCGTCTTCCTCATTTGTGTAGTTGACCGCCCGTTCGACAACCGCATGGTTTTCGGGAATTTCCAATACACCGCGATCGAACCAGTCATCGGACCACCAGAATTTCTCCTCGATTGGGCTCGTGTTAATCGGGGCTTCCATCGGGCGACCGGTCACAGTGTCTGCCGCTGAGGTCTGGGATTCCTCCTGCGCTAACCCTGCACTCGTCAAGAGCAGCCATACGCAGGCAGTAATTTTCGGCATCGAAAACGCATTCATCGACCTGGCTCCCTGATTGAACGCCATCTCCATATGCAAGACAACAAACCACCTGCAGTCAACTTCGCTTTTAGCTTCCGGTTCACCGCGACAACTTTTTGAAATTACGAAATCGCGTCGAGGACACGCATCCGCTGTGGCAGTAGTCTCAGATCGACCAGCGCGCTTACGATCGAAGCCGAAAAGGAGGCCTCATCTTCATAATAGATGCGGTAAAGTTGGACCTTGAGCGACAAAGTACAACCGAAAATGATCGCTGAAATCGTCAGAAACGAACCGAGCGCCAGTGTAGATACGCCGGTAATTCCCTGACCAATCGTGCAGCCCATTCCCAGCACGCCGCCGAAACCCATCAGGACTGCTCCAACCACATGTCGGGTGAAATCACTGCGGTCGGTGAACCATTCAATGCGGAAATTTCGACTGGCGACTGACCAAGCAAGGGCGCCCGCGACAATGCCGAGCAGGGCCATTACCGAATAGGTGATGTAGCTGAGGTCGAATCCGCTGATTGCGACACCCAGGGTCTGGCCCATCGGATTGATGAAAGTGAGCGACTGCGGAGCAAGCGATGCGGTATCGGCCGGTTTCCCTGCGTCGGTATCGGCATAGAAATCCCAGTCGATCGCATATTGTTGCGGCGTCTGGATATCTCCGTCGACACTGATTGTGACATTGCTGGTTAGCACCCAGACCAGCATTACACCGGCACCAACTATCAAGCCGCTCGACAGATTGGCTGAACTGGTGCGGAATTCGCTCGATTTTAATACGAACCAAAGCAGCGCCATTGCCAAAATCGCCGCAAGCACGATTCTTGCCGTCTGTGCGCCATCCGTGCCGGCAATGAGCGTCCCCAAATCCTGAGATGCGCCAAGATTGATGCTAAGCGGCTGGGTCCAAGGATAGAAAATCAGGCTGTATAATGTCTGGTCGCTGCCTGGAAATGGTCGCACCATGAAATAGGCGATCGGCGCGATGATCAGGAAAACGACTACCGATTTCATGTTGCCGCCGCCAATGCGCGTCAAGCATTTGTTGGCACAACCGCCTGCAAGCGACATGCCGATGCCAAAAGCAAAACCACCGAGGATATTTTCAATCCATGCCAACTGGCCGGCCCGGTAGGGCGGGAAGGCGCTGCCAGGCTCGGCGAGCGATATCGGTTCCAGAATGGCAATTCCCATCACCGCCAATGTGATCGCAAGCAGCCAAGCGCGCATCCGGCCCCAATCGCCCATATTGACGACATCCGAGATCGCGCCCATCGTGCAAAAATTGGTCTTGGCGATTACTGCGCCCAGCACAATCGTTGTCGCAAATATGGACCAGATCAAAAAGGAATTCGCCTGAGCGAAACTCTCAAAGCTCACAGCCGGCATTCCCTCTGATTGCAATACCTCGCGCCGAATCCGGGTACTGGATAGTGGCTTTTTCGTTAGACAAAAGTTACATTCAAAAAAAGCTATATGTCAACATTATCTGCATCAACCCCAATGATGCCGATGAAACGAAGCTGATGGCCGGTCCCATACCGCGCATTAGGTCAAAGAGGTCTGGTTTTGAAGTCAATTTGCGTTATCCAGCATACGGAAGCTGAGTATCTGGGGCTTTTCGAGGATCATCTGGAGAGCCGTTCGATTCGCTTCAGCTATTTCCGGCCGTTCACCAAGGGCGGAACCCTACCTGTCGATGAGGAAGAATATGCCGGCCTCATCTTGTTGGGTGGAGGGCCGTTTGGCGTGGTCAGTGGACCACTTGTTACCAGCATGGCGCCTGAATTGCGGATAACCGGACGATTTCTCGAAGCAGGCAAGCCGGTACTTGGTTTTGGTATTGGTGCCATACTGCTGGCCGTTGCGGCGGGTGGTGGCGCCGATGAAGCACCTTTGCGCTTTGAGATTGGCACGGCGGAAAGCAGTGACGGGCTCGTTGACAACATCATGCCGAAGACTTTTTCATTCGCGACCTATCTGCGCGACAAGCCCGTATTACCGGATGGAGCGGAGGTCCTGGCGCTTGATGCGAATCAGAATCCGCTGGTGTTTTCGGTCTCCGGTAATTCATTCGGCTTTGTTTGCCATCCCGGGATAAAGTCTGCGATGGTCGAAGATCTGATCATGGAGTTCGAGGAAGCGCCCGACGGTACCGCTGACAGGCTGGAAGAATTGCGAATGAGACAGGCGGATATCGCCAGTGCACTAAGCACGATGATGATAGGACTGGTGCGAAGATGCGGCTGGATGGACAAAGACCCACGCACCGGGCGAGACTAATTTGGCGAATTTTGGCGATTTGCACTGGATTCAACCAAAGAATAGAGATATTTGAATGTATCGATTTGTAACAGGTTTGGCCATTTAAGAATCGGAAACCGAATTCACGGGAGGAGACGTGCAACATGGCGGAAAAACTCGTCATTATCATGGTGAACACCGATCCTCGCAACGGCGAGGAATTGGGCGCGCCTTTCTTCCAGGCAACCGTGGCTGCGGCAATGGATTACGAGGTGGAGGTCGTCTGCACGGCGACTTCCGGTCAGTTGATGAAACAAGGTGTGGCTGAAAAGCTGGTCGTCAAGGAAGGCTCACCGAAGACCGTTTATGACTTCATCAAGGATGCCCATGACGCCGGTGTAAAATTCTATTGCTGCTCACCCAATCTCGATCTGTTCGACATGACCGAGGAAGATTTGATTCCCGAATGTGAGGGTATTGTTGGTGGTGCGAAAGTGATCGAAGCGGTCATGGAAGAGGAAGAAACAAAGGTGTTGACCTACTAGCCGGGCGACTGGGAGGACAAAATGGCCGGACAAACGGCTAACATTGGTGACCCGCTCTCTGCAGAGCCACCGGTTGCCCGCGAGCAACTCGAAGAGATATTCGAGGATATTAGTTCGCACATCCTTTACGACCACGAATTGAACGGCTGTCTGAACTGCGGCATCTGCACGGCGACGTGTCCATCGGCTCAATATTACGATTATTCTCCGCGCGAAATTGTTCAGTTGCTCTGGACTGAAAATCTCGAAGGCATTTATGACGCCATGCAGGAAAAGATCTGGGCCTGTGCCCAGTGCTACACTTGCGCGGCGCGCTGTCCATTTGAGAATTCACCTGGTGGCCTGGTGATGATCATGCGTGAGGTGGCGATCAAGCACGGCATGGAATCGGCTAAGGAAGTGCTGCGGCCGTTTTCCCGGGTCCTCCTGAAAGTGATCTCGACCGGCAACCAATTGGCGCCGAACATGATTACCCGCGACGCGTTCCCTGATTGGGGTCCGAATGTGAGTAAGGTCGATGCTCCGCTAAACATACTGCGCAAGGCCATCCCCGTACCGACTATGCACACGATGGACACCGCCTGGGTTGTCAATCTGAAGACATCGGTCGAACTCTACACGATCTGGGAAGAAACAGGGGTGCTCGACCAGTTGGAGACCGTCGACGAAAACCTTTTCGACGTAGTCACCGACGTGATGGAAGAGAAACGCGAAGAATATGAAGAATGGCTCGAAGAGCAGGAAGAATAGGATGACTGACATCGTCTGCGCCCTGGGAGAAAAATATGGCTAGTTCGCGAAATGGACCTGGAGCCGGTGCAGATGGCGCTAAAGGCGCTTTTACCGGATTTGGCGATGAATGGCGGCAATCGAACCTGACACCGGCTGAAGCGCGCCGCGCGACCGACTGGGTCGAGGCCAAGATCGACAAACGATCGATGCTGACCAGCAAGGATCGCGTTGAAGATATTCGCGATGCAATGTGGGAACTGGAAAAAGACGGCGAAATTCTCGTTCACCGCGTCGACGAGCGGCACAAGCCGGTTGTCGCGCGCACGCTCTACGGCTGGGAGAAGAAGATTCCAACCACAAATCTGTGGCATCACAAATCCTGTGGCCAGTGCGGAAACATCCCGGGATATCCTTCTTCGGTCATGTGGATAATGAACCAGCTTGGTACCGCGTATATTGACGAGACGGACCAGACATCTTGCACCGCGTGGAATTATCACGGATCAGGTATCGGCAATGTCGTCAGTCTGGCGGCTGTTTTCCTGCGCAATTTCCATCAGGCTTATGTGTCGTCCAAGGCGCATGGCCTGGATGCTGGCACCTACTATCCGCTCGTTCATTGCGGCACATCATTCGGCAACTACAAGGAAATGCGCATCTTTCTGATGCATTCAGCCGAACTTCGCGAACAGGTGAAAAAGATCCTCGCCAAGCTTGGCCGCCTCGTTGACGGCAAGCTGCTGATACCGGAAGAGATCGTCCATTATTCCGAGTGGCTGCATGTCATGCGCGATCAGATCCGCGATCGCCAGACCCTGGATGTCGGCAATGTCCGTGCGACCGTTCACCCGGCCTGCCATGTCTACAAGATGGTGCCGGAAGATGTGATTTACGATGAGACCGTGCTCGATGGAAACAGGGTTGCGGTATCGACCGGTCTGCTACAAACGCTTGGCGCGGAAGTGGTCGACTATTCGACATGGTATGATTGCTGCGGTTTCGGTTTCCGCCATATCATCGGGGAACGTGAGTTCACACGTTCCTTTGCCATCGACCGCAAAATCAAGGTGGCTGTGGAGGAAGCGCAGGCCGATGTAATGATCGGCCACGATACGGGCTGCATTACCACCCTCGACAAAAATCAGTGGATCGGCAAGGCGGTCGACAAGGTCTACGCGTTGCCGATCATGGCGGATTGCCAGTTCGCAGCGCTTGCCATGGGCGCCCATCCTTACAAACTGGCTCAGCTTCACTGGCATGCTTCTCCGTTCGAGGTGCTTTTGGAAAAGCTCGGAATCGACTGGGAGAAAGCCAAGGCGGAGTTCGAAACCTATCTCGAAGAAGTCAAGGCCGGGCGGGTTGAGACGCTTTATGATCCCAAGCGAGCCATTACGTCGGGCCCGGGATACGAGGGGCCGGCTGCTTTGGCCCAAGCTGGAGCGAGCAAATGAGTTCACCGGTTCTTGTCGTCGGGGGAGGTCCGGCCGGATTGTCTGCAGCCCGCTCGCTGGCGGGAGCTGGCCAAAGCGTTGTCCTGGTCGAAAAGGAAGACCGCCTTGGCGGAGCGCCGATCCTGTCTGGCTACGCCAAACTTGTCCCGTCAGGCGAATGGGCCAGCGATGCCATCGGCGGTATGGTCAAGCAAGTCGAGCAACAAAATCTAATCGACGTTCATACGGGAGTTACCGTCAAGGAATTTTCCGGCAAGCCCGGCGCATTCACGGCTACACTGTCCGACGGCAAGAATATCAAGGCGTCATCAGCGATCCTTGCGACCGGATTTACCCATTTCGACTCGGTCAACAAGCCCGAATGGGGTTTTGGCACCTATCCGGACGTGGTCACTACGACGCAGGTTGAACAGATGCTATCGTCAGGCACCGGGATAAAGTGCCCGTCAGATGGCCGTGAACCCGAACGGGTAGCGATCCTGCTTTGCGTCGGATCGCGTGACAGGCAGATCGGCCGCACATGGTGCTCAAAAATCTGCTGCACGGTTTCGGCCAACATAGCGATGGAGATCCGCGAGGCGCTGCCTAAGTGCAACGTTTACATCTACTACATGGATATCCGCACATTTGGGCTCTACGAGGACCAATACTACTGGGACAGCCAGGAAAAGTTCAAGGTCAAGTATATCAAGGCGCGTATTGCCGAAGTGACTTCCGACGGGAAACGTCTGATCGTCAAAGGGGAGGACACTCTGGTCAAACGTCCGATCACCATTCCGTTTGATATGGTCGTGCACGCGATTGGCATGGACCCTAATGTCGACAACATGACCCTTTCTGCGATTTTCGATGTCAAACTGCACGAGCACGGCTACATCGGGCGCGGGTTGTCCTATTCGGCCATGGCGGAAACATCGCGTCCCGGCGTGTTCGTTGCCGGTGCGGCGACCGGTCCTGAAACGATCGACGATTCCATTGCACAGGGGCAGGCAGCAGCAATGTCAGCGTTGATGATGGCGCAGCAGGGGACATTGGAGGCGGCTGAGTAATGTTCGGCTTCGGGCTCGGCAAGGTCAACGAATCCTCGCTTAAAGGGCCGGTGCTCGATCTTTCGGGACCGCGGCTGCGGCGTGCTTTTGAGAACCTGGTCGAATCCGCCGATCCCACCGGCGGCATAGAGCGTTATGTCAGCGCTCTGGCACTGAAGGCATCCTTGTTTCAAGAAGTGTTGGGCAAGGGCCGCATTGCCGAGATGACCGAGACCGAATTCTGCGACATCGCCTGCTTTGTTGCGCCGGTTCGCAGGCGCATTGGTGGCTGGCTGGCTGAAAACAGGTTCGAGAACCTGCGCCGTCACATCGAAACGTTACTTAACGGCTGGTCGGATACGAGCGACTGCGATGAGCGAATCGCAGCCTTCGTGGAAACGTTCCCGGAGGGACGCGACTTTCGCTGGACCCGCGATCTGGCGGTTGAAATTCTGCATTTCGTGGCTCCCGAACACTATCCGCTGATGACGCGCTGGATCTGGGACCAGAAAGTAGGCACCGGCGTCTTGCGCGAAATCTGGTATGCCGATGATGTCGACAGTGCCAAAATTGATGTTGGTGACGGTTTTGCAACACACGCAATGCTGCGGGAAGAACTGGAAACCTTTCTGACCGGCAATGGCGTTTTTCGCGAACTGCCGTTTTATGTCGATCTGCTCTGCGCCCATGTCTATGCGGGCTATATCAACGACCGGGGAGGGCAGTATCTGCGGCCGGATTTCTGTGGAGATCGCACCGATGGAATGCTGCACACGCGGCGGATGCTCGGGCTTGATGCTGTGGACACTGAAACCGGGCGCACGAGGTTGAAACTGATTGACGGAAAAGCCCACGAAATGGGCACAATGCCCCAACTGAATTGATGATGTTGCTGCTATGCCCATTCACGAAAAATCGCTGATTCGCTCTGAAGACCTGATCACCAATGAGGAGTTGGTTCTCGACGGGGTCGACGTGTCCGGCCACTGGAGCACGTTCATCGAGAACCGTTCATTGACCGACTACAATGAGGCGATGGAAGAAGAGATCGCGGCCTTGCCGGGCGGAGAATTCATTCACCGCTGCTGGCAATGCGGTTCCTGCACGAATTCATGCACCATCAATGCGATCAATCCCGATTTCAATCCGCGGTTCTGGATCTATCTGATCCGCACGGGCATGGAAGAGGAACTGCTGCGCGACAAGGATATCATCTGGCAGTGTGTCTCGTGCAACAAGTGCACCTACGCGTGTCCGCGCGATGTGAATCCCGAAGGGGTTATGAAAGCGACAGCTCACTGGCTGGAACTGAAGGGTCATACCGAAAAGAAGCCTTCAATGGTGTTCGATGAGGAATTTACTGAACAAATCGTCGCCACCGGCAAGATCGAGGATGGCAAGGTTTTGCGCAGATTTTTTAGCAAGACCGGCCAGCCGCTGTTTCAGGATTGGCTGGTTGCGCTGGTTCGGGGCCTTGTCTTCCGTCTACCGGTCCGCCTGTTGATGAAGATGGGGCTGGCAACAATTTTCCATCCGCGTACTTCCGACTGGAGCAAATCGCGGGCGGCAATGGAAGAATATATCGCGGAACGCGAGACCGAAAACCGCAAAGCACTGGGATTGGAAGCAGAGTCATGAGTGGCAAATATCAACGCGTTGCATATTATCCCGGCTGTGCGCTGGAGGGCACTGGCCATGCCTACAACCGCTCTACCAAAGCAGTTGGCAAGAAGCTTGGCCTCGACCTGGTGGAGTTGAAGAACTGGAACTGCTGCGGGGCGATGGAGGTCAAGAACATCGACCCGAAGCTGCAGACCTATCTGTCAGCCCGCAATCTTTCGATCGCCAAGGATATGGGGTTCGATACAGTGATGGCCCCCTGCAATGGTTGCTATCACAATCTGAAAAAGGCCGAGTATGACCTGGAGCACGACGTCGAATCCGTCGAAGTCAATGACCGGCTGGCGACCAAAGCGGGGCACACAAAGTATCAATCCGGTGAGGTCGAGACAATCCATGCACTCGATTGGATCAAGCATTCCATCGGCGAGGAGGGGCTGAAGGAGCGGGTTAAAAATTCGCTGCAGGGTCTGAAAATCGCCAATTATTACGGCTGCATGTATACGCGCCCGCGCCACATCTTTCCCGAAAAGGACGCCGGGCCAGGATCGGAATCGACTTCGAATCCGCATTTCATGGATGATTTGCTGGCGGCTGCGGGGGCTGAGAATGTTGACTATCCTCTGAAAACAGCCTGCTGCGGTGGCGCCCACACACTGTCAGATTCGGATACATCGACCAGGCTGGTTCTTAACCTGCTCGAAACGGCGGAAGCGTGCGGCGCCGATGTGATCGCCACCGAATGCCCCACCTGCCACAGCGGATTGGAAATGCACCAGAAAAGGGCCGAAACGGAATTCGGCCGCAAAACCAAAGTGAACATCCTCTATTTCACACAACTTCTTGGTTTGGCGCTCGGCTTGTCACAGCGGAAAGTCGGCATCCACGAGAACCTGTCAGATTCGCGGGATCTCTTGTTTGAGAAGAGGATTGGTTGATGGGTGCGCCTCTCAAGGCAGGTGCCGATTCCGTGGCGATACGCTCTACGGTAATCGGACGGTTGGACGAGATTGCCAGTCTGGATGAGGTTGATCTTGTATCTGGCAGGGAAGTTGTTGCAGCCGAATTATTGCAGATCGGCGAAAGGGCGCTCGAATCGTGGCTGAAGAGCCAAGACAGAAATATTGAGGAACGGCCGGTTGAAGGCTTCCGTTTACTTGGCTTGCATCGTCAAGGTGCACGGGGCGACCCCTCATTCAATGCTTGTCGAGAGACCTGCAGAGAGCTGGTCTATCGAACCAATTGCGCGCGGCTCGGATCGGAAAAAGTCGAAATAGTCCGGCACCTGCGGCTTGGCGCGATGGTTGCCCGCCATCTTGTTTTGTTCATTGACGGCAAGCTGGAAACGTCAGGCCTTGGCGAGTTTTGCTGCTCGTCGCGGCAGCTACGGACTACCATGGTTGGCGACAGGCCGACCAACGAAGAACAGGAGTGATTGATCATGCCGACAGTACGTGGCTGCGAGCTTCCCGATGATTTGCTTTACGATGTCGACAACAACATCTGGTACCGCGAAGGCGGTGACGGAACGGTTACTCTTGGCATGACCGCAGTTGCCGCCGCCATGGCCGGCTCGTTGGTGGCTTTCACTCCAAAGAAGGTCGGCCGCTCTGTTAAGGAAGGCAAATCTTGCGCCACCGTCGAATCCGGTAAATGGGTCGGACCGGCGAAGATTGCCTTCGAAGCGGAGGTAGCTGAAGTCAATGAGGATCTGATTGGCAATCCAAAACTGGCAAACGAAGAGCCGTATGGCGCAGGCTGGATGGTCAAGGTTTTACCGGTCGATTGGAATTCGGCCGCCACAAATCTGACTCTGGGTTCCGAAGTTGCTGGACCTTATGAGGCCAAAATGGCAGCCGACGAGTTTGTTGGCTGTGAGGACAGTTCATAGAGCGCGGCCGGACCGCCGATTGGACGGTCTGCCGCATAACAGGGCCGGGCAACCGGCGGGAGAAGTGAAATGAACGCAGAAGCAGGAACTAATGCGAAAGCAATGAGCTTGATCGTGACCAAGGGGTCGCTAGATTGGGCTTATCCACCCTTCATCTTGGCCACAACTGCCGCGGCAATGGGGTTGAACGTCTCGATGTTCTTCACCTTCTACGGTTTGACTCTATTGAAAAAGAAGCTGGATCTTCAAGTGACCACGTTAGGCAATCCGGCCATGCAGATGCCAATGATGGGTATGCATATGGGTATGCCAAATATCGTCAGTGCAATTCCGGGCGCTGACGCCGCCGCAAGCGCAATGATGAAGAACCTGATCAAGAAGAAGGGTGTTGCATCGATCGAAGAACTGCGTGACATGGCCGTCGAATCCGAAGTCAAGATGATTGCCTGCCAAATGACGATGGACCTGTTCGAATATGAGATGGATGACTTGATCGACGGACCCGAACTTGGTGGTGCTGCAACCTATATCGAAGATGCCAGTGGCGCGCAGATCAACCTGTTTATCTAGCTTTGCCGGAATTTGGCACTAGAGCATTTCAAAGGAGAATTGACCATGGCCGACCAGGTTTTGGACACGAAAGGTCTCAACTGTCCGTTGCCCATTCTCAAAGCCAAGAAGGCATTGAATGACATGGCGACCGGCGCCACCCTTGAGATCCTGGCGACTGATCCGGGTGCTGTGAAAGACTTCGAAGCCTTTTGCCGGACAACCGGCAATGAATTGGTCGAATCTACCGAGGAAGACAAGATTTTCCGCTTTGTCATCCGCCGGGCCGCCTGAGAACCTTCATTGGGCCAATTGATCAGAGCCCGGAGATTTTGACTGCCTGGCTCTCCGGCACCTTTACCGTGCCAAGCTTCGATATATGTGTTTCCATCAGGTCGTAAATCGCCGGTCCTTCGGTGTTTTCGTTCACGGACGCCCAACCACCAACAACATAGGAGCGGTCCGCTTCGATTGGATCGCCGCTGCCGACAAGCCGCATATCCGAGATGCGGTTGCCGATTTCTTCTTTCGGTGCGCAGGTGTAACTCATCCCACCGACACGAACCATGTCGCCACCCTGCTGCAAGAACGGATCCTTGTTGAACAGGTTGTCGCAAACGTCCTCCAGGATTGCTTTAATCTGCGCGCCGGTGAATTCCAACCTGTAGACGTTGGGGTAGTTCATTGATGTTTGGGTGTAGAGGTCATCGATGGTGATGTCTTGACCGGGCAGCAATGTCGTGCCCCATCGGAAGCCCGGCGACAGCGCGATTTCGGTGTCACGTTCGGCCATGATACCGTGACAAATGAGGTCATCCCACGTTCCATTAAAATTGCCGCGCCGGTAAAGCAGATTTTCGGTCTTACCGATCACCCTGTTGATCTCCTCTTTATGAGGATCCCTAAATTCTGCAATTTTTGTTGCCATCTCGGCATCAGATGCGATGACATCGGAGAAGACCGGAATAAGTTTCGAACTGAAACCGGTGACTTTTCCGCCACTTATCTCCAGATCGACCCTGCCGACGAACTTGCCATGGGAACCGGACGCCAGCAGAAGCGTGTCACCGATCTGAACGGCTGCTGGTGTTGCATCATGTGTATGTCCGGTCAGAATCACGTCGATGCCGTTAACGACAGAGGCAATCTTCCTATCGACATCAAAACCGTTGTGGGACAGCAGAACAACCACTTCTGCACCTTCACCGCGAGCCGCATCGACATTTGACTGCAGAACGTCGGGCCGAATGCCGAAGGACCAGTTGGGGATCATCCAGCCCGGGTTTGCTATCGGCGTATAGGGCATTGCCTGGCCGATCACCGCGACCTTCACACCGCCTCTTTCGAAGAATGCGGTGCTCTCAAATACCGGCTCTTCCCATTCGTTGTCGACGATGTTGGAGGCGAGAAATGGGTAGCCCATATCCTCAATAATTTCGAGTACGCGATCTTCGCCGAAGGTGAACTCCCAATGGCCCACCATTGCGTCCGGCTTTAGCAGCTTCATGCAATCGACAACGTCCTGGCCGTCATATTTCAGCGAAGTATAAGAGCCTTGCCAGGTATCGCCGCCGTCTAAAAACAGCACCTTGTCGTCGCCACGCTCGGCACGGATTGCTTTGACAACCGTAGCCACACGGTCGAGACCGCCCATCCTGCCATAGACTTTGGCAAGGTTGACATAATCGACCATGGTGAACGCGTGTGCTGCGGCCGATCCCGGCGTGATGCCAAAATGCTCCAGAAATGCCTCGCCAACCAAATGCGGCGGTACGCCCTCGGCTTCACCGACACCGATATTTGTGCCGGGCGGGCGGAAATAAACCGGCGCCAATTGCGCATGCACATCGGTGAAATGCACCAGCGTCACCTGGCCCTTGCTGTCGAAACTGAGCAGATCGTCCTGCGTCAGTCGTTGCTGGGCCAGTGCCCGGGTTAGACTACCACCAAAACCGGCTGCCCCTCCGAGGGAAAGCCCGGCGATTGCGCTGAATTGCAGTAAGTCACGGCGCGTGATCATGTAAGACCTTCTCCACGCTCAAGGCAAAGCCGAACTGTCAACCAACCTGAAAACGGCTGGACGGTTTGTTCAAATGATCGATAAACGGTGGAGACTGGAATTCTCCACCGTAATCAGGATTAATTCCTCACCGAAGGTGTTTCAACAGAGAGACCTTCGCCGCGAGATGCCAAGTAAAGTTCAAGCGCGATGAACTCGTCCGAGCCGCGCTTGTAAGGCGTTGCACGAATATTTTTCATGCAACCGGAGAATCGGCGGTGGATAGATCCAAGCCCCGCCCATTTCAAACGATAGACCGGAAATCCATTGATGTGCCCCTGACTCAAATGATCAGCGCGTATCATCATGCCGAAGTTGGCCTCATGACAATTTGCGCATGCCATATCCAATTGGCCGACGCGGGTATAATAGAGTTCCTTGCCCTTCTCCCACCAAGATTGCATTGGGCCATCGGTCTCAACATCAATCGCCATGCCACGCGATTGTAAGCCGATCAATGCGGTCATGCCCAACATCTGGGGAGCTTCCCATTTCCAGGCATCCGCACCCATCCGCTCTGTGCGGCACTCGTTGATGATGTTTTCCATAGTCTCTGGCTTGCCTTTTGCCTCATCCCAGCGCGGCAGGCCTACTCGCAATCCCTTAAAGTCGGAGACATCGTCATGACAATTGGCACACGCCTTTCCTTCTGTGCCGTCGACGGTTTCGAATATGGATGCGGCGTTTTCAACCGCAAGCATGGCTGGATTCTCGAAATCATCCATTTGAAGGGCTTGTGTCTCAGGACTCCTGAAACGCCAACCCGAGTATAGATGATCAAAAGGAGAATCATCTGGAGCAGCAATATCAGTTACAATTTCTTCGCCATCAATGAATAGCTTGTTTTCGTCAGGACCGGCCAGTGCGTATCCGCCTACACCAATCGCCAGCGCGAATGTAGCTGAGATAGTTGCGGCCTTGATATTGAATTCCCTCATTTTTACCCTCCCACAAACCGATCTGGGGTTTGTCGTATCGTTATCCGACCGTTATCGATGCCTCGGTTGAGTATTCTGAGCCCTCATCATCGACCCAGAGAAAATTGAACGTTCCGCTTTCCTCAACCTTGACGCTGAATTCAAGATAGGGATTGGCAGACACACCAGGGTCGATGTCGGCTGAAAACACTTCTTTCCCATTGAGGGTTGCGACGAACCGATTAATAATCATGCGGGGGATCGGATTGCCTTCTTTATCCTTGCGCTGACCGGATTCCATTTTGTGGCTAATTAGCGTCTTGATGGTAATGACGTCACCCGGTGACGCCTTCTTCGGAACCTTTACGCGTGGTTTTGATGCCATGATATTCGTCCTCTTGTCGTTCAGCCGCCGCAGCCGCCAATGGTGACCTTCACCTGATTCCTGGCCATCCTTACGGAACCGTCACCCATTTTGGCGACAGCAACGACATTTTGCGTCTTGGCCAAGCGGATGCGTGTTTTGGCTGCGGCCACACCGTTAGCGAGTGAGAAATTGAAGCGGATCACGTCTGCTCTTGGATTACCCTCAGCGAGAATGATCACTGATTTAACATTGTCGTCTTCTGTCATGGCGCTGTCGACAGAAACCCCGATCGGAACAGTGTTACCGTTCTCGGCAATTTCGGGTGTCGTTAACGAGATGCCTCCCATTACGGGCTCAGCACCACCGGAAAATTCCTTGATTATGGCAGCAGCATCCTCGGGTGTTGCCCAGCTTTTAGTGGTTGGTCCGCCGAACATTGCGAATACGACACCACCGGCGCCAACCGCTAAAGCACTGCGTCTGGTTACCTTCATGGATCTCATCCTTTTGAGCGTTATTCGTCAGTAAGCGTTTTCAGATACGCAAGCACATCTTCCACCTGCTGCGCAGACAGAATTGTCTTGCCCTGGAACTTTTCTGCGGTCCTTGCTCCATTCACCAAACGATAAAACGACGGCATTATCGTTTCTTCACTTAGAGCGGCCTTGGAGTTAACAAGTATCGCACGCAACTCGCTTTCTTCCCAGCGTCCCGCGACGCCGTCCAGCGGAGGCCCGACTTCGCCATGAAAAGGAAGTTCTGAAAGATCGGCATTTTGGTGGCATGCGAGGCAGTTGCCTTGTTTCCGGTTGGCAAATACTTTTCTGCCCTCAGCAGCATCGCCGGCAGCGCCTGTCAGCGACGCTGCAACCATACCATCCTCCATTTTGACGTCATCCGGTCCGACTACACCCGCAAACGCAGGTATTGCGAATGCAATACTCGCACAGACAGGTAGAAACAGTCGTGCCTTCTTCATGGCCCGTACTCCTCCCAGTTTTATGCCGGTGCGTGATTCCGCACCGCCCTCCGGAGAGCATGCTATGTCCGATTTCAAAGGCAATCAATGCTTAAATAGCAATTTTTGAATATGTCGTGTTTTGCCAGATAGTTAATCGGTGTTTTCTTCACCTGACGCCGAACGTTCGCTTATCCGCCGCGCATGAAATCGTTGGAAATCCTCGTCGCTGTCATATCCCTTTTCATGGACCCAGGTGAAGAAGTCGAGAAACGTGCCTTTGCGAAACGAGCCGGGCATGGCGGCTACAGCTGCTGCCCGAGCATTCTCACCGTCCGCGATCTCTTCTGGCAGGAACAATATGGTTGGCGTGAACAGCACACCCCATTTGCGTGCAGCGGTTTTCTCCGTCAGTTCCTCGCCATCGCTATCGATCACTTCCTCATCGCCGTAGAGATTATATTGGACAATCATGAAGTTTGCTTCGATGAAAGCACGAACTTCGGGATCCGTCAGGACGTTTTCGTGAACTTCCTTGCAATAGATGCAACCAATCTGCTCGAAGATAAGCGCCAAACGCTTGCCTTCAGCTCTGGCTGTTTCAACATCTTCAACAATGTCCCGGAAAGTTATTGAGAACCATTCCTGCTTGTGAAGGCCGTCATCGCCAATTTCGACAGCGCTTGCGGTCCAACTGCATCCGACAAGTATTAGAATTGCGGCGAATATTCGAGTCATCGTGTCCTCCTATCCGATAGTTTGGAATGCTGGAAAAGTATCGATCATCCATTGGGCAATCAGCGACATTGAGCCGGTGATGAACAAAATCCCTGTCAAGACCAGAAGTCCGCCCATCACCTTTTCAACCGTTCCCATGTGCTTGCGGAAGCGGTTTGCCCAGCTGAGAAATCGTCCTGCGAAAACTGCTGCCAGCAGAAAAGGCAGGCCAATGCCCAGAGAATAAACCGCAAGCAAAACTGCGCCTCGCAGTGCGGTTTCCTCTGCTCCGGCGACGAACAGGATTGCTGCCAAGACAGGTCCGACGCACGGTGTCCAGCCAAAAGCAAAGGCCAGTCCCATAACATATGCGCCGACAAGCCCTACCGGGCGATTTGTTATGTTCAAACGCGCCTCGCGATAGAGTAAGCCGATGCGAAAGACGCCCAGAAAATGCAAGCCCATCACGATTATGATCAATCCAGCGATAACCGATAGCGTATCGAAGTGTTGTGCAATGGACTGGCCGACAATCGACGCCGTTGCTCCCAAAGCAACAAACACCGTGGAGAATCCGAGCACAAACAGAGTGGCCGAAACGACAATTCTTCTCGAAGCGCCGGGATCAATCGTTTCACCGGACAATTGCGAGAAGCTCATACCCGCCAGATATGCCAGATAAGGTGGTACAATGGGCAGCACACAAGGTGAAACAAAAGAAAGCAGCCCTGCGAGAAATGCCGCGCCTATGCTGATATCCAACATGCGGACAACCGCCTCCCGGAATGATCCGTTTTGCCCTGCAGCGAAAGATGGACTTGCGCGTGCAATCGGTGTAAATATTCACTATTCACTATATATCAGATTCAGGGATCAGCAATGTTGAACTGTTTCAATAGCCGGCTGCTTGCAAGGGTTATGCGCTTTGCCTCGATTGCAGCAATTGCTTCCTTGATGGTGATCGTCGAAAACCCAAACAGGTCGCTAGCCGCAGAATTGGTGATGCTTGAGCAAACAGGTTGTGAGTGGTGCGAGCGCTGGCATGAGGAGATAGGCCCGATTTATCCAAAGACCAGTGAAGCGGATATTGCGCCTTTGCGGCGGGTCGATATCGATGATACTTGGCCGGAAGACTTGAAAAATATCAGAATTGATCAATTTACGCCTACATTCATACTTGTGAATGACGGATTGGAAATTGGTCGTTTGCGTGGTTATGCCGGTGAGGATTTTTTCTGGTTTCTTGTCGGAGAAATGATAAAGAAGCTGCCGCAAAAGGCAGACACCGCAGGTTGAACGCTTTTGAAAACTGGAAATTGAAACGACGAGACTGTCACGATGGCACTTCCGAAATTAAAAGCTGACTCCACGGCTGAGGAAATCAGGCAATTGTTCGAACAGGCACGCGCGGCCAGCGATCTGCTCAAAGCGCTTTCTCATGAAACAAGGTTGTTGATATTATGCCTTCTGACCGAAGGTGAAAAATCAGTTTCGGAGCTTGAAACCATCATGTCGATGCCGCAGGCTGCCGTGTCGCAGCAATTGGCACGTCTTCGTTTCGACCGCTTGGTGACTACGCGGCGAGAAGGCCGATTGATCTACTATCGGATCGCAAGCGAAGACATTTCGGCGATTGTCGGCCAGTTGTACGATATGTTCTGTACCCAAGCACGTGAGCCAAAGGCTCAGGTGCGGTAAGTACGAGGCGTCAATGGACAGCGTAGCCATCCTGCTTCCAATCTTCGGATTTCTGGGTGGACTGGTGCTGGGTTACATAGCGCGCCGAAATTTCTTTTGTACATTGTCTGCGCTTGAGCAGCATTGGTATGCGGGTAACTCGGACGGGATAAGAACCTGGGTTTTGGCGGCTGTATTTGCGGCACTGTTTACTCAGCTGGCCAGTGCGGCCGGACTGGCAGACACCAGCGCAAGCTTCTATTTGACACCATTTCTGAGCCTGCCCGCTGCAATCATCGGAGGATTGGCATTCGGTTTTGGCATGGCGCTGATTGGAACTTGCGGCTATGGGGCGTTGGTCAGGCTTGGCGGCGGTAGTCTCAAGAGTTTGATGGCTGTGTTGGTTCTAGCAATCACTGCTCTGTCCGCGCAACGCGGGCTGCTAGCGCTCGGCAGAACCGAGATATTCGACCGGTTTCAATTTGACATGACATTTGCTGGTGATCAGTCGATTCCGACTTTGGTCTCGGCGGCGACCGGGCTCAACCTGACAGTGCCTGTAACGATTGCATTGATCGCATTACCGGCTTTGTGGGTGTTTTCAGACGCGATGTTTCGTTCCAATCGGCAGGCGATAGTGACTGCGATTATCGTTGGCGTTGTCATTTCGGCAGGCTGGATAATCACATCCACGCTGGCAGCTGTGTCATTTCAGCCGGTGCAGATCGAATCTGCAAGCTACGTAGCGCCGGTTTCAGACACGCTGCTGCAGTTCGTTGCATTTACTGGATCAGCACCTGATTATGGCGTTGGACTGGTTTTGGGTACTGTGGCCGGAGCAGCATTTGCCGCAAGCAGAGCTGATGATGTCCGGTGGGAAGCGTGTGACGATGCCAAAGAACTGAGCCGGCACATTATTGGCGCCGCCCTGATGGGTTTCGGTGGTGTTCTCGCTCTGGGATGCACTGTGGGGCAGGGGATCAGCGCGGCGTCATTGCTGGCGGTATCGGTACCATTCACTATGGCCTCGATTGCGGTGGGAGCGAGAATGGGCCTTGCATGGCTTTTGGAAGGATCACCCTTGGCACCATTCAGGCGGTTTGGGTGAGCGGCCTTTTACATTTGAACAAACCGATAGGCCTGTTCGTATCGTTCTACTCTGCCAAGTCCTCCGTTTGGCAGATGAAAACCGATCATGCGGGCCTTGTCTTGTGAAAGCCTATCAAGCAATGCGGATCGGCTAGCGATACCCTTTTGCACATCCTGATCCGATCCAAACGGCCATTCAGGCCGTTGAAACGATATGACGTGATTTATTATCGCATCGCCAATAACCATCAAATAATCACCACCTGCATGAATGGCGAATGATGTGTGTCCTGGTGTGTGTCCTGAAGTGTCAACTGCTTCAATGTCTGGTAACACCTCGGCACCGGCATCAAACAACTGCACACGCTCTTCCATTGCCGCAAAGCGATTTTGTGCCCCAACAGCAAATGTCTGTCGTGCATCACCGACTATTTCGATCGCATCGCCGGATCGCCAGAAGTCCCATTCGGTCCGTGCGATATGAAGTTGCGCGTTCGGAAAGGCGATTTCATCAAAATCATCCAGTATCCCCCAAAGGTGATCGGGATGTGCGTGCGTGAACACCACGTCCGTGACGTCTTCCGGATCAATTCCCTCGGCGAGGAGGTTATCGCCAAGCAAGCCAGCCGTGGACAGGAAATTTGACCCTGATCCGGCATCGAAGAGTACCGTGCGGGTTCCGTCGCGCAGCAAAGTCAAGTTGCATTCGTGTTCGACTTGGTCAGTTGGCAACCCCTGGACGGTAAGCAATCGTTCTACCTCCTGCTCAGGAACGTCGGGCAGAACGAAATTTATTGGCAAAACGAGTTTTCCGTCGCTTATGGTCATAAGACTCTTTTCGCCAATCGATACAGCAGCAGCGCGGCCGGAAAGGCCCGATAAAACGCCCAAGGTTGCGCCAGCAACAAATGTTCTTCTCGTCAAATGCATCCGATAGCTCCCTGTTCGCCAGCCGAGTTTATTGCCGATGCTTAGTATCGCGCCAGCGGAAAACATTCAATAAATTAGATGTGTCCGACCGGAAAGACATTTGGCTGCGATCTCCAAAACACCGCCCGCGTCGTAGTCCATACAGACCGGTACAATCGCCAATCATCCTGTGTTGAAGTTGGGTAACGGTGATCGAATTATCGGTGATGTGACCAAAACCTAATCCTCGTCTGAAACTACGTGCATTCCATCCAACAATTTTGATCGGCCTAGACTGAGGAGTGCGTCATCTTTCAACTGAATCGGTGACCGGCGGGAGGCGGCGGCGGAATCACGAAGTTCCTGCTCCAGAAAATCCAAATCCTGACCAGCGGACCGTAGCACATTGATAACATGCTCAACCGGTCGATGACGCGATGCCACCAGGGCCCACAGAATGGCACACCGGGTGCCGGTTTTGCAGTGGGCAAAGATCGGCTTGGGAAGTTTCGCCAGCGCTTGTTCAAATCGATCAATGACCTCAGTCTCGAAAATTGCGTGATTTTCGGTGGGGCTGTGCGCATAGGCCAATTTATGTGAGCGTGCATGTTGCTCGGCATCCAAAGAGCGCAGAAATGCCCCTTCTTCGTCGTCGGGCCGCGCGTTCAAAATCGATGCGAAGCCGGTGGCCTGAATTGGCTTGAAATCCTTTATCGATATCTGCGGGCCGATTGCGAACTCTGGCGTTATGTTGACGATCTCAAGCACGCCCGGCTCCTATTCAATTCAAGCAGCACTGTTGCCGATTACCCCGCAACCAGGCAATGTTTTGTACTTCACATATGTGGCGACGCGCCTAAACTTGATTTGTGTGTACAAAGCTTAGTGAACCGCTGTCAGGAATGGAAAGCAAGAAAAATGGATAAAACTGATACCTGCATCCTGGACCTTCTGCAGGCTAACGCAAAGCTCTCTGCCGGCGACGTGGCGGTACAACTCGGATTGGACAAAGATGAGTGTGCTGATCGGATCAAGCGCATGGAAGATGATGGGGTAATTTTGGATCGCGTAACACTCCTTAATCCGCGAAAAGTCGGAGCAAATGTGACTGTTTTCGTGGCCATCACCACACCCGAACACAGCCCGGAATGGCTTGATCAATTCCACAAAGCTGTCGAGGGGATACCTGAAGTGGTGGAGTTTTACCGCATGAGCGGGCAGGTTGATTACTTGCTCCGTGTCGTTGTTCCTGATGTTGATGGGTACGATGCTTTTTACAAGAAGCTCATCGCTGTTGCGAAATTGAAGGAGATCAGTTCAACTTTCGCCATGGAACAGATTAAATACACAACCAAGTTGCCCTTAAACACGGCCGATTGAATACGAATTCGGGTAGTCTTCATCAGAGTGCCGACTAACGAGCTTCGAGAAATACAAAAAGATTGGGACACATAGACCGCCAATTCGGGGCACATGAGTTGGAAGCGCTGTGCTTGCGGTGAAACTGTTCGAGTTCACCGGTCCAAGCTTCCATATCGACGATTTATGCTGTTGAAGCACCAGCTATTACCGGCCGCGCGCCGGCGCTAACAATGGATAACGTTGATGAACAAGGATGTTTTATGTGCACTCTGTGATAGAGAAAAAAATAAAGGGTAGAAAGCCGCCCGAAACTGGAGCGCCATTTTTGTCGATCTGAAAATCAATTGTTTTCAATAAGTTGCCAAAAACTTCCATGGAAATTTATGGCCTCATCTTAGTTTTTATCTTGAAATTTCCCACATTCAATAAAATCTGTGAGTGAGAGTGAAGGCGGTCATCAGATTGTTTCCCTGTTGAAGAATTACCCCCCTTGGGGCGCCAGCGAAAACACTCGTCTTAGATGGATTAGACTATTGAGCATCATCGTCTGTCGCGCTCATCGCCGCCAGCCATGCTTGCTCTCTAGCTTTCGCGTTTGAAAGCGATTGTATCACTGCAAATGCGTTGTCGTTCAGCGGCACTCTCAACTGCCACTCTTCTGGATGTGTTATGTGGACTTTCAAAGGATTTGACCGATCGACGATCACCTTTGCCGATTGCACTGCTCATCGAATCTTCACTGACCTTCTCTCTGTTGGAAGGATGTTCGGCCAGTTTTGAGTTGGATTTCAACGAAGCCGGTGTAGAAGGTTTATTCGGTTGGTCGATTCGGTCAGTTTGTCGGTCATCCTTGTCCGCTTCGAAGAGGGAGTTTCGGGTGCAGTCCCTTCCTTGAAGCGACATTTCCAATCGAGAATGATCTCCCGAAACCGTGTCCAAATAGGTTGGTAGCAGCATGTATTGTGATGTCCACCGTGACTGAATTTGTGAAACATACCTTCCTGAGTAAGCTCATTGATTGTACGGCGAATGGTTTTCTCGTTTAGTCCCAGAAGCGTTGCAAGTCTGTGCACGCTTGGATCACAGCGACCAGTTACCTGATTGTAGTGATCAATGAGAGCCATGGCGGTTTGTTTGGCTGCAACGGACAAACGTGGTGCCAAGCCGATCGCCAGCGCAGCCCACAAAATATCGTTTCTCTTTAACGTCATCAGCATAGTCCCGCTTGATGTGAATGGGCCCACGTCAATGTCTGGGATGAAGTGCCGAAACCAACTTGATATTGGGTGCAACAATTGGTCGGGAAAACGTTTGTAAGTGTTTGATATTTCATAGGTGATTTTCTCCTTGGTTGGAGAAAAATCGCAATGAAATCACGTAGTGCTGGCGGACTCTGACTCCGTTAGTCCTGGTTCGAATCCAGGTTCCCCAGTCAATCTTTTCAATGACTTAGCAAAATTGCAAAAGAATTGCGGTACAAAAAGCCAAATTGTTCCTGGCTTTCATATCTACGGGCTGTTCAAGGCAACAGCGAAGAAATAAAGAAAAGCGACAACGAATGAGCAGGCTAACGTCGCCACGAGCGGATACCAGTCGCAGCTTTGAAATTGGTTATAGCGGACGCCAATCGACTGGGAGGAATGACCACAATGATCCTTTGCTGTGGTGAAGCACTCATCGACATGCTGCCAAGGCAACTTGCAAGCGGAGATGACGTCTTTCTTCCGGTGTCCGGCGGGGCGGTATTCAATACCGCGGTCACGCTTGGCAGACTTGGTGTTCCATGCGGGTTTCTGTCCGGGATATCGACCGACATGTTCGGTGAACAATTGATCGCCGACCTGCAGGCTTCAAACGTCGATACGCGATGGAGCATTCGCTCGGGCCGCCCCTCGACCCTGGCATTTGTAAGGCTGACCGATGGACAGGCGGAATACACTTTCATGGATGAGAATTCCGCAGGCCGCATGCTTGATGCTGACGATTTGCCCGAACTGCCGAACGAGGTGGAAGCGCTGCATTTCGGCGCCATCAGCTTGATCCCCGAGCCCTGCGGCACCGCATATGAAACGCTGATGACCAGATATCATGAGCGCGCAGTGGTGTCGCTTGACCCAAATATCCGGCCTGGCTTCATTGCCGATGCGGATGCACACCGCGCCCGCATTGCGCGCATGACTGAATTGTCGGACATTGTAAAAGTATCAGATGAGGATCTGAATTGGCTGACGCCTGGGATTGATCCCGATTCGGCAATTGATGCCATGCTCATGGCCGGTCCATCCATTGTCATACTTACCAAAGGCGGCTCTGGCGTGGATGTGCACACGCGCAACGGCAGGTTCTCGGTTGGTGCGAGGGCTGTACAGGTCGTAGACACGATCGGCGCCGGAGACAGCTTCAACGGAGGTTTCCTTGCCGGTTTGTGGCGGGCTGGCCTATTGACGAAAGCCGGGCTGCGGCGGGGCTCCGAAGAGCAGTTGAAGCCGGCTGTCGAGCTGGCTGTAAACGTTGCCGCCATCACGGTTTCCCGCGCTGGCGCCAACCCGCCCTGGAAGCGGGAAATCCCGGAGATTGCTTCCAAACCATAGCGTCGCGGCTGGCTGTTTCAGCCTCATATGCAATTCAATTGTTCTTATGAAGGCATCGGGCCTCGAATTTTGTCTGCCGGCTGCACCGGCGCGGTTTGTCGACGGTATTCCGCACAGCCGACTTTGAAGACGTGAAACTTCTCAACTGCCTTCTCGCGCTATCAAATCGGAGAACTTCTCAAACTCATCATCTGCAATCTGAGCGGTTTCCTTGGGCGCCGGATAGTCACCGGATTGCGCGGACTGGCGAAATGCCATCAGTGCCGACCGCCTTTCGGCGCGAATTTGTTCCTGCAAGGCATGGATGTTTCCGAACGCTCTGGCATGGCGCGGACTTTCCGGCTGTTCGCCGCAAATGTCGTTTTGAAACAAGTATATGATGTCCGCTCCGGAACCTGAGCCGAGCGACGAGGTAATCAGCGTAGTTCGCTTGCTGATCTCTGCCATGACGCGATCGCAGATGACCTCCGCTTCAACCGAGAAGGCGCCTGCATTTTCCATGTCCCGGAAAGATTGCCACAGTTGCATGGCCTCCGTGGCTGTCTTGCCGATCGCTCGAAGGCCGCCGTTCCAGGTCGAACGTCTCGGAACCAGTCCGAGGTGGCACATTACGGGAATTTGCTCCTTGGCCAGCATCTCAACGATGTGCGGACCACGTGCGGTGTAAACCGAATCCGCGCCGCGTTTCATAGCCAGAAACGCTGCATCCAGAACATCCTTTTCGGTTGGATGATCAGGCATCGGGATAGCAGCCGTGTAAAACTGATTTGGGGCTCCGCTGCGGACGGCTTCAGCGTTGTCCGCATTACCCATAACCAGGTCGATACCGGCGTCAGCCGCGGCGGCTGCTTCTTCCTCTGAATTTGCGGTTGTCTGGGTAAGTTGCTGGACGCCCTTCAAAGCGAGAAGGTCAGCGGCCGTATAGTTTCTGAGCGAGAACTTCGCATCCCAGTCGTAAATTCGCTTCATTCAGGCCCTCCAGACTGCGTTATTGGTGCACGAAGGACGATTTAAACCCAAAACCGATGTCTTTGCGAATGCGCTTTTCTGTATGGCTTCAACTACCTTTGATCAGACAGGGCCACCGCCTGGCGTCACTCAAGTGCTCCAGGAGCCAGATCACCAACCGATTTCTCCTCCGCGGTGGAGGAGCGTTGTCGCTGCGTATTGGCGGCTGCCGGAAACTGCGTAAAACCCAGTGCGGCTTTACGCTTTTGAGGCCGCGCACCGCTTGGAACTCCACAATCCGTCCGTCGAGAACGCTATTTACCTTGCTAAAGCCCATGTCGATAAATTCACCCGGGCGGGCCAGGCTTGACGGAATGGTCACAGGGAGGGCTCCAATTGTATGTGGGCTATTTCACGATCGACGTGCAGCCAGGCAAAACGGAGAGGTGCCTGGAGGCATGCCTGGAGAACGTAAAAACAACCGTCCGCAGTGAACCTGACTGCCTCCGGTTCGAAGTCCTGAGAGACTCAAACGATCAAAACCGTGTCTGCTTTGTCGAGGTGTACACGAACGAGAAGGCGCTTGAGGCGCACTTCGAAACACCGCATTTCAACAAATTTTGGGAGACCGTCGAAGACTTGATCGAAGGTGAAGCGGGCCGAAAGGTGGGCCGGGCTGATTTGGAATTCATCTACACGTCAGACCCTTCACTGGGTTCCCGGCTTGCGCTGTAGCGTGCAATTCTCGTTGTCGCGGGGAAACCCGCTTTGGCGGCCACGAGAAGTCTATGGAACGCGGAGGTGTTTATCGCTAACATCTCCACGAAACGGTCTGAAGGGCGAGACCGAGACGTTTCCCGGTACGACAATACCGGCCGGGATTGATTGAAAACCAGCACTGGAGCGGTGTGGCGAGGAGGGAATCCAATGTCCGAAAAAGAGCAACAGGCAGTGGTGACAGATGAGGAGTTGAAGTCGGCGCTTGAGGTCGTCTTCCGTGCCAACAGTCAACTGTATGCTGCTCGCGGTTTTCAGCGCCGGGTCGGTTTTGGCATGCGTCCGGCTTTGCTGTTGATCGACCTCGCAAATGCCTGGACCCGACCGGGACATGCTTTCAGCTGTTCGAACATGGAAACGATTATTCCCGCCAACCAGGCCCTTCTGAAGGTGTTTCGCGCACGCGGTCTGCCCGTAATCTATACGACAACCGCCTATCAGAGCACCGAAGGGCCGCATGCCGACTCCGGTGTGTGGGGCTCGAAGATACCGCTCTCCGAACTGTCGGACGATTCAGATTGGGTAAAGATTGACGATCGCGTTGCGCCGGATCCGGGCGAACAGGTGATCGTCAAAAAGAATGCCAGCGCCTTTACCGGCACCAATCTTGCCAACTACCTGACTGCCTGCCGGGTAGACACACTGATCATCACTGGCGTGACCGCCAGCGCTTGCGTTCGCCATTCGGTCGAGGACGCGATTTCGAGTGGCTTCCGTCCAATCATCGTACGCGAAGGGGTTGGAGACCGGATCGCCGGAGCGGTCGAGTGGAATCTGTTCGATATCGACGCAAAGTTCGGCGATGTCGAACCACTGGATCGTGTGCTTGAATACCTCCGTTCAAACGAGATCGGTTAGGCGGATACAGATCCCTGAGGGGTCGCGACCCAGCTTCGCACATTGACGGACAATGATAGTTTCTGCCCGCGTGTGACGCTTGGCAACACTGCCTGCGAGCGAGGTTTTCGAAAGATAGCGAAGCTATGTCCTTGCCTAATCTGACCGGATCCGAGAACACGAACTGCTTGACGCGATCCGTATGAAACTCATGTGCGAGATCCAGGGCCGCGAATGACGGCATTTTTTTCGATTCCATGTTCAATTATGGATTTCAGAGACGAATTTTAGGTGACTGGTCCGGCAGATCCATTATGAGTAGCAGGTGCAATCAGGTGCACGGAGAATGAATTATGCAGTATGAGCGTCCAAGTTCAATAAAGGATGCAACTCGACTTTTGAGCGGTGAGAAAGGCAGCGCATATGTGCTGGCGGGTGGTAGTGACCTGCTGGTTCGTATGAAAGGCGGCTTCATCGAGCCGGATCTTGTGGTTGATATCAAGGCGATCAAAGGCATCGACGCAATACGCGTATCCGGCAAGGGATTCTCGATCGGTGCTGCGGTTCCCTGTGCGGCAATGGCCGAGTCGGCGGCATTGAAGAAGTCATGGCCTGGTGTGGTTGAAGCCGCCAACCTGATCGGCTCGAAGCAAGTGCAGGGGCGCTGTACGGTTGTTGGCAATCTCTGCAACGCCTCGCCCGCCGCAGACAGTGTTCCGGCCCTGATGGCTGCCGATGCCAAGGTGGTCATCGCCGGGCCGAAAGGTGCGCGTACCATCGCGGTCGACAAGGTCGTGAAGGGACCGGGAAGTACGTCACTGCGCAAGGGCGAAATCGTCGAAGCGGTGTTGCTAGACAAACCTCCGCCGCGCTCCGGCGATGCCTATCTCCGTTTTATCCCACGCACCGAAATGGACATTGCGGTCGTCGGCGCTGCGGTCAATTTGACGATCGACAAAGCGGGCGTTGTGAAATCGGCGCGGGTAGCCCTTGGCGCGGTTGCGCCGACGGCCTTTTTGGTAAGTCGGGCTGCCAAAGCCATCATCGGGACCAAGCTGGAGGAGCCTGCGCTTGAGCGGCTGGCGGAGGCCTGTTCAGCGGCTTGCAAGCCGATCGACGACAAGCGCGGCACGATCGAATTTCGCAAGAAAGTTGCCGGCGTACTGGCCGGTCGCGCTGCAAGAATTGCCTACAAACGCGCGGGAGGTAAGTGATGACCGCGATTGCAGTTTCAACAACAATCAATGGCGACGATGTCGATGTGCTTTGCCAGACAGAAGAAACTCTTTTGGATGTGCTTCGAGATCGTTTGGGCCTCACCGGCGCCAAGGAAGGATGCGGCACAGGCGATTGCGGCGCCTGCAGCGTGATCCTCGATGGCCGCCTGGTCTGCTCATGCCTGGTTTTGGGCGCGGAGGCCGAAGGCCGGCGCATCGAAACCATCGAGGGAATGGCCAAGGGTGACGAATTGCATCCCTTGCAAACCAGCTTCCTCGAGCATGCCGCCTTGCAATGCGGTGTGTGCACGCCGGGTTTCCTGATCGCGGCGAAGGATCTTCTGGAAAGGAACCCGGATCCGAGCGAGGAAGAAATTCGTTTTGCGCTTGCCGGCAATCTCTGCCGTTGCACCGGTTACGACAAGATCGTGCGCGCCGTACAAGACGCGGCAACTGTGATGAAGGGAGGCTGATCATGAACTTCGATGCCAAATTTGCAGTCAAAAAGTTCGATTCCGTCGGCACAAGACCCGTTCGCCCCGATGGTGTCGACAAGGTGACCGGACGCGCCCGGTATGGCGCCGATTTCAACATGCCCGGTCAGTTGGCGGGCGCGGTCCTGCGCAGCCCCCATGCGCATGCGAAGATCAAGAAGATCGATGTCTCGAAAGCAGTAAAGCTGAAGGGTGTCAAAGCGGTGATCACCGCTGCCGATTTGCCGGACCTAACCGATGGCGATTCCGGCCTTTACAACATCCTCGACAACTGCATGGCGCGGGACAAGGCGCTATATGACGGCCACGCGGTAGCGGCAGTGGCGGCGATTGACGCACGAACTGCGCGAGAGGCCCTGAAACGTATCAAGGTCAGCTATCAGGTGCTGCCGCACGTTATCGACGTCGACGAGGCGGTTGCACCCAAAGCGCCGCTTGTTCACGAAGATGTCTTCACCGCCGGCATCGATCCCAAACCAAAGAAGCCTTCAAACGTAGCCAAACGCAGCGAATACGGCCATGGCGATGTTGAAAAGGGTTTCAAGCAGGCCGACTTTATCGTGGAGCGACGGTACAGGACCGAGCAGACACATCAGGGCTATATCGAGCCCCATGCGTGCGTGGCGAGCTACAATGCTGACGGTACCGCCGACATGTGGGTCTGCACCCAGGGCCATTTTGTCTTTCGGCAGACTTGCGCTGACCTGCTTGGCATCGATGTTTCCAAATTGCGGGTCACTTCGTCTGAGATCGGTGGTGGCTTTGGCGGCAAGACCCATGTCTGGATCGAGCCGGTAGCACTCGCGCTGTCGCGAAAAGCCGGCCGGCCCGTCAAGTTGGTCATGCCCCGCGAAGACGTGTTTCGGGCTTCCGGTCCCACAAGCGCCACTTCGATCGATGTTCGTATCGGCGCGAGAAAGGACGGCACGATAACGGCTGCGCAGGCTGATCTTCGATACAGCTGCGGGCCGTATCAGGACATGTGGGCCGAGCTGGGCGCCATGACCTCGTTTGCCTGTTATGATCTGGCGAATGTGAAATCGGTTGGTCACGAAGTGCTGGTCAACCGGCCCAAATCTGCCGCCTATCGTGCTCCGTCGGCTCCGATGGCGGCTTTCGCGGTTGAAAGCGCTATCGATGAACTGGCGCATCAAATCGGTCTGGATCCGGTCGAATTCCGGATCAAGAATGCCGCCAAGGAAGGGACTAAGTCGTCCTACGGTCCGGTTTACGGCCCGATCGGGATCGGCCCGACACTTGAGGCGGCTCGTGATCACCCGCATATGGCGGCTCCTCTGGGCGCAAATCAGGGACGCGGCATGGCATGTGGCTTCTGGTTCAATTTTGGCGGCCAGACCTGCACCGACCTGAATATCGGGCTTGACGGCACGGTGACGCTGGCAGTCGGTACGGTAGATGTTGGCGGAGCGCGTGCATCGCTTTCGTTGGTCGCGGCCGAAGAACTGGGCATTTCCTATGACGAGGTCAAAGCCGTGGTCGCCGACACGTCGACGCTCGGATACAATGACATGACCGACGGCAGCCGCGGTACGTTCTCCTCGTCGATGGCCACGATCTCTGCAGCCCGCAATGCCATTGCGGTGATGAAGGAGCGGGCGGCCGCGATGTGGGATATTCCCGTCGAAGACGTGGCCTGGGAGAAAGGCCATGCCAGGGCCACCGGAGCCGGGCACGGCAATCTGCCACCACTGTCGTTGAAGGAGATCGCAGCGGCGGCTCCAAAAACTGGCGGACCGATCGCCGGGCACAGCGAACTGGTTGCCGACGGTGCCGGGGTCTCCTTTGCCACCCATATCTGCGATATCGAAGTCGACCCTGAGACCGGCGCCACCAAAGTGTTGCGCTATACAGTGATCCAGGATGCGGGAAAGGCTGTGCATCCCGATTACGTGGAAGGGCAATATCAGGGAGGCGCTGCTCAGGGCATTGGCTGGGCGCTCAATGAGGAATATATCTATGGCGAGGATGGCCGATTGCAGAATCCCGGCTTTCTGGACTATCGCATCCCGGTTTGTTCCGATTTGCCGATGATCGATACCCAGATCCTGGAAATTCCCAATCCGAACCATCCATATGGCGTGCGTGGCGTCGGTGAAACCTCCATCGTGCCGCCGCTTGCAGCGATTGCCAACGCGGTGTCGAACGCGGTCGGCGTTCGCCTGGCCCATATTCCGATGTCGCCGCCGCGTATCCTTTCGGCATTGGACACCAAGAAGCAGGATTGATGGTCGAAGTGACGCTTTGGGGCTCTGTCGGGTCGGCAGCTGGAGGCAACAAGCAAGTCGAGGTTGATGCCAAAAACATTCGAGAGCTGTTTGCCAAGTTGGCGGTAGAATATCCAGGTCTGGAGCCACTCATCGATAATGGCATCGCTGTTGCCATCGATGGCGTGATCTACCGCGACACCTGGTCAAAGGAATTACCGGAGGATGCTGAAATCGTCCTTCTGCCACGTCTTGCCGGTGGATGATCCGTTCGATCGTTCTCGTGGCGACTACAGCGGACGCCGTCACATTGAATACGGTGAAGGAGGAGACCCATGAAAGGCTTATTGATAGCGAAGGCAGCGCCGATCCTTCTGGTAGGCACTGCGGTTGTATTTGTAGGGAGCATGTTGGTCCTGCTGGCTTCACCGGAAAAATCGAAAAAACCGCTCAAGGAAAATGAGTATTTCGTTTGACGCAGCAAGTGCTGCCCACCCATCACTGACATCTGATACTCAAGTTTGTGGGCAGCGATCATGGTGAAGAAACGATACGAAGATCTCCGGTCAGCACGCTGGTTCGCACCGGACGACCTGCGCTCAATGGGCCATCGAAGTCGTGCCATGCAGATGGGCCTTTCGCCGGAGGATTGGGCGGGAAAGCCGGTCATCGCGATCATCAACACATGGTCCGACCTGTCTCCCTGCCACCACCACCTACGCGACAGGGCAGAATGGGTCAAGCGCGGCATCCTGCAGGCGGGCGGAATGCCGGCGGAAATGCCTGTGCAATCCTTCGCCGAACAATTTCTGAAGCCGACCTCGATGCTCTACCGCAATATGGGTGCGATGGAGGTGGAAGAGACACTGCGGTCCCATCCGGTCGATGGCGCGGTGCTGATGGGGGGCTGTGACAAGTCGACGCCGGCGTTGATCATGGGCGCTGTTTCCATGGGGCTCCCGTTCATATTCATGCCAGCCGGTGCAATGCTGCGCGGAAACTACGCGGGCGCGAAGCTTGGTTCAGGCACGGATGTCTGGAAGTACTGGGACGAAAGGCGGGCAGGAAATATTACCAAGGAGCAGTGGGACGGCGTTCAGGGTGGGATCGCCCGGTCCTACGGTACCTGCATGACCATGGGCACGGCATCGACGATGATGTCGATCGCAGAAGGTTTTGGATTGACCCTGCCGGGCGCCTCTTCCATCCCGGCCCCGGACGCCAGCCACAAGCGCATGGCTGCCGCTTGCGGCAGGCGAGCCGTTGAGATGGTCTGGGAGGACCTGACACCGGACAAGATCCTCACCGAGAAGGCGACCCGAAATGCGACCGTGGTCGCCATGGCTACAGGTTGTTCGACAAACGCGATCATCCACTTGATCGCCATGGCACGGCGCGCTGGCGTCAATTGGAACCTGGATGATCTGGACCGGATCGGACACGAGGTTCCCGTTCTCGCCAATATTCGGCCTTCCGGAACTGAATATCTGATGGAGGACTTCTTTTATGCGGGCGGCCTGCCAGCGCTGATGAAAGAATTGGGCGGCCGGTTGGACCTGTCCGTGATCACGGTGAGCGGAAAAACGCTGGGCGAGGGAATCGAGGGGGCGGAAAACTACGACAACGACGTGATCCGCCCGCTTTCAAATCCCGTCTACCATGAAGGTTCGCTGGCAGTATTGCGCGGCAATCTGGCCCCTGACGGCGCGGTCATAAAACCGGCTGCGATGGAGCCGCGGTTCCACAAGCACAGCGGCCCGGCCATTGTTGCCGACGACTATGCCGAGTTGAAGACCATCATCAACGATCCAGATTTTCCGATGACCCCGGACCACGTTCTTGTGCTTAGAAATGCTGGCCCGCAGGGCGGACCAGGCATGCCGGAATGGGGTATGATCCCAATGCCGCAAGCGCTTTTAAAACAGGGCTGCCGTGACATGATGCGGTTGTCAGATGCGAGGATGTCCGGCACGTCCTACGGAGCGTGTGTTTTGCATGTGGCGCCCGAAGCATTTGTCGGCGGACCGCTGGCGCTGATCAAAACCGGCGACATCATCGAAATGGATGTCCCCAACCGCTCGCTCAACGTCAAGATTTCAGACGAGGAGATGGCCGAGCGCCGCAAAGCCTGGACCGCCCCCAAACCCCGCTACGAACGCGGATACGGCTACATGTATATCAAGCATATCGAACAGGCAGACAAAGGCTGCGACTTCGATTTCCTGAAGACGGAATTCGGCGGCCCGGTGCCCGAACCCGAAATCAATTGATAGTCGGCATGCCCACTGCAGTCTGTTTGGTATTCGCAGTTTCGCTGCGATATCGAATTACTGCCTGGGTCTAATGATTCAGGGCACTATGTGTCAGCATCAATAGGTTTCATCGCTGCGTAAAACACTTTGTGCACCGTCGTATCTATTTCATGCCTTGCCGCCAGTTCGACGATTTTTCCTGACAACCAAGCTTTTCCCGGCGGTCTTTCGCATTGCACATCCGCAAGCATGGATGACTGTGCATTTGCGTCCATGCCCATGAGAAAGGTCATTGGTTTTACGAGAGAAGCCGCCAAGATTTGGTGCGAATACGCCCCTGTCAAATCCGCCTTCTTCCGCCCGCCAGGGTTATGACGCAAACGATGATCAGTCCGGTCAGAATCAATCGGAAGCCGGCGCTCAAGCCGAACGTGTTCAGCATGGTCACAAGCAGGAACATGAACATGGCAGCGCCCCAGAGGCCCGATACGTTGGAGAAACCTCCGGCGACCAATGTTCCGCCGATTACAACAACCGCAATCGAAGCCAATAGATATTCAGCACCCATGTTGAGTGACGCGCCGCCGGAAAATCCTGAAAGAAGGAAGCCGCAAAGCGCGGCAAGAACTGCGGACTGCACGTAGGTTGCAAATCGAATGAAATTGACCGGCACTCCCGCGAGTTCTGCCGCCCTTGGATTTTGACCAATGGCTGTGACCGAACGTCCGAAAACCGTCCGGTGCAGCACGAGGCTCATCACTGCAGCCAGTGCCATCACACACAACGCCAGAACGGGAATGTCGGCGATCCGCCAGGTGGTAAAGTCTGCAAGCATGGGCGGCGGTTTTATCTTGATACCGCGCCCGTAAGCGATGGCCGCGGACTGAACCAAAAAGCTCGACGAGAGGGTTGCGATGATTGGCGGAATTCTCAGCGCGCGAATTAGACCGTAGTTGAAAATCCCCACTGCAGCACCGCAACCAATTGCGATCGCCAGACCCGGCAGGATCATCGCATTGTTCGAATCGATGATTTTCATCGAAACCGCACCCGCAAAGGTCATGGTCGCCGGTATGGAAAGGTCGACATTTCCGGGGCCGAGGGTGATGACGTACATCTGTCCGATACCGACGATGACCGAGAAGGTCGCAAAGGACAGTGCAGCAGACAGGATCTGAGCAGATCCTTGCCCCGTCGTGTAGAATATGGTGGCCAGCCAAACGGTGATTGCAGCGAGATAGGCCCATATCCATGGCAGGTTTAGCAGGCGCTCAAATCTCGATCCTGCGGGCGACATCATCTCTTCTCCGAGCGGTTGATGAGAACACGGAGAGCCAGCACCAGGATAAGAATGCCGCCTTGTGCTCCGATTTGCCAATCCGGGGATATTCGAAGAAATGACAGAAACGAGCCTGCCAGGGTCAGCGTCGTCGCCCCGATCACGGCGCCGATTGGCGAAATTCTGCCACCGACAAATTCACTCCCGCCGAGGATGGCTCCTGCGATGGAAAGCAGCGTGTATCGCAAAGCAATATTTGCGTCGGCCGATGTGGTAAGGCCGATCAAGGATACTCCGCTGAAGATACCGAACAGGCCGGCCATCGCATACATGGTCATCTTGGCCTTCAGCAGCGACCATCCTGCCCGCTCGACCGAGACGGGATTGCCTCCGGCTCCGCGCAAGACCGTGCCGTATGACGATCGCATCAAGACGACGTGGACGACGAGCGCAACGACAACTGAGGCGTAGATCGTGAATGGAAACAACGGCGTCTTCCATGTCATCACCGAGCGAATCCAGTCCGGCGCTTTTCCCCCGGGTGTGGGCAGGACGAGGAGCGCCAGTCCCAGCCAGACGAACGACATGCCCAGTGTAACGACTATGGATGGCAGGTTTCGAACGTGGATGAGGAACCCAAGCGCTGCATATGCAATGATGCAGCCCGCCAGGATCAACACTCCCAATGCCGGCGTGTCGCGCAGGAATGTCGCACCAACGCAGGCCACGAAGCCCACGAATGCACCGATGCCGAGATCGAGATCGTTGACTGCCATCACGCACATCTGTGCAAGCGTTGCAAAGGCTATCGGCAGGGCAAGATTGAGCAGCAGGTTGAGCCCGAAATAACTCATCGCGCGCGGTTGAAGGTAAAAGATAAGCAACAACAGCACCGTCAGCGAAAAAGCCGGAAGCAAATTACGAAGCAATCGGGGATTAAGCAGGTCTGGCATCGGCACAGTCACTCAAACGACGCATGCAGCACTTGCTGCTCTGACATATCCTGCCTTGCAAGATCGGCGACTATGTCACCGTCCCTGAAAACATAGACGTGATCGCAATGCTCCAATTCGTTCATTTCGGTCGTGTACCAAATGAATGTCCGTCCCTTGGCAGCCTCGGAACGAAGAAGTTCGTAGACTTCCTGCTTTGTGCCGATATCAACACCGCGCATCGGGTCATCCATCAAGATGAGGGTCGCTTTTGAACCCAATGCCCTTGCAAACAACGCCTTTTGCTGGTTGCCACCCGACAGTGAATAGATGTTGTTGTTCATATCCTGGGTCTGAATTCCGATTTTCTCCCGCCAGGTCTCGCCAAGCTTCTGCTCGGCAGAGGGATCGATCAGGCCGAGACGCACAAACTCTTTCAGCGACGAGATCGTCACGTTTTTTGCAATTGACCACAACGGAAATATTCCGTCCACCTGACGGTCGCCCGCCACCAAAGCCATCGGACCGGCATCGGCCGATTTTGACCTTGCCGATCCCAAGAAAATGTCGACCAATGTGTCGGTTTGGCCGTGACCGCTTAATCCCGCGAGGCCGACGATCTCACCGCGATATACCTGTAAGGCAAGTTCGGCCGGCGTTTTGTTGGGCGCAACAGAAACCAGCGGCTTCGCTTCGTCGCTTCGACGAACTGCTTTCTCGTCGTCCGCGTCTTGTGAATCCCGTGCAACGCTTCCCATCGATTCAACCAGCGTGTCGCGGTTGAATTCGGAAGTCGGCCGTTCATCAACAGCACGGCCATCTTGCATTACAACGATGCGGTCGCAGGTGTTGAGGATCTCGTTCAACAGGTGAGAGATGAGAATGCAGGACCCACCCACCTTAACGAATTGCCGAACGTAGGTCAGCAGTTGGTCGGAAACGACCGAATCCAGAGAAGAGGTCGGCTCGTCTAGAACGACCAGTTTTGGCGCCTGAGATGATTGCGTGAAAGCGCGTGAAATCTCCACCATTTGCCGTTTAGCAATCGCCAGATCGCCGATCAGGTCATTGCCTGATATTCCATGTCCGGGGAATATCTGGTCCAGCTTGTCCAGAATGAGCGCTCTTGCCTGTTTGCGCCAGTTGAGCCCGGAAATCTCGGGATGCATGATCCTGGCGTTTTCGGTGACGGTGAGGTTGGGACATAGCGACAGTTCCTGGAAAACAGTCCGAAAACCGTTCATGTGAGCGGCACGGATTCCATATTCTGCCAACTTGGATTTGCCCGATATATGCAGCTCACCAGCATCGGGAACAAGCGTGCCGGCCAGCACATGCATCAACGTCGATTTACCGGCACCATTGTGGCCGACGATCCCCAGCACTTCACCCTGGCGGACAACAAGGTCCATTCCGCCCAGGGCTTGAACCGCCCCAAAACCCTTGCGAATTCCGGTCAGTTCGATGATCGTTTCTGATTGGCCTGGCACGGACATGAATGTTTTACTTTCTGCGCCAGGCCATTGATTGTGATGGGATTACATCCCCTTGATGACCTTAAGCGCGTCTTCAAGAGAGTATTCGATGTTCGCAACGCCGCCAACTTCCGTGCCGGCAAGTTTCTCTTCAAGATCGTGCTGATCTACTCTCAGGAAGGGGACCGTCAGATCCTTTGAAACTTCCGTACCATCCAGGATCTGTTGAGCAACCCAAAACGCAAGCGTTGATACGCCAGGTGCAATCGAAACTGACATGGTTTCGTAGCCATTTGCGTCTTTCTGTTCTTTCCACCATTTCAATTCGTCCTGGCGGTTGCCCATGATGATCAACGGAGTTGGTCGTCCTGCTGCCTTGAAGGCTTGGGCAGCGCCGTAGCCATCCCCACCCTGGGTAACGACCGCAGCAACGTCCGGCAATGACGGAAGAATGCCCGCGACAGCTTTCTGAGCGACGTCCTGTGCCCAGTCACCGTGAACCGAACCGACGATCTTGAATTGCGGATTCTCAGCCACGCCTTCATGGATTCCGGCGCTGATTTCGTCATCGACGAACACGCCGGCCAGGCCCCGGATTTCAAGCAGATTACCACCGTCCGGCATCATCTTTGCCAGGTAAATGACCTCTTCCTTGCCCATTTGTTTGAAGTCGACAGCGATCCTCCAAGCGCAAGGTTCAGTGACGATTCCATCGAATGAAACAACTGTAATTCCAGCGTCACACGCCTCCTTGACCGCGCCGTTGAGCGCGTCCGGTGATGCCGCATTGATAACGATCGCATCGTAACCCTGCAGGATCATGTTCTGGATTTGAGCAGCCTGCTCGGTCACCTGGTTTTCAGCGGTCGTAAACGCATCAGCCGCCGCTACAGTACCGGCTTCAACAGCTGCCGAGCCGTTCTTCTCCCAGCTTTTCAACATTGCCTGGCGCCAGGAGTTACCAGCGTAGTTGTTGGATAGCGCAATGCGTTTGTCCGATGTGTCGGCCGCCGCGATGTTTGTGCTTACTGTCAGGGCAAGTGCTACCCCGGTAGCCGAAGCGAGTATCTTGGAAAATTTCATTTGGTTCCTCCCAATTGATACAGATGCCAGCCGCCACGACTTCAATTGTGCAACCAACCCGGCCGCTTCTTGAAACCGAACGAACCTGCGCCTGCTGTCTCGAGCCTGCGTATCGTATGGTCGTTGCCGGTCCCGGTATGCCGTTTAGAACGAAATATCGCTACGTGTTTGCGCGGAACGGATTGCGGACATCCGCAAGCGGATCGGTCGAAATCCTGTTGGAAGCTATGGCCCATCGGAGCGATGTTTCAGCCACGTGTCCAACTCATCTTCACCGGCTGCCAGCCCGTTGACATTCAGCAGGCCCCGGGAGATCGCAATGGCAACGGCACGTGTCCTTGAATTGAAGACAGGGCCGAACTCGGTGGTGGTCTCGGACTGATCAATACCCAGCTTGTCGTACAAATGTTTGAGCCTGCTTTGTACACCCCTGGTCGAAATCTTGTGCCTGGCCGCAATTGCCTTGTCAGTCATGCCAAGCGCGATATCCAACAAGACTTCAAATTCACTGTCCGAAAGACCTTCGAGATTGTTTTCGGTGCGTTGTTGAACACCGCGAATTTCGCGATCGATGATGCATTGGTCTTCCCGGAATACGCCACGGGCCGCAAGTTCAAGGCGATCGACGCTTGCGGTCTTGAGAAGGTATCCATAGACCGCGCCCGCTGGAACGATCCGTGAAATGCCACGTACATACGCCTCATCGGCGTAGTTGGACCAAAACAGGATTCGCATGTCTGGATTGCTTTGCCAGATGACCTTTGCCGCCTCTATTCCATTAGCGTTCGGCATCTGAAGATCCATGACAATTCCGCCAATCTTGTGCCGCGCAACGACCTCAAGCGCTTCTGTTCCGTTTGTGGCTTCGTGAATTGTGTCAAACTCTTCCAGCACGCTTTCCAGCGTGGTCTTCAAGAAAGAACGGTGAAAGGGATCATCTTCAGCGACAAGAAAGTTCATGCAAATCCTCACTTGCGCCGGTGTCGGCGGCGTCCCGTGTCGACAGGTCCGGCCGTGCCGACGGATCATTCCCGACGCGCTCCAGCGTGTCAGAAGGCAGGAGGATCACGACGCTCGTACCCGTCGATTCTTCATCTTGCACAAATGAGATGCTCGCCGAAATCAGCGCCGCTCTGACACGCATATTGTCCAATCCGCCTGTAGACTTGTTCCAATCCTTGGCCGGACCCGGCCCGTCATCGGTTACCTTGACCTCAATGCCTCCGGACCGTTCATGAATGGTGACCTTTATGCTTCTGCAATTCCCGTGATTGACCGCATTGTTTACAGCCTCCTGGACAATCCGGAAGATGGCGGTACGTATCGGATCAGGGCATCGATCAATGAGCCCATCCGCCTCGTCGATTACCGAGGTGGAAATCGGCGGCGATGAACCGATAACAGACCGTTCCAACTGTGCTTCGACGGCCTGCCTGAATCCAAAGAGCTCCAGAATTCCCGGTTTGGCATCCTCGATTATCCGCCTCAACTCGCGGGTGCATCTCGCGAGTTCTTCTTCAATGTTTTCAAGCTCTCCGGACTTGCCTTTGCTCCCCCGGCTGTTGATCCTCTCGATGCGTCTATAGATCCTCGTCAGATCGGCGAGCGTCTGATCATGCAATTCCATGCCCAAGCGACGCCGCTCGCGCTCCATGCCTTCGGTCAGCCGCAGCGCTCCCTGTCTCAGAGCCTCTGCCCGCCCACGCGCCGCGCCTTCGGCCAACGCTGAACGTTCTGCCTGTTGGCCCTTTATCAAGGCATAAAAATAGGGTGCGATCAGATCGGCGATATTCCTCGCAACCTCAAGATCCTGCGCGCTGTAAACATCGCATTTGTGGTTGGAAATGTTGAGCGAACCGTGAATCTTGCCTTGAACTTGCATCGGTACGTGTAAACGGCTGTGCAGTTTTGCATCGAAGATCGGTTCGTCAAAAGCGCCTTCGAAATGAAACCTGGGATCTTTCCATGCATCACCTGTCATGAGATGGGTGACTTCTCCAAACAGCAGGAGTCGAATAGGGCTCATCTCATTGGGTTGCGGTTCGCTGGCTCCTCCCCAACTCGTTTCCATTCCGACCTCATATGCGACGTGGAAGTCAGGCTTGTCCGGCAGGATGATGGTTACGTCCATGTGGTCGTGCGGAATGAGTTTGCTGACCTCTCCGGCAATTTCCCGCAGCACTTTGGTAAAATCGAGCTGGCCGGCGACAGCGCGTGAGATCGCCAGGTATCGGTTGATGTTCGGTGACGTTCTGAGCTGCATCGGCCAAAAGTTCCCTGGGATGATAATAAACACAATCTCCCGCGATTTAGAAACGCCACTCAGCCCGTCATTTGCGCCATTCGCTTATATTCGCTGCGGATATCCGCAACATCGCCTGCAGGAACATGCAGGACGTTTGCATATTGTCTGGCATACAGGCGACCCCAATCGGTCGATCATCAGCGGAAAGGGGGCCAGAAACCGTTTCAAGGCAAGCCGCCGCTCAAAAAACTGCCGGGTGATGTTGCATGAACAGCCAGTTCGTTGCCGACGATGAGAAATTCATGGACTTGGTTTCATCCGACGCCTCGCTGGAGAAACTGCACGGCGGAATGCGTTGGGCGGAGGGGCCGGTCTATTTCCCGCTCGGTGACTACCTGCTTTTTAGCGACATTCCCAATCACCGAATGTATCAGTGGATCAACGGCGTTGGTGTCAGGGTTTTTCGCGAACAGTCAAATTATTCGAACGGAAATACGAGAGATCGCGAAGGCCGCCTGATCACCTGTGAGCACCTGACGCGAAGAGTAACCCGGACCGAGCACGACGGATCAATCACGGTAATTGCTGACAATTTCCGGGGAAAGCGCCTCAATTCACCCAATGATGTGATTGTAAGATCCGATGGCACGATCTGGTTTACCGACCCGCCATATGGAATATTGAGCGACGTTGAAGGCAAGAAATCGGATCAGGAGTTGGCTGGATGCTATGTGTTCCGCTTCGATCCGAGAGACGCCAGCCTCAGTATTGTCGCAGAAGACTTCGTCAAGCCCAATGGCCTGGCGTTCTCTCCAAATGAGAGTCAATTGTTCGTTGCAGATTCCGGAAGGTCACATGACCCTGACGGGCCGCATCACATACGCGTTTTCGACGTCTCAGACAGTGCAGATCTAACCAATGGCCGTGTCTTTGCCGAGATCGACCCAGGCGTTCCGGATGGCTTCCGCTTCGACAGACAAGGCAATCTTTGGACCAGTGCCGGCAATGGCGTGCATTGCTACGATCCAAATGGTCGTAAGATTGGTGAGATTCGAACGGGCGAAACCGTTGCAAACGTTTGTTTTGGCGGGCCGGGCAACGATGTATTGTTCATTACGGCGACAACATCGCTACTGGCGATAAAGTTGAAAACATCGGGATTCAAATAGGGTTGTCCAAGCGAACATCCTTGAACTGATCAATTCCAAAATTGAAATCAATGCAGAGAAAGGGCCGCTACACGCCTATTCGATAGATCCGTTGCGCATTGCCGCTGCAGATTGCCGATTTTTCGTCTTCGGAGAAATCCGAAACGAGTTGCTGAAAAATGCCGATCCACTCCGGGAGACTGGAGCGAAGATCGACGACGGGCCAATCGCCGCCCCAAACAAGTCTGTCGGTCCCAAAACTGTCGATGACATGTTGCGCGTAGGGCTGGACTGCGTCGAGGGTCGCATTGCCCTCTGCGCAATAAGCCAGGATGCCTGACATCTTGCAGGAAACATGCGGTAATCCGGCAATGTCTGATATTTTCTGGTGCCAATAGTCAGTTTCACCACCGGCGATATCCGGTACGCCGCAGTGATCCAAAACCAATTCCATGTCGTCGCAGGCGCTGGCCAGCTCAAACGCGATGCCAAGTTGATCAGCGCGAAACACCATGTCGAATGTAAGGTCTTTGGCGCCAATCTTCCTGACATTGCGTCTGAAAACATCGCCTCGGGACACATCATCATCGACTTCATGCAGGATGCGCCGGAACCCGACGACGGGAAGGTCACTGCACTCCTCAAGCCAGGCGTCAAATCCACCCTCATGTTCCGGGCGGCAGGACGAAATGATTCCGAGCAGCTTGTTTTCGGGTTCTGCCGCCAGTTCGGCGACAAATCTCGTCTCGTCGCGATAATCATGTCCGACATCAACTTCCATGAAGATCGATCCGGCCACATCACAATCCGCAGTCAATTTCTGGTAATCGCTGACAGTGAAATCCTTGCCGGCGAGCGCAGGCAGACTGTCGGACCACAGATAATTAAACCGGTCCCGGTAGATGAGGTGCTGGTGGGTATCGATAAGTTTGGTCACGTGTTCTCCGAGAGTTGGTCACGGCTTGCACTGGCAACAGCTGTAACTACTATAAAGTCGGCTCCAACGGGCTGCAAACGTCGAGGGCGCAGTGACAGATTCCGATTATCAGCACCTGAACCAAAGCTGGCCGCGGCCACAAAACCCGAAGCCGATTGTGATGATAGGCGCAGGCGGGATCGTTCGGGACGCTCATTTGCCGGCCTACGGCAAGACCGGGTTTGAAATCGCAGGGGTATTCGACATCGACATCTCGCGGGCCCATGCGGTTGCCGACGACTGGTCCCTGAAGCGGGTTTATCAATCGCTGGAACAGGCGGCGGAGGAAAACGGGACGGAAGCGGTATATGATTTGGCCACACCGCCTGATGCAATTGCCGGCATTTTGCGAATATTGCCTGAAGGTGCGGCAGTCCTGATCCAGAAGCCGATGGGAGGAAATCTTGGCGAAGCTCGCCAGATCCGTGAAATTGCGTCCGCTCGAAACCTGAAAGCCGCGGTCAATTTCCAGCTGCGTTTCAGCCCGATGATGCTGGCTGCCGTCGATGCAATATCTTCCGGGATGATCGGCGAGTTATTGGATATTGTCGTCGAGGTGAACATCTACACGCCTTGGCATTTGTTTCCTTTTCTCAAAGGCTTGGATCGGGTCGAAATTTCCGTTCACTCAATCCATTACCTTGATCTGATCCGGTCTTTGGCAGGCAATCCGCACCAGGTTTTTGCCAGAACGATGAGTGATCCGCGGTCAGAAGAATATGCACAGACACGCACATCAGCCATATTGGACTATGGTGATCGCCTGCGCGTTCTAATGGACATCAATCACAACCACCGGGGTGGTAACCAGTTTCAAATGGCGCGGTTCCGGATCGAAGGCAGCGACGGCAGCATGTTGGTCAAACTGGGCGTTCTCTACGACTATCCCAACGGCGAACCCGACGAATTGTGGATCTGCAGAAACGGTGAAGATTGGCATTGTGTCGATTTGCGGGGGACGTGGTTTCCCGACGCATTTATCGGAACGATGAGCAATGTTCAGCGCTTTGATGCCGGTGAGGACAGCAAACTCATTTCCGGTATTGACGACGCGTTTGAAACGATGGCGTTGGTTGAAGCGTGTTATGAAGCGAATTCTGCCGCCGGAACTCCTTTGGTGACAGATTAAAACATCCGCTGAAGGAAAACGAGATTTTGAATAACCCGGCCACCAAAATGCATCGTTACGCCGCACGCCTGAATGCGTTCAAACTCGGCTCGACTGAATATTGGCCCGGCCGCAACCAAATCACGACGCTCGACCTCCTGGAGCGGGCAGCCAGTGCGGGTCTCACAGCAGCGGATCTCAATTATCCTGATCATTTCGATGGGCTCTCGCTGGATGAAATCCGAGATCACTTCGCCAACAGTGATATGCAATTGAACGGGTTGGCGATGCGCTACTACACCGATCCGGGTTTCAAACTGGGTGCCTTCACGCATCCTGAGAAATCGGTTCGGCAGGCAGCTATCGACATTACCCGTGAGGGAATTGATGCGGCCGCTGAACTCGGATGCGACCTGATGACCCTGTGGATGGGGCAAGATGGTTTCGACTACTCCTTTCAGGCCGAATATCAAACAATTTGGGACAACACGATTGAGGCGCTTCACGCAGTTACGTCGCATAATCGCGATGTTGAGATTGCAATCGAATACAAACCAAACGAACCACGTGCATTTGCCTTGATGCCGGACGTGGCAACCACGTTGCTCGCCATTGGCGAGACCGGCGCACCAAATTTGGGTGTCACGCTTGATTTTGCGCATGTTCTTTATGCGGACGAGATGCCGGCACACGCCGCGGCGCTGGTTGCCCGGCACTCCAAACTTCTCGGCGTTCATCTCAATGACGGATATGCAAAGCGGGATGATGGTCTGATGGTTGGTAGCGTCCATCCGGTTCAGACGATTGAACTTCTCGTCGAGCTCATCCGGTCAGGCTACGATCGCGCAATCTATTTTGACACATTCCCCGACCACTCCGGCCTTGATCCGGTCGCCGAAGCCCGGACCAATATTACCGCGTTGGATCATCTTTGGGCGATCGCGCGCGACCTAGCCGGAAATTCGGAATTGTCGGAAGCGATATCCCGGCAGGATGCGCCAACCAGCCAAAGACTGGTTCAAGACGCTATGTTCAGCCGAAAATGACCAGCGGCAGGATTTTTGTCGTCGGATCGCTACACTACGACATCGTCGTCGATGCGCCGAGACTGCCCTCACTTGATGAAACGGTCATGGGCGGTCCGATGCGTTTTGTCTGTGGTGGCAAAGGAGGCAATCAGGCAGTCGTAGGCAGCCTTCACGGAGCGGATGTGCATTTTGGCGGGGTTGTCGGCCACGATCGCTTTGGCGATGCCCTGGTCGAAAACTTGCGAAAATGCGGTGTGGACTGCTCGCAGGTGATCCGATCCAACGATGCGGTGTCCGGAGCCAGCGTGGCGATAGTCGATAAGGAGGGTAGTTACGGAGCGGTGGTTGCCAGTGGCGCAAACCAATCGATCTCCGCTGGCGATTTCGACATTCCTGGTGAAACCGAACTACTGGTTCTGCAAAATGAAATACCAGAACGCGCGTGTTATGGTTTGGCTACAAAGGCCAGATCCGCAGGCGTCAAAGTGGTCCTGAATGCTGCGCCTTGGAGGTCTTTCGAGACTGACCTACGCAGCCTGGTTGATATCTTGATCGTCAACCGGGTCGAAGCGGCCGAATTGATTGGATTCGAAATTGGATCAGTTGATCAAGCTTTATCAGCCCTGAGAGAACTACCGCCATCTGCTGGTTGCATTGTCATCACCTTGGGAGGCGAAGGCTTGGTCTTCGTCGCGGATGGCCATGAGCCCGTATTCCTGCCTGCTTACAAAGTTTCAGTCATTTCCACCCACGGCGCAGGCGACGCATTTGTTGGCGCGATGTGTGCCGAATTGCTCAGCGGCAGCGCTATGACGGACGCTCTAAATTATGCCAGCGCCGCAGCGGCATTGCTTGTTTCGACGCCAATTGAAGATCGTTTGTCAATCGACCGGGATCAGACCCTTGCCTTTATGGCGTCGGCGCGTCTTCGCGCATAAGCCCTTCAGCTTTCAGATCTGACCAAAGAGCATCGGGAATTTCCGCGTCCAGAATTGTCCGGTTTCCGAACACTTGATCCGCGGACTGACCTCCGGGGATAGTCGACACGACTGAAGGATGATGAAGCGGAAAACGAAGAGCGGCCTCGATCAGTTTGGCGCCGTGACGCCGGCAAACTGCTTCGATCTTACCGACGCGCTCCATTATCTCCGGTGGTGCCGGGTCGTAGTTGTAAAACGCGCCGTCAACGGCACCAGTAGCAAGGATGCCGGAATTATAGGGTCCGCCCAGCACAATCCCGATACCGCGGTTCTCGCATAGTGGGAGAAAACTGGTTAGTGCTTCCTGCTCCAGCAACGTATACCTTCCTGCAAGGAGAAATAGGTCGAAATCACCGCGTTCGGCCATCCATTGCGCTGGCTCCCATTCATTGATGCCGGCACCAAAAGCCGAAATTACGCCCTGGTCGCGCAGGGACACCAGTGCGCCATAACCAGAATCCATCAGTTCATTCAATTTGCTATCGAGAGCTTCTTGAGAACCGTGATTGAAAATATCGAGATCATGGGCGTACAGGATGTCAATACGATCGACACCAAGGCGCTCCAATGACATTTCAACGGAGCGCATCACACCGTCATGAGTGTAGTCATAGATCTCCCTGCGTGTCGGTGTCTCAAAGAATTTTCCAATCCCGGTGCGTTCCTCCGGCCTGCAGACCTCGAGCAACCGTCCGACCTTGGATGACAGAACATAGTCATCTCTGTTTTTTCCGCGCAAAAACGGATTCAAACGCGTCTCCGACAGGCCAAGACCGTAGAGGGGTGCCGTATCGTAGTATCTACATCCCGTGTCCCACGCAGCATCCAGGGTTGCACGGGCCCCTTCATCGCTGATTGCTTTGTAAAGGTTGCCAAGTGGTGCTGTTCCAAATCCGAGTTCCGAGAAATCGAGACCTTTTCCCTCCAGTCTTTCCCAGTGACGAAAATTCATCATTTGTTCTCCCGGCTCCGGAGTGAACCCGGTGCTGACGGCATCCGGATCATGTGTGGTTGTGTTGAGCCAACTTGCGGTGATAGCTTGATCTTTTCAAGTGAGGGATTGCGATGGCTGGCCAATTTGATCGGGTTTTCGGGGGTAAGAAACCGGCGATTGCAATGGTGCATCTGGGCGCATTGCCAGGAAGTCCGCTTTACGATCCGGAAGGCGGAGTCGACGCGATTGTAACGGCAGCGCGAAAGGATCTCGCCGCGTTGCAGGCAGCGGGTTTCGATGCCGTCATGTTTGGCAACGAGAATGACCGTCCATACGAATTGGAAGTCGATACCGCATCGACCGCCTCAATGGCTTTTGCCATTGGTTGCCTACGATCCGAACTGACCATCCCGTTTGGCGTCAACGTGCTTTGGGATCCAATGGCGACGATGGCGTTGGCCGCGGCGACGGGCGCCAGTTTCGTGCGCGAAATCTTCACTGGTGTTTATGCGTCCGACATGGGTGTTTGGGCGCCTGATGCGGGCAAGGCCATTCGTTACCGCAACCGGCTCGGACGAAGTGATCTTGCCGTTCTCTTCAACATTTCAGCGGAATTTGCCGCCTCGCTAGATAGCAGGTCGCTGGCAGACCGGGCACGCAGCACGGTGTTTTCCAGTTTGCCCGACGCGGTGCTGGTTTCAGGCCAAATCACCGGTGAGGCGGCAAAAATGGAAGAGTTGGAGAGCGTCAAGCAGGTGCTTGCCGATACACCGGTTCTGGCCAATACCGGCGTCAAACATGAGACGGTTGCAGATACGTTTGCGGTAGCTGACGGGTGTATCGTTGGGTCGTGTTTGAAGGTCGATGGGGACACCTGGAACCTGGTCGATCCAGATCGTGCCGCGGAATTCATGACGCTGGTTCGACAGGCACGGGGCGAATAGCAGACCATGGATTCGCGCACCAAAATTGAACACGACCTGCGTGATCTGATGATGATCCCCGGATTGTGTGGGCATGAGGGCCGGGTGCGCAGCCATATCAAGAAACTATTACGTGCGGAGGGGCTTGAAACGTCGACCGACAGGCTTGGCAATCTGATCGCGACTGTTCTTGGCGACGAAGCATCTCCATCGGTAATGCTGTTTACACATATGGATCAGCTCGGTTTTGTTGTGCGCAAAATCGAAGATGACGGATTTGTCCGCCTTGAGCGCGTCGGCGGTGTGCCCGAGCGGGCGCTGGCGTCCCAACCGGTATTGTTTCAAATAGGTGAGGGCAGGGATCATCCGGGCATCATCGCCAATAAAAGCCATCACGCCACTGCTCCGGACGAAAAATATCGCGTGGTTCCTTACCAGGAATTGTATGTCGATACCGGGTTTGTGGGTGCGGGAACCGTGCGCAATGCGGGCATCGAGATTGGTACCCCTGTCGTTTATCAGCCCAATGTTCTGCTGTTTCCACCGGATCGGATCGCCGGTCCTGCGATTGATGACCGCGCCGGCTGTGCCGTGTTGCTCGAAGTGGCGCGGCATTTGGCGGGAAAAGAAAATGGGCCGACTGTGCACATCGTTTTCTCGGTACAGGAGGAGTTCAATTTGCGAGGCGCGCTAACCGCAGCGCAAGCCTTGAAGCCGGATATTGCCATCCAGCTCGATCTGTTGCTCACCGGCGACACGCCAGACATGGCAGATCGCACCAGTGTCACATTGGGTGGTGGACCGGGGATCAGCCTCTACTCATTCCACGGACGCGGCACGTTGAACGGTACGATCCCGCATCCGGCGCTGCCTGCATTGTTCGGGCAGGCGGCATCTGCAGCCGGTTTACCGCTTCAGCGCAGCGCCCAATCCGGCGTGCTGACTGAAACCTCGTATGTGCAACTGGTAGGCCAGGGTGTCGCTGCGATCGATGTTGGCTTCCCTTGCCGGTACACGCATTCGTCGCTGGAGATGTGCGATTTGAATGACCTCACCGGGCTTGCCGAATTGCTGCTCGCGGCCTTGCCAATGATTGACAGCGAATTTTCACTCGACAGGGACGATTTTGAACAATGAGCTACACGCTTGGCGTTGATATCGGAACATATGAATCAAAGGGGGTGCTCGTCGACGGGGACGGCGAGATCGTTGCGCAGGCGGCCCGCAAGCACAAAATGCTGGTGCCGCAGGCGGGTTGGGCAGAACATGATCCCGATCAGGACTGGTGGGGCGATTTCGTTCACCTGACGGGCGAACTACTGGCAACCAGCCGTGTTGATCCGAAGTCAATCAAAGCAGTTGGCTGCAGCGCGATTGGCCCGTGCATGCTGCCAGTCGATGCGTCCGGCAATGCGTTGATGAACGGCGTTCTTTATGGTGTCGACACACGCGCCCACCGCGAGATCGAAGATCTCAATGTTGAAATCGGCGAAGAGACTATCCTGAATGCCTGCGGGAATGCGCTGTCGGCACAATCTGTCGGCCCGAAAATCCTGTGGCTGAAGCGAAACAGGCCCGAGATCTTTGAGAAAACCGAGAGCATCCACACTTCAACAACCTATCTCGTCTTCAAGCTCACCGGCCGGGCGGTCATCGATCAATATACAGCTGCCAATTCTTCGCCGCTTTACGACGCGGAAAAACTGTCGTGGACTTCCAAACTGACCGGCGACATTGTCGATTTGCACAAACTTCCCGAGATCCTGTGGTCCACAGAAATTGCCGGCGAGGTTACACCTGGTGCTGCAGCGGAAACCGGTCTGGCCGCCGGTACACCGGTGCTTACCGGTACGGTCGACGCGGCTGCCGAAGCTGTAAGCGTGGGCGTCACATCGCCCGGCAAGATGATGATGATGTACGGATCGTCCATATTCATTATCATGCCGACGGATACGCCGGTCCGCGATTCGCGTCTGTGGTATGCGCCATGGTTGTTTGAAGGTCAGCATGCCTCCATGTCCGGGTTGCACACAGCGGGCACCTTGACCCATTGGTTCCGTGATCAATTTGCGCGTGACCTGCCTGTCGAAGATGCCTTCCCCAGGTTGGTTGGCGAAGCGGCCGATTCACCGCCCGGTGCCAATGGTTTGATCATGCTTCCATATTTCTCCGGCCAGCGAACTCCGGTCAACGACCCGCATGCGAGAGGTGCCTGGCTTGGCCTGAACCTCACCCACACACGCGCAGACATGTTCCGGGCGCTTCTGGAGGGTATCGCCCTTGGCACCGGACACATTGTCAGGACCTATGCGGATGCCGGCGCAGCACCCGAACAACTTTTCGCGGTTGGCGGCGGAACAAAAAACCGGATCTGGCTGCAATCGACTTGCGATGCGACCGCGATGGCGCAGACCGTACGCGAGCGAACCATAGGCGCCTCCTATGGTGACGCCTTTCTGGCAGCCGTAGCGATCGGAGCGGCATCGGTTGAAGACATTGAGGACTGGAACCCGGTGGCTGAAACGATCGCGCCCGAACCGGCAAATCGGGCAGTCTTCGACAAGCATCTTGACTTGTTTGAACGTTTATACGGTCAAACAGCCGATCTTATGCCAGAGACCGGGTGATGGCCGAACTTCGCTTGCAGCAAGCGCTGGGGACCGTTGCAGAGGCTCTGTCCGTTATCGATGAGGATGTTGTGAACGCGGCTTGCGAAATTATCGCATCGGCCGGCAAGATCGGCATCTATGGCTGCGGCCGCGAAGGCTACCAAATGCGTGGCTTTGCGATGCGTCTGTTTCATCTCGGTCTGGATGTTGGATATGTCGGAGACACGACCATGCCACCGCTCGGCGACGGCGATGTTTTGGTTGTGTCGGCAGGTCCCGGAGAACTGGCGACCGTCAATGCGCATCTGGCAACAGCGCAAAAGTCCGGCGCCAAAACCATCTTTCTCACTGCAGAGCCGAAAACTGCGGCTGCAGCACTGGCGGATCTCGTTGTGGCCATACCGGCACAGACGATGGCCAGCGATTCAAATGATGCGCCGGAAAGCATTTTGCCGATGGGTTCGGTCTATGAAGGCGCGCTGTTTTTCCTGTTCGAACTGATGGTCGCAGAACTGCGCGAGAGACTTGGTGAATCAGCTGAATCGATGCGTGTGCGTCACACAAATATGGAGTGACGTCTATTTCACCGCACCGGCGGTCATGCCTTTGATAATGTGCTTTTCGAGCAGAACGCCAATCAATACCAAGGGCAGGATTCCGGCCGCTGACAGAGCTGCCATGGACCACCAGTTGATCCCCTGACTGCCGGTCTGGCTTGCGATCATCACCGGCAAGGTTTTTGCATCGGTGGAAGTCAGCAAGGCCGCGAAGAAATATTCATTCCAGCACAGCACCAGCGACAGGATGAACGCGGCGACGATGCCCGGCAAAACCAGCGGAAAGACAATCCGGAAGAACGCGCCCCAGATGGACAGCCCGTCCACCAGCGCCGCTTCTTCCAGTTCGACTGGCACCGAAGCGAATTGATCGCGCATGATCCAGATGACGATCGGCAGGACCATCAACGTATAAATGGCGATCATGCCGACATGGCTGTCGAGCATATCCAGTTGCTTGTAGAGAACGAGAAACGGCAGCGCCAGCACAACTGGCGGCAGGATCAACTGCGACAGGAAGAAGAACGAAATATCCGAATTGCGCATGAAGCCGAACTTGTAGGAAAAGCGGCTCAGCCCATAAGCGGCCAACGAACCAAGCGCGACTGCCAGTGCCGAAGCGGCAGACGAGATAATGACCGAGTTGAAAAACCGCTTCAGAAACTCTTCGCGCACGGTGGAAGTGTTGAACAGCGTATCGGGTGACAGGCCGAGTGACTTCCAACCGCGCCATCTCGGCCAGTAGTCAACAAACGGGATCAAATTGCCTTTCATCACATCGGGCGCAAGCTTGAACGATGTGGTGAGTGTCCAGTAGATCGGGAAGATACAGATTATTGCCCAGATGATCAGCAGGCTGTAGACAACGATGCGCATTGTCCACCAGCGCATGCGTTGGCGGCGATCAAAATCATCATGCGCCAAAACCGTCATCAGCCCGTCCCTGTCATTCGCCGAACCAGCCGTTCGGAAAGCTTCAACAGCACAGTCATGAAGATGACGATGGCGATCAGATAGACGATCGCAAGCAGTGTGCCGTAGCCGACATTCGAGCGGTCACGATACTCGCGGAATATGAAACTTGTGACCGAGTCGGTGGCGCCCCCCGGACCGCCGGATGTCACATTGATGATGATGTCGGCAAGTTTCAGCTTGAAGATGATGCGGATCATGATCGCCGTGATCGAAACCGGCAGCATGAGCGGGAAAGTCACCTCCCAAAACCGTTGCCATGGTGTGGCACCGTCAACTTCTGCCGCTTCCAGGATTTCCCGGGGCATTGCCTGAAGCCCGGCAAGGATCATGATCATCATGAACGGAATGAAGGTCCAGGCATCCATCGCCATGATGGTGAATTTTGCGATCTCGGGCGAACCGAAGAAAGATGGATTTTCCCAGCCCAGCCAGCGGGCCAGGCGCGCCAGGGGACCGAAACGCACTTCCAGCATCGACTTGCCGATCATCCAGCTCACGGCGACGGGAGACAGCATCAGCGGCAACAAAAAGGTGACCCGCCAGAATTTTCGCGCCCGGATGTCGGCGTTCAACAGCAATGCAAGACCGAAGGCGATTGCGTACTCGACAAGGATGACGATGGTGTAGATCACCATGTTGTAGAGCGCGTTCCAGTAGAACGGATCGCTCAACATCTGGCGGACATTATCCAGGCCGTTGAATTTTCGGCCGGTCAGTGAGGAAAGGTTCCAGTCGGAAAACGCGATCCACAACCCGAAAAGCAGTGGGAACACCACCATCGAGATGACAAACAGCGCTGCAGGCAGAACGAAAAGTGCCTTTTTGCCCTGCTCGCCATAGATCATTACGCGAGACAGACAGAGCATGAATGCCCAGAGAAAATAGGCAAACAGCACCGGGCGCCAATTGGCAAATCCCCAATCGGTCATTCCGGCGTCCCGGAAAGCTTGCAGCAAAAACGACGCCGTAAGCAGGGCGAACGAACCCCAGAGCAAAAGCTTTCCCAGACGTTTCCGGTTTTCGGATATCGCCTGTGCTTCAATCGTATGAAGGAGATCGCCTTCGCTTAGACTCATGATTCCATCTTCTGGGTATCACCGCAGGCGATCATGCCGGTATGAGCGGGAATTACAACCGGCCCCGGTGTGGGGCCGGCTGCGGAAATATTCGGGACTACAGCCCCAGGCTCGCCTTGTAGAGCTTGATCTGGCTTTCACGTCCGATCTGGTCGGTGATCTTCTCCCAGGCCGCTGCGATGGCGTCTGCAGTTTCTTGGGCCGAGCCGTATTGTCCGGCATAGCCCTTCGCCAACTCGTCCTCAGCGACCGAGTAATACTGGAAGATACCTGGGATGCGGGGTTCGATGGCAGCGTTGGGATGATTGTAGCTGTCGCGGTTGGAGCCGAGATAGTCCTCAACGAACGCACGATCGTAACCTGCCTCTTCCCACTCGTCGAACAGGAAGTGCGAGTTCCGGTAGGGCTGGAAGCCTGACGGATAGGCAGCTGTCCACAGCGAGAGATCCTTGCCACCCAAATGTGCCGCCGCCGACCACGCTGCCTTGCGCTTTTTGCTGTCGCCGGAAACTCGGTTGGTAACGTAAACACCCCAGCCGATATAGGCCATGTTTGGTGCTTCGTTTGGCGTATCCTCCCACGCGCCGCTGGCGGAGTTATAGACACGGCTGGCACCTGGATTGATGCCGAAGCCAACCACATCGCCCACCACGGAAGTATCTGATGTACGGGCGTTCGAACCGATATCACCCCACCACATCAGCATCGAACCCGAGCCTGCCAGGAACTGCTGGAACCCGGTGGTTCCAGGGTCGGCATTGATCTGGTCGGCGGGATAGGCGCCGGCTGCAATCAGGTCGAGCACGTCCTGAATGGCCTGCACCCAAGCGGGGTTGTTGACACGCGGCTTCATGGTGTCCGGATCGAAAAGCCAAGCCGGATCTGACGGATGCTTGGCATAGGCTGCCGCCCGGTTTTCTAGGAAGTAGAAGCCGAAACCACCCCAGCCTTTCAGCGGGTCAAGATAGCCATGTGCCGGCAGGCCCGTCAGTGGATCTTCCTTGCCAACCAGTTCTTTGGAAATTGCGTTGACTTCTTCCCAGGTGGTCGGCACAGGTTTGCCGGTGATCGAGCCATCACCAAAGTAATCGGTACGGTATGCGAAGGTATGGCAGTCACCATCGATGGTGATGCGATAGGACTTGCCGTCCCACGTGCCCACAGGTGCCTGTAGGTAAGCCACGAGGTCATCGGCTTCGATCAGGCCTGGAACCCAATCGGGCATTTCGTCGAGCAAGCCTTTGCCTGCAGTATCACCTTCGAAAGGTGCACCCATTTCGACGATGTCAAAATCGACCGTACCTGTTGCAATCGACTGTTGCAGGCGCGGATTATAGTCAGCCTGCGCAAGGTCAATCCAGTTGATCTTGGCGCCGGTGTAAGCTTCCCAGGGCTTCAAGAAGCCGCGGAACAAGAAGTTGTGCAGGTTTTGGTTGTTCAGGCCCATGAAGGTCAGTTCAACACCGGCAAATTCGCCCTGTTGCACGGTTTCCTTGGTGCCACCCAGGCACATCTCACCGACTTTCTGCCACTCGGCATCGCCGGGCGATCCAGCGCCAACGCCTGGAATCTTCAGAATTTCAGCCCGCAGGCTTCCGTGACTTGCAGAAAATGCGCTGGTCGCCATGCCTGGCAACATCGATGCAGCGCCGAGTGCGGTAGCGCCTTTCAGCACGCCGCGCCTGCTCGCCTGCATTGCCATCAGCTTCTTGTAGATATCAACTCTCATCTTTTCCTCCCATAGCGGCCAAATCGCTGGAGTGGATTCGGCAATTCAACACATTGCAATCGTCGTCACGGCTCGACAGCGGAGCCGCAAAAATTGAGTTCCCATCCTCCCGGCAGCTTGAACAAAAAAGAAAGTGTACGAATGAAATTCAATGCAAGTCAATTGGCTCGCAATCCAAATTTTTATCGAATGGAAAAATGGACAGTCTGAAATTCGCCGGATAGGTTCCAGCTTCAAGTTGGCATGATAGGGAATGCTCGATGGCGGGGGTCACAGTTTCACAAGCCCGAAAATCGTATGGGGATGTTGAGGTCCTTCACGGCATCGATATCGATATCGCGGATGGCGAGTTTGTCGTGCTCGTCGGGCCTTCCGGATGCGGCAAGTCGACCTTGCTGCGAATGACGGCCGGGCTCGAAAGCATCACCGGTGGCGACATCCGTATTGGCGATCGAGTGGTCAACAATGTTCCGCCCAAGGACCGCGATATTGCGATGGTATTCCAAAGCTATGCGCTTTATCCGCACAAGACTGTGGCCGACAACATGGCGTTTGCACTGAAACTGCGCAAAACCGATCCGGCCGAGATAAAGCGGCGTTTGGATAGTGCCGCCGAAATTCTTGGCCTCGAACCCTACCTTAAACGGTATCCGCGGCAATTGTCCGGTGGTCAGCGCCAGCGCGTGGCCATGGGCAGGGCCATCGTGCGCGATCCCCAGGTTTTCCTGTTTGACGAGCCGCTGTCAAACCTGGATGCCAAGTTGCGTGTGCAAATGCGCAAGGAAATCAAGGAACTGCACCAAAGGCTGAAGACGACGACGATATTTGTCACGCACGATCAGGTGGAAGCCATGACCATGGCTGACAAGATCGTTGTCTTGAATGACGGAAATATCGAACAGGTCGGCACGCCCCTGGAACTCTATGACAGTCCGCAAAACCTGTTCGTCGCCACATTCATCGGTTCGCCGTCCATGAACTTGCTCGAGGGTGCCTATCGCAAAAAAGACAACAAATTCATCGAGCCGGGTGGCGCTGCTTTGTCACTTCCGTTCAAGCCGCAGCTTGATGATGGTGCAGCATTGACCTTCGGAATTCGGCCGGAGCACATGGAATTGACGTCGCGCGGTGGAATTGAGGCGGAAGTGACGGTGATCGAACCTACCGGTTCGGAAATGCTCGTATTCGCCAGGTTTGGTGATCAGGAATTGGTCACCGTTTTTCGTGAGCGGCACGATTTCAAACCGGGAAAGAAGATACGGCTTAAGCCGCGCGAAGACACGATCCATCTGTTCGAGCCAGCCGGTGGACAATCGCTGCGTCAAGCCACGACTGCCGAAACAAGAAAAAGTGCCTGAAAGCCGGGAGACTAAACATGTTGAAGGGTATCAATCCGCTCCTTAACGCGGATGTGTTGCAAGTGCTTCGCGCGATGGGTCACGGCGATGACCTGATTATCGCGGACACGAATTTTCCCTCCGAGTCGGTTGCCAAGGTAACGGCGCATGGATCACTGCTTCGCATAGACCGAAGTGCAGCCGAGGTGGTCGAGGCTGTCCTGTCCGTCTATCCCCTGGACACCTTTGTCGATGATGCGGCGGCAAGAATGGAAATTGTCGGCTCACCGGATGAGGTTCCGCCGGTGCAGCAAGAAGTGCAGACGAAAATTGATGCTGCCAATGGCACGCCGCTGCCGATGGTGTCGATCGAACGCTATGCGTTTTATGAGCGGGCAAAACAAGCCTATGCCGTCATCCAGACCCATGAGCGGCGATTTTATGGATGTTTTGCGTTCCGCAAGGGTGTCATTCCGCCACAGGAAGATTGAGCAATAATGAGCGCTTCGGAAAAAATTGTGGTGCTTGGGGTTTTTGTCGCCGACACGGCCTATCGCGCCGACCGGGCTCCCCGCATGGGTGAGACGATACTGGGTAATTCATTTGCTCTTGGTCCTGGCGGCAAAGGATCGAACCAGGCGGCCGCAATCGGCCGGCTCGGTGGAGATGTTTCACTGATCACCCGACTAGGCGACGATGCATTTGCCGATCTGGCGGAAAAAACATGGAACTGGGCCGGTGTCACAAGTGCAGCCAGCCGTCATCGCGAAAGCTATACCGGGGCCGCCTATATCTTCATTGAGGAAACAACCGGCAACAATGCGATCATTGTCTGCCCAGGTGCTGCAAGCGAGATCGGCGTTGAAGATATAGAAGGCAACGAGGCTCTGATCGCCTCTGCATCCGTATTCATCACACAATTGGAGCAACCGATCCCAGCGGCGAGACGGGCGCTGGAAATTGCGCGGGCTGCAGGTGTGACAACGATACTCAATCCAGCACCTGCAGCGCCGCTCGACGATGCGATTTACACGCTCTGCGACTACGTAACCCCAAACGAGACGGAGACGGAAGAGCTTACCGGCATGCCGGTTACCAATGTCGAGGAAGCGCGCAAGGCGGCAGATGTACTGTTGGCCAAGGGCGTAAAGAATGCGCTGATCACGCTCGGCGAACTGGGTGCGCTGCTACACAATTCATCGACTTCAGATCTGGTCCCCGCATTCGATATAGGTGCAGTTGTTGAAACAACTGGAGCGGGTGATGCATTCAACGGTGGTTTCGCGGTCGGATTGGCGCAGAAACTTTCACCATTGGATGCCGTGCGGCTGGGATGTGCGACCGCAGGAATTTCAGTAACGCGCCCGGGCACGGCACCATCGATGCCGACCATGCAGGAAGTGCAAGATCTGCTTCGTAGAGTTTAAACTGGATCGACGACTGACCGAATTCTAGCTGTTGCGATTGTCTGTCGCGGCGCGAGCGAAGCGCATCTGCGTTTAGCAGAAGCCTACGGGTTGATAGGGCAAAAAAGCAGACAAAAAGATATATCGGGCATCTCTGCCGGATGAGCGATGAATGTTTGGTGCTTAACATGACCACACGCCTCATGTGCGACAGAGTGTCGGCATGCAGGTCTTCTAGGGAGGAAAGCAAAATGAAGAAAATCCTGCTTGGTACCGTTGCGGCCAGCACTTTGGTGATGGTTTCTGCTGCGGCAGCCGACACGGTGAAGATTGGATTTATGGCTACGCTCGAGGGCACTTACACGGTTCTCGGTGAAGACGGGCTGCGGGGCTTTGAAGTCGCCTTGAAGGAAGCCGGTAACAAGGCCGGAGGCAAGGATATCGAGTTTATCATTGGCGCCACCGACGCCAGCCCGGAAAGCGCTCTTCGCGCGGTTCGCAAGCTCGTTGAGCAAGACAAGGTCGACATCATCATCGGACCATTGTCTGGCTCGGAAGGCATTGCGTTGCGCGACTATTCCAAGACACAGCCTCAGGTAACGTTCATCAATGGTATTTCCGGTGCACAGGAGACGACATTTGTCGATCCGTCGGAAAACTTCTTCCGCTTCAACATGGACGGTGCGCAGTGGGGCGCCGGACTTGGCGAATACGTTATCAATGAGAAGAAGTGGATGACCGTGGCGTCGATCGCAGAGGACTATTCGTTCGCGTATACGAATTTCCTCGGCTTCGCCCAGGGATATTGCGGCGCCGGCGGCAAGATCACTGAACGTTTCTGGGTACCATTGGGAACGAAGGACTTTGCCTCGATCATTGCGGCGCTACCGGACGATGTCGATGCGCTTTATCTTGGTCTTGGTGGTGGTGACGCCGTCAACTTCCTCAACCAGTATCAACAGGCCGGTGGTGGTGATGTTGGCCTCATCGGCGGCACCATCATGGTTGACCCGACTGTTCTCAATTCCAAGGGCAACGCCAAGAAATTGCTGATCGGCACGCCGTCATCGGGACCGCAGGCAGATGACTGGGACAATGAGAACTGGAAGAAGTTCGTGAAGGCCTATCAGGATGCATTCCCGCCTGAGAAACGCTTTCCTTCACCTGCACTTATGGCAACCGGCTACTACAATGCAGCCAATGCCGCCTTTATGTGCATGAACGAAATCGGTGGGGACCTTTCTGACGGACATGCCAAGTTCCGCGGCTGTCTGGCAAGTCTGGAAATGGATGCGCCAAACGGCAAGATCTCCCTGGACGGCAACCGTCAGGCCATCGGAACCAATTTTGTGACCGAGGTTGTCGAGCTGGACAACGGAAACTTGTCCAACAAGCTCGTCAGTGTGGTTGAAAATGTAAATCAGACCTTGGGTATGTCGGAAGAAGAGTTCCGGGCACTTGGTCTGCCGTCTCGCGAAATCGTCCAGTGTAACTAGGCCGATAGAGCAACTTCATGGCCGGGCATTAAGTTGCCCGGCCGGCACCACGTCAGACATTTCCGGGTTCCATTTGTGGGCCGGAGGATGGCGCCATGTCATTGATCACCTATCTGACCCGAGTTCATTTTGCCGATGGCGTGCTTGAAGAGGCTGTCGCGGCAGAAGTATCAGCACTCGGCATCAAGCGGCCTTTGATCGTCACCGACAAGGGGCTGGTTGATTGTGGCCTTGTCGAGCGGTTGTTGGATGCATTCCCGGTGGGTGTTGAGCCGCAGGTATTCGACGAGACACCGTCGAATCCCCATGAAGCCGCGTGCACAGCAGCTGCCGAAATGTACACCGCGCTTCAATGTGACGGGCTGATCGGGTTTGGCGGCGGTTCTTCCATTGATTTGGCCAAAGCCACGGGCCTGCTTGCTTCCCACGGCGGAGAACTGTCGGCCTATGCCGCCATAGAAGGGGGGACATCGCGTATCCGAAACAAATTGCCGCCGTTGATTGCCATTCCCACGACTGCGGGAACGGGATCGGAAGTCGGCAGAGCCTCGGTGATGATCGTGGCTGATGGCCGCAAGCTTGGCATTTTGAGCCCTTACATGATTCCGACCGTGGCGATCTGCGATCCCACACTTACAATCGAACTTCCGCGAGACCTGACGGCCGCAACCGGCATGGATGCGCTGACCCATTGCGTGGAAACTTATATTTCGACCGCCTACAATCCGCCGGCCGATGGTATCGCGATCGACGGTTTGAAACGCGCGTTCAGCAATATCGAAAGAGCGGTGAGTTCCGGCAAAGACATCAATGCAAGGCGGGAAATGATGGCCGCAGCCATGAATGGGGCGCTGGCCTTCCAGAAAGGGCTTGGAGGGGTGCACGCGATGAGCCACGCGTTGGGCGGCCTGCCTGGCTATCAATTACATCACGGTAAGCTCAACGCAATATTGTTACCTCATGTGCTGGAATTCAATGCGCCTGCAGTGGGCGAGCGGTATCCTGATTTGTGCCAGGCAATGGGTTTGAACGGCAGCACAGATCTGTGCGATGCCGTTGTGAGGCTGAACGAAAGGATCGGATTGCCACCAAATTTGTCTGGTCTTGGCGTTGATCATGAGGCGATCGAGCTTGCGGCCCCCTTGGCTGAGAAAGACCACACCAACAGCACCAATCCCCGCTTGGCCACGGCGAACGATTATTACCGGTTGATGGAAAATGCGCTTTGAATCGAACCAGACAGAATTCGGCCAAGCCAGTCTGTTTCAAGGCGGTCAAGCTTTGACTCAGCGCATATCCCTGTGCAAGCATTGACTAAACAACTGAAAACAATGGTGCCTGCATATCAGGGAGGATGTGTATGAGTACTGCGCTGGCCGTCTACCACGGCAATTTTGGCAGGGTTGCGCTCTACAAACTGAACAAGCCGCTTGCGACTCACGCCCACAGGGAAGGGCATCTGGTATTTTTGGTCAACGGCGTCGATTCGGCCATGGATATTTCCGATACGCGTCGTCCACTGACCGCCAATTCCGGCACTGCGGTGAACCCGTGGCAGCCGCATAATTTCGTACCCGGCAACACGTTGGTCGGGTCGGTATTTCTGACGCTGTACATCAATCCGATTTGGTTCCTTGAATTCGGCCGCAGCGGCACGAGCGCGCTGCGATTTGGCCGCAACACAATCGAAGTCACCGCGCAGATTCAACGCTTGGTCAGCCTGGTCACGACGTTGCTGCTGGAAGATGAGCAGGGAGATTTGTTCGACGGCTATCTGTATGAACTGACGCGTGAGAGCTTTGAGCAGACCTGGCAGTGGACCCAAGGCGAAATGGCGGTTGGGGAGCAGTGGCAACGGGTCAGCGACTATCGCATTCGCAATTCGATCCGGTTGATGAAGGAGCGAATCGGTGATGAGCTGGCGCTCAATGACATCGCCCGTGAATCAGGCATGTCGAGACCTCATTTCTACAAATTGTTCCGCCAGAATGTCGGCCTTACCCCGAACATGTACCTGAACACTTTGAAGATGGAGACATCGATTGGACGTCTGACCCAATCGGCGGACTCCATCACTGAAATCGGGTTTGATCTCGGTTTTTCTTCACAGGCCAGTTTTACGCGATTTTTCACATCCAACGTGGGAATACCGCCGACCGACTACCGTCGAGCGACCCATCTTGTGCACTGAAACTGCCTTTCGATTATTGCGGCAGCAAATTCAGTCTGCACCGGAGAGGCAATTCAGCTGATTTGCGCCTGCAAAAAAGAGAATACTCAGGGGTATGCCCTCTGAAACCGTAAGGCCTAATCTCCCGGATATGATCTGGCAACGCGTGTAATCCGGGCAAGGCGCAGCACCATATAGGTTTGCTCCAGTTCCGGTGATCGCACCCGGCCGGGTAGCGAATGTTCTGCGGAGCGATTGTGAAGGAATTTGTCGAACGTCGACCATTCTGGTCGTTCATCATATTCATCGTGGTGGCGCTGTTCGTTTGGGCGGTTTTTGCGCCGTGGCCTGCCTGGCTTGTCGATCTGATCGGCCGCAAGAAGATCTTTCTCAATGCCTTTTTCAACGGCATAACGCTTGGCGCTCTCTACTTCCTTGTGGCTAGCGGCTTCACCTTGATTTTCGGATTGATGAAAAACGTCAATCTGGCCCATGGCTCCCTCTACATGCTGGGCGGGTACATCGGTTACGAAATTGCCGATGCCACGGGTTACTGGATACTCGCTTTCATTGTTTCTTTTGTTGTGGTCGGCCTGCTTGGGGTGGTTCTGCAATATGCGGTATTCCGGCGGATGGAAGGCCAAGACCTCAAACAAACGCTTGTTACAATCGGAATATCGATCGTGCTGGCCGATCTGATGCTGTGGATCTGGGGCGGTGACTTCTATCAGATCCTGGCGCCCGACTGGCTGTCCGGACCGATGACACTGCCACTGGTTACAGCGGTAAAGAGCAATGGCTCTCTGGTATTCCTGAAATATCCGGTGGTCAGGCTGGTCATACTTATCGCAGCGATTGTCATCGGAATTGCAATGTGGATGGCGCTCAACCGGACGCGCGTTGGAATGTTGATCCGGGCCGGGGTTGATGACAGGGACATGTTGTCGGCGACGGGTGTCAGAATTCAACGCGTTTTCATACTCGTCTTTGCGTTTGGGGCGGGGCTTGCGGGACTGGCAGGTGTCGTTGGTGGAACATTCCAGTCGCTTGCGCCAGGAGAGGACACACGGTTCCTTCTCGCGTCGCTTGTCGTCGTCATTGTTGGCGGAATGGGTTCAATTCCGGGGGCCGCGCTCGGTGCCATCATCATCGGCATGGCAGAACAGTTTGGGTCGGTCTATTTCCCGACCTACGCTGTTGTTCTCACGTTTCTCATAATGGTCGTTGTGCTGGCATTCCGCCCACAAGGCTTGATTTCCAGCGAGCAATAAAATGGCCTTGCTCGACCAGGAAACTGCCTCTGCATTGCCCGCTGTCAGAAGCCGTCTCAGTGTTGATCCCCGTGTGGTCCCGCCGGCCTATTGGGCGGTCGGGTTCGTGTTACTTCTGATGCCGGCATTTGCCAGCGACTTTGTCCTGTTCTCGATCTTCGGCTGGGCGTTCATTCTGGGAATGATAGCACTCTCGCTGATGTTCCTAGCGGGTTACGGTGGAATGGTCAGCCTCGTGCAAATGACCGTTGCCGGCGTCGCCGGCTACATGGTTGCGATACTCGGCACCAGCGGCATTGACGCAATTTCGCTTGGTTGGGCCTGGTGGCTGGTCTGTCCTATCGCGATCATCATTGCGATCGTTTTCGGCACGTTGTCGGGGGCGCTGGCGGTGCGAACCGAAGGTATCTACACCATCATGATCACACTGGCGATCGCCACCGCCTTTTTCTATTTCGCGCGTCAGAACTATGTTGTTTTTAACGGATTCAGTGGCTTCAACCAAATTCTCCCTCCGGAAGTGTTTGGGGTAAATTGGCGCGATCCGATGGCGTTTTACTACCTGTCTTTGGGCTTGGCTTTCCTGTCCTATCTGCTGGTACTGTATGTGGCGCGATCGCCGTTCGGTTTGGCATTGCAGGGTATTCGCGACAACCCCAGGCGGATGCGAGCGCTTGGCTTCAATGTGACCGCACATCGCATTGCAGGGTATGCGTTTGCCTCATTTATTGCGGCAGTTGCGGGCGTGCTGTGGGTCTGGCAGACGAATTCCATCTCGCCTGGAACCATCGCAGTCGGGCCGGTTATCGACATATTGATCGTGGCCGTTGTCGGCGGGATCCGTCATCCCATCGGGCCGTTCATTGGCGCTATCATCTTTGTCGTGCTGCGTACCTTCGCTCTCGACATGCTTGTCGCTGTCGGTCTTCCAGGCGAGCGTTTCAGGTTGCTTATCGGTATCGGTTTTCTGATCATCGTGTTTTGGTCGCAGGATGGCGTTCTTGGATTGTGGGAACGGCTGAAAGCGCGGGCCACGCGCGATCCGCTGACCGGTGAGAACAAGGAGGCAAGTGATGGCTGAATCCGTTGCCGAACGCCTCTCATCTGCCGGAACCGACAATGCATTGGAATTGCGCGGTGTGTCGCGCTATTTCGGGGCGCTCGCCGCAATGGTCGACGTGACAATGACCGTCCGCCCGGGCGAAAGGCGCGCCGTATTGGGCTCGAACGGCGCCGGCAAAACAACGCTGTTCAATTGCATTACCGGCGACTTTCCTCCGACATCCGGAACCATCCGTTTGTTTGGAGAGGATGTCACCAAATTTCCTGCCCACGAACGCATTCGCCGGGGGCTTCGACGCACCTACCAGATTTCATTGCTGTTTACCGGCCTTACTGTCGTCGAGAATGTTTATCTCGCGTGCCGGGGTGTGTCGCGTGGCCGGTTCTCTTTGCTCAGGCCGCGTCGCGATGATGCCCTGATGCTATCCACCGAAGATCTGATCCGGGCAGTACATCTGACTGATGCGCGAGAAACCAAGGTGGAAGCGCTATCGTATGGCCAGCAGCGCCAACTTGAAATTGCACTTGCACTAGCCGGAGCTCCGCGTTTCATCCTGTTTGACGAACCGGCAGCGGGACTGTCTCCGACGGAGCGCAGAGAGCTGATCGATATCCTGACCGGGATGCCGAGACACATCGGTTACATCATAATCGAGCACGACATGGACGTTGCTCTTCGCGTCGCCGAAAGCGTGACGATGATGCACAATGGCCGCATCTTCAAGGAAGGCAGCCCACAGGAAATCGAAGAAGATCCGGAAGTCCAGGAACTCTACCTGGGAGGCGCCGATGACTGAGCGCCGCAATCCATCAGCCGCCGCATTGGATATCCGTGGACTGAATGTTTTCTATGGCGCATCTCATGCTTTGCAGGGCGTCGATCTGAGACTGGACAGCGGTGTGCTTTCGGTGGTCGGTCGCAATGGCATGGGCAAAACGACGCTGTGTAACGCGATACTTGGCCTTGTGCCAACTGCTTCGGGTTCGATCAGGGTCTATGGCGAAGATATCACGCGGCTTGAACCAGCTGAAATCGCCCGCCGCGGGATTGGATATGTTCCACAGGGAAGGCGGCTTTGGCGATCGCTGAGCGTGGATGAGCATCTGCGAATGGTGAATGCCGGACACGGAGGCAGCTGGTCGATTGATCGAATTTATTCGACGTTTCCGCGCTTGGCGGAGAGGCGGAACAATGGTGGCGGTCAGTTGTCGGGTGGCGAACAGCAAATGCTGGCGATTGCCCGTGCGTTATTGCTCAATCCCCGGCTTTTGGTCATGGATGAACCGACGGAAGGCCTTGCTCCTGTGATCGTTACACAGGTTGAGGAGATCCTTCTGCGGCTTTCCGAAGAAAACGAGATGGATGTTCTGGTTATCGAGCAGAATATCGGTGTTGCCACTTCGGTGGCCGATCAGGTCGCAATCATGGTCAATGGCCGCATCAACCGGCTGATCGATTCCGGCCAGTTGGCAGCGGATCGTGACCTGCAGCAAAGCCTTCTTGGCGTTGGAAGGCATGCGCACGACGAAACACCGGAATCGCTCGGTGATGACACGGCGGATGGGACTGGCGAGCCTGCTCATTCGCGGCCGGGACTTGTTTATATTTCCAATCCGAAATTGCCCAATAGATGGAGCCAGCCCACTCCCGTCAGGCTGATAGAAAATTCAGCCAGGACAATAACCAGGATCGGAACCGCTGGCGAGCCGGAAGAAGCACATCCGGAACTCAGACCTCTGACAGCGCCTGGACAATCAGTCGTGCTTGTCGCCGGCACGCTCGACACCAAGGGAGAGGAGCTCCGCTACATCCGTGATGTCATCCAGGGCCAGGGATTACCGGCGAGGATCGTTGATCTGTCGACTTCCGGCAGACACTCGGGCGCCGAAATACCCGCACATCAGGTAGCGGTGTTCCATCCAAGAGGTGCGAGCGGCGTATTTACCAGCGATCGCGGGGAATCGGTCGCCGGCATGACCGTTGCATTCGAACGCTGGATCAGCAGGCAAAGTGGAATTGCCGGTATCATTGGCGCCGGCGGCTCCGGTGGAACCGCGATGATTGCGCCGGCCATGCGGGCGTTGCCGGTTGGGGTCCCGAAAGTGCTGATTTCGACCGTCGCTTCCGGGGATGTTGGCCGCTATGTCGGGCCATCCGACATCACAATGATGAACGCCGTCGCCGATGTTCAAGGTCTGAATTCGATCACACGGCAAATCCTGCAAAACGGCGCGCTTGCTTTGGCCGGCATGGTGGAGGGCCGCCAGGACACCGCGGAAACGTCGTCGCTTCCGGCTGTCGGATTGACGATGTTTGGGGTCACCACTCAATGCGTGCAGCAGATCACGGCCGCGTTGAAGGAATCCCACGACTGTCTTGTTTTCCATGCGACTGGCACCGGTGGCCAGTCGATGGAAAAGCTGATCGACAGCGACATGATCCGGGCCGTCATTGACATTACGACCACGGAGATCTGCGACCTGATCGTGGGCGGAATATTTCCCGCCACCGAAGACCGGATGGGTGCGGTGATAAGAAGCGGCATTCCGTACATCGGGTCATGCGGCGCGCTTGACATGGTCAATTTTGCCGCGCCCGACACTGTCCCCGAACGTTTCCGAAATCGCAATCTCTATCACCACAACCCGCAAATAACCCTGATGCGGACTACGGTGGAAGAAAATGTCCTCATCGGGCGATGGATTGCCGAACGGTTGAACCAAATGGAGGCGCCAGTACGCTTCTTCCTGCCGGAGGGAGGTGTTTCCGCTCTTGATGCGCCGGGCCAACCCTTTCACGACCCGGCAGCCGACAAGGCGTTGTTTGATACATTGCAGAGCCATGTCAGGCAGACCGCCAATCGGCAGCTGGTACGCGTACCGCATAACATCAACGATCCGGAATTTGTGTCTGAAATCATTACAGCATTCCGTTTGCTGCACGGCGGCGATCGATCACGGCGCTCCAATGGCCGGGCGAGGGCACGATGAGATTCGAACGCCAGAAGATATTGCAGGGTTTCCGCGAGATGATCGACCGCGGCGAGCCGATAATCGGCGGCGGAGCCGGGACCGGTCTTTCTGCAAAATGTGAGGAAGCCGGCGGTATCGACCTGATCGTCATCTACAACTCCGGCCGCTACCGGATGGCGGGGCGGGGTTCGCTGGCCGGGTTGATGCCCTATGGCGATGCCAACCAGATTGTCATGGAGATGGCGTCCGAGGTTCTTCCGGTTGTCAAATCAACGCCGGTTCTGGCAGGTGTAAACGGGACAGACCCGTTCCGGGACATGGATGTGTTTCTCGATGAGGTGAAGCGCGTCGGATTTGCCGGCGTGCAGAATTTCCCCACTGTCGGGCTTATCGACGGCAACTTCAGGGCTAATCTCGAAGAGACGGGCATGTCTTACGCGCTCGAAGTTGACATGATTGCCAAGGCGCGAGCCAAGGACATGCTGACGACGCCCTATGTGTTCAATGAAGCGGACGCCACCGCGATGGCGAATGCTGGTGCCGACATCATAGTCTGCCATCTCGGGCTCACAACGGGCGGATCAATCGGTGCCGAGACGGCGTTGAAACTTGAAGATTGCCCGGCATTGGTTGACGCATGGGCGAGGGCTGCACTTGAGGTCAACAGTGAAGCAATCATTCTGGTTCATGGCGGTCCGGTAGCCATGCCGGATGATGCTGATTTCGTACTGAAGAATACCAAACACTGTCATGGGTTTTACGGCGCCTCCTCAATGGAGCGGCTGCCGACAGAGATAGCTCTTACCGAACAGACCGCCGCGTTCAAGAAGATCGGGGGACGATGAGATGAAACTGCAACACCGAATAGAAGCATATGTGTGGGAGGAACAATCATGACCGGGCAACTCATAGGCCAGCTCATCTTGTGGCTGATCCTCGCGGTCATTGTCATTGCGATTATCTACTGGGTGATGAACCGGCTTTATCGCCGTTCAACCAAAGAAATTGCCTTTGTGCGAACCGGATTCCTTGGCGAGAAAGTTGTCATTGATGGCGGTGCATTTGTCTGGCCGATTATCCACGACATTACGCCCGTGAACATGAACTCCCTGCCATTGGAGGTGGTCCGTAGCCGGGACGACGCGTTGATTACCAAGGATCGGATGCGCGTCGATGTCGAGGCAGAATTTTACGTTCGGGTAAGGCCAGCGAAGGACGCAGTGTCGGTTGCAGCATCAACATTGGGCCGGCGGACGCTTGAACCGGAAAATATTCACGGGCTTCTGGCTGGCAAATTTGAATCTGCCCTTCGCGCCATAGCGGCGGAAATGAGCATGGCCGAGATGCATGAGCAGCGGCATGTCTATGTTTCGCGCGTCAAGGAATACGCCCAGGAAGATCTTTCCCGGAACGGACTGGAACTTGAATCACTGGCGATCATGGACATCGACCAGACAGCGCTTGAATATTTCAATCCGTCCAATCGGTTCGATGCCGAAGGTCTGACATCGCTTATCCAGGACATCGAAGAGCGGCGCAAACTTCGCAACGACATCGAGCAGGATTCGATGATCCGCATCCGCTCGCGCAATCTGGAAGCTGAGAAGCAGGCCCTCTCGATAGAGCAGGAAAGCGAAGAAGCCCGGCTGATCCAGGAGCGCGAAATCGAGTTCCGTCGCGCCCAGCAGAGGGCGGAATTGGCCAAAGAGCGGGCTGAACGCGATACCGAAGCCGAACAGGCACAGATTACGGCAAATGAGGCGATAGAGCGCGCGCGCATCGTCAACGAACAGGCGATTTCATCGACAAGAATTGAATCGGAGCGCGATATCCGGCAACGCGAGATTGAACGCCAGAAAGCAATTGAAGCCGCTGAAATCCTGTCGCGTGAAGAAACCGAAAAGGCACGGATATCGCAGGAACGCGCCATCGCCGAAGCGCGAATTACCAATGAGCAGGATACGCAGTCACGCGATATTGCCCGGCGCCGGGCGATTGAAGAAGAAGAGATCGCGGCCGCAAAAGCAACCGAACAGGCCAAGATCGACCAGGAACAGGCTGTCAAGGAAGCCCGTATCGCAAGTGAGGAAGAAACCCGTCGGCGGGAAATTGAACGAACCCGTGCGGTCGAGGAAGCTGACATTGCAGCGCGCGAAGCGACGGAGAAACTGCGCATAGCCGAAGCGGCGACAGTCTCTGAAGAACGCATCAGTTCCGACAGGAAAATCCGCGAACTTGAAATTACCCGGCAGGAGGCAATCGAGGCAGCCGAGATTGCCGCATCAGAGGCGACCGAAGCTGCGCGAATTGCGCGTGAAAAGAAGATCGCGGCCGAACGCATTGCTTACGAACAGGACCTGCGCGAACGCGAAATCGCTCGCAACCGCGCGGTGGAGCAAGCCGAAATCGCAACTCGCGAACAGGTCGAAGCAGCGCGCATTGAGCAGGAAGCACGCGTTGACAATCAGCGGATTGAGGAGCGTGAGAAAGTTGTCATGCGCGAAACCCAGTCCGCAGAAGCGACGGAGACTGCGAGAATTGCCCAGCAGAAGAAGGTCGATCAGGAGCGCATCCTTGCCGAGACCGAAACACGTTCCCGGGAGATCGAGCGCAACGAAGCAATCGAAAGCGCGGAAATCTCCTCGCGGCGTCTTGTTGAGCAAATGCGCATCGAGAAAGAGAAGCAGACCTCGCGTGACAAGATCGTTCGCGATGAGGAGGTTCGAAATCTCGAAATCGAGCGGAACAAGGCCTTGGACGACGCACAGATCGCTGCTGACAAAGCGATCGAAGCCGCTCGTATCGCCCAGCGCAAAACGCTCGATGCCGAGCGAATAGCGGCTGAGCAAAGCACCCGCGAGCGTGAAATCGAGCGCGATGAGACGGTTGAATCGACTGATCTTGAACGCCGTGATGCCACGGAACGCAAACGGATCGAAATTGAACTGGGACTGGAAAAAGAGAGGATCGCATCTCAGCAGGAGCGCGAAAAGGTCGATATCGATCGCAAGCGTGCTGTCGAAATCGCCGACCAACAGCGGCTCATCGAAATTGCACCCAAGCAGGCAGAACGGGCGGAAGCGGACGCTGTGCGACGCCGGGCAGAAATCCTGGCTGAACGCGACATCGCCAGATCCGACGTTGAGCGCGAACAAACGCTCGATGCAGCCAAGCTTGAGAGAAAGCGTTCGATTGAGCAGCTCGAAATAGCCCGTGTTCAAGCGCTGCGTGAAGCAGAGATCGCCTCCAAAGAGGATATCGAGCGGGCTCGCATTGCTTCCGAGCGTGGCCTGGATGAAGCGCGCATCGGCCATGAAACCGAGCGCCGCAGGCTCGAGGTTCAGCGTGAGCGTGATGTTGAGACAGCACAGATGGAAAAGGCTATCGCGCTCTACCAGAAATCTCTGGATGAATCGGCCGCCAGGATCGAAGCGGAAGCCGCAAACGCCCGTGCCGCAGAAGCCGAAGAACGCGTGAAAACAGCGCGTGAAACGGAGGAAGCAAACCGCCGGCGTTCGGTCGATCTCACCATGGCGGAAAAGCAGGCCGAGGAGACCCGAATTGCGGCAGAGGCCGACCGCATACGCAGGGCAGTCGAGGCGGAAGCGCAGAAGCTAATCAACGAAGCGGAAAATGTTCTGACAGACGGTGCGCGCAGTTCGCTCTTCAAGCGCAAGTTGCTCGAATATGTCGAGGGAATCGTTGCCGCCTCAGTCAAGCCGTTGGAGAAAATCAACGATATCAAGATCATGCAACTCGACGGCGTGACCGGTGGCGGAGGTTCCGGCAACGCGCGTACGCCAACGGACGAAGTCATCAATTCGGCGCTCCGCTACCGGGTTCAGGCTCCAATGATTGACAACCTACTGGCGGACATGGGTATCGACGGAGGTGATTTGTCCAAGATGGGTGGGTTGATGCGTGAGGCATCAGACATGCAGCGGGTCGCAAAATCCGTCGAGGACTCGGGTGATGATCAAGGCTCCGGTGATCCACCCACCGGCGGTGGCGATGGATCGTCCGGATCCGATGACAAAAAGGACAGTTAGGAAATGGCGCGTGTTTACACATCGAGCGTAATCGATGCGCCATCGGCCGAGGTTTGGTCGCGGGTGCGCGATTTCAACGCGCTTCCGCGATGGCATCCAGCCATCCGGGAGAGCCGTATTGAAGACGGGGAACCGTCCGATAAAGTCGGCTGCATCCGCGATTTTCGTCTCCAAAACGGTGACAGGATCCGCGAGCAGCTGCTGGGCCTGTCGGACTACGACCTGTTCTGCACCTATTCCATTCTCGAAAGCCCGATGGCGCTGACCGACTATATCGCAACCCTTCGGTTGACGCCGATTACCGATGGTGACCGGACATTCGCCGAATGGTCCGCGGAGTTTGAATGCGGCACAGACGTTGAAGAAGAGCTTGTCTCCAACATCGGATCGAATGTTTTTCAAGGCGGATTTGACGCGCTGAAACGGCATTTCTCGGGGCGTTAAACGGAACCATGGTGAAAGTCGTCAAAAGCACGATCCTCGACGCACCGATTGAAGCGGTGTGGGAACTGCTGCGCGACTTCAACGGTCACGATGAATGGCACCCAGCTGTCGCAGACAGCCAAATCGAACGCGGCCAGACCTCCGATCGCATCGGCTGCGTGCGCAAATTCCATCTGGAAGACGGGTCGGAGTTGCGTGAACAATTGCTGACGCTGTCGGACACGGATCTGACCTTCTCCTACTGCCTCCTCGATACGCCGGTTCCGCTCTTCAACTATGTCGCGCATGTTCGCCTTTTGCCGGTCACCGACGGTGACCGAACTTTCTGGCACTGGGAATGCCGGTTTGACACGCCGGCCGGTCGAGAGAGCGAACTTGAGACGATGGTTGGCGAGCAGATTTACGAAGCCGGTTTCGAGGCTATCCGGTCCAGACTGCAGGCACCTACACAAGGAGCGGGATGATGGCAGTAGAAGTTGTCTCGACGGATACGATTGCTGAAGCGGCACAAATCCTGAACTCAAACAGGCAGGCCAAGATTTTTGCCGGCGGGACCATGCTGATGTGTGCGATCAACTACGGAGACCAGTCGCTAGGAACTTTGGTGCGTTGCAGCGATCCCGCACTCTCCGAAGTCAGGCCCGAGGGCGAGAACATCCGGATCGGTTCCGCGGTCACAATGGCAAAAATTTTGCAGACGCGCGAGCTGTCATTCCTGGAAGAGGCAGCCCGTGCAGTTGGCGGTCCGGCGATTAGAACCGCCGCAACGGTTGGCGGCAACCTGTTTGCTCCTCCGCCTTATGGCGATTTCGCAACCGCCTTGCTGGCGTTGGGAGCGACGATTGAATTTGCCGGCGGGTCTTCGATATCCGCGGACGATTTCTTCGGCAATCGCGATCGATATTCTGAACGGCTTGTAACAGCGGTTGTGGTTCCCAGGATTAATGACGCCGATGCGCTGCGGTTTCTTAAGGTCACAAGAGTTCGGCCAAAGGGTGCGGCAGTGCTTACCATCGCTGCCTATTTTCCACGCAGGGCTGGGCAGATAGACGGCTTTCGGATCGCCTACGGCAATATTGCGCCGTCTCCCGTGAGGGCGACCGCCGCCGAACGGGCTCTGGAAGGCGCAAGTCTGGAGGAAAGCGGGATATCAAATGCACTCGCAGCGGCCTGCCAGGGTATTGAGCCCATTACCGACGGCTTGGCCTCTTCCTGGTATCGGCGCGAAGTCGTTCCAGTTCACCTCAAACGCGTTCTGCTGAACCGGGAATTGTAGGAAACGATCATGACGCAAAAACCGGTACAATTCACTTTGAACGGCGACAGCAAGGCAGCTTTCGCAAGCCAAGGACAAAACCTGCTCGAGTTTCTCCGCCGCGGGGTCGGTGACATGACACCCAAATATGGATGCGGTCAGGGAACATGTGGCGCCTGTACCGTAATTGTCGACGGTGAACCGCGCCTGTCCTGTATCACACTCGCCGAGACAGTTGATGGGAGCAATATCGAGACGACAGCCGGCTTGGGCACCGGAGGAGGGATCGGCGCACTTCAAGACGCGATGATGCGCAATTTTGCTGCTCAATGCGGTTTTTGCACACCGGGAATGTTGATGGCGGCGAAGGCTCTGCTGGACCGCAATAGCAATCCCACACGCGACGAAGTGGTTGAGGCACTGGCGGGAAATATCTGCCGGTGCACGGGCTACGAAGCAATCATCGATGCAGTTCTGGAAGCCGCGGCTTCCGGTTCGCGAAATTACGGGTGAAGACGACATGCCGGTGGAATTTCGAAAAGAATTGTTTGCTGATGAGCGTGACGACGATCTCAACGTCATTGGCAAGCCCGAGCAACGGCAGGACATGTTGGGACATGTAACGGGCCGGTCTCCATATTACGATGACCACCAATTTGACGGTCTGTTGCATTTGCGCTGTGTGCGCAGCCCTCACCATCATGCACGTATCCGCAACATCGACACCAGCGAAGCTGAACGGATGCCCGGCGTGAAACGCGTTGTGCTTGGACGCGATGTGCCGGTCAACCTGAATACCTTGCTTAGCCTGCTTGATTTCGGATTGGATGACGAACAGGTGCTGGCGGACAAAAAGGTCGCCTACAAGGGGGAACCCGTGTGCGCCATCATTGGCGAAAGCGAGCAGCAAGCGCGAGACGCGTGCGCCAAGGTACGTGTTGATTGGGAGGAGCTGCCGCACGTTCTTGATGTTGAGGAAGCGCTCAAGCCAGGCGCGCCGTCGGTCAACCCAGCCTATCCGAAGAACGTTTTCATCTATCACGGCAAGTATGATCACCAAAAGCTGCGATACGGCGATGTCGATGCCGCGTTTGCAAGCGCTGATCACGTTATCGAGGGGCGCTATCAGATGTCGCCAATCGAGCAGGCGCCCATCGAGACTTGCGGTGCGATTGCAGCGCCAGAAACCAATAATCGCTGGGTTTGTTACACCGGGACGCAGGGCCTGTTCTTTTCCCTTGGGACCGCAGCCAAATTGCTCGATGTTTCGTCATCGCGGCTTCACTTCATCGGTGGCACGGTAGGTGGCGGCTTTGGCGGCAAGGTCGACAGCCTGCACGAGCCGCTGGCGATACTCGGTGCGATGTTGACCGGCAGACCGGTAAAGTACCAGTTTGACCGCGCCGAAGAAATGCAGGTCGGAGCGCCTCGCGGCGCCGAGCGCTGGTATCTAACCGACGGGGTTATGGATGACGGGCGGATCGTTGCGCGAAAGTTTGTCGGCTACTTCGATTCCGGCGCCTATACCCGGCTTTCCAGCTACGCGATCATCAAGGGGGTAGGGCACCTGCCCGGACCTTATTCCATCCCCAATGTCTACGCCGATGTGTATTGCGTCTACACCAACCGTACTCCTGCAACGGCGATGCGCGGATTTGGCATTACCGGAGTCGATTTCGCCATCGAAAACCACATGGACAAGGTCGCCAATGCAGTTGGCATGGATCCGATCGAACTTCGAATATTGAATTCATACCGTGATGGCGACATGAAAGCACACCGCCGCGAAGCCAAGAATTGCGCTCTGATCGAGTGCTGCCAGGTTGCGGCGGAAAAAGCCGGTTGGTCGATCAGTGACGAAGCCCGCCGTCAAAGCTCGTTGAGTGGCGGTGGCGGAGAACGCGCCAAACTGCCTGCATTCACAAAGATCGATCAGGGCGGAGCAGTGGACGGCTACGAATCGCAGAGCTACGGCCATTCGCAAAAACGGCGTGAACCGGAAATCACTACCCCGCCAATTGCCCCTGCTGCTCCGCGCCCGGTAGAGCCACAAATTGCAGAAGTGAGCGCCGCCGCTCCTGCGCCGCCACAACCCGCGGAAGCCAATACACCCGCACCGCCAAAACCCGCTGAGCCTGCACCGGCACAACCGGAGCCCGCTGAACGACAGCGGCGTGTGACAAGGTTCTCGTCCATTTCCGGTCTGAGGAGGCGCTGACCATGGCCAAACATCGCGGAAAAGGTTTTGCCTGCATCAACTACCCCATCGGTATGAATTTGGGCGGTGATCCGAGCCAGGCGCTGGTGCATTCCAATCCGGATGGCAAGTTCATGGTCGCTTTGTCGTCGATTGATCTCGGGCAAGGCATGAAGTCAGTCACCAGGCAGATCGCCGCTGAAACCCTCGGCGTTCCGATTGAGGACGTGTATGTGGATACGGCGGATTCCGACACCGGTCCGCATTGCATGGGTTCATTTGCCTCGCGTGGTACTCACCGGGTCGGTAATGCGGTCATCCAGGCGGCCAAGGAAGCCCGTGCGGTGATGCTTGAGGCAGCAGCCGAAGAGATGGAGGTCAACGCCGATGATCTCGTTACCGACGGCAAGGGAAACATTCATGTCAAAGGTGCGCCATCGCGGTCCATTACCACGATGGAGGCCGCGCAGGCCGCCCAGTTCAAGCAAGGTAAGTCGGTTTCCGGTCGCGGAATCTTCTTGATCCCATTGTCCGGTGTCGACCCGGATACTGGTGAAATGACGCCGGTGTCATGCTTTGCCCACGCCGCAATGGTTGTCGAAGTGGAAGTTGACGACGAAACCGGCGAGGTCGGTGTTGTTGAGATGAACAGCGCCTATGAGGTGGGTCGCGCGCTCAATCCAAAACTCGTGGAGCAGCAGTTGACCGGTGGCGCATGGATGGGAATGAGCCATGCCGCATGGGAGACAACCGAACCATACTATCCCGAACGCGAACACCGCCCTACCGATTTCAACCACTATCTGATGCCGGGTCCAGGCGACATTGCCAATCACAATATCGCAATTCTGGAACGTCCGGCGCCGGATGGCCCCTATGGCGGCAAGGGTCCGGGCGAGATGTGCGCGAACCCGGTGCTTCCAGCAGTTGTCAATGCGGTGTTCAACGCAGTTGGTGTGCGCATCGACGAACTGCCTGTCACCCCGGAAAAAGTGCTTCGCGGTATCCGCGAAAACGGCGGCGCGCGGCCGCAGGCAAGGCACTGAATTCATGGCAGTCAGGCAATCCATTGGTGGAATTGGAAGTCCCGATGATCTGCGCGATGCGCTGACTGCCGCGCAATATCTTGCCGGGGACGAACTTGCCACATCGGCCTACCTGGCATTGGCTCTGGGCAAGCCGTTGTTGCTGGAGGGGGTGCCGGGTGTCGGCAAGACCGAGGCGGCAAAGGCGGTCGCTTCGATTTTGGGACGGCAACTGATCCGCCTGCAATGTTACGAAGGCATCGATGCGGCCGCGGCGCTCTATGAATGGAATTATCCACGCCAGATGCTGGCGATCCGTCAGGCAGGCGACGACTACGTCAATATCTATGGCGATGACTTCCTGATATCCCGGCCGATGATGGAAGCGCTCCAGAACCCGCGCGATACGGTGCTGCTGATCGACGAAATCGATCGCTCCGACCATGAATTCGAGGCATTTCTTCTCGAGTTCCTTTCTGACTTTTCAATTTCGATACCAGAGCGGGGAACAATTCGCGCAGCCGAAGAACCGGTCGTCGTTCTGACTTCAAACCGAACCCGTGAACTACACGAAGCGCTGAGGCGGCGCTGTGTCTATTGCTGGATCGGCTATCCCGATGCCGATCGCGAAGCGCAGATTGTGATGATGCGGGCAAGCTCGGTTGTTCGCGAAACGGCCGACAAGGTGGTTCGTGCGGTTACATCACTGCGCAACGAACCGTTGGCCAAACCACCCGGCGTGGCCGAAACCGTCGAATGGGCGGAAGCGGCGACCGTTCTTCAGGGTCAAGGCGCGGATTGGCCCACTGCATTTCGCCGGTCAATTGGCGTTGCGTTGAAAGATCATGATGATCTTGAGTTTGTCGGTGAACGACTGGATGGGATCATTGCAGAGGCAGCGGCATGATGTCCGAAGTACGTCCATTGCCGCGGGCAGCGTTACCGTTTGTGGAGTTCGCAAGCGTACTGCGCGCAAACGGATTTGTCGTTGCACCGGATCAAACGCAGTCTTTCATCACCGCCACAGGCCTGCTCGGCCCAAGAGGGATGGACGACATTCATCAGGCCGCGCTTTCAACACTGGCGCCGCCGCCGGAGCGCAGGGATGAGTTTGATGCCCTGTTCCGGATGGTCTTCCTTGGTCAGACAATTGCTGCGCCTGCAAGTGACGGTTCAGAAGACGAGGAACTGCGAGCGTTCGACCAGCGCGACGGGCAGTTTGAACCGCCGGAAATTGGTGATGACCGGGAGGCCGGGGCTCAAGCGACCGAGGTTGAATCTCTGACGGCACGCCGTCTATCGGCCGCGCAACAGTCCCAAACACTGGCGAGGTTTACCCGTGCTGCGCGGGATAAATTACCCCGCAACAGGGCGCGCCGGTTCTCGGCCCACAGCAAGGGTTCGAGGCCTGATGTCCGCCAGGCGCTGCGTGAAGCGGTCAAGCGCGACGGCGAAGTCATCCGTCTGCCCGTTCGCGGCCGGAAATCGAGGCAAAGGCGTATTTTGCTGCTGATCGACGTGTCGGGTTCGATGAAGGAACTGACCGACGGGCATCTGCGATTTGCGCATGCGCTGGCGCAAACTGCCGAACGGCTTGAAGTCTTCACAATCGGCACCCGGCTGACACGGATCACCCGGGCGTTGAAGCTTAGAAACCGCGAACACTCGTTTGAGACGGCGTCGTCAATTGTGGCGGACTGGGATGGCGGAACGCGGCTTGGTGATGCGTTGAATGCATTTCTCGCCATACCGCGATTTGTCGGCTTTGCCAGAGGTTCATTGACGATTGTCATCTCCGATGGTCTCGAAAGAGGCGAATCCGGGCAATTGCGGGCCGCCATGGAGCGTTTTGCCAGAATTTCATGGTCGATCCTCTGGCTAACACCGCTGGCGGATGGTCCGGATTTTGTGCCCCAGACCTCAGCATTGGCGGCGATTGCCGGGCAGGTTGACCGGTTCGATAGCGCGGTTGATCTGGAGCAGCTGTGCGGGGCTGTCCTCGATCACGCCAGGAGTGCAGCCTGATGAAGATCATCGATGCACACCACCATATCTGGCGGCAAGCCGATCTACCCTGGCTTCTCGGCCCCACCCAACCGCGGATTTTTGGCGCTTACGACGCGATCAAACGCGACTATCCGATCAGCGAATATCTGGATGACGTCTCGGGAAGCGGTGTTGAGAAATCTGTTTACGTGCAAGTCAACTGGGCTCCGAACTGGTTTGAGGATGAGGTTGCATGGGTCCAGCGAAACGCCGATGAGACCGGTTGGCCGCACGGGATTGTCGGATATTGCGACATGACGCAGAGGGACGCCCGACGTGATCTGGACCGGCTCGCCAAATATCCGAACATGCGTGGAATCCGGCAGCAATTTCATTGGCACGATAATCCGCTCTACCGGTTTGCGAAGTCGCCTGACTTGTGCCGTAGCGAGACCGTTCAAAACAACATTCGGCAATTGGCGGATTATGGTTGGAGTTTCGATCTTCAAGTCTTTTCCGGACAGATGGACGGGGCAGGGGAGTTGGCATCTGCGGTGCCGGAGGTGACATTCATTCTTCAGCATTCAGGCATGCTGGAAGATCTGAGCGATCAGGGCCGGGCCGATTGGCGCCGCAACATGGTTGCGCTGGCAAAACACAAGAATGTCGTCACAAAGCTTTCCGCATTCGGAACTTTCATCCATCGCAATGATGATGACCACATTGCGTGGATGGTCGAACATACGATCAAGATATTCGGCGCGCGCCGATGTCTCTATGGTTCCAATTTTCCGATCGAGAAAATCTGGACAGACTACCAAACAATGCTCGGATCATTTCGCAAAGCGGCAAAGAAACTGGGCGAAACGAAGAGCAAGGCGATCTTCTTTGACACAGCAAAAAGAGTTTACCGGCTTTAGCTGGCCGGCCGCAAACGGGAGGACAAGATATGGCTCTGGAAATCAAGATACTGGACTACGGCGACATTGAACTTGAATCCAGTTTTCTGGTGTTGGGCCGCGATTGCGGGCGCACACGACGGGTGCCGGTCTACGGGTTTCTAATCACCGGAGGAGAGTATCCGGTTCTGGTCGATACCGGTTACCGTGACAATCAAATCATGGAAACGCTGGGCATGCGCGGTCTGCAGTTCCATGAAAACATGATTGAGAACCAGCTGGCGCGGTTTGACCTGAAGCCGGGAGACATCCGCTACATCTGCCACACCCATCTGCATATCGATCATGCCGGCAAGGATGATCACTTCCCGATGACGACCACTGTCGTGCTGAACCGGCGTGAACTGGAACATTCGGTATCCGGACTGATGCATCCGCAATACCCGAAACCGGATATTCAGCACCTGATCGAGCGATTGCACACGCCCGGTGCGCTGCGTTTCGAGGACACGGAATTGACCGGAGAGGTCGAACTGATACCGGGCGTGACGCTGGATTGGGCGGGTGCGCATACGGAAGGCTCGATGAACGTCCATGTTGAAACAGCCGAAGGGCGTGCAACGATTTGCGGTGACGTCATCTATGATTTCAACGATCAGATCATCAATCCGCTCAATGAAATCAGCGATCGCGAGCCGCGTGTTACCGGCAATCATTCGGTATCAAAACGCGAAGAAAAAGCGGCGATCAAGAAGCTGCTCAGCGGTTCGAAATTCCTGCTTCCGGTACATGACAAGGCGGCCTTGATTGACCGTAACCAGGTGGTGGGCCGGCTGGATATGCAGGTACCCGGACCGATTACCGAAACGGTGCCACGCCGCGACTGGTTTCCCGCTTGATATCGGTAGGGAGGTTGATCCATGGCACACGAAGCACTGAAGCCTGAATTCAAAGCGCTGATTGACGAACATGCACCGGTCAAGCAGGTCGGATCCGGGTTCACATTTACCGAAGGTCCGATCTGGCATCCAAAGGAACATTATCTGCTGTTTTCGGACATGCCCGGCGATGTGCGGCGCAGGTGGGACAGAAATGGCGTGCGTGAGGTTTTGCGTCCGTCAAACAAGGGCAATGGTCTGACTTTTGACCGCGATCTCAATCTGATTGCGTGCGAGCACGCAACATCGTCACTCGCCCGTTTTGATCGCAACGGAAATCGCGAGGTACTGGCCTCGCATTTTGAAGGGAAAGAACTCAACAGCCCAAATGACGTTTGTGTGCGTTCCGACGGATCAATCTATTTTACCGACCCTTGGTATGGCCGGATGCCACACTATGGTGTGGAGCGTCCGCGGGAACTTGGCTGGCAGGGTGTTTTCCGCATCAAACCCGGACAATCGGGAGGGGAGCCCGAACTTGTCGTCGATCGCTACCAGTTCTCGATGCCCAACGGTTTGTGCTTCTCGCCGGATGAAAAGCTGCTCTACATCAACGACACCGAACAGGCCAACATCCGCGTCTTTGATGTCAACGAAGACGGATCGCTGAAAAGCGGGCGCATTTTCGCATCCGGAATCAAGGACAGCCTGCTATCGGGATCGCCCGATGGAATGAAGTGCGATTCATCCGGTAACATCTGGGTCACCGCGCCAGGCGGTCTGTGGGTGTACAACCCGGCGGGGCATTTGATCGGCAAGGTTTCCATTCCGGAGCACCCGGCAAACCTGCACTGGGGTGGCGAAGATTGGCGCACACTGTTTGTTTGCGCGTCGACCTCAGTCTATTCCATTGAAACGAAAATCGGGCCGCGAAATGAACCTTTCATGCGGGTGGATGCAGGCAGCCGGTCAGGTGCTTCCTCGAGTGCGGGAAATGCATCCGGAGAGTTCCGGCTAGAGCCGGATCGCTGTGCACTCATCATTCAAGACATGCAGAACGACGTCGTCATGGAGGGCGGCGCTTTTGCGGATTCGGGCTCAGCGCAACACTGTAAAGAGCAAAATGCCATTGAAAACGCTTCCAAATTGGCCGATCGCTGCCGGGAACTGGGCATTCCGGTCATCCACGTCTGGTTTGTTTGCAGGGATGACTATCGGGGTTTGACGATGAATGCTCCTCTGTTTGAGGGAGCGGTGGAGGCGAATGCTATCCGCGAGGGTACCTGGGGAGTTGAACCGGTGCCGGGCCTGGAAGCAAAACCTTCAGATCATGTCGTTCGCAAGATGCGGATGAGCGCCTGGGAAGGCACCCTGCTCGAAACCATTCTCAAGGCCGAAGGCCGCGATACGATCATTGAGACCGGTGCTTGGACCAACATGTCGATCGAGCACACCGCCAGAACAGGGGCGGACAAGGGTTATATCATGATCATTCCCGAAGATGCCTGTTCGACCATGAATGCGGATTGGCACCGGGCATCGATTGACTATGCGATGCAAAATGTTGCCGCGGTTACGACTACTGCGGACGTGTTGGAAGCGCTAGGCCGCTAGGTCTGTCCGTCTCAGTGAGCCTGATATTTCATTTGCAAGGCGCGCGACCTCGTCTGCCGCTGGACTTGACGCCCGCATTTCCTGTACGCCCAGACCGGTGCCCATGGCTTCGGCGAAAAGAATACGGTTTCCGATTGTCGTAGACGCGCTGCCAACGCCGAATTTAGCCATATTCTCAGCGGCTTCACCGGTGAGTCTTGTTCGCGCAGATGCGCGGTTGAGCACGAGCAAGGCCGGTTTCCGCTCAGCAGCCGCCAATTCAAGTGTGGGTTCCGTCGCCCACAGATCGACCTTGGAAGGTGTCACCGGCACGATAACCAGGTTTGCCGTCTCAATGGCCGGACGTCCATCAACACCCATCTTTGGCGGCGTATCGATGATGACCAGATCATTTTCCTTGGCCAGGTCTCGCGCCTCATAACGCGCTCCCCAGGCACTCGCGGTCCGAAACCGAAGCCCCGTATTGTCCTCGCCCAACCGGTCGCAGCGAGCCATGAACCAGCGTCCCAGACTGCCCTGCGGATCGGTGTCCAGTATCGCGACCTTTCTGCCGAGAAGCAGGTTTGCAATGGCTATGTTGGCAGCCAGCGTTGTCTTGCCGGAGCCGCCTTTTTGTTGTGCGATGGTTATGATCTCTGTCATCGTTGTGCCGTCCCAATAAGTCGAACCGACGCCTGACTCATTAAACTCGCACGCATTGCCGAGCGACCGTGAAATCATAGAACATCGTGGTTTCGAATCGGTCGGTCAGCTTTTGAAAAGCATAAACAAAAATTTGGCGTTCTGTCATCTGATTGAAATACCACCACCGGTCCAGCCGACCGCACCGTATCGAATGGCGGAACTCGACCTGCAAAGTCACGCTCGGTTGATCAGCTGCGCTGTCCGAATCCGATTTCCGGCGGAACCGGCAGACTACGACTTGTAGTCGCTCAGATCGGGCGGAGCGTGGAGCAGCGTGCTGTCATACTTCGGCAAATCATCACTAATTGCCAGCCACGGAAGCTTGCTTGAATAATTCACATGAAATGTCGGTTCAAAGTCGGACGGATCCTCCAGTGAGGCGGCATAAAGATGCATCCCGCCTCGATAATGATCCGCTTCAAACCCCATCGGCGCACCGCAGTTCCCGCAGAAGTGCCTCCAAACGCCGCTGGAACTTTCAAGTGATTTGGGCGCTTTTCCCGACCATCTGAAGTTTCTCAAAGGCACACCGAGCCACGCCACGACCGGTGCAGAACAGTTGCGGCGGCAATCGTCGCAATGACAATAGCAAGCCCAGGTGACTTCGCCTTCAAACTCCCAACTCGTTTGTCCACACAGGCAATGGCCTCGTTTTGTCATTGGCTCTTCCGATCGATGTCATAGGTTCGACGTTATTTATCGCAGACGCGGCTGATCGCGCGCCTGGTGATGTTGGCCAGTTCCTCGTGATCGGCGACGTTTACCGCGCGTTCGGGTGAGAACAGTGAAACTGATCTGGACGGGGCCGGATCTCCGAAGGGGGCAATGGCCAGATCCCGGTGCCTTGTCTCAGCGTCAATCGCGATTTCCGGTACAAGCGTCAGGCCCATTCCATGTTCAACCATCTGCAAAAGCGTCGTCATTGACGTGGCGCCATAGTTGACCAGACGCCTGCTTGTCGTCAGACCGCATACGTCAAGCGCCTGATCTCGAAGGCAATGCCCTTCCTCCAGCAGCAACAGGCGGTCAGCCGGAAACTCTCCGTGCGATGCGGAAGTAAGGATATCCCTTTCCTCTGTTGCTCCAGCTATGAAAAAGCGGTCTTCAAACAAATGCTCATTGACCAAACCCGGTTCGTCGATCGGTGCGGCGGCCACAAATGCGTCGATATCGCTGGCGTGGATCGCTGCAACCAGTTGCGCCGTTGTGGTTTCCTTGATCTCCAACTGCAGTTCGGGATGCGACCGTCGAATTTCGGGTACAAGTGATGGCAGCAGATAGGGCGCAATTGTCGGGATGATGCCAAGTCGCAGCCTTCCGTCAAAGAAACCTTTGTCAGCGCGCGCTTCCGCTTCAATCGCGCGCAATGCCTCCAGTGCGGATTTCACGCGGGACAACAAGGTTTCACCGCGGCTTGTGAGGACGGCGCCACCGGTCCGGCGTTCGACTACGGCATAGCCGAGATCGCGTTCCATTTCGGCGATCTGTACGGACAAAGCCGGCTGGGATACATGGACCAGCTCGGCCGCGCGGCCAAAATGCCCCGTTTCTGCGAGCGCTTCAAAGTAGAGTAATTGCCGCGTAGTCAGCATGATAATAAATAATTATCACACTCATCAAAATAGACAATTTGAAATTATGATACCTCGCGCTCAAAATGCGAATGTTATTCCCGGAAACATGGAATTTCTGCCTGGCGCCGAGGCGATCAGCAGTTCGTAATGATAGCACCTACCAAGTTGGTTCGCATTTCGCGATTTGCTTGCGACAAATGGCCTTTGGGCCGATCAATTTGTTGCCGACCGCCGGGTTTGGTGTTTCAATTTGGCCGGGAAATAAAGCTAGGGAATGTCTTATTGGCAAAATATCCTTGGCAGATAAGTGGATTGAAATTTGCAGCACGAAGCGGAGTGAGAGATGAACGTTGTTGACAATATTGCCAAATGCCCGGTCATGCACACGACTGTAGGCGGAACATCCAACCAGGATTGGTGGCCAAACCAGCTTAACCTGAAAATTCTGCACCAGAACTCGGCGCTCTCAAATCCGATGGGACCGTCGTTCAGCTATGCAGAAGAGTTCAAGAAACTCGATCTGAAAGCGCTGAAGAACGATCTTTATGCGCTGATGACCGACAGCCAGGAATGGTGGCCGGCAGATTATGGTCACTATGGTGGCCTGTTCATTCGCATGGCTTGGCACAGTGCGGGTACCTACAGAACTTCGGATGGCCGCGGCGGTGGTGGGACCGGACAACAGCGTTTCGCGCCGCTCAACAGCTGGCCGGACAATGGCAATCTTGACAAGGCACGGCGCTTGCTTTGGCCGATCAAACAGAAATACGGCAACCGGATTTCCTGGGCTGATTTGATGATTCTCGCCGGAAATTGCGCCATCGAATCGATGGGCGGAAAAACGTTCGGCTTCGGTGGCGGTCGTGAAGATGTCTGGGAGCCGGAAGAAGACGTCTACTGGGGCAATGAGACCGAATGGCTCGGAGATACCCGCTACAAGGGCGACCGTGAACTGGACAATCCGCTCGGCGCAGTACAGATGGGCCTGATTTACGTTAATCCTGAAGGACCGAACGGCAATCCTGATCCCGTCGCTTCGGGCCGTGATGTGCGTGAGACCTTCGGCCGAATGGCGATGAATGACGAGGAAACGGTTGCGCTTGTTGCCGGTGGTCATACGTTCGGCAAGGCACACGGCAATGGTCCTGCAGATGCAGTCGGCGCGGAGCCTGAAGGTGCACCGCTTGAGGCGATGGGGCTGGGTTGGTTGTCCTCGCATGGCTCGGGCAAGGGCAATGACGCGATTACCAGTGGTATTGAAGGTGCCTGGAAGCCGAACCCGACCAAATGGGACATGGGTTATTTTGACATGCTGTTTGGCTACGAGTGGGAGTTGGTGAAAAGCCCCGCCGGAGCAAACCAGTGGCTGGCGAAGGATGTCGCTGAGGAACACATGATTCCCGATGCGCACGATCCTTCTCTCAAACACCGACCGATGATGACGACCGCGGATTTGTCGCTCCGCTTCGATCCAATCTACGAGCCGATTTCGCGCCGTTATCACGCCAATCCGGACGAGTTTGCCGACGCATTCGCACGCGCGTGGTACAAGCTCACGCATCGTGATATGGGGCCCAAGGTCCTCTATCTCGGCGATGAAGTACCGGCTGAGGAATCGCTGTGGCAGGACCCGATTCCGGCGGTTGATCATGCGCTGATCGATGACGGCGACGTCGCCGATCTCAAAACCAAAATCCTTGATTGCGGATTGTCTGTCTCCGAACTGGTTGCCACAGCGTGGGCATCGGCTTCGACGTTCCGCGGTTCAGACAAGCGCGGTGGCGCAAATGGTGCTCGCATCAGTCTTGCCCCGCAAAAGGATTGGGAAGTCAATCAACCCGATCAATTGGCCAAGGCGATTGGCGCGCTTGAAGGGGTGCAAAAAGCGTTCAACGATGCGGCTGGCGGTGGCAAGAAGGTGTCGCTTGCCGACATCATCGTGCTTGGTGGCTGTGCTGCTGTTGAAAAAGCGGCGAAAGATGGCGGACACGACATCGAGGTTTCCTTCACGCCTGGCCGGATGGATGCCACGCAAGAGCAGACCGACATCGATTCAGTCAACGTTCTGGAACCGGCAGCTGACGGCTTCCGCAACTATGAGAAAAACAAGTTTTCCTCACCTGCTGAAGCGCTTTTGGTCGATCGCGCCCAGTTGTTGACGTTAACAGCGCCCGAAATGACAGTTCTCGTCGGGGGACTGCGGGTTCTTGGCGCCAATCATGGCGGATCACAACACGGAGTGTTTACAGACCGGGTCGGGACGCTCTCCAACGATTTCTTCGTCAATCTCGTCGATATGGGCACCGAATGGTCGCCAACGTCTGCAGATGAGGATGTTTTTGAAGGCCGAGATCGGGCTACCGGAAACGTCAAATGGACCGGAACGCGTGTGGATCTTGTTTTCGGCTCAAACTCCCAGTTGCGCGCACTAGCCGAGGTCTATGCTCAGGATGATAACGGCGCCAAGTTCGTCAACGATTTCGTTTCGGCCTGGTCCAAGGTGATGAACGCGGATCGTTTTGATCTGAACGCCTAGAGCGGTTCTGAAATCAGTTCAGTTTGGGCCGGTGCGGAACTTCGCACCGGCCCATTCATTTCGGGCTCATGCTTGCGCTTGACCAACACTGCCTGCTACGTGCCAGACGCTTGAGTGGAGAAAATAATGCGTCTTGGCGGCAGACTGCAGGCAGCTATTGAAATTGTCGAGGAAATCGAAAAACGGCACCGCCCCGCAGCCGATGCATTGCGAGACTGGGGGCTGTCTCACCGGTTCGCCGGTTCCGGTGACCGGGCTGCAATCGGCAATTTTGTCTACGACGCATTGCGGCGGAAGCGGACCGCGCAGGCTTTGTTGGGAGCTGATTCCGCCCGCGCCTCTGTGATCGGTGCTCTTTTGTTGTCAAATTCCGAGACACCTGCATCCCTGGCTTCGGCTTTTGACGGCGACCGTTTTGCACCTCAGCCGATCTGCGAGAGCGAGGTGAGGGCGATTGAAGGGTTTAGTTCAGCCGACCTCACCGATGACCAACGTTCTGACGTGCCGGAATGGTGTGTTGCCGAGCTTAAAGCCGCATTTGGCGATGACTGGGTCAGTGAGGCTGCTTCGTTGGCAGACCGTCCCCCGCTCGACCTTCGAGTTAATTCGATCAAAGCAGAAACGAACAAGGTCGCATCGACGCTGAAGAGGACTGGTGCAAAACCCTGCGCAATCGCGCCCCTCGGGTTGCGAATTCCGCCGATCTCCGGTCACGGCCGTCATCCCAATGTGCAGGCCGAACCATCATTTCGAAAGGGTTGGTTCGAGGTGCAGGATGAAGGATCTCAAATTGTTGCGGAACTGGCTGCCGTGAGTTCACCGAAACAGGTGCTCGATTTCTGCGCCGGCGCCGGTGGCAAGTCTCTTTGCTTGTCCGCAGCCATGAACAACAAGGGCCAGATACATGCCCACGATTCCGACCGGCAAAGGCTTGCGCCAATATTCGATCGCCTGAAACGGGCAGGATGCCGCAATGTTCAGGTCTTGGCGGATGTCGATGATCTCGCATCTTTGAAGGGCCGGATGGATCTGGTTCTGGTCGATGCACCGTGCACCGGATCCGGCACATGGCGGCGTAGGCCCGACGCCAAATGGCGTCTGAGCAACCAGCAGCTGGAAAGCAGGCGTGCCGAGCAGACTGCGATTCTCGATGAGGCTGTGAGATATGTTCGGCCGGGCGGTAGATTGGTTTATATAACCTGTTCTGTTTTTCGTTCTGAGAACGAAGAACAGATCGTTACGTTCTTGGACAAAAATGCCAACTACCGGTCAGTCGATCCGGGAAGTTTCTGGTGTGATGTATTTCCCGATAACGTTGAGCGCGTCACTCTCGGTCAGTTTGGTGTCCAGTTGACGCCGAATAAAACCGGGACAGACGGTTTCTACATAGCTGCTCTAAATCGGGAATAGTTGGCACCCGTAGGTTCTGCATTGCTGACATTCTGTTTGAACAGTCCTGGCTGACCAGCGCCGGCTGCACTTTATGTTGCGCTGCACAATGATGTTTGCGATAACAGCCTGACAGGAGCAGCCAAGCGTCAAATTGCGTCGATGAGCCCACAAGACACTCCCGCACCAGATTTCGAAGACCGTGTTCGGTCCAGCTTCGACAAGCAGGAAGCAATGCGGACGATTGGTGCGACCTTGACCCGTGTATCTCCCGGAATGGTCGAAATTGAAATGCCGTTTGATCAGCGTTTCACCCAGCAACATGGCTTTATCCACGCGGGTATTCTCTCCACCGGACTCGATTCGGCCTGTGGATATGCCGCATTCTCGCTCATGCCTGAGGATGCCGCCGTTCTTACTGTTGAATTCAAGATCAATCTGCTGGCACCGGGCAGGGGTGAGCGATTTCTGTTTCGAGGCGAAGTTACCAAACCAGGCCGCACGATCATCGTTGCAGACGGAAAAGCGTATGCTTTCGACAATGGCGATTCGAAAATGATTGCCTCAATGACGGCTACGATCATGACCGTTCGTGGGCGTAAGGGACTGTCGGGTTAGAGTCAGGACCCTAGAGATTTGGAAATGCGGAGCAATGATCATGGCGGCAACAACTTCCGAAATCCTCTATACCATGGCCGCCGATCAGGAATACGGTCCGCATTTGCAAAAGCGAATTGCGCCGGTGATGACCGGTGTTGGGCCTGTCGAGGCCGCGGTGTCTTTGGGACGCGACCTGGCACATCGTGCCACAATCGGGGAGCTTCCCAAACTGATCGTTTCGCTCGGCTCGGCAGGCAGCCGTACGCTGGAACAGACGGAAGTGTATCAAGCGGTTTCCGTTTCCTACCGGGACATGGACGCCTCTGCACTTGGATTTGAGAAGGGGATCACGCCGTTTCTCGATCTGCCCGCCGTTGTAGCTCTGCCGCACCGCATCCCGGATCTGCCCGAAGCAAGATTATCGACCGGCGCCGCGATCGTTTCCGGTGCGGCCTACGAAGCGATCGATGCGGATATGGTGGATATGGAAACTTTTGCTCATTTGCGGGCCGCTATGGCGTTTGACGTGCCCTTGATCGGATTGCGGGGTATTTCCGACGGGAAAGACGAATTGCGGCATGTCGATGACTGGACAGAGTATCTGCATATCATCGACGAAAAACTTGCAGATGCTGTTGAGCGACTTGAAGTGGCCTATTTCGAAGGAGCGCTGATTTAGACGGTTTGGCTGGAGACACATTGTCTGAGCAAAAAAAGAGGCAGCGGCGAGCCGCTGCCTCAGCACGGAGACGAATTTCAAACGGTCAGGCAGCTCTTAACATGGTCTGATCGTCGGCAGACGCCTCTGCCGAGGCGATATGGCCAGCGATCAGCCGGTTGACGATACCTGAGTGCGTAAATGGCACCATGTGTCCGGCTTCAGCAACCATCGCCATTTGCATGTCCGGGATCGAATGTGCGACCATTTCGGTAACACGCTGAGCGATCGTCCGGCTTTCAAGTCCCATGATCGCCATGGTCGGGCAGGTGATCTTTCTGCACGCTTCCGATTTCCAGTCCTGCGCCATTGCTGTGGCAAAATTGGCTGCGACCTGGCCGACCTGCTGAGCAAGTTTGCATTGCATGTATGGGCTGTAATTGGCGTAAGAGCCTCTGCCATTCCAGAAATCGACAAACCGTTCCATGCCTGCTCCTGGAGAGCCTTCGGCAATTGCGGCTGAAACCATGCCCGCAACTGCGTTGATCTGCTGGTAAAGCTTGCGATCCTTCGCGCTGCCTTGGTTCAGCAAATGGAACATCGCCGGCTCGATGATGGTCAGGCTGGCAATCATAGACGGCGCCCGCGTCGCCATTTTCAGCGCAATGGCGCCACCATATGAGTGACCGACAAGATGCACCGGGCGCCCGATTTCCATGATTTGTTGCAAGATGATTGATGCTTCCGCATCCATCATTGCAGCGATTGGGACGACCGCGCGGGGCGTTTCACCATACCCCGGTACATCGGGGCTGATCACCTGTCGGCGGCCGTCCATGCTCAGTTTCAAGGCTTGCCACTGGCGAGGGCTGCCGGCGCTGCCATGCAGCGCCACAACCGGAGTGGCATTCATCGTGTCAAGGCTCACGCGGCGAGCCATCATTGCATCAACCGGCCTCATGGAACTTCCTCCGCTCGGATTTGTCTTCGGCGTAGACGATCGAGATGATCTCGCCACGGGTGAGTCCCATGTCTTTCAACATCCGATTATCAAGTGCAGCCAGTGAGCTGACGTCGCGCCTGCGATTGATTTCCATCTGCCAAGCGCGAAATGAATCAGCGACGCGTCCAAAAGCGGAACCAATCCGCTGAAACTGCACCTTGATCGGTCCAGGCGGCGGCTGAAAAAATGTAATTGTGGTCATTGTTCTGTCTCCGTGTTTTATGTTTTCGATGGAGACCGTTCTACGCGTGGGCTGTTTCAGCAGAATGTCTCTGCACCCCCAAACATGTATCTTTTGTTTCAGTTATGTTGGCGAATTGCTTCGGCGGAACTGAAACAATTGAAACATTTGACCCGATTTCAGAATACGAACTGAAACATTGATGGAATACAATCTCTGATTGGCACGACAGATGCCACACAAACAAGACGGTGAAAAATCGTTTGATAACAACAGTATAATGCCGCTCACCCGGCCGCTGCTCTATGGGTTGACCACATATGAACACCAACCAAAGCGATCCTGCATCTCTAACGGGGTTCGCGGTATTTGATGAACAGGACCGATTGCTGGAAGCCAATTCTGCAATTCTCGATATTCCCACAGGTCAAGAATTACCGTCATCAGGCACAGACAAAAGCACGTTTTTAAAGCTGGTTTTCTCCACTTTGCTTTCGTTTGGGGGACAGAAGGTCAAGGCGAGCGGCAAGTTCGTCCAGACATCAATTTCCCGTTGGGCCGACGCTTCCGCCGGACCAGTTGAGGCCGAAACAAAGTCGGGCCGGTGGAAATTGTTGACGACCCACCCGAGGCCGGGAGGCGGCACTGCTTTTATCAGCACTGACATAACCCGGCTCAAGGAAGTCGAGCTTTCGGTCCGGGCGAAGACTGAAAGCTTCAAGACAATCACCGACAGTCATCCTCTGCCGGTGTTTGTTGTCGATCCCGAAACCAGCGAAATTCTATACGAAAGCCTGGATGCGTCCAGGCTTGCCGGCCGCGAATGGGCACCTGACAAGCCACAACTATTTTCCGATCATTATGTTGACCACGATGATCTGGCCAGCCTGTGCAAACGGCTGGAGAAGGATGACATCATTCGCGACCATGTGGTTCGGTTCAAGCGCAGCGACGGCTCCTTCCTGTGGATCTCGGCCAACTGCCGGGCAGGTGTTTATGAGGGCCGACCGTGCATTGTCCTTGGAGTGTTGGATGTTACCCGGCGCAAGGAACAGGAAGACCTGTTTGCGGTGTTGGTTCGCCATCATCCCATGCCGGTTTGGATGAACGATGCCAAAAGCGGCGATATCATTTTTGCCAGTGAGGCGGCACAGAAGCTTTTCGGCTGGTCCGATATTTCAACGGAAACCCCGCCGCACATGCGCAATCATTTCGTCGATGACGACGAGTATTACAACGTCAGCAAAGCACTCGACGACAGCCCGATAGTCGAAAACTACGAGGCGATGCTGAAACGGGCCGATGGCAGCGAATTCTGGGCAACCGGAAACCTTCGCAAGGGCGAGTATCAGGGCCGGCAGGTCATTCTCTCGGGCATAGCGGACCTGACACGCCAAAGGGAACGCGCGGCTGAAATTCTCAAGGCCAGGGAACTGCTGGCCGACGCCATTGAGTCGCTATCAGAGGGGTTTGCGCTGTTCGATGAAGCCGGCAAACTCATCATGTGCAATTCGGTCTACCGGGAAATGAACCATCTCGTGGCAGAGCTCATCGTTCCGGGAATGGAATGGGCGGAACTCATGCGCGAGTCCGCTTATCGCGGTGCGTACCAGGATGCGATCGGCAGGGAAGATGAGTGGGTTGCTGAGCGGCTGCAAAATGGCATCGAGTTCATCGACGGGTACGAACTGAATTCGGGCGACGGCAACGTTCACTCTGTGTCGATACACCCGACCGACCTCGGTGGCTTCGTTGTTACACGCATCGACATCACCGAGCAGAAACGTATCGAAGCGGCGGAACGTGAAGCCGATGCGGTAGTCCGGCAGGTTCTCGATTCATGTCCGGTGCCAATTCAATTGTCGAGCATCGTGGACGGCACCATCCTCTACCGCAACCCGGCACACTTTGCTCTGATGGGGGAGAAGAAAACCGCTTACGACTATTTTGCCGACCCCAGCCGAAGACCCATTTATATCGATTCGCTTCTCAAAAACGAACGTCTCGAACGGCATGAAGAAATGTTGGTGAACGCACAAGGCAAAACCTTCCCGGCGTCCGTTTCAGCGCGATTGTTTGAGTTTCAGGGTGAAAATGTCATCGTCTCGGTGATTTTTGATGAAACGGAGCGCATTGAGGCGAAGCGGAAACTGGAACAAGCCAATGCGCGATTGACAGATGCCATTGAGTCGCTTTCCGAGGGCTTTGCGCTTTACGGCAATGATGATCGGCTTGTGATGGCAAATGAAAGATACCGCACGATGCACGCCGTTAGTGCCGATGCATTGGTGGAAGGTGTCAACTGGTTTGATTTTCTACGCGTCGCCGCGGAGCGAAACCAGTTTCCGGTTGAGCCGGACAAGATTGATGAGTGGCTGGAAGAACGTGCCAAGGACCGCAGCGAGTATCGCCAAGCGGAGTTTCAGCATTCCGACGGCACTTGGTTTCTGGTTACCAACAGTCCAACCCGGGAAGGTGGTTTTGTCGTCACGCGAGCCGATATCACCGAGCGCAAGAACGCCGAAGCGGCACAGCGCGAAGCCGATGCTCTCGTCAGCAGAGTTTTGGAGGCCAGCCCGGTAAACCTGCAGATGACCCGCGCACGGGATGGCAGGTTGCTCTACCGAAGTCCGGCCACAAAGGCGTTGTTTGGTGAAGTCAAAACGGCAATCGACTACTATGTCGATCCCAAATCTCGCGAGCCTTACATCAAGGAGCTGCTGGAAACAGGCGCAGTAGACGATTTTGAAACCCAGCTTTGGCGCGCAGACGGTCAACCGTGCTGGTGTTCGATCTCTTCGCGCCTGATCGATTTCCATGGCGAAAATGTCGTGGTTTCACATACTTACGACTTGACCGACAGAATTGAGATGCAGGAAGAACTCGAACGCCAGCGCGAGACTTTGCATCAGAACGAAAAACTGTCCGCGCTTGGCGAATTGCTGGCAGGTGTTGCGCATGAACTCAACAATCCTCTGTCGGTGGTTGTCGGGCAATCGCTGCTCCTGCAGGAAACAGCGATCGATTCCAAGACCAAGGAACGTGCCGACAAAATTGGCGCTGCTGCTGACCGTTGTGCCCGGATCGTCAAAATTTTCCTGGCAATGGCGCGGCAGCAGCCAGCCAAATTGACCAACGTGTCCGTCAATGATGTGGTGGAATCATCGCTGGAAGTTGCCGGCTACTCGATGAAAGCTTCGGGCATAGACCTCGATCTACAGCTCGGCCAAAATCTTCCACCCGTTTGGGGCGATTCCGACCAACTCAGCCAAGTGTTCATCAATCTCCTGGTCAATGCCGAACAGGCGCTCGGCGATTGGGAGGGCAGGCGCAAAATCAAGATAGCCAGCCGCCTGAACAAAAAGACAGGCATGGTGGTTATCAAGATCGCCGACAGCGGGCCCGGCATACCCGAGGAAATCGTCTCACGAATTTTCGAACCATTTTTCACAACCAAAGAAGTGGGTTCTGGAACCGGAATTGGCCTCTCTTTCTGCCATCGCATTGTTACAACACACAATGGCAGCATCCGGGTAACCACGCCGGTCAATGGAGGCACCGCATTCTTTATCTACCTGCCGGCTTCGAGCCAGAAACCCGGGCCGACGCAATCGGAAGAAACCGAAACCCAGACTCAGCACGGTATTTCCGTCCTGGTCGTTGACGATGAGCCGGAAGTAGGTGAGTTGATCGCAGAAATTCTCAGCCGGAACGGGTATGCCACAACCATGGCCAACTCCGGCCCGGAAGCACTGAAACTGCTCGCGGCAAACAATTATGCGGTCGTGCTCTCGGATCTGAAGATGCCAGACATGGGCGGACCGAAGCTACTCGAGCATATCCGTGAACATCATTCGGAACATGCGGAGCGTCTGGGCTTCATTACCGGAGACACGATGAGCCCTTCAGCACGTGCATTTCTGGACAGCTCCGGTCGGCCGTTTCTTGAGAAACCGATCAAGCCAGACGAATTGCGCAGGCTGGTGACGGGTTTGCTCGAAAAATCGGGCTGAGCAAGCGAATTCGCAACGTCATTGCCAAAAATACCTCCATCGCGATAATGTTTTAGCGAAATTGCATGGAGTTAGAGGGAATTGGCATCCAACGGGCACATAGTCGTCTGTGATGACGAACCGGATATTCGCGACACGGTCGGTGAATATCTTGAAAGGCAAGGTTTCAAGGTCACTCAGGCGGATGGCGGTGAAGCGCTTCGGGATCTCGCCGAAAATGCGGTTTTTGATGCCGTCGTTCTGGACATATCAATGCCGGGTGAGGATGGTCTGTCGCTTGCACGGTTTTTACGGGAGCGGGGAGGAGTTGGCATTATCATGCTGACCGCGTCCGGTGAGACGGTTGATCGAATCGTTGGGCTGGAGATGGGTGCAGACGACTATCTGGCAAAACCTGTTGATCTACGGGAATTGCTTGCCCGCGTGAAAGCTGTGTTGCGGCGGATGTCCAGTCAAAGTGGCGCCAAGTCAGCCGGGGCATCTGGGGAAGGTGTCGTGGAATTTGGTGAATGCAAGCTCGACCTTGATGGCTACAAATTGCTTGGAAGCGATGGCGCAGAGATTTCGATTACTGCGATGGAATTCAGCCTTCTCAAAGTATTCGCTGAGCATCCCGGCCGTGTGTTGAACCGTGATCAGATTTTGGAGATGGCGCATGATCGTGGCTGGGACCCGTTTGATCGCAGTATCGATATCCGGATTTCGAGACTACGCAAGAAAATTGAGGCGGATCCTGCAAAGCCACAAATCATCAAGACCGTGCGTGGCGTCGGCTATATTTTCTCGCCGGGTGGTTAGAGTCCTGCCCCCAGTTTCAGTTCCTGAAATAATCAGGACGCAAGGACCGGGGAAGTCCTTGCGCCCATGAGGAGAGCCTGGAGGAGGGCTCAGGGGATCAATAGTGGTAGAAGAAGTCGTACCGGTTTACGCAACGGTCATACTTTTTCCACCAGTAGGGTGAGCCGGTGCGGCGAGCTTTGCGGTAGAAGTAACCGCAGCCATGCGGCCGGTATTCGAAGTGTCCACCACCCCAGTGGCGATGACGACGATGCTTTTTGCCGCGATGTTTTTTACCGACTTGAATAACCTCGTAGGTGTTGTCGGTAACGACCGGGCCGAGACGCATGTTGTTGGCTTCAGCGGTGGAGGCGATGCTCAAAACGCCAACGGCAAATGCGATCGTGGTCAGGAGTTTCTTGGTCATTTCTGGGTCTCTCTTGTCTTGGGTTGGGTGTGTTTGCTTTCGACGGGAAGAGTTATGACGGATTTGTGTATCGGTGTGATTTCGTCGAAGTAGGCTTCGTGTTTCGATTGTTTCGGTTTTATTTCAGCGTTCCGGAACTTGCTTCTTTCGTGTCTGAAATCGTTGAATCTGCCAAACGAGCAAATTTATTCAACCAAATGGTTGACTAATTAAACCGAGAGGTTATATTCATCCAAATGGTTGAACAAAGGTTGGAAGACGACCGGCTTTCTGGTGTTTTGAAGGCAACGAGTGATCCAACGCGTAGAGCTATCCTGACCGTGCTGGCGCAGGAGGGAGCGACGCGGGTGACCGATCTCGCCGCCTATTTCGACATGAGCCTCAATTCGGTGTCGAAACATATCAAGGTACTCGAAGCTGCCGGCCTCGTGAAACGCAAGACCATCGGGCGCACACACATTATCAGCGCCGAGATGGCGCCGATCGCGCTGATGGATCAGTGGTTTTCCGATCTGCGTTCGACCTGGGAAAAGCGTCTGGACAAGCTGGACGCGGCTTTAACGGGAGAAAATACCGATGAGTGACATGTCCATAACGGTGAATCGTAGAATCAGCGCTCCAGTCGAACGTGTATTCAATGCCTGGCTTGATCCGGAGATGCTGGCAAGATTCATGATACCGGCTGAAGGCGTCAAAGTGCCAAAAGCGGAAAGTGACGCACGGGTTGGTGGGCGTTTTTCGATAATCATGGATACGGGCGAAAACGAGATTCCGCACGGAGGTGAATACAAGGCAATCGACCGGCACTCGAAACTTGTCTTTACGTGGGAATCGCCATTTTCCGTCGAAGGAAGCACAGTAACGCTGAATTTTGCCGACAGCGGAGACGGCGGTACCGATCTTGAATTGATCCACGTGAAGTTTCCAAATGAGGAGAGCCGAAACAATCACCAAGGTGGTTGGACTTCCATTCTAAATAAGCTTTCCGAAGTCGCGGCCTGAAGGAAACTGGCATGCAAGGCGAGTTTGCAAATGTAAATTGGATCGCTGTTATCGTCGGAACGGTTGCTGCATTCCTGTTTGGCTGGCTTTGGTACGGCAAACTTTTCGGCCGCAGATGGGCCGAAGGCTCCGGGATCAGCCCGGAGCCACCGGAGGAATTTCCGGTGTTGGCGATGGGTTCGCAAGTGGTGGCGCTGCTGGCACTTGCGACGACGGTCGGAGTTACTGCAACCGTCGATATGTTGATAGCCGCAATCATCGCGATCTTGGCTGCAGCTTTATTTGCGGTCTCGGGCGGCGCATTCATCAACAAAAGTGGTTTCGCTCTTGCCGTCGACGGTGGCTATATCATTCTGGCTGGCGCAATCATGATCATCTGCCAGGGGTTATTCTGAGTGGAGACAGAACCAGGCATGGTGTAATTGCTAGCTGATTCCTTCTTTGGCGGGGAAATAACCGAAACCGTCATTGATCCTTGACGCGTCAGCGCTTACACGCCTGACATGACAACGACAGCGCATCCTGAAACAGTTCTGATTATCGATTTTGGTAGCCAGGTCACGCAGTTGATAGCCCGCCGAATACGAGAAGCTGGCGTCTACTGCGAGATCGTGCCGTTTCAATCTGCGGAAGAAGGGTTTAACCGGCTTGAGCCGAAAGCGGTGATCTTTTCCGGTGGGCCCGCATCGGTACCGGAAGCGGGCTCACCCCGAGCGCCACAGGCTGTGATCGATTCTGGTGTTCCCATCCTGGCGATCTGCTACGGACAACAGACGCTTTGCCATCAATTGGGCGGCGCAGTGGAAGGCGGACATCATCGCGAATTTGGCCGCGCTGATGTGGAAATTCTCAAAGCAAGCCCACTGTTCGAAGGACTGTGGCAGACAGGCGAACAATACCCAGTCTGGATGAGCCATGGCGATCGCGTCACGAAGTTGCCGGACGGATTTGAAGTCATCGGAACGTCACCTAATGCGCCATTTGCGATCGCAGCTGATGAAAGCCGGCGCTACTATACTACGATGTTCCACCCTGAAGTTGTTCATACGCCTGACGGGGCCAAGCTCCTTGCCAATTTCGTTCACAATATTGCTGGTCTCAGAGGCGATTGGACCATGGCGGCCTACAAGGATCAGGCCATTGCGACCATTCGCGAACAGGTCGGTGATGGCCGTGTAATTTGCGGTCTTTCCGGCGGCGTCGATTCATCTGTCGCTTCATTGTTGGTCCATGAAGCAGTTGGCGATCAACTCACCTGTATTCTTGTCGATCACGGATTAATGCGGCTCAACGAGGCGGCCGATGTCGTTGGTATGTTCCGTGAGCACTACAACATACCTCTGGTACACGTAGATGCATCGGAAACTTTCATATCCGCTTTGGAAGGGGAGGCTGATCCCGAAGTAAAGCGAAAAACGATCGGCAAGTTGTTCATTGACGTGTTTGAGGAGGAGGCGCGAAAAATTGGTGGCGCCGACTATTTGGCTCAGGGCACACTTTATCCGGATGTGATTGAAAGCGTCTCGTTCACCGGAGGACCTTCGGTAACCATCAAGTCGCACCACAATGTCGGCGGCCTACCAGAACGAATGCATATGAAATTGGTCGAGCCGCTTCGTGAACTGTTCAAAGATGAGGTGCGTGTGCTTGGCCGTGAACTCGGACTGCCTGACAGTTTTATCGGACGGCACCCGTTTCCGGGACCTGGCCTCGCCATTCGTTGCCCCGGTGGAATAACCCGCGAAAAGCTGGATACGCTTCGTCGAGCCGATGCTGTGTACTTGGACGAGATCCGCAAGGCAGGTCTGTATGACGATATCTGGCAGGCTTTTGCAGTATTGCTACCGGTGCAGACCGTCGGCGTCATGGGTGATGGCCGCACCTATGAGCATGTCTGCGCGCTGCGCGCCGTTACTTCCGTCGATGGCATGACCGCGGATTTCTTCCCCTACGATATGGAATTGCTTGGACGGATCGCCACCCGCATCATCAACGAAGTCCAGGGTATCAATCGGGTCGTTTACGACATCACTTCGAAACCGCCAGGTACAATTGAGTGGGAGTGAGACTTCTTAGCTAGATTGAGTGCGCTCCGATCAGCAAAAAACGCGAGACGGATAGGCGATCGGGATGATCACCTAAAGCTAGATGAACGAGGCGGGGAATGGTGGTATTGGTTCTGCCAAACGGGATGCATTCGAATGTGTTCAACTAGGTAATCTTAATTTGAGCGGGGAAAAAAACATATCCTGCCTCCTTGTTCTCGGGATGCACCGCTCGGGAACCAGCGCTTTGGCGCGCATCCTCAATCTTGCCGGTGCGGCGCTCCCTCGCAACTTGCTCGGAGCGAGAGAAGGCAACGAAATCGGACATTGGGAACCGGAAAAACTAATGTCCTACAATCAGCGCTTGCTTGTTGAACTTGGCACAGACTGGAATGATTGGCGCCCCATTGAATTGGACAGGTTGTCAGATGGGGAGCTTAGTGCTGCACGCTCCGACATCGAAGATATCTTGCGTGAGGAATTCAACAGTCATCCGCTTTGGGTGCTCAAAGAGCCACGAATCTGCCGCCTCAGCAAGTTCTACCTGGAAATTCTGAAAGACATGGGCACGCAAGTGCTGCCTGTGTTGATTCACCGCAATCCGCTGGAAGTGATCTCTTCCTTGCTTGCCCGCAGTGATTGGCCAGCGCATCTCTCGAGCGTGGACGCGTCGCTGTTGTGGCTTCGTCATGTTCTGGACGCAGAATATGCGACACGGAATCTTGACCGAGCAGTTCTCAGCTATTCCGAATTAATGTCGGATCCAATCACCGCTTTGAAGAGAGTTGCAAAGGAAACGGGTGCGGGTTTTTCAAATGATTTGGATGAGATAACTCCCGAAGTCTTTGTGTTTCTTAATCCTGACCAACGCCATCACATCAGAAGCAGCGAAGAAGTAGCTCTGCACCCGGTGCTGGGTGGCTGGATGGAAGACACCTACAACGCGATGTGCAATCTGGAGCGTTCGCGGCATTCGAAGGCGGCAATAAAGACCCTTGACGATGTCCGCGCCGCGTTTGGTGCTTTGACTCCAATTATCGGTGCGTTCAGCGAAGAAGCTCGCGATGCCAAGCAAAGTCGGCACGTGGAAGTGGAAGAGTTAAACAATCATCTGCAGGATCGACAGACCGAGTTGTCGGAGGCATCGGCAACCCTGCAATTGACCGGCAAAGAACTGGAGCAGGCACGCCGGGATATCGAAGCCGGCCAGAAAACAATTGACGAGAAAAGCCAGCAAATCGAGGCGATTTCTGAGCAGCTCGGCGAACAGCAGGCAATTTTGAGCGCTGTGCGCAACCGAATTGGTGCGCGTGAAGGTGACGACAAGGAAATAGCGGAACTTGTAGATGCGCATCTGGAGCATCTGGCGGCGGCCCACCAGGAACAATTGGACGAGCAGGCGCGCCAGTACGCAGACCAACAAAATCGCCTTGTTTCCGAGATTGCGAATATTGAAGCGGCCCGGAATGCAATCTCAACTGAGCTTGCCGGGGCGCAACAGGGGCGGGATAGGATCTCGGCCGAGCTTGCTCAGGTTCAAGCGGAGCGGGAGGCGGTTTCGGATGAGCTTGATGGTGTAAAGCGCAACTCATCCGAACTACTTGATCAGCTCAGTTCAATGTCGGAAGAACTCGTTCAAGCAACCAACCAGATTGATCAAATTCATCTCGAGTACCGCCAGTCTACGTCGTGGAAGATTACAAGGCCCCTCAGACTATTGCGAGATGCTTCCACACGAATTGTATCGCGGTTGCAGGCGTATTTTGCCGGCAAGAAACACTGAAAACTGTTCACAGAGCCTGTCCGCTCAACAGAATTTACTCTCATCATCAGTTGAATTCACATGACATGTCAGCATTACTGACCTAACATAGGCCGCCATAGTTTCTTGAAGGCGGACCAGCGGTGAGCAGTCACAGAGCAGAGTTTGTGGAAGGTGCAAGAACGAGCCTGCCCGTTGTGCTGGCGATGCTGCCTTTTGGTGCTCTCTTCGGCGCACTTGCTGTCAACAATGGCCTTACAACGTGGGAAATCGTGTTTTTCAGCATGACAGTATTTGCCGGCGCGAGTCAGATGGTCGGCATCGAGTTGTTCGGACAGCATGTCGCCCCCTGGTTGATCGTAATGTCGATTTTTGCGGTCAATTTCCGCCACGTGCTCTACTCTGCTGCAATTGGCCGAAGGATCCGCCAGTGGACATTGTTCCAGAAAGCAGTGGGTCTGTTTTTCCTCACCGATCCGCAATTCGCAGAAGCAGAACGAAGAGGAGAAGCCGGAAAGCCGATATCCATTTGGTGGTATTTCGGTATGGTCGTTCCGATCTATGTGATGTTTGTCATTCTGTGCTGGCTTGGTGCGCTTTTTGGCAAGCTGATTTCCAACCCGGAAGCATTCGGGCTCGATTTCATGCTGCCGATCTACTTTTTGGCGCTTGTAATGGCCTTCAGGAAGCGGCCTCGCTGGTTGCCGGTCGTTGCTGTGAGCGCAGTGGCGTCAGTTATTGCTTATGAAACGGTCGGGTCACCCTGGCATGTGTCGTTGGGCGCGGTTGCCGGGATTGTTGCCGCAGTCGTTGCGCCGAGTGGCAATTCGGAAAAATCCAATGTCTGAGACCATGTGGATCATTGTTGCAAGTGCAGTGATGACGTACCTGACAAGGATCGGCGGACATCTGGTACTGTCACGCTTCAACCGAATTCATCCTCGCGTTGAAGCTGGCCTGGATGCTGTTCCGGCCGCAGTTTTGACCACCATTGTGGCGCCGGCGGCCTACCATGGTGGGCCGGCGGAATTAATTGCGCTGGGGGTCGCAGCGATCGCTGCGTGGCGCGGGTTTGACATGTTCGGTGTGTTTATTGCGGGTGGTACTGTATTGGTTCTGCTGCGGCAGTTTGCGGGTTTATAGATTACATCGGGGCGCATGCGATCCGCAGCCAGTCGCCGATTTCATCTTCAACCACCGGTCTGATTTCACTTTCAACACGCCGATGGTATGCATTGAGCCACTGCCGTTCCTCATCACTCAGCATTTCGGAGTCGATCAGACGCCGGTCGAAAGGCGCAAGGGTGAGTGTCTCAAACGAGTGCATTTCGATATCACCGCCGGCAACAGGCGAGGGCGGTTCAACGAGAATCAGGTTTTCCAGCCTGATGCCATATTCGCCTTCGCGATAGTAACCCGGTTCATTTGACAGGATCATCCCGGGAAGCAGTTTCTCAGTCCCCGTGCGGGCGATCCTTTGCGGTCCCTCATGGACGGAGAGGAATGAACCGACACCGTGACCTGTTCCATGCGCGTAGTCGAGACCTGCATTCCAGTGCGCAATGCGCGCAAGCGGATCAATATCCATGCCACGGGTGCCAACTGGGAATCTTGCTTTCGAAATGGCAATCAGGCCTTTGAGAACAATCGTGTAGTGGCGGCGCATTTGAACATCGGGCTCACCAATTGCCACGGTGCGGGTGATGTCTGTGGTGCCGTCTGCGTACTGGGCACCGGAATCCACCAGGTAGAGTGAGTTTGGTTCAAGCTTCCTGTTGGAGGCAGTTGAGACCCGGTAGTGAATGATCGCACCATTTGGCCCGGCGCCGGAAATTGTGTCGAACGATATGTCGCGCAGAGGCATCTGATGTTCATTGCCCGTCTGCCTGCGGCAATTCTCCAAACGCTTTGCGGCAGCGATTTCGTCGACCGAACCTGGTTTCTGACTATCGAGCCAATAAAGAAACTCTATCACCGCTACCGCGTCGCGGCGGTGCGCATCGCGTGTACCCGCAATCTCCGCCTCATTCTTGCAGGCGCGCGGCAGTCTGGCCGGGTCGGCAAAGGAGACCACTGAGCCGCCGGCATCTTCGACGATCATCTTGAGTTTTTCCGCCGCAAGTTGCTCATCCAGCCCGATGCGGCCACCGCTTTCACTGGCAGTTGCAAGCGCGCCCGCCAGATCAGCGGGTTCGCGCAAGTTACACAGTTGTGTCAGATAGGCTTTCTCCTTGATCGCCAGTTTTCGGCTGTCAATGAATAGCTGGTGTTCGCCGTCGGCGGCAATGATTGCAAATGACAATGCCAGTGGTGTGTGGGGGACATCGCTGCCGCGAATGTTGAATGACCATGCAATGGAGGACGGGTCGGTGAGCACCGTATATGAGAGATCTGCATTTCCCAGAACCCGTGCCAGTTCAGCCAGTTTCTCTGCAGCCAGTTTTCCGCAGAAGCGATGATCATGCAACTCGACTGGCCGAAGGGGTGGTTCGGGCTGGTCAGACCAGATTTCATCAATTGGATTGCTTTCGAGCATAATCAACTCACCGCCAGCCTTCTCCAGCGAGGTTTTGAGCAGGCGAGCCTCGCGGATTGTTTGCAACCAGGGATCGACGGCGAGCCGGAAACCGTTCTCGGCATTTGCTTCAAGCCATTTGGTGGGCGGTGTTTCAATCAGGTTCTCATACTCGAATATCTCGCCGTCCGTTTGTTCGCGAACCTGCAGCGTGTAACGTCCATCGACGAATATGACCGCCGTGTCGGCAAGGATGAGCGCAGTCCCTGCGGAGCCTGAAAAACTTGTAAGCCAGCCCAAACGCTCTGAATGAGGCGCGACATATTCGCCCTGATGCTCGTCAGCCCGCGGTACCAGGAAGCCGTCGGCTTCAAGCTCTTTCATTTTGGTGCGTAACCGGGAAATCCGTTCAGCGGAGACCGATGGATCTGAAAAATTCTCGAAGGACTGAAACATGATATTGGCGCGCTGGTTTCAAACTGCTTGGACGAAGCCGGACGGTAGTTGCCAGTGCATCAATGCGCAACACAGACAATTTGAATAATGACGGTTGTTTCCCAACAAGAAGCCCCGGGGAGACAAACACCCCGGGGCGGCAGTTGTTTGGCAATCGGGAAGCCGATTATTGAGACGTCGCTCTCAACTCGGCCATCTCCGCCCGGAGATCCGCGATCGCCAGTTCCAGTTTTTCTGCTTTTTCAAGCCGTTGGTGCAGCTGCTCGATATAGATGTGAGCCTTTTCCAGCTCGTTGAGCATGCGGGTAACCTTGGTGGTTACATTGATTGGCTTTCCTTGTTCGGTTGGTCCGACCACCGGCAGAAAACCATTCTTCCACATCAGTTCTGCGTGATCTGCAATGGAGATCAGTTCATACTCAGGATCAAACACCTTGTCGCACGCAGGATTTGGTGGAGCGCAAGTCCCGCTTCCTCCTGTGATCAAATCACCGGTGATGGTCAAATTGCCGGCGGTAGTGAGGCCAAATTGTGCCGGTGTGGCGCCATTGTAGCTGATCCTCATCTCGCTGTTGTTGGCGTTATGGTTGAAACGCCAATTATCGCCGCCGGTTGTCAGCCGCATTGCCACGGCGCCGGAGGATCTTTCTACTTCCAGATCATCATCGGGGCTTGTGGTTCCCAAACCGACATTGCCGTCGAGATCGATGAAGATCGAACTTGTCGGCGCACCCGGCTGGATGCGGAAAGGAAGCTGGCTGCCGTTGGTTACGTCACGAATGAAAAAATTCGTCTCATTGCCGGCAACATCCCAAGTCTGTGGTGCAAAGCCTGAACTACCGTCCTGCTGCAAGCGCAATGTCGGCGTGTCACCATCAATTACGTGGATCTCTGTTGACGGTGTAGAGGTTCGGATACCGATACGCCCGCCGTCATCGACATACAGGGAATGCGATCTTGCATTTGCTTCGATGGTGAAAGGCGTGCGGTTGCCCGAAATATCGTCGATGGAGAATTTCGAGGCGCCGCCATTGGCGCTGTCATTTGCAGTCAGTTGCCAATCGGTGCGCGGAAAACTCGCTGCAACACTGGTATCGTCGAACTTGATCCTCAGATTGTTTTCCTTCAGCCGGATGGTGTCGAAACTGAAACTTTCGCCATTGACGCAGTCAAAGCCGATACAGGCGCTTCCATCAACAATCAGGTCGTCATTGATAACAAAATCAGCGTGAGCGGCCATCGTCAATGTCATCGAGGTCGCGGCGATGAGGGCGGTATGATTACCCAGTTTCCTGATAAATCTGGTCATCACTGTTCTCCCTTGCCTTCCGGAATGTCCTCAAAGGGAACGATCTTTCCGCCCTTTACACAGAAAACTCCGCTAAGCTGGGCACCGGCCAATTTGGAACCGGGTATGTCACCGCGGCCGTTGTTCAGCCCGGGATTGAGTATTTTGATTTCCTTGCCAGTCGAAGCGATCAACTGATAGCGAAAATTTCCGTCGACAACCTTGCCGTATTTTTCAAGGTTGATCGAAGGCAGGGTCGCTTTGTTGAACACTTCTGCCTGGTAGTCGGCAGGGCCGGTAATTATGAGCGTCGCGTTAGCGTATTTCGCTCCCGGTTTGAAGGCCACGCGTAATCCATCAAACACCTCCGTGGCGACGATCCTTTCCTCCTTGATTACCGTTTGTCCGGCTTGCGCAATACCCGGAAGAAGCAGCGCAGTCGAAATCGTGCACAATGTTATCCATCGTTTCATCATGTCAAAAGTCCTTGAATTGTTGACGTCAAATTACTCTCAAGGTTTGCCCACAAATCTCACGAAGAGAGTCCGCCAGATATCTCAATATTCCACATTATATTTTGCAGTAGCATTGAAACTAAACAACATTAGCAATTCATAATAATATATCAATCAACTATCGGGTGTGAATTTCCGATCAAAATAAGTAATGGGAAATAAACGCATCGACGCACGAAATGTATGCACCATACAGCTTTCAAGGTTTGTGAGATGGTTTTCCTGAACCAGACTGCGTTAATTCCGCAGCGTCAACTAACGCTTGAGTTGCATCGTTATCCACTCGCCGCAGAAAGTGGTCAGAACGTGTCTGAACTGATGATTGGCATAAGCGGCGAGCACTGAACGGCGCTGGTGCGCAAGAATTCCAGACAGGATGACCGTCCCACCGGGTTTCAAATGTCTGGCCATGGCCGGCGCAAGCGTTTTCAGTGGGCCGGCCAAAATGTTGGCAATGATCATGTCAAACGGTGATTTCTGAGCAACCTGCCTGGAACCAAATCCATTGGCGGTAATGGCGGATACTCTGTTGTGAACGCCGTTTGAACGGATATTTGATTTGGCCACCTGTGTGGCGACCGCATCGATATCAGTCGCAATGATCGACACGGGAACCGTTTTTGCCAGCGCGATTGCCAATACTGCGCTGCCAGTGCCGAGGTCGAGAACATTTTTCGGGTACTCGCGTTTGAGTACCGTTGCGATCATGGCCAGACAGCCGGAAGTCGTGCCATGATGGCCGGTGCCGAATGCCTGCCCGGCATCGATCTCCACGGCAATGTCACCTGGCCGGACCGAATCGCGATCATGGGTTCCGTGGATCAGATATCTTCCGGCGCGAACCGGTTTCAGGCCTTCGAGCGACTTTTTTACCCAATCGATGTCTGGCAGTTCTTCGCACTCGATCTCTATGGCTTCACCCGGGACGAAAAGAGCGCTGAGCCTTCTCTGATCTGCTCCTGGATCCGAGGTGTAGACCGAAATCTCGTGCAACTCTTTATTCTCATCGACCTCAAGCATGGCTAGTGGATGGCCATCGCTTTCGAATGTGCGCTCGACTTCAGCGAACAGTTCGTGCGCACGTTTTCCTGGCGCGACGAAGAAAAGGCGATACTGGGTCATGTGCGAGCGGAAACCAGGGCCCTGACCCTAGCTTTTATCAATCAGGCGCTGCAGCTTGGCCAGCGCGTTATCGGCATTCTCACCGTAGGCGATGGTGCCAAAGAATGTGCCACGACTATCGAGAAGGATAATTGAAGCGGTGTGATCCATCGTGTAGTCGCCGTCGTCCAGCGGGACTTTCCGGGAATAAATGCCGAAAGCCTTGACCATTTCAGCCACCTTTTGCGGATCGCCAGTAATGCCGGTAATCCTTTTCGACACATTGGACACGTACTGATCGAGTACCTCCGGCGTATCACGCTCCGGGTCGACAGAAACGAAATAAGCTTCCAATTCGGCTGCATCACTGCCCAGATTTTCGATCCAGCCGTCCATCTCGAACAAGGTGGTCGGACAGACTTCAGGGCAATGTGTGAACCCGAAAAACACCGCTGTCGGTTGCCCACGGAACGCGGCTTCGGTGATCTTCTCGCCGCGTTGATCGACAAGCTCAAACGGCGCACCGAAGGGTTCTCCACCGTAGAGCTTCTGATACCAGGAGAATGTCATCCAGCCTACTGCAACCGCGAGAATAACAAGCGACGCGTAAGCCAATGCGCGAAAGCGGGTCATGAATGTTCCGTCAATCAGTGAGCGTCAAAAACACCATGACAAGCCGGTTTGGGCCATAGTCATGAGAATTTCAGCACCATTGTCGATCCAGCCGGCAAATGCGATGCCGCCCAATGCCGCAGCCAGAACCGATGCCATAACAATGGCCGCAGCGTGTTTGGCCTTGATCCGGTTATTCCCGGTGGCCGGATTTACTGTGCTCGGCGTCAGGTCGGTCATCATTAGCATCATGATTGACCAAAACTATTTGGTCGCAGCCAGCCAATCAAGGGTCGCAGGGATCATCTTTTCGTCAAGCGTGGTTGGTCCGCTGAATGCGTCCCAGACATGGTCTGTATCGAACAGTTCCAGCTTTTCCGGTCCTTCATGGTAGTTGAGCAATATCTGACCGGCACCCGGTTGCGGCGCAACTAGCGTGTCGCGGCTGCCGACGATGACCAACATCGGACCCGGATAGGCAGTGACCGCACCGGCCGGGCTTGTCGTCGCCAGTTCAAGATAGAACCGGCCTTTCAGGGTTGTTTCAACACCCCACGGCAGCTTTACAGTGTGTTCCTTTTCGGCAGGGCCAGCGACTGCCGCTGCAATGGTGTCCGCGCCAAGCAGGCCGGAATAAGTCGAAAGCGGATTGGTAACCGGAGCCCACAGAATAAGCGATTTTATGTCTGGGCGTGCCGCAGCCACGTGTGTCGCGACAAGTCCGCCCTGGCTCCACCCCAGCACAGAAATGTTCTCGCCGTTCACCCGAGGATCGGACTGCAGCCAGTCGATGGCGACGACAGCATCGGTAATCTGGTCGGAGAATGTCGTATCAGCCCATGCGCCATCGCTCTCTCCCGAACCTCGGAAGTCGATGCGCAGGCTGGCATAACCCGCCTCAGCCAACAGCCGCGCGGATCGGGCAAAGACACCTTCGTCGGTATCTTTTATCGGCAGCTCATCGCGTGTTCCGGTGAAGCCATGCAGCAGCAGAACGACAGGTGCGGGATCTCCTTCGGGCGTTTCAAGCGTACCAACGACTTTCTGGCCGACGACATCCAACGCGATCACTTCCTCCGCTGCCGATGCATCCAGGCTCGAACCGGCTTGCATGCCGGCAGCCATCGCAATGATGAATGAATATTTGAAGATCACATTTTTCATGATGGGTACTCCAGGATTCGCGGTCATCGTCCCTATGTCTCGATCAGCCTAGAAGCGGGGTGAAGAAGGTCAAGGGAATTCTCAGAGGAAACCGAATCTGGACAAGACCAAAAGACGGATCATAATCAGACCGGTGCAACGTCGAAGGGAGTGTGAGTGTTCGATTCCACCCATCGTGGGTACCGGTTTTGGTCCAGGCTATTTATCTGGTTGTTGCTGGCCCCGCTCGTGACTTTGCCCGCATTGGCGCAGACCGATGATCCTTTGGCTGGTCTCGGTATCGAGATCACGTCAGGCGCTGCACCCGGCTATGTGCCCGACAGTTTCTGCGGGGAATGCCATGCCGAAAAGGCCGAGTCCTTTTCTCACATGGGCATGGCCAAGAGCTTCTACCGCCCATCGCCGGACAATGTGATTGAAGACTTCATACATAACCATTTCCACCACAACCCGTCCAATCGTCACTACGAGATGGAGTTGAGCGACGGAAATTACTGGTTCCGGCGCTACCGGCTTGCGGCCGACGGCAGTAAAATCAATCTCTTCGAACGCAAGGTCGATTGGATTTTGGGCTCCGGCCACAATACGCGAACCTACCTCTACCAAACTGACGATGGGGCGCTGTTTCAGCTGCCTCTTGCCTGGTACACGGCGGACAGCCGTTGGGATATGGCGCCAGGATTTGAGTGGGCCCGACATCTTGGCGTGATGCGGCAGGTCAGACGGCAATGTATGTTTTGCCACAATGCGTTTCCCGATGTTGCCGAGGGCAGTGACCTGTACGGATTGGACGATGTTTTCCCGCACGTACTGCCGCAGGGTATCGGCTGTCAGCGGTGCCATGGACCGGGCGCCGATCACATACGTGCGCTTTATTCCGAGGAAAGCGATGTCCAGAAAGCAAGAGATTCGATCATCAATCCAGCGGAGCTCCCGGACGAGCAACTTTACAGCATTTGTTACGGTTGCCACATGCAGCCGGCTGTTGCCGTGCCAGCAGTCAGGCGTTTCGGTCGCGCGGCCTATTCATTTCGTCCGGGCGAATCCCTGTCCGATTTCAGGTTTGATCTCGATACCAAGGAGCGCGGCAAGCAACAGTCCGACAAATTCGAGATCAATCATCATCCGTACCGGCTCGAACAAAGCCGGTGCTTCATCGAGAGCGATGGCAAGCTCGGGTGCCTGACATGCCATGATCCGCATGTGAAGAAAACGCCGGCCGAACGGGCACTCCATTATCGCGCGGCGTGTCTGTCATGCCATGGCGACGGTGAGGGCGGGCTTGCCTTGGCCGAAGAGGTCGCGGGCAACCATCCGAATGTCGGCGGGAACGATGATTGCACGGTATGCCACATGCCAGAGCGGCGGACACAGGATGTTATTCACGTCACGATGACCGATCATCTGATCGCAAAAAATCCCGGCGGCCTTGAACTGCTTGCTCCCATTGAGAAGACTGATCCAGACATCGAAGAGGTGTTCGCCCGGCTGGAGGACATGGCGATGCCCGCCGATGAGCAATCCATTTACAAGGCTGTCGGCGTGGTCCGATATACGCTTGGCCGCTATGAGCCTGCAGTGCTTCATCTGGAACGCAAACTTGCCGAAACGCGTCATGAGCACTTCGAGCCATGGCTCGACCTTGCAGACAGCTATTTGAAACGCCGGGAGCCCAAAGCGGCGCTGGAAATTGCGCGTGAAGCGAAAAAGAGATCACCGGATCATCCAAAGATCATCGGCATCGAGGCGTCAGCGCTCTATCAGCTCGGCAACCGCAAAGAGGCGGTCGAATTGCTCGAAAACAGGGGTGACCTGAATGCCGTGCTTACGCGCCGGCTCGCGGTGATGAAATATGGGCTTGGTGAGTATGATCAGGCTTTAGCACTGGCGCACAAGGCGTTGAAAAAGCGCGATAACCTATGGGTTGCGTGGCGTTTGATCGGGGAGATTGAAAACAAACGCGGCAACCATCTGAGAGCCGTTGACGCTTTTGCAAACGGCCTTGCTATCGAGCCGGATGACGACCGCCTGCGTGACGGGATAAACAAAGCTCTTTCACTACTGGGTGAAGAAGAAAAGCTGGAAGAATATGTGTTGCAGGAACAGTAGGATCGAGGAAGCTTAAGCAGCCTGTGGCAGTTCTCCAAGCGGCATGCGAACCGACACGATGGTTCCAATACCTTCCCTGGACCGGATTTTGAGCTTGCCACCGTGCATTTCGGCAAGAGAGCGTGATATCGCGAGCCCGAGTCCGGTGCCGGCATGATTTTTGGAGAACTGGTTCTGCACCTGTTCAAACGGTCGGCCCAGCTTGCGCAATGCGCTCTTCGTTATGCCGCAGCCGGTGTCCTCAATACTGATCACCAGTGCCTTTGAGGTCTGGCGGGCACGAACGAGAACTTTCCCACCTTTGTCAGTGAACTTGACGGCATTGGACAGCAGATTGAGAAGAATTTGCTTGGTCGCCCGGCGGTCGGCCACGACAGAAAGGTTCTCGGGAATATTCAGTTCGACAGCGACATTCTTCTCTTCGGCCTGCAGCGATATCACCTTCACGGTTTCACTGATCAGCGGGCAGAGATCCACATTCTCCAGGTCGAGCGTGAGCCGCCCGGCCTCGATTTTCGACATGTCGAGGATATCATTGATCACGCCGAGCAGATATCCGCCGCTGGAGTGGATATCGCGGACATACTCCTCGTATCGGTCTGAACCGAGAGGGCCGAACAGCGCCGACTGCATCAACTCGGAAAACCCGATGATGGCGTTAAGCGGAGTGCGTAATTCGTGGGACATGTTGGCCAGAAATTCTGACTTGGCCTTGTTGGCTGCCTCGGCCCGCTCCGTTTCCTTCATGTATTTCTTGTTCAGTTCAACGAGTTCATGCGCGCGCTCTTCCTCAGAACGGCGGGCCAGTGACAGATCGTGGATCGTCGCCATCAGGCGGCGTTCGCTGTCCACCAGTTTCTCCTCGTGTTGCTTGAGCTGGGTGATGTCGGTTCCGATCGAGACCATTCCGCCATCACGGGTAGGCAGTTCATTGACCTGCAGCCAACGGCCATCAGCCAGTCTGCGCTCGAAAGTGCGGTTGCCGCGGCCGTTTGCCGGCCCGGCGAGACGGCGCTCGAAAGCAAACGCGGTCATGTGCTGTTCGACCTCGGTCACGGAGGTGCCCGGAACCACGTCGGCAGAGTTGAGCCCCATGTGATCGAGATAGACGTTGTTGCACATGACAAGGCGTTCATCGGCGTCCCACAGGACCAACGATTCCGGCACGTTTTCCACCGCAGCACGAAGCCGCATATCCGCGGTTTCCGACTGCATGGCAAGGCGCTGTTGCTCGGTTATATCGACCGCGATACCGACCAGATGTACCTCGGGCGATTCGCGGTCGGAGACTTCAGCCCGGGCGCGCATCCACACCCATCGTCCATCGGCATGTTTCATCCTGAAAATGCGGTCAATCGATTCAATTTCGTTTGCCGCGATCTGGCGCGCAATCTCAAGCAGGTCGCCATCTTCGGGGTGAATGATCTCCGCAACCTGTCCAAATGACAGCATCGCCTCGGACGGCTCGTATCCGAGCATTTCGTACATGGAACTCGACCAGTACATGCGCCCGCGGCTCATGTCCCAGTCCCATAATCCGCAGCGGCCACGAGCCAGCGCCAGATCGACACGCTGATGGGCGCTTGAGTAGATTTCATCGGCCAGCTTGGCCCGGGTCGCCTGGCCAAAATAGGCGTAAAGGATGAATGCAAGGATCGTCGCAGTCAGAACGAAAAGAGTAACGTTCAACGAAACGGTTTTCCGCCATTCCGCAAAAACTGCGTCAACCGGGACAAATGCGGCCGCCCCTCCACCATCTTCAATCAATGCCAGCGCAGCAAACCAGTCCTTTTCGGCGATTTTCACCTGCATTACGCCTGCGCGCTCGCCAAACAAAAACAATGGCTGACCACCGGACATAAGCTCTTCGAGCGACTTGCCAACAAATGTCGGATCGTTGCTGCTGGCCGCTGTAACTTCGAAGCGATCATTGGTAACGGCCATGATATGGCTGGACGATAATGCGCCGAGGCGACGGGCGTTCTCGATCGCCTCATTCGGATCGTCTATTTCCGATTTTGCCAGCGTGCGCTCCAGTTGCACGCTGCTCAGGGAAAGAACAGCGCGAGCGTTCGATTCGATGCTTTCGTGCCAACTCATCAAAGAAAGAGCGCGCGCTGCTGCGACGACCAACAGAAAAATGATGATCAGGGCGGGGATGGTTTTCCGGATAATGGGTTCGATAGCCAGAAGGCGCCGATAATCCGGAGCAGCAATGATCCGCGCATTTCCTCTTAGACCGGCGGATATTCGTCCGCGATTGCGGCCAAAGAACTGCCATCCGGTCGCGCGATGCGCGTCCGCCTTAGCCATCAAGGCTCTCCCCAATAAATTGTCCCCGTTTGACCCGGCAAATACGCCGCACGCCCGAATCACCCATAAAGAATCAAAGGTGATTCGCCTTGTCCAGTCTTTTTTGTCTTGAGAGGTCTGTTTTCGATCAAATTGCGAGACAAGTGTCGCATTCAACCCAAGGTTCGATCGACAATGTCACGCAGGTCGGTGGACAGATTTTCGGCAGATGAAATACCAACCAGGGTTTTGCGTGCTTTCTCGCGGCGGCCCGGTTCAAGTGAACGCCATGATCGCAAAGCCGTCGCTAGCCGGGCCGAAACCTGAGGGTTGCTGGCGTCGATTTGCAGGATCAGATCGGCGAACAGCTTGTAGCCCGCCCCGTCGGCACGATGAAAGCCGGTCTGGTTGGCACTTGAAAACGCCCCGATAAGCGATCGCACCCGATTGGGATTGCTAATGGAAAAACCGTTGTGGCTGAGCAATCTCTCAATTGTCTTGACGGCTTTCTTCCCTGGCGCGGTTGCCTGGATCATGAACCACTTGTCCATGACCAACGGATCATCACCAAACCTGGCCTCGAATTTAGACAGCGCATCGCTCGACCGTTTCGAAGACCCAAAGCGGTGAACCAGCGTTGTCAGCGCCGCGATCATGTCGGTCATGTTGTTGGCGGCATCGAACCGCTCCTTGGACAGCAGCGGCCTGCCCGAGGCGATGGAGATGTAATCGGCAAGCACATTGGCCAGTGCCCGCCTGCCTGCGCTTTGCGCATCGGGTTTGAAGGCTTTGGCGGGTTTCAGGTTCGCGATCTGCTCGGCAAACCGGCTTGCATTCTTTGTGGCAACGGCTTTTGCGAAGGCCTCGCGAGCTTTGTGGATGGCGTCCGGGTCGATGCTCTTGCCAATTTCGCGTGCAACATCACTCTCGGAGGGAAGTGTCAGCGAGATGGCACGATAGGCGGGCTCCAATTGTTCGTCGGACGCGATCTCGCCCAGAATGTCGATCAGTTCAGCGGAAAACCCGGGTTCTTTTCCGCCCTTTATTCTGCGGGTAGCTGCGATGAGGGCATCGGTCAGAAGCGAAGATAATATCTGCGAGCGCGCTACGGGATCGCTGTCGTGGCGTGCGAGAAACAATTTGTCGGCATCGGATTGCTGCAACGACATTGTGACCGGCGCTGAAAAGCCGCGGTTGATTGACAATACCGGGCGGGAGCCAATGCCTGAGAAGGTCACCTTGTGACGCCGTTTGGACACATGGATCACGCCGTTTTCGACAGAAGCGCCTTCTGCTTTGTCAAACTCCATGTCGCCGCCATTGCCGCCGACCAGACCAAATGCCAACGGAATGTGCATCAGCCGTTTGCGGCTTTCTCCCGGTGTTGGCGGAATCGACTGCTCGATCTCGACCGTAAACGTGGCGGTCTTGGCGTCGTGGGACGTTGAAACCGAAATATTGGGTGTGCCGGCCTGGTGGTACCAGATGGAAAATTGTTTGAGATCGTGTCCGGAGGCTTCTTCGAAACAGGCAAGAAAATCCTCTATCGTCGCAGCATCACCGTCATGGCGTTTCAGGTACAGGTCCATTCCGCGGCGAAAATCTTTATCCCCCAAAACCGTCCTGATCATGCGGACGACTTCGGAACCTTTTTCGTAGACGGTTGCCGTGTAGAAGTTGTTGATTTCGCGATAGCGTCGCGGGCGTACCGGGTGCGCGAGCGGACCGGCATCTTCAGGGAATTGATGCCCCTTGAGCAGGTGCACTTCGGCAATCCGCTTGACCGCCCTAGAACGCTGATCCGCTGAAAATTCGTGATCGCGGTATACCGTCAGGCCTTCCTTCAGGCACAATTGGAACCAATCGCGACAGGTGATGCGGTTTCCCGTCCAATTGTGGAAATACTCATGCGCTATGATGGCCTCGATGTACGCAAAGTCTGCATCTGTCGCGGTTTTCGGGTCGGCTAGAACGAACTTGTCATTGAAGATGTTCAGGCCCTTGTTCTCCATTGCACCCATGTTGAAATCGGAGACAGCGACGATGTTGAACACATCCAGATCGTATTCGCAGCCGAATTTCTCCTCATCCCAGCGCATCGAACGTTTCAGCGCGTCCATGGCATAGCGGGCGCGCCGCTCCTTGCCCTTCTCGACATAGATTGCGAGCTCGACATCTTTGCCCGACATCGTCGAGAACCGGTCCCTGATCGAGCCGAGATCGCCGGCTACGAGAGCAAAGAGATATGATGGCTTGGGGTGGGGGTCCTGCCATTCGGCAAAATGCCGGTTGCCCTTCAGTTTGCCGGTTCGGCCCGGATTGCCGTTGGAAAGCAGAATTGGGCAACTTCTGCGGTCCGCCTCAATGCGGACATCGTACACCGAGAGAACATCGGGCCGGTCGAGAAAGTAGGTAATGCGGCGAAATCCTTCCGCTTCGCACTGGGTGCAATAATTGCCGCTGGACAGGTAAAGCCCCATCAGTGCCTTGTTGGCCGTCGGGTTGATTTCGGTCTCAATCTCAAGAGTGAAGGATTTTGCTCGCGGTGGCGATTTCAGCAGCAGACGGTCCGGTGACGCCTCGAAACCGTCATAGCGAACCGGTTTGCCGTTGACCGAAATCGATTTGAGCTTCAGCCCATCGCCATCAAGCAAAAGCGGGGTGCCTTTGGGCGTTTCCGTGCGTCGTTTGATCCGCAACTCGGATCTGACAATCGTATTGTCCGGATCGAGCTGGAACAGCAGCGACGTTTGCGGAATTGCGTAAGCTGTTGGTTCGTAGTCTTCGAGGCGAAATGTCTGGCCGTCGTCGGTTCGCATTAAATACCGTTCAGGAGTTTCGTAATAATGTGGGCGCGCCTCTTTACACGCTTATCACCTATCGACAAAACTCGATTCACACATATCTGTCCATCGGAATTGGACAAATCCCAGAGGTCACCATGAACATTGCCCCCCCGAAATTCGGTATGGGTGCTTCCGCACTCCGGCTGGAAGATGACGCATTTATCACCGGTAAAGGGAATTACGCTGACGACTATCAAAGGGAAGGGGCGTTGCATGGCTATGTGCTGCGATCCCCTTTTGCTAAGGCGAAGATAGCCGGGATTTCAACCGCAGAGGCGGCGAAGTGTGATGGCGTGCACCTGATATTGACCGCGGCGGAAACTTCGCATCTGGGCAAATTGAAATGCAATGTCATGCAGCCGCAACCGGATGGAACACGCGCTCCGGTACGCGAAATCCCGATTTTGTGCTCCGACATTGCCCAGTATGTCGGCGACGCGATGGCTTTTGTTGTGGCCGACAGCCGGGCGCAGGCGCAAGACGCGGCCGAACTGATCGAAGTCGACTATGAGGATGAGGAGGCGGCGATCGGCACGGCGCAGGCGCTGGAAGACGATACGCCAGTGGTATGGAACGAACTTCAAACCAACCGGGCATTTTTGAATGAATGGGGCGACCGGGAGGCGACCAGCAAAGCTTTTGACACGGCCGCCCGGACGGCCAGGGTCGAATTCGTCAACAGCCGGGTGGTGACCAACTACATGGAGCCGCGGGCGGCAACCGGTGAGTGGATTGAGGAAGAAGGCAGGTTCCTGTTGAACACCGGATCGCAGGGTGTGCACGGAATTCGAAACGGCCTGGCCGGGGCTGTATTCGGAATTGGTAATGACAAGATGCGCGTGGTGACCGGGGATGTTGGCGGTGGTTTCGGCACAAAGGTGTTTCTCTACCGTGAACACGCGCTTGTGCTTGAGGCCGCCAAACGTCTGGGGCGGCCGGTTAAATGGACATCGGACCGCGCAGAGCACTTCATGACTGATTCTCAGGGCCGGGATAATGTCACGACCGCCGAAATGGCGATGGACGAGAATGGAAAGTTTCTTGCTGTCCGCGTTCGCGTCACGGCAAATATGGGTGCCTACACCCATCAGTTCGGTCCGATGATTCCGATGTTCGGATCGTATATGGCCACGGGCGTCTATGACATTCCGGTGATGGATTACGCGGTGACGGGTGTTTACACCAACACCTGCCCGGTGGACGCTTATCGTGGTGCAGGACGCCCGGAAGCAGCGTTTGCCATTGAGACCCTCGTAGAGGCCTGTGCAAGAGAAATGGGCGTAACACCGGCCGAGATACGCCGGCGCAATTTCGTTCAGCCAGACCAGTTTCCGTACCATACACCGGGTGGGCGAATGTATGATGTTGGCGAATTTGAAGCTAATTTGGACCAGGCGCTGGAGCGCTCGGATTGGGCCGGTTTTGAGGCTCGGGAAAAGGATTCTGCATCCCGGGGCAAACTGCGCGGTATTGGTATTTCGACCTATATTGAGGCTTGTGCTTTTGCCGGGTCAGAGCCGGCATTTATCGAGTTGAATAGCGATGGGACGTTTACCCTGAAGATCGGCACGCAATCGAACGGGCAGGGCCATGCGACCGCCTATGCGCAGTTTGCCGCGGAGAAACTCAACGTTGACATCTCGCAGATCAAGGTCCGCCAGGGTGACACCGATGAGTTGGAAAAGGGAGGTGGAACAGGCGGGTCCCGCTCGATACCCCTTGGCGGAATTTCCTCGGCTTGGGCAGGAGAAGATCTTGCCAAGAAAATCAGGAAAATCGCCGCCGACGAACTGGAGGCATCTGCTGAAGATATCGAACTTAAAGACGGAGAGGCGATTATCGCCGGAACCGACCGGCGCATGGATTATGCGTCGATTGCCACGGCAGCTAAATCGCCTGACGACCTGAAGGGCAGGGGTGAGTACGTACAAAAGGAAGCAACCTATCCTGCAGGCACGCATGTTTGCGAGGTCGAAATCGATCCGGACACAGGCACCACGCAGATCGTCAACTACACGATCGTTGATGATTTCGGTGCGACCGTGAACCCGCTTTTGCTGGAGGGGCAGGTGCATGGAGGCGCTGTGCAGGGGATCGGCCAGGCGTTGTTGGAAGATACCGTTTACAGCGAAGACGGCCAGTTGATCACCGCCAGTTTCATGGACTACACGATGCCGCGGGCCGACGACATGCCGATGTTTCACTTCGAGACGCGCAATGTTCCCTCGACCACCAATGCGCTTGGTATCAAGGGAGCGGGCGAAGCTGGCACGATTGGCGCAACGCCGGCAGTCATGAACGCGGTCAACGATGCGTTGTGGCGTGGCGGGCAGATCGGCCCCGTCGATATGCCGGCGACACCGGTCAAGGTCTGGAAGGCCATACGCGAAGCGCGATCACAATAGCGGTCAGTTGTAGGCGGAAACTCATGGCCGAAAATGGACCGGATACGGCCAGCCCGCTCACCGGGATAACGCTGAAGATCGCGTCCGTCGCCATCTTCGTTGCCATGATGACGTGTATCAAGGCGGCCGGTCCGTTGCCGCCAGGCGAGATTGTTTTCTTTCGATCGGCTTTTGCGATGGTGCCGGTGTTTGCGTTTCTTGCCTGGCGCCGGGAACTGGCCAGCGGGTTTCGGACTACCCGGCCGGCCGGCCACGTCGCCAGAGGTCTGGTCGGCGTTACCGCCATGGCGCTTGGATTTTTCGGATTGACGGTGTTGCCACTCCCCGATGCCATCACCATCGGCTATGCCCAGCCAATCGTGTTGACGATTTTGAGCGCCATCATTTTGGGTGAGACAATCCGCATTTTCCGGTGGAGCGCTGTGGCGGCCGGGATGTTGGGCGTGCTGATTATCTCATGGCCAAAGCTGTCGCTTCTCACAGGCCAAAGCGAGGTTGGTCAGACCGAAGCATTCGGCGTGCTGGCGGTCCTTGGCTCTGCTTCGCTGTCAGCAGTAGCGATGATCCTGGTGCGAAAGTTGATCGAAACGGAGACAACGGTCTCCATCGTCGTCTGGTTTTCGGTGACCGCAACCGTCGCCTCTCTGTTCACCATTCCGTTCGGGTGGGAAGCGCTGACCGCACAACAATCCGCGTTGCTGATTGGCTCCGGAATATGCGGTGGCGTGGCCCAACTTTTGATGACCCAGGCCTACCGCTATGCGCCATTATCCACCGTTGCGCCGTTTGACTATACGTCGATGCTGCTTGGCATCTTGGCCGGCTATGTCTTCTTCGCCGACATTCCGACCGGGCAAACGCTGTTTGGCGGATCAATCGTTGTTGCGGCGGGCCTGTTCATCATTTGGCGGGAACACCGGCTCGGTATCAAGCGCAAGGGCGCCAGGCGGGTGATGAGCCCGCAAGGGTAACGTTACTTCTTCTCTGGCTCCCAACCCGGCCGGCCGAACAACCGCATGAAAAACTCACCTGATGACCTGGCGTTCCGCAAATCGGTAATCAATTGCGGCAGCTCGGAGAACCAAACCCGCAGCGGATTGACGCTATCGAAATCGCGGGCCAGTCCGTAACGCGGCGTTTCCTCCTCGACCTGGAAACTGCCGAACATGTGGTCCCAGATGATGAGGATGCCGCCATAGTTCCTGTCCAGATATTTCTGGTCCGAACCGTGATGGACGCGGTGATGGGACGGTGTGTTGAGCACGTATTCCAAAGGTCCAAGCTTGCCGATGGATTCGGTATGTATCCATGTCTGGTATGCGAGAACCGAGAGAATACCGAAGAATACCAACTCAGGCGGAAAGCCCAGAAAGATCAGCGGAATATGGGCGACCATCGACCACACACCTTCCAGCGGTCCAAAGCGAATGCCGGTGATGATGTTCATGTCGCGGGAAGAATGATGAACCGCGTGCTGTGTCCATAACAGTCGTACTTCATGGGCGATGCGGTGCTCCCAATAATAGGTCAGGTCGGCGAGCAGAACAACGAGCGCGACACTCCACCACGTGACCGGTATCGACCACGGAACAAGCGAGTTGGCGATGATGTAATAAAGCCCATAGGCGCCGGTCATGATGCCGATCTCAACTAGCAGGTAGGGGATTTGGGTCGAGGCGCTTGCGATCATGTTTCCGAAGGTTCGGGCCTTCAGCGACCCCTTGAACCAGGCTTCCGCCAGTTCGACCGCCAGAATGATAGCGCCGATGATGAAGAAGGCGTCATCGATCTGGGTTCCCAGATTTTGAATCATGTCGAGTGTCATTTGCGATCTCCACCAGTTCCGTTCGTGAGCGTGCGCCAGGCCAGATCGGCGGCCTGCGACGGTGTCGCTTCGCCATCACGGACCATGGTCCACGCCGCGTAGGTCAAATTCTCGTAAGCGCTGACGATCCACCCGGTGGGTACGTCGGCGTCGAATGCGCCTTCCGATTTCGCATTCTCAATGGCGGTCTTCAGTTCCTCGACGCCTTTTTCGTTGGCGCGGGCAATCTCCGGGTCATGATCGACCGGTTCGTGGGAAAGAAACCATTGCCGTTGTGCCAAGGGGATCATGGCGGCAAGGGCAAGGCGAAGACCTTGCGAATAGCTTTCGGCATGTTCCGTGGCCTGATCGACGGCAGCATCCAGTTCGCGGACTGCCTGCCGGCCCAGTTCGATCATCAATGTTTCACGCGAACTGAAGTGCCGATGAAGCGTAGCGCGGCCCACGCCTGCGCGCGTGGCGACATCCTCAAGTTTTGCGCCTGGGGTCTCGTTGAATACCTGAAATGCGGCCTCGATGATGGCTTCGCGAGTGTCGGGTCTGATTTTGCTCATGAGACATAAATGTCTCATTTGAGACGAAATTCAATAGCTATCCGAAATTAATCCCGTTCCTTGTCCAGCCAAGCCCTGATCTCCTGCAGGGTCGGAAGAATGGCTGCGAGTTCGGCCGGCGGATGTGCTTGTGCGAAACTGCTCATGTAGGGAATCATTGTAGCGATGCATTGTTCCCGCATTGCGCGGCCCGCTTCAGTAATGAATACCTGTTTGGCGCGACCGTCCTTTTCATCCGGTTTGATTTCAATCAGATCCTTACGCTCCAGATGCTGCAGCGTGTTGGTCATGGCCCCCTTGGTCACCTGCATGGCGTTGGCGATGCGAAGTGGCGACCAGCCGTCACCCAGTCGAACCATGTGGTTGAGCACTGAAAACTGAGGCAACGTCATGCTTTCCGGCATTGCCCGTTCAAAAGCATTGCCGGAAAGCTGCGCAATGATGCCGATCTCGTTGAAGAAACCGAAAAGGGTTTCAGCGTCAGTGGGTGTTTTTGGGTCAGGACCCATAAATGTCATGCACTCCTGATCCGGGTGTCCACGGGCCAGCGGGGAGCTGGTTTCTGCGGTGAACCATAGCCGATGCGGGCAAACATTTGCAGCGTTTCGCTGGTGCCAATCCCCAGTCTTTCCCGCAATTTGGTAAACATCGGCGCCATCTCTTCATATTCCTGCAGTGCCTGACTGAAGGGTTGCATGGCAATGCCTTGGGCGGTTGCCGCAAGATTGATGCGAACATAATCGCGGCCGGCGGCGATCTGGCCGGTGCGGCTGTTGCCCTGTGTCTTTAGCCAGATGAATCCCATTGCGGTATCAAACGGGCCGCGCATCGCGTCCATCTGCTGTTTGAAGACTGTGGAGTTTGTATCGAGCATATCGTCCCGCGACATCATGCCAAAGGTGTCCAGAGCCTCAAACAGCGGGCCAGGCAGGTCGATGCCGTCGGGATTGGCCTCAATTTCGGACTTGCCGATGCGCAGCAGGTCGATGCTTTCCTTGGCGGTGCGATGGGTACGCATTTCAATGTCCATGGCTTGCCAGGCCAGTTCGCGGAGTTGTTTGGTGCGGGCCGGATCAACCGTCTCGCCCCGGTCGACGTGGCTCACCGCATTGCCGATCTTTTGCAGTTCAGCACCGGGGACCGGGCGGGTGGTATCGTAAGGTTCCTTGTTGGAACGCCGGTCGAAAACCTGGGTGAATAGCGGATCGCGCTTTACACCGGCGTCCGGGGCGAAATGGAATCTCGCCACCGGGCGATCATCCAGTCGCGGCTGGGGTTCACCAGCGGGGAAGAAATTGGCGTCGACCCGGTAACCGGCTTCTGCCGCCGCCATGATCAACAGTTCCGAAAAGCACCCCAGGCCGATGGTGATCTGGCGGTCGAACGGATCGGTGTGGGGCAGGCGGCGGTCTGCCTGACAAAACAACGTGACTTCATCGTCAACGGACAGGTCGGCGACCCAGGGTTGGCGATTGTGCGGATTTGGCGCCAATATGGCGTGGGAAAGTGCGTAGCGCCGCGGGTCGGAATCAGGCGTCACGGTCTTTGCGGTTTCCCACGGCAGGCGCGCACGGGACGGATCACGTGTGGTCGCCCATGACCCGGCACCACCCGCTGCAGCAATCACGCCGCCTCCCAAAATCATCAGTACATTGCGTCGAGTTGTCATCTTGGTGGCTCCATTTAAATTAGTTTGACGTTAAACTATATAGTTTGACGTTAAACTAAATGCAAGAGGGGAGCTGAATTTTTTTGAAGGTCTGGGTCTCAAGCCTGATTGTTTGCTGTGGCGATGGCGGCCAATTTTTCATTTCAGCGCGCGAATGCTTTGTCAGGATATATCGACTTCGGCAGCCGTGGATATCTTTTCGCGCCTGCCCCGATGATTACCATCCCGGCTCGCAATCGATTCAAATATACTGGCTAGACGTTCATCTGAATTCGTGCCGCCGGCGCAATGGCCGGCGGCCGGGACACCCATGTGGGGAGGGTGCCCTCATCCAACGCGTCGCCGGACAAACGAGTAAACCGGACACAACGGCGCTGGCAAGAGAATCAATTGTTCGAAAATGCCCCGATCCTGTTCCCACAGTCAGTCAAACGTCTCAAAACGGATTCAATTCCCGCAAGCCGGAAACAATATGCGGTGTTCGCGTTGACGATCGTCGGACGGTGCGTTCTTGCTCATTGGGGCAATATGTGATTTTGACCTTGCAACAGGTTCACGATCAGCTTCGGTCTGGAAGCGCATCTCGATGCCAGAATTCATAAGTGACATTGTTCTGAAGCGCGACGTCTTTTCAGAGACGCACAAGGGACATTTTGCCGAGCGCCCCGACGAACCGGTGATCCGCCGGATTGTTTCTGCCGCTCCGTGGTGGTCGCGGCCGCTTGCCTGGGTGCTGGCGCGGCGTGAAATCGCCGGACTGCGCGCGGTCGCCGGTATCGCCGGTACGCCGCAATTGCTGGAGACCGACAAGGATGGTCTGCTGCGGCGATGGAGTGAAGGAACACCGCTGCACCTAGCGCGGCCGGGTAAGCGGGACTGGTATCTGGATGCCGCCCGCCTTCTGCGCGAAATGCGGCGCGCAGGCGTCACGCACAATGATTTGGCAAAGCCGCAGAACTGGCTGATGTTGCCTGATGGCTCGGCGGGCGTGATCGATTTCCAGCTTTCATCAAAGCATGGCAAACGCGGCAAGTGGTATCGGCTGCTGGCCTACGAGGACCTGCGTCATCTGGTGAAAATAAAGGCTGCATTCGCGCCGCATTTGCTGACCGCGACCGAACGCCGAATTCTGGCGAAACGATCGCTGCCGTCCAGAATTTGGCGCGCCACCGGCAAACGTATTTACAACTTCATCACCCGCGGTCTGTTTCACTGGTCGGACGGCGAGGGTACCGGCGACCGGATCGCCAATGAAAGCGATGCGATCATCTCTACGCTGAGAAAACATCCTGCGGTTGGCGAGGTGGCACTTGCGGTCTATCCGCTGCCGCGCAAGGGCACCGGTATTTATGCCTTCGCCGAGATGGAGCAGCCGTTAACACCCGGCGATCTTGAAAAACATCAAACAGACCATCTCACCGGCATTGGCGCAGATCTCATCCAACCGGTGAGCGAATTGCCGCGCGGACCGACTGGCGAAGTTCGCGACGACATCCTGTCACTGATTGCCATGAATCAGATGACGGAACTGGATGCGCTTGTCGGCGATGATAAGGCTTTGGCTGAAATCGCCGGCTCGATTGCAAACCAGCGCCTCAACACGACGGATCGGCGGATCTCGCAGTTGGAGACCAGGTGATACCGGTATCTCACCCGCACCAATGATCCCCCGGAACGACCGCTATTCGACCTGACCGCTTTCGGCCAGGAATCTCGCCATGCCTCGGATGTTCAGTTCACGCCAATCAGCATATTGCTGCCAGTCCGAATATTCATCCAGTGTGATCTCTTCGAAGAGTTGCTCAACGCTTTTGCCGGCCTTCAGGCCGTCAAGCACTTGCGCACGAAGCGTTTCCATATGAATGCGGGCGTCTGTCGCATCGGCCTTGACACCGACTTTGCCGTGCGCGGGGGCAAAAATGTCGAAATCAAGTGCCTCGACCATCTTGATCTGATCAATCCAGCCATCGAGGTCGGAGTCCGGCATGTCCCGGAAGGGCAATCGCTTGGGCGAGGCGACGTCGGTAATGAAAGCAACATTTTCCGGCCTGACAACCACAGCGATCATGTCATCGCCGTGTCCCTTGCCGAGAAATGTCAACTCGAATGTCTTGCCGCCGATCTCGAGAACTTTGGCATCGCCAAAACGTTCATCCGGGACGACACCATTGATTGCGTCGGGTGCGTTTTCCTGCGCGATCACCGTAGCGCCCGCGTCCTGGAGTACGCTACCGCCGGATGCGTGGTCGAGATGACTGTGGCTGTAAATCAAGTGGGTGATGGGTTTGTCGGTGATCGTTGAAAGATTGTCTTTCAACCATGCCGCGGCACCGGCGTTGATCGGATCAACGATGACAACGCCACCATCGGTAACAGTCACCAGTGAATAGTGAAAATTGTTCTGGAACCGGTAGACGTCACCGGCGACGTTGGTGATTTCGCGCTTGGCGTCTTGGGCGACAGCCATGGTTGCAATGACAAGCAGCCCGATCAGCGCTGTTGTCAGACGAATGGTTCTTGCCAGCATTTTCAGTCACTCCCGTTGGAACCCCCTGCCAATAGAAGAACGTTTTGGCAGTTGGCTTATTCCCGCCCGCTGAAGAGCGTCATCTAAATTAGCAACCTTTGAAGATATGTGCTTAGCTATGTCTGCGACTTGATATTTTATCGCAAAATCAATGATTGGAGACAGGTATGGGTCTATATTGCTTGAAAATTCAATACACGCCGGAGGCAATCGCCGCGATTGTGAAATCGGGCTCGAATCGCGAGGATGCCGCCCGCAAAGCCGTGGAGTCAGTAGGGGGCAAACTGCACGGTTTTTACGGCATGTTCGGCGATCCGGACGGTTTTCATGCCATGGTCATCGCCGAGACTCCCAGCAACGCGGAATATTTGGCGACCGTGGTCAGTGTCGTGTTGGGCGGCGCGATGGCAAATATAAGAACCACAGCACTCTATTCGGCAGACGACATGCTCAAGGCTGCCGAGATCGTCAACAGCTCAGGTGTCGATTATGCGCCTGCAGGTTCCTGACGGTTCCGGCAACTCAACCGAAGAATGACCAGACAAGGGCAGCAACTCGTTGCCCTTTTCATTTCAGCAATGTTCTTACTTTGTCTAGCGTTTTGACCCCGAATCACTACATTCACTTTCAATGGCTGGGTATTCAGACGAGTTTCATGAAGAAGATGCACCGCGCCCGCGTGCCGGCGGCATTGCCGCGCGTGCAATGGGCGCCCGCGCCGCGCCTGCCTACCTTGATGGATTGAACCCGGAGCAACGGCACGCCGTCGAGACTACGGAAGGCCCGGTGCTGGTATTGGCGGGCGCCGGAACCGGCAAGACCCGCGTCCTGACCACACGCATCGCGCATATACTGGCAACCGGAAAGGCTTTTCCGAGCCAGATTCTCGCCGTGACTTTCACCAACAAGGCAGCGCGGGAGATGAAGGAGCGCATCGGACATTTGGTCGGTGAAGCAGTGGAGGGCATGCCTTGGCTTGGCACGTTTCACTCCATCGGTGTCAGGATATTGCGCCGGCATCCGGAACTCGCCGGCCTGAAATCCAATTTCACCATTCTGGATACCGACGATGTCATCCGGTTGTTGAAGCAGCTCATCCAGGCTGAAGGGCTGGACGACAAGCGCTGGCCGGCGCGCCAGTTTGCGATGATGATTGATGGCTGGAAGAACAAGGGCTTTGGTCCTGCCGATATTCCCGAAGGCGATGCACGCGCCTTCGCCAATGGCAAGGGCAGGGAGTTGTTCGCCGCTTATCAGGAGCGGCTGAAGACATTGAACGCCTGTGATTTCGGCGACCTGCTTTGTCATCCAATCCGCATCTTGCGAGACAACCCGGATGTGCTCGGCGAATTTCACCGCAAGTTCAAATACATCCTCGTCGACGAATATCAGGACACCAACACGGCGCAATATATGTGGCTGCGGCTGATCGCGCAGCGTGCTGATGGCTCCGCGCCAAGCATCTGTTGCGTCGGCGATGACGACCAGTCGATCTATGGCTGGCGTGGAGCGGAGGTCGACAATATCCTGCGCTTTGAAAAGGATTTTCCCGGCGCGACCGTGATCCGGCTTGAGCGCAATTATCGCTCCACCGCCCATATTCTCGGCGCAGCATCGCATCTGATCAGTCACAATGACGGCCGTCTCGGCAAGACGCTTTTTACCGATGCCGCAGATCCGGACGATGCGAAGGTCAATGTTCATGCGTCCTGGGATTCTGAAGAAGAAGCGCGTGATATCGGCGATGAGATCGAAAGCAAGCAACGCAATGGCCATGGCCTCAACGACATAGCGATCCTTGTGCGCGCATCGTTTCAGATGCGCGAATTTGAAGACCGCTTTGTTACGCTTGGCCTGAACTACCGCGTCATCGGGGGCCCGCGGTTTTATGAGCGCATGGAGATCCGTGACGCTTTGGCCTATTTGCGCGTCGTCGCACAGGGCGCCGATGATCTTGCCTTTGAGCGCATCGTCAACACGCCCAAGCGCGGTCTCGGCGAAGCAGCGGTGCGGCAGATCCATGACGTAGCGCGGGCCAATCGCGTACCGCTGTTGCAGGCGGCGTCCGATCTGGTCGAGACGGAAGAGATGAAGCCGCGGCCACGCAATTCGCTGCGCAATCTGGTCGAGGCGTTTCAGCGCTGGCAAAGCCTGATCGACACGACACCGCATACCGAACTGGCCGAACAGATCCTCGAGGAGAGCGGCTATACCGACATGTGGAAGAACGACCGTTCGGCCGACGCGCCGGGCCGGCTTGATAATCTGAAAGAACTGATCCGCTCGATGGAGGAATATGAAAGCCTGCGTGGCTTTCTGGAACATGTTTCGCTGGTCATGGATGCCGAGCAGAACGAGGACATGGATGCGGTCAACATCATGACATTGCATTCGGCCAAGGGGCTGGAGTTCAACACCGTGTTTCTGCCCGGCTGGGAGGAGGGGCTGTTTCCGCACCAGCGCGCGCTGGACGAAGGTGGCCGCTCCGGTCTCGAAGAAGAGCGGCGGCTCGCCTATGTCGGCCTGACGCGGGCCAAGAACAATCTGCACATCTGGTTCGTTTCCAACCGCCGCATTCACGGGCTTTGGCAATCGACAATACCGTCGCGCTTTCTCGATGAGCTGCCCGAAGACCATGTCGAGGTGGCCGAGGGCGGTTCTTCTTATGGCGGCTACAATATGGGTGCCGGGCGCGGCGTTTCGGGCGGACCTTATGGCGCATCGCGTTTTGACGAGGCCGACCCGTTCACCAATTCGTATACGACGCCGGGCTGGAAGCGGGCGCAGGCCAATCGCTCCGAAGCAACGGCGCGTAATTGGGGTTCGCGCTCCGGCCATGCAGTAGAACGCATTGGCTATGGTGAGACGGATTCCGATTTTGGCGCCGGCCGCGGCTCGGTAAAGGCACGCACGATCGAGGGTGAGTTGGTGGCCAAGTCGGTGGCCGATGAACCGTCGCGCTTTGCCGTCGGCGACCGGGTGTTTCACTTGAAATTCGGTAATGGCAATATCGCTGCGATCGACGGCAACAAGCTGACGATCGATTTTGACAAGGCCGGGCAGAAGCGGGTGCTGGAAAGTTTTGTCGAGAGTGTGGGGTGAGCGGCCGGACCTAAGGTCCAATAAAGCCAACCCATCTTTCCCGTTGCAGGAGAGATAGTCGCGCGCGACTGTTCCCGCGAATCTTTCATCCGGGTTGGAAACATTTGTACTGAGGGAAAACTTCACGGCGGTTGCCGCTGGCATTCCATTGCCAGCCATTGGCATTCGTTCAAAATGTCGTCGACCGGCTCGCGCGGACGTTTGCGAAACCCCGGCGGGTGGCCGGGGCGGATCGGCCCGACTTTTCCCGGTCCGGCCTCTGCCTTGGCGCGCCTGGCCATCAGCCGGTTCAGCCGTCGCGCCTGCTTTGGCAGCGTGTGGAGTGCATATTGCAGCTTACGGATGTGGCGGATCAGCTTGACGGCCTGCAGGGTGTGATCGGGTTTCTTGAGTGGTACCGGATCGAAAACGCCCGGCACGCAGATGCGCGGAATGCCGCTCGCGATGGGCCGCATCATTCCATCAATCGGCTTGCGCGGATCGATCAATTGAAACGCCGGCAGCGTGTCGTAGGTGGCGAAGGTCGAGAAATCCGGCAGCTGGATTTCCTTTTTATCTGTGCCGTCGGGTCCTCCCTCCCGCGCCTTTAGGCTCAGCATCGCGGCGACGACAACGATCAAACGCCTGAGCGCCGATTCCGCCGGCCGCAGAATGCGAAGCACGGACCGCCGCAGAGACGGCGGCTGGAAGGTTGTGGCAGGCTCCGCGGCGTCATCCCCGCCCCTGTGGCGGGGATCTCCCGAATTCAATTGCCGTGTGTTTTGAGCGATTTTGACTGGACCGTCACCGCACCCTCCCGCCAACGTCGAGGACGGGGCGCTGGCCGGTAGATCCTCGCCACAGGGGCGAGGATGACGAGGCGACTGCTGCGCCAGCGCGACGAGTTCGGCAACAATGTCGCCCAGCACCTTGCGGTTTCGCTTGATCGCGATTTTCCAGTCCATGCTCGGTTCCCGGTTTAACCGGAGAGTGTGCGGGAGGTTTTGAAAGCGTGGATAGATTTTCTGCGGACGGCAGCTCAGTGGAGAGGCTGTGTGAAAACTCGAAATGTCCCGCGACGAGTAGAACGATATCGCTCAGATAGCTGCAAAAAGAGACCTGACAGCACAACCATTCCACTTTAGCGCATAATACGGAATGATGTTCTCAGAACATTTGTCGAAGCTGAGTTTTCACACAGCCTCTGGACTTAGCTGCCGTTAGTTGGTTTAGGTTTGCCCGGAGTTAGTTTCAGGTTAACGCCGGTACCAACAATCCGACCTTCGGCGCCATAGGAACTTACCCAAGTGACTTCAGTCCTCTCTTGAGTTCCTTTGAATTCAAGTTTGAGAATGATTCCGTCGAGGTGGAAATTCTCTATCTCGATCAGCTGAGTAGTACCAAAGCTGATCACGACTACCGCATGCTTTTCAGTTTCAAAATAACCTTCTGAATCAACTTGGTCAGTCATGTTCCAAGCATGAATTTTCATCACACCGACGCTGTCTGCAACGAGACTAATTTCGAGTATGGCCGCGTCATGGTAATATGGAGTCTTTCCAAACCATTCCACTACAGCCGGCCCTCCAGGAATCTTTGAAAGTATGTCTGCTGAATTCATCACGCTTCAAGACGGCCATCTTTAATTCATCACTATCCCGGATGTAGAACAAATCGCCTAGTTCGGTCAAAATGGGCTCGAGCTGTCGTTAAACCAATCAAACGATAGAGCGCAGGATGGCTAGTTTTGCTGCTCAACCAAGCGTTTTCTGGCGCACGCGGTGAAGCACGCGAACAATTTCGCTTCGATTGCATGCAATGGCACCCAGACGTATTGCCCGGTCGCGTTCGAAGGTTGTGATGTCATAGTGGGGGGCAGAAGATTTGGGTGGCCCCTGGTAGGACAAGTGATGAATGCCGAGCGTTCTTGCAAAGCGGTGTAGCTCATCAACGTCATCAGCCAACATGTGGCACCAGTTGCGCCCCTGCCACTTCCAGATCGGGGCATCCACGTATATTGCCATGAGCCCCTCCCGGGATGTTTTTCCACCGGCCTGGCTGGTTCAGATAATCATAATCTAAATATGGCTTTTCGATTTGCGTGACAAATCGACTTGCCGGAATTGGCAAGCCGGCTTTCTGCCCGGCCGGTTGTCGGGGTGCCGCATGCGAAGACCTTGAGCGGAAAACGGCGAAGAAGGCATTGCAATCGCGCTAGAAGCCAGTGTTTTGCAGAAGCGGGCGATCCGCGAAAGTCTGAAGAAGGTAATCGATAAAGGCCCGGGTTTTTGCCGGCATGTAGTTCTTGTGAACAAACACCGCGTGGATTGGCTGCTCCATTGTTTTGTACTGCGGCAGCACCCGCTTCAGCCGGCCGGCCGATATGGCATCGGCTACCAGGTAGTCGGCAAGCAAGCCCATTGCCTGTCCCGTCAAGACCACGTTGCGGGCAGCGCTCGGTGAATTGACCACAAAGGATTCGGGAAGGTCGCATGTCACCTTCCCGCCGTCTGAAACCAGCTGGTGGATCTTTCCCCACCCTCCGCTAATTGTTTTTACGAAAAGATGGTCGGCGATCTGATCAAGCTCTTCAGGAGCGCCATGATTGGCGATGTATTCAGGCGCAGCGACAAACACCAGACTTTGCGAGAAGATTTTTCTAGCCCTCAAAGATGACGTTTCAAGACCATCCAGCCCGCCGATCCGGATGGAAATGTCGACATGTTCCTGCACAAGGTCGACGGTTCTGTTGGAAATCTCCAGTTCCAGGGTCACTTTTGGATGCCGCTTGATGAAACCCGGCACCGCCGGTGCGATACATTCCTGTCCGAAGGCAAGCGCGCTGCTGATGCGTAAATGACCGCGAGGTTGCTTTTGGCGTTGGCGGATCTCGTCGGTGACGGATTCGAGCTCGTCGAAAAGCGCCACGCCGCGCTGTAGAAATTGCTCTCCCTCTTCGGTCAGTCCCACCTGTCTTGTCGAGCGATTGAATAACCGCACACCAAGATCGCCCTCCAGTTCCGAAACCAGCCGGCTGACCGACGGTGTTGAAATGTTCAGGGCCCGACCAGCGGCGGCAAATCCACCCTGTCGTGCAACCTCGCGAAAAATCTGAATCGCATGATACCGGTCCATGATGGAATTGTTCCATATTCCAAAACAATCATTTGTTGAAATAGCATATTCTCTACGATTATGAAACGCCTATTCTGCCTTCACCGCACCGTCGCGGATGAAATAGGAGATTAGAACCATGTTTGATCGCAGTGATTTCGACATCATCTCGTCCCTGAGAGACCGCAGCGCTATCGACCGGGAAATTCCGACACGCAGTGTCATTTCCAGGCAGCACTATCTGGAAAAAAAGATCGCCCGTCTGCACGCCGAAGAAAGCGAGCGCCGCCATTTCGAGGCTGAAAGACAAGCCGCGGCTGCGACCAAATTTTTTGCCCGGATTGCGGGCGCCGTCCGTCGCCAACTGGATCTTCCCGGATACTTCAACCGAGCCTCCGGCCATTGATTATCGCAAGCAAAGGTGTCTGGTTGCGGCACCTTTGCCCTGTCAGCAGAGGTGCAATCCGCCTGCCGATCCGCTAGTGATTGGATCAACACCAAAGATTCTCATTCCGGCCGGCTCTCATCCATGTCATCGCTTCATTCACCCCAAATCCAAACAGTTCTCGATCACCTTCACACCTCCGCCAAGGGCGATGCGGACCGGTGGCAGGCGCGCACCGGCACCGAGGCGTCCGGCAGCAACGCGGCAGGTGGCGGCGACCTGATACGGTTGGGCGAATTCTATCTGGCAGTGTCGCCGGAAGAGGGGCGGTATCTCTACATGCTGGCCCGGCTTTCAAAGGCGCGGCGGATCGTCGAGTTCGGCGCCTCGTTTGGCATCAGTTCAGTTTATCTGGGTGCGGCGGCGCGAGACAATGGCGGAACGCTGACGACAACCGAGGTGCATCCGGACAAATGCGCGTCGCTGCGCGAGACATTCAAGGAAGCCGGGCTGACGGACACGATCGAGCTGCTGGAGGGTGATGCGTTTGAGACGCTCGCTGATGTCGCCGGTCCTGTCGACATGCTGTTCCTCGACGGGTGGAAAAGCGCCTATCTGCCGATTTTCAACCTGTTGCGCCCGAAATTCGCTGAAGGGGCGCTGGTTCTGGCCGATAATTGTTTTCACGAGGGTGCGAAAGATTATCTTGAAACCGTGCAGGCGCCGCAGTCGCGATATCTGACCGATATCAAGGACGACCTCGCCGTAACCTACGTGCTGCCATGAGCCCCGAAACCATTCTGCAATTCTGCTTTCCCGAAGGGCTGGACCGCGATCTGGAGCAGCACCTCAGTTATTGGCAATGGATGATGCGCGGGGGAGCGGACACGGAGATCATCGAACGGTTTTCCGACCTGCCGGAGCGGGCCAGGGATGGCGAATTCGACGACTGGACGAAGACCGCCGCCGGACGGCTGGCGCTTATCCTCATCCTCGATCAGTTTCCCCGGTCGGTATTCCGGGGATCTCCAATAGCCTATGCGTTCGACGGTGACGCATTGCGCTTGTGTGAAAAAGGCCTGGCGGCCGGGCATTTGACGCAACTGGCAACGCCCTGGGAGAGGACGATGTTTGCGATGCCGCTGGTGCATGCCGAGGGGCCGGACCTTCGCGCGCGCGCCGCCAAGAATGTGGAGCTGGCCGAGGATGCGCTGGCACTATCGCCGGAACCGCTGAAACCGTCCTATGAATTCTGCCTGGCCCAATCGCGAAGGCATCAACAGGTGATCGACCGGTTTGGCCGCCATCCGCATCGTAACCAGGTGTTGGGCCGGACCTCGACGCCGGAAGAACTTGCGTATCTGGCCGAAGGCGAGTTTCCCCACCAACGGCAAGTCGAAGTGTGAAGGTTATGGCAGTTCACGCTCGATTTCGCTGAAAGTGGCGAATTCGATCCCGAGCTCAAACCAGAATGACAGCGCCGTTTCGCCCGCGAGGTAGGGAGACAGTATGGCGGTGTCTGTTCAATTCCGCCTGGCTTTAACACCCACCTGGAACTCGCCACCCGATTGATAGTGAATGACATCGGTGACTTCCAGATGCTCATATTTTCCGTCTTGCTTGACGGCAATCTTTTCACCAATGCGGGGCACCGTTTCAAAGGTTTCGGTCCGTTTGTTGGTGCCGACAGCGATTTCCAGTTGTATACCCATGATATTTGGTCATCCTGCAACAATTGTCAGCTGATAATCAAATACGGTAATTTATATTATATTTATTTTCAATCATTGTGTTAGGATTAATTGAGAATTATTCTAACGAAATACACCAATTAATATAGTTGCGAGGAAACATGGCAAAGAAATCGGCAAAGAATACACCTGGAAAAAAGATTTCATCCAAATCCGCAAAGATGATGGAGGATCCCGCCAACTCACTGGAGAATGCGCCACGGCTTGGCGAACGTGTCCTGAACGTGTTGGCTGACGCCACCGATCTGCGGGATCGTGTTTATGAACCCGCACTACTTGATCTTGCGTTGACCATGCCGCCGCCGGATGCTTCTGTCAGTCCTGTTCGCGACCAGAAGCAGGAAGGTGCGTGCACCGGATTTGCACTTTCCAGCGCCATAACCTTGATGAACCGGCAGCGCCATTTGCGCCTCGAGCCTCCGCTGGGTGCACCGATGGCCAGCGCTCGCATGCTTTATGAAATGGCCAAGCTCAACGACGAGTGGCCCGGCGAGGATTATGAGGGTTCCAGCATTCGCGGCGCGCTGAAGGGTTTTTACAACAATGGCGTCTGCCGCGATGATCTGGCTCCCTACCGGTCCGGCCAGAAGGGCTGGTTTCTCAAGATCGACCAGGCCCGCGACGCGAGAAATGTCGGCCTTGGCGCCTATTATCGCCTTAGGCCGGAAATCATAGATTATCATGCCGCCCTCAATGAAGCGGGCGTCATTTACGTTTCTGCAAATGTCCATCGAGGCTGGCAAAATCCGCCGAAGGGAAAAATAAAGCCTTCCCACCTGACCGAGGGAGGGCATGCCTTCATCATACTGGGATATGACCAGGAAGGTTTCATCATCCAGAATTCATGGGGCAAGGAATGGGGCAATCTTAACGGGCGCCCCGGTCTCGCCCATTGGAGCTACGAAGACTGGTCGGCCAATGTCATGGATGCGTGGGTGCTTCGGCTTGCCGTTCCCACACCTGAGGCCTTTGATCTCACCGTTTCGGAACCAAAACCGCAGACGAAATATCTCTTTGAGGCAGAAACCGTTCGCGGTCCCCGGCACGAGGAAATCATCGGCCATATCATTCATCTCGATGACGGCGAACTGGAGGTGAAGGGTAAATATCCGACTCCATTGTCGACGATCCAGCAAACGGCGGATTTCCTGGCTGACGAAGTGGCGACAGCAGGCCGCAACTACGAGCATCTGATGTTCTATGCCCATGGCGGCCTGAATGGTCAGAGCGCTTCGGCCAATCGGGTGCGCAAGATGAAGGAGGTCTTCAAGCGCAATGGTATTTATCCGATCCATTTCATGTGGGAGACCGGCTTTTTCGAAACACTGACGGATGTCATTTTCTCCGCCAGCACCAAGGCCGAAGGCAGGGTTGGTGGGTTCACCGATATTTGGGATCGTTTTTTGGAGGCGGCGGCCCGCCGACCCGGCCGGGCCCTGTGGCGCGACATGAAACGCGATGCCGAACTGAGCTTTGTGGCCAATGGCGGCGGGCGCAAGGCAGTTCAGGTTCTCCTGAAGGGAAACGCCAAACGCGACAAGCCGCTAAAAGTGCACCTTGTTGGTCACAGCGCCGGATCGATCTTTCTGGCGCACATGCTGGGCGCCATGCGGGCGATGAACCCGCTGGATGCACCTGTCCGGTCCTGTTCGCTGATGGCGCCGGCCTGCACGGTCGATCTGTTTCATTCACACATTCATCCGCGGGTCGGCCAAACAGGTGCGGCGGATGGGGTCGAAAAGCTATGGCAATACAATCTGATCAACCAGAGGGAGGAAGACGATTCCGTCGGGCCGTACAGGAAATCATTGCTGTATTTTGTCTCCAACGCGTTCGAGGACAGCAAGAAAATGCCTCTGCTTGGAATGGAGAACTTCAAGGATGAGTTCACGCAGAAAGCAGACCATACCATTCACTACGCCGGTCGGGGTGCGTCGATCACGGACAGCCAGAGCCATGGCGGCTTCGACAATGACCGGGCGACCATGAACAACATCCTGAAGAACATTCTGGGCAAGAAACCGTCCGCCGCGAAAGGCTTCCAACCTGAAGACGTTACTGGCTACTGAGCTTTTGCGCATTGGCGCTGCCTGACCCTAGTCAGTTTGCGCTTCTGCGTTTTCATGTTTGATTGCTCAACGCTCACATCGCAGCCAAGTGCTGCACCGGACCTCGACGCCGGATGAGCCGGCGTATCTGGCCGAAGGCGAGTTTCCCCACCAACGGCAAGTTAAGGTGTGATGGACAGGTCAGGGGCGAGCCGGTGGTGAGAAGATCACCGGCTCACTGCGGTTTGATGAACCTCGGGCACCCTACCACAGCATCACAGCCGACCGGCCGCTGGCCCAGCTGGTATAGAGCCGGATGCGCAGGACATATTTGGAGCCTGCATTCAGCCTGGTGTTGATCTTCGCATTGGTGGCGGTGCCGCTGTCATCGTCGCCGGCGACATAGCGCAACTGGCCGTCGCGTTCCTCAAACAGCACCATCACCGTGTCGGAATTTCCGAAGGTCTGCATCGTGTAGGTGCGGGTCGTTTCCGGCCGGATGACGAAGTTTGACTGGTCGCCGGGGTTCAGCGACAGGAATTGCGGCCGGAAGACTTCAAGCTCCGGATATTCTTCCTCGGCTGTAGGCGGGTAGAACCGTTTGACCTCAGCTTTATCGTGGGCCGACAGACCGAGCGCCGGGGTGATGCCGCCGCTGTGTTCTGCGGGCTGCAGGATCAGGCCGGGGCCGAAGCCATAATGCATGATTGAGTCGGGATCCCATTGTGACCCTTCCACCGATGCAGCCGGCAGTTTGCGCAGGATATTGTGGAAGGTCTGGTTGCGCGGCCAGTTGTTTGGCGGGCCGCCGAAGCGTTGATACACGGCCTCCTCGTCCCAGACGATGCCGGCAAACGGGTTCTGGTGTTCGTGCGGGAAACCGAGCGTGTGGCCGATTTCGTGGACGGCAACATCAACGCCACGGCTGTCCTGCTCCATCAGCCAGCCGAAATTCATCGTCCGCTCGAACTGGCCCGGAATGTCGATGACATCGCGGCCGACATAGGACCAGGCGCCGTCACCGCTAAGGAAGCCGATGCGGATTTCCGCATCCTCGATGTTGCTGACCTCTTCAAACTCAAGGCCGATACCGACATCCTTCCAGATGTCAAAAGCGTCACGGACGAATTTCTTCTCGCTTTGCGGTCCGGCCCAAGGGCCTTCGGGGAAGAAGTAGAAATGAAGCACCGTGCCGTTGACCCATTTTTTGTCGTGGTAGCGGATCAGGCGTTCGCGGTGGGGCGAGACGTCGGAGCCGAATTCACGCTCGGCGACTTCGGGCAGGCCGCAGACATGTTGCACGGCCGAACTTGCGCCTTTGCCACCATAGCTGCTGCCGTCTTCTTCGTTGTCGTCGTCATAGACATCTTCCAGATCGCTGACGCGATCTGCGAGCTTGTCGACTTTTTTGGCAAGTTTCTTGATGGTTTTCTGCATATTTTTACTCCAAAATACACGTCCCGCTTAGATGTATGCTATCAATAATTACGAGTATTGCAATGTACTTGAAGTTGTTATTATTTTATTCGAAATAGAAATTCACCAACGAGCTATCTCGCGCAAAACAATTGCTGTAACGAATCGACAACTTCAGGAGGAGTGTATTTCGGCGTATCTAGGGTCAGGAGTCATTAATCTCATGCAATTCTGTTTGGAAGGAAGGGTTTGAATGGACGCGAACCACGGCATTTTCGCCCGGCCGCAGGCCGCGGGGCGAACAATGCTTTCATGTTGCCAAGCAGAACCGGGCGTTGTTGCGGTGCGAAGAAACCGCAAAACGCCTTGGCGCAAGGGAAGGTCTTGTGACCTTTTCGAGCATTGTGAGCGATCAGACAGGCCCTTCCTCCCGAACCCGAAGGGCGCGGCCCATTTGCCTGGCGAATGCGTCGTAAAGGTTTGAAACTATGCATAGTTCCTTCACCTTTCCTCCTGTTCGACAGCCAAATTTGCTCGCGCAGAATGGATGAGATTAATGAGTCCTGACCCTAGCGGCTTTCGTGCTTTTTCCACTTGTCCTGAAGTGAAACCCACCACAACAGCCCAATGCCGAGGAAAAAAATACCCAACCCGCCGAAGAAAATGCCAATACCGGCCAAATTGCTCATCTTACGCTCCTCATGTTTTGGCGCTGAACGGGGAAGATCAACGGCAACCAACATGCATCACTGGCCGGTATTGGGCCTTGACGAGGATCAAGATGCGCTTGGTGCTTGAAAGATTGTGGCTGTGACCGACATAACAGCGACCAGATTCAACAAGACGGGGATTTCATGATCGATCTTTCAGGCAAGACCGCACTGATTACCGGTGCGAGCAGGGGAATTGGCGCCGCGACAGCGAGAGTGCTGACAGCGTATGGAGCAAACGTTGTGCTAGCGGCGCGCAGCGGAGAGGCAATTGAAGCGCTGGCTGCCGAGTTGAATACGCAAGGGCACCGGGCGAGCGCCTTCGTTTGTGATGTCGCGGACTATGATGATGTCGACAAGGCAGTGAAGCTGGCAGTCGAGCAATACGGAAGCCTCGACATTCTGGTAAATAATGCCGGTCTGATCGACCCGATCGCACGGCTTGCCGATTCCGACCCCGCCGATTGGGGAAGGGTGATCGATGTTAACGTGAAGGGCGTCTATCACGGTTTGCGGGCGGCGATCCCGCTGATGGAACAGCAGGGCCACGGCGTTGTCGTCAATATCAGTTCCGGTGCGGCTGTCAGCGCGCTTGAAGGGTGGAGCCATTATTGCGCTTCCAAGGCCGCAGCGTTGTCGCTGACCAAATGCGCTCACAAGGAAGTGGGCGAAAATGGCGTTCGTATTGTTGGCCTCAGTCCCGGTACGGTCGCTACAGAAATGCAGGTTTCGATCAAGGCTTCGGGTATCAATCCGGTGAGCCAGCTTGATCCGGCCGTCCACATTTCGCCGGAGGCTGTGGCCAAGGCGATTGCCTGGCTGTGCACAGATGCGGCCGCCGATTATGACGGAACGGATTTTTCGCTGAAGAGCGAGGAAGGCCGCCGCCTGATCGGGCTTGGATGAACTTTTAGTCTCATTCCTGCTTGTCATTGTTGCGACCTAGTGCTGACATAGATGGATCGATCATTGACGGGCAGGGAGCTGGAGCTCCCGGTTAAGTAGATGAGCTCCGGTATTGCGAAATGACGGCATCGTTCTGGCGGCGAATTGTTACATGTGTTTTCGCGCTGGTCGCCGCTTCCGCAACGGCCAAGGCCGAGACGCTACGCGGTCATGCGCTGGTGGTTGGCCAATCCAACTACGAACATCTGGCACCACTGCCCAATCCGGCCAATGACGCAAAAGCCGTGTCAGGACTGCTCGGCCAGCTTGGATTCACCGTACAGTTGGCTGAAAACCGGAATGCCGCCGAACTGAGGAGCAATCTCGATGCCTTTGTCGAAGACAGCGCCGGCGCCGACGTGGCACTGGTTTATTTCTCCGGCCACGGGGTAGAGGCCGGTGGCGAGAATTTTCTGCTGACGACGGATGCCGATCCTGCAGCGCTTGATGCGGCAGGGGGAAATGTTGTCGCGCTGTCATCGCTGCTGAAGCCGCTCAGGGCGCAGGCGAAAATCGTCATCGTGCTTGTCGATGCCTGCCGGACCAACCCGTTCCCTGATGGAACATTGGTGAGGACCGCTATCGATCCGGACGGGGTGGCGATTGGCCAAGAGGGGCTGGGCCTGCCACGCGGGACGACGGTATTGTCCAGTGATAACGGCAACGAGAATCTTGGCCTGGTCATCGGCTTTGCCGCTGAGCCGGGCAAGGCGGCGCTGGACGGTGAGCCGGGCGGTAACAGCCCCTATGCGGCGGCGCTGCTCAAGCATTTTGCCGCCGGAGAGCAGCAGTTCTCCGACTTGATGACCATGGTCACCGAGGAAGTTTATCTGAAGACTCGCGCCCGTCAGCGGCCGTGGACGAATGCGAGTTTACGGCGGTTTCTCTTTTTCGGTGGCAGTACAGAGCGGACGGAAGGCGATGAAGCGGAACTGCGCGAAGCGCGCCGCGAGTTGCTTTTGCGTATCGCTTCGGTGCCAAAATACAATCGCAACTATGTAGAGAGCCTGGCGGAACGGGACGGGCTTCCGCTCGATGCGCTTTATGGCATGTTGGCGGAGCTTCAGGTCGATACATCGGCGGGACCGGCGAAAATCGGACAGCAGTTGCGAGCAGGTGCTGCAAACCTGAAAAGGATCCTCGAGAAAACGGCCCCCTCTGCCAAAATGGACCCCGAGCTTGTCCGCCTGACGGGTCTTGCCGGGCGTGCCGAATCGGAAGGTCTGATGCGCCTCGCCAAGCGGTTTCGCGCGGAAGCCAGCGCGCGCGCAGATGAATTGGTCAGGGCGCTTGATGAAAGCAAAGAAGATTCAGCCGAGGACCGTCTGGAACTGGCTTCTGTCTACGCCGGCGAGGCGGACACGGCGGTGCTGATGTTTGACTTTGATTTGGCAGCAGACAGCTATTTGGCGGCGTTTGACCAGGCAAGAAAGTGGGATGAGGCGCGGGCCTTCCGCTACAAAGTTGGCGAAGCCGGAGCACTGACCAGTCTTGGAAAGTTCGCCGGTGACCGCGACCTGCTTGAAGATGCCGTCATCGCCTATGGAGAGGCATTGGAGCTGGTATCCCGCCGCAGAAATCCGCTTGACTGGGCAGAGGCCACAAACAATCTGGCCGGTGTTCATGTGGAATTGGCCAATTTGGAAGAAAGTCCTGATTCACTACGAACCGCATTGAAGTTGTTCCAGCAGGCATTGAAGCGAAGACCCCGCCAACAAGAGCCGGAATTGTGGGGCAAGACCCAGAATAATATCGGCGTGACCCACCTGCAGATCGCATACAGGGAAGAAGGAACCCGGTCGCTTAAAAGAGCTTTGAAAGCTTTTGGTCAGGCATTGGAGGTTTTCACATCCGAAAGCGAATCGGCATTCTATGCCAGCGTTCACACCAATATGGGTGATGTGTTCAGAAATCTTGGATTGCGCGGCAAGGGAACCGGCGATTTCGAGATGGGTGTCAACTCGCTGAGAAAAGCGCTCGAATACCAGTCTATCGACAAAGACCCATACATCTGGAGCATCACCCAGACCAATTTGGGGAATACCTATCTTTTCTGGGGCGAGAGAGAGGGCGACCGGGAAATCCTTGCGCTGGCGCTTGCGGCCTATGAGCAGGCTCTGAGTTTTCAAACGCGAGAGCGCATGCCGTTCGAATGGGCCAATGTTCAGTCCAATGTAGGCAATACCAACAAGGTGTTAGGGGTGCTTACGGAGGATCTCAGTGTTCTCGAAAGTGCTGTGCGAGCCTTCGAAGCGTCGCTGGAGGAACGCACGTTTGACAAATCTCCCCGCAGTTGGGCTGCAACGAAGCTGGAACTCGGCAAGACCCATCTGGAAATCGGCAGACTTCAGGTTTCTCGCGAGACTGTCGAGACAGGCAAGGCTATCGTGGAAGATGTGTGGGCAACTTTTCGTGAAGCCGGGTTCGATAGCTATGACGCGTTCTTTGCCGCGGAAATAGCGCAGTTTGATCAGGTGTTGGCGGAGCTTTGATCCGTCTCAAACCGGCGAAAATCAGGTGATTTGAATCGCTTGAAGCGAGTTTCTCCCACTTTGATTCATCAGCGGTGTTCTTCCTCGCTGGCGCTGACCAATGCCCGGTTGAAGTAGCGCAACGCCCTGACGTGGCTGGCCCAGGCAATGATCTTGGCGGGGTCTTTGGGATCAACGACCGGCAACCGTGCATGGCCTCCCGCATCAAAAGCACGCAGCGCCTGATCGAGCGAATCGGTCGGGCGAACGGATGGAATACCTTGGTCCGGATCATATTCAGCGTCTTCGTCATCTTCGACCGGGTCCATGAAGTCCATCACCTTGGTGTGGTGGGTGACCGTGGTGTGCGGACCGTCAGTGACGAATATGCCGCGCATCTCCAACTGCCACTGGAACCATGAATGGCCATGAACGGCTTGCGCGATGCCGTGGGCGATGGCGACGCAAAGCAGGAGCGCGACGGAAAGCGCATAGCCCCCGGTCAGTTCGAAGACGATCATCGTCGTTGAGATGGGCGCACCAAGTACAGCTCCCGCAACCGCTCCCATGCCGAGAATTGCGTAAAGACCATTGGATGACGCCAGTTCTGGAAAGAACGACGATGCGATGATGCCGAATGCGCCGCCGGTCATCGCGCCGAGATAGAGGGCTGGCGAGAAGATGCCGCCGCCAAACCGCGACGCCAATGTGATGGCGGTTGCAGCGGTCTTTGCGACGATCAGAAACAACATCAAAAGCAAGGGCAGCTGGTTCCAGAGCGCCATGTCGGTGACCTCGTAGCCGACACCCAATACGTGCGGGAAGAATATGGCGATCAGTCCAACCATCGCTCCGCCGATGACGGGCCTAGTCCAAAGCGGTATGGTGACTTTTCGCGACACGAAATCAGCCGCAAACAGTGCGAATTCAAACAGGATAGCAACGACGGCAGCCGTGATGCCGAGCAGCGCAAAGGCCGGGAACTCCCAGTAGGAGGTGATCTGGTATTCCGGCAGAAAGAACGCGGCAGCGTCACCAAACCAGGCGCGAGAAACGAGGCTACCGGCGGTGGAAGCAATGACAATCGGAACAAAGGACCGCATCGAGTAGTGGCCCAGAATGACTTCGTGGGCAAAAAGAACGCCTGCTATCGGCGCGTTGAACGATGCTGAAATTGCCGACGCAACACCGGCTGACAGCAATGTCCTTCGGCTCGCAGCCGGTAAGCCCGTCTTTTCGGCAACGGCGGAAGCCAGCGTTCCGCCCAGATGAATGACCGGTCCCTCGCGCCCGGCGCTCGCGCCGCTTCCAAGCGAAATGCCGGAGACCAGGGCGGACCATAATCCGTCGCGGACGGAAAGCCTGCGACCCGACAGGGCACGCGCCTCGATGACGTCGGCGACACCGCCGGCGCGACGCGTCTGAATTCGATGAAGCAGCAGACCGACAATCAGCCCGCCGACAATCGGGGCGGCGAGGATCATTATCCAGGAAATGTTCTCTGCTGCCGACAGAACCTTTTCGGATCGATCGGCAAGCCACGGCAACTGGACAAGACCGATTAGTTCGCGAAACACGATCGCAGCGGCACCAACCGCGGCGCCGATGACAAGACTCAAGATCCAGATGAGTGGCTGCTTCTCTGTGGCAAACCGGCGCAAATGCGGTGTGACCCAGGCGATCAGAATGTCGGGAAGGCGGGTCAGAAAACTCCACATTGTTCCCGATCGCCCCCTGGTTCCTGTTGTTACTTACGTTTGATGCCGATTTTTCGCCCGGCCCGGTCCGGCGTCGCCAGCCCGGCATGTGTGTTTGCCAGGCGTTCTACGTTCGGCATGATGTCTGCGGGAAACGGCGCAACTTTCGGGCCGCTCATGTCGACATGCAGAGACAGGGCTTCGCAGGTCGCCGACAGCCACCCATCCGCGTGGAGCAGCTCCTGATACACATGCAAGCGCTTATCGTCATGATCGATCACCTGAAGTGAGCAGCGGACTTCATCCCCCAGATGCAACTCCTGCACATAACAGACGTGAATTTCGGCGGTATAGATAGTCAGATTTCTTTCCTTGGCATAGGCAGCGCCGATGCCAAGGTGATCAAATATCTGGTCTGCACAGCGGTCGAACAGCACGTTGTAATACGCCATGTTCATGTGGCCGTTGTAGTCGATCCAACCTTCCTCGACGGACATTGAAGTTGACATAAAAGGTGCGGCTGAGGACATGTAAAAAACTCTAATTCCGGAATCCCTTGTAACCTTAAGTGAAAGTGGTTGATAAGGGATTGATTCGCCCCACATTATCGTCCGGTCAATTCCAGGCAAGGGGCAGGATTTAGGGTTAGGCTCATTTGCCTGGTGAATGCGTCGGAAAGGTTTGAAACTATGCATAGTTCCTTCAACTTCCCTCCTGTTCGACCGACAAATATGCTCGTGCAGAATGGATGACATTAATGGGTCCTGACCCAAAGTAGTTCAAAATGGAAATGGGGTAATCGGATGGTATTGGCTTCTTTGCCGCAGGTCGAAAGGAACGAGGACGGGATCAAGGCGGCCGTTTCGATCCTGAAACAGCGGTTCGGCGAACGGTTGAGCACGGGCGAATCGGTCCGGGAGCAACACACCCACACAACAACCTATATTCCAAGCCAGCTTCCCGATGCGGTCGTATTCGCCGACAAGGCAGAGGATGTCCGAAACATTGTCGAGGTGTGCGCCGAACACAGCGTGCCGATCATTCCATTCGGCGTGGGAACATCGCTTGAAGGCCACGTCAACGCGCCGGGTGGCGGCGTATCGATCGATTTGTCGAACATGAGCAGGATCATAGAGGTGCGGCCGGAAGATCTGGACTGCACTGTCGAACCGGGTGTGACCCGTGAAGACCTGAATACACATCTGCGCGATACCGGCCTGTTCTTTCCCATTGATCCCGGCGCCAATGCCACCATTGGCGGTATGGCTGCAACGAGGGCATCGGGAACCAACGCTGTGCGCTACGGAACCATGCGCGAAAACGTGTTGTCGGTGCGGGCGGTCATGGCTGATGGCAGCGAGATCGTCACGGCCAGCCGGGCCAAGAAATCATCAGCGGGCTATGACCTGACGAAACTGATGGTGGGATCTGAAGGCACACTCGGTGTGATGACGGAGATAACGCTCAGGCTGCAGGGTATTCCGCAGGCGATTTCAGGCGGTGTCTGTCCGTTCCCAAGTGTTGATGCAGCCTGCAATGCGGTCATTCAGACAATTCAGATCGGTATTCCGGTGGCGCGAATCGAATTGCTTAATTCACTGCAAATGAAGGCGACCAATCAGTATTCCGGGCTCAACTATCCGGAACGGCCGTGCCTGTTTCTGGAGTTTCACGGTAGTGATGCCGGCGTGGCGGAACAGGCAGAACTATTTGGCGAAATCGCTGACGAGTTCGGCGGTGGTCCGTTCCAGTGGACCACGGTTACCGAAGAACGCAACAAATTGTGGAAGGCACGCCATGACGCCTACTGGGCCGCTTTCACGCTTCGGCCCGGTGCGAAAAGCGTGGCGACCGATGTCTGCGTGCCGATTTCCCGATTGGCTGAGTGTATTGCCAGGGCGGAAGCGGATCTGGAAGAGTTGGGCCTGATTGCGCCGATTCTAGGCCATGTTGGCGACGGCAACTTCCATGTCGCACCGTTGATTGACACCGATGACCCGAAGGAGATCGATCTGTGTGAACAGTTTCTCGATCGTTTGAACCATCTGGCTTTCGAGATGGAGGGGACCTGTACCGGTGAACATGGAATCGGTCAGGGCAAGGCCGGTTTCATGCATGATGAACACGGTCACGGAGTGGCCGTCATGCAGGCGATCAAGCGTGCGCTCGACCCCCAGAACATCATGAATCCAGGAAAAATCCTGCCTGGGTAGCGGTGCAACAAAAGAATTTACCGGCCGCGTCACCAAATAGACGTTTCAAACGAGCATGATACCAATTACACTCGCAGCGAAGGTGCTTGGCGGGGGCTGGCGTCCAGCATCGCCCTTGGTCATCACCGACCGAAACCGGGAGAGCTGAGCTGGCGCGATTATTCGTCTTAATTGGAGGGCTGATTGTTATCGCGCTGACTGCAGCGCTGGTCGGACCTTATTTTATTGACTGGACGCCGTACCGGGCCGACTTCGAACGTGAGGCCAGCAGGGTGCTTGGCCGCAAGGTGACGGTGTCGGGTGATGCCTCGGCCCGCCTGCTTCCCTTTCCGTCAGTGACATTCACCAATGTGGAAGTTGCCGGCGAGGCCGAAGGCGAGCCGTCGATGACCGTCGAGACATTCTCGATGGACGCGGAATTGGCGCCTTTCATGCGCGGCGAATTTCACATTTTCGACATGCGGCTGCACAAGCCGGTCATGACCGTGGATGTGGCCCCAAACGGTTTGATCGATTGGACAATCAGGCCGAACACGCCGTTTGACCCCTCTCAGGTCAAATTGGAGAAAATATCGGTCTCCGATGGCCGGATCACCGTTCTGCATGCAGCCGGGAACCGGACCTATTTGCTCGATGACATTGACGCCGATATTTCGGCTCGCACGCTTGCCGGACCGTGGCGCATTGTCAGCCGTTTGAAATTTGACGGCTCTGCCATGAATGTGACGGTTTCGACCGGAACAGTTGGCGCCGACGGGGCGATGCGGTTGCGCGTGGAAGCCGGCGTTGCCGAACTGCCCTTTGCCGTGGAGGCGGACGGCAATGTCAGGATCGAGGATGGTGGTGCGGTCTATGCCGGTCACTTCCGTCTTGAGGCGGCCGAGACCGAGGATGATGCGGGCGGCAATGAAGACAGCGCGTTTTCGATCAGCGTGGAGGAAAAGCCGGACGAATCGCTTCCGTTTCTTGTGACCGGCCAGTTTACCGCCAATCACCGGTTGCTCGACATCTCCGAGTTCATATTAGAGACCGGCAGTGAAGCCGAACCCTATTCGGCAGATGGCAGTGCATTTGTTGACTATGGTGCACAACCCAATTTTGCGGTTCGCGCCGATGGCCAGCAAATCAGGTTTGAGCAGAAGGACGAGGTAACCGATGCCGGGCAGTCGTTGAACCGCCGCATCGCCGCGCTGCGCGAGATGGTGCAATCGGTCCCGAGACCGGGCATGGATGGAACCATAAACCTCAATCTGCCGGCAATCGTGGCCGGCGATACAACGATCAGACAGGTCAATCTGGCAGCGAAACCCGACGAAAGCGGCTGGCAAATTGATGCGCTGTCAGCTGAACTGCCAGGCCGTGCGACGCTGGAAGCAAGCGGCCTGCTGGTTTCGGGCAATGCGTTCGGATTTCACGGCTCGCTACTTTTGGCGATCAACCAGCCTTCGGGATTTGCATCCTGGCTATCCAACGATGTTGACAATGCCATCCGGCGCCTGCCGTCAGCCGGGTTTTCGGCCGATGTGAACATCAACAGCGAGCGGCAGACGTTTCGCAATCTCCAACTGATACTGGGCGGGGCCAAGTTTACCGGCGAAGTTGATCATTTCAGCCAATCGGGCGCCAAGCCGGCGATGTTGCTGCGATTGGACGGCGGCGCACTGGACGTGGATGGACTGGCGGCATTTGCCTCCATTTTTGTCAATGATGCCGGCGCGGCGCGGTTTGCCGACCATGACCTCGACCTTGTCATCAAGGCGGGTCCGGTTTCGGTCGCAGGACTGACGGCAGGAAAGCTGGATACCGCTTTGCGGCTGAAAGACGGTTTGCTCGATATCGACCGCTTTTCCGTGCAAGATCTCGCCGGCGCGACGATTGGCGCCACGGGCAAACTGAAGCATTTTCCTGCAAGTCCGACGGGCAGTCTCGATGCGTCGATCGTATCGGTGGATCTGCTGCCGCTGGTCGAGATTTTGGCGTCGAGTTATCCGCAGAACGGCCTGATTGCCGGATTGGCGGAGCGAGGGCGCGCCTTTCCTGAATTGCTGGCGGATACGAGGATCGATCTGGTAGCCAGCGCAGCAACGAACGACGATGATTCACACGGCCTGGCGATCAGCGCACACGGGCAAGGCGGCGGAGGACGCTTTTCGGCATCGGTCTCGGCAACCGCTAGGGACAACCAGCTTGAGGGACCGCTGTCGCTCACGCTGACCATGAACAACAAAGACGCAGCGCCGATTTACGCGGCGTACGGTCTTCCGGCAATTCCGCTGCGGCTGACCGGACCGGCTGAGACAAGTCTCATTCTGGCCGGCGAGATGGGAAGCTTGTTCGAGACCAAGCTGCAGCTGCGCGGAGAGGGCAGCGAAGCCAATTTTGAAGGCTGGGCTGGCGTCGTCGATGGCGCCTGGCAGGCCACGGGAGATGCCAGTATCCGTTCGAATGACATCGAGCCGTGGCTGGCGACGGCCGGTGTCACATTGCCGGGTTTCGGGCAAGGCCTGCCGGCAAACATCAAAGCGGTCATCGACCACAGCGGCGCAACGCTTCACGTTGCCGAACTTGCGGGTAAAATCAATGACAGTCCGGTCGTGGGCGACGTGTTCGCCAGGTTTCAGGGTGAGAAGCCTGCCATTTCGGGTTCGATCTCGCTGCCTTCGGTTGACATGAGCCCCGTCGGGACTCTGCTGCTTGGCGAACAGACGCTTCAATTTGGACCGGAAGGCGAGCCCGCATCAAAACCGTTCGTTGCCAGCTCGAATCTCCCTGTTGCTGCCAAGCTGGACCTGGCAGTTTCGGAGCTTGCGTTCGGACTGAACGAACCACTGCAGCAGGCGCGGTTGAAATTCGACCTGAACGATGAGGGTGTGCGAATTTCCGATCTGGAGGCGGAATACCGGGGCGGCAGGATTTCGGGTCTGGCGGAGTTGAAGAAGAGCGGCGGCACGGCGCTGTTTTCAACACAATTCCGCTATCAGGGCTTCCCGGTTTCGGATTTGGCGCAAACCGCCAATGTAGGCGGAAAAGCTGCGTTGAGCGCCAATCTGACGGCGAGCGGCAAATCCTTTGCCGGGCTGCTTTCGTCATTGTCGGGATCGGGATCGATGGTTTTGGAGGAATTGTCGATTCCCGGCGCAAGCCCCGATGTGTTTACCCAATTTGTCGAGGCCGCCGACAAGATCGGCAAGGAAATCGATGCGGACGATGTCGCGGGATTTGGACCGCCGCTTGTCGCCTCCGGACCGTTTGAAACCGATGCGGCCGAATTCACCTTTGTGTTGGCGGGCGGTGTGCTGAGAACGCCGGCAGTGATTTTCGAGAACGCCAATGCCAGGATGCAGGCCGAGATCAATACCGATTTCAATCAATGGCGGGCTTCGGCAGAAGCTGAAATTGCCTATGACCCGGGCCGGGAAGCGGTTGTGGGTGCTACTCCGGTTGTTTTTGTCAATTCATCGGGCCCGATCGGAGCGATGACGGCGAGCTACGACACCGGCCCACTGGCTCAGTTTCTGACACAGAGAGCGCTGGAACTTGAGCAGTTCAGGGTGGAATCATTGCAGGCAGGTTTGTTGGAAAAGCAACGGTTGCGCCGCGAGGTCCGGTATTATGCGAGCCTGGAACGAAAGCGCCGGGAGGAAGAAGAGGCAAGGCTGCAGGCTAACCAGGATGGTGAGGAAGGCGGCACCGACGGTTCGATCCCTAGCCCGGATCCCGACTTGCAGGAGGAGCCAGAGGCGCTGGAAGATGCTGTGAGGCGTATCCTGGACGAGGAAGCGAAAAAACACACCGACGACGATGCGCGGCTTGATGATGGCAACGAGCAGAACTTCGCCGCGCCGCAAATCACCGAGACGATAATCGTTGAGCGGCTGCCCGTGCCTTCCGAGACCCAAAGCACACTCCCGGTTGTCGATGGGGAAGAGGTGTTGTCCGCGTCGGAACCGCAACCGGCCGACCGTGCGTTTGAGACCCTGGTCAATGACCGGCTGACAATCGACGAATATTTGCGCTCGGTCGGACGCTGATTGGCGGAAGCCGGGCTTGCGTCAGTCACTATCAGGCAGTCGCCCTTTCAGCACATGCAAAACATGCAGCCGGATTGCCGAGGAGAGATTGGATTCAGGCGGCCGGTCTTCGTCGATCTTCGCGATCAGCGACGCCAGAGACTGACCCGACCTGCTGGCAATCAACTGGAGTTCGGCAAAAAACTCATCCTCGACCGAGAAACTGGTTCGGTGGCCGTGGATCGATACCGATCTTTTGCGAACGCCGCTCAAAACTATTTGTTTTTGCGAAATGCATCCAGAGAAACGACTTCCGCGCCCGTCGCGTCTTCCTCTGGCTCTTTATCCTTGGCCGCTTTCGGCTTGGCCTTCTTGGCGGAAGAAGATTTCTTGGCTTTCTGCTTCGCAGCAGCAGGCTTTTCAGCCTTTACCGGTGCAATCTCGGCAATTTCGCCTGCAGAAGATTGGGTTTCCTCTTCCTGGCTGACGTCGAATTCCAGTTCAAAATTGACCGAAGGATCGTAGAATCCGCGCACCGCGGAAAACGGCACGACCAGTTTTTCAGGAACGTCGGAGAAGGACAGGCCGACCTCAAAATGGGTGTCGCTGACCTTCAGGTCCCAATACTGGTATTGAAGCACGATCGTCATCTGCTCGGGATAGCGTTCGTGCAAACGGCTGGAGATGCGCACGCCCGGTGCATTGGTCAGAAAGGTGATGAAGAAATGGTGTTCGCCGGGCAGGCCGGTCTTGGCGACTTCGCCTATCACCTTGCGCATTACACCGCGCAGCGCCTCCTGGGCGAGAATGTCGTAGCGTATCTGATCGTCCGCCATGGCCGCACCGGGTACTGATGTTGACACCCAAGCTGTAATCAAGCTTGGCCCGCAGGTAAACCGTCTAGTGAATGTTTGAGGGTGATCAGGCGCGGTTTTCTTCGGGTTTCGCGGCTGATTGGTGGAGGCTTCTGTTGCCAGGTGCCTCCGGACCCCGCCTAACCGAGCATACCGGTCAGGAGTTCATTGAAGCTGTCGCACCGCATTAAGCAGCGAGACGTGCTTCTGCATAGTTGTCGTTTGCAACTATAAAAGTAGCCCGATAACGGTGGTACAATGCCGGGCAAAAGCGCGATCTTTACACCCTCGTCGATCCTGTTTCGCCCCCATCAGAAACCGCCCTTTTGCCGGCGGTTCGTGGTGGAGGCGCCGGGTACCGCCCCCGGGTCCGAATGGTTTATTGCATCGGCCATTTATCGCCATAGTCAGACAAGCTGACAGGTTGAATATAGGTGCCGGGTGGTGAAATTGAAAGATGAAAGTGATTGCGGGGCGGTCACTTGACAGAATTTGCTAATGCAAGCCAGTTTTAGCGGGGTTGGGACAGCTGCTGCAAGGCACGTGGGGTTTGGATGTCAGACTATCTTGCCGACGTCAGGCGATACGATGCGCTGGCGGACGAAGAAATCGTCGAAAAAATCGTCAAACATCTGGGCATTGCGCTCAGAAACCGGGATTCTTCTCTTGTTTCGTGTTCCGATGAAAAGGAACGGGGAACGGTGAGAACCAGCTGGTGCGGCAAGAAGCTGGGCGTTACCGATGATTCGGTTTGCGACACGGTGATCGAACGGGTTTGCCGGACCATGTCCAGAGACCGCAGTAAGCAGCGGGTGACGTTCTACTATCTTGTCGCCAAGCATCTGGGGAAATTGGGGGATTTGTGATTTTCGGGGGAAAAGCGCGAAATTTTCCCGTTCCATGATATTTCGAAACCGGCAGGAATTTCTGTTCAGTTAACAATGAGACCCTATGATCAGCCGCCAAGTGGAGTAAAGTCCACTGAACCAGCGAATCGCTTCAATCCATGCGCCAATATCTCGACCTACTTTCTCATGTGCTTGAAAACGGTGTCGACCGGGGCGACCGGACCGGTACGGGTACACGGTCGGTATTCGGGCATCAGGCACGTTATGGCCTCGACAACGGTTTTCCGGTCCTGACGACCAAGAAACTGCATCTGAAGTCGATTATCCATGAGCTTTTGTGGTTTCTGCGCGGCGATACCAACATCGGCTATCTGAAACAGCATGGCGTTTCCATCTGGGATGAATGGGCCGACGAGAATGGTGATCTTGGCCCTGTTTACGGCGCGCAGTGGCGGTCGTGGCCAAAGCCGGATGGCGGCACGATCGACCAAATGGCCAATCTGGTCGAGCAGATAAAAACCAATCCGCAGTCGCGGCGGCTGATCGTCTCGGCCTGGAACCCTGTGGAAGTGGATGAGATGGCATTGCCGCCGTGCCACTGCCTGTTCCAGTTCTATGTCGCAGATGGCCGGCTTTCCTGTCAGCTCTACCAGCGCTCGGCCGACATTTTCCTCGGTGTGCCGTTCAACATCGCGTCCTATTCGCTGCTGACGATGATGATTGCCCAGGTGACCGGGCTGAAACCGGGCGAGTTCGTCCACACGCTTGGTGACGCACACCTCTATCACAACCACTTTGAGCAGGCGCGCGAGCAACTGACCCGGTCGCCGAAGACGCTGCCCTATATGCGTATCAACAGGCAGGTGACGGATCTGTTTTCATTTACATTTGAAGACTTTAGCCTTGAAAATTACGAGGCTGATTCAACCATTCGGGCGCCGATTGCCGTATGAGTGACCCGCTCCCCGTCGCAATCGTCGTTGCAATCTCCGATAACGGCGTCATTGGCAAGGATGACTGGATGCCATGGCGTTTGTCGACGGATATGAAGCGTTTCAAGGCGCTGACAATGGGCAATCCGGTCATTATGGGCCGCAAGACATTTGACAGCATCGGCAAGCCGCTGCCGGGACGGTTGAACATTGTCATTACTCGAAACAGAGAATGGAGTGTAGACGGCGTTAAAACAGCCAACTCGCTGCAGGACGCCATTGAGCTGGCGCAAAAAGGCCCGAAAAACGCAGGAGAAATCTGCGTCATTGGCGGCGGGCAGATCTACGCCGAGGCGCTGCCAATTGCCGATCGGCTGCATGTGACGCATGTGCTGGCGGAAATCGATGGAGATACGCGTTTTCCGGCAATCGATCCGGCTTTTTGGCGTCCCATTTCATCTGAAGATGTTCCCGCCGGCGAAAAGGACAGCCACCCAACCCGCTATGTCGTTTATGCGCCAGCGGGTAAAACAGTCTGACTCTTGCCCGTAAAAAGCCTCGAAAATACTGCATATCAGCAAATTCGCGCGTTGAAAGCGGTGGGCCGCATCCCTATAACCTCCCTGAATCGCCGCTTTTCGCGGCGCGCGTAAAACGCTTGAAAGGAAATCCATGCCCTGGAGCAATCAGAGCGGTGGCGGAGATGGCGGCGGCCCATGGGGCGGCGGCGGTAGCAATGGCAGCGGTGGTGGCCCCTGGGGGCCGGGACCAAGCGGCGGCAGACCGCAAGGCTCGCCACCGGATTTGGAAGACATCATCCGCAAGGGTCAGGACCGGCTGAAAAACGCCATTCCGGGCGGTGGTGGTTTCAATCCCATTTTTTTGGGTCTGCTGGTGGCCGGAGCCCTTGTTTTGTGGGGTTTCAAGGCTGTCTACACGGTGCAGCCGGATGAACTGGGCGTCGAACTGCGTTTCGGCAAGCCCAAGGAAGAAGTGTCCGCTCCTGGTCTGCATTTTCACTGGTGGCCGCTGGAAACGGTCGAAAAGGTCAACACGGCTGAAAAGCTGCTGACCATCGGCGGTGGAAGCCGCAATGGCGGTGGGTCTTCCGGACTGATGCTTTCGGGTGACCAGAATATTGTCGATGTGCAGTTTACCGTCGCCTACCAGGTGAGCGATCCGCAGGCCAATCTGTTCAATGTTTCAGTGCCCGATGACATGGTGCGCCAAGTAGCCGAAAGCGCAATGCGTGAAGTGGTCGGCCGGCGCAGGGCCCAGGAGGTCTTCCGTGATGATCGTGCGGGTATCGCGGAAGCGGTACGCGGCATCATCCAGACCACGATTGACGACTACAATGCCGGTCTGTCGGTGAACGCGATTTCGATCGAGGATGCCGCGCCTCCGCGTGAAGTGGCTGATGCGTTTGATGAAGTGCAGCGCGCCGAGCAGGACGAGGACCGGTTCGTCGAAGAAGCCAATCAGTATTCCAACCAGAAACTCGGTCAGGCACGAGGTGAGTCAGCGCAGATTCGTGAAGATGCAGCGGCCTACAAAAACCGCATTGTGCAGGAGGCAGAGGGTGAAGCTCAACGCTTCATTTCGGTCTACAACGAATATGCCAAGGCGCCGGAAGTGACGCGCAAACGTATCTTCCTGGAGACCATGGAACAGGTTCTAAAGGACTCAAACAAGGTGATTTTGGAGCAGGGAGGCGGCCAGGGTGTCGTGCCATATCTGCCATTGCCTGAAATAAACAAGCGTCGTGAAGGAGGCACAAACTGATGGCAAACCGTCTCCCGATTATTGGCGCGCTCATCGCGCTCATCGCAGTTGGGCTTTATGGCTCTATTTTCGTTGTCAACGAGCGTCAACAGGCCATTGTCCTCAGGTTTGGTGAAATCGTCGATGTGAAGACCGAACCCGGCCTCTATTTCAAGCTGCCGTTTGCATTCGTGGAAGCAGATAATGTGCAGCTGATCGAAGACCGGATCTTGCGGTTCGACCTAGATGACATTCGTGTCCAGGTTTCCGGCGGCAAGTTCTACGAGGTTGATGCTTTCATCGCGTACCGGATCGAAGATCCCCGGCGCTTCCGTCAGACTGTTTCGGGAAGCTTGCAGCTTGCCGAGCAGCGGCTGAAAACCCGCCTCGATGCTGCACTCCGCGGTGTCTATGGTCTGCGTGGGTTTGAGGCTGCACTGTCAGCCGAGCGCAACGCCATGATGCGCGAAGTTGCGGACACCCTCCGTCCGGATGCTGTGTCGCTTGGTCTCAAAATCGAGGATGTCCGCATCCGTCGAACCGATCTGACCGCGGAAGTTTCGCAACAGACCTATGACCGCATGAAGGCGGAACGTTTGGCCGAAGCGGAGCGTTTGCGGGCGCGTGGCCGCGAGGCTGCACAACGCATCCGGGCGCGGGCTGACCGCGAAGTGGTCGAAATCATTGCCGAAGCGCGTAAGGAATCTGAAATCCTCCGCGGTGAGGGTGAAGGCGAGCGCAATGCGATCTTTGCCAACGCATTCGGACGCGACCCGGAATTTTTCGATTTTTACCGGTCGATGATTGCCTATGGTCAGGCGCTGCTCGATTCCGACACGACGATGGTCTTGTCGCCTAATTCCGAATTCTTCCGCTTCTTTTCTGATGCCGAGGGCGTGGACGCGCAATCAGGCAGCGGAACGTCGGGTGTGACGGCGTCTGAATAAGGAAATAGTGACGGTGGCCGATTTCATTGCGGCAATCGGCCTCGTCCTCGTCATTGAGGGTATTTTTTACGGCGGCTTTCCGAGATTTGCTAAACGGATGGCCGCCGAAGCTTCTCAGACGCCGGATGAATTTTTGCGTATCGCCGGAATTGTCGCGATCGCAATCGGTGTGGCGGTTGTCTGGTTTGTGCGCGGGTAACGCGATATTCAGCGAATGCGAACACCAACCCTCTGGCGAAAGAAACAACAGTGCCTTAATTGTTGCGCACTGATCGGGAATCATGACGGCGACGCTCGGGATCGCCATTCGGGAGGCTACAAGATGTTTCGAAACAACGCAGGTTCCAGCAAATTTTACGCTGGTCGTTTGTTGTCGGTTTTCGCAGCAACAGCGTTGGCAATCAGCGTCGTGGCGTCACCACCGGCTACAAACAATGCCTGGGCGCAAAATGCGGGTCCTGCTTCTGTTGCTGATCTTGCTGAAGGTCTTCTGGACGCGGTGGTAAACATCTCCACGTCGCAGAAAGTTGCCGGAGGCGGCAACAACGATTCAGTGCCCATGCCGCGCCTGCCCGAAGGCTCGCCGTTTCAGGATTTCTTCGACGAGTTTTTCAAGGACCGCGAAGGTGGAAACCGCCAATCGCCGCGAAGGGTTCAGTCGCTCGGATCGGGATTTGTGATCGATGCAGCAGAGGGTATCGTGGTTACGAACAACCATGTGATCGCCGATGCCGATGAGATCGAAGTCAACTTTTCCGATGGCGAGAAGCTGGTGGCCGAGTTGATAGGCACGGACCCGAAAACGGACATCGCCGTTCTGAAAATCGATCCGGAAAAGAGAAGTCTGACGGAAGTTCCATTCGGCGATTCCGACAAGATGCGGATTGGTGACTGGGTGATGGCGATCGGTAATCCGTTCGGCCTTGGCGGGACCGTGACCGTAGGCATCATCTCGGCGCGTAACCGTGACATTAATGCCGGACCCTACGATGATTTCATCCAGACAGATGCATCGATCAACCGGGGCAATTCCGGTGGACCGCTGTTCAACATGAACGGCGAGGTCATCGGCATCAACACTGCGATCATTTCACCGTCTGGAGGCTCCATCGGCATCGGTTTTTCGATTCCGTCGGAACTTGCGCTTGGCGTGATCGATCAATTGCGCGAATTTGGAGAAACCCGCCGTGGCTGGCTTGGTGTCCGCATTCAGCCGGTGACACCTGATATCGCCGAAAGCCTCGGCATGGATGAGGCCAAAGGCGCGTTGGTGGCGGGCGTGATCAAGGGCGGGCCCGTCGACAACGGCACAATTCAGCCGGGCGATGTCATCATCAAGTTTGACGGACGCAATATCGACGACATGCGTGATCTGCCGCGGGTTGTTGCGGAAAGTCCGGTCGGCAAAGAGGTGGATGTCGTCATCGTTCGAAAGGGCGAGGAGCAGACTGTCAAGGTTACGCTGGGCCGGTTGGAAGATGGCGAGAAACTGGCCGATGCGGGCGGTGGTGAGGAAAACAAGGAAAAAGTTGCCGCAGCGCAGGTTCTGGGCATGACCATTGCCGAGCTCGACGACGATGCGCGCGGCAAGTTTGAGATTTCGGCTGAGGTTTCCGGTGTCGTGATAACCGAAGTCGAGAAAAACTCGGCGGCTGCCGAAAAGGGTGTGCAGGCAGGCGATGTGATCGTCGAAATTGCCCAAGACTCGGTGGCAAAGCCGGAAGATGTTGTGGCGCGGATCGACGAGTTGAAGGATCAGGGCCGAAAGAACGCGCTACTGATGCTGTCTTCGAAAACCGGCGAACTCAGGTTTGTGACGCTCAGGATGAAGTGACAAAATCTTGCCATTCGCCACGGGTGATCTTGTAGACCGCGTGGCGGCGCAGATGCGCAAACTCTCCGGCGATTCCCGGCATGTCGAAATCAAGTTCCGGCGTCGCTGTCATTCCGATTCGCCTCATGACGGCTGTTGAGGCGGTGTTGGCGGGAACCGCAAAGGCGACGATTTCTCTCAAACCAAGATCGCTGAAACCATGGTCGAGCAGGGCGGCGGCGGCTTCGCTCGCATAGCCCTTGCCCCAATAGGCCGGCAGGAATCTCCAGCCGATTTCAACTGCCGGTGTGAATGATGCCTCGAATTTGACATCGGCCAAGCCGGTAAATCCGATGACGGTTCCTTCCTGTTTCAGTTCGGCGGCGCACCATGTGATGCCGCAATTGACAATGGTCGCAGCAAGATTTTTGAACATCTCAAGCGATTGGCCGCGGCTGCGCCGGAACGGGAAGAAGTGCATCACCCTTTCATCGGAATTCAGGCTGTGGAAAGCGTCTAGATCGTCAGCCTGCCAGTGACGGAGGATCAACCGTTCGGTTTCGATGGTCTTTCCGGCTTTCATTTCACGAATTCATCCAGGTGATATCCCTGCAGGTAGAGCAGGGCGGTCAGGTCACCTTGGTCGATCCGGTGTTGCGCGGCGGCGGCGACCGCCGGTTTTGCGTGTAACGCCACGCCGGTTCCGGCAAGCGCCAGCATGTCCAAATCGTTGGCGCCATCGCCAACAGCGATCACGTCTTGAGCGGAAAGTCCGTGTACCGCCGAAATTTCCTTTAGTGCCGCGACCTTTGCTTCGCGACCGAGGATCGGTTCGCCGACCTTGCCGGTCAGAACGCCGTCTTTCTCCAGAAGTGTGTTGGCGCGGTTTTCGTCAAACCCGAGCATTGAGCCGATTCTGGCTGTGAAAGCAGTAAATCCACCTGAAACCAGCGCCGCATAGCCGCCGTGATGTTTCATCGTCGCAACAAGCTCATATCCGCCCGGTGCCAGGGAGATGCGGGTTTTGATCACCTCATCAATCATCCCCACCGGGAGGTTTTTCAAAAGTGCTACCCGCTCACGCAGAGCCGGTTCGAATTCGATTTCGCCGTTCATGGCCCGGGCCGTAATCGCGGCAACCTGGTCCTTGATACCAATCGCGCCGGCCAGTTCATCAATGCATTCCTGTCCGATCATGGTGGAATCCATGTCGGCGAGCAGGATTTTTTTCCGTCGGCCTTCCTGCGGCTGGACGATGACGTCCACCGGTTGATCTTCCAAGACCTGCCGGCACCTGTCTGCGATGACCTCCACGTTTGCAGGGTCATCCACGAAAAGGTCACAGGCAATCTGCGGGGCTAGCCAGCTTTTGGAAGTTGTGCCAAGCGTTGCTGCAACGTGCTCAGCCAATCCCTCGCTCAGACATGGGTTGGCCGGATTGGCGATCAGTGTAGCAACCAGGGACATCGGAACCGACCGGGTGGTAATGGGAAGAAATTCGACACAGCGAGCGGTTCTGATAGCCGGGCCAACGGCCTGCGGCAAGTCCGGCCTGGCGTTGCGCATTGCCGAGCAGGATGACGGCGTGATCATCAACACGGATTCGATGCAGATCTATTCCGTACTCGACGTGTTGACCGCGAGGCCGCAAGCCGAAGACCTGAAACGCGCTGCGCACTATCTGTACGGCTATGTTGAACCCGGTCGGCCATTTTCGACCGGTGCCTGGCTCTCGGATGTCCGCGAGCTGATAGGCAAGGCAGATCTGGCGGGAAAGATGCTGATATTCGTTGGCGGCACCGGGTTGTATTTCCGCGCTTTGTCGGGCGGATTGTCAGACATGCCGGAAATCCCCGATCAGGTGAGGCAGCGCTGGCGCTACCGCCTCGCAGAGGAAGGCGCATCCAAGCTTCACCGCGTTCTCAGAGCCAATGATCCCCAGGCTGCTATGGTGATCAAGCCTGCCGACGGCCAGCGCATCGTTCGCGCATTGGAAGTGGTTGAGGTCTCTGGCCGCTCAATCCTGCACTGGCAATCTGTCAGAGGCAGCCCGGCAATCGATGCTCGATATGCCGACAAATACATCATCGAACCGGACCGGACTGAGCTTGACGAAGTGATTGCGGCCCGGATCGACCGGATGTTGGAAGCCGGTGCCCTGCGTGAAGTGGAGGCGCTGCTAACACTTGAGCTCGATAACAGTCTTCCCGCCATGAAAGCAATTGGCGTTCGGGAGTTTCGCCAGGTACTCGAGGGTTCGCTGTCCTTGAACGAGGCAAAAGATCTGGTCAGGATCGCGACCCGACAATATGCAAAGCGACAATCCACCTGGTTTCGAAACCAGTGTGGTGACGATTGGCGGCGAATTCCGGCTGACTTTGAGACCTATTGATCGAAAGTCTCTGAAATACGAAGGGTTTTACCGCTTTGGTTTTCACTCTTGTGACCACAGTTCCGCTTTCTGCGGCAGCTATTGCGGGTCATGTGTCATCGTGAATTTGTGTGACGGAGTCCGCCATTTTTCTGCGTCTGAAGTGAAAACCTAAACGGGCCCGTTAACCCTATGTAAGCTTCGCAATGTCATATGAGAACGAGTTGTCTTTTGGGGGTCCCCTTGAAGTTTCACAAGGCGGAAGTCGCGTTCTTTGTATTCATGGCGTTGCTGGTCTTGGCCGCAGCCGTGTTGATTGGTTCCCTTTATCGGGACAGCATGGTCAATAGCGGCGGATTGCTCGGTCAAATCCTGCAATATTGGCCTGACCTCAAAGCTTCAGTTCTGGTTTCGTGTGTTCTGCTGGCAACCGATGTCTTCTTCGGCATCTTTTTCATCTATCCGCAGATCCGCACAGCGGCGCAGGAAGAAGTGAAACTGCGGGCGATGACCGAGTCGCTCAGCGCGCGATCGGTCACGCTCGAGCAGGCAGCGTTGACAGATTCGCTGACCGGCATGCAAAACCGGCGCTACTTCGACGATGCGTTGACAGAATATCTCGACGAGTTTCGCAAGATCGATAAACCGATCGGACTGATGATCCTCGATCTTGATCATTTCAAGAGCGTCAATGACACCCATGGCCACGATGTTGGTGACGAAGTTTTGCGGTCGGTCGCCAACTGCCTGAAGGACTTTACCCGCTATCACGATGTGGTGGCCCGTTTGGGTGGCGAGGAATTCGCCGTTGTTGTTCCGAATATGGACCAGGACCTTCTATGGAAATTTGCCGAGCGGATACGCAAGGCGGTCTCCGGGCTGGTTATCAGCACTGAAAATGTGCGTTTGAAGGTTACGACAAGTGTGGGATTGGCGATCTGGGACGGTCGCGAGACGCCCGATGAATTCTATCGCCGCGCCGACAAGATGCTTTACCGGGCCAAACAGTTGGGCCGCAACCGGGTCTGTGCCTGAGATCACGCCTCAGGATCGCTGCCATTTAATCTGACATCTGGCTGCTCGCGGCCAGCCGATCTGCCGAGATCACCTGTTTCGGAAACTACGGATCAGGTCGTTGGCCCGTTCGTCGCGCGATGAGCTTGAAACTGCTTCAGCGTTGCGCTCCGTGACGGACGTTTTGGAATACGCATCCTGGCCGAAACTTCGCGATGGAGCCTTCGGTCGATGCTCGACACCTGCTGGTTGCTGTCGTCGTACAGCCGGCTGCGGCTGTGGTGCGGACGGCTGCGGCGTTGGCGCGGCGGAGGCCGCGGCTTGCCGGTTCACAACCGGAGGCGGCGCATTGTTTTCTGCCACGGCCGCGGCAAGCGGCGGCGGATCCTTGATATGACGAGCCGGTCCAGCCGTCTGATCGGGCATCAGGCGTTCTGTTGACGGCTTCTGGTCATCGACGACCTCGCCGACAAATGCGACACCCGGCATGGTGCCGGTTTCGGGGTCGAAATAGGCTTGGACCTCGTCCTGCTTGCGCATCCGGCGGATGATGTCCCGCAATCCTGCTCCGCTATCTCCTTTGCGCAGTTTGTCTTGCGTGTCATAGATGTGCGAACCAGGCAATGCTTCGCGCGAAACTGTTTCGAACATCATGCGCATCGGCGTCGACACCGCCTCGCCAAAGGCGATTGCCTCACGATTGGCGATTGAGGACAGGAAACTGGTGGTGCTTTTTGCAGCACCTGAAATCGCTGCGCGAATAATGTCCTTGTCGCGCTCGTTGCCAAGCCGCATCGCGAAGATGGAGTTGCACTGGGACAGGATGGTGGGGTCCAGTTCGCCGGGACGCTGGGTGATGACGCTCAGGAATACGCCATATTTACGGCCTTCCTTGGCAATCCGTGCAATGGCTGCCCGTGTCGGCCAGAAGCCGGCATCGGGGTCTGCGGGAATGTAACGGTGTGCCTCTTCACAAACCAGCAGGGTCGGAATAGATCCGTCGCTGGACACCGCCAGATCAAAAGCAAAACGCGACAAAACCGAAACGACCGAGTTCATCACCTCGGATGGCAGGCCGGACATTTCGAATACGCAAATCGGTTTGCCGTTCTGCGGAACACGGAAAATCTGGCTGATTGTCTTTTCCAGCGTGTCGCCCGGTGTCTTCGGCTGGAACATGAAACTGAAGCGCTTGTCTTGGAGGATGGCTTCGAGACGGTTTTTCAGCGCCCGCAAAACCGGCCGGTCGGCTTTGCCGTCCAGTTGACCCTCGCGTTCCTGGATCAGCTTGATCAAATCGATCATGCGGTAGGGAATCGGTGTATCAGCGGTGACCGAACTTACTTCGCGCTCTTTTTTGCGCAATGCGCTTTGGGCAACGCCATTTTCATTGGCGTACCGGTCTTTGGCCATTGGAATGAAATCGCGCAGTGCGTCGACTTCTTCGGGTATTGGCGGGCGCCCGCGAAAAATAACTTCAACAAACTCATCCAGCTGGAACATCCAGAACGGAAGTTCGAGCGTGGTGGAATCGATCGTTATGGCGTGTTCGGGAAATGCCGCAGTGAATTCATTGTGCGGATCCAGCAGCAATATCCGAATGTCCGGTCGTGCCGTCACGATCTTTCGCAGCAACAATGTCACGGCAGTCGACTTGCCGACACCCGTCGTGCCGACCACGGCGAAGTGACGTGACAGAAGGCTGTCGATCGATATCAATGCCGGTATTGATGCATCCTGAGCCAGGTTTCCGATCTGAACGGAGTTGGCAGCGCTGGATGCATAAATCGCGGTCAGGTCGCTGGCACGAATTCTGTGCGCAATCGCACCCATGAACGGATAGTTCGCGATGCCGGTGGTGAATGTTTCCTTGCCGTTTTCGGCACGTATTTCGCCGACCAGCTCAATGTGAATGTGGACAATGTTGTTGTCGTTTGGCCGCCATTCGCCATCCTGCGTGTCGACCTGGTATATCAACCCGACAATCCGGCTTTCGCCGACGCGAACCGAAATCAGCTGTCCAACCGCCCAATAGTCGTCGGACCCGCGGGCATTGTCACCGGCGTCTGCGGCAATGATCGCGCGTTCACCATCGCATTCGATGACGTGTCCTTCGGTTCTGTTGCGCTTGACGAAATTGCCGTCAGCGTCCTCGTAACCGTCGGGCTGTTCAGCCCCAGCCTGGCCGGTCTGTTGATGCGCCGTCATTTCGGTATTTGTCGTCGTCACAAGCCGATTTCCCTATTCCGCCCAGTACACCGTACTGCAGAAGGGTTAAAACGTTGTTCCCATGATCGTTTACCAGCAATATTGGGCCTGACACCCGATTTACCCGCGTGCTTGACGGGTTGGCAAAAGCCGCATAGGTTTTGCGGCCATGAAGAAGAACGTCATTCTCGTGGTGGGAACGCGCATGGGCAAGGTGGTGTAACCACCGGGCGATAGCATCCCATGCGCGACAACAAGGCCCTAACCGGGGCCTTTTTTATTGGTGGAAACGACGCTAAACGAAACGGCCTCAAAATGGCGGAAAAACCTGGACGGAAAGACAGATGAGCAACGCAAACAGCGAATCGGGACGACGCGAAATGACCGGCGCGGAAATGGTCGTTCAGGCGCTGAAAGACAATGGAGTCAAACATTTGTTTGGCTATCCCGGCGGCGCGGTCCTGCCGATTTACGATGAATTGTTTCAGCAGGAGGATGTTGAGCACATCCTTGTCCGTCACGAACAGGGTGCGGGTCATGCGGCGGAAGGATATGCAAGATCGACCGGCAAGGCCGGTGTTCTGCTGGTCACATCCGGCCCGGGGGCGACCAACGCAGTGACCGCTCTGCAGGACGCGCTGATGGATTCAATCCCGATTGTCTGCATAACCGGGCAGGTGCCGACTCCGCTGATCGGCTCGGATGCGTTTCAAGAATGTGACACTGTCGGGATTACGCGCCCCTGCACCAAGCACAATTGGCTGGTCAAGGATGTCAATAAATTGTCGGCGATCATCCACGAGGCGTTTCATGTAGCAACGACAGGACGGCCAGGTCCTGTGGTTGTTGACATACCGAAGGATGTCCAATTTGCAACCGGCAGCTACACGCCGCCGCTTGAGGCGCCGCGCACAAGCTATCAACCGAAGCTTCAAGGCGACATGGACCAAATCAAGGCGGCGATCGATTTGATGTCGTCGGCAGTTCGGCCGATCATTTACTCCGGTGGCGGGGTGATCAATTCCGGGCCTGAAGCCAGTCATTTGCTGCGGGAGCTGACGGAACTGACCGGCTTTCCGATCACCTCGACCCTGATGGGATTGGGCGCTTACCCCGCTTCGGGCAAGAACTGGCTTGGCATGCTGGGCATGCACGGCACCTACGAAGCCAACATGGCCATGCATGATTGCGATGTGATGATCTGCATCGGCGCGCGCTTCGATGACCGGATAACCGGACGGCTGGACGCTTTTTCACCCAATTCGAAGAAAATCCATATCGACATAGACCCGTCTTCGCTGAACAAGAATGTCCGCGCCGATATCCCGATTCTGGGTGACGTCGGCCGGGTGCTTGAAGATTTGGTCCGGTTGTGGCGGGCGTCCGGAAACGCCAACCGGGAAATACTGCATCCCTGGTGGGAGCAGATCGCCAGGTGGCAGGCGCGAAACTCTCTCGCCTATTCGCCGAACAAGGATGTGATCATGCCGCAATTTGCCGTGGAGCGGCTTTATGCGGCTTCCAAGGACCGCGACACCTACATCACGACAGAGGTCGGCCAGCATCAAATGTGGGCGGCGCAGTTCTTCGGTTTCGAAGAACCCAACCGTTGGATGACTTCTGGCGGGCTGGGGACGATGGGATACGGTTTGCCTTCGGCATTGGGTGTCCAGATCGCCCATCCCGACAGCCTGGTCATCGATATTGCAGGCGATGCCTCGGTGCTGATGACAATCCAGGAAATGTCCTGCGCGGTGCAATACAATGCACCAATCAAGATATTCATTCTCAACAACCAATATATGGGCATGGTCAGGCAGTGGCAGCAATTGCTGCACGGAAATCGTCTGTCCCATTCCTACACCGAAGCGCTGCCTGATTTCGTCAAACTGGCCGAAGCCTACGGCGCACATGGCATTCGATGCGAGAAACCGGGCGAACTTGATGCGGCAATCGATGAGATGATATCAGTCGACAAGCCGGTGATCTTCGATTGCCGCGTGGCCAATCTTGCCAACTGTTTCCCGATGATCCCGTCAGGCAAGGCGCATAACGAAATGTTGCTGCCTGACGAAGCCACAGATGAGGCCGTTGCCAATGCGATCGACGCCAAGGGCAGGGAGTTGGTCTGATCCTGTCGAACTCGCGCCGATGTTGACACCGTGACCAGATCTCCAGCCGGTCTCGTCGATTACGGCCTTCTGGCGTCGCTGGGGGTGATGTGGGGTGGTTCCTTCATGCTCATCAAGCTTGCCGTGGTCGATTTTCCACCGGCGACATTGACGGTTATCAGATTGCTCGTGGCTGCGGTGATTATCTTTGTAGTTGCAATATCTTACAGCGAAAAGATAAAGTTCAGAGCCAGAACAGCCTGGTTGATTTTGCTGGCGGGTTTTTTTGGCAATGCCCTACCTTTTTCGATGATATCGTGGGGGCAAGTCAAAGTGGATGCCAGTCTGGCGGCGATCTTGATGGGGATCATGCCGATCACCACTTTCCTTCTGGCGCATTTCCTGACAGCAGACGAAGGCCTCACTGTTCGCAAGCTGATCGGCGGGATTATTGGATTGACCGGACTGGTGATCCTGGTCGGTCCGGCGGTGCTGCTTCGTTTGGGCGATGACGGTGTGCGCCAATTGGCCATTGTTGCAGCGGCAATCTCGTATTCGATCAACGCCATTTTGACGAAGCAGCTTCTGGACCTGCCGCGCAGGGCGGCGGTGGCCTGGGTGTTGCTCGCCGGAGCGCTGGTCATGGTTCCGGTGGCCGTTTTGGTCGACAGTCCGCAGGATTTGAGCATTGGTGTTGTGTCAGGAATTGCGTTGCTGACGCTCGGTGTCTTTCCCACCGCGATCGCCACACTGGTCATGTTCGCGGTTTTGCACCGGCAGGGGGCGTCATTTTTCGGCCAGGTCAATTTCATCGTACCGGTGTTCGGCATTATCTGGGCCGCGATCATTCTTGGCGAGCAACCGGCCCTGAGCGCCTATGTGGCATTGGGTTTCATTCTGGCCGGTATCTGGGTTGCCCGTGGTTCCGGGCAAGTTGCGCGCATGCAACCGGTGGTCGGCAGAGCCCTTCCGCGAGAAAAGAGCGGTCAATGAAACGTTGCAGCCAGCCGATCAGCTTGCGGATTGGCAGACAGGCTGTGTAAGAGAAGCAATGCAGAGGATGAGATTGAGATGAACGCGAATTTGCAGCCGACCGGTTCGGCGTACTTTATCGCCAAGGAGACCGAGGCGCCGGAAACGCACACGCTTTCGGTTCTCGTGGACAACGAACCTGGCGTATTGGCCCGCGTGATCGGCCTTTTCTCCGGTCGGGGCTACAATATTGAAAGCCTGACGGTGTCTGAAACGGAACACGAAAAGCATTTGTCGCGAATAACGATTGTGACGCGCGGAACACCCCATGTTCTCGATCAAATCCGTCATCAGCTGGAACGGATCGTGCCGGTTCACCGGGTCGTCGATCTGACGGTGCGGGCGCGCAAGTTCAACCACGACAAACCGCTTGAGCGTGAACTGGCTCTGGTCAAAGTGGCGGGGTCAGGTGACGAACGAGTTGAGGCGCTGCGCCTTGCCGATGCGTTTCGCGCGCAGGTAATTGATGCCAACACCGAGCATTTCATCTTCGAGATCACAGGCAGAACGTCGAAGATCGAACAGTTCATCTCGATCATGACGCCTTTGGGTCTTGTGGAGGTGTGCCGGACCGGTGTGGCGGCGATGAACCGCGGTTCGCAGGGCATGTAGCGCCTCCAAGTCCCTCCTTGGCGGTAGTTGATTGTTTCTAAACAAGTTTGGTAAACAGACCTACAAGCGCAGATCAATATTTCTTCAAGTGTTTTCGAATATATTTGCCCGCGAGTGTGGAGTGGGTATGTCTTTTTCGAGTGGAAATCCGGTCGCGGTTCTGATCGATGCTGAAAGCGTCGAAGCAGGTGACGCCAGAAACGCAATTGCGGCGCTTTCGGCGAGGTTCTCACCGTTAATTCTTCACGTGTTTGGAGACTTTCGCGATTCTGCACTGCAGGAATGGTGCGATATTGTCGAAGAGTTCGAGGGGCAGGCGCTTCAGGTCACACCCACCGCGGGCCATCAGAACAGCGTTCACATTTGTCTGACCATGAATGCGATGGAGCTGCTGCACGCCGACAGCGCGTCGGCGGTTTGCATTTTCTGCGGCAATGGCGATTTTTCGCAACTTGCCGTCAGGGTGCGCAGGGCCGGATTGCCGGTATTGGGTTTCGGTACCGGGCGTAGCGGCGAAACCATGGCTGCCTGGTTCGATTCCTGGCAGGTCATCGGAATTGAGGATGAGGGCAACTTCGAGCAGCCGTCGGATCTGTGGTCGGAAGACGATGCACCTGAAGAGGTGCAGTTCGTTGGCGAACAACTCGAGCAGGGTGAAGGTCATTACCTGACAGAACCGGAGGCGCCCGCCGAATTGGCGCTTGCCGGAGAGGCAGAAGCCCCCCAAGAGCACGCGGCGACCCTGACCGGTGGCGCAAAGGTGACCGATGCGGATGTTGAGGCGGCTGTGCAGGCCCAGAGAGTGCGTGCTTCGGAAGACGAGTCCGAGCCGGCGGGTTTTTCAGCGGATGCCGGATTGTTCGATGACGACGCCATGGCCGCGATTGAGGGAAAAAGCCGGATCCGGCAACGGATCACCACCGAGCCGCCACCATTGGCCGACATGGAACCGGGAAATGAAGACAATCCGGATGTTGGTAGCCTGTTGACCAAATACGTCACCGACCACTTGAACTGTGACGGCTATGCACTGCTCGACGATGTTGTGAGTGCGGCGTCTCAAAACGGTCTCTTGTCGAAAAAGGGCACGAGAAAAAAGCCGTACGACCTTGTCAAACAATTGATCAATGAAGACGGCCGTTTCGAGATCAAGAACCTGCCAATGGGTGGCAGCGAACCGGAATTCGTGCGCCTGGTCTGACACCATTCAACTGCAGTCTTGCAAGTCATCCAAATTAGGTCAATAATGCTGACTTAATCTGGAACCGAAATGTTGCCTGCCGAAACATTCATCGCTTTGCTATTGTTTGCGCTGGTCTCGTCGATCACGCCGGGGCCGAACAACGTCATGTTATTGGCGTCCGGCGTGAATTTCGGCTTCCGCAGGACCATCCCGCACATGCTCGGCATCGCGGGCGGTTTTGGTGCACTGCTGCTGGCGACCGGATTCGGGCTTGGTGCCTTGTTGTCCACATGGCCGCAGCTCCATTTTGGATTGAAGATTGCCGGAGCCGCCTATCTTCTGTTTCTCGCCTGGAAAATCGCCACCGCCGGACAAGATAAGGGAAGGGATGAGAGCACCGCCAAGCCGATGACATTTTTGCAGGCCGCTCTGTTTCAATGGGTCAACCCAAAAGCCTGGGTGATGGGGTTGACCGCAATGACGTTGTACGCCGAACCGGGTGCGCCGGTTATCTCAATTCTGCTGATCACGCTTGCCTTCGTGCTGGTCAATTTTCCGAGTGTGTCGGTCTGGGCTGCCTTCGGTACGGCGATGCGCGGCTTTCTGTCCGATCCAGTTCGGTTGCGCGCATTCAATGTCATCATGGCTCTGCTGCTTGTCGCCAGCCTTTGGCCGATGCTTGCATAGCGAACCCGGCAATTGGCGTGTTATCTTGTCGCGTATGGCACGTCTGTTTTCGTTGCGCGGATTGATCGTATCGGCGATCGCGCTGGTGATTGTCCTGCTCGCGATAGGCTGGCTGACACGTGAAGATCCCGCTTCGAAACCCTATCTGAAAATCGCTGGCAGCGGGTTTCTGTTCAACTATCGCTTTGCTGAGGTCTCTTACGGGTTTACCGCGGTCGTGATCCGGCCATTGCCAGTCGGTTCCATAATCGAGGCCAGCTTCGAGGATCCGGCAGGTGGCGCCCACCATGTCGTACGAAAACGTGTTGGCACCGACAGTGTGCGGTACGGATTTCAATCCCCTTCCGTTCGCGGAGTTGAGGCAGGCGTGCCGTATCAGGTATCGATCCGGGTGATCGAACGTGAAGGTACAAACGTGCTCTGGACCCACGCTTTTGGCATCAAAAGCCAGATATCGGACAAGGTGGTTCCGGAAGAACCGCTGACGATCGGGCCCGGATATGCGAAGAACACAGGTGAGTGAACGCATTCGCGCTGTTCAAAACGTGACGAATCTGGTTTTGCATTGCCAATGCAACTTTCCCCACAACAGGACGATGCATTGAAGGCTGTCTCGCGCTGGCTGAAAGCCGGCGACCGGCAGATTTTCCGCCTGTTCGGCTACGCGGGCACCGGCAAGACGTCGCTGGCGCGGCATTTTGCCGAGGAGGTCGACGGCGATGTGCAGTTCGCCGCCTTTACGGGCAAGGCGGCGCAGGTGCTTCGCGCACGTGGCGCGGCCAATGCGCGAACCATTCATTCGCTGATCTACCGGCCGCGCGGCGAAGAAACCATCGAGGACGAGACTACCGGAAAGAAGTCCGTTGCACCGACATTTTCGCTCAACCGCTCAAGCCCGGTTGCCAAGGCCAGTCTCATCATTATCGATGAATGTTCGATGGTGGACGAGGAACTGGGCCGTGATCTGCAATCGTTTGGAACGCCGATCCTCGTTCTGGGTGATCCCGGACAGTTGCCGCCGATATCAGGTGGCGGGTTTTTCACAGAGCATGAGCCGGACATTCTGCTGACCGAAATTCACCGTCAGGCGCGCGATAATCCGATCATCCAATTGGCGCTCGACGTACGCGAGGGCCGCGAGTTCATGTATGGCGATTTCGGCACAGCGCAGGTGATCGGCAAAAGCGACGTCGACAGCGAACTGGTGCTGTCTGCCGATCAGGTGCTTGTCGGCATCAACCGGACCCGGCGGCGCTATAACCGGCGCCTGCGGGAATTGAAGGATTTTACACTGCCGACACCACAATCCGGCGACAAGCTCGTCTGTTTGCGAAACGATCCGTCAAAAGGGCTTCTCAACGGCTCCTTGTGGCGGGTCATGACCGCATCGAAAGAGACGACAAAACCCGGCATCAACCTGCTGGTCTCGCCCGAAGAGGAAGATCCGGATCGCGGCGTCGCCAAAATCAAAGTGTTGAAGGCGGCCTTTGAAGACGATGAGGCTGAAATCCCGTGGTCGACCAAGAAACGCTACGATGATTTCGACTATGGCTATGCCCTGACCGTTCACAAGGCGCAGGGTTCGCAATGGGATGATGTCGTGCTGTTTGATGAAAGTTTCGCCTTTCGCGACATGCGGCAGCGCTGGCTCTACACGGCAATTACAAGGGCCGCGGAACGGCTGACGATCGTAAAGTAGAAACGGACTACTATTGATACAGTATCTTTACATCGACGAATGATGGAACAACTGCCGATTTAGTAACCTGCGTTCATCTTTGCAGAAAGCCCTAATGTAGCAAGTTGTTTACCATACTGTGCGATGACCGAACCAAGTACGTGTCAGGGGACGGGTATATGGTTCGTATGGGTGCGAAAATTCGCTTATTTTATCTGGCTGGCTTGCTGGTCATGGGGGCGATGGGCGCGGTCTATTTCTATTTCTCCAGCGCCAAGAATGAACAGGTCGCGGCGTTGTCGCGCGCCAGTGATTTCATCACCAAATACAATTCCGACATGTCCAGCATTGCCGACCGGGCCCGCCAGTTGGCAACCGAAGAAAAATTGATGATCCGCAAGGCCATCATCTCCTATCTGGAGATACTGGCAGATGAGTACCGAGATATTTCGGGCGCCCTTGTTTCCGCTTATTCCGGACTTGATCCCGCTATTCAAAAGAAGCTGACCAATTCGACCGGAGTAGGAAATGAACTGGTTTGGGCGCATGGCGGGATGCTGCTGGCGATCGACAACATGCAGGACCGCGTCAACTATCTCGAGCGGGCACTGTCCGGTAATGTCTATGTCAACCTGGATCACTTCGCCAAGATCCATCAGGATATTCAAAGGCGCGCCGGAGAAATCAGTTCACCCTATGACCTGGTGATCCGGCAGAGCTCTTACAAGCAGAACACGCTGTTCAACGAGACGCTGCGCGAAATTTCGGCGCAGTTGAAACAGAATACGTTGAATTTCGTGATTGCGGGTCTGGCCGGGCTTCTGTTGATCGGCATCTTCATCTTCCGGCCGATGGAAAAACTGATCAAACGGCAGATCGGCGAACTGCATGAGGCAAATGTCCGGGTTGAGGCTGCCGATCTGGCGAAAAGCGAGTTCCTGGCCAATATGAGCCATGAGATCCGAACACCTATGAACGGTGTCATGGGTATGGCGGAACTGCTGGTAAAAACCGATCTGGATACCAAGCAACGCATGTTCACCGATATCATCGTCAAATCGGGCAATGCGTTGCTTACCATCATCAACGACATTCTGGATTTCTCTAAGCTCGATGCCGGGCAGATGGAACTCGATCCCGGCCCGTTCAAACTTTCAGAAGCGATTGAAGATGTTGCGACATTGATCTCCACAAGAGTGACTGAGAAAGACATCGAACTGGCGGTACGTGTACAGCCGGATCTTCCGGAAATGTATGTCGGCGACGTGGGGCGCTTGCGCCAGATCATCACCAACCTGATGGGTAATGCAGTCAAATTTACCGAGACCGGCCACGTTCTGATTTCGGTGACGGGCGAGAAGACGACAGCAACAACCGAGCCTGTAGACGGTGGTAATCCGAAAGAGATCGAAGCATCGAAACTGCAGTTCCGGGTCGAGGACACCGGCATTGGCATCCCGCAGGAGAAACTCGAAACGGTTTTTGAGAAGTTTTCCCAAGTCGATACTTCGGCGACACGCAAACATGAGGGTACCGGGCTCGGCCTGTCGATCTCATCAGCGCTGGTCAAGCTGATGGGCGGCGAGATTGGTGTCGAAAGTAGCGATGGCGAAGGTTCGACTTTCTGGTTCACGATCACGCTGCCGGTCCATGCCGGCGGCAAAAAGAGGAAGAAGGTGCCGGTTGACGTGACCGGTGCGAAAATCCTGATTATCGACGACAACCGGGTCAACCGGTCGATCCTGAGCGAACAGATGGCTTCGTGGAAATTTGACGCGGCAGCGTGCGAGTCAGGCCGGGAAGGGTTGGCCGTGCTGAATGCCGCGGCAGGACGTGGCGTCGCGATCGATCTGGTCATTCTGGATTACCACATGCCTGGCACGAATGGCGGCGATGTGGCGCGCGCGATGCGAGCCGATCCGGCTTTGGCCGATGTGCCGATATTGATGCTGACTTCGGTTGATCAGACGGAAGAGGGCAGGCTGTTCTCCTCACTCGACATCCAGGGCCACCTGACCAAGCCGGCGCGGTCATCTGCCTTGCTCGAAATGATGGTCGACATTCTGCATGAGGCTCAGGCAAGGAAAAATGAGCATGCCAACCCGCCACCGGTGGTAAAAACGCCGGTTCTGGAGCGACGCAAACCGACACCGCAGGAACAGGACAAAGCCTTCAAACCTGCCATTGAACGAAGAGCAGTACTTGCCAGTGGCGGGGAGCATATCGATATCCTTGTGTGCGAGGACAATGAGGTAAACCAGATCGTCTTTACCCAGGTGTTGCAGCAAACGGGCTATACTTTCCGCATCGCCGGCAATGGCCGCGAGGGGGTGGACATATACAAGATAGCCAATCCGGGCCTGATCTTGATGGATGTATCCATGCCGGAAATGAACGGGCTCGAAGCCACCGAGGCGATCCGCGAACTGGAGCAGGAAAGCGGCACCAAAACGCCAATCATTGGCGTTACGGCGCATGCGCTGAAGGGTGACGCGGAAATGTGCTTTGACGCCGGGATGGACGACTATCTGACCAAACCGATCTCGCCTGAAAAACTGGAAGAGAAAATCGCAAAGTGGTTTCGCAAACAACGAAACAGCAAGTCGGCGTAGCCGGGGCTTCCCGGGGTGGTTTCAGATCCTCCCAGCGCTGCTTTCCAGCATCACCAATTCGCCGATGTTCTCGGCTGTGACATAGCCGACAAACGCACCTTGCCTGTCCACCACCGCCACTGCAGGGGCGCTTGAACTCTGCATGGCCTGCAAGGCTGCTTCCAGCCGGTCTGCCGGAGCGACAATAGGTATGTCGGCGGTCATTGCTGCGCGCGCGGGCGAATCCGCTCCCGATTCTGCGAGAACAGCAATCATCGAATTGCGGGTAACGAAGCCTGCAAGTCGGCCATCGGTTTCCAGGACAGGGAACTCCACCTGTGTGGTTCGTAACAGCGCATCTGCGGCATCGGCGATGGTCGCGCCCGGTTTCAATGTTTCAAAACTGGTGATCATGGCGTCAGCCACGTTGATGCCGCGCGAGATTTGCTGAAGTTCGGTCGCCTGTGCTTCAGCCGAAGCGGCGATATAGACAAAAATGGCGATAAAGATAAGCAACGGACTGCCGAGCAAACCCAGGAAGCCCAGCAGAAATGCAAATCCCTGGCCGACCCGTGCGGCAATGCGCGTCGCGCGCGCCCGCTTGTACCGGGTTGCCAGCAGTGCTCGAAACACCCGGCCGCCATCCATCGGAAAGGCGGGGATCATGTTGAAGATGACGAGAAACAGGTTCACCGTAGCCAAGCGCGACCAGAATTCGGCTCTCGGATCGCCAAGATTTTCAAGCGCTGTAAAGCCCGGTTGAGCGCCGAAGAAGACAATCAGTACCGCCGCAATGACCACGTTTACGGCAGGTCCGGCGAGGGCGACGATAATTTCCTCACTTGGTTTTTCCGGCATGCGCTCCAGCCGTGCCATGCCGCCAATCGGCAACAATGTGATGTCCGGAGTGCGAATTCCATAACGGCGCGCTGCAAGGGCGTGACCGAATTCGTGTGCAACCACACAGGCAAACAAGGCCAATATGAAGACGATACCGACAATGGCCGCCTCGCTTCCTCCCTGATTGTAATGGGCAACGCCGATCCATAGCAGCAGCAGAAAGAAGGTGATGTGTATGCGCAGTTCGGATCCGAAGATGCGCGCAATGGGAAAAGACCAGGCCATTGAAAGTACCCAACGTTTACGATGCCAGCCGCCGTTTCTTAGGCTGGCATCCGAGCATGATATTGCTTCGAAACTCGCGGATCGACATTGATACGGCTCAAATTGTTTTCAGCCCATTCAAACACTTTCGGGTCCATCACGCGAAACCACAAGGGTGGGATTGCCGCCAGCACGAACGACCCCGGATAACCGCTCGGCAGTCGAGGTAGTTCGTCAAAATTACGCAGCGCCTGATAGGGGCGAAGTGGATTTGCATGATGATCGGAATGTCGCTGCAAATGGAACAACAACAGGTTCGAGACAATGTGGTTGGTGTTCCATGAATGGCGCGGTTCGCAGGGTTCGTAGCGGCCGGATTGGCTTTTCTGGCGCAGCAGTCCGTAGTGTTCGACATAGTTTGCGAATGTCAGTTGTAGCCAGCCAACGGGATGGTGCAACAGCAGGAACGGGATCATCACCCAGCCAAATTGCCAGATCAACAGCACAGCCACGGCCAAGCTGATTGCGTATCCGTGCAGCAAGTCATTTTGGAACGTCCAGAAAGTCTGACCCTTCTTGGCCAACCTTTCGCGCTCAAGCTGCCATCCGCGAACTGCCGTGCCCGGTATCTCGCGCACAGCGAACCGATAGATGCTTTCTCCAAGCCTGGCGGATGCCGGATCCTCAGGTGTTGCCACCTGCACGTGGTGACCGCGATTGTGCTCGATGCAGAAATGCGCATAGCCGGTGAGTGCGCAGGCGAATTTGGCGCCAAGCCGGTCCAATCTGTTGGGTTTGTGCCCCAATTCGTGACCAACGGTCAGCATGCTTCCGCTCATAACCCCTGTGCCCAAGGTCAGCGCCACCACCGCCCACAATGGAAGACCGAGCGTTCCAACGGTCCAAGCCGTGGCCAGGAATGAAATCCAGGCCAGCGGAATGGAGACGAACAGCAGCGCCCGGTACCAGTTGTCGGCTGAAAGAGCCTCGACTGCTTCGGCGGGCGGGTTGTTGGGATCCTCGCCGAACCAGGTGTCGAGCAAGGGAACCAGGACGAATTCAACAGTCAGGGCAAACAGGGCAAACAACGGGTTGCCCGTATAGAGGAGCAAACCGATGCCGAGCAGCGGGATCAACGGTGCGGCGGCGGAGATCAGCCACAGACTGCGCTTGGCTCCCAGAAATTGGGTTGGATCGCCATTTTGAGAAGGTGCGAAAGTCACGAGGTTCGACCAGTCAATCTACCGTGTTGAGGACAAGGATAGCGCTTTAATCGGGATGATTAAATATGTAACTGAGCACAAGGATGATTTGGAATATAATGAATAATTACAGCGCGTTAATTTGGTTTTGTGATACTGCAGGGAGGATATCAATTGCGCTTGTGAGGTCTGATTGTCCTGGTGTGAGCGCTGTTGGATCAATCGATATCAGTTGCCTGATCGGGCTGACTGCTGTTACGCGTACTCACCAAATGGAGACCCGCTGTGCCCACCGCTCTTTCCGTCAATCTCAATGCGATTGCCATGCTCAGAAACCGGCGCGATCTGCCTTGGCCGAGCGTGACGGGCATTGGCCGTATAGCGCTGATGGCCGGCGCACATGGTCTGACAGTGCATCCGCGTCCAGACCAGCGTCATATCCGGTTTTCCGATGTGCCCGAAATCCGCGCACTGATCGATGACGAATTTCCCGAGGCCGAGTTCAACATGGAAGGCTATCCAAGCCAGGATTTTCTCAATCTGGTCGATGCGAATGAGCCGGAGCAAGTAACATTGGTGCCTGATGATCCGATGCAGCCGACCTCTGATCATGGATGGAATTTTGTCGACAACCGCGAAATGCTGAAGGCGATTGTCAAACGTTTGAAACGTGGTGGCAAACGGGTTTCGATGTTTTGTGATCCCGACGCTTCCAAAGAACAGATTGAGGCTGCAGTCGACACCGGTTGCGACCGGTTGGAGCTCTACACAGGTCCATACGGAGGCTGTTACGAGGATCCACCGGCCGCTGCCCGCCAAATTGACGTATTGGGTAAAACTGCCGACTTGGCAATTTCAGCCGGCTTGAAATTAAATGCCGGACACGATCTGACCGTTGCCAATCTACCGGCGCTGGTTCGGCGAATACCGGATCTTGCGGAAGTATCGATCGGGCACGGATTGACTGCCGACGCGCTTGAGTTCGGGATGTCCGAAACGGTGAAGCGATTTCTTGGAGCGTGTGGACATTCCGTCACTTCGTGAACCGGATTTCGCCTGACACGAACCGGCCACCAGCACTCGGTTTTGGCGATCGCGTAATCAGCAGATAGCCGTTTTTTGTTGGCTGGAGGGTCATCCACAGCGTCCGACTTTCTCCTGTTTGCAGGTCCTTGCCGGAAATCGTCAGCTTGACAGATTTGCTGTCACCCTTTCCGGACACGCCCGCCGCCGTTCCATTGGCCACATCTGTCCACCGGCCTTTCACGCGTCCGTTTGACGGATTGTAGGTGAGCTCGCTGTCGATAGCGACCTTGCTGCCCGGCACCACACAGGTGCCATTTTGTTTTAGCGTATTGCCCTCCGCTGACAGTGTCGCACTTATGCGGCAGCGTACCGTCTCTTTCGGTTCGCCGGGATGGCGCCGGATCGTACCCTTGCCGCTGAATTTTCCTGCATAAGCGCCGAGCGGATTTTCGGCAGGTCTTGCCGGAGTGGCGGCAAAGGCGAGGCACGCCAGGAACAGGTAGAAAAGGGCCAGACGACCGTCTGCAAATTTCATTGCCGGAACCCTTTGCGATGCCATCGTTGATAAGCGTGCATAACGGCCGGCAGGATAATCAGGTCTGCCAAGAGGGCAAAGAACAAAATCATCACCATCAGCTCACCAAACAGGCGTACGGTTTTGAAATTGGACATGAATGTCAATGAGATACCGGCACCAAGGACCACGGTTGTTGCGCAAAGGACAAAGCCGACGCCGGTTATGGCTCCCCTTATCGATTGTGCTGCATCACAGCCGGCATTTCGTTCAAGAAAAGCCCGGTTGATGAAATGGATCGTGTCGTCCACGGCCACACCGAAGGCGATGGTCATGGCCAGACCGGTTGCGATCTTGGTCTCGCCGCCGGCGAAGAGGTGCAGGATCAATCCGGTCAACAATACCGGTGTGAGATTTGCCAACCCGATCGCCGGCAACATGGAAAGCGAGCGAAAGGCAAAGGCGACCAAAAACACGGTGGCGAATGCGGCGGCAATAATCGATGCGTTCATCCGATTGATCATGCGAACCGCATCATGCCGGGCGAGCGCTGGAGTTCCCGTTACCACTGTCGCACCAGCATCGCGTACGGCCCGGTCCAGGGCATCATACAGCGCCTGATGCTTGCCGGACCGTGCAGGGTCGCCAACCAGGACGCTCAAGGAAAGGAAACCGCTCTGCGGTGAAGCGATCCGGGCGAGCGCTTCTTGCGGCAGATCTTCAAGCGTCCCAACGTCCAGCGGCTTTTCAGGCGTGCCGGCGGCACGCGCGATCGTCAACGGTGAGAAGACTGCATTGGTTCCGAGCACCGATTCAGCCGCCTCATGCACCGCCGTGATTTTTTTCCAGCCTTCTTCCGAGGTCATCATTTGGCGGCCATCGCCGGGAATTCGGATCCAAAGATTGAATAAACCGCCGAACTTGTCTTCCGCTCGAAGGCTTGCCTCCAAAACGGGATTGCCCCTCGGAATATTGTCATAGGTGGAAAACCGCGGCGTGGTTGTCAGATGTCCCGCCGTGCCCGCTGCGAGCAGTACGATGGCAATTGCAATGACCGGAATTCGCGCCGGACCCACAATATCGGCGAGCTTGGACAGCAAGGCTGCGGAGCGCCCGGGCTTTCGTTGATATGTGCCGATGTCCTGGTTTCGCAAAACCAGCAAAGCGACAAGTGGAAACACGGTGATGATGGCAAGGAAGGAAATGAGTGCTGCCGCGGCGCCAAACCACGCCAATTCGGTAAGCGCGCCGTAACCGGTGAGCGATAGCGATGCAAATGCTGCTGCCGTGGTCAAAGCGGTCAACGCGCAGGCCGGGCCGATTCTCGTGACGGTTTCTGAAATTGCCGCCCGCGGATTGTCTTCCCGACGGTGGTGGCGCTCGCGCAGGCTGTGCACCAGGTGCATGGAATTGGTAAACGAGATGACGATGATGAGGACCGGAATGATGTTGGTGACCACGGTGATTGTCTGACCCGCAAGCCCCGCGGCTCCAAGCGTCCAGATCAGCGCTACGGAACCTGCCGAGAGGACCAGAACCGTCAGCCGCAGATTGCGAAATACAAGAAACGCGACGAGTACAGAGACGATCGAGCCGCCGGCGTTAAAGACAATTTGATCGCGCAGAATTGCATCAGCAATCTCGAAACGCGTCTTTTGCATTCCAAGCACGGAAACCGCGATTTCGTCTGTTGAAAATCGCCCCGCTATCTGGTCGAGACCGGCAACTAAGCGGCGTTCGATGGTCGGGTCGCGCTGGTCCAATGATTCTGAGATCACGAAAGTCATGGCCGTTCTGTCAGGCGACACTGCTCGACTGAATGCCAGTGGATGGTTATCCGCGCGGCTGTAGATTTCAGTCAGATCTGCATCGCCGAACTCGTCGGGAAACAAGGGAGGGCCGGGTTCGCCGTTCGCGCCGGGATCGCGCAATGCAAACGCCGAATAGACGGCGCCGACACCGTCGGCGAATTCGAGCTCAAAATGCATCTCCCGCAGAAATTTGAGCGCTTCTGCATCAAGCGGTGAAACGGATTCCGCCATGATGACGACATCGTTGGAGGCGCCGTCGCGGTCTTCAAGCAGTTGGCGAAACTGCTCGTATGTCTCGCTGTTGGACCGAAATGCGTAGATCACATCGTCGTCGAATGTCAGCTGGGTGATTCCGAATAGCGCGGCTGCGGTGACCAGGATGACGATTGCTGCCACGCGCCGTGGCCAGGCGAGCGCCGCCAAGCCGATTTTTTCCAGCCCGAAGCCGATATGTCGCATGCGGTTGTTTCGCTCCGGGTTGGGAATCGTGCAAGTATTTGAATGCTGTGACCGGGCAAGTCAATTTCAACTTGGGTTTTTGAACCCCGGAGCGATATGCCGATCAAGGAATTGGAAATAGGTATTGCGGGGGCAGGTCCGGCCGGGCTGTCCTTGGCAATATATCTGGCCCGCAGAGGCTGCCGTGTGACGGTGTTCGATCAGTTTGAAGAACCACAGCCGGTCGGGTCGGGATTGCTGCTGCAACCTACCGGCCTGACCATCCTGCAGGATCTGGGCCTGCTGCCGGCGATCCTTGAGCGAGGACAGCGGATTGATCGCCTCTACGGAGCCGATGCGAAATCCGGGCGCACGGTTCTCAATGTTCGCTACGGCGCGTCGGGCCGCGGACGGTTTGGTCTGGCTGTCCACCGGGCCGCAATGTTCAACATTTTGCTGGATGCCGCAAAACAGGCGGGTTGTGATTTTGAAACCGGACGGGCAGTTCACGCCTTCGATCATTCGGGAGACCGGACCCGGTTCCGGTTTCTCGATGGAGGTGAGAGTGCCCGATTCGACCTCGTGGTCGATGCAACGGGCGCCCATTCGGCATTGCGCCAATCCTTGCCCAGGCCGGTTCGCCCCAGACAATTGCCATACGGTGCCTGGTGGGCCAGTCTCGATCATGTCGACGGAGATACCGATGATCATGCACTCGAGCAGCGGTACCGTCATGCCTCGGTGATGATCGGTATCCTGCCAATGGGCACGGTTTCAGCCGGTGGAAGGCCGCAGACGGCCTTTTTCTGGAGCATCAAGCCCGCGCTGGCGGATGCAACGATTGAAGCGGGACTGGATCGGTGGAAAGACGAGGTGCTTGGTCACTGGCCGCAATGTCATGCCTATCTCGACCAGATCAGCTCGTTTGATCAATTGACATTGGCCAAGTATGGCCATCACACGATCAAAAACCCGGTCAACCGGCAATTTGCCGTTATCGGCGATGCCGCGCACTCTACCAGTCCGCAACTGGGGCAGGGGGTGAACATGGCCCTGCTCGATGCCCGTGCGCTGGCACAGGCTGTAAACGTTGCCCCCGATATCGACACGGCGCTTGAGATGTATGTTCACATGCGCCGCCGGCACGTCCGCACTTTTCAACTGCTGTCCTATCTGTTCACTCCGTTCTACCAATCTGATTCCCGCCTGCTGCCAATTGTCCGCGACCAGTTGGTCGCAACGGTGCTGAATGTGCCGCCGGTGCCGCGAATACTGGCCGACATGGTTGCGGGTACAACTGTCGATCCGTTTGTCGAAATCGGACTACGCGAAACCGACTGGCAACATCATCGCCACTTGATTTCTGCCGCCAGATAATCCAATAGGATTGCCGTACCGTACGTTACGGTACGGTTATGGATGCTAAGTGACGCAGCAGAGAGGCGAGTGGTGGCAGAGCCGCTGAAAAAGGGTGTACCGAGGGCAGAACGGGGTGAGGGCTTCACCAAACGCCAGTGCGAAGTGCTGGACGCTGCACTCGATCTTCTGATTGCCGGCGATGACCGGTTGAGCATGAGCGCGATCGCGCGGGCCGCCAATTGCTCAAAGGAAACGCTCTATAACTGGTTCGGCGACAGCGACGGTGTGCTGGCGGCGATCGTGCGGCGGCAGGCGTCCAAGGTGCGCATGCCGGAAGAAACAGGTGAGAGGCTTGATCTTGGAGAAATTCGCACCAGGCTGACAGCCTTTGCGGACGATTTGCTGACCGTGCTTACCGGTGACATGTCTGTCGCGCTCAATCGGCTGGCAGTTGGCCATGCCGGTTCAACGAAGTCGACACTGGGAAGCATCGTGCTGGAAAACGGACGATTTGCCATGGGCCGCAGGCTGAAGCCGCTGATCGAGGCAGGACAAACCGCCGGCTTGCTGTCGAGCGAAAGTGATGCCGAAACCCAGTTCCGGACGTTTTTCGGATTGGTCGTTCGTGACGTCCAGATCAGATTGTTGCTTGGAGATGATCTCGCCATGGACCGGCAAGCAATTGCCACGGAAGCGGCACAGGCGAGCGATCAGTTCATCCAGCTATTTTCAATTTCAACCAAAACCGCCCGCATGCGGGCAATTTAGACATCACTCGGGAAAGGAAACCAGACATGCGTGTTTATTATGATCGAGATGCTGATCTCAATCTCATCAAGGGCAAGAAAGTTGCCATCATCGGTTATGGCAGCCAGGGCAGGGCGCATGCGCTCAACCTGAAAGATTCAGGTGCGCAGAACGTGGCCGTTGCGCTGCGCGAGGGTTCTGCAACGGCGAAAAAGGCCGAAGCCGACGGATTTGAGGTCAAGACAGTGGCAGACGCTGCCGGCTGGGCCGATCTGATGATGATGGCCACACCGGACGAATTGCAGGCTGATATCTACAAGAATGAAATCGCACCCAGCATCCGCGACGGCGCGGCGATCGCCTTTGCCCATGGCTTGAATGTTCATTTTGGTCTGATCGAGCCGAAAGACAGTGTCGACGTGCTGATGGTTGCGCCGAAGGGTCCGGGGCATACGGTTCGCGGCGAATACCAGAAGGGCGGCGGTGTGCCGTGCCTGGTTGCCGTTCATCAGGATGCATCCGGCAACGCGCTCGATCTTGGTCTTTCCTACGCCTGTGGTGTTGGCGGCGGCCGTTCCGGCATCATCGAAACCAATTTCAAGGAAGAGTGCGAGACGGACCTCTTTGGCGAGCAGGTCGTTCTTTGCGGTGGTCTGGTCGAGTTGATCCGCGCCGGATTCGAGACGCTGGTGGAAGCCGGCTACGCGCCGGAGATGGCCTATTTCGAGTGCCTGCACGAGGTCAAACTCATCGTCGACCTGATCTATGAGGGCGGCATTGCCAACATGAACTACTCGATTTCAAACACTGCGGAGTGGGGCGAATATGTCTCCGGTCCGCGCATCATCACCGACGAGACGAAGGCGGAGATGAAGCGGGTATTGAATGACATCCAGACCGGCAAGTTCACCTCGGAATGGATGCAGGAGTATCGCTCGGGCGCGGCACGGTTCAAGGGCATTCGCCGCAACAATGACGCGCACCAGATTGAAGAAGTAGGCGAGAAGCTGCGGGCCATGATGCCATGGATCTCAGCCAATCAGTTGGTGGACAAAAGCAAGAATTAGATTTGTCTGATTTACTTGCGCAAATATTTGGGCCGCGGCGGTAACGTCGCGGTTTTTGTTTGATTTAAATATTCTTTTGCGTCAGCTTTACTTCGACCAATGGGTGAGGTTTCAGGATGACAACCGAAGCGGACGGAATTGTTCTCAAAGGGGATGCGGTGAAGATCAAGGGGCTAAAGAGGGCTCTGTTGGCTGCTTTTACCGGCATCGCTCAGACTTCAATGGCTTTTTACACCGGCAAGTTATCTTTTGGTGTTGGAGCTCTCGCATCGTTCTTCAAGGCGGCTGGCGAAATTTCGTTCAACGACAACAAGGAACGATTAGTTTATTTGCTGATTGCGGGCGCGCTCGCACGATCGCTAGAGTTAGTACTGGCGAAACTTTCATTTGCTCGTAAGCCGACAAAACAGGAATACAACGCGCTCGCTAATACAATGCTTGAGCGACTCGGCCAAGGCGACATTGTCATCAATCGCGATTTTCTCAGTCATCCCGATCAGTTTCCGTTTCTAGATAAGTTTGCCACTGACGTCTGCCGGCATCTCGATGGCCTGTTGTTTGAAAAAGACAAGGCGAACATGGCGCGCGCCCTGCGTGGTGTTTTTGCTGAAGCGCTGGATCAGACGTGGATGTCCGATCCCGAAGCTTTCGAAGTTTTGCAAACTGCGTTGAACACTCCATTCAGCGAAGCTCGGAAACGTGAGCAGGAAAGGCAGCGCTACCTTTCTCATATTCAAAAACAGTTCGATGAAGAACCATTAATCGGTCAACCTCGTGAAAATCCAGTTTTGCTGAGCGATGTATTCGTGCCTCTCAGAGCTTATTGGTCAACTTCAGAAGAAACAGACAAACCCGAACAAGCAGATCGCGATAGAGGCGCGACGAGACTAAAGACTGAGAAAGACCTCGTCGAATTCTCGGATGATATTCTTAGCTGGATAAAAAATTCGCCTATCGGAGACGAAATCAGGGTTGTCAGCGCTGGACCGGGCATCGGTAAATCATGTTCACTGAAAGCAATTGCGTCCCAGTTGGCAAGGAGTGGCAGCGCCTTTCCCGTATTCCTACAATTGCAGCATTTTCCGTCCGGCAGTGAACTGAGCGTCGCGATTGCAGATGAATTAAAACGAATTGACGCCCACAGGCTCAGCGACAGTCCAGTAGGCGACCACATGCAGGAATACTGCCGGAATGGGCCGTTGGTTCTCTTCTTCGATGGATTGGACGAGATTGTTGTTGCAGGTGCCGATGGTGACCGCATGACGCGCGATTTTGTTCGCGATGTAAAATCCTTGGTTGACAATAAAAACTCCGGCCAATCGAAACCACGAGTGTTGACGATTATTAGCGGTCGTGTCGCGTCGGCTGACAAGGCCGTTTCGCAGCTGAAAATCAAAGGTAACCAGCTATTGCATCTTTTGCCGTTCTTTATAGATGCAGGAGACCGGTCAGGCTACAAAGACGATATTGATGGCGACCGGTTATGTGAAGACCAACGGGAAGTTTGGTGGCACCGTTGGCAACAAAAGGTGGCGCCTGCGCCGCAGCAAATGCCACCAGAGCTGACATCCGAGAAATTCTCAGATGTTTCGAAGGAGCCTCTGCTCTTTTACTTTCTAGCGTTAGCCGAAGCCTGGAAGCCTACAGAGGGTAAAGAGGTGCCATCGCGTAATGTTGTTTATCAACGGGTTCTCGAAAAGTTTCACCAACGAGAACTTGACAAAAACATTCGCAACTTTGCTGACGGGTTCTCTGACTACCACAAGCAGTTCGAACCAGCACTGCAGGGACTTGCCATGGCGGCTTGGGTGGGTGGCACTTCCCGAGTTGGCCATATGGATGACGTGACGCGATTTCTGACCAAATGGGATCCGGTGCTTGCAGGAAATTTCTCGTCCGTGGTTGGCAACAGGGATCGTTCTTTTGGTGCTTCACTCGCTTTTCACTTGCGTGAATCGGAGGGGCACGAAACTTTTGAATTCTTGCATAAAAGTTTCTCGGAGTTTCTTGTCGCCAGGCGATTTGTCAGCGAGTTGACTATGTCTACAAAAACGTTCGATCTGATCGAGCAGTCCGGCGGACAGATCACAAAGTCGAGCATTCTTCACACTTGGCTTTGGCACTGGGGTGCGCGAAATATTGACGCGGACCTTTTGCAATTTATCCGTGAGGAGGTGAAAAACCGGGTTGAAATAGGCGAACTGGATGCTGGAATTGCTGCAGATACTTTTGCCGATCTGTTTCGATATCAGATTGACAAAGGTATGCCGGCAAGTGAAATGCGAGGCCAGCAGCGCGCCAATGCAAAAGTAGAATTCTTCGCCGATATGGTTGACTGGGCGCGCAATGGTGAAGAAGCGCTGTTGGTGGCGTTGAACGCGGTACGATGGTTTGAGGACGGGGAGTCTTCACCCACATCCATTGTTTCTGAAGGACGAAGCCGGTCCGCTGCCGGAGACATGTTGCACAGACTGTTGCGTCAGCGCGAACGGGGATACATAACACACCATTGCCTGTCAGGCCTGAATTTTGAACAGGTTAATCTAAGGGGTATTGATCTCTTAGACGCGAACCTTGGTTCGGCAAACTTTGCAGGTGCGAACCTCACAAATGCGGACCTCACAGCAGCGAACCTCGCAGGGGCGAACCTCGCAGAGGCGAACCTTGGTTGGGCGGACCTCTCTGACGCGGATCTCACAAATGTGGACCTCACAAGAGCAACCCTCTTGGCTGCGACCCTCGCAGGTGCTGATCTCGCTGGGGCGAATCTTACAGAGGCGAATCTCGGTAACACGGACCTCACACAGGCAGACCTCACGGGGGCGAATCTTACGGGGGCGAGGCTCACCGACAGTCTCTTTGTCGCTGAGTGCTATGGGATACATCGGTCTATACGTTTTTGGATAAGGCAGAATTGCCGACGGGCTGGTCTGTGTCTTGGAACGAGGAAGAAGATTGCTGGGATATTGAGACTCCGAAGGGTCCGCATGTTGATCCGGGCCAACGCTAGGAACAATGCGCGAAAAATGGGATTTCTGGATCACCCCTGCTTCGCATTCTCAGCGGCTGCTTTCAAAAACCAGCGGATATGGTTTTGCAGTTCCAACGGGTACTGGTCACGGGTGATGTTGAAGTTCTCTTCGCCATGCATTGCGATCAATGACGGCGGTGACACGGCGAAGACAAGGATGCTGCTGAGCACCTGATAGATGAACGCAAAAACCACCGGATCACTTGCATCGGCGAGATCCGGATTGGCTTTGACCAAGGCGATCATCTCATCGAAGAACAGTTTCAGCGGCCAGGTTTTTGCGTGTTCGGCCCGGGCCCGATTGTCGAGTGCCTCGCGCATCAGCAGGCTCATCTCGTCCGGATTTGCCACCGCATATTGAAAGTGGCGCATGACATAATGCTCCAGCCTTAGTGCCGGTTCGTAGTTATCCTGCTTTGTCTGTTCAATCTCCTGAAACAGACGGACGTTGATTTGCGTGATTATCTCGCCATAAAGTTTTTGCTTGCTGCCAAAGTGATACAATAGCGCCTGCTTTGTGATTCCCAATTCATCCACGATTTCGGCAATGCTGGCGCCGTCAAAGCCCTTCCTGGCAAAAACGCGTTTCGCAGTCACGAGCAATCGTTCGCGGGTTTGCTGGTTGTCTGCGGTATTTGTTTTTCTCTTCATGATCGGTAAGTCATGCGCACTCGCGTCCTGTCATTTATAAGTCAACAGTAATATAATTTATTTTTAACAACAAGATAGACTGTTTATGTTTCTCATATTGACACTGATCGAACGGTAAGTTAGTTCGTTCACACATGCACGAAGGCGCCAAAATACGCGGGGCGTCTAACATCTGGGAACAGTTAAGCCGCCGGCTGGATTGAGCCGGTCGGCGCTGTTCTTGTGCCGATCTGACACAACCTCCCTGGCACAATTCATGCAGATTAATCTCATCAATCATTGAGGAGGTCTGTCATGGACACTTTGATCGAGCCAAGGATGGAACCGCAATATCACGGCGAACGGCGCGGCGAACGGCGCAAGCGGGTTCTCAAGGGCGCAACGATTACGTTCAACCGCGGATATGGTGCGTTGCAGTGCGTGGCGCGCAACATGACCGACAACGGGGCAATGCTTGCATTCGGCGACACGGCGGGCGTACCGGCAATTTTCGAAATCCAGTTTGCTCACGAGGACGAAACGCGCAAGGCGCGCATTCGCTGGCGCAAACCTGAAATGGTGGGCGTGGAGTTCGAATAATACGGCTGGACAGAGGCTGCCTGCTGCAAACCAGACTTAAGAATGAGCGCAACGTCTGCTGCCCGAATACAGTGCATGGCAGGTTTGTTCGCTTGCAAGAATCAGGTCGACTTTTTAGGTAAACCCGTGTTCGCTGCGACAGCGAATATGATGAGCATGAAATGTTGACGCGAAAACCGGTTCACACCGAAGGCGAAGCCAATACATCCGACGAGCGGGCGGCGTGGGCCCGCAGGCAAAACCGCCATACGACCGAGGCGCTGATCAATCGCGACTCGGAGGCGTTTCTGCATCAGAGCCTCTCAACGCCGGTGATGAGCGCGGTCGCCAAGGCAGAGGGCATCTGGATCGAGGACCTCGACGGCAACCGTTACATGGATTTTCATGGCAACTCGGTCCACCACATCGGTTACGGCCATCCGAAACTGGTCGACGCGATCAAACAGCAGATCGATGAACTGAGTTTTTCGCCCCGTCGATTCACCAACGAGGTTTCCGTCGAACTGGCCGAAAAGCTAGGCGCAATTGCACCTGCCGATCTTTCCAAAGTGCTGTTCACCACTGGCGGATCGGACGCCAACGAAGTGGCGCTGCGAATTGCGCGTGCAGCGACCGGGCGTTTCAAGACTGTGTCGTTTTGGGATGCGTTTCATGGCGCCGGTTTTGGTGCTTCGTCAGTCGGGGGCGAGGCGACATTTCGTTCGCATATTGCCGGACCGTTGATGGCGGGTGCCGAGCATGTGGCGCCGTTTGCCTGTTATCGCTGCCCATATGGCCACTCGGGACCGGAGGTCTGCGAACTGGCCTGCGCCAACATGGTCCGATATGTGCTTGAACGCGAGGGAGATGTGGCCGCGGTGATCGCTGAGCCGATGCGCGCGGTTCCCTATGTGCCTCCACCCGGATTTTGGCAGGCAGTACGCCAGGCCTGCAACGATGCCGGCGCGCTGCTGATCTTCGATGAAATTCCGACCGGGCTCGGCAAGACCGGAAAGTTTTTCGCGTTTGAACACGATGAGGTCGTTCCTGACATTGTGACGCTTGGCAAGGCGCTTGGTGGCGGTATCCTGCCAATCGCCGCGGTGATCACCAATCGCGATCTCGACGTCTGCGGCGACTTTGCCATTGGCCATTATACGCATGAGAAAAACCCGGTTACCGCCCGTGCAGCCCTGACCACGATCGGGATTATCGAGGAGGAAGGGCTGGTCGAGCGGGCAGCGGAAATCGGAAACCATGCGATGGAGCGGCTTGGCAATCTCGCCGCCTCTTGCAACATCGTTGGAGATGTGAGGGGCAGGGGGGCGATGTTTGGCGTTGAAATCGTTGCCGATCCGGCAACGAAAGTCCCTGGCAACGACCTTGCCGAAAAAGTCTTCTATCGCTGTCTCGATGCCGGCTTGAGTTTCAAGATTTCGCAGGGTTGCGTGCTGACGCTCTCGCCGCCAATGACGATTGCGGATGAAGAGCTCGACCGGGCTCTGAAAATTGTCGAAACCGCAATAGTCGAGTGCGCGGCGGTTGCATGAAAGTCGTTCGTACCGATTGCGAACTGCACACCCTGTCGATCGATGCGACGTTGCGAGATGCCGGTCACGATCTGGTGTTGTTGCCGGACGGCGTGTCTGAAGACGAATTGATCGAAGCGGTGCGGGACGCCGACCTGATCCTGATGTGTTACAAGCCGATCACCGCACGGGTGATCGCGGCAGCGGAAAGGCTGAAAGGGATCGTCAAATATGGCGTCGGTATCGACGCTATCGATATTCCTGCGGCGAGCGCCCGCGGCATCCCGGTTGTCAATGTGCCCGAATATGCCGAGGAAACCGTCGCAGAGGGCGCGTTTGCGCTGATGATCGCGCTGGCCCGGAGATTACATCCGCTGGACCGTGCGATGAAGGAACTTGGATGGGTCTGGCCAGAAACGCCATGGCTCGGTGGTGACATTGCCGGCAAGACAGTCGGTTTGATCGGTCTTGGCAAAATCGGAACCGCAATGGCGCGCATGTGCGGCGCCGGATTTCGGGCAAGGGTGATTGCTTATAATCCAGGAAAACCGGCAGACGAAATGGCTGCCGCCGGTGCTGAAAAATGTGACGATCTGCGCGAATTGCTCAGCCAAAGCGATTTCGTGTCGCTGCATTGTGTTTTGACGCCTGACACAAAGGGCATCATCGGCGCCGCGGAGCTGAAGGCGATGAAACCTTCCGCCTATCTGATCAATACATCGCGTGGTGCATTGGTGGATGAGTTGGCTCTGCTCTCTGCTTTGAAAGATGGTGAAATTGCCGGTGCCGGCCTCGATGTCTTCAGTTCGGAGCCGTTGAACCGTCGCAATCATCCATTACGAGATCTCTACGAGATGCCCAATGTCATCCTGTCACCGCATCTGACTTTCTACACGGTAGAAGCCATGGAGCGGCTGGAACGGGAGACCCTGGAGCGCTGTTTCGAAATCCTGGAGGGACGACCGGTTCTGGTCAAATCGCACGATCCTCGCCTCAGGGCGCAAAGCAAGGGAGTGGTGTTCGGATAATATTACCGGTTCAGCCTTGGCTGGATTGCTGGTAAGTACGTTTTTTCTCGTAATCACATAAGCCGGAATTCGCTTCCATGATCTCGAAAATCCTGATCGCGCTGATCGCACTGCTGCACATCTATATCCTCTGGTTCGAAATGTTTGCCTGGACGACCCGCGGACCGAAGGTGTTCAGATCATTTCCCAAGGACCTGTTCGAGCCGACAAAGCCGCTTGCTGCGAACCAGGGACTCTATAACGGCTTTCTTGCAGCCGGCCTGATTTGGTCGCTGCTGATCACTGATCCGGTCTGGCAGGTCAACGTCGGCTTATGCTTTCTGATTTTCGTCGCGGTGGCGGGAATCTATGGCGCCATGACGGCCGCTCGCAACATCTTCTTTGTCCAGGGCCTGCCCGCAATTGTCGCGATCATATTGCTGTGGGCAGGTTATTGATTATTTCCAAAACCAAACATGAGGGACGAATTTATGGCTGACATTGAAAGGCAGCATACCAACCAACGCATGAGCCAGATTGTTGTTCATGGCGACACGATCTATCTGGCCGGTCAGGTAGGCACGCGATATGACTCTGCCGCCGATCAGACCAAGGAAATATTGGCCAAGATCGATGCGCTGTTGGCGGAAGCGGGTAGCGACAAGACAAAAGTGCTGCGCGCCGATATCTGGCTTGATGACATGCGCGACTTTAACGAAATGAACGAAGTCTGGGATGCGTGGGTGCCGGAAGGGCATGCACCAGCGAGGGCTTGCGGATCGGCGCACCTTGCCGCCCCTGGTTTTCTGGTCGAAATTCTGATCGTTGCTGCGAAATAGCGGCGTCTGCCTCGGTTTAGTTCATTCGCTGTCTCGCATTCCAATCAGGCCGCCATCTTCGAGCAAGTCGCTTGGATGGAGGATAACTTGGTCACCCGACGACAGTCCCGAAATCACCTCGGCGGTTTCATCATTGAGATGGCCGATTTCGATGGTTGTTAGCGATGCCCGGTCGTTGTCGGCCCGGTAGACGGCCCAATTGCCATCGGTGCGGAATAGGGCGGCGATAGGGACCTGAAGAACATCATCCGACTTCCATATGGCAAGACGGGCAAACACGCGGTAGCCATGGCCCAACAACGGTTCAAACTCATCCAGATCGAGCACCGCGTTGACCCGCTGCTCTTCGATGCCGAGTGCCGAGATTTTCGTGAAGGCGGAGGGATCGACCCGCCGTACTGTTGCTGAAAGGTTCCGCTCACCGCCCCAATTGGTGATTTCAGCCTTCAGGCCGGGCCTGATGCGCACTGCGTCCTCGGAAAGCAGATCGACAGCAATTTCCAGATCCTCCGGATTGCCAACTTCAGCGAGTGGCGTTCCGGCCGTCACCGCCTGCTCGCTCTTGACCTTGACCGAGAGAACAATGCCGTCGATGGGTGCGGTCACTTCGACACAACATTGGCGTCCGGCGATATCAAGCACCTCGTCGCCAGGCCGCATCAATCGTGCACGTGCGCTGGTAAGCTCAGCCTGGCGCTGCCTGATGCGCGCCTCGGTGGTCTTGACCTGCGCCTCCTTAAGCGCGACTTCCGTTGCCGCTCTTTGCATGTCGCGCTCGGAAACGATGTTTGAACCGAACAGCCGCGTTGCCCGCTCCAGATCGGCTCTTGCGAGTTCGAGTGCGGCGAGTGCGCGCTGATGTTCCAGTTCGGCCTGCGCCACACCGGAACGCGCGGCTTCGATGGCCGCCAGCAGTTCAGCTTCAGTGCGCCGGTCAATCAAAGGCGGGTCGAGCGGATGGATGGAGGCGACAATGGTTTTGTTCGCCTCAACCGGGTCACCTTCCTCAAGTGAGGTGCGATCGACATGGCCGGCGATTGGCGCCGACACGGTGTAGACATTTCGAACCCGCGTCGTGCCTTCCTGGTCGATTGTCACAGTCATCGGTCCGGACTTTACCGGCGCCGTGTCGACCAATGCGGGCTGCTCGCGAAGCGCGATGTAAATGCCGGCGGCGACGATTGCGGCGAGTGCAGCAAGTCCAAGCCATTTGGTCAGGTTTTTCATGCATTTCACTCCCGAGTTTTCAGAACACTCACCAGGTCAAATTTGTCGATGCGGCGGCGTGCTATCAGGGCCGATACGACGCCAGCCGCCACCACAACCATGCTGGCCCGCGCGAAGGTTGAGGACTCGACAACGAGTGGGATTCGAAACAAGTCGCTTTCAAATCCGCGTATCACCGACCAGGCAAAGCCGTAGCCCAGCAACCAGCCCAGCGGCTGTGCCAGGGCAATAATGACGCCAAGTTCGGTCAAAAGAACGCTGGAGACTTCGCCACGGGTAAAGCCGAGTACCCGCAGGCTGGCCAGTTCTCTGGCTCGTTCTGCAAGCTGGATGCGGGCTGAGTTGTAGACAACCCCGAACGTGATGATCACTGCAAGCACAACGTAGACGGTTGCCATGACTGCGATGTTTTGTTCGATGATTTCCCGAAATTTCACCTTGGCGGCGCTGAGCAGCGTAAACGAGGCGATTGCGGGCGTGTGCTTTACCTCGTCAAAGATTTCATCAAGGTGGTTTTGGTCGATTTTGACGCGAGCACCCGATATCCGGTTGCCGTCGCCAATCAGGCGGTTGAGCGCGTTGAGCTCCATATATGCGCCGAGCCCAATCAAGGTTTGTACAATAGCTGTCACCGGCGCTTCAACGACCCGGCTGTCGTGCTGAAGCAATTCGAGGCGGACGATGTCACCGGGCTTCAATCTCAATTTATTCGCGACCCATTCGGGAACCAGCAGACCCGAGGAGGGCGGTCGCACTGGCGTGCCACCATCTGTCAGCACCCGCGCCAGATCGCCGTTGGCCGGTAAAGCAGAGATCTCCATCTCCAGTTCACGGTGGCCGCGGATCATCCGTATGGCCGTCGAACGGAACGGTTCTGCCCGCATCACTCCTGGAAGCGATCGCACCGCCGTTATGGATTCAGCGGCACGCTCAGTGGAGAAGGTCAGCATGCCGTCCTGGCGTTCGGCCTGGTAGAATGTGAAATCGATCATGTTCTCCATGGAATCGAACATGAACAAAGCGGTGCAAAGGATCGCAACGGAGAATGATGTCCCCAGCGACGTGATGGCAGTGCGGACCGGTCTGCGTGCCAAATGCCTCAAAGCCATGGTGGTGGTCTGTGAAAACAGATGGACGACCAAACCGGCCTTTCCCAAAAAGCTGCGGTAGCGCAGAGGGGCAGCAGGCCGCATGGCCACCGCCGGGGGTAATGCGACCACGGACCAGATAGCATTGGCGGCGCCGGCAAGCGCCGCCGCGACCGCGACGCCACCGGCGAGTGCATAGAGATCGAAGCTCTCCAGGAAAATCAGATAGGGAAAGGAAAAGAACTTGCCGTAGAGCTGGGTCAATGCGCGGCCGAGCCAGGCACCAAGGGCGGACCCGATTGCCAATCCTATCGCAGCAATAACCAACACGAGTTTGGCGTAGTGTCCCGCGATTGCCAGATTTGAATAGCCGATGGCTTTCAGCAGCCCGATCTGTTCGCGCTCCAGCGATATCAGGCGCGATAGAATCATGTTGACCAGAAACGCTGACACGAACAGGAAGATCGGCGGGATGACCAGCGCCATGGATCGCAATTCCTGCAGTTCGTTGTCGAGGAAAGCGTCACTGATCTGGTCGTCGCGCTCAATGGCACCGATGCCGCCATAGGGTTTGAGCAGGTCGTCGACCCGATCGAGCACTTCTTCAATTTTTGCGCTGGTGTCCAGTTTGGCGACGAGAGAGTTGAAGCCACCCTCCATGTCAAATGGGCCTTCTAGCGCAGACCGTCGCATAAACATGATGCCAAACCGACGTTCGTCGGGAATGAGGTCACCGGGGCCGAGCGCGTAGATGAACTCTGGAGACAGTACGACGCCTGTGACGGTGAGTTCGCGGTACTTTCCGTTAATCAGCGCGTTGAAGCCGTCACCCGGCTCCAGCATGTGGGCTGTCGCAAACTTCTCATCGATCGCGACTTCGTGCGGCCGGCCCTGAAACGGTAATCTGCCCTTACGAAGATAGGGCGAATTGATAGCCGGTTCGCTGGTATCGGGGATTGAAACGGCGAGACCGGCTGCAGGTTCTTTCATGCCTTCGATATCAAGGACGACCGGCTTGGTTATTCGATACTCGGTCGACCTGATGCCAGGAATTGCGTCAATTTGGGCCGATAATCGCAACGGCGCCCGGGTGGCGGTTGCAAACAGATCAGCAAAATTTTGCCGTGCATAGAAAGTCGCGCGCGTTTCTTCCAGTGAACGGTATGCACCGACAGCAAGAACAATCGTCGCCACGCCGCAAGCCATGACCAGGGCAACAGCGATGATCTGCGCCCAGAGCCGGCGCAGGTCTCGAACCACTTTTCGATCAAGCACCCGCATCGATCACCAGCTCACTTCCGAAGGAGCGATACGTGTTTCGTTGACGGTTTGCTCGCTGATGCGGCCGTCCAGAAACGAGAAAACGCGATGAGCCATCTGTTGGATGCCGGCATTGTGGGTGATGATCGCGGTTGTCGTTCCCAATTCCTCGTTCACGCGGGCCAGTGCCTCCAGAACGATAACGCCGGTTTTTGAATCAAGCGCGCCTGTCGGCTCGTCGCAAAGAAGCACTTCCGGCTGTTTGACGATTGCACGGGCGATCGCAACCCGTTGCTGCTCACCGCCCGACAATTGGGCTGGAAAATGGGACATGCGGTCTTCGAGATCGACCATGGCCAGTGCTTCTTCGGGCTTCATCGAGTTCTTGGCGATCTCGGTGACCAGCGCCACGTTTTCCCAGGCGCTGAGACTTGGAACCAAATTGTAAAACTGGAAAACGAAGCCGACATGGTCGCGCCGGTAGCGGGTTAATTTACGCTCGCTGTAGGTGGAAAGATCCTGGCCGCGAAAGAATACCTTTCCGTCGGTCGGCACATCCAGCCCGCCCATGATGTTGAGCAAAGTCGATTTGCCGGACCCCGAAGGACCAAGCATTACGGCCAGTTCCCCCGCATAAAGATCAAGATCAACGCCTCGTAGTGCCCACACATCCACCGTGCCCGTGCGATAGACTTTGGTAACGCCACGGGTTGAAAAGACCGGCTCGGACGACTGTGCCAATTGCGTATCGTTCATGTGCATACCATTAGTTCAACAACATATAAGCGCATTGATCACGGTCAAACGCGGCGCATTCCGGCTCGATCACGAGTTCATTGGGCTGTCTTGCGAAGGCAATGAATATTTGTTAGTGTACGAATGAATTCGCGGAAGCGCGTTGATGCGTGACTTCCGCTCAGGACGGTGGGAGGAGACGAGTCGCGTGCGGCGCTATCTGCAGATCAATCTTGCTGATCGGTCGATTGAGACCGAAGAACTTCATGGAAAAGATATCGCCGTTTGCGGGCGGTATTTCATCGCCAAAACGCTGCTGGAACAAGGCGTTGCGTCCGTCGATCCGCTAGGTCCTGACAATCCGCTTATCTTTTCCGCCGGTCCGTTTGCCGGAACGAATTTCTCCAACGCCAATCGTCTGAGCGTCGGCTGCAAAAGCCCGCTGACCGGCGGAATCAAGGAAGCAAATTCGGGCGGAACCTTCGCTTTCGCCATGGGGCAATTGGAAATTGCCGGGTTCACGCTGAACGGTGTTTCGGACGACTGGGTGATCATCCACATACCGCAGGAAGGCGATATCCGCTTCCTTGATGCCTCACCGTATATGGGCAAGGGAAATTTCGAGACCGCCAAGCAAATTCACGAGAAATTTGGCGACAAGATCTCGATCGCGCTGTGCGGACCTGTTGGCGAATATCAGGGCTTGCTGGCGGGCATTGCTTTTTCCGACACGGATAACCGGCCTTCGCGGCTGGCGGCTCGTGGCGGCGTTGGTGCGGTTATGGGCGCCAAGAAAGTCAAGGCGATCATCGTAGACAAGCACAAAATGCCGACGCTGCATGATCGAAAGAAGGTAATGGGCGCGGTCAAGGAATATAACCGGCATCTCAATGATTCCGTACCGATCCAGGCGTTCAAGACCCACGGCACCGCCATGGTAGCCGACCTGACAAACCGGCTCGGCGCTTTGCCGGTGAACAATTTTTCCGGCGGACAGGTGGTTGCCGCCGACGAAGGGCCGCTGAAAATGGGCGGCGACTATATTCGAGAGCTTTATCTGGATAGGGGCGGGGAGCCTTCGCACGCCTGTATGCCGGGCTGTCTGATCAAATGCTCCAATGTCTATGTTGACAAGCAGGGGCGCGAAATTGTCTCGCCGCTTGAATATGAGACCATCGGACTTCTGGGAACCAATTGCGGGCTGACTGATCCCGATGACCTGGCTTATCTGAACGAGACAGCGAACGATCTTGGCATCGATACGATCGAAGTCGGCGCAATGATCGCGGTGCTGATGGATGCCGGCCATGCTGAATATGGCGACACCAAGTTCATGGCCGGTTGCCTCGAAGATATCGGCAAGGGCAATGAACGTGGCCGCATATTGGCGCAGGGCACCGCGCGGGTGGGCGAGCATTATGGTGTCAGGCGGGTACCGGTGATCAAGAAACAGGCGATCAGCGCCTACGATCCGCGCATCATCGAGGTCACTGGAATTTCGATGATGGTCACCGCTCAGGGCGCCGATCACACGACTGGTAATGCACCGTCATTCGTGACTGCAGACAAGGATGTTCGTGCGGTGGCCGAGGAAAGTTACCGTATGCAGGTGACCAGCGCGGTTGCCGATTCTCTGGGTCTTTGCGTATTCGGCCGCTCGGTTACCGATCCGAACCGAAAACTGATCGCCCAGGGTATCAACGATGCGCATGATTGCGATGTCGATGAAGACTTCATCGTTGAGATCGGGCGTGAGACCTTGAGACTTGAGGCCGAGTTCAACAAACAGGCCGGATTTACCGAGGCTGACGACGAATTGCCGGCATTTTTCCGCGATGAACAGCTGCCGCCGACCGACAAGACAGCGCGATTGCATGCCGATGAGGTCAACCGGCACATGCGTGACTTGGCAACCGCCGATACGATTCCGGCCTGACCGATGTATGAACGCCCCGCCACGCTGGACAAAGCCCTGTCGTCCCTTGCGACCGGCGAAAAGGCGATTTTGGCGGGCGGTACGGATTTCTATCCGATGCTCGGCGAGCGTCAGCCAAGCGGTCCGGTTCTCGATATCACAGGCCTTGGTGAGCTTCGATACATAAAGCGCGAAGGCGATGGCTGGCACATTGGCGCACTGGCTACGTGGACGGATATCGTTCAAGCCGATCTTCCGCCGGCGTTTGATGGATTGAAACTTGCAGCCAGAGAAGTGGGATCAATCCAGATCCAGAACCGGGCGACGATCGCGGGAAATCTCTGTAACGCTTCGCCTGCTGCGGACGGCGTTCCGCCGCTGCTTACTCTTGATGTAGAGATTCAGCTTTCCTCGCTAAGCGGTTCACGCAGAATCGCTCTTGCCGATTTCATCGACGGTTACCGTTCGACCGTCTTGCAACCCGGTGAACTGGTGACGGCAATTGTCATTCCCGAAGAATCTGCGGCGGGCCAATCATCGTTTCTGAAGCTTGGCGCACGCAAATATCTCGTCATTTCGATCGCCATGGTCGCTTCACGGTTGGTTATCGGAACAGATGGTAAGATTGCGAACGCTGCAGTCTGCGTTGGCGCCTGTTCGGAAGTGGCGCAGAGATTGCGTTCGCTTGAGAACGAACTGATTGGCACCGATGTTTCCAGGGGCTTCTCGGGTTTGGTTCGCCCGGAGCATATCACCGGTTTATCTCCAATTTCCGATGTTCGTGCGACCGGTGATTATCGGCGCATTGCTGCGGCTGAACTGGTCGAGCGGGTGCTCGACGATTGCGCCTTCAACGGAGCGGCCAAATGAGCATGCGGGCCGCCATCACCTTGAACGGCCGTCCGGCGCAAATTGATGCATCGGGAGCCGAGCGGTTATCGGGCGTTTTACGCAATCAGTTGGGATTGACGGGAACCAAAACCGGTTGTGATGCAGGGGACTGCGGCGCCTGCACGGTGCTGATAGACGGTGAGATTGCCTGTTCCTGCCTGGTTGCCGCGGGACAATTGGACGGTTGTGATGTCACGACGGTTGAGGGTCTGAAAGCCAATGGCAGCTTGAGCGCGCTGCAAGACAGCTTCCTTCGCCATGGTGCTGCGCAATGCGGCATCTGTACACCCGGCATGCTGGTGAGTGCGCGGGCTCTGCTCGACCGCAATGCAAAGCCAAGCCGCGAAGAAGTTGAAGATGCGCTGGGTGGGGTGCTCTGCCGTTGTACCGGCTATGCCAAGATTATTGACGCAGTTATGGATGCGGCAGCAGGACCTGCCGCCATGAATCTCCCGGGCCGGGTCGGTGACCGGATTCGCCATGTTGACGGAACTCCTAAAGTCACGGGCGAAACGATGTTCGGCGCCGACCGGCTGCCCGAGAATGCTTTCTTGGTGAGGGTAATCCGCAGTCCGCATCACCATGCCGGTTTCACGATCGGAGACAAGCAGGCGTTTCTGGACAACAATCCTGATCTTGTTGCGATCCTGGATGCATCAGATGTAACCGGTCAGAACCTTCACGGCGTCATTCCGCCGTTTGCCGATCAGCCGGTGTTTGCCGAGGACAGGGTTCTGTTCAAGGGCGAGGCGATTGCCGCTGTCGTTGGAGAACCAGAAGCCGTTCGTGCGTTTGATCCTGATGATTTTCCGGTCGAGTGGACCCTCATTGATCACCAATTGCTGCCCAGCGACGCAGTCGGGAATGGACTGCCACCGGTCCACGAAACACGCGATGGAAACGTGCTTGTGCGTGGATTGGTCAAGCGCGGTGACGCCGCTTCCGCTTTGGACCAATCCGAAATCCGGGTCTCCGGTCAGTTTTCCACCCCATTCATCGAACACGCTTATATCGAACCGGAGGCAGGCTATGCTGAACGTGTCGGCGACCGGATCGAACTGCACGGCTGCACGCAGACAGCTTTCATGAACCGCGACGAAATTGCGCTTGTTCTTGGCATTGATGCCGGTTCTGTGCGCATTGTTCCGAGTGCTTGCGGTGGTGGATTTGGTTCCAAGCTTGACCTTTCGTGGCAACCTTACGCCGCGCTTGCGGCGTGGAAATTGAAGCGTCCGGCTGCGATTGCCTATTCGCGATCGGAGTCGATGCGCTCGACCACCAAGCGGCACCCTTCAGAAATTGAAGCGGAAATCGGCTGTGACAGCTCCGGCCGCATCACCGGTATGCGCTTTGATGGTACATTCAATACCGGGGCATATGCGAGTTGGGGCCCTACCGTGGCCAACCGGGTGCCCGTACACGCATCCGGTCCTTACCACGTTGAGAATTACCGCGCAGATACCACCGCGGTGCACACAAATTGCGTCCCCTCCGGCGCGTTTCGCGGTTTTGGCGTGCCGCAGTCGGCAATCGCACAGGAATGCCTGTTTGATGATCTGGCCGAACAGACCGGTATTGACCCGCTCGACTTCCGCCTGATCAACGCACTCGACAATGGCAAGCCGACCGTCACCGGGCAGGTTTTCGAGACCGGTGTGGGTATCAAACCTTGCCTTGAAGCTCTGAGAGAGCGCTGGATAGAGGCTTGCAAAGAGACGGCTTCTTTTAACCGGGAAGCGGAGAATTCAGGTTCGTCGAAGCGCCGCGGTGTAGGACTTGGAACCTGTTGGTATGGTTGCGGCAACACTTCGCTGCCAAATCCGTCGACGATACGCATCGGCGTAAAGCCGGACGGATCATTGATACTGCATCAAGGAGCAATCGATATCGGCCAGGGCTCGAACACCGTTGTCGCCCAAATCGCGGCCGACGCGCTTGGTACAGATGTCTCGGCATTTGAGCTTGTTGGCGCAGATTCGGACCTGACACCAGATGGCGGTAAAACTTCCGCCTCGCGGCAGACATTTGTCAGCGGCAAGGGAGCCATGCTGTCGGCCCAATCGTTGCGAGCCCAGATATTGCGACACGCCAATGTTTCCGGTGACGCGAAACTGGCTTTTGGCGATGGCCGGGTCAGGATCAGCGATAAGATAACCACCTCGCAGATTGAGCTGTCAGAGTTGCCGGTCAACGACCGCGGCTACGTTTTCATGAGCGAGGAAACCTACGATCCGCCGACGAAGCCGCTTGACGAAAACGGTCAGGGCGAACCTTATGCGCTTTACGGATATGGTGCGCAACTTGTTGAATTGACAGTCGATATTGGCCTAGGCACCGTCAAGCTTGACCGGATTACGGCCGCACATGACGTCGGCAAGGCCGTCAATCCGATGTTGGTTGAGGGCCAGATCGAAGGCGGCATCGCACAGGGTATCGGTCTTGCGCTGATGGAAGAATTCATTCCGGGCCGCACTGAAAACCTGCACGATTACCTCATACCGACGATTGGCGATGTGCCGCCGATCGAGAGCATCATTGTTGAGGTGCCTGACGCCGAAGGACCGTTTGGCGCAAAGGGGTTGGGTGAGCATGTGTTGATCCCCACCGCGCCGGCAATATTGAACGCGATCAGACGCGCAACCGGCGCGAGGGTCCGGCACTTGCCAGCAACGCCTGACAAAGTGCTCGCTGCTATCAGGGAGGTTCGAAACAATGACTGACGCACCTGCCAAACCGGAGAAGATCCGCTGCGACGCCTGTCCGGTGATGTGTTACATCGCCGACGGCCGGTCGGGCGCCTGCGACCGCTACGCCAATGAGGGCGGTCAGTTGGTACGGCTGGATGCGCTGACCATTCTGGAACGCAGCGCCGAAAAAGGCGGCGAGATGGTGCCGTTCCTGGATCAGGATTCTGACTGGGACGGCAAGATCATTGCCCAGCCGTCGTCATTCGTCACTGCTGTGGGCGCGGGCACCACCTATCCTGACTACAAGCCTGCCCCCTTCATCGTCCAAAGCGAGGTCGACGACGTCGACATGATCACCGTAGTGACAGAAGGAATTTTTTCCTATTGCGGTGCCAAGATCAAAATCGACACCGATCGTCACCTGGGACCGGAGCGCAATCTGGTTCGTGTCGAAGGTGAACCGGTCGGTCACGTGACAACCGGAGAATACGGTTCGCAAATGCTGTCGCTTGGAGGCGTCAACCATCTGACGGGCGGAGGCAAGAAAGAAGGCCGGGTCACTTGCGCGACGCTGCTGGCGCTTTGCAATGGTGAGGCGGTCGAACTTGCAATCGACGAAGGTTCAACGGTGATTGTGGAAGCCGGCAAGGCTCCCATAGTCAATGATGTCAAAGAAGAGCGCATGCGGGTCGGCTGCGGGTCGGCGACGGTTGGCATGTTTGCTTCCCAATGGAAGGGGCTGGTGGACGAAGTGGTGGTTGTTGACGACCACATCACCGGCGTCATGTCGGAACATCAGGCAGGCAAAGTGATTGGCTGGCAGCCTACCGGCATCAAGATCAAGGGGCGACGTTCAACTCCGGGACGCTATTTTCAGGTTGCCGAACCCGGTACTGGCTGGGGTGGAACGAACCTTGACGATCCTCTCGTCATACTTGGTGACTTTAACGACAAGTTTGCCAGTCCGGGACAGTCGCTGTTGATGGTTTCAACCACAGGCGAGCAGTTTGCCTACTACGAACTAGACGAAAACCTGAGGCCAGTGAAACTGGACATGCCGGAGCGGTTGATGCCATCCGTCGGCAGAATTGAGGAAAACTGTGAACCGGCGCTCTGTTCGGTCATTTTCATGGGAGGCGCCGGGGGATCATTACGCGCCGGCGTGACCGAAAACCCGGTCAAGCTGACGCGCTCGGTCAAGGGCGCATTGACATTCGTTACCTGCGGCGGCGCCCCGACCTACACCTGGCCGGGAGGTGGGATTACCGTGATGGCGGATGTTACCCGCATGCCGGAAAACTCGTTCGGCTATGTGCCGACGCCGGCACTGGTGGCGCCAATCGAATTCACCATGCGACGCGACGACTATGAAGCGCTTGGCGGACACATGGATCATGTGATGCCACTGGCCGATGCGATTGCCGGCATGAAGGCGAAGCAGAACGATCATATTTTGAAGGGCAAACGCCAGGTCGGGCAGGACGAGGATAATCCGTGGCCGACCGAGCCTGGGCACTATCGCTGGGGCAAGCGCGAGGGTGCGGCATGAGCGGTTTTACCGACAAGCCGGTTGCCGCGATCAGCCGTGATGGCCGCAAGCTCAGTCTCCGTCACGGTCCGATTGATCTTGTGATCGGCGCTGACGGAGAACCGCCAGAAGTGCAGGCAGCCTACCGGCAGGCGGCGAAAGCCTTTGATGGTGTGTTGCCGGAACTCGTGTCGGAACTGCAGCTGCTGAGACGACCATTATCAACAAACGGCCCGGTACCGGCGGGACAGATTGCGCGAGCAATGCATTCTGCGGCCTCGGCGCATGGCGACCGGTTTGTGACCCCGATGGTCGCAGTTGCGGGGGCAGTGGCGGACCACATGCTCTCTGCGCTTACCGAAGGGCGCGAATTGCAGCGGGCCTATGTCAACAATGGTGGCGATATCGCTTTCCATCTTACTCCCGGTCGGTCATTCGACATCGGTATCTGCTCAAATCCGTTGACAGCAGACATGGCCGGAACTGCGACCATTGAGGATGCTGACAATATTCGGGGCATTGCCACCAGCGGCTGGCGTGGGCGCAGCCATTCGCTGGGGATTGCCGATGCCGTAACTGTTTTGGCACGTGACGCAGTGACGGCGGATGCTGCAGCGACGATCATCGCCAACGAAGTCAACATCGAAAACTCGCCGAATGTGGCGCGTGAGAGGGCTTGCGATCTTTCGCCAGATTCCGATCTGGGAGAGCGTCTTGTGACCTGCGATGTTGGTGATCTTTCGCCATCGGAAATCAATCATGCCCTTGATTGCGGTGAACGGGCGGCCGCCCGGCTGTTGCGGCGCGGACGCATCGCGAGCGCCTTTATCTGCCTTTCCGGCGCCATCCGCATTGTTGGAGGAAAACAATTGGCCGCACGGGACACCGGCAAGCAAACGGAGGGTGTCAATGCCTGACGTGATTGTCAGAAAGACAGTGATTGTCGTCGATGAGATCTACCACGAGGGAGGCCCGGTTGCGTCCGAGCCATTGCGACGCGCATCCGCACTTGCGGTGATCGAAAATCCGTTTGCCGGACGCTTTGTCGAAGAGATCACCGGCTTTATCGATGACCTCAAACCCTTGGGCCTGCAAATGGCCGCCGATCTGATTGCCGCGCTCGGCGGTGATGCATCGGTGGTTGAGGGCTACGGCAAGGGTGCAATAATCGGTGAGGGTGGCGAGTTGGAACATGCCGCACTTTGGCACGCGCCCGGCGGTTATTCGATGCGTGAACTGGTACCGGCCTCGAAAGCCATTGTTCCTTCAACAAAGAAGGTTGGCGGGCCCGGTTGCCGCCTCGATGTGCCGGTCACACACTCCAATGCTTCTTATGTGCGCTCGCATTTCGATGCCATCGAGGTGGGGATCAACGATGCGCCAAAAGCAGACGAAATGGTCGTTGCGTTGGTGATGACAACGGGACCGCGCATTCATCATCGCGCGGGCGGTTTGCAAGCTTCCGAAATTGTCGGGGAGGACGGATTGAAATGAGCAAGGCGAAGATCAGAAAGATCGTTACGGTCGTCGAGCAGACCAATATCGAGATTGGCAAGACGATTGATCCGCCGACCAGGCGGGCGGCGTCGGTGGCGGTGATCGAAAATCCGTTTGCCGGGCGTTATCAGGAAGATCTTGAAGAGCTGATGGCGATTGGCGAGGAACTCGGCGGGTTGCTGGGAGACAAATGCGTAGCCGCGCTCGGCATCACCCCACCGCAGGCGGAAAGCTACGGCAAGGCAGCGATGGTTGGCGAAAACGGCGAATTGGAACACGCGGCCGCCATTCTTCATCCACGCCTTGGCAAACCGCTGCGCGCCGCCGTCGAAAAGGGAGCAGCGCTGGTGCCGTCATCGAAAAAGATGGGGTCCATGGGACAGCCGCTCGATGTTCCGCTCGGCCACAAGGACGCAGCCTATGTGCGCTCTCATTTTGACGGGATGGAAGTACGGATCAACGATGCTCCGCGGGCAAACGAAATCATGGTTGCCATTGCAGTGACCGATTCCGGCAGGCCACTGTCGCGTGTCGGCGGTCTGGAAGCCAAGGACGCCGAGGGCAAGGACGGACTGCGATAACAGTGATTATCGGTCGGGAGGACTGATCATGGAATATGTCAGAAATGCCTGGTACGTCGCCGGCTGGTCGTCGGAGATCGGCGACGAACCCAAGCGGGTGACGATGCTGGAGACACATCTTGTCGTCTACAGAGCGTCGTCAGGCGAGGTGGTGGCGCTCGAAGACCGCTGTCCGCACCGGCTGCTGCCGCTGTCGATGGGCAAGCGTATCGGCGACAATCTGCAGTGCGGCTATCACGGAATGACTTTTGCTCCGGACGGCAAGTGTGTTCGCATACCGGGTCAGGATAATCTGCCCGCTTCGGCCTATGTCGATGCTTTTCCGGTGTGCGAAAAGAACGACATCGTCTGGGTTTGGATGGGTGATCGTGATAAGGCGGATCCTGAAACCGTGTTCGACATGCCCGAATTCACAGATCCGAACTGGGACGCGCATCAGGGAGATGCACTGCACCTGAACTCACACTATCTCAATGTCGCCGAAAACCTCGTCGATCCTGCGCATGTCAGTTTTGTCCATCCGACAACGCTGGGCAACGCGGCGAGCGAAAACGTTCCGGTCCACGTATCGACCGAGGGTGAAGCGATCGTTGCCTGGCGCTGGATTCGCGACGCTCCGCCAATCGGATTTTTCCAAAAATTCGGCGGCTTTTCAGGCAATGTCGACCGTTGGCACTACTACTATCTGCACCTGCCATCGACGGCTGTCATCGACTTCGGATCATCGCCGGCTGAAGACGCGTTGCCCGAAGAAGAACGCAACAAAAGCGTGCGTATATTTGCGCTGCATTTTCTGACGCCTGTGAGCGGCAATTACACCATCGACCGCTGGATGCACATCCGCAATACCGCTGTCGGGGATGCTGCGGCGTCGGAACAAATGGACGGAATGTTCCGCACCGCGTTTGCCGAAGACAAGGCAATACTGGAAGCCATCCAAGAGGAGGAAGAGCGCCCGCAATCGCGACGGCCAATCCGCATTGCGATCGACAAGGGGCCGTTGGTCTATCGCAAACGCATTGCCGAACTCATTGAACGGGAACGCACCGAACACGTCGAGGCGGTGCCTTCACCAGCTTACGTTTATCACGACTAATCAACTGAAATTCTTGAATAATCAGGGAGGAAAACATGAAACTGTTATCAGGAATTGCCACACTGGCCGTGGCCGCTGCCGTCGGATTGTCGGCGGCGCCATCTGTGGCCCAAGACACGATTAAGATCGGTGAGATCAACCATTACAAACGCATGGCAGCCTTTGCTGGGCCATACAAGTTGGGTCTGGAACTTGCCGCAGAGGAGATCAATGCGGCCGGTGGCGTTAATGGCAAGCAGCTTGAGTTCATCTTCCGCGACGATCAGGGCGATCCGGGCGAGGCGGTGAAAATCGCCGAGGAACTGATGACGCGCGATGGCGCGGCAATGCTGACGGGCACCATCTTCAGCCATGTCGGATTGGCGATTTCATCTTACGCCGGTGAAAAGAAACATTTGTATCTCGCCGCCGAGCCGTTGGCCGATGCGCTGGTCTGGGCAAAGGGTAATGACTACACGTTCCGGCTGCGCGCTTCGACCTACATGCAGGCGGCAATGCTTGCAGAGGAAGCAGCAAAGAACCCGGCAAAGCGCTACGCGACGATCGCGCCGAACTATGCCTACGGCAAGGATGCGGTCGCGGCTTTCAAAAAGGCGCTGACGGCCTTGCGGCCGGACGTCGAGTTTGTGGCAGAGCAGTGGCCTGCGCTGTTCAAGATCGATGCGGGCGCAGAGGTACAGGCACTTGAGGCGGCGAAACCCGAGGCGATCTACAACGTCACATTTGGCGGCGATCTGGCGAAATTTGTTCGCGAAGGATCGACGCGAGGATTGTTCGACGGCCGCATGGTGCTGGGCCTGCTGACGGGTGAACCGGAATATCTCGACCCGCTCGGTGATGAAGCGCCGGAAGGATGGATCGTAACCGGATATCCCTGGTACGACATCACAGACGGGCCGGGCAAAGCCTTCGTCGACGCCTATCAGGCACGGTATGACGACTATCCGCGCATCGGTTCGCTGGTCGGTTACATGACAACCCAGTCGATTGCTGCGGCGATAGCGAAAGCGGGCTCGACGGACACAGATGCAATGGTAGCTGCGTTCAAGGGTCTCGATGTGGACACGCCGGTCGGAAAGATCACTTTCCGGGCACTGGATCATCAGGCCACCATGGGCGCCTATGTTGGCAAGGTCGCGCTGAAAGACGGCAAGGGCGTGATGGTTGACTGGGTTTACAAGGACGGCGCCGATTACTTCCCGTCAGACGAGGAAGTGATGGCCATGCGGCCTCAATAAGGTTGATGATTATTCGCCGGGCAACAAATGCCCGGCGGATATTTCCAATGCAAATCTAGTTCTCTACGGGATTATGGGCGATGGGCGTGCTGATCGCGCAGCTTTTGACCGGCTTGGCCAATGCGGCGGCGCTTTTTCTCGTCGCTTCCGGATTGTCGTTGATTTTCGGTGTGACGCGCATCGTCAATTTCGCGCATGGTTCGTTTTATATGCTCGGCGCATATATCGGCTATTCCGCCATGCAGGTGCTGCCAGGCGGGTTCGGATTCTGGACCTCCATTCTGATCGCCGGCATCGGGGTCGGCATAATCGGCGTCATTGTGGAGATGTGCGTCTTGCGGCCGGTTTATCGTGCACCCGAGCTGTTTCAGCTTGTTGCCACCTTTGGCGTGATCCTGGTCATTCAGGACCTGGCATTGCTGGTCTGGGGGGCAGAGGACGTGCTTGGGCCGCGCGCACCGGGTCTGAAGGGCGTTGTGCGAATTCTCGGCGAACCTGTGCCGCAATATGATCTTGCGCTGATTGCCATTACCCCCGTCGTGCTTTTCGTGCTCTGGTATCTGATAACCAAGACGCGGCTTGGAATATTGGTACGGGCGGCGACGCAAGACCGGGAGATGGTCGGTGCGCTTGGCGTCAACCAGGCCTGGCTGTTCACCGGCGTATTTTTTCTCGGCGCCATGCTGGCAGGTATCGGTGGAGCGATCCAGCTTCCCAAGGGTGGTGCCGACCTGTTGATGGATTTCAACATTCTTGCGGCGATTTTCGTTGTCGTTGTGATTGGCGGCATGGGTTCGCTGCCTGGCGCGTTTGTGGCTGCCGTGCTCATTTCAGTGCTGAATGTCTTTGGCGTGCGCTACATTCCGCAGAGCACACTGGTGCTCATGTTTGTGGTCATGGCGGTGGTGCTGATGATACGGCCCTATGGGTTGTTTGGCCGCGAAGAAGTGGCGGGCGAGCACGGACAGGTCGGCGAGCCGGAACAGCCAATCGCACCGTTCGGAGCCAGGGGCAAACTCGTCGTCGCCGCACTGCTGGCGGTGCTGGCGGCGGTGCCGCTGTTTGGCTCCAACTTCATGCAGGTGCTGATCATCGACATCATCGTCTTCTGCCTGTTTGCGGCCAGCCTGCATTTCATCCTTGGGCTCGGCGGCCTCGTTTCATTCGGCCACGCCGCCTACTATGGCGGTGGTGCTTATGCCGCCGCATTGCTGGTTCACTATGCGGACTCACCCATGGAACTGGCGTTGATGCTGGCGCCGCTGGTAGCGGGATTGCTGGCGCTGATTATCGGCTGGTTCTGTATTCGCCTGACCGGCGTCTATTTCGCCATGCTGACGCTGGCTTTCTCTCAATTGCTCTGGTCGCTTGTCTATCAGTGGGGCGAATTTACCGGCGGCGACGACGGCATGGTCGATATCTGGCCGTCGGATTGGGCATCTTCAACGACCATCTATTTTTATCTTACACTCATCGTTGGAACCGGTGGCATTCTGATACTCCGGCACGTCGCTCATTCTCCATTTGGTTATGCGGTCAGGGCGTCACGCGATTCTTCACGTAGGGCCGAGGCCACCGGCATCGACACCAAACGCGTACAGTGGGTGGCGTTTGCGTTTGCCGGTGCTATGGCCGGCTTGGCGGGCGGCTTGTTCGTCTTCTCCAAGGGCAGCGTTTTCCCGACAGAACTGGAAATCGCCCGGTCGTTCGACGCGATCATTGTCGTCTTTCTCGGCGGTGTCAAAACATTGTCCGGTGCGGTGGTGGGCGCCAGCGTGCTTGAAGTCGCGGAGGATTTCCTGACCCGTTTCGAATATTGGCGGCTATTGCTCGGGCTGCTGATCATCGGCGTTGTCATTCTTGCACCCGACGGCATTGCGGGCTCGGCGCGAAAACTGTGGGACCGGTTGGGCCTGTCGAGAAACGGGGAGCATACGTCATGAGTACCATGCTTCGGGTGGACGGGCTGTCGAAATCATTCGGCGGCATTCATGCTGTTTCCAACGTTTCGTTTGACGTGAGCCAGGCAGAGCTGTTGGCGCTGATTGGTCCCAATGGCGCGGGTAAGACCACCTGTTTCAACATGCTGATGGGCCAGTTGAAGCCAAATGCGGGTACGATCCTGCTGGATGGTGAAGACATAACCGGCCTTGCACCGAGAACAATCTGGCGCAAAGGCGTTGGCCGAACCTTCCAGATTACCGCGACCTATCCGACAATGACGGTTGTCGAGAATGTGCAGATGGCGCTGATATCGCACAATCGCAAATTGTTTTCTTTTCTGCCATTTGCCCGCGCGCTCTATCGGGAGCAGGCACTCGAACTACTGGATCTGGTCGCAATGACCGGACAGGCGGACAGGGCAGCGGCAATCCTCGCTTATGGCGACCTGAAGCGGCTGGAGCTTGCCATCGCGCTGGCACACGGACCATCGCTACTGCTTATGGACGAACCGACCGCAGGCATGGCGCCGAAAGAGCGTATCTCGTTGATGCAACTGACCGCCGATATTGTGGCGGAACGCAAGATAAGCGTGCTGTTTACCGAACACGATATGGATGTCGTATTTGCGCATGCCCACCGGGTCATGGTTTTGAACCGTGGAGAGCTGATTGCCAACGGGTCGGTGGAAGAAGTGCGGGAAGACGCCCGGGTGCGCGAAGTCTATCTCGGCGGTGGCGCGGTGTTTGCCGATGAGGGAAATGCCTGATGCTTTCTCTTGTCGATATCAACAGCTATTACGGAAAAGCCCATATCCTCAGCGATTTGTCATTCGACATCTCCGCTGGTGAGGTCGTCGCGCTTTTAGGCCGCAACGGCGCCGGCAAGACCACCACCATGAAATCGATCATGCAGCTAGTGCGACCAAGACAGGGATCGGTGCGATTTCTTGATGAAGAGATCTCGCGCTGGGCACCGCATCGGGTCGCCAAGGCCGGACTGGGTTATGTACCTGAAGAGCGGCGCATTTTCACCGATCTGACCATCCTTGAAAATCTCGAAGTAGGCCGGCAGCCGAGCCGCGCGGGCGTTCCGGAATGGACGCATGAAATGCTGTTCGAACTGTTTCCCAATCTGGCGGAGCGCCGTCACAATCGCGGCAAGGCGCTATCGGGTGGCGAACAGCAAATGCTGACCATTGCCCGAACGCTTATGGGAAATCCCAAACTATTGTTGCTTGACGAACCGTCAGAGGGTATTGCGCCGGTCATTGTTGAGCAGATGGCGGAGACAATCCAGCGGTTGAAACGCGAGGGGTTGACGGTATTGCTTTCGGAGCAGAACCTGCATTTTGCAAAACTTGTAGCTGACAGGGCGGTAATCATTGAGGGTGGCACGACGCGGTTCGAAGGGACCTTTGAGAAGCTCGAAGCCAGTCCGGACATTCGGGATGCCTATCTGTCGGTCTGAATTGGACGATCGGTGAAGTCCATTGGGAACACATGACTCAAACTGAAGGTCAGGCAATCTTGAACAAGACCGGATACAAGCTGGACGCACAGGTAGGCTTCCTGCTCAGAAAAGCCAACCAGCGGCACACTGCGATTTTTGCCGGTCTTATTCCCGGGGATCTGACGCCGATGCAACTGGCGGCAATGGCAAAGCTTGCCGAGCAGGAAGAGTGCTCCCAAAACCGGCTCGGCAGGTTGATCGCCATCGATGCTGCGACGATCAAAGGGGTTGTAGATCGTCTTGCCGCGCGTGACTTGGTGTCGACCAGGCCGGATGTTTCTGACCGGCGCAGAACAATCGTCACCTTGACCGAAGCCGGCCGCGAACTTTGTCAAACAGCGTTCACCGCTGCGAAAAAGATTACCGAGGCCACGTTGGAGCCGTTGACGAAGGAAGAACAACGCCAATTGCTTGCGCTGCTGGCAAAGATTACCTGATTTCGGCCTTGCCGCTTACTTCAGTTCCTGTGTGACATTGGCGCCGCGTGCTTCTACCAGCGGTCCGACAGCCCGCTTGTAGACATCCATATAGGGTGCCACGCCGTGGGCTTCGAAGGTTTCCCTGTTCGTCCAGGTTTCGGCGATGACGAAGGTGCGGCGATTGTGAACATCGCGCTGGACTTCGTAGCGAAGGCAACCTTCGTTTGCGCGAGCGTGAGTCACCAGCGTGCGCAAGACTTCTTCCAGCGTCCGTTCCTTGCCTGGAATGGCCGTTACAGTCACAACGGCGCTGACGGGACGATCATCCTCAACCCGGCGCAGCTTGGTTGAAACCTGCCAGGCGGGATATCGGGGTAGACCGTCGTCGGGGATTGTGACCATGGGATGCCGGGAATCTGTGAAAACCCATCGGTCGGGCGGCGTTCCAGGATCAACACCCCGATCAAGCGTCGGAACGTGAACGAGAACGAATTCCGGAAATGCCTCGACTTCCAGAAACATGTGACAACCGCAATCCCGGCAAAATTTACGGTGGCAGGTTGGTTTGGTATCAAGATTGGCGATTTTACTTTGGCCAGCAGTTACCGAGAAGCCGTCGAGATCGACAACGGAAATGATGGCAACCGCTCCGCCACATGCATCTGTACAATCCGTGCACAGGCAGTAGTGGGTTTCGACAGGACGAGTGGTGTATTCGAAACGCACCGGCTTAGTCTTGCAATGGCAGCCTCCAACGGCCTTGAACGGTTTCGCCATTTCAGATTACCCCAATTATTCCGCGACTTCGGGCAATGTGGTTGCAGGAGGGGTGTTGCGGCTGCGATGCGAGCGCACGATCCCGTCGATGACGGTCATTCCGACGCCCGGCAGATTGCCCTGGTGAATTGACTCCAGCATGTCCTTGCCGGGCGCATGCTGAGCGCGATCGATCAGGATGAAGTCCGCCGATTTTCCAACCTCGATGATGCCGCAATCAAGATCACGCATGCGGGCCGTATTGCCGGTTGCAAAGCAGAATGCGATCTCGGGCGGAATATCCCCGAGGCTCGAAAGCATCGCGATCATCCGCAATATTCCAAGCGGCTGAACACCGGAGCCAGCCGGCGCATCCGTGCCGAGAATCACGCGCTCCGGCTGCTCAAGCTCGAAGGCTGTGCGCATTGCCAACAGGCCGGCGCGCTCATTGCCGTTGTGAACGATCTCAATGCCGCGCTGGCAGCTTTCGCAAAGGCAGGTGATCTGATCGTCGGGCAGAGCGGTGTGGCCGCCATTGATGTGACCGATAATATCCGCATCGGCTTCCAGCACCACATCCTTGTCGATCAGGCCAGAGCCGGGAATGGATGGTCCGCCGGTATGGATGGTCGACTGGATGCCGTATTTGCGGGCCCATTTGACCATTTGCTGGGCTGTTTCGCCTGCTTTGACCGATCCAAGACCGACTTCGCCAAGAAGTTTGACGCCGGCTTCCGCCAACTCCTTGAAGTCGTGCTCTTCCATTCCCTCTTCGATGACGGGTGCGCCCGCGAGCATCTTTACACCCGAGGGGCGGAAGTTCTCGTACCAGCGCTGTGAGGCAATCGCGAGCGCCTTCAAACCGACGATGTCCTTGGGGCGGCCGGGAGTATGTACCTCACCAGCCGAAATCATGCAGGTGACGCCGCCGTGGAGGCAGGAATCGATCCAGTTCAGCTGCTGTTGCCTGGGAGTATAGTCGCCAATGACCGGATGGACGTGGCTGTCGATCAACCCCGGTGAGAGTGCGACACCCTTGGCATCGATTACAGTTGTGGCTTGGTCGGTATCGAGATCTATTTCCTTGCCGATCGCGGCAATCTTGCCATCGATGGCAACAACGCAATCGCCGTCAAGAATGGGCTCTTCCAGTTTGCCTGAGAGGATCAGACCCAAGTTTTTGATGACAAGTTTCTGGGTTTGATCGGCCATTGCATCCTCCCATGCCAGCAATCGTAACTTGTTTGTATGCTAACATTGAATGTGGAGCGAGACAATCGCGCCTGGAGGCGTGCGATGGCAGATACTATTCAGTAGGTCGCCCGACCGCCGGACAAGTCGAAAGCTGCGCCTGTCGTATAGCTGTTCTCCCGCGAGACCAGCCAGGCGACCATTGCAGCGATTTCGTCGGTTTCGACAAACCGCGCGCGAGGGATTTTCGACAGCATGTAGTTGATGTGCTCTTCGGTCATCTGGTCGAAAATGCGGGTTCGAGCAGCCGCCGGCGTGATGCAGTTCACCGCGATGTCGAGATCCGCCAGTTCCTTGCCCAGCGACTTCGTAAAGCCGATTACGGCGGCCTTGGAAGCCGAATAGGCAGAAGCATTGGGATTGCCTTCTTTGCCGGCGACCGACGCAATGTTGACGATGCGGCCGTATTTGGCCTCCTTCATGGCGGGAACAACGGCGCGGTTCACATAAAAGGTGCCGTTCACGTTCAGATCCATGATGCGTTGCCATTCGTCGATCGGATATGCATCGACCGTGGTGTTGACGCCGGCAATGCCGGCCGAATTGACCAGTATCGAGATTTTGCCGTGCTTGGCTGCTACTGCGTCCGCTGCCGAGGCAACGGCACCGTAGTCCGTGATATCGACCTGGCTGGCTTCGACCTGGAGGTCAGAGCCGGCAAGGTCGAGCTGATCGCGATCGATGTCCCAGATGTGGACTTTGGCACCCGATGCGGTCAGGCGCCTGGCGACGGACAACCCGATGCCCTGGGCACCTCCCGTTACAATGGCAACTTCGCCGTTCAGGTCGATTTGGTTCATGACAAATCTCCTGATTATGTGTCCATGACAACGTCTTGGCGCTGGGTTCCCAAGCCATCGATGCCCAGTTCCATCACATCGCCGACCTTGAGAAACACAGGTTCGGGTTTCATGCCAAGCCCGACGCCGGGCGGCGTACCGGTGGAGATGACATCGCCGGGATGAAGCGTCATCAGGCCGGACAGATGCTCTATGCATTGTGCGACCGTGAAGATCATGGTCTTGGTGCTGCCGGTTTGGCGGCGTTCGTCGCTCACATCAAGCCACATTCCGAGATTTTGCGGATCGGGCACTTCGTCGCGGGTCACCAGCCAGGGTCCAGTGGGACCGAACGTGTCGCAGGATTTGCCCTTGGTCCACTGACCGGAGATGTGTGCCTGGAAGTGACGCTCGGAAACGTCGTTGATGACGCAATATCCGGCCACATGGTCCAGCGCATCTGCCTCGCTGACATATTTTGCTTTTTTGCCAATGACGACGCCAAGTTCGACTTCCCAATCGGATTTTTCCGAGCCGCGAGGGATCGAAACCGTATCATTGGGCCCGACTACAGCGGAGGTCGCCTTCATGAACAAAATCGGATGATCGGGAATCTTCGCGCCGGTTTCGGCCGCGTGGTCGGAATAGTTCAGTCCGATACACATAAATTTGCCGATATTCGCCACGCACGGCCCAAGGCGCGGATTGCCGTCGACCGCCGGCAGGGAAGCCGGATCAAGCGCGCGCAGCCGGTCGAGGGTCGCGTCATCGAGAAACGCGCCGCTGACATCATCAATTTGCCCGGACAGGTCCCGGATGGTGCCATCCGCATCAAGAATGCCCGGCTTTTCGGCTCCTGGTTCGCCATAACGCAATAATTTCATCAATTTCCCTCACGTAATTGTCGCTGCTGTTTTGTTGCGCGGGCATTCAGGTGTCAAGCATGGGAGAGTTCTCAGGTTATATTGAAAATGCGCTTGATCGTCGCAACCGGCTTGATGAAATTGGTTACCCATTGCGAGTGGACCACCAGTCCCTTGGCTTGAGACGGGCAGGAAGGCCGCGGCGGTTTTCCCACCACAGAGCCAGTCTGCGCCAGCGGCTCGTTGCAATATGCCGGAACAGCCGGTCGAGAAATCCGTCATAGGTCTTGTTGAACGGGCAAACCCGCATGCAAATGGCGCAGTCGCTCTTCAGTTTTGCCCAATAGCCGAAACACTTTTCGCAATCAGCCGACCACTTCTTCACACCTGAAATCGTTGAAACGTTTGGCCCACCGGTTTCGGGCGGACCGAAAGGCAACGCCTTTGGCGGGCAGGCATCGGCGCATTTGGTACAGATGTCGCAATACTGGCGAATACCCAGCGGTTCAGGCGTATCTGCGACAAGCGGCATGGACGTAAATATCTTTGAAAACCGCACCCGTGGACCGAATTCCGGTGTGATCACCATCTGGTTGCGGCCATATTCGCCAAGCCCCGCCTTGACCGCATAGGGAATGACCAGTGCGGTATCATTCATTGATGCGACTGCCTCAAATCCGAGGTTGCGGATGTATGTAGCGAGCTGGATGACGATGGCGGCTTCGTGAGAATACTCAAGGCCTGTCGATGCGCCGGCGAGCGCCGACGGATAGGTCGCGACGAGTTCATGGTCCATGGAATGGCCGAGAACGATGACGTGGGTAATTTCGCCAGGCAGTTCATTGGGCGCACGCGAATAATTTCGCGTATCAACCCGCGCTGAGTAGTGCCAGCGTTCGTCCAACTCTGTGATGCCGACCAGATCGGCTCCGAACAATTTTGCGATGCGCTTGATCTCAGCGGTCTCTGCGGCGGCGTCGGTGATCTCAATCCTGTCCGGCGCCACCGGCGTGTCATATTCGATCGCCGACTGAAATCCTTCACGTTTGCCACGGTCATTGGCACGGTTGGAAATGACGTCGGAGACCGACCAGGCGGCATTGCGAAGCGCGAAATCCTTTTGCGAGAAGCCATCGCCGCGCCGGGGTGCGGCTTCCATGCGGTAGCCGTCGAAAAACCCCTGCGTATCCTTGTTCTTGACCGTCGGGTCCCAGAACGCGCGGGTGAACATGTCGTTCATCTGATCAAATGGTTCGAAATCGTCAGTGACTTCGATGCCAAGCGCCGCGTCGCTTTCGGCAAAACGTTCGCGCCATTCGACTCGTTTCTCATCAGAAATTTCAGGCCGGTTTGATGGCCAACTCATGCAATGTTCCGATCAGTTTGGATGGGGCGAAAACAAGGCGCACCAACCTAACAACGGCGATCAATTCACTTCAAGCCTAAAATAATTGGCTGGCGGCAAGAATGAGATTGCGGAATTGTCTGCTTCAAAGCATGTTCGGCTCATAGTTGGAGGGAAGGCATTTGTCCGCAGTCGAAATCGTTGAAAACATCTGGATCCCATTGCCGGACGGCAGGCGGCTGGCCGCCAAATTGTGGTTGCCGGAAGAAGCGGGTCCGGCGCCGGCTATCCTGGAATATCTGCCATACAGAAAGCGCGACGGCACTGCGCCGCGTGATGCGACGACGCACTCAGTATTCGCTTCGCATGGCTTTGCTTGTGTCCGCGTCGATATCGCCGGGACAGGCGAATCCGACGGCCTGTTCGACGACGAGTATTCCGAGCAGGAATTGTCGGATGGCGAAGCTGTCATTGCGTGGATATCCGATCAAAAATGGTGCGATGGCAATATCGGCATGATCGGTATTTCCTGGGGTGGCTTCAATGGATTGCAATTGGCTTATCGCAGGCCCGAGGCGCTGAAGGCAGTCGTAACCGTCTGTTCGACGGCGGACCGGTTCGCAGACGATATCCATTATATGGGCGGGTGCCTGCTGACCGACAATTTCAATTGGAGCGGTCAGATGAATGCCTATCAAACCAGACCGCCCGATCCAGCGCTTAGAGATGACTGGAAACCGCGCTGGATTGAACGCATGGATACGCTGCCGTTTCTGGCCGCGGATTGGTTGAGACATTCTGCCCGCGACGACTTCTGGAAACACGGATCAGTCTGCGAGGACTGGGACGCCATTAACGCCGCGACACTGGCCATCGGCGGCTGGGCGGACGCCTATGTGAACACGCCATCCGCTCTCGCAGCCAACCTTTCTGCGCCGGTCAAGGCGCTTGTCGGACCATGGGACCACAAATATCCGCACATCGCCCGCATCAATCCGGCCGACTTTCATGGCGAGGTGTTGCAGTGGTTCAAGCACTGGCTGAAGGGCAGGGACAATGGCGCGCAAAACCTGCCGGCCTACCGGGTATTCATGCAGGAGCACGACGATCCGTCACCTGACTACAAGCCGAGAAAGGGTCGGTGGATTGCCGAGCAGAGTTGGCCTTCGCCAAATGTGACTGAACGGGTTCTTTGCCTATCCGCTGGCACTCTTTCGGAGGAGCCAGCCGATGGGACCGCGGTGATTTCGACGCTGCAGCATGTCGGAGTCGATTCGTCCTATTTTTGCCCGGGTATGCGGATCGGTCACGAACTGGCGGGTGATCAGTCAGATGATGATGCGTTGTCGGTATGCTTCGACAGCGAGCCGCTTGATGAAGCGCTCGAGATACTCGGGCGACCCGAAATTGAAATCAAATTTTTGGTCGATAAACCGGCAGCGCAACTTTGTTTCAGACTCTGTGAAGTTGATGCTGATGGCGTATCGCAACGCGTCAGCTACCGGCCATTCAATATGACATGTCACTCCGGATTTGCGTCTCCAGAGCCGTTGGTTCCCGGAAAAACCTACACAGCGCGCATTCCGCTGAATGAATGTGCGCACCGTTTTTCGGCTGGAAACCGGATCAGGCTGGCGGTTTCGACATCGTATTGGCCGGTGACATGGCCGTCGCCCGAGCACGCCTCTGTCGAACTGGACCTTGCGCATTGCCGCTTGCAGTTGCCGGTTCGGTACGTCGACGCAGAGCCAGATCCCGTCGCGCCATCGCCGCCGCACAAATATCCTGTCTGGCAAGGGGAAGAATTGCGCCCCGCGACCGGCAAAGCAGATCGATTTGTCGAAGAAGATGGGACGGTTGTTCTCGAGACGTTTGACGATTTCGGTGCGGATCGCGATGCAACTCATGGCCTGGAGGTTGGCAGCCATGTCTGGCAACGATTCTCGATCCATCCGGATGATCCATTATCAGCGCGGCACGAGGCGAAGTGGCGGTTTGATTTCCGGCGCGGAGATTGGTCGGTTTCGATCGACACGGAAAACCTGATGACGTCAACCTTGGACGAATTTATCCTGCATCGATCGATTGTTGCCTATGAGGGCGGCGAGAAGGTATTCGAAAAACAACAAACAGAAACGGTCGCGCGCAAACACCTCTGATTGGCGAACGCGGCGGACGAGGGGAGAAGTTTATGTCAGTCCATATTGGAGCCAAACCAGGCGAGATAGCTGAAACCGTGTTGCTGCCTGGTGATCCCTATCGGGCGAAATGGGCCGCAGAGACATTTCTGGAGGATGTCAAATGCGTCAATGAAGTGCGCGGCATGCTCGGATTTACGGGTCGGTACAAGGACATGCCTGTCACCATTCACGGCAGCGGAATGGGCATGCCGTCGCTCTCGATCTATGTCAACGAACTGATCCGCGACTATGGCGTCAAGCGGCTGATCCGCATCGGCTCCTGCGGTGGAATGGCCGAACAAGTGAAGATCAGGGATATTGTTATCGCCATGACCTCTTCGGCTGCGTCGTCGATGAACAAGATGGTCTTCGGCGAGATCGATTATGCACCGTGTGCGGACTGGAACCTGCTGCGCAAGGCGGTTGAAGCGGCAGAAAACAGGGGAATTGCACCACATGTGGGCAATATCATCTCTCAAGATACCTTCTACACCCATCCCGAATATCCGCTGGATACGCTGATTGCACATGGGGTGTTGGCCGTGGAGATGGAAACTGCGGCGCTCTACACGCTGGCTGCCCGGCTTGACGCACGGGCGTTGACGGTTCTTACCGTCTCCGACCACCTGAAGACCGGCGAGGAACTACCGGCTGAGGACCGCGAGCGCAGCTTTTCACAGATGGTGGAAATAGCGCTTGATGCGGCGCTGGCCGACAAAAATTAGACCTGTTTTACCCCAGCCACCACCATTGGCGGTCTGGATTAGGATTTCGTCACCCGGTTCGATGACCACGCCGCTGACATAGCTGTAGTCGCTTGCGGCCGTCTTTCGCCTTGACCACGGAGATGCCATTGGTGCCGCCGGTTTCGCCTCCGTTTGATCCCCAGACCGGATGTTTGTTGCGGCTGTAGCCGGCCGACAGGATGGCGCGACCGCGCGGCCGGTAGCTGGTCTGAAGGCCCCGTCCGCCTGTGTGCAGGCCTGCGCCTTCATGCGTCTCGTTCAATCGCTTGTAACCGACATCGATACCGTAGCGCGCCTCGCAGATTTCTACCGGGCAGTTGAACGTCTCGCCATGGCTTGTGGAATACATGGCGTCTAGACCATTTCGTTTTGCCGTTGCACCCCAGCCGCCCATTTGTGGTTCAACCATGGTGTAGCGCCGGCCTGTGTCGGGGTGATCGCCCGCGATAACCGTACCGCAGACCGATGCGAAATGACCTGCAGGCAGGCGCTCCGGAAGAGCACGGGCCATACATTGCCAGAGCATATCGTACAGACGAATGCGGGTTTCGAAATAATAGCCGTGTGGTGCGTTGCCCGTGGCGTGGAACACGGTGCCGGGCTCGGTGATGACTTCCAGCGGTCGGAAAGAACCGGCATTGGCCATCAATGTAGGATCGGTCAAGCCCTTGAATATCATTTGAGACGAAATGACGGCGCCGTCGCGGCTGGTGTTGTAGGGCGCATCCCGCTGCGTCGGATTGCCGGTCAGATCTACCGTGAACTTGTCGGCCGATATGGTGATTGTTGCCTGCCACAGGGCCCCGTCATCCTGTTCTTCCTGAATGGAATAGGAACCAGCAGGAAGATTGGCCAGACCGGCCCGGCCTCGCTGTTCGCCCTCGCTGAACAGGGCGGCGAGCGCCAGATGATAGGCTTCAATTCCGTAGGTTTCGGCCAATTGGGTGATACGAGCCGCTGCCTTGCGGGATGCTGCGACCTGCGCCCAGAGATCACCGCTGACGAAGTCGGGCAGGCGGGAGTTGACAGCGATGATATCGAAAACCGATCTGATCGGTTGTCCGGCTTCGAACAGCTTGACTGCCGGAAGGCGCAGACCTTCCTGGAAAATCTCATTGACGTCGACGGCCATGGAACCGGGCGTTTTGCCGCCGACATCGTTCCAATGGGCAATCGATGCGGTCCATGCGACCAGTTGGTCGTCAGCAAACACAGGTTGGGCGATGGCTACGTCGTTCAGATGGGTAACACCGCCGAAATAGGGGTCGTTTGTGACAAACAAGTCTCCCGGCTTGATGGTATCGGGTGGATTAAGCTCGACAATGCGTTTGACAGCCTTGTCGAGGATGCTGACGAAAGTCGGTATTCCCGCGCCGGATGAGACAAGATTGCCTTCTGCGTCAGTGATCCCGGTGCCCACATCAAGCACTTCATAGATGATCGGGCTCATGGCGGTCTTTTTCAGCACCGCAAACATTTCGTCGGCAGCGGCAATCAGGCTCGCTTGAATGACAGAAACAGTAAACGGATCAATGGTTTTTATCATCTTCTTCATGTAGATGTGTGCAGATCCCGGGGAAGTTCGGAAAAGATTTCCGTCCCATCGGCGCGCAGGATAACGATTTCCTCAAGACGAATTCCAAAGCGGCCGGGCAGGTAAATGCCCGGTTCGATGGAAAACACCATTCCTTCGTCCAGCACCATGTCCGAAGTGGCGGTGATGTAAGGCTGCTCATGCACCTCGATGCCGAGACCGTGACCGGTGCGGTGGACGAAATATTCGCCATAGCCAGCATCCGAAATGACGCCGCGTGCGGCAGCATCGACATCTTTCGCCTTTGCTCCGGGTTTCGCGGCAGCAAGTGCTGCCTGAACCGCCCGGTCCACGATGTCGTGAACTTCCTGGTAGCCATCGGGCGGATGCCCCACGACAGCCATGCGGGTCATGTCGGATGGAAATCCCTTGGACCGTGCGCCAATGTCGATAACCACCGCATCGCCCGCTTGAAGTCTCCGATCGCCGGTCTGATGGTGCGGGAAGGCGCCATTTTTGCCTCCTCCGACAATGCAGAACTCTGTACGAGCGCCTTCGGCAGCGTGAGCACCTCGTATAATGTCGCCCAGTTCAATTTCCGTCATGCCGGGTTTGATCGCCGCGAAAGCCGCCAGCATGGCGCCGTCGTTGATCAACGCGTTTTCCTTCAGCAGGGCATATTCGGTTTCGTCCTTACGCATGCGAAGCGCGCCCACGGTATTTCCGGTAAACTCGCGCCTCGAATTGGGTAAATTATCAAGCAGCAACAGTGCGAAGTCGGCCCGCATCGTTTCATCTACTACCACGCCGCGTGCCCGGTCGGTGCCCGTGGCCGCAAGTGCCGCGTTCAACGCTTCCAGCGGTCCGTCTGCGTCGGCCCATTCATGAAAATCAATGTCCGTGCTCTCACGGGTACCCTCGGCGTTGAGCGCCGGCATCAGGAACGCTTCCTTTTCCGGCCCAACCAGCAAAAGGCACGGTCGCTCATCAGGATGTGGGTGAAAGCCTAAAAGCCAATCCATATGCGCACCGGGCGCTAGCGCGACAAGATCGGTGCCAGTTTCGGACATCTTCGTGCGAAGGGCGGCAAGGCGTTGAGACACTGGTACTTTCATGCGGTTTTCCTTCGCGGTTACGCGGCAAGAGCGGCGCCGGCATCTGCTTCGACGACAACGCGGTTGCCAAAGGCTTCGCCTTCATCAAAGCCGCCGAAGCGCGCGATCTCTTCTTCAGACGGTGCTTCGCAGGACCATTTGCGGCTCGGAACCCAACCACACTGGCGTTTGAGGATTGCCGCATATTCGGCGCGTTTTAGTGCGGCGATAGACGGGTCGATCACAGGGACGCCGAGCGTTTCTGAAAGTTCGCGATAAAATCCGACTTCCAGCGTGCAGCCGAGGATCAGTGCTTCGGCGAAATCTTCTTCGACCGCCTTGCGGCCGGCCTCGGTCAGCCTCCGGTTTGTCTCGGCATGGTCGCGCTGGAAATCGTTGACCCCCAACTCGACGTGATAGAAGCCCGACAACCGGTCGCGGTGACCATGTTCGTGCACAGTCGACTGCATCTGGTGAACCCATTTGCGCCGTCCCACAATGACACCGAAGCGATTGGATAGTGTCGCAGCGATCTCGCACGATGACTGACAAGGCGCCGTGACGATCATGTCGCCGGAGATCTCGCGCGCATCATGCAGTGCGGTGTCGTAGAAACAGCCGATGGCAAAAGCATCGAAGCCTTCGCGGGCGGCGGCACGAGCAGCACGAATGATGCCGCGCGTGACAATCGCTTCGTAAGAGCGGAACTCGATGTGTGTAAAGGCACCATCGTCGTCCGGCAGGCAGGTGATGTGAACCTCGGTGCCCGGCAGTTTGTTGTCGGCTGCCATCTGGGCGAAAATGCCGTCGTCGGCGCCCCGGTTGCCGACAGGGCTCAGATACATGATTTTCAGTGGTGCAGTCATTTTGATGCTCCTTTCTGAGGGTCAAACGATCAATCAAACCGGGCCGTAGATTTCCTCGGCACGTTCCTTGCTGATCAATCCATTCTTGATATCGGCGCGGACCGCGTCGCGATCGCGCTCTTTGGGATCGCCTAGCCCACCACCGTTACCCGTGATGACCCGGATGACATCATCAACATGGGTAACCTGACCGGAGACAAAGGCGAATGATTCTGGCTCACCGTCTTTGGGACGGAATTCGACATAATTCGGTGACCCATCCGCGCCGCCATCGACACCCCAGGCAGGGAACTTCGAGCGTGTGTAGCCTGCGGTTAGGAAGCCGTTGTCACCGCGAACGCGGTAGTCCATGACAATGCCGCGGCCACCGGTGAACTTGCCTTCGCCGCCTGGTTCCATGTTGAGTTCCATTCGATCGACATAGAGACCGTTACGGGCTTCGTTGATTTCAGCGGGGCAGTTGAACGTTTCGCCGTGAAAACCGCAGAACATGGCGGAGTTGCCATCTGCAGTCCGGCTTGCGCCCCAGCCACCGAGCTGCGGTTCGATGATCGTATATTGCCGGCCCGTATCTGGATGAATGCCGCCGATAAACGTGCCGCATACGGAAGCAAAATGGCCCGCCGCCAGCCGGTCCGGCATGTGTGGAGCAAGACAGCGCCACATGATGTCATACACCCTGAGTTCGATCTCATAGTAAAATCCGATCGGCGCAGGTTCCTTTGCGTGGAATACCGATCCCTCCCGCGTCAGCAGATTGATCGGCCGGAACGAGCCGCCATTGGCTGGTGAATAGGCATCGGTCAGCGATTTGAAAATCATCTGTGCGGCCACCATCACCCCGTCGCGGCTGGTGTTGACCGGATTGTCGGCCTGATCGGGATTATCACGCAGATCGACCGTAAACTCATCGTCGCCGATGGTGATCTTGACGTTGAACATGCGACCGTCGTCCTGTTCTTCAGACAGTTCGAACGTACCCTTGGGCAGATCGGCCAGTGCCTTCAGAGAGGCCTGCTCTCCGTAGTCCATGAAGGAGACCATGGCGTTCTCGAACGTGCTGACGCCATACTTTTCTGCCAGTTCGCGCAGACGTTTGTCACCGACACGGACCGAGGCAATTGCCGCCCAGACATCACCTTCAAGCACGTCGGGCATGCGCGAATTGACCTTGATAATGTCCATCACCGGCTTGATCGGCTGACCCTCGGAGATGATCTTGATCGCCGGCAATCGCAGGCCTTCCTGGAAGATTTCGGTTGCCTCGCCGGTCAGCGAGCCTGGCGCCATGCCGCCGACATCCGAATTGTGTGCGATGTTCGCGGTCCAGGCGATAATGCGCCCTTCGGCGAATACCGGCATTGCAACCACGATGTCATTTAGGTGGGTGACGCCGCCGTAATATGGATCATTGGTAGCGAAAACGTCACCCGGCTTGATGTCGCCTTCCTTGTCGAACTTGGAGATGATCACCTTGACCGCCTTGTCGAGCACGCCGATGAACGCAGGAATACCTGCACCGGACGAGGCGAGTTCGCCTTTGCCATCCATGATGCCGGTGCCCATGTCGAGCACCTCATAGATAATCGAGCTCATGGCGGTTTTTTTCATCGCCGCGAACATTTCGTCGGCAGCGGCCTGCAGCGAATTCTGGATGATTTCCAGGGTAATCGGATCATTGGAGATATTCGTCATCGTTACTCTCCTCAGTTCGCCATCTCGATGTGGATGTTGCCATAGCCGTCGACTTCAGCTTGGTTGCCCGGGTGGAGCACGACGGTAGTGCCCGGATCCTCGACGATGGCGGGACCATCGATTTTCATGCCGGGTTGCAACTTCTCACCGTCATAAATCTGCGCCTCGTGTACACCTTCAAGCGCGTAATCCACTTCGCGCTTGCCCTTGATTGCAGACGAGGCGTCGGCTGAGCCGAGCGGATGCTCTTTCATCGTCAGTTTGCCGACCTCGGCTGAGGCAATCAGGTGGATGCCGACCATCTCGACGGGTGCGTCAAGCCGGTAGGTGTATTCGCGCTCATAGGTCTCGTGGAAATCGGCCTCGATCTTTTTGAGGTTTTCGGAAGAGACTGGTCCATCGAGCAACACTTCGGTGGTGTGTTCCTGGTTCTGGTAGCGGAACTTGCCAAACCGCAGGAACTTGATCCGGTCGGCGGCGATGCCTTCGTCGCCGAACTGCTTGGTCGCGACAGCTTCAGCGTCGGCAAAAGTCTGTTCAATTGCGTTTTCCGAACCGTCGGCCAAATCGACGAGCTTGGTGACGAAATAGTCGCGGCGCAGATCAGACATCATCATGCCCCACGCAGAGAACACCGGCGCACCGGCGGGAATGACGACTTTCTTGACCCCTAGTTCAGTGGCCAGCGCCATGGCGTGCATCGCACCGCCGCCACCGAAGGCGACCAGCGTAAAGTCGCGAGGGTCAAAGCCGCGATTGAGCGAGACCAGCTTCAGTGCGTTGACCATATTGTTGTTGGCGATGCGCACAATGCCGCGCGCCGCTTCGGTCGCGTCGACCCCAAGCTTCTCACCTACCGCCTTGATGGCCTTTTCGGTTGACACCATGTCGGCATCGACTTCGCCGCCGCAGAAATAGTCCTTGTTAATGCGACCAAGCCAGAGGTTTGCGTCGGTGGTTGTCGCCTCGGTTCCGCCCTTGCCGTAGGCGGCGGGGCCGGGCAGGGCGCCGGCTGACTGCGGACCGACATGCAGTTTGCCGAAATCATCGACCCAGGCGATCGAACCGCCACCATTACCGATCTCGACCAGATCAACCACCGGCACCATGATCGGGTAGCCAGCCGAAGTGCGATCGCGCTCGATCCAGTAGTCGGTCATGATCTTGACCTGACCATTCTCAATCAGCGAGCACTTTGCCGTCGTGCCGCCGATGTCTAGCGCCAGCACATTGGGCTCTCCGATCAACCGTCCGAGCTCTGCGGCGCCCCAGAAACCGGATGCGGGGCCGGATTCGACCATGGTGATCGGGATACGGGATACTGATTCCAGCGAGTCGACACCGCAGTTGGATTGCATGATGTAGGGGCTGCCGCTGAAACCCTTGGCCTTGAGCCCGTCATCGAGCCGTTTCAGATAGCGCTCGGCAGCAGGTTGAACATAGGCTGACAATACTGCTGTGTTGGTCCGCTCATATTCGCGCCACTCGCGCGTGATCTGGTGTGAAGAAACGACGGAAACCTCCGGCCAGAGCTCGCGCACTTTGGCGACGGTTGCTTGTTCGTGGGAAGGGTCTGAGTATGAATGCAAGAAGCACACCGCAATCGCCTGCACCCCTTCATTCTTGAAGTCATCAAGAATGCCGGGCAGGGGCGATAGATCCAGCGGTGTCCGCTCTTCGCCCTTGTAACTTAGGCGGCCGGGCAATTCGCGGCGCAGATAGCGCGGCACGAAGGGTTTGGGTTTTTCATAGTGCAGATTGAAAAAATCCGGACGGTTACCGCGGGCGATTTCCAGCGTATCGCGAAACCCTTCAGTGGTGATGAGGCCGACGGTGACACCCTTTCGCTCCGTTAGCGCATTGATGACGACGGTGGTGCCGTGAGCGAGAAAGTCGACTTCGGCGGGATCGACGTTGCCCTTTTCCAGCACGTTGAGCACACCGACCTCGAAATCCGGCGGGGTGGTATCGGATTTGGCGGTCTTGATATTTGATTCACCGGTTGCCGGGTCGATCTCGAAACATACCAGATCGGTAAAAGTGCCGCCGACATCTGTCGCGACGCGTATGGTTTTATCGGACACTAGATGTCTCCATGGTCGAGTGAGTGTTGAAGAAGAAAACAGATTGCGCCGGGCAGTTTGAGCGCTTCGGACGCCGCTACACGGCCGGGCGTATAGTAACCGGCTTCGTGCAGGCAATTGATGGTGCCGAGAAAGCGACCGCAGACGAAGATCGGCACATTGATGACCGATTCACAGCCAAGCGATTTGATCAACTCATAATCGGGAAAGACATTGGCGATGTCCTCGATCGTATTGGCGACAAATACCTGCTTGCCGTCGATGACATGCCGGCTCCAATCATCTTCGCGAGCGGGCTTCTTGCCTGACACGGGGTAGGCATCGGGCATGTTGGAATAAATGCGGGAGGCTTCGCCAGCATTATGGTCGAAGGTCATCAGCGTGAAGAGTTTGTGACCGACGAGGTCGCCGGTCAGCGAGCAAAGCGCATCGAAAGCGGTTCGAGGCTGGTTTTCTGCGGCAGCAACCGCAGCGGCGATCATATTCAGATTGGAATCAGGCATTGGCTTTCCGGGATAATTTCTTGCGCAACTTGACCTCATCATCTCCAACTACGGGAACGGCTGAGATCAGATTGCGTGTGTAGGGTTCGGCAGGTTTGGCAAAGAGTTTTGCGGTGTCGTTCAGTTCGACCAACCTTCCTTTCTCGAATACCGCCACCCGATCGGCGATGTTGCGGACGACGGCCAGGTCATGGGTGATGAAAATGTAGGTGAGGCCCCGGTTGGTCCGCAGTTCCTGGAGCAGTTTCAGCACCCGAGCCTGTACCAAAACGTCGAGGGCGGAGGTCGGCTCGTCGAGCACCACCAGATCGGATTCACAGGCAAGTGCCCGGGCAATGGCCACACGCTGACGCTGACCGCCAGAAAGTGCGGCCGGTGATCGCTTTGCAAATTCGGACGGAAGCCCGACTTCTTCCAGCAGTTTGCCGACGCGCGCCGACCTTCCGTGCCGGTCGCCTATTGTATGGACATCAAGCGCCAAACGCAGCGACGCACCGACCGAACGCTTCGGGTTAAGCGAAGAAAGCGGGTTTTGTTGTACAAGCTGGATGGCGCGGCGGTGTAACAGCTCGCGGCGTGCGGGTAGTGGCGTCTCGCGATAGGTGATCGTCCCTTCAGTTGGCGGGTAGATGCCAAGGATCATATTGGCAATGGTGCTTTTGCCGGAACCGGACTCTCCAACGATCGCCAGGCATTCGCCCTCGGCGACATCGAATGACACATCCTGCACCGCCTTGATCTCGTGATCACCGAGCCGAAAGGTTTTTGAAACCTCCCTTATTGATAGAAGCGCGCTCATGCGGCCGCCTCCGCATCGTGATCGACCATCGGTTCGGAGAAGGCTTCGGAAGCCTCTTCGACATCGGCGACGCCACCACCGGTAATCTTGGGCACTGCGGCCATGAGCGCACGGGTGTAGGGATGGCGCGGATCGGCGAACAGCGCCTTGGTGCTTCCCTTTTCGACGATACGGCCCTTGTATATGACATAGACCCGGTCGGCGAACTCACGCACCACACCGAGATTGTGCGATATGAACAGGACCGACGTGCCATGCTCGGCGACGAGGTCGTGCATCAGCTTCAGCGTTTGCGCCTGCACCGTGACGTCCAATGCTGTTCCCGGTTCATCCGCGATGAGCAAGGACGGTTCATTGGCCAGCGCCATGGCGATCATGACGCGCTGGTTCATTCCACCTGAAAGCTGGAACGCATATGAATCCAACACACGGTCAGGTTCGGTAATCGAAACATCGAGTAGCGCCTTGGCAGCGACTGCCCGCGCCTCGTCAGCAGAAATCGAGGGCAGGGCGCGTTTCAACACCTCGTGGAACTGGGTCGAAATCGTATAGACAGGATTGAGCGACGAGGTCGGATCCTGAAAGATCATCGACATTTTGGTGCCGCGCAGGTCATGGCGGGCACGGGCTGAAAGGCGGCTCAGATCGTTGCCTTCGAATTCAAGTTTTCCGGAGATGCGCGCGGAGCGCAGTTCCTGCAACAGTCCCAGCACGATGCGTGCGGTGACCGATTTGCCCGAGCCGGATTCACCGACCAGAGCGACGCGCTCTCCGCGATCAATGTGAAGCGAAATGCCGTGCAGCACTTCGACGGTGCCCGTGTAGCCCTTGAACGACAAATAGAGGTCGCGGATGTCGAGGGTACACATGCTCATTGGTCCGCCCCCAGAATTTCACGCAACGCGTCGCCGATCAGGTTAAAGCCGAAAACCGCGATCAGGATGGCAAGACCGGGAAAGACGGTAAGCCACCAGGAGTCGGGCAGGTATTTCGCGCCGTCGGCGACCATTGATCCGAGGTCGGGCGTTGGCGGCTGAACACCGAGACCGAGGAATGAGAGCGATGAAGCGATGATGATTACGAACCCCAGATCGAGTGTCATCTTCGTAATGACTGCCGGGAAGCAGTTGGGCAGGATTTCGCGGAAAATGATGTGCGCCCTGGAAGCGCCAATCACTTCGGCGGCGAGCACATAGCCTTCTTCCTTTTCAGCCCGGGTAATGTTGTAGACCAGGCGGGTGTACCAGGGCCACCACATGGCGGTGACCGCCATCATGCCGTTCAAAAGCGTCGGCTCAAGCACACCCATGATCGACATGGCCAGCACCAGCGGCGGGATCGACAGGAACACATCGGTGATGCGCATCAGGATGTATTCGGTCCAGCCGCCCGAATAACCGGCAACGAGGCCAATCGTGACGCCAATCGGGACGGCAATCGCCAGCACGACAATGCCGAGCAGTAGCGAAATCCGGTAGGCATAGACAATGCGTGAAAACATGTCGCGACCGACCAGGTCCGTGCCGAAGATGTATGGCCATTCCGGCGCCTTGTTGAAATTGGCAAAGTCGACCACCGCGCCCTTGTGCTCGGGGAAGGGTACGATGAAATCGGCAAACAGTGCAGACAGGACGACAATGGCAACCAGGATCACGCCCAGCAGCGATAGCGGGTTCTGCAGCAATATGGCCATCGTGCGCTTCATGCCGGCCTCTGCGAATGACGGATACGCGGATTGATAAACGCAATCAGCAGGTCAACGATGATGTTCATGATCAGGAATGTCGCCGAAATGATCAGCACTGTGCCGACGATGGCATTGAGATCCTTTCGCAGGATGACGGCGACGCCATAGCGCGACAGGCCCGGCCACGCGAAAACCGCCTCCACGAGGAATGCGTTGCCCAGCATTGCTGCGAAATCGAGGCCGATGATGGTGAGGGACGGAATTAGCGACGGGCGAAACGCAAAGCGGTTGGCAATGCGGCGGTCGGGGAAGCCGTAGGACCGCGCCATCTCGATGTAAGGCTTGTCATAGGTCTCCACCATATTGGCGCGGGTGAGGCGGGCGGCCTGTCCAATGCCCGAAACGGCAAGTGCGAAAGCGGGCAAGACGATGTGCCAGGCAGCGTTGCTGAAGGCAGCAAAATTTCCCGCCAGCAGCGTATCGATCATCAAAAACCCGGTGACCGCTTCTATTGAGTAAATGTCCGAGATCCGGCCAGCAATCGGGAACAGCGGCAAGAAGAATGCAAAGAGCAGCATCAGGATGACTGCCCATACGAAACTCGGTGCCGATACGCCAAGCAGTGAGACCAGCCGCACTACGTTGTCTGGCCATCTTCCCCGGTAGCGGGCGGAGATAATGCCGAGCGGCAGACCAATGCCGATCATCATGATGCCAGCAACAATTACCAACTCCAGCGTAGCAGGTAGAAACTGGGCTATATCGACCGTCACCGGCCGGTTGGTGTAGAGTGAAACGCCTAAATCGCCGCGAAAAAGGTCAACAACAAAATACCCGTATTGAACGACAATATTTTCATCGAGATGTAGTGCCTGCCTCAGATTTTCGACCTGCTCGGGTGTTGCGTTCGGCCCGAGCGCAATGCGTGCCGGATCGCCGGGAATGATCCGGGCGATGGCAAAGATCAGCATGGACACGCCAACCAGAACGATTAGCGACATACCCAGCCGATGGGCTAGCAGGCGGAAGACCGGTGACATCAGGTGCTCGGTGGTTCAAGTGGGCGGGCCGCCGGGAGCAGCGGCCCGCATTTGGGATCGCCGGTCATTCGAATGTCGCCGCATCGCGGTTCACCCCTGCGAATGACAGGCCGACCCCTTGTTCCAGACCTATTCGGTCATTTCCATCAGCCGGAACGAGAAGCCCATTCCGTCAAGACCGAAGGCTTTGGATGGATCAGACAACGCAGGAACCTTCACGCGGTTTGAGGCCGCGAAGACCGAATTCCGGTCATAGCCGTAGATCGATGGTGCAATTTCCATCAACCGGGCATTGAGTGCAGTGTACGCAGCCTGACGATCGGCGTCCGATGTGGCGGTCTTTCCTGCATCGAGATGTTTGTCGACTTCAGGATCATTCAGGTACTCGGGCGACTGCCATGTGCCCGCCGCCGTTGAATGATACTGGCCATAAAGCAGCGTATCCGGATCACCGGTATTCGCGTTGACAAACAGCTGCGAGATATGCGGCGTGTTCTCTGGCTTCGAGACCTGTTCAGCGAACAAAGCCCAAGGCAATTTCTTGATCTCGCCCTTGATGCCGAGTTCTGCAAAATTTGCCTGCATCAGCAATGCAAAGCGTTCTTCCAGCGGCACCTCGGCGATCCACGAAAGTTCAAGGTTGATCTCCGAGGGATCATACTTGCAGTCGGCGAGATGTTTTTTCGCTGCATCCAGGTCGCGGGACAAGATTTGGCCCGCCGGATTGGCACCGAACATGCCGACCGGAATGCCGCCAGTTGACGCGCTTCCCTGGGAAACGTCATCAGTGATCGCAATCATCTTGATTGCAGCCTCATAGTCAAACGCCTTTGACAGGGCGAGGCGGCAATTGACGTCATCCATCGGCGGTTTGGTGGTGTTCATCTTTACGTAGAACGCGCCAGTGCCGGATTCTGACAATAGCTGCGCGCCACCTCCGGCCAGTGCCTTCATGACTTCCGGCGGCAGCCATTGCGAAGAGATGTCGTGCTCACCTTGGGCGATCAATGTGCGAACGGTTGCCGCTTCCAGACCGTAGCGAAGACGAACCGTATCAGGAGCGACGTCAGCAACGCCGAGGAAATAGTCGGCATTCTTCTCCATCACCGTCTCTTCCTGCGGATTGTGCGAGGTGACCTTGTAGGCTCCGGTACCCGCTCCGTTGGCCGACAGATAGGCCTGGCCCCAATCCTTCATCTCGCCATCACCATCTCCGAGATTGGCCATGACAGTTGCCTTGTCGATGATTGGCAGGCGCACCAGCGAAGCCACGAATGCCGCTGACGGCGCAGAAAGGTTGAACTTGACCGTATTTCCATCGACGGCCTCGACGCTGTCGACGATGCCAAACAGATAGGACAGGCCCTGTCCCAGTGTCTTCATTCGATCAAATGAGAAGACGACATCATCCGCCGTCATCGAATTACCGGACTGAAACTTTACGTCGGAACGCAATTTGAAGGTGTAGGTCTTGCCATCGCCTTCCCAGCTTTCGGCCAGATGCGGCGCGTGACCAGGACCGCCTTGCACCGGAAGCACCAGCGTGTCGTATACATTGAACATCAATATGGAGTCTGCGTAGTCCGACGCCTTGCCTGGGTCGAGTTCGCCGACTGCAACTTCGTCGAGACGCAATACGCCACCAGCCACAGCTTGCGGTGCGACCGCCGTAAGCGCTGTTGTCGCCATAGCCAAAGCGGCGAGTAATTTGTTTGTTTTGGTCATGGTTTTCCTCCCTATCTGTTTCAGGAAACTAATTTTCAGGTACTTTGTGTCGCGCATGAGTCAGGCTCTTGGTCATTTCGGAATTGCCAATGTGATTGCCTTCGGCATCAACCCGGTCGCCAAATACATCCATTGTGCAGGTGTGCAGAATGGTTGTCTGCTCGCCGGTGTGGTTCCAAGACGAATGGGGCCGCTGTGAGTCGAAATGAAGCGTATCGCCAGCTTGAAGAAGTGTCCGTTTTCCGTCCACTTCAACCGTCAGCTCGCCTTCCAGAATGTAGAACAATTCCTCGCCATCGTGCCGGGTCAGTTCGGACCGGTGACCCGGCGGTTCGTGGATGATCAGCATATTGATGGTGCTGCCAGGAAACGTCGAAGACAGACGTTCATAGGTGAGCGAATTCTCGTTGATCGAAAAGAGCGGCCTCTTGTCGTGCCGGGTCTGCGGCTTGTCGCCCTTTGGCCTGGCAAGGAAGTCGCTGACATGGAGCCCGAGCACTCTGGAAACCGATACCAGCGACGACAAGGATGGTGCGGTGATGCCGCGTTCGATCTGGGAGATGAACCCAACCGAGAGACCGGCCTGGTCGGCGACCTGCTGCATGGTCAGGCCGAGTTCCTTGCGCCGGGCTCTAAGCCGATCGACCAGCGCAAAATTCTCGTCCCTTGATGTGGATGTCACGGCTGACTGTTTTGCCAACCCATCCTCCCATTTTTAGTATTTGTAAAATGGTGCCGCCAGTTCGCGCCAATGTCAATGCGTTTTTTTAGTTTTGCTAAAAAAGCGACTTAAGGTGTTGCTTTTGCTTAATTTTCAAATCGCATTTTTTGAAGAATTGGAAGTGTATGAAATTGCAGGCGGCGCATCGGAGTCCCTGACCGTGAAAAACACTCTGATAATTGTTAAAAAATGAGACTTGAAGTCTCAATAAATTCCCACTACTGATAGAGGTCACAAGTCTCAGCGGAGTACCGGGCGTGAAGGAAATGGAAGCCGACTATGTCGTAATCGGCGCTGGATCGAGCGGTTGTGTCGTGGCGAACAGGCTAAGCGCCGACCCGAAAAACAACGTCGTACTTCTTGAGGCAGGCGGAGCTGACACGAACCCCTGGATTCACATTCCCGTTGGCTATTTCAAGACGATGCACAATCCGAAAGTGGATTGGTGCTACAAGACCGAGCCTGACCCCGGATTGAATGGCCGCCGCCTTGATTGGCCGCGCGGCAAGGTTCTGGGCGGATCAAGTTCCCTTAACGGGCTTTTATATGTGCGTGGCCAACCTGCGGATTACGACCGTTGGCGGCAAATGGGAAACACAGGTTGGGGTTGGGATGATGTTCTGCCGCTGTTCAAGAAATCTGAGGATCAAGAGCGTGGATCAGATGCCTACCATGGTGCAGGCGGGCCATTGTCCGTTTCGAATATGCGTCTGTCCCGGCCAATCTGCGATGCTTGGGTCGCAGCGGCGCAAAATGCCGGATACAAGTTCAATCCCGACTATAATGGCGCGGACCAGGAAGGCGTGGGTTACTTTCAGCTGACGTCCAAGAATGGCAGGCGTTGCAGCACAGCGGTTGCGTTTCTCAACCCGGCAAAGTCCCGTGAAAATCTTACGATCATCACCCGGGCTCAGACCAAGGAATTGATGATTGAAGGAAGGCACTGCGTTGGCGTGGTGTACTATGGACGCGATGGTAAAGAGCGGTCGGTCAAGGCAAGGCGTGAAGTCGTTGTCTGCGCTGGTGCGATCGGGTCTCCGCTAATCCTGATGCACTCGGGTATTGGCGAGGCCAGACAGCTTAAGGACAATGGGATCGATGTTGTGGCCGACTTGCCGGGAGTTGGCAAAAATCTTCAAGACCATCTTCAGGCGAGGCTGGTTTTCAAGTGCAATGATCCGACACTCAATGATGAAGTCAGGAGTCTGTACAACCAGTTCCGGATTGGAATGAAATATTTGTTGTTTCGATCTGGCCCTATGACGATGGCAGCCAGCCTGGCGACTGGATTTTTGAAAACCCGGCCGGAAATGGAAACTCCCGACATTCAGTTTCACATTCAGCCGTGGTCAGCTGACAGCCCCGGCGAAGGTGTGCACCCGTTTTCAGCGTTTACCGCTTCGGTGTGCCAACTGCGCCCTGAGAGCCGAGGTGAAATCAGGTTGGATGGGCCCGATCCGTTCACATATCCAAAAATTATTCCCAACTACCTGGCGACTGAAACGGATCGCCGTACAATTGTGGATGGTGTGAAGATCGCCCTGGAGATTGCCCGTACCGAGCCGCTTTCGGGAAAAATTTCGGAGTTTTTCCGCCCTGATGAAAAAGTAGGAACTGACGCAGACTTGCTGGATTGGGCACGCAACTACTCAACCACAATTTATCACCCGGCAGGTACCTGCAAGATGGGGCAGGGGAAGGACGCGGTCGTGGACGAACGACTGCGCACCCACGGAATTGGTGGTTTGCGTGTCGCCGACTGTTCCGTCATGCCAGAGATCGTTTCCGGTAACACGAACGCGCCAGCTATCATGATCGGTGAAAAAGTCTCGGAAATGATACTGGAAGACGCAGCGTGAATGTGTGATGTGACTGGGCTAACAACCATGGACCAACATGGTAGGTCCAATAGGCCCTAGAGCGGCCGGACGACCGGCAGTACAGACGATGCGAGACATGGTGAATTATACCGGTGCTCAGCCGGTTGCAGAGACAGGGAAGACCACGATGAAAATGACCACTGAAGAAGCCTTCGTCAAAGTGCTGCAGATGCACGGCATCGAACACGCGTTTGGCATTATCGGCTCGGCCATGATGCCCATCTCGGACCTGTTTCCGAAGGCAGGAATCAGATTTTGGGACTGCGCGCACGAATGCAACGCCGGCATGATGGCAGACGGCTACACACGCACCACAGGCAAGATGTCGATGATGGTGGCCCAGAATGGACCCGGCATCACCAATTTTGTCACGCCGGTAAAGACAGCCTACTGGAATCACACGCCGCTATTGCTGGTCACGCCACAGGCGGCCAACAAGACAATCGGACAGGGCGGGTTTCAGGAAATCGAACAGATGCGTCTCTTTGCAGACATGGTTTGCTATCAGGAAGAGGTGCGCGATCCGGTTCGAATTGCAGAAGTACTCAATCGCGTGATCGAAAAAGCCTGGCGTGGATCTGCGCCGGCACAGATCAATGTGCCTCGCGATTTCTGGACGCAGGTCGTGGATATCGAATTGCCGCAACGGGTTGCCATAGAGCGTTCGCCGGGTGGAGCAAGCGGCATAGAGGCTGCAGCAAAGCTGCTGTCGGAGGCGGAATTTCCGGTCATCCTCAACGGTGCCGGCGTCGTGCTTTCCGGTGCAATCGAGGCTTCAGCTGCATTGGCCGAGCGGCTTTCGGCGCCTGTTTGCTGCAATTACCAGCACAACGACGCGTTTCCCGGATCCCACAAGCTGTTTGCGGGCCCGCTTGGATATAACGGTTCGAAGGCGGCGATGGAACTGATCTCCAAGGCGGATGTTGTGCTGGCGCTTGGCACGAGACTGAACCCGTTCTCAACGCTTCCAGGTTACGGGATCGATTATTGGCCGAAGGACGCGAAGCTGATCCAGGTGGATATGAATGCTGACCGGATCGGCCTGACAAAAAAGGTGGCTGTCGGCATTCAGGGCGACGCCAAGGCGGCCGCCGAGGCCATCCTTGCCAATCTCTCGGGATCGGCAGGCGATGGTGGGCGAAGTGATCGCGAAGCGCTGATCCATAAGACCAAGTCGGCATGGTTGCAGCAGCTTTCCTCGATGGACCACGAAGATGATGACCCGGGCACAACCTGGAACGAGCGTGCCCGCGCCGCAAAACCCAAATGGATGAGCCCCCGCATGGCTTGGCGGGCAATCCAAAAAGCGCTGCCGAAAGAAGCCATCATCTCATCGGACATTGGCAACAACTGCGCCATCGGAAATGCCTATCCGACCTTCGAGCAGGGTCGCAAATATCTGGCACCCGGATTGTTTGGGCCCTGCGGCTATGGGTTCCCCGCCATCACCGGCGCGAAAATCGGCCACAGGGATGTACCGGTTGTCGGATTCGCCGGAGATGGCGCATTCGGCATATCGATGAATGAGATGACTGCCATTGGCCGTGGAGAATGGCCGCCGATCACGATGGTGATATTCCGCAACTATCAGTGGGGTGCGGAAAAGCGCAACACGACCCTTTGGTACAGTGACAATTTTGTTGGAACCGAGTTGGACGAAGACGTGTCTTACGCCAAGATTGCGGATGCCTGTGGGCTGAAGGGAGTTGTTGCGCACACAATGGATGAATTGACGGCAGCGCTCGACAAGGCGGTAGAAGACCAGATGAAAAACGGTGTCACCACCTTCATTGAGGCGATGATCAACCAGGAGTTGGGTGAGCCTTTCCGCCGCGACGCGATGAAGGCGCCGGTAGCGGTCGCCGGCATCGATCCGGCAGACATGCAGCCGCAGGCGTCCTTGTAAAAGGGTTGCTTGAACAGCTCCAAACCTATGCAGATCTGACGCCGGCCGAAATCACGACGGTCGGCGTCGTTGTATTTCTGGCGGCAATCGTGCGCGGGTTCTCGGGATTTGCGCTTTCGGCGCTGGTCATGGCTTCGTTAGCGGTGATGATCCCGCCTGTCGAATTGATAGCATTGTGCTGGTTTCTCGAGATGGCTGCGAGCGTTTTGATGGTTCGTGGCGGAGCCAGTGAGGCCGACAAAAACATTGTCATTGGGCTGGTTTCGGGATCGATTGTCGGCACACCAATCGGTCTGGCGCTGACGACAACCGTACCTGTGTCGATCTCGAAAATGATTGCGCTGACCGTAATTTGCGCGCTTGCAATTCTGCTGCTCGGCAAGATGCGGTGGGGTTTTCTCGCCACAAGGCCCGGACTGTATCTTAGCGGACTGACCGCCGGGATCGTGACCGGCCTGGCCTCCGTTGGCGGCCTGGTGGTAACGCTTTATGTGTTGTCTCAGGACATGCCTGCGCGAGTGATCCGGGCTTCGCTCGTCATCTTTCTTTTTGTTTCAAGTTCGGCGTCCTTCTTCTACCTAATATTCTACGGGCTGATGACCAGCACCATCGCTGCGAGGGCGGTTTTCACTGTCCCCCTTGTTTTGGCGGGCGTTTTTGTTGGTAAGCTGATCTTTCGTCCCTCAATGGAGCGGTACTACAAACGATTTTGCTTGTTGCTTCTCATCGCTTTGGCCATTTTTGGCCTGTTACGGACGGTCGTGAATTTGTAGTTTGTCGCGAATATCGCTGGCGCGCAAAGACGGCAGCTCAATGAATTTAAACGGAGGCCAAGTTGGCAGATCTATTGGTAAAACCTTGCGGGAACTCAGGCAAAGTCCACGATATTACGCCAGAGTCTGCGGGTTGGGGTTATGTCGGCTTTGGGCTTTACAAGCTGAAACCAGGCGAGACTGTGTCGGAAGCAACAGGCGACCGCGAAGCCATCCTCGTCCTGGTAGAGGGAAAGGCGACGGTCTCTGCAGGCGGTGACGATTTTGGCACCATCGGCGACCGAATGAATGTTTTCGAGCGCAAGAAGCCCTGGTGTGTCTATGTGCCTAATGACAGCGAATGGACGGCCAAGGCGGCGACGGATTGTACGCTTGCCGTATGTACTGCGCCAGGAAAGAGCGGGCACGATGCCAGGCTGATCGGGCCGGATGACATCGGGGATGAAGTTCGCGGCAAGGGCGCGAACACCCGATATATTCATCCCATAGCGATGGAAGACAAGGATGTTGCCGACAGTCTGCTCGTGACAGAAGTTTTCACCCCGCAAGGTAATTGGTCATCCTATCCACCGCACCGCCATGATGAGGATGATTTTCCCGACATGACGTATCTGGAAGAGACTTATTATCACCGGCTCGACCCTGCGCAGGGATTTGGGTTTCAGCGTGTGTTCACCGAAGACGGCTCACTTGATGAGACCATGGCCGTTGCTGACGGTGATGTCGTGCTGGTTCCCAAGGGACATCACCCCTGCGGGGCACCCTATGGCTACGACATGTACTACCTCAACGTCATGGCGGGACCATTGCGAAAATGGCGGTTCAAAAACCATCCAGACCATGACTGGATTGCCAAACGCGATGCCGGTTAGTAGCAACAGGGCGATCGTCACAAAATCAAGGAACTGATCGCATGCCGACCGTGAAACCCTGGAATGAAACAGCACCGCGGCTTGTCGATGTCGCAATGGGAAGGACATCGGCTGACACGGTCATCCGCGGCGGCAAGTGGGTCAATGTTTATTCCGGCGAGATCATTCCCCACACCGATATCGCAATTTCGGCCGGGCGTTTTGCCTATGTGGGTCCGGATGCCGGTCACACCATCGGTGACAACACCAATACCATAGAAGCGGACGGGCGCTATCTGGTGCCGGGCCTTTGCGATGGGCACATGCATGTCGAGAGCGGCATGGTGACGGTGACGGAGTTTGCCCGCGCCGGTATCCCGCAGGGAACGACGTCGATGTTCATTGACCCTCACGAAATTGCCAACGTTCTGGGCATGGCCGGCGTGCGGCTGATGCATGACGAAGCAATGGGGCTTCCGATCAACATACTTGTTCAGATGCCCTCGTGTGTGCCTTCTGCGCCCGGCCTCGAGATTGCGGGCGCTGAACTTGGCGTGGAAGACGTGGCCGAAGCGATGAACTGGCCGAACATTATCGGTCTCGGCGAAATGATGAACTTTCCCGGTGTTGCGGCCAATGACGCCAAGATGATGGGTGAGATCGCTGCAACACAGGCGGTCAACAAAACCGTCGGAGGGCACTACGCTTCGCCAGACCTTGGCCCGCCCTTTCATGCCTACGCAGCCGGTGGCCCGGCCGATGACCATGAAGGCACACGGGCGGAAGACGCCATTGCCCGGGTTCGCCAGGGCATGCGGGCGATGCTGCGCCTCGGATCTGCCTGGTATGATGTGGCCGAACAGGTCAAGGCCGTAACCGAGCTGGGCGTTGATCCACGTAATTTCATTCTTTGCACCGATGACAGCCATTCGGGAACCTTGGTCAATGACGGCCACATGAACCGAGTGGTGCGGCATGCCATTGCCCAGGGGTTGAAGCCGATCACGGCGATCCAGATGGCAACGCTGAATACCGCGCAGCATTTTGGCATGGAGCGCGACATTGGCTCGATTGCACCGGGCAGGCGCGCTGATCTCGTTATTACATCCGATCTACCGAGCCTGCCGATTGAGTTGGTGATGGCGGGTGGCAATGTGATTGCCGAAAACGGGGAGATTTCAATAGAACTGCCGGAATTCGAATACCCCGCGAGCGCCAAAGGGACCGTTCATCTCGGCAAGCAGCTGGCAACGACGGATTTCGATATCAAGGCGCCAGAGGGAGCAAATTCGGTGCGCACCCGGGTGATTGGCGTAATCGAGAACCAGGCGCCGACCAGGGCCCTTGAAGCCGATTTGCCGGTTGAAGACGGGCTCGTCGGCATGGATGGCAAAAACGATATCTGCCAGATAGCGCTTGTTGAGCGGCACCGGGCGACCGGAACGGTGGTCAACGGGTTCGTCTCGGGTTTTGGCTACAACAAACCATGTGCGGTCGCGTCAACTGTGGCACACGATTGCCACCACATGATTGTCGTCGGCACCAACAAGGAGGATATGGCGATTGCCGCCAATCGTCTGGGAGAGGTCGGCGGGGGTATTATTGTTATCTCGGAAGGCAGAGAGCTTGCACTGGTCGAGTTGCCGATTGCGGGGCTTATGTCAGATGAACGTTCTGATGTCGTTGCTCAAAAGGCCGAACGCATGGTTCAGGCAATGGCCGAGTGCGGGTGCACGTTGAACAACGCCTATATGCAGCACTCTTTGCTGGCGTTGGTTGTTATTCCCGACCTCAGGATTTCGGATCAGGGAATTGTCGACGTAACGAAATTTGAAAAAGTCGACCTTTTTGTGTGACAAAAAACCTTTGTAAGAATCTGAAAATAAACCGATAATGGACCTTGGAAGTGCAACCTATTTGTTAATTTTGTAAAGAAGTTTTCAGAACCGTTGATATCTGAAAATTTTTCTTCTGAATTCGGGCCGATGTGGCTACTATACGCTTTCTCAGCGTAGGCTGTGCCTTTCGCGGTAGATTGAGGGGATAATACATGCCAGGCAATTTGTCTTTGGATACGCTGAACAAGTTGGTCGAGGCCGGCGATATCGACACCGTTATTCCGTGCCAAATCGACATGCAGGGACGGCTGATGGGCAAGCGGTTGCACGCAGGCTTCTTTTTGAACTCAGCCGTTGATGAAGGACACAGCTGCAATTACCTGCTGGCTACAGATTTGGAGATGTCGACAATCGATGGTTATGCGTCGTCAGGTTGGTCCGAGGGTTATGGCGACTTTGTTGTGAAACCTGATATCGACACGCTCCGGCTGGTTCCTTGGCTCGACAAAACCGCAATGGTTATTTGCGATGTTTTTGACCATCACGGTCACGGAGAAGTCCCGCATTCGCCGCGAACCATGCTGAAAAGGCAAATCGCCAGGCTTGGGGAACACGGCTGGACTGCAATGGCTGCGACCGAACTGGAGTGTCATCTGTTTGCCAGATCGTTTGAGGAGCTGCACGCCGAAGGCTACCGCGAACTGACGCCGCTGAGCCCGTACAATCAGGACTATCATATCTTCCAGACGACCAAGGAAGAACACATCATGCAAGCAATCCGGAATGGCTTGCACGGAGCCGGTGTGCCGATTGAGGGCACAAAAGGCGAAGCGGATGTCGGGCAAGAAGAAATCAATGTTCGCTATTCGGATGTGCTCGATGCGGCAGACAATCACGCGATCACCAAGAATGCCGCAAAGGAAATTGCGTGGCAAAAGGGACGGGCGCTGACGTTCCTTGCCAAGTGGAGCCATGAAGTCGCCGGCAACTCAAGCCATCTCCATCAGTCACTCTGGAACCGGGATGGCGAGCCGGTTTTCCACGATCCGGAAGGTCACTACGGCATGTCGCAAACGATGCGGCACTATCTCGCCGGTCTCCTTCGCTATTCAGGCGAAATGGCGTACTTCATTGCGCCATATGTCAATTCGTACAAACGCTTCGCCAAGGGCACATTTGCTCCTACCAATGTGGTCTGGTCAGGGGACAACCGGACCGCCGGTTACAGGGTGTGCGGCGAGGGAACAAAGTCTGTCCGCATTGAATGCCGGTTCGGTGGATCCGATCTCAATCCTCATCTGGCGTTGGCGGCACAGATTGCGGCCGGTTTGGCAGGAATAGAAGAGAAACTGGAATTGGAGCCTGAATTCACCGGAGATGCCTATCAGGCAGAAGATGTGGAGAGGTTCCCACCCAACCTCAGGATCGCCGAGGAAAATCTCCGCGGCTCGAAAATGCTGCGATCTGCCTTTGGCGATGCGGTTGTTGATCATTACTGCCGCGCTGCCGAATGGGAATTTGAAGAGCAAGATCGCGTCGTTAGTGATTGGGAAGTTGCACGTGGCTTTGAACGCGCCTGACGGCATTCAGCCATAATGCCAGATTGGAGTTGGTGATGACCAAGCTGACCCTGACATCTCCGGTGGACCATCAGGATCTTGCCGCACGTACAGTCTTCATGAACCGCTGCGACTATCTGGATCCGGCGCATTGCTGGACTGGCTGCAAGGACACCGGGCGAGGCGTTTCGCTGTCCAAGCTGGGCTACGACAGCGTCACCAGACCGAAATCCTATCACCTGAAGAAGGGCTAACGCCGATGAAACTGGTTGGTAATTGGAGCTATCCCACTGCGGTTCGGTTCGGCGCTGGCCGGATCAAGGAAATTGGCGAGGCTTGCGGCGCGGCGGGTATTAAAAGGCCGCTGCTTGTGACCGACCGCGGCCTCGCCAACCTACCGGTAACACAGACGACGCTGGAGCTGATGGACGCAGCCGGGCTTGGTCGGGCGATGTTTTCGGAAGTCGATCCCAATCCGAATGAGAAAAACCTAGCTGCCGGTATCAAGGCGTTCAAGAATGGCGGCCATGACGGGGTGATCGCATTCGGTGGCGGTTCCGGGCTCGATCTTGGAAAGCTTGTCGCATTAATGGTGGACCAGACAATTCCGGTTTGGGACCTGGAGGATATCGGCGACTGGTGGACCCGCGCGGATGCTTCGACAATCAAACCGATCGTTGCCGTGCCGACAACTGCGGGAACCGGCTCTGAGGTTGGGCGCGCCGGTGTCCTGACAAACTCAGAGACTGAAGTGAAGAAGATCATCTTCCACCCGAAAGTTCTTCCCGCTGTTGTGATCTGTGATCCGGAACTGACGGTAGGCATGCCCAAGCCGATCACGGCTGGAACCGGAATGGACGCGTTTGCCCATTGTCTGGAGTCCTATTCGTCGCCCTTCTATCATCCGATGTCGCAGGGCATCGCGCTTGAGGGTTTGAGGATCGTCAAGGACAATCTTCTGACAGCCTACAAAGACGGCAGCGACCTGAACGCCAGGGCGGAAATGATGAGTGCCGCCGCGATGGGGGCGACAGCGTTCCAAAAGGGGCTTGGAGCGATCCACGCACTGTCGCATCCAGTCGGTGCGATATTTCACACACATCACGGCACCACGAATGCGGTGGTGATGCGGCCGGTATTAAAGTTCAATCGTCCGGCAATCGAGGCCCGTATCGACCGTGCTGCTGCCTATCTTGGTATCGAAGGCGGCTTCGACGGTTTTTACGAATATGTCGGCCAGCTTTGCTCCGACCTCAATATTCCTGAAAACCTGACGGCGATGGGCATGAAGACCAATGATCTGGGCCGGATTGTCGAGATGGCGTTGGAAGATCCGAGCGCCGGCGGTAATCCGGTCAAGATGACCAGGGAAAATACCATGCCATTGCTGGAAAGCTGCCTCTAACGCCTTGACCGATGGTGCTCCGCTATGGTCCGGTGCCCAGCCGGATCAGGGAAACTAAATGACGCAGAATACGGTCAGAATCGGCGGGGCGAGCGGTTATTGGGGTGACGCATCCTACGCGACCAAACAGCTCCTGGGGGCAGGAAACCTCGACTTTATCGTTTATGACTACCTGGCCGAGATCACAATGTCGATCATGGCGCGGGCGCGGGCGAAAGATCCGCAATCCGGCTACGCCACCGACTTTGTCACATCGGCCATGGCTCCCAACATCAAGGAAATTGCCGAAAAACAGGTACGGATCATTTCCAACGCAGGGGGCACAAATCCGCAGGCCTGCGGTCAGGCTGTAAGAGACCTGATCGCAAAAGCCGGTGTCGATTTGAACGTCGCCGTGATCACTGGCGATAATCTCATCGAGCAAGCGGGCCATTTCGCCTCTCAGGGCATAACCGATATGTTTTCCGGCGAGCGTTTTCCCGATCCCGGCAAGATCGCGTCGATCAATGCCTATCTCGGCGCGTTTCCCATCGCAGCGGCGCTGAGGAAGGGTGCAGATATTGTCATTACCGGTCGCTGCGTGGACAGTGCGGTGACGCTGGGCGCCTGCATTCATGCATTTGGTTGGGAGGCCGATCAGTTCGATTTGCTGGCGGCCGGTTCGCTGGCGGGACACATCATCGAATGTGGACCACAAGCTACCGGCGGTAATTTTACCGATTGGCGCGATGCCGGCGACCTGGCGCAGATCGGCTATCCGATTGTCGAGGTAGAAGAAGACGGTTGCTTTACGGTCAGTAAGCCTGAGGGAAGCACCGGAATTGTCTCTCGCGGTTCGGTTGGAGAGCAGATGCTTTATGAGATCGGCGACCCGCAAGCCTATCTGTTGCCGGACGTTGTATGCGATTTCTCCGATGTCACGATTGAGGAAAGCGGTGAAAATCAGGTGGTCGTCAGCAGTGCGAGGGGAAATCGGCCTCCTGAAACCTACAAGGTCAGCGCGACATTTGCAGATGGTTTTCGCGCCGGACAGCTGCTGGCGTTCAACGGTTTTGAGGCGCGCGCGAAGGCCCAAACCTACGGTGAAGCATCCATTGAGAGGGCAAGGGGAATCCTGCGGTCCATGAATGCGCCGGACTATGATGAGACCAGCATCGAGATCAGCGGCGGTACTGCCGGGAATGTGGATGGATATGAGGAAGTGATGCTGAAAGCCGCGGTCCGGCATCGCGATGCCCGAGCCGTCGGATTGTTTTTGAGGGAAATGACCGGGTTGGGTCTTGCCACCCCGGCTGGCATGTCTGCGTTCACCGGAGGCGGAAGAGCCAAACCATCCCCAGTTGTGCGCATGTTTTCTTTTGCGGTCCCGAAGCCTGAAGTCCAGGTCGCCGTCGATTTGGGTGAGGGTCCTCAGGAGTTCGACTTGCAACCGGATATACAGAATACGATCGGCGGGGAGCCGATGCCCGCAGCGCCGGACCAGGCGGGTTTGCCGGGTCGAGCGATACATGTGCCACTCATTCGCCTGGCTTGGGCGCGGTCGGGTGACAAAGGCAACAACGCAAATATCGGGGTAATGGCGCGCAAACCGGAATACATGCCCTGGATCTGGTCGGCATTGGATGAAATGACGATTGCGACACGCTTTGCAGACTATCTGAACGGAAAGGTTGCGCGATATTATCTGCCTGGAAGCCATTCAATGAACATCCTGTTGCACGATGTACTGGGCGGTGGTGGTATTGCCAGCCTCAGAAATGATGCGCAGGGAAAGGGTTATGCACAAATGCTGCTTGCCCATCCGATTCCGATACCGCAAAAACTGGCCGACAGTCTTCCTTCGGAGGCGGCCTGATGGGTCAGTTCAAATCGCGGGTTTCAACCAATTCTCCCGACTTTGCGGCCAATCGCGAGGCGATGTTGCAACTGGTTGCGCAGCTTCGCGAGATCGAGGCCCGTGCCGAAGCGCTGTCAGAAAAGCGGCGCCCCCGTTTTGAAGAGCGCGGACAGCTGACGCCGCGTGAAAGGCTGGCGCGATTGCTCGATCCGGGCATGCCATTCCAGGCGTTGCACACGCTTGCCAATTATCTTGTCGAGGACAAGAAACCCGACACAAGCGTGCCCGGAGCATCGATCATCGCCGGCATCGGGTTCGTGTCGGGAACCAGATGCATGATCTGGGTAGACGATAGCGGTATCAAGGCAGGTGCGATGGCGCATATGAGCCTTCCGGTAGGCCTTAGCCTGCAGGAGATGGCTTTGCGGCAGAAATTGCCGCTGGTTCATTTGGTGGAAAGCGCCGGGGCAAATCTCGTCGAATACGCGGTCGAGGGGTGGGCCAAGGGTGGCAAGATTTTCTTCAATCTTGCCCGTTTGAGCGCCGCTGGTGTTCCGACCATGGTGGTTCTGCACGGACCTTCGACTGCCGGCGGCGCCTATATGCCCGGCATGAGCGACTACGTGGTCGGCGTGAAGACAAACGGCATGGCTGCACTTGCCGGCGCTGCGTTGACGCAAGCTGCCACCGGTGAAATCTCCAAGGATGCCGACCTCGGCGGCGCTGAAATGCACGCGTCCGTCTCCGGCCTTGTCGAGTATCTTGCCGACGATGATGCCCACGGCATTGAGATGTTGCGAGAGGCGATCTCGCGAATTGACTGGAACAGTAATTTACCTGCCTTTGTAGCAAAATCTTTCGATGAGCCGGTATTTTCACCTGATGAATTGGCGGGAGTGGTGCCCATCAACAATACTGTTCCCTACGATGTGCGTGAGGTTGTAGCACGCATCGTGGACGGATCGCGGTTCACCGATTTCAAACCGCGATATGGCGTTTCGACCGTCTGCCTGCAGGCGGACATTCACGGGCAGGCCTGTGGGATCATTGGCAACAACGGCCCGATCGATCCGGCAGGTGCGACCAAGGCGGCGCAATTCATTCAATTGTGTGATCAGGCGGGATCACCACTGATATTTCTGAACAATACGACCGGGTACATGGTTGGTATCGAATACGAGCACGCCGGCATGATCAAGCACGGATCGAAGATGATCCAGGCAGTTTCCAACGCGCATGTTCCCAAGATCACGCTCTATATCGGCGCGAGCTACGGCGCCGGAAATTACGGTATGTGCGGATATGCCTACGAGCCTGACTTCCTGTTTGCCTGGCCCAATGCGACCACCGGCGTAATGGGTGGTGCGCAGGCGGCCAAGACGATGAGTATTGTGATGGCTGCCGGGGCGAAGAGAAAAGGGCAGGAAGTCGATGAAAAACAACTGGCGATGCAGGAACAAATGATCACGCATCATTTTGACCGCCAATCGAGCGCTTTCTACACGTCCGGCCGTGTGCTGGATCACGGTGTCATCGACCCGCGTGATACCCGCAAAGTGTTGGCTTTCGCGCTGGAAACCTGTTGGGAGGCCCGCAACCGCACCGTCAGGCCCAACAGTTTTGGCGTTGCACGGATGTGAGGTGGCCGATGGCGGAATTACCAGCAACATCAGCGGTCGACCTGGAGCTTGAAGGCGAATGGCTGACCGTGTGGTTCAATGAACCTGAAAGGCGCAATCCGCTGAGTGAGGCGCGATCGCACGATCTGCTGGCAGTGTGCGAAGCCATGGGTAACCGGCGTGACGTCCGCGGCGTGACGTTTCGAGGCCGCGGTGGTGTATTTTGTGCCGGCGGTGATTTGAAGGCGTTCAGTTCCGTGTTCCAGGGTGGAGGCGATGCCGAGGCGACCAGGGCAATGAGCCGCTCGGGCGGGAAGTTGTTCGACGCAATCGACCACCTGCCGCAGGTGACCGTCATGGCGGTGGAAGGCGCAGCCGTCGCGGGTGGGCTGGGGCTGGTTTGTGTGGGCGATGTCGTGCTTGTCGAGAGATCGGCAAAGTTTTCGCTGACCGAAACCATGATCGGTCTCAGTCCGGCGCAGATTGCGCCATTTGTTGTGCGGCGGCTCGGCTTGCCACTTGCACGCAGATTGATGCTGACCGGCGTTTCCTTTGACGGCAACAAGGCCGTTGAATTTGGTCTTGCCGATGAGGCTGTCTCCGGTTCCGCGGGAATGGAAACCGCGATCGACGGAGTACGCACTCAGGTGATGCGCTGCGCACCTGGCGCCGTTGCCGACACAAAGCGCCTTATAAGCGATTTCAACGGGCGGTCACGCGAAGAAGAAATTGAACTTGCCGCGAGCGTGTTCGCTGAGCGCATCCATTCCGACGAAGGCAGGGAAGGTGTTGCTTCATTCGTCGAGAAACGCAAACCGGCATGGGTGCCGAAATCGTGAACCGGGCGATCGAAACATTGCTGGTTGCCAATCGTGGCGAGATTGCCTGTCGGGTCATTCGCACTGCCAAATCCATGGGCATACGCACCGTCGCGGTCTATTCAGAGGCTGATGAAGATGCGCCTCATGTGCGGATCGCCGACGATGCACGATTGATTGGTCCGGCGCCTGTTGGCGAAAGTTATCTCAGCATCGACGCGATATTGGATGCAGCCAAGAATAGCGGTGCGGATGCCATCCATCCCGGCTACGGCTTCTTGTCAGAGAACGCGAAATTTGCCGAATCTTGTGAAAATGCGGGTCTGATCTTTGTCGGACCGCCGGCAAAGGCCATCGAGCAGATGGGCAACAAGGCGGAATCTAAGCGGCTGATGATATCTGCCGGTGTTCCCTGTGTACCGGGTTATGAGGATCATGATCAATCGGAAGAAGCGTTTGTCGGCGCGGCTGAGCAGATTGGCTATCCGGTGATGGTGAAGGCTGCCGCTGGCGGCGGTGGCCGTGGCATGCGGTTCGTCGAAGACGCCGCCGCGCTACCGGAAGCGCTGACGCTGGCCCGCTCGGAGGCGGAAAACGCTTTCGGTTCGGGCGAGCTGATACTGGAAAAAGCGATCCTTCGCCCCCGGCACGTCGAAATACAGGTATTTGCCGATCACCACGGCAACACCCTTCATCTGGGCGAGCGCGATTGCTCGGTCCAGCGCCGGCATCAAAAGGTCGTTGAGGAAGCACCGTCCCCGGCTGTTGATGAAACTCTGCGCGCGAAAATCGGAGCCGCGGCGGTGGAGGCCGCAAAGGCGGTCGGTTATGTCGGCGCCGGTACGGTGGAATTTCTGCTGGACGAAGACCAAAACTTCTATTTCCTGGAAATGAATACCCGGCTTCAGGTTGAACATCCGGTGACCGAAATGGTCACCGGGCTGGATCTGGTGGAAATGCAGTTGCGGGTGGCGCAAGGCGAGGCGCTGGGAATAGTGCAAGATGAGGTTCAACTGACAGGGCATGCCATTGAAGTTCGTCTCTATGCGGAGGATCCAGTCGAGAATTTTCTGCCATCGACCGGCTCAATTGAACTGTGGTCACTATCCGATGGCCATGGCATCCGAGTCGATGACGGCATTGCAACCGGTCAGCAGGTTTCGCCGTTTTATGACCCGATGCTGGCGAAGATCATCGCACACGGCGGAACGCGGGATATCACCCGACAACGGCTTGCGGAGGCGCTTGGGCGGACCGCCCTGTTTGGACCTGCAAACAATCGAGATTTTCTCATCAGTGTCTTGCAAGAGCCGGTTTTTGCGGCAGGCCAGGCGACGACTGCATTTATCGACGAGGTGTTTGCCGGCGGGTATTCGGCGCCTGTGCCGAATTTGAGCGATGCGCTGGCGGCGGCGGTTCTGCGCTTCATCTGGGCCAGGGACAAGGCTCATGCAGCGTCCGGCAGGGTTTCAAAAGCATTGCTCAACTGGTCCAGCCGGGCACCTGTGGGCGCGCAGTTTCAATTATCCACGGCGACCGAAACATTCTCCGTGTCTGTCAGTGCTGACGGCGGCAAATATTGCGTCAGAGCCAATGAACAGGAATTCGAGGTGGAACACCTCGACGGTGAGAACAATCGTGCCAGGTTGAAGATTGATGGCGCTGTGGTTGAAGCTGCTTATCTCGTACTGGACGACAGGTTATTTGTTGCCAATGGGCAAAACACGTGGGAATGGGCGGTGCATCGCGCCGGAGATGCCGAACCGGATCAAACCGGCGCTGACGGCCGAATATTGGCGCCGATGCATGGACGTGTGATCGACGTGTTTACCTTAAAGGGTGCGAATATTGAAACCGGTGACCGGCTTGCAACGCTGGAAGCGATGAAAATGCAGCACCAGATAAGCGCGCCGACAGCCGGTACCATCAAAGCGGTGCATGTTTCCGCCGGTGATCAGGTGGCTGCTGACGATTTGCTATTGGAAATAGAACCTGAAGAGACGGAACGTTCGGAGATTGAATCAAGATGATGCAGCAAGCTGTTGATTTCAAAGATGAGTCGGACGTTCTTGATGAAATCGTCCGCAACCTCGAGGAAACCGATTTCGAGCGCAAGACACAATTCAAGCAGTGGACTGTCAACGACGTTCTCGTTCACCTGCATTTCTGGAACAAGGCAGCGGACCAATCGCTGAACGACCCTGATGGATTTGCCGGTCTCTTTGCCGAATTGGGCAACAGCCTGGCAACAGGAACGCTTCGCGGCTTCGAAAACGCGAAAATAACTGCGCGTGGCAGCGAATTGGTCGACGAATGGAGAGCGCATTACACCGATATGGGTGAACGATGGACGGATTTGGATCCAAAACACCGGGTCAAATGGGCGGGCCCGGAAATGTCCGTTCGTTCATCAGCAACCGCACGGCAGATGGAAACCTGGGCGCATGGTCAGGAAGTGTTTGATCTTTTTGGGCAAACACGCGTGGAGCACGACCGGATCAAGAATATTGTTGTGCTTGGAATCAATACATATGCCTGGGGTTTCAAAGTGCGTGGCATGCAGGCGCCTGATCCGATGCCGTTTGTGAAACTGACCGCGCCTTCAGGAGCGGAGTGGACGTTTGGGGAAGAAGGTTCGTCCAGCGGATCAGTAACCGGCAGTGCTGTCGGATTTTGCCAGATTGTCACGCAGACCAGAAATGCTACCGACACGGATATCGCGACGGAAGGTGAGGGGGCTGACGCATGGATGAAACACGCCCAGTGCTTCGCCGGCCCGCCTGAAACGCCTCCGGCGCCTGGCTCAAGAGGGATTGCGAGTTGAGCCTATCTCTCAGCGTCGAGTGAGTATCCGGCACCGCGCACCGTGCGGATCGGATCATTTTTCCCGGCTTTCATAAGAGCCTTGCGCAATCGGCCAACGTGGACGTCGACCGTCCTGATGTCGACTTCCTTGTCTCTGCCCCAGACCATGTCGAGCAACTGATCGCGGCCCCAGACGCGGCCCGGCTTCTCGATCAAGGTGCACAGTAGCCGGTATTCGGTCGGACCAAGATGAATGGATTTTCCCGAGCGAACGACCTTGTGCTGTTCTGTATCGACCATAATATCGCCCGAATAGAGGGTCTGACCGACACTGGTCGGTCGGGCACGGCGTAGTGCAGCACGAACCCGCGCGATCAATTCGCTAATGGCATATGGCTTGACCACATAGTCGTCGGCGCCTGTGTTCAAGCCTCGAACGCGATCGCGCTCGTCGCCCCGCGCGGTTAGCATGATTATCGGAGTGTGCTGCATGTTGGCGCGGGATTTGAGCCGGCGGCAGATCTCAATGCCGGATACGCTGGGCAACATCCAGTCAAGGATCACCAGGTCCGGCTCGATCTCGTCGGCAACGATCAGTGCCTCTTCACCGTCTTCGACGCCGGTGACATCAAATCCCTCCTTGGAGAGATTGTAGGACAGCATTTCCAATTGGGGTTTTTCGTCCTCGACGAGCAGGATTGTGGGAACAATCGAACCAGGCATGTTAATTTGCTCTCGCAACATCGGGGTTTGCGTCCTCTGTGATGTAGCTGGTCACATCACCTTTGGGCCGTTCATCCTCCGGGAGATCGCCGCATACAAGATAATGCACCTGTTCAGCAATGCTGGTCACATGATCGCCGATACGTTCAATGTTTTTGGCGATAAACAGCAAATGCATGCAGGAAGTGATGCTTTTTGGATCCTCCATCATGTAAGTGAGGATTTCACGGAACAGAGCGTTGTGGATCTGATCGACTTCTTCATCCCGCCGCCTGACATCGTCAGCGGCCTGTAGATCGCGGGCAACATAGGCATCCAACACGCTCGACAGCATTTCCCGGACAAGCCGGCTCATACGTTTTATGGTATCTGCTGACGATCCCACCACGGGTGATTTTGCGAGCACCGTGGTGCGCTTGGCGACGTTCTTGGCGTAGTCGCCCATTCGTTCGAGGTTAGCAGAAACCTTGAGTGCGGAAACCATTACCCGTAGGTCTTCAGCCATCGGCTGGCGGAGCGCGAGCACCTGAACCGCCAGTTCATCGATCTTGTATTCCAGGGCATCGACTTCGCGATCCCTGATACGAACTTTCTCCGCAAGCTCCGTATCACGCTTGGCCAGCGCTTCGGCTGCATCTGCGATCTGAGCTTCGACCAGGCCGCCCATTTCAAGAAACAGGCTTTCGGCTTTGCTCAGTTCCTCATCAAACGAAGAAACAATGTGGCTATTGTCCATTGTCTTGCTCTCCTGATCAGCCAATCCGCCCGGTCACATAATTGCCGGTTCGCTCATCCTGCGGCTTGGTGAATATATCGCTCGTCGGTCCGTTCTCTACCAGTTCACCGAGGTGGAAGAATGCTGTTTTTTGTGACACGCGAGCTGCTTGTTGCATTGAGTGCGTAACGATCAGGATTGTGAAGTTTTCACGCAGCTCATCGATCAATTCCTCAATCTTGGCTGTGGCGATCGGGTCCAGCGCCGAACACGGCTCGTCCATCAAAATGACTTCCGGTCGAACGGCGATTGCACGGGCAATGCAGAGCCTTTGCTGCTGTCCACCTGACAGGCCGGTTCCCGGCTCGTCAAGGCGATCCGCAACCTCGTCCCACAAGCTGGCACGTTTCAGGCTCGACTCGACAATTCCCTCCAGTTCGGATTTGGAGCTGGCAAGTCCATGAATTTTGGGGCCGTAAGCGACATTTTCGAATATCGATTTGGGAAATGGATTGGGTTTTTGAAACACCATCCCGACATGGGCTCTGAGAGTGACGACATCGACCTCAGGGGCATAAATATCCTGACCATCAAGTTCTATGGATCCTGTGACCCGGCAGGTGTCAATGACGTCATTCATCCGGTTGAGACAGCGCAGATAGGTGCTTTTGCCGCAACCTGATGGGCCGATGAGTGCTGTGACTTGCCTTGCCGGAATGTCCAGGTTGACCTGCTTCAAAGCCTGCTTATCACCGTAGAAAACATCAACGTCTCGGGAAGTGATCTTGTCAACTTCAGGCATGATCTCAACCGGTTTGCTCAGATCAACGCGCGCAGCCTGCATGTCCATGCGGTCCACTCCTACCAGCGAGTTTCCAGCTTGCGGCGAAGCAAGATGGCCGCAAGATTCATGATTACAAGAAAGATCAGCAAGACAATAATTGCCGCAGAGGTCTTTTCAGCGAAACCGCGTTCGGGACTGTCAGCCCACAGAAATATCTGAACCGGCAGCGCTGTGGCTGCATCCGTTACACCGCCAGGCAAATCAACGATAAACGCCACCATGCCGATCATCAAAAGCGGCGCAGTTTCGCCCAAGGCCTGCGCCATGCCGATGATTGCACCTGTTAACATGCCGGGCAGTGCCAGCGGAGCGACGTGATGAAATGTTGTCTGGGTCTTGCTGGCGCCGATACCAAGTGCTGCTTCCCTGATCGAAGGTGGGACGGCTCTGAGCGAAGCGCGCGAGGCAATGATGATTGTCGGCAGCGTCATCAAAGCCAGCACCATCCCGCCGACGAGTGGTGTTGATCGAGGCAGTCCGAATGTGTTGAGAAGGATCGCGAGGCCAAGAAGACCAAACACAATCGACGGAACGGCAGCCAGGTTGTTGATGTTGACCTCGATCAGACGGTTCAGGCGGGATTTTGGTGCGTATTCCTCGAGATATATCGCCGCAAGAGTTCCGATCGGGAATGACAAGACGAAACAGACGAGCAGCGTGAAAAATGAACCCAGTACCGCGCCCATGATGCCCGCGAGTTCGGGTTCGCGCGAATCGCCGCTGGTCAGGAAGGGTGTGTTGAAGCGGGTATCGACCACCCCGGTTTCGGTCAGCGTATCCAGCCAACCAATTTGGATGTCATTCAGCTTGCGTTGATCTTCAGGCAGCTCGGTCGAAATCTGCCCTTTGAAATACAATTCCGCTTCGTCTGAAGCAGACAACCACACCTGTTTTGTCGTCCCGATGAGAGACAAATCCTCCAGAACCATGTTGCGCAATTCATAACCGGCGTCTGAGCTCAAAATTGCGTTCAGCTTGCGCCGTTCCTTGCGCTTCTTCACATCGGGAAACAATTTGCGCAGCGCAGAGCGTGCCAGTTTGGTGTAGTTTGCAGAACCCAGTTTGGCCGGATCCCTGTCCCCGTCGGGATTAATGACCTCCTCGTCAAACACGATGGTCAGGCCGACGTAGTTTTTTGAGAACGCCGGAATCCCCTGAATAAGGATCGTGGTGACCATAAGCGCCAGGAACCCCAGCGAGATGAGGATGGCTAAAATGCCATAGGCCTTGAAGCGCTTCTCGGACGCGTGTCGGCTTTTCAGCCGCGGATCATATTTGGAAGCAATATCAGTCATATTGTTCCTTGTGGTGCTCAACAATTTTCAGAGCGACGACGTTGAGGCAGAGGGTGGCAACAAACAGCAGCAGACCGAGGGCGAATGCTGAAAGCGTCTTGGCGCTGTCGAACTCCTGGTCTCCGGTAAGCAACGTCACAATTTGTACCGTGATGGTTGTGACCGCCTCGAACGGATTGATTGTGAGCTTGGCTGCGAGACCAGCGGCCATAACGACGATCATTGTTTCGCCGATGGCGCGCGATGTCGCCAATAGCAGGCTGCCTGAAATGCCGGGGATGGCTGCAGGCAGCACCACTTTTCTGATTGTCTCGGCTTGCGTCGCGCCGAGGCCGTAGGAAGCGTCGCGCAGTGACTGAGGCACGGAATTGATGACATCGTCGGAAAGCGAAGAGACCAGCGGCACAATCATGATGCCCATGGCCAATCCGGCGGCCAGGGCGCTTTCCGATGCGATCTCAAATCCGACACCAGCGCCTGAATCGCGCAGAAACGGCGCGATGACCAGAGCGGCAAAAAACCCGTACACGACCGTTGGAATACCGGCCAACATCTCAAGCAGCGGTTTGACGACGTTGCGGATTTTGGTGTTGGCGTATTCTGCCAGGTAGATTGCCGAAAGCAGGCCGAGTGGGGCAGCCACCGCCATGGCAATGGTGCTGATGAGCAGCGTGCCGGTGATCAGGGGAATGGCGCCGAAAGCGCCGGAGGCGCCAACCTGATCTTCACGGATTGCCGTCTGGGGGCTCCACTCCAGCCCGAAGAGGAATTCCGTAATCGGGATTTTCTCGAAAAACCTGATCGCTTCGAAAAGCAGTGAGAATACGATCCCGATAGTCGTAAGGACTGCCGCCAGCGAGCAAGTTATCAGGAGTGCCCTGACCGACAGCTCAACGAAATCGCGGCGCCTGCCGGAGCGCAAAATACTGCTGGTCGCACTCATGTTCTGCGCTCCGGCTTGCATTGCTTGATTACATCGACAGGTTGGTCAAATTGTCGACTTTAGATTTCCATTCGGCAGCTTCATCGTCCGACAACGGGATAAGACCCTTTTCGGCCAGGTAGCCATCTTCACCGGTTGCGGCATCACCCGTGTACTCGGCCAAAAACTCTTCGATACCTGGGATCACACCGATGTGTGCTTTCTTCACATAGAAATAAAGCGAACGGGAAACCGGGTACGAACCATCGGCGATCAATTCAAACTCAGGCGCTTCTTCGTTAACGACAGATCCCTGAACCACATCGGAGTTCTGATCGAGGAATGAGAAACCGAAGATACCAAGCGCATTGGGGTTCGCATCGAGTTTCTTGACAATCAAATTGTCGTTTTCGCCGGCCTCAACAAAGGCGCCGTCTTCGCGAATCGAATGGCAAAGTGCCTTGTAGGCGTTTTTGTCAGACTTTTTCAGAGCCTTGACCCAGTCAAACTCATTGCATCCGCCCTCCATGGCGAGTTCGACAAACGCGTCCCGCGTACCGGAAGTTGGCGGCGGGCTGAGTACTTCGATCTTGACACTCGGAAGGTCGGCGTTGACGTCGCTCCAGTTCACGTACGGATTTGGCTTGGTCTTGCCTTTACCATCCGGAACATCCTTTGCCAGAGCCAGGAACACGTCTTTCAGTGACAGCTCGTAGGCATCGGATTTGCGCGAATTGGCCAACACGATACCATCGTAACCAATCTTGACTTCCACAATCTCGTCGATGCCGTTTGAAGCGCACATCTCAACTTCGGATTTCTTGATGCGGCGCGATGCATTGGCGATATCGGGATAACCTTCGCCAATACCGGAACAGAACAGCTTCAGCCCGCCGCCTGAACCGGTGCTTTCGACCACAGGTGTCTTGAAGTCGGTGTTTTTGCCGAAGCGTTCGGCAACGGTCGTGGCAAAAGGAAACACGGTCGAGGAACCAACGATGGTAATCTGGTCGCGTGCGAAAGCAGCATTGGTTCCAACCGCGATCGCAGAAAGACCGGCGCACAGTGCAACAGCGTAGTTAAGTTTAGTGGACATGCCGGAGTGAACTCCCTGGAGTTGGATTGTGTTTGCTGGAATCAGCGTTACAAGCCAGCGATACCTGCTTCCGGTCACGCTTCTATGACGGTTCGACAACAGTTTTGTGACAGTCAGGGAATGTCGGTCAAAAACTAAACTCTGACCGGGATTCTATGGCTCGATAGGCAGGTGGACCGAGAAAACGCTGCCTTCACCCGGCGTGCTGCGTATCTGAAGCCGCCCGCGGTGGCGATTTACAATGTGTTTGACAATTGCCAGGCCAAGCCCGGTTCCGCCCTTGTCGCGCGAACGGCCGGCGTCGACCCGGTAAAAGCGTTCGGTCAACCGCGGAATGTGAATGGGATCGATGCCGTCACCCTGATCGGATACGCTGATGGACAGGGCAGGACCCTTAATGCCGGCAGTGCTGTCTGTCCCCGAAATGTCGATGGTGATTTTAGATTCCGGGGAGCTGTATCTGATCGCGTTTTCAATGAGATTGTGAAACACCTGGGTCAGTTGATCTTTGTCGCCCGGAACCGAGTTGACAGGTTCCTGCTTGAACAAACGGACCGTCTTGTTTTCCTTTTCCAGCAGCAATTCAAGCGTGTCGATTACGCGGGCGATCACGCTTTCAACATCCACCTCATCGGCTGGTCGCACACGTTCGTCGGCCTCGACTCTCGACAGCGAGAGAAGGTCACCAATCAGCCGGTTCATTCGCCAAGCTTCGTTTTCCATCAAATCCAGAAAACGCTTCGTTGCATCTTCGTCGCCCTTTGCGGGTCCTTTTATCGTCTCGATGAACCCAGATAGTGCAGTCAGCGGTGATCGGAGTTCGTGACTGACGTTGGCGACGAAATCGCTGCGCATTTGCTCAGCATGGCGGATATGGGTGATGTCATTGAAACTGACGGCTACATTCCAGCCTTCGGTATCTGCCTGATCGAGTTTGGTAACACTGAACTCATAAGTGCCCTGCAATGGCGCTTCCATCGCAATCACGCCCTTAGCGCTTGATGCGCCAGCCAGTACCTCGTTGATGGCGGCCAGGCATTCAGGGTGTCGTACGGCACGTACGACATCCCGCCCGATCAGGTCTTCACCGAACAGATTCTGGGCAGCGGGATTGGCAAGCAGTATGCGGCGGTCACCGTCTAGTACAAACACGGCTTCCCCAAGCCCTTTGAGAATTGCCAGAAGGTGATCTTGATCCAAATTTTCTATTCGCCGTGAACGTTTGTCTTGAAAACGCCCGGAAGTGATACTTCGAGCAGTTCCAGATCGTCGGAGCAATCGGCATAGCGCGTTTTCATACCGGGCGGAATGACAAATGCATCACCCGGTTCCAGTTCGGCGGGTTTCTGGTCTTCACCGTGCAGCGTCATGGTGCCGTCCATCACAAATGTGAACAGAATGTCGCAATCGTGGCTGGTTGCTGCTGGTTCACCCTCACTGAAACTGGCGACCTGAACATTGGCGACCCCTTTGGTGCCGTCACCAATTCCTGTGTCGCGATGGATAAAGCCAGGAATGCGCCATGGAGACCAACTTGCGTTTTCCTTCACATGGTGGACGAATTTTTGTCCCTGCCATTCGCGATCCGGGTTGCCGATGCCGTTGGGCAGGGTCAATTCATGGTCGATGGTGGTGATGTGCTCGGCAGGTACGCCGATTTCTATGACCTCGATATCCGGCGATGCGTGGCAGACACGGTGGCGGATTTCCGGCGGCTGAATGACGCAATCTCCGGCATGAAGCCGCATCATGTCGCCCTGATCCTCGTACAGGACATCAACCCAGCCGCGGTAACAGAAAATCAGCTGAAACCCGACGGTGTGGTAGTGCACCATGTCGGGAACCGGGCCGCCATCAGGGATGCGAATGTGACTGGCGATGATGGAACCACCGAGGCGCGAGGGGACGAGGTCGCGATAGTGCATGCCAGCACGCCCGATGACCCAAGGAGCATTGTCGCGCAGCCGCCGAACCACGAAGGCATGTTCAGTTGCGGGCATTTCCATTGGCGGATTGCGGTCGCCGATTTCGACCCGCATTCCATTGGGCGCAGTCAACTCCAAATCGCCGTCAGCAAACTGTGCCGGATCATTGCATAGTATACGCAATGTACCCGGATTTTCCGGTGCGTCGGCATCGATCCTCAACCTGACACCGTGACCTGACAGCACGGCAACCCGGGGATAATCGGCCGGAAATATCTGATCGAGCCTGAAACCCAGTTTTTTGGTGAAAAAGGGGAGGTCTTCCCGGACATCCGGGGTGCCGATGCGAATTTCGGCTTCGGCGATTTGATTGGTCACGGATGGTTTTCCCTTACTGTTGCGGCTTCTGACGTCACGACCAGAAACTTGGCCGGCGCTGCACGAGTGCTTGTATAGGCATGTGGCATGGTTCCGTCGAAATAGACGCTGTCGCCCACATCGAGGTTGAGCGGCTCATAATGTTCTGTGTGGAGACAAAGCTGGCCATCGATAACCAGCAGGAATTCCTCGCCAGGATGGGCATTCAGCCCCCCGGCCTCTTCAATCGACCGGGCGGATGTCTCATTGACGAACGGGTTCATCTGCTTCGACGAAAGGTCGGCAGAAAGCAAATGCGATTGAAATACGCCTGATTGGAATGGAACGCCTTGCCCGCTTCGGGTGACTGAGCGCAACCCTCTTGGAGAGGCGGAGAATTGTCCGGCGAAGAACTTTTCAACTCTGACGTCCATTGCTTTGGCCAGTGCATACAGATTGTTTGCGGTGATGTCGGACAATCCGTTTTCGATCCGCGAAAGAGTTGCTTCGGACATCGGGGTTTGTTCGGTCAAACGAGCCAAGGACAGGCCTCGCGCCTGGCGCAGCGCCTTTATCTGCCGTCCGAGATTGGGATTGGGTGTGGAGCCGGTCATCCCGAACCAGCTAGTCCATTTCTTGCATATTTGCAAGAATATTTCTAAATTGAAATTCCTGCGGGGTGGTTCCCAACTTTCATCCCATAACCGTTTGGCTACGGCCCGTCATCACTGGCAACCGACTCCAGATCGTCCATATCCGCGTCGACAGAAGCACGGGCCGCTGCCGCGACCGCCTTTTCCTCTTTCGGCGTCAGCGGACGCTGCGGCTCGTCAGCCAGCCGCACCGTGACCTCCTTGTGCGCGAACTTGATGCCTTCCTGCTCAAACAATTCGCGGATGTGCTGATAGACGACTTTGCGCGTCACGAACTGGTCGCCCGGCTTGGTCATGAACTTGACGCGGACAATCATGGCGGAGTCTTCCATCTTGTAGACCCCCTGCGATTTCAACGGCTGCAGGAACAAATGACCGACATCGGGATGTTCCAGCAGGCGCTGACCGAGTTTCTTGACCAGTTTGCGGACCCGTTCGATATCGGTATCGTAGGTCAGGCGGAGCGGCAGCTTCATCATCACCCAGTCGCGGGAGAAATTGGTCAGCTGCTTGATCTCGCCAAACGGCACCGTGTGCAGCGGGCCATTGTGATGGCGAAGCTGGAAGGAGCGCAGGGAAATCTTTTCCACCGTCCCGACGATCCCGTCCAGCTCGATATACTCACCTCGCCGGAATGCGTCATCGAACAGGAAGAACCCGCCGGAGAAAATGTCCCGGATCAGCGTTTGCGCACCAAAACCGATCGCCAGGCCGATGACACCGGCGCCAGCAAACAACGGCGCAATGTCGACCCCCATATTCGACAGGATGACCATCGCGGTCAGGACGATAATTCCGGCGATCATGACATTGCGAATGAGCGGCAGAAGTGTTGTCAGGCGGCTTGCGCCCTGGCCGCCCATCTCGCCGTCGGGAGCGCCATCGGGTACATCATCGCCTTCCTCGGCAATTTGATCGTCGATGTAGGCTGCAACCGCGCGATAGAGGAACCAGCCGACAAATCCGATCATCAACGTATCAATGAAGGCGGTGATCGGATTTCCCTGCTCGCCAATATTGACGTCCCAGGTTCCCAGAACGAAACCTACCGCAACGATGGTGATCAAAATGCCGGCCGCCTGTTCCAGCAGCGGCTTGAATACGGGCCTGAAGGCCGGCATCTCCTCCATCTTCTTTTCCGCCATCACCTTGTTGATGATCAGCTCTTCATCGTCCTCGGGCGCGTCGCGAAGTGCTGCCTCGATCGCCACCTGTTCCAGCTCACGGCGGACTTTTTCCTTTTCACGGGCGAGCGCCACCTTGACATCAAAACGCCGCTGACGCGCCTGATAGGCCTTGTCGATGATCAGCAGAACAACGCCATACACTCCCACGCCAGCCAGGAACGCAATTACAGGAGACGCGACGAGGATGGTCGCACTGGGAAGATCAAGGACTGTTCGATGCACACTGATGACCCATGCGACCGCCAGATAGACAAACGTGATCCAGTGCCAGGAACCGGCAAAGGCCCTGCGCCAGGCGGGTTTGGTTGCCGGTTCGCCAGCACCGAGCAGCACGCCCGCAAACGGTACCCGATGACGGTAGGCCAGATAGCCGAACGTCAGCACGGTCAAAGTCATCGAAACCAGCAACATCAACTTGTAGATTTCCCGGTCAATGTTGAGCGCATCGAACCAGGCGGTAATCGAAAAGAAGATGATCACTGCGACCATGGAGTTTCGCCAGCTGTACTGGACCATCTTGGCGTCTTCGTCATTGAGATTGATCATCCGGTGTTTTGGAAGATCGTGGGCAATGATGTTGAACAGGATCGCTGCCCGGAAAATCCAATAGGAGGAGAAGGCGACGACAAGGATGAAGATGGTGGCCCGGCTAGGCGGGTGATCATAGTCCAGTATGATCGCGACAATCATCGCGACACCGAAGTTGAAGACGATGTTGCCGAAGATCAGGCCGGCGCGGAACAAAAGAAAACCAATCTTGTCGGCCCGGTTTTGCGGATCTTCGGTCAGCATCGTTTTCAGAAAATGTTGATTGATCCGTGCAACCAGCATCCGCGTCCCGTTCATGGCCAAGATGCAAAGCGCGGTTATGCCAAGCGCCCAAGCCAGCCACCAGTAGGTGCCGTCCGGGCTGGCTTCACGGATCGCAGTCATGACCGCCTGCGGAGCTACCGGCGCATGTTGCAGGATATTGCGAATTTCCTGCCGCAGCTGCAGCCCGTCTTCGTGCCAGCTGGTGACGGGAGCGTCGGCCTCTTTATCGGATTCAAGCGGAGTGATGATGATGACGCCGAGGCCCTTTTCCTTGGCCTTGTCGAGGAACGGTTCCAATTCGGTGCCGAGATCAACCTCGGACACTGAAGGCGTCAGCTGAGCGTTCGCCACGGAGACCGGTATTGCGAATGACAGGGCGAGGGCCGCCAGAACCATGCAGACCAGCAGTGTCAATTTACGGGCGCAATTCATATCCATTTCCGTTTTGCTCTTTCGCTTTTCTCGAGATCAATGAGTCCTGGCCCTGGCGTTATCAGAATGAAAGGGACGCTTGTAAATGATTCCGTTCCTACCGCACGATACAACTTTACCAATTATCTGGCTCGACCTGCAATCAAACCGGCATTTTTTCGATTCACCGGTGTTGCAAGCAGCCTGTAAAAGCGGTAATGGCAAAACCACATAGCCGGATCGGGACGGGAGAATTGTTTCGGGCCGGTGTTTGATCATGAAACGGAAACAAGCCCTTGCACAAGTGCGTTTTCGGTTTTATGTAGCACTAACGGATCACGCGGTGCGTGGGGCTGACGAGGCTTTGCGCACCGTATGCGCGTGGAATACGCACACAAATACAGTTGATTCGCGACGGAATTGCCCGATTCGCGATGATTCACAAACAGGTTGGCGATGGCGTCGAAAAGCACCAATCCATTCACGTTTCTGCAGCAAGTCAGGGCCGAAACGGCGAAGGTCACGTGGCCCACGCGCCGCGAAACGTTGATTTCGACCATCATGGTTATCGTGATGGCGTTTTTGGCAGCGATATTTTTCTTCGCTGCAGATCAGGTGATCGCGTTTTGTGTCGGTCTGATTCTCGATCTTGGCGGCTGAGGCCACTGTCGGGGCACTAAAGCGGCGTTTACGGAGAATATTTTGAAATGACAGCGCGGTGGTACATCGTCCACGCCTATTCGAACTTCGAAAAGAAGGTCGCTGATTCTATTGAGGAACAGGCCAAACTCAAAGGGTTGTCGAAATTCATTGAGCAGATACTGGTTCCCACCGAAAAAGTGGTCGAAGTTCGCCGGAACAGAAAAGTTGACGCTGAACGGAAATTTTTTCCGGGCTATGTGTTGGTGAAGGCCAACCTGACCGACGCGGTGTTCAGCCTGATCAAGAACACACCGAAGGTGACCGGGTTCTTAGGTGATTCCAAACCGGTTCCGATTACCGAAGCAGAGGCGAACCAGATTCTGACCCAGGTTCAGGAAGGGGTGGAGCGGCCGAAGCCGTCGGTGACCTTCGAAGTCGGTGAGGCCGTGCGCGTTTCCGACGGGCCGTTCGCTTCGTTCAACGGTACGGTTCAGGAGGTCGACGAGGAAAGATCGCGCCTCAAGGTGGAAGTTTCGATCTTCGGGCGTGCAACGCCGGTCGATCTTGAATTCGGTCAGGTCGAAAAGGGCTGACCGGAATGTTTTCCGCCTGTCGGTGGGAAACAAATATCAGGTGGGAGGGTGAGCGGTCGAGCCGGTCGTTCTCAAGAGCCCGGACCACCAAACTGCAACCGCCGGAATTCCGGCAGATGACAAGGTAATGAGACGCAGTCATGGCTAAAAAGATCGCAGGCCAGCTGAAGCTGCAGGTACCGGCAGGAGCGGCAAATCCGTCGCCACCGATCGGTCCTGCTCTGGGTCAGCGCGGCATCAACATCATGGAGTTCTGCAAGGCGTTCAACGCCGCCAGTCAGGAGATGGAGAAGGGCGCGCCGATTCCCTGCACCATCACCTATTATCAGGACAAATCCTTCTCCTTCACAATGAAGACGCCGCCGGCGTCCTACCTGATCAAGAAGGCAACCAATCTCGATTCGGGTGCGAATGAACCCGGCAAGGAAGTCGCCGGTACGATTTCACGCGCCGACGTGATGAAAATCGCGGAAGCAAAGATGAAGGACCTGAACGCTAACGATCTCGAGGCTGCTGCCCGGATCATAGAAGGTTCGGCCAGGTCCATGGGCATCGAAGTGGCGGGTTGAGATTATGGGTAAAAGAACCAAAGCAGCCCAAGAGGGCATCGAGCGCAACAAATATTACGAATTGCCCGAGGCAATTGCGTTGTTGAAGGATCGCGCCACGGCGAAATTTGACGAGACATTCGAGGTGGCAATGAACCTTGGTGTTGATCCGCGTCATGCCGACCAGATGGTGCGTGGTGTTGTCAACCTTCCGAATGGAACCGGCCGCAATGTCAAGGTCGCGGTTTTCGCCAAGGACGCCAAGGCCGACGAAGCGCGTGAAGCCGGGGCCGATATTGTCGGTGCGGAAGACCTGGTTGAGAAGGTGCAGAAGGGCGAGATCGATTTTGACCGCTGCATCGCCACGCCGGACATGATGCCGTTGGTCGGTCGACTGGGTAAGGTACTCGGCCCGCGTGGCATGATGCCGAACCCGAAAGTTGGAACCGTAACACCAGACATCGCAGCGGCGGTGCAGGCCTCCAAAGGTGGCGCCGTTGAGTTCCGTGTTGAAAAAGCCGGGATTGTACATGCCGGTGTCGGCAAGGCTTCATTTGACGCCAAGGCGTTAGAGGAAAATGTTCGCGCGTTTACGGATGCGGTCATGAAAGCCAAACCGTCAGGCGCGAAAGGAAACTACCTGAAGCGTGTTGCGATCAGCACGACGATGGGCCCGGGGTTGAAGCTTGAGGTAACAAGCCTGACCGGGGCGTAAGTTATCGGCCGGAGTTACCGGCCATTAAAAGAATTCCGGACCTTTTGGGGCCCGGAATCCGGAAGGAAACTTCCGGAAATCCTGTCCGAGATTGTGGGTGGCTCGCCTTAAATCACATGAGCCTGCATGAGACGGGTGAGACCGAAATTCGATGGGCGAAGGCCCAGAAAATTGAGGTTCGAACCGTGTGGCCTTTTGTCAGCCGTTCCTTTGGAGCGGATCGGCAACAGGGGACAGGATCCTCGCAGTCGAACGGGTGATCCAAAGTCTGGAGTACCCGAGCGGCAAAAGGCAACCGGCAGGTTTGCGGCACGCCGCGGCCTGCCAACTGGAGAGAGGCAAGTGGATAGAGCGCAAAAACGCGAATTCGTCTCGCAACTGAGTGAGGTGTTCAACAACACCGGTTCGGTTGTCGTGGCCCACTATGCCGGTCTGTCCGTTGCGCAAATGAACGATCTGAGATCGAGAATGCGCGCCGCGGGCGGAACCGTCAAAGTAGCGAAGAACCGCCTGGCCAAAATCGCTCTTCAGGGCACGGAATCGGAAGGGATGACGGCGCTGTTCCAAGGACAGACGCTGATCGCCTACTCCGATGATCCGGTTACGGCTCCAAAAGTCGCGGCCGATTTTGCCAAGACGAATGACAATCTGGTCATTCTTGGTGGCACAATGGGTCCGACTACGCTTGATGCTGACGGTGTGAAGGCGCTCGCCACCATGCCGTCGATCGACGAATTGAGAGCCAAGATTGTCGGCATGATTTCCACGCCGGCTACCCGGATCGCCCAGGTCGTCAATGCGCCAGCAGGTCAGCTTGCGCGCGTATTTGACGCTTATGCCCGGAAGGACGAGGCGGCATGAAGCCGTTCCTCAATTGTCTGAAACACACACGTTTGAACCTGATGAAGGAATTGTAAAATGGCTGATCTTGCAAAGATCGTTGACGACCTTTCGAGCCTGACTGTCCTTGAGGCGGCAGAGCTTTCGAAAATGCTTGAAGAGAAATGGGGCGTTTCAGCTGCTGCACCGGTTGCGGTTGCTGCAGTTGCCGGCGCTGGCGGTGGTGAAGCTGCTGCGGCTGAAGAGAAGGACGAGTTCGATGTCGTTCTCGCTGCTATCGGCGACAAGAAGATCGAGGTGATCAAGGAAGTCCGTGCCATTACCGGCCTTGGACTGAAGGAAGCCAAGGATCTGGTTGAAGCTGCACCGAAGGCTGTCAAGGAAGCTGTTTCCAAGGGTGAAGCCGAGGAAATCCAGAAGAAGCTCGAAGAGGCTGGCGCCAAGGTCGAGCTCAAGTAGTCACTATGCGTGATTGCGGAGGGTGCGAGTTGCCGCACCCTCTGCGTATCTGAGTTTATTGAGTAGCAACCCCGTTCCCGAGGGCCTCGAAATGAGGCTTTCCGGAGTTGGGTTTTTACCGTTTCTGAGGCCCGAAGGTCGGGCCGGATGAACCGGTACGAGGCGAGGCCGGAAAAACCGGCAACAGGTAAAGGCGATACAAGGAGCGACGATGGCGCAGTCCCAGACCTTCAATGGCCGCAGACGAATTCGGAAGTTCTTCGGGAAAATCCCGGAAGTCACGGAAATGCCGAATCTGATTGAGGTTCAAAAGGCATCCTATGACCAGTTTTTGATGGTGGAAGAGCCGGAAGGCGGCCGCATCGACGAAGGCTTGCAGGCCGTTTTCAACTCTGTATTCCCGATTTCGGATTTTTCCGGCGCATCCATGCTGGAGTTCGTCTCCTATGAGTTTGAGCCGCCGAAATTTGACGTTGAAGAATGCCGTCAGCGCGACCTGACCTATTCGGCACCCTTGAAAGTGACGCTCCGCCTTATCGTCTTCGATATCGATGAGGACACCGGCGCCAAGTCGATCAAGGACATCAAGGAGCAGGACGTCTATATGGGCGACATGCCGTTGATGACCTCAAACGGAACATTCATCGTCAACGGCACCGAGCGTGTGATCGTCAGCCAGATGCACCGTTCCCCGGGCGTCTTTTTCGATCATGACAAGGGAAAATCGCATTCTTCGGGCAAATTGCTGTTTGCCGCGCGCGTCATCCCCTATCGCGGCTCCTGGCTGGACATCGAGTTCGATGCCAAGGATGTCGTTCATGCGCGCATCGACCGACGGCGCAAAATTCCGGCAACATCGCTGCTCATGGCACTCGGTATGGATACCGAAGAGATCCTGACGACGTTCTACAACAACGTCACCTATGTTCGTGACGGCGAAAGCTGGAAGATCCCGTATTCGGTCGATCGTTTCCGGGGAATGAAAACCGTCACCGATCTGGTCAATGCCGATACCGGCAAGGTTGCCGTTGAAGCCGGCAAGAAGATCACCGCCCGTCAGGCAAAACAGCTTGGTGAAAAGGGTCTGAAATGGATTCGCGCGACCGATGAAGATGTTTATGGCAGCTATCTGGCCGAGGACATCGTCAACATGGAAACCGGTGAGATCTATCTGGAGGCCGGCGACGAGCTGGATGAAAAAACGCTTCAGGTACTGATCGATACCGGCATGAGCGAAGTTGAAATCCTCGACATCGATCACGTCAATGTCGGTGCCTATATTCGCAATACGCTGGCTGTCGACAAGAACGAAAGCCGGCAGGATGCGCTGTTTGATATTTATCGCGTCATGCGCCCCGGCGAACCGCCGACAATCGAAACCGCTGAGGCGATGTTCAATTCGCTGTTTTTCGATGCCGAGCGCTATGACCTGTCTGCTGTCGGCCGTGTGAAGATGAACATGCGCCTTGAGCTGGATGCGGAAGATACGGTCCGCGTATTGCGCAAGGATGACATTCTCGCAGTGGTCAAGACGCTGGTCGATTTACGCGATGGCAAAGGCGACATTGATGATATCGACAATCTCGGCAATCGCCGGGTGCGCTCTGTCGGCGAACTGATGGAAAACCAGTACCGCATCGGTCTGTTGCGCATGGAGCGCGCGATCAAGGAGCGGATGAGTTCGATCGAGATCGATACTGTGATGCCGCAGGATCTGATCAACGCCAAACCGGCTGCGGCCGCGGTGCGTGAGTTTTTCGGATCGTCGCAGTTGTCGCAGTTCATGGACCAAACCAACCCGCTGTCGGAAATCACCCACAAGCGTCGGTTGTCGGCTCTCGGACCGGGCGGTCTTACCCGCGAACGCGCCGGCTTCGAGGTTCGTGACGTGCACCCGACGCACTACGGCCGCATCTGCCCGATTGAGACGCCGGAGGGCCCGAATATCGGCCTGATCAACTCGCTGGCGACGTTCGCTCGGGTGAACAAGTACGGCTTTATCGAGACGCCTTACCGAAAAATCGTCAGCGGCAAGGTGACGATGGACGTCGTCTATCTTTCGGCAATGGAGGAAGCCCGGCACTATGTGGCTCAGGCCAATGCCGAGCTCGATAAGAAGGGCCAATTCGTCGACGAGTTTGTCGTTTGCCGCCATGCCGGCGAGGTGATGATGGCGCCGCGCGAAAACGTCGATTTGATGGACGTTTCGCCGAAGCAGCTGGTTTCTGTTGCCGCAGCTTTGATCCCGTTCCTGGAGAACGATGACGCCAACCGCGCGCTTATGGGCTCGAACATGCAGCGTCAGGCGGTGCCTCTGGTACAGGCCGAGGCTCCGTTCGTCGGTACCGGCATGGAATCCATCGTGGCCCGTGATTCAGGCGCTGCCATTGGCGCGAGGCGCACTGGCGTCGTCGACCAGGTCGATGCTACACGTATTGTTATCCGTGCGACCGAGGATGTGGATGCATCCGAATCCGGTGTTGATATCTACCGGCTGCAGAAGTTCCAGCGCTCGAACCAGAACACCTGTATCAACCAGCGTCCGCTGGTAAAGGTGGGCGACCAGATTGAGAAAGGCGACATCATTGCCGACGGTCCGTCGACCGACCTGGGCGATCTGGCGCTTGGCCGCAACGTGCTGGTCGCGTTCATGCCTTGGAACGGCTACAATTACGAGGATTCCATCCTGCTGTCGGAACGCATCGTACGCGATGACGTGTTCACCTCGATTCACATCGAGGAGTTCGAGGTCATGGCGCGTGACACCAAGCTCGGACCGGAAGAGATCACACGCGACATTCCGAATGTGTCGGAAGAGGCGCTGAAAAACCTCGATGAGGCGGGCATCGTCTACATCGGGGCGGAAATGCAGCCCGGCGACATTCTTGTCGGCAAAATCACGCCCAAGGGCGAAAGCCCGATGACACCGGAAGAAAAGCTCCTTCGCGCCATCTTCGGCGAAAAGGCTTCCGATGTGCGCGATACGTCGATGCGCATGCCGCCCGGCACGTTTGGCACGGTTGTTGAAGTTCGCGTCTTCAATAGGCATGGCGTTGAAAAAGACGAGCGTGCCATGGCGATTGAGCGCGAGGAAATTGAACGGCTCGCCAAAGACCGTGACGACGAACAGGCCATTCTGGACCGCAATGTCTATGGTCGTCTTGCCGATATGCTGAAAGGCAAATCGCCGATTGCGGGCCCGAAGGGCTTCAAGAAGGGAACCAAGCTGACACCTGAACTGCTGGATGAGTATCCGCGCAGCCAATGGTGGCAGTTTGCGGTCGACAAGGAGAAGCTCCAGAGCGAACTTGAAGCCTTGCGCAATCAGTACGATGAATCTAAGAGCGCGCTTGAGCAGCGCTTCATGGACAAGGTTGAAAAAGTCCAGCGTGGCGACGAGATGCCGCCCGGCGTGATGAAGATGGTCAAGGTCTTCGTCGCGGTGAAGCGCAAGATTCAGCCTGGTGACAAGATGGCTGGCCGCCACGGCAACAAGGGTGTGGTTTCGCGCATCCTGCCGGTGGAAGACATGCCGTTCCTGGAAGACGGAACCCAGGTGGATATCGTGCTCAACCCACTGGGCGTCCCATCGCGCATGAATGTCGGCCAAATCCTTGAAACCCATCTCGGGTGGGCCTGTGCCGGCATGGGCCAACAGATCGGGGATCTGATCGAAACCTACAAGGAAAAGGGCGATATCAAGCCGCTTCGCAAGAAGTTGGAGGCGATTATTCCCGAAAATGACCGCAACGAGCCTGTTCGCGACTACGATGACGACTCCGTCGTAAGGCTTGGAAACCAGCTTACACAGGGTGTGCGGATCGCGACCCCGGTGTTCGATGGCGCCGTGGAAGCGGACATCAACTCCATGCTGGAACAGGCGGGGATGAGCACCAGCGGACAGTCGATGCTCTATGATGGCCGTTCTGGTGAAGCCTTCGACCGCGAGGTGACGGTTGGCTATATCTACATGCTCAAACTGCATCACCTGGTCGACGACAAGATCCACGCCCGTTCGATCGGACCGTACTCGCTGGTCACTCAGCAGCCGCTGGGCGGCAAGGCACAGTTTGGCGGACAGCGGTTCGGTGAGATGGAGGTCTGGGCGCTGGAAGCCTATGGCGCAGCCTACACCTTGCAGGAAATGCTGACGGTCAAATCGGACGATGTTGCCGGCCGCACAAAAGTCTATGAGGCGATTGTGCGTGGCGACGACACGTTTGAAGCCGGCATTCCGGAGAGCTTCAACGTTCTGGTCAAGGAAATGCGTTCACTGGGTCTCAGCGTTGAGTTGGAAAATACGCGCGTCGATCTGGAAGAAACACAGGAACAGCTTCCGGACGCTGCGGAATAGAGATGACTTGGAACGCCGGGCGGATCGACGCCCGGCGGCTCAAACTGTCCTGAACGGGCAGGGCCGAAAGGCCGCAAGACAGCTAATTGGAAGGGAACAATGGTTCCCTCGACAAGGAGAATGGCATGAACCAAGAGGTCATGAATCTTTTCAACCCGCAGGCGCCGGCCCAGACATTTGATTCCATCCGGATCTCACTGGCCAGCCCCGAGAAGATTCTCTCCTGGTCTTTCGGCGAGATCAAAAAGCCGGAGACAATCAACTACCGTACGTTCAAGCCGGAGCGTGACGGTCTCTTCTGCGCCCGTATCTTTGGTCCAATCAAGGATTACGAATGCCTTTGCGGCAAATACAAGCGCATGAAATACAAGGGTATTATCTGCGAAAAATGTGGCGTCGAGGTCACGCTGTCGCGCGTGCGCCGCGAGCGGATGGGCCATATCGAGCTTGCGGCACCCGTTGCCCACATCTGGTTCCTGAAGTCACTGCCGAGCCGCATCGGAACGCTGCTCGACATGACGCTGAAGGATATCGAGCGGGTTCTTTATTTCGAGAACTACATCGTCACCGAGCCCGGTCTGACGACGCTGACGGAAAACCAGTTGCTCTCCGAAGAAGAGTACATGATCGCCGTTGACGAGTTCGGTGAGGATTCGTTCACAGCAATGATCGGCGCCGAGGCGATCCACGATCTGCTGGCTGTGATGGATCTGGAAAAAATTGCCGTTGATCTGCGTGAGGAACTGGCGACAACCACATCCGAACTGAAGCAGAAGAAACTGCTGAAGCGGCTTAAAGTGGTCGAGAATTTCGTTGAGAGCGGTAATCGTCCTGAGTGGATGATCATGAAGACCGTGCCGGTCATTCCGCCAGACTTGCGCCCGCTAGTGCCGCTTGACGGGGGGCGTTTTGCAACGTCCGATCTGAATGATCTCTATCGCCGCGTCATCAACCGCAACAATCGTTTGAAGCGGCTGATCGAGTTGCGTGCGCCCGGCATCATTATCCGTAATGAAAAGCGGATGCTGCAGGAGTCGGTTGACGCCCTGTTTGACAATGGCCGGCGCGGCCGGGTCATCACCGGCGCCAACAAACGTCCGCTGAAGTCGTTGTCCGACATGCTGAAAGGCAAGCAGGGCCGTTTCCGCCAGAACCTTCTGGGCAAGCGCGTCGACTATTCGGGCCGTTCGGTCATCGTGACCGGCCCGGAATTGAAACTGCACCAGTGCGGATTGCCGAAGAAAATGGCGCTGGAATTGTTCAAGCCGTTTATCTATGCGCGGCTCGACGCCAAGGGCTATTCCTCGACCGTCAAGCAGTCGAAAAAGCTGGTCGAAAAGGAAAAGCCGGAAGTCTGGGATATTCTTGACGAGGTCATCCGTGAGCATCCGGTTCTCCTGAACCGCGCGCCGACGCTTCACCGTCTGGGCATCCAGGCTTTTGAGCCCGTCCTGATTGAGGGCAAGGCAATCCAGTTGCATCCGCTGGTTTGCACTGCGTTCAATGCCGACTTTGACGGTGACCAAATGGCGGTGCATGTGCCGCTGTCGCTCGAAGCGCAACTTGAAGCCCGCGTGCTGATGATGTCGACGAACAACATCCTGCATCCGGCCAACGGCGCACCGATCATCGTGCCGTCTCAGGACATGGTGCTCGGTCTCTACTATCTTTCGATTGTCAATGAGAAAGAGCCGGGCGAGGGCATGGTATTTGCCGAGATGGGCGAACTGCACCATGCCTTGGAGAACGGTGTCGTCACTCTGCACAGCAAGATCAAGGGCCGCTTCAAGACAGTGGACAATGACGGCAATCCGGTTTCCGAAATATTTGATACAACGCCGGGCCGCATGATCATCGGAGAACTGCTGCCGCGTAACGGCAATGTGCCGTTCGAGGTCTGCAATCAGGAAATGACCAAGAAGAACATCTCCCGGATGATCGACACAGTCTATCGCCACTGCGGTCAGAAGGACACGGTCATCTTCTGTGACCGGATCATGCAGCTTGGGTTCGGGCATGCCTGCCGGGCGGGTATCTCGTTCGGTAAGGACGACATGCTCATTCCCGACACCAAGGCGAAGCTTGTCAGCGAAACGGACACGCTGACCAAGGAATATGAGCAGCAGTACAATGACGGCCTGATCACCCAGGGTGAAAAGTACAACAAGGTTGTCGATGCCTGGGCCAAGTGTTCGGAGAAAGTCGCCGACGAAATGATGGGCCGCATCAAGGCGGTCGAGTTTGACGAAGAGTCCGGCCGTCAGAAGCCGATGAACTCGATCTTCATGATGAGCCATTCCGGAGCCCGTGGCTCGCCGACGCAGATGCGGCAGCTTGCCGGAATGCGAGGCCTGATGGCCAAGCCGTCCGGTGAAATCATCGAAACGCCGATCATTTCCAACTTCAAGGAAGGTCTGACCGTTCTCGAATACTTCAACTCCACCCACGGTGCCCGCAAGGGTCTTGCCGACACGGCGTTGAAGACCGCCAACTCGGGCTATCTGACCAGGCGTCTGGTCGATGTCGCGCAGGATTGCATTGTCAATTCAAACGACTGCGGCACCGACAAGGGTCTGACGATGCAGCCGATTGTCGATGCCGGTCAGGTCGTTGCTTCGCTCGGTCAGCGCGTACTGGGCCGTACCTCACTCGACGATGTGGTGCATCCGCAGTCGGGCGATGTTCTGGTCAAGGCTGGAACGCTGATCGACGAGCGCGATGTTGAGGCGATCGAGAAGGCAGGCGTTCAGTCGCTGCGGATTCGCTCTGCATTGACCTGTGAGATGAAAACCGGTGTTTGCGGCACCTGCTACGGGCGCGATCTGGCGCGTGGTACACCCGTCAATATCGGCGAGGCTGTCGGTGTCATTGCTGCACAGTCCATCGGTGAACCGGGCACCCAGCTGACCATGCGGACCTTCCACATGGGCGGTACGGCGCAGGTTGTCGACCAGTCGTTCCTGGAAGCATCCTATGAAGGCAAGGTAACCATCCGGAACCGCAATATCGTGCGCAACTCGGAAGGCCATCTGATTGCCATGGGCCGTAACATGGCCGTTGTGATTGCTGATGGTTCCGGCAAGGAGCGGGCGTCGCACAAGGTCACCTACGGTTCGCGGCTTCACGTCGATGATGGCGACAAGGTCAAGCGCGGTCAGCGGATTGCCGAATGGGATCCGTATACCCGGCCAATCCTCACCGAAGTAGGTGGCAAGATTTCCTACGAGGATGTCGTTGATGGTGTGTCCGTTCAGGAAACAGCCGACGAATCGACCGGTATCACCAAACGCGAGATTATCGACTGGCGTTCCACGCCGCGCGGCTCGGATTTGAAACCGGCCATCACGGTGGCGGATTCAAAAGGCAAGATTGCCAAACTCGGTAAGGGCGGCGAAGCCCGCTTCATGCTGTCTGTCGAGGCGATCCTGTCGGTCGAACCTGGTGCAAAAGTCAATCCGGGCGATGTGGTTGCGCGTATTCCGATGGAAAGTGCGAAAACCAAGGACATCACCGGTGGTCTGCCGCGGGTGGCAGAATTGTTCGAGGCACGCCGTCCGAAGGATCACGCCGTCATCGCCGAGATTGACGGCATCATCCGCTTCGGCCGCGACTACAAGAATAAACGCCGGATCATGATCGAGCCGCATGAAGAAGGAGCAGAGCCTGCTGAATATCTGATTCAGAAGGGCAAGCCGTTCCACCTTCAGGATGGCGACATGATCGAGAAGGGTGACTATATCCTCGACGGTAATCCGGCTCCGCACGACATTCTGGCGATCAAGGGCGTGGAGGCGCTTGCATCCTACCTCGTCAATGAAATCCAGGAGGTTTACCGGCTGCAGGGTGTTGTCATCAACGACAAGCACATCGAGGTGATTGTCCGGCAGATGCTGCAGAAGGTGGAGATTACCAAACAGGGCGATTCCATCTACATTCCGGGCGACAATGTCGACGCGATCGAGTTCGATGAAGTCAATGAGCGACTGGTCGAAGAAGGCAAGCAGCCTGCAGAGGGTCAGCCGGTACTGCTTGGTATCACCAAGGCTTCGCTGCAGACGCCTTCGTTCATCTCCGCGGCTTCCTTCCAGGAGACCACCAAGGTGCTGACCGAGGCGGCGGTTGCCGGCAAGACCGACACGCTGCAGGGTCTGAAGGAAAACGTCATCGTCGGCCGCCTGATCCCGGCCGGTACAGGTGGCGCGATGACGCAGATACGGCGTATCGCGTCTGCTCGCGACGACCTTATCCTCGAAGAGCGCCGCAAGATGGCGGAATCCGAGGAAGCAGTTCCGATGCTGGAGGAAATGACAGGCGCTGCGGAATAGTCAGAAGCCTTGAACTGAATTCGAACCGCCGGGGCCTAATGCTCCGGCGGTTTCGATTCTGGCAGATTCAGAATTCGATATCCGGTGAACCCAACGTAACGATTGCTACTTCGCCTTCAAGTGCACCTTGATAGGCTGAAGCGTGTGGTTCTTCGTCGGGCATGTCGGTAATTTCGCCGATCTGATCGAGATCCGCCTCAACATAGCCTTCGCTGGCAAGCGCCTCGAGTGACTTGCGGACGGCGGTATCGTCATCAGCGGCGGTCAACAGTACGTGGACCCGCTCGGCTTGTCCGCCCTTTTGCTGCCAGACCTGGCCGACAATGATGTAAACCGGCTGTTGCACGCCGTTGTCGTTCATGGCGAATCCTGCGTTTGCGAATCTGTACTTGTCTGCATTTGTCGCACGTTCAAGCGGGTGAAAACAGCATCCGGTGCGCATTTTCATTTCGCAACTGCGAACAGCGTGAAATTTTGTTGCGCATGACGGCCAAAGCCAAGAAAATGCGGCGTTTTCGGCGATCCGGGGTTGACGCGACTCCGGCAAATGAGTATTGCACCGGCGTCTGAGCCGATGTGAGGCTTTTTCTTTCAGGGCGTCGCGCCCCGGATTTGGTCTCAAACAGGGTTCGTTCTGCGAAGGATGACATAACGGGCATGCATGAAACGGGCGACCGTTTCCTCTGCTATTTAAGTTCGGGCAGGACCGTAATTTGCGGTTTTCTGCCCCGAATTGTGTTTGCAAGTGCCGTCGCAAGCGGACCGAGTTCGGTCTTGGTACAGTGATTTATTATGTAAGGGGAAGGTTTGGATGCCTACCGTCAACCAGCTGATACGCAAACCGCGCACCGTGCCGGTAAAGCGCAACAAGGTTCCGGCCATGCAACAGAACCCGCAAAAGCGGGGTGTTTGCACGCGCGTCTATACGACGACGCCGAAAAAGCCGAACTCCGCTTTGCGCAAGGTGGCCAAAATCCGCCTGACCAATGGCTTTGAGGTGATTGGCTATATCCCTGGCGAGGGCCATAATCTGCAGGAGCATTCGGTGGTAATGATCCGCGGCGGCCGTGTGAAAGACCTTCCAGGTGTCCGCTATCATATTATTCGCGGCGTACTCGACACCCAAGGCGTTAAAGACCGCAAGCAGCGCCGATCCAAATATGGCGCCAAGCGTCCGAAGTAAGGAACCCCCGCTTCGGCGCTTTTTTCTTTTTGGCGCCGGGCTATCGACAAGGTTGAGAGACGAAAGAAATGTCCCGACGTCACAGTGCAGAAAAGCGTGAAATCAATCCCGATCCCAAATTTGGCGATCAGGTAGTCACGAAGTTCATGAATGCGATTATGCTCGACGGTAAGAAGTCGGTCGCCGAGCGTATCGTTTATGGTGCGCTCGATCAGGTCGAGCAAAAGGCCAAAGCCGAGCCGCTCGGGCTGTTTCATCAGGCGCTGGAAAATGTCTCGCCGCATGTTGAAGTGCGCTCCCGGCGCGTCGGTGGTGCGACCTATCAGGTGCCGGTGGAAGTTCGCACCGAACGCCGCCAGGCGCTTGCCATTCGCTGGCTGATCAGCGCAGCGCGCGGACGCAATGAAACAACGATGATCGATCGCCTGTCCGGCGAATTGATGGACGCCGCAAACAACCGTGGCACTGCAGTGAAGAAGCGCGAAGACACCCACCGCATGGCGGAAGCAAACCGCGCATTCTCGCACTACCGCTGGTAACGCAACGTCCGCAGAAAGCGACTTAGAGGCACAGAACCATGGCCCGTGAATACAAAATTGAAGACTACCGCAATTTCGGCATCATGGCACACATTGACGCCGGCAAGACGACGACGACCGAGCGTGTCCTCTACTACACCGGCAAGTCGCACAAGATCGGCGAAGTGCATGACGGCGCTGCGACCATGGACTGGATGGAGCAGGAGCAGGAGCGTGGCATCACTATCACGTCTGCTGCGACCACCACCTTTTGGGAAGGGCGCGACGGAAAGAAGCGCCGCTTCAACATTATCGACACGCCCGGCCACGTTGACTTCACCATTGAGGTAGAGCGTTCGCTGCGTGTGCTTGACGGTGCGATCGCGCTTCTTGACGCCAATGCCGGTGTGGAGCCGCAGACCGAGACCGTGTGGCGGCAAGCAGACAAGTACAATGTTCCGCGGATGATCTTCTGTAACAAGATGGACAAGATCGGCGCCGATTTTTACCGCTCGGCAGACATGGTCAAGACCCGTCTTGGTGCCACCGCCGCCATCATGCAGCTGCCGATTGGTGCGGAAAACGATTTCGCGGGCGTTATCGACCTGATCGAGATGAAGGCGCTGGTTTGGAAGTCGGAAAATCTCGGCGCCGAGTGGGATGTGCTCGATATTCCCGCCGACATGCAGGCCAAGGCCGAGGAATACCGTGAAAAGCTGATCGAAACCGCCGTCGAGATCGATGAAGGTGCGATGGAGCGTTACCTGGAAGGCGAAATGCCGTCCAATGACGAACTTCGTGCATTGATCCGCCAGGGTACGATCAATGTACAGCTGTTCCCGATGTTCTGTGGTTCTGCATTCAAGAACAAGGGTGTACAGCCGCTTCTTGATGCAGTGGTTGATTTTCTGCCATCTCCGATCGATGTTCCTGCGATCAAAGGCATTGATCCGAAGACTGAAGCGGAAACCGACCGCAAATCTTCCGACGATGAACCGCTGTCCTTGCTGGCGTTTAAGGTGATGAACGATCCGTTCGTCGGTTCACTGACCTTTGCCCGTATCTATTCCGGCAAGCTGGAAAAGGGTTCGTCGGTCATGAACACGGTCAAGGAGAAGCGCGAGCGCATCGGCCGTATGCTGCAGATGCACTCCAACAGCCGCGAAGACATCGATGAGGCCTTTGCCGGCGATATTGTCGCGTTGGCCGGCCTGAAAGAGACCACGACCGGCGATACGCTCTGTGAGCCTTTGAAACCGGTTATTCTGGAGCGCATGGAATTCCCCGATCCGGTTATCCAGATCGCGATTGAACCGAAAACAAAGGGCGACCAGGAGAAAATGGGTCTGGCGCTGAACCGTTTGGCAGCCGAAGATCCGTCCTTCCGCGTCAAGACCGACGAGGAATCCGGTCAGACCATTATTGCCGGTATGGGCGAGTTGCATCTCGATATTCTGGTTGACCGCATGAAACGGGAATTCAAGGTTGAGGCCAATATCGGAGCGCCGCAGGTTGCCTATCGCGAGACGATCACACGCTTGGCGGAAGTCGATTACACCCACAAGAAACAGTCCGGCGGCTCGGGACAGTTTGCCCGTGTGAAGATCGTGTTCGAGCCGAACGAAGAGTCCGAGGAGTTCGAATTCGAATCCAAGGTCGTTGGCGGAAATGTACCGAAGGAATATATCCCTGGCGTCCAGAAGGGTATCGAGAGCGTTTTGACTTCCGGTCCGCTGGCCGGCTTCCCGATGCTTCGCGTGAAGGCAACGCTGCTGGATGGCGCCTATCACGACGTCGACTCGTCGGTGCTTGCCTTCGAGATTGCAGCGCGCGCTGCATTCAGGGAAGGCGCGCAGAAAGCGGGTGCACAGCTGCTGGAGCCGATCATGAAGGTCGAGGTGGTAACGCCTGAAGACTATGTCGGTGATGTCATTGGCGATTTGAATTCGCGCCGGGGTCAGATCCAGGGTACAGAGGCACGCGGTATCGCTACGGTGATCAACGCCTTCGTACCGCTCGCCAACATGTTCAAATATGTCGACAATCTGCGATCGATGTCTCAGGGCCGGGCCCAGTACACGATGCAGTTCGATCACTATGAGCCGGTTCCGAACAACGTGGCTCAGGAAATCCAGGAAAAATACGCCTGACCGGGCAACGCAAACCGAGATGAATTTGCTCTGCGGAGCACGAATTAGAAAGATGGAGAGGTCACATGGCTAAGGGAAAATTTGAGCGCAACAAGCCGCATGTGAACATTGGCACGATTGGTCACGTTGACCATGGCAAGACGTCGCTGACGGCTGCGATCACGAAGTTTTTTGGCGAGTTCAAGGCCTATGACCAGATTGATGCCGCACCTGAAGAGAAGGCGCGCGGTATTACGATCTCGACGGCGCATGTTGAGTATGAGACGGACAACCGCCACTACGCGCATGTGGACTGCCCCGGCCATGCCGACTACGTGAAGAACATGATCACGGGTGCTGCCCAGATGGACGGCGCGATCCTGGTTGTTTCGGCGGCCGACGGCCCGATGCCTCAGACGCGAGAGCACATTCTGCTTGCCCGCCAGGTTGGCGTTCCGGCGATCGTTGTGTTCTTGAACAAGGTCGACCAGGTGGATGACGAGGAACTGCTTGAGCTGGTTGAGTTGGAAGTTCGCGAGTTGTTGTCGACCTATGAGTTCCCGGGCGACGACATTCCGATCATCAAGGGTTCGGCGCTGGTTGCGCTTGAAGATGGCGACAAGGCCAAGGGCGAGGATGCGGTTCGCGCACTGATGGCCGAGGTTGATACCTACATTCCGACCCCTGAGCGTCCGGTTGACCAGCCGTTCTTGATGCCGATTGAGGATGTGTTCTCGATTTCGGGCCGCGGCACAGTTGTGACCGGCCGTGTTGAGCGCGGCATCATCAATGTTGGTGACGAGATCGAGATTGTCGGCATCCGCGACACGTCGAAGACGACGTGCACGGGCGTTGAGATGTTCCGCAAGTTGCTCGACCAGGGCCAGGCGGGCGACAATATCGGTGCGCTTTTGCGCGGTGTTGACCGTGACGGTGTTGAGCGCGGCCAGGTATTGTGCAAGCCGGGTTCGGTGACGCCACACACCAAGTTCAAGGCGGAAGCCTATATCCTGACGAAGGAAGAGGGTGGGCGTCATACGCCGTTCTTCACCAATTACCGCCCGCAGTTCTACTTCCGGACCACGGATGTGACCGGTGTTGTGTCGTTGCCGGAAGGCACCGAGATGGTGATGCCGGGCGATAATGTGACGGTGGATGTGGAGCTGATCGTGCCGATCGCCATGGAAGAGAAACTGCGCTTTGCTATCCGCGAAGGCGGAAGAACCGTCGGCGCAGGTATCGTCGCATCCATAACCGAGTAAACGAGGACAGGCTCTGAGGCGGGCCGGAAATACGGCCTGCCCGGAACAAGGAAACAGTCGCATGAACGGACAGAATATCCGCATCCGCCTCAAGGCGTTTGATCACCGGGTGCTTGATGCGTCGACCAAGGAAATCGTGTCGACAGCCAAGCGCACCGGAGCAAATGTCCGCGGACCAATTCCGCTGCCGACGCGGATTGAGAAGTTCACGGTAAACCGCTCGCCGCATATCGACAAGAAAAGCCGCGAGCAGTTTGAAATGCGCACCCACAAGCGGCTTCTCGATATTGTTGATCCGACACCGCAAACGGTCGACGCGCTGATGAAGCTCGATCTGGCTGCCGGTGTGGATGTCGAGATCAAGCTCTAGATTAGGGACTAAACGTTCCTCTGCCGAAATCCGGTACGAACGTGAAAGAGGATGAACCGATGCGTTCAGGTGTAATTGCTCAAAAAGTCGGGATGACCCGGGTCTACAATGACGCCGGCGAACATGTGCCCGTGACCGTTCTCCGGATGGAGAATTGCCAGGTCGTGGCGCAGCGCACCGCAGAGAAAAACGGCTATACGGCGGTCCAGCTTGGTGCAGGACTGGCGAAGGTGAAGAATACGTCGAAACCGATGCGTGGCCATTTTGCAGGTGCTTCGGTCGAGCCGAAGTCAAAAATGGCCGAGTTCCGCGTATCGCCGGACAACATGCTTGCTGTTGGTGACGAGATCACCGCGGAACATTTCGTACCGGGCCAAAAGGTTGACGTGACCGGCACCACCCAGGGCAAGGGGTTCCAGGGTGTGATGAAGCGCCACAATTTTGGTGGTGGCCGTGCAACGCACGGCAATTCGATTTCGCACCGTTCGCACGGTTCGACAGGCCAATGTCAGGACCCGGGCAAGGTGTTCAAAGGCAAGAAGATGGCCGGTCACATGGGTCACACCCGGGTGACAACGCAGAATGTCGAGATCGTGTCCACAGACGCAGATCGGGGTTTGATCCTGATCCGCGGTGCGGTGCCCGGTTCGAAAGGTGCCTGGATCTTGGTCAAGGACGCCATCAAGGCGGGATTGCCGGAAGAAGCGCCAAAGCCGGGTGCGGTTCGTGCTGCAGCCAAGCCTGCGAAGGAAGATGCGGCCGAGGCTCCTGCTGAAACTCCGGCCGAGGAAACGGCTGCTCCAGCTGAAGAGGGAGCCGAATAATGGATATCAATGTCACAACCCTTGCCGGCAAGAGCGCGGGCAAACTGAAAGTGTCGGACGATGTTTTCGGTCTTGATCCGCGCGACGACATATTGCAGCGCGTGGTGCGCTGGCAGTTGGCCAAAAAGCAGCAGGGAACGCACAAGACCAAGGCTCGCTCTGAGATCTCGCGTACCGGTGCAAAAATGTATCGCCAGAAGGGAACCGGCCGGGCGCGTCACCATTCGGCCCGTGCGCCGCAATTTCGCGGTGGCGGCAAGGCGCATGGTCCGGTCGCGCGCGATCATGCGATCGATTTGCCGAAGAAGGTCCGGGCGCTGGGCTTGAAGCATGCCCTGTCTGCCAAAGCAAAGGCATCCGATTTGATCATTGTTGATGATCTGGCGGCAAAAGACGCGAAGACCAAGGTACTTGCCGATCAGCTTTTGAAGCTTGGTGTTGACAATGCCCTGGTTATTGGCGGCGCCGAGGTGGACAGCAATTTCCGCAATGCGGCTTCCAATATTCCGCATGTGGATGTGCTGCCGGTGCAGGGCATCAACGTTTACGACATTTTGCGCCGCGGCAAGCTGGTCCTGTCCAAGGCAGCAGTCGAGGCGCTTGAGGAGCGGTTCAAATGACGGATCTTCGCCATTATGACGTGATTGTCAGCCCGGCGATCACCGAGAAATCGACCATGGCCTCTGAAGCCAACCAGGTGATTTTCAATGTTGCCCGGTCAGCGACGAAGCCGGAAATCAAGGCGGCAATCGAGGCGCTGTTCAGCGTTAAGGTCACTGCGGTCAATACGCTGGTGCGCAAGGGCAAGGTAAAGCGTTTTCGCGGCACCCGTGGCCGCCAGAGCGATGTGAAAAAAGCGATCGTGACGCTGGCCGAAGGCCAGTCGATCGACATCGCGACAGGTCTTTAGGGTGTAGAACAATGGCACTGAAGAAATTCAATCCGACGACGCCCGGCCAGCGCCAATTGGTGCTTGTCGACCGTTCGCACCTTTACAAGGGCAAGCCGATCAAGGGTCTGACCGAGGGGCTGAGCTCGAAGGGTGGACGCAACAATGTGGGCCGCATCACCACCCGTTTCCGCGGTGGTGGCCACAAGCGGGCCTACCGCCGCATTGATTTCAAGCGGCGCAAGTTCGACATGAGTGCGACGGTTGAGCGGATCGAATATGATCCGAACCGGACCGCATTCATCGCGCTGATCCGCTATGAGGACGGAGAACTGTCCTACATCATAGCGCCGCAGCGCCTGTCGGTCGGCGATTCAGTGATTTCCGGTGCGACAGTCGACGTAAAGCCGGGTAACGCGATGCTGCTGGCCAACATGCCGGTTGGCACGATCATCCACAATGTGGAATTGAAGCCGGAGAAGGGCGGTCAGATAGCGCGTTCCGCGGGAACTTACGCCCAATTGGTCGGCCGCGACCAGGGCATGGCTATCCTGCGCCTCAATTCGGGTGAACAGCGCATCGTCCCCGGCGCCTGCATGGCGACGGTGGGTGCGGTATCCAACTCCGATCACGGCAACATTTCACTCGGCAAGGCCGGTCGCAAGCGCTGGATGGGCAAGCGCCCACACAATCGCGGCGTGACCATGAACCCTGTCGACCATCCGCATGGCGGTGGTGAAGGGCGAAGCTCGGGTGGCCGCAACCCTGTTACGCCCTGGGGCAAACCGACCAAGGGTAAACGTACCCGGTCGAACAAGACCAGCGATAAATTCATCATGCGCTCACGTCATCAGCGCAAGAAGTAGGAAAGAGGCAGAGACAAGTGACACGCTCAGTCTGGAAAGGCCCGTTCGTCGACGGCTATCTGTTGAAGAAAGCCGAGAAAGTGCGCGAAGGCGGCCGAAACGAAGTCATCAAGATGTGGAGCCGCCGCTCCACCATCCTGCCGCAGTTCGTCGGCCTGACCTTTGGCGTCTACAACGGCCAGAAGCACATCCCCGTTTCGGTCTCCGAAGACATGGTTGGCCACAAGTTTGGCGAGTTTGCGCCGACCAGGACCTACTACGGTCACGGCGCCGACAAGAAGGCCAGGAGAAAGTAAGATGGGCAAGCCCAAAGCAGAACGACGGCTTGCGGAAAATGAGGCGCGCGCAGTGCTTCGCACCATCCGCATCAGCCCGCAGAAACTCAATCTGGTCGCTGCCATGATCCGTGGCAAGAAGGTTTCGGCTGCACTCGCAGACCTGGAGTTTTCACGCAAGCGCATCGCCGGCACCGTCAAGAAGACGCTGGAATCAGCGATTGCGAACGCGGAAAACAACCATGACCTCGACGTCGATGCACTGGTCGTCGCAGAGGCTTGGGTCGGCAAGTCCATCACCATGAAGCGTTTCATGGCCCGAGGCCGTGGCCGCGCCAGCCGCATCGAAAAGCCGTTTTCCAACTTGACGATTGTTGTGCGCGAAGTCGAAGAACAAGAGGAGGCCGCCTGATGGGCCAAAAAGTCAATCCGATCGGCCTTCGCCTCGGCATCAACCGCACGTGGGATTCGCGCTGGTTTGCCAATTCGGGAGAATATGGCCGCTTGCTGCACGAAGATCTGGCTATACGCGGTGAGCTGGAAAAAGAACTCAAGCAGGCTGCGATCTCGAAGATCGTGATCGAGCGTCCGCACAAGAAGTGCCGGGTGACGATCCACTCGGCGCGTCCGGGGCTGATTATCGGCAAAAAGGGCGCTGACATCGAACGCCTCCGCAAGAAACTGACAGCGATGACCGGTGTGGATACGCATTTGAACATCGTCGAAGTGCGCAAGCCGGAAACCGACGCGACGTTGGTGGCGCAGTCGATTGCACAGCAGTTGGAGCGCCGTATTGCGTTTCGCCGCGCCATGAAACGTGCAGTCCAATCGGCGATCCGTCTTGGCGCCGAGGGCATTCGGATCAATTGCGGCGGCCGGCTTGGCGGTGCGGAAATTGCGCGCATGGAGTGGTATCGCGAAGGACGCGTTCCGCTGCACACGCTTCGCGCCGATGTTGATTACGGCACTGCCGAAGCAAAAACTGCCTATGGCATCTGCGGTGTGAAAGTTTGGATCTTCAAGGGTGAAATCCTTGAGCACGATCCGCTGGCTTCCGAGCGCAAGGCAATTGAAGGCGATCAGCCCGGCGGACGCCGCCGCGAGAACGCTTGAAGCGTTTCGGCAGGGAAGAAGAATTCGGAGTAAACTGAGATGCTGCAACCAAAGCGCACGAAGTTCCGCAAACAGTTCAAAGGCCGCATCCATGGTGTGGCCAAGGGCGGTACAAATTTGAATTTCGGGTCGTTTGGCCTGAAGGCGCTGGAGCCTGAGCGGGTTACCGCGCGGCAGATCGAGGCGGCTCGCCGCGCGATCACCCGCTACATGAAACGCCAGGGCCGTGTGTGGATCCGTATCTTCCCGGATGTGCCCGTGACGTCAAAACCGACGGAAGTCCGCATGGGTAAAGGCAAGGGATCGGTCGACTACTGGGCAGCGCGGGTCAAACCTGGCCGGGTGATGTTCGAGATCGACGGCGTCAACGAAGAAGTCGCGCGCGAAGCGTTGCGTCTGGGCGCTCAGAAACTGCCCGTTAAAACGCGCTTTGTGCAGCGCATTGCTGATTAGGAAGGGCTGGCACGATGAAGGCCGAAGAAGCAAGGGTGATGAGCCCGGATCAGTTGAACGACGAACTGGCCAAGCTGAAGAAGGAGCAGTTTAATCTGCGCTTCCAGAAAGCAACCGGCCAGTTGGAAAAGACAGCGCGCGTGAAGGCGGTTCGCCGCGATATTGCACGCATCAAGACGATTGCCGCCCAGAAAGCGGCTGAGAACAAGGCTTAAGGAACAAACCCATGCCGAAGCGCGTTTTGCAAGGTACCGTGGTCAGCGACAAGAACGACAAGACCGTTGTGGTCAGGGTCGAGCGCCGTTTCACGCATCCGGTGATGAAGAAAACCGTGCGTACGACCAAGAATTACAAGGCTCATGATGAGGCCAACAGCCACAAGGTTGGCGATAAGGTTTCCATCCAGGAATCGAAGCCTGTGTCCAAGGACAAGCGCTGGACCGTAGTTGCGGGCGCTGAAGGCTGAGTTTGAAAGTGTGAACGTTCCGGTCGGATGATTTTAAGACCGGTTATTTGAAGAAGGCGGCCAGTCATGATTCAGATGCAAACAAACCTCGATGTGGCGGACAATTCCGGCGCTCGTCGTGTCATGTGCATCAAGGTTTTGGGCGGTTCGAAACGGAAGTATGCTTCTGTGGGCGACGTCATCGTCGTTTCGGTAAAAGAGGCAATTCCGCGCGGGCGCGTCAAAAAGGGTGATGTGATGAAAGCGGTGGTCGTCAGGACCGCCAAGGATATCCGCCGCCCCGATGGCAGCGTTATCCGTTTCGACGGTAATGCGGCCGTTCTGGTCGACAACAAGGCCGAGCCTGTCGGAACACGTATCTTTGGCCCCGTGCCGCGTGAATTGCGCGCCAAACGCCACATGAAGATCATTTCCCTGGCCCCAGAAGTGCTCTGAAGGAAAACAGGCAATGCAGAAGATCAAAAAGGGCGATTCAGTCGTCATTCTGGCTGGCAAGGACAAGGGCCGCACCGGTGAAGTCCTGCAGGTAATGCCTAAGGAAAATCGCGCGTTGGTGCGTGGCGTCAACATGATCCGCCGCCATCAGCGCCAAACCCAGACACAGGAGGCCGGCATCATCTCCAAGGAGGCGCCGATCCACCTGTCGAATATTGCAATTGCCGACAAGGACGGGAAGCCAACGCGTGTTGGTTTCAAGATTGACGGTGAAAAGAAGGTTCGCATTGCAAAGCGTTCCGGAGATTTGATCGATGGCTGAGGCGACTTACACACCGCGCATGAAGCAGCGCTACAACGATGTGATCCGCACGGATCTGCTTGAACAGTTCAAGTACGACAACGGCATGCAGGTGCCTCGTGTTGACAAGATCGTGCTCAATATGGGCGTTGGCGAAGCGACCAATGATTCCAAGAAGCCGACGGTTGCGGCCGAGGAACTTTCCCTGATTGCCGGGCAGAAAGCCATCGTGACTTATGCCCGCAACTCGATTGCAAGCTTCAAGGTGCGCGAGCAAATGCCGATTGGCGCCAAAGTGACGCTTCGCAAGGACCGCATGTATGAGTTCATGGACCGGTTGATCACGATTGCGCTGCCGCGCGTTCGAGACTTTCGCGGTCTGAACCCAAAGAGCTTTGATGGCCGTGGCAATTTTGCCATGGGTCTGAAAGAGCACATCGTGTTCCCGGAAATCGACTATGACAAGGTCGACGAAATCCGCGGAATGGACATCATCGTTTGTACGACCGCCAGAACGGATGACGAGGCGAGAGCTCTGCTCACCGCCTTCAACTTCCCCTTCCGGCAGTAACGGCAAGCGAGAACAAGGACTATATAAATGGCAAAAGTCAGTGCAGTCGAGAAAAACGAAAGACGCCGCAGAAAGGTCGCACAATATGCGAAGCGGCGGGCTGAGTTGAAGGCGATCATCAATGACCGTTCGAAGCCGATGGATGAGCGATTTGCGGCGCAGCTGAAGCTGTCGCAGCTGCCGCGAAATTCGTCGAAGACCCGCATTCGCAACCGTTGTGAGGTTTCCGGACGTCCACGTGGCTTTTATCGCAAGCTGAGAATGTCGCGCATTGCGTTGCGTGAACTGGGTTCGCTCGGAATGATTCCGGGCCTGGTCAAGTCAAGCTGGTAAGGAGGGCAGACAATGTCATTGAGTGATCCTCTCGGCGATATGCTGACCCGCATTCGCAATGCGGCCGGCCGGCGCAAAAGCACTGTTTCCACTCCGGCGTCCAAATTGCGGGCCCGGGTTCTGGAAGTGATGAAGAACGAAGGCTATATCCGCGGATATTCCCAGACCGACCACAAGGACGGCAAGTCGGAACTCGAAATCGAGCTGAAATACCACGACGGCGGACCTGTTATTCGGGAGATCTCCCGCGTTTCGAGGCCGGGCCGCCGGGTTTACGTTTCGGTCAGGTCGATCCCGCATGTGGCCAATGGACTTGGTATATCGATCCTCTCCACGCCGAAGGGTGTGATGGCGGATCATGATGCACGCGAACAGAATGTCGGCGGAGAAATTCTCTGCCAGATTTTCTGATCGGTGCGTAATTGAACTGAACGGCAAGGACGAAGAAAATGTCCCGTATCGGCAAAAAACCTGTGGCAGTGCCGGAAGGCGTTACCGCCACCGTTGAAGGCCAGACGGTCACCGCAAAAGGCCCCAAGGGCGAGTTGAAATTCGTCGTCAACGACGAAGTGCTGGTGAAGCTGGAAGACGGTGAAATCAAGGTTAATCCGCGTGATGAATCCAAGGATGCACGCTCCAAATGGGGCATGTCCCGGACCCAGATCCAGAACATCCTCACCGGCGTGAAAGAGGGTTTCGAGCGCAAGCTTGAAATTAACGGTGTTGGCTATCGTGCAGCGATGCAGGGCAACAATTTGCAGTTGGCGCTGGGTTTCAGTCACGACGTTCTCTATCAAGTGCCGGAAGGTATCTCGATTGTGTGTCCCAAGCCGACCGAAATCGTTGTCACCGGCGTCGACAAGCAAAAGGTCGGACAGGTGGCTTCGGAGATTCGCAGATATCGCAAGCCTGAACCCTACAAGGGCAAGGGCGTGAAATATGCCGAAGAGCGCATTGTGCGCAAAGAAGGCAAGAAGAAGTAAGGAACAGGCGTCATGGCTTCCAAGGAATCAGTCAGACGGCGTGCTTCGCGCGTTCGCCGCACCGTCAAGTCGGTTGCCGGCGGCCGTCCGCGTTTGTCGGTGCACCGGTCTTCGAAGAACATCTATGCTCAGGTCATTGATGACGCGAAGGGCCATACCATTGCGGCAGCTTCAACGCTGGACAAGGATTTGAAATCCAAGCTGAAAAATGGTGCGGATTCAGGTGCGGCCGCTGAAGTTGGCAAACTTGTCGCCGAGCGCGCAACTAAAGCCGGTGTCAAGGAAGTGGTTTTTGATCGCGGTCCATACATATATCACGGCCGGGTCAAGGCTTTGGCCGACGCAGCCCGCGAAGGCGGTCTGACCTTCTAGATATCAACACGTGCTACCGGAAAAGAATAAGGAACCAGGATATGGCACAACAACCTCGCAAGGACGACCGCGGACGCGGGCGTGACCGCGAAGAGCGCGACAGCGAATTTGTCGACAAGCTCGTTCACATCAACCGCGTTGCCAAGGTGGTCAAGGGCGGCCGTCGTTTCGGCTTTGCTGCACTTGTCGTTGTTGGCGATCAAAAAGGCCGGGTCGGCTTTGGTCATGGCAAGGCCCGCGAAGTGCCCGAGGCAATTCGTAAGGCAACCGAAAGCGCCAAACGCGACATGATTTTCGTGCCGCTGCGCTCGGGCCGTACGCTTCATCACGATGTTGCCGGCCGGCATGGCGCTGGCAAGGTGCTGCTGCGTTCGGCCAAGCCGGGTACGGGAATTATCGCTGGTGGTCCGATGCGCGCTGTATTCGAAACGCTCGGAATGCAAGATGTCGTTGCCAAGTCGATGGGTTCGTCAAATCCCTACAACATGGTTCGGGCGACCTTCGATGCGCTGAAAAGGCAGATGCACCCCAAGGACATCGCCGCACAGCGCGGAATCAAATACTCGACCCTGCAGGATCGCCGCCGCGATCTGATTGGCGCCGAGGAATAGGAGCGACGGTCGGCGTTTCACAAGGGCGCCACGACCTGCAATGATCAGGAAACGAAATGATGGCTGAGAAAAGCAAGGGTAAGACCGTTACCGTCGAGCAAATTGGCAGCCCGTTGCGCCGCCCCGGCGAACAGCGCGCCACGCTGGTGGGCCTCGGACTTAACAAAATGCATCGCCGCCGCACTTTGGAAGATACTCCGGCAGTGCGTGGCATGATCCGCAAAGTGCAGCATCTCGTCCGCGTCGTCGACGAAGCCTGAGCTGCGAGGAGAATAAATCATGAAACTCAACGAGTTGAGCGACAAGGCCGGGTCAAGAAAGTCCCGCAAGCGGGTAGGGCGCGGCATTGGATCGGGCACCGGCAAGACTTCGGGTCGAGGCGTCAAAGGCCAGAAATCACGCTCAGGTGTTGCCCTGAACGGCTATGAAGGCGGCCAGATGGCAATCTACCGCCGCCTGCCGAAGCGTGGCTTCAAAAACCCGTTCTCAAAGAATTTTTGCACGATTTCTGTTGGACGGGTCCAGGCAGCGGTCGATGCCAAAAGGATTGACGCCAAGAAGCCGGTCACTGTTGAAGTGCTGGTTGAGGCAGGAATTTTGCGCCGCGCGAAAGATGGCGTTCGCCTTCTGGGCGATGGCGAGATTTCCGCCAAGCTGAACTTTGAAATTGCTGGTGCGTCGAAATCAGCGATAGAAAAGGTCGAGAAAGCCGGTGGATCGGTCAAGTTGCCGGAGAAGGCTGAAAAATCCGACGCCGAATAGGCGATCACAATAAGCGGCGGTTGACGGACCGCCGCTTGCAACTTGGGTTACCGCAGCCTATTTCGGTATTCTTGCTGTTTGCGGCACCCGAGTGCCTGCGGGATCAAGCGGAGACTACCCACACATGGCATCTGCTGCTGAACAACTAGCCTCAAATCTGAATTTTTCTGCTTTCGCCAAAGCGGAAGACCTGAAGAAACGTATTTGGTTTACGCTGGGTGCCTTGCTGGTTTACCGGGTCGGAACCTATATCCCGATGCCGGGTATCAACCCGGACGCATTCGCCCAGGCTTTCGAGCAGCAAAGTGGCGGCGTTCTGGGCATGTTCAACATGTTTGCCGGCGGCGCTGTTGAGCGTATGGCGATCTTCGCGCTTGGCATCATGCCCTATATTTCCGCTTCCATCATCATGCAGCTGATGACGTCGGTCATTCCGACGCTTGAGCAACTGAAAAAGGAAGGCGAGCAAGGCCGCAAGGTCATCAACCAGTACACACGCTATGGCACAGTGCTGCTGGCTACGGTGCAGGCCTATGGTATTTCCGTAGGGCTTGAGAGCGGTAACAACATCGTCACCGATCCCGGATGGTTCTTCCGAATATCAGCTGTGATCACCCTTGTCGGCGGCACGATGTTTTTGATGTGGCTCGGCGAACAGATTACCGCCCGTGGTATCGGCAACGGTATTTCGCTGATCATTTTTGCCGGCATCGTCGCTGGCCTGCCATCGGCGATCACCGGAACACTGGAACTTGGGCGTACCGGCGCACTTTCCACCGGCCTGATCCTTGCGATTATCGTCCTTGCCGTCGTGGTTATTGCTCTGATCGTGTTTTTTGAAAGGGCACAGCGGCGGCTGCTGATCCAGTATCCCAAGCGACAGGTCGGAAACCGGATGTTCCAGGGCGATACCTCGCACCTGCCGTTGAAGCTGAATACCGCGGGCGTCATTCCGCCGATCTTCGCCTCATCCCTGCTTTTGCTTCCGGTTACGGTGGCAGGATTTTCGGACACGACAAGTTTGCCGACCTGGGCTGGAACAATTCTGGCCGCGCTCGGCCATGGTCAGCCGCTCTACATGGCGTTCTACGCGGCGATGATTGCATTCTTCGCCTTCTTCTACACGGCGATCGTGTTCAACCCGAAGGACACGGCCGACCAGTTGAAGCAAAATGGCGGCTTCATTCCAGGCTATCGCCCTGGTGAACGTACCGCTGAATATATCGACTTCGTTTTGACGCGCATTACCGTGGTTGGAGCGATCTATCTGGTAGTCGTTTGTCTATTACCCGAATTTCTAATTTCGGCGACCGGCGTTCCGTTTTATTTGGGCGGTACGTCGCTTCTCATTGTTGTCAGCGTTACGCTGGACACGGTGGCGCAGGTGCAGGGGCACCTGATTGCGCACCAGTATGAGGGGCTGGTCAAGAAATCGAAATTGCGTGGGGGACGCCGCGGACGATGAAAATGATACTGCTGGGACCGCCCGGCGCCGGCAAGGGGACGCAGGCGCAGCGGTTGGTTGACAAGTTTGGTATTCCCCAGCTTTCGACAGGGGATATGCTTCGTGCCGCCAGGGAGGCCGGAACCGAAGTAGGCAAGCGCGCCGAAGCGGTGATCAATGCCGGTGAGCTCGTTTCAGACGCAATCGTCAATGCGATTGTCTCGGAGAGGATCGATCAACCCGATTGTGCAAACGGATTCATACTTGATGGCTATCCACGTACACTTCCCCAAGCCGACGCATTGGCCGAAATGCTCGATTCGAAAGGGCTGGAGCTAGATACTGTAATTGAGCTGGTTGTTGATGACAAAGCGCTCCTAGGTCGCATCCTGAAACGGGCTGAGGACGCTGAGGCTGCCGGGAAGCCGGTTCGCAAGGACGATACCCCGGAGGTATTCGATGAACGGCTTCGCGAGTACTACAAGAAAACCGCTCCGTTGACCGGATATTACTATGCGAAACGGATGTTGCGGACCGTCGACGGCATGGGTGATATCGATACGGTTGCCGAGGAAATTGAAACCGTTCTGGAATCAGTCTGAAGGGCGATAAAAACCGCGTTGCGGCAGTTGACAATTACGGTCGATTCGGCCATTGACAGCGCCAATTCGCTTGAAATTGAAGGCGGTCGGCACCGGTTGGAATTCTAGGACCGGGATCGGGCGCTTTCGTGTTTGTCCGGTGAGCGATTTTTGAGCTTCGGACTGACAGAAATACTGCAAGGAGAACAGGCGTGGCCCGTATAGCTGGCGTCAACATCCCGACCAACAAGCGCGCGATAATCGCGTTGCAATACATTCATGGTATCGGCCAAAAATTTGCGGCCGAGATCATAGAAAAAGCCAACGTTCCGGTGGAGCGCCGTGTCAGTGAACTGAGTGATGCGGAACTGGTGCTTATCCGCGAGGCGATTGATCGCGACTATCAGGTTGAAGGTGACCTGCGCCGCGAAACATCGATGAACGTAAAGCGTCTGATGGATCTTGGCTGCTATCGCGGTCTGCGTCATCGCCGTTCGCTTCCCGTTCGCGGACAGCGTACACACACAAATGCGCGGACCCGAAAGGGACCTGCCAAGCCTATCGCAGGCAAGAAGAAGTAATCATTGAGAATAGGCGGTAGCCAAACCGCCGAATTCCAGGTGGAGCCGCTGGCATTACGGCGGTGTTGAGATCAACGGAAGGACTATCGATGGCCAAGGAAGCCACACGTGTTCGCCGCCGCGAGCGCAAAAATATCTCGTCGGGCGTTGCCCACGTCAATTCAACATTCAACAATACGATGATCACAGTCACCGATGCGCAGGGCAATACGATTGCCTGGTCGTCAGCGGGTGCACAGGGTTTCAAAGGGTCGCGTAAGTCCACACCCTTTGCAGCACAGGTTGCTGCCGAAGATTGCGCCAAGAAGGCACAGGAACACGGCATGCGTCAGCTTGAAGTCGAGGTTTGTGGCCCCGGTTCGGGGCGTGAGTCTGCGCTCCGCGCTCTGCAGGCGGCTGGATTTACAATCACATCAATTCGTGATGTCACGCCGATACCGCATAATGGTTGCCGCCCGCGCAAGAAGCGCCGCGTCTAACGAATTTTCATGACCGCATGAGCTCCGGCAGGCGCTCCTCTGCAGGTTCCAGCTCTGTTGCCACGATTGGATGGTGGCAAGGAAACGGAAGGACACCGAATATGATCCACAAGAACTGGCAGGAACTGATCAAGCCCAACAAGCTCGAGTTCCAGACCAAGAACAACACGACCACGCTGGTCGCCGAGCCGCTTGAACGGGGCTTTGGCCTGACGCTCGGCAATGCGCTGCGCCGTATCCTTTTGTCGTCGCTACGCGGCGCTGCGGTTACCGCAGTACAGATCGATGGCGTGTTGCACGAGTTTTCCTCCATCGCAGGTGTGCGCGAGGATGTGACGGACATTGTGCTCAACATCAAGGAAATCGCCATCCGCATGGAAGGTGAAGGACCCAAGCGCATGGTCGTGCGCAAGCAGGGCCCGGGCATGGTCACCGCAGGTGATATTCAGACGGTTGGCGATGTCGAAATCCTCAATCCTGACCACATCATCTGCACGCTTGACGATGGTGCCGAAATCCGCATGGAGTTCACCGTTGATGCGGGCAAGGGCTATGTGCCGGCCGAACGCAATCGTGCCGAAGATGCGCCGATTGGCCTGATTCCGGTCGACAGCCTCTATTCGCCGGTCAAGAAGGTTTCCTACAAAGTCGAAAACACCCGCGAGGGCCAAGTTCTCGATTACGACAAGCTGACCTTGACCGTTGATACCGATGGCTCTGTGTCCGGTGAGGATGCGGTCGCCTTTGCTGCACGTATTCTGCAGGACCAGCTGTCGATCTTTGTCAACTTCGAGGAGCCGAGCCGCGAGGAACCGCAAGAGCAGGTTACCGAACTGGCATTCAACCCGGCGCTTTTGAAGAAAGTCGACGAATTGGAACTGTCGGTCCGCTCGGCAAACTGCCTGAAGAACGACAATATCGTGTATATTGGCGATCTCATTCAGAAGACCGAAGCCGAAATGCTGCGTACACCGAATTTCGGCCGCAAGTCGCTGAACGAGATCAAGGAAGTTCTGGCAGCGATGGGTCTGCATCTCGGCATGGAAGTCCAGGATTGGCCGCCAGAAAACATCGAAGATCTGGCAAAACGGTACGAAGACCAGTACTGAGGCGCAAAAATGCCTCGTTATTAGAGAGTTGAAGGAGAAAGCTCATGCGCCATGGTAAATCAGGCCGCAAGCTGAACCGCACATCAAGCCACCGCAAGGCGATGTTCGCCAATATGGCGGCATCGCTGATCGAGCATGAGCAGATCACCACGACGCTGCCCAAGGCAAAGGAGTTGCGGCCGATCGTCGAAAAGCTCGTAACGCTTGGAAAACGCGGTGATTTGCATGCCCGCCGTCAGGTTATCTCGGCAATTCGCGACGAAAAGCAGGCTCGCCGCCTGTTTGAAACGATTGCTCCACGCTATGCAGACCGCCATGGTGGCTACCTGCGCATCATGAAGGCGGGTTTCCGCTTCGGTGACAACGCTCCTCTGGCGGTAATTGAATTTGTTGACCGCGATGTTGACGCCAAAGGCGCTGCCGACCGTGCCCGTGCCGAGGCGGAAGAGCAGGGTGCTGCTGAGGAGACCGCAGCGGCGTAGTCTGGTCTCATTGCTGACCAACGGAAAGCCTCGCAAAGCGGGGCTTTTTTGTTGCTTGCGCCTTGGTCCCGTCGCGAAGTGTCACTACGTTAGCGGAAATCACGAATCGGGCTGTTTGTGAGGCCAATAAAAATGCTGTTCACATCAAGCGGAATGCTGCGCTTAATCGTTGTTTTGCTAGCAATGGCGATAGCGCTTCCTCATGGCCGGGCGGAGGAGAACATTCTTGATCTCCTCAAGGGCGCACTTGATGGCAATGCGACGCAGGATGGAGCCCAACCGGGCAAGCGCGTGCCCTTCGGCCGCGATGAAATCCAGCTCTCATTTGCTCCGCTTGTGCGTCAGACCGCTCCGGGTGTGGTCAACGTTTATGCCTCGTCAAAGGCGCCGCCAAGGTCACCTTTTTCGGGCGACCCGTTCTTCGACCGGTTTTTCGGTGGCGGAATGCCGCCACGAGTGCAGTCTTCGCTTGGCTCAGGTGTAATAGTTGACGCTTCCGGACTGGTGGTCACCAATCATCACGTCATTCGCGGTGCCGATGAAGTCAAGGTTGCACTTGCCGACGGCAGGGAATTTGAAAGCACCATCCTGATCCAGGAAGAGTCGATCGACCTGGCTGTGCTGAAGATCGAAGGGGAAGGCTTTCCCGCATTGCAGCTGGGCGATTCCGACAGGCTTGAAGTGGGCGATCTGGTGCTGGCCATTGGCAACCCGTTCGGTGTGGGGCAAACGACCACTTCGGGCATTATTTCGGCGTTGGCCCGCTCGCATTTGGGCATCAACGATTTTGGCTTCTTCATCCAGACCGACGCGGCGATCAATCCTGGAAATTCCGGCGGCGCACTGATCGACATGTCGGGTCGTGTGGTTGGCATCAATACGGCAATCTATTCGCGCTCAGGCGGCTCAAACGGTATCGGTTTTGCAATACCGTCCAACATGGTGCGCGGCGTGGTCGATGCGGCGTTGAGCGGCAGTGATTTTGTCAACCGGCCGTGGATTGGCGCCGGTTTTGATCTGGTTGATGCGCAGGTTGCCGAGGCGCTCGGGATGGAGCGGCCGACGGGAGCCCTGGTCTCGGAGATCAGTGATGGTGGTCCCGCAGAACGCGCCGGGCTGCGGCCGGGCGATGTGGTGCTTGTCGTCGATGGCGTTGAAATCCAGCATCCCGATGCACTCGGCTATCGCCTGGCGACGCGGCGTATCGGAGAAGTTGCCGCCTTTGAGGTATTGCGGCGAGGCAAGGTCGCATCGCTCAACATCAGCCTGGAGAAAGCGCCGGAGGGCGAGTCTGGTGTTCAAGTAACCATTGATGGCCGCAGCCCCTTTGCCGGCTCCACCGTTGCCGAACTGTCACCTGCCTTGGCCCGCAGGCTTGGTTTGCCGACAAATTCCAAAGGAGTTGCGATTGTCGAGATTGCGCGTAATTCGCCGTCCCACCGTTTTGGGCTGAGGCCCAGCGATATTGTGCGTGAATTGAATGGCGAAGAGATCGGAAATGCCGATCAGCTGGCGTCGTTGGCCGGTGAGCGCACACGCTGGTGGCGGTTTTCCATTGAGCGCGATGGACGGCTGTTGCGGCAGACGCTGCGCTATTAAGGTCATGTGCCGGTGAGCGATCTGTTTGGCGAAGTGGCTTCGCAAGAAAATCTATCGGCAAGGCCGCTTGCCGACCGGCTGCGACCATCAACGCTCGCCGACGTTGTCGGCCAGGAACACCTGACTGGTGAGGCCGGTTCGCTCACCCGGATGATCCGCGCCGGATCGCTCGGCAGCATGATTTTCTGGGGACCTCCCGGGACCGGCAAGACGACGGTTGCCCGTCTGCTCGCCGGTGAGACCGACCTGGCATTCGAACAGATATCTGCCATTTTTTCAGGTGTGGCCGATCTGAAAAAAGTATTCGAGGCCGCGAAGTTAAGGCGTTCCTATGGCCGACAAACATTGTTGTTCGTTGACGAAATCCATCGATTCAACCGCGCACAGCAGGATTCCTTTCTGCCGGTGATGGAAGATGGAACGGTCATCCTCGTCGGAGCGACCACAGAAAATCCATCGTTTAAATTGAATGCCGCACTGTTGTCGCGGGCGCGGGTGCTCACCTTTCACGCACTTGAACCGGAGAGCATTGCGGCGTTGCTGTCTCGTGCGGAGGATGCCGAGGGCAGGGCGCTTCCGCTCGATGATGAGGCGCGAGCCGTGATCGTGCGCATGGCGGATGGCGATGGCCGTTCCGCGCTGACGTTGGCTGAGGAGATCTGGCGGGCGGCTGCAGAGGGCGAGGTATTTGACGCAGACGGTGTTCAACAGGTCGTACAGCGCCGTGCGCCGGTCTACGATAAGAGCCAGGACGGCCACTACAACCTGATTTCAGCATTGCACAAAAGCGTACGCGGTTCTGATCCGGATGCGGCATTGTACTATCTGGCCCGCATGTTTGATGCCGGTGAAGACCCGCTCTATATCGGCCGGCGGCTGGTGCGAATGGCGTCGGAAGATATCGGTCTGGCAGACCCACAGGCGTTGGTGATCGCCAATGCTGCAAAGGACGCATACGACTATCTCGGGTCCCCGGAGGGCGAATTGGCATTTGCACAGGCCTGCATCTATCTGGCAACAGCCCCGAAATCCAACGCCGCCTATGCGGCGTTCAAACAAGCAACCAGGGCAGCGAAGGAACATGGATCTCTGCCGCCACCAAAACACATTCTCAACGCACCGATCCGATTGATGAAAGATGAAGGATATGGTGCGGGTTATGCCTATGATCACGATCAGCCGGATGCGTTTTCAGGGCAAAACTACTTTCCCGACTCCATGGACAGGCAAAGTTTTTATGACCCGCCCGATCGCGGTTTTGAACGTGAATTGCGCAAGAGGCTTGATTACTGGGTCAAACTGCGCCGTGAGCGCGCCCAACGAACCAAGGATTGATCGCGATCAAGGCGCAGTTTTTGCGTGCTGATAGAATTGCATGGTGGGGAGTGTTCAAAGGAGCCCGCCATGCATGTGATCGTCATTTACGGAACTGTCGAAGGCCAAACCCGCAAGATCGCACGGAACATCGCCGGCACGGTTCAGAGTTCGGGACATGATGTGACGGTGTTTGATGCCGCTGATTTGGATGATGTCGATCTGGCAACCGCCGATGCGGTGATTGTCGCCGCACCTGTTCACACAGGCAAATATCCCGCCGCAATCGGTCATTGGCTGAAGCACAACGCCAGCGATCTCAACAACTTGCCGAGCGTGTTCTTTTCCGTATCGCTCGCCGCCGCATCGGCGTTCCCCGAAGAGCACCGTGAAATCGCCGAGCTATCCACTGATTTCCTTGAACAAACCGGTTGGAAACCCGATGAGGTTCACCAGGTGGCAGGAGCATTGCGGTACCTGGAATACGATTTCCTCAAGCGCTTGCTCATGCGCCATATCGTAAAACAGGGTGGCGGTCCGGTGGACACATCGCGCGATTACGAGTTCACCGATTGGGACGAGTTGTCAGTGTTCGTTTCGGATTTCCTCAGGCAGAAAGCTGCCTGATCGATAATACTGCCTTGCGGTTTGCGGCGGATCAGCTATGCAGCCGAAATGGCGCATTTACTTCTCGTGGCTCTCGGCGGAGCAATTGGAGCAGGGCTCAGGCATCTGGCCGGGCTGGCGGCGATGCGGCTCCTTGGAACGGGCTTTCCCTGGGGTACCATGTTCGTCAATGTTGCCGGTTCGTTGGCCATGGGCATTTTGATAGCCGTGCTGGCGCGACGATCGGGAACACCTTCGGAAGTGCGGCTATTCTTGGCGACTGGAGTGCTTGGAGGGTTTACCACTTTCTCGGCGTTTTCTCTTGATGTTGCCGTGCTGTGGGAGCGTGGAGAGGCCACCGCCGCATTCGGGTACATTCTGGTAAGCGTTGTCGCCTCCATTCTGGCTCTGTTCGCCGGCCTTTGGCTGATTAGAAGTTTCGCCTGATGACTTCTCGGCCAGCTTGCTTTATCGCCTCAGCGCATGAGTGCTGTTGAACAAATAAGCGTTGAGACTGACGAAACCGGCATGCGGGTCGACCGCTGGTTTAAAGCGCATTATCCGGGCCTTGGTTTTGGGCAGTTGCAAAAACTGCTGCGCTCCGGCCAAGTTCGTGTCGATGGCGGCCGGGTAAAGTCAGATACGCGTCTGAAACCAGGCCAGATCGTTCGTGTGCCGCCGCTTGCCGTGGACCGAAAAGGTACGCACGTTACCGTGAACACGCTGAAAGGCGCGGCTGACGGTGAGGCGCTGCGAAAAATCCTGTTGCACGAAGACGACAAGGTGTTTGTTTTCAATAAACCTGCTGGATTGGCCGTGCAGGGTGGATCGGGCGTCTCACGCCACATTGACGGCATGCTTGAGGCGCTGCGCAGCAAAAAGGGTGAGAAGCCACGGCTCGTGCACCGTTTGGATCGCGACACATCCGGTGTTCTGGTCGTAGCGCGAACCAGGCAAGCAGCGGTTCGGCTGACTGAAGCTTTCCGAAAGCGAGACACAAAGAAAACGTACTGGGCTTTGGTGAAGGACGTTCCGAGAAAGCCGGAAGGAAGGATTTCGACTTGGCTGGTCAAGGAGCAGACCGCTGATGGCGACCGGATGCGGGTCGCCAAACACGGCGAACCAGACGCAGACCACGCGGTTTCCTATTACCGGGTTATCGAGACAGCAGCTCATGGACTATGCTGGCTGGAGATGGAACCTCACACCGGACGGACGCATCAACTTCGTGTGCATGCGGCACATATTGGCTGTCCGATCATTGGCGACCCGAAATATTTTGAAGCCGATCACAATTGGGACTTTCCTGGTGGCGTTCAAAAACGGCTTCACTTGCATGCGCGGCGAATTGTCATTCCGCACCCGGCGGGAGGCTCGCTTGATGTCACCGCACCATTACCGCCCCACATGGTTCAAAGTTGGAATTTGCTCGGTTTTGACGAAGCCAGCGGCGAGGAGTAGTCCGATTTCATGCGTGATATTCTGAATGATGCCGAGAAGGCCAACCGCGAGAGCCCGGAGGCTCTGGCACAAAAACACTCAAAGCCTGCGCTGCCGAAGCGGTTTTACAAGCAGGCAACGGCCGGACCTGTGGAAACCGGCGGGTTCGGCGTGTTGCTGGACGGCCGTCCTGTCAGAACGCCAGCCAAGACCATACTGGCAATGCCGACAGAGGCGGGCGCACGGCTGGTTTCCAGCGAGTTTGATGCTCAGACCGACGTCATCGACCCGGCCAAAATGCCGGTCACTCGCCTTGCGAACACCGCAATTGACGGTGTTGCAAAAGACCCGCAGTCCGTATTCGAAGATATCCTTCGTTTTGCCTCTTCAGATTTGCTGTTCTACCGAGCCGGTTCGCCGGAACGGCTGATCGATCTTCAGGCAGAAGCCTGGGATCCCGTTTTGGACCTTGTTCGCGACAACTACGGCGCGCAGTTTGTGCTGGCGGAAGGCATTATGCACGTCGAACAACCTCAAGCAGCGATCGCCGCGATCGGTACTGCGCTGCGACAGCATGAGCATCCGGTGGCACTTGCCTCGATACATTCGATGACAGCGCTGATGGGATCAGCGCTATTGGCGCTATCGGTTGCCAATCGCCATATCAGCGCTGATCAGGCTTGGTCTGCAGCCCATGTCGATGAGGACTGGAACATCTCCCAGTGGGGAGAAGACAGCGAAGCAGCAAAGCGGCGCGCTTACAGGCATGCAGACATGTCTGCGGCTGTCGCACTGCTTGACGCTGTCAGAGAAAGATCAGCCTGATGCAGTGCGTCTTGCGGCGACTTCGCCCGGCGGATCAATAGCAAAGAAATTCAGCGGCGGCAGATAGCGATCGCTCGGTGAACCGGCCTGCTTGCGCGGCGCTTCGACAAAGCACTCTTCGTCCGGCCAGCGCCAATTGTCATCCCAGGTCCAGCAGTCGTGTTTCTTGTACGTATCGGCGACTTTTTCCGCAAAATCCTTGTCGGTTGCCAATCGCACTTGCGGCGACGGACTATTCGTCATGTAAGTCAGGGCGAGCGGTACCGTGCGCTCCGTGCAGTAGTTTGACATCCAGAGTTTGAAACCAATTTCCGACCGCAATTTGTCGAGCACCCGGAACAGCTGAACATGATCTTCGTGGCCGTACTCGCCCCAGGGATTGTGAGAAAACACATTCATATCCGGCCGCAAGCGTTGTCTGAGTACGGTTTCGATTTTATCGCGATTGTTGCGGTACGCTGCATGAACGCTTGTTGTTGGCTGATTACCACCAATCGGTACCACTGTGGACAATGTCCGTTTGGCGAGCCGTTTCAGTTCCCTCTTTGAAGCTTCAATTGAGAAAGCCAGCCCGAATTCATCGCAGACCGGATTGGACCAATCTGCGCAGCCGTAGGTTCCTGCCTCCTCGAAGTTCAGGCATTCCACGTTGCCGCGGGGATAATCGTCCAGCACCGCCTGCCGTTTTTCACCGAGACCTGGATGGGCCCAGAAGTCACGGTAAATGATCAACACATCGTCGACATTTTTGAGAATTGACGCGAACCACAGAAGTTCGTCGTCAGGATGAGCGCCGATGATGAGAGAATTTTCGAGGAAGTTGGGCTGCATCTTGGTTTCCCGCATTATTTCTGACTGCTAGCCGGCAAGGCGTCTCGTGACAGCATGAATGGATCCGGCGACTTTTCCGGTCAGGCTCGCTGCCCGCTGAAAAGACGACATCTGCACGGGCTTGGTGCCGAAATCGGCTTTGAATGCTTCGTCACCGATTGTGAAATCGAAAATGCTTCCACCCTCGCTCACCCAATCGGACATGATCATGTCGTACATCAAAAGGCCTGGCGAATGTTTGGCGTAATTGTCGTAATCGCACCCGATGAGAAGATAGCTGAACCGGCCCTTGTGCGCCGTGCCAAAAACTGTGCCAACGGTCCCTCCCTCATGGGAGAGCCGGTAAGTGCGAGCGAGCCCGCTTGCGGCTCCGCGAACTGCGATTTCGGCATAGAAATCATGCACGCAATCCTGTTGGATCGGATCGGCATCAAAGCGACCGGCACGAAAATCCCTTAGTTCTCCGATCGCCCGGCGAATGTCAGCGGCAGCTTCAAGGCATTCAAGTTTGGTATCACCCAAACGTTCAAACCGGCGAAGCCGGCGGTCGATGTACCGGGTCTGGCTTTTCCCGAATGCTCTCAGACGCCAATCGGCATAGGGTGCTTCCAGTGAGGCTTCGTGTGAAGCAAAGCCGGCCGGAGCGGGAGCCGCGCCAATAATACATTCGACTGATTTGACGTGTTCCGGACGAACGGATTTGGCGCGAAATATGTCGTGCGGGCCGACGATTTTTGAAATTCGGTCTGGCAGGTCTTCGCAGTCTTGCAGAACACCCGACCTGCCGTTTCGAACCACCGGTGCGCAGTAGTCCGTGACACCGAGGTCCGCGAATTCGAGGATTGAGACACCGCGTCGCTTGATACGCATGAGCGGCAGAACCGCGATCAACTCGCCTGACGCGGTTTCACGTATCGTAATTGCCTGCGATTTCGCCCCGAGCGGCATTGCGAGTATGCGATGCATCGCATCAAGCCAAAGCGGATGCTGGAATGCTGTTGCAGACGCATTGGCAAACAGCTCGGCAAATTCCTCGCTATTATAGTTCCAGTCAGGAACGAGGGAGATTTCCATGTTCTGCTCCAAGCGCGGTGCACTGTCACTTTTCCGCTTGTGATTGTGTAGCCGATGCGGGTTAATCATTCGCAATCAACACGAAGCCTTTGGTTTTCCACTTGTGGCGACCTTGCTCAAACTACGCAGATTTGCGCATCTTGATCTTGGAAGAAACGGCTGGTTTCCGCGATAACGGATAGGGCCGCGCCTGGCTCAATTGTCTCCGGACCGCCAAGGCTTGCGTGGCGATACGTCCGGAAAGTGTGTTTGCATTGGCAAAATTGAAGATTGGAACAGCGTCAGTGCCAAATCGCTGTTTGTAGGAAGAATCGCCAACATTGAAGTCCAAGACCGACCCGCCGGCCTGATGCCAGTCAGCCAGAATTTCCTCATACATGACGATCCCTGGCGCGTATTTGGAATAACGGTCGTAGTCGCAGCCGATCAGGATGCCGTGGTAGCGGCCGGCATGCGTAATTCCAAATCCGACTGCCACCGGATCCTGTCCATCTGAGATCCTGTGGGTGAGCCCAAAGCCATCCGCCGCACCCAGCCGGGCGATTTCCTGGTAGAATTGGCCCACCGCTTCGTCGGCGATAGGGTCACCGGGAAACCGGCCTGAGCGCAGGCGGCGCAGCTCAGCGATTGCTACTGCCGCTTCTTCGCCGGAGCTGACCCGTTCAATTCTGGCGCCTTGAAGCTTCGAAAGCCGTCTTTTTGCAGCATTGACGTTTTGCCGGTGTTTTGTGCTGTATTTGGTCTTGCGAATATCCTCGAACGATATGTTCAGCAGCAACTCGTGAGCGAAGGTGCCGGAGTCGACGGGCACCAATCCGGTCAAATTCTGAATGAATGAGGCGTGCTCGGGCCGGACGGCTTTGAAACGCAGAATGTCGTGACGACCAATCAATTGGTGGATTTGAGCTGTCAGGTCTGCATTCGCAGTCAGCCGCTCCTCATAGCGTTCGTGGACCACCGGCGCGCAATAATCGGTAACGCCAAAGTCGGCATATTCAACAATTCTCACGCCGTGCTTGCAGCGGCGAACGAGTGGCAGGACGAGCAGAAGTTTGCCTGAATTCTGGTGCCTTCCGGTGATGCATAAAGGCTCAGCATCAAATGCCGGAACGAGAATGCGCGAGATGTTATGCAACCATAAGGGGTGCTGAAAAGCAGTCGCGTTGGAAGCTCGAAAAAGCTCATCATACTCCGGACCCAGGAAGTCCAGATCATTTTCCAGCGCCAAGCTGATCATAATTAGACCCCAGCCGGCCGCCATCGCGCTCATGTGAATGTCTGCAATGCGATCACGACCGTTCACAAAGAGAAGATTAAGGAGTTATTCACCCTATTTCACGTCGTTTCGCCGATGCTGGTTAACGGGTTTGGTTATCGTCAGGCCTCAAATTCAGCCGGGACGTCATTCTCAAGCCCAGAACCGCGATGATCATCATCACCCAGGTCGGGTCTGCGCGCCGGAACCAGGAGCTCTCAAGCATTGAATTCAGCAGCACAAAAACCAGGATCATCATGAAACAGTCTGCCAGGCGCCGGTTCTCGGAAAATGGCCTGCATCTGGCATAGTCGAACATGGGACGAACGCACAGAAGCAGGATGACAATTGCGGCTGCCGGCACGCCCATGAAAAGTGCCAAGTCGATATAGTTGTTGTGACCGTTGACGATGTCGCGGTAATCCCATTCCGCATCGATGGGAAGGAAGGAATCCGTGACGATCGGCTTGAGCCAGAAATTGTCAAATCCATATCCGGCCCAAGGCTGTTGGGCGATGTATTCCAACCCGTAGGCCCACAGCGTCGTCCGCCCGGTATAGGTCGGATCACTGATGTAGTCCGCTATCATTTCAAAGATCGCTGCTGATAAAGAGGCTCCGACGGTGAACAGCGCGGCAACACCGACCAAGGCTATTGCGGCCAACGGCGGAATCCATCTTGTTGCGGTCAGGCGGCCCAGTAATACAGTGCCGATTGCCAGTGGGATCATGCCATTCGTTGTCCGGGATCCGGTTTGAATGACGAAGAGGGCGGATAGCAGAATTATCAGGATTCCGGTCCATCGATTGCCTGCCCGCATCAAATAGATACCGACAAACAGAAATGTTGCGACGACGGGACCGGCAACATTCTTGTGTGGAAACAGGCCACGCCAAAGGCCCTCGTGCTGGGCTTCAGCACCACCGGGGCCGTGTATTGCCAATTCCGGCAGGAACAGGATACCAAAGTAAGACAGTGCCAGCACAAGCAAGATTGCGCTGGCCAACACGGTGCTGAGGCGGGAAACGGAATGCGGCAATGCCAGTACACCGGCGCAGGTGATCACAACGAAGAGCGTGAAGGCGATTGAGCGTAGCGCACCCGCCGGATCGCTGGCGTTTGACGCAGAGAACAGCAAGCAAGCCGCGATAACAACCCAACCAGTATCAGCGATGGCGGCAACATGTTTGCGAAGCGCAACCGTAGCCATACCGCCAATGGCAATGAGGCACAGGATGGAAAAACCGATTTGATTGACCGGATTTGGCCCCGCCGGTTCGACGGCAAAACGTTCGTTGGATGCAAATGGTTCAAACGATATGAGCAATGTGGCGAACAAACCTGTTGCGATCAGGCTGGCCAGTGCAACCTGCAGACGAGCTTGTTGAGCGGCAGCGAAGTAGCCGGAATGTGGGGCGCTGATGTCGCTCAAAGGTGATCCGTTCCGGTTGGCGGTCCTGTCGGTATCGAGGCTAGCATTCCATTGGTTTTGTTATGGTTAATAAATTCTTGCCGGTACTTTTGGTCAGTGATCTGGACGCGATATGGCCATGTCGCAATCAGGACCAAGTGTCGTTAAGCTGGCAGAATATGGTGCGCCAAACCGGATCACCGCCATCGGTGGCCGATGAATGCACTTCCAGACGGAGATATCGACATGGCACAGTTTCCGGAACGCGCAAAAGTCGTCATCGTCGGGCTTGGCGGGATCGTCGGTGCCTGTGTTGCCCATCACCTTATTGAACGTGGCTGGGATGACATTGTTGGTATCGACAAATCAGGCGTTCCAACGGATATAGGCTCGACAGCACACGCTTCCGATTTTTGCTACGCGACATCGCACGATTTCCTGTCGTGCTGGACAACTCTTTATTCAATCGATTTCTATGAAAAGCTTGGCCACTACTCGAAAGTGGGTGGTTTGGAAGTCGCACGCAGCGACGATGATGAGCGGATGGCCGAATTGAAGCGCAAGGTCGCGTCGGGCAAGGCTTTCGGCACACGTGCCACGATGATCTCGGCAAAGGAAACCAAGGAGAAATTCCCGCTTCTGGAAGAAGACATGATCCAGGGTGCAATGTGGGACCCGGATGCCGGGCTGGTGGTTCCGCGTTCGCAGACTGTCGCAGGCAAGCTGATCGATCAGGCGGTTGAGGCCGGCAAGCTGCAATCATTTGCCAACACGCCCGCCACGGCACTCAAAATAGAAGATGGCCGCATCAAGGGCGTGGTCACCCATCGTGGAACCATTGAAGCCGATTACGTGATTGTGTGCGCCGGACTGTGGGGAAGGCTGATTGCGCAGATGGCAGGTGAAGACCTTCCGGTCATGCCAGTCGACCATCCGCTGACATTTTTCGGTCCCTACGAAGAGTTTGCAGGCACGGGCAAGGAGATAGGCTGGCCGCTGCTGCGCGATCAGGGCAATTCGGCCTATATGCGCGATACCGGTGACCCCAAATCGACCGAGGGTGGCCAAATCGAGTGGGGATATTACGAAGAAAAGGATCCTCGTCTTTGTCATCCGCGAGATTTGCTGGAGAAGGAAGAGGCACGGCTTTCTCCATCGCAACGTGATCTGGACATGGAGCAGATCATCGAACCGCTTGAGCGGGCAATTGAGCTGACACCAATCCTTGGCGAGCTCGGTTATGACGAGCGGCACTCGTTCAACGGCTTGTTGCAGGTTACCGCAGATGGCGGTCCATCAATCGGTGAATCGCAGAACGTGCGTGGCCTTTGGTATGCGGTCGCCATCTGGGTGAAAGACGCGCCCGGCATGGCCAAGCTGGTTGCCGACTGGATGACCGACGGGCGGACGCATATCGATCACGCTGCGATCGATTTTTCGCGCTTCTACCCATACCAGATGGAAGAGGATTTCATCCACGGCCGCTGCTACGAAAGTGCATTCAAGATATACAATCCCGCGGTGCATCCTCGCGAACCCTATTCCAAGGGACGGAGCATCCGGCACTCGCCATTCTATGAGCGCGAAAAGGAACTTGGCGGTTATTTCATGGAACTCGGCGGCTGGGAACGTGCCCATGGCTACGCCGCCAATGAGCATCTGCTGGAGAAATACAGCAATCGTGTACCGGTGCGCGAAAACGAGTGGGACAATCGCCATTTTTGGCGCGTTTCAAATGCTGAACATCTGGAGATGAGCGAAAATGTCGGCATGGTGAATCTGTCGCATTTCGCCATTTATGATGTGACGGGTCCGGACCATGTGGCGCTGATGGAGTGGTTGTGTGCTGCCAAAATCGGTGGCGACAGCATGGTCGGGAAGGGCATTTACACGCACTTCCTGGACGATGAGGGCATGGTGCGGGCCGACCTGACTGTTTTCCGCATGGAAGACCGCTGCCGCGTGATCGACGGTGCCGATGCCGGTCCTCGTGATTTCAATTACATGAAACGGGTGGCCGATGAAAAAGGCTTTGACGCAACCGTAACCGACGTAACCAATGAGAACGTTACTATCGGTCTGTGGGGGCCAAACGCGCGGACAACACTGCAAAGGGTCGTGGATGACCCGGACGGCTTGAGCCATGAGAACTTTCCCTTCGCGGCAATCAAACCGCTCAGAATCGCCGGTGTGGATGTCAGCGCGTTCCGTATCTCATATGTCGGCGAGCAGGGTTGGGAACTGCACATGGCGTATGATGAAGCGTTGGCGGTGTGGGATGCGCTGCGCGAGCACGAAATCATGGTTTTCGGGGTGGAGACCTACGCCAATAGCCGTCGCATGGAAAAAAGTCTCCGGCTTCAAAACGCCGATTTGCTGACCGAGTACAATCTTTATGAAGCCGATCTGGCGCGTCCGAAAGTAAAGGAGGCAGATTTTCGCGGCAAGGCCAAACATGTCGAATACCGCGCCCGCGAACATCAGCCGGCGATGCTTTGTACATTCGTGATGGACGAGAATGTGGATTCAACCGGCGTGGCGCGCTATCCGGTCGGAATTTGCCCGATCCTTGATCCCGCCAGCGGGCAAACGCTGGTGGATTCACTTGGGCGGCGCTCGTTTACAACGTCAATCGCCTATGGCCCAACCATCGGCAAGAACATTGCGCTTGGATACCTGCCGCATGAGCATGCGAAGAAGGGTGCGCAGTTCAAAATCGAGTATTTCGGCGAGCAGTATCCTGTAACCGTCGCGGGCATTGGCTATGAACCGCTCTACGACCCGGAGAACCTGAAGCCGCGGACGTAGATTGATTCAAACCGACTTCGCCGCCTCACACAGCGCAGTCAGCTTCTTCATTGCCAGGTCACGGCCGAGCATCGCCAGGCCGCAGTCGGGTGCTGCTACGAGCCGGTCCCGGTCGATGTGTTGAAGGGCTGCAGAAAGCCGGAAGCGATTTCTTCCACCGTTTCCACGCGGCTCTGCGCGATCGCTACAGAACCGAAGATGACGGTTGAGTTAGAGAATTTCTCCAACAATGACAGATCATTGTGGCGATGGGCGTCCTCAAGAGAGATTTGGTTGACCGTCGAGGCGTCAACGGCTTCAGCGAGTTGAAAATAACATTGTGGATCGGCCTTGTGATATTCCTCGTCATCCAAATGGCCTGGATATCCGCAGCACATGTGCATGACGCGGGTGACATCGTCGGGAACTCCGTCGAAGCAGCGGTCGAGACATTCCACACCATAGGCAAGCGCCCGATCGACGTTGCGGGCAAAAAGCGGTTCGTCGACCTGGATGTATTTACAGCCTGCCACCGCCAGCGCCCTGATTTCGTAGTTTAGTGCGTCGGCCAGATCGAATGCGAGTTGGCGTTCATCCTGATAGTGGGTGTTGGCGCTGGTATCCATGATTGTAGTTGGCCCGGGGACCGTGATTTTCACCGGCCTGTCGGTGAAGCTCTGAGCGACTTGGAAATCGCGGTCCAGAAAGTGATCGCCTGCGGCGGCAATCGGACCGCTGATCGTCGGCAGTTCGGTCGTATAGGCGCCGTCTCGCAAGGTTCGTTCGGTCAGGTTCTCAAAATCGAAGCCGGTCAGATGACGGCAGTGGTAGTGGATGTAATTTTCGCGGCGCTGTTCTCCGTCGGTCGGGACAGTGATGCCGCATTTGATCTGATCTTCGACGGCTTGCCTTGTGGCGCGCATGTAGAGCGCTTCCACCTCTTCGCTTTCCTCAAGCTCGTTTGCCTGACGGGTTACAGCGACCGAGCGGTCGGTCAGCCCTCCCTCCATCTGAAACCAGTCAATCATCGGTACATAGTCAGGTTTCGGGTAGGCACCAATACAAGTCGTTGAAACCGGCATAGTGGATCCTTTCGGGCGGACTATTTTTCGTTTGAACGCAATCGACCCCGGAAATTTGTCGCGGTCAACCGAAGAATTTGCCGATCGGACAGCAGCTTTCCGCTCATTACATTTGCGTGAAACCGGCCATTTCCACTGGCCAAACCGGCCATGTTGGATCAATCTCCGAAAATGCAACGGGTTGTGGCAGCGTTTCTGCTGAGCATAAGTCTCTTTGGGATGACCGATTCCGCTCGCTCCGCCGAGGATATTCCTGTGGATGTAGAGTTGGTCCTTGCCGTTGACCTGTCACTGTCGATGATGCCGGAAGAGCTTGAAATCCAGCGGGCGGGCTATTCCAGCGCTCTGCGGGATCCCGCCGTAATACGCGCCATGCTGAGTGGAATTCACGGGCGTGTGGCAATGACATTCGTTGAATGGGCGGGTTTTGGCGAACAGGTCGTGGTCATCCCCTGGCAGTTGATCGCCTCGGCAGATGATGCGGACAGGTTTGCAGACCAGCTGAAATCGCAGCGCCGATCCGGATGGCGACGGACATCGCTGTCCGGTGCGCTGGCGTTCTCTGCATCACTGTTTGAGGAAAACGGGTTCAGTTCGGTCCGTAGAATCATCGACATCTCCGGAGATGGACCAAACAATGATGGACCCATCGTCACGCTGGCGCGGGATGCGACAGTGGGTCGGGGAATTACGGTCAACGGGCTGCCACTCATGACCCAGATTGGCCTGATGGGCGTTTTCAACATCGACGACCTCGACAGCTATTATCAGGAATGTGTCATCGGTGGTCCCGGCTCATTTGTGTTGCCAGTGGTCGGATGGGACCAGTTTGCGTCGGCGGTTCGGCGCAAGCTCGTCCTGGAACTTTCCGGCAGGGTTCCCTCCCGCGCGAAGGATAAACGTCCGCAACTCATCGGTTTCCATCGTACCAGTGGTGGGTATGACTGCCTTATTGGCGAAAAGCTTTGGGAAATGCAGTATGGGCGTTAGGCTGTATCGACCTTCAGGATTTGGAGCGCGGTATGAGGCAAAATCGGCCAGTTTCAGGAGCAGAACCGATGGAAAGGCCGATCCTTTTCGAGCTTTTGCGACGCAGAAATGGGCTATTTTGCCCATATCCCAGGGGACGCGGCGTATTTCGCCCCCGACATCGTTGAAAAGCCCTTGTGGCGGTCGGTGCCACGGCGGTCTTTTCGCCTTGTCGGAACCGAAATCCGGCACGCGCCGCGCCCGAAACATGAAGGTCGATACAGCCTAAGTGTCACGCCTCGGCAGCCTGAAACTTCTTGCCGTCGGCCCGTTCCTGCTGGGGTGTGCGTGAATAGAGCTCGCGGTAGCATTTTGAGAAATGGGAAGCGGAAACGAATCCGCATGCGACGGCAACTTCCACAACCGGCAAAGCCGACTGCAGAAGCAGATGGCGGGCGCGGTCCAGGCGCAGGTCGAGATAATAGCGGGCCGGCGATCGCCCCATCTCCTGACGAAACAGGCGTTCAATCTGCCGGCGCGACAGGCCGATATGGTCGGCGATATCCAGCAGTGACAGCGGCTCGGTAATATTGGCCTCCATCAGTTCGATGATCGAAACAACCTTGGAGTTTTGAACACCAAGCCGAGCGCGCAGAGGAAGACGCTGGCGGTCCCCGGGGCTCCTCACACGGTCAGTCAAAACCTGTTCGCAGACCCGGTTAACCAGGTCGTCGCCAAAATCATCGCCAATCAGCTTCAACATCATGTCCAGCGAGGCAGTACCGCCGGCGCAGGTATAAATATTCGAATCAACCTCAAACAAATCGGAATAGACCTCGGCCTTGGGATAGTTTTCAGCAAAGCCGGGGAGGTTCTCCCAATGGATCGCGCAGCGTTTGTCATTCAGCAAGCCAGCCGCAGCGAGCACATATGCTCCGGTGCAAAGTCCGCCGATTGAAACACCGCGATTGTACTCTTCACGCAACCACGCATAGACCGACTTGTTCGAGTAGTTTTCAACATGGATTCCGGTGCAAACCACGACCATTGACGGGCGTTCGCTGCCCGCCATTCGCCTGCGTTCTTCGTCAAGCGAGGTATCTACCGCGCAGGTCACGCCGTTCGAAGCCATGACAGGGTTGCCGTCGAAGCTGGCGAGGCGCCATTTATATGCTTCGAAGCCGAGCATCCGGTTTGCCGACCTCAATGGGTCAATTGCGGTGGCGAACGCGATCATCGTAAAGTCCGGGATCAGAAAAAATACGATTGATCTGCGTGTGTCCGATTGAACGTCTGGGTGCACGTTCAACTGCTCCTCCAACGTGAGACGCTACTTGCGCGTCATCCATAGTTCAGCGGAGGGACAACAGGATTTGATCTCGTTGTCAATGCATGGCAGCCGAATGGCAGGCGTTGGCGGCCGAAAACCGGACAACAAAAAACAAAACCCCGGAACGGTCGCCCCGGGGTTTCGATGGGAGGATTGTGAATTACCGGCTCTAGCCCAGTGTGTAGCCTAGGCGGGCTGCGGCAACTGCGCCGGTCTGGCCCGGCATCGTGTCGGCAAGGCGCTTGCGCTCAATGGCGGTCGTCAGGCTTGTCGGAGCTGCGGATGCGAAGTAACGAGCAAAAAATTTCATGACATTCTCCTTGCAGTTAGTGTCCACAGGGGCTGCCCTTGTGTGCGCTTGCCTGAGGGCTGGTTTCTGTTGTCCAAATAGGACTCATTGTTCGTGGTTGAAGATGGAAATGCGAAGTGCGCCAAGAGAAATGCGACATGTCGTTTTTCCACCTTCTGAATCGTTCTAATTTTTCCATTGAAAACAATGGGATAACCTTGTGTTAACCGGCTATACCGGATTTGAACGGCTGCTATGCATCTGTCGCATGGCCACCGGTCAATGAACTCCGGCCCGGTCGCGGATTCTGCGTTCTTCTGAAGCATCCGGCCAACCGATATCCTTCTGGATTTCTTCGGGCAGGGAGCGGACGTGCCGGTAAGTACGCGCGTTCTCAAGCGCAACGCGCCGTTCCTGCAGGTATTTACGATATCTCGACAACCAGGACATTTGATTTCTCCTTTCCTCAGTTATTCGTGGCAGGATTTTTTCCTGACCGGTGGATTGACATATGGATGGAATATTGATTTCAATCAAACGAAATGATATGAACCTATCTATAAGAAAAATTGAAAGATAGAAAATGAACGCGCCTATCAATCACCCGTTACCGCTGCTGGAACTCGATGTGTTGCGATCATTTGTGGCAATTGCCGAGACGGGAAGCTTTACTGCCGCTGCCAACACGGTCTATCGCACGCCTTCAGCGATTTCGATGCAGATTAAGAAACTCGAGGAAGTACTTGGAAAGTCACTATTTGTTCGTGACTCACGTTCCGTTTCACTCACCGCTGACGGCGAGATGCTCATCGGATATGCCCGACGGTTGTTAGCCCTTAATCGAGAGGCCGTGGCGAAGTTTGTGGCACCGGAAATATCGGGTGAAGTGCGCCTTGGCGCCCCCGATGATGTTTCGGAGCGGTTTTTGCCGGACATGTTGAGGCGTTTTTCGCAGAGTCATCCCGGAATAACAGTCAGCGTGGTTGTGCAAAATACCGACGAGTTGATCAGGCTGGTGCAACGCGGACGTCTGGATCTGGCGATGATTACTTGCGAGGGCGGTTTTCAGGGCGATGATACGGCAGAAATCCTGCATCGCGAACCACTGGTTTGGGCAGGTCTGCGAGGCGGGTGCGCGGGTACGCGTAATCCACTACCGGTCTCGGTGTGGGAGGAAGGCTGCGTGTGGCGCAAGGCGGCGTTGGAAGGTCTGGAAGCGTGCAGGCGCGATTACCGGATATCTTTCCAGAGTGCCTACATATCCGGTCAAAAAGCGGCAATTCTAGCCGATCTGGCTGTTGCTCCAATGCCGTTGTCTGCAATCAGCGACCCGATCGTTTGTGCTGATCAAGAATTTGATTTGCCTGAACTCGGTGAATACGCCCTCGGTCTGACTGTCTCGGCCAATCCCGGTGCCGCGGCGAAAGCGGCGGCAGATCATTTGCGGGTGAGTTTCATGGAAAACCGAGCGTTGCGGACAGGAAAGGGCGCCGCCAACAACGGGAAGTGATGCCAGGCGGAACGTTGAAGACCGGCGATCTGTGGCAGTACCAAGAATGTCAGAGACGGCGGGAATGCATACCGGTGGAGGCGCGGCAATGGCATTTCAGGGTGTATTGCTTGATATCTCTGGCGTAATTTATGTCGGCGACCAGCCGCTTCGCGGAGCAGTAGACGCGGTTGATCGGTTGAAGTCGGCGGGGCTGGCCATTCGCTACGTCACCAACACCACGCGGACACCGAAGCGAGGAATTCTCGACAAGCTGGCTTTGCTTGGAATCCCGGTTGATGCAGCTGAGCTTTTCACTCCCGCCCAAGCGGCGTGCGACTATCTCAAATTGCATTCACTTCAACCCCATTTGTTAATTCATCCCAATCTCGCGGAGGATTTTGCCGGATTGGAGCCCGATGGTGCGGGCAAGAATATGGCCGTGATCGTGGGCGACGCCGGTGATGGATTTACCTATCAAAGTCTGAACGAGGCCTTTCACCGACTGCGTGACGGTGCCGAACTTGTCGCGCTGGCCGCTAACCGGACCTTCAAGGACGATGCAGGGGAAATAAGTCTTGATACAGGCGCCTTCGTCGCGGCGCTTGAATATGCTTCGCAGAAAACAGCCATCGTGTTGGGAAAACCGGCTTCCGGCTTTTTCCAAGGCGCAGTTGCTCACATGGGATTGGCACCGCATGACGTCGTCATGGTGGGGGACGACGCGGAAGCCGACGTATCGGGCGCTTTGGCAGCCGGAATATCAGCGGGAATCCTGGTTCGGACCGGAAAATATATTCCCGGTGCTGAGAAGGATCTCGACCCGGAACCGACGATCGTCCTTGATGACCTGGTGGCTGCAACGGACTGGATATTGAGCTGAATACCCTGAGATATGCGGCGAAAACCCGCCGCACATCGATGTGAGTCGCAGTAGGGGATTGCGCATGGCCGGACAATAACGGAAAAGGCCACCGGCTGGCTTCGTTATTCGAACAGGGGCGATATGGCGCGCGCAAAAAATATTCTTTTCATCATGTTCGACCAGCTTCGCTGGGACTATCTGAGCTGTTACGGCCACCCGCACCTTCATACGCCGAATATTGACCGGCTGGCAGAACGCGGAGTCCGGTTTGACCGCGCTTATATCCAGTCGCCAATCTGCGGATCATCGCGCATGTCGACTTACACCGGCCGCTATGTTCACAGCCACGGCGCGTCGAACAACGGCATACCCCTGAAAGTCGGTGAGAAGACGATGGGAGACCACCTGCGTCAGGCGGGGATGGGATGCTGGCTCGTCGGCAAAACCCACATGAAAGCCGATGCAGAGGGTTTGGCGAGGCTCGGCCTGGAACCCGACAGTTTGATCGGAGCACGGGTGGCCGAATGCGGTTTCGATATTTTTGAACGCGATGATGGCCTTCGTGCGAGAGGTCCTGACGGCGAATACGAAGACACCAGCATGGTGAAGTACGACGACTATCTCAGGTCAAAAGGCTACGACAGCGACGACCCTTGGCACGACTACGCCAACTCCGGTGTCGACAAGGATGGCAACGTTCTTTCCGGATGGTTTTTGAAAAATGCGGTTCGCCCGGCGAATATTGCCGAGGAAGATAGCGAAACGCCATATCTGACACGGCGGGGAATGGAATTTATCGGGCAAGCCGATCAACCATGGCTGTGCCATCTCTCCTACATAAAACCGCATTGGCCTTATTTGGTTCCGGCTCCCTATCACGACATGTTTGGGCGTCAACACATTTTGCAGCCGGTTCGCACAGAGGCTGAATTCGACAACGCTCACCCTGTGCTCAAGGCATTCATGGATAACCCGCTTGGGCATGTTTTTGCCCGCCAGGAAGTGCGAGACGCTGTCATCCCAGCCTATATGGGGTTGATCAAGCAGTGTGACGACCAGATGGGCAAGCTGTTTGACTGGCTTGAAGAGACGGGCAGGATGGACGACACGATGATCGTCGTCACCTCCGACCATGGCGATTTTCTCGGCGATCACTGGATGGGTGAGAAGATGTTCTTCCACAACACGTCCACGAAAGTCCCTTTGATTATTTACGATCCTTCGCCGGAAGCAGACGCCACCCGGGGAACTGTGTGCGACGAAATTGTCGAATGTATCGATCTGCTACCGACATTTCTTCAGGTGGCTGGTGGCGATCCTGATGATGCCAATCATGTCTTGGAGGGAAGATCATTGCTGCCGTGGCTGTATGGCAAAGAGCAAGAGATCGGGCGTGAGTTCGCCATCTGCGAGTACGATTATTCAGGTTCACCGGTTGCCGAACAGCTTGGTGTTTCGGTCCGAGAAGCTGTGATGTTCATGGTCGCAACCAAGCGCTGGAAACTGATGCATTTTGAAGGCGGGTTCCAGCCGATGCTGTTTGATCTTGAAAATGATCCGCAGGAGCTGGTCGATCTGGGCGAAAGTCCCGATCATGAAGAAGTAATCGCCAGCCTCTACGAAAAACTGAATAGCTGGGCCAGGCGGCCATCGCAGAGAACCACCCGCAGCGAAGCCCAGTTGAAGGCGATGCGTGGTGCATCACGACGGCGCGGTATCATGATCGGTATTTACGACGAAAACGATGTGCCGCTGGAACTGACAACCAGTTACCGCAATCGCCAGGCCAAACGCATAACGGATAGCGGGGACGAATGAGAATTCGTGGCAGTCACTCCGGTTCGCGTAGCATCAACACCGGACATTCATCACCGGCATTCGCAGCAGGTGCCCGGACCGGCCTGATGATCAGCCCGTTGGCTCCGGCGAGTACTTTGAGCATTGATGAATCCTGCTTGCCGAATGGGTGCGCTTCCAGCCCGTTGGGTGTAGCGGTTACCCGCGCCCGGACGTAGTCTTCACGCTCATCATTTTCCGCCAATGATTTAGCCAATTTGGCAGGCCGAACATCCGGACGGTATTGCCGGCCGCCGAGTTTTGAAAGCAACGGCACCAGGAACAGGTGAGTGCAGACGATCGACGAGACCGGATTTCCCGGAAGTCCGAGCACATGAACGTCTCCCAGTCGCCCGACCATCAGGGGTTTGCCGGGCCTCATGGCGATACGCCAGAAATCGAGCTGCATACCAAGTTCTTCAAGAACTTCGCGAACCAGATCATGATCGCCAACAGAGGCGCCACCGAGCGTGACGATCACGTCGGCGTGGTGATCGCGCGCAGTGTCAATGGCTGTCGAGATCTCTGCCTTGTCATCGGCAACGATGCCCAGATCGACGATCTCCGCGCCAAGTTGCGCTGCGATTGATGCAACACCATAGGAATTTGAAGCGATAATCTGATCGGGGCCGGGATCAGAGCCGGGAGGAAGCAGTTCATCACCTGTCGCCAGGATTGCCAGTTTCGGCCGCCTCACGACCTCCAGAGTCGCATGGTTTGCGGCTGCAGCCAGCGAGAGTGCCGCAGCGTCCAGGTATCGTCCCTTCTCGAGAAGTGTCTCGCCTTCGGTAAAGTCAAGCCCGGCTCGGCGCACAAACTTTTCCGGCTCTACCGTCGAAAGAGCGGTGATCGATTCGTCACCGGCGGCTTTTGCGTTTTCCTGTATCAGAATGGCATCGGCACCTTCTGGCACCGGTGCGCCCGTAAATATCCTCACCGCCTGACCTGCGGCCACCCGCCCGGAATAGCCGTGACCGGCCGGAGCCTCGCCGATCACCTGCAATATAGCCGGAACGGTTTGTAGATCATCGGCGCGCACAGCATAGCCGTCCATGGCCGAAGCCGGGAAGGGCGGTTGAGTGCGCAGTGCGGCCAAAGGGGTCGCCAGAACTCTGCCTGCCGCTTCGCCGACGGGAACGGTTTCAGAACCCAGTTTGCGGGAATTTTCCAGTAGCTGATGCAGAGCATCCTTTACCGGTAGCAAAGCCATTTTTTCAGTCCGCCTGCCAATGGCCTGATTTTCCGCCTGATTTTTCGACCAGCCGGATATCACCGATGACCATGCCGCGATCAATCGCCTTTGCCATGTCATAGATAGTCAGGCATGCGACACTGGCGGCCGTCAGCGCCTCCATTTCCACGCCGGTCTTGCCGTCAACCTTGGCGGTAGCTGAAACCTGCAATCCCGGAAGACCCTGGTCAGGTTCGATCTCCACTGAAACCTTGGTCAAATTCAACGGATGACAGAGCGGGATCAACTCGCTGGTCTTCTTTGCTGCCATGATCCCGGCCAGCCGCGCGGTGCCGATAACATCGCCTTTCTTGGCGTCTCCGGCGAGAATGGTCTGAAGGGTCTCCGGCTTCATGCGAACGCAGCCAGCTGCGGTTGCCGACCGGCTGGTGATGGCCTTTTGCCCCACATCGACCATGTGCGCCTCTCCGCTTTCGGCGATGTGGGTCAGGGATTGCTTGTGTTGACCAGCGCTCATCGGCATCTCTATTCGGCGGCACTTTGTGCGGCGTGGCCGCCAAGCAGCTTGCGGGTCGCATTCGTAACGTCCGGCTGGCGCATCAGGCTTTCGCCGACAAGAAAACAGCCAATTCCGGAATTTACCAGACGCAGACAATCTTCGTGGGTGAAAATACCGCTTTCACCGACCAGCAGACGATCGTCCGGCACCATCCCTGCAAGGCGCTCCGAGGTGGCGAGATCAACGTGAAATGTCCGCAAATCGCGGTTGTTGACCCCGAGAAGTTTCGAATCGAGCCGAAGCGCTCTTTCCATTTCCGGTTCGTCGTGCACTTCGATCAGCGCATCCATGCCGCACTCAAGTGCAGCGTCTTCCAATCTCCGGGCCATGTCGTCGTCGACAGCGTCCATGATGATGAGGATCGCGTCTGCGCCCCAGCTTCTCGCTTCGTAGACCTGGTAGGGGTCGTACATGAAGTCCTTGCGCAGCGCGGGCAACACGGTGGCGCTGCGGGCATTGGTCAGATACTCCGGTGCGCCTTGAAAAGACGGCCGGTCGGTCAAGACGGAAAGGCAGGTCGCTCCGCCGGCTTCATAGGCTCTCGCCAGTGCGGGTGGATTGAAATCCTCACGAATTAGGCCCTTCGAGGGGCTGGCTTTCTTGATCTCGGCAATCAGAGCAAGATTTCCGCTCTCGCGGCGTGCCCGCAGCCGTGCCTCGAACCCACGCGGCGGCTCAATGTCCTGATTTCGCGCCTTGAGGTGTTCAACAGCGATTTGCGACTTTGCAGCCGCGATTTCCTCGCGCTTATATTCCTCTATTCGTTGAAGAATATCACTCATCTGCCGGCCTACTCCGCACGATTCGAGACCTCAACCAGCCTGGCAAGGACGTCGCGTGTTGCGCCACCGTCGATTGCTTCGGATGCCTTGGCAACACCCTCGGCCAAATCGGTCGCTTTACCGGCCATAACAAGCGCTCCGGAAGCATTCAGCAGGGCGATGTCACGATAGGCATTTTGTTCTCCATCCAGTACCGCGCGCAGAGCTCGTGCGTTGTATTGGGCGTCGCCGCCCTTCAGTTCGCCAAATTCCACCCGGGACAGGCCGGCATCTTCTGGTGTGACTTCAAACGATGTCACCTGACCATCCTTGAGCGCCGCGATTTTGGTCGATCCGGTGGTGGTCATTTCATCGAGCCCATCGCCATGCACCACCCAAGCTGATTTGCTGCCGAGTTCTTTCAGCACATTTGCCAGGGGTTCGACCCAATCTGGTGAAAACACACCAATCAATTGCCTCGAAACCCCCGCCGGATTCGACAGCGGACCGAGCAGATTGAATACGGTGCGCGTGCCCAGTTCGACCCGTGTCGGACCAACATGACGCATGGCCGAGTGGTGGGCCGGTGCGAACATGAACCCAACACCGGCCTCGCGGATGCAGGCCGCAATCGTATCCGGTCCGGCTTCGATGTTGACGCCAAGTGCCGCAAGCGTGTCGGCGGCGCCCGACTTGGATGACAGCGCCCGGTTTCCGTGCTTGGCGACGGGTATGCCGGCCGCAGCGACAATCAGCGCGGCCAAAGTTGAGACGTTGTAGGAACCGGATGCATCTCCGCCGGTTCCGACAATATCGATGGCATTATCCGGCGCTTCAACGGGCAGCATTTTCGCCCGCATGGTTGAAACCGCACCTGATATCTCGGCGACAGTCTCACCACGAACCCGCAGCCCCATCAGGAAGCCGCCAATTTGGCTGGGTGTCGCTTCACCCGACATGATCACGTCGAAGGCTTCGCGCGCTTCTTCAGCGGTCAGCGCTTCACCTCCGGCAATCTTGGCTATGTGGGATTTGAGGTCACTCATGATCAGAAACTCAATGCCCGATTGATCGCGGAATGATTGACCGTGACGCCGTAGTCCTCCTGCAGCCGGGTTACCAACTGATCCAGCATGTCGTCAGCCATGCCTGACGCAAAGGAGTTGCGGGCCTCTTCCGCCACTGCATCGGGTCCTACACCAACCGGTTCGAAACTTTCAGTGACCTTGAAAACGATCCAGTTATTGTCCTGTGGACCGCGAACCACGCCAGTCGCGTTGACCGGGACACCAAACACGGCCGCAACGCCTGACTGACCGATATCTGCATCGTCGGCGCCTCTTTTCAGGCCAAATTTGGTTTGCGCTTCAAGCGACAATTCGGCAACAGCTTCAGCCATTGCAGTTCCGTCTTTCACCTTGTCCTCAACCTCACGGGCGAGTTTGGCTACCCTGTCGGATGTCTCCTGGGATTTCCAGTCGGCAATTACGCGACTGCGAACCTCCTCAAGAGTTCGGTCACGCGCCGGCGTTGTTGACAGAACCTCGTAAAACAGGAACCCGCTGCTGCCGATATTGATGGCAGGGTTCTCGACACCCGGCTCCGTTTCAAATGCGCCGCGGATCAACTCCGACGATTGAGGCAGATTGTCGATGATGTTTCCGTCCGGATCATGTCCGGTATTGTCGATCGCCTCCACGGTGGTGACCTTCAGCTGCAATTTGCTTGCGGCTTCCTGAAGCGTGTCTCCGGCCGCACGCGAATCCTCATAGTCATCGTGGACATCGAGCAAAACGGCCGCTGCCTCGTTTTCGGCAATTTCCTTGCGGATCTGGTCCTTGACCTGATCGAATGGCTGTACAATTTCAGGCGTGATCGTTTTCACATGAACCAGCACGGGACCGAAGGCGCCAGCCACAACACCACTGACCTGGCCTTCGTTTAATGCAAATGCTGCGTCTGCAATTGAATTATCGGCAATGTCCGACTTGGTGACAGTGCCAAGACTGATATCGGCTTCTGCTTTTCCTTCCGCTGCGACGACTTCCGCAAACGTCGATCCGGCGTCGATCTTGTCCTTTGCCGCCTTGGCTTCTTCTTCGGTGCGGAATACCAACTGCTCCACCTGGCGTTTTTCCGGCGTTGTGTAGCGAGCAATATTCGCCTCGTAATCTTTGCGCACATCCTGATCGGCAACCGCTGCGGGGTCGGCTATGTCCTCCGGCTCCAGCTTGATATAGGCAATTTTGCGATATTCCGGTGCGCTATATACGGATTTGCGTCCATCAAACCACTTTACCAGCACCGATTCCTCGGGATCGGCAATCTCGCCCGCTACGCTTGCCGGCAGGGTGACGAATTCGATGGTCCGGTCCTCACCCTGATAGACCGCAACCGCCCTCAAAAATGTGTCCGGCGAAACCATTCCGTCCGATACGGCTTCCACAATCTGTTGACGAATGGCCACCTGGCTGCGGCTTTTCAGATAATCTTCCGGCCGCATGCCAACCTGGCGAAGTACATAATCGAACTGGTTGCGGTCGAACTGCCCGTTGGCGCCCTGAAATGCCGGGTCTTCAGCGGTCAGCTTGGCCAGGCGCTGGTCCGAGAGGCCCAAACCCATCGTTCTGGCCTGTTCATCCAGCACGGCCCCTGCGACCAATTGAGCCAACACCTGATTATCGATGCCGAGTGTTTGCGCCTGCTCGCGGGTCAACCTCTGTCCAAACCGCTGAGAAAGCTGATTGAGTTGCCGGTCATAAGCCAGGCGATATTCGATGACAGATACGGAGGTTTCACCAGCAGAAATCACGGAATTACCGCCAAGTCCGCCGACGATCTGACCAGATATGCCCCAGACCGCGAAACTTGCGATCAGAAGTACGAGCAAAAACTTAGCCACCCAGGTCCCGGCGGCGTTTCTCAGGGCGTGTAGCATGAATATTCCCGGCTGGTTGTCGGTTCGATTTCAGAAATGCCTTGTAGGCCAGTCCGCTTGCGGGCCGCAAGAGCGATGTTGATTGCTTTATGCGGCGGATTTGCTAGACGAAGCTCGAAATTGCGGCAATTTGGAGAGGCTACATGACACCCGGCATCCGCCCGCTGGTCGCGGGAAACTGGAAAATGAACGGTAAATCCGATTCAGCAGGCGCACTCAGGTCAATTGGAAACGGTTTTTTGAGTGGCCTCGATACGGAAACCGAAGCGCTGATATGTCTTCCTCATACGCTGCTGGCCCGCGGTGCTGAAATTCTGTCGCAATCGCCCGTCAAGGCCGGCGGGCAGGATTGCCACGCAAATGAAAGCGGGGCGCATACCGGCGATGTTTCGGCGGAAATGTTGAAAGACGCCGGAGCGGCTTACGTGATTGTTGGTCACTCGGAACGCAGGACCGACCACAATGAAACAAACGCTTATGTGGCCGCGAAAGCTCAAGCAGCCTGGCGGGCCGGCCTTGTTGCGATAATCTGCATTGGCGAAACCGAGGCCGAACGCCGCGACGGCCGGGCCCTGGATGTTATTTCCGGTCAATTGGCCGGCTCGGTTCCGGGCGAAGCAACAGCGGAAAACACAGTCATCGCCTACGAACCGGTTTGGGCAATCGGAACTGGATTGACGCCAACGGCAATCGACGTTGAACAAGCCCACGCCCATATCAGAGAAGTGCTGACCGGTCAGTTGGGACAAGCGGCATCCCGGATGAGACTGCTCTACGGCGGCTCGGTAAAACCGGCTAATGCACTTGAATTGCTCGGAATTGCAAATGTAGACGGTGCGCTTGTTGGTGGAGCGAGCCTCAAAGCGGGTGATTTTCTCGGTATCGCGGAGGCTTATCGCAGTCTCTAGAGAAGTGGATCGGCTTGATTCCGGTCGAATTGGCACCATATCTGCGCATACAAGCCTTGGAATTGCCGAAAAAGCGGTGTAATGCCCGCGACATCAATTAATTGCCGGCGTCATAGCCTCCGGAAACTGGGAAATATCGAATGGATACCGTGGTCATCGTTATACACCTGATGGTGGTTTCGGCGCTTGTGGGAGTGATCTTGTTGCAGCGTTCCGAAGGCGGCGGCCTGGGAATTGGCGGCGGATCGGGCTTCATGACTGCGCGCGGCGCCGCGAACGCTCTGACCCGTGTCACATCGATATTGGCGGTGGCGTTTTTTGCCACATCGCTCGGACTGTCGGTCCTGGCCCGGTACGGCGACCGGCCAATCGACATTCTAGATAATGTCCCTGCTGCAACGGGTGAGCAAAACACCGGTTCCGGCGGGGTGTTGGATCAGCTTGGCGGCTCCAACGAAGCGCCTGCTCCTACTGAACCGACTGTGCCGACTGACAACTAGTCCAAATCAGCACCATTTCGGTTAGACGCTGGTTTCAGGATTCGGTAGCTTTTTAACTTTAGTTATTGGTTTTGCTTTCGTAGTATTTGCGAAAGCGCTAATTTTGCTGCCAGAAATTCGACAGGTAAGCCGATGTTTAGATTCACACATGTAGCCGCCGGACTGTTGACCATCGTGTTTGTTGTGGCATCCACAAGCGTCCGAGCGGAAAATGACAGCCGATCGCATTTGCCGGGCGTGTTCGAAACAGAATTCAAGAAGAAAGAAAAGCCAGCGGCCGTATCCGATGAAACGCGCAAGAACGATGAGATTCTTGCCAAACGGTCGGAAAAACGTAAGTTTCAAGTCGCGTCGAAATTTGAGCCGCAGCTCGTATCTTTTTCCGGCTACAAAGCCGGTACGATCGTAATCGATACCAAGAACAAGTATCTTTACCTGGTGGAGCGCTGGGGCAAGGCCCGGCGCTATGGCGTTGCCGTTGGCCGTGAGGGATTACAGTTCAAGGGGAGCGCCAAAATATTTGAGAAGCAGGAATGGCCGCGCTGGATTCCGACAAAGGACATGATCAAGCGCCAACCTGGAAAGTACGCAAGATACAAGGATGGCATGGACGGCGGGCCAAATAATCCGCTGGGTGCCCGCGCGCTTTATCTTTATCAGGGCCAGGTCGACACACGTATTCGCATTCATGGAACCAACCAGCCGGGGAGTATTGGCCGGGCGGCCTCAAACGGTTGCTTCAGAATGGTCAATGAGCACGTGATTGACCTTTACGACCGTGTAAGGGTCGGCGCCAATGTGGTGGTCCTTTAGTTTACTCGACGATATTTGATCAATTGAATCGCGCCGTGGGATAATTGCCCGGGGCGCGATTTTTTCTTTGCGGAATCACTTTTGCCGCGTTATGCCCTGACTCCCATGGCGCGATACGTTTTTATCACTGGCGGCGTGGTTTCCTCCCTAGGAAAAGGCATTGCTGCAGCGGCTCTTGGAGCCCTTTTGCAGGCGCGCGGGTACAATGTCCGTATCCGCAAGCTCGATCCCTATCTCAATGTCGATCCCGGCACGATGTCGCCTTACCAGCACGGTGAGGTATTCGTGACCGACGACGGTGCGGAGACCGATTTGGACCTTGGCCACTATGAGCGATTTACCGGCCGGGCCGCCAATCAGTCGGACAATATTACCACCGGCCGAATATACAAGGACATTATCGACAAGGAGCGGCGAGGGGATTATCTGGGCGCCACCGTTCAAGTCATTCCGCACGTTACCAATGAAATCAAGGACTTCGTCCTATCGGGTAACGAGGAATACGATTTCGTTTTGTGTGAAATCGGCGGCACTGTCGGCGATATCGAGGCGATGCCGTTTCTCGAGGCCATCCGCCAGCTTGGTAACGATCTGCCGCGTGGGCAGGCTGTCTATATTCACCTGACCCTGATGCCGTTCATTCCGGCAGCTGGTGAACTGAAAACCAAACCGACGCAGCATTCTGTCAAGGAGCTGAGATCGATTGGTATTGCGCCGGATATCCTGCTTGTGCGGGCTGATCGCGGGATTCCATCGGAAGAGCGGCGCAAATTGAGCCTGTTTTGCAATGTGCGTGAATCAGCAGTCATCCAGGCGCTTGACGTCGATCACATCTATGACGTGCCGATGGCTTACCACCAAGAAGGCCTGGATGACGAGGTGCTGTCCGCTTTCGGCATCGACCCGGCGCCAAAGCCACGTATGGAGCGCTGGGATGAAGTCGCTGACCGCATTCACAACCCGGAAGGCGAGGTGACAATCGCTGTCGTGGGCAAGTATACCGGTCTGAAGGATGCCTACAAATCCCTGAGCGAAGCACTGACCCATGGCGGAATGGCCAACCGTGTCCGCGTCAAGCTGGAGTGGATTGAATCGGAGATTTTCGAGAGCGAAGATCCCGCACCGTTTCTCGAAAAAGTTCACGGCATCCTCGTACCGGGCGGATTTGGGGAGCGGGGTGCGGAAGGCAAGATACTGGCGGCGAAGTTCGCCCGTGAGCGGCGTGTCCCCTATTTCGGCATTTGTTTTGGCATGCAGATGGCGTGCATTGAGGCAGCGCGCTCATTGGCGGGGATACGTCATGCTTCTTCCACAGAATTCGGCGAGACCGACGAGCCGGTTGTCGGCCTTATGACCGAGTGGCTGAAAGGCAATATGCTCGAAAAACGCAAAGCCTCCGGCGACCTGGGGGGAACGATGCGGCTTGGCGCCTATATTGCGCGACTGGACCCGGAATCGAATATTGCCAGCATCTATGGCGACACGGAAATCTCCGAACGGCATCGGCATCGCTACGAAGTCAACATTGAGTATATTGAAAAGCTGGAGCGTTGTGGCCTGAAGTTTTCCGGCATGTCACCAGATGGTATTTTGCCGGAAACGATAGAATACCCGAACCATCCGTGGTTCATCGGCGTGCAATATCATCCCGAACTGAAATCACGGCCTTATGATCCGCATCCGCTCTTTGCAAGTTTCATTGCCGCGGCGGTGGAGCAAAGTAGGCTGGTTTGATCAAGCTAGACGTTCTTTCTCAAAGTGCGTCGGAATATCTCTCCAACCCCTGCGAGAAATCCAAAAGTCACGACCGTCAGGACTATTCCGATAATCACCGCAACAATGGTGACCACAACGCCAAGAACATTGAAAACGCGGGTAATCGATTGCCCCGTTCTTGGTACATAAATCGGGCCCAGGGTTCTGGTTCCGAAATTGATACCACCTGCGTTGCCCGAAAGCCTCACTCTTACTTTCACTCTGTTGCCCGATTTGCTGGTGAGCAATCGAACCGAGACAGCGGCATTTGAGGGTCTGGTCGTTGATGCCAGCAACAATACGGCCAATCCGGCAATTACCGAGCGCCGGTTTGTCGATCGTGTTTCTGAATAATCCATGAAGTCAGCCCTTTTCCCTAAAATCTAATTTGGAGCAGGACAGTTTGAAACAGCAGTCATCCTCCCCCAATACATTTCCGCAAAATGGCCCAATAAGATCACAAAATACGAATGGGTCCTCACTCCAATACAGTCTTCTTGACCGTTCGCTTGAAAATAACCACGCTGCTTCTGAGTCCACCTATAACGTTGACGCGCAGGAATTCGCCGCCGATGACAGCGACGATTTCCACATAGGCATTAGTAAAAGCATTGTACGTGGCTTTAACGGCGTTGCCGTTGCGCGGAACATAGATCGGTCCATAGGTTTTTGATCCGAAGTTGAACCCATTCTGGCTACCGGACACTTTGACGCGCAAGCGAACCTTGTTGCCGGAATTGCTGGTCAGCAGCTTTACAGATACCGCCGCATCAGCGTGGTATGTCGTGGTGCCCATCATAAGGGTAGCAATACACCCGATCGCCGAACGGCGGCTCAGGTCTTTGTCAAATTTGTTTTTCATCATCCCAGCCCGCGATATTGGAGGAGATATTACTCCGGAAACCTAGCCATCCAAAATCACCGCGACAGTCAGGTCCTTTTACCGTCCGCTCCGAATAAACAGGCGCTTTCGGGAGCGAAACTGACATGGCACTCGGAGCCGGCGGTGGGTAGCCCTTCTGAACCATCTTGACGGACGGTGATCTGCTCACCGGAATTCAGTTCCAGGTGGATCAGGGTTTCTGCTCCGAGCGGTTCGACATACCGCAGACTGCCGCTCAAAACTGCCTGCGCCTTCGTGCATACATTCATGTGCTCGGGGCGAATTCCGACGGTCATGTCAGATCCGGTCTGTTTGCCAAGGGCCTTTTTCAAAACGGTTTGTGCCCGCTTGGCCGGATTTCCCTCAAATGCTCCGACGGATAGAAAATTCATGGGCGGCGAGCCGATAAAGCCGGCGACAAATGTAGTCTGCGGGTTGGCATAGACATCGAGCGGTGCACCGATCTGTTCGGCAACTCCGGCATTCATGACGATCATACGGTCGGCCAGGGTCATGGCCTCGACCTGGTCATGGGTCACATACAAGGATGTCACTCCGAGATCGCGTTGCAGCTCCTTGATTTCAAGACGCATCTGAACCCGAAGCTTGGCATCGAGATTGGACAGCGGTTCATCAAACAGGAATGCCGCAGGTTTTCGAACGATAGCCCGGCCCATGGCAACACGTTGGCGTTGGCCTCCGGACAATTGGCGCGGTCGGCGATCAAGATATTCCGTTAGTTGCAGCATCTGCGCCGCCTTTTGCACGCGCTCTGAGATTTCCGGTTTGGGTACCTTCGCAATTTTCAATCCGTAAGCCATGTTGTCGAAAACGCTCATATGCGGATAGAGCGCGTAGTTCTGAAACACCATGGCGATGTTGCGGTCCATCGGCTCAAGATCATTGACGCGGCTGCCGTCGATTTCGATCTCCCCGCCGGTTACCGTCTCCAGCCCCGCCACCATCCGCAGCAATGTCGATTTTCCACAACCTGACGGACCGACGATGACAATCAACTCACCGTCGGCGATTTCCATATCGATGCCGTGGATCACCTCGGTCTTGCCGTAAGCTTTGCGGATATCTTTCAGTGAAATCGTGGACATTGCAAACTCTACTTCTCGGTCTCAACCAGGCCTTTGATGAACAGGTTCTGCATGAAGACGACTACGGCGACAGGAGGCAACATGGCCAGAATTGCCGTCGCCATGATGACAGGCCAATCGGCAAAGTCATCGCCTGATGGGAACATCTGCTTGATACCCATGACGATGGTGTTCATTTCGGGATCTGTGGTGATCAGCAAGGGCCAGAGATACTGGTTCCAGCCATAGATGAACAGGATGACGAACAGAGCCGCGATGTTGGTCCGCGACATCGGCAGCAGGATATCGATGAAGAAACGCATCGGCCGGGCGCCGTCGACACGGGCGGCCTCTGCAAGCTCATCAGGAACGGTGAGAAAGAACTGCCGGAACAGGAATGTCGCGGTTGCTGACGCGATCAACGGCAATATCAGGCCGGAATAGGAGTTGAGCATGCCGAAACCGGCAATCACTTCGTAGGTGGGTACGATCCGCACCTCAACCGGGAGCATAAGGGTGAGGAATATCAGCCAGAAGAAAGCTTGCCGGCCAGGAAAGCGAAAATAGACGATCGCGAAGGCCGAAATGAGCGAGATGGCGATCTTGCCCAGCGCGATGCCCATTGCCATGACCATCGAGTTCATCAACATGCGCCAGACCGGTGCATTGATGCCGGAAACCAGCGCCTTGGTGTAATTTTCAATGAAATGGCCGCCGGGAAAAATCGGCATGGGCGGTTGGGTGATCTCCTTTTGCTCGACTGTCGAAGCGACGAAGGCGAGGTAGATCGGAAATGCGATAATGGCGATGCCGATGATCAGCCCTGCGTGGGTGAGCAAATGGCCGCGGCCCCTTTTTTCGACCATACCGCTCATCAGTAATGCACCCGCCGTTCGATGTATCGGAACTGAATGATTGTGAGGATACCAACGACGATCAGTAGAATGACCGACTGGGCAGCCGATGAACCCAGATCCTGGCCGACGAAACCGTCTGAAAATACCTTGTAAACAAGGATGGTCGTCGCCTGTTGAGGGCCGCCGGCTGTGATTGTGTGAATGACGCCGAATGTCTCGAAGAACGCATAGACGATATTGACAACCAGCAGGAAGAACGTTGTCGGAGACAATAGCGGGAACACGATTGTCCAAAAACGCTTCCAGAAATGCGCACCATCAATGGCGGCTGCCTCGATGACGCTTTTTGGTATGGCTTGCAGGCCTGCGAGGAAAAACAGGAAGTTGTAGCTGACACGGCCCCACGCTGAGGCAAAGACCACCAGCCCCATCGCTTCGCCCTCATTGAGCACGTGGTTCCATCGGTAGCCAATCAGATCTTCCAGATACCAGCTGATCAGCCCGACATTCGGGCTGAACATGAACAGCCACAGCACACCTGCTACGGCTGGTGCGACCGCGTAGGGCCAGATAAGAAGCGTTCGATAGGGCCCCGAGCCTTTGATGAGGCGGTCGGCCATGACTGCGAGCCATAGGGCGAACCCCATCGAAACAACGGTGACCAGAATTGAGAATGTCGCGGTCGTGAAGAAGGAAGCTCGATAGTAACTGTCGCCAAACAGAAACTCGAAGTTGCCAAGCCCGACGAATTGGGCCTTCAATCCGAAGGGATCCGGAATAAACATGGATTGCCAGATCGCTTGACCCGCTGGCCAAAAGAAAAAGATCGCGGTCACAAGGACCTGCGGCGCCAGCAGTGCCAGCGGCAGCATCCAGCCTTGAATGTGACCCGTTTTTCCATTTGTCCCGCCGCGTGCTTGTTACCGGGAGTAAGTACTCCCGGTAACTGTAGTCAGTGATCTGCTAGCGGTTGGCTTGCTCAAAGCGGCGCAGCAACTGATTGCCACGCTCTACTGCGCTATCCAGCGCTTCCTGAGCGGATTTGTCGCCTGACCACACGGCTTCCAGTTCCTCGTCAATGATGCCGCGGATCTGGTCAAAGCTGCCGAGACGCAAGCCCTTGGAATTAGGCGTGGGCGCTTTGCCGGTCATTTGAATGATGGCGATGTCTGTGCCGGGATTCTCATCGTAGAACCCTTCAGCCTTGGTTTGCTCGGAGGCAGCCAAAGTAATCGGCAGGTAACCGGTGTCCTGATGCCATTTCGCCTGAATGCCGGAGGTCGACAGGAAGCTCAGGAACTGGCTGACGCCTTTGTATTCGTCAGCTTCGTGCCCGCCCAAAACCCATAGCGAAGATCCGCCAATAATCGTGTTTTGAGGTGCGCCACTCGCGTCCGACCAGTAGGGAAGCGGACGGATTTCGAACTCGAATTCAGCGTTGGCCTTCACACCGGCATAGCCGGCCGAGGATTCGGTGAAGAATGCGCATTCACCTCCGCGGAAGTTTGCACCACCTTCATTGCGACGACCGGCGTAGAAGAACTTGCCGTCCTTTGCCCAATCGCCCATTGTCTGGATGTGCTTGACTTGGGTCGGTCCATTGAACGCCAATTCAGTATCCAGACCACCGAAACCGTTTTCCTTGGTTGCGAACGGTACATTGTGCCAGGTGGAAAAATTCTCCAGGTGCACCCAGCTTTGCCATGCAGTGGTGAGCGGGCATTTGTGGCCAGCTGATTTCAGTTGGTCGAGAACTTCGCCAACTTTCTCCCAGGTTGTCAGGTCGACACTCGGATCGATACCAGCACCCTTCAATGCGTCCTTGTTGACATAAAGGACAGGCGTGGAAGAGTTGTACGGAAGCGACAACATCTCGCCGGCGGGTGTCGTGTAGTACCCCTTAACTGGACCCAGATATCCATCAGGATCGAAAGGCGCGCCGCCTTCAGCCATGACCTCAAAAACGGGCTTGATGGCGCCTTTTGCAGCCATCATGGTCGCGGTTCCAACCTCGAACACCATCAGGATATGAGGCTGTTCGCCAGCGCGGAAAGCGGCAATTCCCGCGTTCAATGTCTCGGAATAATTGCCTTTGTGAGAAGCAACAACCTTGTAGTCTGATTGCGACGCGTTGAATTTGTCGACCTGTTCGGCGAGCAAATCGCCCAACCGTCCGGTGAAGGCGTGCCACCACTGGATTTCGGTTTGAGCCATTGCCTGACCGCTCCACAAGGTCGCCGCAGAAATGGTGCCTGCCAAAAGTAGTTTTTTAATTTTCACGATAACTCTCCCTGCAATTTAGGACACGTGCGAATCATAGACGCCCAACCGCACAGTTTTGTTGCAGTCAAATGCGCACCCCATTTTTCCATGACGGTCTCACATCAGAAGATTGTGAAATTAGGCGACGGCTGTCAAACGCTTATCGAAGATTCTTGTGCCGAAAAAAATTGAGATCGATCTGCGTCAGGCTTTCTCGCGCTTTAATTCTTCCAACTCCGTTCTGGCGTCGCCCAATCTACCGGCAGCAGACATGAGATAACCGGAGACGGTTCGAAGCAGGTTGGCCGCAACGCCGGCATCATGGTTGATCACATCGTTCAGCACTTGGCTGCTGATTTTCAAACCGACAATATCGGAGGTCGCAATCATGTCCATTGCCCGGGGTTCATCGAGGATTACCGCCAGATCGCCGATCAGTCGCCCCGGTTCGATTTCGGAGATTGGCGGCTCGTCTTCCGGAGCGGTTGGCCAGCGAAGTTCTGCTTTACCCTTCACCAGAATGTACGCACCATCGGGAGGGTCTCCGGCAGAGAACACACGGTCACCCTTATCGGCCTTCATCCAGGTTGCGCCGTAAGCCAGCAGCCGAAGATGGGGACGATCCAGCTGCGACATGAGCTCGACTTGGGACAGGACACGCAGTTTCTGGGTAAGATCGCCTGTAGCCGTCGCCGCGCGTTCCTCCGCGTGAAATGGTTGTTCGGAATCGGCGACATCCAGATCGACAAGCCATCCATCCCGAATTTCATAGGTCTTGTCGAAGAACTGTTCCTTAGGAAGGTCCGCTTCCAGTTGAATGATCGTTGTCTCGGGTAGCAGCGCCCTCAAATTTTTGCGCAGGGCGTCTTGAATTTCGGGTAATGCATTGGCGAACGGCCGATCCATGATCAGCACATCGGGCCGTTTGATCGTTGCGCGAACGAAGGCAATGCGTTCGAACGCGATCGGATCAATCTTTGAACCGGAAAAACCGGTTTCAAGATCACCAACCAACAGCAATACGTCTCTTGCAAGTCCTGCTTCTTCGAGCTCGTCGATTACCAGGTTCTGGATTTTCTCGGCTTCGACTTGTGCGTTCCAGGCTACCCTGCCGTAGACGATATTCTCGAGCATCGGCAGTGCGTCAATGTAATGGTGGCGGCGAATTGGGTCGTAGTATTTGGTCGACAGTTTCTGCAAATCGGTTGCAGCATTTTTGCGTGCGGTTACGACGAATTCGCGCAGTTCGGCAGGAAATGCGTCACCGAGTTGATTGGCGGTAATGCTCAAAGGCAAGGTGTAGACCAGTGCATCGTCCTGTTCGGTAACTGGTTCGCCCCGCTGTTTCTTGCGGTGGATGAGTTGCAGTTCGTCAAACGACTCCGGTGTAATGTCGACGAGCCGCTGGAACATTGGATGGTCCGTGCCGATTCCAGAAAACGTCTGAACAATGGTTTCGAGCAAATCGTATGACCAGCGCTTGTGATAATCGGCGACCCCCATCTGGTTGATCAGGTCCCACACATCCGGATCGATCCGCCCACCCGGCGTTTGTGCGCTTGATTTGCGGATCGAATACAGAGCGTTTTCAATCGCCGTTAGTGCCGGATTGAACTTATCAAACTCAAAGTGCTGGACATATTGATCCAGCCCTTCCTGTTTCAGTTTTTGCCTGACATTATCCCTCAACCCTGCAAGTTTGTCGGCGAGTTCGGGATGGGCGGAAGAGTTCATTGTCGAGCGGAGACTGCGGCGCATGAGAAACGGTTCGAAACCGATTTGATGGATGATGTGTGCCCACCAGTCGCGAAGTTCGGCTTCGTTGGCAACTCCGGCAAATGACGTATCAACCCAGGGAACATCAACCGGATTGGGACTGTTGCCGACCTTCTTTGCCTCGCGGATGAATGCCTCGACCTCGGGGGATGCGTTTCCGTTCACCCGTGGCGAACGCAGTAGCGACATTTGCGCGTTGCGCTCGATCGTTCCGTTGAAGACTACCGGCTCGGCCGATACCAGGCCTATTCGGGCCGAAATGACATCTTGATGAAGCTTGGATAGATCATGTCCGGCGACGGTTATCGTTCCGGCCGACAGTTTTACCGCCCGTGCAAAGGTACGCGCCAGGGCCTGCCTGACACTGGCGCTCTGGGAACGGATGGCGATCATGCTTCCGGCTGGAAACTTCGCATTCATGCTGGTCAGCACTGGTGTGTCGAATTGGTCGCAAATAGTTGCGTCTTTGAGAACGATTGAACCCTTCAAACTCAGATTTTCTCCGGTCCTATCGAAAATCAAACTCTCTTCGATCATGTCGGGCGGATCGAACTGTTCGGTCACCGTGCGGTAGCGAAGCGAAGTGTCCTGAATTTGGCTGTAATAAGCGAGCAACTCACGCCACGGACCCAGCAAATCCTTGTAGGAGGCCAAAGCCGCTGCCAATGCGCCCACCGTCAGTTGGCCGATGATCGTCAGGTAGCCGCCGATGAGCAGAAGGAAGAAAGGCGTTACCTGATTGAGCGTATTGTTGAGAAATTTCAGGAAAAACTTGCGTTTGTAAATCTCCAGCCGGATGTTGAAAATGTCGCCAAAACGCCTCGAAAAAAGCGCCAACGTATAGTTTATGCCTCCATTGGCCCGAAGATCGTCGGCACCCCGGACTGTCTCGCCTATGTGCTCTGACAATGAACGTACTTCGATAATCCGCTCCTTGTTGAGCTGATTGATCTTGCGTTGCAATCTCGGCACGATCCAGGCTTGGATCGGTATCATCGCTACAGCTGCAAGCCCAAGCCACACGCTTTGAACAAACAGGAATGTCAGGATCGTCAGCATCTGACCGGCCGCAAAAAGCGGGCGCGCAAAAGCCTCACCCATCATCGCGCCGATGGATTCTGTCTCGGCAGTCACCATCGAAATCAAAGACCCCTGCGGAGCCTGCTTGAAATAAGAAAGCGGAAACCGCATCACACGCTGTATCAGCTGATAGCGCAGGCGACGTAACAATCGCTCGCCGACGACACCCTTGTAGGTGTTTGTCTGCATTTTCAGCAGGCCACCGGACAGAACGAAAAACAGATAGGCAGCACACAGAAAAACCAAATACTCAATCTGGTCGAATGAGAAACCGAGCAGGATATACGGGAAGCGGTCACCGCCGATCGCATCATTGATGATCTGTTTTGGCAGCTCCAAGGTCATGTAGAGCAAGGGGAATGATGCGGCCGTCAGCAACAGAATGACGATTTGCTGCCTGGCGCTAAAGGTCCAAACATAAGATAGAAAGTTCTTTGACATGACGTTCCCTTCCCACGATTGGCGGGCGCCTATCTGTTAGAAAAACAGCCAATAGCGTAACATGGGCATATCCAACTGTGGTTCAAGCCATACCGACAACGGCGCAGTTGAAAACTGTCAGTAGTGTCTGAAACCGTAACCGGTCTCCGACCCAAGGAATCACCGTCGCAATCAATCCCCTGATTTGACGGAAATCACCGCCATAGCAACTATCAGGACGGGAAATGCCTGATATTTTCCCTTTATGTTTGCAAAATTATTGGCAATTTACTTGGCAACCCGGAATTAAACCGATGAATCCTTGATCCTCCGCTGCTTTCGGAATCAAATGGTGCCTGCAAGGAAAGAGAGGCGGAGCACATCCAAGTCGTTTGCGCGGACTGTCCGGCAAGCCGGTTTGTTTGTCTCTTCTGTGGGGTAATTGGCGGGATTGCACCAAAGCAACGTACCTGATCTGCGGGATGTTATCCGGCTGCCGGAATATCTCGTTCAAGGCAAGGACGGCCTGTGGCACGGAGAGTACAACGGATATCGGTTGAGGAGCACATTTCAGCCGATTTACCGGCGTGGAAGCGAGCACGCTCTCGAACTGGAAGGATTTGAAGGCCTGGTCCGGCCTATCGCTTCTGGTCTCGAGTATTCCGTGGACGATTTCTTCAGTTCGTTCTCCTCCGAAGAGTCCTTCATTGCCGACTGGATTTGTCTCGCTATTCACTTCCGGAACTTTGCGCTTTCCGGTGGGGGGCAAAGAAAGCTGTTCGTCAATTTTTCACCGATGAACCTCCAGCAGTTTGTCGACTCTGCTTATGATTTCAAATCTACGCCCGAGCGGTTGGCCCGCTTTGGCCTGTCATTGAGGCAGGCAGTCATCGAAATCATCGAGACCGATACGATGGATTTTCAGGTGTTGCAGCATGTGGTGGCGATTTTCAGAGAAATGGGCGCTTCTATCGCGCTTGATGATTTCGGGTCCAAACATTCCAATATCGATCGAATGGTTGCCTTGAATCCCGATATTGTGAAGCTGGATTATTCACTGCTGCGCGAAGCGTCCAATCGCGAAGATGTCGGTAAGCTGGTTCGCTCGCTCATCACGATGGCGGGCGATTTTGGTTCGGAGCTTGTTGTCGAAGGAATTGAGAGTCGCGACGAATTCGACTTTGCAATGTCGACCAATGCAGTAATGCTGCAAGGATTTTTTCTTGGCGCCCCCAGTCCGCGCATTCAACTGGTACCAGCAAAACTCGATGCTCCTAATCTGATCTGATCTGTACCGGTGAAGCCATGCATGGAAACGGGTGACAGCAGCCGGCATTTGTGATCAAAGCGCAACTGAGTTCCCTGACCCTTGGCATTGATGAGGTGTCAGAAGCACCAACCAAGCTCCATTTTCGGGTTCCGTCCATGTCGGTGTTGATGTTCCTGCGAGCCAATGCCCGGTGGATTGCCGGTGGGTTTTTGCTGACATTTTTCTCAGCATTTGGCCAAACCTTCTACATCTCGCTATCGGCCGGATTCATTCGGGAAGAATTCGGTTTATCCCATGGTGATTTCGGTGCGGTGTATATGTTCGCGACCCTTGCCAGCGCGGTGACCATTACCTGGTTCGGCCGCATCGTCGATTGGTATTCCACAAGAACAGTCATCTTTATAATCGTTCCGGCGCTTTCGCTTGCCTGCATTGCCATGGCGGCGAACCAGTCGATCATTATTCTCGCAATCGTCATTTACGCTTTGCGCCTGTTCGGCCAGGGCATGATGACCCAAACTGCGTTCACCGCGACCGCAAGATGGTTCAAGGGTAATCGCGGCCGCGCCATTTCGCTCGTGACTCTCGGTCACAATGTCGGCGAAGCGATTCTTCCGACTATATTTGTGCTTGTGGCAGCGTTGATTGGTTGGCGTGGTAGTTGGCTGCTTGCTGCTGCAGGCTTGCTCATCGTTGCGCTTCCGACTGCGGTCTCCCTGATCAGGAGCGAGCGGCAACCGCAATCCGACGATCCTGCCGAGATGGGAGGCGATGTACCCGATTGGTCCCGGTCTGAAGTTTTGCGGGATCCTTTGTTCTATCTGATTCTCAGCGGTGTCATGGCGCCTGGCTTCATCGGCACGACCATATTTTTTCATCAAGTATATTTGGTGGATTTGCGAGAATGGTCGTTGGAAGTTTTTGCTACCTCCTTTGTTGCAATGGCGGTTCTGACGATCCTGTTCGCACTGCTCGCAGGCGCGCTTATCGACAGGTTTTCCGCCATTCAGCTACTGCCCGGATTTCTGCTTCCGCTGTCGGTCGCCTGTCTGATCCTCGGCAATGTGGAGGCCCAGTGGAGTGCATTTGCCTTCATGGCATTTTTGGGCATGTCCTATGGGGTTTCATCAACCTTGTTCGGTGCGCTTTGGCCAGAGGTCTACGGGTTGAAGCATTTGGGTTCAATTCGCTCGATCGTCGTGGCGACCATGGTGTTTTCAACAGCAATGGGTCCCGGAGTTACCGGCTACCTGATCGATCTGGGCGTCAGTTATCCCGCTCAAATCACGGCAATGGGTGTCTACTGTCTGGGTGCGGCGGTGCTGATGGTGATTGCGTCCAGGACTGCGGCAAGGCGGCTGCTTGCAACAAAACCGGCAGCCGGATAGTCAGGCCACATGACAACAGTCCGATTTGCACCTTCACCGACAGGTTACATCCATATTGGCAACGCCAGAACCGCGCTGTTCAACTGGCTCTTTGCAAAGAGCACGAATGGTTCGTTCATATTGCGTTTTGACGACACTGACGAGGAGCGTTCCGAACAACGGTTTGCTGATCAGATTGATGTCGATCTTCGGTGGCTTGGCATTGATCCGGACCGGATTGAGTATCAATCCAAACGGTCATCCGAACATGATTTGGCAGCAGAGAAGCTAAAGCAGGCCGGACTTCTGTATCCGTGCTATGAAACACCGGAAGAGCTGGAGCGGCGTCGAAAGATCCGACTGTCGCGCAGGTTGCCGCCGGTGTATGGCCGCGAGGCATTGAGGCTGAGCGACCAGGAGCGGCAGGCGTTTGAGGCCGAGGGCCGGAAACCCCATTGGCGGTTTCTGCTTCCCAATTTCCCCAGTGGGGACCCATTCGCGACAGAGCGCACCGAGGTCATCTGGAATGATGTGGTCCGCGGCAGGCAGACAGTCGACCTCGCGTCGATGTCCGACCCGGTATTGATCAGGGGAGATGGATCCTATCTCTACACGCTTCCGTCCGTTGTTGATGACATCGACATGGGTGTCTCCCATGTCATCCGTGGTGATGACCATGTAACAAATACGGCAGCCCAGATTGCGCTGTTTGAACCGCTTGGCGCAAAGGCGCCTGAATTCGGGCACCACAATCTTCTTACCGCATCGTCGGGTGAGGGGCTGTCGAAGCGCAGTGGCGCGCTGTCAATCAAGAGCCTGGCCGAAGAAGGCTACGAGCCAATGTCCGTCGTTTCTCTTGCCGTGCTGATCGGGACGTCGGAGCCTGTGAGTGCAATGGCGGATATGGACGAGTTGGTCGATTTGTTCCGGCCTGAGATGGCATCAAAGTCGGCTGCCAAATTCGACCCATCAGAACTGAATACGCTCAATGCAATGCTGGTTCACGAAATGCCGGTCCACAAAGCGGCCGAACGGCTTTCTCAGATGGGAGTCGGTGACGGCGTAATGTCCGATTTCTGGAATCTGATCCGCGGAAACATCGCCAAGGTCGATGAAGCTGAGCATTGGTGGGACATTATCGCGGGCAAGCCGGATGATGGAGATGAATTGGACCTGGACGACCTCGAATTCGCACGGCAGGCTTTCGATTTGCTGCCAGTTGAACCGTGGGGAGCAGATACGTGGAAACAGTGGACCGACGACGTCAAATCGGCCTCAGGCAGAAAGGGTAAACGTCTTTTCATGCCGCTGCGAATTGCGCTTACTGGACAGACTTCCGGTCCCGAGCTCGCAGGTCTATTACCTCTTCTTGGTCGGGAAGAAACGCTGGCCCGACGACCCTGATCTTTCGTTCTGTGGGTGAATTGTCTTCATCTCCGTCAGCGCTCGGCGGAGGTGTCAAAACCTTGGTGACAATTTCCGGGGTCAAACCACCATCACGATTGGCCAGTGTTTCCGGATCCGCAGCAGGATCAGGCCGCGGGGTAGGGAAGGGTATGAAGTTGTCTTCTCCCACTGCTTCTTCCGGTCTCGGATCACCAGCGATGACTGAGAAGTCTTTCGGCGGGCTGCAGCCGCAACTCTTCTCGCGCTTGTACCCGGCCTGCCGGTAAAGGAATGCTGTGCCCAACTCGGTGTAGGGCTCGCCGGAAATGGAAATCATGTCTTCCGATTCTTCATCCGCAACGCGGTGATAGTAGAGCCTGACCTCCGTACCCGGGCACATTGCTTCACAGACCTTCTGATCACGATCCAGATCGAATTCCGAGACAGCGAAAGAGACGGGGAAATAGTATCCATCACAGGTGCGAACGCATAAAGTGCGGAAATTCTTCTGCAATCCCTGCAGACCGCCACCAGCGCCCGCACCGTCATTCAGGATTGTGCGAACGCGATTACCGTATTCATCATCAAGTGGATTACGCCGGCGCGACGGAACCGGATTCGGCCGGAAAATCTGATCCAATATGCTGAGGCGATTTTCCTGACGCTCGAGCGGTTGGTCACGCCTGGCAACATGCTGTCGATCACGACACCCGTTGGCTTCGATCCTGGCGAGAATTTGGGAACGAACCGCCGACGAGCCGCCGCGATCATAGCGCGCGCGCCGCCGTTCAAGCTGCGCAAGGTTGCGTTCCATGCGGTTGATTGTCGAAACAAGTGAACGGCACTGGCGACTGTTTCCGTTGACCCCGAACAAGGAAACTCCGCTGGTCTTGCATCCGGCTCTGCGCGCATTGCGCCGGGCTTTTTTTATCTGGGCGCTTTGGGTTTTGATCGCGCGGTCGTATTTCCGGTATTGCGCCGAATTTCCTCCCGAAGAAGCCGTCGCCAACTGTGCTTCCAATTGCCGGCACAGTCTTGATTGGGCCTCTGCATTGCCAGAAGTGAACACGAGCGCGCACAGGCAGGCGGCAGCCGCAAGCAGGGTCTGTTTCATCCATTTATCGAAATGCATTGTCGCGCGCACAACCGATTCCCGCCACTACTCTCATACAACATCGCAGGGTCGGGTTAATCCTTGCTTTAGCATGTGGCCATTTGGAGGCGGAGGAAATTTAGATTTTTCGACAGCCTTAATCTGTCTGCGAAGCTTCGACCACCGACAGAGCAGTCATATTGACGATACCCCGGGAGGTGACCGATGGAGTGAGTATGTGCGCCGGCCTGTCAGTGCCAAGCAATATCGGTCCCACATGCAATGCATCGGTCATTGATTTTACTGTCGTTACTGTAATGTTGGCGGCATCCAGATTGGGGAAGACCAGAAGATTGGCTTCGCCTTCCAGAATCGAACTCGGAAACACTCGTTCGCGCAGTTCCACCGACAATGCTGAATCGCCATGCATCTCGCCATCTGCTTCGAGCTCAGGCGCTCTTTCGTGCAAAAGGGCTGCTGCCTTGCGCATTTTGGTCGCGCTGGCTGAATCGCGTGAGCCGAAATTGGAGTGAGAAAGCAGAGCCGCCTTCGGGGTAATGCCGAAACGCCGAATTTCGTGCGCGGCCAAGATTGTCATTTCGGCTATTTCTTCAGCCGACGGATCTACGGTGACATAGGTATCGGTGAAAAAAGTGACGCCGCGTTGTGCGATCAACATCGACAACGCCGACAGGTCCCGAACACCTTCGCGTTTGCCGATAATCAAGTCGACATTGCGCAAGTGGCGTTCAAAACGGCCTTCCAGGCCACAAATCATCGCATCGGCTTCACCGCGCAGCATGGCAAGGGCGGCGATTACCGTCGAGTTAGTCCGAACAAGTGTTCTCGCGGCTTCGGGGGTGACACCACGCCGGCCGGTGCGTTCAACCAGCAAATCCACATAGTCCCGGTAACGCGGATCGTCTTGTGGGTTTACCAGATCAAAGTCGGCACCGGGCCTGATCTTGAGACCGTACCGTTTGAGCCGTGTCTCAATTACATTCGGGCGGCCGATCAGGATCGGTTGCCCCAAACCCTCTTCAATGATTACCTGGGCAGCCCGCAATACGCGTTCTTCCTCACCGTCGGCATAAATGACCCTCTTGCTCGTGGCGGATTTTGCTGTCGAGAACACCGGTTTCATCACCAGGCCGGAGCGGAACACGAAGCGGTTCAACCGATCCGCATAGGCTTCCATGTCGGTAATTGGCCGGTTGGCGACACCGCTATCCATCGCCGCCTTGGCTACCGCGGGAGCGATACGCAATATCAGCCGTGGATCAAATGGCGAGGGGATCAGAAATTCCGGGCCAAATATCGGCGTCTCACCAGAATAGGCTTTCGCTGCGACATCTGACGGTTCTTCGCGGGCAAGCGCGGCGATTGCGCGAACTGCTGCCATCTTCATCGTCTCATTGATTGCAGTTGCGCCAACATCCAATGCTCCACGGAAAATATATGGAAAGCAGAGGACATTGTTGACCTGATTGGGGTAGTCCGAACGGCCAGTACAGATCATTGCATCCGGTCTCACCTTGCGGGCTTCCTCGGGCATGATTTCAGGCACCGGATTGGCCAGCGCCAGAATGAGCGGAGTTTCCGCCATTTCCTTCAAGAGTTCGGATTTCAAAACGCCGGCCGCAGAAAGTCCCAGAAATACGTCCGCGCCACCAATGACATCGGCAAGTGCGCGGGCGCTGGTGTCCTTGAGATAGGGCTCTTTCCAGCGGTCCATTTCCTCAACGCGTCCGACATATGCGACGCCAAACCGGTCTGTGATCCAGATGTTTTCCGGTTTCGCGCCGAGTTCAACGAGCAAATTCAGGCAGGCGAGGGCGGCCGCGCCCGCGCCGGAGGTTACGATTTTCGCCTCCGAAATTTTTTTGCCGGCCAGTTCGAGGCCATTGAGGACCGCTGCCGCAACGATGATGGCGGTACCATGCTGGTCGTCGTGGAATACCGGGATACCCATTCGAGACGCGAGTTGTTCTTCGATCTCGAAACACTCGGGCGCCTTGATGTCCTCAAGATTTATTCCGCCAAATGTTGGTTCAAGTGTCTCTACAGTTGCGACCATCTTGTCGACGGTGTCGGCATCGACCTCGATATCGAAGACATCGATTCCGGCGAATTTCTTGAACAGAACCGCCTTGCCTTCCATGACCGGTTTTGACGCTAGCGGGCCGATATTTCCCAACCCCAGGACCGCAGTGCCATTGGAAACCACACCAACAAGATTGCCCCTGGCGGTGTAGCTTGAAGCTGTGCCGGGATCCTGCTTGATCTCCAGGCAGGGGACAGCGACGCCCGGGGAGTATGCCAGAGCCAGATCACGCTGGTTGCCCAGAGGCTTGGTCGCCTGGATTTCGAGTTTGCCGGGGGTCGGGTACTGATGAAAGAAAAGGGCGCTTTGATCAAATTCCGATCGTTGCGGATGTTTGGCGCTGGTTTTGTCTGCCATATTGTCCCCGTTACTGCTGAGAAGCGTGCAATTTAGAGCAAAGACGATTGAGATTGAACTACTTCCTGGGATTGAAGCAGTTAGCACCTATGCAGCGGTAGACACGCGCCGTTTCAGGCACAATGGACCATACAGGACCACAAATAAACCAAATGCCACTGACCAACACCCTGCCGAGAATATCATCGCCGTTTCGTGGCTCATTGGCAGAATGTCGGCGGTTATTCTCACGACTGCGGCCAGGATGACCAGGAGATAGATCGCGGCCGTTCCCGGTCCTGCAGACAATGGGCGGCCACTATGTCCGAGGATGGCGCGGCTCATCACAGCAAGGGTCATCGTGCCGATGGTTCCCGCGGTGAGCGCATGCATTGCTGCCGATTGACTGAAGGGACCGATTTGTGCGGTGCTGGCCGCGAGAAGCCCCAACCAGACAGGTATCCAAAGATAACCGGCATGGAGGATGGTGACCAACGGTTCGCTGAACGTTGTCCAACCACGCCAACGCGCCATCCTGAGAAGGTGGAAGCATGCGGCCAGCGCGGCACACCAAGCCGTTCCAATCCAGTCGGGTGCAATTGTCCAAGAGCTAACGGTCAATACGCCTGCCAAGATCGCCAACCGGTCGAAGTTGGAGAATGGTTTTGGGAGATTCGTGGTTTTTCTCTTTGCCAACCAGTTTCGGGTAAAGCTGGGGATGATCCGGCCGCCGATCAGCATGATCAACATCGCGACCAATCCAAGGGCGGCTCGAATGGCAATACCAGGATCGGCGCCGGTTGACTGAAGAATGTGAAAGGCGATGTTCATCGCGGCAATCAGCGAAATCAAGGCGCAGACCGGAACATTTCGGTAGTTTCCTGCAGCAATGATCTCGCGCCACAACAGGCCGGCAAAAATGACCAGGAATGCAACATCAATCGTGGCCGCGACCGCATAACCAAAGAGCTGCGTTAACATTGCAACGCGGCCTGCGACCCACACCAAAAACAACGCAGCCAATGGGGCGCCGATGACGGGAAGCCGTCCAGTCCAGTTTGGCGTCGCTGTCAAAAGAAAGCCAGCAATGACTGCAGATGGATATCCAAACACCATTTCATGGATATGCAAATTGTGCATGGAGAGTTCAGGGTGAATGGTGTTGCTGCTCACAAATGCCCAAATCCAGGCAGGTATCGCAAGTGCCGCGAATAAGGCAGCGCCGAGAAAGAATGGCCTAAATCCGCGCTCAAACAGAGCGGGACCATCATATCTACGCATTGCTTCGGCAGAGGTTGTTGCCACAGTTGTTCCTCGAACGACCCTTTAACTTGACAAGCATTGTCAAATTTATTTGGCCGTGTATATGCGACAAAATTGACCTGATTGGGCGCCTAATTTGGACTGCTGCCAGATTTGCAATACTTGCCGGTGGCGAGAGCCGCCATTATCAAGGGTGTGATTTGCAAAGGAATTTTGCTTGATTCGGAACGGATTCCAGTTTCAGCTTTCAGGATTGCGCAGCTTGATCGCGGGCTTGGCGCTACTATTCTTGCTTTTGCCGGCCGCCGCACTGGCTCAGACCGCAAGCGCGGCCTCTCCTGAAAGCGAGAAAGCCGAGCTTGATAAAATTGCTCACCATGTTGAGCAGCTAACTGCGGCCATTGAAAACAAACAAGATGATGACGCAGCGCTCGTCGAAATTCGCCTCGAATTGGAAGGTATTGCGGAAAGTGTCCTTAAATATGCGGTAGAGTTTCGGCCCCGGCTGCAGGAAATTCGCAAGAGGCTCGACCTGCTGGGGGCACCGCCAGGTGAGAATGAACCGCCGGAACCGGAAACACTGTCGGAAGAGCGGATTTCGCTTGCGAATGAGAAAGCCGAGATCAATTCGCTGATTGGCGAAGCGGAGCATTTGTCGGTCACGGTCAACAAGCTGATTGACAAGATTTCGACTTTGCGGCGCGACCTGTTCACGCGCACACTATCCAAACGTTACGATATTTCCTTTGCGTTGGGGCGACAAACGCTTACGGATTTCTGGAGCGAGGCTGGCCAACTCTACAATACGTTTTCCTATTGGATTCGCTTTACCGTCCGCTTCAGGATCCAGCCGGCTTTGCTGGCGACGTTTTTCTCGTTTATTGCCGCATTGGTCATTTTCGTTGGCGGAAGGCGTTATTTCGGTCCACTGCTGCGCACTGATCCAGACCTGGAAAAGCCAAGCTATCTCTCGCGCCTGTCTGTCGCATTCTGGTCGACACTGCTGCCAACGCTGGCGCTCGCGGTGTTCCTGAACCTCACCTACTTTCTCTTCGGCACTTATGACATCCTGCGTGGCGATGTAGCGACGATCTTGCGACAGGCATTCAATGTCATCCTTGTTGTTTTCTTTATCAACAGGCTGGCACATCGGGTTTTGGCCCCCGCTCTGCCGCACTGGCGGCTCGTCCCGGTTCAGACAGACGCTGCGCGCACGCTTGTTTGGCTGATCACGGCGACCGCCGTGATCACGGGCATCGACTTCCTTTTTGCAACCACGTTTGACGTGCTGGGTTCGCCACTCAAGCTCTCGGTTGCTGCAAGCCTGATCGCCTCTGTGCTGGTCGGGCTTCTGGTGATTGCAATAGGCGCCGTGAAACCGTTACTCGATGGCGAGGGACGGCCCCGTCCATGGCCACGAATAATGCGATACCCGGTGTTCGGACTCGGTATTGCCACGATAATCATTGCATTCTTTGGATATATCGGTCTGGCGCGATTCATCATTCAGCAAATCGTCGTAACCGGCGGCATTTTGACAACAATGTATATTGGTGTCCTCTCCGCAAATGCGGTCACTGCCGAGGGTGCGTTCCAGAATAGCCGTATTGGGGTTCGCTTGGGAGAAGTCTTCGGACTGACTGAAACGGCCGTCGACCGCATGGGAATTTTGGTCAGCTTCCTGATAAACATTTTGGTGCTTGCGTGGGGCGTTCCGCTGATCTTGCTGCAATGGGGCTTCCAGTGGGGCGATATTCAGGCCTGGGCGTTTAGTACGCTTCAACAAATCAATATCGGCACTGTTTCGTTCTCGATAATCGGTTTGTTCACGGGCGTGATCGTCTTTTTTGTCGGTTTCTTTTTGACCCGTATCTTTCAGCGCTGGCTTGATAGAACGGTTCTGTCGCGCAGCCGCATCGATTCCGGCGTACGCAATTCCATACGTACTTCGCTCGGTTATGCGGGCATTGCCTTGGCAGCACTGATCGGTGTCTCGGCCGCCGGCATTAATCTTTCAAGCCTGGCTCTGGTTGCGGGCGCATTGTCGCTGGGTATCGGCTTTGGTCTGCAGAATATCGTTTCCAATTTTGTGTCCGGTCTTATTCTGCTCGCCGAACGGCCATTCAAGGCGGGTGATTGGATTGTGGCGGGCGGGGTTGAAGGAACCGTCAAGCGCGTCAATGTTCGTGCTACGGAAATCGAGACATTTCAGCGCCAGACGGTGATCATGCCGAATTCCGAACTGATAAATGCGGCAGTGGGCAACTGGACCCACCGCAACAGTCTCGGCCGCGTGGATCTACCGATTGGTGTCGCCTATGGCAGCGACGTTTACCGCGTGCGTGAAATTTTGATTGATTTGGCGAGCAACCACGAATTGGTTATTAAAAATCCAGAGCCGGCGGTCATATTCATGGATTTTGGCGCATCATCGCTCGACTTTCAGCTTCGCATGTATCTCTATGATATCTCAAACGTCATGGTCGTGCAGAATGACCTCCGGTTCGCCATTTATGAGGCGTTTGAAAGAGAAGGTATTGAAATTCCATTTCCGCAGCGGGATATCAACATCAAGGGTAATTTGGCAGAAGCTTTGAAGGCGAAACCGGCGGTGAAACCGCGTCCCGCTTCCGTCAAACCGGCGTCCACAAAAGCGGCGCTGGCAAAGCCAAAGAGGCGATCGAAGCGGAAGCTGGACCCTGATGACTAGAATTTATACTGATAAATCAGAGGGTTATCTTGTTCAGCCGACGTTCAGAATTCTGCAGATAGAATTGATCGCAATATCGGAATTTAAATTGCTGCATTCAAACAGGAGCGGTGGCAACACTGACGCGATATGAATAAGTTCGTTATTTCGCTTGCCCTGCTGGCTTTCAGCTTGCCGGCTCATGCGGCGAGCATCACCAACAAGGATAGCGAATCTCGAACGCTGATCGTCACCGAAGGTGGTTCAAAGACCGAATTGGTTTTGGCCGCCGGTGAATCCATTGAATTTTGCGCTGGCGGCTGTTTTGTCACCATGCCGAATGGTGACCGTGAAGCGTTGAGCGGCAGCGAGGCAATCGAGATATCCGGAGGCAGGGCGGAATTCAAATAGCGGGCTAGTCACCAATATCGCTGGCATTTGAAGAAAATGGCTCACCATTCGTTAAGGATGGTGGGCCATTTCCCGTTTTCGGGGTCCGAAATGGCCCTAACATTCAACAATTCCTAATTCAGCCATGGCACTGATTGGTACGGACGGAACAGGTGCAGGCTCTTCACGATGGACGCTCGATCAGAGGCACAACACATTGCGTTGGCCGTCGATCTCGACGGTACACTGATTGCCACGGATCTGCTGTGGGAAAGCTTGTTCCTGTTGCTCCGTGCCAACCCATTGGCGCTCTTCCTGCTTCCATTGTGGGCCCTGAAGGGCAAGGCGCACCTCAAATCAGAAATTGCAAATCGGGTGGATCTTGATCCCTCGACGCTGCCGTACCGGCAAGAAATTCTGACACGGCTGAAGGATGAGCGGTCTTCCGGCCGGCAACTGATCCTTGCCACGGGAAGTCACGAGAAACTCGCCCGCTCAGTCTCAGACCACCTCGGCATATTCAGCGAAGTATTTGCGACGGATGAAAACTGCAACCTGACATCGTCGCGAAAACGGGATGCTTTGATCGCCAGATTTGGTGATGGTGGTTTCGACTACGCGGGCAACAGCAAAGCCGATATAGCGGTGTTCGATGCCGCAAGGTCTGCAATCGTCGTCGCGCCCGACACCAAAGCGGCGCGCTGGCAGGAGGAGAATGGCGGAGAACTGATCGATGCGCCGCGCCCGTCGCTGAAAACCATCGTCAAGATGTTGCGTGTGCATCAATGGCTGAAAAACACGCTCATCGCCGTACCAATGGTTTTGAGCCATGAATATTTCAACGTCGGCATGGTGTTTGCCTGCGCTTTGGCGTTTGTTTCATTCAGCGCGGCAGCATCAGCGATTTACATCATCAACGACTTTCTCGACATGCCGCTTGATCGCAAGCACCTGACCAAGAAAAACCGGCCATTTGCAGCTGGAACGCTGTCTATTCCATTTGGCTTGGTCTGCGCCGCTTTGCTTTTGATGGTCAGCGCTGCCGCGGCACTGTCGCTCGATCCATTATTTGGAGCGGTCTTGGCGCTTTATCTGGTGATTACGACCGCATATTCGTTTTCACTCAAGCGCATGCTGTTGATCGATGTAATGACCCTTGCGGGCCTGTACACCGTACGAATTCTCGCCGGGGCGGCCGCGACCGGAACAAGCGTATCATTCTGGCTGCTTGCATTCTCAATTTTCTTCTTCCTGTCGCTTGCACTGGTCAAACGTCACGTCGAGCTGGCGGACAGCGAAGAAAATGAAGGCACGCGCATTGCCGGGCGTGGCTATCGTCCCGAAGATTTGACTGTAATCGCGCAGGGCGGAATTTCTTCCGCCTTCGCCTCGGCACTGGTTCTAGCTCTCTACATCGACAGCTCGTCGGTGCGGGAGCTGTATGAGCATCCGTGGATGATTTGGCCCCTGGCGCCAATCGTGCTGTACCTGACCTTGAGGATCTGGGTCTTGGCCGGCCGTCGTGAATTACATGATGATCCGGTCGTCTTTCTGGTTCGCGACTGGCGCAGCCAACTGGTCATCGCGATCGGAGCCGTTCTGCTTGCTGTTGCGAGCATGCAATGAAATCCAGCAGTTTCGACAGTTTTGGCCACCTGACCCACGGGGATCGGGATATTCTTGCGGCTCGGGAAGCGATTTCATTGCTTCGTTCCGGTGGTGCGACACCCGGCCAGTTGCTGGGATTCGGCAACGGTCGCAGCTATGGCGACAGCTGCCACAATTCCTCAGGCTCACTCATAGACATGCGCTCACATTCGCGCATCATCGGCTTTGACAAAGCAACAGGTGTGCTGGAAGCCGAGGCCGGCCTGCTTCTGTCGGATGTTATCGACCATGTAGCGCCACACGGGTTCTTCCCGGCGGTCGTTCCCGGTACGAAATTCGTGACGCTGGGCGGTGCGATTGCCAATGACATTCACGGCAAGAACCATCACCGCCGCGGAACCTTCGGCAATCACGTTATTTCATTGAGCCTGCAACGGTCTGACGGCAACGAACATACTTGTACACGGTCTCAGAACTCCGATCTTTTTCGGGCAACAGTCGGCGGTATGGGTCTGACCGGTCTGATTACCACGGCATCCATTCGCCTGATGAAAGTTTCATCGCTCAATATCGAGGAAGTTGTCACGCCGATCGGTTCTCTTGATGAGTATTTCGGCCTTGCAGCTGAAGCGGATGAAAAAAACGAATACTCCGTCGCCTGGATCGATCAGCTGGCGACCGGCCGGAATGAGGGCCGTGGATTGCTGATGACCGGAAATCATGCGAGGGGATTGTCGCGATCCCACAAATTGCCAGGTAAGTCTCATTTGGCAATCCCGGTTCAGCCTCCGTTGAATATGCTGAACCGTCCGCTTGTGAGGCTCTTCAACATTGCCTACCGGACCGCCAAATCCCGAAAGACGGCGCGGCATGTCACAAACAGCAACGCGTTCTTCTTTCCATTGGATGGTGTTGCGCATTGGAATCGGCTCTACGGGCCCAAGGGGCTGGTGCAGCATCAAAGCGTGATTCCGGAAAGCGGAGCCAGACGGACTGTAGTGGAATTGCTGCGGGCCGCGCGGGATGCCGGGCAGGCGTCTTTTCTGACGGTTCTGAAGCGCTTCGGCACGCTCGCTTCTCCAGGTATCATGTCGTTTCCGCGTCCAGGCTACACCCTGACGCTCGATTTCGCGTTTCGCGGGCCGCAAACGGTGGAACTGCTGGAAAGGCTTAACCGGATCACCATCGACGCCGGTGGTGCGGTCAATCCCTACAAGGATGCGTTCATGGGCCCGGAAATCTTTGCGGCGTCGTTTCCATCCTGGCCCGAAGTCGAAGCACTGAGGGACCCGGCCTTCATGTCCGATTTTTGGAGCCGAACGGCAATGAGACTGTCACCGCAGCGAATTGCTCATCTGGAAGCGGCGGAATAGCTAAAATTTGAAGTAATTGTGGTTAACCGTAAGTTATTGATATATTTATGTCAATTCTGGTGTTTTCACCAAATATTTCCGATTTTGATGTAGTACCGCGCCAAAGGACGGCGCCATGAAATTTCTACCATTCATCCTTTTTACGGTAATGACCAATGCTGCTGCGCAGCTCATGCTGAAATACGGCATGATGACCATGGGTCCGATGTCGTTTGCGGGCGTTAATCCGGTTTGGAAGATCCTGCAGATCGTATTCAGTCCGTGGATCTTTGCCGGCTTGACCGTGTTCGTGATTTCCATGGCATCCCATCTTTACGTCTTGTCGAAGGTGGAGCTTTCCTTTGCCTATCCTTTCTTGAGCCTGGCATATGTTGCGGTGGCGCTGTTTGCCTATTTTGTGTTCAGAGAAGACCTGAATGCGCTGCGCATCGCGGGCATCGCTTTCATTTGTGTCGGTACTGTCCTGATCGCGCAAAGCGGCGGCAGTCACGAACAAGCCAAGTCAAACGATAAATCCCAAATCAGCGAGCTAGCCGGATGAGACATGTCATCTTCGGTGGCGACGGTTTCGTCGGCCGCCACCTTGCCCCTAAGTTGATGGAGGATGGCCATGAGGTCATCGTCGCCGATATCTCCAAGAGCGATTTGCCGCATTATCGTGATTGCCGGTTCGAGTTTTGTGACGTCACGGACGCGGATGCGGTTGCTGGGCTTGGAATCGCTCCGGACGACATGATCTACAATCTGTCGGCCAAAATGCTGTCGCCGATACAGGTGAGGGCCAAGCGGCACGCGTTCTTCTGGCCTGTCAACTACCATGGCACCGAAAACATCATCCATGCCATGGACAAGGCTGGTGCTGCCAAGCTCGTCCATTTCACCACGGACATGGTCTATGGCCACACCGTCGAATTTCCCATGACGGAAGATCACCCGGTCAATCCTCTCGGGGAATACGGGTTGTCGAAATGGAAGACCGAAGAGTTGAGTTGGGAATGGCGCGACAAGGGCATGGATATTTCCATTTTCCGTCCACGTCTGATCATCGGTCCGGGCCGCCTTGGTATCCTGGAAAAACTGTTCAAGCTCATCGACTGGCACCTGCCGGTGCCGTTGATCGGATCCGGTAAAAACCCTTATCAGTTCATATCGGTTTTTGATTGTGCAGAAGCAGCGCGCGCCGCGTACAAGGCGGGCGTCCCCAATGAAGCTTACAATCTCGGTTCACTCAATCCGCCACCGGTTCGCGAACTTCTCGGCAAGCTGATTGAGCATGCGGGTTCGAAGTCTTTCCTGGTGCCAACGCCGGGTTGGGCCGTCAAGCGCACGCTTGACCTGCTTGATTTGGTCAACATGCCGATCATGGATCCCGAACAGTATCTGATCGCGGACGAAATGTGCATTCTCGATGTCTCCAAGGGTGAGCGCGATCTGGGCTGGGTGCCGCAGTATCGAGACGACGACATGCTGATCGCCGCTTACGCCGAGTATTGCCAATCAAGGGATGGCATTGATCTGCCGGAAGCCGTCCAGATGCCGGCGGAGTGAGGGATTTAATATGAATGTGATGACCAAGCCGGAGACAAAAAACGCATTGACCGTGATCGATGCGCCCGAGCTTGCGCCAATCGAACTGGCGCGCCCTGACCTGATGACCGTTGAAGAGGCCAAAGCGCTCGATGTCGATCAGATGACCGATCTGTTCAAGGCGCATCTCAACCCCGGTCAGTATCACTTCATGAAGCTGCTCGGCTTTCACAAGGTGAAAATCGATAGCGCGGAGGGTATGTATTACTCTGACCAGAACGGCCGGAAGATACTCGATTTTTTTGGCGGGTTCGGTTCGTTGGCGCTGGGACACAATCACCCGCGGATCCTCGAAGCGCGAAAAAAGTTTCAGCAAGAAAAACGGCACGAAATTGCGATTGCCTTCATGTCGCAATATGCAGCTGCCCTGGCGCACAATATCGCCGCATGCTCACCTGAAGATCTCGACATGGTGTTTCTGGGCTCATCCGGCTCAGAGGCGATGGAAGCAGCGGTCAAACTTGCAGAAAGAGCTGCGGGGCCGGACCGGCCGAAGATTGTCTATGCGGAAAACTCGTTCCACGGAAAAACCAAAGGCGTGCTTTCCGTCACCGACGGTGCGCTCTATCGCGGTGAGTTTTCGCTGGTGGACAACACGGTCCGCTTGCCGTTCGGCGATATCGATGCAATCGAGAACGCGTTCAAGGCTGATCCTCAGATTGGCGCCATTGTGCTGGAGACGGTTCAAGGCGGTGGCGGCATTATTTCGGCGCCTACGGAGTTCTGGCAGAAGTTGCGCGCATTGTGCGACGAACATGATGTCATCTGGGTCGCCGACGAAGTTCAGTGCGGTTACGGGCGTACCGGCCGTTTCTATGCTTTCGAACACCATGATGTCGTGCCGGATATCACCGCACTGGCCAAATCGCTTGGCGGCGGCAAGACAGCGATGGCGGCAATGATTGCCAAGCGGGACATCTACATGAAGGCTTATGGCACGCCCAAGACGGCCATGATCCATGCACAGGCCACATTTGGAGGCATTGGCGAAGCCTGTGTCACCGCGATCGAAGCGCTCAACGTCATGTATGACGAGGGCCTGATCGACAACGCTGCGAAGACCGGCGACTATCTGATCGAGCGCTTGAATGTGCTGAAGCAGCGCTATCCGAAAATCATCAAGGATGTGCGCGGTCAGGGCTTCATGGTCGGCCTCGAGTTCCATGATTTCAGCCAGACTTTGCCAGCAGTTGTCAGACCGGCCGTCGCTTTGTTGGATGACAAGCTGAAGGGATCATTGTCCGGCTTTGTCGGCGCGGCTTTGCTGCGCGATCATGATGTGCTGGTGGCGTTCACCGAATATAATCGCAACGTCATCCGGTTGGAGCCGCCACTGGTCTGCCAGGTTGAGCATGTCGATCGTTTCATCGAGGCATTCGATGCCGTGCTCGCCCGCGGAATCATCCGTATTGTGACCGATTTTGTGCAAAGCCAGTTGCGCTGAGTGATGGCGTTGGCTGACGAACATAAGCAAACGTTGGCCGACAGGCAGCCCAATATTGCGCGTTGGCTTTTGGCCAATCCGATTGTGAACGTGATCCTTGGCTCGGTGTTGTCTGCGCCGGTTTTAAACAAGCTTGCTGCCTTGATGATGGCGCTGGTTATCGCCGGAACGGCTGGCTACGCGATGGTACGCCCGGATTACAACTGGGACATGGTCGCCTATGTGGCCACGGCTCTGGAAAACCGGGTAGGGGATGCAGACGAGCTGCACGCTCAAACATGGGCGGAAATCACACCGGGCGCTACCGAAGCCCAGCTTTATCATTTGCAACAAAGCAATCCCTATAATCTGCACCAATGGGAAAATCCGGTCGATTTCCAATCGCAACTGTCGATGTACCGGGTGAAAATCGGATACATCGCGTTGATACGTGGTCTTGAGCCGGTATTCGGACTTGCCATGGCCTCAATGCTGCTCAGCATTGTTCCGGCAGTCGGTGTCGGATTGCTTTGCCTTTATTGGCTCTGGTACCGCAACAGCCTTCAGGCTGCGTTTGTGGCCGTACCGTTGCTCATCATGGCCGACTTTACGCACATGACCACAGCAGTCGGGCCCGACATGCTGGCCTCTCTGGTGTCGCTGGCGGCCATCATGCTGTTGATGATGAAGCGCGAATTGCCGGCCTACGCTCTTTTGATTGCCTCGGTACTGGTTCGCCCGGACAATATCATCCTGATTTTTGCCCTGTTGATTGCCACTGCGCTGTTTCGGTGGCGTTTTCTTCCAATGCTAGCGACATTCCTGGCATCGTTCGCCGTGGGCATCTACATCCAGAATATTGGCGGACATCCCGGCTGGTGGGCGCATTTCTATTTTTCCTGCGTGCGCATCCAGCACACGATGATTGGTTTTGCCCCCGACTTTGCCCTGTTTGATTTCGCCAAGGGCTATGTGCGGGGCGTCGTTGTTTCACTGATGGACAATGATTGGCCGGGTATTTTGATGGTGCTGACCGTCGGATGGGCGCTTCTGGCAAAGGCCGGACGGATGACCGCGCGTGGCAATGCAATCGCATTCGCGCTGGTGATCGGCACACTCGGAAAATTTGTCAGCTTCCCGCTACCCGATGACCGGTTCTATTTTGTCTTTGTCGCCGGTCTGATTGTCGTGCTGGCAGCCGAATGGCGGCCCGACCTGTCGTTAACCCGGAAACCGGTTTCTCAGGCCTGACCAGTTTTCGCCAAGCGGTTTCTCGCAACGTAGAGCGAAATTGCGGCTGCGTTGGATACATTCAGCGAACGGATAGCCCCGGGCATGTCGAGCCGTGCCAGCGCGGAGACTGTCTCGCGGGTCTTTTGCCGCAAGCCCTTGCCTTCCGCACCCAACACCAGCGCGATGCGGCCGGTTGTCAGCGTATGTTCCAGTTGGGCCGGTCCGTCTGAATCAAGACCAACCGTCTGGAATCCGGTTCCCGCCAGTTCTTCAAGCGCCTCCGCCAGGTTTCTAACAGTGATGTGGTCTATGTGTTCAAGCGCTCCAGAGGCTGACTTGGCCAGAACACCGCTTTCGACGGGAGAATGGCGCGCGGTCGTAATCAATGCGCCGGCGTTGAAGGCGACGGCAGAGCGCATGATCGCACCAACGTTGTGGGGATCCGTCACCTGATCAAGCACAAGCACCAGTTCGCAGTCTGCGAGCTCGGCAAGCGGTTTTGCCGGCAATGGTTCGACCTCCAACACCGCTCCCTGATGGACGGCATCGGCGCCGCAGAGTTGATCGAGTGTTTTAGGCTCAACCAACTGAGCCGCAAAGGGCAGGGCGTCCAGATCGCCCAGTTCAAGACGTGATGCTGCATTGCGGGTCACGCGGAGCGATTGGATGTTGCGTCTTGGGTTTGCGAGCGCCGCAGAAACCGTGTGCAGACCATACAGGCGTACCAATCCTTCGGGGACCGCCGCCGGATCTGTGTTTGGCCCACCGCCGGTGCGGTCGCGATGGGCGCGCCGTAGCCTGGCGTAGTGACTATCCTTGCGGCTGCCGCTTTCTCGATTGCTCATTTGGCGCTTATAGCTGAGCGGCGTGTAAACACCACCGCAGATTTTCATCATCTTTTAGCTGTCGGCCCGCTTCGATGTTGACAGTCAGGAGACGTGCCGCCATAAGGCCATTCGCTGAATCCGGGCGAGACTTTCGCGTGGGTTTGGCACTTCGCCTACCGGTGACGTTTGTGAAACGTGGCAGGGAGGGGTGGGAGAGTGGTTAAATCCATCAGACTGTAAATCTGACCGCTATGCGTACGCTGGTTCGAATCCAGCCCCCTCCACCATCCACGCCAGACAACGACACACAAGGCAAAGGTGCGGGTATAGCTCAATGGTAGAGCAGCAGCCTTCCAAGCTGAATATGCGGGTTCGATTCCCGCTACCCGCTCCAAGCGCCTACCTCGCCAAAGCGTTATCTTGAAACTGCGGTTAAGGCACAGTCTTTGCTCGTCAGCCGTCGTTACTCTCAAGCACCTTTCTGGCCACCCGAAAACATTCGAGCGCCTGGGGTACTCCGCAATAGATGCCGATGACGTGGATGATGGCGCGGATTTCATCCTTGGTGACGCCGTTGTTGATTGCGCCGCGGCAATGGATTTCCCATTCGTGCATTTTCCCCAATGCGCCGATCATCGCCAGGTTCATCATTGAGCGCGTTTTTGCCGGGATGACGTCGTCACCCCATCCAAATCCCCAGCACCAGGCGGTCATGGCCTCCTGGAACGGCCGTGTGAATTCGTCCGCAGCGGCAAGATTTTTCTCAACATATTCGGCGCCGAGCGTTGCCTTTCTTTGCTCGAGACCCTTCAAGAACAGTTCTTCATCAAATGCAGTCATGCCTTGCCTCTTCATGCTCCGGTGTTTTTCACAATCGATTCCCTCAAAGTTGAACCGGTGGTACAACTCGGAATGCAACATTCAACGCTGTTTTGTGTGAGAATGGAATCTTGAAGTCACCGGGCAAACCATATCCATGCCTGGCACTCACCGACGCCAATTTAAGAAATTGCGGATGCGGCTGTAACGCAATCATTGCGGCTGACTAGTTCAAAAGACATTCCAGCCGACAATTGCTTCGGGATACGTTCGCCAGTGGCGACTATCCGTAGTGCCAGCGCGGCTTTTCCTCGATATTGACAATCTCGACGCCGATCCGCGTTCCATCGCGCCAGCGCTGACGGCAGCGATAACCGCGGCCGTCATGACGGACATATAGCAGAAACTCTTCCGGAACTTCCTGGTCGATGCCGACTTTCAGTTCCGCCCCTGTGGCGCTCATATTGCGGATGATGCAAGGTGCCTCCGAGTAGCTTATGCCTCGAATGATTGTGCCCTGTTTTAGCACCCGCCGGCGCAAAGCGCGTTCATTGCTCTCGTTTTGATCTTGCATCGTTTCGTTATCCATTTCGATGCATCATTCTTAGCAAAATGGGATTACCGCATTATTATCAAACACGCGAAATTACCTGCTACATCATTCCTAATCCCCTGAAATTCAACAGATTTTGCTTGTGCAAGTAAGCAATTATTTACTAAAAGTACATTAGCATCAGCTCACAAATTATGCCGGGGCTGACAATGGGATTTGCAAGAGAATCCAACACATCCGGTGCGAGTCGCCGTGGATCGCCTCGTGCCAGCTGCAACATGCCCGCTACGATCCTGTTCAATGGTGTCGAACTGTGTGAGGCCATTATCAAGGATATTTCGACTACGGGAATTCGCCTGTTCATTCCAAACAAGGCCTGGCTGCCACATGAATTTGAGGTTGTGACGCCGGAGATCGACCGGCCGCTGAAGCTGCGAACCTGCTGGTCGAATAATGAGCAGATTGGCGCAGAATTTGTCGTCAAAAGGGGCGGCTAGAGACACCGTCTGCCATCTCAAGCGCTCTTGGAATAGAGCCTGAATTATAATAGCAGTCGGTAGGCGTTGCCATTGCAATGGTGGGCATGGAAGCTTCGAGAGGCTTGGGTCATCGGATCGGAACGCCCGCAGACTTGCAGTTCGACAAATTGAGAGTTCAGCCCGAAAACTGATGCAGCACAGGCGTGAAATAGATGGGTTGCGCGCCGTCGCCGTTGTACCGGTGATCCTGTTTCATTCGGGTCATCCATGGTTCAGCGGCGGCTTTGTCGGCGTCGATGTGTTCTTTGTCATCTCGGGTTATCTGATCACATCGTTGATTTTGGAAGAGCTTTCCGACGGTCGGTTCTCGATTATCAATTTCTACCGGCGGCGCATCCAACGGATTATTCCGGCAATGGTGTTTGTGCTGCTGGTCACTTCGATTGCAGCGCTATGGCTCATGCATTCTGCTCAATTGGAGGTCTACTCACGCGATCTGATAAGCACACTGTTATTCTATCCGAACGTCCATTTCTGGCTGAAGAAGACCGACTATTTTTCGGGATTATCCGAGGACATGCCGTTGCTTCACATGTGGAGCCTTGGCGTGGAGGAGCAGTATTATCTTTTTGCTCCGGTGATCCTGATCGCAATTTGGCGATGGAACCGCGCGGGCCTGCTTTTCTGGATGGCGACCTTCCTGCTGATCAGCTTTATGGTCAGCGAAGTTGGCTGGCGCTACCAGCCACAAGCCAACTTCTATCTATTGCTTTCGCGTGTCTGGGAGCTCAGCGCCGGCGCGCTGTGCGCATACTTTTTGCGCCATCGAAGTTTCGGAGAAAATGACTTTCTGGCCGCTCTCGGTTTTGCGCTGATATTTGTCGCGGTGTTCGCCTTTGACCGGTCAACCCCCAGCCCCTCCGTATTCATTCTTTTGCCGGTTGTTGGCACGGTGATGGTCATTCTCTACGCAACACCTTCCACCGTGACCGGAAGAAGTCTGGCACTTTGGCCAGTAATGGCAGTCGGACTGATAAGCTATAGCGCCTATTTATGGCACCAGCCGATCCTGGCGTTTTCAAGGATCTATCTTCGCGAGACCGACATCGCTCATTTGGCGCTTGCTGTGCTGGTTTTGTCGCTTGTTCTCGCCATGATTTCCTGGCGCTTTGTCGAACAACCGTTCAGGAAAAAAAATGCCTCTGCGGCGTCGGTATTCATTCCCTTCTTTGTCGTGATGGCCATGTTCGTTTCCGGCGCGGTCTGGCTGAAGGAGCAGCGCGGACTTCCATGGGCCTCTGCCGAGGAACTGGCCGGTATTGATGACTGGAAGGCCGGGCAGAGACCCCCAGGTTTCGGGTGCATGACAGAGGCTCTCTCGCATCCCGTGGAAAATTGCCTCAGCGAGGCTGGGAAATCGCCTGACGTCATTCTGTGGGGCGACAGTCATGCCGCTTCCGTCTACAGCGGACTGAAAACCGCAGCAGACCGGTCCGGCCTGAACCTTTATGCCTCCATGGCCGGTGGTTGTCCCCCGGTCACCGGTGTCGCTGCGGTGAATGGCGACTATGCTGACTGCCCGATGTTTAATGACGCGATGCTTTCTTACGTCGAACGTTCAGGCGCGAAAGCAGTGGTGCTTTCCGCACACTGGGCGCTTTACACCGAGGGTTCCCGCTTCATCGGAGACGAAGGGGTGCGGGACCTTGGGGGGGAAGTTCCATACGATGTTATTTCCGTGAGCGGAGACGAAGGGCGCGTGGAACGGCTTGCACAGGCATATGGCGAGCAGGTTGGAAGACTTCTCGAAAAAGGGTTGAAGGTAGTTCTGGTCTATCAGATCCCGATTCCTGGATGGGATGCACCCTATCGTGTTCTGGAACTCAAATCGGCCGGGGACTTGGGGCAGATTGCGGGCTTTGATCGTACGGCCTATTTGCGATGGGCGGGTCGTACCAATGAAATGCTGGATCGCATTGATGGCGATGGAATATTCAAGTTGCGGCCGGACCAGATATTGTGCCCTGACGCTCAAGGGTCGTTGTGTGCATTCTACAATTCAGGTGAAATTCTGTTTTTCGATTCCAATCATCTTTCTGTGGATGGTGCGGCGCGCCTTACAGGCTCCTTCGAACAAATTCTGGAATCCATCTTTCCGGCCGGCGCCATCCAGTGACGCGGCAATTCATGGTAGAATACGCCAAGTGTTTGATCATCATGGATGAAATTGAAAATTGACCGCCGCCATATTCCGCATTTGGCTGGACATGTTCCCCGCAACATTTGAGTTGGTCGCTCGGACCGGAATTGTGCTGTTGGTCGTGCTCGCCGGGACGCAGGCCCGGGCACAGACAACCGTGGTTGAATTGGAGCTGGTCTTGGCCGCCGATGCTTCATCTTCCATTCGCGGGGGCGAGTTTGAGCTGCAGGTTGGCGGCTACGCGGCCGCTTTTCGTGATCCCGGTGTGATCGCTGCGATTGAGCGATTGGGCGGAAGTGGGATGGCGGTCACATTTGTACACTGGTCCGCCAGTTTTCAGCAGAAGGTCGTTGTGCCATGGCGGTTGATAGGCAACAGCAGCGATGCACATCGCTTTGCGACGGAAATCGAAAACCAGGCTCGCAGATTCACGACCTTTGGAACAGCAACCGGAGCGGCAATGGAATTTGCAGCAAGGCTGATCAATTCGAACACCTATTCCGGCCGTCGTCGCGTGATCGATATCTCGTCAGATGAACGCTCAAATCAGGGACCGCATCCCATTGGCCGCCGCGAAGTGATCGTCGAAAGCGGGATCACAATCAACGGACTGGTCGTGCTCGATGACGAGGAGGATCTGATCGGATATTTCAACGACAATGTCATTGGCGGCAAAGACGCCTTTGTGATGGCCGTTGAAGATTACGCTGATTTCGCCGACGCGATAAAACGCAAACTGATCCGGGAAATCGAGGCGCCGCTGGCAGGTCGTGTCCCGGCAAGCAGAGCTGGGTGAACCGAGCGGATTGATTTTCGCACTGACCTTTTTCGATCCTGTGACCATGCGCACGGCAACAGGTTGCCGGTGTCTGTAGATGACCAATCCCAATGGAAATCGAAAGGACACAACCAATGAAAAGGCTGATTACGATTACGATGATTGCCCTGTTTGCCTGCAACGGCGCCGCAATGGCGCGTAGCGGCGGTGGGCAGGGGGCTGATGGCAATGGCGATGGCGCCAGTGACGGCAATGGCCGTCCACAGATTGTCGAGACCGATACAAACAGACCGGCCGAAAAGTCAGGTAGTGCTGCTGTGAAGACGACCAACCAGCTTTGGGGCGACTGGTTCATCATTGATCCCGGCAGATAATAACCGCCGGAACCCGGCACTTACATGTGTGAGCATCCCCGCAGCCGATGGGTCCTGACCCCAGTCAGGAGCGTCTTTCCGATGCGGGGATGGATCACGTTCGGCAGTGCAGGTTCGATCTATCTAAGCGGCAACTCCAGTATAGGTTGTGCATTGCGAATCAGTTTATGCTAAAGAAGCCGGGGCTGATGTACGGAGGTATTCGTCCTTATGAGCAGGCTAGTCGAGATTGAAACATTTTGGGGCTCAACAAGAACACAAAGAATTTCTCCATATGCCGCAAGCGGGGTTGGCGGTCCGGACATTATGGGCCGGGAGCGCAACGACATTTACATTGCGGTCCGCAACATGCAGGAGCGGCTGACTGAAATCGAACAGGATATCAGCAGATTTGAGCAACGCTTAGCCAGTCAGTCATCCAATACCGACAGCTGAAACAGTTTCCGGCGAAACGGTAACGATGCAGGCTAGAGCAGGAGACGCGCGTGCGTCGTTTTGACAGAGTCGAAACTGTTTATGACGCCCGTTTGCGGAGTTCGGCTACCTCATCCCGAAGCGCCCTGATTTCTGCGATGATCATCTCCTGATCGGAGTGTAGGGCCTCACGCTGCTCGGCAGCCGCTTTGTCATGTTCGGACTGCATGGCGGCGACGATGATGCCGATGAACAGGTTCAACACCGTAAATGTCGTCGAGACGATGAACGGAATGAAGAAAAGCCAGGCATAAGGAAACGTCTCCATAACCGGCCTGACAATGCCCATTGACCAGCTTTCCAGCGTCATGATCTGGAACAATGAATAGGCCGATGCACCAATGGAACCGAACCACTCGGGGAATGCTTCCCCGAACAGTTTTGTCGCCATCACCGAGAAGATATAAAATACCAGCGCCAGAAGCCCGACAATGGAGCCCATGCCGGGCAGGGCGGCGACCAGTCCGCCGACAACACGGCGCAGCGACGGTACCATTCCGACAACCCTGACAATTCGGAGAATTCGCAAGGCGCGGAGAACCGAGAATGCTCCGGTCGAAGGCAGCCAGGCGATCACCACGATCGCAAAATCAAACAGGCGCCATGGATCACGGGGGTAAGCGAGACGGAACACGATCAGTTTGAGCGCAATTTCGACGGTGTAAATGATCAGAAACAACCGGTCGAAGACTGCCAACATTGAATGCAGTCCTTCGGGCATGGTCTGGCTTGTCTCCAGTCCAAGCGTCACGGCGTTCAATACGATGACAATGACAATGAATGTTTCGAAGCGCGGCGAATTGACCAGCTTGCGCAAACTTTCCATGAAGCAGGCTCCGGAAATAATTGAACAGCAGATGGCCAATGCGATGGAAGATTTCAAGCAAGCGCGGCGGGATATGAGGTTGATTTCCCCCATTTCCTGCTTGCATCACCGACTGAGAAACCGTATTTGCGCTGCCACGGGCCGCAAAGCCGGTAATCCAGCCAAACCAGACAGGAAGAGTTATCAATGGCTAAGGGAAAATTTGAGCGCAACAAGCCGCATGTGAACATTGGCACGATTGGTCACGTTGACCATGGCAAGACGTCGCTGACGGCTGCGATCACGAAGTTTTTTGGCGAGTTCAAGGCCTATGACCAGATTGATGCCGCACCTGAAGAGAAGGCGCGCGGTATCACGATCTCGACGGCGCATGTTGAGTATGAGACGGAAAACCGCCACTACGCGCATGTCGACTGCCCCGGCCATGCCGACTACGTGAAGAACATGATCACGGGTGCTGCCCAGATGGACGGCGCGATCCTGGTTGTTTCGGCGGCCGACGGCCCGATGCCTCAGACGCGAGAGCACATTCTGCTTGCCCGCCAGGTTGGCGTTCCGGCGATCGTTGTGTTCTTGAACAAGGTCGACCAGGTGGATGACGAGGAACTGCTTGAGCTGGTTGAGTTGGAAGTTCGCGAGTTGTTGTCGACCTATGAGTTCCCGGGCGACGACATTCCGATCATCAAGGGTTCGGCGCTGGTTGCGCTTGAAGATGGCGACAAGGCCAAGGGCGAGGATGCGGTTCGCGCGTTGATGGCCGAGGTTGATACCTACATTCCGACCCCTGAGCGTCCGGTTGACCAGCCGTTCTTGATGCCGATTGAGGATGTGTTCTCGATTTCGGGCCGCGGCACGGTTGTGACCGGCCGTGTTGAGCGCGGCATCATCAATGTTGGTGACGAGATCGAGATTGTCGGCATCCGCGACACGTCGAAGACGACGTGCACGGGCGTTGAGATGTTCCGCAAGTTGCTCGACCAGGGCCAGGCGGGCGACAATATCGGTGCGCTTTTGCGCGGTGTTGACCGTGACGGTGTTGAGCGCGGCCAGGTATTGTGCAAGCCGGGTTCGGTGACGCCACACACCAAGTTCAAGGCGGAAGCCTATATCCTGACGAAGGAAGAGGGTGGGCGTCATACGCCGTTCTTCACCAATTACCGCCCGCAGTTCTACTTCCGGACCACGGATGTGACCGGTGTTGTGTCGTTGCCGGAAGGCACCGAGATGGTGATGCCGGGCGATAATGTGACGGTGGATGTGGAACTGATCGTGCCGATCGCCATGGAAGAGAAACTGCGCTTTGCTATCCGCGAAGGCGGAAGAACCGTCGGCGCAGGTATCGTCGCATCCATAACCGAGTGATGCGTTGCACGCGGCGCTGTTTAGCCGCATAATTACGCTGGTAATCTTTTCGGCGGGCCTGATAGCGCCCGCCGATTTTGTTTTTGCGCATCGTTTGTGCCCGGAACGGCCAAAATGCAGCGGGTGCTGCTGCAAAGGCGGTCCGGGTTACAGGTCAATAGAAACCGGAAAATGTGTGGGATTTCGGGAAATGAAATCAGTATGTGGGGATCCACCAACATTGCATTGCGTATTCGAGAATGCGCCTGGCACCGGGATGAACGCTGAATGTTCGTTGCACGAGCACCCTGAAAAGAAAAAGAAATGAAACTCTGGCTACACCACATCAATCATGTGTCGGAAAATGTCGGTCGCCTTCAGCGTTTCTATGCTGAAATTATGGGGATGGGCGTTCAAAGCGAAGATCTGCCACAGCGTGAATCGACGCGCGACTACACAGGCGATGTCGCGTTTATGCGCGATGACAGCGAGGTCCAGTTTCACTTAGCGCAGAAAGACCTTCGCCTTGCCTACCGGACCGGGAAAACAGTCAACCCGGTCGAACGCGGCCACATCGCATTCCGTACCGACGACATCGAGGCCTTTAAGAGACATCTGGAGGCCAACGATGTGCCCTTTAGTGATTTCGCCGGGGTGGCGACCGGAAGCTGGCACCAGATCTTTTTCCATGATCCGGAAGGAAACATCATCGAGGTCCATCAGGTGCTGGATGATTGATTGCGCGTCTTTTCAGATGGGTCGTCGTTCCGATGGTGAAGAATGGGCTTGAATTTGCCACGCTGCTGATGCAAGAAGCGCGCAATTGATAGGGGTATAGCTCAGTTGGTAGAGCGACGGTCTCCAAAACCGTAGGTCGCGGGTTCAAGTCCTGCTGCCCCTGCCATAATTTCAATGACTTAGCTCTCCAGGCGGTTTTCTTAGGCTCAAACTAGGCTCAGAAAATGAGCGCTAGAAAGTTTTTTGTGGACGAAAAAGGAATTGGTCGGGTTCGCTACGAAAACCGCGCTCAGTCGAATTTCTGGCCTGCTTGCTTCAAAATTCGGAAACAAGGCGTCTCTGAATCTAGGGGCTATTCAGAAGCCTCCCACGAACTTCCCCAAAACGGACGATCGGATTTGCAATAATCTGTATCTGCCAATTTGCACTTCGAGCCCTTTTGCCAATTCGGAAATGTTTTTTTTCCGCACGTCTGATTTTTTGGCGCTTACGTTGAACCAAAATTCTCTCCTGTTCCAATCAGCCTGACTGACCGGTGGGAACTGAAGGAAACCAAATCGGATTTTGCGACCGGTCTTGATCTTCTGGCGCATCCCGACAGCGGATCCTGATGATGAACTTCGCATTGGTTGCATGGCAGAAATAACACGCGCCTCCAAAATAGATCGAGATCCCTATTGCGCCTTTCAAGCGGATACACTTATATACTCGTATTGGTAGAAATGGGGATTGAATATGCTGCCGTTGTTGCTTTTATATATAAAGAAAAACTTACTATTATTTTTAGTATTTCTAATCTATTGCACTTTCTATCCGTCGTCACAATCTATGGCAGAAGAGTTACCGGATTTCGCGCAATCTGAAGGCGAAACTATGGAAAGCACGGCTTCCGGCTTTGGCAACGCCGGTTCCGGCCTTGGCGCGACGCCGAATGGGTACGGCGGTGACGGCGAGAGCGGAAGGGAAGCCAACGAAGGTGGCGATGAAGAGACAGGTGGTGACGATGTCGGCGAAAAGACAGGCAACAACAATGATGAAAGTGCTGAAGATGATGCGGAAGTAGCCGCGCAGACATTGGATGGCGGCGATACAGCCGGTCTTGTTCCGAAAGCTGAAGCGCCGAAAGAACAAATCCCCGAGGTGCTCGGGAATGGCACATTAGGCTATTCCTTTGCGCTCGATTTGCCCGGCTATCGCGGGCTGGAACCGCGGATTGCGCTCACCTACGCCTCATCGCGCAAGACCATGACCGGTGGGATCTATCAGGGTTGGCTGGGTTATGGCTGGGGCCTTTCCGGCTTCGATGTAGTGGAAAGAGCCAGTCAGAATGGCAACGTTCCTGAATTTGATGTCGACGATGTTTATCTGCTGAATGGCGTAGAACTCGTGCCCTGTGTCACAGGCACGGTCAGCCCGTCGTGCGACACCGGCGGCACGCACGCGACCGAGAATGAAAGCTATCTGCGTATCAGGCAGGATACGTCGGCCAACACGTGGACGATCACCGGGAAAAACGGCACGAAGACCGTGCTGCAATCGGTCGGCGCAATTGCGGGTGAGACCACCGCCGCGCCCGGGACGGATGAGTACGACGTCAATCATCTCTACCGCTGGCTGGTGAAGTCAATCATCGACACGCATGGCAACCAGGTCAATTACGCCTACACATGTCTCGAGTTGCCGGTCTGTTATCCGTCGACCGTGACTTACAACGGCACCACCGCAACCTTTTATATGGAAGACCGTCCCGACTACATCCTGATGGCCAATGGTCACACGATATCTGAAACGACGCGGCGTATCCGGACGATTTCAGTCACAGCCAACAGCAACCTACGCACGGCCTACACGCTTGAGTATGATAATGCCCCCATTTCCAATTCCTCGCGCCTGATCAGAATTAGGCAATTTGGAACCGACACAGTGCTGGATTCGGTCGGTGCGGCAACAGAAGGTACGGAACGACCCGCAGTCGAATTAGAGTACGCAGATTATTCAGATTCTCGTACGGAAATTCTGTTTGAACGGACTACGGGAACTGTAGAGCCGTCAGTACTGATGGGCCCGGTAGACCTCAACAACGATGGTAAATCATCGCTCGCCAGATCAATGTCTGCGGGACAATACACTAATCCCGACAAACGCTGCAATTTGCTGTTCACTACAGTTTTAAACGGTACGGTTTCGGATTTGGAGAAACCTCTTGATTGTATCTCAGCATCATTTTTGAAATCGCCGATAAACTATCTGATATCGAAAATAGACTCTCTGAATAACAACAAGATTACGCTATATCTGACGAAAATCAAAGCCCAAACCCAGTCGTCGTTTTTGACCGAAAATCACGTCATTACGGATGTATATCATCAGGATGTCGGTCAAGAAACAAAGTGCCCAAATCATTCAGTTTCGAGCACAAACAGCGATTGCGAGTTTTTAACTCCAACGCCATCCGCCAACTACTGGAATGCTTTCGACACATCTCGCTCAATTATTGACACTGATGGAGATGGTCATGATGAGTTGCATCTAGTGCCGTATTCCTCCTCGCGGCAATACGGACGAATTGGGGCCGGACGTATACTATCTGGAAAAGCAGATGGGGTTCTCTATTACAATAAAACTCTACAAAAATTGGAGTTTATTGGCAGGGATAATTCAATTGAAATTGTTGATGTTATTAATATGTATGGAGTTCTTACTAATGCAACATGTCTTTCTATAATCGGTATCAACCACTGCCATGTTGTGGATATAAATGGCGATGGTTTACTTGATCTTGTTAAAATATTTCCGAATTTAGATTGGAACGGATATTATCAACGCACGACATATCATGTGTATCTCAGCACTGGAGATAGATTTGTATTCAGTGCATCTGGTGTAAAGTCTTTTGGCCCTTACGGTACCCGATCAATGGATTACCGCGCATCGGGATTTGCCACCGACGTTGATGGTGATGGCAAACAGGAGTTCGCTCAGCGGTTCCAAATGTCGTCATCATTGTTAAATGTCAGTACCGCAGGACGATATTATAAATCAGATTATCTTGTCCCGTCTGTGCTGAACGTTGATGCTCAATCGGCCTCTCTTGATTCCGCTGCCGGTATCAGTCCGATCAAAATTGGCGGAATTCCGTGGAGTTCAAGTGTTGATTTTGGCGGAGTTGCCGGTGACTTCAACGGCGACGGCCTGATGGATACGACCATCAACATTACTGAGTGCTCCTCTTATCTTTGGGTTCATTTCTTGTGCCCAGTTGGCCGCGGTGACACCAATCAAGAACGACATTTCAGCCTTTCCATCCCCGGTACCGCGCTTCCCAATCTTCTGACTTCCGTCACCTCGCAGCTTGGTGGGACGGCGTCGTTTGAGTACACGCCATCGACGGCTTGGGACAATGACTTCCTGCCGCATGTGCTGCCGACGCTGACCAAGCTGTCGATAGATGATGGCCGTGGCCAGGTAGCGGAGACAACGTACACCTATGAGGGCGGGCTCTACGATCCGGCAGCGCGCAAGTTCCTCGGATTTAAAAAGATCACCGAGACACAGCCGTTGGCGGCCGGTCAGGAAAACCCGACCACGGTGGAGACGACCTACCGGCAGGATCTGGCCAGCTACGGTCTGGTCGAACAGGTATTGGTGAAAGACGGCGCCGGTACCGTGCGAAAGCAGATCGACGAGACCTGGATCGTGCAGCTCGCTGCCAAGCCTTACACGGCTCTCAACACCAAGACCGAAACGATGCACACTGAGGGCAGCGTTTCCAAGACACTGACAATGCAACCAGGTTCAAGGAGTGGATCAGGAGTGAACTCGACGGCTTGCTGCAGGACCAATGAAACTTGCCCCCAGTTTCGGTGCAGCATGGCTTGGTCGCAACTTCATTCCGACAAATCCGGCAAGGGAAGGCACTCGATAATCGGCATGTGCGCGCTGGCGAAGAGGGAACCTCCGTTACCCTGAACACGCCTCCGCCAACGCCGGCGAGCAGACATGCGCAGCGCCGCCCGATCACAACACTCAGTTCCGCATGACCTGGTGTCGTTGCATCAGTGAATGCACGGCGCCATTGCAGCTTCGGCACATAAGTTCACAATAACCGGTTCAACCTGTTCCGGAAGTGATGATTCCGGACTCGGCGAACCCTGATCTTGAGTACAAATTGACAGATTTCGAGAGATGCATTAACGTGCTGCATATGGAACAAGCATTTCATATTTGGCACGATGGCGCATCAACATAGTGCGGTCAAACCATCTCAATCCGTTATCGCCGCCATGGCGATATTGGAGGCGTTTGACCGCACTAAAGATGAGATGACCCTCGCGCAGATAAGCCAGTCGCTTGGAATTGCGAAGTCATCCGCCTTGCGCCACCTCAAGGCCCTGTCTCAGTCTGGTTATTTGATTTATGAGCCGGAGCGTAAAGTTTACACGCTAGGCCCGGCGGTTCTTTCGTTGGCCCAGCGGTTTATCTCTCAACATGTGCCCATTCCGGTGTTCCGGCCGTTTCTGTTTGAAGTAGCCCAGGAAACCCAGGAAACTGCGCATTTCGGAATATTGAATGAACTCGAGGTGATCTATCTCGATATCGCCGAAAGCCCGCAGCGCATTCGCGCCTATGTGGAGCGCGGCGATCGGCTGGCGGCGCACGTTACCGCGTCCGGAAAGGCCATCCTGGCCAACTCTCCAGCAAGCATAGTCGAAGAGTTCATCAATAGATGGGTTGCATCGCCTGACGCACCATCGCCTTTGCGGATCGAGCGATTTCGTCATGAACTGAATGCAACAAAACGGCGTGGCTATGGCATCAATCTTGACGAATGGATGAAGGATGTCAGCGCGACTTCAGCACCGGTTTTTGCCCCGTCCGGGAAAGTGATCGGTGCGGTCGGTATCGCTGGTCCGAGCTCAAGAATCAATTCCAACTCAATAGATGAAAAGGGGGCAATCGTACTTAGAAAAGCCGCCGAAATGTCTAACGCGCTGTGTGCCAGCGCAGCTTAAAGGAGCATTTGGCAGGCACAACCAATAAAGTGAAATGGGGACCAACATGAAAAGAAGAGATTTCTTGGCGAAGTCGTCTGTCGGCTTTGCAGGCCTTGCAGCAACCAGCACGCTTGCCACTCCGGCCATTGCATCCGGGGTGAAAGAACTCAAGATGGTGACGGCATGGCCTAAAAACTTTCCGGGACTGGGCACCGGCGCTCAGCGTATCGCAGACCACATTACGGCCATGAGCGATGGTAAGTTGAAGGTAAACTTCTTCTCGGCTGGTGAACTTGTTCCAGCATTGCAATCGTTCGATGCCGTCGCTTCCGGAACGGCTGATCTTTATCATGGAGCCGCCTACTACTGGCAAGGCAAATCGAAGGCGCTAAACTTTTTCTCGGCAGCTCCCTTCGGATTGACGGCAGCCGAGCTGAACGCATGGATCTATTTTGGCGGCGGACAGGAGTTGTGGGATGAGGTTTGCGCACAGTTTGGCGTCAAGGCGTTCCTTGCGGGAAATACCGGCTCTCAGATGGGAGGCTGGTACAAGCGCGAAATCAAAACTGTTGACGACTACAAGGGTTTCAAAGTGAGAATGCCGGGGTTGGGTGGTGAAGTTCTTCGCCGGCTTGGCGCCGCTGTGGTCAATCTGCCAGCTGGCGAAATCTATCAGTCGTTACAATCCGGCGCTATTGACGGGGTTGAATGGGTCGGCCCCTGGAACGACCTTGCGCTTGGTGTCTACCAAGTCGCCAAATTCTATCACTATCCCGGATTTCACGAGCCCGGCACATCTTTGGATCTTGGAGTGAACCTCGGTTCGTGGGAATCACTAAGTCCGTCTGAGCAGCAGATTATCGAGAGCGCTGCACGAGCAGAGAATGCCTTCATGCTGGCAGAGTATGCGGCCAACAATGCATTCACATTGCAAACACTTTTGTCGGAGCACGACATAACGCTTGTTCGGTTCCCCGATGCGGTTCTTACCGAAATCGGTAAAGTTGCCGTCGATGTGGTGCGGGAAGTCGCAGAGTCGGATCCTCTGGCGACGAAAGTCTACAGTTCGTTCGTAGATTTTCGTGGCAAGGTGAAACCCTGGACCCAGATCGCCGAACTTGCGGGCCTGCAAGCGCGAGAACTGTCGAGGGAATATCCAAAAATCTAAAGCCGCAAACTTCTAGAGGCCTCAAGATTTCTTTTTGCGACGCAAGAAGAGGGGCCTCTAGTTGTTTTCCTTGTCCCACAGAGAGCCTGGAAATGAAAATAGTAGACTTGTCGATTCCTATACGAAACGGAGACGGGCGATTGGGTTTGGAGGTTATGTTCCAAACTCCCTACACTTTTGAAGAATCGGGGTGGCAAGGATCGTCTTTTTGCATTTTTTGTCACCATGCAACCCATGTGGACGCTCCCAATCACTTCCTGGAGTGTGGTCACGGGATAGATCAGGCCCCTTTGTCCAAATTACTCGGGCCTGCGGCGGTGGTTGAACTTGGCGACCATGGCGCGGCTGCAGGAATCTCAGGTGACACATTGGAAGACCGTGGCCGCCATGTGGTGCGGGGTGACATTGCGATCCTGCGTACAAACTGGACCGACAAACATTGGGGGACGGATACATTCTGGAAAGAGGGCCCGTATTTGAAACCGGATGGTGCCGACTGGCTCGTTGAGCGCAGGGTCAAAGCGATCGTCTACGACTTTTCTGAAGAATATGTGGTTCGAAATCCGGGATTCCGAGGCGAAGACTGTGAAGTGCACCACAAGATCCTCGGCGAGGACATCTACAATATTGAGTATGTGCGTGGACTGGGTTCGATCGAGAGGGAACGCACGACCATTGTCGCATTTCCCCTGAAACTCGAAGGGCTTGATGGTTCACCGACACGCGTGGTGGCGATCGAAGGAGCCGATCTGCCACGCGAATTCGAGGTCGAGTAGAATGCCTGTTCGCAGGAAGATCTGCGGTCGAAGCAGATGAACCGGATCCTTGACGGTATTTCCCGGGTTAATACCGCCTTGGGTCACTTGGCTGCATGGCTGATCCTCATCATGGTTCTTTGCCAATTCTGTGTTGTCGTGTTGCGCTACGTTTTTGGCGTCGGATCTTTGATCCTGCAAGAGTCGGTCGTCTACATGTTTGGCGCATCATTCATGCTTGGTGCGGCGCTGGTTCTCATCGAAGATGGTCACGTGAGGGTGGACATTTTCTATCAAGGCGCGACGAAACGCTGGCAGAACACAATAGATTTTTGGGGCTCACTGCTTTTGCTGCTGCCAGTCAGCGCGGTTATTTTCTGGACTTCACTGCCTTACGTCGCACTTTCCTGGACGGTTCTTGAGGGCTCGCAGGAAACAAGCGGAATTCCCGGCGTTTTCCTTTTCAAAACAATCATCCCAATTTTTGCGGCGCAGATGTTTCTCCAGGGTTTTGTCATGGCGGTTCGAAGTTATGCCGCGCTCAAAGGGAAATAGGACCTCCAATGCGGCTCAATTTCAATATGCAACCAGCGACACAAAATGCTTAGCAATGAGATATTTACCGTCCTGATTTTCGGGACAACCATTTTTATGTTGCTGGCCGGATACCCGGTAGGCTTCACGCTGAGCGGCGTTGCGCTGATTTTTACGGCGGCCGGCGTTGTTCTTGGACTATTCGAATTCTCATTTCTGCTGGCCATTCCGCAGCGGCTCTTCGGAACGATGAACAGCGAGCTTCTGATAGCGGTTCCGATATTCATTTTCATGGGAGTAATGCTCGAGCGCTCGAAGGTCGCAGAAGAGCTGCTTGAGACGATGGGGCGCCTTTTCGGTAAGGCGCCGGGTGGTCTGTGTTACTCGGTGACGGCTGTCGGGATGCTTCTTGCAGCGTCGACCGGAATTGTGGGCGCGACTGTTGTGACAATGGGCCTGTTGGCTTTGCCGGTGATGCTGAAATGGGGATACGATAAACGGCTGGCCACCGGGACGATTTGTGCCGCCGGTACGCTCGGCCAAATCATCCCTCCCTCGATTGTGCTGATCCTTTTGGGCGACGTGCTCTCATCAGCCTATCAGGAGGCTCAATATCGTCAGGGAAAATTTGCCACTGATACCGTTTCCGTCGGTGATCTTTTTGCTGGCGCTCTTGTGCCAGGTTTGATGCTGGTTCTGCTTTATCTGCTTTATCAGTTTCTGATAGCCAACCTGAAACCGTCATACGCGCCTCCCGTCGATCAGAAACGTGAGGGAGAAAGCGGTATCCCGATATCAAAATCGGAACTGATGCGGGCTCTCGTGATGCCCCTCATTTTGATAATCTGCGTGTTAGGTTCGATTCTATTTGGTGTGGCAACACCGACGGAGGCTTCATCTCTGGGTGCGATTGGCGCCAGCTTGCTTGCTGCCCAGCGGATCAATCGGGATCAGAAAAGACGCGGTATTTCTGTCTATTTGGCGGCATCCGTCGTGGTTTTGCTGCTTTTGTTGAATGTGTTTTTTGACCTGAGAATTCAGCGTGATGAAATTCCATTCGTAGACCTGATGGCGATCGGTCTGGCGACCTGCGCTGTGATCATCCTGTTTTGGCAAATCACCCTTTGCCTCATCATGCTCTATCAATTGGGTATTGTGACGCCTGTGATCAGGTCGACGCTGGGGACGACGTCGATGGTGTTCTTGATCCTTATCGGCGCCTCGATATTTGCCCTGACGTTGCGCGGCTTTGGTGGCGATCAGATCGTGCACGAGGCTTTGGAAGGTTTGCCGGGCGGGGCAATGCCAAAGCTCATGGTGGTTATGGGAATCATGTTTTTGCTGGGTTTTATTCTCGATTACATTGAGATTACCTATGTGATCGTGCCGATCGTAGCCCCGATCTTGCTGGAATTGGGCGTTGATCCTGTCTTGCTGGGGATTTTGATCGCACTCAACCTTCAAACATCCTTCTTAACTCCGCCGTTTGGATTTTCACTTTTTTACTTGCGAGGGGTGGCGCCCCGTTCGGTCGATACAGGGGACCTGTATCAAGGGATAGTTCCCTATATTCTCATCCAGCTAATCGTAATTGGATTGGTCGCTTTATATCCAGCACTCGCGACATGGCTGCCCAATTTGGTCTACTAGTATTTGCAACCAAAGTGGAAACACATGTCAGATACCCGGAAATAGACAAAGAGGGATTGTTTCCTTGAATCAATGTCAGACAATCGGCTGCATGCTCGCCGAAATCGAACCCGGCAACGTTGCCTTCAGAGCGCCGGATCGAAAACCCATGACCTATGGCGTTCTGTGTGATTTGATCTGCAAGATTGGCGGGGATTGCGTTTGGCGGGTATAAACGCCAACGCTCGAGTTGCAATCGTTTTGCCAAATGGACCTGAAGCGGCAACCGCCTTTCTCGCCGCGTCCAATTGCGCCACAGCCGCGCCATTGAACCCGTCCTACACGCAGGACGAATTCGCATTTTATATGGAAGACCTGGACGTCAAACTCCTGATATGCGCCGATGATGGCGGCACTGCTGCGATGGCCGCCAAGTCCCTGGATATTCCTGTTGCTATCGCGCATGTTGAAAACGGCGAGCCTGCCGGTTTTTTCAACCTCGATATCGAAGATGGTGCCCCGATCAGTTTGACTGAATCAGAAGAATCCGACACTTGCCTGGTCTTGCATACTTCCGGAACGACATCGCGCCCCAAAATTGTTCCGCTCTCCCATTTAAACGTTTGCACATCAGCTTTTAACATCGCCGAGAGCCTCAAGCTTACGCAGTCTGACGTGGGCCTGAACATCATGCCGTTATTTCACATACATGGTTTGATAGCGGCAATTTTGTCGTCGATGGCAAAGGGAGCATGCGTCTATTGCACACCGGGTTTTGATGCGTTGAAGGTCTATGGCTGGTTCGAAGACTGTGCTCCAACCTGGTACACAGCCGTGCCAACGATGCATCAGGCTATTTTGGCGCGGGCACCGCGCAACGCAGATATCGTCGCACAATCAAAATTGCGTTTTGTCCGATCCTCGTCCTCATCATTGCCACCAACGGTGATGGCAGACCTGCAACGCACATTTGGTTGCCCGGTGGTCGAAGCCTACGGCATGACCGAGGCCGCGCATCAGATGGCCTGTAACCCAATCCCAATCGGTCCCGGCTTGCAGCGGCCTGGTTCTGTTGGACTGGCTGCAGGTCCCAGGATTGCCATTTTATCGGATGCTGGTTTGACGACAGACAAGCAAACGGTCGGAGAGATCGTCATTTCCGGCGAGAATGTAACCGCCGGGTACGATGGAAATGAAACAGCAAACGCTGAATCATTTCTGGTCGATGACACAGATGGATCCACGTGGTTCCGTACTGGTGACCAGGGTTGGTTGGATTCTGATGGGTATCTATTCATCAGTGGCCGATTGAAAGAAATCATCAATCGCGGCGGGGAGAAAGTTTCGCCGCGCGAAGTCGATGAGGTGTTGATGAATCATCCTTCCGTCAACCAGGCGGTGACCTTTGCACTCAGTCACCCGAAGCTTGGTGAAGACGTCGCAGCCGCCATTGTGCTCAAGGAAGGCAGTGATGTTGATGAGGCGATTTTGCGAGCCTTTGCGGCGCAGTATATTGCCGCCTTCAAAGTCCCTCGCAAGATAGTGTTCGTTGACGAGATACCAAAAGGGCCAACCGGCAAACTGCAGCGCATCGGGCTTGCAAAAACACTCGGATTGGAAGCGGCAAAATGACCAAGATTTGCGTTTTCGGCGCCGGCGCGATTGGCGGCTATCTCGCTCACGCTCTGGTCAAATCCGGTGCCGATGTAAGTCTGGTTGCGCGAGGTCCGCATCTTGAGGCGATCCAAAACAATGGATTGACGCTTGTGAAAGACGGAGAGCGCGAAACCCTGCCGGTTCGTGCTACATCTGATGCATCAAAGCTGGGGCCGCAGGATTTTGTCATCATCACGCTTAAAGCCCATTCGGTTCCACCGATCGTGGATAGTTTCAAACCGCTGCTACATGACGAGACAGCAATCGTTTCAGCGGTAAACGGAATTCCGTGGTGGTATTTCCACAAGGCAGGCTCGGGTACAGAACTCGATAATTGCTGGCTTGAAACCGTGGATCCTGAAGGGGCACAATGGCAGGTGTTTGGACCGGAGCGTGCCATTGGCTGCGTTGTTTATCCTGCCTGCGCGGTCCCTGTTCCCGGCGAAATAGTGCACAAAAGTGGTGACCGATTTAGCCTCGGAGAGCCCGACGGCACGCAGAGCGACCGCGCAATGTTGCTGTCCAGCCTGATGAGAGGTGGGGGATTGCGCGCACCTGTTAAGCCCAGAATACGCGATGAGATTTGGATCAAGCTCTGGGGTAATTGTTCGTTCAATCCGGTCTCTGCACTGACAGGCGCCAGCCTCGATCTGATCGGAGCCGATCCCGCATGCCGATCAATCATCAGAGATATTATGATCGAATGCCGAAATGTGGGTCAGGCCGTTGGGGCTCGGTTCAGCGTTCCGATCGAACGCCGCATTCAGGGCGGTGCAGACATCATCGGTCACAAACCGTCAACGAGACAAGACGTCGAGCAAGGTCGCCCGATGGAACTGGATGCCCTTGTATGTACGGTGCTCGAACTGGCAAGGCGTCTCAATATTCCCACGCCCACGCTTGATACGGTTGCAGCTCTGGTGCGCATGCAGGGGCAGGTTTTGAACCTCTACCAAAGGCGGGCGGCGGTTGAAGCTTTGATTTCGGGTGAGTATCTACCTTCTCCCGACTAGCACCCCTTTGGACAATTTGAGCGCCGCGGCTTGCAGAGGATTTCTTGCCACTGTCAGACTTCAATTAGTTCGCGGAGCTTTGTCGGTGTGAGGGCGCGGTGAAAACCTCAGGTCGCGGGTTCAAGTCCTGCTGCACCTACAGTTATTCCACGCCTGCGCGAAAGTGCCGTGCTATCGGCCAACAATATTTTTGCTGATTATGTGCCAGTGGATGAGAAGACAAAGGCCGATCAAGGCAGCCAGTAGCGCGATGAGCAAAGGATGAGTCGCGGTGAGTTCCGGCCACCAACCGGCTTCGCTGACCTCGACGCCGGGGCTGGCTGCGGCCGAGAAAACCTGTTCATCATTCAGGGCAAACAGGGTCACCAGCAACGACAGGTGAGTCATCAGGGCTCGGGTGCGAAGCCATTCAAAATGTGACCAGGACAAGAATGCTGCAAACCCGAAAAATATGAAACACCCGATGAACGAAAAACTCTGCCAGGACGGAATTGCATCGACGAACACGGCTACTTCGCGGCCGAAAGGAGCAAACAAGAAATAGAGTTGCCATGCAAACTCGGAAGCCGGTGAGAAGCCGATCATCATCCTTGACAGGAGAAAAGCGGCGACCAGCCAAAAAATCAGTGACGGAATGACCGATTTGGTGAAATTGAGGATACTGACCATACTGGACCTCGATCGAAGGATGGCCAGATAAGAACCTCAAAACGGTTAAGTTACAGTGAAGTGGGATGAGGTGGCGGCGCGATAACCGCGCCTTTAACTTGTGCTTTGGCAAGCGGCTTGACCAGGCATTGACCACCTGACCGGAACTGGTCCGGTTTTAACAAATTTTCGAATAGATTAATCGGGCAGCGAATTTCCCGGGCTTGTTATTTCAACGGACCTTCTCATAGGTCACGCTGCCGTCTGCCCCTTTTATGCGTCTATATCCAGCCGGAGGAGGCGGAAGAGACGAACCTTGACGATCAGAACTGCGAGATGCTTGCGTTGAATTTTCTTCCGTAATCTCCACTCGGCTCGGAAAGGATTGGACAATATCGGCTAGCTTCTGCAGCGTCTCTTGCAACTCGTCCAGCTTTTGGGATGTTTCACGGCTCGAGGCGATTGCTGTCTCACCATCGCTTCTGATTGTCGACAAACGGGCGTTGGTCTCGTTTATCAACGTCTGCACGGCAACATTCTGCGCCGAAATTTTTTCGCTGATCCGCGATTCATAATCCGACAATGCTTCAAGATTGGCATTGACGTCGTGAATCCCGGAGATTGATCTCGACATGTAAGCGGTCACGCCCACAAGCAGAAGCGCGTGAGCCATGATTGCTGCCAAGAGGGTGTAGGAAAAATACCGAGAAACGACTGGCGTTGGTTTCGGGGTTTCTGGTCGGGCAGGGGTGTACGCTATTCTTTCGTCTGCTCGCAGTTCAACGCCGGCGTTCTGATCGAATGTTGGCGTGAATTTCATCAGGAAATCCCTGCAAGCGCCTAGCCTCGTTTCGCGTACCTTGTACTATTGCGCAGAAGCTCGAGGTTGTTTGCAGTGGTTTCATTGGCCGGATCAATCTCATAGGCCAAGAGGAAGTAGCGCCGCGCCTGCTTGAGGTTGCCCCTGAGCAAGTAGCTGTAACCTAGATTGTTAAGGTATTCCGGTCGGTTGGGGATCATCTTCGCCAATCGGCGGTAGCCGACCGTTGCGTTATCAAAACGGCCAAGGTGGTCTGCTGAAGCAGCATAACCTAGCCAGGCATGTGGATCGTCGGGATAAACTTCGACCGCTTTTTTGAACAGGCTGTAGGACTTACCATAGTTCTTTTCTTTGAACTGGACGATGCCGTTGGTGATCAGCTGATCTGTTGGATAATAATCAACATTTGACAGGTCGTCGACCGAAGCGGCGCTGTCTCCGAATGATGATAATTCTTCGATGTCGCGAGATTGGCAGCCGGCCAATATAACCGCTGCTACAGACACCACCGACAAAAACTTAATACAACTACGCATTAACCCGCATCCCACACCAAATGCACCATTACACGGTACTCATACCCTGTGGAGTCGTATTAACCGTGCTCCGTCAAATTCCCGACTTCTGTTGCTAATATGTCATAGTTTTCTTAGTTTCTAATTAATTTGAACCGTATTCAGAGTCTTATCCCCTCATTTTTGTGATCATTGTGGGCGCCTGCTTGGAGACTATCAAATGACAATCGAAGCACCTCCGGCACCGCAATCTGCAGAAGAAACGGGAATTGGCCGCGAGCAGTTGCAAAAACTGATCTCGAAAACGCTGAACGTTTTCGGCACCATGACACCTTCCGAGCTCAGCCGGGAAACCCGGTTGCCAATGATCGTCATAAACGAAGTTCTTACCGAATTGCAGAAGCTCCAATTTGTGGAGGCGAAGGGGCTCTCGGGCGCGGATGTGAGATCGGAGCTGCGATACGCGATTGGTGGCAAAGGCCATGAGTTTGTGTTGGAAGCGCTTTCACAATCCCAATATGTTGGCCCTGCACCAGTGAGCCTTGATGAGTTCGTCGCTCAAATTCGCAGGCAGACGATCCGCCACGAGCGGATTACGCTAGCTGATCTGCAGGATTGCTTGTCGCATCTGGTAGTGCCCGCCAAGCTGCTGCAGCAATTGGGCCCGGCGTTCAACTCTGCGCGCTCGATTCTCCTGTACGGCTTACCGGGCAACGGAAAGACGAGTATCGCCGAGGCGATTGGCGGCGCCTTCAAGGAAGCCATTTATCTTCCCCATTGTTTCGAAGTGGGCGGGCAGATCATCAATTTCTTCGATCCGACTGTTCATACACCTGTTGAGACGGCTGAATCTCCTGACCCCAGGGAAGTAAGACAGGGCGCTGATCCCCGTTGGGTGAAATGCCAAAGGCCGTTTGTGCTTACGGGCGGTGAACTGTCGCTCGACATGCTCGACCTGTCCTTCAATCCAGTGTCGCGCTTCTATGAAGCACCAATTCACCTGAAGGCGATGGGTGGTGTGTTTGTGGTCGATGACTTTGGTCGCCAAAGGACCGATCCACAATCGGTCCTAAATCGCTGGATCGTTCCGCTTGAGCGGCAATATGATCAGTTAACGTTGCATACGGGCAAGAAATTTGCAGTTCCGTTTGACCAACTGGTCATTTTCTCGACCAATATTCCGCCCGAAAAATTGTCTGACGCGGGTGGCTTGCGGCGCCTTTATTACAAGATACTCATCCCGGCCCCGACTGAACACGACTTCAAACAAATATTCATGGACCTCGCCGAAAAGGAACAGGTTGACGTGTACCCGTCGGTCTTCGATGAGTTTTACGCCAAACACTACGCTTCCGGTGAGAACGACCCGGCAGGACATCACCCTCGAGCAATCATTGATCACGCCAAGTCAGTCCGCAACTTCTTGGAAAAAGATGACCTGGAAATCGATCTGGAATTGATGGAGGGCGGCCTGGCAAATCTTACAATTCAGCCTGCTTCAGAAGAGCCGTGATGAGATCAGGGCTTTTGTAATCCCAATCGGTGCAAGGCTTACCGAAACAGGTTGGTTGCTACTTCCGGATTGCCGCGCCGCCACATGACGTTGTCCAAAAAATAATGATGAATGTTGATAAAAACCCAGAAAACAACAACGAACAGGCTGGCTCCAAACAATTCCTTGTCATAGGCGATGACCTGGTCCATCAGGAACGGAAACAGGAAAAATCCGGAAGCGCCAAGAAGAAATCCAAATAGCATGAACGACGCGACACGCAGCCGGTAGCGGGGGCCAATTTTCGCAAGAGGGGCTTCAAACGGCTCAAGTGCATCCGATCGGCGCAGTTCGACGTTGGTTTGGTAACGCCAGACGACCGCCAAATATTGCAGCGAATGTAAAGCCGGAACGAGGAAGACCCACAACGGATTGATTGTGACAAACAGCAGCCACATGTAGATGGACACCAAATAGGCAACGATGCCGGAAACCGGCAGATTCTGCACTCTCGGTGCGTAAGATCTTATCAGCAAATAGGCCAGATAAGCGGTCGAGACTATCGACATTACCAATAATAGGTAGTACAATTCTTCTGGTATATCGAACGTATAATACTTTAGCTCAAAGTAGTTTTTTTCCTGCACAATTTGATTTGTCTTAACCCAAGAGAATATCCACACAATGTAACTGTTATACAGCAACGACTTTTTCTCGGAATCGTTGAAAAACGATTTCTTGAGCACCGAGTCGACGATGATCATTCCATAGCCTTGCTTGACGTAGTGCCAACCGACGAAAAAGGCCATTGCATTGACGGTATAACCGATAGCTACGTGGCTGTTTGTGCGAATTGCAATCGCATAGTACAGCGCAATGATAATCGGCACGATTATTCCAGCAAATATGTATCTGTACTGGAGGTCTTTGCTGTATCCGTTTCCGGAAACTTTGTTGGAAAAGTTCGAATAAAATATCTGATAGGAATGTGCAAAATGGGGATGATTGATGAAATTCGCCAGTATTAGTGCCCCAAATGCGACCTGGAATTCGTATTTCAAAGGAACTAAAGCCAGCAATGGCAGAAGTATTATCGCCCCACCACCCAGCATTAAGAAATCTGTAACTGGACCAAAAAGATAGCGAATATTTTCATTGGCGGCCGGCGGACTGGCTGTTTCAGCAGAGATGGTCATTGACGAATTCCCGTCCAAATCCTTGTTGGGCTGCACCCAAGCGCAAATGAAGTATATTGGCGCGTTCAGGGCTGAGCAAGTTGAGGTCTTCGTTCAGACCGACATTGCATTGCATCGATACACCCAATGATCAAATTATTGATGTCAGACGTAAATAATTCCTGACATAATTAGCCATTTGCCGAAGTGGACGAACTCTTTCCAGGATTATATTTGCCGGGAATGACGACGGCGGGGCGAAGCTGTGTATCTTGGCGAGTTGAACAAACGGCTTTGTGCAGGGATCGGAATCAGAACACTCCGGAGTGCTTATACAGGTAGGTGGCAACCAGTGCGCCTACCATCAACACACCATAGGGAACTTTGCCGGTTTCGCGAATTTCATCCAACCGCATCCCAATTTGCGTCGCTTTGATAATTGTCGGCACGGGAAATTTGAGTGCTATCGACGCGATGACTGCAAACAATAGGAGAAACAGTGAATATGCAATCAGGTTGTTCCAGCCCAGGAACAATCCGATGGGTGCCAGCAGTTTCGCATCTCCTGCGCCCAGCAATTTGAGCGCCCAAAGTGCAAAACCGAGTGCAAATAGAAATGCGCCAGCCGCCAGCGAGGATAGCAAACCTGGATGCCAAGGTGCTTCCTCGCCCCACAAGCTTATCACGGAATATTTAGCGAAGAATAAAGCTATAAGTATAAATATGTATATATTTCGAATTTTCCACGTACGAAAATCCTCATAGGCAACAAAAACAAATAGCGCCAGCGATACACAAATAATCATTAAGTAAATGAAAATCATAATATCCATTTAAACATATATATCATTTTTTAATACTATCAAATTTTCATCAGTTGCATAATAATATTTTCGTATTCGAAAACTCCCGCATTTCGTGCATTGGCAATTCGCGATACCGTTAACTTTGTTGCAACGTAGCGTTGACGAGGCACGATGTATAAATTGACTTTGACTAAATTAACAGTTTATTAATAAGCGTAGCGAGGGGGCAAATTTCCTCGCGGTGACTATAGCAACATCTGGGAGTTTCTGATGAAATATGTATTGGATATGTTGCGGGCCTTCCGTCAAGAAGAAGACGGCATTGCGCTCACCGAATATCTGGTTTTGCTGGGCTTGCTCCTTGCAGGAGTGATCGTAGCGGTTGTGGCCGCTGGCGGAGACTTGGCATCGGCGTGGAACTCGTGGGGCAACTTCTGGTCAACGGAAGTTACCTACACAGCACCAACTCCGTAAAATTACCATTATTCCAGTCTAACTGGACATAAATACTGCCTCCGGGAATGCTAGTCCTCCCGGAGGCGTCCTTAAGTGGGTTCCGGGGTATTGTCATGCGCACATCATCCGTCATTGCGGTATTTGTCTCGTTGGTTTTGGCTGCGGCCGCCGTATTCGGCGTACGCGGCTTTCTTAGAGACCAGGTAGCAGCCTTGACTACGCAGGATGGCGCCCAGGTTCCGCAAAATACCGTAGTAGTGGCAAACCAGCCGCTGCGATTTGGCCGGCTTATCGAGTCATCGAGCCTCAGGGTCATCGCATGGTCCTCCGCAACAATCCCCGAAGGGGCATTCCGGAATATTGAGGAGCTCATCGGCGACAAGGAAAAGCCGCGTTATGTGGTCGGCGCGATTGCTCAAGACGAGCCAATCCTTTCCACCAAAATTACCGGACCAGGCCAGCGGGCAAGCCTTTCGGCATTGTTGACCGAAGGCATGAAAGCGGTATCGATCCGGGTTGACGATGTTCTCGGTGTCGCCGGGTTCGTGCTTCCGGGCGATCGTGTTGACATCATGCTGACACGCCGTCCCCGCGATGCCGAGGCATTTACTGATATTTTGCTTCAGGGCGTCAGGGTTTTGGCAATCGACCAGTTGGCAGATGATCAGGCCGACAAGCCGAATGTGGTCAGAACCGTAACCATGGAAGTCTCCACCGAGGAAGCGCAAAAACTGACGTTGGCAGCCAATGTCGGTACGCTATCATTGGCGTTACGTAATGTTGCTTCAGCGCAGGTTGAGGCGGTCAATGCTGTCAAGATCGCGGATTTGGGCGGCGGCCTTACCGCGCAAGCTCTTCTGGAGCAAAAACTCCAAGAAGAACGCGAGCGGCTGCAGAAGCAGCTCGACGCTGAACGTGAACAACGGATCGCAGAGCTGGAAAAACTCGTGCGCTCGGTCGGGGAAAACGTTGACAAACGTGTTGATGCGTTGAAAACGGAAATCGACAAAAAACCGGAAAAAGTGGTTGTCGAGCTGCCTGCACCCACTATTCTGCCCAAGCCGGAGCCACGGAAAGTGGTCACTATTCCACCGAGGGTGTTTACTGATGTGGGTGTTTTCAGAAATACCAAGCGTACTGAGTACAAGGTTAAGATATTAGATTGAGTTTTGTGCTAATTTGAATGGGCCAGAGTGGATTTCAGGATAGGTCAATGCCCCAGTTTCAGTTCACCAGACGCCTAACAGTCAAGGCGTTTCTGCTAGCGCTTGCAGTCTTTACTGCAGGCGCTTTTGGTCCTTCATCAACCCCAACTTTTGCACAAGAGCTAAGAGTTTCATTGGGAACGGGTACGGTAACCAGAATGCGGGTTAGACCCGGATCAACCGTGACCGTGACCACCAATCTTGCTTTTGGCGACTTGGTTGTAGGCGACCCCAATACGGCTGACGTGGTTCCGCTGTCGGATCGTTCCTTGTATGTGCAGGGCAAATCACCAGGCTTTACAAACGTAACGTTGTACGATGCAGAAAGAAATGTGCTCGGTATTATCGATGTTCGGGTCGAACTGAGCACAGCCGACGTTGACGCCGCGGTGCGAGCAGCTGTTCCCGGCTCGAACATTCGGGTTTCGGTAGTAAACAATCGCATTCGGCTTTCCGGCAGTGTCGCCAATGCCAATGATCAGAGCCGTGCATTGCAGGCAGCTTCCCAGTTTTCGGCAAGTCCGGTGATCAATGCGCTTTCCATCGGCGACACCCAGCAGGTCTCGCTTGAAGTCAGGGTGCTCGAAGCCTCCAGAACAGCCGGCCGCGAACTGGGCGTGAATACACTTGTCGCTGGCACCAACGTTTTGGGTGCAGTTGGTCCCCGGGTTGCAGTCAATGTTGATCCGGCCACTAACCAATTGGCGCAATTCGTTACGAACGGGCCCGCGGGCAACCAGTCCGCCGTTCCATTTGGAACGCTTGTTGCCAATATTTTATCGTCAGCCGGTTTGCGGATCGACCTGATGATTGACGCGCTTGAGCAGAAGGGGCTGGCGCGGCGGCTTGCCCAGCCGAACCTGACGGCAGTCAGCGGTGAAGTTGCAAAGTTTCACGCAGGTGGTGAGGTGCCGATTACTTCGGCCGTGAATTTCGGAGGCAGCGCTGGCACCCAGGTGGATTATCGGCCCTACGGCGTCCGTCTGGAGTTTGTTCCCACTGTGCTTGAAGACTCCAAGATCAACCTGCGTGTCCTGACCGAAGTCAGCGAACTTGATCGCACGGTCAATGTGAATGGTAATCCGGGGTTCATTTCGCGGAAAGCGGAAACAGTGGTCGAACTTCGCGATGGTCAAAGCTTCGGTATGGCCGGCCTTCTGCAAACCGTTAACGCCCGTGATATTCAGCAACTGCCATGGATTGGCCAATTGCCAATACTTGGTCCGCTGTTTCGTTCCACGAGCTTTCAGAAGAGAGAAAGTGATCTTGTTATAGTCGTCACGCCGCGCCTCGTGCGCCCGGCAGCACCTTCCGAGAATCTGTATTCACCATTGGATCAGACCCGCCCATCCGACGACGTTGAACTTTTTGCCCTGGGACTGCTGGAAGTCGACAAGGACATGTTGCGGGCGATTCGCGAAGGTGAGGGCATCGTCGGCGATTATGGCCACCGCATCGATCTGGAATTTGAGGACCCCTATGTCGCCAAGAAAAAATAGAACATTGCTTGTCGTGGTGATGGCCGCCGCCCTCGGAGGGTGTGCGGACTATATGAATCACAGGGATTCCATCACTTTGGGTGCCGGTAACGCGCCGGAAGCAAATATCGGAATTCACACTGTAAATCCGTTCCCGCCGAATGCTGAAAATACAGATATCAGGGTCGACAAAAGCAAGGTCAACCAAGCGTATCAACGCTACATCACTCCATGTGATCCAGATGTTGTTCGCTGTTCAGCGGGTGGTAGCAGCGGCAGCGCCGAGGAGGATGACGGTTAGAGCCGGAAATCAGCTGCGCGACCGCGCAGAATTCATTGATGACGGCAGTGCGGTAAAAGGAACAGAACCAGACAGGAAGCAGGCACAATATTCCGGAAAGCTGAAACGCCATGCCCCAATTCGAGTTTTCAAACGGAACCAAAATTCGCCCAAGGCGATCGCTTAGAAAAATTGTGACGGGTGAGGAGGGATATGCTCTCACCTTTGCGCTCATCGCGCTGCCGTTTCTCATTGGTATTTCCGCCTGGATTATCGATGCATCCCGCGTCACCAATCTGCACACCGATCTTCAAAATGCGGTCGATTCAATGGCGCTTGCCGGAGCGCGCGAACTCGATGGCCGAAATGACTCGATTACCAGAGCCCGAAATGCAGTGGCGGCCATAACGCAAAACGAAGCCTGGTTTGGTGGGGGCTCGGGCGGACCGGGCGGCAAGTCGTTTGTTTCCTTCGATCCGAATGATGCAAGTGCCAGCAGCGTAGAAGTACGTTTCCTTGGCGCTATTCCGGCCAGCGACGATACACCGATATTGATCGGCGGGAACGCATGCCAAGGTATTGCTCCGCTCGTCGCGGAAAATGATTGCCTTGTCAAAGGCAGTAATCTTGCCGAGCAATCCAACAACGCCCGTTACGTCTGGGTGACTGCGAAAAACATGACGGTCAATGGCATTTTTCCGATAAACAGCCTTGGACCGGCCTCCGTTGCGGTCAACGCCCAGGCGGTTGCGACCTATACGGCCGCAGCCTGCGACGTAACGCCGATATTCATCTGCAATCCGTTTGAATCCAATATCGATGAAGGTGTTGAACAAAACCCGCTCTACGATGGTGACACTTTCAACCAGCATTTCGAAGACGGCGATCTGTACGGACGGCAGTTCACGATGCGCAATACCGGCAATTCCTCACCGGCACCCGGTAATTTCGGCTTCCTGCGGACGGAGGGCAATGGTGCCAATGTGCTTGCGCACGCACTGGCTACAGGATCTCCGGGAGTTTGCTATTCACAGGATGGTCTTGATACGGAACCCGGTGCAAATGTCGGGCCCGTCGAGCAAGGATTGAACACCCGCATGGGTCTCTATGCCGGTTCTTTCGGAAGTTATGACGACGTTTATGCGTACAGACCGGACATCAATATCAGAAAGGGTCAGGATCAGTCGCTCAACAACAGTCACATTTGCAGCACCTACGACCCGGAGGATGATCCACTGAATGGGATGCCATTCCCGACCGGCAACAACATAACAGTTGTCGGCGGTGGTAACGTGTCCGACAATAACTGGGATTTGGATACCTATTGGGATATCACCCACGGAGGGCACGAAGGAGCGGACCCGCTGCCAGCCGACGACCCCAACTACGCGGCACCTGCGGCACCTAACGCAGTTGCAACCTTCATGCCGTCTCTTCCCGGCAGCGCAACTGTCGCCCCGCCGGTGCCTTCGCGTTATGATGCCTATACATACGAAATTCAAAACAACATGATCGACAACACAGGACCTCTCGGCGAAAGCGGCAATCAGTCAGATACAGCTTGTTATGGCGGCACCACAGCTCCTGTTGCTGCCGATGAGCGAAGGGTCATCTTCGCAGCTGTGTTGAATTGTGTCGAATTGGCTGCGTCGGGAGAACTGCAGGGTGCTTCAACTGATCTGCCAGCCGAAGCGTTCGCGCGCATGTTCATGACCAAACCGGTTGTAACTGACGGTAGCGACAAGGAGATCTATCTGGAAATGATCGACGTGTCCGGGCAGGGCGGTTTGGGAACGCTCGAAAATTTCCTGCGCGAAGAAGCGGAACTCGTCAGATGAAGCAATGTGCCAACCTTGTGATGCGTCTCAGGTGCTTCCTCAGCGACGTATCCGGTATAGCCATGACGGAGGCCATCGTAGCGGTGCCTTTTCTGACGATCATGGCGGTAGGGGTTCTCGAAACAGGTTCGATTTTCTGGCAACGGCAGCAAATTGAGACCGGATTGAGGGATTCGGTGCGATATATGGCTCGCTGTCGCCATGGTGTCAGCGCGAGCCTGCCGTCATCAACCAACTGTCTCACGGTTGCGCGAAACCTGGCTTATTTTGGCAACTCCGCAGGCAACGGACCGGCGCGCGTGCCGAGTTGGAATGCCTCGAATTCTGCTATCACTTATACCTATACCACCGGAAGCAACGGACAATCCAATATTGAGGCGGCGACAACGCACACCCTCATTGCCTCGCCGTTTTTCACCTGGATGTTCGAGAGAACCATTGACGTGCGTGCAGAGTATCAGCAGCGGGAAATCGGATGGTGAGATTGCGCAGTGGCAGACTAGCCAGATCAGAAGAGGGCAGTGCGCTTACCGAGGGGCTGCTGGTTCTACCGATCATGTTCCTTGCTTTTGCCGTTATCGTCGAATTCGGCATGATGGTTTTTCAATGGAACATGGCTGCAAAATCGATGCATCTGGCTGTGAGAAAACTGGTCGTATCCGATCCGGCAACAACGAACTTCGATACGGTATTTGCATTTGATGCATCGAGGGGCGGGCAACTCATTGATGCAGATGCGACCATCGTTTCACAATGTGATGGTGACGCTACCACTGCAATCCCCGACTGCAACGCTGGCGTGATGGACAGGCTGGTCAACGGCGCTGGTGGCCCGGCCTGGCCTGGGCTTTCGGCTTACTTCCCAAGCATCAAGCCGGAGCATGTCCATATTTCTTATGAGCAAAGCGGTTTGGGATATGAGGGACGACCGCTTGGTCCGGTCGTGACCGTTAGGCTGCAGATCAATCGTGCCGCAGTTGATCTGCCTGTGCTCGGTGGCCTGTTCGACGTTCTTGAAATCGGATTTCCGCCGTTTACCGTAACGGCGACTTCTGAAGACCTAACTGGTTAAAATAGTCTAAACAGGCAGCAGGCAACAACAAACGGCGGACCCATGAATATCAGCGCAACGATTGGGGGAAGAACCCGACTTCTGGTGTTCTCCAGCGATGCAGACACTACGCGGCGCCTGCAAACAATCATTTCTTCCCTGGCACTTTTCGATGCCGATATCCGTGACGTTTCCGCGTTTGGCCGCATTGGTGAAAATGATCTGGTAAAATACGACATCCTCGTTGTCGATGTTGATGATGGAGCGTTGTTGGAAAACAGCGAATTCAATGCTGCCCGGTTACGGATTGGCAAGACTCCGGTGGTGTTTGTGTCCCGCACACTCGCACCTGAACAGATGCGGGTCCTCATGCGGTTGGACGGCGCCGATTGGATACCAAAGCCCATCGAGGCCAGGCCGATCATTGAAGCGCTCAACTCGATTACCAACAGGTTGGGTTCGGCAAAGAACATTGTTCATGCAGTGTTGCCTGCCGGAGGCGGCGCCGGGGCGACCAGCGTCTCTATCATGCTTGCCTACTATCTTTCCCGCAGCCGAAAGCGGGAAGCACCTTCTTCTGCGTTGTTTGATCTTGATTTTTCGACCGGGTTGGCTGGCGCATATCTCAACATCGAAAACGCCTATGATCTTGGCGGTGTTCGAGAGCACCCGGAACGCATCGACCTGGAATTTGTCAATCTGGTTCGAAAAACCCACAAGACTGGATTCAACCTGTTTTCATTTGAGAGTCAGGATATTGCTGTTTCCGACAAGTCAGCGGAACTTGTCTTGCGGATGCTTGACGTGATTGCATTGCAGCACGACTACACAGTGCTGGACCTGCCAACCGGTGAGGCGCGCTGGAGTGATGCTGTACTCCGCTCGGTCAACACGGTCACAGTTGTCTGTAATCACAATGTGCCTGGCCTTCAACGGGCGAAGGACCTGCTTCGCCGTTTGGTTGAGATACGTGGAGACAACAACGGTATATCAATTGTGGTCAATCGGGTCAGAACCGGCATGTTCGGAAGGATCATCGGAAAGAAGGAGATCCTCAAGGTGTTCCAGGGACTGCCAACCACAATGATGCCCAACGAGACCGAATTGTTTTTTGAGTCCTTGAACCGCGGGCTGCTGCCGGTCGAAGTGCATTCGCGTTCAAAGTCCTGCAAACGGCTGAGCGTTCTGGCCGACGCCGTACGTGAGGGGGTCACGGTCTAGAATGGTTTGTTTGGTCAATTGGAAGCGCAGAGAGTTCCTGTCGGTTTTTGCAGGAGGTTTCCTGTCGCCGCTCATTGTGTCCAAGGGCATTGCGGGAGCAAAGGTGCCGCGAACCCATGGGCCTATCACTCGCACCGTCGTCAGACGCAGCTATGACGAGGTTCCGGGGACGATTGTAATATCGAACTCCAAGCGCACTTTGGATGTCGTTCTCGATAAAGAGACCGTCGCGCGATACAAGATTGCAATCGGCCGGAAGGGCTTTACCTGGACCGGCACGGTCATTGTCGGCAGCAAAAGGGATTGGCCGGAATGGCGGCCGCCTGCTGAAATGCGCAAGCGGGAGCCGGATTTGCCCGAAATGGTTCCGCCTGGTCCTTACAATCCTCTGGGTGCGCGGGCCATCTACCTTTTCCGCGGGGGCAGAGACACTTTGTACAGGATACACGGTACCAACGACGCCGGTTCCGTGGGAGAGATTGCAACGGCGGGCTGTTTCCGGATGACGAATGCCGACATCCTGGAGTTGTACAAAAAGGTTTCGATCGGAACAAAGGTGGTTGTCAATGAATGATCGTTTGCTTGGACGTTTCTTTCAACCATCGGAAGGAAAAAAACCGGCAGCCGGTTCGGTTGACCAAGAGATTGAGCTCGAAGTTGCAAATCTGATTGACGACGATCAGGAAGCGTTGCTGACCGAGTCAAACAGTGCTGATATCAAGACGCGGCGCGACATGGTTGCACAAAGGGTCGCCCTGCATCGCCATCTGCTCGACCGTATCAACCTCAGCGTAATTGATACGATGACCAGCGACGCGATTATCGAGGAGATCAAACCGCTTGTTCGCGAATATGTCCGGGAGCAGAATTTCCCGGTAAATGCGAAAGAACTCGATGAGCTGATCATAGACACCACAAACGAGATGCTGGGTCTCGGGCCTTTGGAGCCGCTGCTCAAGGACGATACTATTGCCGATATTCTCGTTAACAGCCACGAGCAAATTTTCATCGAGCGCTTCGGCCAACTCGAGGAAACCGACATACAGTTCAAGGACGAAGACCACCTTCTTCGGATCGTGACAAAGATTGTCTCGGCGGTTGGGCGCAGGGTTGATGAATCGTCTCCACTTGTCGACGCCCGATTGGCCGATGGATCTCGTGTGAACGTTGCCGTTCGTCCTGTGGCGATAGACGGACCGATGATTTCGATCCGCAAGTTCTCCAAGCAGCCTTATACGATCGAGCGGCTTGTCGGGGTTAAGGCACTGCCGGATGCCATGCGCGTCCTGTTGACGGTGGCTGTAAAGGGCCGCAGATCGATCATTATCTCTGGGGGAACCGGTTCCGGCAAAACAACAATGCTGAATGCGCTCTCTTCGCAGATATCGAACAAGGAGCGCCTACTCACCATCGAGGATGCCGCTGAACTGCAACTGCAGCAGAAACATGTGTGCCGTCTGGAGACGAAACCACCTACACTCGACGGCAGGAACGAGGTCAGGCAGCGTGAGCTGCTGAAAAATGCTCTGCGAATGAGACCTGACCGCATAATCGTTGGCGAGGTTCGCGGCGAAGAAGCGTTTGACATGCTGCAGGCCATGAATACCGGCCATGAGGGCTCGATGTGCACAATCCATGCAAATACGCCACGTGATGCGGTTTCGCGCTTGGAACAGATGATCGGAATGGCGGGAATGCCGATGTCGCAAATGAGCATACGGCAACAGATCGCTTCTGCTCTCGACATCATTGTCCAGTTGGAGCGAACTCACGATGGTTCGAGAAGGGTTGTATCGGTTACAGAACTAACCGGGATGGAGAACGAAGTCGTACAAATGCAGGAAATCATGGGTTTCCGCAAAACCGGCGTAAATGCTGACGGTGCAGTGTCCGGAGTGTTCTTTGCGACAGGCATCAGACCACGTTTCCTTGAAGAAGTTCGTGCCTTGGGACTTGATGTCCCTGACGAGATTTTCGACCCAAGCCGGCAGCTGACCTGACCATGAATGAACTGATCATCTATCTTGCTGTTTTCTTATGTACGTTGATCCTGTCGGATACGATAATCCGCGGATTGCGAAACCACTTCGAAAAGAAGCGATTCATCAACTACCGGATTTCACTCATAGAGGGTGATTCAGACCGGCGCGAAGTGTATGAGAGGATGCTCAAGGAGCGTGGACTCGATTTCGCTTCTTCAGGATTTTTTGCCGTCATCGTCGGCTACATCGTCCAATCCGGAATACGGTACAGGGAAACGCGGACATTTTTGCAAGTGGCGGCGATATATCTTGTTTATACCGTTTTGATTATGTTGTTCGGATACAATTACATCACCGCTCTGATCGTGGCGCTGGTGGCAACAGTCGCAACCTGCGCAATCATTGTCTGGTGGGTACGCAGGTCCCGAATGACGAAATTTACCAGTCAGCTACCAGAGGCCCTGGACGTCATTGTGCGTAGTTTGTCCGCGGGACACCCGCTTCCGACATCAATCAGTCTTGTCTCGCGGGAAATGCCTGATCCCATTGGTTCGGAATTCGGCATCATGTCTGATGAGATGACCTATGGTACGGATATCGATGATTCATTGCGTAACATGGAAAGCCGTATTGGCGCACCGGAGCTCAATCTGCTGGCCATTTCGCTTACCGTTCAGCGAGGCACCGGCGGTAATTTGTCAGAAATACTGAGTAATCTGTCCGATATGATCCGCCGCCGGATCATGATGAAAGCAAAAATCAAGGCCATCTCGGCCGAAGGGCGGATGACATCCTGGTTCATGCTGGGCTTTCCGTTTTTTCTGTATGGAATGGTCAAATTCCTGCGCAACGATTATTTCGAACCCTTATGGGAGAGCGGATACGGAAACATTTTCCTGATGGTCGGCGGTACACTTATGATTATCGGAATGCTGATACTCAGAAAGCTGGTCAACTTTGACTATTGAGGCAGCCGGCCGTGAATGAAAATACCATCCTTGTTCTGACATTTGTTTCAGTTCTGATTGTGAGCTTTGTCGTCGTTCGCCTCGTCAACGCGAGAGCGGCGGTGGCGAGGCGGATTCGAGAGACTGGGGAGGATGTTGAGGACGAGCGCGAACTGGTTCCTGAGGACGTTAGAGGTCTGCCGATCAGCGAAGCCGAGCTTGTGCGCAACTATTTCCGGGTCATACGCAGTGACAAGGATCCCAATTCGGTCAGTAACCGTTTAATCCGTGCCGGATACTTTTCAGCCAGAGCGCCAATGATTTTTCACGTGCTTCGACTCACTGTGACCGCGGCCGCTTTTGTTGCGTTGATGGTTGGGCTAGAGCGTCTGTTCCCGACAATACCCCTGTATCAGAGAATGATCGCGGTAACCATTATCAGTGCCCTCGTGTTCTTTGTTTGCGCCATCATTGTCGAGTTTCAGGGCGACAAGCGCGAGGTCGAGTATCGAAAGATATTCCCGGATTTCATGGATTCGTTGATCGTCTGTGTAGATTCCGGGCTGAGCGTGGAAGCTGCTGTCGATCGAGTTTCGAAAGAGTTTCTGAAGTCCCGCAACAAGGATTTTGGTCTTCATCTCACCATCATGATGCTGGAAGTCCGCGGTGGCCGCCGTTTGCGGGATGCCTTGTCAAATTTCGCAAAGCGACTTCGGATAGACGAAGCGCAATCGCTGGCTGTTCTATTCCGACAATCCGAGGAATTGGGCGCCAGCGTTACGCAGGCTCTACGGGTTTTTAGCCAGGAAATGCGGGACAAGCGCATGGTCAGAGCCGAAGAGAAAGCAAATGCGCTGCCGTTCAAGATGCTCTTTCCGTTGGCAGCATTCTTGTTTCCGATCAGCATCTTGATCGTCGCTGTTCCGATTCTTATCCGGGTTATTCTAATGCTAAGGGAGTTGGCACCCGGATGAGCGTTAATTGATTATCGATCGAGCTGCCATTAAGCCACGGTGAGCGAAGATTATGCGTATTCGAACCGCTGTGATGATTATTTCCGGAATGATTGCATTTGCAGTCGTTCCGTTCCATCTGGCTGCTGCCGGTCCGAAGCCGGGAACCTGTCTCCGCGTGGCGAATGTGGAATCGTGGGATTTTTTGTATATTCGAGAAAGACCTGACCACCTCTCCCGCAAAGTCGGAGCAATCCGGCCCGACACGAGAAAGAAACTTGTTGTATCCGGAAAATGCACTCCTGTGACAACCAACAAGCGGAAGCTGTGGTGCAAGATCAGGTACAATGTTCTGAATGACGTCTATACCTCCGGCTATATCAAGATGTATTTTACGGAAGAGGTGGGTTGTTAGATCCATCCTCGTTTCGGAGATGTAAAGGTTTCAATTGAACAAAACCGATCGGAATTGACTGACATCCGCCAAGTGGTTTTGGACCGTTGGCGATAGCCGGCAGGAATTGCAGTGGACGACAACTCAACCGAACACTCGAAGATGACGTGCTTTTCCGTCGCGCCGATGATGGATTGGACGGACCGGCATTGCCGGTTTTTCCATCGGCAACTGACAAAGCGGGCACTGCTCTATACCGAGATGGTAGTTGCCGACGCAGTGATCCATGGCGACCGGCAGAAGTTGATCGGATTTGATCCGATCGAACATCCGGTCGCGTTGCAGCTGGGCGGATCCGAACCGGCAAAGCTGGCCGAAGCTGCCAAAATCGCCGCGGATTTTGGTTATGACGAGATCAACCTGAATGTCGGTTGCCCGTCCGACCGGGTGCAGTCCGGCACATTTGGCGCCTGCCTGATGCGCGAGCCACAGCTGGTCGCCGATTGTGTCGAGGCGATGAAGAAGAAGGTCGGCATTCCCGTCACGGTCAAGTGCCGAACCGGTGTCGATGAGCAGGATCCGCGAGAAGCATTGTGGACCATCGCTAAGGAGACATTTGATGCAGGTTCCGACGCACTGTGGGTCCATGCTCGCAAGGCCTGGTTACAGGGCCTGAGCCCGAAGGAAAACCGGGAGATACCACCGCTGGAATATGATGTGGTCTACCAGTTGAAAGATGACTTTCCGCGGCGTTTCATCGGCATCAATGGTGGCATTCAGTCTCTGGGCGAAGCAGAGGCGCATCTCGAGCGAACCGATGGCGTCATGCTCGGTCGGGCAGCCTATCAGATGCCGGTAATTCTGGCCGATGTCGACCGCCGGATTTATGGCATCGACGATGCCGGGAATGATCTGGCAGATATCATCGAGATCATGGCCGACTATGTGTCCGGACACATCGCAAAGGGTGGACGTCTGATCCATGTCACTCGCCATATGACGGGACTGTTTCATGGCCAGCCAGGAGCCCGGAATTGGCGGCGGATCCTTGCAGAGGAAGGGACACGGCGGGGAGCTGGACCAGAGACCTTGCTGCTTGCCTTCGACGCTGTCAAAGCGGCGGGTGCGATGGCCGCCTGAAAGGCTCCAGGAACTTGCTGGACTCCGCAGCCGCCTGCAAATAGGCCGGGTGTGAGAAGCGGAACTCTTCGCTGTGAAGACAGGGCTTGAGGGGAACTTGTATGCTGGGGCTGGAAATCCCAATTGGCGAGCTCGCTGCCTTTGGCGCCGCAACCATTGCTGTCGGCGCGGTCGCCGGTGTGCTGGCTGGAATATTCGGCATCGGCGGCGGCGCGGTAATGGTTCCGGTATTCTATCAGGGCCTCGGCGCGCTTGGGATCGATGAAGCGGTTCGCATGCACATTGCAGTTGGCACGTCGCTGGCGATCATCGTTCCGACTTCGATTGCTTCGTTTCGCGCTCATCTCAGGCGGGGAGCGGTAGACACGGAACTGCTGAAGAGTTTTGTGTTACCGGTTCCTGCGGGCGTTGTATTCGCATCAATTACCGCTGCCTATTTGTCGAGTGGTGGACTGAGGCTCGTATTTGCGGTGATCGCGGCAATTGTCGGCATGCGTTTGCTGCTGAACCGCGAAGGTTGGAAGCTTGACGATGAAATTCCGGGCAATCCGCTGCGAGGCTGTATTGGCTTCGCGCTTGGCTATTTCTCAACCCTGATGGGGATCGGAGGCGGCATCATGAACAATACGTTCATGACCCTTTTCGGCCGCCCGATCCATCAGGCGATTGCAACATCGGCCGGCATGGGAGTGCTGATATCGGTACCGGGTGCTATCGGATATGTGGCGGCCGGATGGAACGCCGACAATTTGCCAGTCGGTTCAACTGGCTTTGTTAACTGGATCGCCTTCGCGCTGATTATCCCTGTTACCCTGATTGCCGCGCCGATAGGCGCGCGCATTGCCCATGCCCTGCCTAAGCGGACACTTGAAGTGGCGTTTGGTCTATTCTTGCTGCTGGTTGCTGTGCGGTTTGCAACAAGTCTGCTTTGAAACACCCATTCACGGTTTGAGGTAGGTCCAACCAGCCTGCTGAAGCTCGATTATTTCGGGAAGTCCGGCTTCAACCAGTTTAGCGGCATCTATCAATACTGGCTTCCTTCCTTCGGCATTGGCCATGCGTTCGATTGTGTTCGAACAGGCGAACACCCGCAGCGCCGCCATACTGTGGACGATCCGGACAAGCCGCTCTTTCACCGGCGAGCTGTCTTCACGAAGCATATGCAACCCGGGGCCATGGCAGACAATCCGAATTTCCAGGTCGTCGGGTTTTTTGGAATAGTAGTCATGAATGTTTTCAACGTTGTTGAGCACGTAACTCAATTGTTCGGCACCGGCAAAATTGACGTGCATCACGATTCGGCGGCTTTGAGCGTGACCGGCATCACGATTGGACATGACAGCGCTCTTGATGATCCGCAGCGACAAAATTCTCGTTAGGCATAATCAGCGCCTACAACACTGATTTAGTGGGCGCGTAGTCCCGCTTGACGGCAAAGTGCTGCTTCCATTTCTGCATGGCTCTCATTCCGGCGTAATATTCTTCGTACTTGCGACCAATCGGGAAGGGCGCGGGGTCTGGGTGTTCCGACCAAATGCCGGCCTGGCGCCGTGCTTCGCGTTGATCGATCAGCCAGTCGCCGTAGCTTTCAAAAGTGATCCACTTGCTCGATCAGCCAGTCGCCGTAGCTTTCAAAAGTGATCCACTTGCCCGAAGCGATCGACTGCACGGATTGCCGGGCCATTAGGGAATCGGGTCAATTCCAGATTGATACCGGCTTCCTTCGCCCAACCCATGCCTTCGATAACGAAAGCTGACTGCAGGGCACAATCGGCATGTAGGCCAATTCAAGTGTGACGTCGGCTTTTGACTTGTTACTTGTGCCGATGGCCAGCATGACTGCCAGACCCGCTGCCACGACGAAGCGATGGACTGATGTGATCATTGGTCATTCCTCCCGCGGTTCAGTTCCAATTTGCCCCTGCCTGGTTTGCAACAGCTGCCCAGGCATCCGGAAGGCTTTTCATCATTCCCGATTTTTGAGATCGGGTGTTGGAGCCGTTCTCAAAACAGACTCGCGTAGAAATGAGAGGTTTGGGAATTGGGAATCCAATTCTGATCAAAATATCTGAATCGCCTCTAATATTACCGAAACCGTTGATATCCGGCTTTCAATGTCTGTGAACGGGTTTCGGGAATGCGAAGTTTAGCCGCGATATCCGGCCCGTGGACAAATCTGATCTGTGAAAATGGGATTGCGGTGTTTGATCACAATCCAAACCGGATATCTCAATCCCGCAAAATCAGACGGTCTCCACGCACATCAAACCCTGACAGGGTTCCGAGGAAGTTCATGCCCAGCAAGCTTTGACCGAGCTGGCCGGGTTCGGCGACCAATACCGGTAATCTTGACCGCGATATTTCACCAATTCGAACTTCATCAGCGCTTGCCCGCGCGGCATGAGTCACGCCATTGGCGGTGGAGACCGGCACGGAAAAGGAAAGCGAAGATACATCGATACCGACGCGATTTGCGTCTGCCGCGGTGAGTACCGTAGTGGTCGCCCCGGTATCTATCAGGAAATCGATTTGCCTGCCGTCGACTTCGCCGCGGACCTCAAAATGCCCGCTGGCGCGTTTTTCCAGCATCACCGCAATCCCGTCACTATCGGTGATCGACAGCGGACTGCCGGGAATCAGGCCCGCGGTAACGCGGTTTGCGACATCCTGCAATTCGTAGCGGTACTGATATCCTGCCATCAGTACCAGAGCGACAGCGAGCCAAATCGCCAGGTTGCGCGCAGCTTCGCCAAAGGGGATGCGCGAACCGAGCACGGCTGCGCAGAGGACGGTACCCCAAACGCCCATATAGAGCGTTTGGGCGAACGCCTCATTTTGCAGACCGAGTGTTGTGCCTGAATCATGATTGACAACCAACAGGATCAAGCCGGCACCGAGTACGGCCATGATGATCCAAAAGAAGCGTTGCATCACAAAACTATCCTTGAACTGCCTTTTCGCGTGCCATGCGCTGCCGCCGTGTTTCCCGGCGCGGTTTGCGTTCGACGGTTTCCAGACGGGCAGGCAGATCTTCCATGACGTAGCGCCGGTCTTGCGGTGTCATGGTCGACCAGGAACCGATTTCATCACGGGTGCGACCGCAACCAAAACAATAACCCGTTTTCAAATCGATCGAACAGACCAGGATGCAGGGGCTTTCAATCACTTCGGTCATCGGGGCATGGTCTCCGGTTGAGCCCTGTCGCTCTTTTGGGTGATATCGTTGCCGTCACCCAAAATTGCAAGATATTCACTTTTCTCCGGAACCAGATTTTTGTTCGGTCCGGCAATAATGGCAGAGTATGGATCGAGCGGTTACGCGACTGCCGTATTGTCGGCGACCTTTTTGGAGCGTGCGGTGTCGTTTTTTCCGAAACCCGTTTGTTTGGCGGGTAGTTCCTCCATCACCCGCTCGCGCGGGAAAAACGCCACCGCTTCTGTTCCCTCCCTCAATTTCGATTTCAACTCGAAACTACCGCCATGCATCTCCAGCAGCGCCTGCACGATTGGCAGACCAAGCCCGGTTCCCTGTTCGGCGCTTTTGATGGCAATTGATCCCTGGCCGAAAGCTGCCAGAACCACAGATATCTCATCTTCGGCGATGCCGGGGCCGTTGTCCTTGACCTTCACATATTGTCCGCCACCGGCTGTCCAGCCAACGGATATCTTGATCTTGCCGCCGCGTGGAGTGAATTTGACCGCGTTGGACAGAATGTTGAGCACAATCTGGCGCACCGAGCGTTCGTCGGCCAGCAGTCGCAGCATGTCCGGTTCGAAATTGCGCTCAATGTTAATTTCCTTGCTGCGCGCTTTCAGCTCGATCATGTGGCAACATTCGTCGGCGATATGCTCAAGCTGCACCAACTCCTCGTTGACCTGATAGCGACCGGCTTCGATGCGGCTGAGATCCAGTATCTCGTTGATCAGTTCGAGCAGGTGTTTGCCCGATGAATGAATATCTTGCGCGTATTCGCGGTAGCTGTCGTTTTCGATTGGTCCCAGCACCTCATTTGACATGACTTCGGAGAAACCAAGGATGGCGTTGAGCGGTGTGCGCAATTCATGGCTCATCGAAGCAAGGAAGCGGGATTTAGCCAGATTGGCTTCCTCGGCCCTCCGGCGGGCTTCATCCGACATGGATTTGGCTGTTTCTAGTTCGGAGATCAGCCAATCTTTTTCCGTCCTCAAAGAAAGTAGCAAGACGGTCGATTTGTTGAGGAAACCGGCAATGTACATGAAAAACGGGACCGACATGATAAGCACCGCCGCCATGATTGCTTCGACGGGAATTGCGTAGTTGGCCGAAAAAGCAGCGTAAAGCACCACGGGTATGACAAAGGTGGCGGCAAGCGCGCCACGAAGCGCTGATGCAAGGATGGCGGTGGCCCCGACCGCCATCAGCAGAACCGCGGCTTGAATGACCGGAAACTGGGTGACATTGCATTGCGGACAACCCAACAAGGCGAAATAGGTCCAGCCACCACCGGTGGCGACGTGGCCGATCAGGAAATTTCGCTTTGCCTTGTCGACATCGATCGACATCGCGTCGGCGCGATCAATTCTCAGCGCATACCAGGCAAGTCCGGCATAAGTGGTCGCTGTGACCAACGCCCAGATCAATATTTCGCTGCTGATCCCGATAAACAGGCCGGATGTGGCTACCAGAACCACCAACAACGGCATGGCGACGCCGATATTCATGATCGAGCGGGCATGCAGTTTCAACAGTTCGCGATCGAACACCGGATTGCCAAGCTTGTTGGACAAGCGGTCGCGTGTTTTGCGGACGGCCCGCATCACCTCGGTGTTGCGGTGTTTCTTGCGCCGGTCGACAATGATCTTGTCTGGTGAATTGGTGATTTCCAACGCAGGTCCCGGTCGCTTGCGATTGTAGTTCAAATGACGGTCGGAAGCTTATTGACTAATGATTAAGAGTCCCTTCCCGCAAATGTTACCGAATTCGGCGGACTAGCCTGAACAACGGGGTTGTCCGGACAGGATGAATTGGACAGTGTGGCTTGCGTTCCAGGTGAACATAATTACGGCGGAGATTTATCGAGTTATGAAGTTGTTTGATGGGGGCAGGGCCCCCAATCCACGCCGAGTGAGAGTGTTTCTGGCAGAGAAAGGTATTGAGGTTCCGCTCGTGCCCGTCGACATGGGTCAGCTTGGGCATCGTGAGCCTGAGATCAGTGAACGCAATCCGCTGCAGCGGCTGCCGGTTCTGGAGTTGGATGACGGAACCATCATCACCGAATCCGTCGCCATCTGCCGCTATTTCGAAGCGCTCCACGAAGAGCCCCGGCTGTTTGGAACCGGTGCGCTCGGAACGGCCCAGGTGGAGATGTGGCAACGGCGCATTGAATTTCATTTCCTGTTTCCGGTCGCTCAGGCCTTCCGGCACATCCATCCGGCGATGATCGGATGGGAGGAACCGCAGGTCGCAGAATGGGGTGAGGCCAACAAGCCGAAAGCCGTTGATTTCATGCAGCTTCTCGATAGCGAGCTTGCCACCCGTCCTTTCGTTTCAGGTGATGAGTATTCCATTGCCGATATCACGGCGATGATTGCGGTTGATTTCCTCAAACCGGCGCGGATCGTGATGCCCGAAGGGTTGCAAAACCTGCGGCGCTGGTATGGCGAAGTATCTTCGCGCCCGAGCGCCAATGCGTGAAGCTGCCTCGCTGGACAAAGTGCTGGCAAAGGTTCGCCGCTGCCGGATCTGCCGGGATGATGCGGCGGGCCGTCCTCTGCCGCACGAGCCGCGGCCGGTCGTGGTCGCTTCACGCAAGGCAAAAATCCTGATTGCCGGACAGGCGCCAGGTACGCGCGTTCACGCCAGCGGAGTTCCGTTCGACGATCCGTCGGGAGACCGGTTGCGGATGTGGCTCGGGGTTGGCAGGGATCAGTTCTACGATGCGGACAACTTTGCCATCGTGCCGATGGGATTTTGTTTTCCCGGTCTGGATGCCAAGGGAGGCGACCTGCCGCCGCGCCGTGAATGCGCGCCGGCCTGGCGACAAAAGCTTCTCGATGAGATGCCGCAAATCGAGCTGATCCTGGTGATCGGCCAATATGCGCAAGCCTGGCATCTCGGTGACAGAAGGGAAAAATCGCTGACGGAAACGGTGCGCAAATGGCGGGCGATTTTTGACGACAACAAAATCGCTCCGAAGGCACTGGCGCTGCCGCATCCGTCGTGGCGAAACACTGGTTGGCTGAGGCGAAATCCATGGTTCGAAGCAGAGTTGCTGCCGGTATTGCGGCATGAAGTGGCCGGGCGCATCCTTTAGCTGATAGCGAAAGCTGCAGTGCGGATTGCGGACTTTTCCGGAAGAATTTTCTTGCAATTCGGTCAAAAACACGTTCAAACGCAAAAATATTCCAATTTGCGGAGCCTTTGATGGATCGCCTTGACCGAAAAATCCTGCGCTTGTTGCAGGAAGATGCAACGCTTGCTGTGGCAGATGTCGCCAAGAAAGTCGGTCTCTCGACGACCCCGTGCTGGCGCCGGATCCAGAAACTGGAAGAAGAGGGCGTCATCAGGGCCAGGGTGGCAGTATTGGACCCGGCAAAGATCAACGCCGCCGTCACAGTCTTCGTCGCGATCAAAACCAATTCCCACAACATCGAATGGCTGAAACGGTTTTCGGAAGTCATCAGCGAATTGCCGGAAGTGGTGGAATTCTACCGGATGGCTGGTGAAATCGATTATCTCCTGCGGGTGGTCGTTCCGGATATTGCCGCGTTTGACGAGTTCTACAAACGGCTGATCTCCAGAATAGAGATCCGCGATGTTTCGTCATCCTTTGCCATGGAGCAGATCAAATACACCACCGAACTTCCGCTCGACTACATGATTGCCGAAAAATCGAACTAATTGAATGTCACTTTGCTTTTTGTTTTCCTTCTTTTACACGTAAACGTTCAAGTATTTTCTCAGAATTGAGCTCCTTGACAGCTCCCTTGCCGACCCAGCGTTCAGCCTTGTCGTCTGATGCTGCAAGCCGCTCTGCCAGTTTCAGCGCCGGGCCATGGCAGGCCTGGGACCGTTTGCCGATCTGGCGCAAGGCCCAATTGACCGCCTTTTTGACAAAATTGCGCGGATCGGACGCATGTTTTTCGATCAGTGGAAGCCAGGCGAGAATTTCCTCATCCGGCGCTTTCTTCAGGTGTACCGCTCCCCATGCCATCATCGCAAATGCCGTGCGGCGGACAAATTCCCGCTCGTCGGCCGCGAATTCACCGATCAAAACATCTGCCAGACCAGCATCAATGAACAAATTGGCGGCGTGGTCGACGACTTCCCACGAATTGAATTCGTCAGCCCATTTGCGCGCCTGAGCGGCGGTGATCTTCTTTGGCTCTTCGCTGAACAACGCCAGCAGCCTCGCTTCGCGAATGCCACTGGCCCACAGTTGCGCGGCCCGTTCGTGATCCCGTCTGATCTGCCGCGCAAGCGGTCTCAGCACCGCGTTGGGAATACCCAGCGCCTTGTCAGTCTCAATTCCGAAACGGGCCATTCCGGCGATATCTTCGGGTGAGGCGAGGGTGCGCAGATGTGCGATCACCTCATTGGCAGTCGATCTGGAATTCAAATGGGCAATCTCAACTTTCATCGTAGGCGGCGACGGCCCACTTGCCATCACTCCTTGTCAAAAGGTTTGCCGCGAGAGGGTAGGGTCCCTCATCCAGCAAATGTCTCGCCGCATTACTTAGGTACGCTCTCATCTTGGGAGTGTCCGTGCCGCTAAACCAAACAGTGTTTCTGGTCGGGGCGATGGCCAGTATCTTGTTGCCAACATCCCCGGATGCACGACCCCAGAAATCTGGGTCGAGCAGAAAACTGCTTTCAAATGTTCCACCAGCGGCAATGAGGTAGACGTCATCGGTGTCGCGAAGTGGAAGAGACTTTGCCGATGGAAGTTTTTGACGAAGATTTTTGATACTCAACTCCAAGGGGTCCACCACATTCATCGCACTCAAATGGGTCGATGTGAGCAAGGTCATATTGTCATTTTGGAGGTGGCAGAACATTTGAAAGAACGGATGGCAGATTTCGTCAAACAGAAGATCGCATTCTGCCGATTGATCCTCGTAAGCCGACACGAGGTGTTGAACGTAATTGTGGCTTCGAACAATGGGGAGAATGTTCTCTGGGTTCATCTTGTCGATGAGCGAGTCTTCTTCCATTTGCTCGATGAAGGCAGCAACCCTTCGGTCAACTGCAAACTCCAACGAATCTTCGAGTTCTTCAAATTCGGAATACGCGTTGTGAAGCGAAACGGTGTGTTTGCGGCTACCGCCTTCGATAATCGAGATCTCAAACTTACCAGTTTTGGTGACAAGCAAATCGGGCCGACGGACGCCAAGGCGCTCAATAAAGAGCTCGACATATTTCACTGCGCTGGCTTTCCGCCTTCGAAATAAACGCACCTGGCTCCCGGCTCCTACTTCTCCAGCCGTGCCAGCAGGCTTGAGGTATCCCAGCGGTTGCCGCCCATCAATTGCACCTGCTTGTAGAACTGGTCGACCAGCGCGGTGACCGGTAGTTGCGCCTTGTTGCGGTCGGCTTCTTCCAGGCAGATGCCGAGATCCTTGCGCATCCAGTCGACGGCGAAGCCAAACTCGTACTCGCCCTGGTTCATGGTTTTGTGACGGTTTTCCATCTGCCAGGAACCGGCCGCGCCCTTGGAGATCACATCGACGACTTTCTCAATGTCGAGCCCGGCGAGTTTGCCGAAATGAATGCCTTCGGCCAGACCCTGAACCAGGCCGGCAATGCAGATCTGGTTGACCATTTTGGTCAGCTGGCCAGAGCCGACCGGGCCCATCAGCCCGACCATCTTGGCATAGCCCTCAATCACCGGCTTGGCGCGTTCAAAAGTCGCCTCGTCTCCACCGCACATGACGGTCAGGGCGCCGTTTTCAGCCCCCGCCTGACCGCCTGATACCGGTGCATCGATGAAACCGAACCCTGCGTCAGATGCGGCGGCAGCCAGTTCGCGGGCCACTTCGGCCGACGCTGTGGTGTTGTCGATAAATATCGAACCGGGCTTCATCGCGGCAAAGGCACCGTCTGATCCGATGGTCACCGAGCGCAGATCGTCATCATTGCCAACGCAGGCAAGGACAAAATCCTTGTCGGCGGCGGCTTCAGCCGGAGTCTCAGCATGGCGGCCGCCAAATTCGGCTGCCCATTTTTCCGCCTTGGCCGTGGTCCGGTTATATACGGTGACGTCGTGACCGCCCCGGTTTTTCAGATGACCGGCCATCGGATAACCCATTACGCCCAGACCCAAAAATGCAACATTTGCCATGACTGTTTTCCTTTTGTGTTTGAGTGTTTGTTAGCGCGGGGACGGGCGCAAGAAAAGGGCAGATTGGCGGTGGGCGAATGCAGGCGTGCATTGTCAACGCCGGCGGCGCGGCCAGCGGAATTCCGGGCTTGCCAATTCCAGTTGAGTTACGGCGGCTTGTAGCCGCATTCCTGCGCCAGCCAGTGGGTCTCGCGCAACAGGTCGTCGACCGGTTCGCGCGGGCGTTGGCGGTGACCCGGCGGGTGGCCGGGCCGGATCGGTCCGACTTTTCCGGGGCCGGGCTCGGCTTTGGAACGCCTGGCCATCAGCCGGTTGAGCCGCCGCGCCTGTCTCGGCAGAGTATGGAGCGCGTATTGCAGCTTGCGGATGCGGCGGATCAGTTTGACGGCCTGCAGGGTGATGTCTGGTTTTTTCAACGGTACCGGATCGAAAACGCCGGGCACGCAGATGCGTGGAATGCCGTTGGCGACCGGCCGCGAAAACTCGCCGAATGTCTTTCGGGGATCGATCAATTGGAAGGCCGGCAGCGTGTCGTATGTGGCGAAGGAAGAGAAATCGGGGAGCTGGATTTCCTTTGTATCAGCTTCGTCATCTCCTTGTTTCCGCGCCTTTTGGCTCAGCATCGCCGCGACGACGACGATCAGCCGCCTTAGCGCCGATTCCGCCGGCCGCAGGATGCGAAGCACCGAGCGGCGCAGCGTGTCCTCCCGCTGTGCCAGCGCGACCAGTTCGGCGACAACTTCGCCCAACGCCTGACGGTTCCTTTTGATGGCAATCTTCCAGTCCATACCCGCTTTCCGGTTTAACCGGAGAGTGTGGGGCAGGTTTTGGAAGCGTGGATAGATTTTTTGCGATCAGCAGTGCCGCCCCTTCGCCCCCCTTGAGGGGGAGAAAGTCTTTTCCTGCATTTACGAGGGCTTAGCCTGAGTAAGTGCTTGGAAAAGACAAGAGGGGGGAACTGTGCTCGATGAATTTATCCCCCCTCTTGGAATTTCTAACGTTTAGCCATCGCTACCGCTCGGCTAAGCCGTTGAAATCCCATTCTCCCCCTCAAGGGCAGGGCTATCGCATATGAGCCAATGCACCGATGAGATAGTCGTCATTCCAGCTGCATTTTCTGATGCGGTGTGAGATCGGCACCTTTCCGGTTTCGACGATTTGCAGGATGTTTCGGGCGATCCTGTTGAGGATGGCGGTGTTTGCGGGGGCGTGATCCTTCCGGGCCCGGCTTTGGTCTTCGTCGAAGTGGACATCGAGCATCCAGTGCAGGTTGTTTTCAATCTGCCAATGCTGGCGCGTGATGTCGAGCGCTTGGCGCGGGTCGATCGGGAGCGACATCAGGTAGTAACGGGTGACGGGCTTGGCGCCGTCGCGCGCGCTGGTGATGCGTGCAAAGGCGGCATGGCCGTCCATGACGGGCGTGGTTGCGGCAACGACCTCGGCCTTGCGCCACTCGTTGCGGCCATGGGCCTTGCCGCTGGTTTCGGTTGCCGCCGGCGTGGTAGCGGCAAACGCCGCCTTGGCCTGATTGAACCAACTGCGCCGGTTACCCTTCAGCGCCAGCATGTAATCGCCACCGCGCTGACGGATGGCCCTGGCCATTCGGTGGTGGCAATGCAGGGCATCTGCGGTGATGGTTTTGCCCGCAAGATCAATGAGTTCGACGACCTTCAGTGCGGTCTCAACCTCGTTTTCGCCGCCGACGGCCCGGCAGCCAAGGCAAAGACGCGCCTGACAGGCAAAAGCCGATACCGTCATGGCGGGGCTGGCCTGATGGCCCGCATCGAAGGCCCGTTTCAGCGCCTTGCCGTCAATGGCGACAACCGCACCGAGCGCATGTGCAAACGCGGCGGCAAAGCCGGCAAAGGCGCGGTCGAAGGCTTGCGGCTCCAACAGCCGCAGCAAGCGCGAAAACGTATCATGGCTGGGCGGATGGTCGTAAGCGATGATCCGGTTCAACACCTGCTTGCGCTCGCGGGCAAACAGAGCGAACTCTGTCGCGCCCGAAGCACCGCACAGGCTGGCGGCGACCATCATCAAGATCAGATCGCCAAGCCGGTAACGGCAATTGGAAGCGCGGGGATCGATAACCCCGTCGAAACAGTTCGAAAGTCCCATGGCAGCCTCCTTGAAGGGTCCGCCATCCTCAAGAATCCGGTTCGTGAAAAAATGCAACCAAATTCCATATGCGATTCCCCTGCCCTCAAGGGGGGCGAAGGAGAGCCCGGCGCCTTGCGGCTTCTTTTGATAGCAATATTCCAGTCCATACCCGCTTTCCGGTTTAACCGGAGAGTGTGGGGGAGGATTGGGAGGTGTGGACAAGTTTTTAGCAAACTGCAGCTCTGCGGACTTTTCGACAATGAAGAGCATGCAATTTGTTCAGAACGCGAAATGTTTCGAGTCGAAATAGAACCATTTGTTGGTAGCGCAGTCAGCGGTGGTACAGTCCCCCGTTTACGTCGAGTGTCGCGCCGGTCATGTAGCGTGACGCATCGCTTGCCAGATACAGCACCGCCCTGGCTATATCGGTCGGCTCCCCCAATCCGAGCGGCACACTTTTCGCCGCTTCGTCGATGCGCGAACCAAATCCCTTCTCCAACATCTCGGTACGGATCATGCCTGGCGCCACGACATTGACAGTGACCCCGAAGGGCGCGCCGGTATAGGCCAAGGTTTGAGCGAGCCCTGTCAATCCGGCTTTTGAAGCGCTGTAGGCAACCGCTCCAGCCGGCGCCCCGCGCTGGCCGGCGGTGGACCCGATCATGATTATGCGTCCGCCATTTCCCCTGTCCCGCATGATTATCAACGCAGTACGCGAACACAGGAAGGCGCTGGTCAGGTTGTTTGCCAGAACATCGTTCCACCCTTCCAAGGAAGTTTCAAAAACATCCTTGTTCAGAAGAACGCCGGCATTGTTGACCAGAATGTCGAGCCGGCCGTGGCGGTCCGCAATTTCACCGAGCTTTTCCTCAACCTCTGTTTCGACACTTGCATCGAAAGCCAATCCCTCTACCGAATTCCCGTCGGTGCGCAGTCTTTCCACCGCCAGTTCAAGCCGCTCCTGATTGCGGCCGCTCAACAGAACTGTCGCTCCGGTTTCCGCAAGGCATTCTGCGATTGCGAAACCGATTCCGCGCGACGCACCGGTCACGAGAGCGACTTTGTCTTTCAGAGAGTTCATATTGTCATTGTCCCCAAATTCAGCTCATCAATCATAGTCGCATTTGATGACGCATTCGACCTCGGCCGAAGCCTTCGATGAATTTGGGCATTGCCTGTGGTAACCTCGCCTCCCTGGAGGAGGTACAAATGTCGCTCTCGCTGCACCACACCGCGGTTACCACGAAAAACTATCCGGAACTTGTCGAGTTCTATGTCAGGGTTCTCGGTGGGGTATTGGTGCGAGAATCCCAATGGGAGGAAGGGCAGGTCGAACTGGACGCCCGGACCGGCATGAGTAACAGCGCGGGACGGGTAGCCCTGCTCCAATTTGGCGAAGGCTTTTTCGAGATTTTCGAATTCAAATCACCGCCCTACCAGCAGCGGGACCTCGCGACGCTCGCCCATTCGGGTCTCACGCATTTCGCGCTCTCGTGCGAGGATTGTTTCGCGGAATATGAGCGGCTCAGCAAGGCCGGAATGAAGTTCAATGCTCCACCGTGGCTAACGCCAACCGGAGGTGTGTTCACTTTTGGGTTCGACCCAGACGGCAATACGATCGAGATTATTCAACCCGCACCGCAATAAAACTGACGCGGCTGTATGACCGAGAAATCGACAGCAATGTCCGACAACCTAATCGACATCTCGCTGATGACGGCGGGGATGGCATCGGGCGCCGCGGTGTGTCCTCCCGCTGCGCCAGCGCCAGCAATTTGACGACGACATCGCCCAGCGCCTTGCGGTTCCTCCGAATGGCAATGTTCCAGTCCAAGGTGGGTTTCCATTTGACCGGAGATTGTGGGGCAGGCTTTGAAAGCGTGGCTAAGATTTTTGGCAAACAGCAGCTTGACGGACAGAACGACAATACCCAACCACAGACGATATCGAAATTGAGACGCACTTTCTGTAGATGACTTGTACCTTTGGTGCAGATCGTGGACTGACATTTGGAATGCAGTTTCGGGATATATCGATTGCCTGCGATTTCAAGAAATTCGCGCTGCTACATCGTTTCGACGATTGCCGGACACAGAAGGAGCCCCGTGGGGCTCCATTGGTTCGCATCGATGACGGGATGATTACGATGTCGGTCGTGCAACCCATTTTGCGATGGGTACGAACAGAAACTTCACCCTGGCGTTCCCTTCCTGGCGATAGATGTCATTTGCATCCATTCCCGGAGTTGTGCCCTGCCGGGTGCAAAGATGGAAACCGGAGTTGTTCGTCAGGATGATGCGCGGATCGCCCTCGCTGACCTGCTCGCCGAGCGACACGACGAAGTAACCGTCCGGATTGGATGTCACGTCATTGACCGAAGTCATTTCATTGACATGTCCCGATCCGCAAAACCGTTCAATGCGGGAGTCGGCGTTTGCGCCGGTTGAGGCGGTGATGGCGAGAAACAGGGCGATTGTCATGGTCGATTTCATTGGTCTTTCCTTTCCACTTTGAATGTGTCCCACCTGCCGGTTCGGCGACTTGGAAAAGTATTCGGCTTGCCAAACCGTTGGCGGGATCGCTAGGCTAGAAAGGCAGAGAGGGCGCTGAAATGTCCCGAACGGAATCCGAAATCCCGACGAAAGAAACTGAAATCTTTCAGCTTGGGGTGTTTCGCTTGGACATCAAAAGTCAATTATTACAAGACGTTAACGGAGACCGCGTCGCACTGCGCAGTCAAAGTTTGCAAGTTTTGATCGAATTGGTGAAGCACCGTGGCGAGGTCGTCTCGAAAGACACGTTGTCTGAAACCGTCTGGCAAGACACCTTTGTCACCGACGACAGTCTTGTTCAATGTATCGCTGATATTCGGCGTGCCATCGGTGATTCCGATCATGTGATTGTCCAGACCGTTCCCAAGCAGGGCTATTTGATCATCGCCGAACCCTGCGCGCCGCGCAATAATACTGAGGGGCCAGAAGCACATGCCACAGACCGTCAGGCCGGCCGTCCCGGAATAATGCGCCTCGCGGTTGCCGCGCTAATTGTTCTCGCCATCGCTGTCGGTGCGTACACCTTTTGGCCGACCGAAACGCCGCCCACCCCAGATCAATCCGTTCCCCTGCCGACCGGACCGCGAATCGCTCTCATCCCTTTCAAAAACCTTGGTGAAGACCCGGATGACGCGTTTTTTAGCGAGGGCCTCACACGCAGCATCAATGCCCAGCTGTCGCGCTTTTCAAACCTGTTTGTAATTGCGCAAAAGGCAGGAGAAGCGTTTCGCGACAACCTCGACTGCAAAACGATTGCTGATGATCTGAGGGCAGATTACATCCTGACGGGTACCGTTCAGCGCTATGGTGAAAGATTGCGGGTTACAACAACTTTTACCGACGCCGATACTTGCCTTCATTTGTCATCACCCGGCCCATTCGATCGTGATTTGAGCATTGCCAACGTCCTCGATATCGAGCTCGAAATCTCCAGCCAGGTGGCTGCGGAGGTCGGGTCAGGCGATGCGCCGCTCTTCAGTGTGGCCGTCCAACGCGAGATTCGCGAAAAGGCACCCGAAAGCCTCAATGCCTATGAATGCGTTTTGCTGGGCTATTGGTTCTATCAAACATTTGCTTTGCCGGAGTTCCGAAAAGCGCGAACATGCCTGGAGCGCGCTGTGGTCGATGAGCCAGGCTATTCCCTGGCATGGTCGCGGTTAGCCTTCATCTATCTTGAATCCAAGAAAAACTCCTACGACACACCTGCCGACTGGGCCGACCTGAGCCTTGACGCCTCAAACAGGGCCCTCGCGGCGGACAGGGACAATCCTGATGCCTACTATGCTCTCGCCATTCGCAGCCGTGTTATGGGTGAAAGCCTGGATGTCTACAGAGAGTTCGCCACGCGAGCGATAGACATCAATCCTAACGATTCATGGATCCTCGCCGACCTTGGCATCTGGCTGGCCTATTCCGGCGAATGGGTTCAGGGCAAGGAATGGATCACCCGTGCGAGGGCGCTGAATCCCAGACTGAATACCGGCTATAGTTTCGCTTGGGTTCTGCACGCCATTATTGAAGGCAATTATGAGGAGGCCATCCAAGTATCACTGGTGATGCGCGGGCGCCTGCCCATGAATGTGGCTTGCCTTGCCGCCAGCTATGCCTTCCTGGGCGAAAAGCAGAAAGCGGAAGAGGCGGTGGCTAAACTTCGAGAGCGCTTCCCGAACTATCAAAGTGACCCGCGTGCACCGTTTCGGGCGCGCGGCATGCCGCAGGAATTGATCGACAGGGTGATGGAAGGGCTTGAACTGGCGGGCTACGAGGTGCCGCCGGAATAGATGAAACTCCCCGCCGAATTTCGGCAACTGAGGGATTGTTCGATCCAGATCAAAAATTACCTGCGTTCAAACGATTCCCTTTAAACCGGATACGCTCCATTCCCCAGGTGATTGAACAATTTCTCCCGGCTATAAGCCCGGGCCCGACTTGCCGTCCGTCAATATCAGGTTCCTATGCTCCTAGCCGCTCCATCAGCCGTCCATAGGCGGTTTGCCCGCGGCGAAAGGTCGGCAGGCGGAAGAATTCGTCTGGCGCATGCTGGTTTTCATCATCATGACCGAAGGCGAAGACAACGGCGTGCAGCCCCATTTCATCCAATAGCGTCGACAGAACAGGGATCGAGCCCCCGGTTCTCGTTTCAAAGGGCCGCTTGCCGTAGACCTCTTCAAGCACCTGGCCGGCAATGGCCGTGGCGTTGTGGCCGGAAGGGACGAGAAACGGATCGGCACGGCCGGGATTCTTGGTGACTTTGGCGCTGACGCCGGCCGGGCAATTGGCCTCGACATGGGTGGCGATCAGGCCGAAGATCTTTTCAGGGTTCTGGTTTGCCACCAGCCGGCAGGTGATCTTGGCCGAGGCGACGGAAGGCAGAACCGTTTTGGTGCCATTGCCCTGCCAGCCGCTGGTCAGGCCGTTGATTTCGAAGGTCGGACGCGCCCACAGGTGCTCCCGGGCGGTGTAGCCCGGTTCGCTGTGAGTGGCATTGGCGCCGGTCTGGGCAAGGTAGGCGGCTTCATCCCACGGAACCTGTGCGAAGGCCTGCCGGTTGTCGTCGGTGAGGTCGACGACATCGTCGTAGAACCCGTCAATGGTGATCCGCCCGTCCGGCGCCTTCATGGAGGCGAGCAGATGCGCCAGCGCCTGCGCCGGGTTGGCGACACCGCCGCCATGCATGCCCGAATGCAGGTCGGCGCGCGCGCCCGTCACCTTGATCTCCAGTGAGGTCAGTCCCTTCAGGCCGAGCAACAGCAGCGGCGTATCGGGATCCCATTGTCCGCCATCAGCCGAAAAAATCATGTCGGCCATGAGCCGGTCGAGGTTGGCCTCGATGAAGGGCGGCAGATCGGGCGAGCCAATTTCCTCCTGGCCTTCGAAGAAGAACCGCACATTGACGGGAAGACGGCCGGTTTCGGCCAGCAGGGCCTCGGCTGCCAGGATGGGGATGAACATCGCGCCCTTGTCGTCGGTCGCTCCGCGGCCGTATATCCGCTCATCGCGGATCGTCGGCTCGAAAGGCGGCGAAGTCCACAATTCGAACGGTTCTGCAGGTTGTACGTCAAAATGGCCGTAGATCAGGATTGTCGGTTTGTCCGGCCCGGCATGCAGCCAGTCGGCACAGACGACCGGATGGCCGGCGGTATCATGCATTTCAGCGTTTTCAATGCCTGCCGCGGTAAGCCGGTCGACCACCCACTGGCCCGCCGAGCGCACGTCGCCGGCATTTTCCGGCTTGGCCGAAACGGAAGGGATACGGATGAAATCGCACAATTCTTCGATGAAACGCGGCTGATGCGCGTCGAGGTAAGCTTCCCAATTCATTGAAACACCTGTTGAAATATTTAGCCCAGTCTGCCGCAGCGTTGGCACGTGCGCAAGCCGGGATTCGCCGGCGCCAACCCGGACGGTTACAACGTTTACAGGCTTCAAATCCGGCTAAGCCAAGGTGATCCGCGCGTTGTTGAGCGCGACGCGGATCCGGGATGCAAGCTGTCGCGCATCGTTCAGATAGCGTAACCGTCCGCCACCCTAACGCTTCAGATGCCGGGTCAGTCTTGCCTCTATCCAGTTCCAGATATTGCGCAGGATCTCGACGATGATGAGATAGAGGATCGCGGCCCAGATATAGATCTGGAAATCGTAGGTGCGTGAGTAGGCCCGGCGGGTTTCGCCCATCAGATCGTAGACCGTGACCAGCGCGACGATTGCCGAGCCCTTGATCATCAGGATAATTTCGTTGCCGTAGGGCCTAAGCGCGACGACGGCAGCCTGCGGAAGGATGACTTTGTAGAAGGTCTGGAACCGGTTCAAGCCAAGCGCTGCCGCACCCTCCCACTGTCCCCTTGGAACGCTCTCGATAGCGCCGCGCAGAATCTCAGCTTGATAGGCTGCCGTGTTGAGCGAAAAGGCAAAGATCGCGCAATTCCAGGCGTCGCGGAAAAAGCCCCACAAGCCGACCATTTCCAGTTGTTCGCGGAACGAGCCGAGGCCGTAATAGATCAGGAACAATTGTGCGAGCAGCGGTGTGCCGCGGAAGAAATAGACATAGGCGAAGGCAATCTTGGAGATCACCGGGTTCTTCGACATGCGGCCGAGTGCGACAGGTAGCGACAGGATTGCGCCAATGACGATGGAGATGCCGACCAGGAGCAGCGTAACGCCCAGTCCCTCGATCAGTTTGACGCCATATCGTTCAAGCTTGTCCGGCGCATATTCGGCCCACAAATACCAGACCAGCATGACGGCGGCGACGATCCAGAAGGCAAGCAGGATGTTGCCGGTAATACGGTCACCGGTCCATTGCTTCGGCGGATCGGGCGGGCGCACGACGGTTGCGGGGGCGGCTTCAACGCTCATCAGCGCACCTCCGACCGCTTAGCGGCTTTTTCGATCCGGCCGAATACCACGGATGAAAGGAGCGCGAGAACGAGGAAGAGTACGCAGGCCAGCGAGAAGAACATGAAGGCTTCCTTGGTGACGCGTGCAGCGACACCGGTCTGCCGCAATATGTCAGACAGGCCGATTGCCGAAACCAGGGCGGTGTCCTTCAACAGGATCATCCACAGATTGCCTAGTCCCGGCAGGGCGATGCGGATCAGTTGCGGCAGGATGATCAGTCGCATGACGCGTCCGCGGCGCATACCCAGCGCATAGCCACCCTCGTATTGGCCCTTGGGGATGGCCCGGAATGCCGAGAGGAAGACTTCCGATGCATAGGCTGAAAACACGAAGGCAAGCGCGATGACGCCGGCGACAAATGCATTGATCTCGATGCCGGTTTCGAAGCCCATGGCGATGGCGACCTGGCGAATTCCGATCTGCATGCCGAAATAAACGATGAACAGCGTCAGCAGTTCGGGCAGTCCGCGAAAGATCGTGGTGTAGATATCAGCGGAAACACGCAGCGTCCATTCGTCCGACTGCTTGGCAATTGCCACGATGAGGCCGATGAACAGGCCAACAGGAAGCGTGCAAAGCGCCAAAGCGACGGTAATAAACACGCCGGATGCGATTTCGTCGCCCCAGCCGGTGTCGCCAAACGACAGCAATGTCAGCGCTTCACCCAATCCGGTCCCCCCGGTTCGAGGCCCCTAACAGAGGCAAATGAAAAAGGCGGGGACATCCCCCGCCTATTGGAGCGGTCCACGTCCAAATGGAATCGTTTGACCGCAGGTAATTCGTGATTTGGCGAGGAGCGAGAGGCGACTCGGTGTAAACACCGTTAGCCTCGCGCGACGATGTCCAGAGCGCGAAGGACCAAGATCAAGCGATTGCAGTTTGTTAACGCAGTTCAGCACTCTGTGAATACCTTGCTTGGAAGTCTTTTCCGCCTCAGCTTCGTCGAAGCCCTTGCACGATAGTCATATCGCGCTGTGGTCTCCTTCTCGCTGAGACGAAAAATCCATTCCATCAAACTGCTCCCATTTGAACGTGGACCGCTCTGGTGCTGAAAATCAACTCGGGATCAACCGCCGTAAACGTCGACGTCGAAATATTTGTCGTTGATTTCCTTGTATTTGCCGTTTTCGCGCAGCGCTTTGATAGCCGCGGAGAATTTGTCGGCCAGTTCGGTTTCGCCCTTGCGAACAGCGATACCGGCACCTTCGCCGTTGATGACCGGGTCAGGCGTCAGTGTGCCGAGGATCTTGCAGCAAGCGCCATCATCGGTTTTTAGCCACTCTCCAAGAACGATCACGTCGTCGATGACGGCATCGATGCGGCCGTTTGCGATGTCGAGCTTATACTCATCCGGCGTCGGATACAGCTTCAGATCGGCTGATCCCAGCTTTTCTTCGGCGTAATTGGAGTGGGTGGTCGAGGACTGTGCACCAAGTACCTTGCCGTCAAGTGCAGCATCGGTTGCTTCAGTAATGTCGCTGTCCTTTGGCACGGCGATTGCCGGAGGCGTGTTGTAGTATTTCGCCGAGAAATCGACCTTTTCCTTGCGCTCGTCTGTGATCGACATGGACGCGATGATGGCGTCGAACTTGCCGGCTTGCAGAGCCGGAATGATGCCGTCCCAATCCTGGGTCACGAACTCGCACTTGGCGCCCATTTCTTCGCAGAGCGCCGTGGCGATATCGATGTCGAAACCGACCAGTGAGCCATCTGCTTCGAGGTTGTTGAAGGGCGGGTAGGCGCCTTCGGTGCCGATTTTGATCGACATGGCATGGCTGTCTGCCAGCGCACTGCCGGCCGTAAACGCAATGGCCGCTGCCGACAGAGCAGCGACGAAACTCTTTTTCAAACGCATTTTGTTTTTCTCTCCCTTGGTACTACCGGCCGGCGACGGGTGTCACGAAAAGCCCGGTCCCCCGGCCACTGGCGCGATATTCCCATTATTTTGGCAATGAATGCAATGACTAATTGATCGGTCGTTACCTGCCGTCAGCTACCGGTTTGACCATTCTGGTGAGAATGCCATCGCGGTCGATGACGGCATGTTTGAGCGCTCCAAGAACGTGGAGAATGAGAAGCGGTACAAATAGCTGTCCCGAAACTTCATGAACTTCTTCCATTAATTCGTGAAATGAGCGGGAGGCCGAAAACGGGGAGGGGATGGAAAACAGGTCGAAAATCTCGATCGGTTGACCGAGCGACCAGATGACCAGAACACCGGTCACGGTAACGACAATCATGTTGACCAGAAATCCCCAGATCACGATCTGCGAGGCGAGATTGAGAATGGCAGGCTGGGCCGGCTTGTCGGTCATGCCGCGCATCAGCCTGCGGATAACGCGCCAGACCAGAAAGATGCCACCGATGAAACCGACTGCGACATGAAACGCATAGGCGAAACTGCCGCGCTCTCCCTCATGGGTCAGGAACAGCGAAATCACCAGGGCGGCGGCAATCCAGTGAAATATGATCGAGGTTTTGTCGTAACCACTGGTGGACATGGTGCGCTCCCGAATCGTGCAGGCTCGGCGAAACTGCAACTGACCACCCGTCAACACAACTTAAGGATTGGTAATCTGCCTGTAATCTTGGAGACGGACGTTTTGAGGTGACGACGACACGGGCAGCCGGCCATGTATCTGGCGCCGAGGATCCGGGCCCTAAAACTTTATTGCGCTCATTTTGTAGTAGGTCAGAGAGAAGAAGAAACGGCCTTGCTCGGAAAGTTGCAGTTGTTCATCAAACCACGATGTGGCTTCAGACTCCGTGACGTGGCCGTTCTCTGAAGCATAACGCGACATCAAATGCATCAGCATGAATGCGATACCATCCGGGCGCAGCGTGACATCGCAGTAGGTAAAGGGTTCGACCGCAATGGACCCAAATCCGGCTTGCCGGGACAAGGTGGGCCACAGTGCGGCTACACGAGCCTCGGTGTAGTGATGGTCCCAAGCGGCCTGAATACGCCGCATTCGCTCTTCATCTTCAGAGAACCAGTCCAGTGTCCGGCAACCGGTGTCGATGGCAACAAATCGCCCGCCGGCTTTCAACACCCGGTATGCTTCCGAGATGGCTGCGGGGATTTCAGGCAGATATTCGAGAACCTGAACGGCCACGGCCTTGTTGACGGAATTGGCCTGCAGTGGAAGGGCATCTGCCAAACCATCGATGATTTGGACCGTTGGAAAGTCCTGGCAACGTTTCTGTGCCGGTTCGCGCATGTCCTGGCTTGGATCGATGCCGATAACCCGACCCTTTGGCCCGACTGCGCGCGCGATTTCTTCGGTCAGCAGGCCGTTGCCACAGCCGATATCGACCACCTCGTCCCCGGCCGAAAGATCAAGCGCATCGTAAGCCATTCGCCTTCTGCGGCTAACGTCACCTCCCTGATAGGCGATTTCCAGGAGTTTGGTGGTTTGTTCATCGAATTTCAGCATCGCCTACACGTATCGAATTAGTTTATGCTTATCAACATCATAGCAGGAGAATGCCAGCCCGCAGATGCCTTGTCCGCGTGTGGCCTTGCGCAAATGGTTCAATATTGAATGGACGGACAGGGTGGCCGGCTCAGGCAAAACCCCGCAGCAGATATCCGACACCATAGGCCATCGCCGCGGCGGCGCCGCCAATCAGCAGCGTCTCGGCCCCCGAACGCCACCAGGGAGAGAGAGACCAAATGCTCTTTGATGCACCGATCAAAAAGAAGACAAGACCGGTCATGGCTATCGATATGGAGAATGATGCCTCAAGACCCAGGGTAAAGGGCAAGAGCGGGACGGCGCCGCAAACGATAAAGGCGGCAAAGGTCGCAGCTCCGGCCTTGAAGGGGGACGGCCGGGAGAGTGAAAACCCATATTCTTCCTGAAGCATAAACTGGATCCAGCGGTTCTTGTCGGCAGAGATGGCGGAAACGGCTTCCTCAAGCGCTTCGCCCTGCAGGCCCTTTTGTTGTAGAATTTGCCGAACTTCCTCCCGCTCCCCATCCGGGGCCAGCGAAATGTGTTTGGCTTCAATCTCGCTAGCCTTGTCGAATTCATCGGTAACGGTCTTGGTGCCGCTGTAGTTGGCGGCTGCCATCGAAAAGCCGTCGGCCAACAGATTTGCCAGGCCGAGGATGAGGATGACATTGGCCGACAGCGCGGCTCCGACCACGCCGGCGACGATCGCGAAGGTAGTGATCGCACCGTCAATGCCGCCATAGACAAAGTCGCGCAGATAGTTTGGCCTTGCTCCGTCCGCCAGTCTTTTGGCGATTGCCGCGCGGGCATGGCTGTGTTCAAGCTGCATGGACCTTCTCCAAGGGCAATTGCGAAATTGTCCCAATGCGTAATCGTCCGCGCGCCGGGCTGCATTGATCTATGTCGTATTGTGCAAGTCTACTCCGGTGCGGACCGGCGAATGTGGCTTGCGACCTCATGCGCATTGACCGTGGCGCCACGGATCAGGCCGTCGAAATGCCGGGTCATGGTTTTGACGGTCTCGTCGGCATTCAGCACAAGATACATGCCGCCCACATAGATGCAGACGCGTTTCTGTCCGAAAATCGTGTAGGGCACGGAAAATTGCTGCCGACCGTCGAACAGGTAAAGCCGAAACGTCGGATAGAGTTCCTCGATCAGATTTGCCATGTGCTGAAGCTGGGTCTGGCGCAACGATGCTTCCAATTCAGACCAGATGCCTTGGCCGTGCGACAGTGCATCCAATGACTGGACCGGCATGCAAACTTCCATGTCGGTTTCCGGGCGCCGGTTGTAGTCGATCCGGAACTGGGCTTCGCCGATCTTCACCGCACGATTTTGTTGAAGCGCGTTCGTCTCGTACTCGATTACCGCTTCGGTTCTCAGCAGATCGGGTATACCGGAAGGCACATAACGAATTTTCGTCCCTGCCGCCTCGCTGTGCCATTTGGCCAGCAGGCTGTGATCGAAATCACCGGGTCCTTCCTCGATTTCCAGGCTGGGACGAAGTTCACCGCGAAGGCCCTCGTCCTGGCTGATGCCCAGCAGCCAATCCAGCGAGACGTTGTGGACAGTGGCCATATTGATCAGGGTTTCCGCGCGAGGGAGCCGAACAGCATCACCACCGAGCAATTGAGACAGTGCCGAGCGGTCGATGCCGATTTGCGCTGCGAATGCCGCACGGCTCTGCCCCGAACGGTGAATCAGGGTTTGCAGCCGTCCGCGGAAATCTTCCGATATGTCGCGCTTGTCCATTCCAGGCTCGCTCGTCGTTTTGTTAATTAAATACTACAATTGATGATAATTATCACGATATGAACATTTTGAGAAGCACAATTAACATTCTGTGCGCATAACCGCATTGAATAATCCCGCAATTGCCGCGATTCTCTAAAACGAGACTTGGGGCGTTTTAAATGTTGAGAACTACCGGGCGCGGGGGCGCCTTTACCCGTATCGAGTGGCCGACTGTCGGTCTGATTGCCATATGTTATGGCGTGTGGTTTGCGGCCGGATTTTGGATCTGGCCGCTATCACCGGTATTTGCGCTGGTGATAATGAGCATCACCGTGGCGCTGCAATCCTCGCTCATGCATGAGGTTCTGCATGGCCACCCGACCCGCAACGCGATTGTCAACGAAACGCTCGTTTCGTTGCCAATTGGTCTGGTTTGGCCTTACCGGCGGTTCAAATCGGTCCACCTGCGCCACCATCGTGATGAACGCCTGACCGACCCGTTTGACGACCCGGAGAGTTACTATCAGGCGCTTTGGCAATACAGGCGTATGCCGAAAATTTTTCGGTTGATCTTGCGGATCAATAACGTGCTTTTGGTACGCGTTGTTTTGGGGCCGATACTGGGCGTGGCGGGTTTGGTCTGGACCGATTTTCGCGCAATCATGGCGGGCAATAAAAAAGTTCGTTTCGCGTGGCTGCTGCATGGCCTGCTCACCATTCCGGTGATCGGAATTGTGGTTTTTCTGTTTGAGATTCCGCTGTGGCTCTATCTGCTTTTTCCGGTATGGGCGGGGCACGGGATAATTTCGATCAGGACCTATGCCGAGCATCAGTGGAGCGAAACACCGGACGGGCGAACGATTATTGTTGAACGCTCAATTCTCGGCTTGTTGTTTCTAAACAACAACTTGCACTTTATACATCACGATTTGCCGGGTGCTCCGTGGTATGAATTGCCGTCGCTTTACTGGAGCAGACGGGAAGAATGGCAGCGCCGAAACGGTGGATATGTGTTTCCAAATTACCTGGTGCTGCTGGCCAAGTTCGGCCTGCGGGCCAAGGAGCCGGTCGTCCATCCGCATTGGCGCAGGGATATTGAACAGCGGTTCATTTTTTTGCCGGAGGGTCATGGACAAGCAGGTGTTGAAGGCGCTAGTATGATTCCGCTGGACAAATCTCAATGAGATTGATGGCGCCTTCGTGCAAAATAAGTGCCATCAAAGGCGGAACCGATCCGAGCCCCCCATTTCCCGGACCGGTTCCGCCGCTTTCATTTTTGGGGCCGGAAACTCATCATTTCAACTAACGTAGGTTAGCACCATGGCCATGGTGGCAGCGCTGCCGATGTATGACTGGCAGGAAGTGCGCGGGGAAACCGATGCCGAGTGGAACTTGCTGCGCGAGAAGCTGTTCTCACTGGGCATTGAATCGCCTGAGAACCTGGCCAGGTCAAATGCAGACCTGCCACCCGTGCCTGGCGGTATCCGGTCCGCTGACGGTGACGAGATCGCGCCCAACCCGGCGCAATTGCCTGCAGGGGAACTCGATTTTCACACGCTTTGGCGGCATCCGGATTTGGTGTTGGCGCAAACCTGTTGGGGACCATTGGAACTCGGTCTTCACGAACATGTCACGGTTGTCGGGCAGCCGGTTTATTCAGCCTATGAGGGAGGCAGGGACATATTTTACCGGTCGGCAATCCTGAAGCGCGGAGAATCCGGCAAATCTGACGTCAATGTGCCGGACCACAATGGACCGGTATTCGATATTGAGGAACTGCGCAATCTGCGCTTCGCCTATAACGGGCCGGACTCCATGTCGGGTAACATGGCGTTTCGCCGTGACCTGGTCTCCAGCGATGCGATGCAAGGAGAACCTGAATTCGACCGGTTCTGGTCGCAGACAATTGTTTCGGGTGGGCACCGCCAATCGGTCATCGAAGTGGCGGAGGGCAGGGCGGATGTTGCAACGATTGATTGCCGGACGCTCGACCTGTGCCGGCGTTTCGAACCTGCCTTAGCGGAGTTGCGGATCGCCGGTTGGACCGCGGAACGAAAAGGTCTGCCCTATATCGCAGCAAAGGCCATGAACTACGCCATCAACTTGTCATCAAACGGATAGACGCTGAGCGTTTCGGCGCCGGTTTCGGTTATCAGCACCTGGTCTTCGAGCTTGACACCCTCATGCCCGCCGAGGCGGCCGACATAGCTTTCCACGCACAAGACCATGCCCGGATGCAAAACATCATCAAGCGATTTGTCCGGTGTGACGTCCACCGGATGCGGGATGGCGGGATATTCATCGCACATGCCGACGCCGTGCCAGAGGCTGCCATACCGGTTCGGCATGCAATCCGGCGGTGCGGTTTTTGCTGTTTCCGACAGTTCGCGCAACGATTTGCCGGGAGCCAGGAGCGCGGTATTGGCCATGATCTGCTCATGGGCGATCTGGAAGAGATCGCGCTGCTCGTTGGTGGCTTTTCCTTCACCGCAAATCCAGCTGCGGGAAATGTCGGAACAATAACCATAAGGGCCGATCAGATCGGTATCGAAGGCGACCATATCGCCGGCCTGGATGATGCGCGAAGAGGATTCCTGAAACCACGGATTGGTTCGCGGTCCTGACGACAGTAACCGCGTCTCTATCCACTCACCCCCGCGTTCAATGTTGCCCTTGTGCAGGACAGCCCAAAGTTCGTTTTCGCTCATGCCGGGTTCAAGCGCCCGCTCCATTTCACCCATGGCGCGCTCACAACTGTGGATCGCGCGCCGCATGGCAAGCAGTTCGTCGGCGCTCTTGATCTCGCGGGCGCGCTCCATCACTTCCTGACCGTCGTGCACGGAAATGTTGCGCCGGGCGAGTTCGGCTGCGGCACGCGGCTGCAACAGATCGCATGCCACGCGCCGGTTTCCGCCACCGTGGGCGGCAACAAGCTCCTCGATATCGTTGGCCCAGCGCCGAATGCGGTCCTCGATCATCGTGCCGCCATAGAAGAAAATGTAGGAAATGGCGGGCCGAACTTCGCCTACAATCCCGGCGTGGTCGGACAGATGTTCGCAGTGATGGTAGTCGAACAGCGTTACCGGGCCTTCCGCGGGTACAAAGCAATATCGCGTCGCATTGTGGGCGACCCAGACCTGCATGTTGGTCGCGTCGCAGCTATAGCGGATGTTGATTGGATCGTAGAGCAGCGCCGCGGCGTAGTCGCGCTGTTTGAGCTCCGCTCGAATACGCTCCAGCCGGTATTGGCGCAACTGTGTCATATCTGGCGCGGCAATGCCCGCCTCTTGCCATTCGCGTTCGGCCAGTTCGCCATATCCAAGCGCATGCTGATTTAGTCGCGCAGCCTTGTCGCGGGCCTCCCGCTCCAAGCGATGGAGTTCATCAGTATCCCAAACACTGCCGGCAGGTTCGAGCGGCATGATCTTGCGGCGGTGCCCGCCGAAATTGCCGACGTTTTCAGACATTTTTGCCCTGTCTCATCCCATCAGCCGCTCATCCAGCGGATAGGTGCTCATTTGTTTCGGCCCGTTCTCCGTAACCAGGATCTGTTCTTCAAGCTTGACGCCCTCGCGTCCACCAAGCCGCCCGATATAGGTTTCCACGCAAATCACCATGCCGACCTCGATGACCACATTGTAGGTGTCCTCTTCCAAATCCTGCGGATGGAAAACAGTCGGGTATTCATCGCACAAACCGACCCCGTGCATCAGGCAGCCATACCGGTTCGGCAAACAGTCGGGTGGCGGTAGCACGCACTTTTCCGACAATTCGTGCAAGGTGATGCCTGGTTTTAGCAACTCTGTGTTGGCTGCCACCTGGTCGGCTGCGATGCGGTAGAGGTCGCGCTGCTCATTTGTCGCTCTTGTGTCGCCTGCAAGCCAGGTGCGCGAGATATCGCAGCAGTAGCCGTAAGGGCCGATAAGGTCTGTGTCGAACCCGACAAGATCGCCATCTTCAATGATGCGGGAAGACGATTCCTGGAACCAGGGGTTTGTGCGTGGACCTGACGCGAGCAGCCTGGTCTCGATCCATTCACCGCCGCGGATGATGTTGCCGTGGTGAAGCAGGGCCCACAGGTCATTTTCGGACATGCCCGGCTTCAATGCGGTTTCCATCGAGCGCATGGCCTGCTCGCAGGCATGGATTGAGCGGCGCATGCAGTCGAGTTCCGGGGCGGTCTTGATCACCCGCACCGATTCCATGACGGATTCGCCATTGTGGGTGGTCAGCCCGGCCTGCTCCAGAGCCAGAATGCCCTCGCGGTCACAATGATCAACGGCCAGCCGCCTGTTTCCGCCACCGTGGGAATGCACGATCTCGGCGATCTCGGCCCCCCAACGATCGACGACCGGCTGAATTTCCTCGCCGGCAAACATGTATATCCAGCTTCGAGCCGGCCGCACTTCGTCGACCATGCCGGCATGATCGGACAGGTGATAACAACTCTGGAACTCAAACAGTACGGATGGACCGTCGGTCATCAAGACGAGGTAGCGTGTCGCGTCATGAGCTGTCCAAATCTGCATGTTGGTGTGGTCGGCCGCGTAGCGGATGTTGAGAGGATCCATCAGCAGGATGCCGGCATAGTCGCGGCGGGCCAGTTCGGCGCGCAACCGTTCAAGCCGCAGGTGGCGCATCAGGGGCAGGTCCGGTTCCTTCAATCCGGCAGCGGCCCATTCCTTTTCCGCCAGTTCGCCATAGCCGATCGCATGGGTGTTCTGTGACGAAGCCTTCCGGCGCGCTTCATCCGACAGGCGTTGATACTCCTCGAACGTCCACGGCGCATCGGGAAGCTCAAACGGCATGATCTTGCGCTTGTGGCGTCCAAACGGTTTTTCGGTGGATTGGTCCATCACAGCCTCTCTGCCGATTACTCCTATGACCGCATTTTCTCACCCTTCGGATCAAAGGGCGGATCGACATTGATGCGGGCAGACCGGCGAATACCGAGGATCTCGATCTCAAACAGGCCTTCGCTCTCGTCTTCGGCCAGTTCCGCCGGCACATAACCTTGTGCCATGGAGTGTCCGACAGCATGCGCGTAGCCGCCCGATGTCACCCAGCCAATGACCCGCCAGTCTCCGTCGATTGCCGGATGTTTGGGCTCGACCGCATTGCCGTCGGCATCATAGCGTATGGCCCCTTGGCCATGGGGCGGTTCAATTGTGCCGTAATCCTTGTCGCCGACCTTTGCCCAGATGGGCTCGTCGCTCATGACGTCGGCATCAGCGGCGTCAATGATGAAAGATACGCGCCGCAGTTTCGGACCGTCTGCCTTTTCGCGGGCGACGGCTTCTCGGCCAATGAAATCGTTCTTTTCCAGTTTGATGAAACGGTCCATTGAGCCTTCGAACCCGCCATAAATCGGGCGTAGCTCGCGGAACCATGTCGGGAAATTTTTCTCAAGTCGCATGGACAGCAGCGCCCGCATGCCAAAGTCGACGATGTTGAACCCGGCACCCGCTTCCTTGATGCCGGCATAGACCCGGTGTTCATAAGCCGGCTCCATCCAGATTTCGTACCCCAGATCGCCGGTATAGGTGATGCGGTTGACCATGCAGGGAACACCTGCGATGTCCATCTCGCGAAAGTCCATGAAACGGAATGCTTCGCGCGAGACATCTTCGTCTGTGAGTTGTTCCAGCACATGGCGGGCATTGGGGCCGGCAATCGACAGGCCGACGAGATTCATGCCAAAGCGCCGCACGGCTACCGAACCGTCATTGGGAAGGTGGGATTCAAACCAGCGTATGTGGTAGATCTGAGCCGCGCTCGATCCCCAGACGATGAACCGGTGATCGGCTGCCTTGGCGATGGTGAAGTCGCCAATGAGCTTGCCGGCCTCGTTCAGCATCGGCGTCAGCACAATGCGGCCGGTTTTCGGCATGCGGTTTGTCATCAGGCGGTTGAGGAACTCTTCGGCGCCTGAGCCGGTCACTTCGTATTTGGCGAAGTTGGCGATTTCGGTTACCCCGACGCTTTCGCGCACGGCGCGGGCTTCATTGCCGACATGTTCGAAATCGTTTGAGCGGTGGAAGGACAGGACATCGTGCGCCTCGTCTGCAGAAGGTGCGAACCAGAGCGGCGTCTCCAGACCCCAACTGTCACCCATTACTGCGTGATTGTCGCGCACCATGATGTCGTGCAGTGGCGTTGTCTGCTGCGGGCGGGCAGCCGGCAGTTCCTCATTGGGGAAGCGAATGGAAAAACGGCGTGAATAGTTTTCGCGCACCTTTGCATTGGTGTAACGCAATGTCGCCCATTCGCCGAAGCGCGAAACGTCCATGCCCCAGACATCGGCGCCGGGGTCGCCATCGACCATCCAGTTGGCGAGCGTCAGCCCGACACCGCCACCCTGGCTGAAGCCTGCCATGACCGCGCAGGCCGACCAGTAATTGGTCAGCCCCTGAACCGGGCCGACAAGCGGATTGCCGTCGGGAGCAAAGGTAAACGGGCCATTGATGATCTGCTTGATTCCGGCGCGCTCATAGGGCGGGAAATGCTTGAAACCGATTTCAAGGGAAGGCGTGATCCGGTCGACATCGGGCTGCAGAAGTTCGTGGCCGAAATCCCACGGCGTGTTGACCGGCGACCAGGGAACACACGCCTTTTCGTAGGTGCCGAGCAGGATGCCATTGCGCTCCTGCCGGGTATAGATTTCCCCCTTGAAATCAATGACATGGCACAGTTCGCGGCCAGTCGATTGATTGTATTCGATGACCTCCGGCATGTCTTCGGTGAGCAGGTACATGTGCTCCATGGCGAGCAAAGGCAGTTCCAGGCCTGCCATGCGACCTACTTCACGCGCCCACAAGCCACCGGCGTTGACCACATGTTCCGTTTTCACCGTGCCTTGTTCGGTGACGACGTTCCAGGTTCCGTCGGCTTCCTGGGTGAGCTCGGTGACGCGGTTGCGCAAGACGATTTCGGCGCCGAGTTTGCGCGCCGCCTTGGCGTAAGCGTGGGTGGTGCCGGAGGGATCGAGATGTCCTTCAACCGGATCCCAAAGCCCGCCGACGAAATTGGTTTCATCCATCAGCGGGAACATGGCTTTTGCTTCCGATGGCGTGACCAACTCAGTTTCCATGCCGAGATAGCGGCCCTTGGCGTGCAGGGTTCGCAGAAAATCCATGCGCTCGGGGCTGTCTGCCATCATGAAACCGCCAACCAGATGCAGCGAGCAGGACTGACCGGACAGTTCTTCCAGTTCGTCGTAGAGGTTGATGGTGTAGGCCTGCAGTTTTGCGACGTTCGGGTCGCCGTTCAGCGTGTGAAACCCGCCAGCGGCATGCCAGGATGAGCCGGATGTCAGTTCGGACCGTTCAATCAGGACCACGTCTGTCCATCCGGCCTTGGCCAGATGATAAAGTACCGAACAGCCGACTACGCCGCCCCCGATAACCACTGCCCGATAACTGTCTTTCATTTTGTTTCCCCCAAAGTTTCCCGCTGATGTTTCAGCCATGAAGTTCGTATTTGTCGAAATCGATGTCACCGGTCCAGGCCCAGATTGCGATCATCGGCTCGCCGATTGTGCGGCTGGCGTGACGTACACATGAAGGGTGATGCACCCGCTCGCCTGCCAGCTTGGAGACTTCCTGCCCGCAATCCAGACGCCACATCGCAGTACCCGACAGCATAACAAACAGTTCCTCGGCCGGATGGCTGCGCTCGGGATAATCCAGATTGGCATTTTGAGCGAACAAGCCGACACGGCAGACCGGATCAAACACGATGCCGGTAGGTCCTATGAGTTCGCAAGTCAGCATCTGTGTGCTGAGCTCGGTCCTGTTCCGGTTGTTTTCCGAGCCCGAATGCCGCCAGTTCAGGTGTTCGAACACGTCATGGAGGTGAGTGGCGATCGGATGCGCTCCGGGTCTCAGCAAGCCGTGCAAGAATCCTGGATCAAAATTCCTGGTAGGTGGAACGGATACCGTCGCAGATGGAGCATGATGTCTCATCGTCTCAGCTGCGGTCCAGGCGATCGGCTCGTTGCCTTCCTCCAGCGCCGAAGCGACGGCGAGGAAGAAACCGGTCAGCGATAGCGCGGGCGAATTGTCGGGGTGGACAACCGGTTGCGCTGGGTGAACGAAATCCATCATCTCAAAAGTCCGTCTCCACGCCGCCTTCGGCAATTCGCCGGTCGACAAAATCGTTGAGCTCTTCCTCGATGCCCGGGTCGATCGCCGGTTTTTCGTAGGTGGCGAGGCGTTCTTTCCAGACCGCATTGGCTTTCTCGATCGCGGTAGGGCTACCCGCCTCGGCCCAGGTCTCGAAATTGCGCCAGTCTGAAAGAATTGGCGCATAGAACGCGGTCTTGTAGCGGTCCTGGGTGTGCTGCGTTCCGAAGAAATGGCCACCGGGGCCGACATCGCGCATGGCTTCAATGGCCAGTGCATCTTCCGACAGATCGAGCGGCCGCATGAATTCAGCCACCATCTGCAGCAAGTCGATATCGAGTATCATTTTCTCATACGAACACGTCAAACCGCCTTCAAGCCAGCCTGCGGCATGTTTGATGAAATTGGCGCCGCCCTGCACAAATCCCCAAAGCGAGAAGACACTTTCGTAGGCGGCCTGCGCATCGACGGTATTGGCCGCACAAACGTTGGAACTGCGGTAGGGGATGCCGTAACGGCGCGCCAGTTGCCCGCCTGCAAGCTGCGCTTTCATATATTCGGGTGTGCCGAAGGCCGGAGCTCCGGATTTCATGTCGACATTGGAGGTAAAGCCGCCATAGGCAACCGGCGCACCCTTGTTGACCATCTGCGAGAATGCCAGGCCGGCCAGTGCCTCCGCGTTCTGCTGTACCAAGGCACCGGCGATTGTCACCGGCGCCATCGCGCCGGCGAGCGTGAACGGCGTGATAACCGCGACCTGACCGTGACGGGCCATCTGGTAGATGCCTTCCATCATGGGCACGTCAAGCTTCAGCGGCGAGTTGGTGTTGATGATGGTGATCAGTGATGGCTCTTTGACGAACTGTTCCATCGGCACACCGCGGGCGATGCGGGCGATTTCAAAGGCGTCGAGGTTGCGCTGCTGGCCGAGCGAATAGCAGACATAGAGCTTGTCGGTCATCAGCGACATGTCGCGCAGGCATTCAAGATGCCGTATCGAAGCATGGACATCGACCGGTTCGACCGGGTAGCCGCCGACCAGATGCAGGATGTTGTGCACCTGACACAATTTAAGCAGCTCGCGGAAATCATGCTGATTGCCGGCTCTGCGGCCCCTGTCCGTGTCCGAGCAGTTGGGTGCAGAGGCCATCTGGGCAAAGAAGATATTGTTTCCGCCCATCAGCAGATCATGATCGGGATTACGGGCGTGCAGCCGGTATTGCGATGGGCAGCTGCTGATAGCCTCCAATATGAGATCGGAATCGAAGCGGACCAGATCGGAGCCGGGAGTGACATCGGCCCCGGCCTCTTTCATGATGTCCCGCGCGTGATCGTGCAGGACTTCGATACCGATCTCCTTCAGCACCCGCAACGAAGCGAGATGGATGGACTCCAGTTCGTCGGCTGAGAGGATTTCAGTCGGCGGAAACGGGTTTTTCAGTTGCTGGAACTCCGGCTGGTCAAATCCGATAGCGGCAGTATCACGCTTTCCTGCGCGTCCGCCGCGCCGGCCACGGGCCGGTGCATCACCAGTCTGCCCGCTCGAATCCATCAAAGAACCGTTGTTGCTATTGCCATGGCAGCCATTGTTCATTTCTACCGCTTGGCATACGACGAAACATGCGACCGATATGTGCGGCTATACGACATGAGGGCGAAAAGTGGCTGCTGACACGGGAAAAGTGGACGAAGATGCCCTGGCAGAGGCCTATAACCGGGCGCTCGCTCTGGAAAAAGCCGGTGACCTGGAGGCTGCATCGCGGGCCTATCGCGAAGTGCTGGCTTTGGACCCGGCGGACCGTGGCGGGGCTTCGGTCAGGCTGGCGAGCATGGGGCTGGGCCCGCATCCGGAAAAGGCGCCGGACGCCTATGTGGAAACGCTGTTCGATCAGCATGCGGAGGTGTTCGACAATGTACTGGTCGAGCAGCTTGGCTATGCGGTGCCGGTGCAACTGCGGCAATTGCTGACCGACATGGCGTTGGGGCCGTTTGACCGTGCGCTGGATCTTGGTTGCGGAACCGGACTGACCGGTGGCGAGCTCCGCGGAATGGCAGGATTTATCGCCGGTGTCGACATCTCCGAAAACATGGTTGAGCTGGCCGACGAACGCGAGGTCTATGACGCGCTTTATGTTGGAGAGGCATTGGCGTTTCTGGAGGCCGGCGATGATGAGGAGGAACGGTGGGACATCATCGCCGCCACCGATGTGATGCCCTATCTGGGTGACTTGTCTGAGCTGATAAGGCAAATGGCAGCCGCACTCGCGCCGGGTGGATGGATCGCGTTCTCTACCGAAACACTGCCTGATGACGTGTTGTATGGCCGGGACTACATGGTCGGCCCCTATCAGCGATTTGCCCATCGTGAAGATTATGTGCGACGGCTATTGGCCGAAAACCAATTCGAAGTGGAGGCATTTCAGCCGATAACGGTGCGCCACGAACAGGGGGCGCCGATTGCCGGGCATCTGGTGTTGGCAAAGAGAAAGGGGCGCTAAACGCGCCCAAATTGGAGTTTCACATTTGCTTCCTGTCCCGGACTAACCGGGGAGAGGATCCGGGTCTATCTCAGGGATTGAAGCGACGGCCTTGGAGAATTCGGCATGATACTGCGGGTGCTCGGTGCCCATGACCCGATCCCAGAAGGTGAAGTAAAGACCGAAATTCCTGCCGGCAAAGGCATGGTGCAAATCGTGATGGGTGACAGTCGTCATCCAGTCGAACAGCGGTCTGCCGTTGTTGCGGGCGGGAAAAACCTCGTAGCCGCAATGGCCCAGCGCGTTGCGAAGCATCATGTGGATGGTGAAGAACAGCAAAGCCAGAAAACTTGACGGGAGTACAAGCAGAATGAGCGGCAGATAGGCTGCATTGACCACGGCCTCTGTCGCGTCAAATGCATAGGAGGTGAACGGCGTCGGATTGTGCGAACGGTGATGCAGGCGATGGAACCATTTGAACAGGCGAGGCCGGTGCATGATGCGGTGCGACCAGTAGAACCATGCGTCGTGAGCAATGATGAGGATCGCTATATTGGCGGCGAAATACCACCAGCCGTATTCGGCGGGATCGGAGTGGACATCGACGAGGTTGTTCCACGCCATAAACGCGATTGAAAGGCCGGAGAACGAAAAGATGATGACCGTGCGAATTGACGCCAGGATCTCGCGGCGTATCTGCGCCCAGCCCGGCGTCTCGGACCTGATTTTCCGTGCTGCGAGAAAGCCGGACAGCAACAGGTTGATGATCAGGAAAGTGCCGCCGGCGCCGATGAGATAGCGCAAGAGGTCGTGGCGCAGGATGCCGGGATAGGTGCGCAGGACAAATTCGAACAGTTCTGAGCTGAATGTCTCGATGTGCATGTTAAATTCCTCTCAAGCGTTGAAGCTGAGCGGAAACTGGCAGTCAGGCGCGTTGGTTACTGCGTGATTTCGAAATCGATCGCAGATTTCAAAAATCGACCGGTATTTTTCAGAAATGATCAGAATAATTGCCCCACGAGGCCTCAAACCTCCGGCATCTGCTGCGTAGCACAGTGAATTCCGCCGCCGACTTCGCCGAGCGCGTCGACATTGAGCGTGACGATTTCACGGCCGGGGTAGTGCCGCCCAAGCGCCCCGGTGGCTGCGGCGTCTGTTTCTTCATCGCCGAATTGGGCGGCGATGACGGCACCATTGCAAACATAGTAGTTGACGTAGGAAGCGACGAAGTCGAAACTTTTCACCCGGCGGAAGTTTGGTTCCGGGATGACCTCGACATCCAGACCGGCAGCCACAAGCAGATCGTGGGTCTCGAAACCGGCCGCATGGAAGGGATCACTATGGTCGGGCCTGTCCGGCAGGTTGATCAGGACACGACCGGGACCGGTAAAGCGCGCCAGGCTGTCGATATGATAATCGGTGATGTCCTCGTCCCATACACCGGGTGACCAGATCATCCGTTCAGCGCCGTAGGCCCGGAGCAGCCGGTTTTCAATTTCATCGCGTGAAAGGCCGGGGTTGCGATTGTCGTTCACCCACGAACTCTCATGCGCCATCAGCAGGCCGTGGCCATCGTGTTCAACACTACCGGCCTCGCCGACCAGGCCGCTTTCGATGAGTTCGATTCCGAGCCGGTTTGCCACTTCGCCTGATATGCGGCCGTCGTGCTTGTGAATCTGCTTATTTCCCCATCCGTTGAACCGAATGCGGCTGACAACCTGTTTGCCGTCCGGGTCTCTTGCGAACAGCGGCCCTGAATCCCGGCACCACAAATCCTCGGTGGGAATGTCCCAAAGTTCGATGCCGGAGCTCAGCAGGCGGCGTGCGTCTCCATGGCCAGACTGGGCGGCAAGCATGACGACCGGTTCGAACCCGGCAATCGCATTGGCAATGTCGGCGATGGTTTGCTGCAGCAGGTCCAGAAATTCCGCATCCGGGTGAACCCGGCGGCTGACCGGCCATTGCATGAAGGTCAGTTCATGCTGATCTTCTTCCGGTGGCACGAACATTTTAGTGGTTTGTGAGGCCATGGAAGGCACTCCTGTCAGGGTATATGACAAGGCGAGCGAAGCTGGTCCTGCTTTCAAAAGTTGCCGCCTGTTCATTCGCTGCTTCCGTCAGATGCAATTTCTGAACGCTCGCGGTACTGGCGCGGGCTGGTTCCGGTCCGCTCGCGAAAAGCGCGGTTGAAAGGGGCAAGCGAGGCAAATCCGAGATCAAAGGCAATGGTGGTGATTTGCTTGTCTGCCATTTGCGGATCGCGCAGTGCGCGTTTTGCCTCATCAATGCGATGATCGTTGAGGTAAGCGGAAAAATTGCGGTAACCCAGTTGCTGGTTGATCAGGCTGCGCAGCCTGTGTTCGGGGATTTTTGCCATCGCCGCCAGTCCGCCGATGGTCAATCCGGGCGTTTTATGGGCGCCGTCTTCCATCAGCTTTTGCAGGCGGGTGTAGGCGGGATCCAGTGTTTGGCCAGGCTTGGCTGCTTCTTCAACCTGGTTGGCAGGGCTTGGCAGCAGGCCGCTGCGAAGCGTTGTCAGCCAGCCGGTAAACAATGACACCAGAATGATGAGAACGACGAGTTGAAGATAGTTGGTGCCGGATGGCAGCGAATAGAAAATCGCCCAACCTTCGAACAGGGCAATTCCGATTCCGAAAACCGGTGCGAGGATGGAAAATGCACGGCTAAAAGCGCGGCGGGCAGGCACCAGGTCTTCGCTCAAACTCTGGTGCGCTGTCCAGATGGCGTGGCTGAACAGACCCAGCAACAAGACGATACGAATAGCTTCGACAATGTCGGATCCGTATCCGGGCAATAACTGACGGATGATGATGATTGCGGCCATGGCGACGGCCATGGACCAGTGAAAAGAACGAAGTGAGAAACCGTCGTCGACCAGGGCCAGAACAAACCACCAGAAGAATACCGGCGCCATGGTTGCCGGCACCATGAGAAAAACCGCGCCAGACCCGAGATAGGTGTATAGCCCCGGCATCGACAAAATGATGTATGCTGCGAAACAGGCCAAAAATGTCGCGCCGGACCAGGTGCAGACCGTTACCGGCCGATGCGCCAGCATCTGCCACGCCGCGAGGAGCAACGCGCCGACCAAAGCGCCTCTGATGACGACCTCGGCAAGAAAAACGGCGCTAAGTGAACCCATCGATCAGGCCTGATAGGGTGCGGATTGCCGAGCTCGTGCTTCTGCGGCTTCGGCTGTCAGTCCCAACTGGTCATAGGCATCGGCAAGCATGCCATTCAAGGGAACACCATCCGGATCATAGGTCCGGCGCATTTCCATCATCTGCTGGGCGATGGCGAAATTTCCCAGTTTGAGATGCGCATCGAGCAACAACTGCTCAAACAAGTCGCGCTGGGCGTGGCTGCCGCCGGTTTCGGCCATGCGGGGCAGGGCAGTCCCCAAGTCGCTCAGAACAGATTGATAATCGCCTCGCGCATGAGCGAGCACACCGCGGCAGGTTGGCAGCGCCACATCGGTCCACACCGCCCGCTCGAATGCGTCTGCCGTCTTTGCCTTCACTTCCACGACCTTCATCAGTTCGTCCGCTTCGTCGCGCTCTGCACGCGCCAGGCCGTAGAGGTATTGCGCGGTAAGAAACGGCTGCACCGTGTCACCGGCGCGCGATTTCAGATGATCGGCGACATCTTCCCAGCGGTTGCCGACGTCCAGGCCGGCGCATTCCATGCGAGCCAAGAGTGACACGGCTCCGATCTGGTCCTGCGAGTACTCCTTGTCGACACCCCAGCAGTGATGGTCGTACGCGTCGTAAACGGCTTCGTGATCGCCGAGCGAGATGTTGAACAATGCCTTGTGCCACCAATTGTGAGTGTACATGAAGGAGTTGAGGCCTTCCCAATTTGCCGACACGCTATTGAGGAACTCGATACCTTCGCGAACACGGCCCTGGGTCAACATGACATGGGCCAGTGCGTGGTGAGCCCAGGGCTCGGCCTTGTTCAGTTCGAGCGACCGGTTGGCTGCGGCTTCGGCCTTGTCGAGCAGATGGCATTGCTCATAGGCAAATGCCGCCATGCCGTGAAAATTGGCATTTTCCAGGTTGGCTGCCTCGCCTTCGTGGGCCAGCCGCAGCATCCCCGGCGCGTTGCCGCGGTTGAAATGAAAATACTGGCCCAGTTTCAGCATTGCCAGATCAGTGGGAAATCGGCTGACGATCTGCTCGCAGAGCGAAACGGCTCGATCCATTTCATTGTCGTGCCAGGCGCGCAGCACGTTGACGGCCATCTGCTCGCGGTCGCTTGCTCCGGCTGAATGTTGCTCGGCCCGGTCCAAATATTTCTGTGCCGCTGCCGGAGCACCGGGCGATTCCAGAAACATCCAGATCATGCCGGCATAGGTGTTTGCGAGAGCGCATTCCGGATCAATATCGGCGGCCTGCAGCACATGGACTGCGCGCTTCTCATAGCCAAGGAAGCCGCCAATGAAATCGTTTATGCCGTCAAGCGCGGCCTCATCGGACGCCGTGATTTCGTTGCCAAGATAGTCGTGCATGTGCTCTCATCCACCATCAGGCGTACGATTGCAAATCGCTTGATTCCTGTCGAGTCTGACATCCGGAGGGACCATGCCGTATCTGGAGCGGGACGATGCCCGCATCTATTTTGACACCGCCGGCGACGGTCCGCCGTTGCTGCTGCTTGCCGGTATTGCCAGTGACGTTGCGAGCTGGACACCGGTTGTTCCGCTACTGGAGGACAAGTTTCGGCTCATCATGATCGATAATCGCGGTGCCGGTCGGACCGAACATGAGGGGCCGATCGATCCCGGCCATTGGGTTGGCGACGCCGTTGCAGTTCTCGACGAGGCAGGCATCGAACAAGCGGATGTGCTGGGCCATTCGCTCGGCGGAATGATTGCGCTGAGATTGGCGGAGGCCGCGCCAGAGCGTGTTGGCAATCTGGCTATATGCGCTGCCACAGCAAATCCGGAACCAAAGACGCATGCGCTGCTGGACGAGATGGTTCAGCTCTACGAGAGCGACATGGAGCCTGAAGCCTGGTTCAGGCTTTTGTTCCAGTGGCTGTTCGCGCCACCTTTTTTTGCTGATCGCGAAGTTGTTGAAGAGGCTGGGCGGGCAGCGGCGGCCTATGAATTCTGTCAGACGCCTGCCGATTTTCGCCGGCAGTTTGAGGCATCGGCAAGGTTTGAACGGCTTGAACCCGGCGCAGTGGCAAAACCGTTTTCGCTGATGATGGGTGAGCATGACGTCATGGTGTCCAAACAGATCGTCCGAAATTCGCTGTCCGGTTTCCCGGTCGAGCGTGAAGTTATCATTGCAGGTGCCGGCCACTCCGTTCACTGGGACCAGCCAACAGCATTTGCCGATGCGGCAAAGCGCTTCCTGCTTTAATTGTCTGCCATAGCGGCCATCAGAAATTCGCGTCCTCTTCAGTCGCCGCGACGGCTCGGATGAAGGCTGGTCTTGACGTAATTCGCCCAAGATATTGCTGAAGTGCAGGATAGGGGTCGAGCAGTTTAAGTCTGCTTGCCATCGACACGATGTAACCAACGCCGATGTCAGCGCCGGTCAGGTGATCTCCCAGAATGTAGGATTTGGTACCGACGAAATTCGACAGGTAATCGAGATGCAGGCGCGTTTCAGATTTTGCGAACAGATCGAGCAGGCTCGGCGCCTGCTCTTTGGAGCGGACGAGAAGCAGGGTTAGCAGGAGAGGTGCAAAAGCTGAACCTTCAGCATAATGAAGCCATTGGCCATATTCGGCTCTGGCCGCAATATCGCCCCGGTCTGGCGCCAGATTGCCGGCTTCGTCATAGTTGTCGATCAAGTAAGAAGTGATGGCTCCGGTTTCCGTCAGCATCAGGTCGCCGTCTTCGATAATGGGTGACTTGCCCAGGGGATGGATGGATCTGAGTTCCTTGGGGGCACGCATCGTTGCCGGATCGCGCAAAAACATGTTGAGCTTGTAATTGAGACGTAATTCTTCAAGAAGCCAGACCGTAAACAGCGGCCGGCCGATTTTGAGATAGTGGACGGTGATCATTGCGCACCTTTGATTGACGTTGGCGAAGAGAGCTGGGACCGTCTTGCAGCCAATCATGCCTGAACGCAACAAACCGAATTCCAAACAGCAAAAACCGCGTCCCACTTTCGTGACAACGCGGTTTTGCCATTCTTAAACGCATGGCCTTTCGCAACTCGATACTCCGCGAAAGGTACAACTCCGGTACGCGAGACCTGATCCGGAGCAGCGAGGCGGTTCGTTTGGTCCGCCTCGACCACCAATCTAGGTCAACATCGTTACCGTGCGGTTAGCGAGTGCTTAAGTAAGTCTGAACAGCGAATTTTTTTTGTTACCGGAATATCGCGGATTTCCGCGGGTTTAGCCGGTTTCGCCGCGTAAGAAATTAATGATGCCCGAAAAATCTGTGCCGCCATTTCCCTGCGCTTCAAACAGTGCGTAGAGTTGCGCCGCTTCGGCGCCCATCGGCGTTATGGCGCCGGCACTCTGTGCGGCTTCCTGGGCGAGTTTCAGGTCCTTGAGCATCAGTGCGGCAGCGAAGCCGGGCTTGTAATCATTGTTTGCAGGCGAGGTAGGCACAGGTCCCGGAACCGGACAGTAGGTGTTGATCGACCAGCATTGTCCCGAGGAGGTGGAAGCCACATCAAACAGTGCCTGGTGCGAGAGGCCGAGTTTTTCCGCCAGCACGAATGCCTCGCCGGCACCGATCATCGAAATGCCCAGGATCATGTTGTTGCAGATTTTTGCCGCCTGGCCGTTGCCAGCGTCACCGCAGTGAACGACCCGACCGGCCATGGGCTGAAGAATGGGGTCGGCCTTGGCGAAAGCTTCGTCCGATCCGCCGGCCATGAAGGTCAGCGTTCCGGCCTCAGCGCCTCCAACGCCACCTGAAACCGGGGCATCGACCGACAACATGCCGGCTTTTGCGGCAATTGCATGCGCTTGGCGCGCACTGGCGACGTCAATGGTCGAAGAATCGATGAAGAGCGTACCCGGTTCCGCCTTGCCGACAATGTCGCCGTAGACCGAAAGAACGTGTTTGCCGGCCGGCAGCATGGTGATGACGATTTCAGCGTCCTTAACCGCCGCTCCGGCATTGGCCATGATGGTGACGCCATTGTCGCCGGCAACCTTGAGATTGTCCGGCACCAGGTCATAGCCCTGAACCTCGTGGCCAGCCTTGACCAGATTGGCGGCCATTGGATTGCCCATATTGCCGAGGCCGATGAAAGCGATTGTGCTCATTGATGATTTTCCAGTTTGGAGTCTGTTACCCGGCTGCTAGCTGCCGGGCGATGATAACCCGCATGATTTCGTTTGTACCCTCGAGGATCTGGTGAACGCGCAGATCACGGACAAGTTTCTCGATGCCGTAATCGTGCAGATACCCATAACCGCCGTGGATTTGAAGCGCGTCATTGGCGATATCGAAACCCTTGTCGGTCACGAAGCGTTTTGCCATCGCTGACCACTTCGAGGCATCATGCGCCTTGGCGTCGAGCCTGGCCGCGGCAGAATAGAGTAGCATGCGCGAAGCGTTGAGATCGGTTTCCATGTCGGCAAGTTTGAACTGAAGCGCCTGAAACCGGTCGATGGTCTGGCCGAATGCCTTGCGCTCGGCAGAATAGGCCAGCGCCTTGTTGAAGGCTGATTGCGCACCGCCAAGTGAGCAGGCGGCAATATTCAAGCGGCCACCATCAAGTCCGGCCATGGCAATGCGGAACCCGACGCCTTCGTCCGACAGCCGGTTTGCGGCCGGCACACGGCAATTGTCGAACAGCACCTGGCGTGTGGACTGCATGTGCCATCCCATCTTGCTTTCGACGGCACCGAACGAAAGGCCGGGCGTGTCCTTCTCGACAACGAAGGTTGAAATCCCCTTCGGGCCGTCTTCACCCGTCCGCGCCATGACCACATAGATCTCGTTGTCGCCTGCGCCGGAGATGAACTGCTTGGCGCCATTCAGCACATAATCGTCGCCGTCGCGGACAGCGCGGGTTTTCAAAGCTGCCGCGTCAGAACCGGAGCCCGGCTCGGTCAGGCAGTAGCTGGCCAGCCACTCCATCGATGTCAGTTTTGGCAGGAAACGATGCCGCTGCTCGTCGCTGCCGAAAAGGTCGATCATCCAGGAAGCCATGTTGTGGATGGATATGTAGGAGGAAAATGCCGGGCAGGCTTTGGCGAGCGCCTCGAAAACCAGCACGGCGTCGAGCCTGCCGAGTGCCGAGCCGCCAACATCGTCGCGCACATAAATACCTCCGAAGCCGAGCGGTCCTGTCTCCCTGATCACATCATCGGGGAAACGGCGTTCACGGTCCCAATCCAGCGCATTTGGTGCAACACGATCCTCGGCAAAGCTTTCTGCCATCTCGCGAATGGCGCGTTGATCCTCGTTGAGGTCGAATTGATTGATGGTGGTTTCGACAGTGGCGTCCATATCCGGCCCTCCAACTGCAGTTAGTTGAGCGGGCACAGCATAAAGGAAGGTCGCCCGCACGAAAACTCATTCAATAGGCGGATACAGATGTTCAATTCGAGTTGCCATGTCGCAATTGTGCGCTAGCGTTTTTGAGGCGCTGTGATAGCAGATCAGGCTATGGCACGCGCGATCATGCTTCAGGGAACAGGATCGGATGTCGGCAAAACCTTGCTGACGGCTGGGCTTTGCCGGGTTGCGCGCCGCCGAGGACTGATTGTCCGGCCTTTCAAGCCGCAGAACATGTCGAACAACGCTGCTGTCGCTGCGATACCGGGTTGCGATGAAGCTGGTGAAATCGGCCGCGCACAATGGCTGCAGGCGCTTGCGTGCGGTGCCGAACCTTCGGTTGACATGAACCCGGTGCTGCTGAAACCGCAATCGGATACCGGTTCACAGGTCATCGTTGCCGGAAAAGTGGCCGGTACTGCTGCAGCCCGTGATTATCAAGCGATGAAGGGCGAGCTGCTGGATTCAGTTTTGCAATCTTTCGGTCGCCTGAAGCAGGAGGCCGATCTGGTAGTTGTTGAGGGGGCGGGATCTGCAGCCGAAATCAATCTGCGCGAGGGCGACATCGCAAATATGGGTTTTGCGACCGCTGCCAGGGTGCCGGTAGTGTTGGTGGGCGATATCAACCGGGGTGGGGTGATTGCCTCTCTGGTCGGGACCCATGCAATTCTGCCTGAGAATGATCGCGACCAGGTTTGCGGATATCTGATCAACAAGTTTCGCGGTGATGTCAGCCTTTTCGACAGCGGGCTTGAGGCCATAACCAGGCACACCGGCTGGCGCTCTTTTGGGGTAGTGCCTTACCTGAGCGAAGCGCGAAAACTGCCACCTGAAGATTCCGTCGTTCTGGAGGAGTTGGCGGGAAGAGGTGCGGGAGATTTGAAAGTCGCGGTTCCGGTGTTGTCGCGCATCGCCAATTTCGACGATCTTGATCCATTGCGCGCCGAAACATCCGTCAATCTCGTGTTCGTTCGAAGCGGTGAGCGTATACCATCAGATGCGCATCTGGTGGTGATTCCGGGTTCGAAATCCACCATTGCCGATATCAAGGCATTTCGCGAAAACGGATGGGACGATGATCTGCGGCGCGTTCGCAAGGCTGGCGGGGTTATCGCCGGACTGTGCGGCGGTTACCAAATGCTGGGCATTATGGTGCGAGATCCCGACGGTATCGAGGGAGAGGATCGCGAGATTGCAGGTCTCGGCCTTCTCGATATCGAGACCGTGATGGAGCCAATCAAGACCGTTCGCAACACTGTCGCCCGTTCCATCCGCTTCGATACGGCGGTTGAGGGATATGAAATCCACTTGGGGCAGACGACCGGACCCGACTGCCTGCGGCCGGTTCTGCAGATGGGTGACCGGTTTGACGGCGCTGTTTCCGAAGACGGCAAAGTCTGGGGTACCTATTTGCATGGCATCTTTGGCGCTGATGAATTTCGCCACCAGCTTTTACAGTCGCTTGGTGCCGGTGGTCCTATGGTGCGTTACAGGGAGGGCGTTGAAACCGCGCTCGACACTATTGCCGACACGCTGGAGCGGACAGTCGATTGTCAGGCAATTTTCAACGCTTCAGCTTGAATTTCTTGAACGACAGTTGAATCCGGTTACCATCTGCTCGGTAAACCAGGAGAGGTGGATGGCCGGGAACCCGATATTGGCAAAATTGCGTCTGCTGTTCGAAGGCGATCCGGGCGTACGCAAAGTCGCCAACGATCCTACACTTACGGCTGAGCTTTTGTTGCTGTTCAGGATGATGCTGGCCGATGGCGCAGTCAGCGAGCGGGAACTGGAGACTTTCAGGCGAATCTGCAATGACGCATTCGGGATTGGTGAAGACAGTTTCAGGGGGGTTGTCCGCTATCTGCAGGATTTCGGTTACGAGACCACTGCACCGCAAGCGCTTGAGATGTTTCGTGCCTTGCCGCTGGAGCGCCGCCATCAACTGGTGCGTCACCTTGCGGAGATCGCCAAAGCCGATGCGCAACTTCACGAGCACGAGGTAAAGATATTGAAGCGCACTTTGGAATTTCTTGATGTCAAAGCCAGCGAGGCACTTGGTGAGCAGCAATAACAGCAAGCCGGTGATTGTTGCCGGCGGTGGGATTGGCGGGCTGGCAACGGCACTGACGCTGGTGCAAATCGGTGTGCCGGTCATTGTCTTCGAAGCCGTCAACGAGCTTCAACCGCTGGGTGTCGGTATCAATTTGCAGCCAAATGCGGTGCGCGAATTGTTCGACATGGGGATCACCGCCGATGAACTGGACAAGGTCGGCGTACCGGCTCGCGAATGGGCAGCGGTGGGCTTGAATGGCAATGACATATATGCCGAGCCGCGGGGCCTCCTGGCCGGATACAACTGGCCGCAATATGCGGTGCATCGCGGCAAGTTCCATATGCTGCTTTATGAAACCCTGCTGGACCGGGCTGGCTCCGACACCGTGCGCTGCGATCACAGGGTTACCGGCTATCGCAATAATGCCGACGGATCGGTGACGGCAAAGATAGAGCACGATGGAAATCAGCTGGAAGTCGATGGCGCCCTGCTGATCGGCGCTGACGGTATCCATTCGGCCATCCGGGCCCAGATGCATCCCGACCAGCCACCAATCCACTGGGGTGGCGCGATTATGTGGCGCGGAACGACGCTTGCCAGGCCGTTGCGGACCGGATCATCGTTTATCGGGATGGGCACCGACAAGCAGCGAATGGTTATTTATCCGATCTCGCATCCGGACCCGCAAACCGGATTGGCGTTAACCAACTGGATTGCCGAGATCACTGTCGACGCCAAGGATGGCTGGCAGGAAACCGGCTGGTTCCGGCAAACGACCATTGATGACTTCATCCACCATTTCGAGGACTGGTCGTATGACTGGCTCGATGTGCCGGCGATGCTCCGCCAGGCGGACATTGTCTATGAAAATCCGATGATTGATCGTGACCCGGCGCCGACCTGGCTGGATGGTAGCGTTGCGCTGATGGGAGACGCAGCACACGCGATGTATCCGACCGGCTCCAACGGCGCCAGCCAGGCGATTGTTGACGCCCGCGTGCTTGGTGCGTCGATGATTGAGCACGGGGTCAGCCGTGACGCACTGGCCGCCTATAATGACCGGCTATGCGGTCCGATCTCGGAAGTCGTACTTCGCAACCGCGGCGCGGGACCATTCGGCCTTTTGGTAATGGTGGATAAGCGCTGTGGAGGGAAATTCGACAATATCGACGACATTATTCCGGCGAAGGAACGGGCGGAGTTTGTGGCCGGCTACAAGGCGGCGGCAGGGTTTGCTATCGACCAATTAAACAATGCACCGCCAACCATCAAAGAAGGCGAGCGGGTGCCGATCAGTACCTAAGACGGAAATCTGGCTTATTCGCTGAGCTGCTTGTAGCTGTGGATGTTGATATATTCGGTGTCCTTTGCCGGAATATGGCAGCCGATACATTCACTCCGGTAGTTCTTCGTGGTGTTCTTGTGCGGTTTCTTGGCCTTGAACAGTGCCCAGCCCCAGCCTTTGCCCCAAATCTTGTTGCCTTCGAACCGGCCTTCCGTGTCCCTGACCATGACAAACCAGCCGATTTTCTCCGCATTAGGATCCGGATTGCCGTCATTGGGAGCGTCCAGCGGCAACTTCACCATTTCCTTCACGAACGTCGCGCCGTCTGGAAAGGTGCCATTTTCGCGATAGGCGTTTATCGTTTCAAGCGTGGTGTAGACGTTGCGCTTTTTATCTTTTTTCAGCTCGAGCACCTGATATCCGATAAATTCCCAATCTCGGAAGCCCTCAGGGATGGATATGCCGCCAGCTTCATCGACATGAGGTGAGAAACTCCCAGCCTCAGCGAAAGTCGCATCTGATGCAAGAGCAGCCAGCAATGCAGCAGAGCAGAACAGGTTCAAGATACGCATTACGTTCCCTCAGGGGTTTGTGTTCGCTCCCAACCAATCGCGGTTAGTCGCGAGTAACGTTTTTGTTATCCCCATGTGAACAATAAGCAAATTCTCATGAATATGTCCATGTTCGAACGTAGCATCCGGTCCAGGCCGGATCGCGTAAGTGCTGGAATTCGCTGTTACAAATTTTTTGGATGGGGATAACTGACAGGTATATTGGGGCAAGGTGACCATGTGAGGAGTAACAAATGCGCGCTGTGAGAGTTCACAATTTCGGCGGTCCTGAAGAGCTGGTGCTGGAAGAACTGCCCGATCCGGTGGCTGGCGCCGGGGAAGTTCTCGTTGCGATCAAAGCCATCGGCGTTAATCCGCTCGACACCTATATCCGCTCGGGAATTCACGCGATCCGGCCGCCATTGCCTTACACTACCGGAGGCGATGCTGCCGGCGTCATAGTGTCAACCGGCGACGGTGTGACCGAAATTGCCGAAGGCGATCGGGTTTATGTGAGTGCAATTGCTGGCGGCCATTTTGACGGTCTGACGGCCGAGATGGCGGTAGTTCCCGTATCTGAGGTATTTCCGCTACCGGACAATGTGAGCTTTGCCCAGGGCGCTGCGCTCGGAGTTCCCTACGCAACCGCGTTTTATGCATTGCACGTTCGCGGGCAAGCTCAGGCCGGACAGACGGTCTTCATTCATGGCGCCAGCGGGTCGGTGGGAACTGCCATCGTGCAAATGGCCCGGTCACACGGCATGACCGTCATCGGAAGCGTCGGGACGGACGAAGGACGAAGGCTGGTGTTGGAACAGGGGGCAGATCACGTTCTCAATCACACATCCGATGGGTATCTTGAAGAGCTTGCTTCGCTCACCGGAGGGAAGGGGCCTGACCTGATCATCGAGATGCTCGCCAATGTGAACCTGGCCGCGATAGCCAAATATGGTCGTATTGTCATTGTCGGCAACCGGGGTGAAATCACCATCAACCCGCGTATGGCGATGATGAAAAACCTCGACATCACCGGATTGGCGCTCAACAACGCATCGAAAGATGAAATGGCGGCCATTCACGCCGGTCTGAAAGTGGGGCTGGAAAGCGGAGATCTGAAGCCGATCATCCGCTGTGAGATGGAAATGGCTGACATCGCCAGGGCTCACGAAATGGTGTTGGAACCTGGTGCGCTGGGGAAGATCGTAATCGCGCTTTAGTTCATAAACTCATGAATGTGGTGTCGGTACCGCAAATCAAAATGGGGCGCTTCGCGGTTCAGGGAGACCGCAAAACGCCCCTGGAGGTAATAAGAAATTGACGGTTGACCAAATGCCCTTGCCTGGCGCGAATCCGCGATGGCAGAACCGCTTAAATCGGCTCAATTTGGAGAGCTAGTTCATCTGGCAGCCATTATATTCTGGAAGATATTTCTTACCCATCTTTTTACAGAGAGCCTTCATTTCGGAGGCCGAGACCTCCCGTTGGCATTGGCCATCAACCAGTTTGCCGCCCATTGTTTTGCATTCACTGGCTGTCAGATCATGGGTTGAACTTTGAGTCGAACTGTCCGAGCAAGCGGAAAGGAGAGCTACAAACACAGCTACAGTAATAAAGCGGATGGTGTGGATGGCTCCTACACCCCGGCGTCTGATGCGCCATAGTGCAGTTGTTATCACTGCTGGTATAGGAGCCACGATATGCAGATTACCACGGTTGGCGTAGACCTCGCCAAGAACGTTTTTCAGGTGCATGGCATTTATGACGATGGGTCGGTTGCTTTCAACAAGCCACTGCGGCGAGGCCAGATGCTTGCCTTCTTTGCGAAGCTTGATCCCTGTTTGATCGGTATTGAAGCCTGTGGTTCGAGCCATCATTGGGCGCGAGAACTGACGATGCTGGGTCATGATGTGAAACTCATGCCGGCAGGCTACGTCAAAGCCTATGTGAAGCGTGGTAAGTCGGACGCAGCTGATGCAGCGGCGATCTGCGAGGCGGTGACGCGACCGAGCATGCGCTTTGTGACCATCAAGTCAGAGGAGCAGCAGGCGGTTTTGAGCTTGCACCGGGTTCGTCAGGCACTGATCAGCCAGCGAACACAATTGGCAAACATGATCCGTGGCCTGCTTGCAGAGTTTGGCATCACGCTTCCAAGAGGGGTCGATCACCTTCGCCATTTTGCCCATGAGATGCAGGCCGGCGAACTATTGGACATTCCGGAGATGGCAGAAGATGTTGTTGCACTGCTGTGCGATCAACTTATCGACCTTGATCGACGCATCGACCGTTTGGACAAAACGATCCTCGAACAATCCAGGAAGGATGAGCGCGTTGAGCTGCTGCAGACCATTCCAGGCATCGGTCCAGTCACAGCCTCTGCCATTGTGGCGACCATCGGTAGCGGTCGACAGTTTAGAAGTGCCCGCGATTTTGCCGCCTGGATCGGCCTGACGCCACTCAACAAATCAAGTGGCGGGAAAGAGGCCTTGGGCCGCATCAGCCGCATGGGCGATCGCTATCTGCGCAAGCTCCTGGTCAACGGCATGGCTAGTCGTGTTCGTTACGCCAAAAGCAAGCCCGACAGAGCTGATCCTTGGCTGCAAAACCTGCTTGAGCGCAAACCAGCCAAACTCGCAGCTGTGGCAATGGCCAACAAGACGGCGCGGATTGCATGGGCTGTACTGACCAATGGCGAACCATACAGGGAGGCTGAAACCACTCGATAGGAAATGACCAAATTGCAAGAACGTATGAAGTGATGAGAATCCGGGCCAGCCGGAGAGCCAAGACACCCCGGTAATGTCTGAGGACACAAATAGTCCGCAAAGCGGAATGGGACTTGGTTCACGGAAACCATCAGGGCCAGCAGACAAACTCTGCATCAACAGGCCGGACACAGGACCGTATCTGACCCAGGAACTTTGTCACAACAAAAGTCTTGCAAATACGGAGCCATCCACACAAGACATTAGATACTCCTGAAATACTAATTGTACCGATTTCACGCAAATCATAGTATAAATTTGTAAACAGAGTGTTTTATGTACTATACTTTAGATTTCACTTATATGTTGTGCGGAAATACAGTTTATCTGCGCAAATTCACTCTCCGCCACATGCCCGGCAAGCCTCAGTGTGTTTTGGTTTCGATTGGATCAAGTGGGCTTCGGTGTGCGGTGGAGGTTGCTCGTTTCACCCCATCCTCGCTGCAATAGCGCGATCCAGATCGGGCATCGCGGCGACGAGTTCATTGCCGGCATCCGATTGCGGGTTGGCGAGAACGTCTGCGGTCACACCGCGCTCTACGATTTTTCCCTCATGCATGACCATGACATCGTCGGTGATTGCGCGAGCGACATGCAGATCGTGCGTGATGAACAAATAGGCGACGCCAAGCCGGCCGTTGAGTTCGGCAAACAGGTCGAGCACCTGGGCGCGGATTGACACATCCAGCGCAGAAACCGGCTCGTCGCAGACCACCAGTTTCGGCCGGGTGATGATGGCGCGGGCAATCGATATGCGCTGGCGCTGGCCGCCGGAAAACTCATGCGGATATTTGTCGAGGTCGGAAGGGGCGAGACCGACTTCGCCAAGCGCAACAATGGCCATGTCGCGGCGTTCGTCACGCGATGGCTGTTTGTCGAGCAGGTGCAGCGGTTCGGTGACCAGCCGCTCGACCTTGTGGCGTGGGTCAAACGAGCCGTAGGGATCCTGGAACACCACCTGCATGTTGCGGCGATGGGGGCGCAGGCCGGCCTCGTTCAAGTCGACAAGAGACTGGCCATTGAAGGCAATGTCGCCCGAGGTTGGCCGGTCCAGCGCCAGGATCATGCGCGCCAGGGTCGACTTTCCACAACCCGAACGGCCGACAAGCGCCATTGAGTGGCCGTGCTCCAGCGAAAAGCTGACATCGTCAACAGCACGGAACAGGGCCGGCGGACTAAACAGGCTGGTACGTCGGCCGGTATAATCCTTGACCACCGATTTGATTTCGAGCAACGGCGGCTCGTCCACTTGACGTGCTTCCGTTTCAACGCGGGCCGGAACATGGGTGGAGGCTTCCGCAAGTTGGCGCGTATATGGATGTTTCTGTTCCGAAAGAGTCCTGGCAGTTTCGCCGGATTCCATCACCTCGCCGTTGCGCATGATCGTCACGCGATCGGCCATGTCGGCGACTACTGCCAGATCGTGGCTGATCAAAAGCAGCCCCATGCCGTTTTCATCGACCAGGTCGCGCAGCAATTCGAGGATTTGCGCCTGCAGCACCACATCAAGCGCTGTGGTCGGCTCGTCGGCGACAAGCAGTTTCGGATTGAGCGCGCAGGCGATGGCGATGACGACGCGCTGGCGCTGGCCTCCGGAAAGTTCATGCGGGAAGCGGCTGAGCGGAAATTTTTCTTCCGGCAGACCGACACGTGCGAGCATGCGGCGGGCCTGAGCTTCCGCGTCAGCACGATTGGCTGAAGTATGCCAGCGAATGCCTTCCGCTACCTGTTCGCCGATGGTCTTGACCGGATTGAGCGCCGTCATAGGCTCCTGGAATACCATGCCGAGATCGTCGCCACGCAGTGCGCACATGCGGTCTTCGGATGCGGCCAGAATGTCTTCGCCGTTGAAACTGATTGTGCCCATCGGCAGTTTGGCAGCGTGGGGAAGCAGCTGCATCAGCGCCAGCGCGGTCATCGATTTTCCCGAGCCGGATTCGCCAACCAGCCCCATGACTTCGCCGGCCTCGATTGCCAGATCAACACCCTTCAAGATCGGTGTGTCACCGATCCAAAGATCAAGCTTTTCGATCTCCAGCAGGCTCACCGCTCGCGCCTCAGTCTGGGGTCGAGCACGTCGCGCAGGCCATCGCCAAGCAGGTTGAGGCCAAGCACCGTGGCGACAATGGCAAGACCCGGGAAGATCGCCATGTGAGGCGCAACAACCATGCGCACCTGCGCGTCAAACAACATGCGGCCCCAACTGGGCATCGGCGGCTGTGCGCCCAGGCCGACATAGGACAGGCCTGCCTCGGCGAGGATACCGAGCGCAAACTGGATCGTGCCCTGAACCAGCAGTACGCTGGCGATGTTTGGCAGGATGTGCTCGACGGTGATCTGGGCAGCGTTCTTGCCACAGGCCCGCGCGGACAGAATGAACTCCCGTAGCCAGATGGAAAGTGCGGCACCACGGGCAACGCGGGCGAATACCGGAATGTTGAAAATGCCGATTGCGATGATGGCGTTGATGGCGCCGGGGCCGAATATTGCAGTGATCATGACGGCAGAAAGCAGAGCGGGAAAAGCGAAGACGACATCATTGAAGCGCATCAGTGCTTCATCGACCCAGCCGCGCCGCGCTGCGGCCCAGCACCCGAGCGGAACGCCGATACCCATGCCGATGCCGACGGCGACCAGTGCGACGGCAATTGAATTGCGCGAACCGACCATGATCATCGACAGGATATCGCGGCCGAAATGGTCGGTTCCGAGGAGGTGATCCATCGACGGGGTTTTCAGCCGGTTTTCGACCGGAAGGTCCGTAACCGCATAGGGTGTCCAGACAAACGAAATCAGTGCAGCTGCAACAATGATCAGCGTAACGATGAGGCCGATCAGGAATGACCGGTTGGTCAATGCCTTGCGGACGAAATGGCCAAATGTCTCGTGCTCGAATGCTTCGGTCTGGTCCGTCATCAGCGGATCCTCAGGCGCGGATCGACAATCGCATAGGAAAGATCGACGAGCAGATTGACGATGATGACCGTTGCCACCAGCAGCATGACGACACTTTCGACCACGATCAGGTCGCGCTGGGTGATTGCCTGAAAGACAAGCCGGCCAAGACCGGGCAGGTAGAACACGTTTTCGATGATGATCGTTCCGGCGACCAGAAATGCGAATTGCAGCCCGAGGATGGTCAAGACCGGTATCAGCGCATTGCGCAACGCGTGGCGCCACAGAACATGGTTGCGTGGCAGGCCTTTGGCGCGGGCAGTGCGGATATAGTCTTCGCCAAGTACTTCAATCAACGCAGACCGGGTGACGCGGGCAAGAATTGCCGCTTGGGGCAGGGCGAGCGCGATCGACGGGAGAATGAGTGCTTTGATGGCTGGCCAGATGCCGGCCGACCAGCCCGGAAATCCGCCGGCCGGGACCAGCCTGAGGCCGACGGCGAATACGTAAACCAAGAGCAGCGCAAACCAGAAATTGGGGATAGCGACGCCGATTTGTGCTGTACCCATGGCAATCGTGTCGGGAGCGCGGCCGCGCCTGGCGGCTGAATAGATACCGACCGGAATGGCCACGGCGGTTGACAGGAAAAGAGCGATGATGGCCAGCGGCAGCGAAACGACCACACGCTCACCGATCAGTTCGATTACCGGAACGGAATAGGTGTATGACTGGCCAAAATCGCCGGCCAGCATGCCGAGCATCCAGTCGGCGTAGCGGACGAGCACCGGCTGGTTGAGGCCCATTTGCTCTCGCAGCGCGGCAAGTGTTTCGTCGGTTGCATTGATGCCAAGCATCAGTTGAGCCGGATCGCCGGGAACAAGTTCCAGAACAGCAAATACGACAATCGAGGCGGCAAACAACGTCAGGATGCCAACGCCCAATCGCCTGAGTATATATGCCGCCATTTTTCTTTTCGGGGTGTTGAAAGAAAGCCCGGATGCGGTGCGATCCGGGCTTTCAGGTTATCTGGGGATCAGTCGGTCCACTTCACGCCGGTCAGGTCGTTTGCCTGTACCGGTGAGTTGTGCCACAGACCCTCGATCTTCGCGTCCCAAACACCGATCTTGGGCAGCTGGTACATGAAGCCGTTGACGGCATCATTTGCCAGGATCGTCTGTGCCTTGCCGAACAATTCCTTGCGCTTGGCAGGGTCAGCTGTGACATCCAGTTCGGCAATTACAGCATCAAAATCCGCATTGTCATACTGGAAGTAGTAGTCTTTGCGCGCATAGATGCCGATGTCATTGGGCTCTGTGTGGGAAACGATGGTCAGGTCGTAATCCTTGGCCTTGAACACCTGTTCCAGCCATTGCGCCCATTCAACAGGAATAATTTCCAGGTCGATCCCGACCTCACGTAACTGGGCGGCGACAACCTGGCCACCTTCGCGGGCATAGCCAGGCGGCGGCAGTTTGATGGTCGCCTTGATGCCGTCTGCAAACCCGGCTTCAGCCAGCAGTGCTTTGGCTTTTTCCGGATCGTACGAATAAGTGCCAACCAAATCGACATAAGCTTCGTTGGCAGGTGAGAAGTGGGTGCCGATTGGCGTGCCGTAGCCGGAGCCGTTGCCCTTGATCAGTTCTTCACGATTGAGTGCGTGCGCGATTGCCTGACGAACCTTCAAATTGTCGAAGGGAGCCTTCTTGTTATTTGTCGATAGAATTGTTTCGCCTTCGGTTGCGCCGATGACCACCTCAAAGCGCGAATCGGCCTGAATTTGCGGCAGCGCATCACCTGCGGGCATATTGGCGAAGGCATGCACATCGCCCGACAGCAGCGCCGGCACGGCCGCGGCGGCATCAGGAATAATGCGGAATGTTGCCTTGTCGAGCGCAACAGCGTCGCCCCAATAGTCGGGGTTCTTTCACGATCGTGATCGACGAGCCCTTGGCCCAGTTGTCAAACTTGAACGGGCCGGTGCCAACCGGATTGGCCTTGTTGTTGTCGGCCGATTCTGGCGCCACGATAACCGCGTCACCCCAACCCATATTGTAAAGGAAGGAGCCCTGTGGCTGCTTCAGCGTGACGGTCACGGTGCCGTCGCCGGCTTCTACATTGTCAATCTGCGCGAATAGCGGCTTCTGTGCGTTGGTGGAATCTTCGGCGCGAGCACGATCGAGTGAGAATTTAACGTCGCCTGCATCAAGATCGCTTCCGTCATGGAACTTGGCGCCTGAGCGCAGTTTGAACGTATAGACCTTGCCGTCATCAGAGACGGTCCAGCTTTCAGCCAACGCCGGTTGCACGGAGCCGTCCGGGCCAATTCTGGTCAGTCCTTCGAAGACATTGGCGTAGACGATTTCGTCGATTGCGGCGGCGGCACCTGCAGTCGGATCAAGATGCGGAGGCTCCAATACAACCCCCATGACAAGATCCGTTTGCGCAGCGAGCGCTGAGGTGCTGGTCGCGAGCACAAATACCGAAGCGGCGATGATTGAATTCATGGTTCTCATGTAACTCTCCCGAGACAAAAAACGGCGCCGGTGTTGATCACCGGTCTCACATAAGTGAGTAAATCAGGATATCTTGCCAATGTCAGCACACGAACAAAAATATTGTGGGCGCGGGACGAGGCAGGCGAAGGCGCTATGGAAACGCAACAACCAACTTTGTAGGGTACAAACCGGCAAGAAGGGGGTAATCCAATGTTTGAAAACTATTTTCAGCTCGGCCCGTGGCTCGGCATCATCTTCGGCGGCGTTATCGGCTGTCTGGTCGTCGGCTTCCTCGCCATGTCGCAGGGCGCGAAGTTTTCCGATCTGGCCGGTCATCCCGGAAAACAGCTGTGGTCGGTGATCTTCGCCATACCGATCCCGTTCATCCTGCAATTGGTTGGCAGCATGATTCCGGGTTTGATCGTTGCACTGATCTGGCTCACTGCAGCACCGATTATCGGATTAAAGACCGTTTTCAAACCGGCCATGAATCTGGGCATGCCGCAATTGATTATGGGCAATGGAATCTATGCCGTGGTTACACTGATCGTTTTCATGGTCTTTGTCGCTATTGTCTGAACAGCAGCGCCTTTAGCCCGAACGCCATCACCTTGGCGGATTCGATCATGTCATCGATACCGACCCATTCGTCGGGCCGGTGCGCGAGGTCGAGAATTCCCGGACCATAAGCGATGCAGTCATGCAGATGGCCCAAGCGGGCAATGTGCTTCTGATCGTAGGAACCCGGCGAAATCACATAGTCCGGGTCCTTGCCGAAAACCTGTCTAATCCCATCGGCAACCGCGTTGACGACCGGAGCGTCGCGGTCGGTCATGGTGGGAATAATCTCCATGATATCGCGGACCGAATAGTCGAATTTCGGCCGCTCGCGTTTCAGACGCTCCAGGATTGCAACGACTTCGCCTTTGACATCGTCCAGTTTTTCTTCGAGCAGAAACCGGCGGTCGATGGTCATCTTGCATGAATCGGGCACGTTGGGTGCGGGAAGCCCTGTGAAATCATCGGTTTCGCCGCCGTGAATGGCGTTGATATTCATTGTTGACCGGCGGGCACCTTCAGGGACGACCGGCATCTCGGTCTGCTTGCGGTCGAGTGCGGGGTAGAGTTCGTCTTCAAAAGCCTGCAGCACCGCTCCCATATGGCGGACGGCACAATCACCGAGGAACGGCATCGAGCCATGCGCCTGTGAGCCTTTGGTTTCGATTTCCGCCCACCACGCTCCGCGATGGCCAAGGCAGATGCGATCCTTATTGAGAGGCTCGGGAATGATGACGTGGTCGACCCTCGGCCTGGAGAAGTAGCCGTGTTTTGCCAAGTGTGCGACGCCGCCGAAACCACCGGATTCCTCATCGACGGTGCCGGAAATCTCGATTGCGCCGGGAAATTCGGGATGAACAGCCAAAAACGCTTCTGCGGCGATTACCGAGGCGGCCAGTCCGCCTTTCATGTCGCAGGCGCCACGGCCGAAAACCTTGCCGTCGCGAACCACGCCTTCAAACGGGTCAAGCGTCCAGCCGTCACCGGCGATCACCACATCGATGTGCGAATTGAAATGGACAGTTGGACCGGGCGACCGGCCCTCGCGGCGGCAGATGACATTGGTCCGCGGATATTTGTCGGTATCGCCCGGCGAACCTTCACCGCGGATCATCAGGCACTCGAATCCGCTTTTCTGCATCCTGCGGCCGAGAAACTCGGCGCAGGGTGTGTAGGCTTCGCCGGGTGGATTGATGGTCGGATAACGGATTAGATCGACCGTCAACTCGACCAATTCCGAACGTCGTTCGTCGACGGCTTTTGCTATGTTCTCGTCCATCAGGCCGATATGACCTGTGGCAGTTATAATTTGCAAGTGCGCTATTGCTTATTAAGCAAATCACGAAATTGTTTGATCAGCCGCACCTGCTAACTGGTGATTTTTGCTCGGTTTTGTGCGAAAGTGCACCGTCAGGCAGCTGACGCTGTATTACAGTGAGTAAGGGGCGTTTTTAACCAGGGGTTTGTGTAATGCGTAATTTTCTTTTGATGATGGCCGCGTCATTGGCTGTCATTTTGGGGGTTTCAACGACAGGAATGGCCGCCAGTCTGGTGGCACATGTCGATATCTCGGCACAGACGATGACGGTGAAGAAATATGGCCGTGTCGTTCACCGCTGGAAGGTATCGACAGCGCGCCGCGGTTACGTGACACCGCGGGGCACATGGCGTCCAACCCGGATGCACACCATGTGGCATTCGCGCAAATATGACATGTCGCCGATGCCGCACTCGATATTCTACTACAAGGGCTATGCCATCCACGGCACCAATGCCATCGGCCGTCTTGGCCGCCCGGCATCGCATGGATGCGTTCGTTTGCATCCGGCGAATGCAAGAAAGCTGTTTTCCATGGTCAAGCAGGTCGGTCCGGGCAATGTCCGAATTGTAGTGACCAACTGATTTCAGCGAAAACTGATCTCCAAAAAGCCGTGTGGTCCTGCCCACACGGTTTTTTTGTGCGTGGACCAATGGACGGCATTTTCATCCGCTCGAGTCTTATATAAGACTGCCGCGCACAGAAGGGTGTTCGCATGAATGCAGAGCCGCAAATCGACCTGTCGCAGGCCGCTTCCGATGAGGTCAGAAAAACGACGTGCTACATGTGCGCTTGCCGCTGCGGCATCAATGTGCACCTGAAAAACACACCCGACGGCAAGCAGAAAATCCGCTACATCGAAGGCAATCGCGACCATCCGGTCAATCGCGGCGTGCTGTGCGCGAAAGGTTCTGCCGGGATCATGCAGCACTATGCCCCTGCACGGCTGAAAGCGCCGATGCTGAGGACCGGTCCGCGCGGTTCCGGGGAATTCAAGGAAATTTCCTGGGATGAAGCGTTGGCGCTGGCCACCGAATGGCTGGGCAAGGTGCGCGATGACGACCCGCGAAAGCTCGCTTTCTTTACCGGGCGCGACCAATCACAGTCGCTGACCGGGTTTTGGGCGCAGCAGTTTGGCTCGCCGAACTATGCGGCCCATGGAGGGTTCTGTTCGGTCAACATGGCGGCAGCCGGCATCATGACCATTGGCGGCGCGTTCTGGGAATTTGGTGCGCCGGACTGGGAACGGACAAAGTTGTTCATCCTTTTCGGGGTGGCGGAAGATCATGACTCCAATCCGCTGAAGCTCGGCATCTCGAAGGTCAAGGAGAACGGTGCCCGCTTTGTATCGGTCAATCCCGTTCGCACAGGCTACTCGGCAGTGGCAGACAACTGGATCGGGGTCAGACCGGGCACAGATGGTCTGTTGATCCTGTCGGTCATTCATGAGCTTTTGAAAGCCCGCAAAATCGATGTCGATTATCTTTCCCGCTACACCAATGCTGCGTGGCTGGTCATTGATGCTCCCGGCACGGCTGAACACGGCCTGTTCGCCCGCAGTGGCGATGGCAAACCGCTGGTTTTTGACCGGGTAACCGAGACGATCGTTCCTGCAAACACCAAGGGTGTTCAGGGCGCCTTCGGCGGTAGCCACAGTCTAGACGATGGCCGTAAAGGTCGTTCCATCTTTCAGCCTGCTGGCAGACAAATATCTCGATGAGAAGTATGCACCGGAAGCTGTTGCGGACCAGTGCGGGGTATCACCCGATACGATACGCGGACTGGCAGCCGAGATTGCGCGGGTCGCTTTCGAAGAAGAGATTTTCATCGAGCAGCCGTGGACGGACATCAACGGCGTCAAGCATGACGGTTATCGCGGCAGGCCGGTTTCGTTTCATGCGATGCGGGGCATTTCGGCTCATTCCAACGGCTTTCAGACCTGTCGCGCGCTGCACCTGTTGCAGGTGCTTATTGGTGCAATCGATTGTCCGGGCGGATTTCGCTATGAGCCGCCATATCCGAAACCGGTTGAATCGCACCCCAGGCCGCATGGGCGTACTGAACATTTCGGCGCCGGTGAGCCGCTGGCGGGTCCGCACCTGGGGTTCCCGCTTGGGCCTGAGGACATGCTGATTGATGCCGAGGGACAGCCCTGCCGGCTGGACAAGGCATTTTCCTGGGATTCACCGCTTTCAGCACACGGCCTGATGCACATGGCGATTCCCAATGCGCATGCGGGTGATCCTTATCCGGTCGATGTGATGTTTCTCTACATGGCCAATATGGCCTGGAACTCGTCCATGAACACCGCTGGCGTCGTAAAGATGCTGGAAGACAAGGACGAAGCGACAGGCGAGTACAAGATCCCGAAGATCATCTATTCGGACGCCTACTGGTCGGAGACCGTTTCCTACGCCGATCTCGTCCTGCCGGACACGACTTACCTGGAGCGGTATGACTGTATTTCGCTGCTGGACAGGCCAATTGCCGAACCGGATTGCGTCAACGACGCCATTCGGTGGCCGGTGATCGAACCGGATCGTGACGTGCGGGGATTTCAGTCGGTGATCCTTGACCTTGGTGCGCGGTTGAAGCTGCCCGGATTTGTCGACAGTGAGGGCAGGGCGCTTTATTCCGACTATGCTGACTACATCGTCCGTCATCAGCGGCGGCCGGGCATAGGCCCGCTGGCCGGTTTTCGTGGCCCTGAGGGTACGAAGCTTGGCCGCGGTGAGCCAAATCCCGACCAGCTCGAACGCTACAAACAAAACGGCGCGTTCAATTCCACCCATATTCCGATGGAGGCGCAGTTTTTCAAACACGCCAATGCCTCTTATCAGGAATTCGGTATCCAGATGGGTTTCTTTGACAAGCCTGCGCCAGTGACCTTCCAGCTATACAATGAGACGCTGCAAAAGTTCCGGCTTTCTGCGGAAGGGTTGCGCAAACCACATGCGCCGGAGACCCATCGCGAACAGATGCTGACCGCATTTCATCCGCTGCCGGAGTGGTATCAGCCATTTGAGGAAGCAGCGGTGGACCGCGATGCCTATCCCTATCACGCCATCACCCAGCGGCCGGCGGCGATGTACCATTCCTGGGGATCGATGAATGCCTGGCTTCGACAAATCCACACGAAGAACGTGCTCTATGTGCCTGGAAAGATTTGTGATTCGGCTGGATTGGAAACCGGAGACTGGGCCTGGGTCACATCTCCCCATGGCCGTATCAAGGTGGAAGTCGCCCGGTCTGAGGCCGTTAATGAAGACACGATGTGGACCTGGAACGCGATCGGCAAACGCGCCGGTGCGTGGGCGCTTGATGCGGAAGCACCTGAAGCCGAGAAGGGCTTTTTGCTCAATCACCTCATCAACGAGCTTTTACCGCCGAAGGGCGATGGCATGCGCTGGTCGAATTCAGACCCGATAACCGGACAGGCGGCCTGGTACGATTTGCGGGTCAATATCGAAAAAGCGGAACCGGGCAAGCGAAGCGAACCACATTTGCCACGTACAGCCAAGCCAGTCGATGGCGCCAACGAGCTGCGGTACGGGCAGGAGTGGGATTGATGACCAGCCTGCCGCAGCCCTCTTCATCAACCAAGCTCGGGCTTGTCATCGACCTGGACATCTGCGTCGGCTGTCATGCCTGTGTGGTCAACTGCAAGGAGTGGAACACCGGCGGTTATGGCAACGCGCTTTCTGACCAGGATCCTTATGGCGCCGACGTTTCAGGCGCTTGGCTGAACCGCATACACACGTTTGAAGTGGTGCCCGAAGGTGGCGAGGTTATCGGTGAAGAGGGCGATGCCCGTGTGGTGCATTTCCAAAGTCATGTCTGCATTGCGAAGACGCTCCTTGCGTGACCGTCTGTCCCACCGGTGCGTCCTACAAACGGGCGGAAGACGGGATTGTACTGGTAGACGAAGACAAGTGCATCGGTTGCGGTTTGTGTGCCTGGTCCTGCCCCTATGGCGCCCGCGAGATGGATGTCGCCGCAGGGGTTATGAAAAAATGCACGCTCTGCATCGACCGGATCTACAATGATACGTTCGAAGAAGTCGACCGCGTTCCAGCCTGTGTACGCACCTGTCCGGCAAAAGCGCGGCATTTCGGTGATTTGGGTGATCCGGAATCCGATGTGTCGAAATTGGTTGCCAGGCGCGGCGGAATGGACCTGATGCCGGAACAAGGCACACGCCCCGTCAACAAATATCTTCCGCCCAGACCGCGAAACACATTGGCGTCGAAAGCCGGCACACTGACCGCCGAAAACACCGATGGCGCCAAAGGATTTTTCGCCTGGCTGGACGGCATGCTGGAAAGGCTCTGATGGATGCATCCGGCTTACTCAATCATATTTTTCACGACGGTTTCGGGTTTTGGCTACGGGCTTGCAGCCGTCCTCGGTCTCGGCATCCTCGATGCAGGGGCGGTTTCAACGAAAATTGCGCATTTCACGGCACTTGCGCTCATTTCGGCCGGCCTAATGTCATCAACGCTGCATCTGGGTAATCCGCAGCGGGCATGGAGAGCATTTTCGCAGTGGCGCTCCAGTTGGTTGTCGCGCGAAGGGGTGATGGCGATTTTGACTTTCGTGCCGCTCTGCGCCGGCGCCTGGTTGTCGATCTTTGAGGGCCGGTATGTGACCTGGATCGGCCTCAGTGGAACAGTTTTGAGCCTGATAACCGTCTATTGCACCTCGATGATTTATGCGTCGTTGAAATCCATTTATGCATGGCACACTCCCGTCACGTCGCTGGCCTATCTGTTGTTTGCCGCAGCGGGCGGCTTGTCGCTTGCTTGTGTCTTTGCGGTATTTTCCGGCGATCTTTCTGCGCTTTTGATCGTCCCATCGATGGCGGCTTTGGCTTTTGCATGGGTTATAAAATCGATTTGGCGTAACCGGTTGAAACAGGATCGATCGCCCTCAACACCGGAAACCGCGACCGGTCTTGGCGGGATCGGAAAAGTGAGACTGCTTGAGCGTCCGCACATCAACGAGAACTATCTGACCCGGGAAATGGGGTATCGCGTCGCGCGCAAACATGCTGACAAACTCTCGTTGCTGTCGCTGATCTTCGGGTGCCTGATCCCGGTTGTGCTTCTGATTTTGCTTCTAATCGCTGATGGGGCTTCAATCGGTGCTTTGGGTCTTGTCGCGGCAGCTTTTGTGAGCCACGCGCTTGGGGTGGTAACTGAACGCTGGCTGTTTTTTGCCGAGGCCCGCCACGCAGTGATGAACTACTACTGAGCGTCTCTCATTCACCATCAAGAAGAAGTCGACTGCTGGCGCCGCTGCTTTTCAGCTCAAGAGACAGGCCGATTTTCACGCTGAATTTTTATCGACTTTTCTCACGGCACGTTACCAGCCGATTCGCGAGATTTGTCGTGCGATCTGAACCAAATATCCTGCTGAAACGCTGATGGTCAGTGAAATGCCTGTCACGCAAGCCTATCCTCACCACTGATGGCGGCTTTTTTGCAACAGCTTACTGTATTAGCGATCACGAATACGAGAGCACTGCTTCACGGGAGGAATTGATCCGGTTATTATTCCGCCAAATTATTGCCCTCAGATGCCGCTATGCGGTGTTGCCACAACAAGAATTCCGAACGCGGAACAGGGCAGAAAAAATTCAAACGGGCAGGCATTCGGGATTAACGCAATGTGGCGGGAAAAATGATTGGACACATTAATCGCCGGCTTCGGCTATCAATTGCACTGTTGGCATCAACGCTGGTGTTTTCGCCCGGTGAGGCGGATGCGCAAAGTCTGTTTGAGCGTCTTTTCGGTGGCAACCGGATCAATCGGCGCGAACGCGTTCCGGAGCCGCCGAAACCCAAGCGTATCAAGAAGATCAGTGCTCCGAGCTATTACAACTACAAAACAGACAAGTTCTCGCGCATCAATTTGAAAGAAGTGAGCGAGGCCGCCAAGACGGATGATTTCATTCCCGTTCTGGGTACTGCCGGATTTGGTGAGGCAGTTGCTGCAATCGCCGCCGACAAGTTTTCGGCGGAGGCAGAAATCGCCAAAGGTATTGAAGCCTACTACTCGGCCAATCCTTCGTTTGTCTGGGTGAGCGGATTTTCACCAAATGCGCGGGCGGCAGAAGCGTTGCGGGTGCTGTCGGGCGCCGACAGTTATGCGCTCAAACCGGCTGACTATGCCGTCGAAGTTCCTCAGCCGGGCTTTTCGCTGGACGATACCTCCGGCCGGTTGGCCGAACTTGCGCGATTTGAGATTACGTTATCGGCAAAGGTGTTGCGCTACGTTTCCGATTCGATGAACGGACGCGTGGCTGCTGACCGCCTGTCGGGGTATCACGATCTTCCACGAAAGGAGATCGATTATCCCGCAGTGCTGCGAACATTGGCGCATACGCAGGAAGTCAAGACTTATCTGGAATCCAGACATCCGCAGAATGACCAGTATCAGGCGCTGCGGCGCGAACTGGAAGTTCTGCGCGCCAGCGCGGAAAACGATATCGTTATTGCGCCCAAGACGCTAATCAAGCCCGGGCGAACCAGTGCGGAGTTTCCGAAACTGCTGCGCCTGATCGAGCGGCGTGCGAGTGGTGAGTTTCGCGCCGAGTACGGTTTGCTGCTGACATCCAACTTCACCAGCGAAACCTACACGCCCGAGCTCGTGCCGTTGATCAAGGCGGCTCAAAAGGAACACAAACTGAAGCCGGACGGCATCATCGGTCCTCGTACGATCGCCAAACTGGCAGGAGAATCAAAAACCAACCGGCTGCAGAAGGTCGAACTTGCACTTGAGCGGTTACGCTGGCTTCCTTCAGAATTCGGCAATCCGCATGTGTTTGTCAACCAACCGGCATTTAGGGCGACTTTCGTTCGTGGCGGCAAGGACGAGTTGTCCATGCGTGTGGTCGTCGGCAAGCGGTCGAACCAGACCAGCTTTTTCTATGACGAAATCGAGCAGGTGGATTTCAATCCTTACTGGGGCGTTCCGCAGTCGATCATTGTCAATGAGATGCTGCCGAAACTCTACAATGATCCGGGCTATCTGGATCGGGCCGGATATGAGGTAACCAACGCACGCGGAAGGCGGGTGTCATCGTCTTCGATCAACTGGACACAATATGGCGGCAAGGTGCCCTATGATGTCCGTCAGAAACCCGGCAGACGCAATGCGCTGGGTGAATTGAAGATCCTGTTCCCGAACAAGCATGCGATCTATATGCACGACACGCCGTCCAAGGGGTTGTTCCAGCGCGATGTGCGTGCATTCAGCCATGGCTGCATCCGGCTGCAAGACCCGCGCGGCATGGCTGCGGCAGTGCTGGGATGGTCGATCGACGAAATCGAGAGCAAGCTGAAGAAAGGGCATGCTGAACAGGCGGTGCCAAACAAGATACCGGTCTATGTATCCTACTTCACAGCGATGCCGAACGAATTTGGCAAGGTTGAATACTCGGCGGACATTTACGGGCGCGATAAGCGGCTGCAGACCGCCATGGACAAGACAGATTCAGTTCGCCAGCCGAACAGCTGATTCGACCTGCTACCTCGGGCGACAATTTCCAGGAAAATGACAGAAAGGCCCCTACGGGGGCCTTGGTTGTCATTGCAAGTTCATCGTGATCAATGGGCCAATCAGCGGTTTGGCCGTAAAATCAATCAAGAATACACCCCACCCCACGGATGCAACTTTTCGTATATAACGTGATCACGTAATAGTGCCCGCCCAGTCGTTACACTATCAAAGTCAAGGGCGTTGCAATCCAATCACCAGCCAGTTGTGACTAGCCCGGCTGGTATACCCACGTGTAGCGTCCAACATAGCCCGCCGCAGCCCAGCCCCGGAGGCGGCGGGCGCCCACTTTTCCAGAATGTATCGTGAGAATATCGCAAACGAATGCGACCGGCTGCATGTATCCTCCGACCCCAAATCCGAGACGGATCATTCAATATCAATTGCATCTTCGCAAGTGGGATGCGCCCGGATTTGCGCGTAGAAACCACCAAATCACATTTGCAGCGCGGCATTGGCAAAGCGAATATTGGCCGCCATCGGTCTTTTGGGTCCTGACCCTAGATGCTGCAAGGAGAAGACCTCTCCAGCTTTAGGTGAAAAGGCGATTACCCAGTTCCGGTGTCAGCTCATCAAAATGAGATATTACCGTATCGGGTTCAAACCGCGAGACATGTAGGTCGGTATAGCCCCAGTCCACTGCAACTACCGGAATGCCGGCGGCCTTGGCGGTGTCGATGTCGGTACGCGAGTCGCCGATCATGATGGAACCGGCAATTTCACCGCCGGCAAGATGGATTGTCTCGGTCAGATGTCGCGGATCGGGTTTTCTGAAATCGAACCGGTCGGCACCGCAGATTGCCGCAAATTGGTCGTCCAGGCCCAGACTGCCGATCAAGGTTTCGGAAAGGCTTTGATATTTGTTGGTGCAGATTGCTGTGCGGTATCCGGCGCTCGAAAACCTCTCGATCGCGTCCAGTGCGCCGGGATAGGGTTGGGACCTGCCCGGCATGTTGGAAGCATAGTGTTCAATAAATAGATCAAACAGACCTGAGATTTCCTTCTCCCCGGTCGGTTTGTCCTGGGCAGTGAGAGCCCGCGTAATCATGACCCTGGCACCGTGGCCAACCAACTGACGCAGGTCATCGTGTTGCGCTGCTTTGTGCCCAGATTGAGTCAGGCAATGATTGAGACTGTCGAGCAGATCGGGTGCGGTGTCGATCAGCGTTCCGTCCAGGTCGAACACAATGACGGGTTTTGGCATTGCCTGTCCTTCGAGTGGTTTGTAGGGCCGATAGCCTGCAATCGGGTGCAGCGCAATGAGGTGGGCCTGCGCATCAACCATAATTCCCTTGAAATGCTGCATTTCAACGGTTTGCCAGCGAAGCCAAAAGTGCTACCAGCACGGCGATTGAACCACCATTCCCGTTCCGGCGAAGAAGCATGGATCCCAGATCGTTGAAAATCGAAGCGGCGCGAGCTGCGCTTGATCATGTCGAAAACGGCATGCGACTTGGTATTGGTACCGGATCGACAGCGGAAGAGTTCGTGCGGCTTCTTGCGGACAAGTGCGAGGCAGGCTTCGACATTGTCGGGGTCCCGACTTCAGAGCGTACTGCGGCTTTATGCGCTGAACTCGGGGTGAAGCTGGCGACCCTGGAGGAAATGCCGGCGCTTGATCTGACAATCGATGGCGCTGACGAACTCGACGGTGACCTGTCGCTGATCAAGGGCGGCGGTGGAGCATTGTTGCGCGAGAAAATCGTCGCTGCGGCGTCAGCGAAGATGATCGTCATTGCTGACGAGTCAAAGCTCGTGCAGACGCTCGGTCAATTTCCCCTTCCAATCGAAGTCAACCGATTTGGATTGCGTGCAACGACGATCGCCATCGATCAAGCAGCGCAGGGGCTTGGACTGAAAGGCGAACTGGTGGTCAGAACGGGAGATGGCGAGCCATTTGTCACAGATGGCGGTCATTTGATCATCGATGCATCTTTTGGCCGCATTCACGATACAAGAGCGCTATCGAATGCGCTGAATGTCATACCGGGCGTTGTCGAACACGGCCTGTTTCTTGATTTGGCAGATTTGGCGATCATTGCCGGTGCCAAAGGCGTACGAACATTGTATACGACCCGCAAATGAGGGAGAATTGAAGCATCATGAGTATTTCAGGCAAACTATTTCGCCTCGCCTCTGTCGCGATTGTGGTCGCGGTAGCCACGGCAGGCGGCGTGCGCGCCCAGGACGAGATATCCGACTCGCATCTGAAGGCGGCGCGGGTGGCAATTTCGTCGCTTCGTGTTACCGATGAATTTGACGGGATCATTTCAGCCGCGGCAGCACAGTTGAAAGTGCAATTGTACCAAAAGAATCCGGACCTGCAGCCATTGATCAGCATTATTGTTGATGAAACAGCGCTCAGCCTGGCGCCCCGAAGAGCTGATCTGGAGCGCGAATCCGCGCTTGCCTATGCCAAGGCGTTCAGTGAAGCAGAATTGAACAGCATTACCGAGTTTTACACCGGTTCTGTTGGAAAAAAGCTGCTGATAGAGGGGCCGGTCGTTACCCGGGAGCTATTCAAGGCCGCCGACATCTGGCGCGGAGGAATTGCGCGCGATCTGGCTTTGGAAGCCGGCAAGAAGATCGACGAAGAGGTGGCCAAGCTCAATGGGGGTGGGGGAACCCAGAGCGAATAATTCACGCGCTTTTCAAATTCACATGAGCTGATTTGCCCGGCGGTATGCCGGGCTTTTCATTTACACCGCGGGCTCTTACATGGTGCCGGCTATATCCTAACCAGACTGGGGAGAGCGCGTAGATGGCGCACTACGACTATGACTTGTTTGTCATCGGCGGTGGTTCGGGGGGTGTGCGTGCTGCCCGGGTAGCCGGAAATCTCGGCAAACGGGTCGGGTTGGCGGAGGAATACCGGTACGGCGGCACCTGCGTCATACGTGGCTGCGTGCCGAAAAAACTGTTTGTCTACGCATCGCAGTTTTCGGAGCATTTTGAGGATTCGGCCGGTTATGGCTGGACGGTCGGGGAAACGACATTTGATTGGCAGACGCTGATTGCCAACAAGGACAAGGAAATTGCTCGGCTGGAAGCCGCATACCGGTCCGGATTGCAAAATGCCGGTGTCGAGATGTTCGACGCCCGGGCCGAGCTCACCGACAATCACACTATCCGGCTATCGACCGGCAAGACGGTTACCGCTGACCAAATCCTGGTTGCCGTTGGCGGGCGGCCCAATCCCCATGACGCGCTGCCAGGGCATGAGCATTGCATTACTTCCAATGAAGCCTTCCATCTGGAAACGCTGCCCAAAGCGATCCTAATCGGCGGCGGTGGATATATCGCGGTTGAATTTGCCAACATATTCCATGGTCTCGGCGTTGAGACGACGCTGCTTTACCGTGGTTCCGATATTCTACGTAATTTCGATATCGATATGCGACAGGGTGTGCACCGGGAAATGGAGGCAAAGGGCATTCGTGTCATCTGCCACGAGATATTGAGCCATGTCGACAAACGGTCTGACGGACGGCTTGATGCGCATATGCGGGGCGGTGAGGTCGCAACGGTTGATGAGGTGATGTTTGCCATCGGGCGCATTCCGAACACGCAGAACTTGGGTCTTGAGGCCGCAGGCGTGGAAATGGATCACAGCGGTGCGATTGTTGTCGATGATTATTCGCGCACCAATGTCGACAATATCTGGGCGGTTGGCGATGTCACCAATCGGGTGCAACTGACGCCGGTGGCGATTCACGAGGCGATGTGTCTTGTCGAGACCGCATTCAAGAACAATCCAACCAAGCCGGACCACGACACGATCGCGACCGCAGTCTTTTCGCAGCCCGAGATCGGTACCGTCGGCCTTTCGGAAGGCGATGCCGGGAGGCGGTTCGACGAACTGGAAATCTACCGCGCCTCGTTCCGGCCGATGCGGCATACGCTATCAGGACGGCAGGAAAAGATGGTCATGAAGCTGGTCGTCGACGCCAAAACGCGGGTCGTTGTCGGCGCCCATGTGCTCGGTCCCGATGCGGGCGAGTTGGCGCAAGTGCTCGGTGTGGCGGTGAAGGCGCGGCTGACCAAGGACGATTTCGACCGCACCATGGCGTTGCATCCAAGCGCCGCAGAAGAACTGGTGACGATGTACGAACCGACCTTCCGTGTCGTCAACGGCGAACGGGTAGGGGAGTAATCAGCTCTAATCCGGCAGCTTCCCCTCAAGCAGCCAGTTTCCCGCGATCGGCCAGAGCGTGTCGCGGTGCTTGCTTCTGAAGAAACCGAGATGGCCGATTTCCTGATCGTTGGTATCGGCGGGTGAGACCCATTTTTCAGTGATTTCAGCACCGGAATAGTGTTTTGCGAAAGCGTGGACGGCAGCCTTCGTGCCCCATGGGTCGTCGGTCATGCCAATTGACAGGATAGGCGTATTCACATCGGCAAAGCGGTTCGTCTCCGGAACTTTCGGGTCGTCGAAAAAATATTCCGGCATGCGGCACCATCGCGCCCAGTCGGAAAACACGGTGGCGGGAACGCCGGCGCCCAGTCCCATCCAACTGGCGGTCCGGCCCAGCATCCATGTCGTCGGAAGGCCGACAAAATTCATCATGAGGTAGGACTTCAGCGGCTCGTTCAAGTTTCCCCAGTAACCGGATATGACGGCGACAAAAGCGTAGCGTTCAAAGCGGTCCGCTATTCCTGAAAGTCCGAGCGCTTGTCCGCCAAAGGACTGGCCGATGCCGACGAGCTGTTTTTCCGGCGACTGGCGGGCGAGGAAATCAGCTGCGGCCGGGTAGTCGTGAAGAGCCCAGTCCTTGAAATTGATGCGCTTGGACCAGTCTTTTGGTTGAGGCGAACCGGGCATGCCGCGGTAATCGTAGGACAACGCAGCACTGGCGCCGTTTTCGACCAGCCACGCGGCAAACTTGTTGTAGAAGGTTCTCGGAGCGCCTGTCGCAGCCGAGACGAGCACGGCCGGGCCATTTCCGGTACCCGCAAACAGGTCGCCTTGAATTGGAAAACCGTCTTCGGTATCGAACGATACCGGTTCGGCCGCGACGGTGTTTTCGGCGTTCGAAACTTTCGCCGCGATCTGATTGTCCATGGCGCTGGCCTTCGAAATTGCACCCGCATTAGATATTACGTTTACGTAATCGTCAATTACTTGTGACGTAAATCTTCGCGGCAATGTGTTGCGGCTTTTCGCGGATTCGGCCAAACCGAAAATTCGGCTGACGCTTTGTGGATGAATTCGGAACGCTGCAGTGAGTGAAGAGGAAATCGTCGGATATTTCGGTTACGGTTCGCTGGTCAACCGGACAACGCACCGCACCGACATTGTCGATGCTGTGCCGGCGCGGTTGATCGGGTGGCAGCGTTGCTGGATGCCACGCCGCGACACCTCAGTGTTCGATGTCGCCATCCTGAGCGTCAGGCGTCAGCATGGAGCGGTGACTGACGGGCTTCTGGTGTTTGATCGTGCAGCCAATTTGCCACAAATCGACGAGCGCGAAAGGCATTACCGGCGGGTCACTCTCGAAGCTGACGAACTGCAGTTCGATGACAGGTCTGCCCCGCAATGTGCAATTCATGTTTATGAAATTGAGCCAGACCCATCGCTTTCATTTGGCACACAGCGTGTTTTACGATCCTATCTCGATGCCGTGTTGCAGGGTTTCCTGTCGGAACATGGCGAAGAGAGTGTCCATCGTTTCGTCGCCGAGACCGAGTCGTTCGATATCGGGATTCTCGACGACCGGGACGATCCGCTCTATCAGCGCCGTGTCACGCTATCCGACTATGAACAGGCATTGCTCGATGATGCGGTTGCGCACCTTCCATCGGTTTCAAGGTGATTCGCACCGATCCCGATTGAAGGGTAGAATAGCCATCAGGCTTTGTGTATAAGCCCGCGGTCCGCCGTTTGGCGGACGGTTTTATTCAGTAACGCGATTGGACAAGACAATGACAAAGTGGTCGCCGAGTTCGTGGAGAGAAAAGCCAATCCAGCAGGTGCCGGTCTATCCGGATGCCAGCGTGGTTGAAGCGACCGAGGAGCGACTGGCGAGCTTTCCGCCGTTGGTTTTTGCAGGTGAGGCACGGCAATTGAAGCGCTCGCTGGCTGAGGTCGCTGGCGGCCGGGGTTTCCTGTTGCAGGGAGGCGATTGCGCCGAGAGTTTTGCCGAACACGGGGCTGACAATATTCGCGATTTCTTTCGCGCATTTCTGCAGATGGCGGTGGTGCTGACCTATGGCGCTTCGCAGCCGGTGGTCAAGGTCGGTCGCATTGCCGGACAGTTTGCCAAACCGCGTTCTTCGCCAACGGAGAAGAAAGGTGACGTGGAGTTGCCGTCCTATCGCGGCGACATCATCAACGGCATTGAATTCGACGAGGCTGCCCGCATCCCTGATCCCAACCGCCAGGTCATGGCGTACCGCCAGTCTGCGGCGACGCTGAACCTGCTGCGTGCCTTCGCACAAGGTGGATTTGCCAATCTGGAAAACGTGTCTAGCTGGATGCTGGGTTTTATCTCAGACAGTCCCCAGGCCGATCGCTACAGGGAACTGGCGAACCGTATTTCAGAGACGATTGAGTTCATGCGCGCGATCGGAATTGATGCGCAATCCAACCATCGGTTACGCGAAACGGAATTCTTCACCAGCCACGAAGCTCTGTTGCTTGGCTATGAGCAGGCAATGGCGCGTATCGATTCCACCTCTGGCGACTGGTACGCGACATCCGGCCACATGATCTGGATCGGCGACCGCACACGCCAGCCTGATCACGCTCATGTCGAGTTTTGCCGTGGCATCAAAAACCCGCTCGGCCTGAAATGCGGTCCGTCGCTTACCCCAGATGGGCTTCTTGAACTGACCGATCTGCTCAACCCGGACAATGAGCCGGGCCGCTTGACCCTGATTTGCCGGTTCGGCGCCGACAATGTTGGTGAACATCTGCCGGCACTGGTTCGTGCGATCAAGCAGGAAGGCAAACAGGTGGTGTGGTCCTGTGATCCGATGCATGGCAACACGATCACGGCCAACGGCTACAAGACACGACCGTTTGACCGGGTTTTGAAAGAAGTCGAGGCATTTTTCGACGTCCACCGCGCGGAAGGGACCCACGCAGGCGGTGTTCATGTCGAGATGACCGGCAAGAATGTCACCGAGTGCACCGGTGGTGCACGCGCCATTTCTGCCGAAGATCTTTCCGACCGCTATCACACCCATTGCGATCCGCGGCTGAATGCGGATCAGGCGCTGGAGCTTGCCTTCCTGATCGCCGAACTGTTGAAGAAGGAGCGTGAGGGCGGTGTGCAAAAGAAGGTCGTGAACGCTTAACGGGTCCTGACCCTAAGCTTCAAAATTATTCGCTGTTGAAACCACGGGCCGGAGTGCAAACTCCGGCCCTTCCTGTTTGCAGTCCACGCCTTGTCGCTGAGCCGAAAACAGGGGTCGGGAACAGGTTCTACGTTTGGCATGCAATCGATCATGGTTCGTGTGTCCAGACGAAAAGGAGGCACATGATGAGCAATGAACGCGTCGGCGGCTGCCTTTGCGGCAAGGTAACGTTTCGTATTACCGGTGCTCTTCGCGATGTCATCGCCTGTCATTGCGGTCAGTGCCGGAAGCAAACCGGCCACTATTATGCCGCGACCAACGCACAACAGGCTGATGTCGAGATCAGTGACGGAGGATCGCTGCGCTGGTATCGCGCATCTGACTTCGCCCGGCGCGGATTTTGCGGCGAATGCGGTTCTGCGCTTTTCTGGAAGCGCGATGATGCCGATGATATTTCCATCCTTGCGGGGAGTTTTGACCAGCCGTCGGACCTCAAGCTGGTCAGCCATATCTTTGTTGCCGACAAGGGTGATTATTACGAAATCAAGGACGGGTTGCCGCAATATCCCGGGTCGTCATCTGCCTGACAATTTGACAGCACTCGTTCGAAATTGCTGAACAGTCAGTCGACGTTTTGGCGCTGACCATGGCTCGCGACATGTCTATATAGTCGTCACGGAGACACATCATGGCGACACAACCGACAATTTTCATTTCACACGGCGGACCGAATATCGTTACCGACGATACACCGGCACGGACCCACCTGCTCAATCTGGCTTCAACCCTGCCGGACAAACCATCCGCAATCGTGATTGCCTCAGCGCATTTCGAGACCGATGGACCCGTTGTCGTTTCAGACCCGTCGCCGGAAATGATCTACGACTTCGGCGGGTTTGCGCCCGAGCTTTACGAAATGGTCTATCCGGCGCCGGGCGCGCCTGAACTTGCAGGCCGGATAAAGCAAATGCTTGACGATGCCGGACTGCCGGCCAGACTGGATGGCAAGCGCGGCTACGACCACGGGACCTGGACCTCCATGAAGCTTGCGTTTCCGGATGCTGATATTCCGATCGTTCAGGTATCGGTCGATCCAAGGGGCGATGCCGAATATCACCACAAGCTCGGCAAAACGCTGGCCTCCCTGGGAAAGGAAAATATTCTGATTGTCGGCTCGGGCCACATTACCCACAATTTGCGGGTGGCCTTTTCCGTCATGCGGGATGGTGCGACGCCGGATCCGCGCGAGGTAGATAAAGTCATATCGTTCACCGGTTGGATGAAGGACAATTTGGAAGCAGGCAGAACGGAATGCCTGCTCGACTGGACGAAACAAGCGCCATATCCTGAATATAACCACCCAACCGATGAACACCTGATGCCTTTGTTCTTTGCTCTCGGCGCTGCGGGTGAGGGGGCTTCTGCGACCCGTGTGCATGACTCGCTCAGCTTCGGTTTCTTTGCGTTCGACTGTTACAGGTTCGATCGCGCGGCCTGATCGCGGTTACGCTTCCTTGGTAATTCACCAGCATATTGCGTTTCAGTTGATCGGCAGGAGCGGTGGCAATGGAGCGTATTCTCAACGCATTCCGGAATTCGGGCAGGGCCTGGGCCCACCTGATCAGAAGTGAGACCGCGTTCAAACAAGAGATGATCGTGCTCGCTCTGGCCCTGCCGGCGGCGTGGTTCATCGCTGAAAGCTGGACAATGTGGCTGGTGTTGACCGGCATGGTGGTGATGGTTGTGGTCGTCGAGGTATTGAATACTGGCATAGAAGCGGCCTGCAATGCTGTTTCGCGCGAGTTCTCGGAAGATATCAGGATAGCCAAGGACTGCGGGTCGCTGGCGGTTCTTCTCGCCGGCTCGATTGGATTGTTGGTATGGCTGTTTGCAATCATTGAGGCCATTTCCCGATGGACGAGCTGATCAGCGATGGAAAGTGAACGCCAAACGCCGCAACCTGGCGAAATGCTTGATCAACGGCGGGGGCTTCCGGCAGATCTGATCTGGATATATCAACGTTATCCGCGCGACATCTGGCAAGACCACCAAAACCTTGGCGACATGTCCCGTTTCTGGTTGCGCCGTCATGACATGTTTCGTGAAGTTGGATCCATGCTGCAGCGGGGAATCGATGAATGGCGCGAAAAGCCCGATGATCCCGGCAGTCTGTCAGCCTGGCTGGCGCCACGAATAAATTTCTTTCTCGGGCAGCTGAACGATCATCACCAAATAGAGGATCACTACTACTTTCCCCTGTTCAAGGGGGTCGAACCGAAGCTTGGGCGTGGATTTGACCTGCTCGACAGCGATCACCACGTAATCCATGAAGCGCTTGAGCGGAACGCCATGACGGCCAATGCCTTCTTTGAAAGCCTGAGCAAAGGCAAGGAGAATGCACGATTTGCGGCGGATGCGTATGCCGATGCAAACGAGCAGCTAGTGGCTTTGCTGGCCCGTCATCTGGCTGATGAGGAAGACCTGATCATCCCCATGATTCTCGATCGGGGCGAGGCCAGTTTGATGGCGGGCAGCGAAGTATTCTAGAGCCCAAGCACTGCAACAAGTTCGTTGCCGCTCCAATTTGTTCGTCCGCCGCTTTCAGCCAGATGAACCAGTTCAACGATTTTCTCGTTGACTGGCGCTTTTTGGCCCGTTCTTTCCGCCAATTTGACTATTTCGCCATTGAGGTAATCAATTTCGGTTGCTTTGTCTGCCGCAAGATCATCGGCCATCGAGCTGCGTGCCTGCGGATCAACCTTCTGAAGCCGCAGGCCGACCGATCTGAAGAACCAGTCAGGGGTATCGATAAAACGGGGCAGAAATCGTGGTGGCAAAGGTGTGATTTTCGCCGGCTCGATGAGGGCTGAATCCAACACGTGCAGCGCTTCACGCATGCTCGCCGACAACACCCGGCGGTATTCGCGATTTGACAACTGGTCGATCAGCTTCAGGCCCGATAGCGCATTGATGGCGTTGTTCAGGTTAAGCAACAATTTGCCCCAGGCGATTGCTACCATATCGTCTGCAAGACGGACTTTGGAAGCAGAACTGTCAGTCTGTTCGGCAATTCGGCTCGTTTCAGAAGCTCTTTGGCAAATGATCTGTCCGGATGTCGCCCTGTGCCAACGCCCTTCACCAAGGCGTACGACGTTGTAGCCGACCATGCCGGCCAGGACATTGTGCCCCGGCAAGGCTTGCCGCAATAGCTCGACGTTGGAGATGCCGTTTTGCAGGCTCAATACAGCCGCCTTGTCCGGCGCGTGCCTGGCAATCAATGCACCAGCCTCTTGTGTAGCCGTCGATTTCACGGCGGCCACCACCAGATCGGCCTTTGACATCACTGCGGGATCGCTGGTGGTGGTGACTTGGCTGGAGGGCAGCGCAGCGGACCATCCGGTATGGTCACTCAGTTTCAACCCGTTCTTGGCGATTTCGCCGGCGATTGCGGAGCGTCCAATCAAGACGACGTCCATTCCTGCTGCCTGCCAGCAACCGCCAATGAAACAGCCGATGGAACCTGCTCCGAGAAAAACAATTTTCAATCGACTGTCCTCGTTATTTACCCAGGATGGTAGGAGCCGCGACGCTGACAAACAAGTGTCAGGAAGGTGTGTGCTGACGGTTCATTCGCAACGATTTCTGCATTACGGTCATGGACGAGACAAAACCGGAAAGAATGGCCATGGACAGTTTCGCCAAAATCCGCAAACGCGCGGCTGATCGTAAAGGCGGAGAGCAAATCTTGCAAAGCCTGCTCGGCGAGACGCCGGACAATTCCGCACTAGGCAGCGTGCCGGATAACCGGTTCCTGTCGACGATGGCGGAGCGGGTGTTTTCGGCAGGATTTGTCTGGTCTGTCATCCGCCAGAAATGGCCGGGCTTTGAAGAGGCATTTTTGGAATTTGAGCCCAAGGCCCTGTTATTTCAGCCCGATGATTTCTGGCACGAACGGGCTTCCGATACGCGCATCGTTCGCAACGCCGCAAAGATAAAGTCGGTGCGCGACAATGCAGAATTCGTAGACCGTGTATCGCAGGAGCACGGCTCATTCGGCAAGTTCTTGGCCGATTGGCCGGCTGACGATCAAATCGGTCTTCTGGCATATCTTGGAAAACACGGCAGCCGGCTTGGCGGCGCGACCGGACAGTATTTTCTGCGTTGGGTCGGTTGGGATGCATTCATCCTTTCAGGTGATGCGGTCAAGGCAATGCAGGAAAGCGGGTTGGAGGTCGCCGACAAGGTGACTTCGAAACGCGATCTGGCCAAGGTTCAGGCGCAGATGAATGCATGGGCCGAAGAAACGGACCTGCCCTATGTTCACCTCTCCAGAATTTTGGCCATGTCTGCGGGTCAGAACCACGATGCCGAAGCGTTGAAAGAGCGAATGGGCGGCGGAAGCGATTAGTGGCAGGCGTCAGGCGCTCTGACGGAATTCGCCGGCAGTTTCCCCACCCCATCGATTTCCGGCAATCACATTGCTCAACGTTTGGCGAAGCATCGATGAACGTGCGGGTTTTGTCAGCGTGGCGGAGATGCCTTTTTCTGCAAGTTCCGAATTGCTGGCTATGTTGTCCACTGATGTCAGCAGTATGACCGGGATGTGGGCGGTGGCTTGATCGCCCTTCATTGCGCGGGTGACGTCGATTCCGGACATATTCGGCATCTGATAGTCGAGAATGACACAGTCGACCACAAGCCCCCGCTCATGCGCGACTTTGAGAAATGTGAGGGCTTCCTGCCCGCTACCAACGGCAACACTTTCATAGCCCCAGCTGTGCATTTGTTCCGACAGAATTGCCCGGTTGGTCTCATTGTCATCGACAACCAGAACTTTTGCTTCCCTGAGAGTGACTTCATCGACAACGGTGCCGGAGATATTTCCGGCGGTATCGAGATTGATTTCAAAGGCAAAGGTGGAGCCTTCTCCAAGTTCGCTGACAACGCTGATTTCACCGCCCATCAGTTCGACCAATGCGGCAGAGATGGCGAGACCCAGTCCGGTGCCTTCGTGCTTGCGTGTCGCTGACGAATCGACTTGAGAGAATTTCTGGAACAGAAATGCCTGCTTGTCGGACGCAATGCCTATTCCGGTATCGGACACGCTGATTTTAAGTTTGAAGGATTCTGACTGACCAGCTTCAACGACCTCACCATCGATATCGATAAGTATCTGGCCCCGTTCGGTGAATTTCACAGCATTGCCAACCAGGTTGTTGACAATCTGGCGCAGTCTTGCCGCGTCGCCGAGCAGCATTGCCGGAAGGTCGGGATTCACCCGAATAATCAGTTCAAGGTCCTTTTCGGCGACCCGCGGCGCGAACAGAATTGCCACATCTTCAAATGTGGCGGCGACGTCAAACGGCTCTACATCGAGCCGCATCTGTCCGGCTTCGATTTTCGAGAAATCGAGAATATCGTTGATAATCGTCAAGAGTGCATTGCCCGACTTCAAAATGACGTCGGAAAACATCTTCTGGCGCGGATCAAGTTCTGTCTTGCCCAGCAATTCAGCCATGCCCATGACGCCATTCATCGGGGTGCGAATTTCATGGCTCATATTGGCAAGGAATTCCGATTTGGCGCGATCGGCGGATTCAGCGGCTGCCCGAGCATCTACCAGTTGGCCACTGGCTCTGGTCATCTCACGATGAAAGACTGCAGCGCACGTGCAGATCAGCAACATCGCGAAGGCAAGACCGACAGCAAGCCAAATGTTCAGTTCTTCAACCTTGAAAGAAGGCAGCGGACGGACATCGTCATGGATTGCAATCAGAAAGCCGTACTGAAGGGCAGACAGGACAAATGCGCACAGTGCCCCGCGATAACCGAACATCATGGTTAGAATTGCCGCCCAGGCGACCAGAAAGAATGATGCGTGGGAGATCATGGCACCGAGATTGAGCGCGTTTGCGAAAATCAGGACGTAGCCATAGGCGAGGAAAAAAATCGCGACGCGATCGGTCGGATAACCAGCCCGTATAGGGATCACGGCGAAAAGCAGGATCAGCGGACCGAGCATGCTCAGCGCATGGTCTGCTGTTGTTATGAATTCTCCGGCGTAAAAACTGTACAAGCTGGCCAGAAACCCGACACCGCCACCCAGAACACTGAACACCAACAAGGCCCGCCTGCGGGCCAAGTCGACAAAGTCGCCCTGTTTGTCAGATGGAATTCCGTCTGGTCTCATCGGATAAGCCCCAATTTGGACCCGCCATGATCGAATCCAGCCCCAATTGAGATAATAACTTGAGAAGGTTAACGGAATTGGTTGCAATTGCCCCACGCGCGGTTGTGCCATTGCCGCTTTTGTCATGCCGCGGTAGATCGTACATATGAGTGAATCTCCTGATATTTTGCGCATCGCTACGGCGCAGTTGAACCCCACGGTCGGCGACATCGCAGGCAACCTTGCGCTAGCTCGGGAGGCGCGTGCGGACGCGGCCCGTCACGGCGCCGATATTGTCCTGTTCACCGAACTCTTCATTGCGGGTTATCCGCCTGAAGATCTGGTCTTGAAGCCTGCTTTTGTAGAGGCATGCGAAAAGGCCGTCAGCGAACTCGCCGCCGACACCGCCGATAACGGTCCGGCGGTAATTATCGGAACACCGCTGCGGCGGGATACCGGTCTGCACAATGCCATCGCATTGCTGGACAAGGGCAAGGTTCAGGCGGAGCGCTATAAGGTTGATCTGCCAAACTACGGCGAATTTGATGAGAAGCGCGTATTCCAGCCCGGACCAATGCCCGGGCCGGCCAATTTTCGCAACGTCCGGTTTGGCATACCCATTTGCGAGGATATCTGGGGTGATTTCGGGGTTTGCGAAACGCTTGCAGAAAGCGGCGCTGAAATCCTGCTTGTTCCCAATGGATCGCCCTATTACCGCGGCAAGGTCGATATCCGTCATCAGGTGGTTCTGAAACAGGTGATCGAAAGCGAGCTGCCGGCCATCTATGCCAACCAGTTGGGCGGGCAGGACGAGTTGGTGTTTGACGGGGCATCGTTTGCGTTCAACGCCGACAAGACGCTTGCCTTTCAGATGAGCCAGTTTGAGGAAGCCGTTTCGGTGAGCACGTGGCGCCGCAACGAGGATGGCGGATGGCACTGCGACAACGGCCCGGCATCAGCGATCCCCGAGAACGAAGAGGCTGACTACCGCGCCTGCATGCTGGGTTTGCGCGACTATGTGAACAAGAACGGGTTTAAAAATGTCGTGCTTGGCCTGTCTGGCGGTATCGACTCTGCCATTTGCGCGGCGCTTGCGGTCGATGCGCTCGGGGAGGAGCGGTTGCGGACCATCATGCTGCCCTACGAATACACTTCTGAGGAATCATTCTCCGATGCAGAAGCCTGCGCCAAGGCGCTTGGATGCCGCTACGACATTGTGCCGATCCACGAACCCGTTGAAGGCTTTGCCAGCGCGCTGGGCAAGCTGTTTGAAGGCACAAATGAAGGCGTGACCGAAGAAAATCTGCAGTCGCGAGCGCGTGGCACAATCCTGATGGCGATTTCCAACAAATTCGGCTCGATGGTGGTGACTACCGGCAACAAAAGTGAGATGTCGGTCGGATATGCAACGCTTTATGGCGACATGAACGGCGGGTTCAACCCGATCAAGGACTTGTACAAGATGCAGGTCTATTCGCTTGCAAGCTGGCGCAACGCCAACGTGCCGCCGGGCGCATTGGGTCCGTCGGGTGAGGTCATCCCGCAAAACATTATCGACAAAGCGCCTTCGGCCGAGTTGCGCCCGGATCAGACAGACCAGGATTCACTGCCGCCATATCCCGTACTGGATGATATTCTGGAGTGCCTCGTTGAGCACGAAATGGGTACTGATGAGATCGTGGCAAGGGGACATGATCGCGAACTGGTGCACCGGATTGAGCATTTGCTCTACATCGCAGAGTACAAACGCCGTCAGTCTGCGCCTGGCGTAAAGATCACTCGCAAGAACTTCGGCCGCGACAGGCGGTATCCGATTACCAATCGCTTCCGGGATCGTGACTGACCGCCATCTTGTGGTCACCTGCGAGTGCGATAAAATCTACGGGTGGAGATCGGGCCATGTTGATATTGCGATCATTGGCAATTCTAGCCGCGCTTCTTGTTGGCGTTGGCGCTGCTTCTGCAGGTCTCAAACTTGTTCCGGCGGAACAAGGGGCCGACACAATCACTGAAGCACCTGAGGTTCAAGTTCCCGCGCTAGAAGTTTCTCCTCCTAAAAAGAACCCGCCCAAACCGCCACAGGAAATGGTCGATTTGGTCGAAAGTTTGCGCAGTTCTCCGTCACTGGGCACAGGCGGTTTCGGGGGTTCGGGACGGCGGCTGGCGCTGGTCATTGGCAACAACAAATATGAACATCTCAGCGATTTGGTCAAAGCCAAGGGTGACGCAGAATCGTTGACCACCGTGCTTTACGACCTCGGCTTCGATGTCACGACGCTATTCGACGTGGAGGTAGATCAATTCGATGATGCGCTTCATGCGTTTTACGAAGCATTGAAACCCGGTGATGTCGCTTTCTTTTTCTTCGCCGGTCACGGTGTGGCGGATGGTGATACAAACTATTTGTTACCCGTGGATATTCCCAAACTTGGCGACCTCGAACGCAATCGTTTGAAACGCAAGGCGTTTGATGCCAGTGAGATCGTTGCCGAAGTCAAGGCGAAGGGTGCCCGCCTGGCTTTCTTCGTGCTCGACGCCTGCCGTGAAGATCCGTTTCGCCGCGATAATATGCGCGGTGCGACAGCACTTGGCGGTTTGACGCGTATGCTGCCGACCGAAGGCGCTTTCGTGATCTATTCGGCTGGAACCGGTCAGACTGCGCTGGACAGTCTGGAAGTCGGTGATCCAAATCCCAATTCAGTTTTCTCGCGTAAGTTTTTCCCGATTTTGCAGACCCCCGGCTTGCCGATCGTCGAGATTGCCAAGCGCACGCAAGTAGAGGTGCGGGAACTTGCTGCGAAAGTCGCGCATGATCAGGCACCCGCTTACTACGATCAGGTCATTGGCCAGTTCTATTTCAAAGCGCCGGAACCTTCGCTTTACGGTCTGACGATCGGGATTGACGAATATGATCGGGTGGCCCGTCTCCAAGGTGCGGTCAACGATGCGGAGCGTGTCAGCAGAGCGCTTGAAGCGCTTGGAGCGAAAGAGGTTGTACGCATTTTCGACAGAGATGCTCGCCGGGCTTTTATCGACTATGCGTGGCGTAGTTTGGTTGAACGTGCATCTTCAGGAGACACCATTGTGTTCTCCTATGCTGGCTCAAGCTATCAATTCAGAGGTCCGAACGCTGGATCCGAGGAAGATGGAAAAGACGAATTGTTGATGTTGGCTGATGCGCCTTGGGATGCCGCGCATTACGAAACGCTTGATTTGGATTCTCCGAACATCATTTCCGATGACAAGCTGACGGACTGGATGGAACTTGCTGCCGCTAAGAACGTCAACGTGATCGTGCTGATCGATGGATGTCACGGCGGTGGTTTGCTGGATCGTGAATTCGCCAACGTATCGTTTCTGGGTGCAAGCGCCGAGGATGAGGTTGCGTACGAAATTCCGTACCAGGGGCGTCAGCACGCGGCGATGAGCATCGCGTTTTCAGAGGGCATCGAGGGCGGTGCCGACCTGAACGGTGATGGCTATGTCACTCAGCGTGAACTTTATGCCAAGATGTCGCTTGACGTGCATCAGCTTCTTGAGGGCAAGAAGCAAACCCCTCAGTTCGGTCCCGAAATTGCAGCAACCACCAATGACCTGGTGTTGTTCAAATTACCGCACGACATCGCAGAGCGAACCAGCGCGATTGCGGCAAAACCCTGGTCACCCAAGGATTTGATGCGTTAGGCTAACGGCTGAACTTGCCTTACCCGGTCGCCTCTCGATAGGCCTGTTCGATGGCGGCAGCCATCGCGTTCACCGAGAAATTAGATTTCAGTTCGGACATTGCTGGCATTCGCTCACGAAACCCCTTCGGATTGGTGTGGGCCGCAACCATGGCTTCGGCGATTGCCGCAGCTTCCGGCTGGCACAGATAATCGCGTTTTTTACCAAATATCTCGGGAATGCCGCCGACATCCGTCGCTATCATCGACATGCCGGCGCCAAGTGCTTCCAGCACGATATAGGGCATGGCTTCTGCGCGCGACGGCACCACGATGGTCTTGGCCAGGGTAAATGCCTCTCGAGCCGCCATTGGCGGATGGAAAGTGATTTTCTGTGAAATGCCCAGACGCTCCACCTGCGCCCTGTATTTGGGAAGGTCGTCGCCATCACCGACCATTGCAGCGCTGAGATCGAGATCGGACTGGCGGCTTGCCAGGGACAGGGCGTCAATGAATATGTCAGGACCTTTGAGGTCCCGCATCATGCCGATGAAGAGAAAATCGGCAGAGCCACGCTTAGGTTTGACGGGCTCAAATTCCGCATCGCGAAGACCATTGTAGACGACGCGGTTTGGAACCCGTGGTTCTCCCACCTTGCGCCGGTAGGTTTGCCGCTCAAATTCGGAGACGAACAGGAGATGGTCCGCCTGCCGCTCCATGGTACGTTCAATCGCAAAGATGGCTTTGCCGGTCAGTGTGTTTTCATCATAATGCAAACTTCCGCCATGCGGTGAATAAAGGCGGGCAACGCGAGACCCTGATACCCGCAACAGTGAGCCGAATGCACGAGCATAGGCGCCGCCTTTGGCGCCGTGACCGTGGATGATATCCGGCTTCAATCTCCTGATGACCCTGAAGGTCCGCCATGCCGCAGCAATGTCGCCTGGTCCGACATGCCGCTGCATGGGAATTCTTGTGATGCCAAGTGAAAGTTCCGGCTGCAGTGATCGGAACATGTCGTCTTCGAATGTGCCGCCGGTGGCTGAATCGCAGACAATGCCAATTGCGTGCCCGCTCTTCTTCTGCGCAGACACCAAGTCGCGCACGTGCCGAAAAATTCCGCCCACCGGTGATCTGAAACAATGAACTATTCGCAGTCCTGTGGTCACTTCGAACGATCATCCCCCCAGACAGCCCCAAACCGCTCAGAACAGGCGCTCACGCACATAGACTGTATCACCCGGCAGCAATGGATCAGAGGTTACAACACGCCCTGTAACGACCTGACCGTTGATATCCCGTGTGACGTCAACATTGTTTTGATTGGCTCTGGCGGAAAAACCGCCTGCGATGGCGATTGCTTTTTGCACCGTCATGCCGGGAACGTAGGAATACTGGCCGGATGCGCCGACCTCGCCCATGACAAAAATCGGCCGGTAACGGTCGATTTCCACCGAGACATCGGGCTCACGGACATATCCATCCTGTAGTTTGACGGCGATTGCCTGCTCAATCTGATGGGCGGTACGGCCGCGGGCGCCAACAGGGCCGATGAGCGGAAAGGCCAGATAACCGGATTGATCGATGTTGTAGCTGTTGCTCAGGCCTTCCTGCTCGAAGACTGTAACACGCACACGGTCGCCGGCGCCCAGCACATATGGTTTTGTGATCGCCTCGTGAAAGGCCGCCGGGGTGGGGCGATAGCTTGAGCAGCCGGTGATCATCAATGCCGCGGCAATCAGGCTTAGCGTTTTTCTCATTTCCCGTACGCGCCTCTTTACATTTGGCCACACAACGGCCGGCAAGCAATTGCCATCTGTTATCGTCTTGTTAGGGTTAATGTCCGGTAAAACGATTGCGCAAAATGCGGCGGGAAATGCTTTCCAGCCGATCTCCGGCCGGATTGCTTAAGACTTTCTCAATCATTCCAAACAGGCCGTTACCAGCACTTTAACGCGACAGTTACCATGCTCCTTTACCGTGGCGTTCCGTAGGTATTGGAGTTTTGTTTCATGTCGGGCGTCCACACCGTCGATCCGGACATTGATGTCGATCTTGGCACTTTGTTCTCAAGCATTGTCAAAAACTGGATCCGCATCCTGGTCACCGCGCTGGTGGTCACGGCGCTGGCGATTGGGATAGCGTGGCTTATTCCACCAAAATACCAAGCAGAGACGCGGATTCTGATCGAGACACGGGAATCCATCTATACCCGTCCGGACGGTGCATCGGATGATGATCAGCCGATTCTGGATCAAGTAGGGGTGGCAAGTCAGGTCGAGTTGATCTCTTCGGCTGACTTGCTGAAACAGGTCGCAACAAAACTCAATCTCGCCAGCCGGGCGGAATTCGACGAGACGGTGAACATGTCGGCAATTGGCCGCACGCTTGTTCTGGTCGGCCTCAAGGCAGATCCCAGACAAATTCCGGCTGAAGAGCGTGTGCTGAAAAAGTTTCGTGAAAAGCTGACGGTCCATCATGTTGAAGATTCGCGTGTGATTGTTGTCGAATTTTCTTCCGAAGACCGCGAATTGGCGGCGGCGGTTCCAAGTGCAATCGCTGAAGCCTATGTCACGTTGCAGCGCGACGCCAAGCTTCAATCCAATTCGGACGCAACCGAGTGGCTTGAGCTTGAGATCAAGGACCTCAGGGCGAGGGTGCGCCAGGCGGAGGCCAAGGTGGCTTCGTTCAGGGCTGAATCCGACATTCTGATTGGACAGGATGATGCGCCTTTGGCGACACAGCAGCTCTCGGAATTGTCGACCGAATTGTCACGCGTACGCGCTTCAAGATCATCAGCCCAGGCCAAGGCGATCGCCGTCGGTCGTGCGCTGGACAATGGCGCGTCGCTGGACAGCCTTCCGGACGTGCTTGAATCGCCGCTGATCCAGCGCCTGCGTGAGCGGCAGGTTGAATTGAAGGCCGACATCGCCGACTTGTCGACAACGCTGTTGGGCAATCATCCGCGTATCAAGGCGTTGAAATCGCAGTTGGTCGACCTTGATCGCCAGATTACCTCCGAAGCGCGCAAGCTGATGAAAAGCTTGCGAACGGAAGCCGAAACAACCCGTATCCGCGAAACCGAATTGATAGCCGATCTCAACAAGCTGAAGGCCGAATCGGCCCGCGCCGGCGAAGAGCAGGTTGAACTGCGGGCGCTTGAAAGGGAAGCCGCCGCGCAGCGTGAGTTGCTGGAATCCTATCTGACGCGCTACAGGGAAGCCGCCTCACGGCGCGACCGCAACTATCTGCCGGCCGATGCGCGGGTTTTCCAGGAAGCCACTGTTCCGGCGGAACCATATTTCCCGAAATTTATGCCGATCGCGATTTCGGCATTCGCCGGCACGATCCTCATCATGATTTTGGCAACGTTGATGCGCGAGTTGTTCTCCGGCCGCGCCATGAGCCAGCGCCAGGCGGGTTTTGTACCGGTGGCGCCGGTGGTGATGACCGAGGCATACGGTATGCCTGATCATGGAAATGTCGAAACCGGCGGTACGGAAATTCCGATACCGGTGGCTGCCAATGATGGCCCGGATCGCGTCGACAATGCTTCGATTGGCGAAGTCGCCGACCGGCTTATCACTGAGGGCGCGACAAGGGCAATTGTGGTCTCTCCAGAAGGCGATGAGGCCGCAGCAACTGCAGTGCTTCTAGCGCGAGAGATTGCCGATTCAGGCCTCAGGGTCCTGCTTCTTGATCTGACTGCCAATGGTGCGGCCTCCCGTCCGATGCTCAACGGTGCTGTATTGCCCGGCATAACCGACCTTTTGGCTTCGCAGGCACAATTCACCCACGTCATTCACTCTGATCACTATTCCGAGTGTGATGTCATTCCTGCCGGAACTGCCAATGCCTCGAAGGCAATGCGCTCGGTGGAACGCCTGCCGATCATCATGAACTCGCTGACGACGGCCTATGATATCGTCGTCGTCGAATGCGGCCCAGCCGATGCACAAGGAGTGCGCAGACTTGTGGCGCCGGGCTCTGAGGTTTTGATCAGTGTGATCGAACCCGCCGACATTGCGGTGGCAGATTCAGCTGCAGAACTGCGGGCTGGCGGATATGACAATCTGATGATGGTGTCGCTGGCCAGTCATGCGCCTTCGCCACCAGAGGGCGACCGATCAGCTGCCTGACCGGTTCAGCAGCAACAAAGGTATTTATCCGCCGGACACGGTTCGGCGGATTTTCTTTGCCGTTTGCCACAGATTGGAATTGGATTTGATCGCGCGCTTTGCCTCGGCAGCCGTGCGATGCGCCAGAGCAGCCAGCCTGCCTTTGGCTGTCAGTGGAATGCGGCAGTCAAACTGGACTTCTACCCGGTCACACCAAAGCCGTTTATAGGGTTCATCACCGACGCTGAAATCGTAGATCAACATACCCATTTGGCAGGCCTCGCGGATATTCTCGTAAAACAGGAAATCTCCGGGACTTGCAGGCGCCGCATCATCGTCAGCAAAGGAAGAAAACTCACACACAATCCGTCCAGTACAGATGCTTGATCCGGTAACCGCACGCAGTTTTCCCGCCACCTCGAGACCGTGCAAAACAAAGGGTGGATTTGCCATGCTGCATGTCTCGGCAAAGAGCTGGTGGAAAAATCGTTGAACACCCGCATCGGCAAATTTGTTTTCAATGCCCATCTGCCGGAACCGCTCGGCTTTCATCACGAAAAACGCATTGAGCATCTCCTCGACTGACGAGCGCGTTTCGGCCCGATATCGCCGCCAGTCGCCAAGCGACTGGAACTTCCGGAGCTGCGAACGGTGTTTCTTGCGTTTTCGCTTGCCGCTTGACCGCTCAAGCACAGCGTCAAATCCGCCGTCGAGCGACACTGCCAACGCCGGATTCGGACTGTCGGAATGCGGAAAGACGAGGAAAGGATTTTCTACCTCGTTGCTCGTGCTTGCCTGACGCTGGAGCAAAAGAAGGTCGATGTCTGGCCGCGCTTTGGCTATTTCCCCAATCAGATCAGCCAGAACTGCCTCGGAGATTGTCGGGTTGCCCGGCCGAATCGCCGGGAAATTGCCATTCGCGTGGCTTCCTGACTGATAGCTCGCGACTTTCACACCTCCCGAAACAGCAGTTTGCAAGGGCAATGACAAAACCGGTTCGCCACGGTGGTCGCAGACGACAGCCACAAATGCATCGGTTCGCGAATGCGCGATCCAGTTTGCCACCCAGACCGGGTGCTGGGAGGGGGCCGGACAAAGGCCCTCACAGACGGACGCGTGATATCTGGCGGCTTCAGCTCCCGAAACCACCATCAGGCTCAGATTTTCCACTAAATTAGATTTCCGCAAAATAATACCTGTCGCGTCAACCATGTCTAAATCCTTGTGATCTAAGCTGGATCGGATTTTCGCCGGCTGTGTTCCGCCTAGGTCGAGACTATCTGAAAAAGGTGAATGAATGATCGACAGAGGTGAAGCGTTCAGAAAACTGGCGTTGAATGCAGCGCGGTTCACCGGACTGCCGATGATTTCAAGCCCGTTTCTCGGCGGAGCTGGCGTTTCGTTGATGCTTCACCGGGTCACCAGCGCTCGGCAGAAGCCGCTGGGCGCGAACAAGCATTTGACCGTAACACCGGCATTTCTCGATCGCACGCTCGCCGAAATGAAGCGCCTTGGCTACCGTTTCGTAACGATGGATGAGCTCACGGACCGATTGAGATCTGACAACACATCCGAACGATTTGCCACAATCACGCTGGACGACGCCTACCGCGACAATCTCGTGGAAGCGCTACCCGTCTTTGAAAAACATGAAGCCCCATTTATCGTCCATGTTGCGCCAGGGTTGACTGATGGCGATACGGTCCTGTGGTGGGAGATCGTCGAAGATATTGTTACCAAGAGCGACGAAGTCTGTTTGCCGACAACCCGAGGTTCGCTGTCATTGGATTGCCGGACAATTTCCCAGAAAGTCTACGCCAATTGCGTAATGACGGAATTCCTGACCGAGGAAGTGCCCGAGCAATCGCAGTTGGAAGTTTTATCCAGTCTTGCACAAACCGCAGGCGTGGACATGACAGAGGTTGGGCGACAATTGCTGATGACATGGGAGGAGATTGCCGAGATCGCCGCCCATCCATTGGCAGAAATTGGCGCCCATACTGTGCATCATTACAATCTGAAGCGGTTGGAAGATTGTGTTGCCTATGAGGAAATCGAAAGCGCCTGGCGAGTTTTAGCTGAGAAACTGGGCGAAAAGCCGAGACATATGGCCTTTCCTTACGGATACGCCGACGCGGTAGGCCCCAGAGAGGTGGCTATGGCAGAACAAGCGGGCTTCGTAACTGCTGTGACTACAAGACATGGCGTGTTGCAGAGCGGCCATCGCGATCATCTGCATGCTTTGCCGCGCATCTCGATGAACGGTCGTTACCAGCGTGTCAGCCACATAAAGACAATGCTTTCGGGCCTGACAACGCCAATGGCCAATAGTGGGCGCCGCCTGGTTACTGTTTAGGTTTTGGTCCCGCCATCCAGCGGATGATCACCATTGCCGGCAACACCCACAACAGCCCGGTAAAAAAGAAATAGGCCAGATGCACCATCGGTCCGGATTCTCCCAGTTTGGCGGAGGCGATCGTCGTTGCCACAAGCGCGTAGATAACCACCAGCAAGACAAGCAGTACGGTTCCGATGAGTTTTTTCAGGCGGATGGGCATGACGCCGCTGACTTAGAGCGACACTGCATCATTGTCGATACAAAAAGGTTCAAACAGCGGCAAGCATGCACTAATGGTGGCAGGTATTGGTCCTTCGGATTAACGCAATGCCGCAAACCCCTTTAAAAGGCTGGAACTACAGCCCGGAAGTTCCGCTTCGAGTGTCTCCATTCTTCAGTTGGCCGCCCAAGCCGCTGGAAATGGCAAGATGGGTATGGAGTGCCTGGTTTTTGATTTCCGAACGGCTCATTCTGGTCGGCGTTGCCTTTGTATCATTTTACTGGTTCCAGCCTCCGCTCGAGGAAACAAGAACGCTCGCAATTGGATGGATCGCGGAGATTTACATCCGCAATCTCGTATTGATGATTGCGGTAGCCGGTTCGCTGCATCTTTATTTTTACACGTGGTCGGCACAGGGAAAGAGATTGAAGTTCGACCCGCGTGCGCTGATGAAGGATGGCCGTCAGTTTACGCTCGGTGGTCAAATCCGCGACAACATGTTTTGGACGCTCGGCAGCGGCGTCTTTGTCTGGACCGCTTATGAAGCGCTGATGTTTTGGGCGATGGCGAACGGCTATGCGCCTGTTTTGACCTGGGCAGCCAATCCGGTCTGGTTCGTCATCCTATTCCTGCTGATTCCGGTCTGGGAAAGTTTCTATTTCTATTGGATCCACCGGTTGTTGCACGTGCCGATACTCTACAAGCATGTGCACGCGCTGCATCACCGCAATATCAATGTCGGACCCTGGTCAGGACTATCCATGCATCCGGTAGAGCATGTGATCTTTCTTGGGTCGGTTCTCGTTCACTGGGTCGTTGCCGCCCATCCGGTACATATCCTCTACCACATGCAATATCTGACGCTTACTGCTGCGACCACGCATACTGGCTTTGAGGGCGTTGTTGTGGGAGACAAAAACCGGCTCAAGCTGGGTACATACCACCACCAGATGCATCATCGATATTTCGAGTGCAACTACGGTTCACTTGAAATCCCGTGGGACAAGTATTTCGGCTCTTTTCATGATGGTACCGCAGAATCCGACGAGAAAATGAAAGACCGCCGTCGCCGGATCATGGGTGGATAGGATGATGAATGTCTGAGCGCTTTGAAAAACCTTTCACCCAGCAGGAGCCGATCGACGAGGCAACCATTGACCGCGTTGGCGAATTGCTCCGCTCCGGCCGGTTGCACCGTTACAATACCGTTTCCGGTGAGGAGGGTGAAACGGCACTGCTGGAGTGCGAATATGCTGACTGGCAGGGCGCCCGCTACTGCGTGGCAACTGCTTCGGGTGGACAGGCACTGCAGATTGCGCTTCGAGCCGCCGGCGTAAAGCCCGGAGACCAGGTTCTCGCCAACGCATACACGCTTGCGCCCGTTCCCGGCGCGATGTTCGCAGTCGGTGCTGTTCCGATATTGGTCGAAATTGATAGTGCGTGGCACACCGACATTGATGATTTGCGCTTCAAGGCCGAACAATCCGGGGCGCGGTTCCTGATGCTGTCCCATATGCGGGGTCACATCGCCGACATGGGTGCGGTGGTCGCGGTTTGCGATGAATTCGGCATTACGATGATCGAGGATTGCGCGCACACGATGGGGGCGAAGTGGAACGGCACACGCTCTGGAAATTTCGGTAAAGTGGCCTGTTTTTCCACCCAAACCTACAAACACATCAACTCGGGTGAGGGCGGTCTTTTAACGACTGATGATGAGGAACTGGCGGCGCGTGCCGTCATCGCATCCGGCTCTTATATGAACTACGCCGGTCATGGCGCCATTCCCGATGAGGCGGTATTCCAGCGAATTCGCCTGGATGTTCCCAACTGTTCTGCGCGAATGGACAATCTTCGAGCAGCGATCGTGCGTGGCCAGTTGGCGGGGCTTGAGGACAATGTCGTGCGCTGGAACGAGCGCTACAAAATTATTGAAGACGGTCTACGCTCAGCGCCCGGATTGAAGGTGGTTGAACGTCAGCAACACGAGGCTTTTGTCGGTTCGTCGATCCAGTTTCACGCTGACGGAATTGATCCTGGCGCCATTCCACAGTTCATCAAAGCCTGTGGTGAGCGGGGCGTCGAGTTGAAGTGGTTCGGAGCGGACGAGCCGGTTGGGTTTACCAGCCGCTACGATAGTTGGCAGTATCTCGGCGACCCACCACATCTGCCGCAAACGCTAAAGGCACTGGCGACCACCTGCGACATGCGCATTCCGCTTACATTTGATGTCAGCGACTGCAAGCAAATCGCCATCATAATTGGCGAGACTGCCGGGGACTTCACCTGATCTCGTGGCCGCGACCGCATGTCACGCGGGTTCCCGGCTTGAATATTATACCGGTTTGCGCCAGTTGAAGCGGGCGAGGGGCTGATAGTACGGAAATGACCATGGCCGTAAGCGAAATCGACCTCACACCAATCGTTCGCAGAGACCAGGAAACGCGCAACCGCGCGCTGGTGCGTGGCTGGCTTTACGTCGTGCTTGTTGTGCTGTTTGCGCTGGTTCTGGTCGGCGGGGCGACGCGGTTGACCGATTCCGGCCTGTCGATCACCGAATGGAAGCCGATCCATGGTGTCATTCCACCATTATCGTCTGCGGATTGGGCAGAAGAGTTCGAAAAATACAAGCAAATCCCGGAATATGAGCAGATCAATCAGGGCATGAGCCTTGATGAGTTCAAGGTAATTTTCTGGTGGGAATGGGGACACCGCTTTCTCGCCCGCGGCGTCGGGTTTGTCTTTGCCATCCCTTTGGCTTTCTTTTGGCTCACAGGGCGGTTGGAAAGCCAGCTTAAACCCAAATTGCTGGGAATTCTGGCGCTTGGAGGGCTGCAAGGTGCAATAGGCTGGTGGATGGTGGTCTCCGGCCTTGTTGACCGGGTTGATGTCAGCCAATACCGCCTGGCGACACATCTGACTTTGGCCTGCATCATCTTTGCCGCAACGATGGTGGTTGCACGCGGCCTGGCGCCGCACACCGAAGCACCTGCCGATCGCTCCACCCAAAAGTTCGCCGGTTTCATCGTGCTGGCAATTCTGGTGCAAATCTATCTCGGTGGTCTGGTCGCCGGTCTTGATGCAGGATTGACCTACAATACCTGGCCCTTGATGGATGGGCGCTGGTGGCCGGGAGACATGCTGGCGATTGAGCCGGCGTGGCGTAATTTCTTCGAAAATCCAAAGACCGTACAGTTTATTCACCGGCTTGGCGCTTACGCGGTGCTGGTGCTGGTGTTCTGGCACGCGATCTCGACTGCCGCGGGTGAGGGCGCGTCGTCGACCCATGCCAGACGGGCATTCCTGCTGGTCGCCTTGACCGTCATCCAGGCCTTGATCGGAATTGTTACTCTGGTGATGCAGGTGCCGTTGCACTGGGCGCTGGCCCATCAGGGCATGGCGCTGATTGTACTGGGCTTTGCCTCAGCCCATTGGCGCGGGACCAAGGGCGCGTATGCAGCGGAGACGGAGATCTTGCGCCGATCCTGACTGCCTCTTCACCCAATCATCAGATCCATGCTCTGCACGCAGGCGCCGGAAGCACCTTTGCCGAGATTGTCGAGCACAGCGACCAGGTTGGCCTGACCGCCGCCGGGATTGCCCAGCACATGCAGTTTCATCGAATTGGTGCCGACAAGTTCCGTCGGTTCGATCATTTCGAGCGCGGCAGATTCTTCATGCGGAACGACCTGCACCACATCCTGCCCCTGATAGTGGGCAGCAAGTGCGGCGTGGATATCGGCGACATCGGGCGAACCCTTCAGCAGATCGAGATGCAATGGCACCTGCACGGTCATGCCCTGCGCGTATTTTCCGACATTGGGCGTGAACAGCGGCCGCCGCGAGAGCAGTCCATGCGCCTGGATTTCCGGCACGTGCTTGTGCGCGAGTCCCAGAGCGTAGGCATAGGCTGGCGCGGTGACGGGATTTGGATCGTTCTTATCCTCAAACCGGGCGATCAGCGACTTTCCGCCACCCGAATAGCCGGAAATGGCATTGATGGTGACCGGATAATCTGACGGCAGAAGACCTGCCGCGGTCAGTGGCCGGATCAGCGCGATGGCTCCGGTCGAATAGCAACCCGGATTGGCGACTTTTTCTGCCGAGGCAATCTTGTCGGCATGACCGGGCTCAAGCTCAGCATAGCCAAACACCCAATCGGGTTTGGTTCTGTGTGCCGTCGATGCGTCGATGAACCGAGTGTGCGAGCCAGCGGCGAGTTCAACCGATTCCCGCGCCCCGGAATCCGGTAGGCACAAGATGGCAATATCCGCCGCCTTCAACAGGTCAGCACGTATGTCCTTGTTGTGCCGGTCCTCATGCGCGATTGCCAGCAGCTCGATGTCGTCGCGATTTTGCAGCCGCTGCCTGATTTGCAGACCGGTTGTGCCGTGTTCGCCGTCGATGAATATTTTGGGAGCCATTTTCGCCCGCCTTCTGTTTGCAAAATTACCTTGAGCAGATTGGTTCTCCGGAACGGGGTTCCGAAGGTTTGGTGCGCTTATCGTCGTGCGCGTCGTTCTGCGATCAGTCCAAGGTAGTGCATTGCAACAGTAGCTCCGGCTATCGCCGTTATGTCGGCGTGGTCGTAGGCGGGCGCGACTTCAACCACATCCGCCCCTACCATGTCAAGCAAACCCAGTTTTCGAAGCACTGACAACATCTTGGCGGTCGATGGGCCGCCGGCAACCGGTGTTCCGGTGCCCGGAGCAAATGCCGGGTCAAGGCAATCGATGTCGAATGTAATATAGGATTTGGCGCCGCCGGTACGCTGGAGTATCGCTTGCGCGATCTCTCCGGGCGACATCTCCTCAATCTCGTGGCCAAACAGAATTTGAATGCCACAATCTTCCGGCGCATGGGTGCGAATGCCGATCTGGATCGATTTATCCGGGTCGATGATACCGTCGCGCACGGCCCGGATTACGAATGAACCGTGATCAATCCGTTTGCCGTCGTCGAACCAGGTATCCTGATGAGCGTCAAACTGGACCAGAGCAAGCGGTCCGTGCTTGACCGCGTGGGCTTTTAGCAGCGGCCAAGTGACGTAGTGGTCGCCACCCATCGAAAGCAGGAACGCGCCGGAATCGATGATCTTTGTGGCCTCACGCTCGATCTTTGCCGGCGTTTTGGAATGGTTGCCGTAATCGAGCAGACAGTCGCCATAATCGATCACCGCCATTTCCTCAAAAAGATCCCGCGCAAAGGGGTATTGCGGATCATTGTCGAAAATCGCTGAAGCCCGACGGATGGCCTGTGGGCCAAAGCGGGCGCCTGGGCGGTTTGAAACTGCAGCGTCAAACGGAATGCCCCAGACAACGGCATCCACGTCTTTCAGACGCTTGGAAAACTTGCGGCGCATGAAGGATAGCGCGCCGGCATGGGTCGGGTCTTCGGCCGCACTTGTCAGGTTTCGGGCGGAAAAGGCATGGTCGATTGATTTTGAGGGCATCTTACGTTTCCAAAGCTAGAGGAGTGGCCGTCCCATTTGCTTTAGAGTTTTCTGCGCGCATTTTGCAACAGAGCGGCGTCTGTCATTGGCGAGATCTTCAATGCGCTCAATGACCCTTTCCGCCAATGCAGGATCACCCTTCGTCCATTCCTGAAGGGTTTTCATGGTCATGTTGAGCACAATCCAGTCGTCAGATTGATGCAAGTTGCGAACAAGAATGTTCCGGGCCTTGGTCATCTGCCGGTCATTCATCCGGGCACCATGGGCCAGGAAGATCTGCGCTTGTGTCCACTGGGCGGAAGGCTGGTCGAGATTGGAAACCTCGTCGAGCAAATGGTCGGCCCAATCGTCAAACCACTCGGGTTTTTCCTTGAACACACGCTTCAGGGCGCTTGAAGTTCTCAGGCGTACCACTTCGTCGTCGGACTTGTAGCAGTCCATCAGTTCTGAGAGGCGTTCGGGTTCGGACAAAACGGTGTCGACTACCTCGACGGTACGGCCCAGCGAGTTGGGATGTCCGCCTGTCAGCATGAATGTAAACGGTTCCATGGCGGCAAATCTTATCTTCTCGCGATGAATAGAAAAGGCCGGGCAACAGCCCGGCCTTTTCGTACTGACAAATTGGGTACCGGCGATTAGCGCTTGGAGAACTGGAAGCTGCGGCGAGCCTTGGCCTTGCCGTACTTTTTGCGCTCCACAACGCGGGAATCGCGGGTCAGGAAGCCGCCTTTCTTCAGAACTGCACGAAGCGTTGGTTCATAGTAGGTGAGCGCCTTGGAAATTCCGTGACGCACGGCACCGGCCTGACCGGACAGTCCGCCACCGGCGACGGTTGCCATGATATCGTACTGGGTGGCACGATCTGCTGCGACAAGTGGCTGCTTCAAAATCATCTGCAAGACCGGGCGTCCGAAATATTTCTCGAATTCCTTGTCATTGATGACGATGCGGCCTGAGCCGGGCTTCAACCAAACGCGGGCGATCGCGTCCTTGCGCTTGCCGGTTGCGTAGGCGCGGCCATGCTCGTCGAGCTTCTGGACGTGAACCGGTGCTTCAGGCGCGGCTGCGGTTTCAACGCCGGTTGCTTCGCCGAGTTCTTCGAGAGAATTGAGTTCGGCCATTATGCGACCCTCTTGTTCTTGGGATTCAAAGCGCCGACATCAAGTGTCTCGGGCTTCTGGGCTTCGTGGGGGTGTTCGGCGCCGGAATAGACGCGAAGATTACTCATCTGACGGCGGCCAAGCGGACCGCGCGGCAGCATGCGCTCGACGGCTTTTTCGACGATGCGCTCCGGATAGCGGCCTTCGAAAATCTGGCGCGCAGTGCGCTCTTTGATGCCGCCGGGATGGCCGGTGTGCCAGTAGTATTTCTTGTCGGTGAATTTCTTGCCGGTGAAAACGGCTTTGGAAGCATTGATGATGATGACATTGTCGCCATCATCGACATGCGGGGTAAAGGTCGGCTTGTGCTTGCCGCGCAGGCGCTTCGCGACGAGGGTGGCAAGACGTCCGACAACCAGATCGGTTGCGTCAATCAGAACCCACTTCTTCGTCACTTCCGCCGGTTTCTGGCTGAAGGTTTTCATAACGGTTTTCTTTCAATCATTCCCCGCCGGCAGACCGGACTTACGGGACATTTTTTGTTGCTTGGATTGGCGCGACCTTAGCGGTTCACCAAAAACAAACGGCGGCCCGAACCGGACCGCTGCGTGTGAGCGGCTTATAGGGGAGTGAAGGGAACGCGTCAATAGCAAATTCGGAATGCAATTCGTAATTTATCTCATAAAAACAGTAAGTTAAAAAAAAGGTATTATTTTACCGTGCAGGCGGAATTGAATAGGTTCCCGTCGCGTGTGCAACCGTGTGATTGTCGGGGCCGGCACGCATATCAATATCGAATACCATCAGGCTCTTGCCGAGCTTCAAGATCCGGCAATGGCCGTCGACCGGACCGGCTTCGGCCTTGCGCATGAAGTTGATGTTCAGATTGGTGGTAACCGAAAGCGCATCCGGCCCGGCATGGGTCAAGACACAGACATACCCGCCAATATCCGCCAGAGTGAACAAAGACGGGCCGGAAACAGTGTTTCCCGGCCGCAAATGGCGCTCATCGGCATCAAGCCGCACCACGCAGCCACCATCATGCACATCCACTGCATAGAACGCATTGAATGCGTCATTCAGTTGAGGATAGATTTTGTCCATCAACCGGTTGACCTCATCGGCGTTCATCAGTGCTTTGAGCGGGCGAGGGGGCATAAAATGTTCCTGTCAGACTATCCGCGAGGATTGATCGGCCGGTTTTTGGTCCAGTCAAACGTGCCGAGATCGCGTTCGCGGACGGTTGTTTTCCAGCCTTCAGCTTCTGTTCTCGCCTTGAAATTCAAACCTTCCGGCGAGTGACGCGTAATACCATCGAAAATCGTTGCAAACATCTGGGTCTGCTTCAATCCCATCGCCTCAATTGCCTGATTGACCACCAGCTTTTGCATCATCAATTGATTGACGGGGATCGTGGAGATGCGCTCGGCCAGACGCTCGACTTCTGCATCCAGATCATTAGCGGGAACAGATTTCAATACCAGGCCCAATTGCTCGGCCTCCGGACCTTTGATCTTGTCGCCGGTGAACAACATGCGCTTAGCTCGCTCCGGCCCAAGCCGGTAGACCCACATTGCCGTCGTTGGACAGCCCCAAACACGCACAGGCATGTAGCCGATCTCGGCATCGTCAGCCATGACGATCATGTCGGAACAAAGTGCGATATCGGAACCGCCGGCGACAGCAAATCCATGCACTTTGGCGATGACCGGCCGGTGGGAGCGCCACAGCGACATGAACAGTTCGGTGTTGCGCATCATCGAGGCGTAGTCCTTCATCGGGTCCCACGGCATGTCCTGTGTCATTTCGTGCCCGGCACCGGTACTCGCCTCGGCGTAGTATTGCAGGTCGTATCCGGCGCAGAACGCTTTACCTGCGCCTGACAGAACAATCACATGGACGCCTGAGTCGGAATTTGCCTGCTCGACAGCTGCTGCCAATTCAACCGGCAGATCGTCATCAATGGCATTCATGACTTCTGGCCGGTTCAACGTGATCCGGCCGATTCGGCCATCTTTTTCGTAAACAACTTTTAGCATTTGGGATCCTGACGAGATTGCACACGCAACCTGTCCGGCAGTCTGTAATCCGTCAAGTTATCTGGAAGTTGTAACCGGTTTTCGGGCGTGCATGGTGATGATAAAGTGTCCATGTTGATTTGTTGAATTGCGAGGTGAAATTGAGGCGATGGCTGACGTGGTAACACTTGAAGCGGCTGAACAGGCACCCTTTACCGCTGAGCAGGCTGAAGGTGTCCTGACAATTGGCTTTTCGGCTCCTCCGGCTCATCCCCTGTCATCCCGCACGATTGGCCTTCTGCGCGAAGAACTTGAGCGTGCGGCCGACGATCGTAGGGTCAAGGTTATCGTGCTTTCATCTGCCGGCAAGATTTTCTGCTCGGGGCACGACCTGAAAGAAATGCAGGCACATCGACGCGATGAAGATGGCGGCAAGGCCTTTCTGGACCAGCTATTTGATGATTGTTCGGAGCTTATGAAAGCGATTGTCAATCACCCTAATCCGGTGATTGCCGCAGTGGACGGCGTTGCTACGGCGGCAGGTTGCCAATTGGTTGCTAGCTGTGACCTGGCGATCGCCTCGGAGCGGGCGCAGTTTTGCACACCGGGCGTCAATCTGGGCGGCTTTTGTTCGACTCCCATGGTTGCGTTGTCACGGAATCTGTCACCCAAACACGCCATGGAAATGTTGCTGACGGGCGAGATGATCGATGCGCAGACCGCCCGCGATTTCGGCCTGGCCAATCGGGTGGTGCCGCCGGAATACCTTGATCAGGTTGTGAGGAAATATGCCGAGACCATCGCCAGCAAATCGGCATCGGCAATCGCGCTGGGCAAGCGTGCTTTCTACAAGCAACTCGATATGTCGCTCGCTGAAGCCTATGCCTATTCAACCAGGGTCATGGTCGATGGCTTCATGACCAGGGATGCTGACGAGGGAGTTTCAGCGTTTTTCGACAAACGGTCGCCGAAATGGGAGGGTGGCGAAGACTGACATTGCAGTTTGCTTGCAATGTCTCTTCCTCATATGTATGTTCACATTTTGTTCTTGTGGAGAATGAAATGGAACTGGACCGGCGAATTTCAATTGTCACGCTCGGTGTGGTTGATCTTGCAGCCGCCACCGCCTTTTACGAGCGGTTGGGCTGGGCCAAATCACCAGCCAGCCAGGACTCTGTGACTTTCATAAAACTCAAGGGTACGGTGCTTGGACTATATTCGCGCAAAGGGTTGGCTGAAGACGCCGGTGTTGAAGATTCCTCTCCCGGATTCTCCGGAACAGCATTGGCGCATAACCTGGAAAGCGAGGCGGAAGTGGATGCGGCCTTTGACTTTGCAGTTTCGTGCGGCGCCAAGCCTGTCAAGCAGCCGGAAAAAGTGTTCTGGGGTGGCTACTCCGGATATTTCGCCGATCCCGACGGCCATCTTTGGGAATTGGCCTACAATCCGTTTGCGCCACTTGACGAAGAAGGGCACATGACGCTGCCATAGGCCGCGTCATGGCGACGTTTCAAATATCAATTTTGGCCTGCTACCTGCCGACGCTCGACCTGTCGATGCAGCGATATACGACACAGCGATTTGTATCGGCGGCCGGAATTGTTGCGGCCACCGGATATTTCTCCGTGTCGCAGAATGCGCCATTGCGCACATAACGGTCAAACAGGGTCAAACCGGGATTCCTGGTCGATTGATAGCGCATGATCGCCGCACCTTCAGCATTGATTATGGCGTGAATGGAATCGCAGCTCAAAGACTGTGAATTGTGCCGGGAAATGGCGTGGGACGCCGTGGTGGTAAAAGCGAATATCAGCGTGATGATGGTAATTGCGCGCATATCTAGGCGTCTCCAGTTCGTTCACTCTAACTGGAAGATTGGTCGCGATCTTGGTTCGACAAGGTTTTGCCGGTCACGTTTGATTGAACGGGCGATCAGAAGGCTGCCCACACCGCGAACAGCATGTTCAACGGCGTTTCCTGCTCAGTTTCTCGGAACAGCGTCAATCGTGCAAAGTTCGCCGATAGTGCCATTAAACCGGCGCTTTCGCCCGCTGCCACGCCCATTTCGCTGCGCGCAGAAGATCAATCGGCATGAAGCAAGATCTTTTGTGGGCACTGATTGCAGCGCGGTCTGTTCTCCAAATGAGCAAAAACCAGCATGCGCCACGAAGCGATTATACAGGATCAAACCCGGATTCCTTTTTGACGGATAGCGGAATATGACGGCACCTTGTGCGGCAATTAGCTGATGCGCCTTGTGGCACGTGACGGATTTCGAGTTATATCGAGAGATTGCGTGGGCGGTTGCAGTGGAAGCGATCATGACGAATGCTGCACCTGCAAACCCTATGATCCATATTCTTTTCCTCATCGCTTCCTCCCGTAAACAGCAATTCTGTTGCCCATCCTATCACAGAGCGTTATCTGGCGGCAGCGACTAATTGGATCAAATTGCCGATGAACCACGACACTTATGAGGATGAATACATCCTCGGCATTTTGAATTTGGTTCGATCGATCGCGATTTTGGGCGCATCGGCGAACACCGTTCGCCCATCATTCTTCGTCGCCAAATATCTCGACGACAAGGGCTACGAGGTTAATCCGGTCAACCCCGGACAGGCCGGAAAACAGATCGCCGGGCGGTTGGTTTACGCTTCGCTGGAGGATGTTCCTGCCGCCATCGACATGGTGGACATTTTCCGTCCCTCGCATGCGATTCCGTTAATTGCCGAACAGATTTTGAAGCTGGACCCGCTTCCAAAGGTTGTCTGGATGCAACTTACCATCCGAAACGACGAAGCCGCCCGGAAACTGGAAGCGGCCGGTATCAAAGTGGTGATGAACCGTTGCCCGAAAATCGAATATGCGCGCCTTGCCGGTGAAATCAGTTGGAGTGGTGTGAATTCCAGCGTCATTTCATCGAAGAAACCCAAATTGAAACAGGGTTTTCAGAGTTTCGGCATCAGGCGCGACTGATTTGAACCATGCTGGTTTTTGCTGCCGCAGTATTTTTCCTGATCATCACCCCTGGCCCGGGCGTCCTTTCTGCCGCAGGAGTGGGGGCGTCTTACGGATACCGGCCCGGCGTGATTTACATCACCGGTCTGCTTGTCGGCAACAATATGGTCGCGATGTCAGTTATTCTGGGATTGGCGGGCGTGCTCGAGATCTATCCACCGCTGAGAACTGTCCTGTTTGTCGCTTCGGCCTGCTTCCTGCTTTATCTGGCTGCAAAAATTGCTTTCGCAGGCACGAAAATCGGTTTCATCCATCCAGAACGGGCGCCGGGAATTCCCGGTGGAATTGCGCTGCAGGCGGTAAATCCGAAAGCATATGTCGTCAACACGGCGCTGTTTTCCGGTTTTCCGTTCATGGCTGGTGCACCCTGGGCCGAAGCAACTGTCAAGCTGCTGATATTCAACGCGATATGGATACCCATTCACCTGCTCTGGCTTGCCGCGGGCGTTGGCCTCAACCGCCTAAGTCTTTCTGATAAGACGAGATTTGCGGTTAACGCCGGAATGGCCATAGCAATGCTTCTGGTTGTTGGCCTGGCAGCGTTCGCGGAGGCTCTTGGGGCGCAATAGTCAAAACCGGTTGGGCGCAGAAGCAACCGCTCAAAAACGCCGCGCCGGATTTTCCGAGTGGACGAAACCACCGTTGCCGGTACATCCGCGGTCAACTGCGGCCCGTCTGTGTGTTTTTTAATCTGCGAATATTTCAAACAGATGACACCTGACTTTGCGGCCCTCGGCAAACCCGATGAAGGTTTTGACCTTTCAGCCGCACTGGGTGATAAGTCGTTTTGTTGTTTTGACAATTTAGTGAAGGAGAGGGATCCATGTCCCAGCGTACCCCCGGGTTTGAAACACTGGCCGTTCACGCCGGCGCCAAGCCGGACCCGGCAACTGGCGCCCGCGCCACGCCGATTTATCAAACGACCTCTTTTGTGTTCGATGATGCCGATCATGCTGCCTCACTGTTCGGGCTGCAGGCATTTGGCAACATCTATACCCGCATCATGAATCCGACGCAGGCTGTGCTTGAAGAGCGATTAGCCGCCCTTGAGGGGGGTACAGCTGCACTTGCGGTTGCTTCGGGACACGCCGCACAGCTCATTGTTTTCCACACAATCATGCGCCCCGGTGAGAATTTCATCGCCGCCAGAAAGCTCTATGGCGGGTCGATCAACCAGTTTGGCCATGCGTTCAAGAATTTCGGCTGGGAGGTGCGCTGGGCAGACCCGGACGACATTTCAACGTTCGAAGCACAAATTGACGACAAAACCCAGGCAATCTTTTGCGAGAGCCTTGCCAATCCAGGTGGCGAGTTCGTCGATCTGGAGGCAATTGCCAATGTTGCCCGCAAGCACGAAATTCCCCTCATTGTCGACAACACGATGGCAAGTCCCTATCTCGTCAAGCCAATCGAGCACGGTGCCGATATTGTGGTCCATTCGCTGACCAAATTTATTGGCGGTCACGGCAATTCGATGGGTGGTGTCATCATCGATGGCGGTACTTTCGATTGGTCGAAGTCCGACAAATATCCGATGTTGTCGCAGCCACGCGACGAATATGGCGGTATTGTGCTACACGAGACGTTTGGCAATTTTGCCTTTGCCATTGCTTGCAGGGTACTTGGTCTGCGCGACTTTGGTCCGGCGATTTCACCCTTCAACGCGTTTCAGATCGCTACCGGCTGCGAAACACTGCCGTTGCGCATGCAGCGTCACTGCGACAATGCGTTGAAAGTGGCTGACTGGCTTGCAAAACAGCCGGAAGTCGCCTGGGTGTCCTATCCCGGTCTGCCCAGCGACAAGAACAACGCGATGATGAAAAAATACTCGCCCAACGGGGCGGGCGCTGTGTTCACCTTTGGCCTTAAGGGTGGGCACGAAGCCGGGATCAAATTCGTCGAAGGGTTGGAGATGCTCTCGCACCTGGCGAATATCGGCGACACCAAGTCGCTCGTCATCCACCCGGCTTCGACGACTCACAGGCAGCTTTCCGATGAACAGAAAATTGCCGCTGGCGCCGGGCCCGATACGGTAAGGCTCTCAATCGGCATTGAGAATGCTGAGGACATCATCGCCGACATCGCCCAGGCGTTGAAAAAAGCGGCTTAACTGACGGCCGATCACTTCTGATCCGGGGACGTTCAGTCCCCGGAGATCGATTCACTCTGACCTGTGCCGTGCTTTAGATAATGGACTGTTTGAGCGTTGGGAACCCGAATATCGGGCTCTCACCACCGCACATGTAGTTGTTCCAGCCCATGGAAATGGTAGCTGTCGCTGTATTTTGGCGTCTCGATGAGCTCCATTTCCGGCAAGCGTTCAAACAGGATTCTCAAGGAAGCCTGCAATTCAAGCCGGGCCAGTGGTGCACCTATACAAAAATGCAGGCCGGCGCCAAAGGAGACATTCTTCTGGTCAACTCGGTCCGGATCGAATTTGGCGGGATCGGCGAAGGCTTTCGGGTCCCTGTTTGCGGCCCCCAGTAGCAGGCCAATTTGCTGACCCGGTTCCAGTATCAGGCCGGGTGCAATTTCCACCCGCTCGTAGGCGTAGCGTGTGAACATGTGCAACGGTGCATCGATCCGCAGACATTCCTCAATTGTGCGTGCCGTTGTGGCAGGACCGTGGAAGAACCGTCGCGGGTCACCGCCCTGCGCCAGAATGGTCCGTATCGCATTGCCGGTTTGATGTACGGTCGCTTCGTGACCGGCGTTCAAAAGCAGGATGGCGGACGATATCAGCTCTTCGTCGGAAAGTTTCTCGCCGTGGTCGCGCGCGGCGATGAGCACGCTCAACAGGTCGTCACCGGGCTGTTTGCGGCGCTCGGCAACCTTTTGGGTCAGATATGCGGCGAATTGTTTTGCCGCATCGTTGGCTTCCAACTCGGTGTCATGGTTGTGGCTTGGCGTATACATTTTCACCATCGCGTGTGACCATTTTAAAAGCTGCGCTCCGTCCTGGTTGGGCAATCCCATCATCGAGGTGATGACGGTGATGGGAACCGCCGTTGCGAATGCGGGCAGCAAATCGACGCTTCCAGCCGGTTGAAATGCATCGATCAGTTCGTTGGCCAACAATTCGACTTGCGGCCGCAAACGTTCGATTTGGCGGGATACGAAAGCCCTGTTGACGAGGCTGCGCAGTCTTGTGTGGGTGGGCGGTTCCAGTTCCAGCATCGAATGGGCCTCCACTCGGTCGAAGTCGAACAGATGGTCCCTGTCTTCTGTCTTTTGCGTTGCTTCAACAGGCCGTTCGCGGCCCAGGCGCCGGTCGCGGAGGGCAATGTTCACTTCGTCGAAACCGGCCAGGCACCAGAAGCCGAACTCCTGCCAGTAGAAGGCAGGTGCGACATCGTGTAGGAAAGCGTACGCCCGGTAAGGGTCCTGAATGAACTTTTCATTTCGAGGATCGATCGACACGCACTTTGTGGTCGGGTCGAATTCAAGATAATCAGGTTTCAACACTCTCGCCTCCTCAAGAAGTCCGCGACTGCCCTTTCTTGGGGCATCCGAGCCGGCGATCTTCGATGGCTCACATAGCCAGAACTGATACATTTCGCTCTGCAACAGCGGGAAAATGAAGTAAACCCGTTAAGCGATTTCAATGATTCGTCCGGCGGTAACCCTGCGGGCACTAAGCTCTTGCGGCCGGCGGGATAGTCACCATATGTAACCGCCCGGATGCGACCATCCAAAATATCTCCGGTACTGCGAAGGAATATCCATGAAAGATCCAATAGAGACAGCCATGAACCTGGTCCCGATGGTTGTTGAACAGACAAACCGGGGCGAGCGCGCCTATGACATTTTCTCCAGGCTGCTCAAGGAACGCATCATCTTCATTACAGGCCCCATTGAAGACGGCATGTCGACGCTTGTGTGCGCGCAGTTGCTGTTTCTTGAAGCAGACAATCCGAAGAAAGAAATCGCGCTGTACATCAATTCGCCCGGTGGTGTCGTAACCAGCGGCATGGCGATTTACGATACGATGCAGTTTATCAAGCCGCCGGTTTCAACACTTTGTATCGGTCAGGCGGCCTCAATGGGCTCACTATTACTGTGCGCAGGCGAGAAAGATTTGCGGTTTGCCACCCCGAATGCACGCGTCATGGTGCATCAGCCGTCCGGCGGTTTTCAGGGTCAGGCCTCGGATATTGAGCGCCATGCCCAAGATATTCTGAAGATGAAAAAGCGGCTGAACGAGACCTATGTCCAGCATACGGGTCAGGACTATGAAACGATTGAGACGACACTTGATCGCGACCATTTCATGACCGCCGACGAATCGCTGGAATTTGGCCTGATTGACAAAGTCATCACCTCGCGCGAAGCGTTGGAGGGGACACAAGAAGAAGAGTAAACCGCAATCGCCGAAATTTAGAGACTTGTGAGGCAATATGGCAACATTGCCTTTACCAGGTTGAAGAACGTCGAAATTGCGTTAATCCTATGTTGAGTTTCAGTGGCTTAGCATCATCGAATCATTGGCAAACTGACGCGTCACGGCTACAAAACAGTTTCGTACGTTAATGATCAGATTTGCGTGTGGCGGTTGGCACGAAGCACATAGCGCCATAATGTAAAATGTTGATGCCGGGCGAAATGCTTCGCGATTGGGGCGGTATAAAAAGGACGTAAGCTAGATGAGCAAGGTAAGCAGTAGCGGTGGCGGCGACAGCAAAAACACCCTTTATTGCTCGTTTTGCGGCAAGAGCCAGCATGAGGTTCGCAAGCTGATTGCCGGCCCGACCGTGTTCATTTGTGATGAATGCGTCGAACTGTGCATGGACATCATCCGCGAGGAAAATAAAACCTCGATGGTGAAGTCGCGCGAGGGTGTTCCAACTCCGCAAGAAATTCTCGAAGTTCTGGATGACTACGTCATCGGCCAGGCACACGCCAAACGCGTCTTGTCGGTGGCCGTGCACAATCACTACAAACGCCTGGCGCATGCGTCGAAGAACAACGACGTCGAACTTGCCAAATCCAACATTCTGCTCATCGGACCAACAGGTTGTGGCAAGACCTTGTTGGCGCAGACGCTTGCCCGGATAATCGACGTACCCTTCACGATGGCCGACGCCACGACGCTGACCGAAGCGGGTTACGTCGGCGAGGATGTCGAAAACATCATTTTGAAGCTGCTGCAGTCGGCCGACTACAACGTCGAACGCGCGCAGCGCGGCATTGTCTATATTGACGAGATCGACAAGATATCCCGCAAGTCAGACAACCCGTCGATCACTCGCGATGTCTCGGGTGAGGGCGTCCAGCAGGCGCTGTTGAAGATCATGGAAGGTACGGTCGCCTCGGTTCCGCCTCAAGGTGGGCGCAAACATCCGCAGCAGGAATTTCTGCAGGTTGATACGGCCAACATCCTGTTTATCAGCGGTGGCGCGTTTGCCGGGCTGGACAAGATTATCTCCGATCGCGGGCGAAGCACCTCCATCGGCTTCGGTGCTCAGGTCTCTTCACCGGAAGATCGCAAGACAGGCGAACTGTTCCGTCAGGTTGAGCCGGAAGATCTGCTGAAATTCGGCTTGATTCCGGAGTTTGTGGGCCGCCTGCCGGTTTTGGCCACGCTTGAAGATCTTGATGAGGAAGCGCTGATCCAAATCCTCAGCGAGCCGAAAAATGCACTGGTAAAACAATATCAGCGACTGTTTGAGATGGAAAATGTCGAGTTGACATTCCATGACGGTGCGCTTCTTGCGATTGCCAAGAAGGCGATTGAGCGAAAGACCGGCGCACGCGGCTTGCGATCGATCATGGAAACGATCCTGCTCGACACGATGTTTGAGCTGCCAGCGCTTGAAGGCGTGCAAGAAGTCGTGATTTCCGACGAGGTTGTGGAAGGCAATGCACGGCCGCTCTACATCTATGCCGAACGCGATGACAAGAAGGACGCCGAAAGCGCCTGATCTTCCGGTTGTTTGGCGCTGGCAAATGCGCGCATCTTCCAGTTGAACAATGAAGGCCGCAATTTATAGGATGATTCGCTATGCGCTCGGATTGACCGCATTGGTACTCTGTTGCGCAGTGGCATTGCGGTATTTATTGCTCCCTGCTGCCTCCAATGCGATGAACGTTGCCCACGCTGGCGGTTTGATCGATGGTGCTTATTACACAAATTCCATTTCAGCCCTGAATTTTAACTACGATCGAGGATTTCGCGTTTTTGAAATCGACTTTCACAAAACAGCCGACGGCCACGACGTCTGCAGCCATGACTGGGATGAATTTGACGGTGAAGCGCCGGATTTGGAAACCTTCCTTACTTGGCGGAAATCAAAGAAAAACCCGCCTTGCCTAATTGAGGAGCTTGTCGCCTGGTTAGCTGAGCACTCCGATGCCGAGATTGTGACGGATCCAAAAACCGAGTTTGAGCGGATCAATATCAAGCTTCACGGACTTTTTGGAGAGCGAATGATCGCGCAAGCGTATGATGCCGCTCAGATTTGTAGTTTTCGCGATGCAGGCATACAGCGGATAACACTGACGCTATACCGGCAACCTTACGATTTTGCCGCACTGATGCAGCAACTTGCTAATCCTTGCAGCCAGTCTGGGGGGCTCTACGCCGTTGCCATGGATGGACAACGCTTGGTACGTGGCCATGGTTTGATCACAAAGTTTATGCTCGGCGTTCCTGTATATGCACATACGACCAACAGTTGCTTTTTGAGCGGTTTGTCGAACTTGCTTGGGGCTGATGCGATCTACAGCGATTCAATTTCCGGCAAGGAGTGTTAATTCTGAACACAACCGGCACTAATCGCAATTATCCACGAATTGACGAGACCCCTTGACGCGGTCGCCGTTCAACTCCACTTACGGTTTTGGCACGACATCTGGGCACAAATCTGCATCGCGCTGGACAATTGCCGCAATTGCGGCGTAGGCGGCAGGGTGTGTTCGCGTTATCATCGGATTCGCAGTTGGCTTGATCAAGCAACTGCTACTGAAAGGCAAATTTATGACAGGCGACGTCAAAGCGAGCGAGACCATACCGGTTGACGGAATATACCCGGTTCTGCCCCTGCGAGACATTGTGGTGTTCCCCCACATGATCGTTCCACTGTTTGTGGGCCGCGAAAAGTCAATCAAGGCGCTCGAGCAGGTTATGAGCGGTGAAAAGCAAATCATGCTGGCCACCCAGAAAAATGCGGCTGACGACGATCCTGAAGCGTCTGCGATCTATGATGTCGGTACAATCGCAAATGTTTTGCAGTTGCTGAAGTTGCCAGACGGCACGGTGAAGGTGCTTGTCGAAGGCATCACCCGGTCGCGTATCGTCGAATTCGCTTTTCACCCCGAATTCCATCAGGCGCAGGCTGAGATCCTCCATGAGGACGAGGGCGACGAGGTCGAGATCGAGGCGCTGGCGCGTTCGGTCGTCAACGACTTTGAGAACTATGTGAAGCTGAACAAGAAGATCTCGCCGGAAGTCGTGGGAGCGGCAAGCCAGATAGAGGATTATTCCAAGCTTGCCGATACGGTTGCTTCACATCTGGCGATCAAGATTCCCGAAAAGCAGGAAATGCTGGCGACGCTCTCGGTCAAGGAGCGGTTTGAGAAAGCTATGGGCTTTATGGAATCGGAGATTTCGGTTCTTCAGGTCGAAAAGCGCATCCGCAGTCGCGTCAAGCGCCAGATGGAGAAGACGCAGCGCGAATATTATCTCAACGAGCAGATGAAGGCGATCCAGAAGGAGCTTGGCGAGAGCGAGGACGGCCGCGATGAGAACGCGGAACTGGAAGAACGCATTGCCAAGACCAAGCTTTCGAAAGAGGCCCGTGAGAAGGCTGATGCGGAAATGAAAAAACTGCGTCAGATGGCTCCGATGTCGGCAGAAGCGACGGTAGTGCGCAACTATCTCGATTGGCTACTGTCAATTCCGTGGCGCAAGAAATCGAAAGTTAAACGCGATCTCGACTTTGCCCAGAATGTTCTGGATGCGGATCACTATGGGCTCGAAAAAGTCAAGGACCGCATTGTCGAATATCTTGCGGTTCAAAGCCGTCACAACAAGCTGAAAGGTCCGATTTTGTGCCTGGTCGGACCGCCCGGTGTCGGCAAGACGTCGCTTGGCAAATCCATTGCACGGGCGACCGGCCGCGAGTTCGTTCGCATGGCGCTTGGCGGTGTGCGCGACGAGGCCGAGATCCGTGGCCACCGGCGTACCTATATCGGTTCCATGCCTGGCAAGGTCATTCAGTCGATGAAGAAGGCCAAGAAATCCAATCCGCTGTTCCTGTTCGATGAAATCGACAAGATGGGCATGGATTTTCGTGGTGATCCTTCCTCGGCCTTGCTGGAGGTGCTCGATCCGGAGCAGAACTCGACCTTCATGGACCACTATCTTGAGGTCGAATACGACCTGTCCAGCGTCATGTTCATCACGACTGCCAATACGCTGAACATCCCTCCGGCGCTCATGGATCGCATGGAAATCATCCGCATCGCCGGTTACACCGAGGATGAGAAGGTGGAAATCGCCAAACGGCACTTGCTGCCAAAAGCGATGACCGATCATGCGCTGAAGGCCGAGGAATTCTCGGTCACCGACGAAGCGCTGCATGAAATCATTCGCACCTACACCCGCGAGGCTGGTGTGCGCAATTTCGAGCGCGAACTGATGACGCTCTCCCGCAAGGCGGTTACTGAAATCCTCCGCACCAAAGTCGAATCCGTCAAGGTAACCAAGGACAATCTGGACGACTATCTCGGTGTACCGCGCTTTCGCTTCGGCCAGAAGGAGGGTGAAGACCAGGTTGGCGTGGTCACCGGACTTGCCTGGACAGAGGTTGGCGGCGAGTTGCTGACGATTGAAGGCGTGATGATGCCCGGCAAGGGCAAGATGACCGTTACCGGTAATCTTCGCGATGTGATGAAGGAATCAATTTCGGCTGCCGCATCCTATGTGCGCTCCAGGGCAATCGATTTCGGCATCGAACCGCCGATCTTCGAGAAGAAGGACATCCATGTTCACGTGCCTGAAGGGGCAACGCCAAAGGACGGACCCTCCGCGGGTGTGGCGATGGTCACAGCCATTGTTTCGGTTCTAACCGGCATTCCTGCGCGCAGCGATGTTGCGATGACCGGCGAAGTAACGTTGCGGGGCAGGGTGCTGCCGATCGGCGGCCTGAAAGAAAAGCTTTTGGCGGCACTTCGGGGTGGGATGAAAAAGGTGCTCATTCCGGAAGAAAACGCCAAGGATTTGGCCGATATTCCGGACAATGTAAAAAGCGGCCTCGAGATCATCCCGGTCAGCCGTGTTGGCGAGGTACTTGAGTATGCATTGCTGCGGGTTCCCGAGCCGATCGAATGGCAGGAACCGGTCGAATCACCGCCGGCAACTGCAAGCGAGGCCGAATCATCGGCAGGTGCGGTGGCCCACTGACGGCGGTCTTGACGCGTCTAACTAGCGCTAAAGTAGAAAAATGCCGGATCAGTCCGGCATTTTTGCTTACAAATAGCTAAAATACCCCGGAATTCCGGTCTTTTTGCTTTGACTGAATACAACTAGACCATAATATCCGCGCCTGACCGGGTGAGTCGCTCATTCGGCTCTGTAACCAGAAGGGGTTTTCAACATGAACAAAAACGAACTTGTTTCGGCAGTTGCCGATGCGGCCGGATTGTCCAAGGGCGATGCGCAGTCTGCGATTGAAGCGGTTTTTGATACTATTACCAACGAATTGAAAAATGGTGGCGACGTCCGCCTTGTCGGGTTCGGCAATTTTTCCGCCAGCCATCGTGCGGCTTCGGTCGGCCGGAATCCGCAAACGGGTGCACCGGTCAACATTCCGGCGCGCAACGTACCAAAGTTCTCTGCGGGCAAAGGCCTGAAGGACGCGATTAATTAACCCCTGTTTCGCGTTTTGAGATTGGAGAAAAGCCGGGCCTGCCCGGCTTTTTTCTTTCGGGGGGAAGCCACAATCGAACGGCGCCGTTTCTTTCCCAGAAACGACCGGGCACAAGGAATGTTGTGGGGAAATGACGGCGAGTTGGAAACGAGCAGTTCATTGCTGAACCGACGACGGCGAATTAGTTCCCTTTGCATTGCCTCACATGATTTTCGCACCGCCCAGCGGTGGTTCCAAAGGAAAACCGCAGGCAGCAGCCGGCTGAGCCGCCCGATCAAACGGTGCCGGATGTCGATGCGCCATGTGAATATCACCCGCGTTCTCCGGACCAGAGGTCGAACTTCGATTACGGCGGTGCCCTCGAAATCGCCGGAAATATCGATTTCGATCAGATTATCCGGAACAAGCCTGGTGACTATTCCCTGGAACACAAAGGAATGCGGCATGACCCCCTTCGTGTACGCCCACACTCTTTGTCCGGGATTTCCGTCAAATTCGCCCAGGGTTTCCACGCGCATGAATATATCGCCACACCAATCTGAAATTGAGGAAATATCGAGTGCGACATCGATGACATCGCGATAATCGCCTTCAAAATCCCAAATCGTCTGCAATTCGAACTGCCGATGACGGGTTAGCTGGTTTGTTCTCTGACTGGTGGGTGGATAACAAGAGCTATCTGCCTTGCTTATTGGCAGTCCCACTTCGCGAACGTTGTTTTGCATCTTGACCAAGCCCCGGCCCGGTGCACCCGGTTTATTCAGTGAAGCAAAGGAACGTTCAACCGGCAAGTCCGGCTGACTCAATTTATCGGGCATACTTGTTTCGCCCGACCTGATTTGCTACACGCGCCGGGCTGACCGGAACACCTCCGGTCGCAAGTGCGGTCGTGGCGGAATTGGTAGACGCGCAGCGTTGAGGTCGCTGTTCCTTAACCGGAGTGGAAGTTCGAGTCTTCTCGACCGCACCATCTCTTCAAATCAAATGGGATCTGCTGCCCGAATGGGCCAGGATGGCGGCTGTCAGAATGCAGCTGTTTTCTCGATGTGTGCCGTAGCGACTATCTCTTGCCGCCGGATCAGACCGGCTTGATCAGCTCCGGCCCCTTGGCCGTGTTCTTGTTGACAGTGCGACTTACGCGATAGGCGGTCAGCTCGGCTGCTCGATGATGATTGAGCGCTTCGGCTGCTCCTTCCAGATCAGTGTCCGGGTCCATCCATGTCTCGTATTGGTCCGGCTTCAGGATTACCGGAATGCGATTGTGCAGATCGGATATCTCAATGCCGTCGGGTGTGGCGGCGGTGATAATCGTGCAGCTGGTGATATTGAGGGTCTCGTTATAAGCCCACAGGCCGGCAAAGGCCCAGGGTTCCCAGTCCGGCAGGTGGATGGCCCAGGGATCCTTGCCCTTGTCGTCGGCCTTCGTCCACTCGTAGTATCCGGAAGCCGGGATCAAGCAGCGGCTGCGGCCTAGCGCGCCAAACCACGGCCATTTGTTGCCTGGTGTCACGCTTTCCGACTTGGCGTTGATCATCGGCCATTTCGGCAGTTTCTTGTCCAGCGGTGGAACATAGGCCCAGCGCCCGTCTTTCACCTCTGCACCGTTTTCAGAATTGACGATAAACGGTACATCCTGCGTGGGCGCGACGTTATAGCGTGCCGGATCATTACGTCCGACCGCGCTTTCGGGTACGAAGCCTGTCAGATAATCGCGGTACTCAGCCCAGGTCGCCTGAATGACGAAACGCCCACACATCAGCAAAAGCTAACACTAGCTGCCGAATTGGCAAGCGTTCATTCGTCAGGAGGTTCAGATGATTGTCCGATCCTGAGCCGGTCGGGTTTGTGAATATCCAGAACGTCATAGGACACATCTATTGACCGGCTGATGGCCAGCAGTGCCTTGTAGCGGGGACCAAACGCTTTCAAGTCCCGCATCATCGGCCGGATGTGACGTAGAAACTGTTCCGCCTGGGATTTGAATGCCTGTTTTTGCAGGTCTGAGAGCGTATTGCGGCGCTGATGATGGGTCATTTGCGGCTCCTCTTGCGGAGCCCCTCTCACCAATTCACATAAGCCCGTATTCATGTCGCCGCAAGCATTAGCTTTTGCTGAAGCAGCTTATTCAATCAGGCGGCTTACCGGCTCCAGTAGAGCGGGGTCAGGATGACCAGGACTGCCAGGATTTCCAGCCGTCCGAGCAACATTCCGAATGTCAGGATCCATTTTGCCATGTCTGGCAGGCTGGAGTAATTGCCGCGCGGTCCGATCGTATCGCCAAGACCAGGACCTACATTCATCAGCGCGCTAAGCGCTCCACTCAATGAGGATACGAAATCAACTCCCGTTGCCGATAGTGCGACGGTAATGATCGCCCACAAGAACAGGAAAGCGCCTATAAACAATACGACGGCTCGCTGTATTTCCTCGTCTACAGGCCGGTCGCCGTAGCGGACGGTCTGCACGGTGTTGGGGTAGATCAGACGCCGGACACCGTTCCGGATCAGGCTGAACAGGATGACAAACCGGTAGGTTTTGACGCCTCCGGTCGTTGATCCGGAACAACCGCCCAAAAACATGGCGACGAATGCCAGTGCAAATGCAAGCGGCCCCCAGGCGGTGTAGTCGGCGGTCGAATAACCCGTCGTCGTCACCACGGACATGAAATTGAATGCCGCGATTGTCAGCGCATCGAAAAGGCCCATACCCGCGGTGACGCGCAGGTAAATCGTCACCGCCAGAATGATGAGAACCACATAGGCGGCAAATATGCGGATCTGCGGGTCCAGCGCCGCATCGAGCCGCCCGCGCAGCAAAAACAGGATCAGGGCGGAAAACGGCAGGCCGCCGATGAACATGAACACCGTACCAACCCAGAGAACACCTGCATTGCCGCCATAATGTCCAAGCGAAGCGTCGTGGGTCGAAAATCCGGCCGTTGAGACCGTGGTCAGGGAATGGTTGATGGCGTCGAACGCGCTCATGCCGGCTGTCGCATAGGCGAGACCACAGGCGATGGTCAAAACGGCGTAGATTGATATCAGGCCAGCTGCAAAAGTTGAAAAGCGGGCAAAAGGCCGGTCGTCTATGTCGGAGGATTCGATCTTGAAATAGGAAACGCCGCCGACGTTCAAAAACGGCAACAGGAACAATCCGAGAGCGATCACGCCCAATCCGCCCATCCACTGCAGAATGGAACGCCAGAGCAGCATTCCTGGCGGGAGCCCGTCAATTTTGCTGATTACCGTCGCGCCAGTTGTTGTCACACCCGCAACGGCCTCAAAGGCAGCATCGGTGGGTGACATCTCAAGCGAGGAAGCCAGGAAAGGAACCGCACCGGCAAGGCACATGGTTACCCACAGCAGGTTGACCAACAGAAAGCCGAATCGCGGCGATACTGGCGGCGCCTTGGTGTTGGTCGCGATTGCGACAGCCAGCGCAAGACCACCAGTGAAGAACGCCGATGCGGTAAACACCTTCCAGTCTTCATGCCCATAATAGAGATCGACTGCAGCCGGTATGAGCATGAAAATCGACAGATAGATCGCGAAGACTGCTGCAATATGGATCGCGGCGCGGATCGGTGTGCTTTGCACGGATGGAACCCCGACTTCCCTGTCACCACCGGTCGCGATGTAACTCGCGAGCCGGGAGCAAATACGCCAGAAAGATGTGACATAGCAATAGCGGATGCCAATGGAGGACCGCAAGTATGCTGAAAGGTGTTGCCCACATTCGGGTAAACGTCGAAAATTCTTGCATTCTTAACGTTTGCGGCCCATATGCACTCCACAAAGGCGCATGAGCCAGGCATTCATACTGGCTTTCCCGGAGGGACGTGTCGCGCTTTCGCTTGTATCCATCTGCTTTGAAACTGTGAATGGACGGGTACCCCGAGGCAATCTCGCTGAGGGGATGAACGATACAGTCCGGATTGCGGATGGTCCGCACGCCTTGCTGTCCAACATAAAACTATCGATGCCCGCAAGTGAAATACGGTTGCGGGTTGATCCCGTTGGGATAAACGAAAGAGATAATAAATTGAATAATAACAAAATAGTATCAGAGTTTTCCAATATGAATTTTGATCACAAGAACGAATTTGCGGCCCTGGGTATCCATGGACCGCTACTTAAAGCCGCCGCCGCCGTCGGCTTGCATGAACCAAAGCCGATACAGCTGCAGGCCATTCCTCAACACCTGGCGGGAAGGGACATCCTCGGCGTCGCGCAGACTGGTTCCGGTAAGACGGCTGCTTTCTCGCTGCCGATTCTATCCAAAATCATCGCGCTCGGTACCAAAAGGCGGCAAAGAACGGCTCGCGCACTGATCTTGGCTCCCACCCGCGAACTAGCCGTGCAAATCGAAGACACGATCAGAAAACTGTCTCGCGGTGCTCATGTTTCAACTGCGCTCGTCTTGGGCGGAGTATCGCGCAAAGCACAGGTCAACCGAATCAAACCGGGAATTGATGTCCTGATTGCCACACCCGGAAGGCTGACCGATCTGATGAATACACGTGAAGTCGACTTGTCGGAAACACGGTGGCTGGTTTTGGATGAGGCTGATCGCATGCTGGACATGGGTTTTATTCGCGATGTCCGGCGAATTACCTCCAAAGTTCATAGCGACTGCCAGACAGCGCTGTTTTCGGCAACGATGCCGAGGGAGGTGGTCAGCCTCGCGGAGCAGCAACTCAAAGATCCTGTTCGCATCGAAATTGCCAAACAGGGAACCACTGCATCTGAAATTGAGCAGAGTGTTGTCATGGCGCGCACACGGCAAAAACGGCAGGTGCTGAGCAATATGTTGGGAGACGATGCAATGCGTTCTGTCATCGTGTTCTCACGCACAAAGCACGGTGCTGACCGAATTACCCGTGACTTGAAGCGGGATGGTTATGAGGCAGCTGTCATCCACGGCAACAAATCGCAAAACGCTCGGCAGGCTGCACTGAACGGGTTTAGAGATGGGCGGGTCCGCATATTAGTTGCAACAGACATCGCAGCACGCGGAATTGATGTGCCCGGCATCAGCCATGTGATCAATTTCGATTTGCCGGACGAAGCTGAATCCTACGTTCACCGCATCGGACGCACGGGTAGAAACGGTCAAGATGGCATTGCGGTCACGCTGTGTGATCCGAATGAAAGTTCCAAGCTGCGATCTGTGGAGCGGGTGATCCGCATGCGTCTTCCGGTGGCTGCCGATCACCTCGGCGAGCCGGACCCGGTTCGTCCTTCACAATCCAAGCCGCAACTTCAGGCAGATAATGACCGCAATAAAGCCGAAGACCAGCGCCAACCGCGCAAACGCCATCGCAAGGGCCGTCGACCACAAGACGCGATAGCCAAACCGTCTCTGGATGAGGCAAAATCGCAAAAGGCGAATCGAAATAAGTCCGATCAGCCAAACACTAGCGGGCCCACCAAGGGCAAAGCCAAAGTCAAGAAACGCTGGAGTCGGCGGAAATTTGCGCAACGGTCAGCCGCTCGCGCGGCTTGAAAGTACTTCTCGACAAATGCAATGCTGTTGCGCTTGATTAGGGTCAGGACCCTAGGGGGATCGACGACACATGGCAGGAATAGCTGCGCTGGCTGCGACCTATATCCTGTCGCAGTTCTACCGAACCTTTCTGGCCGTTCTGACGCCGACGCTTTCCGTTGAGATTGGGGCGACAAAGTCGGATCTGTCCCTGGCATCCGGGATGTGGTTTGCGGCTTTTGCGTTAATGCAATTTGCCGTCGGCGTAGCGCTTGACCGTTTTGGGCCGAAACGGACTGTGTCGTTTCTGTTGGCCATCTTTGCGGCTGGTGGCGCCGTTGTTTTTGCTCTGGCGAGCGCGCCGTGGATGATCGTTCTGGCGATGGTGATGATCGGCATCGGTTGTTCGCCGGTGTTGATGGGATCGTTTTACATTTTTGCCAAAACCTTTCCTCCGGCTCGCTTTGCCATATTGGCATCCTGGGTTGTGGCCATCGGTATGCTCGGCAATGTCGCCGGTTCGTCGCCAATGGCGAATGCTGCGGAATATTTCGGCTGGCGAAATGTCATGTGGGGGCTGGGAATTGTCACCCTTGCGGCTTCAATCGTGCTGTACTTAACAATTCGCGATCCTGAAGCGGACGATTCAGAAACGGCTGATGACGGTGGATTTGCAGGGTATCTGCAGTTGGCGAAAATCCGCGCCCTTTGGTTTATCTTCCCAATGATGCTCATAAACTACACGGCGGCGGCGGGCATTCGCGGCCTTTGGGCCGGTCCCTATCTGGCTGATGTCTACACTGCGGAAGCGCTGCAGATCGGCACGGTCACCCTTTACATGGCGCTGGCAATGGTCGCGGGCAGTTTCATCTACGGCCCGCTGGATACAATATTTCGGACGCGAAAATGGGTAATCGTGACAGGAAATGCGATATGCGGTTTTGCCTGCGCGTGGTTGGCGTTTAACACGCATTCGTCGATTTTCGCGGTGACTATTGCCTTTATTGTCATTGGTGTTTCGGGAAGCAGTTTCGCGCCCATGATGGCGCACGGAAGGGCGTTCTTTCCGCAACATTTGATCGGCCGCGGCGTTACGCTGATGAATTTCTTCGGGATCGGAGGTGTAGGATTGATGCAGGTGCTGACAGGTCAGATTGTGGTATCAAGTACCGATCCGGCTGCACCGGCGGTAGCCTATTCCAACCTGTTCGGCTTTTATGCGCTTGCCATCGCCGGCGCGCTACTCATCTATCTTTTCTCGCGCGACATGAAGCCCGAAGTTGCCAAGGTTGCGGGATAAACCGGCTCATTTGATATTCTTTTTGAGCCATTCAATGGTTTTTGCCGAAAGTTCTGCCGTTGTTGATGGCGACGATGCGTCGCCCGTGATCACATGCTGGGATTCGGATTCTGAATCCTCAACCGGGATGATTTCCCAATAGGCACCCCATTTTTGCGCGATTTCTCTTGTCAGGTCCGGACGAACGACTTTGTCATCGTCTGAAATCAAGAAAAGCACTGGAATATCAACGTTTTCGTATGGTGCGGCGTAAGCCAGAGCTGCAATTGCGGACACCGGTAGAAGCGACTTTGTGGGGTATCTATATGTGTTGATATGCCTTTGTAGTTCGTTACGAGGTTCAAAGCCTCGATATTCGCCTTCGATCATTTCAGCCAATTGCCCAGCCCACGGCAATGTCAGCATCCATGAGTTGGGATCGTTAATTCCAAACAATGGCGAGATGAGCACCAGCGCTGCCACGTCATCGAGCAGCGGCGGTTCTGTCGTTGCCCAGGCGGTCAATCCACCGCCTGTGGAAGTGGCGATGATCACCACTTTCTCGCCAATTCTGCGCCCGATTGCCACCGCCTCTGCAAGATCATTGACCCAGGCATTGACCGAACCGTCAGCCATAGCATCGTCAGTTCGGCCATGGCCGGCCAAACGGTTGTAAAACAGGTTGGCGCCCAGTTCGTGTGCAATGAGGTCCGCAAATGGACGTGTTTCACCCTTTGATGAAGAGAACCCGTGAACATAGACGATGGACAATGGCGTTTTCGCCTTTGATGCCGGATAGGCCCAGATTACTTCTTTCTGAAGTCCATTGCGGAGGTCTGTGAACTTAGCTTCGCTTTCGGCCAGATAAGCATCGATGTCATCACCGATGCTCGCCTCGTCATAGGTCACCGTCGTGTCGACCTCTACCCGCGGCCCCACAGCAAACAGGATACCGGCTGCTACGATCAGGACGATAAGAGCGATCAGGGTCTTTTTCAGCATTGCCGGTCCCACATTGTCGTTGTTTGGGCCACTATGGCCTAGCAGGTCGTGTGCAAAAACCCCGAAATGCATCGATTGGAAAAAAATACCTGTCCATAGCGCTTGGCGGGTAATTCCATGCTTGAAAGCGGGCGCGCGCATTCCTACGGTTGATGAAACACGAAACAGGACTCTTCCATGTATTCCAATGTCATTGATCTAATCGGCAACACGCCGCTGATCCGCCTCAAACGCGCCTCGGAAGAGACCGGGTGCGAAATTCTTGGCAAGGCCGAATTTCTCAACCCGGGCCAGTCGGTGAAAGACCGCGCCGGGTTGTTCATTATTCGCGATGCGGAAAAGAAGGGCGTGTTGAAACCGGGTGGTGTAATTGTTGAAGGGACTGCCGGAAACACCGGTATCGGCCTGACGGTGGTGGCCAAGGCGCTCGGCTATCGCACGGTGATTGTGATTCCGGAGACACAGACCCAGGAGAAGAAGGACGCACTTCGCCTGCTTGGCGCGGAACTGATCGAAGTTCCTGCCGTTCCTTACCGTAATCCGAACAATTACGTGAAACTGTCGGGCCGGCTTGCGGAGCAGATTGCGAAGACCGACCCCAATGGTGCGATCTGGGCCAACCAGTTTGACAATGTGGCCAATCGCGACGGACATATTGCAACGACCGCGGAAGAAATTTGGGAGCAGACGGGTGGCAAGGTTGACGGGTTTGTTTCTGCCGTGGGTACAGGCGGCACGCTTGCCGGCGTGTCGGCGGGACTGAAGGCTAAGAATGCCAATATCAAAGCGGCAATAGCCGACCCGCTTGGCGCGGCACTTTACAATTTCTATGCCCATGGAGAATTGAAAGCGGAGGGAAGCTCAATCACCGAAGGAATCGGGCAGGGGCGAATTACGGCAAATCTGGAGGGCTTCACACCCGATTTTGCCTACCAAATTCAGGATGCTGATGCGCTTGAGATTGTGTTTGCACTCGTACAGGAGGAAGGCCTGTGCCTCGGCTCTTCATCGGGCATCAACCTTGCCGGTGCGATTCGGCTGGCGAAGGAAATGGGCCCCGGCCACACCATCGTCACCATGCTCTGCGATTTCGGCAATCGATATCAGTCAAAGATGTTCAATCCCGAGTTCCTGAGATCCAAAGATTTACCCGTGTGCGACTGGATGGAAAAGACGCCCGATATTGACGTTCCTTATGAAGAGGTACCAGCGTGAGCCATTCGGTGGAGGCACTTTTCCGGGACGACGCCTATTTGTCGACTGCGGAAGGAAAGGTGGTGGCGATAAACGATCGTGGAGGCATTATCCTGGATCGCACCAACTTTTACGCCACTTCCGGCGGACAACCCGGCGATACGGGATTTTTTGAACGGTCCGACGGTTCGAAAATTGCCATTGCGGCCACGGTGACGGGCGAAACCAAGGACGAGATCATTCACGTTCCAGCCCATGGCGAGGCGGCCCCTGAAATCGGCGAAGAGCTTGTGTTGCACGTTGACTGGGATCGTCGTTACCGGTTGATGCGCATGCATACGGCCTGCCATTTGCTGACCGTTGTATGCCCGTTCCCGATAACCGGCGCTGCCGTCGGGGAAAATGAAAGCCGGGTTGATTTTGATCTTCCCGACGCGTCCGTGACAAAAGACGACGTCACATCACAGATGATGGAGCTGGTTGAAGCTGATCACCCGGTATTTGTCCGGCAGATCACCGAGGAGGCGCTGCACGCCAATCCGGAATTGGTCAAATCAAAGAATGTCCGCCCGCCCTCGGGAACCGGGCAAATCAGGCTGGTGTGCATCGGTGAAGATGGTTCAGTGGACAGCCAGCCTTGCGGTGGCACCCATGTCAGCAGTACCAATGAGGTCGGTGAGATCCATATTGGCAAAATCGAGAAAAAAGGCCGTGAAAACCGGCGATTCCGCATCCGTTTTGGTTCGGCGCCGGCGAATTGAGATATCGCAATGAGTGAGAAAAGCCCATTTGTCGTTTCCGCCCAATGGCTGGTGAAGCATTTGAAAGATCCGGGTCTGAACATCATTGACGGATCTTGGTATCTGCCTGCGCAAAACCGCGATGCGCGGGCGGAATACGATGCCGCACACATTCCAGGCGCCATTTTCTTCGATCACGACGACGTCGTCGAACCCGGCACCGGCCTACCGCATTCCCTGCCATCACCGCTGGAGTTCGAGCGCCACGCAAGTGCAATGGGCATTTCCCGCGATGACACTATCGTGGTCTATGACGGTCCCGGGTTCTTTTCGGCTCCACGGGTCTGGTGGATGTTCCGGTCCATGGGCGCAAGAAATGTTTTTGTTCTGGACGGCGGGTTTGATCGCTGGAAGGCCGATGGTCACATCGTTACATCAAAGCCGACAAAGATTGCGTCATCGGCGTTCATTCCGGCATATGATGATGCCAGTGCGGTAGATTTTGATGAGATGAAGATGATTGTTGAATCAAAATCCAGCCAAATCGCCGATGCCCGCCCGATGGGCCGGTTTACCGGCGTCGAGCCGGAGCCTCGCGATGGAATGCGTTCAGGCCACATGCCGGGTGCGCGATGCGTGCCCGCTCTCGGCCTGTCGAGGGACGGATATCTTCTGCCACTTGAAGAGTTGCGCGCCAAACTGACCGAAGCCGGCATCGACCTGGACAATCCCGTGGTGACGACTTGCGGCTCCGGCGTCACGGCGGCAATTATCACTCTCGCGCTGCAATCGCTCGGACACACCGACAACCGGCTTTACGACGGTTCCTGGAGCGAATGGGGCAGCCGGGAAGACACTCCGGTCGTAACCGGAGCATGAGGCGGTGAGTACCAGCCGCCCAAATGAGCCATTCACCGTACGCGTGACGCATCTGGAAATGACGTCACCTCCGGCAGCGCGCGTGCCGATGCCTTCACGCCCACGATTGGCCTTGATGCGGGCGCCGGGCATTCCGCTCACATTTTATCGCTATATCTACGAGCAGGTCGGCAAGCCGGTTGACTGGATGGTGCGCCGCGAAATGGATGATGCCGAATTGTCAGCCATCATCCATGATGAAAGTACTGAAATTCAGGTGCTTTATGCGGACGGAGCTCCGGCCGGCTTCTTTGAACTGGATCTGGGCCGGAAGCCCGACGAAGTCGCGATCGTCTATTTTGGCCTGTCTCCGGATTTTCACGGCTTCGGTATCGGCAAATTCTTCTTCTCCGAAACTCTGGATGCCGCCTGGGCGCATGCGCCATCGAAGGTAACGCTGCATACCAATACGCTCGACAGCCCCAAGGCGCTGCACATTTATCAGAAGTCCGGATTTGTTCCCTGCGGGTATTCCGAGGAGGTGGTGACCCATTGGGAGTGATCACGCTTGCTTGCGGATCGACAAGTTATTGGCAACTGGATGCTACATATCCAGTTCGATGACGACAGGCACGTGATCTGAGGGTTTCTCCCAGGCGCGGACATGTTTTTCGATCTCAGCCGACCTAAGTCGATTGGCGGCTTCCGGCGACAGCAATGCGTGATCAATGCGTATGCCATTGTTCTTCTGCCATGCACCGCCCTGATAGTCCCAGAACGTGTATGTCTCATCGGCATCGGTGGTGGAGCGAACCGCCTCGGTCATGCCGAGGTGGGTCAGCCGGCGGAACGCCTGCCTGCTTTCAGGCATATAGAGCGCATCGCCGATCCAGTTGTCGGCATTGCGTGCGTCTTCCGGCTGCGGGATGACATTATAGTCGCCCGCGAGCACCAGCGGTTCTTCCAGTTTGAGCCGTTCGGCAGTCCACTGCTCAAGCCGTTCCATCCACGAAAGCTTGTAAGGAAACTTTTCCGTGTCGACCGGATTTCCATTTGGAAGATAAAGCGAGACGACCCGCAACACACCCGATGCAGTTGACAACACACCCTCAATGAAGCGCGCCTGCGGATCATCATCATCGCCGGGCAAACCACGATTGACTTCGTCAAATCCGGATTTCGACAACAGCGCCACGCCGTTGAAGCCTTTCTGGCCGTGGGTTTCCACCTTGTAGCCAAGATTTTCGATCGGCTCACGCGGAAAGGGTTCGTCCTCGGATTTTATCTCCTGAAGGCAGGCGATGTCCGGCTGACTCTCGTCAAGCCAGGAAAGCACGTTGTCGATGCGCGCTTTTATTCCGTTGATGTTCCACGTGGCTATTTTCATGATTTTCGCGCGGCACTTTCAATAGTTTCTGCATGGTAGTGGCGAGGCAGATGGTTAAACCTCTCCCACCGTCAGAATCCGGCGATTCGCCGGCTGCGGCGGCAGCAGGTCAGATTATGGAGGGACGATCATGACCGATTCAACCGTCGATCTCAAGCAACAGCTGCGAGATCCAAACTACACGCCGCCTGTCGCCCAGGCGGTTCCGCTGGGCATCCAGCATGTGCTGGCGATGTTTGTATCCAATGTCACACCGGCGATTATCGTTGCGGGTGCGGCAGGCTTTGGTTTTGGGTCAAATTCACCTGATTTTCCAAACCTGATTTACATGATCCAGATGTCGATGCTGTTCGCCGGCATTGCCACGCTCTTTCAGACCGTTGGCATGGGCCCGGTTGGCGGCCGTCTGCCGATTGTCCAGGGGACCAGCTTTGCGTTTCTGCCAGTGATGATCCCGATCGTAGCAGGGCAGGGCGTTGCCGCCATGGGAACCCTGATGGGCGGAATCGTCATAGGCGGTGTTTTCCACTTCTTGCTGGGAACATTCATCGGAAGACTGCGTTTCGCGCTGCCGCCACTGGTCACCGGCCTGATCGTGCTGATGATTGGTCTAGCCCTGATCAAGGTCGGCATTCAGTACGCAGCTGGCGGTGTGCCCGCGATGGGTAAACCGGAATTCGGCAGCCTGCAAAACTGGACGGTCGCCCTGTTTGTGATTGTGGTGACGCTCGGCATCAAGTTCTTCATGAAGGGCATGTGGTCGATAGCGGCTGTATTGCTCGGACTGATAGCCGGTTACTTGCTGGCGCTCGTGCTTGGCATGGTCAATTTCGGTAATGTCGGCAACGCTTCATGGTTCAACGCACCGATGCCCTTCAAATGGGGTTTCGACATCACTGCGGCTGCTGTCATCGGCATGTGTTTCATGGCGATTATCTCTGCAATTGAGACAGTTGGCGACGTATCGGGCATCACCAAGGGCGGTGCTGGCCGTGAGGCGACTGATGAAGAAATTTCAGGCGCCACCTACGCAGACGGTCTTGGCTCGGCAATTGCCGGTATCTTTGGTGGTTTGCCGAATACATCATTCAGCCAGAATGTCGGTCTGATCTCGATGACCGGTGTCATGAGCCGCCATGTGGTGACTTATGGTGCGATCTTCCTGATCATCTGTGGACTGATTCCGAAAATCGGCGCGATCATTTCCACAGTTCCCATCGAGGTGCTGGGTGGTGGCGTTATCGTCATGTTCGGCATGGTTGCTGCCGCCGGCATCAACATGCTGTCAGATGTCAATTGGAACAGACGCAACATGGTCATCTTTGCCGTCTCGCTGTCTGTTGGTCTTGGCTTGCAACTGGTTCCGGATGCGCTGCAGCACATGCCCAGGACTGCGCAGATTCTGCTAACGTCCGGTCTGCTGCCGGCGGCTGCCCTGGCAATCGTTCTAAATCTGGTGCTACCAGAAGAGATCGATTAGGTACAAACATACAAAATTAAAGGGCGGCAATAACTTGCCGCCCTTTCTTAATGTTTTTCTTCTGAAACGTTATTTACGGGCCACGCTACCGGTCGGATTTTCGTCCATTCGTTTCAGGCGCATGCCAATGACCGGTACAAGCTTGCGATTCACCCGGACCGAAACTGTCACGTTCAACGTGTTGTCGTTGGGGAGCCTCGCAAGCATGGCACCGTTCAATTTCCGACGGTTGATGGAGAATACCACCCGCTTGCCGTCGACATTACCCGACGTGATATCAAGTCCTTCGCCGACAGCTCCGTCCATGAATACGCCCCGGTAACCGCGGCCCTTGCGCTCGACAGTTGCCGACATTTTTTGGGTGAACATACCAACACGGCAAGTGCCGTCCAATGACATGCCTACCTTGCCTTTCGGGGTTGCACCTATGAAGTTGCAGGTGAATTTGGTGCCCTTGTACTTGCCGGCGACGATCTCGCCCGGTCCCGACCAGGTACCCTCGACCTGCTTGAAAAAACGGCCATCACGCTCTGCGGATCCGGCTGCCGGCAACACTGAGGCCGAAGATGCCATGATCGAAGCGGAGACTGCCGCTACTGCAAAAACTCGTCTGTACATTAGGGTCCCCAGCTAACAAAGCGGCATCTTACACGCACATTCAATCAGTTACCGAAACATGACGAATATTGGTTAATGCTTCGTCTATCAGCAACCGCTGATAGTCGGATAATGCGATAAATAGCTTTACGACGCAATCTTGCCGGAAAAGAGCCGATTATTCGCCTTTGTCAGGCGCTGCTGTGCCTGCGAGTGCCGTCAAAAACTCTCCCATTCCAGGCCGTTTGCGGGCGACAAAAGGCATCGGACGAGAGGTTTCCATCGCTGCTATGCCGATGCGCACCGACATCAATCCGTTGACGACGCCTTCCCCGAGCCGGGCAGACAATCTTGCTGCAAGCCCGTGTCCGATGATTTGCTGGACCAGGCTGTCGCCAACGGCGATCGATCCGGTGACTGCCAGATGAGCGGCCACATTGCGCACAAGCCTCAGGAAGCCGAGGACACCCGGACGGCCACCGTAAAGTTCGGAAATCCTGCGGATCAGCCGGCCAGACTCGAAAAGGACATAACCAATATCGACAAGCGCACGTGGGCTGATGGCGGTGACGATCGAAACACGCTTTGCGGATTGCATAATCAACGCCTTGGCCTGTTCATCAAGACTGGCGAACAGCTCGCGCTCGGCAACCGATAACAGGTCGGCAGCGTCGAGAACATCTTCTTGTAGAAGATCCAGCGCGCTACGGCCCTTTGCGGTCATCGGATTGCTGGATGTAAACTCTTTCAGATCGGCAACAAGTTTGCGCGATTGGCGCAGGTCATTGCTGCCAAAAGCTTCCTTGGCGCGGGTTCTGAGTGTCTCAACCGAGCGCAGGCGCATCAGTGCCGCGACTTCCCGAAACAGCAGGAACAGGAATGCCAACCCCGCAATGGACGCCAGACCGGTGGCAAACCAACCCAGCAAGGGTGAGCGTGCAAAAAAGTCGGATATCAGGCCCTCCACCCACAGTCCGACGGCCATGCTCAGAAGGATGCCGATGGCAGACAGAAATATTGCACCCAGCCTGAACCGACTTTTCGATGGTGACCCGGCGGGCTCCGTTTCGGCTGGTAAAACGCCAGCATCGAAGGGATCGTCGGCTGCAGCGGTAAATTCGATGGTGTCAGATTCAGAGATCGCGACCGGCTTGCGGGTTTTTTTAGCCGTCGGCTTCTTTCCCGGAGAAGCTGCAGATTGCTGTTCGTCCAGCTTGAAGGCCGCTGGTTTCCGGTTGCCGCTCATGCCAGCCTGTCTCCAAGCAAAAACTGCAAAGCCCGGTCAAGCCGGATGTGCGGCAGCGACAGCTTCAACCCTTCGGAGGTCTGTTCAATTTCCGGCGGGCGGAAACGAACAAAGCGGACCGGGGATGATAGTTTGCAATCCGAGGAAAATATCGAATTTACGCCAGCCCTTTCCTTTGGCAAATCGCCCGGGAATATGGCGGTCTGGGTTTGACCATCAAATCGTTCACCGTCAATCGTCTCTCCCTTCATCGGTGTACCGATGATAACCGGGAGTTCCTCGTTATTATGGCGGACCGTGCCTTCTTTGGTCGTTCGCAATGCAGCCAGCGCCAGAACTTCGACGGTTGCGCCTGAGTACTGGGCCTTATCGATTGCCCTGTCGACGACTTGCCTGACGATTGACTGCAGACGGTCGTGACTTTCGTGGTGCAAGTGATCTGCCTTGGTTGCAGCAATCAAAATCCGGTCGATTTTGCGCGAAAACAAGTCAGTGAAGATGTTGCCGCGTCCGGCGCGAAAGCAGGTCATGATGTCCGTCAGAGCGCGTTGCAGATCGGCAAGCGCGGCGGATCCGGCATTAAGTGCCTGCATGGCGTCGATGAGAACGATCTGACGGTCCAGGCGCGTAATGTGCTCGCGAAAGAATGGTTTGATGATGTGAGTTTTGTAAGATTCGTATCGCCGTTCCATCACTGAATAAAGCGATTCCCTTGATGGCGAATCGTTCATTTCAAGCAGGGGAGAAAATGTCAGCGCCGGTGAACCTTCCAGGTCGCCCGGCATCAGGAACCGGCCCGGTGGAAGTGTCGAGAGAGCCCGATCGTCTTCCTTGCATTCCTTGAGATAGTCGGTGAATGCGCTGCTGAGCGATCTGGCGACCATCTCGTCTGCGTCGGCAGCGGTGTTGGTGTCATTGATCATTCCCAGCCAACCCGCCGCCATTTGCCGGCGCTCGGGCAGATTGGCAAGTTCAATTGAGTTTGCGGAGAATTCCGCAAAGCTTTGATCCAAAAGCGGCAAATCCAACAACCATTCGCCGGGGTAATCAACGATATCCAGATTGAGGCTGCCCGCGGGAAAGAGGCGGGACCATCCGGAAGCGGACTCATACTCAATGGATAAACGAAGTTCCGATATTTGCCGCGTGGATTCGGGCCAGAGACGGTCCTCGACAATCGCTGTGACGTGATCCTCGTACTGGAAACGCGGTACATTGTCGTCCGGCTGATGCTGCAGGAAAGCACGAGATATGCGGCCCGAATTTTGCGCGTCAAACAGGGGTAGACGCCCACCGTGAACCAAATTGTGTACCAGCGCAGTGATAAATACGGTTTTTCCGGCTCGCGAAAGCCCGGTCACACCCAATCGAAGCTCAGGATTGATCAGTGAGGCGGCGCGCCCGGCGACCGTATCCAGAGTTATCAGCGCCTCGTCGGCGATGTTTGCAAGTAACGCCAAATCGAAAGGGAATCCTGTCGGTAGTTAAATCGTCTGGCCTCGATATAGGTACAATTTCAGGCGATTGAAGTGGACCTGACTGGACGCCGGTCGCCGGTAGACAACAAATTCGGCGGCAAATCAGAAATCCGAAGGTGTCAAGAACGCCTGAAGAGTGCCTTTTCCGGGTGCCGCTTCGGAGAGTGGCGTTGCAAATTCAATGACTGCCATTCCCGCTGTCGGAAATCCTTTTTCAAGATTTGAGAGCGATGCGTCATCACCGCCTCCCGCCAATGCGAATGCAACATCTTCCATCATGGGATTGTGCCCGATGAGCAGAAGCCGGTCGCTGTCAAAGGCTTCATTTATGGCCTGCAGGTAGCCAGATGCGTCCGATCCGTAAAGCGCGTCGGTTATCTCCACTTCGCAGTCACCGGCACCGAGTGTGGTTGAAAGTGATTCCCAGGTTTCAAGCGCCCGTGTCGCCTTTGAACAAATAACACGGTCGGGCAGATAGCCTGCTTGGCGCATCGCCGATCCAATGGATTCGGCGTTGCGGCGGCCGCGTTCCTTCAAGGGGCGGTCGAAATCCCGCATTCCTGGCTTGGCCCATTCGGCCTTTGCGTGACGCAACAAAAACAGCTGGCTCATTAGGGCTCCACCGATGACATGCGAATGTGGCATTTCAGCTTTAGTGGCATGATGGCTGGCACGCAATGGGTTGAAAAAGCTTGTGGATGGAAGGCGGTTTTGAGGTTACGTGGGGTAAAGATCACAAGAGATTGCAAACCTTTACGCTTGTACGACGCCGGTGGGATGCATATAAGGCGCGCACGAAATACCTTGGGAGATTTGGATGAGCGAAGAAATAGATATCACTTATTCACCTTCCGAAGACGAGCCGTTCATGAATGACCGGCAGAAGACCTATTTTCGGGCCAAACTCGTCGCATGGAAAAACGATATATTGCGCGAAGCGCGCGAAACTCTGGAAGTTTTACAGCAGGAAAACTCCAATCATCCTGACCTGGCGGACCGTGCCTCATCGGAAACTGATCGCGCCATTGAACTTCGGGCCCGCGACCGTCAGCGAAAATTGATATCAAAGATCGACTCAGCGATTCGCAGAATCGACGAAGGCACATACGGTTACTGCGAGGAGACCGGAGAGCCGATTTCTTTGAAGCGGCTTGATGCCCGGCCAATCGCAACGCTGTCGATTGAAGCACAGGAACGGCACGAACGCCGCGAAAAGGTCTATCGTGACGACTGACCGTGGTGGGCGGTCAAAAACGGCTTGATTGTGCGGCCTATACCCGTTCGCGGCTGACGATCGCGGCAATATCGGCCAAATCGCTGCCGGCTTCGCTGGTTGCCGGTTCGCGTTTAACCTGGGCGGTTTTGCTTTGATCCAATGTTGTTTCCAACTCGCGCAACAATTCAACATCCAAGTCGCCCTTGTCACGCGTGGCGGTAAGCGTTTCGGGCCTTGGCGTGGGCGTGACCGGTGCAGCGGCTTCCAACGGAGGTATGTTCAGGCCAACACCGGCTGCTGTAGTGGTTGCCGTTGACTCCACATCGCTTCTTCCGGCCGCTTGAGATGTATGAATATTCGGCTCGCTTGCTCGCAACGTATCGGCGGCCGTCACTCCACCGACGGTTCCACTGCCGGCTTCATCGCTGCGCCTGGAAACATCAGGCATCGGAGAAGCCTGTCTGACTTGCTCTGCAGGCTGAGCGGAAATGGCGGGTTCCGGGCGGGTGCCCTCGACGGGACGAGCTACCACTGGAGCAACCGGCTTTGCAGCAGCTTCGACTTTTTCAGCTGGCTTCGTTGCGGTAGCGCGCTCAGAAGCGGCGGCTTGCTTTACCGGAGCCTGAGGTGGAACTGGTGTCGCGGGTTGCTCTGAGGGAGCTTGTGCGGGGATACCCCGCTCAACGACAATATCGGTCGGTCCGCCTATCATGACGAGATGTTCGGTGTTGTCCCTTCTGATCAGGACCAGTCGACGGCGGGAATCGACCGCCGCGGCATCAAGCACCGCCAGCCTCGGCCGGCGGTTGCGTCCGCCGGCGACAAAAGTACCGGACATGGCGCGCCGAACGAGCCAGATAATGACAAACACCGCAATCAAACCGACTACAATATAGGTGGTCCACATTGCGGCCACGCCCAAGTCGGCGCCAAATATACTCTCGAACCATGATGCCATGGCTGCTCCTCCCAGCCGCCCCGCAGTGTTGAAGTTTAGCCTGTAGTCGGGTTTTCCCGCAAGTGAGCAGCTCGAGCACTACTCCAAGACGAAATCGCGGCCGTAATTCTGTTCGAGTAAGCTGGCAAACGCCATAATCGCCGATTTCCAAGACAAAGATGCGGAAATCGGCCCGCTAATTCCGGCTGGGGACTTTTCCGAGCCAGGAGAATGTGATTCAACCTGTCAGCGGGCGATAGTCGACGTCCAAAGCGAATCACAGGCGGAGTTTGATGGCGAGGCAGACTGAGACCGAGTTCTACCCGGCGCCAATCGTTGAATACAACACCCGGCCGGGTGCGATCACGCGGCTGATTATTTTTGCTCTTGTCTTGATCTGTGCCGGCTTTGCGTTCGCCCTGTTCAAGGAAAGGCTCGGCGATCCGTTCTTGCTCGGGCTTTTGGGTATTCTGGCAATGATCGGGGTCGGGTATCTGTTTGCTACGGCGATCGGGTTCGTTCAATTCGCACCACGGGCGACTGGCGGTGATCTGGCCAAGCGGTTCGTCGATACCATGCTTCATGGGCTGGTTATATCCGACCCAAAGGGCAGGGTGATCTATGCAAACCGCACCTGGGCGGAGATGACCGGAGCAAAGTCGGCTGTCGACACGAAAACCGTGGAAAATTTTCTTGGTTCGAATGAAGAGGCGTCTTCCACCGTTCTGCGCCTGTCTTCGGCCCTACGTGACGGACAAGCGGCGGAAGGCGAATTCCGGTTGTCGCAAGGCCTGTTGCCCACCGATGAGGGCGGCGAACCTCGCTGGTACAGGGTGCGGGCGCGGATGTTTTCGACGCCAGATTATCGCCAGCCCCTGAATGCATGGCAGATCGCTGATATTTCCGATGAGCGTGCGGAGCAGGAGCGTTATTTTCAGGATTTGCAGAAAGCCATCGACCACCTTGATCATGCGCCGGCAGGATTTTTTGCCGCTGATCCAAAAGGGCGCCTGACCTACGTGAATGCAACGCTGGCAGAGTGGCTCGGTGTCGATCTGGCGAAATTCCGGCCTGAATCCCTGACACTTTCGGAAGTCGTTGCCGGCGACGGCATGGCGTTGATCAACTCGGTGAAAGTTGATCCGGGCACCACCCGCAACGCGGTGATCGATCTCGATCTTGCCACCACGTCAGGGGAGGTGTTGCCGGTTCGCTTCATGCACCGCGTGACGGCATCGCGCGACGGCGAACCAGGAGCATCCCGAACCATTGTTCTCAACCGTACGGTAGGTGAAGAATCATCCTCAGATATTCGAGCCGCGGAAGTGCGCTTTACCCGCTTTTTCAATTCGACACCGATGGCAATTGCGGGGATTGACGGCGAGGGCCGGATTTTGCGGACCAACGCACCGTTCATATCGTTGTTCTCCTCGGTTGTGGATCGCGACTCGATCGACAACCGTATCCGTCTCGACACCGTCATGCACGAGCGCGACAGACCCAGTTTCTATTCCGCGCTGGAAAAAGCCAAAGAACGGCAGGCCGATATTACCCCGATCGATACGGAATTGCCTGGCGAAAGCGAGCGCCACATGCGGTTTTACGTCAATGCCATTGCTGATGATGGCCGTGACGGCGCCGAAGAGGCTGCGATCGTATACGCAGTGGAAACCACCGAGCAGAAAGCGCTCGAAAACCAGATGGCGCAAAGCCAGAAGATGCAGGCTGTGGGTCAATTGGCCGGCGGTATTGCCCATGATTTCAACAATGTGCTGACTGCCATAATCATGGCCTCGGATCTGCTGTTGACCAACCATCGTCCGTCCGATCCTTCCTTCCCGGACATCATGAATATCAAGCAGAATGCCAACCGCGCGGCGTCGCTGGTTCGGCAATTGCTGGCGTTTTCACGCCGTCAGACCTTGCGGCCGGAAGTGCTGAATCTGACTGATGTACTCGCAGATTTGCGCATGTTGCTGACACGGCTTGCCGGGAACAACGTAAAGGTTAACATCGAACACGGGCGCGATCTGTGGGCGGTTCAGGCAGATCTCGGACAACTGGAGCAGGTCATTGTCAACCTGGTGGTCAATGCGCGAGACGCCATGCCCGATGGTGGTGATCTGACGATCAAAACGTCAAACTTGACGGAATCTGAGTGCGAACGATTCTCGAGCCACCGCGAATTGGCGGCCGCTGACTACGCGCTGATTGAAGTGGAAGACAATGGCACCGGCATCGCCCCGGAAACTGCCAAGAAAATATTTGAGCCATTCTTCACCACCAAGGATGTCGGCAAGGGCACGGGACTTGGTCTGTCGATGGTCTATGGCATCATCAAACAGACTGGCGGGTTTATCTTCGTCGATTCCCAGGAGAATGTTGGCAGCACCTTCCGCATATTCCTTCCGAAATATGTCGAGGGCGCGGAGATCGTCGAAGAGGCAGAGGAGCCGGTAGCGGTCATTGGTAGCGACAAGCCGGTGACCCCGGTGAAAAAGGCACCGGAACCAGCGGCCCAGGACCTGTCAGGCTCAGCAACGGTACTTTTGGTTGAAGATGAGGATGCCGTGCGCATGGGTGGTGTACGCGCTTTGACTTCCCGCGGATATACGGTGCACGAAGCATCATCCGGTGTCGAAGCCATGGAGATTTTCTCCGAGCAGGATGGCAATATCGACATTGTTGTGTCTGACGTGGTCATGCCTGAGATGGACGGGCCTACATTGTTGGGTGAGCTGCGCAAGGTTCAGCCCGACATCAAGTTTATCTTTGTCTCCGGCTATGCCGAGGATGCTTTTGCCAAAAATCTCCCTGAGGAAGCCAAATTCGGCTTTCTGCCCAAGCCGTTCTCGCTCAAGCAACTCGCAACAGTCGTCAAGGAAGTGCTTGAAGAATGACGGCACGCCAATCCCGGCCGATCGATCACTGCGTCCTGCCGGTTGAAGACCTGAATGTTTCAAGTGCCAGGCTATCCTCGCTCGGATTTACAGTCGCGCCGCGTGCTGATCACCCGTTCGGAACCGCAAACGCTTGCGTTTATTTCGCGGACAACAGTTACCTGGAGCCATTGGCGATTGTCGATGCGGATCTGGCGACCGCAACGTCGTTGAAACGAAACGTATTTGGTGTTCGTGACGCGGCATATCGATTTCGAAACGGCCCGGAGGGGTTTTCCGCACTGGTCATGGGCACGAAAAACGCAAAGTCTGATCACCGGCGTTTTGTTTTTTCCGGCATATCAGCAGGTCGGCAGCTGGTATTTTCGAGACCCTTTCAAATGCCGGACGGGTCTGCCGACGAAGCTTCCTTCAGGCTGGCGTTTGCCGCTGACCCGCGCAGTCCGGATGCATTCTTTTTTACCTGTGAGCGAACCAAGGTGCCAAACGTCGATCGTTCGCAGCTGGAAAACCACAAGAATGGGGTTGCAGGAATTTCGAAAGTAATCATGTCTGAGCCCTATCCGTCAGATTTCACATTCTTGTGCCAGGAATTGGCACGCAGCCGGAAAGTGGAGTTGAGGGACACGGGCATCGATGTGCAAGCGGCAAACGGGGTGCTTTGCGTTTTGGACGCCAAAGGCTGCAAAGAAGAGCTAGGCTTGGCCATTGGCAAAGATCGGGGATTGAGATTAAGGGCAATTGTCTTTGATGTGCCTTCTCTGGAAGCAGTCGAAACTGTTCTGGAAACCGGTAACATTGGATACGAAATCCGCGCAGACCGGGTTGTCGTTCAGCCGGCTGCAGGGCAGGGCGCCATTTTTGCCTTTGAAGAGAGTTCGAAATGACCGGACCCGACCGCTCGATAAATCTTGGAAATGTGAATTTCGACAATCAAGGGAAGCTGTCCTTGATTGCCGGTCCCTGCGCAATGGAAAGTCGCCAGCACGCATTCGACATGGCGGGCCGATTGAAGGAAATCTGCGCCAATATCGGTATCGGCCTTGTTTACAAGTCGAGCTTCGACAAGGCCAATCGCACTTCGCTCAATGCGGGCCGCGGGGTCGGCCTGGATCAGGCGTTAGAAATTTTTGCCGACCTGAATGGCGAGTTCGGTATTCCCACACTCACCGATGTTCATGCGCCCGAACAATGTGTGTTGGTTGCGCAAGTGGTCGATGTACTTCAGATCCCGGCATTCCTGTGCAGGCAGACGGATCTGTTGGTGGCAGCAGCGGCCACTGGCAAGGTGGTCAATGTCAAAAAGGGCCAGTTCCTGGCGCCTTGGGACATGGCAAATGTCGTCGCAAAGGTGACGGGTTCCGGGAATTCGAAGGTGATGGTCACAGAGCGGGGGGCGTCATTTGGCTACAATACCCTGGTCAGTGACATGCGATCGCTGCCGATTATGGCGGAGACAGGCGCACCTGTGATTTTCGATGCAACCCACTCTGTGCAGCAACCGGGAGGCAGGGGCGGTTCAACGGGTGGAGAACGCCGACATGTCGGCACCTTGGCGCGTGCGGCAGTTGCCGTGGGTGTTGCCGGTGTCTTTATTGAAACGCATCAAGATCCAGACAACGCCCCGTCAGACGGCCCCAACATGGTTCCGCTGAACGAGCTTCCGCAACTTCTCGAAACGCTGATAGCGCTCGATCGCGTGGTCAAACCCGGAAACAGCTAACCTGACCAAAAAAAACAACACCGCCGGCAGCCGTTTTGTACAGATACCGGCGGTGCAGGCAGGACGATCCCAGTCCCTAACCGACAAACAGCTATTGCGATGTCACTCCGTAATTCAATGGAGCGACTGAATCATTTTGCTGTGTTTCATCGCTGCACGATGTCATCAACGCCGCCGCGATCAGCATCAAACTCAAAAGTCCACTCAGATTTGTCATGGCGAAACTCCGTCAAGGTTTCGCCCTCCCACCTGTTATCGATTCTGGTTAGATGATATCCCTCGTCGATCAAATGTGCATGTCACGTTTGTTGACAGTGCTTGTCATAATGGGAAGCGAATGGGGACATTGCGGAGGAACGATGAGCGAAAAAGAGTTTCCCGTCTTCGATCTCGAAACGTTTGAAAGCGCGGATGCCGCGCAACAATTGGCTCTGGCCGCGCAAGTTGACGAGATCTGCCGTGCAACCGGGTTTCTCGCAATATCCGATCACGGAGTGGACAAGACCGTAATAGACGGGATCTGGGCCGCAACAAGGGCATTTTTTGACCTTGATACGGAGACAAAAGACCGCGTGCGTGCGCCTTATCCCGGTTACCCATATGGCTATCTTGGGCCCGGTTCCGAGGCGCTGGCCAAGTCGAAGAATGTCGATACGCCGCCTGACTTGAAGGAAAGTTTCAATGGCGGACCGCTTTCGACACCGCCGGGTCTTGATGACGAGGAAGCATTGTCCTTCTGCTACGCGAAGACAATCTGGCCGCAGCGACCCGGGGATTTTCGTAACGCCTGGGAAGCCTATTATCGCGAGATGGAGGATTTGGCGGCCAGGATCATGCGGGTATTCGCTTTGGCATTGGACCTGCCGGCGGATTATTTCGCTTCATACATCGATCAGCCGATCAGCGCATTGCGCGCACTCAATTACCCTCATCAAGAAGGCGATATCGCAAAACCCGGCCAACTGCGTGCCGGTGCGCACAGCGACTATGGCAGTCTGACCATTTTGCTGCCTGAGCCTGAAACCGCAGGTCTCCAGATATTCTCTCCGTCTGGCAAATGGACGGATGTTCCACCGATTAAGGACGCGTTTGTGATCAACATCGGAGACCTGATGGCGCGTTGGACGAATGACCGCTGGGTGTCGACATTGCACAGGGTGGTCAATCCAACAGGAGCTTCGGCTGCCTCGAACCGGCGTCAATCGCTGGCATTCTTTCATCAGCCAAACTGGTTTGCCAAAATTTCGTGCCTTGAGAGTTGTTTGAATGCCGGAGAGGCGCCGAAATACGATGCCGTTTTGTCCGGGCCCTATTTGATGGACAAATTCCGATCAACTGTGTCGTGAGCCTGCATTTTTGCAAAACTCCATAAAATCACTGCTCGTTTGCGCCCATATGCCGCGTGATCGAACCGCCAAATGGTGGGTGTCTCACGTTGCGTTTTCAGCGACATTGGATAAGACGGCAGCAACTTCCCGCATTTTCTCCGGAGATCTTCCATGACCGCAATCATCGATATCATTGGACGCGAGATACTTGATAGCCGGGGCAACCCGACCGTCGAGGTCGATGTCCACCTTGAAGATGGGTCATTTGGCCGTGCTGCCGTGCCTTCGGGTGCTTCAACCGGGGCGCATGAGGCGGTCGAACTGCGTGATGGCGGGCCGCGCTATCTGGGCAAAGGGGTTAGGCAGGCTGTCGATGCGGTAAATGGCGAGTTGTTCGACGCGGTCGGCGGAATGGATGCTGAGGAGCAGGTGCGTATCGACAAGTTGATGATCGAGCTTGATGGTACGCCAAACAAGAAGCGGCTTGGCGCCAATGCGATCCTCGGTGTGTCACTGGCTGTTGCCAAGGCGGCGGCTGCGGCAACCGGACTACCGTTGCATCGTTATGTCGGCGGCGCGAATGCGCATCTGCTGCCGGTGCCGATGATGAACATTATCAATGGTGGTGCGCATGCGGACAACCCGATCGACATTCAGGAATTCATGATCATGCCGGTCGGTGCGGAATCGATCGCTGACGCTGTGCGCATTGGTGCGGAGGTGTTCCACACGCTGAAAGGCGGCCTGAAGGAAGCCGGTCACAACACCAATGTGGGGGACGAAGGCGGTTTTGCACCCAACATTGAAAGTGCAACTGCCGCGCTGGACTTCATCATGCAGTCGATTGAGCGAGCCGGTTATAAGCCGGGCGACGATGTGGCCATCGCGCTCGATTGTGCGGCGACAGAGTTCTACAAGGATGGAAACTATGTCTACGCAGGCGAGGGCGTGACCCGCGATGGCGATGCCCAGGCGAAGTATCTGGCGCAGCTTTCGTCTGACTACCCGATCCTGTCGATTGAAGATGGTATGTCGGAAGACGACTGGGACGGCTGGAAGGCTTTGACCGATCTCATCGGTGACAAGGTTCAACTGGTCGGTGATGACCTGTTTGTCACCAACTCGGCACGGCTGCGCGATGGCATCCGCATGGGCGCGGCCAACTCAATTTTGGTCAAGGTCAACCAAATCGGTACGCTGACCGAAACGCTTGATGCTGTGGAGACAGCGCATAAGGCCGGTTACACCGCGGTGATGTCACATCGTTCGGGTGAGACCGAGGATTCGACCATTGCCGGGCTGGCAGTGGCGACCAATTGCGGACAGATCAAAACCGGTTCGCTGGCGCGCTCTGACCGGCTTGCCAAATACAATCAGCTCATTCGCATCGAAGAACAGCTTGGCGGGCAAGCCGCTTATGCGGGCAGGGCAGCTTTGAAGGGTTGAAGTGCCAGCGCAGAAACGAGCGTGAATTTGGGCCTCACGGCTGATTGTAACCGGGTGTTAAACATAAACAGGTGATAAGCTTGGCAGGAGAAATCAGCCATGTGGACCCGCCAATACAAAAAGAGAAATACCGGCCGGTTCATCGTCCCAGCCTTGTGTGCGGCATTTCTCGCCTATTTCGGCTTTCATGCCTTCCAGGGCGACTACGGCATCTACTCAAAATACCGGCTTGAAAAACAAACCGTTGAACTGCAGGCGGAATTTGCCGAGCTCAAGCAGTATCGGAATTCGCTGGAACAGCGTGTCCGAATGCTCCATGACGGCACCCTCGACAAAGACATGCTCGACGAGCAGGCGCGCAAATCGTTGAATCTCACCAAGTCGGATGAGGTCGTCATCATGCGGCCATTGCAAAACGATGTGAATTAACTGAAATCCAGTTAATACTCAAAGAAATCAATCATTAGAACAATTTACGTGCATATCAGCTATGCCTAAACACCTGTAGGCAGGCTTGCGCATCCATGTTACGTGAGGTCAATGTATCGCGAAGTCAGAATTGTGACTTCGCGATCAGTTGAATTGCATCCGTGCACAGGGAGTGAGCGTATGGCAGCTGCGGCCAAAAAAACCACCGCCAGAAAATCCAAATCATCTTCTCCGGCAACGCCGAAGACACCAAAACCTGTCGAGTATGACAAGGATCAGGAACTGTCCGCCTATCGCGACATGCTGCTGATCAGGCGGTTTGAAGAAAAAGCCGGCCAGTTATACGGAATGGGCTTCATCGGCGGTTTTTGTCACCTGTATATTGGACAAGAGGCCGTGGTCACCGGAATGCAACGCGCATTGATTGAAGGCGACCAGCTGATCACTGGCTATCGCGATCATGGACACATGCTTTCCTGCGGCATGAGCCCGCGCGGCGTGATGGCCGAACTGACAGGGCGTCGTGGTGGCCTGTCAAAAGGCAAGGGCGGCTCCATGCACATGTTCTCCAAGGAAAAAAATTTTTACGGCGGACACGGCATTGTTGGTGCTCAAGTGCCGTTGGGTACTGGCTTGGCTTTCGCCAACAAATACCGCGGCAACAATAATATCTCGACCGCCTATTTTGGTGACGGCGCATCGAACCAGGGTCAGGTCTATGAAAGCTTTAACATGGCTTCGCTGTGGAAGCTGCCCGTTGTCTATGTGATCGAGAACAACCGCTACGCCATGGGCACATCAACGGTGCGTTCCTCGGCTGAAACGGATTTCTCCCATCGAGGCCTTTCATTCAAGATTCCCGGTATTCAGGTCGATGGCATGGATGTTCGCGCGGTGCACGCAGCGGCAGATCTCGCATCAGACTGGTGCCGCGGCGGCAACGGTCCGATCATTCTGGAAATGATGACCTACCGCTATCGGGGTCATTCGATGTCCGATCCGGCCAAATACCGCACCAAGGAAGAGGTGCAAAAAATGCGCGCCGAGCAGGACCCGATCGAGCAGGTGAAGCAGCGCGTGCTGGACAAAAAATGGGCAAATGAAGACGAGTTGAAAGCGATCGACAAGGAAGTTCGGGACATCGTTGCCGATGCCGCCGAGTTCGCTCAGTCCGATCCTGAGCCGGATGTCTCCGAGCTCTATACGGATATTCTGATTTAAGGGAGGGACGAAAATGCCGATTGAAATTTTGATGCCCGCCCTGTCGCCGACCATGGAAGAGGGCAATCTGGCCAAATGGCTGAAGAATGAGGGTGACGCCGTTACAGCCGGCGATATCATTGCCGAAATCGAAACCGACAAGGCGACCATGGAAGTCGAAGCGGTCGACGAGGGGACGCTCGGAAAGATTTTGATTGCCGAGGGCTCCGAAGGCGTGAAGGTCAACACCCCCATCGCAGTGCTGCTGGCTGATGGTGAAAGCGCGAGCGACATCGGGTCCGCCGCGCCTGCCGCACCGGCGGCAGCGCCTGAACCAGCTCCGGCACCGGTGGAAGAAGCGCAAGCAGCAGTTCCGGCTGCGCCTGTAGCTGCCGAAACCGCCTCCGATCCGGACATTCCTGAAGGGACTGAAATGGTGTCGACGACGGTGCGCGAAGCCCTCCGCGACGCAATGGCAGAAGAAATGCGTCGTGACGAAGACGTCTTCGTTATGGGCGAAGAAGTCGCCGAATATCAGGGCGCTTACAAGATCACGCAGGGGCTGCTTGATGAGTTTGGTGCGCGCCGTGTGGTCGACACGCCGATCACCGAGCATGGTTTTGCCGGCGTTGGCGTCGGTGCGGCCTATGCCGGCCTGAAGCCGATTGTCGAATTCATGACATTCAACTTCGCCATGCAGGCGATTGACCAGATCATCAATTCGGCCGCCAAGACGCTTTACATGTCCGGCGGTCAAATGGGTGCGCCGATTGTGTTCCGCGGTCCAAATGGCGCTGCCGCGCGCGTTGCCGCGCAGCACAGTCAGGACTATGCCGCCTGGTACAGCCACGTTCCGGGATTGAAGGTGGTCCAACCCTATAATGCGTCTGATGCCAAGGGATTGCTGAAAGCGGCAATCCGCGATCCCAATCCGGTCATCTTCCTGGAAAACGAGATCCTCTACGGCCAGACATTCGATGTGCCGAAACTGGATGATTTCGTGCTGCCGATCGGCAAGGCCCGTATTCACAAACCAGGCAACGATGCCACGATCGTCTCCTTCGGCATCGGCATGACGTATGCGATTCAAGCCGCGGAAGCCCTGGCAGGCGAAGGGATCGATGTTGAGGTCATCGATCTCAGAACCATCCGGCCGATGGATCTCGATACAGTGATTGCGTCTGTGCAGAAAACCAACCGCCTGGTGACAGTGGAGGAAGGTTTCCCGCAATCGTCGGTTGGCGATCACATCGCCAGCCAAGTGATGCAGCGGGCATTTGATTGGCTCGATGCGCCGGTCGTTACCATCTGCGGCAAGGACGTGCCGATGCCCTATGCGGCCAATCTGGAAAAACTGGCGCTGCCGAATGTCGCAGAAGTGGTCGATGCGGTGAAAGCCGTTTCCTACAAGGCGTAAGGGAGTTTCGTCATGCCAATCAATATTACCATGCCGGCCCTCTCACCCACGATGGAAGAAGGCAACCTGGCCAAATGGCTGGTCAAGGAAGGTGACAGCGTTGCCCCGGGCGACGTCATTGCCGAAATCGAGACCGACAAGGCGACCATGGAAGTCGAGGCCGTCGACGAGGGAACCGTTGCGAAAATCCTGGTTCCCGAGGGTACCGAAGCTGTCAAGGTCAATGCGCTGATTGCTGTGCTGGCCGGCGATGGCGAGGATGCCGCGGAAGCTGCCAAAGCCGCCGGAGTTGGCGCAGGCAGCACGCCGGAAGCCCCGGCACCTGCGCCTGTTGAAACTGCCGCGGCGGCTGCCCCTGCACCGGTTGAAGCAGCCGCTCCTGCACCTGCACCGGCTGCCGCCCTGGCCGTCAATGGATCGCCAGCAGGCCGGACCTTTGCATCGCCGCTTGCGCGCCGCATTGCCAAGGATGCGGGGATCGACGTTGCTGCAATTACCGGAACCGGACCAAAGGGCAGGGTGGTCAAAGCTGATGTCGAAGCAGCGTAATCGCCTCTGGTGGCGTTGCCGCGAAAGCAGCAGGCGCGCCAGCTGCCGCACCAACGGCTGCGCCTGCGCCGAAACCGATGTCGGACGACGCTGTGCTTAAACTGTTCGAGGAAGGCTCCTACGAATTGGTCAAGCATGACAACATGCGCAAGACCATCGCGCGGCGGTTGGTAGAAGCAAAATCAACCATTCCGCATTTCTATCTGACCGTGGAATGCGAGCTTGACGCATTGCTGAAGCTGCGCGGCGAACTCAACAAATCAGCCCCGGTCAAGGACGACAAGCCTGCCTACAAGCTCTCGGTCAACGACATGATCATCAAGGCGCTGGCATTGGCGCTGCGCGACGTGCCTGACGCAAATGTGTCTTGGACCGACGCAAACATGGTTCACCATGCCCATGCCGATGTTGGTGTCGCCGTCTCAATTCCTGGCGGCCTGATCACGCCGATCGTGCGCCGGGCCGAGGAGAAGAGCCTGTCGACCATTTCCAACGAGATGAAGGACATGGCCGGCCGGGCCCGCGAGCGCAAGTTGAAGCCCGAAGAGTATCAGGGCGGATCGAGCGCGGTCTCCAATCTTGGCATGATGGGAATCAAGGAGTTTTCGGCCGTCATCAATCCGCCGCATGCGACCATTCTTGCTGTGGGGACAGGTGAGCAGCGGGCAGTCGTGCGGGATGGCGCTGTTGCAATCGCGACGATGATGAGTGTTACATTGTCAACCGACCATCGCGCTGTTGATGGTGCGCTTGGCGCCGAATTGCTTGGCGCGTTCAAGGGTTACATCGAAAACCCGATGAGCATGCTCGTCTGAGGTCGAACCGATGAAAACCGTCCTCTGCTACGGCGATTCCTTGACCTGGGGCTATGACGCCGAAGGGCCCGGCCGTCACGATCTGGCTGATCGTTGGCCGTCGGTGCTGCATGCAGGGCTCGGCGACAGTATCCATGTCATTGCAGACGGATTGAACGGGCGCACGACGGTTTATGATGATCACAAGGCGGAGTGCGACCGCAATGGCGCGCGCACGCTGTCCACCGCGCTGCAGACCCACGCACCGCTGGAATTGGTCATATTGCTGCTTGGCACCAACGACATGAAGCCGGAGATCGCCGGCAATGCGCTTTTGTCCATGCAGGGAATGCGCCGGCTGGTGACTATCATCCGCCATCATCCCTGGCCGATCCCCCAGGCAGAGCCGCAAGTTCTCATCGTATCGCCGCCAAAACTCGCCATCACGCACGATATGGAGTTTACCGCGATGTTCGCAGGCGCACCGCAGGAATCGGCAAAACTGGCGGGCATGTACACCATGCTTGCAGAGGAGATGGGTTGCGCGTTTTTCGATGCCGGGACGGTCGCGAAAGTGACCCCTGTCGATGGGGTACATTTGGACGCCGCCAATACACGGGCCGTCGGTGAAGCGCTGGTTCCGGTCGTCAGTTCGATGCTGAAACCTTGATCATGATCAAAGGAGTAAGAACGCAGGAGAAATAGGGTTGTTCCGACTGAACACAGAGAGGACCAATCCATGTCGCATACACCGCACGAACTGGCAGAAGAGTTCCCCGAACATGTTGCCAAAATGCACGAATTGAAGGGATCTGACGCACATTTCACGCGACTGTTCGACGAGTATCACGACGTAAACCGCGCGATACACCGTGCGGAAACGAATATAGAGCCGACGGACGACTTCCATATGGAAGACATGCGAAAGCAGAGGATGCGGCTGAAAGACGAAATTTACGGAATGCTGACGGGTTGATCTGACTGCCTGTCGCTTCCCCAAAGCGCCAAAAAGCCGGCGGCGAATGAAGGAGAAGACAGGTGGCCGATCAATACGATGTTATTATTATCGGTTCGGGTCCCGGTGGTTATGTCACCGCTATTCGATCAGCGCAGCTCGGGTTGAAGACGGCGATTGTCGAACGCGAGCACCTAGGCGGTATCTGCCTGAATTGGGGATGTATTCCGACCAAGGCGCTGCTGCGTTCCGCTGAAATCAAGCATTTCGCCGATCATGCCAAAAATTACGGTTTGACGCTGGACGGCAAGGTGACCGCGGATGTCGGTGCGGTGGTCGACCGGTCACGCAAGGTATCGGCACGGCTAAACGGCGGCGTCGGCTTCCTGATGAAAAAGAATAAGGTCGATGTGATCTGGGGCGAGGCCAAGCTGAAAGGCAAGGGTGAGATCGTCGTATCGAAATCATCAAAAAAGCCGATGGAACCGCAACATCCAGTGCCAAAAGGCACCAAGGGTGAGGGGACGTATAAAGCCAAACACATCATTCTTGCGACCGGTGCACGGCCGCGCGCGCTGCCGGGCATCGAGCCGGACGGCAAGCTTATCTGGACCTATTTCGAAGCCATGGTTCCCCAGGAACTGCCGAAAAAGCTGCTGGTGATGGGCTCCGGTGCGATCGGTATCGAATTTGCTTCGTTCTTCAATGCCATGGGGTCTGATGTGACGGTCGTCGAGTTGATGCCGAACATCATGCCGGTCGAAGATGCAGAAATTTCCGGTATCGCCAGAAAACAGCTGGAGAAGTCGGGCCTGAAAATTCACACCGAAGCTAAGGTAACGAAAGTCGAGAAGACGGCGAATTCGGTCAAAGCAACGATGGAAACCAAGGATGGAAAGTCCGAAGTAATCGAGGCTGACCGTTTGATTTCTGCTGTTGGTGTACAGGGCAATATCGAAAACCTCGGTTTGGAGCAGTTGGGAATCAAGACAGACCGGGGATGTGTCGTCATTGACGGATACGGCCGCACCAATGTTGATGGTGTTTATGCCATCGGTGATGTTGCCGGCCCGCCAATGCTGGCCCACAAGGCAGAACATGAGGGCGTGATCTGTGTGGAAAAAATCGCTGGCGTTCCAGGCGTTCATGCGATGGACAAAGGCAAGGTACCCGGCTGCACCTATTGCCATCCGCAGGTTGCGTCAGTCGGCCTGACCGAGGCCGCGGCTAAGGAAGCAGGCAAGGATATTCGCGTCGGCCGCTTCCAGTTTGGCGCAAATGGCAAGGCTATCGCACTTGGCGAAGACCAGGGCATGATCAAGACCATCTTCGACAAGAAGACCGGAGAACTTCTGGGTGCGCACATGGTCGGCACGGAGGTGACCGAACTGATCCAGGGTTTTGTCGTCGCCATGAACCTGGAGACGACGGAAGAAGAGCTGATGCATACGATCTTCCCGCATCCGACGCTGTCGGAAATGATGAAGGAAAGCGTGCTGGATGCCTATGGCCGGGTGTTGAATGCCTGATGCGTTCAACCGATATGGTGGGTAATTTGATCTTTCGGGAGTACTGACAATGAACTTCATCGTCTGGATCATCATCGGTGGACTTGCCGGCTGGATTGCAGGCATGATCATGAAAAACCAGTCGGGTTTGTTCATGAACATTATCATCGGCGTCGTCGGCGCATTTATCGGCGGCTGGCTGTTTAATATTCTGCAAATTGCTCCGCAAGCCGGATTCGCCGGCTCATTGGTTACGGCTATCGTCGGCGCGGTGGTACTGCTGTTCGGCTTGAAACTGGTGAAAGGGCGCTAAGGCATTTTTTGCTGGAGCGGAATCAAATGAGCGAAAAATGCTTCAATGGTACCAATCAGATAAAGGCGTTATTGCGGTTCAAAGAAACCGCAAAACGCCCTAAATTGCGCTAAAGGCAAAGCTCATGGTCACAGTCGTCGACAATATTGCCAAGGCGCGGCCGCGCCATCCTGAAAAGGCTCACAAGCCGGATCAGGAAGTGCTGCGCAAACCGGACTGGATCCGTGTCAAGGCGCCGACGTCGAAAGGCTATCGCGATACGCATGATATCGTGCGGTCGAACAGCCTCGTAACGGTGTGCGAGGAAGCTGGCTGTCCAAACATCGGCGAATGCTGGGACAAGAAGCATGCATCCTTCCTGATCATGGGCGAAATCTGCACCCGCGCCTGCGCTTTTTGCAATGTAACCACCGGTCTGCCAAATGCGCTTGATTGCAACGAGCCGGAAAATGTTGCCAAAGCGGTCAGAACCATGGGCCTCAACCATGTTGTCGTCACCTCGGTTGACCGGGACGATCTCGATGATGGCGGCGCGCAGCATTTCGTCGAGGTGATCAAAGCCATTCGTGAAGCTTCACCGGTGACGACGATTGAAGTGCTGACACCGGACTTTCTGCGCAAACAAGGTGCGCTGGAAAAAGTGGTGGAGGCGAAACCGGATGTGTTCAACCACAATCTGGAAACGGTGCCCTCAAATTATCTGACAGTTCGCCCTGGCGCACGCTACTTTCACTCCATCCGCCTTTTGCAACAGGTCAAGGAAATCGATCCGACCATGTTCACAAAGTCCGGCATCATGGTCGGGCTTGGTGAGGAGCGCAATGAAGTGCTTCAGCTGATGGATGATTTGCGCACCGCTAGCGTCGATTTCCTGACCATCGGCCAATATCTGCAGCCGACCCGCAAACATCACCCGGTGAAGAAATTCGTCACGCCGGATGAATTCAAATCCTATGAGACGGTAGCCTATTCAAAAGGGTTCCTGTTGGTTTCAGCCAGCCCGCTGACGCGGTCTTCCCACCATGCCGGTGAGGACTTTGCCAAGCTACGCAAGGCGCGTGAGGCCAGTCTGGCACGCCACGGCTAACCACAGCGATTCATGCCAAAATTCTCGTCAACACGCCGGGTCGCTCACACACCCGAACTGATGTTTGCTCTGGTCGCGGATATAGAAAAATATCCGCAGTTTCTGCCAATGTGCGAGGCGCTGGTTGTCCGCTCGAAGAAGGAACGGAACGGCAAAACGCTGTTGGTTGCAGACATGACCGTCGGCTACAAAAAAATCCGCGAAACTTTTACCAGCCAGGTCTTGCTCGATCATGGAACGGAGACGATCGACGTAAAATACATCGATGGGCCGTTTCGATATCTGCAAAACAACTGGAAATTTGAAGAAGCGGGCGACGGCTGCAACGTGAAGTTTTTCATCGATTATGAATTCAAAAGCCGCATTCTCGGCATGCTGATGGGAGCGATGTTCGATCGTGCCTTTCACATGTTTTCAGAGGCGTTTGAGAAACGGGCCGATTCCATCTACCGGAGCAACATCACCAGCTAATTATGCAGTTTGATGTGTATCCAGCAACTGCTCCAGCTTGATGAGTGCCACCCAAGTCGTCTCAAGCCGGATCGCGTCCCGGTCCGTTTGCGGATCGTGATTGAGCTCGATTAAATCGACAATCGCGCCGTCCTTGCCGGCAAAGCCGAGGTAGACCAGTCCGACAGGTTTCTCGGGCGTTCCACCACCCGGACCGGCAATGCCGGTAACAGAAACGGCAATATCGGCCTTGGAGTGTCGAACAGCACCTTGTGCCATCTCGGCGGCGGTTTGCAACGAGACCGCGCCATGTTCGCGCAAAGTGTCAATGGAAACGCCGAGCTGTTCAATCTTTGCCTGATTGGAGTAGGTGACAAAGCCGCGCTCGAATACAACTGAAGATCCTGCAATGTCCGTCAATGCTGCCGCGATCATTCCGCCGGTGCAGGATTCAGCGGTCGCGATCATTTTCCCGGCGCTTGCGTAGGCTTCAATGACATCCCTTGCAGCGGAATTGATGGCGCGTCTCGATCGCTTCGCCATCACGTCACCGTGCCATAGAAGACGGTTGCTGTGGCTATTGCAGCAATGCCCTCTTTCCGACCGACAAAGCCGAGGCGCTCATTGGTTGTCGCTTTAACGGATATCCGCTCCGGTCCAACATTGAGGATCTTGTCAATCGCTTCGATCATGGCTTCACGATGAGGCCCGATTTTTGGTACCTCAGCGATGATCGTAACATCGACGTTGGAAATGCGGCCACCCTTCCCAGCGACGGTCTGCGCCGCGTGGCTAAGAAAAATATCCGAGTTGGCGCCTTTCCATTGCAGATCGGACGGCGGGAAATGGGTGCCAATATCACCAGCTGAGCAGGTGCCGAGCAAGGCATCAGTCAGGGCATGCAGTCCGACATCGGCGTCAGAATGTCCAGACAGTGCGCGCTCGAACGGAATCTCGACACCGCAAAGGGTTACATGGTCACCAGGTCCAAAGGAATGAACATCATAACCGGTGCCTGTTCGTATATCGGGCACGTCTGCACCGTTGCTCATGATGCGGTTTGCCATTTTAATATCCCTTGCCCAGGTCAGTTTGACGTTTTCCGGTGCCCCTTCAACGATGCGCACCGGGATGCCGGCCCATTCGGCCAGCGCCGCATCGTCGGTGAAGCCATGTGGATCGGTCTCAGCGGCTTTGGCGTGAGCATTCAAAATCGCAGAGTAGGGGAAGGCTTGTGGAGTCTGGGCGCCAAAGAGGCCTGCCCTTGGCTCGGTTCCGATCACAAACCCGGCGTCATCTGCACGCTTGAGCGTGTCGGAGACTGCCATTGCAGGCAAGGCGCCCACGTTGCCATCCATCGTCTCCAAAAGGCGTGCAATAGTCGCGTGATCCACGAAAGGGCGCACACCGTCATGGATCAGCACAAAATCCGGTTCGTGAGACTTGAGCGCTTCCAATGCGCAATATACGGAGGCTTGCCTCGAAGAACTTCCTTCGACTGCGATCACCCGGTCGGATAGCGACCCTAGAGATTGTTTGAATATTTCTCGATCGTCCCGGTGAATCGCAATGGCGATCGGGCCGATTGTATCGTCAGAAGCAAAGGCCGCTACCGTGCGCGCCAAGACTGCTTGGCCCCCTATTTCGCGGTATTGCTTTGGACCCTCGTGGGATTGGCCGGCTCGCTCGCCCCGTCCTGCGGCAACAATGGCAACGGCGATTGTCTGGTTTTGCCCGTTTGTCATCGTTTGACGGCGCGTTCCGATTTAAGTCTGACTGTCTTTCGCATAAGCCGGCATGCTGGGCAATGAAAGGGCTTGCCGGAAATTCGCTATCACGGTGAAATATTGCATTGCTCAATCCGGACTTTGTGACTAATTACCAGGCAGGTTCGCAAGATGCACTGATTTTAAGCATGACCGGTTCGAATAAGCTGTCACAACCATTGAAGATTGGATCGGTAACGATTCCAAATCGAGTCTTCCTTGCGCCGATGTCAGGCGTAACCGACCTGCCGATGCGTGAGCTTGCGTTGCAGCACGGCGCGGGGCTGGTGGTGGCCGAAATGGTGCCGGGTGCCGAACTTGCCAAAGGCAAGCCCGAATCCCGCCGTCGCATTCGCAAAGCAAAAAATGCCGTGCACATGGTGCAGTTGGCCGGACGTGAGCCGGGCCTTTTGGCGGAAGGTGCCCGCATAGCAGCAGGCGAGGGCGCCGATATCATCGACATCAATATGGGTTGCCCGGCCAAAAAGGTGACCGGAGGATATTGCGGATCGGCGTTGATGCGCGATCCGGATTTGGCCTCGCGCCTGATTGATGCCGTGATCGAAGCGGTCGAAGTGCCGGTCACGGTCAAGATGCGTCTGGGTTGGGACGAAAACAGTTTAAATGCGCCGCACATAGCTTCCCGCGCGCAGTCGCTCGGCGCGAGCATGATCACGGTTCACGGGCGCACGAGAAGCCAGTTCTATAAAGGTGCCGCCAACTGGACTGCGATCGCAAATGTCAAATCGGCGATCAGTGTGCCGCTGATCGTTAATGGTGACATATCGTGCCTGGCCTCGGCAAAAACTGCGCTGATGGCATCGGGTGCTGACGCCATCATGGTTGGACGCGCCCACTATGGAGCACCGTGGACGGCCGGCGCAATTGCCGTCGAGGCGAAAGATGGAAGCCGTGGCAGGATGCCGTCCGGGTCAGATCTCGCCGATTATGTCGCTGCCCACTATGAGGCAATGCTTTCCTTGTATGGCCGTGAACGGGGTATGCGCCACGCGCGCAAGCATCTGGGCTGGTATGTAGACAAGCACTTGGGGAAAATTGATCCGGAAACCAGAAGCCGGATGATGACGGCGACCGACCACAATTTCGTTTTGTCGCTGATCGTAAGAGTATTTTCTGTTTTGCCTGAGCGTACTTTGGTCAGGAGAGCCGCGTGAAACCTGAGCCCGCCTTGGCCGTGGACCTGACTGACGTGGTGCTCAACACCATCCAGCATCCTGTCATCATGATCGGCGCGGACGACCATATCACCTACGCAAACAATCAAGCGGAGAGTTTTTTCGGAGCCAGCGCTGCTTCATTGCAGAAAAAAACGCTCGCAGAGTATGTCGTATCCTCAAATCCGCTGTTTTCACTCGTTCAGCAGGTCAGGGAACAACAAAGCCCGGTGAACGAATACCGAGTGGACGTTGCTTCGCCCCGCCTTGGCGGCATGCGGACGGTCGATATATTCGCCGGTCCGGTTCACGAGTTGACCGGGGCAATTGTTGTCATGCTGCAAGAGCGGACCATGGCGGATAAAATCGATCGCCAGATGACCCACCGGGGCGCTGCCCGGTCAGTGACCGGTTTGGCTGCGATGCTGGCGCACGAGATCAAAAATCCTCTCTCCGGGATTCGTGGAGCAGCGCAATTGCTGGAAAGCTCGGCGGAAGATCAGGACAAGGAACTGACGCGTCTCATCACCGATGAAACCGATCGCATTGTTGCACTGGTCGACCGCATGGAGATGTTTTCTGACGAAAGCCCGGTCAAGCGCGAGCCGGTCAACATCCACGTGGTATTCAGCCGCGTTAAATCGATTGCCCAGGCGGGATTTGCTACCGATGTCGCGATTGTCGAGCAATATGACCCATCGCTGCCGGCGGTTTTCGCAAATCATGATCAATTGGTGCAGGTGTTTTTGAACCTGTTGAAAAACGCCGCGGAGGCCGTTGACGGCCGACCAAATGCCCAGATCACGCTGTCGACAGCTTTTCGTCCGGGCATCCGTTTTTCAGTGCCGGGTTCAAAGGAGCGGGTGTCCCTTCCGCTGCAGTTCAGCATTTCCGACAATGGTCCCGGCGTTCCCGAAGACGTATTGCCGATCCTGTTCGACCCGTTCATCACCACAAAGCAAAATGGCTCAGGCCTTGGTCTTGCATTGGTAGCCAAAATAGTCGGCGAGCACGGCGGCGTCATTGAGTGCGATTCATCGCCCGAAGGCACAACGTTTCGTGTTCTTCTTCCCGACTGGAAGCCATCCACATCAACAGGCGCAAAGACCGATCTGAAGGGTGAACCGGCATGAAAGGCGGAACCATTCTCGTGGCCGACGACGACGCGGCCATCAGGACCATCCTTAGCCAGGCTTTGTTTCGGGCCGGTTACAATGTGCGCGTGACGTCAAATGCCTCCACTCTGTGGCGATGGGTGGCCGACGGCGAGGGTGATATTGTCATTTCCGATGTGGTCATGCCGGATGAAAATATCTTTGACCTGCTGCCACAGATAACCAAATCCCGGCCAGACCTGCCGGTTATCATCATGAGCGCTCAAAATACATTCATGACCGCGATTAAGGCATCCGAAAACGGCGCTTACGATTATCTGCCCAAGCCGTTTGATCTCAACGAGCTTTTGTCAATTGTCAAACGGGCGATGACCGAGCCGAAGGCCGAACCTGCCAAAGCAGCCGAACCCAGCTTGCAGGAGGCGATGCCACTGGTCGGGCGATCTCCGGCAATGCAAGACATCTACCGTGTCCTTGCCCGGCTGATGCAGACCGATTTGACTGCAATGATCACAGGCGAATCTGGAACCGGCAAGGAGCTCGTCGCACGAGCCTTGCACGAATATGGAAGGCGCAAGAGCGGGCCATTCGTTGCGATCAATATGGCGGCGATCCCGCGTGACCTGATCGAATCGGAGCTTTTTGGACACGAGAAGGGGGCTTTCACGGGTGCGCAGCACCGATCTGCCGGGCGGTTTCAACAAGCAGAAGGTGGTACGTTGTTTCTTGACGAGATCGGAGACATGCCCACCGACGCACAGACGCGACTATTGCGGGTTCTTCAGCAGGGAGAGTACACCACGGTTGGCGGGCGAACGCCGCAAAAGACCGATGTCCGCATCATCGCCGCCTCCAACAAGGATCTGAGGCAACTGATCGATCAGGGCATCTTCCGTGAGGATCTTTATTACCGGCTCAATGTCGTACCGATCCGCTTGCCCGCATTGAGGGAACGCGCAGATGATTTGCCGGATCTGGTTCGGCATTTCTTCCGTCAGATTGAGCAGGAAGGTCTCACAGCCAAAAGGATTGATGCATCCGGTCTGGAGCTGATGAAGCGATATCCGTGGCCGGGCAATGTGCGTGAACTGGAAAATCTGGTCCGCAGATTGAGCGCGCTTTATCCCGAAGAGGAGATTTCTGCCGAGACCATCAGAGGCGAGCTCGAACCCGTTGAAACTTATACCATCGGTGCGGCGGTCGCGGGAAATGATCCGGAAGACCTGGAAGCAGCAGTTGAGCACCATTTGCAGCTTTACTTTGCGAAATTTGGAGACGATTTGCCTCCGCCAGGCCTGCACCAGCGCGTCCTGCGGAAGGTGGAGATACCGATGGTGTTGGCAGCCTTGAGCGCAACCGGTGGAAATCAGATCAAGGCCGCCGATCTGCTCGGATTGAATCGCAATACATTACGCAAGAAAATTCGCGATTACGACATTGGATTCCCCGGAAAGCTCCGTTCCGGTCAATAGGTTGCGTCGAATTTTCCCGGCTGGGTACTTTTTTCAATCACTTTCTATTTTGTTGCAAAATCGCCACAATGCGTTGCATACTTGCAACAAATTTTGAATCTACCGGGCGGACATGACCGTTCAATCCAACACCACATTGCCGGGAGACATTTCTTCCCCCGCACCGTTGACTGCGCGCCGAATGTGGCTTGCGCCGGCCATTGTTGCTGTGATCGGAGCGCTGCTGACAGGCGCGGCTTCGTTCGTCATTCTGACAGGCCTGACAAGTATCCGCCCCGACGAAACAGTCACCCTGTCGCTGATTGCGATCAATGCCGGTTTCATCCTGCTTCTAATCGGCTTGATCGGACGCGAGCTGGCAAGAATTCTGGTGGCTCGGCGGACCGGCAAGGCTGCTTCAAGGCTGCACATCCGGATTGTTGCGATGTTTTCACTTGTCGCAGCCATTCCGGCGATCATGGTGGCCATCGTTGCCTCGATCACGCTCGATGTCGGTCTCGACAGATGGTTCCAGGAGCGAACCCAGACGATCGTGCGTTCATCGCTTTCGATTGCCGAGGCTTATATTCGTGAAAATGCCCGCAATCTTCAGGGAACGGCGCTGTCAATGGCTTACGTGCTGGACCAGAACCGATCGGTCTATTCGCTGGACCGGAGCGGGTTTCGCCGCATATTGACCGAACAGGCCGAGGGCAGGGCATTGGCGCATGCCGCGCTGATCAATGACAAGGGCGAATTTTTGATGATGGCCGACATAACCACCGGCTTTCAGATGCCTGAGCCACCCATCGAAGCCGTCGAAAAGGCTGGTGATGGCAATCCAGTTCTGATTGAACCCCGAATTCGCAACATCGTCGGCTCGATTGTCAAACTCAGACAGATTCGGAATTCGTATCTGTATACGGTCCGCCTCGTCGATGCCGAAGTTATCAATGCGCGCCAAATCGTCAGCGCAAATGCCAATGAATTTCGTGAGTTGGAGGACAACAGAACCACAACCCAGATTGCATTCGCGCTTCTGTATCTCGGCATGACCCTGATTGTCGTCTTGTCCGCAATTCTCACGGGCATTGCGGTTGCCGACCGGCTGGTTCGGCCCATTCGGCAATTGATCGGAGCGGCGGATGAGGTAGCGACCGGCAATCTGGAGGTCTCTGTGCCCGTCCGCAGTTCCGATGGCGATGTGGGCTCGCTTGCCAACACCTTCAACAAGATGATCCAGCAACTGAAGAGCCAGCGCAACGATCTCGTCTCCGCCAAGGATCAGATTGACGAACGCCGCCGTTTTTCCGAGGCAGTGCTGTCTGGGGTTACTTCTGGTGTGATTGGCGTGGACTCAGACGGCAAGATCACCATCTTGAACCGGACGGCCTCCGAAATGTTCTCACTGAAAGAGAAGAAGGCGGCCAACGCAATATTGGCGAAAGTGTTGCCGCATGTGGGCAAGGTTTTTGAAAATGCACAGTCGAGCCACCGGAAAGTACACCGCGAGCAGGTGGCATTTTTGAGGGGAGGGGTCGAGCGGACCTACAATATTCAGATCACCGTTGAGGAAAGTGGCGAGACCGAGTTGCAGCAATCTTATGTGGTGACCATCGACGACATCAGTGATCTTGTTCAAGCTCAGCGTTCGACAGCCTGGGCGGATGTAGCCCGTCGAATTGCGCACGAAATCAAAAACCCGCTGACACCGATCCAGTTGTCGGCCGAGCGGATCAAACGCCGGTACGGAAAGGTGATTTCTGAAGATCGGGAGGTGTTTGACCAATGCACCGACACCATCATCCGACAGGTAGGTGACATAGGCCGGATGGTCGATGAATTCTCCGCATTTGCTAGAATGCCGAAACCGGCAATGGAACAACTCGATCTTCGTGAAGTTCTCAGGGAGGCTTCGTTCCTTGTGGAGGTAAGTCGGAGTGAAATCGCCTTTGAACGCGACTATGGCAACGAGCCTTTGACCGGGTTGTTCGACAGCCGTCTTATGAACCAGGCATTCGGAAACATTATCAAGAATGCAGCGGAATCGACCGAGTCTGCAGCGCGAAACCGGGACGGTTCAGGAGTTATCCGGATAGAGGCGCGAACATCCGGCGAAGTGATCGAGGTTGATATCATCGACAATGGCAAGGGTTTGCCGAAGGAAAACCGGCAGCGGCTGCTGGAGCCGTACATGACGACACGTGACAAAGGCACCGGGCTTGGCCTCGCGATCGTGCGCAAAATCATCGAAGACCATGGCGGGACCCTGCAGTTGCATGACGCCCCCAAGAGTTTTCATGAAGGCCGTGGTGCGATGATCCGCGTCACGGTACCAGCGACAAAAAACGATGAAGAGGGGACTGCGAACAATACGAGCGCAGATGGCGGGGACAACAAAGCAGAGATGAGTGAAGATGCCGTCTGATATTCTGATAGTCGACGATGAGGAAGATATCCGCGAGTTGGTCGCCGGTATCCTTGACGACGAGGGACACGAAACCAGAACCGCCGGCGACGCTGATTCCGCGCTCGCTTCGATTACGGAGCGGGTACCCAGATTGGTGTTTCTGGATATCTGGTTGCAGGGTTCCAGACTGGACGGTTTGGCATTGCTAGATGAAATCAAGGCGCTTCATCCAAATCTGCCGGTGGTCATGATTTCGGGTCACGGCAACATCGAGACCGCGGTGTCGGCCATCAAGCGCGGTGCATACGACTTCATCGAAAAACCATTCAAGTCTGACCGGTTGATCATGATCTGTGAGCGCGCTCTGGAGACATCCAATCTGCGCAGGGAAGTCTCTGATCTGAAAAAAAGAAGCGGTGAGACACACGAGCTTATTGGAATGTCGGCGGCAATGAGCCAATTGCGACAGACCATAGAGAAGATCGCACCGACGAACAGCCGCGTCATGGTTATCGGTCCTTCCGGGTGTGGCAAGGAACTGACCGCCAGGGCCATTCACAATCAGTCGAACAGGCGTTCCGGCCCATTTGTTACCGTAAATGCGGCGACCATCACGCCTGATCGCATGGAGATCGAACTGTTTGGCACGGAGCCGAACGGTGCGGAACGCAAGGTGGGCGCTCTTGAAGAAGCTCATGGTGGCACGCTTTACATTGATGAAGTCGCCAATATGCCTCCGGAAACGCAGAGCCGTATTTTGCGGGTTCTGGTCGATCAGCAATTCGAGCGCGTCGGCGGCACCAAGCGGGTGAAAGTCGATGTCCGGATCATTTCCTCAACTTCGCAAAACCTGGAGGAACTGATCCGGCAGGGACAGTTCCGCGAAGATCTTTATCACCGTCTCGCTGTTGTTCCGGTGGTGGTGGCGGGGCTGGCGGAACGCCGGGAGGACATTCCGTACCTCATCGATCACTTCATGAAGCAGATGGCCAAACAGGCGGGCATCAAGCCGCGCTCGCTCGGCGATGATGCAATGGCAGTTCTGCAGGCGCATGATTGGCCTGGAAATGTGCGCCAACTTCGAAACAATGTTGAGCGTCTCATGATCCTGACACGCGGCGATGATCCGAATGCCCCGATTACTTCCGATCTGCTTCCCGGCGAGATTGGCGATGTGATGCCAAAAGCGCCAAACCAGTCCGATCAGCACATCATGACTTTGCCGCTTCGAGAGGCGCGCGAGCAGTTTGAAAAGGAATATCTGATCGCTCAAATCAACCGATTTGGCGGAAACATATCGCGCACGGCGGAATTCATTGGTATGGAACGTTCAGCATTGCATCGGAAACTGAAATCGCTTGGTGTATGACGCCACCGGTCTCGGGGGATTGAATTGAAAGTCATCATTTGCGGCGGTGGCCAAGTCGGGTTTGGTATCGCTGAGCGATTGTCCAGCGAGCAGATTGACGTTTCGGTTATCGATACGTCGGCAGATCTTATTCGCAATATCCGTGACAATCTGGACGTAAGGGGATTCGTCGGCCACGGCTCGCACCCGGGCATGCTTGAGGCAGCCGGGGCACAGGAAGCGGACATGATAATTGCGGTGACCCTCTATGACGAGGTCAATATGGTCGCCTGCCAGGTCGCCCATTCGCTGTTCAATGTACCGACCAAGATTGCCCGCGTGCGTGCGCAATCGTATCTGGAACCCCACTATCAGGATCTCTTCTCGCGGGATCACATGCCGATTGATGTGATTATTTCGCCAGAGCTCGAAGTGGGCGAAATGGTCTTGAGGCGAATTGCCATGCCGGGAGCCACGGACATTGTTCGCTTCGCCGACGAGAAGATCGTGCTTGTGGCAATCGAATGTCTGGAGGAATGTCCGGTTATCAACACGCCGTTGTCTCAGTTGAGCGAACTATTTCCCGATCTTCCATCCACCGTTGTCGGCGTTAATCGCGGCGACCGGCTGTTTATTCCCCATTCCCACGACCAGCTCGTCGCCGGTGACATGGCCTATGTTGCGACAGCGCGGGACCAGGTGAAGAGAACGCTGGGTCTGTTTGGGCACGAAGAAACCGAAGCGACGCGGATTGTTATCGCCGGCGGTGGCAATATCGGTCTGTATGTTGCGAAGGCGATGGAAGCCCGTCAGGTACGTACTAAGGTCAAAATCATCGAGAACAATCGCGACAGGGCGATCAAGGTTGCAGATCAACTGCACAGAACAGTGGTACTCGCAGGAAGTTCACTCGACCAGAAGCTGTTGATGGAGGCGGACATTGCCGACGCCGACCTGATGATCGCATTAACCAACAACGACCAGGTCAACATCCTGTCGAGCGTGATGGCCAAGCGGCTGGGATGCAAGGCCAACCTGACGCTTATCAACGATCCGAGCTACCACGACTTTACCAAGACACTTGGCATCGATGCCCACATCAATCCACGTTCGGTCACCATCTCCCGTGTGTTGCAACATGTCCGGCGCGGTCGAATTCGTGCGGTTCACAGCGTCCACAAGGGCGGGGCCGAGGTGATCGAGGCGGAGGCCTTGGAGACATCACCTCTGGTGGGGCCGGAATTGCACGATGTTGAGCTGCCTGCAGGAATTCGCATTGGAGCGATTTACCGCGATGGTGAAATTATCAAACCAAGCGGCTCGGTTCGTATCAAACCGAATGACCGCATCGTGATTTTTGCATTGTCCGGTGCGGTCAAACAGGTCGAACAGCTTTTCCGCGTCAGTCTCGAATTTTTCTAAGATTCATATTCCAGGAACCGCAAAATGTCGCGCACCGCCTATGTCAATGGCCGCTATGTGCCCCACCAACAAGCTGCCGTTCATATCGAGGACAGAGGTTATCAATTTGCCGATGGAGTTTACGAAGTCTGCGAAATTGCGCATCGGATGGTTGTCGATATGGGGCCGCACCTGGACCGTCTTGATCGATCCCTGAGAGAGCTGTCAATCGGTTGGCCGCTGAGCCGTTCATCGCTTGAACTGGTAATCGTTGAGACAGTCCGGCGAAATCGGGTGTCAGATGGTCTGGTATATGTGCAAGTCACCCGCGGTGTTGCACCACGCGACCATGTCTTTCCGGCAGGGAAAGTCAAACCAGCCATCGTTGTTACCGCAAAGTCTGTCTCCCGTGCCGCAATGGATGCCAAGGCAAGCAAAGGCTTGAGCGTCATTACAGTGCCTGAAAATCGCTGGGAGAGAGTGGATATCAAGACTGTCGGATTATTGCCAAATGCGCTGGCGCGCCAGTCGGCGAAGGAGCAAGGCGCACAAGAAGCCTGGTTCATCAACCCCGATGGCACTGTAAAAGAAGGTGCTGCGACCAATGCATGGATAGTAACCATGGACGGCACTTTGGTCACAAGGCCGGCGGATAACGGTATTTTGAAGGGAATTACCCGGGCGACTGCGATGAAGGCCGCCGACAAGTTGGGGTATGTTGTTGAAGAGAGAGCATTTTCGGTCGAAGAAGCAAAAGCGTCAAAAGAAGCATTTGTTACTTCTGCCAGTTCGCTGGTGATGCCAGTTGTGTCAATTGATGGCGATATAATTGCAAATGGAAATCCCGGAACAGTTGCGACCAGTCTTCGCGAAATGATATTTGACGTTGCGGAAAAACGCAGAGCTTGGTAACGGCATTTGGTAGCCGCTAATATGTTTGAGTAAATTATTGGCAGTGCCAATGATTGGGTGCTAACTTCAGGCGCTGATAAGGGCGGCGGACCCTAACTTGTGTGTGTGAAAATGGGGAATGGAAATCAAAAATGGCGGACAAATCGCAAAATTTGCAGGATGTTTTTCTAAATTCAGTCCGAAAAGCAAAAAACCCTCTGACAATTTTCCTCGTTAATGGAGTCAAACTCACCGGAGTCGTGACATCCTTCGACAACTTCTGTGTGCTTTTGCGCCGTGATGGCCATTCGCAACTTGTATACAAGCATGCCATCTCGACGATTATGCCGAGCCAGCCTGTGCAGATGTTTGACAATGAGGACTCTGCCGGAGCCAGCTGATTGAAAGCCAAAGTTACCGGCAACAAACAAAACGACGGAACAAACGGTTCGCACCGTCCGCATGGTAAAAACCGGACGCGGGCGGCTGTGCTGGTTCCGATTGTTGCAGCAAGCGGGCAGGCGGCTTCTACCAATGGTACGGCCGCAAACTCGCGCTTGCCGGAAGCCCGCCTTGAAGAGGCAAGGGGGCTCTCCGAGGCCATTGATCTGGATATTGTCCACGACGCAATTGTACCTTTGAACCGCCCACAGGCCGGGACACTGATCGGCAAGGGCAAAATCGCCGAAATTTCGCGTATCGTGGCTGACAATTCGATTGAAGTCGTTGTCGTCGATCATCCACTAACGCCTGTGCAACAGCGAAATCTGGAAACTGCGTTTCAAGCCAAGGTTCTTGATCGAACAGGTCTGATCCTGGAGATATTTGGCGAAAGGGCGCGAACCAAGGAAGGCCGGCTCCAGGTCGATCTCGCGCATTTGAACTATCAGCGAGGAAGACTGGTGCGAAGCTGGACGCACCTGGAAAGGCAGCGCGGCGGCGCAGGATTTCTCGGCGGTCCCGGTGAAACCCAGATCGAGGCGGACAGGCGCATCCTTCGCGACAAGATCGTGCGGCTGAAACGTGAGCTTGAAACGGTTCGCCGTACCCGGACCCTTCACCGGTCGAAACGGAAGAAGGTTCCATATCCTGTCGTCGCCATTGTCGGTTACACAAATGCCGGAAAATCGACGCTGTTCAACCGGCTGACAGGGTCTGAGGTGATGGCGAAAGACATGTTGTTCGCAACGCTCGATCCGACTCTGCGCCGGCTAAAACTCCCACACGGCCAAACAATCATCCTGTCTGACACCGTTGGTTTCATTTCCGACCTTCCGACGCATCTGGTTGCAGCGTTTCGTGCGACTCTTGAAGAGGTAGTTGAGGCCGATCTTGTATTGCATGTGCGGGACATGTCCGATCCGGATTTCGCTGCACAGGCCGGTGATGTGGAACAAATTCTGTCGGATCTCGGGATTGATCCGCACAATGAAAAACGCGTGCTTGAGGTATGGAACAAGGCTGATCTTGTGAATTCGGACTTCGAAACAACAACATGCGATCAACGAAAAGAAGCCGGCGGAAACGCTCCTGTCGTCATTTCCGCGATAAAAGGCGACGGTATTAATGTGCTCCGCGAGCGCATCGAATTTCTGATATCAGGCGAGACAAGTGAGCTGATTGTGCATCTCGATGCCAGCGAGTTGCGCATGACCGATTGGCTTTACCGGCACAGCGATATCAAGGAGCGCAACGACCGCGCTGATGGTGGTACTGATTTTGTCCTTCGGGCCAGCGCTGATACGAAATCAGAGATCGAAAAGCGGTTGGGGCGGCCGATTGCAGATTGATCAGAGTGATGACTCAAGCAGGATCGTCATTGTTTTCTGACTTGGCTTGTTGCCAAAACGCTTCCATCTGCTCCGGGGATGCATCTTCAAGCGGCACGTTTGCAGCCAAAAGCTGATCCTCGATATAATTGAAACGCTCGACGAATTTTCGGTTTGTTGCCGTCAGGGCCTGTTCGCTGTCGATTTGAAGGTGACGTCCCAGATTGGCGACGCTGAACAGCAGGTCTCCAAATTCGTCAGCCATCTGATTGTGGTGGCCGCCTGCAATCGCTTCGCGCAACTCGCCGATTTCTTCTTCAATCTTGTCCAGAACAGGCTCTGCCGAACCCCAGTCGAAGCCAACACGGGCAGCTTTCTGCTGAAGTTTCAATGCGCGGGTCAAAGCAGGTAGGGCAGCGGGAACACCATCCAGCTGTCGGATCCGGTCGACATCAGCACCATCGCTCTTCCGCCGTACGTCTTTTGTTGCCTTTTCCTCCGCCTTGATTTTCTCCCACATACCCTTGGCCATACCGGCGTCGCGGGCTTTCTTGTCGCCAAATACATGGGGATGCCGGCGGATCATTTTTTCGGTGATGGCGTAGACCACATCGCCAAAATCAAACCGACCGTCTTCCTGCGCCATGCGGGCGTGATAGATCACCTGGAGTAACAGATCGCCCAACTCTTCACGAAGGTCTTCGAAATCGCCTGTGTGGATTGCCTCGGCTACTTCGTAGGCCTCTTCAATTGTGTAGGGCGCGATGCTCGCAAAATCCTGCTCGACATCCCACGGACAACCGGTCTCCGGATCGCGAAGCGCGGCCATGATCTCGATCAGGCGGGAGATTTCATTTGATGGTTGCATGCCGTGCTTTCACAACTATTATTGGGTCCTGACCCTGGAGCGGGAACTTTGAATGAAACCAGTGGGACACCTGATTGCGGTCGCAATTGCGATTTCGTGTCTGTCCATGATTACGGCAATCGCAGAGGCGAAAGTGATAATCAAGGAGAGAACGAAGTTTTACAGCGTAACCGGGAAAACGGGAGATCAAATCTATCGCCAAATGCTGCGCAAAGGTCCGCGGATCGGCCGTTCCAAAGAGCACTACATAGCGACCGCGACGATCAACTTCGAGATTGTTAACATTGACGGTTATGAATGGGGCAAGCAGTGCGTCATTCGTGATCTCGACGTTGTGATCGACGTCGTTTACCGCATTCCGAAATGGAAGCGTCCGAAGAATCCAAGCAGGGAAGTTGTATCGGCCTGGGAGGCATTTCTGGCTCACATTTGGCGGCACGAAAAGAGACACACAGCAATTGCCAAGGATACAGCATATGAGCTTTGGCGGGCCGTCAAGGGTGTGAAGGGCAGCCGTAGCAAGGATTGCAATGACATGCTGAAACCTGCGCAGAAGAGAGCCGAGCGCGTTTACATCCGCTACAACAAGAAACAGGAACGTTTTGACGCCAGTGCGTTTGGTGATGGTGGTCAACAATTTCGCCACGACAAGCGACTTAGAAGCGCCGAGTAAGGGCGTCCGCTCGCTCAGGCAGGGCAAGGGTTGTTGCGTCGTGCAATATCTTTATCGCATAAGATAGATTATGGAACTAAATGACTGGACTAATTATGATCCGGTCAACCTTCAACGATGTTGCCTGTTTGGGCATTCGCTGCGACCAGCAACGCTTTGGGTTCAACTTGAAAAACGGCGTCATGCGCGCCCGCCGCCGCCCAGACACTCTCCAATCCGTTCATGCCTTCGTCTGCGAATGTTTTGATTGGAGAGATGTGACCGATTGGCGCGACGCCGCCAATGGCAAATCCCGTTACATCGCGCACCGTTTGCACATCTGCACGATCCAACGGTTCGCCGCTCAAAGTTGATGCTTTGGCGAGGTCCAGTTTTCTGGAGCCGCGCAAAAGAAACAGATACAGCTTACCGCTGGATTTCCCCTGAAATATCAGAGATTTGACGATTTGGTCGATCGAACAGCCACACTGGTCGGCCGCTTCCTGTGCGGTACGCGTAGATGCTCCCATTCGTACGACTTCAATTTCGAGGCCGGCACGGAGAGCGGCCTGCCTAACGCGATTGATACTTTTACTCATGATTTCAATGGTTTCACAGATCTATTTCAAGTCTCATGCCATCGTAGGCCGGTTCTACGTTTTCAGGCGTTTCCTGCATGACGGTGTCATAATCAAGCGGAATGTGCATATGGGTCAAGATGCCTTTTCCCGGCGATATTTTTGCAATCCATTCCAGCGCCTGATCCAGCGACAAATGGCTTGGATGGTACCGGTATTGCAGTGCATCAATCACCAAATAATCCATGTTTTCAATTAATAATATAGTTTCCTTCGGAAAGTCACTGATATCTGGGCAATAAGCTATTGTTCCAGAACGAAAACCCAAGGAAATGATGTTGCCGTGGATCTGAGGTAAGGGGGTGAGGGTCAACATGCCGCCCTCGCCCTCAATTTCTATCGGGGTGTTGTGATCGATCAGGTTTGCCCGCAGGATCGGTGGATAGGAACTACCTTCCGGTGTGTGGAAACAATAGCCGAATCCCTGCTGGAGGCGTTCCATTGTTGGCCGGTCGGCATAGACGTTCACGAGTTCGCGGGTCTGCAATGCAAAACTGCGCAGATCGTCAATCCCGTGAATGTGATCGGCATGCGGATGGGTGTAGACAGCAGCATCCAGCGAATTGACGTTTGCTGACAACATTTGCTCGCGAAAGTCGGGGCCGGTGTCGACAATAACACGGGTAACGCCGCCGTCTTCAGCAATCCTCTCGAATAGTGCTGACGGCCTGCGCCTGCGGTTCTTTGGATTTTGCGGATCGCAATTTCCCCAGTCGCCGTTGATGCGCGGAACACCGGGCGACGAGGAGCAACCGAGGATGGTCAGGCGTAGACGATCAGGCATGTCTTATTCTGGCAATCCGGGTACTTTGGAGAATAGCCGGAAAAAATTGCCTGTCGTCAATTTGGCAAAATCCTCGAACGGCATTTCCATCGTCTCCGCCAGAGACTTCGCCGTATGAACGACATAGGCCGGCTCATTACGTCTGCCGCGCTTGGGTACGGGTGCCAGATAAGGTGCATCGGTTTCAACCAGCAAACGCTCGGGGGGAACATGACGTGCAATCTCGCGAAGCTCTTCCGAGTTTTTAAAGGTTACAATCCCTGAAAACGAAACATAACCGCCGAGTTCTATTCCGGTTTCGGCGAGGGCTCTGCCGGAGGAGAAACAGTGCAATACGAAAGGGAATGCTCCCTGCCCGCTTTCCTCCCGCAATATGGACGCCATGTCGGCATCCGCATCACGCGAGTGAATAACAAGCGGCAATCCGGTTTGCCGGGCTGCAGCAATATGGTTGCGCAATCCTTCCGCTTGGGCATCGCGCGGTGCATGATCATAGAAGTAATCAAGCCCGGCTTCACCAATTGCCACGACTTTTGGATGCTCCGATAGTCTGACCAACTCTTCGACCGGAATGTCGAGTTCCTCATGTGCGTTGTGCGGATGCGTGCCGACCGAACAGAAGATCTGATCATGGGCTTCGGCGATCGCCAGCACACGCTCGAATTTTCGAACCCGGGTCGAAATGGTTACCATCAGTCCGACGCCTGCATCGTTGGCGCGCGAAATGATTTCGTCGCGCTCGTCTTCGAAGGTCTCGAAATCAAGATGGCAATGGCTGTCTACCAACATTAGCTAGCCATCTTCTTTTTCGACGTAGCGTGGAAACACACCTTGCGGCTTGGGCAACGGAGTACCGGCAACCAGAGCTTTCTCCAGGTCGTCAAAGCTTCGTGAGTCTGGCGGCACAGCGAGCAGATCCAACAGCCGTGCTGACGAGTCCGGCATGAAAGGTTGGGTCAAAATCGCGATGCGGCGCACAGTCTCTGCGACCGTGTACAAAACCGCCTCCATCCGCTCCGGATCGGCCTTGCGCAGCACCCACGGCGCCTGCCCGTCAATATAGCGATCGCCTGCGGAGACGACTGCGAATACCGCCTCCAGCGCTTTATTGATTTGATAGGTCGAAGTCGCCCGTCTGGCAGTATCCAGTGCGGACGTAGCTTTGGCAATCAAAGACCGGTCTTCATCGGTCAATCCTGTTTGATCGGGAACCTGGCCATTACAATTCTTGGCGATCATTGACAGCGAACGCTGGGCAAGGTTTCCAAGACCATTGGCGAGATCGGCATTGGTCCGCGCCACAATCGCTTCGTGACTGTAGGAACCGTCCTGGCCAAAAGGCACTTCCCGCATGAAGAAGTAGCGCATCTGATCCAATCCATAATGCTCGATCAGGTTGAACGGATCGACAACATTGCCGACCGACTTGGACATCTTCTCGCCTTTGTTGAACAAAAAGCCGTGTGCGTAGACCATTTTTGGCAAAGGTACGCCGGCCGACATAAGGAATGCCGGCCAATAGACCGCGTGAAATCTCACAATGTCCTTGCCGATGATGTGCACCGCAGGCCACCAATCCCAGTTTGGTGAATTCTGGTCGGGGAATCCGGCTGCCGTAATGTAATTGGTCAGAGCATCAACCCAGACATACATTACATGCTTGTCGTTACCTGGAACCGGCACCCCCCAATCAAAACTGGTTCGAGAGATAGAAATGTCCCTCAATCCCGATTTGACGAAGCTTGCAACTTCATTTCGCCGCTCTGCCGGCTCAACGAAACTTGGATTGGTCTTATAAAGATCGAGCAATTTGTCTTCGTATGCCGACAGGCGGAAATAGTAACTTTCCTCTTCGACCCACTCGACTGGAGAACCTAACGGTTCGCGGCGGACCCCATCATCGTCAACCGTGGTCTCATCTTCACCGAAAAATGCTTCCTGGCGCACTGAGTACCATCCGGCATATGTATCGAGATAGATGTCGCCATTCGCTTCCATGCGGCGCCATATTTCCTGGCAAGCTTTTTTATGACGCACTTCGGTCGTGCGGATGAAGTCATCGTTGGAGCAACCAAGTGCTTCGACCATGTGACGGAACTTCGCAGAATAACGATCAGCCAATTCAATGGGTTTGATGCCCTCTTTTTGCGCAGTCTGCTGCATCTTCTGGCCGTGTTCATCTGTTCCAGTCAGAAAAAAAACATCCTTCCCGTCCAGGCGGTTGAAACGCGCCAAAACGTCGGTCGCAATTGCCGTATATGCGTGACCAATATGCGGGTCACCGTTCGGGTAGAATATTGGCGTTGTAATATAATATTTTTCTTTGCTCATTTTTGCCTCGAGCACATTCGCTAAAACCACGTCAATCTACGGGCGGTCAGATACCCCACCACGGTGACAAATACCATCCCGGTAATCGCGGTGCTGCTGTCAACCGTGGAGTTTGGTAATCAGACCGACGAGATGTTGCTTCTTGTCCAGATTGAAAATGGACGTCTGGCGGATTTCTTCCGATGCAAGATGCCACATGTTCGACCAGCGAGCCGATTCTGCCGTGTCACCGTCCACGGCCATTTTCCTCGCCCGGCCGGCAATGCGATCCAGGATCGCCTCGTTGACGATCGAAAACTGAATGTCGGCCTCCCGCCCGCTGACCGCATCGGCAAGTTTATATGCTTTTTCAATATCCAGCTCGGAACTTTCCAAAAGCGAGTCGAGCGCCGACGTAAGTTCCAGTCCGCCATAGCGCGTCAACAACAGGGCATTTCGTGGACTGCCGGTGGCAAGATCAACCAGCGTCTTCCTTTGCCCGATGTCATCGGGAACCGTCTCTCCGAGCGCATCGAGAACCGTTGTCAGATCGTCGTCACCGAGTGGTTGAAGGCGCACAATCTGGCAGCGGGAGCGAATTGTCGCTAGCAGCCTTCCCGGCGCATGTGAAATCAGGACAAAGAGGGTCTTCTGCGGTGGTTCTTCGAGGTTCTTGAGCAGCGCGTTGGCCGCGCTGATGTTCATGTCGTCAGCCGGATCGACAATCACAATCCGGTAGCTCCCGTCGTGTGATGTCATTGACAGGAATTTTGAAACGCGCCGGATCTCGTCGACGGTGATTGCCGTTTTGAACTTCTTTCCATCCTTGTCCAGCGGACGGGTCAAGTGAAGTACGCCAGGATGAGCACCGCTTGCGACTTGACGAAATACAGGTGAATTCTGATCTGGTTGGGTGAGAACGTCAGGTGCCCCAGACGGCTCTGGATTGTGAAGAAGGTGACGCGCGAGCGCGAAAGCGAATGTGGCCTTGCCTATGCCCCGGGGGCCACAAAGCAAAAGCGCGTGGTGGAGCCGGCCCTTGCGATAGGCTCGAACCAGATTTTCCGCTTCCGGCCGGTGACCTATTAGCACTGGATTTTCTGCCGGCTCGACGATTTCCGGAAGTGAATCGTATTGTTCGAGCGCTAAGCCTTGTGTTTCAATCACGATCCGGTCCTGGCCCGGTTTTTCGGAATGAGAATTCCAAGTCGCTGGCTGACCGCCCGTTCGATTTCTTCGGCAATTTCCTGCGAACTGCCATCGGCCTTGATGACAACGCAGCGCTCCGGCTCGGCATCCGCAATGTCCAAAAATGCCTGCCTTCGCTGTTGATGAATATCGATGGTTTCCTTCTCAAACCGGTCGGGTACCTCCCCGCCGCGCCGTTCGGCCGCGCGGAAGAGCCCCTCCTCCGGATCGATATCGAGAATGATCGTCAGGTCAGGGTACATGCCATTGACAGTGATGCGCTCCAGCGCCGCCATGAAATTCTCATCCGTGTCGGCAGTCGCCCCCTGATAGACCCGCGATGAATCCATAAACCGGTCGCACAGGACGATGGCACCTTCTTCGACCGCCGGCCTGATAACCTGCTCAACATGATCGGAACGCGCTGCAGCAAACAGGATCGCCTCCATTGACGGACCGAATGGTTCCGCCGCGCCGGAAAGCAGAACATTGCGTATTGCTTCCGCACCGGGAGAGCCACCCGGCTCACGTGTAGACAAAACCTCAAATCCGGCTCGCGAAAGGCGATCCGCCAATTTGGCGATCTGGGTCGATTTGCCCGAACCATCGCCGCCTTCGAAGGTTATGAAAAATCCGCGTGCCAAATTCCTGCCAGCCATCTGGATTGCGGCGGGTCTGCGCAACCCTCCGGAATTGGTATTTAATCTTTGTGACAGAAAAGGTCCATGCCGCAAGGCTGGTGATCTTTGCCGGCTGCTTGATGATTCACCTTCTGCCCCATCATAGCTGTCGCAGCCACCCGGTCAGCAATTCCTCAATCGCGTCGAATGCGCGGCTGTGCAGCGAACCAACGCCGATATTCTCGGCAGCAAAAAGTGCGGTTTCCTGGCTCAGCTTGTCGCCGATCCAGACCCGCAGATACCCGACTGGCATTCCCGCCTCGACGGGGGCCATGACAGGCCCCTGGTAAACAATCCTTGCCTTCAGCCGGTCCCGGCTTGCGATGGGCACGAGGATCGAAATCGGGCTTTTGGCTTTCAGCACCACCCTGGATTTGTCACCACCGAAGACTTTGGCCTCTCCCACTATCTCATCGGCTTCGTAAAGCGGAATGCGCTCAAACGCTTTCATGCCCCAATCAAGCGCTCTTCGGGCCTCCTGCGCGCGTTCTTTACGTGATTTCATGCCACCGAGCGCCATGAACAACCGCAATCCGTCACGTTCAGCCGACCCCGTTATCGCGAAACCTGATTCTTCCGTGAAACCGGTCTTCAGACCATCGGCTCCGATTCCCATCTTTAAAAGCGGATTGCGGTTGAATTGCCTGATTTTGTTCCAGGTAAATTCCAATTCGCCGTAGTATTTGTAATATTCAGGGTATGTGCGCCAAATATGTTGCGATAGCAGCACCAATTCTCGAGCCGTAACAACCTGTCCTTCCGCAGGCAGGCCGGTAGAGTTTTTGAACACCGATTTCGTAAGCCCGAGTTCTCGCGCCCTCTCCGTCATGCGACGTGCAAATTTTTCTTCCGAGCCGTCCATGGCTTCGGCGATAATGATACAGCCGTCATTGGCCGACTGCACGATCACACCTCTGATCAAATCCTCAAGCGGGACTGACGAACCCAATTCGGCAAACATGGTCGATGTCCGCGACGGTGCACCGCCGGTTCGCCATGCATTTTCGCTGACAGGGAACGTGTCGGTTAGCGACAAATCACCTTTCTTGATGGCATCGAAGACCACTTCCATGGTCATCAGTTTGGCGAGTGATGCCGGTGGAAAGGGTGCATCGGGATCTTTTGAATACAGTACCGTACCGGTGTGGGCGTCCATCATGAAGCCGCGTTGGGCCCTGGATTCAAACTCTTGAGCTGAGGACTGAAGGACAGAAATCAGCGCAAACACGACCGCGAAACAGGCAGAACCGATCGTACGCGCCCTTAATTTCACACAATGCCTCCTGCCAATTGCCGGATATTCAGTTTATTATGAACTGATTAAATAGCAAAAACAGCAGCTTGATGACAGCGCGTCAAACAAGACAATTTTGAATAGAGATCAATTTCCGGTGAAATGCGGTTTCCGGTAGCAGGCCAGTTCAATCCTGTCTCAGGATCATCGCGTCAGGAGCTCCAGAGCTCCACGCCATACGCAATATCTCGTTCACAGGCTTGCCGTGGTCCGGCTGCAACGTAAGGGCCAAAACCGTGTTCCCGGCTTGTTGGTAGTTTTGAAGCTCTGTTCTGCCGAATTTTGACAACGTTTTTTGGAGTTTGTCCGCTTGGTTGGGATCGGCAAACGTCCCGACATAGATTGTTTCACCGGTCGAATTTCCGGATTGCTGTTTCCACGACTTGATGATGTCAGCCGACGTCATTCCGTTTGTGGCAAACCGGTTGAGTGCATGCTCTGCATCAGATAGCCGGTTGTTGGCCGAATATGCAAGGATTCGGGTGTCGGATCCCAACCTTGCAACCAGTCCTGTTCCAGGGCGGTCAGGCAGAATTGGTCCTGCTTCGGGCAATCCATCTCGAACAAATCTTGGACGACGCCTGTCGCCGCGCTCAGGTGTCGTTCCGTCGAGCGCAATCATTACGCCGGATGGCAGTCCGTCTGACGGGCTGGAAGCACCATTGCGGCGGTACGAGGCAAGCAAGTAGGAATCATCCTGTCCATGCAATGGTGCACGTCCGATGTAGTCGACCTTAACTTTTGCAATGCCGGAATGGGTATAGTCGAGCATTTCGGCCGCACGTTTCGACAAATCAATAATGCGCCCGCGGGCAAACGGTCCGCGGTCATTGATCCTGACGATAACCGAACTGCCGTTTGTCAGGTTGGTCACGCGCGCATAACTGGGTAGCGGGAGCGTCGGGTGCGCTGCCGTCAGATGCGTCATGTCGTAGATTTCGCCATTGGCAGTCAGGCGGCCGTGAAATGCGGCACCATACCAGGAAGCCTTGCCAACCTTTGAATAGGAGCGCACTGCCTTCGGATAGTACCACTTGCCCTTGACTTTGTAGGGTTTTCCGACCTGATCGCGGCCACCGCCGCGTTTTATCCCGCTGCGCTTGATCGATACTCTAGGGCTGGCCTTGACGCCGTATTCTTTCTCGGAAAAGTACTCTTTGGATTTCTGTCCGGGTAAATTGACCTTGGGTTGCGGCGAGGCGCAGGCCGCGATCATTGCTCCTACGGCAGCCAGACAGGACGCACGTATCAACCAAGTCAACTCAGACCTTTTGGCCAGCTTTACCAATTCTGTCCCCACAACATTCCGGCTCAAACAAGAATGTTTTTACCGAGCGTCATTTAACCGGGCCTATAGCGCACTTTCGGGTTTTGTTTCCACCCCCGGCAGCCTGGATTGCCAATATATCCTGAAACTCTTTAGCGCAGGCTTAACAAGCTGTGCCCGCAGGCGGGCAATTTTACGGCGGTATTGTGGCAACGTATCTCAGTCCCCAATTTCCTATTTTACCCGGATTGCTGCTACCCGCTTGAAAAATATTGCGACTTCGCCCATAGAAGCGCGGCTTGGAGGGATGGCCGAGTGGTTGAAGGCACCGGTCTTGAAAACCGGCAGGCGGGAGACCGTCTCGTGGGTTCGAATCCCACTCCCTCCGCCATATCTTATTGATATTATTCCAATAAATGGACTGATATTTCGTATACGTACAATATAAAGTACAACAATATAGTGTGAAATGCTGCCTCATATTTAATACGCTGGCACGTACTTGCCTGGGCAATCAAACGGTCCGCCTTTGATATTGCTGCTCTAGTGCCTGCCCAGCGATGGCGCGGAAACCCCCCGTCCAATGGTTTGCCGGAAGGCTCGTTTAGCCGGTGAGACTGAGGCTGTCGTTGATATCCAGTGTAAGCTGGCGGTGCAAAACCCATTCGTACCAAGAGCGAATGGCCGCTTTGAGCCGATTTTGATGAAAAAGTCGCCTCATTGAGGGCATTTTGACCTGATTCAGTTTCTCAAGTGATTTGGGAGACAGAAGCCGATGATGGGATCACGCAAGGAGTGTCAGGCGGCGCTATTTTACGAATTCAGTCTTGAGGATCATGTCCCAGCCGATCACCTGTTGCGGTCAGTGGATCGATTTGTCGACCTGACCGGCATCCGAGCACATCTTCGACCGTTCTATAGCGACATCGGCCGTCCGTCGGTTGACCCGGAACTGATGATCCGAATGCTTCTGATCGGCTATATCATGGGTATCCGGTCGGAACGGCGGTTGTGTGTGGAAGTTCATCTGAACCTGGCCTATCGCTGGTTCTGTCGTCTGGACCTGGGCGATCCCGTTCCCGATCAGTCGACCTTCTCCAAGAACCGCCACGGACGCTTTCGGGAAAGCGATTTGTTCCGGCAGCTGTTTGAGAGTGTCGTTGGCCGCTGCATCGAGGAAGGCCTGGTCGGTGGCGATGTGTTTGCCGCCGATGCAAGCATCATCCGGGCGGATGCCAACAAGCAGAACTCAACCCCGAAGGACCAATGGGACCCGACCGCACTCGATCCAGATGCTGTTCCACGGGCGGTGAAGGAATATCTGGACGTGTTGGATGAAGCGGCCTTTGGTGCCGCCAGCGAAGTCAAACCGAAGTTCACATCGCACAGCGACCCAGCTTCTCAATGGACGGGTGCACTCAAAGGTCCGGCGTTCTTTGCTTACGCAGACAATTATCTTATCGACACGGACAATGCGATTATTGTGGATGTTGAGGCCAGTCGGGCCATCCGGCAGGCGGAAGTCGGCGCAACGCGCACGATGATCCAGAGAACGCGGGACAGGTTTGGTCTCTACCCGGAGATACTCGCGGCCGATCAGGCCTACGGGTCAGCAGAGAACCTCAACTGGCTTCTGGAAGAGGAAGGTATCCTGCCGCACATTCCTGTCTTCGATAAGTCGAAGCGTATGGATGGTTCCTTTCCGAATACGGCATTCGTCTTCAATCATGAGGCCGACGAGTATGCGTGTCCCGGTGGCAACCGGCTGAAGAAGTACTGGCGCAAGATGACCAAACCTCGATCAGGGATCAGCAGGGATGGCTTCATCCGCTACTACGCCCGCAAGGAGGATTGTTCATCTTGTGCTCTCAAAGCCAAATGCACACCCAATCAACCGGCCCGTAAAATCGCCCGTCACATCTATGAAGGTGCACGTGATCTCGCCCGCGAGATCGCCACAACCGACGCTTACGTCGACACCCAGCGACGGCGGAAGAAGGTTGAAATGCTGTTCGCCCATCTCAAACGCATTCTCAAACTCGACCGATTGCGTCTTCGAGGACCAAACGGAGCCAAAGACGAGTTCCACCTCGCAGCAACAGCCCAAAACCTCCGCAAGCTTGCAAAACTAATCCCGCAACCAGCATGAAAACCGAGTGGGACACCATTCATTCGCATTCAAGCGGCGACTGAAACAAAGCCTTTTTCATCAAAATCAGCCCAAAGCGGACCATTTTCGAGTTTCTCCAGGCTCGTGCAAAAGCCAAAAAGCGGACATAATCCACACACACCCGTCATCGAGCGAGTGTGAGACATGGTGGAAAATTTCCCCTTGATCACAGCTAAAGATTGAAGAACCGGTACCTAGTAGAAATACAGATTTCTAGCGATCTTGAAATTTGCTCAAATAACCGGGATTCGTAGTTAGCTCAGCCATTCGCGAAGTTTGGTAAAGTGGGAGGAGTTTCCAAATAAGCTCCACATTCTGTCGTGCATACCAATTTTCCGGCATCGAAAAGCGAGCCGCGATGAATTACCATGTGGTGCTAATGTATCTATCGAACGGCATGCATCGGATTGACCACGAATGGCTCAGGGTGAAACGAATCGCCGTCCGCCTGATGTTCGTGACCGGACTATTGGCCTTGGCTTGCATCAATGCACACGCTGCCACTGTAAATGCGAACCAGACAAGCGATGTCGTCAACGGCGATACTTCTTCGGTGGCGAACCTGATTGCCAGCGATGGTGGTGACGGCATTTCGCTTCGTGAAGCGATCATTGCTACGAACAACACATTCGGCGCTGACACCATCATTCTGAGCTTCGGTAACTACAATCTGTCGATTGCCGGGACGGGGGAAGATTTGTCTGTAACCGGTGATCTCGACATCACCGACGCCCTGACTATCACCGGCGCATCGATTAGCGCGACGATCATCGATGGAAACTTGCTGGACCGGGTTTTCGAGATCAGGGATTTCATTTCGGTGTCGATGTCGGATCTTACCATCCGTCGCGGGTCGTTTGACGACAAAGGCGGGGGCATTCTGAATGAAGGCTACCTGTCGCTCACTGATGTGAATGTTCTGAACAACGACGCCAAGCATGGTGGCGGCATCTACAGTCTGAAAGACAGTTCCCTGACGATCACCGGTGGCAGCATCGGAAATAATACCGCCGATGAAGACGGTGGAGGAATACACGTCAAGGACTCTTCGATCGGAGCCATCATCACTAATGTTACGATCAGATCCAACAGTGCGACAAATGGCGGCGGCGGGATGTTCATCGAAGCCTCCGCGCTGACCATCACCGGCACCACATTCAACGGAAACTCGGCTGAGGAAGGTGGCGGTCTTTACAACAAGAAGGGCTCCACGCAAACGCTGACCAACAACACGCTGAGCGGCAATTCCGCTACCAGCTTGGGTGGTAGTATCTTTGCCGAGGGCGGCAACCTCAGTTTGACCAACATCACGATCACCAACAATAGCGCTCCCCAAGGCAGCGGTCTTCACGTTAAGAGTGGATCTCCAGCACTCCTGAACGTGATTGTTGCCGGCAACACGGGCTCAGCTGAGGTTGACGGTAATGTGAGTTCTCTTGGAACCAATTTGATTGGCAATTCTTCCGGGAGTGGTGGCTGGATTGGTTCCGACATACTTAACGTCCTACCGTTGCTTGGCAGCCTGACAAACAATGGCGGTCCGACCCGGACCCACGCACTACTGCTTGGTAGCCGCGGAATTGACGAGGGCAACAACTCAGGTGCACCCGCATTCGATCAGCGGGGTGTGTTACGAGATGCAACGGTTGATATTGGCGCTTATGAGTTTGATACACCACCAGTTCCTGAAATGGATGTATCGGGTCTGGGCGTATCAATAGCTGACGGTGACGCGACGCCGTCGACAACCGACGACACCGACTTCGGCTCGCACGATATTTCCACCGGCTCCAACGCCAACACCTTTACCGTCACCAATACTGGCTCTGCCGTGCTGAACCTCACCGGCACGCCTCGGGTCACCATTGGCGGGGCTCATGGCGCCGACTTCACGCTGACGGTGGATGCGGCAACAACGGTGGCATCCGGTGGTGGTACTACCACCTTTACCATCACCTTTGATCCAAGTGCCGTCGGATTGCGCACCGCCACGGTGTCGATCGCCAATGATGATGCCGACGAGAACCCCTACAACTTCTCCATCCAGGGAACCGGCACCATTCCGGAGATGGATGTTACAAAATCGCCGGACGTGGCCAGCGTCAACAATGCGGGTGACGTCATTACCTACACGATCACTCTCACAAATACGGGTGTCGTAACCATCACCAGTATACTGGTTTCCGATCCGCTGTTGTCGAGTATCTCGTGTGTCCCAGGCTCTGGCCCCAATCCGAACGATTTGGCTCCCGCGGCAGTGGCGACCTGCACCGGAACCTACGCAGCCACTCAAGCCGATTTCGATACGAATGGCGGTGGCGATGGTGATATCGATAACACGGTGACCGTCACGGCTGATGACGGCCTCAATGAAACCGACAATGCCGCGGTCATCTTGAATATTGCGCCCACTCTGGCCGTTGGCAAAACCGCCGATGACACCACTGACGTCGTGGTTGGCCAGGTGATCACCTACACTTATGTCGTTAGCAATACCGGAAACCAGACAATAACCAATGTACTGCTCAGCGAACTCCATGGCGGCTCTGGTCCACCGCCAGTGCCGTCCAATGAAACACTGACCACCGACAATCCACCACTTGGTGATTCAACGGATGCAGTAATAGACGGGGTTTGGGACACGATCGCACCGGGAGATATCGTGACATTTACCGGCACCTATACAGTCACCCAAAGTGACGTGGATCTGCTTCAATGATTACGGCAATTGGGCACCAACGCAGAAAAAACTCGCGGCAGAAATACGCGCGAACGGAATGTATACCGGCCGACAGCACGCAGCGCAGCTCGGAGATATCTCCCATGCATAACTCTGCGTACAATCGATGGAAGCTGATTATCTGCGCAGTCTCGATCGCTTTCACGCTCATGAGTTTACCCGCTAGTGCTGATTGGATTCGAACGCGAGCGGAGGCTAATGAAGCCGGCAGCCGAATCCGCGTGCAGATTTGGCTATCCGCAACTATCGGACAGGTGATAATCGAGGACCGCTATCTTGGTGGATACAACGTTCCTAGCAGTACCGGACTAAAGGCGACCGTGAGTGTAGGCGCAGCCACTGTTGACCTAGTTATCGAAGCCAATGACGCAGAGGTCGAGGCGCTCGTTAAAGTCCATGTTGATGGGCATAATGATCAGACAGAGATCATCAAAGCTGCCATCAACGAATAATCACCCGGAGTTGTTGAACGAGAGTCTCACCGGTGTTCGACTGTCGTTCTCACGAAGCTCATCACAATTGTCGGACTATGTCCGCTTTCGGCAAGATCCAGCGACTGGACTAACGGCAGCAATGTCCGCATAGCTGACCTTCGCGGTGCTATCAGCGAAATGACCACGCGGAACCAAAATTCTAAACTTGCGACCTGCACAGGAAGATAGTTGAATCACTCTCTTGTCGCTGGAGCGCTACCATTAGCAAAGTAGTAAAATTCAAGAAAAAGAAACAAAACCGAAAACGAACGCCGGTGGTTTTTGTGGTTTTGACCGGCATTGCATTGGGAATAATTGGCGGGATGGGCGCCCCTGACGGTGCAGTGGATTTTGTGGTGCAAAGGATATCCGATTTTTCGGGAAGCCCGACTTGTTCGACGCTCACCGTAACCGACGGAGATACAATCAAGTGCGACGGCCAGCGAATGAGGCTTCTGGGTGACGGCGCACCACATGTCAAAGGTTTTGATACTCCAGAAATCGGACGCGCTAAATGCAACTCAGAAAGAGTTCGAGGACTAGCGGCTAAGAAACGCCTCGAAGAATTATTAGCCACTCGTGAATATCAGATTGAAGATTCTGGAGAGGTTGACCGATTTGACCGCCCTCTAATTTGGATACGGTTCTCGAATAGCAAAACGGCTGGTGAGATTTTGATGCGGGAAGGCCATGCGGTAGAGTGGACGCCAGACTACGAACCCGGTTGGTGTTGATTGTTGCCCCTAGCGCCGCGTTTGGTCGGGCTGAGGACTGGATGAAGCGATATTATGAGCCGCACCATTTCGACTATTGCAGTCATGACCATTTTGGGCACTCCCGTTTTCGCACAAGAGAACCTTTGTATAAAACACGCCAAAGCCGCCACCATCGTCGCAGATTTTCAGACCGCGTCTCTTCTATGTCCGAAATGGAAAGTTGTTGTCCGCGCGGATTATTTCCATTTGCTGATAGATTACGGCGTTTTGGGCGCTGGAAGTTTTGTTAAGGTGGAAGAGGATAAAGCGGGCACTGGCTACGTAAAATTGACGAAACAGTGTCAACAGGAGTTACTCGAAGTCGAATTCAAAAGTATCGAAAAAGCTCGACGTGCTGGCTTGGAAAATTTTTGTATTCAAATGTCGAGATATCTCGTTAATCCTGACTATCGTTTTGATTTGGAACGGAATGGATTTTTCCCCGGTCCGGGCTTCCAAGACTAAGAGTTGACGGTGAGAATGCGCAGACCTGCTGCTGTTCCGCTGCTTAAAGCGGCTTTCCCTATTGCCCGTATATCTGAGCCACCTTTGACGAATTCTCTGCGGTACGCCTGCTGCCAGACAGGCGTACTATCCTGTTCCCCCAGCCAGCATCAGATAGATGCCAGCGGCTTCCTTGGCGTCCAATCCGTCAAACCAGTGTTGAAGCTTGCTTTTGTCTGCGTCTGATAGTTGCCGCCCAATGTTGCGAATCCTTTGCAGGATTAACCCACACTTTTTAGGCGCATTATGCCCCCAACGGTCGATTAGATAGGCTAGGCCCGGGTCAGTCGCCAAATCGCGCATTTCGGCGTCTGAAGCCCGTTTGGCCGCTCCGGACGGCGTATGGGAAATCTCTGAAAAGACCGCCGTGTGAACAGCTTCCGGCAGCGTATCAAAGCCGCGTACAAGTTCGTCAGGTTCATGGGATTCGGCTAACACTTCCATCGCCGACTGTTGCGCGGTTCGAAGCCGGAACTCATACCCGGCAGGATCGTTGCGCCACATGCTCTCCAATGTAAGCGGCAAGCCGGACGCACCCGATCCGGAGAAATCACCGGGCACACCCGACCGCCTTTCCGGCTCCAGGACACCGTTCGAACTATCCTCATATCTGGCCGGAGTATGTGTCGCAGGAACAACCGGCTGGTCATCGACAACAGCGGGTACGTTCCAATCAGCGCGCTCAATAGCCATTAAGCAGCCCTCCTTGGCCGCATGATACGCAGCGTATCAATAGCTTCATCCGCTGTCGCATAGACATTGTTGTTCAATGGCACTTTGTCTGACATTCGGCGGATACCGTAGCCATTGCCGCGCCAGTAGATTTCGTTCGTGCCATCGTTATGTGTGCGGTGTTCATCCGTCTTGAATGACTGGACCTTATGCACAACCAGATTGGCGCTTTCGACATTGGCGGCGGCAACCGTCGCGCCGGCAATCCAACTTTCATCAAAGGCAACAATTTTCAGTTCATCCAATTGGCACAGTGCCACATTCGGGTTTTTCTGAACCCGCTGCCAGACTGCTCTGTTGCGCAAGTCGTCCTGAATGAAATCGCGCGGCACGCGGACCAGAACGGTTCGCCATGCAAAGCCTTCGGTGTTGATAATCACATTGGCCGGGTCAATCTCTATTTTGCGACCTTCCGGCAATTCGTCAATTTCCGGTTTGTCTGCTTTGGCTGCTGATATTTTGCTCATAAATCTGTCTCCGTCTTGGGATTCGTCGCGTTCTTCAAGGCGGTTTTGACCGCCTGGTGTTCATGGTCCGCCCAATCGTCCCGGGCTTGGCGGGGCGTTTGAAGCCAGCGGATTGCGCCAAAGCGCGCCGGATGGCGCGGGATGGTTCGAAACAGCGCAGACAGGAGCATGCCAAGGCGTGATTCGGTGTCGTGTTCACCCAGCGCAGACGGCACGGGAAATTGCCCCTGAAGGCATACGCGGCGCATTTCGGCGCTGATATCCAGTATCTCGCCAAGCTGTTGAATCAGGCCACGGCAGTGCTTTTCGGCAGCGGTGACTGCTTCGAGCCGGGTTTCCTCCAGCCGGTAGAGTTCACCCTTACAGCGTTCCTTGAACGTCTCGACATTCTTGACAGTCGCCTCATTCTGCCGGGCAACTATCGCGCCCTCGGCGTCGTCGAATGTCGATAGAAGCCGCTGTAGGTGGACTAGTTCGGCATCGTCAAATTTATCGCCGTCAACAATCGCAGCGCCACGCTGTTGTTGCAGCGCTGCAATCTTCTGCTCCGCTTCGAGGCGGTCTATCTTTATCTGCTCAAGTGTCGTCATAAGGCGTCTACCTCACTGTGATTGTTCCTGTTGCCAGGTATTCCTGACACGCAGCCCTTGCCTCCTCACGGCCAAACACCGAAGTCAGGCGAACGCTGGTGGGTGAGTAGATTGCCCATTTCTCGCGGAAATCGCCCGCCACTTCCCGGCACTCTATCCAGCAATCGCCAACGCTTTCGACCGTGCCGACCATGTGGACGTTTGACAGCGGCTCCGGTGCCTCCTGAGGGGCATTCAGAGGCTGAAGAAGGCCAGGCATTACCTCGCCCGTGTCGCCTTCCTTTAAGGCCGTAAACTCCTCCCGCAGTTCGCGTGCCGATGCGATGAGCGCCCGGGCCAATTGCCGCTTGTTAGGCGGTTCCTTGTATGGCGCGTCGATGGCTTTGACGGTCCCGGTTACCTTTGCAAGTCCGGCGCTCTCAAGCAGCCGCCTAAGACTGTTGGATGCTGTTTGATAGGCCGTGAGGTCCGATGCGTCCGCTTGCCCCGCATTGGCAAATCTGGCTTCCTGCATTTCGCATTCGACTGTCAGGGTTGCAGCACGACGTATCAGTGCACGGCGTGCACTTGTTAAGTCGCCAGTATCACCACAGTCGCGCCCATAGGCGTCAATCACGTCACGAAGGCGTCTCGCATAACGGCTGCGTCCGTCCGCGCCCACAAGCAGTTCTGAGCCGTTTGTGACTCGGCTGCGTGCGGTTGGTTTCTTGCCCGGTGAACGCGGGCTTTCTGACTGCTTGGATTGTGCCATATTGTGCCTATTTTCGACGCGAATTATACTCTAATTTGTACCTAGATAGCAATTTAGTTTATAAAAGCAATGGAAAACAATGTGATACTGCGGAAGAAATCTCCGTCGAACAGGCCGAATCTAGCAAATCACCCGGTCAGAAAAAAGCCAGGGACACAGCATGTGTCTGAAGTGCCCTAAACCTCGAATTCGAGGGTTCGTCAACTTGGCGAAAGCTCACTCCCTTCCAGAGCGCCGCACGAAGTGCGGAAGGTATTGGTACAAGGTATCGGTAAAGGTATGGGTATTGGTGTGTCCCCATAGTCATGACACCGTGTCAACACCGTGTACGCCCACTATCTACCGCCTGGAACTCTTCTGAATCGGTCTAAGTGTGACAAGTCACCGAACCCACCTGGCCTGTAACCGCCTGCACCGTCCTGTTTTGCCTCTCTGGCAGCTTTCTTCTCCAACTGTCGCTGAAGCATCTCGTTTTCTGATTGGTCTAGTGCAGCAACCGTCAATTCTCGGAGCTCGTCATCTTCGATTTTTGGAACACGCTTTCGCGCTCCCTTGGCATGGTCTTTGTTGCAAATCGGATTGTGACTGAACCAATTTTCGATCAGGACGTAATCACCTGCTCGCTTGATCATTCCTGCGGTTTCCAAGCCTGACATGCACCGCTCATGCTCTTCGGCATCAATCCTTCGATCAGCAAGCGCATAGCCGACTGGCAACCGATAACACCCCGTAGAGTCCACATGCTGATTGGTAATCAAATACACGAAATGCAGGCGCATGGAATCGTCGGGCAAGGCTGTATATTTGTTGGAGTGCCACAATGTGACACTCACTTTATTGAACGGTCTATCTGTCACGGCGTCACCTCACCGAACGCCATTCAATGGCTTTGGTGATAGCCTTGGCAGCAGTTCCGGCATCGACACCGAATTTCCTTTTGATGAACGGGATAATAGGCTTGGGGACGTTCCTTGCGTTGTAATACCAGTGGGCGACCTCTTTGATCTTGGCGTCATCCATGGCAGATCTCCTCCGCCCACCGGTTCAAGAAATCCTGTTCCGATTTTTCGGCGACTTTCAGGACGTCAAACTGTTCGCGGGGAAGGTGGTGCTCGATTGCGTCTCGAACCAACTTGCGCAGCGTGTCAGGCGGTATGGCGTCCAATTCCACGCTATCGCCGCGCCAGCCCTTTGTATGAGTGCTTGCCTTGGTTGGTCTGCTGGGTAGGGACCACTCAGCAATTTGCGCCGGCGTCACAGCAAGTCGAACGAAAGTCAGCTCTGCATCTGGCGCGAATTCTCGAAGTGTTTCTTCGATCTTGTTCCCGGCCATTACACCTGAAGGATCGAAGTCACCCAAATGGTAGATGACTGTCGGTTTGGCTGAGTTGGCAATGGCCTCGGCGCTGCCGCTCAGAAATGATAGACTGGCAAACCCACGCGATATGTACAATCCGACGTCATATTCCTGGGTGACTGGGAGCAGGACGCCAGAAAGAGCGTCTTTTTCCAACCACACTTCCACTCGGACATTGGCATCTGCCCACAATGCCTTTCGGTAGAACCTGGCGGTGGCAGCAATTGCATCGGCTGGACCTTCAAATGAATCGACCATGTAACAGGGCCGCGAGTTATCGACTATCCAACCATATGGCATTTGTCCGGACCTGCGCATGTTGGCCAAAAGCCGCTGCACCTGTCGGTATCCGTTTTCAGTCTTATCCACCAAGCCGCGTACACTTGCCTGGTAATATGCTTGCCTCACGATCATGGGCTTCTGTTCGGCGACTATGGCGTAAAGATCAGAACACAATGCCTCGATTTCAGCTTTTGTGGACCTTCTGCGTTTTATGGGACTAGCCTCGTAAACTGTCATGACGCACCGCCTTGCCGATGCTCGGCCTTGTGGTGCTTGCGACAGAGCCAATCAACATCCATTGGCCTGTCATAGTCTGGATGGTGCGCTTCGCTCTTTGGATCGCCGCAAACCCGGCATGGCTTCTGTTTCAGAATTCCAAGCCTGAGTGCGTTGTTTGTGTACCTGTGCGCCAGGTACGCTTTAGGATTTTTATTCCGCCACCGCTGTTGCCGTGTCAGGCGTTTTTTGGTATCTGTCTTGTCACCATAATTGCTATTTTCATTTGCCCGGTTCACAGTTGCCGCTGTGTCCGGGCTTTCTCTTTGAAGTGTCATTTTCCCGCCCCCGTGTCTCTGATTTCCACACGGTCAGCGAGCCATTCATCAATCTCAGATTCGACCCACCCGACCGCCTTCGGAGCGAGCTTGATAGGGCGCGGGAACTCACCCGCGTTCATCATTGTGTAGATCTGCGTGGTGCTCAGTCCGACCTTCCGTTCAACGTCCGGTCTGCGTAAGATTTCCATGATTTTTCCCTGTGCTTCATTGCGATACGCAGCGAAACATAGTGAAAGAGGGAAATCCGTGTCGCAGTAAGCCCCCTACCCCTTATTGCGGGTTACTCGTCACCGTATACGTGGGCTTTTTCGACTCGCTCAATCTCAGACATTATTCTGTTTCTCATCCACCTGACAGTTCCCGGTTGAGGCTCTTTGGGACCGTCGTCATTATCATCAAAATAGTCGATAAGCGCTTGCTTTATTCCATCCTCGCTCGTGTTCAATTTATCGTTCGCCGACAACGCCAGCAAATGAATCAGCGCGCCGATCCAGTCCTTTTCAATCGGTCTATTTTTGGCGATATTTTCGTATACAAGCTTTACATCCTCTTGGCTCCACGCGTCATAACTTTGCTCTAGCGCGTAACCAGTATCGGCGGGAGTAAGGACAGCGAGCGGGACACGCGGCCTTAGATTTTTGTCCTTTTTTTTGGGTTTGGTGTATTCCATTTTACCCTTAGCCATCGCTGCCGCTCCTGATCGCAACAACGTTATCAATCGCGCCGACCGGTGCATCACAGAATCTTGCCCAATCCGACATTATGCGCCGGCGCTTTTCAAACAAATCGCCACGCCGATAAGCCGCTTCCACTTTGTCGCCAACGGTATGAGCAAGCGCCATTTCCGCAACTTCATTTGCGTATGAAGTTTGCTCCGCAACCCAGTCCCGGAAGGTGGACCGGAAACCATGCACGGTTATGTCGGCGCGGTTCATTCGACGGAGCGTCATGCCAAGCGCCATATTGGAAAGGCCACTTTTGCGCGGGCCTATGAACACAAAGACATTTTCCCTTTCGCGCGGCAATGAGCGCAAGATTTCAACTGCCCGGTCAGACAGAGGGACGCGGTGTTCTTTAGCAGACTTCATACGCTCTGCAGGGATAGTCCACAGGGCATTGTCCAGATCGATTTCGTGCCATTGAGCTCCGATGACTTCGCCGCTTCTGGCTGCGGTCAGAATGGCGAATTCAAGGGCGCGGGCACTCACACCTTCCCTTTCACGAAGATCGCTCACGAACTCGGCCACGTCTGCATATGGCAATGCTGCATGGTGCTTGACCTTGGCCACCTTCTGAGGCGCTGGCAAAGCGTGTTCAAGGTGACCCTTCCACCGGGCCGGATTCTCACCTGAGCGGTATCCGTTGACTGTTGCCCAATCCAATATTGCCTCTATACGTCCGCGAACCCGTGACGCCGTTTCCGTCTTTTCTGTCCAGATCGGACGGAGTGCGTTCATCACCATGGCGAGGTCAATGTCGGCGACCGGCAAGGAACCAAAATGTGGATAGGCATATGTCCGGAGCGTCGATTCCCATTGCTTGCCGTGTTTGACATTTCGCCATCCGGGACGGTGCGCAGTGATATACGCATCCGCGCATTGTTCGAATGTCATTTGCTTGGCTTCGGCAATGCGGGCCTGTTCCCGCGCTCTGTTGCGCCTGTCTCGTGGATCTACGCCCTCAAGCAATTCACGCTGCAGATCGATGACCTTCTGCCGCGCGTCTTTCAGCGGGACGATGTGCACCGAACCAAGCCCCATTTTCTTTGCCTTGCCATGGCGCATGTAACGGAATATCCAGCTTTTTGAACCGCCATTCGCGATCTGCAAATATAAGCCGAGGCCATCGGCATATAGCCCAGGTTTCGAAAGGCTATTGATTTTCGCTGGAGTGAGTTTATTGATTGCCCGCATGTTTGTGTCCAAGTACAGGTCTAGGTACAATATTTGTCCGCAACGTAACATAACGCTACGGAATTGTACATAATCAAAAAGCTTTGCAATTCAAGGGATGGACATATGCCACGGCACAATACGTAACACCACGGAGTTATAATCCGATTCCACTCCCTCCGCCATTGTGCAATTGATATGGCTGTTGCAAATCCCAAACGAAATCCACAACAGCAAGTTTCCGAGAAAATGATGTCTCACGTTTTCCCCCGCCACACGAAAAGCCGCTATCCAATCGCGGTCAAGGGTGACGGCTGTTATTTGATTGACAGTAGCGGCAAGCGGTATTTCGACGGCTCGGGCGGTGCGGCGGTTTCGTGCCTTGGACACTCGGACGCGGAGGTTGTTGAAGCCATCAAAATCCAGGCAGATCGCCTCGCCTTTGCGCATACAGGGTTCTTGTCGTCAGAACCGGCAGAGGAACTGGCCGAATTGCTGGTGCAGCACGCTCCTGGCGATTTGGATCGGGTTTACTTTGTTTCGGGCGGATCGGAGGCAGTCGAGGCGGCGATCAAGCTTGCTCGCCAATATTTTCTGGAGATTGGTCAAACCGGCCGTTCCCGCGTGATTGCACGGCGGCAGAGCTACCACGGAAACACGCTAGGCGCTTTGGCAGCAGGCGGCAACGCCTGGCGCAGAAAACCATTCGATCCGTTGATGATCAAAACTTCTCACGTTTCACCCTGTTATGAATACAGGGACCGGTTGCCGGGAGAAGATGAGGAAGCTTACGGGCTTCGCGCGGCAAACGAGCTTGAGGCGGAAATCCTTCGCCTGGGTGCTGAAACGGTTATGGCGTTTATTGCCGAACCTGTCGTTGGCGCGACAATGGGAGCGGTGCCGCCGGTAAAAGGGTATTTCAGCCGCATCAGGGAGATTTGCGATCAGTACGGCGTGTTGCTTATCCTCGACGAAGTCATGTGCGGAATGGGCAGAACGGGAACGCTGTTTGCCTGTGAGCAGGAAGCCATTGCACCGGATATCGTGACGATCGCGAAAGGCTTGGGCGCCGGATATCAGCCGATCGGCGCGATGCTCTGCACCAACAAGATCTATCGCGCGATTGAAGACGGCTCCGGCTTCTTCCAACACGGGCACACCTATATCGGCCACCCGATCGCCTGTGCGGCGGGTTTTGCGGTTCTAAACGCATTGCTGAATAGGGGTTTGATCGAACGCGTGGGTGTGATGGGTGACTTGCTGAACACCGCGCTTCACGATGCATTCGGTCAGCATCCGCACATCGGGGACATCCGTGGCCGGGGACTTTTCCGAGGCTTGGAGATCGTTCGTGACCGCGAGACCAAAGAGCCCTTTGATCCGTCAAAAGCGATAAATGCAAAGATCAAGAAGGCAGCTTTTGAAGCCGGGCTGATCTGCTACCCCATGGGTGGCACGATCGACGGTGTGCGAGGTGACCATGTTTTGCTCGCTCCACCGTTTATCACCACCGAAGATCAGATCGGCGAGATCATCGAAAAACTCGATGCAGCTATCAGGTCCGTGTTGTGAAGGAACTGCCGCGGATCATGGTGGCGCCGAACGGTGCGCGCAGGACCAAACAGGATCACCCTGCCCTGCCCGTGACTATCGGCGAAATCGTCGACTGCGCGAAACAAAGCCGTGAAGCCGGTGCTGGCGCCATTCATGCGCATGTCCGCGATGCTGAGGGCGCTCATGTGCTGGATGCCGGTCTGTATCGTGAGCTTATTGCGGAGATGGATAGGCGCGTTCCGGAGATGGACGTTCAGATTACAACCGAGGCCGTCGGGATTTATTCTCCGGATGAACAGCGCAAACTGGTCCGGGATGTAATGCCAAAGGCGGTATCAGTCTCGATCGCAGAAATGTTTTCTGATGGCGACACAGCGGCGGCGATCGGGTTTTATCAGTGGGCCGCTGCCGCACGAATATCCGTGCAGCACATATTCTACTCTACCCAGGACTTTAACCGGTTTGCTGAACTCGCATTGGCCTCGGAAATTCCTGGTGAACGCCATCAAGTGTTGTTTGTGCTGGGCCGGTACAGTCCCGACCAAAACAGCCAGCTGTCGGATCTCGATCCTTATCTGGCCGCTGTCGACAAAATGGCGGGGCAACTCGATATTGATTGGGCTGTCTGCGCGTTTGGAATGCGTCAGCAACAGTGCCTGGTTGAAACATTCAGGCGTGGCGGCAAGGTACGTGTCGGATTTGAAAACGGCTTCTGGCTGCTCAACGGTTTGCCTGCCAGAGACAATGCGGCGCTTGTCGAAGATCTGGTCAGGCAGGTTGCGTTTGAAGCGACACGCATCGTACCTTAACGAATTCACCAAACTATCAATCTAGATTTCGCTTCCGAAACGCATCGGAGGCGCATGAATGTCCACTGGTCATCGGCTGACTGGCAATGAACGCATTGCAACGCTGGATTTGCTGCGCCTGGTTGCAGCTCTGACCGTGGTTTGCTTCCACTATTTGTTCCGCGGTGAGATTGCCGCTGATGGACACGGCCAAGCTTATGAGTTCGCATCCGGTGCAGCAATTTACGGTTACCTCGGAGTCAATCTGTTCTTTTTGATCTCCGGTTTTGTCATCGCATGGTCGGCCGAGGGGCGCGAATTCAGCCGCTTTGCACTCGCGCGTTTCGCCAGGCTCTATCCCGGATTTCTGGTTTGCATGACGATCAGTTTTGCCGTTTTGTGGATAGCAGCAGACCCCAGTTTTCAGGTTGGCTTACCTCAATACGTCGCCAATTTGTTCATGTTTTCCAAGGCTTTGGGGCAACCATTTGTTGATGGTGTCTATTGGTCAATCATTCTCGAGATCATATTTTACGGTTGGGTGGCAATTGCGCTGTTTTTTGGCGTGTTTGAACGCTGGAAATTGGGTTTGTTGGCTTGCTGGCTTATCATATGTTCAGGAAATGAGTTCTGGCTTGGCAATGGCGCAATCAAACTGGTTTTCATTACTGAATACGGCGCGTTGTTCGTCTCTGGCGTCCTGATCCATCATATCTTTGCACATGGTAGAAGTTCTGAGGCAATGGCGCTTTTGATTGCTTCTTTCTTTGTGTCCACCGCTTCCATGAGCGCCGGTCGTGACTGGATGCTCGACCACTACGGTCAAGCCGTGCCGGTGGTTGGGCTGGTCGTTTCAAATGTCGTAATCTACGGATTGTTGATTGGCGCGGTCAGGTTCAGGTCAAAGTTGGCGCCCTCACGTTTTGTGCTGATGCTCGGCGGGTTGACCTATCCGCTTTATCTTCTGCACCAGAACATGGGCTACATCTCAATCAAGAACCTGGCGCCGGTGACGGGATCGTGGATTGCTTTTGTGGCGACGACGGCAGTGATGTTGCTGCTTTCGTGGGCGATATGGCGCTTTGTTGAAACCCCCGCCCGGCGGAAGATCGTTTCCAGACTTTCACCATTTGCGGACGCGATCTCAATGCGGATTTCCCGCAAAACCGTCCCTGTGCCGGCGGAATGAAAAAGGGCGCCGCGGGGCGCCCTCTCTCAGATCAAAATCGCCACGAATTATTGTGGCAGTGTGTCGTCGACACCCATGACGTAGAAGTTCATGCCAAGAAGTGTGCCGAGATCGGCTTGTTCGCCTTCCTTCAGCCACACCGAACCGTCCTGCTTGGTGATCGGGCCGGTGAACGGCTCGAATTCTTTGGCGGTAATCTTGGCCTGGGTTGCTTCCGCCAGCGCTTTCACATCATCGGGCATGTTAGTGTAAGGCGCCATTGCCACGCTGCCATGGTCCATGCCATGCCAAACGTCCTGCTGTTCCCAAGTGCCGTCCATGACCGCCTTTACGCGTTCAACATAGTACGGCGCCCAGTCGTCAATGATCGATGTCAGCTGGGTTTCCTTACCGAACTGGATCATGTCTGACGCCTGCCCGAATGCCTTGATGCCGCGCTCGGCTGCCACCTGCATCGGTGCAGTGGAGTCGGTGTGCTGGGTGACGATGTCGACGCCCTGGTCGATCAAAGCCTTTGCAGCGTCAGCTTCCTTGCCGGGATCGAACCAGGTGTTGACCCAAACGACTTTCAGCTTGAAATCGGGATTGATGGATTGTGCACCGAGAATGAAAGCGTTGATGCCGCGTACGACCTCCGGGATCGGGAAGGAGGCGATGTAGCCGGCGACGCCTGTCGTCGACAGTTTTGCGGCAATCTGGCCCTGAACGTAGCGGCCTTCATAGAATTTCGATGAATAGGTCGAAACGTTCGAATGCTCGCGCTTATAACCGGTGGCGTGCTCGAATTTCACATCCTTGAACTTGCCGGCAACCTTGTTCGTGGCGTCCATGTATCCAAAAGAAGTTGTGAAAATGATGTTGCAGCCAGAGCGGGCGAAGCGTTCCAATGCGCGCTCGGAGTCAGCACCTTCCGGTACACTTTCCAGGTAAGCGGTTTCCACGCCAAGCTCTTTTTCAACAGCCAAGCGACCCTGGTCGTGCTGGTAAGACCAGCCAAAGTCACCGATCGGTCCGACGTAGATGAAACAGGCCTTTGTGTCAGCTTTGGCTGCTCCCATAGCCATCGTGGCGATTGCAGCAGAAGCCATCAGTGTTACGAGTGTTTTCTTCATTGAGTTTCCTCCGTTGAATTATGAAACTTTAAGTTTCCTATCTGCTTGGAACGAACGGTTTGCCAAGCGATGCGGGTGTGTTCATCATCGTTAACCTGCGATTTCTCGAGATCAAGACCAGAACTATGACGGTCGCCAAGTATGGCAAGGCCGACAGGAATTGCGACGGGATCGATTTAACCAGACTTGCAAGCCAGAATATGACGCCGGGCAGAAACTCCAGCTCTGCCAGACTGATCGCCTGAATGTGCAACTGTACAATGGTGATCGCCCCGAAAAGATAGGCGCCAGCCAATACCCGAAGCGGCCGCCAGGAAGCGAAAACGACGAGTGCGAGCGCGATCCAGCCTCGTCCAGCGGTCATATTCTCGACCCACTGAGGCGTGTAGACCAGTGAGAGAAATGCGCCAGCAAGACCTGCACAAGCGCCTCCGAACATGATTGCCAGATACCGAACGGTCATGACCGAGATGCCGAGTGCGTGGGCCGAACCGTGGCTGTCACCAACTGCGCGCAAGGTAAGACCTGCTCTGGTCCTGAACAGGAACCACATCACGACGATCGTCAGCACTATGGATATGTAGAATATCGGGTCCTGGCCGAAAAGGAGTTTTCCGATCAGTGGAATTTCGGACAAGACCGGAATGGAAATCGCTTCCAGTCTGATTCCCGGCAGACCGATGAATGCCTCGCCGATCATGCCTGACACGCCAAGCCCCAGTAGGGTTAGCGCCAGTCCGGTGGCGACCTGATTGGTCACCAGAGTCAAGACCAGAAAAGCGAAAAGAAGCGAGAAAAGTGCACCGGCTATGATCGCACATATGATGCCGACCCATGCCGATCCCGACAGGTGAGCCATGCCAAATCCGGCAACGGCTCCCATGACCATCAAACCTTCCACACCGAGATTGAGGACGCCGGAGCGCTCAACGACGAGTTCACCAATCGCGGCTATCAACAATGGTGTGGCCGCAGTCGCGATTGTCAAAAGAATGGCTTCAAGCGTACCCATGATCAGGCTCCTCCGCTGGCGTGAGAACGCATGGCCAGCTTGATGCGATAGTGGATTAATGTGTCGGTGGCGAGCACGAAGAACAGCAGCATACCCTGGAAGACACGCGCAGCTTTGTCAGACACGCCGAGCGAAATCTGCGCCGCCTCTCCACCAAGGTAAGTCAAGGCAAGTACCAACCCTGCTGCGACAATACCAAGCGGATTTAGGCGACCGAGGAAGGCGACGATGATGGCCGTAAACCCGTAACCGATAGATATCTTTTCATTAAGGTGTTCGATCGGCCCGGCCACTTCACTGATGCCTGCCAGACCGGCAAGTCCGCCAGAGACGAGGAAGGCAAAGAAGACCATCCGCGAGGACGAAAATCCGGCGAACCGCCCTGCCCTCGGGCTTTGGCCAAGAACCTTGACCTCGAAGCCCTTCAGCGTCTTTGACATCATGAACCAGGCTGCAACTGCCGCAACCAGCGCGAATATGAACCCCCAGTGCGCTCGGCCTGAATCCGGCCATACCTGCGGCAGGATGGCATATTCATGAAACCTGACCGTGCCGGGGAAACTGAAGCCCTCGGGATTGCGCCACGGACCACGCACCAGCCAGTCGTTGAACAGCTGCGCGACATAGACGAGCATCAAGCTGGTGAGGATTTCGTTCGTATTGAAACGCACCTTCAAGAACGCCGGGATCGCTCCATATGCTGCACCGCCGGCAATGCCGAGGATCATCATTAACGGCAGCACCAGGAACATCTGGACATCAGGGAACAGCACAGGCGGTATTGAACCGACGACTGCACCGGCGACAAACTGGCCTTCAGCTCCGATATTCCAATTGTTGGAGCTAAAACAAACCGCAAGACCCACCGCGATGAGGATCAGTGGAGCTGCTTTGATGGCAAGCTCGTGCAGCGACCAGGTCTCGCGAAGCGGGTCAATGAAATAGTAGTAAAGCGCGTCAAACGGGTTCTTACCGAGCGTGGCGAACAGCAGTCCGCCAGCGATCATGGTAAGTGCCAAAGCGATGAATGGCGACAACGCTGAAAACAGCACCGAATGCTGCGGTCTCTTTGTAAGTTCTATGCGCATCAGTTAGGTCCCATGATCATGTTCGACATGCCCGGGCTCAGCTCCGCCCATCAACAAGCCAATTTTTTCAAAAGTCGCCTCGGCGATTGGCAGTGGTTTGGAGAGTTCCCCGTTGTGCATCACCGCAATCGCATCACAAACCTCAAACAGTTCATCCAGGTCCTGGCTGATCACCAAAACTGCCGAACCGGAGCGCGCAAGATCAATGAGCGATTGCCGAATTCTAGCGGCTGCTCCCGCGTCGACACCCCAGGTCGGCTGGTTGACGATCATGACTGCCGGTTGCCGGTCGAGTTCCCGTCCAATGATATATTTTTGCAGATTGCCGCCCGACAGAGCGGCGGCTTCGGGGTCCTCCCCGCTCTTTCTGACATCCATCTCCTGATTGATGCGTTTTGTGGTCTGCGAGATGGTATCGTGCTTGATAACCCCCAGACCGCCGAGAAATGCTTTTGAATCGGTCGTATGGCGGGACAACAGCAGATTGTCCGACAGTTTCATTTCCGGCACTGCGCCATGGCCCAACCGCTCTTCCGGAACAAACCCGACGCCCTGCAGACGTCTTTCCGTGATCGACAGTTTGCCTGCGTCCTGGTTGCGAAAACGCACGACTGAAGGACTGTCCTGGATGACCTCACCAGAGATGGCTTCAAACAATTCGCCTTGGCCGTTGCCGGCGACGCCTGCAATTCCGACGACCTCGCCTGCACGAACATCAAGCGAAACGTCGCGCAAGGGAATTGAGAATGGTGTGGCAGGCTCGCGATTGAGGTTTTTCACCTCTATCAGTACTTCGCCTTCTTGCCCCTCTGCCGGCGGCGTGCGGGCGGCGCTTGTCACCTCCTCACCAACCATCATGTTGGCAAGCGATGCAGCCGTCTCCTGCTGCGGGTCGCAATGATTGACCACCTTGCCATGGCGCAAGACGGTTGCCGCATCGCACATGCGTTTGACCTCTTCCAAGCGGTGCGAAATGTAGAGAATTGATTTGCCCTCGCTGCGAAGCCTCTCCAGCGTCTCGAACAGTTTATCGGCTTCCTGCGGTGTCAGAACCGATGTCGGCTCATCCAGGATGATCAGATCCGGTTCCTGCAGCAGGCAGCGGATGATCTCGATGCGCTGGCGCTCGCCAACCGAAAGATCACCGACCAGCGAATAGGGATCGAGCGGCAGCCCGTAGGATTCGGACAGCGCCCTGGCCTTTTCTGCGATCGTGTCGATCTGGGTTTCCTTGTCGAGGGATAGTGCGATGTTTTCGGCCGCTGTCAGTGCTTCAAACAGCGAGAAGTGCTGGAACACCATGCCAATACCCAGCGAGCGGGCCTGACCAGGGCTGCGGATGTTCTCGACGTTACCGTTCCAAAGGATCTCACCAGCGTTTGGCTCCAGCGATCCAAAGAGCATTTTAACGAGCGTTGATTTGCCGGCGCCGTTCTCTCCCAACAGTGAGTGAATTTCACCTTTTGCAATGACAAGATCGACAGCGTCGCATGCGCGTAGTTCGCCGAAGATTTTGGTCAATCCGCGCACCTCGAGTAGAGGCGTCGCGCCATGTTCAGGCACTTTTGACAATTTTGATACCTCCCGCGGGCTCGACACGTCCGGAGCCTTGCTTCACTGTTGCATCGTAAGACGCTCCGATTATTCTCGTAAAGCAGGGTAAAACGAAAACACCTTCAAGATTTACAAAGGGAATGGCGCTGCGCTTTGTGCATGTGAACAGGATAATTCACGCTACTGGCAGCCAACGGACAGAAACCATTCGGCCAACAAAATCAGAGGCATCGTTGGGCTAAGTGTCTTTCGCACCCAGTTTCGGGAACAACTGCATGATGCCACCAATGCAAAACAGATAAACGCCTGACGCTGCAATCCCGATCTTTACCCACTGATGCGCATGCATGTCCTGCAACAACGCCAGAGCACCGAAAGCACACCAAAGCAGGAAGATTCCGAGATTGAGATTGCGCAAACGTTGGACCCTGACCGGATGCAGGAAGTAGACCGGCGTGAAGCTCAGGATCGCCGCAATGACAACCACGCCGAATGACAGCATCTCACCCGGTTCAATGACAAAGAGCGTGAAAACGATCATGTTCCACACAACCGGGAATCCCTTGAAGAAGTTCTCCTTGGTCTTCATCCCGGTGTCGGCGTAGTAGATTGCACTTGAAACCACGATAATTGCCGCAGAGGCGAAGGACAGCCCCTCCCCCATAAAGCCGCGCTGGTAGAGTGCAAACGCGGGAATGAGGACGTAGGTCACATAGTCAATTATGTTGTCAAGCAGATCGCCGGACCAGGTTGGAAGCACGTGTTTGACGTGAAGTTTCCGGGCAATGGGGCCGTCAATACCATCAACCAGAAGCGCCATACCCAACCACCAGAACATGGCAGTCCAGCGTTGTTCACTTGCCGCTACCAGCGAGAGGAACGCGAGAAATGATCCCGATGCCGTGAGAAGATGGACCGAGAACGCCTTTGCCTGCGGCGCCGTCACCTTCTTCATTTGTTTTGGCAGCGGGGGTTTTTTCACGGACCGCGCCAGTCAAGCTTGCAGATTTCTGCTGACTTGCCTCCGAAGTTCCAATTGCGGCCGAAGGCCCTGAACCGGCTCTTGTCGGAACGCGCGACGATGATTTCCTCGGCGATCCAGTATTCGGAATTGGTGATGACCGTATCGCCGTCCTGATCCTTGCCCCGGATTGGCGTGATGGCGCCATCGATGATCTTCGGAATCTGGAAAATTCGGGTTTTATCCTCGACCTGGTAGCTTATCGGCTCCCGTTTGATACCGAGAAAATTACCCACCATGATGGACAGCAAGGATGTGGTGCCGCCGGCTTTGCCGGAGAATATCTTGCCGATCGCTTTTTCGGCGTACACCGAAGCCTTTTTGTCGATGAACAATCCGGCGGTCCAATTACCCCGGCTCATATAACCTGGAATTTCCATGATCAGCCCGAGATTGATCCCGGAAAGATCGACATCGTCGTAATGACCGTGATCGATGCGGAAACCGGCCCAGGTTTGGCAATATCCTTCGGTCGGCGGATGCTGGCCGAGCGACAGCACACAAGGGCAGAACACCGTACAATTACATGAAAGGATGAGCTCTCCCTTCATTGCCCAACTTTTCACCGCCATAATATTCGATACTCCTTAATTCAGATTGCAACTAACAGTACGGAGAAACCCCACACAAGCAATATTACCCCTGCAATTCTAGACAGGGTTTTTCCCGATCCCAATTTTTCCAACACCATGAATGCCGTGAGCAATGCCATCCAGAAGATGTTCATGACCCCAACCACGAGCATCACCAACATCAGCGCCCAGCAACAGCCCAGGCACCAAAGGCCTTGGGCTACGCCCAGCTTGATTATCCGAACCGTTTCAAATGACCAATTCCCGAAAAGCGTTGAAAAAGGGTTGCGGCATTTCTTCAGGCACGATTCTTTCAACGAACTGAACTGATAGGCGCCGGCTATCGCCAGCGCCGCCACTGAGACGGACGCAATAGCGGGTGACGCTATCCCGGCGACAGCAAAACGGGAAACCACCAGTCCAACCAGCGCGAAGCTTGCAGAAGCAAGAAACCAAACCCCCAGAAAACCTGACAGCAGCCACATGGGATGCACGACCGACTTGTCCGCTGCACGCGCCGTGTCAGCGATTTCGCAGTAAGTGCGAACAAGTGGCGCCGCACTTGGAAGCATCATGGCCAGCGACATGATGAACCACATTGCAAGCAGCGACACAAACAGCGGCAGACTACTCGCATCAGGGGGCACTGGTGTCAGACATAGCGCCAGAAAAGTATCAAAAGGCCAAGGTACAAACCGGAGTTCCAGCCAGTCGAGCAGTCCGGCGCCGGGTCCAGCTTCCAGTGCCGGAATGTTTGCCGACATACTGACCAGCAATACCCAAGATGCAATGGCAAGGAATGCGAGCGCTATGAGCGTTGTTGCCGCTGCCGGATGAGCGATTGCCGCCACAGTTCGCCCGACGCGGTCGAGATGGTCGAATGGATAATTGTCTTTTGCCATGTCGCCGAACCGGATTTACGGGCAATTCGTCTCATTGAACCAGCCGCGGGTGAAGCTCTATATGATCACGAGCTGCCATTCCAGCGCAGAATTCTAGCCGCTGCAAACTACGAGTTGCTGACTTGAATCAAGTGACAAGGACCCACGAGCAAATGCCGGCCGCATCAGACAGCGATGTAATGGTTGTAGGAACGGGGCCCGCCGGTCTCGTGACAGCGCTGCTCGCCGCCGAAGCGGATCTTGATGTCCAACTGGTCGGACCTGCGGTCAATACCAGGGACGCCAGAACCACCACACTGATGTTACCTGCACTTGAAACGCTACGGCGCCTGGGCATCGATACCGCTTTTGACGGCAAAGCGGCCGCCTTGGAAGTCATGCGCATCATTGACGGAACCAGGCGCCTTATCAGAAGTCCCGTCGCCACATTTCATGCCAGTGAGATTGGTGAAAGCCATTTTGGCATGAATATTCCCAATGCAACATTGAACAAAACGCTTTTTGAGCGAGTCAGTGCCGCGAATATCGTGTGGCATGAGGGGATGGTCGAGCAATATTTGCCGGATAGCGATGGCGTGACGGTCACCACCCACAAGGCTGGCGAATTACGCGCGCGACTGGTCGCTGCTGCTGACGGACGGAATTCAGCGGCCCGCGCCGCAGCTGGATTGCGTGTCCATGAACGCCGCTATCGCCAATCGGCCTTTGTCGCGATGTTTTCGCATGAGAAAGGCCACGGAGGAATTTCGACCGAGTTCCACACCGAGACCGGCCCGTTCACGATCGTACCACTGCCCGGGAACCGTTCGAGCCTGGTGTGGGTTGTCAGACCCGACGAGGCGGAGATGCTTGTATCGCTGTCTCAGGCTGATCTTTCGCGGCGGATTGAGGACCGGATGGATTCAATGCTGGGTAAAGTCGTTGTTGAAGGCCACCAGCAGATATATCCGTTGGCGAGCGCCGTACCATCGGAGTTTGCGACCAAACGAATCGCCCTTATCGGCGAAGCAGCGCACATCTTCCCACCAATCGGAGCACAAGGGCTCAATCTGGGTATTCGTGACGCGGTCGACCTTGTCAATGTCGCAGCATCCCATCGTGCCGACCCGGGTTCTTCTGCTGCGATGGCCGCCTATAACAGAGCCCGCAGGCCTGACATTCTTGCGCGCACGGGAGCCGTATCGCTGCTCAATCAATCGCTGCTGTCGAACCTGTTGCCTGCTCAGTTCGCTCGCAGCGCCGGGCTGGCAGCGCTTTCGGGCATTTCTCCGCTGAGGGGCTTTTTCATGCGCGAAGGTATGCGGCCGGGCAGCGGGTTTTCGGCCCTGATGTCATCTTTTCGCGGCCAATTGGGCCGAGGTGATCAAAACTGAGTCACGCCTCTTGCTTTCTGATCTGAACGGCAAATTCGACAAGGACTGCGCCGCAAATTACTACAATTGCAAGCAGTTGAACGATGGTCAGTGGTTGTGACAGCACAAAGATTGCCAGAATGGCTGCAATAGCGGGCTTCAGAAAGAAGAGATAGCTTGCTCTGGTGATATCGGGTGCATGTGCCAGCCCGCCGATCCAAAGATACTGTGTAAGCGTCGTGTTCCAAAGCGCTATTGTGACGATAGACCAGGCTTCGCGTGCCGGCAAATCAGGCAAGATTAGCGGATTGACCCATTTGCCAAAGGCAATTCCAACAAACGCCCACAAGCCGATTCCACCTGAAAACAGGGCCAAGGCGGTCACCGGCAAAGCCCCGTGGCGCGCGACCACAGGTTTCACGAGGACTGAGAAAGCGGCCACCAGTGCGGCGCAACCGAGCGCCATTAGCACACCAATCAACGATGTCTGCGCATCAAGAAACTCGCTGAGGTATCCGTCGCTGATAAGCAGCGCTACCGCCAGCACAGATGCAAACCCAGTCAGCCACTTCACTGCCGATACCGGTTGTTTGTTGATGAGCTGGTTGGATAACCCGACGAATATCGGGATTGTCGTGACCAAGGTCGCAACCTGAATCACGGTCGCATAATCCAACGACCAGTGAAACAGCAAATAGGCTATGGTAACGCCGAAAAAGGACAGTGGAAACAGCACCTTCCACTCGGACCGGAACACACCGTAGAGAAGCGCGGGCCCTGTGGCGACAATTGCGACTAACAGCAGGCCGGTACCGCCCAGCAAGAACCGCCAACTGGATACTTCAGGTCCTGTAACTCCCGAGAGTACCGCCACGAACTCGCTCGAAGCATGCCCGAGAACGCCAATAAACACGGCAAGATAGGCAAACCAGGGCCTGCTCCACATGTCACGCAAACCCGTTTGAAAATTCAATCAGCGCTTCGGCCAGTCGCTCCGGGTGTTCAAGTGGTAAGAGATGGCCGGCATCGTCCCATTCAAGATGTTTGGCATTTTTGAAACGGGTACGCAGTTCCGCCACATCATCCATATCGAGAAACAGCCTGTCCTGCAGTCCGGTGACGGTCAGAACCGGAAGATCGAGATTTTGGTAGGGAACATCCCAGTCAGCCGATCCGGCTGCTTCCATGAGTTTGAAATGTCCATTGGCAGGGTTTTCAGCGGTGTAGGTTTTCGTGTCGAGAAACTTGGCGCGGTTGTCGCGCTGGAAATCCTCGTTTGTCAGCAATGGAAGGTAAAGGTCGAGAAGCAGGGGAATTCCGCCGGTACGCACCGCTGCAAGCATCGCGTCGTTTATCCAGGCGATACGCGGACCAATGATCCGAAGTGTGTTGAGCAGTACCAGTCCGTCAGCTTTGATTCCTGACAATATGGCACGAGAGGCGAACAAGCCGCCGATAGACAGGCCCACGAGCACGGGATTTTGCGGAGCGATTTCCTCGATCAATGCAATCAGATCCGCAGTGATGAGATCCGCATCAAGTATTCTATCTTCCGAAAACTGACTTTCGACCTGCCCGCGAAAGTTCCAGCACAGGGTACCCATTCCTGCGGCGCGACAGCGCGGTGCGACGACACTTTGCCAAGCGCCAGTGTTTCCGGTCAGGGCATTGACAAACACCAGCGTCTTTCCACCCGCATTTGGTGGATCATACTCAAAATAGATCGAATTACCGGGGCCGAGAACAAGATGGTTCGAAGTTGATGTGGTCGTCACAGTTGTGCCTCATCCATGCCGACCGAGTGTCAGACGGCACCAGGTTTTAGGTCCAAAACCGCCAACTGACAAACCAACGACCGACCGGTCATTCAAATTCGAGGTTTCAATTTGAGCTTTGTCGGCCAAGACATGTCTGAATTGACCGCCGTTTTCCAATGTGAGCGATGCGGGCTATTGAAATTGATCTGCCCGTGGGCCAATTTGTACCAGAGTAAGCAAATGCACCGGACATCTTTGAAATGAGAACAGCTAAATTTCATATCGGACAGGTGGTTTGTCACCGGCTGTTCCCGTTCCGCGGTGTGATTTTTGATGTCGATCCGGAATTCAACAATACCGAAGAATGGTACGAATCAATTCCCGCGGAGATCAGGCCGCGGCGGGATCAACCGTTCTACCACCTGTTGGCCGAGAATGAGGACACCGAGTATATCGCTTATGTCTCGGAGCAAAACCTGCTGGCGGACGAAACCGGCGAACCGGTTCGTCATCCACAGTTGAACGACATGTTTGTCAGACGCTCCGACGGCAGCTACGAACCTATCGGTCCTGCGCCGCACTGATGAAAAAAGGCGGGTTTTGAAACCCGCCTTTTTATAAGTGTCATTTCAAGCTCGCTTACTCGGCCGCTTTCGCCTTGTCCTGCTCTGCCTTCAGTTTCTTCTCGAACTCCTCGCGGCGTTTTTCGATTTCTTCCTGAAGTTTCTTCTGCTTGGCGTCGATATCGGATTGCTGCAGAGGCGGTCCGTCAAATGCGTCGGTGAAGCCTTTCAGCGAAATCTTGATCGGATTTGGCTGGTTCTGGAAGTTCACCGAAGTAAGCGTCAATTCGCCACCGCGCTTGAATGCTGAAACCATGTTGTCGGTCAAACCGACCTCTGCGATGCAGCGATCCGGAAAACAGATTGCATAGTTGATTTTCTGTGCCTTGCCGCCGTCAACCTGCATGCCGATACCGGGTGGAACCAGACGTCCGCTTGGCACGGATACCTGAAATACTTTGCGGTTCACTTTGCCTTTGACTTCAATCAGGCTGACACCCGTGAGCAACTGGCCTGAGTCCGCCATAAGCAGATTTTGCACATTGCAGACATCGGTATCTTCCTGTTTGGAGCAAACCTTGAACCAGCCCTGCGGCACCTGCTGCGCTGAAGCTGAAGCAAGTCCACCGGCCATGAATGCTACCGCGCTGGCGGCAAGCACTGCCGTGCGGGTTTTGACGGTCAAACGGCTCGTCATGTTTTCCAATTCCTCTTGATATTTGTTCTGTTGCCCGCGGCGTTTCCGCCATGAAGTTGATCGTACGGCTTCCTGTTGCCAAATTGAGGCGACAGAATGGCTTCGGCAGGCGTGTTACACCGCATTAGCGGGCAAATCCACCCCGGATCCAGCAGAGATGAGGTGGTTTGCCGAACTGATTCTCACTGATACGTTTTGCAAGACCTTTCACCGCGATTCGCCGCCAAAAAGGCTGGAGATAAAAATTGCCACGCACTTTGATCATTTCCCTGGCTAGCATTCTGCTGCTGGCATTGTCGGCTTGGACGCCTGTGTCGGCTGAGCCATCCCATGCCATCGCAATGCATGGACAGCCGATGCTGCCGAAGGACTATATCCATTTTCCATATGTCAATCCTGATGCGCCCAAGGGCGGCCGGGTTGATTACGCTGTACGGGGCAGTTTTGACAGTCTCAATCCGTTTATTGTCCAGGGAGACGGTTCTCGCGGCCTGTTCGACCGTGTTTATGGCTACAATGTCTATGAGGCTTTGATGGCGCGATCGCGCGATGAAGCCTTCACTCTTTATCCGCTCATAGCCGAGTCGGTCGAGACCGATGAAGATCGAACTTTCATTGAGTTCACTCTCGATCCGCGGGCCAAGTTCTCCGATGGAGAACCCATCAAGATCGATGATGTCCTGTTCACGATGGATCTCCTGCACAAAAAGGCTCGTCCGCTCTACAGGCGATGGATTGATCTGATCGCGGAGACACAGAGAGTGGGTGACCGGGGAGTTCGTTTCACCTTCAAACCCGAGGCCGATCGCGAAATTCCATTGCTGATCGGAGTTCTGCCGATTCTGCCCAAACATGCGATTGATGCGGACAGGTTCGACAAGTCTACGCTTACGCCAATAATTGGAAGCGGTCCCTACACGATCGAGACTGTCAAACCGGGTGAACTGATCGTTCTCAAGCGAAATCCGGATTATTGGGCCAAAGATCATCCGTCAAAGCGGGGTTTCGACAATTACGACGAAATCCGAATCACTTACTTTCGTGATGACAACGCAATGTTCGAAGCGTTCAAAAAGGGATTGATCTCTTCCAGGATCGAAGGCGACCCTGGACGCTGGGCGGAGGGTTTTGATTTTCCGGCGGCGGTTGATGGCAAGGTCGTCAAAAAATCATTCAAGAGCGGGCTCCCGTCCGGAATGCTGGGCTTTGTGTTCAATACGCGTAGAGACAAATTCGCAGATCCGAAGCTGCGACGCGCACTGGCCTCGTTGTTCGATTTCGACTGGGCCAACAAGAACCTGTTTTTCGGGGCATACAAGCGAACCAAAAGCTACTTTGACGGTTCACAGATGTCAGCATTTGGCAATCCGGCCGACGATCGGGAAAAAGCCCTTTTGGCCGGATTTTCCAGTGCCGTCATTCCCGATGTCATGGCTGGAACATGGCAGCCACCCTCTTCTGACGGGTCTGGCCGGGATCGCAAGTTTCTGAAAAACGGTTTCGATCTGCTGCGTTCAGCCGGCTACAAACTCAAGGACCGCAAACTGATCGGGCCCGACGGCCAGCCATTGTCGTTTGAGATACTGTTGAACGGCAAGAGCGGCGAGGCGGTAGCCTCCTCTTTTCAACGCACATTGGAAAAGATCGGCATTGAGGTGTCAATCCGCGTGGTCGAGGCGGCCCAATATCAACAAAGACTGCAGACCTATGACTATGACATGATCATGCAGTTTTATTTTTCATCACTGTCGCCAGGTGCGGAGCAGATCGGCCGCTGGGGTTCCGCTTCGGCCGAATCTGAAGGCACCTACAATTTCGCCGGGGTTGCTTCCAAAGCGGTTGATGCAATGATCGATGCATTGTTGAAGGCGCGCGATCGAGACGATTTTGTTTCCGCTGTCCGAGCCTATGATCGCGTACTTTTGAGTGGCGCTTACGTCGTTCCGCTTTATCATCGTGGTGAGATCTGGGTGGCGCACTGGTCGAACATTGCGCATCCGGACAAAACGCCCATATACGGGCCGCAATATCAGACGTGGTGGCACACCGGTGAATGAAGCCGGATTTGCGCCCTACCGGAGTACTCAATGGCGGAAAAAACTAAGCTGAATGTCGACATCGTGTCCGATGTCATGTGTCCATGGTGCTATGTCGGCCAGAAACGGCTGGAAAGAGCGATGGATCAGGTGCCCGAAGTAGAGGTGGAGATTAACTGGCGCCCATTCCAGTTGGACCCGACGCTGCCGCCGGAAGGAAAGGACCGAAAGAAATACCTATCCGACAAGTTCGGAGGGGATGAGCGCGCAAAGACGGTGTATCAGGCGATCAAGGATGCCGGGGTTGCCGAAGGCATTCCTTTCGATTTTGACGCTATCAAGGTTGCACCCAACACGCTTGATGCGCATCGCCTGATCCGGTGGGCCTCAAGCGCCGGTGAAGGCGTACAAAACCGGTTGGCACGACGGTTGTTCCAACTCTATTTCGAGGAAGGCGCGAATATCGGTGACCACCGGGTACTCATTGATGCCGCTCGCGATGTTGGAATGGACAGCTCAATCGTTGAAAGCCTGCTCTCCACCGATTCCGACCGCGAGGCTGTTCAAATCGAGATCGCGACCGCCGGTCAGATGGGGGTTACAGGTGTCCCGTGCTTCCTGATCGAAGGTAAATACGCTGTCATGGGCGCGCAGGATTCCGACACGCTGGCCAACGCGTTTCGACAAATTGCCGAAGCGAAAAAGGAAGGTTATCTGGAGCAGCCCGAAAACTGAAAATCAGGCCGCTTCGGCCAGTTTCGCCAATCGGGTCATGATGACGGCAGAACCGGACAGGCGCTTCTCCGCATTTGACCAGTCGCGAGTGAACACGACACTCTGGTCCGGCCGGATTTTCGCCAGACTACCCTGTTCACCAATAAACCCGACAAGCGCGGCAGGATCGGCAAATGTGTTGTTTCTGAACTGAACGACAACGCCTTTGGGACCGGCGTCGAGCCTCTCGACATTGGCGGTGCGGCACAGCGCCTTGATGAAGACGATCTTCATCAGATGCTGCACTTCGTCGGGTAATGGACCAAACCGATCCATCATTTCCGCCGCCATTGCATCGATCTCTTCCGCGCTGTGCAATTCGCCAAGGCGGCGATAAAGACCGAGGCGAAGCTGCAGATCCGGCACATAATTTTCAGGAATCATCACAGCAGTACCGATGGTGATTTGGGGCGACCAGCCCTGGTCGGCGGCTTCTTCCTCGCCTTTCAGTTCTGCCACAGCTTCCTCAAGCATCTGCTGGTAGAGTTCATAACCAACTTCGCGGATGTGGCCGGATTGTTCTTCGCCAAGCAAATTTCCTGCGCCGCGAATGTCCAGATCATGACTCGCCAACTGAAAACCGGCGCCAAGCGTATCGAGCGACTGCAGCACTTTCAGCCGCCTTTCCGCGTTCGTTGTCAGGGTTCGGTTGGCCGGCAGTGTAAACAGAGAATAAGCCCGCAATTTCGAGCGCCCTACCCGGCCGCGCAACTGGTAAAGCTGCGCCAGACCGAACATGTCTGCCCGGTGCACAATCAGGGTATTGGCGGTGGGAATATCGAGGCCGGATTCGACGATGGTCGTTGACAGCAACACATCGTACTTGCCGTCGTAAAATGCATTCATCACATCATCAAGTTCTCCCGGCGGCATCTGGCCGTGCGCAATCGCCACTTTTAATTCCGGTGCCTGTTCGTCGAGGAAAGTCTTGACCTCGGCCAGGTCCGAAATGCGCGGGACGACATAAAAGCTCTGTCCTCCACGGTAATGTTCGCGCAACAGCGTTTCGCGGATGACGACCGGATCAAACGGCGAGATGAAGGTTCGGACAGCCAGACGGTCAACGGGTGCCGTGGTAATCAGCGACAGTTCCCTTACACCGGTAAGCGCCAGTTGGAGCGTTCGTGGGATGGGCGTCGCCGAAAGGGTCAGCACATGGACATCGCTTTTCAGCGTCTTAAGCCGCTCCTTGTGTTTGACACCGAAGTGCTGTTCTTCGTCGATGATGAGCAAGCCGAGGTTTTTGAACGAAATCGATGAACCGAGAAGTGCGTGTGTGCCCACGACAATATCGACGGTTCCGTCGGCAAGGCCATTCTTGGTTTCTGAAAGCTCTTTTGCGCCTACCAGACGTGAAGCCTGGCGAACCTTGATCGGCAGGCCGGAAAACCGGTCCGAGAAGGTTCGGAAATGTTGCCGTGAAAGCAGCGTCGTCGGCACAACAATGGCGACCTGAAGCCCTTCCATTGCAGCGAGAAACGCCGCCCGCAATGCCACTTCGGTCTTTCCGAAACCAACATCTCCGCAAACCAGCCGGTCCATCGGACGCCCAGCTGCCAGATCGTCAAGCACATGGTCAATGGCAGCTTGTTGGTCCTCGGTCTCGTCGTAGGGAAATCGGGCAGCAAACTCACCGTATATACCTTCCGGTGGGGAAATTTTTGGTGCGCCTCGCATTTCCCGTTCAGCAGCCAACCGTATCAGGTCGCCGGCCATTTCCAGAAGCTTCTTCTTCAGCTTGGCCTTGCGCGATTGCCAGGCAACGCCGCCCAGCTTGTCCAATGTTGCTTCGGCTGTATCAGAGCCATAGCGGGAAAGAAGTTCGATATTTTCAACCGGCAGAAACAGCCGGTCGTCTCCGGCGTAGCGCAGTTCGAGACAATCATGGGGAGCACCGGCGGCCTCAATCGTCTTCAAGCCGATAAACCGGCCAATCCCGTGATCGGCATGCACCACGATGTCGCCGGCGGACATGGAAGCGACTTCGGATATGAAATCGGCAGGCCGCTTTTTACGGCTGCGCCTCACCAACCTGTCGCCAAGGATGTCCTGCTCGCAAATAAGAACAAAATCCGGCGCCTCGAAACCGGACTCCATGCGTAGGGTGGCCAAGGCAACTTTGGCTACCGGCGTCGCTTCCATTTCCGGCAGCGAATGAACCCGGACATGGTTTTCCAGGCCGTGTTCGCCAAGGATTTCTGTCAGACGTGTCAGTGAACCTTCTGTCCAGCCTGCAATCAGCACTCTTTTGCCGGCGGCCCGCAGGTCCGCGATATGCCTTGCAGCGTGATCAAAAAGGTTTTTGTCCGGGTCGGTCCGTTCGGCAGAGAAGCTTCGTCCCTGTACGCTTGAACCATGAACAACCCTGCGCCCGGATCCGTCAGGTTGACTGAAGGGCGACAAGTCAATGGTGATCCGCTGTGTGCTTGCGTGTTCAATGTCCGCTGATTTGATGAACATCAAGTCAGGAGGGACCGGTTTATAGGGGACAGCCTCGCCGATCCCCTGCCCGTCGGCCTGGCGCTGCCTGGCGTCATAATAATCCGCGATCTGATCGATGCGTTCGTTGATCGCTTCGTGCGCAAGATGTTCGAAGATAACCGGAGCGCCTGGCAGATAATCGAACACCGTCTCCAGCCCGTCGCAGAAAAGCGGTAGCCAATGCTCCATCCCTGCAAATCGCCGTCCCTCGGAAATAGCGGCGTATAGAGCATCGTCGCGCGAGGGGGCCCCAAACAGCTCAATATAATTGCGCCTGAACCGGCTGATCACTTCCGGAGAAAGGGTAACCTCACTCATTGGCTGCAAAGCCAACTCGCTTTCCTGCCCCGAAGTACGCTGGGTCACGGGATCGAAACGGCGGATTGACTCCAGCGTATCACCGAAGAAATCCAAACGTAGCGGCGCATCATCGCCTGGGGCGAACAGATCGATGATACCTCCACGAACGGCATATTCCCCGACTTCGCGTACAGTGGCCACCCGGTCAAAGCCGTGGCCTTCAAGCCGCAATGACAGTTCCGACATGTCAATTCGATTGCCGGGCCGGGCACTGAACCGCTGTGCTGCAATCGCGTCACCCGGTGGCACGCGTTGAAGCAGAGCGTTAGCTGTTGTGAGAATGACGGCGGAGTGCGGTGCTTCGCGCAATGCATTCATTTTTGCCAAGGCATCCAAGCGTCGTGCTGCCGCGTCGGCGCCAGGTGATACGCGGTCATAAGGCAGGCAATCCCAGGCCGGCAGTTCCATGACCGGCAGTGCAGGTTCCGCGAAACTCAACCCGTCGGCCAAAGCGCTCAATCGCTGTCCGTCGCGGGCAACATAAAGAACCGGTCCTGGTGCTACTTGCCGAGCGATTTCAGTCAACACGAAGGCTTCATAGCCGTCGGCGACACCGTCGATCAGAATGGACGCGGATTGTTTGTTCCGCAGACCTAGGTCAGACAAAGCAGTCATGGAATTAACGATCCAGATCGTCGGGGTGGAAATTTCTGATGCGCTGCAACAGCGGGGTGTTGAACTCTGCGGGTATATCGCAACTGCCTGTCAGCCAACCGAGAATCTCCGCGTCAGGCTGATCCAGCAGTTGCTCAAATGTTGCCAACTCCGAGTTGTCGAGATTGGAAATCTCCGTATCTGCAAATGAGCCAAGCAGCAGATCGGTTTCACGCATGCCCCGATGCCAGGCGCGATAAAGCGCCTTGCGTTGCCGGCCGCTCAGTCCGGCGCTTGATCGGGTCATTCCTGTCATTGTCTGTGCCGATTATCTGGGTCTGGATGATTTGAGCCATCTGGTTTGGCCTGCATATAGCGGGTGGAAATGGCAAAGTCAGCCTTGCATGCTGCAAGTGCTGTCATAAACTTGTCCAATGCGCCCTTCCCTGCTTGATCCCCTGTTTGCAGAAGCTGTCTCGTTAGACAAAGTGGGAGCTAAAACCGCTGAACTGATCAGAAGGGTCATACCATTTGACACAACTGATCGGCCGGTCCGGGTCGGTGACATGATTTTCATCCTCCCGCATTCGCTGATCGACCGGCGCAACCGGCCGGGAGTGGCAGGTGGAGCCGAAGGCGCCATTGTAACGTTGGAGTTACGCGTGGGCCGCCATCAACCAGCACCCTATGGAAAGAAAAATGTCCCTTACCGGGTATATGCATTCGACGATACCGGCGAAATCGCTTTGACGTTTTTTCATGCAAGGTCGGCCTGGCTGGAGCGCACCATGCCGGTGGGTGCAGATATCATCGTCAGCGGCCGCATGGAGTGGTTCAATGGCCGGCCTTCCATGGTTCATCCCGACCACATTGCATTGGCAGAAAATGCAGATGAGCTACCGCTACTAGAACCCGTGTACCCGCTTACCGCGGGATTATCCGGTCGCATCTTGCGCCGGGCGGTAACTCAGGCGGTTGAGCGTGTACCGGATATGCCCGAATGGCTCATTCCTGAATATGTCCGAAGGCAGACCTTTCCGGCATTTTCGGTTGCACTGAAGCGATTGCACGAACCGGCCGGCCCTGAAGATGTGATGCTGGAAAATCCAGCGCGCAGGCGGCTTGCCTATGACGAACTGCTGGCGGGTCAACTGTCTCTGGCGCTGGTGCGCGCGCGCATGAAACGGCAGACGGGAATATCTGTGATTGGAACAGGAGACGTAAGGCAGAAAATACTGGATCGCATCCCCTATTCACTGACCAGATCGCAGGAGCAGGCACTGGCCGAAATCAGTGCTGATCTTGAAGCGCCGGATCGAATGCTGCGTTTGCTGCAGGGTGATGTCGGCTCCGGCAAGACCATTGTCGCACTGCTCGCGATGGCCCAGTCTGTGGAAGCCGGCGGACAGGCTGCGCTATTGGCACCGACCGAAGTGCTCGCGCGCCAGCATCTGGCAACCATTGAACCTCTTTTGGGACCGATTGGTCAGCGCGTGGCCATTTTGACGGGTCGTGAAAAGGGAAAGCAGCGCGACGAAATCCTTTCTGGTCTTCGGGACGGGTCAATCGGCTTCGTTGTCGGCACCCATGCGCTCATCCAGGAAGGTGTTCAATTCAAGAACCTTTTATTCGCAGTTGTCGATGAACAGCACCGGTTTGGGGTGCACCAGCGCTTGGCGATGACGGCAAAAGGCACCGCACCGGATATGCTGGTGATGACGGCGACGCCCATTCCGCGAACGCTTGTCCTGACTGCCTATGGCGATATGGACGTGTCTCAACTGACCGAGAAACCGGCTGGCCGACAGCCGATATCAACGGTTTCCCTGCCGATGGAGCGATATCAGCAACTCGTGGGCCGTATCGAGAATGCTGTATCGGAGGGTCAGAAGGTCTACTGGATCTGCCCGCTCGTTGAAGAATCCGAAGAGATTGAACTGACTGCCGCAGAAGATCGTTTCACCGCGCTTCAACCGGTATTCGGCGACAGAATAGGCCTCGTACATGGGCGAATGAAAGGTGCCGACAAGGATGCAGCGATGGCGGCTTTCAAGTCAGGCGAAACGCGAATTCTAATTGCAACGACCGTCATTGAGGTCGGTGTTGATGTTCCCGACGCGACAATAATGGTCATTGAACACGCCGAGCGATTTGGCCTTGCCCAGTTGCATCAGCTGCGCGGACGCGTGGGACGTGGCGAAAAACAGTCCAGTTGCGTGCTGCTCTACAAAGCTCCGCTAGGCGAGATTGCCCGGCAAAGGCTGGATGTCTTGCGCGACACTGAAGATGGCTTCCGAATTGCTGAAGAAGATCTGAAGCTGCGCGGCGAAGGCGAATTGCTCGGCACTAGGCAATCAGGCAGTCCTGGATTTCGGGTCGCCAGATTGGAAGCGCACAGCGATCTCCTGCAGGCTGCGCGCGACGATGCGCGTCTGGTTTTGCAAAACGATCCGGAATTACAGTCAAAGCGTGGTGAGGCTTTGAGGCTGTTGCTTTATCTGTTCGGTCGCGATGAAGCAGTGCGCTTGCTCAGTGCGGGGTAGTTTCCAACTGTTTTTCGTCAGCCTCTTCCGCCAAAGCTTCAAGTCGTTTCTGGTACTCCGGCGTCACCAGACCGGCCGAGATGACCAATTTGGCCCCCTCTTCCACTGACATTGACAAGATTTTGACGTCGCTTTTCGGTACAAACAGCAGGAAGCCGGAAGTCGGGTTTGGCGTGGTTGGCAAGAATACAGCGGTTGTCTTGCCGACCTTGCCCTGCAATTCCTCGTCAATCTCGCCTTCCGATTCGGTGGCAATGAACACAATGGCCCACAGTCCCTTGCGAGGATATTCTATCAACCCGACCTGCTTGAATGTGTTCGTCCGTTCAGAGAGAACCGTCTCCAATATCTGCTTCAGAACCCCATAGATATTGCGCACCAACGGCATTCGGCCAAGCATGTATTCGCCGTAATTGACGATGGTGCGGCCGATAATATTAGCTGTCATGAAACCGATCAGCGTGATCAGCAACAGGGCGACGACGAGCCCGAAACCGGGTATCGAGAATGGCAGGTAGGTATCGGGATTGTAGATTTCGGGGATGTAAGGCTTGACCCAGGAATCTGCCCATCCAATGAATGACCACGTCAAGTAGGCCGTTACAGCCAGCGGCGCGCACACGATGAATCCGGTCAGAAAATAGTTCCTGAGCCGCATGACACCGGAAATTTTTTTGGGCGAATCGCTCATATTTCCTCAATGCACGACCGTTCGGGCAGTTCACATGTAGTGCAGCGCCTGCCGATTTTGAACATCTTTTTGTATTTGGGTGCTTATTCGACGGTTACCGATTTGGCCAGATTGCGAGGCTGGTCTACGTCCGTGCCCATGATGACAGCGGTGTGATAGGCCAGAAGCTGCACCGGAATGGTATACACTATTGGTGCGACAAACTCGGGAACGTCCGGCATGACGATGGTCTCCAAAGTATCGACTGTGGACCGCCGAGCGCCGGTTTCATCAGTGATCAGGATGATGTTGCCACCCCGTGCCGCAACTTCCTGCATGTTGGATACTGTTTTGTCGAATATCCGGTCATGCGGAGCGATGACGACCACCGGCATCGTTTCATCAATCAACGCAATCGGACCGTGTTTCAGTTCGCCGGCCGCATAACCTTCAGCATGAATATAGGAGATTTCCTTAAGCTTGAGCGCGCCTTCAAGCGCCAGTGGATAGTTGGTGTCGCGTCCCAGATACAAAACATGGCGCACAGTCGAGAGGTGCCGGGCGACCGAATGAATCTGCTCGTCCAGCTTCAGTGCATGACTGGCAAATCTCGGCGTTTCCGACAGTTCGCGAACGAGAGATTTCTCCGTCGCCGGGTCAAGAAGCCCTTTTGCTTTTGCTGTGGCCAACGCCAGAGCCGCTAGTACGGAAAGCTGGCAGGTAAGAGCCTTGGTTGAAGCGACACCAATTTCCGGCCCCGCCAGCGTTGGGAACACCGCATCAGATTCGCGTGCGATCGTGGAACCGCGCACATTTACGATAGACATGATGGGTACGCCCTCATCGCGGCAATACCGCAAGGAGGCAAGCGTGTCGGCTGTTTCTCCCGACTGAGAAATGAACAGTGCTGCAGATTCAGCCGGCAACGGCATTTCGCGGTAACGAAACTCCGAAGCGATATCGATGTCCACCGGAACGCGCGCATAGCGTTCAAACCAGTATTTCGAAACCAGACCCGCCAAATAGGCGGTGCCGCATGCCGAGATTGCCAGCCGTTGCAGTTTTGCCAGGTCAAAAGGCACATCCAGCGGCCTGACGGTGCCGGCTGCAAAATCCAGATAATGTGCCAGTGTGTGGGAAATGACTTCCGGCTGTTCATGGATTTCCTTTTCCATGAAGTGACGGTGATTGCCCTTGTCGACCATCAACGCCGAGCCGACCGATTTTTGCCGCGCTCTTTCGACCGCTGCACCCGAAGTGTCGAATACCTTTACCGATTGTGAGGTGACCACTGCCCAGTCACCATCTTCCAGATAGGTGATTTCATCGGTGAAAGGCGCAAGAGCAATGGCGTCTGACCCGACATACATTTCACCGTCGCCAAACCCGACGGCCAGCGGCGGCCCGTTTCGAGCCGCCAGCATGAGATCGTCATGTCCGGCGAATATTACCGCAAGCGCATAAGCCCCTTCCAGACGGCGCAATGTCGCCTGCATCGCCTCGTTGGGTGAAAGTCCCGAATCCAGGTGCCGGGCCAGCATCTGCGCGACGATTTCGGTATCAGTTTGAGTTGTGAATTCTGATCCTGAGGATATCAGCTCATCGCGCAGTTCGGCAAAATTCTCGATGATTCCGTTGTGAACCACACCCACCTTGCCGGCAAAATGAGGGTGGGCATTGTTTTCGGTTGGAGCGCCATGGGTAGCCCACCGCGTATGACCGACACCTATAGTTCCTTCGAGAGGCTGTTGCTTGAGGCGTTCCTCAAGATTGACCAATTTGCCTTCCGCGCGGCGCCGGTCAAGCTTCCCGCCCTCCAACGTGGCAACTCCGGCCGAATCGTAGCCGCGATATTCAAGCCGCTTGAGCGCGTCAACGAGTAGTGGAGCTACCGGCTGACGCCCGATTATCCCGACAATTCCGCACATCTCCAAACCCCATTAATTCCCAGTCCGCGTTTTACGGCATAGAAGCTACCCGTTGGCTGGAAAAGACACATTTGATTTCGAGTCATTTCAAACTTCGCCGCATCCAAATAATATGCGGTTGAGGCCAAGAATGGGCGAAAATCCGCAAAATTGGTGAATTTTTGCGAGTCGCGGAATTCTATTTCTCTTTCTTTCGCGCTGCATTTCGCTTGTTGATTTCTGCGGCTTTGCCCTCTCGAACGGTCTGATCGCGTGATCTACCAAAGGCGAGTGCTTCGTCCGGTACATCCTGAGTGATGACACTGCCGGCCGCTACAAACGCGCGGTGACCGATGTTCAGCGGTGCGATGAGAGTGCTGTTGGATCCAACAAACGCACCGTCGCCAATACTGGTGCGGTATTTGTTGTGGCCATCATAATTGCAGGTAATGGTTCCAGCCCCGACATTAGCTTTGGCCCCAATCGACGCATCGCCGATATAGGTCAGATGATTGACTTTGGCCCCCTCACCGAGGCTCGCCTTTTTGATTTCGCAGAAATTGCCGACCTTGCTGCCGGAGGCGAGTTGCGTGCCGGGACGCAATCGCGCGTAAGGACCAACCTCTGCCCCGTCGGCGATTGCCGCTCCTTCGATGTGCGAGTAGGCCCGAACACGGACGCTGTTGCCAATTTTTACTCCGGGGCCAAACCAAACATGTGGCTCAATGGTGCTGTCAGCGCCGATTGCCGTGTCGTAAGACAAGTAGATCGTTTCCGGCGCCTGCATGGAGACACCGGCATGCATCAACTCCTCGCGTTTGCGTTGCTGCCAAATGCTTTCCGCGCCAGCCAACTCGGCCCTGTTATTGATGCCCAGTAGTTCTTCAAACGGCACTTCGAGTGCCTCGACACGCAAGCCTTTGGCGTGGGCGATCTCGACGACATCTGTCAGATAGTATTCGCCTTTGGCGTTGTCATTGCCAATGGCTTCGAGCAGTTCAAGCGCGCTTTGACCTGAGATACCCATCAGCCCGCCATTGCAAAAGGTGATTTTGCGTTCTTCGTCGTTGCAATCCTTTTCCTCGCGGATGGCGATCAGCCTGCCATTTTCCTCAATCAGGCGGCCATAACCGGAAGGGCTTTCCGTTTGAAATCCCATCACCGTCACCGCAGCGCCATCTGCGAGTTTTGCTCTTGCTTTCAACAACGTTTCCGCCGTGACCAATGGCGTATCTCCAAACACGATCAGAACATCGTCGAAACCCCGCGCAATTGCATCTCGAGCTGCCAATACAGCATGGCCGGTTCCAAGCCTTTGCATCTGTTGATGAAAATCCAACTGCGTATGAAGCGGAGCGACGGCATTGCTCACTTCTTCGCCGCCACGGCCGGTTACGATTGAAATCGCCGCGGCTCCGGCAGCCGCTGTTGTTTTCACCACGTGGGCGATCATCGGTGCTCCGGCAACCGGGTGCAGAACTTTCGGCACCGCACTTTTCATACGCGTACCATCACCGGCAGCGAGAATGATGGATAGGCAGGTTCTGGATTTCATGCGGGTGATTCCGTCAATTGGCGATTTGGTGGCTTGTATCACCGCCTTTCGCGGTCCAAAAGCACCCGTCTTGCAAAAATCGGCGGTGGCAAATGAGCATGGCACAGGACAAAAGCGGTACAGCACCGACCGCCTATATCGTCATGGTGCTCACGCCGCTTTTCTTTTCAACCAATCTGATTTTTGGTCGCGGAGTATCCGGCGATGTCGCACCATTCACCCTGGCTTTCCTGCGCTGGTCTGTGGTGGCGATTGTGCTTTCACCGCTAGTGTGGCAGGCGCGCATCCAGATTCAGAAAATTTCCGCCCCGGGATTTGTCCGAATTTGCGGCCTCGGTTTTCTCGGAATGTGGGTTTGCGGCGCGCTGGTCTATGTCGCACTGGACTACACCACTGCGACCAATGCCACGCTCATCTACACCACCTCCTCGGTGATGATCATCCTGATCGAGTTCCTGTTTTACGGCCGCAAGAGCAATTGGCGTGAGGCAGTTGGGATTGTCATGGCGATGGCAGGCATCGTGGTGATTGTTGTGAAGGGAAGTTTGGAATTACTGCTGACGCTGACATTAAACCCGGGCGACCTGATCATTTTCGTCTCGGCGTTTGCGTGGGCGGGTTACTCTGTGTTGCTGCGGCGCGGCGAGATAGCCTCAATACCGACATTGCCTGCGCTGGCTGTCGTTTCCGCGATTGGCGCAGTTTGGCTGTTACCATTTGCGATTTGGGAATTCTTGAACGGACAAGAGATGCCGGCGACCCCTCACGCGTGGGGCAGCATCGCTGGCATCATTGTGTTTGCTTCTCTACTCGCGTTTTCGGGTTTTCAGTTCGGTGCACGCCATCTGGGGGCTCCGGTCGCCGGCATATTCATGTACATGCTGCCGGTATACGGCGTTGCGCTGGCGATGATTTTCCTGGGTGAGCGGCTGGAATTCCACCACCTTGCCGGCGCGGCGCTGGTCATGGGCGGTATTATGTCGGCTACCTTGCCGATGCGCTCATCCTAGCTGACCAAGCAATGGGAATGTTTCAAGCAGGAAGAACGCAATTGTCTGCATTCCTCCAGTCAGGAACAGAACTCCGGCGACGACAAGCAGCCCACCCATCACTTTTTCCACCTTGCCCATGTGAACGCGGAAACGGCCCAGAAACCGCATAAACGCGCCCGAGAATGCGCTGGCAAGCAGAAACGGAATGCCTAGACCGGCTGAATATGCGGCCAGAAGCAATGCGCCTTCGCCGACGGTTTCACGCCCTCCGGCAAGCGTCAGGATTGGTCCCAAAACCGGGCCAATGCAAGGGGTCCATCCGAAAGCGAATGCCAGGCCCATGACATAGGCGGCTCCCACGTTTGCGGGCTTGCCACCGGCCTGAAACCGTGCTTCGCGGGAAAGCAGCGGGATGCGAATAACGCCAAGGAAATTCAATCCCATGAGGATGATCACAAGGCCGGCCACGACGGCGATTTCGTTTTGCCAGGCGCGCAGGAATGAACCGATGGTCGAGGCACCCGCACCTAGCGCGACAAACACCGTCGAAAAGCCAAGTACAAAGGCAATCGACGCCCCCATTAGCGCCGAGCGGTAACCGATGCTTTCATGGTTCGAATCACCGCGGAAATCGTCGACCGAAATACCCGCCATATAGCAAAGATAAGGAGGCACGAGCGGCAACACGCAGGGCGACAGGAACGACAGTGCGCCGGCGCCGATGGCGCTCAGATAACCGACGTCAAGCATGCGCGTTTTCCATCGTTCATGATTTCCAGCATGGCCGTATAGCTTCCATTCAGCTGTTCCTATAACGCGCTGGTTCTTCACGCGCCAATCACCTAATTGTCGCTATCTATTTGACATCAGGCAGTTAGGGAATGACATCCAGATCCATTTGACGCCGGTATTTCCAAGTGGGTTGAGGTGGCAGCGCCATTGCGATCCGCAGATGTTGCAAGCAAGCGGGTAACCCGACCCAACAACCGCGAAAACCCCAGGATTTGTCCATAATTTCGATCCAGCCAAAACGCAGCATTTTGCGGTTGACCGGCTTGGTGTTGCTCCTTATGTTCCGCGCACTTTCGGGCGGCCGGATTGCCCGGCCGTTGGGAGCGCGTAGCTCAGCTGGTAGAGCAACTGACTTTTAATCAGTAGGTCCAGGGTTCGAGCCCCTGCGCGCTCACCAAATTAATCATAAATTTCAAAATCTTAATAAGCGCACCTTGCGGCACGCTTTGCTGATGCAATTTTGTGTCAGCACGATGTCAGCAATTCGGTTTGAGTTCGCGAGCACCGATATGCCCATCTTTGTGAAACCGCCGAAATCGGCTGTTGACCAATATGACAGAGAACGGCCAAAACCGAGAAAAGTGTCACCACCCGTCACACTCTCGCTTTCGAAGGTTTTCACTCTATTTCGAGCCTGAAAACGTGAACAGCAATTGGTTCGACCACACTGAACCAGATAATGGCACATCCAATTATCGCCCCAACTACAGCGATGCCCATCTGGATCAACATGTTCAGGAAGGCATTGGAAACAAGAGTTGTCTTTCCCAGACCGTAGCCCGTTTCGAAATATCGGTCGAGCCTAAGGCCGAAGTTATCATCCCTCCTAAGTACATCTCTGTACAAGACCAAAGTTGCGGTCGCCAAGAAGCCTATCCTTAGAAAGGCGCAAATCATCACAACGAAAGCTAGGAGATGTTAGTCGACCATTTGATGATGATTTTAGCACACTTCAGCTGCTGGAAAGCAGCCCACCTCTTTATACGATGGGTAACCACTTCGCATAATAACCTTGAGGGTGAGCGGACTGGAGGGATTTGTGAATCCACTACTGACATGCCGGAAAAGTCAACACGGTTGGGATCATCACAACAATCATGTTACCATCGCGCCGTGTTGTTATCTCATCAGTCAAGTGAGATAGAAAAGTGATTTGGTCATTTTCGAAACTACTTAATATTGGCTTGTTTGCCGACGATGAACGCGAGGCCGATCCGCCAAATCAGACAAATCTCGCGATTTCACGTCGTCTCGATAAGATGCGCCAAAATCCTGTTGACGAAAACCCCGCCTACAAAGTGGCCCGACAAGAGGCCAAACGGCTTCAACAGCAAAACGATGCCGGACACGCCTCTCTGAAGGATGTTGAGAAGTTTTGTAAGCACTTGGGATTAGACTTAACGCCCTACGGCGTCGGAGCCGCTTTGCTGTCAATCGCAAGTGACTACTCACCTGCAGAGACTGCTTCCCATTTTGCTGTGGTTACAATTGCTCGTGACATGAAATTGGCACTGCACGACACGGAAAAAATATTGAGCGTAGCCATCTGTGGCGCTGCGATGCTTGAGGTTCTGAGAGAGTGGAAGGACGAAAACTTCGTAAGGGAAAGTTTCTGGCGCAATGATACAAATGCCATCGGCAACATCATTACTCCGGGTCCTGAGACTGAAAACTGGATAAATCGTGTTTTGCGCGACACCTTCGTTTCGGAAGCTGTTGCAACGAACCGTGTGCTCTCTAACTTGTCACCGGACGATCCATCAAAAAGGTATCGCAAGGCCGCTGAGCAGGGGGATGGTGAAGCTCAAATGTTCCTTGGTTGCGGCTATCAGCAGGGTCACGGAGTGCCGCAGGACTATGTTTCAGCCCACATGTGGCTCAATCTGGCGGCGGCGCAAGGTGAAGAAAAAGCGGCTGAAAGGCGAGACTACGTCGCGGCGTTGATGACCCCCGAGCAAATTGCCGAAGCTCAGCGATTAGCTCGGGAGTGGAAGCCAATTTCAGAGCGCTAAGCTTCCGCGAGTACAATTTTCTAAAAGCCTCCAAGTACATTCGAATGGAAAAGAGGGTCACCGCCGGCACAGCAATCCTGTTGCCTAGACGGGCGCTTCAAGGAATGCATGGCCGAGTTGGGTTGGCTGTTCTAACCAGTCGCTGAATTGCATTAACAACGGAGGCGGCCCTAGGCCAGCCAACCGTATCAATCAGCATGTGAGGTGTTGGTGCTTTGTCCGCAGAACTAGGGCGTGTACTCATAAACGAGCGAGCGCCGATGACCGCTTTCGGCGAAACCTCCGAAGACGATCAATCAACCGCGTAGGTCAGCATCGCGGACAAACCGACCAACATTACCAGCATAGTATGTCTAATCCGCGACACGTCTCGTGCGGGCGTTATGTGCTATTAGCAGTCGTCATGGCTTGAATTTGTTAACGACCAATTTGGGGCCGAGTGCGGACTGTCAGCTTTTGGGCATCGAATTGGCAGAGCGGACATTCGCAGTATTGATCTGCTTGGAAGCACCTGAATGGCAGCTCAGCGGACAAAGTTACTATGGATGGATGTCCACGGTGCCCGATCTGCGACATTCATTGTGCTGAGGCCTTTGCGCGGAGGCGCTGCCTACATGGCAAGGTTCGACCGATCGCAATTAGCGAGTGGTGGGCATTAGCCAGGCCAGATTTTCAATATGTGCCAATTCGGCCTGGCGCCCCTAACAATCGAGGGTGATTGGTGCTACGCCAACCTATCGGTTAGCCTAGGCGCCGGTCTCGGAAAGAACCACACGGTTCCCCCAACCTCACGACGATGCCCTCCATAGTTGATAAGAGGGTGATATCCGGACAAGCGCGGTATCAATAAAGTGGGAAATCGTGATGTGTCAGAAGTGTACATGTTGCTTGCCTGACTACCGCGGAAAAATGCCAATTTGGCCGACTTTCTATCACATCTGACCAAGCTCGAACTCTGCCTCTAATTCGCTGAAATCTCTAACTCCTCGCTGAAGGAAGTGAATCGATGATTAAAAACAGATACGTGAAAAAAACGGATACGCCGCCAGTCTTCAAAGATCCAAAAGAAAATCGCTTCAAACAGATACGAGAAGAGGCTGCGGAAAAACGAAAGAAAATGGAAAGCGAATCTCCAACCAGCAATAAACAACCGAGCAGGAATTAAGGGTCAACGTAGTGTCTTTTTCCGCCTGTGAAGTTGTTTGTGAACTTAGCTACGCTAGTGGCACGTAACCAATGATCTTGATGTGATGGTCTGCCCTTGGCAGGCTGAACGCTCAGCTGCTCGACCATGCTGACCGGGTACTTTGCTTACAGCGAACGAAGAGAAATATTAATGAGGTGCTTTCTCATCAGCGAAGTAGCTCCAGAGCGAGCATATCAGCATTGATCTTGAATTGTTCACACAGCCCACCGCCTTTTACATCGTCAATGACAATCTCGTTGATAGCTTCAGACCAGACTTCCACAAATACGATTGGGTTCGCTTTGGTGAACTCTCGCAGAGCTAACTGAGCGTTCTTGAAATGTTGTAAATACGCATAGCCGCAATTCGCCATGACCTCTTGATGGCTAAAGCCCGAGTTATAGACGTACAGGGCTCGCAAGTACGCGCCGATCTGCTTGTCCTGCATCTGCAATAGTACGGCGTCCCGGGTATTGCCCGGGACAATTGTCGTGGCGATGATTACGGCGGATAAGAAAAATCTCTCGAGCATGGTTTCGGTCTTTCTTGTTAGTTTGGATCAATCGCGCAGAAGATCGAAGCGTTCTGCGTCATATTCGACGTACCCACAAGGACCATTGGTCCGCTGTTTGAACCAGCCTGCTGGACCGCGTGTTGTACAGCTGTAAGGAGATTCCGATTCAACGACGTCACGTTGTCCGTGCTCGCGCATCAACGGCTTCGAGCCCAACTTTGCCGTTGAAAGTGGCCAGCCTAGATTGATTGGTCCGGCGTGAATGTTAGTGAATCATCGGAACCTTGTAGGGGTTGCCTTATGGCCGATCAGGATCGGCAAATAGTAGCGAACCGCTCTAACCTTTCGGCTTTTTCGACCATGGAGCAGCACCGTCAGCACCTTTTCCGCTCTTGCCAAATACATTCTCGACAGCGGCTGGTTTCTTCTCCTTCTTCGGTTTCCTCACTTCGCGATTGCTGCGTTTTTGACCTTTAGCCATAACGATAAATTCCTTCTAGCTGTGAAAAACTTTGTTCTTGTCTTCCTGCACATTGGCCTCGACCAGCAGATCTTCCGTTGTGACCAGCTCATAGCGTTCGAAATCGCTGCGGATGTGATATTGCAGAGCGCCGCCTATTGCCGGCAGAGTTCCGTAGATCCGAAAGGTCTTGGTCGCCGCGGTTGTCGGTAGATAGTCGTTATTCAGGCACACTAACTGACCAACAGCAAACGGTGAGAAGACATGATTTGCACGCTCCAAATATCTATTTCTGATCAATTGACACTGATCGCGATTGAGCGAGCGTTGTTCCCGACAAACTGCAATACTGAGTTCGGAAGGGTCGACCGGCACGAGTTGAGTGTTCCAGCGGTCCGTCGACAATATCGGCAGGATTGCGGCGTGCCCCATTCGTTAGCCCGCAAAGTGCCTGCGTGTTGAAAGTCGGTCAGATGTCCTTGGTCAATGCGGCCAGGCATGCTTCCGCGAGAGCTCGATCCGGTTTGTCAGCACCCAGAGGCGTCGCCCAACCGGATTCCTCTACAATCCCGCGCCGCTTATAGACGCTGGCGTTATTTATCTCTGCCAGCACATCGGTTGACTTCGGGTCGCTTTGCGATTTCTGGACGCAATAAGGTGTGAGTGCCATGGCTGTTGCGGCAATTGACTGTTTGCCCGACATTTGAGCGGCAGCACTGCTGGTCATCCAGCCACCCCAGCCGAATCCCGCAACAGCCAGAGCAAGAGCACCCGCTCCCGCGCCCACAAGCGCAGGTTTCGTCCATTCAGGAATTTGCATGGTCACGTCCAATCTGTTTGGGGAAAAGCTACGCATGATCGCGTAGAGATTTGTCCTTGTAGCACGTATATTGCGAAAGCCCGCATCTTTTCTCAGCGGACTTGATATTGCTGCTGTTTGGGGCCATGTTCGCCCATACGTTTACAGCCATCATTGGCTATCTGATATCCCGGCTTGCCGGTTTTTTGGGTTACCCCTGATTTTGCGAACGTTACGGACTTTGTGCAAACCGCACGGAGGAAACAAACTCATTGTTCGCTGACACCGGGCGCACGCGAAAGATTTTCAGCCATGACGTACCGTACCAAACAAACCATAGTCCACTTCACTCAGACGTTTGAAATTCCTGGTTTTGATCAGCCGCAGCCGGCAGGCAAATATCGCATCGACTACGACGAACAGCGGATCGAAGGTATATCGCGGCAAGCTTGGCGGCGCGTCAGCACATTTATCCATCTTCCGGCGATTGCTTCAAAGTCGTCTACGCGCCGGATGGTACGTATTAATCCTGCGGTTCTCGACGCCGCCTTGGAAAAAGACCAACAACAATCATGACCACCAAAGGTACATTGCGAGGCGATTCCCGGCTGAAACGGCGGGAGGATCCGACACATCTTTACACAATTGGCCAGGCTGTTCGGCTGCGTGGCGGTTTCGGCCATTCGGCCACATCCTCAGACATTTATCACATCACCAGTTTGCTTCCATCGCATGGAGGCTCTTTGCAATACCGTATCCGCAATGACGAGGAACGTCACGAACGAGTAGCTACGCAGGACAGCCTCAAGCCGGTCAGCATGCCGCTGTCCGGCGGTGAGGGAACTCTTATCGAAAGGACCTTCGGACATGGCCAAGGGACAGAATCGCAGCAATCGCGAGTTCAGAAAACCTAAGCAAAAGAAGGAACCCGCAAAACCGGCAAACACATTCGGAAACCGGGCTCATTTGACCGTAAATGCCACACAATATAAGGGCAAGAAGTGATGGCAGAGACGTTGGAGTTTCCGAACCCTACTAGAAGCTTTGACGAAACGCGGAATGCCGTCCGCTTCATCGGTTATGATGACATGGTTCAGGTGCCGTTCTTCGTCGAGGCTGGAGCGTTGTCCATATCGGGCAGGACTGCGGTCACGGAGGCTGAGTGTCTGAAAGCATTCGATGCGTCGCGCGGCTTGATCTATAGCACAGCCCGCAAAGCCTACTCACGCAGCCAATGCAGACCTTTTACGCTGACAGCCGCCGATTTTTGATCACCGCGCTCCGCAAACCCGAAAAGTCTTCGATTGTTGATTTATTGGAAGTGTTCCTACTGGACGCCGGACACCGGAACATTCACCGCAGTTCGAGTTGCATCTTGTTTCGAACACTATTAGAGCCTACATAGCCGTATATCGATCTTAGCTGTTGAAGTTTGTTTTTGGCGCTAAATGCGCTAGCTGCGATATTCCTCTCTTAAAATCGATCTCATCTGTGTGCCCCGCACCTGCGGTGGCATGCAACAATTATATGACCGATTGAAAGGAAGACGTCATGATCACCGGAACAGTAAAATTCTTTAACAGCAACAAGGGCTTCGGCTTCATTACTCCCGAGGACGGAACGTCGGATGTTTTCGTCCACATTTCTGCCGTGGAGCGTTCGGGATTGAACTCAATTGTTGAGGGCCAGAAGCTCAGCTTCGAGGTCGTGCGCGATACAAAGTCAGGCAAAAGCGCTGCTGAGAACCTTCAGGCTGCGTAAGAAATCGTCTCCAACTGGTGACCACGGATGTACTGGCACCGGTCGTCGAGATGAAGAAGAGGGGTCGGGCTCTCGCCCGACCTTTCTGCCTTTCGACAGAATCCGAGAAAGAGAAATCATGACAGATATCACTCCATCACATGATCTCTTCCGTCCAAAACTGTCTAGATCTGAAACCAAGGCCGAAATTACGGACCGTTCTGCGCGGTCAATAATCGAAGCGGAGGCCAAGCTCCGTGAGCGCAAAACGGAAAAGCTTCGCCAGGCACGTCTGGAGAGCAAGGAGCGGAAAGATTTAGCTTCGCTGCCCACACAGAAACGAGCCGCGAAAGTAATAGAACCGAAGGGGACTGTTACTCCGTCGACAAAATATTGCTCGGGCGACGAGGTCATCACTTGAAATATTACACCCTCCTGACCGCAGATCCGCTCCTAATGCTAGTCCTCCTCATGATCCTTTGCATCGCGGGTACGATGATCTATGTGGTCTTGACCAGTATTACGTTTTAGGCGGCGATCCTACGTCCGGTATTTGCTGGACCGTCACTTCGAACAGGCAGTATCAGCCATTGGCGCTTTTACCCGTTGGCCGGCGGTGCAATTTGGACATCAGACACTTTCAGTCATTTTCAATTCGTCGGCATAGCGGTCCTTCATTCGACCGCCTTCATGCTCCGTTCAGCGGGCATTCGAGCAAACCGACGGCAGCATTTTTCTTGATGGAATGCAATTTGGTTAGCGCAATGCGGTATTGGACCATTTGTGTCGATCCAACAAACTGACGATTTCCGAATAAGTGAGACTTCAGTTCAGAGCTCATTCCTACACTGATGCTGTAGCGCAGCGAAGGACGGCTTTACGCAACTGAACCAAAGTCAGAGGCCAGTTCGCTGTACGTAAATGCACCGCGTCGTTTCAACGCGACTACAAAAAGGAAGTCATTTTCGTAAACCTATCGAATGGGCAAACTTATTCAGATGCCTCAAGGTCCTATTGACGGTAGCCGGTGAGCCTCTTGCGAGAAAGTCTTGATTGGCTTTCTTCGTGCTCGGGCCTGTGCCAAAACCGATTTCTTTATTTTCGTGGATGACGTTCTCGGATTGTAGCGAACTTGGACAACTTGTTTCCCCATTTCTTCTAAATAGGCATCCACATCAAGGTTGTGGGATTTTGTCCCCCAATCTTCGCCAATCACAAAGATATCTGCATTTACCGCTTTGCAGCCTGAAACATATTCAAGTTTATGGTAGGGGCGGACTAGGTCGACACAGCGTAACGCTTGCAACATCTCCACGCGTTGATCCAAAGGAACAATGGGAACATTAGGTTTGTAAAGGTTTACGACCTCATCTGAAGCCACGCCGACAGCCAGGAAATCCCCCAGCGTTTTGCAATGGTTCAGCAAAGCAAGATGTCCGACATGGAGCAGGTCAAAAGTACCAACTGTATAGACAATCATTCTATTCTTTATCCTTTTTTCTACCCAGAAACGGTGTTAAAAAGCAGCGTGTGAATACACGCTGACGTGGAATTTATACTTTAGTTTCAAGCAATTAAGCTAATCCGCCGCCAGTCCTTCAGAGGTCTGGAGACAGTCATTGTTTAAAAACTGCACGTTTAAAGTGCACACAGAACGTGAACAGAATTTTCCTGTCGAACAGGGAGATAGCACTATATTTCAAAGGACGCGCCATGACAATCGAAGACGCCGCTGGCCCAAGGAAGCCAACAAGATCGATACTGTCATATCTCAACGATCTTCCCAATATCTGCTCCCTCGCGGGCCTGGGCTGCACACTGTTAGCGATTTATTTTCTTATAGTGGGTGTTTATGCCGCGGCCATGATTGGCATGATCTGGGCAGTCGCCTTCGATTGGGCCGACGGGATAATTGCGCGGAGGATGGCAGGTAGAACAGGCAGTGACCGGCAATTCGGGGGACAGCTTGATTTGCTCATCGATATTGTAAGCTATGGCGTCACGCCCAGCATTTTGATCTTGAGCTACGCAAGCTTTAGCGCCGCTTTTTTGCCCGTAGCCTTCATAATGCTGGTTTTTGGTGTGGTCCGGCTGAGTTACTTCAGCACCTTCGGGTTGACGGATGATGCAAAGTATACTGGCTTAGCTATTGATAATAATAGCATCATTCTTGTCTTCATTTTTTTGTTTGCAGGATATTTTGATCGCCCCCTGTTTGCCATCATTCTCGCTGCCAGTGGCTTCTGTCTAGCGGTTTTGAATGTATCTCAGATTAAGACGCCAAAGCTGTCCGGCAATCCCGTTAATGTCGTCCTTCTTGCGATCTATACGCTGGTAGTATCCGGTATCTATGGTTGGACTCTACTATGAATTTTGCCTGAAATGCAGGTACGTTTTGTGATATTTTGTTGGATCACGCGTGGAAAGTTGCCCTCGAACAGATTACCGCGAAGGGTAACTTTGTCCGCTGAGCCGACTTTGAGCAGCCAAAATTGCAACGTCCGTTTTTAGGACTCATTTGACAACTGCGAATGACCGATTTGGGGGCGCAAAGCAGTCCTCCAGATTCCTCACCGCGAAGGTCAGATTCGAGCCTATAGTAACAGCTCTGGAGCGGCTCGACGAATGTCTGCTCAACATTCTAGCAACCGCAGGCGATGCGTGTGCCGCCGCACCTGCGGTCATGGTAGTTTACTGCCCGGAAGCGACGGCCGAAAACTTCTCCAGCGCACCCTTCATAGCCAGCACTGCCGGATGGTCAGGTGCGAGACCATGCGTCGGCGCAACAGCCGTCGGATCATCGTATGTCGCCCAGGTTTGGCCGTTCGCATCTTCGAAAAACAAGATGCGCAAAGGAAGATACAAGGCCATCGTTTGTCCGTCTTGCAGCGCTTTCGCGCCGATTTTCGGGCTGCCGAATATGACGACCGTGGTGGGTCGCAATACTTCACCCACCGACGCGTTGCCCTTGGCGAAATCGATTTTATTGAAGACGCGCGCGCCGGCAGCTTCGACTGCACTCGTTAGACGCTCGACCGAATGCTGCACTGTGGAATTGCTGGCGACATTGACACGCTCGGCCATGGCGGTGCTCGACATAAGGCTGAAAAGGATTGCGGAAGCGATCGTGTTTGGTGTTTTCATAATTATCTCCTTCTTGGACTGATCGCTCGATTATTGAACCAACTTGCGTCATAGTGCTTGGGCGAAACTGGGTGGTTTCGGGAGGATTTTTGGAGGATTTGGGCTTGAACGGGATCCCGAACAGAGTCTGGAGCTTCGGCCCGTTCCTTCTGAATGAAGCGACCTCTGAACTCACAAAAAACGGCGAACTCGTCGCCATAGAACCGCAGAGCTTGCGTCTCCTCAGTTATTTAATCAATCACAAGGAGCGTGTCGTCAGCCGCGATGATCTGGTCAAAGCCATATGGGATGGACGCGTTGTCAGCGACTGGGCCATCTCGGGGGCGGTCAAGGCACTCCGGTCCGCGCTCGATGATACGGGTGCCGAAAAACAATTTGTGCGTACAATCCACTCCCGTGGATATCGCTTTGTCGCACCTGTCACATCATCGCAATCTCTTCAAGGATCGAAAAAACGGCCCACGCTTCTGGTCCGCATATTCCGACTGACTGACCGCGCCGCCGGACTGGACTATCTTGCCGAGGGACTGGCGGAAGATCTAATTACCGGCCTTTCCGGCAAGAAGAACTGGCGCGTTCTATCCTACAACACGACACGGGCCCTGGCCGACACGGTTCCATCGCAGACCCATGGCGTTACTACGATTATCGACGGCAGCATCCGCCAGATAGGCGATACGATCCGTATCAACGTATCAACGCTCGACGAAACCGGCGAGCACCAAAACTGGGCGGAAAGTTTTGACCTGACAACCGATAGCCTTCTGGCCGGTCACGATATGATCAGAGACCGGTTAATTGCGGTTCTGTCGCCCGGAGAGCGCGATGCCCAACCAAAACCCCGCGGGACAACAAATCCGACGGCTTACGATCACTATCAAAAGGGGCGATACGCCTATTTTCGCTACCAGCCTAAAGCTTTTGTCGATGCCTTGGCTCATTTCTCGAAGGCGGCGGACATCGATCCAGGTTTCGCCAACGCCTATGCTCAGCAGGCCTATTGCCGGACGACGCTTTACGTCTTCGGTTTGCCAGGTGCAGATCTGACACTGGATGCAGCTGAAGGCCTGGCGCGCAAGGCAATTGAGATAAACGATGCATCTGCATTGGGGTATGCGCGACTTGGCTGGGTATTGGGATACCGGGGCAGACCAGACGAGACAGTCGCCGCGTTTGAGACGGCGTTGTCCCGTGACCCCGATAACGCCGAAGTCTATCTTGCATATGGCGAAACGATGAACCGCCTTGCCCAGCCTGAAAAGGCGAAGCCGCTTCTTGAAGCCGTCTTTTCAAAGGACAGCTATTTCCCGCCCAGCTGGGAGTTTCCTCAAGGCCATACCCACATTCTTTTAGGTAATCACAGCCGCGCAATTGCCCATTTAAAGTCAGTTCTTGATCGGGTGGAAGGCTTCATTCCTGCGCGTGTACAATTGGTCCGCGGGCTCTGGGAAACAGGCGACAAGGAAGGCGCTTCGCAGATTGTGACAAGCATCAAGGACTTTGCACCCAAATACAGCGTGGCACACGCAATGCGCATGTTCCCATATCCAGTGGACGTGGAAAGGGATCGATTGCTCGGTGCACTTAGTGAAGCTGGAATGAGCTGATCCAGGCGCAACTACATCGTGGTTGTTCCGAAAGCAGACGTGCAACAATGTGAATTATAAGTCCGTTTCGTCCCCATAGCAGTGGTCGAAAACCCACAGCTACGATGTTTGCTTTCAGGATTCAGTTGAAAACTGCGAATGACCGATGTGGGGGCGCAAAGGAGCGTTCCAGATCACTCGCAGCATAAGTCACCTCCAGCACGAAGCAGACATAGCTAAAAGGGTAGACAATTGCTCATGACATCAAGGTTTCTGTCCTGAAGCAATAACCAAGGCCGCCGGAATCCTGCCGCCGTCCTCGGTCAGATGCACCTTCGCGCCATCCATGATTGCCTGTTTGATTCTGTCCCGCGCTTCTTGCGATTGCGCAGCCAGCAACGGACCGAGCCGCGCCGTGCTGGTCGACAATTCCTCAACGAACTCCGCCGGTGTTGTAAACGGCCAGATCAGCGGCGTTTCGCTAGTCGCTACTTCAACGAAGCCAGCCTTTCGCAACACGCTTTTGCACTCTTGGTGGTCACCGAAACGGAATAGCGGCGGGCCTTCGGGCAGCTCCACATCGAGTGTGCCGTATTCTTGTATCGACCCGAGGATGAGCCCCATGAATGGATTTACCGATGGCGGGGTCCAGCAGGTGAAAGTGTAACGGCCGCCGGATCGCAACACGCGAAACGCCTCTCTCACAGCTTGTTCCGGTCTAGCGAAGTGAAGTATTCCGAGGTTGCAGACGACTGCGTCAAACGCTCCAACCTCAAAGGGAAGGTTCTCCGCATCTGCCTCAAGGATTTCGGCGCCCGGATTGAGAGACCGTGCAAGCGCGACCATATCCGGTGCAAAGTCAATCCCGGTAACCTTCGCGCCAAGTGCAATCGCGTCAGCTGTCAACAGCCCCGGGCCGCAGGCAACGTCCAGCATATTCGTCTCCGCCGCCGCGTTGACGGCATTCAGGACCGCGCTGTTTGCCTGAGCGGTGACATTAGCAGTTTTGTTTGCATAGCTCTCCGCAACACGGGAATATCCATCACGTTCGAATGTCTTGAAGGCTGGTTCATCAAAGTCATTATCCACGGTTTCCCTCCCAATTCAGCGAACGGCGATTACCGGTTCCATACTCGGCCCAAGGAAGCGGTGTCTGCCCGGCGCTGGTGTTTGCCTGCGCACGGTTATCGATAGTGGTATTTTGATCCATGAGCAGGTGGAACAGAACTTTATCCTGGTTCCGGCAGGCAGGCAAAAGTCGGTAAAGTCCGCGAACATGATTTTTGGAGCTACCGCTCAGAGCCCAAATTGCCCTTTCGAGGATTGCTGCGAAGGCCTGGTCTCTCGACGACGGTCAACTTCGCCGCTTTATTCACGAGCTATCGCTTGGTGCTAGCTCAGCCGAATGACCTGTCCGCCGTCGAAGCCAATAGACTGGCCGGTCATGAAGTCGGCCGCGTCCGACGCCAAGTATCGCACCAGCGCGGATAGCTCGGCAAATTCGCCGAGCCGACCGGCGGGGATACTGGCGACGGCGGAGGCGAACTGTTCTGCGGTGAATACCTCGCGGGCAAGGGGGCTGTTCAGGAACCCCAAATCGACGGCGTTGACCGTGATATCCGGCCCCAGTTCCACTGCGAGCGCCCGAGTGAGCGCGTTCAAGCCGCCCTTGGACGCGCAGAAATTCGCTGCGTTGGCGCGACCGACTTGGCTTGTAATTGCCGAGATGTTGATGATTCGACCGCGGCCGGAATTTTCCGATTTCATCAGACGCGCGGCCGAGCGCGAGCACAGGAATGGGCCTTTGAGGTTGGTCGCGACAACCGCGTCCCAGTGATCTTCGGTCATGTCAACAATGGGCGCGTCGCGGTTGATTCCGGCGTTGTTGACCAGGATGTCGAGCCCGCCAAACCGGGTTTCAATATCCTCGAACATACGTTGCACATCCACGCCGATGCTAACGTCCGCTTGGACGGCAAAGGCTTGGCCACCAGCGGCAGTGATCTCGGATACAACCTCATTGGCCAGATCGGATGACCGCTGAAAGTTCACCGCGATCTGTGCGCCCTCTGCAGCGAAATCTTCGGCGAGTTGTCGGCCAACGCCGCGCGATGCGCCGGTTATCAGCACTCTCTTGCCAGAATCTAGATTTGCCATGACCTGTTCCTTGCCCGTGGAACTACGACGCGAATTTACGCGGCCAACAACGCTTTGCCGATCTTTTCGACGTGGACGAAATCGGTACCGCAGCAGCCGCCGAACACGTTCATTTTTGGAAACGCGGTCCTTAGGTCGCGATATTGCCCCGCCAGCTCATCCGGGTTGCCTTCTTCAAGATGCCCCAACTGGCAGAGCGTGCCGTGGTCGAGGGTGGAGGCGTTGGCCCGCAGCCCGCGAATGCGTTCGGTCCAGGAGCCCGTGGTCAGGGCCGGCCCGAAATCCAAAGGATGCGAACAGTTGATCATGTAGTATGCCGGCGCGCAGTCGGTTGCGGCGTCGACCGTCTCGATTGCCTGGTGCAACGATTCACCGCTGCGCAGATTGCGGTCCTTCTCCAGCGTGAAGGAAATGACCGACGGCAAGCCGGCATTCGCAGCAGCCCGAGCGATGCCGATGGCCTCGTCGGTTGCGTTCAGCGTAAGTGCAGTGACGATATCTGCACCGGCGTTCCGGAAGGTCTCGATCTGCACGGCGTGATATTCCTCGGCCCCCTCTGCGGTCAGTTCTTCGTTTTTCTGATAAGCATCGCCCTTGGGACCGATGCAGCCGCTGATCACGGTGTGCTTGGGCGCCAATCCCGTTTTGGCGGCAATCTCTCGGTAGAGGTCCAGGCATCTGTGGTTCATCTCCGCCAAGCTGGCGTCAGAATATCCCAGAAGCTGGCCCCAATCCCGGCTGGCCCGATACGTCAGGCTATCGAAAATGAATCCGGTATTCAGCTGCAGAGCAATATTGGCGAACGTTCGGTAATATTCGCGGATAGCCGCCGTGGCTTTGATGTCGTTGAGCAGGTGAAAGGCGCTGAATTCCGGTAGATCGAATCCGCGTTTGTACATCAACCAGGTTTCCGTACCACCGTCGGTTAGAAAGATGTCATCGGTCTGATGCGGCAAAATCGGTGTTGCATGTGTCATGAATGCCTCCCGGTGGGTGAGCTATCGATCATGGACCAAGGGTAGGATTCGCTGGCCATCGGTGACAAACGATCATTATTATGCATATAACTTAGAAAATCTAAGGTATGGATCTCATGGCGCGGCGCTTGCCATCTCTCAACCAATTGCGTGCCTTCGAGGCGGCGGCGCGGCACGAGAGCATCAAGCTTGGGGCAGAGGAGCTCTGTGTGACCGCTACTGCTGTGGGTCACCAGATCAAGGCGTTGGAGCAAGCGCTGAATTCGCAACTGTTTCACCGAAAGACGCGGAAGGTCGAATTAACCGACGAGGGACGCGCGCTCGCTACGATGGTCGGACAAGCGCTAGATCTGCTTGAGACTGCGGTCGATAATGCGCGAACTTCGGAAATGAGCGGCACATTGAAGATAACGGTGGCGCCGTTTTTCGGCAATCGATGGCTCTTGCCGCGACTGCCGAAGTTTCACGCCAAGTATCCCGCCATAACGATCAAACCGTTCTTGTCTTTCGATTATGTCGATCTGGATAAGTCCGGGTTCGACGCAGCTGTCCGATATGGGGCCGGTGATTGGGCAGGCCTGAGGTCCATCTTGATCTTCCGCGATCTGATCCGGCCGGTCTGCGCCCCGCAACTCGTGAAGGGAGCCAAATTGCCGATGGCCGCCGATGACATTCTCGACCTCCCACTCGCTTGCGCGCAAAACTGGCCCGAGGACTGGGGGGCATGGGCAAAGTCCGCGGGTGCTGGGAACCAGGGCGGTGTTGAAGCCATCAAATACGAAAGTCGTGCTTTTATGTTTGATGCGGCATTGTCAGGCCAGGCCGTGATACTGGCGGACTCGCGAATGACGCAAGCCGATGAGCAAGCAGGCCGACTCGCTCACCTTAGCCCGCAAACAATAGAAAGACCGCACGGTATTTTCGTTGTCGCAAGAGAACGAAATTTCGACCCGCGCCTCGACTTGTTTGTGGATTGGCTGAGACAGGAAGCAGATACCGCGCCGAGCTAGCCGACCCCATGCTGCCAACCGATGATCGGCAGTTTTGTCCCGCTTTGCAGACGTTGAAAACCCAAAGCCGTAGTGTCCGCTTTCAGGGTCTCAAAGAGAGTTGACGAACGACTGATTTGGGGGCGCAAAGCGGCCTTCCAGGAACCTCATCGTGAAGGTCAGCTTCGAGCTGATTTTGATGAAAAAGTCGCCTCATTGAGGGCATTTTGACCTGATTCAGTTTCTCAAGTGATTTGGGAGACAGAAGCCGATGATGGGATCACGCAAGGAGTGTCAGGCGGCGCTATTTTACGAATTCAGTCTTGAGGATCATGTCCCAGCCGATCACCTGTTGCGGTCAGTGGATCGATTTGTCGACCTGACCGGCATCCGAGCACATCTTCGACCGTTCTATAGCGACATCGGCCGTCCGTCGGTTGACCCGGAACTGATGATCCGAATGCTTCTGATCGGCTATATCATGGGTATCCGGTCGGAACGGCGGTTGTGTGTGGAAGTTCATCTGAACCTGGCCTATCGCTGGTTCTGTCGTCTGGACCTGGGCGATCCCGTTCCCGATCAGTCGACCTTCTCCAAGAACCGCCACGGACGCTTTCGGGAAAGCGATTTGTTCCGGCAGCTGTTTGAGAGTGTCGTTGGCCGCTGCATCGAGGAAGGCCTGGTCGGTGGCGATGTGTTTGCCGCCGATGCAAGCATCATCCGGGCGGATGCCAACAAGCAGAACTCAACCCCGAAGGACCAATGGGACCCGACCGCACTCGATCCAGATGCTGTTCCACGGGCGGTGAAGGAATATCTGGACGTGTTGGATGAAGCGGCCTTTGGTGCCGCCAGCGAAGTCAAACCGAAGTTCACATCGCACAGCGACCCAGCTTCTCAATGGACGGGTGCACTCAAAGGTCCGGCGTTCTTTGCTTACGCAGACAATTATCTTATCGACACGGACAATGCGATTATTGTGGATGTTGAGGCCAGTCGGGCCATCCGGCAGGCGGAAGTCGGCGCAACGCGCACGATGATCCAGAGAACGCGGGACAGGTTTGGTCTCTACCCGGAGATACTCGCGGCCGATCAGGCCTACGGGTCAGCAGAGAACCTCAACTGGCTTCTGGAAGAGGAAGGTATCCTGCCGCACATTCCTGTCTTCGATAAGTCGAAGCGTATGGATGGTTCCTTTCCGAATACGGCATTCGTCTTCAATCATGAGGCCGACGAGTATGCGTGTCCCGGTGGCAACCGGCTGAAGAAGTACTGGCGCAAGATGACCAAACCTCGATCAGGGATCAGCAGGGATGGCTTCATCCGCTACTACGCCCGCAAGGAGGATTGTTCATCTTGTGCTCTCAAAGCCAAATGCACACCCAATCAACCGGCCCGTAAAATCGCCCGTCACATCTATGAAGGTGCACGTGATCTCGCCCGCGAGATCGCCACAACCGACGCTTACGTCGACACCCAGCGACGGCGGAAGAAGGTTGAAATGCTGTTCGCCCATCTCAAACGCATTCTCAAACTCGACCGATTGCGTCTTCGAGGACCAAACGGAGCCAAAGACGAGTTCCACCTCGCAGCAACAGCCCAAAACCTCCGCAAGCTTGCAAAACTAATCCCGCAACCAGCATGAAAACCGAGTGGGACACCATTCATTCGCATTCAAGCGGCGACTGAAACAAAGCCTTTTTCATCAAAATCAGCCCAAAGCGGTCGTTAGCGCCGAGCCGTTATAGTACGTATGCACCCAACAGCTAGGTCGTATCGTTCTTGATGCGAAGCCCAACTTCCGTTGTGTTGATTTGGTCGGCGTAACCCCATGCACCACTGGGAACTTCATGTATGCGACACGAAGTGTTTTCAAACATTTTCCCGCCAGCCGCATCGCCGAAGGCGCGGATAACTGACCGGATGATCCGTTCCTTGTCGGTTGCATCAAAAACACCTTCAAGTACCTGGATATCGATCTGAGGCATATCAATCTCCCTTAGTTTCGGGTATGATACTCAACGCGAGACAGAGGTTAGAAAATTATTACGCCTGATCACTTCAATCGCATAATCTGGCCGCTGCCCACTGAAAGCCACTCGTTCAACGAGGGTATCGGTTTAGTGGGGCCAACAAAACCCTCTGAGTAATTGAAGCCATGTCGCGGGTGCAGTGACATACGATAGCCGTCAATTGCGCTTGGGCCAGATCCAGTTGAATCCGATGGCGGACACCCAAGTAATGGTAATTGCAGTTGTAAAGGCGGCAAGACCTTGTTGTTTATCCCAGTCACCCGGATGGAGAATTTGGTCACTAGCCGCGAAATTCCCAAGGAAAAAAACTATGAGCACCAGGGTGATAACGGTTGCCAGTTTATAGCTGGTGTTGGCCATATTGCGCGAAGCAAAAGCCCACACCCAAACAAAGACCGTAGCCAACATGAAAGGAATGAATTCATTCGGGACGTTATTGGGTATTCTGAGTCTGTCCAGTGAGGGCAATGACAAAGTCATTATGCTAAACGCTACTGTGATGATGGCCGCCATTTTGTAGCTCGCCTTTATACCAGCATCCACATCAGACTTGTTATCACCGACTTCCAGGATTGCCATCGCTTCATCAAACAACGCCTCAATCTTGGCTTCAGTTTGGGCTTCCTTGGCCAAAATCGAGGGCTTGTTTCGAACTTGCAGCTTTCTTAGTTTTTCTACCAAAGGGTCAAGACCTTGCCTTCGCAGTCGGCTGCGCACGCTTTCACCCCACACCTGCATTTCAATCAAGATTCCAACAAACAGTCGCTCAAAGAATTGTTATCAGATATGCAGCCCGAATTATCAGAAATGCTGTCTGAAGGTTAACGTGAGACCGACCTTCTTGCAGCAGATATCCTCCGTCTGTTTGTCATGATCCCAACTGATGCATTGAGAATGTGGCTAAGGAGCAGGTCTTCGAATTGGCAGCTTTGTCCGCTCTGCGGACATTGAATATCCAAAGTTGGAATGTCTGCTTTCAGGATCTCATCAAAAGTTGACGAACGACCGATTTGGGGGCGCAAAGCGGACGTACGAGGGCAGCGCGGTGATCGGCGGCCTTGAGCTGATTTTGATGAAAAAGTCGCCTCATTGAGGGCATTTTGACCTGATTCAGTTTCTCAAGTGATTTGGGAGACAGAAGCCGATGATGGGATCACGCAAGGAGTGTCAGGCGGCGCTATTTTACGAATTCAGTCTTGAGGATCATGTCCCAGCCGATCACCTGTTGCGGTCAGTGGATCGATTTGTCGACCTGACCGGCATCCGAGCACATCTTCGACCGTTCTATAGCGACATCGGCCGTCCGTCGGTTGACCCGGAACTGATGATCCGAATGCTTCTGATCGGCTATATCATGGGTATCCGGTCGGAACGGCGGTTGTGTGTGGAAGTTCATCTGAACCTGGCCTATCGCTGGTTCTGTCGTCTGGACCTGGGCGATCCCGTTCCCGATCAGTCGACCTTCTCCAAGAACCGCCACGGACGCTTTCGGGAAAGCGATTTGTTCCGGCAGCTGTTTGAGAGTGTCGTTGGCCGCTGCATCGAGGAAGGCCTGGTCGGTGGCGATGTGTTTGCCGCCGATGCAAGCATCATCCGGGCGGATGCCAACAAGCAGAACTCAACCCCGAAGGACCAATGGGACCCGACCGCACTCGATCCAGATGCTGTTCCACGGGCGGTGAAGGAATATCTGGACGTGTTGGATGAAGCGGCCTTTGGTGCCGCCAGCGAAGTCAAACCGAAGTTCACATCGCACAGCGACCCAGCTTCTCAATGGACGGGTGCACTCAAAGGTCCGGCGTTCTTTGCTTACGCAGACAATTATCTTATCGACACGGACAATGCGATTATTGTGGATGTTGAGGCCAGTCGGGCCATCCGGCAGGCGGAAGTCGGCGCAACGCGCACGATGATCCAGAGAACGCGGGACAGGTTTGGTCTCTACCCGGAGATACTCGCGGCCGATCAGGCCTACGGGTCAGCAGAGAACCTCAACTGGCTTCTGGAAGAGGAAGGTATCCTGCCGCACATTCCTGTCTTCGATAAGTCGAAGCGTATGGATGGTTCCTTTCCGAATACGGCATTCGTCTTCAATCATGAGGCCGACGAGTATGCGTGTCCCGGTGGCAACCGGCTGAAGAAGTACTGGCGCAAGATGACCAAACCTCGATCAGGGATCAGCAGGGATGGCTTCATCCGCTACTACGCCCGCAAGGAGGATTGTTCATCTTGTGCTCTCAAAGCCAAATGCACACCCAATCAACCGGCCCGTAAAATCGCCCGTCACATCTATGAAGGTGCACGTGATCTCGCCCGCGAGATCGCCACAACCGACGCTTACGTCGACACCCAGCGACGGCGGAAGAAGGTTGAAATGCTGTTCGCCCATCTCAAACGCATTCTCAAACTCGACCGATTGCGTCTTCGAGGACCAAACGGAGCCAAAGACGAGTTCCACCTCGCAGCAACAGCCCAAAACCTCCGCAAGCTTGCAAAACTAATCCCGCAACCAGCATGAAAACCGAGTGGGACACCATTCATTCGCATTCAAGCGGCGACTGAAACAAAGCCTTTTTCATCAAAATCAGCCCTTAGACGACCTTAAGAATTGACCGGTCAACGTTGCTAGCAATCCCCTGATTTGCTCCTCTATTCCTCCGCGGTTACGCTGATTTTGTTGACCACTGCAATCAGCTAGCCGATGGAAGGATAAGGAGAGGACCAATGAGAAACCTGTTGTTGGGCGCAATTGCCGCTGCCGGTTTGATGTTTTCGACGTCAGCCGACGCCGAAACCCAGGACTGCACCGAAATCACCACAATCCCCATCGTGATCACTGTTCAGGGTGTCTATTGCCTGAAAGGCAATCTGGTCACCTCGGCAACTACCGGTAACATGATCCACATACAGACGAACAACGTCACGATTGATTTCAATGGGTTCAAGCTTGGTGGTTCAGCAGCCGGTACGGGAACCGATGCGAGAGGTGTTTTTGCGGACGACCGCAAAAACATTGTGCTGCGCAATGGCTCTATCCGCGGGTTCTACTACGGTATCTGGCTCAAAAAATCGATTAGCGACGACTCGTCCGGCCATCTGATCGAGGAGATGATTCTCGATGGCAACCGCTTTGTCGGCATTGTCGCTGAAGGCACCGGTATGGTCGTGCGATACAACCGTGTCGTCAATACTGGACCGACAGACCTGAGCGCCACTGCGTTCGGAATTGCCATTGCGAATGCAAGCAATAGTCTGATTGTCGGCAACCTCGTCAGCAAGACGACCGAAACGAACATCACATACGGGATTTACGCGTTCAGTTCGTCCTTGATTGAAATCCGTGGCAATTCAGTGCTGGAAACAGATGGTGCAACAACTGATCGAGGGATTTATCTGAGCAACACCGACGACACCACCGTTATCGACAACCGGGTGCTGAATGCGGCTGGGACGGGAACGAATGGTATCCAAGTGGTCGCCACGTCGGCTGGCATCAACTGCATCGACAACACGGTGGCGGGCTTCACCACGGGAACATCAGGCTGTGATTTCGTCTCCGGCAATCATACCCCGTCGCGCCCATAGGCGTCAATCACATCGCGCAACCGTCGAGCCCATCGACTGCGTCCGTCTGCGCCCACAAGTAATTCTGAGCCGTTTGTTACGCGGCTGCGAGCTGTTGGTTTTTTGCCCGATGAACGCGGGTTATCTGATTGTTTGAATGTTGCCATATCGACGTTTCCGCAACGACATTACACGGACAAAATGGTATGAGTTGACGTAAAAAGCAAATAAAAACAGTAATTTGTCACCATTTGGCAACTGATAAACAATTAGATTACAGCCATTGTCATGTCATGCTGTGGAAAGCCGCCGGTCAGAAAAAAGTCAGGGAAACAGGATGTGTCTCAGCCGCCTATACGCGCGTACTGTTTCGCAAATTCTCTATGACGCTTCTAATTATTGTCGACCTTTTGGCCTGACAAAATTGCATGTCCCTTCGTCCTGGTACCGGAGGGGAGGAGGGAGGACGCGCTTGCGCGCGTTGAAAAAAACAATTGGATTTGTTATCCCGCTTCGCGCGCTTGCCTTTGAATGGCTGCGCGCTTGCTGTATCGAAGCCCGATAATTAACTGCCTTCTTTCATAGCTAATAACTCCAAGGATTACTCCAAGGATTCCCCTACAGATTTTGTAGTGACATCACGTTAAAAATCATCGGGACATTCGGTTTTTGTCCCTATAGTTTTTGCAGTGACATTAGACAGTAGGCGACGCATCTTTCTCCTGTCGGCTTCACGGTCACGGTTATTCTCTGCCAGCAATTCAATATGCTCTCGAACAACATCTTCGCGCGGATTTTGAACGATAAACACCTTCACATTGCCGCGCATTCGAAACTCCCTGAAAATGCCAACCTCGCATAATCGTCGCCGACTTTTGGCGATGGTGGATTCACATAGCCCGGTCATGGCGCGAAGCCTTGCAGATGGCACCCAAGAGGTTTTCTTCGGCCACTTGAGAAACCTCAGGTATGCATTGACCACTTTCAGGTCACAGGCCTGCAGCATTGGATCGGCGTTGACGGTTTCCATGAGCTTGAACTTGAACGCGGCTGACTGCTTGTCCGCTTCCTGGTCCCGCACAATTTCCACACCGTCATCAATCGCCGTTGCGCAGACACCCATTACCGTACCGCGCGCCATTCAACGGCCTTGGTGATGGCCTTAGCAGCTTGCCCCGCCGATATTCCGAACTTCTCTTTCAGATACGGGACAATCGGCCTGGGTACGTTCTTGGCGTTCAAATACCAGTGCGCGATTTCATGGATTTTTTCTTCGGCGCTCGGTTGCCGCGAATCCAGATTTTTGGTATTTGTAGGTTCGTCATCCGTAATGACATTTTCTACCCGGTTGAGCGTTGCCGCGCTCGCCGGGTTTCCTGTTTTCAAACTCATTATCCCACCCTCCCCGCTGGGTTTGGATGGACGGTTCTTTCCCTGAGCCAGTCGCGAACTGTCTGGATTTCATAGAACCGGCGTCCCGCCACAATCATGTATGGCAGACCGTTGGTCTTTTGCTCATATCGGGCGATGGTGCGCTCGCTGCACCTTAGTTCGTGGGCTAATTCGCTACGAGTGAGGTACCCGCTTAGAAGGCTACCAGTGTCCGTTGTCATCGCATTGCTCCTAACGTTTTATGGACAATGCGTTATAGATATTTGAGGATATCGGCGGTGTAGACGCCCCTAACTGTTCAGGATTAACCCAGTTTAGGGGTTATTCAGAGCTTCGAGTCCTTTGCGGAGGCTCACATTGTCTGCCTTCCATTTCTCAAGTGTCTTGGCTGACAACTTCAAGGGTATGACTCCAACCGGGAAAAATGGCCTCAGCAGGTTAAGTGTTTCAACCAACCTTCCCGGTTTTCCATCAGCGCGCTCTTTAGTGCTCGCTGCGCCACCTAGTTCTGACGCCATTCCCTCTAACCAGCCCACCAGCAGTCTAAGCACTTCATGTTTGGGCACAGGACCATCTTTGCGGTGATTTGGATAACGAACCCACGGTTCGTCGTTGTCAGGGGAGTTTATCAAATCGACCTTTTGCAACACGTCTAATGCAGCAATAAAAGTGTTGGCTTCAGCAACTGGTTCGCCCTTAACATTGGGCGCAAGAGTCCATTGGACGTCGAGATACCGCTCAACCGCTTCACTTCGTTTGCTCAGTCGAAGTGACAGTTCGTGTGCCGCTTCGGCAATCTGTTTCAATGCTCTACGGTCATTCTTCATCAGCGATGGAAATTCCTGAATCTGCCAATGCCTAGTGAGGCAGGCAATTATCGCCTGCCGAAACTTGATTACCGCTTTGTCATGGTTTTCTTCTGGAATGTTCAACGCGGATGCAGCTTCGACAAGCTTTTGCCTGTCGATCTCTGCAACAAACTCACTAATGTTAGTGGCGGTCTGCGTCACTTTTTGTTCTTTCGAAGCGGTACGATGTCCGCACTTTCACCACCGGTAATAATCGCACCGACGCTTTCGGTAGCCGCTCGCAGTGGATCATCCATCAAATGCGCGTAGCGAGCTGTGGTGGCCGGTTGGCTGTGTCCAAGCAATGCACCTATCACCGGCAATGATGCTCCGCCAGAAGCCAACAGTGAAGCGTATGAGTGGCGCAAGTCGTGAATGCGTATGTCCTCTATCTCGGCGGCCTTGCAGATTGCCGCCCAATTCCGCTTGACCTCAACGCGGTGATTTTGGCCGCTAGGAAAAACAAACGCTGAATTGCCATCGGACATTGAGCGGATTTCAGAAAGTAATTGACGCGCCGGTGCTGATAACGGTGCTCGATGAACAGTCTTCTGTTTGGTTGTTGAGCCGGGCTTGGTCCACACACCCGCTTCCATATCGAATTGATCCCAACGAGCGCTTTGGACCTCCCCTCGCCTCGCTCCGGTCAGTAGCAACATCCGAAAGATATTTGACGCTTGTTGGTCTTCGTGTTCGTCCAGTGCTTTCGTGAGCCTGAGCATTTCATCACCGGACAGATAGCGGTGCCGCTTGCTTTCCTGATTGCGCTCGATGCCTTTTGCGGGATTTCTTTCGATCCAGCCCCACCGAATGGCCAGCGAAAACATTTTCGACAGTATGGCCACAGTTCGGTTCGCCTGATATGTCGCGCCTGTCTTGGTGATTTTCCTGTGCAGGCCATCGATGTCCGAAAACTCGACTTCGGCGACCGGTAGCTTACCCAGGGCCGGTTCGATGTTGTTTTTGATCACCGCCCGATAGTCGCGTTGGCTGGCCTTCCGCAATTTGGGCAGGTGCTCTTCGTCGAAACGCTCACACAGGTCTCTCACCGATGGAGCATCCCGCGCCCCTGCCCTTTCAGCCAGCGGATCGTGACCAACATCAATCGCCCGTTTTAGTTCCTTGGCCCGGTTCCGCGCAGCGGTGGTTCCCCAGTCAGGAAAACGGCCAATCGTGTACCGCCGCTCACTTCCGCGCTTGTTCCGATAGTTCAGGATGAAAGAGCGAGCACCCTTTGCTGTAATCCGCGCTCCGAAGCCCTTTACCTCAGTGTCATAGACGATCCGATTGCCCTTAGGCGGTACGTCTAGCTTCTTGACTACCTGGTCGGTTATCCGCTCGCTCATGAAATCTGTGTCCGTACCGTGTCCGTCCACATTTATACACTACTTAAGCAGGCGGTGTCCACTTTATACTTGCCTTGTCAACCAGATTCCGTATAATTATCAATGGAATACGGGCATTATGCGAATTTTTCTGTAGGAATTGAATGGGTTAGAAAATCTGGTGAGAACGAACTTTTAATCAGTAGGTCCAGGGTTCGAGCCCCTGCGCGCTCACCATGAAATCAAAAAATATCAACGGTATAAGATGTTCACTCAAAAAATCATGGCCGCCATGCGCATTTTGGGGACGATCCGGCAACGGTGTGGTTGGTGAGCACAAAATCGAAATTGAGTCCCACGGCCCGTTGCGATTGACAAAATTACACCTGGCATCAGCAACCGGACTGGCGAAGTCAGCACCGGCACTAGGGTGCACGACAAATGATGACGCGCGCAGGCATCGGCCTCATCGATGTTTCCGACTTGCCCCGCGGTTTTACAGTTTACGAACCAAACTCAATTCAGCCCGGTGATCATCGCCACGATCTCGTTTTTGTCTGTTTTCCTGGCATCCCGCACACCGATTTGCTTTCCCCGTCTTAGCACGCAGATGCGATCTGAGAGGCGAAACACCTGATCAAGACTGTGGCTGATAATCAGGATTGCGATGTTTCGCTCGCGCAGTCCTTGGATGATTTTCTCAACCTTCGCCGTTTCCGCCACGCCAAGAGCTGCGGTTGGTTCGTCCAGCAATATCAGCTTCTTGGCCCAATGCGTGGCGCGGGCAATCGCCACGCCCTGCCGCTGGCCGCCGGACAGATCGCGGATCGTTGCTCTGGCGGAGGGGATGCGCACGTCCAGCTCATCGACCAATTCCTGCGTGTCGCTGATCATTTTCTTGCGGTCCAGCAAGCGCAGCGGTCCCTTCACGGGTTCGCGGCCAAGAAACATGTTCATGTAGACCGGCTGCTGGTCAGCCAGCGCAAGATCCTGATAGACGACTTCAATGCCCCGTGAGCGTGCCGTCGACGCATCTGCGAAGGTGACGGCTTCGCCGTTGAGTTTCATCTCGCCATCGCTTGGCGCGTGCACGCCGGAGACTATCTTGATCAATGTGGATTTGCCGGCGCCGTTGTCACCGACCAGCGCCACAATTTCGCCGGCGTTCAAATCGAGCGAGAAATTCTCGATTGCCACCACGCCGCCAAATGCCTTGTGGATGTTCTTCAGCGAGAGAACCGGTATGTCCATGGCCTTCACCTCAAGTCCGGCCAGCTCTCGGCCTGGCTAAAACAGTTTTCGATCGTCTCCACTTTCGGATGGCCTGACGCGATGCCGGAAATGCCGACGGTAAGGGCGCGGGTGACAAAGGCCTGTCCGCGAAAACCGAAAACAACACTGTCGCCAGCCCGGGGAGAAACGGAACCGCCGCAGTCGATCATGCCGTAATAGTCGATCGCCGACGGTGGCGGTATTTCCACGCTGGCAAGCGCTGAAGCCGCCGCCGTCGGCTCGGGAGAAACGATCGCCTTGACGTCATATTCAGGAAAGACGGGGTCGATATAAAGTCCGCCACCGAAACAATAGGCCTTGCCGCCATGCAGATGGGAGACTTCACTCAAATAGAGCACAGCCGGACGCTCCGGCAGATCTTCCAGGGCGTGCAGAGGTGTCGTGCCATGTAGTCCATTGCCAGGCTCGCATTGCGTTGCGCCCGCACCGGCCAATGCGTCGAGAACAACAGATGACGTGGTACCGGGCGCGTTGATCTCGATGTCCTTCCGACCGGCCTTACCCAATGCGGACGCAGCTTTTTCGAGCGTCTTCAGATTTGGCGTTGGGATCACCTTGCTTGATTTGTCGTCAAACAAAAGGGCAGGAAAAGTGGTAATTCCGGCGAAATGCGCACCGGCCAGTCCGTCGATAGCGTCGGCAACATCAACAATTCTGTCAGCCGCAAAGCCGCCTTCGTGGCCGCGATAAAAAATGTCACCCTCGGTCTGGATGCGGGCCAGCATTGCCTGATCCCTGACCGCATTTACAGAGGCTTTGGCGGCTTCAGCCGCCTTCTCCTTGCTGAAAACGGTCCAGTAATCCGGTGTGATATGCCCGGCGGCAAGATCCGCTTCTCCGCGCGGGATTTGTACCAGATGGCCAAGATGACCCACATCCATTCCGGCGCGTTTGCATGCCACCGCACAGGCCATGTCGACTGCGACAGCCTTGTCGATGCCGCCACGGATTGCCGCTTGGCAAAACCCGCTATTCCGCCCAACCTGCTTGGTCATCGCGAAGACCTTCAGACCGCGTCTGTCCGCTTCACCCTTGAACAGGCGTGAGTTTTCTTCGACGGCGTCGAGATCAAGCACATAAGCGTTGGCGGGAACTTTCCCGGCTTGATGCAGTGCGATCGCCGCCTCGATGAATTGCGGGTTCCGCCGTCTGAGCACGTCGAGAAACATGGTTCAAAATCCTATCGTGTTGTGTCGCGCAATGAGATCGCCACGGCGAGAAGGATGATCAAGCCGCGCACGATCATCTGGTCGGAGACGGCGAGGCCCATGAGGATCAGGCCGTTATTGAGCATGCCCATCAGCAGCGAACCAACCAACGCACCGATAATCGTGCCCTTGCCACCATTAAGTGCCGTTCCACCGACAATGACTGCAGCAATGACCGTCATCAAATCGCTTTCACCGAGCGTGTATTTTGCCGCCTGAAGACGTCCGGCGTAGAGCAGGCCCGCCAGGCCCGCACAGCCGCCGCTGATCATCAGTACGGCCAAACGAACGCGCGGCACCTTGATGCCGGACACCTGCGCAGCGCTCGCATTGTCGCCGGTAGCCACGACATGGGCGCCGAACGGGGTTTCACGATAGATCACGTGGCCGATAATGACCGCGCCCAATGTCCACAGGATCAGCGATGGCATGCCGAACAGAGAACCTGAGCCGAAAATGCCGGTAAATGTATCATTGATGACCGGGATGGACCTCAGATCGGTCATTGTGCGAGCAACACCGGCAAACAAACCAAGCGTCGCAAGCGTCACCAGAAACGAAGGCAACCGCAGCCAGGCAACCATGGCGCCATTGAAGAACCCGATTGCCAGACCGGCGCCCAAGCCTGCAAGAATGCCGAAGAACATTGAATGTTCCTGCATGACGACGGCGGCGGCCAATGCAGAAACCGCGGTGATCGAACCGAATGAAAGGTCAATCTCGCCAGCCGACAGGACAAATACGAACCCGATCGCCATGATCGTCGCCGGCGCTGTTTGCAGCACGATGTTAGAAAGATTTCGCGCAGTCAGAAAGCCGTCATCATAGAGCGTGATGGCGAAGAAAAGGAAAATCACCAGGAAGCCCAGATAGACAACATATTGCTGCAGATCGAGCTTTGCAGAGATCGATTTCAGCAGCTCCATGAATGATGCCTCCCAGTGTTGACGCGGCGGGCGGGACTGTTCGCCCGCCGCGTGCCCAGTCGATCTATTGCGCCGCTGCTTTTACGCTGTCAGGCGCCTCGCGACGAAGCGACTCCATCCAGCCTTCGTTCACATTGCCTGCCTTCACGGTCAAAGCGGGTGCGACCACAAACGGCGGCGTTTCCTGGCCAGCGAGGGCACGGGCACCGGCTGCCGCCATTGCGCGGCCCAGCTCATATGCCTCGTCGGCCACAATAGCGGCGACATTTCCGCCCTTTACCATGTCCAGTGCAATCGGCTCGGACAGATCGAGTGTAACGATTTTGGTGGTCTTGTTGCCATTGGCGCGAAGTGCCGCCAGCACACCTTCGGCAGGTCCGGCCCAAGTGACGTAGATGCCGCCGATGTCTGGATTTTTCAGCAACATTGCGTTTGCAATATCCTCGGCGCGGGCCGGATCACTGATCCCCTGTTCAGCGACGATGCTGATATCAGGATAGTCGTTCTCGATTGTCGACTTGAAGGCGTTATCACGCTGGTTGGTCACGTAATACGTCGCGTCATGGAAAATCCAGCCGACAGTACCCTTGCCGCCCATAGCTTCTGCAAGCGCGTCGGCGGCTTGCTTGCCCATCTGGAACAGATCGTCCGTGACAATTGCAGCGTAGTCCGCTGGGTGCTTGTAGTCCTTTGGCAGATTCGAGAGGAAGACAAGCTTTACCCCCTCTGCCTTGGCTTCCTTGAAGGCAGCAGCTGATGTCACCGGATCAAGCGGTAGTGACAGGATGATGTTCGGTTTCTTGGCCAGAGCGGTTTCGATATCGCTGCGCTGTTTGGCGGCATCAAATCCGGCACTTGTGGTAGCTACCACTTCTATTCCTAGGCGGGTGAACTCATCGGTCGCGCCAGCGGTCACGGCATTCACGAAATCGGATTGATCGTGCCAGAGCAGAGCCGCCTTGTAACCGCCCGACTTCAACATGCTTACCTTGTCGTCCGAAACCGCGATATCCGATGACGGTGTAGCTGTTTCACCGCCCGGACCAATCGTCTGTGCGTAAGCGGTTCCGCCGAGCATAAGAGCGCTGATCGATGCAGCCGCTATCAGGTGTTTGAGTTTCATTGGTTTCCTCCCTTTACAAGATTGCGCGGCGGATCATTGGTCTACCGTGCCGCAGTAGCTGGCGATAAACATGGCGAATGCGATGATGCCGGCTACGTACTCATCGACATTCACGCGCTCTTCGAGCGTATGACAGTTGGTGATATCTCCGGGTGCGCAATACACAGCCGGACATCCGATTTGATTGATGAGAAATGGTGATTCAGACCAGTAGGGTGCGCCCGCCACATCACCGCGGTCTGGCAACACATGGGCGATTGCTTTGGTTAGGGCCTCAACGCCGGGAACATCAGGATCAATTTCCGCCGGTGATCCGCCGTGACTGTGATCCCGGCCCGCCGGGTAAGCAATTTCGATATTGATTCCCTCCTGAACGGGCACGGTGCGAACGGCTGTTTCGAATTCGGCAACTGCGTCGTCGAAATTTTCTCCCGGCAGCAGTTTGCGAATAAGCGAGAACTTGCACTCTCCCGGAACGGCAATATAGCCGCCGCCTGAAATCCCAGTGACAAGCGCGAACGCGCGGCCGACGAGCCCATGTTCGGCGCAACCGGCTATCGTATCTGAATGCTGCCAGATGGAGGCGAGAATTGCATGGGTCGCCCTCAAGGCGTCGATACCCTGTTCGGGAACGCCGAAGTAGGCGGATTTTCCGGTGACAGTTACATCGGCGATGAAAAATCCCATCTGAGCAGTAAAGACCGCCAGCTTTGTCGGCTCGACATATATGGCGAAATCAGCTTTCGCGATCTCGCCACTAACCACACGATTGGTGTAATCCTTGATCCCGGCGCTGACGCCTGTGCCCGGCTCACCGCTTTCTTCATCTCCGACAAAGGCGTAAGCAACATCGCCTTTCAATTTGATGCCGGCCTTGTCGAGCAGATCAAGCGCCGCCAGAGAGGCGCAAATTCCCGCTTTCAGATCTCCAGTGCCGCGGCCCCAGATTTCGCCGTCGACGACTGCTCCACCAAACGGGTTTTCGCGCTCGGTATCCTTCCAACGCTCTTCCCATCCTCGCACATGCACGGTGTCGGTATGGCCTATGAAAAGCAATCTGTTGCCGTCACCGTTCCCAATACGCTCACCCCAGATATTTGGCCGACCAGGAAGAAAATCAGCTTGCGCCGGCTGAAGATCCAACACCGCCATCTGGTCGTTGAGCCAGGAAACGAAATTGACCTCGTTGCCTGTTACGCTTTCGCGGGCGACCGCTTCCTGCAACCTAGACAGCGCTGCGTCCGGGTCGATGAGATCATGCAGTCGCGATGCCAATGCCGACATAGTCTTCATTGGGCCGCTCCCTGCAGCTTGACGATCTTTGCAGGCGGCAATGTAATTTCAGCTCCGGGAACACCACCTGAAAACAGAATTGCGTGAAGCTGACCAAGCCCGATTGCGGCGCCGCCAACCAGCGCGGCCCGAGGTCCAAGTTCGGATTCGACAATCTCGATTGATCGCGGCAGGCACTCGGCGGCAAATTCGCGCGTAAGCGCCACCAATTCTTCACGTCCACCGATGGAACCGCCAAGTACGATCTGTTTCGGATTCGTTATGGCAGCGATCGCCGCAATCGCCCTTGCCAGGTAACGGCTGGTTTGCTCAATGACCAGTTTTGCATTCCGATCTCCAGCTGTCGCGCGGTCAAATATTTCCGGCACGGTGAGATCGTCTTTCGTAAGCTCGTAAAAACGGGATCGGATGCCGGCGGTGGCAATCACGCGCTCAAGCGCGCCGACCCGCTTTGATTCTTCTTCAAACGGATCAGCACCGATTGGAAGAAACCCAATTTCACCTGCTGCGCCGCTGGCGCCGCGAATAAGTTCGCCCGCTACAACAACCCCGGCGCCGATTCCGGTTCCCAATGCGACAAATACGAGATCGTCGACATCGGCGCCGGCGCCTGCCCAATGTTCACCGGTAACCGCCAAATTCACATCATTCTCGAATATGACATCGACGCCAATTTCCGACTTCAGGCTGGATTCGATATCGTGATCATCAAATCCGGGAATGTTTGGCGCCATGTGAACCCGGCCCGAATCGTGATCAGGCACACCAGGCACACCAACAACGGCGAGCCGCACGCGCTCAAATCCAATTGCCGAGTCTTTGGCTGCAGTCCGGCATAAGCGGGCGATCTGGCGCACGATATGCTCACCTCCACGCTTATCAGTTGCCTCAGTGACTTCCGCAAGAACCTTGCAGGAAAGATCAGCAATGGCTGCCCTGACTTTGGTGCCGCCGAGGTCCACTGTCGCTATGCATGCGGCGTCGGGAACAATTTCATAGGTGATTGCGCTGCGTCCAACATGCCCGCTGGTTCGGCCGGTTTCGCGAATCCAGCCGTCTTTCTCGAGTGACGCAGCAATTTCCGAGATCGTCTGCTTCGAGAGTCCAGTCTGTTTTGCAATGCTCGCTCGCGAAATTGGACCGCAATGCACAATGGTCTGCATCACCATGCACAATGAGAATTGCCTGGAACTGCGGTTCGCTTCACTCACATTCGATCCAATTAATTCGTTCGGTTACCGAACTAATTAACAAAATTCAGATCTAAGGTCAACTTCAAAGACGGATCAAGGCGCCAGAACGGTTTGAATTTTGATCAGGCCGTTCCTCTGACAAAGCCATTTTGTTGCAATGTTATGCAAACCAATCTGCCCTCCGACCAGGTTTGCCGCGGTGCGGAACTGAGCTCGGATACCGGGCGGTTGTGCGCCCGCTTTCCAATCAGCAAGTCTGCCAATATTAATCTGCTCAAAGGCGGCGGGTTTTTCCTCCACCACGATCCGCCGACTGTCATCGATCAAAATGGGGATCGAGTCGATACGTCGGGAGACTTTTGGGGAGGCATTCTTGAAGTTAGAGATACTGTTCAAGCGCGTGATCTGTAGACCACTCATTCCCAGCCCAGCCCCGGCTGCCAATCGATAAGACCCTGCCAATCAGCGCGGATCAAACATGACTCGCTTCCAGCCCGCGGCGGTCAATGTTTGGGAAGTTACAGGCTAACAGATTAACCCCTAGAATTACTTGACCTTCCAGTTACTGGAAGCATTACATGGTCAACATGAAACATGATCAAGAACCGAGAGATATGAGTGCGCCTGGGCCTTCTGCGTGTGATGATAGCTGTCAACATCACAGCAACTCGGTTCCAACTGCTTCAGATGCCGTCATCGATCCCGTCTGCGGCATGTCGGTCGATCCAGATGCCGGAAAACCTCATCTGAACTATCACGGCGAGGATTATCATTTTTGTTCGCACAAGTGCCATGACCGGTTTGAAGCTGACCCGTATTTCTATCTGTCGGGCAACCAGGCAAAGAAAAAGGTTTCTGCGCCAAAGAACGCGCTTTTCACCTGCCCCATGGATCCGGAAATAATCCAGGAGGGACCGGGTACCTGTCCGATCTGTGGCATGGCGCTGGAGCCCATGGATGGCATCGCCGAAGGATCCAACCACGAACTGATCGATTTCACCCGGCGCCTGTGGGTGAGCGCCGGCGCTGCGATTCCGCTTCTTGTCTTGACTATGGGGCCGATGATCGGATTGCCTATACGTGGATGGATTGGCGAAGGCCTGACGCTTTGGATTGAGCTGCTCCTCGCCACACCTGTGGTGCTCTGGGCAGCCGCTCCGTTATTTCACCGTGGCTGGACCTCGCTGAAAACAAGAAACTTCAACATGTGGACGCTGATAATGCTCGGCGTAGGTGCGGCCTATGCGTACAGTGTTGTGGCCACACTGCTACCTGATCTGTTTCCAGCCACCATGCAGTCGGTGGACGGCCATGTCCCGGTTTATTTTGAAGCCGCCGTGATCATTGTGGCGCTGGTATTCGTCGGCCAGGTGCTTGAGCTTCGCGCGAGAGAGCGAACCGGAGACGCAATCAGAGCCTTGCTTGATCTGGCGCCCGAGACCGCCCGGCGCGTACTCCCGGACCGTGAAGAATATGACGCACCGCTGGAAAACATTATCGAGGGTGACCATTTGCGCGTCCGACCGGGGGAAAGTGTTCCGGTCGACGCAATTGTCATTGAGGGTCACTCCTCAATAGATGAAAGCATGATCACCGGTGAACCGGTTCCGGTAGAAAAAACCGAAGGAAATTCGGTCACTGGCGGCACCATCAACAAAAACGGCAGCCTGGTTATTGAAGCTTCGCGAGTAGGTGAAGAAACCATGCTGGCAAAGATCGTTGCCATGGTTTCGTCGGCGCAACGTTCCCGCGCGCCTATCCAGGGTCTGGCCGATCGTGTTGCCGGTATTTTTGTACCAACAGTCGTCAGCATTGCGATCATCGCCTTCATCGTTTGGCTGATTTTCGGACCCGATCCGGCATTTGTATTCGCGATCGTTTCGGCGGTGTCGGTTTTGATCATCGCCTGTCCCTGTGCGCTCGGTCTGGCGACGCCAATGTCGATCATGACAGCCACCGGCAGTGGCGCCCAGGCAGGAGTCTTGATCAAGGATGCCGAAGCCCTGGAACGCATGGCGCGTGTGGACACATTGGTCATCGACAAAACCGGTACGCTGACCGAAGGACGTCCGCAGCTCACTGACTTAATTGCGTTTGACGGATTTTCCGAGACGGAGCTTCTTCAAATGGCCGCATCCCTGGAACGAGGCTCGGAGCACCCGCTTGCCGAGGCGATCGTGGCCGGTGCCGAAGCGTGGAACCAGGTTCTTCAAACGGTCACCGACTTTGAGGCAACAACCGGTAAGGGCGTAAAGGGATGTGTCGGGCAAAACGTCATTGCGCTCGGGAACGCAGCAATGATGGAGGCGGAGAATGTTGATCTAGTTGATGCAGAATCAGTCGCAGATGAACTTCGCACCAATGGCAAAACTGCAATGTTCCTTGCTGTGGACGGCCGGCTTGCGGGAATAGTTGCTGTTGCCGATCCAATCAAGCCGACCACCGCTGGCGCCATAGAGGCACTTCACCAAGCGGGTCTCAGGATCATCATGGCGACGGGCGACAATGAGCGAACTGCTCGGGCAGTCGCCGATCAGCTGGGGATCGATGAGGTAAGAGCAGGTGTTCTGCCCGAAGACAAGAAATCCTTGATTGACGAGCTTCGCGCTCAGGGCAAATTGGTGGCGATGGCCGGAGATGGTGTCAATGACGCACCTGCTCTAGCTGCGGCTGAAGTCGGTATCGCAATGGGAACCGGAGCGGATGTTGCGGTCGAAAGCGCTGGCATCACACTGCTCAAAGGTGATCTGAGTGGAATTGTTCGTGCCCGTACACTGGCCAGAGCGACTCTGCGCAATATAAAGCAGAACCTGTTTTTTGCTTTTGTCTACAACTCCGCTGGCGTGCCAATAGCAGCGGGCATACTCTATCCTCTGACCGGATTGTTGTTGTCACCAATGCTTGCGGCGGCAGCGATGAGCCTGTCATCCGTTTCGGTTATCGCCAACGCCCTGAGAATGCGGAACCTCCAACTTTGATCTCCAGTTTGTAGGTTGCCGGGCGCACTTCAACTGCTGGAAGTGCTCGCGCTGACCGTCACTGGGTTCAAGTTCCAATAGGTGACGTATCTAGCTTCTGGGAACCGCGACGACCCGGCTGTCAGGCGGTCGCAATAATTGGCAATCGGCGTATATGGATCAGGCGACAGCGCGGCTCAGTGCGCACTGAGACCACAGATCGGATAATGCGCCGGCAAGATGCTGGATATCGGCTTCCGAGTGTAGCGGAGATGGTGTGATTCTCAGCCTTTCGGTACCTTTGGCGACCGTCGGGTAATTGATGGGCTGTACATAGATGCCGTAATGTTCCAGCAGCTGGTCGCTTAGAAATCTCGCCTTGAACGGATCACCAACCAGCACCGGCACGATATGGCTGGGATTGTCCATATGTGGAATGCGGCTGCGGTCGAGCAGCTCTCGCAATCGAGCAACATTGTGGCGCTGCTGCATCCGCTCAATGTTCGAGTTCATCAAATGACGCACCGATGCCGTCGCTCCGGCCACCAGTGCAGGTGGCAGGGCAGTGGTGAAGATGAAACCGCTGGCAAATGAGCGGATGAAGTCACAAAGTGCGGTGGATCCTGTAATGTAACCGCCGAGAACGCCAAATGCTTTGGCCAGGGTGCCCTCGATCAAGGTTATCCTGTCAGACAGGCCCTCACGTTCAGCGATGCCGCCGCCTTTCGGCCCGTACAATCCGACGGCATGGACCTCGTCGAGGTAGGTCATTGCGCCGTGTTTTTCGGCCACCTCGATGATCTCAGCCATCGGGCAGATGTCACCGTCCATGGAATAAACGCTTTCGAAGGCAACAATCCGCGCTCCACCGGCCGGGAGTTTCGACAATTTGCGATCCAGATCTTCCGGATCATTGTGATCCCATATCACCTTACGAGCCTTCGAATGACGGATTCCCTCGATCATCGAAGCGTGGTTCTTGGCATCAGACAGGATCGTACAATCGGGCAGTTTGGCGCCAAGTGTGCTGAGGCTTGCCCAGTTTGAGACGTATCCGGAGGTGAAAAGAAGCGCTGCTTCCTTGCAGTGAAGTTCGGCCAGCAGGTTTTCCAACTGGACATGCATGTGCGCAGTTCCAGAGATATTTCGGGTGCCGCCTGCCCCTGCCCCGTCCTCCAATGCCGTACGAGAAACCGCTTCGCGCACAAGTCTGTGCTTTCCCATGCCCAGATAGTCGTTGGAACACCAGACGGTGACCGGCCGCGTCTTGCCGTCGATATGCTGAACTGCGCGAGGCGCTTCGCTAGCGGAACGTTCAAGTTCCGCGAAATAGCGGTAATTTCCCTCTGATCTCAGATCAGCGAGAGAGTTCTCAAAAAAGGCCTGGTAGTTCATCTGGGACTCCAGTTGTGGGCATGTGGCCAATCCAAACATTGTTGTTACGAATTGGCCGTAACTATTGTCAAGAATCGGCTTCGTCGATCACGTGTCGCATTCGACGTCCCGAAGCCCTGGTCGCGGGTATGCCCAAGACCAGACCGCCGATAAATCAGGCACCGGGTGTCAAGGACGCCTGATTAGGGTCAGGACTCATTAATCTCATGCAATTCTGTTTAGAAGGAAGGGTCTGAATGGAAGCGAACCACGGCATTTTCGCCCGGCCGCAGGCCGCGGGGCGAACAATGCTTTCATGTTGCCAAGCGGAACCGGGCGTTGTTGCGGTGCAAAGAAACCGCAAAACGCCTTGGCGCAGGGGAAGGTCTTGCGACCTTTTCGAGCATTGTGAGCGATCAGGCAGGCCCTTGCTTCTAAACCCGAAGGGCGCGGTGGATTTGGCCGGCTGCCCTTCGGGCGTTCCGCTTGCGAAAGGTCCATCGGACCTTTCGTCGGGCGAGCCCGATAAACAAGACGGAACCGTCAGAAAGGCTTGAAAATATTGATATTTCCATCGCCTCTCTTCCTGTTCAACAGCCAAATCCTCTCGCGCAGAATGGATGAGATTAATGGGTCCTGACCCTAGGCCAACGCAGCTCATTTACGGTTTTCAGGCGAGCATTTGTGCAATTGCTTGTGCACCGTGTTCGTTGCGACTAAACACACGGTTCGGTGCTGGCGTTCGGAGGCGGGAAATTTCGTCATGATCATGTATTCGCGCGAATTGACTGTCAATTGGGGAGAATCCGACCCGTTTGGCCTGGTGTATTTTCCACTCATGCTCGCATGGTTCAACGACACGGAGCATGATTTATTACGCGCAGTCGGCTTCCCGACAAACAAAATGATCGCCGAAACTCGCACCGCTTTCGTGATGGGTGATGTGCATTTCAAGTTTATCGGTCCGGCCGCATATGGTGATCGGGTTCGCACCATCATACAGCTGTCGAAAATGACACGCTCCACTTTGCACTGGGACTGCAAAGCGGTTCATTCGGCTTCCGGTGAGTTGATCACACAGGGCCGCGCTATCCGCATTCACGCCCAGATCCAGGAAGACGGAAACATCAAGGCAACACCCATTCCAGATGAAATTCGCGATGCTTTGTCCAAACCTGGTACCCTCGTTGATCTGAAAAGCGCTCACCCGGAATCGGACTGAGCCGTAGCGGTGATGCATCAACTGTGTTTCAACAGGATGTTTTCCTCGGTCTTGCCTGCAATCACGTAACCAAGCTCCGTCAATTCAGCCAAGAGGTTGGTTTGCCAAAGCGATTGATGCACGGTTTCCAGAAGCATCGCTTTTGGCCAAAGATGTTTTTTGCTTTCCCGTCTAAATAGCGGCATCAACGCCCGATCTTCAAAGCCTTCAATGTCAATTTTGAGAAGATCGATCTGCTCTATTCCTTCGTCCTCCAAAACGTCGATCAGCCTCTTCACACGCACTGGCGTTGTCGCTGCTCCGCCACCTGCCTCACGCAACATTGATGATCCACCGATATTGCCGCCCCCATCGGAGTAGAGTTCAGCTCCAGCGTTCTCGGCCCCAATGCCGAATTGATGTGGTCGTACCTTGTCAAATCCGTTCAGCGCGCAGTTGGTTTTGAACTTGGAAAAGGTTCTCGGGTGGGGCTCGAAGGCCAGCACGGTAGCATCTCCGCCTGTCTGCTGAGACACATACAGAGAATAGACGCCGACATTGGCACCGATATCGACAAATATCATTCCCGGCCGCAAAAACGGTTTCAGCAAGAGACGTTCTTCAGCTTCAGGCAATTGTGACCGGCCGACCGCAATTCGATCGCAGCGATTTTCAGAAGGCCAGGCCCGTACCTTGATGCCTTCTGCCGTCACATCGAACGGACCTGGGAACCGGCATGCAAGCCGTTTTCGAAACCATTTTCGTTTTGCGCGGGAGAGCCATCGCGCTGTTGCGAGCATCCACGCTGACCGTTCGGCAAGTGATGGAGAAAATCGCCCAAACGGACTGCTCACATGCAGATCATCCATCTCTAGCCCGGCCTGGCTGGTCACTATCTTTCGGTTCCAACCGGTTCTGCAACTTTGGCGCCGTCATCGATGGCTGAACGCACCGAACCTGCGATTGCCTCACGATCCTCCTCAGTAAGTTCGTCGGCCTTTTTGCCGTCGGCCAAGCGTACTGTGACTTCGCGATGGGCGAAATTGATGCCCTCGCGCTCGAAAAGCTCGCGAATCTCGGCATAAATAACTTTGCGTGCCACAAACTGATCGCCCGGTTTGGTCATGAATTTGACCCGGATGATCATGGCAGAATCTTCCATTGCGTAGACGCCCTGGGATTTGAGCGGCTGAATGAACATGTGGCCAATCACTTCGTGTTCGAGCAAGCGTTGACCGAGCTTTTTCACCAGTTTGCGTACCTTCTCGACATCCGTGTCATAGGTCAGCCGCAATGGCAGTTTCATCATCACCCAGTCGCGGGAGAAGTTGGTTAGTTGCTGAATTTCACCGAAGGGAACCGTATGCACTGCGCCAAGATGATGGCGAAGCTGGAATGAGCGGACGGAGATCTTTTCAATCACACCTTTTACCGTGCCAACCTCGATATATTCACCCTTTCGGAAAGCATCATCGATCAGGAAGAAGACACCGGAGAACATGTCACGGATAAGCGTTTGTGCGCCAAATCCGATTGCCAGACCGATCACACCCGCGCCAGCGAACAGCGGCGCAACGTTAACCCCCATATAGGACAACACAATCATGCCGACGACGATCACAAGCGCACTGACCACCACATTGCGGACAATTGGCAGAAGCGTCGCCAAGCGAGACTGCCCTACTCCGCCTTCGCTGTCACCTTCACCAGGCGCAGCCGGCGTATTGTCCAGCGAACCGCCCTCTTCTATGATCTTATGGTCGACAAAGGTGTTAAACGACCGGATCGCAAAGACTGCGACGAGAATGACGAGCAGGATGTCGAGCGCTGCCTGCAGCGGATGTCCGCCGTCGCGGCCGATATCGACGCCCCAGATTCGGGACAATTCGCCCACGCAAACCACCAAAATGGCGGCCGCGACGCTTTTCTCGAAAAAACCCTTGAAAATCGGACGGTATTCCGCATCCGTCTCAGGTTTTTCCTCCGCCTGATAGACGATCATCTCTTCACCGTCGTCGATCAAGTCGTCACCCTCGTCAATTTCGTCGATGGGTGGTTTGCTGGCTGCCTCGCGCTGCCTCGCCTCGCGGCTTTCCTGAAGATGCCGCAAGAGCCGATCCCGCATGAAGCGCTTTTCCCGGCGCTGGTAGATCAATTCTATGATCAGTATGGCCAGCGCGTACGCAAAAATTGCGCCTATAAAAATGATGATTGGCGCTGCGACAAGTATGTAGCCGTCGGGAAGATTGAGGCTGAGGCGGAAGGTGCTGACCGCCCATGCGGCTGCCAGGTAAATCAATATTGCGGGCAATGCGATTCTACCCAGGACTTCCAATACTTTTGCCCGGTCTCCATTGGCCTCTCGCCCGCGAATTATCTCAACAAGATCATGGCGGTGGCGAACAGTGATAAATCCGATCAGGATCGCACTTATTCCCGATCCAACGATATAGGCAAAGCTGTGAATATCGTGGCTGACGCCCAGGCCCAAAATCCACTGACAAAACCCGAACATAACCACCGAGATGCTGACCACTAAGTACCAGTCGCGATAGATTTTCCTCGCCCGATCGTCACGGAGGTTGATCATTCTGAGGTTGGGCGAATCAGGAACGAATACATTGAAGAAGATAACGTACCGCAAGATCCGATAGATCGCGTAGCTGAGCGCTATCGTGAAGACGGTCATGCGCGAAGGTTCGTGTTGAGGGTCGAAAATCAACAGGACCAGGATTGCGGCACCGAACATGATGGCAGTGGATACAAGAAGCAGCGTAGAGCGCGCCAAAAGGAAGCCGAGCTTTTGTGCGCGTGTCGGGTTTGGCCTTTCGCGAGAAGACCGGGCATATTCGCGCATAAATCCCGTAATTAGCTTGTAAATGCCCAGGCCGATCATCAGTCCGCCGACGGCAGTGATCACCGCGATGATGATCCAGTTGAGTGATCCATCGGGGCTGGCAGCTTTAAGTGTCTCATCGAACTCTTTGAAAAAGCTGCGTGATTTCATCACCATGACACGCAGGTTTTCGCGCGCCTGCACCAATGCCTGCCCCGTCATTGGCATTGATTGCGTTTCGTCATCGGCCTCCTCCATCCCCGGCGGATTGATGACGATAATGGTCGAGCCGTCTTCGCGTGCTTTGCCAATGAACGTGTCCAGGTCACTGCTTTCCGGTGCAGAGGTCAAACCGTCGAGCAAGCCTGACTGGGCGTAGAGTGTGGTGACTTGTCCGGCCAACAGGATCACTGTCGTCAGAACGAGCAATTGCATAAACTTGCTTATGCACCAATTCTGCAGGGGCATGCCGGTGTCCTTTTTGCGAGCGAGCGGTATCGTTTCCCCGCCAGTTTGCCGTTTATAGCGCATTATCACCTAAAAATTGGGCTTGCCATGCTTCAAATACAATCACGTAACTGATGATTTGTACGTTGGGCAGTTCACGTGGTCGAGAGCATGACCGTCACCAACCGCGGAACAGGAGGTGCTCTGTTGGTTACCGGGCACGACAAGCTGGTTTCCATTGCGTGAACAATCCACTATAGCTGCCCCAAACACGAACTTCGGGCTGTCCTTGACGCATTCGGCACGCATATTTCTGTACAGTCATGATACTTTCGGTCTTGGTCATTTGCGCCGGAACCGGAAAATCGCGCGAGCAATTCTGGATCAAATTCCGGATGCGAAAGTCATGCTTGCCACCGGTTCTGAACTGGCGGCAGAGTTTTCAGACATTTCCGGCATGGAACTGGTTCAGCTGCCCTCGGTGACCAAGCAAGCCAACGGGAGTTACCTCTCGTCGGACCCCACCTGCTCCATTGAGGAAACAATCAGCCTGCGGTCTTCGGTATTGAAGCGTTCAGTTTCGCAATTCCGCCCCGGCATATTCATTGCCGACAAGGAACCTTTGGGTCTGCGTGGCGAATTGGAACCAACGCTAAACGCACTCGATAGCCAAGCAACAAAGATACTTGGTCTTCGTGACATTCTGGATGACAGTGAAATTCTCCGAAAGGAATGGAACAGCCGCGGGGTTACTGATCGTATCGGCGATCTATACGACGAGATCTGGATCTACGGCCCGAAGTGGTTTCATGAACCTCTTGCCGGATTGGAATTGACAGAGAATGTACAACGCAAGTGCCGCTACCTCGGATTTCTCGGATCTGGCCGAAAGGCCGTCGAGACAGGCCAATCCAAATCGGGCGATCCACACATTCTTGTAACCGCTGGCGGCGGAGAGGATGGCGCTGGTTTGATGGAGCGCGTGCTGGCGGTCTGCGAATCCGGTGCAAAATTGGAACAAAAACTGGTCCTGCTGCTCGGTCCGCTGATTGACGTCGCTGATCGTGAGCGCATTTGTTCCCGGGCAGCAAGATTTGACAATATTGAAGTGGTCGACTTCCAGTCCGATCCTTCCCAGTTGCTGGCAAGTGCCGTCGCGGTTGTCGCGATGTGCGGCTACAACACATTTTGCGAAATACTCGAGGCAAAGAAGCCCGTTTTATTTGTTCCGCGCGAAACGCCGCGAAAGGAACAGTTGATCCGTGCATCCAGGGCGGCTGAGTTAAAGGCTGCTGAACTGATGAGGTTTGAAGATGCCGCCGATGCGGCAGAATTTGCAAACAGAATCAATGCCTTGATCGATCGACCTTCACGCCCGCGGTCGCCGGAGTTTGTTTTTGATGGTCTCGAACAACTGGGTGCTCGAGTTTCAGAGCTTGTTGCACAGAAAAACCTGGCTGCTGCGCAATGAATACAATTGCGGTTGTGTTGAAGGGCTATCCCCGCCTTTCCGAGACTTTTATCGCTCAGGAATTGCTCGAACTGGAGCGCGCGGGTTTTCGCCTTCGCCTTTTTTCGATGCGTCATCCAACCGACCGGAAAACGCATCCGGTAAACGATGAAATCAAGGCACCCGTCAATTATCTGCCGGAGTATCTGTATCAGGAACCGCTGCGTGTATTTCGCTCGTGGCTGCGTGCCCGCAAATTACCCGGATATGGAAAGGCTTTGAAGGTCTGGACTGCCGACCTGCGCCGTGAGTTGACACCGAACCGTGTTCGCCGATTTGGCCAGGCGCTGGTTTTGGCCTGCGAACTGCCGAGCGACGTGGCTCGGCTCTATGGACATTTCATACACACTCCCGGGTCGGTGACGCGGTATACTCATTTGATGACCGGATTGCCCTGGAGTTGCTCAGCGCATGCGAAGGATATCTGGACCTCTCCGGACTGGGAACTGTCCGAGAAACTCGATTCTGCAAGCTGGACAGCAACCTGCACAGCGTCCGGTCACCGGCAATTGCAAAATCTGGCCCAAGCCCCGGAAAATGTGCATCTGATCTACCATGGACTTGATTTGAAGCGTTTTCCCGAACCGGCTGAATACGGTTCTGAGCGGGATGGTAGCGATCTCTCCGACCCGGTGAGGATCGTTACCGTCGGCAGAGCGGTAGAGAAGAAGGGGCTCGACACGTTAGTGGATGCGCTGGCCGCTTTGCCAGGCGATTTGAATTGGAGCTGGACCCACATTGGCGGCGGCACGCTCTCGGACGCGTTGAAGGCCCAAGTGAAAAGATTGGACCTGTCAGACCGGGTGAAGTTTCTCGGTTCTCAGCCACAAACCAAAGTTATCGACCAATATCGATCGTCCGACATGTTTGTCCTTCCGTGCCGGATTGCAGCGGATGGGGACCGTGATGGACTGCCCAATGTACTGGTTGAAGCTGCCAGTCAGAAGCTTGCGTGCATTTCGACTCCGATTTCCGGTATCGTCGAAATGTTTACAGATGAACATAACGGTTTGCTGGTCGAGCCGGACAACGTCACAGCTTTGTCTGCTGCAATCGAACGCCTGGCGCGCAACCCGGCTCTGAGGCAAAAACTGGGCAATGCCGCAGCCGAACGAGTACGCAATGAGTTTGACGCCCACCAAACCATTCGCAAGCTTACCGATCTATTTCTCGCCGGCGGTGTCAAACCGGAACTGATCGAGGCTTAGATGACCGGCCGGATCATGTTTTATGTGCAACACCTGATGGGAGTTGGGTACGTATTTTGGTCAATGGGTCTGGGGCGACGTTGATACCATGACGTGGACAATTTCCGGTTTGTTGGCAGGTCGGACATGAAACCGAAAATTGCCTTTTATGCGCCGATCAAACCGCCGGACCACGAAATTGCTTCGGGTGACAGGGAAATCGCGCGACTGATGGTGCGTGCGCTAGAGGCTAGCGGGTACGAGGTCGAGATTGCTTCGCGATATATCGCCTATCAAAAGCGTCCATCGCGCGAACTGTTCGAAGTTCGCAAACAAGGTGCCCAGAAGGAGCTGGACCGGCTTAAATCCGAATGGCGCAAACGCTCCCAGGCCGATCGCCCTTCCCTCTGGTTTACTTACCATCCCTATTGCAAGGCGCCGGACTGGCTTGGAGCGGCCATGGCTGGGGAATTCAAAATTCCTTATGTGACCGCCGAAGCCTGCCGCACCCGACAGGGAACCGATGCGGATTGGGAGGAAGCGCGTCACCAGGTTCACGAATCTGTTCACCAGGCCGCCGTCAATTTTTGCCTTAAACAGTCGGATCTTGCTTATCTGAAAAGCTTCATGGCCGATCAGCGTTCTATCCGGCCACTGGCGCCATTCGTTGATCTTGCCGAACTCGACACGCTAACTGCTGAGATAAAGGAACCATCATTCCAAAACAGCGCGCCGATCCTTGTTGCCGCCGGAATGATGCGGCCGGGCACAAAGATCCAATCCTATTTGTGTCTCGCGGATGCATTATCCCGTATTGCCGGTGAAGCGTGGAACCTCGTGATCATCGGTGACGGTCCTGCCCGCAGCGAAGTTGAAGCGGCATTTTCCTGGGCCGGTGACGGACGTATTCACTGGACGGGCGCGATTTCGCGTGCGGAGGTTCTTGCGTGGTTCGACAAGGGTGACGTCCTTGCGTGGCCGGGATACCGCGAGGCAATAGGCATGGTCTTCATGGAAGCCCAATCGCGAGAGTTACCCGTTGTCGCTTTCGACGCTCTTGGCGCGCCCCTGGTTGTCCGGCCGGATCAGACGGGCCTCCTTACGCCGGAACGGGATATTGACGCCTATGCAGATGCTTTGAAACGCTTGCTGAAAAATGCCGGATTGCGCGCTCAGATGGGGAAAGCCGCGCGCGCAAACATCGCAGACAACCACGACATTTCGCGGGCGGTCAGAACATTCAAGAATATCCTCGGGCCATTGATTTAGGGCCGGTAACTCTTCACGACCTCAGTGATAGGGATCTGCAGCGTCGCGCAATCCGTCACCGAAGAAGTTGAATGCCAGAATGACGACTATCACCGGAACGACAGGCAGCAGCAGCCACGGATAGAGCACGACCACGTTGATTGTCTGAGCTTCCTTCAGCAGCACACCCCAACTTGTCACTGGCGGTCTCAGGCCCAGACCCAGGAAGCTGAGCGACGTTTCACCCAGGATCATCGTCGGTATGGTGATTGTCGCCGAGGCGATCAAATGGCTCATGAAACCGGGGATCAAATGTCGGGCAATGATCCGCTTTGGGCGGGCGCCTACGAGTTGGGCGGCAAGGACATAGTCCTCCTCGCGCAGTGAGAACAATTTCGAGCGTACCGCCCGGGCCAGACCGGTCCAATCAAGCAGCCCCAAAATGATGGTGATACCAAAATAGATGAGAATAGGACTCCAAGTGACCGGCAAGATGGCGGCCAGCGCCAGCCACAACGGAATACTCGGGATCGATTGAAGCACCTCGATAACACGCTGCACGACCATGTCGACCCAGCCGCCGTAATAGCCCGCCAGTCCGCCAATAGTGATGCCGAGAACGAAGCTGACCGCAATACCAATAAGGCCGATCGTCAGCGAAATTCGTGCCCCATAGATAATGCGGGAAAACATGTCGCGACCTAGCCGGTCAGTGCCAAACAGGAATATTCTCCCTTCACCTTCCGCGCAGAACAAATGCCGGTCGGCTTCAAACAAGCCCCAGAAGTGGTATTTGTCACCCTTGCAGAATAGCTGGATCGCATAACGTCGGCTTTTGTCGATCGGATATTCCCGTTTGAGGATTTCCATATCGAGCTCCTGCGTCCTGCCGTAGACAAACGGCATGGTCAGCGAGCCTTCGTGGATGATCGAAATGCCCTGCGGAGGCGCATAGATATGATTGGGATGCCGGTGCGACAGGTCGTAGGGCGCGATGAACTCGGCAAAAGCGATCAGAATGTAGAAGATCAACAATAATATGCCTGACCAATAGGCGAGCCGGTGGTTCTTGAATTTCCACCACATGAGTTTGCGCTGTGACGCTTCGTAGTAGGCTTCAAGCTCGGGTGTCAGCTTTTCAACAGCGTGCGGGTTGAAGTCCGCCTTGGATACAAAGTGGACAAGACGTTCACCATTTGGCGGAAGCGGAGAGTTGGTCATTTGCTCTCCCTTCCCTGCAGCCGAATGCGCGGATCCAATATGGCCAACGCAATATCGGAGATCAGAACCCCGATTACGGTCAACAAAGCCAGGAACATCAGGAACGAACCGGCCAGATACATATCCTGGCTCTGCAATGCTGAAATGAGCAACGGACCGGTGGTCTCCAGAGACAACACGATTGCCACCACCTCCGCACCCGATACGACGGCTGGCAGAATATTGCCGATGTCTGCGATGAAGAAGTTCAGCGACATGCGGAACGGATATTTCAGTATGGTCTTCATCGGACCCACGCCCTTGGCGCGTGCAGTGACAACATATTGTTTTTGCAGTTCATCCATCAGGTTGGCGCGGATGCGCCGCATCATCGCAGCCGTACCCGATGTCCCGATGACAATGACCGGAATGATCATGTGCTCAAGGATCGAACCGATCTTCGCGAGGGTCATGGGCTTGTCGATATATTCCGGATCCATCATTCCGCCGATGGACACGCCAAACCAGACATTGGCGAAATACATCATCACCAGCGCCAGAAGGAAGTTTGGCACTGCGATGCCCAGCATGCCGACGAATGTGAACCCGTAATCACCCCAGCTGTACTGGTGGGTGGCCGAATAAATGCCGATTGGAAAGGCGACAAGCCAGGTAAATATGATGGTGGCAAATGACAGAAGGATGGTCAGAAAGAGCCTGTTTCCGATCAGATCGGACACGGGTCGCTCATACTCGAACGAATAGCCGAAATCGCCAACGAACATCCCGCTGACCCAGCCGAGATATCGCTGCCAGAGCGGCTTGTCGAAACCGTATTCCTGTCTCAGAAACTCGATCTTGTTGGGATCGACCGTTTCACCGGACGCCTGCAGTTCTGCGACATAACTTTCGAAATAGTCGCCCGGCGGCAGTTCAATGATCGCGAAGATCAGCATGCTGGCAATCACCAGCGTCGGTATCATTGCCAGAAATCTCAGCGAAATGTAACGGAGCACGGCGGATTACTCGTCGAGCCAGAACGTATCCGGCTTATAGACGCCGAAAAACGCGGTTGGCGCCCAGGAATAAAGCCCTTTTTCCGGAATATTGCGCAGTTTGCGATTGATCACCACCGGCTGGATTGTTTCTCCGGCGATGCCAATTGAAAAGACCTGATCGGCATAGAGACCGAGCATCTCGTTCCAGATGCGCTCCCGTTCCACGTCGCTGCGCGAACTTCTCCATTCCATATAAAGCTCGTACATGCGTGTGGCTTCCGGCAAGTCGGGTTTCTCGCCGGCCTTTCCGCCGGTCTCAACGAATTGGCCCCATACCGGCCAGTTAGCTTGGGCTGCAGAAACCGGAGCAAGTTCCTCGGGGTTCATATCCGGGCTGGCCAGACCTACATTCAAACCAAATGAAATGGTCATCAGCGTTTCGCCGGTCAAAAACCGTCTGCGCAGAATGTCGCGCTGCAGTGCACGTGTGTGCAGTTTCAATCCGATATCTTCCAGGTGATATCCGATCAATTCGAGAGCATCAGTCTCTTCTGTGCTCTCGCCCGCACTTTCGACAATGATTTCGGCCCGCCGGCCATCCGGTAATAATCGGATACCGTGATCGTCACGCTTTTTAAGACCGATGTCGTCGAGCAATTGATTGGCGAGTGCCGGATCGTACTGTGTCCATGCAGTATCTCGTTCCCGCTGATATAATTTGGAAACCGATAACGCCGTGTTTCCGCCCGGCTTGGCCAGCCCGAAATAGAGTTGCTGGTTGATTTCGTGACGATCAATACCAATCGAGAGCGCGCGGCGGAAGTCGGCATTTTGAACAATTTCGCGCCATACCGAATCAGCGACATTCAGATTGGGATAGAGTGCGATCTGCGAACTCACACCGTTGCGCCAAAGCCTGACGTTGAAATCCTGTTGCTTCTCGGCCTGTTTGAGGAATGTGTAATTGTCGAAGCGGATATAGCGGGCCTGCAGGTCGGTTTCCCCGGCGCCCGCCTTTGCCGGAATGATATCGGTCGAACCCATATCGAGCACGACTTCGTCGATGTAGGGCAGCTGGCGCCCTTCAGTATCAGTCCGGTGATAATAAGGATTGCGTTCAAAAACGAAGCGCTTTGAAGGCCCCGGCGTCATGTTTCGCCATGGATCCAGTGTTGGCAGATCCGGGTTCTCCGGCCGATACTGGCGGGCCAATCTGGTGTGCAATGCCGCCCAGTTTCTGGATTTCTGCTCCTCTGCCAGTTTCTGGAGTTCGGCTTCGTCCGTATATCGTGCATGAAATTTCTTCAGATAGTGCGCCGGCATGTAGATATACAAAGGCCTGGAGCCGCAAAGGGACAGGGGAAACAACGGATTTGGCGCATGCCATTCGTAGCGGACAGTCAGTTCGTCAACTATCTCAAATTTTGGCGGCTTCCCATCGACCAGCATTGCCTGCGGAGGTCCACCGCCAGACAATTTCTTGTTGTTGATAACATCTTCCCACCAGTAGCGGAAATCCTCGGCGGTGAAAGGATGTCCGTCCGACCAGCGATGTCCCTCCCTGATCTTCAGCGTGAATATCCTCCCATCCTCGACTTCAAACCGCTCGAGAATATCCTCCTCCAATCCCAGTTCCTCATTGAAGCCGACAAGCCGTGAATAGGCGTAAACCGTCATCATGCGGATATCTTTCGCCTTGCCCATAAGCATCCGCAGCCGACCGCCGTATCGTCCGGGCTCCTTGTCTATTGCCGCAAAGTCGATGATTTTCGGAACCGCGGGTAACCGCTCCGTCATTGGAGGCAGTTCACCGGAGGAGACCTTATCCGCAAATATCGGAGGTTCGGCATCAAGCGTGACAGCCCAAACCGGATTGGCGGTCAGAGCAGTGGCGACCACCAACAATGCAGTTCCGAATACCGATGACAACAGCTTCATGCTGCCCTCCTGCCTGCATTTGCGCCCTTCTTGCGGAGCACATAATGGTCTTCGCTGATTGGCTTCAATACCGTTTCCGTGTCAAGCGGATCGATCCGGAATTCGGCCTGCCAGCTATCCTCTTCGTTTTCCTCCATTGATCGCAGCGTGTCCAGATCGAGTTTGCGATCGAGCTCGATGGTCGGAATGGCCGAGATGAGGCGTTGAGTGTACGGATGCACAGGATTGTCGAACAGCACAGACGGAGGCGCGATTTCCACAATACGGCCGGCATACATGACCGCGACCCTGTCGGCGACGTAATTCACCACCGCCAGATTGTGCGAGATGAATATTGAGGTAAGCCCCAATTCCTTACGCAACCGGGTCAGCAAGTTGAGAATTTGTGCTTGAACGGAAACATCCAGTGCCGAAACGGGTTCGTCGCAAACGAGCAGGTCCGGCTCAACCGCCAGCGCGCGGGCAATGCCAATGCGCTGGCGTTGACCACCGGAAAACGAATGCGGATAGCGGTTCATCGCGGTTTTGGGCAAACCGACCATACGAAGCAGTTCGCTTGCCCATTTTCTACGCCACTGGCGATCGCCGATATCGTGAATTTCCATCGGTTCACGTAGCGTGTTCAGTATAGTCGATCGCGGGCTCAGCGAAGAAAACGGATCCTGGAACACCATCTGAATTCGCGTCCGAAACCTCTCCAGTTCCTTGCCGCGCAGCCTGCCGATGTCTATTGGTCCCGACCCATTGTCGAACGTGATGTCGCCGTGATCTGCCGTGATCGCGCGGCAAATAAGCTTGCTGAGTGATGACTTGCCACATCCACTCTCGCCAACGAGACCAAAGCATTCTCCCCGTACAAGATCGAAGCTGACATTGTTGACCGCACGAACGCCTGCTGATCCTCCTCCAAACGGTCCTCCACCCTTTTTCGAATGATAGGTTTTTGTCAGGTTTCGAGCTGACAGCAACGGCGGTGCGTCTGCACCTGGCAGTTCACGTCTGATCATTGAGGCCGGAAGCTCTTCGTCAATCTCCCTCAATGCCCGCAATTTTTCGCCGGGCTCCATCTTCAATCTGGGGACTGCCGCAAGCAGGGCTTGCAGATATTCGTGCTGGGGATTGGTGAATATTTCCTCGACCGTTCCCGCTTCCATGATCTCGCCGTGGTAAATCACCACGACCTCGTCTGCCATGTTGGCGACGACACCTAGATCATGCGTAATCAGTAACAGCGACATTCCCAGTTTCTTCTGCAGGTCCTTTAGAACCGCGAGAACCTGGGCCTGAATTGTCACATCGAGTGCGGTTGTGGGTTCGTCGGCAATCAAGAGCGCCGGATGGCAAATCAGCGCCATCGCGATCATTGCCCGTTGCCGCAATCCTCCGGATAGTTCCATCGGGTACATGTCGTAGGCGCGATGCGGGTCCGGAAAACCGACCAGGCGCAACATTTGCTCAGTCATGTTTCGTGCTTCGCGCTGCGCCGTATCGCGGTGCAGCAGAAGCGCTTCTTCGATCTGGTTGCCAATCGTATGAACCGGCGACAACGATGTCATCGGCTCCTGAAATATGATCGATATGCGACCGCCGCGAAGAGACAGTAGCTCTTTGCCGTTGCGGTCAAGCTTGGCGATGTCAATCGGCGGATCATCATTCATCGGATCGTCAAAATCGATTGATCCGCCGGAAATGCGGGCAACCTTGGGCAATATTCCCATGATCGATTGGGCGATGATTGATTTGCCCGAACCTGACTCACCGACAAGGCACACGGTCTTCCCACTGGGAACACGAAAACTGGCGCCTTTGACCACATCAATTTCGGTGTTGCTCACAGCAATCGAGACGCGAAGGTCCTTGATTCGCAACATGTCTTTTGCTGTTTCGGCCATCGCCACACAAAAAACGGTTTTTCAGGTGGTGGCAAGCGCCAAATTCACGAATTGCCAGGGTATCGCCGATCGTTCAATCAAATCATCGTGGGTAGGACTTTTTAGATTTTCGCAAGCGTCCCGTTGTGAAACTTCCAAATGTCGTTATGCGCTGGTTTCAAGGCCATTGCTTGCTCGACTTCCAAACCACCGGCGACGACCGCGGCCACTTTGATAACGCCATAATGCGTAACCGCCAAAACGGGTTGATCGAGCTTCTGAAACCATTGCCTGACCGGAGCGACCAGGTCCTGAAATGATTGCCCTCCAGACGAAGCAAAATTCCAACGATTGGCTTTTCGCCGCTTGCGTTCACGCGGAAAGTGCTGCTTGACTTCCAAACTGGTCAATCCTTCCCATCGCCCGAAGCGCATTTCGGTCAGTTCATCGGCAATCTGGCTGTTGTCAAAGGACTTTTCGAGTTGATCGGCGAGGAGTCCCGTCGTCATCGTTGCGCGCTTCAGTGGTGATGAACGCAATGACAGTGCTGATAATATTTCCGGATCCAGTATATGTTTCAATCGGGCCGCAAGTTCGAGTGCCTGGTCTATACCTGCCGCATTGAGCGGTTCGTCTAGCCCACCCTGAAACCGGCCCTGTGCATTCAGTGCGGTCTCGCCGTGGCGGACCAGAAATACGGCATGAGGTGTTCGGACCAGATCAGGCTTTGCCATGATACGAATCGTGCCAGTCAACAAACCGTCGTAACCCGTTGTTTAATGACGTTTTGGGCTCGAAGCCAAAATCCCGGGTCAAGGGAGCGATATCTGCGAATGTCTGATAGACATCGCCTGGCTGCATGCCACGGTCGTTGCGAATGGCTTTTCGCCCAATCAACTCTTCCAGTGTGTCAATCAATGTTTCCAACATCTCTGGCCGGTGATTGCCAATGTTGTAGAGGCGGTAGGGATGCACTGATGTGCCGCCATTGTCGTCTTGTGCATCCGCTTGCGGCGACAGCAATACGCGGCAAGTTCCTTCTGCAATGTCATCGACATAGGTAAAATCGCGTTTGAGGTCTCCACGGTTGTAGACGTCAATCGGACGACCTGCCTTGATTGCCTCAGTAAACAAGTAAACCGCCATATCCGGCCGGCCCCATGGCCCGTAGACCGTAAAATAGCGCAATCCGGTGACCGGAAATCCGTAAAGGTGGCAATAGGCGTGTGCGACAAGTTCGTTGGCCCGCTTGGTCGCAGCATACAGGCTTATCGGCCGGTCGACGGGATCTCCGACGCGATACGGAGTGGCCGGGCTATTTCCGTATACCGAACTCGAGCTGGCAAAAACCAGATGATCGATATTGGAGTGTCTACAGCCCTCCAGCACATTCAAAAATGCTGTCGAATTGGCGTCATTATACGCATGAGGATGATCGATTGAATAACGAACGCCGGGTTGCGCGGCCAAATGGAGAACTTTCGCCGGTTTGGCGTCACGAAAAACGGCTTCGGTTCCAGATCTGTCGGCAAGGTCAAGTTTTATGAATGAAAACCTATCGTTGTTGTTGAGCAGTGCCAACCTCGCGCGCTTCAGTTCAGGACTGTAGTAGTCATTCAAGCTATCGACGCCGACAACGTCAGCGCCTTGCTCCAGTAAACGTGAGACGGTGTGATAGCCAACGAACCCGGCTGCACCGGTCACCAGGATTCTCACTTTATGCTGTTCGCTCACCTGTTCACCGCCAATTGATGTCAGTCATACTTTCGACGAATTAGACCGGGTAAGGGTTCGGTGGCCTATTGGCAAGGTGTCCACCTATGCCTATCTGAGGATTTAAAAGCTGAAAAATGTTTGGCCAGGCCGGGTTTGCTGTGGTTAGGTTTCGGCGGGATCGGAAACAAGGGTATCCAGACCAGTGAAGATTACAATAATTGGAACCGGCTATGTCGGTCTCGTAACCGGCGTTTGCATTTCGGAATTCGGTTTTGACGTAACCTGCGTCGATCGCGACGAGAGCAAAATAGCTGATCTGCGCAATAACATTTGTCCAATCTATGAGCCAAGTGTGGAGCAAATGTTACGCACGAACTCTTCGGCGCAACGTCTTCAATTTACGACAGATATTGCTTCTGCTGCATCGGATGCGGATGTCGTTTTTATTGCGGTCGGAACGCCTTCGAAAGAAGGTGGTGACGAAATCGATCTAAGTTACCTGTTTGGTGCTGTTGAAGATGTCGCGCCGCACCTGAAACAGGGTGCTGTCGTCATTGTCAAATGCACGGCGGTAGCCGGTACTGCATCCAGGGTCCGCGAAAAGATAGTGGCTTTGCGCCCTGATCTCGACTTTTCGGTGGTCAGCAATCCCGAATTCCTCCGCGAGGGGTCCGCAGTCGATGATTTCATGAAGCCTGACCGGGTCGTGATCGGTGCTCATGATGAACGCGGCCGCGAAGTGGCCGAACAGATCTACCGGCCGCTCAAACTGCAGAGCACGCCGTTCCGGCTGACGTCGCTGGAAGACGCTGAGCTTGCAAAATATGCGTCCAACGCATTTCTTGCCCTGAAAGTTACCTTCATCAATGAAATTGCTGATCTGTGCGAGAAGACTGGCGCAAATGTCATGGAAGTTGCTGATATCATGGGCTTGGACGAGAGAATCGGCGACCGGTTTTTGCGCGCTGGCCCAGGATTTGGCGGATCATGTTTTCCCAAGGATAGCCGGGCATTGACGGCGTTTGCCAAGGAAGCCGGTGCTCCGCAGCGGCTCGTTGAAACAGCCATCGATGTGAATGAGAAACGCAAATTGCAGATGGCAAAACGCATATTGGATTCACTTGGCAGCGAACCCGCCGGGAAGACAGTCTCCTTGTTGGGAGTTGCTTTCAAACCGGATACGGATGATGTCAGAGAAGCGCCAGCGCTGAGTATTATCGAGACCCTGACTGATGCAGGTGTGCATGTCCGTGTGTTTGATCCGCAGGCAAAGCGCGACGGCGAACCGGCACTGCAAAAGGTCGTCTGGTGCAGTGACCCATACGAAGCGGCGGAGAACTCGGATGCCGTTGTCATTGCGACCGAGTGGAATGTGCTGCGTGCGTTGGATCTGGACCGGTTGCGCACAGCAGTTTCCGAGCCGCTGATGATCGATCTGCGTAATGTTCACCGGCGCAAGGAGCCAGCAAAGCATGGCTTCAAATATATCAGCGTCGGGCGCTCTGTCGCCGAAGCCTCGTTTGATGCATCTGAGCTTGACCGGCCCGAACTGCGGGTAGTGTCCGGCTAACGGGTTCCGGACCTGAAATCTTATGAGAGTTTTTGCCTACAAACCGGGCCACGATGGCCATGTGGCGTTGATCGACGACGGGCGGCTGGTCTTTTCGATAGAGGCTGAAAAGGATAGCGGACCCAGATATGCACCGGTCACAAACGAACTCCTGTTTCACGGTTTGGCGAAAGCAGGCGGGCCTATCGACGTTATTGCGACTTCCGGATGGATGAAATCCTTCCGACCCATGGCTGACCCGATCGGTTCGGGATATTTTGGCGCCGACGCAATCGGCAACACCGATGTTGCATCTCAGATCGCCGGCAATGCAGTTCGGCATTTTTCCTCTTCTCATGAGCGTTCGCACATCGTTGGAAGCTACGCCATGTCACCATGGTCTCAGGGCGAACCATGTTACGCGCTGGTGTGGGAAGGCGTCATCGGTGCTTTTTATCACGTTGATGAAAACCTGAAGGTCAAACACCTCGGTACGCCAATGACCGGCCCCGGTCACAAATACGGTTTCCTTTACGGCCTTGCCGATCCAGCCTATCCGGCCGATGCGCGAAAATCGCGCCGCGAGGACGCAGGCAAACTGATGGCGATTGCAGGTTTTGGCGAAGACAAACCCGAAAACTCTGAAGAGCGGGTTTTGATTGACCGGTTGATCGATTGGGATGCGGAAAAGGCACCACTGAGAAAGGCGGATTTCACCGATACGCCGTTCTTCAATATCGGTCTTGAAAGCCAGGAATTCCGCAATCTGGCGCGCCGTTTTCAAACCGAGATATTTGAACGATTTCGGCAATATGCGGAACAAAATCTCACCGATCGGCTACCTCTGCTCATATCAGGCGGCTGCGGGCTCAATTGCGACTGGAATTCCATGTGGCGTGGATCCGGATTGTTTACCGATACATTTGTGCAGCCATGCGCCAATGATTCCGGCTCAGCCATCGGTACCGCGGTTGACGCCATGCATCATCACACCGGTAGAGCGAAGCTTGAGTGGTCGGTCTACGCGGGCGAGGAATTTGTCTTCGATGATGCGGACCTGTCCGGTTTTGAAGCTGTTCCGATGACAACCGATGACATCGCAAACCGGCTTGCCAATGGCGCAGTGATTGCCTGGGTCCAGGGTAAGTACGAAATCGGCCCGCGGGCGCTTGGCAACCGTTCGCTCATCGCCGCGCCATTCACGACCGAAACCCACTCCAGGTTGAATGCGATCAAGAAGCGCGAAGGATTTCGCCCAATCGCACCAATTTTGATGGAAGAGGAGCTTGATCGGTTGTTCGAGCACCATGGCCCAAGTCCGCACATGCTGTATTTTCAAAAAGTGAAGACGGATGCATTGAAAGCGGTCACCCATGTCGACGGCTCGGCTCGCGCCCAAACGGTAACGCAAGAGCAGAATTCTGCGATGTACGCGCTTTTGTCGGCGTTCAAAGCAAGGACCGGTTATGGCGTATTGTGCAATACGTCACTCAATTTCAGCGGCAAGGGATTTATCAACCGGCTCAGCGATCTGACAAAATATGCCCGCGACACGGGCCTTGATGGCTTTGTCGCGGGCGATAGGTTTTACCGAACAGTCTGACTATTCGGCCGCATCGAGCGAGATTTCACCCGTCTCGATCTGCTCGCGTTCTATGGATTCGAACAGGGCGCGGAAATTGCCTTCTCCGAAGCCGTTGTCGCCCTTCCTCTGGATGAACTCGAAGAATATCGGCCCGATCACGGTCTTTGAGAATATCTGCAGCAGGATCTTTGTCTCGCCGCCACCGACAACACCTTCGCCGTCAATCAGGATACCGTGTTCGGCCATGCGGTCCAACGGCTCATCATGGTCATGGACCCGTTCAACCGACATGTCGTAGTAGGTCTTCGGTGGGCCAGGCATGAATTTCAAACCGTTGTCAGCGAGCCGGTCGGTAGCATCATAAATGTGGTCCGTACCGACAGCGATGTGTTGAATACCCTCGCCTTTGTACTTGCGCAGGTAGGATTCAATCTGGCTTTTGTCGTCCGTTGATTCATTCAGCGGAATGCGGATTTTACCGCATGGTGACGTGATCGCGCGGCTGACAAGCCCGGTCAGCTTGCCTTCGATGTCGAAGAAGTGGATTTGGTGAAAATTGAATAGTTCGCGGTAGAACGCCCACCACTTATCCATATTGCCGCGAAAAACATTGTGGGTCAGATGATCGAGGTAATAGAAACCGACTCCTTCCGGCTTCGGATCCCGGTCGCCAAGCCAGTCAAACTCGGCATCGTAGGCTGAGCCCTTTTCGTCGTACTGGTCGATGAAGTAGAGCAGCGAGCCGCCTATGCCGACAATCGCCGGTGCATCCAGCGTCTTGTCATTGCCCTTGTAAGGTTCAGCACCCTTGGATACCGCATGCTCATATGCCTTCTGGGCGTCTACCACCCGCCAGGCCATCGATGGTGCGCACGGACCGTGCTCGTCGACAAAACGGCTGGCAAATGAACCTTTCTCGGCATTCAGGATGTAGTTGACATCGCCCTGCCGCCAGACAGTGACGTTTTTTGTTCTGTGTTTTGCAACCGGCACGTAACCCATCTTGGTGAACAGGATTTCCAGCTCTTCCGGCTCTGGATGTGCAAATTCGACGAATTCAAAGCCGTCGGTTCCCGCAGGGTTCTGCTCGGAAATCACGGCTGCCGGTGCATTGTGGGGAAACGGTCCCATGGTGAAACTCCCTCGATTAGTGTTGTTCACCATTATCGCTCATCAAACGTGCAAATTGTTTGCAATCTGCGCTCTATTTGGAGTATTTGCGCATATGTTGTGCGCATCTTAGCTGAAAGGCAGAAGATATGAGCATTGATACATTTGACCGGAAAATTCTGGCTGCGCTTCAGTCCGACGGCCGGCTGACAAACGCGGAACTATCCGAACGCGTCAATCTTTCGCCTTCGCAATGCTCCCGGCGCCGCTCGCAATTGGAGCACGATGGCTACATTGAGGGGTACCAGGCGATATTAAACCGCGAAAAGCTCGGCTTTGGATTTATCAACGTCATCACGGTGACCTTGGCGACTCACAACCGTGACAATGCGCAGAAATTTGCCAAACTTATCCAAAATCTTCCGGAAGTGATGGAAGCGCACGCCCTGACCGGCGAAATGGATTACATCGTCAAGGTCGTCACGCCAGACCTGAAGGCGCTATCTGAATTCGTCAATGATGTGCTTTTGCCGCACGAATCCGTGCAGCATGTCAAAACAGCGATTGTTCTGGAGACCGTGAAGGAGGGATTCTCGCTTCCTGTGAGAACGGGTTAGCAGTTTACTTTTCTCGCCATCTCGACGATCACTTCGTAGGCGAAATCAACATCTTCCTGCCGGGCGCTGAAGGCCCCAGCCTGAAAACGGATGACCGTCTGACCGTCGACCTTGGTTTGGGTCAGATAAATCCGCCCGTCGTCATTGATCGCATTGATCAGCGCCAGATTGTGCGAATCCAGATTATCAATCCCTTCCGGCTCATGGCGAAAGCTGAACAAGGACAAAACCGGGTCGGTTACTATGCGAAATCCGTCTGTTGCAGTGATGCGATCTGCAAGCTTCCTCGACCAGGAAATGTGATTGCGGATCATGCCGCGCAAGTTCTCCAAACCATGCGCGCGTAGCAGGAACCAGATTTTGAGCGCCCTGAAACGCCTGCCGAGCGGCACTGACCACTCGGAGTAATTGATGAGCCCGTCATGCCCGTGCGTTTTCAAATATTCAGGCTGGATTGCAAGCGTGCGTACGAGATCGTCTGCATTGCGAACGAAATGGGCTGAACAGTCGAATTGTACCCCGAGCCATTTGTGCGGATTGAAGACAACCGAATCTGCCTGTTCGACACCCGCCCAGAGTTCGCGAAATTCAGGGCAGATCATCGCCGAACCTGCCCAAGCCGCATCGACGTGAACGTAGAGATTGTGATTTCCCGCGACCTCGCACACCGCGGCTATATTGTCGCTTGACCCGGTGCTGGTTCCACCAGTGCAGGCAATAATGCCAGCTGGAATATAGCCCGCTTCAAGATCAGCCCTGATCGCCGACATCGAGTGCATCTATGTCCATCGAACGCAGCGCACCTGATGTCGGGATGCGGACCAGGTTTTCCTGACCAATGCCTGACACCCATATTGCACGGTCTACAGATGTATGGACCTGATCTGACGCGTAAATGCGAAGCGGTTTCTGGGTTGGGAGCCCTTTGGTGTTTCCGCTCCAATTGAGCGCCTTTTCCCGCATGGTCAGCACGGCACACAAAGTCGCCGAAGACGCTGAATCCTGGATCACACCGTCAAACCCCGCCGGCAACCCGGTGGCCTGCCGCAACCAATCCATCATCTTCGTTTCGAGTTCGGTCGCCGCCGGAGACGTCTGCCACAACATGCATTGTGCAGCCATTGCGGAGGAAAGGTATTCCGCGATGACCGATTCAGGCGCGGCATTGGATGGAAAATAGGCGAAAAACCGCGGGTGGTTCCAATGGGTCATACCGGGCGGGATGATCCGGTCGAAATCGGCAAATATTGCTTCGAATTCTTCGCCGTTCTCGGGCGGCGTATCGCCGATCAGTTTGGCAATGTCACCTGGTGAAGTTTGCGCGCGAACCGGTTTTTCGGGAAGCGATGCCCTGTAGTCGGCACCCCAATCAGCTGCCCGGTGTGACCATTTTCTAAAATCTTCGTTGTCCAATGTACCCTCACGGCGCCACGATGGGTTGAGCTTTCAGGTCGGGTTCGGTGACCTCGACGCCATCGAAAACCGATCCTTCCTCAAACCAGCTTCTTGGCGCCGGCGCGCCCCACAACGTCTGGCGCTGTGGATCTTTCAAGTCCCACTTTATCGGCTCATGGTCGGGATCAATGGTCTGATAGTCGGAACAGTAAATTTCAATGCGGTTGCCGTCTGGATCGCGAATGTAAAGGAAAAAAGCATTGGAAATGCCGTGCCGGCCAGGGCCGCGCTCGATATTGTCCAGATACCCGGTCGTCGACATCAAATCGAGCAGTTCAATGATGTTGAGCGGCGTCGGAACCCAGAAAGCGACATGGTGCAAGCGCGGGCCGCGGCCATTGGTGAACGCCATATCGTGCACGCCGCCCTTGCGGTGGATCCAGGCGGCCCATAGCCTGCCGGTCTCAGCGTCTTCGGTATATTCGGTCACCCTGAAACCGATATCGTTGTAGAACGAGACGGCATTGTCGACATGGGTTGAGAAGCAGTTGAAGTGGTCGATCCTGAGCGGCTTCACACCTCGATAAAGCTTGTACTGCTGATGGATCGGTTCCGAGCCGATCCATCTGGAAATAGAACTCCAACGGAATACCTTGCGGATCGCGCGACAGCAGTGTCCGGCCCTGAAACGCCCGCTCAACCCATTGGCAAGGCAGCCCCCTGCCCTCCAGCCAGTCTTTGGCCTGGTCGAGATCATTTTCAGAATAGACCTTGAAACCCAGAACATTGACAACGGGGGTATCGCCTTTGATCAGCACGATGCAGTGATGGCCGCGCTCTTCCATGGCTCTGAGATATATGCGGTTGCTGTCTTCGTGGGTAACCTGCAGACCCAGAGTGTCGGCATAAAACGCCTTGCTTGCCGCCAGATCAGTCACGACAAACTCGACATGGCTCAAGCGAACAATATGAAAGGGCGGGTAGAGGTTGGGGTCGGGTACAGGCATGAGATCTCCTCGAGAGAGGTTGTTTTGGTCAGTGAACCGGGAAGACCACGTTGGCCTGACCGGTTCCGGAACTTGGAAAATATTCGCCGATCAGTTCACCTGCGCCGTCATAGCTGTCCCAGCCGAGCGCGCCAAACAGCATCGCGGTGTCATGCATGCTGCCTTCGCCGGAACAGTAGAGCGCGTATTCGGGCAGCATTTTCAGAAATGTTGCGATTTCTCCGCTTTGCCAAAGCTCCAGCACACGCAGATCGACCTGACGGTTGAACTCACTGGATATGGTGAAAGTGCCATCGTTGGCCTCATAAAGATCATTGTCCCAGATTTTGTGGGATAGGGATCCGGACGCAAGTAACAAGACATTGGCATCGCTGTCTCTGATAGCCTCGCCAATCGCTTCACCAAGTTTGCGCGAAGATTCGATGGAATGCACCGTGCACCAGGCGGCCACGGAAACCACTTTCAGATCGGCTTCCGAATTCATGTAGCGCATCGGCACCAATGTCCCGTATTCGAGATCGAGTGTGTCAATCTGATGAGAAAGCGTGAAGACGCCCTTGGCGGTCGCTTTCTCGGCAATGGCATCACCGAGCGCTGGGTTGCCGTCATAGCCATAGGCCATGTTCTGGATGAACTGAGGAAATTCGTGGCTGGTAAAAACGCCCTCGAAGCGGGAATTGGAATTGATGTGATAGCCGGCGTTCACCTGCCAGTGAGTGTCAAGCACAACAACTGTGTCGGCTCCTGCTGCTCTGGCGCGCCGACCGATTTCCTTGTGACCGTCAATGGCCTGTTGCCGCTTGCCATGCAATCTGCCCGGTTGCTCTGAAAGCAGCATTGTTGGAACATGCGTAACCTTGGCTGCCTGCACAATTTTTCCCATGATCTGTTACTCCGGTGGACCGAATTTCAGTTTGTCTTCCCTCAGTCACCGGCCGGTTTGCCCCGGCTCATCCGCCCAGTTTTGGAATATTATGGGCAGTTGTCGCAAATGCTATATTCTTGGTTTCCATATAGAAATCGAATGACCAATCGCCGCCGTCACGCCCAATTCCTGAGCTTTTTGTGCCACCAAATGGCGTTGGCAAATGGCGTGTATTTTCCGAGTTCACCCAGATCATTCCGGCCTCGAGGCGTTCGGTAAAGCGGAAAGCGCGGGTGATATCAGAGGTCCACAGATAGCCGGTCAGACCGTATTCCGTGTCATTGGCAATTTCCAGCGCTTCAGCCTCGTCCTTGAATGGTATTGCCGTCAGAACCGGTCCGAAAATCTCCTCACGCGCGATGCGCATTTGATTGTTGGCGCCGGTAAAAAGCGTTGGTTCGACATAACAGCCACCACCAGGACCATCGGCTTTTTGACCGCCGGCAGCGATGGTCGCACCTTCAGCCTTTGCCAAATCGAAATAGGACAATACCTTTTTCTCATGAACCGGGTGGATCAGCGGACCGACAACCGTTTGGGGATCGAGTGGGTGGCCGACCTTGATACGCTTGGCCTTCTCTGCGACTTTGGCGATGAATGCGTCGTGGATCGATTCGTCGACAAGCAGCCGCGAAGATGAGGTGCACCGTTCACCGTTCAGCGAGTAGATCATGAATACGGCCGCATCCGCAGCGCGCTCCAGATCCGCGTCGGCAAATACGATCACCGGGTTCTTGCCGCCCAGTTCGAAATGCGCGCGTTTGAGCGTATCCGCCCCCTGTTTCATGATCATTGAACCGGTCTGGCTCTCGCCAACGAAGCCGAGTGCCTTGATATCAGGATGCTCGGTCAATGCTTTGCCGGCATCTTCGCCAAATCCGTTGACAAGGTTCCAAACGCCCTTGGGCAGACCCGCTTCCTCGGCAATCTCGACCAGCAAACGTGCAGTGAGTGGAGAGAACTCCGCCGGCTTGTGAACAACGGTGCATCCGGCGGCCAATGCCGGTGCGATCTTCCACGTGGAAAGCATGAACGGCGTGTTCCAAGGGGTGATAATGCCAACCGGTCCTATTGGTAGCCGCGTTGTCATATTGACCTGACCGGTCGTTTTCAGCGTCTTACCGTCTCGCGCGTCGGGCGCCCTGTCGGCAAAGAAACGGAAATTCTCTGCTCCCCGCAAGGCCGCTTTCGACATGAAGCGCAATGACTGTCCTGTGTCCATGCATTCAACGAACGCGATTTCTTCGGCGCGTGAAACGATCGCATCGGCGATCGCATGGAGGGTCTTCTTTCGTTCCGTACCGCTGATATCGCGCCAGGCGGCGAACGCTTCTCTTGCAGCTTTGGCCGCCTTGTCGACGTCCTGCGCATCGCCTTTTGCAACTTTTGCCAATGGTTTCAGGTCGATCGGCGAAATACTCTCAAACGTCTCGCCCGAGCCTGCTGGAACTGCCTCTCCGTTGATTTGATTCAACACGCCCTCGCCCCGGAAGCGCTTCAGGTAGGCTTCGGCCTTGGCAATATTTTCGTCCAATGCGGTCATCGATAATCCCCGTTATTGGTCCCGCAACCGCGGATGGATGGCGTTTTTTCGCCAGCTCAGTTCCTTGTCGATTTCGCGAATTTCAAATGATAACGCGAAATGTGGAGTTTCGAACAATTCAGAAAGGTATTTGCTTGCGGCCTCGAAGATGGCGTCGCCTGCCTGTTTTTTCGTCGTATGATCCCTCCCCGTTCCGATGCGCAAAGACATGTCGACAAAAGCATTATCAGGATGCTCGTCCGAAATGGCGTAGCTATCGCAGGCATGGGCACGTACCCTCACCGCTCCGACTTCAAAAAGCCCGGTCGCAAGCGCAGCTTCCAACATTGATGTGCAAAACCCGTCCATCGACATTTTGCTGTCGAGATTGCGGCTGTATTCGATCGTCAGGTGCGGCACTTGAATATCTACTCGATGATTGCATCAATCTTGTTAACATGTTAATCAATAATTGCTGATTGTCAATCCTGCTCCACGCGGCAGTACGGAGGTAAACATGCTCTCGCTCGACAAGGATTTTCTCAAAGGGTCGATTCCGCCTTTGGTTACACCATTCAAGAATGGCGAGGTTGACTATGATGCGTATGCCGGCCTTGTGGAGTTTCAAGCCAACGAGGGTTCTCACGGCGTTCTCGTCAACGGGACCACTTCTGAACCATCGTCGCTTACAGTGGAGGAGCGAAATCGGATTGTTGATGTCGCCGTCGAAGCTGCAGCGGATGACCTCACTGTGGTCGTCGCGACAGGATCGCAAAGTTATGCTGAGACGGATGCTTTAACGCGTCATGCTGCATCGAAACCCGGTGTCGATGCCCTTTTGATCGTCACGCCCTACTATTCGCGTCCACCGCAACGCGGCATTGTAGAATATTATCGGCGTCTGAATGAAATCCATGACAAACCGTGGATGATCTATCACATCCCCGGCCGGGCGGCCGTAGACGTCAAGATCGATACAGCGCGCCAGATCGATGATGCCTGCCCCACCTTTGTCGGCATGAAACACGCCTCACTAGACTTGGGGTATGTGTCTGAGCTTTTCGAGGAAATCGATGAAAATTTGCGCGTCTTTGTCGGTCTTGAGGAATTGTCCTTTCCGATGATGGCCGTAGGCGCCTGCGGCTTGATGAATGCTGTCGGCAATTTGCGTCCGAAACCCTTGGCTGACATGTGCCAGGCGGTCTGGGACAACGACCTTGCCGGAGCGCGTCTGCTGCACAGGCAGCTGTTTGAGATAAACAAGGCGGTTTTTTATGATATCAATCCGATTCCAATGAAATACATGATGAAACGGCTCGGTATCATGCCGGAAAATGAACATCGGCTACCCCTGATGCCGGCAACCTCGGAATTGGAAAAGCGGCTTGATGGGGTGCTTGCGAAAACCGGGCTCATCTGATGCGTCTTTGCACATTCGATAATGGCCGTGTCGGTGCGGTAAGCGGCAGCGGTGTTTATGACCTGACCATGCGCGGTGGTTGGACGTCGGTGCGATCAATCCTCGAACAGGATGAAGTTTCGCGTGCTTTGGCCCTGGCAACCGGGCGGACCGACAAGGCGCTCAGCGAAATTGAACTTGGGTTACCCCTGCCCGACCCGAACCGGGTTTTCTGTGTGGGCGTCAACTACATGAACCGCAATGAAGAATATAAGGATGGTTCGGGAGCTCCGCGCTATCCTTCGCTTTTTATGCGGGGAGCCAGTTCCTTTTCTCCACCCGGAAAACCGTTGATCATTCCGCTGGAGTCAGAGCAACTCGACTATGAAGGCGAAATCGTGCTGGTCATTGGAAAGGCGGGGCGTCGTATCGCACCGAGACAGGCAATGAACCATGTCGCCGGTTTGACGATTATGAACGAAGGTTCGGTTCGGGACTGGATCCGGCACGGGAAATTCAATGTGACCCAGGGAAAAAACTTTCAGTGCTCAGGCAGTTTCGGTCCCTGGATCGAAACCGACCTCTCCAAACTGGATGTCGAAAACCTGCAAATATTGACCAAGGTCAATGGTGAGCGCCGTCAGCAGGATACAACTGCATCGATGGCATTTCCGTTTGTTAAAATTGTCGAATATATCTCAACATTCACCAAACTTGTTCCGGGCGATATGATAGCGACGGGAACACCAACCGGGGCAGGAGCGCGATTCGATCCACCCAAGTGGCTGAGACCGGGAGATGTAGTCGAGGTTGAAGTCGAAGGTGTCGGCAAATTGTCCAATCCGGTCGAGGCAGAAGCAGATTGAAGTCAACGAACGGCACAAATCATCACGCTGATATCCCTCCCGACACGAGGAAGTCGCTGCCGATTGCACTGTTGAGGGCACGTGAGGCGGTGATGGCAGGTTTCCGGCCGGTGCTCGCCCGTCATGGCATCACCGAACAGCAATGGCGGGTCTTGCGTGTGTTGAGCGAGATTGGAAAACCGCTTGATGCCAGTAACCTTGCTTTCAGGGCGTCGATTCTACCACCCAGTCTAACGCGGATACTGAAGATGCTGAGCGAGCGTCAGATGATCTCCGTTATCCGCGATCGTGGCGACGGGCGCCGGGTCCTGGTTCAAATATCCAAAGGTGGGGAAGATCTTATTCGTGAAGTTGCTCCAGAGAGCCGTGAAATCTACGCCGATCTTGAGCAGCGTTACGGAGAGGACAAGGTCAGGCTCCTGCTGGAAATGCTTGACGATCTAACGACCAAGCTCTCCCGCTGAAACGCTGATACCGAATTTTGTGATCCATTCCGGCGATATGGGCGTATGCTCTGCGTGGGAGGATTTTCAGATGATGATCAAATCGCTGACGTCGATTCTTGCCGCCGTTGTTGTCGTGCTCTTCACCTACATTCCAACATCAATGGCCGGGGAAGCGGAAATCAAGGCGGCCAAGGATGTTATCGATCGACAGATCAAGGCGTTCTTGGCGGACAACAATGCTGCTGCCTATTCCCATGCGGCACCATCGATCAAACAAATGTTCCCGTCGGTAGATCGCTTCATGGATATGGTGCGGCGCGGCTATCAGCCGGTCTGGAAACCACGGACCTACGTCTTTGGCAAGTCTGCGGAAATCGACGATCGCCAGATCATGCAACAGGTCTTTACCACCGGTCCTGACGGCATTCGGTATGAAGCGATCTACACTTTGCAACTGCAGGATGATGGGGGTTACAAAATTACCGGCGTACGGTTACGCAAGGCAGTTGACGCTGGGGCTTAGCAGCATGCTCTTTGATCAGCGATCAGAGTTTTCGAGGATGCTTTGGGACAAAGCCATGGCTGTGCGCCGGTCGCTTTCGTTGGCAAGCGAAAATGCCTCTTCCTGTATGCCCCTGATCCAGAGCTTGTCGACGGATGAGGCGCGTTCAAGTGCAGCCGTCAAATGGGCCAGTCCCTGAACTGCCTTGCCGCTTTTGTAAAGAAGATCGCCCAGCAGCGCCTGCGCACCGGCATGGCCTTTTTCGGTTGCCAACTGCAACCAGCGTCCGGCCTGTTTGACATTGCGGCCGACACCGTCGCCGACGAGAAACATCCTGCCCATTTCATATTGCGCCATCGGATTGCGGTAGCTCGCAGCTGCGCGCATGTAATAATCGCGCGAGGCTACCGGATTGGCTTGCACTGTCGTACCCGGAATTCCATTTTTTAAATATCCGGCGATCGCAACCAGAGCATCAGAAAAATATGGTGCATCGGGACTTCCCGGCTCAACGTCCCGCCTCGCAATGTCGAGGAAAAACTTGAATGCTTCCAGATCGTTGCGCTCAACCCCGTCACCTTCCGCATACATGCGGCCAAGCTTCCAGGTCGCTCCGAGCTGGCCCTGCTCCGAAGCGTAGCGATATGCCTCGACGGCTTCCCGTTTCTTACCCTTTTTGTAGGCAGAGAAACCAAAGCGAAACACTGCCCAGGGGCTGTCATTCCTCGTCTCAGCATTTTCGCGGTTAAATGTCTGCGCCTGAGCGGATAGACCGGACAGCAAAACCGCAGCAGCTGCTGCTATGGAGACGGTTCTGTTCAACTCAAATATCCGCGTAACAGTGTGTTTCTTTTGCGCCGCCAGGATGGGTGACTGCTCCGTTACGTGCCGGACCGACGGTCTGGGCATATTTCCAAATCACGCCGGACTGATAATCGGTCTCGCGCGGTTTCCAGTCTTTGCGACGTGCTTCGAGTTCTTCTTCACTCAAATCAACGTCCAACGTACCCTCTACCGCGTCAATGGTGATGATATCGCCGTCTCTCAGAAGACCAATGGGACCGCCAACTGCAGCTTCCGGTCCAACGTGGCCAATACAGAAGCCGCGTGTGGCGCCGGAGAACCGGCCGTCTGTAATCAAGGCAACCTTGTCACCCATGCCCTGACCGTAAATTGCCGCGGTTGTCGACAGCATTTCGCGCATGCCGGGTCCGCCCTTCGGTCCCTCGTAGCGGATGACCAGGACCTCGCCTTCCTTGTATTGACGCGAGCTGACTGCCTCGAAACATTCTTCTTCAGAATCGAAACAATGCGCAGGTCCTGAGAACTTCAGCTTCGACATGCCCGCGACTTTGACGATAGCGCCCTCGGAGGCAAGGTTACCCTTCAGGCCGACCACGCCACCCGTCACCGTAATCGGATCATTCGCCGCTCGGACAACGTCCTGCTCTGGGTTCCATGCGACCTTCTCCATGTTTTCAGCCACGGTCCGCCCGGTCACAGTAATGCAGTCGCCATGAAGGAAACCGTGATCCAGCAGGGTCTTCATCAAAAGCGGAATACCACCTGCCTCAAACATGTCTTTGGCTACGTATTTTCCGCCCGGCTTCAGATCGGCAATGTAGGGTGTCTTCTTGAAGATTTCGGCGACATCGAACAAGTCAAACTCAATGCCGCACTCATGTGCAATTGCAGGAAGATGCAGCGCGCCATTCGTCGAACCGCCAGAAGCGGCAATCACTGCCGCGGCATTCTCCAGTGCCTTGCGGGTTACGATGTCGCGCGGGCGGATATTCTTTGCAATCAGTTCCATCACCTTTTCGCCGGAAGCGAAGTTAAACCTGTCCCGCATTTCATAGGGTGCCGGTGCACCGCAGGAATATGGAAGCGCCAGTCCGATTGCTTCAGCGACCGTCGCCATGGTGTTGGCGGTGAACTGTGCCCCGCATGAACCTGCAGATGGACACGCTGCCTGTTCGATTTCGGTCAGATCCTCATCAGAGATCGATCCGACCGAGTGCTGCCCCACGGCTTCAAAGACATCTTGAACCGTGATCTGCCGGCCGCGATAGCTGCCGGGAAGGATCGACCCGCCATAAATGAATACTGACGGCACATTCAGGCGGACCATCGCCATCATCATGCCCGGAAGAGATTTATCGCAACCAGCCAAGCCGACCAATGCGTCGTAGCAATGGCCGCGCATTGTCAATTCAACCGAGTCAGCGATAACATCACGGCTCACCAGCGAAGATTTCATACCCTGGTGACCCATGGCGATTCCATCGGTGACGGTAATGGTGCAGAACTCGCGCGGTGTGCCGTTTGCAGCAGCTACGCCCTTCTTCACGACCTGCGCCTGACGCATTAGCGAAATATTACACGGGGCAGCCTCGTTCCAGCAGCTGGCAACGCCTACCAGTGGCTGGTTAATTTCGTCAGCCGAAAGACCCATTGCATAGAGGTAGGAACGATGTGGTGCGCGCGTCGGCCCCTGGGTGACGTAGCGGCTCGGCAACCTGTCTTTTGAAAATGTTTTGGCGTCCATGTTTATTCCTGAAACCGGATTAGCGGCAAAATGTATCGACTATATGCACCAGCGTACGAATACTAACCGCGTGCGCTGGGTTTGTGGCGGGAAATGGGCAATTTTCCGCTGTCCAGCTATAGCGTAAAGCTTCTTCAAAAAGTGTTGCGAAATGGTCACAATTGCAGTCGCGTCGACACGCAAAAGGATTCGCGTTCCATCCGAGCGGGTTTCATTTGGAAACTGCAACCAGAAATGTCGCGATAACCCGGTAATTGCGCCATAAAAAAACCGGCCGCTCAGAAGAACGGCCGGTCTTTAATTCCAGAAGGTCAGATCAGGATCAGTGAATCTTGACCAGTTCGTATTTTCCACCCTTGATCATTTGTTCCTTGTAGGAACCGTCGGTTTCACCAACGTCGTTGAATTCAACATTGGTAGCGCCAACGTAATCGATGTCGCCGCCATCGGCGAGAATCTTCAGACCTTTGGCGATCTCACCCGGGAGAATTTTCTCACCCGGTGCATTGACGACATCCATGATCTTGGATTTCAAGGCAGCGCGGTCGGCAGAACCTACCGCCTGCATCGACAAAGCGATAATCGCTGCGGCGTCATAAGCTTCCGCAATAAACGGTCCGGTCGCCTGCGCACCGGCGTCGGTAGCGAGCTTCTGGAAGATAGTCGCCCCTTCGGACTCGCCGCCCGGAATTGTCGTGGTCATACCTTCGACGCCATCACCAAGTGCTTCAATCAGAGAGTTACCGACCATACCGTCGGAACCGAAGAAGCTATCGAACGCGCCGGTATCAAGTGACGTCTGAACGATTCCCTTGCCACCCTGGTCAACATAACCGAAGACAACCAGTGTATTTGCGCCCGAAGCAGCAAGAGCGGCAACCTCGGCTGAGTAATCGGCCTTGCCGTCTTCATGTGCGGCTGAGATCAACACTTTGCCACCGGCTGACGAATAAGCATCGCCGAAGGATTCTGCCAGGCCCTTGCCATAGTCGTTGTTGGTGTAGGTAACCGCAACTTGGTCGATGCCCTGCCCCTTGATGATTTCCGAGAGAACCTGCCCCTGGCGTGCATCGGACGGGACGACGCGGAAGAAGTTGCCTTTGTCGTCAATTGTGGTCAGTGCCGGTGAAGTGGCAGATGGCGAAACCATCACCAGATTGTTGGGAACAGCGACGTTGTTGGTAACAGCGATTGTCACGCCTGAGCAATCCGCACCCATGATCGCAGTTACGTTGTCCGACGTCACAAGACGCTCGGCTGCAGCTGTTGCGCCAGCTGCATCTACGCATGTGCTGTCACCGCGAACCGCCTCAATGGTCTTGCCACCAAGGAAAGCACCGCTATCTGAGGCTTCCTTGAGCGCGAGTTCGGCAGATGCCGCCATCGGCGGCGTCAACGACTCAATAGGCCCGGTAAAGCCGAGCAAGATACCAACCTTCACGGCGTCCTGTGCATAGGCCGCAGATGACAGCATGGTCGCAGTCAATGCAGCAATGATGGTCTTTTTCATTTGTAACTCCCTGTTTTGTCCCAATGGATCCCGCGTAAGCGGATTCGCGCAATCCCTTCCGTGTCAGAAGGATCGTGGCCGAAACTTAGCCGCGGCAGCCAATGCTTGCAATCGCCTATATTCCGCACCGTTAACGCCATGGCCGGTTTGCTGTTGGTCGTCAGCCGGATTCACTTAACCGCGTCAATGCTGCCGCGAGTTTTTCGGATTGCTCTTCAAGTGTGGCCAGTTTTTCACGTTCGCCGGCGACGATCTCCGGCCGTGCATTGGCGACGAACTTTTCGTTGGCGAGTTTTTTGGAGATTTTCTCGATGTCGCCGTCAATTTTCGCAGCCGATTTGGCCAAGCGTGCCTTTTCAGCATCGATGTCGATGAGGTCACCCAACGGCAAACAAGCCGTTGCCTCGCCAATTACAAATTGTGCTGATCCTTTGGGTGCTTCAGGTTCGAGCACGATATCTGTGATCCGTGCCAGCCGTTTGATTGCGGGATCATGCCGAAGCAAACGATCGCAAGTCTCGCGATTTGCACCCACAACAATCAATAGAGACTGTGCTGATGGCGGAACGTTCATCTCGGCTCGAACCGATCTCAGACCCGAGACCAGATCAACCAGCCAATTGATCTCCTGGGCAGCCTCGGTGTCTGCAAATTCCAGATCTGGCCAATTTGCGTGACACAACAGTCTTTCACGTCCGGCCTCACCAGCCGTCCTTGTCCACAATTCCTCCGTCATGAACGGCATGAGCGGATGCAGGAGCTTGTAGATTTCGTCCAGAACATATGCTGCACAGGCCTGGGCTTCGGACTTTGCATCCGCGTCGTCGCCGCTGAATACAGGCTTCAACAATTCAAGATACCAGTCGCAGAACAGATTCCACACGAAGCGGTAGCTCACGCTGGCGGCCTCATTGAAGCGGAACGCCTCTATCCCTTCGGTGATCTCTCGTGCTGCCTTTGTCAGTTCTGTAAGTATCCAACGGTTGATTTGAAGCTTGGCGTCGCCGGGACGGAAATCGGGATCACGTGCAACGCCGTTCATCTCTGCGAAACGGGTGGCATTCCAGAGCTTGGTTCCGAAGTTGCGATATCCGGCTACACGGCTTGGATCGAGTTTAACGTCCCTGCCCTGCGCTGCCATGATCGCCAGTGTGAACCGGAGAGCGTCTGCGCCATATTCGTCAATCAATTCAAGAGGATCGATGACGTTGCCCTTCGATTTGGACATCTTCTGACCGTGTTTGTCGCGCACCAGGGCGTGCACATAAACGGTGTGGAACGGTTCCTCATCCATGAACTGGATGCCCATCATCATCATGCGGGCAACCCAAAAGAAGATGATGTCAAATCCGGTGACCAGCACATCCGTCTGATAGTAGGTTTTCAGTTCGTTGGTCTGTTCGGGCCAGCCGAGGGTTGAAAATGGCCAGAGCGCCGATGAAAACCAGGTATCCAGAACATCCTCATCGCGGACAAGAATTTCTCCAGGTTTGAAATTGTCGAGCTTGTCCTGAACGAAGGCCTTCCAGGGCCCCTCCAGTGCCAGATAATATTCAACTGCCGCATCGAGTGCTGCTTCTTCGGTCTTTTCAACGAAGACGTGACCATCCGGACCGTACCAGGCCGGAATTTGATGCCCCCACCACAATTGGCGTGAAATACACCAGGGTTCGATGTTTTCCATCCAGTTGAAATAGGTATTCTCCCATGATTTGGGCACAAAGTCGGTTCGGCCGTCGCGAACCGCTGCAATAGCTGGCGCAGCCAGCGTTTTTGCTTCGACAAACCACTGGTCTGTCAGCATGGGTTCGATTACGACCTTTGACCGATCGCCAAAGGGCTGCATGACCTTTTTGTCCTCGACCTTGATCATCAGACCTTCGGCGTCGATGTCGGCGATAACCCGCTTGCGCGCCTCGAATCTTTCCAGCCCCCGATATTCATCGGGAACGAGGTTGATCGCGTCGATGTCATTTTCGTTGGGCATTTCGCCGGAATTGACGATTGCCATTGCTTTTGCCGCTTCCTCGGCATACGGCGCGCCGTCATCGCGCATCGCTGCTTTCTCGTCCATCAGTCGGTAGGCCGGAATGCCGCCCCGCTTGGCAACCTGATAGTCATTGAAATCGTGGGCACCGGTAATCTTCACCGCACCGGAACCGAACTCAGGATCCGGATAGTCGTCGTTGATAATGGGGATCAACCGTCTGTGTTCTTTCGGACCGACAGGAATCTCGCACAGCTTGCCGACAATTGGCGCATAGCGCTCATCTGTCGGATGGACCGCCACAGCACCATCGCCCAGCATCGTTTCCGGGCGGGTGGTGGCGATCGAAATGTAATCTCGTTCTTCCTCAAGGACGACGTTTCCGTCTCCGTCTTTCTCAATGTAGGTGTAACTGTCGCCATCTTGCAGCGGATATTTGAAATGCCACATATGGCCGTCGACTTCGATATTTTCGACTTCGAGGTCTGAGATTGCGGTTTCGAAATGCGGGTCCCAATTGACCAGCCTTTTGCCGCGATAAATCAGCCCTTCCTTGTAAAGCCGGACGAAAACTTCCAGGACGGCCTGCGACAGTCCCTCATCCATCGTGAATCGCTCGCGTGACCAATCGCAGGAAGCGCCCAGGCGCTTGAGCTGGTTAAAGATTTTTCCGCCGGATTCTTCTTTCCATTCCCAAACGCGGTTTAGGAATGCTTCTCGGCCCATTTCGCGGCGTGATGGCTCCTGATTGTCAGCCAGTAACCTTTCGACGACCATCTGGGTCGCGATTCCGGCATGATCCATGCCCGGTTGCCAGAGCACGTTCTTTCCACCCATGCGTCGATAGCGGACCAGAATATCCTGAATCGTATTGTTCAGTGCGTGCCCCATATGCAGGGAGCCGGTAACATTTGGCGGAGGTATGACGATGCAATAGGAATCGGCATCCGCCGGCGCTCCTGCTCCTGCTGCAAACGCATCTTCTTCTGCCCACATTTTGGCAATTCGCGGTTCGACGCTTGCCGCGTCATAGTTCTTATCAAGCATGGGATTTCCGTTGGTCACAGGCGTCACTGCGCTGACACCCCCCGTGTAAAAACGAAGGCGCCAGCCAAGTCAACTATTCATGAACCGCTGAGCGCTTCCAAATAGACAAGAACCGCTCAAGGTGGAGTTCCAGGTCAGACGGCCGGACCTGGCGATCTGATTCCGGTTATGGGAAGCGGCGCTTTGCTTTCGCTGTCGCAAGCACCTTGTTGCCGGATCCGAGCGCCTTGACCGTGAATTCATAAGTATGCGGGCTTGGGGGGCATGGCCCCTTGTAGCGGAATGCACCATAGGGCAGTTTGCCGTTGCCCTTCCATTTCACCGTACCGCCGCCATGGGGATAGTTGGGAGCATTCAGATCAACCATCTTGAACCGCAGCTTCTTGGTGCCCTCAGGAACTTTTCTCATCGTTATGGGTGGCGATTTGGAATCAAAGCACTTCTTGGTCGGGCCCCAACTGAAGCTCATCGACATTGAATTTGCAGATGTTGCGAAAAACATGCCGGCCAAGCCGGCTGCGATTACAAATGGTGCTTTGCGCATGCGTTTCCTCCGCCTGTTACAACAACAGGAAACGCTAAACTAAAATCCAAGTAATACAAGCGGGTAGCAGATAATTACCGCGACGCACCGCGAGCAACCCGGTCGATCTCTTCACGTACCAACCGCTCGACCAGAACTGGCAAATTGTTGTCCAGCCAATCTTGCAACATGGGCCTCATCATTGCTTCGGCGATCCGGTCGAAGTTTTCCGGATTCGGCTGCGAGAAAGCTTCATTCAATTCATCGAACGCAGCCGCAACCTGCTTGCCCACTTGCTCTGAAACGATAGGAGCACTGTGTTGTGCAGCAACCTCATCTGGCGAGACCGGAAGTTCGGGCGGCTGGGAACTGGCGAGCTGTTCTTCGGCCTTTTCGTTCATGGCCTCGCTTGCAATCGCATCGGCCAAGGCAGACAGGCTGTTCTCGTCACCTGCACCCTCATCGACGGTCTCATTGTCATCTTCTTGCGGTTGCTCTCCAACCGCTGCCGTTTCTTCGGGTTCTGCAGCCAGTTGTTCGGACTCGGCAGCCACCGGTTCAGGCTCTGCAGCCACCTGTTCAGGCTCTGCAGCCACTTGTTCGTGCTCGGCGGCCACTTGTTCGGGCTCGGCGGGTGTATCTTCGGGCTCACGATATTCTGCTACCGGTTCGGGCTCCCCATCTTCGACAACCGGTTCGGTCTCGATTTGCTCTTCGCGGGCAAGCGGTGCAGCTTCGGAATCCCCATCGGGTTCCAAGTTTTCCGGCTGCAAATCTGATTGTTTCGCCACCTCAGCCTGGATATCCGCCAGGCTCAAGGCACTCATTGGATTCTCAGGTTCGGCAACCTCCGGCGCTGACTCAGTATTGTCAGCCGCTTCGAATCCACCATCATCGCTGAGCTCTTCGCGGAAGGCCTGAACTTCTTCGTCTGCCGCGGCCTCGGTGGTTTCCTCTGGAGCGTATGCCTCAACCGGCTCGGTCGCCTCTCCTGCAGGCGTTTCATTGGCCTGTTCTGTTTCGGCCGGAGCGGTTTCCTCCGACTTTGCGGCGGAACTTTCGTAATCCTGCGAAACCGAGGTTGCTTCCTGCCCAGATGCTTGTGCGCCATCAGTTCCAGTCGCGGGCCCGGATGTTTCTGCAGCTGGCGATGTGGATTTTTCGGTCTGGCTTTCGCCGCCCTTTTCCACAGCTGCGCCAGCGGCGTCGCTATCCTCTATAATTCGGCGAATGGAAGCGAGAATCTCCTCCATTGAGGGTTCGCGTTGCGCGTTGCTGCTTGCTTGAGCCATGTTTGTGATGCCGCCTTCAAACAATTCCCGGTTTCAACCGGATTCCCTCTCCAAATTGATCCGTCAGCCTCGCCCCCTGAACGAATCACATGGTGATCGTAGCCGGTCCGGGCCGATGTGAGTATCCCCCCGGGCAATGTTTTCACTGGTTTAGCAGGTTTTATGCCTTAGCGGCCGTCAGGGGTTCTAAGCCCGAACCACTTGTCCTTGACAGCCTCATAATGTTCCTTGGGCTTGTGCAAACGCACCTTCAGGCCAAGCCGGCTGGCCGACAAACGCCCGATTGCCGAAACGATGGCATAGCTCGCAACGACTGTGTCGCGCTCGGAACTGACCTGATTGATCTGGGCATTGATGACGTCAGCCTGTGCATCAAGCACGTCGAGCGTTGTCCGCTGGCCGACCTTGCGTTCCTCGATTACTCCAGCAAGCGCCAGTTGGGCCGCTGAGACCAAGGCACTGTTGGCTTCGACATTGCGGCGTGAGGCTTCGAACTGGGTCCATGCGGATGCTACTGCAGCGCGCACCTGATCGCGATTGACGTCGACATTGATACGCGCCTGACCCAGTGATTCTTTGGATTGGCGAACCAACCCCGATGCCGCCCCACCCTGGTAGATCGGGATGCGTAGTGTGGCGCCAACGGTGGCGGATTTTGTGAATCCGTTTGGTGAACCCGGGCCACCACCCAGAGTTCGGGTTTGGCCTGCTTCCAACTCCATACTGGCCGTAACACCGGGCAACAATGTCCCTTCTGCGGCCTTGACCGAATAGCTGGAAGCATCAACCACGTGTTTGGTTGCCTTGATTGCCGGATGTTCGCGTTCGGCAATTGCATATGCAGCTGTTATCCCACCCGGCAACAGTTTCTGAAGTGGTCCCGGAACCTTCAGTTTTCCCGGGTTTGAACCAACAATCTGACGGTACACCGCCGCGGCAGATTCTGCCTGTGCGCGGGCGGCTGTTAGCTGGGCCTGCGCAGCAGACCGTGATGCTTCCGCCTGCGCGACATCGGTACGCGTGCCCTCGCCGACTTCAAATCGCGAACGCGCTGCGCGAACCTGTTCACCGAGGAATTCCAGGTTTCGTTGCCGCAGAACAGAAATTTGCCGAAACAGGATCACATCCATATAGGCTGATGCTGCGTCGAAAAGTGTATTCTGCTCCGTATTGCGAAGATTTTCCCGCGCAGCGCGTACCTGCGCTTCCGCTGCGCGCACATTGTTCTTGGTCTGAAAACCGTCGAACAAAGATTGCGAAAGAGTGATACCAAATGTACCGGTTGTGCTTCTTGTTCCAAATGTATCATTGGAAACATGTAAAGCCGTACCGGTCGCAAAAAGCGTAGGCCGCCGTCCGGCCTTTGCTATCGGAACGCTTTCGTCGGTTACCCGCACGCCGGCGCGGGCCGAATTGAGGGCCGAATTGTTCTCATAAGCCTTCGAAAGCGCGCCGAAAATGGTTTCAGCAGATGCGTGAACTGTCGTGAGAGTCACGGCCGCAATCGCTAAAGTTGCGGCAAAACCTGGTACCCGTACCACCACTGTCCCCTGTCCCTGTTGTTTGTACGCACTCCGCCGCTACCGCCATCTAACCGGAACGCGGGTACCAAAGCCAGCCCGAGATATGGGAATTGAAAACATGGTGAACAAGAAAATTTTCACCAATTCTTACAGATCGCTGGTCAGAACTCGAATGCGGCTTCTTTTTCAAAGCCCGGTAGTGCCGGTACGCAGGTGTTGAACGCATGGCGTGCAATGAGATTTCCATTGCTCTTGGTCCACACCGTCGCCCTGCCCGTATTTCCGCTGCCGAGAACGCCGACAATGCGTCCGTCATCCTTCAACTGGCTGGCCAGTTTGTCTGGTACTTCGCCCACGGCGCCATTGAGGAAAATTACATCATAGGGCGCTTCAGATGCGTATCCGTCGGCTAGCGGGCCTTCCACAACCACTGCGCTGTCATAGCCGAGCTCTGTCAACGTTTCGACGGCAGATTCGGCCAGTGCAGGTTCGCTTTCGACCGCAATGACCGAGCCCGCCAATATTGACAGCACGGCGGCCGAATAACCGCTGCCTGTGCCAATATCCAAAACAACGTCGCTTTGCGACAGTTCGGCCAGTTGAAGCAGTTTGGCAAATGGCGAAGGCTCCATCAGATAGCGCTGATTGTCGCCAGATGGCGACAACCGGACATCATCGTCGATATATGCCAGGGTCTGGACAGACGCTGGAACAAATTTTTCGCGCGGAACCGAGCCCATGGCCAACAAAATCGGCGCATTGTTGATGTCAGTGGTGCGTAACTGACAATCCACCATTTTTTGACGTTGCTCGGAATAATCGATCGTCATTTGTGTGACCTGCTTTTACAACGGAGCGGTGCTGGTCACCGGTGATCCGCTGCAATTTCCAACAATAACACACTGGAGGCCTCGCCCGGAATCGAACCGGGGTAACCGGATTTGCAGTCCGTTGCGTAACCACTCCGCCACGAGGCCGTTGCACAGTGTTTAGACGCGCTCCGTTAACAGAAGGCCGGGCACCGGGCAAGGTCGCGGGGAGCAGTTTCAGCGGCTTTTTTCGCGTCGTCCGAACCATACGGCCGCGCGCCGGCGAAGGCGCCGGATATATGCGAAATCGTAAGACAAAACCAACAAGCCAAGGGGAATCATCCAGAAGCCGAGAACCGGGAGAAACCCGAAAATCCCCAATATGACCAGTAAAACACCGATCGACACCCGCAGCAGGCGCGAGCGCGGAAGATTGAATGTTCGCCCAAAAAGACGGATCTCCACCGGTGTTCCCACCTCTTCGAGTTCCAGTTCGTTCCTGTTCATCCGCGGGTTTTCCAAATCTCCAGCTGATTCATATCGGGTATGGCCAGTGGCGTTTGCATATTGCACGATTTCCGATCAGCAAAAACACTTGGCAATTCCGAAACGGTTTTGCTATAGGCGAACCGGTTCTAAGGAATATCGGCATTCCTCGGTAGCTCAGTGGTAGAGCAATCGGCTGTTAACCGATCGGTCGCTGGTTCGAATCCGGCCCGGGGAGCCAATCTTTTCAAATAGTTAGCCGCAAAATTTTGTCAGCTTTTTTCATCGTGGATACGCGATAGGTGCGTATTTGCGGTTTGCTTGACCGTGATTGATGGACGTCCTCTGGTGTTTTTCCGTCCGCGATAAGTTCCGGTCGGTATGAAGATGTCTAATATTGTTCCACTCCATGAACCAGGACATCGCGTTCCTTCATCGCACGTACGTCGTTTAAGAGAACAAGACAAAATCCCAAAACAGTTCCGATTGAAAACGCCATCAAGCCCGCTGAAATTATGCGTCAAGGCGAGTATCAGTCCTGCGAATTGCAAATGCACATCTGCTCCGCGTTCTCACAGCGGTCCTACGAGATCCGGTTGTTGCTGGAATGACCGTCCGAATGTCCAACAGCGCCAAAGGTTGGAGAAGAGCTCCCGAGATAGCAACGCCGCATCAATCTCTTGCGTTGCTGGCCCCTGCAGTCGACGCAAGATTGCCCGAGTGGCTGCCTGGCGACTCGAAGGCGGTAGAACCTGTCGGTTCAATCTACGACAAAATTTTGATGTTCACTAAGAGCTGATTTTGATGAAAAAGTCGCCTCATTGAGGGCATTTTGACCTGATTCAGTTTCTCAAGTGATTTGGGAGACAGGCCGATGATGGGATCACGCAAGGAGTGTCAGGCGGCGCTATTTTACGAATTCAGTCTTGAGGATCATGTCCCAGCCGATCACCTGTTGCGGTCAGTGGATCGATTTGTCGACCTGACCGGCATCCGAGCACATCTTCGACCGTTCTATAGCGACATCGGCCGTCCGTCGGTTGACCCGGAACTGATGATCCGAATGCTTCTGATCGGCTATATCATGGGTATCCGGTCGGAACGGCGGTTGTGTGTGGAAGTTCATCTGAACCTGGCCTATCGCTGGTTCTGTCGTCTGGACCTGGGCGATCCCGTTCCCGATCAGTCGACCTTCTCCAAGAACCGCCACGGACGCTTTCGGGAAAGCGATTTGTTCCGGCAGCTGTTTGAGAGTGTCGTTGGCCGCTGCAATCGAGGAAGGCCTGGTCGGTGGCGATGTGTTTGCCGCCGATGCAAGCATCATCCGGGCGGATGCCAACAAGCAGAACTCAACCCCGAAGGACCAATGGGACCCGACCGGTCAGCACCGAAGAACGGTTCGCCGTCGGCGATCATCAAAGGTACGCCGAACAGGTCATGTACCGCTGCGTCATCGGCTTCTTTCTTGGCTTGCTGCTTTGCCTCTGCGTTTTCCAGAGCCGCAGCCAGCATTACTTCATCGACGCCGGTTTCGGCGATTGCCGCGCGCACCCCTTCCGGTTCACCAATGTCGAGGCCGCGGTTCCAGTAGCCCTCCAGCAACGCCAATGCAAACGCCTTGGCCAAGGCTGGGTCTGCCGCTTTGATGTGGTAAAAGGCCTGCCGTACGGGGCCGCATGCGACCGGGAACTTTTCTGGAATGTTGATCGGGATGTCAAAATAGGCGGCTTGGCGAGCGAGATCCTTGAACAGGTAAGTAGATTTCCGAGGTGCGATCCCAGCGGGCGTCACCTTCAACTCGCGAAACACCTGGTTGACCGAAATGCAGCGCCAATCGGTGGCGCGGCCATGCTTGGCGGCCACCTCTTCGATCTGTCTGCTGGCCAGATAGGAAAAAGGCGAAACGTAGTCGAAATAAAAAAGGATCGGGCTGTCTTTGCTCATGTCATACCACTCCAGCACAAAAGTCGCATCGCAGCAAAGTTCGCCCACCATGATTGTAGAAATCGCCAGAATTGGTGTCCAAGGGGATACACTAATGACGTCGGCAATGGGCCATGCGCTGACATTGTAAAGGCTATCGTGAAAGGCAACTTTGTCCGCTTTCCCGTCATTCAAGCTGGTGTCCATGATACGACCGGCCGAACGTCTGCCTTGGAGATGAAGCGATGCGGTATCGGGGCTGTCAATGAACGGCAGCAATGGGGCAGGAAGCGTCGGCCTGGCAGACCACCTCAGAAATCTGCAAGATTAACCGGCCAATTCTAGTTCAGATTCAATCTCGATGGCGAAATTCATTGGCAGTCCGGCAACGCCGATAGCCGATCTTGCATGCCGTCCGATGGTGGGGCCAAAAACGTCGATGATCAGATCACTGAATCCGTTGATTACCAGATGCTGTTCGTCATAGCCCGGCGCCGAATTGACCATGCCGAAAACACGATTCCATCCGGCAACGCGAGACAATTCACCGATTTCTGCTTTGAGATTTGCCAACACTGACAATCCGATCTCTCTTGCAGCAGCGTGAGCTTCTTCAGTCGACAACTCTGCGCCAACTTTGCCATAGGGGCCTGCGATTGCACCTTCAGCGGTATGTTTTGGATGGCCGGACACAAAAGCGCGGCCGTTCCTCACATTCACCATAGCAAACGGCAGATACAGCGCTGGCGGTAACTTGACCGGCGCTGGCAAATTAAGTCCAAGCTCGATCAGTCTTTGTTCAGGTGTTGTCATCTGTGATTTTCCCTCAAAGTGGCTCAATGCGAGCATTTTTCGATCTCGATGATAGCGGCTGACCTGCCGATTGTTGAGCTGATGTTTAAGCTCCCTCTGACCCCGGCAACCAATACCAGCCACGATAAGGCTTGCATCCATGCGGCTTACCAAGGACGATATCCTTGGTGTTGAAATCGGCGTCAACCAGCCCGAGCAAGGATCCAAGCATGTTGAGCAGAGAAGAATATCGCCATTACGACATGGTCGGACTGGCGGGTCTGGTCAAACAAGGTGAGATCGCTCCAGTGGAACTGGTCGAGACGGCGATCCGGGAAATTGAGGATCTCAATGAGGATCTAAATGCGGTTGTGGTGACCCAATTTGAAGCCGCGCTCCAAGAGGTGCGGACCCGCAAGGATACGCCGCGGTTCCTTGGCGTCCCTTATCTGGCCAAAGACCTGCATGCGCCAGTGAAAGGATTGCCGCTGGCGAACGGATCGCGGCTGCTCAAAGAACAGGTGTTTGATTTCGACAGTACCACTTTTGCTAGACTTCGGGCAGCCGGTTTTGCAATTCTGGGACGGACCAATTCTCCAGAGTTTGGTCTTTCCGCGTCGACAGAACCCGCGCTTTGGGGACCGACGCGCAACCCCTACAATTTGCAATGCAGCGCCGGTGGTTCCAGCGGTGGCGCGGCAGCGGCGGTGGCCGGTGGCATGCTTCCGGCAGCTCATGCCACGGACAGTGCCGGCTCCATTCGCATTCCCGCCGCCCGGTGTGGTCTGGTCGGATTGAAGCCGACACGTGGTCTAATCCCATTTGGGCCACATCGCGGAGACATGGTCTTTGGCATAAGCCACGAACATGCCGTAACCCGAACGGTGCGTGATTGTGCCGCTCTGTTGGACGTCACTGCCGGCCCTGATCCCGGGGCGCCATATTTCACCCGAAAACCAGATCAAAGCTTCGAAAATCTCATTGAGAAGCCGGTAGGAAATCTCCGGATCGGCTACACGACAGACAGTTTTCTCGGCACGCCTGTCGACCCTGAGTGTAAAGAGGCTGTGCTGAAGACAGCCAAAGTCTTGCAGGACCTCGGTCACCATGTCGAGGAAGCGGCGCCAAAATTCAACGCCGCTGCCATGACGGATGCGATGATCCGCATTCTGATGGCATCTCTGGCCGGCGTGTTCAGGATGATTGAGAAAAATCTCGACAGAACCATTGGTGACGGCGACATCGAGCCGTTGACCCAGTCGGTCATGAATTTCGCCAGAGCCACGACATTGGCAGATCACCTCGATCGAAGCGTCGTTTTGAACACGGAGACCCGCTCGCTTGCGTGGTTCTTCGAAACGCACGATATCTTGCTTACACCGACGATGGCTGATCCTGAGCTAAAGCTTGGGGTACTGGATACGGCCAATTCTGACCTCGATCAGTTTCTGGAAAACTTGTTCGCGATCTCTCCGTTCACAGCGCCATTCAACGTCACCGGCCAGTCTGCCTTGAGCATGCCGCTTAATCGATCAAGTAATGGCATGCCAATCGGTGTGCAACTGGTGGGTCGATTTGCGGACGACGCCCGGCTGCTGCAACTTGCGCGGTCACTGGAAGTTCAATCAATGGGAAACAAATCTGGAGGGGATGATGCTTGAAGGTTTCGAGCAGAGACCATTTTCTTTCACTTTGACGAATGGGGACACGATACAGCACGATATTTACGAGAAAGGTACCGGGCCGGTCATCGTCATTCTTCAAGAATTGCCTGGCATCTATGCTGATACGTTGAAGTTCGCCGACAAAATGGTCGCAGCCGGGTTTCGCGTGGTGCTGCCGCATCTGTTTGGTCCGCTTGGGAAATTTGCAATTGGCCGAAATGTGGCGCGGCTGTTTTGCGTTCGCCGGGAAATCAACATTTTCGCCAGGAACCAATCAAGCCCGGTGGTCGAGTGGCTCAAGGCACTGTGCCGGGATGCGCGGGAGCGATACGACGTATCCGGCGTCGGCGTGATTGGCATGTGCCTGTCGGGCAATTTTGCCATCTCGCTCATGGCCGATGACAGCGTTTTGGCGTCGGTCGCCTCACAGCCCTCGTTGCCCCTGTTCAGTCAGAAGTCGCTGCACATGTCGGACGCGGACATTGCCGCAGTCAGTCAACGCCTGGACAGCCGCGGGCCCATGCTGTCGTTCAAATTCCAAGGTGACAAACTGTGCACGCAAGCCAAATTCGACGCGATCGACAGCGCATTTAACGGGGACAAGGAACGGATCAAGCTCACCCAAATCCCCGGCAATAAACACGCCCTTTTGACCGCGCACTTCATTGAGGGAGAAAACTCACCCACCCAGCAAGTGCTAACAGAAGTGATTGCTTACTTTTCCGACAAGCTTCACGCTTGAACCAAGCATAATCAGACGTTGCGGTCAGTGCGATTTGTGTGCTGTATCCTGCTTCCGGCTTGCAAGGTTTGTCACAGATTTCAGAATTGAAACCGGAAAAACCGTTTGTCCGTATTGCTGGCCGCCGCTGCAATCCAGATGGGCAATTTCTACCGCCTTCCAAACAGCGTCGGCGCAGGCATGACGGATTCGAAAATACCGGATGCACAATACGGCTACGAAAAAGGTCTCACGATTGCGCTTGCGGCGCTTAGTGGAGCTAATCGTGTTTGCGAAGTCGGCGGCATGATGGGTAGCCTGATGGGCTGCAGCTTTGAATCCATGGTGATCGACAATGAAGCCGCCGGTGCAATTCTGCGAACAGTCCGCGGTATCGAGGTGTCCGACGACACATTGTCGCTCGATGTGATCAAGGAGTGCGCGATAAATCCAGGTCACTTCCTCGGCAACGTGCAGACGCTCGAAGTCATGGAGAGTGAATATGTCTATCCACAGCTGATGGACCGGGTGTCGGCCGGCCAATGGGAAAACGAGGGATCACAGACCCTGTTCGATCGCGCCCGTGAAACTTCGCAAACTGTTCTTGGCAGCCATTACCCAAACTATTTCGGATCGAAATGCGATCGCGAAATCAGGGATCGGCTTCCAATGCGGATTGATCAACCAGACATGACTGCATTGTCCAATCGCTGGCCTGCGCATTCTGAATGATCTGCCCACCCGGCTCCCAATGATGATGTTCAGGAACTGATCCTTAGCTCCCCTCGCCTACTGAGAAGCAGGCGGAAAAGCTTGAGATTTAGATTGAAGTGGTCAAACAGCATCTCGACGTTCTGCGAGACCTGCCGATCTTCCAAGCACAGCGGCGCAGTCACCGACGCTGTCGCCGGACCAAGCCACATAATTGTCCGGCCGAACCAGGATATGGCTGCAGCCATACGTTTGCCTGCTGCTGGAGCACTCGATTGTCACGTTCTTTACCGGAACGCCGACATTGGACGCTGCCTGTTGCACCTGACGGCTGGCCGGTTCGTCTCCGTCCAGATTGATGTGGGTGAAAACATCGCCCAGAAGTGTATCGAGGTTGCGGCCATCGCTCAACTTGCAGGGCGACAGATGAAAGCCCGGCAGCGCCCGGAACGTGTGCTCGCCAACTGCTGACGGTGTTGCGTTCCCGACGGTGTCAATGATGGGTGAGCCTGCATAATTGGGATTGAAAGTCTGAATTCCGGCAGCCGACCCGCCTTCGGCGCGCGCCGACCAAGCGGCTTTGAATTCCTGGCGATTTTTTTCGGGATCAAAACGTCGCACAAAAGCCCGATCGTCGCTGATGAAGCGTTCTATGAAGTCATCGGCAGTCGAATTGAAAACCGGCCGGCGTTCGGCGTCATAGCTGTCGAGCAGAAATTCCCCACCCCAGCCCTGCAGGGCCGCAGCCAGCTTCCAGCCAAGATTACGCGCGTCTTCAAAGCCGGTATTGACGCCATATCCTCCATATGGAGGGTGACTATGCGCTGAATCACCGGCCAGGAAAATTCTGTCTGCGCGGTAGTTTTCGGCTACCGATATGCGCAGGTCCCAGAAGCCGACGTAATCCATCTCCAGGGCAAACTCCTGCCCCACCGCCCGCCAGATCATTTCCCGAAAGTCGAAGTTGCCGCGGTTGGTGTTTGCCGGCACCGGTGCATGAAAAAACATGGTTTGTCCCCATTCAACCATGCCGAAAAACATCCAGTAACCATCGAGTTCCGGATTGAGGACATTGAAAAACTGTTTGTCCCGAAATCCCTTCACGAGATCGAAAAAGGCCGGCGAGCGGAAAACGACAAGAACCATCAGCCGGTCATGATCCGTTTGGGCCTCGGTGATGCCACCCTGTCTCCTGACAAGCGAATGGCTGCCGTCGCAGCCGACAAGATAACGGCCTTTAATTTTGTCGGTGAGTGAATGGTCTAGCTGGCTCATTGTCAGAGTGACAGAATTTGCATCCTGCTCGACCATTTCAACTGTCGAACCGTAGTGGGTGGTGACCGATGGAAGCTCAGCGACCCGGGCGCGCATAACCCTTTCGGTGGCATATTGCGGCAGGCGTTCGTTTTCGGTGTAGTAGTATCGGTCGACGGACGCGCGCTTGAACCAGTCGTAATGATAGCCGCTGAGCAACGATCCATATGCCGTCAAGCCACCCAGCCCGATGCCTTTGGGTATGGTCTTGGCATCCCGTATGGCCTTTTCCACACCCCACTTCTGCATATGCTCCATGGTTCGCTGTGTCAGATTCTGACCCTTGGGGATTTGCTGCGGTTCGAGACGTTTTTCGACGAGCGCGACATCGATGCCACGCTGGCCGAGTTCGATGGCCAGACCAAGGCCGACCGGACCGCCGCCACTGATCAGAACATCATGCATCGGGGATTTCCGGGCAGATTGGAACGCTTGACAAACAGTTGCCGCCGCACGCATCGATCACGTTAGAAGCGTAGAACAAGTTCGCCATGACCATTGACCAGCCGGCTGCCATTGTCGCCGTGTTCATCGCGCTTTCTATGGGCGGATTGCTGAAGGGCGCAACCGGTGCCGGCGCCCCCGTTGTTGCCGTCCCGGTCATCGCAGCGTTCTTTGATGTCCGTGTCGCCGTCGCGATCATGGTTGTGCCCAATCTCATCACCAATCTTTGGCAAATACGCCAATTCCGGTCAAACCGGTTACCCGGCAATTTTGCCTATTGGTTTGCGCTCGCGAGCGCCGGCGGTGCGCTTGCCGGCACGGTGTTGCTTGCCTGGCTTCCGGTCAGAATGCTGACGTTGCTGATTGTCATCGTGATATTTTCCTATGTTGCTCTCAGACTGCTTCGTCCGGAGTTCACCCTTGCCATGAAAAACGCCCGAACCGTGGTGGTGCCAATCGGCCTGATCGCCGGTATTCTGCAGGGAGCGACCGGGATTTCAGCACCGGTGTCCGTCACTTTTCTCAACGCAATGCGGCTGGAGCGGCTACCGTTCATCTACACGATATCCGTGTTCTTCGCGGCCATGTCATTCACCCAGGCGCCGGCGCTTTATCTGTATGGCCTGCTGACGCCGGTGACGGTTGCGATCAGCGTCGTGTCACTGGTTCCATTGTTCCTGTTCATGCGGATCGGAGAGCGGCTCGCGGCAAAAATGTCTGCTCGAACTTTTGATCTTATTATATTGATATTGTTGGTGATATTGGCATTAAGATTACTTTATTCAGCCTATGGCTAACCGAACATCGAGTTTGGCAGGAACAGTGCAATCTGCGGAAAGACCAATACGAGGATGACGGCAACGAACATGGCAAACCAGAACGGCCAAATGCCGCGAAATATCGTGTTGAGCGGCACGTCTCCGGCAATGCCTTTGACCACAAACACGTTGAGCCCGACCGGAGGTGAAATCAAGCCCATTTCAAGGACGATAACCATCAGGACGCCGAACCAGATCATGTTGATGCCGAGCGGTTCGATAACCGGCTGGATCAGCGGCACTGTCAAAACCAGAATAGCAAAACCGTCCAGAAACATGCCGAGGACGATGAACAGCAGCAGAAAAGCCACAACCACCTGCATGCCTGTAAATCCTTGCGCTTCAACCCACAATGTCATCGCATAGGTGATGCCGGTAAAGCCAACGAAGGTTTTGAAAACAAACGCCCCGAACAATATCATGAACACAGTGCCGGATGATTTCAGCGTGCTGGTTGTGACCTCGACGATGTTGGGCCATGTCAGGCGCCTTCGGATTATGGTGACGACGAAGGCCAGTGCCGCGCCTATCCCCGCAGCTTCGACAGCAGAGAAAACGCCGGAATAAATGCCGCCAATTGTCAGCAGTACAATTCCAACGATCCAGCCGGCTCTTCGAAGCGCCAGCAGCCGTTGCCGGAGGGGATGCGCCTGCGCCTGACCCGGCGCCTTGCCAGGGTCACGGAGCACGACCAGCCAGATTGCAATGACAAACAGCAATGTGAGCAGTAATCCGGGGATGATACCGGCCATGAACAGCCGCCCGATGCTCTCTTCGGTAAGAATGGCATAGATCACAAACCCGGCTGATGGCGGGATCAGTATGCCAAGCGTCCCACCGGCAGCGATCGAGCCGGTCGCAAGCCCATTGTCATAGTTGTACCGCTGCATCTCGGGCAACGAAACACGGCCCATTGTCAGTGCCGCGGCCAACGACGAGCCCGACAGCGCGGAAAAGCCGGCGCAGCCGACAACGGTGGCCGAGGCCAAGCCGCCCTTGAAATGGCCGAGCCATGAGTGCGCCGCGTCGTACAAATCCCGGCTCATGCCGGAAACGCCGGCAAGATTGCCCATCAGCACAAAGAGCGGGATGATCGTCAGCGGATAATTCGACGCTTCGTTGAATATTTCGCCAGCCAGTTTCGGAATGGCTGCCTGCGGCCTGATTATGTAGATCCCCCAGGTGCCGATGGCCATCATGGCCAGACCGACCGGCATCCGGATGAACAACAGGACGAAGAGCGCGCCGAAGCCGATGGCAGCAACCGTGGTGCCGTCCATCAGTGGGAGATCTCGTTGGGATCAGAGCGGTTGAAATGAATCAGCCCGATCAGCAGCTGCAGCAAAATGTGCAGTGTGTAGGCGGCCAGGGCAACGCCGAGAAAGTAGTAGAATATACGATGCTCAATGCTGAAATTATTGGTGATGCATGCCTTCTCGATGCCGCAGGCCTTCGCAAACAAAGCATAGGTCGCAAGCGCCAGGATGACAGCCGCCAATGCGCGCATCAGTGCGTCGGTATAGCGTGACACACTGCGGTCAAATACATAGGACAGCAAATCGACGCTGACATGCGCGCCGTGCCTGGCGCCATAAGCCACCGAGGCACCGGCAACGATTGTCAGCGTAACAACCGACAGATCTTCGATACCGAATATCGGATTATTGAAGCCGTAGCGCCACGTAACGGCAACTATGGTGATCAGAACCAGACCTGCCGTCGCTATTCCCCCGAGAATTGCAAGCAGCCCGATGAATCGTTCGAGCTGCCTGTCAATCCATTCAAGCGCGGTTATCGCCCCCTGCGACAAGTGTTAGTTGCCCTTCATGAGTGCCATGATCTCAGACACCGTCATGGATCCGGCCTTCTGTCCCTTTGCAGCCTCCAATGCGCCTGCAACCGCATCGAGCCAACGCTGTTTTTCATCGTCAGAAAGCTCGATCATTTCCACACCGGCTTCAGCGGCAAGTTTCATACCGCCTGACGCTGCCTTGTCGTAGAATATGCCGCCGGCCATGGACAGCGAATGGTCTGCTGCGGCATCGACCCAGCCCTTTTCTTCATCCGACATTGAATCATACAAATCCTGGTTCATCAGCAGCACGAAAGCCGAGCCCGATCCGGGAAACCAGGTAGTGAGGTAATTTGCCGGCTCCTGCAACTTGAAGGATCGTATTGCCGATGGCCCGATCGCTATCGCATCGATCACCCCGTTGGTCAGGTTTTGGTTGATCACATTGACCGGTTGCGCCACGGCCGAGGCGCCCAATGCTTCAACAATCGGTAGATCGGATTTGTTGGTGACCCGGACCTTCATTCCCTTCAGGTCTTCCAGACTACGCACCGGTTTGTCCTTGGTGATCAGGACAGGCGGTGCATTGGCCCAAATCGCGAGCAGCTTGGCGTTATACTCCTTGGCCAATGTATCGCGGGCATTCAGCAGCGCTTCCGTACAGGCCGTCGCACTGTCGCAAACACCCGGCAGACCAACAACCTGGGTCATCGGAAAAACATCGCCCGTGTAGCCGGGAAGCGTGAAAACGATGTCGGCAACACCATCGAGGAGAATGGCATATTGCTTCGGCGGAACGGAGTTCAAAGCGCCGCCCGGATATTGTTGAACCGTCAGCTTGCCGCCTGACAGTTCGGCAAGTTTTTCCGCAAACGGCGTGAACACTGCCGCATTCATCGGGTGTTTCGGTCCCATGAAATAGGCGAGGCTTAATTCCTTTGCAGCCAGCGTGCCGCTGAATGCCAGCGACAGGATCAAAGTCAGGCCAGCGATGATCTTCATTTTCTTCCTCCCAAATTGCCTTATTGGATCAACCAGCCTGGCGGCCCGCTGATCGAATGATAGGCTTGAAACTGTATCACACCCTCATAACCCAGATTACGTCCGATGCCCGAATGCTTGAAGCCGCCGAACGGACCACGGCTGTCCTGGGCGGTCGGACCATGCGCATTGAGGTAGGTATAGCCCGCCTCCAAACGCCGGGCGATCGCTGTTGCGCGGTCACGGTCGGGCGTCCAAACCGAGGAGCACAGGCCATACCTGCTGTCATTGGCCTTGGTGATTGCCTCGTCTTCTGTGTCAAACGGCATGATCGGCAGTGCCGGTCCGAATTGCTCTTCCTTGACTATATCGAGATCGGGATCGGGATTGTAGACAAGCGTCGGCTTTTGAAAATAACCCTTCGAATAGAGCTCCTCGTCGGGCACATTGCCCAGTTCCTTCAAGGCGGCGCCTGCAGAACGGGCCTGCTCGATCATGCCTTGGATGATACGCAGTTGTTTGGCGTTGTTGACTGGACCCATATTGGTCTCGTCCAGCATTCCGTCACCGATCACCATGCGGCTACAGGTCGCCGTCAATCCGTCAACGACTTCATCATAACGCGAACGGTGCACATAAAGCCGTTTCAAGGCCATGCAGATCTGGCCTGATGACATGAATGTTCCCAAATACATGCGCATGAACGCGCCCTGATCCAGTTCAGCGTCTTCACAAACGATGGCCGCGTCATTGCCTCCAAGTTCAAGTGTGACCGGTGTCAGATTGTCTGCTGCCGTTTTCATGACATGACGGCCGACATCGACTGAACCGGTGAAATTGACAAAACGAACCAGAGGATGTGTCACAAGCGCATCCCCAATCTCGGAAGCTGAACCGGTGATGACGTTGAGCACGCCGGGAGGCAAAAGGGCCGCCATTTTTGCCAGCGTCAGGGATGGGGCCAGCGCCGAATTGTGGCTGGGTTTTACCACGACCGTATTTCCGGCCATAAGCGCCTGTGGCAGCTTAGCGCCCAGAATGGACAGCGGCCAGTTCCATGGCACGATCAACGCTGCAACGCCGCGTGGCTGGCGCGTGATTATGGTGTCAAAAGGCGGGCCGTTGAGTTCTTCATCGTTGCCGAGCCGGTCGGCATAAGACGCTGAAAGCGCGAACCGGTCGCCCAAACGCGACATCTCCAGCAGTGTCTCCTTTTTGATTTTACCGTGTTCGCGGCAAAACAGATGCGCCCGGCTGGCCACATCGGCTTCGTCCGCGACAAGCTCGTCGACGATCTTCATCAGATAGGCCGCACGCTCCTGATAGGTCAGCGCGGACCAATCGGGGAAAGCAGCATGCGCTGCGCGCACTGCCGCGTCCACATCTTCTACCGTTGCGCTCGCGGCGTGGCCCACCAGTTCATCCGGCCGCGCTGGATTAAATAGATCGTAGGTTTTGCCATTTGCGGCTTCCCGGATTTCTCCGTTGACGAATATTCCAGTTGTGACCGGTGCATCCAATGTCTCGACCGTCATGGAACTCTCCCTCCACCGACAATGGGCCGCTCAGCCCACCTGCCATCATGGCAGGAAATTCTAGAGCAACAACCGCGCTTGGAACAGAGTATGCTGATCACCAGTTCGCGACTGGTTTTTCCAAGTGAAACCAGTAAAGGAGCAAATCAGGTCGACAGGCCCGAAGTTCCGTTCAATACTCGCGGCAGAACTGCTTATTTGGCTTGAACGGCGCTTTGCCTGATCGGGCTTATTGAACGGTACTGATAACGTGCATTGGATTGCCGGGGAACTGGATTGACGGATATTACCCGACACTGGATCGGCTCAAAATGGATCGATAGCGGACCAACCGCCAATACGGTGAATGCCTATAGCGGCCGCACCAACGGCAAATATTTTGCCGCAGACGCTGAATTGACCGTCGAGGCAATCTATGCCGCCCGCCTGACATTTGACCGGACCGGGTGGGCACACCAACCGCGCGTGAGAGCGCAAGTTCTGCTGGAACTCGCTGATGCAATTGAGGCCCGGCGAGACGAGATCGCGCACCAGATCTGTATCGAGAACGGCAAAGTGATGGCCCATAGCGTCCACGAGACCAATGCTGCCATCAGCGAAGCCCGCTATTACGCCGGATTGGCGCGCGCAATCTTCGGACGTGTCACCGAGATTGATGAAGGAAAGCAATCGATTTTCGCCCGCGAGGCAACGGGTGTCGCTTCCATCATCGTGCCATGGAATGCCCCTTCAACGTTGCTGCTAAGGTCGCTGGGGCCTGCGCTTGCCGCCGGTTGCACGACCGTGGTCAAGGGAGCTCACCAGACCAGCAGCGTAAACAGAATCTACTCGGAGTGCCTGTCCGCCTGCCCTTCCCTGCCCGCAGGTGTCGTCAATGTTGTGCACGGGGAGCTGGAGGTTGCCGAAACACTTTGCACGCATGCCGACGTGGATGTGGTCAGTTTCACAGGATCAAGTTCAACCGGCAGGAAAATCATGGCCGGAGCAGCGCCGACGTTGAAGAAACTGTCGCTGGAATTGGGTGGAAAAGCGCCCGCAATAGTGTTTGCCGATGCCAATATGGCGGTAGCAATTCGCGAAGTGGCCAATGGTCTCATCGCCCACGCCGGACAAATGTGCACTGCGGTCTCCCGCATTCTGGTGGCTGAAGATGCCTGGGAGAGATTTGTTCCGGGCCTGATCGAAGCGCTGCGGTCGGTGACAGTGGGCGACCCGGAAGATCAGTCGGTTCGCATGGGTCCGCTACTGAATGAACAGAGCGCTGAGCGTTATGCCAATAATGTGTCCGCTGCGCGCGAAGCTGGAGACGTCCTGTTGGATGGCGAAATCGCCGCTGGCCATCCAAGATCGAATGTGGTTACGCCAGCGCTTTATGAAATAGCCAATAGTGGTCACCGGCTTGTACAGGAAGAGCTCTTCGCTCCCATCGGCATGGTCGAACGATTCCGGTCAGAGGAAGAAGCGGTGATTTCGGCCAATGAAACGCGATACGGCCTGGCGGCCAGTGTTTATACAAGCGATCATGAACGCGCACGGCGTATCTCGCGCGCCTTGAAAGCCGGAACAGTTTGGATCAATTGCCACAACCGCCTTTTCGCCGAAGCGGAGACCGGTGGATATCGCGAAAGCGGGTTAGGTCGATTACACGGCCTGGAGGGCCTTGCCGACTTCATGGAAACCAAACACATCTACGCCGAATTCGGCCGTGTAAATCAGGGACAGCCGGATGGGAAAGCTTGACGGCAAAGTCTGTATCGTCACCGGTGGGGCAAAGGGCCTCGGGCGGCATTTCGCCAACACGCTCGCTTCACAGGGCGCGCATCTGGTTATTGTCGATATAGCCGATGGCTCTGCTGCAGCTGCCGCCACCGGCGGCCTGTTTGTGGAGGCGGATGTGTCAGACGCAGAGGCAGTTGCTACTGCAGTTGGCGAAGCCATGCGCGTCCATGGCCGCATCGATGTCCTGGTCAACAATGCGGCTGTGTTTTCAACCCTTTCGATGCAGAGTTACAGGGACATTGACCCCGACCTTTGGGACAACGTCATGGCGGTCAATGTTCGCGGCGCTTTCAACATGGTGCGATCGGTCGGTCCGGTCATGGAAAGCCAAGGCTCAGGCAAGATCATCAACATCACATCCGGGACCGTCTACAAAGGGTTGCCGAACATGTTGCATTACATCACGTCCAAGGGCGCGCTCACTGCGATGACCCGGGCTTTGTCGCGCGAACTCGGACATGCAGGTATATGCGTAAACAGTCTGGCGCCGGGCTTGACGATGAGTGACAGCATTCAGGCTAATCCGGAACACCTCAATCAGACCCGCGACCGCGTGGTCGCATCACGCGCAATCCAGCGCGACGCCTGGCCCGAAGATCTGAAAGGAGCACTGATCTTTCTTGCATCGAGCGATTCCGACTTTGTCACCGGGCAGACACTCGTCGTGGATGGCGGTTCGGTGAACACGTAACCCGGCCTTCAAGATATCAGTCGACCTTGTTGGCATCCTTGTACATCACCCGGTGGCGGCGGTTCTTGATCCAGTCAACAAGCTCGTCATTGCTCATGAAATGGTCCGGATTAAACCGGTCGCGATTGGAGATTTCCTCCAGCGGCTTGCGCCAGCGCTTGTAAGGCTTCTGGGACGGTGGTCCGAACAGGAATATGTCGAGCACCGACAGTTCATCGGGTATGCCGAGCAGCGGCTTCATTGCCTTTTGGGCATTTTCCTGACCAATCGCGGTCACCCACCACACATTGTATCCGAGCGCAGCGGCCGCCAAATGAGCCGACATGGTGGATGCGGCGACTGATTGCAGAAGAATGCGTTCGGCATTTTCCTTGTACATGCGGTCGAGGTCACTCCCGTCATTGAGGACCGGAAACGCGTTGACCCAACGCATGTCCGAGCAAACGACAATGAACCCCGGCGCGGTGGCAAGGCCGCGGTAATCCGGGGTCGGAAACTTCATTTTCGCCTTGGCCCGAAAGCGCTGCTCGGCAACGAAATACTCGGTGATCTGATCCTTGACCGCCTGCTCCCTGACAATGACAAAATGCCAGGGCTGCGCATTTGCACCCGATGGAGCGTGCCGCGCGGCTTCCAGAATCAGGTCGTAATGCTCTTCCGGCACCTGGTACGACGGGTCAAATTTCCTGACCGTCACGCGGTTTTTCACCACCTTCATCAGCGCTTCATACCGATCCGGGGAACCGATCTCAGGTAGATCCACCTCGGCCTCAGCCGTCTTCAGGTCGACAACAGGTTCCGTATCTTGCGTCAATGTCCTTCTCCTGGTTGCCATTTCGGCGGATATTCATATCCGGACTGAAAACCACCATCCACCGCAATTGGCCGGCCGGTCAACATTGGCCGCGTCTTCACTTTCCACGCGCCCCATCCTGCAGTTCGATCAACACTTGAACAGCCTGGTCGCACAAAGCCTCCGGGACAAAGACGTGATCATGATGAAACGCGGCGACCATGTTGCAGGGAATTGCATTGTCTGCCAAGGCGGCAGACACCGCAGCGGTAAGGCCGATGCCTTCCAGTGACGAATACACAGTGAGCGTGATGCAACGCATGGGCTGACCGACGTTCAGATCATTTTCTTCGGCAACTTCAATGGGCACGATCATTGATGTTCCCTCTTTCTCCCTGAAGATCGAAATTGATTTTGAGATCAGCAAAGCTTGCAGGGATGCGTCGTTGGTGGAAACGAAGGCATATGTCTCCGGTTGAGCTTCCGGCGTCATTCCCGAGATCATTTCCCTGGCTGATACAGCGACTTCCGGCATCTGATGTTTTTCCCTTGTGTTGCAGTTGCAGTATCACAGGTGCAGCAGATGACAGGACACGTAATTGTGCCCTCTTTGGCATGGACTGGTTGTTGAACGGCTGAAACCCAATTTCTAACAGATCTGTGACTGGAGGTTCGGTCCCGGCGCTGGAATCTGGCCGCTGGTGCATCTTTCGGTTGATACTCATTGCCCCGCCACGCAAAAATTTGTGCTACAAAACATTTCAGTAAGTGCGTTTGTAAGGCAGGAACATGCCCTTGAGCCGTCAGATGGCTTTTTGGAAGCAGTTGGTACTGACCGTGGTGTTGATCGGCGGCGCTGGCGTCGTCTGGCAAGAATTTGACGTGATACGGGCCCTTGCAAACCTTGATCACAGCCCGGCCGGTACAAGAAGCAACAACAATCCGCAGAAAGCACCGGTGGTGGTCGCCCGGGTCACGATCGCCAAGGATGATCTCGTCTTCAAAGCGGTTGGAACCGGCCGCGCATTGCGCTCTGTGGAACTGAAACCCGAGGCGGCAGGCAAAGTCGTCGAAATGGCTCTTTCGCCAGGCAAGCGGTTCAAAAAAGGCGATCTACTCGTGAAGCTTGACGACTCCGAGCAACGCCTGGCTTTGTCTCTCGCCGAGACGCGGCTTGCAGATGCCGTCAGGAAACAGGAACGCTACACAAGGCTGCAAAACTCGGGAACAACGGCTCTTGCGCAACTGGACGAAGTGCGCACGCTATCCAAAATCGCAGAAATTGAACTTGAGCGTGCTCAACAGGCGCTTGAAGACAGGATTTTGCGCGCGCCTTTCGATGGCGTGTCCGGGCTAGCTGAAGTGGAGGTCGGAGCTTGGGTGGACAGCGACACGACAATAACCAGTTTCGATGATCGCAGTGTCATCCTCGTGGCTTTTGACCTGCCGGAGACACTGGTTTCCAGGCTCGTGCCCGGTTCCGACGTGACCGCAACAACACCATCGTCTATCGGAAAGGCGTTGCACGGCACAATTGCCGACATCGATAGCCGAATTACCGAATCGACCAGGACGATGAAAATCCGTGCGGCGTTTCGAAATGCCGAAGATGAGCTGCGGCCCGGCGCATCTTTCAACATCCAGCTGGAATTGCCGGGAAAGACTTTTGCCATGGTTCCTGAACTTGCATTGCAGTTTGCGCGCAGCAGCGTGCATGTCTGGAAGGCGACGGATCAATTGGCGGAGAAAGTCGACGTGAAGCTCATCCGCAGGCGACAGGGCGGTGTGCTGGTCGACGGGCCGCTTGCTGACGGGGATAACGTTGTTGTTGAAGGTACTCAGCGATTAATGCCAGGCAAACCGCTCAGGATCGTCAATCAGATCTCGGATCTGTCAAATTGACGCCCGGATTGGCAAATGCGCCCGGAGGTGGCTTGCCGGGCTTGAGTGTTCGGCGTCCCATGCTGGCCGCTGTCATGAACCTCCTGATCATCATCGCGGGAATTGCAGCGGTGTTCGGCATTGAGGTCCGTGAGTTGCCCGATATCGACAGACCGATCGTCTCTGTTCGCGCAAACTATCCAGGTGCTTCGCCAACTACCGTTGATACTGAAGTGACCTCATTGGTCGAGGGAGCGGTAGCGAGAGTAGCAGGCGTCGTTGCCGTCAGTTCTTCATCCGAAGAGGGCAACTTTCGTATGCGCGTCGAATTCCGGCCGGACCGGGATATCGCAAATGCTGCCAACGATGTTCGCGAGGCGGTTAGCCGGGTGGTTCCGCGGCTTCCGTCAGGTGTTGATGATCTGTATGTCGTCAAGGCGGAGCGGGATGCATGGCCGATCATGCGGGTTGCCGTGTGGAGCGATTCCGCCCGGCTCGACGATCTGACAAGGCGCATAAACAAGGAAATCATACCTGAACTTACCGCTGTTGATGGTGTTGCGGATGTCTCGGTATTCGGAGGACGCGATCAGGTGATCCGCGTTGAGGTCTTGCATGAGCGCCTTGCTGCATTTGCGCTTTCAATCAGCGACGTCGTTGAGGTTCTCAAGGCAGCTCAATTCGACATCCCGATCGGCAGTTTTGAAGCTGACCAGATGGAGGTGTTGGTCAGAGCCGACGCTACGGTCATTGATCCCGCTGTGTTCGAAGAACTCACTGTTCGCGATACGGTCCGTCTGGCCGATGTTGCCGACATTCACTTCAATCTTGCCACTTCTGAGAGCACCGCGCGTCTGGATGGCCGGTTGGTCCTCAACCTCGGGATAGTTCGCCAGGCGCAGTCGAACACGGTCCAGATTTCAAACAATGTCAGGGAAGCGTTGGATCGCCTGGAATTGCGGTTTCCGGGTCTGCGCTTTGAAATTACCAGCGACAATGCGATCTTCATCCGCGGCGCGGTGATCGAAGTGCTTTCGACACTTGCGGTGGCGCTGTTCATCGTGATTTCGGTCATCTGGCTGTTCCTGGGCCGCATCGGCGCGACTCTCGTCCCGGCCATTGCGATTCCCATCGCCCTGACCGGATCGCTCGCCGCCATTTGGTTGTTGGGCTACTCGATCAATCTGATCACGCTTCTAGCGCTGGTGGTCGCGACCGGTCTCGTCGTTGATGATGCAATAGTCGTGACCGAGAACATCCAGCGATGCCGGTCAAAGGGCATCGCTGCACGGGCGGCTGCTGTAATTGGTACCCGACAGGTATTTTTTGCCGTGATCGCGACAACAATTACGCTGGTTGCCGTCTTCCTTCCAATTTCGTTTTTGCCGGGCGACGCGGGGCGGCTGTTTGCCGAATTTGGCGTCGTACTCGCGGTCACAGTCTCCATTTCTTCCTTTGTGGCCCTGTCCGCGTGTCCGATGATTGCTGCGCGTTTGGATTCGCTTGGTGGCGACACCGGTTTTGGCACGTGGGTCGGCCAGAAGATCAACATTGCTTACGCAGCGGCGCTCCGCCCGATCTTATATGCTCCGCTGATCGCTCTTGCGGTCATGGGCTTGATCGCAGCCACCGCTGTTATCGTCTACGAAAACCTCGGCGAAGAACTGGTGCCTGCCGAAGATCGGGGTCTGGTCAATATCTGGATGCAGGGGCCTGATGGCACCGATCTTGACTACACCGACCGGCAGGTTGAAGCAGTTGAAGCCATGCTCACTCCGTGGATTGAAAATGGCCAGGTGGAGTCAATCTATTCGATTACCGGGCGATATGACCTCAATCGTGGCTATGTGGGCGCAAAATTGTCCCCCTGGGAGACGCGTACGGCATCGCAAGCGGAAATCGAGGCCGATCTCAGGCCCAAACTTGCAAGTCTGGCAGGTGCCAGGGCGATTATCTGGTCCAGCAACAGTCTGGCGTTGAGGCGCGGTTCAAATGGCGGCCTGACCATTGCAATCACCGGACCAGACTATCCTGCCATCAGCGAAGCAGCAGATGAATTTGCACGGAGGATGGAGGACATACCGGGCCTTTCTCGCATCCGCGTTCAATATCAGGCCACGCAACCGCAGCTTTCCGTCTCTGTCGACCGTGAGCGGGCTTCCGATCTCGATATATCCATGGATGCGTTGTCGGAGACGCTCCGTGCTCTGATAGACGAGGAGGAAATCGTCGAACTGAACATCGGCGATCAGGCAGTGCCGATCATGCTGCAGCCTGCAGAAGGCGCTGTGCGCGATCCTTCGGATTTGCTCAACCACTATGTGCGATCTGAAAGCGGTGAACTCATCCCTCTCTCCCAGTTGGTTCAAATTTCAGAAATTGGTGTCGCCGCCGAACTCGACCGTCATGGCCAGCGCCGCGCAATCGAAATCGACGCGACTGTCGATCCGGAACTGACGTTAAAAGGAGCGGTCGACCAGATCCGCACGCTTGCCAACGACACGCTTCCAGAGGGGATGAGTTTGCTACTGTTGGGCGAAGCAGCAGCGCTTGACGAAACATCAAACGCGATAACGATCACCTATGTGATCGCGCTCCTTATTGTCTTTCTCGTCCTTGCCGCACAGTTCGAAAGCCTTACCAGCGCAGCGGTCATCATGGTCAGCGTGCCTTTTGGCGTCTGTGCCGCAATCTATGCTTTGTGGCTCACCGGGACGACAATCAACATCTATAGTCAGATCGGGGTTCTGATGCTCATCGGCATCATGGCCAAGAACGGTATTCTGATGGTCGAGTTCGCCGATCAACTGCGCGAACGGGGTGCGGAGGTGGTCGATGCAGCACTTGGTGCAGCGACCGCCAGGCTTCGTCCAATCGCCATGACATTGGCGTCGACGGCACTCGCGGGATTACCCTTGATCCTCAGTGACGGACCCGGCGCAGAAGCCCGCTCAGCAATTGGTTGGGTCGTATTCGGCGGACTGGGCCTGGCCGCAGGATTTACGTTATTCGTCACGCCGGCGGCATACGCACTGATTGCGGGCCTCTCGAGCAACCGCATGACCGGCACCATGGCTCTGGAGGCGGAGATGGAGGCAGCCGGAAAACACATGCTAGACGATCGCGTCCACGGTTAAGGCGGCACGTTCAATACCGCGACCCGTCTTAGAACCGTTTGGTATCTTCAGTTCTGATGACTTCGACCGATTTTGCTTTTGGCGAGTGTTCGGCGATTTCCAGAATCAGTTTCCGACGAACCGCGGCTGAGAAAGTCTCAGGGGAATCCGCTGTAATGACGAAGGAACCCGGACCACCGATGATCCGGTCGGCAAAGGCGGCTTCAAGATCGTAGGAGATGGGACGTCCCGAACAGTGCCGGCAGAGCACTGCCAGACCGTTGATGACAATGCCGGTGGCAACAATTGCATCCCGGCTCGATTCAATGCCCGGCCCATTCCAGTTGTTGGCGCTATCGGCAGAAATGTCGATCACCCGCCTCAATCCCCTGATGTCGTTTTGATCAATCAAGGACTTTGCAAACAGTAGTGCCGCACCGATGGCATTCCTGCCGAATGCTCTTCGTGGTGGCTCGAGTAACGCCTTGGCAAAAGCGGCCGCACTATCTGGACCATCAATGATGGTCCAGTCGACGACGATCTCTTGCGATGACATGTCGCCCCATTCGACATAAGTGACAGCAATACGCCCGTGGGCATTCTTCACAATCGCCGAAATCACCTGCGGATGCGTGATCGCCTGGGCGTATCCGGAACGCTGAAAAAGGATTTCCGCGTCATCAATAGATCCCGTTGCGTCTGCAAGGAGAACCAATTCGAGATCAACAGTTTCCGTTGCATTGGACGGCGGAGCATATCCAACGACGAAAAACAGTCCGAAAGCAAATGCTGCCCAAAACTTCAATGAAATACTCATGATGCAAGTACCGGATCTGGTTCCTCGTGGAGAAGCTCAACTATTCGGCTTCCGCTAACCTTTAAGATCGTAATTACCCTGAAACCGCTTCGTCGTCACTCCGCGGGACTTGAGTTGATACCAGGGCTACAAAAATCGCTGCATCCTGATTTGCTAATTTCGCTTGAAATTTCTTGACCGCCCGTGGAATCATGCTGTCAGCAGAACGGGAAGAGGTGCGATTGCGGCGTTGGCCGCATCGAAATGACATGTTTGATAATCCGGTCAAGCTTGACTTGAATTCGATTGACGAGTTTGCGCGCGGACTTCCGGCGCGGGCCCGCATGATGCTGTCGATTATTGCGGGTCTGCCGCGGGGAACATTGACGCTGCGGACACCGGATGGACGGGTCGCTAAAGTCGATGGCCCCAAACCCGGGCCCGAGGCGCAGATTGTGCTCAATAACTGGAAGCTGCCCGGCCGCGCATTGTCGGGCGGTACGATTGGCGTTGCAGAATCCTACATGGACGGAGATTGGGAGAGCCCGGACGTTACATCGCTGCTGGAGCTCTTCGTGGTCAATCAGGAGGAAGGTGACAAACTCGCCGGCGGCGCCAGCTGGTTGTTGAACGCGTTTCAAAGATTGCGCCACTGGTTCAATGACAACACCAGGGCGGGATCAAAGCGCAACATCGCCTCGCACTACGACCTTGGCAATGCGTTTTATAAACAATGGCTTGACCCGACAATGACCTATTCATCGGCACTTTACTCCGGTGGAGCAAACGATCTGGAATCGGCCCAGAACGCCAAGTACCGTGCGCTTGCCAAGGACACCGGCATCGGCCCGGACGACCATGTGCTTGAGATAGGCTGTGGCTGGGGCGGATTTGCCGAATTTGCCGCCCGCGAGATCGGCTGCCGTGTAACTGGTCTGACGATCAGCCAGGAACAACTCAAATTCGCCAGGGAACGTATTGAGCGTGCCGGTTTGAGCGACAAGGTCGAGTTCAAGTTTCAGGACTATCGCGACGAGACCGGGAAATATGACCGAATAGCGTCAATCGAAATGTTCGAAGCGGTTGGTGAAAAATACTGGCCGGTCTTTTTCAGCAAGATGAAGGAATGCCTGAAACCCGGCGGTACTGCCGGCTTGCAGATCATCACGATCAATGAAAATTCCTACCCGCTATATCGTCGGCAGCCTGACTTTATTCAACGTTACATTTTCCCCGGCGGCATGCTGCCGACACCGGCGATTTTGAAGAACCTCGGATCCGATCACGGTCTTGCTTATCTGCGGGAGCGGGTGTTTCCTCAAGACTATGCGCGCACGCTGGCCGAATGGCGGATGCGCTTTTGGTCTGCGTGGCCAAAAATAGCACCACTCGGTTTTGACGAACGCTTCAAGAAAATGTGGGAGTTTTATCTCCACTACTGTGAGGCAGGCTTTCGCTCAGAATATATTGATGTGCGGCAGCTGGTTTGGAAGGCGGATCAATAGGCCAAGAACCGCCGCTTCCCGTTTTGTTGCCGATTCTATCGAATTCGATACCGCACCGCGTGTCGGTTTGCCTCCGGCCTGTGCGTCATCTGTGTAACAATCCGCACCTGCCATTGTCTGATTGTTCACAGACCAACGACTGGAGATCGCGATGACGCCGGACTTGTTTTATCTTTCGCTTGCCGCAATTCTGACGGCGGTTCTGTGGATCCCTTTCGTCACCGGTGATGTCATTGCAAATGGCTGGTTGCGCAAGGAAAATTACGCAATTCCAGGCCACAGGCCGTCGCCCCCTTGGGTTCAACGCGCCCACCGTGCTTACATCAATTCAATAGAGACTCTGGTGCCGTTTGGCGTGTTGATCCTGGTTGCAAAGGCTTCCGGACAGGCCAACGAAACGACGGCATTTTGGGCAGCAATCTTTTTCTGGGCGCGATTGGGCCACGCGATCGTGCATATCTCGGGCGTCCCCTATCTGCGTACGCTGCTTTTCATGATTGGGTTCAGTGCGATTGCCAATATATTCCTGGAAATCGTTTAACCGAACCCGGCAGCTTGGTAATTATCCCATCTCGGCGCTGACGCCGCGACCGGTACGATCTACCACTTCGCGCAAAGCAAAACTTGAATTGATCCGCGTTACGTGCGGCATGGCCGACAGCCACTCCTTGTGGATGCGCTCGTAGTCAGCGAGGTCTCGCGCCGCGACACGCAGCAAATAATCGTACTCGCCGGACATCAGGTAGCACACCAAAACATTTGGACAGCGCTTCACGGAAGCCTCGAATTCAGCCAGGACCTTCTCCGATTGGCCCGACAATGACATGTGGACGATGACGGTTACGCCATGCCCGAGTGCCGCATTCGACAACCGGGCATGATAGCCGCGAATAACGCCTTGCTTTTCCAGAATATCCAATCGGCGTGAGCAGGCTGATTGTGACAGACCAACCGTATCAGCGAGCGCCGCATTGGAGATTCTTCCGTCCTTTTGCAGGGTATCGAGAATCGCGATATCAATCTTGTCCAATTTCATTTTTCGAATTTTCTCCGTATATTCATATCCTATACGCAATTTCCTTCGAATTTCCTATCGACGGAATGGGAAATTCGCAAACACATTCGATGCAAAATATGGTCTTTTCAGTCTGAACAAAGATATTGCCTTTCAGGGAGAAGCAAAGATGCGCGTCGGTTGTCCGAAGGAAATCAAGAACCATGAATACCGTGTCGGCCTGACGCCGGGCTCGGTTCGTGAATATGTTGCCCATGGCCACGATGTTATCGTTGAAACAGGTGCGGGCCTTGGTATCGGTGCTGACGACGGCGCCTATCAGGCAGCTGGCGCCAAGATCGTGGCATCCGCGTCCGACGTTTTTGCCCAGTCCGATATGGTGGTGAAGGTCAAGGAACCACAGCCCTCGGAATGGGTGCAATTGCGCGAAGACCAGATCCTTTACACATATCTGCACCTGGCTCCGGACCCCGATCAGACCAAGGGCCTTGTTGATTCCGGCGTGACCGCGATTGCATATGAAACCGTGACCGACGACCGTGGTGGCTTGCCGCTGCTGGCTCCAATGTCGGAGGTTGCCGGCCGGCTGTCGATCCAGGCCGGTGCGACCGCGCTGCAGAAAGCCAACGGCGGACGCGGTGTCCTGCTCGGCGGCGTGCCCGGCGTGCTGCCGGCAAAAGTTGCCGTCATTGGCGGCGGTGTTGTTGGCCTGCATGCAGCCAAGATGGCTGTCGGCCTTGGCGCCGACGTTACCATCATCGACCGCTCGATCCCGCGCCTGCGTCAGTTGGATGACATTTTCAACGGCCGGGTCCACACCCGCTATTCCACTGTTGAGGCACTGGAAGAAGAGTGCTTCGCGGCAGACGTGGTTGTTGGCGCTGTCCTCATTCCCGGTGCGGCTGCACCAAAGCTGGTAACCCGCGAAATGCTATCCGGCATGAAGAAGGGCGCGGTTCTCGTCGATGTAGCCATCGACCAGGGCGGCTGCTTCGAGACCTCGAAAGCAACCACCCATGCCGAACCGACCTATGTGGTTGACGACATCATTCACTATTGCGTCGCCAATATGCCGGGCGCGGTTCCGGTCACCTCGGCGCATGCGCTCAACAATGCGACGCTCTATTATGGCCTGCAGTTGGCTGACAAGGGACTGAAGGCGCTGGTCGATGACCCGCATCTTCGCAACGGCCTGAATGTTCACAAGGGTCGGATCACCAACAAGCCTGTCGCAGACGCTCTTGGCTACGACATGGAGGAACCGAAGGTGGTTCTCGCCGCCTGATCCAGGCAGAATTCCTCCCAAGCAAGAAAAAACCCGCCGGTTTCCTCCCCGGCGGGTTTTTGTTTACCCCGGCAATCTGCCTGTCGTAATTTTCGATCAATCCAATGGCGCGTTCAACTTGGTTCCCTCGACAATGATCCCGCCGCGGTTGCCGATTTCTATGCTGCCGTAACGCTGCCTGAAACAGTTGGGTAGCTCCCGGTCTCCCTCAAGGGACAGCCAGAGGCGAAACAAGTGCCGGCGGTTCTCAGGTTCAGGCCAGTCGGTGAACCCAGTACGGTCATGCAGTTGGGAATGGTTATAGACAAATTGCATGTCGCCCGGCTGCAGGCGCATCTTTAGATGTAGTTGCGGATCGTCCGCCAGCGCATCGAACATATCCAGTGCCTCGATTTGCTGAGAGGTCAGGCGCATCGCTCCATCAAGCCGCTGCGCACTGTTGATATATTGGCGCTGATAAAACACGGTCAACTCGCCATTATGCCAGTTCAGCGGCGGTATGGTCATGAACGGCTCCATGCCCTCCGGTATCTCACCGCGTCGGTCTGTAGCAATCCGGTCAAAAAGCCTTTCCAGCAAATCCGGGCGCTCAGCTTTCATGCGATTGTAAATCGTCTCCGCGCTTACCAGTAGTGAGTCACCCCCCTCCTTTGCCTCGTGGAGACACATTAGACCGACAACATCTGTACTGTCAGTATGAAAACTCTGGCGTGCATTGGTCTGATAAATTCGTGTATTGGGATCTTTGGGATCCGCACCAATATTGCGGACATGGCCGAGAATGTGTCCGGCAGCATTCTGCGATCGTGCCGAACCGAGATGGGATCCTATTCCGCAGAAAATCGCCGCGGCTTTCTTCTGGTCATAAGACCCGATCGGCAAACCACGCAGAACTTCAAAGCCAATACCATGCAAGAGCTTGTCCTTCAGATACTCAAGGTGCCGCGCAAATCCGCCAAGCGGGAAATCTTCCTTCCTTATCTCGCCAATATCACGGTCAAGGCTGAGGTAATGGTCCGCCGCATGTTCCAATTCGGCAATATCATCAGGCGACAGTTCGATCAGCCAATCTTCCTGTCTTTGCTGCATATCGGCGCCGAGCCATGCCGACGGGCCGGAGAATTGTTCTGGGAGTGAAGGATCGAGCATCATCAAGCAATAACCGCGAAACTGGATGGTCTCAAGAGATCCAGCGCGTTGGCGCACCCGGGCAATTTTTGAAACGGACAGGAGCGTCAGGAAAGTTGCTTGGGCTCTTCGATTTCCATTCCGAACTCCGCCCCGTGGTCAAGGATTGCCCGCCACAGCGATTCTGCAAAGCTTGTAAAGACCATTATGTTGAAGGCACCGTCCTTGTCGCGCCAGACATTGACGGCCATGTGCGCCATCTGCGTGGAGACGGCATCGCCATTTGCGAAAACTTCGGGATGCAAATCGACCGACAACATCTTGCAAAGGCAGTCGCGGGCATTCGGCCCCGACACTTTGATCAACGAGCGACCGTTTGACTGATCGCTGATCGACGCACTTTTGGCGAATTTCGCCTGCAACTGAGCAACCGGCTTGGCTTTTGCTATCGGTGTCAGTGCATAAAACTGGTCCGGCCCGGACCAGATCATCGTGCATCCATTCTTGCCGGAAACAGCCCTGGGCTCATTTCCGGGATCTGCGCCAAACTGGGTTTTGGCCGTTTTGCGCATCGCGTCCGCCTGCCCGCGGCGCGCCAGCAGCAGCACGAGTTGAAAACCACGAATTTCGCCAGCAGTTACCCCAGCATCACCATCGGCAACGCCATGGCGCCTGGCTTCGGCCACCGATTGCAGCGGTGCGGTTTCATTCCACTGAAGTTTAGCCACGCTGACGTCCTCCCTCGGGATCATAGAACACCGGACTGCAGATCTCGCAATCATAGGTCTTGCCGCGAAGCGGGTCGCAGACCGACATGATCTCGCCGATGCGGTCACGGCCACGCGCTACCATGCCAAGGCCAAGATATTGGTCGAGCATGGGCGAGAAACAGACGGATGTCACATATCCCTCATCGGTGTCCGGCCCGGGTTTTGCACCCTTCGGAATGACATGGCCGCCAGCATCGAGCTTGTCGAGATTGTTGACCGGTTTGATGCCGACCATGACCATCCGGTCGGGACTGACCAGTTCTTCACGCTGCGCCATCACGCGGCCGATATAGTCCTTCTTCTTTGCCATCATGCCGCCAAGGCCGAGGTCTCCGGCGGTTGTCATGCCATTCAATTCGTTGCCCGCCGCATGCCCTTTTTCGATACGCATGACACCGAGTGCTTCAGTGCCATAGGGGATGATACCGTGAGGTTCGCCGGCCTTCATCAGGTTGCGCGCCATGGCGTCGCCATAAGCGCAAGGCACCGAAATCTCGAAAGCCAGTTCACCGGAAAACGAAATCCTGAACAGCCGGCAGGTAATGTCGGCGTCCCGCAGTTTGACCTCGCGCGCTCCCATGAATGGAAAGGCATCGTTAGACACATCCTCCGACGGGTCCAAAACTGCCTTGAGCACTTCACGGGTCTTTGGTCCGGCAATCGAAAACTGCGCCCACTGTTCGGATGCCGAGGTCAATTGGACATCCAGTTCAGGCCACAGCACCTGGCGGCAATATTCAAGATGTTGCATCACCGGGCCGGCCTTTGCCGTGGTCGTCGTCATGAAATAGTGGTCTTCGGACAGCCGTGATGTCGTTCCGTCGTCCATGACAATGCCGTCTTCGCGAAGCATCAGACCGTAGCGCGCCTTGCCGACAGCAAGCTTTGAAAATGTGTTGATGTAGACCCGGTCGAGGAACGCGCCTGCGTCAGAACCCATGACATCAATCTTGCCAAGCGTTGTGACATCGCAGAAACCAACGCCGTTGCGCACGGTCAGTACTTCGCGGTTGACGCTTTCAAGCCAATCTTTTTCCCCCGGTCTAGGAAACCATTGGGCACGTTTCCAAAGCCCGGTGTCGACAAAAACCGCGCCCTGTTCTTCGGCCCAGTGATGCGATGGCGTCAGGCGAATTGCGTGGAATTCCTCATCGCGATGGTGACCTGCAAGTGCGCCAATCGAAACGGGCACGTAAGGCGGGCGGTACATTGTGGTACCCGTTTCCGGAATTGACCGTCCCGATACCTCCGCCATTATAGCCAGGCCGCTGATGTTGGACGTCTTGCCCTGGTCTGTGGCCATGCCAAGTGTGGTGTAGCGCTTCAGGTGTTCGACCGACTGGAAACCCTCCCGATTGGCCAATTCGACGTCTGATGCAGTGACGTCGTGCTGCTGGTCAACAAACGATTTGCCCTTGCCCGCCACGTGCCAGAGCGGCGTTTGGACGTATTGTTCTGCACTGGCTTTGGCGGCTGTTCCGGGTTTGCCTGAGGCCCCTGCGGCCTTTGCCGCCTCGGTGCCCGCTTTATGGCCCCCGGACAGACAGTCCTTGAGTGAGAAATAGCCATTGGCCGCACCCGCCACCGTCATGCCTTCAGGGCAATTTCCGGGCACGAAGGCGGCGATATCTTCGCGCCATTCCGGTTTGCCGCGATGATTGCAGGTCAGGCCGACGCCAGGATTCCAGCCACCAGAGACCGCCAGGCAATCGGCATCGACCTCAGCCTTAGCGCCGCCATTCAGTGCAATCCGTACCTTCGTGATGCCGTCACGCCCTCCATCGGCGGACGACACCTGACCGTTGAGAACACTGAAATTTCCGTCCTTGCCCCGTGCCAAAAGTTCCGGTGGCAGGTCGTTGCGGGCATCGACAACGGCCGCAATTTCGACACCGGCAGCCTGGGCGATGTCGACGGTCTTCCAGCCATCATTATTGTTGGTAAACACCGCAATACGTTTGCCGGGTGTCGCACCGTAGCGCCCAATATAGGACCTGACGGCCGATGCCATCATTACGCCCGGGCGGTCATTGTTGCCAAAGACGACCGGCCGCTCAATCGCTCCCATGGCCACGACGCAGCGTTTGGCGACAACCCGCCACAGGCGATGTCTCGGCTGATGGGCTGGCGGGACCGGCAGATGATCGTTGACACGCTCGATCACCCCGTATGTGCCGCCGTCATAGACGCCGAACACAGCCGACCGTGTCATCACGCGCACATTGTCCATCGAAGCGATTTCTGCCATGGCGCCTGTCAGCCATTCGGCAGCCGGTTTGCCATTAATCTCACCGCCATCGGCCAACAGACGTCCGCCGACCGCGAAATCTTCCTCTGCCAGTATAACCCGTGCACCGGCTCTGCCGGCCGCCAGCGCTGCTGAAATGCCGGCGGGACCGGCACCGGCAATCAGTACGTCGCAGTGCGCCCATGCCTTCTCGTAATGGTCCGGATCGGGTTGTTTGGCGGTATCTCCCAATCCCGCAGCGCGACGGATCAGCGGCTCGTAAAGCCCTTCCCAAAATTTTGCCGGCCACATGAAAGTCTTGTAGTAAAAGCCCGCCACAAATATCGGCGAGGCCAGCTGATTGACCGCCAGGAAATCGTGCTTCAGCGACGGCCAGCGGTTCTGGCTATTGGCTTCGAGCCCGTCATAGAGCTCTGTCACGGTCATGCGTGTATTGGCTTCCTTGCGCGCGCCTGTGCGCAATTCAACGAGTGCATTGGGTTCTTCCGACCCTGCCGTCAGGATTCCACGAGGACGGTGATATTTAAACGACCGGCCTACCAGCCTGACACCATTGGCGACCAGGGCGGAGGCAAGCGTGTCGCCCGAAAATCCGGAATAGGATTTGCCGTCAAACTTGAACTCGAGCGGCTGGGAGCGGTCGACAAATCCACCTTCGTGCAAGCGGTGCGTTTGGTTCGATGCCATCAGCGCCCCCTCCCCGTTTTCCTGGGTGCACTGGCTCCGACGCCGGGTGCTGCTGTTACGGATTTGATTTCATGTGTCACCGTGTGGCGCTCTACGGTCAGCCAGGTACGGCACCCGCCACCGTGATACCAACTTTCCTGCATGAAACCGGCAACATTGTCGCGCAGATAAACATAGTCATAAAACTGATCGCGCAGCGCCTGGGCTTCGTCCGATGTTGGATCGAGCGGCGGGTCTTTCGGAGTGGCATTTGGGCGGACCAGTGACGCGTCACCCAGATAGGTGAATTCACTTGCATCTCGTTCGCCGCAATACGGGCAATTAATTCGCATGTTTCAATATCCCGGCAAAAGTCAGTGCAAGTTCGGTTGGGCGCCCTGGCCCTTCTCATCAATCATCGCTCCGCGCGCGAAACGATCGAGACGGAGACGGGACGCCTCGTGATGGTGTTCATCCTTGGCGATCAGATGGGCGAATACCAAACCGGATGCAGGCGTTGCCTTGAAGCCGCCGTAGCACCAGCCGGCATTGATATAGAGTCCATCGACTGGTGACTTGTCGATGATCGGCGTTCCGTCCATCGACATGTCCATAATTCCGCCCCAGGACCGTAGGAGCCGGATGCGTCCGATCATCGGCAGAATCGCCATTCCCCCCTCACAGACATCCTCCATTGTCGGCATGTTGCCGCGCTGGGCATAGGAGTTGTAGCCGTCGATATCACCGCCGAACACCAGGCTGCCCTTGTCGGATTGGCTGACATAAAAGTGCCCTGCACCGAATGTGATGACATTGGGCAGCAATGGTTTGATTGCTTCGGTGACAAAGGCCTGCAACACGTGACTTTCGATCGGCAGTTTCAGATCAGCCATGGCGGCTACGCGCGATGAATTGCCGGCAACCGCCATCCCGACTTTTCCGGCGCCGATCGTACCTCGCGATGTTTCTATTCCGACGACACGGCCGGCCTTGTCTCGCCTGAATCCGGTCACCTCGCAGTTCTGGATAATATCAACGCCCATGTCACTCGCGGCGTGAGCGTACCCCCAGACAACCGCATCGTGCCGTGCTGTACCGCCGCGCCGTTGCACCAGCCCGCCCTGAATGGGAAAACGCGCATTGTCATAATTCAGGAACGGCAACATTCGGCGAACCTGGATGCCGTCAAGCAACTCGGCGTCAATTCCATTGATCCGCATGGCATTGCCGCGGCGGGCAAAGGCATCACGTTGCGGGTCGGAGTGGATTAGGTTGATGATGCCTCGCTGGCTGACCATCGTGTTGTAATTGAGGTCCTGCTCCATCCGCTCCCAGAGCTTCATCGACAGCTCATAAAAGCCGGTGTTTCCAGGCAGCATGTAGTTGGAGCGAATGATCGTCGTATTGCGGCCGGCATTGCCACTGCCTATCCAGCCCTTTTCCAGCACAGCCACATTGGTGATACCAAATTCCTTGGCCAGAAAATAAGCAGTGGCAAGACCGTGCCCGCCGCCACCGATGATGACGACGTCATATTGATCCTTCGGCTTGGCATCCCGCCATGTCCGCTGCCAGTTCTTGTGTCCCGACAGCGCATTCTTGACCAGCGCAAAGACCGAATATTTCGGATTCATTTGGATCCCCCCGATGATATTCCGCGTTCTTTAGACGTCCAATGTGTGTTCGCGTTCCCAGTTTGAGAAATGCGAAACAAACGAATTCCATTCTTGGTTCTTCAGATTGACAAATGCTGCGGAAAATTCGTCACCCAAAGCCCCCTTAAGCGACTTATCCTTGTCGAATTCCCGTAGAGCGTCGAGTAGATTGAGCGGAAGCCTTGGCGCACCGCGCACCTTGTGCCCGTCCTTGTACATGTCGATATCGTAGCGCTTGCCCGGATCAGCCTTCGTCAGATAGCCGTCCAGTCCGGCCGCGATGATGACCGCCTGCAGCAGGTAGGGATTTGCAGCGCCGTCAGCCAGGCGCAGTTCAAACCTTCCCGGCCCCGGGACGCGTACCATATGCGTTCGATTGTTGCCCGTCCAAGTGACTGTATTGGGCGCCCAGGTGGCGCCTGAGAGGGTCCGCGGCGCATTAATGCGCTTGTAGGAATTGACGGTCGGATTGGTGATCGCCGCCAGGGCCGACGCATGTTTCATGATGCCGCCAAGGAAATTGCGCCCGCGTTCTGACAGGCCCAGTTCCATCTTCTTGTCGGCAAACGCGTTTTTCTTGCCCGATTTGTCCCACACGGAAACATGCACATGGGCGCCGTTGCCGGTCAGACCCTCAAACGGTTTGGGCATGAAGGTGGCGCGCAGTCCGTGCTTCTCGGCGATCGACTTGACCATGAACTTGAAGAACGAATGCCGGTCAGCCGTCACCAGCGCGTCCGCAAAACCCCAGTTCATCTCGAACTGGCCGTTGGCGTCCTCGTGGTCGTTCTGATAGGGCTCCCAGCCCATTTCCAACATGTAGTCACAGATTTCAGCGACAACATCATAGCGGCGCATGACAGCCTGCTGGTCATAGCAAGGCTTCGCGGCTGTATCGAACTCGTCGGATATTTTGCTTCCGTCAGGCGTGATCAGAAAATACTCAGCTTCCACGCCGGTTTTAACGTACAAGCCTTCTTCCGCGGCTTTCGAAATCTGATTTTTCAGTACCACACGAGGCGCCTGCTCGAGCGGTTGATCATCCATGACAAGGTCTGCGGCAACCCAGGCAACTTCCGGCTTCCATGGCAATTGAACGACAGAACTGGCATCAGGAATGGCCATCATGTCCGGATGGGCCGGGGTCAGGTCAAGCCAGGAGGCAAAGCCTGCGAAGCCCGCGCCTTCTTCCTGCATGTCGGCAATCGCCTGCGCCGGAACCAGCTTGGCGCGTTGCCCGCCAAACAGGTCCGTGTAGGAAATCATGAAATACTTGACACCATTCTTCTTTGCGAATGCAGCCAGATCTTTTGCCATTTGAAAACTCCTCCCAGGTTTTCGGTTAGTACGAGCCCTGTCCGGGAACCCAACTCGTGCCCGCCAACGGAACGCCGGCCATTGCAGCCGCTTCCACAGTCAGTGCACAAAGGTCTTCCGGTTCAAGGTTGTGAACGTGGTTCTTGCCGCAAGCGCGCGCGATTGTCTGCGCTTCCAGCGTCATGACTTTCAAATAGTTTGCCAGGCGCCGGCCGGCAGCGACCGGGTCAACCCGCTTCATCAGCTCCGGATCTTGCGTTGAAAGACCGGCCGGGTCTTTGCCCTCATGCCAGTCGTCATACGCTCCCGCTGTTGTCCCCAGCTGCTGGTATTCCGCCTCCCATTTGGGATCATTGTCACCGAGTGCAATGAGCGCCGCAGTGCCAATGGAAACAGCATCGGCGCCCAAAGCTAACGCCTTGGCGACGTCGGCACCGGTGCGAATGCCGCCGGAAACAATCAACTGAACCTTGCGATGCATGCCCATGTCCTGCAGCGCCTGAACTGCCGGGCGAATGCAGGCGAGCGTCGGTTGGCCAACCTGTTCGATAAAGACTTCCTGGGTTGCAGCCGTGCCACCCTGCATACCGTCAAGCACAACGGCATCAGCGCCGGCTTTGACCGCCAAGGTGGTGTCGTAATAGGGCCGCGCCCCGCCGACTTTCACGTAGATCGGTTTTTCCCAGTCGGTGATTTCGCGCAATTCGAGGATTTTGATTTCCATGTCGTCAGGGCCTGTCCAGTCAGGGTGACGGCAGGCCGAGCGCTGGTCGATGCCTTTCGGCAGCGTCCGCATTTCTGCAACACGATCGGAAATCTTCTGGCCCAGCAGCATGCCGCCACCACCCGGCTTGGCGCCCTGCCCCACGACAATTTCGATGGCATCTGCCTTTCGCAAATCGTCAGGATTCATCCCGTAACGAGACGGCAAGTACTGATAAACCAGCCGCTCCGACTGACCGCGCTCTTCCGGCGTCATGCCGCCATCACCTGTGGTGGTTGACGTTCCGGCGATGGTTGCACCGCGGCCGAGTGCTTCTTTTGCCGGTCCGGAAAGTGAACCAAAACTCATGCCGGCAATCGTGATCGGGATTTTCAGCTCAATCGGCTTCTTGGCGAAACGGGTTCCGATAGTGACCGAAGTTTCGCATTTCTCGCGGTAACCCTCCAGCGGATAACGTGAGATCGACGCGCCAAGAAACAGCAGATCATCGAAATGCGGCACCCGGCGTTTGGCGCCTCCGCCACGAATGTCATAAATTCCCGTTGCCGCTGCGCGCCTGATTTCCGAGTTGGTATATTCGTCAAACGTCCAGGACTGACGAGGAGTTGTTGGTGGATTGTGATACGTCATGTCAAATCCCCTCAATAAGCGTCAGCGTTGTCAATGTCGAAATTGTAGAGTTTTCGCGCGGATCCGTAGCGTTTGAACTCTGATGGTGAAATGCCGCTTATTTCAGCTCCATCCAGCAGTTTCTGCAAAAGTTCGACATGCTCAGGCCGCATCTCCTTTTCGATGCAATCAGCGCCAAGCGATTTGACTTCGCCACGCACGAACAGCCTGGCTTCGTAGATGGAATCGCCCAATGCATCACCCGCATCGCCAAGTACAACCAGATTGCCGGTCTGAGCCATGAAGGCAGACATGTGGCCGATATTGCCATGGACGATGATATCGATGCCCTTCATGGAGATGCCGCAGCGTGACGATGCGTTGCCCTTGATAACCAGCATACCGCCGCGCCCGGTGGCGCCGGCATATTGGCTGGCGTCACCTTCGACGATGATCTTTCCGGACATCATGTTTTCACCGACGCCCGCTCCCGCCGAACCGTGAATGGTTACGGTTGCGTGCTTATTCATACCACCGCAGTAGTAACCGACATTGCCGTGCACCTCGACCTTGAGATCAGCATCAATGCCCACCGCGACCGCGTGGCTGCCCTTGGGATTTTTAACCTCCCAGGCCAGGTCATTGGCGCCAGGCGGCGGATTGTGGAGAGCGCTGTTCAGCTCGCGCAACGGCGTTTCCGACAAGTCAAAAACGTGCATGATCAGTGCTCCCAGAAATAGACAGTCGCCGGCTCGGGCTCCCAGACACGCGCGTCTTCAATGCCCGGCAAGCCGGCCAGTGCACGATATTCGGAACCAAAGGCAACATACTGGTCTGTTTCGGCAAGCACCGCCGGTTTGCACGCGATCGGATCGCGCAGAACGCCGAAGCCATCCTTGGTTCCGACGACAAACGTATAAAACCCATCAAGGTCGTCGAGACCGCTTTCCAGGGCTTGCCCAAGGTTTTGTCCATGAGCGATCTTCGAGGAAAGATACGCTGCCGCCACTTCGGTGTCATTTTCCGTTTCGAAGTTCATTCCATCGCGAATGAGTTCTCGGCGCAGATTGTTGTGATTGGACAATGAACCATTGTGGACAAGGCACTCATCGGAGCCGGTCGAATAGGGATGCGCGCCCAGCGTGTTGACAGCAGATTCGGTCGCCATGCGGGTGTGGCCGACTCCATGGGTTCCAGACATAGAACCCAAATCAAACCGTTTGGCGACCGCTTCAGGCAAGCCCACTTCCTTGTAGATCTCCACCGAGTCGCCATAGCTCATTATGCGGATATCCGGGCGGCATTCGCGAACCGCGTGACGAACTTCTTCAAGATTTTCCAGTGGTACCGAAATGACCGCATGGGTGTTCTTGACGACGATGCCGACATCCGCTTCGGTTTTGGCTTTCAGGTCCTGTGCCAGACCGGCGAAATCTTCCTCTGGCGCCTTTGACTGGACGGTGATTTTGGCGGTGCCGTCATTGGCGCCACCGTAGATTGCGATACCGGCACTATCGGGCCCGCGATCCGTCATCGTGATCAGCATTTCCTCCAGCATGGAACCCAGTTTCGGCTCCAGCGATTTGTCCTTCAGGAACAATCCAACAATGCCGCACATGCTTCCCTCCATGGTTGGCGATTGAACCGGAAAAGGCTAGCAGCAATGGATGGGAGTATCAACTGAGAAGAAACATTTTTTCTTCTTAGGCAACTAATTTTATTCTCAGCCTGTGCGCCGTTTCACGCTCCGCGCCATATTCCGACATGAGCTTGGCCAAGGTTGGCGCAGAAACGGCGGTCCAAGGACCGCCGTTTCGCTAGTGTCAATCAGGATCGATGGTCAGTATCGATCAATATTGGCGGCAGTATCGTCGTCAGTCGCGTGCCGCGCTTCATCGGCCTGTTCGCCATTTTCACCGCGGGTCTGAATGACGTGCCACAGCAGCCACAAAACCACACCGATGATGACCATCAGGGTCTCGGAACCCTGGAAGGGGTAGATGGCGCCGACATCCTTCAAGTCTACGGCCCAGCTTTCATATCCAATGGTAGACATGTCTGTTTCCTTTCAAGATTCCAGTTACATCGCAGCTTTTTCAGCGGCCTTCACATCTTCAAGCGCTTGCTGATAGGCAACTTCGCTGTGATGATCCAAGCCCTGAAGCTCGATGACTGCCGGTACACGTAACATGCCGGCACCGTGCATTATCTTCGACACGATAAATGCTGGCAGGAAGCCGAGCACACCGAACATGATGATGGCACCGATGAACTGGCCCCAAGGTGAAATGGTCGCATACCCTTCATACGGCGATGCCGGAGCACCCCAAAGTACGAAACCAGCGATGACGAGGCCAACAAAGCCCGCATATCCGTGAACCGCAACTGCGCCAACCGCATCGTCGATCTTGAACTTGCGCTCGACCCAGAAATGCAGCTTGTAGCAAGCCACCACACCGATACCGCCGATGATCATCGCCTGGATCGGATGATACAAGTCGTTGCCGGCTGAAGCGGTGATGATACCCGCCAAACCGCCTGAATAGGTCCAGAACGGATCGCCCTTGGAGATGACATAGGCCGTCAGCAATCCACCTGAAAGTGACATCAGGAAGTTGAACGTGATGGCGCCAAGTGTTGTCGGTGCAAGATAAATGTTGGTGGCAGTCCAGGTTTCACCGGTAATCAAGCCGCCAATGCCTTCCGGCGAAATGATCGGCACGTTACACGCGGCGTAGAAACCCCAGAAGCCGGTATAGATCATGAACAGGCCGAGTGTGACCATCCACGGATTGTGTGGTGGAATGTCTCGCGGTGTACCGTCAGCGGCAAACTTGCCGAGGCGTGGCCCAAGAACCACCAGAACGCCGAGTGCATAGCCACCGGCAATCGCGTGGATAACACCTGATGCATAGGCATCGTGATAGCCGAGCAGCTTGACCATCCAACCGTCATAATGCCAGCCCCAGGCGGCATCGATGATCCAAAATACCGAACCGATGAGCACGGCGTGGATCCAAAAGGCGCCAGATTTGATGCGCTCGATAACCGAACCGGAAACGATCGATGCCGCGGTCCACGAGAACAAAAGGAATGCCGCCCAGAACACACCGGTTATGCGGTCACCCAGGTTTGTTGCCATGGTCGGCGAATTCGGCGCGTTTGCCGAGCCGTCGATCAACCCCTGACCATTGTAGATAAAGGGGCCATTCGGAAACGCCCAATAAATCCACCAGCCAAAGAAAAAGAATGTGATGGTGACCAACGGGATCAGCATCGTGTTCTTCATCAAAGTGTGCAGGTGGTTTCGACGCCGGCTGGCGCCGACCTCGTACATACAGAACCCGACGTGAATCAGGAACATGAAAACGACAGTTACCCAGTAATAGAACTCGGTAAATACCGTCGTCAGTGCATTGAGATTTCCCTCCATCTCAGCTCCTCCTCCAGTAAATGTTTCCTGAGAATAAAATTTGTTTAATGAAAATATGCCTCCAACGAAGGTCTAATGTCAACCTTTCGTTAACCAAGCTGGGTCCAGCGAACTCAATCCCTCGCGGCATGAGGAGTACAGATCCATTGCTGGATTTCGCCGCCCCTGACGAGCCTTTCGACCGCATTTCCCCGCTCGGAAAGGTGTTTCGTGCCGCTGCCCAATTTCGCGCCGGATTGTAACACAGCTCGACTGACGAACTAACCAAGGCTGTGGATAGTGCGAAGCGTGATCAGAACGGTCAGGGGAGCCAGGAAGCGATGATTAAGGTGCCTGACCGCCTGGGCTCTACCACGAATCATGCACGTCGCTTGCGGCCAACTTGTTGATTTATCGCTAGTTTTCCGCGTAGGAAATGACAGACAGGAATTTGATTGGCAAAGTGATCAATTCATCCGGTCCATGCGGCGCATCAGCATCAAAGAAAAGGCTGTCGCCGGGAGTGAGCCGATAATTCTTGTCTCCATGGCGATAAACCATTTCACCTTCCAGCATATAAAGCAGTTCAAGGCCGTCATGCTGGAATGTCGGGAAAGTGTCTGATTCGGCATTGAGCGTAATCAGATATGGCTCAACGACCGTAGGGTGGTCGCTACCCTTGATATGCCCGAGCAGATTATACTGGTGCCCGGAACGGGTTCCACGACGTTCAATTTCGATTCCCTGTCCCGCCTTGACGAACACGGCATTTCGATCCTGCTCAAATCGCTTGAACAACGAAGTGATAGGAAGACCCAGTGCGCTGGAAATCGTTTGAAGTGTTGTCAGCGATGGCGAGGTGACCCCGTTTTCAATCTTGGACAGCATGCCAAGCGACAGTCCGGTCGCCGCCGCCAAATCGGCGACAGTGATGCCGAGCTTTTTGCGATGTTCGCGAACTTCCCGGCCAATGGCCACCTCAAGAACCTTTTCGCGCCCGCCCCGCAGGGCGTGTGGATCCTGGTGCAAGGGCGCCGTCAAATTCTCGTCTTCAGTTTCGCCGGCGGCGGGGAAGCTAGTGGTTGAACTCATGGTGACCAATCCTGCGTGACAGCGAAAACAAGCTGCCCACGTTCAGACAATGTCAGCAACGTATCAGCGATCGCTGACCTAAAACTAGGTCAGCGTGTCGTTTTATTCAACTGGCAGGAATATTTATTGCTTAACGGGAATGTCGTGAGGTTTCAAATTTGCTGATGTCAGGCGACGCGGTTCGGAAGTGTCTTGCCAGCCGTGAACGCCCGCAGGTTTTCTACCACTTTCATGCCCATGGCAACTCTTGTTTCGGTGGTTGCGCTGCCCAGATGCGGCAGCAAAACAACGTTTTCGTGGTTCAGAAGACCCGCATGAACTTGCGGTTCAGATTCATAAACATCCAATCCGGCGCCGGCAATCTGGTTGTTGTTCAATGCATCGACAAGCGCTTGCTCATCAATAACATCACCCCGGGCGGTATTGATGAGGAAAGCGGTCTTTTTCATCATTGAAAGCCGCTCAGCGTTGATCAGTTTGGAGTTGGCCCCTCCACCGGGACAGTGCAGAGAGACGAAATCAGCAGCCTTCAGAACATCTTCAATGCTTGCCAGCTGTTTGGCGCCGACACTGCGCGCCTTCTCCTCGTTCATCCTCGAACGGTTGTAGAACACAACATTCATGTCAAATCCGAAGTGACACCGCTTTGCCATCGCCATGCCAATGCGGCCCATGCCGATTACGCCGAGCGTTTTTCCGGAAACCTTGGATCCCTGCAGATGGGTTGGACACCAGCCGGACCATTCCCCCGACCTGAGCTGGCGTTCGCCTTCGCCGGCACGTCGTGCAGCGGTAAGCAGAAGCGTCAATGCGATATCGGCGGTGCAATCGGTCAGGCACCCTGGCGTGTTAGTGACCGCGACCCCTGCCCGCTTGGCCGCTTCGGTATCGATATGGTTGAAACCAACGCCGAAATTTCCCAGCAGTTTTGCGCGAACTTTGCCACCGGTGAACACGGATGCGGGAAGCTTGTCACAGACCGTCGGCAGAACGACATCATAATCGCTCAGTGCGGCAATCATTTCTGCGTCGGAAAAGGGATGATCATCCTCATTCAGGGTAGCGCCGAATTCTGACACCAGGATTTGCTCGACTTCCTTGGGCCAACGCCGTGTTGCGATTACCTTCGGATTTGTCATTGGCCCCTTCTCCCTGGTTTGAATTCACGGATTGCCCGCCACGGATCACGGCAAACAACCGCGCGTGACGACGTCTTTATGGTGCTACGCCGCTTTCTTATGTTCAGACAGAACGCTGTGAACGGTTTCGCCGAATTGCGATGGCGTCGGTGAGATGTGCACGCCAGCTTCTTTCAATATTTCGACCTTTTCCTGAGCCGATTCACCGAAGGCGGAGATAATGGCACCGGCGTGCCCCATTCGACGCCCTTTGGGTGCGGAGAGGCCAGCGATATAGGCGATGAGCGGTTTGGTCATGTTCTCACGCGCCCACGCGGCCGCTGCAGCTTCCTGCGGCCCGCCAATCTCGCCAATCATCACGACGGCATCAGTCTCAGTGTCTTGTTCGAACAGTTCGAGAATATCGCTAAAGGATGACCCGTTGATCGGGTCACCGCCAATACCAACGCTTGTTGAAACACCAATGCCGGCCGCCATCATTTGCGAAGCCGCTTCATAACCGAGCGTGCCGGAGCGACCGACAATGCCAACACGGCCTGGCATGTAAATATGCCCGGGCATGATACCCATCATGGCCTGACCCGGTGTGATCATGCCGGCGCAATTTGGTCCGATCAGCCGCATACGGTCTTCAAACCGGTAGCGGCGCATATAACGTTTGACCCGGATCATGTCCTGGGTCGGGATACCGTCGGTGATGCAGACGCAGGTTTTGATGCCGGCATCGGCGGCTTCCATGATCGAATCTGCAGCAAATGGAGGCGGCACGAATACGATGCTCGCCTCAGCGCCGGTCTCCTTCACAGCGCCTTTGATGGTGTTGAACACCGGCGCGCCCAGATGTGTCGTGCCGCCTTTCCCCGGCGTGACGCCGCCGACAACATTGGTGCCGTATTCCATCATTTCCTTGGCGTGGAACGAACCGATCTTGCCGGTGAATCCTTGCACCAGAACCGGTGTACTGTTGTCCAGAAGTATTGCCATCCGGCTTCTCCAATCGTTTTCTGGGTTCGGCAATCGCGCGCCGCTTTGTCGCGAATGAGATTTCCATCTCAGTTCGTTTGCTGCTTCCAGGCGTCAACCGCCATCCTTGCTGCTTCAGCAAGTGTGTCCGCCAGCAGGACATCATGACCGGATTCGGCAATGATCTGGCGGCCTTCCTCGACATTCGTCCCGGCCAACCGGACAACCAGGGGAACATCAACGCCAACTTCCTCGATTGCCTTCAGCACACCCTCGGCCACCCAATCGCAGCGATTAATTCCGGCAAAAATATTGACCAGCACAACCTTGACGTTTTGATCCCGAAGAACGGCGCGGAAAGATTTGGCAACCCGATCGGGCGATGCGCCGCCGCCGATATCGAGGAAATTGGCCGGCTCGCCACCAGCGAGCTTGATCATGTCGAGTGTAGCCATCGCCAGGCCGGCGCCATTGATGATGCAGCCGATATTTCCATCAAGGCCGACATAGGACAGACCGCGATCATTGGCATAGGTCTCGCGGGGATCCTCTTGCGACTTGTCGCGCAATTCCGCGATATGGGGTCTGCGAAACAAGGCATTTTCATCGAATGACATTTTTGCATCGAGCGCGATCAAATCCCCGCCGCCGGTAACCACCAGCGGGTTGATTTCGAGCATTGCCGCATCCAGATTTGAGAACGCTGCATAGCAGCCCATGATCGTTTCAACGGCCTTTCCCACGATGCCGGGTTCAAGGCCGAGGCCAAATGCAATCTCGCGCGCCTGAAAGGTCTGCATGCCGACGCCCGGGTCAACACTTGCGCGGATGATGGATTCAGGTTCGCGCTCGGCAATTTCCTCAATCTCCATTCCTCCTGAACCGGAGGCAACGATCATGATGCGCTCGGTCGTCCTGTCCATCACGAAGCCAAGATAGATTTCACGCTCAATGTCTGTTGCTTCTTCCACATAGAGACGAGATACAAGTTTTCCGGCCACCCCGGTCTGGTGTGTCACCAATCGGCGCCCGAGCAGGAAATCAGCCGCATCGGCGATCTCGTGGTCGGTCGAGCAAACTTTGATGCCGCCAGCCTTGCCGCGCGCACCGGAGTGAATTTGCGCCTTTACCACCCAGCGTTCACCCCCGATTTCGCGGGCACGATATGTTGCCTGCTCGGGGCTGTATGCCAATCCGCCCCGCGGTATCGAAACGCTGAAACGGGACAGGATTTCCTTTGCCTGATATTCGTGAATGTCCATTGTGAACCTCCTCGGGCTTAGTCCCCGCTTTAACCTGCCATCGCGATTGCTTCTGCGACGGTCAGAACGTTGCGCGCCATTCGTTCAGATGCTGCGTCGATCATCTTGCCGTCGAGGGCTGCAGCACCTTTTCCCTGATCTTCGGCCTCTTTCAGCGCCACAATGATCTTGCGGGCGCGATCCACCTCCTTTTCCGGCGGCGAGAAAACCTGGTTTGCGAGGGTGATCTGGCTTGGGTGAATGGCCCACTTACCTTCGATGCCGAGTGCAGCGGCGCGCTTGGCACCGGCCAGATATCCATCGGGGTCGGAAAAATCGCCGAACGGACCATCAATTGCCCTCAGTCCGTATGCCCGGCAGGCTACCGTCATGCGCGACAGCGCAAAGTGCCATTGGTCTCCGGGATAGTCCGGGTTAAGTCCTCCGATATTGACGGTTCTGGCACGGCTGGACGCAGCGTAATCGGCAACACCGAAATGCAATGCTTCCAGGCGTCCCGGCGCAGCTGCGATCGCTTCGACATTTGCCATGCCGAGGGCGGTTTCGATCAGCGCTTCAAGCCCAACCCGGTTTTGAAATCCCATTGCAATTTCGATCTGGTTGATCATGGCCTCGACCATGTAGAGATCGGCCGGAACACCGACTTTCGGCACCAGGATCATGTCGAGCTTGTCGCCCGCCTGTTCCATGACATCGACCAGGTCGCGATACATGTAGTGCGTATCGAGCCCGTTGATCCGAACTGACATGGTCTTGCCTTTGGCCATCCAGTCGATCTCGTTCAACGCCTGGATGATGTTTGTGCGGGCGCGTTCCTTGTCGGGTGGCGCCACCGCGTCTTCAAGGTCAAGAAAAATCACATCGGCAGCACTTTCCGCGGCCTTCTCGATCATTGAAACATTTGATCCCGGAACCGCAAGCGTAGACCGTTGCAAACGCTGGTGTTTCAGATGGTGAATGGTGTGGCTCATTGTTTTCTCACTCAGGTTAATCAGGCAGCGGCCTTGAGCTGTTTGGGAGCCGTTTCGCGATAAAATTCGATTGCCGCGCCAACCCCGGAGCCGGGTTTCACGTCGATTCCGCAATCGCGCATCGACATTTCGGCGGCACCCAACACGCCGCAGACCATGACTTCATTCAATGCTCCCAGATGGCCGATGCGAAACACCCTGCCGGCGACTTTCGACAGACCGACGCCAAATGAGGTGTCGTATTGATAATAGCCGCGGCGCACGACGTCGTTGGAATCAAAGCCCTCCGGTACGCAGATGGCGCTCACCGTATCGGATTCCCACTCAGGTCCCTGCGCACAGAGGTTGAGCCCCCAGGCATTGACTGCAGCGCGAACGCCACCGGCCATGCGGTGGTGGCGTTCGAAGATGTTCTCAAGACCCTCCTCGAAAATCATGTTGAGGCTCTCGCGCAAACCGCGCAGCAGTTGGGTTGCCGGTGTGTAGGGGAAAAAGCCAAGGTCGTTGGTCTTGACCATGTCTTCGAACGAGAAATAGCAGCGTTTGAAGGTGGATTTCTTGTGCGCCTCAAGGGCTTTGCGGCTGACGGCAAGAAAGCCCAGCCCGGCAGGAAGCTGGAAACCCTTTTGCGAACCGCTGACCGCGCAATCAACCCTCCATTCCTCCATTCGGAAATCGATCGAGCCGATGGAGGATACGCCGTCCACAAACAGCAATGCCGGATGATCGGCATCATCAAGCGCTTTGCGCACGCCAGCAATATCGCTGGTGACTCCGGTGGCGGTTTCGTTGTGGCAGCAGAATACCGCCTTTATCTCCCTGTTCTTGTCGTTGCGCAGAACTTCGGCATAATCGTCTACAGGTAGACCCTTGCCCCATTCCACGTCGAAAACAGCGACATCGAGGCCGAGGCGTTCCGCCATATCGACCCACAAGTGAGAAAACTGACCAAAGCGCGACATCAGCACCTTGTCGCCGGGATTGAGAACGTTCGTTATTGCAGCTTCCCAGGCGCCAGTGCCGGAGGATGGATATATAAACACCCTGCCGGTCTCGCATTTGAATACACGCTTGACGTCAGCAAACAGTGGTTGGGTGAATACCGGAAAGCTTGGAGCTCTCATGTCTTCCATCGGCAGGTTCATCGCCTGACGAACCCGTTCCGGGATATTTGTCGGACCCGGGATGAACAGGTGAGTAAATCCGGCCATGGTGCAATTCCTCCTGTGTCGCTCGCAACGAGCAGCGCGTTTGATCGGGAAAGCGCGGGGCAATTGCGCTTCCGTTCTGGGTTGCCGCATAATCCGAGGAAACCGGAGTTGCTAACAACACTCCAATGGACAGGAAATTGATCTCTGTCGGGTAGGCGCTTTATCTTCGCCGGAGCCGGAAGCGCTTTACCCGATCGGGTAGGTCGAGAGGCGGCGCACCATAGTCAACGCGACCGTTTGCCCAAGCGATGAAGTGAACCGGTAACCAGCAAAACCGCCAGCAACAGGCTGATCATAACAAAAAGCCATACCATGCCTGAATTGTTCAACAGGTCCATCGCAGACCCGGTCAAAACCGGTCCGGAAACGCCACCCAACGTATAAAGCATCGCTATTGCCGTCATCGCGGTCGCCATGGACGATTGGTTCAATGTTTTTCCCGCTTCGATGACGGCCAATGTGTTCAAGCCTCCTGCCGCGCCTCCCACGACAAACAGGATGATCAGCATCAAAATATAGTTTTCCGGAAACAGCACGATCACAACACAACCCACACTGACGCCGATCAGGCAAAGCAGTTGCGAGTTTGAGTAACCGATTCGGTCAGCGAGCGTCCCAAGCGGCGGCTGGAGCAGTGTGCCGCCAAAGCCAAATGAGCTGACAAGCACGGCGCTGGTTGCAAGCGGATGGCCGAAATTCTCGAAATGCAAAGGAAACAAGGCAATCGACGAGCTTTCGATGAAACCGGACACAAAGGCCGCTGCCAGCGCCACCAGTATCAACGCGCCAACCGTCATCATTTTACCGGAAGTCGGCGTGCCCTGATGATCGTCCAATGGAGGAATGCTTGTGACGATGAAGCCGAGTTGCCCGCAAACAACAAGAATGAGACAGGCCCAGATAACATTCTGAAGGTCGAGGAAAATAAACAATAGCGGACCAAGCGCGATCCCCAGCCCCATCAGCGCCTCGTGATAGCCGATCAATTTTCCCGTCGTCTCTGGCGTTGAAACACCCACCAATACCGTGTCGCAACTGACCCAACGCAGGATCAACCCACCGCCCACCAAAACCGCCGAAACGACCAGAGCGGCCAGATGGCTGGAGACCAGCAAGATGAGAAATCCAGCAGCTGTTCCGGCGCAGGACAGCAAAAGAACCGCCGGATGCCCAAAGTGACCAATGATTCGCGGTACAAATGGCCCAACTGTAAAAACCGACAGCCATGAAACGGAAAGCAATGCGCCTATTAGGAACCCCTCATAGGCATTTTTACTCATTATTTGCGATAATAATATTGGGTAGATGCCAATCTGTATTATTTGGAATATCAAAGAAGCTGAGAGAAATGCCGGAAGGTGAAATTCGCTGCTCTTTTTGTTCTCTCCGGCGTTTAATGGCATATTGGGCAATTCTATCGAGTGGCGTCGCGAATGTGATGGCAAATCGCAGTTTGTATGCAGATCATTCGCGTAGACAATAGCGTAATAGATGTATGCTGAATACATAGCATGAAGGGACGCTGACTATGAACGTGGCACGTATCGGGCACTCATTCGGTTCCGAGCACCCAGTGCTGCCGCCTGCATTGACAGATGCTGCTGTCGCCGAAGAGGTTCGAATCTGGATGGCGCGCAGGCTAAAATGCGTTGCCGGACGGCGTGAATTCCGGCTTGGAAGATACATGATAAGGATTGCTTGCGGGCAAACGGTACCGGCCGTCATGTCCGAGTACGTCGCCAATCTGAAGCGTGGCAAGTCTGTTGCGTGCCTGATGGTTTTCAATGAGCCGCAATTTTACGACGGGATGTCTGACGTCAGCAATACGTTTCGTTTTCTCGCCAACCAGATGACCTTGATTTCGAAAGTGCCATGCAGGGATTTGGCAGAGGGCGCGGCGCTGACAACTTCGGTGGAACTGCGCTGTCCGGTCACCGGAAGAATGACCGTTTATGATGATTTCGAGTGTATCGCATTTTGTCCGCAATCGGCTGATGCTGAGGATGCGCTTTATGATCCGCTGATGTATGCGCCCTACCCGGCCGTCAACGTCTCTTCCGACACTTTCGGATTTTCCCGTTTTGTGGCGGACAATGCGCAGACGCTGTGGGGAAAGCCGGTCCATGAAGAGTCCGATATCGACCGCATCGGTGGATTGTTCGACATATGCGTCGATCGCTGGCACCGGATCGCGACCGGCACGATCCGTAACTTTATCTCGGTGACAGACACGTCGCGATGTCCCGTTCACTTCACCGAGGACGAGCGCCACTGGGTTGCCGCTCACAAAGACCCGGCATTTGCCGAGCAAATCAAGGAAGCTCACAGTCATGAGTTGCCGGTGGTCTATGCCAGGCGCATCGCAGACAGATGGTTGGCCCATTTTTCGGGCGAACATGATTATCATGCAAGCGGTGTCGCCCGGGAGGGCACACCGCTGTAACTCACCAGTTTCTCGACCGTTAACTTCAAGATACTTGAACACTCGTTCAACTTGCGCTTGCGCTAATCTTTCACTAGTATTGGCGTCATGGGTTAGTCGCACTGATAATTTGTCGTGATATCTTCACGGCAGATAATGACGCTGCAATGTAGTGCTGGAGTTGGACACTGAATTGAAGAGTTGAGCGATGTCGATGTGCAAAAATATCAAGGTCGAAAACTTTGAATTCAAGATGCCGTCTGACCTGTTTGCAGGCAATGTGCTTGGTACATTTGGGCGAGCATTGACCGACAAGATCGAGCAGGCGGTATGCAAGGTCACCGGTCTCAGCCAGTCCGCTTGCTACGCAATTGTCACGGTGGGAACGGAGGCGGGTTCGTCCATCGAAACGCTGCGCCGAATGCTTTCTCTGGAACATTCATCCCTGGTCAGACTGTTGAACCGCCTGGAAGGATACGGACTGCTGGAGCGTGTTCGCGGGTCGGGGCAAGACCAGCGCGTTGTCAAGATTTATCTGACCGACGATGGCGAACAGTGCTTCAACAAGATTCTGGATACGCGCCGAGAGGTGGTTGCTGAGGTGTTGAGTGTGCTTAGTGCCGACGAAAGGGACTTGATGGTCCGGATTATCGCCAAGATGATGCCGCGGGTTGTCGTGCCGGGAGACGATCAGCATTTTGTCTGCCGATTGTGTGACCTTGAGGTTTGTCCGCAGGAAGCCTGCCCGGTCAATCTGGCATTTCCGGAGTTCTTTGAGCTTCCGGATCAGCCATTCAAGCGCAACCAGGTTCGCGCGCAGCATTAAAGCTGTTCCCAATCAGACGCTTTCTTTTGAATGTAAGGCGCATCAATCCGTTGTAAACGCAGCCAAACCGCCAAGTTTTTTGGTGGTATCGATCGGACTATCGCGTGACTGGATATGTTCGGTCAGTTCATGCGGTCAATTGGATCGATATTACGACGGATAACGCTCAGGCAACGCGACGCAAGCTGGCTTTTCTCCATACGGCCCTCGATCATTTCGATCGAAAACTGGAGAAGGATCGCCCGCTCCCGCTCTGTGGCGGGCTCGTAATCGACAATACAGTTGAAAATCGTATCAATTTGCCGGTCAAGCACCTTGATGACGTCTTCTGAGGTGCCCTTCTCGATTTCCTTGAAAATGACGTCGTCAAGCGATTTGTAAGTCGAGATAATCGACTCCAAATACTTCTCGTTATCGACTACAGAGCTGTTCTGTACGGCCATGTCTAAAGTCTTTATTCCGATTCAGGCCTAAAACTGCATGACAAATAACCAGAATTCAAGAATTACTAATATGTATGTATGGTACATATATTTGTTTAATCTGTATCGACCCACCGAGATACAGTAATTAACTTGCTGAACCGAGTGCTCGTCCCCTGGCGGAATCGTCCAGAACAGGCCCGCAAAATGCCAGCCTGCGCCATCAAGCCTTTCTTAGTGGATTTCCAATAGCTTTGTCTCGGAACAGTGGACGAGACCATGAACAAGTTCGATCCGGAACAGCGCTTTTCAGGCACGGCAGTTCGAAACTTCGATGATGGGCAGGATCCATCCACATCGGAGGCCGATCCGGAAGACCTGAATTCCATCGCTGGTCAGGTCGCTGCCCAATACCGGCGTGAAACCCTGTCACCCGCCATGTTTGGCGGTGTGTTCCGGCTGATGGAATTTTCTCTTATTCTGGTTGCAGGTCTGTTGGTTTACGCTGCCTATGTCGGCTTCAACACCCACATGGTCTGGCATTATCCGGTTGTTGTCTTCAGCGGAGCGCTGGCAACTGTGATTTTGTTGGAGTTTGGCGGCAATTACCGCATGAGTGTTTTGCGCGAGCCGACAATGCGTATGGGCAGAATTCTGCTTTCATGGTGTGCGGTATTCGGAATGATTGCGCTTGCCGGTTTCCTTGTGAAGATTTCCTCGGAATTTTCCCGCGTCTGGTTCGCCGGCTGGTTTGCTAGCGGATTGTTCTCCATTGCATTGCTCCGCCTGATCATGTCGCGCCAAATCCGCCGCTGGGCCCGCAACGGAACGATGGAAAGACGCGCGGTAATCGTCGGCGGCGGCGAAGTGGCTGAAAGACTGATTCGCGCAGTGGAACGTCAGCCGAGCAACGACATCCGGATTTGTGGTATTTTCGACGATCGCGACGACGTCCGCTCACCGCCTATCGTGGCCGGTTATCCGAAACTGGGAACAATTCGCGAGTTGATCAAATTCGCCCGTGTCGCGAGAATCGACATGCTCATCGTTTCGCTGCCCCTGACGGCGGAGGAACGGGTATTGACGTTGCTGAAGAAGCTCTGGGTGTTGCCGGTAGACCTTCGCCTGTCAGCGCATGCAAACCAGTTGCAGTTTCACAAACGGTCTTACTCCTTCATCGGCTCCGTGCCGATGCTGGACATTTTCGACAAGCCCATCAGTAATTGGGATTCCGTTGCCAAGCGCATATTCGACATCGTGTTTTCCATTGCGGGTATCGTACTCCTCTCGCCGGTGATGCTCATCACCGCAATCGCAATCAAGCTGGAAAGCAAAGGGCCGGTAATCTTTCGACAGAAACGCCACGGCTTCAACAACGAGATCGTCGATGTGTACAAGTTTCGGTCCATGTATACCGAGATGTGCGATCCCAGTGCTCGAAATGCGGTCACGAAAGATGATCCTCGTGTGACCAGAGTGGGTCGCTTCATTCGCAAAACTTCGATCGACGAACTGCCGCAATTCTTCAACGCTTTGAAAGGCGACTTGTCTCTCGTCGGTCCGCGGCCTCACGCCGTCACCGCCCAATCCCACAATCGCCTCTATCACGAAGTGGTTGACGGTTATTTCGCCCGCCACCGCGTCAAACCAGGCGTGACCGGCTGGGCCCAGATCAACGGGTGGCGCGGAGAAATCGACAGCGACGACAAGATCAAGATGCGAACTGAATGCGACCTCTATTACATCGAGAACTGGTCGTTGTGGTTCGATCTCAAAATCGCCCTTCTTACGCCGATCAGGCTGATGAACACGGAAAATGCATATTGAGCGCAGTCGTACCCAGCCCGGGTGTTGAAGCCGCGCTGCCGCGGGCAGCCGTAAACGCCAAGCTTGTCAGCCTGGTACTCGCCTTCAGTGTTGGTGTGGGGGTGTTTCTCTCCGGCTTTGTTATTCGCGAACCCGCGCCGTACGAATTGTTCATGGCTGTCGTGATCGCGGTCTGGGGACTATTTGCGCTGCGGATTTCACGGGTTGTCGCGCCGCTTTTGGTATTGATTGTCTTCTTCAATATTGGCGGCGTGATTGCCATGACACAGATGAGCGATCTTTATGAGACGCCGCTTTATCTCGCAGTCACACTGTTTCTCGGTCTGACTTCGGTTTTTTTGGCCGCAGTTGTTGAGGAACGTCCAAATCTGCTGAATGTTGCATTCAACGCCTGGACGTTGGCAGCCTTTCTGACATCGGTGGCTGGCATAACCGGCTATTTCGGCCTTGTGCCCGGCGCTGAAATATTCACGCGCTACGGCCGCGCAACAGGTGTATTTGAAGATCCGAATGTGTTCGGGCCATTTCTGGTTCTGCCGGCAATCTGGTTGACATACACGGTGCTGACCGGCCGTCCGGCAACCGTGTTGACGGCGCTGCCGATCCTGTTTGTCATTGTTGTCGGCATTTTCCTTTCCTTCTCACGCGGCGCGTGGGGATTGATCGCCATTTGCGGTTTGATGCTTGTTGCCGCGCTGGCAATCCAGATACCTGAACGGCAATTCCGGCTGCGCCTCATCGTGCTCGGTTTTTCAGCGTTTGCCGTTCTTGCGGTTGGCATTTTCGCAATCCTGCAGATACCGGACGTGCAGGCGCTTTTTTCCGAACGCGCGCAACTGGTCCAGGAATATGACGAGGGCCGCTACGGCCGCTTTGCCCGTTTCGGCATTGGCATGCAGATGGCGATGGAAAACCCGCTTGGCATTGGCGCGCTCGAATTTGGCCGGTTGTGGGGCGAGGATACCCATAATATCTGGCTGAAGGCTCTGCTGGACTATTCCTGGCTTGGATTTGCCTCATTCGCCATCCTGACCTGCTGGACCATGGCCGCAGGGTTCAGGATCTTGTTCCGGCCCCGGCCGTGGCAACCGCTTTTGCTATGTGCCTATGTCGTGTTTGCCGGCCATATCCTGCTGGCCACGATCATCGATATCGATCACTGGCGGCATTTCTACCTTTTGATCGGGCTGGTTTGGGGGTGTGTCGGTCTGGAGTGGCGCTACCAGCGAACCATGTCAATGCGCGGCTTTGTTGCTGTAAATCCGGTTGACCAAAGGGCCGAAAAGCCTATAGTCCGCGCCGGCTCGGAGCGTAGCGCAGCCCGGTAGCGCACTTGACTGGGGGTCAAGGGGTCGTGGGTTCGAATCCCGCCGCTCCGACCAATACTTAGCAATTTGCAATAATCCTATTTCTCAGGTCAGGGTAACATTTAGGGTAACCGGCAAACCCATGGTGTTCACCTGATTGTAACTCGTTGGTTGCAGCGCACCGCTAGAACGATGTCGAATAGCACCACCGCTCAGCGGACTTTTGAGACCTTCGCCGGGACGGCAGCTTTTAACTGAGTGGACGGGAAGCCGGTTTTTGCTGCTTTTCGATTCAATGTCCGATAAGGGGCCGGGAGCAGACCGTCTGCATTTGGGTACCAATTAGGCAAAGCGGTCATTGGCCCGTGTTGAGCGCATTGTTGTTTCCGACGCATAGCGGACATTCAATATCTCGGGCGATCTTACATCCCATCAATCGAAAAATGGGCCTTTGTAAACTCGGTTTCCCTGAACTTATGCGAACGACGGCTCAGCTGACAAAGCTGCCGTTTGGTGTTCACAAATCATTGTTCGATTAGGGGGTGTTTGCAGGCATTCGATACGGATTCGAAAAGATCTGAACAAGTTCTCCAACAGCATCAACTGGCATCCTCATCACATGTATGATATCTAAAATTCTGTTTAGTTTTAGACTTATGTCTGAATTTGGAACGAGATGGATCCAATGCAATCTGACTCCCAATTGATCGAGGATGGTGATCGCATCGTTCGCCGCAAGCTATCCGATCAGGTCTTTGAGAAGCTTCGCAGGATGATTGCTTCGGGTGAATTGACGCCAGGTGATCCTATGCCGTCCGAGCGCGACTTGATGAAGCGTTTTGGCGTGGGCCGACCGGCAGTTCGTGAAGCTCTGCAGTCGATGCACACTCTTGGCTTGATCACCATTACACACGGTGAAAGAAGCCGTGTTAATGCGTTGAATGCCGGTGTGGCGTTCCGGCAAATTGATGAGATCGCGCGACTGTTGCTGTCGACAGAACCGGAAAACCTTGACCATCTGAAGGAAGCGAGACGGATGCTTGAACTGGGCATTGTGAGTATTGCCGCTACCAAAAGCAATGTCGAGGACGTCAGGGATCTTCGAAAACTGATTGAGTTGCAGCGGTTAGAACAACGAAATCCGGAAGCCTTCGTTCAGGCAGATATCGCATTTCATAATCGAATTGCAAAAACAACAAGCAATCCGCTCGTCGCAGCCGTCAGCGAGGCGATGCTCAAATGGCTGTTTCAGTATCACACCTCCCTTTTGCGCTGGTCCGGCCGCGAAGAAACTACCCTTTCCGAACACGAAAAGATCGTCGATTTGATCGAGGCGCGGGATGTCGAAGGTTCGGTCAAGATGATGCAGGAGCACCTGGATCGATCTGACGTCCTTTACAAGCACCGCCGGTCTTGATCGCGTTTGGGATGGATTAGTCTAGGTCATCGACGCCTGGGTGTGTCGAACACTGCAGCTTTCAAGCCGGTAGCAATAAATTTCTAATGGTGCAGTACGGACAAATTGCATGCAGGTCACATCGACATTGCATCGGCTTTCACAACTTGCCGTCATCAGGAAGCGTCACCGCCGCAAAATAGACGTTTGACCAGCCTCTGCGAATTGGTTCCAGTCCCGCTTGGACATGGATAAAGCGTTGCAGCCTCAGACCGTGGATATGTTGACCGTCATTATTAACTGGTATAATGAGTAGGCCATGGAGGAGTCTTTCAGGCAAGAAGAGTCTGCCGGATTGGTGAGTCTTTTCGGCTCGCAAGAGCGAGTTTCGCCAGCGCGAAATGTCAAATTGGGAGCATTGACCTTTCAGCTGACGCATGATGCGCTGCGTCAAATATGTTGGCATGGCGTTGAATTGGTTCGAGCCGTTACATGGCCAATTCGGGACCCAAACTGGGTGACGCTCATTCCGAAAATCCACGATGAGGCCTTCGAGCAAGTAGATGGCGGTATCGATTACTCGCTCACATTTTCAGTGGCGGATGGCAAACTGGTCTGTCGGCTGTCCGTTACTGCAGGTCAGGACGGGCACCTAAGTCTTCAGCTCGAAATGGAGGCAATCGAAACATTCAGCACAAACCGGGCGGGATTCACGGTACTTCATCCAATCGCTGGCGTTGCCGGAACACAGGTGACGGTCGCTCATTCCGATGGCTCGAAAGAGCAAGCCGCGTTTCCTGAATTGATCTCGCCCGGCCAGCCGATCTTTGACATTATCGGCTTGCGCCATACCGTCCAGAATGCACACGCTGACATCAGGTTTGAAGGTGAAGTTTTCGAAATGGAGGACCAGCGCAATTGGTCAGATGCCTCTTTCAAGACCTACTGCGTCCCATTGGCCTTACCGTTTACCTATGAAATCATCCCTGGTGAAAAACGCAGCCAGACGATCCACATAGCCCTGTACGGCGAAACCACAGCCGATCCAAGCATAGGTGCCGAAGTCCTGACCGTCGAACCCACCGGCATGCGGATCCCGGAAATCGGTCTTGCATTAGAACCAGGCTGGCTCGGACCGGAGAATTCGCGCGATCTTATCTCCGAGATAGGCGCCGGCTATCTGTCCATGCGGACATCCACGAGCTCCGACAAGCAGTTTTTATCAGATGTTGCCAGGATTTGTTCAAATTCAGGCGCACAGCTTGATGTCGAAGTTGTCATTCCCGATGACACTGATCCACTTACCGGCCTGACATCCCTTGCGAAGGATTTTTCTGAGTTCGACCTCCGGCCAGAGCGTGTCTTGGCACTTCGGCAATGCTATCTGGCAAGCTATCAGCCGAGCGGGCCTTGGCCCAAAGGTCCAACCCCCTCAGCTGTGGCCAACGCTGTCCGCGCTGTATTTCCCAACTGCCGTGTTGGCGGCGGCATGCTGACAAATTTTACCGAGTTGAATCGGTGCCGACCGGATCCGGAAAATTGCGATTTCATCAGCCATGGCAATACCGCAATTGTGCACGCCGCTGATGACTTATCGGTCCGCGAAACGCTCGAAGCTTTGCCTCAGATCATGAAGAGTGCTCAGACAATCGGGTCCAGTAAGCCTTATCGCCTTGGCCTCATGTCCGTGGGAATGCGCTCCAACCCTTACGGTGCGGATGTCGCTACGAATCCAGCTCAAGTTCGCCAGCCGATGGCCAGAGAAGATCCTCGTCAGCGGGGGCTGTTTGGCGCCGCTTATGCGGTGGGTGTTTTGGCTGCCGCGGCAGATTGCGGTGTCGAAGCCTTGTGCCCCGCTGCTCCGTTTGGCCCGATGGGAGCTATCTACGAACGGCAAACCCACGCTCAGCCCTATTTCGATGAGACATCAGGCGCCGCTGTCTACCCAATCTTTCATGTGATCAAGGCGGCTGCCCGTCTAGCCGGTAAAGAGCATCTGACATTAGCGAACTTGCCTCTTGGGCTGCATGGATTTGGAGCTCGAATGGCAGATGCGGATCACGTCATCCTCGCAAATGTCTCGCCAGAAATGGTTCCAATCGACCTCAAGCGTTCTGGCACCTGCCACTTGTTGGATCGGTCGACATTTGAGCATGCAACGATGGATAGCGCATGGCTTGGCCAATTAGGCAATGCGACCGACGGCAAACTGAAACTCGATCCCTACGCTGTCGCGTTCATTGAAATGCCCGGCGGAGCGCAATAATGCGCGTCGAAGCCGATTACCTTATTGAGACGCCGGTGGATCCCAGACAAGCGGCTGAAGCAATGGCGGGAGAGCAATCTTCCGGCACATTTGTATCAGTTCCCGGAGAAACCGAGGAATTGAAGGCCCGATCGGCAGCCACCGTCGAACGCCTGTCACTTGGTGAAGAACTTCCCTATCCATCGCTGCCGGGTGCCGTTGCCAAAAATGGACCGGTTCAAACTGCCCACGTCACTTTGTCTTGGCCGCTTGATAATTTCGGATTGTCACTGCCCAACCTCGTATCCACGATCGCTGGTAACCTGTTTGAACTGAAGCAGTTCTCAGGCTTGCGTATTCTGGACATTCGCCTGCCTGAGGAGTTCGCGTCAGCCTATCGGGGGCCGCAATTCGGAATTGAAGGAACCAGAAAGCTCGCCGGCGTCTGGGATCGGCCATTGATTGGAACAATAATCAAACCCAGCGTCGGCCTTGATGCAGCAGGTACTGCTGATCTGGTTAAGACCCTTGTCAAAGCGGGCATTGATTTTATCAAAGACGACGAATTGCAATCGGACGGGCGTGTCTGTCCGTTTGAAGACAGGGCTCGTGCGGTGATGGCGGTCATCGATAATCATGCCCAGGAAACCGGCAAGAAGGTGATGTTTGCTTTCAACATAACCGGCGATCTGGATCAGATGCGCCGCCGCCATGATCTGGTTGCTGAACTTGGCGGTACCTGCGTTATGGCCAGCCTGAACTCGGTCGGTCTGGTGGGGATGATCGAATTGGGCCGCTTCTCGCAATTGCCGATTCATGCCCACCGCAATGGCTGGGGCTATCTATCACGTCATCCGGCATTGGGCTGGTCATATGTCGCCTGGCAAAAGCTCTGGCGCCTGGCAGGTGCCGATCATATGCACGTCAATGGCCTGCAAAACAAGTTTTGCGAAGACGATGACAGCGTCATCGCATCGGCGTCGGCGTGCCTCACTCCAATGTTCGAATCGAACGCTTGCGTTTGCATGCCGGTGTTTTCCTCCGGACAATCGGCAAAGCAGGCCGGTGAAACCTACCGGCGGCTCGGTTCAAGCGATCTGATTTACGCCGCAGGTGGTGGCATCGTTGCTCATCCCGATGGGGTCGCGGCGGGCGTGCAAAGCCTACGTCAGGCTTGGGATGCGGCGATCTCAGGAGTGGCGTTGGCTGATTTTGCCAAAACAAAGCCCGAACTGGCTCGCGCGCTGGAGGCTTATGCCTGATGTCCGAGCGATCTTCCAAACTACCCGACGGCCATCTCATCGCGTGGTATGGGGATGATTTCACCGGTGCCACAGCGGTCATGGAAGTATTGACCTTTGCCGGCCTGCCTTCGGTCCTGTTCTTCGATGTGCCAACGCATGAGCAACTTGAGAATTTCCTGGATCATCGCGGCATCGGAATTGCCGGTGTGGCACGATCAAAGTCTTCTGAATGGATGGACGCCAATTTGCCTTCAATATTCAGCGCAATGGCGGACTGGGGAGCACCGATCAATCAATACAAGGTTTGCTCGACATTTGATTCCGCCCCTGACATCGGATCAATCGGTCACGCGGCCGAAATTGCCATCCCCTTTCTGGGGGGCGCCTGGCATCCCATGCTGATCGCGGCTCCGCAAATCGAGCGCTACCAAACCTTCGGCAATTTGTTTGCAGGTATCGCCGGGCAACCCTATCGGCTGGATCGGCATCCGGTGATGAAGAAGCATCCGGTTACGCCCATGGCGGAAGCAGATGTTGTTCAGCATCTGTCGGATCAGACGGAATTGCCAATCGGTCTCGTCGATATTTTGGAGTTGCAGAGCGATCCAGAGCGCACCCTGAAACGCAAGATTGAGTCCGGTGCCTCCATCATCGCTCTGGATTGCCTGGACAAGTCGACGTTGGAAGCCGCTGGTCGTTTGATCTGGGAGAACCGAGGAGAACGGCTGTTTGCCATCGCCTCTCAGGGCCTTGAATATGCACTGGTCGCCTACTGGCAGAGCGCCGGGCTGCTGGCGGATTTGCAGGCACCCGATCACCCAGGCGGCGTGGACCGTGTCGTAGTTGTCTCCGGCTCTTGCTCACCCATCACCGGCAAACAAATCCGCAACGCTCAACAAAGGGGATTTGAAACGATACGTGTCGATCCCGCAATGGCTGTGGACAGCCGTGCCTGGTCGAACGAACTGGACAAGGCATCACAATCGGCGTTGCAGTGTTTGGATTCCGGCAAGAACCCGATCATCTGCACGGCTCTTGGCCCGGACGATCCGTCAACTGCACCTTATCGGGAAGCCGTTCGTTCAGCCGGCATTTCTGAAGAACAAGCCAATCAAAATGTCGGCGAGGGCCTGGGTCAGATTTTGCTTCACATGATCGAGCAGACCGGATTGCAGCGTGGCGTCATTGCGGGCGGTGACACTTCAAGCCATGGCGCTTCGACTCTGGGAATTTACGCGCTGACCGCGTTGGCGCCGGTCGCGCCTGGTGCCGCATTGTGCCGCGCACATTCAGAATCAAAGGAAATGGCTGGTTTCGAAATTGCCCTCAAGGGCGGCCAGATGGGCGGACCTGACTATTTCGAAACGGTCAAGAATGGCGGTCTTGCTGCCTGATAAGAAGAGAAGGACAAAAAAGTGACTAAGATCGCCTTGTTGGGAGCCGGTGGGAAGATGGGAGTTCGACTTGCGACCAATCTTCACGGAACCGAATTCTCGGTCGACCATGTTGAGATCGCCGAGGAAGGCCGAAACCGTTTAAAGGACGCAATTGGCGTTGACTGTGTGGAACAGGGCCAAGCGGTTTCGGGCGCTGATACCGTAATTCTCGCCGTGCCGGACCGGCTCATAGGCAAAGTGGCTCATGAGATCATCGACCAAATCCAGCCCGGTTCGGCGCTCGTTGTGCTTGATGCCGCCGCACCTCATGCGGGTGAAATGCCGGCTCGGTCCAACGTTACATACTTCGTCACCCACCCCTGCCATCCGTCGGTATTCAACTATGAAGATAGCGCCGACAAGCAGAGCGATTTCTTCGGTGGTGTGCTGGCAAAGCAGCATATTGTCTGCGCCCTGATGCAAGGACCGGAGGAGCATTATACACAATGCGAACAAGTGGCGCGGACGATCTATGCTCCGGTCGACCGCTCGCACCGATGCACGGTCGAGCAAATGGCCATCCTCGAACCCGCATTGTCCGAAACAGTCGGCGCCACTCTATGCCTCGCACTCCGCGATGCCGCGGATCACGCAATCGAGCTCGGGGTGCCGGAGCAGGCGGCGAAGGATTTCATCTTAGGACACATCAACATTGAGCTTGCCATCGCCTTTGGGGCGTTTCCGGGCGGTCAGTTTTCCGATGGCGCGTTAATGGCAATCAAAAAGGCCAAGCCGGAAATATTCCGGGATGGATGGCTGGACCGGGTGTTTCACCCCGACGCCATAAAGCAATCTGTTCGCGAGATCTGCGAATGAACCGGCTGATAAACAGCCAAAACAAGGAGGAGTAAATGGTGGTTACACATTTAACCCGCAGAGCATTGATGGCAGCGTCCGCATCCATTCTTGCACTGTCGATGACCAGCGTGGCGAGCGCGCAAAGCGCTGCCGAGAGGGCCGTCGAGGCAGCCAAGCAATATTCGGGGATCACGCTGAATGTGTTTTACGAAGCGGGATTGCAGCCGCTCGATCCCAAGAACTTCACTGGACCGATGTGGGAGGAGTTGACCGGCATCAAGATCAACGTGATCGAGTCTCCAATCTCGGAAATGTTCACCAAGACCATCCAGGCACATCGCGCCGGATCAGGTGCCTATGATGTTCTCAACGTTATTCCGAGCCAGATGCCGGATATGGTACAGGCGGGTGCGATCATCCAGCTTGATGAACTTGTCGCGAAATACGGCTTTGCCGACGAGTTGCAAAAAATTGCTCCCGTCTATCGCGATAATCAGATGAAGGTCGACGGCAAGATCTACGGCTTCCCGGACGATGGGGACGTGCTGATCATGTACTATCGCAAAGACCTGTTCGAAGATCCCGCAAACATGGAGGAATTCAAAGCCAAGCATGGCTATGACCTGGCACCGCCTAAAACCTGGAAGGAATTTGCCGAAATTGGCCAGTTCCTGACCGACAAATTCGCGCCTGAAATCTATGGCGCCGGCACCCTTCACGCACCGGGCAATGCTCAATTCCTGTTCCAGGAGCGGTTCCGCGTGGAAGGTGGCAAGTTCTTCGATGCTGAAACGATGAAGGCAACGGTGAACTCCGATGTTGGCGTAAAGGTATTCACCGACATGGTCGCTAACACCAAGTTTATGCCTCCTGGCGTCGAGCAGTGGGGTTTTATTGAGCCCTTCAACGGCTTCCTGGCGGGCAATCTGGCCATGACCGTGTCGTGGCCACCAGTCGGACGCTGGGCAGCCGGATATGGCAAGGGAACCGAGGCGCTCAACTGGATCCCGGAAACAAAAGTTGCTGACAAGATCGGCTATGCGTTACCTCCAGGTGGGCGTCCGCAACTGGCCGCCGGCTTCTCGCTGGCTGTCGCATCGGGGTCCAAGCACCAGGAAGCAGCTTATCTTTTCATTCAATGGATGAACTCAGAAGAGATCAGCCTCAAGCGCGTCCAATTGCCGTACGCATTACGTGATCCGTTCCGGTCAAGCCACTTTGAAAGCGAAGAGTACCGAAACCGCTGGCCAAGTGCGACGGAGTATCTCGACACGTTGAAGATGGGTGCGGAAACCGGGTTACTCGATCTGTCGCTCATTCAGATCGACCGTTACGAGGAAGGCATGCGTCAGTCCCTAAGCCGACTTTGGGCCGGGGAAGACCCGAAGACGATTCTCGATGATTTGGCTTCGCAGTGGGACGCTCTGACCGAACGGATCGGTGTTGACAAGCAAAAGGCTGTCTATCTGGATTGGTCGAGTAAACCCAACGCCTATCCGAATTGAGCTGAATCCAACCGCAAATAATCGGGTTCCCGGGCAGTGATGCCCGGGGATCCAAACCAGACGACTGGAGACACCGGATTCAGCTAATGTCGAGTTCCCTAAGCAGCACCATTAACGATCAGCGCGTTTTCAAATACCTGCTGATTGCTCCGGCCGTGTTCATCATTCTGTTGATCGGGTTGTACCCGTTGATCAAGCTCGTCGTCGGATCGTTTCAGAACATCTCCATGTTCGATAACGATCTAAGTTACCAGGGCTTTGTGAATTACGCGCGTCTGTTTGGCGACGAACGGCTTTGGGAATCACTACTGCACACTGTTGCGTTTACGGCTGTCGCTCTGCCTATTGAGCTAGTCCTTGGTTACTTGCTCGCCCTTTTGTTTCTGGAAAAACTGCCGTTCAAGCAGACATTCGTGGCCATCATCCTGCTGCCGACGGTCATCTCACCAATCGTTGCCGGCTCTACCTGGCGTTTAATGTTCGACCAGCGTTTTGGGCCGATCAATCAGGTCATCGGCTGGCTTGCGGGCGGCGACGTGAAGCTGCTTTGGACGGTTGATCCGATGCTGGTTTGGCCAGCAATTCTTGTTGCCGAGGTCTGGCAGTGGACGCCATTCATGTTCTTGTTGCTGTTGGCGGCGCTTTCCAATGTGGACAAGGAACAATTGGAAGCCGCTCAGATCGACGGCGCCTCATGGTTCATGACATTCCGGCGCATTGTCCTGCCGGCGATCATGCCTGTAATGTTTATCGCTGTGCTAATTCGCGCGCTCGACCTGTTTCGGGTTTTTGACGTGATCTGGACCATGACACAGGGCGGGCCCGGAACGTTCACCGAGACCATATCCATATACGCCTATCAGATGGCGTTCCGGGAGTTTGAGATTTCCTACTCTTCGGCCATCGCGTTTCTTGTGATCATCATACTGACCGTCGCGGTCATCTGGGCGCTGCGCCGTGTGGAGTTGGCACGATGATCCGCTGGGACAGAGGATGGCGTCTCGGAATACGCGTCGCTTGCGCCGCGATCGTTGCACTTCTTTTCGTATTTCCAATCTATTGGCTGGCAGCGATTTCGATCAAGACACCCGAAGAGATCTATGCCTTTCCACCGGTCTGGATTCCATCAGAGATCCACTTTTCAAGTTATGTGACGCTGTTTCGCGATGGCGACGCCTGGTCGGTCTGGAATTCACTGATCACTGCCGGAGTGAGTACGGTGCTGGCAATGGTGATCGGGACGATTGCGGCATATTCCATCGTCCGTTTCCGGACCGGCGGTGACCACCTTGCGATCTGGATCATCTCGCAACGAATGATACCGCCGATCTGCGTCGCCTTTCCGATTTTTCTTCTCTACGTCTCATGGCAGCTCGTCGACACGTATCTGGGCCTCATTCTGCTCTATACGGCTTTCAACGTGCCTTACGTTACCTGGATGATGCGTGGGTACATACAGGAAATTCCACTTGAACTGGAGCAGAGCGCCCTAGTCGACGGGCTAACGCGATGGGCGGTTCTTCGGCGGGTAGTAATGCCGATGGCACGCGCCGGCTTGTTCGCAACGGCAGTCTTCACATTCATCTTCGCCTGGAATGATTTTCTGTTCGCGCTCATTCTGACCAAATCCGAAGTCGTGACCTACACTGTCAAAGTCACCGGTTATTTTGGATCGCAATCGACATTCTGGTCCAAGATCGGCGCGATGAGCATGCTTGGTGTTTTGCCGATGATCATTGTTGTCGGCACAATGCAGCGGTTCATCGTACGTGGCATGTCGATGGGTGCGGTGAAAGGATGATCTGATGCCGGAACTTAAGCTGGAATCCATCAACAAATTTTATAGTGCAGTGCATGCGGTCAAAGACGTTTCGCTTGATGTACCTGCCGGTGAATTTGTCGTCCTGGTTGGCCCGTCGGGTTGTGGCAAGAGCACGCTTTTACGTGCCATAGCGGGCCTTGAGGACATATCGGACGGCGAGATCACTTTGGGCGACCGTTCGATCTCTCGTCTGGCGCCGCGCGACCGAAATATCGCCATGGTTTTCCAGTCCTACGCGCTTTATCCCTTTCTCAACGTCTTTGAGAACATCGCCTTCGGGCTTCGTGCCCGCAAAATGTCTCAACCAGATATTGACAAGCAGGTAAAATGGGCCGCCGAACTGCTTGACATCAATGACTACCTGGAACGTTTTCCTCGCGAATTATCCGGCGGCCAAAGGCAACGGGTCGCAATCGGACGCGCCATCGTCCGTGACGCCGATCTGTATCTTTTCGACGAACCGCTATCGAATCTGGATGCCAAACTGCGCGACGGAATGCGCGAGGAAATCAAGCGGCTGCACGGTCAACTGGGCAAAACCTTCATCTACGTGACGCACGATCAGATTGAAGCGATGACGTTGGCTGAAAGGATCATTCTGCTGCGCGATGGAATGATCGAGCAGGCTGGGCCCCCGCTTGATTTGTTCGAGCGCCCAAAAAATACCTATGTCGCCGGCTTTCTGGGTTCTCCTCCAATGAATTTCATTGACGTCACTGTGCGCGATGAAACATTGATCTTGCCCGATAACCAGACATTGAAAATCAATCGAAATGGCAAAAGCGGCCTTGCAGCCGGTGAGCAGAAATATGTTTGGGGGGTGCGGCCAGAGCACTTCAGCCAATCATCAAAGAAAACCGGAAGCTTAAGGGCCAGCCTCGAGGTGATCCAGCCCACAGGATCGCGTTCATACGGGACGTTCTATCTGGAGGGAAATCATGTGCTGGCGGAATTGGAAGCGCACATTGGTGAACAGAACACGCGTGAAGTGACGCTTGAAGTCGCAATCGAACGCACGGTGTTCTTCGATAAATCGACCGGTGAGGCCATCACTTGATACCAAGTTGGAAATGGTTGGCGAGCGGAGGCCCACAATGACTGATTTCAGGCAACTGACCCGAACCGAAGGATTGAAAGTCGGCACCTATCTTGGAGAGTTTGCCACATCTGGCATCGGGCAAATCATGAGGAGCGCAGGATGCGAGTTTGTGTTTGTCGACATGGAACACAGTGGCTTCTCGTTTGAGACGGCCAAATCGGTGCTGCGCAACTTGCATGACGCCGGGCTCGCGACGCTTCTTCGCCCGCCATCTCAGGAAAATCACCACATCGCAAGGGCATGTGATATCGGAGCGCAGGGCGTGTGCCCGCCGATGCTGAGCACCGTCGAGCAGGCTCAGTCGATAATCGATGCCATCAACTACCCGCCGGTCGGGACGCGGGGCGCGGCCTTTGCCATCGCGCATGACGATTATCGACCGGCCGCCGTGACAGAGGCGATTGCGCAGGCCGACAACAAGACAAGTTTCATCGCGCTTATCGAAACCGCGGAAGGTGTCAAGAACAGCGAAGCAATCGCAGCTTTGCCGGACTGTGATTGTCTTTGGATTGGCCATTTCGATTTGAGCAATTCACTCGGCATTCCAGGCGAGTTTGATAACCCCGAATTCCTGCAGGCGGTCGCCCGTGTCATGGGCGCAGCCAAGTCAGCTGGCAAAAGCGTGGGTAGATTGGTTGGCTCGCCGGAGGAAGCTCAACGTCTTCATGCCGAAGGTTGCGATTTCATTTCCTACCTTGGCGATATCTGGTTGTTCCACAATGCCTTGCGCGATGGGCTGGCGGCAATCAGATCGACGATCGAAGATTAGTTCACAGGCTTTTTTCGCGCAAAGCCGCAAGGAGGTTGACATGAAACCGTTCAGAGTTGGGCTAAGTGCCGACTTCATGAAACCGGATGGGACCGCCGCCTTTCCGTCATTCGACCTGTCACCGCTCGATGAAGATCCCCGCATTGAATGGTCGTTTGTTCCCATTGACAGTGGTCGCATCACTGCATCGGCGATGGAGGGGTTGGACGCCCTGATCCTGCTCGCCGCCAGGTTCGACGCCGATAGTTTTCCAGGCGACGACAGGCTGGCGTTGATCGCGCGATTTGGCGTCGGCTACGACACGGTGGATGTGGATGCCTGTACAAAACACAATTGCGCCCTGACGATCACACCCAATGGTGTGCGAAGGCCGGTCGCTGTTGCAATACTGACCTTCATCTTCGCATTGTCGGGCAAACTGATGGTCAAAAACCAGATCGCCAGACAAGGACCTGAAGGATGGGCCAAGCGCGTCAATCATATGGGCAATGGTCTGCAGGGACAGACCTTGGGGTCGGTCGGCGTCGGCAATATTGGCGCGGAAATGTTTCGTTTGGCCAAACCGCTGGACATGTCATTCATCGCGTACGATCCCTACGTCGATTCGACCCTGGCAAACGAGCTTGGCATTGAATTGGTGGACATGGAGACACTGTTCAGCCGGTCAGACTACCTGGCATTGAACTGCCCGCTTTCGGAAGAAACCCAAGGCCTGGTCAATGCTGAGCGATTGGCACTCATGAAACCGAGCGCATGCCTCATCAACACCGCTCGGGGACAGATTGTCGATCAGAAAGCCCTTTACGACGCCCTGTCATCTGGCGGCATTGCTGGTGCCGGTCTGGATGTGTTTGAGGAAGAGCCGGGGGCGGCGGATGATCCCATCTTTCAACTCGACAATATCATTGTGACGCCGCATGCGCTGTGTTGGACGGATCAGTGTTTTGCCGGCATCGGGGCCGACGATATTGCGGCAGTCAAAGCGGTAATGGCCGGAGACATTCCGGTCGGGATCGTGAATCGAGACATTCTCAGCAATGATCGCTGGTCGGAAAAACTGACTGCCCACAGGCAGTGAATGACCAGAGAAAGAGCGCCAGAGCGGACTGGATTGGATGTCCGGTATGAATGTTGGTCAATGGTTGGAAGATCTGACTGCACAGCGGCGCAAATCCGAGCTGGAAGTAATGTGCTACTCCTGTGGGCGCGTGCCGGCATTGCGTTCTAGCATCTCGTAATCTGTCTCCGGCTCAAAAAGTGCCCGACCGACCGCAAATTCCCTGCCTTTCGTTAGTGCGGCTAGTGCCTCATTGTACGGTGTGGGAATTCCAAGTGTGCGACCCTCGCGCACAAGCGCGCCATTCAGCGCATAGATTTCGGTCCGGCGTCCTCGTTCCATATGCTGGAGCATTGACGGTTTGGAAAACTTGGCCCAGCAGTGTTTCTTGATGGTTTTGCGAACTTCCGTATCGGGAAGTGTGATCCCCTTTGCGGCCACGACAGCAAGCGCCTCGTCGATAATTTGGTCCTGAAATTCATCCATTTCCTTGTGTCGCGCCAGTTCACCCAGTCGCATCCCCGTAACGGCGCACAGCGCGTTGATCGCAACATTGAGAACGAATTTGTTCCAGATCACCGCCATAACATCGCTTGAGGCTTCGGTTTCGAATCCAGCGGATTCCAGTAAAATCTGAACGCGGCGGATCCGGTCTGTATCCGATCCATCGATCTCTCCAATGGTGGTCTTGTTCTGGTGGGTTTGATCAATGTGACCAGGCCCAATGGGGATAGCGCTGCACATGGTTGAACAAACAAGCACCGACTCCATTCCCAACGCTCCGGCAAGCGTTTCCACATTGCCAATCCCGTTCTGGATCGTCATCGCAGCTCCATTGTCGCCCAAGACCTGCTTTGCGGTTTGTGCCGCAGCGCCGGTGTTGTTGGAATCAACGGTGACGATTGCGAGTTCACAGGCCAGTTTTGGAGCATCATGTGGCAAATATGCGGGGGATCTCAGCCTGATGTCACCGGGTATCCCCGTCAGCCGCAACCCATCGCGATTGATAGCATCGACATGTTCAGCCCACTCATCAACAAAAACGACCTTGTTTCCGGAATGTGCCAGCCTTCCTCCGTAAGTGGCGCCCATGGCTCCTGCACCGATAACGCAGATTTGCATATTTAACCCCGGCTATTTGCAGCTCCTGCAAGAAAGAATACTCTGTTCGAATTCATCTTACTGCACAGGGATAAATTGTGAACGACATTGAACTCGCCGCAAAGAAATACGTCGATGCTTTAGACAACGCTACGGTTCTGGAGCCAAACGCACATCTGACGACCAACAATGCGTATGCCATTGTCGCATCAATCCGTCGGATGAGAATGCTGCGGGGCGAAAAGCCGATCGGGCGCAAGATCGGGTTTACAAATACCATGATCTGGCAGGATTACGGGATCTCGGAGCCAATTTGGGGTTATATGTTTGACACGACAGTTGAGCAGGCAGTTTCGGTTTCATCGATCGATGTTTCGCATCTTCTCGAGCCACGTATCGAGCCGGAAATTTGCTTCGGGCTTTCGGGAGCCGCTAATCCAGATATGGATGATGAAGCTCTTATCGGACGCATTGCGTGGGTCGCTCATGGTTTCGAGATTGTCCAATCCCTTTACCCTGATTGGAAGCTGGGTGTCGCAGATGCCATTGCCGCGGCCGGTATGCATGGTCACTTTTTGCTCGGCGAACCTCACCAAATCACACCGCAAAATTCGCAAGACTGGTTGCGGAGGTTAACAGACTTCGAGCTGACGCTCGCTTGCGATGGCAAGACGATAGACCATGGTGTTGGAAGCAATGTCCTCGGAGGTCCACTTTCGGCACTACGCCACCTGGCGGGACTGCTGGCCCACGATCCTGATAATCCTGGTCTTGCCGCCGGCGAAATTGTCACGACCGGCTCACTTACCGGCGCGTTCCCCGTCTCGAGCGGTCAAGTTTGGTGCACCGAACTAAACGGAGTTCCGCTTGAAGGGCTCTCAATACGCATTGAGTGACAATGGGCAACTCAGATCAGAGCTGTCTGCCCGCCGTCGACAGGTATCACCGCCCCAGTCAGGAAGCTCGCGGAGTCGCTTGCCAGGAACAAAGCGATACCAGCAAACTCATCAGGAGAGCCAAGCCGCTTGACCGGGAGTGTCGCTGCGAATTCCTGCCGGCTAGGCTCATCCATCAACCCTCGAAGCATCGGAGTATCGGTCGGGCCAGGGGCGATAGCGTTCACTCGAATGTTTTCCGCCGCGTAGTCCACCGCAAGTGCCTTGGTCAACATCGCTACGCCTCCCTTGGAGGTCACGTATGCCAACGCTCCTGGAATGGCGTCATGCGCTCCCGTCGACGAAGACACGGTGATGATAGCGCCGCCATGCTGTCGCATCAGAGGAATGGCGGCACGAGCGCAGTTGAAGGTACCAGTGAGGTTGACACCTATTACACGCTCCCAGTCTTCATCGTTTGTCTCCTCGGCAGTTCCAGCTTTAAAGACACCTGCGGCACAAACCAGCGAATCCAATCGAGGGCCAGCATTCTCAAAGAGCGCTGCGACCGAGCTGCTGGACGAAACATCAACTGTCTCCCAGTCAGCGTTAAGACCTTCGCTTCGAAGCCGATCGGCAGCTGACCGCGCAGCATCTCCGGATATGTCCGCAATCAAGACACTGGCGCCTGCTTGGCAAAAACCTTTGGCTATGGCCAGACCAATGCCGGAGGCCCCGCCTGTAACGAGAACCCGCTTTTCGCTGAAATCATGCTTGATCACTGGATGCTCCTCAATGGACCTGTCGCAAAACCTTATCCTTGCGCCGGTGATCGCCGCAACCATTGCACCTTGAGGTATCCCAGTTTGCGAGGCAGGGAAGATGTACCTGAACGTAGTTTTAAAAGAACGTAGATTGCGCTAGGCTTTTCAGCTTGAAACTTTTGCGTTGGGAACGCGCAAGGTGAGGAAGTATGGCGCCCGTAACCTCGCTAAATGTGTTTTGTTCGACACCGGATGTTGTTGACGAACAATTCGTCGTGCCGCTGTTAGCCGAGCCGCTGGAAAGTCTGGCGCACAAAGCCGGAGAGCTGGGATTCGATGGTTTGGAATTCCTCCCGAACGCTGATGATTGTCCGCCTGCGGAATTGTTGTCAAAGGCGCTGGACGAGGCGGGAACAAAGGTCAGCGTCGTCAACTCCGGACGAATGCGTTCGCGTGGATATGCGCTTTTGCACAAGGATCCAGACATTCGGCGCCATTCCATCGGTGTGTTCAAGCAATTTATTTCGCTTGCGGGTGCGCTTGGTGCACGCGTCGGGCTTGGCCTGGCGCGCGGCGATTCCGTAACGACACTCGAAGGTGCTGGTTTAAAGCCGTTAATGTTGGACGTATTCGGAGAGATCGCCGAGCATGCAAGCATGGAGGAGACCTTTGTGATGCTTGAGCCGGCTGATCCCGGTTTCGTGGCGGCAATATTGCGGGTTCGTGAAGCCGTATCCGTGGCGCGTGAGGTCAATTCCCCCGGATTCCGGATAATGCTGGATACCTATCAGCTTTACGAAGTGGAGGATTCGATCCCAGATGGTTTCGCGGCTGCTAAGGGGATGGCCAGTCACATCCACCTTTATGATCCCGGTCACTGGTCGCCGGGTTTGCTGCCGGAACCGGAAAGGATGGATTGGAACCTCATTCGCCGTTCCATGGACGAAACCGGTTTTTCGGGAAGCGCATCGATCGTGCTGCCGAAAGGGGGCGACATTGAAGAAGGGACCCGTCGCTCGCTTGCATTTCTCAGAGAAGTGCTGATGGACAGACCGTAATGCGAGCATCAGGAGAAGTTCAATGAAAGCGGCGTCATGGCATGGCAGGAAGGACATCAGAGTAGGCGATCTGCCGGAACCGGCAATTGTCCCTGGCAAAGTGAAAATCAAAGTGGCCTGCTGCGGCATTTGTGGAACGGATCTTCATGAATATGCCGCAGGTCCAATCTTCATTCCCGTCGATACGCCGCATCCTCAAACCGGCGTTACCGCGCCGGTTATTCTCGGGCACGAGTTTTCCGGCGAAGTAGTCGAGACCGGCTCAGGCGTTTCGCGGGTCGGCATTGGTGACAGGGTCTGCGTGGAGCCTATCATCTCATGCGGCGTTTGTGCGGCCTGCCGGGCAGGATGTTACAATCTTTGTGAGCGGATTGCTTTTCATGGAATATCTTCGCCTGATGGCGGCGCCTTCGCAGAACTCACCATGGCCGACGAACGGATGGTGTATCCGATTCCCGATAGCATGAGCTACGAGCTGGCATCACTTGTTGAACCGGCGGCGATGGTTGTTCATGCTGTCCGCCGCAGCAATTTCCGCATTGGAGACACCGCGGCGGTTTTCGGTGCAGGGCCGATCGGTATGCTGTTGATTCAAATGTTACGCGCAGCCGGCGCCAGTGAAATAATCGCGGTCGAGATTTCAGCTGCCCGCCGCGAACATGCGAAAAAGATTGGAGCAGACCATGCGATCGATCCGGCTGAAACGGATGCCACTGCAATCATCCGCGAATTAACATCCGATGGAGTTGCGGTAGCGTTCGAAGCGTCAGGTGCACCACAGGCGCTTCCCGCCGCCATCTCATCCACGCGGTATGATGGCCAGACCGTAGTCGTCAGTGTTTGGGAGGGCGCAGCGAATATTGAACCGAACGACTTCGTTTTCCAGGAACGGAGCCTGATCGGGATTTTGGGGAATTGTGGAACATTCCCGGATACGATCTCGCTGATTGATCGCGGAATCCTTGCTGTCGGAGATTTGATTACCTCCGAAATATCCCTGAAAGAGATTGTTCCAAAGGGCTTTGAAGCATTGCTGGGCTCAAAAGAGCAGGTCAAAATTCTCGTTCGGCCTTAAGGTCCGGCGAAATCTGGCCAGGGTCAGGACTCATTAATCTCATGCAGACACAGGACTTTACATCCGGTCAAGCCGTTCCGCCCAACCTGCCCGAATGGCTGTTGTGAGCTCTTAACAGGCATAGGAAACCTATCGTAAAACTGGCACCCATCAGCGGGACTACGAGCTCGCTGGGAATGACAGTGGAAAAGTTGAAGACAAGCGAAATGAAACGGCTTTTACCTCACGAAACAGAACAGCGATTTCTTATTTTCGCTGCAACCGGGACGGATCTGATTTTCAATCGTGGTGTCGATTTACCTGGCTTTGCATCTTTTCCTCTGGTCGAGGACCCGAAGGCGCAACCAATAATCGTGGACCAAATGCGAGACCTTTTGGACGTCACCGCCGAAGCCGGATTGGGCTGTATCATCGATACGCTGACGTGGATGGCTAACCGGGACCGCGCCGCGCCACTTGGATATGACGCAGATCGCCTGGCGGCACTAAACCGAAAGGCCGTGGACCTTATGTGCGACCTGCGGAAAGAGGCAACACGCGGTGATGTGCTTGTGGCGCTTTGCGTTGGTCCGTCTCGGGACGCCTATGCGAAATCGGAGCCGATGTCAGTGGACGTCGCGCGAGCATATCATGCCGTTCAGATCGGCTCTGTAGCCGATAAGGAAATCGACTTGGTCAACGCTTACACGTTCAATCAGGTGGAAGAGGCAGCAGGAGCAGTGCTCGCGGCCAAGGATTGCGGAGTGCCGATCGCTGTCTCGTTTGTGGTGGAAACGGATGGTTGCCTGGACAATGGCACCGGACTGGAAGAAGCAATCGACCGAGTTGATGGGCTCACCGACGAGGCCGCGGCGTATTTCATGGTGAACTGCGCGCACCCTGATCATTTCAGCCATGTATTGACGGGGCACCCCCGGCTGAAGGGGTTCGCCGTGAATGCTTCGCGGTGCAGTCATGCCGAACTGGATGATGCAACAGAGCTGGACGACGGTGACCCGGAGGAACTGGGTGCACAGGTTGCGGGGCTGGTGCGCAAGTTCCCAAGCATCTCAATCGTTGGCGGCTGTTGCGGGTCCGACTCCAGGCATATGAGGGAGATGGCGGTGGGAATATCCGATTAAGGTCGAAATTTGTCGATTACGAAATCATGGCCCGAATCGACCGAAGCTCTTTGAGACCCGAAGATCCAATCGGCAGCTTTGTTCAATAGTTGGCGTTGAATGTCCGAAGCCGAAATGTCTGCTTTCAGGACTGACACGAAAGCCAGCGAACGGCCGAAATGGGGGCGCAAAGCGGACATATATTTTGGCGAAATCGAACTGCTGCAATGTGCTGAAATCTCCATGCGTGTTATGTCTGGCGAACACCCAATTTGGGCTGATTTTGATGAAAAAGTCGCCTCATTGAGGGCATTTTGACCTGATTCAGTTTCTCAAGTGATTTGGGAGACAGAAGCCGATGATGGGATCACGCAAGGAGTGTCAGGCGGCGCTATTTTACGAATTCAGTCTTGAGGATCATGTCCCAGCCGATCACCTGTTGCGGTCAGTGGATCGATTTGTCGACCTGACCGGCATCCGAGCACATCTTCGACCGTTCTATAGCGACATCGGCCGTCCGTCGGTTGACCCGGAACTGATGATCCGAATGCTTCTGATCGGCTATATCATGGGTATCCGGTCGGAACGGCGGTTGTGTGTGGAAGTTCATCTGAACCTGGCCTATCGCTGGTTCTGTCGTCTGGACCTGGGCGATCCCGTTCCCGATCAGTCGACCTTCTCCAAGAACCGCCACGGACGCTTTCGGGAAAGCGATTTGTTCCGGCAGCTGTTTGAGAGTGTCGTTGGCCGCTGCATCGAGGAAGGCCTGGTCGGTGGCGATGTGTTTGCCGCCGATGCAAGCATCATCCGGGCGGATGCCAACAAGCAGAACTCAACCCCGAAGGACCAATGGGACCCGACCGCACTCGATCCAGATGCTGTTCCACGGGCGGTGAAGGAATATCTGGACGTGTTGGATGAAGCGGCCTTTGGTGCCGCCAGCGAAGTCAAACCGAAGTTCACATCGCACAGCGACCCAGCTTCTCAATGGACGGGTGCACTCAAAGGTCCGGCGTTCTTTGCTTACGCAGACAATTATCTTATCGACACGGACAATGCGATTATTGTGGATGTTGAGGCCAGTCGGGCCATCCGGCAGGCGGAAGTCGGCGCAACGCGCACGATGATCCAGAGAACGCGGGACAGGTTTGGTCTCTACCCGGAGATACTCGCGGCCGATCAGGCCTACGGGTCAGCAGAGAACCTCAACTGGCTTCTGGAAGAGGAAGGTATCCTGCCGCACATTCCTGTCTTCGATAAGTCGAAGCGTATGGATGGTTCCTTTCCGAATACGGCATTCGTCTTCAATCATGAGGCCGACGAGTATGCGTGTCCCGGTGGCAACCGGCTGAAGAAGTACTGGCGCAAGATGACCAAACCTCGATCAGGGATCAGCAGGGATGGCTTCATCCGCTACTACGCCCGCAAGGAGGATTGTTCATCTTGTGCTCTCAAAGCCAAATGCACACCCAATCAACCGGCCCGTAAAATCGCCCGTCACATCTATGAAGGTGCACGTGATCTCGCCCGCGAGATCGCCACAACCGACGCTTACGTCGACACCCAGCGACGGCGGAAGAAGGTTGAAATGCTGTTCGCCCATCTCAAACGCATTCTCAAACTCGACCGATTGCGTCTTCGAGGACCAAACGGAGCCAAAGACGAGTTCCACCTCGCAGCAACAGCCCAAAACCTCCGCAAGCTTGCAAAACTAATCCCGCAACCAGCATGAAAACCGAGTGGGACACCATTCATTCGCATTCAAGCGGCGACTGAAACAAAGCCTTTTTCATCAAAATCGGCTCAGAGCAGACTTTCACGGTGAGGGATCTGGAAGGCTGCTTTGCGCCCCCAACTCGGACGTTCGTCAACTTCTGATGAGATCCTGAAAGCGGATGGGGTGGATGGCTCCTGCTCCATCGGCGTCGCAATGCGCCATAATACAGGTGTCAATATCTGCGCGAGAGGAGCCACCCCATGCATATTACAACGGTCGGTTTGGATTTGGCCAAGAACGTTTTTCAGGTTCACGGTGTCACGGAAGATGGCGAGATTGCCTTCAACCGTTCACTCAGGCGCAAGCAGGTGCTTTCATTTTTCGAGCGTCTTGAACCGTGCGTTGTGGGCGTGGAAGCCTGCGGCACGAGCCATTACTGGGCGCGCGAGATTGCAAGGCTCGGCCATGATGTGCGGCTGATCCCACCCGCCTATGTGAAGCCCTACGTAAAGCGTGGGAAGTCCGATGCGGTTGATGCCGAGGCGATCTGCGAAGCCGTCGCGCGACCGACAATGCGGTTTGTCGAGATCAAGAGTGCCGATCAGCAGGCTGCTCTATTCCTGCATCGTGGTCGGGACCTGATCGTTCGCCAGCGCACACAGCTTATCAACATGCTGCGCGGCATGCTCGCTGAGTTTGGGATCACGATTGGTCGGGGTATCGGACGGGCGCTCGCTTTTGCCAAGGGCGTTGTCGATGGCGTGCTTCCCGACCTTCCGGAGGTCGCGCGGGATGTCATATCCAACCTCAGCCACCAGCTTGTCGCGCTCGACATGCGGGTTCGATGGTACGAGTTACGGATGCGACTGGAGGCGAGGAGAGATCCTCGGGTGTCCTTGTTGCGCACGATCCCTGGCGTTGGTCCGGTGACTGCATCAGCAATTGTCGCAACGGTTGGCAGCGGTAACCAGTTCAGGAACGATCGCGAATTTGCCGCTTGGCTTGGGATCACGCCGCTCAACCGGTCGAGTGGCGGCAAGGAACGCCTGGGACGGATCACCAAGATGGGTGACAGATATCTTCGCCGATTGCTGATTACCGGCATGACCTCCCGTGTTCGTCAGGTGAAGCGATACCCCGATCGGTCCGACCCATGGACGGATTCGATTTTGGCCCGCAAACCGACGCGCCTTGCCACCGTCGCCATGGCCAACAAAACCGCACGGATCATCTGGGCAGTTCTTACCCGGAACAAGCGATTTGAGATGAGAGCCGTTTGAACCCAAATAAGTCACGAGTTAGCAAGACCCACGAAATGATGGCACATCAGTCAGCCGCAACGGTCGGGACAACCCGTCGAATGTCAGGGACATCGCAGTCCGCAAAGCGGAATGGGACCCGGCCTGCGGAAACCATCAGGGCCAGCGATCGACATATGCCGCGTCAAAAGGCCGGACACACGACTGCTTCTGACGCCATGCCATTCAATTCAAAAAGGGTCTTGCAAAGCAGGAGCCATCCACACAGGACATTGCAGCTTTGGGTGTTCAATGTCTGCAGAGCGGACAAAGCGAACTTTCCTTATGAGCTGTAACTCTCTCGGGTACGCGAAATTATGGCAAGAAAGTCGTGTTGCCGGATTCGAACCAAGGGTAACAAGTCATTGGGTGGGCTGTTGGGGAGAGACTGGAAACACCGATCTCCCCTCCACCAAATCTATTCTTGATTATTTTGCACCGCGCTTTGCCAACAAGTCACGAATTTCGGTGAGCAGTGTAATGTCGACCGGAGGCGCTTCCGGTTCAGCTGGAGCAGCCGCTTCTTCTTCGCGACGCATGTTATTAACTGCTTTCACCATCATGAATATAATCCAGGCGAGGATCAAGAAGTTCAATACGACGGTAAGAAAGCTGCCGTAAGCCAGAACGGCACCTTGCTCTCTTGCCGCATCGAGCGTCGAAGCATTAACCGAGCTCGACAAACCGACAAAGTAGTTTGAGAAATCAAGGCCGCCAAAGATCGCACCCACAACTGGCATGATGATATCGTCGGTTAGCGACTTAACAATGAGGGCAAAAGCTCCGCCGATGATTACGCCTACAGCAAGGTCCATCACGTTGCCTTTAGCGACGAATTCCTTAAATTCCTTCAGCATTAGTCAGGACTTCCTTTCAAGCCATTTTCAGATAGTTGACTCCCTATTTTTGGACCTTGGCTCGCCGAGAAGCAAGGCATATTGCAGCGCCATATTCACTGATTTGAGTGAATGAAATCATGGTATTGCAGTTACTAATCAGGACCTATTGAAGACGTTCTGTTTCATTGGAATCGCCAGAAAGTACTTAGTGCAGTTAATCCGGGCTTAACGCTTTGTTTGAAGCTAATGTCTAATATGGGGATTGAGCGCATATGTAATGCGTCAGATGGTGCATGAGGTGCTGCAATGACTGCTGCATTACGCGAAAAGCCGGTATCGGGTCTTGTTGGAAAAAGCTGCGAGAGACGGGCAAAACGAGTCCGGTGCGCCATTCCCGCCAAGATTGAGTTTCAAGGGGTGCGACTTGCTGACTGCGTCATCAAGGACATATCATCGAGTGGCTTGCTTCTTTATGTTCCGCGCGCGCAATGGCTACCCCACACTTTTCGACTAGCCTCATTCGTATTTGAAAAGGAATTTCAGGTTCAAACGGTCTGGTCGAATAGGGAGCATGTAGGTGTCAAGATCTTAACTGATCAGAAATGAGTTCTGGCGCTTTGATCTGCCGTTCGGCGGAGATCAACCTCCAAACATCTTGTCAAATGTTCCCAGACGGCGACCATGAACCTCATAAAACTGGCGTCTTAGCGACCTGTTTATCTCGCGAATGCGATTAATCTGATCGTCTGAAAGCGGCTTGCGCTTCAGCAGCCGTTCTTCGAACTCCATACAATAAACGCCGAATTTGGAAACTTTAGCGGCCTTTTCGAATTCGCTTGCTGCTTCGTAAGTCTGCAACAGATGGTCGATGGCTCGAACGTTTACGTTGGACAGTCGAGAACATTCTTCAATTGGAGGCAACAGGCGAATATCGCCGCGTTCATTGTCCGAGGATCGAAATGGTTGCGCACTGCTCTGCATAAAGTTTGACATCGACCAGGAGACCTCCGCAGCATTGCCAAAAGAAATCTAAGCCAATTCAAAAGTACCAGTACGTCCTTAGAAGTTGGTAAATGTCTCAAATGTCACACGCATCGGGCGCCAATCTTTCTCACCCGAACGGTAAAAGCGACGATTCCACCTGCTGGTATAGGTTGGCTCGCGTCCAAATTGTGATCTCAGTCGACTTCCACGATCATGAGGCCAGCCTCATGACCATTGCGCCAAATCACTTTGCACAAAAACTCCTCTCGTGGGTGACTTAAGACCAGGATCACAGGAGAAGGAAAAGAATGTGGGCTGTTGACCTGCAGCCTAAAACCTGACCGGGAAACATCTGTTACCAAACAGGCTACAGGTGCTCTGCCATTATCAAGGATAATATCTGCGGAGCGAAATGCGTCAGAACGATTGTCGCTCCTTTGGTCAAGGCGATTCTCGTTCGTCTTCCCTGGCGGACATACCATTTTCAAGTTCAATCATCATATCGATTGGCACAACTTGATTGTGTTCCAAGACACATGAACATTGCTAACAATTACTTAAGCTGTTGGGATGGGCTCAAGACCCCGGTCAAATTTGAGTATCGAATGTCTAAAAAAGACTCGAAGCCGACTTTAGCCACAGATGACGTAGACGACTGCTTTGCGCCCCCTAATCGGTCGTTCGTCAGTTCTCGATAAATTCCTGAAAGCGGACATGGTCCAACCATTTCACCATTGTAATGAGTTTCGTGGGAACGATCGTCGAACGCCGGTGAGACTCGCGATCAACAAATCTGGAATTATTTTTGAACGGGCATCGTGATAACGTCAGCCTGATCGCCATAGCCCTCGACCTTGAGGGTAACGGCTGTCTCTACCACCAAATCCTTGGTTTTGATTACCAGGACCGCTTTACCAATCCCAAGATTCACTGTTGCGCGGAGCTTTGTTTCGGCGGGCACATTGTAACCGCCGATGTAATAGTCTTCGACAAGCACCTGTCCGACGCTCGCTGACAACCAAACCTGAACACGGATCCGGCTGCCCGCTTCCGTGGCCTCGGCTCTCGTTCGGATCCAGTCAGCGCTTGCAGGTAAACTTGTCATTGCGACAGCAATCGAGACTGCACACAGCAGAAGCATTCGTAGTTTGTTCGACGTTTCATACACGGGAAGAACGCCCGCGCTGCATCAGGCACTGTTGGCCAATGGTAATGCTGTTTGCGCACCATGCAGCCGCGTGTTCAGTTCTGTGTGGCTTCGCAATTGCCTTTCTCATTGAAGCAGATCCACGTCACTTTGGGTGACCGTATAGGTCCCCGTGAATGTCACGATATCTCCGGGCGCAATGGTGTCCCAAATCCCGTCAATTCCCGCGTCCGTTGAATCACCCAGTGGCAGATTGTCCGTGGTCAGTGTTTCATTGGAGGGTACCGGCGGTGGACCGGAGCCACCGTGGAGTTCGCTGAGCAGCACGTTGGTTATCGTCTGGTTTCCGGAATTGCTGACGACATAGGTGTAGGTGATCAACTGGCCAACCACGACGTCGGTGGTGTCGTCGGCGGATTTGTTTACGGTCAGGGCGGGCGCGATATTCAAGGTAACCGCGGCGTTTGCGGTTTCGTTGAGACCGTCATCAGCGGTGACGGTCACCGTGTTGTCGATATCGCCATCACCTCCCCCATTGGTGTCGAAGTCGGTCTGGTCGGCAGTGTACGTTCCGGTGCAGGTCGCCACGGCCGCAGGAGCCATGTCGCTCGGATTGGGGCCGGAGCCCGGGACACAGGAAATTCCCGACAACAGCGGATCGGAGACCAGAATGCCGGTGATGGTTGCGACGCCGGTATTGGTAAGCGTGATCGTGTAGGTAATCGCATCGCCGGCACTGTTGACGCTTGCAACGTCCGGCGATTTTGACACATCCATTTCCGGGATGGTTCCGGTACCCTGGATCGAGAAGTTGTAGGGGTTCTCGTCGGCATCATTATTGGCAATTGACACGGTGGCGGTGCGCAGCCCGACGGCGCTTGGATCGAAGGTGATGATAAAGGTAGTGGTGCCGCCGCCCGACGCCACCGTCGCCGCGGCATCAACCGTCAGGGTGAAGTCGGCGGCATGCGTCCCACCAATGGTGACTCGCGGCGTATCGGTCAGGTTCAGCACGCCAGGGCCGGAATTGGTGATGGTGAAAGTGTTGGCATTGGAGCCGGTGGAAATGTCGTGCGAGCCGAAGTCGGTGTCGTCGGTCGCTGACGGGGTCGCGTCGCCGTCGGCTATCGATACACCCAGACCCGATACATCCATTTCGGGATTTGTTGCGGTGTAGTCGACAACCAGGATTGGAATTACAAGTCCCTCCCGCGAATGGTATTCGATCTTGCGATCTCCCCCGCCGTCCGGACTGCCAACCATAAATCCGAAGTTTGAAGCCGAGCCGTCGACCCAGTCCTGGACAAGGCTGGTCACATCAAAATTGTGCGGCCCAACGTCATCCTTCGTGACATTCAGCAGATCCTCCGGAGTTGAATTGTAAGTGCTTCCGGCCGTCGACCAGTTCACGCCGGTCGATCTTTCGTTCCAGGTTACCGTTGCCTCCGACCATGATTCCAACAATTGATAGGCACCGACACTCATGTCCCCGCCTACTTTTTTCGCGTCAATCGTCAGCGTAGCCGAATTGACCGTTGCCCCTGCCGGGATCGAGCTGATGTCGAACTGCACAAGGACGCGCATTAGATCGGTCGTTTCCCTGTCGACCAAGATGATCAATTCAGAACCAAAATTGTCGTTTGGATTCTTGAGCTTGATGTATGAATCTTCCGTCGCATTGAACGTATCGATGGGAAGCGTCGCCAACCAGCTGGCTTGCGCCCCCTCATCAACCGCCACCTTGGTTTCGATCGGACCAGTCGATGATTCAAGAATCCAGTCGGCGCCAAGAGCGGCATGTCCGGTCAGATTAACGCTCGCCGCGATATCGGCACCGGTCGACCGCGAAAGCTGTTCTGTCGCTTTGCGGCCCTCCCTGCCTGCGGCAAAGTCGCATCCATAGATCAGAATATCGGCGTTGTCAGAAAGTGCTGCCGATATGACCCGCAAATCGGCTGCATGGCGACCGGTCATCGATTCAGCATTGAAGCGCGTTACGCCAAGATGCAGCTCTCCCGGCTTGCCATGACTAAGGATGTGTAGCGCATCAATATCAGAGCGGCCGGAAAGCGTATTGGCGATCTGCTTAATTCCATCACCCCCACTGTCGAGCAAAAAGATCTCTGTCGAGGGATCCGAGGAGTCGGCAAGCGTATCCAGACCCTCCACAGAGGCCTCGATGAATACAATCTCGGTTGCTGCGGCGTTCTGCGCCGGGAAACCCAGGCACGTTAAGGGCAGCAACAAATACAGGACTCCGATCAGGGAGAAAAATCGCTGTCTGTTCATGACCCAGATTATGGTGGCACCTCCAAAATCCCCAACGTTTGCCCGGGGAGACGCTCACTAAGAATCTCGTTTATTCGAACATACTAATCAACCATTAGAAACAGCTAATTTTAACGACTGCCTGTCACTCAACTACAAGCTTCGATCCAGCGGAATTTGCCCACGATATTTCAATCTCGCGTCGCGACTGATCGAGCAGAAGACGTCCGTTTTTGGCCTCAATAACAGGGTGGAGAACTGAGAAAACAGTCCGCTTTGCCGCCGACAATGTTCTCTGCTTGGTGTTGGCTGCACTTTGCCCGAATTTGAAACTTTCAACTCCATGCCGATCTGAGACCCTAAAAATGTCGCAGATGCGACGGTACGGAAGGGTTCGAATTTTCAAATCATGTTTCATTCAAAGCCCCCAACACTGACCACAATCTTGCCGGTTGTGGGCCGCTCACATCCGCGGAGTTTTTGTGACTGGCTTGTTGATGGTGCTTGACGGCCGCGCGAGACCGAATCTCGACTGCATCGTGGTTAGCGGAGCGTTTCACCCAGGGGGAAAAAACGCGCGGATTGCCAGTCAAATTAGTAATCTTGAATATTAGAATAATCTTAGCAGGCAGGTTCTATTTTTCCCAATTATTAAAGCGAATCCGGGTGGATGAACATGCTTGCCAAACGTTTCATTTCAGACAGGAAAGGCAATTTTGCGACCACGTTCGCTTTGCTTGCCACAGCCGGCATATTGGTTGTGGGTTTTGGTCTCGACACGACAACTGCGATGTGGCGAAAGGCGGAATATGGCCAATCGCTCGACAGTGCGGTCCTTGCTGCAGCGGCAAGCGGAGATTTGAGCGAGAGCGCGCGGATCAAGCTGGCCGAAGACTATATGGAATCCAACAATGAGCAGGAGTGCATTGAGGAAACGGTCGATTTCTCAATCAGTGGAGCGGTTGTAACCGGTGAATATTATTGCAAGCATTTGTCTATCTTCAGCGGGTTCTACAATCCTGGTTACCTGACAATCAGGATCAAGGCGGTCGCCGAAATCCCGGTTGCCGGAAAACCACTTTGCGTTCTGGCACTGAACCCGATTGAAAAGCGCGCCATCGAAGCAAGCGGCGGCTCCGACGTCAACGCTCCTGGTTGCAAGGTTCAGGTTGATTCCGCAAACGCAGAAAGCGTAAACTTTTCCGGCGGGGCAACTCTGCTTTCCGATGAAAACTGCTTTGTCGGCGGCGTCAAGCAGGGTCTGGAACGAATGGTTCCCCAACCCACTCCCGCATGCCGTCCCTATGGTGATCCATTTGCGGCAATGCCCCAGCCGGCTGTTGGTTCGTGTGATTATATCGATTTCAACGTCAACACCGATACGACTCTTTGGCCGGGTGTCTATTGCGGCGGCATCCGCGCATCCAACGCGACGTTTACGTTCAAACCGGGCCTTTACATCATTAAAGACGGTATTTTTGAATCGACAGGTGGCGCGACATTACTCGGTGATGGGGTAACGTTCTATCTAACATCAAGCACCGTAGAGACCGGAATCACTTGGTCGGGGGGAGGAACTTACAGATTTTCCGCCATGCGTTCCGGGCCTCTTGCCGGCTTTATCGTCTATCTCGATCCGAACGCCTTGGCCGATGACAGATCGCACGTGTCCGGCGGTGGCGATATTTTCTACGAGGGCGTCTTTTATTTCCCCAACCAGCTTCTGACCATTTCGGGCGGTGGGACAGTAACCACGCCATCGCCGTTTACGGCTTATGTTGCCGACAAACTCCTGTTCAGTGGAGGAAGCCAACTTAATATCGGGTCCGATCCCGATGCCAGTTCAGTGCCCATTCCGTCCGGTCTCTACAAAGACGGAACCGGCGGACCACGGCTGGTTTTCTGACGCAATTTTGCAAAGGACCGCTTTCAACACAGGCGGTCCACATCGCGCATGTCGAAGTTTGGACATCTCCCGTCAGCCTAGTTGGACGATTTGTCTGCGGTTCGGAAATTCGAACAATTTTGCTAATGTCAGAAATGAAATAGAAACGAACGTCCGTTGTCGGATGTTCGAACTCCAAAAGCCGCCAGTCCGTTTCCGGCCCCTTTTCGGACATTGAATTGAAAAGCAGCAAAAACCGGCTTCCCGTCTACTCAGTCAAAAGCTGCCGTCCCGGCGAAGGTCTCAAATGTTCGCAAAGTTGCCTTTCACCTGGCGACATTGAAATGATTATCATGTTGGAACGCAGCGAACTCTCGCCCAAAAAAAAGTTTCTCGAAAACCTGCGCCCAAAAAAATGTTGTTTGGCGTTTGGTCCCGCGGGCCAACGTTCTAGAGATTCGACCCACCCCCCCTTCCTGCGTGGAAATGGTGGCGTGACGTTTGTGAAGCTTTGCTCGAATCTGGATATTGTTCCCGAAGCTTTGCGCCATTTTTGCAAGCTAATCGGCCTGAATTTATCGATTCAAGACGAATGCCCTCTGATGCGATCCGTCCAGCAAATTCATCATGCCATTTGGGTGTGTGGTAGGTAGGCTGATGCACTGTAGATTGTGAACCGTTGTTGTCGTTGCGATAATCTTCGATGCTGACGGCGTGATCACGCAGGTGTCAGAATAGCTCGGGGGTATCCTTAAATGTCGCGAACGTCTCCAACGGTATTAGGCGTCCATCGAGTATTGCAACTGAACGACAATCGGATTTGAAAAGCTATCATCGTCCACTTCTGAAGCAGTTATTCGAGCTTCAATTCTGCCCAAATGATAAAAATCCCGGCACCTTTCTGTTTCATTTCTGATGAAATCGCCCGTTCCCAAAGGGACCCGGTTATTCGATCAATATATGTCTCCAGAGGCGTTTCTGCCTCTCGTAGTTTCTGAAACAACCGCCTCTTTGCACCCTCAGCCGCAGAATGGCTTGATAGACCTCTCGGCTTGCATTCGCTGATTGGCGACACTGCATCAAATTGATCGCTTAAGCCGTTCGCTCTCCTTCCTCGCTCTTTCTGATCGACCATTCGTCGAGGAAGTGGAGGTAATTTCGCTAACACATTTTCTTTCGATAGGTTTAGATTCGATGTGTTTATTATATTGGTTTGTGGGCAATTTTTTTCGCCATCAAAGTGCAACTTATTGCCCTGATTGCGGGGAAGTTTTTTTCCCTGTTTGTTGGTTGGTACAGAGCCGCTCTTCGCCCCCCTTTTTTGTTCATTGATCGAGTTTCGGATTAGTTTGCGAGCCGTTTTCGCATCGACAGGAGCTTCGCCGCCATTCTTCATGCGCTCGTCCCAATCTTTGACAAACTTTTCAAACAAGACAAAATTGGGCTGGTAATGAGTGCGGTTAAACTTTCCACCGTGCGGACAACGCGAAAAAAGTCCAACCCAAGGGCAAGTTAATTCCTCAATCGCATTGATCACTGATCTCCGGTTCAATCCCGTCAAATTTGCAAGCCGATCCAGGCTGGGATCACACTGACCCGTTTTATTGTTGAAGTGGTCAAGTATTGCTCCACCAACTTGCCGGGTCCCGCCAGACAAACCGGGGAACAGCAGTAGCGCCTTGTGCCCGAAGAGCCTATCCATCCGTTTAATCGCAATCTTCTGACGACTAGTCATCAGCCTTGTCCGGATTTCTCATCCGTTGGGACTTGCCTATTGCCAGTACGGCTTCTTTGGCGGAAAGACCGAACTTCAATTTCAGATACGGTACCAATGGTTTGGGCCGTTGTTCCCACTCTGTAGACGCTATCCAATGAGCAGCGCATTCAATAGCAGCACTGTTAGGCTGCCCATCCATGCGGGGATTGAGAGCAATCATGCCACCCTCCCCGCCTGCGCACGCTCCCAATCGATCAAATCGGATTCGCGAAAATATCGCCGGCGGTTGATCTTGATTGGCGCGGGAAAACCAAGCTCCTGATTTATGAGCCAGCGCCACAAAGTCATGTCGGTGATCGAGTAGCGCTCGCACACCTGCGGTGCGGTCAGGTAGATACGGTCATCGTGCATGTGTCAGTCCCTGTTACTACACAGGGCATAACTACAGTGTCGAAGGATCCTCGAATTGCCACGATCTATCGAAAATTCTTGGCAGTGTATCGTCCAAGAAATCTTTTCCCTCGTAATACAATTTGTTGGCTAAAGAACGGCTTATACCGACTTCCTTTCCTATTAATTCGAATAAATGTTCATCAATAGGAACATCTGGATTATTTTTTAGGTACCGTCTTAGTTTGATATATACTTCAACCTTCAATCGATCATGACGCCTGATCTTTGCAACGTGAGTTCCTTTCTCGAAAGGACGCCCGAACGCCTCATCCCAAGATCCTACGTAGGCCCACCGCACCTGGTTAAAGCATTTAGTGTACGCCTTGGCTGCCCAATCTGGGATTGGTAAGTCGCTACTTGAACAGATGTACAATGCTTCCATCAGTGCAAATTTTTCGCCTTTGACGAACCGTTCCTCCAGATCGTCCAGCTGATGAAGGCCGACCCACTTCCAATATGGGCCTTTCAAATTGAACCGGTCCATTCCCTGCTTCTCGGCCTCTTCTTGCGCGTCGACCACCTGTTCGAACGTCCAATTCGGATCAAAATCACCGGTCACGCATCCCTCCAGCAAGGCGGATAACATTCGGCTCGGTGTCTCTCATCAATGCGACCAAATAGTCGGCCCAGGCATCGAAAGCACGGCGCTTCTCTTCACGAAACTCATGATGCTGGTACACGCCAACTATGCCCCTAAACGAACCTGAGACATGGTTGAGGCACTTTTCGATCACCGGCAGGTTGATGTTGAGGCCTGCCATTTTCGACGCCATCGTGCGCCGCAGATCGTGCAGCGTCCAAGGCTCGATGCCGCCATCCTCTGCCATGAGCTTATCCAGTCGGGCTTTGGCCCGGCTATAGCCGGATGCGGGCGTCTTGCCAGTCGTTGAAAACAGAAATGGAGAACCCTTGATCCGCGGTAGATCCTCTATGATCTCGACAGCAAGCGATGCCAGCGGGACATGATGCGCCTTGCCATTCTTGGTCCGCTCTTGCGGCAGCGACCATGTTGGTTCGGCTGCCAGATCAAGCTCACGCCAAACCATTCCGCCGACTTCCTGACGGCGCTGGCCAGTGAGCAACAGTAGCTGGAACATTGGACCGAACGGATACTCCATCCCGCCTGTTATTTTCCAGAAACGAACGATTTCGTCATCGCTCAAGACGCGCGACCGCGGTTTTTCCGCCGTTGGCATTTTCACACCAACGCAAGGTGATGTCTCAAGGACATCGCGCTCCACCAACCAGCTGAAGAATTTGCGGATCGTTGCGAACACCCGGTTGGCAGTGATCGGTGAGCCTCTATCGACAATACCGTCGAGCAACTCGATTACATCCCGCTTTCTCACCTCGACAACTGGCCGGTCTCCCCAAAGCGGGTTGATTTCCGACTTGAACTGCCTTTCGATTTCCCGCCACGATCGGTTTCTGGGTTTGGAGTAGCGCTCGACAAACGCTTTGGCGAGTTCACGTACAGTGTCACCGCCACGATTTTCCGCAATTGCCTGCAGCGCTTTGGAAGCTTTCTTCTCGCGTGCTGGATCCCGGCCCTCCTCAATTGTCTGCAGCGCGCCCGCCGCAGCTCGTCTTGCTTCGGCAAGCGTCATCGATTGGCCGAGTGCCGGATCATCGTCGACATCGGTTGCTCGGTTGATCAAAACCCGCCCCAATGTCAGTTTCTTGGGCTTGCCAGCAAACCGGTAGCGCAGCGCCCAGGATTTACGGCCTGATGGCTGTACCAAAAGATACAGTCCGGGCAGCACCGCATCCGGGATTTCCCGTCGCTTGGCCGCATCGGGTTTGGCAATCCTAACTGATTGGGTGGTGAGCACACTTGCCATAGTCAAATGCTCTTTTGGGTAACACCGGGTAACGCGAATTGCGTGTTAGAAGCTGTTACCCTGCGTGAATAACTTCAGCAAGCATTCGGCAAATTTGTCCACATTTCAAACGATTTATCCACAGGAGATGTTTTGATCTGTTAGATGATGAGAGCTACTGATATATGACTGGGGGTCAAGGGGTCGTGGGTTCGAATCCCGCCGCTCCGACCATCACTCTCTGCAGCATGACGCCACGAGTTGAGTTGCACTCCTTGCGCCTGAGGGTGCCGCGGCATAGGTTTCCTGCCAAACTTTGGAAATCGGCGTATCCCCATGACCACATCCACAAAACTGATGCCGCGGCAGTCGGTTCCCGATCTGAAGCTCGAACTGGCCGGTGGGGGCAGTTGGTCCTTGGCGGAGGAAAATCCCGACAATTTTGTTCTTCTAATTTTTTATCGCGGTTGGCATTGTCCGATTTGCCGCAAGTACCTTTTGGATGCGCAGTCCAGACAATACGATCTTCAACGGCGTGGCGTTCGTGTCATCGCCATTTCGACGGATGATCGGGACCGGGCGGAGGAATCAAAAAAACGCTGGGGTCTAAACCGGCTCGACATCGCCTATGGCTTGAGCCTTGACCAGGCGCGTGATTGGGGTTTGTACGTTTCAACTTCGCGCGGCCCGACCACCACCGGTGTGGAAGAACCGCCAAAATTCAACGAACCCGGTCTGTTTTTGGTGAAACCGGATCGCACGCTTTACTATGCGTCGATCCAGAGCGCTCCATTTGCACGGTCATCATTGTCGGAATTGCTGCAGGCCCTCGATTTCGTCCTGGCTAATGATTATCCGGCACGAGGGGAAGTGGCACTCGATTAATCAAGCGCAGGCGTGAGCACTCTCGTGCCGGCAATATCTCAACCGGCAAGTACCGCTTCGCCGGCAGGAAAGCCGCCGGCCTTCATGACAAGGCCCGGAACTGTCTTGCCCAACTGCGCTTCCAGCCATTCAGCAGCTTCAACCGCCTTATCCAGCGACACGCCTGTGGAAACGCCTGAACGCTCCAGCATGTAGACCAGATCTTCGGTCGCAATGTTGCCTGTCGCGCGCGGAGCGAAGGGGCAACCCCCTACCCCGCCAAAGCTCGAATCCAAAGCACGAACGCCCGCCTGAATGCCCGCCCAGGCGTTGGCGAACCCAGTATTGCGCGTGTTGTGCAGGTGAAGCCGTATCGGTATGTCCGGATAAGCTTCTCGAATTTTGGAAACACGCTGTTCGACATCGACGGGTGTAGCGACACCTATCGTATCCGCCAACGCAAGTTCGTGGGGACCCGCCTCCATCACGGCTTCGACCACTTGCAACAAACGCGATATCGGGACCTCTCCTTCGAAAGGGCAGCCGAAGGCAGCGCCGATCGTGACGCCGGCATCGATGCGTCCCTTTGCTTCGCCGGCAATTTCCTTCCAGGCAGCAGCGGATTCAAAGGTTTCCACGCCCTGATTGCGGCGATTGAAGGTATCGGTGGCGACGACAACGAAATTGACTTCGTCCAGCCCGGCGTCGACCGCGCGGTCGAAACCACGCCGGTTCAAAGCCAATCCAATGAACCGGGTATCAACATTGCGCGGCAATGCCCGTGCAACCTCATCGGCGTCAGCCATCTGTGGCACACGTTTGGGATTGACGAAGCTCGTCACCTCAATGCGTGCCACGCCAGCGTCGACTGCGCGCTGGATCAGCTCGAGTTTTACGTCGGTATCCAGGATGACGGAATCGTTTTGAATTCCGTCGCGCGGCGAAACTTCGATGATTTCGACGGATTTTGCTGCTTTAGACATGTTGAAACTTCCGTGTGGATACGGTTTTGTATACCGAAGCGCACCAATTCGGTAGAGAAAAGCATTACCCGGTACGGGCGTGGGAGGAAATTTGATAGAAATAGCGCCGGATGGCGGGAAACAAATTCCGGCGAAATCGCGCCCTGGTTTGGATTTCCAGCCGACGGGCAAGCGATTGGCGGACAGGAAAATGCCAATCAGGGCATTTCGAGAGGGCGACAAAAGGTGGACGTGAAGTCACAACAATTCCTGGCAATCATGATCGCAATCGCGGCGGTGGCCATTCTCGCGTTCATCGCGCTCTTCATCAATTCAAGAGTGCGCGCCGCCAAGGCGCCAAGTCATCAGGACGGCGCCGGACCCAACGGTTTCTGGCATGAATTTATCGTGGCTACCGTCGTCATCGTCATCGCGGCCGCGGCGCTTATCTGGCAGTTCACGCCCGAGAGCCTCGACTGGCGGCTCGACAACCGGGAACTTATTTTTCTTGTTGTCATGCTGGCCGTTGGCGTTGTCGCGCTGGTGGTGTTCGTTATTGCCGTATTGACCGGACTAAGGCCGGATATAAAAGAACAGCTCTCCAAGTCAGCCGCTACCGCGCAAACGGGCGCTGAACAGTCCGCGCACGCAGCGGCTCAAACAAAGCCGGTTTCGGCGGGAGTTCGACTGCTCGGTATTCTGGCGTTGCTCGCTGCATTCCTGATTCTTTGCTGGACAGCACTCGATAGCAAAAACCAATATGAATTGCTGTCGATCGTGCTCTACCCGGCGGCGATCGTCGTTGCCCTGGTGCTGCTGATGGACAAGGCAACACGGGCCTGGGCAGCCAAGTCGGGAGCGGAAAATTTTCGCGAGTGGCTGTTTTGCGATGCGTTTGTCTTTCTACTGATTTTATCATTTTTGAATCTGCGTTTGGTGACCGAGCCTGAAAACTACCAGACCATGTTCTGGGATGTTGTGCAGGTGACACTGTTCATTCTCGTATTCTGGCTTGTCGACAGAACTGCCTCCTCTTTGCGATTTCTGCTGGCATATCTCTACCTGATAGCGCTGCCGATCCTGCTGCTGATCTGGCGAACGCTACAGGAAATGCCGATGCCAGGCGCAGAGTCCTGGTGGGAATCCATCTGGCCGTTCTTCTTCCTGGCCGTCATATTCTTTGTGCTTGAGTTGATAACCGTAGTCGCCTCGCGTGAAACTGCGCGTCACGGCCTGTCCGCTGCCAAGGACACGCTGTTTGTCCTGATTTATGGCATTCTGCTGCTGGTCGCCGTTCCTGCAGCGCAGGGGTGATGGCAGTGGGCGGCGGTAACCTTCAGTTCGCTACCCTTCACGACCTCAGTCTTGCCATCGCCTCACGAGCCGTCTCGCCAGTCGACTGTGTGAAGCACAGTGTAGGCATGATCGAGCGGTACAACGGGCGGTCGCAGGCGTTTTTGTCCCACGATGCTGAATTCGCGCTTGCCGAGGCGCGAAAGGCCGAGGAAGAGATATCGCGGGACGGTCCCCGCAGCCCGGTCCACGGCATTCCGTTTGGCGTCAAGGACCTGTTCGCAGTGCGCGGCATGAGAAGGACCTGCGGTAGCCGTGTTTATGCGCCTGAAATCTGTGCCGAGGACGCCCACGTTGTTCACCGCTTGCGTGAAGCGGGCGCGATAATGGTCGGAATGACCAGCCTGAACGAGTTTGCCTACGGTCCCACGGGTATCAACGCGGCCAGTGCATCGCCGCGTAATCCCTGGGACGTGAGTAGATCTTGTGGCGGCTCCAGCTCGGGGTCGGGGTGTGCTGTTTCAACCGGTTTCGTGCCAGCCGCACTTGGAAGCGATACCGGCGGGTCGGTCAGGGTTCCGGCGGCTACTTGCGGCGTGACCGGCCTCAAACCTAGCTATGGTCTTACCAGCCGCACTGGCATTCAGCCACTTTGCATCACCTATGACCATCCGGGTCCGCTTGCGCACACCGCGTGGGATTGTGGAATGATCCTGGAAGTCATGGCCGGACAAGACCGCAGAGACCCTTCTACATGGAACCGGCCGGCGTTCCACATGCCCGAAATACCCGACAGTAAATTGCTAAAAGGATGCAGGATCGGCGTCCTTGAATCCTATTTTCGGGATGATGTGACAAGCGATGTTGCTTCCGTGTTCGACGGGACATTAGAGGAATTGAAGAAGCTTGGCTGCTCGTTGACCAAAGCTGACCCTGCCGGTCTTTGGGAAGCGCTTGAAAGCTGGAATGTCGCCTGTCTTGCTGAAGCCTACCACGTTCATGAAAAGCGCGTTTGCGATCACCACGATGATCTGTCGCCGGACGTGGCATCCCGGCTGCTCCTCGGCCGTGAAATCTCGACACACGACTATCTTGATGCCTGCCGCCAAAGGGAAGTCTTCCAGGCAGAAGTTGCCGGGCTGATGGAACGCTTCGATTTCCTGGTCACCCCAACGACGCTCCTGCCGGCAATTTCGCTGGAAACCGGTGAATTCGAGAGCGACAAGGGGCCGGTTAACGGATCGCAATGGCTTGGAAGGCTGACCCGCCTGGCCAACCAGACCGGACAGCCGGCAATCAGTGTACCGTGCGGGTTTACGTCCGGCGGTCTACCGGTCGGCCTGCAGATTATCGGCCACTGGTTTGCAGACAGCGACTTGATCAGAGCGGCTTCAGCGTTCCAGCAGCACACCGACTGGCATGCCAAGCATCCGCCGCTGGCTGCGGAAAATTGAAGAATTGTCTTGGCCCGGCGGTTTCCCGGCGATAGAGTTCAATTTCTAGGATTGTTCGGCGATTAACCCCGGGGGACATGAATGACCAACTGGCAATGGTTTTGGACCCTGGTCGGGTTCCTGATCTACATTATCGTATTGATATTCTTGTATTTCTATCAACCGTTCGAGGACCTGTTCAATATTGTGATCAAAGGTCTGTCCTACGAAAACGTCACGCTCTGGGTGACGCTGATCACCGGAATTGTCGGATTCTGTTTGTTCCATTGGCGTGCATACCGGCTGCATATCGTGCAGCAACAGAAGGTCGAGGCGATGGTGCTGAGCTCGCTGCTCGGATCGACATTCATCGCCATCCTGTTGAGTGGAGGCGCCACGCTTCAGGCGGTCCAGATCCTTTGCCGGCATCTGCTGACACCCGGTAACAGCCTTGATGCAGAGTTCGGCGCCCGTCTGGGTGCGGTTGTCGCGCTCATCGTGCTGACCGGTCTGTTCTGTATCCTGTTCTGGCTTTTAAGGATAATCCGCCATGACCGGATCGGCGAAACGCTCCGCGGACAAGAAAGCTAGAGCCCTACCAAGCCCGGTAAATCCCACCGTAAGGACCCCGCTTGACGAAACGCCCGTCGCCTGCGCGACCGAGGTATTTGCGCTTGTCGACAATCATCTTGCCACGCGAAAACACGGTCTCCGTGAAGCCTTTCACCCTCATACCCTCATAGGCGTTATAGTCGATGTTCATGTGATGGGTGTGCGGGTTGTTGAGGCTGATCGTCTCTTCATGTTCGGGATCAAACACCACGATATCGGCATCGCTGCCAACGGCGATTGTTCCTTTCTTCGGGAACAGGCCGAATATTTTCGCCGGTGTTGTCGAAGTCAGTTCGACGAAACGGTTTATGTCAATGCGGTGTTTGTTGACGCCATTGTGATAGATCAGGCTCATGCGGTTTTCGACGCCCGGTCCACCGTTCGGAATCTTGCTGAAATCAGTCTTGCCAAGTTCCTTCTGGTCTTTCAGGCAGAACGGACAGTGATCGGTCGAAATGACGTTCAATGAATCATTGAGCAGTCCGTTCCAAAGTTTCTTCTGGTTCCATTTTTCGCGAAGCGGTGGTGTCAGCACATATTTGGCGCCGTCAAATCCGGGTTCGTCGTAGCGATCGACGTCCAGCAGCAGATATTGCGGGCACGTTTCACCGTGCGCCATGACCCCTCGCGTCTGTGCTCTGCGCAATTCTTCAAGCGCGTCGTCACAACTCAAATGGACGATATAGACCGGCGATTGTGCGACTTCAGCGATAGCCAATGCGCGGTGGGTGCCCTCCGCCTCCAATCGGGTGGGACGGGTCAAAGCATGATATTTCGGCTCGATATGCCCCTCTGACAGAGCGATTTTGATCAGTTCATCGATCACAATTCCGTTTTCGGCATGCATGCACACAAGCGTGCCGTCTTCGCCTGCCTTGCGCATTGCCCTGAAGATGGTGGCATCATCGGAAAGCATGGCTCCCGGATAGGCCATAAACAGCTTGTAGCTCGTCACACCCGCATCGGCGAGCATGCGCATTTCGCGTGTCCGGTCCTCGGGCATATCCGTAATGATCATGTGGAAGCAGTAATCGATTGCAGTCTTGCCCTCCGCCTTGGCATGCCAGGTATCGAGCGCCTCAAGGGCTGACGTGCCCTTGGTCTGAACGGCAAAATCGATAATACAGGTTGTCCCGCCAAATGCTGCTGCGCGCGTTCCGGTCTCGAACGTGTCCGATGTGGTGGTGCCGCCAAAGGGCAGTTCCAGATGCGTATGCGGATCGATACCGCCCGGTATCACCAGCTTGTCCTTGGCGTCGATGACATGATCGGCAGGCAGATCCAGATCTCGTCCGATCAGGTCGATTTGCTCGCCGTGGGCATAAATATCGGCGACGTAGTCGTCTACCGCAGTCACAATACGGCCGTTTTTGATCAGAACGCTCAAATTCCCCTCCTCCAATTGTCGATTTGCGAACTTAGAAGGTTAATGTATGGTTTCAACAATGACACAATCGCATCCGGGTAGCCAATGCCCGATTGCAAACAGGGATTAGGCTGGGAAAGGAGAATAAGAATGTCAAAAATCAAAAAACTCAAGGGCATATCCCGTCGCGAGTTTGTCGCCGGTACGGCAGGACTCGCAACGGCAAGTGTCGTCACAGGTTTCCCCAATATTGTGCGGGCAGCCGATCCGATCAGAACGATCGGCCTCGGCGTCAGCATCATCAATGAAATCCAGAGCAAAGCTTCCGAGGATATCGGCGTTGAGATTCGCGGACAGGCGCTGGGCTATGGCGCGTTGTTCGGCAAGACGCTTAACCAGAACGACCAGTATGAAGTGTCGGAATGCTATTTCGACATGTTCGATGTCATGCTGCCGGCCGGTGTATTCCAGCCGATTGACACCCAGCGGATCAAGAATTGGGACAAGGTTTCCAATATCACCAAGACCGGCAGGTTGACCGATGATTCATCCGTTGGCCAGGGCGATGCACCGGTAACCAAGATCTGGGTCGATGAAAATGGCAAGCCGACTGACGGTCCGTCGCGCTATATTTCCGCACTGCCGACCATCCACAACGCTGACTCGCTCGGCTATAATCCGGACGATACCGGCCGGCCGATCGATAGCTGGGCGGAACTGTTCTCCGAAGACTTTGCCGGAGCGGTTGCGCTGCTGAACGTTCCGCAGATCGGCGCCATGGATGCCGCTATGGGCGTTGAAGCGCTGGGACTGATCGAATTTGGTGACAAGGGCGACATGACCAAGGAAGAGATCGACTTCCTGGTGAACTTCCTCATCGAGAAAAAACAGGCCGGTCACTTCCGCGCTTTCTGGGAGACCTTTGGCCAGTCGGTGAACCTGATGGTTTCCGGTGAAGTCGTGTTGCAATCCATGTGGTCGCCTGCAGTGACCGCAGTGAATGCCGAAGGCGTACCGTGCATTTATGCCTCACCGAAAGAAGGCATGCGCGGCTGGCACGGTTGCAAGGCCATCTCCGCCAAGGCTGAAGGCGCTGCACTCGACCAGGCGTATGAGTACCTGAACTGGTGGCTCGACGGCTGGGCCGGCGCATTTGTGGCGCGCCAGGGCTACTACATGTCAGCCTTTGAGCCGGTGAAGGATCATGTTTCCCAGGCTGAGTGGGACTACTGGTATGAAGGCAAGCCTGCGGCTGAAGAGCTGCCCGATCCGTTTGGCGCGCCGCTTGTTGCCGAAGGCGCTGTCCGTGATGGCGGTTCCTACGAAGCAAGGTTTAAAAACATTGCCGTGTGGAACTCGATCATGAGCGAGAATGATTATCTCGTGAAGCGCTGGACCGAGTTCTTGAACGCCTGATTGCACTGAGAGCGGATGGGCACCCCCAAAAGGCGCCGAATTCGCTGACGTGCAACCTACGGACCAACATATGGGGCCGGTTGCCTTACCGGCCCCTGTTCGTGCCATCGGGGATCCATGACTGACGCAACGCACCAATATCATTCCGGTTTGATCGGCTCCCAGCCGATGCCGGATGGTGACGCCGTCGCCAAGGAAGTGGTGCACGAGGAAGAAGGCTTTTCCACACTGTGGCTCATCGCGCCAGCGTCACTGTGGCTGTTTCTTTTCCTGGTCGTACCGCTGGCATCGATCATTATCTTCAGCTTTTGGGCATCGACCCCCCAGGGGATGGAACCTGATTTCTCGCTCTCGAATTATGGCGAATATTTCCACGTCGAGGGATTTTTCGATTCTGAAGCTACTCGATTTCTAAGGCCTGGAGTGTTCGTCACCACACTGGGTTCGACGATCTATTACACACTTCTGGTCATGCTGATCTGCCTCATCATCGGCTATCCAATTGCCTATTTCCTGGCGATGCGGGTGACCGCATTCAAGTGGCAATTAGCGCTGTTCCTGTTGTGCATGGTGCCGTTCTGGACCAGTTACCTCATCCGCGCAGTGGCTTGGTTGCCGATGTTGGGGCGCCGGGGCCTGATCAACCAGGCGCTGGTCAATACGGGAATTTTGGAAAAACCGGCGACATTTCTGTTTTATTCAGAATTTGGATATGTCGTTGCATTGGCACAGATTTACGTCGTTCTCGCCATCGGGCCGATATTCTTCTCGCTGTCCAAAATACCGAAAGATATCATCGAGGCCGCCCGTGATATGGGGGCGACGCCCTTCCAGATTTTCCGGGAGATCATCGCGCCGATGTCGCTGCCCGGAGTGGCGATCGGCATGATCTTCCTGTTTGTGATGCTGATGGGCGAATTTGCAACCGCCGTTGTGGTCTATGGCGGCAAGACGTCGACCGCAGGGACGGTGATCCTGAACTACTACGGGATCGCGAACTATCCATTCGCAGCGGTCAACGCACTGATGTTGATGGTGGCCATGGTCGTCGGCATCATCATCATCTTGCGCCTCGTCGACATCCGGAAGGAGCTCTGAGCCATGCGCCGACGCTGGACACCGGAACGCCGACGCAGCCTGCGCATTACAACGGGATTTGCCGTCTACTACGGAATATTCCTGATATTCATCTATGGCCCGATGATCGCGATGTTCATCCTTTCCTTCCAGGGGCCGAGGGGCGGTACATCGTTTCCAATGCGGGGCTGGAGTTTTCACTGGTGGCAGAAACTGGTCGAGCCTTCCACGGTGGGCGATCTGCAAGGTGCAATGGGCAGATCGATCATGCTGGCCATCATGGTCATGCTTGTTACTGCGCTTTTCTCGACCATGCTGGCCATGGCGTTCCGCAAGAAATTCCGGTTTTCAGGGGTGTTGTTCTATACAATCCTTGCCGGCCTGATGGTGCCCGGAGTGCTGCTTTCACTTGGCCTTGCCACGCTCATGCGGCAACTCGGCCTGTCACCCAGTTGGTACACATCGGCTTTTGCGGTGCATGTGGTCTGGGCCTTGCCATTCGGATTTCTGGTGATGATGGCGGTTTTCAACCGGTTCGATTCCCGCCTGGAGGAGGCGGCCCGAGATATGGGCGCCAGCGAATGGGTGGTTTTCAAGGAGGTCACCTTGCCCCTGATCCTGCCGGGAATTGTGGCCGCAGGTCTGTTCGGCTTTACGCTCTCCTACGACGAGTTTGCCCGCACAACGTTGCTGGCGGGCGAGTTCAACACGCTGCCGCTGGACATCAATGCATCAATGACCCAGCGAATCCGGCCGACCCTGTTTGCGCTTGGGACGGCATCAACGATCTTTTCAATATTCATGATCGGTATGTTCCTTGTGATCTACACGATCCTCTATCGCCGCTCACAGTGAACCTGCGAACGGGGTCAACCAACAACAACAACGATCGAATGGAGATGACACATGTTTGAGGGGCAGCCAATCAAGGAGGACGCGGAACGCATAATGGAAACGCTGCGTGGTGGTGGCGTGGCGATTTTTCCAGTCAGCGTCGGTTACGCCATTGTCGGCCATGAAGACGAAGCAATCAAACGTATCTACGCTGCCAAGGAACGATCGTTCGACAAGCCGTGCGGAAATTTTGGCGACTGGCAGTTGTTCAACGAATTGCTGGACGTCTCCGATCAGGCCCGTGAAGTCGTGCGCTGCATCATCAAGGACCACAAACTGCCGTTTTCCGTTGTCGCACCATTCGATCCGGAGCACCCGTTGGCCCAAAGCCTGCCACCCTTCGCACTGACAAATGCGACCAAGAAGGGAACCATGGACGTTTTGTTGAACGCCGGGCCTCTGCATGATGAGGTAGCACGGCTGGCACGCGAGAACTCCTATTGTGTGTCCGGTTCTTCAGCGAATTTGTCGCTGACAGGAAGCAAATTCCGCCTTGAGGATGTGCAGGAGGAAGTTCGCGCGATCGCCGACCTGCAGATCGATTACGGGCTGGTGCCGTATCACAACCCGCAAGGGCTTGGCAGCACGATCGTCGACCTGTCGAATTTTGAGACCATACGGGTCGGATGCGTCTATGACCAAATCGCTGAAATCATCCTGGAGACATTTGATATCGATCTAAAGGGGATTATGGCCGCAAAATCGTCATAATGCGTCGATCGACTTTTCGATAATCTCCTATTCCGCCGCTACGCTGCCCTTCATCCATTTCTGGAAGACCGGCTGTTTCGGCGGATCCATATGTGTGTCCTGCTTGCAGCGCGACTTCAGTTCCTCGATCGTGCCGCCGCGATTGAACAGGTCCGATGATTTGCGTTCGCTGGCCATGCGGCGACGCAGCTCTTCCGTTGCACGGCTGTCGACCTGAAGATCGTTGGTCAGGACAACGCCGTAGCGCTTTGCTCCTTCCTGGGTCACCAGGCCACGCTGGGTATCGAGCGAGACCTGCTCAGCGCTGCGTTCGAGCGGATCCCCCCAACCGCCACCACCCCAGGTGTTGAAATAAAGCGTATCACCGGCATTGACCCTGATCCTGTCAGCCTTTGCCGGCATCCATTCGCTCGATCCGTCGGCACGAACCATGAGTTTGGTGCTGCGCGCACCCGGCAATCCGCCATTGACGCCCCACGGATGGGTGAGCCAGCGGTCGTCGTGAATGGATATCTGTCCCGGTTCGAGGAATTGGTAGCCAATGGACAGGCCATTGCCGCCCCGGTGCAGGCCCGCTCCGCCTGAATCAGCAATTGTCTCGTATTTGACGATGCGGAGCGGAAAGTATGCTTCCAGAAATTCGTTTGGTACGTTGGTGAATGCCGGCCACAGTGAATGTCCGTCGGGCCCGTCACCGGCGGGTCGGCCAGGAATACCGCCAAATCCGATCTGGTAGAGCTGATACCATTCGCCATGGGTATTGTAGCCGGAATACATGAAATGCGGACTGTCGGAAAAGCCAGCCGCGCACAGGGCATCGGGAGACCCCTGCCCCAGCAATCCGCTCATGATGTCGAATATCCGGGCCAGAAGATGGGTGCGCGAACTCAAGGCTGCCGGGCGGATGGGTTTGAGGATTGTGCCTTTCGGAATGCGCACATCGACCAAGTCGTAGAAGCCGTCATTGAACAGGATTTGCGGATCGAAAATGTTGATGAAGAAAGAGCCAAGGAACATCTTGAACATCTCTTCATTCAGCAGAAAATTCACCGAGCTGATCGACTGCGGATCGGTGCCTTCGAAATCGAAAAATACCTTGTCGCCCTCGCGCCATAGTGTGCAGGCGATCTTGTAAGGTCCCATTCCGAGGCCGTCATCGTCGATAAAGTCTTCGAAATACTGCTTTTTCTCCGGCACGACGATTTTCAGGATTTCACCCATCGCGCGCTTGTTGCGATCGAGCATCTCGTCCATGGCTGCGACCAGATGGTCGACCCCAAAACGGTTGGCCATTTCATGGATCCGCCGCTCCGCAAGCCGCATGGAGGCAACGATGCCGTTGAAATCCGACTTGTTCCATTCCGGCAGGCGGCAATTGCGGAGAATGACATTCAGCATTTCCTCGTTGAGTTCGCCATTGCGGTATATCTTGACCGGCGGAATTTGAATGCCTTCCTCAAATATCTGCGCTGCGTCTGTTGGCAGGCTGCCCGGCACCTTGCCCCCGACGTCGGTCATGTGACCGAACATCGCCGACCAGGCGACCACCCTGCCTTCAAAGTAGATTGGCATCATCACCAGCCAATCGTTCAGGTGGCTGATTGCGCCATTACAGATATAGGGGTCGTTGGTGATGAAGATGTCACCTTCTTCCGCGGTTCCGTTGTAGCCCTCCCAGAAGCCGGAAAAGAACGAACCGAACTGGCCGACGATCATCTTGCCTTCATAGTTGGCGATCATCGGAAACGCGTCATGCTGTTCGCGAATGCCCGGTGACATGGCAGTTCTGAAAAGCACCGCGTCCATCTCGGCACGGGCGTTTTTCAGCGCATTTTCAACGATATCGAGAGTGATGGGATCAACCTCCACCTTCTCGAAGGGACGGGAATTGGTTTGGATAATTGTAGCTGGCATGTCTGCTTCTCCGTCAGTTCGCCGGGCGGATGAGAATATTGCCGTGGTCGTCTACCTCGCCGGTGTGGCCTGGCAGAACCAGTGAAGTCGAATCCATTTCGGTGACAATCGCGGGTCCGCGTAACAGATCTCCGGCTCGCAGTTTCGCCCTGTCGTAAATCTGGGTCGGATGATCCTTGCCCTCGTAGAATACCGAGGACTGTTCATAAACCGCTGCTGAGGGGTCGCCATTGCCGGACATGATGGTCGTGGCGGCTGCGTCACTCTCGCGGCCCTGGACGACTGTTCGCAAGTTATAAAGCTCGTGTTGCGTATCGAGTTGGAAGGTGAACAACTGCTCGTGCAGCGTATCGAAGCGCCTGCCGAGCTCATTGAGGCCGCCGGCGGAAAACTCGTCGGGTGACATGTTCACGGTCAGACGCATGCCCTGACCAGCATAACGGAGATCGATCTGGTATTCCGTCGTCTGCTGGTCCCGTGGGACACCTTCGGCATCAAGCGCTTGTGCCGCGCTGCCGGCAAGTTCCTTCAGAATTTCCATGACTTCCGCGTCAGAGGTCTCCTCAAAGCGGCGAACAAATGTGCGCGCGGCTTCGTTGCGGACCCGTGTGGTGGCATCGCCATAGGCGCACAGGACGCCAGGCCCCGGCGGGATAATCACCGGCCAGGAGTTCATCAACTTGCCCAGCGCATTGGCATGCAGGGGCCCTGCACCGCCAAAGCCGATCAAGGCAAAGTCGCGCGGGTCGAAACCCTGCTCGACCGACACCAGGCGCAATGCGCCGAACATGTTCTCGTTGACGATGTTGATAATGCCTTCAGCGGCCTGTTTCAGCGGCATGCCAAGCGCGTCGGCGACGGTCTTGATTGCTTTTTCCGACGCCTGGCGATCCAGCTGCATCTCACCGCCAAGCTTGGATGTTGACGGAAGATAGCCAAGTACGACGTTTGCGTCGGTGACAGTCGGTTGATCACCACCCTTGCCATAGGCGGCCGGGCCCGGCTCGGCGCCCGCACTTTGCGGGCCAACACGCAACGCCTTGGTCAATTCCGGCACGTAGGCGATGGAACCGCCACCGGCGCCGACGGTGCGCACATCGATCGAAGGAGCACGAACCGTGACGTCGGCAACACGCGTTTCGCGCCGGGTCTGGGCAACTGCATCCTGTATCAGCGCCACATCGGTTGACGTGCCACCCATGTCGAAGGTGAGCAGGTCCTTGTAGCCGGCCTGTTTGGCCACCCAGATGGCACCGGAAACACCCCCGGCCGGCCCGCTCATCAACAGGTTGACCGGCATTTCCTTGGCGGCGTCGTCAGACGAAAGGCCACCGTCGGAGCGCAGAATGTGCAGCTTCACTCCACCCATCCGGCTGCTCAACTCGGTCGCCAGGCTCTCAATGTATTTGGAGACCACCGGGCGGATATAGGAGTTCACAACCGTGGTTTCGGCGCGCTCATATTCGTACATTTCCGGAACGATTTCCGACGAAATCGAAACCGGAATGCCGGGAAGCACCTGCGACGCGATCTCGCGAATTTTACGTTCGTGAACGCCGTTCGTATAGGCGTTCATCAGCGATATCGTCAGCGCCTCAATGCCCTTGCCGGTAAGCGTGGACAGATCTGACCTGATCTTTGCTTCGTCCAGCGGATCGACAATCTCACCCTGGGCTCCGATGCGCTCATCGGCCTCAATCGTCACCTCAAGCGGCGCCAGGGGGTCGGTCTTGTTGAATATCACCCAGCCGCCGAGGCCGCCCGGAACGTATGAACGAGCGATCTGCAGCGTTTGCTTGTAGCCCTTCGTCGTTACCAGTCCGACGCGGGCTCCGGACCCCGTCAGAACCGTGTTGGTCGCAACTGTTGTGCCGTGCATGACATGGCTGATGGCACTGGAATCGATTCCTGCAGTATCGCAGATTCTCTCAATTCCGTTCAGGACTCCAATCGAGGAATCCTGTGGAGTTGAGGGCACTTTGGCAGTGAAGGTCTGACCGCTTGCCGCTTCGGACAGGAACAAATCGGTGAAAGTTCCGCCGACGTCGACGCCAAGCATGTAACCGCCACTCGCATCGGCACGCCGGCGCGGCTTGGCAACGACTTCCGGTGTCGTTTGGCGCTGCGGTTTTTCGGCGGCAGCCGGCGGTTTGCGGGTCTCGTCACGGGCTGCCGGCACATCGCGTTTGCGGGCTGTTGGCGCCGGTTCATAGGAAGGCGACTTTGCTTCAGATACATCAACGGGCGCATTGGATCGCGAACGCGTTTTCTCGGCGCCAACCTTGTTGCCGAGCTTGTCGAACTCCGTTTCAAGGTTTTTCAGCTGACTGTCGAACCAGCTTGTCACATCCAGGCTGTCCTTGGTCATGCACTCACTTCCCTGATTGTCTGCCTAACGTTCATTGCGCCCCCGCCATTCCTCGATCCAGTCAATCACGCTATCGGTATCGGTGATGTCTGCATAACGCCTGCCAACATCGCGCAGATTGTCGTGGTGCGGCCTTTCATCCTGATCACCCACACCATCTTCTGGTACAATGGTTCGAAAGCCGAATTGGAAACTGTCGATAATCGACGCACGCACGCAGCCGGAAGTCACGCATCCGACGACGATCATCGTATCCACCTTTTGCTTGACCATGAAGGGCACAATCGGGGTCTGAAAAAACACCGAGGCGCCGGATTTGACGAATTTGGCATCGTAATCCGGATCATAAATGCGGGAATCGAACTCGGTCGCGTGATGGCCATGCAACAGGGTCTCCTGAACCGCCGATATCTTCCAATGAGGCATGTCCTCACGAGAATTATAGGCGGTATAGCAATTGGCAACCGGCACGCCGCAACGCCTTGCCGTCTCGAGCAAACGGGCCGTGTTGTCGACCGCGCGCTGTATGAGCGTTGAACCGCCGAGGTCGTATTGGGGATCCGTGAAGGCTTTTTGAAAATCCACCACGGCAATACCCGGCCTGTCGCCATAGCCGATCTCATGCGATCCGTATGTCCGCTCCCTATAGGTAGCGACGGACGTATCGCTCATCGCCGTTGTCCTCCAACCCAATCTGTTTTCAACAATAACGGCACGGCTGGCTTTGTCACTAGTATACAAACAATCGCTGGTTCATAGGGCAATTCCAATAATAACTTTAACAATTGCTTCATAGCTATTGATATCAAATCACTTTTCGCTCTTTCAAACGCACCAGTTGATCGGCGGAATAGCCAATGCTGCCCAAAATTTCGTCCGTGTGATCCCCCAAATCCGGAGCCGGATTGGACGGAGCATCAACACCACCGCTTTTAACCGGGGCGGCAACCATCCGGTAATCGCCATGTCCTTCCAGATGCAGCGACTGTACCGCTTCACGATCAGCCACGAATGGATTGTCGAGTGCTGCCTGAATATCGTTGATCGGAGCAGCCGGCACATCACCGGCAAATAAATCGAGCCAATCGGCTGTTGTCTTTTCAGATAGCGCTTCATCCAGCAGGTCCTGGATAATGGAGCGGTTCTTCAACCGCACAGCAAAGGTCGCAAAACGCTCATCGTCAGCGAGGTCCGGTTGTCCTATCGCATCACACAAGACCGGCCAGAATTTCTCCTTGTTGCACATGATGAATATCCAACCGTCTTTTGTGCGGTAAAGCTGGCAGGGTGTTAGCGACGGATGGGCCGAACGGGCCAACCTCTGTTGCACATGGCCTTCATTCAGATACCAGATCGCCGGATAGGCGGTGTTACAGAGCGCAATGTCGAACAGGCTGACATCCATGTCGCGCCCCTCTCCGGTCGCGCGTGCACCGGTCAGACCGGCCAGCAGCGCATAGGCTAGCGCCAGTCCTGTCATTTGATCAACGACCGACAGGCCGAAGCGCGCCGGCGGCGTATCCGGTTCGCCGGTGAGTTGAAAGTATCCCGCTTCGGCCTGCATCAGATAGTCGAAGCCGGGCCAGTCGGCCCGCGGGCCATCGCGTCCGTAGGCGGAAAGGTGTGCGCAGACAATCTTCGGGTTGAATTGCTTCAACGCGTCATATGTCAGGCCAAGCTTCTCTGGGACGTCGCCTCGCAAATTCGAGGCAACGGCATCGGCGCTTTTCACCAAAGAATGAAAGACTTCCATTCCGTCCGGTTTCGACAGATCTAGACCGATGCTTTTCTTGTTGCGGTTATAGGCATGGAAAAACTGGGATTGCCCGGAGGCAAAGAAATAGGGGCCGATGTCGCGGGCGAAGTCGCCACCCGAGTTTGGATTTTCGATCTTGATGACCTCAGCGCCCTGGTCAGCCAGAAACATTGTCCCGAACGGCCCGGCGCCATATTGCTCAACAGCAAGCACCCGAACGGATGCAAGCGGCAGTTCGGCGCTCATGCCGGAAATTTCTTTATCAGTTGTTTGGCAATAATGATCCGCTGCAATTCATTGGTGCCCTCCCCGATCGCCATCAGCGGTGCATCGCGATAGTAGCGCTCGATATTGTATTCCTTCGAATATCCGTATGCGCCGTGAATACGCATGGCTTCGGTGGCGTTCTCAATCGCAGTTTCGGTCGCAAAAAGCTTGGCCATTCCGGCTTCCAGATCGCTTCGCTGTCCGGCATCGAAGGCCTTTGCGGCCTGTTGGGTCAACAGTCTGGCCGCTTCGACCTTTGTCGCCATGTCGGCCAACTTGATCTGGATCGCCTGGTGCTCGCAAATCGGTTTTCCAAAGGTTTTTCGCGTCTGGGAATAGGCGATGGATTCTTCCAGGCATGCCCTTGCTATACCGGTGCCGCGAGCCGCGACATTGATGCGGCCAAGTTCGATGCCGCCAAGCGTCTGTTGTAACCCGCGGCCTTCTTCTCCGCCGATCAGGTTTTCGGCCGGCACGCGGACATCCGAGAACTCGATACTGCAGGTGTCTATTCCGCGATAGCCCAGTTTTCCAAGCCTGGAAGGCACATAGCCAGCCTCCTGCGGCACCAGAAGGATGCTCATACCCTTGTGGGCCGGTTGTGCTTTCGGGTCCGTCTTTACCAGGACAGCGAGCAAATCGCCCATCATCGAGTTGGTGATCCACATTTTGGAGCCGTTGATCACATAGTCGTCGCCGTCGCGTTCGGCCCGCATGCGAATGCCCTGCAAATCCGTTCCCGCATCCGGTTCGGTCAGGGCGATACCGCCGCGCAATTCTCCTGTCGCGAATTTCGGCAGATAGGCCCGCTTCATCTCCTCCGAGCCTGCCCGCTCGACCATATTTGCCATGATCAGGTGCGAGCCGATGATGCCGCCAACCGACATCCAGACCGAGGCGATCTCTTCCATGATCTTTGCAAATGTCTGGGCAGACAGGCCCAAGCCGCCATATTCGGCCGGAATGGTTGTTCCAAACAGGCCGAGTTCGGCCATCTTGTCGGCGATCTCTTTTGGATATTCGTCCCTTGCCTCAAGATCGTGGGCATAGGGTGCAACGTCACGTTCCAGGAAGGTCCTGACGCTGTCGAGGATCAGCGCTTCGTCCTCGCTTGGCGTGATATTTCTCAGCTGCTCCATCGGCGCCACATCTCAGTAGTCGGCGACATCATCGACGGCATGGCCGCGTTTGGGTATCAGCATGGTGCGCTCATACGACATGAACTCGGTACCGTCGGCTTTCTTTCCGGTGGTCCGGACCGTCACAATTCCCTGCGTTGGGCGGGATTTTGACTCCCGTTTCGCCAGGACTTCCGATTCCGCATAAATCGTGTCGCCGATAAAAACCGGTGCGACAAGTTTGATCTTGTCCCAACCGAGATTGGCGATGGTCTTTTGGCTGATGTCGGAAACGCTCATCCCGGCGACAATCGATAGAGTCAGGCAGGAGTTGACGACCGGTTTCCCAAACTCGCTCTTGGCGGCGTACTCAAAATCGAAATGCAGCGGATGCTGGTTCATGGTCAAAAGCGTGAACCAGCTATTGTCGGCTTCCGAAATCGTCCTGCCGGGGCGGTGTTCATAGACATCGCCCTCATTGAACTCTTCGAAATAGCGGCCGTACGATTCGCGGAAACGACCCTTGGCTACTTCCCTGGCTTCAGCAACCACGAGCCTATCCTTGCCCCTGGCCCAGAGCCAGAACAGACGAGATCGTGTTTGCCTGTTCCAGGGACAACAAGGCATCGGCTAGACGGTCTGTTTCACTTTCTCCCAGATAGGGTGCCGCCAGATCGCCAAACTTGCGACGGAACTCGTCGTCGTTGAGGAAATTGCCCGGCTCGCCTTTGGGCTCGGCAACAAAAGCTTCGAACGACCCGCTCTTCGTCTGAATGCGGGCAACGCCAGCCATGTTGGCCGGAAACTCGGCTTCTGCCTGCGGGTCGATCACCACCTTGACGCGCCGGGTCAGGTCGCGGGTTTTTTCGTCGTTTAAGTGCTGATCATAGTCATCCCAGGACAATCCGCCGGCGCGTGCGGCGACGGCAGCGCAAAACGGCATGGAAAACTGGGCATCGACGACGCCCACGGGATTGGTCTTGTCGTCCGGGCCGCCGATAATCTTCCAGCCGGTTTCCGGCAGGCCGATTTCCATCTCTTCAATATCCGCCGGATCGATATTGTTTTCGCTCATCAGCGAGACGATGCCGTCAATTGCCGCGTGCGAGTAGCGGCAAGACGGATAGGGTTTGACCGCAAGGCGCAGTGTCTCCCAGGTGCTGCCCAGGCCTTCAACTGCCTTGTCCGGTTCGGACACTGGCGAATAGGCGCTGAACAGTCCTGCCCGCCCTTCAAATGCTTCCTTCGGGCCAATAAACCCTTCTGCCGCCAACACCGCACAAATCAGACCGTTTTGCGCTGCCTGGCCCACGTGGGAGCGCTTGGTCCAGGCGCCGTCGACCAGAAACTCCATGGAACCGGCCGCCTGGCTGAGAGCTATGCCGAACGCATTCCTGATACCTTCAGCGTTCAATCCAAGCAGCTTGGATACCGCCGCTGCGGCGCCGAATACGCCGCACGTCGCGGTCGGATGAAATCCCTGCGCATAGTGGGCTGACGGGTTGAGCGCCATGGACAGTCTGATCTGCACTTCATAGCCTGCGACAACCGCAACAATCAGTTCTTTGCCAGACGCACCTGTCATTTCGGCGGCAGCCATAGCGGCAGGCACAATCGGCGCCGATGAGTGGATCGAACCCTCGGCATGGGTGTCGTCAAAGTCCAGCGAATGGGCCAGCGTGCCGTTTATCAGCGCTGCGGCCGAAGGTGCGTAGCGGCGCTTGTCTCCCAAGACTGAACAATCACCGACCGCCAGGCCAAGCTTGTCCACCGCGGAAATCAGGCTTGGCGTCGATTCCGCATCATTTCTCGCCCGAATGATAATTCCGCTCAAATCGAGCAGCAGCCGTTTGGCGCGCTCGGTGACCTCATCCGGCAACCCATCATACTCGAGCTCCGCAACGAAGGATGCCAATTGATCGGTGATCTTGCTCATGCATTTACCCCGTGTGGCTGTTGTTGACCGAAACCCGGATAAGAAACGGCGCCATCCGAAACTCCCGGGTGCGGAATCTTTTTGCAGTGAACCGGTTTTCTGCACCCGGTGCAAGCCGCCGCTTATCTTCCAGGTACGTCGAGCAGGATTGCGCTTTCAGCCGTCCAGCAGATGGTCTCGGTTTCCCCTTCCGAATAAACGTGGTCGGAGAGCTTGCGATGCTGCTCGACCTTGACGAAATGTCCCGGTCCGATTTCGAATATATCCGTTTCCAGCGTACCGAGGAATTCGGTAGCCACGTACGTGCCTTTGACGCGATTGGCCATTTCCGACCGGTTTCCGGTGTGCATCAGGTCTGCTCGAACCGAGAAATAGGCTTCCTCGCCGATGCGCACGCGGGAGACATCCTCCGGCAGGCGGACATAATAGAGTTCGTTGTCAGCCTGCACGAACACGATCGAGCCGCTCTGCGACTTGATCGTGCCCTTGAAGAGGTTGTTGTTGCCAATGAACTCGGCAACGAATTTGGTGCGCGGGCTTTCATGGACTTCGCGCGAAGTACCTATCTGCTGCACCAGCGCGTCACTCATCACCACCACCTTGTCGGCCATGGCCATCGCTTCCTGCTGCGAATGGGTGACCATGATGAAGGTGATGCCGAGATCGCGCTGGATCTTCTTCAGCTCAATCATCATTGTTTGGCGCAGGTTGAAATCCAAAGCGCCGAGCGGTTCGTCGAGCAGCAAAAGCGTCGGCCGGCTGATCAAGGCGCGGGCCAAAGCGACACGCTGTTGTTGACCTCCGCTGAGATCGTGTGGGCGCCGGTCCCATAATGGTCCTAACCCAACCATGTCGATCATCTCATTTACCCGCTCGCTGCGAATAGCCGGATCAATTCCCTGCATTTTCAGGCTGAACTCGACATTCTGGAACACGGTTCGGTGTGGAAACAGTGCAAAGCTCTGGAACATCATCGCCGTGTCGCGCTGTGACGGTGGCAGGTCAGTGACATCCTCGCCTTTGATGAATATCCGGCCGCTGGTGGTTTCCTCCAAGCCGCCGATCATACGCAACGTCGTGGTCTTGCCGCAGCCGGAGGGTCCCAGCATTGCAACAAATTCGCCGCGTTCGATTTCGGCACTGAAATCGATCACCGCGTGCACGTCCCCAGGGAATGTCTTGTGGACGTTCTCCAGAACTACGTCGAAGTCAGCCATGTTCGATCAGCGGCCTGCCAAACTCAATCCGCAGCTTTTGCTGTTGACTGAAGCAATGACCAGACGAGGTTGAATTCCACGTCGTCGAAGACGCCAGCCTCGTTGGCGTCGCGCAGCAGTGCAATTGCCTTTTGCTGGCTTTCATTGCCGCTGGCAGCGTCATCGAGCTTCGTCATCGCTTCGCTGAACGGAATCTGGCGGGATTTTGGACCCTTCAAGGTTTTTTGTACCAGATCGGAAAGCTGGTCATACATCTGCTTGAATTCGCCGCTGCGATATGGCCGGCCGAAGATTCCCCGGATTCCGTTCTTGGTGAACCTTTCTCTGAGCCCATCGGGAAGCGACTGCGCAACACCTTCGAGCACTTCACCCAATGCAAAGCCGGAAGTGAACATGCCACGGATGGTATCCATGGTTCCGTCGCCGCCGCCATACATGCGGATTTGAGCTTCTGACAGCGCGTGACCCATGGCTTTTGCCTGGTCAATGTGCACATCGCGCTCGGCTTCGATCTGCAGGCGGGCAAGTTCGAGGAACATTGCCGCATCGTTGTACTTCTTCAGCGCGCCTGCTTTGGCTTCAAGCCCGGCGGCTTCCGCTTCCAGGCGACGTTGTGCGTTTGCAATACGCAACTCTTCGACGGCCGTTTCGGCCCGGCCACGCGCCGCAGCTTCGCGCTCGATACCTTCTGCAGAGACCTTTTGAGCATCGCTGGTGGACTTTGCCCGGGTCATGGTTGCTTCAGCCTCATGCGAAGCGGCCTGTTTGCGGGCTTCCGCCTGGGTTACGGCATGCATGCGGGCAATTTCAGCTTGCGCTTCTTCGGAGATCCGGATCGTTTCCGCATTCTGCTCGGCCAGGATCTTCTCGATCTTGCGCCGGCGTTCTGCTTCGGAAATCGGACCGACGGCCGAAAGCTTGTACTCGGCCTCTTCCAGTTCGCGGGAAATTTCAAGCCGTTCGATCTCGGTTTCTTCCAGTTCCTTGGTCTTGTTGACGTAGACGATCTCGCGGTTCTTTTCTTCCTGCTCACGTGCGCTGAACCGCTGAATGTCGGCGGCTTCGCGTTCGCGTTCCTTGTTAATCAGGGCAATTTCCCGCTCGGCCTGTTCAATCTCCAGCGCCAGTTTGCGCCTGACTTCGGCAGCCTCCTGCGATTTCATTGCATCGGTAACGCCGACATCCTTGTCGATACGGCTCTTCTCCAACGCCAGTTCGCGCTGAATTTCCTCGTTTTGAACTTCCCAGCGCTGCTGCAGGATATATTTCTGCTGCTCGGACAGCTCCATCGCCTTTTGCTCGGCAACAGCACGTTCAATGGTGGCTTCGGCGAGCGACTGGGTCTTTTCGTATTCGAGCATTGCCAGCCGGGTTTCCAACTGGCGCGCACGGACCGACAGATCGGCTTTCTCCGAAGCGCTGTTGCGCTCATCGCGAGCGGCTTCTTCGAATTTGGCGATTTCGGTCTCGCGTTCAATCTCGGCCTTGCGGCGCTCACGCTCTGCCGCCGCCAACTCGACCTGTCGCTGCTTGTCTGCCTTCTCAATGGCTTTAGCTTTCTCGATGTCCGCGACTTCCAGTTCCCGCGCCTTCGAGGTCAGGGCGATTTCCTTGTCACGCTGCTCGGATTCGATCGCCAGATTGCGTTGAATTTCTATCGACTCCCGTTTCCGGTTCTCTTCAGAAATCGCAACTTCTCGGTCGGTTCGCGATCGTTCAAGTTCAACATCGACCTCAATTTCGCGATTTTCGACTTCCTTGCGCTGGTCCAGCATGTAGACCTGCTTCTCGCTCAACTGCCGCGCCTGTTCGTTGGAGACTTCCTTGTCCTGCGTGGCTTTCGCGACTGCCTCACGGCGTTCGATATCGAGAATTTCCAGTTCGGTATCGAGATCCTTTTGCCGGATCGCGACGGTGGTTTTCTTCTCAGTGTCATGCACCTTCTTGCGCGAGTCGGAGGTGATCTCGGTGATAACCTTCAAGCCTTCCGCATCGAAGATATTGTCGGACCGGAAGAACTCCTTGGAGGTCTGTTCCAGCGTGACAATCGTTACTTCTTCCAGTTCCAGACCGTTGACGCTAAAACTTTCCGTCACCATCGACTTCAGTTCCTGGGCGAATGTATCGCGGTTTTCGTGCAGTTCCTTCAGGGTCTTGGTTGCAGCGTAAGAACGGATCGCGCCAACCACTTTCGCTTCGAGCAGATTGCGGATTTTTTCCGAATCAAAGGTTTTTTCGCCAAGGCTGCGGCTGGCGGTGAGGACGTCTTCATCGTTACGGCCAACATGGGTGTAGAGTTCCGCCGTCACGTCGATGCGAATGTTGTCGGATGTCAGCACGCCCTGATCGCGCGCCCGGGTGATGATCAGTTTGATCGATTCAAGCGAAATCCAGCTGACTTCGTGGAACACGGGCAAAACAACCGCGCCCTTTCCCACACAGACCCTGGTTCCGCTCAGGCCGGTTCTGATGAACGCGATATTGGCGGGTGCCCGCTTGTAAATCCAGATCGAGATTATGTAGAGGATCGCGATCAATACGATCGCAGTCACGATTCCGCCGATCCATATTTCGAGCATGTCCTGCCCCCTGTTTATGTCGGTTTTCGCACCGTTTTTGCTTCGTTACGCTTCACTAATGACACTACTATCAAACACCCGGCCCCATTTTCCTGCGCAGTTTCCGCAGCCCGATCACCTACGATACACTCCTCATGCCGGTTGTCCGCCCTTCTCCGAAATCAAACAGTGCTTCTGGCTTTCGCGTCTTCTGCATTGAAGCGCGCAGATCTCCGGTTGCGTTCAGATCCAGGTCGTATTTTGGTCCTCCAAGTACCACGCCATAGGCTTCCCGCGCCTTTTCGCGTGACAACAGTTTACGGGCGACATCATTTCGGACACGCACGGGATCTCTTTCCAGTGGATCACCCCAGCCACCCCCGCCGGCAGTCCTGAAAATAATCTGATCGCCCGGTGAAACTTTGACATTGTCTATCTTGGAAGGCAACGGTTCTCGTTTACCGTCGCCACCGCGTACAATCCATTTTTCGGAAACAGCTCCTGGTTTTCCACCCAAAATTCCCCATGGCTGGCTCTCATGGCGGTCGTCGTGGATCGAGACATCGCCGTAGGCGAGCATGCGGAAAATCTTCTCCACACCGTTGCCGCCCCGGTGCATTCCGGCACCGCCGGAATCGATGATGCTGCAATAGCCATCCACAATCAGCGGATAAAAATTCTCCAGATATTCCGAAGGGATGTTCTCAAACAGCGGCCACCAGGAATGGCCGTCCATGCCGTCGCCGACCGGTCGACCCGGGATGCCGCCATAAAGAATTTCCATCAGTTGGAATGGCCGCCCGTCCTCGTCATTGCCCGAATAAAGGAAGTGCGGGCTTGACCCGTAGCCAGCCGCCGTCGCCATTTCGGGCGCATTGTGGCTCAACGCTCCGCCGAGCACGTCAAACTGCCGAGACAATGCATGGGTACGGCTTCCCAGTGAGGCCGGAAAATTCGGTTGCACCAGCGAGCCCTTGGGCATGGTTACATGGATGATGTCGTAAAATCCGTCATTGAACAGGATCTGCGGGTCGAACACCATGATCATGTAGACCCCGATAAACATCTTGAACATGCCTTCATGCAGGTAGAAATTTATCGGTCCGGTTGCCTGGTTTGAGGTGCCGGTCCAGTCGAAATAGGCATGTTCTCCCTCCCGCCAGACCGTCAGCTTCATCTTGAAGGGTCCGTTGCCGCAACCATCGTCGTCGATGAAGTCCTCGAACGACTGCGGTTCTTCCGGCAAATTCTTCACTATCAACTGGCGCATTGCCCGGTTGGTTCGCTCCAGCAGCGCATCACATGCCTTGAGATATGTCCGGGAACCAAACCGTTCGCAGATTTCAATGACCCGCCGCTCGCCGGCCCGGCAGCCTGCGATGATAGCCATCAGGTCGGAATAGTTCATTTCAGGCGTGCGGGTGTTTTGAAGCAGAATGTCGAGCGCGGCCTGATTGAGTTCGCCGCGGGCATAGATCTTGATCGGCGGAATTCGAATACCCTCGCCGAAAATCGAAGTAGCGTCGGTTGGCATGCTTCCTGGAACAGGACCGCCGACATCCATCATGTGCCCAAACATCGAGGTAAATCCGACAAGATCGCCCTCGAAGAAAATCGGGATCATCACCATCCAGTCGTTGATGTGGCTGATCGCGCCGCCGCACTCATAAGGATCGGATTGCAGGATCACATCGCCCGGCTCGACCTTGAGCGCCTTTTCCTTCAACATTTCGGCGATATAGGAGCCAAATTGACCGACAATCATCCGGCCCTTGGCATCAGTGATCATCGGAAATTCATCGTGTTGCTCGCGAATGACCGGCGACATGGCGGAACGGAACAACAATGCGTCCATCTCGTGGCGGGCGTTACGCAACGCGTTCTCGATCAGGTCCAAGGTAATCGGATCAAGCTGTCCGGCCGGCTCACGGCTTGGTTTGCGGGTTTTGACCACTTCCGTCGTTACAGCCGGCGAAGGAGCTTCCTTCCGGCGTTGAGAGGCCGGTTCTTGCTTTTCAAGTGCTACCGCTTCAGGGCTTGGCGGGGCGCTCACCTCTTCTTGCACGGAATTGGAGCTGGAAGACGCACGGGGTTTTTGCCCGGTCGCCCTGCTGAACAGATCGTCAAACCGCTTTTTGTTAGCGGCAAGCAGGTCGTCGAGAGAGACGGGTCTGTTTGTGGTCGTTTTCTCGTTCATGGCCTGCCAGTTTACTCCTTCAACCCGCGTTTGGCTTGATGAGGATGTTCAAATATTCATCGACGTCGCCATGGTGATTGACGTGAATGACTGTTGTCGAATCCTTCTGCGTAACGATCGCCGGCCCAGCAATGCGGTTACCCGCTTCAAGCAAGCTGCGGTCATAGATGTCCGTGTTCACCCAGCCGCCATCGAAATAGACCTGGCGCCGATCGATCACCGCATTCGACGCATCCGGCCCGGTCCGTTCGTGACGCGGCAATTCAATTTTTCGAACTTCACCTGTACCCACGACGCGAAGGTTCACAAGCTCAACCGGCTGCGACAGACGGAAGCCGTAGAGGCGCTCATGCGCTGCGCCAAACTGTTCAGCCAGCGCCCGCAATCCGCCCTCGCCGATCGATTCCGGCGACAGTTCAATCGTGAACTCGTAGCCCTGCCGGAAATAGCGGACATCTGCCTCGCAACGCAGTTTCTGGGCAGAGCCCTCAATTCCTTCAGAATTCAGCCAGCTGCGCGCGTCGCGCATCAGTCGCTCGAATATCTCGGCGACCCTCTGCGGTGCGACATCCTCCAGATTGCGGACAAATGTCTGGGCGAATTCGTTCTTGATGTCTGAATAGAGGAAACCGAGCGCCGACAAGACACCGGGTGTCGGCGGAACAATGACCGGATAGCAACCGGCAAGCATCCCCATCGCATTACCGTGCAGTGGACCGGCGCCACCAAACGCGACGAGTGCAAAGTCGCGCGGATCCAGGCCCTTTTGGACCGACACCAGGCGAAGCGCGCCAAACATGTTCTCGTTGACGATATCAAGAATGCCCTGTGCAGCGCGGTGAAGATCGAGACCCAGGGGACTGGCGATTTTCGCCACCGCTGCTTCAGCTGCCGGGACATCCAGATCCATGCTGCCGCCAAGCAGGCTCGGTGGCAGGCGCCCCAATACGACATTTGCGTCCGTGACGGTCGGCTGGTCGCCTCCGCGGCCATAGCAAGCGGGACCGGGTACTGCTCCGGCACTTTCAGGTCCAACTCGCAGTGCATTGGTCATCGGCACATGGGCAATCGAACCACCGCCAGCACCAACCGAATGGACTTCAACCGAAGGAACCTTGATCGGATAATATCCAAGCGTCGTTTCCCGCGAGATCGTCGGCTCGCCTTTCTGTATAAGAGAAACGTCGGTGGAGGTTCCGCCCATGTCGAAACCCAGCGCATTTGGATGCCCTGCCAACCTGGCAATATAGGCAGCACCGGATACACCGCCGGCCGGACCGGAGAGCATTGTGTGAACCGGCGATTCCGAAGCGCGAGAAACGCTCATCAGCCCGCCATCGGAGCGGACGATATTGACGTGCGGAGCGAAGTTGATTGATTGCAGTTTTTGCTCAAACCCTTCCAGGTATTTCTGCATGCTCGGGCGCACGTAGGCATTCATCACTGTCACCAGGGTGCGCTCATACTCACGGAATTCCGGTAAAATCTCGGAAGACAAAGACACCGGAATGTCCGGACTGAAGTCGCGTACCAGTTCCTTGAGCCGTTTTTCGTGTTCGGGATTGGCGTAGGAGTGCAACAGCGAGATGGTGATCGATTCCACACCGGCCTCGACGAGTTCGGCTATGGCTGCCCTTGCCTTGTCCTCATCCAGCGCGCGCAGCACCTTTCCGCGTGCATTCACTCTCTCTGAGACGCCTTTCGTGTCTTCAAGATCGGCAAGCGGGTCGGGTTTCATCATGATGATCCAACCTGCCAGCGGACCCGGAGTCTGGGACCTGGCCAGATGAAGAACCTGCTCGAAATTTTCGGTGACGAGAAGGCCAACCTTCGCGCCTTTCTCTTCAAGCACGATATTGGTCGAAACCGTTGTCCCATGCAGCAGCGATTCCACCTGACCGGATGACAGGCCGGCCTGCGAAACAATTCCCTCGATGCCGTTGACGATACCGATGGACTGGTCTTCCGGCGTCGATGGCGTTTTCAGTAATTGCAGATCGCCGGTGTCACTGTTGATGACGAGCAGATCGGTGAACGTACCACCAACGTCGATGCCCATCCGTATCGTCATCAATCACATCCCCTCGGCTACAGGGGAACATACCCCATTGATCACACTACCGGAAAACCGGAGGCTGAAGGCCCGAGAAAATTATCATTCTCTAACTGATCGTCGCGGTCAACGGTCTGAGCAAATTCATTTGTATGAAAATAGATATTTGACCAGTCGGCAATTTTGGCTACGATTGCGAAAAAACGTCCCGCGGGGACGGTCAGGCAACGGGAAAACATGGCCCAAGAAACTGAAAACCGATTGACCAGGCGATTCTGGTTCTGGCTGATCGCACTGGTCATCTTGTTGATTTTTCTATATTTTTACGCGCCATTCGAAGCTTATCTGGTTGAGAATATCCCCGGAATCCGCTTCTCAAACGTGTTGTTCTGGTTTGCTTCGCTGGTGGCGGTAATCGCCTTTGTCATCTCACACTGGCAAAGTTTCCGGCAAAACATCATTAAGTCGGTGACGGAACTGGACGTCAGTGGATTGGTTTTCGACACGCTGCAGATTTCGATCCTTGTCGCGATTATCCTGTGTGCCGGCGCCACGCTGCAGGCCGTAGAAATGCTGGCGGAAGGGTTGATTGCCCGTGAACCGCCAACCGGCGGTACATTTGGCCGGACTTTTGTGTCCATTGTCCTGTTGGTCATACTGACCGTGGTGTTTTATCTGCTGCATCATCTGGTTCGGGCATTCCGGCACGGCTGGAAAACGACCCGGCAACCGCCTGGACGAAACTGAGAGTTTTATTCAAGCCGATTTTTGAAGCTCGGTCACACCGGGATTTGCCAGCTTGTTGAACGTATCAAGCGAGTGCCGGATATTGTCGATGGACATGCCCTGGACAATGAATATCAGCCGGGAATTCCGGTCATTGTCCGGCCATTCGGCAAGGTGAACCGGCGGGTGAACGATGTGCTGAACCCCGTTGATCAGCACCGGTATTTCGACATCGCTGACGTTCAGAAGCCCCTTGATCCGCAAGACCTTGTCGCCATGGCAATGCAGCAGCATCGACATCCAGATACCAAATGCCGTCCAGTCGAGCGGTTGATCGGTTTGAACGCAGAAAGACTGAATGCCGTCTGAATGACTGTGTGACAGCCCGTGGTTATCTTGTTCCGGATTGGAAAACCAGGATTGTACAATCGACGCACGACTGTCGATGTCTGCGAGATCGTCGCGGAAAAGCTGCTGCGGAGAGAGCACTTCCCTTGCCCCATCCAACACCGGCGCTCCGGCATTCAACTTCGCAAGCCGCGACTTTAGCAAACCGCTTTCAGTCGATTCGGCTATGTCGGTTTTCGTTATGATGATGAAATCAGCAACAGCAGCCTGCTTGACCGATTCCTCATGGGTCTCAAGCTGCCCCGCACCGTTGACCGCATCGATCGTCGTGATCACGTTTCCGAGGCGGAAATGGTGCCGCAAAACCGGTTCCGACTGCACCGTGTAGGCAATCGGTACAGGATCGGCGAGGCCCGATGTTTCGACAATGACGCGCTTGAACGGCGGAACATCCCCTCTTGTCATTTGTGAGAAGAGATCGCGGAGCGCATCCTTCATGTCGCCGAGAATCGCACAGCAGACACAGCCGTTGCCCAGCAAAATCGTGTTTTCGTTGACACTGCGAAAGAGGTGGTGGTCGAGCCCAACCTCGCCGAATTCGTTGACCAGCACTGCCGTGTCGGCCAGATCGGGTGATGCCAGCAGCATCTTGATAATTGTCGTCTTGCCACTTCCAAGGAAGCCGGTGACGACGTTGACCGGTATCGGATCGCCAAATGCGCTCACCGGAGTTCTCCGGTTTCGGTCAACGACCTGATCAGTTCCGGTTCAAGCGGATCGCACGGTGAGCCGGTTATCTTCTCCGCCGCCTCCCAGATCTGCGACAGGTTTTCGGCAATGACGGATTTGCCCGTGTGGGAGCGGACGACGAATGCATTTCCTGACCAATCGCTGACCGTCAGCCCGTATCTGCCGATAATGCGATTGATCAGCCGGGTACGTTCCTGGCGTTCGCGATGCCAGGTGACCTGTTTCGACCTGCTGCCGAAGCTGTCCGGGTTGCTCGATGTGTCCGCCCAGTGGTTGTCGCCGCCGAGAATCCCGCAAAGGCTGCACATTTGCTTCGCCCTACTCCGCTGCGACGTGATCTGCGGTCTTGTTCCTGGGATAGCGCCGCGCAAAGTCATCCGCGATTTCGTCGAAGGTGATGAATTCGACACCAGCGTGACTTGAGATGTACTCGATGATGCGCTCGAGCATCAGCAGCACTTGCGGGCGGCCTGACACGTCGGGATGGATTGTCAGCGTATATACCGCGTAGTCATATTCGCGGTAAACCCAGTCGAACTGATCGCGCCACAATTCCTCGATGTCTCGCGGATTGATGAACCCGAAACTGTTGGGAGCGCTCTTGATGAACATCATCGGCGGCAGATCGTCCAGATACCAGTTGCCCGGTATGTCGATCAGGTCGGTCTCGGTGCCGCGCACCAGCGGTTTCATCCATTCGTCGGGATGTTTGGAATAATCGATCGGTGTCCAGCTGTCGCCCACCCGGACATAAAACGGGTGGAAGTCATTGTTCATCAGGCTGTGATCGTACTTGATGCCTTTTTTCAGCAACAGTTCGTTCGTAACCGGACTGAATTCCCACCACGGCGCGACATAACCGGTTGGTCTGCGGCCTGACAGTTTCTCGATCAGGTCGATGCACTTGTCCATGACCCGTTCTTCCTGTTCGGGGGTCATGGCAATGGGGTTTTCATGTGAGTAGCCGTGCATGCCGATTTCATGACCGGCATCGACCACCATTTTGCACTGGTCCGGGAATGTCTCGATCGAGTGACCGGGAATGAACCAGGATGTGCGGAGGTCCATTCTGCGAAACAGTTCAACGAGCCTCGGGACACCAACTTCGCCGGCGAACAAACCGCGGGAAATGTCGCAGGGAGAATCCTGACCGCCATATGATCCCAGCCAGCCGGCGACAGCATCAATATCAATACCGATGGCGCATTTGATTTCCTTCTTGCCGGATCCGGTACTTCTCGGCCTGGGCGGAATTCGATCCTGCATGGCACGGATCGTCTGAGAGTCGCCCGGGCGCGGCCGGTTTCTTTCATCCAGCTGGCGCGGGCGGTAACGGTCCCCGATTGCGGAAGGCGGTCTGCTATCTCCCCGGCCCATGTTTTTGTCTCCTCTCACAATTTCCCTTTTGCGGAAATCCGTTTCCGCGGTCGCAGCCGCAGTCCGGAACCCGGTCAAGGCATTCAAACCGTAAACTGAATGTTTTGCAATTTTGAAATTCAGCATATGATCGGAAACGACATGCCATGGAGCATGTCACATTGGGAGGGTTTAATGCAGGATTGGCAATCGCAGACACTACAAGACTACAAAACCAAGGGTTTTGCCGAGCGTTCCGGATACGGATCGCGGCCGGGCCTGCTGATCGTCGATTTCATCAATGGATTTACCGATCCCTCTTCACCGCTGGGTGGCGATTATTCGGCAGAGCTGGCAGCGACATCCAAGCTGATCGATGCATTTCGTGCCGCCCATTTGCCCATCGCCTACACCATCATCGAGTATGATCCCGATTTTCGCGATGCGGGTGTCTTCATCAAGAAGGTGCCGTCGCTGGCGGTTCTGGTACGAGGATCGCCAATGTGCAATGTCGATGACCGCATCAAACCTGATCACAACGATTACATTGTGTCGAAAAAGTACGCCAGTTCGTTTTTCGGAACGAATTTGGACACTTACCTGAAAACCAATGGTGTCGATACGCTGATCATAACCGGTTGCACCACCAGCGGCTGTGTGCGGGCATCAGCGGTGGATTCGCTTCAAAGCGGGTATCAAACCATTGTCGTTCGCGAAGCAGTGGGCGACCGGGCAGAAGGTCCTCACGAGGCAAACCTGTTCGACATTGATGCGAAATATGGCGATGTGATCTCGCTCGATGAGGCCCTTGATTATCTGCAATCGCTGAACGCAGCCGACGGCCGTGCGTCAGCAACGGGTTCCGGGACTTAGGACATGGCCAAGATCAAAGACCAGTCGATCTTCGACAAAATGCTGTCTTCAAACCGCAGCGCACTTGATGATCTGCTGCGTCGAGGCGCAACACCGGGCGCCAATGCACCTGTACGGTCACCCGGCGAAGTTTCGGAGAGTTCAGGCACGATGAAATCCAAAGGCGGAGAAAGCGCATCGGAACCGAGAGGGGCATCGCGAAAGACGCCTGCACAATCCAGCCCGTCCGGAGGCACTCAAACCAGATTGAATGCCAAATCCGGCGATCTGACTTTCTCCTTTCGCTCCGGCTAGAGGATTACCTCTGGTTGCCAAGGCCACCCAAAGGCCCTATCGCCCACCTCATCGGTGAAAGACCGCAACAGGGAGAAAACTGATGACGATCCCGGCCGAAAACCGCGACCCGAGACTGAAAGGCCCGCTGGCCGGAGTGAGGGTCATTGAGCTTGGCCAATTGCTGGCGGGTCCTTTCACCGCGGCACGCCTGGCGGATTTTGGCGCCGAAATCATCAAGGTTGAACCACCCGGCAAGGGTGATCCGATGCGCGATTGGGGCCATCACCGTCACAATGATATCGGCCTGTGGTGGCCGATCCTGGCGAGGAACAAGAAATCGGTCACAGCCAATCTTCGCGATCCAAAGGGGCAGGAACTGGTTCGCATTCTGGTGGAAAAGGCCGACGTGCTGGTGGAGAACTTCAAACCGGGAACGCTGGAAAGGTGGGGCCTTGCTCCCAGCGAGTTGCACAAGATCAACCCGGGTCTGATCATCGCGCGCATTTCCGGATATGGCCAAAACGGGCCATATGCCGAGCGGCCCGGATTTGCCAGCGTCGGGGAAGCGCTAGGCGGGTTGCGCTACATCAACGGCCACCCCGACCAACCGCCACCACGAAACGGCATTTCCCTTGGCGACACCCTGACAGGTCTGTTTGCATCGCAGGGCGTCCTGATGGCGCTTTACCACCGTGACGCCTTGGGAGGCGGCAAGGGTCAGGTCATCGATGCCGCAATCTATGAATCCTGCTTTTCGATGATGGAAAGTGCACTGGCGGAGTACGACAAGACCGGCTTCGTTCGCGAGCCCAGCGGAACCGGTCTTGCCAATGTCGCGCCTTCGAACATCTATCCGACATCGGAAGGCAAGTGGGTGATCATCGCCGCCAATTTTGATCCGATGTTTGTGCGCCTTTGTGCGGCCATCGGACAGCCGGAACTGGCTGAAGACGAGCGGTTTTCCACCCACCTCGCACGCGGAAACAATTGTGACGAGCTGGATGGTTTGATCGCCGACTGGACCGGTGCGCGTACTGCCGCTGAAGTGACCGAAATCCTCGAAGAGCACAATGTTGTCGTTGGACCCATCTATTCCATCGCCGATATTGCGAAGGATCCGCATTTCAAGGCGCGTCAGATGTTACAGCGTATCAAAGATCCGCGATTTGGAGACCTTGCTGTTCCAGGCTTTGCACCGCAAATGTCTGAAACCCCTGGCGAAGTGGCCTGGCTTGGTCCTCCGGAGCCGGGATTTCATAATCAGGAGATTTACGGAGATCTTCTCGGATTCAGCGATGACCGCCTGACCGAGCTGAAAAAGGACGGGATAATTTAGGGCAGTTCATAATCAGACGCTTGATCGCCAGGTCAGGCTTCCATCTAAACAAGACAGCTTAGCGAACAAGTTCAATCGCGGTCGCCTCTGCTACCGCCGTCGAAAAGGATCAGGCAGGCAGCATGACATTTCGTGGCCAGCTCTTTGTCGTGACATCGCTTTCGACGCTCGCTGCCGCGCTGGTTTTTCTGGTTTTTCCGGAACTGGACAAATTGCTGGTCAACCTGTTGCGGGGCGATGATGGCCTGATTGTCGAGGCGCCAGCTTCGGTCGCGTCTGCCCGGGTTCAATTACAGTGGTTTGTCGGCGTGGGGTACGGAGTTGTCGCTATCCTTTGGCTCGGCTCGCTGGTCAAACGTCACCGGCTCCTCGGCTTGTTTCCGGCGGAATGGTTTTACATCGTCCTGTGCGGCCTGACAGGACCGCTGCTGATCGTTGACGGCATACTGAAGAAAACCATCGGCCGGCCGAGGCCGCGCATGGTTGACGAGTTCAGCGAAGGCCTGCTTTACGGCAAGGACATGCAATTCGTTGGCGTACTGCGCCCGGGCGGTTTGTGCCCGACAAACTGCTCGTTTGTCGCCGGTGAGGTGGCGGTGACCGTGATGTTGTTTGCATCACTGCTGATCGTATCCGATCGCTACCGGGTTTTCTTCGGCGTCTTGGTTCTCGCCGGCTGGGCCATCTCCGGCTTTATCCGCTACCGAATGCTGGCGCATTTTCCGTCCGACATCATCTTTGCCGGACTGTTCATGATTCTGATTGCCGCTACCTTGCACTGGTTGATGTTTTCTGTGCTGGATCTGCGCAAACTGTTTGTCCGGACCGGGTGAATGTTGCCGACAGAATGACTTCCGGGTTCAAACCCCCTCAACGATCACGAACGAACATTTTGAGTTGTCGTGGCGTATTTTGCGGACGGGCGCATATTCCTCCGAATTATAGAATGCCTCGGCGCTTGCCATATCCGGGAATTCCATGACCACCATGCGCGTCGGTTGCCATAGATCGGCCTCAACCACCTTTATGTCGCCGCCACGCACCAGGTATTTGCCGCCGAACTTCTCGGCTATCGGCCTGGCCAACGCCTTGTAGCCCTCATACTCTTCGGAGTTCTCGATTTTCGTATCAACGATGGCAAATGCGGGCATGCCTGCGTCTCCGGTCTCAATAATCTGTGAAGGTTACGGTATCAGCGGGCTTGGTCCAGCAGGCGCTTGCATTCGAGCAGGTCAAAAAGTGTTTCCTGCAACAAAGCGTGATTGTCTCCGGATATCCGCTCGCGGTCCTGCACTTCGTCACTTTCCGGCTGTTTGTCGCCATCCGAACGGCCGAGCCCGAGGAACCTGCGGCTGGCCTTTGCTTTCGCTTTGCCCACAATTCCCTGTTCGGCTTCCAGTTCATCGGATGCCTGCCGGCTCGCCATGATCGCTTCTGCGGCTTCGAAATTGCCGGCACCGAGCGCCACGACGTACGAATTGCCGTTTTCCTTCAGAAGTTTCTGGACACCTTTGATCGTATAACCCTGATCATAGAGAAGATAGCGTATTCCCTTGATCAGATCGATGTCACCGGGGCGGTAGTATCGCCGCCCTCCACCGCGTTTCATTGGCTTGATCTGCGAGAATCTTGTCTCCCAGAATCGAAGCACATGTTGGGGTAAATCCATGTCATCAGCGACTTCGCTGATGGTTCTGAACGCGTCGGGATTCTTATCCATACAACAACCCACAAGAACTGACTTGATTCGCCGCTCATTCCAGCGGGTTGCGCTGATATATTCAACCCCTACTAAAATAAGATCAGGGGATTAAGAGCTGGAAATTCAGCCCTTTCTGTGTCCGTCCAGAATCCGCTCCTTGAGCACATTGGATGCCTTGAAGGTCATCACCCTGCGCGGGGAAATCGGCACTTCCTGACCGGTTTTGGGATTTCGTCCGATTCGCTCTTTCTTTGACCGAACCTGAAAAGTGGCGAAGGATGAAAGTTTAACCGTTTCGCCTCGAACGATGGCATCGCAAATCTCGTCTATCACCATCTCTACGAGTTGGGCGGATTCGGTGCGTGACAAGCCAACATTGCGGTATACGGCCTCCGCCAGGTCAGCTCGTGTTACGGTTTTTCCGCCCATGGCACGCCTAACAATCGTGAATTGAACAATATTGTTGTATCAGGGAGTTAACTAAAATGTGAAGGCGCGGTCAAGAACTCATCCTCAATCAAGGCCAAATAGTCTTTACCATCTGAGCAATACCGCTCCCCAGGTAAATCCACCCCCCATTGCTTCCAGCAATACAAGGTCTCCAGATTTTATCCGTCCATCGGAAACCGCGCTTGCCAATGCAAGCGGCACTGATGCAGCGGAGGTGTTGCCGTGCTGCGCGACCGTGATAACGACCTTTTCGTCCGGGATGCCCATCTTTTTGGCTGATGCGTCAATGATGCGCTTGTTGGCCTGATGGGGAACAAACCAGTCCAGTTCCGACAAGGGTAGATCGGCCTTGGCAAAAACGTTCTCCACGACGTCTGTAATCATTCCGACGGCATGTTTGAACACTTCGCGGCCTTCCATGCGCAGGTGACCTACCGTCTGGGTGCTGGATGGACCACCGTCAACAAACAGCTTTTCCTTGTGTGTGCCGTCCGAGCGAAGGCTGGTGGCAAGAATTCCGTGATCGTTTGTGGTCCCCTCGCCCTCGCCCCGCTCAAGCACCACCGCACCTGCGCCATCGCCAAACAACACGCAGGTCGTTCGATCCGACCAGTCGAGTATGCGCGAGAAGGTCTCGGTTCCGATGACCAGCACCCTGTTTGCGGCACCGCCACGTATATGCAGGTCAGCGGTGGCCATTGCATAGACAAAACCGGTGCACACAGCCTGCATGTCGAAGGCAAATCCGTGCTTCATGCCAAGCCGGTTTTGAATGTCGACCGCCGTCGCCGGAAAGGTGTTGTCCGGTGTGGAGGTGGCAACAATAATCAGGTCGATGTCGTCAACAGAGATGTCCGCATTCGACAACGCCTGCCGCGCCGCAGCCTCGCCCAATGATGCGGTCGTTTCATCGTCGCCCGCGACATATCTCTGCTTGATACCGGTGCGCTGGACAATCCACGCGTCGGATGTATCGACCACGCCTTCCAGCTCATTGTTTTTTACTGCCCGTTTCGGCAGCGCGGAGCCGACGCTCCTGACAACTGACCTGATCACCCTTAGCCGCCCCTAACTATTCGTTGCCGCCGCATTTGCCTCTGGGGGCACGCCAACCGACTCCGGCAAAGCGCCGAATATTTCCAAATCATCGCGGATTTTGTCGAGCAGCTTGTTGCGCACCATGTCGTAACCAAGCTCGATTGCCGCAGCAAACCCTTCCTCATCGGTACCGCCGTGACTTTTCACGACGATCCCGTTCATGCCGAGAAAAACGCCGCCATTGGCCTTGCGAACATCCATTTTTTCACGCAGGCGCCGAAATGCGTTCTGTGCAAAAAAGTAGCCGAGCTTGGCCATGATGGTCCGGCTCATTGCCGATCGAAGATATTCCGAAATCTGTTTAGCGGTACCCTCGGCAGTTTTCAGCGCAATGTTGCCGGAGAAACCTTCAGTCACGACCACGTCGACTGTGCCCTTTCCGATGTCGTCGCCCTCGACAAACCCCATGTATCGCATGGACTCAAGGTTGGCGGCACGTAGTGTGGCGCCTGCTTCCTTGACTTCCTCCTGTCCCTTGATTTCTTCGACGCCGACATTGAGCAAACCAACCGTCGGCCGGTCGATCTCAAACAACGCCCTGGCCATCGCGGCGCCCAATATGGAAAAATCGACCAGCTGGCGCGCACCGGCGCCAATCGTTGCTCCCACATCGAGCACAACGCTCTCGGCGCGCAAATTCGGCCAGATTGCTGCAATTGCCGGCCGCTCAATTCCCGACATCATGCGCAAACAGAATTTGGACATCGCCATCAAGGCGCCGGTATTGCCCGCGGATACACAGAAGTCGGCGTCTCCCTCTTTTACCGCTTCAATTGCTTTCCACATTGAGGAAACCTTGCGGCCACGGCGGAGCGCCTGGCTGGGCTTGTCGTCCATCTGCACAGCAACGTCGCAGTGAACGAATTCGCTGGCGTCGCGAACCCGAGGAAATTGCTCAAGAAAGGGTCTGACCTTGTCTTCCTGGCCGAACAGCAGGAATTTCACGTCTTCGCGGCGCTCCAGCACTTTCAATATGCCCGGAACGACGACTTCGGGACCATTGTCACCGCCCATCGCATCTACTGCTATCGTGATCACCCTCGGCGTCTTTCCTCCGTCAGTCGCCCGCCCACTTAATGACACCGATCTCTATCGGAAATGCCAAGTGGGCGGAAAATAGCTGTTTTCGCGACCAGTACAATAAAATTCGGGCGCCAGAGCGTATCCAGGCATAGTTTTCCATCAATGTTTGGGCTTCAGCTCGGCAAGCTTGGCAAAGGGACTGGGCGGATTGTCATCAACATCGCTGCCCGGTTGGTGATCAACTTGCGCTCCATCCTTGCGCGGATATGGGTCGATTGCGATGGCAAAAAACTCTTCTGCTATCGCACCCGCATCGACGGTTCCGCCAACAATGGCATCGGGCTCGTCGGGACCATCGGAATCAAGGACGATCTCTGCCCCGGCCAGGTTCAACTGCGTAGATTTCTCTTCTCCTGCGACAAGCGTCAAATCAATCGGCTCATCGATCCGGGATGCTACCGGCTCGAGCGAAACCACACAAAGCTGAACGATGCTTGCCTTGACACGGCCTCGTACCCGAACCCCGTCAAGCCGCCAGGGGGTAATCTGCAATTCCGCCTCGAACCGGGAAACCTGTTCGAGATCATGCGCTTGCGCCAGGGCCAGTCTCTGCGTTTCGTCGGCGTGTATTTGAACGGTTTTTCCGGCTTTCGGAATGGATCTGACGTGGACCGGATGGGCCACAGGCCCGGGCCCTTGAGTGGTCTGCGAAGAAACGTTCATGCCGTGATCTCCGGACCTGGCATATATTTCAACTTGCCGGACAGGATCGTGCCCAAATCCTGATTTTGCAGGTGCTCTGCCTGACTTTCCATGATTTCGGCAAGCTCGGCAGCCCCGGACCATTCATCCAGCTCGGGTTGTATGTTTCGCGCCAAAGCCGCCGCCAGTGCCTCCCGGTCTGCTGAATCGAGCGCATCACCATAGGCAACCGCGCGACCATAGAACATTTTCGAAAGCTTCTTCATCCGCTTCGGGACACCGATGTCGCCGATGCCGAGTTCCCGCAGCGAATGGTCCAGATCTTCAAAGAACATGTCTGTGACTTCCTGGGCCAATTGTGCCGAAGCACCTGTCTCGCCCTTCATCCGGCGCAAAAACAGAAAAACATGCAGCGACAGCATCTCGTACCGGCCAAGAGGCGTGTCAGGAACGTCGAGGCGCGAATAATAGACCGGCTGCCGTGCCGCTGCCACGATTTCGCTGTAAACGGCAGCGGCAATTGCCTGATTGGTGCGGCCTGCTGAGCCAAACAAGCGTTTGAACATTCGATCCGCTATCCCTTGACGACTGAATTCAGTCGCTGTTTGCTGGAAAGAGTACAAGGTTCTGGTTGCATCAGTCTGTAAGCTGGTTTACCCGGTTTGAGGCACGCTACCAGCGGCCACCGGGGCATATATCTGGAGATGGTTTTGGTTATTCGCAAGTCCTTTTTCAAAGCACGCTTGTCGTTTTCTGTGGTCCTGCTCGGCTCCGCTGTTGCAGTCGGCGGCTGCAATGTGACCGAGTCACTCAATCCGACAACGACATTGACGCAAGGCTATGTCGTCGATCAGGAAGCCCTGGAGCTCGTGCCGGTAGGCTCCAGCCGCGAGCAGGTGCTGCTCGCTCTCGGTACGCCATCGACAACGGCCACCTTTGATAACGAGGTGTTCTATTACATTTCGCAGAGACGCGTTAAGCGAGCTGCTTTCATGAAGCCCAAACTGGTGGATCAGCGCATTCTAGCTGTCTATTTCGGCGAAGAGGAACGCGTCACAAACATCGCGCAATACGGTCTGCAGGATGGCAAAGTGTTCGACTTTGTCTCCAAGACGACGCCTACGGGCGGCAAGGACAACAACTTCATCGGTCAATTGCTTTCCGGTCTGAGCAGCGGAGACGCGCCGTCAATAAGCCGGCCGTAACCCGTATCAATTAGCCAGTATTTTGCGGAATAAGAAAAACCCGCGGAGATCGCTCTCCGCGGGTTTTTCTGTTTCACACCACCAACAAATCAGTGCGCGAGCACTGCCAAGAGCAGCAGAGCGACGATGTTGGTAATCTTGATCATCGGATTGACCGCAGGACCGGCTGTGTCCTTGTAAGGATCGCCGACCGTATCGCCGGTTACAGAGGCCTTGTGAGCCTCCGAACCCTTTTCGTGCTTGGCGCCATCCTTGTCGATGAAACCGTCCTCAAACGATTTCTTGGCATTGTCCCAGGCGCCACCGCCCGCTGTCATTGAAATGGCGACAAACAAGCCTGTAACGATCACGCCCAGGAGCATTGCTCCAACAGCAGCCAGCGCGTTGTTCTTGTCTGCGATGGCATAGATGAGACCGAACACGACAATCGGCGACAGCACCGGCAGCAGTGATGGAATGATCATCTCGCGAATGGCGGCCTTGGTCAGCATGTCGACCGCGCGGCCATAGTCGGGCTTTTCCGTGCCTTCCATGATGCCGGGTTTTTCGCGGAACTGCATGCGCACTTCCTCGACCACCGCACCACCTGCCCGGCCAACAGCCGTCATGGAAATACCGCCAAACAGGTACGGCAGCAGACCACCGAACAGCAGGCCGACAACCACGTAAGGATTGGAAAGCGAGAAGTCGACCGCGACCCCTTCAAAGAACGAACCCGGAGCAGCGTTTGCGGCAAAGAACTTCAGGTCTTCGGTATAGGCTGCAAACAGCACCAGCGCACCCAGTCCGGCCGAACCGATTGCATAGCCCTTGGTTACCGCCTTGGTGGTGTTGCCGACCGCATCCAGCGCGTCCGTCGACTTGCGAACTTCAGGATCAAGACCTGCCATTTCGGCGATGCCGCCGGCATTGTCGGTAACAGGGCCGAACGCATCAAGCGCAACCACCATGCCGGCCAGCGCCAGCATTGTTGTCACCGCAATGGCGATACCGAACAGTCCAGCCAGATTGAACGCAACAATGATACCGGCGATGATCACCAAGGCCGGAAGTGCTGTTGCTTCAAGTGAAACAGCCAGACCCTGAATGACGTTGGTTCCGTGACCGGTGACCGACGCCTGCGCAATCGAGACGACAGGGCGTTTTCCGGTACCCGTATAATATTCGGTGATCCAGATGATCAGGCCGGTAACCGCCAGTCCGGCCAGTCCGCAATAGAACAGATGACGTCCGGTGAATTGGTTGCCGTTCGAGGCGGTGAATTCCGTGCTGGCTCCGAGCCAACCCCAGACGATTGCCGCAAGCGCGACTGCTGAAAGGACCGCCGTTGCAAAAAAACCTTTGTAGAGCGCGCCCATGATGGAGTTGTTTGCGCCGAGCTTGACAAAGAATGTGCCGATGATCGACGTCACGACGCAGGAAGCGCCGATAACCAGCGGGAACAGCATAAGCAGCTGAGCCGTGGCGCCATCGAAAAAGATCGAGGCAAGAACCATCGTGGCAACGATTGTCACCGCATAGGTTTCAAACAGGTCGGCAGCCATGCCGGCGCAGTCGCCAACATTGTCACCGACATTGTCGGCAATGGTCGCCGGGTTGCGCGGGTCATCCTCCGGGATGCCGGCCTCTACCTTGCCAACCAGATCGCCGCCGACATCGGCACCCTTGGTGAAGATGCCTCCGCCGAGACGGGCGAAAATCGAGATCAGCGAGGCGCCGAAGCCGAGCGCCACCAACGCGTCGATGACGTCACGGCTTTCCGGGTCGAGACCCATCGGACTGATCAGGATGTAGTAGTAGACCGCCACTCCAAGCAGCGCCAATCCAGCCACCAGCAGTCCGGTGATGGCACCGGACTTGAAGGCGATTTCAAGGCCGCCTGCCAGCGAATTCGAAGCTGCCTGGGCGGTACGAACATTGGCGCGCACCGAAATATGCATGCCAATGTAGCCGGCAGCGCCGGAAAGGACCGCCCCGATCAGAAAGCCGATGGCGGCAATTCCCGACAGCAACCACCATGCAATAAAAAACACGACGACGCCGACGATGGCGATCGTTGTGTACTGACGGTTCAGGTAGGCCTGTGCACCCTCACGGATGTAGCCGGCGATTTCCTGCATGCGGGCATTGCCCTGATCGGCTGCGAGCACCGACTGTGTTGCCCAGATGGCGTAGAGCACAGAAAGCAAGCCGCAGGCGATGACGACGAAAAGCATGGTCATTGCCATTTTCCTCGGTTTGATTGATCCGGAAGTCCCCACTCCGGACAGGATTGAAGTTTGCCGGATCACGCCATGGGTTGGCGGCGTCACGGCCATCGCAGCGGCTTATGCGCATGCCACCCCTCAACGTCAAGGCTTTGTTGTGAATTGCGTCTAAATGACTAGGGTCAGGATCCTAAAAATCCGGATGATCTGTGCCCGCAACACCGGCAATCTGTGTTTTGCGCTCCGCGACCGACAGATAGACAAGCGCAAAGAGACAAATCAGCGTGACCGGGAATACGATCCAGTTGAGCATGTCCCAGCCCCAGGCATTATACACCTGCCCGGACATCAGCGAAGACAACGCCACCAGGCCGAACAAAAGGAAGTCGTGAAATCCCTGGACCTTGTTCTTCTCAGACGGCCGGTAGCATTCGGTTACAATTGCAGTTGCGCCGATAAAACCGAAATTCCAGCCTAACCCCAGCAGAATCAGTGCCGTCCAGAATTGCCACAGCGCAATTCCGGAAAGTGCGACCATTGCACTGCCGATCAGAATCAACAGGCCAGCGGTGATGATCTTCTCCTTGCCAAACCTGGCGATCAACCTGCCGGTAAAGAAACTGGGGGCAAACATGGCCATCACATGCCAGGAGATTCCCAGCGTCGCTTCGTCCGGGGTAAACCCGCAACCGACCATGGCCAGCGGCGCACCTGTCATTACGAAGATCATCAACGTGAATGATCCGATCGCACAGATCATCGCGGCTGCAAATCGCGGCTGACTGACGATTTCCTTCAGCGACCGCGCGGGAGTGTCGCTATAATCGTCGTCGGATAGCGTTTCCTTGGACAATCGAAGGAAAGACAGTATCAGCGCTCCAATTGCAGCCAGTCCGATCACCGCGACAAAGGAACCGGCAAACATCACCGGCGTAAAAAGTTCGCGGGTGTAGATGACTGTTTGCGGGCCGATGACGGCTGCAAACACTCCTCCTCCCAGCACCCAGGCAATTGCCTTGGGTTTGAAGGCGATCGGTGAATTGTCGGCGGCAGCAAACCGGTATTGCTGAACAAAGGAATTGCCGCTGCCGATGAACAAAAGACCGGCGGCAAACAGCCAAAAACTGTGATTGAACAGACCCATAGCCGCGATAGCACCGCCCAGTGCGGTAACACCCGCCCCGGTCATGAAACCGTATCTTCGCCCGGCCCAGCGCATCAAGGCGGCGGCGGGAAGCGCACCCAGCGCGGTACCGATGTTGAATCCGGTCACCGGTGCTGTCGCCAGCGACTTGTCGGCGCCAAGCAGATAAAAGCCGGCCAAACCACCCAGGGCAATGCAGATCGGTGCTGCCGAGCCGACGATGGCCTGACTGGCCGACAGGATAAGTGCTGTCCGGCGGGCTTCGCGTTCGGCCGCGCCGGTCAACGCGTGGTCTCCCGGACCCGCTTTGCAACGCGATCAAGCACGGCATTGACGAGTTTTGGTTCCTCGTCTTCGTAGAACGCCCGCGCGATATCGACATACTCGTTGACAATGACCGCGACCGGAACATCAGCCCGCTGCATCAGCTCGTAAGTACCGGATCGCAATATGGCCCGAAGCGTTGAATCGAGCCGCGACAGGGGCCAGCCTTCCAGCAACGACTGTTTGACAATCGGGTCGATCTCCTTCTGGTTATCGACGACGCCCGACAGGATCGACCTGAACCATTGCGCATCGGCATCCCGGTATTGTGATCCGTCTATCTCCTTGCCCAACCGGTGTGTCTCGTACTCGGCGGCGATTTCCAGCAAGCCGGTGCCTGCAACATCCATCTGATAGAGCGCCTGAACCGCAGCCAGCCGTGCCGCACCGCGTTTGTTGGCAGATCGCATGACACGGTCACGATTGTCCTGCGTTTTGGTCACGAGGAGAGTTCCCGGCGCAAATCGATCATCCGCAGTGCTGCCCGCGCTGCAAAACCGCCCTTGTCGCCTTCGGTTTTCTTGGCTCTCGCCCAGGCCTGATCAGTGTTTTCAACCGTCAGAATTCCGTTTCCTATCGCCAGGTCCCAGCCGATGGTCATATCGGTGATTGCCCGGCAGGACTCATTGGCAACGATTTCGAAGTGATAGGTCTCGCCGCGAATAACGCACCCCAATGCGACATAACCGTCAAAGTCTTTTGCGCCGTTTTCGGCAAATGCAATGGCCGCCGGAATTTCCAGAGCCCCGGGTACGGTTACCACCTCACACGTACCACCGGCTTCGGCAATTGCCGCTTTGGCCCCGTCCAGCAGGGCATCAGACAAATCGTCGTAAAACCGGGCTTCGGCAATCAACAAATGCGGTTTCTTGGCTTCGGACATAAACTTCCCCGGAGAGCGCTGGATTGGCTACAGGCCGGTGCTCTAGGCCTCTTTGTCCGCTTCCGCAAGACGTGCCGCGTAACGCGCCATCGTATCGACTTCGAGGTTGACCTGATCACCCGGTTTGCGTTCGCCCCAGGTAGTCACCTGAAGTGAATGCCGGATCAAAAGCACGTCAAACCGATTGCCGTCGACACAATTTACTGTGAGCGAAGTACCATCAAGTGCAACCGAACCCTTCGGGGCAATGAACCGGGCAAATTCGCCGGGTGCGACGAGCGTGAACCGCACCGCCTCACCTTCCGGCACGACTGAAACTATTTGTGCCATGCCGTCGACGTGACCGGAAACAATGTGACCGCCCAGTTCGTCGCCGATTTTCAGGGCGCGCTCCAGATTGATGCTGTTGCCCGCTGACCAGTCACCGGCGGTGGTCAGCCGCAGTGCTTCCTCCCACGCCTCGACTTCAAACCAGCGTTCGTTCGAACACTCTTCGGGCAGTTCGACGACGGTAAGACAAACGCCGGCGCAGGCGATCGAGGCACCTATTTCAATCGTTGCGGGGTCGTAGTCCGTGTCAATGCGAAACCGTTTGCCCTCCGCAAGCGGCGCCACTGCTGAAACCTTGCCAATGTCGGTGACAATGCCGGTGAACATCAAAACCGTTCCTTGCGTATCCACTCCATGCAGCGGTCTTCGCCAAGTTTTTCGTCGTGCGCAAGTTCGAAGTTGCCCGGGACGGTGCCGATCTGAAGCGGGGAAGGAATTCCGTTCTCGCCGATGGCCAGTTTGGCAGCGAACAGGACAATCCGGTCCACCAAGCCTTCGGTCAGAAATGACGATGCGATTTTGGACCCACCCTCGACAAGAACCGACATCACTCCCTGAGAGGCCAGATCCTCCAGCAATTCCGGCAATGCCACACGACCATCAACGGTTTCGGAGGCGAGTATTCGTGCGCCAGACGCGGCGAAGTTCGCGTGTGATGTCATCCATTCCATCGCCAACTGCAAGCCAAAGCGGAAATTGCCTGGCGCTTGAGAGCAGTTTCGAGCCCGGCTTCATACCGGCAACATTGCCGACGACAATTCTCTCCGGCGATCGCTCCTCAAGTCCGGGCAGCCGGCATGTCAATTCCGGATCATCGGCCAGGGCTGTGCCGCTGCCGATCAGTATTGCGTCAGCTTCGGCGCGCATCAGGTGCGCTCGCGCCCTCGCCTGCGCACCGGTTATCGCGATTTGCCCCTCGCCCTTGCGGCCGATCATGCCATCGGAAGAAAGCGCCAGTTTCAGAATCACTTCCGGCCGTTTCTTCACAGATCGAATCAAATAGCCGGCCATCACATCGGCTGCCTGACCGGCCAAAACGCCCTCTGTCACGTCGATGCCGGCCTCGCGCAGCATGGCATAGCCCCTGCCTGAGACCCTGTCGTCGGGATCGCTGGCGCCACCGACCACCCTCGCCACACCGGCAGTGATCAGTGCCTCCGCACAGGGTGGCGTTCGTCCGTGATGGGCACACGGTTCAAGTGTGACATAGGCTGTCGCTCCGCGCGCCTGATCGCCGGCCTGGGCCAACGCGACCGGTTCTGCGTGTGGCCGCCCTCCCCGTGCGGTTACTCCGTGTCCAGCAATTGTTCCTTCCGGCGTCACAATCAGCGTTGCGACCGACGGGTTGGTTGCGGTCAGTCCGAGATGCCGCCGCGACAGGCGGATGGCCGCGGCCATGAAGCGTTCATCTTCGCGCGAACCTGCCAACGATCACCCTTCCTCCACCGTATCGCCGCCGTCCTCAAGTTCGCCCAGCACCTGCTGGAACTCATCCAGATTGCGGAAATTGCGATACACCGAGGCAAACCGGACATAGGCGACATCGTCCAGCGCTTTCAGCGCCTCCATGGCCAAAATGCCAATACTGTCGGAAGGAATTTCATGGTCGCCGGAGCTTTCAAGCTGGCGCACGATGCCAGAGACCGCCCGGTCGAGCTTTTCGGGATCGATGTTGCGTTTGCGCAGCGCCGTTTCCATCGAGCGCATCAGCTTGTCGCGATCGAAAGGCATTTTGCGGCCGGATTTCTTGACCACCAGCAGATCGCGCAGTTGGACACGTTCAAACGTCGTAAAGCGCCCTCCACAAGATGGGCACACCCTTCGGCGCCGGATCGCCACGCCGTCTTCGGCAGGCCGGGAATCCTTCACCTGAGTGTCATCAGAATTGCAATATGGGCAGCGCATGAATGGTCAATTACCTCGCAGGATCCGTTCCGCGAGGCTTATTCGATTTTTAAGCGCAATGAAATGATGTGTGACGGATTATCCCAAATAGCCATACATCGGAAAGCGTGATGTCAGGCCGCGTACCTTGTCGCGCACCGCTGCCTCGACCGCTGCGTTGCCCTCGTCGGAATTGGCTGCTTTCAGACCGTCGAGAACCTCGGCGATCAGGTCACCGATTTCGGTGAATTCGGCCTCGCCAAATCCGCGGCTGGTTCCTGCCGGTGTTCCAAGGCGGATGCCGGAGGTCACAAACGGTTTTTCAGGATCGAACGGGATTCCGTTCTTGTTGCAGGTGATATGCGCGCGGCCGAGTGCCGCTTCGGCCCGCTTGCCGGTCGCGTTTTTCGGCCGGAGATCGACCAGCATCAAATGGTTGTCGGTACCGTTAGACACGATATCAAGTCCGGAATCCTTCAGGCTCGCGGCCAGCGCCTTGGCGTTGGCGACAACATTTTCGGCATAGGTCTTGAAACCGGGCTGCAGTGCTTCACCGAACGCCACTGCCTTCGCTGCAATGACGTGCATCAGCGGACCGCCCTGCAGGCCTGGAAACACCGCCGAGTTGATCTTCTTGGCGATGGCTTCGTCATTGGAAAGGATCAGCCCGCCGCGCGGTCCCCGCAACGATTTGTGCGTCGTTGACGTCACGACATGGGCATGCGGTACCGGAGACGGGTGTACGCCGCCTGCCACAAGACCGGCAATGTGCGCCATATCGACCATCAAATAGGCGCCTACTGAATCGGCGATCTCGCGAAACCGCTTCCAGTCCCAGAAACGCGAATAGGCGGTTCCACCGGCGATGATAAGTTTCGGCTTGTGCTCTTCCGCCTTGGCCGCAACATCGTCCATGTCGAGCAGGTTGTCGCCTTCACGGACCCCATAGGAAACGACATCGAACCATTTGCCGGACATGTTGACCGGCGATCCGTGGGTCAGGTGGCCACCTGAATTGAGGTCCAGACCCATGAACGTGTCGCCCGGCTGCAGCAAAGCCAGGAACACCGCCTGGTTCATCTGGCTACCCGAGTGGGGCTGCACATTGGCAAAATTGGCGCCGAACAGCTTCTTGGCCCGTTCAATGGCCAGCTCTTCTGCAACATCGACAAACTGGCACCCGCCATAGTAGCGCTTACCGGGATATCCCTCGGCGTATTTGTTGGTCATTACCGAGCCCTGCGCCTCGAGCACGGCGCGCGAGACGATATTTTCCGATGCAATCAGCTCAATTTCGTCGCGCTGGCGGCCAAGTTCGTCGCGGATCGCGCCAAAGATTTCGGCATCGGCCTGTTCAAGCGGCCGGTTGAAGAACGGACTATCAAGATTGATTTCGAGCATTGCCAACACCTTTACATCATGAAATCGGCTGCGGTCGCGCGGCCTCTAACACAGTTGATGATTGCACGCCATATCCTCAATGACGCAGCCCGATTGAGCAGAAAATGCCGCCATCATGGGCGGCATACGAAATCATTCATTCGGGTAGGTTTCGGGTGGGCGTTACAATGTCGACGAAATCTGCAACTCGTCAACGCCATCGCGGCGATAGATATCATCGCGCAGATGCACCACGGCATCGCTGGTCGACCAAGCCGAAATGTAGGTGAAATAGACCGGCACCGGTTCGGCAAGTTCGACGGGAACGCTATCGCCGGACTTGATCGTCTGCTCAAATCTTGAGCGGTTCCAGCCTTCGGTGTCACGCAGCAGCCAGGTCACTAGGTCGCGGACATTTTGAACCCGGACACAACCGGACGATTCAAACCGCAGCAGTTTTGAAAACAGGCTTTGCTGCGGTGTGTCATGCATATAGACCGCGTGCGGGTTGGGGAAATTGATCTTCACGGAAGCCATGGCATTGATCTTGCCCGGATCCTGCCGGAAACGCAGATTGACCGCCTCGTCAGTCGACCAGTCCACCGCGGTCGGATCGACTTCGTCTCCATTGGGTGCATAAAGCCGGATGTTGTTGCGGGTGAGATAGGTCGGGTCTTTGCGCATCAACGGAATGATATCGCGCTCCACAATCGAAACCGGTGCATTCCAATACGGATTGACGATGATCTCGTTGATTTTGGAATTCAGGATCGGCGTCTGCCTGTCGGTCTTGCCGACGATTGCCGTGTGCCGCTGTGCGACGCGCCCATTTTCGACCGCCTCGATTTGCGCCGCCGGTATGTTTACCATCACATAGCGGTTGCCAAGAAATCCGGACATTGAGCGCAAGCGAACCAGATTGGTTTCCAACTGGCCAAGCCGTATTGGCGCCGAAACGTTCATTGCGGCAAATGAATAACGGCCCATGACCCCGTCTGCAGGTAATCCATGACGGGCCTGAAACCGTTTGACGGCGGCGTCGACATAGGTGTCGTAGGATTGGGAAATTCCGGCGCGGCGTGAAAGATCACCTGAAATTATCAGGCGCTTGCGCAGGATTTCCACGGCGGGATCGTAAGCACCCAGGCGCATCTTCTTTGTTGCGGGCACAACCGGCCAACCACCGCCGTTGACAATGTTGACGTAGCGCTGAATTGCCTGCTCGATATGACCGACCGTCTCGGGACTGAAAATCGGCAGGTTCGATGCTACCTTGCCGTTTCCGGCACGTGCATCAAACTCGTCGTTCCAGTTGCCGCGATCGGGAGAACTGAGAAGATTGCCGATCAGGTCGCGCGCCTGCGTAGACCCGGCAAACGACGTCGAGGCCAATGCGCTGGCCATCATGAGAAATTTTCTGCGATCTGCGTTCATTCGTCACCCGATATAGGTTGTCCGATCCACGCTGCGGACATCAAACCCCTGCGATCCGATATGGTTACCGAACATATAATCCGCAACGTTAACAAAGCGCGAATCATATCTGGTTGAACGGCAAACATCGGCACCAATGCCGGGATCTTGCTCCAGCCCCGGAAATTCCACCAGAATGCGGCGGTATGGTGGCAATCGCGTCACGAAATCTTGAATGTAATGAAAACAACAACGGGCCCGATTTACGAGCCCGCTCTTAGATGCCAATTCGGCGTTGATGCCAACTACATGCGATAGGCGATCGTATCGTTCCAGAAACGGTCGAGGCGCTGCAGGGCCTTGTTCATCTGGGCAAACTCATCGGCATTGATTCCTCCGACCTGCTCGATCGAGCCGACATGCCGCTCGTAAAGCTGGCCAACCGTATCGGCGACTTCCTGGCCCTTTTCGGTCAGGCTGACGCGCACCGAGCGCCGGTCGACCCGCGAGCGCTGGTGATTGATGAAGCCCAGATCGACAAGCTTCTTCAAATTGTAGGATACGTTGGAACCGAGATAATAGCCGCGCGAACGCAGTTCGCCTGCAGTCAGTTCCGCTCCACCGATATTGAACAGAAGCAACGCCTGAATGGCGTTGATATCGGAACGGCCATTGCGGTCAAATTCGTCCTTGATCACGTCAAGCAAACGGCGGTGCAGCCGCTCAACGAGTTGCAGCGACTCCAGATACAGATTGCGAATCGCCTTCTGGTGATCTTCGTGCTCGGCCGGTCGTGCGCCGGCGGGCTGTGCATTCATCATTTTGTGCCTCATGTTCAACGCCCGGTGGTTGTTATTTTTTGTCCACCATGGCGGGCACAATATCGAATGCATCTAAAATTCGACTTAAACGCCAAGCTTAACAATAGCTTACGATGCCGGCAAAGGTTGTGAGAGCTAATTTTCGGTTAACGGCGGATTTTGCGTTTCTGCAAATAGATGAAAAGCCTGAACCCGCAATAGATGGTTGCCACCATGACATGGGAGATCACCAGAGCCGGTTTGGCGCCATACAATTCGGGGAACCCGACATACATCAAACCTTCCACCGAAGCACAGCAAAACCACACAACCGGTCCCCAGGAGGCTGTCGTCCACAGGCCGATTGCAGCAAATGGAAACAGAACAGCCAGCGAGACTGCCGCTATTTGCCAATAAACCGGCATCAGATCGAAACGCCAGAAATCACCTTCGTAAAAGCCGATCAACCTGATCCAGTACATGACGCCGAACAGCAGACAATAGGCGCCGATTACCCGATGGAACCAGACGAAAGATACTTCGGCGATTCCCGGTTTTAACGTGGCTTCTTCGATATCCCCGTATCTCATGGCGACTTTGCCCCGCTGCCGTTTTTGGCAAGCGACAGTTCATGACTGCCTAGCGGTGCAAAATACCCGGCAATTTGCGATACGTCGACCTGCCCGATCTCACCGGGTTGCCAGACCGGCGCCCCATCCTTGTCAATGACGGCGGCCCGAATACCTTCATAAAAATCATGAGCTTCAAGCATGCGGCTGACAATCCGATACTCCATTGCCATGCATTCGGCCATGGAAAGCATGGCGCCCGCCCGGATCTGGCGGAATGCCACATGAAGGCTGGTCGGAGATGCTTTTGCCAGCCTTGCGAGCGTTTCAGTGGCAAACTCGTCGTCGCCGTCCGCGGCGGCCTGCAGATTGCTCAACAATTCGCCAATATTGCCGGCCCCAAATCGCTGATTAATGTTGCCTATCTGAGCGTCATCGATCGCCCGGGGCACTTTCTGGGCACAATCGTCAAGTGCCGAATCTGCGTCGCCTGTCTCCGACAACCGGCCGACAAGGGTATTCAGGTCACCGGCTGGAACGCAGTGGGTGGCCAACCCTGACCATAGTGAGTCGCCCCATCCCAGTCTTGAACCGGTCAACCCCAGCCAGAGGCCGAATTGGCCGGGAAGCCGCGGCAGGAACCTGCTGCCGCCGACATCGGGAAAGAAACCGATGGTCACTTCAGGCATGGCAAACCTGGCATTTTCGGTGAAAACGCGATGACTGCCGTGAATGGAGACGCCGACGCCACCCCCCATGACGATGCCGTCAATCAACGCGATATAAGGCTTGGAAAAGGATTCGATGCGGACATTTAAGCGGTATTCGTCGGCAAAAAAGTCATAGAGTGGTTTGCCGTCGCGCCCGGCACGGTAGATTGCCTGGATATCTCCACCGGCGCAAAACGCCCTGCCCTCACCGCGGATGATCACGACTGAAATGCGATCATCACGCTCCCATTCATCGAGCGCACGGAAAATGGCGAGCGCCATATTATGGGTCAAAGCATTAAGCGCAGACGGCCTGGTCAGCGTGATTACACCCGCTTTCCCGGACCGTTCGAACCTGGCCTCATCACCTCCGCCGAAATCCTGCACGATTTTCCTTTCATGTTGCCGATTCGCCAGCAATAGAAATGACACCCAGCCGCGTCAATGCGGCCTTTGTATCGATTGCGGCGCCATGATAGACAGCGCTATTCCGGAGTTGACCGAAATGAACAAAATCAGCCGAAACGTCCAGATTGGCGGGCGCAGCGTCGATGAGATCACCGGCAGCAGACGCATGCGGCGCTTGCGGCGCTTTCCGTGGATTCGCGATCTGGTCGCCGAGAACGATGTCACGGTCAACGATCTGATTTGGCCGCTTTTTCCGGTTGGCGGCGAAAAGGAACGGCAGACCATCGAGGCCATGCCCGGCGTCTTCAGATTATCGGTGGATTTGATCGTCGAGGAGGCAAAACGGGCCCGCGATCTCGGGATTCGGCCGTGGCAACATTTCCCTATGTCGACAAGAAACTGCGCGATGAATTCGGCTCCAACATCCTTGACCCGGATAATCTGATCAACCAGGCGACCCGCGCCATCAAGGAAGCGGTTCCCGAACTCGGTGTCATCACCGACGTGGCGCTCGACCCGTTCACCTCCCATGGCCATGACGGGGTTTTGCGCGACGGCATCATCGTCAATGACGAGACCGTCGGCATTCTGGCCGATGCCGCGGTGCTGCAGGCAGCTGCCGGTTCGGACATAATCGCGCCGTCCGACATGATGGACGGGCGCATCGGCGCCATTCGCGATGCGCTTGACGCCAACGGATTTCATCATGTCTCCATCATGTCCTATGCGACGAAATACGCGTCGGCCTTCTACGGCCCGTACAGGGAGGCTGTCGGCACTGGCGGGCTGCTCAAGGGCGACAAGAAGACCTACTACATCAATCCGGCAAATTCGGATGAAGCCATGCGTGAGATCGATCTGGATCTGTCCGAAGGTGCGGACATGATCATGGTCAAGCCGGGCATGCCATATCTCGACATCATCAACCGCGCCAAGGAGACTTTTGCCATGCCGACCTTCGCCTACCAGGTGTCAGGCGAGTTCGCGATGATCAAGGCGGCTTCTGCCAATGGCTGGATTGATGGCGAAAAGGCCATGATGGAAGCAATGATGGCGTTCAAACGGGCCGGTTGTGATGGCGTTTTGACCTATTTTGCGCCGGAAATCGCCGAAATCCTCAATAAATAGCGTCTTTACCTCGCAAATTCCTTGAATTGGCGACTTGCCAATCCCATCTCCATTGCACGCATGGGAAGAAAGGAAAACAACATGTCCGCCGAGGTACTTGAGGGCGAAATCCTGCAATCGCATCTGGATGACTGGCGCGCCTTTGAAGGGGTGAGAACCCGCCGTGTACTGGCATTCTGCCTTGACTACATCTTTGTCGGACTGCTTTCGATCCCGTTCGCCATTGTCGTCTTCCTGCTCGGCATTATCACGCTTGGGCTGGGATTTGCCCTGTTTAGCATTCTCGTTCCGGCTGTCGCACTGATCTATGTGGCTTTCACGCTTGGCGGCGCCGAACAGGCCACTCCTGGAATGCGGATGATGGGTGTTCGGCTGGAGCGGCTTGACGGCAAGCCCATCGACGGCATTCTGGCCATCGTTCACACGGTCCTGTTCTGGGCCGGCAATGTACTGCTTACACCATTGATTTTGCTGGCGACTTTGTTTCTTGACCGTAAGCGCACCGTCCATGACATGCTGCTTGGCACGGTTGTGGTCAGGCATCCGCAGATCTGGTGAGTTTTTTCTGACATCGTTCAGATAACGCGGAAATTTTCCCCAAAATAGCGCGGCGGGAAACCACTGCCCTTCTAAGTAGGATTAGCAGCGGTTAGTATGCTCTGGACCAATGGCCGGAGCTGACATGGACCAACTCCATATCTGGGCGACCTATCTGATCATTGCGATCACGATTATTGCTTATGCCAGCGAGCGCTTTTCGCTGGAATTGGTTGCGCTCAGCAGCCTGGCTTCGATTCTGGCACTGTTCGCGCTTTTCCCGTTTGCAAACGGCGACATCACCATTGCGCCCGACGATCTGTTGATGGGTTTTGCCAGCCCGGCACTGGCAACCGTGCTCGCCCTTCTCATCGTCGGCCAGGGTCTGTTTGCCACCGATGCGATGGATGGCGTTGTGAAGGTGATCTCGCGCATTGGCGGGTCCTCCGGGTTTCTGGCAATCGCTATTACGCTCATCGTCGCCGGCGCACTCAGCGCGGTTTTGAACAACACGCCCGTTGTCGTCATCTTCATTCCAATCGTCTCGCTGCTTGCCGCGCAGCGCAACCTGTCGCCTGCAAGCTCGCTTCTGCCGCTGTCCTACATTTCCATTCTGGGCGGCATGACAACGCTCATCGGTTCATCGACCAATCTGCTGGCTGCAGGCGTGGCCGGCGATGCCGGTGTCAAAATCGGTTTTTTCGATATCACCGTTCCCGGCCTGATCCTGGCGACCGTCGGCGCAATCTACGTGTTCGCGGTTGTTCCGCTCCTGTTTCGCAGCCGCGACATATCCAGAAACAAGTCCGGCACCGGTTCGGGTGCACAGTTTATCGGCGAAATCCGGCTCGGCAGCGAGCATCCGTTTATCGGAATGGAATCGACCGCCGGTCTGTTTCCGCAGCTGCGGGAATTGATGCCGCGTCTCATTCTCAGGGGCAAGGAAGCAATCTATCCGCCGTTTGAGGACACGGTGCTTGCGCACGGCGACAAGCTGGTCATAACCGCGACAAGGCAGGCATTCATGCGTGCGCTTGCCGGAGGTTCCGCAAGTCCGGCGTCAGGGCAGGATAATGCCGAAGTCTCCGGAACCGGTCCTACTGTCGGCTATCAGGTCGCCGAGACAGTTGTTGCGCCGGGGTCCCGGCACTCTGGCCGCACCATTCGCAATGCCGGTATTGAAACCAGCTATGGCGTTGAGGTCATCGCGATCCTGCGCAAAAGCCGGATGAACCGCATACCGTTTCCGGAAATCAGGCTGGAACCGGGCGACACGGTGCTGGTCGGCGGCTCTGAAACCCAATTGCAAAACCTGCGTGCCAACCACGATCTGCTGTTGCTCGAATGGTCTGCGGAGACGGTTCCGCAGCGCCGCAGGGCCGGCATTGCACTGACCATCTTCGCGGCAATTGTGATTTGCGCCGCCAGCGGCACCATACCGATCGCGTCTGCGGCAATCGTCGGTGCTTTCGCGATGATCGCGACCGGCTGCCTGACACTCCAGCAGGCTGCGCGGGCGTTTGACCGGCAGGTGTTCATTCTGGTCGGCGCTTCCATCGCGGCGGCCGTCGCGCTTGAAAGAACCGGCGGTGCGATGCTTCTGGCAGAAGCGGTTGTCAATCTGCTTGAAGGCTATGGACCGGTCGTTCTGCTTTCGGGATTTTTCGCATTCATCGCCCTGATGACGAATTTCCTGTCCAACAACGCGGCGGCGGTTTTATTCACTCCGGTTGGAATTGGTATTGCGAAAGCCACCGGCGCACCGCCGGAAGCCTTTGTCGCGGCAGTGATCTTCGCAGCCAATGCGTCGTTTGCCACGCCCATGGGATACCAGACCAACCTGATGGTCATGGGGCCCGGAAACTACCGGTTTTTTGATTTTGTGAAGGCCGGTATTCCACTCGTCATCATTATTTGGTTGACCTTTTCCATTGTCGGGCCATGGTACTATGGTTTGTAATGGCAGATGAAAGTAAGGGCCCGGGTCACGATTCGATATGACGCATCACACGCCGCAATCGCCACAATTCTTTCTGACTGCCCCTTCACCCTGCCCCTATATTGAAGGACAGCTGGAACGGAAGGTGTTTACCCACCTTGTTGGAGACAAGGCGCCCAGCATCAATGACTTGTTGACGCAGGGTGGCTTCCGCCGTTCGCAGAACATTGCCTACCGTCCCGCCTGCGAACATTGCCGCGCCTGTATTTCCGTTCGTATTCTGGCACAACAGTTCAAGCCGACGCGGAACATGAAACGCGTGTTGCAGCGCAATGAGGACCTCATCGGCAAGGAAATCAAGGCGCAACCGACGACGGAACAGTATTCGCTTTTCCGCAGTTATCTCGATGCACGTCATCGCCGCGGCGGCATGTCAGACATGACGGTGCTTGATTATGCGATGATGGTTGAAGATTCGCATGTCGACACGAAAATCATCGAGTACCGCAAACGCGGCATCGATTCCTTTGTGACCGGCAGCGGCGAAGGCGAGTTGATTGCGGTGGCATTGTCGGACCGGATGACCGACGGACTATCCATGGTCTATTCCTATTTCACCCCCGACATGGAGGATCGTTCGCTGGGAACTTATATGATCCTCGACCATATCGAGCGGGCGCGGACGGCCGGGCTCGAACATGTCTATCTGGGCTATTGGGTTTCCGGGTCGCAGAAAATGGCCTACAAGGCGCGCTTTCGTCCTCAGGAACATCTCAGGCAAAACGGCTGGGAACTGTATCAAGCGGACGAATGATCCAACCGGCGCTTTGTCGCTAATCCGTCTTGGAGCGTCCCCTTGTTTTCCCACCTTCCGGATCATGTGAAAGGTTTGCTGCTGGCAGCGGTCGGTGGACTGACGCTGACCGTTGATATTCCGTTTCTGCGGTTGGCCAACGGCGAAGCCTGGTCGGTCATGCTGACGCGCAGCATCATTGTTGTTGCCGTGACCGTGCTGTTTGTAGCGGTTATGCGAATGAGCGGCCAAGGCTCCCGGCGCATTATCCCGGGCGTGCATGGCTGGATCGTTGCCGCGCTTTACGGGCTGAGCACGGTCACCTTCATGATTGCAGTGTTCAACACCACGACCGCCAACCTGGTTTTCATTCTTGCCTTCAATCCGATGTTTGCCGCGCTTCTGTCCTGGATGTTCATGGGAGAGCGGCCAAAGGGTGTGACGTTAATTGCGATGATACTGATGGCCGTCGGTGTCTTCATCATTGTGGAAGAAGGACTGGGGACCGGAAATCTGTTCGGTGATTTGATGTCGCTGGCGGCAAGTTTCTGCATCGCTGCGGCAATCGTCATCACCCGAGCCAGCGGCAAAGACATGAGCTTTGCCCCCATGGTCGGTTCCGCCCTTCCTGCTTTGGTGGCCGGATTGGTTGTCGCTCAACAGGGTTATGCCGTCGAGCAACCCTGGTGGCTGCTGGTCAACGGCCTGATCATTTTTCCGATATCCTTCATCGGACTTGCGGCTGCACCCCGATTCATTCCCGGAGCGGAAGTCGCCATGTTCTACCTGCTGGAGACCGTGCTGGCGCCGGTTTGGGTATGGATGATCTTTGCCGAGGTGCCGACCCGTCAGAGCGCCATCGGCGGCACAATTCTGATCGCGACACTGCTGGCGCATTCGATGTGGCAATTGCACAGCGGGCGCAAGCGCAAGGCAGTGACCGTCCCGCGCCATCCGACATAGAAACGCACACTTTCATATTGGTAGGATGTGAATATCGCAGCGACCACGATCACCCCAGAATACAACCAATATTAGTGTATACTAATCTTTGCACGGATTTGGTGTAAATTGTTAAGCTTTGAATGCTATCGTCTTCCTTGGCAACTTGCACATTGCGATCGGGGGTCACGATGCTCAGATTCTTGTTCAGTCCAAATGGGCGTATCGGCCGCCTGCATTGGTGGATGGGTAATATTGTGAGTGTGGCAATTACCGCTGCATTCGGCTTCTGGCTTTTCTCCAGCTTCGGCATTGTCGATGAAACAACAGCTTCATCTGCACCACTGTTTCTCGGCATTTTGGCCAATGTCTTATATTTCGCGACACTGTGGTTCGTCTGTTGCCTGACGATCAAGCGGTATCACGACCTCGACAGAAGCGGCTGGTGGGTGATTATCATTTTTCTCCCGGTGATACAGTTTTGGGCCATACTTGAATGCGGGTTTTTTTCCGGCACAGACGGACCCAATGACTATGGCGAGCGGTTCAGCTTTATTGGCAGGCAAGGTCTCAGCGAGGAAATTGAAGCCATGCGCCGAAGAAACCGGCAAACTATGGCAGTCGCTCCATCTTCCTTCTCGATAAGTTCGAAGGAAAAATCACAACCGGCTCCGGGTGATAAGAGCGGACAAACCACATTTGGTCGCCTGGGCACGTAGAAACGGGCCTTTGAGGAGGCGATCCCGCGCGCGCCATTTTAACGCCAATTACCACCCGGCCATCAAAGCGGTCTGAACTCGCCTGCCGCATAGCCATCGCGCAACGCAAACTTTTGAACCTTGCCTGATCCGGTCAAGGGAAAGGCCGATACCGCAAACCACAATGTCGGGGTCTTTTGCGGTGAAATGTGATCGCGGCAATGGCTGCGCAGCACTTCGGGTTCGACAGTATGGCCGGCGCCCGGCCTGACAAAGGCCGCCACTACCTCGCCCCACTTGTCATCCGGCAATCCGACGACAGCCACTTCAGCAACCGTGGCATGTTCCAGCAGAACATTCTCGATTTCCGCCGGGAACAGGTTCTCGCCGCCGCGTATGATCATTTCCTTGACCCGGCCGGTGATACTGACATAGCCGCGCGAATCCATGGTTCCGAGATCGCCGCTGTGCAGCCAGCCATCCGCATCAATCGTTGCGGCAGTGGCTTCAGGATTGCCGTTATAGCCGATCATCGTGCAGTAGCCGCGGATGCAGATTTCGCCTTGCTCGCCGATGGCTGCGACCCCGTTGTCGCTTACGCTTCTGATCGAAATTTCTGTTTGAGGCAGCGGTTGGCCGACCGTGTGGCAAATATCCTCAATCGTATCGTCGTGATGGTGTTGGGTAACGACGGATGAACATTCGGTCTGACCGTAAACGGTCTGAAATCCGCACCCTACCCGCTCGCGAACAAGGCGAACCAATTCCGGCGAAACCAGCGCTCCGCCTGAAACCGCCACCTGCACCGACGACAAATCGAAACTTTTTCGTTCAAGCACTTCGAGCATGGCGATCATCATCGTCGGCACACCGCCAAACACCACGGCCTTCTCGCTTTCGATCAGACTCAGAATGACCTCCGGATCAAACAGCTTTGACCAGCGGCATGTACCCGCCGACCTGCAATATGCCGAGCGTTATCAGCCCGCAGCCGCTGGTGTGAAACATGGGCAGGAAATTGATCCAGCAGAAACCGTCGGGAATGCGGGCGCGTGCGGCCAGCATCCGGGCGTTGTTGGTCAGGCCGCGATGGTGGAGCATCGCCCCTTTCGGAAATCCCGTCGTGCCGGATGTGTATTGGATCTGGGCTTCGTCATCCGGCGTCACCTCGGGCAGATCTGGCTTGCGGTCGCCGGTTCGAAACAACGCGGTGTGGTCCTCCAGGTCGACCACTTCGCGGATCGCGCCCAACCCTTCCGTCGCCGTGCGGGCGATGTCGCCCATGGGATTGCCGCGATAACTCTGGACGATGAACAGGCCCGCCGAGCCGGATTGCTCAAGCACGTAGCGCAATTCCTTGGCCTGATAGGAGGGATTGGCCGTGACCAGCGTGATGCCGGCAAGCGCACAGCCATATTCCATCAACACCCATTCTGGGACGTTGGGCGCCCAAACAGTCACCCGCTCGCCTGGTCGGAACCTGGTTGAAAGCGCCAGCGCCAGTCTTTCACAGTCGGCAAGAAGCTGCCCATAGTTCCATTTGCGTGCTTTCTGACCGTCGTCGGTGATCTCCAGAAGTGCCGGGCGATCTGCATGTCTGCCGGCAATGTCGCGAAGGATGCCACCGATCGTGGTTTCCAGAATGGTGTCGTCGCCCTGGGCGGGTACGAAAGATTCCGTCAATTGCAGATCGTACATCGCCGCCCCTGGTTACTCCTGGTCAACGGAAAGCCTCGCATAGAGGTAGGGGGAAGACAACAAAACCAGAATGACTGCAATTCCGTGCCACAATCCTTCACAACCCTTACAAGAGTGTGTAATATTATTCCCTCAACTATGGGGGGTTGAATTCATGAAGGTACGATACTTGTTCGTATTGCCGTTGATTGGTCTCACTGGCTGTATTCCGGCAGAGCCAATACCTCTTGTGCACAAGACAGGCTCGACACTCGAGGAACGCACACTCGCCTCGGAACTTTGCGAGTTTGAGGCAATCAAAGAAATCCCGCGCGCCATGGCGACAGACATAAAGGGTGCCTATCGTCGCCCCGGTGTGCTCGAATGCTCCACTGTTGGCGGAACCACAACATGTAAGGAAGTCGGCGGGAGCAATGTTCCTGCTACTTCAACCACCTATGACGCCAATGCCGAAGTCCGGAAAAAATACCTGGCATGGTGCCTGCGCGAGCGAGGTTTCAGCATTATCTCTCGCCCGCCGTGCAGAACGGAAGCGGAAAAAGCAGCAGCCATAGCCAAAAGCTCGCCGCAAGCCCCGGCTGACCAGATAGCTTGTGTTGCATCTTAATTGGGTCGCCTACTCCGCGGCGATCTGCACCGGTGGGCGCTTCTCTTCCAGCTTGGTCACGTTCTCCGGCAGGGCAAATTCGCCTTCGGTCGGCTCGTCAACCGGGTTGGGTTTGACAGCCCAGTTGAACACACGGGCGATCAGCGCGCCGAAGTCGTCCATCAGCGTGTAGATCGACGGGACGAACACCAGCGACAGCACGGTCGATACCAGCAGGCCGCCGATCACCGCAATGGCCATCGGCGCGCGGAATTCGCCACCGTCGCCCAGCGCCAGCGATGCAGGCACCATTCCGGCCGACATGGCAATTGTGGTCATGATGATCGGACGCGCCCGTTTGCGGCCTGCGTCAATGATCGCTTCCTTGCGCGGCACGCCCTGCTTGACTTCCTCAATGGCGAAATCGATCAGCATGATCGCGTTCTTGGTCACAATGCCCATCAGCATCAGGATGCCGATCACCACCGGCATGGAGACCGCCGAATTGGTGAGCCACAGGCCGGCAACAACACCGCCGATCGACAACGGCAGCGACATCAGGATGGTCAGCGTGTGGAACACGGAACCGAACAGCAGGATCAACACCACGAAGACCAGCATCAAGCCGGTGATCATCGCGTCACGGAACGATGTGAACACCTCGCCCATCACCTCTGCGTCGCCGGTCTCCTGAATGGAGACGCCGGCAGGCAGGCTGGTGACTTCGGGCAGTTCCTTGATCAGCGCCAGTCCTTCGCCGATTTCCGCGCCATTGGCCATGTCGGCGCCGATGACAACGCGGCGCTGGCGATTAAAGCGCTGGATGGAAGACGGTCCCTGGCTGAAACTGATGTCGGCGATCGACGCAAGCGGCACGACCACGCCTGAAGGTGCGGGAACCGGCAGGGTGCGGATCACATCGATATTGTCGCGCGCCTTTTCGTTCAGCTGAACGCGAATGGGGATTTGCCGGTCACCAATGGTGTATTTGGCCAGATTGGCATCGATATCGCCGATGGTCGCGATACGCAGCGTCTCCGAAATGGCAGCCGTCGACAGGCCGAGTTCCGCCAGCCGGTCCATACGCGGTTTGACCACAACTTCCGGCCTGTCAAGCGCTGCATTCGACGAGATCGCGCGGTATTTGCCGGTTGCCGCCATGGCGGACTGGATTTCGCGTGCTTCACGATCAAGCTCATTGCCATCGGTGCCCATGACGCCGATTTCAAGCTCTCTGACGCCACGGTCATTGACGAAATAAGCGCGAAGATCGGGAACCGTATCCAGTCTTGGCCAGCAGGATGGACTCAAGCTCGAACTGTGAAATCTCGCGTTCCGACTTGTGCTGCAGGTCGGCCACCAGGGTCGCGCGGCGAACTTCCAGCGTACCGACCGGGTTCGATCCGCCAATGACATAGACGTTTTCCACCTGCGGCACTTCAAGCATCAGCGCTGTTGCCTGATCGGTAACCTGGCGTGTGTCTTCCAACCGGCTGCCCGGCGGCAGCTCAAGCGAGAATACGATGCGGCTTGCGTCCTGCTTCGGTACGAAACCGGACGGCAGGAAGGCAATGGCGTAGATTGCACCGGCAAAGAAGGCGACACCGGCCAAAACCGTCAGCCAACGGAACCGCAGTGTGACCGCCAGGAACCAGGTGTAAAACCGCATTATTATGCCGTCTTTCGGTTCCGGATGGCCGTGATTGCGCATGAAATACGCCGCCATCATCGGCGTTATCAGCCGCGCAACGAGCAGCGAGAAGAAAACCGCAACGGCAACGGTCAGTCCGAACTGCTTAAAGTACTGTCCGGCAATGCCGCCCATGAAGCTGACCGGCGCGAACACGGCGATGATCGTGAAGGAAATCGCGATAACCGCCAGACCGATTTCGTCAGCTGCTTCGAGTGCTGCCCGGTACGGCGATTTGCCCATCTTGATATGACGGACGATATTCTCGATTTCCACAATCGCGTCGTCGACGAGAATACCGGTGACCAGTGTAATGCCGAGAAGGCTGACGAGATTGAGCGAGAAGCCCATCATGTCGAGCACCCAGAAGGCCGGGATGATCGACAGCGGCAATGCCACAGCGGTGACGATGGTGGCGCGGAAGTCACGCAGGAACAGGAACACGACGAGAATGGCCAGACCGGCGCCCTCATAGAGCGTCGTCATCGCTGAGTCATAGTTTCCGACCGTGTAGTCGACGGAATTATCGACGAGGCCGATGGAAACGTCAGAGCGACCGGATTCCAGCTGTTCGACAGCTTCGACAACCCGCGCATTGACCTCCACATCGCTCTGGCCCTTGCCACGGAAGATCGCAAACGAGACCACCGTCTGGTCGTTGAACCGCGCAAACGATTTTGGTTCGGCGTAGGTATCGGTAACGGATGCTATGTCGGACAGGACAACCGTGCGGCCGGCGCCAAGCGGGATCTCAAGCGCGCGCAAATCTTCGACGGTTCCAGCCTGGCCGAGTGTACGAATGGTCTGCGAACGATCGCCAATGTCGCTGCCGCCACCGGTCAGATCGACATTTGCCGCCCGAAGCGCACGATTGACATCACCAGCCGACACGCCGAGCGCATTCAGCCGGTCGGGATCAAGCTCGACCTGGATTTCGCGATCCACGCCACCATAGCGGTCGACACGGGCAACGCCCTTCAGTCCTTGAAGTTTGCGGATAACGACGTCATCGACATACCAGGACAGTTCTTCCAGCGTCATCGCCGGCGCTGTCACCGCATAGGTGAGGATCGCCTGACCCTCGACCTCAATGCGGTTGACCAGCGGCTCGTTGGCGGTGGCGGGAAGATCGGAGCGAATGCGCTCTACCGCATCCTTGACGTCGGCCACGGCCGTCTGGGTATCCACCTCCAACCGGAACTCAATGATTGTCGTCGACGTTCCCTCGGTCAGGTTCGTCGTAACGTTCTTGACCCCGGTGACATTGAAAACCGCGTCTTCAACGCGCTTGGCAACCTGGGTTTCAAGTTCCGATGGCGCAACACCCGGATCGGTCACCGTGACGGCAACGATCGGGATATCGATGTTGGGAAAGCGGGTGACCGGCAGTTTGGTAAAACTCATCGCGCCGAGCACCAGCAGCACGATAAACAGAAGTATGGGCGCTACCGGGTTGCGGATCGACCAGGCGGAGATGTTCCAGTTCATTGTTCAACCGCTCCGGTCTGCTGGTCGCGGATCGCCAGGACACGGTCGCCGTCAGCGACGAACGTTCCGGCGCGGTGCACGACTTCATCCCCCGCCTCAATACCGCTGATAATTTGCACATGGCCGTCGGCCCGCGAACCGAGCTCGACAGCAATTGTCGAAACGGTGCCGTTTTCGACTTTCTGCAAAAATGCTTCCGAACCGCGATAGACGACAGCGGTTTCCGGGACGGCGACGCCGGTCGTCCGCGAAATCTCGATTTTTCCTGAAGCGAAGTTGCCGACACGTACGCCCGCGTTATCGGGCAGCGCGACAAGTACGCGACCAAGCCTGGTGCGCTGATCGACCTCAGGCGCAATCAGGCGAATTTCACCTCTGACCGCTTCCTTTGATCCGGCAACTGTCACATCGACGGCCATCGTCTCCGACAGCCGCGGCAGCTCAAACTCCGCTACATCGGCGGCCAGTTCGAGTTCATTGTTGATGGCGATGCGGAACAGCGCACCGCTCTGCGCTGAAACCACACCGCCCAGCGTAACGTTCCTCGCCAGCACCAAACCGTCAGCCGGTGCTTTGATCGCGGTTTTGGCGAGTTTGACGTCTACGTCACGCATCTGCGCATCGACAACGCCGATCTGGGCTTCGGCCGACTTGAGCGCCATGTGCGCTGTGTTCAGCCGCGCCTTGGCGCTGTCATGAGCGTTTACTGCATTGTCCAATTGCGCCTGGGTCGCGTGGCCGCGATCCTTCAACACCTGAACCCGTTGCCGGGTCTCCGATGCCTGGCGTACGGCAACTTCGGCGTCGGTGATCTGCGACCTGGACTGCGCAACACCGGCTTCCGCCTGAGCGCGGTTGGCCAAAATCTGGGCTTTTTGAACCTCAAGCGGCGTGCGGTCGAGCGTAGCCAGCAATTGACCTTTCTTGACCATGTCGCCGCGATCCGCTTCCAGCGTAAGGACTGTCAGGCCGTTCAGGTCTGTGCTGACCATGGCTTCCTGCCGCGCCAGCACGGTTCCGTTGACATGCAACGTTTCAACCAGTTCGCGGGTATCTGCTGCGACCACGCGAATTGCCGGCGCCGACTGCTCGGTGGCCAATGGCGCTTTTACTTCCGCCGCAATGGACTGTGCTGCAAATACCAGCAGCGCGCCAATGGCGATCAAAAATACCGGGATGAAGTTACGCATGATTCCGCTTCCCTCAGAAATCATTTGCCGGCGAGTTTGCCGGTCGCAAATTGGCGGTTATCGCCGCTCGCATCAGTTTTTCAATTTGTTCCACCGGCACGCCTTTTGCCGGAAGGTCGGCCAGCACCAGCCCCTCGCCAATTGCCATCATCACCGGCAACAGGATGTCCAGCGGTGCGCGAGGATTGATTTCGCCACGGTCGATGGCCGCCTGCAGATAGTTGCGGATGGAATTGCGGGAATGTTCCATGCATGCCTCACAGCTTTTGCGCACTGCCTCGTTGCGCATGCCTTCAGCCCGCACCTCGGTAAACAGGGGCGCGGCGCCGTTTTCATGGACATGAATGAGATGTTCGATCGCAGCGGAAACAAAGCCGTCAATCACATCGGGATTATCGACCATCTTCTCGAAGATCTCGGCGTCGCCAGCCCGGTCGGCCTCGGCAATCGCCTCAATGATCGCTTCCTTGGAGGGGAAATAGCGGTACAGCGCGCCGGGGCTCATGTCAGCCTCGCGGCAAATCTCGTTCATCGACGCGCCCTGAAAACCGGAGCGCACAAAGCACTTTTTCGCTGCATCCATGATGCGCGCGGTCTGCGCTTCGCGGCGGTCGGCGCGCGAAACAGGACCAGTGTTCTCCACTTCGGCGGGCTGCAGTGTTGCGGTATCTTCCATTTTCGTCCCCAAATAGAGCGAACGTTCATTCGCGTATATGAGAATGAACGTTCGCACTGTCAATAACCAGCAAGGTAATTTTTTCAAAACCTCAATAATATCAGCCTTTTGCTGGTGCAAACGGTTCATGCGGTTAGTGACGGGTTAAGATTTTTTGAGCCGTGGCCTCTATGAAATCCGCTGGTTTTGACGATGTTTCCGTGCAAACTTCCGGTCCGCACAGTCATGTTGGAGGGAAATCGTGGGCAAAAAAGTTGCGATCGTGGTCGGCGGCGGCAGCGGAATGGGCGCTGACGCGGCACGCAAGCTGAAAGAAGACGGTTTCGAAATCGCCATCCTGTCCTCGTCCGGAAAGGGCGAGGCGCTCGCCGGTGAAATGGGCGGCTTCGGCGTTACAGGCTCCAACCTGGAGGTAGCGGATCTGCAACGCCTCGTCGACGGGACGGTCGAGCGCTGGGGTCGTATCGATGCTGTCGTAAACGGCGCCGGTCATGGCCCGAAGGGCGAGGTTCTCGCCATCCCCGACGAGGACTGGCATCTCGGCATGGATGTCTACCTGCTCAACGTCGTTCGCATGTGCCGGATCGTGACCCCGGTCATGCAAAAACAGGGCGGCGGTTCGATCGTGAATATCTCGACCTATGCGACCTTCGAACCGGAGGCCACTTTCCCGACTTCCGGCGTTTTCCGCGCAGGCCTGGCAGCGTTTACAAAGCTGTTCACCGATAAATATGCCGCCGACAATATCCGCATGAACAATGTGCTTCCCGGTTTCATCAACAGCCTGCCTGAATCGGAGGAGCGGCGCGAACGCATTCCCATGGGACGCTATGGCGATGTCACGGAAGTCTCCGAACTGATCGCCTTCCTGGCCTCCGACAAATCAAGCTACATCACCGGGCAGAACATCCGCATCGATGGTGGGATAACACGGAGTGTTTGAAGGGGGTCGGGACTACTAGCCACATTTCCGTTGTCCGACATGCCCTTGAAATGGCTGCAAAATTATGCAGCGAAGGCTTAATCCCGTTTCAAGGGAAAATGTAAGCTGCATCTGAAATCTTGTACCGATTTCAAGCACGCCCATATATCAAACCGTAATTGACGAAAACGTCTGACGGTTCGTGAAAAGTGTGGCTCAATCCGTGGAATGAACCGAGTCTAAAAGACAGGCTCGAAAAGAAGTGGAGTGACCGCTCCCTGTGGTTTTGGAGCGGATTTGTCGTCAGCGCATACATATTGGCGATGTTTGCGATCGCTCTTACAAATCAGTTTTTTCCAGCACCCTATCGTGGTGACCTTGCCGAACACGCCTGTGTTTTAAGAGCTGATATGGTGTCTTACTATGTCTGCGACGGTTTTTCCGGCGCTGACGCCCTCGCGGTTCTCCGCAATCTGCCGACATGGTCTTGGTTGTTCCCTGCATTCGCTATCCTCGACCTGCCGAATTCACTGCTCGTAATCGTACCGTTCATCATGTTGTTCATTGCGTTCGTGTGGGGTCTCCGAGGAACGGTGAGGTTATTTGCAAGATCGAAAGCATGATCGGGCGGAAGTCTCCGAACTGATCGCCTTTCTGGCCTCCGACAAATCAAGCTACATCACCGGGCAGAACATCCGCATCGATGGTGGGATAACACGGAGCGTGTGAGGTCGAAATTACCGTATACATGAGATAGATTGACCTCAGCAAAGGGAGGAGCCGCAATGACATCCACGTCGATTGTAGGACTGGGAGCGATGGGCAGTGAGCTTGCGCGTGCCCTTCTCAAATCCGGTGATACCGTCACAGTCTGGAACCGCAGCCCCGAAAAAGCTGCACCGCTGGTAGACGCAGGCGCACAGGCGGCTGCGTCGCTCAAAGATGCCGTGGAAGCGAGCCCGGTGACGGTGTTCTGCGTTAAATCCCACAACGACACGCGGTCCCTGTGCGCCGGACTGGGCGATACGGTTCGGAACAGGATTATCGCCGATCTCAGCACCGGCAGCGCGGCTGAAGCTGAGGCGCTGGCCGCAGATCTGGAGGCCAACGGCGCGCGTTGGCAGATCGGCATGATCAATGTCTATCCCCGTGATATCGGTTCATCTAAGGCTTCGATCTTCACTGTCGGGCCCGCGGATGTCTGGGACGATATCGCCGGCCGGATAACGGCAATGGCCGGTGCATCACGCCGGGTCGGGAGCGAACCGAAGATGCTGGCCGCCCTGTTTGCAGCCATGTTTGTCACCCGCCAGGGATACATGTTCGGCATGTTGCATGGCGCCACGGTCGCCAAGGCCGCCGGATTGCCACCGGATGTCTATGCCGAGACGCTGCCGGTCTCCGTCGGTCTGGCGGAAGCCTATTCGGAAACATTTCGCCGCACGGTGCTGACCGATACATACGCCAACCCCGGCGCGTCGATCGATACCTATTCTGCAGCTTTCGAAGATGCGCTGGAGACGTTTGAGACGCTGTGCGCGCCGGCAGACCTGCCTCGGCTGATGTCGGACTTCGTCCACCAGGCCGCTGAAGAAGGACTGGGTGACCAGAACTCACCGCGATCTACAAAATGCTGACCTCACAGATCGGCAAAGATTAACAGACCAGACGAAAGTACGAATACTCGAGTTGTCCGCGAGATCGGCAAAGATTAACAGACCAGACGAAACTATGTCCGGGTAACTGGCAGGCATAAGGGTTCCTGCAGCCACCTTCGCCTGGCCACCTAATTCAGCCTGCACCGCGTTCTTCTTTTCCAGTCCAACAGCGCAAGCAGCTATTGCATCGCTTTCAAATCGGCGACCGACCTCTTTTCCAGTTCGAAGGAAATGGGCGGAAGCGTGAAACCGGGACCCCCGCTTGACCGCTCCTTGACCGAGATCGTCATCTCGCCGGCCATGGTCGTGCCGCCTGCGGGTTGATAGGAAACCTGCGTTGCCGATATCTCGCCCCAACCGGTGGTGACCAACGTGCAGGACTCAGGAGGAGCAGCAGGTACAAACGCGGTGCAAAGCAAGCTGTTTCCTTCACGATAGGAAATTAGACCAAATTCAATTTTGCGATCCGCAGCGTTTTCCCAGATGCCGATACCTGCCGATTCACGGGTTGTCAGTTCGCGCGTACTGATGCCAGTCACGCTGTGGGGAACATCAAACCGGAATGCCACCGATTCGGTAAACCCGTTGGCGAAAGTGATGAACCCTTCAAACAGACCGATATGCGACCGGTCAGAAGCCGCAGCACCGGAGTGCAAACCCCATACAATTGCCGCTGTGCAAACGAAAACCCTGGCCAAGTTTCCAAACGCCCCGAAAATCCTCATGACACTTCTCCTTTTAGCGACGTTTCCAATGTGTCGCCGCTCCCACGGGCAAACCGTACCTCACAACAGGCGTTTCCCCAACCAACTACGCAGATAACGGTGTCCCTGCTTTGCCGACTTTCGGTAACAGCATCGCTGATCAATCAACCCTTGACCGGCGAATGCTGCTGGGATTTGGTCAGCCGCGATAATGACGGAAGACGGCTCAAACATGCGCTACGCAGACACGATCGTCGTTGGGGGCGGACCGGCAGGCTCCACCTGCGCCGGCCGCTTGGTCGCCAATGGGCACGATGTGCTGGTGCTCGACCGGACACCATTCCCGCGTCTGAAACTGTGTGCCGGCTGGATCACCGAAAAGGTGATGGCCGATCTTGGCTTCACACCGGCGGACTACCCGCACCCGATCCTGAAACTGTCCATTCGAACTCATCTGCCGCGCATACCGTTCGGGCTGAACTGGTTTCCAACACCCGGCGTCAACTACTCGATCCGGCGCATCGAGTTCGACGCCTGGCTTCTGGAGCGGTCGAATGCACCGGTGGAGATCCACGAAGTGAAATCGATCCGGCGGGAAGCGGACGGGTTTGTCATCGATGACGCGTTCAGGTGCCGCCACATCGTTGGCGCGGGGGGCAGTATGTGCCCGGTGCGCAGGTCCCAGTTTGAAACCAAGCGCAACAAGTCGGTGCAGATCGCCACTTTGGAGTTGGAATTCGCCTATCCGGAGCGGCAGGATATCTGCCGTCTTTATTTCTTTCAGCGGGGGCTGAAGGGCTATGCCTGGTATGTGCCGAAAGGCGACGGCGTGGTGAATATCGGCATCGGGGGAAAAAGCAAATATTTCCGAAAGTCCGGCACCAACATTTACGACCATTTTCAGAAGTTCCTGTCCGACCTGGTCAGCGAGGGGCGGTTGGACAAAGACACCGCAGCATCGATCAAGCCGACCGGCCATCCCTATTATCTCTACACCCATAGCGGACCTGTCACCGATGACCGCTGCTATTTGATCGGCGACAGTGCGGGTCTGGCTTCGCTGGATCTTGGAGAAGGTATCGGACCGGCGATTGAAAGCGGAATGATGGCGGCAGACGAGATTCTCGGTCAGGGCGTCTACGACAAGAGCGCGGTCACCTACTACACGTTCAGCGGGCTTGCCCATCGGATGATGCGGCGCTTCATCCGGCCGAAGTAGCCATTGATCGCCTCTCGTCTTTTCTGGCGACCCACCACCTCTTCCGGTACCCCGATTTGAGAATTTCGCTGATTGAATTTACCTTGGCGGGCGGTCAACCTGCTCTCACAATAGGTCCAGCATCATGCACCCTGTCGACCTGTTCATCATCATCGGGATCGCGTGCATGGTGGGCTTCACGCCCCTCATCTATGTCAGGCACGATCTTCTTCTCGCATTCGGATACATTGTGCTGAGCACAGTCGGCGCCTTCGCTGGGGCCTATGTTGCCCTGTGGTACTTTCCGCAAACCGACAAACCGGGCATCATTTTCGGTGGGTTTGCCGGCGCAATCATCCCCGTAGCCGTCTGGCATTTTGTCAGAAGGCGCGGCGACAGGAAGTAATTGGTTCAAAGCGGCATTGGAAAAAACCGGTCGGAGGAAGCATGGTTCCCATTCATGGAAAGTACCCGGACGCTGAAACGTTCGAATTTCCCGGAGCGATCACACTCAGGATTCTGATTTCCGGTAATAACACTGGCGGTTCACTGGCGGTGTTTGAGGACATCGTCCAGCCCGGCATTGGTCCCGGACGCCATATCCATCACGGTCAGGATGAGACGTTTTTCTTTCTGGAAGGCCGGTTTGATGTGGAGATAGACGGTGTCCTGCATCACATGCAGCCAGGCGACGTCGCCTTTATCCCGCGCGAAACGGTGCATACCTTCAAAAATGTTGGCGATAGCGCCGGCCGCCTGCGCTACATTTTTTCCCCTGCATTGAAAATGGAAACAATGTTCCGTGCATTCTTCGCTGCGCAGGAAGCCGGAACAATGTCACAGGAGGCCATGCACCGGATCGCCGCCGAACACGGTCAGAGTTTCGTCGGCCCTCCGCTCTAGGTCATGAACTCATAAACAGGGTCAAAATGGCGCCGAAACCGCAAAGCAGGCTCTGGCGTTTTGCGGTTACTTGGGACCGTGACAACGTCTGTTGCCACCTGATCGTTCGTACGCATTTTCGGCCAAAGCGTTTCCGCTTACGCCGAAATTGCGAGTGGAGAAGGCCGAAAGCGAGGCTTGCCCCGCCTCTCGGCGGCGCTTCGCTTGCCTGCCGGCCAATGGGTTGAGGGCTTCGACGACGGATTGGGAAGCGGGTTCGAGCGTCCAACGGATATGGCAAATTTTCCCGGCTATCGCGTCGCAAGCTTTTGAAAACCGTATGGTTTCCTGCAAGCTTTCTCCTAATATCCAACCAAATTTGCTCATACCATTTTGATCCTGTTTATGAGTTCATGACCTGGGCTCAGCCTTTCAACGAACCGAAATAATCGTCCCAGCTCTGGTGCGGGCGTCCGGTTGCGGTTTCGAAATCGCTGGGATTATCCAACGCACCATTGTTGATGCCCTGGTAGATACCGGCGATGACCGTGCCGATGAACTCGCCAAGTTCGGCGACGCGGGCTTTCCGGTAATCATCGCCCGACATCGGACGATAGACAAGTCCGGTGCCAAAAGTCTGGTTCAGGTAGCCGACCAGTTCTGCCTGGGTGAGCGGCCGGCCATGCAGATTGTAGGTCCGTCCATTGTGCTCAGTTTCGGTCAGCATGCAGGCATAGGCCAGGGCCAGTTCTGGTCTGGTCGTATAGGCGCACAGCCCGTCGCCGGCGCAATTGGCGATCTCTCCGGCTTTCTTGTAGCTGTCGATATACTCGACGTCCGGCTCGATATAGATGCCATTGCGGCCGATGGCCCAGTCCAACCCGCTTGACCTGACGTCTTCCTCGGTCTGCCGGTTGGACTGGATAATCGGCGAAAAGCTCGTGCCCTCTTCGGCGCCCTGAACGCTGGTATAGACGATCTTGCCCACACCTGCGGCCCTGGCTGCATTGATGACATTGCGATGCTGGCCGATGCGGTCTTCGGGCGCGGCCATTCCGGACACCAGCAGCAGGGTATCGACGCCTGCCAGCGAGGTGCGAAGCTGGTCTTCATCGTCATAATCGCCGGGGCGGATCTCAATGCCCAGATGCAACGCATTGGCCGGATTGCGGGCCAGACCGATGACCGGTTCCCCGGTCTGCATGTCCAGCAACGCCTTGATGATCTCGCTTCCAAGTTGGCCCGAGGCGGCGGTGACGGCAATGGTCATGATGCGGATTCTCTTGGTTCGGGTTCAGGAGCGTGCGTTCGCGATCAGGATAAGCGCAAATGTTCGCGCCACGAAATCAACAAAGTTAGTTGTACTTCGCTTTCAGCGCCATCTTCTTGAACCGGCTGTTGGCTGAGTTCGTCAGCACATACAGCAATCGCGTGATGCGGGCAGATGTGGGCATTGAGGCAATGCGTCCACGCAACGCCATTTGAACATGTGTTGCGTGGACACGGATCGAGATGTAGCCGACTTATGTTCCCAGCGCCTGCACCCAGGCTTAGATACATAATTGCGTGCGCTTATTCCGCCGCTTGGACGACAGCCGCCTGACCCCAGTCAGCCACGACCTGATCAGAGGTTTTGAATTGCTCGTCCGGATCTGTGGCATACCAAGCTTTATAATATTCCAGTCCGCTTTCGTGGGCTTCATCGGTGAACGCCTGCAGGGCATCGGTTACCCAGACAAGACCGAAGCCCTTCTGGAATGCATCGCCTGATGTGTGGCGGCAGCAGCAATCGGTGTGAAGTCCGGTGATATAAAGGGTTTCTATTCCGCGTGAACGAAGCTGATCTTCCATGTTGGAGCTCTGAAAACCGCTATAGGTGGTTTTCGGAATCATCAGATCCCCGTTCTGCGGTTCCAGCTCGGAAACGATCTCGGCCCATTCGGTCCCTTTCATCGAATGCGGTGGCCACTTCCGCATTTCCAGATCGTCGGGATTGTGACAGTCCGTGGAGTAGACAACCGTCACACCGGCATTTCTTGCTGCATCCAGCATTTTTGCAAGGGGCGGCAGAATTGCCTTCGCCTTCTCGCGGTATTCAGCCCCACCGGCATTGGCAATGAAGCCGCCTTCCTCCACAAAATCTCTTGCCATGTCGACCAAGATAATCGCGCATTTTCCAGGTACTACCGCTGTCATCGTTTGTCTCCTCTCTTTGTTTGTATGCAAACGATTTTATTAGGAAAACATAAAACACACCATTTAGCAAATCATGCGATCTGAATGCTCCTATGCCACTATTTTCATTGAGAGTTCCCGATCGACAGATGTGGATACAGGTCCGAGGCGAGCCGAGTCTCTTCCTAAAACCGTGGCCAAGCATGTTATCCGCCGCTGGCAATTCCAGCCCGTGTCAAACCGCCAACTTTACTCGTGGCCGGTTATGCAATATTGTTTGTGTGCTAATGATTTAGATTGGGAGGATGCACCATGAAACTGTCTGGCTCGGACGTTCTGGTCGTCGTCGATATGCAGAATGATTTTTGCGAAGGCGGAGCGTTGCCGACCGCAGACGGGCATGAAGTCGTGCCTGTGATCAACAAGGTCGGGCAGAAATTTCAGAACGTCGTCCTGACGCAGGACTGGCATCCCGAAGGCCATGTGTCATTTGCTTCGGCGCATCCGGGAAAGCAGCCGCTGGAAACGGTGAAGATGCCCTATGGTGACCAGATCCTTTGGCCCGATCATGTGGTGCAGAACACCTGGGGAGCTGAGTTTCATCCCGACCTGGACCTGCCACACGCTCAACTTGTCATCCGCAAGGGGTATCTGAAGGATGTCGACAGCTATTCCGCTTTCTGCATGGTCGATGGCGAGACAAAAACCGGATTGGCCAGTTATCTCAACGAGCGGGACATCAAGCGCGTTTTCGTTGCCGGATGTGCCATAGACTATTGCGTCGGCGGGTTGGCGACCGATGCGGTCAAAGCTGGATTCGACACCTACATCATTGACGACGCGACGGCGTCGATCGACCCTTCCCCGGAGGCTTCCGCTGACAAGGCCTGGCGCGAAGTTGGCGCAGCCGGCGTGACAAGGGTAACGAGTGCGGACCTCGATTGAGGCCGGCCGGGTTTGGGTGTAGAGGCCCCATATTAGAGTTTTGCGATACCGACGCGCTTGCGTGAGAAGTGCCCGCCGGACTTCATGTTGTCCAACATCAAGGCAGCGACATCGGCATATGGCACGGTGATTTTGCCAATGACCTTGGGCATAAACGGCATGGTCAGGAACCCCGGAGCTGAAGCCGTCCATTCGGGAATCGACGGGAAGGTGATCTGTCGAAATGCGCAACCTGTCCGATCCAATCGCCGGTTTGTGCTCCATAGGACCTGGGCAACACAGTCTGAAATCCAAACTGCTTGCTGAAAGTTGCGCGAAGTTTTCGCGATGCAGGAGGTATTTTTTGGGTACTTTGGGCAGATCCACCATTTGCCTGCCGGTGCCCGGCAGTTCCAGAATGCCCGCACCGGCCAAGAACCAGAACACCCGTTCCTTTTGGTCGGCAAGCAGTTCGGCGGCCTTGATCAACCTTCCAACCAGGTGAACAAAGCCGGCGCCGTCATTCACATGGCCGGCGGTGTTGATGATCACGTCGTTCAATTCGAAATGGCCGGAAATATTTCCTGCCGTCATCTGCAGCAGATCACCAGTGACCACCTTGCAGTTATCCCTTTCGAGATCGCCAAGCTTGTCCGGATTGCGCACGATGACGGTTACCTTGTGTCCGGCCTGCACTGCCTGTTGTGTCAGGTACCGGCCAAGGTTGCCGGTCGCGCCAAAGATCAAGACATTTTTGATGGGCACCTCGATCTATCCTGCAGATTACGTTCAAGACGGCTGATATCGGTGCCGAAAACGAGAGTTTCAATAGTGAGGCGATGCTCGGTTTCACACCAGCCGCCGAATACCCGACCAGGTCCGAATATTTGATTACCCGGGGCTGTGGTCCTCAGCCCAAATCAACCAAGTGACGTCACAAAAATTGTATCTGGATTTGCTTGCTTCGGTCAAACCATATGAAAGTCCGGCGGATAAACTACGCAATCAACGAGATTTGGATCCGACGCCACTACGGACGCATTGAGCTGATGATTTTTTGCATGAGTTCGATGAATAGCGCCTTCTCAGCGTCACTCAGACCGGCCAGCGCATCCCGGTTCGTCTGTGTTGCCGAACGATAGGCTTCGGCCTTCACTTTCAGTGCCTTGTCGGTCAACCAGACCTGCTGCGACCGGGCGTCGGCGGGATGTTTCGTGCGCCTGATCAAGCCGTCGCGTTCCATGCGGGTGAGCGTGTTGGCCAGCGTTGCCTGTTCGACGTCGATTTCCTGCAGCAATTCCCGTTGCGTGATGCCGTCCCTGGTCCAAAGTTCCAACAGCACCGGAAACTGACCTGGAACGATGCCTAGTGGCTTGATCCGTTTTTGCAGCTCTTTGGCGAACAAGCGGGCCAAGTGGTTGATCAGGTAACCCGCTGATTCCTCTTTTTTGAATGTCATGGTCCAAATTTACACTTGCATAGCATGCTATACAACTATATATAGCTTGCTATGTAATTAACATAAGGAGCATTCCAGTGAAAAACCAAATTCTGGCCGCCCTGGCTGCAATCGCGCTCGTCACCGGCTCTGCGTCAGCCTCCGACGCCGACAAGGAGCCCGTCACACCGATCAACGCGTTTATCGTTCCCGCCGATAAGGAAGCCGAGGCGATTGTGTTTTGGGAACAAGCCGCGGAGTTCATGAAGCAACAGCCCGGCTATGTCTCCACCGCACTACACCGGGCCATCCTGCCTGACGCAAAGTTCAAACTGGTCAACATCGCCAAGTGGGAAAGTGTCGATGCCTTTAAAAAGGCTAGCGTAGCCCTGCGCACCACAAGCGGAATCAAGCCGGTCGATGGGGTGGTTCCCGCTCCGTCGCTCTACGAAGTCATCAGAACGGATTGAGGACAAACCCATGCCGGTAAAAAGCACCAAATCCGCTTACGGAACGATTGCCGTAACCATTCACTGGTTGAGCGCAATTCTGATTATTGCCCTGCTTGGATCAGGGTTTCGGGCCGCGAGCACTGTGGATCCAGATGCGAAGGCCCAGATTTTAGCTGTGCATGCACCGCTTGGCGTGGCAATTCTATTGCTAACTGTGGCCCGCATTGCCTGGTGGTGGTTTGCTGACCGCAAACCCGAATCCGTCCCCGATACGCCTGCCTGGCAGGATATCAGTGCCCGCGCGGTCCATTTGCTGTTCTACATTGTGATACTCGGAATGGCGGCAAGCGGTATCGGCATGTTTGTCCTTTCCGGCGCCGGTCAGATCATCTTTGCCGGCATGCCCGGTCAACTGCCGGACTTTCAGAACTTCCTGCCGCGAACCCCCCACGGATTTGGCGCCCGAGCCATGGTATTGCTGCTGGTGGTTCACACTGCTGCGGCGCTCTATCATCACTTCGTCAAGAAAGATGGCCTGCTGATACGGATGTGGTTTCGCGGTGGCAAAGCCGGATGAAGCGGCCGGCGCAGTTTCCAATTGCCGCCAATCCTGGCTACCGCTCCTCTTATGCCGTGGACAAATCATCCATTGCGAGCCCGCCAAACCACTGATTTTCCAGCTGACTCCCGGTAAGCGACTGCCCCGTCAATCCACGTGATTATAATTTGTGACACAATCACACCATCGCTCTCACGGGAAGCCGGGTCATGAACCGGGGTTCGGCGGGGGCGGCGGCAACCTCCCCCGTCCACTACGGTTGTGGAAGGCATGACGAGGGCCGGGCGGCAGGCTGGAAGCCCTGGGCAGAAACCGGACGGTGAAAATCCGCTCCTCCCCTTGGTGCCGGAAAAGCCGGGCCCGCTTGCGGTGCACTACCTGATCCGCAGGCCGGCAAGACCAGCCGACAGGACCGGACAGCAGCCGGACGGGTGATCGGAAGATCGCACGAACTGTGAATGAAGAACCAAGACACAAGCGGTCTTCCGATCGCCCGTCTTCCCATTTTTTCAGCAACCCGGATGAGAAATTCGCGGGAAGGAACACACGTGCCCACCAACAACCAAAAATTCGACAAACTGGCCGATGAGATCGAGAAAACCGTCAATAAACTCGGCGGCGGACCGGGTAACGCCTATGACAAATTGAACAATCTCGCCGGTGTTGCAGCAACGAGACAGCAGCTTTGGAAAACCTGCCCCAACAAACCGTGCCGCCGCCGCGGCCGCTGCTTGCGCCAGACGGCCGGTCTGTTTTCGTACCAACCGTTTTGTTCGCAATTGTGGGGCGAGTGGGAGAATGGATTTTTCGCCGGCGCGGCACTGGCGCTTGGCTTGAGAAAGGGCAAGGCGCTGTGACGTCGACCATCCCGATGCCAAAGAAAGCAGGCACCCGTATCAGTTTTCATCCCGGAAAGGCCGAAAACACCTACTGCGTCAGCGCCAGATCCAGCGCTTGCGTCAGATCTTCAAGGGTCGCATGGGTTTTTTCTGCACCGCGTTTGTGAACAAAACGCCAGACCTCGTCGCCTGATTTGCCGTACACTACCACCGTCGGGATACGGTCGATGTTGCCGAATGCGGTCCGGATATCCTCGGAACCGTCGATCAACGGAAACTGCGGATTGGCGCGTTCGATGAACCGGGCCATGCGGGCCGGGTTCTTCTTGCCGCCAAAGGCTTCAAACAGATTGATCGCCACCACCGAAGCGCCCTCGCCTTCCATCTTCACAAACTCGTTCAGGTGATTGAACTCGTCAGTACATGGTGGGCACCACGAGGCGAAGAACGTCACGACAACCGGACCGTTTTCGGGGATTACGGTTTTGACCGTATCACCTATTGCGGGCTGCTCAGTGAGCAATTGGCGCAGTTCGGACCAAACGGCCTCACCGGCCCGGGCGTTAAACGCCGAGCCAAGCGATACAAAGACAAAAACAGCAAGAATCCGTGACAGCATGCACCGATGCTAGACAGCCGAAGCGCTCGCGGACAAATCAAGTTTGTGTAATTGCCGGGCCGGTATGCAGAACCAATAGTGACCGGCGGCACAGCGCAAGCATCCATTTTGGCGTTCGATGGCCAGCGAGGGGCTCAACCGGAGGATCTTGACATGAGATATCTTGTTTCAGCCGCCCTTATCTCCAGCGCAATTGTTGGATACGCACTACCCGCCAACGCCGACACCTCACGCGGATGTAATGCCCGCTACGACCTCGTCTACCTGCTTGTCGATGGCGGCAAATTCACCAGCGAGAAACGGCTCTCCTTCGGCCACTTCACTTCACGCGGTCAATGCCGCAACAAGTTCTACGCCAATGACTGCCGGCGCGAAGCCCGCGATCTCGCCCATTCCTGCATGCAAGCACATTGGGACAAGCGCTGGGGCATCGCCCAGACCGAGGGCGGCCGCAAACAGCGGATCAAACCCGGCCAGTGCCTGCGCCAGCGCGCTAATATGGGGCCGCAGGATTACACGCTGAACGACCTGAAAACAGCGATCGAGGCAACAGTGTGTTGCTCGGCAAATGCGCCGTCATTCAATCGCTATGCCCGCGTCAGACTGGAATCGCGAACTTCCGGTGACAAGCGCTGCGGCCGCGGCGAAGTTTTGACACAGACCTATGAAGTAACGCCGGAAATGTGCGCTGCTGTAGACCACAAGGCTTGCGGTCACTGACAAAGAGGCCTACCCGAACCTGCCGGATCGCGGGAAGCCTTTTGGCACCATGCGGCCGGCGGCGGCCCGCACGCCGATCCAGTCGCCCAGTTCGCTTACCGGGCGCACGAAGGTGCGGTCGGCGGAGTCCTGCCACGCCAGCCCGTCTGCCAGCACAAAGGTCTTGATGTCCTTGACCCCGCCATCCTTGTATTTCTGCAATCGCACGCCCTTGCCGCGGGTCATCTCCGGAATGTCGGCGAGCGGGAAGATGAGCATCTTGCGGTTGTCGCCGACAATAGCCAGATGATCACCGGTAACCGGCACGCAATGTTTGGCTTCGTCCGGCGCCTTCACATTCATCACCTGCTTGCCCTTGCGGGTGTTGGCGATGACGTCTTTTTCGGGCACGACAAAGCCATTGCCGCCGTGTGACGCCAGCATCAGCTTGCGTTCCGGATCGTGCACAAATGCGCTGACGATGTCCTGGTCATTGTCCATGTCGACGATGATGCGTACCGGTTCGCCGTGACCGCGGCCGCCAGGCAGGCGGTCGGCGCCGATCGTGTAGATCTTGCCGCCTGTGGTGAAGATCAGAACCTTGTCGGTGGTCAACGCGTGGAAGGCCTGTTTCAGCTTGTCGCCTTCCTTGAACGACAGGGCGGCGAAGTCGGTCAGATGTCCCTTCATGGCCCGCAGCCAGCCCTTTTCCGAAACAACGACTGTGATCGGTTCCTTTTCGATCATCGCCTGCTGGATGGCTTCGATATCGTGCTCCGGCGCTTCGCCGAAGTCGGTGCGGCGGGCGCCGATCTCCGTGTCCTTGCCGAACTTGTTCCTGACCTCGCCAATTTGCCAGGCGATCGCCTGCCATTGCTTCTCTTCAGACGCCAGCAGCGCTTCTATTTCGGCCTTTTCGACGGTCAGTCCGTCGAATTCCTTCTTGATCTCGATCTCTTCCAGCTTGCGCAGGGCACGAAGCCGCATGTTGAGGATCGCCTCGGCCTGAACGTCTGTCAGATCGAAGCGGGCCATCATCACCTTCTTTGGCTCGTCCTCCTGGCGGATGATGCGGATGACCTCGTCAATGTTCAGATAGGCGATCAGGTAACCGCCGAGCACTTCCAGGCGATGCTCGATCTGGCCGAGCCGATGGCGCGACCGCCTGATCAGAACGTCCTTGCGGTGGTCGAGCCATTCGCGCAGCACATCGCGCAGCGACAAAACATTCGGCACCTTGCCGCGCGAAAGCACGTTCATGTTGAGCGGGATGCGGTTTTCAAGATCGGTGAGCTTGAACAGCGATTCCATCAGTACGCCGGGATCGACCGAACGGCTCTTCGGCACCAACACGATGCGAATGTCCTCGGCGCTTTCATCGCGGATGTCTTCGAGCAAGGGCAGCTTCTTGGCGATCAGCAGTTCGGCAATCTTTTCGATCAGCCGCGACTTCTGCACCTGGTAGGGGATTTCGGTAACCGCGATCACCCAGGTTCCCCTGCCCTGCTCTTCCTTTTCCCAGCGGGCGCGAACCCTGAACCCGCCGCGGCCGGTCTTGTAGGCTTCCAGGATCGTATCGCGGTCGTCGACGATTGTGCCACCGGTCGGGAAATCCGGTCCCGGGACGAGTTCGACGAGCTTGTCAAAACCGGCATTCGGATGCTTGATCAGATGAAGCGCGGCGTCGCAAAGCTCGGCCGCATTGTGCGGTGGAATGGATGTAGCCATGCCAACCGCGATGCCGGACGAACCATTTGCCAGCAGATTGGGAAACGCGCCAGGCAGAACAACCGGTTCGTCGTCTTCTTCATTGTAGGTCGGGCGGAAATCGACCGCGTCTTCTGTGATGCCTTCGAGAAGATCGACGGAAACATCGGTCATGCGCGCTTCGGTGTAGCGATAGGCCGCGGCATTGTCGCCGTCGATATTGCCGAAATTGCCCTGCCCGTCGATCAGCGGATAGCGCATGGAAAAATCCTGCGCCAGGCGCACCAGCGCGTCATAAACCGCCTGATCACCGTGCGGGTGAAACTTGCCGATAACATCGCCGACGATCCGGGCGCATTTCTTGTAGGCGTCGGTGGGATTGAGTTTGAGCAACCGCATTGCATGCAGGATGCGCCGGTGGACGGGTTTCAGCCCGTCGCGCACGTCGGGCAGCGCCCGGTGCATGATGGTCGACAGCGCATAGGCCAGATAACGCTCTTCAAGCGCTTTCTTCAGGTCGACGGCTTCAATCTCTTCCTCGCCCCCACCGGGCGGAATAAGGCTTTTTCCCATGGTTTGCGGTTAGCGGGCCAAGTGATTCGTGGCAAGTCGTGTGTGATATCCGAGTTTCACATCATCAACGTGCCACGGTCGCGAATACTGTCCTCAAGGCAACGAAACCCAATTCCATGAGTTGTCATACAATAAATTAACATGTAAAGTGCTGTGGAATTTGTTCTGCGCGCGGAGGTGCAATGGCGGCGGGCATTCTCAATCTTGGAGACATTCCAAAGGGTGCCAGCCGCACCGCCGTGGCTGTTATTCGCCTGTCGAGAGCCGTTCGGATACGGTTGGGCAGCAAATTGCGTGAAGCTGGAAATCTGAACATTGTCGAGTGGCGCATTCTTGTCGCTATTTCAACTATGACCGAGGCCACCCAACGCGATCTTGTTGCTTTCGCGAAGGCGGAACAGGCTCAGGTAAGCCGCTCCCTGAAATCGATGGAAAACAGGGGCCTGATAACATCGCGCCGCAATAGCGATGACCGGCGCGCCCGGCTGTACAAATTCACTGCCGCTGGAGGCGAGTTGTTTGATGTGTTGCTGCCGCAGATATCGAGCCACAACCAGGTCATCGATGCGGCACTGAACGAAGAGGAAATCAGCCAGTTTCTGGATTATTGCGAACGTTTGGCAATCGCCGCATGCGGTACCGCCGCGAACGAGAATGATGAAGAAGAGCTCGCATGGCCTGGCAATCGGGCCAGGCTCAATCAATCTACCTAGGGAGGAACAACATGAGAAATTTCCTGATTGGGGCAGCTGCTGCCCTGTCGCTTGCGGCCTATGCCGGTCCTGGTTCTGCATCTGACTGGAAACCCGCCGGACCGCTCAATTTGCAGATCGGCTTTGGCGCCGGCGGAACCACCGACACGATCGGGCGGGTTGTCGCCAAGGTCATGAAGGAGCAGACCGGCTGGAACGTTGTTGCCGAAAACAAACCGGGCGGCGGCGGTGTTGCCATGTTCTCGGCCATTGCCAATCGCCCCGCCGATGGCACCGTGGTCGGTCTAGGCGTCAACATGCCGGTGATGATCAATCTGGTTTTGCGCGCCGATCAGATCAATTTCACCCTCGACAGTTTTGACTATCTCGGCACTGCATCGCGAGCCCAACTCGCGCTTGTGGCGATGAAAGACGCTCCGTTTGATGATGTTGCGGGTCTCGTCGAGTATGCAAAAAAGAGTGGTGGCGCCCCGCTGGCCACAGATGCAAAACCGCAGGTCCTGGCTATGCAGAAAGTCATGGAACAGTCAGGGGCTGAATTCCAGTTTCTGTCGGCGAAAAGCAGTGCTGAGAACATCAAGATGCTGTTGGGCGGCCAGGCGATTGCCGGCTTTTCGGCGGGCAATCACATCCAGTATCTGGAAACCGGCGAGATGAAGATGATCGCCAGCATGAACAATGCCCGTCATAACTATGCACCCGACACGCCGACGCTGCCGGAACAGGGTTTCGATATCTATGTCGACCCTTGGTATTATTTTGCCACAACAGCAGGAACGCCGGATGACGCGCGTGAGGCACTGACCAAAGCCATTGCCGCCGCACTCGATTCCGATGAGGTCAAGACGGTTGTGGGCAACGCGCTGAAATCGGACATCGAAAATGTCGGACCGGAGAACACCAAGCAGATGTTGATTGACGGCATCGAAAACGTGAAAGTGCTTTTCGGCAAATAAGAAAAAACAGGCTGGAATTCCCGCACTCGCGGGAATTCCGAACGACTGATGCAAAATCTCACCGACCGGATCGCAGGCCTTCTGATCCTAGCGCTTGGATTGTTTGTCTTTGCTGTCCTCATCCCCTGGCAGGTGGAAACGGTCGAGTATGGCGCCATGCATCCCGAGACGATGCCGAAGATCATCGCCGTCATCATCGCAATTTCGGGCCTGGTGCTGATGGTGCGGCCCGCCCCCGCCATCACGACCATTCACATGCTCTGGTTGCGAATGGCGATGTTTGCTGCCGTGCTGTTTGCCGGGTTGTTCGCGTTGACGAGATTTGGATTTATCTACACCGCGCCACCGCTTGCTCTTGCCATCATGCTGATGATTGGTGAGCGCCGGCCATTTTGGCTGCTTCTCGGAACGGCCGGCACGCCGCTGCTGATCTGGTTTACCGTCGCCTATCTGCTCGAAAGACCATTGCCTTGACCGGGGGGCAGCATGCCTGATCTCAGCGTCATCCTGGCCGGTTTTGCCGACGCCTTCACCCTGGTCAATATTCTGTTCGTTCTTGGTGGCGTGCTTGTCGGGCAGTTTGTCGGTGCGGTTCCCGGAATCGGACCGGTCATGGCCATGGCAATTGCAATTCCATTTACATTCGGCTTCGATCCGCTGGCCGGGATCGGTTTTCTTATCGGTGTCAACAAGGGCGGCCTTGTTGGCGGTGCCATTCCGGCGGTGTTGATCAATACTCCCGGCACGCCGGATGCGGCGGCAACCGCGCTTGACGGGCATCCATTGGCCAAGCAGGGCAAACCGCTGAAGGCGACCAAAATGGCGCTTTATTCGTCGGTTACCGGAGACACATTCAGCGATATCGTGCTGATAACCGTGGCCGCGCCCTTTGCCGTGCTGGCGATCAAGATGGGGCCCGTCGAAGTGCTGGCGCTGATCATTTTTGCTTTTGCCGTTATCGCCGGTCTGGCCGGCAACTCGATTGTCAAAGGCCTGATCGCGGCAGCACTGGGTTTGTTGTGCGCGACAATCGGCACGGACCCGGAGCACGGAACGCCCCGGTTCTTCTTCGGTTATTTTGAGCTCTATGACGGCCTGCCGCTACCTTCCGTCGCCATTGGCATGCTGGCGATTTCGGAGATTTTGCGCCGCATGGCTGAAGCACGCGGCAGGGTTCGCGCAGCAATCGAGATACCCGATACCCAGGATATTTCAGACACCCGCATATCGTTTAAGGAATATTGGAGTTGCAAATATACGATGGCGCGCGGCGCGGTCATTGGAACGTTTCTCGGCGCCCTGCCCGGCATTGGCTCGACGGCCGCCGCCTTTATGTCCTACGCCTCAGCCAAACAGGCATCCAAGGAACCCGACAGTTTCGGCAAGGGCAATCTGCACGGCATCGCTGCGGCGGAATCGGCCAATTCCTCGGTCGTCGGCGCAAATCTGATCCCGCTGTTGACACTCGGCATACCGGGAAGCGTCAGCGCAGCCCTGATCATCAGCGCGTTCATGATCCACGGCCTGCAGCCGGGTCCGCTTTTGTTCGTGCAACAGGGCCAGCTCGTCTACGGGCTTTTCGGCGCGATGATCATCGCCAATGTTCTCAATCTTCTCGTTGGCCAGATCGGTTTGCGGCTGTGGGTTCGGGTGGTATCGGCGCCTGAATCGTTCATCTTTTCGTCAGCACTGCTTCTTTGCTTCGTCGGCGTCTATCTGGCTTCTGGGGGCTTGATGGGGATATTCATCATGCTGGTCGCCGCTGTCATCGGCGTCATCATGACCGCTTACGGATTTTCCGTGATCATCTTCATCATTGCCTTCTTTCTTGGCGAGCGTTTTGAAATTTCGCTTTCGCAAACGCTGGCGCTGCTGAACGGCCGGCCGGCTGAATTGCTGAACTATCCGGTCGCTCTCATCTTGTTTGCACTTGCGATCGCGGCGCTGGTCTGGGTTCGCCGGAGCGGCAGGCCGGCTTCTGAAAAACAGGCAGTTGCTTCGAACAAGTAATTGAACAGTCGAACCTTTTGTGATTGCGCTAACAGTAAATTCATCGCAATCTCGGTGTTTTCCTGCGATGGGCCAGGCTCAGTAAGGATCTGCAGATGGCCCGCGCCGGTATTCAATCGTCCTTTGTCAAAGCGGTGATACTCATTCTCACCGCGATCTTTCTGTTCGACATCATGGGTGCGATTATCAAGCATCTGGGAGACGATTATCCGCCGCAACAATTGTCGTTGTTCCGCAATATATTCGGCTTGGTGCCGAGCGTATTGGTGCTGTGGTTTACCGCTTCCTGGCAGAGGGCCGGACGTCCCATCATCATCGAAAAATGGCTGTTTGCCCTGTCTCGCGGACTGTATGTCACAGGTGCGCAATTTTGTTTCTACCTTGCCTTGATAAAGATGGAGTTTGCCACGGCTTCAACGCTGGTGTTCGCCGGACCTTTGTTTACAACTGCGCTGTCGGTTCCGTTATTGGGCAAATCAGTAGGATTGCTGCGATGGCTGGCGGTGCTCGCCGGGTTCACCGGGGTCATCCTTGTCATGCAGCCGGGCAGCGATGTTTTTGACCTGTATGCCATTTTGCCGGTGCTCGCTGCCTTCGGCTATGCATGCAACAACATTACAGCGCGCATGTTTCCCGACGATATTTCAACTGCCGTCATCAATCTCTACGCGCTTGTCGGGGCTGTGCTCGGTTCTGCAGTCCTCTTGGTGGCGACCACAGACTATGTGCCGGTTGCCGACGCAATAGATTGGTTGTGGTTGCTGGCACTCGGTGGTGCCGGCGGGCTGGCGGTCTTTTGCCTGATATCATCTTACCGGCTGACCGAACCATCCAGCCTGTCACCGTTTGAATATTTTGGCATCCCGTTCTCATTTGTCATTGGCGTAGTCGTTTTTGCCGAAGCGCCATTCGACCGGCTGTTCCCCGGTGTGCTGCTCATTGTTGGCGGCGGCCTTGCTGTGATCTTGCGAGAGCGCAGACGGCGCTGATCGCGTGGAATATTGACCAAAATCAATGCTGGCCGTGCGGCGGCAGATCAGTATGTCCCAACAAGTAGTCGCTAATGGAGACAAAAATGGTCGAACATTCGCATACCGCAGGTTGGTGGCCGAACATCTATGAACCGATCAAAAATTTCGGCCACAGGGTTGCTGACTGGATCGCGCCCAGATCCGAGGCCTCGGCGGTTGAAGATTGCTATGAGATCAATGTGGAACTTCCCGGAGTGAAACCCGAAGACGTTGATGTGTCTGTGCACGACAACAGCATCACCGTTCGTGGTGAAAAGCATTTTGAGCGGGAAGAAAAAGGCCGGACTTTCTTCTTCTCTGAGCGGGAATATGGCGCATTCCAGCGCACATTTCGCCTTCCCGCTGATGCCGACAAGGAGCATATAGACGCGGAATTCAAGAACGGCGTCCTGTGCGTGAAGGTTCCGAAAGCCGAACAAAAGAAACCGGCGGAGAAAAAAGTGAAGGTGCGCCAGTCGTGATCGATTTTTCATCGAAGCAAACACTGGCGGGACTGGTCACATTGCTTGCCTTTGTGACCGGAAACCCGTCGGCTGCTACTACTGTAGAAGATACACAACTCATTGCCACCGGCGAAGTCGTTGCCCGAACGTGGTGCATGCGGTGTCACGTCATCGGAAGTGGAGACCAGCCGGCTGCTCTGGCCGATGCACCACCCTTTCCCTCGATTGCCAAGTCCGGCCTGACGCACGTGGAACTCTCCAACGCGCTGTTGTCGCCGCACCCGGCGATGCCGAAATTCGAACTGACCAACGAATTGGTCGAAGCACTTCATGCATATATCGACTCACTCGCCGAATGAGCGAGTGTCAGCAAGCTTGATCAGGTGCAACTCAATATTGCCGGAGGCTGCGGATATAGGCGATCAGATCCCTGGATTCTTTTTCCGTCAGGATGAAGTTAGGCATTGTCGGATGCGGCGACTGAAACCAGACGGAGAGCGCCAGTTCAGTCATTCCCGGTTTATCAGATATCTCGTTGAATGACGGAGCTTCCGGATTTGGCGATATCATGTAGCCTTCGTCGACCGCATGGCATTCGGCGCACACCTCCCGTGCCAGGATTTGTCCGTCTGCAACATTCCCTCTTTCCTGTGCAAAAATCGGGCCGGAGCATAATATGGCGGCGATGACAAATAGCAGCCTGTGTCGCATGGACAAAATCCCACATCAAACGCTCGGAAAGCTTACCCGACAACAAATGGGCAACCTTTGATACGGATCAAACGACAAATGAGTTCATCGCGGCTTGCAATGCAAATTGGCCTCTGATTTCTTCGGGTTTGGAAAATGGTGGCATTAGTTTCTCTGATCGACCAGGGCCAGGACCCTTGGCGTCGGCCACGCAACTCGGAACACGAAAGCGAATAAGATGGAACAATCAAATCTGGTTGCCAGCCTGACCGAAGAAGTCACAGAATGGCGGCATCACCTGCACGAGATTCCCGAGCTTTGTTACGAAGAGCGCGAAACGGCGGCGTTTGTCGCAGAACGATTGCGCGAATTCGGATTTGACGAAGTACACGAGGGCATCGGCAAAACCGGCGTCGTCGGCGTTCTGCACGGCAATAACGGCTCGGGCGGCAGGCGTATCGGCCTTCGCGCTGATATGGACGCTCTGCCGATCGAAGAGGCCAACAATCCACCTTACCGGTCAAAGAACCCGGGTGTGATGCACGCTTGCGGGCATGACGGTCACACCGCGCTTTTGCTCGGTGCGGCCAAGGGGCTTTCCGAGACGCGCTCATTTGACGGATCGGTGCATTTCTTCTTTCAGCCGGCAGAAGAAGGCGGCGCGGGCGCCAAGGCGATGATTGACGATGGCCTGTTTGACAAGTTTGACGTTGATGAGGTCTACGGCCTTCACAATGTGCCCGGAGTTCCGGTGGGCCATTTCCACATCCGGCCGGGACCGTTAATGGCGGCGGCTGACCAGTTTACGATTACTGTTCGCACCGCTGGCGGTCATGCGGCAGCGCCGCACGAGACCGTAGATTCCGTCATTGTCGGCGCGCAGATCATCCTGGCGCTGCAAGCACTCGTTTCCCGCGAGACCAATGCAACAAACTCCGCGGTTTTGACAATCACGCAGTTGAAAGGATCGGATGCCAACAACGTCATTCCAAGCGAAGTCGTCATGACAGGAACGCTGCGGACGCTGGACGCAAATGACCGTACTCGCATAGAGAAACGCATTTCGGAAGTCTCCAAAGGTATCGCAAGCGCGATGGGCGCCAGTGCCGAAATTGATTATGAATATGGCTATCCCGCCACGGTAAATCACCTCGACCAGACCCAATTTGCTGCCAAAATCGCAGCAGATCTGGTCGGAGCAGACAAGGTGGAAGACAATTGCCCGCCAGTTATGCCGTCAGAGGATTTCGCCTATATGCTGGAAGAAAAGCCCGGGGCGTACATCTTTCTCGGCAATGGCGACACGGCCGCGTGCCACATGCCGGATTATGATTTTGCCGATGAAGCGATTCCCTATGGCGTGGGCTTCTGGATCAAGCTGATTGAAAAAGCGCTTCCGGCCTGAACATCAGACGAAGTGTCGTCAAGATTTCATTCGCCGCCCGAGCTTCCGTCACTTTTGTGGCTCGGGCGAATGCCGGAATACGAGATCCGGGTCGTCATTCGGCGTTTTTGCGCCGGGATCGAGCACCGCGCCCAGACGTTCTGCAAGTGCTATCGAACGCTGATTTTCGGGATCGATGTAGCTGACGGCGGTGCTCCAGCCCAGTGTGCCGAAGGCAAACTCCCGGGCCTTCACCGCAGCCTCAAAACCATAGCCCTGGCCTTGATGCCGCTGCCAGATGATCCAGCCGATTTCACGTTCAGGAAAATGAAGCGGTTTGTTCAACGCCACCATTCCGAGAGTTTCGCCCGTACTGAGCAATTGAATCATCCATGGGCCAAATCCCAATAATGCCCATTGACCGACATCAGCGGCAAATATCCGCCAGGCGCGATCCCGTGAACACGGGCCGCCTACATATCGGGCATGGGATGATGAGAACATGCCGGCAAACGGTTCAAAATCGTCCAGCCGGCATTGACGCAGCAAAAGCCGTTCTGTTGTGAGGTCTGGTGCCCGATCATAGCTTCTTTGCGTCATTCAATCTCACCCATCCCGATGGCCACAGGTTATCAAAGTCGTCGAAGGCGACGATTATTCGATAGCGAACCGGTCAAATCCAGCTATACGCAGAAACAAGATTCGCTTCGAAAGCAACCATGTCATCCATCCGGCCCCTGATTCCACTTCTTATCGCCGCTGGCGTCCTGCTTGCGGGCAACGGATTGCAGGGCACGCTGATCGCGCTTCGTGGCGCCCAGGAAGGATTCTCGGCATCCACAATCGGCCTGATGGGAACCACCTACTTTGCCGGATTTCTCGTCGGATGCCTCATCATTCCGCGGCTGCTACAAGCGGTTGGCCACATCAGGACATTCGCCGCTCTTGCAGCGATTGCATCTTCGGCATCGCTGACTTTGATCCTGGCGATCGAACCTGTGACCTGGATGGCAATGCGGCTTATCTGCGGTTTTTGCTTTTCAGGCCTTTTCATGACGGTCGACAGCTGGATCAATTCCGGCGTCTCCAACAAGGACCGCGCGAGTGTGCTGTCGATCTATCGAATCATCGACATTGTCGCGGTTACCGGCTCGCAGTATTTGATCCCGGTGCTCGGACCCGGCGGTTTTGCGATTTTCGCGATCATGGCGATGATGATCAGCTTGTCCCTGGTTCCGGTTTCCATTGCGGACCGCTCAAATCCACAGCCGCCTGAATCATTCAAACTTGATTTCAGGTCGGTTTGGATCACCTCGCCCCTTGCCTGTCTGGGCTGTTTGGCTATCGGACTGACCAATAGTGCGTTCCGCCTGGTTGGACCGATTTACGCCCGGGATATCGGCTTGTCGGTGGCCGATGTCGCAACCTTCATGAGCGCCGGTATTCTAGGCGGCGCTATCCTGCAGTATCCCTTCGGGTACCTTTCAGACCGCGGTGACCGGCGCTATGTCCTGTTGATGGCGACGACAGGCGCGGTACTGTCCGGATTGGGCATTACCTATCTGGCGGGATCGTCGCCTGCGCTGAATTTTGCCGGCATATTCCTGTTTGGCGCTTTTTCCCTGCCTTTGTACTCGCTTGCAGCAGCGCATGCCAATGATCACGCCAAGAAGGGTGAATTTGTCCAGGTCGCAGCCGGTTTGCTGTTTTTCTTTTCGCTTGGAGCGACAATCGGTCCGGTATCAGCCGCAGCGTTTGTGCAGTTTGGCGGACCCAAATTACTGTTCAACTACATCAGCCTGATCCATGCGCTTTTGATTTTTGCGACAATATGGCGTATGCGCGCTCGCGGTGCTGTGCCTGTTGAAGGAAGGAGACGGTTTTCAGGTCTTTTGAGAACATCCACCGATTTCAATAAGCTGGCTCGCAAACCCCGAAACGCTGGAAGTGGATTAACTTGATCTAATTCTTTCTACCGCTTCCATTTATACGCGAACGATTCTAAGACGCACGCATGAACCTGATTACAACGACCGCCGCTCTTAGCGGTGCTGTGGGCGAACTTTCCAAATCTCAATTCGTCACGGTCGATACCGAATTCATTCGCGAAACCACGTTCTGGCCCGAGCTCTGCCTGATTCAGATGGCAGCGCCGGGTGTAGAAGTGATGGTCGATGCGTTAGCGGAAAATATTGATCTTTCACCCTTTTTCGAGTTGATGGGCAATGAGCGCGTAACCAAAGTCTTTCACGCGGCACGACAAGACATAGAAATTGTCTTTCATCGCGGAGATCTTATTCCTCATCCCGTTTTTGACACGCAGATTGCAGCAATGGTGTGCGGGTTTGGAGACAGCGTTTCCTATGACCAGTTGGTTCAGCGGATAACAGGAAATACCATCGACAAGACGTCGCGATTTACCGATTGGCGCCGGCGACCACTCTCAGATGAACAACTGGCCTACGCACTGGCCGATGTCACCCATCTGATTGACGTCTACAAACACCTCTCCGCGCGGCTTGAAAAGGAAAATCGGGCTCACTGGCTGGAAGGCGAAATGGAAGTTCTGACCGCGCGCGAGACTTACGATATCCATCCGGATGATGCATGGCACCGTTTGAAAAAGCGTCTCAAAAAACCGGTGGAACTGGCAGTCATGCGTTCGGTTGCAGCCTGGCGTGAGCGCGAGGCCCGCTCGCGCAACGTTCCGCGCGGCCGGGTTTTAAAAGACGATGCGATCTATGAAATTGCCCAGCAACAGCCGGCTGATCAGGCAAAGCTCGGACGATTGCGGACCATTCCGAGAGGCTGGGAAAGATCGAGCGATGCCAGCAATGTTCTCGCAGCGGTAAGTGAAGCCATTGCGCTTCCGCGCGACCAAATGCCGGTACCGGCAAGACAGAAAAGACAGCCGAATGGTGCAAGTGCGGCAGCCGAATTGCTGAAAGTCCTGTTGCGCATGACCTCGGAAGAGTTCGGGGTCGCAGCCAAGGTGCTCGCCACGAGCGACGACATTGACAAACTTGCCGCTGAAGGCGAGGACGCGAACGTCCCGGCTCTCACTGGCTGGCGCCGTGAGGTATTTGGTGACCCGGCGTTAAAACTGGTGCGCGGTGAGGTTTCGCTGCGCTATTCGGGCGGCAAGGTAATGGTCGAAGAACGGCAACCTGTACAATAAATGCATGGTTGATATCGAAGTTCCATCTTTGGATGCATCGTTTACTGCCGCATGAATTGGAGCGGTGACGATACTGAGAATTGAATTGTTCGTAGATCTCGGCTGAGGCACGTCTAGACTCAAGGAAAGAGGCTGAAGCGTGAGTACGATCAATTGCACACGGTCATTCGCAACGGCCTGTCAACAAGCCTGGAAAGTTGCTCAAACCGCCATGATGGCCGGTCGCCGGACAATCCGGCCAGCTGCCGAGGCAGCTGCAACTCCAGAACTCCATCGCTTCCTTCTTTCCATGCCAGCCGCGAAATCACGTGTGGCAATGCAGCGGACAGCAGATAGGCAAATCGCATCAATCCGGCTGTGACTTTTGCTCTTTCGATCAACCGTGTCCCGGCGACATCCGACAACGCCGGAGAAACTTTTGCTGAAAGTCCGTCATGACGAAACGCATTTGCCAAGGCGATATAGGCCCGTCCCGGATGGTCAACGCCGATGAATGAAGTGTGCGATATGACATTCAGCGATTGCTTGCCCCGGTATTCGGGATGCGCACGCCAGCCGATGTCGGCCAACATACATGAGGCGGTGCGATATCTCGCTTCGTCAGCTGTCTCTTCAATGCCGAACTTCGCCAACGAGACTTTGGTCCACTCGACCAGTTCCAGGGCATGTTCAATGGAACGGGATCGGAGCAATGCGAGTTCTTTGGCTGCAACGATCAGCGGATCCAGCGTCCTTTCTTCCTCTCCAAGCAAGGAGTAAAGATAGCCCTCGCGTATTCCCAAGGCCGAAATCTCGATATGCGATGGCTGCATTGCCTTGATAATTTCCTGGAGCACTATCGCTCCATAGGGCAGCAGACCACGCCGGTTTTTTGAGACGCTGCCTATTCCGTCGATCTTGTCCAGGTTTCCCGATGCCACCTGATCCAGAAACTCGGAGATCGCGCCAGGCCGCATTTTGTAATGGTGCATGACGCCAAGCGGGTAATTTTCGGCATTCATGTGCAGCCGCGCAAGGTTGCGCCAAGTGCCACCGACCGCATAGAACACGCGGTTTTTCCCCTTCTTGAGCCATGGCGCCCGGCTCAACTCGCGACGTGCTATCTTGCGCACATTTGACCAGTCTTTGGCCGCCATGTCCTGAAGCCGAAGCCCGCCGAGCGGAAGCGTGATGCCATCGCCGATGTCCGAGCCATGAACATCAAAAAGCTCAAGACTGCCGCCGCCGAGATCTCCGCCAATTCCATCAGGATCTCTGAACCCCGATATGATTCCCAAGGCGGAATAGGTCGCCTCCTGTTTGCCGGTAAGGACTTCAATTTCGGTGCCGAGTATTTCTTCGACCCGCTCAATGAATTGCGGACCATTTTCAGCTTCACGTGCTGCCGCTGTTGCAATCACATGCAATTCAGCGGCACCTGTCTGCTCCGCAAGCGCCCGGAACCGCTTGAATTCCTCAATCGCAGCGTCGGTGGCTTGTGGATCGAGCCGGCCGGTGGAATGCACTCCTCGTCCCAAGCCTGCCAGCATTTTCTCGTTGAACAGGACTGTCGGGGAACGCGTGTTGCCTTCGTAAACAACCATGCGAATGGAGTTCGAGCCAATGTCAACGATGGCAACCGGTTTCCGGTTGGGCAACCGGCCTTGGGAGGCACCATTCATCGGCCAGTCGTGGCGCTTTTTTTCTTGCGGGGATTGGAATGCATGATCCGCTTCGGCGCGTGGCTCTTCAATGCTTCTCCCCGCCCCGACAGACTTGGGTTTGTCATGAAATATTCCTGGGAATTGAAAGGCTCCTCACCCGGTTCCGGCACGACGCGCCGGGACGTTCCATCAGGCAATAACTCGAAACTTTGGCAGTTGTCCATGAAATTGCCGAGCATGATCTGATCAAGAACCTGTTCACGCACAGTCGAGTTTGCGAGAGGCACGATGGTCTCAACCCGACGGTCCAAATTTCGGGGCATCATGTCGGCGGAACCGATGTAAACGATCGCATCGTCTGACGGCAGCCATTGTCCGTTGCCGAAGCAATAGATTCGGCTGTGTTCAAGAAATCGTCCAACAATCGACTTGACCCGGATGTTTTCGGACAAACCGGGCACCTGAGGCCGCAAACAACAAATACCGCGCACCACCAAATCGACTTCCACGCCAGCCTTGCCTGCATCATAAAGAGCATCAATTATCTGTGGATCAACGAGAGAGTTCATCTTCATCCAAATGACTGCGGGCTTACCGGCCTTGGCGTTGAGAACCTCTTGGGAAATGTGCTTGAGGATGCGCTTGCGCATTGCACCCGGAGAGACGGCAAGGCCCATCTCGTCGGCGGGCTCTGCATAACCCGTAATGAAATTAAACACCTGCGCAACTTCGTGAGCCGTTTTCGGATCCGATGTGAAATAGGATAAATCAGTGTAAATCCGGGCCGTTATGGGGTGATAATTGCCCGTGCCCAAATGGACATAGTTTCGAAGTTTGCCCTCTTCGCGGCGGACTACCTGGGACATCTTCGCGTGTGTCTTCAATTCGATAAACCCAAACACCACCTGCACGCCGGCCCGCTCCATGTCCCGCGCCCAGCGGATGTTGGCTTCCTCGTCGAACCGCGCTTTCAACTCGATCAGTGCAGTGACCGACTTTCCTGCTTCGGCCGCATCAACCAGTGCGCGGACGATGGGGCTGTTTTTGGAGGTACGGTACAAGGTCTGTTTGATCGCAACCACGTCGGGATCGTCGGCGGCCTGACGCAAAAACTGAACAACGACATCGAAGGATTCATATGGGTGATGTACGATGATATCCTTTTCCCGGATGGCAGCCAGACAATCGCCACCGTTTTCGCGAATACGCTCCGGAAAGCGCGGGTTGTACGGTTCGTATTTGAGATTATCAAGCGGCAGCGACACGATTTCGGAGATCTGCGCAAGATCTTGCAGTCCTTCCATGAAGCTGACGCGATCGGCGGTCACTCCCAACTCGTGAGCAACAAAATCACGCAAGCCCGTCGGCATTCCCGAAGAAAACTCGATGCGAATGACCGATCCGCGTCGCCTCCGTTTCAACGCCGACTCAAACAGACGAACAAGATCTTCCGCCTCTTCCTCGACCTCGATATCGCTGTCCCTGATGATGCGGAATGTGCCTGAGCCAACCAATTTGTAGCCGGGAAAAAGATCCGACACATGTATTCCCACCAGATCTTCGAGTGTGATGAACCTGATCTCGCCATTTCTGTCGGGCAAGCGAATGAAACGGGTCAGCGCAACCGGCAACCTCAATAGGGCAAACATCTGGTTCTTGCGCTTTTTGTGGGCCAGTTCCAGCGCCATGGAAAATCCCAAATTGGGTATGAACGGGAAAGGATGCGCAGGGTCGATGGACAGCGGTGTCAAAACCGGAAATACCGATTCCCGAAAATGCTGCTTAAGCCAGTCGCGCTCGGATTTTTCGAGATCCTTCGGCCGGGCGATCCGGATGGCCTGCTCCTCCAGCAGTAAAAGCAGTTCGTTCAGGCTCAGCTGCTGATCTTTTTGCAACTGATCGATTTCCAGCAAGACCTGGTTCAGCTGTTGCTCGGGCGTTCTGCCATCCGGAGACTTCAGTGTGATTCCTTCGCGAACCTGCCCCTCGAGGCCGGCGACGCGCACCATGAAAAATTCATCAAGATTAGCCGCGGAAATCGACAAGAACCGCAGACGTTCCAGCAGCGGGTGGTTCTTGTTCCGGCATTCCTCCAGGACGCGCCGGTTGAACTGCAGCCAAGAGAACTCGCGATTGATGAATCTCTCGGGACTCTTGGCCAGTGAAAGCTTGTCAACCGCAGGTGCAGCGGAAAACTCATTTGGAACAGGTGCAATTTCGTTCATCACTGTTTCTGCCCGATTATGCAGGTGCACAATATACGCACCCCATTAGCTGCAGGTAACATTTTAGCTGCAAATCGTAACTTTCACATTGATCTGTGACAGATTGATCGGCGAGACGATCTTGCAATGACCGGACAATTGAGCCAAAGGCATTGTGTGACACAGGTCAAAACGGAATTCGGCAGACAGGAGGCCGGAATGGCGGGCCACGCAGTACCTCATTTTCACAACAGCGACGGACATGCGAAGATCGAGATTGGGGTCAAGGAATTCATGTGTATTGGCGCCAATCCTCCCTACGACCATCCGCATGTTTATCTGGACATGGGGGCTGAAAGCGAAAAAGTCTGTCCTTATTGTTCGACGCTGTTTGTCCACGCGGCATCGCTGGGTGCGACGGAAACAAAGCCTGAAGGCTGCGCATTCGAACCTGCGGCAGCGTGAACGTCCAATGATCGCCGGCGGATAATTCTGTGCCCGCAGGTGACAAACCAATCCTGATTGCCGGAGCCGGGATAGCGGGGCTGACTACAGCGCTGGCGTTCTCAAATCGCGGCTACGACGTTCAGCTATTCGAACGCTCCTACCAGTTTGAAGAATTCGGTGCGGGCATTCAGATTTCGCCCAATGCTTCGCGAATTTTGCGGCGGCTTGGAGTACTTGACCGATTGATGTCCGTTGCAGCGGAGCCGGGTTCGGTCCGATTGGTTGATGCTCGAAGCGGCACGCAGTTGGGAGCCATGCCGCTGGGATTGTGGGCTCAAAAGCGTTGGAATGCTCCTTATCTGGTCGTTCATCGGGCGGATTTGCATACGGTCCTGCTTGATGCCGTGCGCGAGAAAAGCAACGTCTTGATTGACCTGGGTGCTGCAGCCACGAATTTCACGCGCCTGGATGACGGCCCGATACTCGTCACCAATGGTGTTCGGAGCAGACCGGGATTGTTGGTAGTTGCTGCCGACGGGGTGTGGTCAAACCTGCGAGCCGAAATCCGCCAGCAACACTCTAGCCAATATTCGGGGTCCATCGCCTGGCGCACGTTGATCGATGCCGGAATGGCGCAAAGGGTACTTGGTGAAGCAAGCTTCGGTTGTGTGACAACCTATCTGAGCCCAGACCTGCATTTGGTCGCATATCCGGTCCGAGGTGGGCGGCTGGTTAATCTGGTTGCCGTCATGAAATCCGGCGAAATTGCAAAACGCTGGATGATCGATGCCGATGTTCTGGTGTTGCAAACCGCTCTGGAAAATGCCGGTCTTGGCGCCGTTGCAGATGTTGCCACTGACTGGACAGCTTGGCCATTGCATGAAGTCGATTGGAAAGACGTCTGGTCTGTCAGCGACGGCTTAGCAATGGTCGGTGATGCGGCACACGCCATGACGCCTTTTGCCGCCCAGGGTGCAGCGATGGCTATCGAGGACGCTGATGAGCTGGCGCGATGCGTTGATAATTCAAGCGATGACATCCCCGCCGCCCTGCAAAGATATGAGCACAAGCGTAAGCCACGCTTGCGGAGGGTGGTGGCACGCGGCAGGTTCAATCATTTTGCCTGGCACGCCTCGGGTCCGATTGCGACCGCTCGAAATCTGGTGCTGCGTGTTCGCTCGGGGGCGAGCCTGATGCGCGATTTTGATTGGCTGTATGGCCACGATCCCGACCCAAACAACTCACTTTGATGGGGGCCTGACAGGTTCTTGCTAAGATCCGTATCGTCGGGTTTCTGTGAAATACAACCCCACCGCCATGGCTCGATTGGAGACTTCGAGTTTCTCGTAGAGATTTTTCAGATGGTACTTCACCGTATTCTCGGAAATGCCGATCCTCGCCGCGATCTGGCCGTTGGTCCAACCGTCAGCGAGTGCTTTCAGCAACTCTTTTTCCCGGTTGGTCAGGCGCGAAAGCGGCGTATCCTCAACCTTTGTCACATCGATATAGGGAAAGCTCAACCGGCCCCGGGATACAGCTGATATCGTTTCAAAAAGGATATCGGGATCATCCCCTTGCCAGCAATAACCCATGGCGCCAAGACGGATGGTCTGCTTCAGCAGGCTCACATCATTATCACCAGAAAAGACAACAACTTTGGTGGATATTTTCTGCCGCCGAAGGTCGGCAAGCACATCGCCACCGGACATGTCCGGCAGGTTCCAACCCAATATGGCGACGTCGAACTCCAGACCGCCAACCGCTTCAAGAAACGCAGTTCCTGTGGTCAGTGTCAGCACAAGTTCAAATTTCTGCTCGCGTTCGATCCTTTCCCGCAGCGCTGAAATAACCAGCGGGTTCTTGTCGATAATGACCAGCCGTGGCTTGGCGATTTCTTCCATTTCTTTATTATAGTGAAAGAAACTTGATTGTCATGAATATATCCACTCAATCGAGGCCGTCAGGCACCATGGTACGCCTGTTCCGCCTTGTCGCATAATCGACTCACGGTCAAATGCGCGGATTCCGTCAGCCGTGCAGACGATTGCGACAGCAAAAAACGGCCGGCTGGAGCCGACCGTCGTGAAATTCAAGAATCGATGAGGGTGATTAGGCCGACAGTTTGTGCCGAGAGCCAACGCGCACTGCTTCGATCAGTTCGCTAAGTGTTTCATCAGCAAGATCTGATTCAACTTGGCAAGTTCCGGCTGCTGCGTGGCCGCCACCACCATATTGTAGCATCAGTTCACCAATGTGGACCGGATTGGACCTGTCGAAAATCGATTTGCCAAATGCAAAGACGGTATTCTGTTTTGCCTTGCCCCACATGACATGACACGAAATGCTTGATTGTGGGAATAGCGCGTAGATCATGAAGCGATTACCAGGGTAAATCACTTCTTCGTCGCGCAAGTCCAGAACAGCCAAGGGGCCGTGCATCTTTGTGCAGCGCTTGATCTGTTCGGCAAATTTGTCTTTGTGTTCGAAATACAGATCTACACGTTCTTTGACATCCGACATTTCGAGCAATCGGTCGATGTCCAGTTCACTACGACAGAACTCGATCAAATCCATCATCAACTGATAGTTCGAAATCCGGAATTCACGAAAACGGCCCAGCCCTGTGCGCGCGTCCATCAGAAACGATAAAAGCTCCCAGCCTTGCGGGTTCAGAACGTCTTCGCGGGTAAATTGCGCAGCGTCGGCCTTATCGACCGCCGCCATCATCTCGCAAGGGATGGTAGGAAAGCGTTGGCGGCCGCCGAAATAGTCGTAAACCACACGTGCCGCAGAAGGCGCGTTTGGATCGATGACGTGGTTGGAGTATCCCGCACCCAGGCGCTTGCTTTCGGAATCATGATGGTCGAACGCGGTAAAGATGCCCGGCACGTACGGCAAATTGGTCGAAATGTCGTGAACCGACACTTCAATTTTGCCATCCTGCATATCCTTTGGATGGACGAAATCAATCTCGCCGACCAGATCGAGTTCCTTCAACAAAACAGCACAAACCAAACCGTCCATATCGGAGCGGGTTATCAGGCGGTATCCGCCATCCGGCTTGTTTGACTCCAGAATTTCAGGAGTGGTTTTGAAGTAGCGCGTTTTATTCAGCATGACATTCCCCTGCATTAGATGCAGGAACGCTATCAGGCCGCGTATTATGAATACTTAATATGGCTCTCATGCCCCGAATTGGGCGCACATATGGTCAACGCAGGGTTACCAATGCCGAACCAGCGGTAACCAAACCTTACTCGGCCGCTTCCATCCGGTCGTCTGCCGCTCCAACCCGGGCCGCGCAGAATTTGAACTCGGGGATTTTTCCGAACGGGTCCAACTGAGGGTTTGTCAGCCGGTTAGCGGGCGCTTCATTGAAGCAGAAGGGTACAAAAACCATCCCGTCAGCGACTTCGCGGTCTGCACGCAAACGGGCCTCGATTGTCCCCCGCCTTGTGGCAACCGAAATCATTTGGCCAGCAACAAAACCCTGCCTGGCAATCTCGTGCGGGTTCATCGCCGCAATGCCTTCCGGCTCCAACTCATCGAGGACATCGGAACGCCTGGTCATGGCGCCGGTATGCCAGTGCTCGAGCAAGCGGCCGGTTGTCAGGACCATCGGGAATTCATCATCAGGCACTTCGTCGGGTGGAAGCAGATCGGCGGCCACGATCTTGCCCTTGCCGTCATTTGTCGGGAAGCCTTCACCGAAAATCACCCACTCGGAAAGTCCGGTTTCCTTGTTCAGCGGGTAAGTCACGGATTCTTCTCCGGTCAACTTCGACCAGGTAATCCCGCCAAGTGAGGGCATCAGCGACGCCATCTCATCATAGACCTCGTTGATGCCGCCATAGGACCAATCAAGGCCCAGCCGGTTGGCGATCTCGACGATCAGTTCCCAGTCCTGCCTTGCCTCGCCGGGCGTTGGAATTGCCGGGCGACCAACCTGTACCTGCCGGTTGGTATTGGTGAATGTGCCGAGTTTCTCCGCATGCGCGGAAGCCGGCAGCACGACATCGGCGTGCCAGGCGGTCTCGGTAAGAAAGATATCCTGAACCACCAGTTGGTCCAGTTTTGCGAGTGCTCCGCGGGCATGCAACTGATCCGGATCGGACATGGCAGGATTCTCGCCCATTACATACATGGCCTTGACCGTGCCTTCGTGAATGGCGTCGACGATCTCGACCACCGTCAACCCACGTTGCGGATCGAGCGCCCTGCCCCACACATCCTCATATTTTGAACGGATGTCTTCAGCTCCAACGGGCTTGTAGTCGGGGTAAAACATCGGGATCAAACCCGCATCAGATGCGCCCTGAACATTATTTTGGCCACGCAGCGGGTGCAGGCCGGTTCCCTGACGTCCGACCTGTCCAGTAATCAGCGACATCGCGATCAGACAACGGGCATTGTCGGTTCCGTGCGTATGTTGGGAAACGCCCATTCCCCAGAAAATGATCGAGCGCTCGGACGTGGCGTAAGTACGGGCCACGTCGCGCAAGACATCAGCGTCAATTCCGCAAACTTCGGCCATCGCTTCCGGTGAAAAGTCCTTCACTTTTTCCTTCAGGGCCTCGAAACCGGAAACGTTTGCCTGCACATATTGCCGATCGTAAAGATTTTCCTCGATGATGACGTGAATTATTGCATTCAGCATCGCCACATCTGTGCCCGGCTTGAACTGCAGCGCGTGATCGGCATGCCGCATCAGCCCCTGCCCCCGCGGGTCCATGATGATCAGTTTTGTTCCGCGTTTCGCCGCCTGCTTGAAATAAGTGGCAGCGACGGGATGATTTTGGCCCGGGCGAGCGCCGATAACGATGACACAATCGGCGTGCATCGCATCGGTAAACGGAGCCGAAACTGCACCGGAACCGACACCTTCCAGCAATGCTGCAACAGACGAAGCGTGGCAAAGCCGGGTGCAGTGGTCGACATTGTTGGTGCCAAATCCCTGGCGAACCAGTTTCTGGAACAGATAAGCTTCCTCATTGGAACCTTTCGCCGACCCGAATCCTGCCATGGCAGGGCTGCCATCACGGTCAAGTATTGTCTTCAGACCGCCAGCGGCCTTTTCCAGAGCTTCTTCCCACGTTGCCTCGCGGAACACAGTCATTGGATCGACGCCGGTCAGGTCGATATCCGCCTCCTTCGGAGCATCTTCACGGCGGATGAGCGGTTTGGTCAGGCGCTCAGGGGAATGGACGTAGTCAAAACCGAAACGGCCTTTCACGCAGAGCCGATTTTCATTTGCCGGTCCCTCACGGCCATCGACCTGAACGATTTTGTCATCCTTGACGTAGACGGTCGTCTGGCAGCCAACGCCACAGAACGGGCAGACACTATCCACTGCTCGGTCAAAATCCTGCACGACCCGCTTTTTGCCGTCGGTGTCCATCAGTGATTTTTCGTAGAGTGCGCCGGTGGGACAGGCCTGAACGCATTCTCCGCAGGTAACGCAGGTGGAAAGTCCCATGGGGTCGTGAATGTCGAAAACCGGTGCGGAATAGTGGCCACGGCCACCCATACCAATGACGTCATTAACCTGGACTTCGCGGCATGCCCGCACGCAAGCCCCGCAAGCGATGCAGGCATCAAGATTGACGGCAATCGCCGGATTCGAGACATCGTGCTCGCCGGGATGTGCATCGGAAAATTTCGACGGCAGACGCTCTGAACCGGTCACCCCCATTCTGCCCGCCCATTCCCAGAACTGGGACTGGTTGTCCGGGCCATCGTCTTTTGCCGGCATGTCGGCTGCCAGCAGTTCAAAAACCATCTGCCGCGCTTTTTCAGAGCGTTCGCCGCCGGTTTTCACCTTCATGCCTTCTGTCGGCTTGCGGATGCAGGATGCGGCAAGTGTGCGCTCACCCTCGACTTCAACGACACAGGCGCGGCAGTTGCCATCGGTGCGGTAGCCCGGTTTGTCGACATGGCACAGATGCGGCAGCGTGTTTCCCTCGCGCTTGGCCACATCCCAGATCGTCTCGCCATTTGAAGCGGAAACTTCCTTGCCGTCGAGGATGAATTTGATTTTGTCGGTCATCACAGATCATCCCTGAAATAGGTCAGAAGGTGGTTCACCGGATTGGGCGCCGCCTGGCCCAAGCCACATATCGACGCATCACGCATGACCGCTTCCAGATCGCGGAGCGCGTTCTCATCGATCTTTCCGTCACTCTTCAACAACTGCACCATCTTCTCGGTGCCGCCCCGGCAAGGCGTGCACTGGCCACAGCTTTCGTGCGAGAAAAACTCTAGCAGGTTCAGCGCGGCGTCCCTGATCGAATCCCTGTCGGACAACACGACCACTGCGTGACTGCCGACAAAGGCATCAACTTCAGCCAGTTTACCGCCAAAATCGAGTGGGATGTCATCCATCGAAGCCGGCAAGATGCCGCCCGAAGCACCACCTGGCAGGTATGCCTTGAATGTATGCCCGTCAGCCATGCCGCCGCAATGATCATCGATCAGTTCGCGAACAGTCACGCCGGCTGGGGCAAGTTTTACGCCGGGGTTTTTCACCCTTCCGGAGACCGACCACGAACGAATGCCCGGATGGCCGTCCCTGCCCTGATTGGCAAACCACTTCGGGCCTTTTTCCACGATATCCCTGATCCACCAGAGCGTTTCTACATTGTGGTTTAGCGTTGGCTGCCCGAACAAACCGACCTCGGCAATGTAAGGTGGACGATGGCGCGGCAATCCGCGTTTTCCCTCGATCGACTCGATCATCGCGGATTCTTCGCCACAGATATATGCACCGGCTCCCCGGCGAAGTTCGATAAATCCATCTTCAATGAGGCCGGCTGATTCCAGCGCGGCAATCTCGACGCGCAGAATTTCCAGCACCGCCGGGTATTCGTCGCGCATGTAGAAATAGATGCGTTCCGCCTCGACCGCATGGGCTGCGATGATCGCGCCTTCGAGTGCACGGTGCGGGTCACGCTCCAGATACCAACGATCCTTGAAGGTGCCAGGCTCGCCTTCGTCGCCGTTTACGGTCATCAGGCGCGGACCGGCATACGAGCGCACAAATTTCCACTTGGTGCCCGCCGGAAAGCCGGCGCCACCCAAACCACGCAGACCAGCATCGGACAATGTCTGGATCAGATCGTCAGCAGAAACCTCGCCTGCCCTCACCCGGCCGGTCAGGGCGTACCCACCCTGCGCTCGATAGGCGTCGAGACCGGTGTAGTCGGGTTTTAAAACATCTGTTTCACCGTTCGGCGCCATTGCAAGCAGTTTGTCCGCATCTGCGTGATCGACTTCCCTGTCACCGATGCGTGCCGCCGGCGCAGTATCGCAACGCCCCATGCATGGCGCGTGCAGCACCCGAATTTCTGCCGGATCGGCGCCGGCCTCCAAATTGCGGATCAACTCGTTCGAGCCGGCCATCATGCAGGAGATCGAATCGCAAACCCTGATCGTCAAAGGTGGCGGTACTGCCTCTCCTTCCCTGACCACGTCAAAATGGTCATAGAACGAAGCAACTTCGTAGACCTCCGCCTGCGCCAGTTTCATTTCTGCGGCAAGCGCCGTGATATGTGCCGCCGACAGGCAACGATATTCGTCCTGGATCAAATGCAAGAATTCGATCATCAGGTCACGCCGCCGAGGCTGGTCTCCGAGCAGCGCTCGAACCTCGGCGAGCGCACCTTCGTCGATTTGGCGGCCTTTGGGCGTTTTGTCGCTCTTTTTCCGGCCGGGCCTTAGCGAACGGCCACTGCCGACATGTTTGTTCATGGGTCCAATCCTGTCAGGATTTCACCGGAATTCAAAGGCGTGGCGCTTCCAAACCGGCTGTTCTGTAAGCGGCCGTCACTGCATTTGCCATCAACATGGCAATGGTCATTGGACCGACACCGCCGGGAACTGGCGTAATTGCGCCAGCGTTTACCTCAGCATCGGCAAAATCGACATCACCCACAAGTTTGGTTTTTCCCTCACCCTTTTCGGGAGCTGGCACACGGTTGATACCGACATCAACGACGGTAGCACCCGGCTTCACCCAGTCGCCCCTGATCATCTCCGGCCTTCCGACGGCCGCGATCAGGATATCTGCGGTCCTGCACAGACCCGGCAGATCCTTTGTGCGCGAATGGGCGATCGTCACCGTCGCATTTGCCTGCAGCAACAGGTTGGCCATCGGTTTTCCGACAATGTTTGACCGGCCTACAACCACTGCGCTCAAGCCGGACAAGTCGCGGCCGCGAACCCGCTCGATTAGGAGCATGGAACCAGCCGGTGTGCAGGGAATGAGCGCGCCATCCAACTCACCCGTTCCAAGACGTCCGACATTGTTGAGGTGAAAGCCGTCAACATCCTTTTCGACCTTGATCGTCTGAATGATTCTGCCTTCGTCGATGTGATCCGGCAGGGGAAGCTGAACCAGAATTCCATGGATTTCTTCATCTGCGTTGAGTTTGTCGATCACGGCGATCAACGCATCTTCGCTGGTGCTTGCCGGCAAGGCATACTGGACCGAGTGGAACCCGCATTCCTTTGCCTTTTTGCCCTTGGAAGAAACGTAGACCTGGCTTGCAGGATCTTCGCCGACAATAACCACCGCCAATCCTGGCTTGATGCCGGCTTTGTCAAGCAACTCTGCAGCAAAGCCTTTAACGCTTTCGACCACTTCCGCAGCCAGCGCCTTTCCATCCATTAACTGCGCCAAAACCTGTCTCCTCACCGAAATTCTGGATAGGTCAAAATTTTCATAACAAGAAATATTTTTTTCTGCAATGAAACATGTTAAGGGAAATGCGAACCCGGTGGAGTTCGAAATCCGCCGTCGCGGCGTCGCTTATACGGCAGCGTTGAAACGAAATACAGAACAATCGTGTCACACCCTGACAACCGTGATCTGGAGAGGAAATATGGGCGAGGTCAAGTCCGACATTGAGATAGCAAGGGCTGCAAAAAAACAGCCAATTCAGGAGATTGGAGCGAAACTGGGGATCGATAGCGATCACCTGCTCCCCTATGGCCACGACAAGGCAAAAATATCGGCAGAGTTCATTCAGTCGGTACAGGCAAATGACGATGGAAAGCTGATTCTGGTCACCGCGATCAACCCGACACCCGCAGGTGAAGGCAAGACGACCACCACGGTTGGCCTGGGCGACGGATTGAATGCAATCGGAAAGAAGGCAGCAATCTGTATTCGCGAAGCGTCGCTTGGCCCATGTTTTGGCGTCAAGGGTGGCGCAGCGGGTGGCGGATACGCACAAGTGGTGCCGATGGAGGACATGAACCTGCATTTCACCGGTGATTTTCATGCCATTACATCAGCGCACAATCTGTTGTCTGCGATGATCGACAATCACATCTACTGGGGCAATGCCCAGGAGATCGATCAGCGCCGCGTCGCGTGGCGCCGGGTTATGGACATGAATGACCGCGCTTTGCGGGAAATCGTCTGTTCGCTCGGCGGTGTGGCCAACGGCTTTCCGCGCGAAGCGGGATTCGACATCACGGTTGCTTCCGAAGTCATGGCCATCCTTTGCCTGGCGACCGACCTGAAAGACCTGGAAAAACGCCTTGGGGACATCATCATCGGTTACCGCCGCGACAAAAGCCCGGTCTATTGCCGGGACATCAAAGCTGACGGCGCAATGACCGTGCTGTTGAAAGACGCCATGCAGCCAAATCTGGTCCAGACATTGGAGAACAATCCGGCGTTTGTGCATGGAGGTCCGTTCGCCAATATCGCGCATGGCTGCAACTCGGTGGTTGCGACAACAACGGCGCTGAAGATAGCCGATTATGTTGTGACCGAAGCCGGCTTTGGCGCCGATTTGGGAGCTGAAAAGTTCTTCAACATCAAATGCCGTAAAGCGGATCTGAAACCGGCGGCTTGCGTAATCGTGGCTACTGTCCGTGCGATGAAAATGAACGGCGGCGTCAAGAAAGAGGACCTGGGTGCAGAGAATGTCGAGGCCGTTGAGAAAGGCTGCGCAAACCTCGGCCGCCACATTGAGAACGTAAAACAGTTCGGCGTCCCGGCTGTTGTTGCAATAAACCATTTCATTTCCGACACGGATGCTGAAATTCAGGCGGTAAAGGAATTCGTCGCCTCACAGGGCTCAGAGGCAATCCTGTGCAAACATTGGGCAGAAGGCTCCAAGGGCACTGAAGAGCTTGCCACAAGGATCGCGGAAATCGCTGACAGCGGGCAGTCACAATTCGCGCCGCTTTATGCCGATGACATGTCGCTGTTCGAAAAGATTGAAACGGTCGCCAAACGCGTCTATCGCGCTGAAGAGGTCATTGCCGACAAGTCAGTCCGCGACCAGTTGCGGCAGTGGGAAGAACAGGGCTACGGCAATCTGCCAGTTTGCATGGCCAAGACGCAGTATTCTTTTTCCACCGACCCCAATCTGCGTGGCGCCCCGATCGGACACACCGTTCCCGTTCGCGAAGTCAGATTGTCTGCCGGTGCCGGCTTCATTGTCGTTATCACAGGCCAGATCATGACCATGCCAGGGCTGCCCAAAGTGCCATCGTCGGAGAAAATCTATCTTAATGAAGAAGGTCTGATTGAAGGCCTGTTCTAAGGCTGACCTTTCCTCCCAAACTAACCCCCCGGTGCAACGTGCTCCGGGGGTATTTTTTCGTCCGTGCCGATATTTGACAACATTCGAAGAGTTCCACTTGTCAGCGGAACTCTATCCGCATCCCAAGTTTCTCCGGCATATTGTGAGTAAACAACGCTTCAGAGTTTGGAGGTAGTTTCCAGACTGAAAAGCTTCCGGCGCGAATCAACTGAATGCCGTTCAGCGTGACCTTGACGTCAATATCTGAATCTTCGACTTCCTCGCCAAATTCGATCTCGAACTCGTAGCCCTCATCGGTATAAAATGGCTCATTGCGCAGTTCCAATGTCCCTTCCGCGGGGTTGTATCCTGCCCTGATTGGGTCACGAAGCGCTCGAAGAAGCTCCAGCAAATCTTCATTGGCCCAATATCGACCGGACAATTGTTTGAAATTTCCCGTCGCCAAAGCAAGCTCGTTTTGTGCCTGCAGGAATTCGGCAAATTGCTGCTTCTCAATCAACGCCGACAGGACCGATTTCATGCCTTTCTTTGCGGCCGATTTGGCTATTCCCTTTGCAAACTCTCGAGTTGCACGCTTCAAAAACTCGCCAGCGCCTTTTTTCAGCGACATCTTGGCCAAATCATCAGCGGCCTTGTCCCAGGCGCCCTGCTTCTTTGCAAGGAACTCAACCAACTCACCGGCCTCGGACATGCCGCGATTCTTCAAAACGGCTTGAACCTGCTGATACTGCCCTGCAGGATCCCTCAACGCGGACTCAATAGTGGAAGCCTCAAGCGCCTTCAGCAAAACTTTCAATGGTTCAGATGCCGACTGCTTCAGGCTTTGATCATAAATCTTTCCACTCACATCATATTGCTCGAACCATGACGGGTCCTTTTTGGGCTGCTTGTTAGAATTCTTTCGAGTTTTATTCACCCAATCGCGATCAGCTTCCACGAAAGAGGGTGGCATGGTCACGTTGAACACAATCTGCCGGGTTGCTTCAATCAACAAGCCTGCCGGACCAGCGGCGGATGCCTTTCTCAGATCATCGGCGGCAAACGCTATGTCGATGCCGCTTTGTGCTAGCAGTGAGGCGATGTGAGCGACCGTTGCATCATCGGCTTTTTCATCAACCAGTTTGGCAGCCTTCAACATCCTGTTTCTTGCATCGTTCCGCGACACAACCAGCCTTTTTTGTCCTGATTCAAGGTTTTTGATTTGCTCATTGAGGCTGGCAAGAATCTTTTCAATGTCGCTCGTGACGAGCCTGATTTCAGCGTCTTCCGACGTGATGCTTTTGACTGGTGCGATGTGCGAATCCTTCCAATTCTTCAGCTTGCGATCAATCGCCATCCATTTGGCTTCAGCGGCTTGAAACTGCCGATCGGCATCGTCGGCCCGGCGTTGCGCTTCGGCGACGCGGCGGTCTTCCCTGGCGATGCGCCGATCCGCGTCAGCCCGCTCGATATCATAACGATCCGTCAAGCGCTTGAGTTCAGCCTGCTGGTCGCCTGACAATTTTGGAGCAAACAGGCGATGCTGCTGATCCAGCAGGCTGGAACTAGCCGCTTCAATTTTTGCACGCTCAACCTCAAGTGCCGTGATCCGGTCCTGAGCAAAGCGATCATTGGGCGGATAGGTTTTACGCAAATGATCAATCGACTTGCCGATTTGTTTGAGCCGGCGGTCGTTCTTGTCGAGTGTGTCCTCAAAACGTTTCCAGCTCGAATTCTCGCGGACCTTTGCAGGATCCGGGTTGCCCGACGTTTTCAGGGCGGAAATTCTTTTGGCCAGTTCCGTTGGAACACGATTGAGCTTGGCCACGCGTTCATCGCGAGCATCTTTTGCACTCCCTAGTGCAGTCCGCGCCTTATCCCTTCGCGTTTTTGAATGTTTGTAGTCATCCATGGCCTCGCGGCGCTCATTCATCAATTCCCGCTTTTCTGCTTCCTTTTCCTCATCCAACCCGACGTCGACTGGCCCGATCAGAAACCACGGATCAACCACCGGCAGACGCACGTCACGCGCAATCCGTGCCATTTCCGCGCGCCCGTCCTTTCCGCTGGCTTCAAGCATCGTCAGCCGCGTGCCGTGAACGCAATAACGCCCGGCTTTCTGATGCGGGCAGTTATCTTCCATCCAGATGTCGGTTCCCAAAGTCTCATAAAAATAAACGTCGCGAAAAGCGGCGGCCGTTTTCTCCCTGAAATTACGGGAGAGGAATTCATCTGCTAATGGAATTGATCTACGCTGCTGAACGAATTTCAAAGAGCGTTTGTAGGTATTGACGGTATCACCCAGAAAAGAGGCGTCGCCTGCAGGACGGTATCTTTCGGCATCGGTCGAAACTTCCTTGAAGTGGCAAGCGGCATACGAAAGCGACGACAAAACCTGTTGCCGCCAGGCCGTTTTATCCATGGCCTGCATTTCTGCTTCGCTGTGCCTGGGAGGCAATTGACAAGCTGCACTGGCCGCCGGTGACACCAGTAATGCAATTGCGGTTCCAACTGCCGAAATGCCCATATGTTTGGCTTTCGTGCCAAAATATTGTCTGCAATTGATCATTGTGACTTACCTCCGTCTCGATCCGACATTTGGAGGTTGGTTGCACAAGCAAGAGAAAAGGTTCACTCAAACTGTTACCGGACCTTCTACGATCCGGCACCTGAGGATCAAACTTCAGCCGGTCCAGCCAAGCCCGGCAGATATGCAGTTCATCGACAAAAGCAGTGCGATTTCGGTTTTGCGGGCCGAGCCACCGTCTGCCCGTATCTTGCGCGCCTTGCGAAGCAGTTCCACCTGAAGGCGGTTGACCCGGTTGATCATTGGCAGATTGGCGTTCAATTTTTGACAAAACGGCCGAAACCGCTCTCCCAATTTTCTGCCACCTATGATCGACCTGACAAAACGGGAGGTTCGTTCGTGTTCTTCAACGATCATGCCGTAAACAATTTCGGCTTTGGGTCGATCTTCAGCCAGTTGAGCATAGCATTCGGCTATCGTCATATCGGACTGGCAAAGCGACTTTTCCACCTCGTCCATTGCCAGCCTGAAATGGCGGGAATTGGCAAACATGCGCTGCAACAATAGCTCTCCGTCTACACCGCGCACATTCATAAAACTCTCAAGTGCAACTCCAACACCATACCATCCAGTGATCAGGTGCCGGTTCTGACTCCAGGCAAACACCCATGGAATTGCACGCAAATCGGATAATTCTGATGCGCCAAACCGCTTGGCGGGCCTGGAGCCGATCTTAAGCATGGACAGTTCTTCCACCGGGCTGGCTTCCTGGAAATAGTCGACAAATCCGGGCTTTGTGATCAGGTTGGAATAAGCGGCTTGTGACAAACCAGACATGGCTTCGAGAGCTTCTTCGAACTCTGGATTTCTCTGCAACTCTGGCTCATTTGGCGATTTCAATGTGTGTGCGAGTACGCCGGCGGTCAGCACCTCCAATTCCCGCACCGCGGTTCCCCTGTTGGCGTATTTGGTGGAAACAACTTCACCCTGCTCCGTCACCCGCATCTGCCCGCTGATGGTTCTGGCAGGTTGCGCTGCGATCGAGCGTCCGGTCGGTCCACCGCCGCGGCTCACCGATCCGCCGCGGCCATGGAAGAACCTGATTGCGACATGGTTTTTTGCTCCGGCGTCCGTGATCCGTTTTTGCGCCTTGGCCAATTCCCAGCGGGAACAGAAAAAGCCGCCATCCTTGTTGGAATCTGAATATCCAACCATCACCTCCTGAACGTTTTTGTTTTTCCTGATTGCTCTGCGGACAATGGAGACAGAGAACAGCGAATTCAGGATGCCGGGTGCATTGCGAAGATCGTCGATGGTTTCGAAAAGAGGTACGACCTGTACGGTTCGGATCGAGTAATGGTCGTCAAATGTTGTCATGCCGCTATATCGTGCAACCAGATAGACAGCCAGAATGTCATCTGCCGATGTCGTCATCGACAAAATGAACGCCCCAACCGCTTGTGGATCTGGGCCGCGACCGGCATCGCTGATCACCCGGAAAAGCCTGACCAATTCCCGGGTTTCATCTGAAAAGGCATCAAACAGATCGATTGGCTCCTCACCGATCGTTTGCGCTTTCAGTTCTTTTCGTATCCGGCCTGACCAGGCGGCTGTCCCCGGCACTGGGACCCCTTCCTCACCGCCGTCACGCACACTCCAAATGTCAGCCAGGACGCGGTTGACAACGGTTGAATTCTGCCGAATGTCCAGCGAAAATGTTCTGAATCCAAAGGTCTGAACTTCGCGCCTCAGCGGCAAGATCTGGGCATTGGTGATGTCACCTGCCCCGATATCGACAAACATTTTTTCCAGCGCCTTGATATCATCGACCAGTTGCTCTGGTGAATAATAGGCGGCAGATGAGTTTGTTCCGGCGCTGAGCGTGGCCTGAAGTCTTTGCGAAATTACCGCGAAATATTGCCTGACCACTTCCTGCGGGTTGCGCTTGACGATTTCCTTTTGTCCATGGGTGACGCTCAGCAACTTGCCAAGCCGCTCAACAAACTCACTTGGAACCGATGTGAGATTTGCGCTGACTGGAAGTCTTTGTGCGAGACCATTCAGTCGGCCAATATAGTGAGTCAGGCACAACCGGCGAGCTTCGGTCAGGGCATCGGAAGTGACTTGGGCAGTGACGTTCGGATTGCCATCCCTGTCGCCGCCGATCCAGGAAGAAAACCGAATGCATGCCGGTGCGGCGGCTCCCAACCCCGGATATTGCCCGGCGAGCGCCAGATCAAAAAGCTCATATACTTGTCCGGTGGCCTCAAAGATAATTTCGTCAAAGAAGTGCAGGCCCCATGCGTATTCCTGCTCGATGGTGGGCCTTTCCATCCGCAGTTCACCTGTCATGATCAGCAGTTCAATTTCGATTCTAAGGTCGCGAACAAGTGCCTGGCGTTCGCGCGGCGTCCATCGATCTGTCTCAAGCTTGACCAACAGCCGATATATTCTGCGGTGAATCTCAAGCACCGTAACCCGTTTTGCTTCAGTTGGGTGTGCGGTGATCGTCGGCCCGACCTCCAGCCGATCAATGGTTTCTCTTATCTCACTGACTGAGCATCCGGCATCTTTCAAATCCGCCAGGACATCAAAAAAGCCACCTTTGACGGCCTGTGGACCATTAGCTGATTCAATGTCGCGCCGGTGGCGCATGGCTCCATGCTCGGCTGCAATGCGGGACAAATGAAACCAGATGCCAAAAACCTGCAAAGCCGAGTTGCAATCTTCGTCAGAAAGGTTGACCAGCGGCGCCTCGCTCTCGAACAATGAAGCGGCTGCCGGATAACGTTTTTCAACAACATCACGCAGCAACTCAGCCAGCATGGCTCGAGTATCGATCCCACCGATCACCGATGGCTGGAAACCAGAACTCCCCTTCTGCTCCGGCAGTTTGTCCACGATTTCGCGCGCCATTTGCTAGTGTCCCGGTCGAAAAATTGTCTTTGCGACGTCGCAGGTCTTGCGTAATCCCGCTTCAAAAAGCACTGCAAAATACAAGGTTACAAGCTGCCCAAACGGGTAGCATTTCGCGCAAGTCGCGGCGAACAAACGATTTCTTCGAAGGCTGGAACGATTTGCTGTACGGAACGAAATGTTCAAAAACATTTCATCTGACACTTATTTCAACCGGCAAAGACGTGGTCTATAGCGGTACATTAGTTTCTTTTTGTGATAACCACCCATCGGTCAAAATCATGTCACGCGAATATCAGGTAATTGCATTTACCTTCGCATCTTGGCGAATGACGGACGTTCAACCGGGTTTGTTGTCAGAAATCGCGGTCTACCAAAATTCTGAGCAGAATATCCGATGAGTGATGAAATTGAAGCTTCACTGAAAAAACTTGGTTCCGTCTCGCGCCACAGCAGTCCCATGGACATGCGTGAAGCATTTGAAGCAGACGGCAACCGCGCCGACCGCTACTCCGTGATGCACGGCGATATGATGCTGGATTACTCCAAATGCGCCGTATCCGATCAAATCATGGATGCGCTCTATCAACACGCTCGAAACTGCGGCCTGGAGAACCGGCGTGACGCCATGTTCTCAGGAGAGCACCTCAATACTACCGAGAACCGGGCCGTCCTTCACACTGCATTGAGAGCGCCGCCGGATATTCCGATCTTCACAGATGGTAATCAGATTAACCAGGATATCGCCGATGTCCTGGAGAGTATGTCGGCATTCTCCAATAAAGTCCGGTCTGGATACGTCTCCGGTGTTTCCGGCAAGAAATTTACCGATATCGTCAATATCGGTATTGGCGGCTCCGATCTTGGACCGGCGATGGCAAGCCTCGCATTGGAACCGTATCACGACGGACCGAAAACCCATTTTGTATCCAACGTCGATGGCGCTGACATTGCCGACGTCCTGGATCACCTCGATCCTGCTTCGACGCTGTTCATCGTTGCGTCCAAAACCTTCACCACCATTGAAACCATGACCAATGCACAGACCGCACGAAGCTGGCTGGCAGGCAGACTGGGGGATGCGGCAGTTGGAGACCATTTCGCCGCAGTATCGACTGCGTTGGACAAAGTTCGCGCTTTTGGCATCGATGAAGAGCGCACGTTCGGATTTTGGGATTGGGTAGGCGGGCGCTATTCGATCTGGTCGGCAATAGGATTGCCGGTGATGATTGCTATCGGTTCAGATGCCTTTCGCGAGTTTCTTGCCGGAGGCCATGCAATGGACCGGCACTTTGCGACTGCGCCGCTGGAAGAAAACATGCCGGTCGCCCTCGGTTTGATCGGTTTTTGGCACCGCGAGACAATGGGACATACCAGCCGTGCTGTCATACCCTATGACCAGCGGCTGTCGCGCTTTCCGGCCTATCTTCAACAGTTGGACATGGAGTCCAATGGCAAGGGCGTCGGCCTTGACGGAAAACCGCTGCAACATCGATCAGGCCCGGTGGTATGGGGCGAACCCGGAACCAATGGGCAACATGCTTTCTTTCAACTGCTGCATCAGGGTACGGACATCATCCCCGTCGAGTTTCTCCTTGCCGCCAACGGACACGAACCACACCTCGATCATCAGCATCGGCTGCTGATTGCCAATTGCCTTGCGCAATCCGAAGCTTTGATGCGCGGGCGCACCGAGATCGAGGCCGCGTCCCAATTGGCTGATCAGGGAATGACACGTGAGCAAGCAGCCAAGCTGGTGCCGCACAAAACATTTCCCGGCAATCGCCCCTCAATGACGATCTTATACAAGAAACTCACGCCATATACGCTGGGAGAACTGATCGCGCTTTATGAACACCGGGTATTCGTCGAGGCCTGTCTTTACGGCATCAATGCATTCGACCAATGGGGTGTGGAACTAGGAAAAGAACTGGCGACCGGTTTGCTGCCCGTTGTTGAACAGCGTGAAACAGCAAGCGGTCACGATGCGTCGACAAAAAACCTGCTCGCCAGAATATTTACGCTACGCGAGCAAGAGGGCTAAAAAACCCACGTTGCTACTAGAGCGTATCCGGTTTAAATGGAACCGTTTGAACGCAGGTAATTTGTGATCTGGCAAGACGCGAAAGCCGACGCGGTGCGAGCACCGTTAGGCTTTTGCAACGCAGTCCAGAGCGCAAAGTACCTAAGGCGTTTGAGGTTACTTGTAATCGCGACAACGCCTTTGCCCGCTTGGCGCCATCGAAGGCATTTTCGCACGGCTGACGCCGACAAAGCGAAATATGCCCGGGTTGAAACGGTTGCGGATTGTTCATGAATTCCAATGGCTTGGTGTTTATCAAGCTTGGCGGTCTTTTCCGTATCAACTGCGTCGAAATCCTCGCACGATGTGACAATCGCGCTGCGGTATTCTCCTGGTTGATCCGAAAAATCCCTGCCATCAAACCGCTCCCATTTAAGCCGGATACGCTCTAGCTCAACAAACCTTCGAGCGCCGACCGCAATTCGCCGTTTAGTGGCATTGCCTTCCGTGATTTTCGATCAACATAAACGTGTACGAAGTGCCCCTCGGCGGAGGCGGTTTCCTCTTCATTGCGAAATAATCCGACTTCATAGCGAACCGAGGAATTTCCTAGCCGGGCGACCCTGATTGCGGCGGTAATGACATCGGGAAATGCCATCTCGGAAAAATACCTGCAACCCGTTTCCACCACCAAGCCAACCTGTTCTCCCTTGGTGAAGTCGAGGACATTCTGTTCGATAAGCCAGCCATTCACTGCGGTGTCGAAGTGGGAATAGTGCACCACATTGTTCATGTGGCCATAGACGTCATTGTCCATCCAGCGCGTGGAGATGGTGCGAAAAACCTTGTAGTCGCCGCGGCTGGAAGGCTTTGGCCGGTCGCTCATAACGCCGCCTTGTAAATAGCCAATGCATCGGCCTCCGTGACTTCGCGCGGATTATTGACCAGCAGTCGCGTCTGCAACATGGAATCCGCAGCCATTTTCGGAAGGTCACTCTCACTGATGCCCACTTCCCGCAAAGTTGTTTGCAGGCCTAGCTTTTTGGACAAATCGGCCAGCGCCTCAATGAAACCTGCACACCGGCTCTGGGTTCCGATTTCATTTGCCAGACCCGGAAACGCGTCTGCTGCGATTTCGGCATAAAGCGTCGCTGCGTCTGGGGCGTTGAAACGCAAGACATGCGGCAACACCAGCGCATTCGACAGCCCATGCGGCACATGGAATGTACCGCCGATTGGATACGCCAGCGCATGAACAGCCGCCACCGGAGAATTGGCAAATGCCTGTCCTGCCAGCATTGAGCCGAGCAGCATGGCTCCTCTGGCTTCGACATCGCTGCCGTTGAACACTGCGGTCTCGATGTTGGCTCCCAGAAGCTGCAGGGCCTGACGTGCCAGCATCCTTGATACCGGATTATTGTTCGCATTCTTTGATGCGTAAGCCTCAATTGCATGAACCATCGCATCCACACCGGTTGCCGCAGTAGTTGCGGCCGGGAGACCGAGCGTCAAATCCGGATCCAGGATTGCAATATCAGGCAGGATAATTGGCGACGAGACACCTCGTTTTTCCTCACCTCCTACCGTGATGATCGAAACAGGCGTCGCTTCGGAACCGGTCCCTGCGGTTGTGGGCACCAACACCAGCGGCAGGCGTGGTCCCTTGGCATTAGCCACCCCCCACGCTTCATCGATATCTTCGCCCGAACCTGCAAGCAGTGCGACGAGTTTGGCGATATCCATGGACGACCCGCCACCAAATCCGATGACGCCGGTGGCGCCAAGAGAACCAGCGAGTTCCACGGCTTTTTGCAGAGTGCCAAGTGATGGATCGGCTTCGACTTCAGAGAAGATTGCCATCGTCAATCCGGCTTCTTTCAGCGAATCGACTGCATTGTCGGCAAGGCCCAACGACATTATTCCCGGGTCGGTGACGAACAGGATTTTTGCACCGAGGACAGGTCCGGCAATGTTTCCGAGATCGGCAGCAACACCTTTGCCAAACCGAACACTGGGCGTTGTGTTGAAGTTAAACGGCGTCATTCAAAAGTGCTCCATATCGCCGAAGATTCCTCATACCTGTTTACAGTCCCGTCTGCACGGAATGCAAACCGCAGGCGAGAATCATCGTCTGAATTGTACGGAAAACACACCTTCTCAGCTGGGCTCAAACCTGACACCGGGCGATGAGGTGTTTGGATTGGTGCGAGGGAGCGAAAGCCAGCCTTGCCGTTACTCCAGTCGCACCGATGAACTCGCGCTCACATCGGCGCTGGAGAACCCCATTTGATTGAGTATCAGATCGGACCCGACCGCAATCACGATGATGGCGGCAAATGCGATCAGCATGGGTTTCATCTCGTTTCCTTTCAGCGCGACGTGGCTTGACGAAGGTAGTCGATCAGGTCGTCGCGATCTTGTTTTCTTGCAATTCGCTGCATCGGCATTTTCGATCCAGGGATGTAATGATCAGGTCCCAGATCAAACAGTTTGTCTATCGTATCGTCACCCCAGACGATATCAGATCCAGACAAGGTTTTGGAGAAATTGTATCCGTCCAGGGCGCCCGCCCTGCGGCCAAACAGGCGGTAAAGCGTTGGTCCGGCCCTGCGGCCGCCTTCGGCTTCGAGCGAGTGACAGATTGAACACTTTCTTGCAAACTGCCGCTCGCCATTTTCCATTTTGGCGGGGTCACGGAGAAATACCGGATTGCTGTCGGCCATAGGTCCTAGATCTTTGATTTGGTCTAGCGGCCAGGAATAGACGATGCTTTCAATGCCGCCAGCATGGATATTTTGGCCATCATGAGAAAATGCAAGGGCCCATATAGGACCGCGCAATGCAGCGCGAAAATCATGAATGATTTTCCACTGGTCTGTATCAACTATCATGATGAAACCATCACCATCACCGACCGCTATCTTGTCGCCTGAATCGGTCTGGGAAATCGAAAGAATCGGTCGCCGCTCAAGCGTAAAATCGGCGATTTGCTTGTCGGTGGACAAATCGATGACACGCGTGACGCCATCGACCGCACCATAGGCGAGCCAGCCGCGCCGGTGATTGAGTGTCATGACATTGACGCCAAATCCGTGCCGCAGCATTAGGCGTTTTTCCGAGCGTCCGCTCACATCCCATGTGCGGATAGTCCCATCGGTCGACGCCGAATAAAGGAGAGCGCCGTCGGCAGAAAATGCGACATCATTGACGCCGGATTTATGGCCGCTCAGGAATGAGACGTCCCCGCTATCGTCAAGAGGCCAAAGCCCGATCGTGCCGTCCCAACTTGCTGTTGCCAACAGTGATTGATCCGAAGCCACAGCAAGCGCCATTATTTTGGCCTTGTGCCGCCCGAGCAATTTTCTCTTTCCTGACGTTCTGTCCCAAATGCGGACCGAATAATCATCTCCGGCAGAGGCAAGTCGATGTTCATCGATGAAAACGACCGAGTTGACCGCCGCCTCATGCGCTTCCAGCCATACCGGCATGTGGCCGTTCCAGATGCCAACTGAATTGTCGAAGCTGGCTGTTGCGATGATTCCGGCATCCGATGACACGGCAATATCCATCACCGGTCCGCCATGCCCCTTGAGCGTGAAGAACTCACCAGCGGTGGATGAGAATGGTAAAAAGGCTACGTTGAGCGCCACAGCGACCATTGCGCCAATTGCAGATATTCGAAATTCAGCCACGGGATCGAATTCGGTTACTCAGCGGGAACAGTCTCTCCATCGGGCGCTTTGGATTCTGCATTCATAACCTCTTCAACCCAAAGGCTGTGATGTTCCCTCGCCCACTGCAGATCGACCTCTCCAGACCCCATCGCGTCGTAGGCACCCTCCATGCCCACTGAGCCGATATAAATATGGGCCAGAATTATCGCGATCAGCACAAAAGCGACGATACCATGCCAAAGTTGCGCATATTGCATCTCTTCGTGCGGCGTCAGTTCAGTTGGCAGCGTACCCATTCCGGGAAGGCTGGTGATGCCGACTGCCGCCAGCTTCTGGAAAGTCACCGCGAACATCGGCAATTCGAAGGGGAACAGCAATGACAGGCCGGACGCCGAAATTGATGCGCCAAGAATGATCACCGACCAGAATATCAGTTTTTGACCTGCATTGAATTTCTTTGCCGGTGGATGAACGCCCTTCACAAAGAGGCCACCGCCCTTTGCCATCCATGTCAGATCGGTCCTGCTGGGCAAATTGTGGATCACCCACATGACGAACACCATCACCAGACCGAGGATGAATGCCCATGCGACACTGTTGTGAACCCATTTGGACGCAAGCGCCAAGGTTGAAAAAACATCCTTGCCGAATACCGGAATAAGCGCCATCCGGCCGAACAATGTAATAAGCCCGGTAATGGCCAACAGGATGAACGACCCTGCCAACAACCAATGGCCAAATCGCTCAATCGCCTTGAAACGGGTAATCGTTCGCACGGTTTTCTCTCCGTCAATGCGGATGCGTCCGCGAATGACGAAAAACAGGGCAAGAAGCGCTAGCGTGGCGAGTAACAAATATCCGCCCCATTCCGCCATTGGGCCGGTCCGGAACTTCAGCCAACGCATGCCCCCATCTTGCACCAATATCGCGCCGACATCGCCACCGGAGGACGCGTTGATGTTGGCTGAGCCGTAGCGGAGCGCCCGCCAAAGCTCCGGATCTGAAGCGCCGCCAAGCGTTCCCAGCTGGGATGAAATTGCCGCCGCACTGTCCGCATCTCCAATCGCTTCACGTCTGAACGTGTCGTCGATCCTCTCCCCGCGCTGGCGGGCCATGATGTCTTCCAGCGTCTGGGCTCCACCGGTGGACGCCCTGTCATCGCTTTCCTGAGCCAGCGGCTTGACCGGTGCAAACATGCCGGAAAGGGCAATTGACAGCAGGAGGACAATCAGCGCGCGCGTCATGGCAGGACCTCGGTTCAAGCCGGATTGTTTCAAGTAAGTTTGACCGGGGCGATCAATCGATCGCCCCGGGGAAAGGCAATGAAAACAAAAGTGCAGCGTCAGCCGCCCTTTTGTCCATATGCCGTGCCCCAGCCCCAGGCACCAGTACCGAACCCGCGAGCAACAACACGCTCGCGGTAGATGCCTGAAACCACATCGCCATCGCCGGCAAGCAGCGCCTTGGTCGAGCACATTTCAGCACAAATCGGCAGTTTGCCTTCAGCAATACGGTTACGTCCGTATTTCTGGAACTCTGCCTGGCTGTGGTTTTCTTCCGGTCCGCCGGCGCAGAAGGTACATTTGTCCATCTTGCCGCGCGAGCCGAAATTGCCCGCCTGCGGAAACTGCGGTGCTCCAAACGGGCACGCATAGAAGCAGTAACCGCAACCAATGCAGAGGTCCTTTGAGTGCAGGACCACGCCATCGTCGTTCTGATAGAAGCAGTCGACGGGGCAAACTGCCATGCACGGTGCATCGGAACAATGCATGCAGGCCACCGAGATCGACCGCTCTCCAGGGCTGCCATCATTGATGGTGACCACCCGGCGGCGATTGATACCCCATGGCACTTCATGCTCATTCTTACATGCCGTCACGCAGGCGTTGCATTCAATGCAGCGTTCGGCGTCGCAGAGGAATTTTGCTCTAGCCATTATTTTTCTCCTTATGCTGCAGTGATCTTGCAGAGAGTGGCCTTGGTCTCCTGCATCTGGGTGACCGAGTCATAACCGTAGGTCTGCGCGGTGTTTGACGATTCACCCAGAACGTAAGGATCGGCCCCTTCGGGATATTTGTCCCTTAAGTCGGCGCCCTCAAAATGACCGCCGAAGTGGAACGGCATAAACGCAACTCCCGAACCGACCCTCTCGGTGACCATAGCCATGACCTTGACCTTGGCGCCTTCGGCACCTTCGACCCAGACCTGTTCGCCGTCGCGGATGCCGAGATTGTTGGCATCGCGCGGATTGATTTCGACAAACATGTCCTGCTGAAGTTCAGCGAGCCACGGATTGGAGCGCGATTCATCGCCACCGCCCTCGTACTCAACCAGGCGGCCGGACGTCAGGATCATTGGATAATCCTTTGAGAAGTCCTGCTTCTGGATTGAGGCGTACATGGTCGGCAGACGATAGAACTTGCGGTCCTCATAGGTCGGATAATCGGCCACGAGATCGCGACGAGGCGTGTAGAGCGGCTCGCGGTGCAACGGCACCGGATCCGGGAAGGTCCACACAACGGCTCGAGCCTTGGCATTACCGAACGGTGCACAACCATGCTTGATCGCTACACGCTGGATACCGCCAGAGAGGTCGGTTTTCCAATTGGTTTTCGGCCCAGCCACCGCGTCGATCGCGGCACGCTCGTCATCGGTCAGGTCTCCATCCCATCCCAGATCCATCAGCATCTGCATGGTGAATTCCGGATAACCATCCTGAATTTCCGAACCCGGGTTGAAGACACCCTCTGCAAGGAGATTGTCGCCATCCCGCTCAACACCGAAGCGAGCACGGAAACACAAGCCACCCTCTGCGACAGGTTTTGACATGTCATAGAGATTTGGTGTTCCGGGATGACCCATTTCGGCTGTGCCCCAGCAAGGCCAAGGCAGGCCGTAATAGTCACCATCCGCCGGACCGCCGATGGCCTGCAGCGTCGTCCTGTCAAACGTATGCTGATTAGCCATGTGCAGTTTCAGCCGTTCCGGTGACTGGCCGGTATAACCGATTGTCCAGAGCCCACGGTTAAATTCACGGGTAATGCTCTCGACGTTCGGTGTTTCCGCGTCTTCCATCTCGATATTGCGGAAGAAACGGTCAGCCCATCCGAATTTGTTGGCAAACTTCGCCATGATGACTTCATCCGGCAAGCTCTCAAACAGCGGATCGACGACCTTGTCGCGCCATTGGAAGGAGCGGTTTGATGCAGTCACCGAACCGCGTGTCTCAAACTGTGTGCACGCGGGCAGCAGATAGACACCATCGGTCCTGTCATGGAGAACCGCCGAGACGGTCGGATATGGATCGATCACGACAAGCATGTCGAGCTTCTCCATTGCCGTCTTCATTTCCTTCATCCGGGTCTGCGAGTTAGGTGCATGACCCCACAGAACCATTGCCCGAACATTGTTGGGCTGGTCAATGTTTTCGGCATCCTCGAGAATACCGTCGATCCAGCGGCTGACCGGTATACCCGTCAGGTTCTGGAGCGATTTCTCTTTGCCGTCAGCGCCGGTGATCTTGTCGAACTGGCCTGCCAGCCAATCCGGATCCTCTTCCCAAACCCGTGCCCAGTGCGCCCATGAACCTTTCGAAAGTCCATAGTAGCCAGGCAATGTGTGACTGAGAACGCCAAGATCGGTTGCGCCCTGCACGTTGTCGTGGCCGCGGAAGATATTTGTTCCGCCACCGGTGGTTCCCATATTGCCAAGCGCCAACTGCAACACACAGTAGGCACGTGTGTTGTTGTTGCCGTTGGTGTGCTGGGTTCCGCCCATGCACCAGATCACCGTACCGGGGCGGTTGTTGGCCATGGTGCGGGCGACGCGGCGAAGCTGCGAACCGGGCGTGCCGGTGACACGCTCGACTTCCTCGGGCGTCCATTTAGCGACTTCCGCCTTGATCTGGTCCATGCCCCACACGCGTGTGCGAATGAACTCGTTGTCTGCCCAGTCATTCTCAAAAATGTGCCAGAGAATACCCCAGATCAGCGCAACGTCCGTGCCCGGGCGGAAACGCACATACTCATCCGCATGAGCTGCGGTGCGCGTGAACCGCGGGTCACACACGATCAATGGCGCATTGTTTTGCTCTTTTGCCCGCAGCACGTGCAGCAGGGAGACAGGATGCGCCTCCGCAGGATTTCCGCCGATGATGAAGATTGCCTTGGAATTGTGGATGTCGTTGTAGCTGTTTGTCATGGCGCCGTAGCCCCATGTATTTGCTACGCCGGCAACCGTCGTTGAATGACAGATGCGCGCCTGATGATCCACATTGTTCGTGCCCCAGTAGGCTGCGAACTTTCTGAACAGATAGGCCTGTTCGTTATTGTGTTTGGCAGATCCAAGCCAATAAACACTGTCCGGTCCGCTTTCGTCGCGGATCTTCATCATGCCATCGCCGATCTCGTTGATGGCCTCTTCCCAGCTGACGCGTTTCCACTCGCCGCCTTCTTTTTTCATCGGATATTTCAGGCGGCGTTCGCCGTGGGCGTGCTCGCGTACCGATGCGCCTTTTGCGCAATGCGCGCCGAGATTGAACGGGCTGTCCCAGCCCGGTTCCTGGCCGACCCAGACCCCGTTGGAAACTTCAGCAATGACCGTGCAGCCTACAGAGCAGTGGGTGCAAACTGATTTGACGGTTTCAACAGAGTCATTGCCGTTGCCTTGGGCCTTCGCCTTCGTCACCGACCCGGCAGTGGCGCCAATAGCCGCCAGACCGCCAACGGCCAGTCCCGAACCACGCAAAAATGCGCGACGGTCAACCGATTTGTCTGCAAAACTTGACAGGATACTGGCCCGCTGGGGGCGTCTCGCAACCCCGTTGGTCTTTTTCCTTAGCATTTCCTCTCTCCCTTTGTTGCGCCTGATCGTCTGGGCGCTTGGAGTTTTTGTCATTCCGGCGTTCGGGCGTCACGCAACCTTGGCCGGTTTGGCTCGGTTCTTTCCTAGAACTTTGCCGATGCAAAATAGGCGCGCGTGTGCGCTGTATCCTGCATGCGATCGCCAGCCTCCTCAGCCTTGGCTTCCGCTTCCGAAACACCTGCCGCAACAGCTGCTGCAGCCGCCGGCGCAGAAAGGCCAGCCAGTTTCAGAAAATCGCGGCGGTCATTGCGTTTGACCTCCTCGTTTTTACGCATGGGAAAATTCCTCCCGTTGTTGTGGCGGAAATTCCGCCGTTATGACCGGTTTCAGCCGGCCCCCATCCGGAATGCCTCCTGCTCGATATCCATGAACAGCCGGCCGACAGCGCCGACCGATGCATAGAATACCGAGCTCTTGGTCGATTCCAAATCCGTGAAAAAATGCCCGGCCCATGGGCCGATATGCTTGTCGAAGAAAGCCTTTTGCTCCTCCAACTCCGCGACATTGCCAAAGCGGCCCATAATCAGCCCGCCCATCATTTCCATCAGTGAGGCAATATTGTCCTCCGGTTCGAATACGTTTTCAGCTCTGGCGATCTGGCGTTCTGTCATTTCGCCGCGCAATTGCGCCAGCGGCTTCTCGTTTAAAAATCCTGTCAGGTAGTAGGATGCGTAGGGGAGCAACTCACCCCGGCTTAGTCCGACAAACAAAGTGTTGAATTCACGTTCTGCCGCCACCGGTTTCGTTACATTCGCAACACGCGCCAGTCCCGAGATCGCTTCGCCCAGTTCGCTGGAATCACCGGTCAATTCGGCGGTCTGCTGAAGCAGGCCGGCTTCGGGAGGACGGGACAAAATCAAGCCGAGATAGTCGTACAGATCCGCGCGCATCCGGTCTTCCGGTGCGACCAATCCCAATACGGCTTCGGCGGTTGCAGACATCAACTAACCCTTTGCCTCGTGACCTTGCAGTTGCTCATTCTCACCCGAAAAATGAAACCGCATCCGGCGTGTGGAAATTGGTTTGGCGTCATCCGTCATGTCCATCTCAAGCGGGAAACTCACCTCCTCCGCTGATGTTTCTATCGATGACAATTCCAATTCTGTGGCAGCCATTTCCGGCGCAATCTCAACGTCTTCGGAAACATGCTCAATGTCATTGCCGGTATCGGCGGGCGATTCAGCTTCATCGTCCGATTTTGCGAGCGCCTCGATGTGTTTGAGCATGCCTTTGCCGACCTGATAGGCAGTCTGCAGGTTTTCAACGACCGTCGCGCTGTCGGTGTAGTCCTCGCCATATTCAATCAGGCCGTCCAGATTGGCCAGAGCAGGATTGCTGAGCCAGAGCTTTCTAAGAGCCCGACGCCTGATGCGCTCCGGCACCGCCTTGCTCATAAAGGCTTTGAAGTCATCGCCAATTTGAAGCTCTTCAGGATCAGGGAGATTGAGCTCTTCGAGAATTTCACCGTCTGTTTTGGTTTCAAGTTGCTGCAATTCCGCTTCGCGTTGTGAAGATTCCGCGATGGCGAGCTCAGCCTCTTCCTCGGCCCGGACACCGGCTTTTCGTCTGCTCCAAAAGTCGGTTGCGGAGGTCAATGCAGTCGCTCCAGCTTGGCGGATTTCGGTGACCGGTACACGTCGGTCAGTTGCGGAATTCGGGGGTCACCGACACCATCCTCGACAAGTTCAACGGCAACCCGGTCGCGGCGGCGCTTTACGAACTCTTCCGGTTCATGGTGCTCGTCGATGAACTCCTTGATCCAGGCGATCAAACCTGAAGGCATAGCGACTTTCTCGACGATGTCCTCGCCGCTGTCTGCGTAATCCTGAGCCTCGTACGGAGAAGCGGTCGCGAGCAGCACTTCTACAGCAATGTCGTCGCCATTGGCCGGTTCCTGGCGCAGGATCACGAAAATCGACGGAATTTTTTCGCTCAAGCCTGTTAAATAGGCTTCCGTATCAGTCCGGTGCAATTCCAGAGTGACGGTAGCCGCATGATATTCAACGGCGTCACCCTCTTTTCGCAGCACCTGCCAATCCGCAGGACCTGCACCGGGAAGGACCGATACCGCCTTCCAAGACCATTTGGCCCAACGCGTAACGCCCGGCAGCCGGCGCACGACGATACCGAGCGGCAAAGTCCGCATTCTTTCAATTTTACCGGACAAAGCTCCTCCCAAAGCCTGCACGGATGTTTGTGCTCTAACAGAATGCAACATATTGCCCGATTTGCAAGCTTCAGCGGCCGGATTGCGGCAATTGTGAAGGCTGTATTCGACTAAAGTGTAAGATGCTTTTCGAGCATATGTTGAAATCACATATTTGCGGGCAGTTGCGCGCCGAAAACCAGCCGAATCGTCCGAACTTTCGCGGGCATTCGTTCTTCTACTGGCAGCGAGCATTCGATTGACCGGATATTTGGTGCCAATCGGCAGCTTTACTGCCGGAGAGTTTCGTGACTAATTTCACTGTTCGCTTTTCGGTCAGGCAAATCCCGCTATTGAAGTGTGAAATTAAAAAAGATGCCTAAACAATTGGTATTGTGCGACTGTATGGGATCACAAGACATTGACGCAGATGCCTTGTCGGGCTCTTGCGGCATGAAGTGTTCCAAAGTTCACACCGAGTTGTGTCTCAGCGAAATCGAAATTGCCGCGGAAGCGATGCGTTCGGGTGACGCGATTATCGCATGTCAACAGGAACGCCGGCGGTTCGAGGACCTTGCCGCCGAACTGGAAATCGACCCACCCGAGTTTCTGGACATTCGCGACCGGGCGGGTTGGTCCGCAGACAAGACGCCGAAAACTGCCAAATTGGCGGCGCTGATCGCCGAGGCGCAGCTACCGGCTCAACAGCAAAAGATGTTCGACATCGTCTCGGAAGGTCTTTGCCTTGTCTTGGGCTCCAGTGATGCTGCCTTGGAAGCCGCGAAACAACTGAGCAATCACCTGAGTGTCACGGTCCTTTTGCCGCCGAAATCCGCCAAGGAAGGCGGAATTGGTGCTGTCGACGGGCAGTTTGACATTGTGTTTGGCGAACTGCGGATCGCGTCAGGGTCGCTCGGCGATTTTGACCTCACGATCGACAAATTCGCTGAACCGGTGCCAGGCGGGCGGGATCCATCCACCTGCACCGAAACCCGCGACGGAGCGCAGTCTCAATGCGACATTATTGTTGATCTGTCGGGTGGGGCAACATTGTTTCCTGCCTTCGAGAAACGCGACGGATATCTACGCGCCGATCCCGGATCTGCCAACGCGGTCGCCAAGACAGTTTTGGATGCTTCACACCTGACCGGCACGTTTGAAAAGCCGCTTCATGCAAAGCTGGACGAGCAATTATGTGCCCATTCACGCGCGCAAAAAACCGGGTGCTCGAAATGCCTGGACAATTGTCCGACAGGTGCGATCACTCCGAACGGGGACTTCGTTGCTGTCGATCCGGCGATTTGCGCAGGCTGCGGTACCTGTTCGGCAATCTGTCCCTCCGGCGCAATCTCATATGATACACCGGCGCCGGCGGAAACGTTCAAGCGCATCGAAACGCTGGCATCAACCTATCGTAAAATTGCCAAATCGCCACCAAGGTTGCTGGTTCACGATGAAAACCATGGTCGCGAGATGATCTCACTTTGCGCGCGATTCGATCGTGGCCTGCCATCAGACGTGATCCCGTTGGAAGTTACGGCGCTTGCCGCATTCGGACACGCTGAAATGCTGGCGGCTTTGGGTTGCGGTTTTGCATCGGTAACTGTGTTGCTGGCTCCGAAAACCGATCGCGAGGCCATCGAGCGTGAGCTGACGATCGTGTCAGCCATTGGTGGATCGGATACTATCGATCTTCTGGACATCGCCGATCCGGTTCACCTTGCGGATCATCTCTATGGTCAGACCGAGCTCAAACATGTGGTGGCCAAGCCAGTTCTGCCGCTGGGTTCCCGGCGCCAGGTAACCCGCCTGGCCGCAAAGGCTATCAGGCCCGAAGCAGACACAATCGACTTGCCTCAAAGCGCGCCCTATGGCGCAATTATTGTCGACACTGAAACTTGCACACTTTGTCTTGCCTGTGTGTCGCTCTGCCCGTCCGGCGCCTTGGGCGACAATACGGAATCTCCGCAACTGCGCTTTCAAGAGAGCGCGTGCTTGCAATGTGGCTTGTGTAAGAACACTTGTCCGGAATCCGCTATTTCCTTGAAACCGCAACTCAATCTTGCTGACGAGGCGTTATCGCACTGCGTGTTGCACGAAGAAGAACCCTTCGCCTGTATAGAATGCGGAAAACCGTTTGGCGTGAAATCCACGGTCATGCGGATTACCGAAAAACTGGCCGGCAAACACGCAATGTTTGGGGATTCCGACGCTGTGAAGATCATCCAGATGTGCGATGATTGCCGCGTCAACGCCCAGTTTCATTCCGAGAACAACCCTTTTGCCGGCGGTGAGCGGCCACGGGTGCGAACCACCGAAGACTACCTATCCAAACGCCGGGATCACTGATGTTTGATTGGCGCACCAAGATTGGCCGGAGAGATCGTTGCAGCGTAGGCCATGATCGCCTCGAGATCTTTAAGCGTCATTTCCAACGGCGCGATCGGCGAAGGCCGCTGGCTGCTAAAGGGCTCTGTAACTTCTTCAATCTGCGTGAATGCGGGGTGCGGATTAAGCGCGTAGAAAGCCTGAAAACGCGCTTCCCAATCTTCAAAGCTGCGCAAGAGCGAAAAGGAAGGTGTGGATCCGATGGCATTCATCCGGTTCGTTTCGTTGACGACGTGGCAGCGCCCACAGTGGTGAAGAGACAATTTCTCTCCAACCGCCACGTCACCACCGGTCGAGGCCACTTTTACCACCGCCACTTTCTTTGCCTGCGGCGAAAATGGTGCAACTCCATCAAGCTTGAACGAACCGATCGTCCGGCGTCCGACATCGGAAGCCAGCCATTTGGCAAACCGCTCGGCGTGCGATTGCTGCTCCGAGGCGGCAATTCCAAGATACCAGTTTTGCTCCACACCACTGAATGCAATCGTCCCGGACCTATCGGCAGAAAATCTCGCATCTGCGGGTTCGCCAAATTCAACAATTTTGATGCGTATTCCGGTTTTCAGCGAAAAGCGCGGCAGCAAGTATTTGAGAAATCCCGTCTCGACAATATCGGGGTGAGCGCTGAGCGTGAATTCCCGCTCCTGCGCGACTGCAATGCCAACAAGAACACCTACAGAAATTACCAATATGGCCAATCTGCGCATCGTTTGATCCCGGTTTGCACCCCATCCCGGACCAATGAAACGTAAATTGCGCAGGACGATAAGGTCAATGCTCGTGATTCAATTGAAGGAGGGAGAGAACCTTGAGTGACGAATTCAACATGTCGATGCGAAAATTTCTCAAACAGGTCGGCGTAACATCACAGCAAGCTATCGAGAATGCCATGAGAAGCGCTGAGGTTACCGGTGGGAAAAGCTATGAGGTGAAGGTAGTTCTGACGATCGAAGAACTTGGCCTGGAACACATCGTTGACGGATCAATCGAGGGACCTGAGTGACGTGAGCCTCAGCCGCGAGACAATTCATTCGGCGCTTAAACTAGTCGTTGATCCTGCATCGGGGAGCGATATCGTTGCTGCGAACATCATCGATACTCTGGTCATCGATGATGAAGGCATCCGATTGGTGCTCTCCGTTGATCCGTCATATGCCGCGGAAATGGAAGCGGTTCGAACGGCAGCGGAAAAACGCATTAGCGCCGTGGCCGAAGGACGAAAAGTGGCAGTCATATTGACTGCGCACAGCGATACACCACCCGCTGCAGCCGGTCCGAACATCGACGAGCACACGCATGAAAACCATCGTAAAGGTGCGGCGGCCGGACCAGAAAAAATACCCGGCATCAATCGCATCATTGCGGTTGCGTCGGGCAAGGGCGGGGTCGGCAAATCGACTGTGGCGGCGAATTTGGCATGCGCACTGGCGCTCAATGGCCTAGCGCGTCGGCCTGTTGGACGCAGATGTTTACGGCCCTTCACAGCCTCGCATGCTAGGTATTTCAGGCCGGCCGGCATCGCCAGACGGGCAGATGATCCTCCCGTTGCGTGGCCACGGGGTTACCTTGATGTCGATCGGTTTGCTTGCAGCGGAAGGCGACGCCTTGGCTTGGCGCGGCCCGATGCTGATGGGCGCGCTGCAACAGATGCTGTCAAAGGTGCAGTGGGGAGCGCTTGATGTCTTGCTGGTTGATCTGCCGCCGGGCACCGGCGACGTTCAGATGACACTAGCGCAAACAGTTCGGGTCGATGGCGCTATCGTCGTGTCGACCCCGCAGGACGTAGCGTTGCTCGACGCTCGCAAGGGCATCGATATGTTCCGTCAGATGAATGTTCCGATATTTGGCCTGATTGAGAACATGTCGACCCACATATGTTCGAAATGCGGTCACGAAGAGCACATTTTCGGGCACGGAGGCGTCATGGCCGAAGCGGAAAAACTGGATGTGCCGCTGTTGGGATCAATTCCCTTGCTCATGGATATTCGCACCGCATCAGACGACGGAACGCCAATTGCTACGTCAAAGCCTGAAAGCGCGACCGCCGCCACTTTCTCGGACATTGCCAGCAAAATCATTCAAGGCAAAATCTCATGAACAGCCTTGTTTTCCCACCTCTGATGAGTGGCCAGGAGGTCGAGGCAAACGTTGACCCGTTCGAAAACGCCTGTGGCAGAGCCGCGCTTGGCTGCGATTCCGGTCTCGTAGTTTATCGCATTGATGCGGATTGGTTGCGTGCGGCAATCGTCTTCGCTCCGGAAGTGCCGCTTGAGGACGCCGTTGTAATGATGCCCGCCTGCGGTGTCGGATTTCAAAATGCACTTGGTGCGCTGGCGCCGCCGGAAGTCGCCGTTCATCTGGAATGGAGCGGCGGCATCCGCGTTAACGGAGCAGCGTGCGGCCGACTAAGAATGGCCGCATCAAACAAGAACCTGAAAGAGGAGCCGGATTGGCTGATTGTGGGGATGGAGATCCCGCTGCTGCCTGCCGGGGATTCCCCAGGAAACGACCCCGAGCAAACCACACTATTCGAGGAAGGCTGTGCAGAAGTCGAGCCACCCCGGCTACTGGAAAGCTGGACAAAACACACGCTGGTCTGGATCAACCGGTGGGCAGGCGAAGGTGTGGAACCACTGCACGAAGCGTGGCGTGGATTAGCGCATAATATTGGTGAAGAAACCGCAGAACTTGGCCGCAGTGGCGTTTTTCTGGGTGTCGATGAGCGGTTTGGAATGCTGCTGAGAACAGGGGATGAGACGGAACTCCTGCCGTTGACATTATTGCTGGAGGGCGGCCAATGAACCTAGCACGCGCAATTCATGTCGATGAAAGCGACATGCATGTGTTTGCCCAACCGGCCCGCACCGGCGAATGGTGCATTTCAGGCGGCTTTGAATTCTCAAACTGGACCGAAGAGCAACTGACCGGCAAGGCGCGGCAGGCATTTGCGAATGGCTGGTTGGGTGTCGAGACGTTTGGGCGTGTCACCTTCGTTGCAGTGACAAAGATCGAACCGCACGAACTGGATGGACCTGACCGAACAATTGGCGACGGCATTTCGTCGAAACCTACGGCGCTCCGTCGATGGAAGCTGCGTTGCCGGTTGCCTTGCAGGAACTCGAGCACATGGCGGATCTCTGTCGCGAGCATACAGCAAACACGATGATCACAGTCCACCGCGAACTGGGCGAAGACGGCGTGAGAGAGAGTTTCCGAACGATCGCGCCGCAATCGGCCGGATTGGAGCAGTTCGCAGTGCATGGATCGGGTTTTTGAAATTCTCGGTCACGCTCAATCCGAACGGTCACTGAATCTGCGCGGCGAGCACCCGCGCCGGCGCGCCATCGCATCCAAGAATCGGCACTGGAAGAAACATGAAATAGGCCCGCTTGCCGGCCAGCGCTTCCAAATTGGCTATCTGTTCGGCGATCAGAACGCCGTGTTTGAGAAGTGTCCGATGAATCGGAAAATCAAAACTCTCACCACGGCGGTCGAAGGCGAGGTCCGGAGTAGCCGTATCGACGGCAAGTAATCTGATTTTCATATCGACGAGCCAATCCGCCGCATCCTGAGAAAGACATGGATGCCGGTTCCAGCTTTCGGTCCCCCACCGGTGTTCCCATCCGGTATGGATTACGACGATATCGCCCTTTTCAATTGAAGGAGCCGATCTCTCCAGATCCAGGGCTGTGATTTCTCCAAATTCCGGTAATTGAATGGAGGCAATCACGCCGCCGCCCATCAATCTGTCTAGCGGTACCTCGTCGATGCCCGGTCCATCAGCGTAGAAATGATTGGGTGCATCGACATGGGTTCCGACGTGCACGATGGTTTCCAGTCTGGATACGTCGAGTGGCTTTTCAGGCATTGAAGCGAACTTACCGAGCACCGGTGGCAGAAACATTGCTGAACGCGGAACATTTTCACCGAATTTGTACGTTAAATCGCACCAAACACCATCAATCACTGCGACCGGATGTGCGGGAGCCTCGTTCCAACCAACCCAGCCCATCCGCGGTTCGCTGGAAGATCTGTCGCACATGAGAATTTCTCCTTCGCCGCGTGAAATTTACGTTATTCAGCAAACCAAAATTAGATCATCCATTGGGTATGTGGCGCAACAGCAGTGGGAGCAGAACCCGCAGATGGCGTTGCTATTGTTCATATTCTGCGCTGAAGCCAGATATTTGCGCTTCGCGACCTGGAGCGACGTTAGAGGGCGACAATCATCGAGATTGCTGTCGAGCCTCACCCCGCAGCAGCCAGAAGGCTTGCATTGCCACCCGCGGCTGTGGTGTCGACACAGACCGCACGCTCGTGAGCATAGGCAACAGCGTCCAGAGGTTCTGTGATCATCCGGACGATCGGCCCTTCCCGGCCTGCCAACAACTTGCGGATTTCGCGGGTTGTCTCCTCCGACCCGCAGAAAGCCACAGCGTCGACGGCCAATGAGGATATCGATTCCAAATTCGGTGATCCATCCACTACGATCAGTGGCAGGTTTTTGACTTTCGACAGGACCGAAAGGAATTGTCTTGCACCCTCGCCTGCAGCAATAACCGAGTTTCCCGCCGCCAGCGCCAGGACCGCTTGATTGAGCAAAGCATCCGGACCTGGTCCGAGGCAAAGCACATTACCGCGTGGATGCAGCGCCAGCGAATTGGCCTCTCCGGTCGGGCCGGGCAAATCAACGGGGCCAAAATCGAGTGACGCGGCAGCGGCAACAGCACCGGCGGCCCGTCCCCGCAGTGCTTTTCGCAGAACGGCAATTCTGTCCGGGCGAACCGGCCATTCACCGGCTTCGGCAAAAGCTTTCGGCAGCACAGCCTTACTATGGATGTCCTCGGGCGCTTTGGTCGCCGCTGCGCCGCCTGACTTCCTGAACCTGCGCAGATAATGCGGACCACCAGCCTTGGGGCCCGTACCCGACAGTCCCTCGCCACCAAATGGTTGCGAGCCAACGATGGCGCCAATCTGGTTGCGATTGACGTAAACATTGCCCGCGTGAACCTGGTCGATGATTTCCTGTACGCGGCTCTCTATGCGGGTGTGCAGCCCGAATGTCAGGCCATATCCGCGTGCGTTGACATCATCGATGACTTTGCCGATCTGCTCGGCCTCAAAGGTCGCGACATGAAGCACCGGCCCGAATATCTCGCGGTCCATGTCGGCGATACCGTTCACCATGATGATGTGGGGCGAAACAAAAAGACCCTCTTCAGGCACTTCCAGTTTGGCGATCACCCTGCCCTCCAGTTCTGCCGCTTGGCAGTAATCGAGGATGGATTGGCGGGCTTCCTGATCGATCACCGGTCCGACATCGCTTGAAAGCAGCCATGTATCGCCTACCAACAGTGCGTTCATGGCTCCGGTGAGCATTTCGAGCACTTTTGGCGCCACATCTCGATGCACATACAGGATGCGAAGCGCTGAACAACGTTGACCCGCGCTTTGAAAAGAAGAAGCAATAATGTCGCGCACCGCCTGCTCTGGAAGTGCTGTAGAATCGACGATCATCGCGTTCAGTCCGCCGGTCTCGGCAATCAGCATCGCGTCAGATGCCGCAGTCCTTGCCAGTTGGGCTTCGATGAGCTTGGCAACTTCTGTTGACCCGGTGAAACAAACACCCGCAATACGCGGATCAGCAACCAGTGGCCCGCCGACTGACGGTCCATCACCGGGCAGCAGTTGAATGACGTGATCAGGGATTCCCGCTTCAAGGATCAGCTCAACCGCCCGGGCAGCAATCAGGGGCGTTTGTTCAGCAGGTTTTGCGATGACCGCATTTCCGGTCACCAGCGCCGCAGCGATCTGTCCGGTAAAAATTGCCAGCGGAAAATTCCAGGGCGAAATACACACGATCACTCCGCGGGCCTTTGTCTCGCGTTCAGCGCTGACTGCCTCATTGGCGTAGTATCGCAGAAAATCGACAGCTTCGCGCACTTCCGCAATCCCGTCGGCAAGCGTCTTTCCGGCTTCACGGGCAGTCAGCGCGAAGAACTCGGAGGCGTTTTCCTCGTAAAGCTCGGCGATGCGGTTGAGAATTTCGGCACGTTCGCTCACCGGTTTGGCCGACCATTCGGGTTGCGCGGCTTCGGCCCTGCCGACCGCTCCGGCGGCAATCCCGGCATTCGCCTCTGTGACTTCGCCGACAATCTCGGTAGATCGTGCGGGATTGAAAACACTGCGAGTGCCTCCGCCTTCTACCGGTGGGATCGGCCTTGAGTTCCAGCGATGAGGCGGTTCAAACGGCTTGCGGCTTTTTTCGATGGCCAAAACGGCGGCTCGGTCGAATATGTCCCAGCCACGTGAATTGACCCGGTCCAGGCCGAATATCCGAGACGGGTGCTGGATGACCGGATTGACCGCACTCTGTCCCCCTGCGAGTGCAACAGGGTCGCTTGCTATCTCCTCTGCACTGACTGCCTCATCGACAATCTGGTGCACGAAGGAAGAGTTAGCGCCGTTTTCCAAGAGGCGCCGCACCAGATACGCCAGCAGATCCTCATGCGCGCCCACCGGTGCATAGATCCGGCAACGCGTTCCCTCTGCTTTCCTGATCTCCTCATGCAGCGCATCGCCCATGCCGTGAAGGCGCTGAAACTCGAACTTCGTCCGGTCTTCTGCCATTTCCAGGATGGCCGCTGCGGTGTGCGCATTATGGGTGGCAAATTGCGGATAGATGCGATCGGTAAGACCAAGCAGTTTTCGCGCGCAGGCAAGATAGGAAATGTCGGTATTGCATTTGCGAGTGAAGACGGGAAAGCCTTCAAGGCCTAGCACCTGTGCGCGCTTGATCTCGGTATCCCAGTAGGCGCCCTTGACCAGACGGACCATCACCTTGCGGTCAAGGCGCTCCGCCAAACCGTACAACCAATCAATGACGAAAGGTGCGCGCGGTCCATAAGCCTGAACGACGACGCCGAAACCTTCCCAGCCTTCCAGCGATTTATCTGCCAGCACCGCTTCGATTACGTCCAGCGACAAATCAAGCCGTTCAGCTTCCTCCGCATCAATGTTCAAGCCCATGCGTGCATCGCGAGCCTCCTGGCAGAGTTCCAGAAGCTGCGTCGACAATTCAGGAAGCATTCGGTCGCGCTGTGGCTCTTCATAACGCGGATGCAATGCGGATAATTTGACCGAAATTCCCGGATTGGTGCGGATATCATCACTGTTGGATTCCCGCTTCAATGCTCTGATTGCCTGCTGGTAGGCCTCGAAATATCGCTCGGCATCGGCATGGGTTCGCGCAGCTTCGCCGAGCATGTCGTAGGAATAGAGATATCCCTTCACGGTCATGGGCTTACCGCGCGAAACTGCTTTCTTGATTGTCTGGCCGAGAACGAACTGATCGCCCATTTCGCGCATGGCGGTCCCAACAGCTGTGCGGATCACCGGCTCCCCAAGCCGTCTGATCATGCCGAAAAGGGTGGTTTCTATCGGCCCTTCGCCCTGCTCGAGCACACGGCCGGTCAGCATGAGTGCCCAAGTTGAAGCGTTGACGAACATGGAGGCAGATTCGCCTGAATGCGAAGACCAGTCATGCGGCACGATCTTGTCAGCAATCAGCTCGTCGATGGTTTCGGCGTCGGGCACCCGAAGCAATGCTTCTGCCAGGCACATCAATGCAACGCCTTCATTGGTCGACAAGCCGTATTCGGCCAGGAATGCTTCCATAAGTTTCGGTTCACTGGAAGCGCGCACCGCCCTCACCAGATCAGCGCCGCGCCCGGAAATGCGCGCGCGCGTATTCACATCCAGCGCAGCAAGTTCCGACAGGCGTGTTACGGCCGCTGCCTCATCAGCATAAGTGTTTTTGCGAATGGCGCCCCGAAGCGCCTCAAGAGAATTTGCCAATTCAACCCCCTGAAAGTCGGTGTGCGAGACTACCTTGTTTGCTGTTGGAGCCTATTTTACCAAACTTCTGAAAACCGTTTTGACCAAAGGTTGGCATACATTAGTCTGTTCAGCACTCTGATTTCAGCATTTTTACTCATTTGAACTGGATTTTGGATGGACACAGATCATTTGGACCGCATAGATCAGAAAATCGTCGCTGCACTTGCAGCAGACGGCCGTCAATCCATGGCACAGCTTGCCGTCAATGTGGGGCTGTCGAAAACGCCAGTGCAAGCCCGCGTCAAACGGCTAGAGAAGGACGGATATATTCGCGGCTATACCGCTATCATTGATCGTGAACGCTTGGGCGAGGGCCACATTGCATTTGTTCAAGTGACCCTGTCGGACACACGTTCATTGGCGCTTGATGCCTTCAACAAGGCAATTCTCGCGGTTCCCGATATCGAGCAGTGCCACATGATCGCAGGTGGGTTCGACTATCTGCTCAAAGTCCGCACCAGAGACATCGCCTCCTATAGACGCGTTCTTGGAGAACGCATCTCCGCCCTGCCCCATGTGGCGCAGACATCGACGTTTGTGGCGATGGAGACGGTCAAAGACCGGTAGGCAGTTTGAACCGGTACTCCGTCACCTGTCGATAGGTTTCGCCAGGATGCAGGATGCATTTTGGAAAATACGACCGGTTCGGTCCGTCGGGCCAGGTTTGCGCTTCAAGGCAAAAACCCGAATGAGCGTTGTAGGCCCTGCCCTCCAGCCCACCATGCATTTCAGCGATACCACCGCCTGCATAAAGCTGCACCCCGGGCTCCGTCGTCCAGACCTCCATCTCGACGCCTGATGCGTTGCCTTGCGCCCAGACCGCACGTTGCAAATCACCATGCTGTGCTGCCAGACAGAAATTGTGATCATATAGCTGCTGCTCGTCGCCGGAATCTTGGCGAATCGGACGCGCCAGGCGGAAATCAAAGTCCGTTCCCTCCACCGGCTGTACCACGCCGGTCGGGATCAATTCATCATCAACGGGGAGATATGCGTCGGCTGCGAGTTGCAGCCGGTGATCGAGAACATCACCCTCCCCGCCGTCATTGAGGTTGAAATAGGAATGATGGGCAAGATTGCACGGCGTTGGGGCGTCGGTTGTCGCCTCAAGTTCGACCATCAGGCGCGCGGGTGGCAGCAGGCGATAGGTGCAGGCAATATCAAGCGTTCCCGGAAACCCCATCTCACCCGCGCCATCGAGCAGGGTCAACGTGACAAAATCTCCGCCGGTGTCTGCAATCTTCCAGTTCCGTTTGCCAATGCCATTTGCGCCGCCATGCAGCGTATGTTTGCCGAGGAAGTTTTGATCTGCGTGAAATTCTTCTCCGTCTATCGAAAATCGGCCACCGGCGATGCGATTGGCAAAACGCCCGGCGATCGCTCCGAAATACGGGGATTTATCAGGATAGTCCTCGAAATTCTCAAATCCGAGCACCAGCGGCGAGCGGTGACCCTCCAACCGCAGGTCTTGGACCACCGCACCCCAACTTATGATGCGTGCAGACAGGCCACCGCCAGAAATGCCTATCCGGAAAACGTCAGCACCGTCAGGGGTATTTCCGAATAATTCCACCGGCAGTCCCGTTACAGTCCTAGCCCACCGATGCAGACATATTTGGAATCGAGATAATCCTCGATGCCCTGGTGTCCGCCTTCCTTGCCCAAGCCAGACTCCTTCAGGCCACCGAATGGCGCTTCAACCGTTGTGATCAAGCCTTCGTTGACACCAATCAATCCATATTTGACGCCGTCTGATACACGGAAAGCCCGTCCGAGGTCGCCGGTGTAGAAGTAACAGGCCAGACCGTATTCGGTGTCGTTGGCCATGGCGATCGCCTCATTTTCGGTCTCGAACTTGTAGACCGGCGATATCGGCCCGAAAATCTCTTCCTTTGTAAACCGCATTTCGGAAGAAGCATCGGCGATCACGGTCGGCTGGAAAAAGGTTCCACCGAGTTCGTGACGCTCACCGCCAGCAACGACGCGTCCACCCTTGGCCTTGGCGTCTGCAATCATGCCTTCGACGGTGTCGACTGCTCCTCCGTCAATCAGCGGTCCTTGTTTCGTGCCGTCTTCCAGACCGGGCCCAACCGTGAGATCGTTGGTGGCAGCGACCAGCTTGTCGAGGAATTCGTCATAGACGCCGGCCTGAACCAGAAAGCGGTTGGTGCAGACACAGGTCTGACCGGAATTACGGTATTTGGCGATGATCGCACCCTCTACCGCGCGGTCGACGTCCGCGTCGTCGAACACGATGAACGGCGCATTGCCGCCAAGTTCCATCGATACTTTTTTCACCGTCCCTGCTGCACGTTGCATGATGACCTTGCCGACTTCAGTCGAACCGGTGAATGTGATTTTGCGCACCAGCGGATTGTCGCAAATTTCGTTGCCGATCGCCGACGCCGAACCGGTGACGATATTGACCACGCCTGAGGGAATGCCAACTTCCTCGCAGAGTACTCCCCACGCAAGGCCCGAATAAGGTGTGGCAGTCGCCGGTTTGACAACGGCAGTGCAGCCTGCGGCCAGCGCTGGTCCGATCTTGCGCGCCAACATGGATGAAGGGAAATTCCACGGCGTTATCGCTGCGATAACGCCGACCGGCTCCTTTGTGACCATGATTTTGCGATCGGCCCAGGGTGCCGGGACGAGATCGCCGTATACCCTGCGACCTTCCTCGGCAAACCACAGCACATAAGCTGCCGACATGCCGATCTCGCCCTTGGCTTCGAAGAGCGGTTTGCCCTGTTCCAGCACCAGCAATTCTGCCAACACATCCTGGTTGTCCATGATTGCATCGTGCAATTTGCGCAGAAGCTGTGATCGATGAAGCGCCGAGGTCTTTCGCCACTCCAGGAACGCGTCTTGAGCGGCTGATATTGCGCGGGCAGTCTCTGCTGCTCCCGACTTCGGCACCGTGCCCAGCTTCAGCCCCGTGGCCGGATTGTTCACATCGATCGTTTCGCCTGAATCCGCGCCAACCCATTGCCCGCCGATGAGATTGGCTTCACGCATGAAATGGCTTGTTTTCTGCAACATTGAGAGTTCTCCCTGCGCGACGGAAGCGCTGATTTTCCGGAAAAGAAGACAGGCGATACCTGACCGTATTCAGGGTCCCGAGTAGCACCTTGAACGCCGGCGCGGCAAGGCCCGAATTCAGCCTTCGAAGCGCCATCGCTCGAAATCGGTGTGATTCTTCTATCTTATGTCTTACAAGAAGCTGTAATGGACCTGCCGAGAGCAGCCTTTGGACAAGATCATATGCCTGAAGTTGGTGCAAAACCGGCGTTTGCCTACAAACCGCTCTACATGCAGGTCAAGGAGAGCCTGATCGGTTACCTGGTCGATGGCACCTGGCAACCTGGTCAATTGATTCCTTCAGAAATCGAATTGGCGCGGCAGACCGGCGTTAGTCAGGGTACTGTTCGCAAAGCCCTGGACGCCATGACTGCCGAGCATTTGCTGGTTCGGCATCAGGGTCGGGGTACTTACGTGGCGGTGCCTGAAGAGAGCCAGATTCTGTTCCGCTACTATCGCTTGCGACCCGATCACGGGGAACACGGATTTCCAAACTCCAAGGTGCTCAAACGCGAGCAGAAACCAGCGGCAGAACATGAGCAAAGGGCGCTGCATCTTGCAAACAATGGCGAAGTGTTTCGTATTTCCCGTTCGCGTCTGATTGACGGTGTTCCGCTAATCGCAGAGGCGATTTCACTCCCAGTGACGCGCTTTGAAGGATTCAATGAGCTGAGCGAGATACCCAACAACGTCTATCAGCTATATTCCGAACGCTGGGGGATTACAGTTGGCCGCGCATCTGAAAAGTTGAAGGCAGTCGCAGCAACCGCAGCAGAAGCGCAACTGCTTGGCTGTGTTGAAGGTTCACCGTTGCTGGAAATCGCACGGATCGCATACGATCTCGAAGACAAGCCGGTCGAGCTTCGAATCTCTCATTGCCTGACGGATCGCATTCACTATCAAATTGAATTGAAGTGAATTCCTCGCAATCTGTGCGACGATAGTCGCTCGAGGTGAGACCGGAATGGAAACCAGCAATCAACTACTGAAAGTCGGGATTATCGGAACGATAGTCGCAGCAGTTTGTTGTTTTACACCGTTGTTGCCGTTTTTGCTCGGTGCAATCGGCATTTCCTGGTTTGTTGGATATCTGGACATCATCCTGTTGCCGCTTCTTGTCATATTCGCGGTCATGACAATGTTTGCATTCTGGAAACGACGGTCAGCATGACCGAATTGAAGTCGACCATAACGTGCCCTGAATGTGGGTACAGTGAAACCGAAACCATGCCGACCAATGCCTGTCAGTGGTTTTATGAATGCAAGGGGTGTGGTGAGCTCATAAAACCGCTTCCAGGTGATTGCTGTGTATATTGTTCCTATGGAACGGTTCCCTGCCCGCCAATTCAAGAGGGTAATGCCTGCTGTTGATGCCAACGGTTCAGTCTGCCTGGGCTGTCAGGAACTCTTCAACCTCATCGCGCATCGGAATACCCTCCCTGCCACCAAACCGCGTGCATTTCAGCGATGCTACAGCATTGGCAAACCGAATTGCCTCTAGCTCACCAGTACCTTCGCCAAGGGCCAGGGCAAAGGCACCGTGCCAGGCGTCGCCGGCTCCCAGCGTATCGACAACATCCACCTGTGGGGGAAGAACCGTCTTTTCGGCATCGCCGTCCAGATAGGTCACGCCTTTGGGACCGTCAGTAAAGCAAACCCACGCGCCGGTTTGAGCCGCCGCTTCCCGCAATCCGCGGATGAGATCCTGGTGTCCTGAAAAATCCCGCAACCCTTGCGCCGAGAAAGCGATGTGCGAGGCGATCTTTAATGCATCGGCCGCCTCCGCGACCGGCGCTTCGGCATCAACGACACCTGGTTTAGACTGCTCGCGGGCGGCGGTCATGATTGCGAGCGCACCGGCCGGCCATCTTGTATCCGCCATTGCGGCATCAAATCCGCTACCCAACTGCGAAGTTAACCATTCAGCGTCCGCCGGAATGTTTGGGTCGCGGAAACTTACAATCTGACGCTCTCCGGTTTTGTCGATGAGAACCGATGCATAGGGCGAACGCGCTTCAGGAAATGACTGTATGTATCGGCAATCTACACCATCAGAAACAAGATCCGACCGGATAATCTCACCAATCCGGTCTGCGCCAAGTCTTGATGCAAGCTGAGCCCTACCGCCAAGTCTGGCAACAGCCACCGCTGCGCTCGCCGCACAACCTCCACCGACAATCGATGAATCGCGTGCCCGGTATTTTTCCGGCTTGTTGGGCATCTCATCTACGAGAAATACGAAATCGACAACGGCGACACCGGCCAAAAGTACAGTTGTCATGCTTGTTCCAACACTCCTGCGCGATAAATGAAATTCCACCAACCGCGGTACAGAAACCGCAGATTCTACGCAACTAGCAGGCAGCAACAATGCCTCGATCGATAAATATTTGAAAACCACAGCCTTCTGTGAAATGAAGCTGCCATGCAGGAAAAACGAAAAAGATTTGTGATTGTTGGTGGAGGCACGGCAGGATGGATTGCCGCGCTGATGATGCAACAACATGCCGCGCAGAACGAGCTGCCGATCGATATAACGATGGTCGAATCAAGCAAGATTCCAACAATTGGCGTCGGCGAAGGCACGACTGCCGTTTTTCGGCAGATTTTGTTCGAGCTGAATCTGGATGAAGTTGAATTTGTCCGCGAAACCGGAGCAACGATCAAATTCGGCATTCGGCACAAGGATTGGAGGCGAAAGGGGTACAGCTACGACGGCCCTATTGACGACCCGAACCTCTTGTCACCGAACCCGGCATTCACCCCCGCAGAACAGGCCTCTGCGCTTGATGTTTATGCTGTTTCGACGGGTAAGGGGGTTGCCGGAACCCACCTGTTCCAGCACCTCATGCTTCGGGAAAAGAGCCCCTTCGGCCTTGATGAACAGACGGGCGAACTCATCCCTTCTGGCCCTTTCCAACACGCATTTCATTTTGATCAGTCGCAAGTCGGAGCCTGGTTGCGCAAGAAGGCCAGCGGCATTGAGCATATTGACGCTGAAGTAGACAGCGCGCGAAAAAACACTGAAACGGGCGACCTGGAGGGACTTGTCCTGTCTGATGGACGGGAAGTCTCCGGCGATTTCTTTTTCGACTGCACCGGATTCCGCAAGAAGCTCATCGGCGACATCATGGGAGCAAAGTGGGTTTCCTATGCGGATACATTGCCGGTCAATCGCGCCATGCCATTCTGGATTGAGCACGATGAGAGCAAGGACATCGCTCCGCTGACGCTCGCGTGGGCGCAAAAGGCTGGTTGGATGTGGTCGATTCCAACGCGCGAGCGCATCGGCTGCGGATACGTGTATTCAGACGAGTTCACGACGCCTGATCAGGCCAAGTCGGAAATTGAAACAGCGCTTGGTCATGAGATCGAGCCACGCAATGACATCAGGTTCGTTGGCGGGCGGCTCGATAGAGCCTGGATCAAGAATTGTCTGTCGTTGGGTTTGTCATCCAGTTTTCTGGAGCCCCTTGAAGCAACCTCCATTCATGGCACGATAGTTCAACTCATGCTGTTTACGAAATTCCACATGAAAGACGCTGCTGGAACCAGCGATCAGGCGCGCGATCATTTCAACCGCGCAGTTGAGCAGCAGCTGGATGATTTCCGCACGTTCATCAACATCCATTATGCCGGTCAACGTGAAGAACCATTCTGGCAGCATGTTCGAAAAAACTGCATGCACGAGAAAGCACGCGAAATGCTTGCGCACTGGTCAGGCAACATGCCAAGGCGGACTGATTTTGCGGCATTTCCCGGAGATCTGCCTCATATCAATGAACAGCTCTACTACCCGGTACTGGACGGGCTTGGACTGTTGGACGCCAAGGTCGCAAAAACCGACATGGCCGCACGGCCAAAGGTCCGGGCGCACGCACGCAAAGCCACCGACGCAATGATACGCGACTTCCGGCAAGCCGCAGGCAAATGTATTGGACACCGGGAATATTTGGACAAGGTTGCGGAAGGCAGTGTCAGCTTTAGTTGGCACTGAGCAACAATCGGCTTGGATATGTTGAGTTTGAAACCAAATGTGGCGGTTGAAAACCACTCTTGAAATCCCACCTTCCCCTTACCTCAAAAAACCGTTAGAAGCGCCCGACATTTTAACAAGCCGCAATCTCCGAGGAATCAAAACGTGTCCGAAATCTTCGACAAGGTCGCCGACATCATCGCCGAAACCAGCGAGATCGATCGCGATACAATCACACCTGACAGCCATACAATCGACGATCTCGGCATCGACAGCCTTGATTTCCTCGACATCGTATTTGCCATCGACAAGGAATTCGGCATCAAGATACCGCTCGAAAAATGGACCCAGGAAGTCAATGACGGAAACGCGCCGACCGAGGAGTATTTTGTCATGAAGAACCTGTGTGGGAAAATTGGCGAGCTGATCGAAGCCAAAGACGCCTGACTTCCGTTTTCAAACAGCACTGACAAAGCGGTTGCCGAAAGGTTGCGACCCGGGCCGGCGTATCCGGCTGGCTCAACCCCCTTGACGATGCTCCGAGGCTGTCGCAAGAGCGGCCCATGAAAAACAACGAAGTCGTGATAACCGGCATTGGATTGGTTTCGTCACTCGGCGAAGGCCGCGAGGCAAATCTAACTGCATTGAACACCGACCCGGTTCCCTCGGTCGTCGACAATGACCGGTTTGCACCCTACCCGGTTCATCCTCTACCCGAAATCGACTGGAGCACGCAGATCGCCAAGCGGGGCGACCTGCGTCAAATGGATGGCTGGCAACGGCTGGGTGTCCACACTGCCGGTCTGGCGCTCGATGATGCCGGTTTGAAGGGTGACGAAGCACTCTGTGGCACCATGGACATGATTGTTGCAGCGGCGGGGGGCGAGCGCGATCAGGAAGTGGATGAAGCTATCCTAGAGGCTGCTCTGTCCCGAAACGACCGGGATGTTCTGCTGAATGAGAAACTGACCACGGAACTGCGACCGACCCTGTTTCTGGCCCAGTTGTCAAACCTGATGGCGGGAAACATCTCGATAGTCCATAAAGTTACAGGTTCGTCACGCACCTTCATGGGTGAGGAAGGTTCCGGCATTTCGGCGGTTGAACATGCGGTTGCCCGCATTCGGTCCGGCCAATCCACCCATGCGCTGGTCGGCGGTGCATATTACACGGAGAGCCTGGATTTTCTTCTGACCTTTGAATTCGGCCAATATCTGCATCAGGGACAATGGAAACCGTTGTGGCAACGCCAAAGTGATCCGGGAGGAGGATTGATCCTCGGATCCGGTTCAGCGTTCCTGGTTCTCGAGGAACGCTCCCATGCGGATGCCCGAGGAGCCACCAAATACGCGGCAATTGAAGAAGTTGCATCCGGGCAGGCACCAAGGCACTCCGGAGCCTATGTCGATTCGATTGGGCAATTGCTCGGACGGGTTTCCAATGAACACGAAATCGACCTTCTTGTTTCGGGAGCTTCCGGTTCCAAATTAGCAACGATGGCAGAATTACAAGCTCTGGACAAAGTAGGGGCAAAAGCGGTTCGAGCGCTTTCCTCCGTTACCGGCCATCTCAAGGAAGCGCAGTTCCCATTTGCGATCGCTGCAGCAGCCATGGCTATTCACCAGAATTCATGTTTTCCCGTGTTTTCATCTGCCGAAGAGACTGGCTACGAAGGACCGGTCTCTTCAGCGATTGCAACAACCGTCGGCTATCACCGCGCGGAAGGTGTAGCGCGAATTACCAAGCCTGATTGATAGCAAAAACGGAGCGACCCATGACGGACATGACTGATCACAAAGGCCGCCCTATTGTCGTCGTGACCGGAATCGGCGTTGTAACTTCGCTGGGATCGGGCAAGCAGGAGAATTGGCAGGCGCTGACCTCGGGAACTTCGGGTATCCATTCAATAACCCGCTTTCCGATAAACGATTTGGCGACCACAATTGCCGGCACGGTGGATTTCCTCGAAACCGGCGACAAAGGCATCGTCGCACACACCTGCAATCTCGCGGAGCTTTCGGCTGAGGAAGCTCTGGAACAGGCAGATTTGAACAGCGGGTCATTTGGAGGACCATTGTTCCTTGCCGCACCTCCGGTCGAAATTGACTGGAACCAGCGCTACGGCCTGTTTGACCGGGGCAAGGGCGACTTGTCCGGCTATGAGCGCCTTTTGGATGCCGCCCGTGAAGGGCAAGCCACGGAAATGTTTGATAACATCCAGTTCGGTACGATTGCCGATCAGCTGGCCGCAAAATTCGGCACCACCGGCCTGCCGGTAACCTTGTCGACGGCCTGCGCCTCCGGTGCGACCGCAATTCAGCTGGGTGTAGAGGCAATACGCCGGGGCGAGTGTGACAGAGCCATCTCCATTGGCGCCGACGGCTCAGCGTCTGAAGAAGCGCTCATCCGTTTCTCGCTTTTGTCAGCGCTTTCGACGCAAAACGAACTCCCGGAACGGGCTTCAAAACCGTTTTCCAAGGATCGGGATGGATTTGTGCTGGCCGAGGGTTCCGCAGCGTTGGTGCTGGAATCGCTTGAAAGCGCAACAGCACGGGGTGCTGAAGTTCTTGGTGTGATGAAAGGATGCGGGGAGAAGGCCGACGATTTTCACCGTACCCGTTCCAAACCCGACGGCTCGCCGGCCATCGCAGCAGTGGAAGCGGCGTTGCGGGATGCCGGTATAAGTGCGGATGACATCGAGTACATCAACGCGCATGGCACTTCGACTCCCGAAAACGACAAGATGGAACATCTTTCGCTATCGCATGTATTTGGCGATCGACTGCCTTCAATCCCGATATCATCGAATAAGTCAATGATCGGTCACACATTGTCGGCAGCCGGCGCTATCGAGGCAGCGTTTTCGTTGATGACGATGCGCGAAAGCGTCATTCCGCCGACAATCAACTACGACAATCCGGACCCCGCCATCGAACTCGACGTCGTGCCAAACCAGGCGCGCAAGACAGATGTTTCCAATGTTCTGTCCAATTCGTTCGGATTTGGCGGGCAGAACGCTTGTCTTGTCATGGCACGGGAACCGGTCTAAGCGACGACCCTGATTGAGCAATCCGGAAAAACCCCATGCGCGCATTGCAACTGATCGAGGATCGCAAACTCGAAACCGTCGAGATTGAGCCTCCCGCAGATCCCGGACCGGGGGAAACGATCGTAAAAATATCGGCTGTAGCTCTGAACCACATCGATGTCTGGGGCTGGCGCGGTATGGCATTCGCAAAACGCAAGCTGCCCTTGACCGTCGGGGCAGAAGCAGCCGGAATTGTGAAAGCGATCGGCCCGGGTGTGTCCAATGTGCTGCCCGGGCAACTCGTGTCGATCTATGGCGCGCTGACCTGCGGGCTGTGCGGTCCCTGCAGCGAGAACCGCGACAATCTGTGTGAACATGTCGGCGGGGTCCACGGATTTCACCTGGATGGCTTTGCCCAGGAATTGGCCAAGTTGCCGGCGCGAAATCTGGTTCCGGCACCGCCGGGAATTGACGCTGTTGCCGCGGCAGTTGCCCCGGTTACATTCGGTACCGTCGAACATATGCTGTTTGACAATGCGCGACTTCAACCGGGTGAAACAATACTGGTTCAGGCCGGTGGATCAGGTATCGGCACGGCGGCCATTCAGCTTGCAAAGGCGATGGGATGCACCGTCATCACAACGGTCGGGTCTGACGAAAAGGGCGAAAAAGCATCAGCACTCGGTGCAGACCACGTTATCAATTACCGCGAAGACCGTTTTGAAGGGGTGGTTAGAAAGATTACCCGAAAGAAAGGCGTCGATGTCGTTTTCGAACATGTCGGTGCCGACACCTGGGCTGGCTCACTGTTGTCGATGAAGCGCGGTGGACGCCTCGTTACCTGCGGTTCGACGTCCGGTGTATCGACATCGATGAACCTCATGCAGTTGTTTCAACAGCAGTTGAAAATTTTCGGTTCATTTGGTTGCCGGATGCAAAACATGGCCGACGCGATGCAAAAAATGGCCCGGGGCATCGTTCACCCAGTGATTGATTCCGAAGTTGGTTTTGACGACATTGATACGGCACTTTCGCGCATGGAAAGTCGCGACGTTTTTGGCAAAATCATTTTGCGGCTCGATGCGTAGTCGATAACAAACCGATGAAACCCTCCACGGCGATTGCCCTGAACCGCATCAAACGGCCAGTTGACTGGCTTGTCGCCAAGCTGATCATGCTTGTGCTCAGATTTCTTCGTCTTTTTCCGGCAAAACCTGCACTCAATTTTGTCGGTGCGGCAGCACGGAAAATCGGCCCTCTCATGGGACGGCACCGCACCGCTTTGGCAAATCTTCGCCAAGCCTATCCGGAGAAATCCGAGGAAGAGCTGCTCCAAATCGCGCTCGACATGTGGGAAAACATGGGAAAACTCGCAGCCGAGTACATTTTTCTCGACCGGTTGGCCGGGTTTGTCGGAGCAGGTGCGGATTCTCCGAATGTGGAGTGGAAAGGTATCGATATCTTCAACCGCATTCGCGACGGCGGAAAACCAACCATATTCTTCACAGCGCATATGGGTAATTTCGAGCTTCTACCGATTACGGCCAAGCGTTACGGCCTGCCGATGACGGCTCTGTTCCGTCCACCCAACAATCAGTTTATCGCCGAGGAAGTCGCCAAAGTCAGGAACATGTCGATGGACAACATGCTGGCCTCACGGGTTGGTGCGGCCTTCACTCTGGCCAGAATTCTCGACAACGGGGGCAATATCGGCGCACTGGTCGATCAGAAATTCAGTCATGGTATGGCTTCGACTTTCTTCGGGAGGGAATGCAAGACAAACCCGCTACTGGCAAAGCTGGCACGGCAATTTGAGTGCAATATTCACCCATGCCGGTGTCTTCGGCTCCCTGGCAACAGGTATCGTATTGAAATCATGGAGAAGATCGACCCTCCACTTGACAAGGATGGACGGGTCGATGTTCCAGGCACAGTTCAGCTGTTCAACGACATTGTAGAGAGCTGGATTCGCGAGCACCCCGGCCAGTGGATGTGGTTCCACCGGCGATGGACCGTTTGATGCGGTAACGCCTTGGCTGGCCGACCGCGCACGGCGGTTACTGATTCAATCAGGCTACTGCCGCAATTCCGCGACTTCGGAAAAACGCAGCGACTGCGAATCCCGAGATAATGTGCCAGACGCCCCACCAGGCCGCGACAATGGCCATACCTCCCAGACCATCGAAGAAATTGAAAATCAGGATCAGGCCAAGTCCGGAATTCTGTATCCCGGTTTCAATCGAGATGGCGCGGCGATCACGCTCCGGCAACCCACTTGCATATGCAATGCCGTATCCCCCCGAAAGAGCGATTGCATTGTGGATCAGTACAAGAATGAACACCACGCCGACATAGTCGAGGAAATGCTGCCAATTTGCTGCCAGCGCGCCGATAACAAACGCGGCGAAAATCAGCATCGAGATGATCCGCATCGGCCGTCTCAACCGTCCAGCCAGTTTCTCGTAGCGCGCGTTGACGGTCATTCCGAGTATCAGGGGCACCACCAGCAATATGGCGACCGTAAACGCCATCTGAAGCGGGCTGACACTGGTTTCGCGCACGAGAGCAGCCGACGGCTCGTAGAATGAACCCCAGAACGCGAGGTTAAACGGAGTCATGATCACGGCCGACATGGTAGCGACCGCCGTCAGCGAAACAGACAGCGCGGTCGTTCCCCCTGCCCTGTGCGTAAAAAAGTTCGAAATGTTCCCGCCGGGGCATGCTGCGACCATCATCATTCCAAGTGCGACGCTCGCCTGCGGCTGGATTATCATCACAAGAACAAACGTAGCGGCCGGCAGGAAAATGAATTGCGAACCGAAACCTGCGAGGAACGCCACCGGCGCACGCAGAAGCCTTTGAAAATCTTCAAGTTTCAGATCGAGTGCAACGCCGAACATGACGACGCCAAGAATGAAATTGAGCAGCAACAAGCTGCCGGGCGAGAAATTCAGAGCAACCTCGTCAAGGGGTGTCATTGCCGGTATTGGCCTCCCGTCCATGGAATTTTGTTATTTTGATTATCGGTAACACGCGATTGCCGCGCATTCCACTATGAGGAACGCGTAATTGCGATCTACCTCTGGATTTTTGCGCCCATGGCACTATTCAGGGCTTCAAATGTTTTTTCCAAATCGGAACATGCAATGACCACTCAAATGTCTGCCGGCCTGTTTCCACTCGCTGAAGAACAAACGTCCTATCGCAAACTGACTGGCGACTTCGTATCGACAGAGACATTCAGAGGGCAGGAAATCCTGACCGTTGATCCCGAAGCGCTTCGCTTGTTGTCGGAGACAGCTTTCGGCGACATCAATCACTTGCTGCGGCCAGGCCATCTTAAACAGCTCGCCTCAATCCTGGAAGATCCGGAAGCTACCGACAATGATCGTTTCGTTGCCTACGATTTGCTCAAGAACGCCAACATCGCGGCTGGTGGTGTACTGCCGATGTGCCAGGATACCGGCACCGCGATCGTAATGGGCAAGAAGGGCCGCCGGGTGTGGACCGAGGGAGGTGATGCCGAACAGCTCGGTCAAGGTGTGCGCGATGCCTATGAGCGCAAGAATTTGCGCTATTCCCAACTGGCGCCAATTTCAATGTTCGAAGAAAAAAACACCCGCAACAATCTGCCTGCTCAGATCGATATCTACGAAGAGGGCGAAGACGCCTACAAGTTCCTGTTCATCGCCAAGGGCGGTGGTTCCGCAAACAAGACATTTCTATATCAGGGCACGCCGTCGCTACTGACCCATGACCGCTTAATCGAGTTCCTGAAAGAAAAGATACTGACGCTCGGCACGGCAGCCTGCCCGCCTTATCACCTGGCGATTGTCGTTGGCGGCACTTCGGCTGAGATGAACCTCAAAACAGTGAAACTGGCGTCGACCAAATATCTCGACACATTGCCGACCCAGGGTGGAGAGAACGGTCACGCTTTCAGAGATCTCGAAATGGAGGCGGAAGTCCACAAACTGACCCAGCAAATGGGCGTCGGCGCGCAGTTTGGCGGCAAGTATTTTTGCCATGACGTGCGGGTCATCCGCCTGCCCCGCCATGGCGCGTCGCTGCCCATCGGCCTTGGTGTTTCATGCTCGGCTGACCGGCAGGCGCTGGGCAAAATCACCAAAGACGGGGTGTTTATCGAGGCGTTGGAGACCGATCCGTCGAAATATATGCCGGAAATCGATGAGGATGCGCTGACCAGCCATGTAGTGGAAGTCAACCTTAACCGGCCGATGGCTGATATCCTAGGCGAATTGACCAAGCATCCGGTAAAGACGAGGCTTTCGCTGAGCGGTTCGATTATCGTTGCTCGCGATTTGGCTCATGCGAAAATCCGCGAGCGGCTGGAAAATGGCGAGCCGATGCCGGACTATTTCAAGAACCACCCGGTCTACTATGCCGGTCCGGCAAAAACGCCGGAGGGCTATGCGTCAGGTTCATTCGGACCGACCACAGCCGGACGAATGGATTCCTTCGTCGACCAGTTCCAGTCCTTTGGCGGCTCAATGGTCATGCTCGCCAAGGGCAACCGCTCTCGCACCGTGCGGGAGGCCTGCAAGCGCCATGGTGGATTTTATCTGGGATCAATCGGTGGCCCGGCCGCTCGCCTGGCCCAGGACTGCATCAAGAAGGTTGAAGTCGTTGAATATCCAGAGCTCGGTATGGAAGCGATCTGGCGCATTGAAGTGGAGAATTTCCCAGCGTTCATCGTCATTGACGATAAAGGCAACGACTTTTTCAAGGAATTGAATTTGGGCTGAATTAACCCAAAATTCACCCTGTGCGCGCGGTCACAGCGTTTCTCCTCTATATCCCGGATAACAGCGTCAACACCGGAACTTGAGAGGAACAAATCCGATGAAACGCTTCATGACCACACTTTGCGCAGCAACGATCGCCGCAACCGCCGCCATGACTGCAGCTCCTGCACCAGCAGAAGCCGGTCTGTTGTCGAAATTCATGCAAGGCGGTCAGGAACGCGTGAATCCTGTCAAGCGCGTCGCAGTGAAGAATTCCAACGCTTCGCCAATCCCTCGCGAAACGGTTCGTTTTGATGAGCCTGCTTCTGCCGGCACAATCATCGTCGAGACCTCGGAGCGCCGCCTTTACTACGTGCTCGGCAATGGCACCGCGATCAAATACGCCATCGGCGTAGCGCGTCCGGGTTTTGAGTGGTCAGGCACCAACCGCATCAGCCGCAAGGCAGAATGGCCCGATTGGCGTCCGCCGGCAGAGATGATCGCCCGTGAAGCACGCAAGGGCCGCAAACTTCCTGCGTTCATGGCCGGAGGCCAGAACAATCCGCTCGGCGCGCGTGCAATGTATCTCGGTTCGACGATTTATCGCATCCATGGCACCAATCAGCCCTGGACCATTGATAAGAACATGTCTTCTGGCTGCATCCGCATGGCCAACGACGATGTGATGCATCTTTACCAGCAGGCAAAGATCGGCGCTAAAGTTATCGTCCGTTGATCTGGGTGGAAAATTGATGAAGATTGCAGCGGCCGGCACTGTCCGGCCGATTGCTGTTGGAGGATCAGTTTGAAGAAGGGTTACAGGGCGCTGCTTGACGAGGCTAATGCCGAAATAAAGGCCGTTTCGCCACAAGAAGCGATCGAAATGGCGAAATCAGACGATGTCACCCTGGTCGATATTCGCGACATCCGTGAACTAAACCGCGAAGGGCGGATCGATGGCGCGATCCACGCACCTCGGGGTATGCTGGAGTTCTGGGTCGATCCTGAAAGTCCCTACCACCGCGAGGTCTTTGCCTCGGGCAACACGTTCGTGTTTTTCTGTGCAGCGGGCTGGCGTTCGGCGCTTGCAACCAAATCGATGCAAGACATGGGTTTGGAACCCGTCATGCACATCGACGGCGGTTTCGCTGCCTGGAAGGAAGCGGAATTGCCGATCGATCAGCCAAAGCAAAAGAAAACTTGATCGGGCCTGTTATCAGGCAGCAGCACAGCGATATTGCCCATCCATGAAAGCTGCGATTTCCGCCAGGATCTTTGAATCGGAGATGATTCGGGCGTGACCAAGGCCATCAGCTGGAATTAGCCGAACATGGCTTCCGGCTCGAGCCATTGCCTCTGCGCCTGAAAATTCCACTTGCTTGTCGTCCGGGGCGTGCGCGATCAGTGTTGGCACCCTCATTTGCGCAAGCTGTGCTTCGCCATCGAACACTTCAATCGGGTTGCCGGAAAGGCGCATAACTTGGATTTCCATGACAGCTTGTGACTTTTTTCCAAGTCCTACGGCTTTGCCGAACAATTCGAAGATTCTTTTCATGCGATTGGGTGCCGAAATCAGAACCATTCTATTTGTGTTGACGGGCGTATACTGCCGAATTGAACCATAGGCAGCGTTGCAGACCGCCGCGCCGCCAAATGAATGTCCGATCATTGTTTCAAAAGGCCCGAACCAGGTTTCAGCGGTTTTAATCGCCTCCACCGCGTTGGCCATGTTGATTTGACGTCCACTGGACTTCCCATGACCTGGAAGATCGATCGAAATAACCCGGTATCCCAAATCCCGCGCCATCCGGATAAGGCCGGCCATGTGTTCGGTTCGTGAGCGCCATCCATGCACGATCAATGTGGTGGGTGCTGACGGATCGTATATCTCGGGACGAAAATCATAGGCGGCCACCCAGCCTCTGGAGATGTTCAAGCGATGTTTGCGCGCCTCATCCATCAGTTTGGCGGCGCGGTCATTGGCACGCTTTTCTCCGGCGGTGAGCTTGTTGGGATTTTTCGTTAGGCAAAACAGCTTCAACGCGGCTTTGCCGGTGGCAGTTGGTGCAATAAACTCGCCCGCTCGAAATACACTGCGGATGATTTTTTTAGTAAAAGCTGTCATAGTCAGACTCATTCCGTTCAACCATGAACAAATTAGTTCAAGTATGGACAATATGCAAGAGACAATTTGGGACAATCCGAGATTTCGCAATTGGGTCGCAGTCGCGCGCGCCTGTCAGGCGCTTGATCGTACACTCAGTCAGGCGCTTTCCGGGCTCGATTTGAAAACTGCACATCTCGATATGATGATGAATATTCACCGACACCCCGGCATGTCACAGCAGGAGCTAGCCAACAAATTGCTGGTGGGCCGTTCGAACATCACGATGCTGCTTCCACAAATGGAAAAACGCGAACTGGCTCGGCGGGTACCGGACAAGAAAGACAAGCGGGTTCTGCGTCTGTATCTGACCGACAAGGGCGAAGCGCTGCTCCAGGAAGCGTTGAAAATCCACTTGGCCTTGGTCGAACGAATAATGGCGGACACGCCTGATAATGAATGCGATATTGTTGGTGCGGCGATGAACCGGGTTGTCGCAGCGCTGAACGCTGATGACACAGAACTCCCGGATTAATCCGGCGCGATCATGAATTGACCTACCGCAAAGCCGGTTCGGCAATCGTTGGTTAGACTCCCGCTAAAGAAACCGGGAGATCAGTCCATGTTCAACAAAATCATGATTCCTGTTGATTTGGCACATGCCGACAAACTCGACAAAGCAATGGCAATCGCCACCAAGATTGCCAAAAACGAAAACGCTGACCTTATCGCGACCGGCGTCACGACCTCGCAGCCGTCCAGCGTTGCTCACAATCCCGAAGAATTCGCTCAGAAAATGGCCGAATTTGCCGCGTCAGCGTCCACGAAATATGGGGTCGACATTGGTACCGTCACTCTGAACAGTCACGACCCGGTTCGTGACCTCGACGAATTGCTGATGAAGTCAATTGATGAAAACGGCATCGATCTGGTAGTCATGGCGTCTCATATTCCAGGCGCGATGGATTATTTGTTCGCCTCCAATGCCGGATATCTGGCATCGCATGCGTCGGTATCTGTTTTCGTGGTTCGGTAGCCGAACGGTCACATTTTGATGGCTACAGCCACTCACGCACTATGTCGGTGTGGTAAGCGCCGCTGATATCTTCAGCTTTCGGCTTGAATGAGCCGCACTAATGGTCGGCCTTGCGGCTCGGTGATTGGGGGTCTCGCGACAGCCCTTTCTCGGACAACTCATCAAGATATTGTCGCCAGCGTTCATCCTTTTCGCGGCCGAGTTCGCGAAAATAGTCCCAGGAGTAGATTCCGGTGTCATGCATGTCGTCGAACGTGATGCGCACGGCATAATTGCCTATCGGCGCGATGGTCATGATCTCTACAGTTGCCTTGCCGGAAACGGTGACGCGTTGATCGGGCGAATGGCCTTGCACCTCGGCGCTCGGAGACATCACGCGCAGCAATTCTGCCGAAAGCTCATACCGGTGCGTGGGACCGAAGCTGATTGTCAGCGATTTTCGGTCCTTCGATACGCGAATTTCGCTTGGCGTTTCCGCGGTCATGATATTCTCCGTCAGCGGCACCAGTCATAACCAAACTCGTGGAAATGTGTAGCGGATTTCGACGTTCTCCAACCTTGAACATGGTCTTTAAAATGTTCACCATGGACTGGAAGAACGTCCAGCGCTAATTATTCATCTTCGCGAAGCATATCAGTTGATCAGGACACAATGGCGAGAATTTCAGATACAAAGCCCGCAATGACCGATCCATTCGGCCGGGAGGTCACCTATCTGCGAGTTTCGGTAACCGACCGCTGCGATTTCCGCTGCACATACTGCATGGCGGAGAACATGACCTTCTTGCCGAAGAAGGATCTGCTCACACTCGAAGAACTGGACCGGATGTGCTCCGTCTTTATCGAAAAGGGCGTCAGAAAACTCCGACTTACAGGCGGAGAGCCACTCGTCCGCAAAAATATCATGCATCTGGTCCGGCAATTGTCGAGGCATCTCAAATCAGGTGCGCTGGACGAACTGACGCTGACGACCAATGGGTCACAATTGGCGCGATTTGCAGATCAGCTTGCTGATGCAGGCGTGAAACGCATCAATGTCTCGCTTGATACCCTCGACAAAGCCAAATTTCAGCAGATCACCCGTTGGGGCCAGTTGGGCAAGGTGATGGAAGGCATTCAGGCAGCTGAAAACGCCGGATTGAAAATCAAGATCAATGCGGTTGCGCTGAAGAATTTCAACGATACTGAAATTCCCGAGATGATACATTGGGCCCATGGTCGCGGAATGGACATGACCGTCATCGAAACCATGCCGATGGGCGAAATCGACGAAGACCGGACCGACCAATACCTGCCGTTGTCGCAACTTCGCCAGGATCTCGAAACGCAATTCACACTAAACGATATTCCGTTCAAAACCGGCGGCCCTGCACGCTATGTCGAGATTGCGGAAACCGGCGGTAAACTGGGTTTCATCACGCCGCTGACGCATAATTTCTGCGAAAGTTGCAACAGGGTCCGCCTGACTTGCACCGGAACCCTCTACATGTGTCTTGGCCAGGATGACGCCGCCGACCTGCGTGCAGCGCTTCGCGCATCGGAAGGTAACGAACTGGTATCTGCCGCCATTGATGAAGCTATCACTCGCAAGCCGAAGGGCCATGACTTCATCATCGACCGAAGCACCAGGCGTCCCGCAGTAGCGCGGCACATGAGTGCGACGGGCGGCTGATCTCCATTTTTATCAACGGTTTACATATCAGGTGATCATCGAATCTCGGCAACCCAGCCATGCGCACAGCGCATTGGTAATCGGTTGGTCCGTGACATATCTGTTCCTTGTCGAGACCGGCACAAGCCGGTGAAAAATCAAGGCGCATCCTCCCTGCGCCGAGGGAATTCAGGAACAGACCAATGAGCGACAATCGCGATAACAACCAAAACGAAGCCTTTCGCGGATATGACTACTACATGGAGCGCGCACGCATCGAGCGCAGTAAAGCTGCCCGTCGCTTTTTCCGTCGACTTGTCGGCGCGGTAGACAACGCCGACACCAAATCCTGGGGCTAACCAACAGGTCTACAAAGCGGCTGGCAAATCTGCCAGCCGCGTGATGGCCGGTGCGATGTGTTTGCAGATTGTGCAATTAGCAACCGGTCTGTGATGAATATCACGTGACGCGGACTTCATTTGGTCCTATGCCGTTGCAATTCGCTCGCATATCGCCGGGCACTCTCATCGACGGCAACGGAATTCTTGAAACCGGCATCTCCTCCACACATCGTAACTCTGGTGCTCTGCTCGGCCACCGGTGCGCTGTCGATGAACGTGTTTCTGCCGTCGATGCCAGGTATGGCGCGTTTTTTCGACGTCGATTACGCGTTAATGCAGCTGACCGTGTCGCTGTTTCTTGCCTCGACCGCCGTGTTGCAGCTGATCGTGGGGCCTTTGTCAGACCGCTTCGGCCGCAGACCGGTCATGATCACATGCTTTCTGATTTTTCTGGCAGCAACCGCCGCGGCAACCCGTTCGACAAGTTTTGAGTTTTTGCTGGCCATGCGGATACTGCAATCATTCTCGGCGGCGGGAATGGTGCTGTCGCGCGCCATCGTTCGTGATCTCGTCGAGCCAAACCGCGCCGCCAGCATGATCGGTTACGTGACGATGGGCATGGCGCTCGCGCCGATGATCGGGCCCGTTGTCGGTGGATTGCTGGAGCAGGAATTCGGCTGGCAATCAACGTTCGTACTCACATTTGCTTTCGGATTGGTCGCCTTTGGCTTTGTCTGGTTCAATCTGGGTGAGACAAACCTGCATCGCACTTCCAGTTTTGCGGCCCAGTTCAAGGCCTACCCGGAACTCCTGACATCACGCCGATTTTGGGGCTACACGCTGACGGCGGGCTTCACGTCAGGACAGTTTTTTGCCTTCCTCGGCGGCGGGCCATTTGTTGCCTCCGAAATTCTGAAACTCCAGCCTGCGGAGTATGGTCTTTATTTTGGCATCATTTCGGTTGGTTACATTTTCGGCAATTTCCTGTCAGGCAGGCTTTCCGAAAAAATGGGCATAAATCGAATGATGCTAGCGGGTGGAATTCTGGCCTCACTTGGAATGCTTGCTTCGCTGCTGCTTTTCGCCGCCGGATTGTTCCATCCACTATCGCTTTTCGGCCCCGTGATCATGACCGGTGTCGGGAACGGGTTGACCCTGCCAAATTCTGGCGCCGGTATCGTCAGCGTAAGGCCGCATCTGGCCGGCTCTGCGTCGGGCCTCGGATCGGCAATGCAAATCGGGTTGGGTTCGGTCTTGTCAGTTGTCGCCGGCGCTTTGCTGACGGTGCAGTCAGGCCCCTATCCGCTGATCTGGGTCATGCTCGCCACATCTATCGCCGGTGTATTCACAGCGCTATATGTAATCTTCGTGGAAAGGCAGTTGGCGAGACAATAGAGCGGCACTGGGCTGGATGAAAAAGATGTCTGACCGATCGGAAGAATTTGCCGTCAAACCGGATCCCGGCAATCCCCGGCTATCTGAGCAGGTACAGGGCATCGACCATACGGGAAATCCGGTCTCACAGAAGGTCGTCACGGAAAAACCGCTGACGCTCTATCTCAACCGCCAGGAGATCGTCACGATGATGACGATTGGCGACCACCCCGACCTGCTTGCGGTCGGTTATCTTCTGAACCAGAACATGCTCAGCCAGGAAGACGAGATTCAGGGTATTGATGTCGATGATGATATTGATGTCGTGGTCGTGCGGACGGCAAGAGAAACCGACTACGAGACAAAGCTGCAAAAAAAAGTTCGCACGTCGGGATGCGCTCAGGGAACTGTATTCGGCGACGTCATGGAGGGCTTTGATTCAGCCGCTCTATCGACGACAGCAAGATTGAAAACATCTTGGCTTTATGAACTGACCAAGAAAATCAATACGGCGCCAAGCCTTTATCTTGAAGCCGGTGCGATTCACGGCTGTGTGCTGTGCCAAGAGGATAAACCGCTCGCCTACATGGAAGATGTCGGCCGGCATAACGCCGTCGACAAGATTGCCGGCTGGATGTTCATGAACGGAATAGCTGCGGCCGACAAAATCTTCTACACAACCGGACGTCTTACCTCGGAAATGGTGATCAAGACTGTTATGATGGGTATTCCGATCTTGGTATCGCGATCGGGTTTCACGGCCTGGGGCGTCGATCTTGCCCGCCAGGCGGGGCTTACCTTGATTGGCCGGGCTCGCGGCAAGCGATTTATCGCGCTCTCCGGCGAAAATCGAATTGTTTTCGATCTGGATCCTGAAACCATCGCCGAAGAAGGCGATCGTCATCTTCGCCGGGGCGCCAGACGGGCGGCCGCCGAGTGACATTTGCAGGGGTCATTTTGGCTGGTGGTCAATCGCGACGGATGGGTGGTGGCGACAAGAGCCTGCTTTCGATTGCCGGAGATACCATGCTGCAGAGGGTCATCGACCGGTTGAAACCGCAGGTGGGAGAAGTGGCGCTCAATGCAAATGGTGATTTGTCCAGATTTTCCGGTGTCGGGTTTCCGATCATCACCGATCCGATCGATGGTTTCGCCGGGCCTCTTGCAGGTGTGCTTTCGGGTATGAATTGGGCCGCTTCTCTCGCACCGACACCAACTCATATTGTGACGGTCGCTTCCGACACGCCTTTTTTCCCAAGAGACCTGGTGTCCGTTTTCAGCGACGTGAATGAAGGCAGCACGGATCGCATCGTGTTGGCGAGGTCGGACGGTAACCGCCACCCCGTTTTTGGCTTCTGGCCGGTCGCACTGCGCTATGATCTGGTGAAGTTCATGGCTGACACAGACACGTTTAAAGTCATGGCCTTCGCAAACAATCACGATTTGCGGTTTGCCGATTTCCCGCTGGCCCAAATCAACGGGCTGGAAGTCGATCCGTTCTTTAACGCAAATACGCCTGATGATATTGAAACGGCAGAAAGAATTGCCACGGAGACGATTTCTTGACGCATCGGGTGTTTGGCATCACGGGGTGGAAAAACTCAGGCAAGACGACACTGACGGTTCGCCTCGTCGAAGATTTGACCGCCCGTGGCTACAAGGTTTCAACCATCAAACATGCACATCATGCCTTTGATATCGACAGACCGGGGGCAGACAGCTACCGCCATCGCGAAGCCGGGGCCGGCGAAGTCGCCATTGTATCAGGAACGCGCTGGGCATTGATGCATGAAATGCGGGGCGAGAAAGAGCCACCGATAGAAGAAATTCTCGCCCGTCTAGAGCCCTGCGACATTGTGCTGGTCGAGGGCTACAAGCGGGAAAACCACCCCAAAATAGAAGCACGGCGCAAGGGGACGAAAGATGATCAACCCTTGTCGAAAACCGATCCGGCAATAGTCGCCATAGCCGCAGACTATCCAGTATCAGGTGAGACTTTGCCACTGTTCGATATTGATGACATCAGCCGCATTGCAGACTTTGTCGAACTGAAAAGCGGATTGAAAGAAGAGGCGGCGTGAATACCGGCCGGAAATTGCTGGACGACTGTTTCCTGCACGACAAGGACCGCCTGCGCCATGAAGAATGCCTCTCTCTTATCCTTGAGCGGCTTGCTCCGGTAACGGGCAATTCGATTGTACCGATTGACAGCGCGAACGGAATGTATCTGGCACAGGATGTCGCCGCGGCACGTGATGTACCTTTGCACACGAATTCGGCAGTCGACGGTTACGCATTCGCCCATTCCTCGCTGGAAATAACTGGCGGTACGCTGGAGGTCTCAGCGCGAATTGCAGCCGGTGATTTGGCCCCTGCCCGACTTGCAGCAGGAACCGCAGCCCGAATTTTCACCGGCGCAGCTCTTCCTTCAGGTGCTGACACTGTGGTCATGCAGGAAGACTGCGAAGCATCACCTGATGGTCGTTCCGTTGACATTCCCCCCGGTGCAAATCCGGGATCCAATATCCGGAAAGCGGGCGAAGACCTTCGCGCGGGCGAAACCGTTTTGAAGCCCGGACAGCGAATGCGGCCACAGGATATCGCAACTCTTGCTTCGCTTGGGTTCGCTGAAGTGGAGATGTTCGAACCAGTGCGCGTCGCCCTCGTTTCAAGCGGTGATGAACTCGTCCAACCCGGAGAACCTATCTCTGAAGGCCAGATCTATGATTCCAATCGAACAATGATTGCTTCTTTGCTGTGTTCACTGCCGGTCGAGATTTCCGATCTGGGTGTTCTAGCCGATGATGTATCCGTCGTCGAAGCCGAGCTCGAGCAAGCTTCCAGATCCCATGACCTCATCCTGACTTCCGGCGGTGCTTCCCGGGGCGAAGAGGACCATATTGTCGAGGTGCTGGACAAGCTTGGCAAACGCCACCTTTGGCAGATCGCGATCAAGCCCGGCCGGCCGATGGTAATGGGCCAGATTGGCGACTGTGCCGTTATGGGTCTTCCCGGAAATCCAGTCGCCGCATTCGTTTGTTTCCTGCTCTACTGCCGTCCTGCCATCGCCCGGCTTGGAGGTGGCTCCTGGAATGAACCGCAGCGTTTCCCGGTTCCTGCTGGATTCTCCGTGCCAAAGAAGAAGCCGGATCGGAGAGAATTCTGGCGGGGATGGCTTGAGCATGGACAAGACGGCAAGTTGGTCGCCCAAAAGTTCACACGGGACGGCTCCGGGCTGATCTCCGGCCTTCGTCAGGCAACCGGGCTGATTGAAATTGCCGAAGATGTCACCGAAATCAGGCAAGGCCAGGAATTGGCATTTATTCCGTTTTCGCAGTTCGGAGTTGATATCTAGTGCCGGCCGCGTCATGGGCGATGAAACGGCGAGATTCGCACACCAAATTCGCTTCGCTGCAGATTGACCTGACATAAAGAATTCTTTATATCTTTATTTCATTCAAATTTGCAGGCTGAGATATGTCGAATCCAATTGATGCACTTATTGCTGAAAAAGGCGTATTGCTCGCTGATGGCGCCACAGGCACCAATCTTTTCGCGATGGGTTTGGAAGCTGGTGAAGCTCCGGAACTCTGGAATGAGACAGCACCGGACAAGATCCGCGCCCTGCATCAGGGCTTTGTCGATGCCGGCTCCGACATCATTTTGACCAACTCATTCGGGGGCACCAGGCACCGCCTGAAGCTGCATCATGCCCAGGACCGGGTGTTTGAACTCAACAGACTTGCCGCGGAAATTGCCTGCGAGATTGCGGCATCCGTGGAACGGACCGTAATCATTGCCGGTTCGGTCGGCCCAACCGGGGAGTTGCTTCAGCCATTGGGAGCATTGTCCTTCGATGAGGCCATCGAAGCCTTTGTCGAGCAGATTGAAGGCTTGAAAGCGGGCGGCGCTGAAGTTGCCTGGATTGAAACCATGTCGGCGCCGGACGAAATCCGGGCGGCGGTAGAGGCTGCCATTCGCGTTGGTCTGCCCTATACCTATACCGGTTCGTTCGACACGGCCGGCCGGACCATGATGGGCCTTCTGCCCAAGGATATTCATGGAATTAAGGACGGCCTGGACGCCAAACCGGTTGCTGTTGGCGCCAATTGCGGTGTCGGTGCATCTGATATCCTGGCCTCATTGCTGGACATGACTGACGCAGATGAAAGTGCGACAGTTATCGTCAAAGGCAATTGTGGCATTCCAGAATTCCGGGGTTCGGAAATCCACTATTCTGGCACGCCGGAGTTAATGGCGGAGTATGTTCGCTTGGCAATTGATGGTGGCGCGAAGATCATTGGCGGCTGTTGCGGGACATCGTGCGATCATTTGAAAGCCATGCGCGCCGCACTCGACGGCCACACCAAAGGTGCTCGACCCACAATCGAAGACATAACTTCTCGTATCGGCCCCATGCGCAACAAGATCGCCAATCAGAACGAAGAAGGCGGAAGCCGCCGCATGCGCAGGCGGCGCAGAGCCTGATCAAAAAAAGCGACCAGCAGGTTGCCCTGCCGGTCGAGATTGACACCATAAAGAGCCCGCCCACAATCGAACCCGTCAGACACCGGTGACCAGCATTAGTCCAACGCGTCGGCGATCCGCACGAGCGACAGGAATTCGGCGCGGTACCCGTAGGGATCTGAACCTCGTGCCGCTTGCGCCAGCTTCAATATTTCATCGTATTCGTACTTCGACGTCTGATCGGTGTCTCGAAGCTTTTGGCCAAACGCTGCCACAGCTACAGAGAAACGTTGATCATCGCTGGCTGACGCAAGACCATCGACTTCATTGGCGACCGTTACCGGCGTGGTGATCAGCTTGCTGGTATCCTCATCCGGCAATTTGTAGCGAAGTTTCAGGAAGGCATATTCATCATCAACGCCTGCTGGCCGATCACCACCAATTTGCGCGGGTTTTTCGTCTTGTGCGTCCTGATTGGCTGCATAACGAAGCGCATCACTGGTCACTGCGGGGCTTCCGACCGGAGTGATCTCATAGATCGCGGTCACCGAATGACCGGAGCCGATATCTCCCGCATCAATGCGATCATTGTTGAAATCCTCACGCTTCAGTGCACGGGTCTCGTAGCCGATCAACCGGTATTCAGCGACACGGGCCGGATTAAACTCGACCTGGATTTTCACATCCTTGGCAATTGGGAAAAGTGTCGAACCGGCTTCTTCGACAAGCGTTTTCTGCGCCTCGGCGACCGTGTCGATGTAGGCAGCCTGCCCATTACCGTTTTGCGCCAATGTCTGCATCAGCTGATCGTTGTAATTGCCGTGACCAAATCCGAACACCGACAGGAAAATGCCGCTTTCGCGCTTTTTTTCGATGATCCGTTTAAGCGACGCATCGTCTGAGACGCCGACATTGAAATCGCCGTCGGTCGCCAACATGACACGATTGACGCCATCCTTGACGAAGGCCTGTTCAGCCAACCGGTAAGCCTGCTCAATACCCGCCGCACCCGCGGTGGAGCCCCTTGCCCCTAACGAATCGATCACATTGAGAATTTTCGCTTTCTCCGAAGCCTTCGTCGGCTCAAGCGCGGTGCCCGCACTGCCAGCGTAGGTCACAATTGATATTGTGTCCTCCGCATCGAGCCGGTCCAGCAGCATTCTGAACGAGGTTTTCAATAGAGGTAACTTGTCGGGCTGGTTCATAGAACCGGACGTATCGATCAGGAAGACAAGATTGGCACGCGGTTTTTCCGCAGGTTGAACGTCATAGCCCTTGATCGCCACATGCATCAGCTTGGTGTGCTCATTCCACGGTGACGGCATGACCGTGACCGTCGAATTAAAAGGCATGGAAGCGTTGTCAGGCCCGGTCCAGTTGTAAGGAAAATAGTTGATCATTTCCTCGACACGCACGGCATCGGGATTAGGCATGCCGTTTCGCTTCAGCGCACTTCGCACGAATGAATAGGAAGCAGTATCCACGTCGATAGAGAATGTGGAGACCGGGTCGCGCAGCGCCTGCTTGACTGGATTGGTGTCAAAATTCTCAAACCGATCCCGGTTCTGCTCTTCGACGATGACCGGCTCGGGTTGCACGATGCGACTCTTTTCGGCCAACAACTTTGGTTGTGGCGCCGCTGCCTGCAGGGTTCCGACTGCGTTCGGCCGTGCCTCATCCGCCATATCCAGACTTTCAGCCTCGCGCAGGCCATCAATTGCGCGCTCCTGATCAGAATCCGCGCGCCCGGCCGTAACCGTATCGACTTCGAGCTGCTCGCGAACCCGCTTGTCATCCGCACTGCTAACCTCGCTTTTCAGCTTTTCTTCCTGTGGCCTGAAATTGGCATCCTTCTTGCCCGCAGTCTCGTTGACATCAACAGGCTCTTGCCTGTCGCCAATCGCAAAAGGGGTCTCCTGCGCCAGATACCAAGCTGCATAGCCTGCGATTGGCAGGGCCAGAATTCCGGCAATTGCCGGCGTTGAACTCAATTTTCGTTCCATCATTGCTCTCCAGAAATTTGCCGCCCGTGAACTCAGACGATTTCCAGAGGCCGATCCTTGGGTTGAAGTTGAGAATTTCTGCTCATCGAACGCGTCCATTGCCGCTGAAAGCGTGTCAGCGCGCCGTTTCGCATCCGGTTTTTCCATGGGCATCTTGCCCAGCAGATTCAGTTCACGATCATCCATGATCATTCTTCCTCGGCCCGTTTGGCCAATACCTTGAGCCGTTTCTTCGCTTCATGGATGTGCCAGGAGATGGTCGTCTCGGCACATCCCAATACATCGCTTGCATCTCCGTGCGACAGGCCCTCGCCATATACCAGCAGCACCGCATCGCGCTGTTTAGCGGGCAGCTCTTGTACCAGCCGCCATAGTTCTGCCGCTCGCGCTTCTTCATCACCGGCGCCACCATCGCCGAACAGCTTGCTGTGTTCTCCCCAGGCTTCTGCCTTTACGGTTTCGCGACTGCTTTTGCGCAACAGGTCCCGGGCGGCGTTGATCGTCAGCGCATAGAGCCAGGTCGTAAACCGGCTTTCGCCCCTGAAGTTTCGTATTGCCTTGGCGAGCCGGACACAGACTTCCTGCGTGACATCCTCGGCGTTGGCGCGATCGCCACACCAGCGCAGCGCCACGCGAAAGACAAAGTCGTAGTGCCGCTCCACAAGCATGGCAAAGGCCGCGCGGTCTCCCTCGACTGCACGCCCCACCAATGCAGCGTCTGAGGTCGCATCCAACCCGCCTTCCGGTACCTCTGCTTCGGCAAGCGTCATAACTTTCATCGCCCTTTCGACGAATCGAATGGGCCGATCCTTTGGTTTTTTGATGAAAAATTTCTAATTTGGAGGTCGATTCTCCAAAAAAGCCGCCATGTGAAAGGCCTGAATCTCGGTCGGATACCGGTATTTGGCGCCGACGGGACACGAATTTCGGGCTATGCAGCCAGTATTTCTGCACATGCCACCATCTGCCCCCGAAGCATGACCGGAGCAGGCGGCAACATCATATACGGACGGGGATATCGCGCTAACAGGGCATGTGATCAGACACGGCTTGTCTTTGCAATCGTCGCAAGGGTGACGTGGCTTTGGTGGTCGCCGAAGGCCAATCACCTCATCAAACAACAACGCACCACGATATGCATGCCAAAGCCCAAACTCGGGGTGAATCAAAATTCCCAACGGAGACGGTTTCAACCCCTCTGCCCGAATTGCCCATTGTTGAAATGGAAGCCATGGTTTGTCTGATGGAAACACAGCGCGTGCCGAGCAGTCAGCAGCTACCTCACAAATGACCTCCCTTGACCAATCGTCAAGGGGATTTTCTGATTTATATTTAAAGCTTTGTAGCCATTTATTAAAGTAAGGCCAGTTTCCAGCGCCATGTTGCCCTACCAGCAACACGGATTTTGCCGATTCGCCTCGCATCCCGGCTGGCGCACCCTCATCGTTTGCAAAATCGAAACCGCCCCGCAAAACAAGACCGTTTTCCGCCAGGGCCGCCGCAATCGCTTCCAAAAGATCCGGTTCAGTCAGCATCTCGGTCCGGATCTTTGAACGCGGAGCGCCAGACTTCCTTGTGGATCAGGTTGGCCACTTTAGCCCGGCCGTCCTCGGGCTTTTTTCACGTGAACGCGTCGGGCATCGATTCCTTTTTCTTGGCGATAAATGACTGCAGTGCTTCATCAATGCCCGCATCAAGTTCGGGGGCCTGATAACTGTTCAACCATTGGCGCGCCAATTCGTTGGCCCTTTGATTTGCCGCCTTTTCGCCTTCGGTTTGCCATTGCTCAAATGAATTGTTGTCGGCAATCGTCGACCGGTAGAAAGCAGTCTGAAAGTTCGCCTGAGTATGGCTGCACCCTAGATAGTGGCTTCCCGGACCAACTTCGCGAATGGCATCCAGTGCCTGATCGTTCTCGGTCAGCGAAACTCCCTCAGCAATGCGCTGCTGCATACCCAGTTGGTCGATATCCATCATGAATTTTTCGTAGGAGCTGACCAGGCCGCCTTCCAGCCAACCAGCGGCGTGAAGAACAAAATTCGTCCCCGCGAGTACCGTGGAGTTGATTGTGTTGGCGCTCTCATAGGCAGCCTGAGCGTCGCTCAGCTTCGAGCCACACAAGGACCCACCGGTTCGAAACGGCAATCCCATTCTGCGCGCCAACTGCGCTGCTCCATAAGACACGAGAGTAGGCTCAGGGGTGCCGAATGTCGGAGCGCCCGATTGCATGGAAATTGAGGATGCAAAAGTGCCGAACAACACCGGCGCGCCCGGTCGGACCAATTGCGTGAACGCCGCACCTGCCAAAACTTCTGCCAGAACCTGGGTCAGGGTTCCTGCCACGGTGACCGGACTCATGGCACCGGCGAGAATGAACGGTGCGATGATGCAGGCCTGGTTGTTGCGGGCGTAAACCTTGGCTGCTCCAAGCATAGTTTCGTCAAAAACCATCGGCGAATTGGCGTTGATCAGGCTGACCAGCACGGTGTTGTCGTCAACAAACTGCTCACCGAACAGGATCTTGCACATTTCGACGGTGTCTTCGGCGCGTTCAGGCGCCGTCACCGATCCCATGAACGGTTTGTCGGAATAACGGATATGGGTGTAAATCATGTCGAGGTGGCGCTTGTTGACCGGAATATCGACCGGTTCGCAGACGGTGCCACCTGAGTGGTGAATTGCCGGCGCCATGTAGGCGAGTTTCACAAAGTTGCGAAAATCCTCAATGGTTGCGTACCGACGCTCGCCTTCAAGATCGCGCACAAATGGCGGTCCATAGACAGGCACGAAAACAGTTGCGTTGCCACCAATCTGCACTGATCTTTCCGGATTGCGGGCGTGTTGGGTAAAAACCGAAGGTGCGGTTTTGATCAGCTCACGGCACAGGTCTTTTGGAAAATGAACCCTTTCACCCTTAACCTCGGCACCGGCATCCCGCCAAAGGTTCAACGCTTCGGCGTCATCACGAAATTCAATTCCGATCTCTTCCAATACCGTATCAGCATTGGCCTCAATGAGCGTCAGACCTTCCTCATCTAGAACTTCGAATGGCTTCAATGCCCGCTTTATGTAGGTCAGTTGCGTTCCCGGCCCGCCTCCGGATCTAGCCGCGCGCCGTGCCGCTGCGCCGCCACCAGCACGGGCGCCGCGTCTTGATCTTCCGCCGTCTGCAGAAACTTCGTTCATAACAATCCCTCAGAGCCACTTTTAACGGCCCGATCGCCGTTCTTCAAAATCGTAGTTTACGTCTCGCTTTGAACGTTTCCGCCAACGCCAAGGCGTGTCGCAAAAGCGATAAGGCTGTCTGTGCTGAACGCCAGTTTCGGCTGTCCAATATGCGGCATTCAAGAGAAGGCATCGGAAAGTGGCGTTATCGTCGTCGCGTACGTCGCAATCCGGCTATGCCATTGGCATCTGAAGGAAATATGGATAGGGAGGATATCACCATTGCGCACTGCGCCGGGCGAATCTGAGGGAGCCTCCGGAAATGTCTGACGACGAAATCATTCTGTCCGAATTGAGTGACGATGAACTCGTGCCGCAAATGCACGATGATCTTTATGACGGGCTGAAAGAGGAAATCGAGGAAGGGACTCGGATCCTGCTTGACCGCGGTTGGATGCCCTATGATGTGCTGACCAAGGCTCTTGTCGAAGGTATGCGCATCGTCGGCGAGGATTTCCGTGATGGTATTCTGTTCGTGCCGGAAGTCCTGTTGTCAGCCAACGCCATGAAAGCGGGTATGTCGATTTTGCGCCCGTTGCTCGCGGAGACCGGCGCTCCGAAACTCGGCAAGATGGTCATTGGCACCGTCAAGGGTGATATCCATGATATCGGCAAAAACCTCGTTGGCATGATGATGGAGGGAGCCGGGTTCGATGTAGTCGACCTCGGTATCAACAATCCGGTCGAAAACTATCTCGAAGCCATCGAGCGCGAGGAACCGGACATTATCGGCATGTCAGCACTGCTTACCACAACCATGCCTTACATGAAGGTGGTCATCGATACGATGGTTGAGAAGGGCATCCGCGATGATTATGTCGTGCTTGTCGGCGGCGCTCCGCTGAACGAGGAATTTGGCAAGGCAGTTGGAGCCGACGCTTACTGCCGAGATGCTGCAGTAGCAGTCGAAACGGCCAAGGAATTCATGTCGCGTCGCCACAATCAACGTGCCTCTGCCTGAACTTTCAGGTGTTGACCTGGAACCGGCCTGATTGCGAGTATTCGCAACAGCTTAGATTTCAATTTGTGAACAATGACTTATGTGTATGCGGGCTACATAAGCAAAAAAATACCGCGCCGCGATGCCGCCGCTTGGCACCGGGCGCGGTACACCGGGAAAGACCATGGGGCAACGGTCGATTTGGCCGGTGTCAAACTTATTGGGCGTGATGTGTGGCCCCTGATTTCGTTACCGCCCGTATTCTCCTTCTAGCGATTTCACAGTGGCGGCCCCCCGCCGCTGTTTTATTGTTATGATGTAGCCCTATTCCTGGCGGATCCCACGGTCGCCTGACCATTGTTGGTGATCAGCAACGAGTCTGGTCAACATGGCCGAACCCTGTTCCGCAAAATGTTTCACTTGTGCACGTCTGGAGCGGCGAACTGCGCGCCGTTGTTGAAGTGCCTCCCTCCAATGTAGCCCTATTCCTGGCGGATCCCACGGTCGCCTGCATTGTTGGTGATCAGCCCCCGCCGCTGTTTTATTGTTATGCGATGTAGCCCTATTCCTGGCGGATCCCACGGTCGCCTGACCATTGTTGGTGATCAGCAACGAGTCTGGTCAACATGGCCGAACCCTGTTCCGCAAAATGTTTCACTTGTGCACGTCTGGAGCGGCGAACTGCGCGCCGTTGTTGAAGTGCCTCCCTCCAATGATGGGTTCTGCGCGGCTCAGTGCGTTCAAATGCCGGCAAAATTTCCGGGAGCGTAATCGTGTACTCTCCAAACGTTGTTTGTACCCCATTCCTTCCCTGTTGCGTCTGGCCCATATCATCCTCCTTGGGCAGGCGGTTGCTATCGCCCAATTTCATCACTACATGCATCCAAGCGATGCGTACGTGAATTAAATCACACAACGTTGTGATTTCTCCGTGAAATCGTAAATGTCAGTCGCTGCCCAGGAGTTGGAAATTGACTAATTCAACCCGTTCAATGAGGCAAAATGGCGAAAACCGCGCGCAAAAAGTCCGGGTCATTGCGTGTGGAATGATTGCTCGCGAAGTTCTCGCGGTAAAAGAACGTCACGGTTTGGAAAACTTGGATCTGGTGTGTTTACCTGCGCAATTTCATTACTACCCGGATCGCATCGCCCCAGCGATGGAAAAAGAAATTCGAAGGGCAAAAGAAGACGGCATTGAGCATATTTTGGCTGGATACGCAGATTGTGGAACCGGAGGGCATCTTGACCGGGTCTGTGAAAAACACGGCATAGAGCGAATCGATGGCCCTCATTGTTTTGCCTTCTATCAAGGGATGAAATCCTACGAGCAGATTGCTGACGATGATATGACGGCTTTTTACATGACCGATTTCCTATGCCGGCAATTCGAGGCTTTTTTCTTGAAACCTCTTGGCCTCGACAAGCACCCTGAACTTGCGAACGACTATTTCGGCCACTACGAGAAACTGGTGTATCTTGCTCAAACAGTTGACCCGTCTCTCGACAAGGTTGCCGAAGGCGCGGCCAGACAGTTGGGACTTCGATACGAGCGTCGGTATACGGGATATGGCGATTTGACTACGTCGCTATTGGCCGCCACCACGACGCCATGAATGTGTTATAGTGTGTGCGCTAGTTAACAGCAGATTTACGGGCGCGATGTAATCTTGTGCAGGGTATTTACCCACGCACGCGCGCCGAGGCATATGGACCATGGACGACCTGACTGCTGACAGTGCCTTAAGAGCCAATTCTGCGCCCCGGCGCCTGTCAGCCATATTCTCCCGGTTGGCACAAAATGCGACCGGTCCCGTGTCCATTGAACAGATTCGCGACGCTTTGGGCGACCGGTCATTTGCCGCGATGCTGGCATTTTTCGCCGTTTTGAACCTTGTGCCCTTCCCTCCCGGTACGACGTTAATCCTGGGACCGCCCCTGGTCATTGTCGCGGTGCAGATGGCGCTAGGCCACCATCGTGTGTGGTTGCCAAAATTTGTGCTTCGAAAATCCGTCAGTAGGGAGCGCTTCATATCCATGACAGAGCGGCACCTTCCAAGATTGCTGCGTTTGGAGACATTGATTCGTCCGAGGCATTGGCCCTTTGCGGATAGCGGTTTGGCTGATCGAATCATTGGATGGTTTGCGCTGATTCTTTCCATCGCGGTCACCATACCAATCCCACTCGGCAACTGGCTGCCGGCACTCGGTATCCTGCTGATTGCATTTGCACTTTCCGAGCGTGACGGGATCCTTTTCTATGCCGGTGTGTTTGTGGGTACGTTGGCTCTTGTGGTCATTGCTGCAGTGATAGGAGCCGCTGGAGCGGCCGCTGGCATTCTGTTTGGCTAAATCCCGATATTCGGAACGCATGCGCACGCGTCGTTTTTGAATTTGCCGGTGTCGTCCTGTAAACAGCGGCAAAGCGGCCCTTCCGGCAATTGTCCGCGCAACTATCCGGCTGCTGTATTGTTGGGAACTGACCATGGCTGATCTCACCATCGTCTATTGGCGCGATATTCCCGCGCAGGTTATCGTCAAGAAAGGTCGCGCGAATGCCAAGCGCGAACTTCCGCTTCGTTTCACTGAGGCAATCGATATGTGTGCCATGCGTTCGGGTGCTGACGATACCGATGCCTATCTCGCGGAATGGCGTCGGGGAGAACCTGTTTCGGTCGGAGATGACCTCGATACTGAAGCTGACAGGGCGTTGAACGAAATTGACACCGCATATCCCAAGGACCGGCTGGTGGCATTGGTCAATGCCGGCGGTGTCGACAATGGCTAAGAATACACCAATCGTTACTCAGGCAACCAAGGTGCGTAAAGCCGCGCCCAAACTTGCGTACAAACCTGCGCATGTCAGTCCGACGCAACGGTTGCGTAAGGGATACACAATCAGGCTTTGGTCGGTGCGACATTCTCGCGGTCTTGAATGGCTCTATGAGAAATTCGCCAACATATTTTTGATGCTGCACCCGTTCTGGAAAGCGGTCGGCTACCATCGCGCCGAAAAGCCGGTGACGTTTGTCGAAAGGCGCGTCAAAGGCCTTCTGTTCGATTGCCGCATGTGCGGACAGTGCATCTTGTCGTCAACCGGCATGTCTTGTCCCATGAATTGCCCTAAACAACTGCGCAATGGTCCTTGTGGAGGCGTTCGCGCCAACGGCAATTGTGAAGTCGAGCCGGACATGCCCTGTGTTTGGGTTCAGGCCTGGAATGGTGCTGAACGCATGCGGGAAGGCGAGCGAAATCTTGCTGTTGTGCAGAAGCCCGTCGATCAATCTGTGCGGGAAACCTCCTCCTGGCTGCGGGTAACGGCATCTGCAGCCGCTGAACGAACCGCCGAAGATGGTGGCAAGTAATGCAAAACGGTAACCGACCACCTCAACGGGACGAAAATCCAGCGGGTATCGATCTCCCGCTCGATCCGTTGCCAGGCCATACGTCACGCAGCCGCCTTGAGCGGATTCTTCGCCGTGGAGAGTTTGCTGTTACAACTGAACTCAATCCTCCAGACAGCGCCAATCCGGAGGATGTGTACGAGCGGGTCGCCATTTTCGATGGCTGGGTCGACGGCATCAACGCCGTTGATGCGTCCGGCGCAAATTGCCACATGTCGTCAGTCGGCATTTGCGCACTTCTGACCCGTATGGGTTATGCGCCTATCTTGCAGATTGCTTGCCGTGACAAAAACCGTATCGCCATTCAAGGTGACGTGCTCGGTGCCGCCGCCATGGGTGTTTCCAACATACTCTGCCTCACCGGAGACGGTGTCCAAGCGGGAGATCAACCCGGTGCAAAGCCGGTGTTCGATCTCGATTGCATGAGCCTTTTGGAAACCATTCGTACCATGCGGGACGAGTCGAAATTTTTGTCAGGCCGCAAACTGACGACGGCGCCAGAAGTGTTTCTGGGCGCGGCTATCAATCCTTTTGCTCCGCCCTATGATTTCCGCCCACTGCGATTGGCCAAGAAAATAGCGGCCGGTGCCCAGTTCGTTCAAAGCCAGTATTGCTTTGATGTGCCGATGTTCCGGGAATACATGAAGCGGGTCAACGACATGGGATTGACCGAAGAGTGTTTTGTCATGTGCGGTGTCGGGCCCCTCGCCTCCGCCAAGACAGCACGCTGGATCAGGTCAAATGTGCCGGGAATTCATATCCCCGACAAGGTTATCGAACGCCTTGAAGGCGCCGAAAACCAAAAGCAGGAGGGGAAGCGCCTTTGCATCGACATCATCAATGAAGTCAAGGAGATTGAGGGCGTTTCCGGCATACATGTCATGGCGTATCGCCAGGAAGAGTTCGTTGCCGAAATCGTCCACGATTCCGGCGTATTGAAAGGCCGGAAGCCGTGGCAACGTGAAGCCCGCGCCGATGATGCGCTGGTTGCCGAAAGGCTGGAAGAAGTATTGCAGAATCCATCAGCGGAAAATCCCGCCGATGTTATCAGGGACACCGTTTGATACCGGTTGAAACAAATCACATAACGATATAAAGAATTCTTTATATCATCGGAGAAAATTATGACACGCACAGTCGTAGCATCTGCCTCAAAAGAGATCATCATCGGTTTCGACCAACCCTTTTGCGTCATCGGGGAGCGAATTAATCCTACCGGCAGAAAGAAACTCGCCGCGGAGATGAATGAAGGCAACTTCGAAACCGTAAGAAAAGATGCGCTTGAGCAAGTCGCCGCAGGCGCAACAATGCTCGACGTCAATGCCGGTGTCACCGCCGTCGACCCGAACGTCACCGAGCCTCCGCTTCTGGTGAAGACGCTGGAGATTGTTCAGGAACTCGTCGACGCGCCCATTTCGATCGACAGTTCCGTTACGGCTGCGATTGAGGCTGGACTTAAAGTCGCCAAAGGCCGCCCACTGGTCAACTCGGTTACCGGTGAAGAAGAAAAGCTTGAGGCCATTTTGCCTCTGATCAAGAAATATGACGTACCGGTCGTCGCCATATCCAATGATGAAACAGGCATCTCCGAGGATCCGGACGTACGCTTTGAGGTTGCCAAGAAAATTGTTGAGCGTGCTGCCGATTTCGGCATTCCGGCTCATGATATCGTCGTCGATCCGCTGGTGATGCCGATCGGCGCGATGGGAACTGCAGGAAAGCAGGTGTTTGCGCTGCTGCGCCGCTTGCGCGAAGAATTGAAGGTTAACACCACCTGTGGTCTTTCCAACATCTCATTCGGCCTGCCGCACCGGCATGGCATCAACGCAGGCTTCATTCCGATGGTCATCGGCGCCGGCATGACTTCGGCAATCATGAACCCCTGCCGCCCACAGGAGATGGAGGCTGTCCGCGCCGCCAATGTCCTCAACGGAACAGACCCGGACTGCATGACCTGGATCCGCACATACAAGGATTATCAACCGCATGCGCCTGGCGCACCGGCCGCGGCCAACGCGAATCCGGCCGCAACTGGCGGCGTGCCGGGTGGACGCTCGGGCCGCCGTGGCGGCCGCGCAGCCAGGGCTGGTGCGAGGGGCTAGAAAGATCTCGGAAGTTGATCCGGAAACCGGCAAGACGGTTTTGAAGATATTGGAAAGCCGTCTTCCGCACGAGCCAACACGCATCATCTGCGACGGCTGTACTTCCATAGATGCACAAAAAATATACTGTGTAAGCCGTGATATGGGTGAGGAGTTCGATAACTTTCTTGTCGACACAACGGCGGAAGGCGAAACGTTCTTCCTGCGTACAAACGACATTGCAAAACTTGTTGATCCGACAACGGAAATGGTGATTTTTGACGCCATCGCGGATAGTGAAAAGCGATGGCGGAAATGACCGATCCCCTTATCCTCTTCATGCCCTCGGGAAAACGCGGGCGATTTCCTGCAGGGACGCCCATCCTCGATGCCGCGCGTGAACTCGGAGTGTATGTCGAGAGCGTTTGCGGTGGACGTGGTATCTGCGGGCGTTGCCAAATCGAGGTACAGGAAGGCCAATTCGCCAAACACGGCATCACCTCAGCCAAGGACCATATTTCACCGGTTGGTCCGAAGGAAACCCGGTACGCCGAAAAGCGTACATTGAAACCGGGACGTCGCCTCTCCTGCTCGTCGACCATCCTTGGTGATCTCGTCATCGATGTGCCTGCCGATGCGCAGGTCAATGCACAGGTAGTGCGCAAAGCAGCTATCGATCGGGTCATCGAGCGCAATCCCGCCGTTCAGCTTTGTTATGTCGAGGTGGACGAACCCGACATGCACAAGCCGCTTGGGGACCTTGACCGGCTTGAAGCGGTTTTGGAAGCCGATTGGGGCTGGAAAGACCTGCTTGTCTCCCAACATCTGCTCCCCGATGTGCAGAAGATATTGCGCAAGGGTGATTGGGCAGCGACCGCGGCCATTCACATGGATCTGGAGTCGTCGCGGCCGTCAATTGTCGCGCTTTGGCCTGGGTTGAAAAACGAAGCATACGGTATCGCCTGCGACATCGGCTCGACCACGATCGCCATGCATCTGGTCTCGTTGCTTTCCGGCCGGATCATAGCCTCTTCGGGCACGTCAAACCCACAAATCCGATTTGGCGAAGACCTGATGAGCCGGGTTTCGTATGTGATGATGAACCCGGACGGTCGCGAAGCCATGACCAAGGCCGTTCGCGAAGCAATCAATGATCTCATCGCGAAAGTCTGCGAGGAAGGCGGGATCACACCCGACGATATTCTGGATGCGGTATTCGTCGGTAATCCAATCATGCATCATCTGTTTCTCGGCATCGACCCGACCGAATTGGGGCAGGCTCCTTTCGCACTGGCCGTGTCGGGCGCAGTCCACACCTGGGCGAGCGAGATTGATCTCGACATCAATCAGGGTTCACGGGTTTACATCTTGCCTTGTATCGCCGGTCACGTCGGCGCCGACGCGGCAGCCGCGACGCTGTCGGAGGGTCCGCACCGGCAAGACAACATGATGTTACTGGTCGATGTCGGCACCAATGCCGAGATTGTACTGGGAAATTCAAACCGCGTTGTGGCTGCATCTTCACCGACCGGTCCTGCTTTCGAAGGAGCGGAAATATCGTCAGGACAGCGGGCCGCGCCCGGCGCCATTGAACGGGTGCGCATCGATGCGGAAACCCTGGAGCCAAAATTTCGGGTTATCGGCGTAGACCATTGGTCTGACGAAGAAGGATTTGCAGAAGCAGCCGAGAAAACTGGCGTAACCGGTATTTGCGGCTCTGCAATCATTGAGGTCGTTGCCGAGATGTACCTGGCGGGCATCGTCTCAGAGGATGGCGTTGTTGATGGCAGTCTGGCAGCAAAAAGTCCCAGGATTGTTGCAGACGGCCGGACCTTCTCCTATTTGGTTCACGAGGGTGATCAGACAATAACCGTCACCCAAAATGATGTCCGCGCCATACAACTGGCGAAAGCCGCACTTTACGCCGGTATCAAGCTGCTGATGCAAAAACAGAACGTGGAATCCGTTGATATCATTCGCTTCGCGGGTGCATTCGGCTCTTTCATCGACCCCAAATACGCAATGGTTCTGGGCTTGATCCCTGACTGCGATCTCGACGAGGTGAAGGCTGTCGGCAATGCCGCGGGAACCGGTGCATTGATGGCATTGCTCAACCGCAACCACCGGCGCGAGATCGAGACTACTGTTCGCAGAATTGAGAAAATAGAGACTGCGCTCGAGCCGGACTTCCAGCAATTGTTCGTCAACGCGATGGCCATGCCCAACAAAGTCGATCCATTTCCCAAGCTGGCGGAGCAAGTTGTATTGCCGGAACGCAAAGTGCTCGAATCCGCCGAGGCTAACGGGGGCAGGCGCCGGCGGCGCGATGGCGGACGACGTAGCCGAAGTTAGTATGTGGTGGAATGGCGCAACCGAAGGCTTTGATATTCGATGTTTTCGGCACCTGCGTCGACTGGCGCACAGGTGTTGCGAATGAAGCCACAAACTGGTTTGCCGAGCTGAATATCGATGCCGACCCGCTGGCTTTTGCCGATGCATGGCGCAGAGAGTATCAACCGGCCATGGAGCGCATCCGTTCGGGAAACCGGGGCTACGTCGATCTGGACGATCTGCATCTGGAAAATCTCGAAATAGTTCTGGACCGATTTGGCATCGCGGACCGCTTCGATGAAGCGGCGCGTCGCAAATTCAATCGGGCCTGGGAGAAACTGCCTCCCTGGCCGGATATTGTTCCCGGTCTTGCTGCAATTCGGGAGCAAGTGATCATTGCGCCCTGCTCCAACGGTTCAATCGCGCTGATGACCCAATTGGCACGTTACGCAAAATTACCATGGGATTGCATTGTAGGCGCCGGAATTGCCCGCGACTACAAACCAAAGCCGGATGTTTACCTGGCCTCTTGTCAGGCGCTTCGACTGGAACCGGAAGACGTGATGATGGTCGCCGCGCATAATGATGACCTGGCCGCCGCTGAAGCTTGCGGATTGATGACAGCCTTCGTCCGACGGCCAACCGAGCACGGACCTGACCAAACAAGCGACCTCGATCCGACGGGAAGCTGGACGCTCAGTTGCAGCAATTTTCTCGAATTGTCCGGGCATCTGGCTCATTTTTGAAGCCCGCGCTGTGCGCTAGGTCACACCTCGAACATCACAGAACGGATTAGTGTGCCGACACATCGGATTTGTGCACGTGAGCAGCAATCGGCAGGAACGGCGCTCCAATGTGGATGAGATCGCAACCGATAATGAAGGCGCTTGTGATGTTGAACATGACCAGAAACAAGGCATTCGGATTGGCGCTGGCACTCGCTACTGCCACGGCGGCGTTCTCGAATGTAGCCGAAGCGAAGAAGAAAACGTCAAAAAGCGCCTCGATCCAAGTGTCCGAAGTAAAGCTCTTCACACTACCGCAAAATCCTGTTTGCGGAGAACCGGTTCAGATCATTGCCGAAATTCATACAAACAAACCAGGCGCTGTCGAGTTCATGCTCCATCGAAAAGAAGGCCGCAACCAACGGGCTTCACTGACGACACGGAAGACTGAACACGGCTACGTGGAGCGTTGGCAAAGACAGTACGTCTACAAATATTCAGTGCGACGCGAATACCGGATCGTGATTAACGGCAGCAATCTGTCAACAAATTGGATGCCGGTAAGCGTCAGCTGCGAGCACGCCGGAACCTACAAAGGATTGGCCAGTTTGAAATACCACTGACATCTTCCTCCCGAAGACCAGGTCTTTTCGGTTAAGCGTCCCATCCGAGAAGCCAGGCGAAAGGCCGGTGCCCCGTGCACCGGCCTTTCATTTTTTCTTCGATGTTCAGCAATGATCGAAAGCGGCCAAACGGTTATTCGCCAAATCCGTCACCGGGACGCCGCGGCGACATGCGAATTAGCCTGGAATCCTCAACAGCTGCAGTGCGATGGACAACAGCCTTTTGGTAGTCGGGATCCTTGACCATTGAGATGAAGGCATCGGCATCCGGATATTCGGCAATGAAGCACGCATCCCATGCTTCATCCTCCGGTCCAATCATCATCAAGCGAAAATCACCAGACCAGACGATTCGCCCGCCCAATCTGCGGAATATCGGACCGCTTTCGCGCCCATATGCAGCGTAGGCTTCCGCTCCGGTGGCGTCCCGCCCGTCCGCGTATTCCGCCTTGGCACGAAATCGAACCAGATTGAGCATGTGGACAGGACCTTCGTTTGGAAGGTCGCGAAAACTGCCAAAACGTTCTCTTGACGGATTGATATGTCCGGTCATCTCAGTTTCTCCTCCTGCTGCATTTCACTGCCGGGAAAGTATCCAATTCAGTTCATTACGCCAGTCGATCATTCGAATTGGCGTCCCGTGGGTGCCGGTTTCGAAGCGGATGAATCTTGCGGGATAATTTGCCGACTTTGATTTGAAGCGCCTGAAGTGACTTTCGATGTTGTCAATCGGATACACCGTGTCGCGTGACCCATGAGCAAACAGAAACGGTGTTTTTCGCTGGTAAGCCGCGCTCGACACAATTCCCGCAACAGGCGGTGCGCCGAGAAGGACATATCCCGATATCATCGCAGCAGCGCCCGGATTTTGAGCGATCTGATAGCAGATCTCCGCGCCAAGCGAACCGCAGGCAAGGATGACCGGCGCCCGGCGTGTAGTCTTTCGGTAATGGGCTATCAGCGCCGATATGGCCTTTGCGCCATTCTGATCGAAATGCGGAACGTCCGGCGAGACATAAATTCCCCGATTTCGTACCATCAGGTTTTTGATGCGGTTGAAATTGCCGCCAAATGAGTAGTCGTTGACGCCCTGCTTGCGGTTACCGCCCTTGCCGTGGATGTAGATGACTGTCAATCGCGCGCCTTCAGGCTGGCCGACAACATAATGTTTCAACATGCCCGAAGGGGTGTCGACTTCGAGTTCGACTTGGACCTTGCGCACTTTCAATGAAACGTAGCGGCTCCATACCCGGCGTTCGGGAACCTGGTCGCGTTGGTCAATGTCCCGCGATTCGCGGTAGTCGACGATGCTGTAACTGTCACTTCCGTCCGGTTGCAGGATACCCGGATAGCCAAATAACCGATCCTTGTAGGGCTTGAGTTCGAGCGCATGCGCTTTTGCCGCCGCCAGCAACACAGCTGCAAACATCACTGCTAAAAAACAACAGATTGCGTTTGATTTGTTCACGGTCGGGGAATCAGACTCACAGCGGGTTGGACGCCATCGTTCGTTTAGCAGACAGTAGTATCATTCGCAGCGCAAAATCGTAAGCGCCGTATAGTCTCCGGCCGGGTATTGTGACCCCGTGCGGGTGGCATCCATGTTGATCGTGACCCTCGTTGCCCCATAGCGCCGACGTAGACGAATGCGCTGGTTTCCAGGTCGCTCAGCAAAATTTCGCCCCCGCCGTGTCAGCGCCTGGCCAGAAAATGTCGAGGAGATCGTCACGCCCGTGTCGCCGCCGGGCGGCATTGCAAGAAAGAAGGGAACCGCATCGGCCTGCAGCCAGTAGTTCGAAAAGGAGTGAACATCTGCAACTGCTGCGACCCCTCCGGCTTCCTTGGAACTAAGTACCTGACGCGTTGTATCCAAGCCTAGCGTGCCGTCATTTTGAAGCAAAATAATACATGCATTGGGAACGAATATGTTGATGCCAAAATTGATATTGCCGCTTGCAGCATCAGCCGCTCGCTCGGCAGAAATGCCAAGCAGCATTGCCACAGCGATGGCGATCGCAGAAACACGCAAGCCCTTCGGCATCAAGAATGAAGTCCCCGGAAACCCTCAATTCCGCTAATATCTCAAATTCTTGTAAAGATTCAGTATTGATGACGCTTACAATTGATTAAGCAGAATTCGCGGCTAAATGGTTGTTTCGGCACCTCTGTCGCTTAACCGCGAAATCCGGAAATCTCATCGATAACCGGGTGTCTCACCCGGGCACCGATTTTGATTCCCAAAAGCGCTGCCGTCCCTTCGTTCAGTTCGAGGACAAACCGGACCGGGTAGATGGGGGATATGGTTGCTTCGCTGAAAGGAACGCCTTTCCTGATCGCGACCACCCTGCCGCTTTCCGAGATGAACAGCAAATCCAGCGGCAGTGGCGTATTTCGCATCCAGAAACCGCGCTGGGCTGTATTGTCGAAGACAAACAGCATGCCGCGATCGGCCGGGAAATCACGTCGAAACATCAAGCCCCTCGCCCGCTCGGTTTCATCATCGGCGACTTCGATCGTGAACTCGGCCGTGCCACCTCTGGCTTCTATGGTCAGCTGTTCTGCGTCCGGTGGCAACAACATTGGCTTATTTGACTGCGCATGACTGCTGTCCGTCACCAACAAGCTCACGGACAAAACTGCCAACGCGACTGCAACCCTGGCAACGCGGAAAACATCTATCATCTGAATTTGGCCACCCCGGCGCTAATGTGAAACCGGCAGCGTTCCAATATCGGGGTGAATTTCGGCAGCCATAAGGCCTTTGTCTCCACGGCCGTACCGCACGAGAACGACCTGACCCGGCCTTAGTTCTGTCACGCCAAAGCGGCGCAAGGTTTCCATGTGCACGAAAATGTCCTCAGTCCCCTCTCCGCGGGTCAGGAAACCAAACCCCTTGGTACGGTTGAACCATTTCACCAAGGCCCGTTCCAGACCGCTTTCAGGAGAAACCTTGACATGAGTACGTTCTGCAGGCGCCTCTTGGGGATGAATGGCGGTCGATGTGTCCATGGAAAGGACCTTCATCGCCTGATACCCGCGGTCGCCTTTGCGCACCAGGCAGACCACCCGGGCGCCTTCCATCGCTGTTTGATAGCCGTCCTGCCGCAGACAGGTCACATGCAAAAGCACATCACCAAATCCAGCCTCATCGGGTAAAACGAAACCGTAACCCTTGGCGACATCGAACCATTTGATCGCGCCAGCAATTTCGATAACGCCGCTTTCACCCTTTTCGGGATCTAGCTCTTCAACCCTATCTGCGTCCCTGCTCTCCAGGATGGATTTCTCCCCCATCCGAACGCACCCTCTGCCTCGTTGCCGCCACTGATTCTAGTGATGCAGGATAGCATCTACACGCGCGCTGTCAGCAGCACAGTTTCAAGTTTTCAACATCACTTTAGCAGTGAAGCAATTTTGCATCAGTTGCATCGGTAAAGGCGCTTCAGGTAAACTGCTGCCGAAACCGACAATCCTCCATAACTATCTGATAAACAGGGCTAAAACACAGATGCGCTACTTACACACAATGATCCGTATCACCGATGTTGATGAATCGCTTGACTTCTGGTGCAACAAGCTGGGCTTGGAGGAAATACGCAGGATCGACAATGAACGAGGTCGATTTACACTTATTTTTCTTGCTGCGCCAAAGGACAAAGCAGCATCTGCGGCCAATAGAGCGCCGGAATTGGAGTTGACTCACAATTGGGACCCGGAAGTCTATGACGGCGGCCGGAATTTCGGACATCTGGCCTACCGGGTCGACGATATCTACGACACCTGCCAAAAACTCATGGATGCCGGTGTCACCATCAATCGCCCGCCACGCGACGGAAACATGGCATTTGTCAAATCACCGGACGGCATTTCGGTCGAATTGTTGCAGGAAGGCGAACCAAAAGAACCTGCAGAGCCCTGGACTTCGATGGAGAACACCGGCACCTGGTAGATCGATCAACCTGAAGGCGAGCAAATCACACTTAAACAATATACGCTTGCACAAGCCGGAGAGAATCAATTACTGCCGGAATCCATGAGGGGGGCTCATGCGGTTATCCGGGATTTTTTTCTTTGTTGCTGTTTTGCTGGCGTTTACTGCCTGCCAAACATCAAAGGCATCACTGCGAAGTCACGTTGGTGCACTCAACATTGTTTCGGTCGATTTGACAGCAAATCAAGTCTCAGCCACTCATCCCGCGGCGGCCAGATATTTGAAGGACTACACCCGTTTCAGGCTTCACCACAATTCCGATCCGGGTGGACGGCCAATCAATGTACAAATTGAGATGAACGCACTCTTGTACAAAGATCCCCTACTATCCGTTTTGGTAGGTAGTGCAAACACTTTGGCGGCGACAGTTTCGATCACTGACACAGACGGGCGTATGTTAATGCGACGTCAACTCTCAGTGACATCAAACGCGGCAATAAATGGTGTTGTGGGTGCGGTAATCGCCGCAACTGACAATCACAACAAGATAACCCAAGAACTTGTCGTCGGTCTGGCTGGCCGAATTGAAAAAATGCTGTTCGGCAAGGTTGGTAATCACCGATAGGGTTGGTAGCCAACCTTTCTAAACCCGGCAACGTCAAAATTGGTCTGTTTTGCCGGCTGGTACCACACACCGGCGGTGAACGACATAGACGAAGGCATGCGTTCCAGAGTGAATATTCCCATGCTAGTACGATCGAACTGAATGTGGTCGGCGAGAATATTCACCTATGAAAGAAGTACTTGAGGAACTGGAACGGCGGCGCGATGTAGCCAAGCTTGGCGGCGGGCAAAGGCGAATCGACGCGCAACACGGCCGCGGCAAGCTGACTGCGCGTGAACGATTGTCAGTATTTCTGGACGAAGGATCATTTGAGGAGTTCGACATGTTCGTCGAACACCGGTCCACCGATTTCGGAATGGATAAGACGAAAATTGCCGGCGACGGGGTTGTTACCGGCTGGGGAACTGTAAACGGCCGGACCGTGTTCGTCTTTGCCAAGGATTTCACCGTTTTCGGCGGGTCCCTCTCGGAAACCCATGCCCAGAAAATCATGAAGGTTCAGGACATGGCGCTGAAAAACCGGGCGCCGATTATCGGATTTTACGATGCGGGCGGCGCACGTATCCAGGAAGGTGTCGCCGCGCTTGGCGGATACGCCGAAGTGTTCCAGCGCAACGTGCTTGCGTCAGGCGTCATTCCACAGATTTCTGTCATCATGGGTCCATGCGCCGGTGGCGATGTCTACTCGCCGGCGATGACAGACTTCATTTTCATGGTGCGTGACACCTCCTACATGTTTGTCACTGGCCCCGATGTGGTCAAAACGGTTACGAATGAAACCGTTACCGCAGAGGAACTGGGCGGTGCGACGGTGCACACCAGCAAATCTTCCATTGCCGACGGCGCCTACGACAACGACATAGAAGCTCTGTTGCAGATGCGCCGGCTCATTGATTTTCTGCCGCAGTCCAATACCGGAGAACTGCCGGAAATCGACTGTCACCAGCCTGTCAACAACCCGGATCACTCACTTGACCGGCTCGTTCCCGACAACGCCAACAAGCCCTATGACATCAGGGAACTGATCCTGAAGACGATCGATGAAGGTGATTTCTTTGAGCTGCAGGAGAGTTTTGCCGGCAATATTGTGACCGGTCTCGGCCGTGTCGAAGGTCGCACCGTCGGGTTTGTTGCCAATCAGCCGATGGTATTGGCCGGAGTTCTAGATTCGGATGCCTCACGCAAGGCGGCCCGCTTTGTGCGCTTTTGTGACTGCTTCAATATTCCCATTGTCACCTTTGTCGATGTTCCGGGCTTCCTTCCCGGCACGGCGCAGGAATATGGCGGCCTGATCAAGCATGGCGCCAAGCTTCTGTTCGCCTATGCCGAAGCGACGGTTCCGAAGATTACGGTTATAACCCGGAAAGCCTTTGGCGGTGCTTACGACGTCATGGCGTCAAAACACCTGCGCGGCGACATCAACTACGCTTGGCCTTCAGCCCAGATCGCCGTTATGGGTGCCAAGGGTGCAGTTGAGATCATCTTCCGAAAAGACATAAAGGATCCCGAGAAGATTGCTGAACACACCAAAATGTATGAGGACCGGTTCCTGTCGCCATTTGTGGCGGCTGAACGGGGTTACATTGATGAAGTGATCATGCCGCACTCCACCCGCGCCCGCGTGGCGCGGGGGCTGAGAATGCTGCGCAACAAGGACCTTCAAAACCCCTGGAAAAAACACGACAACATTCCGTTGTGAGCCGCCCAACCCTGCATCTGTTTGCTGATCGGTCTTGTCTTCAGATATTGGACTTTGCAAAGCCGCACGGAACGACAAAGTGACCTAACTTACAATCCGATGCGAGTTTCCGGGTTGTCCAGCAACTGCTTTAATTGAGGCCATTTTTCAATTTGCCTGGCAGCCCTTTCGAAGTTGGAAAGGCACAACTTTCCGTTTTCCCATAGACTGACACCATCAAGACCGATCGTCGGATCCAGCACCATCCAGCAGATCTCTCCCGGCGCGTAATCGCCGCACGTGTGAAAGTGCAAAAATCGTGGATTGGCGAAGATGTTGTTCGACCAGCGATCCGGGTCATCGCTGATTTTGCCGTGGTAGGCACAGGCCGGGTGAATTCCTGCATGCCATGAATGGACGTTGTTCCGGTCCAATTGGAATAGTTCTGCGACACGATCGTAGTGGTGTTCGATTCTTTCGACCGTTTGCGATGGGCCCGTAAACCGCTTGATCCGACCGGCCGAAATCTCTGCAAATACTATGTCATCGATGGGAATCGCAGACGGCTCGTAGGGCATGGAGCCCGTTGTTGTCAGATAATTTGCAAGCGCTACCCGACCGGAAAATCCGCTCGCAATCACCGGCGCCGGAACGGCCAGCGGAAATCGTGCGACCGACACGTCAGCCATCTGTTCGGCGCTGTCGACGTCGGGAACCCCGTTCAGCTCGGTCCCGAGCGGACAGGTGATACGGATGGTTTCAGCTCCGGCGCATAGTTCGTTGACAAGACGTTTGACTTCAACCATCGCCCGGTGATCTGTGCGCCCATAGGCGGAAGCGAGCGCCCCGGCATCACGGGAGTAGACCATGACAGAGCGGCAACCAGGCGGAGGTTCAGCGAAGCGGTCCTGATCGCCAATGCGGGCAAAGAAGATTGTGCAGTCATGCCGGCGGACTGCTTCGATCAGCACCGGATCAATTTTGCTTTGCGGACCGCCGACATCCATGATTGAAGGTTCGATGCCCAATTTGCGGGCGACTGTAATTGCCGCCTCTGGTGCAGCTGCGTCATACCAGCCAAGCGAGGGGTCCTCCCGAACCACCAGAACAGTTTCGCCGCGAACAAGATTGGCGCAGTTTTCGATCAGATTTTCTGCACCGGTGTTGAGATTTTCCGCCTCGATCACCGTCGCCGCTCCGCCTGAACCGTCAGGAATGTAAATTTCGGAGAAATGACTTTCTTGAAACCGTGATTAAGTTCTGCATCGATCGACAGGCTGTCACCCGCCTTCAAAGCGATCTCGCGCTGCCCGTAACCGTAAACCGCCTCACCCTCGACTGCATAGATAAACACCACTCCGTGGCCGATGTAGGTGGGCGGACTGGCACTCTGACGTACAAGCGTGACCATTCGCGCCTCAAACTGCAGATCGCGGCGGGTGTGGAATGCGAGGTTGACGAATTCGTGGCTATGCCCCCCGACAATCCTGGTTGACCGGAGCCCTTCTTTGGCGACCACGTGCGTGAAGTCTGCGTGGTCGGAAGCGGTTTCGCGAAACAGGCTCACCAATGGTACGTCCAGGGCGCGAGCCAAGGCGCTCAGGCTGGAAATCGATGGTGAAGCCTGACCGTTTTCAATCCTGCTTATCATCGCGGCAGACACGCGCGACTGCGTCGCAAGCTGACGGGCGGTCAGACCATGGCTTTCGCGCAAATCGCGAAGAGCAGAACCGATGGCCGTATCAACATCCTCACCCGCCGTCGCTGTTTCGCCCTCACTCATTGCGAATTGGCCTTTCGATACGCAAAAGCCTTTTCGAAACGCCAGTTGAGGTAATCTCCGCAGGTTATCGGCGGCTCACCGGCATTGTGTGCGGGACCAAACACCTCGCGAGAATCGATAATCGTTTCAGGATCGGGGTCGAACGCCAAGACAAGCGAAAGGCGCTCAAGACCGGAACTGTTGACCACACGGTGCGGCGTTGACTTGTAGGCACCATCGGTCCAGCGCGCCAGCAAGTCAGCGACATTGACAATCAGCGTGCCTTCGATCGGCGGCGCCTCGATCCAATCACCATTGATATCCTCAACCTGCAGCCCACCAACTGAATCCTGGCACAACACCGTGAGCACACCAAAATCGGTGTGTGGGCCAACTCCGAATTGTTGGTCGCCCATCTCCTCCGGTTGCGGAGGATAGTATACAAACGACGCCCGGCTGAGCGGCTGAGACGAAGTTTTGAGGAAGAAATTCTCTTCAAGCCCGAGACCTAATGCAAATCCCCGCATCAGGTGATGCGCAACATCGTGGGCGTGGTGAAAATAGGTCATTGCCGCACCATGAAGTTCAGGCAAAAAAGCCGGCCATTGGTTTGGTCCGCGCAATGGATGATCCTGCGGCGTGTCACCAGCCTCGTCTTCGAAACCCCAAATGAAGCTTTCTTTCAGATCAGCTTTGGCGTCATCCTGCATCTTGGCGCCACCGCTTCCAAGCCAACCGCGATGTTTTGATGAGACCGCAACCGTCGATTTTTGTTCCGGAGACGATTGAAAAAATGTGAACGCCATCTTGCGGGCTGACGCAATGACGTCGTCGGGAATGCCATGACCCTTCACATAGATGAACCCCAGGCCCTGACTGGCCTGATGTAGTTGCTCTGCAACTTCTCTGGCGCCCTTGCCATTCCTCAGCGGCGAAATATCGATCACCGGAATGAATTCAGCATCGGTCTTTCGGGCCTGGGCGTAAGCCATCATTTTTGTCATCTCCGATAGGTTTGTTGCATTGTTTGCAATGCCTATTTTTCTTCGTAATAGCCGACAATGTCGCCGTCGGTTGTTACCCCGAGGCCGTTGAGGCAACGATTCGCGTAATTGAAGTAGCCAATGATCTGGTTGGCTTCCAAGATTTCACCATCGTCGATACCCGCTTCGCGCAGTGCGACGACGTCCGCCTCGGCCATGGCTCCCGGATTCAAGGTCAGTTTTTCCGCATAACGGAGCAAAGCGAGTTCACGCCCATCAAAGGCGTTTTCCGGTTTTCTTGCATGCAATGCCGTTTCTATCAGGTCGGCACGTTTGTCATCACCAATCAGGTGACGAGCGTTCTTCCAATGATTGGCAAGCGAGTAGGCGCAATTGTTGAGTATCGAAACGTAGGAGCTGACCGTCTCCTGCAACCACATTGGAAGCGTATTGGCGTTATCATGCAACGCTGCGCGATAGAGGACGACATGCCCACGCATGGTGCTCGGCCGTAGCGAATGAACCCGCATAACGTTGTCGACTGTTCCGTGCGGCGTACGTGCAAGGTCCAGAACATCGCGCAGCTCACCGTCTGCATCCTCATCGGTAATCATCTTGATCCATGCAGACATTCAGATGCCTCTCCTATCGCTCGTCGGCCTGCATGCGCCGTTCCAGCCACCGCACAAAGGCAGACACGACAAGTATGAGCGCCAGATATTCGAGAACCAGAACTGTGTAGACTTCGAGCGGGCGGTATTCTGTGACGACCAATTCATTGGCTTTTCGGGTCAGTTCCTGCATGCCGATGACTGAAACCAGCGACGACATTTTGAGCATGTAGACCAGCTGATTGCCCAGCGCCGGCAGGATGCGCTTGATTGCCTGCGGCAGAATGACAAAGCGCATGGTGTCGGCATAACTCAGCGATATCGAATGAGCAGCCTCGTATTGACCGCGGTTGATGGACTGAATTCCAGCACGAAAAATCTCTGCCTGAAATGCGCTGTCTGACAGAGCCAGCGCAATGACTCCAGCCCAAAAAACGCTGATCGAGATGTCAGCCAATTGCGGCAGCCCGTAGTAGACCCAAAGGATCAGGACAAGGATCGGGACTGCGCGGACGATTTCGACATAGATGCGGTTGAAGCTTTTCAGCGGCTTGTTTGTTGAAAGCCCCGGCAAGGCCACCAACAGCCCGACAACGATTGAAATAATGATCGCGGTCAGCGAAAGCGCCACCGTGTAATAGAGCCCGCTCAGAAGAAACTTCAGATTGGACCAGCCTGAATCCGTGGAGGGATTGACCACATACCAGCCCCAATTTGCCGAACAGCCGGTGAGCAGGATGGAGACAGCGCCAATAGTGAAAAACCTGTTCACGACCGCCCCCTCAGTGGTGCAGAATTTTCTGGAGGAAATCCTGGCAGCGTTCCGTTTCGGGCGCTTCAAAGAATTTCTTCGGTGCAGCCATCTCGACGATCTCGCCGTGGTCCATGAACACCATCATGTCGGCGACCCGACGAGCGAACCCCATTTCGTGGGTAACACAAATCATCGTCATGCCGGTCCCGGCCAGTTCCGCCATAACGTCAAGCACCTCGTTGATCATTTCGGGATCAAGCGCCGATGTCGGCTCATCGAACAACATGATATTCGGTTCCATGCACAGCGATCGCGCTATGGCGACACGCTGCTGTTGGCCACCCGACAACTGTCGCGGATACTTCTCTGCCTGCTCGGGAATGCGAACCCGCTCCAGATATCGCATCGCCAGCTCCCTTGCCTCGGATTGCGATTTTCCGCGGGCGCGTACCGGTCCCAATGTCAGGTTTTCCAGAACGGTCAAGTGGGGGAACAGATTGAATTGCTGAAAGACCATACCAACCTGAGCGCGGATGGCGTTCAGGCTTCGGGCGCTGTCGTCGAGGATGGTGCCGTCGACGGTGATTGTCCCGGTTTCATGTTTTTCCAAACGATTGATGCAACGAATTAGCGTTGATTTGCCTGATCCGGATGGTCCGCAAACGACGACCCGCTCACCGAGTGACACATCAAGTGAGACATTTTTCAACGCCTGGAAGTCGCCAAAATATTTGGAAATATCGCGAATAGCGATGACGGCTTCCGTTTCACCGGCAGTCATCCAATCCTCCCTCACATTGCTGGTCAGTTGAGCATGATGTTTACTCTCATGCAACAAATTTATCGCTTTGCAATATGGCGGATTCCATGCAACACTGACTGAAAGCGTGCATGAGGGAGGAAATCAATGACATTAATAAGAACAATTTTGGCGACTGTATTTCTGATGACGGTGGCCTTTCAGGCGCATGCGCAATCTGCGCTTCAGGAAATCTTGAATGACGGGGTGTTGAAAGTCGGAACGACAGGCGACTGGAATCCGATGACCATGAAAGACCCCGCAAACAACACCTATACCGGTTATGATATCGACGTTATGACCGCGCTTGCCGCCGATTTGGGCGTTGATATCGAGTTCGTGCCGACCGACTGGAAAACGCTGGTCAGCGGCGTCACTTCCGGCAAATATCACCTTACCGGATCGGCGTCGATTTCTCCGGCCCGTGCGAAAGCCGCCGGTTACTCATCGAGCTATTTTTCGCTTGCGACAGTGCCGTTGATCCTTTCCAAAAATGCAGATCGCTTCAAGGATTGGGATGATTTGAACAAAGCCGATGTGACCGTTGCCGCAACACTTGGAACGACGCAGGAAAAACAGGTCAAGCAGTTCTTCCCGGACGCCCAGCATCAGATCGTGGAAGCTCCGGCACGTGACTTCCAGGAAGTTCTTGCAGGCCGGGCCGATGCCCACATCACGTCCAATGTGGAAGCCAACAAGCTTGTCGAAAAATATCCCCAGATGATGATTGTTCCGGTCTCCGAACCGAAGGCTCCGACACCGATTGCCATGCTGCTGCCGCAGGGCGATCAGGTCTGGATCAACTACATCAACACCTGGATCGCGCTTAAGCAGGAGCGCGGCATGTTCAAGGAGCTTGGCCAGAAGTGGAAGCTTCTCAACTGATCACATTGCAGCAGGGCGCACCAAAGCGCCCTGCCCTTTCATGCTGACAATCTACGCCATTCCTGTCAGTCTCTACTGCGCGAAGCTGCGGATACTGCTTCGCCATAAACATCTTGAATGGCAAGAGATTGAACCTCCCGGCGGCTATGGTTCTGACGAGTACAAGAAGATTGTGCCCTCGGGAAATCTGCCCGCCCTCGCAGACGACGGGCTGCTGATTGCCGATTCAGAAGCCATCGCGGAATATCTGAACGAAAAACACCCCGACCCGCCAATGCTGCCACAGGAACCGGGTTCCCGGGCGAAAGCCCGCGAGTTCTCCCGGTTTCACGACACGCGGCTGGAGCCGGAAGTCCGCAAACTGTTTCCTCACATCGATCCTGGAAACCGGAATGCGAAAATCGCAGAAAAACAATCGCGTGCCATCAATGACCGGCTAGCGCAATTGGGCCGGCTGATTGGCAATGCGCCTGAAAATCAGGTTCTGACACTCGGCGACTGCGGTTATCCCATCACTTTCACCTGGATTGAATTGCTTCAGCCGGTTCTTGGTCTGCAAATCGTGTGGCCAACGGAAGTGTCAGATTACCGCCATCGCGTCAGCGCGTTTCCCTCGGTCGCTGCCGAACTGGACTCCTACCGTGCGACACTTGAAACCTGGCTGGCAGCGAGACTGGTCCAATGAGACTGGACCAGGCGACGTGGCAGGAGGTGGAAGCAAAAATCGCCGAACTGCCAGGCATCATTCTGCCCACCGGTTCGACCGAGCAACACGGACCGATGGGACTGATCGGGACCGACGCCATCTGTGCGGAAAAAATTGCCGAGGACGCTGCTGGGCTGGCCGGCTGCCTGGTAGCGCCGACGCTGGCTTATGCACCGGCTCCTTTCAACATGGCATTTGCGGGCACCGTGTCGGTTTCGGCAGAAGTGTTCGCAAGCCTGTTTGCTGAAATTGTCACCAGCCTGCGCTCGCACGGTTTCGCGCTGGTCTATGTCCTCAATGGCCACGGCGCCAATCTCAATCCGTTGAAAGCTTCGGCAGCGAAAATCGACGGGATACAAATCCACATCCGCTCGTGGTGGGACTTCGAACCGGTCAATGCGTTGAGGCAACACTATTATGGCGACTGGGAAGGCATGCACGCCACGCCTTCTGAAATCGCCATCACGCAGGCGACCCATCGCATCATTGCGCCGGGTGATGCAGCGGATCCGCCTGAAAAACTGTCTGCGCACTATATCGCCACCCATGCCGGCGACCGGCACGGACCGCCCGATGAACACCGGCGACAATTTCCCGATGGCCGCGTCGGCTCGCATTCCGCATTGGCGCGCCCGGAGCACGGCAGGGCGATCCTTGATGCCGCCGCCAGTTCTGTCGCCGCTGATTTCTCCGCCACCTTGCAGACAAGCCGGCGGTCCGGCTGATCAAATACACGCACGCGCCGTGCTTCCCGAGACTTATTCATCCGGGTTGCTGAAAAAATGGGAAGACGGGCGATCGGAAGACCGCTTGTGTCTTGGTTCTTCATTCACAGTTCGTGCGATCTTCCGATCACCCGTCCGGCCGCTGTCCGGTCCTGTCGGCTGGTCTTACCGGCCTGCGATTTTATTCAACCGCAAGCGGGTCCGGCTTTTCCGGCACCAAGGGGAGGATCGGATTTTCACCGTCCGGTTTCTGCCCAAGGCTCCCAGCCTGCCGCCCGGCCCTCGTCATGCCTTCCACAACCGTAGTGGACGGGGGAGGTTGCCGCCGCTCCCGCCAGACCCCGGTTCATGACCCGACTTCCCTTGGGAGCGATGGCGAGGATGATAAGCGATGGTTTGGGGGCGTGGATAAGAATTGTGCTGTTTCGTTGAAAATCAACGTCTTGTTTGTGCGTGGATCCTCGGGTCAAGTCCGAGGAACCCCCTCAAATGGTATAGATGATGCGAAGATAAGATAATCGCTGATAGTACGATGATGGTGCAGCCAAGTTCCGGAGGCGAGGCCCGGATATGGTTACCGCAATGATTGATCCACGATCTCCAGATGAGGAGCATGTGAAGTGAAGGATTATTTCGGTCGACTGTGGCGTGGGGAATTGCCGCTTCAGACCGCATTCTGGAATTGGGCCGTTCTGGGAGGAATTGTCGTCAATTTCGTCTCCAGCGGAATGTTCATGTTCTTGCTGGTCTCAGATCAGGTCGTTCTGGCGTTGATCGCGGGCTACCTGTTTTCCGTGCCCTACAACATCTTCGTGGCAGTGGGCGCCTGGCGCTCGGCCGACAAATATGAGGGTGACCGCCGTTTGGCCGATGCGGCAAAGCTGGTGACCGTGGTGGGAATGCTGCTGCTCAGTTTCACCTGATCGACTGAGTGCCGCACGTTCAACCGTTCATAATTCTAACCGCATCCGGCACGATCGCTGCTTTGAACATCGGCGACAAACTTCAGTAGATCATCCATTGTCGGCGCGACCGAGTTCAACACAGGCGACAGTGCGCCAAGTATCGCCGCATGCGACACGCCGTCATAGAATTTGGCGGTCGTATCGTTCCCGGCCGATTCCAGTTTTGCCGACAGGATTTCGGTGTCGACGGGTTCGACAACCGCATCGCTCGATCCGTGGAGCAGAAGAGCCGGAGGCTTTCGACCAGAGGCAAAGTTGACCGGCTGGCTTTCGCTCAGTGTTGCCTGCGGGAATATTCTCGAGAGCCTGGGATATGGCAGCGGCAGAAAATCATAAGGTCCGGCAAGACCTATCAAGCCAGCCACGTCATCGCAGTTGTCGAGACCAACCTGCTCCAGATAACGAGGATCCAACGCCAGCAACGCTGCGATGTGCGCTCCCGCAGAGTGGCCCATTACAAATACCGGCCGGGATGAGCCAAAGCGCTTGTGAACCGCGGCGAAAGCCCGGGCGGCATCTTGCACGAATGCCGGGAAAACAACCTCGGGGTAGACCCGGTAGTCTGCAATCGCGGCAATGATCCCCATACCGGCCAGGGCGTTGCCTACAAACCGAAAATCGGCGCGTTTTCCGTTCTCCCAGGATCCGCCATAGAAGAACAGGATGATTGGAGTGTCGGCTGCTCTGTTTGCCGGGAGGTACAGGTCGTACTTGTTGCGGTCGTGGCTTCCGTAGCTGATGTTTCGCTTCTGGTCTGTGGAACCGAGGTTTGAGGCTATGTTGAGCGGCGTCGCAGCTGTGCATGCGGATGCGACCATCAAAACCAATACCAGACCAATGAAACGTAACATCCGCGTTCAACGCCAATTGAGACCCTGGTCCTGATACGCACGCAGACCCGGCTTGGTTCATTTGCCGGTTACATCGTGGCAAACATCATTCACGCAATACGGTATTTGAGGCTAAGATGGATTCAATTCAGCTTCCGGGTGTGCCCGGCGGTTGGGGCAGCCTGGAATGCAACCGGATTTGACCACATGCCTATTGGAAAACTCGATCACGTCAACATCAAAACATCGAACCTCAGTGAGATGGTGAAGTGGTACCGCGAAGTGCTCGATATGTCGGAGGGATTTCGCCCACCGTTTCCATTTCCCGGCGCCTGGCTCTATGCGGGCAATGACGCAGTGGTTCATCTGGTCGGCGTCGACGAAAACCCGCAGTCCATCGACCCTAAGATCGAGCATTTTGCACTCACCGCGAGTGGCCTGGCGGACTTTGTAAAGAAGCTTGGCGAACTAGGTATCGAATATGATCCGGTGCGCGTGCCCGGAACAGACATTTTGCAAATCAATATTCACGATCCCGATGGCAATCACATTCATATCGACTTCTTTGCGGACGAAGGTGCGGCGGAGGCGTCATAGATACTGCCCGATTGACCATCGTAACCACGGTTGCTGAACGGCTTAGGTGCCGTCTTCGGCCGGGCCTGGAGCACAGGGCGCTGCAATGCGCCCTACCCGCTCAAATCAACGGTGCGTCCACTTTGCGCCGATGATACGATCGCCGACAGAACCTCCGTTGCATGTTCGATCTGTGAAGGCGAGACCGGATATGGCAAATCGGAGACTATGTCGCCGGCAAACGCTTCCAGCGCTGACTTGATGGTTGCGAGTCCGGGATATTCGAATCCCGGAAATGTCTTTTCACGTTCGCCATCGGTGATGGACGAGATGACCATCTTGTCGAGATTTTGAATTTCCACAAATCCGCCGGTGCAAAAGACGCTGATGCGCCACAGCATGCTGGTTGCAGCAATTGTGGTCAGGTGCCCTGTTTGGCCATTGTCGAAATTGAACCGAACCAGTGTCGAGTCATTGATATCGATCGATGAGGCAACCGACCGGCTTTGCGCCTGAACGTCGCGGACGCTGCCGAACAAGCTGACGAAGATGTCGACGGCGTGAATTCCAAGCGATGTCATGCCGCCCGCCGGACTTTCCTTCTGGCTGTCCCGCCAACTGTCGGCGTTTTGCATCAGGTCTGCGTTGAAATGGCCATCGATGTGAATTGGCTCTCCCAATTCCTTGCTTTCCAGCAGCGCCTTCATGGCGAGGTAGTTGGGTGAGAAGCGGCGATTGTGCCCGATGGCTACCTTCAGGCCCGCTTCCGCAAATGCCCGAAGCGCCGTGCGCCCCTGTCCAGCGTCAAGGGTCCAGGGCTTTTCGCAATAGACATGCTTTCCCGCCTCAGCCGCCGCCATCAACTGGTCGAAGTGTTGGGTGTGGGGCGTTGCAATGACCAGCGCGTCGATATCGGGATCGGCCAACGCGTCCGAAATATCGCTCGACAACCGCATGTTCCGCTCGGCGCAGAACTCCTCCACCTTGGCCGGTGTCCGTGTGACGGCCGCAACGAAGATTATCTTTGTACTGCCAGTGGCCGCATTGACCAATAACTGTCCCCAACGCCCCAAACCGACAATAGCAGCATTGACTGGCTTGCTCATCAACCAAATCCTCCTGAGGCGGGGTTACTTATGATTCGCGCTGACAGACCACGAATGGCCCGCCATTCGACGTTGCACAAGCCGACTCATGCTGTAAAGCGGGTGAATATTGCGGCGCTCTCGCGCAAACACTGATCTGTCGCGTCGCAAGCGATTAGCATATCGAAGGCGTGAACCGTGCCGGCATAATTGTGGAGCTCGACAGGAACACCGTCGGCCATGAGGCGGGCGGCATATTCAATGGCCTCGTCGCGCAGTGGGTCATGTTCGCAGGTGACTATATATGCCGCCGGAAGGCCGGATAGATCGGCCGCACGTGCCGGCGCCGCATAGGCGGAAACATCATCGCGGTCGCGTCCCAGATAATGATCCCACATGTCGCGGCAGTTTTTGGAGTTCCAGATAAAGCAATCATCGCCTTCGATCATCGAGGCCGAGGCACCTCTGTCGTCAAGGCCGGGATAAAACAGCATTTGCAGCGCGATATCGGGTCCCGCGCGATCCCGCGCCATCAAGGCGACAGCCGCAGATAGAGCGCCACCGGCGCTGCCGCCGCCGATGGCAATGCGACCCGGATCGATATTCAGCTTTGATGCGTTCTCGGACGTCCACTCAAGTGCCCGGTAACAATCTTCGCTGCAGCCGGATAGGGATGCTCGGGCGCCAGCCGGTATTCGACCCCGATAGACACCGCGCCAGCGTCGCGGGTCATGGCAAGGCACCGCAGATGCTCGCTTTCCAAATCCCCCATGAAGAAACCACCGCCATGGAAGTTCACGAAGGCTGCCCCGGAAGCGGACCCGGCTGGCGGTGTGTATATCCTGAGCCTGAGGTCCGGCGCGCCGGGTGGTCCGGATACGGTAATTTCGTCCTCATGGACCGATGGGTCGGATGGCCGCTGTGCACCGGCGGCAATCAATCCCTCGACATATTGGCGAACGCCGTTTCGTGTCGCCTCGACATCAGACGTATCAAACACGGGAATGGATGCTGCCGCCTGCTCTATTTCGGCCAGATAACGTCTCTTTGTGGTCACATCACACCTCCCATTCGGTTTGCTCACTGTTCGAGCCTCCGCTTACTGGCTCCTTGAGCGCAGACTGCGTCATGGTCTGCAGACAACAGGCTCACCGGGTACAATGGACCATATTTGCCGCAAAGATTCACATTGCTTCTTGATGGCGTCTGCGAACATTATCGGAAATTGGTGGCGGAAATCCTTTCGCCGGACAAAATGCAAACGGACTGAAGGGAGGCGGGCAATGACCCTCAAGCGACATGGTTCGGGATCAACGGGTGCGGGCGGCAAGCCGCTGCCCTTTGCGCGTGCGGTGGAAGCGGATGGTTGGCTGTATGTCTCCGGCCAGGTCGCGATGGAAGACGGCGAGGTCATTGACGGCGGCATTATCCCGCAATCGCACAAGGCCATCCGCAACATGATCGACATTGTCGAAGAGGCGGGATACGGCGTCGAACACATTGTACGCATTGGTGTCTGGCTCGACGATCCGCGCGATTTCTGGTCGTTCAACAAGATATTTGTCCGAGTATTTCGGCGAGCACCCGCCAGCGCGGGCCTGTGTGCAGGCCTCGATGGTTGTCGATTGCAAGATTGAAATCGATTGTATCGCCTATCGCGACAGCTGATCATGGTTGGCGTTACCGTCACGAGACCGCGTCGGCCGGGTAAACCGGCGTGGGGATGCCTTCCATACGAGCCTTGATCTGCAGCGCCACCACCAGCGAATAGTGGCGCGACAGGGCCAGATTGCCGCCGTGGAACCACAGCGCCTCCTGCCGGGTCGGCTTCCACATGTTGCGTAATTCTCCCTCCCACGGACCCGGATCGCCGGCTATGCCGGAACCATAGCCCCAGAACTTGCCGACCTTCTCAGCAACTTCGGGCGAAATCAGGTGGGCTACCATCTCATCCATGGAGCCGTAGCCCGTTGCGTGGACAATGACGTCAACGTCGATCTGCTCGCCGTCGGCCATGATGATCCCGTGTTCATCAAACCGGTCGATCTCCACACCGCTCTTCACAGTGATCTCCCCGTCGATGATGAGATCGCTGGCTCCGACATCGATGTAGTATCCGGATGCCGTGCGCAGGGCTTTCATCAGCAGTCCGGAATTGTCTACGCCCATGTCCCACAGAAAACCGGATGCGCTAAGTTTCTGGTAAAAATCCGCATCCTCCGCGACCATTTCAGCATAGAGTGGCGCCTGGAATTGCGGCAGGAGACGGAATGGCTCGGACGCGAACAACAGGTCCGCTTTGTCTACGGATATGCCACGCGCAACGGCTTCTTCGGAGTAGCGAGAAGCGAAACCGAGTTTCATCAGCGTGTCTGATCTGACAACAATGGATGGCGACCGCTGGATCATCGTCACCTGCGCATCATTCTCCCAAAGGTCGACACAAATGTCGTGCGCTGAACTGCCCGAACCGATAACCGCACAGCGCTTACCGGCGTAGGAAGCGCCATCCTTGTACTGGCTCGTGTGAAACACCTCTCCGCTGAATTGGTCCGCACCATCAAAGTCGATGATTTTTGCAAAGCCATAGGCGCCGGTGGCAAATACCAACTGGTCGGGATGAAGCGTGACCGGCTCTCCGTCGCGGACGACCGACACTGTCCATTTTTTGGATTTGTCATCAAAACTCGCGCTGACACATTCGGTCGATGTCCAGTAGTTGAGCTCCATGATGCTGACATAAGATTCCAGCCAGTCGCCCATCTTGTCCTTCGAGGCAAAGATCGGCCAGTCATCGGGGAATGGCAGATAGGGCAAGTGATCATACCAAACCGGGTCATGCAGAACGAGTGACCGGTAGCGGTTTCGCCATGAATCGCCGGCACGGTCGTTCTTCTCGATGATGATAGCGGACACTCCGAGCCGGCGTAACCGTGCAGCCAGCATGATGCCGCCCTGGCCGCCGCCGATGATGACGCAATAGGGTTGCTTCGAGTAGCCGAGTTCCTGCTCTTCCCGGCGCCGTTCCTCCAACCAGGTGACACGGTTCCTGGTCGCGCCGTGCGTCACGCCTTGAATGCGGTTGGGACCCTTCTTTTCTTCGTGGCCCTTCAACTCTTCCATCGTCGTCAGTAGCGTCCAGCACCGGCCGTCTACCAGGCGCAGCACTCCCCGGCCGCGGCCAAATGCGGTCTCAAGCTCAAACCAGGCTTCAGTGACATCGTCCTCGACAGTGGGGTCGCCGGACAGGGAAAGCGCGACCGGCAGCGCTTGTGCCAGGCATTGATCCAGCATCGCCGAGATCTGCTGTTTTCCCTCAAGCGTGATGATGTTCCAGGTGAAAGCAATCAGGTCGCGCCAGTAAGATTCTTCACCAAACAGCTGAGTGATCTCAGATCCGTCGCCACCATTCAGCGCAGACGAGAATTCAGCCAGCCAGTGTTCAACTTGCTCGGCAGGAGACATGGTCAAGACGACACCAGGGTGCAGCGCAATCCGTCAATCCAGATGAATTGCCTGTTCCTTTTGGATGCTTTCTTCGGCCGCCAACACAATGCGAAGACTGTTGACGGCGGCGTCCATCGACTCCGTTAAATCCATGTCCTCATTAATGGCCTTGAGGAAAAACGCCTGCTCCCGATCGCAGAGTTCCTGATGGTCAGGTTCATCTGCCATCGACATGATCTCGTCGGGTTTGGTGAACTCCTTTGTCTTCGGATCGACTGCCGCATGATGCAAGCGAATAGCATCGGTCTTGGTGTGTTTGTCGATATCGGCGGAGTCGGAAAGATCGTGCTCGTCTTCGCGGGCATGCTGATCCGGCGCGATGGTCACTGCACCCTTCGGACCGACCACATCTTTGACGAAAAAGGCCTCTTCCGACATCATCGGGCCCCAGCCGGCCTCGTACCATCCAACAGATCCGTCATCGAAGACCACGTGCAGATGGCCATAATTCTGCTTGGCCGCCTCGTCCCAGAGGCTTGCCCCGATACCATGCACGCGAACCGGCTTGGCGCCGGTCAGCTGGCACATGACATCGACGTAGTGAACACCGCAATCGACGATGGGGATCAACGAGTCGATCAGGTTTTTGTGCCAGGCCCAGGCAGGGCCGCTGCTCTGCTGGTTGAGGTTCAGTCGCATCGCGAGCGGTTTTCCAAGCGTCCTGCCGACCTCGATGAACTTCATCCAGGAAGGATGGACCCTCAAAATGTATCCGAGCACGAGCTTGCGGTTTTTTGCGCGTGCGGCTGCAACCACTTTGCGGGCGTCTTCATCGGTGGTGGCAATGGGTTTTTCCATGAAGACATGGCATCCGGCATCAAACGCCTTCAGCGCGTATTCGGCGTGGGTGTTGGGCCAGGTGTTGATCGATACCGCATCCGGCTTGGCTACGCTGAGTGCCTCTTCATAGCTCTCAAATCGCGGACAACCGCTCAAATGATCGGGAAGATCGGTCCGGCTCTTCATCGACCGGCTCATCAGACCAACAATCTCGAACCCATCCAGCTTGTTATAGGCGTTGGCGTGCGACATTCCCATATTGCCCAATCCGACAACCAGTACTTTTACATTGCTTGTCATTGTGGCTCTCCGTCCCGGTGAAGTCTCCTGCCCTGATCGGGCCGCATCCGATTGCGATGCGAATTTCCTGTGATTGGCGTGTGCCGGGCAGCGTACTGCCCGGACACTTATAATGCGTCTTTAGCGAACTGCATTCGCAAAGAAACGGTCGTGGATGGCAGCGATATCGACGGCTGCCATCTCGTCGGACAGGCTGTAGCCGTCCGCATCGGCCTTCACCTTGGCCATGTCGAAATCGTTCGCAGGGCCGATGAATTCATTGGTAATTGCCTTGGAGATGTCGACCGGTTTGGTGATCTGACCAATTTCCGAGATCGTCTTGAAGAACAGCTCCCACTTGCTCAGATCGTGGAAGCCCCAGCCTTCACGCTTGGACATGTCGCCACGGAAAACATTTGCGAGCTGCATCATGGATTCTGTGCCCAGTTCCGGACCCAAGTTTTCCTTGACGATCGGGAATTGCTTGAAGACGATTTCGGTTGCCGCGCGCGGGTTTTGATGACCGAATTCCAATCCCATGGCCCAGCCTCGCAGATAGGCTTCAAGGAACTTGTGGCGCTCTGCATCTTCGATGTCCGAACGTCTGACAACGAAAACATTTGCCGGGAAATTGGAGTGATCAACGCCGAGCCAATATTCAAGTTCCAGGCCCTTGCCTTCCCAGTCGGCACGCAGGCCTTCCCAGGCAAGTGCAGCATCGCCTTGTCCCGACGCCAACAGGGTGCCCCATTGCGGCCACCCACCTTCCACATAGTTGATGGATTTCGGATCGACGCCGGCAGCTGCGAACATCGGATCGGTAATTGCCGACCAGGCAGCACTTCCCAGAAGCACCGTCTTGCCTTCCAGTTCTTTCAGATCCTTGACGCCTTCGCCCGGACGGAATGCGAAATCAAACACATCGACAGCGCCCATATTGAAGACAGAAACCAGGTCCATGTCGTTTTCAAGCGCAAATGAGAAACACGCCGGGTGACGGGAAACCCATATCGGCCTGGCCGACAGCGACGAATTTCACAGTCGCAGTACCGTCGGACGGTCCTGGCTCCATTGTGGTGTCCAGATCGCCGAAATACCCCAATTCCTTGCCTACCCAGTAGGGATAGTCGTCGAGCACTTCCAGCGTGCCGCGCGGCGAAATCCAGGTGAAGGTATCGGCAGCATGTGCGGCCTGCGGAAACAGGCTGGCGCCGCCCAATGTCGAAACAGCTACAGCTCCAGAGCCGGTCACCTGCAGGAACTTTCTGCGATTGACGCGACCCAATCCGCTTAGTTTGGGTGTAAGGTCCTTGGACATATTACCTCCTTTGCTCCGGCTTCCAGTTGTTGGTTTTCATCAGCCGAATTTGTTGTGCTGGTCGAAGTCAGACTTTGCTTTGCGTATTAAGACTCCCAGCTTGCCCACTTCTTCCCGACCAGGAAGAAGAATACGTAGATCAGGATTCCCAGAATGGATAATACCAGAATGACCGCGAAGAATTGCGGCATTTTCAATGTCGCGGAGAATGTGGTCAGCCTGTTTCCAAGTCCAAATCCGCCGCCAACCATTTCGGCGCCGACCGCAGTCAACAGACCGAAAATGGCGCCGATCATCAAGCCGACAATAATCATCGGCAGCGCCATGGGTACGCGAATTTTCAGGAATATCTGAAAGGTTGAAGCGCCGAAGGACCGCGCAAGTGCGATCTTTGCAAGATCCACCCGCCTGAACCCGGTTGCGGCGTTGATCATCACCATCGGGCCGGATGCCAGTGCTACAGCGATGATGCGCGGTTCGTATCCGAAGCCGAAACGCAGGATCAGTAGCGGAACAAGCGCCAACATTGGCGTCGTCACGAGCATCAATATGTACGGCGCAACGATCTTCTCAGCGAACGGGAATTGCGTGATGATCGCTGCAAGCAGAAGACCGATCGAAGCGCCGATGGCATAGCCGGAAAACAACTCGACCAGGGTGTGAACCAGATGCGGTCCGATGAATTGGAAATCGGTGAAAAGCGCTGTGACGATCGCACTGGGCGGCGGCATGATATATTGCGGGACCTCATAGTAGCGGACGGCAAACTCTGCTCCGCCAATAATGAACACCGCAACCGCGACAATAGCCAGCACCTCACGAAATGTCTTGATACCGGGCCCCGATGCGAATGCCGACAAGTTTGTCAGACCGACTGACTGGTCGCCGCCTTTGCTCTTCCCGAACTCCGGAATTTTATCGCCGAGCGCCTTGTCCACCATCTATTCGATTTCCTCCAAAAAGGCCTAGGCGGTATCTGCTGCCGCTTCTGTTTTTGCCTGAGACGGCTCGTGTTCGATTTCCGCCTTGATTTCGTTCACCAGGTCGAAAACCTCCTTGGACGCCAGCAAATCTAGCGTTCTCGGTCTTGGGAATCCGATTTCGAATATCTTGGCTATCCGGCCGGGCCGCGCCGACATGACAAATACCCGGTCTGACAGAAACACCGCTTCAGCTATGTTGTGGGTAATGAAGACGATAGTCTTGCGTGTCTCAAGCCAAATCTCCTCGACGAGCAAATTCATCTCGTCGCGCGTGAACGCATCAAGCGCTCCGAACGGCTCATCCATCAACAGCAGGGAAGGATTGAACGAAAGTGCCCGGACAATAGCAGCGCGCTGCTGCATCCCGCCTGACAGCTCGCGAGGAAACTTGCCGCCGAACCCGGCCAGCCCGACCCGGTCGATCAGATGGTCGATGTGCTTTCGATCGGGTTTCTGACCTTTGATCTCAAACGGAAACTCAATGTTCTTGTCGAGATTGCGCCATGGCAGAAGATTTGCCTCCTGGAATACCATGCCGATCTGCGGATGCGGACCGGTGACTTCTTCGCCGTCGAGCAGCACATGCCCACCCGTTAATGAGTGCAAACCGGCGACGGACCAAAGAAGCGTTGTCTTGCCGCAGCCGGAAGGACCGACCACGCAGGCAAATTCACCGTCGTTGACTTGCATGGATACGTTGTCGAGCGCGTGGAGCGGTCCGGATTTTGTGTCGTAGTATTTGGTGGCGTTATCGACGACCAGTTTCGACGTACCGGTGCCGCTCATCTACCTGCTCCCGTCAATGGCCAGCACTGGTCAAGTCGGCATTTACCCGCCACTCGCGATACCAAATTCAAGCGCAATTTGCTGTTCGACATCCCACGACATCCCCGAACGATGTATGTAAGTATCTTACAATTTTACGATCTACGCAATGAAAGAATGGCGAAATCCGGCTTTTGATCGTCAAATTTCGATTTTTTATATAAGTTTCCTACATTTTCTGATAACGTGAGAGCGAGGATCACGGGAGAGGTACAGTTGGCCTATCGATCCATGTACGCCTACGCGTGGGATATCGCAGAGCTTGGCGCGCGGCCATTCGCCGAGCAACTCAAGGCGTTGCACATCAACTCGATCACCCTTGCTTGCGCCTATCATGCGGGTAAATTTCTTCGGCCAAACGGTATTGGCGGAAAGGTCTATTTTCCGGAAGACGGTACGGCATATTTCAAGACCGACCCAGATCGATACGGCGAGATAGCGCCGATCGAGAACTCGCTCATGTCGCAGCGCGATGTGCTGGAAGAATGCTGCGAGCTCGATGATATGGATGTGTTCGCCTGGATGGTGCTCACTCACAATTCCTTGCTCGGCCAGAAGCACAAACACTGTTGCGTCAGCAACGCTTTTGGCGATCGTTACATCTACAATCTTTGTCCGGCCAATCCCGCGACCCGCGCTTACGTCGCTTCACTCTGCACAGATCTGACCCAGCGCTACGGCGTTACCGGCATCACGCTTGAGACGCCGGGCTACCTCCCCTACGTTCACGGTTATCACCACGAATTTGCACTGGTCCGGCAAAACACCTGGCTGAACAATATGCTTGGCCTATGTTTTTGCGAACACTGCTTGCAGGAAGCCGGTACGGCCGGAATTGACGCGGCGGGGCTGCAATCGCGCATTGCCGGTGCCATCCAAGACTATCTGTCGTCCGACATCGATTTTCCGGACGATATGGCAGACGCGTTCTGGCAGGCGGATTTGATCTGCGACCAGGATCTGAACGCATATTTGCGGCAGCGATGCCAAATCGTGGAGACGCTGGTGCAAGAAATAAGAGCCGCGGTGCGCGATGACGCTCAGGTGTCGGTCATTCCGTCGGTCGCCAGACCGACAGGTGGAGCCTGGTACGAGGGCAGCGATATCAAACGGCTGGCGGAGATCGCCGATTTTGTCGAAGTCTGTTTCTACGAGCCCGGACCTGATCGCGTTGCAAGCGATCTCCACGATGTTTCGCGCCGTTGCGGCGGGGTGGAGAAAATTCGCGGCATCTTGCGTCCGGGATTTCCGGATCTGGCCAACCGCGGCGATGTGATGTCGGCGGTCGACACGCTGGTCTCCGGCGGTGTCAGCGATCTGGCTTTCTACAATTATGGCCATCTGAGGAAACCGAGCCTTGACTGGGTGGGCGAAGCGCTCGGCGCGCTGGAGACGGCGTGATGGCGGATTTCTCGGGCAGGACGGTATTGATCACCGGTGCAGCCGGCGGGATAGGCCAGGTGATAACCCGAACCTTTGCCGGCAAAGGCGCTTCGGTCGCCCTGATCGACAGAGACGACAAGGTTGTGGATTTTGCAAAATCGCTTGGCGATGAAGGGTTCAACGCGGCAGCTTCGGTCGCTCACATCGACATTGCAGAACAAGTGGCTTCATCGTTTGAAGAATTGCGCCGCGCGCTCGGCCCGATCCACATTCTGGTCAACAATGCAGGCATGTCGAGTGCAAGCAATCTGGAGACAACGACGGCTGAGGGCTGGAACCTGGATATCGCCTCCAATCTGAATGGCACTTACAACTGCACGGCGAATGCGCTGGACGACATGAAGCAGGCTGGTGAAGGCGCGATCGTGACAATAGGCTCCGTCAACGGCTCCACGTCGCTCGGCGACCCCGCCTACAGCGCCGCGAAAGCCGGTATGATCAGCTACACGAAATCACTGGCGATGGAGTATGGCCGTTTCGGAATCCGCGCCAATATGGTCAGCCCCGGTACTGTGAGAACACCAATCTGGGACCATCGCGTGAAGCGGGAACCGGGAATTTTCGAAAAGCTCATCAAATGGTACCCGCTTCGCAGGGTCGCCGACCCCCAGGACATCGCCAACGCTGTCGCCTTTCTGGCCTCAAGCGAGGCTGCCGCGATCACCGGTGCCAACCTGCCTGTCGATTGCGGCCTTGCGGCCGGCAATATCGTCATGACGCGCGAAATCACGCAGCTGGAATTTTAGGTGAAATGGCTTGATAGGCAGCGAACACGGAAACGGAATTACGTGAACAACGACAAACCTGATTTTGAACTGGACGAAGCCGATCTGCACCTTTCGGCCGCGGAAAACAGTGCCGACTTTAATGATCGCCTGCAGATTGACGATCTGATCACCCGGCTGACCCAGTTGCGGCCGGACCTTCGACCGGCTGAGAAACGGGTTGCCGATGTCGTGCTCAGGGATATTGAATCGGCCATCCGCGCCAGCAATTCGCAACTGGCTCAGGCGGCCGGTGTCAGCGAACCGACAGTTACCCGGTTTTGCCGCGCGCTGGGGTGTGAGGGGGTCCGCGATTTCAAGCTGCGGCTGGCGCAGAGCCTGGTGGCTGGCGCAGCTTCATCAAGCGACGCTACGGCAACGGAGCGAACGGAAGCGCCCTACTGGAACGCTGTCTTCGGGCAGGCGAGACAGGCGATACGCCTTGCCGAAAGGCAGCTGGACCCGGCAGCTGCACAACAAGCAGTCGAGCAGATCGCCGGTGCCAAGCGGGTGTTTGTGTTCGGAGTGGGTGGCGGATCGACGTCCCTGGCGCAGGACATGCAGTTCCGGCTTTTCCGATTTGGAGTGAGCGTTGTCGCCTACACCGATCCCTATCTGATGCGAATGGTGGTTGCGACCGCGCAGCCCGGCGATGTTGTTATCGCCATATCGGCGACGGGCCGCACCCGCGAACTGCTGGACGTGACCGAGATCGCACAACGCTATGGCGCGAAGGTTGTCTCGCTGACTCGCCCGGGCACCGAGCTTGCTGAAAGCGCAGATATCAGCCTGACAATCGAGGTGCCTGAAATATTGAACGTATTGAAACCAACCGCATCGAGATTTGCGTTTCTCGCAGCTCTCGATTTGTTGGCTACAGGTGTCGCCTACCATCTTGGCCCCGATGGGCAAGAGACGCTGCGCCGCGTCAAGCTCAACTTGATGAGCATTCGGGGGGGTGATGTGCTGGAGCCATTGGGTGACTGATGGATGGCGCGAACCAAATTGTCGATTTTGTCCTCAAAGGCGGCACGTTGATCGATGGCTCCGGCTCAAAGAGACGCGCCGCTGATATCGCGGTAAAAGACGAGCGAATACACAGCATTGGCGAACCACATCTTCCGGATGTCCGTGCAAATTCGACCCTCGACATCTCCGGACGGATTGTTGCGCCGGGCTTCATCGATGTGCACACCCACGACGACAATGCGGTTCTGTCGAAACCTGCAATGACTGAAAAAATCAGTCAGGGAGTGACAACCGTAATTGGGGGCAATTGCGGGATCAGCCTTGCACCGATCCAGTCGCTCGACCCCCCTGCCCCGCTCAATCTGCTCGGTGGCAAGCCGGCTTACAAATTTGAGACGATGGCCGGATATGCCGAAGCGGTCGATGCCGCCAAGCCGGCTGTCAATATCGCGCTGCAGGTTGGTCACAGTACGCTGCGTGTCGGTGTCGTGGACGATATTCGCCGCAAGGCAAATCCGAAAGAGATTGACATCATGCGCAGCCGCTTGAGCGAGGGGCTTGCCGCAGGCGCCATCGGCTTCAGCACCGGCCTTTGGTACAAGACCAACGCACCAGCCGACATGGAAGAAGTATGTGCTCTGGCTGAACTCCTGTCGGATGTCGGTGGGATCTACACGACGCACATGCGCGACGAGCACGACGGCGTCATGGATTCGCTACGTGAATCCTTCGAAACCGCCAACCGCGCCCAGGTGCCGATCGTCATATCGCATCACAAATGCGCAGGCCCGAAAAACTGGGGCCGCAGCAAGGAAACTCTGGCGCTGATCGATTCCACCCGCGCCAAGCAACCCATTTCGCTGGACGCCTACCCCTATGTCGCCGGGTCGACCGTCCTGGAGCCTGAGATGGTCGACACCGACATTCGCATTTCAGTGTCGTGGTCGGTGCCGTATCCCGAAATGGCGGGCCGGGATCTGTCGGATATCGCAGCCGAATGGGATTGCACCCAGCAGGACGCCGCGCGGCGGCTGAAACCGGCAGGTGCGATCTATTTTCAGATGGACGAGGCGGATATGCGTAGGATCCTGTCCTACCCGGCGACCATGATCGGGTCTGACGGACTACCTCATGATACGCATCCGCATCCCCGCCTTTGGGGCACTTTTCCGAGAGTTTTGGGGCATTTCAGCCGCGACGAAGGCCTGTTCGGTCTGGAAGAAGCCGTACACAAGATGACCGGGCTTTCAGCGAAAAACTTCGGTTTGAAGGATCGTGGGCGGGTCGTTGAAGGGGCCTATGCCGACATCGTTGTGTTCGATGCCGATACGATTATCGACCGGGCAACCTTTGACGACCCAAAACAACCGGCGGCAGGAATCGATTACGTGTTCGTCAACGGGCAGATCGCCTGGACATCTGAGGGAGCCAGACCGGCGCGCACGGGACGGTTTTTGCGCAGAAGCTAAGGTCAGGAAGGAGGACGCATGAGTAAGGTAAGAATCGGTGTCATCGGGCTGGGATGGTTTGGTGAAATTCACTGTGATGCAATTTCGGCGATACCGTCGTTTGAACTGGCAGCGCTTTGCACGCGTACATCGTCGCGATTGGAGGATCTGGGGAAGAAATATGGAGTGAAGCAGCTCTACACCGACTACAATGAACTGCTGGCCAATCCGGACATCGATGCGGTCAGTGTTGTCACCATGTGGGACCAGCACACTGCTCCTGCAATCGCCTCGCTGGAAGCCGGCAAGCACGTTTTTCTCGAAAAACCGATGGCGCATACGGTCGCCGACTGCCAGCAAATCTGCGACGCCTCCAAGAAGTCCAGCGGTCACCTGATGATCGGACATATTTGCCGGTTCAATCCACGCTATGCGACTGCCAAACGGGAAATCGAGGCAGGTGCAATCGGAAATATTCTCTCGATGAGCTCCAGACGCAATATTCCGGCTGCCTGGACACCCGAGATCTTGAACAAGATCGGCCCTATTGTCGGCGACGCCATCCACGACACCGATCTGATGTTGTGGTTTACCGGCTCACGAGTGGTCAGCGCCTATGCGCAAACGGTTGATCTTCGCGGTTTGAAATATCCCGACATCGGACAGACCATGTACCGGTTCGAAAATGGCGCTACCGCGACACTGGAAACGGTTTGGTGCATGCCCGAGAAAACGCCATTCGATATTGACGAGCGTATGAGCGTCATCGGATCGGACGGCTTTATTCATGTCCAGGACACGTTCCCCAATATCGGAATTTGCACCAATGACGGGTTCAGAAGTCCGGATACGACATACTGGCCGCAACTGCGCGGTATGACGACCGGTGCTCTGCGAGAGGAACTGAGTTATTTTGCCCAGTGCTGCCTGACCAATACTCCGCCGGCAGTCATTACGCCCGAAGAATCGATGGCTGCGCTGGAGGCCGCGCTGGCGGCTGAAGAATCCGCAGCAACCGGCAAAGTCGTACATCTGTAGGGAGTGATCATGTCCCAGACCCAAGCGCATGCATTCAACCATGTCGGCGTATCCGTGCCGGACATCGATGAAGCCATCACCTGGTATCAGAAAATCTTCGGCCTGGTTTTGATTGCCGGTCCTGCTGAGGTCAGGCCGGATGGCAGCCATTTCGGCGATCTCTCATCTGACATTTGTGGCGAACGATATGGCGGCATGAGGATTGCTCATATGGTTACAGCTGATGGTGTCGGCTTCGAACTGTTCGAGTTTCTTGAGCCAAAGCCTGAACGCCGCGCCGACACGATGGAGTACTGGAAAAACGGGTTCTTCCACGTCGCATTCACCCATCACGACGTCGATGCCAAGGTCAACGAGATTGTCGAGAATGGCGGCAAGAAGCGATCTCAAATCTGGGAACTTGTTCCAGGAGAGAAAGTGAAGGTTTGCTACTGCGAAGACCCCTTCGGCAATGTGATTGAGATCATGTCGCACCGCTATGAGCAGGTTTTGGCCAACACGGAGTAGGCAATAGCCGAGGACGCATCATGGAAACACCCGCAGTCAAGATCGACCTGGTCAAAGTCGATGCCAATATCGCCGGCACGCAGAAGATATTCGACGATCTCGGCGTCGCATTTCGACCCCACATCAAGACCCATCGCATACCGGAATTTGCTCAGCGGCAGTTGGACGCCGGTGCAATTGGCATCACCTGCCAAAAAATCGGTGAAGCTGATGTGATGGCCGATTCCGGCATCGACGATATCCTGATCACCTACAACATTCTCGGAGATGAAAAGCTTGCGCGTTTGGTCGCGCTGGCGGGGCGCTGCACACTGTCGGTCACCGCCGACAACGACACAGTTGTCGACGGCCTGTCAAAGGCATTCGCAAATGCACCTGGTGAGCTCGAAGTTCTCGTGGAATGCGACACCGGTCAGGGCCGTTGCGGCGTGCAATCTCCTGAGGATGCGGCGGCTTTGGCGACCACGATTGACCAGGCGCCGGGGCTGCAGTTTGGCGGCCTGATGACCTACCCGCCTATGGCCGACATGAAGGCTGTCGATCAATGGCTGCGCGCCGCGAAAGCTGCATGCGAAGCTGCCGGTCTTGCCTGTCCGCGTGTGAGCAATGGCGGAACACCCAATCTTGCCAGGGTCGACCAGGTGACGATCGCCACCGAACACCGGGCCGGAACCTACATCTATAACGACCGGTCGCTGGTCAATGCCGGCGCCTGCCAGCTGGAGCAATGCGCTCTAACCGTCGTGGCCACCGTTGTCAGCCGTCCGACGGCGGATCGCGCCATCATCGATGCCGGGTCAAAAGCACTGACGTCAGATTTGCTGGGAATGGAAGGACACGGCCACATTGTTGGCGCACCCGATGCAGTGATCGGCGGGTTGAGTGAGGAACACGGGCATGTCGATCTGAGCGGATCAGATTGGCAGCCCGGTGTCGGGGATGTCATTGAGATCATTCCCAACCATGCCTGTGTGGTGTCCAATCTTGTCGACGAAGTTCATGTCGTCGATGAGAACAACCAAATCCGGTTGGTGAAAGTTGCCGCCAGAGGCTGCAGCCAATAGAGCGTATCCGGCCGGTGGTTTTCGCTCACCAGTCTTCAAGCCCGAGCAGTTTTTGGCCGAGTGGTGTCAGGGTTGCTGTTTTGCCATTGTGCCGCTCCCATTGGCGAGGGTCACCGGGAAATGCATCCCTTCTGGGGTGATCCAACTCGCGCCATAGGCGGATGCGTTCTTGCTTTTCAGACAAATCCCTCGGTTCAGCCGGGTGCATGGAGATATATTGCGCCATTCTCGGACGGTCTTTGGAGCGGTTGGGGCGGATGCCGTGCGCCAAAAGAGAATTGAAAATGAGCAGGTCAGCCGGCTCCAGTTCGACATTGACCGTCGTCAATCCAGTCAAATCCGGATGCATTGGGTCCCGGTCCGCGGGTTGCGTTTTCACCCATTCATCAAAGTGCTCAAACAATTCCGGAACACATTGAAACCCGCCGGTGATTTCGTCTTGCGGCATCAAACTCAAAATGCCCTGAACGCCGATCGGCAATGGTTCGAGCGATGTGTCTACATCCCAGTGAATAAATCCCGCCGAATTCACCGCGTCTTTTTTCGGAAGATTGAGGTTGGCCCGATCAATCGTCACCCACAGTTCCTCTCGATCCCAGATATCGACAAAGGCGTCATAAACGCGTGGTTCCATGCGATTGTCCCACAGGTGCTGATGATTGTAGATCTCCAGCATGCCCGTGTTGTTCAATTCCTTCATCTTGTGCTCACGGCGTTGCGGCGTGTGCCAGGTCTCAGGATCTGAAGCGTCCTTTTCATCAAACGCCCAAAGGGTCTCTACCAGGCGGTCGATATTTGCTTGCGGAACGGCGCGCGGCACAATCACAAAGCCCTTAGTTGTCCAATGGGTCCAATCCGCTTCAGACAGCACCCGCAACGGTAATTGCTTCTGGATCCGGCTAAGCTGGACGTGGCCAAGGGTCGTGGGATGGCTATCGGGTCCGGCGGTTTCCGACAACGATAAACTCCTTTTAGCCTCAAGCGGTATGCTCATGACTTACTGCGGCGCCGCATCAAGCTGAATGCAGATTAGACACCGCTTTTGACAGAACGTTCAATCCAGCCAACAGATCCGCTTCAGATGTGTCCTCTTCAAAAGCATGGCTGATGCCATGGATGGACGGCACAAACAGCATGGCTACCGGCATCACCTGAGCGAGATTGGTTGCATCGTGCAGCGCTCCGGACGGCATGACGCGCCATTTCGCCGGCGCGGTTTCCTGCGCAGCGGATTGGAGAGCAGCGCGTAGTTTGCCATCCATATACACCGGGTCCAAGGCATGCAGCTTGCCCATCTCAAGCTCCATACCGAACGCCTTTGCCACCTCTTCTGCCGTCGAGCGGATGATGTCCTCCATTCGCTGCAGCCGCCCAACGTCTCCGTCGCGCCATTGCATGGAAAACGCCGCGCGGCCGGGTACGATTGATGAAGCGTTCGGGTGCAAAGACACATGACCCACGGTCCAGACGGTTGCCGGTGCGACCACCGCGGCAAACTGCTCGTTTATCTCCGCGTTGAAAGCCGACAGAGCCTGAAAGGCGTCTCTGCGCAAATGCATCGGTGTTGTACCGGCATGATTTTGCTGGCCGTGGAACGTAATTCGCAGATCACGGATACCGACGATTTCGGAAACAACGCCTATTGTTTCACTGGCTGTGTCCAGAACCGGACCCTGCTCGATATGCATCTCGATATAACCGGTAAAGCTTGCAGGATCGGCGAACGCCCCCGACAGATCACCCATTTGCTTTCGGGCATCGGCAAAGCGCACACCTTGATGGTCTGTGAGGCTGTCGGCTTCTTCAAGGCTGATATGCCCGGTCCAGATCGCGCTGCCCGTCGTCACGCCAAACCGGCCTTCTTCATCCTGAAAGCTGACAACCGATATTGGCGGACCCGCTGATCCGGCCTCACGGCAGGTTCTCGCCACTTCCAGCGCAGCGACAACGCCCAATGCGCCATCCAGCCATCCGCCCTCGGGCTGGCTGTCGGTGTGCGATCCAAGCAGCAGCGATGGCCCCTGCGAAAGTCCGAACAGATTGCCGGCCGGATCAAAACGCGCTTCCAAACCCGCGGCTTTGAAGCGTGCGGCAAGCCAATTTCGAGCTGCGATGTCGGCCTCAGAGAATGCCGGTCGCCGCACGCCATTACCAACGCCCGAAGCACCAAACCGGCGCAGTTCATGCAAATCAGCCAGAAATCGATCAGGATTGGGTCTCATGTTGTTTTCCATTGAGCACTTTTGGCCGGGGGAGAGTCAATTCTGATTGCCGGATGGTCCGGCGATCCGGTGACATGGCCTGTTTGACCGCTGGAAGTTTCCTCAATCCCATCACCAGCCATAATCAGTTTCGCAGTTCATTGAAATCGGCACTTTGCAGTCGAGGTGTCCAACACTGAATGAATGTCGCATTTGCGGGATATCAGACCTCGCCGAGAGGTTACCGTGCAAGGACACACACTAGAACGGCTCGATATGACAACCATAGCCCCTCCCAAGCCCACAGCGGAAGCCGACAAGTACGGTGTCCTTCTCGTATTTGCGGCCGGAGTTTTGTGGTCGACGGTTGGTCTTGGCATTCGCTTGATAGAGGACGCTGTAGTCTGGCAGATCCTGCTCTATCGATCGATCAGCATGTCGATTTTTCTTTATGTGGTCATTCGAGTGCGGTCGGGCGAAAGCCCGTTTGTTCAGATCCGCCGCATGGGATTTCCCTGTGTTATTGCCGGGCTTTCCCTGGTTGCGGCCTATTCCGGCGGGATCTACTCGATCCAGAACACCTCGGTTGCAAATGCCATGCTGCTTTTCGCAACAGCTCCGTTCATGGCTGCGGTCCTGGGTTGGATTGTATTGCGAGAACGCGTGCGCATGGCGACCTGGATTGCGATAGCTGTAGCCATTGGCGGGATCGCGATCATGGTTGCCGACAAGTCCGGCAACGTTGTTTTGAAAGGCAGCCTCGCCGCGCTTGGATCCGCATTTGGCTTCGCCGTTTTCACTGTTGCCCTGCGATGGGGACGGACCGGCGAAATGCTGCCGTCCGTATTCCTGTCCGGGCTGTTCGCAATCGCGGTGACGTTCGCAATATGCCAATTCTCGGGGCTGTCTGTTGCTCTCAGCATACACGATGGCACCATTGCCATGGGGATGGGAGTGCTGCAGGTCGGTGCGGGACTGATCCTCTATACGCTGGGGTCGCGAAGCCTGCCTGCCGCTGAACTTGCCCTATTGTCTCTGGCCGAGGTCCTGCTTGGCCCACTTTGGGTCTGGCTATTCCTTGGCGAAACGGCAAGCCTCAACACTTTGATCGGCGGCGCCGTACTGCTTGCAGCGATTGCGGGAAATGCACTGTCGGGCAAGCGCCGCAAGCCTCCACCAATTACCGCGCCTTAGGTCATGAACTCATTAAATCATTCCGCCGGTGGGGAAGTGGGATTGGCATCGTGGAAATTGAACGGCCTCAAGGCAATGCTGTGCTGCAGCGTTGGCATTACGGGCCAATCCTCTGCTCTGGGGACATGATGCATGCCAACCGTCGCCCATGCAACGATGTCGGTATCGAGTATTGACCGGTTGTCTGAGGTCCAAACCGGCAAGCCGAATTCGCCAGGCTCGGCAAGGGTCGTGAATTCCCCTGCCGCATACCGCTCGTCTTCGTCATATGGCGTCACCCACAGATCGTTGGAAATAAATCCGGCGCGCCTGCGGGTGATGTCATCGCTCTCAAGCAAGGTTCTCGCCGAAGCACCGATGTTAATTCGGTAGCTTCTCTCGTAGCCATGTTTGTTTTTCGCGGCCGCGTTTGCAAACCGTAGGATCGCTGGTCTGTTGCGATCCATGACAGTTTTTGCGCTGTCTTCGGTTTCTGCAGTTTGGCTTTCGACAACCCATACAGCGTCCCGCCGCGACGTTTCCGGCAATTCCTTGCGAACCAGGCGATCCTTCACAAAGCGGTTGTCCGGCCCGTCCACATCGAGATCGAGACGAAACGAAAAATAGTGGCTGTGATTTACGGCCAGAACATTTTTGTCGACAAACCGGCCATATTCGTCATCTGCGTCCTCGCTGTCGGCATTGTCTGCCTTCACCGAGCGGGCCTGCATGATGCCGGTTGCACCGACGACGATACGAATTTCCCCATCTGTCTGAAACACAAAGTCAATGATGTAGTCATAATTGCCCATCTGCGCCAAAAAGCGGGCGACCAGTTCGCGCTTTTGTACCGCGTAGTCGTTGTATGACCACAGTGTATCTCCGGACTCCCGTTCAAACAGGCAACCGGCACGGGGCACGTCTTCGGGCTGCCCATCGTCTCCGGTGATTATCAGGTCCTGATAGACCGCTGTTTGCGGACAGTGCCGCCCAGGCACCAGCGAATCCGGCAAACCACCATCCGCGTAGTCGCCAACATCAAAATATGCGGCTGAATAGAAGTTCGCGTCGTCCGACATGTAGGGCACGTACATTTCCGACAAATGCCCTTCATACAATACGGGCCTCGCCTGCTCTCCCTCATTCCAGGTCACTGTAGAAATAATCGTGCCGACCTTGTGGTCCAGGCGCCAATGAAAACGCCATTTGTCCCAGCTGACCAAATGACCGTCCACCGAAAAGCTCGGACCGAGCGGTTGTTCGACTTTGATCGGCGTTGGAAACCGCATTGGCTCGTTTTGCGATGATGGGACGAAATCTGCATCGGGAGAGGCTGGCCCGGCTACTTCCAAATCCCGAAACTCAAGGATCTCGTCTTCATCAAGATCGACCAGAATATCCATGCCGGGAATGATCTGGCCCCAGGTATTTCGCGCTCCTGCATCGTAGAAGCATTTGACGGCTCCGACCCTTGTGTCTTCGTAGTCCTCTATTTCGAAATTAAGATAGGGAACAACCGTACAGGTCACGAATTGGGGATACACGATACCCCGGGCCTTTATCGCGTTCAGATAGCGTTCGTCGGACTGTACAATTTCGATGACATCTTCTGCATCAAACTCGCTCTCAAGCCATGTCATCTGGGCGTCGACAGGCGTTCGTGACTCTACTGTTCTTGCGTCCAGATCGACGACTATTTTTTCAAGATCGCCATCGCGGCTGAGAACCACCTCAGCTTTGCGGGCAGTCGCGCCACCCCCTGGCCATTTCCATACCTGATCTTTCGACGGTGGTTTCAAGTCGACAATGGAAAAGTCGGTTTCCCCATCCATTCGACCAGCGCTTGCGAGGATTTCGAGGACCGTCCAACGCTCTTTGAACGACAGGGGGTCGAGTGGATGCTTTGTTTTACCTTCTTGCGCTGCCCCCTCAATGACGCTGAGTACCAAAACGGCGCATGCGATAAATAATCGAGTCAATGGACTTCCTCTCAACGATATCAGTTGCGCGCGCTTTGTGCAGAAGATCGGCACCCGGTTTCGTGCAAGTGTGATTCGATAAATACCATCCGGCCTGTGGCATAGTCACGGACCGAATGCGCGGAAGGTTAAAGCGATGGCCATATCGGGACCTTTAAGACTGTGAAGTCTCGTTGGACTTGAACCTGCGTGAGGAATGGTTGAAAATTGCCCGATGCGACAGATCATGGCGAAGCAGATTTGATCACGGTTCTGATCGAAAATATCGAACCGGGTGGTCGGTCGCGCATGCAGTTGGATGCAAAGAAGGACCGCGTTCATTCAATATTGGCATCTCACTTGGGGTTGCCCGCGAGCGCGCTAGAGATCGGCAAAGCCGACAATCGCTGGGTTGTTATCGATCGCCCTGACCTATGGATCAGCACTTCTTACAGCGAGAGCAAGATGGCGGTGGCGTTCAGCAATGTTGAAATTGGCGTAGATATCGAACACGTGGATGCCGTGACGAAGGTTGAGGACGTTGTCGAAACACTGTTTCATCGTAATGAGCAAAAGGCGATGCAAACGGCGGCAATCGACCAGCGTGATGCCTTGTTCGCCCGCATCTGGACACAAAAAGAAGCCTATTCAAAAGCCTTGGGAAAAGGCTTCGAAATAGAATTCTCCGGCTTTGCGGTGCTACCGCAGGGCGGTGCGGTCCTGGCTGGTCCTGAGCGGACAGATTTACGCGATTGGCACACGGCCGTCTTCGAGCTTGACGATGGACACGTGCTTGGCATCGCAGGACCAAACGCGCCGCTGAGCGCGAGTATCTGCTCCACCTGACCGCCGAAGGTCACCCGAGTGAGGCTGTTCGAACGGTTGGCGGTGGAGCAATTGCGTGGTGGTCAGGTTACTCGCGACAAAATTTCGGGAGCCGACAATTCTCCCAAACCGGCGCGCTGGAAGAAGTACTGCAAGACTTCGAACTCGCTATCGTCCGTAGGATCTGCTTTCAAATACTCAACGAACTCGCTGGCACCCTGGCGGTGGACAAAATTCCAAGTCACTGAAATCGAGTCCGTCAGGCACAGCACCTCATGCAGCCATCCGTGGGGAATGTAGACCATTTGGCCAGGTTCGATGGTTCCATGAAAATCCGGCTCAATGCTCAGCGCTTCAATATTGTCTTCACGAACATCGACAAAGCCGCCAAACGAGTTGTCGTCATCGCGCACAGTGAGCTCCGCAGTCCGGTCAGGATGATAAAGAGCGGCTTCCTTGGTTCCGTAGAACTGGGCCACGATTGCATCACTGCAGAAAGGATCGCGATGCATTCTTGTCCGCGCTCCGCGAGCGGCGACGAGCAAACCACGGTAGGGAAAGTTGTCGCTGACAGGATCGGCACTTGCAGTAGCCGAAGTGACCGGAACGATCATCCCGTCTGCGGGAACACATGAGGGCCGCTTCCAATAATTGGCGAGCGAGGCCAACGCCTCATCACCCCAGACGAAATCGACATCCTTTAGCTGATTGTACCAGCGCACATAAGGAACGTCGGTCGGCATTGGTCCCTCGGTGCCAAAATAGTCGTCCAGATACTCTTCGAGACTGGTGACGTTTTCCAGATCAAAAAGGGTATCATAGATTTGTGTCGTCTCTTCGCCGATCCTGTTTTTCAGGTTGTCGGGGTGCCAGTTATCAGCCTCGAACGGAATACCGCTCACAACGACCGGTTTGTTTTTCGCGATATATTCGGAGACAAACTCCTCTTGAGAGAGATTTTCTCTTACTTCAAACGGTTGTGCCATTTCCTCGATCCCTTCATGCCGTTGTCGTTTTCAAAATCTGGTTTTCAGCCTGGCTTGCCGAACTCTCCAATGGCTGCGCCGGGTTGCCAATCCATGTCTCGCCGTCCTGGATTATTGATCCCTTCATCACGAACGCATCAGTGCGGACGTCCACCTCATCTCCAATGACCGATCCATAGTGAACAAAGGCTGACACACCGAGTGTGCAGTTGGCTCCAATCCTGATCGCATCCGACTTGAATGTGCCGTCCTCCAATGAATGTCCCTGCACCGTGGAGTGGAAGTTGCACACACTAAAGTCACCAATCTCGACCATATGAGGTTCGGAAATGGACGCCCCGTCGTCGAAGACCTGCCTGCCGAGCTTCACACCCTGACAGCGAACCATCACATTCTTCAGCGGTGTCCCGTTGAAGGCATTCATCAGCAGGTTCACATTCATCTTCCAGAACCGCTCGTGGTCCCAGAATGGCCGCTCGTAAAGCGAGCAAATTCTCGGCTTCATCGGACGGTACCAGTTCGCCAACCGCTCATAGGCGATGAAGTAAAAACAGGTGAGTATCGTGGTCGCCAACGCGGTCGTGGACAAGATCAGCGCGCCGATGAATGGTGATTGCATGATTGTGGCTGAGAATACGTCGTATATGGCTGTGAAGGCGATGATCGAAAACAGTGCCGCTGAAATGTTTCGGACCAAGAACAGTCCCAACGTCACCAGATTTGACTTGAGCTTCAGCTGCAACCGCTTTTCGAAGATTCCAGGCTGCCGGTAATGGTCGAGACGAGCATCCCGAGCGCCCGAGCGCGGGATTTCGAAGGGCGGTGAACCGAGAATGCCGACATTTTCGCGTACCGGTCCGTCGATCGGAATCATCGCCTTGGTTGCGATCAGACAATTGACGCCCACTTTTGCACCGGTCGGATAATGCAAATCGTTGCCCAGATAAGCGTCAGGCGGAACTGAAATCGGCGACATCCGAAACGATGTGCGGCCGAGATCCATATTCAGCATCGCGAGGCCGTCCGAGACAAGCGTGTTGCGATTGAACTTGCACAAAAATGGCGATTGCTGGCGCTGCTCGATGCCAAAATTCGAACCGTTCTGCGTGGCTTCGGAAAGATCGTAACCAACAGCACGGTAGTACGGCATGATCAGCGAACTGTCGCCAAACAGCGTTTGCAGGAGTATCGAATTGCTGGCCGCCTCGATACGGCGCGCCAAAAAGTACTGAAATCCGAAAACGCGATGCGGTTGTTCGGGGCGGAACAGCAGATTAAACAGTCGCGGCAGCGTTGATACCTGCAACATGGCGAACGCAATCAAGGCAAAATACAGCCCGGTCGTCAGTGCCACGATGTTCAAGAAATCAGTCGATGAGACACTTTCGCCTGCAGCCAATCGGTCGACACCAAAAAATTGATCAACCAGGAATATGCCCAAAACGACCGGAACGGGAATTACGAAGAGCAACAGATAAAGCAGCTGTCCCGCGGCATAGATCGAACCATAGACGCCGGGATTTTCAAGCTCCGGAACGCGGATAAAATCTGTTTCGCATGGTACTGCAGGCGAACCCATGTAGTTGCGGTCACCCGGTACCGTCTGGTTTTCGTGAAGCGCCGATCTGGTTCCAAGTTGCGCGTCAGGACCGATGGAGGAATTTATCTCCAGTACGGTCGCTTCGGAAATATAGCTGCGTGAGCCAACCGAAACGTGGCCCGTATGAATAAACCCGTTTCTCGCGGTGTAACCTGAAAACAGGCAATCGCGACGAATGACGACGTCCTCGCCAACGGAAATCAGGTCCGCGCAAGTGGGTGGAAGCGTGTATATCAGCGAACCCTTGCCGACCTCGGCTCCCAACGCGCGCAGGAAGATATTGTAGGCCGGTGTGCCGATCAGCAGGTTCAAAGGGTTTGCACGTATGGCGGTCTGGGCAATCCAGAAGCGCAGATGGTCCAGACCCCACATCGGGATTTTTGCTTTTTTGAAGCGACCGACAGCGCACCATTTGATTGCAATCAATGCTGTTGCCGAGCCGGCAAACACCACCCCTCCGACGAAGAACGATCGAAGGTACGTGTCGAAAAGGTCGGCTGCCTGGGCGATCCACTTGATTCCGGCCAAGAGCGGAACGGTGATGACAAACGCCATCGCCAGCATCCAGGCGATCTGGGCCACGCCAAACAATGCAAACTGCCAATCTGGCACGATGTGTTGCGGGTCAGACCCGCCCTCGTCCGGGTTCATCGGAAAGTCCGACCGTCGCTCCACAACAGGAATTTCCAGGGGACGTTCGACCTTGGCTTTGGTGGGTGCCGATACGGTTGGCGTCACGGCGGCTTCATTTGTGCACTGCGCGACCTTCGCATCGCTGCTGTCGCATGGCACAGCTATCTCAATCCCAACGGGTTTCGGTGCCGGTTCACCAGGTGACAGGACCGCGCCAAGTTCCCGAATGTTGGAGTGTTGATAGATCTGCTTCATTGAGGCCTTTTTCAGACCCAGCTTTTTTCTCAAAGCGCCGAGGAAGCGTGCCATGACCAGCGAATTGGCGCCGAGATCTTCAAAGAAGTCGGCGTTTGCCGAGACCCTCTCAATCTTCAAGACACTCGCGAGCACCTCAGCTAAATCAGCTTCTATGCCATCTTCAGGAGGTATGAACTCCTGCCCGTCTTCCAGAATTCGCGGCCTATCCGGTTGAGGCAGTTTCTTGCGATCCACTTTCTGGCTGGGCAGTGTTGGGATCGCTTCCAGGCACACGAAATATGAAGGCACCATATAGTGCGGCAGCACCTCCCGAAGTGCATCGTGTATCGCTTTTTCGTCGATGGTTCCGCCGGACGGCGCGGCATAATAGGCCGCCAGTTCGATTTGGCCGGCTTCCATCTCGACAGGATTGACCACGAGGTCATCAATTGCTGAAACTTCGCGCGCGACGCTCTCGATTTCGCCGAGTTCGATCCTGTAGCCGCGTATCTTGATTTGCGTATCAAGCCTGCCCAGATACTCGATCTCACCGTCGGTGGTGATACGACCAAGATCGCCTGTCCGGTAAAGTTTGCCGCCAGGATTGTCCTCCAGATCCAGAAAATCGGCAATAAAGGCGCGTGCGGTCTCATCGGGCCGGTTCAAATATCCGGCAGTCACGCCGATCCCGCCAATTGCGATTTCGCCTTCTTCGCCCGGCTCAGCCAGTTCGTCGGCTTCAGGCTTCAAGATCATTGCAGTATAGGTCGGCAGAGGCGTTCCGATTGTCACCTCGCTATCGGGATGAAGTTCTTTCCATGTCGCCGAAACGGTTGTTTCTGTCGGGCCATAGAGATTGAGCATCCGTCTTTGTGGCGAAGACCAGCGTGAGACCAGGTTTCGCGGACAAGCTTCTCCCGAGACAATCAACAGCCGCAGATCCGGCAGATCACCACTTATCGTCGATAATATCGTGGGAACACTGCACCATGCGGTAATTTGTTTTTCGCGCAGAAACTCCGCCAGGTCGGCACCAATGAGACTGACCTCCGGCGGCGCAGGAACGAGACAGGCGCCCGACAGCAGCGGCACCCAAATTTCCTCGAACGAGTAATCAAATGCCAGCGTCAGGGATTGAAAAACGCGATCTGACGGCAAAAATCCGTATTCCTCTACCGCCATCAGCAGGAAATTGCAGATGCTCGCGTGGCTGACCGGTACGCCCTTGGGCCTGCCGGTCGTACCGGACGTGTAGATCACATAGCAATCGGCATCTGGATCTGCCTGCGCTTGCGTGTTTGGAGGTGTTGCCGGCAAGCGGGCGTAGTCTTCCTCAGCCTCATCAAGCGCGACAACATCAACCCCCGTATCGGCAAATTTGCGAGCGTGGAAGGATATGGTCAGAGCAAAACTGGCGCCGGCATCACTGCAGATGAACTCGATCCGGTCGACCGGGAAACTCACATCAAGCGGTACAAACGTGCAACCTATTTTCGAAACCGCGAGCACGCTGGCGTATGAGTGCACCGTGCGATCGAGCAGGATGATGATCACGTCGCCCGGTTTGGCACCCCGACGCTGAAGAAGATGACCAATTCGGTTCGAAAGGCCTTCCAGCTCTCCAAAGCTCAGCGTTTCATCTTCCAGTTCGATCGCGATCTGCTTGGCCTGTTGCGCGCCCTCACTGCCCTGCAAGATTCTGACGAAAAGGTCATGAAAACGGTCGTCGCCATGTGACCGCGGACGATTGTCCCCGGTGCCGGTCAAGATGTTGGTCGATGCTATCACGCCACCGGAAAGTGCGCCGTTGTCCGCAATTTCCGACTTGTCACCAGTATCGTTACGTGTGTTATCGAGCATGAGCCAGCGTCCGGATACAGGCGTTAGATTCGGGCCGTCGCCGATATCGAATCTTTGAGTATATCGAGCCCTTCAGCCAACTGATCGTCTGAAATCGTCAACGGCATCATGCATTTGACCACTTCGTCGCGTGATCCGACACGTTCAGCAATCAGGCCTTTTTGAAAGGCCGTTTGGGTAACCAGTTCCGCATCTGCCGGGTCCGCAAAGCACAATCCCTGCATCAGGCCGCGGCCGCGGATTTCAATGATACGGTCAGGATGGCTATCGACGAGATCATCGAGGCGTTCTGACAAAAACATCGCCTTGCGCTTGATCTGTTGCTCAAAACGGGAGTTGGTCCAGAAATTTTGCAGTGCCGCTGTAGCGGTTACGAATGCATGATTGTTGCCGCGAAATGTTCCGTTGTGCTCGCCAGGCTTCCACTGGTCAAACTCGCGGCGCAACAGCACCAGCGCCATTGGCTGGCCATTGCCCGAGATCGATTTTGACAACGTAACGATGTCCGGCTCGATACCGGCATGCTCAAATCCGAAGAATTTACCCGTGCGGCCGCTGCCCGATTGAATGTCATCGCAAATGAGCAGCGCATCGATTTCGCGGCAGATCCGCTCAATGCTTTGCAGCCATTCGCGTCCTGCAGCGCGTAATCCGCCTTCACCCTGAACCGTCTCAACCAGGATGGCAGCCGGGAGGTCGACACCGCTGGATGCATCCGACAAGACTTTCCGCAGATAGTCTGTGGTGTCGATGCCCTGACCCAAATATCCGTCGTACGGCATGCGGGTAATTCCACTGAGCGGCATCCCGGCGCCTTGCCTGTGGTAGCGGTTTGCGGTCGCTGCCAGAGCGCCCATTGTCATGCCGTGAAAGCCGTTGGTGAATGCAATCACATTTGTCCGGCCTGTAACCTTTCGGGCGATCTTCAGGCTTGCTTCAATTGCATTTGTGCCGGTGGGGCCAGTGAATTGTACGACATGATCCAGATGACGTGGCTTGAGAATGAGTGTCTCGAACGTTTCCAGAAAGCTGCATTTGGCGTCGGTGTGCAGATCGAGACTGCTATCGATCCCGTCGCGCGCAAGATAATCCAATAGCGCCTGTTTGAGCACCGGATGATTGTGGCCGTAATTTAGTGCGCCGGCGCTGCTCAAAAAGTCGAGATATCGATTGCCCTCGCTATCCCAGACTTCACAACCGCTCGCCCGGTCAAAAACAACCGGAAAATGCCGGGAGTATGAGCGAACTCGGGATTCTCTGCGCTCGAATACTGAATCGCGATCACCCGAAGACTCGTCAAGTTGAAACTCGTTGACTAATTTAAGCATGTACGCATCCACCCAACTTCGGATTGGCAAGCGTCAACCTGACGCCCATCCTTGGCCCTGCACCAATCCTCCCTGATCTATCGCAGGTTCACAAAGGTTATTGAAACTCTAAATACTAGCATCGTAAATAACTGAAATTTTATACAAATTTTCACGAGTCCGTGAGCTTCGTGACCCTTGGAACGAAGGGATTAATCGCCCATTTTGTTGAGGCAAAACCGGGTTTACCAAGGACTCCGCGGAGATTTTTGTTACCGTTTTCGTTTGCGGCGCTGCGCCGTTTTTGGACGAGACGCGTTGCGAGAAAACTAACTCGCGATTAACCATACCAAACTAGGCTGGACCAATTGTTCCTGCATTGGTCGTGCCCAACATGTTGCGTGTCTTGCCTCTAACATCGGCGATATTGGCAGTTGGTTTTGCGGCGGCTTTACCCTCCCATTCAGAAGCGAGCGAACTTGTGATCTCCGGCAAGGGCTGGAGCCTTCGTTCGATCGCAGAAAATCAAAACAGAGAGGCGCGTTCGGCTGTTCCACCGGAGGGGGAAGAAGATGAAACGGGAGACAACAACCAGGACAATGCCGTATTTGCGGACAATCACGGTGATGAGGTTGATACGAACAACCCGGACGATGCGGTAGCAACCAACAATCAGAACGACAGCAAAGTTGACGAACGCGGCGCCATTCTGGACAGCGGTTTATCGGCCTTTTTCCGCTCGACGATCGGGTATGACACAAACGTTGACGAGGAACCCGGCGGCGCCGGAGGCGGCTTTCATCAACAGGATGCAGGGTTCGCCGTTGTACGCGATACAGGCGAAGTTGAATTTGCCGCGCGCGCCGAAGCAACCTGGGTCGACTATTTCCGCGGCAGTGAATTTGATGGCTGGAGTTTGCAACTCGATACCAGCGCGTCTCGCCAATTGAACGACACCTATGCGTTCGAGATCCTGCTCAACCAGGAATTCGACCATCTCGACAGGGAATCTACCAGTAGTACGAGCACAATCGAGACTGCACTAGTCGCCGAGAACACGATTGCGCTGTTGAGACTGACGGGCGGAATGCAATATGTGATCGACCGGGAGACCGTTGATCCAGACGATGATGAAACGGTGCCCCGCGTTGAGAGCCTTCGATCGACGATCGGTGTATTGTTTCTGCTCGCGCCGGACAACGACGTTTCGCCATTTCTGCGCGCCAGCGTGAACAATACAGAATTCACACACGGTGCCGTTGCATTCGGTGACCGCAATGCCGACAGCTACGTCGCTGTTATAGGACTTCGTTTGCAGCCGATTGATGGCGTGACAATTGAACCGGGTTTGCGGCTGGAAGAACGGAAATTCCGCTCCGCGCTACTTCCCAATGTGCGTAACGTCTCTGGTGATGTCGAGATCCGCATAGAACCCGTCGACGGGTTTGCTCTGGTCGGCAGCGGCAGGCGGTTCATTGACCATCCGGATTCGCAGGACACATCCTATTTGATCACGACACTCTACGAATTGGATCTTGAGTGGGTTCTCAGGAGAATCGGAACCCTGTCTCTCAATGCCTCTTACGAAAAGACCCGCGAACCGGAGTTGCTGGTCATCACGCGTGATGTGACACTTGGCGCGACCCTTGCACGGACGATCAAGGATCGGTTCGACCTGTTTGCGGCAGTCGAGCATACTTGGTCGAAAACGTCGGAAATCGACGAACCGGACGAAAAATACGAGAGGACCGAAATTCGGGCGGGTGTTGAGGTCAGGTTCTAAGCTTCAGACATGATCTCGTTTTGCCGAATTGGGCTGCAATTTGGCAGAACAGAACCCCGGGATCCAATTTTCGTTGGTTATCAGAACGCTTGAAACAGAGCCGGTTCAATCGGGATGTTGCGAAATGGGAAGAATGTCGCCGCCCACTGTCGCGTGGGCGGCTGATAGCAGGAAGCTCTACAAGACCCGCTTTGTCACCCATATGTCCGGCTGGTTTTTGACGCCGATCTTTTCCATGAGTTCCTTGAGATTGGGCAAGCTCATGTATCGTTTGACATCGTCCATGGTTGAAAAATCGTGCACGACGGTGATCTTGTTTCCGTCCTCCTCGTCGCGGTGCACCGCGTCACCCGCCATGTTCAGGTCAACCTGGATCGGATAATAATTCCGATACCCTTCGTGCCATGCGTCGAAATCATCCACTTCGTGGCGAACAAAAACCCTGTACATTTCTATCTCCTTTTCTGACCGGGTTGCTTGATAGGCGAACCCTGCCAGTCGCGTGGCAAATCGAGAATATAGTCTGTTGACGAGTTGGTCTGCATTTTTGCAGAGTGCTGTTCATGCATGAGTGGTCGGATATCCGGTTTTTCCTCGTCCTGGCGCGACAGGGTTCAGCCCTGTCCGCTGCCCGCACACTCAATACCAACCAAACAACCGTCAGCCGTCGCATTGACAGGCTGGAAAATGCGCTGAAGCTGAAATTGTTCGAGGTTACTTCGCGAGGTTATTCGCTCACACGCAATGGCGAGATGATGCTCGCGAAAGCCGAACAGATGGAGGCGGTTGCGCACGCCATTGACGAAAGCGCGGCACAGGCCCGCAGGCACTATGCGGGTACGATCCGATTTTCCGGTTTGGTCACAACCATGCGGATGTATGGGTTGTCTGTCATCGAAGCGTTTCGCGAGCGCCATCCGGATGTGAATTTCGAAGTGGACACCAAAGAAAGTTACGCTGCGTTGGAGTCGGGCGAATGTGATATCGCAATGCGGTCTACAGACCGCGTTGTTGGCGACACGCTTGTTACCCGGAAGATCGTGGACCACCCCTGGGCTTTTTACGCCAGCCGGGATTACCTTTCGGTCAATGACACACCCGGTGTGTTCGGCGATCTTCAAAGTCAAAGACTGTTGACCTATTCTGATCAATTCGTGAGCAGGGTTGAAATTCTGAAACGCCTTGAGGGTCGGCTTCCAAGAAATCGCATTTCATTCCGGGTGGACACGCCCGAAGGCATGCGCGCGGTGATCAAGACCGGAGCCGGCATAGGCTGCCTGCCGCGGGTTTTGGGAGATGAAGACAATGAGTTGGTGCGTTGCTTTGGCGAACCGGACTTAACCCATCCAATCTGGCTGGTAACAAGCCGCGACGCCTATGACACCCCACTTACGCGGGCTTTTTGGGATTTCTTCTGCGAGAATATCCCCCGGCTTCGCAAAATTTACGACTGATCCTCGGCATTAATTCCGGAGACAGGATGGTGCTGTCCAGACCAGATTTGTTGGCTTGCAGAACTGAGGGCCCCACCTCCCGAGACTTCGACCACTATTTTACGGCGTTCAACTGGGATATTGCCTGCTCGGTCAACATTAGCTGACCACAGGTGTCTGCAACCCACCGCAGAGCCAAATCGTGGGCGGCTGCATCAAACGCGCCAAGGGCGTCTGCGACGAAGAATACTTTGAAATTTCGCATATAGGCATCGACAGCAGTGGTCATACAGCCGTGATTTGCATAATTGCCGCAAAGAATGATCTGGCTTCGGTTCATGCGGCGTAGAAGCGCTTCCAGCCCGGTTTCGAAGAACGCGCTGTATTTTCGCTTCCTGATCAGGAAATCGGAATTGCCGGGAGCCAATTCGCCGTAGATCTGGTCATCTCCGGACTGAGCGTCCTGAACGGCGCCTATGCCGTCTCCCCACAGATCCCTTGCAATCCCGCGCTCTGCGAGATTGCGAACTGGATCAGCTTCAGCATAAATGGAGGGCACGCAAACCGCGTCGGCTGCCGATTTAAGACGCCGGATATTGCCAACCAGCCGGGATGGATCTTCGTAGCGATTAACGTACCAAGTCTGCATATCGTAAATCAGCAGAGCCGCTTCCGACGGATTCACGCTCCAGCTACAGCGGTTGAGCTCAAGATAAGCCGCAAAATCAAGTTGATAGTCAGCTATTCTTGGAAAATGCCTGTCTGTCGAGGGCATATCGGTTCCCTACGGTTTAAAATGATTCAGCTTCTCCATCCTAGCAGGTGGCGTTCGATCACTCCGATGGCAGTGCTGACGAGCACCCCAAGCAGAGACAGAATTACGACCCCCGCGAACAGGCGTTCGAGATCATAAAGCGAGCCAGCCTCCAGAACATAGGCACCGATGCCATATTCCGCTCCCAGCATCTCTGCTGCCACGAGCAGAATAATGGCGATGGCCAGACTTACGCGCAGGCCGGACAGGATCCCGGGCATGGCGCCCGGTAACACGATCTTTCTGACAATGGAAAACCAGCTCAGCCCAAAGCTTTGCCCCATCCGGATCAGCGTCCGGTCCACATTGTCCACAGCGCCATACGTCGCCACCGCGGTCGGCGTGAACGTGCCCAATGCAATCAAGGCATATTTGGAGCCTTCATCAATCCCGAACCAAATCACGAACAGGGGCAACAAGGCGATTTTGGGGATCGGAAATATGGCGGCAATTACCGGCACGAGGCCTGATCGAATATAAGAAAACAGGCCAATGAGAATTCCCACGCTTATCCCGGCACTCGCGCCGATGGCTGCACCAACGGCAAGCCTGGTGAGAGATGGGTTGAGGTGTTTGAACAACAGTCCGGAAACATAAAGCTCATGGAATGTCTGCAGGACGTCCGATGGCTTTGGCAGTGTCAGTGCCGAAATCCAGCCTGCGCGCGTGCCCCATTCAGCGATGGAGATTATCACGGCAAATACAATAAACCCCACAAATCGGAGAGGTTTTGGCGCGAAGCCGCCTCCACGAAAGCTGACAATACGACTGTTCGGCTCCGAAGTGGTATCAGACATGGAGTAGCTCTGCATCGGCTGCGCGGGCCTCGTCCCGCATCAGTTGCCAAAGGTATTTTTGATATTCTTCGAGTTCGCTGTCACTGAACTGCCGGTCGCCAAGCGGCTTGTCGATTTGCACCATTTCACGGATCTCGCCCGGTCGCCGGGATAGCACAACAATCAAATGACCCAGACGAACCGCCTCCGCCAGGTTGTGGGTAACATAGACGGCGGTAAAAGGTTGTCGTTCCCACAGGCTGATCAGGTCGTCCATCAACAACTCGCGTGTCTGACTGTCCAGCGCCGACAGGGGTTCGTCCATAAGCATGACCGCCGGATTGACGGCTAACGCTCTTGCAATCGCTACCCGTTGCTTCATGCCGCCGGACAATTGCTTGGGCAGTGCCTTGGCAAAATCGAGGAGTTTTGTCCGTTCCAGCACGTCATCAATGATCCGGCGCGCTTCGGCGCCCCGGATACCATGATCTTCCAACACCAGCGAAACGTTTCCCGCCGCGGTTCTCCACGGCAGCAGGGCAAAATCCTGGAAAATATAGGTAAGTGGGTTCAGGCAATCCTCGGGAGGCTCACCTACCTGTAAAACCCTACCCTGCGAAGGGCGCTCCAACCCCCCGATAATGCGCAACAAGGTTGATTTGCCACAACCGGACGGACCGACGATGCAGACAATCCTGCCATCGGGAATGTCAAGCGTGATGTCACGCATCACTTCAAAGCCATCATAAGAATGGCTGATGTTTTCGAGCCTGATATCCAACTACAGCACGACGCTTATGTGTCGGGGTGCCGAAGGGTCCGCACCCCGGAAGAATTTCACGGGTTAGCTGACAATCTTCACATAAGACCGGTCAACCAAGGTCTCGATCATGATATCATTGTCCACCAAACCCTCTGACTTGAACCAGTTCAGTTGGTCTTCGATTGAGGCGATATTCAGGGCCGCTCCCTTGTTCAAACGCATGGTACCATTGATGATCGATGGCGCTGCCTTTTCGCGGGGACGGTCGACATAAACGTATTTGTGGATCAGATCGACCATCTGGTTGATGCCCTCATCACCAGCAGATTTGTCGATCATCGCCGCAGCATAATCATCGACGCCCTTGGAGAAACCGGCCAGGAAACTCTCGGTTAATCCGCGTTCTTCGGCAGCATTTTTGGCCGATGTGAATACCGTGGTGACCTGATAATTGGGCAGGTAGTCGGCGACGTTGCCAATGATATGTACCGATCCGCCTTTCGACAGCGGCTTGGCGATGTGTGGCACGATTGACCAGCCATCGATCTGACCGGACTTCAATGCGCCAATGATCGCACCGACCTTCTGCAGAGGTTTGAACCGCAGTTCGATGCCTTCAGCGGCCGCAATCTTTGATCCCATATAGTGAAACGAAGAGCCCGCCTGAGTCATGCCCCAGGTTTTGCCGTCCAGGTTCTTGGGTGTCGTCGCACCAGCCTTGAAGGCCGCGTCTGATACCAGGATCTTCTGGCCGTCAATGCCGGATTCCTCGCTCAGTGCGCCGCCAATGACCTTGATGGCGCCCTTTTGCGCAAGGGAGATCAGTCCGCCGGACACCGCGGTCACGGCATAGTCAATGTCGCCGCTGGCAATTGCTACCGCCATCGGTTGGGCGGCCTGAAAGAACTTGAACTCCACATCCAGTCCGGCTTCGCTGAAATAGCCGCGCTCGAATGCAATGAAACTGCCCGAATGGGAGGTAAAGCGAAGCGCACCTACCTTGATTTTCCTGTTGGCTGCGATCGCTGGCATGCCCAGCGTAGCGGCCGCAGTGGCTCCGCCCATTAGAGAAAGGGCTGCACGGCGATTAAGCTTGATCATGGTGTCCTCCCGTCTGATCGCTCTACCAGGCTTCCAACTGAAGCTCTGAGCAGTTTTCTTCGGAAGGGACAGTCATAACCATTGTCTTGCCGCGCGCCAATATGGCACCGGAATTTTTACCCTCAAACCATCAGTGCCAACATTCGGCAATGCCGGCCCATCGCGGATCGCGCGCTGCACAACAGCTTCTTTTCAAATTTACCGAGAGCCCGCTGCGGCGACGCAGCACCGAACGGATGAAGGGCTATGTTGGATAAGTGTGTTCCGGCGGAATGGTGTTTTGGCAAAATCTCCAGCCGGGTGGTCCAAACACCTGTTTCTCGACCATCAGATGCTCTGTGCTTGCAATAGCGAACGGTAGAGTTCGATGTTGTTCTAATTCCTCGTCTCATTGAGTGGCGTCAAGAACGGTCGAGCTTTTGGCTTCAGCGATGCAACCAACATGTCCATGCATGCCCGGATGCGCGCACTGGAGCGCAGATCTGCATGCGTCAGCACCCAGAGGTCCAGCGATGCCTCGGTCACCGGCTCGCCGATCCGTGCCAGGTGCGGGTCCTCCTCACCAAATCCACAGAATATCAGGCCCAGGCCAACCCCGTCTCTCACCATCTGACGCAACATCGTCGTGCTGGTGACGCGAACGGCAATCTTGTGCTCGGGCACGCGGCTCCTGAGCCATTGCACATGTGGAGCACTGGAGAATGTATGATCCCAATCAACCCAGGACTCTTCGAATATGTTGCCGCGTTGTTTTACCTCTTCGACCAGCCCTGCGGCGACATAGGGTGCGAACGGAATATTTCTCCAAACCCGCCGGCCAACAAGCTGATCAGGTGGCGCCGAAGAAAAGCGCACTGCAATATCCGCTTCGCGCTTGGTGAGATTGAGTGGGGTGTCATGATCCACGACTTCCAGCCGGATGCCCGGGTGGTCAATGCGAAAGCCGGCGATGTCAGGTGCCAATAGTTCTGAAATCGCTTCGCTGACCGTCAGGCGCACAGTTCCGGTCAACTTGGCGTCGCGGCCAAGAAGCCGAAAGTTCAAGGCTTCCACCTGGTCCCGCATGGATCGGGCGACCTGCCGCATGTCTTCGCCTTCGGGGGTGAGAGCATAGCCTTCGGGTATCCTGGTCAGCAAAGACACTCCAATTGACGATTGCAGGGCCTTCAGCCGTCGCGATACGGTACCGTGATCCACTCCCAGTTCCCGCGCGGCGCCGCGGATTGATTCCGCTTCCGCGACGGCGAGGAATATTCTGAGATCATCCCAATTCTGTTTTGCCTTCATGGTGAAAATATACACCAATGTGGTGGGTATTTTCAATCTGTGGCGAAATCTTGCGCCATGATATGGTCCATTCGTTGAACCCCGCCACAACGACGCACAACAAGCTGGCTGGAAATTCGGGAGATATAAATGAATGACACCGAACATCACCATCATGAAGGTGGCTGCTTTTGCGGATCTGTTCGTTTTGTTGCTGAAGCAGAGCCGCAGTTCACCATGGTTTGCCACTGTTCGATTTGCCGGCGTCTGCAAGGATCTGCGATGGGCGCACCAGCAACGTTTTTTCCAACAGGTGGTTTTCGTGTGACACAGGGAGAGCAACATCTTCGCGAGTATCTCTCGCCGCGAAACTATTCACGAATGTTTTGCGAGAAATGCGGCACCCGTCTTTGGATGGGCTTTGAGAAATGCGACCTGGAAATCCCCATGGTGGCAATCTACACGGCAAATCTCGACGAATTTACCCATGCGGACGGGCTTTATGGCCCCTTTGAGCCATCCGCGCATGCGTTCTACGCAGACCGCCTGTACGATTGCCTCGACGGCAAGACCAAGTTCGTTGACATGGCTGCCGATTTCGGAGGGAGCGGCAAGACGCTCAGCGACCGGGGCATGCCCATGGAAACCCAGTAGGCGCGATATCGTCTCGGCTGCCAGATGTCGCTCATGGGCCTCGTGGTGAAAGTGCCGGCCTATCTCACGCGGCAATTTGAAAAGAACTGGGATAAGAAATCGATCAGCCAATCGCAGGTCTCGACACTTGTTATATGCGCAACCAATTCCCCAGGTTCTGCTGATGTGAAATAACGGTTGGCTCTCCGGTTAGGGCCAACTGATCGAAAAATGCGTCTATGACTGCATTGGCTGCGCCGGATAATGGGTAAAGTCGCAAGAAGCGACAGGAACGGAATCATTTACATCGGTCCCTTTCATTCTGATAACGCTAATATCAGGAATCACTAATCTCAGCTTCTCGGCTATTGAAATCGAGTAAGGTCAAAGCGCAAAACGGAGATGGATATGCATTGCGCCCGTAATCTGACACTGCTGGTCTGCTCGATCCTTGCGGCCCTCGCCCTGTCATTCGCAATACCGGTCTCCGTGGCGAACGCTCAGCTGACGCCTTCAGTGTCCGAGGTTGATCTCGGCACCGAATTGGAACCGTTCCTCGACAAGGCCAAGGAAAAGGGCCTTGGCGTCATCATCATCACTCCGCTCGAGCCCGAAGAAGAGGCGAAAGCACCTGCCACCAGTTGGCAGGAAGACGGACTGAGGCTGCGCCAGGAGCTGGGGCGAATAATTGCTGGCACTCCGAAACTTTACGAACGCGCCAAAGAGGCGATCATCAAATCGAGCCCTGATGGCACCATGTGGTGGCTGGTTTATGCATTCGGAATCGGCTTCATCGGCATCTGTTTGATGACCGGCACTTTCTTCGTGTTCGCCAAGGCAAACCGGCACGTCTTGCAGACAATGATTGTCGAAAATCCCAAAAACCGGGCCGAGAAGATCGGATATCTCATGTTGAGAGCCGGTGTATTGCTCGCAAACAATGTCTTCGGTTTTTGTGTTGCCATCGTCGTGGCAATCATACTCGATTACGAACATGAACCGAGCCGAGCGACAATCTTGATAATCTTGGTCGCATGGGCGTTCTATTGGGTGTTTCGAGCTGTCATTCTGTTCAACATCATCGCCCACGATCTTCCAAAACACCGCCTGATCAATCTTGATGACGACAATGCCAAGATGGTGCAGTTTGACTGGCGCAATTCCATGGTTGCGGTCATCATCGCTTTCTCAGTCACAGCCTGGTTTGAGGCGCTCGAAATTCATCGTGATGCCTACAAACTGATGCTTCTTGCATCCATGACACTGGCAGTCCTGACTTTCGGCTATTTGACATTCAAGCATCGCAAGCCGTTTTCCGGTGTTTTGCTCGGCGCGGGAGAACCCGCGATGAAACCGCTTTGGCGCCGTGTGTTTGCGGATTATTGGCATATGATTGCACTTGGCTATCTGGCCGCGGCATGGGCAATCAGCGTGTACCGTAATGTACTCGATCTCCCCAGCGCCACTCTGGTCGTTGCTGCACCAATAGTAGCGTTCCTTGCAGGTGTCGGAATATACGGAATTACGCTTTTCCTTATCGACAAGGCCTATCAGGCGCGTCAGCGGCGTTTTGACGTCAAGGTGGCGCTCGCCCGTGAAAAGGAAAAAGTCCGCCGTGAACTGGAACAGGTGGCGATCGAGGCAGCACTTCGCGACGCGCCCGAAGACGATGAAGAGCTGATCATCAACAAGGTGATGGCGGAAAAGAAGATGGAGGAGATGCCGGCCTTCAGGCCCGTATTCAAGCCGCTGCTGGAACAGGCGGCCGGCATTTTGATCACCATCGTTGCGGTAGGTTTCGTTCTGGGAACCTGGGACGTCAATATTGGCGAGCAGGGAAATCCGATCACCGCCTTCATTGATACGTTGATGATCGGATTTGTCGGCTGGTTCCTCTATCGCGCGGTTGCAGCCTACATCGACGATCAAATTGCCGAGGAAGGCGATGATGTACCCGATGGCGCTCCCGACGGCGAGATGGGCGGCCAGGGCGCAAGCCGCCTGACAACACTTCTGCCGCTCATTCGCAATGTCATGATCGCCGGAATTATCGTCCTGACCGCGATGGTCATCCTGTCGAATATGGGGGTCGACATTGCGCCGTTGTTTGCTGGCGCCGGTGTCATCGGCCTGGCGATCGGTTTTGGTGCGCAAACGCTGATCCGGGACATTTTCTCCGGCGGGTTCTTCCTGTTCGATGACGCATTCCGGCGAGGTGAGTATATCGAGCTGGACGGGATCGTCGGGACGGTGGAAAAGATTTCCCTGCGCTCCTTCCAGCTTCGCCATCACAATGGCCCGCTGCACACGGTGCCGTTTGGCGAGATCAAGCAGCTGACCAATTTCTCCCGCGACTGGGTGATGATGAAGCTGCCGCTCCGCCTGACCTACGATACCGATATCGAACGGGTCCGCAAACTGGTCAAGAAACTCGGTCAGCGCCTGCTGGAACATCCCGATGTCGGTCATTTGTTCCTGCAGCCGTTGAAATCGCAGGGGGTCTACAAGATGGAAGACTCCGCCATGATTGTCCGCGTCAAGTTCATGACCAAGCCGGGCGACCAGTTCGTGACGCGCAAAGTCGTCTATCAGCACATCCGCGAATTGTTTGAGCAGGAAGGCATCAAGTTCGCGCACAAGGAGGTCACGGTGCGGCTGGCTGACGAGCCGCAGCGTCCGCTGACGCCGAAAGAGGAAAAGGCGGTCGCGGCAGCGGCCCGCGCTTCTGTCGACGCGGATATGGACGATCTGGAGTCAGTTGCCAGTGATGACGGGCCGTAGCGGGCGCCCAAGTGTTTTCGAAATGGCTAAAACGCTCTCAAAACAGACGATGTTGCTCCGATTTGCTTCCGGTATGCTTCCGAAAATTCAGGAGTGGAAAACAAAATTCCCATGATTCATTGAAATCAATGGTGCCCCCGGACGGCATTGAACCGCCGACCCCCTGATTACAAATTGGCGTTGCCGCGCTCATCAAACACCGACTGTCGGCGTGAGCCATCGATGCGAACCTTCTTGCCGTTCACCGGGTCGTGTATGGCCACATTGGTGTAGGCAACGACTGCCATCAGCGTTCACGGAACAATGGCAAGAATGGCCGCTATGATGATTGCTGTGACATGGTTGGCAGTAAAGCCAAGTCCTTCCTTGCACATGTTGTCTCCCCTTCATGAACCCACGGTCGCCGGTTTCGAAAAGTACTGAAACCGGCAGAACGCCAATCAAGTGGAGCAGCGCAGCACAACGGATACAATTGCTTGAATTGGCGGGATCCATGCATCCTGCCACACCGCATGCTCGATCGGCATTGGACGGTCCGCTGAACACAAAAGCCAGCGCCTTTGATGTGCCTCAATGACATCGATATCCGATTGCCAGAGTATTGATTTCAACCGGCCTTCATCAAAGGGAGTGAAGATTGTTTTTTCGCGCCAGTTTCATTGGATTTGCAGTGTTTATCGGCTCGATAATGTTGACGTTTGACGCTCAGGCAACCGAGGGATGGGCCACCAGAGCGGTAAACATGCGCACCTGTGCAAGTGTTCGCTGCCCGAGAATTTTGACAATTCCGGCAGGTGCAAGGGTGTGGGTCTACTACTGCAAAAGATGGTGCAGGGTAAGGTTTGCGGGGCGCAGGGGTTTTGCGCATGGCCGGTACATTGCAATATCGGAATACCGGCGTCCGCCAGTTATCATTTATCCGCCCATATTTCGGCGTCCTCCTCGCTACCGTCGTCCGCCATTCTTTGAACACCCTCCGATATTCCGGCCTCCGCCACCTCCGAGATTCCGGCCTCCGCCACCAGATGGGCCGCCGGGATTTGAACCTCCACCCATTGTGGGACCTCCACCCGGTGGTTATGTTCCGCCCCCCGGAGGCGGTGTACCTCCGATCTTCCCGCCAGCGGGACAAGAAGTGCCGCCGGGTTACTATCGGCGCAACTGACGATCCTCGAGCCAACCGTCCAAGACGTCGCGGACGTTTCCATCGAGGAGGCTGAGGAGATGAAGCGGTCGTTGTCCACTTCGAGAAAGCGGTACGCTGACTAGGGTCAGGACCCATTAATCTCACGCAATTCTGTTTGGAAGGAAGGGTTTGGATGGAGGCGAACAAGCGCAAGGGAAGGTCTTGTGACCTTTTCGAGCATTGTGAGCGATCAGGCAGGCCTTTCCTTCCAAACCCGAAGGGCGCGGCCCATTTGGCTGGCGAATGCGTCGAAAAGGTTTGAAACTATGCATAGTTCCTTCACCTTTCCTCCTTTTCGGCAGCCAAATTTGCTCGCGCAGAATGGATGACATTGATGAGTCCTGACCCTAGGTATCGAGGTATGCTAAAGTCTCTGGCCTATGATCGACTACCTGTTTCCATTTTTTGTTGTGGTGATTTGTGCCTTCTTGGGCGTTGGCTTTTTGGCGAGTGCAGTTTTGGTCGTTTACAGAGATGTGCTCGGCAGGGACGACAAGTTCAGCCTTTGGCTCGACCGAGGTTTCGGTACAGGCTACGGATTGGGTAAGAGATCAGTTGTTTCCAATCCCTACTTGAACAAGCTGATCCACGTTGTGATCGCAGTTCTTATCGTCCTAACAGGCTGCGCCCTCATCTGGTTTGGAGTGGTCGAACCAATTGCCGTCTACTTTTTCGGATTCGATATAGCGTAACTTTCAGTTGAAGGGCGAGGTCAATGGCGACGAGGCCCAAGCCATAAGCCACAATGCGCCTCCTCCAAGCCAAACGCGTCCACGCCTGTCCCGGCAGTCCGCCAATCAAAGGTAGCAGGGTAACATAACAGGTAAACGTACACGACTTACGGGATCTATTTGATCCGCCGGACTTCGTCGCCGGTGGGCACTGGAGGATCAGGCGGCGGCTTAGAACACTATACCCGCATGCGGATGTGAACGCGGCTCATTCGCAACAGCCTTGTCTTGCCAGAAGTTAAACCTCTAGTCTGCACACGACATGCATTCATCATCCTGGTGCGGTGGCAGTACAGGCGCTTGCGGCAGCGGTATGGGACCATCATCGACAACAAGAAAGCCATCTGGCTGCGCCGCCTGCTGGGTTGTTCCGAACACAAGAGTGGTACGTTCTCTGCCATTGGCGTCGCTGGTGCCGGCTTCACCACCGGCACTTCGTGCGAATACGGTACCACACGTCGCTAAGCCTGCAGCCAATGCGAAAATAATTAGACGTTTCATCTCCGAATTCCATTGTGCTTTAATCGCGCAATGAGAGCACGGTAACCAGAACGTCGCTGTGAGCAGCATCACTGGAAACACATCGCGACAGCATCCAACCGATCCACCAGCCGCTTGAAGCTAGTCAAATGTCCTGATTTCTGAACATTGACGGATGGGTATGTGGGTGCACTCCTGTGTCTCCCCAAACTCAGGCCAAAATTCTGACATCACGCTGACACGAAATTGCACCAGCCGTGGTGCGCCCTGCGCAGGAATGTAAATCCACTGAAATAATAGGGTTTTTTGGTGCCCCCGGACGGACTTGAACCGCCGACCCCCTGATTACAAATCAGGTGCTCTACCAACTGAGCTACAAGGGCACTTGCCGGGTCAGATGCCGGTTTCCAGATTGAACGCAACCGGCTCGCCCGCGGCACCGCACTACCATATCTGTCGCGAGTGTAAAGAAATATTGCATCACAGTGCGTACATCGGCCTGCCTGTGATGATGGCTTTGAATGGATCGCCCGGCGTGGTAACCGGTCAATAGAAAGCCGGACAGGCGAAATACGACGTGGAACAATGGCAACATGAACCGCAACACCGCCAATCTGGCATTTATCCATTCCGATGCCGAAGAGGCCCGTGAGGCAGCCGCACGCCTGAGTGCGCTCTACGGCCAGTCGGACCCGGAAACCGCAGATGTCATCGTTGCCCTCGGCGGCGATGGTTTCATGCTGCAAATCATCCACGACACGATGGACAGCGGCAAACTGATCTACGGCATGAACCGCGGCTCGGTCGGTTTCCTGATGAACGAATATGGCGAGGAAAACCTGCGAGAGCGGATTACCGACGCCGTCGCCGAAGCGCTTCGTCCGCTGCGAATGAACGCTTCCACCGCCGATGGCCGCACCGAAACCTCGCTGGCCATCAACGAGGTGTCATTGCTGCGGCAGTCTTATCAGGCGGCCAAGATCAGGATTTCGATCGACGATCAGGTGCGGCTGGATGAGCTGGTCTGCGATGGCGTAATGGTGGCGACACCGGCCGGATCGACCGCGTATAATCTGTCTGCACACGGCCCGATCCTGCCGATCGATGCCGAATTGCTGGCTCTGACCCCGGTCAGCGCTTTCCGGCCGAGGCGCTGGCGCGGAGCGCTGGTGCCGAACCGCGCCACGGTGCGTTTCGATGTGCTGGAGCCGGACAAACGCCCGGTCAACGCGGTTGCGGATCATTTTGAAGTCAAGTCGGTCGCTTCTGTCACGGTGAGAGAATCCTCATCCTCCACAGCAACCCTGCTGTTCGACGCCAATCATTCCTGGGACGAACGGATCCTGGCCGAGCAGTTCAGATATTGAATATTCTGCGGTCGTGCCCGCCCGGACACAACACTCCACTGCAACTCCTCAGGCCATTCAGAACCGGTAGTTCAGACCGAGTTGAATGGTGTGCAGATTGTACCGGCCGGTGCCGAGAGCGCCAAAATTTGCGACCGTCAGCGCCGTATCGGCGAAATCATGGTACAAGTAATGCAAATCCACCGACCAGTTTTCGGCAAAAGCAGCCTCAAGGCCAACGCCGACATTGAAACCCGCCACAGTATCGTTCTCGCCCGGCCCGGCCGGAATGCCCGTAGCCGTCGCAAATGCAGCATAGGTGATGTCGGAAACGCTCAGTCCGCCAGTGGCATAAACAAGCACATTGTCGAAGGCATAACCGGCGCGGACACGCGCTGTCGCCAGCCAATCGACATCGGCGGTACATGTTACGGCCGGACCTCCTGGGCAGGCTCCCGCGCCATCAATGCCGGAGAGCGATACGTCGATTACACCGCCAATCACCCAGTTCCCGGATTGAAAGTCATAGCCCGCTTGCAAACCGCCAAATGCGCCACTGATATCTATCGAGGCGGGCGGCGGCGCGGCAGCTGCAGCCGTTGGAATGAAATCCACATCCCCCCATCCACCACCGACATGAAGACCGATATAGCCGCCGGACCAGTCATACGGGCCTGATGCAGGCGGGGTGAAATCGGCTGCGCTTGCCACCGCCGTAAGAGACAGAACTGCCACGGATGCGAAAAAGAGCGTTTTTGTCCGAGATTCCATACCGATCTTACTCCTGTGTTCCCGCTAAACCCGCATTGACGCCGCCGAACGTGTATTCACTCACGCTTCTCATTTCGGAATGAGAATAACAGCGACCGCTAATTTGCAGTAGTGCTCAACTACAACACCCGGGGGAAATTGGGATGATATTCACGTTGGGGCATTTTGATGCCGTCAGATATTTCCAAGGCAACCTGGCGGTTCATGCGTCAGCGCAATCCACCTGATCTTCTGTCACGATGCCGTAGGCTCTGCCGAGGGCCAGTGACTTCCGCAAATATCAGTGATTTCAATCCATTTGATCCAATAATGCTGTCAAATTCGTTTACTCTAGCGCCAGCCGGCAGCCTTACCCCTGTTGACATCGCGACCCGGGCAACGTATCGCCTGCGGCAATACTCGAGGAGGCAACGGCCTTGGAGGCCGAAAATGTCAAACCGAAAAACAGGCGAGTAACGAAAATTATTTCCGCAGCAATTGCCCATGAGGCGCCCGAGAGCGCCGACGCCGGTATGGATGATACCGGCCAAACCGAGCCCGAAACCGTCACATTTGCCGATTTGGGACTTTCGCAGAAAGTCCTGAAAGCCGTGACCGATTCCGGATACACCACCCCGACGCCGATACAGGCCGGCGCCATTCCGCATGCTATAGCGCGAAAAGACATTTTGGGCATCGCACAGACCGGAACCGGCAAAACCGCATCCTTTGTGCTGCCGATGCTGACCCGGCTTGAGAAAGGCCGCGCGCGTGCGCGCATGCCGCGCACCTTGATCCTGGAACCAACGCGCGAACTGGCCGCTCAGGTGCAGGAAAATTTTGACCGCTACGGCAAGAACCACAAGCTGAACGTGGCGCTGCTGATCGGTGGTGTCTCGTTTGAGGAACAGGATCGCAAGCTTGAACGCGGCGCCGACGTGCTGATCGCGACGCCCGGCCGGCTGCTGGATCATTCCGAGCGCGGCAAATTGCTGTTAACCGGTGTCGACATTCTGGTGATCGACGAAGCCGACCGCATGCTCGATATGGGCTTCATTCCGGACATCGAGCGCATTAGCAAATTGATCCCGTTCACGCGCCAGACCCTTTTCTTTTCTGCCACTATGCCGCCTGAGATCACCCGGCTGGCCGACCAGTTTTTGCAGGCCCCGGTCAGGGTTGAAGTGTCAAAGCCGGCATCGGTCACTGACACAGTATCGCAAAGGCTGGTCAAGTCCGGCGCAAAGCCCTGGGAAAAGCGTGAAACACTGCGCAAAGTGATTGATGCCGAGGGCGACGACGTGAAAAACGCGATCATCTTCTGCAATCGCAAAGTCGAGGTGTCCGAACTGTTCCGCTCGCTGGTCAAACACGACTATGTCGCCGGTGCATTGCATGGCGACATGGACCAGCGCTCACGCATGACCATGCTGTCGAATTTTCGCGATGGAAAACTGAAGCTGCTTGTGGCCTCAGACGTTGCGGCGCGCGGCCTTGATATCCCCGATGTCAGCCATGTGTTCAATTACGACGTGCCCCTGCACGCGGAAGATTATGTACACCGCATCGGGCGGACGGGACGCGCGGGACGCTCCGGCAAGGCATTCACGATCGCCGCCAGGCCGGATACCAAATATCTCGAAGCCGTAGAGAAACTGATAGGTCAGGATATCGAGTGGCTCGATGGCGACCTGTCGACGTTGACACGGACCGAAGATGCACAAGAACGTGCGCCGAGGCGGGGTCGTGGTTCGAAGAAGAAGTCCGACGACGGCAAAATGCCCAAATCCGCCAAAGCCGAGGATAAAACCGCTCGCAAAAAGTCGATCAAGGCTGACAATGAAGACCGCAAGGACCGGCCCAAAGCCAATCGCAAGAATGAACCCGCTGTGATCGGGTTTGGCGACGACGTTCCCGACTTCATGAATATCTGCGTCTGATCAGATCAGGTGCTGGATTGCTATTTCCTGGCTCGCAAGCTCGCCTCGTAAGCTTTCCTGGCCCAGACGCTGAAAGCTTCCGCGTCATCAACCGCCCCGTCCGGGATGGTCCAATAGGGCATCGCCACCGGACTTCCGGCTTTCTTGCCCTCATAATGCCATTGGCGTGAGCCAGCGCTCTCAAAATCCGGTGCCGATTGCGCATCAGCCTTCAGCAGGACCTCGCCATCCACTTCCAGCGCAATGATCTGCCCTGCATGGTAGATGCCCCTGCCGCCGAACATACGCTTGATGGTGACCGGTCCGAGACCGGCAAACAGATCATGGATGTCGTCGTCTTGCACGGATCAGAGCGCGCCGCGCGCCTCTGCCAGTGCCTTCAAATCCGCCGGTTTCAATTCGACAGATTCGCCACAGCCGCAGGCTGATTCCACGTTTGGATTGTTGAACACGAAGCCTGAACGCAGCGTCGTCACCTCGTAGTCCATTTCGGTACCGAGCAAAAACAGCGCCGCTTCGGGCGCCACCCACACATCGACGCCATCATGGGTGACATGATCGTCTTTCGGGTCCGGCTCGGTGACCAGATCAACCGTGTATTCCATGCCAGCGCAGCCGCCCTTCTTGATGCCGACGCGTACACCGGCCGCGCCGTCACGCGCATCGACAATATCGCGCACGCGATCAGCGGCAGCGTCGGTAAGGGTTATGACTTTAAATCCGGTCATTGCTTACAAGCCTTTGTCGGTATGTAGTGTCACCAAAGCCTAATTCCAATCTATCGCAAAGCGACCAATGTCCCGTTAATGCGCAGGACTCAATGGAAAGTTTCCATTAGTAGCCGTTTTGCCATCTCCTCGATCTTTGTTTCGTGGCGTTCCCAGACCTCTTCGTTAACGGAATAAAACGCGTCTCCGTCATCAGCCCAAGTGTCTTCATCAATTGATTCCAGTTCATCGACCATTGCCATTCGCAAACGCCGATCAATCGGTACACCGTCCACAAATTTCGACCCTGCAGATCTCACAATATTCGCAAATTCAGTCCCTTCAGTCATTTCAAAACCGACAATTGCTTCATTGAACATGGCGCCATAGGAATTGTGAAAGTACTGTGAGAAACCTCCGTTCATCACTTCCGCCGTCAACATGTAAACTGCGCAAATCTCAGCGACGTTCTGTGGGAAATTTTCAATTTTCTCCTGATACGATGACGGTTGCGTGAATGCGTCCCAAATCATCTCGGCATAGCGATCGAACAAGTCGACTTGATAAAGGTGGCAAAGTTCGTGCTCTTCGACCATGTTTCACATCAATACCAGCCGATTGCCACCTGCGCCTCTTCGCTCATGCGGTCCGGTGTCCAGGGCGGATCGAAAGTCATCTCAACATCAACCGGGCCGACGCCGTCGACAGACGCGACCGCATCATGGACCCAGCCGGGCATTTCACCGGCGACCGGGCAACCCGGTGCGGTCAGTGTCATGTCGATCTTCACCGAGCGGTCATCCTCAATGTCGATCTTGTAGATCAGGCCGAGTTCGTAAATATCTGCCGGAATTTCAGGATCATAGACTGTTTTCAGCGCGGCGATGATGTCGTCTGTCAACCGCGCCAGTTCGTCGGACGGAATGGCGGAGACCGGCGGCATTTTCGGTTCGCAAGGCTCGCAAGTAGCACTTTGGCTGTTTTCCATAGCAACTTCCCCTGTACTCATGCGAAAAACCCTCGCGCCTTTTCCAGCGCCTCGGCAAGCTTATCAATTTCGGCCCTGGTATTGTAGAGGCCGAATGAGGCACGGCAAGTCGATGTTACGCCGAAGCGTTTCAGCAGCGGCTGTGCACAGTGGGTGCCGGCACGGACCGCGACCCCTGCCCGATCAATCACCATCGAAACATCGTGCGCGTGAATGCCTTCCAGTTCAAAGGAAACGATGGCGCCCTTGCCCGGTGCATTGCCGAAGATTCGCAGCGAATTGATGCGGCCCAATTGCTCGTGGGCGTATTCGCGCAGCATGGTTTCGTGCGCTGCTATATTCTCGCGGCCGATGGCCTCGACATAGTCGAGCGCAGCGCCGAGACCAATTGCCTGCACAATCGGCGGCGTGCCGGCCTCGAAACGGTGTGGCGGTTCATTGTAGGTTACGTTTTCCTCGGTAACGTCCTCAATCATTTCGCCGCCACCCTGAAACGGACGCATTGAGGCGAGCAGGTCGCGCTTGCCATAGAGAACGCCAATGCCGGATGGGCCGTAGACCTTGTGGCCGGTAAAGACATAGAAATCGGCATCGATGTCCTGCACGTCGACCGGCAAATGGACAGCGCCTTGGCTACCATCGACTAGAACCTTGATGCCGCGCTCATGGGCAATGCGGCAGATTTCCTTGACCGGAACGACGGTACCAAGGACATTCGACATATGGGTGATCGCAATCAGCTTGGTGCGATCGGTGATCCGTTTTTCCAATTCCTCGATATGGAACGCACCCTCATCGTCAACCGGTAACCAGACCAGATATGCGCCCTGGCGTTCGCGGATGAAGTGCCACGGCACGATGTTGGAGTGGTGTTCCATCTGACTGAGGATGATCTCGTCACCTTCGCCGATATTCGGCATGCCCCAACCATAGGCCACCGTGTTGATGGCCTCGGTCGCCGATTTGGTGAAGGTGATTTCGCTGACGTCGGCAGCATTGAGAAAGCGGCGGGCCGTCTCCCGCGCCTTCTCGTAGGCGTCGGTAGCCGCGTTGGACAGGAAATGCAGCCCACGATGCACATTGGCATATTCGTTCGAATAGGCGTGGGTGACCGCATCGATCACCGCTTGTGGCTTCTGTGCGGAAGCACCGTTGTCCAGATAGACCAGCGGCTTGCCATAGACCTCGCGCGACAGGATCGGAAAATCCTGCCGTATTTTGTCGACATCGTATGGTGCGGTGGCAGTCATGATGTTCATCGGTTAGCCGTTCTCCGCGAACCAGCCATCGAGGCGAATTTCAAGCGCCTCCACCAGTTCTTCGTCTTCAAGGTCTTCGACAATCTCGGCGAGGAACGCCTTGATCAGGAGCCGGCGCGCCTCCTTTTCCGGGACACCCCGCGACATCAGATAAAACAGATGGTCGGCATCGATCTCGGTGACCGTCGCGCCGTGGCCACAGGCCACATCGTCAGCGAAGATTTCCAGTTCCGGCTTGGCTGAAAACTCGCTGTCATCCGACAACAGCAGGGTGTTGCAAGCCATTCGCGCGTCAGTTTTTTGCGCCTCGCGATCGACGCGGATCTGCCCCTGGAAAACGCCCTTGGCTTTGCCGGTGACGACATTTCTGATGATTTCTTCGGAAGTCGTGCCGTAGCCGATGTGATCCAGAACCATCGTCACGTCTGTATGGCTTGACCCGGACAGCATGTTGACACCGCGAAGCTGGAAATCTGCGCCCTCGCCATCTGCGCGAACCAGTATTTCCTCGCGAACCAGATGGCCGCCGAAATTCATTACAAACAGGGTCAATTTGGCATCTTTTGCCAAATTTGCGCGGAACTGGCCGAGGTGATCGGCATCCTTTCCGCCCTCCTGGATCAGCACCCAGGTGACATCGGCGCCCTCGCCTACATCAATCGCCGAGACAGCACAGGTCTGGTGGCCGGAAGCATCAGGCGCGATATGGCGCTCAATGAACATGGCGGTTGCGCCAGCGCCGACTTTGACGACATTTCGAACCGCCGAGAACCGGTCGTCGCCAAGCGAAGAATGCGCCAGGCCAACCGCGCGCTCCGGGTTTGCTCCTTCAGCGACGGTGATTTCAATGCCATCACCGAAAAATCCGGTATTGATGGCAGCAATCACATCGTCCTCATCTTCTTCGATTGTCCAGGCGGAAGCGTCCTCGCCGGCCTCGCATACCGCCGCGTATGAGCGTGCTGTCACACCATCCGGCATGTCATCTGCCAGATCGGCAAAGAAATGACCGTTGAACGATGGCAGCCTTGCCGCCGAAACCAGCCGCTTGTAGGCCGAAGCCGCGTCTCTTGCTTCTCCGATATCGGGCCGTGGCGCGACATCCAGAAAACGAGACAGCATGCGGCGCAGATCGGTGTAATGCCATTCCTCGCGGCGGCGCGTCGGAAGCCCTGAGCGCTTGAGGCGTTCTATCGCCGCATCGCGCGCCCTGGTCGTCACCTCGCCGCCGGGAAGACGCGAAATCCGGTCACCAAAAGCTGTGACCATTGCCTCTTCGGCAGGTGTCAGGGCAAGTTTGGCGTGAACGTTCATCTACGCCGCCTCACCGACAATGCCGGCGTAACCCTCATTTTCAAGGGTCAGTGCCAGTGACTTGTCGCCGGATTTGACTACCTGGCCCTTGTACAGAACGTGCACGGTATCCGGCACGATGTGCTCCAGAAGGCGCTGATAATGTGTAATCACAACGATGGCCCGGTCAGGCGAACGCAGCTCATTGACACCATCTGAGACAATTTTCAGCGCATCGATGTCGAGGCCGGAATCGGTCTCGTCCAAGACACACAATTTCGGCTCCAGCAGTTTCATCTGCAGGATTTCGGCGCGCTTCTTTTCACCGCCTGAGAAGCCTACATTGAGTGGACGTTTCAGCATGTTGAAATCCATGCCAAGCGAACCGGCCGCCTCGCGAACCTTTTTCATCAGGTCAGGAATTTTCAACGGCTCTTCGCCACGTGCCTTGCGCTGCGAATTAAGTGCCACCTTAAGAAATTCCATGGTGGCGACGCCGGGGATCTCCATTGGATACTGGAAGGCGAGAAATACGCCCTCCGCCGCTCGCTCCGCCGGATCCATCTCGAGGATGGACTGGCCGTTGTAAAGAATGTCACCCTGGGTGACCTCGTAGTCCTCACGGCCCGCCAGCACATATGAAAGCGTCGACTTGCCGGAACCGTTCGGTCCCATGATGGCAGCGACTTCGCCGGCCTTGACGGTCAGGTTGAGCCCGCGAATGATCTCGGTGCCATCCTCGGCAATACGGGCATGAAGGTTTTTGATTTCAAGCATTTAAGTAGTTCTCATTTCTTTCGTCGTTCCGGGGCGGCGCAAACGTCAGCCGATGGTCTATTTTGTTGGAAAGTATTTGATTGCGACATGGGCAGCTACGCCGCCGGCTATTCCGGCCAAAAGACCCATGGGAACCGGTAAAATGCCCGCGGTCCGGAGCTGCTCGAAAAGCAAAAAGAGCAGTAGTGTACCTACACCAACAACTAGAAATCTGCTTCCAAGAAAGGCCCGACTCGGGCGTTACTTTTTCACCAATTACCGTCCGTTTTTCTCCCATCACCCCACACTTCCCTCAAGCGAAATGCCGATCAGTTTCTGCGCTTCGACAGCAAATTCCATCGGCAGTTCCTGGATCACCTCTTTCACAAAGCCGTTGACGATCAGCGCTATCGCCTCTTCCTCGGGAATGCCGCGCTGCATGACATAGAACAGCTGGTCCTCGGAGATTTTCGACGTTGTCGCCTCGTGCTCGAATTTCGCCGTTGCGTTCTTCGCCTCGATATAGGGCACAGTGTGCGCGCCGCAGTCATTGCCGATCAGCAAAGAATCGCACTGGGTGAAATTGCGTGCATGGGCAGCCTTGCGGTGTGCAGATACCTGGCCGCGATAGGTGTTGTTGGAGCGGCCGGCGGAAATTCCCTTGGAGATGATGCGGCTCGTGGTGTTCTTGCCGAGATGAATCATCTTGGTGCCGCTGTCGATCTGCTGGCGGCCATTGGAAACCGCGATCGAGTAGAACTCGCCCTGTGAATTGTCGCCGCGCAGAATGCACGAGGGATATTTCCATGTAATCGCCGAACCGGTCTCGACCTGGGTCCAGGAGATTTTGGAATTCTTGCCACGGCAATCGCCGCGCTTGGTGACGAAATTGTAGATGCCACCCTTGCCGTTTTCGTCGCCCGGATACCAGTTCTGCACCGTTGAATATTTGATTTCCGCATCGTCAAACGCGATCAGCTCGACCACCGCAGCGTGGAGCTGGTTCTCATCACGCTGAGGCGCCGTGCAGCCTTCCAGGTAGGATACGTAGGAGCCTTCATCGGCAATGATCAGCGTGCGCTCGAACTGGCCTGTGTTCTCGGCGTTGATGCGAAAATAGGTCGACAATTCCATCGGGCAGCGGACGCCTTTGGGCACATAGACGAACGAACCATCGGTGAAGACGGCCGAATTGAGCGTCGCATAATAATTGTCTGTCGTCGGCACGACCGAACCGAGATATTTTTGAACCAGTTCGGGGTGCTCGCGGATTGCCTCGGATATCGAGCAGAAGATCACGCCTGCCGCAGCCAACTCCTTTTTGAAGGTGGTGACGACCGAGACGGAATCGAAAACGGCGTCCACGGCCACGCGGCCTGACGCATAGACGTTGTCGCCAATTTCCTCGTCCAGCTTGCTCGGCTCATCGTGCTTGCGAACGCCGGCGAGGATTTCCTGCTCCTTCAGCGGAATGCCAAGCTTCTCATAAGTGCGCAGCAGTTCCGGATCGACTTCATCGAGCGATTTCGGCCCGGTCTGGTTTTTCGGCGCGGCGTAGTAATAGAGGTCCTGGAAATCAATTTCCGGATATTCGACACGAGCCCAGCTGGGCTCCTGCATGGTCAGCCAGCGCTTGTAGGCGTCGAGGCGCCATTCGACCATCCACTCCGGCTCTTCTTTCTTGGCCGAAATGAAGCGGATGATGTCCTCGTTGAGCCCCTTGGGAGCCCGGTCCATCTCGATGAAGGTTTCGAAACCGTATTTGTACTGGTCCACATCGATCTTGCGGACCTGCTCAATGGTCTCCTGCACAGCAGGCATATCGGTTGTCTCCATTCTCGCCGGGTTCAAGGCCCGGTGGTTGTCGACAGATGTCAGCCGAAGCTGCCACCTATGTAATTCATTTTTCGGTTTGGAAAAGCCGGAATCGGCAAATCCTTACCAGTTTTTTCAAGTTTTCAGGTGCCTGAACGCTTTCTTCTCACTTTCAGGCCGCCTTTCCCTTTTCCGCCCGCCGTTCTGCGATGCCTTGAACAGCCTTTTGGAACATCACCAATTCCTTTTCCCCGGTCTCCGCACCGATTGAGAGGCGAAGCGCACTGCCATGGCTTCCCAACCCCATTGCCGCAAGCACATGGCTGTCGCCGACCTTGCCCGACGAACATGCCGATCCGGCTGAAAGCGCGATCCCGGCAAGGTCGAAGGCAATCTGCGCGGTTTCGGTTTTCAAACCGGGAATGATGAACAGGCTGGTATTGGCAAGACGGGGTGCCTCATCGGCCACGATGATGACATCTGCAATGTGAGCACGGAGAGCGGCCTCAAACCGGTCGCGAAGGTTCCGAACAGCCTCAATCCCGCCAAGACGCTCTCCGGCAATTACAGCAGCCTCACCGAAGCCGGCAATTGCGGCCACGTTCTCGGTCCCGGCACGATGGCCCTTCTCCTGTCCGCCACCGGTGACAAGCGGTGCCGGCATCAGCAAGTCGGTAGCCGAAACAATGGCACCTGCTCCCTGGGGGCCACCAATTTTGTGCGATGAAAGGATCAGAAAATCGGCGCCCAGCGCTTCGATATCAATTTCCAACCTGCCGGCTGCCTGAACGGCATCGACAACCAGCAATCCGCCTGCATCCTTGACCACGGCCGAGATGTCGGCGACCGGCTGAATTACGCCGCTTTCGTTGTTGGCAAAATGGCAGGCAACAATTGCCTGACCATCATCCTTGCTGCGCCGGCCGAGTTCGGTCTTCAGCGCTTCAACATTGATCAGACCATCAACATCGACCGGCAACTGTGTGATCTGATCTGCCGCAAAATGTCCGCCGCCGAGAAGGCAGGGATGGTCGCTTGCCAACACATAAAGATGGCCGATGACCAGGGAACCGCGTCCCATGCGATATTCGGGCGTCAACAGGGTTGATGCCGCCTCAGTCGCACCAGACGTGAAGACAACATTGTCCGGACTGGCATTGCAAAGCTGAGCAACATGGTTGCGTGCCCGGTCAATAACCGCCCGTTTTGCCCTGCCCTCGCCGTGAACAGACGACGCGTTTCCAGGCGATTCCAGTACCGCCAACATTGCCGCTTTCGCCTTATCAAGAAGCGGTGCGCTGGCATTGTAATCAAGATAGGCGCGTTCTGCCGCCATCTAATGGTCTTCCCTGTCCTGCCATCGCCGGGCCAGAGGCCGATTTTCCTTGTAATTCAAGGGCGAACCGTCCTATTTAGCCGCTGCTTGAAGCTGGGCAGCGCGATGCCTAGTTTTGAATAGTTCTAAACTGGTTCTAGGAAGCCGCCCGTCTCGCGTCAAGATCGGGATTAGGTCCGCCAATTTTCAGGCTCCCGCCTTGCGGGCGCCGGCACAGTGGAGTTTCAATGCCTGAGGTCATTTTTACCGGTCCGGCCGGCCGTCTGGAAGGACGTTACCAGCCATCAAAAGAAAAAAACGCCCCGATCGCCATGGTGTTGCATCCGCACCCGCAGTTCGGCGGCACAATGAACAACAAGATCGTTTACGACCTCTTCTACATGTTCCAGAAACGCGGATTTACCGCACTGCGCTTCAATTTCCGCTCGATTGGCCGCAGCCAGGGTGATTTTGACCATGGCGTCGGCGAATTGTCGGATGCTGCAGCAGCACTTGACTGGATCCAGTCCCTGCACCCGGATTCGAAGAATTGCTGGATTGCCGGTTACTCTTTTGGCGCCTGGATCGGTATGCAGCTTCTGATGCGGCGGCCGGAAATTGAAGGCTTCATGTCGATCGCGCCGCAGCCAAACACCTATGATTTTGCCTTTTTGGCGCCGTGCCCGTCATCCGGATTGATCATCCATGGTGACCAGGACAGGGTTGCGCCGGAAAAGGACGTCCAGGGACTGGTGGACAAATTGCATCAGCAAAAGGGCATCACCATCACCCAGCGGACGATGGAAGGTGCAAACCACTTCTTCTCCGGCATGGAAGATCAGCTGATTACCGAATGTTCCGACTATCTCGACGCTCGATTGCGCGGTGAATTGACAACCGAGCGGCCGAAGCGGGGGCGTTGACTTTGGTCGAGAATTTCGACGCTGTCAGGGCGGAAAAGACACCACAGCAGTAAGTAATGCGATGAAAAGATTATCTTTTCTGCAACCGTTTGAGCGTGAAAGGCTCTAGCTTACAATGTACCAGCCGCCGCATTTTCGGGAAGAACGGCTGGATGTTTTGCATGCGCTGATCCGGTCGCACCCGCTTGGCCTGCTGATCTCCAATAGCGCTGATGGCCCGATTGCAGATCCGTTGCCGTTTCTGGTGGATCCCGAAGATGGCCCCAGCGGCACGCTGCGTGCGCATTTGTCGAAGGCCAATCCGCATTGGCGCGCGATAGAAGCCAATGCTGAGACGCCGGTCCTGGTGGTATTCCAGGGGCCTCAGGCCTATGTGACCCCGTCCTGGTATGAAACCAAACGGAAGACCGGCAAAGTGGTGCCGACCTGGAACTATGCCATCGTTCAAGTCCGCGGAAACGCTGAAACTATCCACGACGCCGATTGGCTGGCACAACAGATCAACAATCTGACCGATACCCATGAGGCGGGGCGAACCGATGCCTGGATGGTTTCGGATGCGCCTGAAAAGTTTGTGCGAGCGCAGATCAAGGGAATCGTCGGCCTTCGCATCCCCATCGATCACGTCGAGGGAAAATGGAAAATGAGCCAGAACCGGCCTTTTGAAGACCGGACAGGTGTCGCCGACGGGTACAATACTGACGGTCGCGCAGACATTGCGTCGATTGTCCGCGATCGCGGCACACTATGAGCGATTACTACGAAACCAATGCTGCAGGTTACGCAGCCGTCGAACTTGACCCGGAGTGGCTAGAGCAACGCGAACGTTTTTCAGCGCGGCTGAAGCCAGGCAGCATTGTGCTCGACCTGGGCTGCGGGCCCGGTCATGACAGCCACTGGTTCGCATCAAAAGGGTTTGGCACCGTCTCGCTCGACGCTTCCTCTGCAATGGCCGCAGAAGCCAAACGGCGTTACGGCATCATTGTCGGTGTGCAGCGCATTGAAGAACTTGATTTCAAACAGGAATTCGATGCTGTGTGGGCGTCGGCCTCAATTCACCACATCAACCGCAAGGACATTCCGGCGGCCATTGCCGCTGTCGCCAACGCTTTGAAACCTGGCGGATTGTTCTACTCAAGTTTCAAGATCCGCGAGGAATGCACCGTCGATTCGCTCGGGCGCTACTACGCACAAATGAACAAGACGGACTTAACAGCGATACTGGAGTCCGCCGGATTTGGCATTGAGGACATGACGATAATCAAAAGCATGGGCGCAGACGGTAAACCGGCTGAATTTGTGTGTGCCACCGCGGGCAAGAGCAGTTATTGATCCGCGAAGGGTTCCACCAACACACCCCCACTCACCGCTTTCCGGCAGCCGGTCGTCGTTGGAAAGGTCAACGGCAGACCCCTCATTGAGCGCACGGCGAGATAGGCCCAGGCTTCTGCTTCCATGGCGTCACCATCGAAGCCCAGCTCTTCCGCAAGCAAAACTTCGCCTCCAACAGGTTTAGCCAACGCTTTCAAATCATTGATAATGTTTGGATTTTTGCGACCACCGCCGCACAATACCCACCGTTTCGGCATACCGGGCATGTGTTTTGCGGCCTCGAAAATGGACCGGGCTGTCACCGCAGCTAAGGTGCGCGCGCCGTCGGCCAATTCCAGTCCCGCGGCGTCATCCAGCGTGAAATCGTTGCGGTCGAGCGATTTCGGGCCGGATTTCTCAAAAAACGGATTTTGAAGATAGGTGCCCACGACCGCCTCCACCACGCCGCCCTCGCTGGCAATTCTGCCGTTCTGGTCCAGCGGCACGCCGGCATGGGTCGAAACCCACTGGTCGATCAGCGCATTGCCGGGACCGCTGTCAAAGGCGACCGGATCGCCGCTTTCGGGAACGTAGGTCACGTTCGAAATCCCGCCGACATTGACGAATACGACCGGAAATGCGTGTTCTGATTTTGGCAGCGAGCGGGCAAGCGCCGCGTGATAGACAGGTACCAACGGTGCGCCCTGCCCGCCATGGATCATATCATTGGCCCGCATGTCGTAGACGACAGCAAGGCCGGTTTCGCCTGCCAACAGCTCCCCGTCGCCGAGTTGAACGGTCAGGCCCTGTTCCGGGCGATGCAGGATGGTTTGACCGTGGAAGCCGATTATTTTCGTGGCGGCATCTGCGGACGGCAATGAGCGGACGAATCCTTTGACTGCTAGGGCATGACGACGGGTAATCTCGCGTTCAAGCTCGGCCAAATCGCCCGGCCTTTGTGAGCGGCCGGTTATGGAAGTTGCCGTTTCGAGCGCCGTCTCGAGCCGCTTGCGGAACGCCGCATCATAGTCGATGAAACCCGACGACACCCGTTCAACCCTGTTCTCGCCGTCGGTTCGCAGCAGCGCAATGTCGATACCATCCATCGACGTGCCGCTCATCAGGCCGATTGCCGTTGTCAGCGCCATCGCCGCTCCTTGTCGTTGTTACCGCAATAGTGTTAAACGCGCGCGGTCCGCAACGCCATGCGAAACCTTGAATTTCACACCCGTCACGGTGATCCAATGTCAGCCTACAAATCCGATTTCCTGCGTGTCATGTCCGAGCGCGGCTTCATTCATCAGATCTCCGATGAAGCCGGGCTTGATGAATTGTTCTGCAAGGAAACCGTTACTGCCTATATCGGCTTCGACGCCACTGCGACCAGCCTGCATGCCGGCTCTCTGATCCAGATCATGATGCTGCACTGGCTGCAGCAGACCGGTCACCGGCCAATCGCGCTGATGGGCGGTGGAACATCAATGATCGGCGATCCGTCCTTCAAGGACGAGGCGCGCAAGTTGCTGACGCCAGCAGATATCGACGCCAATCTCGCCGGGATCAGACAGAGCTTTTCGAAATATCTCGATTTCAGTGATGACAAGGCCATTATGGTCAACAATGCCGACTGGCTGATGGGAATCAACTATGTCGAATTCCTGCGGGATGTCGGCCGGCATTTTTCTGTCAACCGGATGCTGTCTTTCGATTCGGTCAAGCTGAGGCTGGACCGTGAGCAATCGCTGTCCTTCCTCGAATTCAACTATATGATCCTGCAGGCCTATGATTTTGTCGAACTGAACAAGCGCCATGACTGCCGCATGCAGATGGGCGGTTCGGATCAATGGGGCAATATCATCAACGGCATCGACCTTGGCCATCGCCTGGGTACACCACAGCTCTACGCATTGACCACGCCGCTGCTTACCACCTCTTCGGGCGCCAAGATGGGCAAGACGGCATCAGGCGCTGTCTGGCTCAATGCCGATATGCTGAGCCCATATGATTTCTGGCAGTACTGGCGCAATACCGAAGATGCGGATGTTGAGCGGTTTCTGAAACTCTACACGACCCTTGCCATGGGCGAAGTGGCCAAACTGGCAGCGCTCGACGGCAATGAAATCAATGAGGCCAAGAAGGTGCTCGCGACGGAAGTGACGGCGCTGTTGCACGGTCGCCAGGCAGCCGAAGAGGCAGCTGAGACAGCACGCAAGACCTTTGAGGAAGGCGCTTTGGCTGACAATCTGCCGACGGTCTCGTTGGCTGCCGGTGAACTTGAAGCCGGCATTGGCGTGCTGACGCTTTTCGTTTTGGCGGGACTTGCAGGTTCGAATGGCGAGGCTCGCCGCCACATCAAGGGCAATGCGCTGAAAATCAACGATCAGCCAGTGACCGACGACCGCATGAACATCGATGCCGGACACGTTGGTGCTGAGGGAGCGATCAAACTGTCGCTCGGCAAGAAGAAGCACGTGTTGGTGCGCCCGGAATAAGACCCTTACCGAAACTCGAAAATCGACCGGAAAATTCCTGGCGCGATGATCGAAATCGGATTGACCAGCAGTTTCGGCGACTTGGCATCGCCAGACAGTTTGTAGGTGATGCCGATCAGTCCGCGGTCACGACCATTGCCGAGGATCAGTCCGACGACCGGAATATCGGCGAAGAGCCGGTTCAGGCCGTAGGCAGGCATGAACGTGCCGGTCAGCGACATATTGCCATTCGCATCATAGAGATGACCCTGAAATGTCGAGCCGATCAACGGTCCACGCAATACACCGTCAGCAATCGCAAGGTAGCCATTGCCTTTCTCGATCCTGGCAAATCCCTGTTCAAATTTGGCTTTGGAAACGTCGATATCGCGCTTGACCGCCTGGCTTAAACTGCGGTCATCACCGTCCGGCGCGGTAGACACCAGCGCCTCCAGCCTCGGCTCGTTGACGACCCAGAAATCGCGCGCATCAATTTGCCCGCGCAACGGCTCACCGTCAGCACCGGTCATTCTGAGGTCAATGGATCCGCCCTGCATGTTTCCGTATATATCGAGAAAACGGAGTATGGCGCCCGCATCTGCCGATTGCATAGTTACTGTTCTGGCACCCTGAGCGCCTTCCTGGCGCACCGCAAAGCGCTGACCTGACGCGGTGGTTGCCGAGATCTGCAGGCCTGATGCCCTGGAACCAGTGCCGCTGTAGACAATATCGACGTCGCTGACGATTTCATTGCCAAACCCGCGGACCTGTCTTGCCTTTGCTGTGAGCCGGACCGGAACGTCATCCAGCCCCTCACTGGCCTCCTCGACATCGGACAGGAATTGTTTGATCAGCGAACGTGCGTCGATCCTTTCGCCCTTGACCGACATGTCGTACCCGCGTCCGTCCCGTTTGATTGATAGATCAAATGAATCGTCGCGATTGAGTTTCACGCCGGAAAACTGGGCAGATTGGATATCCCCCTTGTTCAGGATTGCGGAGCCGCTCAGGAAGAAGGATTTGCCTTCCAACCTGATGTCCGTCAGCCGTGTGATCTCTCCATCGTCGCGAAGCCTGAAACTCGCCTTCCCGGGAATGCCCGGTCCTTTCGTCCATCCGGCCCACGGAAAGCTCAGGGTTGCCTTTGTGACGTCAGCATGGAGCGTTTGCGACCCGTCATCGGCTTCCTTGATATCGACGACGACCGGACCCGAAACAACAGTATTGAGCTGTGGCGCAACCTCCGCTCGCACTTTGTCGTCAAGTTCCAGTTTCAGGTCCAGCTTTCGCCTGTTGTCATCCCCGTCCAGTGGTTCGGCGAGCGAGAACTCTGCAGGCAGGCCATTGAGTTTCCCCTTTGCCCTGATCGTTGCAGTTTGCGGATCAACCACAATGGAGCCCGTCGCATCACTGAGCTCCTGACCACCGAACGGTTTGGCCACTGCGAGACCGGAATAGTCGAGTGCGACACGCCAGCTCAACGCTTCGCGATCAGGCACAGCTTGAAGCGGGATATTGCCACCGACATGTCCGGTCACCGTACCGGTGAAATCGTCCGGTCCCAGCTCGATATACCGATCGGCGTTTATTGGATCATAAGTCGCAAGTTCGGCGACGGCGTCAGCGTTACCCGCTACGTCGATCTCAAGCGCCCCGACAAGCGGCTTGATTGCCGCATTAATTCGAAACTCACCGTTCGCCGCATCCACGGTGCGGCCGCTGGGCATGTATGCGGTGCCGGAAGACAAACGGATCGTGACGTTTGTTCCGCCGAAATCCACCGTTCCGTTGGCATCGCGAACCGGCGGGATTTCACCGGCCGTATCAAAGCGGGTCCCGAAAATTTTGAAATGTCCTGAAACTTCGTCAGCCGTGAACGGAAAAGCATCGCCAAACCTGCCTGCGACTGTGCTCATTTCCAGCCAGCTGTCGCGCACTTCGCCACCGAAGACGTTGTCCAGCACCCAGGAACGTGCGCCGTCGGCTGCTTTCCACGGCCAAAGCTGCTTGGCGTGTGCGACAGGCATTTTGGGTACCTGGATGTTCAGAAATGCAGCCGGTGTCTTGCCGCCCGGAAACACCAGCGCGCCATTGCCGATTACTTCGCCACCCGTGGTACGGACCCCTAATTCGTCGGCAGTGATACGGCCTTCCGGCAGGTCGATGATGCCAGCCAGGCGTGCAAGCACACCAATCGGCCGTTCGGGTGAATCGGCAGCGGTAATGCGCGAACCGTCGCTGACCAATTCATATCGATAGATAGGTTTGAGCGATTGAGCTTCAGGAGCCGGCTGTATCGCGCCATGCAATTCCAAGTGCGCTTTGCCAATGTCGGCGACAATATTCTCAATCTCCAACTTACCGGCGCCTTCATCCAGCGTCGCGGTAACGCGCAGAGTACTGTTCTGGCGTTCATCCTTGACGGTTTCGAGGACAAAATCGTCAATCGCCAATTCGGAATTGATGCTGCCGGGCTGTCCGGTGGTTTTGGACCCATCGAGGCTTATGCGAATTGCGGCTGTGATCTTGCGGGCAAACGGTTTTTTCAGAGTGCCCGGCGTGTAGTTCCATTCAAAATCAGGGATCGACATTTTGCCCAGAAACGAGAGGCTCTCCGCCTGATTACGCACTTGCGCAGATAATCCCGCCTCAATCTCGCCAATCTTCAAATTGGCATTCAGCGATGATCCGTCACCTTGGTCTTCAAGTGTCAAATCGGACAACATCAAACTGGGCAACCGCGAAGGTGAGAGCCACCCAATTTCTGCCCGATCAATGCTTACCGCGCTCCCAAGCCGACTGGTGGCGGAAACAATTTCCCGCATAGAATCGAATACGGATGCCGCCACCTTGTCGGGGTCGATCAAGCCGCGATTGTTCAGCAATCCGGCAGCAAGGTCAGACCCGCCCTCACCCAGCCTGATTGAAACATGCGACAAGTTTATACCCGAAAGCTCGGCTCTGCCCGCCAGCAACGGCGCCAGTTCGATGCCAAACCGGATTCGTTCTGCGGCGACGGAATGTCCGCTGTCGCCGTTCGTGCTCAATTGCACATCGCGTAATTCAATGCCCACGGCTGCTGGGCCGCCAAAGGTCAGACGCGCATCCCCGAATGTTGTGTTGGCATTCTGCCCCAGGATCGAGGTGAGCGAGGCTTGGGCCGCCCGCTGGAACGGGCCCGTGCCAATTCCTGACGCCGCTGCGATGACCAGTATCGCAATTCCACAAACGGCGAACATCAAGAAAACGGCAATCGGGCGCATCAATCTCCCAATTCCGCCAGGCGGCATTTTGGCTTTTGCGATCTCGTGATCGGGCTGTGCCGATGCGGACGGGTATTGCTCCAATCGACGTAATTTCCGTCGGTTGAACCTGACCTTCTCGTGTTTGGAATGCTTTTTATCCAACAGCCCCACCGGCCTGCGCAATCAACAATGGACGTGTGCGTTGATTACACTATATCTGCGCCCAGATTTGGGTAATCAAAAACAAGGCAAAGGTATGACGGCACTTGAGACGGGAGACAAGGCCCCGGCGTTCGTTCTCCCCCGCGACGGCGGCGAAACAATCTCCCTGGAGCAACACATTGGCCGCAAGGTCGTGCTGTTTTTCTATCCAAAAGACGACACGAGCGGTTGTACTGCCGAAGCAATTGCTTTCAGCGGCCTGAAGCAATTGTTTAAAGACAGCGGCGCCACAATCATTGGCATGTCGCCTGACAGTGCCGGCAAGCACGACAAGTTCATCAGCAAACACGACCTGACCGTGGCACTAGCCTCCGATGAGGACAAATCGACCTTGGAAGCTTACGGCGTGTGGGTTGAAAAAAGCATGTATGGCCGCAAATATATGGGTGTTGAGCGCAGTACATTTCTAGTTTCGGAAGACGGGACAATTCTGAAGATCTGGCGAAAAGTAAAAGTTCCCGGTCATGCCGAGGAAGTGCTTGAAGCCGTTCGTGCAGCGTGAAAAGTCAAGCCGACAAACCGCATGCACAATCCGATAGTCTTCGCGGGCTTGCAATCGCCGCAATCTCTGCGCACGAACTGGACCGCAAGACGGAACTGACCCGCCTCGCCTACAAGGCCTGGCAACAGCGCAGCCTTTCGCTTCATTCGCCGCTGGATCCGAATATTCCTGACCGCCCCGGCAGACCGGAAAAGCCGGACCTGGTGGCGCCAAAGCTGGTGAAGAAACGATCCTTGAATTCGCAACACGGGCGAATCGCTCTTTTGCACGCGCTGGCTCATATCGAGTTGAACGCAATCGACCTGGCACTCGACATTGTTGCCCGGTTTGCGACTGTTCGCGTTCCGCAGAGCTTCTTTGACGGTTGGATGCAGGTCGCGTTTGAGGAGGCCAAGCATTTTGACCTGCTCCGTGACCGGCTGAACTCGCTTGGCGCGGCTTATGGTGACCTGCCGGCCCATGACGGGCTTTGGCAAGCGGCAACCAGCACCAGCAACGACCTGAACGCCCGATTAGCAGTTGTCCCTCTGGTGCTGGAGGCACGCGGTCTCGATATCACCCCCTCCCTGATCGAAAAAATGCTCAAAACGGGAGATGGTGAAAGCGCAGGCATTTTGGACATCATTTACACGGACGAGAAAAAACACGTCGCGATCGGCGCAAAGTGGTTCCGCTTTTTTTGCGCACGCGACAATCTCGACCCGGCACAGCGCTTCCAGCAACTGGTGCGGACGAATTTCCGCGGTCAGTTGAAGCCGCCATTCAATGAAAGAGCACGCGCAGCGGCGGGACTGACGACTGTGTTTTATCGGTCACTATCGTCGGTTTCCAGCTGAGACAGCCGCCTCCGGCAAAGCTTTGTTAACCCTAATGATGTGTAATCAACGCGTGGAGTTGAATTGGTCAGGTTGGCATGTCCCGTCACGGTTTTCGTCAGACAAGCGTATTTGGTAAGCGTAGCGAGCCACACACTGTCATCATCGCTCGCGGTGATTCCATCCGGCATTTCACGATAAGACCATGGCTGGCTGCGGTGATCGGTTCTGCGCTGGCGGCTGTCGCCATTGGTTATCTACTGGCAACGTCCTACCTGGTTTTGCGCGATGATCTGCTTGGTGCGACTGTCGCTCGCCAAGCACGCATGCAGCAGGCCTATGAAGACCGGATTTCGGCACTACGGGCCCAGGTCGACCGCATTACCAGCCGGCAGTTGCTTGATCAGCAGCTGATGGAGAACAAAGTCAGCGAGTTGTTGAACCGACAGGCGGTTTTGTCTGAGCGTCACGGCATTATTACACCGTTGATCAATGGCGCAACCGGCGGCGAACTGCCGGCAAATGCACCCGTTCCCGAGCCAAGGCCCGATGAACGCGCTGAGGCTAATATCGGCGTTGATGCGCTTTCCTTCGCTGCGACCGACAAGATGACGACCGGCTCCATCTTCAAGCGAATGCTGGCAGGTGAACCGGCGACCAGCACAAAGCAGAGTGCTGCCGACCGGGCAGACAGAATGTTCCTTGCCATCAACAAGTCGCTTCGTTCGATTGAGATCGGGCAGGTCAACAAAATACGCACACTGACCAGCAATGCCTACATAACTGCCGATGCAATCTCCAGCACTCTGGGCAAGGTCGGCCTCAACATGAAGGTCGATTTCGACAAGTCAGCGGTCGGAGGCCCTCTCATCGCGCTTGAACCGGGCCAGTTCGACGCTGAAATCGGGCAGCTGGATGAAGCGCTTAAAACGCTGGATGTGATCAAAACCACCGCGCGCATGTTGCCAATTGCAAATCCACTACCAGGGGCAAAGGTCACGAGTCATTTTGGTATGCGCAGAGACCCAATTCTGCGCCGCCGCGCAATGCACTCGGGCATGGATTTTCGCGCTCCGATTGGGCGTCCGGTAAAGGCTACGGGCGCTGGCAAGGTTGTTGAGGCCGGCTGGAATGGCGGTTATGGCCGCATGGTAGAAATCGATCACGGCAACGGCCTTGTGACCAGATATGCCCACCTGAAAAAGATATCCGTCCGAAAGGGCCAGAAAGTTTCGGCTGGCGCGGTCGTTGGCAAAGTTGGGAGTTCGGGCCGTTCAACAGGTCCGCATCTGCACTATGAAGTGCATCGCGGCGGCAAACCGATCAATCCGAAGCGTTTCATGAGCGTCGGAGACAAGCTCGCCAACCTTTTGTGAGCTCACACGGGCTTCTTTCAATCTATTCAATGTCCTCGACCGGCACTGCCGGCCCACCATCGATACGTGCAGACAGTGACGCCTTGATGAATTCATCCAGATCACCGTCGAGCACGTTTTGAGGTGAAGTGCTTTCCACGCCGGTTCTCAGGTCTTTCACCAGTTGATAGGGTTGCAGCACATAGGAACGGATTTGATGCCCCCAGCCTATTTCGGTCTTGGTAGCTTCGGTGGCGTTGGCTTCCGCCTCACGTTTCTTCAGTTCCTCTTCGTAAAGGCGTGCGCGCAGCATGTCCCAGGCCGTCGCGCGGTTCTTGTGCTGCGACCGCTCGCTTTGGCACTGCACGACGATACCGCTCTCGATATGGGTAATCCGCACCGCTGAGTCGGTTGTGTTGACATGCTGCCCACCGGCGCCAGAGGCGCGGTAGGTGTCGATCCTGACATCGGATTCCGACACCTCAATATCGATCGAATCGTCGATGACCGGATAAACCCAAATCGACGCGAATGAGGTGTGGCGGCGTGCATTGCTGTCGAACGGTGAAATTCGAACGAGGCGATGAACGCCAGATTCCGTCTTCAGGTTGCCATATGCATTCTCACCCTTGACCAGAAGCGTTGCCGATTTGATGCCGGCCTCTTCGCCATCATGAATTTCCAGCAAATCGACTTTCATGCCGTGTTTTTCCGACCAGCGCGTATACATGCGCATCAGCATCGACGCCCAATCCTGGCTTTCCGTGCCACCTGCTCCGGCATGAACCTCCAGATAGCTGTCGTTGGCGTCTGCTTCGCCCGACAGCAGGGTTTTCAATTCGCGCTCGGCAATTTCGGCTTCCAGTGACTTGATCGCGGCCTCGGCTTCGGAAACGACCGCATCATCGCCCTCTTCCTCACCGAGTTCGATCAAACCGACATTGTCTTCAAGCGACTGCGAGAGGTTCTTGATGGCGTTGATATTGTCATCAAGATTCTGACGCTCACGCATCAGCTTTTGCGCCTCTGCGGGATTGTTCCAGAGTTCGGAATCCTCGGCGCGCATGTTGAGATAGTCGAGACGTTTTAAGGCTTCATCCCAGTCAAAGATGCCTCCTCAGCAGGGCGATTGCCTGCTTGATTTCATCAACCAGATTTTCAGTTTCAGCACGCATCGGTGGGAGTTCTCGTTATTGCCGGATCGTTGTTCGCGCGGACCATATGGAGGCGGCCCGCGCCTGTAAAGCGCTAGGCTGTAGTGACCATTAGACGATTGTCTGCGTTGGTGTCCAAAATCGTTTCTGAACAGGAGAAAAGCGCAAGGAAGTGCATCTCACTTTCGAGCATTTTCGACGCAATCAGAGGCGATTTTTGCCCAACCCTTACCGGGCCGCGTGAAAATGGGCCGTTTTGGCGTCGCTCGTCGTCGAATATGCCCGGCATGTCCTTCCTTCTCGCTCCTAAAACCGGCTCAATTTCGCCTGCGGCGCAGATAACCGTTAAATGGTCACTACAGCCTGGAGTCTTTCAGAGAGAATTGTTCAGTACAAGCCGCCGCTGCCCGAAATAATCGCCCGGTTGGCTTCCGGCGAGATCGTTTCGCCCCACTCAGAATCCAGATACTCCATGCCGATAACCGAATAGATGTCGGCGGGTCCGGTTCCCGGTTTGAACGCTTCAACGATCACCGCATCGGTCCCATCCGCGCGCATACCGGTTTTGCGGTTGATTCTGATGAGTTTCATGCCGTCTGGAACCTGGAACTCGACCGGACGCTTGTTCTCAAGCGCGGCTCCCACAAACTCCTTGAAAACCGGAGCGGCAAGCCCGCCACCGGTCGATCCTCGGCCCATAGGCTTCGGCGTGTCGTATCCCATGAAAACGCCAACCACCAGACCGGGCGTAAAGCCGACAAACCAGACGTCTTTTTCATCATTGGTCGTTCCGGTCTTGCCCGCAACAGGCCGTCCCAATTCTGAAACTGTCGTCGCGGTTCCCCTTTGGACCACACCTTCCATCATCGAGGTAATCTGGTAGGCAGTCATCGGATCCAAAACCACTTCCGCATTGTTCACCAACTCCGGTTCGGGCTGATCCAGCCAACTGGTCGCGGTGCAACCTGCGCAATCACGCTGATCATGTTTGAACACGGTCTTGCCGTAACGGTCCTGGATGCGATCGATCAGGGACGGCGTCACGTGGCGCCCGCCATTGGCGATGATCGAGTAGGCCGTGACCATGCGCATGACAGTGGTTTCTCCCGAACCCAGCGACATCGCCAGAACCGGTGACAGTTTTTCATATAATCCAAAGCGCTCGGCGTACTCAGCGACAAGGTTCATGCCCATATCCTTGGCCAACCGGACGGTCATCAGGTTTCTCGACCGCTCAATGCCCAGGCGCAATGTCGATGGTCCGGCCGCGCCGCCACCATAATTTTTCGGCCGCCAGATCTTGCCGCCGGATTTGATCTCGATCGGTGCATCCAGAACAACGGATGCTGGTGTGTAACCATTGTCCAGCGCGGCAGCGTAGACAAATGGCTTGAATGCCGAGCCAGGCTGCCGTTTGGCTTGTGTCGCTCGGTTGAATTGTGAAGCCGAGAAAGAAAAACCACCGACCATCGCAAGAACACGACCGGTGTGCGGATCCATCGCAACCAGTGCGCCGCCAATCTCCGGCGCCTGTCTCAACCGCCAGCCATTCTCCGTTTCGGGAAGTTTCTCGACATAAACGACGTCGCCGGGGGTCAGGATGTCAGCCGGTGTTTTGGCCTTTCTGAGTTTCCCGTCGACGCGATAGCGCATCGCCCATTTCATGTCGTCCAGACCAACAGAACCGGTTTCGCGCTTGTCGGAGAGATCGCCAGAAACCTCCCTTGGAGGCTGCAACCCAACTGTCACGCCTTCATCATTGGTTGCCAGCACCACCGCGACCTGCCATTCGGGAACATCGTTCAGGCGTTTGACTTCGCCCAAAGGAACACCCCAGTCTCCGCCGACATCTATATTTGCGACAGCACCACGGAACCCGCGAAGCGAATCATATTTGATCAGCCCGTTATGCAGCGCTTTTCGCGCTTTTAGCTGCAGCTCCGGATCGATGGTCGACCGGACCGAAAGTCCGCCCTCATAAAGCGCGTCATCGCCATAACGGGCGATAATCTGCCGGCGGACTTCTTCGGTGAAATATTCGCCCGCAAACAGATAGGTGCCGCCTCTGCGCGGTTTGATGTCGAGTGGCAGTTCCTTTGCCTTGGCGCCATCCTCGGCCGACACATATCCATTCTCCATCATCCGGTCGATGACGTAGTTTCGCCGGTCCAGTGCCCGCGCGGTCTGTTTGAACGGATGATAATTGGACGGTCCCTTGGGCAAAGCGGCCAGATATGCTGCTTCGTGGAGGGTCAGCTCGTTGACCGACTTGTTGTAGTAGGTAAGCGCAGCGCCTGCGATGCCGTATGAGCCAAGTCCGAAGAAAATCTCGTTCAGATAGAGCTCCAGGATACGGTCCTTGGAATAGGCTTGTTCAATGCGCAGCGCCAGAACTGCTTCCTTGATCTTTCGCTCAATGGTCTTGTCCGAAGACAGCAGGAAGTTCTTCGCAACCTGTTGCGTAATCGTTGAAGCGCCTTCTGCCCGTCTACCGGTGCCGTAGTTGCGGATATTGTTGTAAACCGCCCGGCTAAGTCCCCAAAAATCAATTCCCGGGTGATGGTAGAAGTTCTTGTCTTCAGCGGAAATGAAAGCGGCCTTGACCCGGTCGGGAACCGCTTGAATTGGCAAATAGAGGCGCCGTTCGCGCGCAAACTCGGCCATCAGCGCACCATCGGAGGCGTGAATCCTGGTAGTAACCGGCGGCTCGTATTTCGATAACACCTCGTAGTCCGGCAGAGCTTTCGTCAGATCGCCGACATAAACTGCAACCACTGCCGCCGCAGCGAGCGCCAAAACAGTGCCAACACCAAAAAAGTAACCGATCAATCTGATCATTGCTCGTCCAGATCCGCTTCCCCAATGCGCGCCCAAAATCCCCCAACTTGGCGCAATTCAAGCCTTTTCGCCTTTGGATGTGGGCAAAATGCGGCAATTGTGCTGAAATTTCCAGCTTTTAGCCGTGACTGCCCGAAAGTCACCATAGCGCAACCTATGATCATCCGCCCATACCCGACCTGGCTTCTGCAAATTTTTTTATCGCGGCGACAACGCTGTCCTCTGCCTTGGCGCGCCATTTCGGGTCGCGCAGCAGCGCTTCATCTTTCTTGTTGGACAAATATCCCAGTTCCAGCAGTACGGACGGTACATCGGGTGCCGTAAGCACCTGAAAACCGGCAAACCGATGCGGATTTTTGATCAGCTCGATCGACTGGGACATTTCGCCTATCAGCGAGCGGGCAAAACGGATCGAAAATGTCTGCGTTTCCTTTCGCAGCAGATCGAGCAGAATGTCGGTTACCTCGTGATCAGTCTCTTCCGGTGCGATTCCAGCCAACTGATCGGCAAGATTCTCACTGCTGGCGATGGATTGCGCCACTTCGTCGGATGCCTTCTCGGATACCGTGTAGACCGTTGCTCCGCGCACGCCCCGGAAACGGATCGTATCTGCGTGGACCGAAACAAAGAGATCGGCCTCATATTGTCTTGCCAGGCTGACTCTTTCTCGCAACCGAAGGAATTTGTCGGTATCGCGAGTCAAGAAAACTCTCATCTTGTCAGCTTGTTCCAGCTTTTTCTTCAACTCAATTGCGAAGTCCAGAGTGATGACTTTCTCAAGTGTGCCGCTGATACCACGCGCGCCACCGTCAATTCCGCCGTGTCCGGGATCGATGACCACTGTGAATGGCTTGTCGGCCAGTATCTCGCGGAAGCTTGTGCCGAGCCTGTCCGCCTTGGGCGCAGTGCGCACAATGGAGCCCAATCCGGATTGTTGCGAAAGCGCCACTTCGAATTCACGCGAAGAGGCGGCAACCAAGTCGATCGCAAGGCGATACCCCTCGCTCTCTTCATTTTCAAAAACGTCAATATTTTCAATGACAAATGGAAGGTTGCCACCAATGATCATTCGAGATCGCTGGTCATCGAACAAACCGTAGCGGACAATTGAAACCAGACCGTGCGGACGGGTGTTTTGCCCATCAATGGCAAAGGTGGTCCGGGGCATATCGATGACAATTCGATATGGTTTTCGAAGCAGGAACCACTTTGGCGTGAAAGGTTTGTCGAAATTCAAAACGATACGCGTTTTGACTTCATCGCCGGCAATTCTGAATTCGGTTGCCTTCAACTGCTCGTCGGCGACAGCCGCCCGAATTGCCCCAAAGAGCACGATGGCGAACACCGTTGCCACGAAGCGCCACCCAAATCTCACAGCCGTTGCCTCACGAGTTACACCATCCATTTGTATCCCAGGGCCGGAGCAGACCGGTCCCGAATGCAGCCAAAGGCCAAAACGAATCTTAACGACCGGTATCTTCGTTTGGTTAATTATCACTTTCGCGCCGCCTTCGCACGCATCCAATGAGCACAGGACCTCATCGGCATCGTCACCCAACACAAAAATCCGGCTTGCTATTGTTGAAACCAAACCATAAAACCGGTGTTGAGCGATGTGATTGTGTCGCGATTGTGGCGGTCTGTCCGCTTGGATCATTCCATAGAAGCGACTGACCTCAACCGCACAAACGTGCGGATAATCGCATTGACTCAAAAGGATTTCTTCAAGGTGGCACCGAACAGTCGGGCCTCCTTGCCTGAGGAAAACGGCGAAGCGTGATTCGCGTGCGCCGGCTCGTAAAGAGCGTAAATCGGCCCGGTTTGAACCGGGTCATTGTTGAAATGGTTCTGCCGAGGTCGAGATGACGGCAACAGGCTGTAATATGGGCATTATGTTTGGTAGCGGTGTGGAAACGCACGCCGCGTCGATGTCCGCAGCACTGTTCGACCCGAAGGCGGACACACTAGTATCCGGCAAACTCCGCAAGCTTGGCGCGTTACCAGGGATTGTACCCTTGCGCGCCCGGCCCGGGCCGAGTTTGGCCGGGGAGACCAATTATAATGTCCAACAAGATGCTAATAGATGCCTCCCATCCGGAGGAAACAAGGGTTGTTGTCACACGCGGTAACAGAATCGAGGAATTCGACTTCGAGTCGGAGTCGAAGAAGCAGCTAAAAGGAAACATCTATCTTGCCCGTGTCACGCGGGTTGAGCCTTCGCTGCAGGCCGCATTCGTAGAATATGGCGGCAACCGCCACGGATTTCTTGCATTTAGCGAGATTCACCCAGACTACTATCAAATTCCCGTTGCCGACCGGCAAGCGCTTTTGGCTGCAGAAGCCGAGGAAGCGCAGGACGAAGACGACGACGAAGAAGCGGAAAAGCCGGCAGCAGCAAAGCGCAAGCGCCGGCGTGGCGGCCGCAGCCGTGCGGTAGCCAAAACATCTGACAAAGACAGCGATAACGGCGACGGAACAGCGGCAGGTGAAGAACCCGCCTTGTCTGCAAATGCCAACGAAAGCGATGCGGGCGAACAGCCGGAAATCCAAGCGGATGAGGCAGCCGGCGATGCGCCGCAGACGGAAGGCGCGGCGACTGACGCGCCGGAACCGGATGACTTGGCAGTAGAGTCTGCTGAACCCGATGAAGCACCGGTTGAACACGCTTCCGACAGTGAGGATGCTACCGGCGAAAACTCCGAAGACGGCAACGAAGATGATCCTCGTGGTCCCGCAATGGCCGCGATGGTTCATGCAGATGTCATTTCAGAGCCGCTTCCAGACGAAGACGAGGAACGACAGGCAGAGGATGGCGATGCGGAGGTAACGGTTGAGGCGGCACCGGCCGAGGAAACAGAGGAAAAGCCTGCTCCGAAGAAAAGAACCCGTCGGTCTTCGCGCGCAAAACGCGCCAAAGAACCCGAGCCCGCTGACGACAATGGAGACGATGGCGAGGATGGGGATGACGTCGAATCGGTTGGTGCTGAAGATGCGCTTGAGGAATTGCCAAGCCGGAAACGCCAGTCGCGGCGCCAGTACAAGATTCAGGAGGTCATCAAGAGGCGACAGATCCTTTTGGTGCAGGTGGTCAAGGAAGAGCGGGGAAACAAGGGGGCTGCTTTAACCACCTACCTTTCGCTTGCCGGCCGCTATTCGGTCTTGATGCCGAATACTGCGCGCGGCGGCGGAATCTCACGGAAAATCACCAATGTTCAGGACCGCAAACGCTTGAAAGATGTGGTCAAGGAACTGGACGTTCCGCAGGGAATGGGAGTTATTCTCAGAACCGCCGGCGCAAACCGCACCAAGGCGGAAATCAAGCGCGATTATGAATATCTGATGCGGCTTTGGATCACTATCCGCGACCGGACACTTGAATCCAGCGCACCGGCGCTGGTGCACGAGGAAGGCTCGTTGATCAAACGGTCGGTACGCGATTTGTACAACAAGGACATCAACGAAATCCTTGTTGCGGGTGATGACGGCTACCGCGAAGCCAAAGACTTCATGCGCATGCTGATGCCAAGTCACGCCAAGGCAGTGCAGCCCTACAAGGACCGGGTTCCGATTTTCGCCCGCAACGGTATCGAGGGCCAACTCGATAGCATGTTGCAGCCGCAAGTGACGCTGAAATCAGGCGGCTACATTATCATCAACCAGACCGAAGCTCTTGTTGCCATCGACGTCAATTCGGGCCGGTCGACCCGTGAACACTCGATTGAAGATACAGCGCTTCGCACAAACCTCGAAGCGGCAGACGAGGTTGCCCGCCAATTGCGCTTGCGCGATCTGGCTGGACTGATTGTCATCGACTTCATCGACATGGAGGAAAAGCGCAACAACCGGCAGGTTGAAAAGCGCTTGAAGGAATGTCTGAAGAATGATCGTGCCCGAATTCAGGTCGGACGCATCTCGCATTTCGGCCTGCTGGAAATGTCGCGTCAGCGCATACGGGCAAGCGTCCTAGAAAGCACGATGCAACACTGCACCGCCTGTCACGGGACCGGTTACATCCGCTCGGAGTCATCGGTTGCGCTTTATGTTGTACGCAGCATTGAGGAATATCTGCTCAAGGACGCCAGTCACGACGTTGTCGTCAAAACGCCAACAGCGACAGCTCTTTATGTGTTGAACAACAAACGGGCGAACCTGGCCGATCTTGAAGAACGGTTCGGCCTGTCCATCGAAGTTGAGGCTGACGAATCGCTCGGCAACCAACACCTGCAGATTGTCAAAGGAGCACAGTCAGACAAACCGTCCGCAGAAGTTGTTGCAGACACGCCCGACGATGCTGATGCAGAGCAAACTGCGGTTGAGCCGGATGATGGAGCCGAACGCGACGAAGAAGGTGGCAAGAAACGCCGCCGGCGGCGCAGACGGAAATCCAACAAAGGTGGAGATGCGGAAACGCGCAACGACGCACAGGCCGATGCAAAGCCGGATGACGCAGAGTCCAGACAGGACGATGTGAATGAGGGCAGCGACGGCGACGGTAATAGAAAGCGGCGGCGTGGAAAACGTGGTGGCAGGAGAAACCGCCAGAGCGATGTGAGCGAGACGTTGCCAGCAGAAACGGATCAGGTGCAATCCGCTCAATCCGTTGACGAAAACCTGGATGATACGTCTGCCGAAAGCACGGAGGCTCCGGCGCAGCAAGAAGAAGATGCTGTTGAACCGAAACCCCGCGCAAGGCGAAGCCGCAGCCGCAAGAAGGAAGTTCAACCGGCAGAAGCCGAAGCGGCACAGACTGAGGCGGTTGTTACAGACCAGAGTTCGGCTGCACCTGAAGTAGCTGAGGATAACGCCAAGCCTGCACGCCGATCGCGGCGTAAGGCTGCCGCCGATACCGAAAACGAAAAGATGCCCGAACTACCTGCCGAACCCGTGGTAACTTCGGTGGTTTCCGAGCAATCTGACGAAGTCGCAAGTGCGGAACAACCGAGAAAAGAAGGTTGGTGGAAACGCAAGGGATTCTTCTGATCCACCGAAATCTGACCGGCCGCAAGATCCCTTTTTCCGGCGATGACGGTACAATCGGCGTTGTTGCGCCGCACTATTGCCGGAATGAACTGACAATCACAAATTCATGAGGAATGGCGATCGGCCTTTTCATCCTCCATCAGGTCATTTACGGGTGGCACAATGCTAAACGTTGCACGTAAACCGTTCATTTTGAGCCGCCTCGCCCGGTTGGCGATTGCGTTCATGTTGGCAATGCTGATCGCACTGGAGCCACAGCGCGAAGCAGTGGCGCAATCCCGCGCGTTGCCGATCGTGAGAGATGCGGAGATCGAAGCGCTGGTCCGCGACTATGCACGTCCGATTTTTCGCGCTGCGGGCCTGTCCAAGTCGGGCGTCGATATCATTCTGGTCAACGATACCAGTTTCAATGCTTTCGTTGCCGGAAGACGCATGTTCGTCAACACCGGCGCACTTTTGATTTCCGAGACTCCGAACGAAATTATTGGCGTTTTCGCACATGAAGCAGGTCATTTGGCCGGTGGCCACGAAGACCGGTTGCGCCAGCAGCTCAGGCGGGCACAAACGATGGCGATCGTTGCCTCGCTTTTGGGACTTGGCGTTACGGCCGCAGGCGCCGCGACCAATAGCGGCAATCTGGCCGGTGCGGGTGGCGCGATTGCTGCCGGTGGTGGCCAAGCAGCGCTTCGCGGTTTGCTTGCTTACAAGCGCAGCGAGGAAGTGACCGCCGACCGCTCGGCGCTAAAATATCTGCGTAAAACGAAACAGTCACCACGAGGCATGATCCGGACCTTCGAACGATTTGCAAGTGCATTGTCTTTGTCCGGTTCACGCACCGATCCTTACAAGCTAAGCCATCCGCTGCCGCGTGAACGTATCGCAAATCTTTCGGTTGTCGCCAAGAAAAGCCCTTACTTCGACAAAACCGATTCAGCCGCGCTGCAACAGCGCCATGACATGGCCCGCGCCAAGATTGCGGCATATACCCAAGGACCCTCGGCAGTCACACGCCTGTTTCGCAACAATCGTTCCAGCGTGGCGGCAAAATATGGCGATGCCATCTCCACTTATCTTTACGGCAATCCCCGCGCAGCTTTGAAGAAGATCGACAAACTTTTGAAATCGTCGCCAAAAAATCCATATTTTCACGAGTTGCGCGGCGATATTCTGATCAAGGCAAATCGTGCCGATGATGCCGCCAAGGCCTACGCGCGTGCGACCAAACTGGACCCACATCGTACAGGTCTCTTGCAAGCGGGATACGGGCATGCCCTCGTAGCATCAGGCAAGCAGGCCAATCTGAAAAAGGCTGTCGGTGTGTTGAAGAAAGCGATCAACTCCGATCGGGAGAACCCCGCCAGCTACCGTTTGCTGGCTCAGGCGCAAGGGCGGCTGGGCAACATTCCTGAAGCAGAACTTGCCACAGCCGAAAGCCACTTCTACAGCGGCAAGTTTCAAGAGGCGAAGATATTTGCCACTCGCGCGCAACAAAAAATGAAGCGCGGTTCGCCAGGATGGCTGCGTGCGTCGGATATCATCGAGTTCAAACTGCCGAAGAAAAAGAAATAACGTTGGCTGCATCGCCTTGAGCGCCAAATTGGAGCAAACAATGAAACAGACATTGATCGTCGGAATTGTCGGGATTGCCGCTTCGGCAGCGATGTTGGCCCTGGGGCTCAATCTTGGAAGTTCGCGACAGGTACCTTCCGAACCGGTCGTCATAGAAGCGCCAACAGATACAGAGCTTGACCGGTCGGAGATTGAATCAATTGTGCGCGAGTATCTTCTTACCAACCCGGAAATCATGCTTGATGTACAAACCGCTCTGGAAACAAAACAGCAGGCCGAGCAAAGGCTGGCCCAGACCAGAACGATCACCGAGCAATCTGACGAGATATTCAATGCTTCCTATGACGGATTGGTCGGCAATCCGGATGGAAAGGTCACCGTTGTCGAGTTTTTTGACTACAATTGCGGATACTGCAAGCGCGCCATGGCCGACATGGACGAGATGGTCAAGCAAGACCCTGACCTCAGATTTGTGCTGAAAGAATTTCCAATTCTCGGACAGGAATCCCAGAAAGCGCATGTGGTTTCCATGGCGTTCCGTGCGCTGCATCCTGATAAATATGCCGATTTTCACCGCGGATTGTTGAACGCTCCAGGAAGGGCCGGAGAAGACAAGGCGATGCGAATTGCGCTGGAACTGGGCGCTGACGAGCAGACAATGCGCGCCGAGATGGCCAACCCCCAGATACAGACTGCGTTTGCCAAGACCTATGAACTTGCCAATGCTCTGTCGATTACCGGCACCCCGTCCTACGTTGTCGGGGACGAAGTCGTTTTCGGAGCACTGGGACGCGCTGTTCTGACGGAGAAAGTGGCAAATTTCCGGGCCTGCGAAAGCACCGTTTGCTAGAAAGAGTTGTCCGCTGATCGACCGCAGTTTTGGCTCAGCGCTCCGTTCCAACGCCTCTTTCCGGTGCGAAATCGCCTGCTGACATGTGGAGCAGACTGAATTTGGCCTTTTCGGCCCGGCTTTGGCCGACTATAGGACTAAACGTCATTTTATCATTATCGAGCCGCCAGCCGGCTGAAAGCACATGTCAAAACCGATTTTTGTCCTCAATGGCCCGAACCTGAATTTGCTGGGAACGCGCGAACCCGAACACTACGGTAGCGTAACTATCGGCGATATCGAGAAAATGTGCGCCGAAACGGCCCGGGAATTGGGCTTGCAGATTGATTTCAGGCAAACCAATCACGAGGGCACACTGGTTGACTGGATCCAGGAGGCCGGTTCAGCCGCCTCGGCTATCGTAATCAATCCTGCGGCCTACGGGCACACCTCGATTGCGCTGTACGATGCAATAAGCGCCATCCGCATCCCGGTTGCCGAGGTGCACATTTCAAACATTTATGCCCGGGAAGAATTTCGCCACGAATCATTCGTGTCACGGGTGGCTTCCGGAACCATTTGCGGATTTGGCGCACACGGTTACACTCTGGCGATCCGGGCACTGGCCGAGATTGTCAACAAATAGCGAAACGCCTCAAAATAAAGGGCAGCAAGCCAAATGGGCACAAAAAAGACGGAAGTCGATCAGCAACTGGTACGGGATCTGGCGGCGATACTCGACGAGACCAATCTTACCGAGATCGAAGTTGAACAGGATGAGATGCGGATCCGCGTTTCGCGCCAATCAGGCGGTGTTGCGGCAGCTGCTCCTGCAATTGTCAATGCGGCCCCTCCGGCTCCGGCACCTGCTGTTGCCGACGCTGCTCCTGCGGCAACCGCTTCTTCCAATTCAACAAATGCGGTTCCCTCACCCATGGTCGGCACTGCTTATGCCTCCCCGGCGCCCGGTTCAAAACCGTTCATTGAAGTGGGACAGAGCGTGCGCGAAGGCCAAACCTTGCTGATTATCGAAGCCATGAAGACGATGAACCAGATACCGTCACCGAGATCAGGAACGGTAAAAGAAATTCTGTTCGAAGACTCCCAGCCCGTCGAATATGGCGAGCCACTGGTCATCATCGAATAGGACGCGGTATAGCGATGTTTCAAAAGATCCTGATCGCCAACCGCGGCGAGATTGCGCTCAGGGTACTGCGCGCGGCAAAGGAACTGGGCATTTCCACCGTCGCGGTTCATTCCACCGCTGATGCCGATGCCATGCATGTCCGACTTGCGGATGAAAGCGTGTGCATCGGACCGCCGCCCTCGCGCGACAGCTATCTGAACATCCATCAGATTGTGACTGCCTGCGAGATTACCGGCGCCGATGCAATCCATCCCGGTTATGGGTTTCTTTCCGAAAACGCCAAGTTCGCTGACATTCTGGCCGCCCACAACATCACCTTCATCGGCCCGACAGCGGATCACATCCGGGTCATGGGTGACAAGATTGAGGCCAAAACAACGGCAAAACGCCTCGGCATTCCCGTCGTTCCGGGCTCGGACGGAGCGGTCAGCGATGAAGATGAAGCCAAACGTATCGCTGCAGACATCGGATATCCGGTCATCATAAAAGCTTCGGCCGGCGGCGGTGGGCGCGGAATGAAAGTCGCCAAGAACGAAGATGATCTGGCGGTTGCGCTTGCCACGGCCCGGTCCGAAGCCGGCGCCGCTTTTGGCGATGAGGCCGTGTACATCGAGAAATATCTGCAAAAGCCGCGCCACATTGAAGTTCAGGTAATGGGAGACGGCGCCGGCAAGGCAGTTCATCTGGGCGAACGCGACTGCTCTTTGCAGCGGCGTCATCAGAAAGTCTGGGAAGAGGCCCTTTCGCCCGCTTTGAACGAAACGCAGCGCGCAAAAATTGGAGGCATCGTCGCCAAAGCGGTGGCTGACCTTCAATATGCGGGTGCCGGCACCGTGGAGTTCCTCTACGAGAATGGCGAGTTTTATTTCATTGAAATGAACACACGCCTTCAGGTGGAACACCCGGTTACCGAGGCGATCACCGGAATTGATCTTGTCAATGAACAAATTCGCGTCGCTTCGGGCGGCGGATTGTCGGTTACACAGGACGACGTAAGTTTCTTCGGTCATGCGATCGAGTGCCGTATCAACGCCGAAGACCCGGACACATTTGCGCCATCGCCGGGGACAATCTCGCATTTTCATATGCCAGGTGGATTAGGTGTCCGCGTCGATTCAGGCGTTTACTCCGGTTACAAGATACCGCCCTTCTATGACAGTCTGATCGGCAAGCTGATTGTTCACGGCCGCAACAGGGTCGAATGCCTGATGCGGCTGAGGCGTACACTGGATGAAATCGTCGTTGACGGGGTAAAAACCACGCTGCCCCTCTTCCGTGAGCTGGTCAGCAATTCCGACATTGCCAATGGCGACTATGATATCCATTGGCTTGAAAAATACCTCGCAGCAAAAGACTAGAGCCTGCGGGGCCAATCGAGATGGCCAAACGTCCCTTTGCACCCGGATTCAGAATTCCAACTGATGCGCTGCTGCGGGCTTATGCGCAGGGTATTTTCCCTATGGCGGAAAATGCCTCAGATCCGGAAGTGTTCTGGGTAAGGCCGGAAACTCGCGGCGTTATCCCGCTCGATAATTTCCACGTGCCGCGAAGCCTGGCAAAACTGATCCGTAAAGCGCCTTACCAGATCCGGCTTGATCATGATTTTGAAGCGGTGATTGACGCTTGTGCCGAGCGCCGAGAAGAACGGCGTTCAACGTGGATCAACGGACCGATCCGTGAAGCGTATGGCGAATTGTTCAAGATCGGTCACTGCCACACTGTTGAAGCTTGGCTGGACGGAGCTCTCGTCGGTGGTCTTTACGGGGTTACGCTGGGCCGGGCATTCTTTGGGGAAAGCATGTTTTCGCGCGAGCGCGATGCCTCGAAAATCTGCCTCTATCACCTTGTCCAGCATTTGAACAAACGCGGATTTGTTCTGCTTGATACACAGTTCACAACCGAGCACCTTTTGCGGTTTGGCGCAATCGACCTGCCGCAGCTACAGTATGAAAAATTGCTGGACGAAGCGCTTCAGGGCGAAGCTGTATTTTAGAGCGGTTCAGTTGGTCCGTGGCGCCGGAACGTCGGAATCCTGCTTGCAGTTTTTCAGCCAGACATCATAGATCGGGTGTTCGACAGCATTCAGGCCCGGGCTTTCCGCAAACATCCATCCGGTGAAAATTCTGCGAATCTTGCGATCAAGCGTGATCTCGTCGACCTCGACAAAACTGTCTGTTTTGGGCTCCTCGGTATCCGGACGCGAGTAGCAAACCCGTGGAGTGACCTGCAGGGCTCCGAACTGCACTGTTTCATCGATATAAACATCAAAAGTTATGATGCGACCGGTGATCTTGTCGATGCCGGTAAATTCCGCAACGGTATTTGCGACTCGTTCAGCGTGCACGGCATTTGTTGAGACAACAAATGCCAGGCTGACGGCACAAATCCTTATTATGTCTTTGTATTTCACCAATACTGCGAACCCGAACCGCAAATCCCTCGTATCACGCCGAAGCGCACCCATCCGGTCACCGCTGCCTGACCGAAGCTGTCCGATTAACTGTCAAATGTGGCGAGAAACGTCATTCCTTCTTGTTTTACCGCCGCTGGTGCTTCCGATCAGCCCGGTGTCCAGGCGTCGTAGTCGCCGGTTACTTGCGGGCGGTCTTCAGGTGTCGCCAACGATCCCTTCGGTCTGTAGGCCGCGGCCGAACCGGTTAAATTTGGCTGGTGCGCCTTTTGCCAATCGTGCGGCTTGTATCCGTCATTGACCGGCGGATTGTCGGTGCGGTGATGCATCCAGCCATGCCACCCCGGTGGAATGCTGGAAGCTTCTGAATAGCCGTTGTAAATCACCCAGCGCCGGGTTCGCCCTTCTGAATCGGTTCCACCCTGATAGTAGATATTACCGAATTCATCCTCGCCCACCTTGGTGCCCTTGCGCCAGGTGTGAAATCTCGTGTTGAGATTCTGCCCGTTCCACCAAGTTAGAAACTGCAAAAGAAATTTCATAAGTCCGCAAACCTCGAAATGATCTTCCGCCTTATGCCGGGCACAGGGGCGGTTGGCAAGATGATGGAACGCTAAATCGATTGCCGGACACCAAATTCACGTTCATCATGGGAACAGAACAACGGTCAATTTCGGAAACTCCGGTATGTACCGCGGAATAGGTATTGTTACATATGTTGCGTCTTTTCTGATGTGCCTGCCCGGTGTGGCTGAGGCTCAGGGCATCGCGTTTTCCGAGGCGGTGGAGCAATCCAGCGGCGTCTGTTTGGGTGACAACCCGGTCGATGCCATGCAGTGCGCCCGCGACAAGTGTGTCGCCGGTGGTGCTGAAGCACGTGATTGTTTGAGGGTCAAATGGTGTTATCCGGCAGGCTGGAGCGCCGATATTTTTTTGCAGCACCAGGAGGGACCGCATTGGCATGAGTATCTATGCGGCTGGGATTCGCGAGAATCCGTGCTGAAGGCCGCGGAGGTAACCTGCGACCGGTCGCTTCGAAGCTATCTGATCGAATGTTCGGCAGTCAGACTGTGGTCGCCGGAAGGTGTTGAAAGCGAGCCACAGTGACAACCGCGCCTGCGACCGACGCGGCAACCGCCACACGTTGGCGGATCATTGGAATATTCTGCATCGTCGGTGCCGTTTGGACATTCTCTAGTCAGGATGCCGGCATCAAATGGCTGAGTGGCGACTATCCACTACATGAGATCACCTTTATCCGGTCGATCATCGCGCTCACACTCACCGTTGCGATCATTATTCCGCTCGAAGGTGGTTTTGAAAACCTGAAAACCAAGCGCATCGGACTGCATTTGCTTCGCGGCATGACGGTGGTTGCAGCCAACATGGCCTTCTTTACCGGATTGGCGTCGCTGCCTCTGGCGGAAGCAACAGCGATCATCTTCGTTTCACCGCTGTTCATCACGATTTTTTCGGTTTTGCTTTTGTCAGAGAAAGTCGGTGCAAGGCGGTGGGCTGCCGTACTTGTCGGATTGGCGGGTGTGTTGATTGTCATGAAACCCGGCGGCAGTACATTTCAGTATGCGGCCATCCTGCCTCTGATTGCCGCGATCTGTTATGCGCTGTTGCAAATCATGACCCGGAAACTGGGCTTCACCGACAAGGCCTCGACGATGGCTTTTTACATCCATCTGACGTTTTTCGCGTTCAGCGGAATGGTGGGACTGGTTTTGGGTGACGGTCGATTTGCCGGTTCGGACAGCGCCAATCTGGAGTTTCTGACCCGGGCCTGGATATGGCCTGAGACACAAGACATTCTGGTTATTGGCGGTATCGGGATCCTGGCAGCGTTGGGTGGTTATCTGATCAGCCAGGGTTACCGCTTGTGTCCGGCCAATATCGGTGCGCCGTTCGAATATGCGGCACTGCCGATGGGAATTGCCTGGAGCATCATCCTGTGGGGGCATTGGCCGGACCAATGGTCGTGGATCGGAATTGCGCTGATCGCCGGCGCTGGGCTGTATGTCTTCTATCGCGAGACTGTGGCTGGTAGCCCGATCCGCTGGAAACCATCACTTCGCCGGGCGCGGTAAACCCATTCAAAGCAACTTTTCAAACACCAGCGCCGGTATGCCGGAATCGGCTTTACCGCAGTTGCTGGTCCGGCCAACCTGGTTGAATGCGTGTTTTTTATAGAAATCGACAGCAGCGATATTTGCCTCTTCCACTTCCAGGCGGAACTTCTGCACCCCGGGAAAGCACGAGGTGATTTCGTCCAATAGCAGCGTGCCGGTACCACTACCCTGCCCTGCCGGGTGAACATAAAGCTGATGGAGCATCGCCGTGTCGCCATCGGCCATGCTTGCATAGGCCATGCCCAAAACACGATTTCCATCGTCGGCGAGGATGAATTCGGATTCCGGTTTGGCCAGATTAACTTTTAATGCGGCAATCGAGTGCCAATCAGCGGTGATCTCGGCTACCCGACCGCCACCATAAATCGCGTCATAGGTTGCGTGCCAGGTTTCCCCAAGCAGTTTGCTTACCGCCGGAAGATCGCGCTCGTGAGCGGAGCGGATGAATACCGTCATTCAAGTCCCAGTTTTGATTTCACCAGCGCGTTGACCGCCTGTGGGTTGGCCTTGCCGCCTGTGGCCTTCATCACCTGACCGACAAACCAGCCGGCCATGGAGGGCTTGTTCTTGACCTGCTCTACCTTGTCAGGATTGGCAGCCAAAACCTCGTCGACTGCAGCCTCGATGGCGCCTGTGTCGGTGACCTGTTTCATGCCACGCTCTTCAACCACCTTGGCCGGGTCGCCGCCTTCGTTCCAGATGATTTCGAACAATTCCTTGGCAATTTTACCCGAAATCGTGCCTTCCCCGATCAAGTCGATGATGCTGCCCAGCTGGCCAGGCGACACAGGTGATTCGTCAATTGACTGGCCGGCCTTGTTTAGCGCGCCGAGCAGATCATTGATGACCCAGTTGGCTGCAAGTTTGCCGTCGCGGCCGGACGCAACCTGTTCGAAGAAATCGGCTATCGCCTTCTCCGAAACCAGAATCGAGGCGTCATAGGCCGAAAGGCCGAGCTCAGCGATGAGGCGATTTTTCTTGTCGTCAGGCAATTCGGGTAGATCCGCCGCCAGCGCATCCACGAATGCCTGATCAAACTCCAGCGGCAGCAGGTCGGGATCTGGGAAGTAGCGATAGTCATGCGCTTCTTCCTTGGAGCGCATCGAGCGTGTCTCCCCCTTGCCCGGATCAAACAGCCGGGTTTCCTGATCGATTTCACCACCATCTTCCAAAATGGCGATTTGCCGCCGCGCCTCGAATTCGATTGCCTGCCCGACAAAGCGGATTGAGTTGACGTTTTTGATTTCACAGCGGGTTCCAAATTCCCCGCCAGGTTTGCGCACCGACACGTTGACATCAGCCCGCATGGAGCCTTCGTCCATGTTGCCGTCGCAGGTGCCGAGGTAGCGCAAGATCACGCGCAGTTTGGTCAGATAGGCCTTTGCCTCGTCCGAAGAGCGTATATCCGGCTTGGAAACAATCTCCATCAACGCGACGCCCGACCGGTTCAGATCGACGTAGGACATCGTTGGATGCTGATCGTGCATGGATTTTCCAGCATCCTGTTCCAGGTGCAGACGCTCAATTCCGACTTCGATGTCCTCAAACTCACCTTTCTTGTCGGGACCAACTGAGACCGTGACCGTTCCCTCACCGACGATCGGTTGCTTGAACTGGGAAATCTGGTAGCCCTGCGGCAGGTCGGGATAAAAATAGTTTTTGCGATCAAAGACCGATTTCCGGTTGATCTCCGCCTTCAGTCCCAGGCCGGTGCGCACAGCCTGTCGCACGCACTCCTGGTTGATGACCGGCAACATGCCGGGCATGGCCGCATCAACAAGGCTGACATTGGCGTTTGGCTCGGCACCAAAACTGGTGGAAGCGCCTGAGAACAGCTTCGATTCCGACGTCACCTGAGCATGAACTTCCATGCCGACGATGATTTCCCAGTCGCCTGTGGCTCCCGGAATCAGGCGCTTCGGATCAGGTGTACGCGTATCGATGAGGGTCATGGATTGTCCAGATGAGCTGTATTTTCAGAAACTGCCGACTTCCTAGTCAACACACCGTGTTCTGGCAAGAAATCAGTCCGACCAAAACCGGGCGATCAGGCAAATCACGCCAATTAATTTGATCTGTATCAAAGAGCTGTTCTTTGCGCAGTTCTAAACAGAAGTTGAAGACGACCGAGAATCGGGAGCTGAGCGATGTCGATTTTCAATATTTTCGACAAGGCATTTCGCCACATGGAGCTCATGGACCGGATGATGGACGCTGTTGGCGTCACCGGAAAACTGAAATCGCTACCAAGGGCAGCGAACGTTTTGCGCCGCGCATCTGCGCGCTGCCGGACCTGCAAATCTCCGGAAAGCTGCGAAGTGCTGTTGGACAACAACGAACTTCTCGATGAAGCTCCCCACTACTGCCGAAATCACGATCTGTTTGTTCGTTTGAAACAGGAAATTGAGGCGGAAAAAGCTGCCGTCTGACCGAATTCTACTTCCCTCCAACTCGGCCCGGTATTCGACCGGGCTTCTTTTTTTGGCACTATTATCGAATCCTAGCCGGTGGCGATGTAGTTCCGGATTTCCTCTGCTTCGCGTTCTACATCTTCAATCCGACGTTTGACCACGTCGCCGATCGAGATGATCCCGTCAAGCTTGCCGTCTTTCTCTACCGGCAGATGCCGGAACCTGCCGCGCGTCATGATTTCCATCACCTGATTAACGGTGTGATCTTCGTGGCAAAGCTTGACGCTGGCGGTCATTGCCTCACGTATGGGATGTTCCAGTGCTTCGGCACCTTCCGTAGCGACCAGCCCGACAATGTCACGTTCAGACAAGATGCCGCAGATTGTGCCTTCTGCATCCGTCACAACCAGCGCACCAATTTTCTTGTCCGACAACACTTTCATTGCCCGTGATATGGTTTCATCGGGTCCAAGTGTGACGACGTCGTGTCCTTTCTCGTCGAGAATCGATTTCACCGTCATGGCGCAGTCCTCCTGTATGAACCATAGCCCCGTATTTTACATCGTGCGCCGTCAGCGCAAAATTGGCAAGTATGGCTGTGATCAGAACCGTTGACCGACGTCACTCTGCCGTGCGCGATCAAACAGGCCCAGGCCGAAAAATCCGGCAAGAAATCCGCCAATATGTGCTTCCCACGCGATCGAACGGGCTTCACCGGGCACAAGATACCCCAAACCCGCGATCAAATTGACCGCGAACCATACGCCAAGAAACACAACGACATTGCGGCGGCGCAGTACCGCCGCCAGTGGCAACCGCCGGCCAGCGAATGCCGGTCGATGCGCCCTGCGGTCGACGGCAAAGCCGAACCTGGCGGCAGCTGCCATCATCCCCGATACTGCGCCTGACGCTCCGACCACCATGGTCTGATCGTCTGCGTGAACGGCGTAATGCAACAGCACCGCCGCCAGGCAGGTGAAAATCCAAAACGCTACAAATCGCATTGTGCCGATGCGATTTGCCAACGGCGAGCCAAAAGCAGCCAGCCAGACCATGTTGATTACGAGATGAATGAAATCCCCGTGAATCAACGAATAGGTTACCGGCGATGTCACGGCGTAGACGTCAATCGCAAACTGGCCGGAATATCGGATCGGGATGAAGGCCGTTCGAATGAGCAGTTCAAAATCCTGGGCAGGTGTAAGTGCATAGTAGCGGAAGAGGTGAATCAGAGCGCATACCGCAATAAACGCGACAACGACTGCCGAAAGGTTGAAAACCGGCTCTCGGCCGGCCGGGTCTGAACTGGATTGTTGTTGCAATGTCAATGTGATGCGCTCAAAAAGGAATCGTTGTTTCAAGTCATATGAGCCTGCGCCGACGCTAAAACAAGCGATTGTCGTGACGTGAGCGCACCCTGAGGAAAAGAAAAAGCCGTTCAGAGAAATCTCTGAACGGCTTGGTCGAGCCCCAGCTCACCCTAATTTTTTTGTTCCGGAAGACCGGAAGTGCTGCGGAGCCAAGTCGCTCCAAGAAGTTGCCGTTAATTTAGCTCGGCAAATTGAAAACGCAATCGAAACCCTTTGTTAACCTTAACTCGCCGCGCCGGTGAACAAGTCCGCAATGTGACTGGCACGCAAACTGCAAGTCATTCCAATACTACGCCTGCGTGTTCAATATCGAGACGATGCGCCGGCGAACATTGTGGGAAAGCGGGACGCATGAGACGAGATAAAACCATCGAGTTGTTTCAATATTGGAACCGTCTGCGAAATGGCCGGCCGGCGCCGGAGCGCACAGAGATCGAACCCGCCGACATAAAGACGTTGTTGGCTGATACTTTCATTCTGGAGCGCGATTCGAGCAGCAAACCGGTATTTCGTCTCGCCGGCACGCAGATTTGCGCCATTTTTGCCCGCGAGCTGAAAGGATTTGCATTTGCTTCGCTGTGGTCGGATCGTGACGCTTCGATGGCGCGAAAGCTGGCCGAAGACACCTTTGGCAACAACGCAGTGATTGTTATCACTTTCGAAGGACGAAGCGCCGGGGACCGCAACCTTGAATTTGAACTGATTCTTCTTCCCCTCGTCGGGGGGCAAGACAATCAGCGCGCACTTGGCGCAATTATCCCGGTCAAGCGCCCATTCTGGCTTGGGGTCGATGCAATCGAAACCTGTTTCATCACCTCGGTGCGGATCGTTGATCCTGAGCGGGAGCCAATGTTTCTCAAGAACCGGCCAGCCGTTCCGGTTCCGCCGATGGCCGGCCTGGACAATCTTCAGCCACACAAATCGGGGCCTGCCGAAAGCTTGAGGCGTGTGCAGCACCTTGTGGTCTTGAACGGGGGGCGCAACGATTGATCTGATTTGAGCGTCGCTACTTACGCGTTGTTAACCGGTTTGGGCCTAATTTTAGCACCAAGATATTTCACCGGCTGTAAAACAAGCGGTAGTTATGACGGCGCCAGATCTCAATTTAGCAACCTCGCAAGAAGAAAAGCGCAGCTTTCAGAGGGTAAGAATCAAGGTCTACGGCCGTTTCATGCTTGAAGACCGAACCGAACATCCCTGCCAGGTTATCGACATGTCGCCCGGTAACGTCGCATTGCGCACCAATCGCGTCGGCGAGCCCGGTGAAAAGGTAATCGCCTATATCGACCACATCGGCCGTGTCGAAGGTGTGTTGACCCGCACCCATGATGACGGATTTGCGATGACGGTCATTGCGTCAGACCGGAAAAAAGACAAGCTTGCGGCCCAGTTGACCTGGCTCGCCAACAAGCACGAACTGGATCTGCCTGAAGACAGGCGGCACGAGCGTGTTGCGCCGCGCAATCCGATCTCGGTGTTGCAGATGGATGACGGGCGGCAATATCAGTGCCGTATCATCGATCTGTCGCTCTCCGGCGCCGCTGTCGAAATCAATATACGACCGGCGCTTGGCAGCCAGGTCATTCTCGGCACCATGCGCGGTCAGGTCGTACGTCATTTTGACGAAGGCATCGCGATTGAATTTGCCGTTGTGCAGGCCGCTGACTCGATCGAGCACGAATTCAGCAGCCAAGCCGTCGCCTGACGGAACTTAGCCTCCGCAGACCCGCTAGTTGCTCAACCGGCGCTGTTGTCGCAGCGCTGATCCATTCTAATCCATCCACTGGCTCATTACCGAACTGTCCGCGATCGATCGGCGGTGGATTTGGATCCACGCATGCCCGGGCGAATTGGCGAGATATCAGCGGGAATTAAATAAAGATTTATATGTTTTCGAACTAATTTTTATATTTGTTTTATACAATATAGTCGAATATTGATCTTACTTTTTATTCAAACTATACTTCGCACTTTTGCGTGACCTAAATCTCCCTGTGCCAATGTTTCCCCGATTGGGGAGATATGGCGATGTCAAGATCAGGTATCAGGATCCTGTCGGCGGGAATTGGCGCAACCATCATTGCATTTACCAGTTCCGCGGCGTTTGCTGGGGCAAATTCCATGAACACCGGACGGGTGACCACCCGGCCGATTGGTCATCATCAACTATGTGAACGCCTGCCGGTCGAATGCCGGCAGAAAACTTCATCCCGGGAACCCGTGGTTTTGACGCGGAAACTTTGGGCGCGGATGATCCAGATCAACAATTCATACAACCGGGCAGTGGCGCCGAGAACCGACCTCGAAATGTGGGGACGGCCGGAGTATTGGTCCTATCCAAGTTATCAGGGCGATTGCGAAGACTATGTACTGGCCAAACGCCGCGCCCTCATGGACGAAGGCGTTCCTGCAGGCAGCCTGCTGATCACCGTGGTCAGACAGCCAAATGGAGATGGCCACGCAGTGCTGACAGTCCGTACGGACCTCGGTGATTATATCCTGGACAACCTCGAGCCAAGAATTCTCGCCTGGAATGACACCGAATACCGCTACCTGAAACGCCAATCGGCGCGCAACTCCGGCACGTGGGTGAAAATCAAGGATGGCCGTCCGATCTTTGTCGGAAGCGTGAAAAAGTAACAACCAGAAAGCCGGTCGAGTCCCCACCCTCCCCGTCCCCATCGACCGGACTTAGGAGCCGGCCCGTGTCCCCGGGCCGGCTCCGCCATTTCTGAGAGAAGCGGATTCTGATCGGTTGGGTCAGACCAAAGTCAAACCGGACATGAAGCGTTGCGCATTTTCAACATAGTGCGCAGCCGACCAGCGCAACATCTCGATTGCCTTGTCATCAAGGGTTCTGATGACTTTTGCGGGCGAGCCAACGATCAGAGAATTGTCCGGAAACTCTCTGCCTTCTGTTACCAAAGCCGCCGCACCAACAAGCGAGTTATCGCCGATCTTGGCGCCGTTCAGGACGGTGGCCCCCATGCCGATGAGGCTGTTGTTTCCCACCGTGCAGCCGTGCAGCATGGCCCGATGGCCCACGGTGCAGCCTTTGCCTACCGTAAGCGGAAAGCCCATGTCGGTGTGCATGACTGTATGTTCCTGAACGTTGGTATCCGCACCGATGATAATTGGCTCGTTGTCTCCGCGCAAAACCGCCCCGAACCAAATTCCGACATTGCGCCCAAGGTGGATATTGCCGATCAGGTTTGCGTCCGGTGCGATCCAGTTGGTCTCCGGCTCATCAAATATCGGTGCTTTTGTGTCCAGTTGATAGATCGGCATGTCGTGAGATTCCGGTTGCTACGTTGCCTCACGTTACGAGGATGCCAGCACGCCATGCAAGCTCTGTCACAAGTATCCCCAACGCCATGGTCCAAACCGCAGCAATCCCCACGGCAATGACGAATGTCAGTGATGCCAGATCTCCGTCCCGCCACCTATCATAAGCTGCATTGAACAGCATGACCGGGCCAGCGAACATCGTTGCGAGCAGGGATATCAGGACCCTGTCGCGCTGAACAAAGGGTGGATAAAATCCGGCGCGCAGATTTGCCGCAGCGCCAAGGACAGAGGCAACCATACCTGAGACAGCCAATCCCAGCGCAAACGCAAAAATGAACATACCCCCGTCCGCCATGTTTTTACCGTCCGTTTACCATGATCAAGCGATGATTACGGTCATCCCGACGCAAGATGCGTGCCGGAAACAGCGTTCCTGTCTGGGACACCACGGCAGAAGAAGGGTTTTGATGAGCAGCACCAACTTGACAGAAGCTGTAGAGAGCCGGCCGCTCGATTCGGCGTTCATGCTGAAGATTTTCTATTGCTTTTTAGCGCTGGCAGCCGCGTCCGTTCTGATCAGTTTTGCGGGCAAACAACTCGGCCAGTCGATCGTCATGGCCGGTCACACAGACAACAAGACTGTCCACGAGGTGGTGATCGGCAACAATGTGCTCAGCGTGCCGGCCAATGAAATCCGCTTCGAGCATGAACGGCGGGGCGGCATTACGGCACGCCTCGATATCTATCTCCGCTGGCCCACAATGACCGGATATTCCGACGCCACAAGAGCCGACTTCAACCATGTGGGACAGGCGAAGAACATCATCTTCGTGTCATTTCGCGAAAAAGTCATGTCGCGCGACATGTCAGGACGCATGGAACCCATTTACGATGCGCTGATCGAAAAACCGGGCATTCCCGGTCCCGGACAGACGGTTCTTTATGGCTTCAAGCCGAAATCAGGCTATCTCAACGAGATTCTTGCTGTGGCCGGGCGCGGAAACGTACTTCCCTTCGTCGCAAGGTGCCTTACGGGTGCGGAAGCCCGAACGGCACTGGCCTCCTGCGAACGCGATGTTCATATCGGAAACGGGCTATCCATGACCTACCGGTTTCCGCACCGCCTGCTGGGGGAATGGAAAATTTTGGACGCAAAAATGGCTGCCTACGCGCAATCGCGTCTGAAAATGATCCGGTGATCGCTAACGATTTTTCACAAATCCCGGGTTGGCGCTATTCCAAGTCGATATCCAGTATCGCCATCGAAAAATTATATGACAAATCGCCATCATCGTCGTCGCGGAAAAGGACGCCCAGGAATTCCTCTCCCAGGTAGACTTCGCACGAATCGTCTTTTTGCGGCCTTGCTTTGACCTGAAGTGCGGGGTTTTGGAACGTTCGCTTGAAATAGGCGTCGAGCTTTCGCAATTCCTCAGGCGTCACCGGCTTCTCCCTGGCTAGTTTGTTTCAGCTGCAATGGTTTGCAAGCACCGTGAAGCGGCTTCTGACACAACGGCCACGAACCTGTAAAGCCCACTCCCCGAACTTTAAACCAATGAGAAACGGGTGAATCCGTCGAGTGGTCAGTCGTCGACTTTCAGGAGCTGGTCCATTTGCCGAGAGGGTTCGTCGCATCCGGTTTCACCGACAATTCTGGCCGGTACACCGGCGACGGTCTTGTTCGGCGGCACCTCGCTCAACACGACGGAGCCGGAGGCGACTTTGCTGCAATGGCCAACGACAATGTTGCCGAGGATTTTTGCTCCGGCGCCGATCAATACACCACGATGGATCTTGGGGTGGCGATCGCCGCCCGCCTTTCCTGTACCGCCAAGTGTGACGCCGTGAAGGATGGAGACATTGTCTTCGATTTCAGCCGTCTCGCCGACGACGATACCGGTCGCATGATCGAAGAAAACACCGCGGCCCAATTTGGCTGCCGGGTGGCTGTCCACCTGGAACACGCTCGACGCACGGCTCTGCAAATAAAGCGCAAAATCTTGACGGCCGGAACGCCAGAGCCAGCTGGCAAGGCGATGGGTCTGTATGGCGTGAAATCCCTTGAAATAAAGCAGAGGCATGAAAAACCGGTCGCATGCGGGATCCCGGTCATAATAGGCCTGGATATCGACACGAACGGTGGTCGCCCATTCCGGCTCGGCGTTGACCATCGCCTCGAATGTCTGGCGGATCACATCGGCTGGGACGTCCTCATGGGAGAGACGCTCGGAAATGCGATGTATCACCGAATCTTCCAGCGAATCCTGGTTAAGAATTGTCGTCGTCAAGAAGGTGGTCAACAGAGGGTCACTGGCAATCGCATCTTCCGCCTCACCGCGGATTGATGACCAGATCGGATCGACCGGCTGCAGTCCGGCGGATTTCTTGGTGCTTGTGACGCTCATTGAAGTCTCCTGCCCGCTGGGGCGTGAACTCGCTACCTTGTCATTGACGCAATCATAAGCCACAACGCGCATAAATTGAACCGCATTCGGCTTAACTTGAGAACAAATGGTTTTGAATGGTGAAAATTCAAGACGGTGATCCGGATCAGCCAGTCCAGCTCGATATATCTGATCATATTGCAACCGTAATCCTCAACCGGCCGGACAAGAAGAACGCGGTCACCCATGCCATGTGGCGCGATATTGGCTTGATGTTCCGCAATTTTGCTGACGACAAAAATCTGCGGGCTGTCCTGCTCACGGGCGCCGGCGCCGATTTCTGTGCCGGAGCCGATATCGGCGAGTTTGATGCGGTCAGGGGCAACGAGTCCACCGCCAGAGACTATGAGGCCGCCAATGAAGAAGCATTTTCGGCCATCCGTGATTGTCCGGTCCCGGTTATCGCAGCCATTCGCGGCATCTGTTTTGGCGGCGGGTTCGGCATTGCCGCTGCAGCCGATATCCGCATCGCGACAAAGCAAGCGATGTTCTCCGTACCGGCCGCCAGGCTGGGCCTAGCCTACCCCGTGGCTGCCATGGCCGATATCGTCAATTCAGTCGGCCCACAAATCGCCAAACTGCTGACATTCTCAGCCGGCCGGATCGACGCGGAGACGGCGAAGGATGCGGGTTTTCTCCTGGAAATTGTTGACGATGATAAACTGGAGAACCATGCATCCGATCTTGCCAATCGAATTGCTGCCAATGCTCCGCTTTCTGTCAAAGCTTCAAAGGCCGCCATCCGGTCGGTCCTGTCAGGTGCGGCAGAAGATTTCACGAAAGCGGAGGCACTCGGGGCACAAACCTTCGCCAGCCAAGACTATGCTGAGGGGCGAGCGGCGTTCGCAGAGCGAAGACCTCCGAAATTCCGTGGAAACTGATCAGGCTGCCTCTTCGCCCGCAAGAAAATCCATGACGGCGTCGGCAAAGATGTCGTTGCGGTCGCCTGCAACCATGTGCCCTGCCCCGCCGACATCAACAAGACGCGAATTTGGAGTGAGTTCGAGAAATTCTCGCGCATGCTCTTCCTGCACGATCTCGGAATTCATGCCGCGAACAAGCAAAACCGGCAAATGGAGTTGGGGAAGTTTGGCCATGGTTTGCTCCATATTAAATTGGCCGTCGGCCCGCACGCCTCGGGTTTCATCCATAAATGCGGGATCCCAGTGCCAGCGGTAACGCCCATCTTCACGCAGGCGCAGGTTTTTGCGCAGGCCATCCAAAGAGTCGGGCCGTTTGCGATGCGGCAGGTAGCGGGCAATCGCATCGGCCGCATCTTCCAACGTTTCGAAACCTTCATGCATATTTTCGCGCATGAAACCGCGCACCCGGGCGACACCCGTTTGGTCCATGCGCGGGGTTATGTCGACCATGACCAACGAGTCGAGCAACGGTCCATGAAAGATTTCCGCACCCAGCGACGCCAAACCGCCGAGTGAAGCGCCGACCGCCGATGGCGCGACATGATATTGACGCGCAATTTCAGTGGCGATCAGCGCTGCATCCTCGGCGTAGTGCGCAAAGGAATAGTCGCCGTCGGGATCCCAATCGCTGTCTCCGTGACCGCGTTGATCAACCGTGATTGCGCGTAAACCTGCTGCTCTCAGCCGCATGGCCGTCTTGTTCCAGGCGTGACGGGTCTGGCCACCACCATGGAGCAACATGACGGGATGGCCGCCACCGTCCCACAGATCGGCCGCAAGTTTTCCGCCTTTGCTGTTCTTGAATTCGATCGCCGTAGGACCGCTCACAGTGAATTCTCCCCCAAAAATTCTGCAACGCGTTTTTTGAATGTCTTGTCACCCACAGCCAGCATGTGGTCCCTGCCCTCAATGGCAAATCCGGTGCCGCGCGGCAGCCGTTCCAACATTGGAGCGACGTTGCCGGCGATGTCATCCCTGGTGCCCACCGCAACCAGTGTCGGAAGAGCGATCCGGGCAACCTCTTCCCAGGTAAGCGGCGTTCGGGACGATTGGACGCAAGCCGCCAGTGCAACGCGGTCGCTTTTCGTCTGGTCGGCAAATTTGCGAAAGGCCCGACCCTGCGGGTCGGTAATCAAGGCCGGATCGTCGGCTAACAGCGCGTCGGAAATCGCATGCCAGTCGCCAGGATCAACAACCATGCCCGATGCACGGCCGCCAAAGATGATCGCACCGGCACGTCCCGACTCGGCAAGACTGATGGAAGCGGTAATGCGCGCTCCCATGGAATAGCCCATGAAGTGAGAGCGATCGATTCCCAGATGATCCAGCAGAGCGATAGCATCGGACGCCATCAGATCGGGATGATAATCTGCCGGATCGTGACTCTTCGAAGATTGCCCATGCCCCCGATTGTCCAATGCGATGACCCGGTAACCTGCATCCGTCAGCCAGCGGACCCAACCTGTCGACACCCAATTGACCACGTGGTTGGAAGCAAATCCATGAACAAGAACGATGGGATCGCCATCACCTTCGTCGATGAATTCGAACTCGAAACCTGAGTGGGTAAATCGCGGCATGATTGCGGGATATTAGTTGTTGCGGGTTGGTCGGTTTTAAGATCAAACAGTGACGTCAATAAACGATTGGGAGCGCTGTGAAAACGGTGACGTGACGTCAGTATGCCGGTTGCGGTGGCCCGGAGGTGCGCCTACACGACTATCATGTATTTCGACCCACCACTGCGTCCCGCACGGTTGATCCGGCGCTACAAGCGATTTCTAGCCGATGTCACACTGGAAGACGGGCGTGAAATCACGGTTTCTGTGCCGAACACAGGATCGATGATGGGCCTGACCGCTCCCAATTCGCGAGTCTGGCTGTCGCATTCCGACGATCCGAAACGAAAATACGCTCACCGGCTGGAGATTGTCGAAGCTGACAATACGCTGGTCGGTGTGAACACGGGCCTGCCGAACAAGCTGACAGAAGAGGCAATTTCTACCGGTCTGATAGATGACCTGGCCACCTATCCGGTACGGAAGCGGGAGCAGCGATACGGCGAGAATTCGCGTATCGATATCCTCCTTTCCTGCCCGGAACGCCCCGATGCCTATGTCGAGGTCAAGAATGTTCACATGCGTCGTCACCAACGGTTGGCCGAGTTTCCCGATACAGTGACCGCCCGGGGCGCCAAACATCTGCACGAACTGGCAAATATGGTTCGTGCCGGCCATCGTGCGATCATGATCTATCTGATACAGCGGGCAGATTGCGACCGTTTCAGGCTTTGCGATGACCTGGACCCGAATTATTGCAAAGCGTTTGACGAGGCGCGCAGTGCCGGGGTTGAAGCTTTCGCTGTTCGGTGCCAAATCAGGGCAGAGGCGATTACGCCGGAATGTGTTATACCGTTCGAAATCTAACGAGGAATTGCGACCTTGGTCACCTATCAGGAAGCCGCAACTGCGCCATTGAAGAATACCGGCCAGATCCGGCTTTATACACGGGAAGATTTTGACGGCATGCGAAAGGCATGCGCGATCACATCGGCATGCCTTGATGAATTGGCGGCAATCGTCAAACCTGGCACCACCACTGCTGAGATCGACCGGTTCGTGTTTGGATATGGCATGGACCACAATGTGGTGCCTGCGACACTGAACTACCGCGGATATACAAAGTCATCATGCACATCGATCAATCACGTCGTCTGTCATGGAATACCCGATGACAAGCCGCTTCGTGAAGGCGATGTCGTCAATATCGACGTGACCTACATACTTGATGGCTGGCACGGCGATTCCAGCCGCATGTATCCGGTCGGCCGCATCAAGCGGGCAGCAGAACGGTTGCTGGAGGTGACCCATGAATGCCTGATGCGCGGCGTTGAAGCGGTCAAACCCGGATCAAAAACCGGAGCGATCGGCGCTGCGATCCAGTCTTATGCTGAGAGCCAGCGTTGTTCAGTAGTGCGTGACTTCTGCGGGCACGGCGTCGGCAAGCTGTTTCATGATGCGCCGAACATCCTGCACTACGGCAGCCCGAACGAGGGCGTCGAAATGCGCGAAGGCATGATCTTTACCATCGAGCCAATGATCAATCTGGGCCGGCCGCATGTGAAAATCCTGTCGGATGGCTGGACCGCGGTCACCCGCGACCGCTCCTTGTCGGCGCAATACGAGCACTCAGTCGGCGTTACCGCTGATGGCTGTGAAGTGTTCACTTTCTCCAAAGCAGGTCTCGACCGGCCCGGTCTGCCGTCGTAGTGTGGCTCCGCCGGGGCGGCAGAGCGAGTGACCATATTCAATGCCGAACGAGACTGATCGCGCCGACGAGCGCGGTTTCTTTGGTGAACGCCAATCCGCTGGCCCGGCCGATCAGCAAATGGCTCCAAAGGACGACCGGCCCCACTATTTGGGGCATCGTGAGCGGTTGCGGGCGCGGGTCCGCGAAAATGGTCCTGATTCGCTCGTCGATTACGAATTGCTTGAAATCATGCTTTACCGGGCAATTCCAAGATCGGATACCAAGCCGGTCGCCAAAGCCCTGCTGGCCAAATTCGGTTCGCTTGCGGAAGTCCTCGGCGCCCCTGAACACTTGCTATGCGAGATCAAGGGCGTCGGCGCGGCGGTTGCTTTTGACCTGAAACTCTATGCCGCCGCAGCAAGCCGTATGGTGAAAAGCGAACTGCGGGGCAAAGAGGTTTTGTCTTCCTGGAGCCAGGTCCTCGACTACTGCCGCACTTCAATGGCATTCGAAACGCGCGAACAGTTCCGTATTCTGTTCCTGGACAAAAAGAATGCGCTCATAGCCGATGAGGTTCAACAGACCGGCACCGTCGATCACACGCCAGTCTATCCGCGCGAAGTTGCACGACGGGCGCTGGAACTGTCTGCAACCGCAATCATTTTGGTGCACAATCACCCGTCAGGAGACCCGACACCGTCGCGAGCCGATGTCGAAATGACCAAAACGATCATCGAAACCGCAAAACCACTCGGCATTTCAGTGCATGACCACATCATCATCGGCAAGGAAGGCCATTCAAGCCTGAAGGGTCTGCAGTTGGTGTAGTCTTCCCGTCTGGCTCGATCAAAAGTGCCGTACTGATCGAAGACCTTTGAAATTTCGGGGTCCGGACTTTCACATTTTCCAGGATAGCCGCCCGGAACCTATCGCGGTCAGCGGCTATTTCTGACTGATTCCCTCAGCCATCGTTTTGTAGGAACCGCGAAGATCGTCAGATGTGGGTAGTGGGTTGGGTCGGGATTGTGGTCTCTTCAGGTGAGCGGCGCGGGCGATGCCATTGATGTAGTTGAACAGGCCACATACTTCGACCACTTCGTATATGGCCTGTTCGTTCCACCCTGCGTCCAACGCTTTTTGAAAAGCCGCGGCAAGCTCTTCCTCTGTTCCCTGGCACAAACTCCGGGCATAGGTCATCAACGGATCGAGCTTGCGAACCGTAACCTCGACCGGGCCTGAGAACACTTCTGAAAATAGCGTATGATAGAAAACACAGTAACCGGTGTCATTCAATTTGGAGACCATTGCGGCGATCGCCTCTCGCTCGCCTCTGGACAGTTCACCTGGTCCACCCATGACCCCTTCCGCCAGCAGCAGAAGTCTTTCGGAGTTTGCAGGAAAGGCTTTCAGAACATCTGATAAATTGCTGCCTTCGGCTATCGAACTGAAAGTCATCACTTTTTTCACCCTCTGCCTTACGGAACTCAAGAAGGCGATTTGTCGCCAGAATCTACAATCAACTCCCAAAGTTCATTCTATATGCAATTTAGGGCCCTCGAAAGGGACCGATTATGAACCAAGGCTTGTACTTTGCATGGCGAGCAGGTCACTCGGAAAATGCCGTACCTAGATACTGGGAAATGTTGCAAGCCGGGCATCGATGATCGCGGACAATTTCCTGCTGCAAAAGGAATCGTTGCCCCGGACTTCTAAAGAAAAAGGCCGCCTTGTGGGCGGCCTTTGCGTCACCGTATATCCAGTTTCAGCTATTCTTTCTTGGCGGCCGCTTTCTTTGCCGGCGCCTTTTTCTTTGCCGGTGCTTTCTTTTCAGCGGGCTCCTTCTTGGCAGCTGCCTTCTTCTTCGGTGCTGCCTTCTTCTTGGTCGGCTTTTCGTCTTCGTCGTCGTCGGCGAGCAGTTCTTCCCTGGTCACCTTCTTGTCCGTGACGCTGACCTCGTTGAGCAGGTGATCGACAACCTTCTCTTCGAACAATGGTGCGCGGAAATCGGCCATCGCTTCGGGGTTGTTGCGGTAGTGGTCGTAGACCTGCTGCTCCTGACCCGGATACTGGCGCACGGTTTCCATAAGGGCGCGCTGCATTTCCTCGTCGCTAATCTGTACTTCGGCCTCTTCGCCGATCTTCGACAGAACAAGACCCAGGCGGACACGGCGTTCTGCGAGGCGCTGATATTCTTCCCTGGCCTCTTCTTCTGTTGTGTCCTCATCCTCGAAGGTCTTGCTTTCGCGCTCCAGATCGCGCTCGACCTGGTTCCAGATGTTGGCAAACTCGGCTTCAACCAGTTTCGACGGCGCCTCGAATTTGTACTCATCATCGAGTGCATCGAGGAGCTCGCGCTTGACCTTTTGGCGCGTCAGGGCGCCGTATTGGCTCTCAATCTGACCCTGCACGATCTCGCGCAGGCGCTCGGCAGACTCGATGCCGAGCTGCTTGGCCACTTCGTCGTTGATTTCCAGTTTGCCGGGCTTGGCGACATCGTTGACGGTGACATCGAATACGGCGTCCTTGCCCGCCAGATGCGCCGCGCCGTAATCTGCAGGGAACGTTACCTTGACCTGGGTCTCGTCGCCGGCCTTGGTGCCGATCAACTGATCCTCGAATCCGGGAATGAACTGACCCGAGCCAAGCACGAGATTCTGGTCTTCTCCCGCACCGCCCTCAAACGGCTCACCATCGACTTTGCCGACGAAATTCATCGTAACCCGATCGCCGGATTCGGCTTTGCCCTTCTTGGTGTCATACGGACGGGCCGATTCGGCCACTCGCTGCATCTGCTCGTCGATTTCGTCGGCGGGAACATCGAGCACCTGACGGGTGACCTTGATCTTGCTGAAATCCTTGATCTCGAATGCGGGCACCACTTCATAGGCCAGTGAAAATTCGAAATCCGCCTGACCGGCGAGAACCTTCTCGGCTTCCGCCTCGTCCTCGGTCATGTTTATGTCGGGCTGCAAGGCGGCTTTTTCGCCACGCTCGTTGAGCACGTTACGGGTGGATTCGCTCAGCAATTCATTGACCACCTCGGCCATGAACGACTTGCCGTAGATTTTGCGCAAATGTTGCACCGGCACTTTACCCTGGCGAAAACCGTTGAGGCGGACCTTGTCCTTGGCATCGGTCAGCTTCTCCATCAGCTTGGCTTCCATGTCGCCGGCCGGTACGACCACCTTGATCTCGCGCTTCAGCCCTTCATTGAGCGTCTCAGTAACCTGCATTTCGCAATCCTTGTCCGTTGCAAACGGACAACCGGCAGGCGTTCTGCCCTGTCGTCCGAAAATCTGTAGCCGGGGAAGGCCCTTTGGTGCGGGTAGAGAGACTTGAACTCCCACGCCTTGCGGCACCAGAACCTAAATCTGGCGTGTCTACCAATTTCACCATACCCGCGTCTGAGGCCAATCGCCCCGAAAGCGCCGGTTCTATATCACCTGACCTGATGCGATCAAAGGAAAAATGCCTTGGATTTGGGCCTTTTTTTGCTTCAACCGGTCATTCCCGACGCAAATTGCGGCAAAAACAAGCCTGTGACCGCAATGTCGCCAACCCATCGCCATGGTGCATTGCACAAATTGCAATGGTGCCATGCAACAATATCACTCCACAACTGCGATGGACGCTCCTATCTTCCAGTCATCGAACAACACACGCGGTCACAAACCGCCTGACATTATGAGGTGAGACCATGAACCTGATCCGCAACTACCGCAACTGGCGCCGTTACCGCGACACCGTTAACGAACTGAGCCGTTTGTCGAACCGTGAATTGAATGATCTGGGCATCGTCCGTGGCGACATTCCTTACGTCGCACGCCGTACCAGGTAACATATAGAGTTTCGCCGGGGTTTTTCCTCCTCCCTAACCCTGACGAATACGTCCGGCAAGATCCTCCTCCCCTTCGCCGGACCACAAAAAGCGCCGCTGCCGGATCCTCCTCCCCCGGCAGTGGCGTTTTTCTTTGGGTAGTGAACGAAGAAAGAAGAGCGGTAACCTCGCCCCCGGATAAAGCCCACTCAGGGCGCCCAAAGGGCTTTTTTAAGCCATGGCTCCGGTACGAGAAGCTTTTGGCCTGCTGCCAAATCCTCTTCCTTCAGATGGATAGATTGCCAGGCACTGGCCCATTCTTCTGGAAGTTCATAGGGCGGCAGGACGTCGTTTTCCTGCGTAAAACCAAAACGGCCGTAGTAGGCTGGATCACCAAGAACCAGCACCATCGCCATTTGTGACGCTTCCAATTTCTGCAAGCCGGCTTTCACCAATTGCGTTCCGATACCCTGACCGTGCAACAATTGCGTCACCGCAAGCGGAGCCAACAGCGCAGCCCCGTTTGGCAGCGTTCCCAATGAGCAAACGGTAAAGGCAATGTGGGCGACCAATTCGCTGTCTGACACCGCAACAAGTGAAACAACATCCTGCCGGTCAACAAGCAAGTCCCTGACCAATGGAATCAGATCCTCATCGGGAAAAGCAAGTCCATACAGATTCTCAATTGCCGATAGGTCTGCTGACCCGCTGGCGCGGATTTGGATATTCTTACTCATTGTTGGTCAGAGAATTCAGCCAAGCACAGGCCAAAAACTGAAACACCCGATTCATCGCTGGCCGAAAATGCCGCGGGTTTTCCAATAGGATAGCGGTACGATATCGGGAGCGACGCCGGTGGGTTCGAACCAGCTGTCGACCGCCCATTTTTTCCCGTTTGCGTTCTCCTTGATGACCGCAGTGGAATGAAAATAGCGGCCATCGAGCAATACACCACGCGAAACATTCCACTGCGTCTTGTGATATTTCAGCCAGCCATTCTCTTCGAGAAACAGCAACATTGAGCGCGTGTTGGTTGATTCGTCGATGCAATCCATCTGGCCCTTTTCACGGGACTGGCCAATATGGGATTTTGCCTTGTCGCGGATGCCAATGGCCAGTGCTGCACGTTCTTCGTAGTACATGTTTGCAGCCACAATCGCCTTGCGCTCGGCCTTAGCCGACTCGGCACCAGAGGACATGATCTCTGCAAACCTGCTCAAATCTTCAGGGGTCACCGAATATTTGGTTTTGTAGGAGCAGTCGAAACCGTGGCACACAAAAATCCGCGTTGACTTCGTTTCGGTTATTTCGCCTGAATAGTTGGACGAAATTGACGTGCACCCCGCCAGCAGCGAGGCGCTTGCCAGCGCAACACCGATCTTTCCAAGCCCGTTTCTCATGGCGGCGACACTAACCAAGTGTGACTTTCGATTCTATGACTTTTGGGCAACACATTTGCGTGAAGAACGGCTCAGTCCACACAATCATCAAAATTGATTTCGACAGCCTGCGGGCGTATGTCCCAGCCATGAATATGAAACCTGTTCACGTTATCGGCGGCGGCCTGGCCGGATCGGAAGCCGCCTGGCAGATCGCAAATGCGGGTGTGCCCGTTATTTTGCATGAGATGCGGCCGGTTCGAGGAACCGACGCGCACAAGACCGATGGTTTGGCGGAACTTGTGTGTTCGAATTCGTTCCGCTCCGATGACGCTGAAACCAATGCGGTCGGACTGCTTCACGCTGAAATGCGGCTTGCCGGTTCGCTCATCATGGCATCGGGCGATGCAAACCAGGTTCCGGCCGGTGGTGCACTGGCGGTGGACCGTGATGGATTTTCCGATGAAGTCACGGCCAGGCTGGAGGCACATCCGCTAATCGAGATTCGCCGCGAAGAAGTGCCGGGCCTTCCGCCAGATGATTGGGACCAGACAATCATCGCCACCGGCCCGCTGACGGCTCCATCGCTTGCAGAAGCGATCGCCACGGAAACCGGCGCGGATGCGCTTGCCTTTTTCGATGCTATTGCTCCGATCATCCATTTCGACACGATCGACATGGGAAAAGCCTGGTTTCAGTCCCGCTACGACAAGGTCGGCCCAGGCGGCACGGGAAAGGACTACATCAACTGCCCGATGGACAAGGAACAGTATGAGTCGTTCATCTCCGCGCTTCTTGACGGTGGCAAGACCGAGTTCAAGGAATGGGAAGGCACGCCTTATTTCGACGGCTGCCTGCCGATTGAGGTGATGGCTGAGCGCGGATCGGAAACTTTACGCCACGGACCCATGAAGCCGATGGGGCTGACCAACGCCCACAATCCCGATGAAAAGTCCTATGCAGTCGTGCAATTGCGTCAGGACAATGCGCTTGGCACGCTGTACAACATGGTCGGCTTCCAGACGAAACTGAAACATGGCGAACAAGTGCGTATTTTCCGCACCATTCCCGGACTGGAAAATGCTGAATTTGCCCGCCTCGGCGGCCTGCACCGCAACACCTATATCAATTCGCCTGCCCTGCTGGATCAGTCGCTGCAGCTCAATTCGCGCCCCGGACTGCGTTTTGCTGGTCAAATCACCGGCTGTGAAGGCTATGTCGAGAGTGCTGCCATAGGGCTTCTAACGGGCCGTTTTGCGGCTGCCAAGCGGTTGGGACACGGGCTTCCGCTTCCGCCAGAGACGACTGCGTTCGGTGCGCTACTCCACCATATTACCGGAGGGCATTTGAGCTATGATGACGAACCGGGAAAACGCTCGTTTCAGCCGATGAATGTCAATTTCGGCCTGTTCCCGCCGTTACCGGAAGGTGCGATCAAAAAGCCCGAGGGCCAAAAACGATTCCGCGGCAAGGACAAGGCAATCGCCAAGAAACGCGCCGTCACCGCACGCGCCTTAGTTGATTGCCGTCGATGGTTGGGTTTGGAGCAGATAACCGCTGAGTAAACTTTCAGGACTGCCGTGTTTCAACGCAGGAAAGCAAAGAAGGTGAAGAAATTTGATGGGTTCAAAACTGTACCGTTTCAATCTGACATTGGCGGTGTCTCTACCAACAATAATTCTCTCAAATCAGTTAGCATTGGCCGATTGTGAATCCGATGCGCGCGCGGCCATGATGGACGTCAGGCATCCTGTCGCAATGCGGCAGCACATTGCCACGATCATGGGAGACAACACGATCAAATCGATGGCTCTGACCACGCCGGACAATCACGGCATGGCCATGGACGAAAATGGCACGCCGGTTAGCCTTTGGATTGGCAACAAATTCTTCACAACAACCGATCAGGGCAAGACTTGGAAATTACTGAGCGAAACAACGGAAGAAGCGCAGCAGGAATTTCTGGACGGCTTGAAGAGCCAGGCTGAGAAAGCAACCAATATCAGCTGCGAATACGATGTTGAGCTCGATGGCAAGCAGGTGCACCATTTCACGCTGGAATACGAGCTCTATAACAACGGCATGGCTATGAAGGGCGAATATTGGGTCGACGCGGAGTCGAGTTTTCCCTGGCGCATCAAAACTGTGACCCCACACAATATAATCATTCAGGACAATGTACCCGAGCCCGGCGCAAAGATTCCAGTTCCCTAAATCGGGACCTGAGCCATCTCGGGCAAATTAGGAGTATCAATGACCACAATCGATTCGACATTCTTTCAGATCGAACGGGACGGCGCGATAGCCCATCTGATCATGAACCGGCCGGAAAAGGCCAATGGCATGACACCGGACTTCTGGGCCGACCTGCCACGAATACTCGACGAGCTCGGCCAGGATGAGACGCTGCGTTGCGCGGTCATCTCGGGCGCTGGAAAACATTTTTCCGGCGGCATGGACCTGTCCGCCTTCAACGGCATCATGGAACAGATGTCAAAAGAACCCGGCCGGGCAGCATTGGCATTGCGGGAAACAGTGATGCGCCTGCAGGACACCTTCAATGCGATTGAGCGGGCACGGTTTCCAGTGATTGCAGCCATCCACGGCGCATGTATTGGCGGGGCAATCGACATGATCACCGCCTGCGACATGCGGATCGCGTCGGCAGATGCCTTTTTCGCCATTGAGGAAATCCATATCGGCATGGCTGCTGACGTTGGCACGCTGCAGCGACTACCAAAGCTGATCGCTCCTGCCGTAGCAGCCGAACTGGCCTATACCGGACGGCGTTTCATGGCTGAAGAAGCCAAGGCGATGGGGCTCATAAGTGAAGTGGTCAACGATGCCGGGAGCGTCGGCGGCCGCGCCATGGAATTGGCGGATGAAATTGCGCGCAAATCACCGCTGGCAATCACCGGGATCAAACGCAATCTGGCCTACGCGCGCGACCACTCGGTTGCCGACGGGCTCGACTACATCGCTACCTGGAATGGTGGCATGTTGCGGCCAGAGGACCTGATGAAAGCCATCCAGGCCAAAATGGCAAAGAAAGAGGCCGAATTCGCCGACTTACTGAAGTTCGGCTGATTTTGGTCAGGGCCAATCCGCTGATCTCAAGAGCAATGTTGCCGTCATGTAGTTGATGTTTGGTTCCGGCAGCCGCACGCCATTGAGGCTCGACACAATCAAGCGAATCTTCTTTTCGCCGGATTGCAAATCTAAGGATAACGGCAGATGGGTCGGCGCATCGGCCAGATAGAGAACAAGATCATCCGGAATTTCAAATGAATTTGCCTGCGTGCGCCACTTGGTGATGATGACATTGTTATTCAGTGACAGCTCCATATTGCCGCCCGGCAACTTGATGATGCGTTTGATATTCTCGGATCGATTTTTGAGTAGATGCACCTGAGGGTGGATGAGATCGAAACCGGTAATATAAGTTGCTCTATCCTGCGGAAAATGACGATTGAAAGCCAGATTGGCGTTGCGGTCTGAATAGATGTCAGGATCAAGCCCGTAGGCTTCAGCGACACGTTTCAGGTTTTCGTGGTCGTAGCGGCGGCGCCATCGTTTGCGCTCCTCCAGAACCAGATCATCGGGTTTGACACGCACTAGACCATTGTACCGGGCAAGAAAACGCAGGGCGGAAACTGCTTCGGCCTCGGTTTGACGGTCGATGGGTTGGCTGGCGATCAACTGCTGAAAGCGCTGAACCTGGCTGGTTACGGATGCGCCGATCACGCCCTGCGGACCAAAGCTTGCGATACACAGCGCCAGAACCGGCAGCGCAACGATCAGCCTGATATCGCCACGCAACGGTTTTGCCAGTTGCGCCAGCACGATCAACGTCGCCACCGATCCGTAGAGCATGAGCAAATAACGTTCCGGCGTAACGCCATACTGACTGATGCGCAGCGACGCTGCGTAAAACAACAGCGCCAACGGAACCGGCATGACGAACGGCCAGATCTTGAGCAGCAGCCGCATCGGCGCCCGTGCCACCGACCAGAACGGCGCAGTCAACAACAGCGAACCGAATACACAGAATCCGTAGCCAAGCACCAGCCAACCGATCTGGTTTTTCGGCACCTCGCCGGTCATAAGCACCTTGGCGGCGTAGGCATGCAGGATCAGCGCATAGATCACCAGCAAAGGTGCGGCGACAAAATCACCGAGGGCGCGCATCCCAAGCGACATGTACTGGCGGCTGTCGGCAACAACCTGTTCGTTGAACCGATGCGGCAACCTGCCGAGACCGAACAGGGGCGCCAGAAACAGCCCGACCGTTGACCACAGGTAGAGATAATACTCCTCCGGAATATCCACTCCGAAAAGAAATTGCAGGCTGGCAAATATCGCCGATACACCGCCGGCACCCAACAGCAACGCCAGGCCGCCGAGCAAAACCGCGAATGCAAGCCGGGCCGCAAAAAGCCAGAAAGTGCCGGACGAACCGCGCCATAGATAAGGCGCAATGACTATCAGGCCGGCCAGGGCCGGAAGGATGACGAATTCCCAGGCCCGCGTTTGATCGGCGTACCAGATCACCACCCCGGCGAGTATTGCGCATGCGGCCGAAATCACCACCGACAAGCCGAATGACTTACCATGTGCCTCGCACCACAGTGTCGCCGCCAGGGATGCCATAACTGCGGCCAGAATGCTGAGCGAAAGATGCCAGCCAATATCAAAAACCCAAAAAACATCGGCGATGTTCAGATTGGTGTCAGCCGCGAGAATGAACAGAAAGAAAGCGGTGGCCGGAAAGCGGAATACCGCTTCACGAGCACCTTCGAACATTTCAGCGATTACGGCTTTCCAACCGCCGGCTTTTTCTGTTTGAGTATCGGTCATCTAGAGCGCATCCGGAACTTTACCGGGCAATCCCGGCATTCCGGCCTGATCGGGATTGAGCCGGACATAATCTTCTTTCAATTCCGCTGATCCCTTGCGGCTTCCGTCATGGCTCCAGCCTGGCGGCATGAACATGTAGCAAAGCCGCTGTTTCAGAGTCAGTCCGGGTGAGAAAGCATCCCGGAACAGGCCGATCCACTCATGAAAGGCTACTTTGACCGGATTGAAAGTACCCAGGTTATGGACGATGCCGTAGCGCGGTTTGTCGGTCTCCAGTTCCTCGACGAACGTCCCGAATATCCGGTCCCATATGATCAGGGTACCGGCAAAATTGGCGTCGAGATACCGCGGGTTGGTGGCGTGATGAACCCGGTGATGCGAGGGCGTGTTCATCACCAGTTCAATGGGCCGCCACATCTTTCCGATTGTCTCGGTGTGGATCCAGAACTGATAGAGCAGGTTAAACCCGTAGACAAAAGCGATGAACGCCGGGTGTACGCCTGCCAGAACCAGCGGCGTTTGCAAAATCACCATACCCGTCAAATGCCCGGTCCAGCTTTGCCTGAGCGCTGTCGACAAATTGTAATGCTGCGAAGAATGGTGATTGACGTGTTCTGCCCAGACCCAGCGCACCGTGTGGGCAATGCGGTGATACCAGTAGTAACGCAGATCATCGATCAGGAAGGCGGCGATGCCGACCCACCAGGAAATACCCAGATCGAACAAGCGAAACTGCCAAACCCACATCAGGATCGTGAACGAAATAAACCCAAGCAGCAGCCCGGCGACGACATTGCCCACACCCATCATCAATGACGTCAGTGAATCGCGGGTTTCAAATTCGCCCTTTGCGCGGCCGGTGCGGACCAGGAACAATTCGAGCAGGATAGCGCCGACAAAAAACGGAATTGCCAGTTCCGTTACATTTGGAAACGCCAGTTCATCCACGTTGGTTTTCTCCGGCCGGCTTCAAAACTTCGAGCGCGGCATCCCTGTCGGGTTGCGACTCAAACTCGATCTGTGCTCCACGCCAGCTTATGTCATCAAGTTGCAGCGACAAAATGGCGTCGCCTTCCGGCTGTGCCATGTATGGACCCACTTCTCCCATATGCCGGGTGAGAAATCGGTCGCCGATAGCGTGAACCACACCAGCGCTTCCGTCGCCAAGCGCAAGGATCGCCGTTTGTTTATTGCTTGAAATGATCGTCTGGCGGACCTCAGCATCCGGAAAATCGTCGGCAAACCGCCTGATCGCATCATTTTCGGATTCAAGCACGACGGTGACCGTTCCGCCGGCAAGATGGATTGCCAGTACGACGCCGCCAACGCCGATTACCACCAGAACTGCTAATATCATCAAGGACATGGTAACTCCTCGTCTTTTGCGATGTTTTATTCAGGCCAACCGTCGTTTCGTCAACGCCAGCCGAACGTTGCTCTTCGCAAAGCGATTGCCGACTGGCGCAGTGGCGAGAGGAAAACCGGGCGCTGCAACACATCATCACCTGCCCGCTCCAACGCATCCAACCATGAATTGGCCGTTGCGGCGGGCAGGAAAGCCGGGCGCAGCGATGGCGGCAGACGGACGGCCAGTTCCTCAAACTTGGAAACATGATCTCGGCCGAGCGCGATCATGGCCGCCAACACACGCGAAGCCGCCGCTCCGGGTTCAGTGGCCGTCAGATCCTCCATAGAAGCACCAGCCGACCGCAAAATATCATCCGGTATAAAAGCATTGTCCGCGCAGGCGGTTGACCGGTAGCAGCGAGAGAATGCCTGAAATGGCAAGCGCGCAACCGGCATGTCCGGCTGCTTCTCCTGCCGCGCTGGCAGCCTCCGGATCGAGGATCAGGTTGGACAATTGCACCAGCCCGCCGCCCGTGTCTCCGCAATAGCCTTCGAGATCGTTTCGCGACGGCAGCGGATCGCTGTAGAGGTCTATTCTGCGCGCCTCAAGCAGATTGTCGAAAGCGGCCAATGGCAAATTGTAAAGGGTGATCACCTGCCTCAACTCGTCTGCCAGCATATGGCCCGTAGCCGTTTCGCCATCACCTGCCGACAGAGCGTCGCGCCACCATTGCAGCCGCATTTCGCCAGCCATCGGTTCGTTGACGAGATCCCGGATGCGGGCAATTTCCACATTGAAGGCATAAAGGGCCAGAAGCGCGGGACGCTTTTCTTTCGGTGCGTAGAGCGTTGATGTAAATCGAAGCCGGTCATGCTTCCTGACGATGTCGGTTGCCGGTTCCATGGCGATGATCAATCGACCGCGATAAGCGCTGCAGCTACCGCTCGCGATTCTGCCAGCAGGACGTTGAATGTGCGAACTGCGGCGCCGGTCGACATCGGATCAGCTGATATTCCGTGATCGCGCAATTGGCGTCGCAAGCGCTCATCGAGCGGTCTCAGATCAAAACCGCAGCCAACCAGCAGGATTTCAATGTCTGGGGCCTGTTCAATCACAAGAGAGAAATCGTCGGAAGAAAGATTTTCCGGGTCTTTCGGCTCCCAGCCATGAACGCCGGAAGGCAGGCAAAGCAGACAACCGCGATGCGACATTTCGGCGAAACGGAACCCACCATCTCCATAGGCGTCAATTGGCGCGCGGCCCGGAAAATGGGCCTCGCGTATCTCAATGCCCTTCGGCATGGGCAAAACCGGACCTATGTCGCTGCCGGTTCACCGCCAATATCACCACCTTCGTCCTTCTCGTCGGCAAAAACCTTGCCGGGGCGAAGCTTGAACAAGATCAGCAGCGGCGCTGCGATGAAGATTGACGAGAATGTGCCGATGACGACACCGAAAATCATGGCGGCGGTAAATGACCGGATGACCTCGCCACCAAAGATGTACAGCGCGGCAAGCGCCAAAACAGTCGTAAGCGAGGTCAGGACCGTTCGTGACAGCATCTGGTTCATCGACAAATCAAGCAGTGCCGGCAAAGACAGTTTCTTGAACCGCCGCAAATTTTCGCGCACGCGGTCGTAAACCACCACAGTATCGTTCAGCGAGTAGCCAACAATGGTCAAAATGGCGGCAATGGACGACAGGTTGAACTCGATTCCTGTCACCACAAAGAACCCGATAGTCAGTATGACATCGTGAGTAGTAGCGGCAATTGCGCCGATTGCGAACTGCCACTCAAACCGGATCCAGATGTAGATCAGGATGGCAAACAGTGAAACGAGAACGCCAATCGTACCGGCACGCGCCAGTTCTCCTGAAACAGTCGGACCGACGGATTCGACACGGCGGATGTCATAATCTGCTTCCAATTCACCACGAACCTTGGCGACGACGCTCTGTTCGGCGTTTTCGCCACCGCCCTGCGCTTCGACACGGATGAGCACATCGCTCGCCGTGCCAAATTCCTGCACTTGCACATCGCCGAGATTGAGGTCGCCGAGGCGGGAGCGGATCGAGCCGATGTCGGCCGGTTCGCCCTGTCTGGTTTGGACCTCGATCAGGGTACCTCCCTTGAAGTCGATGCCGTAGTTCATGTTGATCGTTGCAAACAGCGCCAGTGAGGCGATGAGAGTGATGGCCGAGCCGGTGAAGGTGATTTTCCGCAACCACATAAACGGGATTTTGGTATCAGGTGGCACAATGGTGACAGGCGCCTTCGGCAGCTCCTTGGGCCGCTGGCGCCTGACCCATTCGGCGATCATCCAACGGGTCAGTGTGAATGCGGTAAACAGGGTCGAACCGATGCCGATTGCGAGCGTTACCGCAAAACCCTTTACCGGACCGGTGCCGAGATAGAACAGGATAACCGCTGCGATCAACGTGGTGACGTTGGCGTCGACAATTGTCGTCATGGCGCGTGAGAAACCGGCGTCAATCGCCTGGATCATCGAGCGCCCTCCCCGCCGTTCCTCGCGAATGCGCTCATATATCAGCACATTGGAGTCGACCGCCATGCCGACCGTCAACACGATGCCGGCGATGCCCGGGAGTGTCAGTGTCGCGCCCAACGCTGAGAGGACGGCGATAATGATGGTGACGTTCACCACCAGTGCGATATTGGCGATGATGCCCAGGAAGCCGTAGGCAACGAGCATGAACGCAAGTACGAGAATCGAACCAATGATACCGGCTATCTCGCCGGCGCGGATCGAGTCTGCACCCAGTCCTGGACCGACCGTGCGTTCCTCAATGATCGTCAGGGTCGCGGGCAGCGCGCCTGCGCGCAGCAAAACCGCCAAATCATTGGCGCTTTGAACGGTGAAATTGCCGGAAATCTGGCCCGATCCACCAAGGATTGGCTCCCGGATTTGCGGCGCCGAAATCACCTGCCCGTCAAGAATGATCGCAAACAGGCGGCCAACATTTTGCTGTGTCGCCTGACCGAAGCGCTGGGCGCCCTTGGTATCGAAGCGGAATGTGACAATCGGTTCATTGGTACGCTGATCGAATGAGGCCTGCGCATCCGTCAGGTTTTCACCCGATACGATGACCCGGTCCTCGATCAGATAAGGGATCGGCGGATCGTCGGTGGAATACATGACGGATGTGCCAGCTGGCGGACGGCCCTCAATGGCTTCCTGAACCGGAACGGACTGGTCAACCATCTGGAAAGTCAGATGCGCGGTCTGCCCCAGAAGATCCTTCAAGCGTTGCGGATCGCCGAGTCCCGGCACCTGTACCAGGATGCGGTCGGTGCCCTGACGCTGGATGACCGGTTCGGTTGTTCCCAACTCATTGACACGGCGGCTGACTACTTCGATCGATTGGGTCAACGCCGATGAAACACGGTAAGTAATACCCGCGTTGGTCAGCGTATAGCGGAACAGCCCGGGTTCCGGCTCCTCGAAATCAAGCTCGTTGATTACACCGCCGCCAAAAAGGCCCGCCTGCACAGGTTCCAGCAGTGGCTGCAGTGTTGTCCTGGCTTCCTCGATATCTGCCGGGTTGCGAATGCGAACCTGGACGATGCGACCGGAGCCAGACAGGCCTGTGTAACCTATCCGTGCTTCGCGCAGCAGTCGGCGAACATCATCCCGCGTCGTTTTAATCCGATCGACGATGAGGTCATCACGCTCGAGCCTGAGCAGAATGTGAGAACCGCCCTGCAGGTCGAGCCCCAGCGTGAGCGGATTTTGGGGCGCCCAGTTCGGCAATGAAGCAAATGTTGATGGCGGCAAAACGTTCGGTGAAGCGTAGAGAAATGCCAGTACCACCGACAACCAGATCAGAACTGTCTTCCAGCGCGAAAAATAAAGCATCAGTGAATATTGCTCGTGTCGGTTGGCGCGTTACGGGATACCCGAAATGCGGTTATTTCTTGCTCTTGGGCGAATTTTGATTGGCTACCGGCTCACCTTTGACCCGCACGTCGGCGAGCATGCTGCGAACCGCCGTCACCTTTGTCCCACCGCCAAGGTCGACTTCCAGTTCGTGATCGTTCGTGACCTTTGTCACCTTTCCGACCAGGCCACCGCCGGTGACAACCGTATCGCCACGCCGTACTGCAGCGAGCATCTCCTCACGCTTTTTCGCCTGCTGGCGCTGCGGGCGGATGATGAGAAAATACATGACCACGAAAATCAGCACGAACGGCAGAAGCATCCCAAAAATATCGCCTCCGCCAGCGCCACCCGCCTGCGCGTATGCCGGTGTAACAAACATCAAATTCTCCCGGAAAATCTGTTATCCGGCATCACCCTAAACACCGGCTTGAAGTTGGCGGGAATATAGTCAGTCCTGACGCCTTTGCAACCAGATTAGACCGGTATTCGCGATGTGCTGCAATCGGCCGCTTTCGCCTGGATAACCGGCATGTTAAGCCGCCTGATAAACACAGACCCGGGAACACGCACTGCAATGGCAGACGAAGTATTGAACGACATCAATCGAAATCTTCAGCGTTTGGCTGATGCATTGGAACGGATGACGCCGGCTGCAACTTGTCAACCGGATTTCGGCGCTGCCGATTGCTTCATCTGGAATCCTGAGACCGAAAGGCTCGAACCGGTCAACAAGGTCAATCGAATTGACATTTCGCTTATTCGGGGCGTCGATCGGGTACGCGACATTCTCGTCGACAACACCGACCGCTACGCCAGCGGGTACTCGGCCAACAACGTGTTGCTCTGGGGTGCACGCGGAATGGGCAAATCGTCGCTGATCAAGGCCGTTCACGCACAGATAAATGCTTCAAGTAAATCTGATAATCAATTGATATTAATAGAAATTCACCGAGAGGATATCAGCTCTTTGCCGAAGCTGATGGCATTGCTTCGCGACGCTCCACACCGGTTCATCCTGTTTTGCGATGATCTGTCGTTCGACCATGACGATACATCCTACAAATCACTGAAAGCGGCCTTGGAAGGCGGAGTCGAGGGCCGGCCGGACAACATAATTTTCTACGCAACATCGAACCGGCGCCATCTGTTGCCACGCGACATGATCGAAAACGAGCGCTCGACAGCGATCAATCCGTCGGAAGCAGTGGAAGAAAAGGTGTCACTTTCCGACCGGTTCGGCCTTTGGCTCGGCTTCCACAAATGTTCGCAGGACGATTACCTGGAGATGATTGACGCCTATGTGTCCCACTACGGCCTCGCAATGGATGCCGAACAGTTGCGTGCAGAAGCGCTGGAGTGGTCGACAACGCGCGGCAGCCGCTCAGGCCGGGTCGCCTTTCAGTTCATCCAGGATCTGGCAGGACGGCTGGGGAAAAAACTCGGCGACTAGATCCTTATTGGCCAAATGAAAAACCCGCCGGCGGTACCGGCGGGTAATCCAACGGGCTGGAGGTCAGGACGCCCGCTTTTTTCCTTAGAATTATTGCAAATAGGTCATCGGATTGACCGGAACCGACTTTTCGCGGACTTCGAAATGCAGTTTCGGCACATCGGCAGAACCGCTCATGCCGGATCTGGCAACTTCCTGACCGCGTTTCACCTTGTCCCCGCGTTTGACCGACAATGACGAAGCATGTCCGTAAACGGTGACGAGGCCATCTTCATGGCGCACGAGCACCGTGTTGCCGAATTCTTTCAGGCCATCGCCAGCATAGATGACAACCCCGTTCTCGGCCGCTTTCACCGTGGAACCGGAGGGCAGAGCGATATCGATGCCGTCGTTTTTTCGCCCGCCTTCAACCTTGCCGTAGGCTGAAATCACACGGCCGCGGGCCGGCCAACGCATCTTGCCAATACCGGAATCATCCGGCGTATCGGTTACCGTCGCCTTGGCTTCCTTGATGACTTCATCGGCCTGTTTCTTCACAGGCGGCGTATATTTTGGCAGCCGGTTGGTTTTACGGCTCTTGCCGACCGCAGGACCAGCCGTTCCCGTCACAATCGGGTCGATACCGTCCGGTGCCTCAGCGACAACGGTTTCGCCGGCAGCAGGTATTTTAAGCTTCTGGCCGACGCGGATAAGCCCACTCGTCAAGCCGTTGGCCTTCTTGAGGCGGTCGGTGGTGGTGCCGTATTTTCGGGCAATGTCATAAAGGGTGTCGCCTGAGACAACTTTATGGGTTGCACCTTTTGCAGCAGTCTTGCTGGCAGTTCTGGATTCGTCGGATGCAGTGATAGCGCCGCGATCGCGCGTCTTTGCGGTGGCAGGCAGCACAGCCTCGCGGTCCGGCTTTGGATCAGGTTTCGGCGCTTTCCGGGTCGTATCGTCCGTTTTCTCACCACGGCCGGAATTGGCCTTGGCAACCTTGGGATGATTGTCCGGCGCCGAAATCGGCGCGTTGCGCGAATAGACATAGGTCGGGATGACAATCTCAGAGCCGGCCTTGACGCTGTTTGCGTTCTTGATGCCGTTGACCTTCATGATCGCCTTGACGGGCACGCCGAAACGCTTGGAGAGATTGTACAAGGTTTCGCCGCGGCGCACGGTAATGCGCGTGCCGCCGGTAGCTGTCCAACCGCCCTTGCCGGTTTCGTCCACTTTCGCATGAGCCGGTTCAACAGTGCGCTTGACTGCCCCGGTTTCGATAGGATCGGTATTGCGGACTGTGCCCACCGGCTCAAGCATGGACTTGGAATTGGCATCAGTACGGCTTCGAGAAACTTCGCGCTCGGTTCTGGTCCTATCCACCTTCACCGGCTTGAGTTCGCCGCGATCGACACTGTTTTGTGTCAGGTCGACCGGCTTCAAAGCCTCGCGATTGACCGAACCGGTGTAGGTTCCATCGGTGGAAGCAGGCTCAATTACATCGCCCGGATAGGGTTGATCGGTCTCGCCCTCAATGATGGCGCGCTGATTGGAAGTGGAGTTGGTGAACAGTCTGGTGTCGGAGAAACGGCTGACATCGGAGCTGCACCCCGCCGCCAAAGATCCCAATAAGATCAAAGCCGTACCGCGTTTTAAAACTGCGATCCGGCGGCCCGACATATAGCTACGCATAACCTGCACCCGCACATACTCGATACAAAAACTGGTATGATTAAAGCGCGTTAATGTTACCGGTCGGTTAAACCTGCGGTTATTTAAGTCAGAATCTCAGAGCGGGATGAAGCACCGGCACTTCAAAGCGCCTCGGCAACGCCCTTGATCAACGGCTGCGCCCGTGTCTCGCCGATGTTTTCACGCTCGAAACGGCTACCGATTTTCGTCAGCTTGGCCAACTTCTGCTTACCGTCACCTGGTCCGATCGGCGCGATCATGATACCCCCGGTCGCCAACAGATCGACGAACTTTCGCGGCAGGTTTTCAAACGCAGCCCACGCAACGATCCGGTCAAATGGACCCTCGCCCGCCATATTCCGCGATCCATCCATCTGCACTGCCACCGCATTACCCAGCCCCAGCGAGACAAATCGCTCCTGCGCCGCCTCGGTCAGGGATTTGTAACGGTCAACGGATTTGACCTTGGCACCAAGCCGGGCCATGACAGCGGCGGTAAATCCACTGCCCGTTCCGATTTCCAACACCCTATGACCAGCGACGATGTCGAGCGAGCTCAATATTTTCGCCTGGAAATCGACACCCTCGATGTCCTCGCCGCAAGCAATCGGCAGCGATTGGCCGGACCAGGTCAAGTCAGCATAATCGTCTGAAACAAACATCTGCCGCGGCACCGTTTCCAACGCCTTGAACAAGGCATCGCTGGAAATTCCGCGAGCGCGCGCGCGCAGAATAAAGGCCGCAAATCCTTCACGATCGGCAGCCTTTGCATTCATGCCAAAGCCTCTCCGAGGTCTTTCATCACTTCATAGGCTGTCAGATCGAGTTTCAACGGGGTTACAGCAATCCTGTTGTTCTTCAACGCGGTCAGATCGGTTCCGTTTACAAACTCGGCCGGTTTACGGCCGAATCGCAGCCAATAATACGGAAATCCGCGGCCATCAGCACGTTCATCGATCCACAGTCCGTGAACCAGTTTGCCCTGACCGACCACTTCGGCGCCTTCGACTTCGTCTGGCGTGCAGTTTGGAAAATTCACATTCAGGAACATGCCGGACGGCATATCGAGACCGATCAACTTCTTCAACAATTCCGGTCCGTGTGTCTCGGCCACTTCCCAAGGGACAACACGCTCGCCATCGAAATTGTACGCCTGGCTGACGGCTATCGACCTGCAGCCAATCAGCGTGCCCTCCATCGCGCCGGCAATGGTGCCAGAATAGGTCACGTCGTCTGCGATGTTGGCGCCAGAGTTCACACCGGACAAAACAAGGTCCGGTGGTTCGGGCATGATCTTGCGCGCCGCCATGATGACGCAATCCGTCGGTGTTCCGCGCAGCGCAAAGTGCCTGTCGCCCACTTCGCGCAGCCGCAATGGTTCAGAAAGAGAAAGCGAATGGGCAAGGCCGGACTGGTCGGCTTCCGGCGCCACGATCCAGATGTCATCAGAAAGCGTCCGCGCCATGCGTTCCAGCACCGCCAGCCCCTCGGCGTGGATGCCGTCGTCATTTGTCAGCAAAATGCGCAATTGTCGCTCCCTATGCGGTTATCGTTTCCAACCCGCCCAGATAGGGGCGAAGCACTTCCGGCACGGAGATCGAGCCATCTTCGTTTTGATAGTTTTCCATCACCGCTATCAACGCGCGGCCGATTGCAACGCCCGACCCGTTAAGCGTATGGACGAATTTTGTCTGTTTCTCGCCTTCGGGGCGGTAGCGCGCATTCATGCGCCGCGCCTGAAAATCGCCGCAAACCGAGCAGGACGAGATTTCGCGATAGGCGCCCTGCCCCGGAAGCCAGACCTCGATATCGTAGGTTTTGCGCGCACCGAAGCCCATGTCGCCGGTAGACAAAACCACCGTGCGATAATGCAGGCCCAGTTTCTCCAGCACGGTCTCAGCGCAGCGGGTCATGCGCTCGTGTTCATCGGCCGACGATTCCTGATCGGTGATCGAGACCAGTTCGACCTTGTAGAACTGGTGCTGTCGAAGATAGCCACGCGTGTCCTTGCCGGCCGACCCGGCTTCCGAACGGAAGCACGCGGTCAGCGCGGTTACCCGCTTCGGCAATGTTGCCGCGTCGGTGATGTCTTCCGCGACCATATAGGTCAGCGGCACTTCGGCAGTTGGAATCAACCACCGTCCATCGGTTGTCCGAAACAGGTCGTCGCCAAACTTCGGCAGTTTGTCCGTTCCGTAGGCGGCATCGTCGTTGACCAGCAATGGCGGCTGCACTTCGGTATAGCCGTGCTCCTGTGTGTGCAGGTCGAGCATGAACTGGCCTAGCGCGCGTTCCAGCCGCGCCAACCCACCCTTCAATACCGCAAAGCGACTGCCGGAAATCTTGGCCGCCGTTTCAAAATCCATCTGTCCCAGCGCTTCGCCGAGTTCGAAATGCTCCTTGGGATCGAAATCGAATTCTTTCTTCTCGCCATGACGGCGAATTTCAATATTGGCCTCTTCATCCGCACCAACCGGCACATCGTCGTGGGGAATGTTGGGCAGCACGGCCAAGGCTTCATTCAATGCCTTGTCGAGCTCTCGCGCCCTGTCCTCGCCCGACTGGACGAACTCCTTGATCTCACCCACTTCGGCCTTGAGCTTCTCCGCACGCTCCTTGTCGCCGGCCTGCATGGCGGCTCCGATCTCCTTTGAAGCTGAATTTCGGCGCTCCTGCGCCTCCTGCAGCTTGGCGATATGCGTCCGTCGCTCCTCGTCCAGGGCAATTATCGTCGAAGAAGCGGGCTCGGCGCCCCTGTTTTCCAGCGCGCGGTCAAGCGCTTCAGGGTTTTCACGAATCCATTTGGTGTCGAGCATGGGACCGGTCCGGGCCGTTTAGGCAGAGTTCAGATCTTCGGATGCCGTTGTGGCAGAATCAAAGCGTCAGGAGGATCCGGACGCTGGCGCCGTTTTAGCTTCCCCGTCAGCTTGCGCAAGCTGTTCCTCGCGCTTTTTCTCTACCATGCGTGCCGTCCAGATCGAAAGCTCGTACAGCAGGATTGTCGGCAAAGCGAGGCCAAGCTGGCTGACCGGGTCCGGCGGCGTCAGCACTGCGGCGACAATGAAAGCTGCCACAATGGCATATTTTCGCTTGTCCTTCAGGCCTTCTGAACCAACCAGGCCAACTCTGGCCAGAAGCGTGGTTACCACGGGTAGCTGGAACACCAGCCCAAACGAGAAGATCAGCGTCATGATCAAGCCGAGATATTCCGACACTTTCGGCAGCAGCGAAATCTGGATTTCCTGATCCGGTCCGACCTGCTGCATCGACAGGAAAAACCACATCACCATCGGTGTGAAGAAGAAGTAGACCAGTCCACCGCCGATCAGAAAAAGAACCGGTGAGGCAATCAGAAACGGCAGGAATGCCATGCGTTCGTTACGATAGAGGCCGGGTGCAACGAATTTGTATAACTGGGCCGCAATAAGCGGAAAAGCCAGCACAAGGCCGCCAAACGCGCCGATCTTGATCTGAGTGAAAAAGAACTCCTGCGGCGCGGTGTAAATAAGCTCGATCTTGCTTTCATCGAGACCTGCCCATCCGACCGCCCAGGTAAACGGAATGACCAGCAGATTGAAAATCTGCTTGGCAAAGAAGAAGCAGACCAGGAATGCGACGAAAAAACCGGCAATGGCCCACATCAACCGGCTGCGCAACTCGATCAGATGTTCGATCAACGGGGCAGAGGACTGTTCGATTTCGTCGGTTTCTTTGTCGCTCAACTTGCCGCCCCCGTCCTTTTGCGTGTGGCGCGCTTGGCAGGAGCCTTGGAGGCAGACTTGGCGGCAGTTTTACCGGCAGCGGTTTTTCTGGCGGCCGGTTTGCTGGTGGCGGTCTTGCTGCGCGAGGTGGATTTCTTGGCAGCCGGTTTGGCCGCACTTGCCGTCTTTTTCGCCGCTGGTTCCAACTCCGGTTTTGTGTCCGGCAGTTTGACAGGTGCTTCTGGCGCCTTGACCTCGTCTGCTGCCTTGCCGGCCGGAATTCCTGCCTTGGTTCCCGGCTTGATGGCCTCATCCAGACCGGACTTGATCTGCTCACCCATCTTTTTCATGGGATTGAGTTCCTTGCGGATCTCGGCAGTCGGATCGAGTTTGCGGGCGTCGTCGACGATCGATTTGACATCGTCCAGTTCGGCTTCCTTCAACGCGTCATCGAACTGACGGCGAAAATCACCGGCCATGGAGCGCAGTTTGTTTGTAGTCTTGCCAAAGGTCCGCAACATGCGCGGCAAATCCTTCGGGCCCACAACAACAATGAGCACGATGGCAACGATGAGAAGCTCGGGCCAGCCGATGTCAAACATTACGATACGATCCGGAAAGCGCCTTGGCGCTCAAATCCCACGATCCGCAACGACGATGCGGATGCTCAGGATTTGCTCGCCTTTTCTTCAGCTGCCTTGACCGCTTCATCGGCACGATGTTCGACGGTTTTGGCTTCTTCGGCCGCTGCCTCTTCTTCGCTCATGCCTTTTTTGAAGCTCTTGATGCCTTTTGCGACATCACCCATCAGCTCGGGGATCTTTCCGCGCCCGAACAACAAAAGCACAACCACCAGCACGATGATCCAGTGCCAAATCGAGAAAGTACCCATAACAGCCTCTTTGAAAAATTTCTATTGGAGTGATCTATGCGCTTTCGCGCTGTGTTTCAAACACAAGTACGTCAGATTCGCGAATAATTAGACGAATTTGGCCCGACTCATCCGGCAGCGAGCCACAGCGCAGCCGTGCCCACAGTGGTTGGTCGACGCCAGGAACAGCCAGTTCAACCATTTCGACGACGCCCAAAAAGCGTTTCGACAGTACCCGTGCGTGAATGCCGTCTCCGTTCGCGTCGCACTCTATACCGGCAAGGCGAATGGCCACAACCGCCGGGGCGCCGTCACGCAACCCCCCTGCCTTGAAAGTCCCGATGGGGGTTTGAACCACACCGCCCTTGGCCACGCCTTCAATGATGTTGAGTTCGGAGAAGAACCCCGCAACGAACAAATCCTTCGGTCGATGGTACAATTCAAAGCCGGTGCCCACTTGCACCAGTTTGCCCCCACGCAGCAGGGCAATGCGGTCTCCGAGCCGCATCGCCTCTTCGGCATCGTGGGTGACGATAACGGCAGTCGCGCGGCTTTGACGCAGGATAGACAATGTCTCGCTTCGCACCCGGTCCTTCAACCGCGAATCCAGTCCTGAAAAGGGCTCGTCCATCAACAATACGGCCGGCCGGGGCGCAAGCGCCCTGGCAAGCGCCACGCGCTGCTGCTCGCCTCCGGACAAGACATGCGGGTAGACCGACGCATATTCTGTCAATCCGACGCGTGACAACGCTGTCATTGCCTCGCGCTCGGCCTCCGGCTTTGTCAACGCAGTCAGGCCGAAACAGACGTTCTCCAGAATGGTCAGGTGAGGAAAAAGCGCAAAATCCTGGAAAACCAGTCCGATCGAACGTTGCTCCGGTGGCAGAAATACCGACGGGCCGGCGATTTCTCGGCCATTGAGAAGTACGCGCCCGTGTGTTTGCGCCTCGATGCCTGCGGCAATCCGAAGAAGGGTTGTCTTACCAGATCCCGAAGGTCCCAGCAGGCAAAGGACTTCGCCGGGTTCGACTGCCAAATCGAAATCGCGCAGCGTTTGCGCTCCGTCGGGATAGTTGTGGCAGATTCCCTCAAACGCCAGTTCAGCTGCAAAGCTGACGCCTGCAGGTACAACAACCGCACTGTCTCTGAAATCTGCCATCAGACGCCCTTACAGCCCCAAGGTCATGGACTCACAAACAGGATCAAAATGGTTTGAGCAAATTTGGTTGGAAATCAGGAGCGAGCTTGCAGGAAACCGTCCGGTTTTCAAAAGCTTGCGACGCAATAGCCAGGCAAATTTGCCGAATCCTTCGAACGCTCGTAACCGCTTCCCAAACCGTCGTCAAAGGCCTCAACCGGGGGATTGGCCCCGCTTTTCCGCCTTTTCCTGGGTTTGCTTTGCGGTTTCGGCGCCATTTTGACCCTGTTTGTGAGTTCATGACCTGTTTCGGGGCCGCACAGGTCAATCATTCGCGCCGCCGGGTGTCAACAGGCCCAATTCCTCCAGATCAATGTCGGTTAACGCGTCTTCTTCTTCCGTCAGTTCATCCGGATCAGCCAATGGCAATGGTACGGCAAAATTCGTCGGCATCCGCGTAGACAGCAAACCGGCGCCTTTGAGTTCATCAAGACCCGGCAAATCGCGCAGTTCCTCCAATCCGAAATGATCAAGGAATGCGGTCGTAGTTCCGTAAGTTACGGGGCGGCCCGGTGTTCTGCGCCGGCCGCGCATTCGAATCCACTCTGTTTCCAGAAGGATATCTAGCGTGCCTTTGGATGTCTCCACACCGCGTACTTCCTCGATTTCCGCCCGGGTGACCGGCTGGTGGTAAGCAATTATCGCCAGCACTTCCAAAGCGGCCCGCGAGAGCTTCTTCTGCACAATCGCATCACGGCTCATCAGGAATGACAGGTCACCCGCAGTCCGGAAAGCCCAGGCATCGTCGATGCGAACAAGATTGACGCCGCGTTTTTCGTAGATTTGGCGAAGTTCCTCGATTGCCGCCGGAATATCGGTGTCTTCCGACAACCGGCCGGCCAGTGCCTTTTCAGTAACCGGCTCTGCCGATGCAAAGATAATCGCTTCGACCATTCGCGCTGCTTCAGCCAACTGCAAACGCCGCGCCGGATTTTCGATCGTTATCTCTTCTCCCTCTCCGACCTCGCCATCGAAGGGAACAACAACCGACTGATCGCCGTCATCCATGTGAATTCTCCCCGGATTCCTGCTTGGTGCGGTGCTCCGCCTGCACCGACCTTAAATAAAGTGTCGAAAATGGTTCGCTTTGCGACAACTCGACTTCGCCTTCACGAACGAGTTCCAAACTGGCTGCAAAGGAACTCGCCATGACCGTGGCTCGCTCTTCAGGAAGCGCCAGATACTCAACAAGAAACTGATCCAGAGCGGTCCACTCAGGCGCCCTGCCAATCAGCTCAATCAGCCGGTCCCGCGCATCTTTGAGTGACCAGACGTGACGCTCTTCGATTTGCACCGAAGTGATGGCATTTCGCTGGCGCTGACCGGCATAGGCGGTCAGTAAGTCATATAGCGAGGCTTCGAACTGGCTTCGTCTCTCAACGATTACCGCCTCTGGCATGCCGCGCGCGAAAATGTCACGTCCCAGCCGGTTGCGGTTGACCAATCGCGTACCGGCGTCTCGCATCGCTTCCAGCCGCTGCAATCGGAATTGCAGAATTGCGGCCATCTCCTCGCCGGTCTGGCCGTCTTCATCCGGTTTTTGGGGTATCAGCAGTTTTGACTTCAGATAGGCAAGCCAGGCGGCCATCACCAGATAGTCAGCCGCAATCTCGAGCTTCAGTTCGCGAAACCCATCGATGAAAGTCAAATATTGCTCGGTCAGCGCGAGAACCGATATTCGCGCCAGATCAACTTTCTGACTGCGGGCGAGATGCAGCAGCAAGTCGAGCGGACCTTCAAAACCTTCGACGTCGATTACCAAAGCTTCTCCGTCGGGCAGGCGGTCGCCTGCACCTTCGGACCACAAAGGGTCCATCGGCGAATTCCGGTCACCTGTTTTTGGCTGCGCGCTCACCTAGGTATCGTTCCCGATTTGCTCATCATTTCCGGTATTCAGGCGGCCGACGCCACCATGGCCTCGAATTCCAACCGGATTGCCGCTTCTTTCGTTTCGTCCTGCGCGGTGCGGCTGCTCATTGCACGCTCGGCTCTTTCGGCGGCCACACCATGGAGAGCCGGTGTCGCCGAAGCCACTGCGCGCATTTCGTCCATCACACCATTGCAGTGAAGAACCACATCGCATCCTGCTGAAAAAATTGCATCCGTGCGCGATGCGAAATCCCCAGAAAGTGCTTTCATGGAGACATCATCGCTCATCAACAGGCCTTCAAAGCCAATTTCTCCCCGGATGACTTCCGAAATCATTTTGGCGGATGTGGTGGCCGGATTTTCTGCATCAATCGCCCGGTAAACAATGTGCGCTGTCATCGCCATCGGGCAATCGTTCATGGCCTTGAAGGGCAGGAAATCCGATTGTCTCAAATCTTCAAGCGGCGCATCGACCACAGGCAGTTCCAGGTGGCTGTCGGCAAAGGCACGACCATGACCCGGAATGTGCTTCATGACCGGCAAAACTCCACCGGATATCAACCCTTGCGCCGCCGCGCGGCCAATTTCTGCGACCATTGACGGTTCGTCGCCATATGCGCGGTTGCCGATGACGTTGCTCGATCCTTCAACCGGGATATCCAGAACCGGGAGGCAATCGGCTGTAATACCCAGTTTCAGCAAATCAAATGCATGCAGTCGCGACATTGACCAAGCAGCGCGGAGGCCCGCGTCACGGTCTTTGCAGTATATCGAGCCAATTGTGGCGCCGTCGGGGTAGTTTGCGGCGATTGGAGGCCGAAGACGCTGTACGCGCCCACCTTCCTGGTCGATGAAAACAAGCGCATTCGGATTGCCGACACAATCGCGCATCTCGGCGCACAAGTCTTCAATCTGGTGCGGCTCTTCAATGTTGCGGGCGAACAGAATAAACGCCCATGGACGCTCATTGTTGTAGAAGCTTTTTTCCTCTGGAGTGAGGTTAGTTCCCGCGGCACCGAGAATCATTGCTTTTGATTCGCTCATTCGGTGAGCATACCGTTTTCCCGCAAACGACACACCCTGCTGGTGAGGATTTGAAAACGGGCCTTACACCCGCAATTCAGTGCTCTCAGCGGGCGATAAAGCAGTTTGCTCCGGCGTTTTTCAGGCGGTTGCAAAGCTGGGCGGCTTCATTGCGCGAGCCACCAGCAATTCTCACCCGGTAATAGGTGCCCTTGCCCTCAATCTCGGCCCTGACGATGTTTACCCCGCGTCCGCCGATTATGGACCCATAACGGCCCGCCATTTCAGCATAGCTTGCCTGCGCAGACGCGCGGCTTGGCTGCGATGAAATTTGCACCCACCATTCGGTGTTGGCCGCGGGTTGCGGATTGGCTGCGGCGACCTGGGTTTCAGATGCCTCTGTCTGGGTCCGGGATTCTTCTTCGCGGCGAGCCTGGGCGGCCTCTTCTTCGCGCCTGCGCGTTTCCGCGGCAGCCGCCGCAACCTGCGCTTCATATTCGGTTCGCGGTGCTGGCGTCGGGAACGGAATACCTTCTACAACGACACCTTCATCCGCTGCTATCGTTTCGCTGCTGGCAGTTTCAACTTCAGTGTTTGTTGCAGCAACCTCTTCAGTTTGCGCGGGCTCGCTGATCTGGCGAACTTCCTCCACCTGCTCCTTTGGCGGCTCGACAGCGGCTATTTCGGTTGTCTGGCCATTATTTGCGGTTTCAGCAGTGTTCGTACCGGAATTGTCACTGGCAGCCGGTTCGTTTTCGACAGGTTGCGCAGCATTCGCATCTTCGTTTGCATCACCGGCGCGCAGCTCGTTTGCGACATCGCCGATCGCTTCTTCCACCGCTACGGGTTCTTCGCGCGGCACCAATGTGCCATCCGGTTTGACTATCAGCGTTCTCACCCGTCGCGGTTTGACAGCGATCAGTTCTTCAGCGGGTGCCCCCGGAGGTGTCTCGGCCTCCGGCAAAATGCGATCGTCGGCCTTTTCTGTGGGCAGTTGTTTTTCAGTCTCTTCCACGGCCGCCGTCTCGGTTTCCACCGGTTCTGCCGCCGGATCCGGAAGCACAATACGCGGAGTGTTTGTCCCTGTAGCTGCAGCGGTATTTTCTGCGGCAACATCAATTGGCTCTTCATCCGTCGAAATCAGCTTTTCCTGCGCTGGTGCTTCTTCGGTGTCCGTACCCGCCACCTGCTCGTAGACTTTGTTGTCTTCGTTCGGCACTGTCTTGCCGCCGGGATCTTTTGGCTTGACCTTGACCGGTGCATCATCCGCTTTGACAACTGCCGGTACATCTTCACCGCCGCCGCCGCCAAATGAGATGGCAAAAGCCCCGATACCGCCAGCAACCGCGATTGCGGCGACGATCATAGCGATCAAAACGCCGCGCCGCGCACCGCCGCCTTCTTCGGCCGGCGGAAGTTCTGACGTTTCCATGCTGGGAAGTGGCGGAAGTCCGATCTCTTGCTCGTCGTCTCGACGATCGAGCTGATCTTCCCAATCGAGATGACCGTTGGAGCCGTCATCGAAGCTGCCCACACCATGACCGGCCGGGGAGGCATCAACTGGAGAAGCCGCGATGCTTCGGTTCATCTCGTTGAATATGTCGTCCAGCTTTTCACCGAGGTGTGGCTGCGGTTCTTCGTCGATTGACGTTGAACGTTTATCTTCTACCTTATCAAAATCAGATATCTTGTTGAATGCTTTGGAAAATTCCTCATCCAAATCTTCGAAGTGCGGCGGCTCTGGAACGTCCGATTCAAACGAGACTTCGGGGATCTCCAGATCGTCCTCAACCGGCACTGCCTCATCGGATATCTCGGCTGTCTCCACAATCGGCGCTGGCTCAACAGATTGTTCGACGCCGGGGGAAGCCAAATCCGAGGGTACCGATCCGAGATCGAGCGCCAAGGAAGTCATCGGATCCTCAACTTCAACCTGCGGTTCTGCTTCATCGTCGGTTGAGATTTTGGATTCAGTCAAACTATCGGCAGGATTCGCCTCATCGGCCTCAACCAACGACTCGCTAAGCTCGACCGGTAACATCTCGTCCAGTATTTCATCGGCTTCAACCAACGACTCGCTAAGCTCGACAGGCACCATCTCGTCCGGTATTTCATCGGCTTCAACCAACGACTCGCTAAGCTCGACAGGCACCATCTCGTCCGGTTTTTCATCAGCTTCAACCAACGATTCGCTTAGCTCGACCGGTACCATCTCGTCCGGTATTTCATCGGCAGCAACCAGTGCTTCGGCCAAATCATCGCCCGGCTCCACAGTTTCCGGGGTTTCGTCGGCAGTTTCCTTGGAGCCCAATCCGGCAAGAAGGCTGTTCAGTTGATTTTCCAGTTCCTCGGGAACGGTAGGCTGCTCTGGAATATCGACGTCAGGATCGTCGAGCGACTGGCCAAAAACCTCGTCAAACGCGCCGTCAATCAGTTCGACAGATCCAACCTCTCCGTCGGCAATCGGCAATTCAGGCTCAACCGCTTCGGCTTCCGGTAATGGCGGCTCGTCGTCAATTCCTGGCACAGGGATCGTGGGCGCCTCCGCAGCTTCCTGCTGCTCAGCGTTTTCGGCATCCTGTGCGGGAAGCGGCTCATCCTCGGCAAGGGACAGGTCACCCAGCAACTCATTTTCGAGATCCAGTTGCAGCGCGGCATCGGCCTTCTCGATCGCCGCCTCGACGGGATCGAATTTCATGATATCTGAGAGTTCGGATATCGGATCACCTTCCGATTTCGGTGCATCCGTGAGATTTTCGGCGTGGGTGGATTTGGCCATGCTTTCCCCGTACTCACACTCTCCGGCGCGCATTCTACGCCAAGTTAATCTGCCGCTACCAGAGCAATGTGGGCAAAAGGTGACGGATTTGGGCCGGATTCCTGCGGTTTATCGCCATTTTTAGCGCATTTCATGTGGCGCGTCCGCACCGATCAACCCCAACCCCGATGTCAGCACATAAGACACCGCCTGCACCAAACCCAGTCTGGCATGGGTCAATTGTGAATTGTTAACCTTAACAAAGCGTAAGCCGGTTGTCTCATTACCGCGATTCCAGTGTGCATGAAATGTCGAAGCCAGGTCGTAAAGATAGAAGGCTATTCGATGCGGCTCCAATGTTTGGGCCGACGCTTCGATCATTCGCGGATATTCCGCGAGTTTTTGGATGAGAGCAATTTCGCCGTCGTCCTGCAACAGTTCCAAGTTCTCCTTCATTGCACCGATATCAGGCTCAACGTTCATCTGCTCGCGGGCCTGGCGGAAAACCGAATGACAGCGGGCTGACGCGTATTGAACGTAAAATACCGGATTGTCTTTTGATTGCTCAGTGACCTTGGCAAAATCGAAATCGAGCGGCTCCATGTTTTTTCGGTAGAGCATCATGAAGCGAACCGGGTCTCGGCCAACTTCGTCAACGACATCGCGCAATGTCACGAACTCACCGGCGCGCTTTGACATGCGAACCGGTTCGCCGTCGCGAAACAGTTTGACCAAATTGCACAAAATGACTGTCAGCTTGGATGCGCCGCCGGAGAGAGCCTTATTGAGTGCCTCCATCCGTTTCACATAGCCGCTGTGATCAGCACCGAGCAGGAAGATCGTCTGATCAAAGCCGCGATCGAGCTTGTCCTTCAGATAAGCGACATCGGATGCAAAGTAGGTGTAGGAGCCATCCGATTTTTGAAGCGGCCGATCCATATCGTCACCCACCTCGGTGGATCTGAACAACAATTGTTCGCGATCTTCCCAGTCATCCGGCTTTTGTCCCTTTGGTGGAGGCAATGTGCCGCGATAGACATGTCCAGCATCCTGCAACGCATAGAGCGCATCACCAATTGCCGAAGCGTCGTCGGCGTGGAGACTTCTCTCGGAAAAGAACACGTCGTGGTGCACATTCAGAGCATCCAAATCGGCGCGGATCATGTCCATCATCGCGTCAATCGTGCGCTCGGAAACGATGGCCAGCGCATCTGCTTCTGATTTGTCCTTCAGCGATGTGCCGAATTCTTCAGCCAGCGCTTTGCCTACCGGCACCAGATATTCCCCGGGATAAAGCCCTTCGGGAATATCGCCGATATCTTCGCCCAAAGCCTGCAAATATCTTTGCCAAACCGACCGCGACAACACTTCGATCTGCGCGCCGGCGTCGTTGATATAGTACTCCTTGGTAACCTCGGCACCTGCGAAAGCGAGCAAATTTGCCAGCGCATCGCCGACAACCGCGCCACGGCAATGACCGACATGCATGGGGCCGGTCGGATTGGCCGAGACATATTCGACATTGATTTTGCGGCCGGCTCCCAACGTGGAGCGGCCATAATCTGCACCCGCATCAAGGATCGTGTTCAAATGGGCGACCCAGAAGGCATTTGAAAGTTTCAGGTTGATAAATCCTGGCCCAGCGACTGCAGCCGCATCCACGTCGGCATCCTGTTGCAGAATTGCTGCAATCCGCTCGGCAAGAGCACGAGGATTTTCGCCAACAGACTTCGCCAGCACCATCGCCGCATTTGTGGCGATGTCTCCATGGCTGGGATCACGGGGCGGTTCGGTCGCCAGCTTGGACAGGTCGGGCTCTCCGCCGTCCCTGGTGGTCAACTGCAGCTGTTGGACCGCATCGACAATACGGGCGCGAAGGTCGGCAAATATGTTCATTGCAAAGGGTTCCGGAAATTCGGTCTGAACCGGCGCATAATGCGGGATGAAGACGCGCCGAATTATCCCAATTCAAAATCGGGGTCAAACAGGCGCCGGTATTCATTGACCGCGTAGGTGTCGGTCATACCGGCCAGAAAATCGGCGACATGTCTCGCGCGAACCGGTTCTGCGGCTCTCGATAGCCCCTCCCGCCAGGATTCCGGCATTGCCGACAGATCATCCAGATAGGTGTCAAACAGCTTTCGAACCAACTCGTCCGCGCGCTGCCTGATGCGCATCACATCTTCGTTGCGGTAGAGATTTTCGAACAAAAAGGCCTTCAGTTCAGCTTCCAACCCGGACATTCGGTCACCAAACCGGATGAGTGCGGATTTCGCCTGGCGAACATCGCATACTGATTTCGGAGCGAGCGTTGAAATCGCGTCTATCGAAGTTCCGATGACATCCTCAACCATCCGAGTAATTTGCCGGCGCATCAATTCATGGCCGATTCGCATCTTGTCCAGGTCGGGGTATGCCTGTGAGATCTCACTCAGAATTTCTCCGAGCATGCCGACATCGGCCAACATGTCGAGATTTATCAAGCCGGACCGCAAACCATCGTCTATGTCGTGAGCATTATATGCGATGTCATCGGCAATTGCAGCGCATTGGGCCTCAAGCGATGCGAAGGAAGACAATTCCAGCGGAAACAGCGCGTCGAAACGGGATATCGATTCTGAAACTTCCGTCCCGGCGCTGTGGGGCCCGACAAGCGGGCCGTTGTGTTTGACCAGCCCCTCCAGAGTCTCCCAAGTCAGGTTCAGGCCTTCAAATTCGGCATAACGGTTTTCCAGTTTGGTCACGATCCGCAATGACTGGGAATTGTGATCAAAACCACCCCAGTCCGCCATCTTTTCGTTCAGGGTGTCTTCGCCGGTGTGCCCAAACGGCGTGTGACCGAAATCGTGCACCAAAGCGATGGCTTCAGCGAGATCCTCGTCCAGGCGAAGGGCTCTGGCCAGGGCACGGGCGATCTGGGCGACTTCAATGGTGTGTGTGAGGCGCGTTCGGTAGTGGTCGCCCTCATGAGCGACAAATACCTGGGTCTTGTGTTTCAGGCGCCGGAAGGCGGTCGAGTGAATGATGCGGTCGCGGTCCCGTTGAAACGGGGTACGTGTGCGGCTTTCCGATTCTGCATAAAACCGTCCTCTGCTTTGTGCCGGGTCGCTCGCCCAGGCTGCGCGTGGCCTGTAGCCAAAGCCGATTTCATCCAGTCCCTGCAAAGAATTACCGCTCCCCTCACCCGGAAATTTGGCCGGATGATTGACTTGCCGCCTGTGGCTACATACCTATTCGCCAAGACAAATATCAAGGTTGCGACCGCCCGATGAATACCGAAACGATGGATCCGGCTGTTGTCCCCGGCGGCAAAAGCGTTGAAGTCAGCGCTGCAGCGGCAAAACGAATTGCAGCAATCCTTTCCAAGGAGCCGGAGAAGAAAGCACTGCGCGTGGCGGTCGAAGGTGGTGGCTGCTCCGGTTTCTCCTACAAATTCGATCTGGTCGAAGCGCGCAATGACGATGACATCGCAATCGAAAGGGACGGAGCAACCGTTTTGATCGATGAATTATCGATGGTTTACATGGGGGGCTCTGTCATCGATTTTGTCGATGATTTGATTGGGCAATCGTTTCAGGTCAAGAACCCAAACGCTGTCGCCTCCTGCGGCTGTGGGACCAGTTTTTCAATCTGACAGCCAGCTGTCTCCGGCCGCTTCTTGTTTGATTCCATCCGCATCGACGACGCAAAGCAACTCGTGAACCGCGTTACCGCCAATGCAGAATTCAGGGGCGATTTCGGCCAAGGGCACCAGCACAAATGCCCGTTCTGCCAAGCGTGGATGCGGAAGCTGCAGGTCACTTTCCTGAACTTGACGATGACCATAGGCGATGATGTCGAGATCAATAATGCGAGGGCCCCAGCGATCCTTCCGCTCTCGCTTCAGGCTGCGTTCGACATCCAGGCATTTGTTGAGCAATCCACGAGGATCAAGCTTGGTTCGCAGTTCCGCTACGGCATTGAGGAAATCCGGCTGTTCGGAATTTCCCCACGGTGGGGTTGTGTAGAGAGATGAAACAGCAATCAGTTCGATGTCCGGGTCCTCGGCCAGCATCGAAAGAGCCGAGGCCATCGCTCGCTGCGGATCGCCGATATTGCCGCCCAAACCGATGAATACGCGCTCGGCGGAACTCTCAGTCAGGCCAGACAACCGTCACCTCTGCATAATCCAGTACACCTGGAACCGGCGCATTGGGTTTGCGGATCGTGATCGATGCCGATTTGATCTGCGGGTATCGGGCGACGAGTGCCTTTGCGCAATCCTGCGCAAGTGCCTCAATCAGAAATCGGCGCGTTCCGGTGACAATTGACTCAATCACCTGAAACGCAACACCATAATCGACCGTATCCTCAATTGCATCTTCCACCAGCGCCCTGCCCGGATCGACATCCAGTTCAGCATCAACGTAGAAACGTTGCCCGAGCCGCTCTTCTTCCTCCATGATGCCATGGCGGGCGAAAAACGCACAATTGACCATGCGAATTTTGTAAGTCGCCATTCAGCCTTCCTCCGGCGATGAACTCCCCATTTCAGCTCTCAGCACGGCGTCTGCCATGCTTAGGGCGTCGCGATTGATTGCCACATTATGCACCCGCAAGATAGATGCACCCTTCATTCGCAATATCGCACTAGTCGCGGCCGTGCCTATATCGCGATCATCCCCTTGGCTGTTTGTAACCGAACCGATAAACCGTTTGCGGGATGTACCTGCCAACAGCGGATATCCAAGCGCGTGTAATTCTTCAAACCGTGCCATGAGCGCGAGATTTTCGCGCGCATCTTTTGCAAAGCCAAAGCCCGGATCGAGCACGATTCGGTTTTCCTCAATATTCGCCACTGCCGCGATTTTGAGAGACGTTTTGAAAAACTCAAACTGGTCCTCGATCACATCTTGCCGCTTTTGCCGCTCGCGTCCGGTGTGCATGATCGCGAGGCCGGCGCCATGTTCAGCCGCAATTCCGGCTATTGCAGCGTCTTTTTGCAAGCCCCAGACATCGTTGACGATGTGGGCGCCGGCCTCCAGAGCCAGCGACGCCGTTTCAGCGCGATATGTATCCACCGAAATGACGGTTTCGGCCTCGTCAGCCAGTTGGCGGATCACCGGAAGGATGCGCTCTCGTTCTTCAGCAGCCGAAAGAGGCTCGGCACCGGGGCGGGTTGATTCCCCGCCAATGTCGATAATGTCGGCGCCTTCTACGATCATCCGGTGCGCTTGATTGACCGCGCTTTCCAATGTGTCAAATCGGCCGCCGTCGGAAAACGAATCCGGGGTGACATTCAAAATTCCCATAATCAGACATCGCGAGCCCAATTGCAGGCTTCGGTCATGGGCCAGTTGCCAGGTTCGTTTCACCGGAAGATCACTCCAAATTACCGGGCCTTATTGTCGGACCAGCACCCAAAATCAACTACCCGTCCGAGGGCCTGCATTTTGCGGCTTCATCTGGCGGTTTCGACTTGCCTAATCGGTTATCGCGACGCATGTTCCGGGGTCTGATCCGGGTTTTCCGGATTGAAAGGCGCCGATCGTGAAATCTTCTTCCGCTATAATTGCTGCCACCGTCCTTGCTACGGTGATGTCTGCCCATGCTGCAAGCATAACCAAGAAATACAGCTACTTTTCCATTCGCGGTGCAACGCTTGAGGAACTGGAAAAAGACCTCATTCGTCGCGGACCCAAGGTCCAAAGCACCGGTCAGCGGCATCCGGGCGCAACTCAAATGGAATTTGAAACATCCGTGAACTATGCGGAAAGCAAACGATACTGCCGGGTTGAGAAGGCCACTGTGTTGGTCAAAGCGAAAATCATCCTGCCGCGGTGGCGGTCACGGCGTAGCGCGGATCGCGAGACACGCATTGTGTGGGATACGCTTTCCGCCGATATCAAACGCCATGAAGAGAGGCATGTGATCATCGCCAAGAACCATGGGCGGGAAATGGAACAGGCGCTTGAGGGCATGGGGCGGGCCAAAACCTGCGAGGCCCTTGAGCAGAAGGGGCAGAAGGTAATGGCGCGCATTCTCCAGAAGCACGACAGGGCACAGGAGAAATTCGACCGTGTCGAAGGCATCAATTTCGAGGCACGTATGCTTCGGCTGTTGAAATACCGTATCGAGCGGATCGAGAATGGCCGTCTTGACGGAGGTTAGAGCGACCTGAAATCAAGTGGGGACGCTTTATCCCTGCTGTTCCGGTAGATTGACGACAAGCCCGTCCAGCTCATCTGTGACCTTGATTTGGCAGGACAGACGCGAGGTTGGCCTTACATCGAAGGCGAAATCGAGCATGTCTTCTTCCATTGCCTCCGGAGCCCCGGTCCTGTCGGCCCAGTTTTCGTCGACATAGACATGGCAGGTTGCGCATGCACAGGCGCCACCACATTCGGCTTCAATACCGGGCACCGCGTTTTTGATGGCGTTTTCCATCACGGTCGACCCGTTCTCCGCCTCCACTTCGTATTTGTCTCCGCCAGAAGTGATGTAGGTGATTTTGGCCATGGGGCGCCCCATTTGGTCTTAGGTGATGAACTCACAAGCAGGGCCAATTAAACATTCGACTAGGGGAGTCAACCTGTGGCGCCCGGTTCGCCCCAATATTGGGCGCAACATCTTGTGAATGGCTATTGATCGGCCCGGAGCAAATCCTTTTCCTCAACAATGAAGGACATTCCGTGCCATCCGAACTGCACATAGGGCAGAAACTGAAAACGATCGTCTGGCTCCAGAGTATCCAGGAATGCTTTTCGTTCGCCGGATACGGTTCGGTCCGAGAAACAGAAATAATCGTCGAAGGCGATAATCATGCCGTGTTTGAGCCGAGGCTGCAGAAACTCCAGCACTTGCTTGGTCGAGCTGTAGAGATCGCAATCGACATAGGCCAAGGCAATGTCATCAGGCAGACCGGCGGATCCGGTGGCTTTGGCCGACAAAGTGTCCTCGTAGTAGCCCTGGACCATCGTATAGGCATTGTCGGGAATGCCCCGTTTGCGGCAAAGCGCGATAAATGCATCCGGTGAGGTTGCCATCTTCCCCTTTTTCCAACCGGGATGATAATCCGCTTTTCCTTGCTGCTCCGGCAGTCCGGCGAAAGAGTCGAACGCCCACAATTGGCGCTTTTTTCCCCGGCGGGCCATTTCGTCGTAGGCAAATCCGAACGTTGTACCGCCGTGAGAACCGAACTCGGCATAGTCACCTGAAATGCCGTTGAAGCTCAGTGCATGGAAAGCACGGCGCATGAACTCTCGGCGGTGTTCTTCCTCAGAGTGCCGAACATCAGCCCGAAAAAGCCGGTAGGCGACGCGGCGAAACAATCTGTACAAGCGCTGAACCGGCGCAATTCCGGCAAACCCCATCGCCATTTGAACTGCTCCAGTTTTCGTTTTGGAAGATTGTGGCTATCTCGGTATCCTGCGCCGCATCGCGCAATACATATCGACTGCTATTAGAGCCTTTCACGCCCAGATGGAAGCAGTTTGAAAATGAGTGACTTTACCTGGTAATTGAGGCAATAAATTCGCGAACCGCATCAAGGCTGTCAGCAAGTTCGGCAACCAGGGACGGCTGCACCGGGTCAAGTTCAATGGCATAGGCACATTCGGCAACGGAAAACGCTCCGATTCCGCGGGCGGACCCTTTTAGGCCATGTGCAAGCCTCTTGCGCTCATCTGGGGTCGCTTTGCGTATCCGATCGCCAATTACGGCCGCCTGCTGCATGAAAAGCTGCAGGACTTCCTCCTCGAGTGTTCGATCACCCATCGTTTGCCGGGCAAGGTGTACGAGGTCGACCGGCCTGGATCTTGAAGGCGCACATATCTCGCCTCCCGGCATCTCAAATGCTATTGCTTGCATGTCCGCATGTGCCATGACGCCAAACCCAAGCTCCTGTGCCAATATGGATGACTATGGCCTGAGGGTGTGGAAATCAGGTTAACAGGGCGGCAAAAATGCACTATTTCAGCACCTAATTTAGCGTTAACCAATTATTTAAACTTTTTTCGGGTGCAGTTTTTGACGGTTCCAATTAAGCTAAGAGGTCTCTACGATGTGTGGCGGTATGGGTATTGTGTTTCGGGCGCTACGGGGAGCCACTGAGGGCTTGCGCGCGAACCGAACGGTGACAGGGTACAAGCGGCATGGCGCGTAAATCTACCAGCAAGAAGAAGCCTGAAGTTGATGTCGAACAGGAGCTTGAAGATGCTCTTGATATCGATCTTGATCTGGATAACGAAATCGATGCCGACTTGGGCACTTCTATGGATGAGCTTGAAGCCCAGATAAACAAGGCTGCGGATGCTCTTGCGAGCGAAAGCAATCAGGCTTCCTCGGATGAAGCTGCCACGGCTGATGATATTGACGACGTCATGGGCGAAAAGATCGAACAGGCCGGAGACGAAATACCAGACGCCGGGGAATCCGAGGAGAAGGCTGACTCCGATGTCTCTGATGCTACATCGGCCGATGTCTCTGATGATGCGCCGATTGGAACATTGCGTCCGGTTGAGGCGGCATCGATCGCACGCACCGCATTCTCACCGGCGAATGATGACCGGCAGAAGGATTATCGCTCGCTGCTACAAGGTTTGAACCGCCGGGCGCCACGCACAGTATTGTGGCTGATGGCAGGTCTGTCCGTGCTATGGATCGGTGCCGGCCTGTTATTGGGACACCAGCTTTATGCGCCGGAAATCTGGCAGATCGGTGGTCTCAATCAGCTTATGGCAGCACCGCATGTGTTAGCGCTGGCTGTCGGCATTGTCGTACCGGTCCTGCTGTTCATAGGATTTGGCCTGATGATCAGGCGGGCCCAGGAAATGCGGATGGCCGCCCAATCGATGACTGAGGTGGCGTTCCGGCTGGCGGAACCGGAAAACCTCGCTGCTGACAGGGTGATGACCGTCGGTCAAGCGGTTCGCCGCGAAGTGGGCGCAATGGGTGAAGGTATCGAGCGGGCATTGGCACGCGCGGTGGAGTTGGAGACACTTGTCCACAACGAAGTCAATCAGCTCGAACGTGCATATACGGATAATGAAGCGCGCATTCGAGGCCTTGTTGATGGCCTGGGCAATGAGCGTGATCTGGTCGTCAGCCACGCTGAGCGTGTTCGTGCATCCATATCCGGCGCTCACGAACAGCTTAAGGAAGAGCTCGGTGCGGCGAGTGATATCATTCGCGACAATGTTTTGAACGCATCGACCCAACTGACCACAACGCTGACCACATCCGGCAACGAGCTGATTGATCGGTTCAACGACAGCGGAAATGCGATCTATCGCTCCATCGATGAACGCATGGACGAAATTTCGACGCGCATCACCACGTCCGGTGATGCGTTTGCCGGTCTTTTGGATACGCGAATTTCAACGTTGACCGAGCGTACGGATGAATTGACTTCTTCCCTCTCAGGTGTGCTCGACGAGCGTACAAATTCGATGATTACGCTGCTCGGCGGCGCCACGCAGTCGATGACGACCGAATTCGACACGCGGCTTGCCGGCATCGAAAAAACGCTGACCGAACGTGGTCAGGCATTGATTGGCCAGTTCCAGACCCGTGCCGAAGCGCTTGAAGGCGGTTCTGAAAAACTGAATGCCGCACTTGAGTTGCGTGCGAGACAGATCAACGAATCCCTGATGGAACGCACCAAGGAGATCGCGGATACATTTGCTGCCGGCAAGACGGAATTGTCGAGCACGATCGAGCTTGGCAAGGCAACCATCGGTGACGAGCTCACCACGATGGTGAAAAACGCGTCGGATCAGATCGGCGAAAAAACCTCTGAGCTTTCAGCAAATTTGCGTGCCAATGGCGCGGAAATCAACGAAATGCTGAACAGCGAACTTTCCGAACTGGAAAACCGTGTTTCGCTGTTTGGCGAGAAACTCAACGAAAATCGAACCCAACTTTCGGGCATTCTGGAATCTGACATCGCGCAACTGGAAGAGCGGGCGGCAGGATTTGCCAAATCGCTGACGGAAAATCGCGAAACACTCGCGAAACTGACCGAGGCCGATCTGAACGCACTGCAAGAACGGGCCGCAGGTTTCTCTGCCGCACTTTCGGCAAATCGCGAGCAGATTTCCGGTGCACTTGCGACAGATATGGACACTCTTCGCAAAAAGGCGGAGGAATTCGAGCAGCAATTGTCAGGCGCCCGGAAGGATGTGTCCGGTATTCTGGAATCCGATCTGGCCAAACTGTCAGACAGCAGAAAAGCGCTGGATGCCGCCGTTACAGAACATCTTCAGTCGATAACCGACCGGGCATCGCAGGCAAGTACGGCCATTTCGACCGATGTTGCGCATATCGAGCAGGTCTTCCAGGATCAAACCGGGGTCATCGAAGAGCGCACTGCAACCATGCAGACCGCCCTCAGTGCAGGTGTTGAAAATGTTCGCAAGACACTGGAAGGAAGCGCCGTCTCGGTGGCCGGGGCATTGCGCGACCGTGTGACAGAAGTCACGAAATCACTGACGGAGGCTGCAGACGACACGTTCCGGGATGCCGATCAGCGCATCGCCGCCCGTGCCGAAACGACGGCCGAGAAGTTGTCGGAAAAAGCGGAGGAAATCGCTTCCGTGTTCGCGACCGCCGAGAGCAACATTTCGGCCCGTGCATCCGATGTTTCGGAGGCTTTCTCCGATGCAGAGCAAGCGATTATCGCCCGCACACATCAAACGTCTGCGGAACTGGCAGCGCGCGGCGAGATGATTGCCAATACGCTGTCTGGACTGGAAGAGCGGCTTGGCCAGAGCGCCGACGCGGTAACGACACGCATTACCAGTGGTCTTGGCGACGCGGAATCCCGTCTTGCCGAAAGCGCAGCTTCGCTGTCACGCAAGCTGACCGACCAGGTCGATGAAACGGAAGCGCAATTGCTGGCCCGTGCCGATTCACTGACAACCACATTCGCCGGGTTGCATGACCGCATTGCCAGCACCACAAGTGAAGCGGCATCGACCATTGCTGACCGAACCCGCGAGCTCAACGAAATGCTTGCAGGACGATCAGCTGAAATTGCCAGTATTCTTGACGAAACAGCCCGACCGCTCGTCGAGCAGTTCGCGGAAAGCGGCGGACATTTGCAGCGCGATCTGGCAGAAGCCACGGATTTGGCCGCAGAAAAACTGCGCAGTCAAAATGCCGCTTTGGTCAGCGCCATTGCCAACCGCACGAGCGAAACCTTGTCTGCGGTCGACAACGCAAGTGCCAGCCTGTCCGAGACAGTTGCAGAACTGATCGATCGCCTGACATCGTCGAATTCGCGTCTGGGTGAGTTGATCGACATGGCGGCGCGCAATCTCACCGAGGTCGATGGAAGGCTTTCACAGACTACCGAGCAATTTGCGGCAAATACCGCAAAAGCGGCCGACAGTTTCACCAGTTCGACCCGCATCATCGAATCCAATACCGGACGGCTCAGCGATTTGTCGGAGAACACGCTTGAGCAGATTGCCGGAATTGCTGCCCGCTTCGATGAGCACGGAAAAGTGTTGTCGAGTGCTTCAGATCTGCTGGCAACAGCGCAGTCCAATCTCTCGCACACGCTTGATGACCGTCAAGGTGCGCTTGAGGAACTGGCATCCGGCCTGGTGACCAAATCCGAAGAGATTGAGCGCGTCATGCGGTCTTTCGAGGATCTGGTCGGACAGTCGATTTCCACCGCCGAAGAACGGACACGAGAATCAACAGATCGCATTCGCGACACCATCACCGAAGTCGTCGAAACGGCCACCGAGCGTTTCTCGGGAGCAACAGAGGAAATGCGCGAGACCGCCAACCGGATCAGGAGCGAGCTGGAATCGACCCGTTCGGACCTGCGCAAAGGTGTGTTCGACCTGCCAGAAGAGGCAAAGGAATCGACAACAGCCATGCGCCGGGCGGTTTCCGACCAGATCAACGCTCTGAAGGAATTGTCAGACATCGTTGCCAAATCCGGCCGCAATTTCGATGTCGGCGGCGGAACTGTTCAGCCTGCTGCTTCGGCACCGGCCTACTCGGCACCACCGCGGCCAGCCGAGACCGCCGCCTCGACCGCGCCGGCGCCCGCACCAGCGGCGCCCGCACCGGCTGCAAGTGAGGAAGCTGCAGCGGGTGCAGACCAGCAACAGGGTGGATGGGTTCAGGACTTGTTGCGCCGAGCATCGCGCGAAGAAGCTGACGAAAAGGGTAGTTCCGAGGTTCCCGCCGAGAGCAGTTCGGAAGGCAGGTCGCCTCTTCATGTTGTCGAGTCGCTCAATTCATTGTCGGTCGATATCGCCAGGGCAATAGACCATGATGCGTCGGTCGAGCTTTGGGAACGGTATCGCAAGGGCGAACGCAATGTGTTCACCCGTCGCCTCTACACACTCAAAGGCCAGCAGACGTTTGACGAAATTCGCCGCAAATATCAGGCAGACGGCGATTTCCGTACCGCTGTAGACCGCTATTGCAAGGACTTTGAGAAACTGTTGGATGATGTGGAACGCAACGATCGCGACAACATCATGACCCAGACCTATCTGACCTCGGATACCGGCAAGGTTTACACCATGCTTGCCCATGCCGCCGGGCGCCTGCGATAATCAGCTTTGAGAATAATATGACCTCTGGATTCGGGGCCTTCGGGCCCCGTTTTTTTGTCCTACATGCGCCTGAGAGCCCAATTGACGACATCAACAGCGACATCGCCGAATGCCCGGTCCAGTGCGGAAACAAATTCATCGTTTCCTGTTCCGGCAACCGGAGAAGACGCAGAAAACTCGGCAGTCGACCGCACCACTCCGTTGCGGTCGTTCAGCAATTTGACTGCGATCTCCACCTGCGCCCTTTCGCCACCTTCCAGACGAATTTCGAAGGAACGAATTTCGGCGATGATCTGATAGTCGACTGCCAGCCCTTCCCCCGGTTTTCCTACACCGCCAATCCGCCCGGATCTCTCGAAAGTTTCAACCAGGCGGGCCTGGATAATTTTTGGCAGCCGGTCAGCCCATTGAGCGCCCTCGAGATATTCGAGAGATGTAGCCGACGCGCGCACCACTATGTTTTCGCTGTCGAGTGCTTTCAGCGCCGATGGTTCGGTGACTATTGCCTGCCGGCGGGACAATCTGCGCCCTTTGGTGGACGGTGATGGTGCAGTTAATTCGTAAGTATCCAACGGCTTCGAGCCGCCACCACCCAAAACAGCGCAACCGGAAGCCAGAGCTGCCGCTGCGATCAATGCCATCAAGGTGGATGCCGTTTTCACCCGTCTCGCTCCCCGCATGGAGTGATTTGGATTCGTCCCCACTACGGTCTTGCTAATATGGTGAAGCGATGTCAACGGCGGCGGCGGCCATTATAGCGGCGAACGGAACCTTCTCCACCGGTCAGTATTCTCTGAGGATTGCGTTCCAGGTCAGTAATCGCCTGTTCAATGCGCGTAATGGATCGGCGGCTGTCGCGAACAAGGGCCTCCACGTCACGCAATCCCTGGCCCGAAAAACGCGCCAGACCATCAGCGATTGTCGCTACCCGCGCATTCAGCGTTTCAGCGACCTGCCTGAACGACTGCAAGGTTTCCCGCGCCTCGGCAATCACGCCATCGGTTTCGTCAGACCCCAATACACCGTCAAGTTTGGCCAGAACCCCGTCAACCCGCTCGGAGGCTTTGTTCAGCCGCTCGGTCAGTTGCGCTGCATTATCGATGATGCCGTCAATATCTTCTGACCGGGCACCAATCTTTTCCGTAACCTTGGCAACGTCAGATACGGCCGAACGCGCCGTATCGCTGGCCTCGGTGATATTATTGAGTGCTGTTTTCACCTGCTCGGCGTCTACGCCTTCCAGAATCCCGTCAACCTTCTCCAATGTGCCACCGGCGCGGTCCGAGAAATCCGTAATGTTGGCCACAGCGGTGTCGACATTGGCCATAACGCCATCGATTTTCTCCGATGCCTTGGCCAGGCGCTCCGAAAGCGTGCGTGCATCGGCTATGATCCGGTCAATATCTTCTGCCCGGTCGCCAAACTTGCCGGTGACTTTCGAGACATCGTCGGCCACGGTTTTTGCCGATTCACTTGCCTCGGCAATATTTGACAGCGCGGTTTTCACCGTCTCTCCATCGACGTTTGCCAGGATATCATCGACCTGATCCAGCGCACTGCCCGCCCGTTCCGATATTCCGGCAATCGATTCAGATGCCGACTTGACGTTTTCCATTACGCCGTCGATGTCTTCGGCTGCGGTGTTCAGTTTGCCGGTGAATTGTTCGACATTGGCAATAATCGTATCGACCTTTTTGTCGTCGACCGACTGCAACAATTCTTCTGCCGCCTTCAGCGTGCTGTCCAATTGCCCTGACACTTCGCCAAGCGTATCGGCAAGCTTTCCGGCATTGGCCAGGAACGCATCTATCTCATCGGCATTGCTTGCCAGAGCGTCAGAAAACTTCTCGGTGTTCCGCAATGTCTCGGTGAGCGGCTCGCGTGCATCGTTGACAAATGTTTCCAGTCCGTCCAGCACCCCGTTGGCGCGGTCCATCAACGTGGTTGCCGATTCCAGAATATTTGTGACGACGGACGGTTTGGCGACAATTTCGGCAATTTTTCCGTTTGCTTCAGCGGCGCGCAACAGATTTTCCTCGTCGATGTTGCCACCTTGAAGTTCAATATTCGTGGTTCCTGTCAACCCGACAATGCCAAGCGTGGCGCGGGTCGATTTCGTGATTGGAGTGAGTGAATCAATCAAGGTATCGGCAATTGCCACCCGCGGATTGGAGATATCGATATAGACCCGGCGGACATCGCCAATCTTCACGCCGTTAAACAGAACAAAACTGCCGCGCCCCAATCCGGCAGCCGACCCAGGTATGCGAACCCGAAGCTGTGATGTCTGCCCGGTGTCTCCGACCCCGGCAGTCCAATAGACAAATCCGAAAATGGCGATCGTCGCCACCAGCGTGAACAGCCCGACCAGCACATAATTGGCTTTGGTTTCCATCTAGAGCGTTTCCACCGAATATTGAATCGTTTGACCGCCGGTAATCTGTGTGCTGGCCAGGCGCGTGCGGCGACGTGGTGCGAGCACCACGAGACCGGGCGCAACGCCGCGAGCGGGCAGAGAGCCAAGGTCAGACGGTTGCGGTTTCCGATCAAAAATCAGCATTTTGGTATAAAGGCTTGGGTGTCTTTTTCGTTTCTGCCGCGTCGAAATCCTCGCCCGATGCTTCGGCATCGCGCTGCGGTGTTCTCAAAGGCGTTTGCGGTTACTTGTGACCAGCACAACGCCCCTGTCCGCTTGGCCCGATCGAGGGCATTTTTCGCGCGGCTGACGCCGGAAATGCGAAAATTGCCACTGCACAAACAAAATATCCATCCCATCAAACCGCTCCAATATTCGGTTGAAACGCTCTTGCCGATCCGGATCCTCACGTCGGAACCCGTGCCTGAATGGCGCGGGCCCGTTTGCCGCAAAAATAGGCCTGTACCCAAGGTTCTTCGAACTGGAGCATCTCGTTCAACGTCCCCTCAATGAGCACGCGCTTGTCTCCCAATACAGCGATTCGGTCGCAAGCCGAATGCAAACTGTCCAGGTCATGGGTGACCATGTAAACGGTCAACCCCATCGTATCGCGCAATTTGACCACAAGCTCATCGAATTCCGCCGCGCCGATCGGATCGAGGCCGGAGGTCGGTTCGTCGAGGAAAACAATCTCGGGATCAAGGGCCAAGGCGCGGGCCAATGCGGCGCGCTTTATCATGCCGCCTGAAAGTTCAGAGGGGTATTTTTCCGCAGCATCGGGAGACAATCCGACCAGTTCGATCTTCAAACGGGCCAATTCGTTCATCAGATCGCGCGGCAAATCGAGATACTCGCGCATCGGAACCTGAATGTTTTCAAGCACCGTCAGGGACGAGAACAGCGCACCGTGCTGGAACAGAACACCAAGACGCATGTCGATCTGCAGCCTCTGATCATCTGTCAGATCATCAAGATCATACCCAAACAGCCTTATCGAACCGCCCTGCTTCTTGTTGAGGCCCAACACAGTTCTCAGCAGAACCGACTTGCCCGAACCCGACGCGCCGACAAATCCCAATATCTCGCCACGGCGCATATCGAGAGATAAATCTTCCAGAATAACCTTGCTTCCGAATGCGACTTTCACACCACTGACTGAAAGTACGATTTCGTCGCCTGAACCGTTTGGATTCAATGTGCCATTTGATTTTGCTTTGCCGGCCATGATGCGAACCTAGAAATCAATTGCGGCGTAAAACATGGCAAACAAGCCATCGACCAATATGACAACGAATATCGCCTTGACCACAGACGCGGTGACATGGCGGCCAAGAGATTCGGCGCTGCCTTCAGTTTTCAATCCTTCGATGGAGGCAATGATGCCGATGATGATGGCCATGAACGGCGCCTTGATGAGACCAGCAAATATGGTCGTCAGATCAATCCATGCATGCATTCGCTCAATGAAGGCTGCCGGTGTGATGTCTGAATAGACCCATGCAACGACCATTGCTCCGCCAAGTGCAGCAAAATTGGCGGCAATGGTCAGGCAGGGAAGCATGATGACGAGTGCCACCAGGCGCGGAAACACCAATACGCCGACGGGGTTGAGGCCGATGACCGTCAATGCGTCGACTTCTTCGCGCATTTTCATCGAACCGATCTCGGCAGTGATGGCGCTGCCTGAACGACCGGCAATCATGATCGCCGTTAAGAGTACGCCGATTTCCCGCAGCACGAGGACTGAAACCAGATCGACGACAAATATTTCCGCGCCGAAAAACCTGAGTTGAAACGCACCTTGTTGGGCGATGATTGCACCGATAATCGTCGACATCAAAAGCACGACGGGAAGCGCGCCGACACCCATCCGGTCCATCTGGTTGACAATCGCAGCCGGGCGAAGCGTGTGCCTGCGGCCGGCTTTCATCTGCGCTCCGCGGATCGTTGCCCCGAGAATATGCATGCCAAGGACAAACTCGCTGTAGAAGTTGACTGACAGACGGCCGATGTCTTCCAGCACTCTGGTGATGATATTTCCATCGCGGCCGCGGGCCGAAACCCGATCCGTTTCCGTCGCGGGAGATACCGCATTCAACAATGTCGAAACGCTCTCCGACGCATTGTTCAACTTGACCGCCGCGCCACCGTTCCGGTGGGTTGCAACCAGCCTTTGCACCAGCCAGGCGCCGGCCGTGTCCATCTTTTCGACCTTGGACAGATCGACTTCCAAGGTTTTTACACCAGTCTCCCGTTCGCCCTTGCGAACTGATGCATCCAGGAACCCGACTGTGCGTGTGGTCCAGATTCCCGAGCACGACACTGACAGAATTCCGGCATCTCCCCGCTCAAAGTCAAACTTGGCGGGCGCCTCAGCGTTTGCATTAGAATTTGCTTTTGTCCACATGCTCCGGCAAGAACTTCCGATGACGATTCAAGGCAAGGGGGAAGCCAAACAAATGCGAATCAAACTCGAATCTGGTCGTGCAGCGTAGCCTATCCGTCACGATCGAACACTACCCCATTGCCGGGTCGTTTCGAATTTCGCGTGGAGCCAAGACCGAAGCTGTCGTCGTCACCTGCTCCATCGGCGAAGCGGGCAAAACCGGGCGCGGAGAATGTGTTCCCTACGCTCGCTATGAAGAGACCACGGAAGGTGTGCGTGATGCGATTGCGGCCATGGAGACGCATATCGCCCGGGGGATCGATCGTCTGGAACTGCTCCATGCCATGCCTCCCGGGGCGGCCCGAAATGCGATCGACTGTGCCTTGTGGGATCTTGAAGCGAAAACTGCCGGCTGTCGCGCTTCCCGCTTTATCTGCAAGACGGAGCCGGAACCGCTGGTAACCGCCTACACCATATCGCTCGGCACTCCAGAAAAGATGGCTGCTGACACCAAGGCCGCAGGTGACCGGCCGGTTCTGAAAATCAAACTCGGTGGCAAAGACGACATTTCGCGGATGCGGGCTGTGAGGGAACGCGCCCCCGGCAGCAGGTTGATCGCGGATGCCAATGAAGGTTGGACCACGCAGAACATTGTCCAAAACATTGCAGCGTCGAAGGAGTATGGATTTGAACTCATTGAGCAACCGCTTCCGCGGGCCGAAGACGAAGCTCTGCGGAACATTGATCGTCCGGTGACGATCTGTGCTGATGAAAGCGCACATGTCGCTGCTGACCTGGATAGGCTGAAGGGTCTCTACGATGCGGTGAACATCAAGCTCGACAAGGCCGGCGGACTGACAGCGGCAATTGCCAAACATGACAAGGCCAGATCATTGGGGCTGAAGACGATGATCGGATGCATGGTGGGAACATCCCTGTCGATGGCGCCCGCGGTTCTGCTGGCGCAAGCAGCGGATTATGTTGACCTGGACGGTCCGCTTCTTCTGGCCGAAGATCGCGATCCCGGCCTCCATTATGAAGGTTCGATTGTTTTCCCGCCGGAACCGGGTTTGTGGGGTTGAGTTCAGCGCGCCACTTTAAGGGCGTTCAATCCAGAAACACCGCCCAGTCATCCAGTGGTGCGCGTTCGGTGCGCAGATCATTTTCCGGTTTCGAAGTGTCTTCGTAACCGATTGCCATACCGCAGACGACCACCTCTTCTTCCGGGATGCCCAAGACAGGCCTGATCTGCCGGTGATAGGGTGCAAATGCCGCCTGAGGGCAGGTATGCAGCCCCCTGCCCCTTGCCGAGATCATGATGTTCTCAAGGAACATGCCGAAATCGAGCCACGAGCCGACTTCGAGACGGCGATCAATTGTGAATATCATGCCCACAGGCGCATCGAAGAAAATGAAATTGCGGTCGTGCTGTGCGCGCATCCTGTCGGTGTCACGCCTGCCAATACCGAGCAGATTGTACAGACCAAACCCCACGGTGCGCCTGCGGGACAGATATGGCTCGAAGAACTGATCGGGATAATATTTGTATTCATCCCATTCTGCTTTCTCGGCTCGGATGCCAGAATTCAATATGGCGTCTGAAACCTTCTTCTTGCTGTCGCCGGTCAGCACATAGGTTTTCCACGGCTGCATATTGGTGCCGGACGGCGCGCGCGCCGACAATTTCAGTATGGTCTCAATCGTTTCCCGATCGACCGGGTCGGGCAGAAACGCACGCACCGATCTGCGCGAGCCAATGGCATCGTCCACGGCTTTCTGCCGTATCAATTTCCCGTTTTCCATAGGCTTGCACCGCGCCGGAATGGTGAGCTGTCTCGAACGTTCGCTGGAGAAATTTGTTTGGGAGGAACCAGCGGAGCGTGCTGCTTTGCACCACTGCGCAAAAATTGCAAGTCTGCGCGCAAATCCCGTGAAATTTTCCTTGATTTTTTCATGGAAACCGGATTTCGTGAAAAACAGGAGACTTTTTTCATGGATGCTGCAGTGGAAACGCTGTCCGAAGAACTCACCGGCGATGACCGGACGAAATCTGGTTCGGAACTGCTGGCCCGCGACATTCGTGCGCTCCGCCGTTCGCGCGGATTGACGCTGACGGAACTGGCCGATCAACTCGGACGTTCAGTGGGGTGGCTGAGCCAGGTCGAGCGGGGTATCTCGGCCCCTACGATCAATGACCTGCGCGCGATTTGCGCTGCAGTTGATGTCCCGATCAGTCTGCTGTTTGCCCATGAGGTTGCCGACGAAGCCGAGCGCGGCGCGATTGTCAGAGCCGGAAAACGCCGGCAGTTGGGCTCCAGCGAAGGACGATTGGTTGAAGAACTCCTGTCTCCCGACCTCGGCGGAGAGTTTGAGATGGTCCGGTCAGTATTCGCTCCGGGTGCGTTTCTTGAAAAACCTCAGCTACGCGACACTGAAGAAGCGGCATATGTGGTCTCCGGCCAATTCGACATCGAGATTGAGGGGAAGTGGCATCACCTTGGCCCAGGCGACAGCTTTCGCTTCAACCGCAAACCGCACCGTTGGAAAAACCCCGGCAGCGAAGATGCGATCCTGATTTGGGTTATCGCACCACCCGTTTATTGACCAATTCCGGAGAACAGTGAAATGGCAGACCTTCCTTCTACAGCACGCGTCGTCATCATCGGCGGCGGCGTTGTCGGAGTTTCCTCGCTCTATCATCTGGCAAAGGCGGGCTGGACCGACTGCGTTTTGCTGGAAAAAAACGAGCTGACCTCCGGTTCGACCTGGCATGCGGCCGGCAACGTGCCGACATTTTCAACATCATGGTCAATCATGAACATGCAGCGCTTTTCGACCGAGCTCTACCGGGGTTTGGCCGACGAGGTCGATTATCCAATGAACTATCATGTCACCGGTTCGGTGCGGCTGGCTCATTCGAAGGAACGCATGCAGGAGTTCGAGCGAGCCAGGGGAATGGGCCGCTATCAGGGCATCGACATTGAAGTATGCACTCCTGATGAGCTGAAAACGCACTATCCGTTCCTGGAATTGCACGACCTGAAAGGCGGGCTTTACGACCCTTGCGACGGCGATATCGACCCGGCACAACTCACCCAGGCGCTCGCCAAGGGTGCGCGCGACATGGGTCAGAAAATCATCCGCTTCTGCCCGGTAAACGGGGTACGCCGGGAAAACGGTGAATGGGTTGTCGAAACCGCGCAAGGCGAAATCCGTTGCGAATATGTCGTCAATGCCGCCGGCTACAGGGCCCAGGAAGTTGCGGCCATGTTCGGGCGGTCCATCCCCATGGTGTCGATGTCTCACCAGTACATTTTGTTCGAGGAAGTGCCGGAACTGAAAGCCCGCACCGAGGAAACCGGCAAGAAACTGCCGCTGCTTCGTGATGTCGATACCAGCTATTATCTGCGGCAGGAGAAAAACGGCTTCAATCTCGGTCCCTACGAGCGCAATTGCCGCGCCCACTGGGTAACCGCAGATGATCCAATGCCGGAGGACTTTTCGTTCCAACTCTACCCGGACGATCTGGAACGACTGGAGTGGTATCTGGAAGACGCGATCGCACGCGTGCCATTGCTCGGCACGGCCGGATTGAGCCGCGTCATCAACGGGCCTATCCCCTACATGCCCGATGGCAATCCCAATATCGGGCCGATGCCGGGAATTCCCAATGCGTTTGAGGCCTGCGTATTCACGTTCGGCATCGCCCAGGGTGGTGGCGCCGGCAAGGTGCTGGCTGAATGGATTACCGAAGGCGGCACCGAGTGGGACATGTGGTCATGCGACCCGCGCCGTTTCGGAGATTGGTGCGATCAGGATTATGCGACAGCCAAGGGTATGGAAGTCTACGGACATGAATATGCCATGCACTTCCCGCGTCATGCATGGCCGGCCGGACGCGACAAGCGACATTCGGCAATTCACGACCGTGTTGCGGATCAGGGCGCGCAATTCGGGGCTTATAACGGCTGGGAACGCGCCAATTGGTACGCGAAGGACGGCGATGACACGTCTGAAGAAGCCACCCAGACCTGGAATCGCGAAGGTCCTTGGTTTGAGCGCATTCGTGAGGAGTGCCATGCGGTACGCGATGCTGCAGGCATTCTCGATTTGCCCGGTTTCTCGCGCTTCATGGTGAAGGGCGAAGGCGTGGCGGAGTGGCTCTCCGGCCTGATCACCGGAGTCGTGCCAAGGGTGGGACGCATCGGCCTAGGTTATTTTGCTGATGAGAAGGGGCGCATTGTCACGGAAATGTCGCTGATGCGAATTGCCGAAGACCACCTGATGCTGATCACTGCCGCGACCGCGCAACTTCACGATCTGGATTGGCTCAACTGGCACCTTCCGGCCGGTTCCGATATTTCGATAACTGACGTCACCGACGAGTTTTCCTGCCAGATCCTCACCGGGCCTAATTCACGCGATATCCTGTCTGGTATCTGCGAGGTAGATCTGAGCCTGCCCTGGCTGACGCATCAACCTGCGCAGATCGGCGACGCCTGGGTCCAGCTGGTGCGTGTCTCCTTTGCCGGTGAACTTGGTTGGGAAATCCACTCCAAGGTCGAAGATACCCCGGCGATTTGGGACACGGTCATGGAGGCCGGCAAAACGCACGGGCTGAAACCGTTCGGTATGTTTGCGCTCGACAGTCTGCGGCTGGAAAAGAGCTACCGGGCCTGGAAAGGCGACCTGTCGACTGATTACACGGTATTGCAGGGCGGTCTCGACCGGTTCGTCAAATGGGAAAAGTCCGGCTTCGTGGGCAAATCAGCACTTGAAAGCGAACGGCAACACGGTGTCTCCAAGCGATTTGTCACGCTTACCGTCGACGCAGGAGAGTGCGATGCTCCCTACATGTCGACACTTTGGCACGGTGACGAGGTGGTAGGCGAGACGACGTCCGGTGGTTGGGGCCATCGCGTCGACAAGTCGATCGCTTTTGGCATGCTGCGCGCCGACCTGACCGAACCGGGCACTGAAATCGAGGTCGAAATCTATGGAGAACGTTGCAAGGCTGTGGTCCAGCCGGACGGCGGGCTTTGGGATCCGAAAAACGAAAGACTAAGAGCATGAAACTCAATGCCTTTGCCATTGATTTGATTGCCAAATTCCCGCTTGGCTTCGTCGCCACGGTAAACGAGACAGGCATGCCGTGTGTTTCACCGAAGGGGACATTTCTGGCGCTTGACGAAGAGACCATTGCATTCGGTGAGATCCGCTCGCCGGGCACGATGGCAAACCTTGCCCACCAGCCGGAGCTGGAAGTCAATTTCATCGATCAGTGGAAGCGCAAGGGCGTTCGGATCAGGGGGACTGCGGAAGTTTACGGGCGCGGTGAGGATGAATTTGGCACCCTCATACCCAAGTGGCACGAGATTTGGGGCGATCTGGCAAGCCGGATCAGCCACATCGTTCGCATCCCGGTGGCCGAAGCGAAGTTGTTGACCACGCCTCCATATGATGATGGCGCGACGGAAGAAGAGATGATCGCGCTCTACAAGCAAAAATTCGCGGAGATATATCCTTGAACAGCGTTGTTCTTCTTGATGGTGGCATGGGCCAGGAGCTGATTGCACGTTCCAGTGCCCCGGCACATCCGATGTGGTCGGCAAAGGTCATGATGGACGAACCGGAAATCGTCCGTGAGATCCATGAAGACTATCTGCGGGCCGGTGCAACGGTGCTGACGCTCAATAGCTATTCGGCAACGCCGGAACGGCTCGAACGGGCGGGGTTAGCCGAAGCATTCAAAACGTTGCAGAAACGCGCAATCGAATTGGCGCAACAGGCGATTGAGCAAACCCGGGCCGAAGCGGCAATCGCTGGGTGCCTGCCACCGCTGGTCGCCAGTTATCGTCCTGATATCGCCCCACCCTACCCCGAAATGCTCGATCTCTATCGTCGAATTGTCGCTGAGCAATCCGAAAGCGTCGATTTGTTTTTATGCGAAACGCTGGCTTCAGTTGCCGAAGTTCGAGCAGCCACGACAGCCGCGAATGAAACAGGCAAACCTGTTTGGGTAGCGATGACTTTGAGCGATGGCACCAAGGCGCCGGAGTTGCGCTCAGGCGAGCCGTTCGCCGATGGGATCAATGCGGCGGTCGAATGTGGAGCCGTCGCCGTACTGGCTAATTGCTCCTGGCCTGAGAGCATAGCCGCAGGGTTTGATGAACTTTCCGCATCACAAATTGCCTGGGGTGCCTATGCCAACGGCTTTACCAGCATCAACCCGATGCAGCCGGGCGGAACCGTCGATGAACTGGCGGCACGCGATGACCTTGATCCCGACAGCTATTGCGAATGGGCGATGACCGCAATAGAGCATGGCGCTTCGATCATTGGCGGTTGTTGCGAGGTGGGGCCGGCGCATATAACGGCAATTTCCTCCAAGCTTCAGGCCGATGGATACAAAGTCACGAAAGACGTCCATGCCTGACATTTCAAAACGACTGCTCGGCATTGTGCCTGAAGGCGAAAACGACGGTTGGGAAGTGCACTTCGCCGCATTCGAACGCAAATTGGCCGGTGAAGACATTCTCATGCTGTCCATCGGCGATCACGAGTTTGATACGCCTGAAGCAACTGTGGAAGCTTGTGTCCGGGCAGTCCGCGGCGGCCACCACCACTACTCGGAAATTGCCGGAATGCCCGCACTTCGCGCCGCCATCGCCAAGATGACTGAAGTCTCGACCGGTGTGGAAACCAAGCCGGCGCAAGTGCTCGCGACGATCGGCGGTCAAGCAGCTCTTAATACCGCTTTGCTTGGTACGCTTGACCCGGGCGACCACGGCATCATGATCAGCCCTTACTACGTGACCTATCCCGGCGGTTTCAATTTTACCGGCGCATCGCACACGGTCGTTGATGCAAGCGCTGAAAACGGCTTCCAGCCCGATCCTGAGGACATTCGCGCCGCCGTCCGGCCGAACACGAAGTCGCTGCTGATCAATTCGCCGAACAATCCGACCGGCGCGGTCTATTCGCGGGACACGCTGGAGGCGATTGCCGATATTTGCCGTGAGCATGATTTGTGGCTCATTTCCGATGAAGTCTACTCCACGCACACCGGACCGGAACACCCGCACATCAGCCCACGTGTATTAGAGGGCATGAAGGAGCGAACGCTGGTGATCAACTCGCTCTCCAAGAGCCACGGCATGACCGGCTGGCGAGTGGGATGGCTGATTGCGCCGGAACGGTTTGCGCAGACGGGCAGAAATCTCAATCTGATTTCCACCTATGGCTTGAACGACTTTGTCAGTCGCGCGGCCACCGAAGCGATTGAAAATGCCTACGGTGTTGACGAAATCACTCATATTTACGCCAAACGCCAGGCCAAGTTTGTCGAGCTGATGCGCGGTATCAATTCGGTGACCGTGCGCGGTTCGGAAGGCGGCATGTATGTGATGTTGGACATTCGCGGCGTGGCCGCAACCGGACAGGAATTTGCCTGGGCGCTGCTGGATGCAGAGAAAGTCGCCCTGTTGCCCGGTGAAAGTTTCGGCTCGGCCGCCGCCGGTCACGTTCGCATTTCCATGTGCCAGACCGACGAGTTGCTCGAAGAGGCTGCTCTGCGTCTGAAGCGTTTCGTCACTTCCCAAAACTCGAACTGAGGGTCAGCTCATGAAGCCGGTTCCATCCAAAGCGCGTGCTGTTGTCATTGGCGGCGGTGTGGCAGGTTGCTCGGTCGCTTATCACCTTGCCAAACAGGGGTGGAGCGATGTCGTGCTCCTGGAGCGCAAACAACTGACCTGTGGTACCACGTGGCACGCGGCCGGTTTGATCGGTCAGTTGCGGGCTACCGCCAACATGACCCGGTTGGCCCATTATTCCAAAGACCTCTATCTCAAGCTCGAAGAGGAAACGGGCGTTGCGACGGGCCTGCGCCAATGCGGTTCGATTACCGCCGCGTTGACCGAAGAGCGCAAGGAGGAAATCTACCGACAGGCATCCATGGCCCGCGCCTTTGGTGTCGCCGTGGAAGAAATTTCGCCCAATGAAGCCAAGGAGCGCTATCCGCATCTGAATATTGAGGATGTCGTTGGCGCCGTCTGGTTGCCCGAAGATGGTCAGGGCGACCCGGCCAACATCGCGCTGGCGCTGGCAAAGGGAGCCCGCCAGATGGGGGCAAAAACCATCGAGGGTGTGAAAGTTACCGCTATCCATACCAAGGATGGCCGCGTTACCGGCGTCTCCTGGCAGCGCGATGGCGCCGACGAACAAGGTGAAATCGAAGCCGATTTCGTCGTCAATTGCGCCGGCATGTGGGGACATGAAGTCGGTCGCATGGCCGGCGTCGCTGTGCCGCTTCACGCCTGCGAGCATTTTTACATCGTCACCGAACCGATGCCTGGGCTGGGGCAGCTGCCGGTGCTGCGTGTGCCGGACGAATGCGCCTATTATAAGGAAGATGCCGGCAAGATGCTGCTCGGCGCGTTCGAGCCCGACGCCAAGCCCTGGGGTATGGACGGTATTCCCGAGACTTTCTGCTTCGACCAGCTGCAAGAGGATTTCGACCATTTCGAGCCGATCCTGGAACGGGCGGTCAATCGCTTCCCTGCCCTTGCCGAGGCCGGAATTCACACCTTCTTCAACGGACCTGAGAGTTTTACTCCGGATGACGCCTATCACCTCGGCGAGGCGCCGAATCTGAAGAACTACTTTGTTTGCGCCGGTTTCAATTCAATCGGGATTCAGTCTTCCGGTGGCGCCGGAATGGCCCTGGCTTACTGGATGGAAAACGGCCATCCGCCATTCGATCTTTCCGACGTGGACATCCGGCGCATGCAGCCATTTCAGGCCAACAAGACCTATCTGTTCGAGCGCTCCAAGGAAACGCTCGGCCTGCTCTACGCCGATCATTTTCCATACCGCCAGATGGCGACGGCACGCGGTATCCGCCGCACTCCGTTTCACGAGCACCTCAAAGCGCAGGGTGCGGTATTCGGGGAAATCGCCGGCTGGGAGCGGGCGAACTGGTTCGCCAATGAAGGCCAGGCGCGCGAATACCAATACTCCTGGAAGCGGCAGAACTGGTTCGACAATTGCGCAGCCGAGCACATGGCAGTTCGCACCAATGTCGGCATGTACGACATGTCGTCCTTCGGCAAAGTCCGCGTAGAGGGACCGGATGCAGAAGCCTTCCTCAACTATATCTGCGGTAATGACATGTCGGTGCCTGACGGCAAGATCGTCTATACCCAGTTCCTCAATGATCGCGGCGGCATCGAGGCCGATGTCACGGTGACCCGGTTGTCGGAAACCGCCTACATCGTCGTCACGCCGGCAGCCACATTGCAGCGGGAACTGTCGTGGATGCGCCGGCATCTGGGCGAACGCCGGGCGGTAATAACCGATGTCACCGCGGCAGAGGGCGTTCTTGCAGTCATGGGGCCGAATGCACGGGAGTTGCTGAAGAAAGTTTCGCGACACGATTGGTCGAACGAAAACCATCCGTTTGGTTCCGCCCACGACATTGAACTGGGCATGGGGCTGGCACGTGCGCACCGCGTTTCCTATGTCGGCGAGCTTGGCTGGGAACTCTACATCTCGTCAGACATGGCCGCGCACGCTTTCGAAACGCTTTGGGAGGCGGGACAAGATTTCAATCTGAAGCTCTGCGGCATGCACATGATGGATTCCTGCCGCATTGAAAAGGCCTTCCGCCATTTCGGTCACGACATCACCGACGAAGACCACGTGCTGGAGGCGGGACTTGGCTTTGCGGTAAAGTCCAACAAACCCGATTTCATTGGCCGCGAAGCGGTGTTGCGCAAGCGGGAGGATGGATTGGCCAACAGAATGGTTCAGTTCAGGCTGACGGACCCGGAACCACTGCTCTATCACCACGAACCGGTGGTGCGGGACGGCGAAATCGTCGGCTATCTGTCATCGGGCAACTACGGGCACCATCTCGGCGGTGCCATCGGCATGGGCTATGTGCCTTGCAAGGGCGAGAGCGTGGAGCAGGTCCTGGCCTCGTCCTACGAAATCGAAGTTGCCGGAACGCGAATAAATACCGAAACTTCACTGAAGCCGATGTATGATCCGAAGAGCGAGCGGGTGAAGGTGTAACCCACCGCCACGGCCCGAGCGGAGGACCAAATGGCGACAGCCGACGATTTGACCAGAATTGCGCTTTCACTTGAAGGTACGGTCGCCTCGCCGCATTTCGAGCGCACGGCTTTCAAGGTGAAGCGTAACTACGCGACTTTGGCCGCCGACGGATTGACGGCCAACCTCAAACTTGCGCCTGATGAGCAGGAACTGAAATGCCTTACCCATGGCGAGGCCTTTACGCCTATTCCCAACGCTTGGGGCAAACAGGGCTGGACAACCGTCAGTCTTGCCGCAGTGAACATCGAGGAACTGAGCGCGGCACTGGAAATGGCCTGGCGGCATGCGCTGCCGAAAAGCAAGCAGCGTTGACGCGCACTGCCGCTTTGATAAACCGCTGTCATGACCGCATTTTTTTCCGCCACCCCCGGCACGTCATCCGACATTGACGGCGCTACAGCCTGGATCCGCATGGCAGCGTGCCTCGTGCTCGCCACCATGGGCGGGGCCGGTATGTGGTCGATGGTCGTCGTACTTCCGGAAGTGCAGTCGGAGTTCGGGCTGGAACGCGGCACCGCGTCACTTGCCTACACCGCTGTCATGTCGGGCTTTGCCATTGGCAATCTTCTCTTCGGCAGGGCGATCGACCGGTTAGGTGCCGCCGTGCCCGTGGCGATTGGCGCCTGCATGCTGGCGTTGGGTTTCATCATCGGCTCGTTTGCCGCCGCATATTGGCAGTTCGTGGCCCTTCAGGGCCTGCTGATCGGCATCGGTTCGGCGGTCAGTTTTGGCCCCATGCTGGCCGACATCTCCCACTGGTTTCAAAAGCGGCGTGGCATTGCCGTTACCGCGGTTGCGTGTGGCAACTATATTGCCGGTGTGCTGTGGCCGCTGGTCATGCAACCAATGCTGAACGCCGGCGGTTGGCGCTTTGCCTATCTGCTGATGGGGCTGATCTGTTTGGCGGTAAGCCTGCCGCTTGCGGCGATGCTGCGCCGCCGGTCGCCTCACCTTGCGGCTGCAGCAAACGGCCAGGCGGAGGCCGGATTGTTGTCGGCCGCTGTTTCGCACAGAACCTTGCAGTGGATATTGGTACTGGCCGGGATAGCCTGCTGCGTCGCCATGTCGATGCCGCAGGTGCACATCGTTGCCTATTGTGTCGACCTTGGCTTCGGCGTCGCACGCGGTTCGGAGATGCTCGCTGTCATGGCAGGGGCCGGCATCGTATCGCGTATTGTATCCGGCTTACTTGCCGACCGTATCGGCGGGATCAGAACATTGCTGATCGGATCAACCGGGCAGATGCTGGCGCTGTTCCTGTTTCTGCCTTTCGACGGGCTGGTTTCGCTCTATGTTGTCTCGATGATCTTCGGCCTGTCGCAGGGCGGAATTGTTCCCATGTACGCCATTGTCGTGCGCGAATACATGCCCGCGCGCGAAGCCGGCAGCCGGGTCGGTGTGGTTATCATGGCGACGATCGTAGGCATGGCGCTTGGTGGCTGGCTTTCGGGCGAGATCTACGACCTCACCGGCTCCTACCAGGCCGCTTTCATCAACGGGATTGCCTGGAACCTGGCCAATATGGCGATCATCGGTACGATTCTGTGGCGTTCCAGGCCGCGATCGCCCGTGAGCGCAGTTGCATAGTAACTGGACGGAGTATCCGGACCGCGATACGTTTCCACGATGCCGCGCGAAAATCCGTATCGTCCCTTCACACCCGACCCGGAACAAATGGCCTGTGCACCGGATGTTTCGGGCAACGACGTCAATGGCCTGGGTGAAGCCGAAAAACGCAATCCCCGAATGGTCTATTGGTCGCCAGATCCAGACAACATTCCGCACGGCAAACTGCAGCGCTGGTTTTACGGCGTCGATCCGGGCAACCCGCATTTGAAAGAAGCACGTGAATGGCGGGCAAAGGTCACCGATGTCCAAATGCCCGACGTCGCCCCAAAGTCAGCAGAGCGTTCGCCTGATGAATGGACCGGACTGCTGGCGCATTTCGTCGATGATGGTACCTGCGACATGACCGGTGTGGCGGAGATGTCGCCGGAATGGATCTACGAAGGCCGCCGGGTGGATTTCCGCAATATCATTGTCATCGGTGTGCAGCATGATTACGAGGAAATTGCCACGGCGCCACTGGCCACCGCTGGCGCTGAGGTCGTGCGGCAGTATGGGCGCGCAATGGCCGCCGCATTGCACATTGCCGCCTGGCTGAGGGAACAAGGCTGGGACGCCGAACCCGTCACCGGACCGATGACCGGCAGCGTTGCCCTGATACCGCCTGCCCTGGCCTGCGGTTTCGGCGAACTGGGCAAGCATGGTTCAATCATCAATCCGGAATTTGGTGCCTCTTTCCGGCTGTCAGCCATCCTCACCGATGCGCCGTTTGCCACAACACCGGCGCGGGAATTCGGCATCGATGATTTCTGCTCGGCCTGCCGCATCTGCGAGGATGCCTGCCCGCCGGAAGCGATTTTTCACGAGAAGCAAGTCGTGCGCGGTGAGACCAAGTGGTATGTCAACTTCGACAAATGCCTGCCGTTTTTCAACCAGACCCACGGATGCGCGATATGTATCGCCGAGTGCCCGTGGAGCAGGCCCGGTGTAGGCCTCAATCTCGCTGAGAAATTGGCGCGAAGAGCCGACAGGCAGACTGAGCAGAGTGATTTGAAGTAATGCTCATAAATGCTTGGTCATGTGAACCTTGTTGCCGGTACGGCCCGTCTCGACCCATCCCAAATGGGCATAGAGGGCAACGTTTTCAGTCATCTTCACGTGTGTGCTTAAGTGGAGTTCGCCGATACCATTCTCGCGGCAATATCGCTCCGCGCTAACAATCAACTTTCCGCCGATCCCCCGCCCGGCGTGATCGGGATCTACCGCGAGATTGGTCAGAACGGCTCGATCCCCCACGACGGCGACAATGATGCCGCCAACTATCAATTTGTCCAATTCGGCAACCCACACATTGTGCTGCCGGATATCCTCATCAACGCCCTCCGAGACCGGCGGAAGATCTTCCAGTCGCGCCCGATAGGGTCGGTATGCTGCATCGATCACACGGACGAGATCAGGGACGTCCGCAAGAACCGCTTTCCTGATAATGGGTGTAGTTGTCATGCTACATCCGGATCGTCGAGGGTGTGAAGGTCAGCGCTCTCTTGAACAAATCGGGGGCGCCGTTTGGCGCCCCCAAATTTTCGTCCAGGCAGTTAATCCGTTCATTATGAGTAACGGTAGGGTCTTCCTGCCTTGGCCATATCGGCGTTGTACTTGCGGAAGATCTCAACGACTTTCGCCTTGGTCTCCGACTCAGAGGCAATCTCGTCCCAGAACTTCACCGCGGCGTCTTCCACCTGCTGCCATTCGTTGTCCGGAATGGAAGTCAGCTGCATCTTGGTGCCATTGACGCGCAGGCTTGCCTCACCGCCCCAGTACCACCATTGGCGATAGTAGTGGCTTTGGTCAAAGCACACGCGCATCAGTTCTTTCAGATTGTCGGGAACTTCATTCCAGCGGTCCTGGTTGGCGAAGAAATGGCCGATCCAGGCACCGGAAATGTTGTTGGTCAGGAAGTAGTTGGTCACGTCGGCCCAGCCCACCGTGTAGTCTTCGGTAATGCCCGACCAGGCGACACCGTCGAGTTCGCCAGTCTGCACGGCAACTTCGATGTCTTCCCATGGCAGCGTCACCGGCACCACACCAAACTGGCTCAAGAAACGCCCGGCCGTCGGGAAGGTAAAGACCCGCTTGCCCTGAAGATCAGCGAGACTGTTGATCGGATCCTTGGTGGCAAAATGGCACGGGTCCCAGGAGCCGGCGGAAATGTGCTGGACGCCGACCTTGGCGTATTCAGCTTCCCAAATTTCCTTCAAGCCGTATTGGTTGAACAGTACCGGCACGTCGAGCGAGTAACGTGATGCGAACGGAAAATATCCGCCGAACACCGTCACTTCTGTCGGTGATGCCATGGAATCATCGTCCGATTGAACGGCATCGATCGTTCCTGCCTGCATGGCGCGGAACAGTTCTTCCGTCGGCACGAGCTGGTTCGACAGATAGAGTTCGATCTCCATCTGGTCACCGGCGATTTTGTTGAAGCTGTCGATCGCCGGTTTGACCACATGATCTGACAGAGGCGCGCCGGCATAGCTCTGCAGCCGCCATTTGATTTTGGATTGGGCGATTGCCGGCGTGGCCAGTGCCGCAGCCGGAGCAGCAATTGCGGCTCCTTTGATAAATTTGCGTCTTGTGGTCATGGTTTTCTCCCTTTTGTTGTCAACTTCGAACTCAACTCCCCGCAAACCGCCGACGTTACTGCCTGTAGACGTAGTCGGGCAGCCACAGCGCGATCTGCGGAAACAGGATGATGATTGTCAGCGCCAGGATCATCACGCCGACAAACGGTATGATCGAGGTGTAAATGTCCTTCAGGCTGATTTCAGGCGGCGCCATGGCCCGCATCAAGAACAGATTGTAGCCGAATGGCGGCGTCATGTAGGCGATCTGCGTCGTGATTGTGTAGAGAACGCCGTACCAGATCAGCACCTCATTGCGCGGCAAGCCGAAATCCAGTTGCGCAACAAGTGGAATGTACAGCGGCGCAACGATCACCAGCATCGCGGTATCGTCCAGAAACGTGCCCATGATCAGGAATGAAGCCTGCATCAGGATCAAGATGATCCAGGGATTGAGACCAAGCTGTTCGGTGAACAGATTGTCGATTGCCCGCACGGCGCCCAACCCGTCGAACACGGCCCCAAAGCCGAGTGCGGCCAGTATGATCCACATGAACATGCAGGAGATCGCCAACGTCTGACGCACCGATACTTCAAACACGTCCTTGGTCATCCGGCCCTTGATCACGGCCGCAAAAAACGCCGTCAGCGCACCGACCGCGGAAGACTCGACCAAGCTGGTCCATCCGTTGACGAACGGCACCATCATCACGGCAAAAATCAGAATCGGCAAAAGGCCGGCGCGCAGCAGCCGCAGTTTCTCGGCCATCGGAACGTCGCGCTCCTCCTTGGGCAGCACGGGTCCAAGATGCGGTTGCAATCGGCAGCGAATGGCGATGTAGAGAATGAACATCCCCGCCATCATCAAACCGGGAAGAACGCCTGCGAGCCACAATTGCCCAACGGGTTGGCGCGCAATCATGGCATATAGCACCAACACGACGGATGGCGGCACAAGAATGCCAAGCGAAGACCCCGCCTGGATCACTCCGGTCACCATGCGCTTGTCATAGCCTCGGCGTAACAGTTCCGGCAGTGCGATAGTCGCGCCGATTGCCATGCCCGCTACCGACAACCCGTTCATGGCCGATATGAGCACCATCAGTCCTATTGTGCCAATTGCAAGACCGCCATGCACCGGCCCCATCCACACATGGAACATCTTGTAGAGGTCGTCGGCGATGCGGCTTTCCGACAACACATAGCCCATGAAAATGAACATCGGCAGGGTCAACAGCGGATACCATTTCATCAGCTTCATCGCTGCGGAGAACGGAATATTCGAGCCGCCCGTTCCCCAAAGCATCAAAGCCGCAATTGCGGCGATGCCGCCGATCGCTCCGAAGACGCGCTGACCGGTAAACAGCATCAGCATCATCGATGAGAACATCAGGATTGCGATCATCTCGTAGGACATCAGATTTCGTCCCCCCGGATTTTCGCAATGTCCTTGATGAGCTCGGAAATGGCCTGCAACAGCATCAACACAAAGCCGACGCACATGATCACCTTGATTGGCCAGAGATAGGGCCGCCACGCCGTTGGGCTGCGCTCATTGTACTGGAAGGAATAAGCCGTGCTGTCGAATGCTCCATAGAGCAGAACGCCGAGATAAAAGAGCAGCAGGAAAACGGTGAAGGCATCGAACCAGGCCTTCTTGCGATCGGTAAAATTGCCGTAGAACAAATCCATGCGCACGTTCGATCCGAGCTGGATCGAATACGGCCCACCCAAAATATAGTAGGCGACCATGGCGAACTGAGCCATCTCCAGGGTCCAAAGCGATGGCAGGAAAAACGTCTTGGAGATGGACGACCACAGCAAGATGGCTGCCATGGCGAAGATGCCGTACATGATGACCCGGCCAATCCGATAGTTTACCGCGTCGACGAAACGCACATATTGGCGGGCTAGGCTCGGCAACGGCCAATCTCCGTATTCATATCGAATCCATTTGCCTCGAGCGCTTCGGTCAACCAACGGCTCAGCAACCTTGCCATGTTGCGATGTTGGTCGTGGGTTTCAATCAGGTTGTTGGCGACTTCCAGCATGACGTTCGGCAGACCATTTTCAATGCCATGCAGCTTCAGTGTGTGGGTCACGCCATCTTGCGGGCCGTAAGGCTGATTTCGGCTGGTTTTGAAGGCCCCTTCCCGCTCTGCCATATCGAGCATGACATCTGCGAGCCTCGAATCCGTGTCGTGCAAAATGCCGATTTCAACGTCGCGCCGCTCTCCCAAATAGACCGGCGTGAAGCTGTGGACCGTCACCAATGCGGTTCGGGCTGCGCTACGGCGTTGAATTTCAGCTGCAACCGCGCGCCGGAAAGGTTCATATGTCCGCTCTACTCTCTCCCGCCTTTGCGAATCCGTCAGGCCGATATTGCCGGGAATTTCAATTCTCTCGCTTTGACCCAGAATTGCCGCCGGCGAATCCGGCGGCCGGTTGCAATCATAGACCAGCCGGGAAACCGTGCCTGCAACGAGCCTGGCGTCGAGAAAATCGCTCATTTGCTTTGCCAGAAGCAGCGCTCCGGGGTCCCATGCTGCATGGCTGCCGGAAGCTTCCCCGGTCAGGCCCAAATTCGCATATCGCGGCGGGATACGGTTTGAAGCGTGTTCGCAGACGAGCAGCACAGGTGAACCGCCGGCCTGGTTGAGGACTTCGGCCGAGGGCGCTTCGTTTCGATTTTCCTTGGCGAGCAAACTGACCAATCTGACCTCCCTCGAAAGGAAGTTTCTGAAAAAGGCTTCTGGTCGTCAATGGAATTTTGAAAATTTTTCTTCACGATGACAATTGATGTTGATAAAATTTACAAAATGAGCTCTGTCGAAACCATAGCAGACCGGTTGAACCGCCAGTTGAACAGCCTGACGCGCGCTGAGCGGCAACTCGCCCATTTCATGTTGGAAAACTATCCCGTCTCCGGTCTCGGCTCGATCACCGCAATTGCGAGAAGCGCCGGCGTTTCCACGCCAACGGTTGCGCGCATGGTACAGAAACTGGGATTTAAGGGATTTCCGGCATTCAAGGCAGAACTACGCCGTGAACTGCAGGAGAAAATATCCGACCCCATTGAACGGCGCGAAACCTGGGCCGGCAAGGCACCGGACAGCCATGTTCTGAACCGGTTCACCGAGGCGGCGACGGAAAACATTCGCGGCTCGTTGGCACAAATTCCGGCCGAAACTTTTGACGAATGTGTCGAATTGCTGGCTGATCCCGAACGCCGGATCCACATTGCAGGCGGCCGCGTGACCGGTGCGTTGGCCGAGTACATGTTCTTGCACCTGCAAATGGTGCGCGATGGCGTCGTCCACATCAAGGCTACGGCCAACTCCTGGCCACACTATCTTCTCGACGTGCAGCCGGGCCACGTCATGGTGATATTCGATATTCGGCGCTACGAGAACGGAACTTTGAAACTGGCAGAAATAGCCAGGGAAAAAGGCGCTGATATCGTGTTGTTCACCGACCAGTGGCGCTCACCCATTCATAAGCTTGCGCGGCTGTGCTTTGCTACCAGAACCACGGTTCCCTCGGCTTGGGATTCGTCCATCGCAACACTTCTGTTGATCGAAACGCTCATTGCGGCGGTTCAGGAAAAACGTTGGGGAACGTCGCGCAGCCGGGTGGAGGCGCTGGAAGAGATGTTTGACCGAACCCGGCTGTTTCGCAAATTCACATAAACGGCAACAAAAAAACCCGCCGCGATGGCCGCAGCGGGTTTCCGTGAATTGAAGATTGAAATCAGGTGATGGGCGCCAGCTGGATTTCGACACGGCGATTTGCCGCCCGGCCATCGGCAGTATCGTTTGACGCGATTGGTTGTGACTCGCCAAATCCGACCACCGAAAAGCGGCGACCGTCAACTCCCTGACCGTTCAGGTAGTTGGCGACCGACAGGGCCCGGCGCTGCGAAAGGCCAAAATTATAGCTGTCGTCGCCGGTTGAATCGGTATGTCCGTTCACGTCGACGACGGTCTTGTTGTACTTGTTCAGCACCAGTGCGACGGAATTCAGCACCGGATAAAACGACCCTTTCACCGCATCCTGGTCGACATCGAACGTGATGTTTGAAGGCATGTTCAGCACGATAACATCACCATTACGGGTCACCGATACTCCGGTGCCCTGGAGCTGCTGGCGGATCTCAGCTTCCTGCTTGTCCATATAGGCGCCAATGCCACCACCGGCCAAGGCACCAATGCCGGCGCCGATCAGGACCGCATTGCGCTGTTTGCGCGGACTGCCACCAACTGCAAGACCTGCAAGGGCGCCAAGGCCTGCGCCGATGCCAACGCCGGCAGCGGTGTTGGAAACCTTTCTCTGACCGGTATACGGGTCTGTGGTGCAGGCAGCGACAAACAAGCCTGCGGCCAACAATGCGAACAATTTCGATTTCATCTGTATCCCTCTCCGCCGCTCTGCGCGGCACTTCAGCCAGAACACTGTCCCTTGCCGGGAGCCGATGTCGCGAAGTGCGATTCCAACCCCACCCTTCTAGCGCCGTTTTAGCATGAATTCGGGCAAAAGCATGATCGTGACCGCAAAAGATTTTTTACGCCTGCTTCCGCTGTGGATGGTTGTTTGCGAGATTTTCCGGCGCATCGTGCGACTTCAACTCGACATTTCTCCCAGCACCTCCATTGCTCAACTCAAAAAAATCGATATAATTTACAAAATAGCAAAAATGTAGATGGGAGGAGAAATCATGGCTACCAAATCGATATGGCTGGGAGCGGCAACTGTTGCCGGTTTGATGTTCGGTGTCAGCGCTTCCTTGGCTGAACCATGCATGAAAATCACGTTGACCGGCACTCAGGGTGGCCCTCCGGTCTTCAAGGGGCAAGCCGGTGCAGGTACGCTGGTGCAATACGGTGACGAAGAAAACGGATGCGGTGCTGTGAAGCTGCAATTCGATACGGGCCGCGGCACGACACAGCGTCTGTCTCAGGTTGGCGTTCCGGTGGGCAAGCTCAATGCCATCTTCCTTACCCACCAGCATTCGGACCATACTGAAGGCCTTGCAGATATGATGCAGTTGCGCTGGCACTTCAATTCAGGTGGACCCAAAGTCGATCTGGTGTGCAGCGGTGATGCCAAATCGCCGCTTGGACATACGCTCAGTTGCGCCATGCTGGCCAGGCATATCGGCGATGCATTCATCAATTCCGGCGAAATGGCGCAGCGGCTCGCCGAGAACAAAAAACGCCTGCCTGGCGGACCGGCGGATCTGATTAATGTGATGACATTCGATCCCGGCGAAGAACCGGCTGAAGTCTGGTCGTCCGGAGACGTGAAAGTCAGCGCCATCAAGTCACGCCACATTGCCGGACATGCCTCCTATCGCGTCGACACGCCGGCAGGCAGCGTCGTTATCGGCGGTGACGCTGGCAACGACAATCCGAAACCACCGCGCGACACGTCGACCTCGGCACAGGTGGAAAAACTGGCAAATGGTGTTGATGTCATCGTCCACTCAACAATCCATCCGGTCATGGGCCCTGACAAGGACAGCGGCTTCCCGCCGCCGATCTACTTCCGTCAGAGCACGGCCACCGATCTGGGTTCCATGGCGATGCGGGCGGGCGCCAAACACCTGATACTGACCCACCTGATCCCGCCGATGGGAGCCAAAAAACAGGGGCCTTATCCGATACCGGGCGGTGGCCTGACAGAGGATGATTACAAGCAGGCGGCCGTTGACGGCGGCTTTGGAGGCAATGTTGTCGTCGGCACCGATCTGGCCACACTGACCTTGCCCGCCAACTGACCGCAGGTATGAATTCGAACCAACTGCCGGACCTTGAAATCCGGCAGTTGGCAGTCCGCTTCAATCGGCGAACAATGCGTCAATATCGGCTTTCGCGTCAGAGATGGCTGCGGCATATTTTAAGATGGCCTTTGCCGGTATGAGCGAGCCAATCGCCCTTTCGAAAGAAGGCCTCTCTCTTGCAGCGGATAACCAGGCCAACAGGTTCTTCTTTCCGTTCCAGAACTGATCAAGCCCGAGCAGCTCAAGCCGGTTGATGTGCGGAAGAATTGACATGTCCGCCAAGCTGTAGCGTTCGCCTCCAAGCCAGAGATGTGAAGCGGTTTCCAACTCGATTTCGCCGACAAGGCGCCTGACGCTATCGCAGGCCTGCGCAACCGGGGCAGCGTCAAATCCATCTTCGACGATGGTCCTTAATTTGCCGGCCCGGTTTGGATCGGGGACCATTGCAATTCGCTGATCCAGTTCTTCGGCTGGAAGAGAGCGCAAACTGCCGCGATTGACGATGACTTGCGTAAACGAATTTACCGCATCGTGCAGCGCCAGGCTTTCCGAAAGCCAGCGCTCGTCATTTGGGCCAATAAGGTTTGCGGCTTTCCCGCCATAGCGGCGAACAAGATGCCGCATAATTTCGTTGGATTCTGTGACGACACGGCCATCGTCTATGAGTGTTGGCACCACCGCATCGGCATTGATTGCGAGATAATCAGGCTGAAACTGGTCACCCTTGGCCAAATCGAGTTTCCGGCCCTGCCAGTCGAGTTCAAGCTCTGCGAGTACCAGACGAACTTTGGCCGAGCAAACCGAAGTCGGCGAATGATAGAGGATCAGACTGGGTTTTCCGGTTGCAGTCAAAGCCCGGGTCAGGCCGCCATGCGCGCCAGCACCGGCTCGGCAATTGCGCGGAACTCGTCATCCGTCAGGATGTCGCGCTTCTTGATTCCTGCCTGTTTCACGGCGTCGAGAATTTCAGCGACCGCCTCGTCATCCGCCTCGCCCAGACCCAACTCATCCAGCTTGTAGGTGATCGATGCCTTGCCGCTCTTCTTGCCCAGAACGACTTCGCCGACCCTGCCGGTCAAGGCCGGATGCGTGCCAAACATGACCAGTGGATCGTGCATGACAAAGTTGATGCCGATACCGGATTCGCGGGTGAAGTTGCCGCTTCCCAAAACCGGCTTGTTGCGTGCAATCGGAATGTTGGACCTCTGCGAGAGCAGTTCTCCCAGTTCCGGCAACTTGTCCAGCCGGTAGCCGGTGTCATAGCCGTAGAGGAGGTCGAGACCCAGCATCAGTTCTTCCAGAGCCGCATTTCCGGTCCGTTCACCTAGTCCGTTGCCGCAGCTGTGCACGACTTCGGCACCGGCGGTGACGGCGGCCAGTTCGGTGGCGACGCCCATACCGAAATCATTATGGGTGTGAATCTCGATGGGCAGACCGGTCATCTTCTTGACCCAACGGACCATGTATTTGATCGCCTCCGGCGTTGCGCAGCCCATTGTGTCGACGATACCGATGGAATCCGGGGGCGCCTCGCCCATCACGCCTTTGCAGAGATTTTCCAGATCATCCGGGCGAGCACGCGTCGTGTCATAGGGAAAGAAAACCGCATAAAGCCCCTGCTCCCGTGCGTATTTGATTATCGGCGCGCTTTTGTTCAGCACATCTTTCCAGGTCCAGCCGAATTGTGTTGTCAGTTTCGGATAGCCAATCGGCACTTCGATGATGACACCGTTCGCACCACATTCCAGCGCCTTGTCGATGTCCTGTTTCATCGCGCGGGCAAAGGTGAATATTCTCGATTTAAGGCCGAGTTTCGATATCTGTTTGATCGCTTCCTCATCCTGGGGAGAAACCGCAGGCATGCCCGCTTCGATCCGTTCAATGCCGATTTCATCCAGTTTCTGCGCGATGGCGATCTTGTCATCGATGGAGAATACGACGCCGGGCGTCTGCTCACCATCGCGAAGAGTTGCATCGTGAATTTCCACCCGCTCAGGCAGGTCAAGACTTTGCCTGACTTCGGCTTCAAAATTGTAAGGGCTGACCCACCATTTGCCGTCCTCGAAGTGGTTTTCGCGCATGAGGTCCAAGCTCCATGTAACTGCATCTGACGCAAAGCTCCCGGGCGCCAGAAAGGGAATGAAATACCTAGCCGATTGGGATTTCCATATTTTATGCTATTACGTCATAATATCAATATTTTTCTCCTCTATATTGCACCGTCTGGTCACATTTTCGTTCTCCTGAAATCGACAACAAAGCGACAGATATCTGCTAACTAACGGAACAAACAGGATTATCCAAACCGCAGGCACTGTTCAATCATAATACTTATCGGAGAGTTGCGCCTTGCGGTTCGCAAAAAATATCGATATTTTTGAAGGATGACATCTACCAATCTCAGTTCGCTGGTAAATTCAATTGCTGAACGCGGATTCGGGATGCTGGGATTAACGCGTTCCGACTGTGCTACAGCTAACGCGAAAAATGTTGGCGAACTTTGCAGGATGCTGCTCTCGGCACGGGGCGAAGCTTCCGGTATCGCACTTTCGAAGGAAATCCTAACCCGCTACCAAAACCTTGATGACGAGCAAAAAACATCGTTCTTCCAGCTTATTTGCTCTGAGTTTTCGGCAGATCGGGAACAGGCGCGAGCAGCGGCTGCGGCTTATCTTGAACATTCCGGCTCTGATGAATTGATCCGCCTTTCGGAAGCAGCGCGACCGAAGCGAAATGAACTACTGCACCGTCTCAACCAGGCTCCCGATGCAACGCGCATTCTAGTCGACATGAGAGCGGATTTGCTCAACCGGCTCAAGGATTCGCCAGATCTGGCAGCGGTTGACCGGGATTTCGTTCAGCATTTTACCGCCTGGTTCAATCGCGGGTTTCTTGAACTGCGAAATCTAGACTGGGATACGCCAGCGACGATTCTGGAAAAGATCATCGAGTATGAGGCCGTGCACGGCATGGCCGGATGGCGAGATTTGCGCGAGCGTATCGATCCGGACGACCGCCTGATCTACGGCTTTTTTCACCCGCGTCTCGGTTCGGAACCGCTCATCTTCGTCGAGATCGCCTTGATGGACAAAATGCCGTCCAATATTTCCGATATTTTGGACACGGATCGGCCTGAGCCGGTGCCATCTCCAAAGACAGCAGTATTTTATTCCATCTCGAATTGCCAAAAAGGACTGCGCGGAATTCCACTGGGCAGCTTTCTTATCAAGCAGGTCATTGAGGATTTGCGCCAGAGATTTCCGTCACTGAAGGAATTTGTGACGCTTTCGCCGATACCCTCGTTCAGGGCAACTCTCACGGCAGATCGGCAAAGCGATTTCCGAAAGGCCACAGTCGCAGCGGCCAATGATGCCGAGACGCCCGGCTGGTGGGATGATGAGGGCCAATCCCGGCTGCTGGCGGCCGAATTGCTTCCCGCCGCGCAATGGTTCTTGGCCAACTGCACCGATGCGTCCGGCCGCCCGATCGACCCGGTAGCGCGCTTTCACCTGGGAAACGGTGCCCGTCTGGAACGGGTCAATTGGAATGCGGACTTATCGAAACGTGGACTGGATAACGCGTTTGGCATGATGGCCAACTACCGCTACCGGCTTGACGAAATCGAGCATAACCACGAAAACTTCGCCAACGGTGGCAAGATCATCACCTCGGGTAGCGTCGCCCGGGCTGTCAGGAACTATGGTAACAGTATCGCGGAGTACCGAGTGGCTGAGGCGGAATCGGCAAGTGATCCCGACCAGACACACGGCAACAAGGAAACCGCCTAGCCCGGAGACCGGAACTTGAACAAAGCGACAGACAACCCGGTCTTGGAACCAGATACGACGGAAGAGATTCCGTTGGATGGCAGCGCACCTGCGTCGTCCGGTTCCATGACCAGCCAGATTTACCAGCGCCTGCGAACGGACATCATGACCGGCGAGCTCGCACCCGGCGCCAAACTGAAAATCGAAGAATTGCGCTCGATTTACGATGTCGGCACAAGCCCAATCCGGGAAGCATTGAGCCTGCTGACGTCAGATCACTTTGTCGAACGGATCGACCAGCGTGGCTTTCGCGTTGCCAAGATCAGTGCCGGTGAATTTGACGAATTGCTCAAGACACGCTGCTGGCTGGAAGAACGCGGATTGCGGGAATCGATCGAACATGGCGACAGCTCTTGGGAAGAAAAGGTGGTCCTGGCCGCTTACCGCCTCTCGCGGGTTCCAAGATCAGAGGCGGATGACCATTTCGTCGCCAACGACGAATGGGAAGTCCTTCACAAGCAATTCCACATGACCCTCATTTCCGCTTGCGGATCGAGCATCCTGAAGAAATTCTGCAATCAGCTCTATGACCAGAACGTCAGGTACCGCCAGCTGTCGGGAAGCAAGGCCTACCCCTCGCGCGATGTGGCAGCCGAGCATGGTGCAATATGCGACGCGGTATTGGCGCGCGATGCGGATCTGGCGTCAGAGTTGCTGATTGCCCACTACTCCCGCACCGGCAAATTCCTGCTCGACCAATTATCCCGCGAATAGCCGGATCCCCAGCGCTTATTCGGGCACAAGAACGAAGTCGAACTCTACGGCAAAGTACGGGTCGGAAATACGGTCCGGATCCAAAATCGTGCCGGGGACATCCGAACGGCCGGTCCTTTCCTGATATTGCATGACCAACGCTTCGCGCACGCCGAAGACAGCGTCCTCATCGAGATAGGGATCATCGGAGGGGAAAACTTCGGTGACCAGGGTGCGGTGGCCCGGCGCCGTGATGATGAAATGCAGATGCGAAGGGCGCCAGGGATGACGTCCGGTCGCGTGCAAAAGCTCACCGACTGGTCCGTCGTCGGGAACCGTGTACGGCGCCGGCCTGACCGTGGAAAAGACATACTTTCCATCGTCGCCAACATTCATGTGGGCGCGCAGATTGTAGTCCGGTTGCGCCGGATCCTGGTTTGAATAAAGACCGTTGTCGGCGGTCTGCCAGATCTCAATCTCCGCTCCTTTTATTGCGTTACCTTCCGGGTCTCGGATCTGGCCGGATACGATTACCGATGCCCCGTCATTGTCTTTGCGCAGATCACCGCCAACTGGCAGGTCGGGGGCGCCCAGAATGTGAAACGGGCCGAGCACGCTTGAGGGTGTTCCGTTGTCCGGCGAATTGACCATGTCCACAAGCGAGGACAGGCCAAGCACGTCTGACAACAGCACAAACTCGTTGCGTTCGGAATCAGTGATCTCGCCTGCCTTGGTCAGGATTTCCACGCCCTTGCGCCATTCCTCGTGGGTCAGTTCGACCTCGCGGGTGAAATCATGAAGGTGGCCGGCAAGCGATTCGAGGATAAACTTCAAACGCGGACTGGTGTCAGGACCGCAATAGTCCAGGAAAGCACGGGTGATATTTTCTTTTGTAACGCTGCGCATGGCGGGTTCTCACATGGGTCAGTGGATGATCCCGGTTGACAGGATCGGGAAACGAATAAGCAGGATCAGCACGAACAGCATGATGACGGCAAAAGGCAGTGCGCCGAGGAATACGTCCTTCAGGCTGATTTCCGGGTCATTTAGCGTCGCCTTGATGACAAAACAGGAGATGCCAAGCGGCGGCGTCAAAAGACCGATCTCGGCGCCGATGACCGTTACAATGCCGAACCAGACCAGGCTATGCCCCATGCTCTCGATCAGAGTGATGAAGAGCGGCACGACGATCAGGATGATCGACGCGGTATCCAATAGCGTGCCGAGGAACAACATCAGGATGACATAGATCAGCATGATACCGAAAAAGCCTAGGTCGTAATGCTCCAGCAACGCTTCCAGCTCATTGGGTAGTCCTGCATAGCCGAGCATACGCGAATAGAGCGAGGCCATGGTGATCAGGAACAGGATCGACGCAGTGATGTAACCGGTTTCAATCGCGGTATCCCACAGGCCCGACCAGGTAATTTTCCGGCGCAGCATGGCGATGAGCAGGGCCACAAGTGCACCTGCCGCACCTGCCTCGACCGGTGTCAGCCACCCGGTGTAGATCCCACCAAGCACAATCGTTATCAGCAGAACCGTCGGGACGGTTTTGTCCAGCACCTCATAGGTGCTCAAGGCTTCGGTGTCGCCTTGCCGGCTCTTCGTGCCGATGAATGACGGCCAGAACCGACCCATGGCCAAAATCGCGATAATGTAGGCGACGGTCAGGCAAAGGCCCGGAATGATCCCGGCGACAAACATTTCGCCAACCGACTGTTCGGCGACGAATGCGTAGATGATGAGCATGGCGCTTGGCGGAATGATCATGCCGAGAACCGATGAACCCGCGACCACGCCAACGGCAAAGCGCTTGTTGTAGTCGAAGCGGCGCATTTCCGGCACGGAGATCTTTGTGAAAACCGACGCCGATGCGATCGAAGATCCGGTCACTGCCGCAAAGACAGCGTTGGCTCCGACCGTCGCCATGCCGATGCCGCCGGTGACTTTGCGAAATCCGCGGTTGATCACGGTGTATATATCCGTCCCGAGCCCCGCTCGGGACACCAATAACCCCATGACAGTGAACAGCGGAATTGTCGCGAATTCGTACTCTGTTACGCCGTCTCCAACCGCCACTTTGAGAAAGTTGAAAGCCAGGATCGGTTTGCCGCTCATGATCCAGATCGATACAAACGACACAAGACCGAGCGCGACCGGAATGTACATTCCGAGATAAATCAGAACGACGATAGCGACGACGGAGATGATCCCGATTTCAACTGGCGTCATCGCAGCCACCACCTGAACCGTTGTTTGTATTGCATCCCCTCACCTCGGTGCCGCCGGTCTGGGCCCCAACAGGGTTTTGAAGGCAAACAGGATGGCGGAGAGCAAGACGCCGAAGAAAATCGCCAGCTTGGCCGGCCACCATGGCGCGGTCAGAATACCCGGCGTTCCAAAATAATCGCAGCGGGCAAAACCGTCCTTCAGATCTGTCCAGATATTGCCTGTCGGCGGTGGACCGAACTCGGGCTGGGAGAAGAAATGACAGCTTTCAAATGCTTCGACGAATTCGGGCCACATGGTCCAGGCAATCATGGCCATGAATATGCAGGCGATCAAATCGATCAATCGCGACATCAGCCCGGCCAGCGCGGGATTTCGGCTGCGCATAAGCATCAGGAACCCGTCGGATCGGGTAAGGCGGTTGCCTTCTGCTACGTTGGGCAACTGCAGAAATACGATCAGGACCAGGGAAAAAATGACGACTTCCACAACCCCGCGAAACGGCGCGTGAAAGACACCACGCGCCACGACATCAACATTCATCACCGCTACCAGGATAAACAGGACTGCGGTGCCTACAGCATTGGACAATGCGGCGAGGCGGACCGCGAAATTGCGTGCGCCCGATAATAGAACGCTCATCGTATCGCCGTCCGCCTCGTCAGTTTCTTCGCTTCTAGTTCGACAGTTCCGCTGCCCAATCGCGAACCGGTGTCATGCCGGCAGCTTTGAGTTTATCCATATAGGATACCAGCATCTTGGAACCCGGCGCGCCGGAATCATCGAGCTTAGCTGCCCAATCAAGTGCGATATTCGGCATGGATTTTGCCCAGGCTTCGCGTGCTTCGGCAGGCAGTTCGACAACGGTTCCGCCGCCATCCTTGTAGGCCTGCAGGGAAGCTGAAGCACGGTCCATGGCAACCGCGGCGACATGGTCGCGGTATTCGACGGCGACCTGTTGCAGGACCGACTTCACCTCATCCGGCAATTTCGCCCAAACATCCTTGTTGACGGTCACGGTCTTGGAGTTAACCGCGCCAAGATCAGCTTTCAGCATGTAAGGCGCCACCTCGGCAATCTTGAATGTTTTTGCAGCCTCCGGCCACAGCATGGCGGCTTCGACAACGCCGGTCTGGATCATGTTGTAGAAATTCGGCAGACCGCCGCGTACGCCCGCCGCGCCTTCGATGCCTTCAAGATAGCGCAGATTGTATCCGGCTCCTGCGACTTTCTTGCCTTCCAGATCCGCCAGCGAATTGATCGGGGTCTTGGAGAACATCTGGTAGGTATCCAGCACCACGCCGGTTGCCAGATAAACCTGGTTTTCCGCATCAAGTTCTGCAGCCATTTGCGGGAATTCCTTGGCGATTTCATCCACCGCCTTGGCAACCACTCGTGCGTCCGGTGCGACAAACGGGGTTACAGCCGAAATGCCCTGGCTTGGAAGTTTGGAATTATGGAAGATGGTTGTGACGATACCGATATCGCCAAGACCAAGCTTGATGCCTTCCAGAACGCCTCGCGGCTTGACGATCTTGCCGCCATAGGCTTCCTGCCATTCGATTTTGTAGTTGCCGGATTTCTCCAACTCTTCATTGACGCGTGGAATGAAGAAACCTGAAAATTCCTTTACCCACATTGCCCGGTCCGGATAACCGTCAATGGCGATCATCTTGATCGTTTCGGTCGCCTGCGCCGGCACGGTTGCTGGCGCAAGTCCCAATCCGGCTGCAATGGCTGCCGCCATCAGGATACGGCGAGAGATCGTTGGTTTCATCTTTACTTCCTCCTCAGGTTCGCGCCAATCGCGCGGAGCGCCGGTCAAGCGGCTTTTGGTTTCCAATGTTCCTCGATTTCGGTTCCCCCCATCCGAAACAGTTTTGACAACGGACAATATTTCGCCACCTCCGTTGCAAGGCGTTTCAGATCGCTTTCGTCGGCGGTTCCGTTTGCTTCCACCGTCAAAATAATACGCTCGAACGGAACATCGATTTCTTCCGACAGTGTCACACCGCGCCGGTCAAAGTCGCAGACCGCAGATATGTCCAGTTCCCCGATATCTATGCCCAGGCTTTCAGCGCATTTGTGAGCGATGACGTTGGTGCAGCCGACGAGTGCCGCAATTGCCGTGTCCGTTGGCGTCGGACCCAGATTGGTTCCTCCCCTCGCTTCCGGCTCGTCAATTGCGAATTCAAGATCGCGAATCTTGATTTGCGACAGCGAATGGGTCGGGCAGTGTGCGGCGGCTCTAAGCTTCACCGTGGATTTGGGTCTTATGTCCAACGTCCGGCCTCCCTGCCCGGTTTATGCAAAGGAACAAACATCATCAAAATCGAACCGCGGCAGCCGTTGAAACAGCGCGCCTTCATCTGCGTATCCGATATTGCAGAGAAAGTTCGATTTGAGCGTCGTGCCGGCAAAGAATTCCTCATCAACAATTTCATTGGAGAAACCCGACATGGCGCCAATATCAAGACCAATCGCACGTGCGGCAATCATGAAGTAGGCGCCCTGCAGCGTGGAATTCCGAAACGCGGTCTCCTCCGCATACTCCGGTTTGTCCGAGAAATGACCGCGCCGGTCCTCATGCGGAAACAGTTTCGGCAACTCGCGCCAGAATTCCTTGTCATAGGCTATGATCGCGGTGACGGGAGCACCCATCATCTTGCCGACATTTGCGGGTTTCAACGACTTTGCAAGCCGGTCTTTGCCTTCCTTAGAACGGACAAATACAAACCGTGCCGGACAGCCGTTCATGCTGGTCGATCCCAGTTTGACGATGTCGAATATCCGGTGGATCTGCTCGTCGGTCACCGGCTTGTCGGTCCACGCGTAATGAGAACGCGCACCAGTGATGATCAGGTCGATGGCATCTTCGTCAAGAGATGAAATCCGGGCACGCAGCGCTCGTACATCGTTTTGCGCCTGCTCCCTCAGTTCGGCCAACAATTGCGCATCAGGCGTATGTAGGTTCATTTCCGGTCCCAATTTCTGCATGCCATTTCGGCGATCATCCCGAAAAACATACCCGCATGCTCGCACAATTGCGCATGACTTCGAAGGATTTTCCAATCGTTGCCACGCTCAAAGCAGCTATTTTGCCGTTCAAATCGGTCGTCCGACCAATATTCGACATTCAGAAAATACCCATATTTATACCCAATAGTCAATTAATATCGATTTTTTTCGTGCAAATTTTCAACCACCCGGATAGTATGGAGGTCAAATACAGGATGGAGCACAACCATGCCGACATGGTCAGAATACAAAACCGTTGCACACGAGCGTGGCGCGCTTGCCATGGAAATGTTTGTTGTCGAATCAAAACCGGCCGCAACTCCTGAGGAAATGAAGGAAATCCTCCCGCGTCACCTGGCCTATCAGATGGAGATGGAAGCTGCCGGAAAGCTGTTCCTGGCCGGTCCGCTCTCAGATCCAAGCGGCAAAGAGATGAGTGGCGGCGGATTGATCATTTACCGTGCATCGTCAATCGAAGAGGCACGCCAACTGGCTGAAGGCGATCCCATGCACCGCGAGGGCGGGCGGACATTTGAAGTCAAGGCCTGGCTGATCAATGAAGGATCCCTCCAGGTCGGCCTCAGCCTGTCGAATCAGAACCTCACCATTGGCTAACAACCCAGAGACAAATAGTGGGAGCACATCTTTCTAGAACGATCGCGGTAGTCCAAGCACGTGTTCCGCCACATAAGACAGGATCAAATTGGTCGAAATCGGTGCTACCTGATAAAGCCGGGTTTCGCGAAATTTGCGTTCCACATCGTAATCCGCTGCAAATCCGAAGCCGCCGTGAAACTGCAGACAGGCATTGGCAGCTTCCCATGAAGCGTCCGCTGCCAAGAGCTTGGCCATATTTGCCTGAGCCCCGCACTCCTCGTGGCGATCGAAACGCCGGCAGGCTTCAAACCGCATAAGATTTGCCGCTTCTGTGTTGATGAAGGCCCTGGCGATCGGAAACTGAACCCCCTGGTTCTGGCCGATCGGACGGTCAAAGACGACCCGTTCGCCGGCATATTCCGAGACTTTGTCGATAAACCAATAGGCGTCACCGATACATTCAGCGGCGATGAGCGTGCGCTCGGCATTCAGACCGTCGAGAATGTAGCGAAAACCCCTGCCCTCCTCGCCGATCAAACTGTCCACCGGAATCTCCAGATCGTCGAAAAACAATTCATTTGTTTCGTGATTGACCATGTTTCGTATCGGTTTGACGGTCAGGCCGCTGTCGACGGCCTTCCGCAGATCAACCAGGAAGATCGACATGCCTTCCGACTTGCGTTTGACGTCGGCAAGCGGCGTCGTACGCGCCAGCAGGATCATCAGGTCTGAGTGCTGTATGCGGCTGATCCAGACCTTTTGCCCGTTAACGATGTAGCTGTCGCCGCGCCTGACGGCAGTTGTCTTCATCTTGGTCGTATCGGTACCGGTCGTCGGCTCGGTAACGCCCATCGACTGAAGACGAAGCTCCCCAGAAGCAATTTTCGGCAGGTAATATGCCTTTTGCTCCTCCGACCCGTGCCGGAGCAGAGTTCCCATATTGTACATCTGGCCGTGACAATGGCCGGCATTGCCGCCGCTACGGTTGATTTCCTCCATGATCACCGAGGCTTCGGTCAGCCCAAGTCCCGAGCCGCCAAATTTGTCCGGGATCATGGCCGCCAGCCAGCCGGCCTCAGTCAGCGCATCGATGAACTCTTCCGGATAGGTGGCATTGGCCCCATGTTCACGATGATACTCAGGCGGAAATTGCGCACACAGATCGCGCAACGCTTCGCGCAACTCCATGTGATTGTCGGAGAGTGAGTCCATTGGTCATTCCGATTTGGTCAGTGTGGCAATCTCGTCTGCATCAAGACCCAACTCGGCCAGAATGTCACCCGTGTGTTCGCCAAGGGCTGGAATGGCCGACACTTTCGGCTGCCAGTTTTGGCCCGCAATCGGCATCAGCGCCGGAAGTTTTCCAACCGGGCTTTCAACTTCGACCCAACGGTTGCGCGCGGCTAGTTGCGGATGCCGCCAAAGCCCTTCCATTGCGTTGATGCTCGCCGTGGCAATCCCCGCCTTTTCCAGGCGGGCCATGGCTTCTGCGGTCGTTATCGATGACAGCAGATGCTTGATTGCCTTGTCAATTTCCTCGCGATGGGCAGCCCTGCCGGCATTCTCCCTCACCCGCTCATCTTCTGCCAGCGCTCCGTCGCAAAGCACGATGCGGCAAAATGATTGCCATTCGCGCTGGTTTTGTATTCCGAACAGAATGGATCCATCGGCGGTTTCATAGGGACCGTACGGAAATATCGTCGCGTGACCGGCGCCTGAACGCGGCGGCGGGTCTGCGCCATCCAATGCGAAATACATCGGAAATCCCATCCACTCCGCCATGGCCTCGAGCATCGAGACTTCGATGTGATCGCCAAGTCCGGTGCAGCCGCGATTGATGATTGCGGCGAGAATTGAATTGCAGGCAGAAACGCCGGTGCTGATGTCAGCAATTGAAATGCCGCTTTTGACCATCTCATCGGGCGTTCCGGTCACGGACAGAAATCCGGCTTCAGCCTGTATCAGCAGATCATAGGCCTTGCGGCCGTCGTCCGGCCCACCCTCGCCGTAGCCCGAAATGCTGCAACTTATCAGCCTTGGATTTTGTTCACACAGCCCCGCTTGGCCGAGTGTAAGACGGTCGGCTGCACCGGGAGCCAGATTTTGCACAAACACATCAGCCCTGGCGATCAGCTTTTTCAGCGCTGCAATGGCATTGGGCACCCGCAGATCAAGAGCCAGACTTTCCTTCGACCGATTGGTCCAGACAAAATGGCTCGACATGCCGCGAGCCCGCTTGTCGTAGTTGCGGGCGAAGTCACCGCCCTCGGGCCGCTCGACCTTGATGACGCGTGCGCCAAGATCGGCAAGCATGCGCGTGCAGTAAGGCGCAGCAATTGCCTGCTCAATGCTGACGACAAGGATGCCGTCCAATGGTCTTTTGTTGGGGTCAGAACCCATTCATTTTATCCATTTTGCGCAACGCTGTCGCAGAAAACAGAAAAACAATTCAATGCCTTGTGGCCTGTCTGTCAACTTTTGAATCAACAAATCGGCCAAGCTCAGATAAACACCCGTCCACCGCTTGATCCGGCTTGCCTCACCGCGAGTGTCACTTTCAGTGTTTCGGCCGCATCGGCCGCGGTGATTTTCGGGTCGGCTTTTCCTTTGATCACCTCGCAAAAATGATCGATCTGCCGGACGAACGCATCGCCGAGTTCCAGCGGAAATGATTGGGCGTGTTTCGGGCTGTACCAACTGCTTTCGTTGCCGGCGGATGTCCAGAGTTTCAAGTTCGGAAAATCCAATGCGCCTTTCGTACCCACAAAACGAATGCAGTTTTCACCTGAGCGCGGATAATACGGATTTTCACCGGTAGAAAACTCCCATGCCCACGGACTATCAGCTTGATCCGTAAGCACAAATGCGCCGAGTACGCCGCTGGTGAAACGCAGCAGGTATGCAACCGCATCTTCCTTTTCATATCCCTGCACATTGTTTCCCACCTCAGCCTGAACAGAGGCAACAGGGCCAAGGATGTAACGCAGATAGTCAATCTCGTGCACGAGATTCGTCATTACCGGACCAGCCTGCCAACGCTTCCGCCATTCGGGCTCGTAGTAGCTGTCGTGTTTGCGCACACACCACTGACCGGATACCGCGACCGGTTTGCCGATCGCTCCCTGTTGCAGAAGTTCCCGCGCTTTTTCGACCTGCGGATAATAGCGCCGGTGGTGACCGACCAGAACGTGGAGGCCTTTTTCGCCAGCAGCCTCGACCATTTGCGCCGCTTCATCCAGCGTGGCAGCGATCGGTTTTTCGACCAGCAAATGACATCCATGGCGCAATGATTCCATACACGGGCCAAGATGCTGCTCTGTTGGAGTGGCAACGATGACACCGGCAGGTTCGACGGCATTCAACATCTCACCGGTAGTGAAAAAACAAGGAACACCACAGCTTTCGGCAAATTCAGCGGCTTGCGGATCGGGATCGGCTATGGCGACCAGTTCGGCAGATTCAGTATCAGCGATTGCCTTGACGTGCCGCTTTCCAATTGTGCCGGCACCAATCAACGCCAACCGCTCAGGCATCTGCGACCTCTGCGGATCGGCTGTAAACTCCGCCATTCAAATTCTGGCGATGAATACTATCGCGGTCTGAAAAACGCATTCGTTCCAAATTGTCTTCTGCAAATCGATACGTGATGCGACTTCTATCAAGTGCAAGTCCGTCGATTGCAATACCAAAATGCAACAGGACATCACCGTTTGCGTCCCTCCACGATAAAATTGCTACCTGAGAAAAGCGCAATTTCTGATTTGCAACCACCAATCGCCGGGTGTTTATCGTGGGCGGTTCCGCAACGCCCATGCCCTCTTGCCGATCACAACTTTCGCCGTCGCCACAACGACAAACAGGCACAGTACCGCCTTCGACAGGGTCTCCATCGTTCCCTCTATCAACCAGGCATGTACGACACTTCCTGTGACGGCAATCGTAACGAGCGCTGTGTGGCCCAGACGCCAATTGCGGGGCCGGAGCGACAACCGATTTCGATACGCGGCCATGATTGCTGCTGCGAAAATCGCCCACATCGCGACAACACCCCACGCGGAAAACGGTGTCGGCGAGACAAACAGGAGAGCGTCAATCACATCCGGAGGACTGGTGATCCAGAGGGCCCCAACATGAACGATCACTGCCCCAACCAGCGTGCCGCCAACCAGGCGATGCACGCGCTTTGCATGTTGAACCGTCAGGCCCGGGAGGTAACCGCCTGCCAACAAAGGCTGCAGAAGCAGCAAAGCCATGGCGGCAACACCGGCAAACCCGCCGGTGATATAAATAGGATCGCGCCAGGCCAGCAATGGACTCATCGCGGCGGCGGCAAGCGCCACGCCCGGAGCGAGCAAAATGGCGATCCAGATCAAGATCGAACGCGTTCGGCTCATGTCATGGCATGCGTGTTGGAATCAGACCGGCTTTAAGACGAAGTGTGCGCTCAGGCTCTTGTCTCTTGAACTCCCCATCACTGGGCGAAGAAAGACAGTTTCAAACTCTCCGCTGTCATAGGCGAGATGACCGTGCGGTTGGCCGAATGCGGGAACAATCTGCGGCATTTCGAGGCGGAATTCTCCGTTGGCATCGGTGAGTGTGGCGCCATGGCTGTGGGGGTCCCGTTCATGGCCTTCCGTGGTGTGGGCCCAGATCTGGATACGCTGTCTGGCAAGCGGCAGCCCGTCGCCGGCACGGCGAACGGTACCCGACATCCAGAAACCGCCACCGCCGATCCGCTCAACGACCGGTGCGCCCGGTAGATAGTTGTTTGAGCCACCGCGCATTGACGGTGTCGGAGCAATATTCCCAGCCCGGGTGGGAACCAGAAGGCTGGAATACCCTGCCGCAACCGCGGCGCCACCCATTGCAAGCATGGTTCGGCGAGTAGGAAACAGGCTGGTCATTGGATATCTCCTCTCGGACGTATGTATAGCCACCGCCGCTGCAATCAAGGATGCGACACGCTTGAAAATATAGCGCAACTGCGATCAATTTCGATGTCACAAAATGGCGATTGCAGAATCGGAACGATCGAATGAGCGACCATAATGAATTGGATTGCACGCGCTTTCTTGCTCAACGCGCCAAAAGTGCCGTGCGATGAAGGATATACTGCAATTGGCAGCGATGACCCTGGTCGACGCGTGGATGGCTGTGATTCCGAGAAGGAAGCCTGAGCGCGCTGTCCTGGAACGATGCAAGATCATCTCTCACCGCGGCGAGCACAACAGGAACACCATTCCGGAAAATTCGCTGGAAGCGTTTCGGAAAGCCAAAAAGGCCGGCGTGTGGGGGATTGAGGCGGACATTCGTTGGACCGCCGATCTGATCCCCGTGATCATCCACGATCCCGATACCCTTCGCGTTTTCGGGAAACAGGTCACCGTTGCCAACGTCGAGTTTGCTGAACTACGCAGTCGAGTACCGGAAGTTCCTTCGCTCGCTGAACTGATCGACGAGTTTGGCCACAACACCCACCTGATGCTGGAGTTGAAGCAGGAAAATTTCCCCCAGCTTGAGCGGCAAAAGCAGTTGTTAAACCAGCACCTCTCCGGCCTGTCGCCGCGGCGCGATTACCACATCCTGGCTTTGGACACCTCGCTGTTTGAGACGTTCGACATCCAGCCAAGGAATTGCTGCCTGTCGGTGGCATTGGCCAATTCCAGAACCATGAGCAGATTGACGCTGCCCTTCGACTATGGCGGCCTGACCGGCCATTACCTTTTGCTGAACGACCGGATCAAGCGGAGGCACGAAGATGCCGGCCAAAAAATCGGGACCGGGTTCATTCGCAGCCGCAACAGCCTGTATCGTGAGTTAAACCGAGGCATCGAGTGGATTTTCAGCAACGATGCCGCTCGCCTGCAGGGATTCCTCGAACGGTAGGTCGTGAATGCCGGAAGGCGATACATTCAGCGAACTTGCCCGCCAAACAGATTTATACGGGCTTCCCGCGCCCTGCCCTTAACCACTGATCTGGATTTCTTCTATTGTCAGCGGATATGTTCGCTCTAACATCTTCTCAGAATCGGAACTTTTTCCAAACATCTGGTGCAAACATGATCAGATTTTTCTGTCTTTTCGTCGCGTTCCTGGTCTCACAACAGGTCCGTGGCGATGAATTGCCCATATTCGACGCGCACATTCATTACAGTCATGACGCCGTGACGCTTGTCCCGCCCGATGAGGCGGTAAAGGCTCTGCGGAAGGCCGGATTGCGCAAGGCACTGGTTTCCAGTTCCGACGACAACGGCACCCAGCTTTTGCTGGCAGCGGCTCCCGACCTGATCGTCCCGTCATTGCGGCCCTATCGCCGGCGTGGAGAAATCTCAACATGGATGCATGACCCGTCGGTTATCGATTATGTCGAGACCAATCTGGCGAAGAACACCTATTTTGCCATCGGGGAATTTCATGCCTACGGGGACGACATCAAGACTCCGGTCATTCAACGCATCATCGAATTGGCGAAGGAGCACAGTTTGCTGCTGCACGCGCATTCGGATGCCGAAGCGATCGACTTGATCTTTGAGACCTATCCCGATGCCCTTGTGCTGTGGGCGCATTCCGGATTCAACAGACCGGAGGAAGTTCAGGAAGTCCTGGCAAGACACGACAATCTCTGGGCCGATCTGGCTTTTCGCAGTGAACAATCGAGCGGTGGAAAAGTCTCGGAAGACTGGCTGCCTGTCTTCAAGTCATTTCCGGACCGGTTCATGGTCGGTACCGACACTTTCGCGCCGGAGCGTTGGTACTACGTCGAAGATCACGCAAATTTCAGCCGCGAATGGATATCCAGTCTGCCTGAAGAGCTGATCGAACGCATCGCATATCGAAATGCGGAAGACATGATCGGCCGAGTAGAGAAAAGGAAATCGAAATGAGCCGGCTTGCCGTTTCGTTGTTTCTGGTATTTGGGCTCGGCGCCTGGAGCCAGGTGCTTGCAAACGAAAATTGCCCACCGGGGGCCGGAATTGAAATGTCCGGTGGCCCGGATGCATCGTGGACGATAAACGTTCGGTTTGATCCCGAAGAAGTCCCTTTGAACAGGCCATTTAATGCAGACGTTACTGTCTGTTCCCAATCAGAAGCACCGCCAGACCGGATTACTGTGGACGCAACCATGCCGGCGCACAAACACGGCATGAACTACGATCCAAAGATGGTGAAGATCGATGACCGCCATTATGAGATCGAGGACCTTCTGTTTCACATGCCCGGGGTCTGGCGGTTGGAAGTGACCGCATACGGGGATGACAAGCCGCATCGTTTTACCCACGAACTGAACGTTCAATGACCCCGCTCAAGGTCGCACTCGCCGCGTGCGTTTCGCTACTTTTGACAAACTTCAATACGGCCATGGCCGACAATGCGACAGATCTCCGGCTGAGCGATGACGAGATCGCCGAAATCGTTCGGCATGGGCCCTGGCCGGCCGTCGAAAATGCTGATCCGAGCAACCGTGCATCAGGCAAACCATCTGCCATTGAACTGGGTGAGTTGCTGTTCTTTGACACCCGCCTTTCTGCAGATGGGCAAATCGCATGCGGAACCTGTCATGACCCCGCTCTTGGCTGGACGGATGGAAAAGCTCGAGCAGGCGGACTTGCGCGGCTCGATCGCAACACCCAATCGCTGTTCAATGTGTCCGGCAACCGTTGGTTCGGCTGGGACGGCCGCAATGACAGTCTTTGGATGCACAGTATCGGACCCATCCTCGACAAAAGGGAAATGGGCGCGACGCCGGACATGATCGCGGCCACTGTTCGCAATGACCGCGACCTGAATAGACGATACACCGAGGTTTTTGGCATCCCACCTGAAAACCGGGAAGCGCTGGACCTGGTGGTCGATGTGGCGAAATCCATGGCCGCGTTCCAGGAAACGATTTCTACCGGCCGAACACCCTTCGACGAATTTCGCGATGCGCTGGCGCGTGAAGATTATGCGGCGGCTCTCGAATACCCAGCTTCTGCCCGGCGGGGAGCGTCGTTGTTCGTTGGAGAAGGCCAATGCAATCTCTGTCACATCGGTCCCCGGTTTACCAATGACGAGTTTGACGATGCCGGTGTGCCCTATTTCACAGGACCAGGCCAGGTGGATCGTGGGCGGTTCAAAGGTATTCAGGATCTGAAGGCGTCGCCGTTCAATCTGCTGGGGCAATACAATGACAAGCCCGGGGAAGCCACCGGCTGGGCTACAGCCCGGGTCGCGCAAACGCATCGAACATTTGGCCAGTTCAAGGTGCCTTCGCTGCGCCAGTTGACCGAGACCGCGCCGTATATGCACAACGGATCATTTGAAACATTGCGCGATGTCGTCGACCACTACTCAAATATCGATCTGGACCGGATCCACAGCGACGGCGTTCTGGTTCTCAGGCCGCTGAATTTGACCGAGCAGGAAAGCGAAGACCTGGTTGCATTTCTGAGATCCCTGTCGACACAATGATCGGAGAGGTAATTGCCGGGTTTGTATTCGAGTTTGCGGTCGTTCAGCTTGACACAGCGCGTGTCATGTGAAACTTTTCTTGTAACTGTTTAGTTACTAACGGCGATGAGCAGGTCGGCTACCTTGGATCAGTACGATTACATTATTACTGGTGCCGGGTCGGCAGGCTGCGTATTGGCCAACAGACTGACTGAGGATGACAGCGTCTCGGTCCTGGTACTGGAAGCCGGCGGAGAGGATAGCAACCTGCTCTTCCACTGGCCCGCAGGCTTCGCCAAGATGACCAAGGGTATTGCCTCGTGGGGTTGGGAAACCGTCCCTCAACGCAACATGAACGACCGGGTGCTTTGGTACACACAGGCCAAGGTGGTCGGTGGTGGCAGCTCGATCAATGCTCAGGTCTACACACGAGGCAACGCCGTCGACTATGATGCCTGGCGAGACAAGGCGGGCTGCGAAGGATGGAGCTACCGCGAGGTCCTGCCCTACTTCAAAAGAGCCGAAGGAAATCAGGTTTTTGACGATGATTTCCACGGCAGTGAAGGGCCGCTGGGTGTTTCGCAGCCGGTTGCTGCCCTGCCGGTAGCCTGGGCCTTCATCCGCGCTGCGCAGCAATACGGGATGCCTTACAATCCGGACTTTAATGGTGCGCGTCAGGCCGGTTGCGGATTTTACCAGGTCACTCAGCGCGATGCGCGGCGCTCTTCGGCGGCAACCGCATTTCTGCGTCCGGCAATGAAACGGAAAAACCTGACGGTGGTCACCGGCGCCCAGGCGCTGAAGATAAATGTCGAAAATGGTAGAGCGGTTGGTGTCGAGTACGCAGTCGGCAATAGGGTGACCAGGGCCCGTGCCGAGCGTGAAGTACTGGTGACATCAGGCGCTATCGGCTCGCCCCGCCTGTTACTGTTGTCGGGAATTGGCCCCGCCGACCACCTGAAATCAAGTGGCCTGGAGGTCGTTCACGACCTGCCCGGTGTCGGCGAGAATCTTCATGATCATCTCGATCTGTTTGCAATTGCAGAATGTTCGGGACGGCACTCCTACGACCACTACGGCAAATGGTACCATGCCGCCCGCGCCGGACTGCAATACATGATGTTCAAAACCGGTCCGGTGGCTTCCAGCCTGTTTGAGACCGGGGCATTTTGGCGTTCCGAGGCCGGAGATGGTGCGTGCGACCTGCAGTTCCATTTTGGTCAAGGTTCGGGCATTGAGGCCGGTGTTGCGGCGATGCCGCAAGGCGGCGTGACGCTGAATGCAGCCTATATGCGTCCGAAATCACGTGGAACAGTTCGCCTGAAAAGCGCAGATCCCGCTGAATCTCCGTTGATCGATCCGAACTACTGGCAAGAACCGGAAGACCGCAAAAGACATATTGAGGGGCTGAAAATCGCCCGCGATATTTTGCGCCAACCCGCGCTTGCACCCTTTCTGATCGCCGAACGGCTGCCAGGACCTGATGTTCGGACGGATGAAGATTTGTTCGAATATGCATGCGCCCATGCCAAGACGCAGCATCATCCGGTCGGAACCTGCAAGATGGGAAACGACGCCATGGCCGTTGTTGACCCGCGGCTGAAAGTTCACGGCATTGAAGGGCTAAGGGTCTGCGATTCATCGATCATGCCGATCATCAACTCATCCAACACAAATGCGCCGACGATCATGATTGGTGAGAAGGCGTCGGACATGGTCCGGGAACTGCCCGCTCTGGCGCCAACGATCTTCGAGCACGAGCGAAACGAACCGCGAAAAAGAACGTTCGCGTAGACGCAACAGCGAGGTCACATGTTCAGGTCGTTCAGACCGCTTCCAGGTCAGAATTCAACCGCATTGATCATCGCAAGTCACTGCTGATCGATTTCCGCCTGGATTTCATTCATCGCCCTGACCATCGCTTCGCGAAATTCGACCTTCCCATAAAGGTCATTATGGCCGGCACCGGCGACTGTGACGTCCACTACGAGATTGGGGATTACCCGACGAACGATTTGAGTTCTCTGTGGCGGAATAATTGTATCAAGCTGCGCGGCGATCACGGCTGTAGGCGCAGTAACGCTTTGAATATCTACGAAGGTATCCGTCCTGTGCCGGAGAAACCACTTAACCGGCAGCCAGGGATAATGTTGGCTTGCAAGCGCCTCCAACGAGTCAAATGGGCTGACCAATATCAAGCCTGCGAGAGGACGCTTGCTTGCCATATGCGCCGCGACCGCGGAGCCGATACTGAAACCCACGGCGACAATTCTTTCGGAGCCAACCGTCTTCTGGACATGGTCGTAAATCAGCAGGGAATCGGACAACAAGCGGTCAGCTGAGGGCTTTCCTGCACTTTCTCCGTAACCACGATAGTGAAATACAATCACTTCGTTTTCCGGATACAAGCCATGAAGAAACTCGGCTGTGTTTTGGGCCTGCCAGGCATTCCCACCAAACCCGATCAGGATCGGCGTGTTGGCATCTGCCTTGTTCGCCGGCTTGACCCGCATCCCCACCAGTCGAACATTCTGCGGAGCGTTTACTTCCAGATAGGTTGCCGCATCGGGCAACCCGGGTTTGCTGTCTCCTGCCAGACGCGCCGGAAACAGCAAGTGCGTCTGCAGCAGATACATCAGCGCAACGACGCCTGCATAAACCGCCACCGCGCCCAATAAAAACTTCGTCAACCACATCTTCTGTCGAATAGTAGAGCGTAACCGGTTTAAATGGAATCGTTTGAACGCAGGTAATTTGTGATCTGGCGAGGCGCACAAGCCGGCCACCACCTGCACGATGCAGCTCCGTTTGACGGCGGACTTCCATCCCACCCACAAGCCGCCGGGACGTTCAACACAACATGGATCTTCCCGTCCGGTTCGTTTGCGCGCGCCGTGCAGGCCGGCGTCAAATGCCCGTGTCACCAAGACGGTTGGCAATGATGGGTAAATTGCAAGTATATTACACTATACTAATGTATACCATACCTTCAAATTGAGGGTTTTATTTGTCTAAAATTTCGTTAATTACGAGATATGTAACTGGAATGCGGTTAGATGAGATGATTATATTCACTAAGCAGTGAATGGATAAGTATATTGTTGATTTCTAATGAATGCACCGGTTGTTATTATTACGAACGGAAATCTGGATTAAGGGTAGAGATATGTCAGCCGGGGGGATGACAATTGCGGGCGTTGCACCTCGCGCAAGGATTTCATGGAACCCGGTTTCGCGGCGCTCAGGCGTTGCGTCCAGGTTTTCTGCGCTTGCCACATTCGGCGCGCGTCTTCTTTTCCAGTCCCTTTTTGTCTCAACCTTATTTGCCCCGGCGGTTTTTAGCCCGGCGGTTTTTAGCCCGGCCCAGGCGTCACCATCGATGAACCCCGCAGGCGCAAACCGTAAAAGCGCAAACCGTAAAAGCGCAGACTGCCAAATTGCGAACCCCGAAGTCAGGTCAGCGGCCCGTTCGGCGCCCTGCCCAAACCCGATCTTTCAATCCCATCAAAGATGCCTCCCGCACAAACCCTGCGCGATGACCTTGGAGACAATCCTGTGAACGAGCGCGTCGAAATACCAGTTCGAAATCAGCATCCTGTCAGAGGGAAAGTGGCGCAGGCGATAATGGCATTTGGCCATCTTCTCTGTGCGCTGGCAAGCTGGACACTACCGCTGACCGGCGACTTCCCGGCTTCTAGAAAGTTGCGTCCCATTTCTGAGATTGTCAAAGGGATCTTGGTTGTTCCAGCCGCACTCCGAAGGCCAGCCGCGTTGGATGCTCGGCCCAACCGGGGCTGGCATGGGCTCTGGTCCGATGTCTGGCGCCTGGTGCTCCTTGCCTGCTTGGCGCTGAGCGTTCTTTGCGTCTGGACGCCTGATCGGGCACAGGCCCAGCAGACGACCTGCATTGCGTCCGGACCAAACTCCTTCTCGCAGGGTCTCAATTACGGATATCTAGATGACGGAAGTTGTACGCAGGTTAGCGATATAAATTCTGGCAGGCCACGCATATTTTTTCATGTCTATCCAGGCCTCTCTGACTTGAATCTATATATTGGTTATTGGGACAGCAGCAATAATCCCACCTACTTTGACGCATCAAGTATATCCGTTTCAAATTATAGTGGTGTCATTACATACTTTTCCTCCACGAATACCGTCGCTGTGCGGAATAATGTACCGACGGATTTTGCCGATACTGCGAACAGCTCAACGATTACGGCAACAATAACGGTGCCGGCGGGCGTAAATCCGCTTGAGACCACGGACGTGACCTACACATTCGTGATGACGGGTGCGCGCAGGGAGGACGGAGTCAGCACGATAACGTTTGACCAGCTTACGGTCAGCGGCGGCATCTTCGACACTCCCGCGCCGACGATCACGGATATCGATCCGGCTGTGGGTCCTACTGCGGGCGGCACGGAAGTGACCATCACGGGGACGAACTTCGTTGACGGGTCCACGGCGGTAACCTTTGGCGGGGTGGATGCTGCGAGCATTACGTTTGTCAGCACGACGGAGCTGACGGTTGAGACCCCTGCCGGGACGGCGGGCGCTGTCGATGTTGTGGTGACGACGGGGGGTGGCAGCGCGACGTCAACCGGCGGGTTCAGATATCGCAACGCGCCGACGATCACCGGTATCGACCCTGATGAAGGTCCAACGGCGGGCGGCACGACGGTGACGATCACGGGCACGAACTTCGTTGACGGGTCCACGACCGTGAGCTTTGGCACCAATGCCGGCACCAACATAACGGTCAACAGTCGAAGGGAACTGACGGTTGAGACCCCTTCGGGGACGGCGGGCCCGGTTGATGTTGTGGTGACCTCGGCGGGTGGCAGCGTGACGTCAACCGGCGGGTTCACCTATGACGACGCCGCACCCACGGTGACGTCTGTCAGTCCGTCTGTGGGTCCAACGACGGGTGGAACGACGGTGACGATCATCGGGACCAAGCTGACCGCGGCCACGGCGGTGAGCTTTGGCGGAACCAGTGCAACCTCGTTCGCCGTCGACAACGATGGCCAGATCACGGCGGTGACCCCTGCCGGGACGGCGGGAACGGCCAGTGTATTGGTGACCACGCCAGGCGGCACCAACGCCGCAAACACGCTGTTCACCTATGGCACCGGACCCACGGTGACGTCGGTCAGTCCGGATGAGGGTCCAACGGCAGGCAGCACGACGGTGACGATCACCGGGGCCAACCTGACCGCGGCCATGGCGGTGACCTTTGATGGAAACAGCGCAACCTCGTTCAACGTCGTCAGCGCCACCCAGATGACGGCGACGACGCCTGCCGGAACGGCGGGAACGGCCAGTGTATTGGTGACCACGCCATTCGGCACCAACGCCGCAAACACGCTGTTCACCTATCGTAACGCGCCGACGATCACCGGTATTGATCCGGCTGCGGGTCCAACGGCGGGCGGCACCGAAGTGACGATCACGGGCACGAACTTTGTTGACGGGTCCACGACCGTGAGCTTTGCCGGCAATGCCGGCGCCAACATAACGGTCAAAAGCCCGACGGAGCTGACGGTGGAGACCCCGGCAGGGACGGCAGGCGCTGTTAATGTTGTGGTGACCACGGCAGGTGGCGGTGCGACGTCAAGCGGCGGGTTCACCTACCAGGACGCGCCGACGGTATCGTCGGTCAGTCCGGCTGTGGGTCCTGTTGGTGGCGGCACGACGGTGACGATCACCGGGACCAACCTGACCGGAGCCACGGCGGTGACCTTTGGCGGAACCAGTGCAACCTCGTTCAACGTCGACAGCGACACCAAGATCACGGCGGTGACGCCTGCCGGGACAGCGGGAGCGGCCAGTGTATTGGTGACCACGTCAGGCGGCGCCAACGCTGCGAACACGCTGTTCACCTATGACGGCACACCGCCCACCGTCACCATTTCCGCCGACAAGACGGCGATCAGTCCCACGGAAACGGCGGAAATCGAGTTCGAGGTGAGCGAGACAGGCACGGACTTCGATCCAGCGCTGCATGTGACGGTCACGGGTGGAACGCTCAGCAATCTTGGCGGCGCCGATCCGGTCTATACTGCAACGTTCACTCCCACGTTTGGCTCCGCGAACCCCGGCGCCAAGGCCACAATCGTAGTGGCCGCCAGCACATTCACCGACGGCGCTGGCAATGACAATGAAGAGTCCAATACGTTGGAGATCGACTTCTCCAGCGCCATCGCCGGGCGCACCTCGCGGATCATTCGGAACATTATCTCGCGGCGGGCCGACCAGATTACGGCGAACGAACCGGACCTTTCGTCGCGTCTGAACCGCGGCGGCGGGGGTGGCGGGACGGCCGGATTGCTCAGCGGCCAGGGCGATCTTGTAAGCAACAATCAGCTCACCTTCTCCACCAGCCTCAGCCAGATGGCCGCGTGGCGCCGGGCCCAAAATGCCGGACCGGTCCAGCATGTGGGCGGTCTGCCTGTCCACGGATACCATTCCGGCGATTTCGGCTTCGGCGCTGGCGATGGCCCGCTCCCGAACTTCGATCTGTGGCTGAAGGGCAAGCTGGTGCAGATCGATAACGGCACCTCCTCCAGCCTGCTCGGCCTGATCCATGCCGGTGCGGACTATGCGGTCAACCCTGATCTGGTGGTGGGCCTGATGGCCCAGCTCGACATCATGGACGAGAAGGACGACACGGAAGGCTTCTCAGCCGGCGGCACCGGCTGGATGGCCGGCCCATACGTGGTGGCGCGATTGACCGATCGTCTGGTGCTGGACGCGCGGGCCGCCTGGGGCACCTCGGACAACAAGGTCAGCCCCTACAACACCTATGAGGACAGTTTCGACACCGAACGCTGGCTGGTGGCCGCCAAGTTCACCGGCGACATTGATCTGGGCGGTGTCACGGTCGCCCCGCATGTCGGCATGATCTATTTCGAGGAAGCCCAGAAGGCCTATACCGACAGCAATGCGGTGACGATCCCCGGCCAGACGGTCTCGCTCGGCCGGCTGACCTTCGGGCCGAAGCTCTCCTGGAACCATGTGACCGAAGACGGCGAATCCTTCACCTTCCACTGGTCGGCAAGCGGTATCTGGGATTTCGAAACGGCGGATCTGGTCAGTCTGGAAACGGGCCTCGCCGCCACCGGCACCACGGATCTGCGCGCCCGCACCGAAGCGGGTATCGCAATGCACACCGCCAACGGCGTCACGCTCGGCCTGGAGGGCTTCTACGACGGCATCGGCGCAGATAACTTCGACGTCTATGGCGGCGCTGTAAGAGTGTCCGTCCCGCTGCAATGATGGCGCAGCGCCCCTAATTCATCATCACCGGAATTGACCCGGTGATCCGGAATTGCCGTGGCTGATTGCCCGATTCACCGAACCCGGCGAAGACCCGGGATCGTTTTGATGGCCGCCAAACCAATCGATGCTACCACATCGGGAAGATGCTGGTCACCGAAGGTAGGGTCAACTCATCTGCAAGCCGATTGGATTGGACAACGGCTAAAAAGGGTATCCGGATCCCACATGATTACTGGGCTACCTCGCCGGATTTCTGGCGCGGCCGGGTCGAACCTGTCCCATAGTGCCTCCTTCCATCCCGCCGAAAAGACTGCACCATCAAAACCTGGGATCAAACCTCTAGAAACGCTCCACCCATGGGCGTACGGCGATTTCGTTGGTCCATGCAGAACGGTCCTGCTGAATCAAAGCCAGATAGGTTTGCGCAATTGCATCGGGATCGAGCGTTGAATCGGGATTATCGGCCTGCCCGCCTCCTCCCTGACTTCTGATGACCCCGTCAATGTTGATCCAGGCGACGTGAATACCTTTTGGGTGGAGTTCACGCGCCATGGACTCGGCAAGTCCCCTTTGCGCGAATTTGCCCATTGCAAATGGCGCCGACAGCGGAAATCCTTTGACCCCGGCCGATGCGCCGGTGAAGAGGATCGTCCCCTTGATTCCTTCCACTGGTTGCTGACCCAGCATTCTTTCGGTTGCCTTCTGGCCAACCAGAAATGCTCCGAACGCAGTGATGTTGATGGCGTTTTGCACTGCATAGGGATCAAGCTCGACAAGCGGGCCTCTTTGGCGGGCCGAAGGATTGTAAACGACGACCCTAATCGGGCCTTCAAGCGCTGAGAACAGTGAATGGACCTGTTCGATATCCGATACATCACAGCGGTGAACAGAGGCTTCTGTCTGATTTGCAAGATCGGCGAGCTTGTCGACGTTTCTTGCGGCCAGAGCCAGTCGATACCCGTTTTCAAACAGAAGCCTGGCCAGAGAGGCCGAAAGGCCGTCTCCTACTCCGGCGATCAGGGCCAAAGGTTTTTCCATTCTGTCCTCTCGCATTCCCGTTCCCGGCGAAGAGCCGGGATCGTTTTGATGGCCACCAAACCAATCGATGGTACCATATCGGGAAGATGCTGGTCACCGAGGACGAGGTCAACTCGTCTGCAAGAGGATTGGATTGGACAATGGCTAAAAAGGGTATCCGTATCCCACATGATCACTGGGCTTCCTCGCCGGATTTCTGGCGCGGCCGGGTCGAAGGCAAGCAACTTGGAACGGACATAACCGTCCTGTTTTACGCCACCGACGAGGTCGGAAAGGGTCCGGTGTGGCACGTGCATACCTATGATGAAGTTTTCATTATCCGCAAAGGACGGGCGCTTTTCACCATAGGTGAAGACAAGATCGTGGCCGAGGAAGGTGACATTCTTTTTGGCCCGGCTGACATTCCCCACAAGTTTGAAAACCTCGGCCCCGGCCGGCTTGAGAGTACCGACATCCATCTGAACAGCAGTTGGGTGCAAACCGATCTGCCGGATCCGGAATTGGCATAAAAGCCGGATCCGCCAATTGCTTCACTCCGGTCGCGCATCGTTGACGGTCAAATCCCGCCCAGCGTCCTGGTGACACCCTGCCGTTAGGGCCCGAACCCCTTCATGGCCCGTATGGTGTCAGGGTCCTAGGCGCTTTCCAGCTCCGCCACCAGTTCGTCAGTCGTCACTTGCCGGCAATATCCGCGGATCGCAGCAATGGAATTGTCGTGACGGGCTTGCGAATAAGTGGCGCAGGCATCTTTGACCTGCGTGACGAGATAGCCGAGGTCACATGCATCCCGGATTGCGCTTTCCACACACTGATCGGTGATCAGGCCGCAGACCACCAACTGCCGGACACCAAGATTGCGAAGGATATAGTCGATATGAGTTGATACAAAGACCGATGACGAGCCTTTCGGAAGCCAGATCTCGTCGTCATCCGGAGCGATCTGGTCTATGACGCGGCCATCCCATGAACCTTTCGGCACATGGAAGCCGGTAATCTTGTAATCCAGGCTTCGGTCGCGGCCGTCCTTGGTCAAGCTTTCTATGGTGGTGTAAATGACCTCAACGCCTGCTCTGCGGGCGGCCCGTTGCAAACGCTTCATGTTGGGAATGGCGCGAGATTCCAGTTCGCCGAAATACCATCCGTACTCGGCGTCAAATTCTTCATTCGACAGCCCCGCGAATTCCGCTCCTTCGCGATGTGCGCCGAAATTCTGGACGTCAATGAACAGCAATGCGGACTGTGAGGGAACCAATGGCACATCCCTGGTCAATGTCATGTGCGGCCTCCGGTTGGAAAATCCTCGATAGCATTTGAAAGCGAAACTGCCCTAACAGCATTGGCCGCGTGAACAAAAACCAGAACTCGCTCGATGTTGCTTGTCTCGTTCACAATCTCGACCCGATGCGGATCTGCCGTGCGAAACAGTTTGGTTGCAACATCCATCCGTTCGCGCTTGCCATCTTGATTTCGACGCATCCATACTTGCACCTAAAATTTCAATGTCAAAATAATTCTCCATTTTGACAAAAAAATTTCAATATCAGGTCTCTCGGCAGGAGATGCCATGCGATAGATCGAAATCGTCGGAGAAAAATCGGACAGTATTTCCGCCGCTGACCGGAAGGGCGCATCAGCGCTGCCCTGTCCGACTTCCCATTGCCGGCCGGGAAACACCGGCCAGGCAGCATCATCGCGAGACTACAGACCGGATTTGAACCGGGTCCAACTTCGCGTCAGCATTCGCAGGGTCTTGTTGTCGCGCGGCAGGTTCGGGAACAGTTTGGCCATCACCTCCTCGGGCGGATAGACGTTCGGATCGCCCTTCACTTCTTCGTCGACATGTTGAAGCGATGCTCTGTTGCCGTTGGGATAGAAATAGAGATTGGTCACGCTGGCGATGACTTCCGGCTCCATCAGATAGTCGATGAAGCGGTGGGCGTTTTCCCGGTTGGGCGCGTCGGAGGGAATTGAAAGAAAATCGAAAAATATCTCGGTGCCTTCCGCGGGCACGGCATAGGCGACCTCGACGCCGTTCTCGGCCTCCTGGGCGCGGGCATATGCAAGACCGGCGTCACCGCTCCAGCCCAGCACAAGACAGAGATTGCCCTGCGCCAGCTCGTTGATGATCGCACCGGTATTGAAGTGCCTTATATGCGGGGCCACCGGCGCCAACAATGCATCGACCTTTTCAAAGTCGGCCTTGTCGGTGGTGAACGGGTCAAGACCAAGATAGTTCAATGCAATTGCGACAATTTCTTCCGGCGAATCGATCATCGCGATCCCGCAATCTGCGAATTTCGAGATGATATCCGGATCAAAGAAGATCGCCAGACTGTCTATCGGCGCATCTTGCATCCGCTCGAAAACCTGCACCGGATTGTAGATCACACCGGTCGTGCCCCAGAGATAGGGCGCTCCGTAGCGGTTGTTCTCGTCGTGTCCGGCCAGAAAGTTCAGGATCTCCGGATCGAGATTGTCGAAATTGGAAAGTTTGTCCCTGTCGAGTTCCGACAATGCACCAGCCTGAATCAGCCGATTGGCAACCAGTGCCGAAGGGAAAACCACGTCATAGCCGCTGCTGCCGGCGAGCAATTTGGTTTCCAGCACCTCAAGCGTGTCGAAATAATCGTAGACGACCTTGATTCCGGTCTGTTCCTCAAATCCGGAAATCACCTCTTCGGGTATGTAATCAGCCCACGCCGTGATGGTCACCGTCTGGTCGTTCGCCACGGCTTGGCCTACCAAGGCTCCCGACAAAATCCAGGCGGCGGCGGTCAACCGCAGTGTCCAGTTCAACAGGGTGTGTGTTTTGGTCATCAGGGTCTCCCGCCGCAACGTGCTGTCTGATGGGCACCGAGGATCAGAAGTTGAAATTGAGGTCGCCACAGAGCACCGCCTGATTGTTGGTGTCGTAGCTAGTTCCGATAAAGCCGGAACCGACCTTGACGTTTGCAAACGCAAGTGCGGCGAAACCATCTTCTTGGTGCAGGCTCAGATCGATTCCCATCAGATTGTAGTCGATTGCCTGACCGTCTCTGTAGTTGCACTCAACGCCGTAGCGCAGGCTGGTGTGCGCTCGCAACCGTTCGGTGGCGGACGGCAGGTTATGCGCAACATGGATAGAATCGCCCCCCTTAAAGCTCAATATCCGTTTGCGAGCTTGAAAGCTGATCTAGCCGTTTCTGTCAAGTATCTATACAGTAATAATACTAACCAAATATATATTATGCTTATCTAATTCATATAAACTATAGCCTTGTGCGAAATTTCAATTCGCAATATTACTAATTGAGCCGATATATATTTGTTTCTGCAAATATATTATTTTAGAAATCGATAATCTACGGATCAAATTCTTGAAAACCTTCTCCATAAATGCGCTGGTAATGCTGGCTTCCACCGCCGCCGTGGCCCATGAAACATCCACGCATGATCACGCCCCGCTGGTTCCCCTGCCCGCCTATTCGCAGCCTCACGGAACCGCTTCCGGTATCGCTGCGCTAAAGGCGGCCGGGAAACTGCTGGCGACATTCGAGGCTGACGCCAGAAAACTGTTCATGTTCGATCTGACGGCCAAGGAACGTTCCGCCTGGACAAACCTGCCAGCCGGCATGGTCGAGCGAACCGGCATTTCCGCGGGTGAACTGTCTGATGAACAACGCAAACTGCTGTTTGAATTTCTGGCGTCCTCGCTTGGCAGGGAAGGCTACGAAAATGTGGCAGGCGTGATGGCTGCCGAAGCGTTTTTGAGCGCTGACAGACGTGCAGAGCAGATGAAATGGGCGCCGGAAAACTACTGGTTTTCGATCTACGGCACCCCTTCTGCGGAAGGATCGTGGGGGTGGCAATTCGGCGGTCATCATCTGGGTGTGAACATCTCGATTGAAGGCAACAGGGTTGAGACCATGTCGCCAACCTTTGTCGGGACGGAGCCCGCGATCTTCACAGTCAACGGGGTGGACTATGAAGTGGTCAGAGACATGCATCTGACGGGTTATTCGGTGTTCAAATCCCTGGATGCCGGACAGCAGGACCTGGCTGACGCAGGCTCAGTGCCCAAAGATGTACTGACCGGCCCCGGAAAAGACGGAACAATCCCAGATCTAATCGGAATTTCCGCATCCGAGATGAATGGCGCGCAAAAGGTGCGGTTGCTGAAGGCCATATCTGAATGGGTTTCAATTCAGCCGGATGAGAATGCGAAGCCTCGCATGAAAGAGCTGGAGGCGGAAATCGATTCCATCCACTTCGCATGGACAGGAACCGACGAGGTGAACAGGCCGGCTTACATGCGCATCCAGGGTCCCACGCTCATCATCGAGATGCTCTCGATAAGCCGCAATGTCGGCGGCATTGCCGAAGGCGCCGGCCACTACCACACCATCTACCGCAACCCGACGAATGAATACGGACAGCGAACTGAAAGGACTGAAAGCAAATGGGGAACGGAACAATCACAAAGCTGGAGATGAGCCTGCACTGGATTGTCGGCATCGGCATGATCGCGGCCCTCTCGATTGGCCTGTACATGACGCAAACAAGGACAATGGCGCTGTTCGATATCCACAAATCGGTTGGAATGATCCTCTTCATCTTCATTGTGTGGAGGATCGTTTTGCGCATGCGACATGGCTGGCCGGAAAATGTCAGCACCGGCGCGCACTGGGAACACAGTCTGGCACGCCTCATTCATTGGGTGCTGATCCTGGGAACCATCATCATGCCGGTATCCGGGATGATCAGCACCTATATGGCAGGTCGCGGATTGGATGTTTTCGGGTTCGAAATCCTGGCGGCCAATCTGGGGGACACCGGTAAAGCGGTGGCAATCAATGAGAGTTTGGAAGAACTGGGGGAATCCGTCCACGAGATCGTCGGCAAGGTGCTGATAGGTGCAATTGCCCTGCACGTGGTGGGCGCGTTGAAACACCATGTGATGGACAAGGACAGCACACTTCTGAGGATGCTCGGGAAAGCGTGAGGCGCTACGTGATGCCGTGGCAGAACTGCTGGCAACGGCGCAGCAGGCAATGAGCTTCCCCTCAAGGGGGAGAATGGCGGTGGCTACATCACAAGAATCTTGATCCGCCGGCCGGGCCGCCGGCGTGTTTCTGCGCGGCCATAAATGGGCGCCCGGCCGCCCAGGCGCGAATATCAGAACCTGCTCCAACAGCCTTAACGAAATATAAACACTTGCAGAACACAACTGGAACATATAGTGATTGTTCTGGTTTTGTTTTGATTCTGACGACGATCCAACCGCGGTGCAATCCGGAGACCTGCAATGCTTACGAGAAAACAGCACGAGCTACTGCTCTTCATCCATGAGCGCTTGAAGGAAACCGGCATCCCGCCTTCGTTCGACGAAATGAAGGATGCGCTCGACCTTGCATCCAAGTCCGGCATTCACCGGCTGATCACGGCGCTTGAGGAGCGCGGCTTCATCCGCCGCCTGCCAAACCGGGCCCGCGCGCTTGAAGTATTGCGGTTGCCTGACTCGATTGCGCCAGGCCTCGGCGGGCCGCGCAAGTTTTCACCAAGTGTTATCGAGGGCGGCAGGGACGCGCCCGCGCCTGTCCGCATACCCGCTGCCAGCAATGATGACGATGCCGGCGCCGCTGTCTCCGTGCCGGTGATGGGCCGCATCGCCGCCGGCGTGCCGATCGACGCCATTCAACACCAGACCCATTCGGTTACCGTTCCACCTGACATGATTTCGGGCGGCGAGCACTACGCACTGGAAGTCAAAGGCGACTCAATGGTCGAGGCCGGAATATTCGACGGCGACACGGTCGTGATCCGCAATGTCAACACTGCCAATCCCGGCGAAATTGTCGTTGCTCTTGTCGATGAGGAAGAGGCTACGCTGAAACGGTTCCGGCGCAAGGGCGCGTCGATTGCGCTTGAGGCGGCCAATCCGGCCTATGAGACCCGCATTTTTGGCCCCGACAGGGTCAAGGTCCAGGGAAAGCTGGTGGGGCTTATCCGGCGCTATTGAGCGGCCTTGCCAGGACTGTTGTCGCCGCCTGCCGGTCCGGGTTTCCACGGCGCCAGGCCACGCGCGGCACGCGAAAAGGCGCGGTGAGCATGCCACGGCCGCCAGGGCATGGCGATCGCATGGCTCACTTCGATCTCCCAGGCTGCTCTGTCAATCGGTCGATCAACTGCCCTGATTTCGATCGCCGCCGATCCGTGACGGGCCAGATCGCGGCCTGAAATGATTTTGGGCAGGCTCTGCGACCCGGTTTCACGGTGACCGGCGCAAAGACCGGGCCGGCTCAACGCACTTTCGACAATGATCAGTTGCGCCAACAGGCAGGCGACCACGGCATCTTCGGCAGTCTTCGCATGAGCGATCACAGCGCCGTTTTGCATCGTCAGCAGGCAGAGATTTTTGCTGCAGTGAAACATCTCCGGCCTGACCGAAGCGCGCACCAATTCCCCTTCAGCCAGTTTCAACGGCGCCTGCCAGCCGGCGGAATTCAGGACGCGCTGCCAGTTTTCAAGCGTGAAGCGTCTCGGCCGGCTTGTGTTCACCGCCAGATCCCCATCGGCCCGCCTGAGCGCGATCATCTTGCCGTTTTCATCGACAAGAATGTCTGGCGGCGTAACCGCCAGCGCTGTTGCAAACGCCATTGCGAACAAAGCCATGCCAAACCATTTCAGCCGGCTGGCAAAAACGGTCAGCGCCACCAAACCCGCACTGGCCAGCAAGACGCCCGCCGGCGGGATCATCCCGATATTGTCGATCGGCGTCCGCTCGGAGAACCATGCCGCAATCCAGACGACCAATTTTATACCCTGCCCCATCAACGCGAATGCCGGGCTGTCCAGGTCGAAAGGGATCATCAGGACCGCCAGGACCGCAGACGGCATGACCAGCAACGATACGACCGGCATCGCCGCCAGATTTGCAAAGAGGCCTAATGGAGCCAGCCGCTGAAAGTGCCAGACGCCGTAGATTGCCGTAGCCGCGCCGGCAATCAACGATGTAACGGCCAAGGCGGCCACATATTGCAGGAGTTTGGCCACGATCAGCCGCGACCGTCCGGTCCCGGCGGCGGCAGCCGATGAAATGCCTTCGGGACTGCGCTGACGCCAAAGCGTCCAGCCCCTGTAGGCCGCTACAAGTGCGGCGGTGGCGGCAAATGACATCTGAAAACCCGGCCCGACAATTTCGTGCGGTTGAACCAAAATGATAACGATGGCAGCAATTGCGAGATTGCGCATGGTGATTGCCGGGCGGTCGAGCATGACGGCGAGCAACATCACCGCCAGCATCAGAAAAGACCGTTTGGTGGCGATCCCGGCGCCCGAAATGAACAGGTAGACAAAGATCGTGGCAAGTGCGGCGGCAGCGGCATATTTTCTGACCGGATGCCTGGATGCAAAGCCAGGGAAGCAGGCGAACGCCAGACGAAACGCCGCCATGACCGTTCCTGCGACCAGCGCCATGTGCAGACCGGATATCGACAGAATGTGCGCAAGACCGGTGCGCCGCAAGGCCTCGCTGACCGGTTCGGGAATGCCTGACTTTCCACCTGTAATCAGCGCTGCGGCGATCTCGCCTTCCGCGCCGCCGACACGCTGTTTGATGCGCTCTGTCAACCAGGCCCGAGCGCGCTCGAGCAGAACCGTGGGGCTCTGCAAAATCGTTGCCGTCCGGCTGGCAGCATCCGGTGTTCCAAAGAAAAAGCCGGTAGCGCCGATGCCGCGAAAATAGTTGTGGAAGGTAAAGTCATAACCGTGCGGGTAGATTGGGCCGGAATGCGGCAGGAGGCGAGCCCGACCCGTTATTGTCACTCCAGGCCCGATCGAAGCGGGTAATTTGCGGGCGACAATGCGAACCCTTTCCGGGCTGAACCTCAGACGCGGGCGGGTTGTCTCATGGATTTCGATAACGATCCTGCTCCGCCCTCCCGGCTGATGCTCGACGGAGACGACGGTCCCGGCAACGGTCGTGGTGACCGGTGAACCCAGCATTTTCGTTGCCATCCGCCAGGTTTCGTATTTGGCCGACAGTGCGCCTGCGAGCAGGAGGAACACGGCAAAGAGCAAAACCATGACCGCAATCGCCCGGCGTGCGGCCCACAGGGCGATCAGCACAACGGAAATTCCCAACAGGAGCGGACGCCAACCAGGTTCTGTGGCTGCGCCAAAGTAACTGATTGCGCCTATACCGAGGAAAACAGGGATCAGCAGAAATGGTGTCGCATAGTCCGTTTCGACTGTGATGGCGCGTTTGATTGCCCCGGCGACGGAAAACTTCCAGGTGCGCCGTCTGAACGCCTCAAAAGGCGGGATTTGCGGAAGCCGACCGGCTGAATCCGCCTCGGTTTTGACCTGCGTTTCAGGTTCCGGAAGCGGCGCCCGAACGGCATAATGCCGGCGTTCGTCTGAAATGATCTCGTCGGCGCTCATCGGTGTCGCTGAAGCCTGCGGCCCCCGCATCCCTTGCGCCCCGGAAATCTCATGCTACATCAGCGCGGCAGGATTTCCACCCTTCCCTTCGCCGGCGTATGCTGTAATGCCGAAATCAAGAATTATCAGGGACTGAATATGTCCGACACTGTTGTCACCCGCTTTGCACCCTCACCCACCGGCTTCCTGCACATAGGCGGTGCACGTACCGCCCTGTTCAACTGGCTCTACGCGAAACACACCGGTGGAAAAATGCTGCTTCGCATTGAAGATACGGATCGCCAGCGTTCCACCGAAGCTGCAACGGCCGCGATCCTCGATGGTTTGGAATGGCTGGGTCTTCAATGGGACGGCGAACCGGTTTCGCAGTTTGCGCGCGCCGACCGGCACCGCGAAGTGGCCATGCAACTGCTTGAGGCCGGCCACGCATACAAATGTTATGCGAGCGCCGAAGAGCTGGCGGAAATGCGTGACCGGGCGCGGGCTGAGGGCAGGCCCCCAAGGTATGACGGTCGCTGGCGAGATCGAGATCTAGCTGATGCGCCGAAAGGGGTGTCGCCAGTGATCAGGATCAAAGCGCCCCGCGAAGGCGACACTGTTGTTCGCGATCAGGTCCAGGGCAATGTGCATTTCCCGAACAAGGATCTCGACGATTTCATCATTCTACGGTCGGATGGAAACCCGACCTACATGCACGCGGTCGTCGTTGATGATCATGATATGGACGTCACCCACATCGTTCGCGGCGACGACCATCTCACCAACGCTGCCAGACAGACCATCATTTATCAGGCAATGGGTTGGGAAGTGCCGGTGATGGCCCATATCCCGCTGATCCATGGCGCTGACGGGGCCAAACTATCCAAACGGCATGGCGCACTTGGCGTGGAAGCCTATCGGGAGATGGGCTATCTGCCGGTTGCGCTGCGAAACTACCTTGCGCGACTGGGGTGGAGCCATGGCGACGACGAAGTCATGAGCACCGAGCAGATGATCGAGTGGTTCGACATTGTTGACGTCAACAGGGGTGCAGCCCGGTTTGATTTCAAGAAGCTGGAAGCGCTGAACGGCCTGCATATGCGGAACAGCAATCCCGAGGCGCTTTGTGGAGCGTTGATCGACGCCCTGCCCCATCTGCCCAACGGTTCATCCATTTCCAAAAACCTGAACGATCAAAGGCGTTTGCAGTTGCAGGCAGCGATGCCCGGTCTGCAGGAACGGGCCAAGACGCTGGTCGAATTGGCCGATGGCGCATCATTTATTTTCAGGCAGCGGCCGCTTGATATCGACGAAAAGGCTACCGGAATTCTCGGTGGCGAAGGCGTACGCCACCGGTTGTCTGCAGTTGCGGAGCGTTTGTCGCAACTTCAAGACTGGAACGCTGAAGCGTTGGAAGCTGAAATCCGCGCGACCGCCGAGGCGCTGGAGCTCAAGCTGGGTCAGTTGGCTCAGCCTTTGCGCGCTGCGCTGACCGGGCGCACCACATCGCCCGGTGTGTTTGATGTTTTGGCGGTCCTTGGACGTGAAGAGGGCTTGGCGCGCATTTCTGATCAGGCGGAATGACGAAGACTGCCGATGTTGCGATGCAGCATTTTAGCCTTTTGGCGACTTGGCAGTGACCGCAAAATCGGTTAGCTAATGCGCACCTCCCGATATCTGGCGCTTGTTGCGGCGCAATATGGCCGGAATCAACAGAACCAATAACGACAAAGGAGTTCGCCATGACTGACGAAACTGCAAAGCTGAATTTTGGCGGCAACTCCCACGATTTTGGTGTTTTGGAGGGTACCGTCGGTCCGAAAGTGATCAATATTTCATCGCTTTACCGGGATACCAGCGCGTTTACCTATGATCCCGGCTATACCTCGACGGCAAGCTGTGAATCGAAAATCACGTATATTGACGGCGACGAAGGTATACTGCTGCATCGCGGATATCCCATCGAACAATTGGCCGAGCACGGGGATTTTCTCGAAGTCTGCTACCTGCTTCTCTACGGCGAACTGCCAACAAAGGCGCAGAAGGAAGATTTTGATCTGCGGGTGACGCGCCACACCATGGTGCACGAGCAGATGAACCGGTTCTTTACCGGTTTCAGGCGCGATGCGCACCCAATGGCAATCATGTGTGGTGTCATGGGTGCCATGTCGGCGTTTTATCACGATTCCACCGACATTTCGGACCCGCATCAGCGCATGGTGGCAAGCCTGCGCATGATCGCGAAAACACCGACAATTGCGGCAATGGCGTACAAATATCACATCGGTCAGCCGTTCGTTTATCCCAAAAACGAGCTCAATTACGCCGCCAATTTCCTGAACATGTGTTTCGCGGTGCCCTGTGAGGATTTCAAGGTAAATCCGGTACTTTCACGGGCCATGGAGCGCATATTCATTCTTCATGCCGATCACGAGCAAAATGCATCCACTTCCACGGTCAGGCTCGCCGGATCGTCAGGCGCCAATCCGTTTGCCTGTGTCGCCGCCGGAATTGCCTGCCTGTGGGGTCCGGCCCATGGAGGCGCCAATGAAGCCGCACTCAACATGCTGGCCGAGATCGGTTCGGTTGACCGGATTCCCGAGTTCGTAGCCCGTGCAAAGGACAAGGATGATCCGTTCCGTCTGATGGGTTTTGGTCACCGTGTCTACAAAAACTACGATCCGCGTGCCCGCATCATGCAGAAAACCACCCATGAGGTGCTCGGAGAACTCGGAATCAAGGACGATCCATTGCTTGATGTTGCAATGGAACTTGAAAAAATCGCTTTAACTGACGAATATTTCATTGAAAAGAAGCTTTACCCGAACATCGACTTCTACTCCGGAATCACCCTGAAGGCGCTCGGTTTTCCGACCACAATGTTCACGGTGCTGTTCGCTGTCGCGCGGACCGTCGGCTGGATTGCTCAGTGGAAGGAGATGATTGAGGATCCGAGCCAGAAAATCGGCCGTCCGCGCCAGCTTTATACCGGCGAGACCCACCGGGACTACGTACCGATTGCCAAGCGTTAGAAAATCACCGTTTGGACATTATTTGCTGAAGCACAATTTCAGCCGCCAGATCACCTGCCGGGCGCTCGGTGGACAATGCTTTGCGCACTTGTTCAAACCCTTCCAGTTGCGCATCCCTCGTTGGCCCCTCCTGCCAAAGCCATTCGATCGTGCGGGCCAGGCCCGGCGGGCGAACAAAACGATCATAATGTTCGGGCACGACGGGGCGGTCGGCAATCAAGTTGGGCAATGATGCCGACCAGGCGGTCACGAATGGATAGACCAGTTTGATCAGCGCGTCGGTTTTGTAACACGAAATCAAAGGCACGCCCGCCAGCGCGAGTTCCAGTGAAACCGTACCGGAGGCGGAAAGCGCCGCATCCGCCTGGCCGAAAGCACGCCACTTGGCATCTTCACCCCGAACGATTTCGCAGCTTGCAGGGAGATCTGAAAACGCCCCTTTCACAAGGCTCTCGACACGATCCAACGTCGGTATCACCACGTCAAAGCGGTTTCCCCGCTCAGCCAACAGCCTGACGGTCTCGGCAAATTCCGGCGACAATGCCTTGACCTCGCTGGTGCGGGAGCCTGGAAGAATCAGCAGTCTTCTGGGGTCATCTTTAGATCTTACCCGGCCGGTCTGCATCTGTCTTGCCTCGATGATCCCCTCATGCGCTGACAGTCTGTGACCGACAAATGTACCGGGCGGTCCGCCAAGCCGCTTCAACTCGTCCGGCTCGAAGGGCAGCAGGCAAAGAACGTGATCGGTGAACGCTCTCATCTTCGCAGCCCGTGAGGGAAGCCAGGCCCAAACCGATGGACACACATATTTGACGATCGGAATGCAAGGCTCCATCCGCCTTATCTTGCGGGCGACACGCAGATTGAACGCCGGACTGTCCACGGTGACAACGCAATCCGGTTTCGCGTCCACGATCTGGCCCGCAGTCTTTCCAATGAGGCGGAGAAGCCGCGGTAAATCGCGAATAACGGCAGAAAAACCAACAATTGCGATAATGCCGGGATCGAACAGGCTTTTGAGACCTTCGGCTTGCAGGTGCTGCCCGCCAACACCGATCAGTTCGACATCCCGGTCCGACAAGCGCCGTAATGAGCGAACCAGATCCGCACCGAGCAGATCGCCTGATTCCTCACCGGCGATAATTGCAATCCGGAGCGGGCGACTATCGGAAATCACCTGTCTTCAGCCTCGACACCGTAGATGAACACCTTGCTATCACGTGCCCTGCGCACTGTCTTCTCGCGCTCCAGGATGAGTGACCGGCCCGCTTCTAGAGCAATGCCGTTCAAACCGGCACGCTGCGCGGCATCGACAGTATCCGGTCCGATGGCCGGCAGATCGACGCGCATTTCCTGTGCAGGCTTGGCGCATTTGACCAAAACGCCGCCCTTGGCGCCTGCCAGACGGCCGTGGGATCGCAATGCGACCGTACGCTCCAGCAAACCCTCCGTCCCCTCAACGCCTTCCAGCGCAATGGCTCTGCCACCAATGGCGATTGCTGCCTGTCCAATGTCGAGGGAACCGATCGCCTTTGCTGCAGCGTATCCGGCGGCGATGTTCGCCTGATCGCGCTTTGCCGGTTTCGGTCCCGCGATCAGTCCGGCATCTGCGAGAAGATCAGGCATGATGTCCTGTGCCGAGATGACGTGAATTCCCTGCCTCTCGATATGACCGACAATCGCGCGCAGCAGGTTGTCATCTCCCCTGAACAGCGCTCTTGCAACATCAACAACAGCCCGCAAAAGTCCGATATGGGGACGCATCGCGGCAATTTTCGGCCGGCGCCCCACTGTGCCCGCCATCAATACGTGAGTGATTTTGTGCCGTTTAAGCCGTGCTATCAGGCTGCCGAAATCCTCCAGAGCGATCGGCTCACAGGGCAGCCCGCCAAATCTCTCTTCGTCGCTCGCTTCTCCCCTGATCGGCAGGATCACCGCATCTTGGCCGGACTCCGCCATGCGAACCGCCAAGTCGACAGGCAACGAGCCACCTCCCGCGATCAGTGCGACGATCGCGCCCGGTGGCAGGCCGCGCAGAGTTTGCCGTTCAATCGTTGTTCCCATCGTCGCCATCAGCCGAACCGCCCAATTTGGGCACACAATAGGATCTTTTACCCCGTTCGGTCAGGAAATCGACAATTTCAATGATTGTTTCATTATCGGCAAACTCTGCACGCACCGCCGGTGCGTTTTCAACGATGGGCCGGGCGCGGTCAAACAACATCCGATAGGCCTTGCGCATTTCCACGATTTGCGAGCGCGCCATGCCTGAGCGTTTCATACCGATGATGTTGAATCCGTGCAGCTTGGCTTTGTTGCCCTGCGCCAGACCGTAGGGAATGACGTCGCCTATCAGCGCCGTGCAACCGCCAATAAAGGCGTGATGCCCGATGCGGACAAACTGGTGAACCGCGGTCAGTCCGCTGATTGTCGCATGATCACCGACCTCGCAATGACCGGCCAAAACAGCCCCATTCGCCATGACGACATGGTCACCGAGTGCGCAATCATGGGCCACATGACAATAGGCCATCAGATAGCAATTGTCGCCGATGACCGTCTTGCCGTGACCGGTGTCGGATCCCACATGGGCTGTCATTCCCTCGCGCAGCACGCAATTCGCACCGATAGTCAGTTCGGTGCGCTTGCCGCTGTGCTTGAAGTTCTGTGGTTGGGCGCCGAGGGTTACCTGGGGCCAGATTTTTGTTCCGGGTCCAATATTGGTATGGCCCTGAACCGAGACATGGCTGATGAGCTCAACATTGTCACCCAAAACCACATCCGGCCCGACATGACAAAACGGCCCGATCCGCGCTCCGACGCCGATCCGGGCGCCCTCCTCGACCACGGAATTTGGATGGACCACCGCCTGTTGATGCAACGTATTGCTCATGGAGCAGACTATTCCTGACTGGCCGCCATCATCGCAGTGATGATGGCTTCGGAGACCAACTGGCCATCAACCCGCGCCTCGCACGCAAATTTCCAGATGTTGCGCCGTTGCTTCAGCTTGTTGACGTGAATGTGCAACTGATCCCCGGGCACCACCGGCCGACGAAACTTGGCGCTTTCAATCGACATGAAATAGACCACATCGGATTGTGTTGAAGTGGATTCAAGGCAGATCGCGCCTGCCGTTTGCGCCATCGCTTCGACGATCAAAACGCCGGGCATGACCGGATTTTCGGGGAAATGGCCGGTAAAGAATGGCTCGTTGATTGTGACGTTCTTGATGCCTGTCGCTGATTGATCGCCATCAACGTCAACGATCTTGTCTACAAGCAGAAACGGATACCGGTGCGGCAGAAGTTGCATGATGCGCCCAATATCGAGAACAAGTCCGGAAGAGTCAGCCATTGCCTTTGCCTTTCGGTTTGCGGTTTTCCGCCAGAGACCGGATCGCGGCGACCTCACGGAAGAACGCCTTGACCGGCTTTGCCGGTGCGCCTGCCCATTTCTCGCCGGCGGGAACATCGTGCATGACACCTGAGGCGGCCGCCAATTGAGCGCCGTCTCCGATTGTCAGATGATCGGCAAGTCCGACACGGCCGCCAAGCATCACATAATCACCGACCGTGACCGAGCCCGAAATCCCGCTATGGGCGGCGATGGCACAATGCCTGCCGATACGGACATTATGGGCAATCTGCACGAGATTATCGATCTTGCTCCCCTCGCCAATCACCGTGTCGCTCAAGGCGCCGCGGTCGACAGTTGAATTGGCACCGATCTCCACGTTGTTTTGAATGATGACACGCCCGATTTGGGGCTGCTTCTCAAGCCCGGCAGAACCGGGAACGTACCCGAACCCATCTTGCCCGATGCGCGCACCGGCGTGAATTTGGACGTTGTCGCCGATGACAGTGGCGACGATCGTCGTGCCGGGGCCGATATAGCAGTTTCTTCCAATCTTGACCGAAGGGCCGACAACCGCATGCGGCGCGATGACCGTGCCAGAACCGATGGCGGCGCCTGAGCCGACGACCGCGCCGGCTTCGATGATTGCACCGTCTTCTATTTCGGCTCCCGCCAATATGTGTGCGGAGGCGGAAATGCCGGTTTCCCCGGTAATTGGCGATGGGGTTGCCGCAGAGGGAAACAGAAGGCGCCCAACGGCAGCAAAGTCCGCCCGCGGATTGCCGGAAATCAGTATCGCCATTTGACCGGAGATATCTTCTGCGGCGCTTTGCGGACAAAGGATGGCGGCCGCATCCAAGTGCTTCACCTCAGCGATTTGACGCGGTTTCTCGGCATAAACCAGCATCCCCTCGCCGCCTTCGGCCAATGGCGCAATGCCGGAAATCACTTCATTACCGGAAGCAGAATCGTGCAGAGTTGCACCCGTCAAAGAAGCGACGTCGGCAGCGGTGACCGTACGCGCTGGCGGAAAGAAATCCGGATCTTTCATGAAACCCTTCCGCACCGGACTTCGACAGGTCCGGCGCCGGCGACTGTCCCTAGAAGCGGCTTGAAATGCCGAAGTTGAATTGCTGCAGCTGATCGGTCGCTTGCTTTTCGATTGGCACAGCATAGTCAACACGCAGCGGACCAAACGGCGAATCCCAGATCAGGCTGACACCTGCCGAGGCGCGGATTTCAGAACCGGTGCTTTGAAGCGGGGCGCCTGTGGGTGGCAAGTTGTTCCCGTAAAGTGTTGCTGCATCGGCAAATACCGCACCTCTGACACCCAAACTGTCAGGAACAACCGGAAGCGGGAACTGCGCTTCCACGGAACCGTGGAAGTAAGTCGTGCCGCCGAGATGGTCAGTTGCTCCTGGATCAAACGGTCCCCATCCGGCAGCCTCAAACCCGCGAACCATCCGAGCACTGCCTTGGAACAGGTCGAATGCGCGCTGCACGCCACCACCATAGTAGTTGATGTGGCCTGCCCCACCGGAAACCAGGCCGACGACATCCGCCTCATCCAGCAAAGTGCGATAGTAGCTCGCCCTGCCTGTCACCTTCACATATTTGGCATCGCCACCGACACCAGCAAATTCGACGGTTGTTGTTGCATAGATGCCGTCCCGCGGATTTTTCACATCATCAATGGTATTGTAGAGCAAAGTTCCGCTAACCGACGATTTCGACCACGGGCTCAGCAGCGCTGCAGTTGCTATTGACGCTGGAACGTTTGCCGCGTTGGTGACCGTGTAGGTCTCTTGCGTAAAGTTGTAAGCGACCTGGGCACTCAATGCTTCGGTAATCGGCAGACCAAAACGGATTGTCGCACCCGTAAGTTCGGTATCGTAGGTCGAATCTTCCCGCGTGTTCCGGAAGACATCAAATCCGCCCGAAATCCGCCGCCCGAACAAATAGGGTTCAGTAAACGAAATCTGATAGTTGCGCGTGTCCTCACCACCGCCAACGGCCACTCTGATATATTGGCCACGGCCGAGGAAATTGCGTTCCGAAACACCGATTTCGACGGTTGGTCCAGGATTGGTTCCTCCGGTCGAATAACCTGCGCCAATGGAGAATTCGCCGGTAGACTTCTCGATGACGTCGACGATCAGGACAATCTGGTCATGTTGGCTTCCCGGTGATGTCGAAATATTGACCGAGGTAAAGTAATCAAGATCCTCCAGCTTGCGCTTTGCCTGCTGGACCAACACCTGGTTGAACGCATCGCCCTCGGTGATATCGAACTCACGGCGGATGACATAATCGCGTGTGCGGGTGTTTCCGCGAATCTCGATGCGCTGAATGTAAGTGCGCGGCCCCTGATCAATCGAATAGACAACCGAGATAGTGCGGGTTTCAAAATCGCGATTTCCTCTCGGCGTCGCTGTTGCAAACGCATAGCCCTGCCCCGCCAAGTTCTCTGTCAGGGCAATCAGCGAGTCCTCGACATCCTTGGCGCTATAAACATCGCCTTCGTCGGTCTCGATCAAGTGACGCAGGGATTCGCTGTCGATACCGGTGATCGTGCTTTCGATTTCAACGCTGCCGAAACGATACCTGTCCCCTTCGTCAACGACAATCGTTACGACATATTCGTTCTCGTTGTCGTCAAGTTCGGCCGTGGATGAGACGATCCTGAAATCTGCATAGCCGCGATTGTAGTAAAACCGGCGAAGGGTTTCCTCATCTGCGCGCAAACGGTCCGCATCGTAGACATCATCGCGGGCAATAAACGAAATCAGGTTCGATTTCTTGGTTGAAATCACCCCAGCGAGACGGCGGTCCGAATAGGCATTGTTGCCGACAAAATTGATCGTGGCGATCTTCGTTCGGCCACCCTCGGTTATCTCAAACACCACGTTGACGCGGTTATCGCCCAGGTCGATAACTTGAGAGCTGACAATCGCATCGCTACGGCCAATCGCTACATAGGCGTCGCGAATTGCTTGCTCATCCAGTTCCAGAATCGACTGCGAGAACGTGCCGCGCTGCTTCAACTGAACAACACGTGAAAGCCGATCGTCCTTGATCTTCTTATTGCCTTGGAAAAGCACCTGATTGACAATGGCGTATTCTTCGACGGTGACAACAAGCGTGCGGCCGACCCTGCTGACGCGGACATCGGAAAACAGGCCGGTAGCAAACAGGCGTTTTACCGCCTCATCAACGTCCCCATTGTCGAACGATACACCCGGCTTGATGTCGACATAGTTGCGAATCGTCTCATCGTCGACACGCTGATTTCCGCGCACCTCAATTGACGAGACAACCGCCGCATGTGCTTCGGTAACAACACCGAAATGCGCTGTCCCCACCAGCGCGCTGGCCGCAATTGCCAGCATTACGACCGCCGAGGCGGCGCGCATCAAATCCCAAATTGCCTTCATCGGGCCTTATTACCTTCTTTTTCTCGTGGTCCCCAACGTCGAGAAAACCGGATTATACGTTTGATTTCACTTATCGTATTAACCGGATTTTATCTATACGCAAGGCGTCTGGTTAATTTCGGTTTACGAATCGCCCCTGCGTGACATTCAAGCCACGCCAATTGGGGATTATGGTAAACAGTCCATCAATTTAGACCGATTAGGCCCCTCCTTCAGCAACCGAAAATATCGTTCCAAAACACGAACACCATGAATGCGAGCACGAAAATCAAACCGATCCTGTAGAAAAACTCCATCACCCGCTCGGATGGCTTTTTTCGGGCAACCGCTTCATAACCGTAGAATACAAGGTGTCCGCCATCCAGAGGCGGTATCGGCAACAGGTTCAAAAACCCAATCCCGACCGATAAAAGAGCTGTCAGCTGAACCAGCCATTCGACCCCCCTCTTTGCCGCTTTTCCGGCCATGTCAGCAATTTTGACGGGCCCCCCGAGCTGGCATTTATCTTCACGCCCTGCAACAAATCGTTGGAGAAAGTGACCAGTACGAACAATGACATAACCCGTCTCCGAGATTGCCTCTCCGATCGCCTCCAGGGGTCCAAATTCTATGACCCGGGGCTGCCCCAGTGATTCGTCGTTGCGAACGCCTATGAGGCCGATTTTGACCTTGTTGCCGAGAGGATCGGTTTGTTCGTAGATTTCCGGCGTCGCAACCAGTTCAACTTCCTTCCCCTCGCGGAAAACCACAAAGCGTATTTCATCACCCGCACGCGCCGATACATATCGTTGCACATCGGTAAATGTGGTCACCCGATTGCCATCCAGCGAGATGAAACGGTCTCCGGGCAGAAAACCGGCCATCTCTGCAGGGCTCCCCGGATTGACCTCGGCGACCATGGGTTCAGAAACGACTTTGCCATAGGCGTTGAACATCACCGCGAACACAACGGCGGTCAGAAGAAAGTTGAATAATGGGCCGGCAAATACCGTGGCAGCGCGTTTCCACACAGGCTGGGTGTGAAACGCTACCTTTCGCTCTTCAACGCTCAATTTCGCGGTTTCCGCGCTATCAGGAGCGCTGGTGACAGCCATGTCGCCTGTAAACTTGACATAGCCCCCCAGCGGAATTGCCGACAGCTTCCACCGGGTTCCGCGCCGATCGTCAAATCCAAATATTTCCGGACCGAAACCAATGGAGAACGCTTGCACACCGATGCCGCACCAGCGGCCAACGAGGTAGTGACCCATCTCATGCACGAAAACGACGACCCCGAGCACGATAAGGAATGGAACGATCGTGCCGATCAGAACACCTTCGGTGCTGAAAAAATTCAACAAAAAGTCAGTCAAGCCGCTCCCCCGCGGGATTTAATTTCGCCCACCGCATTCAAAATCTCGAAACCGGGCATTTCAATGGCAAATTGAACAACTCAGAACAGCGCCACGGCCGGTTGATCGGGATGGCCTGCCAGCGCCCCAATCACATAAAGCGCCATTGCAGCAACGACAAGACCATCGACACGATCCATAACGCCACCGTGACCGGGAATAAGGTTGCTGGAATCCTTTATCCCCGCAAATCGTTTGACGCTGGATTCGAAAAGATCTCCAATTTGCGCCACAACTGAGAGCAGAACTGCGGTAACAAAAATACCGTAACTGGCCCCGCCAGCCAGTGATCCAATGATCATTCCGGCTGCAACTCCACCAATGGTACCCCCAATTGCGCCGGACCAGGTCTTGCCCGGTGAAATGGTCGGCGCCAATTTCGGGCCGCCAAAAGCGCGCCCGACGAAATAGGCGGCAATGTCGGTCGCCCAAACAACTGCAAACAGGAACAGGATCGCGATCAGGCCAGCTTGCGAATCTCCGCGTAAATATGACAACGCAAATCCGGATGCCGCTGCGTAAAGGAAACCCTTGGCAATCCAAGCGCCCTGCCCTTTGGTTTCCGCAAACAGGGCAGCAATAGCCGCTGCTACGACGATCGCCGCCAGCACAATCAGCGCCATTGGCATCCAGAGCAGCACCAACATCGACAGTGCGAAGACGGCGTAAGGGATGACAGGGCCAATCTTCAGTCCACCACGCGTCATTGATACCCACTCGAAGAACATGGCGCCGGCGATCACGATCGCCAGTATCCGGAAGGGCAATCCGCCGATCCAGGTCAGGATCAAAACGACGGCGGCAAGTATGACAGCGGATATCACTCGCAGCTGCAGGTTGGACATGGAAGAAGTGTTCATGTGGCGACGGCTTGCGCAGCCAACCCGCCAAAACGCCGGTCCCGGGCTTCATAATCGGCAATAGCAGCAACAAGATCGTCGCGACTGAAGTCGGGCCAGTAGCAAGGCAGAAAAACGAATTCGCTGTACGCGGCCTGCCAAAGAAGAAAATTGGACAGCCGCTGCTCGCCGCTGGTGCGTATGATCAATTCAGGATCCGGAATACCGGCGGTGTCCAACTGCGACGAAATCGTTTCGTCCGTTATGCACTCCGGGCTCAATTCACCACGTCTTACCATTCCGGCAACCTTGCCGATGGCGCGGACCATCTCGTCTCTTGCGCCATAGTTAAACGCAATGATGAGATCGAGATTCCGGTTGTCCGCGGTCAATTGCTCAGCTTCAACCAAGAGAGCAAGGATGTCGGGTTTCAATGTTTCGCGCTCGCCGATAACCCTGACACGCACACCATTCTTGTGCAGTTCCGCAAGATCTCTGCGAATGAACAGTTTGAGCAGACCCATCAATTCAGTGATTTCGGTTTGCGGGCGTGACCAGTTTTCTGATGAAAAAGCAAAGACCGTCAAATATTTGACGCCGATTTCCCCGCAGGTGCGAACTGTTTGACGCAGGGCTTCCACACCTACGCGATGGCCTGCGTTGCGTGGCAACCCCCGCTGCATGGCCCAACGGCCGTTTCCGTCCATGATAATGGCGATATGTGCAGGTACTGCCATTGTTATCCTCGTATGAAACGGCGAAGCAGATGGTGACTACACCTGCATGATTTCCGTTTCCTTTTCCTCAAGAAGCATGTCGATCTCGGCAATAACATCATCTGTCATGCTTTGAACCCGATCGGCATTTGAATGCTGGACATCCTGGCTGATCTCGCCGTCCTTTTCCGCCTTTTTCAGGTGGTCCATGCCATCTCGCCGAACATTCCGGGCCGCGATACGAGCATTTTCCGCATATTGATGCGCGATTTTTGCAAGCTCTTTGCGCCGTTCCTCATTGAGTTCCGGCAACGGAATTCGCAGATTTGTGCCATCGACAATCGGATTAAATCCGAGGTTGGATTCGCGAATTGCCTTATCGACAGCCTGCACCTGCGTTTTGTCCCAGACAGAGACCGAGATCATGCGTGGCTCCGGTACCGAGATGGTGGCCACCTGATTGATCGGCATTGGCGAGCCATAGGCCTCGACGGTGACCGGATCAAGCAGATTGACTGACGCCCTTCCGGTTCTCAATGCGGCCAAATCCCCCTTGAATGCGGTCACCGCACCATCCATTCGCCGCTGCAAATCCTTGAAATCAACGCCATCACTCATTTGACAATCTCCCTAACCGGCGGGCGTATTTCGACGACACTTATCCGTCAGAAACAGTTGTACAGCGGCCGCCGCCAGCCAATATGGCGCCGAATCCGCCTTTTTCATGTATCGAGTAGACGATTATGGGAATGTTGTTCTCGCGCGCAAGCGCAATTGCGGCGGTATCCATAACTGCAAGCCCTTTTGCAATGACTTCGTCATGGGAAATCTGCTCGTAGCGGGTCGCGGAAGGGTCTTTGTTTGGGTCGGCTGAATAGACGCCATCGACCAGCGTTCCCTTGAACAGGGCATCGGCGCCGATTTCGGCAGCCCGAAGAGCGGCTGCAGAATCGGTCGTGAAATATGGATTTCCGGTGCCGCCTGCGAAAACAACCACCTTGCCCTGATCCATATAAGCGCTGGCCTTTCGCTGCGAGAAACTCTCGCAAATCTCAGGCATCGCAATCGCCGACAAGACCACGGCGTCAATGCCGGCCTTCACAAGCGACGTCCTGAGCGCGAGCGAATTGATGACGGTAGCCAGCATGCCCATGTGATCGCCGGTTACACGATCACCACCCTTCGATGCCACTGCGACACCACGGAAAATATTGCCGCCGCCGATTACGACGCCAACCTGAACACCCATCGATAGTGCCTGGGAAATGTCCGCGGCAATCCGGTCGGCTACCGAAACATCGATACCGAATCCCTGCTCGCCCATAAGGGCTTCGCCCGATGCCTTCAGCACGACGCGTTTGTATCGAGGTTCGGCCGGCATCTGAACTCCTGTGATTCGAAGATTCCCGCGCTCCGGATGGGAGGCAAGACCGGATACAACAAGGGCGCCGCATTGTCACGCGACGCCCTTGGAAATTACGTTCCGGCTTTGACCGGCGTTGCAGAGGTGTCAGCCTCCGGCTGCAGCTGCAACTTCGGCGGCGAAGTCGCCCTCATCCTTTTCGATGCCTTCACCCAGCGCAAAGCGGACAAATCCAGTGATCTTGGCAGGTGCACCGATGTCTTTTTCGGCTTCCTTGACCGCCTGTTCGACAGTCTGATCCGGATTGATCACGAAAGCCTGTTTCAGCAACACCACTTCCTCGAAGAATTTGCGCATGCGGCCTTCGACCATCTTCTCGATGATATTGTCGGGTTTGCCCGATTCGCGCGCCTGTTCGACAAAAATCGCTTTTTCACGCTCAACCGCTGCCGGATCGACTTCCTCTGCGGTCAACGCAAGCGGGCTGGTCGCCGCAACGTGCATTGCAACCTGCCGGGCAATCGCTCCGGCAGCAGCAGTGTCTCCGTCCGTCTCGATTGCAACCAGAACGCCGATCTTGCCAAGGCCATCAGCGATAGAGTTGTGCATGTAGGTGGCAACCGCACCTTTGCCTACGCTCAGCTTGGCCGAACGACGGAACGACATGTTTTCGCCGATCGTGCCGACAGCGTCCTTGACCGTGTCGGTCACCGACTTGCCGCTGCCAGGATAGGCGGCGGATGCGACGCTTTCGCTTTCACCATCTGTGCCAAGGGCAACCGAAGCGACATTTGCCACTATTTCCTGGAACGATTCGTTGCGGGCGACGAAGTCAGTTTCCGAATTGACCTCAACAACAACGGCGTTACCAGAGTCTGAGGCCATGCCAATCAGGCCTTCGGCTGCCACGCGGCCAGCCTTGGTGTCCGCCTTCGCGATGCCCTTGGCGCGCAGCCAGTCCACAGCGGCTTCAACATCACCACCGGTTTCGGTCAGCGCCTTTTTGCAGTCCATCATTCCCGCACCGCTGATGTCGCGGAGCTGTTTTACCTGTGCAGCAGAAATGCTCATGACAGTCTCTCAATATCTTGCTTGCATGGATCTGTGCGGCGTTTCCGCCGCACTTCGGATTTCCCGCGGGTTTCAAATCTTCATTTGAAACGCTTCGCAGTGCCTACTTCTTGTCGCCGGCTTCTTCTGCAACTGCCGAGTCGTCAGCGGCCGCTTCTGTCTCTGCAGGGGCCTCCTCTGCAGGGGCCTCCTCTGCCGGGGCTTCCGCTGCCGGTGCTTCAGCAGCTTCAGCAGGCGCCTCCTCAGAGGGGGTTTCAGGTTCAGCTACAGCTTCTTCGCTTTTTGCTTCAGCTGCCGGTGCTTCTTCTGCCTTGTCGGCAGGTTTTTCGTCTTTCGCCTTCTTTGGTGACGCTTTCGCAGGTTTTACATCCTCCAAAGCTTTTTCAACCGGTGCTTCTTCAGACGCACCAATATCCACACCCATCGAGCCCTGCTGACGGGCAATGCCGTCGATTGCAGCCTTGGCGACCAGGTCGCAGTAAAGCGAAATGGCGCGTGCCGCATCGTCATTTCCGGGAATCGGATAATCTATGCTGTCCGGATCGCAGTTTGAATCGACGATGGCCACAACCGGGATGCCGAGGCGTTTGGCTTCCTGGATGGCAATCGCCTCCTTGTTTGTGTCAACGACAAACAGCAGGTCCGGGGTTGAACCCATCTCCTTGATGCCACCAAGCGCACGATGGAGCTTTTCGCGCTCGCGATCCAGGTTCAGGCGTTCCTTCTTCGTGAAGCCCTCTGCTTCGCCGGCAAGCAGTTCGTCGAGCTTGCGCAGCCGCGAGATCGAGTTGGAAATCGTCTTCCAATTTGTCAGCATTCCGCCCAACCAGCGGGCATTGACGAAATACTGCGCCGAACGGCCCGCAGCATCCGCAATAATCTCGGACGCCTGCCGCTTGGTTCCGACGAATAGCACGCGACCGCCACCGGCCACTGTATCCGATACGATCTTCAACGCCTGATCGAGCAGCGGCACGGTCTGGCTAAGATCGATAATGTGAATGTTGTTGCGAGCGCCAAAGATGTAGGGCGCCATTTTCGGGTTCCAGCGGTGGGTCTGGTGTCCAAAGTGAACACCGGCTTCCAGCAGCTGGCGCATGCTGAAATCAGGCAGTGCCATCGTTATTTCCTTTCCGGTTCAGCCTCCACGGACCAATAGCGGATTTGCCGCCACCGGGGGTTTTTGACGGATTTCTCCCGCCAAACACCATAGTCCGTGTGTGGAATGGCCGCGCCTATAGACGGGAATTGGCAGGAATGCAAGAGCCGCGACTGTCTGAGCAGGCGTCCAGACTGGTGCAGTATTGCCGCACCAGACGATGCGGCTCAATCGCAATCCACAGGCTGGTCAAACACCGACAGGTCGACCAATTTGCCGGTCATGGAAAAGTCGCCATAATCCATCAGGATCGAACGGGTGATCCCGTTCGGATAGAGTTTGAAGGAAATACGATAAACCGGAAGCTCCTCCCCGCCATTGCCGGTCGGCTCGAAATAGGCAATTGAAACCGGCCAAACGCTCTGATCGGGCAGCTTTGCGACCGCTTCACCTTCCGGATCATCCGGTTTGAGGCCGTCCTGCTTGCCTACAATGACGGTCGTTGTCATGACTTGATCGGCGCCGTCCGAGCCATCAAATATGGTCGTCTCGTAGAATGTTTCACCGCGATTGGCGCGTTCAAGCAGGTCCACCAGATGCTTGGTTGGAAACATTGTCTTGTCGAGCTCAATAACGGTTTCGTCCGGCTTGACGAGTTCGACAGAAGTTTTTCCAGACTCGAATTTGGCCGTACCGCGCACTTCGCGGTCAAGTCTGCGGTCGACATAGGATTTGGTGGCAAAGGAAAACATCTTGCCTTCCGGATCTTCAAAAGTGGTTGTCTGCTGATCGGTAATCCGTGAAGAGCCATCGGTGTCGATCTGCGTGACGAACCGGAAGCTGACCGTGTAGCCTTCGCACGGAGAGCCGTTGAACTCGTATACCATGCGGCCCTCTACACCTGTGATGCCGGATCGGTCCGAAGCATCATCAAGCGCAATGTCATAGACTGCCCGGTGCGGGGCGAGCGGGCTTGCAGCGATGGCGGGAGAGGATGCAGCTGCCACGAAGGCGGCGATTACGATCATCGTAAGACGCATTTGGTGAATTCAAGCTCCCTTATTGGTGCGCCAACTGGTGGACGCTTGCAGCTAACTGAAAAATAATCGTGGCGGAAGGCGGGTATTCACGCCACACTCGGAATCAACGTTGATCATTAGCCCGGAAATTGACCATGAGCCAGTCCATCAACCAACGCCTTGCAGAAATGGATGTTGAAATACCCCACGCCGCCGCACCCGCCGCAAACTATGCTCCTTTTGCGACCACCGGTAATGTTCTGATGACTGCAGGACAGCTGCCACTGGAGAACGGCAAACTGATCGCGACCGGGCTGCTGGGCGCCGAGCTCGATATAGCGACGGGACAGGAAGCCGCGCGAGCCTGCGCTATCAACATCCTTGCACAGGCAAAAGTAGCTCTCGGCGATCTGGAGCGCATCAAGCGATTGGTCAAGATCACAGTTTTCGTCGCTTCCGTACCGAGCTTTACCGAGCAACATCTTGTCGCAAACGGTGCGTCGGATTTTCTCGCCGAAGCGCTTGGTGAGCGTGGAATTCATGCCCGCTCTGCGGTCGGGACAGCGTCGCTTCCATTGAACGCTCCCGTTGAAATCGAAGCTGTCATCGAGTTTGACTGACAGGCGATGGAAGATACCGATATATCATGGCTGACCGCACGACCAATCGCCCATCGCGGTCTCCATGACGGCAACAAGAACTGCTGGGAAAACACCCTCTCCTCCTTCAAGCACGCGGTTGAAGGAGGATATGCCATTGAATGCGACATCACCTTGAGTGCTGATGGTGTACCGATGGTTTTTCACGATCACTACTTGAAGCGCCTGACCGGCCGGAACGGTAAAGTCTGCGAGACGACCGCCGATGAGATGAGCCGGCTTCTGGTCGGTGAAACTGCAGACCGAATACCACGTTTGTCGGAAGCGCTTTCGCTTGTTGCGGGCAGCGTCCCCATGGTGATCGAGCTGAAAGGAAATCAGGGGCACGACGACGGGTTCGTCGCGGCTGTCGCTGCAGATTTGGCGGACTACAAGGGTTCGGCAGCCATCATGTCCTTCAGTCATCATCTCGTGCGGCAGTTTTCGAGCAATGCGCCCGGGGTTCCGGCCGGTTTGACCGCAGAAGGCGAGGACAATGCCTCAATGGAGGCGCATTTTTCGATGCTGGCGCACGAAATTTCTTTCGTATCATACGATGTCGCTTCAATTCCCAACCGGTTCGTGGCGTTCGTCAGGGACAGGCTGAATCTGCCGTTCATAAGCTGGACTGTGCGCGATCAGACAGCAGCCGAATTAACCTGGCGAGAGGGAGGGCAAATTACGTTTGAAGGATTTCATCCCGAAAATCGCTGACCAATCGGGGTTGATGCGGCGCACAACATCCCTAATTGTCGCTTCATGAGCATTCGCAATGACGCCATTGCCGGCGTACCCGATGAATTTGTCATCCGGATTATCCCTTCGATGGCTGATTTTTCAAGCGGAGAATGGGGTGAGCTTTCTGGTGCAAGTCGTTGTTCCGGAAACTATAATCCATTTGTAAGCTATCAGTTTCTGCACGCGCTTGAAATCTCCGGCTCGGCCAACCGGGAAACTGGCTGGATGGGACAGCATCTGAGATTAGAAACCGGAGACGGCCGCCTCGTCGGCGCCGCTGCGTGTTATCTGAAAAGCCACAGTCAGGGAGAGTATGTATTCGACCATGGATGGGCGGACGCTTTCGAACGCGCCGGCGGGCGTTATTACCCAAAACTTCAGGTCTCCATACCCTTCACTCCGGCAACCGGGCCGAGGCTGCTTGTGCGACAGGGATTTGACCCACACTCGGTACGGCAGGCTCTCGCAGACGGGTTGAAACTGCTGACCGAACGCCTCGGGGTCTCATCGGTGCACATCACTTTCGCACCAGAGGACGAAGTATCGGTGCTGGAGCGATCGAACTTTTTGCACCGGACAGACCAGCAGTTCCACTTTTTCAATCGCGAATACCGCGATTATGATGATTTTCTCGACACGTTGGCGTCACGCAAAAGAAAAGCTCTGAAAAAAGAGCGGTCGCAGGCGGTCGCCAACGGCGTTGAGATCGTACAACTGACCGGCAGCGATCTGACCGAAACCGTATGGGACGATTTTTTTGCCTTTTACATGGATACAGGCGGTCGCAAATGGGGTCGACCCTATCTGACCCGCGAGTTCTTTTCGCTTGCCGGAGAAACAATGGCCGATGACATTGTTCTGTTTTTAGCGCGCCGGAATGGCCGCAATATAGCCGGAGCACTGAATTTTGTCGGTTCGGATACGATTTTCGGCCGCCACTGGGGCTGTTTGGAGGATCACCGCTACCTGCATTTCGAACTTTGTTACCATCAGGCCATCGACTATGCGATCGAACATGGACTGAAGGTGGTGGAAGCAGGCGCACAGGGCGAGCACAAGCTGGCCCGCGGTTACATGCCGGTAAAGATGCACTCTGCCCACTACATTCCACATACTGGATTTCGCCGGGCCGTCGAAGACTATCTGGAGCACGAACGCGCCGAAGTTGAGCGCATTGGTGAATTTCTTGATGAACGTGGGCCTTTTCGAAAGACGAAATAATCAAGGCCTGTTTCGATAGTCGCGCAGAAACGGGACCAGAAACGCGAAACAGGCGATGAGAAAAAACAAACCACCTCCCAGAGCAAGTTGATCGCCGGATTTCCAGGCGGAAGCGATAAAGAACATTGCCGAGACAATGAATAATATCCAACCTGCAAGAATCCAGCGCATCACCCCTCCCCGCTCTTGACCGCACCGAGCGGGTGATGAAACATCGCAATCTTCAATCAATCAAGCGGCAAGGTGTGTTTCATGACAAGCCTGGTTTACGACAGCGACAACATTTTTGCGAAAATCCTGCGTCAGGAGATTCCCTGCGAGAAGCTCTACGAAGACGATCACACCTTCGCTTTCATGGATATAATGCCGCGCAGCAAGGGACATTGTCTGGTTATTCCCAAAGCACCAGCCCGCAACATTCTCGATTGCAACGAAGACAGTTTGTCCTCGGTCATAGCTACAACCAAAAAATTATCGGCAGCGGTCATGCAGGCTTTCGGTGCAGGTGGCGTGACAATATTGCAGGCCAATGAACCCGCAGCCGGGCAAGAGGTCTTTCATCTGCATTTCCATGTGATCCCACGCTTCGAAGGCGAAAAGCTGGGTCCTCCGGCCGCGAACATGGAAGAGCGGGAAGTACTCGCGGCGAACGCGGACAAGATCCGCGCCGTGCTTGGATAGGCCGGACAGACGAAGCTGAACGCAAATCAGCTGGCTGTGGGAATCTCGCCAACGGCTGCCACTTTTTGTGGAGTAATCTGTTCTCCGGCGGCGCAGTATTTGGCTGCAAGCCACCAGGCAGCAAGCGTGCATACTATTCCGCCAATGACATCCATCAAGTGATGGGCGCCGTGGATCAGCGTTGCCGGTATCATCGGCAAGAACAAGATGAGGAACACAACCCGCAGCGTTCGTTGATGCCACACGGCCAGCAACGGCGCAAAACCCATGGTGATGTGGAATGACGGGAAACCGATCAGACCAGTGACCGAAATGTCCCAGCGATCACCAATTCCATTGACGATCATATCGGCGACCTTGGCGCCATATTCTGACGTTGCCGTCAGCTTGAGGGCGGATTCCACCTCCGCCGGCAGCACGAAAACCCCGCCGGGACCGGCAGTCGGCAGAAAAACCCAAATTGTAATGGTGGTGATTGCCGCAATGATATTGGTGAACGCGAGAGTGTGCAGGCGAGCGAAATCCGACTTGAAGCCAAGATAGGCAATGACCAGGAAAGACAGTGATGGCGCCAGCGCGTAATCGAGTTTCAAAATCGCCGACAACGCCGGATACTGCGCCAGCCAGGCCGACCAGACCGGCCACGAATAGCCAAACAACGCATCAATTTCGACGAAAGCGGAGTCAAACGGGCTCGTATTCAGCGGAAGCAGCGAAGTGTTGTAGAGAATGCAAAGCGGTGCAAACAGCACATAAAGCCCAGAAAAAGTGCATATTGCTGACAGTTTCTCTTCGGATCTGTAGACGCGATAATATTGTCCACCGCCTATGAAAAGCACTGCCGCGACCAGATGAACCACAAACGGATCAATGTGGATCGGCATATCCTTGATGAAAATCAACGCCAGGCTGCACAGCACCATGACCGCGATGATTTTCAGGATTGTCTTTTCGATTCTGGTAAACGCCATTGCGAATCCCGCTAAGTTGCTGCCTTCTTACGCAACAACTTCTAAAAAACGGCTAAAGCGAAAGCCGTTGGGAATTTCAGCGTGCTTCGACAAGACGATAGCCGCAATCGAGAGCGTCGACATCTAACAGCCCACCATAGCGCTTTTCCCAGTCACCGTTTTTCAGATCGGCTTCCAGTTCTGCAAGCCCGTCTGCAACATTGTCCAGCTTCCAGAAAGAAGACATCGCTCTACGGACACGTTCGTCGAGATAAGCGGCCGGACGCCTCCAGTAGCCGGCAAGAAACCCGTCGGTGCAATCGTGCGGAATCAGCACCGGTGAAACCGAGACTTCACCCAACCAATCTTCATAGTCGCACATATTGGGCATCTGGCCTTCGTCGAGCGTGATGAGAGCCGGAAAGTAGTCGAGAAGCCAAAAATCCCTGAAGGATGGGTCATAGGTCAGGAAAACGATTTTTTCCTTGGTCACGCGCCTCATCTCGGCAACACCGGCGGCCTTGTCGGACCAATGATGGATAGTCAAAACTGCCATCGAGGCGTCAAATGACCTGTCCTCGAACGGAAGCAACTCTGCACTGCCTTGAATGATTGTCGCATCGGACGGCCGGCGCTGGGCAATCATCTCGGCAGATGGTTCTATGGCGGTAATTTTGCGGCCGGCAGGTTCGTATGAACCGGCGCCTGCACCGACATTGAGCACAGTTTCCGCATCATCCAGCGCAGCTTCAATCTGTTTTGCAATTCTGGCGTCGGGCTTGCGGAGGTTAGCGTAATTCAGCCCGATCGTATCATAAAGAGCATTCATCATAACTGCCTATTGAAGGTCGCTGAAGAAGTCACGAATTATAGGCCAAATGACCAAGCGCGATGACACTTCCGCCCTTTCACCCGATAATGAACGGTAGCAGCACGATTTCAGCGGCAACAATGCCAACCAACGTATTTTTGCCGATGAGCCGATAGGCGGCAAAACCAGCGGCAACTGCACCAATGCGAACGGGCAATGCAACGGTTGCCAGTGCACCAACGGGAAACAGAACCAGGTTTGAAATTACGGCTGCGACGAGTGCTGTTGCGATGCAGCGAACCAGGACCAACAGATCAGACTGTTCGTCAATCCTACCGCCAAGATATACACCGAGAACGCGCCAGATGTCGGTGGCGAACCAACCGGCGACAAGAATGAAGAGGTATGGCCACCACCAGGTGTCAATCGCTTCCCAGGTCATATCTCGCCGCGCCTAGCTGAGAGCCGGTGAGCCACATAGGCTATTACCCCGGCCGACACACCAGCCGCCAGCAAATCAATCTGCGGCAGATACAGGTGATAGAGCGGACCGAAAACAAGGCCAAGCACGATTGACAGATGACCCGCCCACTCGCGCGCAGAACTCCACAGTGATGTGAGAAAATACATCGGAGTCAACATGAAGAAGGCAGCTGCGACGCCATCTGACATGCTGGCGGCGGAGATGTAGATCACCGTCGTCATGAGGATGTTGAGTGTCATCAACGTCGAACCGATACCGAAGTAGAAGCTTGTGCGCGTGGCCTTCGGGACATTCGGGAACCGCTCCATGGCGATTACCCAGGAGGTCACTGCAATGAAATGCGACAGCAGGTAGAGCACCCAGGTCCTGGTTTTCGGTCCGCGCATTTCGGGGATCATTGTCACCGTCATCGGCATCAGGCGAACTGAAGAAAGCGCCACGGCCAGGGTGACGGCAAATAGACCTGCCCCCGATACGACCCCACCGATCAAAACCACCTTCGCCGGCAAGGCCCAGATGACGATGATCATGAAAATGGTTTCGGCAAGCGAGAAACCGGTTTCCCTGGCCAGGGCGGCAAAACCGACAAACGACATGATCAGCACCAGGCCAGGTATCGAGAAAGCGGCCCGAACGCCTTTGACGTACCACGGGAAATGGTCTGCTTTGTCAGCGGAATCGAGTGAGGTCTCGGTCATGCGTCCGCTCTACCACAGAGCCGGATATCAGCAAGGGGCCTTACTTGGCCATAAGGCGTCTGGCCCTCGCCGCGACGGCTTTGCGCGGCGATGAGACGGCTTTAGCGAGCAGCCTTTCAGCCTCGACTGTGGAGAACAACTGGCGTTCAGAGAGCCGTACAAGCGCCGTCAGTGCACAGACGGAAGCGATCGCCGATCGGTCATCAATCTGACTGACCAGTTCAGGGATCAATTGCATGATCTGTTCGTTGGTCAGATCAATCTCTGCCAAGATTTTGGGCAGTTGTTCGCCAATCTCCCAGCTTGCCCGGTTACGCAGCAATTCAATCAGACGATAAGCATGGCTTTCGAAAAGTTCGCAACGCACTTTGCCGATCTGCATGACCGCATGTGCGGCATGGGCCACAACGGCAGCATTATCACTCTCAAGACAATCGAGAAGATCCGGAATGATTGCCGGATTGTCGAGCGCTTCCAAGGCTACTTCAGCGGCCCGGCCGATCTCTCCTCGCGCGCCCTCGGCAAGCTTGGCGAGCAACTTGCCTTGGGTTTTAGTGCTCAACTCAGCTTTTGCGCGGTAGCTGCGGAACCGTGCTGCGCGGCTTTTTCTCCGGCTTGGCTGCGGCTTTCGGTTTGGCCGTCTTTTTACGAGCGGTCGTCTTGGCGGTCCGTCTGGGTTTCTTGGCCTTTATCTGTTTCGGTTTCACCGGAACTTCGTCCGGCACCGCCTCAAGTTTCAGGCTGCTTTTGCCAGAATCGCTTTTCTCAACCGTAACCTTGACCGTTCCGCCGCGCTTCAAATCGCCAAACAGAACCTGATCGGCCAGCGGCTTCTTGATATTCTCCTGGATCACTCTGCCAAGTGGCCGGGCGCCCATGCGCTCGTCATATCCCTTTGTCGCCAGCCAGGCGATTGCATCCTGCGACAGATCGAAAGTGACGCCACGCTCTGAAAGCTGCGCTTCAAGCTGCATGACGAACTTCTGGACCACCTTGTGGATGACCGGCACCGGCAGCGCTCCGAACGGAATAATGGCATCGAGCCGGTTGCGGAACTCAGGCGTGAACAGCTTGTTGATCGCTTCCAGATCATCGCCTTCGCGCTTGGACGAACCAAAGCCGATTGCCGCCTTCTGCATTTCAGAGGCGCCAGCATTGGTGGTCATGATCAAGATGACATTGCGGAAGTCGATCTGCTTGCCATTATGGTCGGTGAGCTTGCCGTGGTCCATCACCTGTAACAGGATGTTAAACAGGTCGGGATGAGCTTTTTCGACCTCATCCAGCAGCAGCACGCAGTGCGGATGCTGGTCCACGCCGTCGGTCAGCAATCCACCCTGGTCGAAGCCGACATAGCCGGGAGGCGCACCGATCAGACGCGATACGGTGTGACGCTCCATATATTCCGACATGTCGAAGCGAAGCAGTTCGACACCCAGCGAAGAGGCCAACTGTTTGGCGACCTCGGTCTTGCCGACGCCGGTCGGGCCCGAGAACAGATAACAACCGATTGGTTTTTCGGGTTCACGCAAGCCGGCGCGCGCCAGCTTGATGGAGGACGCAAGCGCCTCGATGGCCGTGTCCTGACCATAGACGACGGTCTTGAGCTCGGAATCGAGATTTGCCAGCACCTTCTCGTCATCAGCCGAAACGGTTTTCGGCGGAATACGGGCCATGGTGGCAATCGTTGCCTCGATTTCTTTCACACCGATTGTCTTGCGGCGCTTGTTTTCCGGCACCAGCATCTGCGCCGCCCCGGTCTCATCGACGACATCGATTGCCTTGTCCGGCAATTTACGGTCGTTGATGTAACGCGCGGAAAGCTCCACCGACGCCTTGATGGCGTCGTTGGTGTATTTGACTTTGTGGAAATCCTCAAAATAGGGCTTCAGCCCCTTCATGATTTCCACGGCGTCATCCAGGGAAGGCTCGACGACGTCGATTTTCTGGAACCGGCGGACCAGCGCGCGATCCTTCTCGAAGAACTGGCGGAACTCCTTATAGGTGGTCGAGCCGATGCATCGGATCGCTCCATTGGAAAGCGCGGGTTTCAACAGGTTAGAAGCATCCATCGCTCCGCCGGATGTCGCTCCGGCGCCGATGACCGTGTGAATTTCGTCGATGAACAGCACGGCACCCGGGAAATTCTCCAGTTCCTTGACGACCTGCTTCAGCCGTTCCTCGAAATCGCCGCGATAACGCGTTCCTGCCAGCAGTGCACCCATATCGAGCGCGAACACCGTTGCGTCGAGCAGTACCTCTGGCACCTCACCTTCTTCAATGCGCTTTGCGAGGCCTTCGGCAATGGCCGTCTTTCCGACACCAGGATCACCAACGTAGAGCGGATTGTTTTTCGCCCGACGGCACAGGACCTGGATTGTCCGGCTGACCTCTTCCTCTCGGCCGATAAGCGGGTCAATGCGGCCGGCCTTTGCCTTCTCGTTGAGGTTGACACAATAGGCGCTGAGTGCGTCCTGTTGCTTCTTCTTGCCGCCTTCTTCACCGTCTTCGCCCGCCCCCGTCTGATCGTCCTCGACACCGGTCGGCGTGCGAGATTCGGTTGAGCCGGGACGCTTGGCGATGCCGTGCGAAATGTAGTTGACCGCATCGTAGCGGGTCATCTGTTGCTCTTGCAGGAAGTAGGCCGCATGGCTTTCGCGTTCTGCAAATATGGCCACCAAGACATTGGCACCCGACACTTCTTCGCGTCCGGACGACTGGACGTGAATCACCGCGCGCTGGATGACGCGTTGGAACCCTGATGTCGGCTTGGAGTCCTCTTCGTACCCGGTAACCAGATTGTCGAGTTCGGTGTCAATGTAGTCGAGTACTGTGCGCTTGAGGTCAGCCAGATCAACATTGCAGGCACGCATGACCGCAGCTGCATCCTCGTCATCAATCAATGCCAGCAGCAGATGTTCGAGCGTCGCATATTCGTGATGGCGTTCATTGGCGAACGTCAATGCCTGATGCAGCGCCTGTTCCAGGCTTTGTGAAAATGCAGGCATTCTTACCTCACTTCTTTTCCATCACGCATTGCAGCGGATGCTGATGTTGACGGGCAAAGTCCATCACTGATGACACTTTGGTCTCCGCGACCTCAAAAGTATAGACCCCACACTCACCCACACCGTGATTGTGAACATGGAGCATGATTTTTGTCGCTTGTTCCCGGTTTTTGCTGAAAAACCGCTCCAACACATGAACGACAAATTCCATTGGGGTGTAGTCGTCGTTCAGAATCAAAACGCGATACAGGCTGGGCTTCTTGGTCTTGGTGCGGGTACGCGTGATGACCGCTGTGCCGCGACCACCATCACGGCCATCGGCGTCGTCATCGCGATCGTCCTGCATATGGGTGCGGCGATCCATCAGTCTTTCAACAATCCGCGCCACCTTATTCCTGCAACTTCTCCTGTTTCGCCTGAGCCCATGTAGGTGCTTCGATCATAATTGTAAGGCCTGAAATTCAGGTGACAATATGAGCGCAATGATAATTCTACGACAAAATGCTGAAGAATTTTCCAGACGCGAAAAACCCGGCGGCAGATGCCACCGGGTTACTCGCGGTCATGGTCTTTATCGAAGCCTCACAAAGGGGCATTCGCACTGCGGCTGAATGGCGTTACCGAACCTTGGTGAACGCCGATTCGAACGGCTTGAAAACTTCCTTTGCTACGTCGGTGTAGATTTCACCAACTTTTGTCGCCTGCGCGACGGCGCTTTCAATTGAAGTCTTTGCAAACTCGGATTGAACCTCGAAGGCTTTTTCCGCAGACTTTGCGTTAGCCACCTTTTCAAAAGCAGCTACACCATTTTCCATTGATGCCTTCGCGTATTCAGCAGATTCTGCTGCTACGGTCTGCACACCGCTGGTCCAAGCCGCAACGCTTTTGATGGCGCCATCGACAAGTTCCTTGTTGAATTTGCTGACACTCTCAAATGACTGGTCCATTTGCGCGTCCTTTCACATTCTTGGGAGAGATGAGATCATATTGCAATGCACCAAATATTGTGTGCATTGCACAAATTGTCAAGTGGAATGTTGCGGTGCAGCATCAGGCACCCACCTTCACGTAAACCTTAATGAGAAAATTCGCATTTATTTGTCAATGAACTGGTTACCATAAACGGAATGGTAACGAGGGCGGGATAGTTTGCCCCCCAATTCGCCGAATTGATGGCGGTAGGTCCAGTCGAGTTCATAGTAATAGCGAGTGTAAACGTGCGTATCGCGTTGTTGAGTTTTTCCAGGGCAATCGCCCTTGCCGTAATGATCTGCGCCACGATGTTGGCCGCCCCGGCGATTGCAAATTCCAAATATGCCGCAATCGTAATCGATGCCAACACGGGCAAGGTGCTGCACGCGTCGCGGGCCAATTCGCCTCGCTATCCGGCGTCCCTTACCAAAATGATGACGCTCTACATGATGTTTGAGGCGTTGGACGAAAAGCGCATGACAAAGAAGACCCGCATCCGGTTTTCGAAATACGCATCTTCCAAGCCACCTTCAAAGCTCGGCATCAAGCCCGGTCGCAGCATTTCTGCGAATGCAGCGATAATGGCTTTGGTGACAAAGTCTGCCAATGATGTCGCCGCCGCCGTTGCCGAACATCTCGGCGGGTCGGAAGCAAACTTCGCCCGGATGATGACCACGAAAGCACGTCAACTTGGCATGAAATCAACCGTGTTCCGCAATGCGTCCGGTCTGCCGAATTCCAAGCAGGTCACGACTGCGGGTGACATGGCGACTTTGGGCTTGGCGTTGCGTGAGCATTTTCCACATCACTATCGTGTTTTTTCAACCCGGTCGTTCAAATACGGCAAACGCCGTTACGGCAATCACAACCGGCTATTGGGCCGCGTGCGTGGCGTCGATGGCATCAAGACAGGCTATACGCGTGCGTCGGGCTATAATCTCGTGACCTCTGCCACCAAGGGAAAACGCCGCATCGTCGCTGTTGTCATGGGTGGACGCTCAGGCAAAACGCGTAATGCGGCAATGACCAAGCTTGTCGGTAAATACCTGCCGCGAGCATCAAAACGTTCTCGCGGACCGCTTGTGGCGGCTCGCAAGGCTTCGCCGCGTTTGGCCATTGCCAAGCTTCCGGAGAAAAAAGCACCGGTCCCCGAGCCGCGTCCAGCAAAAATCGCAGCGGCCTCGGCCTACGCGCCCGTTCCCAAAGAGCGCATTCCAGAGCCGAAGGTCGAAAAAGCCGTAGACAGGATTGAGACTGCCGCCACTTCGAAATCTTCGCGCTTGAAGCCATCTGGCTGGGTCGTACAGGTTGCATCACTTCCCAGTGAAGCCGAGGCGATCGAATTCATCGACAAGACGAAACACAAGGCCGGCCCAGTGCTGGCGCGCGCGACAGGATTTACAGAGACGTTTGAAAAGAACGGCACTGTCTATCACCGGGTGAGATTTGGTGGATTCAGCTCGAAAAACCGCGCATGGGGTGCGTGCTCCAAGCTGAAGAAACGCAAGATATCCTGCTACGCCATAGCACAATAAAAAGGTTCGATTGCAGCTTGCTGCAACCCTCAACGAACGGTCCGGAAAGTATTGAGTATTCGAGGAGACCAGTCCTAATGACCGCGCAAAAGAACTTCCTTGGCTTCATTAATTCTGGCCGCCAGGAAAGACGAACCGCCGAGATCGGGGTGAACTCGCTGCATCAGGCGGCGATGCGCCTTGTTGATTTCCGCCGTAGCAGCACCCGGTTCAAGACCAAGGATCTCGTAGGCCTCTTGCTTAGTCATGGCGCCCGATCCTGGAGGCTCTCCCAACCCCGCGCCCGCATCCGCATGTGCGTGCTCACGCCAAACGGTAAAGCGGCCGTCAAGGTAAGCTTCCAGTAAGCGGATACTGTCAGCGTCGCTTTCAAGCTCGGCGTGAAGTTCCAGCAGGTCGACGAGGTCCATCTGGCCGAGCATTTTGCCCTCGTGACGGCCGGCCAACACCATTCCCTCCATCGCACCGGAATCGTGGTCAAGCTCCATTTCCAATGCAGCGGTGCGGACAGATGATCGCCTGCCCGGCGACTTTCTTGCCGCACGGCGCCGGTTTTGCGAGGCCATCCAGCCGGCAGCTGCCGCAATCAGCATGATACCCAGTCCGGAGCGGCCCGCGAACATGGCTCCGGCCCCGGCAATACCAAGAATTGAGGGAACGATCATCCTGATCGTAGAAGCCAATGCCCTGGGATCAGCACGAACCAGCATTGTTCCGAATATCCCTGCGGCGAGCAAAACGAGCGCAAGAACCAGAAGAAAAGTCATCGCTTCTCCCGTCCCCGCATGTGACCGATCAAAAGGCGGTCTTCGTTGGTTCCGCGCGCCTCCAGGGCAGTGAAACCTCCGGACGCATATACCGCAATCGATGACAACAATTTCGCCAGCGTTGCCGCTGAATTGCTATCGAAACGAAACCAGGCCCCATTGGACAAGCGGGCGATTTCGCGGAACGCCTGTTCTGCGACAGGATCCCGGCCCTCCTGGAACACAAATACCGGCACATGCCGCAGGCCCAATTGCCCGGCCTTGTCGGCAAGGTCGTCAACGGCTTCCTCCATCGCATCGCCAATATAGACCAGCGCGTCCACGGCCTCGCGGCCGGTCTCCTTTAAAGCGTGAGCAAGGACCTTGCTGATCTGGGTGTGGCCGCCGCGACAATCGATTTTGGTCATGAGGTTTTTCAACGAACCTGTGTCATTGACAAATTTCGACGACCTGCACTCACCGAATCCGCGAAAATACACCAATTGCACATCGAGGGAGCCGACCTTGCCTGCAGCATCAAACATTTCGGCCTGAAGACCACACGCCAAGTCCCAGGTTGGCTGACGGCTCATCGTTGCATCGAGCGCCAGAATCAACCGGCCTTTCTTGACGGATTTGAGTGCGCCAAGAGCCTGCGCCTTGCGCACAAAAGCGGCCACATCGGAGCTCGACGTGGTCGATGCTTCCTGATCGGCTGCTGGCACTGGTGTTTTTTGATCACCCATCACAATGGAAACATGTGGCGACTGGGGCCAAGTTGCAAGGACTATGAGGAACTTTCGGTAAATCCGGTTTCATGCAGATCCGTTCGCCATCCTGCGCGTAACATGAGAAGAATTAATGTCGAAGGGAATCTGACTTGGCTATTGGCGATAATATTGAGGTCAATGACCGGATGCAAAGCGATTACTCCTACCTGCTCGAAGCACCGGTTGGCGAAGCATTCGACCCACAGTTCAAACCGTACTTTTCACCGAAAAAGATGCTCGAAATGGGCGTGTTTGAAGGCAAGTATTGCAATGATTGCCAAGATGAATTTCCCCCGAGCTGGTTTGAAAATGCAAAGATCTCCAGCGTAGCTGATCCATCTTTGAACCAATTCGGCATCAAGAGCAGGCAACCATTGTCGGTCTGGCGTGAGAAGGGCTGGATCATCGGGCCAGATCCTCGCGGTTGGTTCCAATGGTATTGCCGTTACTATCTCGGCCGCCGATTACCTGAAGTCGACCGGGTGCAGATCAAGCGTTGGCGGGCTTTCTCGCGCCACGCTGGACAAATCCGGGCAAATTGCGACCCCGGAGACATATTTTGCCGGCCGCGCCAGCGCCAAGCCCTGCTGCAATGGTCATATGATCCGTTTATCTAGCGCGTTTTGCGGCTTCTCTGAACCGCAACAACTCCAATATCTGCTTGGAAACATTGAAGCATTTTTCGCTTCTTCGACTCCATTTGAGCGAAAAATGCCCCAGCCCTGACTATAACAGGCCCAGTTCCGCCAATTCCAATCGCAGTTCGGCTGGAACGGACGCCATGCCCTCCTTGCCGCCGGCCAGATCGGCCGGCGCTTCGGAGCCTTTGAAATATCGCCAGCCCTGAAAGGCACGTTTTGGCTGCCAGTAGGTCGATATCACCTTCGGCTCCATTACAAGATCACATCGGCTGATTCCGTTTGCATCAGTGAACGGCCTGACCGCCATCAACCGCTGGCGGCATTGAATATTTCCCTTGATGACCCAATAAAGCGAACCGCCCTGCTCCAGCTCGCTAGCACGTTTGGGGATCATCCGGGTTGTGTGGATGTATTCCAGAGCCTCACCTGCTTTTTGCTGCTGCTCCTTGCGGCGCTCGACCGATTCAACGAGATGTTCGACACTGTCACAGCCGACGCAGAGTTTGACTAAATTGAGAACCATGCCCCATGGTTTAGCGCTAGGTGGCCTCAGGTCAATGAATTGACGCTTCCTTCCACAGGGGTGTGAGATCAGCAGGCAACAACATTTACCGCCAGACCGCCCTTGCTGGTTTCCTTGTAGCGTTCGCTCATATCCAGCCCTGTCTGGCGCATCGTCTCGATTGCAGCATCAAGCGGTACAAAATGCTTGCCGTCACCCTTGACGGCAAGAGAGGCCGCTGTGACGGCTTTAACCGCGCCCAGGGCGTTGCGTTCGATGCAAGGCACCTGAACCAATCCGCCGACCGGATCACAGGTCATTCCCAGGTGGTGTTCGAGTGCGATTTCTGCGGCATTTTCCACTTGTTCCGCATTTCCGCCCATGACTGCAGCAAGGCCTGCGGCGGCCATGGCAGAAGCCGAGCCCACTTCTCCCTGACAACCCACTTCAGCACCGGAAATCGAAGCATTGTGCTTGATAATCCCCCCAATCGCCGCTGCCGTCAGCAGAAAGTCACGAATACCTTCCTGATCGGCATCCACATGGAAGTGCAGCCAGTAACGCAATACCGCTGGGACCACGCCGGCGGCGCCGTTGGTCGGCGCGGTGACGATGCGGCCACCTGATGCATTTTCTTCGTTGACCGCCATGGCGTAGACACTCAACCAATCGTTGGCGAGCAGCGGATTTTGCTTGTTTTGCTTCCACTCCTCGTTCAACTGATCGTGCAACGCTCGCGCCCGGCGGCGCACATTCAAGCCACCCGGCATCATGCCGTCGTGAGACAGACCACGGTCAATGCAACCGCGCATGGCATCCCAGATGGCATCAACGCCACTGTCGAGTGTCTCGCGGTCCAGCCGGCTTTCTTCATTTGCGCGTTTCATTTCGGCGATCGATTTGCCGCTTGATGCCGCCATTTCCAGCATTTGTTTGGCATTCAAGAATGGGTACGGAACGCCGGTCTCGGCGACCGGTTTTGTCTGCGCCTGCAGTTTTTGCAGCTCTTCCTCGGACACGACAAAGCCGCCGCCAATCGAATAATAGAGCCGCTTCAACAGCAGATGATCGTCCTTGTCGAAGGCGCTGAATGTCATGCCGTTGGCGTGACCTGGAAGCGGATTTTGGCGATCAAACACCAGATCCTCTGCTGGATCGAACCTGTATTCCGGATGTCCCGGAGGCTGAATTTTCTTACCGGTAATGACTTTTTCTACGATCTTTGCGGCATCGTCCGGGTTCACAGTATCCGGCGCTTCACCGGCCAAACCCATCATCACAGCGCGGTGCGTGCCATGGCCGACACCGGTGAAAGCCAATGAGCCGTGAAGGCTGGCGGCAAGCCGCGTTACCTTGGCGTTTGGCGGCTTTGGCCAGTCGCTACCTGCCAGTTCATCCAGAAACCGGTTCGCAGCCGTCATCGGCCCCATCGTGTGCGAACTCGACGGGCCGATACCAATCTTGAACAGGTCGAAAACAGACAGAAACATGATAATTCATACCAGACTTGGATGCGACCAAACTATCAATCTTGAATGGACCGAGCGCGATGGTGCCAAGTCGACATTCGCAGGCCATGTTGCGACACGAGCGAGCTTTGAAAAAGAAAAAAGCGCTGGCAAAAACCAGCGCTTTTTCGTTCAAGCTTATCTAAAGCCTATTTGGCGGCCAGTACGGCCGTTGATTCCACATCGCCAAACAACAGTGCAAATCCGATAATCGCGGCGAAACCAATAACTGCCCAGGCTGTTACGCCCCAGCAGGATTTTTGAACGCTGTCGTCCATCAAAAAACCCGTTTGATTTATCTTACCCCGAGGTCCCAGACTCAATGTCTTCCCTCATGTTGAGGCGCAATCCTTACCGTGCCGTTAAGATTTCCGCAACCATAAAAGCGGCCGGAATGTGTTCAAAATTCGATGGCTGGGTTGCGCTCTTTGCAAAGCTGGAAGCTCTTGTTTTACAAGGTTTGCAGGCGTTTTTCGAAGCCAAGCACCGGAAACTGCGAGCACATTTTCCCCAAGATGTTTCCACAATGGTTAATTGCCGGAACCTCTCAGCGGATCAAAGAATCCTGTCCAGATCGGCTATCAGATCATCAGCATCTTCCAACCCAATGGAAAATCGGAATATGCCGTCGCCAGCAAAGGCGCGGTAACTCTCCAATTGTGCTCCATTGAGACGAAATGACGTCTCCATCAGGCCCTGCGTCGGCATCCAGAAGATCAATGAGCGGTGATGGCCGAGCGAAACGGCGTAGTGGATCACCTGCAAGCTCTCAGCCATGCGACCGGCGATTCGCTCGCCATCGGTTTCGTTGCCAACCTGAAATGCCATCATGCCGGAGAAATTCTTCATCTGGCTGCTTGCAAGTTCATGTTGCGGATGACTGGTCAGACCCGGATAAAGCACTTTGGTCACTCTTGGATCAGCCTCAAGCCACCCTGCAACCGCGAGAGCTGTTTCCTCGTGTGCACGCATCCTGAGCGGCAATGTCGCCGCACCGCGGGCAATAAGCCAAGCGTTGAAAGGAGACAACACGCTGCCATGGTGAATGGTCGCCTCGTTGGTCATGCGCGTGACGTGTTCGCGGTTAGCGGCCACTGCACCACCGATCGCGTCGCCATGCCCACCGATATATTTGGTGATCGAATGCATCACCAGATCGACGCCATGCTCAGCCGGCCGCGTGGCGATCGGGCTGGCAAAGGTGGAATCACATGAAACCAGCGCACCGTGCGAGTGCGCCAGTTCCGAGACCGTTTTCAGGTCTGTGAGCCTGGTCAGCGGATTGACCGGTGTTTCAGTGTGAACAAGCCTGGTGTTTGGTTTGAATTTGCCAGCCAACGCTTCAATATCGGTCATATCAACCGTCGAAACCTCGATACCCATGCGTGGCAGCGTGTCACGAGCCAGTTCTGCAACACCTGCATAGCTGACGTCGGAAACGATCACATGGTCGCCGGCTGACAGGAAGGTAAAGAAGATCGCTGACGCCGCTGCCATGCCGGAACCAAAGCATGCGCACGCCTCAGTTCCCTCCAACGCCGCTATCTTGCGCTCCAGCATACTGACGGTCGGATTGGCCCAGCGCCCATAGAGAAACGGACTGTCCTCAGCCAGATCATGGGCCGAGAACCCGGCCGGCTCCTCAACCACGAAGGTCGACGACATCGCTATATTCGGCGCCGACGCTCCGGTCGCTGGATCAGGCCCCTCCCCGGCGTGAACGGCCGTGGTGCGCAACCCGGTGTATGCATTCGATTTGGCCATAGGATCGATCCTCTATTGGTTGCCCGGTTTTCCCGCCTGTTTGATTCTGGCAATGTTTGCGATGGTTGCGGCAAGTTGTTGGCGTTCCTGCTTGCCCGCCGGAACATGACTGTGGATCGCCTCCAGAGCGGCCATTCGCTCGGCCTTGTCGAGCTGGACGCCGAAACTGCGTTTCTTGCCATCGACCTCGAACACGATGCCCCCTGGCGAAAACATGCTTCCAGCATCCTTTCCCGGCGGCGCTTCGGCGCGAATGTTGGTGATCGAGGCAAGCGGCCACACTTTTCGGCGGGTCAAATTCCAGAAACCGATCTCGCGCACCATCGCACCACCGGTGACAAACAGTTTTTCCACCCCGAACAACTGCCAGAGCACGACGGAAATCGCGAAAAATCCGCCGATGGTCCAGAAAGTCAGCCAGACAATCAGGAAAACGCCGGCGAAACCGCCTTCAGTGAAAAGCGCATAAATCGCGAATATCTCGCCAGCCGCCCATCCTGTGAGCCAAAGCATGAGAAACGCTGTAACACCGAGATTGCGGCGGGTCGGATTGTAGATACCAAGCCCGTCTGCTGTCTCGCGGATCGTGATGCGGGAAGAATCGGCCATGCGGAACTCCGTTGCGGCCGCAACTATCTCCGCGATCTACGATTCGCTCAAGCGGGAACTACCACCATTTCTGTGGCGTGAAGCGGCCGGCAGCCTGCTCGATGATGTTGCCAGCGCGGTAGAGCGTCTCTTCGTCAAACGGGCGGCCAATCAACTGCAACCCGAGCGGCAGACCCTTGGCATCAAGACCTGCAGGCACCGAAATTCCGGGCAGGCCTGCCATGTTGACGGTGACAGTGAAGATGTCGTTCAGATACATTTTGACCGGATCGGCGGCCATGTCCTGATCGGCAATACCGAAGGCTGCGGACGGTGTGGCCGGGGTGAGGATGGTGTCGATGCCCGAAGAAAAAGCCTGTTCGAAATCGCGTTTTATCAGTGTGCGGACCTTCTGCGCCCTCAAATAATATGCGTCATAGTAGCCCGCCGACAGCACATAGGTTCCGATCAATACCCGGCGCTGGACCTCGCGTCCAAATCCTTCTGCCCGGGTGTTCTCGTACATCTCGACGATGTCCTTGCCGGGCACGCGCAGGCCGTAGCGAACGCCGTCGTAACGGGCGAGGTTGGACGACGCTTCGGCCGGCGCAACAATGTAGTAGGCGGGAAGCGCGTATTTTGTGTGCGGCAGGGAAATGTCGATGATTTCCGCGCCGGCGTCTCTCATCCATGCAATGCCCTGCTGCCACAGCGCCTCGATCTCGTCGGGCATGCCGTCGACCCGGTATTCTTTCGGTACACCAATCTTCATGCCCTTTATCGACTGGCCAATGGCAGCTTCATAATCGGGAACTTCACGATCGACGGACGTGGTGTCTTTGGCATCGTGTGATGCCATCGATTTCAGCATGATGGCAGAATCGCGCAAATCGCGGGTGATTGGTCCGGCCTGATCGAGCGACGAGGCAAAGGCAACAATGCCCCAGCGCGAACAGCGTCCATAGGTCGGTTTGATGCCTACGGTTCCGGTAAAGGCGGCAGGCTGACGGATCGAACCACCGGTATCGGTCGCTGTTGCGCCTGCACAGAGATTTGCCGCCGTGGCGGCAGCCGAGCCGCCGGATGAACCGCCCGGAACGAGGTCCAGATTTGAACCGCTTGCCCGCCACGGGTTTTTCACCGGGCCGTAATACGATGTTTCGTTGGACGAACCCATGGCGAACTCATCCATATTGAGTTTGCCGAGCATGACCGCGCCGTCAGCCCACAGATTGGATGTGACCGTTGATTCGTAGCGCGGCTTGAATCCGTCGAGAATATGACTGCATGCCTGTGTGTGAACGCCATCCGTGGCAAACAGGTCCTTGATGCCGAGTGGAATACCCTCCAACGCCCCGCTGTCTCCATTCGCAATCCGCTCGTCGGACGCGGTGGCCATGTCGCGGGCCCTGTCATGGGTTACTGCCACATAGGCGTTCATCGCAGGATTGGCGGAATCGATGGCGGCAAGATAGGCGTCTGTCAGCTCGACCGCAGAAATCTCTCGTGCCGCCAGTTTTTCGCGCGCCTGGGCGATGGTGAGCTGGGTGAGTTCTGTCATCAGTTCAATTTCTTTTCATAAAATCGGGACCAACCGGAATCGGGATAGTCGAGAAACGCGCCGCACTTAGTGAATCCACCGCGCTCATAAAGGCGCCAGGCTTCCTCGAAACCGGGCGCTTCGCCCGTCTCAAGTTTCAAGATTTTGAGCTTCTTTTGCCGAGCGAGTGTCTCAATATGCTGCAGCAGGATCGAGCCAAGTCGCTGACCGCGGACCTTGGGCAGCGTGTACATGCGCTTGACCTCGCCAAATTCGCCAGCGTGCACTTTCAGGGAACCCATGCCGACGGCCTCGCCTTCGGCAGATCTGGCAACGAACAGCGTTACCGCCGGTTCGGCCATTTGCTCAACGGTCAACTGGAACTGATACTCTCGTGGCGTCAGCGGCATCATGTACTCGTTCAATTCGCGTACGAGGTGGCGAATGTCGTCCTGCACCGGCGATTCCACAGCGATGGTCACGCTCATGGCTACTCGACTACCTTTGGCACCTGAAAAAAATTGTCTTCGGAAGCCGGCGCATTGGCGACAATGTCGCCCGCCTTGTCCCCGTCCGATATGTTGTCTGTCCTCTTCTTCATTTCCATTGGCGTAACCGATGTCATCGGCTCGACACCATCGACGTCGACCTCATTGAGCTGCTCAACGAACCCAAGGATCGTATTCAACTCTCCTGTCATGGCCTCGGCCTTTGCATCATCGACAGCAATGCGGGCGAGATGCGCGACGCGTTTGACGGTGGCGATATCCACGGACATGAGACTTCTCCGGGTGCTAAGGAATTTCAGCCGGGGCTATAGCCGGGTGTGCCGGACGGCGCAATGGGGATAACCGACGCGCAAGCGATTGATGCGGCGATCGCTGGTTAAACCAGGCATTGGTTGCTCTCAATAGTCCGGAAACAGGACCCGGCCCTGATCTGAAAGCGTGCCGTTGAGATAGGCCTCGCGTAAATGTCCATGCTGGATCTTGCCATTATAAGTCATCGGAATCGACCTGGGTTTGAGCAGATAGACCCGCCCCGGCCGGATTCCGAGTTGCTGGAAGATGCACCGGACGATTGATTGAACAATCGCCTCGGATTTCTCGTCTGTGCTTACCGCGCCCGGCCTGACTTCGGCGAAGACATAGATTTGTTCGCCTTCAAGCCTCCGCCGGTCGATGCCGACTGCCGCTACCATCCGAACCTCGGCAACGCTGTCAGCAATTTCTTCTATTTCACGGCTGTACAATGTGCGGCCCGACTGGATGATTGCGTTTTTCTTACGGCCAACGACGAACAAATCGCCATCGGAATCGAGGTAACCCAGGTCGCCGGTCAGAATGTAGTCACCTTCCCATCGCAATGCGTCAGTCGCTTTCGGGTTGTTGTAATAACCGCTTGGAAGCGCTGAACTCTTGACCGCTATCTCGCCGACTTCGCCCAGCCCGAGCCGGCCATTGTCGCCGACAATCGCAATTTCGACATCGCGAAAGGGCTGTCCTGCGGATACATTGCCCTTTTCGTCAACCTTGATTGGATCGCCGGGTGGCGAGGTCGACACGCCGACTGTCGCCTCGGCCAGGCCATAGGCCGGCACGATGACGTTTCTCAATCCAAACGCTTCTTCGAAGGCCTCGATCGTGTTGCGTCGGACTGGTTCGGCGGCGTTGAGCGCCATGCGCAATGACGACAGATCATATGCCGATGGGTCCCGGGTCTGTCGCAGACAAAGCCGATAGGCAAAATCCGGCGCCGCCGTGAATGTCGCCTTATGAGCTTCTATCGCCTTCAGCCAGATACTGGTGTACCGCAGATCAGTCGACATCAGGTGCAACTCAAGGCCCAGATAGAAAGGCACCATGGTTTTCAGGATCAATCCCATGTCGTGATAAACCGGCAGCCAACTGACAAACACATCATCTGCCGTGATCTTCATGCCTTCAATCATTTGGCCCATGTTGGTCAGCAGATTGTCATGCGAAATCATGACGCCTTTCGGGTCGCCGGTACTGCCAGAAGTGTATTGTATGAATGAGATATCATCCGGCTCGATGACGGGAAACGTGATGTTATCGCACGAGTTCGGGCCTTTTCCGGTCGTCGTCAGAGCCATGCCCAGACCGGCGGCGATACGCCCGATTTCGGAAATCTGTTCCTGAGGCAGTTCCGGGTTCAGGACAGCCACTTTGGCGTGCGTCAGTTCGGCGAATGATGCGATTTTCTCAGGACCGAATCCCGGGAACAGTGGCACGGCAATGGCACCCATCCTTTGCACACCGTAGAAGGCCTCAAAAAATGCGCTGCCATTGGGAATGAGAACCAGCACCCGGTCGCCGGGCCCAACGCCGATCGACGCCAAGTGAGCAGCAAAGCTGTTAATCATTGTCCACAGTTTGGAGTAAGAGACCGGTTTTTCCGCGAAATGGAATGCGTGGCGTTCCGGTGTTTCGCGCGCACGAAATTCCAGCATTTCGATCAAAGTCGAGATGTCCGGCAGAGTCATGTCGGGCCAGTCTGGCTGCCTTTCACCAGCGAAATCAAATCGGTGACCGTGCGAATGTCTGAAAGCGCGGTTTCGTCCAACTCAAGGCCGTATTTGTCCTCAATTGCGACGACGATGTTGACGATATCCGCCGAAACAGCACCAAGATCCTCTGCCAGAGCATGGCTTGGCGATATCTCCGACAGACCAAGTTGAAGTCGTACGATTTTTAGAACGCTTTTCGCCACGTCGTCGTTCATGCTGCTGCTTCCTTTTCATCTCCGGCAAGCAACGTCAGGAGATGGGCGATCACGTCGACAAGTTCCTGCGCTTCTGTGTCGGTCATGTCCGTATCGAGGTAGACGAAGTCCAGGTTGAGCCGGCCATGCAGGATTGTGCCAAATACTCCCAATTCAGGTCCCAGAACATTGCCGGTAACGAACCCTGACAGGCCCCGAACTTCAATGTTGCCATATCGCTCCTTCAACTTCAGCGGCCCGGCATAGCTAAGTGCAGCCATACCGATGCGCATTGAGCGTCGGGATAGCAGCATCGAAACCAATTTGAGGCTTAAAAGCGGCGCTAAATATTTGTCATCCCTTTTGGTCGCCCGATAGAGCTGGTCCTGGACGGCATGAGCGAGCGACCAAATGTCGGTCTCCGGCGAAACAGAAACCGTGTATGGAAGCATGGAGATATACATCCCCATCTCTTCTGCTGGCGGCGGTGGTGAAAGATATGGACGCATGTCAACAAATGACAGGCCGCGCATAGGTGTCAGATTTCGCGAATAGCGGCTTCGAAGCAGCGCGATAAGCATGGCCGCATGCAGCAACGCATTGAGTGGCAGACGTTGTTTTCGTGCAGCACGGGCAATCTTGCTGGTGACCGCCGGCGGCAAGCTGAAAGTCAACACCTGGTTTCGAGCGACAGAATGGCCTTTAACCGGCTGTCGCCCTTTCAGACGAAATCGATAGGCGAGTTCTTCGCGCATCTGAGCAGCAAGATATTGAAAAACGCGTACAGGTCGTTTCCACCCTGACAATCTTGCGGGATACAGGTCTTCCATCGGCGGCGGAAACTCGTTTCCCATCGAGGCCAAACCGTCGTCAAATTCACCCACACAGAGCTGCATCATTTCGTCAACCAGCGACAGGCCGGCGCGACTGTCGATGATGGTGTGATGAAATGTGAAGACAAGCTCACTTTCCCGTGGGCCAACCAGGTAAGTGCATCTGAACAGGGGGGCCTCAGTCACCATGGGTGAATTGAGTTCGTCTTCCGCGATTTTGCGCCAGTGACGGTCGTCCACCCGTTCCAGCACGGTCAACGGAACTGCCGGCGGATGCTTATCCTCAACAAAATAATAGTCGCGCCCTCTTCTCTTAATCCCGGCGCGAAGCATGGAGCGTCTTTTCTGAAGTACCGCCAGAGCTCTGCGGATCGCCTCCGGCTCGGGGCCATTGGTCAGCCGCAGCACGCCGACAAACAAAACCGGGACAAAATCATCCATCACCGCCCAGGTCTGCTCGAAAACGCCCAGTTTGCGCTCAGACATGGGATCGACCTCAGTAGTCGGAAGGCTCTCTAAATTTCGAAGGGTTTGCCAACTTCCGGAATTTCCACTCCTGTCTTCGCCCCTTCCATGGCGGCAACAAATTTTGATGCGTCAGGATCAATGATCGGGAACGTCCCGAAATGACAGGGTATGGCGGTCTTGAAATTGAAATACCGCAGACACGCCAGCGCGGCGACAGCACCACCCATTGTGAAACGGTCGCCAACCGGGACGATACCAATATCCGGTTTGTGCAACTCTTCGATCAGCGCCATATCGCCGAATATGTCGGTATCGCCCATGTGATAGAGCGATTGGCCGTCATTGAAGTGCAGGACCAAACCGTTGGGGTTACCCAAAAAGAGATTGCGGCCGTCGCTTTCGCCCATTGACGAGGAGTGAACGGCATTGGTGAACGTTGTTGTAAAGCCACCGCACTCGACCGTTCCGCCGTGATTGCCGGGATTTATCTTTCCCTCTTCGACGCCCTGTCCGACCAGAAACATGCAAATCTCGAAATTGGCAACGAGCATGGCGCCTGAACTTTTCAGAATTTCTGCAGCGTCGCCAATATGGTCTGCGTGACCATGAGTCAGCAGCACGTGAGTTGCGCCTTGGGACGGTTCCTCCCAGCCTTTGCCCCATTTCGGATTTCCGGTCAGGAACGGATCGATGAGGATTGCATTGTCACCAACTTCGACACGAAATGCTGAATGGCCATACCAGGTGATTTTCATTGGTGTGATCCTCCTCGATTTTTTCGATACCGAAGGATAGAAGGCCGTCATCGTTTGTCAAAGGAACTCTCAACCGATGCCGGTTATCACCGTGGATGAATTACCCGATCTGATTGGGCCGGACCAGACGATCGCCGGGCTCGATCTGGGTTCCAAAACGATCGGAGTCGCGATCTCCGACAGATCGCTGAAATTTGCTCATCCGCGTCAGATGGTACGGCGCAAAAAGTTCACCGCCGACGCTCAGAAGCTTCAGGACTGCTTTCGTTCCGACGACGTCGTAGCGGTTATCATCGGCTTGCCCCTGAACATGGATGGAAGCGAAAGCCCGCGTTCGCAGGCAGTCAGGGCTTTTGTCAGAAACTTTGAGCAGCTCTCTCCGATCCCGTTTGTCTTGTGGGACGAACGGCTATCGACGGTAGCCGCTGAGCGTGCCTTGATCGACATGGACGTGTCGAGAAGAAAGAGAGGCGAGCGGGTCGATTCGGCCGCTGCTGCTTTTATCCTTCAAGGGGTTCTTGACCGGCTTCAAGCGCTTTGCCGCTAAAATCCTGCCGGTTTCGCCACCAATCTGCGATTTTCTTCCGGCGCCGGAAAGCCAGTATCCCCATGATCAAAAACGTATCGACGACGCTGGCTTCTGCAACCATGCCCGGGATGGCATCGGCCGTGATGGCAGTTCCCAGATAGGTGTTCAAAAATGCAGCATAAAAATCAAAAGCAAAATCATGCACCGTCCGGCTGAAAAACAAGGTGCCAAAATTGATGTCGTAGAACGACAGAAAGTACCAGCCCCAGAAAATGCCCAGCGGCAGGGCCCAGAAAACAAGCACATACCGCATCAGTTGCCTCCCCGACCCGGACCACGACGACCGGTTATCTGCCCAAGCAGGCTATTGTGGGCCGCACCGAGCGCCATCACCCTGGCTGGCGTCGCTGCATCATTTGCCGCCGGCTCTTCTGCCTCCAGCAATGTTTCTGTTCCCGCAGCCGCATAGGTTCCTGCCAAACCGGCGACACAAAGGAGCAATGTTTCAGACAACTCAATCGACATGACGGCATGGCTCAGGACGCAGACCAGCAACAGCGACAAAACCGCCAGTGCGACCGCTTTTTGCAGTGTTCTTGCGCTGTCAGGACCGGAAATCAGGAGAGAGGCACCGACCGTCCAGAAAAATACGGCAGAGCTAAGCGCAAACACGCCGGCCAGCCCGACGGCCGTCATCGGTGTTGCGGCGGCCACCTCGCTCAATCCCGGAAACGCCGGCGCCGCAGTCCCCTTTCCGGCCACGAGTACCGACAGCATGGCTGTGGACTGCAGTGCGAAAAAGATCGCCCAAAAGGCTGAAAGGGACGTTGTTAAAATACGATTCATAGATGTGCCGCTTTGATGAACCCCCACAGTGGGCTTTAACGCCGCCGCCCGCAATTGAAACGTTTTGTTAAGGTTAATGCCATGTGGCCCGGGATCGGTTCGGCTTTACACCACGAACCGCCTTCCTTAACGAGGGCAAATTCGCCCGCTGCCACTTGGAATCCGCATGATCGCCACGTTTGAGAGCATATTGCCGATCTTCCTGTTGATCGTGCTGGGCAATCTTTTGCGGCGGGTTCCACTTGTCGACGAACGCGCCTGGCCCGGTCTGGAACAGCTGGGTTTCTGGTTTCTCTACCCCGCGCTCCTGTTTGTCACCATCGTCAACGCCGATTTTTCCAATCTGAGGCTCGACAGCCTTCTGATCTCCCTCGCCGCGGCATTTGTGGTCATCATGGTAATGGCGTTGGCGATTTGGCCTGTTTTGTCAGGCACGGGATTGATCGCGCGAAACCAGTTTTCCACCGTATTTCAGTCAACCGTTCGATGGAACGGTTTCATGGCGTTCGCGATCGCGCAGAAATTGTTTCCCCCGGAAGGATTGGCGGTGGTTGCGTTGGTGATGGCGGCAATTATCATTCCCATCAACATTGCCTCGATCTCGGTTCTGGTCAGATTTGATTCCGGTGCCGCAAGCTGGCGCGGTGTTTTGGTCAAAATGGTGACAAATCCGCTCGTTTTGGCTTCCCTGATCGCACTTGCGGTGCGGGCGCAGCCTTTCGGGTTTTATGAACCACTGAACCAGACATTTGATCTCGTCGGCCGCGCGGCACTTGGAATGGGTTTGATTGCCATCGGCGCTGGATTGCGGCCAGGTGATCTTGTCAAACCCCGGTTTGCCATGTGGTTGCCGGTATTTTTTAAATTGATACTTTATCCAATAGTTTTGGTCGGCATCGCCATAATCCTGGGCGTTTCAGGTGAGCCGCTGGTCTGGCTTGCCCTGTGTGCGGGTGTGCCGACAGCCATGAATGGCTATCTGCTCGCCAAGCAACTCGGTGGCGATGCGGAACTTTATGCGGCTGTGACGACGCTCCAGACCGCGGTGTCTTTCTTCTCGATACCGCTGGTTCTTGCAGTTTCGAGCTACGTTGCCGGGATATAAAGGGAATCCACGATTGCACGGGCATCGTGGCGTGCATCCAGCATGCCATAGGTTGTGCGCCATTGGCCGCCAAGCCGCGTATCGATAAATGCGTCGGCGACGCGGTCAAGGCCAAGACGCCGCAATTCGGCGGCGGCGGCTGCAAGCGCAAGTTGTTCGGTGAGAATTCGCGCCGACCCTTCGTCAGTCGCCGCGACGTCAATTGCTGCGCGCAAGACTTCGATAGTGGCGCCGGCTTTTTCCCCTAGATCCGCTGATATTCCCGCAAGCACCTCGTCGAACAATCCCCTTCCCCGTTCCAAAACGCGCATGATATCCAGAGCCATGACATTGCCCGAACCTTCCCAAATCGCATTGAGGGGCGCCTCGCGATAGTGACGCGAGATGGGCGCTTCCTCGACATAGCCATTGCCGCCGAGGCATTCCATCGCTTCATAGGTGATGGCGGGAACGAGCTTGCAGACCCAGTATTTGACAGCCGGGGTCATGGCGCGGGCAAACGCTGCCTCCGCACGGCTGTTGGCCGCTTCGTCGAATGACCTTGCAAGGCGAAATGCGAGCGCGGTGGCTGCGGCAACATCGATTGCCATATCGGCGAGGACGCGCGTCATCATCGGCTGGTCAATCAGATGCTTTTGAAACACAATCCGGTGGCGTGTGTGGTGAACCGCCTCGGACATTGCCGTGCGCATGATCCCGGCGGACGCCACGATGCAATCCAGGCGCGTCAGCGTGACCATATCCATGATTGTGCGAACGCCCTGCCCGACTTCACCGACAACCTGCCCCAACGAGCCACGGAATTCGACCTCTGACGAGGCGTTCGACCGATTGCCCAGTTTTTGTTTCAAGCGCTGGAATTCCAAGCCGTTGTTGCGATCTGCAGCGATCATCCGAGGGATTAGAAAACAGGACAGACCTTCTTCAGCCTGCGCCAAGACCAAAAATGCATCGCACATGGGTGCTGAGAGGAACCATTTATGGCCGGTTATGCGGTAAAGGCCCTCTTCCACCGGTTCAGCGCGGCTAATGTTGGCGCGGACATCGGTACCGCCCTGCTTTTCCGTCATGCCCATACCGATGGTCAGTCCCGACTTCTCGGTCGCAGGCCGGTGGCTGGAGTCGTATTTTCTGGCGATAATGCGAGGCGCCCATTCACTAAACAGGGGTGGACTGGCCATCAAGGCCGCCAGCGAGGCATTTGTCATCGTGATTGGACAGAGATGCCCGCATTCCAGTTGTGCCGTCAAAAAAAACAAGGCGGCCCTCGCCTGGTGCCGAATCCCGGCTTCAGCCTCTTGATCCTCCCATACCGACGCATGCAGCCCGAGGCTGACTGATCGGCGCATAAGTGCGTGGTAGGCCGGATGGAATTCCACCTGATCGATGCGCCTTCCCTGCCGGTCGAACGTCTTCAGTTTCGGTTCTTCGGTGTTGGCGAGGCGGGCCAAATCCTGCGCTTCGGCGGTCCTGACGAACTGACCGTGTTTGTCTAATCCCTGCTGAACGGATTCCGCCATGCCGGCGCTGAGCGCTCCGAGGAGAAAATCATCCCGGTAAGCATTGCCACCAATTAACAGTGGCGATTGGTTCATGACCGCTTCGTTCAATTTGTGGTCTCCGCCGTCTGACCGAAATTGGTACTTCGCATTTCTATGCATATCACAATGCGCACCTGCGGCAATCACCACCAATTAGTCGTGAGTTGTGCCTGATCCTGCTTGCGGTTGGCAGGTACCGGGCCTATAGCAAGCGCCTGACATGACCGGACAAAAAGACTTTCCGCTTTTCCCGCACCGCCATCTGCTCGGCATCAACGGCCTTTCTCCCCAGGATATATCGATTTTGCTCGATCGCGCCGAGGGAGCGGTCTCGATTTCGCGCCAATCGGAGAAAAAGACTTCATCGCTGCGGGGCCGCACCCAGATCAACCTGTTCTATGAAGCGTCCACCCGGACGCAATCGTCATTCGAGTTGGCCGGGAAAAGGCTTGGTGCCGATGTTATGAACATGTCGGTTGCCAGTTCGTCGGTGAAAAAGGGGGAAACGCTGATCGATACGGCAATGACGTTGAACGCGATGCGACCGGATATTCTGGTAATACGCCACGCGTCGGCCGGCGCGGCAGCACTTCTCGCCCAGAAAGTGGGATGTTCCGTCATCAATGCGGGCGACGGCGCCCATGAACATCCCACACAAGCGCTTCTCGATGCGCTGACAATTCGCCGGGCAAAGGGCGAAATCGCCGGGCTGACTGTCGCAATCTGCGGTGACGTTTTGCATTCACGCGTAGCCCGGTCAAACATGATCATGCTCAATGCGCTGGGCGCACGGGTTCGCGTAGTGGCCCCCACCACACTTCTTCCTGCAGGCGTGGAGCGGATGGGCACGGAAGTGTTCCAGTCCATGTCTGACGGACTGAAAGACGCTGATGTTGTCATGATGTTGCGGTTGCAGCGTGAACGAATGGAAGGATCGTTTGTACCTTCGGTACGCGAATACTTCCGCTATTTCGGTCTCGACAGCGCCAAACTTGCGGCAGCCAAACCTGATGCGCTGGTCATGCATCCTGGTCCGATGAACCGGGGCGTGGAGATAGCGTCAGACATCGCCGACGGCCCCCAAAGCGTCATTGAGGAGCAGGTGGAGATGGGTGTAGCGGTTCGAATGGCGGTCATGGAGGCGCTACTTGATCCGCGACGCAATCCCGAGGGTATCGCGGCATGAGCGTGCAGGTCTTTGAGAACGCACGAGTTGTCGATCCTTCGCGCGATGTCGATGAAACCGGAACGGTTGTCATCCAGGACGGGACGATTGTTGCCGCCGGCGCGGATGCACTGAATCAAGGTATACCCGACGGTGCGGAGCGAAGAGATTGCACGGGGCTAGTGCTTTGTCCCGGGCTGGTCGATGCGCGAGTCTATGTTGGCGAACCGGGAAATGAACACCGCGAAACCATTGCTTCCGCTTCCCAGGCTGCAGCAGCGGGGGGAGTGACATCGCTGGTGATGATGCCGGACACCAGTCCGGTCATTGATGATGTCGCGTTGGTTGAATTCGTTCTGCGAACAGCACGCGAGACGGCGCTCGTCAACATTTACCCTGCCGCCGCAATAACGAAGGGTTTGGCCGGAAATGAGATGACGGAATTCGGGCTCATGCGCGAAGTGGGAGCTGTAATGTTCACAGATGGCCGCAAAACCATCTCCAACTCATTGGTGATGCGGCGTGCACTGACTTACGCAAGGGATCTGGGAACCATTGTCGCACATGAGACACAGGACAGCAATCTCGCAGGTTCGGGAGTGATGAACGAAGGCCTGTTTGCCAGTTGGCTGGGTCTCAGCGGCGTACCGCGCGAAGCGGAACTGATACCGCTCGAACGGGACCTTGCGCTGGCAAATCTGACCGGCGGCAACTATCACGCCGCAAAGATATCAACCGGGTTGGCCGCAAGAGCAATCGCAAGAGCCAAGGATGGAACCGGCCGCATCTCGGCCGGGGTATCGATCAATCATCTGTCCTTGAACGAGAACGACATCGGTGAATACCGAACCTTTTTCAAGCTGTCGCCGCCGCTTCGCGCGGAAGAAGACCGACTGGCAATGATCGAAGCTTTGAAAGATGGCACGATTGACATCGTTGTCTCATCGCACGACCCGCAGGATGTCGACACAAAACGTCTTCCCTTCGCCGACGCGGCAGATGGCGCGATCGGACTTGAAACGCTTCTCGCTGTTGCGCTTCGACTTCACCATTCCGGTGATATCCCCTTGAAACGTTTGATTGATGTTCTATCGACATCTCCGGCGAGAATTCTTGGCCTGGACAAAGGCACGCTGCGGCCGGGAAACGTGGCCGACTTCATCCTGATCGATCCTGATCGTCCGTGGGTGGTCGAGGAAAGAAATATCAGGTCGCGTTCGAAGAACACCGCCTTTGAAGGCGCACGGTTGCAGGGCATGGTCTTGCAAACTGTGGTTGCCGGGCGCACAGTATTTTCTTCCGAATAGGAGGACCCATGGCCGAATTGCTCACCGTTTCCACTCTTGGCATGCTGGTGTTTGGTTATCTGTGTGGATCAATTCCCTTTGGATTGATTATCGCGCGATTGGGGGGCAAGGGTGATGTGCGCGAGATCGGATCTGGAAACATCGGCGCAACAAACGTGTTGCGTACCGGAAGCAAGGGGCTTGCCGCACTAACATTGATTGCTGATGCGGCGAAAGGAGCCGTGCCCGTTCTTGCAGGACTGGCCTGGTTTGGCCTTCCGGAAGCTGTAACCGGTGGATTCGGCGCCTTTGTCGGTCATCTGTTTCCCGTTTGGCTCGGTTTCAAGGGAGGCAAGGGAGTTGCGACCTACCTGGGGGTACTTTTTGCCCTGGCCTGGCAGGGCGCCTTGGTATTTGGAGCCATTTGGCTGGCAGTCGCAGCAATAACCCGTTTCTCCTCGCTTTCCGCGCTGATTGCGGTGGTGGCAGTGCCAATATTTTTCTTTGCGGCGGGCTATGGTTTGGTTGCCTGGCTGTTCGTAGTGCTTGGACTCATCGTGTTCGCCAAACATCGCGCCAATATCTCCCGCCTCATCGCCGGAACCGAAACACGTATTGGCGCCAAGGAATGAAACAGCCGGCCAAGGGCCCTCCCCGGCTTTCCGACAAACAAAGGATGCAGTGGCTGCGCTTGATCAGGACCGACAATGTCGGGCCCGCAACGTTTCGCGATCTCATAAACCGATACGGATCGGCAGAAACGGCGTTGGAGGCGCTGCCGGACCTGACTCTTCGAGGTGGTGCCGGTCGGCCGGTGAGCATTCCGGATATTGCCACAGCTGAAGATGAGATGGATGCCGTTGCGAAATTCGGTGCGATGCTGGTGGCAATTGGAGAAACTGAGTATCCAAGCGTGCTGGCGCACATGGATCAGCCTCCACCACTGGTAACCATAAAAGGCGCACCACAAGTTTTTGACCTGCCCGCTGCCGCCGTTGTGGGATCTCGTAATGCCTCTGCCGCCGGGGCGCGAATGGCCAGTAACATTGCTGCAGAACTTGGGGCGGCGGGATATGCAGTCGTGTCTGGCCTGGCACGCGGAATCGACAAAGCCGCGCATCAGGCTGCCCTTGCGACAGGCACCATTGGTGTGCTCGCCGGTGGAATCGACAAGCCCTATCCGCCTGAGAACGAGCCGCTTTACGCTGAAATACCGGCTCGTGGAGGAGCACTGATTTCCGAAATGCCTTTCAGTTGGGAACCGCGAGCCAAGGATTTCCCGCGTCGCAACCGTTTGATCGCCGGATTGTCGCTGGGATTGGTGGTTGTCGAGGCGGCAAAGCGCTCCGGATCACTGATCAGCGCGAGGCTGGCGGGTGAAATGGGCCGCCTGGTATTTGCTGTGCCAGGTTCCCCTCTCGATCCCCGCGCCTTCGGCACCAACAAGCTCATCAAAGACGGTGCCGTCATGGTCACCGCGGCAGCTGATGTCATTGACGAGCTGGCGCCCCTGATCGGTCAAGACGTTCCGGAACGCGACCATTTTGCTGAACCGCCCGATTTTTCGCAAACGCCACCTCCGGGCGACAATGAACGTGATTTGGTCTTGGAAGCCCTTGGCCCCGTTCCGACATTTCAGGACGATATCATCCGCCACACCGGACTACCGCCGGCACAGGTTTTCATGGTGTTGCTGGAACTGGACCTGGCCGGAAGGCTCGAACGGCATTCAGGCGGCGCTGTCTCTCTCGTCTTCAGCGATACGTGATGGCCGCTCACCCCGGATGATATCGCTTGCTTCGACGTATGCCATTTCAATGAGAAATGCGAGCATGTCGTAACGCTCTGCCTCGGCCATCGATCTCAATTGCCCAAGCATGGATTGCACGTAGTCGAGAGTCTCTGCGCGCCGCTGTTTAGCATTCTTCAGCATCAGTTCACTTTCAATGCGGATTGAATGCGGCAATGAAACAGACAGCGGACCAGCGACACCAAACCTGCTCCATTTCCCCATTTGGTAGTATATTCATAGTTTCACAATCATCTTTAAATTGCAAATTAATAAGAAAAACTTCCTATGGTTGAATCAGGTAGCAAATGCGAGAATTTCCGATTTCCCCTTGACCAGAAGAGAAAGCACCGCCATTTGACGACCTGATTTTTGAACAAACAAACATGGTCCACGAAATCTCTGGTTTCGTGTCGAGGGAATGTTGCGGCATGGACGTCGTCGTCGTTGAATCACCGGCCAAGGCCAAGACTATCAACAAGTATCTCGGGCGAGATTACAAAGTGCTGGCTTCGTTTGGTCATGTCCGCGATCTGCCGGCCAAGGACGGATCAGTTAATCCCGATGACGATTTTGCGATGACATGGGCCGCCGACGGCCCATCATCCAAACGCCTGACGGAAATTGCGAAATCCGTTCGCGAAGCGGACGGTTTGATTTTGGCGACCGACCCTGACCGCGAAGGTGAGGCGATTTCCTGGCATGTGCTGGAGGTCCTGCGACAAAAGAAGGCACTAAAGGACAAGCCGGTTCGCCGGGTCGTATTCAACGCAATCACAAAGCAAGCCGTTTTGGACGCAATCGCCAATCCGCGTGACATTGATTCCGACCTTGTTGATGCCTATCTGGCACGCCGTGCTCTCGACTATCTTGTTGGTTTCAACCTCTCGCCGGTTCTTTGGCGCAAATTACCGGGCGCCCGGTCTGCCGGGCGGGTACAATCGGTAGCATTACGCCTCGTATGCGACCGGGAAGCGGAAATCGAGCGCTTCATCCGCGAGGATTACTGGCAGATTGCCGCCAAACTCAAGACACCGCGCGGGGATGAATTTGAGGCCAGGCTCACAGCGTTTGATGGGAAAAAACTGCAAAAGCTGGATATTTCCAGTCAGGAACAGGCCGACAACATCAAGGCGATGCTCGACGGTTCGACATTTTCGGCCATGTCTGTCGAGGCCAAACCGACAAAACGTAATCCAGCGCCGCCATTCACCACTTCGACCCTGCAGCAGGCAGCTTCATCGCGGCTGGGATATTCGGCGTCACGCACAATGCAGGTGGCTCAACGCCTCTATGAGGGCATCGAGATTGGCGGCGAGACCACTGGGCTCATCACCTACATGCGAACAGACGGCGTGCAGATGGCGCCAGAGGCGCTTGATGCTGCCCGCGGCGCGATCGGCGAGAATTTCGGCAACAATTACCTGCCGGAGAAACCTCGACATTATAGTGCGAAAGCGAAAAACGCCCAAGAGGCACACGAAGCTATCCGGCCGACCGACTTTTCGAGAACGCCAAGCGATGTCAGACAGTTTCTCGATGCCGATCAGGCGAAGCTCTATGACATGATTTGGAAGCGGGCGATCGCAAGCCAGATGAAGGCAGCGGAAATCGAGCGAACCACTGTCGAGATCAATGCCAGCAATGGAAGTCAGAGCGCCAACCTGCGCGCCACGGGTTCCGTCGTCCGGTTTGACGGCTTTCTCGCCGCCTATACCGAACAGGCGGAAGAAAATGGGAATGAAAGCGACGAAGACAAGCGACTGCCAGAAATCCGCACCGGTGAGGCACTGGAACGCTCATCCATTTCCGCTACGCAACACACCACCGAACCCCCGCCGCGCTATTCGGAAGCTTCCCTGATCAAGAAAATGGAAGAGTTGGGTATTGGACGCCCATCGACCTACGCAGCGACACTCAAGACGCTGGAAGACCGCGAATATGTTCAAATCGATAAGCGCAAGCTTATCCCGGAAGCCAAAGGTCGATTGGTTACAACCTTCCTGGAAGGTTTCTTCCGCCGCTACATCGAATATGACTTCACTGCGGCTCTTGAAGAGAAGCTTGATCGTATTTCAGACGGCAAACTTGCCTGGAAAGAGGTTCTGCGTGATTTCTGGACAGATTTCTCCAATGCGCTGGTAGAGATCAAGGACTTGCGTGTTACCGAGGTGTTGAACACGCTGAATGAAGATCTCGCGCCATTGGTGTTTCCCGAGCGCGAAGATGGAGAAAATCCTCGTATCTGCCCTCGCTGCGGCAACGGAAACCTGTCCCTGAAACTCAGCCGCTACGGCGCTTTCATCGGGTGTTCGAACTATCCCGAGTGCGGGTTTACCCGTCAGCTTGGCGAGAGCGGTGAAGGTTCAAATGGTGGCGTCGACGGCGACAAATCGCTCGGAGCCGATCCTTATACCGGCGAAGAGATCAGGCTGAAGTCGGGCCGGTTCGGACCTTATGTCCAGCGTGGTGAAGGCAAGGAAGCCAAACGTGCCGGTCTGCCCAAAGGCTGGTCACCGGATGAAATCGATCATGAAAAGGCTTTGGCGTTGTTGTCCTTGCCGCGAGACATCGGACCTCATCCCGAAACCGGCAAGATGATATCGGCGGGCATCGGCCGCTATGGTCCGTTCGTGCTGCACGATGGCACCTATACAAATCTCGAAAGCCCCGAAGAAGTGTTTTCAATCGGCATCAACCGCGCCGTAACAGTCATTGCGGAAAAGAAGGCCAAAGGCCCAGGCCGGGGACGCGGGGCGGCCGCTTCGCTGAAAGATCTCGGCGATCATCCCGATGGTGGCGGCAAGATCACCGTGCGCGACGGGCGATACGGACCTTATGTCAATTTCGGCAAAATCAACGCAACACTGCCGAAGGGCAAGGAGCCGGCAAGCGTAACGCTGGAAGAAGCCCTGGAACTGATCGCTGCCAAAGCAGCCAAGGGTGGCAAAAAGAAAACCGCGCGCAAGAAAACCGTCAAGAAAGCGAAGGCTGACTGATTGGCCCGCCGTAACCAATCGAGCAGGAAAGCAGCCGCAAGAAAGACGCGGCAACTTCCCTCTCGTGACGAGATACTCAAATTCGTTGCAGAAAATCCCGATCGCGCCTCCAAACGCGACATCGCCAAGGCGTTCAATGTAAAGGGCGATGCAAGGGTGAAACTCAAACTCATGCTGCGCGAACTGCAAGATGAGGGACTGATTGAAAAACGGCGCAAACGCCTGATCCGGCCGGGCGCCCTGCCCCATGTGACTGTGCTTGATATCTTTGGGCGGGACCGGGAAGGCGGGCTGCTTGGGCGGCCATCTGAATGGCATGGCGAACCCGGTGAAGAACCGCCGGTCGTCGAGATCAGTCTGAGCCGTTCCCATAAAGGACCCGCACCGGGCGTCGGTCAGCGGGTTCTGGCAAGAACATTCCCAACAGATGACACCGCCGGTCCGGCTTATACTGCGCGGATCATGAAAGTGCTGGAACGCCGGCGCGAGGCGGCGCTGGGTGTGCTGCGCAAAACTGACGACGGCGATTTCCGGCTCGAACCGGTCGAACGCCGCCAACCGGAAATGATTATCGGCAAAGAGCATGTCGGCAACGCCAAGACCGGTGACCTGGTCGAGGCAGAACCACAGCGCAGCCGAGGCTATGGATTGCCGAGAGCAAAAGTACTGAACGTTGTTGGGTCATTGGATTCAGAGAAATCCATCTCAATGATTGCGCTGCATGCTCACGATATTCCGCATGTCTTTCCAGCTGCCGCGTTGGAGGAAGCTGAAAAGTGCAAACCTGTTGCCGTTGCTGCTGGTGACCGCGAAGATTGGCTCGATCTGCCTCTAATCACCATTGATCCAGCGGACGCAAAAGATCATGACGACGCGGTATTTGCCCAATCGGATGAGGACGAGAAAAATCCAGGCGGAATCGTAGCATATGTGGCAATCGCCGATGTTGCCGCTTACGTCCGGCCCGGCAGCGCATTGGATGGTGAGGCGCTCAAGCGAGGAAATTCGGTCTACTTTCCGGACCGTGTCGTACCGATGCTTCCCGAACGGATATCCAACAATCTGTGTTCGCTGCGTGAAAATGAAAACCGCCCTGCGCTGGCAGTGCGCATGGTGTTTTCCGCCGAAGGCCGCAAGCTTCGCCATTCGTTCCATCGTGTAATGATGAAATCCGCGGCACGGCTTTCCTATCAACAGGCGCAAGCAGCGATCGATGGCGCAACGGATGACAAAACCGGGCCAATTTTCGAAACGGTCCTGAAACCGCTTTGGCAGGCGTATGAGGTGTTGCAAAGAGGCCGGCGCGCCCGCGAACCGCTGGAACTGGATCTGCCCGAGCGCAAGATATTGTTGAAGGACGACGGTACGGTCGATCGCGTCATCGTGCCCGACCGGCTCGATGCGCACAAACTCATCGAAGAGTTCATGATCCAGGCAAATGTTGCCGCTGCCGAAACGCTGGAAGCGAAAAAGCAGACCCTCATCTATCGCATTCATGATGCACCATCCTTGGCCAAACAGGAGGCGCTGCGCGATTTCCTCAAAACCATCGGCCAATCACTGGCGCGCGGCGCACAAATGCGGCCAGCGCAATTTAACACGATCCTGTCCCGCGTGGTTGGTGAAGATCATGAACAACTGGTCAACGAGGTCGTGCTTCGGTCTCAAAGCCAGGCGGAATATTCGACCGGAAATATCGGCCATTTCGGTCTCAATCTCAGACGTTACGCGCATTTTACTTCGCCTATCCGCCGGTATGCGGACCTGATTGTTCACAGGGCGCTGATCACCGCACTTTCGCTGGGGAAGGATGGGCTACGACCGGCAGACGAGCCTCAACTGGAAGAAATTTCCGGGCTGATTTCGTCGAGCGAGCGACGGGCGATGGCTGCCGAGCGCGATACGGTAGACCGGCTGATCGCGGCGCATTTGGCAACCCGTATTGGTGAAGAGTTCCAGGGTCGGATTTCCGGGGTCACAAAAGCGGGTCTGTTCGTGCAGCTGCTGCAAATTGGCGCAGACGGGTTTATTCCGGTGTCAACGCTAGGTGACGACTACTATATCTACGACGAAACGTCTCATGCTTTGGCAGGTGAACGAACGCGCAAAGGCTATCGGCTGGGCGACATGGTGGATGTACGGCTGGCCGAGGCGGTTCCGTTAGCAGGCTCGATGCGGTTTGAAATGCTGAGTGAACCACAGCCGATGCCGGCGTCTGTTCGCTCGTTTCACAAGGGCAAAACCGGGCGCCGGAACACAAAAAATCGTGGCCGTGCAGGACCACGACGACGGAGATGACGATGCGGGAAGAAGTTTATGGCGGCGGTGTGCCGTCGCAACGCGCCGAACGCGATCTTTGGCAGGCAATGAAGCGAGGAGCAATCAACCGCTGCCCGAGCTGCGGACATGGCCATTTGTTCTCGTCTTTCGTCAAGACGCATGACGGCTGCACCAACTGTGGCGAGGCATTTCATCATCATCGAGCCGACGATTTGCCCGCCTATCTCGTCATCCTGATCGTCGGTCATATTGTTGTAGGCGCCTTCATGGGGGTTGAGGCCACGACGACGTTGTCGCTCTGGCAACATCTCGCAATTTGGATCCCCGTAACCGTTGTCATGTCGCTTGCCATGCTGCGCCCGATCAAGGGTGCCGTTGTGGGCTTGCAATGGGCGCTTTACATGCACGGGTTCGGCGGCCACGATGAGGTGGTTGAAACCCATCCGGAGGCCTGACTGTTCAATGTCATCGGAAATGCCGCCCGCTCAATCCGTGCGGGGTCTGACCCGCAAACAGATAGACAGCGCTGAATCGAAGGATTTTGCCCTTGGCGATGGCCCGCTGCGGCCGCGCGATGCCGGTACTTTGATCCTGCTCGACCGGCGGGGCGGTGTTCCGCACGTACTGATTGGCAGGCGGCATCGAAATCATGCTTTCATGCCGGGCAAGTTTGTTTTTCCCGGCGGGCGGACCGATCCAAATGATGGACGGATCAAAACGGCAGATTCACTCGATTCGCGCGAGTTGCAAAAGTTGACCTCCGGCCCGGGCCGCAAGGCTTCGCCGACAAGGGCGCGTGCCATCGCCCTCAGCGCCATTCGGGAGACCTACGAAGAGGCCGGTTACCTCATCGGATCGAAAGGCAAATTCAAATCTCCGCACAGCGACTGGCAGGGATTTGTCGACTATGGAGTGACACCGGAACTCTCCGGCTTGCGCTTCATAGCACGCGCGATCACGCCTCCCGGCAGGGTGCGCCGGTTTGATACTCGGTTTCTTGCTGCGTTCACGGATAGCGTTGCCGTTGCGCTGGACGGAGGTGGTCCCACCGATGAGCTGGAAGAACTGATTTGGTTACCGGTGCGGGACGCCATGGAAGCGGACATTCCGGTCATTACAAAAACCGTGCTTGATGAACTGGACCGCAGACTGTCTATCGACCCCGCGCTGACGCCCGGTGGCGACGTTCCGTTCTATCACATGAAGCATAATCGCTTCCGGCGCGACATTATCTAACGGCTATGGAAGAGGCCGGGCAAATCCGTTGGCGCGGAATGCTCGCAGCGACGGCATCGGTCACTGCTGTCGGAATTGGTATCGGCCTTTCGGTGCCGCTGCTCTCAACGATCCTTGAAACGCGCGGCTATTCGGCCACTCTAATCGGCTTGAACTCTGCGACAGCTGGCCTGGCATCCATTGCCATTACACCGTTCGTGACCCCGTTGGCGGTGCGTTTTGGTGTAGTGCCGGTATTGCTGGTTTCAATCATGCTGGCGGCGGTATCGCTGTGTCTGTTTTATTTTGTGCCGTCAGTTTGGTGGTGGTTTCCGCTGCGGATCGTCTACCACAGCATGCTCAACATCATCTTCATCCTGTCGGAGTTCTGGATCAGCAGTTCAGCGCCGCCCAAGCGGCGAGGCCTGGTTCTGGGCGTCTATGCGACAGTGCTTTCGATGGGTTTTGCCGCCGGTCCGTGGCTGTTTTCCGTTCTTGGAAGTTCCGGGATTGCTCCTTTTGCGGCTGGTTCGGCGATCATCCTCGCAGCAGCTCTGCCAACTGCTTATGCGGTAAGGCACAGCCCAACGATGGAAGGAGGAACGTCTTCGGGAGGAATCATCCGGTTTTCATTGCTGGTGCCGACAGCAACCGCAGCCGTGCTGATATTCGGGGCTGTCGAAACCGGCAGCTTTGCGCTGTTTCCTGTTTACGGTGCCCGGATAGGATTTGACGAAGCCGATGCCGCTCTGCTGATCAGCATGATTGGGGTCGGCAATGTTGTCATGCAATTGCCGCTCGGCTTGTTGAGTGACAGGGTCAGAGACCGCCGGGTGCTGCTGGTCGCCTTGTCGTTCATTGGACTCGCTGGAATTCTGCTGCTGCCCCTGACCGGCTTGAACTGGTGGCTGGCCGCGCTTTTGATGTTTACCTGGGGTGGTGCAGTCGGAGGATTGTACATTGTCGGGCTAGCTCACCTGAGCGCCCGATTGTCCGGCCGCGACCTGGCGTCGGCCAATGCCGCGTTTGTACTGTGCTATTCAATCGGGATGCTCGTGGGACCCCAGATTATCGGTATCGGTATGGACGCGGCAGGTCCAAATGGCTTTGCATGGACACTGGCGCTGTTTTTCTTCGCCTATGTGAGCTTTGCCTCGGTCAGAATCGCCCGCTCCACTTGACAATCAGGCGCGGTCGGGTATGTGTCGCGGCCAACAAGCCGCAGCCGGATGTTTCTCCGAAGCAGGCGGCATTTTCTTTGCACAGACGGACGAATGCGATGGCCAAGGCTACTACGATCAAGATCAGGCTCAACTCGACGGCCGATACAGGCTTCTTCTATGTAACCAAGAAGAACAGCCGCACGATGACCGAGAAGATGACAAAGCGCAAATATGACCCGGTCGCGCGCAAGCATGTTGAGTTCAAGGAAGCGAAGATCAAGTAATCCCACCTTCCAAGCAAACACACAACGCCGTCTCACACGAGGCGGCGTTTTTTGTTCATCAGCATTTCACTGAAGTATCTGAAGAGGAAATCGGGGGCCGGTCGGCTGTCTGGCAGCGGTACGAGGAGGCCACTATGTGCCAGGGCCGGCCGGCCAACCCCACGGACCCAGGAGATGCGGCGGACCTGAGCATCATGGGGTATGGGTCAGGTGGGCCGCACTAGCCTCGCATCGGTCCCACCCGTCTACGTCCGGGCGGACATTTGCGCAGCCCCGAACGGAAATCAATACTTTCTTAACCACTAAATATGACAAACGTTTGGTAGAGTTAAGCATTGAATTTTAAGCAAATTTTATTGATCACCGCCTGAAGCGCGGATTTATGCGGCTTTGGCAACCACTTTGTTGCGACCACCATTCTTGGCCTCATAGAGTGCCTTGTCGGCACGCTTCATCAGGTCGGGAACCGTGTCCGACTGCCCTGCCAGCGAAGACAGGCCAACACTTACCGTGACGTTGATTGCGCCACCGGCGGTTTCAAACGATAGATTGGCGGTCTCGGCGCGAACGCGCTCGGCCACGATATTGGCTGTCTCAGGATCGGTATCCGGCATGACCACGACAAACTCCTCGCCACCGTAGCGACAAGCGAGATCCATGCCACGAACGGATTTTCGCAATCTGTTGGCAAATTCCTTCAAAACCTGATCACCGGCGTCGTGGCCATGTGTGTCGTTGATGGTCTTGAAGCGGTCGAGATCGGCCATCAACACCGAAAGCGGCCTGCCGCGGGCCACAGCGCGATCAAACAAAGATTGCAAATGACTGTCGAGGTAACGGCGGTTATGCAATCCGGTCAGGCTGTCGGTGACGGCGAGTTCTATCGACTGGGTGACATTGGCCCGCAATTCGTCGTTATAGCGCTTGCGGCGAATCTGGGTTCTGACGCGGGCAACAAGCTCCTGCTTGTCGACCGGTCTGACGATGTAATCGTTGACGCCGAGTTCCAGCCCGCGCGTAACGGTATCGTCCTCGCCCTGATCGGCGATCAACATGATCGGTATTGACCGCGTACGGTCGAGTGAACGCAACTGCGAACACAATCGCAGCGGATCGAAGTCGCTAAACGCGGTCGAGATGATGATGCACTCATGATCACCTTCTGCAGCGCAGAAGAGCCCCTGATGTGGGTTTGTCTCCAGGTCCACATCGGCGATTTGCTCAAGGGTGCGCACCAGCCGCTCGTGCGACGATTGACGGCCATCAACAAGCAGTAATCTGGACTTTGCCCTATCTGCTCCCTGCGTCTGATCCAGCATGTTTTCCAGCCCGATCGTCGCAGTCGTCGCTGCACGCAGGCGCAATTCATCTGTCAGCATTTTCAGGCGTACAAGGCTTTTCACCCGTGTCATCAGTTGCAGGTCATTGACCGGCTTGGACAGAAAGTCATCGGCGCCTGCCTCCAGGCCGCGCACCCTGTCCTCCACCTGATCAAGCGCTGTGACCATGACAACCGGAATATGGGCGGTCGCCGCATCGCGTTTCAGGCGCCGGCAGACCTCAAATCCGTCCATGCCCGGCATCATCACGTCAAGCAAAATCACATCGATCTGACCGCTGGCGCAGATATCGAGCGCCTCCTGACCGCTGAGTGCGGTGACAACGTCGAAATATTCGGCAAGCAGCCGGGCCTCAAGCAGGCGCAAATTTGCCGGGATATCATCAACGACCAGTACGCGGGCAGTCATGGCTTGATACTCTCTACTCGGGCGCGCGCTAGGCGTCTCCCAGATACGATTTGATCGTCTCAATGAAATTCGGAACGGAGATCGGCTTCGAAATATAGGCTTCGCAGCCACCGCTGCGGATCCGTTCTTCATCACCCTTCATTGCAAATGCGGTAACGGCAATGACCGGGATTGGATGCAGTTCGTCGTCTTCTTTCAGCCAACGGGTCACGTCCAGGCCAGAGACTTCCGGCAGCTGAATATCCATCAGGATCAGGTCCGGCTTGTGTTCACGGGCCAAATCGAGCGCCTCTAATCCATTGCGGGTACGGACAGTCTCATAACCGCTGGCCTCGATCAGGTCGCGGAAGAGCTTCATGTTGAGCTCGTTGTCTTCGACGATCATCACCTTTTTGGGCATTTGTTGGTGGTCCCGTAACCCCTTGTCCTGTTTGCGCTATTGGCAAACGAAACAATCGAATTGCGCATTTGGTCGACAACGCTAGCGCAATATGATTGACGAAACGCAAATTTTGGCCGTTAAACCATTTCACGAGCATCTTGCGATGAACGGTGATGTCGCGGTATCGAAGCAAAACCGCTTGGTCAGGGAATCATGCCGGACAACAACCTGCAGACAGACAACGCAGAGGCGATTGCCGTTTCGGCTCTTGCATTCATCGCCGGCGACGATGTTTTGCTGCCAAGATTTCTGCAATTGACCGGCATTCAGGCTGCAGCGATCCGGGATGCGGCCACCGAACCGGGTTTCCTGACCGGCATATTGCAATTCATCTGCGCACACGAACCGACATTGCTGCAGTTTTGCGATGCGACCGACATCAGTCCGCAGAGCGTTGCCGCAGCGATGCGAAAGCTGCCGCAAGGCGATGACAGCTATCAGTCAAGCACATGAGCGACGATCCCGAAACGGCGCGCCAGATAGCCGAACTTGCCAAGGACACCAGACCGTTGCTGGTTCTGGATGTCGATGAGGTGGTTTTGGAGTTTGTCGGGCCATTTATCGCGTTTTTGAGCGATGCCGGTTACGAGTTGAAAGTTGATTCCTTCCGGCTGCACGGCAACGTCGTCAGCGCGAATACGGGCGAAGTAACGGAAAGGGAGACCGTTTCAGCGCTGTTGAACGGCTTCTTTGAAGCGCAGGAGCGCTGGCAAACGGCTGCCATGGGTGCGGCGGAGACTGTCGAAGAGCTGGCTGAAGGTGCTGAAATTGTCATGCTCACCGCCATGCCGCACCAATTTCGCGAAGCCCGCCGAAGACTGCTGGACCGTACCGGCTTTCCCTATCCATTGTTGACGACCCAGACTGCAAAGGGACCGGCGATCGGGCAACTTCGAGGTGAAACGCCGCGGCCGGTCGCATTCATTGATGACATTCCACACAATCTGATATCGGTTCAGAAGAGTGTCCCCGATGCAGGATTGATCCATTTGATGGCTCACGACGGAATGCGGGCGTTGCTGCCACCTATGGATAAGGCAATTGATGTTGCAAGAACCTGGGTTCACGCAGGCGATCTCATCCGAAAACACCTGTCTTTGTGATTGTTATAAAACCTTTCTCATCAATGGCCTGCCTTCTTTTCTTAAAGCAACTTGTTGAAATCCGGCCTGTTCAAACACGTGGCTTGAACCGACAAACAAGCTGAGCGGGCTTTTAGAGCGATCCATTGGGCAGGCTTCGACGACGCGAGCGCCATTTTGACGAGCAAAATCCAGGCCACCGTTGATCAAGTGACCCGACAGACCGCGTCTGCGCGCGGCTTTGGCGACAAAGAAACAAGACATCGCCCAGACCGATGTGTCATCAGCCGGCGCATCGTCCAACGGTGCTGAAACGCGGCGCGCAGAATTGAACTGGGGTATATCGGCGCGCGGACCAACCTGAAGCCAACCAATTGCCTGTCCTTCTTCAAACGCGAGAATTCCTGGTGGCGGGCCGGCTTTGATCCGCTGTTTCATCCAGGCCTTGTTGGCATTGCGGTCATTCTTCTGCCGATCCTTCGGCGCGAGCCGGAAATAGGTACACCAGCAACCGTAACAAGCACCCTGAACACCAAACAATTCCGCGAAGGCGTCCCATTGGTCAGGTGTCAGTGGCGCAATCTCGGGTGCCATGGCATAGTCTCCGGAGAAATCCGCCCGTTACCATCTGTTTTCTGGCGGATATGTTCCTGTTATGTTCACATCGATGACTGACCATGTCAACAACCCGGAACACGGATTTTGCCGTGATTGCATGACACCGCATAGCGGGCCGGACCGACGCTGTGCTTCCTGTGGCAGCCCGCGCGCTGCAAGGCATCCGGAGCTTTATCAGTTGGTCATCGCTCACATTGATTGTGATGCGTTTTACGCTTCGATCGAAAAGCGCGATGACCCCAGCCTGCGCGACAAACCGGTGATCATCGGAGGCGGTCGGCGTGGCGTAGTCTCGACCGCGTGTTATCTGGCGAGGATCAAGGGGGTGAATTCGGCCATGCCGATGTTCAAGGCGCTCAAGGCCTGCCCGGAAGCGACCGTCGTGAAGCCAAACATGGAGAAATATGCCGCCGTCGGCCGCGAGGTGCGCGAAATGATGCAATCTCTGACGCCGGCAGTCGAACCGATCTCCATCGATGAAGCATTTCTGGACCTCTCGGGAACGGAGCGGCTGCATCACGATCCACCTGCCCGAGTTCTGGCGCAATTTGCCAATCAAGTGGAGGCGGAAGTCGGTATCACGATTTCCGTCGGCCTTTCTTATTGCAAGTTCCTGGCGAAAGTTGCCTCCGATTTCGAGAAGCCGCGCGGCTTCTCGGTAATCGGTCGAGCGGAAGCGATAAGCTTTCTTGCCGACAAGCCGGTTAGCATGATCTGGGGTGTCGGCAAGGCGTTTGACAAGGCGCTTGCGCGTGATGGCATCCGCACGATCGGACAGTTGCAGACCATGGAACGCGATGCGCTGCTGCGCGCCTATGGCGTAATGGGTGACCGGCTTTATCATCTTTCGCGTGGCGAGGACAGCCGCAGCGTCAGTGGTCATGGTGGCGCAAAGAGCGTTTCGTCCGAGACAACTTTTAATGATGATCTTGCTTCGCTGAGCGAGCTTGTGCCGGTACTGCGATCACTTTCCGAAAAAGTCTCCGAGCGGTTGAAGAAAAAGGGCATTGCCGGGCGAACCATCGTGCTGAAATTGAAGAGCAAGGATTTCAAGATCAGGACTCGCAACCGGCAACTTGCGGATCCGACACTGTTGGCCGACCGGATATTTTCAACCGGTCTGGAACTGCTTCGCAAGGAAACCGACGGCACGGAATTCAGGCTCATCGGTATCGGCGTCTCCGACTTGACGGATGCAGAACGCGCCGATCCGCCTGACCTGGTCGATGCGCCGGCGCGCAAACGGGCAATTGCCGAGGGTGCAATCGATGCAGTACGCGACAAGTTCGGGCGGCAGGCCGTTGAAACCGGCTACACATTCGGCAGGTCCCGTAACGCAAGGCCGCAGCGTGACCGGGATGTGTGATTCACCGTCTTACACCAGTTCCACATCAACAACGCCGGAAACCGCCTTCACGGCAGATGCGATGCGGGTTGAGACCTGATAGCGATCGGGCAATTCGATCTCGACCTCGCCTTCTGCGTTGTCCTTGATGACAATGAAGCTCACCTGCCCGGTGCCGGATTTGTCCAGATGCGATGAAAGGCTGCTGATCGGAGCGGAATCCCTCACGAAAATCCGCATGGAGTTTTGCAGGCGGCTTGCCTCGTCCTCCAGTGACTGCACCGTTTGGATGCGCAAATTGACCCCCTCCGGTCGGTCTTCAGCCGAGACGGTGATCACCACCGAATTGCCCGCCTCGAGAAGATCCCGATACTGCGCCAGCGCTTCGGAGAACAATACCGCCTCAAACTGGCCGGTCGTGTCGGAAAACTGGATGACACCCATCTTGTTTCCGGTCCGTGTCTTGCGCTCCTGTTTTGACGTGATCGTGCCTGCAAGGCGTCCGGCGGACGCACCGCGTTTGACCGCTGCCTCGAAATCCGACCATGCCTGAACCCGCATCTTTTGCAGCGTATTCCTGTATTCATCCAGCGGATGGGCCGAGAGGTAGAATCCCACGGTTTGGAACTCGCGATGCAGCTTCTCTGCGGGCAGCCAAGGATTAGCATCCGGAAGCCGAATTGGTTCTGCATCCGAAGCAAGGCTGTCGCCAAATATGTTCCCCTGCCCTGAACTTGCTTCCTGTGCAGCAAGTTGCGCGGTTCCAAGCATTCGCTCCACACCAGCCATCATTGCGGCGCGGTCGCGGCCAAAGCAATCAAGCGCGCCGGCGGCAATGAGGCTTTCAAATACTCTCTTGCCGACAACCCTGGGATCAACGCGCCCGCAGAAATCTTCAAGGCTGGCGAACGATTTTTCCTTACGGCACTCGACAATGTGCTCCACTGCCGCATCGCCGACACCTTTGATGGCCGCGAGGGAATAGAAAATGCGGTTTTCATCGACCTCGAAGTCACGGAACGATGATGTCACCGACGGCGCGACAACATCAATTCCCATCCGCAATGCATCCTGGCGGAATTCGCTGAGCTTGTCGGTGTTCGACATGTCAAGCGTCATCGACGCAGCCAGGAACTCCACCGGGTAGTGCGCCTTCATGTAGGCGGTCTGGTAGGACACGATGGCGTAGGCGGCGGCGTGAGACTTGTTAAAGCCGTAGTCGGCGAACTTGGCCAGCAGATCAAAAATCATGTTGGCCTGCGGTTTACCGACGCCACGCTCAACAGCGCCATCGACGAACCGCACACGCTGCTTGTCCATTTCGGAACGGATTTTCTTGCCCATGGCCCGCCGCAGCAGATCGGCTTCACCAAGCGAATATCCGGCCAGTTCCTGGGCGATCTGCATCACCTGTTCCTGATAGACAATCACGCCCTGGGTTTCCTTGACGAGATGGTCGATCTTTGGATGGATCGAGGCCATCTCCTCTTCGCCGTGCTTGCGGGCGTTGTAGGTCGGAATATTTTCCATCGGGCCGGGGCGGTAGAGCGCGACAAGAGCAATAATGTCTTCGATACGGTCAGGTTTCATGCCTAAAAGTGCTTTTCGCATGCCTGCACTTTCCACCTGGAATACTCCGACAACCTCTCCCCGCGACATCATTTCGTAGGTTTTCTGATCGTCCAGCGGAATACGCGCAAGATCGACCTCTACCCCGCGCCGGCGCACCAGCCGGACTGCGGTTTCAAGTACGGTCAATGTCTTCAGCCCGAGAAAGTCGAATTTCACCAGGCCGGCCTGCTCAACCCATTTCATGTTGTATTGCGTCACCGGCATGTCGGAGCGCGGATCACGATACATGGGTACGAGTTCCGATAGCGGCCTGTCACCAATCACGATGCCAGCCGCATGCGTCGAAGCGTGGCGGTAAAGACCCTCCAGCCGCTGGGCAATGTCGAGCAAAGTTTTGACAATCGGTTCGCGTTCCACCTCCTCGGCAAAGCGTGGTTCGTCTTCTATTGCCTTTGCGAGCGAGACCGGAGCGGCGGGATTTTGCGGCACCATCTTGCAAAGCCGGTCGACCTGACCATAGGGCATCTGCAGAACACGTCCGACATCTCGCAGCACAGCGCGCGCCTGCAGTGTCCCGAAGGTGATGATCTGGGCGACCTGATCGCGCCCATATTTCTCCTGCACGTAGCGGATCACTTCGTCGCGGCGATCCTGACAGAAATCGATGTCGAAATCCGGCATCGACACGCGGTCGGGGTTCAGGAACCGCTCAAACAGCAGTGAAAAACGCAAAGGATCGACGTCCGTGATGGTGAGCGCCCAGGCTACCAACGACCCGGCACCTGAACCGCGGCCGGGACCAACCGGAATCCCTTTTGACTTCGCCCACTGGATGAAGTCGGCAACGATAAGAAAATAACCCGGATATTGCATGCGCTCGATGACATCGAGCTCGTAGTCGAGCCGGTCGGCATAGTCTTGTTGTGAGTATCCTTCTGCCATACCGAATGTTTTGAGGCGGGCACCGAGTCCCTCCTCGGCTGCCGCCCGCAATGCCTTGGCTTCCTCGGCAACAGAATCGACGTCTGCTGAAGCCTCTGCAACAAAGCGCGGCAATATCGGGTCTCGGGTTTGCGGAAAATAGATGCACCGCTTTGCGATCTCGACGGTATTGTCTATTGCCTCGGGCAAATCAGCGAACAGTTCGATCATCTCCGCTTGCGGTTTCAGATAGTGGTCTGCTGTCACTCGGCGACGATTATCCTCCGCCACAACCGAGCCTGAAGCGATCGCCATCAACGCATCATGGGCATCGAAATCGTTCTTAGAAGGAAAATAGGCATTGTTCGTTGCAACGAGCGGCAGCTCCAGCCTGTAAGCCATGCTGATCAGAGCCGTTTCAATGTCGCGGTCAAATTCGCCATGACGCTGAAGTTCGACGTAGAGCCGGTCTCCGAAAATCCCATGCAACAGGTTTAATGCTTCCGTCGCCTGGTCGGGATGGTTGGAAGCGATTGCTCGATTGACCGCTCCTCCGTCTGCCCCGGTCAGGCAGATGATTCCTGCAGAGCGCTTGTTCAGCGAATCCAAACTTGCCTGTACAGAACCGCCGTCGGAGCCTTCCAGATAGGATTCGGAAACAATGCGAACCAGATTTGCGTGGCCCTCCTGCGTTGAAGCGATCAGCACCAGCTTCGAAGGATCGGTATGGCCGGCGCCTGCGCTATCCGCATGCTCAATCGAAGCGCTCAAATCGACGTCAACTTCGCATCCGATAATCGGCTGGACACCGGCTGCTACGGCTTTCTGGGCGAATTCCAGCGCACCAAACAAATTGTTAGTGTCGGTGACTGCGATAGCCGGACATTCATCTTCAACCGCATGAGCGATGATTTTGGCGACAGGCAGCGCACCTTCCAACAGCGAATAAGCAGAATGCACTCGCAGGTGAATGAATTGATGTGATTTGCCCTGGTCCGTAACGCCGTCCGGTGCGGTTTCTGCCATGTGGATCCGTCCGAGAATCTGTCCGCCGAAACACGGATTGTTTCGCGTTGTCTCGCGGCTGTCCAGAGCTACAAACTGTTGCCCACCGTTTCAGTCATATTCAAACTGCTACGTCCGAACTGCTGAAAATTCTTCCATTAGTCAAAACGCGCCGATCCACATTGCCATGGTTACAAGGAACATTCCGACGGAAACGAGCGAGACCACATCCTGGATGAGATTGAGCATATCAGGCTCCTGTTGGCGTTAAGTTTCCCTTTTGTTCTATTTTTGTTCAAATGTCAAATGTTTCTCACGCCCGAGAGCCGTGCCGTGCTGCCCGGCGATCAAACGCCCATATATTTTTTCAGCAATGTCGGGTTGTCTTTCAGCGTCGGTACATCGACCACGTCGCGATTGCGGCCGTTTTCGATGAATGCGACGCGATCCGCCACCGAAAGCACCGCATCGATGCGCTGCTCGACCAGGATGATGGCCACACCCTCGCCTTTCAGCCGCGTCACCACTTGCCGGATCTGCTCGATCATGGATGGTTGAAGCCCTTCGGTAGGCTCGTCGAGCAACAACACTTTGGGCTCGATGCACAGTGCCCGGGCTATCGCGAGCATTTGCTGTTCGCCGCCAGACAGGGTGCCCGCCATTTGGCCCATGCGTTCATGAAGGCGTGGGAAAATGTCAAGCACGCGCTGGCGCAATGTTGCACCGCCATCACTGACCATCAGTCCGGTTTCCAGGTTCTCCGCAACCGTCAACTCGGAAAACAGGCGGCGGCCCTGCGGGATGTAACCGATGCCCTTGCGGGGAACCATGTGGGCCGGCAGGTGAGAAATATCCTCTCCATCGAGCATAATTTTTCCGGCGGTGACCGGAAGCAGCCCCATGATTGCCTTCATGATCGTGGTCTTGCCGGCGCCGTTGCGACCGAGCAGACAGAGGATTTCACCGGATACGACAGACAGGGAAACGCCGTGTATTATTCTTGCGGCGCCATAGCCGGCATCGATGTTGTTAATCTCAAGCATCGGTCGTTCCCAGATAGGCGGCCTGAACCTCGTAATTGGCGCTAATCTGATCCGGTGTTCCCTCTGCAAGGATCCGGCCGAAATTGAGCACCGTGACGAAATCGGCGGTGTCCATCACGACGTCCATGTTGTGTTCGATCAGCAGGATTGTCGTGCTTCCGGCCATTGAGCGGATGAGGTTCTTGAAATTGGCAATCTCGCTATCGGCTAGCCCCTGTGTGGGTTCATCAAGGATCAGAAGTTTCGGCTTCTGCGCCAGGCCCATGGCTATTTCCAGCAACCTTTGGTGGCCATAAGACAAGTCTCCGGCCACATCGTTGCGTCGAATTTCGAGCCCAACATGGTTCAAGGCGTCGGCCACCTGACTGTCGACTTCCGCCTCATTTCCGGGAGAGACACGCCGCACGGCCAGCGCGACATTTTCATCCAGTGTCAGTCTTTCGTAGATCGACGTGATCTGGAACGTATAGGCCATTCCCGCCGCAATGCGCTTGTGGGCGGGCAGATGGGTTATGTCGCGGTTCTGAAAACTGACCGAACCGGCACTGGCCGGAATGCGGCCGGAGATCAGGCCGACCAGCGTCGACTTTCCGGCCCCGTTCGGACCAATCAACGCACGTATCTGGCCCTGTGGCAGCGAGAAATCGACACCTTCAACAGCAAGAAGGCCGCCAAACCGCTTGCTCAGATCGCGTGTTTCAAGAAGCGTCACGGCAGCCATTTCAACCACCTATTGCGCACTTCCCCGATGATGCCGTGTCGGGCAAACAGCGTCAGCAGCACCAAAACCAGACCGGCAATGGCCAGATATGCAGTGGTGTATCCGCTGGTGATGTCGATGAGGTAGAACATGAACAGTGTCCCGACCAAGGGTCCGAGCGCCGTGCCAGCGCCGCCGAGTAGAACCCACAATAGAGGCAGGATCGAATACTGCACCGAGGCAAAACTCGCCCCGACATAGCCGAACAAAAGCCCGTAGCTTGCGCCTGCGACGCCTGAGACTGTGCCGGAAATAATGAAAGCGATGAGTTTGTACTGCCCCACATCGTATCCGAGCATGCGGGTCCGTTCCTCGTTTTCGCGAATGGCAACGAGCACTTTGCCAAATGGTGATTGTACCAGCCGTGACAGGAGAAACAGGCAAATGGCGAATAACAACAATCCGGCCAGATATCGATTGGCTTCGTTGCTCAAATCTATACCGGCAAGCATGCGATCAGCCTGCTGAATGACAAAGCCTTCGTCACCCCGGGTCCACTCACCGAAATAGAGGACCGTCAGGAAACCCGCCTGCGAAAACATCAAGGTTACGATCATCAACTGCACACCGGAGGTGCGCAGCGCAAGAAATCCAATCACGGTAGAGACGATGAGGCTGGAGACAAGACCGGCAATCAGTGCCGGGCCGGCCGGCCAGCCCAGATGCTGCATCACCAATCCCATGCCATACATGCCCGCACCGAAAAACAGCGCGTGGCCGAGGCTCAGCATACCGCCATAGCCAAAAGCGAAGTTGAACCCCATTGCATAGACCGCCAGCACCATGATGCGCGCCAGATTGCCGTGGTGGTAGGCCGGCAGGACGAAGTGCAGAACCAGCAGCAGAGCAATGACGCAAATGGTCAGTGTCAGGGATTTTTGCGCGTCACTCATCTGCCGCGCGAACCAAACAGCCCTTGCGGCCGGAATACCAGCACAAAGGCAACCAGCAGGGTCGACAATATCTTGGCCAGTGTCGGCGAAAAGAACATCGAGATCATGCCGTCGCTCATGCCGATCAGCACTGCAGCAGCGACGGTACCGGGCAAGCTCCCCAACCCGCCGATGATCACGACGATGAAAGACAATAAAAGCGGGTCGGCACCCATCAGATAATGCGCCTGCCGGATGGGAACGATCAGTGTGGCGGCGAGTGCAGCCAGCGCGGCGCCAATGCCAAACGCGATGGCGTAGACCCGGTCAACCTGAATACCGAACGCGGTGGCCATCTCACGGTCGAGTTGGGTGGCCCGCATGACGAGACCGAGTTTCGACCGTGCCATAATTTGCCAGAGTACGATCAGCAGCACGATTGCTGCGCCAACAACAAACAGCTTGTAGCTGGTGGTGCCGAAACCCCAGGGCCAGCCGATCGTCAATCCGCCCTCGCCCCATTCCGGCCAGGGTATTGCCAGGCGCTGGTTGAATGGCGCCTCGACCGGCCGGGCGTCTGGCCCATAGGTCATCAGCGTGACCTGCTGGATGATGTACAGCAGGCCAATTGTGGCAACGATGGTGTTTTCGGGATCGTATTTGAGCCGCTTGAGCACCAGAACGTCGGCCGAGACAGCAATTGCACCGACCACCACCGGCGCGATCACCAGCGCCAACACAAAGCCAATGGCCGGGTGCGCACCAATCGTGGTTGCCACCGCCCAAGCCAAAACCGCGCCGAGCATGAAGAACTCGCCATGGGCGACGTTGACGACCCGCATCACGCCGAAAACCAGACTCAGGCCAACCGCTGTCAAGGCCAGCACGCTTGCCTGCACTGCTCCCTCAATCAGAGCCAGTACGAAATAGGGCCCGAAATCCATGGGAGCTGTCCGCCTCTTTTATTTCCCCGGCCCAGTGGGCCGGGGCTCCCCCAAAATCTGGCTAAATCAGAATGGCTGCGTCGTGTAGTCGACCTCGTCAGGATAGAACGTGTCCTCGATCGATGTCGTGTGGGCTACAACCAACTTACCGCCGGATACCTTGGAGATATACTGATGGCCGAATACCTGGTGGGTCTTGCCGTTAAACAGCTTGGCGCCTTGAGGATGCTCATTGGAATGCGGCATGTCGGTCACTGCCTCAACTGCTTCAATGAGCTTCGAACGGTCGTCCGGGCCGGCATAGCCCGCAGCTTCCATGCCCGCCTTGATGATATGCAAGGTCTCCCAGCAGCCGAACATGTGGGCGTAGGTCGACACGTCCTTCGAATCTGAAACCGAAGCGCCATTGTCATCTACGCCAACCGCCGCACGATAGGCCTTGTCAAAGTCTGACTGATCGGCCTGGGCGTAGCGCGGATTGCCTTCCCAGAAATAGGTGCCGTCAAGGAACTCAAGTCCGGCGCTGCCGATGTCGACGGCTTCCAGACTATCGATGAAGCCGAATATCTCGGGTCTGCTGCTGCCGAAGAATTCGCCCATCTCCTTGACGAATGTCAGAACGGCGGGACCGACCATCACATGATAGACCACTTCGGTTTCACGCGGGATCTGCGGGAAATACCGGGTGAATGAAGATTCAGTCGGCGGGATCGCAATCTTTGCAAGCACCTGACCGCCCTGTTTTTCGATCGCTTCGGAGAAATAATCGCGATGGTCATGTCCGAACGCGAAGTCGGGGAAGATCATTGTGACCTTCTTGCCGAGGTTGTCCGCCACGAACGGCGCCATTGCCTGGACCTGGCTCTTCACATCGGTGATGCCGGGTTGCAGCGTGTAGCGGTTGAGCATGCCGCTGGCGACGTGGTGACCCTCGGAGACGACAAAATATGGCAATTTCAGTTCGCCGGCGCGGGGCGCCGAACCGATCACCACGTGGCTGAACAAGGTACCGAATGCCACGTCGCAGCCATGCTGGTTGGCAAATTTCTCGACCACCTCTGCGCCACGTTTTGGATCGGTGCCATCATCCTCGGCGATGATCTCGACAGGACGGCCGTTTATTCCTCCGGCGTCGTTGATCATCTTGGCCGCCGCTTCAGTGGTGCGGCCGTACCAGCGGCCATAGGCAGCGCCAATGCCCGTGACATGTTGCTGAAAACCGATCTTGATCGGCGCTGAACTCTGCGCCTGAGAATAGCGAACAAATCCCGGCATGGCCGCGCTTCCGGCAACCAGCGCGGAGCCAGCGGCCATATTCTTCAATACTGATCTGCGCGTTTGTTTTGGTTTCAAGATTCGGGTCATCATCAACCTCCCTTTTATCCCTGCGTCTGCCCCATTCCGCAAAGCCGACGTTAGTTTGTATGCATACGAACAAATTGTCCAGTAGGATCGTATTCACGCCCCTCGCGGCGTGGCGAGCAACCAAAGCCCAAACAGGGTATAGAGGATCATGAAGAGCGCAAGTGGCAACTGGGCCAAAAGCACATCGCGCTGTTCGCTAAACAGGCGCGAGACCATCGCGTGACCAACCAGAACCGAAAGCACATGGCCGATTACCACCACGCCTGCCTGTGACAGCCAGATGATCCTGACTGTGTCGCGTGTGTTGAAAAAGCCTGTCGTTACCTGTGCCTGACCAAGTCCGAGCCAATCCGCACCCGTAGCCAGCGGGTCATTTAACGCGAGAAGCGCGTATTGGATCTGAACCAGAAACGCAGTCAGATAGTGCGCGGCGTGATAAGCCAGCGCAATTGGCAACATTGAGAGAGCCAAGAGACCGAATGCATCGACGAACAGCGGACGGGATTTTGCCAAATGCAATCCTAGCCAGACGACAAAGGCAAAGGCACCGACGAGGAGTGTATTCGCAACCAACAGACCAATGATTGTTGGCCAAACAACTGCAGACCGGCCTGGAAATTCCAGCGGATTGATCCCGATTTTCGCCAGCCACCAGAACGTCTCGTTGACGCCATCGAAACTGCCGGTTCCAAGCAGAAGCAAAACGAGAACCGCGCCGCTGAACGCGACGGGCCTGGCTTCGACCAGTTTCCAGCAGAACAAACCGGCCCGCACTTCGCCCTCTCGGCGTGCGAAGAACGACAATGAGGCGTAGCGATCAAGAAGCATGGTGAGAAACTCGCCACGCGCCAGCCAATGCTTGCCGCCGAACATGATCATGCAGGCGAAAGTGAAGACCCAATAAGCGGCCATGATCGTGGCAAGCCGTGTCGGATCCTCCGGAGCAATGTCCGCGAGCATGAAGCAGCCAAATGCGAGGAACAAAATCACTCCTGGCCATGAGGCAAACCGTTCCGGTAATTCGGCAATCTTGGTTTCACGAATTCGCCGCGGCAGCAGCCTGTAGGGACCGGTCCAGGGATTAAGCCAGCGCCACAGGTCGCCGGCCACAGCCTGCAGGGTGAGAAAACCCATCCAGAACAGCGTCCAGAAAACCAGTGGTAGCAAATTCTTCAACGGGCTGGGCGAACCAGTAAAGCCGATCCAAATCAGAAAGACCAAGAACCCAAAGGACAACAAACTCGTCGCGGTCGTGAAATGCGTACCGGGAAGCTTGAAAAGGCCTAGCGAACGGAACGCCAGTCGTTCGCTGTCCTTCGGCAACAATGCCATAATTCCCATCGTCACCGCGACAACGCTGACACCCGCGACCGTATAGACGCCAGTCGGCAGGAGCAGAACAAGTGCCTGTTCGGATGTGTGGGCGACCACCGGAGAAGTGAGAAAAAACGTCGTCAGCGCGGCCAACAGCGGCACTCCAAGGCCCGTCAAACCCATGAAAAACAATCGTTGTTTGTTTCCGACCGACATCCAGCCATGTGTGGCATGGGCCGCTGACCGGCTCAAGTCTTCCTGCAACCCGAGCTCACGTTGTGATCAGAGAGTAACTTCCTGGCCCAGTCCGCGCTCGGCTACCATCCTTGCCGCGACGGGTAAATTACCTGCCTGCGTGGATCACGTGCTCAAGGGGTGGAGGCTGGTACCGAACTCTTTCAATGCTAACGCCTTCCTCGGGATTGATTTGCGGCGTGCCGGGAAATGGAAGAGGCGTATCAATACCCGGAATCCATACATAGGGCGTCAAATACACTACCAGTTCTTTCTGGCTTTCCAGGGCGCTTTGTTCACCTGCAAGAGCACTGAAACCCGGAATTTTTCGTAGAAATGGAAGGCCCGAACCAGTCGTAGATCTTTGCTTTGAGTTTAACCCGCCAATTACGATCGTTTGCCCGCTTGCGACGGTCATTGAGGTCGACGCAGAGTTGCGTTCCTTCGCAATCAGGGCATCCCCGATCAGTGTTGTATATCGGGAATCTTCCACAGTCACATCCATGCGAATGGTGTTGTCTGCTGTTACAAGCGGCGTAACCTGCAAGGTAATTCCCGCCGCTACGCTATCGGTTGTCGTCACACTTGCGCCACTGTCGGTTGAGTCAATGAGTACAAATTGATCATCAACAATCGCAATCGAAGCCGGACGCGTGCTGCGCGTGGAAATATATGGCCGGGCCAGAACCTGGACGATATCCTGAGACGCCAATAGACTGATCGTAGCCGTCAGCTGATCGGCATTCGTGGCAAGCTCGTTAAATGTAGCGACGATATTTCCACCGTGTAGCCCCGGAATCAAATCAATCGCGCTGAAACGCCCCGAAGCGGCATCGGTGATCGAGTTCGAAATCTCTTCGTAGGAGGTCACATCGAAATCAACGACCAATGCCTCAATAATGACGTGTGCGACGGGACGATCAGCGCGGTTCAACACTCCCAGTGCTTCGGACACATCTGCAGGCGTACCACTCACGAAAAGCGCATTCAGTTCCTCAATACTGCTAACAGTCAACGGCAATAAGCTGTCGCCCCCATCAAAAAGATCCGACACCAATGTTACTGCTTCGGCTGATGTGAGATGACGCAGATTATATTCCTGGCTGATACGAGAAGCACCTGAATCTGTCCGGGCCGCACCTGAGTCAGAGTTCGCATCAACTGCTACAGCGTCAATTCGGCCACCAGTCTTGAACAGCAAAATGCCGTTTTCAACTGTCACATAGGTTCCGCTGCGCTCTAGCAGGAGGTCTAATCCGTCAACGAGATTAACGTTCGAAAACTTTGCAGAAACACGTCCACCAAAGCGCAAGGAATCGGCCTTGTAATCGATGCCGGCGCGGCTAATGATTGCAGGAACAACCCTTGAAAGTGATGCATCCGCCAGGTCGACCGACAACTTCGTCTGCTCTGGTGTTCTTCCTTTTGTAACTTTCAACTGCCTGATTGTTGCCGCTTCCTTGCGGGCGCGCTGCCTCGCAACGTTGGTCGATTGGTTACGGTACACCTGCATAAGGGCAGTTTTTTCGGGACCATTTACATAATCCGTCTGCGCTATTTCGCACGCTGAAAGGCCTGACATGACGCACACAACGGCCAAGATTTTCCGGTGCAAATGCTTTGCCTCTTCGTTGCGGCTATATTCGAAAAAATACCCGGACAGGTTGATTCAGTTTTCTACTTATGGCTTATGGTAAAGCGTATTTCAACCTGAAGATTCAGTAGTACCCGAGTTTCCCTTCAAGATATCACAGGATTTTTGGATTCTGTTTTTCCGCCACCGCACAAAAACTATGTATCTAAGAATTCCTAATGCGCCAAAGTTGGAATCTGGGAGTTCATCCGCGCTGAATATTAGCTATAAGCCATTGCTAACATTCGAATATTCAGGGCTTAAGCCTTGAGATTCAGCGTCTAAATTCGGACAGTTGAGCGATACCGAAGTCACGCTTCTTAACGCAAGATTTTCACATTGATCACCGGACCAAATTGGCATTTTTAGTCGTTTTCCCAGGCCGTAATGCGCGATCACCCGTCTGTTAGTTGCGATTAAATCGCCCTCTACCAAAGCGCGATATTGCTCCTAAACTGAAAGGTTGAGGGTGTTGAGGTCATCGGATTGGTTCTCGCTCCCCTCTTACAGGACAGCAGGTGAAGGGGCGCTGATCACGACGCCCCAGCTTTGTTATTGTGCGAGCCTACTAGAATCCAGCGCCGCTAAGCTTGCCGCATTTATGTTTGTCCGGGTCATAGGGCTTACCCGACGCGCCATTAATGTAGGACACATCAAGTGTTTTCCAGCTGTTGGAAGAAACTGTACCGTCCGTCTTGGCGATAATCTTGCACCCGGGTGTCAAAAACAGGTTCTTGTCCTTTTTGTTGCCACCCACGATTTTGATCTCAAGCTCATAAGCGCAGCTGGCCGGAACCACGAAGGTGTCATAGTTGCCGGGCGGGATATTGGCATCAAGTTTCTTATTCGTACCGGCGCAATCAGGGTGAATAGCCAGCCCATCTGGCTGGGATCCTTTCGCTTTCACCTTCGCATAAGATGCATAATAGCTGGACGTGGCGACAGCATAAATGATGACTCCGCAAATCGCTGTGCTGCTGTCTTCACAGGCCGGATGGGTGTAGCGCTTTTCCTCTGATGAGGCCGCAAGTGTCGGGCTGACCATCGGCGCCAAACTCATGCAAACCACGCTCAACATAATCCCGATTTTGCTAGTGGTATTTAAGATCATTGATATTTGCCTTCGTGAGTAGTTTTTCTGTGGCCCGCGCATAAGGCAATTTCACTGGTTCGATGCGCCTGTTGCGTTCCAGTGTTCTCAGCTCCGCCGACGATCACTGGCATTTCCCAACCCATCTGATCCAAGCCATCTGATCCAAGCCATCTACTGGGTTGTTAGCGATACTTGTACCACCTTGACGTGCATGTTTCATTGTCACGGGGTCTCATATTGAGCTCTGCGCAAGGCAAATTTTTTACATTTATCCAAACATTTGTGATTGAAGTTATATCGACAACTCTATCTTAAGATGTATTTTCAAAAATGAGTCCGGGGCGGCCAATATCTATTTCAAGGATTTGCTCCGTGCGAATTGACCGACACATCCCAATTCATGATCCGCTCGATCCCCTCCCCTCGCTCAGCACCGGACCAGAGGTCTCGAAAGAAGAATTGTTGCAAAACACGAAGGATATCACCCGGGGCTTCTATGATGTCGATTTACTGCGTGGCCTTGATGACTTCGAGGTTGTTCAGGACTTATGGATTGGGAGCGACTTCTCAATAACCGGCGGAATGATGGGAGGTGTGAAGTCCTATCGTAGTTCAAGCCGTTGTTACTACTGTGACCTCGTTGTGATCGAAACTTTGCTTTCACGGGTTCAGCACGAACCTTCAAAACACAGAGCCGTCAAAAACAGAGTGCGGATAACCACCACGAACACAGAATATTATGAGACAATTGGCGGCTCCGATTTCGCCACGCTATTTCTACCTTTTGAATCAATCGGATACGATCCATCACGTCACCATGATGACTATGTTTTCGAGCGGGACAGTTCGATCGGTAATGTGATAAGCCAAGCGCTCTCTGATCTGGTCGGTCGCATGCCCTACACACCGTCACAGGAGGTGCCGGCGATGGTCGGACAGGTCACGGATCTCGTGCGCGATCTGATTTTGGGCAACCGCACATATATGAACCATGCCAATATCAATCGGGCGCGAAGATTGGCGATAGATGCCTATATCGAAGACAATCTCCATTTGCTGACAGTCAGCGCCGCAAAGCATTTGATGCAGGAATTCAATGTAACGCGCCCCACCCTATACCGGATGTTCGAAGTTGACGGCGGGGTAGAAGCGTATGTCAACCGCCGCCGCCTGCACCGGACACTGCTTTGCCTAAAGGATGCAGACCCCAAACGCGGCGCGGTTCGCAAAATTGCGGAAGGATTTGGGTTCATCGATGCCGGAAATTTCACCCGAGCGCTCCGGTCCGAGTTCGGGTTTTGCCCTTCTGAAATTGTTGGACAGAGGAGCGCAGCGCGTTGAGCTGAGTTAGGTGAGTGTGCCTTCATCGTTTTCCGGGCGCGCAATTGCAACCTCGGTCAACGCCTTGGCATGCTTTGGATATCTGGGGTAGCGGCAACTTCGCACGCGCTACCCCGCATGCGCCATTCAATCACTGAGCCAGAATGCCGCTACTATCACCGCCTACATCAACGACGGTTTTCTTGGTTCTAAGCGTACCGCACCCTTCCTTGAGTTTGACAGCATTATACTTGTCTGGGAAATTGCCGGTTTTGAAATGAGCCGTCTTGTCTCCAACACAGCCACTGGTTGTTACGAATTTGACCTTATACTGACATTTCTTGTTGAATCTGGCATAGACGACCTCACCCGTTCCACCCATTCCACCCGCCAGGTTCTGACTGATTGTCTCACTTTTCTTTGAGCAAGCGCCATCCGTTTTTTCCTGCGTAATATTCACCTTTTTTACAGTCGTCGTTGACTGGTTTTCAATCTGAATAATTGTGCAGTTATCGTCAGAGGTACAAAAGTCTGCGGATAAATTCAGGGCCGCCGACGGTGATGAGGCAACTACACTGGCAGCAAAGCCGAGTGCAAATACTGATGGTTTGATTGCATTACGCATATCTTGCTTTCCTTACTTTTCGTTCGATCCACCGTTTGCTGATTCCACGCGGAAGGACGATCCTGCCTGATTGCAGACCGCGCCCCCAAAATTTAATGATTTGATGACTTCAATACACAACACTTACATGACTACCGATGGTCGAAAGCAACCGCTGGTGTCCGTTAAGTACTACTTTGCAAGTTTAAGTTTGATTGCGCAACAATAATTTGTGCCAACGGGTATTTTTGAGACTCCGTGACAACAAACTTCCTATAATGCCTTGATCATTACCCAAACACTATTGGTTTTTTGGTCAATTGGAGCTTCGATGATATATTATATATTTCTAATTCAACAACATTAGTTGTTGCTGTTTTCAACAGGCTGAAGAACTTGTGGAGGCAAAAACAGGTCGCGTCAGATACTGACTTCCTGGCCTAGTCCCCGCTCACCGGCCAGTCGTGCAGCAACGGAAGCGACTGCCAGATCCTGCAATCCGACCCCGGTACCGTCAAACAGGGTGATTTCCTCATCATCAGTTCGGCCCGAATGGTTGCCGTTGATGACGTCACCGATCGGTGTGATGTCACTCTCGGTGATCAGCCCCGCTGCAATTGCGTGCTGGGTCTCACCAATGGTGACCGATTGGGCAACCTCATCGGTAAACACCGTGGCAGCAGCCACGAGAGCCGGGTCGACCTCCTGCTTGCCCTTGGTATCCGTTCCCATGCAGGCGACGTGCGTTCCCGGCTTGACCCAGTCGCGCATCATCAAAGCCTCGTGGGCCGACGTAATCGAGATAATCACATCGGCCCGCTCCCCCACGCCCTCCCTCTCCAGAGCTTCAAATGGCAAGCCAATTTCGTTGGCAACCTTTTCAAGACCGGGCAGCATGTCGGGATGAAAATTCCAGGCAACGACCTTTTCAAATGCGCGCTGTTTTGCGGCCGCACTCAGCTGGAAGCCGGCCTGATGGCCCGCACCAATCATGCCGAGCACCTTGGCGTCCTGACGCGCGAGCCTGTTGATTGAAATTGCTGACGACGCTGCCGTGCGAAGCGCAGTCAAGAGATTGCCGCCAACCATCGCGGTTGGCCGGCCTGTGTCGGGATCAAACAAATAGACTGTAGACTGGTGGTTCGGAATTCCCTTGTCGGCATTGCCTGGAAAATATCCGCCGGCTTTAACACCCATCACGGAACCAGCACGGTCCAGCCCCGACTTGAAGCCATATTGCCGGCCTTCGCCAAGCGCTTCGCGCACGACCGGGAAATTGTAGGCGTCATCGCGCGCCATCGCAGCGAATGTTGCTTCAACCGCAGCATAGGCATCCTCTGCGGAAACCAGCCCGGCAATCTCGGATTCAGGGACAATCAGCATCGCGGCAACTCAGTAAGCTTTGCCACGGGCCGACACCGGCCAGACCGATTCAACTTTCCCGTTGCGGACGCCGACATACCAGTCGTGAACATTGGCTGTCGGATCGCAATGACCTGGAACCAGTTTCAGCTTGTCATTGACCTTCAGATTGCCATCAGGATCGGATATCACACCGTGTTCGTCGGAACACTTGATGTATTCGACGTCATCGCGGCCATAGATGAATGGCAATCCGGAATCGACTGACTGCGCTTTCAGACCGGCATCGCAGATGGCCTTGTCGTCCTTTGCGTGGCTCATGACTGACGTCAGAATAAAGAAAGCGTTTTCCCATTCACCCTGGTCGATACGATTGCCGTCCTTGTCCAGAATTCGCCCGTAGTCTGCATCCATGAAGGCGTAGGAACCGCATTGCAGCTCGTTGTAAACCCCCGAACCGGTCTCAAAATAGTAGCTGCCGGTGCCGCCGCCGGAAACAAGTTCCGGCTCTAGCCCAGCCGCTTTCAGGCCATCTACCGCATCCTGGACCATGGCGATGGCGATATCGAGTTTGGCTTTGCGATCTTCGTAGCTATCGAGGTGTTGCATTGCGCCCTGATAGGCCTGAATGCCGGTAAATTTCAGTCCCGGCGCGGCATCTGCCGCATTGGCTATGGCGACAACATCCTCGGTCGTCGTCACGCCGCAACGTCCGGCGCCGCAGTCGATTTCAACGAAAACTTCCAGTTCGGTGCCATGTTTTTGGACCGCTGCAGACAGGTCCGCGATGTTGTTGATGTCGTCAACGCAAACGATGGTGCGGGCGCCCAACTTTGGTAATTGTGCCAGCCGGTCAATTTTCATCGGGTCACGAACCTGGTTCGATACCAGCACATCCTTGATGCCTCCACGGGCAAATACCTCTGCTTCGGAAACCTTTTGGCAGCAGACGCCGACGGCACCGCCAAGACGTTCCTGAAGTTTCGCGACATCTACCGATTTGTGCATTTTGCCGTGCACACGGTGGCGCATGCCGTGCGCCTTGGCATAATCGCCCATCTTCTTGATGTTGCGTTCCAGCGCATCAAGGTCGAGAACCAAGCATGGGGTTTGGATGTCTTTTTCGTCCATGCCCGGGACGGCCGGAACGTCATACCCGACTTCGAGGCCGCTGAAATTGACTGGTGCGTTCATTTTTCTCTCCTTGGTCTCGAAATTACATCCACGGCAGCTTGTCGAGATCGACATTACCACCGGTAATGATCACGCCGACCCGCTTGCCGCGGAAGGCGTCTTTGTTTTTCAGAATTGTCGCCAATGGTACGGCGGATGATGGCTCCATGACCACCCGCAGATGTTTCCACGTCAGTTTCATGGCATCAATAATTTCCGGGTCCGATGCCGTGTAAATCTCCGAAACATGATTTGAAACAAAGTGCCAGGTCAGGTCCTTGAGTGGGACCAGCAAACCGTCGGCGATGGTCTTGGGTGCATCATCGGCGATGATGTATCCGGCCTTGAAGCTGCGATAAGCATCGTCCGCCTGTTCGGGCTCTGCCGCAATTACCTTCGTTTCAGGCGCCAGCGTCGACAACGTCAAACAGGTACCCGAAATCATGCCGCCGCCGCCAATTGGAGCGACAACCATGTCGAGCCCGTCAGTCTGTTCCACGAGCTCTCTGGAGCATGTGCCCTGCCCGGCGATTACGCGGGGGTCGTTGTAGGGGTGGACAAAATCGCCACCGGTCTCGGCCTGCACTTTGGCAAAGGTCTCTTCGCGCGAACTCGTTGACGGCTCGCACTCGGTGATATTTCCACCATAACGACGCACCGTATCCTTCTTGGCCTGCGGTGCGGTGCGCGGCATAACCACATTGCACGGAACACCGCGAAGCATGGCTGCGTAAGAGAGACACGAAGCGTGATTGCCCGACGAATGCGTTGCAACGCCCTTTTTTGCCTGCTCATCGTCAAGTCCGAAGACGGCATTGGAGGCGCCACGCACCTTGAAGGCGCCCGGTTCCTGAAAATTCTCGCATTTGAAGAACAGCTGCGCACCGGTCAGATCGTTCAGATAATCCGAAGTGCGGACTGGCGTGCGACGGATGTGTGGCTGGATGCGTTCATGAGCGGCCAGCATGTCGTCATAGGTCGGGATTATCATGTCCGTCATTCCGGTCTCAAGCTGCTTTTGCATTGGCGATTTCACCGGAAACACGATAGTAGTCCTGAGCGGCAGAAACACCCTGTCCCAGTTCGATTGGATAGTTCAAATCCTTCATGGCCATCTCAATCGTAGCCAGTCCCGACAACGCCATGACATCCGTCAAAGAACCTAAATGGCCGATGCGAAAGGCCTTGCCGGCCATCTGGCCCAGTCCGACACCAAAGGAAACGCCATATTTGTCGTAAGCGAGATTTGTCAGCACATCACTGTCAAATCCTTCCGGAACATAGATAGCGCTTACCGTGTCCGAATAAAGTTCCGGCGAACGGGCACAGAGCTTCAACCCCCAGGCAGATATACCGCGGCGAATACCTTCCGCGATACGGTGATGACGGGCAAACACGTTGTCGAGGCCCTCTTCGGTCAGCATGTCGAGGCTTTCGCGCAGGCCGTGCATCAGCTGAATAGGCGGCGTATACGGATAGCCACCCTTGGCGTTGGCCGCGAGCATGTCGCGGAAATCGAAAAAACAGCGTGGGCATTCGGCGGTCTCGGTGGCTTTCAGCGCCTTTTGGCTTACGCCAACAATGGCCATGCCGGTCGATAGCATGAAACCCTTTTGCGATCCTGAAACGGCGAGATCAACGCCCCACTCGTCCATGCGAAAGTCCATCGAGGCAAGCGAAGAGACGCAATCGACATAGAGCATGGCCGGATGGTTGCAGGCATCCATGGCCCGGCGCACTGCCGCTATATCGCTTTTAACGCCAGTCGCAGTCTCGTTGTGGGTCACGAGTACTGCCTTGATTTCCTGGTTTTTGTCGGCGGCAAGGCGCTCCGCGTATATGTCTGCGGGAGCACCGGTTCCCCACTCGCATTCGATGACCTCGACATCCAGGCGATGGCGCTGACACAGGTCAATCCAGCGATGGGAGAACATCCCGAAGCGCGCGACCAACACCTTGTCGCCCGGTGAAAGCGTGTTGGTGATCGACGCTTCCCAACCACCGGTTCCGCTGGAGGGAAATGTAATGACGACGCCGGTTTCGGTCTTGAAGACCTTTTTCAGGTCGTTGAACAGAGGCTCGAAAAAATCGACGAAATCGGGCGCGCGATGATCCATTGTCTGCGTGTTCATGGCATGGCGCAGGCGATCGGGTATATTGGTCGGCCCGGGAATGAAAACTGGGTTCTGGCCGGTCATGGCAACTTCTCCGGATTTGGAATTAGAGAAAATCCTACACTGATTGGCTATTTTTGCAATTTTTCTGAAAAGATTTTCCATTTTCGAGTTTATCGTGATAACATATTGAACTTATGCGATTTTATTTTCCCCGGATTTTGGGAAAATCGGACCGATAAAAATTTGTTTTGAGCAAGGGCAATAGGGAAATATCCAAATGGGATCGCCTCCAAAGAGGGCACGCGGGCGGCCGAAATCTCTGTTCCACCCGCCGCAGCCAAGCACAATCAGAGCCTTGGACAAGGGCCTGACGGTTATGAAGGAACTGGCCGGCAGCGGCGCCGTGACACTCAGCGAATTGGCGGAGCGCATCGACATGCCGCCTTCATCCACACACCGTATCCTGACCACGCTTCAGGATCAGGGGTTTGCCGAGCTCGACGACACGACCCAGCAATGGTCGATCGGAATTGAGGCATTCCGCGCCGGTAGTGCCTATTTGATTCGCTCAAACCTCGTCGAAGCGGCGGTGAAAACCATGCGACGGTTGATGGAGGAGACCGGGGAGACAGCAAATCTGGCGATTGCCGACGCCGGTGATGTCGTGTTCATCGCGCAGGTGGAAGCGCATAATCCGATCCGCGCTTTTTTCAGGCCCGGCACGCGCGGTCCGTTGCATTCATCAGGCATTGGCAAGGCCCTGCTGGCCAGCATGCAAGCGGAAAAAGCCGGCACCATCATCAGCCAATCGAAATTGGAGCCGCATACGCCGAAAACACTTTCGTCGGCCGAAGCGCTCAATGCTGATCTGGCAGCCATTCGCGACCGGGGGTGGTCGCTCGACAACGAAGAGCGGTATCTTGGCATGCGTTGCGTCGCAGCTACCATTTACAACGCCTATGGCGAACCGGTCGCGGGAATTTCGGTTTCGGGACCGACTGTGCGCTTCCCAGACGAAGACCTTGATGCGATCGGTTCGAAGGTCAAGGATGCCGCCGATGAGGTGACCGGGTTGATCGGGGGCGCTTCTCCGAAGCGGTGATCCTCAGTCGAGCTGATAGTCGGCGATTTTCGAGTTCTTTAGCGTGATCCGGCGATCCATGCGTTCAGCCAATGCATGGTTGTGCGTTGCTATCAAAGTCGCAAGACCCGACTGGCGAACCAGCGCCTCCAATGCGTCAAACACATATGAAGAGGTTTGCGGATCAAGATTGCCCGTTGGCTCGTCGGCGAGCAAGATTTGTGGTGCGTTGGCAACCGCGCGCGCAATCGCCACACGCTGCTGTTCTCCGCCGGACAGTTCGGACGGGCGATGGTCGGCGCGTTCGCCGATTTTCATGTAGTCGAGCAGCTGCCCTGCCCGCTCAGCCGCCGCCTGTTTGGTCAACCCATGGACAAGTTGCGGCACCATGACGTTTTCCAGCGCAGAAAACTCCGGCAATAGATGATGGAATTGATATACAAAGCCGATATCGTTGCGGCGTCTGGCCGTGCGTTGATCATCATTCAACCGGCCGCAGCTTTCGCCAGCAATCAACACATCACCAGCATTCGGCCGTTCCAGCAACCCGGCTATGTGCAACAGTGTCGACTTGCCCGCACCCGAAGGCGCAACAAGCGCTACCATCTCCCCCTGCTTCAACACGAAATCCGCACCATCGAGAATGTTCAGCGTGCGCGAGCCCTGCTCGTATTGCCGCCCAACACCTTGCAGTTCGAGTATGGCCTCACCTGCCATCACTCATACCTCAGTGCTTCGACGGGATCGAGCTTGGCGGCGCGCCAGGCGGGAAACAAGGTAGCAATGAACGAAAGGATGATGGCCATGGCGATGACGGTCAGGGTTTCACCCGGGTCCATTTTTGCCGGTAGCTGACTGAGAAAATATAGCTCCGGGTTAAACAGCGTTGTTCCGGAGAGCCAGGAGAAAAACTGACGGATCGATTCCACATTCAAGCAGACGATGATTCCCAGAACGACGCCCGCGAGCGTGCCAACCACGCCAATAGCAGCACCGGTCATCAGAAAAATGCGCAGGATCGAACCACGGGTCACACCCATCGTACGCAAAATCGCAATGTCGTGGCCTTTGTCCTTAACCAGCATGATCAGACCGGAAATGATGTTGAGGGCAGCGACCAGCACGATCAGCGTCAGGATCATGAACATGACATTGCGCTCGACCTGCAGGGCTGAAAAGAATGTCCGATTGCGTTGCCTCCAATCGGTCAACAACACCTGCCGGGCTGCCGCTTCCTCAATTGGCGTTCTGAGTTCGTCAACAGCGTCCGGATCATCAGCAAATATTTCGATTGATTGAACAATCCCCTCGGAATTGAAATAGAGCTGCGCTTCGGTGAGCGGCAGGAACACAATGCTGGCGTCATATTCTGACATGCCGACTTCGAAAATCGCCACCACGGGATAGGCCTTTACGCGCGGTGTGGTGCCAAGTGGGGTGATATCCCCATCTGGCGAAATCAGAGTGAGGAAATCACCAAGCGCAATGCCGAGATTGTCGGCCATTCGGGTGCCGATTGCCACGCCTTCGGCGGCATCAAAATTGTCAAACGTTCCCTGCCTGACGCTGTTTGCGACGAGTTCGAGTTTGGGGACATCGCTTTGACGAACGCCACGAACAAGCGCGCCAGTGCCGGCGCCGATATTGCCCGACGCCAAGGTCTGCCCCTCTACGATCGGAATGGCGAAACGGACACCTTCGACATCCTCAAATCGTGTGGTCAGTTCGTCGTAATCGTGCAGGGGGCTGTCGATGGGCTGCACGATCAAATGCCCGTTGATGCCAAGAATACGCGACAGGAGTTCTGCGCGAAATCCGTTCATCACCGCCATGACGATGATAAGCGTGGCTACTCCAAGCATGATGCCGATGAATGAAATCGACGCGATGACCGAGATCACCGTCTCCTTTCGCCGCGAACGCAAGTAACGCCATGCGACCATACGCTCGAATGCCCCGAAGGGCTTGGCGCTGCCATTCATCGGTGCGGTAACACTCATGCGGCAGCATTCATCGCGGTTATGACCTCCGCTGGCGCGACTGACACGCGTTCACCGGTACGTCTGTTTTTAACTTCCACTTCACCGGCAGCGACACCTCGCGGTCCGACAATAATTTGCCACGGAACGCCAATCAGATCGGCTGTAGCAAACTTGCCACCGGCGCGCTGATCAGTGTCGTCGACCAATACGTCGTAGCCTTTCGATTCCAGCGATGCTTCCAGGCTTCCACTCATTTTGTCGCAATCAGCGTCACCCGGTTTCATGTTGATCACAATCGCATCAAATGGCGTTACAGCGCCCGGCCAAATGATGCCGTTCTCATCATGAGACGCCTCAATGATGGCAGCCATCAGGCGGGTTGGGCCAATTCCATAAGAGCCCATCGAAACGGCATTTTGCTTGCCGTCCGGCCCCTGCACCGTCGCTCCCATCGGCTCGGAATATTTGGTGCCGAAGTGGAAGATATGGCCGACTTCGATGCCACGGGCAGCCAGGCGATCCGCTTCTGCAATATTTGCCCAAGCCGAATCGTCGTGCATGTCGTCAGTTGCGGCGTAAGGCGTGGTCCAGGTTTTGACGATATTCTCGATGTGGTCATTGTCAAAGAAATCGGTGTCGGCGCCGGGAACCTCCAATCCAAGATAGTTGCGATGGCAGAATACTTCGCTCTCGCCAGTGTCAGCCAGGATGATGAATTCGTGGCTTAAATCGCCGCCAATCGGCCCGGTTTCGGCCCGCATCGGAATGGCCTGCAATCCGACACGCTGAAATGTACGCAAGTACGAGATGAACATGCGGTTATAAGCAGCCTTGGCGCCTTCGTAATCAAGGTCGAAGGAGTAGGCATCCTTCATCAGGAATTCCCGCCCGCGCATCACGCCAAATCTCGGTCTGACCTCGTCACGGAACTTCCACTGAATGTGGTAAAGGTTGAGTGGCAGATCTTTGTAGGATTTCACGTAAGAGCGGAATATGTCGGTGACCATTTCCTCATTGGTGGGACCGAAGAGCATGTCGCGGTCGTGGCGATCCTTGATGCGCAGCATCTCTTTACCGTAATCGTCATAACGTCCGCTCTCACGCCACAGGTCAGCGGATTGAATTGTCGGCATCAAAATCTCGACTGCACCGGCGCGATTTTGTTCTTCGCGAATGATGCGATTGATTTTTTCAAGCACGCGCAATCCCAGCGGCAACAGGGAGAAGCTTCCGGCAGCCTGTTGCTTGATCATGCCTGCTCGCAACATCAAGCGATGTGAGACGATCTCCGCCTCGCGGGGATTTTCTTTCAGTATGGGCAAGAAGTAGCGCGACAGACGCATGTGGAACCTTCAGTGAACTATCGGAAGACGCGGTCTGAATCAGCGACCAACATGGATTTTTTGTTACTGTCGCTTCATAGCCATTTCGTGGCCGATTGCAAAGCCGCTCAAATGGCGCAGTTCTCGCAAACACCTCGCTTGCGGCGTCTATAGTCACAATTCAACTTTTTTGATGACACCGAACCCCGATTGGTTTAGAAAATTCGCAATCATAACAAGAGCCGCCGGAAACGTCGGCCTCACGCGGTCAATGTCTTGGGAGGATGCGATCTAGGCGCGGTAACACGCAGCCGCCGGGTAACCGGAACACTGATCGGGACGCGTAAATTGCAAGGCACATGCCTTGCATTTTTTTTGCGCTACTGCTCGCCAAAATCCGGCACAATGCGCGGAATGGATTGAAGGCCCAAGCCCATATATTCCACCGCAACGAACCAAACCGCGAACAGTGCCAATGTCACAATGGTCGTGCGCAGCATGGCGCGCAGCACATGGGGGCCACGCGGAGCGCTTTTCACGGTTCCCAACGTGACGTCATCATCCTCCTCCTGTGTGCGAAGGGAGAAGGGGAGCACTGCAAAAAGCAGCACCCACCAGACGACAAAAAAAACGGCGGCGACCAACACCCAGTTCATTTGCGGTCAGACTTCCTCAAGCTCAACAAGTGTTCCGGCAAAATCCTTTGGATGCAGGAACAAAACAGGCTTTCCGTGGGCGCCTGTCTTGGGATTACCATCGCCGAGAACCCGTGCCCCCCTCTCCGTCAGGCGATCCCTTGCTACAAGAATATCATCGACTTCATAACAAACGTGATGCATGCCACCGGACGGATTCTTGGTGAGAAAAGCGGCGATCGGCGAATCATCTCCGAGCGGCTCAAGCAGTTCTATCTTGGTGTTACCGGTATCGATGAACACGACCGTGACGCCGTGTTCCGGAAGCGCCTGCGGCTCGGTCACATTCGCACCAAGCGTATCGCGGTAAATCGCCGAAGCAGCAGCCAGGTCCGGCACCGCGATGGCCACATGATTCAAGCGTCCGAGCATCGATCAATTCTCCCGTCTACTGGGTAACGAATACCGTCACGACTGGTTTCTTGCCCCACGAATCCCGTGCTGCGGCGCGCACGGCGCGACGAGCGGATTCAGCGACCTTGTCGAGGTCCTTTCGCCTTACCCGGGGAATGCTTTCAATGGCACCAATCGCTGCGCCGAGTAGTATTTCGTCCATGTCGGCTCCTCTGGCGTCTTCATCCGGAACACCGATCGAGACCAGATCAGGATCGCCTGCCAATTCGAAACGGTCGTCCAGAACCACATTCACCGCCACATGGCCGACGTAAGACAGTTTTTTGCGCTCACGAATGCCAACCTTGTCATAGGTACCAATAAGACGACCGTCCTTGAAAACACGGCCATTTTCCACCTGTCCGACAATCTCCGCCGGACCGGGAGACAGCCGGAGTATGTCACCATTTCGAACCTGGGCTACCTGAGGCACGCCCACCTGCGAGGCCAGTGAGCCATGGGCGACCAGATGGGCCGCCTCGCCATGGACAGGCACAGACACTTCGGGCTTGACCCAATCATACATCTGTTCAAGTTCGTTCTTGCGCGGATGACCGGAGACATGAACCAGTGCATCTCCATCTTCGATGATGCGGATTCCCCGCTCGATCAACTGGTTCTTGATTTCAAGGATCGGCTTTTCGTTTCCCGGAATGACACGGGACGAATAGATGACCGTGTCGCCGGCACCGAGCGAAATGTTGCGCAACTCGTCGCGGGCAAGTTTGGCCAGCGCTGCGCGGGATTCCCCCTGGCTTCCCGTACAGATAATGACAGCCTCGTCGCGGGGAAGGTACTGAAAGTCCTCCTCCGACAGAAACTCCGGGATGCCCTGCATGTAGCCGAGTTCGTCGGCGACATCGATAACGCGCTTCAATGAGCGGCCAAGAATGAGCACTTTTCGTCCGGCATCGTATGCAGCTTCGGCGATTGAGCGGATTCGCCCGACATTGGAAGAAAACGTCGTGATCGCCACCCTTCCCGGCGCATCTTCGATGATTTGCCTGAGCGAAGCGCCGACTTCTTCTTCCGACGGCGAAGTTCCTTCACGCATGGCATTGGTGGAATCGCAGACAAGCGCCAGAACGCCGTCGCGTCCGAGCGCCCTGAATCGCTCTTCGTCGGTCGGCTGACCGAGCGAGGGAGCCGGGTCGATCTTCCAGTCACCAGTGTGGATCACTGTACCAGCAGGCGAAGTCATCGCCAGTGACACGGGCTCAGGAATAGAATGCGTAACCGAAACCGCCTCAATCGAAAACGGTCCGATCTGAAACGTCTCCCCTGCCCTGTAGATCGTTACAGGAATACTCGCATCGCCATCGTCTCCCCCACCGCGTTTGGCCTCCAGAAGGCCGGCGGTGAATGGAGTTGCCCATACCGGAGCCTGCAACATCGGCCACAAAGCCAGCAAAGCGCCGTAGTGATCTTCGTGGGCATGGGTGATGACAATGCCACGCAAACGGTCTCGTTCGCCTGCGATAAAATCAATATTGGGCAAAACCAAATCGGCGCCCGGTAGATCGGGACCGGGGAAAGTGACACCGCAATCCACGACGATCCATTCACGCGCTTTGGCGGGACCAAAACCGTAAAGCGCGAAGTTCATCCCGATTTCGCCAACCCCGCCAAGTGGCAAAAACACCAGTTCGTCGCTCTTTCCGGCCATCATTTTTCCTCACGGTCAAAAAACAGATCACCTGCCGAAATCTTTTGACGCGAACCATCGTCAAGTTTCAGGCAGAGATATCCGTCGTGATCAATTTCCTCAAACATCCCGGTAATCGAGAAATCGCCGTTATTGACGGTCACCTGCCGGCCAATTCCCCCAGCCGCCATCAGCCATCTTTCCCGGATTATGTGAAATCCCGCCCCCCGATTCCACAATGAAAGGTGTTTGGCAAACGCATCCGACAATTGATCGAACAAGGTCACAGGGTCGACACTTACACCGCAAGCTGCCAAATCGGTTGCCGGATAGAGCGGGTTATCGGGGTGATGTACGCAATTGATGCCACAGCCGATCACCACCGCCAGATGTCCATCGCTCAATCCAGCACTCTCCAGCAAAATGCCGTTGATCTTCTGCCGGTCCACCAGGATGTCGTTGGGCCATTTGATTGCCAGTGCGTAGGGCGTCTTTGCGAAATACGGTTTCAACGTCTCGTAAACTGCAAGAGCAGCGACCAATGGCAAATTTGCCAACGCGGTTCTTGTCGCCGGGTCGATCAGCAGCAGCGACGCATAGAGATTTCCCGCCTCTGATATCCAGGTCCGGCCATTTCGGCCCTTGCCCTGAAGCTGACGATCAGCAGTAACCCAAAGATTGCCGGGATCGCCACCGGCGGCCAATCGCAATGCTTCGGTGTTTGTGGAACCCACATCAGCGAGCGCCAAACGCCGCCAGCCGGGAAGGTTTGGAATTGGCTGCGGAAGGGCGCCCAAACCGCTTACAGGGCGAATGTCGCTGCCGCGGCTTCGGCAAGTTCGATCACCGGACCGCCAAACAGCACGTAGAACAGAACAAACGCACCGGACAAGCCAAGCACGAGCCGCAACTCACCTGCCATGGGCACGAATTCACCGACCGGCTCGTCGAACCACATGATCTTGATGATGCGCAGATAGTAATAGGCGCCGACCACGGAAGCGAGGACACCGATGATCGCCAGCGGATAAAGACCCGCGTTCACAGCGGCAAAAAAGACATACCATTTGCCCCAAAAACCGGCCAGCGGCGGAATGCCGGCAAGGGAGAACATCAAAATGGTCAGGACCGTGGCCATCAGCGGATTGGAAGCGGCCGTTCCCGACAAGTCATCAATAGACTCGACGTTCCCATCCTTGCGCCGCATCGCCAGAATGAATGCGAATGTACCGAGCGTCATGACCAGATAGATCAGCATGTAGATGGCTACACCGCGAATTCCTTCGGACGTGTTGGCTGCCAATCCGACCAGCGCAAAACCCATATGCGCGATCGATGAATAGGCCATCAGCCGCTTGATATTGGTCTGCCCGATCGCCGCAAACGCGCCCAGAACCATCGATGCGATTGCGATGAAGGTGATAATTTGCTGCCAGTCTGCCGAAACCGGCTCGAATGCGCCGACCGTTACGCGAACGATCAATGCCATCGCTGCCATTTTCGGCGCGGCGGCGAAGAACGCAGTTACCGGCGTTGGTGCGCCCTCATAGACATCGGGGGTCCACATGTGGAACGGAACCGCTGAAATCTTGAATGCCAGACCGGCAAGCACGAAAACGAGACCAAAAACGAGGCCAAGCTGGCGCTCACCTTCTCCGACCACCGCAGCGATCTGCGCAAATCCGGTGTGGCCCGTATAGCCATAGATCAGCGACATGCCGTAGAGCAGCATGCCCGAAGACAGGGCGCCGAGGACGAAATATTTCAATCCCGCTTCGGTTGACCGCGCACTGTCGCGGTTGATCGCGGCGATGACGTAGAGCGATAGCGACTGCAGTTCCAGGCCCAGATAGAGCGCGATCATGTCGTTGGCCGAGATCATCAACATCATGCCAAGCGTCGCCAGCACAATCAGGATTGGAAACTCAAACTTGTCGAACTTCTCGGCTTTTGCGAAACCGACTGACATGACCATGGTCACAACGGATCCGATCAGTGTCAGGATCTTCATGAAGCGGGCAAAAGAATCGACAACAAAGGAGCCCGCGAATGCGGAGCCGTCCTGTGCGAAGACGATCATCCACGCACCGGCCGCTATCAAAAGCGCTACAGACAAGCCGGTGACGGTCGAATTGGCCCGATCATTGGAATAGACCCCGATCATCAATAGAACCATCGAACCGACGGCCAGGATGAGCTCCGGTGTGGCAAGTGTAAGGCTGTGGCTGAGTTCCGCTGTCATGAATTCATTCCCGCCTATTGCGCCACGTTGAGTGAAGCCGCCATCGTTTCAGCGGCGGAGTTGACCTGAATGACCAGCGCGTTGACCGAGGCCTCGGTGGCATCAAATACCGGGGCCGGGTAGAGGCCGAAGAAGATGGTCAGAACCACAAGCGGATAGATCACTGCTTTTTCGCGCGGGCTGAGATCGAGCAGCTGCTTCAGGCTCTCCTTTTCAAGCGCGCCGAAAATCACCTTGCGATAAAGCCACAGTGCGTAGCCTGCCGACAGGATCACCCCGGTTGTCGCGAACAGCGCAACCCAGGTGTTCACGCGGAAAACGCCCATCAACGTCAAAAACTCGCCGACAAAGCCGGAAGTGCCCGGAAGCCCGACATTGGCCATGGTGAAGATCATGAACACAACGGCGTATTTCGGCATGTTGTTGACCAGCCCGCCATAGGCGGCAATTTCGCGCGTATGCATGCGGTCATACACCACACCGACACACAGGAAGAGCGCGCCCGAGACGAGCCCGTGTGACAGCATCTGAAAGATGCCGCCCTGGATGCCCTGCATGTTCATGGCAAAGATGCCCATGGTCACGTAACCCATATGGGCAACCGACGAATAGGCAATCAGTTTCTTCATGTCCTCCTGCATCAGTGCGACCAGCGACGTGTAGATGATCGCCACGATGGAGAGCACGAAGATGAACGGGGCGAAATCAGCGGACGCCAACGGGAACATGGGAAGTGAGAAGCGCAGGAAACCGTAGCCGCCCATTTTCAGCAAAATGCCGGCCAGGATGACCGAGCCTGCCGTCGGCGCTTCGACATGCGCATCGGGAAGCCAGGTGTGCACTGGCCACATCGGCATCTTGACGGCGAATGAAGCGAAAAAGGCCAGCCACAGCCACCACTGCATTTCAACCGGGAAGAAATCAGGATCAGAGGCAACAGAACTGATCAGGTCGGGGATGCTGGTAGGGCTTGCCATGCCGTTTTGAGCCCCCTGCCAGAACATCGCCATGATGGCGATCAGCATCAGCACCGAGCCAAGCAGCGTATAAAGGAAGAACTTGAACGATGCATAGACCCGCCGCTTACCGCCCCAAACACCAATGATGATGAACATCGGGATCAGGCCTGCTTCGAAGAACACGTAGAACAGCACGATATCGAGCGCGCAGAAGACGCCGATCATCAGTGTTTCAAGGATCAGGAAGGCGATCATGTATTCCTTGACGCGGTGCTCGATTGCCTGCCACGAGGCCAGGATGCAGAGCGGCATCAGGAAGGTTGTCAGGATGACAAACAGCATGGAAATGCCATCGACGCCCATTCGGTAGGAGATGCCCGAATCCAGCCATTCATAGGTTTCGAGCATCTGGAACCCGGGTACGGAATTATCGAAATCGATCCAGATAAACAGCGACAATACGAAGGTGAAAACCGTTGTCAGCAGCGCGACATGACGAATGTTCTTGCGCGTGATCTCACTGTCATCGCGGATCAACAGGATCAGAAACGCGCCGACAAGCGGCAGAAACGTGACCGTCGATAGAATTGGCCAACCCGTCATCAGAAAGCGCTCCCGAGCATCATCCAGGTGACGAGTGCGGCAACACCGATCAGCATGGCGAAGGCATAGTGGTACAGGTATCCGGTCTGAAGGCGGACCACACGTTGTGTCATGTCGAGCACGCGGGCCGAGACACCGTCAGGCCCAAAGCCGTCGATCAGCCAACCATCTCCGCGCTTCCACAGGAAGTGGCCCAGCCGCTTGGCCGGATTGACGAAAAGGAAGTCATACAGTTCGTCGAAGTACCACTTGTTCAAAAGGAACTTGTAGAGACCGTCATGCTGCTCAGCGAGCCGCTTTGGTGACTCTGGTGAGCGAATGTAGAAGTGCCAGGCGACCAGCAGTCCCAACAGCATGGCAACGAACGGGCTCAGCTTCACCAGGAACGGAACATGGTGGAACTCTTCCAATATGTGGTTGTCAGGAAGCGTAAACAGGGATTCTTTCCAGAAATGCGCATATTCATGACCGAAGAACACGTCCTGGAAGAGGATGCCAGCGAAGAGTGCTCCAGCAGCGAGAATATAAAGCGGCACCAGCATGACCTGGGGCGATTCATGCACATGGTGCATGACGTCGGCGGAAGCGCGCGGCTTGCCGTGGAAGGTCATGAAGATCAGGCGCCATGAGTAGAAGCTGGTGAAACACGCAGCGACAACCAGCAGTCCAAAGGCATAGGTCGCAGCAGGATTGTGCGAAGCAAACGCACTCTCGATGATGAAGTCTTTCGAGAAGAACCCGGCGGTACCGATGATCGTGCCCGGAATGCCGACACCTGTCAGTGCAACCGTGCCGATGACCATCATCCAGTAAGTGGTCGGTATCAGGGTGCGCAATCCACCCATCTTGCGCATGTCCTGCTCATCGGAAACAGCGTGGATTACCGAACCGGATCCAAGGAACAGCAGCGCCTTGAAAAAGGCGTGTGTAAACAGGTGAAAGATCGCCGCGCCGTACGCGCCGACACCCAAAGCAACAAACATGTAGCCGAGCTGCGAGCAGGTCGAATAGGCGATCACCCGCTTGATGTCGTTCTGGACCAATCCCACAGTCGCAGCAAAGAATGCGGTTGTCGCTCCGACGATTACCACGACTGTCAATGCCGTGTGCGACAGTTCGAACAGCGGTGACAAGCGGGCGACCATAAAGACGCCGGCGGTGACCATGGTCGCCGCGTGGATAAGGGCGGAGACCGGGGTCGGGCCCTCCATGGCATCCGGCAGCCAGGTGTGAAGCAGGAACTGCGCCGATTTGCCCATCGCGCCCATGAACAACAACAGGCAGACAATGGTCAGCGCAGTTTCACGGCCAAGCTCATATCCAAGGAAATTCAGCACCACCTCGCCCTCGACGACCGCCTGACCGGGCTGAGGCAGGTAGGTCGCCGCATTGGCGAACACGGTTCCGAGATTGACAGACCCGAAGAGCACGAACACACCAAAAATGCCCATCGCAAAGCCAAAATCGCCGACACGGTTGACGATGAATGCCTTGATGGCCGCAGCGTTGGCGCTCGGCTTCTTGAACCAGAATCCAATCAGCAGATAGGAAGCAACGCCCACACCTTCCCAGCCAAAGAACATCTGGATCAGATTGTCCGATGTCACCAGCATCAGCATGGCAAATGTGAAGAAAGACAGATAGGCAAAGAAACGCGGCCGGTGCGGGTCGTTGTGCATGTAGCCAATCGAGTAGATATGCACCAATGCCGAGACGGTATTGACGACGACCAGCATCACCACGGTCAGCGTATCGATGCGGAACGCCCAATCGACCTCAAGTCCGCCTGAATTGATAAAGCGCAAAACGGGAATCGATTGCGCGCCGGCCTGATCGCTGAAACCGACGGAGAAGAAAGCTACCCACGACAGGATTGCCGAAACCACCAGCAAGCCGGAGGTGATGTATTCGCAGCCTTTGGCACCAATCGATTTGCCGCCGAGGCCGGCAATCAGGAAGCCAATCAGGGGCAGGAAGACAATGGCGTGATACATGAAGTGTCCCCTACCCCTTCATCATGTTGACATCTTCAACGGCAATCGAACCACGGTTGCGGAAGAAGACAACGAGAATTGCAAGACCGATGGCCGCTTCGGCAGCGGCAACGGTCAGTACGAATAGTGCGAAAACCTGCCCGACCAGGTCACCAAGCACGGCAGAGAACGCAACGAAATTGATGTTGACTGCCAGCAGGATCAGTTCAACCGACATCAAGATGATGATGACGTTTTTCTTGTTCAGGAAAATGCCGAACACGCCGAGCGTGAACAGAACGGCTGAAAGCGTGAGGAAATGGGAGATACCAACAGTCATCTTTAAATCCCCTTTCCTGACTCGACTTTTTTTATTTCGATAGCCGTCTCAGGCGTACGAGCTACCTGCGCGGGAATCGACTGGCGCTTGACGTTCTCCTTGTGGCGCAACGTCAAGACGATTGCGCCGATCATGGCCACCAACAGCACCATGCCGGCAATCTGGAAGAAGTGGATGTAGTCGGTATAGAGAATGTCGCCGAGAGCCGCTGTGTTATGCCGCTCGGCAATGTCAGGTGTCGGCTTGGCGACCGTTTGCGCAAGCTCCGGCGAAAAGACATATCCGCCCACCACGATGACCAGTTCGGCGGCCAGCACAATGCCGACCAAGGCGCCGATTGGCGCATAGTGCAGCGCGCCCTTCTTCAACTCGGCAAAGTCGACATCGAGCATCATCACAACGAACAGGAAGAGCACGGCTACCGCACCGACGTAAACGACGAGCAATATCATCGCGAGGAATTCCGCACCGGTCAGCAGGAACAATGCTGCGGCGTTGAAAAAGGTCAGAATCAGGTACAGCACGGAGTGCACCGGATTGCGCGCCGAAATGACCATGAAGGCCGCGGCGACCGCAATGAAGGCGAACAGATAAAAGAATATCGCCTCTAATCCTGTCAGCATCGGGTCCCCCGATTTCCTTTCCCACCGGCGCCAATCCTGCCGGCAATTCTCACTCAGCGATACGGCGCATCCATTGCGATGTTGGCCGCGATCTCACGTTCCCACCTGTCGCCATTGGCGAGCAGCTTGTCCTTGTCGTAGTATAGTTCCTCGCGCGTCTCGGTCGCGAATTCGAAATTTGGTCCCTCAACAATCGCATCAACCGGACATGCCTCCTGGCAGAAGCCGCAATAGATGCATTTGACCATGTCGATGTCGTAGCGAACGGTGCGGCGCGTGCCGTCATTGCGCCGCGGGCCTGCCTCGATGGTGATCGCCTGCGCCGGGCAAATCGCCTCACACAGCTTGCACGCAATACAGCGTTCCTCACCATTGGGATAGCGGCGCAGAGCGTGCTCGCCACGGAATCGCGGCGAAACCGGTCCTTTTTCATGCGGATAGTTGATCGTGTATTTGGGCCGGAAGAACTGGCGCATGGTAAGCAGAAAGGCGCCGGCGAAATCAGCCAGCAGCATCGACTTGGCAGCTTGAGCGATCAGGTTCATCAGGCGTCTCCCATCACCAGCGGCGCGACGAACCAGCCGATCAGCGGCAGGATCAACAGCTGAACAAGGCCGACGACGCGCAACACTTTTCGTGTTTCCGCCAATTCCACCCGCTCCGAAAGGCGCTGCAGAAAGGCGAACTCGACGACCGCCAAAACCAGACCGATTGCCGCTCCGATGAGTTTGACCGCCATCACGCCACCCATCCGGTAAACTTCAACACGGCGGCGGTAGCGACGACCATGAACAGCGAAATCGGCAGGAATACTTTCCAGCCAAGGCGCATCAACTGATCGTAGCGGTAGCGCGGCACGAAGGTCTTGACCATGGAGAACATGAAGAACACCGCGGTCAATTTGAAAACAAACCAGAAAACACCGGGCACCCAGGTGAACGGCGCAAAATCGAATGGCGGCAGCCATCCTCCCAGGAACAGGATCGTCGTCAGCGCGCACATCAGCAATATGGCGATGTACTCGCCCAGCATGAACAGCAAATAAGGCGTCGACGAATACTCAATCATGTGGCCGGCGACCAACTCGGACTCCGCCTCCACCAGATCGAAGGGTGGTCGGTTGGTCTCGGCCAGGGCTGAGATAAAGAAGATGATGAACATCGGGAACAGGCCGAGCCAATGCCAATCCAGGAACGTATTGGGAAGGCCGAGGCGGGTTCCAAGCCCGTCCTGTTGAGACAGGACTATATCGGACAGGTTCAGCGAGCCGACACAGAGCAAAACCGTGATGATGACAAAACCGATAGAGACTTCGTAGGAGACCATCTGGGCCGCGGAGCGAAGCGCACCGAGGAACGGATATTTCGAGTTGGAGGCCCAACCGCCCATAATGACGCCGTAGACCTCAAGCGAAGAGATGGCAAAGACGTAGAGAATACCGACATTGATGCTGGCAACCGCCCAACCTTCGTCAAACGGTATTACGGCCCATGCGGCCAGCGCGAGGACGGCGGAAACCACCGGAGCCAGGATGAACACACCCTTGTTGGCGCCGGATGGGATGATCGGTTCCTTGACGACGAATTTGAGGAAATCGGCAAAGGATTGCAGCAGCCCCCAGGGGCCGACGACGTTCGGACCGCGACGCAACATGACGGCGGCCCAGACCTTTCGATCGAACCAGAGAATGAAGGCGGTGAAGATAAGGAGCGCGACCAGCACCAACACCGACTGCGCGACGATGATGATCGCTGGCCAGACATAGGTGATAAAGAAGAGTTCCATATCTGTCCCTATTCCGCAGCCTGTTTGAACCCGCCGGCGGCGAGTTGCGAGCATTCCGCCATTACCGCGGAGGCGCGCGCGATCGGGTTTGTCAGATAGAAGTCTTTGACCGGAGAGGCAAATGCTGATTTGCCGGTGCGTCCGCTTGTCCCGGCCAATTTCGCAATATCATCGGTCTTACCAGCCTCGATTTCGTCGATTTGCGCCAGATGCGGATACTGTTCGTAGAGACTGGCACGAAGTTGGGTGAGTGAGTCGAAGGGCAGTTTGTGACCAAGCACGTCGGATAGTGCGCGCAGGATGGCCCAGTCTTCCTTGGCCTCTCCCGGCGCAAACGCGGCTCGGTTGGTCATCTGCACCCTACCCTCAGTATTGACATAGGTTCCCGACTTTTCGGTGTAGGTGGAAGCCGGAAGGATCACATCGGCGCGATGCGCACCTGCATCACCATGGGTTCCGATGTAAACGGTGAAAGCATCACCGGTCTTCTTCATGTCGATTTCATCGGCGCCAAGCAGGAACAGCACGTCCGTATCACCGAGCATCGCCGAGAGATCCTTGCCGCCCTCACAAGGCACGAAACCGATATCAAGTCCGCCGACGCGGGCCGCCGCGGTGTGAAGGACGCCGAAACCGTTCCAGTCAGCCGTCAACGCGCCGGCTTTCCTGGCAACTTCCGCCGCAAGCGACAGCACCGTTTTGCCGTCGGATCTGGACAACGCACCTTGACCAACGATGATCATGGGGCGTTCAGCTTTCTTCAACGTTGCGAAGAACTTGCCCTTGCCTGACGCCAGTTCCTTCAGCGTTTCCGGTCCGGCGCCAAGTTGTTCGTAGTCATAGCGCAAATCACCTACGTCGCCGATGACACCAACCGGGAAGTTATCCATGCGCCAGCGCTTGCGAATGCGGGCGTTCAGCACCGACGCCTCGAAACGCGGATTGGCGCCGACGATCAACAGAGCGTCGGCATCTTCAATGCCATCGATTGTCGGATTGAAGATGTAGCTGGCACGGCCGTTTGACGGATCGAGCGCAGCGCCATCCTGGCGGCAATCAGTATTGGCCGAACCAAGTGACGCCATCAACTGCTTGAGCGCATACATCTCTTCGACCGCTGCCAGATCGCCGGCAATCGCACCGATGCGGTCGCCTGAAACGCCATCCAGCGCTGATTTGACTGCAGCGAACGCTTCGGGCCAGCTTGCCGACTGCAGTTTTCCTGCCTTGCGCACATAGGGCTTGTCGAGGCGCTGCGATCGCAATCCATCCCAGATAAAACGCGTCTTGTCGGAAATCCATTCCTCGTTCACCGCCTCGTTCAGCCTCGGCATGACGCGCATGACCTCACGGCCGCGCGTGTCGACCCGAATAGCCGAACCGACTGCGTCCATCACATCGATGGATTCCGTCTTGTTCAGCTCCCAGGGCCGCGCCTGAAACGCGTAAGGTTTTGAGGTCAGCGCACCCACCGGACACAGATCAATGACATTGCCCTGCAGTTCCGAGGTCATCGCGCTTTCAAGATAGGTGGTGATTTCGGCATCTTCGCCACGGCCCAGCAGCCCAAGTTCGGAAATGCCGGCAACCTCGGTGGTGAACCGGACACAACGTGTGCAGTGGATGCAGCGGGTCATGATCGTCTTGACCAGCGGGCCGATATATTTGTCCTCCACCGCGCGCTTGTTTTCAGCGTAGCGCGAAGCATCGACCCCAAACGCCATGGCCTGGTCCTGCAAATCGCATTCGCCACCTTGATCGCAGATCGGACAATCGAGCGGATGGTTGATCAGCAGGAACTCCATCACGCCTTCACGGGCCTTCTTGACCATCGGCGTATTAGTAAACACTTCCGGAGGCTCGCCATTGGGACCGGGCCGTAGATCGCGCACACCCATGGCGCAGGAAGCTGCCGGCTTGGGCGGTCCGCCCTTCACCTCGACCAGGCACATGCGGCAGTTGCCGGCAATCGACAACCGCTCATGGAAACAGAAACGCGGCACTTCCGCACCAGCCGCTTCAGCCGCCTGCAGAAGCGTATAGTGATCGGGAACCTCGACCTCGTTGCCGTCGACTTTTATGACTGCCATTACCGCTTGTCCCTGCTGAGATTTGCCGCTGTCATATCCTCACCCAAACACCGCTACGACTGCCAAAACTGCGATTGCCACAATCGCGGCTGCACTCATGATCGAGAGATTTGTGCGCAATCCGCCGTAAGGTGCGCCGATCTTGCGGAAATAGGCGAACGTATAAACCAGCCTGATAACCAGAACCACCGAAGCAAACAGGTTGACCCAAAACGCGCTCGCACCGGCGAGGATTGCCGCGAAGGTCACAACGGCGAAAATGCCAAGAATCTCGACACCGTTCATGTAAGCGCGATCGATCCGGTAGGCTTGATCGTCGTAGTCTGCTTCATGTCCTTGCCCAGGCATCATCTTTTTTGCACCCTTGCGAATACCGGTCATTGCATTCAGCACCTGCGCCAGAACTGCAAACAGCACCACCGACAGGATTGCGTGCCCATAGTCTGAGAATTGCTCCATGCGCCGCCTCCTACCCGCACTGCCGCTCGCGCCACAGTATCACCTGCGGCAGATGAGACCATCCAAAGGCGTGATCACTGTCGCCATGGGCCTGCAGATGCTGGAAACGCTCGGCGGCTTCAGCGATTGACGGCCGATGGCCGGCGGGTACCCACCACATTACAAAGTTTGAATTGCCCTCCGGCTCGAACCATTCGCGACGCTTGGCATAAAAGCGCTTGTGAACGGTATTCCAAACAAAGTGCTCAAGCGTCTCAACGCTCTCCCAAACCGATAATGTGGATGCTGTACGCGGATTGCCGTCGAAGCTGCCGTGCGGATCGAGCTGCTCGTTCTCCATTTCCTCATCAGTCATGCGCCAGATAAATCCCGGCGATTTTTCGGCAAGCAGGTTCACCCGGTGCAGATTGTCCGCGAACTCCGCCACGCGCGGATCTTCCCAATCGTGCTTCAGAGTTCCAAAGTTGAACTCGGCCAGGTGATGGTCTGCCGGTTGGATCATCAGGCCATCTACTCCGCTGCCACCATGGCCGGTTCAGCGCGGTGGCTGTTGCGGGTGAATTCGTCGATGCGGCGCTCGATTTCCGGGCGGAAGTGGCGGATCAGACCCTGGATCGGCCAGGCTGCCGCATCGCCGAGCGCACAAATCGTGTGGCCCTCTACCTGCTTTGTCACGTCAAGCAGCATGTCAATCTCTTCCTTGCGCGCCTCGCCCTTGACCAGCCGCTCCATGACGCGCCACATCCAGCCAGTGCCTTCCCGGCACGGCGTGCACTGGCCACAACTTTCGTGCTTGTAGAAATAGGCCAGCCGCGCGATGGCTTTGACGATGTCGGTGGACTTGTCCATGACAATCACCGCCGCGGTACCAAGGCCGGATTTCAGATCCTTGAGCGCGTCGAAATCCATCGGACAATCAATGATTTGGTCGGCAGGGACCATGGGTACGGACGAGCCACCGGGGATGACTGCGAGCAGATTGTCCCAGCCGCCCCGGATGCCGCCGCAATGCACGTCGATCAGTTCCCTGAACGGGATCGACATCGCCTCCTCGACCGTGCACGGCGTGTTCACATGACCGGATACGCAGAACAGTTTGGTGCCACGATTGTTTTCACGCCCGAAACCGGCAAACCAGCCTGCACCGCGGCGTAATATGGTCGGTGCGACCGCGATCGATTCAACATTGTTGACCGTTGTCGGGCAGCCGTAGAGGCCGACATTGGCGGGAAATGGCGGCTTCAGCCGTGGCTGACCCTTCTTGCCCTCCAGGCTTTCCAGAAGTGCAGTCTCCTCGCCGCAGATATAGGCACCGGCGCCGTGATGAACGAAAACATCAAAATCCCAGCCGCACTTGTTGTTTTTGCCCAACAAACCGGCGTCGTAGCATTCGTCAATTGCCGCCTGCAGCGCTTCACGCTCACGGATGAATTCGCCGCGAACATAAATGTAAGCCGCGTTGGCGCCCATGGCGAAACCGGCAACAACGCAACCCTCGACAAGCGTGTGCGGATCGTGACGCAGAATGTCGCGGTCTTTACAGGTGCCGGGCTCGGATTCATCCGCATTGACGACCAGGTAGCACGGGCGATCGGACTGTTTGGGCATGAACGACCATTTAAGCCCGGTCGGGAACCCGGCGCCGCCACGCCCGCGCAGGCCGGAATCCTTCATCTCCTGGATGATCCAGTCGCGACCCTTCTCGATTAGCGTCTTGGTGCCGTCCCAATGGCCACGGCGCATCGCTCCCTTCAGCGAACGGTCGTACTGGCCGTAGATATTGGTGAAGATGCGGTCTTTATCTGCAAGCATCACCATCACCTCTCATCTCTTGCACAGATTGCTTTCGCCACATCCGGCGCGCCAATTCCAGACCGACGCCGATAGTCGAAACGAACAGCACCGCAGCAAACAGTAGGACAAAACCGCGTTCGCCCGTCCAAATCGCTCCGGTGCCGGTAATCACCAGAGCAAGGAGTGCCGCCATAGCATTCACCTGAGCGCAAACCGGCAACTCCCTGAATGCGCTTTGCAGCGTATGTCCCGCAATCGCAATCATTACGGCTTCTTTCCAAACACGCGGAGATATTCTTGCGCTCCGCCCTTGGCGAGCGCCTTGGCCTGCTTAATCCAGTCGTCGCGTTCTATGCGGCCCTTGAATTTCAGGTAATTGTCGACCCAGTCGGCCTCGGCCTTTTTCCAGGAGGCAACTTGTTTGTAAGTGTAGACCCCAAGCCCGTTCAACACGCCTTCGAGTTTCGGTCCGACACCGGAAATCAGTTTCAGATCGTCCGGCTCGGCGGGCTTCTCGACTGCTGCCGGCCTGTTTTTATCGTCGGATTTGCCGGTAGAGCCTGCCTGCTTCGTCGACGGTTTGACAGCCGGAGCCTTCTTCACCACGGTTTTCTTGCCGCCTCCGATTTTGGCGGTCGATGTCCTGGCGCGGCCATTTGATTTGCCGGAACGGATTTCGTCAGTTAGCGAAGTCAGGCCGCTCTCGGGCGCCGAAACCATGCGGCCATTTTGCGGCCCGGTCGGAACCACGTCGCCCCGGCCAGCTTCGAACTCGTCGATGATCTCTTCAAGCCGTTCCGGCGTCAGATCTTCGTAGGTATCCTTGAACACCATCACCATTGGTGCGTTGACGCAGGCGCCCAGGCATTCGACCTCTTCCCACGAAAGCGTTCCAGCCGCGTTCGTTTCGAACTGGTGCTCGGATATTTTGCGCTTGCAGACCTTTATCAGGTCTTCAGAACCGCGCAGCATGCATGGCGTTGTGCCGCAAACCTGAATATGCGCCTTCGTGCCAACCGGTTTCAGCTGGAATTGGGTATAGAACGACGCGACTTCGAGAACGCGGATCAGCGGCATGTCGAGCATGTCGGACACGTGCTCGATGGCCGCCTTGGTGACCCAGCCATCCTGCTCCTGCGCCCGCATCAAAAGCGGGATCACGGCGGACTGCTCACGGCCCTTCGGATATTTCTTGATCGTCTGCTTGGCCCAGGCGGTGTTGGCCCGGTTGAACTTGAACCCGGCGGGCTGAACGGCAGCATCTGCGAGACGGCGTACGGACATTTAGCGATCAACCTCCCCGAACACGATATCGAGTGAGCCAAGCACGGCGGCGACGTCGGCCAGCAAATGACCGCGGCAAAGGAAGTCCATCGCCTGCAAATGGGCAAAGCCCGGGGCGCGCAGCTTGCAGCGATAGGGCTTGTTCGATCCGTCAGATACCAGATAGACGCCGAACTCGCCTTTCGGCGCTTCCACGGCGGCGTAAACCTCGCCCTCCGGTACATGGTAGCCCTCGGTGTATAGCTTGAAATGATGGATCAGCGCTTCCATCGATTTCTTCATTTCGCCACGCTTCGGCGGCACAACCTTGCCATCCATATTGGAAACAGGGCCGGTCTTCTCCTTGCCAAGCAGCAACTCGATACACTGACGCATGATCTTCACCGATTGGCGCATTTCTTCCATGCGGATCAGGTAGCGGTCGTAATTATCACCGTTCTTGCCGATGGGAATGTCGAAATCCATTTCCTCATAGCATTCATAGGGCTGGCTCTTGCGCAGGTCCCAGGCTGCACCCGAGCCACGCACCATGACGCCTGAAAATCCCCAGGCCCAGGCGTCATCAAGATCGACGATGCCGATGTCGACATTTCGCTGCTTGAAAATGCGGTTGGGCGTTAACAGGTCGTCGAGATCCTTGACGGTATTCAAGAACGGATCGCACCAATTGGCGATATCCTCGACCAGTTCCGGCGGTATATCCTGATGAACGCCGCCGGGTCTGACGTAGGCTGCGTGCATGCGTGCGCCGCAAGCCCGCTCATAAAACGTCATCAGCTTTTCACGTTCCTCGAAGCCCCATAGCGGCGGCGTTAGCGCTCCCACATCAAGCGCTTGTGTGGTGATGTTCAGAAGATGATTCAGGATGCGGCCGATCTCTGAATAGAGCACCCGGACCAACTGGCCGCGCTTTGGCACTTCGATACCGAGCAGGCGCTCGACGGCCAGCGCAAAAGCATGTTCCTGGTTCATCGGTGCGACATAGTCGAGCCGGTCAAAATAGGGTATGGCTTGCAGATAGGTTTTCTGCTCAATCAGCTTCTCGGTGCCACGATGTAGCAGGCCAATGTGCGGGTCGACACGGTCTACCACTTCGCCATCGAGTTCCAGTACCAGGCGCAAAACACCGTGAGCGGCCGGGTGCTGCGGGCCGAAATTGATGTTGAAATTGCGGACGGCGGTTTCAGCCATGGCTATCGTCGCCCTCCGATGGTGCAAACATCGCAAACACTTCAGCACCCGTCATGTTTTGGGTTTCATTGGCAAATTCGTAGCCCGTAGGCTTCTCATCAATGAAAATCTGGCTCGTTAACGCATACGCAGCGGCATCGGGAAATATCTGAGACGAGACATGATTGTGCTTGCCGTCACGGGTACGCCACACCAGAGAAGTACCACATTCCTTGCAGAAAACCCGCTCAGCCCAAGGCGAGGACTGGTAGACGCCTATCGGAGAACCCTCGGCAATCTCGACGTTCTCGCCGCAACCGAATGCCAGATACGGTCCGGCGGACCATTGCCGGCAGATGGAGCAGTGGCAGGCATCCATCGCTTCGCGCTCAGGAGTCGCGGTGATCGTCGTTGCACCGCAAATACATTTGCCGGTCATGGCTTGGGTCATTGCGGTTTGCCCTCCGCTTTCTCATCGCCCGGCAGCACATAGTCCGTACCTTCCCAGGGTGACAGAAAATCGAAATTGCGAAACTCCTGTTTCAACTGAACAGGCTCGTAGACGACACGCTTCAGTTGGTCGTCATACCGGCACTCGACAAAGCCAGTTACCGGAAAGTCCTTGCGCAGCGGATGGCCGTCGAAACCGTAGTCGGTCAACAAACGGCGCAAATCCGGATGGCCGGTGAACAGGATGCCGTACAGATCATAGGCTTCGCGTTCAAACCAGTCGGCGCCCGGAAACACCTCGGTCGCCGACGGGATTGGCGTCTGCTCGTCCGTTGTCACCCGGACGCGGATGCGCGTATTCTGACGCGGCGAAAGCAGGTGATAGACAAAATCAAACCGCCGGTCGCGGCCGGGATAGTCAGCACCGCTGGCGTCAATGAAGGAAAAGAACTGACACTGCGCGTCGCGCTTTAAAAAATTCAAAACCTCGAGAATGTCGCCCGGTTCCGTCTCGATGGTCAGTTCGCCGAAGGCCACCGTTGCGTCGCCCACTTGCGCGTCAAGTTTCTCCTTGATGTAAGCGGCAAGGTCCATCAACGCTTCGCTCATGACGCTCTCCTACCGCTCGATCGTGCCGGTTCGGCGGATTTTCTTCTGCAACAGAAGGATGCCGTAAAGCAGCGCTTCGGCCGTCGGCGGACAACCGGGTACATAAATATCGACGGGTACGATGCGGTCGCATCCGCGCACCACAGAGTATGAATAATGGTAGTAGCCGCCGCCATTGGCGCACGAACCCATCGAAATCACATATCGTGGCTCCGGCATCTGGTCGTACACTTTGCGCAGCGCCGGGGCCATCTTGTTGGTCAACGTGCCGGCAACGATCATGACATCGGACTGGCGTGGCGAGGCGCGCGGGGCGATACCGAAACGTTCGGCATCATATCTCGGCATGGAGACATGCATCATCTCTACTGCACAACAGGCCAGTCCGAACGTCATCCACATCAAAGAGCCTGTTCGCGCCCAGGTAACCAATGCGTCCGATGAGGTGACCAGGAATCCCTTGTCCGCCAGCTCATTATTGATTTCACCAAAGAATGCGTCGTCATTGCCCACCGGTTTGCCGGTGTTCGGATCGATAATGCCCTTGGGCTGCGGCGCCACGAGGGTCGAAGGATTATCGCTCAATCCCATTCGAGCGCTCCCTTCTTCCATTCATAAATGAATCCGACGGTGAGAATCGCGAGGAATATCATCATCGACCAAAACCCGAGCCAGCCCACTTCGCCGAACGAAACCGCCCAGGGAAACAAGAATGCCACTTCGAGATCGAAGATGATGAACAGGATCGCGACCAGATAGAAGCGGACATCGAATTTCATCCGCGCATCGTCGAACGAATTAAATCCGCACTCATATGCAGACAGTTTTTCCGGATCGGGGGCGCTGTAAGCAACCAGAAACGGCGCAATGACAAGCGCCAGTCCGATTGCGGCGGCAACACCAATGAAAATGACGATCGGAAGGTAGGCGCTTAGAAGTTCGCTCATGAAAACCGGCCTTGATGACTTGCCGGTTGATTAGCTGACCACCACGGCCGACGCAAGGCGGCGATGCTTCAAAATGGCCAAAATGTGGTGGGTTGCGAGCAAGTGATGGTGCAATGCAACACTTTAGGCGCTGATGACCCGGTGCTCGACGTCATCTCGCGCCTTATGATCTTCAAAAGAGGCTTTGTTCGATCAAACGGATTTCGGCAAAATTGCGCCTTAGAAATCAGCTGTAGATCCGGCTCGCAACAGCCATAATTCAGCGTGGATTTTTGCGTCTGTCGGGCAGCACTCGGCGGTCGTCACCTGAACGGCGTTCGCCTTCTTTTTGCTTGGCAATCCAAAAACGCTTGTCCTTGCCGGAACGGCGGTCGTCACCGGAGCGGCGCACCCCATCTTTTCGTTCCACCAAGGCTTCGGGCCAGTTTAATTTTTCCGGCATGGTCCTGTTCCTTTTGGCGCCGGATATTAGCAAAAGAGCATAAATGGCCGGTTAATAGCCTGACAAGCGTCAGCATCGGCTCCTTTGCCGGGCTGGACCCTAGAGCGTATTCGCTCTTTGTTGCTTTGTGCTGTGAGCAGCGGTGAAACGACACAAGAAAACCTGTCCTGTATCTTCCCACATCGTATAAAAACAATCTATGGGTGAGTCGAATCCATTCAAGCAGCCTGTGGTCACATTCCACCAGCTCCACAAAAGGTTCGAGAATAACCAACATGACCCGCTGGTGGGCATGCTTTACGCTGCAATTCTGGCGTTTCCGATTGCGATGGTTGTTGTGCTGTTCATTCTGTTCATCATAGTCACCTTCTTTGAAAACCCTCAGCAGAACACCCTGGGCCTCTTTGTGGTCTTTTTGATTGTCGGCGCAGGATTCTTACTGACTTCGCCGGTGCTTTTGTTGTGGTTCCTCTACGTCATTCCCTATCTGGCGGTTTTGCCGATTGCCGCAGCCTTGGCCACTTCCGGCCTAATCGGTCTGGGATACCGGCTCCCCAAAGTCTTCCTCTTCATATGGGTTGCCGCCTGGACCGCCACGTTTTGCATCGCCATTTCCATGGACCCGATTCCTGCTTGAAATATTCTTCGGCGCATTCGTCCTGGTCCATAGCGCCTGTGAAATGGCGAACCGACAGAAAATGCAATGACGGACCGGATGATCGACGTTATCGCGGGGCGGCTTTATCCCCATGCATTGCCTGCAGTTTTTCCAGCATTCTGGCCATTTGCGCATGAACGATTTGAACCGCCTGAAGCGGACGGATCATCACCTTGAATTCGGTGATCTGGCCATCCTCGTTCCACTGGATGATATCGACACCATTGACATATTTTCCATCCATCTCGGTCTCGAATTCCAGAACCGCACGATCACCGCAATCAAACACTTTCGTATATTTGAAGCTGTCATTGCCGATGGTCTCGCTGGCGGCCATCAGATAGGCCATGGTGATCATCTTGCCGCGTTGCGGGGTAAACACCACTGGGCTCAGCATCACCGCATCTTCAGCGATGATCTGGCCGAGCGCTTGGGGTGAATGATCGCCTTCAATGAAATCCATCCAGCGCTGGACGTTTGGTTGGTAAGGCAAGAAATTCACTCCCGGATGTCGTTCATCTGACCTCTGATTTGAGATGAACGTTACCGGTTAAGATCAGCGTGGCCAATGCCGAACCCGAGAAATCTTACAAACCCGCGGCCAGGGTTATTGTCAGCAGCGAGCCGACGGAACTGTAGAGAATGGCGCGGGCGATGGCATCGACCCGCACCCCGTAATTCAGCGCCAGCATGAATGCCATGATCCCACAGGGTGCTGCGGCCACCATCATTGCCGGTCTCATCACGTCGGAGGCCAGGTGCAAGACGCCGGCAAAAATCGCCCATGCCATCAGCGGATGAATAATCAGTTTCATGCCGGTGATCGCTACGGGCAGCATGGCGCGATCGCCTTCCTGCGGCTGGCTCAAAATGACCCCCAGCGCAAACAAAAGCGCCGGGGCGGCGGCGTCTGCGAGCAATTTCAGAAAAACATCAAACCCGCCCGGTAATGCGAGGTCGGATAATCCAAAGCCGAGACCCAGCACCATCGCGACCACTGGCGGATTGCGCACGATCTTGCCGACTGTGTGACTGATGGAGGCATCCCTTGTGGCAAGAACATCCATCAAGACGATCGTCCCGCAAAACAGCAGGATACCGTCCATGGTGATTATCGCGACAATTGGTGTCACCGCCGCTTCGCCAAACAACGTCACCGCAATCGGCAGGACAAAGAGAACATGGTTCGTCAAGGCCAGGACAAGCCCCAGAAGGGCCGCTTCCTTGATGTCGGCGCGGAACAAATAGCGGGCGATGGCAAATCCGCTGGCGTACATAACGATTTCGGTGAGCAAATACCCGCCGAGCATCGCCAAATCGAATTCCTCCAGCGGCGCACGGGCCAGCAGCCGGAAACCCAGGGCGGGCATGCCGACAAACATGACGAACTTGTTGATCGCCATGGCCATGTTGAAATCAAACGTTCCACGCTTGCCGAATGCGTACCCCAAGGCGCCGATGGCGAAGACCGGCAATACGCCATTCAGCAGATGGTCAAGCAAATTCTTGTCCCCTGGGGTCAGGACTCATCAATATTATCCGTTCTGCGTGAGGGTTATCAGCCCCGAGAACAGCCAGGGCGATCGATAATAGGAAGGGTTTGAATTCAATCTCTAATAATGGCGGTTGCTTCGATTGATAATCGCAAGTCCAGTGGAAGTTCAACAATGGGAGATGAGCGGGCTGGTGGATCGATTGGAAAATACTCGTTGAAAAGTTCGTTCAGAGCCGAAAAACCGGAGGCGTCGCCCAACCATGTGACGACCTTGACCACATCTTCCAAGCTTGAACCGGAAGCATCGAGGCAACTTTTCAGGTTTTCAAATGCCTGGCGCGCCTCTGCTTCAAATTCCTGTCCGGCAACAACAGCAGTCCCGGGGAGGAATCCCGCCTGTCCCGAAACAAAGAGAAAATCGCCGGCTCGCACCGTCTTGGAAATGGCCCCGAATTGCGGATGATCGATGACTTGCTTTTCAATGGCCATAATGCCTCGCTCCTCTGCATTGGCGTCAGAACATATCCGGTCATATCGCGCTTGTCTTGGATGGATTTTGAGACCGCAATGCATCATCCGGGTTGGCGCCAATAGCCAAACCGCAAATTTGACGCGTTTGACAACATCTTGAATTGTCAACACTCTTCCTCTTGGGCAATGACCATCCTTGAGGAAGGAAATCATGAGACATCTAGGGTCAGGCAGGGACCTGTCGCAATAGCTCGGTTGCCGTTTCGGCAGCCATCGCCTTTATGCCCTCGAAGGCTGACTTAATCTGCAGGGCGGAAATTGTGTCCTGTACGAATTCGGGGTTAAGTTTCTCCATAGCGGATAGAGTCGCCGCTACCTGATCCGGCATTGCCGTAAGCGTTTCGATCAGCTCCCCCTCATGATCTTGAGCAGCAGCGGCAATGTCGAATATGTCGCGCGGTGTGATCGCCGCTCCTCGATAGTGGACTTTCTTCGCGATGACCTCTGGCACTTTCTCGACCTTGGTCGGGTGCCCCTCGACCTCCTCCTCGAACCAAGGGTCTGCAGTCATGTTCGCGCCGACTATGAAGTCAATCTCTCCGATGCCCTCAAATGCGATCTTTTGAAATCTACTGCCATCGCCGCTGTAGTGACTCGGCGGAACGTCGAAATGAAAATCTCTGCTCTCGGGATTGAGGTATGGTAGCAATTGAGGGTCATTGATAAAGATATCGACGTCATGACTCTCCCGATGACCGATCTGCAGCATCATTGCTGTACCGCCGCCGAACGTCCAATGATCGATGACTCTCGATTGATCGATCAGCGAAACAGCTTCTCTAAAGAGTATTTGCCAGTCAGAGGAGTGTATCAAGCGGCGAGCGGGTACTGCTGGCCACTGTAATCTGAGAAAGCCTTAGCGGCGGCGACAAGGTCAGCCTTGGAAATATCCCACGCCTCGGCAAACTCAATCTGCCAATCTGCCGGAATACCCCCAAAAAATTCGGACATATGGCCAGGGTGAACCTTGGCTGCTGCCGGATCAAGCAGACAATGAGCGACCGTCGCCTCGTCCAGCTTCTCGCTGTACGGTGCGTTGATCTTGCTTAGAACTGGCAACTTTCTACTCATCATGGCACTTTATTTACCCCTCCAGCCTTAATAATTCAATGATCATCGTCACGATCATGGTTAAGGTGCGGTAATGCTAGAAGCGCACAAAACGATCATCATCACGATCATCGAATTCATGATGATCATGATCATCACCAGAGAGACTCACTAAGAGGCGCAAGGGCTGGCAGGTGAATTAGCGCCAACAACATCGCTCGAAAGTCCGCATTTACGAAATTGGGGAAAATAGCGAACAAGAGTCGCACGTTGCGCAAATACGTGCGACTTTTTGATTCAACGCCCTTAGTTAAGTCACTGATTTTATGGCGCGAGTGACGGGGCTCGAACCCGCGACCTCCGGCGTGACAGGCCGGCACTCTAACCATCTGAGCTACACCCGCGCACATGTCGATGAAGAAAATCACATTTCCGCGTCGACGCGCGGTGAATTAAGCGCTTACCTTGGCAGTGTCAACGGGCTTGACGAGGGTTTTTTGCCCAATGAACATCATCGGGTACACCGCTTTGGAGTGAACCGGCGCACGTTCGCATGAGAGGCAAGATTTCGCTTGCGCATTTTTTGTTCACACACTACATCACCGCAATCCCAATCAGGGCGGTTAGCTCAGCTGGTAGAGCGCCTCGTTTACACCGAGGATGTCGGGAGTTCGAGTCTCTCACCGCCCACCATTCCAATCCATCACACCATCCTGCCGACGCCCTGTTATTTCAGGGTCATGGCCATCCCGGAAGCAAGCCAGAACGGCGGTAGCCAAGATGCCGTATTCGACAGCGGCATGACATCTTCGTGCAGGCGGATACCCAAATGGTCATTCATGAACGCGCGGCGCGCCAAAATTCTTGACCAGGCTTGCGGCCAGCGCTCTGCGAATTGGCTCCGTGCCGTTTCATCGAGAAGCGCGATCCCGTCTTCCATGTTGGTGGTGAAATATGGCCCGCCGGTCGCCGGGATGACGTCGACCTGCAGCGCCATTCCCGAACGGAGCGTCGTTTTGCTGCCCGGCGCAATTGGCGAATGCATCCATTCGTCAAGGTGGATGAGGTGCCCCGGATTGAGACCGACGCCGAAAAACGGATCACCCAGACGTTCCATGACCGAGGCGTAAATGTCGCCACCGCGCGCGCCGACCCTGATTTGTTCCAGCCAACCGGCAACCGCTTCGAAATAAGGGGCGACCAGGCGGTCGACATAGTCGCTTGCAGCTTCAGGAAGATCGTCAGCACTTTCCGCGAGCCAGCCGGCGCGGCAGTTGAGCGCCCCTTGAATGCCGTAGGCAACCGTGACGGCCTCGCCCTTCTCGATCACCTTCGAGGTCGGGCTCAGCAGGCCGAACCAGGCGCGCTTGCCGGTTGAGAACATGGTGTGACAGGAAAGAGGCAGGCCGATCGGCTCCAGCAGGCTGGCCGCATCGAATTCGCGCATGCCCGGCCGTGCTCCTCGCACGACCCGCTTTACGGCTTCCGACGTGTGGCAGGCGGCGAATTCCATTCGCGCCAGTTCCTCCAATTCCAGTTGCGATCGCAGCCCGCTTTCGGGATCCATGAACAATGAACCGGCATTGGCAACATTGCCGGTTCGTCCCGCAAGGCCGCGCAATGCGTCAGCGAGATAGGATGGAATTTCGAGCCAGCTTTCTGGCTCTTCGGCCTCGGATGGGCCGAAATACTTCCAGCCGGCAACAGCGATCTGCATTCCGCGTGCGATCCCCGCGCCGGCGAGCATATCGACCAGCGGCGGCGTCTTTGACCGGTCCTGACCAAGAAGGCCCATTGGCGGATAGAGTTTTACATCCGGACCCAGCGGAGAGGCATCGGCAGCTCCCTGGTTTTCCGGCCCGGTGAACAGAACCGGTGTTTTTCCGGGCACAACGATCAGCAGCGCCTCTTCAAAGCGCGGATCAAAACCCGTGAGCCAGCTCAAATTGGCGGCATGCTCGCGGTCCGCATAGACGACAAGGGCATCGTGTCCGGCACCGGTCAAGCGCCCCATCAAGCGGTCGAAACGGCCAAGGAAGATGGCAGCATCCAGTTCCGGCATTTCATCCGGCATGCCGAAATCAGGCAGGGAAACCGGCTTCAGTTGAGCGTGGGCCATAAGATTTTCCGTCCGTTAGTGAATTCGCATTCCAGGAGCAAAGACAATGCACTCGGACAACGGAAATTTCCATCATCCCATCACGAGAGCGAATTGAATTTCTTAAACCGGCCACGAACCAGAAGCATTGATGCTGGACGTTGCAAATCGCGAAGTCCATATTTGCGCCGAATCGTCTGAATAGTGAAACTGCATGCTTTCGCGCGACCAGCTAGCTCACCAATTTTGGCCCACCGTGGCATCGCTGCCGGTGGAATGGACCGTTTCGTCCGGCCTGACCGGCTACGAGGAAGCGCTGTCGGCGATGGAAGCGCGTGCAGAGGACATCAGGGCTGGAACTGCGCCCGAACAGGTGTGGCTGGTTGAACACCCGCCGCTTTATACCGCGGGAACCAGCGCCAAGGTCTCAGACCTCATCGAGCCCGACCGGTTTCCGGTTTTCGATGCCGGGCGCGGTGGCGAATACACCTATCATGGGCCCGGCCAGCGCGTTGCCTATGTGATGCTCGATCTGAAAAGGCGTCGGGAAGATGTGCGCGCGCTCGTCGCCGCGCTGGAAGAGTGGATTATCCAGTCGCTGGCCTCATTCAACGTCAAGGGAGAACGGCGAGATGATCGAGTGGGCGTATGGGTGGTGCGGCCCGAGCGCCCTGCCCTGCCCGACGGTTCGCCTGCCGAGGACAAGATTGCCGCCATCGGCATTAGGCTGAGACGGTGGGTGAGTTTTCATGGCATCGCGATCAATGTCGAACCGGACCTGTCGCATTTTGGCGGCATCGTGCCGTGTGGGATCGAAGGGTACGGCGTGACAAGCTTGGTCGATCTCGGCTTGCCGGTTACGATGAGTGATCTGGATATCGCGTTGAAATCGACTTTCAAAACGGTGTTTGGCGAGATTTCCGAGGCGGGAGAGACTGCATGCGCATAGTGCAACTGTTGACGGCGACAACCGTGCTGGCTGTGATTGCCTTAGGCGCGATGGCTCAACAGGCGGCGGACACGGTTGCGCCGGAAGCCGACACCGGCATTTCGGCAAAACCGCCGGTCATCGCCCAACGCCGGATGGTAGTCAGCGCAAATCCCCACGCGACACGTGCCGGTCTTGAGGTGTTGCGCAAGGGCGGGACTGCCGCAGATGCGCTTGTCACGGTTCAGACGGTGCTGGGACTGGTGGAACCACAATCATCGGGCATCGGTGGCGGTGGCTTCCTGGTCTGGTACGATGCGAAGACCGGCGAAATCACAACCATTGACGGACGGGAAACAGCCCCGGCAACCGCGACCAATGATCTGTTTCTTGGTCCCGACCGCGAACCGTTGAAATTTTTTGATGCAGTCGTCGGCGGGCGCTCGGTTGGTGTGCCCGGAATCGTGCGCCTGATGGAGTTGATCCACAAACGACACGGCAAACTGCCGTGGGACAGCCTGTTCGGTTCCGCTGCAAAGCTTGCAGAAGACGGTTTTGCGGTATCGCCGCGTCTTGCCGGGCTGATCGCATACGACCGCGATCGCCTGTTCAGCCAGGCTTCCACGCGCTCCTATTTTTTCGACACAGCAGGCAATCCCCTGCAAGAAGGGTACGTGCTGAAGAACATCGACTACGGCGAATCGATGCGCTCGCTCGCGCAGAGTGGTCCTGATGCCTTTTATACCGGTGCGATTGCCGATTCGATTATCAATGCCATTCAATTGCATCCTGGCAATCCGGGAGAATTGACCGTTGAGGATCTGACCGCGTATCGGGCCAAGGAACGGGACGCCGTGTGTGCTCCCTATCGTGACTATGAAGTCTGCGGCATGGGACCGCCGTCGTCCGGCGCGCTCACCGTCGGTCAGATCCTGGCGATGATCGAACCATTTGACCTTGCCGAGCTTGGACCAAATGATCCGGTCACATGGCGGATCATTGGCGATGCCACGCGGCTCGCTTTTGCCGATCGAGGCCGCTACATGGCCGACAGCGATTTCGTCAAAATGCCATCGGGTCTGCTCGACAAGGACTATCTGGCGTCCCGCTCCGCCCTACTGATCCGGCAGGACGCCTTGCCGCAAGAAGAGGTCAAACCTGGCGAACCGCCATGGGACAAGGCCGAATTGCGCCTGGAAGGGGCCGAGTTCGAAATGCCGTCGACCACGCATTTCGTCATCGTCGATGATGACGGCAATGTTGCCTCAATGACTTCGTCGATCGAGAATGCCTTTGGGGCACGCCAGATGGCGTCGGGATTTTTACTGAACAACCAGCTGACCGACTTTTCTTTTGTTGCCGAAAGAGATGGTCAGGCGGTGGCCAACCGCGTCGAGCCGCGCAAGAGGCCCCGGTCGTCCATGTCGCCAACCATTATTCTGAAAGACGGCAAGCCGGTTTTCGCGCTTGGTTCACCCGGTGGTTCCAACATTATTCCCTATGTCGCCAAGACCATTGTTGCGCTTGTCGATTGGAAGATGAACCCGCAGGAAGCGGTTTCTCTGCCCCATCTGACCAACCGCTTCGGCCGCTATGATGTCGAAGAAGGCACAATTGCCGAGGCGCTGGCGCCGGATCTGGAGGCGTTCGGTTTCAAAGTAGCGGCAAGATCGCTCAATTCCGGTCTGCATGTCGTGGCGTTCACCGAAGCCGGCCTGGAAGGCGGGGCCGATCCGCGCCGCGAGGGGCTGGCGGCGGGCGACTGAAGCGATTACGCTGCAGAGTTTGCTGCTGCTGCGGCGGCGAGCGTTGACGCGGCCCAGAATACACTCATCGCATGAACAGAAAAGACAGCCAGCAATCCGCCGGCAAGCGCATATCGTTCCGGATTAAGAATGGGTTTCAGCTCCCAGCGCGGTTTCACGGCACTTCCCGTCGTCAACAGACTGAGAATGGCAACAACCGTTCCGGCGCCGAACAAGAGTTGCGGCGATAGACCCAGCGTGTAACCAAGGCCCAGAAATGCGGCAAGCAGCCCGAATGATGACAATGCGAGCCAGATCGGGCCCGGGCAGATTTGCCTCAGGACCTGGCCACCGTCGAATTTCCACACCGGCACCAGATTGGCCAAATTGAAAAGGCCGAGAAACACACCGAAGATGACCAGCGTTGTCGACAGGTTTGGCATGTTCTGCGTCGAGGCAACGGCGCTTCCGGCGATTGCAAGCGGAACGAAGAAAGCCGAAAATCCGGCTCCCATCAACGCTGAGAAAGCCACTTCGAAACGGCTGTCATAGGGCCGTCCTCCGATCGCTACTCCGCCAAGCAGCGGAATGAAAATCATTCGGACTTTCTTGTGTCCCATCAGGCGGAAAGCGGCCATGTGGCCCAGTTCGTGAAGCGCCACCACCGACGTCAAAGCGGCTGAAAAGATGAAGCCCTCAAAGGTGAGGCCGAAGAACGGCCAAATCAGAAATGTCGACAGGATGGCCAATCCGACTTGCGTGACTGGATGTTCAAAGATCCCGCCCTTGCGGTATTCGCCAGTCCTGGTCCAGTGGTCGAGTTTGGCCAGTTCGCGCCGCGCGGCAAAATAGCGGAAGATCATGAAGGCAAATCCGCGATATCTGTCCGTCCTGCTGAACGTAACCCGCGTTGCGCCGTTCCCGTCATCGGCCAGGCCGACTTCAGCCCTGTAGTTCTGCCAGAATGACCTGTCGAGCGAGGAATCCTCGTTAACGCGCATGGTGTAGCGGATTTTGTCGATCACATTGTCGAACACGACGTGACGTTCGATCGGATTGCCGTCACGGCCTTCGTGAGAAAGTTGCAGCCATGCCTGGCCACCGCTTCCGCCAATGCCGGTTGCCGTTACGATTTCACCAGACCATCCCGCATCGGGACCCAACGGCCACAATGCATCCCAAATCTTTTGTCTGGAAGCCTTTACCGTCCTCGACAGCGTGAAAGTGCGAACACCGATTGGTGCCGCCATCAGCAGGAAAATCAGGCCGAGATTGAATCCGACCAGTATGAAGATCATCGCGTTGGACAATATTCAGCCGCCGCTCCCGTTTGCAAGCGGCATAATAAGGGGAGTTGAGCAAAAATCGGCTTAAGATATTAGGTTAAATTGAACCAAAGCGTCGCAGTTTGAGACAACAGGCGCGCCAATTGCCGCCAATTCACTCGAATTCCATGATCACCGCGTCGACCGCGAGACTGTCACCGGGTGCAGCGTTCAGTTTGGCAACTTTCAAATCCCGTTCCGCACGCAGAACGTTTTCCATTTTCATCGCCTCGACCACGGCCAGAACCTCGCCGGCCTTGACCTCCTGGCCCTGCTCAACAGCGATCGAAACCACCAATCCCGGCATTGGGCACAAAAGCATGTTGGAGGTATCAGGCGGGACCTTGATCGGCATCAGCTTGTCGAGCTTTGCGATCTCGGATGTCATGACGCGGGCTGTCACCGACATTCCGCGCCACGCAATGCTTACCCCGTTCAGTACCGGGCGAATCTGAGCCGAAACTTTCTTGGCTCCGACCTGCCCGTGCCAGACCGGCTGGCCGGGCAGCCAATTGGAGGAAACCGTCAGTGGCGCCGAGTCGTTGACCGAAATCGCCAGTTCGATCGGAATAGTGGCCTGCCCCTCGATGATGTCGATATTCAAGAAGTTATCATCAATCCGCACGACCCAGGAGGTCCGCAGAATTCCCGAATGCGGTGCCAACCTTCCGCTATGACGATCGAGCCTGTCCTTACGCAGCAATTCCACCGCAAGGGCAACGGCAGAAAGCACCCTCAGATCGGCCTTGCCAGGCTCAATCGGGGCAAATCCATCGGGATATTCCTCGGCGATGAACGCTGTCGAAATGCGCCCGTCGCGCCATCGCGGATGCTGCATCAATGCGCACAGGAACGGGATATTGTGCTCAATTCCGTCGATGACAAAAGTATCCAGCGCGTCGGACATGGCATCGATAGCCTGCGGCCGTGAAGGCGCCCATGTGCACAACTTGGCGATCATGGGATCATAGAACATCGAGATTTCCGATCCCTCGGTCACACCCGTATCGTTGCGCACGATGATGTCGCCATGGCGCCCTTCTTCAGGCGGCCGGTAGCGGGTAAGCCGTCCAATGGATGGCAGGAAATTGCGGTAAGGGTCCTCGGCATAAACGCGGCTTTCGACCGCCCATCCGTTGAGGCTCACGTCCTTCTGTGCCAGGGCGAGTTTCTCGCCGGCGGCGACACGGATCATCTGCTCGACCAGATCAACGCCAGTGATAAGCTCCGTTACCGGATGCTCGACCTGGAGGCGGGTGTTCATTTCCAGAAAGTAGAACTTGCGATCCTTGTCGACGATGAACTCCACTGTGCCGGCGCTCTGGTAATCGACAGCACTGGCCAGCGCACAGGCTTGTTCGCCCATCGCCTTGCGGGTTTTCTCATCCAAAAACGAAGATGGTGCCTCTTCCACAACCTTCTGATTGCGCCGCTGGATTGAGCATTCCCGTTCACCAAGATAGATGCAGTTGCCGTGACCGTCGGCCAGCACCTGAATCTCGATGTGGCGCGGCTCTTCGACAAATTTCTCGATGAAGATGCGATCATCACCAAATGACGATGCCGCTTCCGATTTGGAGCGCTCGAAACCTTCGCGCGCCTCGTCGTCATTCCAAGCAATGCGCATGCCCTTGCCACCACCGCCTGCAGAGGCCTTGATCATGACCGGATAGCCGATTTCGGTGGCAATCTTCGCCGCGTGGTCTGCATCGTCTATCAGTCCCATGTAACCCGGAACGGTCGAGACGCCGGCATCGGCAGCGATTTTCTTCGACGTGATCTTGTCGCCCATGGCCTCGATCGCCTTGGGCTTCGGGCCTATGAAGGCAATTCCCTTTGCTTCCAGCGCTTCGCAAAAAGAGGCGCGCTCGGAAAGAAATCCGTAACCGGGATGGACGCCGGTCGCACCGGTTTGTTCGCAGACCTCGATAATTCTTTCGGCAACGAGATAGCTTTCGGAGGCGGCCGGCGGTCCGATCCGCACCGCCTCATCGGCCATTTCGACATGAACGGCGTCGCGATCGGCATCTGAATAGACAGCAACCGTCTTGATCCCCATGGCCTGCGCCGACTTGATAACGCGGCAGGCAATTTCGCCTCTATTTGCGATCAGGATCTTCTTGAACATTAGAGCGTTCCCCTTCATCGTCTTTTATGGTCATCGCCGGAACCGCTCAAGCCGACGAATGGCTAATAAACCAATGGTCTAGAGCCTGCCATTTCGATCTGGGCGCCATTCAAAAGTGCTCTCCTGTGCGGAACGGACCGATCCGGGTTGAAGCGGCAACCAGATAAGCGGTCGACCAGCCGATCAGAAGAAACCCGTTGATACCCTCTATTGCTGCCGCAAGCCGCCATTCAACCGGCGGCGCGAGGTCGCCAATTCCAAGCGTCGAGAATGTTGTGGCCGAAAAATACAACGACGTCTCGAAATCGGAGAACGCTCCGACCAGTTGATAGCCAAGTGCCCACAGAAACACTTCCACCATCAACACAACGAAGATACCGAACACTACGGTGATCATCGCGACTACGCGACTACGGCGGCCATGCATGCGAAACTTGTCGACCAGCCAGCTCATCACATGGGTCACACCGATCAGTCCGAAAGTATGGATGCCCACGGTCAACGCGACAATGGACGTCCCGGTAATGATGTTAATCAGCAACTTCGACTGTCTCCCTGTGTTTCAATTCGCGCTCCCTCCAATAGGTGTAGAGCCCGGACCCGATGATGATTGCGATGCCGATCCATTTCGACAAGGTTGGAAAGTCGCCAAATATCAGCAACCCGAGGCCGGCGGCAGTGACAATCTCGAAATACTGGAAAGGCGCGAGAAGCGATGCCGGGGCATATCGCAATGCCTGTATGACCATCATGTGACCGCCGGCTGAAATCAATCCTATCGCAATCAGCAATACCCAGGATATCGCATGGACCGGCAATTTCGGCGTCATGTCATCGATGCCAGCCAATGTCCCACCCAGGACGATCACGCCCAGCGTGATGCTTGCACCTGCACCAGCCACCATTTGCATCACGACCGGTTCGTCATCGATCGAAAGCCGCTTGTTCAAGACCAGATAGAAGGCGAACAGCAGGGCTGTGCAAAGCGGCAGCAGCGATACCGGTCCGAAAAGCGCATAGCTTGGCTGGATGACGATGAGTGCACCTACAAACCCAACCAACACGGCGATGCGTCTGCGCCAGCCAACGGTTTCCTTCAAGACGATCGCTGACAACGCGGTCAAAATTAGCGGTTCGACGAAAAAAACTGCGATTGCATCGGCAACCGGCATGTATTTGACGGCAACAAAGAAGATCATGCTTGCCAGGCCGAGCAGCGCTCCGCGCAGCAGGTTCGACCAAACATGCCGCGGATAGAGAGCCGAAACTCCTCGCAGGAGAACAATCACCGGCACGAGTACAACAAACTGGACGAGGAAACGGACAAGGGCGATCTGCCCAGGCGACAGCTGGTCAACAGTGGCAAGCCACTTGCCGGCAACATCCATCAACGGCAACATCAGCATCGCTGCCGTCATGATCGCCATACCCTGCGCATGCCGGTCGTCAAGCGCGGCGATATCCCTGCTGCTCGCGGTCATAAACTTCTCCGTTCCCGGACCGGAGAGTGCTTCTCACTCTTCCATCAATCAAGATGTTTTGTCGGCAATGACCGGCAAACCAGCCCGGTCGCGATGACACCCCTTACATAGAACTCGACAACGGGTTGAAACAGCAACGAAAAACTGAAAAGCTGATGATGAGTTGATGAAAATTGGAGGGGACTCATGAAGACACGCGCAGCTGTTGCATTCGAGGCCGGCAAGCCTTTGGAGATAGTCGAAGTCGACCTGGAAGGTCCGAAGGAAGGCGAGGTTCTGGTCGAGATCAAGGCGACGGGGATTTGCCATACCGACGAGTTCACCCTGTCGGGCGCTGATCCTGAAGGCGCGTTCCCAGCCATTTTGGGCCATGAGGGTGCAGGCATCGTGCAGGAGGTCGGCCCCGGCGTGAAAAGCCTGAAACCCGGCGATCATGTGATCCCGCTCTATACGCCGGAATGCCGCGAGTGCGAATATTGCCTCAATCCGAAGACCAATCTCTGCCAGGCGATAAGGACGACGCAGGGTGCCGGCGTGATGCCGGACGGCACCAGCCGGTTTACCTACAAGGGCGAGAAAGTCTTGCACTATATGGGCTGCTCGACCTTCTCCAACCATACCGTACTGCCCGAAATCGCGCTGGCCAAAGTCAACAAGGACGCCCCCTTCGACAAGATCTGCTACATCGGCTGCGGCGTGACCACCGGCATCGGCGCCGTGATCAACACCGCCAAGGTGGAGGAAGGATCCAACTGCGTTGTTTTCGGGCTCGGCGGGATCGGCCTAAACGTCATTCAGGGCTGCAAGCTTGCCGGTGCCGACATGGTCGTCGGCGTTGACCTGAACCCGGCTCGCGAGGACTGGGGCAAGAAATTCGGCATGACACATTTCGTCAATCCGAAAGATGTTTCCGGCTCGATTGTCGATCATCTGGTCGAACTGACCGGCGGCGGTGCGGATTACTCATTCGAGTGCATCGGTAATGTGAACGTCATGCGCGACGCGCTGGAATGCGCCCACAAGGGCTGGGGACAGTCGATTATTATCGGTGTTGCCGGTGCAGGTCAGGAAATCTCCACCCGTCCGTTCCAGCTGGTCACCGGCCGGTCGTGGCGCGGTACGGCATTTGGTGGTGCGCGCGGCCGAACAGACGTGCCGAAGATCGTCGACTGGTACATGGACGGAAAGATCCAGATCGATCCGATGATCACCCACACCATGCCGCTGGAAGACATCAACAAGGCCTTTGACCTGATGCATGCCGGCGAGAGCATCAGAAGTGTCGTGGTCTTTTAAGGCGATGGCGACTCCTCTGAGGTGGGCAATTCTTGCCCTGCCGCTGATGCTGATGGCGTCAGCGGCGGCAGCAGACCCGACCGGCAATTATAACGTCGTCGGCGTCAATCCGGATTCCGGCAGAGAATATCGCGGCCAGGTCAGTGTCACCCGGACCGGCGAAACCTACCGGGTGGTGTGGAATATCGGCGGAACCCAATATATCGGCACCGGACTTGGCGCATTGGTGAAAGACGGGCGCTACACGGTCGGCCCGGCACATCCTTCCGACACGTCGATCTCGATCGGCTATGTCTCCGGCCGCTCGTTCGGCCAGGCGTTTTATTTCGAGCAGAAGGACGGAAGCTGGCAGGGAGTGTGGACCTATGGCGGATCCAACAAGATAGCCTCGGAAAACTGGTATCCGAGATAATCGTAATCACACAATGCCAATCCTCGTCGATGCCGATGCCTGTCCGGTCAAGCCGGAGATCCTGAAGGTCGCCGAACGGCGTAATCTGAAAGTGATATTCGTGGCCAATGGCGGACTGCGCCCGTCGCGCGATCCGATGGTTCAAAATGTCATTGTCGGCGCCGGTTTCGACGCCGCTGACGACTGGATAGCCGATCGGGCTGAACCGGGCGATGTCGTCGTCACCGCAGACGTGCCGCTTGCCGCCCGATGTGTCGACAAGGGCGCCCAGGTTCTAGGCCCGACCGGCCGTACGTTCGATGAAAAGACCATCGGCATGGCGGTCGCGATGCGAAACCTGAAGCAGGATTTGCGCGAGGCAGGCGAGATCAAGGGCTACAATGCGGCATTTTCGCCAAAAGACCGGTCCGCCTTTCTTCAGGCGCTGGAACAGGCTATCCGTCGCGCGAGCAGAGCCAACCAGACTGGGTGAATTTCATGAAAACGGTATCGACCGCGAAGGCGCATGGCGGCATCCAGGGTGTTTATTCGCAGGCATCGGAGGCCTGCGGATGCGAGATGACATTCGCGGTGTTCGCGCCGCCGCAGGCCGCCGACAGCCCCTGCCCGGTCGTCTGGTATCTCTCCGGGCTGACGTGCACCCACGCCAATGTCATGGACAAGGGTGAATACCGCCGCATGGCCGCCGAGCTGGGGCTGATCATTGTCTGCCCAGACACCAGCCCGCGCGGCGAAAATGTCCCCGATGACAAAGACAATTGGCAGTTCGGCTCCGGCGCCGGGTTCTATCTTGACGCCACGCAGGAGCCGTGGCGCAAGCATTACCGGATGTACTCCTACGTCACCGAGGAATTGCCGGCGCTTGTGGAACAGGAATTTCCGGCCGACATGGCGCGACAGGGCATATTCGGTCACTCGATGGGCGGGCACGGCGCGCTGACAATCGCGCTCAAACATCCGGACCGGTTCAAAAGTTGCTCGGCGTTTGCGCCGATTGTTCATCCCTCGACTGCCGATTGGTCTTCGGGCGCTTTTTCACGATATCTGGGAGACGAGAAAGCGGCCTGGCGGGCGTACGATGCCTGCGACCTGATCGAGGACGGCGCGCGTTTTTCGGAGTTTCTGGTTGATCAGGGTGACGCGGATGGATTTCTCGATGACGGTTTGAGGCCATGGCTTCTGGAAAAGGCGTGCAAAAACGCCGGGATCGATTTGACCTTGCGGATGCAGAATGGCTATGACCATTCCTACCACTTCATCTCGACGTTCATGGACGACCACTTGCGCTGGCATGCCAGCCGGTTGCGTGCATGAGCCCATAATAAAAGCGATACGTCACGCAAATATTGCCTGCTCCGGTCGGTCTGGCCAGAGGGGGCGAATGATCCTCCCGGACCGCGTCAAAGAGAGAAAAAATGAACCACCACTCGCTACGCAGCGCCCCAAGCAGCGCTATTTCTGATATGTATGATGCCATGAGAGACGACGACACACTTGGCGGCCGCATTTCGCGGGCGCGTGACGCCTGTGGCATGACGACCGCACAGCTTGCCAGACGTCTTGGAATCAAGACCGCGACACTGCAATCGTGGGAAAGCGACCGTTCTGAGCCGCGTGCAAACCGGCTGGCGACTATTGCCGGTATCCTGAATGTCAGCCTGACATGGCTGATTCATGGCATCGGTGATGCGCCCAACGACGATATTCACTCCGATGTTGTCAGTCTGGTGCGCGGCCATCTCGAGCAGATGAAAATCCTGCGCGACAAGACCTCGGCGATTATTGAGCGTCTTGAATCGGAACTGGAGCGGCTGTAGAGCCGCTCCAAGTTGGATTTGTCGTTTACGCTACCCGGTCAAGCAATGGCCGCAGATCGGGATGGATCGAAGGCGATTCGCGCTTGATGAAATCCAAAAGCGCTTTCTCGTTTTCATGCAGGACGCCGTCACGGCCGATGCGTTCGGCGAGCCACTTGGCCTCGCTTTCGTCAATCGCTTCGGCGGAAGCGCCGGCAGCGGCTTGCCGTGAATTGCGCTCAGCCCAGGCTTCCTCAACCGAACGATCCTGCTGATAGGCGCTCAAAACGCCACGCAGGCCGTCGGCAAACATCTTGCCGAAGAAACCGCCTACATCGGCCTGTGTGTTGTCCATGAAGGTTTCCTGGCGAAGCGCAACATCACGCGGCGGCGGGGCATAACCAGACGCACACATCAGTGAATTGGCGAGCGCCTTGACGAACAGTTCCGTCCAGGCCGGATCATTGGCCGATTCAATCGTGCTGTCATTGATGCGGAACAGGACTTCAGCCTCCGAACGCGAAATGGCGATGTTGCCCTCGCCTGCCGCAGAATAAAGAATGCGGCGGACCAGATCGGTTTCGGCGCGTCCGACAACACCCTGTTGCAGCTCCCTGCCGTCTAGCAGCGGCCCCTTGCCGTCGACAACCGCATGGGCAACCTGCTCCAATGCATAGGCGGACAGGCTTTCAGGTGCCGACTTTGCCGCCTCCAGCGATCTGATCAGCAGTTCAAGCTCGGTAACCGTGTCGACCATGCCGTCGCGAGAAATGCTGCGAACAAGCCAGTTGGCGTTTTCCTCGGATATGTAGCCGGCCGGCTTTTCCTGGTGGACGATGAAATCGGCGATGGCCTCACAAAAGAAGACCGGCCACTCGGCGCATTTGTCCTGGCAGCTGGCGTCGAGCGCAAACAGCGCCTCTGCCTCCGCCTTGGTGACGACCCCATCTCCAAAAACCTCGCCGCGCAGCATGCGAACATCTTCGCTTTGAATGCTGTTCTTGGCGGTAAGCCCGGCCACTGGCGCGGCCAAAATCAATTCACCCATGGATTCAAATCCCTTGTCCCGGCCGAAATTCCGTTTCCGGCCATTTCGATGTTCCCAGCTTAACAATGCAGCCTGAAGTTTTCGGAAAGCGGTATGGTTTACAGTTTACTAACAAAAGCTTGACCGCTTCGCCGATGGTAGCAGGTGACAAGCGCGCAAAGATCGGTTAACGGTTTTCGCGTTGTGAACCGGAAACGGTTCTGCCTGCTCGCGGGAGAGAGCTTCGAAAGAGGCCGCCGAAGGGGAAATCGCCCGAAATCTCTCAGGCAAAGCGTACCGCGGGTGGGAAAAACAGCTCTGGAAAGTCGGGGGGAACCCCGCGCCGAAGGTGTAAGCATCGCTGACAGGGTTCCGGCGGTGTGAGTCTCTCAGGCTTCCGACAGAGGGGCGCAGATCATGCCGTGCATGCACGGCAGTGATATGTGCGAACTCGGGAGGCACCATGAGCATGGACGACGGGCTGAAACAATTACCGCTGAAACCACTGCATGAAGATGCCGGCGCCACCTTTGGTGCGTTTGCCGGCTGGTCGATGCCGCTTACCTATGCCGACGGCGTGATGAAGGAACACCTGCATACGCGCGAACAGGCCGGGCTGTTCGACATCTCGCACATGAAACTGGTGCTGGTCACCGGTCCGGAAGTATCGGATCTCGTGGCCCGGCTTTGCCCCATCGACCCGCATGCGCTGCAGGACGGCAGTTCGAAATATACGTTGTTTCTCAATGACAAGGCCGGCATTATTGACGACCTGATCGTGACCCGGCTTGGGCCCAACCGGTACATACTGGTCGTCAATGCCGGTAACGCCGACCGCGACGTAAGCCATATCAAGACAAACGCGGTGGATTTCGATTGCCTGGTCGAGCCGCTCGATTTCGTGTTTCTCGCTTTGCAGGGGCCGGCGGCTGCCGACCTGATGGCAAAGGCCGGTTTCGAGTTGGATGATCTATATTTCATGCAGGCGACCGAACCGCGCCCGGGCTGGTTTGTCAGCCGCTCCGGCTATACCGGCGAGGACGGGTTTGAATTCGGCGCACCGGCGAGCGATGCCGAAGAAGTGGCGCGGCAATTTCTGGAAGACGACCGGTGCCGTCTGGTCGGGCTTGCAGCGCGCGATTCACTTCGCCTGGAAGCAGGCCTTTGTCTGCATGGAAGCGATATCGACGAGACGACGACCCCGCTGGAAGCGGCCCTGATGTGGGCGATACCGAAATCGGTCCGGCAGGAAGGCACATTTATTGGCGCTGACGCGCTCAGACAGGCGATCTCAGAGGGTGCGGCGCAAAAACGGGTCGGTCTGAAACCAGACGGCCGCCAACCGGTCAGAGCCGACGCGGAATTGTTCGATGACGACGGAAACAGCGTCGGCCGCGTCACATCCGGCGGTTTCGGACCATCGGCGGGCCACCCGGTTTCCATGGGTTACGTCAGAGCAGATCTCGCCAAGGCGGGAACGCAGCTGCTGGCCGAAGTTCGCGGCAAGAGACTGCCGATTACCGTTTCAGCCCTTCCCTTTACCCCGCCAAGAACACGCAGAGGATAATGATCATGGCGACAGTCTACTATACCGAAGACCACGAATGGATTTCCGTCGAAGGCGGCGTTGCGACCGTCGGGATTACCAATCATGCGCAGGAACAGCTTGGCGATATTGTTTTTGTCGAGCTGCCGGAGACCGGAGCGAGCCTGACAAAGGGTGGAGGTGCCGCCGTGATTGAATCGGTCAAGGCTGCCTCGGACGTCTACGCACCGATCGACGGCGATGTCTCAGAGGCAAACAGCGCGCTGGAAGGCGATCCGGCAATGGTCAACAGCGACGCTGAAGGCGGCGCCTGGCTGTGGAAGATGTCCATTGCCGATGACAGCCAATTGGCCGGTCTGATGGATCAGGCCGCCTACAACGAACACATTGCATAGTAAAAAAGGTCGCAACTGACATGCCGGATGCAACTTCCGCTTTCGTAAATCGACACATCGGTCCGCGCCGCAATGACGAACGGACAATGCTCGCCGCGCTCGGAATTCCTTCGCGAGAGACCCTGATCAGCGCGACGGTGCCGAAGTCCATACGGTTTGACCGCGATCTCGACCTGCCGCAGGCCGCCAGTGAAGCAGAAGCGCTTGGCGAACTGGAAGCGATGATGAGCGAAAACGTGATCGCAAAGAGCTTTATCGGCCAAGGCTATCACGGGTGCAACGTTCCGCCGGTGATCCAGCGAAACCTGTTTGAAAATCCGGCCTGGTACACTGCCTATACGCCTTACCAGTCAGAGATCAGCCAGGGGCGGCTGGAACTGTTGTTCCACTTTCAAACCCTGGTGACAGAACTGACAGGCCTGCCGGTCGCGTCGGCATCGCTCCTCGACGAAGCAACGGCGGTTGCAGAGGCAAACGGCATTGCCTTCCGTCATCACCGCGGCAAGCGCAGCGAAATTGTTCTGGCGGGCGAACTGCACCCGCAATGCCTTGATGTTGCCCGTACCCGCGCCAAGCCGATTGGCATGACGATAGGAAATGGCGAGATCGGTGAGAACACTGCCGCGGTGATAATTCCGTGGCCGGACACGCATGGTGTGTATGGCGATTTTGGCGACACGATCGAAGCGGCCAAGGCCGCGGACGCGCTGGTGGTTGCGGTTGCCGATCCTTTGGCGCTGACCATCACGCAAGCGCCGGGCGACTGGGGTGCCGATATTGCTGTTGGTTCGATGCAACGCTTTGGCGTGCCGCTGGGATTTGGCGGACCGCATGCGGCCTATATGGCGGTCGCCAACCCGCTGACCCGCCTGATGCCGGGCCGGATCGTCGGGCAGTCAACAGATACGAAGGGCCGCGCCGGCTATCGGCTGGCGCTTCAAACCCGCGAGCAGCATATCCGCCGCGACAAGGCGACATCGAACATCTGTACCGCGCAGGCGCTGCTGGCCAATATGGCCGCAGCCTATGCGATCTGGCACGGGCGGGAAGGACTGCGCACAATCGCCGATCATGTTCACGGTCTTGCAACGAGGTTTGCGTCGGCTCTTGCGGGCGCAGGCGTCGAGATCAAGGCCGACCGCTTCTTTGATGCGGTCACGGCATCCGTTCCCGGAAAGGCGGCGGATATAGCCAAATCCGCAGAAGCCGATGGCCGGCTGATCCGGATGATTGATGCCGACACGGTTTCGATTGCCTTTGACGAGATATCGGACGAAGCCGACCTTGAAGCATTATGCGCATTGTTCGGCGCCTCTGCACCGAATGAAGCCACTCGCGCGCTGCCGGATGACCGTGATGCAGCCGCATTTCTGACCCAGCCGGTGTTTCACGAAAACCGATCCGAAACCGAAATGATGCGGTTTTTACGATATCTGGCCGACAAGGATCTGGCGCTGGACCGCGCAATGATCCCGCTTGGTTCTTGCACGATGAAACTGAACGCGGCTGCCGAGCTGATGCCGGTCAGTTGGCCGACGGTCGCCAATTTGCATCCGTTCGCCCCGGCCGGGCACGCATCGGGCTATCGCCGCATGATCGATGATCTGGACGCGTGGCTGAGCGAGATTACAGGCTTCGACAAGGTTTCGTTCCAGCCCAATGCCGGCAGTCAGGGCGAATATGCGGGCCTGCTCGCCATCCGGCGATATCACCAGTCACGAAATGAAGGTCACCGCAATATCTGCCTGATCCCGTCGTCTGCGCACGGAACCAATCCGGCAAGCGCCCACATGGCCGGCCTCGATGTTGTCGTCGTCAATTGCACCAGCAATGGTGATATCGACATTGCTGATCTGGAAGCCAAGGCCAAGGAGCACAGCGACAATCTGGCAGCACTGATGCTGACCTACCCTTCGACGCATGGCGTGTTTGAGCAGGGCGTGCGGTTGATCTGCGATTCGGTTCACGAGCATGGCGGTCAGGTTTATCTTGACGGCGCCAATCTGAATGCGCTGGTCGGCCTGGCCCGGCCCGGCGATTTTGGCGCCGATGTCTGCCACATGAACCTGCACAAGACGTTCTGCATTCCCCATGGCGGTGGCGGACCGGGCATAGGTCCGATCGGCGTCAGGGAACACCTCGTCGCCTATCTGCCCGGCCATGTTTTCACCGGCAGCGATCATGCAGTGTCGGCGGCTCCGGAGGGCAGCGCATCGATATTGCCGATCACTTGGATGTACATCCGCATGATGGGGGCGGCCGGCTTGAAGGCGGCAACTGAAATCGCGATCCTCAACGCCAACTACATCGCCAAGCGGCTGGAAGCGCATTACTCGGTTCTCTACCGTGGCCGCAGCGGCCGGGTCGCCCATGAATGCATTCTCGACACAAGGCCCATGAAGGAAAGCGCAGGCGTCAGTGTGGAGGATATCGCCAAGCGGCTGATCGACTACGGATTTCATGCCCCGACGATATCGTGGCCGGTGGCGGGAACCATGATGGTCGAGCCGACCGAATCCGAGCCGCTGAGCGAGATCAACCGGTTTTGTGACGCGATGATCTCCATTGCCGGCGAAGCGAAGAAAATCGCCGAAGGCGCGCTGCCCCGTGACGACAATCCGCTGGTCAACGCTCCCCACACCGCAGACGAGCTTGCCGCCGATGACTGGCCGCATCCCTATTCGCGGAAGGAAGCCGTGTTTCCCGCCGGACCGGATGCATCCAAATTCTGGCCGCCGGTCTCGCGCATCGACAATGTTGGCGGCGACCGCAACCTGGTCTGTGCCTGCCCGCCGCTTGAGGCGCTGGCGAGCTAGGGGCGAAGGTTTCCGCGCACGCCTGTTCGTTCCCGCGAATCTCTCATCCGGGTTGTTCAAAAAGATGGGAAGACGGGCGATCGGAAGACCGCGGTGTCTTGGTTGTTTAGTCATACGTGCAATCTTCCGATCACCCGTCCGGCCGCTGTCCGGTCCTGTCGGCTGGTCTTACCGGCCCATGGTCTTTCTATAAAACCACGGGCGGGTCCGGCTTTTCCGGCACCAAGGGGAGGAGCGGATTTTCACCGTCCGGTATCTGCCCAGGGCTTCCAGCCTGCCGCCCGGCCCTCGTCATGCCTTGCGCAACCGTTGCGCACGGGGGAGGTTGCCGCCGCTCCCGCCAGACCCCGGTTCATGACCCGGCTTCCCGTGAGAGCGATGGAGGGATTGTAAGTCAGGGTTTGGAGGCGTGGATAGAATTGGTGCGGATTTGTTGAAAATCGGCGGGTTGGTGGTGGTTGGGTCCTCGGGTCAAACCAAAACGGGCCGGCTCGCAGAAACGAACCGGCCCGCTTGAATAGTTTGCCCCCGCTACATTCTCAGAGCGAAGCCAATAGATCGAGATTGGCAGCAATGACCTTGTCTTCCGGCGCATGGCGCTGCGCTTCGCTGAAAAGCTTACGCGCTTTTCGCTTGTTGCCGCGCAGCAGATGCGAATAGCCGATATTGTTGAGGACGCGCGGTTCGCGGCCCGTCAATTTGAGCAGTTGCTCATAGGCCCTGTCGGCAAAATCGAAACGGCCGAGCTGGTCGTAAGATGCGGCCAGACCCATCCAGGCTTCCGCATTGTCGGCGCGCAGTTCTACCGCCTGACGAAAATGTTTCTCGGCCAATCCGTAATTGGCGTCCCGAAACTGAACCTTGCCGCGTGCAAGGTCGTTAGCGCTGATATCAGCGACCTTGTGCTGCAACGCTGTGGTTTCCATCGTATCGATTGCACTGGTCTGACACCCTGAAACAACCAGAGCAGCAGCGATGGCAATATAAGCCGTGTAGTTTGTTTTCCGCATTGTCCCCGTCCTTGAAGCCCGATTATCCGGGTCGTTGGATGAGACAGTTCTAACAAAAAGAAATTAAACTAAGGTGCTGATATATCTTTAATTTTCGGTTTCGCAGTTACCGGCCGTTAACCGTGCCCATCGGGCAGGTTACAGGGTGAACCTGACGATTACCGGGATGATGGCGATCATCATGACGACCGGCAGAATACACACCGTGACCGGAACCGACATCTTGGCCGGCAGCGCGTGGGCCTTTTCTTCCGCCATCGACATGCGCTTGTGCCGCATCTCGTCGGAGAACACCCGCAAGGCGCCGGAAAGGCTGGTTCCCAGTTCCTTCGATTGCTGCAGAAGCGTGGCAAACGAGCGGACTTCATCGAGGCTCAGACGGTCGCCCAGCGACTTCAGCGCATCTTCCAGATTGCGCCCTGCCCTGAGTTCCAGTGAAACCAGCTGCAGATTTTCCGCCAGCGACGGATAGCTCACGGCGATTTCCTTTGAGACGCGTTCAATGCCTGCTTCCATGGTCATGCCGGCGTCGGAGCAGACGATCATCAGATCCATGAAATCGGGAAAGCCGTTGCGGTATTCCCGCATTTTGGTGCTGACCTTCTGGGCCAGGATCACGCCCGGCAGGAAGTAGCCGAAGGCACCAGCCATGATCGAGAAAATCCACCGGTTCATGGCTTCGGAATCCGACCCGAACACATGGGAGAAGATCAGCGCGCCGACAAAAAACACAGCCAGGGCAACAAAACGGATGACGAAAAAGTTGCCGACTGCACTCGGCTCCATGTAGCCGGCCTGGATGAGCTTCAACCGCAGACGCGCCACATTGTCGGGGTCGGCGTTTGCGTAGAAGTCCTGGGCGGTTTTCATCGCCTTCTGGCGGACCTTGTTGTTCCGCTTGTTTTTTCTCGGCATCTCAGGAACCGGAACTTCAGGCATGACCGGCTGAATTTTCAACCGGCGCTTGACGTCTTCTTCGGCTTCGTCGCCTGCAAGAAGCGGCCACACCACCGCACTGCCCCCGATCAGCAACAGCATGATCGCCAGGGGAACGAGCGGCAGGCCTTCGCCGCCAAATCCGATTGCTGTAAGGAACTGTTCCATATCGCTGCCGACCCGTCAGAACTTGAAATTGGACATTTTGAACATGGCTGCGTTGCCGACACCCAGCCAGAAGGCGGTGGCGCCCAGCAGATACCAGGTCAGCGGTTCACCGATGACATCGCCATAGAAATTCGGCATCATGACCATCATGCCCGCTGCCAGAAATGCCGGGACCGCGGTCAGAATGTAGGCAGAGATCCGCCCTTCCGTGGAGATTGCCCTGACCTTGCGGCGCAGTTTGCCGCGCTCGCGTATCAGACGCGCCAGACCGTCAAGAATCTCCCGCAGATTGCCGCCGGATGTGCTCTGGATAGAAATCGCGGTCACAAACAGCGGCAGGTCCTCGTGACCGACCCGCTCATACATGTTCTGCAACGCGGAAATCATGTCCGAACCGTATGTCACCTCGTCGGCTACCATGCCGAATTCCGTACCGATCGGGTCAGGCATCTCGCGTCCGACCATCGATATGGCAACCGGCACCGGATGCCCTGCTTTCAGCCCGCGCGTGATAAGGTCGAGCGCTTCTGGAAGCTGGACGCCAAATTTCTTGTGACGGCGTGAACGCAGTGTCTTGAGAATGAACAGCGGGATCATGAACCACAGGACCGGATAAAACAGAACCACGGCTTGTATGGGAAGTCCCAGGAAATAAATGGCGCCTGCACCGGCAGCCGCGATCAGGGAAGTGATCGAGAGGAACTTGGGCAACGACGTGACGAGGCCCGATTGCATGCGCAACTCACGGAAACGGCCCAGCGAAAACAGACTGCGTCTGCCGTCGTCTCCACGCTCCTTGCGCAACTGCAGGAGCACCTGCTCCTGGCTGATCTTGTCGCCGGACATCCGCATGCGGCGATTGATCGACTCACGCTTCTCCGAGCTGTTGGCAATAAGCAGATAAATCGCTTCGGCGATCATGATCGCCGTCAGCGCAACACCCGCATAGACCAGATAGATAGTGTCAAAACCGGAAAACATGCCGCATCACTCCATCGGCGCGCCGGGTTCGAAATAATGACCTGGAAACTCGATGCCCATCGCCAGCATGTCTTCCAGGAAACGCGGACGCAGACCGGTCGCTTCGAGATGACCCAGCACCTGCCCTTCCGGTCCGGTGCCGGTGCGCCTGAAAACGAATATTTCCTGCATCTGGATGATATCGCCTTCCATGCCGGTCACTTCGGCGACGCTTGTGACCTTGCGCCGGCCGTCAGCCAAGCGCGTCAACTGAACGATCAGGTCCAATGCGTTGGATATCTGGCTGCGGATCGATTGCACCGTCATCGGCATACCGGTCATGCCGAGCATCTGCTCCAGGCGGCTGATCGCGTCACGCGGCGTATTGGCGTGAATTGTCGCCATTGAACCTTCGTGTCCGGTGTTCATGGCCTGCAGCATATCGAAGGCTTCTTCGCCGCGGCACTCGCCGAGGATAACGCGGTCAGGACGCATGCGAAGCGCGTTCTTGACCAGATCGCGCTGTTTGAGTTCGCCGTGTCCCTCGATATTGGCGGGACGGGTTTCCATGCGCGCCACGTGCGGCTGCTGCAATTGAAGCTCGGCAGCATCCTCAATCGTGATCAGCCGCTCGTCTTCGGGAATGAAGGCGGACAATGCGTTGAGCATTGTCGTTTTACCCGTACCGGTACCGCCCGAAATGATCGTTGTTTTGCGGGCATGAACCGCTGCGGCAAGAACTTCGGCCATGGACTGTGTCAACGCCTGGAACTCGACGAGTTTGTGCAGCGCCAGCTTGTCGGCGGAGAATTTACGAATCGAGACCAGCGGGCCATCGACACCGATCGGCCGGATCGCCGCGTTAAAACGCGAGCCATCTGCCATGCGGGCATCGACGAGCGGCTGCGATTCATCCACACGCCTGCCAACCGCAGCGACGATCTTGTTGATCACGCGCATCAGATGCGCCTCATCCTTGAACGGGATGTTGATCTGCGTCAGCTTGCCTCCCTTTTCAACGAAGCAGCTGCGGTGACCGTTGATCAGGATGTCGGCTACGTCGGGATCGCGCATGATCGGCTCGAGCGGACCAAGGCCAACCATTTCGTCGACAATGTCGTCGACCAGTGAATCAAGCTCGGCAACATTGATTGCCATGCGTTCTTCGCGGGTTTTCTCCGAAACGAAGTCGAAGATCTGCCGGCGCATCTCGTCCTTTGGCAATTTTTCCAGCGCGACGAGATTGATCTCTTCAATGAGAAGCCGGTGCAGACGCACACGTGCATCGGCCACCCGGTCGTTGGTTGCCGGCTGGGTTGCGACTGGTTGTTCGGTCTTGGGCTCTTCGTGATCGCCCTTTTTTACCGACGGGATGATAACTGTGCGGTTTTCAACCGGCGCAGTTTCTTCCTGTTTTTCGTCGGCTTCAGACCGCCTTCTTAGTGCCGAAAATCTGCTCGACATTGGCCATACCCCGTTTCGTTCCCGGTCTTTTGCCGGGTTGGTTTCCGGCTTCAGCCGGCTTTCTTGAACAGTCCCTTGCCGATGTTCAGCAGTGAATTGCGCTTTGGCGCCTCATCCACGGCTTCCTCGGGAAGGATGATCCTTTTCAAATCATTGATAACGTTGGCTTCCGGATCGATATCCTGCAGCGGGACGCCTCGGTCGACCGCTTCGCGCACGAGCCGGTAATTGTTGGCGATGCCGCCGGCGAAATGTTCGCCCAGAATTTCTTCAACATCGGCCTGCTTGATACCGCTTTCAAACATGCGCTGCTCGAAACGGTTGACGATGACCTGCGGCCTCACTTCCTTGCCGGCGGTGTCGTAGACCGCCTGAATCAGACGTTGCGTGTGTCTCAGACAAGGTACGGTCATCTCGGCAACGATATAGAGCTTGTTGGAGCCGAGCAGGACCGTCTCGGTCCACGGAAACCAAGTGCGCGGCATATCAATCACGACGTTGTCGAAATAGGCCGAAACCAGATCCAGCACGCGGACGACCACGTCGGTGTTGAACGAGCGCATCTCGGTCGGCACGGTCGGCGCGGCGAGAACACTCAGTCCGCTTTCGTGCTTGGCTAGCATGACGTCGAGCAATTGCCGGTCAAGGCGCTCGGGCTGGTTTTCGATTTCGGTGATGTCGAAACGCGGCTCGAGATCCAGATATTCCGCGCAGGAGCCCTGCTGGAAGTTGAGATCGACAACACAGGTTGAGGTCCGCCTGCCGCCGGCATTTTGAAGCTGAAACGCGGTCTGCAGTGTCAGGGTCGTGGTTCCGACACCGCCTGCAGCCGGCATGAAGGTGGAGATCTCCGATTCGGAGCTTTCTTCGCGGCTCTCGCCCTGGGCTGCGCGAATACAGGAGCGCACCAGGTCGGCGGTGGTGACCGGTTTGGTCATGAAATCGGCGACCTTGAGCTGAACCAGGATCCGGACTGCCGCTGCATCGAACTCCTGGGTGACGACGATGACCGGAACTTCGCCTTCAAGGCGCCGGGTCACACGTTGCAGCGATTCAATCTGGTCGACCTGGGCTGCATCCATGTCGATGATGGCCACACCAGCCTCAGATTCCTGGATTTCCCCGCGCAACTCGGTGACCGGTTTTTCCACGGTCACCAAATCGATGGTTTCAGAAGCGGCGAATGCAGCTCTTGTTTCTTTCAGGAACGCATCGTCTGTTGAGACAATTGCAATCCGGTTATCTTTGCCCGCCATATTATCTAGCCCCTGTGCGACCCATTATCAGCCCGAAATATCTGAGGTCGAAATGCCCTCGGCTTCGTCCTGGTCTTCATCTTCCGGCTGGTATTGTTCCAAATCGGCCGGCGTGTTGATGTTGGTGTTGTCAACGCCTGCCGGCCAGGGATCGACCATCTGCATGACCGTGTTGGCAGCCTGCGCGTTACCGGCGCCAATAGTCACCGCTTCCGGCCGTGCGCTGTGATCAGCGGATTTCATGCACCCTGCCAGGCCTCCTACGATCAGGCCCAGAATTGCGATAAGTTTCAGTTGGTTCATGACCGCCTCACTCGTTCCAAAGATCAAGATGATGACCCGCACCGGTGTCTCCGGCTTTGTTTTCAAGGGCCACGGATTTTGTCCGGTTGACGCCCGACACTTTCACCTCGTCGAGCCCTTGCAGGTAGTATTCAGCCTCGTTGGAAGCGATAGCGCCATCCATCGGCGTGATCAGCTTCTTGGACGGATCGACAGGCTTGACCAGATGCGGCGTGACAATCACGACGAGGTCTGTCTCGCGGCGCTGAAACTCTTTTGAGGTAAACAGCTGACCCAGAACCGGCAGCTTCTTCGCGCCGGGAATGCTCTGGTCGATCTTGCCGTTTTCGGTCTGCAGCAGGCCGGCGATCATGAAACTCTGACCGCTTTTCAAGTTGACCGACGTATTGGCGCGGCGAACCACGAAACCGGGCAGCGACAAACCATTGACGTTGATCGAAGCCGATGTATCGACCGATGAAACTTCCGGTGCGATATCGAGGCTGATCAGACCGTCTTTGAGAACCGTCGGCGTAAACTCAAGGCTGACACCGAATTTCTTGTAATCGACGGTAATCCGGTTGTCTTCCTGCGCCACCGGTATCGGGAATTCACCACCGGCGAGGAAACTCGCCGTTTGGCCCGAACGGGCAATCAGGTTCGGTTCGGCCAGCCGTCGGGCATGACCGCCCTGCTCCAGCGCCTTGATAACGGCCTCGATTGAGAAGTTGGCTGAATTCAGGATCGCGATTCCCGCGGAATCAGCGGCGGAAATGGCCGTCGGGTTGAACGAGACCGTTCCACCAGGTCCGACGAATATACCGCGAAGCTGCGTTCCCAGGTTCTGACCGATTTGCCGATTGACCTCGACAAAGCGAACATTGAGCTGCACTTGTTGCGATGAGGAAATGCTCATCGAGTTGATGATTTCCTCATTGCCTGAAAAGCGCTCGGCAATCTTTTCAGCCTTGTTGGCGGAAACCGCATCAGATGCGCTGCCGGAAAGGACTACGCGGCCATTGGCCGAGGAGACCTTGATATTGTTGCCCGGTACAGCCTTGCGGATCGTCTTGGCAAGCTGATCGGTATCCAGCGTGACTTCGACATCGATCGTGCCTACGAGCTGCTTGTTCTCATCGAACAACGCAATTCCGGTCGTGCCGAGATCGTTGCCGAGAATGTAGAACGACCGGTCGGTGAGCGGATTGACATTTGCCACTTCGGGATCGCCAACGACGATCTCGTAGAACGCCGCATTGGTCTTGATGGTCTGAGGTTTGCCCTTGGCAACCTTCACCGTCGTTGTCCGGTCCGCCGACACATAGACGACGTCTGAGGCTGCATTCGCCGTCGCCATGACACCGGGGAGAACCCCACCGGTGACCAAAACGCCGGAGATTAATGCAACTGCGGCAGTTGATTTCAGATTTTTCAGCACATGTATCATGGTAATGTGTCCCACCCACTCACTTTGTTGGCCGCTGTCCCTCGCGGCCGTTACTGATTACTCTTCGTCTTCCTGTGGCACCGGCACGTTGTAGGATTCGGCTTCGAGCCGGCGCGTGACGATGACGGTCGTAAACTTCTTCTTCTTCTCTTCCTCCTTGGGGGTGAAGAGAGTTGCAGCTGCCTCAATGATTCCTGCCGGCGTGTTTCCGCCGAAAGAACCCACAGTGGTCAGTCCGCTTGTCTTGATTGAATCGTCGACAGCCGAACGCAGCGACAACGAAAGGCTGCCGATGGTGCGCGCAAGCGCAATCTTGTTGGCGCCATCCGACGACACTTCGACGGTGACCGAACTCGCAACCTTAGGGCCGGTATCGCGCTGGTCAGCGCCCTGGTCGACCGTCAATATCTTGACGTTTTCAAGCACAACTTCCGTGGTCACGGTCGAGCCTGCAGCTCCGCTCGCAACGTCGGACGTTTCCTGGATGAAGCCGGCGTCGCGTGTCAAAACGATATCGACATGGTCGCCAGGAATGATAAATCCGCCAACGCCTGCGATTTCGTCAACGCTGATCGTGACGGCGCGCATGCCTGGTGTCAGAAGATTGGAAAGCGTCGCACGGCCACCGGGGCCGGACAATTTGGATATCAGCACCGGCTCATTCATCTCTACGGGAGAAAGGATGACCCGCGAACCCTTATCCAAGACCTGATCCACTTTCTGGAAAGCGCCCTCAGGCAGTGCATCGGTCGGCCACGGAATTTCCGTCAGCTGATCCTGGGCCAGTTCCATGCCGAAGCGAAGCGGAACCTTGGCGACCACGATCGTGTTGAATTCGACCTTCGGTCCGGTATCCTGCGGCACCTGGACCTGCTGCACGGCATTGGCCCGGCTTTTCAACCACATGTCGGCTGCAAAGATTGATGCCGCGCCCATGACCGCGGCTATGCCAATCATTGTAATAACTTTGCGTTTCACGCCCCAGCTCCCTGCTGCCCTTTTTTATCTCGTGAGCGGGAAGCTACCGGGGAAACCTAAATAAGTTGGAAGCAATTGACTTAACCATGAGCTTTATCGGCAGCGATGGTTAGCGAAGAATTACAAACAACCTTGAAAGCGAGGCGGGATTGTTTACGTATCATTAACCCGGTAGTCGCGAAGCTTGGTCGCATCGAACCGCAAACCGTGACAATATCCGGGTGATTCGCCAAATGCCGGAAACTGCCCTCGTGACAGACGACGCCACAGACCTTTTTGCTGATATTGAACCTGCTGCTATTGAGAGGCAGGCATCTGCTCGACCTGCGCCCAAGGGCAAGAAGAAGCCCGTGACCGGCGATGAAGGCTACAGTGCCGCCGATATCGAGGTGCTTGAGGGGCTGGAGCCGGTACGCCGGCGGCCGGGAATGTATATTGGCGGCACCGATGAAAAGGCGCTTCATCACCTGTTTGCCGAAGTCATCGACAATTCCATGGATGAGGCGGTAGCAGGCCACGCCACTTATATCGAAGTGGAGCTGGGTGCTGACGGCTATCTGTCGGTGACCGACAATGGCCGAGGCATCCCCACTGACCCGCACCCGAAATTCAAGAACAAGTCGGCGCTTGAAGTCATCATGACCACGCTGCACGCAGGCGGCAAGTTCGATTCGAAGGTTTACGAAACTTCTGGCGGCCTGCATGGCGTCGGTGTTTCAGTGGTCAACGCGTTGTCGGATATGCTCGTTGTCGAAGTTGCCCGCGGACGCCGGTTATTCCGGCAATCGTTTTCACGCGGCATCGCGCAAGGCAAGCTGGAAGACCTCGGCGAAGTCCACAACCGTCGCGGAACCAAGGTGCGGTTTCACCCCGATGCGGAGATTTTCGGCAAGAATGCCAAATTCGAACCGGCCCGGCTTTATCGCATGGCGCGCTCCAAGGCCTATCTGTTTGGCGGTGTGGAAATTCGATGGACTTGCTCACCGGAACTTATCGCAGAAAAGGATCCCACCCCCGACAAGGCAACATTCCATTTTCCGGGCGGACTGAAAGACTATCTGGTCGCCAGTCTTGGCAAGGAGCATCAGATCACTCGCGAGGTATTCGCTGGCAAAAGCGAAAAACGCGGCGGACATGGATCTGTGGAATGGGCGGTGACGTGGCACGGCGGCGACGGCTTTTTGAACTCCTACTGCAACACGGTACCCACCCCTGAAGGCGGAACCCATGAGGCGGGATTTCGCGCGGCGCTGACGCGCGGATTGAAAGCCTATGGCGAACTGACCGGAAACAAGCGCGCGTCGATCATCAACAATGACGATATGATGATTACGGCTGCCGGCATGTTGTCGGTTTTCATCCGCGAACCGGAATTTGTCGGCCAGACCAAGGACAAGCTGGCAACAGTTGAAGCCAGCCGCATCGTCGAAAACGCCGTGCGCGACCAGTTTGACCACTGGCTGGCCGACAGCCCTCAGCAGGCAACCAGCCTGCTGGAGTGGGTGATTGCGCGCGCCGATGAGCGGGTTCGCCGCCGCCAGGAAAAGGAAGTGAGCCGCAAGAGCGCCGTGCGCAAGCTGCGCCTGCCCGGCAAGCTCGCTGATTGCACGCAGGGTGCGGCCGCTGGCGCGGAACTGTTTATCGTCGAGGGCGATTCAGCGGGTGGCTCTGCCAAACAGGCACGCAACCGGCAGATGCAGGCAATCTTGCCGCTGCGGGGCAAAATCCTCAACGTCGCCAGCGCAGGGCGCGAAAAACTCAGCGCCAATCAGCAACTGGCCGACCTCATGCAGGCGCTTGGTTGCGGTACCGGGCAAAAGTACCGCGAAGAGGATCTTCGCTATGACCGGGTCATCATCATGACCGATGCTGATGTGGATGGCGCACACATCGCATCGTTGCTGATCACATTCTTCTATCAGGAACTGCCGGAGTTGATACGGCAGGGTCATCTCTATATGGCGGTGCCGCCGCTGTACCGAATCAGCCAGGGCGGAAAAACGCTCTACGCCCGCGACGACGCGCACAAGGACGAATTGCTTGAGACCGAATTTACCGGACGCGGCAAAATCGAAGTCGGCCGTTTCAAAGGGCTTGGCGAGATGCTGCCCAAGCAGCTGAAAGAGACAACGATGGATCCGGCGAAGCGCACCTTGCTGCGTGTCGAGATGATCGAGGATGCCGACCGGACCAAATCCGCCGTCGATGCGCTGATGGGCACCAAACCCGAGGCGCGCTTCCGCTTTATCCAGGATCGGGCCGAGTTTGCCGAAGAGCTGGATATTTAGATAATATCAGGCCGCCGCGATCGCCAGAGCATGGCCACGGGCGTTGGCGCGAAGCTGTTCGATGTGAATTGACTTCAGCAGGTCAGCCAGTTCGCGGTTGTTTTCAAGTGGTCCCGGCTGGCCCGGAGCTGCATTGATCACCGACAACATGGCCCAGGTGACCTCCTGGACGCCGGCGACCCGCTTGCCGCGGGCGACTTCGCGCCAAAGGCTGATGGCCTTCAAAATCGCGGCATGCATTTCTTCGGCCAATCCGCAGGATTTCAACAGCGCCTTCAACGCCATCGCCCGCCCCTCGGACAGAAGCGACTTGACGCGACGGTCGGATTGCCCTGACAGGGCAACCAGCGCAGACCCGAAGAAATCGATTTTGCCGTGCGCGATCGTTCTGATCAGGAAAGCGGCTGTCAGGTCTCCGCGAATGCGCAGGTGCTCGACCAGGGCGGAATATTCTTCCTGAGCCGTGCCATCAATCAGTTTCAGGGAAGCCTTCACACAGGCGTCGCGCACCATCCGCTCGGCGCGATCCTGCCCGATCGAGGCGACAACCAATGGCAAATCGCGCAGCGCTTCCGACAGTTTGACCAGCAGCACATGGCGAACGTCGGACGGCAGGCGACGGTCTTCGAGCATCGCATCGCGCAGGCCGGCATCGTGGCCCAGACGTTCGGCAAGACGGCGCAAGCTCAAATCGGCAATTTCGGCGCCGGAATTGTTGATCAGCTCCACACAGGCCTGAGGCTCGGCGACTTCTGCGATCGCCGCGGACAGCGATTTCGAAATTCGCGGCCGGCTGGCGATCAGGCATTGGATCTGGCTGTTGCCGCCAGCGACGCGGTCAATCAACTCGCCTTCCGTCAGAAGCGGCGAGCGAACCAGCACGCATGCGGCAACTTCGGCCTGGTCGGCGGCAATGGCCGAAATGATCTGTATTGGCGCACGGGGACTCATCGACAAGGGTTCGGCCAGGGCCGCCCTCACCTTTGGCGAAGGGTCATCAAGCAACATGGTCAGCGCCGCCTCTGCAGCGCAGCGATCGTCGAAGTTCATTTCCGACGTGATGTAGGCCCGTGCCAATGCATTGGCTGCAGCTGCACGCTCCTGAACCTTTGCCGTATCCACCCATTTAAGGAAGTGCTGGACAATCATGTCTGGACCCAAAACCCCGATACAATGCGTCGTTTGTCCGAAGCTATCCGGCAAATGGTTTACGAACGGTTCACCATGTTTGATAAGAAAGCAGAAATATTTGCACATTGATGTGCCGCAGCGATATGGGAGACATCATCATGCCGGGACTTTATCTGGAGGAATTCGAGCCGGGGCGTGTATTCAAACACCCGTTGCGACGGACGGTGACCGAAACGGACAATATTCTGTTTTCAACGATGACGCTCAACCCACAGCCGCTGCATATTGATTTCGAATTTTGCAAGAACACCGAATGGGGTCAGCCGCTGATGAATTCGCTGTTCACGCTGGGCCTGATGATCGGGATTGCGGTCAACGACACGACGGTAGGTACAACCGTGGCCAATCTCGGCATGTCGGAAACGAAATTCCCCCATCCGCTGTTCCACGGCGACACTGTGCATGTGGAAACCGAGGTGAAGTCGGTGCGCGAATCAAAATCGAAGCCCGACCGCGGCATCGTCGAGTTCGAGCACCGCGCCTATAACCAGAATGATGACCTGGTGGCGATCTGCACACGCCAGGCGATGATGATGAAACGGCCGGCGGAGTAGAATGGTGCGCTCCTGGCTGTTTGTTCCCGGTGACTCTGAGAAAAAGCTCAGCAAGGGATTTTCGTGCGGCGCTGATGCCTTGATCGTCGATCTGGAGGATTCCGTTGCGTTCGATGCAAAACCGCAAGCCCGGCAAATGGCGGCGGAGTTTCTCGCAGCCAATCGGGACGGCGGTGGCCCGGCGCTTTATGTGCGCGTCAACGCATTCGACACCGGTCTGACACAAGCCGATCTGGAAGCCATTGTTCCCGGGGCGCCGGCTGGCATCATGCTGCCCAAGGCCAGCGGCCGCACCGATGGCGAAAGGCTTGCGCAAATGCTCGACGGCCTTGAGACCGATTGTGGCCTGCATCATGGCTCCACGAGGATGCTGCCGATTGTCACCGAAACCGCGGCAAGCGTGTTCGCCGTCTCGAGTTGGACCGGTCCGATGCCGCGATTGAGCGGCGTGACCTGGGGGTCGGAGGATTTGTCCGCCGATCTCGGCATTGCCAATCCGCGCAATGATGCCGGTCAGTATACCGACCTGTTCCGCCACGCCCGGCTGTTGACCATTCTGGCCGCCGGCGCCTGCGAGACCGACGCGGTCGATACGGTTTTCATCGATTTCCGCGACAATGAAGGCCTGCGAAGGGAATGCGAAGAAGGTGCACGGGACGGGTTCACCGGCAAACTTGCGATCCACCCGGCACAGGTGCCGGTGATCAACGAGGTATTTTCGGTTTCGAAGCGGGATCTGGAAGAGGCCAAACAAGTGATCGCCGCCTTTGCCGGAAAACCGGATGTCGGCGTGGTGGGGATCGACGGCAAGATGGTGGACCGGCCGCATCTACGCCGCGCCGAGAGGATATTGGCGCGGGCGGAGCGGCAGACGCGGTAACTGCGGTCACCCGGTCTTGGTTACAGTATCACCCACACTGACCGTACCGTCCTGAACGACGCGGGCGTAGATGCCACGCAGTTTCAGCTTCTTGCCTTCGCCGGTGTTGACGAAAACGCAGGCATCGCGGCCGTAGCGATCGATAAATTTCTGGCATCCCAGATGTGGGACATCGGTGACTTCGATGATGGTATCGCCAATGGCGAGTTTCTGACCCGGGGAGATATTGCCGGGAGTGAGATCCAGGTCGATGAACAAATTGTCGCCCGCCATCGGCCAGGCCTCGCGCTCTCCTGCAATGAGCGAAATGCAGCGCGCGTTCATGATGCAGATCTGCACATCCGGGTCGGGGCTGCCATCGGGCAGCGACTTCCAGCATCCCCTGGCCCAATGGTCGCCCTCAACGCCACCGGCAAGGCTGATCTTGCGGCTTTTTACGTCGAGCCGCATGCCTTTGTCCGGCCGGACGACGATTGCCTCAAGCGTGCCGTTGTCGGCAGGAGATGCCAGGATTTCCGGCAACCCGGCCCTGAGTTCCTCCATGGAGCGGAATTTTCCCATCGCGCTACCCTTAAAAAACTATTTGTCTTTCCACACGGGACGTCGCGCCTGGAAAATCTCGGTGGTCTTCAGATAGTCCATGTAACCCAGCCGCGCGACATTGCCGGACTTGGTGATGTCAAACAGGCCGTCGGTCAGCATGGCTTCATCGATATGAACGCCAACAACCTCTCCAAAGACCAGGTAGACGCCGGCCCACTTGCCATCGAGGCCCTTGGGCTCCTGAATGTCGGTCAACTTGCATTCCAGCGCCGCGTGCGCCTCGCCGACCCGCGGCGGCGAAACAAGGTTTGAGGGTGTGGCGGTCAATCCGGCATAGCCGAACTCGCTCTCCCCCCTTGGCGCATCAACCGATGTGGCGTTCATCGCCTCAAACAGGTCGGCGCTGACCAGATTGGCAACGAATTCGCCAGTCTCGCGGGCAAAGGTGACGCTGTCTTTCGGGCCTTCGGAAGAAAACCAGATCAGATGCGGATGCGCCGAGATGGCATTGAAGAAGGAATATGGCGCAAGGTTCAGGTCACCTGAGGCGCTCTTGGTCGAAATCCAACCGATCGGGCGCGGTGCGACAATCGCCTTGAAGGGGTCGTGCGGCAGGCCGTGGCCGTTTTTGGGTTCATAAAACATGGGTTGCTTTCAACCTTCCTTGTCGTTCTGCCAGGGACCGGCATATTCGCTGATCAGATCATCCAGTGCCGGCCGCGGGCGCTCTGCTATATCGCCGGAAAATGAGCCGATGTGAATAAAGCCCACCACTCTCTCATCCGGAGAGAGGCCGAGAATCCGCCTGCCCTCCGGCTCATCGGAATACCAGTTGGTAATCCAGTTTGCGCCATAGCCAAGTGCGTTGGCTGCCAGCAGCAGGTTCATGGCTGCCGCCGCGCCGGACAAATATTTCTCCCAGTCGGGTATCTTGGGATGCGCTTTTGGCGTGTTGACGACGCCGATGACCAGTGGTGCGCGGGAGAACCGTTCCCGTTCCTTCATGCGCGCGACATCGGTGAGTTCACCCTGCTGTCTTTCGGCCAGTTCAGCCAGTTTCTCGCCAATGCGGTGCCACGCGTCGCCGCGATAAAGAATGAAACGCCACGGCGCCAGTTTGCCATGGTCGGGGACGCGCGATGCGATGGTCAGCATGGTGCGAATGTCTTCGTCACCTGGCGCCGGCTCGCTGAGCTCCGCTATCGGTGCAGATTTCCGCCGATTCAGAAAATCGACTATTGAATCGTCCCTTTTGTGCAGCATTGAAAATCGGTTCCGGTCGTTTTCAAGAGGATATTCGGTTCGATGTCTCAGTTAGCGGTTTTTTTTGCGAACCGAAACCGGACAAGCAATATCAATCACCTAATCCAATCCACAGACACTGGCCAGAGCGCATCCGGCTTTAATGGGAGCGGATTGATGGCAGGGATATTTCGGATCAACAAGGAGAATGCCGCAGCGCGATTGTCGCATCGTTGCCGAGGATTTCGACGCCGTTGACGCGAAAAAGGCCGCCAAGCATGGCAACGCCAAGCCGTTGAAATTCATGATTAATTCGCAACCGCTTGAACCGGGTGCGCCCTAATACGCTGAATAGCCAGTCCGGCATCCAGAAGTGCTTGCACCATATTGTCTCGCATTTGGAGACTAAGTTCCTCCACTTCCAAGCGCGATGCCGTGATTTTTCTTTGCTGCACCGAAGGAAACAGCGCACCGTTTTCGGCATTGACAATGTGGCCCACAGCGGCGCGCTCCACCAGATCCTGCCAATCACAAAAAGGTCGGGCAGATGGCGAAAGTATCAACGTATCCTGGTGATCTCTCAACGCCTTGCGCAATTGATCCACCAACGGCGCCTTGTTGGAGTACAAGAAATTTACCTTGCCGAGCAGCTCGAGTGGCGGTTCGTTAGGTTTTCCGCAAAGAACACTTTCATAGCGATCGTTGTGCGATCTTCCCCTTCTTTCGGCGAGTGCACCGTTGAAGAGCCGGCACAAGTCCATCAATTCGTTGCTGGGAGTGATGTTCAATACTTTGCTATTCGCAGACATGGCGTCAACCATCTGCGGATGAAGCTCAAAAGCCTTGAGCAACTGCGTTTGCAGATCACCGCAAAGCATTCCGTTGTCGTAGGATACAACTTTAATGTTACCGGGTTCAGCGGCCTTCAGGCGCTCCACTACAACATCAAATCGCGCATCGGGGTGAAGCTCATCTTGCGTGGTAAGTTTTTCGACATAGCGAAACAGCGATTGCGAGTCACTGCGCTTACAATATTGGGCCCAACGGGAGGGAAGCGAGCCGGCCCAATGTCTGAATGTCACAACGATGCAGTTTTCGTAGTTCCGCACCTGGTTCATCAGTTGTTTCAGCTGATCCCGGCTGAAGGTAGACATGATTTCGCCGGAAACAATCAGCGCTTGGTAGCCGTCTCGCTCGGCAGTTGAAAATTGGTTGCTCACCCAATCTGCATCGTAAACACTGCGGTTCCTGACGTTCAACTGACAGGCGTTTACAATGATCTTGTACCCGCAATTTTGTAGTTCAGGTTCATAGTCGAGCAACAACCGCTGAAGCGATGTCGTTGCCGTCTTGTGCATTCCTATGTGAAGAAATATTTTCAAAGTACCACCAAGATGATCGGCCGCAGTACTCCCTCACAAATTTACGCAAAATAGGGAATCATAGATTCGGTCTTGAAAATGACATTGGCGTGGGGTTGAACACAAGGCATGAAATTCGGCGAATCTCTAATTTGCGCGGTTGGTATCGCGTTTTTGTTGCTGTTGTCCGGTGCTGTCAGCGCGCAACAGGCCGAAGATGCCGTTGAAGGGCTGAAACTTCCCGGCCTGACGGAGTACCGCCAGAACAATGCGCAGGCGACGCCGGGCCGGCTGAGCCTTATTGCCCAATTGGCGAACGATTCGCCGGAGATCACCCGCGGCCTGATATGGCGCATTTTCGATCCCGATCCCGGTGCCGACGGCAAGCTGCCGTTACTGGCGACTTCCGAGGGCGGCAGCACCGCCTTTGAACTCACGCCGGGCAGCTATCTGGTCCATGCCGCCTTCGGTCGGGCGGGCGCAACGAAGCGGATCACGGTAGGTGCCGGAGAAGTGCGGCAGGAAAGCCTTGTGCTTGATGCCGGCGGCCTGAAACTCAATGCCATGCTTTCCGGCGGGGTGCGCATACCGGCGGCAAAGCTTCGTTTCTCCATTTTTGAAGCCGAAGGGGCACCCGGCGAAGAACGAAAACTGGTGGTGCCGAATGTAAGCCCGCAAAACGTGGTCAGGCTGAACGCCGGCACCTATCACGTGGTGTCCAAATACGGCAATGTGAATGCAATCATCCGCTCCGACATTCGCGTCGAGGCGGGAAAACTGACAGAGGCGGTGGTGGAACACCGCGCCGCACAGCTGACGATGAAGCTGGTGCGCGAACCGGGCGGCGAAGCCATTGCCGACACGCAATGGTCCATCCTCACCGAATCCGGCGACATGGTGCGCGAGAGTGTCGGCGCATTTGCATCCATGGTGCTTGCTGAGGGCACCTACACCATCAACGCCAAGAACCGGGACCGCAACTATCAGCGCGATTTCGAAGTGGTTGCCGGGCGCAACCAGGATGTTGAAGTGCTGACGAGCGAGTAGCAGGCCGGCGTTCAAATGGCCTCAGATCCAGATGCGCCCGTGCCTGATTGAGGCGAGAGCCAGAGCCTTTCACGACATTGCAGTTGGGCTATCAAGGATAGCGTATTTGCTGCCGCAATTCGGGCCGCTCGATCCACTCCCAGTACAGAGCACGCAGTTTGGACCCGACCGGTCCAGGTACTCCGTTTGAATACACCCGGTCATCGACCCGTGTTATCGGCAAAACGCCACCGCCGGAGCTTGAAAGAAAAATCTCGTCGGCTTCCAGGAACTCCTCCAGCGGCAGCTCGCGCACCTCGGTGGTGAGACCGGATTCGGCGCACATTTCCAAAACCGTGCGCCGGGTGACGCCGCCCAGCACACCTTCGTCCGGTGTAACCACACGAGCGTCCAGCACGGCGAATATGTTGAACCCCGGGCCCTCGGTGACATTGCCTGCATGGTCGAGCAGAACGGTGGTCTCGAAACCCTGATCCTTGGCCTCGAACAGACCGGCAGTCATATCGCCCCAGTGATAATTCTTGGCCCGCGGATTAACGCTGTCAGCCGGGATGCGGCGTACGTCCTTGGCGATCCAGACACTCGCACCCGCTTCGATGACTTCGGGCTTGACCACATGAACGTAAGGCACGCACCAGGCAAAGAAATGGTTGGCGCAATGCCGCGGGTCGCGGTCGCCGTGAACGAGCGGTACGCCGCGCGAAGCAACCATGGAGCAATAGGCGTCGCGCAGTCCGCTTCGCGAAACGATATCATGGAGCACGTCTGCAATGGCGCCGCCGTCCATGCCCACATCCATGCGGGCCGATGCCATGGAGGCCTCGAACCGGGACAGGTAGTCGGGCAAGCGAAAGAATCCGCCCTTCCAGACCGGCACCACGTCATAGACAATGTCGCAGTGGGTCAGCCCCCAGTCGGTCACCGGAATGGCGGCCTCGCCTATGGGCATGATCTCGCCTTTCATCCAGGCCGCGCCGTTTTGATATTCTGCCATTCCAAGCTCCGTCATTTTCGGTCAAGCAAATGTTCCGTTGCAGGATAGGGAGCAAATGCGCAACACCGCCAGCGTTGCAATCTGCGTTACCGAACCCGGCAAAAGAAGATCCAATGTTTAGGGTCCTGACCCTAGGTTCCTGACCCTGGTCGCAATTGAACATCGTCACCAACACCTGCGGATTGAATGCGTCAGTTGAAATTCCGGGCGCCTGCGAAACCGGGGATCATTTGCTGTTGGTAGAGATTCTACTCGAACACATACTTCAGGTTCCGCGATATTCTGGGAGCGACAAATGCCGTGAAGCGGCGAACTTCCGGGCGCTTGTGCGCTTCGGGAGATGTAATCAGCCAAACATAAAGTTCAGAGCCTTCAGGTGGTTCAAAACAACGTATGAGATCTGGATCGTTATCGCCGTCGAAGATCGGTAACGGGCCCACGCCCTGTCCGGTACGAATGGCCATTCGTGCGTCATCAGCGCTAACGCATCGCATCACGTGGCGCCGTCTTGTCGTTACATGGTTCAGAAGGATGACGCGGTGTGGTTCCATGTTTTCGGTAAAGGCGTCGGGCATTCCATACTTCTCTGCATAGGTACGAGCCGCGTAGTAGGTCCACCGGGATTGGCCTACCTTTCGGGCGATGAGCCGGTCATCCGTAATTTCGCGGGACATGCGCAGCGCAACGTCGGCATCCCCCCGAACCAGATCAAGGTGGCGCTCAGCGGCGATAAATTCAAAGGTCGCTCCTGGATTTTCTTCAACATATTCAGCGACCACCCGACCGAGGCCTCCGAACATGGTGTGATCAAAAGCAGTCATCCGGATCGGTGGATTCACGCGGGTCTGCTCCGCGACCGCTTCCTGTTCCAGTTTTACTGCGGCAGCCTCAAGCACCTCGGCTAGAGGCAAAAGTCGCAAGGCTGCCTCCGTCGGTTTGGACCCGCGGGGCGTTTTTTCAAAAACGGTCAGACCAAGAGCCTGTTCAAGAACGTCAATGCGGCGAGCAACGGTAGTCTGGTTTATTCCAAGTACGCGGGAGGCGGCGAGTGTTGAACCCTCGCGGACGACGGCGAGAAAGATACGAATGTCACCCCAGTCTTTGAATCGGCTCTGCATATCCGCAGAACAGCACAGCGACTGAGCGGATACCAGAGGAGATTTTCACCGCGTACAGTCCGTTCATCAACCCAAGGGAGATGAAAGTGATTGCTTTGCAAACCATCCGACAGAAGATTCTTTCCTGGCCGGTTCGCTCAACGTCCCTTTTAACCGACCTGTCAGCAGTAGAATTGGCTGAACTGCGACGGGAAAATGTAATGTCGTCAATCACGTCCGGATGCTGTGTCGGGGAATTCGGGGCGATTGCCATGATGCAGATGTCGTCAAAAGAGATTGAATAACCTCATTGGAATTCTGTTTGGAACGAAAGGTCTGAATGGATGGCATTAATGGGTCCTGGCCCTGGCTTCGTTTACAGGGCAGGCATTGCGGCCTGCCCGGTTAGTGGTTTGTTCGTTGGCCGTCAGAACTTGCCGTTTTCATGCGCCATTTCGGCGGGGATTGGTGACACCACATCCCAGTGCTCGACAATTTTGCCATTTTCGACCCGCCACAGATCGAAGAAAGCCCACGGCTTGCCACCCATGATGGCATCGGAAGCGACGAAAACGAAATTGCCTTCGGCTACAACAAGTTGCGGTTCGAACTTGGTGATGACCTGTCCCTGGTCGGCGAAAGCTTTGATTGCTGCCATGAGCCCATCCAGCCCATCGGCAATGTTTGGATTGTGCTGCATGTAGACCGCCGGATCCATGTACTTGGTCACGTTTTCAGGCGCCGCACCACCGAGCACATCGCGAACGAACCCGACCACCAGTTCCTTGTTTTCCCCGGTTCGGTCGAGATCGGTGATTTCGGTTG
>CAXXPS010000004.1:0-4767 GCA_963669415.2 Rhizobiaceae bacterium
ACTTGGCGTGGTTTGCCGCAAAATCTTTTCCTTGTGTCACGTTAATGTAGTCGAGTTGGATTTAGCTGGATGTGCGCTTGTAATCGAATCGAAGTGAACACCTGATGTAAATCCAATGACCACTCACCGCCCACTGTGACCGAGATTGTGTGTTCGGTAAATGTCTGAAAGGTCCGCACAGCCGAATTTGAACAACCAAAGTTGCAATGTCCGCTTTCAGGACTGACACGAAAGCCAGCGAACATCTGCACTGGGGAGCGCAAAGCGGTCGTCTACGTCATCTGCAGTTAAGGTCGGATTCGAGCCCTTCCCAGCCATTCAATTGATGCCGCAAATTGAATGTTGTAAAATTGGTTTCGCCTTGATTTGGCCACATCAGACGCCCCAGGCCAGGCTGGCCCTAGATCTTTTCGAAGTGCTGGTCTTCAACGACCCATTCGAGATGATGGTCGACGAGAGTTTCGTAGAGTGGCCGACCCTCGTGGTCCCATCCCATCATGCGGTAATATGCCTTGACAACGTCCGTAAACAATTGCCGGTCGATCCGCTGGCCGGACCACGCGCCACTTCCAATTGGTTCATCCAGAAACCGGTCGGGCAGACAATCATCGGCCGCGGAAAGGCCTTCACGCAAATTATATACGCGCATTAGGTGATTGCGTCGTTCACCGTGGCCAGCCTAGATTGATTGGTCCGGCGTGAATGTTAGTGCATGGCGATCCTTTCGTGCAATGGGATGATGGATTCCGGAGCTGGTGGGCGATACCCCAAGGCGCTGTGTGGCCGTTTGGTGTTGTAATGGCGGCGCCAGTTCTCGATGATGATCTGGGCCTCCTTCAGTGAGTAGAAGATCTCTCCGTTCAGCAGTTCATCTCTGAGCCGGGCATTAAAGCTTTCGACGTATCCGTTCTCCCAGGGGCTGCCTGGCTCGATGTAAGCCGTCTGTGCACCAACAGCGGCAATCCACTTTCTGACAGCCTCAGCAACGAACTCCGGCCCATTGTCGGAACGGATATAGGCAGGCACACCGCGCAGGATAAACAGGTCGGTTAACACATCGATCACGTCGGTTGAATTGAGCTTCCGCTTCACTCGGATGGACAGGCATTCCCGGCTGTACTCATCGAGGATGTTGAGCGTCCTGAAGGCTCTGCCATCGTCAGTTCGGTGGTGAACGAAGTCATAGGACCAGACGTGGTTTGCTTGCTCGGCTCTGAGCCGAATGCAAGATCCGTCATTGAGCCAAAGCCTGCCACGCTTCGGTTGTTTGCTGGGAACTTTCAGCCCTTCACGTTTCCACAGGCGTTCGATGCGTCCATCACTCACTGACCAACCAGCGTCTCGCAGGAGAGCCGCAACACGGCGATAGCCATAACGACCATACTGCCGCGCCAGTTCGATCATGTCGGCCACAAGGCGTTCTTCATCTTCTCTGCCCCTCGGCACATGCCGTTGTGTGGAACGATGCTGACCAAGCACACGACAGGCCCGGCGTTCGGAAACACCCAACATGTCACGCACCTGATCAATACATCTGCGGCGACGTGCGGGGCTTAGAAGTTTCCCCGTGCAGCTTCCGCCAATATCTGCTTGTCCAAGGTCAGATCGGCAACAGCCCTTCGAAGCTGCTCGTTCTCCTGTCGCAGCTGTTTCAACTGTTTGAGCTGATCCGTACCCATACCGCCATATTGTTTGCGCCAGCGGTAGTAGGTCTGCTCTGTGATACTAACCTGACGGATCGCATCCGGGCGGCTCATTCCCTGCCCAACCAGCACATCCACCTGACGTAGCTTCGTGACAATCTCTTCGGGTTTGTGACGTTTGATACCCATTTCTGGTCCTCCTTTTACTCAACAATAGGATGGACCAATGCAATCAGGGCAGACCAATCCCAAGCTTTATTGGTTATCGCCAACAAGCTTCTTTTACGATCATCTGAAATACCGTACCAAAAATGCGTGCCATCTTCGAAACTTGAGAAAGCAAAACAGGAGTTTTGGGCCCTGTTCGCATAAACGTGCCACGCGCCAATATTACCCCACTTTCGGTCAGGGACTACAAACTCGTTGGCCTTCGCTGACGCCGATCCCAGCAAGATGATTATTAGCGTAATTAGTGTGGTCGCCGTTTTCGCGGCAGATCTACGAAGCATTTGCAGTCACGTTTCTCACGCTTCTAAACGGAGTCCAATGGCTTAGGCCTATGCGATGTTATTGTATTCGTGGCCGCTTTCCAACGGAACCACCTTCGGAGGGTGAACAAAATGGCTGACTATCTTGCGGCAGATCGTACCTTTCACCAATCGAAGTCTTTATGTAGGAATATATTCAGAAATCGGTCTTTTTGATAAATGGACGCGCTCATACTCGATTTCTGGAGGAACTGAGGGGCAATTAAGGAGTTGCGGATCCTCTATATGTGTGCCCGCGCCCCTGTTGGTCATCTCGATGTTTTTGGAAAATTTGTCAATTAGTTGTGGGACTTTCTGATCAGGGTGATGTCTGGATGCTTTCATCAAAAGAACTAAGGGTAACGCGAAAAAGGGCCGGCTGGTCACAGCGCCAGTTGGCCGAAAGGGCAGGCGTTCACATCCAGACGGTGAAGTACTGGGAACGCCACCCCGGTCTAATGCGAGGCTGGGCACCGTCGCGGTTCGAGGAAGCGTTCCGTATCGCTGGCATCGAGCCGTTCAACGAGTTGCATGCGCTACTGTATCGCTCTCAACCACGGTCCCGACGCCGGCCAATGTGCGGCGCTCGCAACCGAGAGGGCAAACCTTGTCGAGCGCGGAAGCTCCCCGGCAAAAACCGTTGCAAGTTTCATGGCGGCATGTCCACGGGGCCAAAGACGCCAGAAGGGCGGCAACGCATCGCCGAGGCACAGCGCAGACGATGGGAAGCATGGCGGCAAGCAAAAACCCTATGAGGACAGGTATAATTTCTCTACACTTTTGCGCGGGCGCGGGATGGGGTCATATTCGAGGTATAGTTCACGTTAACAAAACCAGCATCAAATCAGGGAGCGGCTATGAAATCCCACCTGTAACCGATGGTTACAGCTGTAGTTCTCGTCACCGCAGTGCAAATTGCCCACTGAACCCGGCTACTTCCATCCCATGCCAGAGGAGGAAATCGACAACGCTTGGGTGCTGCTCTATGAAATTCATGGATCGGATACACCCATTGGCTACAAAAAGGCGAAGCTGCTCAACCTTGGGAGTTCGAGTTGAACGGTATTGCCTTCATCGAAACGAAAATTGGTTCGTCGACTAACCTGCCAATCGACCCACTAGCCTATCGACACTCGCCAGTTGCCATTGCCCATCAGGGGCAGTTTGCACTCCATCAGCGTTTAACTTAGCAGTGATAATACGGCGCGATTTTCCAGCGTCGATCTTTGGTTAGTCTCGCAATCACATGACCAACAAATTGCTGAATACCAGGCGCGATTTTAGCAATGTTAGCAGCAAGGCAAACCAAAGTACGTGGTTACTATGTGGTTCCTATTGAACAATTGCCAATTTATCTAATCGCTTAAGCTATTGATTTTATTGGCGCACCCGACAGGATTCGAACCTGTGACCTCTGCCTTCGGAGGGCAGCGCTCTATCCAGCTGAGCTACGGGTGCCCGGATCGGCAGCTTTTTTCCGCGAATGCGGATTGCCGCCGGTCAATTCGCCGCCGCCTGCATAAACCGTCATTGCGTTTACTTCAAGCGCCTGGCTGCCACAGTCTTTCGCGGGTTCGGCCATGTTGATGCCGCAGCGGGAAAATCGTTGTGGATCCGGTATGTCGCCGTTTGAAGGCTTAAATCTTCCTTTGCGCAAGCTTGTTGCCGTATGTGCCACACAGGGCAAGCTGGCAAAATGGGCCGGTGCGAACGAGGCCAAGAGTTTATGCCTGTTCGCTTCGACGCGCGGGCATGCGCAATCGGGCGGCATGTTCAAAGAACGCCACAATCCATTGGGCAAAGCGGGCGTTTTCGGCCTGACATTTCAGCGATTCGCGCGCCGCTTTGGTCAATTCGGGTCCGATGTCATTGGCCATTTCGTCGATTAGGGCGGCGATAAAGCCGGGTGTCATCTCGGGATGATGCTGGGTGGTGAACACGTGATCACCGATGGCGAATGCGCCAACCGGGCATTGTTCGGAGACACCGAGTATGGTTGCCTGTTCGGGCAGGTCCAATACCTGCTCTTTGTGTGCAGCGTAAAGCCCGATCTCGCCAGCGTCGCCGAGCCACGGCCTGTGCGCGGCAAACTGTGTGCTGGTGAAACCGAGCTGCCAGCCCGCGGGGTTGTAGCCGATGCGCCCACCGAACGCCTTGGCAATCGCCTGGTGTCCGAAACAGGCGCCGAACAGTGGAATGCGCTGTTCGACGATCTCGACGATCATGTCCGACAGGCGATCCAGCCATGCGGCACCGTCATTGACCGACGCCGGGCTGCCGCTGACGATGATGCCGTCGAAGCGTGACGGATCCTGCGGGAAATTTCCCTCGGTGACGTCAAAGGCGGAAAACCGCCATGCCTGTCGGTGAATCGCGATCAGGTTTTCGAACAATTCGGGATCGCGCGGATTTCGACGCGAGAAATCTGATCTGTCGGTGTTCGTCACCAGGATTGCGATATGCATGATATTTCCATTTGCATTTTTATGATCTATTAGAATATATTTCTTAACGAGTAAAACATTTTTATAGGAGAAGCGTGTGACAGTCTGGACCCCTGCGGATGATGGTTACGCTGATCTGTCGAGCCATGACAC
>CAXXPS010000005.1:0-38920 GCA_963669415.2 Rhizobiaceae bacterium
CAAAAACTTACACAATTGGCGATCATTCGATCGTTAATATAACAATATCAATGCCCTACACCTTGCTCTAATGGCATCATAATCCGCGTGTCGGGGGTTCAAGTCCCTCCCCCGCTACCAAAATGCTCTGTTGCCCGACCCGGAGATACCGGTAGCGGAATGTTACCTAGACATGGGTGCAGCCTCGTGCCGGACGGTTTGCGATTTGTTTGTCACCGGTTTTGATGACAGTACGGTTTGCAAACATCACCTAGCCGCTGGTTTGGCGCTTTCCCCGGTCACAGGGACGTTTGTCGCAATCACCAGCAACACAATTGCCTTGCATCGCCGGCGTCAAACTCATTCATTGTGGAATCCACCACAGACATCTTGTCCTCCTGTCGGCCTCGTTCGGGTTTGAACGCGCATGAACGCCTTTTGATGAGCTTTTCTGGGCCACCCAGCCAGCCTCGATTACCTTGGATCGATGGCTGCCGGCTTCGGCCTGACTTTTTGCCAAGATTGTAAATCACAAACCATGCAACCGAGCTCAACCTTGGTGACGTTCTGGTCTGCATTCTCTTGCGCTACAGTCGAGATGATCCTGCTGGGGCTAATATTCAGATGTATTGGCGGGTGTCACCCACAACGGCACGAAAATGGGGATCAGTTCCATGCCAATTCAGGGAACCAGCCGAGCTGAAACGCTGAGCTATATTCGCTCCATGCTCGGCGAATTACGCAAGCTGGCCAAGAACGAAAGACATGACATGCTTGCATTTCTTATCGAGATGGCCCTCGTCGAAGCCAACGACTCGATCGGCTCGAACGGTGACTGTGCGTCAGAATCGCGCAGTCATATCCAATAAGGCTTCATCGCATCCCATCGTGCGCAAGGGTCCTGATCCTATCAGGTAGTGCTCGTCAATTTCCGGCCCTCATCCGGCCGGAAAAGCTTGATTTCAAGCTCAGGAGCTATTCCAGCACAGTGAGCCGGGCAAAAATCTGCTTCACACGGGCGATCTCATGGCCGGTCAATGTTCGAAGCTAACCGGCGCTAGTTCAGCACCCGTTTCAATCCCGCCTGAACCTTGATCAGCGAAGACAGGTAATCGCGGACGATATCGCCGGGTTCATCCTGAATTGCAGCCATTCCGGTGTTCAATGCGGCCACAACACTGCCGCGGGCATTGACGATAGGGACGGCCAGGGACCGAAGGCCGATCTCGATTTCCTGGTCGATCATCGCAAATCCGTTGTGGCGCACCTTTGCGATTTCCGACATGATGTCAGCGGGATCTGAAAGAGAGTGTGGGGTTCTTGGCGTAAGATCCGATGCGTCAATTATCCTGCGAGCATCTTTATCAGAAAGCGCTGCCAGCAAAACACGCCCCATCGATGTGCAGTGGGCCGGCAATCGCGAACCGGGCATCAGACCGATCGACATGACACGGCGCTGTGCGGCGCGCGCCACATAGACGATATCGATCTCATCAAGGATCGATACGGAGCATGACTGACCGATTTGCGCAGAAAGCTGATCCAACCAGGGTTGAACGATCTGCGGCAACGGCAGCGCGGCGAGTGCACCCATGCCGAGCCTGAGAACGCGTGGCGTCAAGGTGAAATATTTGCCGTCGTAATCTGCGTATCCGAGCCAATGCAGCGTCAGCAGGCAACGCCTTGCCGTTGCCCGGTCGAGGCCGGTTGATTGCGACACGTCGCTGATGGAGAGACGAGGGTGGTCGGCGCCAAAGCACTCAAGCACATTCAATCCCTTGGCAAGTGATGCGATCATGTCGGTTTTGTTCAACATGCGAACTCGTATTTCCACATTTGAACAAATGTCAATATACGCTCAAAACGCTTGCCCAACCATGCAAGTTGGTGATTTTAGAAACCTGCAATTGGTCAAAGGAGCGGGCATGGACAAGACAATCGCCGAATTGGGCAAGGCAGTATCGGCGATTGACGATGGCGCCGTCGTTATGATCGGCGGTTTCGGGGGATCCGGAGCGCCGATTGAATTGGTTCACGCGCTTGTCGACAAGGGGCCGAAAAACCTGACCGTCATCAACAACAACGCCGGAAACGGCCATGTCGGCATTGCAGCGATGATCGAGCAGGGAATGGTCGCCAAGATGATCTGCTCCTTTCCGCGATCATACGATCCCAGGGCGTTCACCGACTCATATCTTGCCGGCAAAATCGAACTGGAGATCGTGCCGCAGGGAACCCTGGCAGAGCGAATTCGGGCAGGTGGCGCAGGCATCCCCGCCTTTTATACACCGACCAGCTACGGAACGGATCTGGCCAATGCAAAGCCGGTTGCCGAGTTCGAAGGCAGACCGTATGTGCAGGAGCGGTGGCTCAAAGCCGATTTCGCGCTCATCAAGGCCGAACTTGGCGACCCTTTGGGCAATCTTTCCTACCGGATGGCAGGTCGCAACTTCAATCCGCTGATGGCCATGGCGGCAACCCAAACCGTTGCGCAGGTGAGCCGCATCGTGCCGATCGGCGGTATTGATCCCGAGCACGTAATCACGCCGGGGATATTCGTCGACGGTGTCGTCGAAGTCGCCAATGCGAAACAAGAAGAAGTCCTGATCCGCCAGGGCGCGGTCTATCCGGAGCCGGTCACATGAATGGTCACATCGATCAAATCAAGCTGTCAAACGAGCAAATCGCCTGGCGCGCCGCTCAGGACATTGAAGACGGCGCCTACGTCAATCTGGGAATTGGTTTTCCAGAGAAGATCGCGAAATTCCAACCCGAAGGCCGCCAGGCCATTTTTCATACGGAGAATGGCGTGTTGGGATTTGGCGAAGCGCCGCCGGAAGGCGAGGAAGACTGGGATTTGATCAATGCCGGCAAGAAAGCAATCACACTCAATCCCGGCGCGGCGTTTTTCCATCACGCCGACAGTTTTGCGATGGTGCGCGGCGGTCACCTCGATCTGGCAGTTTTGGGCGCATTTCAGGTCGCCGAGAATGGTGATCTTGCAAATTGGTCGACGGGAAAGGGCGCCATACCGGCGGTCGGCGGCGCCATGGATCTCGTCCACGGCGCCAAACGCGTCGCTGTTGTGACGGACCATGTGACAAAAAAAGGCGAGCCGAAACTGGTCGAGCGCTGCACGATGCCGCTAACCGGTATTGGCTGTGTCACACGAATCTATACTTCACTAGCGGTCATCGACATTGAAGACGCTCATTTCGTATTACGTGAGAAGCTATCGACGCTGTCTCTGGACGATCTCCAGGCGGTGACCGGCGGAGAATTGAAGGTCGCCGGCGCTGTCGGCGACCTCACTGTTCCGATTCTTTGAAAACAGGATAGCGGTCCAACGCCGAGTGAGCGGATGGCACGACAATCCGGCGGCAATCCGTGATAGATTGGTCGTCAGGAAACTGTTCGTGGCAGTTCCATTGTCGGCGGAGCGCATTGATTTTGGCGTCAGGCGAATCTGCGCCCGGGGTGTACTCCCGAAGAACGGAAGGACCTTGAATGATATTTCGCCAGCTGTTCGACAAACAATCTTCAACCTACACTTATCTTCTGGCCAGCCGCAGGGGTGGCGAAGCACTGCTGATCGATCCGGTATTCGATCAGGTCAATCGTTATCTGAAGCTGCTTGACGAACTGGAACTCAAGCTGGTCAAGGTCGTCGATACCCACATTCATGCCGACCATGTCAGCGGTATGGGCGCGCTTCGCGACGCAACGCGCTGCGTTACGGTTATGGGTGAAGAATCGCCGGCTGAATTCATATCCATGCGCGTCGGCGACAATGACAGTCTGACGGTAGAGGGGGTGAGCCTGACCGCACTACATACGCCCGGACACACGATTGAAAGCTATAGCTTTTTGATGGATGACCGTGTGTTTACCGGCGATACGCTACTTATTCGCGGGACCGGCCGCACGGATTTCCAAAACGGGGATCCCTACGACCAATATCATTCCTTGTTCGACCGATTGCTCAAGCTGCCGGATCACACGCTTGTCTATCCGGCGCATGACTACAAGGGCGACACGGTCAGCACGATCTACGAGGAAAAAACGTTCAATCCGCGCCTGCAGGTAGGCTCGGCCGAAGAATATGCGGAGATCATGAACAATCTGAACCTGCCCAATCCGGCCATGATGGATGTGGCGGTGCCCGAGAACCTGAAACTCGGTCTGAAGCTGGACGCGCAGCACCGCGTTGCGGCTGTCGATGTCGATGACATACTGGCCGCCTGGCCGAAATTCGATGGTCAGCTGGTCGACATCCGCGAAGAGGAAGAGCGCCGCCGCCACGGGATCATACCGGGTTCAATTCACGCTCCTTACGGGCGGTTTGATCAGTTTTGCGGCAAGGACGGCGTCCTGGCCAGCGTCGCCAAAAACACCAGGCTGGTGCTTTACTGCGCGGTCGGCGAACGCTCGACGCTGGCGGTGGAAATCGCCGGCGAGCTGGGGCTGAAAAACGTCTCGCACATGCCGGGCGGATTCAGGTCATGGCAACAATCGAATGGACAAGTCGACGAGCTGGATTGACCGGTTGCGGCGTCAGACTCAAATCGATGATTCCGCGGATCGCATGTAGGCCGGCGAACGCCAGCCGTTATGGGAACCGGCAGGCGCCTTTTTCGCTCCGCTCAAGGGGGTGAAGGGAGCGCTTCCAAAAAACTTTATCCACGCTCCAAAACCCTACCTTACCTTGTCCGGCTAAACGGAAAGCAGCAACGGGCCGGACATTAGCGGCCGACAAGAACCGGCAGGTGCTATGAAAGCCAATTGGCGGCTATGAGCCCAATCCGGAAGTGATGGTTGTGTTGTTCTGACGGCAGAGAGTAACCCGAACCAGCGGACAATATTGGCCCATTTGCGAGCGCTTCGCAGACCTGGGTGACATGAAGTTGGTTAAGCGCCAAACAGCGCCTTGACTTCGTATGGAATAGGAAAGGATGTAATCCCGTTCCCATCTTGGGATCTGGTGACCAGAACACGTTTCTCATAGCCTTCGACCGCAAGTTTGCCGTCGCGGGACAGCTTGTGTTCAACATCAAAACTAGCACGCCCGAACCGGACGATTTGCGTTTCCACAACCACCTCATCGCCATGAGTGGACGGAATTAGAAATTTCGCACTCGCATCCACCATGGGAAAGCCGACTACTCCATAACGCGTGAGAAGTTCAGGCTTGGGTATTCCAGCTGCCTTGAAATAGTGGGCCGTGGATGCGTCAAACCATTCGAAGTAGCGCGGATAATAAACGATATTGGCGGGGTCGCAATCGCCCCAATCGATTTGTACGGTTCTGCGGTTGATCAGCATTGGTTACCTCCTGTTACAGTGCAGGAGCGGCGGCGACACCTGCCAACACCGTATCCGGCATTTCGTGATTCTCATCTGCGGGAGCTGCGGCAAAGCATGGTTCCGCAGACTTGCATTGGCCATCTCTTGGTCTGCCATCAGATCAGGTTTCATCTACTTCTCGGCGGTCTTTGATAAAGTCTGTTTGCCCCACAAAAAAGTATGTGAATACGCTATGAATATCGGGACGGCCGATAAATGATAAGTCATGAAGCGCTAATAGGCCCGACTGTTCATTATATCCAGGACGGCGGCCGACTTGTGGGCAAGGCATGACTAACGCCACCGACGACAGCCATCACAATGTACGTTACGCGTCAAATTGTGTAGCTGCAAAATTGGAATGTCACTCGTCAGCAAAACAGAGGTGCCACTTTCCGGTTCTTTGGCGTGACGCTGTGGGGATAGACTTAAAGGACTGAACGGGCAGCAAAGTCCGCTCAGTTGCCGTTCGCGCCAATTATTGCAGCCGTAACGGAGCCAATGGCGATCTCTATGCCGCCCCGGGCTTCATCAATTCAATCGACTACGAGTCTGACGGCCAGCCCAAAAAGATCACCTATGCCAATGGCGTCGTTACCGACTTTGAATACTCCGCCGACCGGCGCTGGCTGACGCGCATCGTCACCACGCAGCCCGGCGGTGCGAAACTGATCGACAATAGCTACACCCGCGATGCGATGGGCAAGATTTCAGCGATCACCGGGCTCACCAATACCGACTCCTGAGTCTACACCTATGACGACCGCGACAGCGAGGCCGGCAAGATCGCCATGGGTGTATCGCGTCTGCACGGCGCCATGGACGCAGAAGGTGCGGTACCTACGGTGAATTCCTGCACCGGCGCCGGCTGGCCGGAAAATCCGTACGAACCCGGTTGCGGCCGGTCAGCGAGTTTTCCAGCGATCCCGAATTGAAAGGCGACGGCTACGAATTCTATCCCGACCGGGCCGAACTGGAACGGGAGTTCGATGCGATCATGGCGGTTCAGTCCCGCCACCATCCGGACGTGCTGACCGGCGAAAGGGTTCGCGCGCTGCGCGACACCATCCTTTTCCAGCGCGATCTCGTGCCGCCGAAGATCGGCAAATGCAGCTACGATCCCGATGAAACACGGCTGCCCAAGGCGCATCCGTTGTTTCAGGCCTTTCGCCTCTATAAGGAGATTAACGAACTCGCCCTGATCGGCGAGGATCGGATTTCGGTCAAGCTGACGCCGGAGCAGCGCGACATTCTCGTTTTAAAGTTGAAAAGCTCCAAGACCGCCGGTTTCCCGGCCTTGCGCAAATTGCTCAAGCTTGGTTCCGAATTCCGCTTCAACAAGGAAACCGACAATCGAAAGAAGCTGGAAGGCGATGTGGTTTCGGCGGCTCTTTCGCACAAGGATTGCTTTGGGCCCGGTTGGGCGGCCAGGTCTGTCGACGAGCAGTGGGCAATCATCGAGCAGCTGCGCAGCGAACCCGACCCGAACGCACTGCGCGCCTGGCTTCGAAACAATTGTGACCTTGATGACAACCACATCGACGCGGTGTTGAAGGTGCAATTGCCCGAAGGTTATGGCCGGCTGGGTCCCATGGCGGCCATGGGCGGCTCGCCCTCCACGGGAAAATCGAAGGGCTCGAGCGCGCCGGCTCCGTACAGGACGGCAGCATGTTTCAGATCCCAGCCCGCGCAAAATGCGCCGCCTTCGCCCCAGAATACGGCCACATCAGCGGTGTCATCTGCGTCGAACGCCTGAAAGGCCTCATAGAGCGTCTCGGCACTCTCCGGGTCCATGGCATTGCGCGCCTCCGGCCGGGAATGGATCACGGTCCAGACCAGGCCGTCCTTGTCAATTCTAACCGCCATCGAGCACCTCGCCATATCCGCCTGCGAGATACCTCTCACGGATGGCGAACTTTTGCACCTTGCCGGAGCCGGTGAGCGGGAAGTCCGATACCGTGACCCAGACGGATGGCGTCTTCTGCGGTGATAGGAACTCCCGGCAATGGGCGCGCAGAGCGGCCACCTGCGGCACACTTTCCGAGAGGATGAACGCGGCAATCACTTCGCCCCATTTCTCATCCGGAAGCCCTACAACTGCAACCTGCGCCACATCGGGATGCTCGACCAGCACCGCTTCGATCTCGGCGGGAAAATGGTTCTCTCCGCCCTGGATGATCATATCCTTCACCCGGCCCGTGATCCGGATGAAGCCCTGCGCGTCCAGAGTGCCGAGGTCGCCGGTGTGCAGCCAGCCTTCATCATCGATAGCCGCGGCGGTCGCTTCCGGGTTGTCGTAGTAGCCGATCATGACAGCGTAGGATCGCGCGCAGATCTCTCCGACTTCACCTAAGGGCAGCACTCGGTTGTCATCTGGCGAACGGATCGAAACTTCCGTCTGCGGCAGTGGCTGGCCGGCGGTCTCCACGATCTGCTCGAGCGTTGCCTCGACCGGGTTGAGACTGATCATCGGAGAGTGTTCTGTTTGCCCAAAGGCGCTGAGGAGATGACAGCCCAAGCGTTCGCGCACTCGGCGCACCAGTTCCGGTGGCACGGGCGCCCCGCCGGTGGTGATCACCTCCAGCGAGGACACATCGCGCGGTTTGTCTTCCAGGGCCTTCAGCAGACCGAACAGCATGGTAGGCACGGCGAAACAGGTAGTCACGCCCTGCTCCTCGATCTGCCAGGCGAAGGCATGGGCATCGAAGCGCTTGATGAGCAGCATCTTGCAGGCAGCCTGGAGGCAACCCGGCGCACCGGTAGCGCAGCCTGCCGTGTGGAACAATGGCATGAAGTTGGCCCAGACGGAGTGCTGTCCCACCAGCTTGCGGGCGCAGTAAAGGCGGGCATTGTTGGTCAGGTTCTTGTGGCTGAGGACCGCTCCCTTGGGAAAGCCTGTCGTGCCTGAGGTGTACTGGATCTGCGCCGCGTCCTCAGGCTTGACATCGGGCAGCACCTTCGGGCGATTTCCTTTCGCGTAGAGCGCGGTCTCGTCATTGAGGTTCACCACCTCTCGCAGGTTCTCGTTGCCGGAGATAGCCTCAGTAGCGATCTCGCCCATGGGGTTCCCCCGAAACTCCTCCACGAGGAACAGCCCTACCGCGCCGGACTGTTCCAGCACGTAACGCAGCTCCCGCTGCTGGAAGGATGGGTTGGCGGTTACCAGCACAAGACCTGCAAGCGCGCAGGCATATTCCATGAAGATCCATTCCGGGATGTTCGGCGCCCAGACCACAACGCGCTCGCCGGCCGCGTATCGTGTTGTCAGCGCCAGAGCCAGACGCTCCGACTGGCTCAGCAACTCACCGTAGGTCCATTCATGCCCGCATGTCCCTTCGTCGTCGACATCGACCATGGCTGCGGCATCGTTATGTTCTGACGCGATCTCCCGCAGCAGTCCGCCAACCGTGAGATCACGAATCTCCGCGTCCGGCTGAGCCGGGAAGAGCGATTCCTTGAGCGTCAGATCGTACATGGGTCACTCCGCTGCCGCAGGGATGGTGGGAATGTCGACCAGCTTGCCGCGTGGAATGAGCCGCTCTGCATCATACATGGGCAGGGTGCACAGTTCTGCTTCCAGCAATGAACCTTCCGTACTCTCAACCGTCACCGTTGTGCCTAGCCCTTTGGCCGCATCATCCATGCGCACAATACAAACCCCGCAGCCCTGGAATGGAGAATAACCAGACGAGCAGACCCGCCCGACAACCGCGCCATCAAGTGTGATTGTCCGGCCGAGCCGGGCTACGCCTCCGGCGACGCGCAGGCCCCAGGTACGGCAGGCACGGTCAGCTTTCTCCAGGGCTTCTCGGCCGACAAAGTCCCGCTCATCGAATTCCACGAAGCCGCCGAGTCCAGCTTCGAACGGCGTGGTTTCCGGCCCGAAGTCCGATCCGGCATTCAGCAATCCGGCCTCAATTCGGCGTGCGCGGAACACTGGCGTAGCAGTCAACATAATGTTGAAGGTCTTGCCGACCTGCATAATGTGATCGCCAATGGCAGGAATATCCGTGTCGGGCAGCAGGTAGATCTCCCAGCCGAGTTCATTGGTGAAGCCGGACCGGCTGATCACGCAAGGCTGGCCAGAAATGCTGACCTCGGCACAATCGAAATATCTGAACGGATCGGGCATCGGCCCGTCGACCACCGCTTCCAGCACCTCCAGTGACTGAGGCCCCTGGATCTGGCTCACCCAGACGTTCGGATCGTGGATACGCACATCCATGCCCTTCGCATGGGCCTTGTACCAGTTGAACAGATCCCCGTCGGCCTGGGCCATCCAGAACCGGTCTTCGGCGAATCGGAGCAGCACCCCGTCATTGATCATGCCGCCATCGTGGTAGCAGGCGAACTGGTAGGAGCAACGTCCCGGCTTCACCTTGCTCACATTGCGGGTGAACACCGTGTTCAGCAGCTTCTCCGCGTCAGGTCCGCTGATTTCAATGGGCAATTCGCCTGTATTCCGAAAGATTACGCCGGTCCGCACCGCCCAATACATCTGGTCTTCACTTGCCTGGGACAACGATTCAGGCGTTAAGCGGCCGTTGTAGAGCGTGTATTCCGGATCAAACGGCAACTCCATGTAGCTCAGCGGATGTGGCGCCAGAGTACGGGCAAGCTCTCTTGGGCGAGCACCCCGGTTTGGCAAGGCTTTCGCCACGAAGCGCTTGGAGGCTAGCTCGGGGGACAGTTCAGACATGGCAAATCTTCAATCTCGGAGGTGGCTGGAAAGTTGCCTGATACAAATTCCAAAGAGCGTCAGAAGCAAACTTAAACATTTGCGCAAGTCGTTCGAAAAATTTAAACGAATGATATGCGTTTCCGGTCCTATCACTCGCTGAGGTTCTTCGACGCGGTCGCCCGCCACATGTCAATTTCGGCGGCAGCGTTTGAACTCAACCAGTCCAAAGGCTCTGTCAGCTACCAGATTGGCAAGCTGGAAGACGAGCTTGGTTTCAAACTCTTCGAACGCGCCCACGCCCGACTGACCCTCACTGAAGAAGGGCGAAGACTTTGGCACGTCTCCGAGACGGCTCTCAGGCAGATCGACCGGGAAATAGATGAACTGAGAGGCGGCAGCAGGGAAACCGCTATTGTTGGGGCGCTCACATATTTCTCCTCCCGCTGGCTCTCACAGAGACTGACACGGTTCTTTGAGGCACATCCCGGCATAAGCTTGCGTATCGAACCGCTGAGTTCGATTGAGACCTTACGGTCGGTTTCTGTCGATCTGGCAATTCTCTGGGGCATCGGCGAGTGGCCCGACGTGCGGCATGAATTGCTGTTGCCCTGTCCAGCCGTCCCGACAGCCAACGCCGCCATGGCCGAAAACATCAGAGAGATGGGCATAAGTCATGCGCTCCGGACCTTACCACTGCTTGGCGATAGTTCCGGTGAAGAGGGCTGGAAAGCGTGGCACGAGGCCGCCGGGCTACAATATCAGCCTAGCCGCTCGAGCCTGGTGATCCCGGATTCCAACAGCCGCGTTCAAGCTGTGATCGATGGGCAGGGCCTGGCTCTCTGGGATGAATTGGTAGCACCAGAGTTTGAGGCTGGAACCCTTGTTCAGGTTAGCGACACACAGTTGGAAAGTTCCGGCTACTATGTCGTCTATCCCAAACCGGTCATGACGAAGGCTGCGACAGCGTTTTGCGACTGGATCAAATCGGAGGCAAGCTACGGGTAGCAAAGGTCGTCGAGTCTGTTCAGCCTCAGCAACTGCCTCTGCGGCCCGGCGATTCAACGATCGCTTCCGAGGGCACTTCGGACATGCGTGGGCCCGTTTGCGGCGTGATCTTCGTGTGAGGCTCCAAAAAAGTGCCTCCGTCTTTCCGAAGCTTTTGCACCGAAAACACCACGGGATCGGCTACTGCAAGCGCATAATTGCAAGACAAAACGAGACTAAAAGGAGACTGGCGGTCGCCGAATATCTCGTAAGTGTTTGATTTTATTGGCGCACCCGACAGGATTCGAACCTGTGACCTCTGCCTTCGGAGGGCGGTGGTTTATGATTTTTCAAGGTTTCTCCAAATACCCATACATTTCACAAGATTATGAAATAATTGCTGATTAGTGTGTTGGCGTTGATTGGTGTTCCTTGATATTCCAGCTCCGGTGGTTACTATGTGGTCACTTTTTGAAAAAGTAACCACTGATTCGAAGGCGAAATGAAAGGTAAGCTCACCAAGTCAGCAATTGACGCTGCAAGTCCTCGGGACTCTGACTATTTCATCTGGGATAGTGAACTTAAGGGCTTTGGAATCAAGATCGCCAAGGGTGGTCGCAAGTCGTATGTTTGCAAGTATCGCGCGGGGTTTGGCCGGTCCGCTCCGACACGGCGAATGACCATTGGCGCCCATGGCTCGCCTTGGACAATTGAGCAAGCGCGTGCGGAAGCGCGCAAATTGCTGGGGAAGGCTGCCAATGGTGAAGATCCAGCCCGGGAAAAGCAGGACGAGAAGAAGCAAATTTCAGTGGCTCAACTCTGTGACCTTTACCTGGAGAATGGGATCGGCACCAAAAAAGCCAGCACGATTGCCACGGACCGCGGTCGTATCGAACGCCATATCAAGCCGCTTCTGGGTCGGAAGAAAGTTCGAGACGTTCGCCGCGCCGATGTGAAGTGCTTTCTTCAAGACGTGGCGAACGGCAAGACATCGATCGATGAGAAAACGGGCCTGCGCGGTCGGGCCATTGTGAAAGGTGGCAAAGGAACAGCAACCCGCACTGTTGGCTTACTCGGTGGGATATTCAGCTACGCCTTCGATTGCGGAATGATCGAAGTTAATCCAGTACATGGCGTCAAACGCTATGCGGATAAGAAAGGGCAGCGCTATCTCAGCCAACAAGAGTTGGTTGCACTGGGCCAAGCGCTGGCCGACGGTGTAACGCATGGCCTGAATCCACAAGCATTAGCCATTCTTAAATTGCTCATTTTCACCGGTGCACGCAAAAGCGAGATCGAAACTTTGCGGTGGGAGGCGGTCGATTTTCAAGCCGGTTATCTGCGTCTGGATGATTCAAAGACTGGGCAGAAAGCAATTCCGCTCAATGCTGGTGCATTGGAGATCCTGAACAAGGTACTAAGGCTAGACGGCTCCCCTTTCGTGTTTCCTGCTATCCGCGGTAATGAACATTATGAAGGTACGCCAAAGGTCTGGCGCATCATCCGAAGCATGGCGGGATTGGAAGATGTCCGTCTGCATGACCTTCGCCACAGCTTTGCAAGCATCGCGGTATCAGGCGGCGCAAGTCTCCCAATCATAGGCGCACTCCTTGGGCACGCCGACAGCGCTACAACGCAGCGTTATGCACATCTGCACGATGATCCCCTAAAGGCTGCGAGCGAATCGGTGGGTGGGAAAATTGCTGCTGCGTTACGAGGGACGCCTGAGCAATCGGAAAGCAATTCAATCCATTCGATCAAGGACTAGAGGTCCGCATTGTGGACAAGCCGATTGATGAGATCGGCTTGAAACAATTCCGCACAAGATCATTCCATGTCAAATGCGTCGAGATCCGGTCCGTCGTCTGGGAAAATTCGTCTTGCGATAAAAATGCCAGTAATCTCTGCGGCGGCGAATCTTTCCGACAACACCTCGTGCATCGCACGGTAGTGAGTTCTAGCAGTCAGAACGTCGTCGACAATACCGATATATCTCTTCGCGGGAGAAACCAGTGTTTCGTCGATCTCGTAGGCAGCCAAAAGCTCATCTACACTTATCCTGTCGCCCTCGCCACGTTCGTGAGAGGGAACCATGGATACCTGCTGTTTGACCAGATTTCGAACATCGGTTCCGGTACCAATGCCTCGGCAAATTTGTTCCATACGATCGTCATAGTTGGGATCATCTGCCGTCTTTGATGGTGGCACAGGGACTAAAACCGCTTGCTCCAACCACTTTGGATCCAGGGAGAGCCTCAATTCTTCGGAACATTGTATTATTCCGTGTCGTTTGTACCGAAGCTCTGCGCGACTGCTATTTGTCGGGTGCTTCTTGATGTTCGCTATCAGCTGATTGGCTGGACTAAAACTGTAATCGCGACGCGATGTCTTTTCGTAAAGATAGAGGCAAACGTCTGCAGAAGTGAGATGGTAATGAGCTTCCCGGTTAAGCTCATCTATTCGGCGAAATCTGATCTTTCTAACCAAGGGCGTCCCAGATTTCTTGTGGTTCGCGCACCCTGATGGCGCCAAGCTTCTCGTAGTAAGCAGGCCAGGTGATGTCTTTACGTTGAAAGCAGTTCTCCAGGATGAAAAGTTTCCGCCCTTGTTGAAGTGCAGCACGCGCTTGGGTCAATGTTCCGGAAGTGTCACCAGCTTCCACAATGATCGTGCCCAAAGTGAGAGCAGACATCGTTGCGTTCCGTTCTGGAAAATAGACGCGCTTTGATTGGAAAGGTTCCACCGCATAACGAAGCACAGGCACTTGCGAAATCAGTAGATGATCCTTTGCAATTTGACTCTGCAGTGCTCGGTTTTCTTTCGGGTAGTATGTTCCCAATGGGGTACCAATAACTGCGATCGTATGCCCCCCCGCTTCCATCGCAGATATATGCGCCGCAGTATCAATCCCAGCGGCCAACCCTGATACGACCGCGTAGTCCCGCGCGACCAGCTCTCTGGCAAGTCGAGCGGCTCGTCTTTTGCCTTCATCAGAAGCTCTGCGACTTCCAACTATGCAGAGGCCTGGTTTTGCAGCGAGTTCCCACGTGCCCTGGTAGTACAGCAGCTCGACTGGATTTTTTGCATCGCGCAGCCGAACTGGGTAATCGCCGGCATGGTTTAATCTGATTCCAAATCGTTGCACGCCATTGTCCGCTAGGCGGGATCGCGCTTTCTTGGCAGCTTCCATTGCCTCTTGAGAACCCACAAAGTCTGACGGCAGTGCCATTGGATCCGAACGGAAACGATCTGCAATCCTTTTAAATGTTGCGCCGGGCTGCAACCAAAGTGCCTCGTACGCGCCGAGCTCGACCAGTGGAGAAATTGCATCGAAATGTTTGTCGTCAAGCGCTAGCTGTGTCATTTGAGTGCGAGTTTTTTCAAGCTGAATTTTTTCTTTTTCTGGTAACGAAGTACAAACTCAAAATCTCAAATTCATGTTGGCAGGGTCGCAAGTCATGGGGTGTCTCCGCCTAAATTGCAACTGCAAAAACCCATACGCGCTCTTAGCTGTGTGATCAACGCAGGAATACCAAAAGAATATTGTCGAAGATACAATCTGGTAGAACCAAGGAGGTCGAATCACTCACGGTCAAATTATGCCTCAAAGTCGAAATTCAGATTTGGGAGACCTCTTAGAAGCGATTTGCACACCATATTCTCCCGCGCAATTATGCAACGAAGAAACTGCAGCGCTGGATGCTGCGCTGAGAGATGGATTCGGTGAAGGGGAATACAATGCCGGTATTCCTGCATCTGAATTCACATCGTTGGAACCTGGTGTTCTGAACCCAAAATTTTATTACCTTCACGACTACACCGATATAGACCAGCTAGCCGATGAGTTTTGGGATGATTCCCATCCTGAAGGCAAGCCTGCACCGTTCAAGGAATGGCCTTTCCCGTTTGACCAAAAACGGCTCCGTATATTCTTTGAGTTTCAAAAAAAGCGTCATACAGAATGGTTATTGAGCGAGCATGCATTGCGAACCGAAGACCTCGGCGAGGATGTGGAATGGTATATTCGAGAACTCCTGTCAGCAAACCTATTTCAGAAACCTTGGTATGAGGATTGGGCCTGTACGCTGTTTGATTGGATTGATGACGCCCGTGCCCGTTGTTCAAAGCAAGAATTTGTTCCTTTGGGTTTTATTTTGGCCACTAGCTTGGCCGGTAAATTGGGTCGCCTTGTTGAACAATATCGCTGGAAATTTCTTTTCGAACCACACGCGAAGCGCGGATTGAAGTTACAAGAATTCGCCAGTCTAGGCGGCCATCTGCGATCCCAATCATTCAAATCAAAACAAGAGCACTGGCAACGCCAAGCTAGCGAAATTTGGAGCCGAAAGCCCCATCTTTCGAAAAGTGATGTGGCTAGACAGATTTGCAAGTTAAATAAACTTGAAGTCACTCCGAAGCACGTTTCGCGGTATATTAAACGCCCGTGAATTTGTTACGCACGTGCCGGCCAAGTGCACGTGAACCTTCCATACTTTCCTCAACGTTTAATAACGATGCGTGAGGAACAATATGCGGCACCAAGATTCACCAATTGTGCTTTCAAGCAAAGCAGTCTCCCAAATCACTGGATTGTCGGTCAGTACACTGGCGAAGATGCGCCTATCCGGTGATGGACCGCCCTATGCCAAGCTTGGGCGCCGGGTAGTCTATCGGCCTGAAGATATTGACGCTTGGATCGCTCAGAACCGATATCGCTCTACTTCTGAATATCCGCGAAATGGGTAAATCGGGCAATGACCACGAAAGCTGAAATCCTGAAGTCTGTTCGACAAAAATGCTTAGATTGCTGCTGCGGTCAACCGTCAGAAGTCCGGTTATGCCATCTGCAGACGTGTGATTTGTGGCAGTACCGTTTCGGGAAAGACCCAGACCCATCCAAGAGGGGCTTTCAGAAAAAGCTTACGCCTGAGCGCGACGTTTTTGGCAAGGAGGGCCTTTCAAAATGATCTTTGAAGGAATTGCCCCGGCTGGTGCTCGAACACCAGGACCGGGGCGGAACTCAAATCCAATCGACCAATATTTCTCATGGAGAAGAGCATGCGCATTATAGTCCGCAATCAGTATCCCCACAACTCAATGCCAGTCCGACAGGCGAAAAGCGAGCTTGTATTACTCGTGTCGCCTTTTTTCACCGAACCGTTTGTCCGGAACTCCGGCGGATTGTCCGAATTTGCCAAGTCGCCGACTAGGCAGATCAGCGGGAGGGCATCATGAGTAAATCCACCATTAAAACAGCAACCGATTCTTTAGCTGCAGAGTCGGAAACGCTTGAACGAAGTGTCCCTGACGCCAAACAAGATCTGCAACGCGAGACCGTTTCTTCGGTAAGTGAAGCCCCTAACCCGTTCGACCCGAAGAAGCTCGCATTGCAGGGCAATCCGGCTGAGGCGATCGGCGTTAAAAAGGCACTGGTTCATGTGCCGGTTCGTAAGCCGAACCGCCAAGAGTTTTTCAGAACTCATCATGACACTGAGTTCCGAGCGCCAATGGCCATATTGGATCTGAAGGATGAAGGAGAGATCTATCTCGTAACACCGGAAGTGGCGGCTTCTCTGCCTGGTGAGGTCAAGCCGGTGATGCTAACCACTTGCATCTCACGTCAGGGCACCGTGTTTCTTTGGCCGGTACCACTTCCGAACGAGGACGGACGCCAACTGGCCTGGCATGTCAGTGCCCGCGAGGCTGCAGGAAGGGCTGAGAACAAATGGGTTCGCATGGTGGCCAATATAGCCTCAGCTGCCTATGACGTCTTTGAAGCTCCTGGCGAGATTGCCGAACCGGCTTGGCCCGATCACACATTCCAGGAGCTGTTGGCTGTTGCTTTTGGCAATGGCAAGCTGATCGATCGGTCAGATCACCCTGTTCTTCAGCAGCTACTTGGTCAGGCATGAATAGGCCGGATGCAATTCGCAGTCTCGAGGATCAGAGGTCCCCGAGACTGCCCTTCCATGAGATCTGGGTAATTGATTTTGAGTTCGTGGCCAACGGCGGAAATACGCCACTGCCGGTGTGCATGGTGGCCAAAGAGATCAATAGCCAGCGGACGATTCGTCTATGGTGCGATGAATTGATGGCGCTGGATCGAGCGCCATTCGATACATCGCCTAATGCTTTATTTGTCGCTTACTTTGCCTCTGCAGAGCTGGGTTGCTTTAACGCGCTCGGCTGGCGCCACCCGGAACGCATTCTCGACCTTTTCACCGAGTTTCGCGCCGAGACCAATGGCCATAGGACCCTAGCCGGCAATTCGCTGATCGGCGCTTTACAACATTATGGCTTAAGCGCGGTGGCAGCCGAAGAAAAGGATGACACGCGCACTTTGATCATGGGGGGAGGGCCCTGGAGTGCCCAGGAGCGCAACGCAATTCTTGATTACTGTCAAAGCGATGTTGCATCGACCGAGCGGTTACTTAACGCGATGCTTGATTGCATTGCAGCGACCAACCAGCGTCTTGGCTGGGCGTTGTTGCGCGGACGGTACATGGCTGCCGTCGCCTGCATGGAAACCAACGGAATTGCGATTGATACCGAAACCTTCGGACGGCTGCTTGCCGAATGGAATGAAATCAAAACGCGGTTGATTAGCGCGGTCGATGAAGATTTTGGTGTTTATGAACTGCGTACCTTCAAACAGGACCGGTTTGAACGCTATCTGACCGAAAATGATATTGCTTGGCCACGCCTCGAAAGTGGTGCCCTTTCTCTGGATGATGAGACCTTTCGTCAACAGGCGAAGCTTCATCCGAAAATCGCTCCGCTCCGTCAGTTGCGGCAAACACTCGGCCAATTACGTCTCAATGATCTGTCAGTTGGCGACGACGGTCGTAATCGTACGCTGCTTTCACCATTCCGGTCCAAAACAGGACGTAATCAACCCAGCAATTCAAAGTTCATTTTTGGAGCACCGGCCTGGCTGCGTGGGCTGATTAAGCCACCACCTGGCCACGGACTTGCTTACCTCGATTGGAAGTCCCAAGAGATTGCTATTGCTGCCGCTCTGTCGGGAGATGGAAATCTCAGGGCAGCTTATGAAACGGGCGACCCCTATATGAGCTTTGCCATCCAGGCCGGCCTTGCACCCAAAGGAGCAACCAAACAAAGCCATGAAGACGTCCGCAATCGCTGTAAAGCTATCGTACTCGGCGTCCAGTATGGCATGTCGGCGAAATCAATAGCGCACAACAGCGGCCTGCATATCGCGGAAGCCCGCGAGTTATTGCTGCGTCATAGGGAAACTTTCCATGTCTTCTGGGAATGGGCCAACCAGAACGTCCAGACAGCTCTAATCGGCCAGACCTTATTCAGCAGATATGGCTGGCCACTTCATGTGGGCGTAGGCACAAAGCTGAACGACCGTTCCTTCCTCAACTGGCCTATGCAGGCCAATGGCGCCGAAATGATGCGCTTTGCCTGCATGATGGCGACTGAAACCGGCCTGAAGCTGTGCGCACCTATTCACGATGGCCTGCTGCTGGAAGCTTCGATCGACAAACTTGAACAACAGATCGATCAGCTCAAGGCAATCATGATGGACGCAAGCGAACTGGTCCTTGGTGGTGGTTTTGTCTGTGGGGTCGACGTAGAGGTCATCAAATATCCTGAACGCTTTATCGACAGACGTGGGGTTGGCATATGGGAACGCGTCACCCAGCTGACCGAAGAACTGGAGAGCGCACGTGCCTAAAGGAAAAAATAGACTCCAACCCCGTCGGATTCCGCCGAACACCCCGGCGGAAACACCCGGACCGGTCCTATATTATTGTAATTATATGTGTCGTTTAAAAACTCTCCTGGTTAAGAGCGGACAGGCAGAAGCCGATATGTTGAGGGGTGATTCCCATGCCCCTGGATGACTATCACATTCTTTCCACACCCACCTCCACAACAATCAAACGGTACAAAAAGACAAGGCAAAAGCAACGTAAGCTCTTTCTCAAAGGCCCAATCGAATTTGCTTGGATACAGGACAATATCCCGGACCCAACCAGCCGTGTCCTGCTGGTTGCAAGAGCGTTTATGGACATGAACGGCGAAAACCAATGCGTCCTGAAGGCACAGATATGGGGTCATGCTGGTATTGCGAATCCGGACCAAAGACGGCGCGTACTCGCAAAACTCCGTAAATGCACTGACTATGAAGTTATTGATCGCAGTGGGAGACCATCCGTGCTCAAAAAAGTAGATCGCCGCGACTTGTAAACCACTGGTACAATTGCACGACGTTGATGGCCTACGCGGCAATTGTCGCTAAAACTCTGACAGCGAACTGCTCAGTCGTCGCAATCAGTCCATGACACGGATTGCTCGGGTTCAAAACGATCGTTTTCGCGGCAATTACTCAAGACAACCAGTGATGGAATTGACCGATCGGACCTACAGGAAGATTTCGAAAGTGTGAATGGCAGCTCAGCGGACTTTCCAGACCTTCGCCGGAACGGCAGTTTTGGATGAAGTGGGTGCGAAGCGGACTTTCGCCGCTCATCGATCCAATGTCCGAAAAGGGGCCGTAACCAGACTGGCGGCTTTTGGGATTCAAACAGGTTATTGCGGACGTTCGATCGTTTCCACCACACCTTCGGCGTTATTACCCTGTCAAAAAAACAGCAAGCGGAACCGGGGCAACTGCCAAGTTCACCGCGAACAGAAATCCCGGAAATGGAAAGAGCCGACAAAAACCTGCTATCAAACAGATACCACCTCCGCCTCCTATCACAGCGTTTCCAGACAAACTAAGGCATGCGAATAAGCTGGCCACCATCCAAGCTAATCGCCTGACCTGTAATAAAATCGGCTGCGTCTGAAGCGAGATATCGTACGAGAGCGGAAACCTCTGAGAACTCACCCAGCCGCCCTGCAGGAATCTTTCCTTCAGTAGCAGCAATTTGACTAGCAGTGAAAACCTCGCGGGCAAGGGAGCTGTTCAAAAAACCCAGTACTATGGTGTTGACTGTAATCTCCGGCCCCAGCTCTACAGCAAGGGCACGATTGAGCGCTTCCAGCCCGCCTTTGGACGCACAGAAATTCGCAGCATTATTTCGGCCGACCTGGCTTGTTATGGCGGAAATGTTAATTATCTTTCCGTGCGTATTTTTCCCGGCAAGCATCAAGCGACTAGCCGATTGAGAACAAAGAAATGGGCCCTTGAGATTGGTCGCTATGACTGCGTCCCATTCATCTTCAGTCATATCTCGAATCGGCCCATCTCGATTGATCCCCGCATTGTTGACAAGTACATCAAGCCCTCCCAATAGGGTTTCGATTTCCTCAAACATTCGTTGAACTTGGTGACTGACGCCGACGTCTGCCTGGACCGCAAAAGCGTAGCCTCCTGCGGTAGTAATCTCGGAGACGAGCTCATCCGCCAGATCGGAGGATCGATGAAAGTTCACAGCAACTTTTGCGCCCTCGGCAGCAAAATCCTCGGCAAGCTTTCGGCCAACGCCACGTGATGCACCAGTTATCAGCACCCGTTTTCCAGAGAATTCCCTCGTTGTAGTGCTCTTGTCCATGGTTCGTACTCCAACGTGAGCGATTCATCTGAAATCACCCTCACGCTGCCAGCAACGCCTCGCCGATCTTTTCGACGTGAACGAAATCGGTACCGCAGCAACCGCCGAACACGTTCATTCTTGGAAACGCAGTCCTTAGGTCGCGATATTGCCCAGCCAGCTCATCCGGGTTGCCTTCTTCAAGATGCCCCAATTGGCAAAGTGTTCCGTGATCAAGCGTTGATGCGTTTGCTCTCAATCCGCGAATGCGTTCGGTCCATTCACCGTCGGTCAGTGCCGGGCCGAAATCCACCGGATGTGAACAGTTGATCATGTAGTAGGCGGGCGCATTGCCAGTTGCATCATCAACCGTCTCGATGGCTTGTTGGAGTGTTTCACCGCTGCGCAGTTTGCGGTCTTTCTCTAACGTAAAGGAAATGACGGAAGGCAGTGCGGCTTTAGCCGCGGCGCGGGCAATGCCAATGGCTTCCTCAGTCGCGTTTAAGGTCAATGCGGTGACGATATCCGCACCGGCGTTCTTGAAGGTTTCGATCTGTTCACTGTGGTATGTTTCGGCTCCGTCTGCGGTCAATCCTTCGTTCGTTTTGTAGGCATCCCCTTTCGGGCCGATACAGCCACTGATAACGGTTTTATCAGGTGATAGCGTGGCCTCTGCGGCAATGTCGCGGTAGAGGGCCAAGCATTTATGGTTCATCTCGACCAGAGCTTGGTCAGAATAGCCTAGAAGTCGACCCCAATCGCGGCTGGCCCGGTAGGTCAGGCTATCAAAAATGAAACCAGTCCCAAGTTTCACGGCGATATCGGCGAAGGCCCGGTAATACTCGCGAATGGCGCGACTGGCCTTGGTATCATTCAACAAGTGAAATGCACTGAACTCAGGCAAATCAAAACCGCGTTTGTACATCAACCAGGTTTCGGTGCCACCATCAGTCAGAAAAATGTCATCGGTTTGATGGGGAAGTCTTGCTGTTTGACTAGGCATGGTAACCTCCTGTCACCCTCTTTTTCACGTCCTGAGGCAATGTTAGATTTCGCTGGCCCTCTATGACAAACGATCATATTTTCGCACATAACGTAGAATTTCTAAGGTATGACAATTGGCCCGGCACTTGCCCTCTCTTAATCAATTGCGCGCTTTCGAAGCGGCAGCGCGACACGAGAGCATCAAAGATGCCGCAGAGGAATTATGTGTCACTCCTGCAGCTGTCGGACATCAGATCAAGGCGCTAGAACAAACGCTGAATTCGCAACTGTTTCACCGAAAGACGCGGAAGGTCGAATTAACTGAGGAGGGACACGCGCTCGGTACGATGGTCGGACAGGCGCTCGATCTGCTTGAAACCGCGGTCGATAATGCGCGAACTTCGGAAATGAGCGGCACTTTGAAGATAACGGTGGCGCCGTTTTTCGGCAATCGCTGGCTCTTGCCGCGACTGCCGGAATTTCACGCAAAATATCCCGCGATAAGAATCCAACCGTTCTTGTCTTTTGACTATGTCGATCTGGATAAATCCGGGTTCGACGCTGCAGTCCGATATGGGGCCGGTGATTGGGCAGGCCTAAGGTCCATCTTGATTTTCCGCGATCTGATCCGTCCGGTCTGCGCCCCGCAACTCGTAAAGGGAATCAAATTACCGATGGCCGCAGATGACATTCTGGACCTCCCACTCGCTTGCGCGCAAAACTGGGCCGAGGATTGGGCGGAATGGGCAAAGTCGGCGGGTGCTAGGAACCGGGGGGATGTTGAAACCATCAAATACGAAAGTCGCGCCTTTATGTTTGACGCGGCATTGTCAGGCCAGGCCGTGGTGCTAGCGGACTCCCGGATGACGCAAGCCGACGAGCAGGCAGGACGGCTTGTTCACCTTAGCTCGCAAACAATAGAAAGACCGCACGGTATTTTCGTTGTCGCCAGAGGACGAAGTATCGACCCACGCGTCGACTTGTTTGTGGATTGGCTGAGGCAGGAAGCAGATACCGCGGCGAGCTAGTCGACTCAAAGCTGCCTTCTGATGAACGGCTGTTTTGGTCGCTTAGCTGGCCTTCCCGCATCAGAAATCGGACCATTGGGATCCAATGTCCGATCTGGGTCATTTGCGGGCTCGATGATGGAACCTGGCAGCTGTGTTCCGAGAAGGTTGAGACCCGTGCTATTGTGTATCATCAACTAAGATATGGAGGAACTACAGATGATGGTTGCTCGTTGGCAATTCACAGCAAAATTCGGTCACAAACAGGAAGCCATTGAATTGATTAAGGAATGGAACAAACAAATTGGTTCGCAAACCAATATTGATGTCTCCAAGGAACGGATTGTTACAGGCTCGGTCGGAGCCAGCGAAGGTCTGGTTGAAACGGAGTTCGAAATCGAAAATCTTCAGGAGCTTGACGATTTTTTCTCAAAAATCGCGACTGTTAAGATGCACAACGAATGGGGTGCAAAAATGGGTGAAGTAATTGTTTCGGGTTCGACGCGCTGGGAAATATTCAGAACCGTCTGAGATTTGTGCTCGGCGATTTTGCGACACCAGGTAGAAGACCGGAAAGTCCGCATTGCAGACGTTCTGTTTTGTCTTCGCTCCCGTGTTGGGTATCGCCCAATGACTGCTTCCAGACGATTTTGATGAAAAAGGCGCCTTATTGAGGGCACGTTGCGCTGATTCAGTTTCTCAAGTGATTTGGGAGACAGAAGTCAATGATGGGATCACGCAAGGAGTGTCAGGCGGCGCTATTTTACGAATTCAGTCTTGAGGATCATGTCCCAGCCGATCACCTGTTGCGGTCAGTGGATCGATTTGTCGACCTGACCGGCATCCGAGCACATCTTCGACCGTTCTATAGCGACATCGGCCGTCCGTCGGTTGACCCGGAACTGATGATCCGAATGCTTCTGATCGGCTATATCATGGGTATCCGGTCGGAACGGCGGTTGTGTGTGGAAGTTCATCTGAACCTGGCCTATCGCTGGTTCTGTCGTCTGGACCTGGGCGATCCCGTTCCCGATCAGTCGACCTTCTCCAAGAACCGCCACGGACGCTTTCGGGAAAGCGATTTGTTCCGGCAGCTGTTTGAGAGTGTCGTTGGCCGCTGCATCGAGGAAGGCCTGGTCGGTGGCGATGTGTTTGCCGCCGATGCAAGCATCATCCGGGCGGATGCCAACAAGCAGAACTCAACCCCGAAGGACCAATGGGACCCGACCGCACTCGATCCAGATGCTGTTCCACGGGCGGTGAAGGAATATCTGGACGTGTTGGATGAAGCGGCCTTTGGTGCCGCCAGCGAAGTCAAACCGAAGTTCACATCGCACAGCGACCCAGCTTCTCAATGGACGGGTGCACTCAAAGGTCCGGCGTTCTTTGCTTACGCAGACAATTATCTTATCGACACGGACAATGCGATTATTGTGGATGTTGAGGCCAGTCGGGCCATCCGGCAGGCGGAAGTCGGCGCAACGCGCACGATGATCCAGAGAACGCGGGACAGGTTTGGTCTCTACCCGGAGATACTCGCGGCCGATCAGGCCTACGGGTCAGCAGAGAACCTCAACTGGCTTCTGGAAGAGGAAGGTATCCTGCCGCACATTCCTGTCTTCGATAAGTCGAAGCGTATGGATGGTTCCTTTCCGAATACGGCATTCGTCTTCAATCATGAGGCCGACGAGTATGCGTGTCCCGGTGGCAGCCGGCTGAAGAAGTACTGGCGCAAGATGACCAAACCTCGATCAGGGATCAGCAGGGATGGCTTCATCCGCTACTACGCCCGCAAGGAGGATTGTTCATCTTGTGCTCTCAAAGCCAAATGCACACCCAATCAACCGGCCCGTAAAATCGCCCGTCACATCTATGAAGGTGCACGTGATCTCGCCCGCGAGATCGCCACAACCGACGCTTACGTCGACACCCAGCGACGGCGGAAGAAGGTTGAAATGCTGTTCGCCCATCTCAAACGCATTCTCAAACTCGACCGATTGCGTCTTCGAGGACCAAACGGAGCCAAAGACGAGTTCCACCTCGCAGCAACAGCCCAAAACCTCCGCAAGCTTGCAAAACTAATCCCGCAACCAGCATGAAAACCGAGTGGGACACCATTCATTCGCATTCAAGCGGCGACTGAAACAAAGCCTTTTTCATCAAAATCAGCCCATTCGAGACTTTCGATTGGTGTCGCAAACGCGACAAACCCATAGGGAACCAAATGAGTGAGCATTAGCCAGAACAGGCTTTTGTTACACCGCTATGGAGTTGATATCTCCTCGCTGAAAATGCAATTTCCTTCGGCAAATTATGCGCATCTTTTAAGTCCTCGAGGCAAAGTTATTGCTCAGGATTGGATCTGCGACCCAAACGTAGCTGGTCCAGAATGCAACTCTCGGATCTTTTAGAATTTAGCAAATTGTCAGGATTCACTCAGGGGAAGGTCAGGATTTTCCCACAACTGCCCGATATCTTTATCTCAAAGTTTTTGGCCGGACTATTCGGCTAAAGCGGCAGACAGGATCGAGATCAACAGATCAACAGTTTGTCCGCGGCAGATCTCACCAATTTCTCATTCATGAGGGACATGGCAATGATTATGTTGTTGCACCTTTTTATTCGGGTAGGTTCTAACTGGGCCAGCTTTTTCGCAAACGTCGGAACATCCGGCTTGTCGCTTAGCTACCGTACAATGCAAGATCGAGCGATCCGATACAGGACCTTGCTAATTGCCGCCTGCGTTGCGCTTGTGTCAGGAAGCCCGGCAGCAGCAATCGATAGGGACATCAGCCTACAGGGCTTATTTTGCAACACATTGGAGCATCTTGAAGATACGCTGGCGCATGTTAACAAAGGCCTCTCACCGCAATCTGCGGCCCAGCTTTCAAATGAACGAGAAGTCGTGTGCAGTTACGTTAATTCCATAAGCTACGTAGTCGTACGCCCTACCAAAATCGGGATGCATCATGGCCGCTTGTCGGTCATGAAGTATGAAGGAGACCTGATAGGCGTAATCGTCGGTGGCGTTCTGCGGCCGGTTTCTCCATCATTGAGAACATATTTTGTTATACCCGAGCCCTTGCCAGAAATATCGGTTGGCCAGCGTTTATAAATTACAATGCGGACGACGAGTATCCTTGTTAATTCCTCGCACCGCTTTTCAATCACATTCGACCAAGCGGGAATCCGCAGCGATTGTTTGGCGTGCTTGAATCTGAGCACAAATTGGGAAACCCGCATCCACCATCCTTTGTTTCAGATGCTGTTCAACTTCAGTCGGAAATGGCAATTTGTCGAGAAGGGCTTCGACTGACAGTGTGGGATACTGTTCAAGCGCTTTGCGGAGGGCGAGTTCCGCCTCAGATGACCTACCAAGCGCGGCTAGCGAACCCACATGCACTGCCCAACGAAGCGGCGAGAAAGACGAACTGTCTTGTCTTTCGAGCACCTTCAATGTTTCCTCGTAACGCTTAGTATTGAAAAAGGCGGAGGAGAGAAATCCGGCGGCCCATGACGGGTATTCAGGATTCAACCTGATGGCTTTTTCAGCTGCCGTTGCAGCACGGCTCAAATCACCGAATGCCACAGCGGTTCCGGAATAAAAGGTCAGAATCTCAAAAGAATTTGGAGCGAGCTGCAATGCTTTCTCAAATGCCGCTTTTGATTGCGTGATGTTACCATTCCTCTGTAGACCCATTGCGAGTACTGCGTGAGCCTCCGCATCTTTGGGATCAATTGCCACAGCACGCTCCGCTGCTTCGAGAGCGGCAGCCCTGTGCGTTTGATAATCACCCGTCATGTAGGCAAGTACATCATTCACGTGGAATAGTTCGACCCAGGCTCGCGCCAGGTTCGGGTCGAGCTCTGTGGCCCGCGTCAGCTGCGATTGGGCTTCAGTTAACGATTCCTTGGTCAGCCGGGTAATGTTTTCAGTACCCAACAAGTAAAGTTCGTAAGCATTTAGATTTGAGGGTCTTTTTCGCGCTGCGTCCGCGCGACCCAATGCCTGAATTAGCCCTTCACCATTACCCAGCCGATTGGCCACGCTTGAAGCTATCTCGATCTGGATCGCAAATAAATCGCCTGCTTGGCGGTCCCATCGCCGGGTCCAGACATGCTTAAGTGTAGAAGATTCGATAAGCTGCGTGCTGATCCTTATGCGATCGCCGTTTCTTTGAATCATACCCTTCAAGACAAAATCGGCACCTATCTCAGCTGCAAGCTCTCCTGTATCGGCAAATCTCTTTGCAAAAGCTGTGCTCGTTTCCCGCGCAATGACCGAAAACTCTGGAAAGGTTGCCAGATCGGTAATGACGTCATCTGTGAGGCCATTGGCCAAACGTTTTGATTGATCATCATCTGCTTGCGGAACAAAGGGAAGCACCGCAATCACGGGGGGTGTTGAACCTTTGATACTGCTGTTGTCCTGCAATCCGAAAACTAGCGCAACATATACCGCCAAAGCCAGCAGGGCCGCTATCAGCCACATGCCGTGCCGAACTGATTTCTTTGCAGCAGGCGACGACGAGACGAAGCGATAACCGCGACGGGGGACCGTCTGAATCAGATTGCGGCCATTTGCTCCTAATGCCTGACGTATATCGTGAATACATCTTGTAAGGCTATCGTCTGATACGATCGCCTTTTTCCAGATCGCTTCGATCAACTCATCTTTCGAAACCAGACGATCCGCATTTTCCACTAGGTAACACAACATGGCAAATGCCTGAGGGCGCAAAGAAATCTCTTCGCCGCTTTCTCCGCGTAGAAGCTCGCTCTCCCGATAAAGATGGAGTTTGCCAATAGCTATACCATCATCGCGGTCTGATACCATCTGCACTTTCTCCGGCGCGAGAATTATAGCCTAGGGAAGCACCATTAAAAAGCGGCTCCAATTGAGCAGATCGTCCGCATCCAAATATAGAACTTCGCTCAAAAGAAGGTTAGGACTCTCGCTTCACACAAAGGATAACTTTGGTCCCATCATTATGAATTGGTCTACCTAACCCGATATATTCGATAATACGCTTGGTTCGTCTTACGGATGACGAGAGATCGCGTAATATTAATTAATGATAATTGTCGCATAAAAAATATTTCAAGCAGGTGGTTTTGGTCGATTTGTCCGCAAAGCAGCCTTCCAGATTACTCGTAGCGAAGGTCGGCTCTAAGCCGACTGCAGGCTCGTCAAAACGTTGCCGCGAGCACTCTCGGTATTTCCATCGCCGCGGGACAGTAAAAATCCTGGCTGCATTCTAATGCGAAGACCTGCTATTCCGGCATGGTACGAGAATAATTTGCTTAGGGATCCCCAGTTCCCGAGACCGAACGGAAATCCAAAGCCATAGATGCGCCCAAGTCTCCGGCCGACCGCGGCCACTTGCCGGTCCGGTGCCCGTGGGTGCTTTCCCAAGGTCTTCTGATCGGAGCCGCGCCTTTCTCCACTTCCTGGAAGAATTTCGCGATTGACTGCATGAACTTGCGCGTTTACGATTGATATTGCTCATTTAAGAGAGTTTTCTTCATAATGTACGCAATATAAGCAAAAATCGCGCAATGATGGACAACAACCGTCTTGGCGCTGCACGACGCCGCAAGATCGTGGACTTGGTCGAAGGACTCGGGTCGGTTGCGGTCGGGGACCTCTCGAAAGAGTTGGGTGTATCCGAAGCGACTATCCGTCGGGATCTACGGGAACTTGGCGAGACTGGCATGGTTACGCGGACCCACGGTGGCGTCGTAAACAACGCCAGCGCGTTTATGGACCTATCGAACGATGAAAGGCTTCTGATTGGATCGGAAGAGAAGCGCCGGATCGGGAGGGCCGCGATCGAGCTTCTGAGCGGCGATGAGATCGTTTTTCTCGACGCGGGTACCACGGCCCTTGCTGTAGCAGAGAACGCACATCGCAAACCCGACTGCCGCTATGTTACAACCTGTCTGCGCATTGCGTCACGGCTTCGCGATCAGGGCATCAAGAACTTCTATCTAATCGGTGGTGCCTATATCGGCGTGAACGATTCCTTCGGCGGACGACTCGCCATATCAGCAATCCGCTCTTTGTCCTTTGACATCGCGTACCTTTGTTGTTCGTCGATAGACCTTACGCATAACTCGATCTCGATTGGGGATGAGACCTACAGCCAAATCCAAGTCGAGGTCGTCGCAGCTTCGCGTCGCAATGTTGTTGTCGCCCACCATGAAAAGCTCAGCGCAGGCGGTTTCATTCGCACGGCTTCCTTCGACAATATCGATGCCGTCATCACCGATAATGGGATAGACGACGACATCCGCGAACGCTTGGAAGGTGCCAATATTTCCGTGGTGGTTTCATGACTTCGGCAGGGATATCGCTGGAAGTCGTCAATCTCGGAAAGAGTTGGGGCGCCGTTGAAGTGCTCCGCGGAGTAAATTTCTCTATTGAACCTGGCGGGTTCCTGACACTTCTCGGACCGTCCGGCTGCGGCAAGAGCACGATCCTGCGCCTTATCTCCGGGTTGGACGAAGTCAGCGGTGGCCAAATCCTGATCGGCGGCAAGGACGTAGTGCGGGTAACCGCGGCTGAGCGGAATATCGGGATGGTTTTTCAGAACTATGCCCTCTTCCCGCACATGACCATCGCCGAGAACATCTCCTACGGGTTGACCGTCCGGAAAGTGCCGAAGCCCGAAAAGGAAAAGGCCATCGCACGAGTTGCAGATCTCATGGCACTGGACAAGCTTCTGGACCGGAAACCCGCCCAGCTTTCCGGCGGTCAGCAACAGCGCGTGGCACTGGCGCGAGTGCTCGTTTCGGATCGGCCGCTTGTTCTGATGGACGAGCCCTTGTCAAACCTAGACGCAAAGCTTCGGGTCGAGATCCGGAGCGAAATCCGATCATTGAATAAGAAGCTCGGGATCACGGTGGTCTACGTCACCCATGATCAGAGCGAAGCGCTCTCCATGTCAGACAAGGTCGTGCTGATGAACGCGGGCGAGGTAAGCCAGGTAGGCACGCCACAAGAACTTTACGACCGTCCAGCCAACACCTTCGCCGCAGGTTTCATCGGAACACCACCTATGAACCTTTTGCCGTCCGAGTATGTACAGGCGCCTGCTACGCTTGCCCCTGCTGGACGCATTCCGCGATCAGATCTCATATTTGGTGTACGGCCTGAAAGCATGACGCTTGGCATGGACGAAGCTGACTTCAGTGTCGCGGCACGGGTGAAGAGCATTGAGTACGAAGGCAAAGTCTTCCTCGTGCATCTCGTCACGTCGTCGGGCGCCCGTTTCGTCGTTGCGCATTCGGGCGACGGAGCACCCGAAGAAGGTTTCGAAGTCAGCGTTGGCTGGTCCGGAGCTGCCACACATCTTTTTACCAAGTCGGACGGGGCCCGCAAGGAGTTCGCCTTGTGATCTCGCACGCACAACACCGCCGAAAACGGCAACAACAAGGAGGAGAAAACATGAAAACCAGATTGAAAATGGCGATACCGCTGGTCACCGGGGCGGCGATAGCCTTGACCGCTCCGGCGGTGCAGGCTGCTGATCTTGAGTTCTATTTCCCTGTCGGTGTGAATGCGCCTGCCGTGGCCACCATCGAGAAACTTACCAATGCCTGGGCAGCACAGAACCCGCAGCATACAGTCAAGGCAGTCTATGCCGGCAACTACGAAGAAACGACAACCAAGGCGCTGACCGCCGCGCAGGCTGGCGATCCGCCGCAGGTGGCCGTTCTGCTGGCGATCGACATCTTCACGCTGATCGAAGAGGACGTGATACTGCCGATCTCGGACATCGCGACATCTCCCGAAGAAAAGGCTTGGATCGGCAGCTTCTACGATGGATTTATGGTCGACACCCAGTTCGGCGGGAAGACCTATTCGATCCCGTTCCAGCGTTCGACACCGGTCTTCTACTATAACAAGGACGCTTGGCGCGCTGCTGGGCTCGACCCCGAGGTCACACCCGCGACCTGGGACGAGATGGTCGAGATGGGCAAGAAACTGACGGTCAAGGACGACAACGGCAACGTCACCCAGTGGGGCACACGGATCCCGAACCTTGGACTTGCGGGTGCGTGGCTGTTTGGCGGCCTCGTCAAGTCGAAGGGAGATGGTCTCTCGACCGATACCGGTACCGAGGCCCGTTTTGACACAGAGGCGGCGAAAGCCTCGCTCGATTTCATGCTGCGGTTGGCCAAGGAAGAGGTGATGGCGCCGGGCGGCATCACCTGGGGTGACACGCCGAAGGCCTTCCTTGAGGGCCAGGCTGCCTCGATTTGGACTTCTACGGGCAATCTTGCTTTCATTAACGAGAATGCCGAATTCGACTGGGGTGTGGGCTTCCTTCCCGGAGGTGATGGACCCGGAGCGCCAGTTGGAGGTGGCAACTTCTACATCTTCAAGGACACTACCGAAGAAGAGCGCGCCGCGGCCCTGGACTTCGTCAAGTTCATGTCGACGCCCGAAAACCAGGCGGTCTGGAGCATGGCGACGGGTTATGTCGCACCAAGCGCGGCGGCGTGGGAAACGCCGGAGATGCAGGCCTATGCTAAACGGCTGCCGCAGGCGTTAGTCGCGCTGGACCAGATGCCACACGCGTATCGTGAATTCGCGACCTTCCAGCGGGCGCGGGTGACGCAGTTCCTTGTCGATGCGATAGAAGGCGTCATCACCGGCGGAGCCGATCCGGCTGCCGCGCTAGCCGAAGCCCAGGATAAAGCAGACGACGTTCTCGGCGAATATCGCTGAGGCACCATCTGCGACTGCGCGCCATGTCTCCCGTGGCGCGCAGGAAAACGCTAAACGATGCCGGTGAACTGACAGATGAACATGCGCTTGTCATACGGGATGGGTTTTATCCTACTCGTGTTGCCCTGTTCGCTCCTCGTGGCGTTCACGCATTACCCGGCGTTGAAGGCGCTTCTGAATTCATTTTGGAATAACGGCAGTTCCATTCGTCCATCCCGCTTCGTCGGTGTGAAGAACTACCAGACGCTTCTCGAAGACGACAAGCTGATGCAGGTGTTGATCAACAGCTTCATCTACGCCATCGGAACTGTCCCCTTGGCCATCGCACTGGCGATCGGAATGGCACTTTTGGTCAATTCGAAGCTACCCGCGACAGGATTGATGCGCCTGTCCTTTTTTCTACCAACGATGCTGCCGATGGTTGCTGTCGCGAATATCTGGCTGTTCTTCTATGCCCCCGGCATCGGTCTCGCTTCGCAGCTCCTGAATGCTGTCGGCCTCCCGTCAATCAATTTCCTTGGCAGCACGAACACCTCGCTCGCATCAATGATGGTCGTTGCGGTGTGGAAAGAAGCCGGGCTTTTCATGATCTTCTATCTCGCCGCCCTACAATCCATCCCGACGAACCTCAAGGACGCCGCCCGGCTTGAAGGCGCGGGGTCCGTCCGCATCTTTTTCGACGTAGTGCTGCCGCTTCTCAGACCGACCACGATCTTCGTCGCGGTGAATGCACTGATAAACGCATTCCGCCTGGTAGACCATATCGTGGTCATGACACGCGGCGGCCCAAATAACTCCAGCTCACTTCTCCTTTACTACATTTATGAGGTGACCTTCGGCTTCCGCGATTTCGCATACGGTGCAACGCTAACGGTCTTAATGGTGGTGATCCTTGGCATCCTTGCGGCATTCCAGTTCTGGGTCCTCGACAGAAAGGCACACTACCAATGACCGAAGGACTCAACAGGATCGCCTTCGCAACACTGGCCATTGTCCTCGCCGCGCTCTGGGGCTTGCCGTTTCTTTATTCGGTCTGGACAGCCTTTCACCCCGAGAAATACTCGGCAAACTTCGTCTGGAACGCACCGCTCACCCTGTCGAATTTCGTCGAAGCCTGGCAGGCCGCACCTTTCGCACTCTACTTCCTGAACACGGTCATCCTGATCGCAACTGTGCTTGTAGCGAACCTGATCCTTTGCACGCTAGTGGCCTATGCCTTTGTCCGCTACCGGTTCCGTTGGGCCGGTTTTTTGTTCAGTCTCGTGATGGTGCAGCTTCTGATCTCGCCCGAAATCCTGATCGTCGAGAACTACTTGACGCTGAACAACATTGGTCTGACCGACACTATCATCGGTATCGCGCTACCCTACCTGACCTCTGCATTTGGAATATTCCTTTTGCGCCAGACTTTCAAAACAGTTCCAAAATCGTTGGACGAAGCGGCGCAGATCGAGGGCGCCAGCGCCTGGCGGGTCCTCTGGACTGTCTACGTGCCTTTGGCGCGGCCCGTCTATCTGGCCTACGGGTTGGTTTCAATCAGCTTTCACTGGAACAACTTCCTCTGGCCGTTGATTGTCACCAACTCTCCCGAGGTGCGTCCGGTGACCGTGGGTCTGAGCGTGTTCGCAACGGTGGAGAGCGGGATCGAATGGTCGCTTGTAAACGCGGCGACGCTGATGACGACTGCCCCGCTGATCGTCGCTTTCCTGATCTTCCAGAGACAGTTCGTCGCTAACTTCATGCGGGCGGGAATCAAGTGAGCGGTGTGGCACTCCACAACCTTGCACCGGATGGGTGCAGCCAATGAGGTTCGCTCATGTCTCTGATTTGCATCTGGAGATGAACGTTAGCGCGTCGCCCGATCACGGCCTTACCTCGCACGAGGTAACCGAAGCTATTGCGCACGACCTGATCTCGATCTCTGAAGCTCTCGATCTTGTAGTTGTTTCGGGCGATCTAACCGAAAACGCCGATGCCGAGGCCTTCGCGACGTTCGAACGGATGTTCGACGACATCGGCCTGCCTTTGATTGTCGTTCCCGGCAATCACGACGGACCGGCGGGCATGCATGACTACAGCGCGTTCTCTGACAAGTTCGCGAGCTGGGACATCACCAATCGGGTTGTCGAAATTGCCGGAGCGCGCTTTCTTGGCCTCAACACCTGCATCGAGGACGTGACCGAGGGTGCGATTGATGATGAAGGCTTGACTCTGCTCGCCGATGAGATCGCACGCAATCACGACGGCAATCTTGTTATCGTGATGCACCATCCGCCGCTGGTTCTCGGGCTGCAGCAGTTTGATGGCTTCTGCCATCTGGACGGTCGCGAAAGACTGATGGAGATACTCGGCGGCGCCCGAGATCAGGTCATCATACTCTCAGGGCATGTGCACCGCCCTTATGTGGCCGTTGAGGGCAGGATTACCTGCCATGTCGCCGGAAGCTTTTTCGCCCCCTACGATTCGGCGCTTCCTTTCGGGGATCTCCCGATCCGTCCGACAACCTTACAGGACTTCTATTTTATTCATGATCTGGACCCCGGGAGACGGCACTTGGTTACTGTTCAGCGGGTGCGTGGGTTGGCTCCGTGATCCCCAAGCAGAAGGATATCGAAGATCTGATCGACGTGGTGCGCCAGGCAGGAGCCGAAATGATTATGCCGCGGTTCCGGCGATTGACTGGCGACGACATCGAAACGAAAACTGGTCCCAAAGACCTCGTCACCGTGGCAGACCGCGCAGCGGAAGAGGCGATCAGAAACGGCGTCGAACGCATCCTTCCAAGAGCAATCGTGGTCGGAGAGGAGGCTGTGAACGCGGACGCGCGCCTTCTGGACGCAATCGGTACCAGCGAGACCTGCGTGATAGTCGATCCAATTGATGGAACCGGCAATTATGTGGCGGGCCTCGCGGTCTTTGGAACGATCCTTGCGGTAGTCTACAAGGGGCAAACGGTGTTCGGCCTCCTTTATGATCCAATAATGGACGATTGGATGTTCGCGCTACGGGGCGCCGGGGCGTTTTTCCGCCACGGCGACGGTAGCGTGACGCCAGCCCAATCGCGAAAACATGATCTCACTCTGGGTCAAGCAAGCGGGTTTGTGACGTTGGATGACTATGATGCGGAAACGCGCCAGATCGTACGCCGGGGATTCGACCCGGTGTTCCATATCCGCGACATCCGCTGCTCTTGCCACGAATACAGGCTTCTGGCTTCAGGGAGTGTCGATTTTCTGCGATCCTATGCGCTGCATCCTTGGGACCACGCGGCAGGATTGCTGCTGCTCGAAGAGGCTGGCGGATGGTCCGCTGTGGACGGTCAGCGGCCCTATTCCCCAACGCTTCGCGAGGGCAGGATTGTTGCGGCGGGTTCTGAGGTGCTGGGGCGGAAGATCGCAGAATTGGCGGCCTGGCTACCTTGAAGACAAAAGAGGTAACCGCGCAGCCCGACTTGAAGAGAGCTCAGAATGGATTTCGAGGAATACCCTCACCGCCGTTACAATCCACTGACGGACGAATGGTTGCTGGTCTCGCCCCACCGAAGCCGTCGGCCATGGCAGGGGCAGTCCGAAGAGCCGGTGCCCATAGGCCGTCCGACGCATGATGCAACCTGTTATCTTTGCGCTGGCAACCGGCGTGCAATTGGCGCGAGCAACCCGGATTATAAAGGCCCTTACGTTTTCGAAAACGACTTTCCCGCACTACTGAAGAATACCCCCGCAGAAGACGACATGGACTCTCCCTTGTTCAAAGCGCATACAGTTCGGGGCACGTCTCGCGTCATCTGTTTCTCCGAGCGCCACGACCTGACGCTCCCAGCCTTGCCCATTGAAGCCATCCGTAAAGTCGTGGATGCCTGGATCGGGCAATACGAGGAACTGGCCCAAGACTATGGTTGGGTTGCCATTTTCGAGAATAAGGGCGCCATGATGGGCTGTTCTAACCCGCATCCCCATGGCCAGATTTGGGCCTCGGATTTCATTCCAAGCGAGGTAGATCGCGAAGACCGTTCGCAAAGAGCGTTTCTTGGCGAAACCGGATCGAATATGCTTGTCGCCTATGCAGAGGAAGAGCGCGCGCGGGAAAGCCGTGTCGTCGTTGAGAACCAGGATTGGATCGCCGTCGTCCCATTCTGGGCCGTCTGGCCTTTCGAGACGCTTCTAATGCCGCGCGGCCACCGCGCGCGGCTCTCGGATCTGGAGCAAAGGGAACGCGAAACGCTTGCGGATATCCTTAAAAGGCTCTGCGGTCACTACGATAAGCTTTTCCATACCGAGTTTCCATACTCCATGGGCTGGCACGGCGCGCCGCCGCAGCAAGAAGATACAGCACATTGGCAGCTGCACGCACATTTCTATCCACCATTGCTCAGATCGGCGACGCTCAGGAAATTTCTCGTGGGATACGAGATGCTGGCGGAGCCTCAGCGCGATCTGACGGCCGAACAGGCAGCGGCTCGGCTTCGCGCACAATCTGAGACCTAGAGGAGAAAAGAGTGCGTTTAGTGCAAGAGGCAATAGTTAAACGGGCAACGGACAATCATTAATGTTCGTTATTTCCCCGGCGGACGGATATTGAAGGTCTGAGATTCGGCAGCGCATCCACCTCCAACACAAAGTTCCAATTATAAGCCAAGTGGCGAACGGCCATTTAGTCCGCCCTGCAGACATTGAAATCCCAAAGGTGCAATGTCCGCTTTCAGGATTTCATCAGAAGCTGACGAACGACCGAAATGGGGGCGCAAAGGAGCCATTCAGATCACTTGTGACGAATGTCAGCTTCGAGCCCATTCGAGACCTGCAAATTCGCGTATCGAACTAACTTTTCCGGCCTCAAGCGAGAATAGGCTTGTCTCCTGTTGGAAGACCGCATAGTGGCGGCAAAGCGGACTTGACCGGCAGTTTGGCCATCGACGAACAAGCTTCATCGTATCGTGATCATGCCGCAGCAGAACAAGGCGGCCGCCATGTCAGAACCTGGCGATATCAAGGGCTGCCGGCGGACGAACGACGATAGTGACTCGGACTAACGCCATGAACGCGTTTGAACGTACGCGTCAGATGCGCGCCATCTGCGAAACCAGTTGCATACGCGACTTTCGCGATCGTATGGCGACTCTGTCGGAGAATGCGCGCAGCCTCGTTCAACCGGATTGACAGATATGTTTTTGCAGCAGACGTCCCAGTTTCGGAAATGAATATCCGCTCCAAATGCCTGCGCGAAATGCCGGCTCGACGGGCAAGTTCTTCAATCGTGATTGGCCGGTCGATGTATCTGCTCATTTCGGATATCACCTTGCGCAACCTGGCGTCGGCATACCGTGTATAGGTATTGGAAAACGGCGGCGCTGTATCTGGCGCCCTGACCCCCTCACGATTGAGTGCGGCGGCCGCTTGGCGGGCAGTCGCCGCTGTCATGTGGCGTGCAATGAGCCAGGCAGCTAGATCCGACGCGGCCACACCTCCCAGCGAAGTCACCCGCCCCGCAAAGACGGCAAGCAGCGCTTGGGTGGAAAACGCAGTCGCGGGATAGGTTTCGGCGAGCCGGGCTGAGTCTTGTTGAGCGACTACCGCCTTGGATCGATCGAGAAATCCGAACCGCGCAAGGGTTTCAACGCCCGTTTCCAGGCCGACAAGCGTGCTGCCAACGCGGTCCACTGTGCGTAGATATCGGTTGACTGCGCCCGACCAGCGCCACAGGCGTCCAGACAGCAGACCCAAAACGACAACATATTGGAAGTCTTCCGGCCATATTAAGGCGTTGGACACCGGCAACTCAACGTCGAACGCAGCCATGGCCGGTTGCCCCGTCGGTGTCATTAGTTCGACGGTGATGTTACCGCCGCCTTTGGAATTGGCGATAGCCAGCGTGTCGTGCAGCATGGCAAGCGATGAAAGAAGGAAGCCGTCCAGCAGCAGCACGCCTACATTGAGATCGCCCGTACGTGCCATATATACTTCTTCCTCATTCTCTGTCTGAATTATACAAAGAAATGTCATGATACGACAATATCTTATCGATTGGCGCCGTTATCGTTGCAGTCAAGCGAGATTGGAAATAAGTGATGAGGAATTAGCCATGCATGCCCAACACCCTTCCAACAGCACGTTCCCAGCCGCGCTGGTAGCCCTTGGCCTGGCGGCCGCCACCGCATTTCCGGCGATGGCCCAGGATTTTGACTGGCAGCAGCAAAGTGGCACATCGATCAACGTGCAGCTCGTCTCCCACCAGTTCGTGGAGGCACTTGAGCCGCTGGTGCCGCAATTTGAGGAATTGACGGGAATCGATGTCACACTCGACGTTCTCGCCGAACAAGCCGCCAATGAAAAACTGCTCGCCGATCTTTCAACGCGGGCCGGAACGATCGATATTTTCATGACATCGCCGCTGCAAAACTGGCAATATGCCACCGCCGGATGGATCGAAGAACTCGACCCCTACCTCAAATCCACGACGCTGACCGATCAGCAAGCCTATGACGTAGACGATTTCTTCCAGGGCGTGCTCGATTCAAACCGCTGGACACGCGAACTGATGCAAGGTGTGGGCCAGGGTGCTCTTTGGGGCCTTCCCATCAACTCTGAAAGCTATCTCTTGGCCTACCGGCCTAGCGTTTTCGAAGAACTTGGCCTCGAAGTGCCTGAAACCTACGCCCAATTGCTCAATATCGCGGAACAACTTGACGACGGGTCTGCTGAATTCGGCATGATTACGCGTTTCGACAAGTTTTGGGATTTGCCCTATCTGACCTTTGGCACAATGCTGCAGTCCTATGGTGTCGAGATGATCGATACTGAGGGCAACCTACAGGTTTGCTCATCCCAAAGCGTCGCGGCCACCGAAGACTTTGTGACGTTGATCAAGACCGCTTCACCGGAGGGCGCGGGTGCATTCACATGGTATGAGGCCCAGCAGGGCTTTGCCGCCGGCCAATATGCGCTGTCCTTTAATGAGGCTGACCTGTTTGCTCCGGTCTATGAAGATCCCGAACAATCCCAAGTTGCTGATGATGTAGGCTATGCTCCGACGCCACTTGGACCCGGTGGCGAACGACGCGCCGGCGCCTGGATCTGGTCCATGTCTATGAATGCTGCATCGCAGAACAAAGAAGCCGCATGGCTGTTCCTGTCATGGGTGACCTCTAAAGAGACCATGATCGAGACCAATTTGCGTGGCAACATGAACCCGGTGCGCAAGTCTGCTTGGCAAAATGAAGACGTTGCCGCGCTGGTAGACAGCTGGGGTGCCTATCCGGGCCAGTATCGTGAGGTGACGGCCACGATGGGCGAGGTTGCGGCGGTGCGCTTTCCGCCTCATCCAGAGCTGACACGCATGCTTGATCGTTGGGCCCAGGCGGTTCAAGAGGTCTATTTCAACGATGTTGATGCTAAAACGGCGCTGTGTGCCGCTCAGGATGACATCGCGCGCATGTTCTGATCTGGTTAGCTAAGACCGCAAAAAAACGGCCGGGATTGATTTCGGTCGTTTTCACCCTAAGATCGGCGAGCATTGAATTGAGCGCGGTGAACAAACCAGTCATATCCACGCGCATGGCGTACTACCTGATGTTCGCGCCGGCTTTGATCCTGCTTCTGGCCGTCCTCTATCCGTTTGCCCAAGGCGTGTATCTGGGTTTTACGGATCGCAAACTCTATCTGCCGGATGCCGAGTTTGTCGGACTGAGCAATTTCGCCGA
>CAXXPS010000006.1:0-12582 GCA_963669415.2 Rhizobiaceae bacterium
GCAACAGCTCATCAAGCAAATCACCGAAGGGAACGATCTTCTGCTGGCCGAAATCGATCAGACCTTCGGAAGTTCCGTATCTCTGGGCGCGCCAGCGATTTTCGCCGATGAGGAAATTGTCATAGACGCGCCAGCGCTGATTGTTGCACCTCAACCGGAAGAGCATCCGCATCAGGCATTGGGTCAGTGCAGCGATGGTGAGAGAATCCTCCAGATTCGGCATCACATCGCAAATACGCGATTCCAGCGTCGGGAAGCGTGCTGACGGCCGGACATCCCACCAGATCTTGGTCGTGTCCTCAATGAGCCGGTTTTCGGTCAGTACTTCAAGCGCACGCTGATATTCGCGCCAGCTGTTGAAATCCGGTGGCAGACCGGTTCTGGGCAGATTGTCGAACACGGTCAGACGGTAGGAACTCAGGCCTGTGTCGCGGCCTTCCCAGAACGGCGATGATGTCGACAATGCCAGCAGATGCGGCAGGAAATAGGGAAACCTGGCGCAGCATGTCGATCCGCAGGTCGTCATCGTCTATCCCGACATGGACATGCATGCCGCAGATCAGCATCCGTCGGGCGACTCCGGCAAGGTCTTTCTCCAATTCCCGGTAGCGTTGCTTGTCGGTGAAATGCTGTTTGTTCCACTCGGCGAAGGGATGGGTCGACACGGCAATGGGGGCGAGACCATATTTGGCGGCGGTATCGCGCACCATGGTGCGAAGGCGTACGAGTTCGCTGCGAGCTTCTCCAATCGATTTGCAAACGGCGGTGCCGACTTCGATTTGGCATTGCAGAAATTCGGGGCTGACCTGACCGCCTGCCTTTTCCGTGCATTCGGTCATCAAGGCTTCAGGTGCCGCGGCCAGGTCATATGTTTCGACATCGACGAGAAGGTATTCTTCCTCAATTCCGAGAGAGAAACTTGGTTCGGACATGGCTCAGCCTCGTTTGCTAATTCGCAAACAATGCCAAGGGATGGCCGCTCAGTCGAGGGCTGAAATGGCGAAGTCTCATTTTCTTCGGCTTTGCGCCAACCTGCCGTCGATGACAATGAGACCAACGCCGATGAGCAGCATGCCTGCAATCTCATAGGGCTGAAGACGTTCGGCGAGGAAAAGCCAGCCGAGCAAGACGGCGCTCACCGGAACGATGAAGGTGACCAGCGAAGCGTTTGTTGCGCCGGCATTTGCGATCAGCGTGAAATATAAAAGATAGGCCAGCGCGGTCGAGATCAAAGCCAGGGCGAGCACGTGTAACCAGATTTCCGCGCCGACCGACTGGAACGAGATGACCCCGTCAATCATCACAACAATCGGGAGCATGATGATCGTCGACGCGGTCAACTGACCAGTCGCGACTTCGGTGGTGCCCAAGTCCTTGAAACGTTTGGCGTAGATTACGGCAAACGCGTAGGAAACGGCTGCCCCGATGATTGCGAGCTTGGCCCAGATCGGCCCGCCGATATCTGCCACAACGCCTGGTCCCACCAGCACGGCGGTGCCGGCGACGCCTATCAGAACTCCGGCAAGCTTGTGGGCTGTAAGCCGCTCATCGACCGTCAGGCGGTTTGCGACGATTACCGTCCAAAACGGCGTCGTTGCGTTCAAAATTGCCGCCAGACCGGCGCCCAGTTCGGTCTGGCCGATGAAAATCAGCGAAAACGGAATCACATTGTTGAGTGCGGCGAGGATGAAGAAGGAGCCTGAACGCTTCAGAACCGGAACGAACGAAATCCCGCGGGCGGCAAGATAGAGATGAAGCGCGATTGCAGCGATTCCAACCCTGAACAGGACGAGCGTCAGGGGCGGAATTTCCATCACCGCCACCCGGGCAAAGAAAAACGATGCGCCCCAGATGACGCCCAGGGCTATCAATTGCACCCACGATGCGAGCGACATCGGCTTCTGTGTCGCTGCAACCTCCGGTAACGGCCTGCGCATTTCGGGATTTTCGCTTTCGCTCACATTGTGCTCCTTGACATCGTCACGGCTTACGGCTTCAGGTGCGCCAACACCACCCGGTTCTTGCACATTCGCGGGAGAATTCATGGAACGGTTTGAAAACGCGAAAAAGGTTGCGCTCAGCCTGCGGCCCGACCATCCGATCTACTGTTTCCGGCCAGACGTGCTGAAGGCGGATGCCCGTGCTTTCATGGACATGTTTCCGGGCCAGACCGCCTATGCCGTCAAGACCAATGGCGAGCCAATGGTGCTCAAAGCGCTGGTCGAGGCAGGCGTGACGGCATTTGACGTTGCTTCGCCGGCCGAATTCGAGGCGGTGCACTCGGTCTCGCCAAAAGCCGAGATGCTCTACATGCATCCGATCAAGGCACAGTCCGATATCCGGCTGGCGCTGGAGAAGTACAAAATCCGCATCATCGCCATCGACCATGAAGGCGAGGTCGCCAAGCTGACGCGCATTGTGCGGGCGCTCGACATCGATCCGGGTTCGCTGACGGTTTTCACACGGATCCAGACCAAGGGGCACGCGGCTTACGAACTGTCGAAAAAATTCGGAGCCGCACCCGGTCATGCTGTCGAGCTGCTGCAACGCACCGCGAAGCTTGGATACAAGGTCGGGCTTTGCTTTCACGTTGGCAGCCAGATCGCCGATCCGGACACATACGAGCGGGCGCTGGCTTCCGCAGACTGGGTGCGCAACCGGGCCGGCGTCGAACTGGCGGGCCTGGATGTCGGCGGCGGTTTTCCTGCCGAATACGGCCACGATCCGCGGCGCAAGATTGTCGAGATGCCGTCAATCGGGCAGTTGATGTCGCGCCTGCGCGGCGATTTGAAAGAATGGGAATTCGATCAGCTGCCGCTTGTTGCCGAGCCGGGCCGGGTGATTGTGGCGCGAGCATTTTCGCTGATCGTCCGGGTGCTGCTCCGGAAGGGCAGGCGGCTTTACATCAATGACGGTATCTGGGCTTCGCTGTCGGATTCGTGGACCGGCAAGATCACGCTTCCTGCACGCTTCATCCCCGATCCCGCCATCCGCAACCGCCCGGGCAGGGATGAAAATGTCATTCCGTTCAAGGTTTGCGGGGCGACCTGCGATTCCGTTGACATTCTGTCGCGGCCGTTCTGGCTGCCGGAAACGGTCTCCACCGGCGACTGGATCGAGATCGGCCATATCGGCGCCTATTCGCTGGCGCTGCGCAGCCACTTCAACGGGTTTTATCCCGACACATTCGTGGAGGTGGCAACGCCGTTTGACGAGGGTGCGGAACCGGAAGGCTTTGCGACGCTGGAGACAATGGCGGATTAGGCCTCCCTTCGCCCCCCTTGAGGGGGAGAAAGTCTTTTCCTGCATTTACGAGGGAAAATCCCGAGTAAGTGCTTGGAAAAGACAAGAGGGGGGATTCTGCGCCAGATGATTTTGTCCCCCCTCTTGCAAAATCTGGCACTTAGCGTTCGCTTTGCTCAGCTAAGTACCGATTTTACATTCTCCCCCTCAAGGGGGGCGAAGGTTTCTGCGCCCATGCGCAGCCGTCCCGCGCCAGCGAAACTGGCGTGAGCTCCACCGGGCGAAGCCCGAGGGTTCGACTGAACCCCGCCAACCGTTTGGCGCCCATGCGGAGGCGTTCACGCGCAGCGGGAACTGCCGTGAGCTAATGAAATGGGAAGACGGGCGATCGGAAGACCGCGGTGTCTTGGTTTTCTTTTGTCTCGTGCGATCTTCCGATCACCCGTCCGGCCGCTGTCCGGTCCTGTCGGCTGGTCTTGCGCGGGAGTGGTTTCCGGCAGGCCGTCGGCGTTTATCCGCCTCAGACCCGTCCTTGTTTCCCGAACCGGGGTCTTCCCGGCTCAGAACCCGCCTGAAAGTTCAGGCAGGCCACTCCGGCGCTCGGCTTTTCCGAAACTGCGGGGAGGAAGCGGATTTTCACCGTCCGGTATCTGCCCACAGCCCCCAGCCTGCCGCCCGGCCCTCGTCATGCCTTGCGCAACCGTTGCGCACGGGGGAGGTTGCCGCCGCTCCCGCCAGACCCCGGTTCATGACCCGGCTTCCCGTGGGAGCGATGGGAGAGATTGTAAGTCAGGGTTTGGGGGGCGTGGATAAGATTTATGTAAACGCATCGTCCCGTTCTCCCCCTCAAGGGCAGGGCTATCGCATATGAGCCAATGCACCGATGAGATAGTCGTCATTCCAGCTGCATTTTCTGATGCGGTGTGAGATCGGCACCTTTCCGGTTTCGACGATTTGCAGGATGTTTCGGGCGATCCTGTTGAGGATGGCGGTGTTTGCGGGGGCGTGATCCTTCCGGGCCCGGCTTTGGTCTTCGTCGAAGTGGACATCGAGCATCCAGTGCAGGTTGTTTTCAATCTGCCAATGCTGGCGCGTGATGTCGAGCGCTTGGCGCGGGTCGATCGGGAGCGACATCAGGTAGTAACGGGTGACGGGCTTGGCGCCGTCGCGCGCGCTGGTGATGCGTGCAAAGGCGGCATGGCCGTCCATGACGGGCGTGGTTGCGGCAACGACCTCGGCCTTGCGCCACTCGTTGCGGCCATGGGCCTTGCCGCTGGTTTCGGTTGCCGCCGGCGTGGTAGCGGCAAACGCCGCCTTGGCCTGATTGAACCAACTGCGCCGGTTACCCTTCAGCGCCAGCATGTAATCGCCACCGCGCTGACGGATGGCCCTGGCCATTCGGTGGTGGCAATGCAGGGCATCTGCGGTGATGGTTTTGCCCGCAAGATCAATGAGTTCGACGACCTTCAGTGCGGTCTCAACCTCGTTTTCGCCGCCGACGGCCCGGCAGCCAAGGCAAAGACGCGCCTGACAGGCAAAAGCCGATACCGTCATGGCGGGGCTGGCCTGATGGCCCGCATCGAAGGCCCGTTTCAGCGCCTTGCCGTCAATGGCGACAACCGCACCGAGCGCATGTGCAAACGCGGCGGCAAAGCCGGCAAAGGCGCGGTCGAAGGCTTGCGGCTCCAACAGCCGCAGCAAGCGCGAAAACGTATCATGGCTGGGCGGATGGTCGTAAGCGATGATCCGGTTCAACACCTGCTTGCGCTCGCGGGCAAACAGAGCGAACTCTGTCGCGCCCGAAGCACCGCACAGGCTGGCGGCGACCATCATCAAGATCAGATCGCCAAGCCGGTAACGGCAATTGGAAGCGCGGGGATCGATAACCCCGTCGAAACAGTTCGAAAGTCCCATGGCAGCCTCCTTGAAGGGTCCGCCATCCTCAAGAATCCGGTTCGTGAAAAAATGCAACCAAATTCCATATGCGATTCCCCTGCCCTCAAGGGGGAGAGGATGGGCCACCAACAGTTTCTTTTGACCGTAATCTTCCCATCCATACCTGCTTTCATGCTTATCTGGAGCGATGGGACAAGGTTTTGAAAACACGGATAAGTTAGTAAAAACTAAAATAACAACTCGTGCTTGCAATGCGCAAGGCAATATGGCATTTCCCTCACATCAAAGATTCTCTACCGGGGGGCGAGATGCTCAGAACACTTGTGCTAGCGGCGGCCATCAGCGCTGCGTCCACTTCACTTACTTTTGCCGACGACTATCGCTGGAGCGGCATCTATGCCGGTTTCCATGCCGGTTGGGGTGGCGGGAAAGTGGATTCGATTGAAGGACCCGGGAATATTTGGGGCGTACGAGGCTACGAATACGGCGCCCGAGCAGAAAGCTTCCTTGGTGGAGGTCAGATCGGATATCTTCATCACCATGCCAACAACATAGTTACCGGCATTGAACTCTCGGTAAGCAGCTTTGACGGCAGCAGCAGTGCACCCAGTCAAAGGTCTCCTGTTGCTTTTTATAGTACAATCGATACATGGAACAGGGACATCTCACCCGTGTTCATGGCAACAGCGCGGCTTGGCTACTCTTTCGGGCGTTTTCTGCCCTATGTCGAAGCCGGATATGCCGGCGGCAATGTCAGAATGTTGAATGTCCGCGACTATGCTAGTTGCACTCCTCTTTGTGTTTCCGACTATAAGCGATGGCATAATGGCTATGTCGTTGGCGCCGGCGCCGACTACCGGGTGACCAGGAATATTGTTGCCGGATTGAACTACCGGTTCATTGATCTGGGCTCAAACGACCATGGCGGTCTAATCACGGGCCACTCCTTCTCCAGCCGAGGTTTTAGTACTTACTATTCGGCAAGTGCGTATGCTCACGCGGCAACCTTTCGTCTGAGCTGGCTTTATGCGGCGCCAGAGAGTACCGCAGCCGCCAGATCGGTTGGCGTTGCTGGTGACTACAACTGGAGCGGTTTCTATGCGGGTGTCCATGCGGGTCATAGCGCCGCTCAAACGGGTTGGATCAATACGAGAGGCGGCTGGTTCTTCGCTAATCCGGGCGTAAGGTACGATGCTCCCAATGCAGGCAGCTTCCTTGGTGGAGGCCAGATCGGATATCTTCATCACCATGCCAACAATCTGGTCAGCGGCATCGAACTTTCTGTTAGCGACCTTGACGCCAATAAGAGTGTAACCGGCGCTGCGAACGTTACTCCCGTCCACCGGAACGGGACCGATATATGGGAAACGGACATCGACTCCCTGGTCATGGCAACAGGGCGGCTTGGCTATTCGTTCGGTCGTTTTCTGCCCTATGCCGAAGCCGGATATGCCGGCGGCAATGTCAGTATGAAGAATTCCTCCACGTTTACGGAAATTTCCATCATCCCCGGCTTTCCCGATGTTGTATGCGCTCCTTGTGATCTTCATACAAAAAAATGGCATAACGGCTATGTCATTGGCGCCGGCGCCGATTACCGGGTGACCGATAATATTGTTGCCGGATTGAACTATCGGTTCGCATATTTGGATGTCGAAAGACATGCCGGATATGTGACCGGGCAAACCCGCGCTCCCGGACAGGAACTCCATATAGTGCAAGCAGAGGTGCATTCGGTGGCATTCCGGTTGAACTGGCTGTTCAATCAGAACTGATCACGCTTGCCGGCAACCCGCCTGACCAGCCAATAAGCGCGCGGAGCTCGGGCGAGATCGGCGCAATCGGCTCCGACTTGCCAAGTGCGTGTCATTTCGCAAGCGGTTTTGGAGGATAAGGTGGAGGAAACGCCGGCGCCTATCTCTCCCCCTGCGGACCCCTAAAGGGCGGAGATACACGGCACTAGCGCAATTTACCTAAATTTTTCAGCTGGTTGCCGCAGAAATCTGCGATCCTGATTCAATCGACAAGGCGGTTCGGGGTCATCTGCATTCCGCCATAGGTCTGTTCGGTGGGTACGATCTCGACCGAGCTGACATTGACGTGCATCGGCGCGCGCAGCGCGTACCAGACCACATCGGCGACGTCTTCGGGACGCAGATCGGTGATGCCCGACGCTTTGATTTTTTCAGCGCGCCCGGCGTCGTCGAGCGCGGCGTCATAAAACTCCGACGTCACCCGCCCGGGGCAGATTTCGGTGACACGGATGCCGGTGCCCTGCAATTCCAGTCGCAGATTGGGACCGAGCATGCGGACCGCGCCCTTGCTGGCGCCGTAAATGGCCGATGCTGCCGGATAGAGCCCGGCGGTCGAGCCGATATTGACGACATGGCCGCGGCCGCGCGCGATCATGCCAGGCAGCACAATGCGGATCAGCTGCAGGCTTGCTGCGACATTGGTGTGAATCGTCTGTTCAATGTCTTCGGCAGACGCCGACGCTACGCCGGAAAAGCCGCGCCCGGTGCCGGCATTGTTGACGAGAATGTCGGCTTCCAGCCCGCCAAGCGCCTGTTCCAGCGCGTGTGTCTCGCAAATGTCTAGCCCGTGCGGCACGATATTGGCGTTGGCGGCCAGTTCGTTCAGCCGGTCCTTGCGCCGAGCGAGCGCATGGACGGTCAGGCCGTTATCGGCCAGAAGCCTCGCCGTTGCATGCCCGATACCGCTGGAAGCGCCGGTGACGATCGCTTTTCTGAGTTCCATCCCTGGCTCCGTTGCATTGGTCGGTTGACCGCAGGCTGGTTGCGCCGAATTTCGCCTTTGCCCGGGCAACACCCTTGCGCCTTATCGTTTGTAGACTAATGTTCTGCGCCTGCGAGTCCACTCATTTGGAGCTTCCCCTGTTTTCCATACCTGACACGAGAATGGCTGCGCCAGGCAGCGCGCAGCCGTGAGCACGGTCACCGGCGACCGCCCGGGCGACACTGTTCTTGCCGGCATCGGCTGGATGGTGCTGACCACCTTTTGTTTTGTCGCGGTGACCGGCATTGTCCGCTATGTCGGGTCCGACATACCGGCCACCCAGGCGGCCTTCATTCGCTACTTTTTCGGCGTCATCCTGTTCCTGCCGTTCCTGCGGCGGATATTGCGGCAATGGCCGTCTGCCCGCTTGTTGAAGATGCATGTCGGCCGCGGCCTGGTGCACGGTGTTGCGGTCACGTTGTGGTTTTTTGCCATGGCGCGCATTCCGATCGCCGAGGTGACCGCGCTCGGCTACATCTCACCGATCTTCGTGGCGATCGGGGCGGCGATCTTCTTTGGCGAGAAACTGCATTTCAGGCGGATATCGGCGATTGCCGTGGCGCTGTTCGGGGCCCTGGTCATTCTGCGGCCGGGCTTTGAGGAAATCTCGATCGGCCAGCTGGCGCAGGTGGCTGCAGCGCCGATGTTTGCGATCTCGTTTCTGCTGGCGAAAAAACTGACCGAGACCGAGGACACGATGGTCATTGTCGTGATGTTGTCGATTCTGTGCACGCTGGTGCTGGCGCCGGGAGCTGTATTGAACTGGTCGACGCCGTCGGCCGGCGAGGTTTTCTGGCTGGCGATGACGGCGGTGTTTGCGACCATCGGCCACTACACGATGACGCGGGCGTTTCGTGCCGCGCCGCTGACGGTGACGCAGCCGGTCGGTTTTGTTCAACTGGTGTGGGCCGCGCTGCTCGGTATCGTCGCGTTTGGCGAACCGATCGATCCGTTCGTCATTCTGGGCGGCGGGATTGTGGTTGCGGCGGCAACATTCATCTCGCACCGCGAGGCGATTGCCGCACAGGCAATCAAGACGCCACCGGCGCCGGCGACGAAGGACTGAGCCCATCGGCAGGGTGTGCCGGAAATAAAAGGATCCGGACGGTGGAGTGTCCGGAATCCGTGAACCGATCCAGGCTGTTACCGCGAAAACGTGCGGCTATTCGCTGGGAGGAACGGTCGCTTCTTCAAGATAGGCGATCACGTCGGCAATTTGCTGGTCTTTCTTCAGTCCGGCAAAGGCCATTTTCGTGCCCGGTACGGCCTCTTTCGGCTTTTTCAGATAAGGGATCAGTGTTTCAGCGTCCCAGACGATGCCGGATTCCTTCATGGCGTCGGAATATTTGAAATCCTCAAGTGCACCGGCTTCCCGCCCGAACAGACCGACAAGATGCGGGCCGACCTTGTTTTTTGCCTTGTCGGCCCAGTGGCAGGCCTTGCACTTTCTGAATACTTTCTTGCCCGCTTTCACGTCGCCTTCGGCCATGGCCGGACTGGCTGCCATGATCGCCGCTGCCAAGCCCAATAGTAGGGGTGTCCGGTATTTCATCATATTCCTCTCTTTGCATGCTCTGCCTGGTTCATGCTGCGATATAGCAGCTTTGTCCGGCAAGTATTTGACATAGGCAAATGACGCCGGGCTGACAGGGGAACTTCGGTCAATCCGTTCCTTCGAGTTCAAATCCGGTCTCGTGACAATGCAGCCATCGCCAAACTGTGCCGCAGTTCGTCAAAATCAAGCCATTTGACCTTCGAAATATGGTTCACATGGACGCCGGGTTCGTTGCGCCGGCGCAAATTCCGTCCATGAAGGCGATACTCTGACAATTCCCTTTGGATCGGATAGGTTCTAGAATCAATACGTCATCGGCCAGGAGCACCATTTGATCACGCCGCCAGCCATGCCTTTCCGCTAATCGAGATCGCAGTCGTAATTGTGATTGCGGTTGTAGTCGGGCTCGGTCTCATGCGCCTGAAGCAACCGCCGCTGGTTGGTTTCATCCTCGCTGGTGTGATCATGGGACCAACCGGTTTTGGGCTGATCGCCACCAATGACAATGTCACATCGCTCGCTGAAATGGGTGTGCTGATGCTGCTGTTTTTCATCGGCACCGAATTGTCGCTGAAGGCCTTTGTCATCAGCCTCAGGGCCGGCGCTCATTGTCGCCTCCGGACAATTGACCGTGGCTTTGGGCATCGGCATGGCGATATCCTGGTTCACCAATGCATCGAACGCGGAAGGTGTCATCCTCGGCTTCATCATCGCTATTTCTTCAACCGTTGTGGCGATGAAAATACTCGACGACGCAGGCGAATTGCGTGGCGATGCCGGCAAGATTACCGTCGGTGTGCTTATCGCCCAGGACATCGCCATTGTTCCCATGCTCATTCTCGTGTCAGCGCTAGGCGGCGAAGAGGTGGCGCTGGAAGTCACGCTGGTAAAGATTGCGGTGGCCGTGGTCTTCCTGGTGGCATTGCTGTGGTGGCTGGACGGCAATCCAAGTTGAAACTGCCTTTTGCCGAGCAAATCGAGAACAATGTGGAATTGTTGGCGCTCGGGTCGCTTGCCGGCTGCTTTGGCGCCGCAGCATTGTCGGGCGCGTTCGGCCTGTCGCCGGCCTACGGCGCCTTCATCGCCGGCCTGATCATCGGCAATTCCAACCTGCGCACCAAGGTCATTCGGTGATCGAGCCGATCCAGAGCGTTTTGCTGGTGGTGTTCTTCCTGTCGATCGGATTGCTGATCGATCTGACCTATATCTGGCAAAATCTGGGCGTGGTGTTCGGCGCGACCGTGTTCGTCATCGTCGCCAAAACGGCATTGAACGTCTTTTTGTTGCGTCTGACGGGTTACGATCGTGACACGGCGCTGATCGGCGGCCTTTCAATGGCGCAGATCGGTGAGTTTTCCTTTGTGCTGGCCGCTGCCGGATTTACCAGCGGGGTGCTCGGCTACGATATCTATCGCCTGGCGATTGCGGTTACGGCGGTCACCCTCTTGTTATCGCCGATGTGGATGTCCCTGATCCATCGTGTCGAGGACATGGCAAGCCAAGGATACAACTCTTACCGCGAGGCGTTATCCGAGGCCTATTCCTCCGAACTGGAAAATGTCGGGGAAGGGGTCTTCAAGATCCGTCTGCTCTACCGGGCATGGCGTCTGGCCAAATATCGCCGCAAGGCGCGGCGCGGGGAAGCAAGGCGCGGGCCGAAGCCGACCGCGTGCTGGCAGCGGCCGCCGCCGAAAAAGAGGCCGAGAAAATAAAAAGCGGCAAATCGGACGCGACGGCCCGCAGAGTGAGCTCCAGCTGAAGTAGCCGGAGCGCCACAAACTGTTTTGACCCTAGAGCCTGGACAGTAGCTTCGGTGTCGGCCAGCCATCAGCCGGCATGCCGAGACGCTTCTGCTCGGCCGCACGGCGGCGCGGGTGCCGCGGCCCAAAATCCCGTCGATCTTGCCGACGTCATGGCCGAGCGCCTGCAGTTTCTTCTGCAACTGCTTCATCTGGGAGTCAGACAATCCGGGTCGGATTGCGCTTGTCGTATCGCTGCGCCCCGCCGAGACGCGGTCGCCAGATAGGCGGCGGTCAGGGTGTAGATAAACGACTGGTTCCATCCAGGTAGATGTTGTAGTTGGGGTAGGCGAGAAAGGCGGGGCCGTTTCGCCCCATCGGCAATACAACGCTTGCTTCGGCACTGTCCGCCTTCAACGGCTTTCCGCCACGATATGTCACGCCCCAAGCGGCCCATTGTGAGCGTGGCAACTTAATTTCACGGCCCGTCTGTTCCCAGGGGAGGTTTTTGGGCACGCGGATTTCCTCGATCCAGGGCTGGTTTGCCCGCCAGCCAAGGTGGTTGAGGAACCTGGCGCTGGTCAGAAATCGCATCTGAGGAACTGCCCTTCAGATCGACGCGGCCATCTCCGTCACCATCTACACCAAGCTCCAGATAATCCGACGGCAGCAATTGCATCTGACCGATTCACCGGCCCAGGCGCCTGTGACATTTGCAGGCACAATCCCTGATCAATCAGCGTTCCCAACGCGATGAATTGCGGCCTGAACAAATGCGGACGGCGGCAATCGTGAGCCAATGTGGCGAGTGCGTTGAGGGTGAAAAATCGCCCTGCACCGCACCGAAATCGGTTTCCAGTGCCCAAAATGCGCTGATGACCTCCGGCGGAACGCCGTAGTCGGCGCGCGCCCTTGTCAAAGACCCGTTTGTATTTGCGCATATTGGCAGCGCCGTTTTTAAGCCGGTAAACTGGAAATCATCCGGCCGGAGAACTTCAGAAATGTCTGGGTGAAAACACCTTGTGCCCGTCGCGCCGCAACACTTTATTATCTTGGCGGGCACGCGACAGTGCCTTTTGCCCCTTCGCGCCGACGCCGCTGGCGTGCCGCCTCGGCGACTGCTGCTATTGAGCCAGGTCGAAAACTTGCCACCCACATTCCTGGGCACTTGCCGGCACGGTTGACAAGCCTACCAAGAGCGTTGCTGCCAAAGCAGCAGTCATTCCGACTTTCATGAAATTCCCCCTATTTGGTGTTTGCCGCCAGCCACTCTTGCCAGGCTTTCCGGTTGCCGTTGAAGACATTGATGTCGGTGTCGCCAGTCACGCCGGGAACCTCGCCGGTGCCGGTATA
>CAXXPS010000007.1:0-14468 GCA_963669415.2 Rhizobiaceae bacterium
GCTGCCAGCTGGCATTTTGCCTCCGCCTCATCCAGCATGATGGTTCCGCACTCTACTGGGTTGTCTGTTGAAACGGGCCGGGCGACTGGATCGCGCCAAGCATTGCCGATAAATGCTGCGACTTCTATGGCATCGAGCGCCTCTTCAATGCCCTGCATGGGAGCAATTCCACGCGCAATGCATTCTGCCGCCCAGCTTTCGGGCAGGTTTTCGGGCAGCGATGCCAGCAGAGCGCCTTTTGCATCATTAGCCACAAGAGCCGTCTCGAAAGCATTGACGGTTGCGCACCAATCGGTGTCCGAACAACGGTCAGACCTGGGGAAGTCAATGATGAGCAGGTTCATATCGAACCCGCCCGAGACCATTGCAGAAAAAGTGTTGGTCATCGCGGGTTCGTCATTCCAGATGAAGGTGTGATAGTCGAGAGGATTAGCGACAGCGACCAATGGTCCAAGAGTCTCTTTTACCCGGTTGCAGTGTTCAGCCGTCAGTTTCGGGAATTCGACCTGCCGCTCGCCGACACTGTCCGCAACAAGTGCCGCCTCACCGCCAGAACAACTCATAGATGATGTGCGGTTTCCCTTAAGGGGTCCGCAAACATGGAGCAGTTTGAGCGCCTCCAGAAATGCTGGAACCGAATTAACGCGTCCGATACCTAGCCGGCGCAGGAAAGCGTCCGATGCGGCGTCGGAACCTGCAATCGACGCGGTATGCGAGACCGTGGCGGCCCTGGCCTGTTCCGACTTGCCGATTTTTAGCGCAATGACCGGTTTGTTGAGTTCCCGTGCCCGAGCGGCCAGGTACTCAAACCCGGCGACACTGTCGAAGCCCTCAATGTACAACCCCAGCGCCGAAACACGGTCATCTTCAAGCAGACCTGCTGCAATTTCCGAAATCCCGATCTGAGCCTGGGTTACCGGCAGTGATGACATAGGCTACCGGCAGGCCGCGCGCCTGCATGGTCATGTTGATGGCGATGTTCGAGGATTGTGTGATGATGGCAACGCCTTGCGAACCACTTCCCAATCGCACGCCGCCGTGCTGGTCGGGCCAAAGCAGTGCGCCGTCGCAATAATTGACCAATCCGTAGCAATTGGGCCCGAGAATTGGCATGTCGCCTGCCGCAAGCAGCAATGCGTCTTGCAACCGGCCGCCTTCGGCATCGTCAGCGTCGGTTTCGCGAAAGCCGGAGGCAAAACACACGCGCACCGCCTGCTCCAATTGTTGAAAGCTGGCGTACGATGTCGATTGTCGCCCTGCGGTTGACCCCCACAAATGCTGCATCGGGCGAACCCGGCAATTCGTCCACCGAGCGAAATGCCGGCAATCCCTCGATCAATTTCTTATCAGGATGAATTGGCCAGATTTCGCCGTCATAGCCCATCTGCCTCGTTTGGCGGATGACAGCCGCTGCCCATTTTCCGCCCATCACAGCGATGGATCGCGGCGCTAACAATCGCGTCAAAGAACGAGTCATGTGAGCGCCTCGATTTCAGCGCCATATGTCTCAAGCGCTTCTTGGCCCTTAGGAGTGACGGAGTAGATGCCGCGGCTCTCACGTTCAAACCAACCGTAATGATCATCGGACATGATCCGCCGCGCTCTCGATACAGCGGTCGTCTTGGCTAACGTGGCCGCTTTGGTTGGGCCGTTTTCGGACAGATATTTAAGGCAGCGCAATGCATCCTGCCGATAGGCCGTCACAATTTTTGTTCTGGTCCTGTCCGCCGGTATTCGGATCGCCAACCCTGTACTGAAACTCCTTCAGCAGTCCCTTTCACGCCGCTTCCGAGATTGCTTGGGAGTGTAAGGTCCAGGATCAAGATGAACATCAACACGGTTATTTGCCGGCTGAATTGTCATCAGACCCAGGCCAAGCCTGCGGCACAATGTGCGGTTCGCAACAAAACTCTTCCAGCCGCTGCGCCCCGTCCATTCAGGAACCGCGACGTAAACTGCATCCGTTATCTTCAATCTCTCAATCGCCTGGTGAAACAACGCCAGAGAGAAACCGGTTTTCAACTCGACGATGACTGGAGGTTCGTCGCCTCGAACGGCAACGACATCAGCGTCCCCGACTTCGCTCTTGACCAAATATCCCTGACCTTCAAGCAATATCTTTACAGGTGCGTAGAGTTCCGTTTCCGAAAGCGTCTTCTTTTTCGCCACGGGTAAGGCCCTCACGCTCCAAGGGGTCTGAGCAATGCCCTGCTGATTATGTGGCGCTGGATTTCCGACGTGCCCTCCCAGATACGCTCAACGCGGGCATCGCGCCAAATGCGCTCCAGAGGCAACTCATCCATCAACCCCCATGCCACCATGAATCTGGATTGCCTCATCGGCAACGAAAGCCAGCATTTCGGTCGCTTTCAGCTTGGCGATTGCCATGTCGGAATCTGTCACGGTTCCCTGGTCGAACTTCCAGCCGGCTTCCAGGGTCAGCAATTCGGCCGCCTTCAACTCCATGGCCATGTCGGCCAGCTTGAACGATACGCCCTGGAATTTGCCAATCTGCTGGCCGAACTGCTTTCTCTCGGCAGCCCATTCAACCGCATGGCTGAAAGCGCGCTCGGCACGTCCAAGACATGTTGCAGCTACTTGAAGCCTTGTGGCGCCGAGCCATTCATTGGCGACGTCAAAACCCTTGTGCACTTCGCCTAGAACGGCTACTTACCGGAACACGGCAATCATCGAATTCCAGAACAGCGTTTGTGTATCCACGATGCGAGACGTTTCGGTAGCCATCCCGAACCGTGAAACCCGGCGTGCCTTTGTCAACGAAGAAAGCGGTGATCAGCTTCTTCTTCCCGCGGGGTGTGTCTTCCTCTCCGGTGGCCATGAAGCAGATGGCGAAATCGGCAATATCCGCATGGCTGATAAAATGCTTGGTGCCGTTGAGAATCCAGTCATCACCATCCTTCCTTGCGGTCGCTTTCATGCCGCGCAGATCGGAACCGGCGCCGGGCTCGGTCATGGCAAGGCAATCCCACTTCTCGCCGCGAACGCACGGTTCAAGATACTTCTCACGCTGCTTGGGCGTCCCGGCACAGAGAATGTTGGAAGGGCGGGCCACGCAGGTCCAATGCAGTGCATAATTGGCTTTACCAAGCTCCTTTTCATAGAGCAGCCAGGTTGGGGTATCGAGACCTGCGCCGCCAAACTCTTCCGGGATATTTGCCGCATAAAGGCCGGTCTCGATTGCCTTGGCCTGGATCTCGCGGACAACATCCATGTCGAGTTCACCGCTGCGCTCAATTTCAAGCTCGTGTGGATAAAGCTCGTTTTCGACGAACGAACGGGTCGTCTCGACGATCATCTGTTGTTCTTCAGACAGATCAAAGTTCATCGCCACGATCCTTCCTGCCGTTCAATTGCGATCGATATCGGTTGAGGTTCTCTCCGGCACCCCAACCTTTCCCATCATTTTGTTGGCTTAGGGCATCCATGATGGCAACGAGATTGTCGTCACGGAAGCGCTCCATCTCGCGAATGGACATGTGCCCGGATTGTTCATCGGACTGCCCGGCAATCAGATCCACCAGTGCATCGTCATAATCGGGCACATCCATCAGCCTGGTCCAGGGCCAGGAGAGACAGGGGCCGAACTGTGCCAGGAAGTGCCGCATGCCGGCCTCGCCACCGGCGACGCGATAAGTGTCAAAAACACCCATCTGAGCGTAGCGCAGTCCGAATCCGTAACGAACAATGTCGTCAAGGTCCTCGGTCGTGCAGATGCCGTCTTTTATGAGCCAGAGAGATTCGCGCCAGATCGCTTCTAGCAGCCGGTCGGCCACAAAAGCTTCGATCTCCTTTTTCACGTGAACCGGCTTCATGCCAATCGATGCATAAGCGGATTTTGCCCGCTCGATCGTTTCAGGAGATGTGCGCTCACCGCCGACTATCTCAACTACGGGCAGAAGGTAGACCGGATTGAAAGGATGGGCGACGAACAGTCGTTCGGGCCGAGCCATCGCGGTTTGCATGTTGCTGGGCTTCAGCCCGGAAGTTGAAGAGCCTATCAGCGCCTCGGCAGTTGCGTGAGCGCCTATTTCAGCAAGAACCTTGTGCTTGAGTTCAAGTCTTTCAGGCACGCTTTCTTGAACGAGATCGGCGGTCGCAACCGCTTCCTCAATGGACTGGGCGTACGTGATCACGCCTTCGGCAGGCAATCCGTCAGGGACCATTGCCGCATAAGCACGCCGGGCGTTGCCAAGCACCTCTGTAACCTTGCGTTCCGCTTCGGGATCGGGATCGAAGATTGAAACATCCAACCCGTTGAGCACGAAGCGCGCGGCCCATCCGGCGCCGATAACACCGCCGCCGACAATTGCGGCGGTCTTCATTTCCGTGGCGCTCTCTTTGTCAGGCCAAGTTTTGTTCGAACTTCCTCCGGTCCAATCACCCGCGCACCGATATTTTCAACGACCGTCACGGCGCGTTCGACCAGCTGAGCGTTGGTCGCCAACATGCCCTTTCCCAGCCAGAGATTGTCTTCCAGCCCGACGCGTACATTACCGCCGGCCAATACAGCCGCTGCCGCGTAAGCCATCTGGCTACGTCCCAGAGAGAAAGCCGAAAACGTCCAGTCTTCCGGTACATTGTTGACCATGGCCATGAACGTGTTGAGATCGTCGGGCGCCCCCCATGGCACGCCCATGCAGAGCTGCACCAATGCCGGGCTGTCGAGAACCCCTTCCTTGACCAGTTCTTTGGCGAACCAAAGATGCCCGGTGTCGAATGCCTCGATCTCCGGCTTGACGCCAAGCTCGGTCATCAGTTTACCCATGGCGCGAAGCATGCCCGGCGTGTTGGTCATCACATAGTCGGCTTCGGCAAAATTCATCGTGCCGCAATCGAGTGTACAGATTTCCGGCAGACATTCGGCCACATGGGCAATGCGTTCGGACGCGCCTGCCATGTCGGTTCCGGCATCAGCCAGGGGCAGCGGGTTTTCCGTCGATCCAAAGGTCATGTCGCCGCCCATGCCTGCGGTCAGGTTCAATACAGCATCGACATCGGCATCGCGAATACGATCGGTCACTTCGCGATAATATTCCAGCTTTCGGCTCGGTGCTCCGGTATCAGGATCACGCACATGACAATGGACGATCGCAGCGCCAGCCTTGGCCGCGTCGATGGCAGAATTGGCAATCTGCTCCGGCGAGCGCGGCACATGCGGACTACGATCTTGCGTGCCCCCCGAACCGGTGACGGCACATGTAATGAAGACTTCGCGGTTCATGGCTAGCGGCATGACATTCCTCCAAATCCACAGACGTCAATCATGCCGGACTTTACGAAAAATGCTTCACTTATTACGAAGCAAAGATGATAAAAAACGCAACAAAATCCCTGTTTGAAGCTTCGACAGCGTCACTGGATATCACCTTTCTCGTGATGAGCGGATTGTCGATCAGCTGCGTGGCATCAGCAGTCGATCCGCTTCGTGCAGCAAACCGGGTCACCGGCCGGCCTGTATTTTCGTGGCGGTTTGTCTCCCCGGACGGCAAGCCGGCAATGACAACCTGCGGATTGCCAATTGCGGTATCGGGCAGACTCGATCCCGAGGAGGGCGGTGACATGCTGATTGTCATTGCGGGCTTCGATACGGCCGACCAGGCAACACAAGCGCTCCTGTCGCGGGTGAACCGTGCAGCACGCAGGGTTGGTCTGACCGGCGGCATTGAGGCCGGCTCCTGGGTCTTGGCGCGTGCTGGTCTGTTGAAAGGCAAGCGGGCCACCACCCACTGGGAGGATTTCGAAGATTTCGCCAGCGCCAATCCCGATGTCGATGTCCGGCAAGACCGCTACGTCATAGACGGCAGTATATTTACGACGGGAGGTGCGTCACCGACATTCGATCTGATGACCCACTTGATCCGTACCCGGCTTGGTGTCGCCACGGCGTTGGATGTGGCAAGTGTGTTTATCTACGAAGAAGGCAAGGAGGCGAGCGATACTCAGCCGCTGGTCGCCATCGGTCCCGCGGATCGCTATGATCCCCGCTTTGCTGCGGCCGTCCGGTTGATGGAAAGCAGAATTGATCGCCCACTGACCACCGCGGCGATCGCCAGGCGCCTGCACATCTCGGTTCGCAGCCTGGAAAACCTCTTTCAAGCCGCGATAAGCGAGACGCCGGGCGCCTATTATCTCAGGCTGAGGCTCTCGATCGCCCGGCGACTGGTTACAGATACCAAAACCTCATTCAGCGAAATCGCCGAACGCACCGGGTTTTCGTCGCCGAGTTCATTTTCAAGGGCCTTTGCCAAAAATTACGGATCGCCGCCAGCCATTGTCCGGCGTGATCACACCCGCTCCATGGCTACCGCGATACCCTGACCAACGCCGATACACATGGTGGCAAGCGCCAATTTGCCACCGCGCTCAACAAGTTCCACTGCCGCTGTCGCGGCGATACGAGCGCCCGACATTCCCAGTGGATGTCCGAGTGCGATGGCGCCGCCGTTGGGATTAACGTGCTCAGCGTCATCGGCAATCCCAAGCTCACGCAGTGTGGCAAGCCCCTGTGAAGCAAAGGCTTCATTCAGTTCGATGACATCGAAATCCTGCGGTTTAAGGCCCAGACGCTGACACAGCTTGTTTGTTGCCGGAGCCGGCCCGAAGCCCATGATACGTGGCGCAAGTCCGGTTGCCGCGCCGCCCAGAACACGGGCAATCGGCGTGAGGCCATGTTTTTTTGCAGCGGCTTCCGATGCGACGATGATGGCTGCCGCTCCGTCATTGACGCCTGAGGCGTTACCGGCAGTCACAGTCCCGCCTTCCTTTTTGAAAGGTGTCGGCAATTTGGCGAGCTTTTCGGCCGTCGTTCCGGCACGCGGGTGCTCATCCCTGTCAACAACAACCGGATCGCCTTTGCGCTGCGGAATCGTGACGGGTGTGATCTCCTTTGCCAACCGGCCGTTTTCCTGCGCGGCAACAGCCTTGGTCTGACTGTGTTCGGCAAACGCGTCCTGGTCGGCACGGCTGATCTGGAAATCCTCGGCGACGTTCTCGGCAGTTTCCGGCATGGAATCGATGCCGTACTGTTTCTTCATCACGGGATTGACAAAACGCCAGCCAATCGTGGTGTCGTATATTTCCGCCTTTCTCGAAAAGGCGCTGTCGGCCTTTGGCATGACGAATGGTGCGCGTGACATCGATTCAACACCGCCGGCAATCATCAATTCGGCTTCACCGGTTTTGATCGCGCGAGAAGCGTCGATCAACGCGTTCATGCCTGATCCGCAAAGCCGGTTTATCGTCGCGCCGGGCACACATTCCGGCAGGCCCGCTAGCAGCAGGCTCATGCGCGCGACATTGCGATTGTCCTCACCAGCCTGATTGGCGCAGCCATAGATCACATCGTCGACCGCTTCCCAATCGACGCCTTCATTGCGGTCCTTCAGGGCTTTCAGCGGCACTGCACCCAGATCATCGGCGCGCACCGATGAAAGTGCGCCTCCAAAGCGGCCGATGGGCGTGCGAATGTAGTCACAAATATAGGCTTCTTGCATGAAAGGGATCTCTCGGAACCGGGTTCAGTTGTGATTGCCGGTGTAGCACAGACCACCGTATGGAGTTCAATGCTCAATTGTGAGGATTTAGGCACCCAGCCGGTAATCGCGATTGAACGATCATCAATGGTCGGCGAGTATGGCTTACCAACTTGTGGAGGGTTCGGAATGCTTTCATATTTGCTGCCGGTTTATCAGGTCGTTCGGGGGTTTGTTCTTTCGTGGAACAATCCGGTTTTCCGCAATACCACCGGCGCCGTTGCGCTGCTGCTGATTTCAGGCACCTGGTTTTATGCTCAGGTCGAGGGCTGGCGAATTATTGATGCGCTTTATTTCAGTTTCATAACATTGACCACCATCGGCTACGGCGACCTCACACCGAAAACCGACGCAGCAAAAATTTTCACAATGTTCTATGCAGCGGCAGGAATTGGCCTGCTTTTGAAGATCATCCAAATGCTGGCACAACCTGCCGAGCCAGAAAGCGCCGGCGGAGATGTCCCGACAAAGGGTGATGAATGAAGAGAAAGGCCGCCACAGGCGGCCCCTTGGTAGTTTTTAGCGCACAAGACGCAGTTGCTTGATGCTTACTGCGATGTCCTTGTAAATTCTTCGGAGTTCGTCACCGTTTCCCGCCTGATGGTAGTAGGTGATCTCATCCGTATCTGTGGAAGCACAATCGCGCATCAGTTCCTTGGCGTCACGATTGTTGAGCGCGAAGCCGATCGTGAAGATCTCGATACCCTTGTTTTTCATGTTCCCGCAAAGCTTGCGCGCCTTTGCCATCGACTTCCTTGCCTGTCTGTATTGAGACGAGTCTTTCGGTACACCAGCATACGCCACATTGAATTCGCCATCGGTCATTAGAACGGCAAATTTGCGGACATCACCGCCGTAGTCAGCCGGTTTTGAGCCTGCAGGCAGATAGTCTGCCCATTTTGGCGACATCAGATACCAGGCCCACTGAATTCCGATATGCCCGCCGGTACCGCCACCGGTGGTCATGTCACCAACGGCATCCTGAAGCATGCTGGCATTTGCGGACAATGGTATCAGAGGCGATGCGGGGCACCTTCTGAGCCGGAAATCGCGATTGATCTTGCCCTTGCGCGGACTGTCGTCGGTAAATTGGCCCTGCCCTTTCCGTTCAGTCGAGCAATTGTCTGCGGCAGCGGATCCTTCGCCGCCCGGAATTGCCGATGGATCATCCACCGGTGGCGCCCCGCTGGTATCTTCATTTTCTACGAATACCGTCTGGTACAACGGTCCGGTGTTGACCCCTTCAGCATAGGGCACCATTGCCACACGCAACTTGCCGTTGGCTGCGCTGCCACCGAGCAGATCAGCAATCCCCGAAGTGGCCGCCGTCTTCAGATCATTGATCTTCCTGCCGCCCATCGAGCCGGTCACGTCGAAGGTCATGACCACTTCGGTGGTGTCGATCCCGTAGAGTGCGGAGCCGCTTGCCGTGTTTGTCTGGGTTTTCTTCCCGGCCAACGCCATGAAGGTCATGGGCATGTCCCGGGTCAGATCTACCGAAATTTTCTCATTGACCGTATCGATCGAGAAGTGAGTGATCTGATATTCCTTGTCAGGCCCGATATCGACACCGAGTGTGCCCTCCAGATAAGCTTTGACGAAATCGTAGGCCTCGTCGGCTTCGATTCTGCCAAGCATCAGATCACGCGCAGCCGCCAGAATCGCGGCATCGACAGCGTTGGCGGAAGTTGAATTGCTGGTCGATAGTCGGCCGAAGTCGATTGCAAATCCTGCCGCGAGCATGATCGAAATTGACCCTGCAGCGAACATTAGCGAAAAATTGCCGGAACGGTCTTCTGCAAACTTCCGCAGCAGTCTACGTGGAGATTGAGGCATGGTATTGACTTCTCGGATTCGGGCCGGGCTACTAAAGCGATGGCGCACGGCGTTACACATCCGCAAAGTCTAATATTCTCATATTTATGGAGATTTCACTGAGTCCAGCGGATTTGCATAAACTTTTAGCCAACTGCCATAACTCGAACTGGCTGGACAGCTACCAAGGCCCACAAATTAGGTTTTCTTCAAATAATTCAGCTATTTAATATAGCAATAGACCGCGCTACACCGCTTGTTTACCAAAGTTAAAAACGGAGCTTTTGGCGCAGAGTTCCGAAGCTTGCAGAATTGGCTTCCGCTTCGGGATCCCGGCAATTTGGCATGCGGTTTTGAAGCGTCAGATTGCCTTGGCGTGCAGCGCCCCGCGATAGGCGTCGCGCAGATATCCCATTGTCGCGTTGGCGTCGACGGGCTTGCCGAAGAAGAAACCCTGGCCACCCTGACAACCGAACTGGACCAGTTTGTCTGCCTGCTTTTCGTCCTCAATGCCCTCGGCGACCACATCCATTCCAAGGCCCTCGCACATGGCGAGAATGGCTCGGATGATGTGTTCTGAGGGACGATCCTCAAGGATGGATGAGACAAAAGCGCGATCAATCTTGAGCTTGTCAAAGTGGAAATCACGCAGGCGGCCGAGGCTGGACTGGCCGGTGCCAAAATCGTCGAGCGAAACCCGGATGCCGACACGGCGAAGATCCTCAACGATCTTTTCGGCAGAAGCCGGATCGCTCATCACTCCGGTTTCGGTGATCTCGATCTCGAGCCGCTTCGGGTCAAACCCGGTTTTCTCAAGGATAGACAGGATGTGCAGACCGGTGTTCTGGTCCACCAATTGCGATGGTGACAGATTAAACGACAGAAAAAGATGTTCCGGCCATTCCCGCGCAGCTTCAGTCGCTTTTCGTAGCAAGAGCTGGGACATGGGTCCAACGATACCGCGCTCCTCGGCAATCGGAATGAACACAGCCGGCGAAACAAATCCCAGGTCCCTGTCGGTCCACCGGGCCAAGCATTCAAAGCCAATTGTCTGACGGGTCTTCAGATCAACGATCGGCTGAAAATGAGGCTCGACCTCGCCCGCCGAAACTGCCCGCCGAAGCGCCTGCTCGATACGGGCAACCCTCTTGGCGGCTTCTTCCATTTCCTGGGAGTAAACGACAACGCGACCGCGGCCGGACCGCTTTGCATGGTACAGAGCCGTTTCAGCGCGGGAAACCAACTGCTGAGGGGTTTCGTCATTGAAGTAGTAAAGTGCGCAACCGACCGACGCCGATAGCCTGGCGGTCCTTTCGCCAACATCGTAAGGCGCCGACAGGACTTCGATCAGCATTTTTGCCTGGTCCTTGATCGCCTCTTCGCGGAATGTCATCGGAAACAAGAACGCGAACTCGTCGCCACCGACGCGCGTCATGATCGACTGTTCGTCCATTGCCGAGCGCAGCCGCATGGAAACCTGCAGCAGAATATCATCGCCAGCGCTGCGGCCGAACAGATCGTTGATCGGCTATGAACCCGTCTAAATCGATTATGCCGATTGCGAATGGAGCAGGATCTTCAGCGCGCTCGGCGATCAGGCGTTCCATCTTGTCGTAGAATCGCGCACGATTGCCCAGACCGGTCAGCGAATCGGTCATCGCAAGTTCGGCCGGATTGCCGCTACCGTTTGTGTCTTCGACGGAAGAATTCATTGATGCCCCTGCTACGGATGCTGCTCATTTTATGAAACGCTCACACAAAAGCGTTTATGAAAGGTATCTTCGGTCTTTACCCTAACGGGTTTGGTTAGCCATTTATGACCGCCGACTGCGCAAGATTTCGCCAATGGTCAAGTTTCTCTTTAAGTTTGTCCGGACTGATCGGCTTGGCGATATAGTCGTCCATGCCTGCCTCCAGGCATCGTTCGCTATCGCCTTTCAACGCATGGGCGGTGGCTGCGATGATGGTGACCCTGCTGCCGCTCGATGCCTCCAGCTCGCGAATTTTCTGTGTCGCTTCAAGGCCGTTCATCACCGGCATTGAAACGTCCATGACGATCAGCGGCGGCTGAAACTGCTGGTATTTGTCAACAGCTTCCTGACCATTGGCGGCAATCTCGAAAACCAGGCCGAGTTCTTCCATGATGAATGAGAAGACCATCTGGTTTACGTCATTGTCTTCGGCAATGAGTACGTCGATCGTACCGCTGTTTCCGGTCATGAACCTGGCTCCCGCCACTAAGAGTGCCGTTATCACGCTGCAGTCTGCATGGATGATGTGAACAGCGGGTAAACTGCCGGTAACCTGCTGATAATTATGTTATTTTCGTTCTACCTGAAATATCACCAAGGCCGTTTCAGGGCCGGTTGTCAATTTCTTCAGCCATTCGGGCGGCTGTTTTTCAAACAACGTATTCATGAGGCCATCAGGCCCCAGGCGGGCCATGTGCCCGCTTTCGTCGTTGCCGGGGCAGTGAACGACAAGTTCGACGCTATATCGCGACAGAATTTCGTATGCGCCATCCGGGGGTTTGGTCAGGGCGTCAAGAGTTGCGATGTTGCCTTCATTGTTTCGATGGTACGGCCCGGCCAATGTACGGTGGCGGGTGTGCTTCAGGATTGCCGGACCGATATTGGACACCGCAATCACGGTTGCTGGTTCGAGCTTGGCAAGCGCGCCAAAGGCTTCCTGATCGTAGCAACTGGTCAAATCCAGGCTAGGCTCACCGGGTGCTGCGCTCGGCGGCTTTCGCATGCCCGCCAAATTGTGCAAACCCAGCCCGACGACCGTCCAGCACATATTAAATGACACAATCCATGCGATCGCCAATGGTCAGGCTAGCGGAACTGGTTTTGCGCGAATAGGCGGTCTTCCGCGCAATGCCAACCCAGGCTGCAAGCGGAATCGTCGCAAAAGCAACTGAAAAATTGCCGACCCGCACCTGCCACAGGCTTAATACAAATCGCAGCCAGAAGGAAGCCGCCTGCTATCGACGCGGCCCTCAATTCGGCGCCTCTGCTGCGCCAGATCAACCAGCCGATGACAAAGAGTGCGATGACCGGTGTCGGATAGTGCTTTGCGAATAACCGAAGATCCCGGGCCGCAATCTTGGTGACGGGTTGCGCCTCGGATACGCCGGTCAACCAGAGCTCGGCAAGACGCGGATCGAGGCCGGCATAGGGGCCGGCAAGACATTGTGGCCAGACAATAACGAGCAGCGCCGCCAGCAGCAGCCCCAGCGCGCAGAGCCCGGCAATCCGGGAGCCAAGTGTCGCGTTCGCAAATGGCAGCAAGGCGAGCATTGCCAGTCCGCCACCACCAATGACCGCGACAACAAGCTGTGCCGCGACAGAGCGTCGCAATGGACGACAAACCACTGTTGCGGACCGACTGTTGCTATGAACGCCAGTGCAGACGTTGATGCAAAGCCGACCCCAAAGCCAAATGCGGTTTCGGTTTCATTGCGGCCACGCAGGAGAAACAAGATGGCCGCTGATGCGCAGGCGACGACGACAAACGGCAGTGTCTCCATTCCGACAGCCATGGTGATTGCCGCGCACCACCCGCAGCGAATGCGCACCGTCGCGATGGACGGGCAATCAATAACCAGATTGCAACCAGACAAAGCGCCAGTTGGAGATTGTGATGATCAAATGCGCCCGGAGCATAAATTCCAATCGAGAAAAGGCTCAATATTCCGATCAGAGCCGCCGGGAAAGCGGCCTCGGCACCGCCCAGTACACGGGCTGCGCGGATGATCGCGAATACCGACAATGCCAGAAGGCAGGGTCGGCCAAACTATCCCTGCAACCATTTCGCCGGCCGGCTGCGATCCTGTCAGGTCCTCCACTGCCAGGATTATTGCCGCATTCGGCAGATCGACAATGCGGGACCAGTGCATGATAAAACCACCGTCGGGGCCCATGCGATACTGCGAGTAGTCGAACCAGCTCTGGCCTGCGAGCAGATCCCGGATCTGCACCAGCCGCAACATATTGTCGTTGTTGCCGGGCCAGGCCGTAAGAGAACCATTGGCCACGGAAGGCACCAATGCCAGAATTGCCAGAATCATGGCGATCGGCGCATCGAAGAATGCGCGAAACTGATGGCCCGCCTGGCTTCGGGCATCGGCCGGCTTCGCTGTCATTGAGTGATGTTCCATACTCCGGGTGTCCGGCTAATTTTCTACAGCCGCGATTTCAACAATTGGTAAAGCGGCTGGCATTCAGTTTTCCGGTGCGAACGCCCAAAGTGAGGACAGAACGAAACTGATCGCGCTCGCGGCAAGCGTCGTGATGATCGACATGACAAGCGGTGAAGCCCCTAACAAGTGGACGGAGCCATGGGCAACGGCCCCGGCGGTGAGCGCACAGCCGGCCTGCACGCAAAATACCGCGGCAATGTCCGCCGATGGCTGGTGGTTGACTTGAAAGTCCAGTTGCGTTGTGCCGTGTAAGGCTACCGCAAATGCTATCGCGTAAGCTGCAGCGCTGCCAGCAAATGGCGGCGCACCAAGCAGTGCAAACACATAGGTCAATACAAACAGCAGAACTGCCGCGCCTACTCCGACGATGACGAAGCGAGTGATCTTTCCGCGGTCAGCCAGGCCGGAGCCCGATTTGCTCATGCCGCCTTCCTGGGCGTATTGGAATTTTCGTCTCCACTTTTTCCGTTGGCGAGCGGAATTTGCAGCACGCCCAGCAGAAAGGCGCGAGAAGAACAATTGCAAGGCGATGACAATCAGCGTCAGACCCAGGACGACGACACGCGGAATAATCGGATTGACCAGAGAGCCGAAACCAACGCCGGCCCAGGTGAACAGCGCATAACCAAAGAACAGGAAACCGGCAGCCAGACAGATACCGGCATTCAAGGCCAACCTGTCGGTGCTGATATTGCCCTTGATCCAGTCCGAGCGGGAATTGGCAGGAAGGATGCCGGTCATGTCGGCGTAATAACGCGACAGCACTCCGAAAGTGACCAACTGTATGCCAGTTGCCACCATGAAACAGGACGCAACATAAGCATTGAGATCAAGCTGGATACCGGTGCCAACCTGCAGCGGGCCGAAAAACAACAGGACGGACAACAGGGCACCGA